>CBDFNN010000004.1:80000-4528094 GCA_965250215.1 Rhodothermales bacterium | reverse complement strand
TCTCTTGGGTACCAAAACGGGCTCAAAGGAGGCATCCCGGTCGTCTTGGGGTCCGAATATCGACCTCACCAATGGAGGTCTTAACGCGCTTGCTTCCCTTACCATTGCGCCTGTTCCTGGTAGGCTTCTCAGAAAGATGAGCGTCCATCTCGGCGTCCATTGAGGTCTCGAGAAAGTTCTTCATCAAGGAGGTAAAGGCTCCGTCGGGACCTAACAGACCCGCTCCGCCTACCATCTTCCGATAGGCATCCTTCTTGAAAGCCTCGAAATCAAACTCCGGAGATGAAGGATCGAGTTTATCGTTTTTCTCTTCCATTGTATATCCAAGTTAAAAGTTATAATAATTAACTTGACACACTTAATTGAACACCCTCAAGCGACATGCTGAGTGAGCTCTATGGAACGCACATCTCTACGGCCACGATAAGCCGGATCACAGACAAGGTGTTACCCCTAGTCCAAGAATGGAGCTCGCGTCCTCTAGAGTCTACGTATTGTGTCCTTTGGCTCGACGCCATACACTACAAGATTCGGCAAGAAGGCAAGGTAACGACCAAGGCTGTGCACTGTGTTATAGGGGTCGATCTGGAGGGGCAGAAGGAGCTCCTGGGCATGTACATGACCGAGAATGAGAGTGCTTCATTCTGGCTCCACGTGCTGACAGACTTACAGAACCGCGGTGTCGAACAGGTGCTCATTGCCTGTATTGACAACCTGACAGGCTTTGCAGACGCGATTGAATCGACCTTTGTCGGTACTGAAGTTCAACTATGCATTGTGCATCAGATTCGCAATAGCCTCAAGTTCATACCCTGGAAAGATCAGCGAGAGTTCATGAAGGACTTGAAGATGGTTTACAAAGCAGATACACTTGAAGCTGCAGCTCTGAATCTGGAAAAACTGGACCAAAGATGGGGAAAGAAATATCCCATGGTTATCTCTTCGTGGAGGAGAAACTGGGAGCGACTCACAGTCTACTTTAGCTATACCAGAGAAATTCGGAAAGTCATCTACACAACGAATACCGTAGAGAGCTTCCATCGTCAACTGAGGAAGGTCACCAAGACAAAGGGTGCCTTTGTGAGCGACACGGCCTTGATGAAACTTCTCTACCTTGCACAAGAGAAGATTACGGCCAAATGGACACGGCCGATATACAACTGGAAAAGTGCACTAGCTCAATTCTATATCAGATTTGAAACCCAACTCAAACCTGAACTAGGAGATTGACACACTTAATGCAATACACCCTCGCTTTCTATGAATAAAGAAAGATGGCTTGACCAACGGCCACGTTTTGGCAAACTTCCTCCAGCCTCCAGCCTCCAGCCTCCAGCCTCCAGCCTCCAGCCTCCAGCCTCCAGCCTCCAGCCAAGAACTATCTCCTAGCTTGAGCTTAGAAGGTCAGCTATCTCATTATCGAATTAGCAAGCAGCCAAAAGCAAGCAGCCAGAAGCCAGAAGCCAGAAGCAAGCTAACCAGCCATCCAGCCATGCCTACCGTAGCCATCGTGGGTCGACCCAATGTTGGGAAATCGACTCTGTTCAACAGACTAACCGAAAATCGCCAAGCGATTGTCCACGACGAACCCGGCGTGACCCGAGACCGACTTTATGGTTGGGTAAACTGGAATGGTCTAGATTTTGAACTGATCGATACGGGTGGTTTTGTCCCCCGCTCCGAAGACCTTTTCGAAAAGGCCATCCGAGAGCAGGTTACGATTGCTATCGAAGAAACTGATCTTATTCTTTTTGTTGTGGACGTTAGCACAGGCATCACGCAGCTTGATCAGGAAATCACCAACATGCTTCGCTCCGTCAAGAAGCCTGTCATGGTTATCGCCAACAAGGCGGACAACGAGCAAAAGAAGTGGGGCGCCTCAGAGTTTTATACTCTCGGTCTGGGAGATGTATATCCAGTTAGTTCGATAAATGGAACAGGATCGGGAGACCTTCTCGATAAAGTTGTCGAGCTTCTTCCTGAAGAAATAGTAGATCCTGAAGATGATTCTCTTCGTATCGCCGTCATCGGAAAGCCTAATGTTGGCAAGTCCTCATTAGTAAATAAGCTACTCGGAAAAGACAGACTAATTGTCTCTGAAATAAGTGGTACGACTCGAGATTCGATTGATTCAAAAATCATACACAAAGAGCAAGAGCTGACCCTAATTGACACGGCTGGTCTACGAAGAAAATCGAAGATCAAAGAAAATGTAGAGTTCTATTCCATCATGAGAACGGAGCGAGCTGTTCGTGAATGCGACATCGCTGTGATGATGATTGATGGAAGCAGTGGTCTGGATGCGCAGGACATCAAAGTCCTCAAGCTGGCAGAGGATTTGAACAAGGGAATTCTTGTCCTGGTCAATAAGTGGGACTTGGTCGAAAAAGAAACGAACACGGCTCGCGATATGGAGCGTGAGATAAAGGAAAGGCTGCAGACATTAAGTTATGTGCCTCTTATTTTTGTCTCGGCTTTGAGTGGCCAACGAGTTCACAAAGTTCTGGACGGTGTGTTGGAAGTTGCCGAAGAGCGAAAAAAGAAAGTATCGACTTCTGATCTCAATAAATTCCTTGAGAAAGCCACCATGGAACATCATCCACCTTCCTGGAGAGGCAACTATGTTAAGATCAAATACGCGACCCAAATAAGAACCGCACCGCCTGTCTTTGTGTTTTTTGCCAACCATCCCGAGGGGATTGAAGAAGCCTATTCAAGGTACTTGGCGAACAAGATTCGTGACACTTTTGGCTTTGAAGGAGTACCGCTCAATTTGAGCTTTAGGAAAAAGTAGGAGGGAGCCTGGGTTATGAGGAGACATCGTTTCTGGACGTGGGATCATAAATGTCAGCCAGAAGCCAGTTTGCAAGCAGCTAGAGAGCTAGTTGAATTTTCGCCAGTTTTATTGCCCAAATAGTCGGATATTAAGAGCTGCAGTCAGCGGTCGGTAGCTACAAACCGAACCCGGACTCTTATCCCAAGTATTCAGACCTCAGTTCCCAGTAAACAAAGAATTTAGCGTCCAGCATGGCAGGAAAGCCGGTAAATAATAAGAAAGAGAACGAGCGGACAATGACCTTCTGGGAGAAATTGTATCTCCCTGAAATCCTAAAAGGTTTGAAATACACCTTTGGGAAAATGAGTGCGCCGACGGTTACGGAAGAGTATCCAGAGAAGCAATGGTATCCTCCAGATTCCTACCGTGGAAGACCCGTCCTGGTTGAAGAAAAAGGACAAGCCAGATGCGTGGCTTGTGGACTTTGTGCACGTTCCTGCCCACCCATGGCGATCTCCATGCAGGCCACTGAATCCGAGGATGAGAACAAAGAGCGAACTCCAGCTATGTTTGAGATCAATATGCTTCGATGCATCTACTGTGGATTCTGCGAGGAAGTTTGTCCTGAGGAAGCCATCGTAATGTCGAAAGAGTTCGATATGACTTTTCAAGATCGCGACGAAGCCATTTTTGGTTTACCTAAGCTGCTCGTACCAAAGGAGAGACTGGAGGATCGATTAGAGTATTTGAAGGAGTATAAGAATGAGCAATTCGGTGAGAAGTGGGACTTCGACAAGAGCAACAATCATCATTCCGTCCGAAATAGCTAGAAATAAATACTAGCGAGATGGATGCACGTACCGCTGTTATCCAGCAACTTGAGCTTCTTCCTGTCGAGATAGATGCGCTTAGCAAATACCTATCCGTCCTGGATGACGACTACGTCTCCGCCGAACCAGGAGGAAAGGCGTCGATAAAGGCAATCTTCTCAAGTTTTCTTTCGAAAGACCAGGCCTTCCTCAGCGCGCTCGGTTTCGAAGAATCGGCCGTGACCTTGGGCTCTTTTCCAGAGATTTTAGAGGTTGTTAAGTCGACTCGTTCTACACTTCTGGAAAGACTAAACGGCATTGACAATTTTGAGCACGTCTTAGAATCCGATTCGAGGGAGCTTAGCATCGCCGAGTTTGGCAGAGAAACGGCGATGGCAAATGCGGGTGGGCTCAAGATGATTGCCTATCGGCTTCATGAGTCGCAGAACTTCTTTTCCAAAAGCTAAATTCTCCACACTCCACACTCCTCACTTCGGCTTCGCATCCGCCGACATGCCTAGCTCCCTGCTCGGATATAGAATGTCTTTGTCGAAGGAGTCAAACTCAAAGGACTCCACAGTGAGCTGATGCAGGTAGTCACTCTCATTCTTTCCTGCCTTGTTTTTGAAGATGACTTGCTGGAAAGGAATGGACACGCCCTCGACCTCTCTGTAATCTCTATAGAGGATGGTTCCAAAGAAGCCTTTTGGTCCCGGCAGGTAGGCATCGCGGATGGTGAATTCGCATACTTCGAGAAGTCCCGTCGATTTGTTAATCCAGGCAAGATACTGATCATCCAAATCGTGCGGTTGTTCTTCGCCCCAGCTGATAAATACTTGATCGTAAACTTGCCCTCTCCATTTCTTCTCACCAACATATTTGACGATTTCGGCGGAAGCTAGTCGATTGGGAAGTTCAAAGAAATAGTGGAAGGCACTTAGTCCAAATCTGTGTTTCTTATTCGCCTTCTCCATGAACTCGACTTCTCCATTCCGAGCTTGCTCATAGTAATTCCAATCTTGCAACCCCGCGGTCATTCCCTCTTTCTTGCCGTCCAGAAAAGTGACTTGCGAATCGAATGAACCCACGTCGAATCTAAATTGAAGTGCTGCTTTTGAATCGGGCCAAAGTTTACCAAGCGTACCAAAGAGACCTTGCCAATGATCTTCCGCCTTAACCTCGTAGACTTGGTGCCTGTCCATTCTATCTAATCCTTGGCTCACGATCGCGTGATGGAGTAATTCTTTTCCCTTCGCGCTAGAGTCAGATTCTAGAAGACCATCCTTTTGCGCAGGGGTGCGTAGGTCGGCCAAGCCGCAGGCAGAGACAAGAAAGGAAAGGACCGCCATGAGACTCAGATTTATTATGGCTTTATTCATTGTGACTATTTGGAGTTATGAGCTTTAAGGAAGCATTTAGAGTATTCTTTGCGAGCGAGCTATTGCGAGCCACTTTGAGGTGGGCGAAAGCTCCATTGAAGGAGGATTGAAGTAATTCGGCGATTTCCTTGGCGCTGAGATCTTTTCTGATTCCTCCTTCATCCTGACCCTCCTCGACACAAATCTGCACCATCGCGATCCATTTGTCGATTTGAGCCTTCAAGGCCTCTGCCAGGGTGTCACTTAATCCACCAGTCTCCAGTGACATGTTGTAAACCAGACAGCCTTTTTTGCAATCTTCAGACTCGGCAATTTGAATCAACATCTCATAGTGCTTTCTTAGTCTTTCAATTGGACGGAGCTCGGAATTCGGGTCTAGATTTCTCTCGATAAAGTCGCTTGTCATCTTTCCGTAGTACTCGATAACCTCAAGAGTAAAGCCCTCTTTCCCATTGAAATAATTGTAGAAGCTGCCCTTTGGAATACCGCAGGATCTAAGAATGTCTCGGATACCCGTGTTATGATATCCTTGAGCACGCATGATGCTTTCGCCCTGTGCTAGAATCTCGCTCCGACTGTGTTTTCTATTCATTCAATTAGACCGATCAGTCTAATTGACACAATAGTCAATATTATGATCCCATGACTTTCATTCTGTGCGCAACTAGAGATCCAGACTTGATCGCCTAGTTGATGATATGGGCCTCAATAAACTTCTTACCTAGATCGAAATTCCGACCACATATGACTGGCTCTCTCTTTTCAAAGTTGATTTGATAGGCTCGGGTAATCTGGATCCGATTCAGAGGCTCTTGGCATCCAAATCATGGCGATTACAAGCAAAAGAACTCCGCCTAGGGTGAAAATGCTAAGTCTTAGAAGATCATTCATAGTGCTTATGAGCCTAAAAGAATAATAGACAACGATTTATGACAACCAAGATCTCGAGTCAAATGGCAGAACGGGCATAAGGCAAGTAGAATTGTTAAGGTAGCGGTCTCATCACAAAGAGGAGCGATCTGTTCACAAATTTCGGTTTTCCCGGTATTATTGCATAACTTACGTGCTCTGGAGGCAAAGTCAGAAAAAAGTTCCCAAATTTGGTGCGTTATGTTATATAGTGCAGTGCAACCAAATCCAAGGATAGTTATCTCTTCTACTAGTGGCAGACGTATTTAAATCATACAAAAGCCTGCTAACCTCGTTTAATCACGGCAAATTTGAGCCAGTGTATTTTTTCTACGGGGCGGAGCAGTTTCTAATCAGCGAATTGCAAAATGCGTTGATAAAGAATGCTGTTATGGAGCACGAACGTGACTTCAACATGGACATCGTGTATGGTCAGGACAGTTCAGCGGCCAGCATAATTGGGCTTTGTCGATCTTTTCCCGTCATGGCGGCGCGAAGATTAGTTATTGTTCGAGGCCTCGATTTGATCAAAGATCGGAAGCTATTTGCTGGATATCTCGAGCAAGCAAACCCGTCTACGGTTCTTTGCCTCATTGGTCAAAAGTCCGATGGGAGAATGGAGCCGTACAAGTCGTTAAAAAAGCTTGCCCATACTGTGGAATTTCCAACGGTCTCTGATCGTCTAATAGCTAAGTGGATCGAAAATAGGGTTGCCCAGAATGGGGGATCAATTACTCCGGAAGCCAGCCATGATCTTTTTGTTCTGCAGGGATCTGATTTGAGCTCTCTTGCAGCAACTATTGAGAACCTAATTTCATACGCCAAGGAAGGTGTAACCATTTCGCGACAAAACGTACTAGACATTGGCGGGCATTCCCGCAGATTCAACGTTTTCGAGCTACAGAAAATGATTGGAGAACGAAATTTTAATGCCTCCGTGAGGATTATGCATCAGATGTTGCAGAAAGCCTCGCAGAGACAGGGAGAAGCACTAATGATTGTTGCAGTTTTAACAAGTTTCTTTATTAAACTCAAAAAACTCGCCCCTTTTGCCGGTCGGGGAGCAAATAATCAGATTTTGGCGCAAAAGGCTGGTGTACCGACCTTTTATGTCAAAGATTATGTGTCGAGTCTAAAGAGATATGGCAATCCAGGTGTCGATAGGGCCTTTTCGGCCTTAATTGGCGCTGATCTTGCCTTGAAAGGAGGATCAAGTCAGGATGCGGATACTGTTTTAGCTCTTGCATTCGGCAAAATGATGAAAGCAGTCTGAATTAAACATCTAAACCGAGCGCAAAGGAAGCGATCACAATATTTATTGTTATTTATCGTTGTATTTTAGTGCGAGGCAAGAATGATTTCTTACTTATATGTCAGGTAACCAAAGCAAATATTATGAGACTCTCGTTCAAATGAGCGATGAGGATCTTATGTCTCAATTCCAAACAGGGGTTGTTGAGGCTTTTGATATTCTTGTATCTAGATACAAGGATCCACTTACGAATTATATCTATCGATTTCTCGGTGATATGAAAGAGTGCGAAGATTTACTTCAGGAGACCTTCCTGCGAGTTTATAGAAATCGACACTCTTATCGCAGAATTGCCAAATTCTCGACCTGGCTATATACCATCGCTGGTAACTTAGCTAGATCAGAATATCGAAAGAGAAAAAGAAGACGTTTATACTCACTTCAGTCCGTCAATCGGGATGAAGAGGAGTATGAAGTCGAGATTCCGGACGAAACATTCTCACCTGACACGCATACCGAAAGTGTTATCCAAGACCGGTATATTCAGGACGCTCTTAAGCAGATTCCAGAAGAATTTCGGGAAGTTGTTGTGTTGCGAGACATCCAACAATTGGCCTACGAGGAAATTGCTGAGATCACTGGATTGCCCATGGGGACGGTGAAAAGTAGGATCAACAGAGGACGTACAAAGCTTCAGATACTTCTGAAGGACATTTATACTCCTTCTCCAAGTCCTGCTGAAGAGTATTAGTTCTACATCCGTTCTTCAGGTAGGCCAAAAAGGCCAAGCTAGTCTTGTCAAAATGATTGCTTGCTTATGGCCGAAGGTTACAACTTTCAATTTTCTGACTTAGAAGAGTATTTCGTCGATTATGTCGACGGAAACATGGATCCTAAAGTCAAAGAAGCCTTCGAGGAGTTTCTATTCGCTAACCCTGATGCCAGCGTTCAGATCGCTGATCTACTCCGAGTCCGTACACAACTTTGCACTCTAGGTGCTCGTTGTCAATGCGCAGCTCCTGAGGGATTTCAGAATCGACTTTATTCTAGGCTTCGAGAGCATATTGCATGTGACTTCATTCCGGCAACGAGCGCTTTCAGTCAAGTCACACCTGGTTTGACAGTCGTTGCACGATCGATGTCTCTTGTTCTCGTGTTCATCGCACTAGGAATGTGTATAGCTCCTCATGACTCCGATGAAAAGGATTCCGGTATCGATTTTGTTGACCCCTACTTTTTGGAGCAATCCTCTCCGGTTCTGCATGCGATGATGAGCAACATGCTAAGCGAACCATCGATCGAGATTCCGACGAAAGAGGCGGCCAAGCCTTTACCTCAATACGTCACGACTTCTTCAAGTCCTGCCACATTTGTGGACTTTGCACCCGTGTATAACATGTCCGTTGAGCAGGCTTCCTTTACCCTAGCGAGTAGCTCGTCGTACTAAGGCGGCTCCCACTTTGGAATCGACCCAAGCAAGTTCACCCTTTCGAGTCACGATAATTGGCGCAGGTGCCGTTGGTGGTTTTTTTGGACATCGCTTCAAAGATGCGGGTCATCACGTCACCAAGGTCATTAGTAAGTCGATCTCTTCGGCAAGGAATCTAGCCGCTGACCTCAATTCGAAAGCACATAGCTGGACAAGCGTCCGTGACCTATCGGATGAGGAGATTATTGTTGTCGCTGTACCCGACGACGAAATCGAAGCTGTAGTCAAAAGGCTAAGTGTGCTGAAGCTCAATAAAGGAGCACTAGTTTTTCACTGCTCTGGATCGAAATCCAGCTCCTCTTTGGTCCGTCTTGAAAGTCGCGATATTCAGTTGTCGGCTATACATCCTCTTCGATCCATAACACGGGGTCAATTTCTAGACATCGACTCAAAGTTAATTTGTGGAATTGATGCCGAAAAAAACGGGTCTCCTCAAATAGATCGCATGATTGACTCACTAAATATTGAGGCGATCTGGATCAAGGAAGAAAACAAAGTCCAGTATCATCTAGTGGCTACCATTCTGTCAAACTTTACCGTGGCGCTTCATGGATTCGCCGCAGATATCCTTCTAGATATGCAAATGGAGGGATCAAATATCGAACTTCATCATTTTGGAGACCTCGTCGCAGGCAGCCTAAAGAACATCGAAGACAAAGGGCCTAGCGATGCACTAACAGGACCTATTGTGCGTGGGGATCTTAGCACTCTAGGATCGCATTTAGAAATCCTGAAATCGAAAAATCTGGATCTGTTAAAAGCCTACACCGCCATGGCTCAATTAAGCTTGCGTCTGGCTATACAGAGAAATACTCTCAGCGAAGAAAAGGCTTTTAAGATTCAAGAAATGTTGATCCAGTTTGGATCAAAGGAAGAATAATTGAGAACTATGAAAACATATCTATCCATTGCATTGCTATTGTTTGTCGGATTAAGCTCTTGCGCGGAGTCAAGTGAAGCAGATTTGACCAATACTGAAACGGAAATGCCATCGGAGCTTGAGGACGCAACCCAAGACGAGCCGGAAATGATCGAGCCCATGGCCACGGAGGAAGCTGAAACGAACAAGGCCGAATTAGCTGAGCAAAAAGAACAGACTTCAGCAAAAGCAAAGAGTCCAAAAGTAAAAACTGATGCACCGATTAGCTATAAAGGACCCGGGCAATTGGTTGCAGTTGAGACTCGACTGGGTAGGGTAATCATCAAACTACATGATGAGACGCCAGAACACCGAGACAATTTTATCAAGCTCGCTTCGGAAGGGTTTTTCGATGGAACCACTTTCCATAGAATCATGGAAGGCTTCATGGTACAAGGCGGGGACCCACTATCAAAAGATCCGCACCTTACAAACGATGGAGAAGGAGGGCCAGGATATACTGTTCCAGCTGAGTTCGACAGAAAATATTATCATAAGAAGGGAGCTGTTGCGGCGGCAAGAAGGAATGATGCTGTGAACCCTGAGAGAGAGTCCAACGGTAGTCAATTCTACATCGTTCATGGTGGCAATGAGGTCTCCGACGAGCTTTTTGCACAATGGGAGAGTGTTGTGCAGGAACGAGGTGGGATCCCCGATTTCACCTTCTCGGACGAAGCCAAAGAGGAGTATTACAAAAATGGCGGAGCGCCGTTCTTGGACATGCAGTACACGGTTTTTGGTGAAGTCGTTGAAGGAATGGACGTTGTAGAAAAAATGGGTTCTTCTGAGACTTATAATAAAGTTGGGAAAAGGCACCTCGGTAACCAGCCGACGGAAAAGATAATAATGACCGTGAAAGTTGTAAAGTCAGCGAGCTGAGGATGTTGTGAGTGTTGAGTCTTGGGTGAAGGGTAAAGCCAGATCGCCAGAAGAACCAGATCAGCAAGAAAAGCCAGATAAAGCGAGAAACGTCAGATAAGCCAGATAAGCAAGACCCATGAATCGAAGCGAACAGGAATTACAACGACGGCAACAAAGAGCCGATCTTGAAGCCGCAGGGATAAACCCTTATCCCTATGAACGAGATGTAACACATAGTTCGAATCTAGTAGTCGAGGCCTTCGAAAAGGGAGAGTACGGTGAAGAAGATGTCGTTTCTTTGGCAGGGCGACTCGTCTCCAAACGAGTCATGGGAAAAGCTTCCTTCTTTGTGATACAAGATGATGTTGGAACGATTCAAGCCTACATCACGCGAGATGAAATGCCGGAAGGATTTTACAACGACGTCTTTAAGAAGCTGATAGGTCTGGGTGATATCGTTGGAATTTCAGGTAGGGTATTTCGAACTAAAACCGGTGAAGTATCAGTACGTGTCGCGGATTTTGAGTTGCTGTCAAAGAGCTTGCGACCCATGCCAGTGGTCAAGGAAAAAGACGGAGAGACTTTTGACGAAGTGACCGACAAAGAATTTCGATATCGTCAAAGATATGTCGACCTCAACGTCAATCCAGAAACCCGTGAGGTCTTTCGGAAGAGAGCCAAGATCATCAGCGGTCTTCGATCATTCCTTGATGAGCGTGGCTATCTAGAAGTTGAGACACCCGTGTTGCAACCGCTTTACGGAGGAGCCGCGGCGCGGCCGTTCACAACGCACCACAATGCTCTGGATCTGAAACTGTATATGAGAATCGCCGATGAGCTTTATTTGAAGCGACTCATCGTAGGTGGCTTTGACGGTGTCTATGAGATTTCAAAGGACTTCAGAAACGAAGGCTTCAGTCGGCATCACAATCCCGAGTTCACAATGATGGAGTTGTATGTGGCCTACAAGGACTACAACTGGATGATGGATCTCGTAGAGGAGATGGTGGAGTTTCTTGCGACATCTCTTTATGGAAAACCTGAGACGGAGATCGGTGGCAATACTATTTCCTTCGCTCGACCCTGGAAGCGACTTCCAATATTTGATGCCATCGAGGAGCAGACAGGGTATAATTTATTTGGGAAATCCCAAGAAGAGCTAAGGCAGATTTCGAAAGAACTCGGTCTCGAAATTGACGACTCCATGGGTGTCGGAAAAATTATCGATGAAGTCTTTGGCGAATTTGTCGAAGGTACATTAATCCAGCCGACATTCATCACGGACTATCCTATCGAGCTTAGTCCTCTAGCGAAAAAGCATCGTGAGAAGGAAGGCTTGGTTGAACGCTTCGAGGCCATCTGCAACGGAAAGGAAATGTGCAATGCGTTTTCTGAGCTTAACGATGCCGACGATCAGCGAGCCCGATTCGAAGATCAGGTCCGACTGGGATCGGATGGCGATGATGAAGCGATGCCAATCGATGAAGACTACATTCGAGCTTTGGAGTATGGCATGCCACCTACAGCAGGCCTTGGTATCGGAATAGATAGGCTTACAATGTTGCTGACCGGTCAAGAGTTCATCCGAGATGTGATTCTATTTCCTCTAATGCGACCTGAAACGGAAGACTAGCTTTTTGGTTGGTGGTTGTTGGTTTGTGGTTAAAATACCCAGGTTCACAAAGATGGAGTCCTGAAACTTGATACTTGAGATCTCATACCTGCTTTGCCTGAATCCCGAACCCCGAAACCTGCATTGGCCAAGAACCACGGACCAACAACCACCAACGACTCCTCAGGTTATCTCGAACTTGTTCGCAGCAATACCAACCTTCGTCGAGTCTGGATTGCAAGCATAGTCTCCCAGTTCGGAGATTGGTTCAACACGATCGCCCTCTACAGCATCGTTGAGCGACTGACGGATTCCCCTTTAGCTTTGGGTTTGGTCTTCATGACCAAAATGCTACCCTTTGCATTTTCTGCACCGATTGCTGGACTACTGGTAGATCGTTATGATCGTCGCAAGTTGATGATCGGAGCCGATGCCATTAGAGCTGTCATGGTTCTTGGCTTCTTACTCGTGGAAAACGCCTCAGATCTTTGGGTTCTTTATTTGCTCAGCACATTGCAAGTTGTGCTAGGAGCGATATTTGTGCCGGCAAGGTCTGCGTCAGTACCGAATATCACATCGAAGAGAGAGCTACTTACAGCCAACGCTCTGATGGCAGCTACCTGGTCTGTCCTCTTGGCTCTGGGCGCAGCCATCGGTGGATTCGCTACAGCCTGGTTGGGAGAGGACGCTGTATTCATCATCGATAGTTTTACCTATGTCATCTCAGCTTGGTTTATCTGGCGAACTGTGATCCCTCAGGATAAGCTGGTCAAGGTTGCGGGCAACTTGTTCAAACAGGCCTACAGGGAGATTGTGGACGGCTATGGATACATGAGACGAAATCCGCTAGTCGGCAGAATAGCCATGGCAAAGATGACTTGGGGAATAGGCGGTGGAGCTATCGTCTACATGTTGGCCTTGTTGGGTGCAGAACTCAGACCGGAAGAGGCCGCAGTTGGAATGGGAATACTCTTTTCAGCGCGTGGATTAGGGACGGGTTTTGGGCCAGTTTTGGCTAGGGTATTGTTCAAAGACAGATCCAAATGGACGGCACTGCTGGGATCATCCGTGCTATTTAGTGGAATCGCTTATGTGTTTCTCAGTCTAATATCATGGGACTATTCGATCTATCTCATCGGATTATTTATCGTCTTTGCGCACGGCGCCAGCGGAGTCAACTGGGTTTTTTCAACGGTGATTGTTCAAGAGCGATCTGAAGATGTATATCGAGGAAGAGTATTTTCGACGGAGTGGCTATTAGTGACTCTCGTAGACTCGTTGGGGATTCTTGTCTCGAGTTTGCTGTTGGAATATTTCGATTGGAGCTTGCGACAATCCTTCCAATTGTTCGCCGTCGTCCAAATTCTTTCCGGAGCGATCTGGTTGTGGACTGTCGTTCCGAATGAGAAAAGAGAATTAGCGGCTAGAGCCGACAAGAGTTTCTACTAGCCTAAGACCTCCAGGACATCGAAGGTTTACAGTTCCTTAATTCGAATATTACGAAAGCTCAAGGGGTCTCCGTGACCAAGAAATCCGATGTGCCCTTTGTCGCGAAGGAGGCCTGGATGCTCCTTTTTGTCAAGCGTTCCATTCTTGCTGGCCTCCTCGATATCCCCATTCAGGATAACCGTGCCATTAAGTGTGACTCGGATCTTGATTCCTTTGACAATGACTTCCTGCAGATTCCATTCTCCTATCGCCTTCTGGTGTCCTCTCTCCGCAGGTATCACACCATAGACTGATCCATGGTATTGATAGGCTTCTAGCTCAGCGTACTTCTCTGCCGTATTGTCGAGTATCTGCAACTCCATCCCGACATAGGCGGCATCTCCATCCCTCGGAGTACGAATTCCAAGACCATTGTTGGCGCCGGCTGTAAGTTTGAACTCGAAACGGAGAATGAAATCACTGTACTCTTTTTCGGTGTAGAGATTTCCACCACCAGACTCACCCTCAGGATCTACAACGATTTTGTTTCCCGCGACCTTATATGATCCCTTGTTGCCGACCCATCCATCCAAATTGTCTCCGTTAAATAGGGACGTGAATCCCTCATCGAATTTCAGGGCCTGATTTCCGCAGGCCGAGAGAAAGGTGGTAGATAGGAAAAGGATAGCGAATCGACTAAATGACAGCATGAGCCTCGAATTATGTTATAGTCTTAATATCCGACATTTATTATGGCTTTTCTGGTAGATCTAGCTTTTTCTGGCTCGTCTAGCTGATTTCCGGAACGGGTAACGACTAACGGCCGACTTCTCGTTTTTCACCCACCAAAAGTATGCAGCAATACTGAATGCCAGGGCCATGAACACCCACGGCAATTGCAATGCTGCAAGGGAAAGAGCATCTACTTCAACATTGGCTTGAAAAATGCCGGATGGAATGGCTTGGCCTGCTTGTTCAATTCGCAAATCGAAAATGCTAATAGTCACCCAATTTGCTCCCGTATGAACCCCTAAGGCGGCACCTAGTCTTCTCGTTTTGAAATAGATGAAACTAAAAAAGATTGTGTGCAGTGCAGGAATCAACATGATGTAGAGGAGTAGCTCGCCCTCTACATCCGAAGAATAACTTTTAAGACCAACAAAGAATACCATTATTGTAACGGCACCTATTGCTCCGAAACTGTCCTTAAACATTGTCAGCGGATAAGCTCGATAAAAAAGTTCGGTACCCAAATCGGCAATAAAGATGAAGATGAGTCCGTAAAGCAGATTCATGACACTAAGATTGGGTCTTAGCTCCCACGAAAAACCGGCAGCGTAAGACTGTGAGATTGAGACGATGGCCCACAATCCTAGCCCGACTAGAAATCCGAAGAGAAAATCGAATCGATTTCTTGTACTAAATGATATACCCAAATCGGATAAGCCGATTTTATCTGATTTGCAAAACCATTTCGTAACGATCCAACTGAGAGCTGCGAAGACTCCAAATAGGAGAAGTAAATTCAGAGATCCCGGCAAAATGAATGGAACGAAAAAACCAACAAGTCCTTCTCTAAAGAGGACGTCGAGAAGCATAAGAAGGGCTAGAAAGCAAATTGCCTTTAAAAATGGTTTCATATAGTAGGTCTATTGAGACGATTGGCTAACTAATTCAGGAGGAAAACAGCTTGAAAGGGAAAGGCGGAATATCAGAATTTCAGATCGTCAGAAATTAGACCAATGCGTTTGCTTTGTTAATTTATTCGGTGTGATAACTGAGCTTAATTTACGACGGGCTAAGGCTGAAATTCCAGGTCCAAAGGAGACCAATTAGTTGAATAGAAGAGGCAAAAATGCACAAGCACGTGAGGGTAAAAGTCCTGTTGAGTCAAGCGGAACCCTCCCTATATCCTCCTGTTGAAGCAAACCCGATAAAAAATCCGAAAGGATATCGGAGATGGGCAAGTCTTGTACGGCTAGCTCCCGCCGAATCCCGTCAGGGCCGGAAGGCAGCAGCGGTAGGTGGTTGATGCAGCGCGATGCAGGTCGCTTGCCCTTCTTCGCTATCCGACTGGATAGGGGAAAGCGTCTTGGTGGCTTGTGTAGATGAGAAAATTGGCCGGCTTTCTTGAAAAAGTGAGATATTATTCTTTTGATAGAGCGAGCAGAATCCCAAACGGGATCTAATTCTGAGACAATTAATTAGGCATATCACAACTGAATGCAAAATTAGCCCCTTAGCCCCTTAGCCCCCAAACCACATGTTCGACCTCTTTCTACGAATCGCTCCACCATCCGGATCTTCTAGTCCGAATCCTATTGCGCCATTTATATTCATGGCTCTCATTGGTTTAGCCTTTTACTTCATTCTCCTGCGACCACAGAAGAAGAAAGAGGATCAAAGGAAGTCAATGATCACGGAGCTCAAGAAAGGTGATAAAGTGGTTACCGTTGGTGGAATGTTCGGTACCGTTAATCAGGTAAAGGAAGACAGTATTCTCATTCAAGTAGACGACAACACGAAGGTGCGTGTTGACAAAAATGCGATAACTGCCCTTCGAGATTAGGGTGTTTCACTGTCTGTAATTCGTGTTTCGATTCAATAAGTCAGAAGATTGGCCGAGTAAGGTTATTGTCAATTGACCTGATCTGGTGCCTATTTGAATACAAGGAGCTGGGATTTCGGACCCTCTGATGTTCTGACAATCTGATTATCTGAAAATCTGTTTCCATGTCTTTCGAGGAAAAGCTGCAAAGCTGGTTTGTTGACCATTTGCTCTGCAAAGAAATTGGTAGAGTAGCTGAGTCTCTTGACATTCCCATTTATGCTGTTGGAGGTGTTGTCAGAGATGTCTGTCTCGATCGCCTTCCCATGGATGAGATTGACTTCCTCTGTCTCGGTCAAGATTCGGGTGTAAAATTAGCGAAAGCCCTTTCCGCACAATTCAAGTTTGGAAAGGTTGTTCTCTATGAAAATTTCGGAACGGCCGCAGTAACGATTCGTGCCGGAGATTTTGGCTTGTCTGAAGACTTACGTCTCGAGTTTGTTGGTGCTCGCAAAGAGAGCTATAGTCGAAACAGTAGGAAGCCAAAGGTAGAAGAGGGGACACTCCGAGAGGACATTGATCGGCGCGATTTCACAATCAATGCCATGGCAGTCAATATCAGTCCGGCGAATTATGGGGAGCTAATCGACTTTCACAGTGGGCTTGCAGACCTTGATGCTAAGTTGCTGAAAACACCTCTGGACCCTGATACAACTTTTGATGATGATCCGCTACGTATGATTCGCGGCGCTCGTTTTGCCTCACAGGTCGGCTTTGAAATAAGCGATGATGCACTGGCCGCGATGGCACGCCAGACGGAGCGCATCGAGATCGTCTCAAAGGAGAGAATCACGGAAGAGCTTAGAAAAATCATCATGAGCCGGAGCCCGGAACGTGGATTTCGAATTCTTTTTGAGACGGGTTTGCTCCAACATATTTTACCGGAGCTAGCAGCGCTTGCGGGGGTCGAGACGGTAAATGGACATCGGCACAAGGACAACTTCTACCATACCTTGCAGGTGCTCTCCAACACGGTTGACTTTCACACCGATCTGGATGGACCTTTCAGAGAATGGATTCTGTGGGCCGCTCTATTACATGACATAGGAAAGCCGAGTTCGAAAAGGTTTTATCCCAAGCAAGGCTGGACCTTCCATGGGCATGAGGAAATTTCTGCCCGTATGGTTCCAAATCTTTTCCGGAGGATGAAGCTCCCGCTTGATGATAGAATGGATTATGTACAAAAGCTGGTTCGGCTTCATCATCGACCCGTTTCACTGGTTGGAGATGCGGTGACGGACTCAGCCGTACGTCGTCTACTATTTGATGCAGGTGAAGACATCGATGACTTGATGACTCTCGTCCGTGCTGACATCACATCGAAGAATCCGGCTCGAGTGAGAAAGTATTTAAGTCGATTTGATCAGGTCGACGAAAAGCTGACACAGGTAGAGGAGAAGGACGAGCTTCGGAAATTTCAGCCCCCGGTCAATGGTGCTGAGATTATGACTAATCTAGATCTTAAACCCGGTATTGCGGTGGGAATAATCAAGAGGAGCATCCGAGAGGCGATTCTAGATGGAGAAATCGATAATGAACACGACGCCGCTTTTGCTTACATGATGCAAATCAGGGACGACTGTCTTTATCGTGCTGATATTTTTGAGAAGTACGTTAGAGAATTGCCGGCCAAGGAAAAACGCATTATTCCTGGAATCAAACGCTATATATTTAATCACAGTCTTCCGGAAAATCAAGATCGGGCTTTTGATGTCCTTGAGCTGGAAAAGAGGAAGTTGCTAATGGACAAAACGAACATCGATTTAGATGAGTGATCTTTTTGACGCGAGTAAAATCAGTTCAGACAGGAGGCAACCTTTGGCGGATCGGATGCGGCCTCGAACGCTGAGTGAGTTTGCTGGTCAAGGACACATCATCGGAGAGGGAAAACTATTGCGGCGGGCTATTGAGGCTGACCAGTTGTCGTCACTGATATTCTTTGGTCCACCCGGTACTGGGAAAACCACGTTAGCTCAGATCATTGCTCAAACGACTAAATCGCAGTTTTCCTCGTTGAATGCGGTTTTATCTGGAGTCAAGGATATTCGTGAAGCGATCTCCAAAGCAGCCGACTTGAAAAAGTATCATGGCCAGACCACGATTCTTTTTATCGATGAGGTTCATCGCTTTAACAAATCTCAGCAAGATGCACTTCTACCGCATGTTGAGAGCGGCCTAGTCATCTTAATTGGCGCCACGACAGAAAATCCATATTTCGAAGTCAATAAAGCTCTAGTGAGCAGATCACGAGTTTTTGAACTGAGAATGCTGGAGGAAAAGGATCTCAGTCAAATCGTGGATCAAGCTTTGGCTGACAAGGAAAGAGGATTTGGTGACAAAAATCTTAGTATCGACGACGATGCAAGAAAGCATTTGATCTCGACATCCAACGGTGACGCTAGATCCTTGTTGAACGCACTAGAGTTGGCTGTTGTAACGAGTCCCGATGAAGAGGGGAGTATAAGAATAAATTTGGAGGTTGCAGAAGATAGCATTCAGCGGCGTGCGGTGATGTATGACAAGTCGGGTGATGCACACTATGACATCATCTCTGCCTTCATTAAGTCGATGCGAGGAAGTGATCCAGATGCGGCGATATACTGGATGAGCAGAATGCTCTATGCCGGAGAAGACCCTAGATTCATTTTCAGACGAATGGCAATTTTTGCTTCCGAGGATGTTGGTCTAGCTGATCCGCAGGCGATACAGGTGGTGATGTCGTGCTTTCAAGGCTATGAGTTTGTCGGGATGCCGGAAGGTCGCTATATGATGTCACAGGCCTGTCTGTATTTGGCGCGTGCACCGAAGAGCAACTCAGCCAAGGCCATATTTTCAGCTCTGAACGATGTTGCAAACGAACGATCTGGTGATGTCCCTAATCATCTCAAAGATGGAAATCGGGATTCTGAAGGCCTCGGACATGGCAAGGGATACAAATACCCCCACGATTTCCCTGGGGCTTGGGTGGAGCAGCAGTACTTGCCTGATGAGTTGGTGGGGAGGAATTATTATGAGTCGAAGGGAAGAGGGGAGGAAGAAGTGAAGAGTGAAGAGTGAGGAGTGAGGGGTGGAGCTCTGGCTTTTGTCGTGATAGCGGCCTTCAATGCAGGTTAGGGAAAGAGAAGACGGATTAGAAGGACGGGTCAGCTCGGCACGAGGTGGCGTACAGATAGACAGTGTTGATCTCACATCTAGCTTGAGCGAGTTGGTGTGAGATGGACTCCAAAACGATTCTACAAAAGAAAACCGGACGCGGGGGACGCGTCCGGTTATGCACCAAAGTAAAATGTAAAATCCTTGCCGATAAGTTTGTTTAGCCTCAAATTCTTATCAGGGGTCTCTTACGTGAACACCTCCTTGACAAGTGTTCGATGAAAGTATATAACTATATAGTGATTTATGCAAGTATTTTAAGGTGTTTTTTTACCCTTTCTAAGAATGCGGATGGTTTTTCAGCGTGAACCCAGTGGCCAGCGTCCATTTCAAAGCTTGAAAACTCAGGAAAGGCCTGGCCTAAGTCATTAAGATCATTCTGGTTTACATAACCCGACCTCGCACCATAAATGAGGGATAAGCGTGGTTTTTTTCTCTCTGTGAATGAAATACCCGTCTTTATTTGGCTATAATTATCGATCAAAGTCTTGATCGGAATCCGCCATTCGTATTCGCCACTCTCCTCACGGACAAGGTTTTTTAGTATAAATTGTCGGACCACCTGATCCGAAATACCTTCAGAAAGTAAATGGTTCGCGTCCTTTCGGTTCTTTACAGCATCGAGATTCAAACTCTGCATGGCGTCCAGAATCGCTTCATGTCCGCCCTCATATTCCTTTGGGGCGATGTCCACGACCAAAAGACTATTCAGAATTCCCGGATAAGTCTCAGCTAATTGAAAACCGATTTTTCCACCCATGGAGTGACCAATAAGATCAACATTCTCTTGATCGACATGCTCTTCCACAAACACCTTAATATCAGCAGCCAAAAGTTCATAGCTCATCTCATCTGCATGCTCGCTTTTCCCGTGGTTTCTAATGTCAGGCAAATAAACTGTAAAGTGTTCAGAAAGCTGCCGAGCAATCGTTCTCCAATTTTCGCCTGAACCAAGGAAACCGTGGATAATGACCAGGGATCGCTCCGCATCTCCGTGCTTTTCAAAATGTAGTTTCAAATTATCGTTCTGCTTTCTTTCTGATACGCTCGAGCATTTCAATTTCTGCTTCGCTCAAATCGGAGGGTACGACGGAATCAAATTCGACATACAGGTCGCCTCGCTGAGCCCGCGCTATGATACCATGTCCTTTTAAGCGAAGCTTTGTCCCATGTTGACTTCCTTTCGGGACTTTGATCGTGAATTTCTTTCCAGTGGGATCAGCGACTCTGATCGAACCGCCCAGCAGTAAGTCGAGCACAGAGACTTGTTGCTTGAGATATACGTCGTTTCCGATTCTTTTGAAATGAGTGTCCTTCGAAATCTTGATTGAGATAAGAATGTCTCCGCCGGAATCTCCTCGTTTTAGGCGGATAAGGTCACCTTGTTTAACACCGGATGGGATATCGACTTTCAAACGCCGGCCATCTGGAAGCTTGATTTCTTTCTTGACGCCCGTCATGATTTGTGCCAAACTTAATTCCAATTCAAGCTGTTCTTCCGAGAGACTCTCGTTGACTCCGAAGAGTTTGTCAAAGAGGTCATCTAGAAAATCGAAAGCGATATCGAAGCCGTCCTTCTCTTCGTAGTGACTCTCATCCTGTTGCGATGGGCCTGTGCTTCGAAAAAAGGGATTTCGTCGGTACAAATCATAACGACCCTTTTTCATGGGGTCGGAAAGGACTTCATAGGCATTTTGAACGCGCTTGAACTCCTCTTCCGCCTTGGGATTGTCAGGGTTTCGGTCTGGATGCCATTCTCTAGCCTTCATCCGATAGGCTTTCTTGATCTCATCCTTCCGAGCGGAGGTCTTTATTCCAAGGGTGCTATAGTGATCAGGAAGATTCAGAGGGTTAACAAATTGATTATGGTGGAGACAAATCCTCGTGGAAGATTGAATACTGGCCGATAAGAATTAGGGATTAGCTAGTAGATAATCTAGTTTCTGAAATTGTTATCGCGCTGCCAGCAAGCTTGGCTAACGATTAATAATGTGTGCCGGATGGCGCTAACATACTACCAAAAGGCACAAAATTCTATACGGGCAAGTCAAGCAGAGTTGCATAAGCTAATTTGAAGAAAGAGAATAAAATAGGATCGGTTCTAGTCGCCAACCGCGGAGAGATCGCTATTCGAATATTTCGCAGCCTCAGGGAAATGGGTATCGAGTGTGTTGCCGTCTATTCCGACGCCGACGCCCAAGCTCCTCATGTATTGATGGCGGACAAGGCGATCAACATAGGGCCAGCTGCCTCTTCTGAGTCCTACCTCCGTGTAGATAAGATACTTGAGGCGGCAAAAATGGCTGGTGCAGACGCCATTCATCCTGGCTACGGATTTCTATCAGAGAATGCCGAATTCTCTGCTGCCTGTGAAGCTGCTGGATTGATATTCATCGGACCCAGCGCAGAATCCATAAGGATCATGGGAGATAAAACCAAAGCTCGCCTACTAATGGCCGAGCATGGTGTAGCAACTCCACCTGGGACCTTGGACGCAATCGCAAATTCTGAGGAAGCCATGGAGGCGGTAGAGGAAATCGGCTATCCAATTCTTATCAAGGCCGCAGCTGGAGGAGGAGGGAAGGGCATGCGCATTGTTCGAGAAGGTTCAGAATTGCAGGCGAATATCGAGGCCGCCCAGCGAGAGGCTAAATCCGCTTTTTCCGATGGGCGTGTCTACATCGAACGGTTTTTTGAGCGACCCCGCCATATTGAGCTCCAAGTTGCTGCGGACCAGCACGGTAATGTAATTCACTTGATGGAGAGAGAATGCTCGATTCAAAGACGCCATCAAAAGGTAATCGAGGAGGCCCCATCTTCATGGTTGAGTGAAGAAACCCGACAAAAAATGGGCGAAGCCGCGATTCTAGCGACTCGAGCTTGTGATTATCTGGGTGTTGGTACTATCGAATTTCTTGTCGATGACAAGGAAGACTTCTTTTTCATGGAGATGAATACGCGACTTCAGGTGGAGCATCCTGTGACGGAAGAGATTACGGGTGTAGACCTAGTACGGGAACAGATCAACATCGCGGAAGGGAAGCCCTTGAGTCTGAGTCAAGACGAGGTCGAAAGAAATGGACATTCGATTGAGTGCCGCATCTATGCGGAGGATCCAAATACGGGATTTATGCCTAGTCCTGGCACGTTGCGAATTCACCGAGCTCCTGGAGGACCTGGAGTTAGGGTTGAGGCCGGAGTTAGAGAGGGGCAGGAAATATCGAGATACTACGATCCTATGATTTCAAAACTTGTAGTTCACGCTCCCACTCGGCAAAGGGCGATTTCTAAGATGTCTCGAGCTCTATCGGAATATCAGATCGCAGGTGTCGAAACGACATTGAGTTTTTGTCGATTTGTTATGGCACACCCGGCCTTCGTTGAGGGTCACTATACAACACAGTTTGTTGACAAATACTTCGAGCCGGAAACTGAGCTGGAAGACGAATTACTTTTTGTAATTGCTGGCGCGCTCTTGAGAGATGGCACTGGGACCAAGCAAGCTAAGGTTGTAAGTGCTCCGAAGGAGAGCAATTGGAGGAGTAGGAGGGGGCAGTGAGGAGTGAGGAGGGGGGAGTAGCGAAAAGAACGAGAGACGAGAGACAAGAAACGTTTTTCTTCCTTACTGGACAATCACTTTTGAATCCACCTGCCCGTCCTGAGTCCTAATAGACAATATGTAGGCTCCTTTTGCAAATCCCGTTACGGGAACTCGATAGCTATGACTATTGCCTTCAAACAACTGCAGTTTTGTCCGATAGACTTCTTGGCCCATCATATTGAAGATGCTTAGCTCACCTAGCTGAGCTTCTGAGGAGACTAGTCTAAGATTTACAATATCCCTCGCGGGATTTGGATAAGGGTCTTGAACGAGTAAAGAACTGTTTGGCGCACTGTGTTCAATCGTTGGTGTTGAGAGAAGGAATAATCCTGTGTCCCGATCATTGACCGCGATCGTACCGCTCGGGAAAAAGGGATAGTTACTCCACGAGCCATTGAAGTTCACGTCATTATCCATAGGGAAGGTGTCAAAGAAGCCTTCCAGTTGAGGACTTGATGGATCTGAGACGTTCCAGATGGTCAGACCGCTTGTGTAATTCGATTGATAGAGAAAGCCGCCACGAACATATTGGTTATGATCAATCGTTGCGAGTCTGCCCTCATGCTCCATGATTAAGTCTGGATTGTCGAGATCAGTTAGATCGAAAATCAGCGTTCTAGTTTTGGTGAGTCCGAGACGAATTTCGTCAAGCTCGTCGTCGGCAAAAAGCGTTTTGTGGTCATGCGAGAGCCAGCCTTGGTGGGCGTATTGAGCCTGGGGATATTCGATGATCGAGATGACTCTTGGGTCAATTGGATTGTCGACGTTTACTATTGAGATCGATGTCTCACTGAAAAGAATGCAAATAGAGGCTGAGTTGTGATCAAGATCCGGTCCTTGGTATTCGACGCATTGAGCATCGTGGGTATATCCAGATCCAAAGATACCTGTACCGGCAACTTGGACGCAGCCACTAAAAGTCGGATTGAGCGGATCGCTTAGGTTCATCACATGCAAGGCACCACCGCAGGTCTGTTGGCCCGAGCTTACGCCCGAGGCATAGGCCGTTTCTTTCGCTTCATTGATCACAATGTTATGTGCCGAGGCAAGGCCGTAGTAGTGAGCCGTTTCCTCCAGAAGTACCGGTGGATCTGTGATGTTCAGGAGTTGACTCAAATCGAATATCTGGACTCCGTGATCTCCTGCTCCGTCGGCAACGATGTAAGCGTAATTCTTAAAAGTCTTAATATCCCGCCATCGCGATGCTCTTCCGTCTATGTGGAAAGGGAGATCGCCAAGATATTCTGGATTGCTTGGATCGCTAATTTCAATAAAGGCAACACCGTTTTCTCTGCAAGCCAAGACAAATTCGCGACCGCTCAAGCTATCCGTCCAACCCCAAATATCGTTGTGTCTGACAATTTCCTGACCGGGAAGCAGGCTGGCTAATTCGATCCTCTCTATATGTGCGAGGAGATCAACATTCTTGCAACTGTATTGATTGTCGGCGACACCATCGATGCATTCAGACTGGGCATAGCTGGAGTCTGCCGCGAGGCCCAGCAGAAAAAGAGTCAAGATGAGGACTTGACTATTCCGCATCAAACCCAACTCGTATCCGCCACACACCATTTTCGCGGACGACGAGGTGCTCCGTACTAAGTCTTTCTTTTTTACCGCCTCTAAGTTTTAATCGCTCTGTGAGCAGGGACAATAGCATGCCGTACTCTTCGTCTTCACCAACATCTCTAAGCACGACCGATACCTCGCGCTGCACATTTTCAAGTAAGGGCGCTGTTGAAGCTCCGAATACTACGATGCTATCAGGCGATATCGTGTAGGTAGAGTCAGCATGATAGTCGCTTGAGCCCAATATGTAGGTCGTCATAATGTCCTCGCCGAGTGTCATGTCGTTGAACTCAGATTCCATTATTCGGAGGGGACGTGCCTTTCGATCTTTTTCACTAAGGAGTGAATGGAAGTCGTCAAATCTCCGCTCAAAATAGGCATACTGGAATTTCGTGACTAAATCTGCAGGCTCCTTCTTAAGCTCTCGAGCGCTCCGATTTGGAGATCTCGTGGCCGTCTCGTTGCCAGGAGGGCTTGAGACAACATCTTGAGGAATTGAGTCTTCCGAGTTTGCAATCTCCGATCCAGTCTCCATTGATTCTTTCGGATCAGACTCGTCACAAGCGACAAAAGAAATACAAAGGAGAAGGAGAAATATGTTTCGAATCTGCATCAAGGGCTTTCTGCTTTCTGTAGTAGGCCAAGTGGAGTTATTATTTCACCCGGTCCTGGTGCTCTGCTTGGGAGTTGATCAAATGGAATTCCTGCCTGAATATTGTCGGGGACATAGTAGGAAATTCCCTGGCTGTCAACGACACGAATTATCTGACACTGTGTGGAGATAAATTCGTCAGATTCGGGCGCACGAGTAGGGCAATTATCAGCCCCTATTCCTTCATCGCGAACTTTTGGTACATAGTGGTCGTGGCTTCCATGAGGAATCGCTGTAAAGTCCGAGTTATCGAAAACCCCGAGGGCATCCACCACTACCCAGGCTACTAACAGTCCTGCTACCGTCAATACGATACTCTTCCTACTCATATATTTAGAATCCAATAATGCTATTGAAAGTAGTAACCGCCAGCCGCTAGAGGGCTCACTATCTCTTTATGATCTTTCGCCGTACAACTTTCTGGATAATAAGCGCACTGTTCCTTGGAATAATTGCGCCTAATTTGTCGGCTCAGTACGCAAGTATCGGAGGCCTTGTTCGCTTGGATGGCGAATATTGGCCAGCTCCTGGTGTAAATGTCGTATTGTCTTCAGAAAGTGGATTGCGATTGGGAGCTGTTAGCGATTCCGATGGCGAATTTCTTTTCTCTCGATTGAGTCCCGGTAACTATGTTTTGAAATCCTCATTTGTTGGTTACAAATCGAGAATCGATTCCCTTAATGTGGTTTTTGGCGATGAAAAGAGATTAGAATTGACACTTTTCGGCGGGACAGAAGCGCTTGAATCAGTTGAGGTCTTTGCCGAGGGAAGTCGAAATCGGATTACTTCTGCAGGTGTTCGCTCGATTACGCCCGGTGATCTTGATCGAATCCCAACCCCCGACGTCTCGGGCGATTTAATGTCCGCTCTCTTGACCATGCCTGGGGTCACTTCGTCCGGCGACCGTGGTGGACAGCTTTTTGTAAGAGGTGGCACGCCTACGCAAAACCTTGTTATGATTGATGGCATTCCCGTCTATCAACCATTTCACATTCTCGGCTTTTATTCTGCCTTTCCTTCCGACGTCATCTCCTATGCCGATGTCTACGCTGGAGGATTTAGCGCTCAATATGGGGGAAGGCTTTCGTCTGTAATAGATGTTGCTTCGCGTAATGGAGACAAAAAGGATTTCAAAGCCGGCGTATCCATGGCCCCCTTTCTTTCGAGCATTCGACTGGAGGGTCCGATCAGCAAAGGCAAAGTCTCATTTCTGGCCTCGGCCAGGGAATCCGTTATCGAGCGATTGGGAAGTGGTCTCATCAACCAGGAGCTGCCGTATCGATTTGGGGACCAGTTATTCAAGGCGCATGCCTATTTGAACCAAACTAGTAGCGCCTCTTTCACCTTTCTTCGCTCCTTCGACGAAGGAAATCTTGGCAACGTCTCTGATGAAACAACTCGAACTAAGTGGACCAATTCGGCTGTCGGTGCGAAATACTTCTTCCTCCCCGCCGATTTTCCTGTTGTAACTGAACTATCGGTCTCCCATTCTGAATTGAATAACGAGTTTGGTCCTGCAGGATTTGCCGATCGATATTCCTCGGTCTCCGGCACCAATGCCTCGATTCGATTCCTGTATTTACTAGGTGAGACGGAATTTCGATTGGGTATATTTACTCGATCGCTCAGTTTCCGATATCAATTGCCAGAGCAGCTTCCATTCAAAGAGTTTATCACAGAGGGGGGCATTTTTGCCGAGGGTGAATTCAAACTGGGTCCAGATCTTCTCATAAATACCGGAGTCCGCATTCACGGATTTCCGAGTCGCTCCTACATCTCCGTCGAACCCCGGCTGAGAATGGAGTATCAGACCAAGGATGGACCGCTTTCACAACATCTATTCTCCATTGCAACGGGTCTATACAGGCAAGAGGTCGTGGGAATTGCCGACAGGCGAGATGTAGCCAACGTCTTCACAGTCTGGTCAACAACCCCAGTATTCGAAGGCATTCCCCAAGCTATTCATTTTATTGGAGCATGGTCTGCCAATCTATTTCCCTGGCTTAACACGGGCATCGAGGTCTACAGAAAGTCTTTGGAAAACTTGATCATGCCAAGCGATCCCTTGCTCCGGCAGCAGGGATCTGGTACCGCCTCAGGTATTGAGTTTCGCGCCGAGGTAATCAAACCCTCGGTCTACATGTTTGCGAGCTACTCCCTCGGCTCAGTTTGGTACAATCCAAATGACGAAGGATATCAGTTTTCAGGTGGCCAAAGTGGCACCGATTCATTCCGTCCTCCACATGATCGTAGACACATCATGAATCTGATCGGCAGATATACAAAGGGAAATTATTCCGTGGCCCTGCGCTTTCAATACGGCTCAGGTTTGCCTTTTACACAGGTTTCCGGATTCTTTAACAACATAAGTCCCATACAAACCAATCAGGGATTCCATACAATCGATGGAGAAAATAGGCTTGTGTTTGGTGAGCCATTCAAAGGACGCTTGCCGGCTTATCACAGTCTAGATGTCACTCTGGAACGACGTTTCAGATTCAATCAGATGAAAGGGAAATTCTTGGCCGGGCTCATAAATGCCTACAATCGAGGGAATCTTTTTTACTACGATGTTTGGAATAATGAGCGTATTAATCAACTGCCCATCGTCCCGACATTGGGACTAAAAATTGATATTGATTGATTCTCCTGATTGGTAAATATCGACTTCGCATTATTCTTTGCTTCTTGCTTATTCCGCTGGCATCTTGCGACAATACAATTCAACCCTTCACGGAGACCGATGCCAGTTTTGGGCTTTTTGGCTTTCTTGACACGGCAGCGGACACGCAATTTGTGCGTGTTGAACCTCGACGTGAGACTCAGTTTTTGGAGGAAGATTTACCTAGGCCCAACCTTTTTTCGACAGCTCTAGATACCGGACTTGAGCAGGTATGGTCTGACTCTGTTGTGACCACAGTTAATGGAAATAGGGCATTACTTTATTGGGCCAATTTCCGACCAGAAAAGGCGACGAACTACACATTGAGAGCAAGTGGAGCTGGACTCGTTGACACAGAGGCGACCACTGCAATCCCGGAGGACCCAAGCATGTCTCCCACTCCAGCTAACGAGACCAATGCAGGTACTTGGGAGCAAAGCCTCAATATCTCCCGAGTGGATGCCGTTGTAGATCGAGTTACAGTGACCTACATCACTGCATTTCCAAACGGGGCCCTATTTGAAAAGAAGTTTGATTATTTCAATCGTTTTCTTTCGAATCTTGAGCACGGCTGGCGAGTGATTGTTAGACTTGAGCGAGACTTTGAGGACATTCGAGCCGAAGCCGGCTATGTTAATGCTGCGATACCTCTTCGTGAGGTGAAGCTTGAGGTCCGATTTAAGAGCGCCGACTGGATCGGTACAACTCAGCTGGAATCTAATGTCTCGAGTGGCCTCGGATTTGTTGGATCGGTAATGAGCTATGAACAGCCATGGACTGTGGCTACGGAGGTGTTGTCGGACATAAATGTTTTAGATCGACAATAGATACTAGAGGATGGATACTAGGAGCTAGAGTCTGGAATGGTAACGCAATGTGTATTTGCTAGTCAAAATAGTATGAAAAAGAAAATCAGCGTAATCATACCCGCACTTGACGAGGAGCCATCCATCGGATTGGTAGTCGGTGACATTCCTAGGGATTTGGTGGACGAAGTAATCGTGGTAGACAACGGCTCCATCGATAGGACCGCCGAAGTGGCCGAGGCAGCTGGCGCAAAAACCGTCCGAGAAGATCAGAAAGGATACGGTAAGGCATGTTTGACTGGTATCGCAGAAGTCGACAAGAATCCGCCAGATATTGTCGTCTTTTTGGATGGAGACTATAGTGACTATCCCGAGGAAATAAGAGATATCGTCCAACCCATCTTGGATGACGAATATGATTTTGTCTTGGGTACGAGAATGACGGAGACCCGAGACAATGATGCGATCGGATCGACTTCTGTTTTTGGTAACTGGCTTGCGGCCAAGATCCTTCGGATATTTTGGGGTGGTAGGTTTACTGATCTTGGGCCTTTCCGCGCGATTCGATATAAGGATTTGAAGGATCTGAACATGGTCGACGAGAATTACGGCTGGACTATTGAGATGCAGATCAAAGCGGTTAGGGCTGGGCTGCGATACAAAGAGGTACCAGTTCGGTATAGGAAAAGGATCGGCGTGCCGAAGATTACGGGGACCTTCAAAGGATCGGTTAAGGCTTTTCTGAAGATTGTCTATACGATGGGGAAATATGCTATAACAAAATGAAATTTTGTTATAGCGGTGTGCAAGTCGCGGCGTCGATAACTGTAGAGTCGGTAAACAAGGAGGTGGATCAAAAGAACGAATTAATGGATGCGAAAGAGATCAGGCTGAAGTCAGAAATTACTTGTCCTGAATGTGGCCACAAGTCAACAGAGGAGATGTCCACAAATTCATGTCAGTTTTTCTGGGAGTGTCCTAGTTGTAAGATTATACTTAAACCGAAAGAAGGAGACTGCTGCGTCTTCTGTTCATACGGTGACTATCCCTGTCCTCCGATTCAAAAAGGACGTGATCAAGCAAGATCTTGCTGCTGACAGGAATAGAAATCAGGGCCAAGCTGGACTCTGGTTGACGGAGAGATTCGAGTTTGGTATCTCGGATCTCGTTTTCAGAATAGCCTTGCCCGACCAATGGAATTCGGAAGACTGAACACGGAAAACGGAACACGGTCTCTAGTTAAAGTCCAGGTCGTCCTCTTCTCCAAACTTGGTGTCTGAGAATGAGGAAAACATCGATCCCATTAGATCTTTGTAGCTCGTAGACGAGTCATACCATTCCTTTCCGAGCATCGAATGCTGATGCAAGGCGTCAAGAACGAACTCCATCATTGTAGCTATTTCAGGGGCTTTATCCGTTTTGGTGTGCTTGAGAACAAAGTCTTTCAAGCCATCAATTCCGTCAAGTGTCTTCGCGTAATCGGCGAAGGTCAAGTCGCTGGAGAGCTCCAGAGAATTTCCTCTTGAAAACCAAGACACGATGGCATTGTAGGCCTTCTTTCCTTCCTCTTTCTCGCTTGGATCTGGGAAATGGTTTTTGAAGATGGACTTGACAGCTCGTCCGATCAGAGAACGTGCTACATTTTGAACTCCCTCTTGCTCGCCTTCGTAAACGAGCTCGACTTTACCGGAGATAGCGGTCTCAAGAGCCGTCAGATCACTAAGTCTTACCGTCGTTTCTTTTTCGCGATTCTTCAGTGCTCGATGTTCGGCTGCGCTGATGAGATTTTCTAGAGCGGATCGGGTCAGTCTTACAGAGACTCCAGATTTCTGATCGATGTATTCGCTTGCTCGAGCCTCGATTGCTATTTGTTCGATTATCTCCCTGAAAAAGTGAGGCAGATTCACATTGACGCTACTTCCCCTTTCTTGCCATGCCTCCTGGTCTGTAATTTGAATTCCGAGATCCAAGGTCTTAGGATAGTGTGTAAGAATTTGGCTATCGATTCTGTCTTTGAGAGGAGTAATTATGCTTCCTCTATTTGTGTAGTCTTCTGGATTGGCTGTAAAAACCATGAGGATGTCGAGCGGGATGCGAATGTTGAATCCTCTGATCTGAACATCGCTTTCCTCCATTATGTTCAAAAGACCGACTTGGATTCGAGGTTGCAAATCTGGCAATTCGTTAATCGCGAAAATACCACGATTGATGCGGGGGATGATGCCAAAGTGGATGACTTCTTCATCGGCGTAGGTCAGCTTTCTAGTAGCTGCTTTTATCGGATCAATGTCGCCGATTAGATCTGCCATTGATGTATCTGGAGTAGCCAACTTCTCTCCAAAGCGTTCCGAGCTAGGCAACCAAGATATAGGCGTATCGTCTCCTCTAGAGTCGACCAACTCCTTTCCCATTTTAGTGACAGGGTTGAATGGGTTTTCGTTGAGATCTGTGCCTCCAATGTATGGGATATATTCGTCCAGTAGTTCCGGAAGCATTCTAATCATCCGGCTCTTTGCTTGTCCGCGAAGGCCCAATAGGATGAAATTATGCTTGGATAGGAGAGCCCTTTCTACGGCTGGAATAACAGTGTCATCAAAGCCAATAATATTCTGAAAGATCGGCTTTCCACTATCGAGTCGTGCAATCAGATTCTCTCGCAATTCGTCCTTTACACTACGGACCTGATATCCCGCTTCCCTCAATTCTCCAAGGGTTTTGATTGACAAAAGTCGTTTTGACATGCAGCGAAATGGGTATTAGATGGATTTGAAAATAGACATTAGAGCCAAGACAAAGTTGGGTAATAAGTTTCGGGTTGCGGGTTGCGAGTAGTGTGTCAGCGCTAGTAGCTCGGGCAATATTCCATGTTGGTTAGGATTCTCTCTTGTGTCCAAGTTTCCTCCAAATGAAGACAAGTGCCTCGCAGCAGCACCGACGTCTTTTTCGAGCGGCCTCACCTTGGCAGAATCCCAAATATTATGGTCCAAGAGAAAAAATCTCACCTTCTCTGGTCTCTACAATTATTTGGAATTAGCAAGCATTCTTCTATTCCAGCGAAAAAGACTGAGCTTGGCGTGATACTCTATAGAGATAGTCTTGTGGACTTGCTTGACAGCTATCAGAGCTATCAAATAGTCGTCACCATCTCTCATAACGTCTATATCAAGAGTGTTATAGTCTGTAGGGGCAGGAGGTAACTCCTCTTCAAGAATGTTTTGGAGAAGACCCTTCCTGTCATAGACATCCACCCGAGCCCAACCGGGTCTTAGGTTGGTGACGAAGAAGAGAGAATCCTTGAGCACCGCTGAGGAAATTATCAAAGGTGCTTCATCACCTTCGCCAATCGCTTTGTTTCTCATTCGCGCCAGCATGGGAGTGTCAAAGCCTTGAAGTCTGAGTGAGTCCTGGCTCAATCCAGTTCCGGCCAAATAAATGTTGGGATAGTAGGAGGAGATGCTAAGGAGCTCGCTATCATTTGATCTGAGAAAGCCCTTATGAATCCAAGAGGGTCCAGCTAGCATCGTACTGTCTTCGATCTCTCCGCTGACCTGGTCGAGTTGATATAACTCCGATTGCCCTTTCTCTGGCTGGGTTTTGAGGAAGATCTTATCTCGGTACACGGAAGGGAAGTAGGTGAGTGACTTGCCCTCGCCGAATGCAGGTAGGCTCGTTGTCCGTGAATGCTCGCCTTTTATGTACCAGTCTATGGATGGATTTCCAGCATTGAAGATTACAAGACTATCTGATTTTGCCTGTAGGAGATAAGGAAAACTCAGCGGTTGATCCAGTTCGAAGTCTTCCAGATCGCCATCCAAATTGTAGCTCAGAACCCTTCCATTTTCTAGATCGCTGAGGAATATTTTAGACTCTGTAAATCGAACTGCACTAAGATGACCAAATGCATCAGATTCTCGAGTTTTTTCCCATAGAAGCTCCATGCCCTCAACCGGTAAGGATTCGGCGATGCTTCTGGAAAGAGAGTCGGCTGGGAATAGTGCTTTCGGTTCAGAGGGGCTGCCTGGGAGACAGGCTTGGGTAAAAAGAAGGAGGAGAAGAAAGGGGCTCAGGGGCACGGGGGCTCGGGAGCTCGGGGGCTCAGGGGCACGGGGGCTGAGGAGCTCAGGGGCACGGGGGCTCGGGGGAATAGGGGCACGGGAGAACAGGGGCACAGGGGAGGTCGAGGAGTCTAGAGTAGGGGTGTTGAGCAGTAAAAAATTTCGAAAGCTGGAGAGCACGTAAAATTTGATAGGCTTATTGGAAAATCGCTTGGACGGGCAATCTAAGGCGTATTGTCAATAGCGACTTCAATAATCCTCTCTTCTCCTTCTCGAATCACGGTGAGAGGTACCGTCTCGCCGTGTCGGAATTCCGATAGAAATGTCTGATAGTCTGCTCCGGATCTAATCTCTTGATCGCCAACCGCTCGAATGACGTCATAGAGTTCGATACCTGACCTTTCTGCAGGAGTATCCTCTCTAACTTCTGTGACAATAATTCCTCGGGTGTCAGTCAGCTTCAGGCGATCGAAGACTCGTCTATTTCTAATTGTGGAAAGATCTCGCGCTTGAATTCCGAGATCGCTGGCCTGCGCTCGGTCGATAAATCCATTCTCCTTTAGCTCCGTAACGATCTCCGTAACGGTGTAAGCCGGGACAGCAAAGCCCACTCCGTCAGATCCGCCCGCTCTGGAATAGATAAAAGAGTTTACGCCGATGACATCGCCGATGGCATTTACCAAAGGTCCGCCAGAATTTCCTGGATTAATAGCCGCATCTGTCTGGATCATATCACGATAGAGCCGGCCATCTTGTGGATCGAAATCTCTACCATATCCACTGACAACTCCCACGGTAACGGTTGGCTCAGAAGCTTGGAATAGTCCGTAAGGACTGCCCAGTGCTATGGCCCATTCGCCAACGAGAACGCTCTCGGAGGTATCGAAATTTATGTAGTCAAGAATTTCCTCGGAGCTAACCTTCAAGAGTGCGATGTCGCTCACGGGGTCAGATCCGACCAATTCAGCATTCAGTTTACTGCCGTCAGAAAAGGAGACAATTATTTCTATGTCGGAATCAACCACACCTTGACGTCTTTTCGGTCCAATCACGTGATCGTTTGTCACGATATAGCCGTCGTTGGAAATTAGGAATCCGGAACCAAGGCTATTTACCTGACGATCGGCATATTGAGTCCTAGGACGCTGGCCCATGAACTGAGACCAGATATCCATAAAATTGTCTCGGTAGGCGACGCGCTCTGTTCCGGTCAAGGTGACACTTACGACGGCTGGGGAAACGTGATTAACGGCCTGAGTGATAGCTGTTGATCGACTATTGGCAATTTGTGCAAGAGCCAAGTCGCGATCCCTCGTTTGGGCTCGGTCCGAGATGTTCTGAATTCCTGGCGAATCTACTTCTTGATTGCTGGCCTGTTGAGAATTGGCGGGAGATTGGCATCCCAAGCTTATCAACAAGCTCAGTCCAAGTACATATCTGATCGTCATAGTTACGAGTTTCATACTTCACGTTTATAACGTCAGATACGGTGTCGTATTGCCTCGGGTTTCGGAAAGCAGTCGTCAGGAATCAGCTTTCAGTCTTCAGAATTCAGTCGTCAGCCTTCAGAAATTGAACTCCGCTTCTGTATTGGCCACAGGCTAAAGCTCTTTCCGCAAACCGCAACCCGCCACCAGTTTCGGAGCACGCAACACCGAGCCTATCTGGATTCTGCCTCTTCCGCTATCATCCCAGTAGCATTCTCCTCGTTCGGCTCCCAGTCCTCTCTTGAAAAATCGGGAAGTAGATCAGGAAGATCCGGATTGGTGATTGGATGTATGGTTTGGTGGAGTCTAAATTTGTGTGGGATTTTGGCGTTTATTCCGCTATAGAAATCGTTCACGATTTTCATGTCGGTATTGAAGTCGCCACTGGCTTCAAAGTGAGGCCCGTAGCCGACAATTTTATTTTTGAAATCGAAGAATACTGGAAGGATGGGTATGTCAGATTTGTGCGCGATAAAATAGAAGCCCGTTCTCCAGGTCGTCCGAATAAAGCGTGATCCTTCAGGAGTGATAGTGAGGATGTACTTCTCGCTACTTTTAATGACCTCAGCCATTCTATCGGTTTCACCAAGTCCCCTTTGTAGGCTTACAGGTATTCCTCCCATGCGTCGCATGATGACGCCCGTGACTCCGGTAAACAAAGCTTCCTTGGCCATGAACTTCATATCGAGACCCATGGCCATGCGGGCGAAAACGCCTACTGGGAAGTCCCAATTCGATGTGTGAGGTCCGACGATGTGAACAAGCTTTGGAACGTTCGGCAATTGGCCTTCGATTTTCCATCCCCATAACCTGAGGAAATTTCGTCCAAAGAATCTGCGGGCTGAGCCTCCTTTTTGAGGAATTTGACTTCCAGCCTGTGGTGTATAGAATGCCACGTTAAATTGTCAATTGGTGATGAGCTAGAATAGTGCGAAAATGGATAAGGCCGACGCGATATCTGTGGATTGACGGAGAATTATTGCTGGCTACTGGCTGCTTGCTGTCCCCTAAGTCTCAATGAGGTGCTGAAAGTTGACGGCTCTGGGGGTAGAGCTGGTCATGTTCACATTTACGGTTTTGTAGGAGGAACATGGACTCAGGTAGGTGCAGATATAGAAGGGGAAGCGGCGGGTGACGTATCCGGTACTTCGGTGTCCCTATCCTCTGATGGGAATCTCTTGGCTGTTGGTGCATCTCGGAACGATTACGCCGACGAGATGCTGGTAGCGTATACTTTTATGATTTAGTAGATGGGATGTGGTCCCTCGTCGGAAAAAAATCCGGGGCGGCACCAGCCAAAATCTAATTTGGAAGCTGGAGTCATTCCGAAAGAAGCTTCGTTATGTCAAAAACTTCATTATTTAGATTATGAAAAAAATAGGACTGGGCCTTCTCTTGCTGGCTGCTTTAGTGCAGACGGGCATTGCCCAAGAACTAGAAGGAGAAGATGTTGTGATCGGCAAGACCTATCATTTTGAACCGATTACAATAAGTGGACAATGGGATGTCCAAGTCTCGCTACCGGACGACTACGACACATCAAATGATCGCTATCCCGTAGTCTATGTCTTGCACGGTGACTTTTATTTCAAATTTGCCGTTGGAGGCTTTCAGCGAATCGTGGAGTTTGGCGATATGCCCGCTGCGATCATTGTGGGTGTCTCGAATGAATCGAATGCTTATTTCGCTTTTGGGACCAAGCAAGCTGATTTGTTTCTGGATTTTATGGAGGAGATTCTTTTTCCTTTTGTCGAAGGCAAGTTTAGGACGCATGAGGACAGAACGATTATGGGGTGGCATTATACTTCTGGATTTATTTTCCATGCCCTAGCCAATCGGCCTCATTTATTCAAAAACTACATTCCTGCCAGTCCATATTTGCAGGGCTATGACGTGAGCACAATAGAGCTTTGGGCCCTTGAACAAATGGCCATAGATCAGCCAACAATTAGTAAATCTCTCTACTTCGGTGTTTTGGATAATGAACGATCGGTTAGGGAAGCAGCCCAAGATTTGGATTCTCTATTGACAAATGTTGCTCCCAAAAACTTGAATTGGGAATTCAAGATGCTTCAACCGGACATACAAGACGGAATTGGAATATCTGTTTATAGGTTGTGGCGTACGGGCCTAATGACGGTTTATGCGGACTACAAAGCAGAAGAACTTTCTTTCCCGAACACTGAAAGTCTCAAAGGGCAGGGAGGTATCGGTTTTCTACGGCAACATTATACAGAGCGTGCAAATAGCTATGGAGGATCTCCTCATGTTCCAAATGCCTTTTCCTTGATCTTGGCGGCCCAAAGAGCCGATGATTTCGCCTTGTTTGAGGAATTAATGCCGGCTTTGAATAGCAACTACGAAAATCTAAATCTTGGTCTTGTTCTAGGCTTCGCAGAATGGTATCTGAAAAACGGTAGAGCTGATGAAGCCCTTGAGATCTACGAAAGTGTTAATGCCTTTCATCCAAACTCGATAAGTATCTACGAAGGTCTTGCGCTTGCGCGTGTTACATCCGGGAAGACGCAAGACGCCGTGGCAGCTTATGAAACTGCCATTGAATTAGCTAGGACACAAAGAGATGACCGATTGGAATCGATAGAAGACAAGCTCGCGGAATTAAATTTGTAAATATACCATAATGTTCAAATGCTGCCGGCCTTCGTATTTATTGGATAATGAGAAAGAGTGATCGGTGATGTGTTATGGGTGATGAGTTTATTTTCTCTCAATTCTTACCTTTGCTAGCACGTAATAATATTTCTTCAACCCAATACCCATCACTCATCACGCATAACCAATTTCAAATCGACCCAGATATCACTAAGGCCTCAACCCTTCCGGCCTCTTTCTATAAGGATGAAGCCGTCTTCGAGGCCATTAAGGAGAAGGTCTTTCTTAAGTCGTGGCAATGGATTGGCGATAAGGATTTGGTCGCGCTGGACGAGTCGGTACATCCCTTCGTAATGCTGGACAATTATCTGACGGAGCCGATGGTCTTGAGTAGAGATTCGGACAGTAAGGTTCGATGCTTTACAAACGTATGTACACATAGAGGAAATCTGGTTGTACAAAATCCAGCCAAGCAGAGGAACATGATTTGCATGTATCATGGGCGACGCTTCGGGCTCGACGGGAAGTTCAGAAAGATGCCACAGTTTGAAGAGGCAGAAGATTTTCCGAGACCCTGTGATGACCTGCACGAATTTCAGCTCAGAGAGTGGGGCCAGCATCTTTTTGTCTCTCCAGATCCATCCTTCGATTTTTCTAGCGTCATTGATAAAATGAAGGAGCGAGTCGGATTCCTTCCTTTGAATGAATTCAAGCTTGACACGAGTCACGGAAAGGACTATTTGATCAATTGTCATTGGGCGCTCTACTGCGACAATTACCTCGAAGGATTCCATATCCCATTTGTTCACAGCGATCTGAACGATGTCCTAGACTATGGCGATTACACGACGGAGATCTACGATCACTGCAATCTCCAGATAGGCTATTCGTCAGGGGGAGAGGAGGTTTTCGATTTACCCCAAGGTCACCCAGATTTTGGTCGGCATGTTGCCGCCTATTATTACTGGGCCTTCCCGAACATGATGTTCAATTTCTACCCCTGGGGTCTGTCGATCAATATTGTTCGACCTATCTCGATGGATAAGACAAAAGTGTCATTCATTTCTTATGTCTATGACCAGTCGAAACTGGCTTCTGGTGCAGGATCAATATTAGACAAAGTTGAGAGGGAGGACGAGTTTGTTGTGGAGGGAGTTCACAAGGGGCTGAAGTCCAGGTTCTACGAGGCCGGCCGCTTTTCACCTACGATGGAAAAAGGCGTCCACCACTTTCATAGCCTATTGGCAAGTCATCTCAACCGGCCCGCCGAAGGCCGGGTGTGAGATCTACACTGTCTATGCAAAGTCATTTCAACAGACGATCCGCTGGATCGGCGTGAATCTATACCCTCAAATAAGGACATCCTGTTCCGCGTGATGAATAGTCACAGATACAACGGTATTCCCGACTGATTTCCCATCAAAATGATCAACAAACTTTTGTGGATCTCCGCTAACCTCTAAGAGTGCTTTGCCTTTCTGCTGAGCATGTTTGACAACTTTAATAGGACCGCGTCCGGAAAAGGCGCTTTCTATTTGATCTCGATCAATTTTTACAGGGAGATTACCGACGTAAATTCTTTTAGGCATGACTTTTTGGTTTGGAGGATGAATAGCTGTTATACCTTAATAACGCTATAGTCGAGGCCTTACGGACACTGGATCGTTGTGGGTCTTGAGTCTTTGGTGATGAGTAGTTCAAAAATCTAGTCTTGAATAGAACACATAACCCATAACTCATCACCCAAAACTTTACCGAAAGGCAAATTACCTGCCGTACCACTTGGCAATTACATTTTCCGAGGGTTTTGAATGGATCGGAAAATCTCCACTGGACCATTCCCAGGCATACAATCCAGCAAACCATGGCTGGTCCCATACTTCTAAGAATAATGCCTCATAAGCCAATCGCTGCGTTTCGTCCGACTTCCTTTTGTAGAGCCTGTTTAGAATGGATCCCCACTTCCAGGGCTCAATAGTCGCATATTGATCGTTGCGATATCCAACCTCAGTAAATAGGATGGATTTGTTATGGGTTCGAGCAATAAGCTCAAGTTTGGTGATGTGTTTTTGCCATCCATCACGAATGGTTTCCAAACTGGGCTTCTTGTCTTTGGTCAAGGGATAGTAGGCCTGAATTCCAATGTAGTCCAACTCACTCCAGAAGTCAGTTTGCTCTAGGTCGTCATCCCAATTTGCAGCATAGGTCAATTTCCCAGAATAGATTTCCCTGATATCCTGAATCAGTTCAATCCAATCCTGAGCTTTATTTTTTAGTGACGAGCGTAGTTCTGTTCCTATGCATAGTAATTCTGTATTAGATGCCTTTGCCAACATAGCATAGTGAAGCATTATGTCTCGATAGTTTTCAAACCAAGCATTCCAGTTCTCCTGAGAATCAAATGTTATATTTGAGCGCCAACCCTCTCTTAGCCAAATGTGTGGCTTAAGCATGACACGCAGACCCTTTCGATGTGCTAGGTCAATGCTTTGAACCAAAGAAGAATCTCTTGAAGACCAAACGCCAACTTGCTCAACGCCTCTTATTTCCGTCGAGTGGATATCTGTCTGACCTAAATATGGAAAGATGGAAATCCATTCGATATTCGATTCAATCAATTCTGATATAGTAGCTGCATTGCTTTTTGTCAGTCGATAGGTGCTCATACCCCGATGTTTGCCATCCTTTTCATACAGGTTTTTTGGCTGACCGGTGCTGTTTTCAACGGCATGATCCCATACGTAGCTCGCTACTTCCTTGGAATTAATATTGACGAGGCCCACAATCAAGAGGGTAGTTGCAACAATGGGTAACACAAATCGCAGCGCGACGGCCTTTGTCAACTCAGCAAAGCCTCTCGTGCGATAGACGCGCATGAAATAGTGTGCGAACAGGACCAGAACGTAGACGAAGAGAAACACTAGGTGGAAAAATATCAACCCTTTTCTGCTAGTTATTACATCAACAAAAAGGCCTAGGAATGATTGAAACGTGGTGTTTAGCCAAATGAAAAGAAGTACTAAAACTATCGTCAGGAGATAGGCTTTCAGAAATATGAAAAGAGCTTTTCGCAAAGTTCAATTGATTCAAACTAGAGATACTATAACTTGTCTACTGTATCTCCTTTTCAAGTGCTCCTTAACTTGCGGAAATTTGTTCATTATGTTTCGCTAACCCTGGTTTCAAACTCTCGGCCTCGTGTCAATCTCAGTTTAGCTAAGGTCACGTAGGAACGCACGACACAAAACCCATCACCTTCTCGTGATACAAGAAATAATAAAAGAAGCTGGATCGATTGCTTTAAGTCATTATCGAAAAGTAGAACCTTCTATGAAAGGCAATCGGACCTACGTCACGGCAGCAGATTTGGCTGTCCAGGCTTTTATAGTGGAGCAACTTGAAAAACATTTTCCGGAGGATGGAATCATTGGCGAAGAGGAGGGGCAAAGGAAAGAAGCGAGATCGGGAAATCGACAATGGATTGTGGATCCTATTGATGGGACGGCGTCCTTCGTCGGTGGCTTTCCGGTCTGGGGCATGGCCATTGGACTGATCGAGGATGGCAAAGAAAAAGAAGGATACTTCTACATGCCTGTGATCGACCAAATGTATCACACAGAAGGCGGAAGCGTATTTATGAACGGCACTCGCGTGCAGATGAAGAAGGTCAGACCATTGCACAACGAGACCTTAGTATTTGTGACAACGGTATCCCACAGGACCCGACGGATAGCTGCCAATTTTCCTGGACAGATCAATTGCTTTGGATCCGGTGCAGCACATCTTTCATACTTGGCCAGCGGCGGTGTAGATGCCGTCTGGTTAGAAGGAGTATTTCCTTGGGACATCGCTGGGGGCATCGCGATGGTTCGGCAAAATGGGGGAAAGGTTGTCTTAGCCGATGGCACGGACTTCGATATTTCTATGTGGCTAGGAGGCGAAGTCGTGCCTTTTCCGATCTATGCCGGCCGGCCCGAGATGTTGGAGATGCTGTTTGAGTATTTATAGTCGTCAGCCTTCAGCGTTCAGTCGTCAGGAAGAGCTTGATAGCGGGAAGGTTTTCGAAATCGAGGCTCGGAATGTATCAGCAGAAAACAAGTACATCCAATCTGCGAGTCTGAATGGACAGCCATTTGATCAGGGGTGGATCCGCCATAGCGACATCGTCAAAGGCGGAAATCTCGTCTTCGAAATGGGAGAAAAGCCGAACAAAGAATGGGCTAGGAATAACCTTCCTCCGTCACTGAGTACTCTTTAGTCGTTAGCTTTCGGAGGCGTGGTGTTCAGTTTGCCGTGTTCCATGTTCAGTAGGATTGAGAGATTATCTTTGACGTCGGATTTTAGATAGTCGAATCTCCGCACTCCGCACACCGCGACCAAGTCCTTCTTTCGGCACACCGCAAACCGCAACCCTGTTCTCAGTCTAGCAATTCGGCATTCAGTTTTAACGGTACCGCTGATAATGCCTTCGAAATCGGGCAACCGGTTTCCGCAGCGTGAGCCAGTGCCAAAAACTCCCCCTCGGAGATATCTGGGATCTTCGCAGTGAGATTCAGCTCGATGCCTTCAATAGCCCAGCCTCCCTCTTCTTGCTTTTCAATGGTGACAATGGCTTCAGTGTGCAAAACACTCGGTGTATAGCCGGCGCCGCCTAATCCAAAACTCAAAGCCATATTGAAACAACCAGCGTGCGCTGCTGCGATCAACTCCTCTGGATTCGTGCCATCCTTTCCGTCCTCGTTCTTAAATCGAGAGGCGGCGGAATAGGGTTGATCTTTAAAGACTCCGCTAGGAGTGTTGAGACTTCCTTTTCCTTCCAGTCCACTTCCTTTCCAGACGGCTTCTGCTTTGCGTTTCATTATTACTTGGTTTTTGTTCTTGATCTTATAATTTTTCTAGCCTCTAGCCTCTAGCCTCTAGCCTGCCGTCCGGCCTGCCCGATATCCATAAGCTATCGATCTGGGACCACCAGACCAAGCGCCATAGTAGCGATATCCGATCGGAGAATGTGGATTAAAATCGGAAAGAACAGTCCCTAGCTCATAATACCCTCCTCCCCTATAGCCAAAGCCGCCGACTTCATCATCGCTTGATGGCCAATCCGAGTTGGTTGCATGGCCGAAACTCAATTTTCCGTCTCCGTGACTTCCCTCAAACATCCGCCCAATTGGATTGCCGATAGTGATCACTTTTTCCCAAACACTTCCGCTCAAATCCATCACCCAATAAAAGGATGCGCCAAAAACTGGCCTCTTGGATTCCTTGAGTTCTGATTCCTTGTTTCCATTTGCCATCTCGAGTTCACCGTCTTCCGTGACGTATCGTTCAAGTTGGTCGTAGTTATTATTGCCCCAGGGGAAATCCGCCGGACTTGCTTCGACTGTGCCTCTCGCGGATTTTTCGAATTCGAGCTCTGTGATAGGTCGAAGACCAGCCCAATCCGAATAAGCCAATCCATCTGTAAAACTGATTTGATTCATCGGTCTCTTGCTAGTGTCTGCCACGTAGATGCCATCCACGATTCGAATTCCTCCTCGTTTTTTGTAATAGTCACGTCCTCCAATGGGAGATCGAGTAGAGGTCCATGCTGCGGGAAGATCGTTTAGAAAATCAGCATACTGACCCTGTGTCAATTCATATTTCATGATGTAAAAGGAGTTGAATCCCTTTGGAAAAGAGGCTGGGATAGGTCCTTCTTGATCGCCATTATAAAGTGCCCGCTCGCTCCAGTAGTACAATGAACCGGCCTTTGGTCCGATCTCGATGGCTGCTTCGCTATCTATTCGATAGCTGCCGCGAGACTTTCCTTGGGCATCGCTCTCGTATAGTGCAGCTCGCTCTATGGCTTCTTCGTCTGGACTACCGACACTGAAGGCTCCTTGTGGGATGTAAACCATCTCCAAACCATTGACCTTTAGCTGTGTTAGTTGACTTCTGGATGGTTTAATTCCAGTGGTGTCGATTCGGATTTGAAGCTTCAAATCAATCGGTCCCCGATATTTTTCAGTTGGTCGAATATAGAAGCCCATTTGATCCTCGGATACTTCGATATGGACCAAGAAGTTAGAGATTCGATTCTGGAGGATGCGATGGCCATCCTTGGCGATTTTGACATGGTTGTTGTAGGAACCACCAAACTTCATGAAGACCCAAACGGCATCATGATTACGATCGTTGTGCCATGCATTCTCCCACTTCAAATCGAAGAGAACGCTGACCGGTGTTTGGGCAACATTGTCTCGATTTGCAACGCGTGTGTTCTTTATCTCGAGATCCGTCGCTGAAAGGTCGATCGTTAGGAAAGACAAGACTACTAGAAAGCTCGTAATGCGATTCATGATTTTCATGTCGAAAGATAGCAAGGACCTCCGTAATGATACAGGGATAATACAAGACCCAAAGACTCAGCTAGCTTTCGATATTTCAAGTATGATTCAGTCTACAGACTACATGTTTTCGCAAATTCTTTCCGCTAAAGCGGCAATGGTCCTCGAAGGATTAAGGCCAACGGCCTCTGGTATAATGCCTCCATCGGCGACGTAGAGACCCGGGTATCCGAATACTTCACCTAAATGATTTACAACCCCATTTGTGGAGGTCGTGCCCATATTACAACCACCGAGAGGATGAGGCGTCACGAGGTTTTTAAGGATGCTCCAAGTTGGTGGTACCCAAAGATCTCCCTCAGTTGCGATGGCAAATTTGCGATGTTGCTCGATGATGGCTTCGATAACTCCTTCAGATCGAGCGATGTCCCAATCCAATTTCAGCTTTCTCTTCCATGGAGCATACCATTTTCGACCCAAAAATAATTCACCATCGGCGGCGTCAATTCCTTGTGCAAACCAAGGCATCATATTCTCCAAAGGATTTCGGCCGCGACTGACTTCTTGCAGCTCCGCTAGAGTTTCTTTGTATTTCTTGGCCTTCTTGAGTTTTCGACCCCAAAGACCTTCAATGTAGTTTCCTAATAGATCAGGGAAACCGCCATCTTCAATAAAGTACTGTTCGCGGCCAGATTCAGGATCGAGATAGTCGATTGCTGCGGTGATAGTTGGTCCCTGAGATGGGGATATCTTCCGATTCTTGTAAAAAGCAGGCGTGAGGAAATCGCCGTTAGAAGACCAGTTTTTTCCCAAGAAGTCACTCAGATGGGGAAGAGTCTTGTATTGAGACTTGCTGCGAAGAAGGATTTCTGTTGAGTTCAGTGAACCCGCTGCGATGATAACCTTTGCACCTTTCTCCGAATACTTCTTCCACTTTTTATCTCCCAAAAGACCTCGGATGTGAACCTCATATCCACCATTGCAAGGTTCGATATATGTCGCAAGTTGCCCTGGTCGAATCTCGGCTCCGCCGTCTTCCGCTTCAGCTAGATAGTTCAGATCTAGTGTGTTTTTCGCTTTGACATCGCAACCGATATCACAATTACCTAAATGAACGCACGTGCCTTGCTCTCGGCCGTGAAGATTGGTCCACGTCTTTGAGTTCTCGTGATTGAAGGGATCGTCTTGATCAAGAGAGTAGTTAGGATCGAATGTAACCGCTAAGGGCAGCTTCATGAATCGGTTTTGATCACCTGTCTTCTCCGCCGCTTCTTTCATGAGTTTGTAACGAGCGGTAAGCTGGCCGTCAGGAATTGTTTGTACGCCCATCATTTTCCCAACTCGATCAAGGTAGGGTTGGAGTTCATCCAAGTTGATTTCGGCAGGCCAACCTTGTCTAAAAATGTGATCTGGTGGGTCTACCAGTACATTTGCATAGATCAAACTTCCACCGCCAACACCGGCACCTTGAGCGACGATCATGTCCTTAAAAAAACGTAAGTCCATCCATCCATTTTGTCGCTCTGGCTCATCAGGATCAAAGACCCAATCGTCCCCCGGTTTTCTCGGATAGTTCGATGGAGACCAACGACGCCCTCTTTCCAAGACTAAAACCTTCATTCCTTTTTGGGTTAGACGGCAGGCAGTTACCGCCCCTCCGAATCCGCTTCCAATAACGATGGCATCATACATAGCTTATCTGGCAATATTAATAGGGGCTTCGATGAGTTCAACAAGATCTTCTATTTCCGTCGATTTAGACTTGAACCAAGAATCACCGTTAAGGGCATCAGGGTCTAGGACGTAGTCTTTTGGTACCGAGGGAATACCAACAGGAAATATGCTCAGGTCTCCACTTGCTTTGTCAATCTTAAATCGGAGGAAATTTTTGAATGCAGTTGAGCGCTGGCCAAGAAAGACCTCGTTAGTGTGCGCGCCCCAGAATATGTTTGAGGCAACCAGATAGACGGCCATAATGACTCCTCCTCCTAATAGGCCGCCAACCAAAAACATTTCAGCAGAAAACAGGGCTATCTGCCTCCAAGAATCCAGCTCTAATCCAAGATCGACAAGATTGGCTGTTGCGAATGCCGATATAGACCAAACCAATAACCCGAGATGAAGCATGGAGTGCACTAGGCCCATTACGATCTTCGTGACACGAGATGTCGAACTAGCAAATGCGTAGAACCCGAAAATCATCAAGAGCAATATGCAGACACTTGCAGGTGCGTGTTTCAAAGTTTCGAGGATACTTAGAGACGAGTCCTTAAAGCCTTGCCAAAAATAGCCGTGATCTTTTAGGTTATCTAAAAGAGTTGAAGCTTCGCTGAGCTGTTGAAATTTACTGGCACTTTGAACAATCCACGCAAAGAACAGATAGAAAAAGCCCAGAAAGAGAGTGAATCTGATATTCTTAAAAGGAAATGTTAAACCCCAAAGAGATCGCATTCGCGATTTAAATACACTGGGGAATCGCGATTTTATTTCCGTTTCTATTTCTTCTTCTCCGCTTCCGTCGTGACGTCTTAGTTTCAGTACTTCAGGGAGATCGTGCGAGGGGTAGAGATAGGCACCGCCGCCTCCAGCCACGAAATATTGTGTATCGTTATCGTCACTTGCCCACCTTCCGTAAGTATGTAGATCGCCCGCGACAAAAACCTTGATCTTGTGTCCTGTCTCCTTCGTTGTGAAATCAAGAAACCAGTCTAATTTATTTTGGGCATCTTGATCTCCCATTCCTGTCAAGGCCCACGTCGGTTGAGCGGTGCATAGGATGATATTTGAACCCTCCGTCATTTGCTTCTGAGCTAGCTCGCAGAAATAGTCACGCTGTGGTTGATCAATGTCCGATTCCAATTGAATATCGATTCCCCATAGCCACCAATTGTGAGGAAGAGCGATCGCAAAATAGCTTCTCTCTTGTTCAGTCTTCCAGCCACCAATCCATCTATTTTGACAGAACTGACGGATGAAAGATGTAAGGCCATCATACCAATCGTGATTGCCAGGGATGGCAAATAGAGAAGGAGGCCCGTCTCCAAGATCTGAGACCCATGGAAGTGCCGCTCGGTAAGGTCCCACGGTTCTGTTGCGGTACTCCAAAGGACTTGCTGCTGGATAGACTTCGTCTCCACCCATTATTAGAAGTCGACCACGAGGAGTGTCATGCTCTGGTGCAGGTTTTGCGGGCTGGGAAAGTTTCAGTCGTTGCTGGCCAAGTGCTCTAGCAACAGTGTAGGTGCTATCGAAGCCATCGCCGAGATCGGCCACGTAGTCGAACCAGAAATCGTTCTGGCAACTAGAGAAATCGAAAATCTTGTTGTCCTTCGCCAGAGCTGCCTGTATCTCCCGCCTATCCGCGAAGGCCCCGAAAATCTCGGAAAGACCAGACTTAACCCCAGCTCGAATGAGTTGCTTGGGGGAAAACCAGTCTACCATATCGCGCCGTTCAAATCCCATTTCACTTTCAGACTTGGGAGTTTCAGGACATCCTTCACCTAATTGAGGATCATTCGAAATATGCTTGGTTTCCAGCGGTTTGTTAATGCGGACTTTACCCATCTTCCTCGTCGTATGAGTGACTTATATACTGTGTCCAAAGCTCACCCAAGAACAGCTTTCCAAATTTGGCCTTGACGGCTAGTTTGTCCATGACACCGTCTGGATTAGTTGCAGTCATGCTCGAAACCATTTTGATTAGCTGGGAGATCGATATTTTGATTGTACCGGCGGCAATAACTTCACCAGAACTATCGCTTCCCTTGTGTATTCTCGCAAATAGAGTAGTCGTGTCTGACCAGAGATCGAAGCCGGGATCGTCGTGAACTAATTTCTTGCCAGCAAAATAGTATTCCTGACCCGAGGCCTGAAAACCCATCTCGTAGATCATAAGTTTAGTGTCTGGAGAATCGCTAGGAGAAAAGAGGTTGAAAATGCCCGACGAGGAAAGCAAATTCTCGCCAAGAGGCGGATACTCAATCCTTCCAACAAGGCCTCCGGAATGAGCCCGATCTGTCACAAAACTATCCATGTCGTCGATTTGAATAGAGGCGTGCAATTCCAATATCGGAGCATCAGTGGATGTTGAATTTGGATCGTTTTGACCCATTTCAAATGGACCTTTCATCATCTCGCGAAAGCGCATTCCAGGTTTCGTTTCACTGTTCATCTTGATGCTGTTTTTATTGAGTGCCACTCCATTTGACGTTTTAGAGTTGAGATACCGAGAGGCGTCGAGATGACCCATCGAGACCAGCTGGTCGGCATTGATTTTCCCAAAAAAATAATCTGGGTCGAGAGGCAATGCGTAATGCGGTTTTACTATATGCAGCTTTATGGCAGAAGTCTGTCCATAAGGCGAGTCTCCCCGAGAGATTCGCTCGTTCAGTTCCGCTATCTGTTGCAGTTCTGAATTGAGTGCTCCGTTGGCACTCATTTCAATCATGTGGACGTACTGATCAAACCAACCGTCTTGGTACGAACTGGTATTTCCGATTATCCACACTAGCCATATTTCTTCAGATCCCCGTCTGACGGCCTCCATTAGATTGGCGTCCTTTATCCAAACAGCATCGATGTATTGCCTTCCATTATGCTGGACCATGGGCATGAAAATCGGAAGCGACATACCGGCTACCAACAGTTCCGTTGCTATTTCGCCATGGGGAATGGCTTCAACAGTTTTGTCGTCATAGTTGCAAACATTGAAGGTGCCGCGAACGGCATTTTGCGCACGGATCGCCTCACAGTCGATTCCCAAATGAGGAAAGACTTTTTCAATAACCCCATCTGCATCTCCCATGGCCCGAGCTGCCGGGCCTTTGATATACTCATGTATGGGAAGAAGCGATACAAAATCCTTGACCTTCAGTGTTCTCCATCTGCGACACATTTCGTCCGGATTTAGACCCGAAAGCATCATCGCTGCATTCATGATGCCTCCAGATGTACCATCGATATGATGAAACGTAAGACCGCTATCAAGGAGGGCTTTGATGGCACCAGCCTGATAGGCTACTCGCATGCCGCCGCCTGCTAATATCAAAGAGCGTTTCATATGAGCTGAAGTGTGCGCTTTTCTCCCGTTTGTTTTCTGATTTTCGACCAATACCAAAGAATGAGGATGCCAGATACGAGGTCAAAAATGGCGACACCCAGAGCGAGATTAGAAAACAAACCATTTTGTACGGCAAGTGCAACGGCGACGAAGGCTCCCAACTTTTGTAAACCTGCCCAAAGCACAACAACAGGATGATGTACCGAACTGATTAGCGCGTGGGTCAATGCCGATCCAAATAGCAGCATGAACATCCCAATGATCGCAAAGGAGTGTGCGTTTGCCGACCCCGTATCGCCATCCAAAAAGAACAGAACATATTTTGGCATCAGCATCTGAGCTAATCCGCTCAAAGCAGTCGCAATGGCGATGAGGGTAATAAGCCTATAAACTAATTTTTCCATGACTAGACCTCCTCACCATTCCACTTTCGAATGAGTCCTCCTTTGAGGAAAAAGTATAGCACCAATGCGACCCACATTAACGTGATCGTTATCCAGCGCCAGGTATTGAGGTCCATCCATCGTTGCAAATGTTCTTGCAGCACGACAGAATCTGCCAAGCCAGCGCCGATGGCATTATTGACAGGAATGATGAGAAACCAGCCAATGATAGTTGAGGCGATGATGCCGAGGAAGGCTAGGATGGCCAGCCAAATGAATTTGGTTTTACGTTCGTGCCAGATTAGAACAAGACCTGCTAGCATCATGAGTGGCACTACTATTATAAAGAATTTTGTCGCAGCAGTTGTCGGTAGTATGAACTGGTCGTGGACATTCTCTAGTGTGAGAGTGCTCCAGCTTGGGTACCAGAAGAATTTTAGTGACCACATTACACCGACGTAGATTGTGGTTCCCAGTAGGTAATAGGCGTTGCTGATAGCCAGTAAGACTCCTTTTGTCATTGCGATATTAGTTAAGGTTACGAGTTCCGCGTTTCGAGTTTCAGTTTGCAGGATTGCTTATAGTATCTCACCAGTTTGGGAAGAGGTTTCTATGAGTTGGGCTTTTATCCTCTATTTGGTGGCTCAAGCCAGTCTTCACTCAAACCGAGGGTGGCGACAGATTCAAGTCCCTCAGGTACATGATCGCTTTGCTTTTCATGTGTCATGAACCAGCATTCGAAGTAGTCATCAAGTACACCGTGGGTGTCTGGCAAAAAGGCGGTAAACATTGGATCTGGATCAATCTCTAAATTCTTTAATGGCTGCACATTAGGATGATCTCCGAGCGTCAAGGTGGCTTTCGCTTTTTTTCCTATAGCAAACTTCCCTTTGCCGCTGAAATAAATATAGGATTTCATAAGCATACCACGGAAGGAGCAATAGTTGATCAGGCCCATGTCCCTAATCGGGAGTCCAATTCCTCCTTTATTTCTCTCGATGTCGATACGCATGGCTAGCTTCCCATCTTTGTCGTATTGACTACTCACCGTGTCGTCGGTGATAATGAAATCGAGGTTTGCCTGATGCTTGGGCATGCCCCAAATTCCTTTACCTCCTTTTGTAGAGATCTCAGAACTAACCGGAAGATCGAAGACGTATTGCCCCGTTTGATAGGTGCCCATGAACAATCCGGGCAGTAGAGGTGCCGCCTTTTTTCGTCCGTGTGTGCATCCTATTCCGATACTATACTCGATGTATTTTCCAATGTCTGTCTCCCGATAATCGATGACGGTAACAATCAAGAGCGCCTTGTTTTTCGAGATCCTAACGGGATGCAATTCATTTCCCGGCAGAAGCTCTGCGGCTTTCTCTGCATTGATTTTGAATCCGGCCATCAGGACTGGAGAAACACTGGAATTCACCGGCAGATGAAAGGGGATTCCGTCTACTCTAGCGTGTCGTCCTTTCTGTCTGTGTACTCGATCTGGAATGGCCATGTTATTGCTCGTTGTCAGTGATTTATTAAGCAGAATTGGGTAGAGCTGTTCGATTCAGCTCTTCGATCATTATGGGGAATACATCTTTTCCTGCATCCTTTCCCATGAACACATCGAGATGTCCATATCCGGGAAGCAGTTGGAGAGAGTGTCTGCCAGGATCATGATGATTCATGAAATCGAAGGTCCTTGTTTGACTCTCCGGAAGGAAACATTTGTTGTTTTCGCCAGCGAAAAATATCCAGCGGGCGTCGGTCTTTGGTTTCTCCTTGATGAAAGAGAGAGGGAGTGTTCCTCTTGAGTCTCGCATGGAAACCAGATGGCCCTTGCGTACAGATTTCGTGATCTGTTTATAGAATTTGAAGGGGACCCAAGCGAATTCCTTTTTCAGCCACTCGTGGGTTTCATCGTTCAGATTCTCATGGCTCCATAGAGCCGGAAAGCCACTCCCATAGGCAAAGCTGACATGTTTACAGACACCGTTGTCGCATTCGTGGTGTGTGGCCTCAACTACTGCATTGATAAGTTTTGGCATAATTCCCGGTGCATGTTCACCCCACTGTGGATTCAGATACCTACTTGTCAGCGCAACCAGAGGAGAAACATATTTTAATTTGAATCCGGAGAGTTTTGGGACAACTGGGTGAAGGGACACGGCATTACTCAGAATGGTATCCACTTGAGGAACGAGTCCAGCAACGGCCGACATTGCGAAACTAGTCGAGCCCTGACAGTGAATGAGAGCTTTGATCGTTTCAGCTCCTGTTTCTTCAAGCACTTTTGCGACAGCAGCAGGGTGATCATTGATTGCCGCTCGATCCAGGTTCCAGAGATTTGGTTCAAGGTCCAAGCTGGCTCTCCAATTCTCCATCCAGACGTCATATCCATCTTCTAGGAGTGCATCAACAATCGTTTCTCTGACGGGAGCCTGAAATATTCGAGAGCGCACTCCAGCTCCATGCACCAATAAAATCGGCGATTTTGTCGGAGGCTGAGTTCGAGTTACATGAACTAGATTGCACTGAAATCCATCCTTCGAACGAAAGGGAATGATCCGCTCAGTATGTCGTGATTTTGCCATAGGTGAGGTGAGAGGCCTAATACACTAAGCGACAATATATGTCGAAATAGATCAATTGCGACATTGTCTCTGGATTACATGGTGCTTGTAAAATAGATTACCATCCCAGAACACCAAACATCTAGGATTGCCTGTTTATAAGCTATGCCTGACTTGACTTCCACGCTCCCTACTCGAACTGAGCACTATCTTGCTGAAGTCTTAGAATCGCGAAGAGAGTTAAGGCGCGATTCATGCTATATATTTCTCAATAAAGCACGGACTTCCTTAATGTGTAGACAGCCTAGAGGATCGATATTGACAAATGCTGAGTGAGATTAGTTAAGTCATAATTGTTAATAGGCGTAACTATTTGGAAGCGCTTCCGTAAAATACCTTAATAAATAAGAACATTAGTAAAAGGACACTAAAATGGGAACGATATATCTCATCTGCCTAGCTGTAGGCGGTTTTTTTGTACTTCTTTCTCTATTAGGAGGATTGGGTACAGATGTTGAAGTCGAATTTGATGGCGACATGGATGTGGACCTCGATATAGATGGTGGAGGGGCTATTGCCTCGATCGCTGATTTTCTCAGTCTTCGCTTCGCCTTCCTCTTCGCCGCATTTTTTGGTCTCACGGGATACCTCTTGGGCCTAAACGGAACAGAGGAGCCTAGACGATTTTTAATTTCTCTGGCCTTGGGATTTCTCATCGGATTTGTCGGAAACTGGACTATCAAGAAATTTGCATACAAATCTGTGAGCAGCAATCTGACAGATCAAGATTTCGTGGGGAAGACAGCAAAGGTCATCGTACCCTTTTCAGGTGAAGAGAGAGGAAAAATAAAACTGGAGGCCAAGGGTCAAGAAGCCCTGTTGATCGCCAGTTCAGCCGATGAAGTTAGTACTTCATTTGAAGTCGGAGACGAAGTTGTTGTTGTCACCATAGACGGGGCAACCGCCCATGTAATCAAGCCGACATGAGAATCGATTCTCCGAATGTCCGAATGTCCGATTGTCCGAAATATATACGTCGTGATTTTAGAACCAAGGACTAAAGACCAAGAACTACCAACTACCAAGACCACTAACTACAAACCATTATGGAGCCCTTCATTATTGCCGGAATAATCATCGTCGGAATTCTCGTCGTCATCGGGATTATCAGCGCCAATCTTAAAATATGTCAACCGAACGAGGTTTTGGTTTTCAGCGGAAAGCAACGGACGCTTGGAGACGGATCGAAAGTTGGATACCGGGTCATCAAAGGTGGAAGGGGTTTTAAGATTCCGATTCTTGAGAAAGTTGATCGCATAGAATTGACATCGATCCCCTTGGATCTCATTGTTCAGAACGCCTACTCAAAGGGAGGAATTCCTTTGAATGTGAAAGGGGTCGCTAACGTAAAGATTGCGGGCTCGGGAATTGCGCTGAACAATGCCCTAGAGCGATTGCTTGGAAAGTCGAGGGAGGATGTCGCTCAGATCGCGAAGGAGACCTTGGAGGGAAACCTTAGAGGAGTTGTCTCTCTCCTTACACCGGAGGAAGTGAATGAAGACCGACTAAAATTTGCGAAGAGCTTGATCGAAGAAGCAGACATTGATATGACTGCACTAGGTATTCAACTCGATACTTTGAAGATTCAGAATGTCGAAGACGACAGAGGCTATCTCGATGCCATCGGTAGGCAACAGACCGCACAGATCGTGGCTCGAGCAGAAATTGTAGAAGCCGAGAACACGGAGAATGCCAAATTGGCTCAAGCAAAGGCCGACAAAAATGTCATCCGAGCCGAGAACGAGGTTCGTATGGAGCGAGCTAGGCTAGCTGCCTTGGCGGAGGCAGAGGAGGCGAAAGTCGGAGTTGCCGCATTGCTTGCACAGGCGAAGGCAGAACAGGAATTGGCTGAAGAGGAAATAATGCTCGCCGAAAAACGCCAGCGAAGCGAGGTTATCGTTTTAGCCGAGGCCCAGCGAAAGGCGGCGGAGGAATTAGCCAAGGGTAATGCAGCTAAGATCACAGAAGATGGAGATGCCGAAGTAGCGGTTTTAAACAAGAAGTTGGAGTTGTGGAAGGCGGCCGGTTCTGATGCAGAGAGACTCTTCCTCATCCAGATGCTACCCGAGATTATCGAGCAGGTTGTGAGCACCGTCAGGGATCTCAAGATCGACAAGATCACGGTCGTGGACAGCCCTGGTTCAAGCGGCGGCGGAGTACCAGCCGTCTTCAGTCAGATCGCTGGATCGACTCCGGCTCTGCTGGAGAGTTTGAAGGCTTCGACTGGTATAGACGTCGCTGGGATGTTAAGCAGTGCTTCAGAAAAGAAGAGTGACGATTCATAGAAGTCAATGATGCATTTGCAAACTTGCTCGGTACTTTTCCGTGTAAGTGCTAATATAATAGCATAAGCAAATTCAACACTTCTGTCTTTGTGTCACCTTCCAGCCCAAGCTACAATCATGTTCAAAAGATCAATCTGCTTCCTCGCGCTGCTAAGTCTCGTCGCTTGCAATTCCGACCGCAGTACCACGGAAACCAGTGGTAAATTCTCCATCCCCTTCGAGAAGTTTGAATTAGATAACGGACTTGAGGTTGTACTTCATGTTGACAGATCCGACCCGGTGGTTGCCGTGGCGATGACGGCACATGTCGGCTCAGCCAGGGAAAAGGAAGGCCGTACCGGTTTTGCTCACCTTTTTGAGCATCTTCTTTTTCTCGAATCGGAAAACTTGGGTAAGGGTGGCCTTGATGCTATGAGTGCTCGCATCGGGGGTTCGGGGGCCAACGGATCTACGAGTCGGGACCGCACGAACTACTTTCAAACCGTACCAAAAGACGCACTAGAAAAAATGATTTGGGCGGAAGCGGATAAACTTGGTTGGTTCATCAATACGGTGACGGAGCCCGTTTTGGCTAAAGAAAAGCAGGTCGTAAAAAACGAAAAGCGGCAGGGAGTCGATAATCGTCCCTATGGCCACAATGGCTATGTGATAGGCAAGAACTTGTACCCGGCCGATCATCCCTACAACTGGCAGGTCATCGGCTCTTTGGAGGACCTTGACAACGCGACCCTAGATGATGTGAAGGAGTTCTTTCGCCAGTGGTATGTGCCGAACAATGTTACCCTGGTCATTTCTGGTGACTTCGATCCTGCGCAGGCCAAGATGTGGGTGAAGAAGTACTTCGACGAAATCCCAAAAGGACAGGAAGTGACGAAGATGACCAAACGAAGAGGGAAGCTAGACGGAATCCAGAAACTCTATCATGAGGACAATTTTGCTCGCCTTCCCCAACTCACCATGGTGTGGCCAACAGTGGAGCTTTACCATGAAGATGCTTATGCTCTCGACGTCCTAACTGAATACCTCAGCGATGGGAAAGAGGCGAGCCTCAATGAAATCTTGGTCGACGACAGAAAACTTGCTCCTCGAGTCAATTTTTTCTCTCGCAATTCCGAGCTTTCGGGCGAGGCTCAACTCAGCGTGCGCGCATTCCAGGACACTTCACTGGATTCTGTGTTAGCTGGAATAGAGACAGCTTTTTCCCGATTTGAGACGGAAGGTATTTCTGAGGCCGACCTCCAGCGAATCAGTGCCGGACAGGAGACTAGTTTTTATAACCGCCTTTCTAGCGTTTTGGGTAAGGGTTTCAATCTGGCCCAATACAACGTTTTCGCTGGAGATCCTGGTTTTGTCGAGAAGGACATCGAGAACATTATTGGCGTAACCACCGCTGATGTGAAGCGGGTCTACGAAACCTATTTGAAGGATCGACCCTATGTTGCGACCAGCTTTGTACCTAAGGGAGCAAGCGTACTTGCCCTGAATGGATCGACTAAGGCAGAAGTGGAGGAAGAATCAATTGAACTTGGCGCCGAGGAATCATTCGACCCCTCCCTTGCGGCTGAGTACGAGGCAACGCCATCCTCTTTCGACCGCTCTGAAGAACCCGATTATCACGGGGAGTTGGAATCTACTCCGCCAACTGTTTGGCAAAGCACGCTGGGCAACGGGTTGAAGGTATACGGAATCGAGAATACCGAGGTACCCCTCATCAATTTCAACCTCATAATTGATGGTGGACAGCTATTGGAGAGTTTGGACCAGACCGGCACTAGTAATATGCTAGCCGAGCTGCTGACCAAGGGCACAACAAACAAAACGACAGCCGAACTCGAAGTCGCGATTCAGAAATTAGGTGCCAACATAAGCATTCGCGCTGATGTGGAGAGTATAAGCTTCTCTGGAAACACTCTCGCTCGAAACTACGACGCCACGATGGCACTACTCCGAGAAATGCTTCTCGAACCCCGCTGGGATGCCGAGGAATTGGAATTGATTCGTCGAGAAATTCTCAGTGGTATCGAGGCGAGAAAGGCTGAACCCAATGCTATCGCCAGATCGGTCTTTAATAGTCTGCTGTATGGCAATGACAACATTCGGGCCCACGATTTACAGGGCTCGGAGAAATCGGTAGCTTCTATCACGATGGCCGATCTGCAGGCTTACTACAGCAGCAATATTTCTCCTTCAATTGGTCGGATGCATATAGTCGGTGCTCTGAATGAGGCGCAAATGCAATCCCCGCTCAAACAACTAGCCGAACAATGGCCGGCCAAGCTTGTCGAGGTGCCAAAATGGCCCTTAGCAAAGGAGCCAGAAAAAGCTCAGGTATACTTCTACGATGTCCCTGGAGCCAAACAATCCGTTCTGAGAATTGGCTACCCAAGTCTGGCGGTGCAAGAGGATGATTACTATCCAATCACCGTAATGAACTACATCCTTGGAGGTGGCGGTTTTGCATCTCGCCTCACGCAAGAATTACGAGAAGGAAAGGGCTACACCTACGGCATCGGCTCCGGTTTCAGTGGTTCAAAGGACGACGGTCGGTTTACGATCAGTAGCGGTGTGCGAAGCAATGTCACTTTGGAGGCAAGCCAAGCCATTAAGGACATTCTGGAAACCTACCCCACTACTTTCTCCGCGGAGGATTTGAAAACCACTCGCAGCTTTCTGACTAAATCCAATGCACGCGCTTTCGAAACGGCTAGGGCTAAGCTCAATCTTATACAAAACATGAGTAACTAGGGCTGGAAGGCCGACTATGTCAAGGATCGCGAAGCCATTGTGAGGGGTATGAGTCAGGAGAAAATCAAGCAGTTGGCCAGTCAGTACTTACGACCCGATCGGATGATTTGGTTGGTGGTCGGTGATGCCACGACACAGTTGGAGCGGATGAAACAACTGGGCTACGGGGAGCCGATAAGCTTAAACTAGGCCGTGTACATTTTCCCTGAGTTTGGATCAGACAACTCACGGAAGAGGAAGGTCACTGAAATACCCGAATCTGGGCTGAGGCCTAAGAACGATACTAAAAAGCGTCATAAGCTTTCACAGTTCTCGTAGGACTGTATTGGAGTGAGCGCTAATACTGACACCAAAACCGACCGGCAATTGGCAAACTATTCTTTAGTCAGCCGATGACTTACAAAGGCGAAATGCTTTGAGTCTGGGGACCAGGACGGCACATTGATCGTGCCTTGCCCGCCGAAGAGTCTCGCCATGACCTTTGGCTCTCCTCCTTCCGTCGGCATTAGTCTAAGTGTAACATCTTTGTAGGCGGGATGGCCTTCGACCTCTGCTTCGTAGGAGACAAAGACGATCCATTTTCCATCGGGAGAAGGATGTGGAAACCAATCATTCGATTCATCGAAGGTCATCTGAGTTTGGTCGCTTCCATCGGCCTTCATTTTCCAAATTTGCATGGTGCCCGTTCGCATAGAGTTGAACCAAATGAATTGACCATCTGGTGAATAGTCTGGACCATCATCAAGTCCCGTCGCGCTTGTAATCCGAGTTCTGGGACCGCCATCAATCGGGACAGTAAAGATGTCGTAATCATTTACTCCGGCCTCCTGTCCAACGTAGACTAGAGTTTGGCCGTCTGGTGAAACTCCATGCCAGTAGGCTGGTGCTTCTGGGGTGATCAATTTTGGTGTACCACCTTCAATGGGTAAGGTGTATATGCGCGAGCCGCCTCCCAATTGTGACTGGTCGCTAATTATGAAAGTCTTACCATCCGGGGAAATACCGTGATCGTTATTGGCACGATTGGCAAAGCCCATATCTAGCTTGACCGGCTCGCCTCCATCTGCGGAGATGACGTAGATCTCTCCTTCCATATTGAAGTAGAGTTTGTTGTCCATCGACCAGTTCGGTGCTTCGAATCTCTTGTTGGTTGTGTAGATAGCCCGTCTGTCGAATGCGACTGAACTCATATCGATTCTTTCAAGAGTTGACTCTACACCCTCTTCGCCATATTTCATTTCTGTCCCCTGAGTCAAAACAACATTGGAAAATCGAACTGTCTCTGTACGATCCTTTTCGTGAGCGCACACTCCCAATCCGATGTAGAGCTCGCCCTCCAACTTAACCTTGGCTGATGAACCGGCGGAACGGAGTTCTTCGCCTTCCCCCGCGATCGACATCCATACACTGTCACCTACTTTCTCGAGACGAAGTCGATGCGGCCCCGAGACGGAAGTCTGCACTTCACTGGTAAGACCTCCATTTTCATATCGATATTGAAGTGAAGTAAGTCCGTTTCCGTGCAAGGCGACGCTAACGTAGGCCGAGTTGGTATCCAGGCCACTGCGGATCATTAGCACGCCCTTTCGATGAGCATTAGCCCCAAGATCTGATGGCAGAATCTCGATGTCTGCCGAGATGGACAAGTCACCGGAGGCTTTTCGCCACAGATAGTGAAACTCATCTTTGTCGAACCACATGTTTTCGCCACCTCCTGTGATGGTGTAGACTTGTGCGTTCGAATCGTATTCTGCTTTTCCGTCATGTACTACATCACCAATGTCCGTAGATGATTCAAACCATCCTAGCGATTGAGAGTTGAGCTGCGAGCTGAAACCGAGGACTAGGAAGAGGAGCAGAGTCGATTTGAAGGGAGTCATGGTGTCTTTGATTAGTGCGATGGTCCACGTCAATGTAACCTAGTCCGATCAGCTAAGGCAAGTGACGCCAGCACCTGGCACTGCGAATCCGTTCTACAATCTGTTCACTGCTGAGCAGACAAACTATATATCCAGCTGCCAGCTAGCTATTTCTCCAGTAAGCTAGCCGCAATACCCATCGCGCTGGAAACGGCCCCATCCATATATCCTGTCCTGTGCCCGTTTTTAATTTGAAAGTTGGATCTGCTGAAGGCGGCAGATCTACCAACATCGGTGGACTGGTCGAAATCGACTCATAGTGTGCTTGGTCGCCCAAATCTTGCTCCTTAGTCTCGACTCCTAGTTCGTTCAAGAGCCAAGAAAAATTTAGATGTTTTGACCCGAACCAGGTGGCGCCCATTTCTAGGGGTGTCCCGTCCGAACTTATGGATGTGAATATCCGACCGCCAAGTCTTTCACGAGATTCAAGAACTTGGACCTCATACTCCGAATCGCGGAGTAGGTAGGCTAGAGTCAGACCACTTAGTCCAGCTCCAATAATAGTGATCGTTTTTTCTGCCGGCATTATTTCAATTCCAAAAATCCTTTTGGCCCTCGGATTCCGATCCTGATTTCTGGCTCCGCTCCCTTTAAAAGTCTATTCTCTATTTCAAGCTGATTGAATACTTCTTGGATGGCTTTCGGCTCTGGGTGAGTAAAGCGGATGTATTCCAAGGAACAGATATTTTCCATTCGTTCTGTGGGATGAATACTGGTCACAGGCCACTGCGTCACGAAAGGAACTAGATCGATTATTGGTTCGGCAAGGGGGAGAGTCATCTGCCATTCTAATATTCCACCACCGCCCAGTTCTCTGCTGCCACCATCAATTTCGCCCATTCTGGGATTGTAGCTTTTCAATACTTCTGAATCGGAGAAAAGAGTCTGAGACTTGAGGCTCCATCGAGTTACCCTTGGGGAGCTGATTAAATCGATTCCCATCCATCGAGGACCATTTCTCTCTTCGTTGTCTTGGTCAAGAGCGAGGACTTCCAGATAGCAAGCGTTTCCTAGATTTAGGACGGCGTTTTTGGTGCCCTTGGTCAAGTGCCGACCACCCATACTTGGTTCGACTCCCAGAACTTGGGCCAGGTAAGAACACGCTTTCTCGAGCTCAGGCACACAATAGACAAGGTGATCAATCAAACGCATGTCTCTGGTAACGCTTTAGCGCTTGACTTGATCGGTTTCAATCAGCCAAAAGTGAGATTCCGAAATTGAATTTGTGTGCCCATGATCTTTTTCGTAATAAAACAGCGTTAGGTATAGGTATCTCGGGTCCATTCAATCCGGCTTTCTGGCCGAAACTGAAAAAAATTATGGCATGTTCCATTTCCCTAAACCCACTAGTTGGTCAAGAAGCTAATTTAGGTCAAGGCATTTCTAGCCTCACGGTATCCGGTCAAGCAACAGATTGCTCCGAAGTCATGGTATTTGTATCAAACGACGATACAAGTACGCAAACTCCCCAAAAGACGGTTGACGTCATCAATGGTTTATGGAGCGTCGAGTTTTCGGTTGCGAATAACGATTTCTCTCTGGGTGACTTCATTTGCGAAGCTCGACACAAGATATTGGTCTTTGTCGAATGTGCAGATGACGGAGATTGCAAGGAAGACTTTCCAATAGATTCGATCCGATGCAACGAGGGTGGTTGTCCAGATGTAAGCTTCGATATAACAGTTAGCGATTGTGAAAATGGACTTCTTTCTGTTCACATCGAAGCACAAATATCGAACTCTCCCGACGCCACTTACACATGGTTTTTTGGCGCAGATGACGACAACCAACCGGGGGAGGACTCACAGGCAGGTGGTTGGTTACCTAATCCTGACGCAAATGGCGTTCGAAGCGTTGAAGTTGACCATGTCTACACCGCTCCTGATCAGGTTAGCGATGCTGTAATCGGTATTGAAATATCATCTGGACCGAACTCGATTTGTCTCTCACAACAACCCTTTGAACTCAAGACGTGTGCATGCGATGTTGACTTAGTATTAGTAGTCCTTGATGGTGCAGGAAATCAAGTCGACGTAATCGATCCATGCTTGTCACCAGGTGACTATACCGTAAAGATTGAACAGCCTTCCTCTGGACTGGACAACATAAACTGGTCAGTCGATGGAGAATCTGACAGTAGCGAAACTGGCTCGGAATACCCGCTTTCGATTGTAGCAGGAGACTCGAAAAGCATCTCGGTCGCGGTTCAAGCAGGGGAGTGCCTTGGAAGCGGCTCCGTGACACTCGCTGGATGCGCGGACTGTAGAGATTTTTCAGTTGACTTGAAAATCGAAAATCAAAACGGGGACGATGTCACTGATCTAGATTGTTTACCTCCAGGAGACTATTCCGTAATTGTTAGCTCTCCAACGGGATCGGGAATCGACTATAGTTGGTCGTCGGGTGGAGTAAATCAAAACACAAATGCAGCCAACTTTGATTTCTCTATCGGAGAGGGGGATGAAAAATCTATATCGGTCGCCGTATCCCAAGCGGGATGCACGGCTAGTGGTGGAGTTAACCCCGAAGGTTGCAAAGATTGCAGTGACTTTTCTCTCAGCCTAAAAGTTACTGACAGCACGGGTGCAGATGTCACGGACACAGATTGTTTAGATCCTGGAAGCTATACCGTCGAAGTTGATTCGCCTCCAAACAACGCTTCCTTAGAATGGAGAGACAATAATACAGATCTGCCGGATTCGGACACAAGCATCGAAATAGAACTTGCGGAAGGTGAGCAGCATCTCATTAGTCTCGAAGCCAGTTCAGAAGGCTGTAGTGATGTTGTTACTCATCTAGTTCAACATTGCCCGCCCCCACCTCCAACAGAGGTGTTCCTGCCCTGTATCTTATTCAAGATATTTGCGCTGATCGGTTTGGGTCTCTTCTTTTTGGGTGCAATAATGACCGCTTGCCCCACAGTGTCAGCTCCAATTATTGCACCTCCTTATGCTTTGGCGCTTGGATTGGGTCTCATGGCTGTAGGTGCGGTGTTGTTCATTTTGTTCATCACTCTTTGGATCCTGATATGCAAGCCTACGAGGTGCGATTGGTTCAGCTTTCTATGGCAAGCCCTAGTGCTACTCGGATTTGTTCTGATTTACGCTGGATTTTGCCCGACCTGTTCGTGGATGCTAGCCGGTGTGATTCCTCTCATTCTTGGCTCATACTTGTCGATCGTTTGGGCCAGAAGTTGTGACGCTAGCACCTGCCGAGTGCTGATTGAGTGGATATCACTCATGACATTCGTGGTCAATGTCGTAGTAGTACTCGAATTTATTCTTGCGTCTTGCGTGATCACAAGTCAGCCTATCGCTGCCGGTATTTGGGGATTTGCAATCGCCGCAATTCAGGTCTTTCTATGGCAAAGGGCTATGAATCGTGGTTGCGTTAGCAATGCTTAGCCCAATTTCTATCAGGACCGTGTAATAAATCATAACAGGAATGCAGACATGGCTCTTTTTGAAACGTGAAGTGTGATCTCCAACACGGTTGAAAAGAGAGTCAGTGCTCGGCCTCTACCTCGAAAAAAACTCAAAGCGAAATTGAGTCGAAAGAACATCTTATCTAAGTGCAGACTCCAGTTCAAGTCCAACGCTGCCTCCATCTTCGCGATATTTGACAATGAGAGGAGTCTGGATTGTCAATCCATATTCTCGACCGAAGTCGGTATCAATTTTTCGAGAACCGGGAATAACAACCGCGCCTGATGGGATTTCTGTAACACCATTCTCGTCGCATCGGATGACTTTCTCATTGACCAGATCGAAAATAGGTGTTGAAGCAGTGATGATTACACCTGAGGCAATGATCGCTTGAGATTTCACAAGCACGCCCTCGAATAGGCCTGACAATGCACCGATAAAGGCATCGTCCTCTACGATGACAGGCATCGCACCAATAGGCTCCAAGACGCCTCCAATTTGAGCACCCGCCGAAAGGTGAACATTTTTACCGATCTGCGCCGCTGATCCAACCAAGGCGTGGGAGTCGACCATCGTTCCGGCACCGACATAAGCACCGACATTAATATAGCAGGGAGGCATGCACACAACTCCCGGAGCTACAAAACATCCCTTCCTAATTGAGGAGCCACCCGGAACCACACGGACCTTGTCCTGCAGTTTCATCTCCTTCAGTGGATAGGTGTCTTTGTCAAAGAATTGGGGAGAGAGAGGCATGGCCTCTATCTCTCCCAATCGGAATCCGAGCAGAATACCTTGTTTGACCCACGCATTGACCGACCAAGCACCATTGCCATTAGGTTCAGCAGTTCGGACAGCGCCCTTGTCTAGGAGTTCGATAAAGGCGTCGAAGTGGCTTCTGTCGGCTATGCCATCTTCGATGGCTTTGCGGATCTTGTCTGTGGAATAAGACGCGTTTGCAGAAGAATCGTCCATCGTTTCTCGTTTCTTGTTTCTAATCCTTGACCAGGGTTGTGGCTCTGAAAATAGATTTGGATTGGCTGCACTGATTTTCGATTCCTTGCCTGTGACGAATGGCGTTAGCGAATCGTATTCATCCAACATCGTGGCATATTCGTCGGCCATTTCGTTTCCGTGATTTCCATTGTGCCCTTTGACCCATTTCAGTTTAACCGACCCACCAGCATCTTCGATACTTTGTATGTGATCTTGAGCCCGATCCCGCAATTTGATGATGTAGGGTTTTTTTGCCTTCCATTCTCCTTTCACCCATTTTTGCACCCCCATGTAATCTGCATAGATGATTATGTGCTCTCCAAGTCCGTCGAAGATCTCCAAGGTTTTGACGAGAGCCACCATCTCCATCGTCGGATTTGACACATTTGCTTCGTCGATGTCATAAGCCTCCTTTAGAAATGTTGGGGTGCTGACACCACTAAGGGCATATTCTCTATCTCCGTATTCAAGCCATATTCCGTAGCCTAGGTCACCTTTGGTTTTAAGATGAGATCCGTCGGTATAGACTTCGAGGGGAGAGGATTTTGTGGAGAGCATGGACAGAGGTCAAAGGTCAGATTTCAAAACCAGAACTTGGGCAATATACCCTACGCATTCGTTGAAGGCCGGCTCATCTTGATCGATTCTTGGTCAAGATTGTGATTGGGGATTGGAGACGCGCAGAATCCCAGCCACACTCAACACTCCTCACTTCTTTTCCGTCATTTTAGCCTTGAACAAAGTGCCTTGCCTCGTCGGAGTATATTGCCAGTCGGAGAAAAGCCGCGGAGACCATCGAGCATCGAATATCCAGACGATGTAGGAAATACCTCTATCATCAGCATAGGCGGTGATGGCCTCCCCGTATGACTCATCGCTGGTGACAGGAATGTGAGCGCCTCGTTCTTCTTCCCCTGCAAAGCCGATTTCAGTTAGGATCAGCGGATAGTTCTCTTTTACAAATCCCCAGTCCTCGGTCCACTTGTCTTCCCAGGGTTTTTCTCTCTTTTGAGGATATGGATGGCTGACATATCCGATGTCCTTTGCATCGACTGGATTGTCGCGAACTCCGCTGAGATCGTAGGCCCAATTGAAGCCGGCCACAAGAGGAATGCCTTCTGCATCGTAAGCTCGAATGATGGTGATCATCTCTTCGTTGAGTTCCTTCCACTCATCCCAGCTTGTAACTCCGAGCTTCCCGTTGAACACCGTCGGTTCATTGAATAATTCGTAGAAAGCTACCGTAGAGTTTTTTCCGTAGCGTCTCGAAATGGTGGTCCAGAATTCGAAGGTCTCCTTCTTAGTCGTATTGTATTGACGACTCTGAAAGAGCTCTGACTCCAAATTTCCGATGCTGTGCCAATCGATGATCACATAGATCCCGAGCTCGGTGGCCCATTCGATTCCCTGATCGAGGAGGTAGAGATAATCTGACTCACCCCTGCTTCTCCAAGCCCTTGGATGAACAGGAAAACGGACGACGTTCGCGCCCCATTCTTTCAATTCCTCGAAGTAGGATTTGTCCCATCTTCGAATGCTCGCAAGCCGATCTGGGTCGCTTGATGAGTAGCCTTTTAGGATGACCGTCACACCTTCTTGGTTGACGAAGTCATTGCCCTGAACTTTCAATTTGCTTAGAGGCTCGGAATTGCTCCCAAGCTCTCGCCGTTCGGACCAGCGCTGCCCTTGAGCCTCTACACTTTGAAAGCAAAGCGCGAGAAGAATGAGATATATGATTTTCATTTGAATACTACCAGCTGATCTCGAACTAAAATTGAAATTATGTTTGCGTATTCCGGGACAAGATACATCGTGTCTGCGCTAAGCCCATATCTGCCTAGTTGGGAAGGGAAATCTGGAGTGAATTGCATGTTTAGAACCTGTTCATCATTGCGATCAGCGAGCTCTCAATCATTAGCCAATCAATTATCGATCCAGACTACCACCCCAGTCCCACCCCGTTGGTGCAGACTCCCGCAGCCTTTGCTTTATCAAGGGTAAATATCGAGTATTATAGCGGAGCCGACTGATCGCGTTCGAATTCTCCTGGTCGCCGTTCCAGCAATGCTCCGCACGGTCGCCGTAGTCGACAATACCATTGTAGTATGGATCAATTGTGCTTTCGAGAAAGTCTTCAACTAGATAGACCCCGTTGTTGAGGTAGTAGTTGTCCATGTCACCGGCATACACGTGTAGTTTCCCTTGAGCTTCGGCCCGAGTGTTTCCCAGTCACGCTTCATAATGTAGTTCAGGTCGTAGTTCTCCTTCCAATAGACCGCGACGTCTGGATCGATCTCGCCAGTTAGCTTATCATAGATCGGTTTCGGATAGCCATCATCTCCCATCGGCGAATAGACGGCCTGCCAAATATCGTATTGGTCACCCGACCGTCCCTTCGTTCCAAGTACCAACTCGAGGTGATTGTAATCTCGCGCCGTGCCTTGAAGTTGTCCAAGGTAGTCGCGTCGAGCCGGCCTATCCATGGGGCGGAATTCGGATTCGTAGTAGTATGCGTTCTTGTCTTCGTACAGATTCACCTGCACGAACTCGCGGAAGTCCAACGGATCCGGGCACGCAGCGAATGCTCCGTTGAAGTCATCTGGATAAAAGAGTTGTACCGCCATCGCCTCCCATCCGCCGGTAGAACCGCCATAGGTGAAACGAGCCCAGCCCTCGCCGATGCCGCGGAATTGCCGCTCGATCTCGGGTACTAGCTCTTTCATGATGGCGTCGCCGTAGGGGCCGAGATTGGCGGAGTTGACCGCGTAGGAATCATCGTAGTAGGGATTGTCGTGCTGAATCTCGACAGCAATGAAACGCGGAAAGTCGTCTCTAATCCACTTTTCATAGAAGTCGTACGCTTCCTGTTGCTGGATAATGTTGTATCCGGCGAGGCTGAACCGCGTGCTGTAATCGGCTTTTAGATTGGGGTCGGGTGGGGTAGTCCGGAAACCGCCGAAGTCGTCTGGAAAGTGGCCATGAAAAACCATCAGCGGGTAGCGAGCATCCGGTTTTTCGTCAAAGCCGTGTGGTACGAGGACGTGAGCCCCGAGGTGCATATCGCGACCCCAGAAATCTGAAAGCAGCTGACTCTTGATGCGGATATGTTTGATGTACTTTGTGTCTTCAGCGGCGGCAATCGGCGGATTCACCTGATCGATCGTTAGGCGGATTGTTTCTACCGCAGCATCCGTAATCTCGATAGGCACTGGAGTGCTGAAAAGGTTGCCGGGCTCCTTTCGCCAGTTCTGGCCCGCGCCACGTGGCATCGGAAGTTTGACGGTGTGGCCAGTGGCGAGCTGGAAGGTGTCGTACTTGTGGATGAGCGCCTGGACGAAGTAGCGTCCGCTTGGCAAATTGTTGAGGCTCTCAATCGGGTATCCAAAAACCGACCCGTCGAATACGATCGATCCCTTCGCGTCGAACTCGTTGATGTCAACACCGAATATCGGAATTGCTTTGTAGCCGGCCGTAACCTGCGAACGCGGTTCGGATTCATCGTTGCGGGTAAGCATCACAAGAACGCGCCCATCGATAGGATTTGTCTCGTTCGCTTGCAATGCATCCGAAAGGGAGATTTCGATGTGGATGTCCCGGGTCTGAGCCTGCATCTTTTGAGGAGCGAAAGACAGGGCAGCGATAAGAATTGCCGACGAGATGAGACAGCTTGATTGTTTGAACTTGATTCTTTGGACCTTGCGTGAAGCGTTCATTTTGGGCTTTGTTACTTAAGTATATTGGACTCGAAGATCAGTCATTTGCGAGTTCGAGCGTCCCTAGGGAATGGTTGCTCATGGTTGTTGAATCTAAGAATCTAGTCGACAGTTAAACCTTGCATGTTGAAGTTATGAAAAAGTGTCGGCTGAGATTGTCTCGATCTATCCTGAAGACTCCGGACGACGTACCGACCATAATCGATTTTCGCCTTGTTAAAGGAGTACTTGTAAATAGCGCCAAATGAAGCCTGTTCTCCTCAATTATTATCTGACATACCGCTGTAACGCTGCGTGCAGTTTTTGCGATATCTGGGAGAGACCATCGCCATTGGTCAAAATGGAGGATGTCAGCGCGAATTTATCGGCAGCACGAAAACTGGGTGCAAGAATCGTCGATTTCACGGGAGGAGAACCTCTCTTGCACACGCAGCTTCCCGTCATGCTGAGTGAGGCTAAAAAACTGGGATTCGTCACGACCGTTACGACCAATGGACTATTGTATCCCAAGCGAGCGGAGGCGATGAAAGGGGATGTCGACCTCCTTCACTTTTCAATCGATTCGGCCGATCGTGAAGAGCATAATAAGTCGCGGGAAGTCGACTGCTTCGACTCGCTAATGGAATCATTGGATCTGGCTCTGTCCATAGGTGAAAGACCCGACCTCATTTTTACGGTCACCAACCAAAACGTTGACCAGCTGGACAGGATCTACAATGAGATTTCCAGGCCGAATAAGATTGTTCTATTGATCAATCCCCTTTTCGAATACAACGGACTGGGCGACAGCTTGAGCAAAGAGGTGATGGCAAGAGTTCGATCTTTTGCCAAAAAGTCCTATACCTATTTGAACCCTGCTTTTCTTACCCTTCGAGAAAAAGGAGGAAACGACCCCGAGAATCCTGTTTGCAAGGCTGTGTCGACCACAATTGTCATCTCACCCTTCAATGAGCTGCTTTTGCCATGTTACCATGCGGCAGAAGAGAGTATTCCTATTTCGGGAAATCTTGAAGAGCTCTGGTACTCCGATGTCGTGAAGACTCAACGTGCTTCTCAAGGTCGACTTGATGTTTGCAAGGGATGCACAATTAACTGCTACTTTGAACCGAGTTTTGCCACCTCACCCGGAGGGCGATACTTCTGGGAGAGCCTTCCTTCTAAAGTCGGTTATACCACACGGAAGTTTTTGGCTCAACCTCTTGCGAATCGACTTGGGAGTCGGAGAAATTTTACTAGAGAAGTCCACGAGTAGAGATGTCTAGAGGTCTAGCAGAAAAAGATTTGTGGAGTCGAAGGGTCGACCAAGAGGGGTCTAGCTAGGGAATGACGAAAGGCCTTTAATAGAACGAACGACCTTCTTCTGCTGTCGCGCGGAACAGAATGACCGAATGCAACGATATAATCAGCCACTCACAACGCAAAACGCACAACAGATTAGGCTCTCCGTAAAAATAGCGCATTACTTTACAGTCCTAGTGATTTCACTTGGTCTATTTGCTCCGCCAATTCATCAGCTGTTGCATGCAGATCACATTGATAGATCTTGCAAAGAAGGACATTCGTCATCGAATCATTTTGAAACCAATCTGGGAGAACTTGATTGCGATGCATGCGCGATAGGTAAAAAAAAGGGACTAGAGGACAACAGCAAGAGTCAGGTTTCCTTGGACGTGCTTAGCAAATTTTATTCCGATTACAGATCTCCCAAATCCCTTCAGATTCTGGATGTGAATCAGCGTGGCCCTCCCAAGGCCTAATCTCGATCCCATTCTTTGCTAGTTGATAGCGAAAGGATATCGTCCAGTCCAATCATTGGGGCCTTCTATCGAAAAGTCACCAGTGAGAAATATCACATCTCAAATTCGGAAGACCCGATTAATCTGTCGGACCTTCTTAAAATAATTTTTCAAGATGCCGAAGCGATTATTACCGCTGCTTCTTTCCTTCTTTCTCCTCACGATACCACTTTCTCTTTTTGCGCAAAGTCTGAGTGGCAGCATCATAGATGAAGATAGCCAAGCTCTTCCAGGTGTCCAGGTGTACATCCCGCTTCTTGAGCGAGGAACGGTTTCCGACCCGGATGGAAAGTATTTAATTGAAAACCTTCCAGAAGGAGCTATTCACATCGAATTTAGATTCATTGGTTATGTGACTCAGAAAGAAACGGTCATCCTTCAAGGAGACGATAGTCACAAACTAGACATCATCCTTAGGGAGACGACTCTTCATGCGCATGAAGTAGTTGTAGAGCGCGATAGAATTGACATCCGCTCGGCGACCATGTCCGTTTCCGTCGTTGATGGTCGTGAGCTAGACTTGACACGTGGGCAGTCGCTCGCATCTATAATCAAGGATCAGGCAGGAGTTACGGTGATCTCTACCGGACCTTCGATTCAAAAGCCTGTCATTCGAGGTCTTCATAGTCAACGGGTCACCGTTGTAAATTCAGGCGTTTCTCAGGAAGGCCAGCAATGGGGCGGGGAGCATGCACCAGAAATCGATCCCTTTTCTCCCAGTTCCATCGAAATAATTCGAGGCGCAGCTGGGGTAGAATATGGTATTGGTGCCATAGGAGGAGTGATTAAAGTCAGCCCAGCTGAGCTCTCTGAGGAGACGAGGATTTCTGGTGGACTTAGCACGAACCTATTTGAGAATAATAGGCAGGTCGCGGGCTCCTTTCATCTGGGCTCTGCTATGTCATTTCTTCCAGGTGCCGCATGGCGAATACAGGCTAGTGGTCGAAAAGCTGGGGCCTCGACTTCGCCCCTTGATTTCATTTCTAACAGCGGCTTCGTGGAGTTGAATTCCTCCTTGGGCTTAGGATATCATGGTGACGAAATCGGAGTTGATATTCATGCCAGTCATTTTGGGACTAGCCTAGGCTTGTTCACTGATGCTCATTTCGGGAACGCGGCAGATCTTGAACGTGCAATAGAACGCGGACGGCCTTCCTCTGTTGGCGAGTTTACCTATGATATTGAGAGCCCGAAGCAGACCATTGCTCATGATATGTTGACGGTCGATGCCCACTATGACTGGTCACAGAATTCACATCTTCAATTGATCTATGGTTTGCAAAATAATGGGCGAGAGGAGTTTGATGCGCATGGTCAGGGAAACTCGGAAAAGGCTGCCTTTCGACTAGATCTACTTACCAATTCATTAGAGCTGAAGAACGAAAGTCTAGGTGAAAACTACATTCGGAGTCTTGGTTTGTCCTATACCAACCAAGCAAATCGAAATGGTGAATCGGGCCAACTTATACCCAACTATCGTTCGCACGCCCTCGGTGCATTTCTGAGAGAGTCGAGAATACTTGATAGCTGGACTATCGAGGGTGGGGGCCGCTTCGACTATAAACAATTAGGAGCATGGCTTGACCTAGGAGGTGGAAGCAAATTCGAAAAGAATGACAAGTCTTGGTCCAGTATTACAGGAATTGTAGGTGTCATCAAATCCTTTGGCCAGAGTTATTCTCTTTCTTCCACTCTATCATCGGCTTGGCGTCCGCCGTCAGTCAATGAACTGTACAACTTTGGAGTACATCATGGAACGGCTCAGTTTGAGGAAGGCAATCCCGACTTGAAGCTCGAAAGATCATTAAGCTTGGATATTAGTGCTAGAGTCGACACAGAATTGATTCATGGAGAATTGTCCCTCTATGCCAACCGCATTAGAGATTTCATCCATGTATTTCCGACCGGTCAATATCGAGTAACAATTAGAGGAAGCTATCCCAATTTTGAGTATCAACAGACCGATGCCCTTTTAAAAGGCTTTGATGCCAGAGTAGAGTTTCATCCATTTCCTTTAATGAGCCTTGGGCTCTCGACAAGTATGATTATCGCTGAAGATACGTCGGCGGAATTGCCATTGATAAATATGCCGTCTGATAGGCTAGGAGGGAGTTTCGGCTACGATTTGCCGTGGTTCCATCGTTTATATAAGACGAATCTCGAGCTGTCATTTTCGACGGTCTTCCGCCAAGATCGATTTCCGGAGGGGGTAGATTTTAGCGATCCACCAGACGGCTACACTTTGGTTAATCTAGAATTTTCTAGTGACTTTCCCTGGCTAACGAAAGTCGGGCAAATGAGTGTCTCCGTTAGAAATATTTTCGATACAAAATATCGTGACTACCTAAGTCGTTATCGATATTTCGTGGACGATCCGGGGAGAGATGTCGTCCTAAGAATAAACGTGCCATTTGGTTAGTCTGCTCACCTATTGGGAAAGCCCCTTGGCCATAATGCAGAAGCACCAAATGTCTGATATATGCAATCATTTCCTGAGCAGAGAGTCCAACAGCTGAAATAAAACATAAAATCAAACTATAAGAATGACGAGATCATATTTATCTGGAATAATGGCAATTGTCCTCAGTCTTGGTCTTTTCGCATGCGATAGCACTGAGCCTCTTCAAGGTCCAGGAGAGGAGGAATTAATAACCAAAGTGACCTTGACTTTGACAGCATTCGAGCGCGACCCGATCATAGCTACGGCATCCGACCCTGATGGAGATGGCACCGGCTTTGTGATTGACGATATTATATTGGAAGCATTGACGAACTATGTTGGCAGTATTCGATTCGAGGACACTGTTAACAATGAGGATATCACGAGTGAGGTCGAGGAAGAATCAGACGAGCACCAAATCCACTACCAGTCTGATATTGATTTAAAACTAGACGTCACGTCAAACGACCAAGACGTCAACGGTTTGCCCATTGGGCTGAGCTTTCAATTTGATACAGGAGAGCCTTCAGAGGGTCAGCTTCGAGTCATTCTAAGTCACTATGACTCGCAAGTAAAGGACGGTACAAGTCTGTCGGATGAAAGTGATGTCGACTTATCCTTTAAGGTGACGATTCAGTAGGCCTCACAAGGTCTGATACACAATACCAGGAATATTCTTGACTATCAACTCTCACCTTCAAAGTAAATACCACTTGGACGTTCGACCAAGAGCAGCATCGCCGATCTATGAAGGTCGGAGGGGATATTATGAAGACCCTCTTTGTGTGCTTCTAAACTTTCCCACTCGTCCTTGATTGTCAAGTGATTTACGTCGTCAACATCGAGTAGTAGTTCGCAGGAGATGCATCCGTCGGAATCGCGCAGGAGTAGTAGAAAATTCTCAAGCACGGCCTTTAAATCGTTGGCCTTCCCGTCAAGGGCGGTATAATGTGTTAGATGAATTGGCATGAGGGAGGTATTTTCCGTGTTCCGTGTTCCGTGTTCTGTGTTCCGAATGGTGGACGTTGGCCGGTGCAAGATTCAGATAGCCTAAAATAGAAATTAAGGACATTCCTGTTTGCTCCTTCCTTTCGCGATGAGCTCCTGAATCTCACGAACTAGGACCTAGGTCATTTCCTTTGGTAGATACCGGAAAATGCGGTCGAAAGAAGCAGGTTGTCCTCTCCAAAAATCTCCCAAAGCTGAAGAACTGTTCCGTCTTCTTGTTGAGACCAGGTGATTTGGTTGTAGAACATTTTTCCGACTCTGCCCTTTTTTAGATCTGAGTTGAGGACCATCTTCCCTTCTGAAGCTTGTCCTTTTAGTTTCAAAATAGTGCCGCTACCATCGAGCCAAAGCTGATTCCATGTTGAATCCGAAGGATCGAAGTAATTCATACTTCGGCCCGTGAATCCTGTCGAGCTCGTCCAACTTTCCGTTAAGACACAGTCTTTTTCAACCTTGACGATCGAATTGTCACCTTGATGCTTTCCCTCTGCATCCACGACTTTCCACTCACCAATCCAAAAGTCGAACCCAGAATGATCGGTGCTAGAGCATGCAGGCTGTCCCTGATTCTGTGCCGCGATCGTCGAATAGCTGAATAAGAGGAATATGCTGAAGGTCAGGAGGGATAAAGAAAATCGCATATAGGTGTGGTTGCTCTACCGAGTTTATCGAAGTCTAGATAGTGAAGAAAAATAAAGAGGAGTAGACGCGCTACAGACCGGTCAAGATTCACAATTCTCGCTTGAGCTGAGTTTGGGAATTCCACGAACCCCGTTCCTTAATCCAAACGATGTTCTTTTCCGTAAGGATAGAAATCAACCCATCGGCCATCCTCAATCTCTTTCTTTCTTTGATTCCAAAACTCAACCGTGAAAATATCGCTGTGCTCCGCTTCAAAGTGAGCTCGGTATGGCTGCTTCAGTCCGAGATAAGTTCTTAATTCAGAAGGAAAAACAGTGTCCGGGTCGACATGGATTTCTCCTCCAAAATCATCCCGATCGGGGAGTGTGTCAAAGTCGCAGTCGGTGATTCTACAGACTTCATCATAGTCATAAAGGACGACTCGGTTGTTCTTTGTCACACCAAAGTTTTTCAAGAAAATGTCGCCAGGAAAAATGTTCGCTGCCGAAAGATCCTTCATGGCCTGCCCATAATCGGAAACCACATCCACAACGTCATTTTCCGGAAACTCCTTGACGAAGATATTGAGAGGGACCACTTTCCTTTCGATGTACATATGCTTTATAAGCACATCATTTCCTTGAACAATGACCGTGTCTCCTGCTTTCTGGAGCAGTTCCTCTAACAATTTAGGATCAAACTTTTCCTTTGGAAACTTGACGAAGTTGAACTCCTGCGTATCCATCAGACGACCCACGCGATCATGGACAAATATGTATTGATAGCGTTCTCTGACGATCTCGTGTGTCACCGTTTTTGGTGGTTCGAATTTGTCTTTGATGATCTTGAATACGTAATCGAAAGTCGACATAGTAAAGACCATCATTACCATCCCTTCGATTCCCGGAGCCTCGATAATGGCTTCGTTTAGCGAGAGGTGGTATTTGAGATCGCGGAAGAGCTCGGTTTTTCCATGCTTGTCGAATCCGAGGGAGATGTACAACTCTGAGGAGTAGTGGCGCGGAAGAACATTCTTCAGGAAGTGGACCAAGCGATTTGGGGTGGGCGAGTCGACTTGAAAATAGGATCGCGTAAAGCCAAAAATGTTTTCGACGGACTTTTGTGTGGCTAAAACTGCATCAATGAAAACTCCATCTTCCTGATGCAAGAGTGCCAGCGCGAGGGGTGCAGCTTTTCCATTTTTATAAATGACGCGCCCGACTAAATAGGCCCCTTTGTTTCGAAAGAATACGGGCTTTAGAATTTCAATTACATCGATCTCATTTCCACGGAGGTCTTTGTCAATCAGCTCTGCGGCTTTCAGACTATCAATTTGAAGGTCTCGAAATAAGTCGGTGTCAAAAGCACGACTGACAATTTTCTTGACAAGATCTGCCGTCCCTTCCGAAGACCAGCAAGTCCAGTAGATAGGCTCAGCAGGCTCGTGTCTAAATCTTTCATATCGAGATCCAACGAACTGAATGAGTGGATCAGCTTGATGCCTCAAATAGACTTTTCTCACAACGGAATTGTAGTAGGTCTCTGCAAGCTCAATATCTTGATGTCCCCTTGCTCGGTCACCAAAAGCTCTCTTGATGATAGCCCACTCTTCCTTTTTGGTGTAGTTGTCCCCTAGAATACCCCGAAGGCCTTGGGTCGTATCTCGAATACTTCTATTGTAGACCTTAAGACGTGCCGCACTGTCAAGTTTTGCTCCAGCCCAATCTCTTTGCTCAAATCGCTCTCGAGCCCGTCCCGAGATGAGGAGGAATTCATCGATGTAGGAGTTGTATTCCTCGGCGATGAAGTCGGCAGAACGCGTTGCTATTTGAACAGAGTTTTCCAGGGTAGTCGTCAGCCCTCAGCCTTCAGTCGTCAGAGAAGAACTGAGAAGGTTATGTACTGAGTGATGCGGTGTCTTTATTATTAAATTGAATGCAGGACTTTCAAAATCTAATTGTCTGGCGCAAGGCGCATGCTCTAAGTTTCAGTATTTATCAAGCAACAAAGCGGGTCGGTTACAATGATAGGTATCTCGTAAATCAGATTCGAAGATCTTCCTTCTCCGTCTCCTGCAATATAGCGGAGGGATGTGGACGGAGGACTGAAAAAGACAAAGCTCACTTCTTCCAGATGGCCTTTAGCTCCGCTTGCGAAGTCGAGTACCAGTTGATTTTTCTTAAGCAGGCTGCCCTTGTCAACCTTGAGGAGTTTACTGCTTGGAGGTCCACAACAATTGAAGTAAAGAAGATGCTTTCCAAATTGCTCAAACTTGCGAGGAAGTAGTCAGTCTTCAGTCGTCAGATTTCAGAATTCATAAGGGAGATATACTTCGTTAGAGCTGCTCTCAGCTAATCTTCCTGACGACTGCAACTGAGATTTGACGACTATCTCCTAGCAGCAACTCCCACCTTCAGTATCGGAGTTTGCAGGTGCCGGCTCGCAGTCAAAAAGCCCAAAGTGAGTATCCCGTTTGCCGTCGATTCTGAAGTGTTTTCCGAACCTTGTCTCCTCAAGCATCGCGGCGGAATTACCGCAGACCAGCATGGGTCTGCCTGTCTCGAATAGATGATGATCGTCTAATTCAAAAGAGTGGGGGCTCTCCTCAATCGTGCCGAGGTAGGTAGCAACTTGGCCGAAGTCCTCACATCGATCTTCCAAGCTATCTAGTTTAAAAGCTCGGACAGTGTCTGATCGGAATTTAATATTGCCAAGCTTGCGCGCAATCTGCTCGTCCTCGACGTCTATCGGGGAGGATTTTAGGATCCTGAAATCGGCAAAGCCGATCTCGCTCATCGTTCGGCGGAAATCTTCTCCGTACATCGCACCGCCAAGGCATTCGCCTCTGATAATCGGATCGTATTGTAAGTCCTCCGGAATACGTCTGTCCGCAAAAACGTCTGCAAAAAATAGCTCGCCTCCGGGTTTGAGGACTCGATATATTTCCTCGAAGACTTTTGATTTTTCAGGAGAAAGATTCAGGACGCAATTGGAAATGACGACATCGATAGAATTGTCCTTGATACCAGCACCTTTGAGATCCTCGATGTAGCCTTTTCTGAATTCGACATTAGGTGTGTCGAAGCCGAATTTCCGAGTCTGGGATTCCTTGTACCGATTGGCGACTTCCAGTTGCTCATCCGTCATGTCGATGCCAATCACGTATCCGTCTGGACCAACGAGCTTAGAGGCGACATAGACGTCTCGACCAGTTCCGCTTCCAAGATCTAATACGGTGCAGCCTTCTAAACTGACAGGAAGCGGGGATCCGCATCCGTAGTACTTGATGACGACCTCGTCTTCGATTTCCGCGACAATATTCTTGATATAGTTCGGAAGGGCGTCCGCTGTGCAACAGGCCGTCGTCTTTAGATCGTCCTGTGTTTTTAGGGTTTTTCCGTAGTACTCTTTAACACTCTCGATTGAAGCGTCTGCTGCGGCGATATCCATCTTTTCTATTGAGATTTATTGGGCAATTCTGGGCCTTAACATTACTCTCTCTGAGTGGCCTCTTCTTCTTATGCGTTACACTACATCAGTGAGTTACTGTGGTTTCTCAGACAGGAGATTGACCCAGTCATTGCTCATTTTAGTGCTAGCTTAGACAAGATCAGGAATTGAATTCTGGAGTGGACATCTGAGTCTGATAGTGACTTTCCAGCGATTTCAATGGAAGGATCAAACTAAAGGTAGTGCCCTTATTCAATTCCGATTTAACCTCTATGCTACCTCCATGTCCAACGGTCACCATTTCGTGACTTAAGGATAAACCGAGTCCGGTTCCTTCACCAGCTTTTTTAGTCGTATAGAAAGGTTCGAAAATGTGATCCATCACTTTTTTACTCATGCCGGATCCATTGTCCCGAACCTCTAAGACATGGGAATTTGTCTCGGTTTCTAATCGTGTTGATATTACGAGTTGTGGTTTGAAGTCAGGATCGCTTTCCGATTCCAGTCGTGTTGCGATGGCATCATAGGCGTTGTTAAGCAGGTTGATGAGAACTTGCCCAAGCTCCTGAGTCATTAAGGGAGCCTTTTTGCAGGCGGAATCATAGTCCTGAACCAAATCGATATTGATGCCTTGTTTCTTCGATTTGATTGAGAAATAAGCTAAGTGGACATATTCCTCTACAAATTGATTGAAGTCAACTATCGAAAACTCGCCTTCGCCACCTCGAGCATGCTCCATCATGCTTTGGACAACTCGGTCAGCGCGTTGACCGTGCTTTTTTATTATCGTAGAGTTTTCCTTGATATCGTCTAGGGTTGCCTTCAGATCGGGATAGACCTCTCCAACTTTTCTGTCCTTGAAGGAAATCAGATTTTCTTTAATCTCAGTAAGCAATTCGTCATTGAGCTCAACGAAGTTATTAATGAAATTAAGAGGGTTCTTAATCTCGTGGGCAATTCCTGAAGTAAGCTGGCCCATTGAAGCCAATTTCTCAGCATGAACAAGCTGTCGTTGTGTCTGACGAAGAGAGTCGTGGGATCTTTGCAGTTGATCATGAGCCTCGGTGAGTCGAGAGAAAGATCTGGCTCGTTCCATAGCGACGAAACGCCTGCGCATCACGGAAAGGAGGCCGGCCAAAATTAGGACCGAAAGAACTGCGTAAAGAATTTTTGCCCAGATGGTAGCATACCATGGAGCCTTTATTCTAATCGGAATACTGGCAATCGTATTTGCACCACCTCTGTTGTTTTGACCTTCGACTTCAAAGTTGTAGAGTCCAGACGGTAAGTCGGGATAGTCTGTCGAGGTTTCTTGTGTCCAGGTGGACCAATTTGAGTCTAGCCCAAGAAGTCGAAATCTGAATAAACTGCTCAACTTGGTGTCAAAGCCGAGATTCGCGAAGCGTACAATTATTGACCTATTCTCATGCGGAATTTCTAGGAGTGGTTGTGTAGAAGTATTGTTGGAGGCGTGGAACAGGGTAGAGTCAATTCTCGAATCTTCAATTTCCCTAATCAAGGTCTGAGCTTCGGGGGATAAGATTTCTGCTTGACTGTCAAAAAGAGTGATCAGTTCATTTTCGGTTATCCAAATGTTTCCGTCTTGGCCGATAGACAAGTTGTTTACTTGCCTTCCTGACAAGAAAGAAGCATCGACTTGGTAGAGACCGTTTTCGTTTAAGACTAGAGCGTAGAGACCGTTTTTACCGGCTCCCCAAAGACGGTTCTTTCCTTGAGTCAGAGAAACGAAGTTATTATCCAGCGATTTTTCGACACGTTCAAACTGAGGATCAAGAGCAAATCGATTGTTCTCATACTGCAGAATACCTTCAATCGTTAAGATTTTAACCTGGGAATCAATGAGTGCTAGGTAAACTCTTCCTTGGGTGCTGAGACCATGTTCTTCACCAAGATATTCTATATGAAAATCATCTACGGAGTCACTGCCTTCTTGCTTGCGCAGTAGGACAACTCCTTTATAAAACGTTCCCGCTAATATATCACCGTTCGGAAGCTCCAGAATAGAACCGACATCACCCGAGAATTCAACTAAATAACCTTCGTCGATCCACTGACCCCTGTCGTACAGGAATGATGAAACACCTCCTATGCAACCTAGGAAAATACGATTGGGGTTTCTGGTTGACCTCTTTAAAGTATTGATATCATATACGACTCCACCAAGCCAAGTCACTATTCCATCCATGAATCGATAGACGCCTTCTGAATAAGTTGCTGTGATAAGCTGATCATCAAAGTGAAGAAGTTCCACCGACCGATGGTCAAGACCTGCGATGTTGCTGAATTTATTTACTTCTCGATTGGCGCTTGTAAGATCAAGGGCTTGTACGCCTAGATTGGTTGAGACGATTAATTTGCCATCAAAAACCAGAGCGTCATTAGGAAGTCCATTGAGATCTAAGCGATCGTCGAATTCTAGAAAGCTAGAAGACACCTCCGAGAATGACATTCCGTATTCAGATGCTATCCATAAGTTGCCGGACGGGTCAGCATGTATGCCTGTCAAAGAGGTCCGATTTGGTCCTAGCTCTGAGTCCAGTTTCTGAACAATTTCGCCGTTCTGATTTAGAATAGTAACGCCGCCTCCGCCGGTACTAGCGAGCACCCAATTACCGTTGGGAAGCGTTGTGGCTTTGTAAACATTATTGCCAACGAAACTGTTATCGTCGTCAGTTTCAAATGGAGAAAAGGAGTCACCGTCATAAGTAAAAAGTCCTTTTCTCGTTGTGACGGCGATGAATTCAAAGTCGTCATGCGGCAATAAACCAAGGACCGAGCTCTGCAAATTGGAGCCCTCGATGAATGTGAATCCTTCCCCGTCAAATTCGAGAATTCCATTTCCTCCACCCAGAGAGACAAAAGTCCTATCCCCAAGCGTGTATGGAGAATAATATCTAGGGTTTTCCATAGAATCTGCGGCTGCGACGTCCGCAATGTTGTAGATATCAACGCGCTCTCCGTCATATAGGAAAAGATAGTTGGACGACTGGAAGATGACTCCGTACTCAGTTGCGATACAAGACCATACATCGGCAAAGTCCAGTTCGATCGTTGTAGAAAGACTGATAAATTTGAGAGCATTTCCGGATTCCTGAGAAAGATATCCAAATTCACCTTTACCACCTGCATAGATGGTACCGTCCTTCGAGGTGACACATCTTACTGTATTGCCAGATTCAAGGGGATACAGATTCCAACTGGCGCCATCAAATTCTAAAACGCCGTTTCGATTGGCAAAATAGATGAGTCCCGCATCGGACTGAGTTACATCCCAGTTCTGCGAATTATATCCGTACTCCTGAGGATCGAAATTTCTGAGTGGACTTAAACCGGATCTGGATGCATCCTGAGCGTGGACCAATGATCCGCCCACCGCTAAGATGGAGCACCATAATAAAAGGAATCGGAGCTTGGCAACAAGTGCCAGGCTCCGATTCTCAGCATTATTACGTCTGCTATCTACCTTCAAGGTTAGGTCACTATTAAAGGTTCAGATCGACCCCAAAGATGAATATTCGAGTGCCATGACCCTAAACAAAGCGGAGTCTAGCATGACTGCTAGACTCCGGAGCTATTCTAAATGAGCCAGCTCATCGACTACTCTTCATCATCAGATTTGAGAGTCATCTCGACCCACGATGAAATCTTCCACGCACCTTCCTCAACAGTAAATGTTCGAATAAAGTATCGATTCACTTCGATCTTCTGTTCGTTTGTTACAATTCTTGTGCCGCGAATGGTAACTTTATCCCATTCGGCAGTCCCAAACAAAACGTTTGTATTTAACTTTCCGTACACAAGCTCAAGAACTATCACACTGCCGCCTTCAACTACATGCATATCGGGTTGAGGCCCTTCGTCAGCATCGGGTTGAGGCCCTTCGTCAGCATCAGGTTGAGGCCCTTCGTCAGCATCAGGTTGAGGCCCTTCGTCTGCAAGGTCTTGGGAGAAGTATATAGCACCTTTTGCAATATGCTTGGTATTGGTAGGATCCAGTGCCAATAGTTCGTTTTTCAGGGCGAGATCTTTATCGCTCAGACCCGAATCAAAGGCCGCACTGGAAGTCGCTAAATCGGTTTGAGCAAAGGAAGGACTTGAGGCTAAAAGTAGTATGACGGCAAGAACCGTGCTCAGTTTAAGGGTGTAGTATTTCATAGCGGTGTGGTTCGTTAGAAATCGGTTAGTAGGTGGAACTACGATAAATATAGGACAATGTTAAGTTAACACAGTCGATTGTTCATATTTAATCTTGGGGTAATCTAACAAAACCGGCCACTTCGGACTAGTTATTAGCTCTCTCGCTGGGGTACACTAGGATAAACGAGAAATTGTCTGGCTTGATAAGCGAATAAAAAAATTGGAATTATTATTGCGTTAAAACGGAGAAATCCAGTCGAAAAGCTCGAGTAATGTCATCCATGTAATCATTGTTGTAGATTATCTAGCCTGTTTTGGCTTAAGTCGTTCGTTGAAGAGTACTGCAGCCCTTATGCTCGACAGTTATTACTAATACTCCTATGTCATTTAATATTCTCGTAGTTGATGATGAGCCCGATATGGCTGCTCTCGTACGTCAGCGATTCAGACGAGAAGTTCGAGATGAAGGATGGAGTTTCGAGTTCAAAGAAAATGGAAATGAGGCACTGGCATTTCTTAGAGGCGATCACGATATAGATGTCATATTGTCAGACATAAATATGCCTGGAATGGACGGATTGACCTTGCTGGGTGAAGTGTTAGAGTTGGAAGAATCATTCAAGACCATCGTTGTAACGGCCTATAGTGATCTGTCCAATATTAGACAGGCTATGAACAATGGCGCCTATGACTTTATCACAAAACCCATAAATTTCGAAGATCTGAAGGCGACCATTCAGAAGGCTGGAAAAGATGTCCTAGAAATAAAAAAGGCCAAGAAAGCACGATCTGACTTAAAGGTCTTGAAAACAGAATTAGACTCAGCTCGCGAAATACAGCAGCGCGTCTTGGCTATGGATTTCCCCATACATCCCTCGGTCGTTGGTTCTGCTTTCATGAGACCAGCCAAATCCGTGGGTGGCGATTATTTTGATTTCTTCCTCAAAGGCGAAAACGTTCTTTCCGTCAGTATCGGAGACGTTTCCGGAAAAGGTATATCGGCAGCACTCTATATGGCGATCTGTACGACATTGATGCAGGGCGTCATTCAGGAATCGGAAACGCCTGGGGACAGTCTTCGGATGCTAAACAGACTTCTGTTTCCACGATCCCTTCCAAAGATGTTTGTCACCGTACTTTCCAGTCTATTGGATTTGGAAAGTGGTCGCTTTCAATACTGCAATGCCGGCCATTTCCCGCCACTTATTTTGCAGGCCGACGGCGAGGTAAGAGAACTAAAAGATAGCAAAGGTCCTGCCGTGAGTTTGCTTAGTGACTTTGAATACTCCACTGGAGAGTCCTATCTAAAACCAGGAGACACGGTTCTTTTCTATACTGATGGAATTCCTGAGGCAAAGAATGCCGACAGACAGGAGTTCATGGAGGAGCGCTCGCCGACAATACTTGGCGAATACATCGGCGACTCGCCAGAGGAGTTAATTGAGCGCATCGTTACAGAGGTTGACCTATTTGCTGGAGAGGAGGAACAAGCAGATGATATGACCTTAGTGGCTTTTACCTATAAAGGCTTGGAATAGACAACTGAAATCTGGCCTCCGTAACTCGTAACAGTACTTGAAAGATTACACTGTTGGATCGAAGCTTCCACGGAAGGGAAATTTCCTTTCCCAGGCTCTTGGGCGATTACAAATGAAACTGATGGGTTGGAAGTTTGCTGGCGAAATCCCGAACGTTCCAAAGTTCATCATGATCGTGGCGCCACATACCTCTAACTGGGATTTCTTTGTTGGGATAGCAGCGAGGGCCGCGATACAATTGAAGATATCATGGATGGGCAAGGACAGTCTCTTCAAACCACCAGTGGGCAGAATCATGAAAGCTCTCGGTGGAATTCCGGTAATTAGGGATAAAAAGCTCGGTGTAGTTGATCAGGTAGCTCAGGCCTTTAAGGACGCCGATAAAATGGCTTTGGCCATTACCCCCGAAGGCACAAGATCCAAGCGTGACAAATGGAAGACAGGCTTCTACTTCATGGCGAAAGAGGCAGATGTTCCTCTTTTTCCCGTCTCATTCGATTATAAAACGAAAACGATAACTTTTGGCGATCTTCTGATCCCAAATGATAACTTCAACTCTGATATGGAGAGTTTAAATACCTTCTTTTCGCTGGCTGAGGGGAAAAATCCTGAAAATTTCTCGATCCACATTATCGCTGACTCTGAAGAAGGATTAGAGTAGACTTGTGATTGGAACGAGAGCCCATTTGCATTCTGCTATTCAATTCAAGATCCGATCGATGCGACGAACAAATGCCAATACGGGATAGTTTAACGCGACAAGAAGTAGAATGACTTAGTGGGTTTCCCACACTTCCGTAAAACTAAAATCCAAATTTCGCAGGTATTGACAAACGATCTCCCAAACATCGCAAAGAGATTTCTCGAATACGTAAAAATCGATACGCAATCAGATCCGGCATCCGACAGCATACCATCGACAGAAAAACAGAAAGACCTATCTAGGATTTTGGTCCAGGAGTTATTGGGCATCGGAATGAAAGACGCCTATATGAATCCTGAGGGATACGTATTTGCTACACTCGAGGCATTTCCAGTCGAATATACCGGGCCTACCGTGGGCCTGATCGCCCATTTAGATACCTCTCCAGATGAGCCAGGTCATGGGGTCGAGGCAAAGATCCACTATGCCTACGCCGGAGGGGACATCGTTCTTTCCGAGGACGGCAATGTTATCCTTAGCGAAGAGATTGACCCAGAATTGCAAAACCACATTGGGGAGGATGTCATCACTACGGACGGTAGCACACTACTTGGAAGTGATGACAAGGCCGGCGTTGCTATAATCATGCAAGTGGTTGAAGACCTTTTTCACAGCGATACGCCAAGACCAAAAATAAGAGTCTGCTTCACGATCGATGAAGAGATAGGGAAAGGTGTTGAAGCATTGGATTTGTCCGAACTTTCATGCGATGTGGCCTACACGATAGACGGAAGTGAAATCGATACAGTTGATACGGAGAACTTTGCTGCCGCGGGAGCGGAGCTCCTTGTGAAAGGACATAACGTTCATCCGGGATACGCCAAAGGCATAATGATAAATGCCTTGCAAATTGCTGCGGATTTTGTTGGCCGAATTCCGCGAACAGAAAGACCATCTACAACGGAAGGTCGACAAGGCTATTATCATCCGCACAAATTCGAGGGTGATGTTTCAGTAGCCAGGGTGAAAATACTTCTGCGCGACTTTGAGGAAGAGGGGCTTGAGATGAGGAAATCTTTCTTAATCAAGCTAAGAGAAGAATTTCTTGCGACACATTCGGGTGCAGAGATCGATCTCAGAATCGAAGATAGCTACAAAAATATGGCAGCTTATATCCATGACTCTGATCCGCGAGCCGTGGACTATTTGTTCGAGACGGCAAAGGAGCTCGGCATTGAATTGACGGCAACGAGCATAAGAGGAGGTACAGATGGATCCCGTTTGTCTGAGTTGGGTTTACCAACTCCAAACATTTTCACAGGAGGTCGACAATTTCATTCGGTTCATGAATGGAATACGGTTCAGAATCTTGAACGAGCGGCGACATTTGTAAAAGCCCTGATGGGACATTGGTCAAAAAATGCAAGCTAAATCGACGGAGGAAATACGATCTGAACACGAACGAACCGGTGGTGCCCCAGGAAAGGTGACGCTTTCTACATGGCCTTCGCGCTTTTTCATCAGTTTCCTTATTGTGGGAGTTTTTTCCTTTGCCGGACTAATTGCCTACATCGTTTCGACCCAGCAAGCTGACCCTGAGGTCTTGAGAAAAATGGAGCTCATTAAAAATGAAATTTCAGCCAGCAGACAAGATGCTTTGAAAGGTGCCCCAGGTTTTGAGATCGTGGAGGACAGTTTGTTAGGGCTTGACACTCAGGACAAGAAAGACTCGCCAGATCAGCCAAGCTTGCCTGAAGAGATGGAAAAGCTAGATCAGCCAGAAAAGCTAGACGAGTAACCAGAGCATGCTCGAACCTATATTTTTCCTCATAGCTGGCTTGATTCTTTTGATCTTTGGAGCCGAAATCTTTGTTCGCGGCGCGTCGCATATTGCACTACGCTTTGGCATACCTATTCTTGTAGTTGGACTAACGATCGTAGCCTTTGGCACATCTACGCCAGAACTTGTAACCAGCTTAAAAGCAGCAAGTGAGGGTTTTACAGATATGGCGATCGGCAACAATATTGGATCGAACATAGCCAATATATTACTCGTGCTGGGAATCGCTGCCCTGGTCAAGCCATTTGAAATAGACCCACAGCTTACTAAGAAGGATGCACCGATTGCCTTATTTGCCTCAACTCTTCTTGTAGTCTTCCTCGCCGATGGAAGTTTAGTTCGATGGGAGGGCGCCGTCCTTTTTGCAGGATTGCTTGGATACATTCTTCATACTGGTTTTAGTACGAATCGAAAAATGAAAGCGGGCAAACTCGAAGAGGATTTCGAGTTGGATGTGGAGGAGGCTAAGTCCGAAGTGTTTTGGAAACCGATTGTTTTATTGCTTGGCGGGCTTGGTGGATTGGTAGTTGGATCTGACTTGTTCGTCGGAGGTGCGTCAGAATTGGCGCTATTGATGGGAGTCTCTGAAGCCGTTGTTGGACTGACTATTATGGCTATTGGCACAAGTTTACCGGAGGTGTTTACTGTAGTTGCAGCTACTTTAAGAGGTTCCTCAGATCTTGTGACAGGCAATGCAGTGGGATCGAATATTTTCAACATTCTCTGCGTTCTTGGATTGGTAGCGATAGTTGTCCCATTGTCGATGGGCAACATTACTATTGTTGATCTAGGCGTTTTTTGGGGAATCGCATTGTTTGTGACCCTACGTCTCTTCATGCCACTGGCGGTAACTCGCATCGAAGGCTTCTTATATCTCGTCGGCTACGTCTTCTACTGCTGGACTAGATATGGTGGCTTCGAGACCTGGGGCTAGATCAGAACACCAGAACATCAGATTCTGAAATATGACAATCTGGCGTTCTGATTCTCTAACTTTGCGTATACCCAAGTAGCCATGAAAACTAAAGCTCTGTTAATTCTCGCGCTCGGTCTCCTCTCTTGCAAGACCTCGCCGGAATCCGTTTACACTTCTAGCCTCGACCTCCCGGATGAATTCTATAATCGTTTGGAAGCCTATATCCGCTATGAAATGGAGGACAAGGACATTCCTGGATTAGCGATCTCTATCACAGAAAACGACGGAGGAAACTGGAGTGCTGCCTATGGAAGTTCTGATTTAGAAAGGTCCACTCCACTTGAAAGAAATCAGATATACCGCTTTGCATCGATCTCGAAATTATTTAATGCGAGTTTGATTCAGCAAGCGGTAGATAGGGGCGAGTTGGAGTGGGACAAACCGATAAAGGAATATGTACCTGAGCTGGTTTTTGACAACCCGTGGGATACCGAGGTCACCTTGCGGCATCTCGTGACACACAAATCTGGGCTTATCAGAGAGTCGCCCATCGGGAGTTATTTCGATCACACCGATCCAGGACTAGATGCCACCGTCGAGAGTTTGATTGGCAAGCCTGTCTTGTATGAACCAGGAAGTGGACCTACAAAGTATTCCAATGCAGCGGTTTCTGTCGCTGGATATGTAATGTCGAAAGTTCTTGGCGAGAGCTTTGAAGACATCGCTCAGAAGCATTTGCTAGAGCCACTTGGAATGAGCTCGTCTTCCTTTGAAGGAAGTGAGATTGATGGTGCACGTTTGGCTCGAGGATTCATGTGGGGCTATGATCGACCGGATTTTGAGGCACCAGTTTTTGAAATGGGTATTCAGCCGGCAGGAAATCTATACTCAAGTGTGGAAGATCTGGGTCTCTTCTCCCTGATGTTAATGAACGAGGGAATGCACGACGGACAACAAGTAATCGCGGCAGAGTCTCTCCGAGAGATGTGGACTCCTCAGTTCACGGAAAACGAAACCGGCTTTGGATTGGGATTCTTTGTGGCACATCATAGCGGTAATCTGAAAGTGCAGCATTCTGGAGTGATGTATGGTTATGCCTCTCGTCTGGCTATACTGCCCGAAAGAGGCCTCGCCGTTGCCGTTACAAACACGGCTGATTGTGCGAATGCATTGTCGGATCGCATAGCGAGCTATGCGATTGATCTAGCACTCGCGCATCGGGAAGGAAGAGAATTCCCAGAATTTGTGCGAACGGAAAAGGTGCCCCAAGAAATTGCATCCAATGCGGTCGGCGTCTACAAACATGAAGATGGAGGCAGCTACAAGATCTTCCAAAAGAGTGACCAGCTTTTTGTGGACGATGGTGTTTCTATGTATGATTTGAAATGGTTAGATGGGATGCTGATTGCAGACTCGCGTCTCAGCTATAGTCCACGTTTTTCCTTGAAAGGTGATGAGCTAATTTTGGACTCGTCGCAGAAATCCTATTTGCGACAAGAAGCAACGAAACCGCAAGCCGCTCCTCCTGCTTTGCTTGAATACCTCGGTGAGTATGGATGGGATCACAATCACATTTTTGTCAAAGAGCAGGGCGGGGAGCTTCGGGCTTTGATCGAGTGGTTCTTTGAGTATCCGATGATTCCCGTGTCAAAGGATGTCTATAAATTTCCACAGTATGGATTATATCCAGGCGAGGAGTTGAAATTTACAAGGGACTCATCGGGACGAATAAACGGTTTGAATGCGGTCTACCTTGATTGGCCATTGCGAGAAACTAGAACGGAAGGGACCTTTAAGATCGAGCCAGTCGCCCCAGTCTCAGAAATACTCGCCGCATCGATTCTTAAAAGCCCCAGCGAAGAAATCATTAAGGGCAGCAAACTTGACTTAGTAGACCTAGAGAGTCTAACTCCACAACCACGTCTTGATATTCGATATGCGTCGAATAATAATTTCACCGGTGAGAAATTCTATTCGTCTGCTAAGGCCTTCTTAGTAAAGCCAGCTGCCGAAGCTTTGGCGAGGGCTGCCGACAGTTTAGAGAAGGAGGGTTTCGGGCTCATGATTTACGATGCCTATCGTCCTTGGTATGTCACCGATGCCTTTTTTCAAGCAACACCGGAAGAAATGCATAACTATGTGGCCAAGCCTCACAGAGGTTCGTTGCACAATCGCGCTATAGCTGTCGATCTAGGACTTTATAATATGACAAGTGGTGAGGTCGTAGACATGCCGTCGGGTTATGATGAATTCAGGCCTACAGCCTTTCCTGATTATCCGGGCGGAACAGAATCGGAGCGTTGGCACAGAGACCTGCTGCGAGAGCATATGGAGGCGCAAGGATTCACGGTGGAGCGCTACGAATGGTGGCATTATAATTTCGACGAAGAAAATGTCTCTACTTATGGCGTGAGAAATGATCGCTTTGAAGAACTCTAAATAGGCTAAACCTGACTAAATAGCCTGTTGAGATGACGAGCACCTTTCCGAAGGGACCGAGGTCGTGATTTGTGAATATGACCGACACCTGCAGAAATAACTGTGATCTCTCCTTTTCTTGTCATAAATTTTCATGAGTGTAAATTCAATGACGTTTCCTCATCCTCGAGGGGAAGCAATAACCAAAGTAATCAATGATTCTGCGTGCGCTACTAGTATGTTGTCTTCTTTTATCCGCCCAAACCCTTGTTAATGGCCAGAATGCGTCCGAAGTCGCAAAGGCCCACTTAAAATCTAAAGCAGCAGAACTCGGTTTTGTCGAATCTGACTTTGGGGATCTATCAGTTGCTGGCCAAAACCCATCTGCTCACAACGGGCTTACCCACGTATATCTCCAACAGCGGGTTGGCGGAATTCCGGTCTACAATGGAGTAGTTAGCATGGCCGTTAGAGCCGGAGAGGTATTCTACATGGCAGGAGAAGAGAACCTCGTCGCCAATCTTCAAAGCAGTTTGCAGGGAGGTGCCTTAGGGTCCCCAGAGGATGCTGTCCGAGATGCGGCGATACACTTGGGATTCCCCGATGCGAGCGGATTTGGAGTAATCGAGACCCTTGTAAAGAATGGCAACAGCTATAATATAGTGAGTCGCGGCAACGCGGCTATTGAGCCCAGCATTGTTCGTTCCGTCATTTATAATGGTCAAACAGCATGGGAGGTCTTGATTTGGCCAATTTCCGGGCCGGGTGAAATCGATACCAATGGGGAAAATTGGTGGGAGGTTATAGTCAACGGATCAGGCGATGTGCTTTATCAAAGAGACATTCTTCTGACTGAGAACTGGGGCGATATACCATTCGCTGGCCTCGAAGAGTTTGGCCAGATTGAAGAAGTCGAGCCTTTCGCCTCTGTAGCAGCACTTCAAATGGTGGGTACTTATAACGTCGTTCCACTTTACGTAGAAAGTCCCAATCATGGAGCTCTGGCCTCGGTATCAAATCCTGATCAAGACGGTCCTCAAGCTGGAACTTGGCATGTCAATACGATCGGTGGCAATACCGATACCCGTGGGAACAACGTTTTTGCATGCCAAGATCTTGATGCGAACAATGTCTGCGGGGCACTTTCAACAGCAGAGGGAGGTGGCGGATTGAATTTTCCTTTCGTTCCAGATTTTGGAATGGCTCCGACAAGCTACAAAGACGCCGCCGTTACAAATCTCTTCTATTGGAATAACCTGATGCATGACGTCTGGTATAACTATGGTTATGATGAAGCTAGTGGCAACTTCCAAGATGACAACTTCGCAAATGGAGGGACCGGTAGTGATGAGGTGAATGCCGACGCGCAAGATGGAAGCGGGACTAACAATGCAAACTTTGGAACACCGCCAGATGGTTTCAACCCGCGGATGCAGATGTTCCAGTGGACTTATCCTTTTCCTAATGAGCTATTAGTCAATTCACCACCTGGCATAGCAGGAGCTTATATCGCTAGCGGCGCAGCCTTTACAGCGGCTCCTGTCGGTCAAACAGCGAATCTCATTGTCCCAGTTGCCAATGCAGTCGCCGTTGGTGCTCCGGAGAATGGTTGTGGAAATGGAGCGGGAAATGCTGGAGCTCCACTCATTTATCAAAATGCTGCTGCGATGGCAGGTCAAATTGCTTTCATAGATCGTGGCGCCTGTTCTTTTGATGAGAAAGTGGGTAGCGCGGAGCTGTCTGGTGCCATTGCTGCTGTGATTTGTAACAACAATGCGGGAAGTCCTATTAACATGGGTGGTGCAGATGCAAGAGGAATTCCAGCTGCTATGTTGAGTATGGCAGATTGTGATCTAATAAAACCAGAACTTTTTGGAGGAAATTTATTGGTTGTAAACGCCACCTTACAGGTTGCAGCTGCTCCTCTACCAAGTCGAGACAGCGACTACGATAGCGGAATCATTGCCCATGAGTATGGACATGGAATTTCCAACCGACTGACCGGCGGCCCGGCCACTACGGGATGTCTTAGTAATGCTGAGCAAATGGGCGAAGGATGGAGTGACTACTTCGGCCTTATGATGACCTCGACATCGGCAAGCACAGCAGCAGAGGCGAGAGGAATCGGGACCTACTCCATCTTCCAGCCGACCTCGGGAAATGGTATTCGGCCAACGCCTTATTCAACGAATTTTGCGGTTAACCCGTCAACTTACGCGACCTCAAATAACACAGCGTCAATATCGCAACCTCACGGAATAGGCTATGTGTGGGCTTCTGCTATTTGGGAAATGACTTGGTCCTTGGTTAACGGAGACACGGTCCCAGGCGGCCCTGTGATTCCAGGACGAGCCTGGGATAATGACATCTACAATGGGATTGGTGGTAATAACGTAGCGATGCAATTGGTCATGGATGGACTAAAGCTCCAAGGATGTTCACCTGGTTTTGTGGCTGGTCGAGATGGAATCCTTGCAGCCAGTAACGCGATGACCGGAGCAACTCCGGGAGCACCTGGAGCACAAGAGTGCCTCATTTGGACGGCTATGGCTAGAAGAGGTCTTGGGACCGGAGCGAGTCAGGGAAGCGCCTTTAGTCGCATTGATCAAGTCGAGAACTTTCTTGTCCCGACGACCTGTGTGGCGCTAGTTCTTCCCGTTGAGTTGGCGAACTTCGAAGGAAAGGTTGACGGCGATAAAATCAACTTAACTTGGTCTACTTTGAGTGAGACCAACAACTCTGGATTTGAGCTCGAGTTGAAGACCGGCGGAGTATTCAGACAACTTGACTTTATTGAAGGAAATGGTACGACAACAGAGCGTCGCGACTATTCCTATACAGTCTCCGGTCTGCCAGCAGGCACTCAGGTGTTCCGATTGAAGCAGCTTGATTTCGATGGAGCTTTCGAATACAGTCCAGAAATTGAGGTTGCAGTTGGCGTCCCCGGTGAGTACCAGCTATCATCAGCTTATCCCAATCCATTCAATCCAAGCACACAGTTCACTCTTGCGATAGCACAAGAGCAGGACGTACGGATTGATGTTTACAATGTTGAAGGGCGACGAGTCTCGACATTGCATCAAGGTGCTCTATCGGCAAATGAGCAGTATACCTTTAGCTTTGATGCGGCCAGCATGCCAAGTGGATTGTATGCCTTCAAAGTGATCGGTGAGACTTTCACCGCTGGGCAGACCGTCATGCTACAAAAGTAATCTGAGTGTAGAGTTACGAGTTTCGAGTAAGTGGTGAGTCAAGTCACTGCTCGGGACTCGAAACTCGTAACTCGAAACTCACCAGTGCATTTCGTACGAGGTGAAAGAACAAGCCCAGCGATCAGGTATTTACTGTAATTGAATTTATCCAATTACGTGAAGCCACAAATTCTACTTACTCTTCTCTTTTTAAGCCTGCTAGGTATCCCCGCCGAGCAGCTACGGGCAGATGATCCCGACAGCCCAACACTGGAAATCGAGCGAAGTGAAAGCGGCCAGGTGCAGTTCGATGGAAAAGTTGATGAGCCCATTTGGGACACAATCGATTCGCTGCCAATGTCCGTCTATCAACCGATATATGGAGGCGAGGCAAGTGAGCTCACCGAAATATTCGTCACTTATGACGACTCATATTTTTACGTAGCAGGCCGATTTTACACCAGGAACGGCGGTGAGATTAGGTCAAACTCTCTCTATCGTGACCGCTATAGCGGTGATGACACCTTTTCTATCCTTCTGGATACATTCAATGACAACGAAAACGCCGTCTTGTTTTTCACCAATCCAGCAGGCGTTCGTTTTGACCACAGTATTGAAAACGATGCTTCACAATCCAGAAGCTTCCCCGGCAATGATTCCTGGGATACCTACTGGGACGTAGAGACAAGCGAAGACGAAGATGGGTGGTATGCGGAGATGCGAATCCCATTCTCAAGTCTCGGTTTTCAAAACATAGGTAACAAAGTTGAAATGGGCATGATCGTTTACCGCTATCTCGCGGGTACGAACGAGCGTCACATGTATCCGAATATCGAACCCAATTTTTCCTATGCCTATTTGAAGCCCTCTTTGGCAAAGAATATTGTGATTGAGGGTGTCCAGCCTCGGAAACCAATTTATGTGACACCTTATGGACTTGGCGGTCGCGGTTTCTTGAATTCACTCAACGATGCCGAGACTTTGTATGAAAGGGAAAACGTAAGCCTTGGCGAGCTTGGCCTAGATATCCAAACCAATTTGACCAGCAACCTGGCTCTCGACCTGACTCTAAATACAGACTTCGCCCAGGTTGAAGCTGACGATCAACAAGTCAACTTGACTCGATTTTCGCTTTTCTTTCCTGAAAAAAGACAATTTTTTCAGCAGAGAGCTGGAATTTTTGATTTTGCCTTGGGAAGACGAGATCAATTGTTCTATTCCCGCAGAATTGGAATTGGGGATGATGGTCCGATAAGAATTTTAGGGGGCGCGAGAATGGTGGGTCGCGTGGGATCTTGGGATGTAGGATTTGTAGATATGCAGACAGCGAGAGATCGGGATCAAGGATTGGGAACGGAGAACTTTGGGGTAGTACGATTGAGGCGAAAGGTCTTGAACGACAATTCTTATGCCGGAGGTATGCTCACTTCCCGCTTTGACGAGGACGGAGACTACAATGTCACTTGGGGAGCGGATGCCATCTTGAACCCTAGAGGCAGCGATTATTTAACTCTTCGATTTGCCCAAACATCGCAACAGGGCTTTTCTGATTCGAGCGCTGGTCTACTACCTTCCTCATTCTTCAGCGCGAACTATGAGCGACGAATAAATAGAGGCTTCAATTACTCACTTTCGGGAGCATGGTCAGGTCGAGGTTTTGATCCGGGTGTGGGATTTATTCAGCGCAATCAGTACAAGAGCGGATCGGCTCGTCTGAGCTATGGTTGGTATCCAGAAAAAGGTCGATTTAGGAGAATATCCCAGAGTCTATTTAACTCCATGACCTCACGGGACGAAGACAATGTGGTTGAGTCAATTTTTACAGGAAGCTTTACGACTCTGGAATTGAGAAATGGAGATCGGATTTCCATTAGCACGAGATTGAACTACGAGGATTTACCAGAAACCCTCGAACTGCCCTTTGATACTCAGGCCAAGATAGGAACCTACTGGTGGCCAGAGATAGACGTCAATTACGGGATGTCAAGATCCAGAACTATGCGCATGGATGCCGAGATGGAGTCGGGCGGCTACTACGGTGGATTTATCTTTTCTGGTGGTCTCGAACCGTCATGGACCGTTTCAAATCAATTGGAATTAACCTCAGAATATGAGTATACACGTGTAGACCTACCCGATTTTGATCCATTTGATATACATATTGGAAGGCTGCGAGTGCAGGCAAGTTTGAACAAGAGCCTATCTGCTTCGACCTTTCTACAGTATGCGAATGTCTCGAAAGACGTGTCGACAAATTTCAGATTACGATACAACTTTGCGCAAGGGACAGACTTTTGGTTTGTCTACAACGAAGGCATCAATACCGATCTCCGAAGGAAGTCCCCATTTTTGCCTCGATCGGATTCCAGATCGATTATAGTTAAGTACACCAGGACCTTCGCTATCTAGGGGCTAAGGGGCTATGTTAGACAGGAAATATTTCCCGATTCCAGGCTGCGAAATCACCTTATAAGGATCTTTTAGGGCAAGCAGAACTACCTATTAGTGATCATCCACTTGCATATATGAAATGCTATGCCCAAGTGGAATAATGGTGATTGAATCTTAGGTAAAAGCCGCCGATTCCGTCACGCACACTCTAATCACGTAAAGCAACTATGGGACTATTCTCATTTATAAAAAACGCAGGCCAGAAAGTTTTCTCTCGAAATACAGAGGCAACGGCTGATGCAGCACCACTTTCAAAAGAAGACGCGCTAAAGGCAGAAATTCACCGATTGGGAATACCAATTAGTGGACTAGATCTCGACTTCGGCGAGCACATCAGTGTTAGCGGAACGACGGAGACCAATGCAGACCGCGAAAAAATCATTCTAACCTTGGGCAACGTCGATGGCGTCGCTTCAGTTGGAGACAATATCAATGTCACTAACCCAGAGCCGGAGTCAATCTTCCACGAAGTGAAGGCAGGTGATTCACTTTCAATGATCGCTAAAGAAGTCTATGGCGATCCAATGAAGTATCCTGTCATTTTCGAAGCCAACAAGCCGATGTTGACTGATCCAGATAAGATCTACCCAGGTCAAATTCTCCGGATTCCGCAGATCGGTTAAGCTGTTTCTAGCTGGCTGGTTGTCTTGTCTACCGCTTGACTACCGGGACTAGCTAGGAGTGACGAAATATTAAAAGGGACGTCTTTTAAAGGACGTCCCTTTTTTTATGGCCAGTTCTTCGGGAATCCAAGAACGAGATTTTCTTCAGCGTTCAAAAGGCTGGTCCCACTTCGACGGTCACAGGCTAAATCCTACAAGGAAGTAGGATTTCTTCAATTCGGGATTGACGACGTAGGTGCCAGATACGGGAATAGAAAAGCTGTCCGTCAGCTTGATCTCTTTGCTAGCTGAGAAGCCCACATTTATAACCCCTCCGTCCGGTGCTAGGTAGTAGTCTGACTTAGTTACTCCTCCGAAGAAAAGACCAAGATCGCCTCCTTTGACACTAATTGATTTCCCGAGCTCAACATACAGGGACTTGTCATCGTCATTAGTGAGATTGACGGCAGCCATTAAATCGACAACACCGCTGTACGCACCAAGCAATTCCAGCACGTGACTGTTAGCGTCTAGATAGTCGAATTCGCCACCAGACGGAAAAGTGTAATCCGTGATGGTGAAGGAAAAAGCATCAACTGAATAGCTTGCATACCAATCTAGTTCATCCGTCGCGCCGGTTGGGCTAAAGTTGTACGAGCTCCACACTCCGACTTCGAAATTGCTTTCACTAAATGAGACCCAGGGTTGGATGGCTGCAGAGGGGCCGCTGAGATCCAAGCCGCGCCACAAGTATCGAGATACGATATCTGCCCCAAGATCAAACTGTGCGTGGGCTAGATCGATGACTGAAAAAAGAAGTAAAAGTGTTAGGGTTGATTTCTTGGCGATAGATGGCATTTTCTTTATTTAGGATTGATGTCGTCAAGAAATTACGCCTATTTATTTAGTGATACAATACATTTGCTTAAATAAATAATGTAAAAAACCGCTTTCAGTAGCGATAAGTTATGATTTATTATGAATAACCTCAATATAGAATGACTTTCATTTTGTGATTAATCCAAAGAATATTAAGTGGGAAGTGACGCGCCTTGCTTCAAGACAGACGGCAGAGTGACGCAATATCACAGCATGGGCACGCTGAAAGATCGGAAAATGGAGGGCATGACTCATGCTATTGGAAGAGGCTTCTTTCCTACTGGACAGCCAAGAGATAATTCGTCTCAGATACGAGTCTAGTTGCCTAGGACCTTCAAGCCGAGAGCCAGTGACTTTCGAATTTCTTTCGGATCCTGCTTCAGTCGAGATACAACGTTCAATCCGGATAGGAGGGTGTAGAGGTAAGATGCCGTTTGCTTTGGGCTGTCGACCTGACTGAATTCGCCCTGCCTTTTTCCTTTTAGGATGGTCTTTCGTATGGCGCTTTGGAAGACCTCTTTGCTTGCGAGTAGTTCATCCAAGATATTACCATGAGTCGGGAGATATTCCGAAGTGCAGTTCACTAAGAAACAACCTTTTCGACTCTTGTCGTTTACGACACCAAAAATAGATGCCTCGATAAAGGATATTAGGGCTCTTCTCGGTGAGGGGTCGCTTTCGAGGATCGTATCCAAATGACCGGCGAACTCGAGTCGATAGGCCTCCAAGGCCGCCGCATAAAGATCCTCTTTGCCGCCATAGGTGTCGTAGATGCTAGCGCGATTGATACCAAGGTGATCAACGATGTCTTGCATCGAAGTTGCATGAAATCCCTTCTGCCAGAAGAGATTCTTGGCTTTGTCTAAAACTTCTTCCTTATTAAAATTTTTAGGTCTAGGCATTGTAGGGCCTTCCAGTAGGTTCAGTAGCTATGCCGAATATAAGCACCCTGCATAGCTCCGAACAATCAGTAGTCTAAACCTGAGCCATTCCTCCGTCGACGGGGATTTCCGCCCCAGTGATGAAGGAAGAATCAGACGAAGCTAAAAATAGAGCCAGTTCTGCGACTTCGTTTGCAGCGCCAAATCGACCAAGGGGCACACCGCCCCTATTCCGGCAGCCATTTCGTCCACTTGAGCCTGCTCAACGTTGTGTTTTCCATAGATAGGCGTTTCAATTGGACCTGGGCTGATCGAGTTGACTCGGATTCCACGAGGACCAAACTCACTCGCAAGGACCCTCGTTGCAGACCGAAGTGCAGCCTTGCTTGAGCCATAGCTCAACATTCCAGGAAAGCCAGATTGATTGGCCACCGAGGTATTGAATATTATACTGGCTCCTTCGTTCAAATGCTCGTTGGCCTCCTTAACGGTAAAAATTGGGCCCTTGACGTTGACATTGTAGACCTCGTCGAAAACACTTTCGGTGAGCTGTCCAATAGCTTCTATTCGGAAAACGCCGGCATTCAAGAAAAGGACATCAATTTTTCCAAAGTGCGAGACGGTTTTTTCGATCAAGGCTTTACTATCTGAAATACTAGAGGCTTCAGCCTTTGCGAGAAGGTAGTCACCTGTTAGTTCGGACTCTACCGCTTCCAATTTTTCCTGAGACCGACCAGTCAATACGACCTTTGCACCTTGCTCAAGAAATAGCTTTGCAGTTGCGAGACCGATTCCGCTTGTAGCGCCTGTTACGATCGCTACTTTTCCATTCAATTTGCTCATGTTTGTTATGATTATAATTTTGTTTTGTATTAGAATGATCGTTCTAATACAATAATGGAATGATTGTTCCAGTATAAAAATAATTGAAGTTTAAGGAGTCAAGGCAGCAGTCATCGGTCCTAGCGCGCTCAATGTATTAAGCTCACAAAGTGACGTGTGCGGCCCGGGATAACTACTTGGCGTCACTTGACCTTCAACACAAAGAAAGTCACATCGGCGTCTGGTTCTATACCTAGGCTGACTATTAAGGAGTGGGAGATGGTAACTATTAAAGAGTACGAAGTCTGACTAATGACGACTGAAAATCTGCCCTAGGTGATGCTCCATATGATCAATGTAGTCAGCTATGAAGTAGGCAAGGTTGCTATTACATCCTTCGGATGTCTGCTGCCACGCAATCTGATGGAAGTTGTGATCGGTCGTCGCCTTGTACAATTTGTCATCCGGAATCTTGTCAATGATGATAGCTAGATGCAGGTTGTATCTTGACCAGAGTTCTATCAAATCAGGCCAGACCGCATCTCGATAGCCTTGCAACTCCACCCACCGCTCCTGCTCATAGCCAGAAAAGATGAGATGGCCTTCATACTGAGCTCTCACAAATCGTTGATGATTGTTGGTCGCCGAGTCGATTAAGTGGCCCAAAATTTCCTTTCTGCTCCAACGTTCTGGTTCAGACTGGGAAGCCTCCTCGTTACCAATTGCGCTCAAAAGTGGAAGGGCCTTGCTAACAGCTGACCGCAATCGGTCGCAGAGGTCAAGGTTATGTTGGAGTTTTGCTTTGGTCATGAGTTAAATATATAGCTCGAAACCCGAAACACGTCACTCGAAACTATCATATCTTGGATCTTTGGTTAACACCGCAATCGACACGCTATGCCCGACTTCTGGCTATTCGACTTTCTAGGCCGACTCCACCCTATGGTGGTTCACTTTCCGATTGCTTTGTTGATTGTCGCTTTGTTTCTAGAATTGCTCTCCAGCAAAGGTCGACAGACCTTGCGAGACGGTGTTACATTTCTAGTGGGAATTGGGGCCTTTTTCGCCCTAGTATCTGCCCTCTGTGGATGGCTACTGCATCAGACGGAGGCCTATTCAGGCGACTGGGTGGACTATCATAAATGGACAGGTATTGGCACGGCTGTACTAGCCACGACGGCCTTCTTGATCCTAAAAAAGCGAGAAGGATCACGAAATCTGTTTCGGGGCGTCTTGTCTCTTTCTGTGATATGCCTGATGATCGCAGGCCATTTGGGATCAGGTCTGACTCATGGGAAAGAATACCTGACTGAAGTTCTTCCTTGGAATCAGCCTGCCGATACAAATGCCGCAGCACAGGAAAGTTTGATTTACTTGGCCGCCTTCGATTCAGAAAGCGAGGTGCCGATCGAAAAATTGGATGAGCTCAACCTTCAAGTCAGAGCAATATTTGCACACCGGTGTTACAAATGTCACAGCAGCGAAAAACAAAAAGGTGAGTTGGTTCTCGATACGGAAGAAGGTGTAATGTTAGGTGGGGAGACGGGAGAGATCTTAGTCCCAGGAGATGCAGAGGCAAGTGACATTATTCGTCGAATAGAACTGCTCCGATCTGATGATGACGCCATGCCCAGTAAGGGTAATCTATTAGGTAAAAGCGAGATACTCTTGATCCGGAAATGGATCGATCTCGGAGCTCATTGGACTGATCAGCGGCTCAAGATCTTTCCCGAAGCTGAAATGGCACTAAGCCGTCCCGCTTTGCCAAGCGACACAGATCATTCCAACCCCATAGATCAGTTGCTTGACGACTATTTGAAGACGAACCGACTCGAATGGAATTCCACGATCTCTGATGCTCTATTTCTGCGCAGGGCAAGCTTAGATGTGACAGGACTTCTACCAAGCCCAGATCGCATCACAGCTTTCGAAGAAGACAATCGGGTCAACAAGCGTGAATTACTTGTCGACGAATTGCTGTCAGAAGATCACGCCTACACGCAGCACTGGTTGAGCTTCTGGAACGACCTTTTGAGAAATGATTACAGCGGGACGGGATTTATTACGGGTGGACGTAAGCAGATTACAGAGTGGCTCTATGAGTCTTTGCTCGCAAACAAGTCCTATGACCAGATGGTCAAAGAGCTTTTAAATCCGAGCGAAAGATCGGAGGGCTTTATTAAGGGAATCCGATGGCGCGGCACGGTCAACAATAGCCAAAGCACGGAGATGCAGGCTGCACAAAACATTTCACAATCCCTCTTGGGTGTGAACATGAAATGCGCCTCCTGTCACAATAGTTTTGTTAGCAATCTGACCTTGGACGAAGCCTACGGCTTTGCTAGTATCTTTGCAGACTCGACGATGGAAATACATCGCTGCGATGTACCAACCGGTAGATTGGCCGAGCCCGCCTTCCTATATCCTGAACTTGGTGAGGTAGATGCTGCAACGCTAAAGGAACGACTAGAGCAACTCGCATCGGTCGTCGTACAACCTGCCAATGGGCGCTTGTATAGAACGGTCGTGAATCGAGTTTGGGCACAGCTATTTGGTCGCGGGATTATTTCCCCCGTCGACGAGATGGACAAGCAGCCATGGAATCAAGAGCTTCTGGATTGGCTTGCATCGGATTTTATTGACCAGGGCTATGATCTGAAAACACTACTAAAGCAGATCATTAGCTCTGATGCCTATCAACTGAGCTCAGTCGAATACGAATCGATAGATGAAGTCAGAAGTCAGGAATTTGTATTTGAGGGGCCGCTTCGCAGACGCTTATCGGCTGAGCAATTTGCCGATGCTTTAAACCAGATAAAGATGCCGGTTTATCATGGAGTCGCCTTCGATCCGCAGAATGAAGACTTTGATGCAAAATGGATTTGGCATCCTGAGATCGAGGTAGACAGAAATGTATTGCCCAAATCTGGTAAGAGGTACCTTCGATACGAATTCGATCTGCCTAGAAAGGCGATCCTTTCTGCCAAGACTTTGACTACAGCTGATCACAGCTTCAAGATGTCCTTGAATGAGAAGTTGATGGCCAGCGATAACGATTGGAAAAAGGTTGACCTACTTGACTTGGTTGGAGACTTACAAGCTGGGAAAAATGTGCTAGCACTTGAGGTTGAAAACGAAGGTCGGGTCAACAATCCCGCTGGATTTATTATGCAAATGCGGGTCGTGTTTGAAGACAGCACACAACTCGATATTGTTAGTAATCGGACTTGGAAGTCAACGGACACTGCTCCGTCTTCCGACTGGAAAAAGGCTAGCTTTGACGATTCCTCGTGGGGAAATGCTCGTAAATTCGGAAATATGCGCAACAAACATTGGGGACAACTACTGGCTTTTTCCTATAGCCGAGATCCCGAAATAATTCCTTTCGCCCGAGCCTCCTTGGTCCAAATAGACCCTTTTCAAAAGGCCCTCGGAAGACCGACGAGAGAAAACGTAGCGACGAGCAGGGACGATCGATCAACCTTGTTGCAGGCCTTGGAATTGACGAATGGCGAGTCATTCAATCAAGTGATCGAACTCGGTGCTAAGAATTGGGCCAATTCCATTAGTGACGAAGAAGAGCTGATAGACCAACTATTTCTTAGTGCATTGACAAGGCGACCGACAAAAAAAGAGCGGACATACGCGATCGAATTAATGTCAGAATCGAATCCAGAAAACACCATGCGAGATTTGCTGTGGGCCATGTTGATGTTACCGGAATTCCAGTTAATATTTTAAGTCTTGCGCCATGAAGTCACAGCATCATCCAATCGCGTCATAAGAGATGAATAATTTTGAGAGGACAAATCTGCTAGCTAGCCTTCGAAGTCGTCGAGACTTTCTACGAGACATGAAAGCAGCAAGCTTGGCCGCCATGGGCACAAGTATTCCGATGGCGAACTTTCTGAGCTCTTGCGGACCGCCAGTTATGCCTTCTTCTGCGGATTCCGTCATCCTGATTTGGATGGCTGGTGGAATGGCACACACTGAGACCTTTGATCCCAAGAGATATGCTCCTTTTGAGAAGGGCATGCAAACCGATTCCCTTCTATCGACTTTCCCATCACATGAAACGGTACTGGATGGGATAAATTTTTCCGAAGGGCTGCAAGAAATAGGATCTGTAATGGATCGAGGTACGCTACTTCGTTCTTATCGTGCTGCAGATCTAGGATTTATTCTCCACACCCGACATCAATATCATTGGCATACCTGCTACGAACCACCTCAATCGGTTCAGCCGCCACATATTGGAGCATGGATGGCCAAGGAGCTCGGACCGAAGAATGCGGTCATTCCTCCTTTCATCGATATTGGCCAACGATTTACGGTTGGGGAAGGTGAGGAGCTCAAGGCTTTTCATTCGGCTGGATTTCTAGGTAGCGAGTATGGACCATTCATCATTCCTGACCCTCGCGAGGGCTTAGATGCCGTCCGACCGCCCGCGGGGATGACCCCGGAGAGGTTCGAAAGACGAAATCAGGTCTTTAAGGAGATGATAAAAAGAGGCCCGATGGGGGAATCTGGAAGCGACTATCAACAGGAGTCTTTACTGAGATCTATGGAAAGAGCCTATGGTCTATTGAAGTCACCAGAAGCCAAGGCTTTCGACTTAAATCTTGAGCCGCAAGATTCCTATGACAGCTATAATACTGGCCGATTTGGGCTTGGATGTTTGCTGGCCAAAAGACTTGTTGAGGCAGGTTCTAGATTTATCTCTGTGACAACGGAATACGAGCCCTTCATTGGTTGGGATACCCATGAGAATGGTCATACGAGATTGGTAGATATGAAGGCCACAATCGACAGGCCGATCGCGCAACTTATCAAAGATCTCGATGAGTCAGGTCATTTGGACAAGACCATGGTCATTCTTGCTAGTGAGTTCAGTCGGGATGCATTACAGGAAGGCCGGCCGGGACAGAAGGTGAAAGACCAAGTAGATGTACCAGACACCTTGGACGATATTAAGCAATATGGTATGCATCGTCATTTTACCGACGGTTGTTCTATGCTCTTCTTTGGAGGAGGAATCAAGAGGGGTCATGTGCATGGTGAGACAGCGAGCGAACGGCCATGCAAAGCGATAACCGAACCGGTGCTAATTGACCAGGTCCACCAAACAATCTATCACGCGCTTGGAATGCCTCCAGAGACTAACTATGAAGTGGAGGGTCGGCCTTTTTACACAACTCCAGATGGGACTGGTGAGCCGGTTTTGGATCTGCTCTCGACTTAAGATCGGCCCACTTGCGTGCAATCTGGATCATATGTGGACGCCGCCATAAACTCGACTTCCAGAGTGCTATTCGCCAAATTAGCGAAATAGATTTGGCCAGTAGCGTCCTGTCTTGCTGACGTATTCCTTGTAATCCTCCCCAAATGACTCGATGAGATTCTCTTCCTCTTTAGGAGTGCGATAGATTAGAGGTAGCATCATGATGAGTAATCCGACAAGTAGCCACCAACTGATATTCATCAAAGCAATTCCGAGGTAAGCCAGGAAGCCGAAGGTATATAAGGGGTGGCGAATGAAACGATAGGGCCCGCTGGTGATCAACTGATGATCGCTGCGTGTCGCATGAGTTGGGCTAATGTTCTTACCGATCGTACTGAAGAGCCAGTAGATCAAAGGAAGCATCGAAAGACTCATTAGAGCTCCAATCCATCGTAACCAGATGGGACCATCCATTCGAGACCAAGAAAACCACTCTAGGTTAATGAGATTGCCGACGAAAGGAATTAATACCAGCACGGCGCCAAGTCGCAATATAATGAGGAGGGGAGTGCCGCTCGGTTTCAGGGGACCTCCTTCTTTATCTGCCTTGCTACGAAAGTATCCACTGATAGAAAACATGGCTATCAGAAGACCAATAGTGAAAAATCGGAAGAACGAATCGAAGTCCATATTGCTAGGCGTTATCTATTCAGGATGTGACTCGTACGGAGAACGGAAAACAGAACACGAACACGGACGCCCTTATGCTAGAGCTGCATCAAGTTCTTCTTGATCCTTTTTCTGGACCTTGGCACTAATCCAGATCGATATCTCATACAAGCCAAACAGAGGAATAGCCATGAGGACTTGTGTGACGGGATCTGGAGGGGTAAGGAAAGCGGACATGACAAGGATGATGACAAAGGCATATTTCCTTGATGAGCGCAGTAAATCTGGAGTTACAAGTCCCATCTTCGACAAGAAGAATATCACGACCGGAAGTTCGAAGAGCAGACCGGCGCCAAGCGACCAAATGGTCATCATGCTGAAGTACTTCGTAATGTCAAACTCATTAGAAATCGTCGAACTCAATTCGAAACTCGAAAAGAAGTTCATGGCAAGGGGTGTGATAATCAGGTAGCCAAATGAGACGCCAAGCATGAAAAAGAAGGTCGCGAGCACGGATACAAAGCGCATTTTTGACTTTTCCTCCGCATAGAGACCTGGTTCAATGAATGCCCACATCTGATAAAGGAACAGGGGCGAGCCCAAAATTATTCCTACAACAACTACGGTCCCTAGATAAGCGAAAAACTGGCCCGTGATAGTTCGATTCTGCAGTACAAACTCTTCCAGCTCGATGCCAAAAAATTTGTACATGAAAAAGTCAGGCTGGGTCGGTCCAAGAAGAAGAACGTCAACCACCCATTGATTGAAAAACACACAGACTATAGTGCCAAGAAGTATACCTGCGATGCCTTTGATTATTCGCCAACGGAGCTCCTCGAGGTGCTCCAAGAAACTCATTTCCTCCTCGCTCTTAATTTCAGCGGGACCGGGAAGCCCATCTCCAGAGACGGGGTCCTTTTTCTTGAGCTTCTTCAGAATATTTGAGACAGATGAGGCCATTAGAGGTCGTTAGCCTGGAATTTATTTTTCAGGCAATCCCTTGGCTCCATCGGAGTTTGAGGACTGGCTATTCTTAAGCGTTAAGTCGAGCAAAGATTCGACCCATAGGCCTTCTGATATCAATCTTTGTCTGCCTCCTCCCCAAGAAAAATGGAATAAGGTCAAAATACCAACAACTTGGTATCCGGCATCTCGCATCAAGGTCACTGCTTTGATAGCAGATCTTCCACTGTTGAGGATATCGTCCACAAGAACGACAGGTAGCTTCTTAGTAAGCGGGCCTTCGATGAGACGCTTTCTTCCATGCTTTTTGCGTACTTCACGAATGAAGCCACCATTTAAATCTGGACCTTCACTGGATGAAATTACCGAAGACACGATCGGGAAAGCACCAAAGCCATAGCCGGCCACTTGTTCAATGCCGCGATCTCTGAGCCGGCCAGCAATGACATTGCCGACAGCTCTAAAGACAGGTCCTTCCAGCATGGGCATGCGGGTATCGAGTAGCCAACCTATAGAGTGACCTCGCGGGTCGGTTATAGGTTCATCGCTACTTTTGATCAGCGCCTTCTCGTAGAGAATGTTGCCGAGCTCGTAAACGTCTATATCTGGATTAATTGCCGCCAATTTTTTTGTCTATGCTTCCTGCAAAAGACTTTTATATAGCGGAAAAGCCGCACACAGTTCCGATACATCGGACCTGACTTTAACGCGAACACTTTCATCGTCTGGATTGCTCAAGACCCGATCCATTAGATCGACCATTTTTCTAAATGCGTCCTCATCGCAGGCGCGGGATGTCATGGCCGGGCTACCAAGGCGAATTCCACTTGTCACGAAAGGCGATGCCGTGTCAAAAGGGACCATGTTTTTATTGACCGTGATCTCGGCTTCGCCAAGAAGAGCTTCTGCTTTTTTACCTGTGATTCCCTTCGGTCGCAAGTCGACCAACATACAGTGGTTATCTGTTCCACCTGATACAATCTTGTATCCGCGCTTGACAAACTCCTCTGCCATAACGGAGGCGTTCTTAATGACCTGCTTAGAGTAATCGACAAAATCAGGCTTAAGACACTCTCCAAAGGAAACGGCTTTAGCTGCGATAATGTGCATCAAAGGACCACCTTGAGTGCCTGGGAAAACGGAGGAATCGAATAGTTCTGACATCATCTTTACTCTGCCACTCTTTGCTGCGGTTTTACCAAAAGAGTTCTCATAGTCTTTTCCGATGAGCAGCATCCCGCCTCGAGGGCCTCGCAAGGTTTTGTGGGTCGTAGTCGAGACAATATGGCAGTGAGGCATGGGATCGTTGAGCAATTTAGATGCGATTAGTCCTGCCGTGTGAGCCATGTCCATCCAAAGGAAGGCACCTACTTCATCGGCGATCGATCTAAATGCGGCGTAGTCGAAATCTCTAGAATAAGCTGATGCCCCGATCGAGATCATTTTAGGCTGGACTTCCAAAGCTCTGTCTCGCACCTTGTCCATATCGATCCGGCCCTCAAGAGGCCCATCTCTCTCTAGACCATAAAACTCGGCCTTGTAGATCAGACCCGAAAAATTGACGGGACTACCATGTGTCAAATGACCACCATGTGAAAGGTTTAGCCCAAGCAAGGTCTCACCAGGCTTTAGAAGAGTGAGATAAACGGCGGCATTTGCTGACGCACCTGAGTGAGGTTGGACATTGACCCAATCGCAATTGAATAACTTTTTTGCGCGATCCCTAGCGATGTCTTCAACCTGATCAACAACTCTGCAACCTCCATAGTATCGCTTCCCTGGAAGTCCTTCAGCATACTTGTTTGTCAGAACAGATCCGGCAGCCTCCAGAACGGCAGGACTGACGAAGTTTTCGGATGCGATAAGCTCGATTCCGTCTTCTTGACGATCGAGTTCGGCCGAAAGGAGTTTTGCGATTTCTGGATCTGCGGAATGTAGCATGTAATCTATTTTGGTCTGCGTTTCTGAGGAGTTTTCCAGGAGGCAGGCTTTGAAATTGTGGTTCTCTAACTTTTCAAGTGAGTCGAGAACTGAATTTAGGACTTATTTCAGGCTGAAGGGAATGAAAGTCCGACCAATTTACGACGATTCAAATTCTTCCACATTGTATTGGTAGAAAGGAGAATTCACTCACGAAGATATTAAAAGCCAGTTGCTAGCGTCAAGAACGAGACATGCATTGAATCGAATCCGAGCTATGCCGATCAGTCAAAAACCGAGTTTGCCTTAGCGTCACCTACAAAGTCCCAGCTTTCTGGCTCATCCAGAGGAACGAGGGTCTTAACAAAACCAATTACTTTAACTTCTTCGGACGTACCGGTGATAGTTTCAACTCCACCCAGAGTAAAAATACTGAAGAAGTAGTAGTCGTCATGTTTTGCGATTCGACCGCTTAGAGCCTGAGTTCCTGAACCAACAATACTTGCGATAGCATTTCCCACAGGGGTATCTCCTAGCTCCTCTTCGATTTTGTCCTTACTGTATTCCTTGGCGAATTCAGAGAAATCACCAAGTGTTGGATTAGTCCAATAAAGGAAGCCAAGTAAGATTAGTAGTAAAACGATCGTAGTTTTCAATTTTCCGTTTGTTGAGGTTAGGACGGCCGAAGCATGGCATAGATCAAAATGTTTGTGCCCATTTCTAACGCCATCTTTCGTTTTTCTGGTGGGTTCTTGTGAACCTTTTCTGGCTCCCAACCATCTCCGAGATCGCTTTCGTAGCTGTAGAACGCTACAAGCCGCCCTTCGTGAAAAAGACCAAATCCCTGAGCTGGTTTCCCATCGTGCTCATGGATTTTAGGAAGTCCGTTCGAAAATGTAAAGTGTACGCTGTAGATCGGATGGTTAAAAGGCAGCTCAATGAATTCAGATTCAGGGAGCACCTTTTTCATTTCTCTCCGAATGTGTTTGTCCAGTCCGTAGTTGTCATCGATATGAAGGAATCCGCCCTCAGTCAAATACCTCCGCAATCGCATGGCCTCTCTATCCGTCATGCTGACATTGCCATGACCCGTCAAATAGAGATAGGGATAAGAGAAGAGTTGATCGCTGGACAGCTCTACGACATCCTCTTTCGGGTTGACATCCAAAAGTGTATTCTCGCGGACGAATTTTAGAAGCTCAGGAAGGGATTGCTCATCGGAATACCAATCGCCGCCGCCGCCGTATTTAACTCGCGCAATGGTGGAAGAATAGAGATCGTTTTGTGCGCTAGACTCCATGGGGAGGGCGAGCAGCATCAATAGAATCAGAGCAATGCTTTTATTTAATGTGGCCATAGAACCTAAACCGATATAGTCAATCTCGGTTCTCGCAAATGAGTTTGTCGTTTTTCGTTACTCGTCTTTCGTTGAGATACTATACATTTACGAACGGATTCAGTGGATAAGGTCTAAGTATTTGATAATAGATTCACGCCCCCGCTGGACTATTTAGGAAATAACTCTCTATAGAAAATGAAAATAACTGTCCGACTTCTCGTCCTGTCTGCAGCTCTGTCAGTGCTATCTCTTACTCCACATGAGCCTCTTGTGTCGACATTTTCAATCGTTGCGGTGGATTTGGAAACTGGAGACCTGGGTGTAGCCGTCCAGTCAAAGTTTCCCAATGTACGAGCGCTTGTACCTTGGTTAGAGGCTGGCGTAGGAGCTGTGGCATCGCAAAGTTTTATGGAAGTCGACTATGGAATAAAAGGCTTGGAGCTCATGAAAAATGGGGCAACGGCTGCAGAAGCAATGGCTATTGTAGCCCAAGGAGATTCTGGGCGAGAGGAGCGGCAGGTCGGCATGGTTGATATGAATGGAAACGCAGCGACCTGGACAGGGGCGAATTGCTTTGACTGGGCTGGAGGGTATATCGGAAATGGAGAGGGAGGTATCACCAAAGTGGGATCAGAATATAACAATCGAGGGATGGTTGTTAGTGGTCACGGATTCACGGCTCAAGGAAATATTCTTGTGTCCGAAAAAACTGTCGAAGCTATGGCGAGGGCCTTCCAGGCCAGCGAGGGTAAACATTTGGCGGATAGACTTCTCGATGCATTGGTAGCAGGCGGGAAGGCTGGTGGTGATCAAAGGGGTGAGCAGAGTGCGGCGCTTGTCGTGGTTCGAGATGGTGCAGGTTATGATGGAATGGACAACTATATCGATCTCTCGGTCTATGATCACAAGACACCCATTGCGGAGCTCGTTCGTTTGTATGATTTGAACAACCTTTATTTCACAGAAGGGAAGGACAAGAAAAAAGTGAAAGTCGATGAGACATTAGCTAAAGAATTTCAAGAAATATGGACCACTCGGGGATTCTATGAAGGCGAGATTGACGGAATCGTTGATCCGGAATTCAAGAAGATGCTGACGGATTACATGGGCTGGGAAAATTACGATATGAGAATCGCTGCGGTTGATGCTGTTGACGTTTCAGCTGGCGAGGACATCTACTTGGACGAGGCAGTCCTGGCAGACATTCGTTCCGTCTATTCAGAAGGGCGTTGGCTACCGAAAAGGAAGTGAGAATCGGGGGCTGAGAAGTGAGGAGTGAGGAAGTGGGGAGTGAGGAGATTGACGAGAAACGAGAAACGAAAGACGCTGCATTTAAAGTCGGTCTTTCGTTTTTCGTTCTAACCCTTCCTTATATAAAGACCATATGCGTACCCTCTTCTTCACCGGCTATGGCGTAGAGATCGCCTACGGTAATAATGTCTTCGAGGTCGTCAATAAAGTCCTCTTTTCCTAGTTGGAAAAGATCAGTCGCCAGTTTGCACGCGTAGATTTTCCCGCCACTCGCAGAGATGATTTCGAGGAATTCAGAGACGGGCGGAATATCGAGTTTGTCCATCGCCTTTTTCATCGTGCTGGATGCCATGGCCTCGAATCCAGGAAGACCGCCAATCATTGTCGGTAGCTTAGGCATGAATGCCGGATTCCCTACGGTTGCCGTGTGCAGCTTATCCTGGCTATCTTTTTTGATCGCATCCAAACCAAAGAATGTAAAAAACATACTTGCTTTCATTCCTTCCATCAATGCACCATTTGCCATGACAAGTGCGGCATAGACGTCCTCCAAGGTCCCTCTTGCACAGATGATTAACATCTTTTTGACAGGATTGGCTTGTTTCGATTTTGTGCTTGGTACTGATTCGGCTACGACGTTCATGTCGGTTTCCTCATTTGTAGTTTTAGATACAGCTTGTTGGTTTTGGAATGCCGGCGATCTTGGAAGAGATTTTGAGAGGTCCGCCAGGAAAGAGTTGGTAAAACTCTTTAATTCCAATTAGGTCAGACTTGCCGATTCGTCGAATGCTAAGAGCGACACCTGCTGCGTGCTTCTCTCTGAGCATTTTAAGAACCTCGAAGTGCCTTTCGCTTAAATGTATTTTTAGCTCTGAAGCCAATACTCTAGCAATTGCTGGATTCCATTGCTCAGGATTAATGCAATAGCCCTCCTCATTTACCTCTATAGTATGCCCGGCAATTTCTCGTTCAGTCATGGTTCGCTGATGTTGGTTGCTTTTTGCCCTTCATGGACATTTTGGACTCTAAAGGAAGCTTTCTTCCCTTCACTAGAAAATTCCAGTAGATCATTCGGAAGAGAAGCTTGCCGTAGTGATTGATTCTTGTTTCTTTTAGAAGCTTGAGCGGACCCAGAAAACCCATGGGAAAGACGCCGGGCAAAGGCTGGGTATCATAGTTAAAGTCTATCAGGCTTGCCTTTCCAAATCCCGTCTCGATGAAGCAATTTGCATGACCATCGAAGCTGGCCGATAAAGGTCTCCAATTGATATAGTCGAGAATGTTCTCGAATGCGACCTCGCCACCAAAATGCGCCACGGATCCTGCCTTGGAAGTTGGAATATTGCTTGCATCTCCGACTACAAAAATGTTTTCGTGTCCAAGAGCTTGGAGAGTATTCTTGTTTGTTCTTACGAGGTTTAAGTCGTCATCATCTTCCATTCCTGATCGCGATACCCAATCAGCGCCTTTGTTGACGGGTACGCTGATTAACAAGTCGAATCTGACTTTTTGCTCATCATAGGAAACGATATACCTGTTTTCATTGTCCACCTTCTCGAGATAGAAGTCTGGAATCACCTCTATGCCTTTCTTAACAAGTAGATCACTCAAATACTCACTTGCGAGGGTTCTGGTGAAGGCTCCTGACAAGGGTGTCACATAGACAATGTCGACCTTGTCTCTCATTCCCTTTCCAACGAAAAAAGCATCTGCCAAGAAGGCAAATTCGAGCGGTGCGACTGGACATTTTATGACGCTTTCAGCAAGATTGATTACAAGGCGTCCTCCTTTCCAATCTTGGAGTCGTCTGCTCAAAAGCAGAGCTCCCTCATAGGTGTAGAAGTCAAAGATGTCTTTGTACCAGAGAGGACCCTTGAGTCCCTCCGTATCTTCTGGGCTGGTGTGAACACCCGTTGCGACAACCAAGACGTCGTATTCGATTTCGTGTCTACCAAATAAGCCAATGGAGTTTCTCTCGGGGAAGACTTGGTCTACTTCACTTTGGATGAAACGAACACCTTCTGGTAATAGCGACGCTGTATCGTGCACTATTTTTCCTTCTTCTCGCTTGGTCTGAATTCCTTGAAATGGCATGAATAAGAAGCCGGGTTGGTAGTAATGCTTGGTCTCTCGATCTATTACTGTTATGGACCAATCGGCTGGATCCAACTCCATGTGGAGTTTATTCATCATCATGCTGCCAGCTGTACCAGCGCCAAGGATGACGAGATTTTTCTTGCTACCATTCATATTGGTATTGGTCTAAAGTTCTATATGGACCTTAACCAGATAGTAGGAAAAGAAGAGAATGCAGAAGGACAGGTCTAGGCAGGGGAGATGGTAGAAGAGACCCGTCACGATTTGTGGGAATATTCCCTACGGAGAGGTTTTGGGTTTTGGGTGATGAGTTGGAATTGGGATAGCGACCGATAGATTTCAATCGCTATTCATTTGTCTGAAGAGAGCCCCTGAGCCCCTATTCCATTTCAAACATCAGTCTCCCAAATCCACCGTCAAAGCGCCTGGGTCCACGGTCCAAATGGAACTTGTCTCCATCAAGATCGAGACTAAAACCGAACTCAAATTCAGCATCTGGTCTGAAGCGGTAGCCAGATGTGAATGTCAGGCGTCTGTTGACCGGGTTGGGTAGAAAGCGGAGATATCTATAGAAGTATTCGATATTCTCGAAGCTTCGGTTTTGGATCTCCAACCGGGCACCATAAGCCCAGCCAAGAGATCGTTTTTTAACGCCTATTCTGACCAGACTTTCGTGTTGCTTGAATGTCCCCTCGTCTTGTTCTTCAAGCCGGGTGTTTCGATAGAAGTCGTAGTAGAAATCGGAGTACAAGAGAAGGGATAGAAGTGGCAATTTGTACTTGTAACCGATGGACAGATTACGGTCATTGCTCTGAGTATCAATATCTGCTCTTGACTCCTGACGTCGGAAATGTTCGCTATGCAGGCTGCTGAAAAAGAGCAAATCTCCTAAGTATTGACTGCTTCGAATTACCTCGATTCCAAGGAAGCTGACTCCTCGTTTGTCGAGAAACTCCTTGCCGAGGTCGTCTAGAAAATGAATCCGAGATCGACTCTCGGGACCTAGGCCAAAGACAAGTCCCCATGTCCAATTGTCGTAATTCTTCGACCAATGTGCAGCGAAAAGTAGCGGCTTTTTTCTGTATCCGCGCACTTCATTTTGAAGACTCGGATCAACACCTATCTTTTCGAAGATCAAATTGTTCGCAACATCCAAAGCCACGAACCTTAGATCAAAGTCACCGATTCTGTCTGACGTCCATTCATAGTGAAAGGTCAGATCGAGATCAGGTTTGACCTGTCCCGTCGTGAGCGAAGCTCCAACACGATGTCTTGTCCCCAGTCTATAACGGTATCCAATCTCAACGCTAGATCGATTGGCTTGCAAGTCTTCCTGAACCAGTAGTCCGAGGACAGCCTCGTGCCGGCCGCTCAACACTCCTTCAACCTGAATCGAGGCTCGCGAAGCAAATCGGGTGACGTCAAAACTCCTGAATTGATTTCGGAAACGGACACTCGAGTGTTCATCGTCTCTCATGGAATTGAAATCGTTCATGAAGGTCGATAAATCGAGATGGTATTCGTGATCCATTTCCGATCGGTACTTACGCAGAAGGTCGCGATCGTAGAGGTAGCCGCCCTGCTCTTCTAAATGCTGATTCTTAATGAGTAATAATTCTTCGTCGAACCACCAATCTAGATTGCGGAAGTAGTGCTGACTCGAGAGGACGTTAGGCTGAATGACCAAAACACTTGTGAATAAAACGAAGAGCAGTGGCCTGTCACACCAGCAGAAACGAAGCGCGCTCAGCGTTTCTCGATTTGAGATACGGCAGCTGGGAAGGGAGTCTCTGACTTGGACCATCCCTTCATTTCTCAAGCCTCGATTCTTTAATTGAGCGGATAGGAATTGAACGAGAAACGATAGTCGAGAAACACTCGAATTCCTATAACACGATGCGAATCCAAACCGGAAAATGGTCGCTCGGGCCTTCACCACTAGCGGACGGACTGGCCAGGACCCCACCATCGATAATCTCGATATCTGTCGAAGGCAATACATAATCCACCCGTAGACCGAATTGACTTGTGTCGTCTGGATCGAGGTCTCGAATCTGAGCATCTGCCCTTGGAGTGAAACTGGTATTGAATAAGCCGCTGTTCATCAAGAACTTCTTGGCCGGGTTATCGAAGGACGATCCTTCGTCTGGGTCAGCGTTCTGGTCGCCCAACAATATGTAAGGGGCATCTGATGCGTAGCCACCCTTTTGACCTTGCTTGTCATAGATGTATTCCGCGCCGTTTAAATAGTCGGCCCAAAACCTGATTTCGTCATGATTTCGCTTCTTGTTTCGCATCTCCGGTCCGTCGAAGGCTGGTGGAGTGGGGTGGGAGAAAAGGATGTTTAATTTCTTTCCAGATGGGAAAACGAGGCCAAAGTCCTCGTGTGACTTTGAACTGAGAGGAAATGCCGCCCATTCTTCCTCTGAATAAAACTCCTCCTTCGTCTCAGGATTCCCCGGTGCCAATGCACCTGGCATGTCCGACCAAAGAAATTTCATAAAACTACGATTTGTGCTGATGTTGAGCGGCGCACGATAGAGTAGATACATCGAGTATTGACCGGGGAAAGTCCCAAATCCCCAAGTGTCGTTTCCGTAGTCCCTTTGCTCCTGATTTTGGCGAGGTGGATTTCCAAGGGAATCCGAATTTGCTGGCGTCGGAAAGTCGGGGCTAACTATTCCGTCGTTGTTCAAATCAAAGCCACTATGAATCCCCGTGTTGCTATCTGGCCAGTAGCCCATGTATACCTTCTCTTCCTCCATGATGGAGTTTACCCACTCGTGCAAATCGTCTCCAGCTTCTTGGGCGATCTCATTCACAAGTAAAATATCGGCATCAAGAGTCTTTATGATTTCGGCCAGCTTGTCCAGTCGAGGATGGTCTTCCTTTTCGAAATCAGATACTCTCAGATCTTCAACATTTATCGTAGCAACGACGAGGGTGTCCGCCAACGATCCAGCGGCAGCGGTCGTTATCGCGCTCCGGTTGAGGAAATAGAGTAAGGCGAGGATTGAGAGGGTCGTTACGCCGAGGGAGATGAATCGTTTGCTAGACATAATATTTAGGGGCTCAGGGGCTCAGAGGCACGGGAGCTCAGGGACACGGGAGCTTGGAAGTCGGATTTTCAGGAATTCAGGATTTCGAGGAATGAACCGAGGCGATATCAGACCCCCGGTGCTCCTGTGCCCCCGCGCCCCTGTCATCCTGCTATTGCGTTGAAAAAGATGAAGCAGGCAGTCCCTCATTATTGAATAAACTTGCGACTCCGTTGTCAAGCCAAGCGTATCGCGCAGCCTCCACTTTGGCAACAGCGTTTGAAACGAGCCGGACCTTGTCTCCTGTAATCGAGGCAGACGCAGGATGGAATACTCCGTCAGATCCGGCAATCTCAAACCCCGATAAAGTACTTGCTCGAGACATGAGTCCGCTTCCTGTAAAGTCGAATTCGATTTCTGCAACGCGGCCATCCTCCGTCACCGACATCGATTTATAAAGTGGGCCAGAGGGGACGAGATCTTTGTCGTAGTCATTTGCTAAGGCAAGTCCTGCCAGTCGGCCACCGACGTCCTGCTTGTTGGCGGGATGTATGTTGGTGAAGTTTCCGATGTCCATAGTCACCACCATTCCGGTCTGTGACGTTGCTAGACTTTTACGTTGTGCATCTCTCAATTTTTGCGATTGGTCTTCGCTTGCACCACCATATCGATAAGGGGCTATCTGCACAAAATAGAATGGGAAATCTCGATCCCAGGCTGTTCTCCAGTCTTGAATCATGGCAGGAAAGAGACGCTCATATTGTTCGGCCCGAGCAACGTTGGACTCGCCTTGATACCATATGGCTCCTTTGATGGTGTAGGGCAAGAGAGGATCGATCATCGCGTTGTAGAGAGAGGTCGGCGTGTTGGGGCCTACGTCGACGGTGCTAGGTCGGTCATCCATATTTACGACCTCCCAATCGTAAATGTGAACTTTGCCTCTGGCTATTTCGGCAACAGGTAAAGTGCTCCATTCGCCCTCTAGATCAATCGACTGACCCTTTGTATTGCTTAACAACATTTCCCCGCTGATACTGCCTTGTCCACCGGTGTCAATCGCTTTTACAGCGACGAAGTTGCTGCCCTTTCTTAAAAGTGACTGAGGAACGGTATAGGATCGCGGCTTTAGATGTCCCCATGTTGATCCGACGAGTTCTCCATTAAAGAAGGTTTGGTCTCCGTCATCAATGGCGCCAAAGGAGAGGGTATAATCACTCGATGTGTCCTGTATGTCGACTGATTTTCTGACCCAAAACACTCCGTTCAATTGAGTGGATCCATGTTCATCAAGCCTGCCGGGTAGTTGTAGATTTCTCCAATTCCCATTCACAAATTCGGCTTTTGCCAGGGCCCCATCTCCGAAGTCGGCTTTGGTCCAATCCTCGACCTCCGAAGGTAGATCCTCCGTTCTTGATTGCGAATACCAAGCGTCTTCTTTGTTCTTGGTTTCAGGATCGAGGATAGTGGCCAAGATCTCATCGAAATCGCCAAGTGTTCTCAGTTTGCTTTCGCTAGTCCAGGCTTCAGCTAGAGTTCCTCCCCAGCTGGAATGAATGATTCCGATAGGGACATTCAATTCTTGGTGCAGTCGACGGGCGAAGAAATAGGCCGTAGCACTAAAGTCTCCTGCCGTTTCGGGCGATGCGACCTGCCAATCTCCTACAACATCCTCGACCTTGTCCACGGAGAAATTCCGCTGGACAGTAAACATTCTTAAGCTTGGGAAATTTGCCGCTGCGACTTCTGCATCAGAATTGTCGATAGGATCATTAGGAAGCCATCCTCTCACTGGCATCTCCATATTTGATTGCCCGGAGGCCAACCAGACTTCTCCGATCATTACATCACCTATCGCGATGGTAGAGTCTTGAGAAACAATGTTGATATCGAATGGACCTCCTGCGCTTGGAGTTGGAAGGAGAAGATTCCAGGTACCGTCTTCTATGGCATAGGTGCTGACTTCGGCTCCCCATGAGCCACTTACTGTTACCTGTCCTTCAGCGGTGAAATTTCCGAAAAAGGCTACTTCATCTTCTTGCTGCAAGACCATGTGGTCTGAGAATATTGGACTCAGCTCAAGAGCTATATGTTCATAATTTGGGGTGCAGGAAGAGAGTACGCCTATTAATCCGACGGTGATCGCGACAATGCCTATCCGAATGCTCATAATTTTGAGTGCTTGCTTAAAAGGAGATATGTCCAAGATTTAGATGTCTTGAACTACGAATAGAAAGATTAACGCAATCTCGGTTTAAGTGCCAGTCTAGAAGAGGAAATGTGGGATCGATGGGTTCCTAAGGAGAGCTCGGCTCGAATAAGTCAGAGTGTTTTGTTCTCATAATTTCGCATTGACTCGCCCTCAAACGAGTGGAATTGACGTTTCCAATTTCATGCATAAGATTTTGGCTGTCACTTTCTCCTCCTAGTTGATCGCATTCTTCCGTGTGGCATAGTCCCAAGGAATGACCTATCTCGTGGACAAAAACATGCTCCGCATCTACACCACTGGGCATGAATGTAGGATCGACGACAAAGACGATGGGACGCTGGTTAGATGTCGGTTCCATGGCAAAACCCCGGACACCGATGGGATTCCCGTTTGGAAGTATAAATTTATTGATGGCGATTGCGAGAATACCTCTTGGGCTACTCGCCCAATGGAGATGGGCCATTTCTCCGATTGTTATCATTTCTTGCGTGAGAATGGGAGCGCCGTTCGCATTGAAATCAATGACGACGTCCCCGGGGTCTCCGACACTGAGATCGGGATCTACAAAAAGGCCATAGTTATTAGGTACAGCGATCTGGCCTAGGAAAATCTTGCACTGCGGGACGAGAATGCAAGAGTTCGCCCGGACGTTTCTCCGAAAGAGGGCATCGCTATGAGAATCCTCGCAAACCAAGGATGGATCCACAATAGTGGCAGCCTCTTCTAAGGCAGACCATCGAACTCGTAAGGCAAGTAATTCCGTGTCTTCTAAGACGATTTCCTGGACCAATTCGTCATGGCAAAAAGGACATTCGGGACTTGGGTCCCCACAGCTGACTAGTAGAATCGAGATTGAGACTATCGAGAGTAAGAGGGAGCGATTTGTTGTTGTCATTTGACGGCCCAGTGAAATGTTGATCCAAATAAATCTAGAGAGAAATAAGATGATGAGTATCCCTCTAGGCGTTAGCTTGGATTAAATCGGACCAGTATATCGCGGATCGAAAGCATGCCTATGGCGATTTTGGCGGTTCTGGTCCGATCTCTACCCAAGAACTGGAAATCTTGGTCTTCAGCATTTGCTCACCCATAGTTTTATAACATCAGACTCAATGGCTAATTCACCGATGACCGATCAGAGCGATCTAGTCACCATTCAGGTCAAGTCCAACGGCAACCCAATCAATGACAGCTATCAGGTAATGTCAGTTCGGGTGGAAAGCGCGGTTAATAGTATTCCCTACTGCATTGTGGAAATCGCAGACGGCAGCGCGTCTGAAGAGGGCTTCCCAATCAGTGATTCAAGTGATTTCATTCCTGGCGCGGAAATAGAAGTGCTGGCTGGTTATCACAATGATAATAGCTCGATCTTCAATGGGATCGTGACCAAGCAGGCGCTCCGAATTGATCAGAAAAGTGGGTCGGTTCTTTCCGTAGTCTGCAAAGACAAATCCATAAAGATGGCCGTAGGACGGAAGAATGCGTGTTTCCAGAATACCAGCGATAGCAGCATCATCTCTCAACTCATCCAGAATTACGGATTGCAGGGCGAGGTCGAATCCACAACTAATGAGCTGAAGGAAGTCATTCAATATTATGCCACCGATTGGGATTTCATGCTCGCGAGAGCTGACATTAACGGCATGGTCACCCTGGTTCATGATGGAGTCGTATCTGTAAAGGATCCGGACGAGTTAAATGAGGAGGTTCTAACGGTGACCTATGGCTACGATTTGCTCGAATTCAATGCTGAACTGGATGCTGAAAGTCAATTCAAATCTGTAAAATCAAGTGCCTGGGATATGGCCAAGCAAGAAATAAAGTCAGGTGATTCATCCGCTTCTAACAGCGACATTGGAAATATATCTAGCGCCACATTATCAGAGGTCATTGGATTAGACAGCTACGAATTGCAAAGTGGTGGTTTTATTGAGCCAGATTCCCTGAATACTTGGGCACATGCCCAAAGCACGAAGTCGAAATACGCAATGGTACGAGGCAGCGTAAAATTTCAAGGGAGCGCCGTGGCACTTCCAGGTAAAATATTGGAATTGAAAGGCGTCGGGCAAAGATTTAGTGGGAAGGGTTTCATCTCTGGGATCAAACACAAAATAGCTAATGGAAGCTGGATTACGACAGCGCGAATCGGGCTATCTCCTGACTGGGTTGCTTCTAAAGTTCAGACAGAAGCTCCTCCAGCGTCAGGCTTATTACCTAGTATTCAGGGACTACAAATTGGCAAGGTCAAACAGATTGAAGGAGATCCAGATGGAGAATTCAGGGTTCTGGTATCGATGCCCTTAGTTCAGTCAGACGATGAGGGAGTTTGGGCTCGTATGTCAACTTTCTACGCAGGTGCACAGGGAGGAGCATTTTTCTATCCAGAAGTAGATGATGAGGTCGTGCTTGGGTTTTTCAATGACGATCCTCGATATCCAGTGATTCTCGGCTCGATGTTTAGCAGCGGTCGCGCGTCTTCTGAGACTCCAGATGAGCAAAATATGACGAAATCTTTTGTCAGTCGGGAGAAGATGAAAATATCTTTCGATGAGGAAAAGAGGATTGTCTCGATCACGACACCAGCCAACAATAAGCTCACACTTGACGATGACACGGGCGGTATTGAAATGTCAGATCAAAACGGCAATTCGATTAAACTATCATCTTCGGGTATCGAGATAAAGAGCACCTCCAATCTGCAGATCACGGCGGTGCAAAACGTGAGTTTAAGTGGAACCACAGGCATTTCCGGTAAAGCTGAGGGCGGCACTATAGATCTGGCCTGCGTAGATATGAAGTGTCAGGCCGAATCGCAGATGGACTTGAATGCTGGTGCCTCCCTTTCCGCTAGTTCATCTGGAGAATTGTCGATCCAGGCTGCGATGGTAATGATTAACTAGTATCTGAGAACGATTAAAAAGGAAAACATATGCCACCTGCAGCAAGACTAGCCGACATGCACGAATGTCCTATGCAAACAGCAGATATTGTGCCGGTCCCACATGTCGGCGGACCCATAGTTGGACCGGGAGCCTCGACCGTTTTAATCGAGGGTTTACCTGCCGCTATATTAGGAGATAGCATGGTTTGTGTTGGTCCACCGGATCAGATCGTGACAGGATCTAGGACTGTGATGATTGATGGAGTGCCCGCCGCTCGGGTGGGGGATCTATCGGCACATGGTGGGTCTATCGTCCAAGGCTCACCTACGGTAATGATTGGGGGATAGTGTCTAACACATCTGGAAAGACATTCTAGATGCGAGATGTTTCTGAAGGCTATAACAAATTTATAGCATCAATATCGATATTGATCCGATCAGTCTTCACACCCGCCGATAGCTTTGGGGCTCTATTCAGAATGGTCTGTTTTACCATCCTGTACGAAATAGAATCGGGCACCTTGATAAAAGTCTGATAGCGATATGTATTCTTTATTCTTGCAAGGAAGGCTTCGGCTGGGCCAAGAAGTTCGACGCCATCTGGAAGCAATACACCAATAGTCTTCGTCCACTGATCAGCTGTTTGAATCACTCGTTGCAAGTCAGGACCTTTGAACTCAACAGCTATCATTTTTCCGAAGGGGGGATAGCCAGTCGCCTGCCGGTTGTCGAGCTCCATTTTGGCGAAGCCTAGAAAATCTTGTTTTGTCGAGAAACGAATCGTTGGATCGCCTGGATTGTTGGTTTGCAGAATGACCTCTCCTTGGTACTTGCCCCGTCCAGATCTACCGGCCACCTGGGTAAGCAATTGGAAGGTGCGTTCGCTTGCTCGGAAATCCGGAAAATAAAGCCCCGTGTCTGCATTCACGATTCCAACTAAAGTGACGTTTTCGAAATCAAGGCCTTTTGCCACCATTTGCGTTCCGACTAAGACATCGAGCTCGTGTTTTCGAAATGCCTCCAGAATGTCGAAGTGAGCATTTTTCTTTGTAGTTGAATCGGCGTCCAGTCTTCCAATCCTTGCTTTCGGAAATAGCTTGGTGAGCTGGAGCTCGATCCGTTGCGTACCCGCGCCTGGAACGTCGAGAGCCGCGGTATGACAATGAGGGCAAACTTTCGGCGGCTTCTCATTGTGGCCGCAGTAGTGACATCGAAGAGTCGCGTCGCGGGAATGATAGGTTAGAGAGACCGAACAATTCGGACACTCGATAACCTCCGCGCAGTTTTTGCATTGAACGCGAGGAGAGTAGCCGCGTCGATTTTGGAGTAGAATACTTTGTTGGCCCTTACTTAGTCTCTCGTCGATCGCGCTTTTCAGTACGGGAGAGATTTGGCCCATCATGGATCCCTGCTTACTGAAGACAGAAAGATTGACCAATCGAATTTCGGCGAGCGAGCCGTCTCGTTCCTTGTCGATTTTAATTCGACTCGGTAGCGAAAGCAGTCTGTATTTTTTAGATATCGCGTTGTGCCATGATTCGAGAGACGGGGTGGCGGATCCTAGGACACAAACGGCACCGTTCATTTTCGCTCTCATGACCGCTAGATCTCGGGCGTTGTATCTGGGTGCAGGATCGCTTTGCTTATAGCTTGCTTCGTGCTCCTCATCTACAATAATGAGGCCCAAATTATCAAGGGGAGCTAGAATGGCAGAACGTGGACCGATGGCTACCTTGAATCGCCCCGTCTGTAAGTGACGCCAGGCATCATATCTTTCGCCATCGCTCATACGCGAATGGAGCACGGCGATTTGGTCGCCAAACCAAGACCAAAAACGTCGGACAGTTTGCGGTGTGAGAGCTATCTCCGGAATAAGCACGATCGCCGTTTTGCCCTGCTTCAAGACCTCCTCTAGAATGCTCAGGTAGACAAAGGTCTTGCCGGAGCCCGTGACGCCATGTAGCAAAAAGGTATCGTCTTTGCCGGCCTTTACGGAGTCCATAATTTCGGTGATCGCATGAGACTGATCCTCCGAAGCTCTTAAGTCCTCGCGTTCCACTGGCCCCAGAACGGTGTCTCCAAAGGGGGTCCGAATGACTTCCTTCTTTACGACATGAACAAGTCCATTTTCGGCTAGGACGTTCAGGCTGGGTCTGGCGGCTCCAGATCGCTCCAAAAGATCTCGAACGGGGATGTCTTCGCCATCAGGCAATTCGCTTAAACTGCGGAGAATCGCCTGTTGTTTTTTTCCTCGAAGACTTTCGATGTCTTGCTCCTCGATCTTGTGGGCGAGTCGAGCAAAAGCCTCGAATCTTCCGGTCGAAGTGAGGTCGACAATTTCTGGTTTGAGCTCCACAAGCCCGGCACTCTCGAGTCGCTTGAGTTCTGATAGACTCACCTCGATGTCCAAAGCCTTACTCAACTTTTTCAGAGACAGAGAGCCCTGCAATTCCAGAATCTGGAGAATTTCTTTTTGTCTTTCGCTCGGGTGATAGCCACTATTGGACAGGGTGCGATAGACAATCCATTGACTAGACCTAAGCGTTCCCGCCGGAAAAATGGCTTTGATGACTTCGCCTTCTGAGCATAGATAATATTCTGAGATCCATTTCACCAGTTTGAGCATCTCTGCCGTCAAGGGCTGCAGGTCGCTCGGGGCTGACTCGATAGATTTTAGCTTTTCTGTATTGCCGGACTTTAGCTGTGTCACTATTCCCAGCAACTTCCGTTTTCCAAAAGGCACGACAACACGTCCGCCGACCTTGACATCTGGGACGAGCTCAGATGGGATCGCGTAGTCGAATCGACGCGGGATCGGGACGGGGACTATGAGGGAGGCGATGGGGGCTATGGGGCTATGGGGCTAGGAAATTGGGGCATGGGGGAATGAGTGATGAGTGATGAGTGATGAGAAATATTGGAACTGAGGAGCTGGGGCTCGAAGGTCGGAAAGAGAATGTTTGAATTGACTGTACTGCATTACTAATTTCGTTACTCGTTACTCGTTACTCGTTACTCTTTTCGGAACACGGAACACGGAACACTGAATACGCCCTACTGCTTCGCTAATACTGCCAATGCCGCAACCAACTTCTTCAAGTAGACTCCCGTCGCCTCGTTATCGAAATTCCCGTCCTCGCCGATCATTTTCATGGCACCCCCGACATATACTTGCGGATGTTTGAGTACCCTAGAATTGGTATTCAATAGGACGTCTCGAAGATGAAGCTGAGATCGCATAGTCCCAACTCGGCCCGGAGATGCCCCAGTCATAGCGACGGCTTTTTCATTTAATACCTGCTTTTCACCGTCAAATGGCCGAGATGCCCAATCGATCGCGTTCTTCGTAACAGCGGGGAGACCAGAATTGTATTCTGGCGTGACGATTAAAAGTGCATCGGTTTTCTTGATGGCTGACTTCCATGCAACAACCGATGCGGGATCTCCTTCAGACTCTACATCACCGTCATAAAGCGGCAGGTCCTTGAGATCAAATATCTCGATATCTGCCCCATCGTGAGCCATTTCCGCCATGTAATTCAGCATCGCGCGGTTTATAGATTTCTTTCTGAGAGAACCTGCGATTCCTAAAATGTGTACCTTCTCCATATATCAAAAACCAAATCGATCTAGTGCCAATGCGTGTTTTACTTGCTGTGATAATAGGGTTCATATTCCTACTGCCCAACGAAAGTTTAGGTCAAGACGGACTCAAAGTATTGATTACGACGGCCCATCCCGATGACGATGCCATGTTTGCCGGGACGGTCTATAGAATTACGCATCACCTTGGTGGGGAAGTAGATCTTGCTCTCATGACAGATGGTGCAGGTGGCTATCGATTCTCAACTTTTGCGGAGCCGATATATGGAAAGAAGCTAACTGATGAGAAGATCGCTCGGCAGCATATTCCCGCGATCAGAAAGCAGGAACTCATGGCTGGCGGCGCCATCGTGGGTGTAAGGAATTACTTCTTTATCGATCAGCCAGATATCGCTAAGAAGAACGATGTCGAAGAGGTATTGAACAATGAGTGGGATCGGGATGAAGTCAAAGATCGACTCGTCAAAATCATGAACAAGGGGGACTACGATGTCGTGTTGGCAATGCTACCACGCGAGTCGACCCATGGGGCCCATCAAGCAGCGACCATCTCGGCTCTAGCCGCAGCTGCGGAAGTCAGTCCTCAAAAGCGACCGATTGTCCTAGGTGGATGGCCAGCAGGACTTGGTGGCGACGATATGCCAAAATATTTGGCGGTACCAGGGCATACTCTAACAGCTAGGTATTCTGAAGAGGTCTTTGAGTTTGACAGAAATCAGAAAATTGGATTGGATGGACGATTGAACTACAACATTATCGCGAACTGGTTGATCGCAGAGCACAAATCACAAGGTACCATGCAGCTCTTCATGGGAAGAGTCGCACTTGAGAATTACTGGATTCTAGGAAGACCGAATGTGAAACAGGTCGAGTTAGTTCGAGAATTGTTCATCAGGTTGGCCGTGCCTTATGGAGAGGAAAAGATGGAAGCTGAAAAGAGTGGATTCTGGAATCCATTTGAGAAACAATAAATCAGATTTGCAGAACATCGGACTGCTCTATGCAGGCTCGGTCGTTCTTTGGCCTAATTCCTGATCTAGCAAATAAAGATTGGGTCCAGCGTCACCAAGGAGCTTGATCTTCTCAACTATCGTCGATGCATTGTCCTCTTCCTCGACCTGCTCGTCGATGTACCACTGCATTAGAACCTTCAATGGATAGTCCTTTTCGGCGCTGGCAAGCTCATAGAGTTTGTGGATCGTGCTGGTGATGTGCTTTTCGTGGGCGAGTACCTTTTCGAAAACCTTCAAGGGCGTTCCGAAAGTAGCAGGTGGCTTCTTCAAAGCCTGCAATTTGACAGTGGCTCCGCGCATATTCATATGGTCCACCAACTTTGTGGCATGCAAAAGCTCCTCATTCCATTGAAGCCGTAGCCAACTCGCGAAACCTGGAAGATTCTGACCTTCCATATATGAGGACATCGACAAATATACATATGCCGACTCGAATTCCTCTCGAATCTGATTGTTGATCGCGTCTTGAACCTTCTTTTTCATCTTACAGGCTAGTTTTTGTTAGGAGCTATTGACGCACAAACAACCTTGAAGAACGAGACGTTCCGCAAAACAGGTATAAGGCTTCAGGTATCAGAGGGAAGGAGTTTTGATTTAGAGATCAGCTAATGGGAAAACAGAGTGCACAAATTATTAGTTGAATGCTTCATGTATTCGAACTAATTTCAGCCCCTCAGCCCCTCAGCCCCTCATTTTCAGGCTCCGTATGTCCTCAACCAATTGAGCAATTGAGGCCTTATTCAATCCGCTGTAGATCCCACGTATGTGCCGATTTTTATCGACCAGGATGAAGTTTTCTGTGTGCAAGAAGTCGTCATTTCTTTTCTTTTCACCAAGGTCTTCCTCAACGAAATAAGATAGTCTTCCCAATCGATATATCTGCTCACGATCTCCCGTGACCAAATGCCATTTTTCACTCTCGATATTTCTGATCTCGGCATACTGCTTCAAAACCGCGACTGAATCTGCCTCCGGCGTGACGGAGTGGGAGAGAAGTAGAACTTCGTCGTCATCGATAAACTCATCCTGAAGAATGGTCATGTTGGAGACCATCTTCTTACAGATACCGGGACAGGTTGCAAAGAAAAAATCCGCGACAAAGATCTTATCCTCGAAAGTGTACTCGTTCACTTCTTCGCCTTCCTGATTGGTCAGGGAGAAAGAAGGAATCTTGTGAAAGTCCGTGAGAGAATCGCTATCGCTTGATATCCAATGCGGTGTAAACGAGGCCTCGTTGAAGTAGGGAAGGGAGTATACGGCATCAATACTCTCTTCCTGACTGCAGGCTAGTCCGAGGAATGGAAAGAGTATTCCAAAAAGGAGTGCCCTCATTACCTTCCTTCTGGAGGCTGAAGACTGAAAGCTGACGACTGTCCTATTCATCGACCAATACCACATTTTCTTCTTCCAACTCATAACACAAGTTCGCCTTCCTAAGTCCATATATCCTTCCATCCTTGGCTTCATAATTATTGTAAATCTTGCCGTTCTTTCGCCAGGCCTTCTGCATTCCGAGTTCCTTGCCGTCTGTAAGATTGCGCTCTCGAAACTTCTCGCCACTCTTGTACCAGTCTTTCTGTAAACCATGAAGTGCACCCGCTAGGTAGCTGTATTCCGATCGCAAATTCCCGTTACTCGTTACTCCACCAGCTTCTAGCAACACCTTTTCGCAGTCCATTATCAAAATGAGCCTCAAAACTAGTCTCGCCCGTGTCGAATGATTTCTGATAGAATCCGTGACGCTTACCATTGAGATATTCAGAACGCTCGGCTAGGACACCTGTGGGATATAGAAGATTGGCGATTCCTGTAAATGCCTCCCCGTTGAACTCGTAGACCCCATCGACGGCATTTAATTTGAGCTCGCTTTTAGAGATTTCGATCTTGTTGAGGATGTCATTCGACTCCCAACTCTCAACAGGGTCTGTACTGTCTTCCTTCGAAAAGTCAAGGTCAAGCATCCAGATTCCGGCTGCGATGAGCCAGAATCCAGACGCGAGAAGTCCTATGTATTGTCTACTGAATCGCATTTGGAGTTCCTTGATAGTTTCCTGCAAATAGGATGTAGTACTCGTCCATATAGAGCTCATTGATCACGTGGTAGTGATACTCCGCTTCGCTTGCGTGCTGCGTTGTGCTAGTATGTCCACCTGATGCGTCCAGGTCAGTCGGGTAGTCTCCAGAGCTATCGCACTTTCTACCGTAGATGAAAAAACCATCGCTAATGATTCCGATAAGCTTCTCGTCATCATCAGACCACGCTTTGGTCTCAAGATGGTAGTGATAACTCTGTGGGCCCGTGTGAGCCGAAGTGTAGTCTAAGGAAAGGAGAGGTCCGCCATTAATAGGTACGTTCCCAGCTTCTCTATCGTTGTAGAGCATTCCTCCGGTTATAGCAATTCCAATGGGTCCCAAAGTTGTGGCGGTAGGCGATGATGCTACAACGGGATTTCCGGGCACGGTCAAAGTGTACATGCCGTTGAAGTCGTCGATATCTCCCGGTGCCATTTGATCTAGAGTCGTTACGATAGGGTCGATATTCAATGGATGTGTATCAGACCAATAAGGAGAGGTGTGATTTGTAAGACCGTTGGTCTCGATCACAAAGTTTGACCCACTGATCATGACAGTTGTGTTGTCCGTGTCGAACTCGGCAAGCGCGGTGTGCAGTGTTATCTGTGGATCGTCGTCGTCGTCATCATCGTCATCGGAGGCTGTACTGTCACAAGCCGTCATGGAAAGCGATAGAGTGGCAGCCAAAAGAAGGCTTAAAAAGGAGTAGGTCATTCTGGAAATCATGGCGGATAGGGTTTAAATATTTCTATGTTGTTGCTTAGACAGACGTGCTTGAGTGTCTTCGTTTCGCTATTGACGAAGGGAGTGAGGGTTTCATTCCCAAGGAAGCCCTCAGACGAGTCGGTCACTCGGCCAAAACGTCCCTTTTTACTAGTTCCTTTCGAAGTTGGTCGGGGTTTTCGAAGTGGATCGAATCAATTCCGAGCGCTCGCGCCGCCTGTATGTTTTTCTCGCTGTCATCGATGAACAACAACTCCTGCGGCGGCTGATCGAGCTCGTTCATGAGTAGCTCGTAGATGGCAGGGTCGGGTTTGATAAGGCAGTGTACGCCAGAGATGACCCGAAGGTCAAACCAGTTGAGAAAGCCAAAATGTCTCTGCGCAATTGGGAAAGTCTCGGCCGACCAGTTACTCAATGCGGCTGTCCTAAATCCGGCCTCCTTAAGCTCGGCAAAAAGTAATACACTTCCTTCGATCTCACCATCGAGCATTTCCTCCCATCGCTCCCAATAAGCATAGATCTCACTCTCCAGATCTGGATGGATAAGGACGAGTTCTTCACAAGCTTCAGCAAACTGCTTTCCATTGTCCATCTGCTCATTCCATTCAAGGGGACAAATCTCCCTGAGGAACCACTCCATACGGTCTGCATCAGAAAAAATCTTTCTATACAAATTCCTTGGATCCCATTTGATAAGAACTTTTCCAAGATCAAAGACAATTGTGTTTATAGCCATGTTAGGTAGATTGGGAACTATGGGAGTTTGACAAAGGATGCTATCGTGGTTCCCGATCTCCCCGATAGACTAATCCAGTAGGTACCAGCGGGTAATCCTGAACCGAATTTCAAATCGAGAATGTCCTTATTAAGCTGATCCGAAAGATCATTGACTTTTCTCCCGAGGATATCGAAGATCTCCAATCGGTTTGCTTCTGCGGAATTCAAATCAACAGTAAGGTGAGAATCCCCCGAAAAGGGATTGGGATAGACCTCCATGATATCTGTTCCGCTGGGTCGCTCATCATCGATACTTACGCCAGTGGGCTGTAAAAATATCATGTCCTTGAACTCGTCGTTTTGAAAAATCTCCCATTGATCTCCTATGTGGGGGCTATTAAAACCGTTGATTCCAAAAAAACCGCTCTGTCCGGGAGGCACAATGTTCTCGTCGCGCAAAGTCCCATCTGGCGTCCATTCAATGATTTGCTGGAAGGTGCCCGTATCCGAAATATGCACGGGTACGCCTTTCAAATCTTCGAAAGTGATTAAATTTATTGGAGCAATGAACTGCTCAATTTGGCTAACACGGTTTGTCAGACCCGTGTCATTTCCCCATGGGGTATTGTCGCCGTTGTCCCAATCGACAGAGGGTTTGTTGTTCCAATTGACAAAATAGCCTTGATCAGGATTCTCCAAACTTGGCAGGGACTCCGAAGGGATAAAGCCAGTCCACTCGTCGCTTCCATTTCCCATGTGAGGTAGACGGGGATCGATGCCGTCTCCTCTATCCTGATATTTGCCGATGTGCCAGAATTTGATATTCTGGTCTTTACCCGCATAAAAGACATTGAAAGACATCGGACTCTGTAAGACAGCGGACTCGAAGTCCTCCAAAGTCTCTCCTTTCCAAACATTATAAAATGCCTCGGCCATGGTGAGCTCTTCATTCCAATAGGTCATTTGCTGTGTGAAAGCCTGCTTGTTGACCAGATCTTCCCCGATGACCGGGCCATGAATCGTACGATGAAAAGAAAACTCAACGGGATTGCCAGATAGAACTTCGATGGTTCTTTCAAAACTCTCAATATCTCTGAACTCGCCGTCAAACTTATAGCGGAGAAGTTCCTCTGTCTCAAGTTCTTCGATGAATACATCGCTATTGTCACTTAACCCGCTTGTTAGTGTCCAGGAATAATGCTCATTATGTCCGATGATAATTCCCGGAATGCCAGAGACAACGACTCCACCAACGTGGAGTGTCGGACTAATCAGCTCGACTTCGTTAAGTGGACCTTTCGCGTTTTGAACAGGAGCTCCCATCTGTGGGGCACCCAGAAGTAGCGCCGTACCAAGCGCAGATCGATTTGGGTGCACAAGCGTTGCGAATGAGCCGAAAGTTGTTGGAATTCCAAATGGTTTCAGTGCGTTCAATGCTGCGTGTTTTCGATTCTCAATCTCGCGAACAGCTCGGGAATCTACAGCCGGTCCATTATAGTTTACCTCACGAACAGCAAGGCCTGAGCCACCTGGGATTGTTGTCGGAGCGTTTGGATCATTAATTGGCCTGTTCTCCTCAAACCAGCTCTCTCCATTGTCTTGTAATTCCTGCAACCTGTCTAGCTCATCTCCACCGAAGCCACCAAAAATACGCATGAAATACTGTGTGACAGCTACAGATGCCAAAGGACTCCAATCCCTAAGAGGAGCAGCAAGAAAATAGTTATGCAAATAATGCTGTCGATCCGTTCTCGCTAGTTCTACGTAGGCATTTACCCCATCAGTATAGGCCTGAAAAGCTATCTTGAGTGTTTGGTCCAGATTGTCAAAATGTTCTTGCCTCTCCTCTGGCGTGTAGTGCATTCGAATCGACTCTTTATCGGCATCCAATTGGAAAGTCCCAAAAATTTCGGAGAGCGTTCCTTCTGCAGCTCTTCTAAATAGATCCATTTGATCCAGACGATCCTCGGCAACGGCAAAGCCTTGTCCAAAGAAAACTCCCAACTCATTTTCAGCAGTTATATGAGGTACTCCAAATTCATCCCTGTCGATAATAACACTAGCTCCATCAGGTGCTGTCAGGTTATTCGGGTTGTCTGATTGTTGAGCTAGGGCGCTGGAGCAAAGGAAGCTTATGATGAGTGCTGGGAATAGAATTTTCACTTTGTCGATTTTTAATGTTGGATATCTTGGAATATAGTCCTTTGGCAATTCTGGTCTATTCCTTGAGCTGGCACATAGTCTTGGCTTAGAAACAAAGTCTCAAGTCGAAGTGTTGCAATGACAAATGTTGTCATAACAACAATCAATAATCGCAATGCACGTCAATACTTCTGAGAGCACACTCACTGTCACGGATCCTAATCTCGATTTTCTGCCTCTGAAAGGCACAGATTATGTCGAGATTTATGTCAGCAATTCCAAACAGGCTGCTCACTACTTCATCAATGTTTATGGTTTCGAGGCCTTCGCTTACGCAGGTCTAGAGACGGGACTGAGAGATCGAGAATCATACGTTGTTCAGCAAGACAAGATCAGAATTATCCTGACTTCTCCACTGGTGGGAGGGACAGAGATTGGTCGACATATCGATGACCACGGCGATGGTGTGAAGGTGATCGCCCTCTGGGTAGATGACGCGACCTACTCCTTCAATACGACCGTTGAGAGAGGTGCAAGGCCTTACCTAGATCCGACGAAGCATGAAGACAAGAATGGTCAGGTCATAACATCTGGTATCCATACTTATGGTGACACAGTCCACATCTTTGTAGAGCGAAAAGACTACGATGGACACTTCCTTCCTGGGTTCAGGGCTTGGAGCACTGTTCGAGTTGCTGGAAATCCGGTAGGACTTAAATTTGTCGACCACATGGTTGGGAATGTTGGTTGGGGAGAGATGAACACCTGGGTCGACTTCTATGCAGATGTCATGGGCTTCGCTCAATTAATGTCATTCGATGACAATGACATTTCGACCGAATATTCCGCACTCATGAGCAAAGTCATGAGCAATGGAAATGGCAGGATAAAATTCCCGATCAATGAGCCAGCGGAAGGAAAGAAGAAATCGCAAGTCGAAGAATACCTCGATTTCTATGGTGGGCCTGGTGTTCAGCACATAGCCATTGCAACGGACAACATTATCGGAACCATATATGAATTGAAGTCACGTGGAGTAGAGTTCCTGAATATACCGGACTCTTACTACGATGGACTTCTCGAGCGGGTAGGTGAAATCGAAGAGGACCTGGCTCCGCTTCGCGAACTCGGCATTCTTGTGGATCGAGATGACGAGGGTTACTTGCTGCAGATTTTTACTAAGCCACTCACTCCACGACCAACACTGTTCTTTGAGATCATTCAAAGAAAAGGTGCTCAGTCCTTTGGCAAAGGAAATTTCAAGGCTCTATTTGAGGCGCTGGAGTTGGAGCAGGACAAGAGAGGAAATTTATAGGGGTTTCGAGATTCGAGAATCGAATTGAGTGCTCATGTCTATTATTCAATTTATAAGCTCATAAATCGGGTAACTATAGACGCACAGCTGTAAATCTCAGCTTAAGAATTACTCCAAACTCCAAACTCCAAACTCCAAACCAAGAACCACAAACCTCTTTCCTCCTGCTTTCTTCTGATAAAAATTTTGGCGCACATATAGATCGGACTCTCAAGAAAATCCGATCTACAATTTTAAAGTCTTTCCGTGAGAATGAAATCGATCTGACTCCGGAGCAATGGGTTGTGCTTTCCGAACTCTACAAAAATGATGGGATCTCGCAAAAGATGCTTGCCGAGAATTCCTACAAAGATGCGCCAACTACCTCTAGAATAATCGACCTCCTAGCTAAGAAAGACCTTCTTCGACGAGATGAAGTTGAAAACAATCGCCGGCAGTATCAGGTCTACATCTCTAAGAAAGGAAAGAAGACGGTTGAGAAGGCCATACCTATTGTGAACGAGATTCGAATCGAGGGTTGGATGGGGCTCAATGACAAAGATTACGATAGTCTGCTCCGGATTCTTGAAACGCTTGCATCTAATTTCGATGGGATGAACGAAAAAGTGGATTAGTCGACTTTACTGAGAGGGAGGATTCAAGAGGGACCAAGCAAATGTGGATAGCCGGCAATGGATTGCCGCAGGTAATAAAAGGTTTTGATATGGATAGCGCTGTTACGGCCTTCGATGTCTGGAATGTCTGGCTTCAATCCAATGAGAGTAATTCCAAGGTCCCCCAAATTACTTCCGCAGGAAGAAGCTAAAACTCAATTTTATAGCTCAGAACCGGTAGCAGAAACCCCTCTTTTACAATCTCGATCTGATTGGTCTGGAGATTGTAGTCGAAATACTCCGACTGGGTCGAGGCGAGATTCTTGATCTGAAGAGCCCATAACTCCGATATGCTTTTGTGATTTCGCCGATAACTAGCCGTTATGTCTAGAGAGATGGTTCGTGGATATTGGCTCTCGAATGCTCGTGACTCGTCATCGACTATTTCCATTCTGGCCAGACTAGCAGCCTCGTCTACCGGACTGTATCTCAGTCCACCAAAAAAACTCCCCCTGAAATTTAGACCCCAAATGCTTGATCCGCGATTGAACTCTCTACCGAAAAGAACGCTCGTATAATAACCTTGATCATATCTTGTGCCTCGCCAAACTCCATCACCCCCTCGATAGTTCGAATCGAAAATAGATCCCGTGGCCAACCAGTAGTAGTTGTCTTTTAGGAATCTTTCTATAGTTAGATCAACGCCGACATTTTTCCCTAAACCGGTACTGATCAAAGTCTCATTGAAAGCGAAATCTTGGTCGAAATTGATCATCGAAAAGCTAGATCCTCCAACAACGGGAATATCGAAGAGGTACTGGTAGTAGCCCTCCAATATTAGACGACTATGACTAGTAAGTCGCCTTTCGAAGGCCGCGACAAAATGATGGGATTTGGAAAACTCCAGATTTGAGTTTGGTCGCTCGTTCGAGCTGGCTGCAAGCTGGTAGATCCGAAGATCCTCTGTTTGGCTGTGGAGGCCATAGGCCAGTCTAATAGAATTAGATTCATTGAGGTCAAGCTTCACGCCAACTCTCGGTTCGATGCTGAGCTTTTCAGTCGTAGAGTAATATTGGGAGTGTAGTCCCAGATCGATTCGAACCTTTCGATGCAGATTTATCTGCGATTGAGAATAGATCTGGAAGAGATTAGCACTTCCCCCATCATCAACGATCGTTTCTTGAAGGTCTGTTGGTCCGAGGGCCCGCAGGAATTCTGAAAAATTCAGTCTTTGAAAGGTAAGGCCGGACCTGTGTCGATGTCTGCTGCTAAACTTGTGATTGAGCTGTGTGCTAATGACAATCTTGGTTCGTAAAGAATTTAGAGCGTCATCAACTGCACTCGGTCGATCTTGGTAGTATATTTCTTCAACAAAATCCGTGTTTTCTCGTGTCAGGGCAATGCTTTATTTTAGATAACTTTGGTCACCGATCACCATCGTGTTGGAAATGCCGATCGCTCCTCGGTCCATGTCTAGCTCAGTGCCAAAACTGTCGACAGATTGAAACTCTCTCTCGCTTGCTTCAACTGGAGTGCTGGATTGACCATCTTTTCCTCCAATTCCCCAAATGCTCCATTTTCCAAATCTCCTACTCGGCAAAGTGATTTTGAATGAGAGATCTTGGTAGGCTATTTCGTCGTCTGTGGGCAGTAGGGGTAGGAGAAGAGCCAATGTCGAATAGCGATAGTTGATAAGATAAGAGCCACCTAAAATTCCTGTGGGTCCCTCAAAAGCTGCCTCCAGACCGAGCAATCCAATCTGAACAGCGCTTTCTCTTTGTCGAGAATTACCCTCTCGGAAGTTGATGTCGAAGACGCCGGCAAGAGCATTTCCATATTCCGCCGGAAAGGCTCCGCTCAGAAAATCCGAGTTAGAAAGTACCTGCCCACTGAAGAGCGTGATACCACCACCACCAGCCACGCTTAGATCGGCGAAATGACTGGGGATAGGAATATCGACCCCTTCGACTCTCCAGAGAACTCCTCTAGACGAGTTTCCCCTAACAAGAATTGCGTTGGAGCCTACATCGCCGGAACTGCTGACTCCGGCAAATCCTGTAACCATGCGAGCTGGATCGTCGAGGCCACCTGCGTAGCGCTGCGTTTCCTCAACTGAAAATGACCTGGCACTTATCATAGTCATATCATTCAGAGCCTTCTCCTTTTCGACACGAGCTACGACCTCCAATTCTTGTCCCTCAAAGACAGCCTCAGATAGCGAAATTACGAGTTCAGTTTGCCTGCCTGAGATCACAAGAATCTCGGACACAATTTTGGACTCATAGCCAATGATAGAGAGTCTCAATTCGTAACGACCGACTAGGACATCAGGGATTAGAAAACGACCATCAATGTCCGTGCTTGCTCCAACTAGTGGGTCGCTATCTAAGAGAACCACATTTACACCGGGGATGGGGGTCAGAGTGGTCTGATCGAGAACTTTGCCTCCAAGAAAATTGCGGGATTGGCTAAACAGCTCCGAGGAATAATTGGATATCAGGAATAGAAATAATAGGAAAGTAGAAATGCTCTTTGGAGGTCGGATTTTTGCCATGAACCTTGTTCGAAAAAGATGAAAGCGGGTTACAGGAATGGAGTTTTATTTATGCGCTTGACGGCTCTCACAGTAGAACAGATGCCCTTCATATTGACATTCAAAATCGAGTAATTGAAATGAAATGAAAAGACAAGCAAGGTAGGTAGGAATATCACCTACACGAATGGTTTAATATTCCCCACAAATCGATCTAGATTTAGCTCTCAATTGCTCCCATCTAGGCGAGCTATAATGCTTCTGAGAGGTGGTGACTCTGTTCCTAGACAGACCCTCTCTTTCCGACCATCTAGGAAGGAAATCAAAGCAAACGGTGAGTACGATGTTAGAGATCAAAAAAATTCTCGTTCCATTTGACTACTCGGAATACTCCAAAAGAGCCCTGCAAGCGGCTTGGCTGCTTGCTGAACAAGTAGGCGCGACGGTCTATGCTTTGCATGTCGAGATTCCAATAGATGGAAGGAATATCGGAGATGCTGTCAAGCAGCTCGAAAGCCAGATCGCACCGGTCAAGGAGACAGCTGACGTAAAACCGAGGAAGGCATCGTTCTTCTACACGGTTGAGTTTGAGTTTTCTCCTGCACGGGCGATTAGGAAATTCGCCAAGGATGAGGATATCGATCTTATCATCATGGGCACGCATGGTCGCAGGGGAATTTCGAGAGCAATACTAGGAAGTGTTGCAAGCGAACTTGTCCAAATGGCTTCGCAGCCTGTTCTCACTATTCGAGACCAGCCTATGGCTAGGGTTGAAAATATTTTGTTGCCCTTTGATTTTTCTGAACCCTCCAGAGAGGCCCTCCGTCACGCTCGCGAAATGGCCAACCACTTTGGAGCGAAGTTAGAACTCCTTCATGTGATTGAAAATGTGACACACCCAGTCGTTTATGGGACTGGATTTCAGTCGATGTATGAAGTCGATCCGGAACTAGATGAGAAGCTCCTCAACCATATGGAGGAAGTCTTCACGGATAGCTCTGGTCCACAGGTGGAAGTTGCGTTCACTGTGTTGCCAGGGCATGTTGCAAGTGTGATAACAGATTATGCAAAGGATAGGCATGATTTGATTGTCACCGCCACTCACGGCCTTTCAGGTTTGTCACATTTCCTCATGGGAAGTGTAGCCGAAAAGGTCGTTCAACGATCAAGCTGCCCAGTCCTCGTAGTCAAGACCTTTTCGAAGTCTCTTGTCTCATTGGATGAAGCAGAGATTTATGTGGGTGACTAAATGGTAGTGAGGGAGAGTTACATCGGTTCTCTCCCTCTTTGCCTGACTTTGAATGCCTGCCAGATAATCAGAGATTATTAACGAATGCCTATTTGCTGTCTTGGTATCGGTGTAGCAGGCCTAGCCGTCTTAAAATTGGGGCATCTCTTGACCAGCAAGAAAGGCAGAAAGAAGCCCGAGACGGGTTTGCGAGGATCGATCAAATCGACTTATGATCTACAATATCAATAGATCAAGACGCATTCTCTTTTAGATATTCGTAGATGGCAACTTGACTTCGAAGACTGGATTGCTCGCTGCCATTCCTTCTGTAACTGTTCCTTTGCTCGATGTCTATAACGCGGGCCTTGCAATTGTCTGCTAGCTGCAAATCTATAATGTGCCGAAGTTCTTGATAGACATGCTCATCGTAAATCGGTATGACGACTTCAACTCGCCGATCTAAATTTCTGGTCATCCAATCCGCCGAAGCGATATACATGAGTTCCTCTCCGTCGTTTGCAAAAATGTACACCCTTGCGTGCTCGAGGAATCGATCAACAATTGAAATGACTTTGATGTTTTCGCTCGTTCCCGTCACACCTGGTACCAGACAGCAGATGCCTCTGACGATCAATTTAATGTCGACTCCTTCTTGGCTTGCCTCATAGAGTTTCTCAATCAAACCAGGATCCTCTAGGCTATTCATCTTAAGAATCATATAGGCCGACTTACCCGCTCGGGCATTTCGGATTTCTTTGTCTATCAATTCGACGAATCCAATTCGACTTGAAAAAGGTGACACGAAGAGATGTCTTGTTCTAGGAAGAATGATCTTTCTTTCAAGCAGATCGAAAATTTGAGTGACTTCCTTTCCAAGCTTTTCATCGCCTGTCAACAAGGCGTGATCGCAGTAGAGCCTAGCCGTCTTTTCATTGAAATTACCGGTCCCCAAATAGGAGTAATTTCGTATTCCATTTTTCTCTTTTCGTCGAATCAGGAGAAGCTTTGTGTGAACCTTGATTCCCGGTAGGCTATACATAACCTTTGCCCCGGCTTTCTCGAGCTCTCCTCCCCAGTATAGATTTGACTCTTCGTCAAAACGCGCCTTTGCCTCGATGAACGCTACGACATTTTTCCCGAGGTCGAGAGCTCTGAGAAGCTCCTGCACCACTCCCGATTTAGATGCTACTCGATAGAGTGTGATCTTTATTTCCTTTACTTTGGAATCGTTCGCGGCTTCACGGATGAGCCTTGGGACGTAATCATACTTTTGGTAGGGAAAGTGGAGCATCACGTCTCTTTCATCCATCAATTGAAGAATCGAGTCGGCCTTTTCGAAACTGGGATGTGGGAGAGGGGGCATACCCTCGTTATGAAGGGACACATTCTGGCTCGGATCCGGAAAACCAAAAAAGTCCTTGAAGTTGTGATAGCGTCCACCAGGAACAAGCTCCTGTTCAGAAACTCCAAAAGTAGACTTGATCTGATCCAGAAAAAGGTCTGGCATGCTCTGGTCATAAAGTAATCTGGTTGGAGCGCCGGAGTCCCGTTGCTTCAAGGCTTTCTTAATCTTGTCCAGCATCTCATCGGGAAAGTCATACTCATTTCCCATATACATTTCGGCATCTCGAGAGACTTTGACGGAATAAAATTCGCCAGTCTTTTTCTTTAAGAAATTAGGCAGGGCAAGTCGCATAATGTCGTCTATGAAGGCGATGCGATGCGGACTGCCCTCGCTAGGTAGGGTTACGAAGCGATCGATCTTGTTTGAGGGAATGTTGATGCACAGCATTCCCTCTGTTGTTAGACGAGGGGCTAAAAAATAGATGCCGTTATTTTCTAGAAAAGGGGCGGAGTCCTCTTGACCGATCTTCCAAACCGTGATATGCGCCTCAATTTCTCTCTTAAAGAAGTTTTTGGCAAAAGCCTTTTGTTCTTGGTTCGCCTCGGTCTCTAAGTCCGATAGAAGAAATATCCCCTGCTTCTCAAGCTCTGGCTTAAGCTCCTCTTTATAGATTCGGCCAAATTCAATTTGATGTTCTTCAACGATCTTCTTAATCTGCGAGAGCTCCTTTTTTGGTCCTATTTCTAGCGCCTTTCGATCGGACTTTTTTAGGAGTTTCAGATTTCTAAGTGCAGCAACCCGTACTCGGAAAAATTCATCGAGATTGGAGCTATAGATCGCAAGAAACTTGAGTCGCTCGTACAGAGGTACATTTTTGTCTCTCGCCTCCTGCAAAACTCTTTCATTAAATGAGAGCCAGGTGAAATCTCGTTTGACGTATGCGTCGTTATTCATTTTGAACGGGAGGGGAGGTTTATGCTATTGTCTGTAAAGCCATTGCTCTCGATTTTAACTAACGACTTGGACTCATTCGGGCTTAATGTTTAAACACACGACTAAAGGGCGGTTCGGAAGGATAACCAACTAGATTGCCAATTTCATACTGTGTGTGGTCTGTTGAGGATAAATATTACTTGTCTTTTCCATTCGCCAGTATAGGTCGACCGTCTTATGGACAACTGTATCCTTCAGAATGTTGGAAGCGCTCGAATCTTGGCGCGAGAAATAATTGCGGATAGGAGCGAGAAAAGCACTTAGGTGAGTCTCAAGGCCACCATCGGCCTGCTTTTTCAAGTACAGACGGTTATTGATTTCCTTTCCGTTTCTCTGTGAAAAAGACTCTGTCTGCAACATAGAGAGTTTTTCGAACTTCGCAGTAGACGGTCTCCATTTTCTCATCTCGAAGCTGGGTGAGCTTCACTATTTCTATCTCCTTCTCGAGTTCAACTCGCTTCTTTATCTCTTCGAGCTCTTCTTGGGTATAGCTGAATTCCGCGTACAAGCCTTGTTTGGCTGGTCTTTTAAAATTGATTTCAGCCGACTTGTCCCAAACGACATAATCGTCTCCCAGCAGATTGATGAGCTGAACCATTGGAAATGGATCGACAGCGGAGAACATGCTTCCTCCGAAAATCGAGCCAACATAGTTCTTGTTCCTAAAACTTATGGGCAGGCGGACCTTGATTTTAAGTAAGTCCTTGGAGACGAATGTGACTTTGCCCGCACTCCGACGATACATTGGGGAGAGATTGAAGCCGAGCTTCAGAAGGGTGCTTCTCTCGAAGTATCGCGAGCCGAAATCTGTAGCTTTTTGGTAGAAGGACATCTTTGTGATCGATAAACAGAGAAGGGCTAGTCTGGTGTCTAAAGCCTAATCTAGCTTTCCCTCGTTGGAAATATGAACACGATCGAGCGAACTCAGGCTTGAAAAATCACTTGCACTTATCATTAGTACCGGGATTTTAGAATCGTACATCTCATGCGCTACAATGGAAGCCAAGGCTAGATATGTGTCTCGATCCGTAACGATGAATCCAATTGGATGATTTTCAAGTCTGACGGCTTCAAGTAAAACGGCCGTAGTTGTGCTGGATCCTCGGGTGCCCGGGATTGCCATTATTTTCCCCTTGCCATTTTGATCAAAAAGAGGATGTCGTTCGTCGATGATTCGGCCCGTGTATTGGTCATAGCCCCCCCAAAAGGAAAGTGGGTCTTCAGACCATAGAAGCGGACCAGCAGCCTCACCTGCGACTAAAGTAATTCCCTTCATGCTGCGTCCCATAGATTTGTGTCTCGAATAACTCGACCTTCCATGGCCGATCGGACACAATCTCGAAGAGCTCCAAATGCTACTCGAGTACCGAGCAATCCGGGTGCATAATATGAGTATTTGGCTGAGTTCGACATCAAGACTTTGATAGAATCCGGCAACATCGGCGAAGTTAGAATGCAGGTGTCAACGGTTAACTCGGCACCAAACTTTAGGACCGTATTGAGACTTCCGTCAGCAAGTGCAAAATCTCGCATACCTCGGCTTGTAGTCACGAGGAATTTGACATCGGGGTTTTTGAAGCGACCATCCACGAGTGCTGCAAGTTCTCGAAACTCTGCCAGAGAAAAATGAGGGCTTCCTAGAACGACCATGTCTAATTCCTCCCCATCATGTGTGGAAAGTTCATCACGTACTTCTCGAAGCTTCGCCATGTCGATCTTGTGTGTCTCAATTGCTTGTCGGCCACCCATAGCGGTTTCAAAATCTGGAGCCTCAGGTGTTACACCGATCATGTGGAATAAGGCGACTGCCCCTGAAGATGCGGCAGCCGCGCCAAAGGCCTTTAATTGATCTTCTTTCGGCTCGACTTCCATTCCTTGAATTACAGGAATTCCTTCTTGCGCCATCTTCCCGATGAGGTGTCCAAGTACGGGGTAAAAGGCATCGTCCTCCTGCACGGCCGGCGGAATGTTGATAAGGTCAAAAACGATTTGTCCCTTCCGATTCTCTTCTAGATGCAAGCCGGCAGCTGGTACTCGGCCTGTGATGGCGCAACAAATATCTAGAAGATCAGGGTAGCGTTCTGTCCGTGCTCCGATCACGGAATTCGCAAAACATATCGCATTGGATTCACCCCAGGCAATTTGTTGACCGAAAACAGGTTTGTGTTTGGTTTGATAAGGAGCACAAGTCCATGTGGGAATGACGCCCATCGATTCATAGGCTTGCATCTGTCTATAGGCCTTCGCGGCATAGTCTGGCGGGACGGCCCAGTCTTTCCATCCATGGGGGTCCACGCCCGAGACATTCAAGGTTGAAGGAACAGAAACCTTGGCACCAAGGGAAGCCAGTTTCTCCGCATACTCCATCGTTGCCTCTCCCTGGTAAACCGTGGAGTCGATATGTGCGGCGCTGATATCCATGAGCTCGGTGGCTCCATAGATCTCGATCATCGGCGACAAGATGGACATCGCCATTTGTGTAGCGGGTCCCATCTCACCAGCAAGCATGGCCTTGTCTTTTGTAGTTAGTTCGGGCATAGACGGAAAGTAAGACAAAAGGGTTTTCCTGTTTTGGGATTACCAAACGGTATATCCACCATCGGCGAGGACGATACTACCAGTCATCAGACTAGCGGCATCGGAAGCCAAGAATAACACGACCGAAGCGACCTCATGGGGTTGCCCCACACGGTGCATGGGCGTCATTTCGAGCCAAGTTGGAAAATAGTCTGGGTTTTCCATGCCTTCTCGGGTCATGCTTGTTTCGATATAGGTCGGTGCCACGGCATTCACTCGAACGCCCTTCTGAGCCCATTCACCTGCCAAGGATTTGGTGAGCATATGCACGCCGGCCTTCGAGGTGTTGTAATGCGACTGGGCCTGCGGTTTGTTGGAAATCACTCCCGACATCGAGCCAATGTTGACGATGCTTCCGCTTCCAGCTTCCAACATATGGCGGCCAAATGCCTGGCAACACCAAAAAAGCCCATTCAAGTTGAGGTCAATTACTTGACGCCATTCTTCGTCGGACATCTCCTCGGCAGGCGTATCGAAAGCCACACCGGCACTGCAAACTAAAATATCAATCCGCCCGTGGCTATTCACGATATCGCCGGCCGTCGCCCTTACGGCATCAGGTTTCGTAACGTCCAGTTGCACGACCTCAGCCTCGAAGCCTGCCCGACCCAAGTCCGCCTGGCCAGCCGCGGCTATTTCGGAATCGATCTCTGCAATGATGATATGGGCACCGGCCTCTGCTAGGGCATGGGCACAAGCCAAACCGATGTTGCGACCACCTCCTGTGATGACGGCCACCCGATTCTTCAGATTGTATTTTTCTAGGTACATAATGTTAATTATTTAACTGCGCCAAAGGTCAGGCCTTGCACTAACTGCCGCTGGCTCATCCAGCCGAAGACCAAAATTGGCGCAATCGCTAAGGTTGAGGCTGCCGATAGCTTTGCCCAGAACAAGCCTTCGGGCGCCGAAAATGAGGCGATGAAGACCGTCAATGGAGCCGCCGCTGATGTCGTCAAGTTAAGACTCCAAAATGCCTCGTTCCAACAGAGAATAATGGACAACAGGGCCGTAGAGGCGATGCCGGGTAGAGACAGCGGCATGAGCAAATGCCAAAGCTCTTGCCGGGTAGAAGTGCCATCGATACGTCCAGCTTCCAGAATGTCGAAGGGAATGTCCTTGAAGAAGCTATATAACAGCCAGACCACGATGGGCAGATTCATTAGAGAATAGATCAGAATCAAGCCCAAATGAGTGTCAATTAGCCCGAATTTTTTGAATATCAAATATAAAGGGACAAGGACACTGACCGAGGGCAACATCTTTGTGGACAACATCGAAAGCAATGTAGTTCTGGTGTAGCGGCTTGGGAAAAACGACATCGCATATGCCGCAGGGATCGCCAAGAGTAAGGCAAGGAGAGTGCCACCTAGCGAGACTACGATACTATTGACGGCAAATCTGATATAGTCGGCCCGAGCCATAACGGCACTATAATTCTCTAAGGTCGGCTCGAAGGTCAGGACTGGTGGAGTGGCCACGGCCTCGATCTCAGTTTTGAATCCTGAGAGTAGCATCCAGAGGATGGGGAAAAACATTAGCAATGCCACGGACCAAGCCAGCAGCGTAATCATCCATTTGTATCGTTTCGAAGGATTCATGAGCTAATCGTCTAGGGTGCGGGCGATAGTGCGTATCAAAAAGACGGCAACTATGTTGGCTAAAAGTACAGCGATCATCCCCCCGGCTGAAGCCCCGCCAATATTAAATTCCAGCAATGCTCGAATGTAAATCAAATAGGCGAGATTCGTGGTGGCCAAACCAGGCCCCCCGTTAGTGGTCACAAGAATTTCGGCGAAGATAGTAAGCAAGAAGATCATCTCGATCATAATCACCACTGCGATGGCCCGGCGCAAGTGAGGCAAGGTGATGTAGTAAAACAGCGCCATCGGCCCGGCCCCGTCTAGCCGTGCGGCGGCCTTCTGTTGTGAATCCAGTGATTGAATGGACGTCAGAAAAATCAACACGGCAAAGGGTAGCCATTGCCAGGACACGATGATCACGAGGGCGGTCATCGGCCAATCCGCAAACCAATCGATTGGTGTAAATCCAAAGCTACGAGACACAAAGGCGAATAAGCCATTCACCGGATGCATCAACATGTTTTTCCAGATGAGCGCACTAACGGTCGGCATGACGAAGAAGGGTGCAATCACGAAGAGCCGTGCGACGGAGCTGCCGAAAAAGTCTTGCGCAAATAAAACGGCCAACAAAATCCCCAAGCCGACGGTCATCACCAATACCCAGCCGACCAGTGCTAGCGTGTTGCCGAGCGAGGTCCACAGGGCAGGATCGGTGAGCAGGAAACTATAGTTTTCCCAGCCCGCGAAGCCTTGCTGTGTCGGGTTGAGTAAATTATAACGCTGAAATGAAAACCAGACCGTCATCACCAAAGGGACGACCATCCAGGCCAGTAGGGCCAAGACGGAGGGGGCGAGTAAGGGCCATTTCTTATTCAATATACCCGGACTGTTGCATCGTGCGGAGAGTGGCTTGCTGTGCTGTTTCCAGCGCTTCTTCGACTGTCATTTGGCCAGCAAGAGCCGCCGCGACGGATTGCCCTACTTGTGTGCCGATCCCTTGGAAGGCAGGAATGGCAACGAATTGCACGCCAGTATAGGGCACTGGATCTCGGCTAGGATTGGTCGGATCGGCCGCAAGAATGGCCTGCTTGGTAAGCGAGGCAAAGGGGGCTGCTTCTTGGTACGCGGGGTTGGCATAGGTCGAATGCCGGGTTCCCGGTGGTACCACGGTCCAACTTTCCATCTCTGCGACACGCTGGATGTAGGCCTTTGATGTAGCCCATTTTAAAAATTGCTTGGCTCCATCTGTTTGTTTGCTAGAGGTCGGAATCGCGAGCGCCCAGGACCAGGCCCAGCTGGCTCCATTCGAAACTTCGGCCAAAGGTGCGAGGGCGAAACCGGTTTTGTCGTAGACCTGACTATCGGTCGGGTTGAAGATATATCCCGCAGCCGAGGTGGCGTCTACCCAGAGGGCGCAATGGCCACTAGCAAAGAGTGCTCTGTTTTCGTTATGCCCGTTCGAGCTTGCTCCTGGTGGTCCATAGTTGTTTAGCAGATCGACATAAAATTGGATGGCCGCGGTCCATTCTGGCGAGGTCAGTTGCGGCTGCCAGTCCATGTCGAACCAACGTCCTCCAAAGGTATTGACCAGCGTGCCAAGGTAGGCCATGTTCTCACCCCAACCTGCTTTGCCCCGGAGACAAATGCCGTACACCTCGTTTTCTGGATCATGCAATTGGCTAGCAAATGCCATGATGTTTGCATAAGTCGGTTGCGTGGGCATCGTGAGATCGGCCTTTTCGAAGAGGTCCGTGCGGTAATAGGTGAAGGAGCTTTCGGCGTAGAAAGGCACGGCGTAGAGCGTTCCGTCAACTGATAATCCGGTGCGGACGGGTGTCAAAAGATCTGCGTAATCGTAGTCCTCGCCTAAATCGTCCACGGAGGTCAACCAATCTTGCGCTCCCCAAATAGGTGTTTCATAGGCACCGATGGTGATGACATCAAATTGCCCTCCACCGGTGGCAATGTCAGTTGTCACCCGCTGCCGTAGTACGTTTTCTTCCAAAACCACCCAATTCAAGGACATCCCTGATTCGGCTTCAAACTCGGCCGAGAGTTGCTGCATAATGATCATATCAGCGTTGTTGACCGTGGCTATCGTGAGCGAATTTGGAGTTTCGCTACAAGCGATAATGGCATAACAAACAAAGAGGAGGAAGATCGTTTTAAAGGAATGGAAATTCATACTGTTTAGCTTGGTGTGCTCAGCCCAAACTCCTGTTGTTTCTTACGTATGAAGGCCACGCCTTCTCGGAGGAGGGTGTCTCCATCGGGGGCGAGCTGCCGCCAAACCCAGGTGTTCATATTGTCGGTGTTATCGACGAAACTCTCCAAGGCCGCATTGCCATCATATTTAATTTCAGCCAGAGCTTTGAAGATACCGTCCCAGTCAACCAGGCCAGTTCCAGGAATGCCACGGTCATTTTCGCACAGATGGTAGTGGATGAGATCAGCGCCAGCCAACTTTGTGGCTTCATAGAAGCTTTTCTCTTCGATGTTCATGTGGTAGGTGTCCAAGTGTATTTTGACACTCTCTACCCCAATCATTTCTTTCAAGCGTAGCGCCTGTTGGCAAGTGTTAATCAGGCACGTTTCATATCGATTCACTGGCTCGAGTCCAAGGACGATGCCGAGGTCCAAGGCCCTTTGTGCAACCCTACGAAGTGCATCGGCCGCGTAGGTCCAGAGCTTTTCATCTGGTCGTCTGGGAAGCGACTTGACATGTTGTGAGTAGATAACTCCGGAAAAACTGGTCGCCCCAATGGCGTGCGTTGCATCCACGCAGGCGTTAAGATAAGCGACGCCCTTGGCCCTAATGGCTGGGTTTTCGCTGGTGATATCGGTGTCGCCGAGGAGTACCGTAGATGTGACGGCTCCCAAGCCCACGGACTCTAAACGAGCCCTCACAGCCTGCGCGTCGAAGCTGTCTAGGCTCATCAATGGTATTTCGATAAAATCGAGACCGAGCTCTTTTACTTTATCTATCAAATACAGCGTGTCATTCGTCCACTCTGAGCACCATGCATAAGCGTGAATGCCAAGTTTCATAGGGGTTCTGCGAGTCTGTGTATTAAATTGGGATTTAAGGTATAGTAGCGATTCTTCCTGGAAATCACAGCGATGGATGGTGGATAGTTGATAATTCGAGAAGGGCGAATCTCATAGGTATCGCGGACGTTTGAGATGCATGGGAGACATCGAAAACATAGAAGACATTAAGACCTTTGTTGACGCTTTTTATAGCAAAGCTAGGATCGATCCGCTTCTGGGTCCTGTTTTTTCCAGCCGGTTCAATGATGCTGATTGGCTAAATCATCTCGATAGAATGTACTCCTTCTGGAACACGGCACTGTTCTCGGTTCCAGGATACAAAGGAAGTCCTTTCGGAAAGCATATTGGCTTACGAATCGGAAAGGAGCATTTTGATCGGTGGACCGAGCTTTTCAAAACCGTCATCGATAATAACTTCCAGGGATCTTTCGCCGATGATGTAAAAATTCGCGCAGAAAAAATGGCCACCGTTTTCTATTCCAAAATCGAGTACATGGAAGCCAATCCCAACTACAAGCCGCTCGCTTAGCGAAATCGCTTTGGGCAACTTTGACAAGTCATTCCTTCGCAGTAGGTTTGCTCAGTCATCTTTATCGGCTTAGAATATCTCCTTTGTCAAAGACACCATGCAATTTCTCTCTCGTTCATTTGCGATCCTTTTTCTTTGTTTCTTTATGACGGCTTGTGACAAGTCGACTACGAGGGAGCCCATGAGTCCGGACGATGCTTTGGTTCACCTCATCCCAGAACCCGGGAAAATGGAATTCGGGAGCGAAAACCTGATTCTATCGGGCGAGAGCAAATTGTACGCAGAAGATCTCAGCCTCCGACCGCTCGTGAAGATTCTAGCTGCAGAATTGGTAAAAGCGACCGGCACAGAAATCGGTATTTCCCAAGTAGGAGACAACTCTACAGATATTGTTCTCGTGCTGGATGAACTGATGACCGGAGAAAACTACACAATAGATATTAGTGACAAGATCGAGATTCGGGCCGGCAACTATGCCGCATTGGCTCAGGCACGATCGACACTTGTTCAACTTGCTCGTACAAGAAACAATACCGATGGAGAGACGGAAATATATTTTCCTGTAGTGAGGATTGAGGATTCACCCGACGCGGAGTATCGTGGGCTTTTGATTGACCTTGCCCGGAATTGGCATAGCATTGAATCGGTCAAGCAGCTGATTGACCTCGCCAGTTTTTATAAGACCAATTTCATTCAGCTTCACTTTACCGATTATCAATCCTACACCCTTCCATCGACCTATTATTCGATGCTGCCTACCGAAGGGCGAAGCTACACCGAGGAGCAACTGCGCGACTTAGATGCCTATGCTCGCGCGCGCGGAATTCAAATTATTCCAGAGCTCGAGGTCCCCGGCCACGCAAGCTCGATGGTTGAAGCCTACCCCTACTTATTTGGTATTAAAGACTTCAAAGAAAATCCCTGGATCATCAATATGGGGAAGGAAGATGTCTATGAGGCTCTAGAGAGAATCATCAAGGAGTTGGTCCAGATATTTCCTGATGCTCCCTACATACACATTGGTGGCGACGAAGCGATCTTCGAAAAGGTCATGGACGACCCCGATGTTCAAAGCTACATGGCAGCCAGAGAACTTGGTGATGATGTGCACGAATTGTATAGACACTTTTTGGTCAGGATGAACGACATCGTTCGTGGCCAAGGAAAGCCGATGGCGGTATGGGAAGGATTCACGCGAGAAGGAACAGTCGAGATACCGAAAAATATTTTGGTCTTTGAGTTTGAGACCAATCGTTATCTACCTCAGGATCTTGTGGAGGATGGTTACACCGTCGTCAATACATCATGGAAACCGATCTACGTGGTAAACCAGAAGAAATGGGAGCCTAAGACGATCTACGACTGGAATTTGTGGCGCTGGGAAAATTGGTTTCCTCCTGCCCCCTCTTTTACGCCAATACAAATTGATGAAACCGACGCCGTCATTGGGGCCCAGATGTGTGCCTGGGAGCAAGCTGAAGAAGTAGAGTTTCCGAGTTTGCGAAAACGACTTCCAATCATGAACGAACGAATTTGGAATACGAAAGACAGCCAGAGTTTCGAGTCTTTGATGGCTAGTCTTGAAGAGACAGATGCTAATCTCTCGAGATTAACGGGAGATAGCCGACAGGATAGCGTCTTGACAGGGTACAATTGGGTTAAGCCAGAGGAGTAGTCCGTTTTGGGTTGTGCGTCCTGTGTTGTGCGTAGGAAAAAGGGAGAGTTTTCGGGAATCCGGACGCCCTAAGCTATGTCCGTACTAGGCTCTTTCTTCGAAGGGAATTACGCTGCCCGTCTCAACATATTTCCGTAGACCATCAAAGAGAATAGCCCAGCAAGTATTGCTGCGCCTGAAGTGCTCATTCAAATTGGGCCAGCCGAGGTGCTCGAACTCTAAGACAACATGATCTTTTCGTTCATCCAAGAGGAAACTCAATGTGGTTCCGGTCCAGTCTTCGTCGGCCTTAGTCATTCTCCAAACAATTTTGTTTGGTGCTTCTATTTCGACAATCTCTGCTTGCCAATCATAGTCATCATTGAAATAGAATTGGTAGGAGCTTCCGAGCTTGGCTTCTCCCTGTGATTTTAAAGTCCACCAACTGTTTAAGCCTTCCGTAGAAGTAATGGCTCGAAAAATCTCGTCCTTGGAAGACTTGATTGAAATATGATGTAGAATGTTGTTCATGATAGCTCTGTTTGTGTCGTCTAAATCATCTATCTGTTTTTCCAGGCAGTTAATATGCCTGCCTCGCGGGCCATGAGAGATTTAGGCGACGAGCTTAGCTTTTGTCGACTCTCCTCGGACACTACATCGGAGTGCCACCAATCATAGATGTCACGAAGGCTCTTAGAAAGTGGGCGGAATGTAAGTCCGCTATTGACACCATGATCAATATTCGCTCTCGCCGATCCAAAATTCTTTCCAGTAGGCATTATCCAAGGAACGGAATAGGGGATCCCATTCTCGAGTAAGAAATCGTAGTCATCGACTACAACAAAATCGGCCTTAGAAGAAAAGGAAGCATGTGCACCATGAATGAAAGCCATCATTCCTGTTCTCGACGCTGGACCAACGGCGTTATAAGTACCGATCGCCTTCTGCTCAAGAAGTCGAATCATGAAGCCTGCTACGTCCCGAGCATCGATGAATTGAACTGGGTCGTCAGCTTTCCCGGGCACGAGAACCTGACCTCCTTTAGAGAGACGCTCGGGCCAATAGGTGAATCTGTCCGTTGTATCTCCCGGTCCCATCATATAGGTAGGTCTGACAACTATCGTCCGGTCTTTTCCAAAAATCTCCTTTGTGACGATTTCCGAATTCGCCTTCATAACGCCGTAGCCATACTCCAACTTCTCATCCTCGGTCATCACTTCTGGCAATTCAAGAACGAGTTCGCTGTTCTCACGAATATCAGAACCTAGATAGGGATAGTAGACGCCGGTGGATGAGGTGAAGAGATAAGTTTCTACATTGTCTCTTAGGAGCGTGGCAGAAGATCTATTCCACTCAACATTGTGGCCTGAGTTGTCAATTACGGCATCCCATTTTCTGTTCTCCAAAGCGGTTAAATCGTCGGCACGATCACCGACAAGATGCTCCACATGCGCAAAAAGTTCGCGATGAATGGTCGGCTTGGTTTTGCCTCTGGTAAATATTGATATGGCGTGCCCTCGGCCTAGAGCATAAGCGATTTGGTGAGGTCCGAGGAAACTAGTGCCACCTAGGAGGAGGATTTTCAGAGGATGTTTGGCCGGGCTAGCGAAGTGACCCAAGTGAGAAAGCCTGCCAAGATTTCCAGCGACTGGCAGTCCTATCCCTAATGCCAGACCCTTTGTGAGAAAGATTCTACGTGATTTCATGCTGTTACATTGCTTTCAGGAGTATCGCAATGACAGGGATTCAATGCAAGCCTTCTCACCCGTAACCAAGAGCAAAATGAATGAGTCCTCAGCTAGTCCTTCAAACCCGTCTTTAGATCCTCTCTTAACATTTCTACTAAAAATGTTTGGCAATTGAAGCAATATTCATATATTACTACATCGACATATGAGTAATAACGATTGGAGGATCAAGTTGCTCAGACTATATCGATTCAACAAATAAGGCAAGAAGGCAACCTTCTTAAGGCAAGAAACGAGGCTCTTGTTAAATAATCAGCGAGGCAATGTATAAAGCAAACGACACAAACCTTTCGGTTTGTCTGCGGCGTGGTATAAATTCCACTTCCGTCTTAACGACGGCTCTTGTATTTCTACTACTACTTAGTAGCAATATGATGGCCCAGAAAGTACCAACCCAATCAAATTCCCGTCAACTGATTCAGGCAAAAAGGATGCCCGGAACGCTCTTGACAGATAGATTTGGGGTAACACCCGCTCTTCAAGGGTCCAACATTCTAGCAGCCGGGTATCAGGGAAATGAAGGAGTTGATCCAGGAGGACGTCCTTTCGACTGGCCAACTCTGGTTCCGACCTTAAATACAACTACGGTTGACTGGACCGAAGGTGATTACATTGGCCGATGGAATACCAATTTTAATCAAACCTCGGTAGCTCATACTACTGCCCCTGGGACTCCAGATCAGGACTGGGAGCCATCAGGTGGTGAGAACTTCGATGTGGAGGCTCTCTATTTTGACAATGATGCTGATAGTTTCTATGTGGCCATTATCACATCCATGGCCCACGTGCACAATGTTACAGGTTCGGAGGACGTTGGAATACATGATCCACGTACTACACCAGCTGACCAAGTGTTGGTTCGTACCGGCGATCTTGCGATTAGTCTTTTCGAGGGACCGGCAACGACAGAACGAGACGGTACCTTGTGGCATTATGATTACGGAGTCGACGTATCACATGAGAATCGTGATGTAACGGTTTCACTTCCGCCTCCTTTTGCTACTCAGGTCTATCCAAGTATGCGCAACAATCTGGTCGGTAACGAGCTTTACAGCACATCAGGTGTCGCCGGAGGGTCAGACGAGACGGATCCGGCTGGCGATTGGTACACAAGTGCCGCAGGTGTCAACGCAGAATCCTATTGGGAGCAAACCAACTTCGATCCGCAGGACAACACATTTTCAGGTGCCCTTCTTGGAACAGTTCGCTCTCACTATTATGAGCTAGTTTTTGCAGGAGGAGTATTGGAAAATGACTATCCTACTTATGTGTATGAGTTTTCGATTCCTAGGGCGCTTTTTGGTGCTAGCAACCCAGGCGATGGCGAGCGCTTTGCTTTCCGACTCATTCCAGGTTGCCGAAATGACGGTCACGACGAAAATGCTGGGGAATATTATCCGAACTTGCAGCTAACAGGATTGGTCGATGATCATTTGGACTACGGTGATGCACCTGATGTCTATGACACGACCCTAGCTAGTTCTGGAGCATCTCACATTATCGGTCCCGAGCTCTTCCTAGGTTCAGTCGGACCTGATGAGGACACAGGCCTTGTTGCTGCGGCAGATAATGACCCAGCTACCGGAGACGACACGACTGGTTCAGATGATGAAGATGGCAAGCCTCTCATCGTGGTTTCTTCTTCGACTTCAGCTCTTACAATGTCAGTCAGTGCGACGAATAATAGCACGACAAGAGATGCTACCTTGAATTGTTGGATCGACTTCAATGACGACGGAGACTTCGGTGATTCGGGAGAGTCAGCAACGTCCACGGTATCGGTTCCACAGAACACTGGAACCAATGGATACAATGTGTCCTTCGCACCGGCGGCCGTAGCCGCAGCTGGAAGTATATCCTACTATCGATGTAGAATCGCCTTTGTGGCGTCAGAAGTTGCAAATCCGGCAGGTCTAGCAAATTCAGGAGAGGTTGAGGATTGCGAATTCACCATCAATGATATTGACTATGGTGACGCGCCAGATCTATACGCAACGACTGAAGGCAACGGTGGGGCGTCTCACATTATTGATGCCGATCTATTCCTTGGTTCAGTTGTGCCAGACGCAGACGACGGAACGATTGCGGCGGCGGATAATGATCCAGCTACCGGAGACGACACTAGCGGTTCAGATGATGAGGATGGAAAGCCTATGATTACGGTTTCTTCTTCAACTTCTGCTCTTACCATGTCGGTCAATGCGACAAATAATAGCACGACAACGGATGCTACCTTGAATTGTTGGATCGACTTCAATGACGATGGGGACTTCGGAGATTCAGGTGAAGCAGCAACGGCTACGGCGTCGGTTCCCCAGAACTCTGGAACCAATGGATATTCTATGTCCTTTGCTCCCGCAGCGGTGGCAGCAGCAGGTGAAATATCCTACTATCGATGTAGAATCGCCTATGTGGCATCTGAAGTTGCAAACCCAGGAGGTGCTGCGAACTCAGGAGAGGTTGAGGACTGCGAATTCACCATCACTGATATTGACTACGGTGACGCGCCCGACTTATATGCGACCACTGAAGGCAATGGCGGCGCATCTCACATTATTGATGCCGACCTTTTCCTCGGTTCAGTTGTGCCAGACGCGGACGACGGAACGGTAGCGGCGGCGGATAATGATCCAGCTACCGGAGACGACACTACTGGTTCAGACGATGAGGATGGAAAGCCTATGATTATGGTTTCTCCTTCTACCACAGCTCTGACTATGTCTGTGACGGCAACCAATAATAGCACGACAACGGATGCTACCTTGAATTGCTGGATTGACTTCAACGACGATGGAGACTTCGGTGATTCAGGAGAAACAGCAACGGCTACAGCATCGGTTCCCCAGAACACGGGAACGGCGAGCTATAGTATGTCCTTTGCACCGGCGGCAGTAGGATCGGCGGGTGACGTATCATACTATCGATGTAGAATCGCCTATGTGCCTTCTGAAGTTGCTTCTCCCGCTGGAGCTGCCAACTCAGGTGAAGTTGAGGATTGCGAATTTACTATCTCAGACGAAGTGGATTATGGAGACGCACCTGATAGCTATGCAACTGATGCAAGCGATGATGGTGGCGATCCTGGCATAGGTGCAAGTCACTTGCTGATCGACGATCTGTATTTGGGTGCCTGTGTAGATTCAGATGCTGATGGCGTTCCCGCAACAACAGGCGACGCTGCCATCGGCGACGACACTACGGCTTCTTCTGGAGTAACTAAGGGTACATGTGCTGCTCCTGGTGCCGACGAAGACGGGATAACCAGCAAGCCAGCCCTTGACCTTGGGGCTACTACCGCTGACCTAACAGTCAGTGTATTCAACAATGCTGGTTCTGATGCCTTTGTTGCATGTTGGATCGACTTCGATCTGAACGGTACATTTGACGCCGATGAAAGAGCAATCTCTTCAGCGGTCAGTTCAAGTGCGAGCTCACAACCTATCGTCTTGACATTCGATATGTCTGGAAATCCACCGGGAGCAGCCGGACAGAGCTACACGAGATGTAGATTGTCTCAGCAAGCCAGTGAATTAGCTTCAGCGTTTGGGCCTGCCACGAGTGGTGAGGTCGAGGATTGCGAAGTCTCAATCGGAACGGATTGGGGTGATGCACCTGACAGCTACAATACATCGCTTGTTGGAAATGGACCTAGGCATGTTGTGAATGCAGATCTGATGCTTGGATCGGCAGTTGATGTTGATGGCAATGGCCAAGCAAACAACACCGATAGTTCAGGTGACGATACAGATCCGGAAGGAGACGATGAGGATGGAATTCCTACGATCCTAGACGCGGACATTCTTGCACTGACCTATACACTGGATGTTAATGCAACTAACTCGACTGGCAGCGACGCGACGCTGGCATGCTGGATTGACTTTGATATCAATGGAACGTTTGATGCTGGTGAGAGAGTCGAAGTAACGGTTGCTTCGCCTGCCGTCAATCCAAATAGCGTAGTTTTCAATACGACTGGAGTATTTAGCAGCACGGGCAGCTCTTACATCAGGTGTCGACTGGCTACAGCTTCTGGAGAGGTTGCTACACCTAACGGTAGCGCTGCATCTGGAGAGATTGAAGATCATCCTATCGAGTTCACTACACTTTTGGCAGTAGAACTTGCTGAGTTTGATGTTGTAGTCGATGAAGGCAATGCCATATTGACTTGGGCTACAGCCAGTGAGGAGAACAACGCAGGTTTTGCTATTGAGTACGCAAGAGGAAATGATTCCTTCACAGAGCATGCTTTTGTGGAAGGAAAAGGCACAACTCAAGATCGGAATGAGTATAGCTACACTATCACAGGCCTAAGCCCTGATTCATACAGATTCAGATTGAAGCAGGTCGACTTTGATGGAAGCTTTGATTACTCACCAATCATTGAGGCGGGTGTTGATCTCCCCGGTACTTTTGTCCTCGAGGCAGCCTATCCGAACCCCTTCAATCCTAGCACGAACATTCGATTCGCAGTTCGAGAGAGTCAGCCAGTGACCTTGAAACTTTACGACCTGATGGGTCGTGAGGTCGAGCTTCTTTTTGCTGGAGTTCCAAATGCTAAGGAAAGTCTGCTGGTGAAAATAGACGCAAGTGGTCTCCAATCGGGATCGTATATCGTACGACTGGAGGGAGATTCATTCACTTCTTCTCAGAAGATTACCTTACTCAAATAATATCGAGAAGCAGAAAGCGGACTGGTCGAAAGATCAGTCCGCTTTTTTGTATCTGGACATTTTCTACTCAAACTCCTCAATGACTATGAATAAATCTTTAGTACTATTTCTGCTGTGTTTTGTCCTTTCGAGCGAAGCGCTGGCACAAAACGAGTCGTCGCTAACGGCGAGCCAGGTTAAATTTCTTGCGAGTAGGGATCAGGTTGCAAACGAAACCACCTTTTCCAAGCAAAGACTTTCCCAGGCAATTACTCCCTGTATCGCTGGTATGGCTGGGGCATATCCATGTGACAATGTCGATATTTTATCCTACATGCCAGAGGCGGACCTTGGGCCGGCAACTATCCTAATTAATGATCTTTGGGGCTGGACCGACCCGAATGACGGGACAGAGTATGCCCTAGTTGGCAAGGCAAACGGTACAGCCTTTGTCGATGTGAGTGATCCCGTCAACCCAGTTCTAATTGGAACACTGGCATCGCACAATGGGACGAGTTCCTGGTGGCGAGATATTAAAGTTTTTAATAATCATGCCTTCATCGTCAGTGAAGCATCAGGTCACGGGATGCAAGTGTTCAATCTAGCTGCCTTGGCCGGAGTCGGAAGTCCACCTGTGGCTTTTTCTGCGGATGCAAGATATTCCGGATTTGGAAGTGCCCACAACTTAGTTATGAATGAAGACACGGGATTCGCTTATGGTGTTGGGACAAATACCTGCGCTGGTGGACTTCATATGGTTAATGTTAGCAGTCCACTCAGTCCTTCTGGTGCTGGATGCTTCTCCTCTGCCGGCTATACTCATGACGCTCAGTGCCTCGTTTACAACGGGCCTGATGCCACCTACATTGGAAGCGAGATTTGTATTAATTCTAACGAAGATGAGGTAGTAATAGCTGATGTTTCGAATAAGTCATCTGTCGTAAATATTGGAACGGCGAGCTATCCAGGTGCGGACTATGTCCATCAAGGATGGATTTCTGCCGATCATCGCTATTTCTTCCAAAACGACGAGGGAGACGAGGGTGGCGGAACGAATACTCGAACCTATATATGGGACATCCAAGACCTAGATGATCCCCAAATGGTCCAAACCTATTCTGGTCCAAGTCAGGTCATCGACCACAATATTTATATCCGGGATAATCTCATGTATCAGGCAAATTACAAGGCTGGTTTAAGGGTAGTCGATATAGCAAATCCGCTAAGTCCAACAGAAGTAGGATTTCTGGACATTTTTCCAAGTGGAGAAAATGCCCAGTTTGACGGCGCTTGGAGTGCCTACCCCTACTTTCCCAGTGGCAACATTCTAATTAGTAACATGGGTTTTGCCACAGGTACCACAGGAGGACTTTTTGTCGCCTACTATCAGAACTCAGCACTACCCGTTGAACTCGTAGACTTCAATGCTCTCTTTGAAGATCGGTCTATACGCGTCTCGTGGAAAACCCTGAGCGAAACGAATAATCAAGGTTTTTCGATTGAAATAGCGAAGGACGATGGCATATTTTCAGAACGAGCTTTTGTCCAAGGAAAAGGCAATAGTAGTGTTGAGACCTCTTACGCATTTGACTTGCGAGATGTCGACGAGGGGATCTATAAGATTAGGTTGAAGCAGATCGACACGGACGGCAAGACGAGTATTTCTGAAGTTATCGAGTTGGAAGTTGAGCTCCCTTCAAATCAAATTATCCAGTCTATTTTCCCGAATCCATTTGGTCCAGGCATTGGTGCTAGCTCAAGTGCGAGGATTCAGTTTTCTGTTCCGAGCTCCCAGTCGGTCAGTGTGAAGCTATTTGATCTCATGGGGCAAGAAATTATGGAGGTCTACAATGGTCGTACAGAAGCATCGCGCCTTGAGGAAGCCGTTATTGGCTTTAGTGAATTATCAAGTGGCACTTATCTCGTTCAAGTGATAGGAGAGAATTTTGTCGAGACAGAGAAGCTGGTTCTTGTAAAATAAAGACTACGAGCGGTTAACGAGAATGGGAAGGCGAGTAGTCGCCTTCCCATTCTTTGTTTGGCAAAGGCATTACAATCTCAACAGCTTATTGATCGTGCTGATCTTTCAACGGTCTACTTCTCGTCGAAAAGACGCATAGTAAAATGAGGCCTCAGAGAAGGCTGTATTTTATGGGAGAAAACATGAGATGGACGAAAAAGACTTGCGCCCTAGCCCTTGCCACGTTGACCTTGTTGAGTTGTGACTCGTCTGAGCCCGGGATCGACTTCAACTTCAATCAAGATCTTATCGCTTTCCGAAGTGATCGAGACTCGAATGACGAAATCTATCTGATTACGCCTGATGGCTCCGAATTTATCAACATCACCAAAAACCCCGCCGATGACGACGACCCAGCTTGGTCGCCGGACGGAAACAAGATTGCTTTTGCCTCCAAGAGGGAGGGAGGACAATTCGATATTTATGTTATGAATGTCGACGGATCCAATCTAACCCGATTGACGAGCGACCCAGCCGCAGACACTGACCCCAGTTGGTGTCAGAATGGAACGAGGATCACCTTCAGGAGCACGAGAGACGGAAACTCAGAGATCTATATAATGGATGCCGATGGATCCAATAAAATACGACTGACCAACGATCCTGCAGTGGACAACGAGCCCATTTGTGGCTCTGGCTCGCCCGGTGCTCCCTGTTCAAAGGTCGTCTTTTATTCTAATCGATCAGGAAATGGTGACATTTGGATCATGGATCCGAACAATCCTCTTCCCGAGCAAATATCGACCTATGATGGATTCGATTGCTCTCCAACTTTCAGCTCTGATTGCCTCGAATTATTGATGGTCTCAGATCGGGGTGGCAGTGATGATATCTATAAATATCCCCTCGATGGATCGGAGCCGACTCTTCTAGTGGGAGGATCAGGGGATGAATTCCAGGCGTCCTATTCGGGGAGTGGCGGCACCCATGTTGTCTTTGACACAAACCGCGACGGAAACTGGGAGCTTTATACAATTGGAGCCGATGGTTCCAGTCTCTCGCGACTGACTTCAAATCCAGGGGCGGACCAGTTACCCGTGTGGAGACCGTAGACAGAACATCAGAACATCAGAACATCAGAACATCAGAACATCAGAAAGAATTTTACTAACCTTCTTGGTCTGAGAGGCAAGAGGTTGAAATTTCGGACCATCTAGTTGCACCTAATTGGAGCAAGATAAAGGTGAGAATTTTGTCGAGACAGAGAAACTGGTTCTAATCAAATAGACAGAATCAGTGATCAATGCAAAAGGGAAATTCGATATCAGTTTTTCCCTTTTTTACTGATGTCTTCTATCCACCTATCGAAATGGAAAAGGACACAACAGGCTGCCTTGTAACTGGGACGAAGCCTACAAATGATGAAAGGAATAAATGAAGCGGTTGTGGTTTTTTCCCCTTGAGAGAGGTGTGGGACAAATGGCTGGCTCGGAATCCAAAGGCATGGATATACTTCGTTTCTAGAATATGGAAAATACTTTCGTAGTGAAAAGCATCTGGTCCGCTGCCTCGTTCCAAGGGATAATTAAAGACTCGATAGCTTATCCCATAATTGGTTTGCACAAAGCCAGAGTGACGTTTGTATCGCATGATGTTGACTTGACCTCCGGCAAAGGCAGATGCCGACAGGGTCATGAAGGTCTGTTCTCCGATCTTGTTGGTCACATCAAAGCCCAGGCTAGGCATGCCCAAGCTAAATGAGTAGTTTTTATTGCGAAAAAATAGTCCAATCATCGCAGGCGAGGGAATGGGACCACGAGCACGGCAATCGATATTTAGACAATCCTTGGTATCCCTTCTGATGATGGGTTTTCCATTAATGCCGGTAATTGAACCTGTAAATCCCAGTCCGAATTTTGTTTTATTCAAATCTGATTGCCCGATAGCCATTTCACTCATTGGATGGTGAAGAGAACAGTTGGACAGAAGGAAGCAAAGGACCAAAGGCAGCGAGATTCTCCTCAACACAAGTTGTTGCTAGTTATATGCTAGCATAGACTTCGCGCTCGCATATCCTATTCCATCTCGCTAGGATTGACGAGCATTAGGACTAAATGATTGGGATCTAGGACGACTTCTTCTGGCGCGGCATCAAGTTTGATTTTGAAATCTTGTTCAGCACTGTCCAAGTTAATTGTTTGGACCTGCGGCGAGCCATCCTTCGAGCTTATGCCTACTTGAATCGGCATCTGAAATATGTCACCAGGCTGTGACATAGAGATCTCTAGTGATTTTTCTCCTTCATTGTATTTCCAGTCCCACTCAACTTTCATCGTCCCGGGTTTATACAACCATTGATCGAAAAACTTTTCTAGATCGAGACCTGAAGCTTCTTCCATGTGCCGACGAAAATCTGTCGTTCTGGCGTTTTTGTCTTGGAATTCGGCATAGTAAGATTGAATTCCGGCCCAAAATGCGTCGTCGCCCATCATGCCTCGGAGCATATGCAAGATCCAGGCGCCCTTTTGGTAGGTGTTCCCGGAGCTAACTTTGCTCATGTCATCGAGATTGTCGTGGACGATGCGATAGTCAGGGTTCTCTTCTTGAAAATTATCAACCCTAAGTTTGCTAGCCTTGAGTCCTTTCATGAATTCATCCTTGCCATAGGCGTGCTCAATGAATAGCAGGGTGAAGTAGGTTGCAAAGCCCTCGCTCAGCCAGACATCGTCCCAGTCGTATTCGGTGACGGCATTGCCAAACCACTGATGGGCAACTTCGTGAATGATCACGTTTCTCCATCTTTCGCTTCGATCTCCTGTGACGGATTTGTCGCCATAAAAAATAGCGCTTGCTGCCTCCATACCACCGCCCACACTGTTAGACTGTATGTTGTCCAACTTCTCGTATGAATAAGGGCCGACCATGTCCGAGTAGAAAGCCATGGCTGCCTTGGTAGGCACGGCGAAGTCGTAGAAGCCCGCGTCACGGTCTTGGGGATAGACCCAAGTAGAAATCGAGATGCCATCATAGTCGTCGACATGTTGAACGGCGAAGCGAGCAACACCAAGGACATAAAGCCAAGAAGCGATAGGTACAGAATGGCGCCAATGAGTCAATCGTGTACCGTTACCTAGGTCTGTTTCTTCGACACGGAGTCCGTTGGAGATTACTTGGTAGTGATCAGGAGCAGTGACAATGAATTCAACCTTGGCCTTGTCATAGGGATGATCGATGCTAGGCAACCAATTTCGAGCTCGGTTGGGCCAGTTGTCCGAGAAAAATCCACGGTCCCCATATTTGTTAGGTGCAATTTTAAGTCCAGACGCGGGCACGCCTCGATAACTTACTTGGATCTGGGAGCGCTGGTTTACGCTGGAAGGATCTGGGAGATTGATGAATAGAGCGTCCTCTTGATGAACGAAACTCAAACTCTTGCCGGCCATGGTGACGGCGGACACGGTCATGCCTTTTTCCTCCAGGTCAGAGCTCTTTCGAATCAGGTCTAGCCGGACTGTGGAAGTACCATTCGTAAGAAAACGAAGATCGATCGTGGCTTCGCCGATTATCTCGTTCGAGTCGTCAGTCAGGCTGAGTTCAAAGACGTAGTTCACTACATCGATGTTGGGATTCTTCGGATAAGTGTCCATAACTGGCCCTCGGAAGACAGAACTAGAAAAGGAGAGGAGAAGAGCTAGAAAGAATAGTAGATTCATGTTTTCCGTTGCATTTTCTTACCAAGGGTGACGACTCAAAGTATAAGAAAACGTTAAAGCAATTGACCACCGAAAACTGCCAACTGACAACCTCTGAAAACAGAACACGGAAAACGGAACACAGCTAACGGTCTTAATATCGATCTCGGGCTTCGCCCATCTTCCTCGACTAGTCGATAAGAACATCCGCCGAATATTGACCAGGCAAATAATTGAGATCAACCGCCCCTTCAATTCCATGCAGTTTTCCAGACGCAGAGAATTGCCACATTATTGCTCGCTCTAAATCCTTTGGATTCGTGTGAGAGTTTGCAATCTGCTGTGCAGACTTAGATTTGCTGTAATCCGCCAACCAAAAATCTTGATTGGGGAAAGAGCCTTCGAGATATTGGCGATAGAAATACTCGCCGGTATAGACTAGCGCTTTAGTTTTGTAATGATCTTCGATCGTGGAGATGTACTTGTTGAGATTTGAGATTAATCCTTCGAGACTAGGGTTGCCATCTTCGAAGCATTTTGTGCAATTGCTCTCGACATCGACAATAGGCCGAATGTCGCCTTCCCCTAGATCTACCGTCTCAATAAAATGATTTGCCTGCTTAACCCCATCCGTTTTGAGGGAGAAGTAGTGATAGGCTCCAACTTTTGAAAGGGACTTTTTTGCATTGGCCCAATTTTGCTCGAATTTTGGATCTGTGCTTGTGCCTTCCGAAGCCTTGATAATGGCAAAAGCGATGGCTTCACCTAGCGTATCAAATGATGCAACGGTCGCCCAGTCTATATCCCCTTGGTAGTGTGAAACATCGATTCCATACTCTGGATTTTGGATTGAAAAAAATTCGTTCGCACTAGCCTCTGTACTTGAGTCCGCTGCAACTCCAGTGCTGTCTGCAAGATTAGAAAGGAGCGAGAGGTGGTCACCAATCGAGCTTACATGATCCTCAGGACCGGGATTATTTTGAGTGTGACCCGCGAATGAAGTCGTAGTGCTTTCTTGACTACCTAGTCCCAAGGACTTTCCCCAGCTACTCTGCAGTCCGATATAGCCGGCTATACATGCTAGTATCAAGGTGACAGGTATGTAAATCTGAGCCGACGACCAGTTTATTTCTTTCCTTGCCTTCGGATTTCTAATTGCAGCTGCGGAAATCGGTTCAGGCGGCGTTTTCTTGATCAACTTGTCGATTTCGACATCCTTTGAGACGAGCGATAAATCCGACTTGGATTCGACGTCTACCGGCGGAACTAGGGCTTTCATTTTTAGGGGCTGATCACGCAGTTTAGCTAAAAGTTTGTCTACTTCCTTTTGTGAATCTGATGTCGTGTTTTCAGGTTCATTGCCTCGAGTAGATGCATTGGCCGTCTCTAGCTTGGACAAGGGTTTCGGCAATGTCTCTGCTGTCTTGGCATTTCGTTTTGTTAGCAACTCGTTTAGATTGACAAGAGCGTCGTTCAGTTTTGTCGAGTTTTCTAGATATTCTTCAGCTTGATCAATAAATCGTTTCTGAAGCTTTGAAATAACTTCGTAGGCTAGCTCGCATTTCAAAGCGCGTTCATTAGACTTAGAATGAAGAGCGTTTGTGGGATAAACTTTGTTTAGTGCGAGGATCTTGATAGAGATCTTGTTGCGGAGATTTACGATGTCTTCCTTGCCGCCGTCTGCTTTCCATTTGCTAAAAATCTCCTGAAATAGATTCGAGTATTCCTCGATCTCGCTCTTAAGTCTTTTACCTCCGGAAATTCCAGCGAGCTCATTCTTCATGGAATTGAGTGCTAGGATGTTTCGATAGAATGAAGCGTGGGCTGGTTTGTAGTCATCTTCTATTTGTCCTAGCTGACTGATGAGGGTGCTTTTTTCTGCAGACCGAGTCATGAATAGGCTCGATACCATCTCCAGCTCTTGCTCCTCTGATTCGCCCTGAATCTTGGCCTTAATCTTCCAAAGGGCGGATAGAGTAAAAATATCCTCCGCTAGAACAGGATCGATTTCCTTTAGGACTTTCGGATCCTTCGTCTCCTTGAATTGGTCGACGATTTTGCGCATAGCAGAACTTGATTCCGTCAGTCCCGACTGAATCGATTTTATGAGCTTATTAATGTCGTCCAGTGGAAGAGAAGGACTCATTCTGGGATTATTATGACTGAGACTTAAAGCGGAATATAGTCCACCCGTCCTAGCCATTCACATTCCTACAAAGAATCAGGGAGGCCTCTTCTTGGGTGATTGTGAGAGGCCCCCTTGATATATTTTACTAAGCGGCTTTTGCCGTGTCAGCGCTGGTTGAGCTACCGTTGGCAGCAACAGAAGAGGTGCTATCATCGCCCGATTCTGTCATATACTTTCCTGGGAAGTACTTGGCTATCCACATCTCGGCCAATTCGTATTTCGTAATCGGCTTGAGATAATAGTTGATAGGTACTCCTTGGAAACCATCTGCGAGAGCTTTATCGAGGTAGTCCTCCATTCCGGTCATCATTGAGTTGATGTCCAGGATTTTGTTTGCACCATCGTCGATATCGGCCAATCCACTAAGCACGCCTTGGATTTTGGTGTTCTCCATGGCGAGCATTTGAGCGCCTGTTCTAGCAGAATTCGCTGAAGAATCTACTGTGTCTTTGGCGGTTGCCGTTGCATTTTGAAGGGTTGCCAATTTGTCCATTGAGGAAGCCCCGTCAAAATTGGAAATCTCCTTGACAGCCAAACTCACAGAGTTCGATTTGATAGAGGGGATTGAACCAATAGCGGTGACAGTACAGTGCGATTGGATATTCTGAGTACTCAGCAAATTCTTCGCATCATTCGAGAAAGAGGCGTCTACTCCGAATCCTCCAGATACGTCTGCAAACATTCCACCGACTTTGAATTGAGTCTGCAAGCTAGAAGCCACAGATTCCATTCGTTCGGATGATTGCGTCGTCGTCGTATTGAGTACATGGACCATCCCGATGAAGCAAGATCCAAAAGTAGCTCCTGAAACCAAGGTCAGTGTCTCTTTGCTATCCTGACCAGAGTCCGCTTCTGCCGCTGCCTTTGCTAAAGATGCTGGGTTTGACGGATTTAGTTGACTCTTCGGAAAGACCTGATTCCATACTCTGATGCCTTTATCCACATCCAGAATAAATGGAGCTAGGAGTAGTGCATTTTTGTGCGTACAGCTAATCGTAATTACAAGTGTCCCAGAAATACTATGTCGCTGATACTGGCTGTTCATTTGTTTCTGAACAGAGCCACTTGCCTGGCCCTTGAAACTATCTCCCAACCAGTCCACTTCAGCACTGACAAAGGATGAAACGGCAGAGGCCTGTGTCCGAGAATCTTGCATGTTCTCATCGAAAGAAAAATACTGAGCATTCATCTTGAGTGAGTCCGCCGCTAGGGGCATGAACTTGGTCTGCGTTTTGTTGTAGTCGATGGGCGACTCGATATCGAATTGAACCAAGGATTTTCCCTTGATTTTTGCATTGGCTTGCTCACCCTTGATTTTAGCTTGCGCATATGCGATCGCGGCCTTCCTGATGTTTACACCAACCTTGTCACTCTCCTTGATGATATCATTCACATCGATGCTCATATCCATCAGCTCCTGGATTGTCATATCGATGCTTCTTTTCAAAGCAAGAAGATTGTTCATTTCATCTTCCTTCTGGTCAGCGTCGGCAAGGTTTTCGCCAATTTTCATCAATCGCTCGAGATCCTGTGGATGTACAAGATTTCCAATCACGATGGACGGGTCGTAGGGAATAGTAGAGGGCATAATTTTATTGGTTAGGTTATCGAGGCCCGAGAGGCAAGGGTGATAAAAGTCTGCCCAGCTGAGCGATGCCAGATATCAAAAACACCCCGTCTATGTCGAGGTCGAGCGGAACAGCATAGTGTTAAGAAGGATCGTTATCTCATTAGGGTGATTGAGTGTATGAGATCTTATCTTACTATGAACTGCCTACTTCTTTTGGGTGATATCAGACGCAAAGCTCAAAACGGTCAATATTTGCCTCATCAAACGATTCGAGATATGTGAACATAATGCGAACGCATTATAATTGCAAGGGGCTAAATAGCGATAATTAGAGTAATTCGAACAATTAGGATTTGGATAGTGTTCAAATCGTTTCGAGACGATATTTGCCTTAGGATTAAGCACATCAGTTATGAAAAAACCTTGTACATGGACTAATCGAAGCTTCGACTATCGGATTTATTCTGAGCTTCAAGTCAACATTATCGATCGCCTTGCTGGCGTCCCGGTCCGCATTGAAGAGAAAGTGAGAGAATTGAGTGAGGCCAAACTTTGTGCGAAGCTGGATGGAAAGTGGAGCATCAAAGAACACATCGGGCACTTGATAGATCTGGAAGAATTGTGGAAAATGCGTATCGAGGATTTTGCGAAGGGAATGCCAGGATTGTCTGTGTGGGATGTGACGAATCGGAAAAGTACGGAGGCGGGTCACAACGACACCGATATCGAAGACCTTGTTGCTAGATTTAGGAGCGAGCGAAGAGAGTTAATTCGAGATTTTGAAGACCTAGCCGAGGACGCTTTAGTGTGGGAGAGCCTTCATCCCCGACTTAGAATTCCGATGAAGGTCGCAGACCATTCCCACTTTGTTGCTGAACATGATGATCATCATCTCGCTTGGATCGAGTGGATCAAGAGCCACTAGAAGAATTGCGAAACGATCTAGGGCTTCAATTCCAGAATAGTGGTGTCGTGGGCCAGGGTCTTTTTTTGAGACCTAGTCCCACAATCAGCAAAACAACTCCGGCCATCGGGTCTATCGAAGAGTTTTGAGATAGGAGGCACTTTCCGCGAGGACAGCCGGATCCATCTCTACGTAGATGTTTTTCAGTCCACCTTTTTTTCCTGCCTCAAAGAAGTCCGGCCAATCGATCGTTCCTTTTCCTAGAGCAACTTGTTCTTCGACTTTTCCATTCCAATCAGAGAGATGAGCCGAGATGAATCTACCGGGATGTTTGCGGAAGTAGTCGGCAGCTTTCACGCCCATTATGGTCACCCAAAGTTGGAATTGCATCTTCACAAGATCCGGGTCCATTCTATCCAAAAGGACATCGTAAATAACTTCTCCATCGCGTTTTTCCATTTCCACATTGTGGTTGTGGAATCCAAATTGCATTCCTCTTTCTTTGACTTTCTCTCCCATCCTGTTGGCTTCGTCTGCTGCTTCCTTCCATTCATCCAATCCAGCTTCTTTCTTTATTCCGAAAGAGGAAATGATCATATGATCGAGCTTCATGATTCCAGCAAAGTCCATGCTTCTATCTAGGTCCTCTCGCAACTCTCGCATGGTGAAATGGCTACTTTTGCACTCGAGACCAGCATCGATGATTTGGTCCCTAATGTCGCCGATCTTCATTCTAAGAAGAGGTTCGAACCCAGCATTCCGATATCCGGGAGGGGAGCACATTTCCAGTCCCTCGTATCCTTGCGACGCCATTTCGGCCAGAGTCCCTTTAAAGTCTGCGTTCAATTCGTCCTTGACGACCCAGGTCTGAAAACCAATTTTGTGTTTCAAGGGGCCACCATGACCAAGCTGGAGTCCACCTTTTGGAAAGATGATCGCGGCTCCTGCGAAGCCTGCGCTATTTCGGATGAAGTCTCGTCGTTTCATGGCTTGTCTCGTGTGGTTACTATCGATTATTGTCTTTCGTCTAACACCATGGAAATATGCCTAAAATGTTTGGTCATCGCAAGGGTAAGGTGCCAAGTGATTTTGTTTTGGTCGACGAATATGTAGGTCTTATAGTATAGAACAGCTTCCGGATGTATTATTTTGATTCCGAAGCAGTCGAGCCGCTGGATAGTTTACTAACGACTTATCTGGCACAGAATGATGGCAGTCAATTTCCGATCTGGATAGGCGATGAGTTAGACGATGATTAAGGTGAGCCTTAGATGTAATCTCTAATCTGAGAAAAATAGATATGAAGTGTTCAGTTTATATAGCCACAAGCGCCGATGGCTACATTGCAACACCTGATGGTGGAGTTGACTGGCTTCATACTTCGGAGGACTTGGATGCTGATATGGGCTCAGAGGATATGGGATTTCAGTCTTTTATGAATTCCGTTGATTGCATGGTGATGGGTCGTAAATGCATGGAAATGATTGCTGGCATGAATCTAACACCTGAGCAATGGCCATATGGTGATATTGAGATCGTGGTGCTAAGCAATACTATAAAAGAAGCGCCCGAAAATCTGCGTGGAAAAATTGAAATGTACTCAGGCAAGATTCACGATCTACTTTTGAAGCTAGAGAAGCGAGGCCTTAAACATGCCTATATCGATGGCGGCTCGACGATCACATCTTTCATCAATCTTAAGCTTATTGATGAAATGATTATTACAACAGCCCCCATTCTTTTAGGCGACGGCATTCCGCTTTTCGGAAAAATCGATCAGAGTATTAAACTCAAGAATGCCGAGGCCGTGGCCTACAAAAACGATTTCATTCAAGTTAAATACAGTGTAAAATATGTATAATTAGTAATATCGCGGAAACTGAGGCCCTTTCGGTTGAAATCAAAAGACAGCTTACGAAAAGGCTCTAGCACTCTACGCAGTTCGTCAGTTTGACCTTGTTTTGGTAAACATCACCCTCTCGGCCAAAACATTGCCAGTTCAAAATGGAGCGTATTGCGACCTTCGGATAAATAACAACATCTCATCATCTCTAAACCCAACTCGTTTTGAAAAACAAACTCACCTTTTCCATTTTTGGTGCAGGCGCATCGGGATTGTACACGGCATGGCGTCTACTAGATGGCAAGCCCAGCAAATCAAAAAAAGACAGAGATAAATTACTTAAAAGAGGAGATACCTTACAGTTGTTCGACTGGGGAAATTACGATTTCATTAAGCGAACGAAGGGCACCCGTGCACCGGGTGCGCGCGTCTGTACTTGGCATTACAACAATGATAAAAAAGCATCTTATCTGGAGCTTGGCGGCATGCGCTACTCTTTTTGGGATGGTAAGCCGAGCTCTGAAGGGCACCGCTTAGTGACCACCACCATTGAAAAATTGGGATTGGATAAGATTTCTGTTCCCTTTAATGAATCGTCAGATCCTTTAATGTCACTGCGCACACGCAACAGCTACATTTCGGAAGTAAATTCGAATAGTCCGGCTCCCTATGATGCCGATAACTATAACAATGCCATGCCACCGGATGATGGATTCACAGTTATTCAATCGGTTGCGATTACTGAAACAGAAGGACCACAAACTCGCCTAGAGTGGGCGAAGTTTTACGACGAAGGGGTGATCACCAAAACCATGCCCGAGAGTTCGGTGTATCAAAAAGGCGATAGGTTAAAAGACGTCGGTTATTGGAATTTGGGCTATGACATGCTCGGACAAGAAGGCTTTAGCTACCTAGCTGACGGCAATGGTTACTCGTCGAATGTGGTCAACAGCAACTCCGCACAATCGTTTAATGTAAATGATGAATTTACCCCGGGCACAGAGTACAAAACATTGACGCATGGCTTTTCGAGCATGTTTGAAAGTTTGTTCAAAGCCATTAGAAAACTTGCCAGGGAGAAGGGCGTGAAGTTCGATTACCATTTCGATACCCGTTTGCGTTCTATTGTATACAAAAAAGACGGGGTTCATTTTACTACGGCAAAACGTGAAGCACCAGATAAAAAAGCTGGCGAAAGTGTTTGTGATGCTGCTTTCATGGCCATGCCACGAAGTGCTATTGAGCTTGTTGCGCAGGCTACCCGCTTTGAGCACGAAGGCATTGATGTATTGAACCACAAAAAAGTACAGCTGTATTTGGAGTCGGTTTTGATGGAGCATTCGTATAAGATTGGGATGTTCTTCGATTATCCGTGGTGGACAAACAGTCTTCCCAAGCCAAAAAATTACACGGGAGTTTATCCGTGTCCTTACCCTGCTAAACTGGATAGCTGGGATTTAACACAAGACGATGTTACTGCTTTAGAAGAAGGTGGATTTCCTACTGAATATCTAAATGAAATAACGGCAAAGGGTGCGGGAATTCTCAATACACCTTATGATTCGAAAGATGATTTTGTGAATGCGGTTGAACAATGCATTGGTCAGCGTCTCAGCTTAAAAGAGGAAGATCAAATTTCGACTGCGGCAGAATTGAACACTATAGGACCAAGCATTACCGATATGCCCATCCGACAAGTGGTATACTTTGGCGACAATGCCCTCGTCAAGAGGAAAAAGAAGGTTTACGGAATCCTTGCGAGTTACGACGACATCTACTACACCACGTTCTGGAAAGCCCTTGAGTTGGGACCAAAAGCCGAGCGTAAAATACCAGAATCGCGCGATATTCAACCTTTGATTGGTCCACGTAAAGCGCCAGACGTAATGGTGAAAATGCTTCGCAAGCAATTGGCAGCATTGCATTTTGGGCCGCAAGCCGATGTTACAGCGGTTCCTGAACCATTGGAGACACGCTATATGGATTGGGGATTACCTCCCTTCGGTGCTGGTTATCATGCTTACAAATCGCACTACAATATGGGCGATGTACAGAACATGATCAGAAAGCCTTCGCAGCTAATACCGAGAACGGATGCACCTATTTACATTGTAGGCGAAACCTATTCGAACGATCAAGCATGGGTGGAGGGCGCTTATTGTACGGCTGAATCTGTGCTGAATACCTGGTTTGGTATCGAGCCGATTATTAGTGAGAAGAACTATCCATTTATTATTCCTGCTAAAGATAAGTAATTGGGCGATAGAGCTACTTAGCGCTCGGTAGCTCGCCGGCCTGCCATAGAAGGTGTAGTTGCTGGGACACTTCTCCGTATTGTGAAAGCAGTTATCCTTGTCGCATACTGTACTGTTATGTGGCTAAGAAGTATAGAGCACGAAACAAAGGTAACTCACCATTCCACAATCAAGATCGTGATAACATGAAAACACTTCTCAAATCCCTTAAGTGGCTGGCGATAGCGATTGTTGTTTTACTCCTTGGTTTTGTCATTTTTGTCTATTCAAAAGCCGACCGAGTCTATGAAGCTCCCTATCCTGAAATTGCGGCAAGTCAGGACTCGGCCCTAATCGCTCGGGGAAAGTATCTCGTTTATGGCCCCGCTCATTGTGCGCACTGCCATGCTCCGATAAGCGAAGCTTCTCGAGTAGAATCGGGTGAGGAAGTGCCATTGAGCGGTGGATTTGATTTTGTTATACCTATTGGAACTATCTATGCCCCCAATATCACGCCAGATAAGAAAACAGGTATCGGTTCCTTTACCGATAGGGAGTTGGCAAGGTCAATGCGATATGGAGTAAAGAGAAACGGCCAGGCCTTGGTGGATTTCATGCCCTTCTATGATTTGAGCGATCGGGACCTTACTGCTATTATTTCCTATTTGAGAAGTACACCTCCCGTCACGAATGAGCGGCCTGAACATGAATGGAATTTCCTAGGCAAGGCCATAAGAGCTTTGGGTGCGATAAAGCCCATGGGTGACGGTGTGGTCCCTCCTTCACCCAAAGCAGATTCAACGGCGCAATACGGAAGATATCTGGCAGAGAGTGTTGCCGGTTGCAAGGGGTGTCACACCAAGCGGGATATGATGACGGGCGGATGGATTGGCCCTGAATATGCTGGTCAGATGGCCATGGAGGTTGGTGATGGGCAGGGTCATATCGTTAGAGGCAAGCATATAGTCACGCCAAACCTGACACCGGATCCTGAAACGGGCAGGATTTCAAATTGGACACAAGAGATGTTTATCCAACGGTTTCGAAAGGGTCGCTTGATTCCGGGTTCGCTGATGCCTTGGGGCCCGTTTAGTAGAATGACAGACCTGGAATTGGCAGCCATGTACAAGTATTTTAGCACGCTCGATCCTGTTCGTGCTGAAGAATCCATTCCGCTTGGCATCCAAGATGGGGATCCGCCAACAGACTAATTCTGTTGGGTGCCAAGCTTCGCTTGCTACATCCCATGGGACTGCAGCTAGACGGTTCCAGGTAGTAGATGATTTTAGAATTACAGCTTTGAAATAGTGTTAGAGCTTTGGTCTTCCTAGAATCACTCACATATGTGGACTCTGGGGATTTAGCTGCCACCGGCGCATCTGGAGGAGGGACACAGCTCTTCTCTTGACTACATTGGACGATACAATTCGCGTTTCCGTACCAGCTATTTGGATACGGAAAAAGTCAGAAATCTAGTTGTTGTCGTTTATTATGATTGGCTAGCTTTTGAGGCCTAAGGAATGGCCGGATGATTGGCGTAGACTTTTGGACGGTTTGCATTGCAACAAAAAAACAATGAATATAGTTGCGGTTTTTCTGCCACTAACCCAGCGTCGACTTACTTACTTAAGCAAAGTCATCTGCCGAGTTTCGACGGCATTTTCTGTCTCGAGCCGATAGAGATATTTGCCACTTGGAAACCCGTCCGCTTTCCACTGAACCTGATAATTGCCGGCCACATGTTCTCTCGAAATGAGAGTCTCAAGCTCGCGCCCAAGCATATCAAAAACGGATAGTTTTACTGGACCTGATGAATCCAGGGTGTATTTAATGGTGGTGACAGGATTAAAAGGGTTGGGGAAATTTTGATCGAGACTGAAGGTACTTGGCTGCTCCTCATCCTCCACGCTTACCACCTTGGCTCCTGTGATACGTCGCAAGCGGTTGCTACCGATGTCACTCACGTAGACCGTGTCGCCTGTTACGGTGGCCAGAACTCCGTTGGGGATGTCGAAGGTGGCCGTTGATGCATCACCGTCCGCGTTTCCTTTTTCACCCGTTCCAGCTACCAAAAAGATTTCTTTTGTGGCTATCTCGATCTTGTAAACCTGTCGAGATTGCCAGCCTGTGGCATAGATATATCCATTGCTATAGGAGATATAACTTAACCAAGAGCCAATATTGAAAAATTCGGTCGCTGTGCCACTCACGGGATCAAACTTGTCGATACGCCCCTGATTAAAATAGGCCAAGTAAAGCTCACCGGAATCATCGATAATGATATCAATCAGGCTTATATCTAAACCGGAGGCCAGTGTTGAATAGGTGCCATCCCAATTTACGAAGTAGACGCTGCCGTTATAGGACACCGTGTAAAAACCATCGTTGTCAGGACTCATTCTGATGCCGACAAGGTTTTCGAAGCCCGTCGCAAATTCTGTGGCGTCGCCGTTTGTATCAATCTTAAATATCGATCCGGTTACAGAGGCAAACAGGCCACTATCTGCGTAGTACACATCACCTGCGGCACTAACACCGCTCCCAATGATGGAGTCAATAGTTGTGAAGGCAAGCGTGTCGACTGTACCTTCATCGACATTAATACGTGTAAGCTGCTCATAATTCGTCGAATACAAATTGCCATTGGAATCAATTGAAAGGAAGTCAGCTACCGACTCACTTTCGAGCACGGTTTCTACCTGCTGGGCTTCAGCATCGATCGAAAAATAGTGAAGGAAAAGGATGAAGAGAGCTGAGAAGATAGTAGCAGATTTATTCATGTTTGTGTTCATTTGAGGTTTAGGACTAAAGGTCACAATTAAGCTCCTAGTTACTTCACTAACCTGAGTCGAAGCTGAAATTTGCGATCTGAAGGCGGAATTAGGGCTGAATTGTCCTCAGAGTCGGCTCAACGGCGACAAATGGGGCATCTGGCAATGCCTTTATGAACGGCAGGCTCCGAGCTATCATTCTTACATTTAGACTCATGATTCCGCAGCAATCCGAAACATCTTTCCCTACAAACTGGCAGATAGGCGCATGGACAGTCCGTCCTAGTCTTAACCGTATCGATGGGAAGGGGCAGTCTTTCAAATCGACGCCTAAAGCACTTGCTACACTTCTGTGTCTGGCGCAATATCAAGGAAAAGTTGTTTCCAGAGATGTGCTTTTTGAGACAGTCTGGGCTGGCAGCGTCGTGAGCGATGATACCCTAAATCGGGCCATTTCTGATCTCCGTCAGATCTTCGGTGACACACCACAGGAATCTCAGGTCATCGAAACGATACGCCGACGTGGATATCGTCTCATAGTCCCTGCTCGTCCATTAGAATCAAACCCTGTCAGAGTTTTTCGCGCGAAGAAAAGAGGCGCTTTCTATTTCGCACTTGCCGGCCTTCTTTTGCTGTTTGGAGTACTTGGATTTTCAATTTCACGTCTGCAGAATAACGGGCTAACAAATTATCGACCAGTACCGCTTACGAGCTCTTCCGGCTTCGAATTCGATGTGGCCCTGTCCTTTGACGGCGAAAGCGTGGCCTACACATCTTCGAGTCTTGATGATCGACAGATGGATCTGTTTGTCAAGCAGATCGGCGAGGACAATCCCACGCGACTGACAAACAGTGAGAGAATCGAAATTAGCCCAGGCTGGTCTCCTGATGGAAATGCCCTGGCCTTCCTAGCTGGCGAAGAGGCTCATTCAGAATGTGGTTTATATGTGATACAGTTGCCTAGCCTTGATGAACAGAAGATGGCGGACTGCAAGTCTTTTTTGGTCAGCGGTGTGTCCTGGTCCCCAGATGGCAAAACCATTGCCTTCAGTGACCGAGCCGGCCGTGACGAACCCTACCAGATTTACTTGCTCGATCTGGCGACCCGTGATGTGACACCACTTTCGCATCCTCAAAGTGAGCTGTTCGGAGATTTCTCTGCGACCTTCTCTCCAGATGGTAGATCAATTGCATTCATTCGTGGCACCTTCGCCAGTACCACGGCACTCATTCTGACTCCGGCACTTGGGGACATCCATACCATTGAAGTTGAATCGGGCAAAGAGTCGCGGCTTACACACGACAACCAGGAGATCCCGCATATCGATTGGACACCCGACGGTGGACATATCGTATTTGCTTCACATCGAAACAAGGGCATGTCAGGAATATGGAGAATTCCTGCAAAGGGAGGTGAGGCCAACTGGATGTTCGGCGAGAATTCCTACATGCGCATGCCCATGCTCGCCAGAAGTGGAAATCGTCTCGTATTTGAACAATGGGACAACGAAGTTTCTATCTGGCAGGTGGCCATCGATTCTCTTTCCAAAATATCTAGGACTGGCCGGCCGCTCATAAACTCTACTCATTTCGATGCGTCGCCGCAGTTTAGCCCTGATGGCAAGCACATTGCCTTCACGTCACAAAGGAGTGGCGCGTCAGAGATTTGGATCAGCAATTCTGATGGTACGCAGTCCACGCAGCTTACCTCATTCGACGGACCATTTACGTCGAACCCACAGTGGTCGCCCGATGGAGCACAGCTCGTGTTTGAGACACGGATCAATGGTCAGACAGAAGTTTTTGCAATCAGCGTGACAGGTGGCAAAGCGCGGCAGGTCACTCACGATCCTTTGCAGGATATGGTGCCGAGCTGGTCTCAAGACGGACGGTGGATTTATTTTAGCTCCAACCGCAGCGGAGATTGGCAGACGTGGAAAATAGCCGAGTCGGGTGGCGAGGCCATGCAGGTAACAAGAAAGGGCGGTTTCCTCGCGCGGGAGTCTCCTGAGTCTGCGAAAGGGATGCTTTATTATTCTCGCGTTGACAGCGCCGGTCTATTCCGGCAAGCAATCGCTGGTGGTCCAGCGGAACGCCTTTTGCCGGATCTCAATGCAGATGATTGGGGCAACTGGGTTCTCACGAAAAAGGGCATCTACTACATACAACGATTTCCAACGCGCCTTGCCTTTTACGATTTCGCGACGGAGTCCATCACAAGGCAAGATTCGATTAGCTTTGTACCAGCCGGAATGATAAGTCTAAGCCTCTCCGCAGATGGGCAAAACCTTGCCTACGTTCAGCAACGATTTATCAATGCGGACCTGTGGATGATTAATAACTTTGAATAAGAACGTCAGATTGTCAGAACATCTGATCGTCAGAAATTCGGATTGATTTTTAGCTAAGCGCCGAATCAGGCTCTGTTAGTGCACCCCAAGTCTGCTCCATCAATTCGATTTTATCAGTCGCTCCCGCCTGTTTCAAAATATTATTCACGGCATTGTAGGCTCACCACTTCTTTGTCTGTATAGCCAATTTGTGCTTTGCGCTTAGTGAGTTTATTCTGCGATAGATAATCCCCTAATTTTGGTATCCGAAATGATTTGGAATTCGACCTCGAGAAGACATGCTCTCTCAATAGTGTTTCTGATGGCATTATTCGGGGAGCTAGCGGGACAAGACAGGATGCTCCGTCAGGGTGCATTCTGGACCGAGGAATTTGCCGCGTCTAAGATGACAGAATACGCCTCAGAGTATTCAAGCGTCGATGAGTGGGAAGCCAAGGCAAATAAAATACGTCAGGGAATTCTGACTGGTACCGGGCTAGATCTTGACAGACCCCGAGATGCACCGTCACCAGTCATTGGTGCAGCTCGGAAGTACGGCAAATACCAGGTGTCCAATGTTCATTTTGAATCTCTGCCTGGTGTTCTAGTGACAGGTGCTCTGTATCAACCCTTAGAACTTGAGGGACTTCATCCCGCTATTCTTAGTCCCCACGGACATTGGAGCAAAGAAGAAGATTATGGTCGATTCAGGCGTGATGCCCAGATGCGGGCTGCGATGCTCGCCAGCATGGGAGCAGTCGTATTTAGCTATGACATGGTCGGTTATGGTGACATGGCAGATTTTGGTTGGGTCCATGAAACGGAAGAGACTTTAAAATTACAGCTTTGGAATAGTGTAAGGGCTTTGGATTTCCTAGAATCGCTGCCATATGTGGACCCTGGAAATTTAGCTGCCACGGGCGCATCTGGAGGAGGGACACAGGTCTTTCTATTGACTGCAGTGGATGATAGAATTCGCGTTTCCGTGCCAGCTGTACAAGTCTCGGCTCATTTTTTTGGAGGTTGCGATGGAGAATCAGGCATGCCCATTCACGTCGGCGATGACTATGAAACCAATAATGTAGAGATTGCCGCCATGGCTGCGCCCCGGCCGATGCTACTGATATCGGACGGAGGTGATTGGACGAAGAACACTCCTCAAATAGAGTATCCACATATAGCCCGCATCTACGAGTTTTTTGGCGCGACTGAGAATCTCGATAACCATCATCTCCCAAACGAGGGTCATGGTTATGAATACAATAAGCGAGTTGGCGCCTACCTATTTCTAGCTAAACATCTTGGGTTAGATGCACGCCTGGACGAGTCGGGTGTTGTTGTCGAGCTGCGAGATCAACTGCGCATTTTTGGTTCTAGCAAGCCTCCTCCGTCCCATATACTAAGGAGTAATGGAGACGTAAAATGGCGTGAGTAGTCAGATTATGCAGTAGCGTCGGATGCATCGAAATCGAGTAAACTGGAAGCGATTGTCTGGCCTCTCAATTTTACTGGACAGTTCCTTAAAACGATTCCATGAAAGATATTAGTAAGATGAATGAACTCTATCCTATTTCTATTGCAATAGATATCAAGTGGGGCGATATGGACGCTTTAGGACATGTCAACAATACGCACTTTTTTCGCTTCTTCGAGTCGGCTAGAATAGAGCATATGACGAAGTTGGACATGATGATGAGTGAAGGGCAAACGCATGGGCCGATCTTGGCTGAGACAAGTTGCAAGTTTATTCGACCAATATATTTCCCAGACAGAATCATCTGTAAATCTCGGATTTCAAAAATTGGGAATAGCTCTATGGTTATGGAGCATGAGATCGAAAACGGAAGAGGGGAGGTCGTAGCACGAGGTCAGGGTGTTGTTGTGATGATCGATTTTTCAACTCATCAAAAGGTCTCAATTAGTGAGGAGACGAGGGTGCGTATTTTGAAAATGCAAGCAGAACTGTTGCCGTCCTAGGACCTCGAGGGTCTCTAGTATTGGAGAAACAAGATCGCGTCTTTTTACTTCTTATTCGTGTAGGGACAATATCCAACCCAATTTATCAAGATACATCGAGCAAGGAATGTTTAAGCCAATTATAGGAGCTATTGCTCTACTTCTTATCAGTACTCAGATCTCAGCCCAGGCTGTCAGTCCCAGTGATTCACTCGCCCTAGTTGACATTTACAACTCTACCAATGGTGGCAACTGGAGCAACAATTCAGGTTGGTTGTCCGCACAAGTCAAAGACTGGAACGGAATAACAGTCATCAGTGGGCGGGTCTCGGCAATTGATCTTGGAGCGAATAACCTTTCAGGCTCCGTATCCAACTCGATTGGTAATCTGGATGTCCTACAGATTCTCGAGATGGATAATAACAATATGAGTGGAGAGCTTCCTTCCACTATGGCCAATATGACGAATCTGATCCAGATTGATATGGACAATAATCAGTTCACTGGTAGCTTCCCGGCTTTTCTAACAGCTTTAGATAAACTTGAGTCGGTCGAACTCGATAATAATAGGCTTACGGGTAGTATTCCGTCAGACATCGGTTCTCTGGACAAACTTACAAATCTAGATCTCGATAATAATCTGCTATCTGGTTCAATTCCTTCGCAGTTGGGTGATTTGACAGATTTGATAACCTTAGACCTTTCGAACAATTCCCTTAGTGGCTCTATTCCATCTAGTTTTACCCAATTAGTGAGCCTTCAAGAGTTGTACATGGATGACAATATGCTGACCGGCTCCATTCCTGATGGGCTTTCAGCATTAAGCACACTGGTTCGGCTTGACTTGAGGCGAAATCAACTTGACGGGAATCTCCCGAGTGACCTTGTAAATTACCCCTCAATTAAGAGACTTTTGCTAGGGGGAAATAATCTTGGCGGTTCAATACCGGCAAATATTAACAACCTTACTTTATTGACTCGGCTAGATCTAAGTGAAAACAATTTGTCCGGCTCAATCCCAAATTCAATTACTAGTCTGACTCTGCTATCAAGACTATATCTAAAATCTTGTAATCTTAGCGGAAGTATTCCAGAAAATATCGGCAACATGCCATCCCTTAGGGAGCTAGACCTTCGTCTTAACAATTTAACTGGTTCGATTCCAGGGAGTCTTGGAAATGCACCGAAACTCGAAATTCTCTTTCTTGATGATAATCAGCTCACCGGTCAGATTCCGCCAGGAATCGGCAATGTCGTGACCTTGCTGCAAATCGAATTGGACGGGAATTTGTTAACGGGAGGAATCCCAAGTGAACTGGGAAACCTTAATTTATTGACTGAACTGGATGTCGACAACAACCAACTTACAGGCACCATCCCTTCATCTCTAGGAGGGATGACTTCCTTGACGCAATTAAACCTCGACCATAATCAATTGACCGGTTCGGTACCCAGTTCAATTGCTGAACTTCCTTTTTTGCGAATTATAGAAATCGGAGATAACCAGCTCGAATCACTTCCTGACAATATTGGCAATGCAGGGGAACTACGAAGATTGTTGGCAGAGAATAATAATTTTTCTAGCATCCCAAGCTCTCTTTCAAGTCTTACCAACTTAACTCGTCTTCGTTTTAATAACAACCAATTGACAGACCTTCCAAGCCTAGCTGGAATGCAAGCATTGAAAGTTCTGACACTAGAAAATAACAGCTTCCAATTTGATGATTTAGTAGGGAGTTTGCTTGCCGACTCCGTCAATAGCTATTCGCCACAAAGCAGCATTCCAGGTCCAGGAACGGTTGACAAGAACGCAGGAGACTCGTGGAACGTCAGCCTGTCTGTCGCTGGCGACGGGAATAGCTATCAATGGTATCGGAATGGAGCTGAGGTCTCTGGCGCTACGAGTTCCACCTTGAGTCTTAGCAGTCTCGATGTGAGCGACTCCGGGACATACGAGCTTCGTGCTCGAAATGCGGGAGCACCGGATCTAGTAATCAGCTCAGATTCGATTGTGTTAAATGTAACTGGCGTCGCAAATCAAGGACCCGCCGCGATTAACGACTCGGCAACGACCGATTCTGGAGTTGCCGTCTCGGTAAATGTTCTTAGCAACGATTCCGATCCAGATGGAGATGCTATTAGCCTCGACTCCATCACAACAGGCCCAGCAAACGGGAGTGCTGTAATCCAAAGCTCAGATACGATTGTTTATACTCCATCAGGCTCTTTTGTCGGAAAAGACTCCCTTCAGTATGAAATTTCAGATGTTAGTCTGACGGCGCGAGCTTGGGTTGTTTTTACGGTCCTTTCACCGAATCAAGGACCCGCCGCGAACAATGACTCGGCAACGACTGATTCTGGAGTTGCCGTCTCGGTAAATGTTCTCAGTAACGATTCCGATCCAGACGGAGATTCTATTAGCCTTGACTCCATCACAACAGGTCCAAACAACGGGAGTGCTGTAATCCAAGGCTCAAATACGATTGTTTATACTCCATCGGGTTCTTTTGTCGGAAAAGACTCCCTTCAGTATGAGATATCAGATGCTAGTCTGTCGGCACGAGCTTGGGTAGTCTTTACGGTCCTTACACAGAATGTCGGACCGACCGCGAATAACGACTCGGCTACGACTGGTGCTGGAGTAGCCGTCTCGGTAAATGTTCTCAGCAACGATTCCGATCCAAATGGCGATCCTATTAGCCTTGATTCTATCACGACAAGTCCAAACAACGGGAGTGCTGTAATCCAAGGCTCAGATACGATTGTTTATACTCCATCGGGTTCTTTTGTCGGAACGGATTCTCTGCAGTATGAGATATCAGATGCTAGTCTGTCGGCACGAGCCTGGGTGGTTTTTACGATCCTTACACAGAATGTGGGACCCGCCGCGAACAATGACTCGGCAACGACTGATTCTGGAGTTGCCGTTTCGGTAAATGTTCTCAGCAACGATTCCGATCCAAATGGAGACCCTATTAGCCTTGACTCTATCACGACAGGTCCAAATAACGGGAGTGCTGTAATCCAAGGCGCAGATACGATCGTCTATACTCCATCGGGTTCTTTTGTCGGAACGGATTCTCTGCAGTATGAGATATCAGATGCTAGTCTGTCGGCACGAGCCTGGGTGGTTTTTACGGTCCTTACACAGAATGTGGGACCGACCGCGAATAACGACTCGGCAACGACCGATGCAAGAGTAGCCGTCTCGGTGAATGTTCTCAGCAACGATTCTGATCCAAACGGGGATGTCTTAACTCTTGACACTATCACATCAGGTCCCAACGACGGTGCAGCCTCAATTGAAGGCGCAGATACGATTGTTTATACTCCAAGAGACTTCTTTGTTGGAACGGATTCCCTGCAGTATGAGATTTCAGATGCCAGTCTGACGGCGCGAGCTTGGGTTGTCTTTACGGTCGTTTCACCAACAGCGATAGGTGATGACTTACCGGGTGATGAGTTTTGGGTTGGAGATAATTATCCCAATCCCTTCTCTGGTTCTACTACAATAGAATTTAATCTGACTGAACCGGGGCATGTTTCGCTGAGCGTTTCTAATGTACTGGGGCAGGAACTAGGCCGCTTTGTAGATGGACAGTTTGGCAAGGGCAAGCATCAGTTTAGGTTAAGATTGGACTACCCGACTGGTCACTATCTCTATCGTCTGCAAATTGGAGATCAGGAGATCATTAAATCAATGACGCTTCGATAGATAGGCCTAAACGGCAAGTTTCTTTTGCTGCCGTGGCGGCCTATAACCGCTTTGCTTAATTGAATAGACAAGCCGAATACCCTTTACTTCAATATATCCTGTTCTGCTGTGTCCAGCGCCTTGTAGGTGCTGGTAAGTTCACGCTGTAGTACATCGAAATAGTATTGTGAGTCGTTATAGATCTGAGCTGTTCGGGTGGACAAGTCATAGTTGCTGTAATCAGCGGGCGTCCCCAGTTTCAATACCGTGCCTTCGTTGAGGTTTTGTACATTCAATGTGCGATAACCTCCATTCAGCCGCAGTACCGTATCGACAGCAATCGAGCGCAGCAGGCGCTCATAATCATTTGCGTCACGAATCAACAAGCCTGTTGAATTTACGGGTAGTGAACGCTGCAACCTGGATTCAATGCGAGGCCAGCTTTCAGTGCTATCGAGTCTGACTGCCTGGTGGCGCACATGACCCTCATCAAACTGAAGCCAGATTCCGGCATCCGGGTCTTCACCAAACTTCGCCGCATCCAGCAAGGTGGCCAGGGACGTATGCTGAATATTTTGCCCGGCTGCCAATTCGGGCAGGAACACCTGGTCGGCAGTTGCTGATACACGGTTGGCGGAATTGCTGATGATGTCGAATAACATTTTCGCCACCAGTGCCTGCTCGCCAGGTATATGACCTTCGGCCAACTGCCGTGCAGGGTGGCTCGGTTCAAGTGCGGTGTTTTGTTCGTTCAGAGTTAATGCCTTTCTACGGTAGGCTCGAAACTGTGGATCATCGAGCAGGAAGTTCATGTCAAAAACGTCTGCGGACTGTATCCGGTAGCTGTTGTTGAACAACATAAGGTCGCTCACGCGCGCCATTACGTCATCACGTGGCCTGTTACTGGCGATACCGATGGCATCTTCAGCCATGATGTGCGGCGTTAATACGATGATGACTTCCCGTTTTTGTATTTCGTTATCGGTGGCGCCAAAAAGGGCGCCGATAAATGGCAGTTTGCCCAGAACAGGGACCCGCGATGAGGCCTGCTCCATGTTCCCCGCGACCAAACCGCCAATAATGATCGGTGTACGATCCGGAATCCGGGCAAAGGTCCTGACTTTTCGGCTGGCAGAGCCTTTCTTTTCGGCTAGCGCTATCCGACCGCCATTGGCATCGGGTGCAAACGCCGTTCCGGAATTTTCGTCAACCTCCGCTTCAACCGTAGCGTCGATTTCAAGGCTGACCCAGTTCCGGTCAACGGATACGCGCGGGCGCAGATTAAGCGTGATGCCCAGCAAGAGAGGCTCAAACTCGTAGGACGAAATAATCAGCTCGCCTGATTGTGTAACAGTGCTTTCCAGGATTGGGGTTTGAACGACATCGACAATCTGGATAACTGCCTGGCGGTTGCTAAGCGCAAGCACGCTGGGCCGCGACAAAATTTCTGCCCGCCCCTCTTCGACCAGGGCTCGCAACTTTACTTCAATCCCAGTTCCGGGCGTGAAAATATTTACTCCATCTTCCGTCCGGGTATTACGCGTGAAGCCTGCTGTATCACCCTCGCCGACTTCGCTTGCGCCAAGGTTGAGGAGACTGTTACCACCTATGGCGCTTTCATATGAGATGCCGAGTTCCTTGGAATCTTCCTCACTGACCTCTAACACCATTGTTTCGATATAGACCTGGGGAGAGGGCACATCGATCGAGTTATGGAGCAAATACTCCAGGCTTTCAACAGCCGCCTGCTGCTCGGCATGGTAAAAAACCAAGAGGTGATCCATGTCGACGGTATTTGCTGGACGCAAGGGTCGCACCGTCAGGTCTCCTGTGGCACCTGATTCAGAAGCATTGACCCCGGCGACATGTACCACGAGACTTTCATCGGGCACGGTCGGCACTATGACCACTGGCAAGGCGTCGCAATCAAAGCGCTGGCCAACACCGTCGGCTGCATTAAAAACCTGATAACCCATCGTGCTCAACAGGGCCGCAGACCCCGGAACATCGCGATTGGAAACGCCGAGATTCACAACATTAAGTTCGCGCAGCAGGAAACTGTTACCCGCGCAGGGAACGCCTGAATCCGATGTGGTCGCGTTATCGACAAATAGCTTTTGCCCAACCGGATAAGGCAAGGAAGTTTTGCGCAGGGGTTCAGGCGTCTGGCCAGCCAGACTGGAATCTTGTGCCGGGTCCCAGGTGCGGCTTGATTCCTTATTATTAATGCTAGCACAACCCGCGATTAAAACGGAAAGGAAGCTGATCAGTGCAATGTGAACTCGTGAATTACCAATCATATTTTTGTTCTTCCGGTTATTGCCTGGCCAATTAAAGTTAGGAGACAAATGTCTATTACTTTGGCGTATTAAACCTGATCCTGCCGTGCCTCGTAGAGATGGGAGGGTACAGAAACTGCCAACAAAATCAAAAGGCATGTAAGCGGTTCAGACCTCACCCCCAAATAGGGCCACTTGTCTTCTACCTGCATATTTGTGCCAGCCTCCTTCGTCCCAGATGCCGGCTACTTGCTGAATCCGGGATGAGTGAAGTTCACTGAGGCCGGAAGGGTTTCCACAGCTGAGCAGCAAGCAAGCTAGATAGACCAGAAAGCCTACGAAAGTCAGTTGGGTGAATTTCAATGGGGTTGCCACAACATTCAAATGAACTTCGAAGCGAAGAGATTGCTAGTTTTTTCGAACAGAGTAGTTAATGGACGTTTTGAAGTCGGTATAGTGAATGTACTTCCTGTTCTCCATCCAGAGGACTATTTCATCCGCCTCTTTTGGCAAGCCGCGAGGAATGTATGGCCTGACATGATCGAATTCAGAATCTTTGGTGATGGCTTCTGTTTTCCATGAATCCCCTCTATCGGTTGTTTCCCAGCGTTCGATTTCAAAGACCCCCTTGATTTGCCTGGATAGATACACAATTCCTGCATCATTCGGGTGAACAGTCATGCCGCCAAAGTAATGGGGCTCCCGTTCTGTTTTACCTTTCTGAGTCTGTGGAAACCACTTGCCCGAATCGCAGATTTTTGTGTTTGCCCAACCATCATCAAAGCGGGCATACCAATATTCATGATTGCTTTCGGTAGGGCTTCTGGTGTACAAAAGAACCGGATTGTTTTGTTCGTCCTGCCCGATATCTGCAATCCAGGCACGACCCTCTTTGGGATTGGAGGTATAGACAATGGAGGCATCTTTGGGTTCAAAAGGGATTTGGTCCATCGTACAAATTTGCTCTCCTGAAGCTTTGTAAAATGCTCCATTTTCATAATAGGCGTAATAGACAGAATTGGTCGGTTCGTTGCGGGGATGTCCATCGGTAAATATCATGTGGATTTTCGATTGGCCATCTGAGAAGTATTTGACATACGGTCGATTGCCGCCGTCGAAGGGATAATTGGTGATGAACACCTTGCTTTTTGTCCAGTTTTCTCCCTGATCGTCCGACCACATCACATTGGGTTTGAAGCCTGTCCAGCGGCCAAAGCTGTAGATGCGGTTGTCTTCTTTTTCCAATCGATAGGGGTTGGCGTAGGTGACAGTCTGCCGGGGAAATTTCTCCAACTCTTCCTTACTCATCGGGTGAATGAGTTGGGCACCGCTCCATTCAATTCCATCTGTGCCATTTTCCAGGGTATTGATAAACAGATCTTTCCTGCTGTGTCGGGTGTACATGGCCAGGAGTTGTCCCCCTTCCGTTTGGACAAATGCAGGGTTGTCGTGATCGTCCGATTCCAATCTGTGGTACAGATCGCTGGTCTGAATGCTGCCTGAAGCAATGTTTAGAGAAGCGGCTTCAATCGTTCCGTTTGCTTTTACCCAACCTGTGATGACCTGATCGCCAACCATGATGGCACGAGGATCAGAAAACCAGCACCAGGCACCGTCTTTGGTTAGATAGCCTGTGTGTGACTGTGCTATCATTTGAGAAGGGATCAAGAGAGAAAGGAGTAGGATGAGTCTCATATGGAAAAGGATAAGGGGAGAGTTCTCTGAAGGAAACAATGCTAAAAAATGTCGAATAGCCAATGATATATGTCAAAGGAAATGAGAGAAAAATGCATCCGCCTTCAACATTCGGACTTCGACATTCGCCAGTCTGATTTCATTTTGTTACAAGGACATCGGGGAACCCATCAATCGCGCTATCCTAGCTCACGCACTAGTATTTCAAATGCAATATCGAAAATTGTTTCTGCGATCCAAACCCAAACTTATCCATTTGAGTCTGCTCTGCGTCTATCACGTTTGGAATCACAACCGGCAACAGAAAATGCATTAACTGTAATTCAAGAAAATGCGAAGACAGGACTTGACCAATTTTTTCTACACGCTTTGCTAGACAAGGACTTACAAGATATGTAGTGGGCCCGGTAGGACTTGAACCTACGACCAATGGATTATGAGTCCACTGCTCTGACCACTGAGCTACGGGCCCGAATCGAGGGATGGCAAATATAAGAAATCAGATTCTCAGATATTCAGAACATCAGAATTTCTTTACGCCCAGTACCCGATAGAATGAAGTCCTGCGACAAACGACAAACGACCAACGGTGAACCGCATCGGATCACGGAAAACAGAACACGGAAAACAGCCACCCCCTCTTCCATCTCATCCGCCCCAAACGTATACTCGACTAGAACAAAAAGGACTGCCGAATCCATGATCAATAGAATCGACAACATCGATGTCAAAATCCTGAAGCTCCTTCAAGAGCGGGGAAGAATTAAGCGAAACCAGATCGCAGAAGAAGTTGGACTGTCGGTACCCTCCGTCAGTGAACGCATGCGCAAGCTTGAGGAAAAAGGCGTGATCGAGGGATTTCACGCTGTTCTCAATCCCAAGGCACTTTCTTATGACGTTGGAGCCTTTATCAGAGTTCGTGTAGATGGCTCGGATAATTATCCCAACTTCCTTGAGAAGTGTAACGAAAATGCTGAGATCTTGGAGGTGCATTCAATAACTGGAGAGGGATCTCACGTTCTGAAAATCCGAACGAAGAACACAGCTGGTTTAGAGGCCCTTCTTGCGGCTATTCAAACCTGGTCTGGTGTCCATGGGACTCAGACGAGTATCGTGTTGAGTACATATAAGGAGACGCGACAGCTGCACGTTGAACCGCAGGATTTAGAATAGCAGGTCTAGCTTTTCTGGCTGATCTTGCGAGTCTGCCTCATCTGGCTTTTCTAGCGAACAAAGTTTGTCTCGCTAATCTGCAAGAAATGTGTCCTTATCGAAGTATAAGTTTTGAAAACGACAAGGCTTTAGAAGCATTATTTTCTTCCTGGGACCAAGACTAAAAAGGGATCGTCATCTTTCCAGGAAGGAAAATTCGCTGAGAAAGTATTGTCGTCTTCCGAACTTGGCTGAGAGAAGGACATACTCCTTCCTGAATAGCAGATCAGCCAGAAAAGCTAGAAAGCAAGACACTCCAGAAGTTCGTATTATCTGAGTTGAGTCGAGAATAAAACTGATCTCGATTCCGCAACGCGAGAATGAGCAAAAAGGAAGCAAGGAAACCATCGTCATCAAGCCTTCAGGATCAAGCCTTGGTCCAAGAAGCGCTTAATGGTAATCAGCGCTCCTTCGAAAAGCTTCTCAACAAGTACCGCGAGCCTCTCAGTCACCATATTTTCAAAATGGTTCGGGAGGAAAAGATGGTCGAGGATCTGGTGCAAGAGGCCTTTATCAAGGCATTTAATTCTCTAGCCAGCTACTCAACTTCCTTCGCCTTTTCGACTTGGCTCTACAAGATCGCCACGAATCACACGATCGATTATCTCCGGAAAAGAAAGCTTCCAACCACTTCCATAAATCAGACCTTCAATGTGAAGGATGGTGAAATGGAAATCGAATTACCTGATTCGACCTACCGTCCAGACCAGCATATTATTCGTGATGAGAAACATGTGATTATTAATGAGGCGATCGATTCCCTTCCAGAAAAATATAAGCGTGTGATTGTGATGCGCCATCAGCAGGAAAAGAGTTACGAAGAAATCGCAAGGGAGCTAGATATTCCCCTCGGAACCGTTAAAGCCCACATTTTTAGGGCTCGTGAAATTCTCTATCGACACCTTGTCGTGAAGCGTGAATCGCTATAGAGTCCCCAACAATTTTAGACTAAACTAACGAAGTGTTAGAACGATATACCCGCCCGGAAATGGGTGACATTTGGACCGAACAGAATATGTTTCAAGCTTGGCTAGACGTGGAGCTTGCGGCCTGTCGCGCTTGGTCAACAGTCGGAGTAATTCCCTCCGAAGACGTAGATGTCCTTTACGAAAAAGCCAGCTTTGACATTGATAGAATCCACGAAATTGAGGAGATCACTCGTCACGACGTGGTCGCTTTCACTCGTGCCGTAAGTGAGACTCTTGGCGATGAAAAGAAATGGGTCCACTATGGCCTCACCTCCTCCGATGTAGTCGATACTGCTCTGGCCTATCGACTAGTGAAAGTCAATGTGATTCTTCGAGACTCGATCGCCAAGCTGACCGAGGCACTTGGCGCCAAAGCGAAAGAGCATAAGAACACGATCATGATGGGGAGGACACACGGAGTTCACGCCGAGCCGACCAGCTTTGGTCTAAAGATGGCGCTGTACTACGCTGAAATGAAGCGAAATATTGAGCGCTTCGAGGCTGCTGCTGAGGGAGTGCGATTTGGAAAGGTGTCCGGAGCTGTAGGGACCTTTGCTCATACCCCTCCGGCTGTTGAGACAAAGACCTGCGAGATCCTGGGATTGAACCCAGCGCCCATTTCAACTCAGGTCCTGCAGAGAGATCGGCACGCAGATTATATGGCAACAATAGCCCTGATCGGTGCCACGATGGAGAAAATTGCCGTCGAAATTCGCGGGCTTCAAAAGTCCGAGGTTCGAGAAGCGGAAGAGGCCTTCCGAAAGGGTCAGAAAGGATCATCGGCCATGCCTCACAAAAGAAATCCGATCGGATCTGAAAACATTACAGGATGTGCTCGACTTCTCCGCGGATATATGATTACGGCCTACGAAAATGTTGCCCTTTGGCATGAGCGAGATATTTCTCACTCTTCAACGGAGCGAGTTTACATGCCTGATGCCACAATTCTACTCCACTATATGTTAGAGCGGATGACTCGGATCGTCACAAACTTGAATGTTTATCCGGAGAACATGAAGCGGAATATGGAGCGCACTTTTGGACTCGTATACAGTCAGCGACTTCTACTCATGTTGATCGAAAAGGGACTGAATCGAGAGGATGCCTATGACACAGTCCAGCCTTTGACTATGCAGGCATGGGAAGAACAACGCTCTTTCCGCGATATTGTAAATGCAAGTGAGGCCTTGACTTCTCGACTTAGCAAAGAGGAGATCGATGACGCTTTCGATCCTAACTATCATCTTCGCAATGTTGATGTGATTTTTGAACGAGTCGGGCTGGGGAACTGATTATCAGAACGTCAGAACATCAGACAGAAGATCGGAATTCAGATCATCGGATTCTCGGATTCTGATAATCTGAAGTTCTGACAATCTGACAATCTGACAATCTGTAATGTTATCTATATATTACTTTTAGTACAGATACGTGCTCTTTACCTATCTTAATATGTCCCACATGAGACAGGTCCTGCAAAAACGTACTTGTGAATAATTAAGAGGTATTGCAAATGGATAGATTGAATCGACTCGGAATGTTGTGTCTTGCCCTTGTACTAATGTCATTTGGACTGTCACAGGCACAAAATGGAACGGTTCGAGGCAATGTTACGGACTCGGAAAATGGCGAAGGATTACCAGGTGCCAACGTAATAATCGCGAACCCCGGGGAGACCTTACCCATTACTGGTGCGAGTACGAGTATTGACGGATCCTTTGTAATTGAGAACGTCCCAGCTGGTACTTACGATCTTATCGTTAGATATGTATCCTATGCTGAGCACAGCGAATCGATTACCGTTACTGGCGGGCAAGCAACATCAGTCAATATATCTCTGGCCTCTCAAGGTATTAATTTAAATCAAGTTGTCGTAACCGCTTCCAGACAGGCGGAGAAGGTCTTGGATGCACCAGCTTCCGTCACTGTTCTCGATGCTAGAGAGATCGAAAGTCAAACAACAACCACTGTTGCGAGTGTGTTAAGAAATGTCCCAGGTGTTGATATTGCGCAAACTGGTGTCGACAGATTTGAAGTGGTGATGCGAGGTTTCAACAACGCCTTTTCTGGCTCAGCCCACCTTTTGACTGATTATCGTCGCGCTGCTGCTCCTTCACTAAACGTGAACCTCTATAGTACTATTCCGGCGTCGAAAATAGACCTTGAGAGTGTTGAAGTCGTGCGTGGTCCTGGTTCGGCACTCTATGGTGCAGGAGTTGACCGTGGAGTCATTCACATGATCACAAAAGATCCATTTACTTCACCTGGAACGGGCGTTGCCCTTTTTGCTGGTGAAAAGTCAACCATTGGAGGTGAATTTCGACATGCGAATTTCACTAACAACTTTGGCTATAAAATTAATGGCAATTACTCTCAGGCACAAGAATGGGCATTGGATCCAAACGATCCACTCGATGCCATAGAATTGTCAGGAGACTCAAAGGACAGATTTACTGATGTATATAAGGCCAACATTGGCGGTATGATGAAGATCAGAACCAATGACGATACTCACTTCATCTTAAACGGCGGATTTAATCAATTTCAGGCAACCGTGCAAAGCGGAATTGGAACCTTACAGGCCGATGATGCTCAGTTCTTCTTTGGTCAAATTAGAGCTCAATCGGGACCTTTATTTGCTCAGTTTTACCTGAATGGCAATACTCTTGGAGATTCCTTTACCTATGGAAATGGTGAGATCGTTACCGACGATTCGAAGAAAATGAATGGCCAGGTTCAGTACCTATTGAATGCATATGACGGGCGCTCAAGAACGGTCATGGGTCTCGATTATTTGAGTACAAGACCTGAAACGGCTGGGACGATATATGGAAGGAACGAAGACAACGATACCATCACCGAGTACGGTGCCTACGCTCAAACTACCTTCGCTGTTAGTCCAAAACTAGATGTGACCGCAGCATTGAGGGCGGACTACAATAGTGTCTTTGAAGAAGTCGAGTTCTCTCCGCGTGCAGCATTCGTTATCAAGCCCACGCCTGAGCATTCTTTTCGTGGTACATACAACAGAGCCTACTCGTCGCCTGGTAACAATTCGCTCTTTCTAGACATCGTTGCCGGAGCACTCGCTGGCGATCCATTTCCGGTATTGGTTCGAGGACGGGGTGTACAAGATGGATATACTTGGAACCGAAACTCAGCCTACTCCGGGCTTTTCCCTGGCGCGAGTGATTTAGTAGGCACATCGATATTGCCTATTCCTGGTGTATACAACACAGATACTCCTGCCGGAATGGATTTGGGTGTCATGTACGGTCTACTATTCAATCAACTGAACTCTTTGTCACTAGAAGAAGTCAACGCCCTATTGGGAGTGGCCGTACCGCCCGCTTTCTTCCAAACCTTGAAAGATCTTCTTGCTCCTGGGAGTACAAATGTTGAAGGCTGGACTCCGGGGTCACTTGGTATTGTAAACCCATCAGATCCCTCAGCTGCACCGCGATTTGTCACTGACCTAACAGACATCCCTTCGTTAAAGCCAACGATCACGAACTCTTTCGAGGTTGGCTATAAGGGAATCATCAATAGAAAGCTGCTTTTTGCCGCTGATTTCTACTACGAAGCGAAAAAGGACTTCGTTGGCCCTCTTCTTGTGGAGACACCCCTTGTTTACATTCTAGGACTAGAGCAGGATCTCACGGACGCCATTGCTGCAGGTTTGAATGCCGATTTGCTTCCCTTATTTGCAGCGCTTGGATTTACACCTGAGGTAGTCGCCGCAACTTTGGCAGAGCAGGCCGCACTATTCGTCGGTGATAATCCCATCGCCGTTATTCAACCAAACGAAAATAACAGCAATGGACAACCTGAGTTGATGCTGGCCTATAGAAACTTTGGAAAAGTTACATACTATGGGGCAGACATTTCATTCCAGTATTTGCTTAGCAATCAAGTAGATATTTTTGGATCGGCATCGATAGTGAGTGACGACTTTTTTGATGCATTAGAATTGGATGAGGCTGCGGATTCGGGGCTTCAACTTGCACTTAATGCCCCTAAAACCAAGTTCAAAGCAGGTGCTAACTATTTCCGACCAAACGGACTCAGTGCCAATTTCTCCGGTAGATATGTAAAAGGATTCCCAGTTACATCCGGGCCTTATGTTGGAAATGTCGAGGATTATTTCCTTCTAGATGTAGGTTTCGGATACGATCTGAGCAACTTCCTCATAGGACTCCGGGCCGATGTGAGCATCGCGAATGTTCTCAATAATGAACGACGAGAATTTGTAGGTGCACCCAAGATTGGTCGATTCTCGACTATTCGATTAGCCTATTCGCTTTAGTAAAAAAGGCCAGATCTGCCATTCTCTCTTAAGATCTTCTCCCAAATAATATTTGGAAGAATCTCTAGATGTTCGAAGTGACAGATCTGGCCTTTTTCTTGTCACCGCGAAATTGGAATCGGCTATCGAATAGCCGAAAATCTCCCTTGACTGATAAAGCGGATGATTCGAGTAAGTCGGTTTGATTCGAGGCATAGGGGTCTAATTGATCGGATAATCAATTAGACACCTATGCCTCGCTTTATCAGAGACTCCAATATCCAAAGGAAAGTGTTCTGGATCGGCAGAAAGCGGACGATAGGAGAGCCGATTTCGAACATTCAGAATTTTGTCCCAATATCATTGGGGCGAAATTGTGCCGAGAGAAATGGGCTCTCCTATCCGACGCCCTGAAGATCCTACTTTCTTGTGGATATTTTCATTGCTTGCCGAGGCCTCATGCGGTATTTTAAGCCGTCCCGTAATAAGCAATTTCAATAGAAGACCTGTGTTCGAGAGTTACCTTCCTATCTTCATTCTAGCCGCTATATCAAGTGGCTTAGCCCTAACCTTGCTGGCTGCCTCGAACTTTATTGGACCAAAGCGTCCGTCCAAATTGAAGCAATCCGTTTATGAGTCCGGAATGGACCCAATCGGATCAGCCAGAAAGCGATATTCTATCAAATTCTACCTTGTTGCGATGATCTTCATCGTCTTCGATGTTGAGGTAGTTTTCCTCTATCCATGGGCCGTTTCCTTCAAGGATTTCCTTGCCAGTGGTTACGGCTTGACCAGTCTTATTATTGTCACAACATTTGTCGTCATTCTATTAGTCGGGCTTCTCTACGACTTTAAGAAAGGCGGACTTGAATGGGACTAACACCAAATTATTCGAAGCACTTCGAAATCATTAGATAAAAGAGCGCATGCCCTTAGATGTAAAAGATTCCTTTCTCACTACCACGGTAGATTCCGTGGCCAACTGGGCGCGTTCCAATGCTGTCTGGCCCATGCCAATGGGGCTTGCTTGCTGCGCCATCGAAATGATGGCTTTTGCAGGGCCTAAAGCTGATGCGAGTCGCTTTGGATCAGAGGTTTTTCGATTTTCACCACGGCAGAGTGATTTGATGCTCGTCGCCGGCTGGTGCTCCTACAAAATGGCCCATGCCGTCCGTAGAATTTGGGACCAGATGCCTGATCCCAAGTGGTGTATCGCGATGGGAGCCTGTGCATCCACAGGCGGAATGCATCGATGCTATGGAGTCGTCCAAGGTATCGACAATTTTCTACCTGTCGACGTGTATATCCCTGGTTGCCCTCCTCGACCTGAAGCATTGATGAATGCTCTCATGGAGATTCAGGAGAAGATTCGGAATGAGCATTCCATCGCCTACGATTTAAAATAGCAGGAGGATGCCAAAGACTCTAGATTTTCTTTTCACGCCCGGAGACCCAGCAAAAGAGGGAGCTGTAAATCCCCACTCAAAATCTACGACCAAAAATCCTGAGCTGATTGATGCGCTGAAAGCCAAGCTTGGCGATGATTTTCACGGCTTGATGGAGTATGCGAATGAGCAAACGGTTTATGTCGCGAAGAATCGTCTGCTCGATGTCATGTCCTTCCTGAAGAACGAACATGATTTCAACTATTTGATAGAACTTGCTGGGATAGATCGTTTCACGGAAGATGATAGATTCGAGATTTTCTACAATCTTGTCTCAGTCAAAGGGAAGAAGCGGATTCGTGTCAAAGTGCGGATCGACGAAGAGGATTTGCAGGTTGACTCGATATGTAGCGTCTACCGATCAGCCGATTGGCACGAGCGCGAGTGCTATGACATGTTGGGCATTATCTTCAAGGATCATCCAGATCTGAGAAGAATGTTTTTACCGGAAGACTTTGAACACTTCCCGCTCAGAAAGGAATTCCCCAGCCTAGGGATCCCCGGTTCTTTGCCACTGCCATCACAAAAGGATGATGGAATAGTAGAACCAGATCCATTTATCAGGGCTCACGGACAGAAGCCGGAGCACGGAACACCATTTTCAGAATAGCTCGACCCGATTAAGCAAAATGCAAAACGCAGCGAAACTAACCGCAGCCCAAGACGAGCACGTATTTACTTTTTGGCCCAAACACAACCAGGCCATGCTGGACCGACTGGAGTCGAAGCATGTCCATGTAGAGTCTGATGATGATGATCCGCTCGAGGCGGACATGATCCTCAATATGGGCCCCCAGCATCCAGCTACCCACGGTGTGTTGAGATGTCTACTTAAGTTGGATGGAGAGAGAATAGAGACTTGTGTCTTGGATCTTGGCTACCTCCACAGAGGCATCGAAAAGCTTGCAGAGCACAAGACTTATCAAGAGTTCATGCCCTACACAGATAGGATGGACTACCTCTCGCCTTACTCAAACAACGTGGCATATTGCTTGGCTGTTGAGAAATTGGCGGGGATCGAATCTCCTGAGAGAGCGACCTACATAAGGACGATTCTGTCGGAGCTGGCTCGAATATCGTCTCATCTCTTATGGCTCGGTACCATGGTGATGGACACTGGAGCTATCTCGGTTTTCCTTTGGGCCTTCCAATTTCGAGAAGTCATTTACTCGATCTTTGATGAGATAGCCGGAGCGCGATTCACTGTGTCGCACTCTCGAATCGGAGGCGTTGCATCAGACATCACACCAGAAGGATTTGTGTTGATCAAAGATTTTGTTCGCACCTTCTCGGAAAATATTCTCGACTGGGAAAAGGTGTTGAACCGAAATCGTATCTGGATCGAAAGGAACGTGGACATCGGCGCAATATCCGCAGATGAGGCCATTGATTATGGCTTCACTGGTCCAAATATTAGAGCCTGTGGTATCGACTACGACATTCGTCGATTCGAGCCTTACATGCTCTACGAATCTCTCGATTTCAATATTCCAATTCGGGAAGAAGGCGATTCCTTAGCGCGATACTACGTCCGAATGGAGGAGATGAAGGAGAGTGTGAAAATCATTCGACAATGCCTCGATCGTATTCCGCAGGGACCTATTAGGTCGACGGATGCCAAGCAATCTTACGCTTCCAAGGAGGAGGTCTACTACAGCATGGAGGGCATGATACATGACTTCCTTATGACGGACGCCGGTGTCATACCACCCAAAGGTGCTGAAAGCTATCACGCGATTGAGTCTCCAAAAGGCGAGTTGGGATTCTTTTTAGCCTCAGATGGAACGGGATATCCCACCAGAATGAGACTGAATTCTCCGAGCTTTAGAAATCTTCAGGGACTTGAGTATATGTTGGAAGGGGAGATGGTTGCTGACTCTGTTGTCCTGATTGGATCGGTTGATCCAGTGATGGGTGAAGCAGATAAATAGGGGGCTGAGGGGCTGTGGAAGAAAGTGAGGGGTGGGGAGTGAGGAGTGAAGAGTGAGGAGAAGACAATTTTGAATTTACATAATCTTAAGAAAGACGATTGAAGTCTGATGACTGATATCTGATATCTGACGACTGATATCTGACGACTGACCTATGAGTTCATCTAAAAACGTAGCCTTGCCAGATCGGAATCCAGCTCCGCAAATTGCGACGGCGGATTTGGTCTTTACGAGTAAGGAACAGGCTAAGATCAAGGCCTATGTAGAGGCTTATCCTGAAAAGCAGGGAGCGGTAATGCGTGCTTTGTGGCTTGCGCAGGAAAAATTCGGATTTCTCCCGGCCGAAGTCATGCAACTAGTTGCGGAGGAGATAGGGATGCCTTACGCTCAGGTTTACGGTGTTGCTACTTTCTATACTCAGTACTACAAAGAGAAGAAAGGTGATCACGTCCTAGATGTTTGCACCTGCTTTTCCTGCGGGCTCACGGGCGGATATGATATGCTTCGGCATATTGAGGATAAGCTCAAGATCAAAGCTGGAGAAACGACCGCTGATGGTAAGATCACTTTGCAAGAGGCGGAATGTTTAGGTGCTTGCGGCTCGGCTCCGATGTTGCAAATCACAAATGGCCCTTACGTTCATCATCTTACCAAAGAAAAAGTCGACCAGTTGATTGCGGATCTCTATGAAGACAAGGTCCCAAGTTTCACCTCAGTCACTTTGCCTCAGGACGATGACGAGATGGGCGGAAATAGGAGGACGGATGTAAAGAACACGGAGAGCTCGCGGGAAGCGATGAGAGCAGTATTGGAGAGCAAGGCCTGAAGAAGTGCGGGGTGAGGAGTGAGGAGTGAGGAGTGAGGAGTGAGGAGTGAGGAGAAGAAAGGTCATAGACAGGATTTAGAAATCTGATAGCTAATAATAGTTGTCAGAGAACGGAGAACAGTTAACAGTTAACAGTATGTCAAAAGCAGGCGATTGGAAATCCTACAAGCGGGTATTGTTACCTGCTGTAAAGGATCTTCAAAAAATCGATGTATACGAAGACCATGGTGGTTACAAAGCGCTTAAGAAAGTGCTTTCTACAGAATCGCTGACGCCAACTGAGGTCACAAACATAGTAAAGGCCAGCAATTTGCGTGGTAGAGGAGGAGCGGCTTTCCCAACCGGACTGAAATGGAGCTTCATGCCGCCTGTTGACCCAGAAAAGCCACGGTATCTTTGCTGTAATGGTGATGAGTCTGAGCCCGGTACTTTTAAAGATCGACAGCTACTCGAATTTAACCCGCATCTCGTTTTGGAAGGAATTGTTATCGCCAACTACGCGATGACGATTGATACTTGCTTTCTCTATGTCCGTGGCGAATTCGCCGATTGGATCACGCAACTTGAAGATGCCCTAGCCGATGCCTACAAGAAAGGTTACGTCGGAAAGAATATTATGGGATCTGGATTCGATACAGAGATCGTGATCCACAAGGGTGCTGGTGCCTATATCTGTGGAGAAGAGACCAGTCTTATGAATTCTCTTGAGGGTAAGCGAGCCTATCCGAGAATTAAACCACCCTTCCCAGCCCAAAAAGGTGTGTTTGGTTTCCCAACCACTATCAACAATGTCGATACTTTGGCTAACGTGCCATTGATCATCAACAATGGTGCAGAGTGGTACGCCGGAATCGGAGCAGATACTCATCCAGGACCCATGCTATACGGAATCTCTGGGCATGTAAATCGACCCGGAGTCTATGAATTTCCAAGCGGAATGCTGATCACCGATTTGATTTATGATGTCGCGGGAGGGATCACAAACGGAAAGAAACTTAAGGCTGTTGTGCCAGGAGGATCTTCAGTACCTGTACTTCGAGCGGATATGATCGAAGGTGCAACCATGGATGGAGATGGATTGAGAGAAGTTGGGTCAATGCTGGGAACCGGAGGCATGCTGATTATGGATGAGGACACCGATATGGTGACTTTCCTAAGACGCGTGACTCATTTTTATCATCACGAAAGCTGCGGTCAATGTACTCCTTGTCGAGAAGGCACGGGTTGGCTCGAGGATCTCGTGACGAGAATCGATGAAGGCGAAGGCCATATTCGCGACCTCGATATTTTGATGGATCTGTGCACGCAAATGGAGGGACGAACGGTTTGTGCCTTGGCAGATGCCGCCGCGTGGCCTGTTCGAAATACCATCGAACGCTTTCGCGACGAATTCGAGGCGAAGTGCAAACAATCGGTTTTTGCTACAGCGTGAGAAATCAGTCTTCAGTCTTCAGAGATCAGTCTTCAGATGTCAGATGTCAGAAATAGAAAGATATAAAATGGGAAATCAACCAACATTATTGAAAACGAGAAATGATAGACGAGGAACGCTATTCGTTCTTCTTACCCTAGTTTCGCTGAGCCAGTTTGCTTGCCAGTCTCCAGAACAAGTGGAATTCCCACTTTCTTCCTATGAGAATTTTGGTGAGACGATCTCTTGGGAAGGTGCCATACCCGTCGCGACCATCATGGAAGCGCCGGCGCAATATCTAGGCAAGGAGGTCAAGCTGGAAGGCGTGGCCAGGAAAGTGTGCCAGAAGAAAGGTTGCTGGATGACCGTGGATGCTGATCCTCATGGATCGATTCGCGTGACGTTTAAGGACTACGGATTTTTTGTACCTAAAGACATCTCCGGAAAGACGGTTATCGTCGAGGGAATAATCGATGAGGCCAATCTCAGTGGGGAGATGAAAGAGCATTATCGCAAGGAAGAAGGCATGAGTGAAGAGGATGCCAGCGAAGTGATCGAGGCAAGTGAGAATCACGCGATCGTTGCCAGCGGAGTGATCGTCGAGACTAGTCTCGACAGTCTTCAGTCGTCAGAGATCAGTCCTCCGAATGGCAAGGAGCTTTATCTAGCTTCAAATGCCTCCCTATCCAAGGACCAAGGACTAAAGACCAACAACCAAGCCACTAACTAATAACCATCCCAATGTCCACAGTCTACATAGACGACGTAGCATACGAATTTGATCAGCCCGAAGGCTTGTTGCAATTCTGTTCAGACAATGGAATTGAGGTTCCACATTTTTGTTATCACCCAGCGATGAGTGTGCCGGCTAACTGCAGGCAGTGCTTAGTCAATGTCGGAACACCATCAAGAGATAGAGCGACTGGAGATCTGCAATTGGACGACGATGGCAAACCAGTCATCCGTTTCTTCCCTAAGCTTCAGACAAGCTGTTCCATGCAGATTTCCGATGGCATGGTTGTCCAGACCCATCGGACGAGTGACCTTGTTGCACGGGCGCAAAAGGATACCCTTGAGTTTCTTCTGATCAACCATCCTTTGGATTGCCCCATCTGCGACCAAGCTGGACATTGTCCCTTGCAGAACCAGGCCTACAAATACGGACCAGAAGGATCTCGATTTGAGTTTGAAAAAGTCCACAAGCCAAAGAAAATCACTCTTGGTCCAAGAGTGACCTTGGACGGTGAGCGTTGCATCAACTGTACAAGATGCACTCGATTTACTGCAGAAGTTTCCAAGAGTCATCAGTTGACGATCACGCAACGAGGAGTTAATAACTATCCATTGACACCTCCGGGAGTCGAGTTTGACGATCCGTATTCGATGAATGTCATCGACATTTGTCCTGTTGGAGCCCTGACTTCTACGGATTTCCGATTCAAGGCTCGTGTTTGGGAGATGAGTAAGACTCCATCCATTTCAGGCTATGGATCGAAAGGCATTAACGTCGACTACTGGGTCCGGAATAATCAAATCATGCGCATCACTCCAAGGACGAATATGGATGTGAATGAGTTTTGGATGCCAGACGAGGAGCGACTTGCTTACATGCATTTTAATGAGAATCGGCCGCAGTCTGGTCCGAGTGCTAAGAAGAAATCTATCTCATGGGAAGAAGCCAGCCAGCGTGTCGGTAAGATTCTTAAGAAGGCCGATGCATCATCGATCCAGTTCATTGGATCGGCCATGGCTACGGTCGAGGATAACTACCTTCTAACAAAATTGGCGGCCTCATTGGGAGCGAATGCTCCGGTCTTTGTCTCGCACGATGGGGAAGGAGATGCCGACGATTGGTTGCTAACATCCGACCGATCAGCAAATCGGAAGGGTTGCGAAGCTCTCGGAATGAAAGAAGCGAAATCAGCTTCTTTGAAGAAAGATATTAAAGAGGGCAAGATTTCTGTTCTCTACGTGATGGAGGAAGATGTGATCGGAACGGGGCTTCTTGACAAGGAAGATCTTTCAGGGCTTAAGCTTGTGCTCCACTATCACAATACGACAAATCAGAGTCTTGCTGTTGCCGACGTTGCGATGCCTGCTGCGATGATTGTTGAGACGAGTGGTACGCTTGTGAACGAAGATGGAATTGCTCAGCTAGTACGGCCAGCCTTGAAGATTAAGCATAGCAACACATCGTTGATGATGGGCATGGGTGCAAATCGATTGAACAGTCATGGAACGCCCTTTGACAACTGGCATGATGAAAGCAACATTATCGATTGCAAACCATCTTGGGATATTCTGCAAGATGTTTCTGCCGAAGCAGGAGGTGCAATGAACTTCAAAAGTCCCCGAGCGATCATGGACGAGTTGGCTCGGGAGAATGAAAACTTTGCTGGTGTGACCTATGAAAACATGGGACTGACCGGTTGCAAATTGGAATCTGTAGCGGAAACCGCGTAACACGAAAGGAAAATCATGCTAGGATCAGCAATTTTAGGATTCTTACTTACTCAGGTACTGCTTGTATCTGCATCGGCCTTGGTCTATGCGGAGCGAAAAGTGGCGGCCTATATCCAGCAACGCGTTGGACCCAATCGGGTTGGACCAGCTGGACTTCTTCAGCCTTTCGCCGACGTGGTCAAATTGATTTTTAAGGAGGACATCAGACCAACGGCAGCCAATCCTTTTATCCATTCGCTTGCACCGGTTTTAATGGTCGTGATCGCGATGACAACCGTTGGCGTCATTCCAATGGCACGAGGTATCATGGTCGCCGATGTTGGAGTAGGGATATTGGTCATTCTCGCCTTTACATCGCTTTCTGTTTACGGAATCACACTCGCCGGCTGGTCATCAAATTCTAAGTTTTCTCTTCTCGGCGGACTTCGTTCCTCGGCTCAAATGATTTCCTATGAGTTGTCTATGGGAGCCTGCGTTGTGGCCGTCGTTTTGGTTACAGGATCCTTGAACATGACCGATATCGTTGAGTCGCAAGGAGGGTGGTTCGGATGGAATATGTTCAGACTATTTCCAGCCTTCGTCATCTTTTTTGTAACGGCTTTAGCAGAGACCAACCGGGCACCATTCGATTTGCCTGAGGCTGAGCAGGAGCTTGTCGGTGGATATCACACTGAATACAGCGGAATGAAATTCGGAATGTTCTTCTTGGCAGAGTACGTCAATATGTTTGTCGCATCCTTTGTCATAGCGACCTTGTTCATGGGTGGCTACCTCTTACCATTCGAAGGATTTCTTTTGGCGGCCTTCCCAGGAATGGCTGATGGCATATTCTTATTGATCCTGCAGAATCTTGCCCTGTTAGCGAAGACTTGCATCGTCGCGTTTATTTTCCTTCAGATTCGATGGACCATTCCTCGTTTGAAGTATGATCAGCTAATGACCTTGGGGTGGAAGTATCTACTGCCCATCTCGATCGTCTTCGTTCTGATCGTCGCTTGGATCATGCTTTTGTTCAACTAATCCCATACGAGTGTCGAGTAGTGATCTCACTCTACACTCGTGACTTTTAACTCGTTCTAAGCGCCCGCCAGAGCGTCCTTACAATAGTCGACGCAGATCTTCATTTCCTTTTCGACAGTCGATCCGTCCGGAGTAGGATACTCAAGCTCGATCATTGCAGTAATCGGATAATTTTCCGATTTCATTAATTGTAGCGTCTCGACAATCGGGGTGTCCCCTTTTCCAAACTCGACGTTTCGCTGTCCATTCTCGGGCGATTTCCGATCCTTGATATGAAGGTGAGTTATGCGCTCGTTGTACTTTCGAAGCATCGGAATCACGGGCTCTGGTCCAAGCGCCGCCGTAAAGTGACCGATGTCCACATTTAGCATGCAATATTTGTTGTGCTTTAGCGGCTCGTCCCAAGAGAAGTCGTCATTGGCGACCTGCAGGTGGTTATGCATTCCGATAAACATCTTATGCTTGGCAGCAAAAGGCGCCATTCTTTCAGCAGCTTGATTGGATACTTCGAAGGAAATGCCCCGAGCTCCTACTTTCTTTGCGGCCTCAAAAGCATAATCGATCTGCTTGTCTTCCCACCCCGGGCTTCCAAGTTTTAGAATATCGATCTCAACTCCAGCTTCATTGTATATCTCTCTTAGCTCTTCAAATTTCGAAAGATCAACCGTCTGTCTCCAATTGGCGGTTTCTATAGCTGCTTTTTTCCGGTCTTTGTTAAACTTGTCACGTTGGGCTTTCGTGGCATCTGGACCAGGGTATGCGGTTGGGCCTGCGGGAGCTCCCGCAAATCCCTCAGCCGTCCATCCCATCAACTCAATTGTATTCATACCAGCGTTAACGGAATATCGCAGAACATCATGAGCATCTGCAGATAGTTCTCGGAAGCTATAGGAAATCGCTCCCAGTTTGAATCCTCCGTCGGAGGCCATCATGGCTTTCTTTGAAGAGCATGCTGGCAATACCAGCGCTGCGCCTGCAAGAAGTGCTGATTGCGAGATAAATTTTCGGCGGGAGTTCTTTTGAGAGATGTCCATATTGGATTTCATTGATGAGTTATTAATGATACAGCAAAGCCATCGGATGGACAAGATAGAGTTGCTAGCTAAATGAGTTTTTGATCGATCCAATCTGGAGCTTTATTCTCATCGCTGTACTCGATCGCTATGCTCGATGGAAATAGATTTTGCCCGAGTGGGATCTCCTCTAGTCCTTGCAGAGTCAAAGCACCCCGCCCAAAGTGAGAGCCGAGAGATTCATTTACATGTGAGGACGTGAATACAATCTCAGCTTGTGTCTGCAGAAGCAATGCGACCTAATAAATTTAGCCATCCCAACCTCACAATATCAAAAGGACGCCTGCTTGATTCGTCGCGCCAGAATTTCTGATTTTCCTTCCATTCTCAAAATCAATTTAGAATGGGAGCATTTTTTGGCTCCGATGGATGAGGAGCGACTTCGGTATTTGCATAAAGAATCGATTTATCACCGAGTCGCAGAGCTGGATGACGAGGTAGTTGGATTCTTACTTGTATTTGGTCCTGATTCTGAATATTCCAGTGAGAACTATCAATGGTTCGCTAAGAGCTATTCGGATTTTCTGTATATCGATCGTATTGCGATTAGGCAGAAAAGCAGGGGCTTGAAATTGGGTCGTCTATTTTATGAGGACCTGTTTTCGTTCGGCAAGAAAAAAGGACTTCAGCATATTGGTTGCGAATTTTATACCAAACCAATGAATTCGGGATCAGCAGCTTTTCATAGCAAACTCGGATTTGTGGAGGTTGGGAATCAGACGATAGAAGAAAAAGAGGTCTCACTTCAACTCAAAACTCTTTCTTAGTTGAAGAGTCCTGATTTTTCGTAGGCCGACCTAAATTTCTCGAATTCGCTCGTCGCTTTCTGTGCCAATTCCCGATAGGAATTCGCCTCTCGGCTTAGCCCGACGGATTCATAATAGCTGACTAGATCCGAGTAGTGCAAGGCCCCGTAGTTCAAAAAAACGGGAGGACGTTCAACACCGAGTCCAAGCTTGAAAGGATTGCTCCTCCTAAGATCGGAGTCAAGATCTAGACAGGTGTGCAAGAGCGACTCAACTTCGTCCATCTTTTTCTCCCTTATGTCAAGTTTTGCGATCCGGCAATGAAGTTTCCTCCAAGCAAGGTGAGCAGCCTCGGGATTCATTTTTGTTAGCAGGGCAGAATGTCTGTCCAATTTGCGTCGAGCTTCTTTGTAATCACCTCGTTCTTCGTCTATCCTCGCCATGATCCAATCTTGATTTGAAAGTAGCGCGTCGCGATATCTAAGTCCATCGTGTCCGTCGATAAAAGTCGATTCCACGTAGTCATAAAGCTCAGTCTGTACGGAATCAGCTAGATCGAGATTTCCAACAATCCTGGCCATTTCCGCGAATTCGGCCATCATAAAAGGATAGTTGTTGCCTCCGGGTCTTTCGCGGAACATAGCAATGGCCTCGCTTAACATCAGAGCTCGTCTGGTCAAATCTCCTTGATAACCAACGACTATAGATTTGTAGTATAGAGCCTCAACGATTTTCGGATGCGGGGCTTCAAAATATTCAATTCTGAGATCATGACTTCGGAAATGGTGATGCGCGGCTCGATCAGCTTCACCCAGAGATAGGTAAGTGTCTCCCATTATATGATGAAGGTCACCGGCGATGTCAGGAGAATCAACAAAGACGGAGTCAATCATATCTGCTGTCTCGTCCATCACCTCTCGAACAGTGACACCAGGGCCTTTATTTGTCCGATCGACATACCATCTATTATTTGGTGCCCTTAGTATGCCTCCAAGGAAATTCGCGACAGCATTTTTTCTTTTTGCCTCTTCAATAGCCTCATCGGCGGCCAGATGTGCTTTGTTTTTCTCATCAGAAAGGCGTTGCGTGAAAACGAAAAGCATAGTCGAGACCATCAAGGCCATGAGGGCGGCAGATGCAACCGCAGCAAGATTGCGACTAAGGAATTTTTTTGTTCGATAGAGAAATTGACCTGAATGAGCTTCGATCGGAAGCCCGTCCAGATAGCGAAGAATATCAGCTGATAGAGCCTCGGCGGATCGATATCTTCTCTCGGGTTCCTTGGCAAGAGCCTTCAAGACTATATGATCAAGGTCGCCACTCAGACTCTGGTAGAATGTTGAGATTGTACTTTGGCTCGATGGCCTTGTGGGATTCGTCTCGCAGACGATTTCTTCTATTTGAGCAGGCGATTTTCCCTTCAGATTGTATGGGCGCTCACCAGATAAAAGCTCATAAAGAACTACTCCGAGGGAATAGATGTCCGTGGCCGTTGTGATACTCTCTCCCCTAATTTGCTCGGGAGCTGCATAGGCTGGGGTAAAAGGCCCAGATCCAGAATTGGTAAAGTCTTCCTGATCCTCGCGACCTAAAAGTTGAGCAATGCCAAAATCGAGAAGCTTAGCGATCGGCTTGCCAGTCGAATCATCAATCATGATGTGCCCCGGCTTGAGATCGCGATGCACAACAAGGTTTCGATGAGCAAAGGAAATAGCTTCGCATGCTTGTACGAAGAGACGGAGGCGACTTTCTAAGTCGAGATTATGTTCTTCAGAATACTCGGTTATTGGCCTGCCGTCTACCAGCTCGACGGCCAAATACGGAGTTTCATTTTGATAGATGCCACCGTCAAGAAGTCTCGCTATTCCAGGATGATTAAGCTGGGCAAGAAGGGCGCGTTCCTGAATAAATCTCTGTCTGAAATCAGAACCAAAACCAGGCCGGACTAATTTTAGAGCTGCCTTCTGGTTGAAGCTCTTATCGGTACGTTTTGCAAGATAGACGACCCCCATCCCACCGGAGCCAAGCTGATCATAAATCGTCCAGGGACCAATGGTTCTTTCGAGATTAGCCGGGGCAGAGATAGCCAACTCATCTGCGGCTACTGTCGCCACTCCTTCGAAGGGAGACTGAAACGCACTTGTCGCGTCTGCTTCGTCGGAGGCTTCAATTAAGGCAAGCGCAGAGTCGAATAACTCCTGATCGAATTTGCCAGATTGATTTGTACACAATTCTTCAAGGCGCTGTTTACGACTTTGCAGGGGAAGTCCGAGGACTTCCAAGACCAATTCAGATATTTTGTCCCATTCTTGTTTTTGCAATGCACTCTACCGTATTGCTTAACCGAATAATTGACTACAAGAAGCTCAAAGACTTCACTCGGATTCCTTGAGACGCTTGTACATCCATGCTCTCGCGACTGTCCATCGGCGCTTGACGGTAGCCACCGAAATGGACAAGGCTTCCGCCGTTTCATCGTTCGTTAGACCTGCAAAATATTTAAGCTCGGCAACCTGTGCAGCTTTGAGGTCTAGAGACTCAAGTTCTTCAAGAGAGTGGTTAATCGAAAGGACTTCGTGTGGATCGAGATTTACTACTTTTGACAATCCAGTGACGTCGTCTATGTGTAAATCTTTTGTCCGACCTCCTCTTTTTTCCGCAGATTGGGCCTTGGCATAGTCAACGATGACATCCCTCATGACTCTTGATGCCACTCTGAAAAAGTGACCTCGGTTTTGGAAATCGAGTCCCTCGTTCCTCCTGGCGGATTTAGCCATTTTTGCATAGGCCTCGTGTACTACTGCGGTCGTGTTCACGGTATTTGACGCACCTAGTCTTCTGCGCTGACCTCGAGCCATGACTCGAAGCTCATCATAAATCTGACCAATCAATTGACCAAAAGCACGCGTGTCTCCACAGCGGACTTTGTCCAGCAGATTTGTTACGTCTTGAGGATTTCCTGGGAGTTGCATTTCCATGGGTGAGATGGAGGAAGGTAAGGATATCAGTCGTCAGTAGTCAGTCGCCAGAGCTCAATTGTCAGTCTTAATATGAGAAACGGGCTCTTCTGACAACTGATATCTGAGGGCTGACGACTGTTCTCGGTTTTGGTCTCGATGCCCCAATCCCTATATTCAAGCTCGTTCTTTAATAATCTATTCTGATCCCGCAAGGGCGTGAGGGAATTCGGTAAAATCCGAAGCTGTACCCGCAACTGTAATGCAATGGTGATCGAGATGAACCAGGAATGGTCCACTGTCCAGAAGGATGGGAAGGACTAGTTCTTTACTCGATCAAGAGCCAGCAAAGCCAGGAGACCTGTCAGAATCAACTCGAGATAATCCCGCCTCCGGGAAGAGAGGCATCGGATCATTGCAGCTCAGCTGCTTTGCCGGATGTCGCTATTGAGGCAGGACATTCGATGACTCTACTTTCCTCCATATTATTCTATGTGCTGATTGTCAGCACAACTCCTTTGCACTCTACTGTTTCTTCTGGTCATATTGCGCCAATTTCCATTGGAGCACTTTGGAGTATCGAATGCACCTTGTCTGGAGTTGATGAGGAAAAGAGACATCGGACAATTGTCGAGGCCGAAGAGCTAGTCGCATCTAGGGCAGATTCTCAGGAATCGAAAATAAGGACTTTAAAAACAGACACCGTCAAGGTTAAGATGGCCGAGGTCACGGTGACAGGGAGGAGTGAAATATTCCAACACGCTTTCAACTCTCATCGCGTTCAAATTGTTAGCTCAGCGGATTTTCAGCAGTCGAACTCTCGAGATTTGGCCGATGTGTTACAACGTCACTCTGGTGCATTTATTAAATCATACGGGCGAGGACTGGCCTCTATCAGTCTGCGAGGTCTTTCGTCATCGCAGTCGCTTTTGGCTCTAGATGGCATTCCTCTTTCGAGTCCTCAGCTTGGATCCTTCGATCTTTCTTTGCTCCCAAGTATTGCGCTGGAAAGCGTCGAGCTGGCCTATGGAGGGGCTAGCTCCTTTATTGGTAGCAACGGAATGTCCGGGATGGTCAACATGACGACAAAGCCGACCAAAGGAAATTCAAACTTCCTCTTCAAAACCGGTATGGGACAGTACGGCGAATCTCACTCAGGATTTACTATATCCCAGTGGTTGGGCGTCAATACTTGGCTCAAACTCAGTGCCGAGCGAGAGGAAAGCGAAGACAGTTATCCGATCCTAGATCGGAATTTACTCCAAGCTGTGAGAGTGGATCAGTTTGGTTGGGATTATGAATCGAGATCAGGAATGCTGGGAATTGGTACCAAGCTCGCTGGACACGAAATCGATCTGAACTGGTGGGGAAGTGACAGCGAGAGAGGACTTGGTTTTGCCACGGGAGAGGAACGAGGTGCTAGGCAATGGGATCAATCAAACCGTCTTTGGTTGTCTGACAAATATCGCTTGGGCTCAGGACTTTTTCGAGGACATCTTCTCTATCAGAATCAGCTCCTTCGCTATGCACGTCCTTTCCCATTTGTGAATGGTGAGGAAGAAGTAATTGACGATTCTGGTCGAACTAAATTGTGGCAATCGGAGCTGGCTTGGCATTCGACGCTAAGCGAATATCTGGATATGGACCTCAGTTTTTCTTTTAGCGAAGCTCGCGCTACCCATCCTGCTTTGGCACGTCAGACCATTCAGCGAGACCTTGGCTCGAGTCTTGGATTGTCTCATGCCAATGACATCGGGACATTCAATTCCTCCCTGCGGATAGATCGAAATAGTAGATCGAACAAAAGTGATCTACAGGTCCTGCCATCTATTGGGTATCGGTCAAAGTCTCTCCATGACTTTTCTCTGAAAGTAAATCTCTCAAGGGTTCATCGAAGACCTAGCTTGAACGACCTATTTTGGCAGCCGGGTGGAAATCTAGATCTGAGGGCGGAATCTGGCATGTCGGGTGATCTCGGTCTGACTGCGCTCAAATCCCTGGGGTCTTGGATGGTATTGTCGGAACTCACCTATTTCCAGCAGCGTGTCGATGATCAAATCACTTGGATCGATTTGGGAAATCTTTGGTCGCCCCAGAATATCGGCAAAGTGGATACGAGAGGAGGAGAGTGGTCCGTCCAAGCGAGCCGAAAGGGAGGTCTTCTTCGAGGTTTTGATCTTTTTGCCAACCTCACCTCAGCTAAAGATAAAAGCGATCCAGAAAGTGCCGCATTTGGAAAACAGCTTCGTTATACACCAAAATATCAATTGAAATCGAACCTTCGATTTGTAAAAGGAGACTTTATGGCCTCGGTAAATCTGACAGGTGTAAGCAAGCGATTTGTCACGAGCGATGAGTCCCAGACACTTGACCCTTATGTTTTATTTGGAGGTCGTGTCGGTTATGGATTTACTTTTCCGAAGTTCGAGGCTCAAAGTTTTATTTCGGTCGAGAACTTTACTGATCAAGACTATCAAATCATATCCTCCTACGGGATGCCACCGAGAGTAATTCGCTTCGAATTGATTCTTAAAAACAAAACCAAAAAAACGACAGACGGATGAGACAGAATATGAGTAGAGTGCTGCGGAGCTTCCTTTTTCTAATCCTTGGAAGCAGCCTCATTGCGGGCTGCGATGTATTTGGGTCGGATGACACTGAGGTAGTGAATGTGACGAAGCAAATTCTAATTACAAGTCAGGGTAATTTTTCCGACGAGAACGGGACTTTGTCACTTTACAGTCTCGAAGATTCGACGATCGACAATAGCATCATTGCGGGCTTTTCAGGCCTTCCCCAAAGTGTAACTCTGGATGGTTCCATGGCCTATGTAATGGTGAATACAAACACCTTCAATGGAGGAAGAATAGACGTCGTTGATTTGGCGAGTAATACACGAGTCGGGCAGATTCCAGATGTAGCAGCGCCACGTTATATGGCGATTGGTCCAGATAACAAAGCTTACGTTAGCAATCTATTTGATGGAACGGTTTCCGTAATCGACATGACAGACAATACAGTCATGACCACGCTCGCAGTTGGTGCAAATCCGGAAGGAGTATTGTACAAAGAAGGCAAAATATTTGTGGCTAATTATGGCTTTGGTTCGGATTCGACTCTGACGGTAATTGACCCATCTCAAAACATTGTCATTGCCACTGTAGACCTGGAGTGTGACGGACCTCGAACTCTACTCGATTTACTAGGAGCCGATGAGTTCGTAGTGATCTGCTCGGGCAACACTCTCTACGATGCTGATTTCAATGTTATTGGTCGAACAGATGGACAAATACTTTTTGTCAGCCCCAAAGATTATTCCGTTGCGACTCGAATCAACAACCTCGATACCCAATTGGGTGCAGCCAGTTTTGGTCAAGACGCCGCGATAGGCGGAGGGAAGGCCTTCGTAGTGAGAGACGAGGAAGGAGAAATACTGGTTCTTGATATTGCGACTAGAAGATTGACCAGCATCATAGATGTCCCTGATAAAATATCTGCAGTGCAGGTGGCGCAAAATGAGCTATATGTGGGTACTTATACGGACTTCACGACAGCCGGTAAATTGCGTGTATTTAGTTTTTCGGGAGTTGAGCAGTTTTCGCGTGACACCGGCGTAGTGCCTTCGAATATTCAATTGGTCGCCGCGAGATAGGGGGCTAGATGCTGGATACTAGAGACTAGAACCCAGATTTCCATCCAATATGGGTAGGAAACTATCGCAGGCCAAGACCTCGGCGTTCAAGCGCCGAGGTCTGTAAAAGAGTTACAATCTTCATGAACAGCGTCACTCTAATTGACCTCCTCGATTTCAGAGTCTAGCTTAATAAACTCTGCAGTTCGATCATGATAGTTCCTTGATATTTCATACCAACTGTAAAGGGCAAATAGTGTTAAGGCTAGTCCACCTATCAAAACGACGCCAACCGTCATGTTGGTTATACTGCCGATTTCAGACCGTCTGGCTATTAGGAAGGTCACCACACAGAGGGTAAGAAATGCAAAGTTCACAGCGGAAGATCGAGCAATTCTGATACGGGTCCTTCGATAATTCATGAAATTAGCCAAGCTACTGCCTTTTGAAATCATCATTAGACGGGCTGTAGCGCCTTTTTTCAACCCAGACTTATTTCTCATCTTGCTATCTGGAGACTCTAGAATTTTATCGGCTACATTGTCAATAAATATACCCAAAGGATATGCAAAGGCAATGCCTAGGATTGCCGAAAAGCTTTCGAGTTCTAGAATCGTTCTGACATCGGTCAGTTGAATGATTCCGGTGGCGGCAACACCAAATAGGATTGCTAAAAGGGTCAAAGCACCAGAAATCAAATGTTCGATAAATATTGTAGTCGTGCTCACATTAGGCCAATTTTAGTATTCAATCCCCGAACAAGTATTAAAATATATTGGAATTGATTAGACTAACTCAAGTTTTTTAAATAAAACAGGGTGTGCATCACTTTTTACTTAGCATAGATACCACAGGAACCCAATCCTACATTTTTAGCAGTAACAGACTGAGGGAAAATCTAGGAGCCTCTCATCTCGTTGCAGAATGTACCGGCCAGTAGATCAAAAAGTGTCTTGACGTCCAAGGTCTTTCTCACATTTGGCTCTATGAACTGTGGTATTCATCTCGGCTTGTAGATTTTTGAATGTTGGTATTGAGAAGAGGAATCCAATAACCAAGGACCACAAACCAACAACTAACTCTTTATCCGATAGGGATAGTCCATCTGTCGTGAGATGGCGCCGCGAACATTGGTGCCGGCCAGTCTCTCAACCAGGTGGAGTCCCAGGTCAAGGGATGAGCTGACTCCTCGAGCCGTGACGATGTCTCCTTCATCGACGATTCGCTGTTTGATGACTCTCAAACAATATGGCTCCAGTTCTCTGAAGGCAGAAGGGTGAGTAGTTGCCCTTTTGTTTTTCAAAAATCCCGCGGCTCCAAGGATTAAAGAACCCGTGCAAACGGAGACTTTCAATTTGACGAGCGACGAAGTTCTAATCCATTGAAGGAATTCTTCGTTGTGCTGCAATTCCTTCGTTGCCCGACCACCCGGAATTACGATCATATCGTAGTCAACTAAGGGAAGACAAACGGCATTTGGTTTGATAACCAGGCCACGATCATCCGTCACCTCCTCTGAAATTCCGCAGATGTCCCATTCAAAATCGTCCTTGAATCCCATGGTCTTGAGCCGGGTCAGAGGATCAAAGGCTCCGAGAAAATCGAGGGTGGTCATGTCGTCAAAGACGACGAATGCGGTCTTCATAGCTGAGTATCTGGCTGCTAGTGTAAGGAACAGCCCTAAACTACAAACAAAGGGACTGGCTTGCTGGCTGCTGGCTACTGGCTACTGGCTTCTGGGCACTGGCTGACTGGCTATTGGTCACTGGCTGACTCGCTTCTAGCTAAGAAGCGTAATTGATTGAGAAAGTGCTCTGAGCTCTCCCCAGCCAGAAGCCAGTAGCCAGTCAGCCATCCGAGTTTGAAGTTTCTGGCAAGGATAGGAGATCAGAGAGGATCTTCACCTAAACCCCTTGTGAGATCAATATATTCGGTCCAACCTCATGCAGTGCAAATGTCGAGAACAGTTGTGCTGTCCCAAAGCCCAGTTTTTAACTGGGCTTTTTTTTTGCTATTTGGCTATTTGTCATATGTATTTTGAAAATTTTGGAAACCCAAGTCCTCAATGGTCAGGTTTTCCACGGTCTTAAGCTGTTTACGGGAAATTCGGAAGCGCTTTTAGTTTTCTGTATCTTACTAATAACCAAAGACTAATAACCAATAACTATTATGAAGGATAAATGAACCTTCACCTTTTATCAACAGACCCTTGACAAGTCCTTCTTATTTTCTGTACAATGTGATTACCAGTTAATTCTGGGCTGTTCTTTGGCGCGACTGTTTCTCTAGGCTGCATGAGGTAGTCGAATTTCGCAAACGCGGATCGAGATGGAAATAACCAGTAAAACGGGGATAGAAATCGAGAAAAGCACCGGAGCAATTCGGAGAGAGTCGACGAAAGTATGTAAACTTGATCGGTGTAAGGACCTTCGGGAAATTACCCTTTACCCACTTCTCTCTGGTAGGTAATAGCCGGTACTTGAAGGAGTTGCTTGCAACGAATTCAATAAGAGACTTCCCTTGAAGTAGGTTTGGAAACCTAGATAGAGTGCAAGCTTTGTCAAGATAGAAGTTCAGACTTCTAGGGAATCGCGTCGAACAGTTTTAGCCTCTAGGCCTTTGGTCTAGGGGCTTTTTTTTTGTTATGTTCGAGTAGTTAACAATCGATTTTGATTTAGAAAAGCTTCCGCAGCTTTTTGGTACAAATCAATCATATCGGTGCAAACAAAAAACTAAACCTTAATAAAGATTATGTCTATAGCAAAAGTTATTGAAGTTATTGGAGAGTCTGACGAGTCATGGGAAGATGCCGCAGCAAGCTGCGTTAAGCAGGTGAGCAAGACTGTCAACAATATCAAGTCACTTTACATCAAGGATCAGCAAGCCGTTGTTGAGGATGGCAAAATTGTCAAGTACCGATGCAATGCCAACATCACCTTTGTTGTTAAGAACGACGACTAAGATCCTAGGGTAACCGACCAGATCATTCTTACGGCGACGATTGCGGCGAGAAGTGAAAAGCCGAGTCGAAGTTTAGCGCGATCCATTTTGGAAGCAACAAGCGCACCCCATTGGGAGGTAAAAATGGCTGGAATGGCTAGAAGCAAACCAGTTTTGTAATCCACAAAACCGAGGGGGCCAAAGAGCTCCGGTGCTTGATATCCTTGGTAGATGTAGTTCAGAACTCCGGTCGTCGTGATTATTGTAATCGTCGCGGTGGAGCTTCCGACTGACTTGAGAATAGGGTACTTGAGCAACTTGTTATAGGAGGGTACTAAAACCACTCCACCTCCAACACCGGCTGCTGAGGATACAAAACCTGCTATGCCTCCAATGCCTGCTAAGGTATACCAAGGTCTCTTATCCGATGAAGTATCAGAGCCTCCATCTACGGCTGGGGGCTCTTTTTTGGAGGGTAGCATTCGTAGGGCTACGATCACGAGCATCGCGCCGAAGACCATCCTGAAGACATCTTTGTCATACCAGGGCTGAGTTGTAATCAGAGAAGTTGTCAGCGTGATGGCAACGATGCTGAACAGTCCAACAAGCAAAGCCAGCTTCGGAATGACATTCCCAGATTTGAAATGCCGATACGATCCGCCGCCGGATGCGAATACCGTGCAGAGCAAGCTTGTCGCGATCGTTACCTGAGTGATTTGCGAATCGGGCATGCCAAGTGTTTGATAGGCAAAGAGTAGCACCGGTGCAAATATAACACCGCCTCCAACGCCCACTAATCCAGCAATAAATCCTGCGAATCCGCCAATCAGAATAAAGATGGCGATTTGGTACAGTTCTAGTTCCATTACTTCTCACCTCTAAGAATACCATTATACTTCTTGGCATCTTTGAGGTGATCGATCGCGATGTCGATTAGTTCGTCTTTTTTCAATTCGGACTCGATTACTTTTTCTTGTGGATGAAACTGAGCAAGGACCTCTCGGCTTAGACGTCTCTGAATCCTGTCTTTGTTAGTCCTTAGCTCATCTCCAAGCTCCGACTCAATCGAAGATTTTAAATCCTCGAGCTTCTCTATGGAATTACTATAACCTTGCGATTTCAGAGATCTCAACAAGGAAGAAGTTAGTCTATTCGAACTACTCTCGATCTTGTAATTCTGACTTTTCACCCACTTCTCAAATTCCGTAAATACGGAATCATCGGCTTGAAAATCTGTCGCTATGTCCGAATTACGTGAGGCATATTCAGCGGCGAATAGACGATAAGCAGATCGCTGGGCGAGAGCCTTCTCCGTATCGCTTAGAGACTTTCTGGTAACTTTTACATCTGGTTCAATGCCGCCTCCGTCACGGACTACTCTGCCGGCTCGAGTTGTGAACTCAGACCGCAATGAGTCTGGGATGTCAATTCTCGTTCCGTTTTTACCGTATGTGACGGCCTGAATGCAACGTCCACTGGGCGAATAATATTTGGCCACAGTTACGTTAATCGAAGTATTGTAGGGTAGCCGACTTGTCCGCTGAACTAGACCTTTGCCGAAAGAGGTCTCACCGATAATTAGACCGCGATCCAAATCTTGTATGGCACCCCCAACGACCTCACTCGCCGAAGCACTTACGCTGTCCATAAGAATGGCAAGAGGCATCTCGGTTGTAAAGGGATTGAAGCGAGTTCGGAATTCTTCGACCGATTCGGGACTCTTCCCTTTCATGCTTACTGCCATCTCATTTAACGGAGTAAAAAGACTCACGATGTCCACAGCGCTTATTAAAAGTCCTCCGGGATTTCCCCTGAAGTCGAGGATCAAGGATTCGGCTCCATCTTCCTCCATGAGCATTCTTAGCCCCGTCTTAATTTCGTCATAAGAGCGAGCTCCAAATCTATCAAGCTTGATATAACCTGTATTTTCTGAACCAGGAACGAGCCCGACATAAGACACGCTCTGGTTTCTAACCCGCGTTCGTTCGATGGTGAATTCAAGAGGACTAGGAGTGCCAGACCTCGACACCTCGAGATTCACGAATGTCCCAGCATCTCCTTTTAATAGTACCCCGACATCCGCCGGTGACAAGCCCTCTGTAGATCGGCCATTAATTGACTTCAACACGTCGCCCCTTCGCAAGCCAGTTTCAAAGCCTTTGAACCCAGGAAGTAGATCGAGGACGACCAGTCGGCTTTCCTTCACGCCAATCGTCAGACCGACACCTGCTATGCTACCTTGTTGCGCGATTTCGATATCGGTATGCGTAGCCTCATCGTAAAATACCGTGTAGGGATCGAGGTCTTTTAGCATGGCCTCCATACCGCCCCTTAGAAATCGTTCTGGATCAACCGGTTCTACGTATTCCAAGGTCAGCTTTTCGTAGACCGCTCCGAAGATTTTGAGATTTTTCTTGATCGAAAAATAGAGGTCGTCGGACTGAAAACTGGAAACGAGCACGAGAACAGCCAGAAGCAGACAAGTACCGAAGATCGACGATTTCGGACGGCGTGCGAGAAAATTGAAAGTCATAGCCATAGAGTAGATGTTATGACCTTACAAATCGCTAGGGAAGGGGATCCTAGTTCGATTATCCGATGGTCCGAGGTCAGAAGATCGATACTCCGACTATCCGAGGTCCGATTACCGAAATACAAATTGTTCGATTCTTTCCGAAGCCCAAGAAAGCGACTATTTGTATGCCTCTTCTTGTCTGGCTGGCATTTAAGATTCAAGTCCAGTGAGTCGTTATGACTTATCGGGATTCGTGTCTTTATCTATAAAGAAGATGAAAGACTTTAAGAATCTTCGTGTGTGGAAACACGCCTTTGAGCTGAGTTATGAAATTCACGTTCTTACGTCGGACCTGCATTGGCGGGACAAATACGTTATCGATCAGATAAGAAGATCAGCCTATTCAATATCAACAAACATTGCTGAGGGTTGTGGCAAGAATTCCACGAAAGAGCAAGCAAGGTATTTCCAAATTGGTTTTGGTTCAGCGACCGAAGTTGAGCATCACCTCCTCTACATGAATAAATTGGATCTGATTTCAAAAGACCTAATGCGAGACCTCAATTCCAAAACGATCGACGTCAAAAAAATGCTAAGCGGCCTCATTAAATTTAAGCGAAGCTCTTGACAAGGCGATTTGTCAAAGTAAGTTTTGGGGACAATCGGACAATCGGACAATCGGACAATCGGACAATCGGACAATCGGACAATCGGACAATCGGACAATCGGACAATCGGACAATCGGACAATCGGACAATCGGACAATCGGACAATCGGACAATCGATTATCTCACCATCTTCTTATACTTCACCCGATGCGGCTGATCAGCCTCATGCCCAAGTCGCTCCTTACGGTTTTCCTCGTAATCTGAGTAGTTGCCATCAAACCAAATGACCTCGCTGTTTCCTTCGAAGGCGAGAATGTGAGTAGCGATTCGATCCAAAAACCACCTATCGTGCGAGATCACCACAGCACAGCCGACGAAGTCGAGTAAAGCCTCTTCCAAAGATCGAAGCGTACCGACATCCAAGTCATTCGTCGGCTCATCCAGTAGCAAAACGTTCGCCCCTTCCTTTAACATCTTAGCAAGGTGAAGCCTGTTTCGCTCTCCGCCAGAAAGCTCTGTGACCAACTTTTGCTGATCCTGTCCGGCGAAATTGAATCGTCCGACATAGGCCCGTGAACTGATAGTTCGCTTCCCGACTTGAATTTCATCCAGCTCATCAGAGACTTCTTGCCATACGGTCTTTGTTGGATCCAATGGTCGGTCTTGGCTGATGTATCCAAGTTGAACCGTTGAACCGATAGTCATCGTCCCCTCGTCTGCTTGCTCCTCTCCAGTGATCATTTTGAAGAGCGTTGTTTTACCCGCTCCGTTCGGTCCTACAACGCCGATAATTCCACCGGGAGGTAGAGAGAAAGTCATATTATCGACAAGCAGTTTGTCCCCAAAGGCCTTGCGAACACCTTCTGCCTGAATGACGACTTTCCCGAGTCGCTCGCCGGGAGGGATCGGGATCTCCAGAGTGTCATTCCGTTTCACAGCTTGCTCTTCTGCCATTTTCTCATAGGCCGCGATTCTAGCCTTCGATTTTGCTCGTCGACCTTTAGGATTTGCCCGAACCCACTCGAGCTCCTCAGCAAGTGCCTTCTTTCGCTTGTCATTTTGTCGGTCCTCCAAAGCAAGTCTGTCGTGCTTCTGTTCCAACCAAGAGGAGTAGTTGCCTTGGAAAGGAATACCATGTCCGCGATCGAGCTCCAGAATCCAGCCGGCCACGTTATCGAGGAAGTACCTGTCGTGTGTGACGGCAATAATGGTTCCTGCGTATTGCGCAAGATGCTGCTCCAGCCACGAGACACTTTCCGCATCGAGGTGATTTGTTGGCTCGTCTAGGAGGAGGACATCGGGCTCTTGCAGAAGAAGGCGGCACAAAGCCACACGTCTTTTTTCACCACCAGATAGGTGAGTTACCGCTGAGTCTCCTGGAGGAGTCCGCAAGGCATCCATCGCCATTTCGATTTTGGAATCGAGATCCCACAATCCTTGGTGATCAATTTTCTCCTGCAGTTTTGCTTGCTTCTCCATGAGGGCGTCGAAGTCTGCATCGGGTTCGGCGAATTGCTCGTTGACCGCGTTATAGGCTTTGATAATCGCGACCTGCTCGTGCACGCCTTCTTCGACAATTTCTTTGACTGTCTTTTCTGGATCGAGCTCGGGCTCTTGTGATAGGTAGCCAAAACTTGTGTTCTTACTAGAATCGATCGTGCCGTTGTAGTCCTCGTCCATGCCAGCAATGATCTTGAGCAGAGTACTCTTTCCAGAACCGTTGAGGCCCAGAACGCCAATTTTGGCGCCATAGTAAAAGGAAAGACTGATGTCGCGAAGGACTTGCTTCTTCGTCGATTGGTAGACTTTGCCTACGCGAGACATCGAGAATATGATTTTCTTATCGTCCAAGAGAGTATCTAATTTGGGGTTCGTGCTTGTTGCTTGGCATAGTTGAGGATAGTGTGAGATCAAGCAATCTTCGGTGCTACTCACAAGTCTATACTAGGATCGGACAATATTTCGAATGGAGGTCAATTTTATCTCATTGCTTAAGGAGCAAGCCAATAGCAATCAGGCGAAAGGGCAAAAGAAAAGCCGACCTTTCGATCGGCTTTTCTAAATCACACATTGAAGGTACAATTTGGAAAATCACCTAGATGCAATCTAGGCACGGTGATGTCATTTTCTATTGAGCTGCAGAGTGAGAGAGGTCTGGTCTGGGAATGATCTCGATCACCTTCCATGATGTATATCAGTGATATGCAAATATTATCGCAGCAGCGTACTAGAAATAGTCCTGAGATATCGAATGCAGATGTATCATTTCATTCAGATGCACGCCTGAGTGTTCGCTCGATTCCACCAATATCTGTCTCGTCTCGTTTGACTTCATGGCGAAGAAATTATCTGAAAACAGAGTTTGATCATGAGACGTGGATAGCCAAACCCATGGTGATGGACGCTTAGCCTTGATACTTAGTAAATACGATCCATCCTCCTTATCCGATTGAATATCGAAGCTAAGCCCTGGATCCGCCAAGCTGAGGTCTTTGGGTTTGACGAAGGAGCTGCAATTCTCTGATATGATCTGGCCTTCGATGTCCTCCAAGGTGACAAAGAAGATGACGTCCTTTTCCATTCCCGAAACGGATTCGGTCAAGTCAATTAGCGTCACGGGGCTCGAAGAGAGCTCTCTAATCAACACGACCTCTTTTCCTTCAGATAGAAGTTCACCAGAGCAGGTCTCAAGGCTCCAATGGAATCGACCTTCAAATGAATCGCGAGAATCATTTGAAATGTGTATGTCCATCGTCAAGGCCCTAGGGTCTTCGACAACGGATATCAATATCGGAGCATAAAATTTCTTCGCGGCAAAATGAAGAGCTTTCCAATTGTGGTGGTAGTCGATAGATGACCAACTGGCGACGGGCCAACAGTCATTGAGCTGCCAATACAATGTGCCCATCGATCGAGGACGATTTCGTCTCCAATGTTCTACGGCATACTTAATCGCCAAAGCTTGAAGCAATTGACTCAACCAGAGCGCTTGATCGAAATCCTTCGGGTCACGAAACCAGTCTTTCATGTATTTCATGATCAGCGAATTTCCAACCGGACTTCGTTGATGCAATTCCATGACGGGTGAGTTGATCTCTCGATCTTCCGGCTTTGTAAATGCGTTTACAACCTTGGGCTCTGGAAATGACTGAAATCCAAATTCCGCGCAGAAGCGATGGTCTGCTGTACGATACCATTCGAATGGCTGCTTCCCATGCCAGACATCCCATAAGTGGGCATCCCCCATGGTCGGGTTGTTGAAGTCGTCCCGTTGCCCATGTGGCGTGTGCGGACTTGCCGGCCAGTAGTTCGTCTCAGGGTCTAAGGCCGCTGTTGCATTCGCTAATATCCCATTGTACAACTTGTCATAATCCTCCCATGACATGTGCTCCTTGGTCCATCCTTTTCCGACGAGTCCTTGCTCGAGCTCGTTGTTGCCGCACCAAAGTGCTAGACAAGTCCGGTTTCTCAATCGGACAATCTGCTCCTCCGCTTCGATCTTGGCGTTTTCTAGAAAATCGGGATCGTTGCAGGGATAGGCAGAACATCCATACATGAAGTCTTGCCACACCAACAGACCGAGCTCGTCGCAAAGATCATAAAATATCTCCTTCTCATAGTAGCCTCCTCCCCAAATCCGGATCATATTCATGTTCGCATCCACCGATGAATTCAACAGACTCGCATAATCGAGCTCCGTCATCCGATTGAAAATGGCATCGCCCGGAATCCAATTGGCGCCCTTTGCAAAGATGGGGACATCGTTGATTTCGAAATGGAAGGACTCGCCCCAAGTATCTTTTTCTGTCACAAGTCGGATTTTCCGAATTCCGACCTTCTGGTTTTTCTCGTCGACGGTTTTTCCCTTGGAATCAAGAATTGAAAGTCGAAGCTCATAGAGATCTGGATCTCCGAGACCTTTGCACCACCAGAGACGAGGGGAGGGAATGGAAACGGAAAACGAATTCTCGTTTGGTTTGTGGTTCGTGGTTTGTGGTTCTTGGTTTTCACTTGTCGATGTGATCTGATGATCAAAGACAGTCGTTCCATCCGGATCCAAAAACCGACAGCTGACAGCAAATCCGTCTGGGAGCTCCTTACAGACTCCTTCGATTGACAAGACGACCAAGTCTTCGTCGGCATGATCTTGTTTTAGGTAATAGTCGGCAATTTCTGGTCCGTGATCTTTGCGCAGTTTGATGTGACCTAAGACTCCCGATGTTGTCACGACAGGCCCCCAGTCCCATCCAAAGTTGCAGGCGGCCTTTCGGAGGTGTCCCCGACCTTTGATTTCCAAGGGTCCACACCATTCTGGCAAATGCTGTTTGGCGGCCTTTTCTTTTACAAAGTTGACTGGAGAGGCAAAATCGAGTTTGATCGTGTTTTGTCCAGCGACAAGATGTTCGCCCACATCAACTTTCCACCGACGATGAAAATTATTGAAGCTGGCCAGTTCTTTTCCATTAATAAAGAGGGTCGCGAGCGTGTCCACCTCCGTCATGTCGAGATAGGTCTCGGCCGACAAGAGGGGATCGTCTTTACTTAGCTCGAAGTCGCGACTATAGCTCCAATCACGATCACTGACCCACTGGACTTTTCGCTCATTGTCGAAGAGGAAAGGGTCTGGGATTATATTGTGGCTGAGTAGATCGAGATGAATATTACCAGGGAGATTTCCCTGTATTGCATGTTTCTTTTGGTCGTCGATGAGCGACCAAGGACCGGCTAGGTCTAGTTCGAAATTATTCATGCCGGAAGATAGCACGACCAACTCGGGATTGTCTATCAGAATCAGAGACTAGGCGTTAATTGACAAAACCAAATCGTGCTTACTCAGAAATTTGTCTAGAAACTCCAGACTGAGCCTTGACCAAGGACCAATCACAAATGACTATAGACCAAAATCTAATTGCTGACAGGCTTAGTCGTCACACCAACGTGACAGGCGCCCATCATCTGCGCACCTTCTTCTACGACAATAGTGGGAGTAACAATGTCGCCTTCGATGACAGCAGATCTCTTTAGAACGAGCTGGTCCCGAGTAATAACATCGCCTTTGACGCGATTTGCTATCTCCGCGGTTCGAGTCGCGATTTCTCCTTCAACCATTCCAGTATTCGACATAATCGTCTTGCCATCGACCTTTACCTTTCCGATAATCTTGCCGCCGATACGCACATCACCTTGAACGGTGAGCGTGCCCTCGATAGTCATACCTTCGCCGATTATCGTGATTTCTGCATTTGGAGGAGTTGCCATAACTACTTGAAGCTGTGAGGGATAATTAAAAAATATAAATTAGATACTGTTCACACAATATATACGTTTCGGACCTAAGTCTCACAGTGAGATTGGTATTGTGTTTCAGCGGCCAATTATATGAGTAAAAAGCCCTCGGATGGTTTATTGTCTCCCAAGCTTCTGTCCCTTTCTTTTTTCTCAATTAATTGTATTTTGCAAGTGGCGGTCATCTTTTCGTTGAGGGAAGGATTGTATCGCCCATGAAAACCCCGTGGATGTCCACCGTTCACGGGTTTTCTTTTGCCCTTCAGTCAGCCAGTACTATATTCCGGCTCACTGCACTAAAATAGATATAGAGAGATATGCCCTACGTAGTCACCGAGGCCTGCATCAATTGCAAGCATACAGATTGTGTCGAAGTTTGCCCAGTCGATTGCTTTTACGAAGGACCAAATTTTTTGGCGATTCATCCAGACGAATGCATTGATTGCAATGCCTGCGTTCCCGTTTGCCCGGTCGAAGCGATCTATGCCGACGACGAGCTTCCAGAGAAGTGGAGCCACTATTCACAGTGGAATGCCTATCTAGCCGAGCAATGGTCTAAAGCTGGCTATAACATTACAGAGAAAAACGGTCCTATGCCAGGTGCCGATGAGGCCGAGAAGCAGGAGCGGAACGAAGAAGACATTCAGACTTGGGAAGCAGCTGAGTAGCAATTCTCTTTTGAAATCGACTGATCTATCGAAATTTTGCAATTCTAAATGATCATTCCTTGAGTTCTCATCCCTTGACTCCGAATCGGTTTTTGGTGTAGATTGAGCTACGGTCCGTCCGAGGTCCCATTTCACAAGAGAGGGACTTTGAACAACACCTTCATCCCTTCAAACAATCGAAAAGATGGTCTCCGCTTCAAACTGGAGGATCCTCCGAGCATTTACACTGCTCGTTGCCTTTACAGGCTTTGTTGTACCCTCACTCCAGGCACAACAACAGGTAGAACTCACAAAACTAACAAAGCTATTCGAACGGCCAGACGCGACGTCTAAAGTAATCGCGACCCTTCCAGCTGGATTAAAATTAGAAAAAATTGCTGAGCAGGATCTGTGGATCGCTGTCTCGACACAGGACCAAAGGGTTGGTTGGATTCAAATCTCAGATCTTAAAAAAGAGGTCGAGGGTCAAGCCGTTAAGGCTGACTCGGAACTGGATGACCTGCTCGAATCACTTGAAAAGCAGGTAGAGGAGAACACCCAAACTCCACCTCCACCAACTCCAAGCGCAGAGCGGCCGGCGCAACCGGAGTCAACACCTCCTCCGACTCCCTCAAATTCTGGGCCTCCTCCACCTCCGACGCCCTCTTCAAATACCCAAACACCGCCACCTCCAAATACCGACGCCCAGAAGCCTCCGCCACCGCCGTCACGCCCGCCATCGAGTGAAGGCGCGAGCCAAATAGAAAGACCCCAAGGACCCAACACCCGCGTTGCCGACACTATTGAAATGGTGCAAGCATGGAGAGGTCGATTCGATTCGGCTAATTGGTCGAGCCTTTCAGTCTTGGTTAATGAGTTCACTGAGGCTGGCCAACTTGATTGGGCTAATCTCGCATCAGATAAATTAGAATGGGGGGGACTAGTCAACGTACTACGAACTAAGGTACCTGCAGAATTTCAAGAATTCATTGATCCGACTTACAACTTTACAATCGGAGGATTTGCGAATTTTTTCGCTATGTCGCCAACTCCGAATAGCCCTATCGGAATTTGGGCCGGTCCCCGCATAAATCTTAATTCCCCCTTTCAAAAGGAGGATACTGTTGACCGAAGATTCTTGGAATGGGGAGGTGAAGTTGGAGTATTCGCCCGTTTTGGAGGGGAAATGAAGATCCTTCCTAAATTTACGATACAGTATGGAAAAATCACCCAACTGAATCAGGATGATCAGTTCAACGCGAACGTGACGAACGTGCTCGCGAAAGTGGTTTCTTCCTCGTCATCCGAGGGACACGATTCGGTCACACGTTATTCGGTCGGAATCGATTTCATGATAAAAGGCATTGTGCCCGGCATTCGATTTATGTCGGAAGGAGAGGAAATTTCAACCTATTCATTCAATCTAGCATTTCCATTCTAGCAGGATAAGCTATGAATCGAAATTTGGTCAGATACCTTGGGTGTCTCGTTTTGCTGGTATCCTGTACCTCGCCTCGAGGAACGGTTCAAAAAGATATCGTCGAGGAATACAGGGGGCAGCTCCCGCACTATGCGGGGCCACAGAATGACAACACTCAGTCGTTTCCAGACATGTCTGCATACGATGCGAGTACCTACGAATATTTGAATGCCGCGTTTTCGGAGTTTGCGGCAGGCCAAAGTAAAATGGGACATCAGAGACTAAATGAGGCAGCAGATATTGCCGCTTCGGCTCTGGGATACAATCCCCACAGCAGGGCTTCGGCCGAGGCCTTAGGCGTCATTTACTTCTACCAAGGATACTACGGCCAGAAGGACGGCATGAATAAGAGTATTGCCTTCCTGACTTCCGTACTTGATGTAGATGGTTACTCCGAGCAATCAGCACGCTATTTGGCCAACGCCTACAATCACAAAGGAGATACGGGTTCGGCAATCTACTATGCCGATTATGTACAGGCCGTATCTACAGATGTCGGACTGGTGCAGGAAATGGAGAGCCTCAAAGGGCCAATCTATGCGAACTTTCTTTCGGGTTGGTTCGCCTACCAGGATTTTTATTCAAGCGACGCCGCGGTTGTTAAGCAGTACAACAAGAGTACCTACAAATTTGAGGATTTGCTTCGAGTGACTCCAGATCTTGAGAGGCAGTGGGGTGAGAAGGCCTTTCAACAGATGAAAGATGCAGGCTCAACTTATGGTGATGCCTCGGTCCAACAATATGTTCAAAGCATCGTCGACAAGCTTGTTATTTCGACGCCTGGTCCGCCCTTCAACTATCAAGTCGAAGTGCTGGACGCCGTAGGTGTAAATGCGTGGGCGTCGCCAGGAAGGATTGTCGTTAACAAGGGCTTGCTTCAATTTGTCGAAAACGAAGCGGAGCTGGCAACAATTTTATCCCACGAGTTGGCGCACATTTATGCGCATCATATGGGTCGGGCTTTAGTCTCGCATACGTCGAATCAGAGGACGGCCGGTGCTCTTCTTTCCCTGATCAAAATCGACAATGTAGATCATCAAAAGCTGGTCGATACCGGGTTAAAAGTCGGGTTGGATCTCTTGAAAAAAGGATTTAGCCGAAGTCAGGAAGCGGAAGCCGATCGATATGGCACGCATATCGCTTTTAACGCGGGTTACAATCCGACCTTCATGACTAGTTTTTTTGTGAAGCTTTACGAGGCCAATCCGAAGAGTCCATTTCGTCTTTTGGCAACCCACCCGGCCACATCGGACCGCATTGAAAATACCTCAGGTTACCTAGAGAACTTTCCACTGAATCGGGAAATGCAGATTGATAGCCAGGCTTTCAAGGACATGAAAATGAAGCTTTACTAGGGATGAAAATGAGATCAAAAGAAAAGTCTTCAGCCTTCAGCCGTCAGCTTTCAGAAAGAGTGAAAGGGTATGTCTTGTGTGCTCTCGTCTTGCTTTTTCCGATGATGCTCTATGCAAATTCAGTCAAGGTAGAGGACTCTTTTCTATTTAAGGAATCTACATTCCGTGCGCATTTTCAGTCTCGGTCGAACAATATTAATTGGGAGACTCACCCCGGTGTACCTGATGAGATTGGAAAAAAGCTGAACGCCTATCAGGCTGATCCTAGCATGGCAAATGCCATTCACTTGTTGCAGCATTACAATGAGATGGGGACCAACCCTAATCTGAGAAAAGATCTCTTTCAAGCAGATCCAGTTCTCTTCCAATCATTGGACATAGCCAAGTTTGACTTGATCATGCAAGTTCAAAAAGACATGCATGAGAACAAGAACCTGAAGATAGGGCATGTCCTCCGTGTTGGCTCGACGGCGCAACGATTGGACGACTTGATTCGAGTATGGGGTAGCAATTTCGACATCACAGTGCTCTTGGATCCCAACGGAATACTAGCACTAAATTCAGATGACTCTTCTAAAAAGTATAAACCTTTTGCCAGTGATGACGATGTCACCCTACTCCCACCGATAGACGCTAATAGTTTTGAGGCCGCCGAATTACTGAATGGAGGAGCATTTACTCGAGAGTTCGTTGAGTACACGAAACGCAAATTCGGCGTGGCATTTAACCCTTCACTGGCCGCTAGCGTAGAGGCCCTGTCGCCAACGGATGCCTACCTAATATTGCGACAACAATTTCCTGACATTGATAACAATATGCCGAATTTCATTCAGGCATTTATCAGTTCAAATGGAGAAAAGTACAATGGACTGTTTGCAGTCGAGCAACTCAAACAGTGGGCCATGAGCAAGGGATGGGTCACATTGGATGTGAGCAATCCAACAACTTCTACTAGGAAATTTAGTGACGCCGTCTCGGATCCAGCTCAAGGGCTAAGAGGGCCAGAAGGTTACCCAGGAGATGACCTCTTTGGCTGGATGACAAATCAACATCGGCAAATATTTGTTACGCACGCCAGAGATCTTCAAAAAGGAGAATTAAAATACATTCGGAAATATATCCAGAGAATGGTCATTGCTTGGGCCGATGCCAACGAGACAGCGCCAAATCCAGAAGGACACCCGAGTTTACCCTTGGATGCCGACGGTAGAATTAATCCGGAGGGTCTAAGCGATCTCGTCAATGGGATGAATGAGGCCAGTCTCAAAGCTTATATCTCGGATATAATGAATGAGTCGCATCAACTCCTAGTTGACAGTATCACAGAAACGATAAAGAAGACCATTCAGGACCGCAGTAGAGTTGCGCCGAGCAATAGTGATGGAGCGCCAATATTGAATCTTGATCTCGATGCCCTCAAACGAATCAATCCAAAACTTGAAAAGCAGCTAAATGCACTTGCTGTAGCCTATACAAATATTGACCCTGATCTTCAGAAGAAATTGGATGATCAACTCCAGCTGAGAATCGACATCATGGAGGCCGCGTCAACTGCGGACACTGACTATTTCCGAGGAGATGTTGCCCGCTATCTGAAGGCGGCAAAAAAGTCAGTCGATGATGCAACGCAATCAACGAGAAATAACATTGCTGCATTTAGGCAACTTAGGGAGGTCCTCGGTGAGCGAATAAATGATCATCTCGTTGCCCTTGGAAGCAAAAATCTGGACGCATACCTCTTGAAAGTCGCGGAGGGGAAAATGGTGAGGAGCGAGTTGCACGCGAGGTGGGACGACAATAGCAGTAGTTTTATCAGACGTCAACTCGATCCCGTCGATGTTGCCGAAGATCTCAAGGCTATCGAACATTATGGTAGTCTATTCGGATGGTCTGATGCTATTCATGCCCGGTTTGTGAAGGACTACTTTAATGAGGAGCCGGGCATCGCTGTACAAATGATGGTGGATCTACACCGTCTGACTGCAGCCGATCGCTTTCGAAACCCTCGAACTGTTTACTATTCGGACGTCAATGGCATTCAGCAGGTGAAGACCATTCAACGCTCCCAAATGGATGTTCGAATGAGCATAGGTCTATTGGCTCTTAAGGGTTCGGCCAAGGCTGGCAGGAGCATGTGGGACCTATCTGGGAAAGCCAGTGACGGCAAGACGATATACAAGAGCATGAAAACGCTCTTTTGGGACAACAGTCGAGTAAGTGAAGACCGACTTCAGGCCTATGGTCAGACAATGACAGCTCTTATCGGACTGTCGGACATGGTAGAGTGGTTTGGAGGAACTCAGCCGCTGGTATTGGCACGGGCTGGTGGTTCCTTCAGTGCCTCTGTGAGCGTTGCCACGGACCCCTTTAGCAATCAAGCCTGGTCCAGTTTCGCCACAGCAATCAGTCGAGATCTCATATCGGCTTTTGCCCCCCAGTATGCTACAGCACTTCTAATGATGGACATGGGTGTTTGGGCCTATCAAAAATATGATTTGAGTCAGTCTCAGGGTGACCTCGTCAAACTGCTCGTGGAGAATGGCGAGTGGGAAGTTGACGACACCGGGAAAAAAGATCCTAAGCTTCTGGGATACAGGGAAAAGCCAAACGGACTTCTAATCCAAGACATGAACAAATTGGCAAAAGTTCTAAGCGACGATCTGGTCGGTGGAATAATGCTGGTTAAAAGTAAATACAGAGTCGATCCGAGAAAGGAGCTGATTGATTTGGCAAAAGGCAAGGCCATACTGAGCAAAGACGCTCGGCTTATCACCACCTTGGACGCTGCAGACGAGCTAATGAAACCTTCGGGTTTCTACTCTGGCTTTGGTATCAGAACAGGTTGGAGCGGCGGATTCATTCTTCCTTCCAAGGAAGTGTCCGAGATTACATCAAAGAGACTTGAGGCGGAGTTCGGGATAAAGCCACCAACCAAAGAAGACGACAGGAAATACACAAGAGGCAAAATTTTCCTCACGCAAGCTGCCGCAGATGGCTCGTTTAGCGGCGACGTCAAAGATGGCGTCAAAAAGAACTTTGGCTATTTGGTATCACAGTATTGGGTAAGACGACAAATTCTCCTGGAGGATGTCGTGCTCAAGGAGATTTTGAAGGCGGCCGTGAACGCAAAGCAAAAGGAGGAATTAGCAACCAAAGATCCTACGCTAAATCTTGCAGAGATAGAGGAACTGGACAAGCGAATGGAGGACCTCGATAAACGAGTCTGGTCGGAGGTCGCTAAATCCGCTGCACCATTCTCTGGAGACCTTTATGATCAACAAAAAGGATTTCCTATCAGAGATTCTTTCAAAAGTGCTACGGCATACTATCGCTCAGAGTTGACGAGATATATGGAAGCACTAAAGGATCCGAGTGCTTTAACACAGGCCGATTTTGGAGATGGAGTAGGGCCACCGAGCGATCCGGCTGCACTAGAGGCGGTGATCGACCAGCATATTGTTGAGCTGATGGAAAACATCGTCAATACCATGCAGAAATACGAGTCGGAGTATGGTCTGGTCTTTAAGGAATTCTTGACGACAAACAAATTGGTCAAGAAAGCCGACGGATACGATGTTCACAAATATCATGCTAGTCTAACCGGACAACCATCAAACAAATCGACATTTACTATTGGAGATGAGGGAGACGTCGAGAGAGTTAAAGCCTGGAGCAAAATTTTCATCGACCAGCAAAGCAAAGTAGCCGTAGACGTGGTCGTTAAAATGGACGAGCTCGGACTGGCGGTTAGACCGCCCAAAACGGTAGGTGGTGCAAGCAAGGAGGAAATAGCGATGGCTCAATCGCATCCTCATTTCGGATATTTGCTACGTCTTCAATTTCAGATATCTAAGCTCGGTCAGATGAATAGTAATCTGGCCAAACTACTACCGATTGAGCTTCTCGATTACACCTCAGAAATGCAACAGGACCGGTTGCCGGTGTCACTTCAAGGTGATATAAGTACTCCGCTTGCAAGAGGGGAAAGGATTCAAGAGTTGATCAATGAAATGAGTGGCGAATACTATCTTCTTCTAGATCAGCTCGATCAACTATTTGTCCTCACCTTGGACACGAAAGCCAAGGATCAGATCAAATTATTGGACAAGATTGATCCAGAATTAAACTGGAGTGCCGATCCCGTATCCGGACTTGAAGACGACGAATTAGACAAGTTCATTAATCACATTAGATGGACATTGACGGACATCAACTCAGGATCATCTTTTTCGGAAAAAGGAAAAACTACCGAGCCCACATGGGAATACGTTCCAAATTCAAGAGGGCGGTTTTTGTTAACGGCCGAGCTGATAAGCGCTCAAGATGTTGTCCTTGCTGAGGCTGAAGCTCCGCTTTCGGTATTTCCGGCTGAGCTTTCAGGACAAGTAACGGTCAATGGATCTTTGCCAGAAAACACAGACATTCGAATCTATCTCGGTGATGTTTTCCAAGGTCTTTCAGGCGGGGCAGGCGGATTTTCGATTCCCCTTGATCAAGTTTCAGATTCTGTCTTAATAAAATTGGGGCTAAGAAAAGCCATTACCAGATCCAGTAAGAAGTTGGAGAGTCATGCCCTTTCCCAAGTGAATGGAGTGGATGACAAGAAGAGCAATGCATCCGAGCTTTCGGCTAGCCCTGGTCTCCTGAGAGTGAACGATCCTTTGGTTTTGAACTATGGTCCGGGTGTTCTTATTAATGTTTTGGTCACCGAGGCGAGTGGGCTCAAAGTTAGCGACGCCGACGTAACCGTAAGTTCTGGCTCAGCATCAAGCGCAACACCGGATGCCTTGTTTCTTCCATTGCAGAATGGAGACGTCATTCAGGCTCAGGCTACGCGAGACGAACCTTCTCCTGGAGTGACCTCACCCTCCGTATCTCTTAGCTATGATCCCTCCACGGGTCTGGACCCTAGCATAACGCTCGTCTTACCTTACTTCGAAATAGGCCAGATGGACATATCGGGCTACTTCGAAAGTGCCCCAAGCAATCCCAACCCAGTTAGCGTTGTTGGAGGACGTCTCTGGGGTAACGCAACGGACAATGTTGATGTCCGTGAAGATGGTCATTTCAGTTTCAAAAATGAAAAACAGGTCATTCTAGCTGGCGGCTTACTAATCAATGCCAGCCTCAAGGACAAAGAAGACAAATTGATTCGACCTGTTCAGAGACCTTTTCCTCATCCGCTTCGGCCCGGATCAACCTTTTCGATAGGTCCGATTCCAGTGGAGCCTTATACCGTTGATTTAGATCCCATCATCGTTGAAGTGAGAGACTGGACAGGGCAAGGCTTGAAATCAGTTGATCTGTCGATTGGTGACCAAACGGCGAATCCAACGTCTGCCTTTGGAGATTTCGAGGGGAGTTGGAGCTTCACGAAATACGGCGAGAAGGTTCAGCTTGTCGCTAGTGTCGCCGTTCCCGGTACGGGAGATATAAAGGAGAGTCACGAAATTTCGATCGATGAAATAAAGGATCACGATGCGCCGTCATTGCCTGGGCCAATAGCTATCAAGATGCCCGTTTATGCTCCCTACACTTTGTCGTTAATTGGTGGAATTCGCTTCAATGAGACCTTCGACAATCCAGCTGACAAACCGCAATTTGTTGATCTTACTTTCAGTATCGATGGAGGGGCAAAAAATGTCGCAACAGATACAGACTACTATTACGATATCACTAGCCTTGCTGTAATCGGGCAGGAAATCGTCATTAGTGGAGAAGCCACTGAGGCTGGCAAAACCTACCGAGGAGAAACTCGAATAGGAGTGAACGACAAAGAGACGACGCTTCGACCACCCACACTTATTCTTTCCACAACCGGTGCTCAAGCTGGGTCCAGCTTAGATACGATCTTGGCCGAGATTCAACGCATTGCCGGTCCCTTTGAGCAATCTCGGGACGAGGCCATTGCGAAATGTAACTACGAGAAGGCGGCCCAAGACCAAGAAAAAATCCTCAGCGCTGCCCAGGATTTTGTGAGTCGCGCATTCACAACGACTGCAGCGCCTCCAAATATCCAAAATATATTGGATCGGTTTAGGCAAGACTATGCTGCATTGAAGAAAACGGCCGATGCCGAGCGTCTGGTCAAAGATCATTTAAGAAATGCTCAGGGGGAACTCCGCGTGAAACCATATCCGGACATGGAGTTGGCCATGGATCATTTGGAAGATGCGATCAACACGCCGGACGTGGCATCATGCCTCAGAGATAGAGTGCTTGATCTTTACAACAGGCTGGAAGCCGACCTGCTGAAACTTAAAGATGAGATCGACAAGGTGATGGCACAGGTCAATCAGTGTGAATTCGAAAAGGCGGCACTTCTGGCCGAGCCGATTGCGAAATCATCACCAAAGCTTTCCTGGGTTCAGACGGAGTATCCCAAAATTAAGGAGCGGGCGAAAAATCAGAGAGAAGTTTTAGGGCTTCTTAGAGAGGCAAACGACATTGCTAAGGAGGCAGAAGCAAAGGCTACAACGGATCCAAAAGCTGGAGTCCTTCGATACAATCAGGCCATCAGAAAAGCCGAACAAGCCCTAAAAATTACACCTACTTGCGACGAGGACAAAGTTCAACGTTTTCTTGATGTATTGATTTCAAAAGCGAAAGCTGTTGCGAGTGGTGCGCCGCCAGCTGCCGCCAACTCCAACATCGACCGCGTTCTGCTTTTGGTAATTGATGCTTCGGGAAGCATGGGCAATAATTCAAAAATGCAGCATGCAAAATCGGCAGCCGTCCAGACTGCACAATCTCTTGGGCCCAATGTGGCAGCTGGCCTGGTATCCTATAGTGGAGGATGCGGCGGTTTCCGGATGGTTCATGATTTCTCTACCGACAAAGCCGGTCTTGTTCAAGCCATTCAAGGTTTGTCTCCTGGAGGAGGCACTCCGATGGCACCAGCAGTCGGATTCGCGCAAAGCCAACTTGAAGCCTTTGCTCAGAGTGTAGGGGTTAGCAATGGTCAATTGATCCTGTTAAGCGATGGGCAGAACGATTGTGGAAATATGCAGTCAGCCGGCGAAGGTGTCAGGAAGAGCCCTATTAATATTCGTGTTGATGCCGTTGGCTTGGGTCTTGGAAAAGGATCACAGGCTGAACAGGATCTTACTACTCTCGTTCGGGCAAGTGGTGGTCAGCAATATTCAGCAGGCAATTCGGAAGAATTAATACGGGCTTTCAGAAGAGCATCGATCCGGGACCAGATAAAGGATGTCGACTCCAATGATGATCCTAAAATTCAAACCTCGCTAAGACAACTCTTCAATGAGGCCATCGCCTATCTTGATCAAGGGAATTATTCTGGAGCAAGGCTGACCTTCCAAAAAGCCTATCAGCAACATCCGAAATCGCCTTCCGCAAATTACAATTTGTCGCTTGCCTATGAAGCCGAAGGCCAGCTGATCAGCGCCATTGATCATGCAGAAAAGTACCTCGATCTTGCGCCCAATGCCTTGGATGGGGGCTCCGTTCGGACTCGCTTAGATAATCTTCGTCGTGAGCAGGCCCAAAATCCGAGGGCAATATTCAATCCGGCCCAATGCAATGACTTGTATCAATGGGCTCGATCACGTGCTAGTGCAATTGGAAATGCTACCCAGAAGGCTAAAGTCTATTCGATCATGAACGCCGCACAAAGGGGAGATTGCCCTTCTGCAAATTCTGCCTACGAAAAGTATACCACCGAGTATGGTAATTAGCATGTCGCTAAGTGGCATGTTGGAAAGACGCGGGTGTCGGTTGGAAGCATACTTTTTCGACCTCTCAAGCTGAGCTTGATCCATCTCTTCGAGGTCGCTAAATGAATCGAGTCTCAAAGCTACTATACGATCTGGTATTGGAGACTGTTCGTCACGAGATCAGCATGCCAATTACCAAAGACCAGCAAGTTTCAATCCTCGATTTCTATCCCGTGACTGGAGTTAAAGAACCATCCGAAGCTTATTTGGTATGAAGGTGCCCTGCAACTCGCAGGATTCCCGATCTTGTTGTATAACAAAATCACCAAAAAAGTGGCAATCCGGATCTACCGGTACGTGCTGCAACAAACTTAGTCTTAGACAAATAAATGGAAGTCGCACAGGAAAAGCTGGCTTATAAAGTAAAGGATATCACCCTAGCTGATTGGGGTCGCCTTGAGATTACTCTCGCCGAGGCCGAAATGCCCGGACTCATGGCTCTTAGAACTCAGTATAGAGATTCAAAACCACTTGCAGGATCCCGAATCGCTGGATGCCTTCACATGACGATTCAGACCGCCGTTCTCATCGAGACTCTTGTTGAGCTTGGTGCTGAAGTTTCATGGTCTTCTTGCAACATATTCTCGACACAAGACCACGCTGCTGCCGCAATCGCTGCTGCTGGTGTACCTGTCTATGCTTGGAAAGGCATGAGCGAAGAAGAGTTTGATTGGGCAATTGAGCAGACCATCCATGCATTCCCTGAAGGAAAGCCATTGAATCTTATCCTTGACGATGGTGGTGACTTGACCAACATGGTTCTAGATCGATTCCCTCAGCTTGTATCAGAAATCAAAGGTCTTTCAGAAGAGACAACAACCGGAGTTCACCGCCTTTACGAGCGAGTAAAGAACGGAACACTTCCTATTCCTGCGATCAACGTAAATGATTCAGTGACCAAGTCGAAGTTCGACAATAAGTACGGTTGCAAGGAGTCACTTGTTGACGCAATTCGACGTGCCACAGATATCATGATGGCTGGCAAAGTAGCCGTCGTTGCTGGATATGGTGACGTTGGTAAAGGTTCTGCTGCTTCTCTTCGAGGAGCTGGATGCCGCGTGATCGTAACTGAGATCGATCCGATTTGTGCGCTACAAGCGGCCATGGACGGATTCGAAGTTCGAAAGATGGTTGACGCACTTCCACGAGCAAACATTGTAGTCACAGCAACGGGCAACAAAGACGTTGTTGCTGCTGAGCACTTTCAGTTAATGAAAGACAAGACCATTGTATGTAACATCGGCCACTTTGACAATGAGATCGATATGGCATGGTTGAACCGACATCATGGCGAGTCAAAAGTGACCATCAAGGCACAGGTAGATCAATACACTTTGGACGGAAAAGATCTTATCATTCTTGCCGAAGGTCGTTTGGTCAACCTAGGCTGCGCAACTGGACACCCTTCATTCGTAATGTCTAACTCTTTCACAAACCAGGTGCTAGCGCAATTGGAGTTGTGGGAGAATACGGGCAGTTACGAGAACAAGGTTTACATGTTACCAAAGCATCTGGATGAGCAGGTTGCGCGACTTCACTTGGAGAAGATCGGCGTGGATCTTGAGGAGCTTTCTCAAGAGCAGGCTGAATATATCGGAGTTGAGAAAGAAGGTCCGTACAAGCCTGAGTACTACCGATACTAAATCCGTTTGCCGTTTTCGGTGTTCCGTTTTCCGATTTAGGAAATTAGGAGTCGAGGGCCGGTAAATGAGTTCTAGAGATTCTGAAAGAGTCGATCCAGAAATGGGTCGGCTCTTTTTTTGACAAAGCTGGTTTCGCGTTCAACGATCCGAGATTTGGGTTAGAGAAGTAATGAGCAAGCCGCAAACAGGACTCGAGAATGTCTTCACTCAACGACAGAAGGCAATACTCCGCCAGGCCGACCGTAATGAGGAATAATATCTTCGGCGACATGAGTCGAAGGGTCTACAAATCTGGATTCTTTCGTTGAATAATAAAGACACCCTAGTTCAGACGGTGGACGTGAAGAGATGAACAGCTGAGCTTTGCTCAGAGCGTCCAACCACTTTTCTTTCAGTTCAGCGAGATCAGGCTGGGAAGTAAGTCTCAGTTTGGCGAAGTCTTCTGGTCTGTACTTTCCTCTGCGACGAATGAGATCCAGTAAGCCCTTGGGAGTAAAGCCAGGATCTTTTCCAACGGCGGCCCAGCAAAGGGCTCCAAGTGAGAGAATGTTCTCATTCGCCCATAAAACGTCCAGATAATCTCTGGCCTCATCTCTGCCAGCCAGAGTAAGTACTTTGTTGACAGCTAGGTCAATCGGATGGAGCTGAAATCCAGTCTCCACTCTTTTTACAACTGGCAGAAATCGATACGCTGAGTCGTGAGCCCATTCGACAAGAGTACTCTCGGTATCCTTCGTCACAAGGGCTCGAATATAGCCGGGTCGATTGAGGAGAAGATCAAGTGAGAGCTTTTCTTGCTCGAGTGATTTTCGATCGATCTCGAATGCCTCCAATACGCGAGCTTCGGAGTCGTTAAAATAATCAAGATCGTTGCTGTAACGGGTCGAATTTGGCTCTAGGTGTAGGGCAGCGCCACCAGCAAGATGGCTGTCTTCACTTCGATTGGGAGCAAGCAGTTTCGCCACCTCTGATTGGAATTTTGTTAGGGGCATATTTGGGCCCCCTTAATCCATCCTTCTCGACCTCCAAAAGTCATGAGTCGATCGGAAACCCAAGCTAGGTCGTTCTTTGTGATCTTGTATTCCGGATCGAATGACCAAAAACACTGAGCGTGAAACTGTCTATAGGCTCTTTTTGCCTCTCGTACCCTGACCATCGATTTAGCTTCTTCTTTCGAAAGGCTACGTCGACTCTTTTGACCACCTGATCTCCCGATATCTCGTAAATATTTCTTGATGTCATTATTCATATCATAAGCCGCTTATGATAAATATATGCACTCCAATTCGATAAAGTTTCCATCTGGGCTACATCAATCAGATCAGTGCTAAGAGCCATCATTTGAATACTATGGTGATCTCACGAGGTCCGGAAATGCAAACTCAAGAGTAATTCATCAGCTCCTCAGCCCCTTAGCCCCCAAGCCCCCCATTCCTTATCTTTCCTCGACCATGTATTTCTCCCATACAAGTGAAAGAAAAAAAGCTCTGAGACTATGGAAAGTCTCCCTTTTTGTCATGCTCGCATCGGTCTTTTTTGCATGTGACTCAAGAACGGCTCCGAGTGAAGATGCACCCCGACTACCCTCCGAGAATTTCGACTACACTCCCACACTGCCGACTCATTTCTTAGAGCCAGCAATCGCCAATTCGCCGACTCAGATTTCCGTCATTGATCACGACAACACGCCTCCGAACAATCCGATTAGCGATGCTGGGGCGACTCTAGGCCGAGTCCTTTTCTACGACAAGAATCTGAGTCAAGATTTCAGTACGAGCTGTGCGACCTGTCATCGGCAGGAGCTAGGATTCTCTGATTCGGCAGTATTGAGTACAGGCTTCAATGGCCGACTTACCAAACGGCATTCCATGGGATTGACGAATGCACGATTCTACCAAAGAGGCCGAGCCTTTTGGGACGAGAAGGCCCATAGTTTGGAGGAGCAAGTGCTCATTCCCATCGAAGACGCATTCGAATTGGGTACGGATCTCGATGTCATCGAGCAGCGGCTGGCGACTTTGAACTATTATTCTCCTCTTTTCACCGATGCCTTTGGAAATGATCAAATCGACTCGGATCGAATTGCTAAGGCCCTCGCACAATTCATTAGGAGCTTGATTTCCTTTGAGAGCAAGTATGACGAAGGAAGGGCTTTGGTCACCAGTTTCCTCGACCCCTTTCCAAGTTTTAGCGACAAGGAAAATCGAGGTAAAGAGCTATTCCTTTCCAGTCTAAGCGAAGGAGGTGGAGCCTGTGTTTCTTGCCACGCCACAGAGGCCTTTGTTGGCGTCCATACCGGTCCAAAGAATAACGGCCTAGATCTGGTGACACTTCTGGATCGAGGCATCGGCGGGATCATTGGGGTTGACAGTCTGCACGGCATGTTCAAGCCCCCATCTCTCAGAAATATTGGAGCCCGAGCGCCCTATATGCACGATGGCCGATTTGCCAATTTAGGCGAGGTCGTTGATCACTACAGCGATGCAGTCATGGCCCATCGAAATCTTAGCCAGGAGTTGAAAAATGAGTCAGGTGAACCAGTCAGGCTGAACCTGTCGGAGGAAGACAAGGCGGCGCTCGTCGCTTTCTTAAATACTCTCACCGATAGGAAGATGCTAGAAGACCTAAAGTTCAGCGATCCGTTCGGGGAATAAGGGATGGGGGGCTGAGGGGCTAGGGGGCTGGGGAATAAGGGGCTGGGGAGCTGGGATTTTGGATGGTTATTAGTCGGTGGTCAATTGCGCGGTGGTCGTTGGTCGGGACAATTCAGCTGAACTGACCAAGCACTAAAGACCAATAACTAATAACTAATAACCAACTACTGTACTCCAAACATCCATCCCAACCTTAGCAGCGGGATGACCGGAATCTTATCAAGTTCTTCTACAATATCTGCGGCTTCGTGAATCAAATCGTCCTGAAAGCTCTGACTATTTTGAATCGACCCTGTCGCTCCAAGAAGATATTCAGGCTTCCCGGAAATCGCCACACCGATACCTATGTTGAAACCACCGGCCCGTGTACCCAACATCACCACTGGGGCAGGTCCACCATAGTCGAGATCGACAGTAAGCATGCCGATGTCCGCTGCATCATAGGTCCCGTTTCCGATATCGATATCACCACGAAGATCATCGGCAGTGCCGTCGGCTTTGTAACCGCCAATAAGTGCGCCGACACCAATCGAAAAATTACCACCACCAGGGAAGAAGTTTACCATAGCAACCGCTCCGAAAAAGTCGGTGTTGATCAGGAAATCTATGTCATCCTCCTCAAAGGCGATGCTATTAATCGGCACCCATCCGATGTCGGCCGAGACAGAAAATGTGCCAAATTTTACTTCGCCCGATATTCCTGGTCCGAGAAGACTGAGCTGTGGTCCGACATAAATTTCGGACTGTGCCATAGTGAGTGAGGTGCCGCAAAAGAAAAAGATTAGCACCGTTAATAGAGTAGTTCGCATTGTGGGCATCGGTTTAATAGGCGGTGAATTCGAAGTCTGGACCTACGACCCGCACTGTAAATCCGCCTTGTCCATTGTCCTCATAGAAAGCTGTCGCCTCGACGTCTCCCGTATCAATATCCACTGTCCCTGTGACCATGCTTGCGGCCGGGTTCACAACCAGAGCTACCGCGACATCAACAGGTTTATTGGCGTCACCGGTGAATTCACCAGATCCATTGACCGTTACGCTACCGTTGGGTAGAGTAGTTGCAGTCGCCGTCAAGCTGCCATCAACCTGATTTCCAGTAACCTGGTCAATTCTAACCTCGGCGCCATCGTCAAAAGACATGTCATCATTGGGGAAAGTCACGCCGCCGAATACTTTCGTTTCCCGACTTCCGTTGCTGTCGTAGTCGGCATCAATAACGGCAGTGACGACTCTCCCGTTTTCGGTTATGACTACACCGTCTGGTACCTGGCCGTTGATGGCATCAAGTAATCGAACCGCCGCCTCGATATGGACGAAGGTCGCTCCTGTGTTAAAATGATCTCGGATGCTATCCTCGTCGACTACTTTCTCGCTTGTGTAATCTAGGTCACAAGAGGAGAAGCAAAACAGACATAAGGTCGCCAGACCAAAGTTCTGAAATCGTTTCATAATTCTTCCAAATGGGTGAAAATAACAAAGAGCGTGCCCCACGGATGGGCGGATAGAAGCTTGCTCTCTTAGACTCACAAAGGTAGCAAGGAAATCGTCGCTAGGCAAGGGGCGGGATCGCCAAGAAGTGCTATATTTACGAACGAACTATCACTTTTCGCAAAGACTCACAGCCAAGCTATTGAGTTTGGCCCAAGCGACAGATCTCCAGTCGATTTGCCTTCACTTCATCCTAAAAACCTGTTAGAATTTTCTATCCACCATCGGGCGGTCTGGTTGGTGGGATGGACTTTTGTCCTTCTGGTGCTCGTGGCTCTAGCAAGTCAAGTGGAGACACGTTTGCTTAAATCTGATTTTCAAACTCCTTCTGAGGAGGAGTTATTGGCGAACAAATCAAAAACGGGAACCACGGAAAGAGCCTTGCTCTATTTGGAATCCGATCTCGAGCTGGCCGCCGATGAAGTTCGCCCTGTAATTGATTTCATGACTGAGGGCTTAAAAAACATCTCTGGTGTGTCTTCTGTCTCGACCAGCCCCGAGCAAGGACAAATCGATTATATACGAGAGAAAGGTCGAGCCCGACTTTTCTTATATCTTGAAACCCATCATCTCAAGCTTCTAGAAACTAGACTTCGAGCTGAAGGAATGAGGCCGTCTTTTGAATTGGCCAGCCAAATCCATGAGAGGGACTTGAATATTCAAAGGGCGATTCGTGGACGTGATCCTCTCGGGATTCTTGGAATCGCCGCCTTAGCTCTCAAAGGCGATGCGCTTCAATCCAAACTTCGAATTGAGGATGGACTTCTCCGATCGGTCGATGGGAAAAAGTATTTCATTCTTTTAGAAACAGCGACGACTACTAATACTGTCGAAAAAACACGGACCCTCGTTCGAGGAATCGAAAGGCTGATAGAGGATGCGAAGACGGAGCCGAATCTTGAATCTGTGCTTGGGAAAAGTAGGCTGAGCCTGGTTGGCAGACCGGTAAGTTATCTATCAGCCGTAGAGACATTTGACGTGGATATTCGTCGCGTCGGGACGATGGCAGCTTTGGCCATTCTCCTCCTACTTCTTGTTTTCTCTCGGTCCTTTTTGAAGCCTTTGCTGATGTCTGTTCCCATCATATTCGGAGTAAGTCTCGCGCTAAGTGTCGCCTATCTCGTCTATGGAAGCATCAGCATGATCTCTCTAATATTTGTAGGACTTGTCATCGGTCTAGGGGTGGATTTTGCTATCCACATCTATGCGCATTTGCACATTCGGAAAAGTGACGATTCAGGGCACATCGTCGATGCTTTCATGAGACCAGGCCCGGCCATTTTACTTGCTGGACTGACAACGAGTCTGGCCTTCTCCTCTTTATGGCTCATCTCCTATCCGGTGATGAAGCAAATAGCATTGCTTAGTTGCGTCGGGATTATGGGAGCGATAATCGGGACCTTCCTATTGTTGCCAGCTCTTCTGTCCTTTACCAATACTCGAAAAGAAACGGGCTTAATACAGATTCCATTCCCGAGATTTTTACAAGGTGAGCAGAAATCTTCGAGGCGAGCTTTCCTTATTTGGGCCCTATTTCTTGTTATTTGTCTCGGCTCTATTAGATGGGTCAAATACGAGCCGCATCCTTGGGGATTGGCTCTTCGGGGCAATCCGAAAACCGCTGAGTTGGATAGACTGAATAGAGATCTTGAATTGTCATTTACACCTTTAAGTTTGGTGAGCAAGGGTGAGTCCATCGAGGAGGCTATCGATAATGAGCGGAAAGCTATTGCCTTGATTCGTCTAGGATCGCAACGAGCTGGCGTAGTAGCCATTGAGAGTTTGTCCGATTGGCTTCCACCTGCCAAGCAGCAGTTGACCAATGCGCAATTCGTTTCGAATGAGGAAACTGGTTTTTCGAAAGATCGATTTTTGGCTGACTATGATCAGCTATTGGAAGAGTATTTCGGTCAAGAACGACAAGCGACAGCCGAGGGCATTGGTTTTACCTCGGACTATCGCGAAAAATTGTCCATGCTTTTCGATACGGATTTGAATCCATTTGACCTGAGTGATCTTCGGGTCAATGGACTAGATCCTGATCGATTTGTGGAGAAATCCTCAGATATGTATCAGATACGATCATCGATCTATTTAAATCGATTCCCTTGGGCAGAAGGTGTCATCCCAAACTTTCTCGAGACCTTTCAAAGAGCTGGAGGCGACAAGCTTGAGAATAGCTTTTTCGAGGGGAGCATGTTCGAGGGACGAGCCCATCGAGCCATTCTTCAACGAGATGCGACGAGAGCATTTTCGCTGGCCTTGATCTTGGTCTTGCTTCTGCTCTTCGTCTGGATGCGTAATTGGTTTTCGGTATTACTGTGCCTAACTCCAGCCTTGATTGGCATCGCTGCCGCCTTGGCCTTCATGGCGGTATTTGGAATCGAGTTGACAATGTTGACGATGTCGATTGCACCGATTCTGATAGGCATTGGCGTGGATGATGGAATTCACATCGTACAGCGGCTCCGAAAAGGAGAGAAGATGAGGTCGATTTTGTCTGAGACGGGCTCAGCCCTGAGCTTTACCACCTTTACAACGGTCGTCGCTTTTCTCTGCATGAGCTTCGCCACATTCGATGGAGTCCGCGAGATGGGCTTAGTAGGTGCTTTTGGCTTAATCGTGGCCTTGCTTTCGTCCTTGCATTTGTTGCCAAAACTCTGGCGTCTGAAGGGAAAATCACCTCGAACGAAAAATTTTCCAGAGACCATTTAACCAAAAACCACGAACCAACTAGTATTGCCAGCCGATCCTAAATAGGGGCATGAAGGGAATTTTACTAAGAATGTCTCGCTCAATATTGCTGGCTTGCAAGGCGAGATCTTCTACGAATTGAGGATCGTCTTTGATTAAACCAGTGGCAGCGAGATTGACTTGAGCTTCTCCCGTAATGGCTAGACCAATTCCAAGGTTGAATCCCCGACCTCTCAAGCCAATCATGGTGGCTGGGGCGGGCCCGTCAAAATCGATGTCCGCCAAGAGATCTCCAAGATCCGCGGCGTCATAGAGATGGTTACCGATAAATACGTTCCGGTCGACATTGCTAGCCGAGCCATCTGCGAGGTAGCCACCGTATAGAATGCCGAAATCGAGCGATAGCTTCCCGGCAGTTGGTCGCAGATTCAGCATGAAGAGTCCGCCGTAGAAGTCGGTGTTGACGAGAAAGTCGATGTCCTCTTCAGTGAATGCAATGCTTCGCACTGGTACGAATCCGAATTCTCCAGAGACTCCAAATCTTCCGAGGTTGAGCTCACCAGATAGACCAAAACCAAGAAGACTTATCTGAGGGCCTGCGTGGATTCCCATCTGCGCCTGTAGATCAGACTGCACTCCCAATAGGATAGCAAACAAGAATGCTAGAGAAGTCTTTCGAGATCTTAAAGACCTCTTCGAAACTAATTTCTCTCCGAAAATGTGGCTCATCTTAGCTGTGTCATAAAGTGCTTTCTTTTTTGATCACCCATCTAGCCCTTGTCGGAGATGTCAGCTTCGTCTGTTCGGCTCAGCGCCTCAAAGAATTCTCCATCCTCACCGATTCCGAGAGGCAACTCCGTTCTTCTCAGCCACTTTGGATCCGTAAGCTCGGGAAGTGGCTTTCTCCTAAGAGCCTCCTCAAACCATTGAGTTGCTCGCTTTGCTAAATTCTGCTCGGCCTCGTTCAGTTCGTTCGATCGATGATTGGGCAAGTCCTCGATGGGAAACTCGAAGAGAGTGATCTGTGTGTGCTCCTCATTTTTGTCAACTCCGATGACCTTGAAGGAGCAACCTGGTTTAAAGACGCAAAGATTCCATTCGGGATTGGCTGACAAGGCGCCAAGCTTTCGTACAGAGCTGCCGCCGGTCAATATGAGGAAGCGATGGCTCGCGGCAAATCCACCGAACTGGTCGCTTGTATCGGTAAAGCCACGTTCTCGGAAGATCGTTCCTGGCTTGTATTTTTCCAGGAGGCCTGGGGTGAGCTGGGTGTCGCGCATGAAGGCGGCGAGGTTTTGCATAAGGGGGAGCGATTATCCGATGGTCCGAATTTCCGATGATCCGAAAGAACGAAATTCCGAAGGTTCGACGAAACGATTATCTGATACTCCGATGGATCGAGGAAGCGATTGTCCGATAGACCAAATTTCCGATGACCCGATTTGCAGGCACTTCGTCTCTATGGTCAGCACAAATCGGTATTCCAGCATGATCGGAATTCTGAAACAACTTTAATATTGAACTCAAAAGTAACACAACAAAAGGGAATAGTCTTTGAAAGGACTAGGAAGTTTACTGTAGTCAACGCGTGTTTTTGATTAAGCTGTGATTTCGCTCTGTCGCTCTTTCGGACTCTCGGAAAATCAATCCCTCGGAAAATCGGTCTATCGGAGTATCGGACCATCGCTCCCTCGGACCATCGGATAATCGGACCTTCGCTCCCTCGGACCTTCGGAAATCCGCTTTATCGAATAATCGTCAAGCTCTCCGTCTTCCTAATCCCACGATCCTCCGATTCCAAGACCAAGAAATACGTGCCGCTTGAGAGCTCAGCTAATTCTACGCTAGTTTGGAAGCTACCAGGATCGAGTTTCTTCTTGAGCAATAGCCGAACTCGTCTCCCGCTTGTGTCAAACAAGCTTAAATTGTAGAAATCCGTCTCATCAATGGTATAGGCAAAAGTACTTTGGGTAGATGCAGGATCCGGAAAGTTGGGAAACAAACGGAGCTCCCGAGGAATGTCGAGTTCATCGTCCAGGCTATGTTGCGAAAGAACTATGGAGTTGACGCTCCAAAATTCCTGAGTCGATACACCTCGATTGCTTCGGAAAAGCAAACGGACTTGGATGGTTTCTTCTGCAAATTCTCGGAGGTCGAAAAAGTCTTGCCGAGCAACCACTTCGTTTTCATTTGGGCCCGTCCAGACGCCGCCATCGATATTCGACAATAGGCCAGGATAAGCATCCACGGGATCGAGGATTCTCCATTTTGCGCCTCCGTCGATCGAAACCGACAATTGACCACCCGCTCCATCATTTAGGTTGTATTCATGTCTGAGTTCTAGGACGAGAGAGTCGCTATTGCTGGCAAGAGTGAAAGGAGGGAGGACCAGACTGCTTGCTTTACCGCTATCTCGAAATGGACTCAGATGCCATCCTCCTTGCGCATTCCGCATCCACGATCCACTCGAACTCGCCTGATTCAGCTGATCGCTTCTAGCAATTAGTTTATATCGGTATTCAAAGAATCCATCATCTGGCACGATCTGCGTGTTACCTGATTCGTCCACAGCGCGAATCTTAAATCGAATCTCATCTCCTGCACTTAATGGATTGTCGTGAAGGTCTAGGATTTCGAAATAGTTGTCCCTAAATGCGCCGAGGCCGTGTATGCGCTGACTGGCTCTTGTGATCGCATTCCCTCTTTGTATTTGATAGTCGACGATAACACTATCCACGCCAAAATCGTCTCTGGCCATCACCACGAATACTGGATCTTCGTAGTCATCTTTGATATCGAAGAGTAAGGGTGGGTCACCGTAAGCATCGGCGCTGGGTGCGGTCCCATCCTCGGGGACATTATTTAATATCTGAATTCGATCGATATACCAGCCATCGTAATTCAATGATTGACTTCGATTTCCGAAATCCGTCGAAAAGAGAAATCGGATGGACAAATTCTCTGATTCAGGAAGGGGGAAGACGTCGCGCTGCCATCCGTAACTGTCACCGCCGAATGCGGCCGAGTCCCTGAGGGCATTCTGGAATTCTCCTTGGATAATTCCGCTATAGCCATTTCGAGGTTCTAAGGTCTGCCACGTTGCCCCATCATCGATCGACGATTGAACCACGCCCCCGTCCCAGAGAAAATGTCCACCTGTCGAATCAACATTCCGAGAAGGCGTGAACTCAGTGTCATAGAAATGTCTAAGATCGAGATGAGCCTTGGGAAATCCAACGAGATCAATTGGACCGATTTTCAATTCTGATAAGCCAGCTATATCGGAGTAGCTTTCATCGATTTCAGTTCCAAAGGAAAAGAAATCCGCGGATTGCCTTAGCTCTCCAAATTCGGGACGACCGAATTCCCAGCTTCCTTCAAAGCCGAGGAGAGGGGAGTTGGGGCCAAAAATGTAGAATACGTTAGAGCCGGCGATGCTGGATGAAAAGGGACTGCTGTCCAGTGAGGGTTCGATTTTCTGATTCGCATTTTCGGAGGAATCGATGGCTCCTATCCGGTAGGAAAAGACGTCCTCTGATTGGACCTCCCCAGCTAGCAAAGGGAGACTGGCGAAGAATTCGGTGTCATTTTCGGCAGAGGGAAGCAAGTTAAAATTACCATCCTTAATCGTATCACCAAGACGCTGTAATGCATAGTCAACAATAACGCTAGCTACCCCAATGTTGTCTTGTACGCTGACCCGAATTTGCGGCGGCCAGTTTGTAATCGATAAAGCACTTGCTGGCGTATGCTCGATGCTGGGAGGCTCAATATCTGGTCCGAGATGGAATTCGAACAGGGAGTCTGGAGCAGTGAGAGGAAGCGTAGCCATGCGACCATCCATATCTGTCGCGAGGAAGTAGTACTGGACAAGTCCGGGTTGGAAAGTATGGCTTAGACTGGTAGCGAAAAGGTCCGAATCAGCAAGGTGAGTGAGTTCTTGCTCGACGAATACATTGTCTTCCTGGCTCACCCTTACTACGACTCTGTCCACCGCACTAATCATTGATCTAGCATCAAGCTCGAAGTCCAAAGAGGCAGATAATTCCTCACGATCGCCAAGCTCATCGTGGCTGAGTATCGGCCCAAATTCACCGGCATTGACAAATCCCTTTTCAGACAAAATCGAGATGAGAGTCTCAGCATGGTCGCCGTCATAAAGAGCGACGTCAGCGAGGACTAGAGCGCGTGCAGCGGCAGGCATGGTGAGTGGAAATTCCAGCATATAGTTGGCCTGCAAGTGCAGCCGATCTGTGACTTCCCGCCCGAGCTCCGTATAGATTTCTAGCAAGGTGGTGCCCCAGATCAAACCTTCTCTATGCCTACCGTATCCGCGTTCGAGCCAATTCGGATATCGAGCTTCGGTGATATTCAGTGTCCGCGATTGGTTGCTTAAAGTGTTGCCGTCCCAGCGGAGGACGCGAAACCAATCGTCTCGTTTTAGGATGCCTTGCTCATGCAAAGAGCGCTGGTAGGAGGCCGCCCAATAGTCGGCCCATCCTTCATGAAGAGCTAGTCCGTCGTTACCGCTGTAGAGTCCCGGCGATGCCGATTCCATGATCGCGTGGGCGTACTCGTGCCAGATAATTGAGGCGTCCTCGGCATCGTCCACGCCACCGCCACCAAAGGTCATAAAGTTGGAGGAGAACAGGTAGAAGGATTGATCAAAAATTCCGTCCAGAGGATTGGCCTTGATCGGGCCCCGCTGGAGATCTGTGAAGCCCAGGCTCTCTAGATATTCCTGACTCTGGTTGATGTGGTAGTAGACGTTGACGGCCTCAAAGAAGTCGTCCTCGCGGGTGTATTGGAAATCGTTGGGATCGGACTCGGCTGGTGGGATATAGGTGACGCGACCGGTCGCGTCCTCTCCACGGATCTCGATCCAAGGTCCGATAAGACGGTAGAGACCATCGTTTCCTTGGGTGATGTTGGGCAGGGAAACAAGTTTTCGTTCGAGGTTGAGCGAGTCGGTATCGGCGTCTTCGTTGTCGACCATTTGTCCGCCGTATTCTCGGCCGGAGGAGCCGAGGGGGTCGGGGTTGAAGACGAGACCTGAACCGTCAATCGTCTGCCGTTTGTCGTTCACCGGCGTTCCAACTTCTTTGATTCCTGCCGTGGAATGCCCAAAGTCTGACGCTGAACTATTTTTCCTTGCGTGTCCTTCGTCCTTCCCGAAGTATGACAGTTCTCGTTCGTCTAACGTCAAACGTCGAACGTCGGACGCCGAACGTTTTTCCGTCGATGATCTTTTCCTCGATGTATTCGATTCCACGTGTCTTAGCTCGACCCCTCTATCTGAATACATGGTCCAGTCTCCGCTGGAGGTGGTCACTTTAGATTCGATGACAAGCTCTGGGCCCTCGCCGATGTCAATAATGACCGTCCGCCCGGATTCTCGGATAAGGAGGTTGGTTGTGAACCAGCTTGCCACTTGAGAGGAACTGATCTGCGCTCTTGCAGGAGACAATTTCGAAAACGAGGAGCAGTCAATATCGGCATCAAAGCTGCCCTGAACATTAGCTATCTCGCCAATCAGATTCAGTTTCAAAAACCGATGAGCCAAAGGAATATCGCCACAGTGTTGTTGGTAGCGGAGGTGCCGTCCTCCGGGACTTCTTCTATCGGCGATCAATTTGAATTCGCCTCGCCGATCGTCCCATCCTCCTTCTACGAGAAAATCGGCGAGGACTTGCTTGGCTTCCAGTGAGGAGTTGTAACGAAAGGACTGATTGGTTGGAGAGAGGAGAGGAACGAAATCGACTTCATCCGAAATATCCAGGATCCCTTGGGCAATCTGTGAGAGTCCTCCTTCAGCCCTTGAGCTAGACTGTGATAGCACTGCACTTGGGCCTAGAAGAACAAGTCCAACTAGGATGAAAAGGGAATAATTATTGTAGAGTCTGACCGACAAATAAATAGGATCGAAGTTGCCATCGCTTCACGCAAAATCGCCAAGTTTGGAGACAAGACCTAATACAATTTGGTGCCACCGATTCTTGACCCTGCCTGGCCCTTTCCAAAAACGCTAATGCATGGATAATCCCACACGTGTCGTCCTTCGTGCGATATTGTGAATTCCTCAACGAAGCAGGATTTGGTTCCTGTGCTATCGAGCGCGGTCAGTGTTTTTCGAAGCACTTATTTTCTTCTCGGCCGGATAGTTGGCAAAACCGACGGCGTAAATCCGAGAAGGGAAATTGGCTGAGAAAGAGACTGATCGACCTTGTAGATTACCAATGAAGCGCTACAGAATATTCACGGAAAGACCGATCTTTTGAGATGATGGTAAGGTCTTCCGAAATGGCTTGGGCAATGATCATCCGATCAAAAGGATCCTTGTGATGAAAGGGTAGATATCGGAAAGTATCGAGATGCGCAGGTTTTACTGGAAGAACGGTGATCTGGTTGTCAAATTCGAAGGCTCTTACTAGGCTCTCAAATGTAGAGCCGATAGAAAGGCGGTCCATGCTAACCTTAATTGCTATCTCAAACAGACTATTGGTGCTCAAGAAAAGGACCTGGTCAGGATCAACAATTAGTGATCTAGCCCTCCGACTTAATCTGCTGTAGCCGTTCGCAAACCACAAAGCGGTGGGCGAGTCCAGAAGGTAGCTCTCGGCATATAAGCTTCGAGACCTGGAATTGGATCGTCGAAATTGTCTTTCATTTCAATCAAGCCCTTAGCGAAGCCGAACACCCTTTTTTTCTTGGCCTCATTTTGGACATGCGTCACAGCCACTCTAAAATTACCACCGTCGCTATCGGAGACGAGAATTTCCTCACCTTTTGATGCTTTGTGAATGATCTCACGCAGCTTGTCGTCGCCTTTTTCGAGTTTGATTTTCATGACTGGATCTTTGCTCATTCTACGGTCCTGAGATTAATAATGTTTTTGGGAAGTCCTCTATTTCAACATTAGTCTTTCCAGTCGAGAAAGCGACATCTGGCTCATCAAACTTCGTTCAATTAGCTCGGAGTCTTTTCATATTGAGGAGAATACGAAGTCCTCTCGTTCAATCTATTTCGCGCGTTGGGCTATCATTTCGGCTCGGAGGAAACTCGGGAAGAAAAAAATGCCTCGAAGGCCTCATTCGCCCTTCTTGAAGAGACACAAAAAAAGGCTCACCGAAACGAATTTCGATGAGCCTTTAGGGTTTCTGTCCAATTACTTGAGTAAGAGTACTTTTTGCTGTGCCGTGAATGTTTCGCCGGTGACTAGAATGAGGTAAGTGCCACTAGGTAAACCACTACGGGCCTCGAAAGTGAAGCGTTGTTGGGCCTGTCCGGCCATTTCTCCGCTGTGTAGGGTCTGCACCAATTGTCCCATCAGGTCATACACCCCGATTTCTACATGCTGATCGCCCGCCACGAGAAGAGTGAATTGGCCTTGCGGGTTGAAGGGGTTCGGGTAAAAGGCCGATAGTACATAGCCGTCAGGTAAATTGCGTAGGACTTCTACCGTTTCGCTGTATTCAAACGCGCCATCAAAGTCGACTTGTTTGAGTCGGAAGCGGTTTGCGCCATATGCGAGGTCTTCCACGCGGTAGCTATAGGATTGTGACTCAAGGGTAGTGCCTTTGCCTTCGACATAGGCCAGTGTCTCATACACCTCCTCGGCAACTTCTTGCTGGACTTCAAATCCGGCATTGTTGGTCTCCGAGGCCGTTGACCAAGTGAGCAGGGCTGTATCATCATCTACGCTTGCTTCAAAAGAAACCAATTCTACAGGTAGGACAATCGGGTCATTGATCGACATCTTCACTGTAAAAGATTGGGGCGCTAATGTGTTGTCGACGGTGGTATTAACCTGAAACCCCCCAGTAAAATCAGCTATGGCAAAAGGCAGGCCGCTGTTGTCCAGATTAGTCACGGCGGCATCATTTAAGAGCGTCCTTATTTGGGCGAAAGGTAAAACTTGAAGGGCCGTAGCTTGTACAAAGGCATACTGGGCCGTGTCTCCCGAGCCTACAATTTCCATATGGTTGTTGGCATTCACTAAGGTCGCGGTATTTTGAGTACTAGCCGACACATCGAAATCGGCATAACTGAACAAGTCAATGGTTACAGGAGCACCAGCCGTGGCAATGGTGAGTACTTGGTCCACGGTCGCAGAGGCACCACCGCCGGTATCGAGGAGGGTAATCACCAGTTCGGCCGAAAATCCACGGCCATCCACATCCGCCCAAGTAAGCGTGGCGACATTGGCAATGTAGGTTTCTAAATCAGGTGCCGGGAGCGGGGTTTCTTCGGTATCTCCTGATACCCGGTACCACCACCAAGTCTGAAAAAGGTGTTCGGTACCGTTGGGGACAAAAAAATCAGCTGAACCCTCGGCGCCGTTGAATTCAAAAGTAACCCCGCCATCTGTAATGGTGCCGACTTGGGCAGCTAGAAAGTTAGGGAGACAAAGCCCGATGCAAAGAAGGCCCAGGCCGATTTTTGTAGTATAAGAGTTCATAGTCGATATTCGAGTTGAGGTGAGGATGATCGTGAACTAAAAGAAAGTAAGATAAATTCACGTGATTTATTACGTAATCCATTCTTTCCTCCTTGTCGTTGCTAGACGCCTCCTTGGTCGGGCTAGATATTAATCCCAGCCAAAACGAAGGCTTCGCTACGCAGGCCAATAATTTCTTGTCAGACCCACACGAGTTATCGAAGAGGGTAGTCGTGCATCTTTTGGAGCACATATTTACCGGATCGGAAGAAACTCTGGAAGAAAAGAAGTGGGTCGAATGCCGCAGTAACCGTGCGAGATACCACTACCGTGGTAATGTTAATCAGATCAAATCCGATCGAAGCGAATCAGGGATGGTGCATGGAAAAAGGAGAAGGGCCGACTAGCTTTCGAAGCACTTTTTTTCCGACTCGAATACTGAAAGTTCAGCAGACTAAGCTAGGAGGAAAAAGAGGCTGAGAAAGATGGTCGACCCTTCGAAATCTTGGATCACTCCAGAATTCTATGCTACGGATTTGATCTGATCAACATAATCAAGCCGCTCCCATGGGAATTCAGCTCGTCCAAAATGACCATAGGCAGCCGTATTCTTATAAATAGGTCGGAGTAGGTCAAATCGATCGATGATCGCCTTAGGCTTAAGATCAAAAGCCTCATTGATAACTCGTCCAAGATCGATGTCAGACATCTTACCCGTTCCATAAGAGTTAACGTTGACACTCAGTGGATCAGCAACTCCGATGGCATAAGCCACTTGGATCAAAGCCTCGTCGGCCAAGCCAGATGCGACCAAATTCTTCGCAACGTGTCGAGTGGCGTAAGCAGCAGAACGGTCCACCTTGGATGGATCCTTTCCTGAGAAGGCACCACCACCGTGAGCTCCTTTTCCTCCGTAGGTGTCGACAATAATTTTTCGTCCGGTAAGACCTGTGTCTCCGTGGGGGCCACCGATTACAAACTTACCAGTTGGGTTGACGTGATAGATAATGTCGTCATCAACTAAAGAGGCATCGAGTACTCTAGGGAAGAGATGCTCTTTCATATCGGCTTTGATCTGCTCGCTGCTGACGCCCTCGTCATGCTGTGTAGAGACTAGCACCGTGTGGATTCGCTTGATCGTCTTCATGTCGTCCTCGTACTCCACCGTGACCTGCGACTTAGAGTCGGGTCGGAGGTAGTTCATGAGGCTTGTGTTCTTTCGGATATCGGCAAGCTCCCTTACGAGGTCGTGGGAGTAGGCAAGCGCCATCGGCATGTATTCTTCAGTCTCGCGGCTAGCGTAACCGAACATGATGCCCTGATCACCGGCTCCTTGCTCTTCGTGCATGCCTTCGCCTTCGGAAACTCCCTGGGAGATGTCGGCGCTCTGTTTGTGAATGGTGCTGAGGACACCACAAGATTTCGAATCGAATTGAAGACCGGGATCGGTATAACCGATTTCTTCGATAACGCCACGAGTCACATCCTGAACATCGATATAGGCTTTAGTCGTGACTTCACCTGAAAGGACAACCAGACCGGTTGTGCAAAGTGTTTCGAGCGCCACTCGACTGTTAGGATCCTGCTCGAGCATGGCATCGAGAATGGCGTCGGAGATTTGATCTGAGACTTTGTCAGGATGGCCTTCAGAGACAGACTCCGAGGTAAATAGGTATGACATAGATGTCTAAACTAAAATGTTTTGTATTGGAAGGGGCGGTCATTCGATGGTCCGAATTTCCGATGGTCCGACATTCGATTTTTCCATCTGGTGAGCTTCAAAGTTCGAATAAATCGCTGAGAAGTATTCGGAAAATCGGAGAATCAGAATATCGGAAAATCGGGCTCAGAATATAAGCACGGCGTAGTGTAAATGATTCCCCTTCACTGTAGCTTAACAATAGTTCGTAACCTCCTTGGAACTCAATTCACAGATAGGTGATTGATAATACGGGGGTGCTATCTTAGTTTCCCCGTGTCGAGATCTGAAACTCGTTTCAGGTCTCTTTTTTTGAAATAACACATATAGAATATGTCAACCGATATCGCTGCGAAAGTATCAGAAATTATTGTCGATAAACTCGGCGTAGATGCTGATTCCGTAGCAACAGACGCTTCCTTTACAAATGACTTGGGAGCCGATTCACTAGATACCGTAGAACTCATCATGGAGTTTGAGAAAGAGTTCGATCTTTCCATTCCTGACGAGGACGCGGAGAAAATTGCAACCGTCGGAGACGCGGTTAGCTACATTACTGAGAAGAAAGCGAGCTAGGACTTGAGCAGATGTTCTGCGGGTCCGAGCGATCCGCAGGACTCTCGCTACTAGCTACTAGCTACTAGCTACTGGCTACTAGAGACGGACGTAAGCTATGACTTGAGTTTGATCTAAAGTCCAGCACCCAGTATCCTAAATCCAGCACCTAGCAGCCAGTGTCCAGAGTCCAGTAGCCAGTTTCCGTCTCTCAAAGTCAGTTGGTAGAAAAAGCAAAACGCTAATAAAAGCATGGTTGGTCGAAGACAAGTAGTAGTAACAGGAATGGGAGCTTTGACGCCACTCGGCTTGGACGTCGATTCCTTCTGGGAGGGTATGATGGCTGGCCAGTCCGGCTGCGGTCCCGTGACCTATTTCGATACGGAGACCTACGACACCAAATTTGCCTGCGAGCTTCCCGGTTTCAATCCCGAGGATTATATCGATCGCAAGCGAGCAAGACGACTCGATCAGTTTGCCCAATACGCCTTAGTGGCTGCAGAACAAGCGATCAAAGATTCTGGCATCACTTCCGATGAGAGCGTCAACAAGGATAGGGTAGGGGTGGCCTTTGGAAGTGGAATCGGCGGACTGCAGTATTTCCACAAGCAGGTCGATGTTCTGATCAATCACGGCAATAAGAAATTATCTCCATTCTTTATCCCGATGATCATCGCCGACATAGCCGCTGGCTTGATCGCGATTGATCATGGATTGAGAGGACCAAACTACTGCGCAGTTTCAGCCTGCGCGACAGGCAATAACAATATTGGCGATGCCGTCATGCTCATCCGTCAAGGCTATGCCGATGCGATGGTCACCGGTGGAGCCGAGGGTCCGATTTGCGAGTTGGGCATCGGAGGTTTCAATGCGATGAAGGCATTGAGCAGAAGGAACGATGATCCAGCTAGGGCGAGTCGGCCATTTGACAAGACTCGAGATGGCTTTGTCTTGGGCGAGGGCGCTGGAGGACTCGTGGTTGAGGAGTTGGAACATGCAAAGAAGCGGGGCGCAAAGATTTATGCAGAGATCGTTGGACTAGGATTCAGCGGTGATGCCTATCACATGACGGCTCCAGATCCAGAAGGAACGGGCGCGGCCTTGGCGATGAAGATGATGATCGATGATGCGGGCTTGGGCGCACATGAGGTCGACTATTTGAACATGCACGGTACTTCGACGCCGCTTGGCGATATCGCGGAGACCAATGCGATTAAGAAGGTTTTCGGCAAGTCGGCCTATGACATGAACCTGTCTTCGACGAAGTCGATGACGGGCCACTTACTGGGTGCGGCCGGTGCTATTGAGGCGATCGCTTGTATCAAGGCGATCATGCATAATAAAGTGCCGCCCACGATCAACTTTTCAGAGGCGGATCCGGAGTGCGACTTGAACTATACCTTCAATGCTCCGCAAGAGCGGACAGTCGACGTGGCAGCTAGCAACTCTTTCGGTTTTGGCGGGCACAATACGTCGGTGGTTTTTCAAAAACATGCCGACTAGCAGTTCTAAACAAGCAAAAGGACAACGTAACTTTCGCGATCTAATCCTACTTGGAGTCAGATCTCAGCCTGTGTCGTAAATTTATAGTCGTTATTTAAGCAGGAAACTGGGAGTTAGTCCGAATCCAGCTTATCCGACAACCCACCTAAGGCTGGAGCTTCAATCAAGACAACAATGTCTCTTTACGATCCATCGGGTAGACTGGTTTAGGACACTCCAAAAAGGAATTAGGTGGCGCCTTGGCGATAAAAATATTGCTAGAATATTCCGATTTTCCTCAAATTGACAGTTGAACGACTCTGCGAGTTTATGGAGCTGTTGTCCCGCAATAATCGTTGCTGTCGAATTTCGGCATTATCTGGACTTCTTCTGGGAAGTGTATTCCGTTTTTAAGGCAACAATCCTAGATAACGTAATTCTCGCACACATTTCATCATGTTTAAATATAATGTAATGCCTGGTGTCAGAAATTTATCAGAAATGCGTCCCTGAGGCAATTTTGAAAAAGGATCAGAGCAAGTTTAATAGCAGGAGCAAAATGTAATATTATGATGTCCCGGAAAATCACATTTGAAGAATCAAGAGCGAGTGAATACTTCAAAACGACGGAGGTATTGGCATTTAAGACGCAGGATCCCATACGTTTTAAAAAGTCCTGGGGAGATCAATTGATGCGTACCAACTCGTGGGTAATAATTCCATTAAGCAATTCTGGCGATCCTACAACTGACATCTACGGCTGTGACGGCCAGGTTTTTTTAGAGACTTATTCTGAATCTTTGACCCAAAAACCAAACCAGTATTTCAAAAACATTCCTGTTCGCGCTTACCAGCCAGGTTATCCATTTACCGTTGATACCGTTTTGGACGATGGCCACATCGAGACTATTTCTGCAGAATCAAAAAAATATGATGACTGGTTAGTAAGAGCTCCAGACGGAGAAACCTACTCTTTGAACCATGATGAATTTCGCCGAACCTACAAAGAAGTTCATGATGGGTTAGAAAGTTACAAGGTCAAAACTAGAGACGAGCACTGGTCCGCTGACTCTGGTCCAAAACGTATTTTGGCCCTTGACGGCGGAGGCGTCCGTGGTGTTTTGACTTTGGGATATCTCAAAAAAATTGAAAGTATCCTTAGAGAACGTCATGGAAACTTGGATTCTTTTCGGCTCTGTCATTACTTCGATCTTATTGCTGGAACCTCGACCGGTGCAATTATTGCGGCTTGTCTTGCAAGGGGAATGACAGTTGATGAAGTAATAACCCTTTATGAAAGCCTCGCCGATCGTGTATTTAAACGTCATATTTTTAGGAGAGGGCTTATTCGAGCTCGCTATAGTTCAAAGATTCTCGAGGAAATTCTCAACGAATATTTTGCTCAAAACAACTTAGGTGACCGGTCTTTACAGACTGGATTATTGGTTGTGGCCAAGAGAATGGATACGGGTAGTGTATGGCCAATGTCGAACAATCCCCAAAATCCCTTCTTTTCCGCGGGGCTAGGTGACACGTTTTTATCTAATGAAGACTATCCTTTGGCACGGGTTCTTAGAGCCAGCACTGCTGCCCCCAGCTTCTTCTCTCCGGAACACATAGAAATCTCAAAAGAAGCTGATAGACCACATGGCGAGTTTGTGGATGGCGGGGTCAGTCCGCATAACAATCCTGCACTTCTAGCTTTGCAACTGGCTACCGTGAAGGGATTTGGGGCAGGATGGGACCTCGATCCAGCGAATCTTTTCGTTTTGTCAGTAGGAACTGGTTCTACGACTCCAGGAGTGTCAGCAAGTCGACTCGCGGGAAAACACGCCATCAAATCCCTTCTCTCTCTGATGGATGACTGTAGTGAATTAGTAGAAACAATGCTCCAGTGGATATCAGATAGTCCAACAGCTAGAAAGATCGATGTCGCGATAAATGACTTAAAGCAGGACGCAATAGCAGGGAATCCATTGATCCACTATGTTAGGTACAACGTCCAGTTTGAAGAAGAGTGGCTCAAAAACAATCTAGCATTAACATGGTCACGGGATGAATTAGCAAAGCTGAGTGAAATGGACAGACCACAGAGCATACCACGGCTTCGCGATCTTGGGGCAAAAGCTGCTGAAATACAAGTCTCGAGAGATCACTTTCCTTCGCATTATGACCTTTCTTGAGTGCCATGCCAGCGTAGAAGTTCTCATTTATGGGGATGCCGCGCTACTCATTAATTTTGAGCAAGTCATCGATGAACAGGTTAATCGACGTGTTGTAGCGCTGTCTCAGAAACTCTCCAATTCTAGAATCAATGGGGTCGAGTACGTTCAGGCTGCTTACTGTTCGATATGCATTGGATTCAATCGAAAGCTTCTAAGTCATGAAATCCTAAGCGAACTGGTCAGGGAATCGATTGCAGGATTTCACTTAGCGGATTCCCCACAGGCAGGTCGACATTTCAACATTCCAGTTTGTTATGCCGAGGAATTCGCTCTCGATATGCACGAAGTCTTGACTATGTCAGGTCTATCAAGAGACGAAGTAATTGAAGCTCATACCGCCAAGTCCTTTCATACTTTCATGCTGGGCTTCATCCCTGGATTTCCCTATTTCGGGAAATTGCCGGACTCGTTGAACTGCTCTCGAAAGAGTACACCGAGAATCAGAGTACCAGCAAGATCTGTGGGATTGGCGGGATTGCAAACTGGGATCTATCCTCTTGATTCCCCAGGTGGTTGGCAAATCATAGGAAAGACCCCTGTTGAAATATTGAATAGAACAGACGAACCTTTTCTATTTCAGTTAGGAGATCAAGTGAGTTTCTTCTCTATAACAAGAAGTGATTTCGATCGAATCGAAAGAGATGTTGAACTCGACACCTTTAACTACATGTCGCTCCGTGCCTGAGGTGTTAAGGATGAAAATATTGAGGGCTGGAATGCTCACAAGTATTCAAGACATGGGACGACATGAGTTTCGTGAGTTCGGTGTTCCGATTGGCGGAGCGATGGATAAGAAATCGGCCGCAGAAGCAAATTTACTGGTCGGCAATTTGGAAGACTCGCCTGTTCTAGAGATTACCCTCGTCGGTCCTCAAATACACTTTGACAGTGTTTGTCAAATAGCTCTTACTGGAGCAAATATTTCTCCAGAACTGAACGACAAGGAATTGCCTCTAAACGAAACCATTGACGTTCCAGAAAATTCGATTCTGAAATTTGGAAAAGCCTTGTCTGGCTGTCGCGCATATCTTGCTGTCGGCGGTACTTGGAAGCTAGAGCGATGGATGGGAAGTCACAGTTCATTGAAAGTCAACGCTTATGACTTTCTTCCAAAAAACAGCGTCAGGAAAAACTCACATATCGAGATTGTGACACGACCTCCGATTCCCACAAAGCGAAGAGAAATCACATTATCGGAAGAACAAGGACAAATCATTAGAGTGCTCCCCGGTCCAGAGTTTGAGAAATTCCCAGCTCTTCTGATCGACCAATTTTTTAGTAGTAAGCATAGGATTGCTGTCGAATCAAACAGGATGGGGTATCGGCTGGAGTCAAAGTTCTCTTTTCAACCCTCCATCGAATTGATATCATCTCCGGTCATTCCTGGCACGATACAAATATCTCCAAGTGGACAACCCATTGTTCTGATGGCTGATGCCCAAACTGTTGGTGGCTACTATAGGCTGGCTAACGTTATCTCATCTGATTTGGACTTGCTGGGACAAAAGAAACCTGGGGACGAAATCCGATTTGTTCTTGTCGATCCCCAAGTACACGCCTTCAAGCAATAATCCTTGTCAGGAAAGAAACTCTTAAGAAATATCACCAAAGATATGTTTGCCCTTCAAAGCGAATGGTCTTGCCTGCATATGCAAAACCACCTGAAATGGCATTGCCTTCATCGTGGTCATGAGGTATTGACTATCATTGGCGTGTTCAGAACCTCATTAACGCGACAATTAAATTCTATGTTTTCAAATAGATTTGGTGTAATCTGATGGAGGTCTGGCGATTCAGAATTGCCATGATTATACAAGACTATAAACTACAAGCTTGCGAAAATGATAAACTTTAATAACAAAGTAGCCATCGTGACAGGTGGAGGAAGAGACATCGGCAAAGCCGTCTGCTTAAAATTAGCACAGAACGGCGCCTCAGTCGTAGTCAACTACTTTGCAAGCAAGGACAGCGCCAAGGAGACCGTCGAGGAAATAAATTCAGGAGGTGGGCGGGCCATCGCAATTCAGGCGGATGTAACCGATTCGGACAGCATCGCGAGCCTGGTCAGAGAAACGCAAAATGCCTTTGGCGATGCGATCCACATTTTGGTAAACAATGCGGGGGGATTGATTGCACGAAAGACTTTGGCAGAGATCGATGAAGAATTCTATGAACAGGTCATGGGTGTAAATCTTAAAAGTATTTTCTTTGTGACTCAAGCCGTCGTCCCACATATGCCGGCTGGCTCCGCAATTGTAAATCTTGCCTCACTGGCTGGTAGAAACGGAGGAGGAGGAGGTTCGATCGCCTATGCTACTTCCAAAGGAGCGGTGTTGACCTTTACCAGAGCCTTGGCGAAAGAGCTCGGTCCCAAGAATATTCGAGTTAATTGCGTGTCGCCCGGACTTATTTCTGGCACCTTCCATGACACCTTCAGCACCCCGGAAGGTCGGGTTTCGACGGCCGCATCAACGGCACTTCGGCGCGAAGGAGGCGCAAATGAAATTGGCGATGCAGTTGCCTACCTAGCCTCCGACGCTGCCTCATTTATCACCGGCGAGTCGCTAGAAGCTAACGGCGGACTTTATTTTACCTGATTCCATTCTTTGACGCTGTCATAGTGGAAATTATCCAAGCTATCGATCGAGTAAGAAGAGAGTCGTCTCCTTAATTTTGCTCATCTCTATAGGTCTGCTCAGCGCCTTCTCCAAGGAAAAAGAGGAGATATTACTCCGTCTAGCCAAACCTTGGACGCAAGTCATCGCGATCACAAGGCGATGGCCCATATAGGAGAAAGCTTGGAGGATTTGTCCAAAGGAACCATACTGCCGACGATCAGATATTTGTAAGTCTTAGAATCTGTGTATTATTTTGTGATCCTCGCCCGAAGACAGAATCACAAAACAACTCGTCTTATGAAAAAGCTGACTCGCCTAGTGAAGCTATTGGCCATCTTCCTAATCGTCCCATCTCTCTCCTTTGCAACGGATCTTGCCATCGTAAAAACGGCCGACAAGACTGAAATCGTAAGCGGCCAAAGCTTGACCTATTCGCTTGCTGTGGGCATCGGTTCACAGGGTACGGCGGGAGATAGCGATGCAACGGTAACAGACATGATACCAGCCTCGATGACAATTACGTCGGCTACTTGGACAAAGGATCATCCAGACAATGGCATGACGGCTGGGGATTGCTCGATTGTAGGAAATAACGTGACCTGTGCGCTTGGAGCTTTTAATAATGGCGTTACGGCCTTAGTGACCATTGTGGTCGTAGCCAACTTTATTGGCATTATCAGCAACACGGCAACAGTAAGTGGATCTATTGCTGACCCGCAAGACAGCAATGACAACAGCTCCGTTGATGTCACCGTGTTTGATTCCCTCGCGGATATCGTTCCGATTGTTGAATATCCCAGATTCTTCAATGCTTTGGCTCCACTACAAGTACCTAAAGGGGGAATCTACGGATACGATGTGTCCGTTCGAAATGACGGCGAAGCAACAGCAGAAAATGTTAGATTGACCCACGAGTTTCCCGAATTTTATGATATTCTGGACGGCCGTTACCAAGTCGGCGGACTCGATGTGTTGCTTCCTTGCTTTGAGGGAGCAACTGTTCAAGATTGCACCAACGGTCTTGATGGCGTCACCTGCTCCATACCTTCCATCGAACCAAATACCACCATTCCTCTATTCTGCGTGTCGACACCGACCAAACTAGAGGGGACATTTCCCTACGGGTTTACCACCACGCTGGAGTCGCCAGGAGATAGCGATCCGGGAAACAACGAAATAAACAACAGCTTAACAATTGACAATCGATCCATTGTTATACAGAACGTCAATGTCTCTAGCACGCCGATCGATATAAAATATTTTAACGGAGAGCTTGAAATGCTCGACGCTGCGTCGTCGACTGAGGCTAAATGCCAGTCGACAGATTTGACGAATTGTCTAAACCAAGATCGCTTTCAAGTACAGATGGATTGGAGAGCCTCTGGCACAGATCAGATTCAGGCGACAATCGATATGGAGGAACCCGCCGGAGCCTATTATAACGTCTTTAGTGATCCAGATGGACAGGGCACAGCTCAGTTGATTCCTCGCGATCTGGATAACGACTCGTTTTACTTCTTCAACAACACTAATGTCGATATCTTGGTCAAGATATTGGACGGTGGTTTTGAATCTGGAAACCTCCCACCCCAGAACTTTTGGGTTTTTGCTGGTGGAGTCACTAATGTGGAATACACCATTCAGGTGACAGACACGCAGGACGGTAGCATGCGACATTATGAGGTGGAGAATCGAGAAAGTTTTTTTAGCGTCGAGGGCGGAGCTCCAAAATCCGGATTCGCACTGGGTCTGGTGGGATTCGATGTATATGGAAATCCACTTGAGGCGGTACAGTTGGTCGCAAACGAGACCAGTGAAGTCCCGGATGCCTCTGTCAAGATATATGAGAACTACCCAAATCCTTTCAGCTCAAGCACGACCATTCCCTTGGAGCTCGAATCACCTACTTATGTTCTTGCAAAGATTGTTGATCTAAGTGGGCGTACGGTGAAGATTCTAAGTGACGGTCAGAAAGAAGCTGGTCGGTACGCGATTCAATGGGAAGGGAAGGACGAGAATGGAGCAGAAGTTGCGAGTGGGACCTACGTGATTCAAATCGAAGCAAATGGTATTCGAAGTACAAAGTCCGTTTCGATTGTGAGGTAGGGACTGGACTAGAGACTAGAGACTAGAGGCTAGAGGCCAGAGCAGACCGCGAAACTCAAAAAGGAAAAACAACCCTGACAACAAGAGCAACTTGGCCAAAAGAATAATGATCATCCGGCATGCAGAGAAGCCGGAAACCACAGGTAAGCCATACGGGATCGACTATCGTGGCATGAAAAATGTTAAATCGCTCTCCGTTCGTGGCTGGCAACGTGCAGGGGCACTTGCGGCCTTTTTTGCGCCTGGAGAAGGAATCGAAATGCATCCACATATCTCTCGTCCGAGTCGGCTGTATGCAACGGGCGTCGGCCGGAATTGCCGGAGTCTCAGACCCCAGCAAACCATCACACCGCTTAGCGAAAAAATCGATGTCAAGATCAGATCGAAATATTTACGAACGGACTACAAAGCCATGTTGGCAGACGCGATGGATCGGAAAGGCGTAATCTTGATATCATGGCAACACGAGTACATTCCGGAGATGGCAAAAATCATCATGGCTAAATCAAAGAAGGCGCCCCGCTCTTGGCAGCGGACGAGTTATGACCTCGTCTGGGTATTCGACTTTGATAAGCAGGCCACTCGATACAATTTTACCGAGGTGAGGCAGGAATTACTCGCAGGCGACACTACCAGTTGAACTTGATTGGGAGAAGCAGCAGATCCTGAGGGAATTATTCTTCGACTCGAGTCCGATTGCTTCACCACGCCATCACATGGCCATGGTACTGACTATTTCTCAGTCGCCTGAGCCTGTCAAATGACTAGCCCACCAAGACTGACGCATCAAGGACTATTAATCGTCACTTCGGCCGACGATTCAAAGTGATTGGCATAATAAGCTCATGGTCGTCTTCGTCGTATTCCTCAGATGCATGGCCATCATCGATTCTAAATTGAAGCTCCTGGGGTCGGAGGCGTGCCCATTGCAATTGTCAGCTCCCTTCGCTAACGTCCCTAACCCTATTAGGAACAACAGAAGGAACCCGTGCGGAACGTATTTTCGACCAGCAAACACCCAGGCGCAAGGCTTGGGTGGATTTTACTAATTTGTCTTTTCGGCCTCAGCTTCCCTTTGCACGCTCAATCGGCAAAGACCATAGACTTTGGCTCGGTGTCCCATCTCGGCTACAAAGAAATCCTGGTTTCGATGAGCGAGCTCACTGGCTACAGCGGAGATCTCCTTTCCCTGGAACCGGTCGCACCGCAAAGCAAGAAGACCTCACCAGATTTCCACCTCCTTAAAGCCGAAGCAGGCAAAGCCCATTCCTCTCAACTTCGGATCGTATTTTCTCCTCGAGGCGATGAGTTTGGAGATCACTCGCTGGAGAAGACAGCGCATTCGGCACAGCTCAGATCGAATAATGGAGATCTTCTACTTACCCTCACCGGAAGCATCAACTACAACGACCAAGACGGCGACGGCCTCCTCGATAGCTGGGAGCTCGAAGACGGCGGCATCGATTCGAATAGCGATGGCATTCTTGATCTCAGACCCTATTGTTCCGAAACTGGATGCGACCCAGTTACAGGAGCCCGAATTGACCGACCCGATATCTACGTCGAAGTTGATGGCATGGCGGGTTTCAACCTTCCCGGACACTCCGTCGATCTCCTCGTCGATTCCTTTATCAATTCACCCGTGACGGACGACGCCACCAGCCTGCGCGGCATCAATCTGCATATCGATAGAAGTGAATTGGACCTTCCGATTAAGGACTATCGGTGCGAGGAGGCGGGCGGAATTCCCAGCGAGGTCTGTGCCGGTTTCGGCATCAATCCCTCCAATAGTTTCGACGAATATAAAAGCACCTATTTTGGAGAGCCAGAGGAACGAGCAGATCCCAATTGGGAGGGAATCAAGGAGGCAAGAGCTCTCATCTATCACTACTGTCTTGTCGGGCGACATAACAGTTCACTATCCCCGAAAGTCGGACAGGCAGAAATTTTTGGCAACGACTTTTCTATCACAATTGCAGAGGGTGATGGGGAATACCATGAAGAGATTGCCTCTACATTTATGCACATGCTTGGACACAATCTTGGCTTGGATCACGGAGGTGCTGATGCGATAGATTTCAAACCCAACTATGCAAGTGTTATGAACACCTGGCTCAGCTGGCCTTCCAATTTGTTTGATTTGGATATCTATCTAAGTTACTCGCGATCAGAATTCAATGTGTTTGATGAGTCAGAGATTAGTGAACCGGAAGGCGCAGGGATTCCGCAATTTGGGTCTCTGTACGCTGGTTATCGGATTCCCTTTGTGCGCAACAACGAAATCGTTTTTGTGCCTCTTTTTGCAAGGGTGGCACTGGACTGGAATGGCTCTGGAAATATCGACTCTCAAGCGTACTCATCTGATCTACGGCGAGACCTGGATTACACGGTTGAAGTCGCCAGCCGGCCACAAAGAAGCCAAATGCTCAATATGCGATTTGTTGAATCCCCTGGCGAGCATTTACGGGGCCATAATGACTGGGAAAATCTCCGGTACAATTTTAGGAATTCCCCAAATTTTCCGAGTGATCAACGGACGACCTACACTACCAAGGAACTCGACTGGTCCTTAGCAAACTTTATCAAGAGATTCCCTGGTGGGGGACGAGTCATTAAAGGAAGAGGTTCGACACCGCCCGCCGCTGATGAGGAAGATAAGACTTACTTTTATCCGAATCCTATATCTGAAGAAGATAACGGTGGTGTATTTCGATTCGTTTTGGAAGATGATCTGAAGGTGAATATTCGTATTTACGATTCGTCTGGAATTGAAGTAGCGACTTTGTTCGAAGAAGGATTGACTAGGGGGAGAGAAGTAGCATTGTCGTGGAATGGTAGAAATAAGGACGGTGATGTTTTGGCCAATGGGACCTACTTCTATATTCTTGAAGCGAGAGATCAATCTGCAAGTGGGACAATCGTCGTAGAAAATTGAACCAAGGATATTTAAAATATTTCCTTTCCTCCATCCTGGTAATTGGCTCGATGTCTGCAGATGCATTCTCGCAGACAAGCGGGCAGGCCTCAGCCTTCCAACGCCTTGGATTTGGTGTCCGCGCGAAAGCTATGGGTTCTGCTTACGTGGCCGTTGCAAGTGATGCCTCGGCGGTATTTTGGAATCCAGCGGGGATCGCTTTTGTTCGAAATGTTCAATATGAAAGCTCGGTTGCCAGTCTACCATTGAAAAGAAATCAAATTTCTTTTGTGGCATCCAAAGGATTCGAAAGAAAATATGCCTTGGCGCTGGGCGTGATTTCTCACGGAGTAGGAGATATCGATGGCCGTGACGAAATGGGAGAAGTCACAGGTGATTTCTCTACTAGAGAAAGTGTCATTCTCTCGACTTTCGCTTATCGATTTGGGGCCAGCAGTTTTGGGGTATCCGCCAAATATCTTCGAAGTAGTCTTGTTACCTTGATAGGCAACGGGTTTGGATTTGATTTCGGTCTCCAGCATCGCTTCAATCAACTTACCTTCGGAGTAACGATGCGCGACGTGCTCGGAAAAGTTTCTTGGAATGGAGGATTGTCCGAGAGTATTCCTTTGTCTGTGCAGGGAGGCTTCTCGTTCAGGCCGAATCAGTTGCCTCTCGTCCTAAGCTCGGATCTCTATTGGGTTAAAAATCAGGATCCCCTTTTCAGGGTAGGCGGGGAGTATTTTCTGATCGACTACTTTGGTCTTCGAGCCGGATTCGATTCAAAAAATGTTAGTTTTGGTGGTATGATCCATCTAACGGGAGACCCCAGGTTGGCAGTTGTGAATTTTGCTGTATTGCGAGATGTCGTTACCCATAGCTATTTCCTAGATATGTCCATTCTATTTGCTCTCTAATATGCCCGTGCGAAATAAAATATTCGTCCTTCTGGTATTACTTGGATTTCTGTTCACTTCCTGCGCCCAATCGACACAACTGGGCGAATTCGAGACCTCTTCAGAAGTCAGTTTGGCAGGGTCCCAGGTGGTCATGACAGGAAATATGTTCGTGGGAGAAGCTGAGGCGCATGATGACCAAACATGGTTCGCTCGAAAGGGAATGCTCGAGTTTCAATTTGATATACGTCTCACCAAGAGCATGGATGAGGTTCAGAATTACAGCTTAGAGATTAGAGGACGGAATATCGGAGATGCTGAGATCGGGTCGGAAAGTGCTTGGCTCGCGTCGGGAGAAGATCGTGTCGAACTTGACTATCAAAACGGCTACGCCGAAAAGAGTATCACCATGATTTTTGATGGTGGAAATCGAGCCCATCCTTGGATGGGTGCCAGCTACATCTTCCTCGAATCCCCCAAGAGTCTGTTTGCGAAAGATGAAGAGGTCAAAATGGAGATCACACTTGTCGATGGGACTGTGGAGGTGATAGGCCTCGGGGAGGTGCAACGCAAGAACGTCATGCAGTTCTTAGATCAGCACGATCCAACGATTGTCGAGTCCCCGCAGAAGACTGGACTATCTCGCGACGAACAAAGGTAATATCTCTCGTGATTCGGCTATCTGAATCTCCAAGAAATACATTCCCGGTGGGATGTCCCCAAGCGAAATATCCAAACGCCGGGTTCCTGCCAGAAGTGTTTCGTCCAAGGGTGTCATGATTTGCCGACCCTGCAAGTCGAGCAAACGAACAAGGCTTCTTGCCTCTGAAGGCGTCGAGATGTCTAAACGAACCAGATCTGAACTTGGGTTGGGATAGGGTTTCGAAACGCCAACGCGATCTGGGAGGAATTCTTCCCGTTCACCAAGTTGGTAGGACGGCTTCAAAGGATTCTCTTTTCCGCCAAGCTCATAGAAAGTCCTTATCTGCCTCGCATTTTCCTTCAGCAGACGGACTGAGTCGAATCGATCATTTCCTCTCGCATAGAAGAGGGCGAAATCGATATTGAATTCCTCCTCCGGCTTCAAATCGAAAGGACCGGAAATCATGTACGGCGCTCTCCATCCCGGCGGATTCCGATGGGTGCCAAGCGTGTCAACATTTTCCTCGCTCCAGTATTCTCCTGGTTCACCTGGATACATGAACTTCGTTTTGACATCGGTATATCCGCGACCTACACCACCATAAGTCATGGCTTCGTCATACTGCCACCATCGGCTCTGAATATTGAGATACATCTGATCGATATCGCGAGAGGCATTGAACTTCCACAGATTCCAGAATCCCGTGAGTCCCAAATGCTCTCCTTTTTCGCCAGAATCTGGTGCACCTCGTAATAGTAGATATCCAAAAGCAGGTTGTCGATCTTCGAAAAATTCAGAGACTTCACCCGATTTGTAGACAAAACTCATATCCATGGTCGTATCAACTCCAATGTAGTTGTCATACCAAGTTGCCAATTCACCTATAGCGATAAGACCGAAGTAGGCTTCTCTCATGGGCTTAGCTTCTTTATATCGAAAACGGTAAGAGTAGAAAACAGCGTTTTGAAAAGCGTGCATCGCCGACTGAAAAGAATAACTCAAAACACCAAGCTCAAACGCAGCGAGCTCCTGGAAAGCAAAAGTCTCGTTTGCGACATGAACATTCCACCACTGCATTTGGTCGCCATGCATCTGGGGTCGGTCTCCACCTTCCAAGTTGTAATTATCGACGCGCCCATCCCCATCACTCACGGGAGCCCCGAGTCGCCAGGGCCAGTCGCGAATGTCGTCTGTAAGCATGGCTTCATCTCGATCATAACTTTCGAGGTCCGCCCTTGTCACTAGGAAGATCCGGTCATGAGAGGAGCAATCGCTCGGTTTCGAGCCATCAGCATTCAACGGGCCAGGCGCCCAGTGGCTCTCCCAAGTTTCCCAAAAACCATTTCCAAAGCCCTTGAGTCGATCATCGATTTTTCCAACTAGTCGCGGAGTTATCGTTTCCGTTCCTTTGGCTCCACTTCCATTTTCGATTTCGAGGCCGATCTCATTTCCGACCCAACAACGATAGAGCATCGCATCGACGATATTCATGGCTCTAATATTGTTGCTATCTAGAATCGATTTGGCCTTGCCCTTCTCGCACGTGTCTTGACCCTGGGCTTGAGAGCTAAGGAGAGAAAAGAGGAATATGAGGAATAGTATCCGTCTCGGCATATCTGATAGCGATGATTAACCAAAGCTAGGCATACAGATTGGCTAATCGGCTTTCAATCGGGGCGATCAGTAACCTGCGGCTTTCACCTGTCAAAATCATGCTATCATCTGCGTTGGCTGTTAGAGGAAGCTTGATCTTTTAGATGGAAAGGACGCAAAGTTATTCGAATCTAGAGATCTTCGATATTCTCGATCGGATAGTTCATGTTCAAGTCCTGAATTCATCGAGTTAGAAACAGAAAAAGACCGATGGCTTATAGCCAATGACTTATCTCCTTTGCCTGCGAGACGAGCGTTTCTTTAGCGATCAACATCGAAAAAATATGGTCAACTCAGATAGGGTCGTTGTATTCAACGGAATAAGCTGGCGATCTGCAGAGTCAAAGAGACATGAAAACAAGCCTGGTTCTCATCCTAATACTGAGTATCGCAACTCCAATTCTCGGGCAAGAAAATCCCTGTCTTTCGGAGAAATATCTTCTCTATAAAGATAGGCCTGCCGAAGAATTGCCAAGGCGTCGGATTCTAACTAAACGTCGAACCGAAAAAGCATGCCTGCAACACATGCAGGTGAATCATGGAAATTGGAGCAAGTTAGATGAAGAGGAAATGGTCAGTGTTCAATCTTCCAAGCTATTCAAGATTGGATTTGATGCTGGGAAGATAGAAGGCATGAGTGCAGGCGGTGGATTCGGAAAAGGGTTTGGCTTTGGCGTGATAGTTTTCGGTCTATCCCTTGCTACTTTGAAGCCCCCGGTAATCCTTCTATCTCCTTTAGGCGCGATAATTCTTTCCATCGGTGGGACTCGGGGAAAGTATCTCATTCCGATGGATGTCATTGTTTCTTTAGCTGATCAACCACTTCCTTATCTCGCAGGGTATCGAGACGGCTTTTTTCAAACAGCGAGAGGCAAAAATGTAGGTCGAGCCATAATTGGTTCTATGCTTGGCTCTGGGCTGGTTCTTGGATCGGTGATGCTCGCGGTTGTTTACTTTCTCAGCCGCATAGCTAGCCACTAGTGGCATCTTAGATTCAACAAAGGTAGAATCCTAATGCAAAACGCGATTTGTTAGCGCGGATCAAATATGTGATATTGATAGATCGCATTTTTATAGTCCAAGCAATACAAATATGGAATCCTTCGACCTCCTCGTCAACGGAGAAAAACACAGCATCGAAGCGGAGCCCGATACGCCCCTTCTCTGGATACTCCGAGACCAATTAAATCTTCCAGGCACGAAGTTCGGATGCGGTGTCGCGCAATGCGGAGCCTGTACGATCCATCTTGATGACCTCGCAGTCAAAGCCTGCGTCATGCCGGTCTCAGCAACAGCCGGTAGGGCGATCACAACAATCGAAGGACTGTCCGATGACAACTCGCACCCCTTGCAAAAGGCTTGGATCGAAGAGCAAGTCCCTCAATGCGGCTATTGCCAGTCTGGACAAATAATGCAAGCGGCAACTCTCCTAAAGGACAATTCCAAGCCGAGCAAAGAAGAAATCGTCCAACACATGGATGGGAATCTTTGCAGATGCGGGACCTACGGTCGCATTATTAAAGCTATCGAACGCGCAGCGGAGGAGGCCTAATATGAAAACGAAATCACCAGAAGAAAGAAAATTCGACTCAAAGGCCCGAAGCGCAAATTCAAAAGGAAGGCTTGCTAACTCTAGAAGAGACTTTCTAAAAAAGACGGGCGCCGGACTTAGCTTCACGATCGCCTTTGGTGCAAGTGGAGTCAAATTGGCCAAAGCTGCTGGCACCAATAAATCAAAAGCTGCGCAGATAGGTGTTTGGGTAAATCTCGATTCGAGCGGACAACTCACGATTCTAAATCCTGCATCCGAGATGGGCCAAGGCTCTATGACAGCCTTACCCGTGATCATCGCCGAGGAAATGGATGCCGACTGGTCCAAAGTTCGCATTGAGTATGCACCAAGCGAACCAGGCATTTATGGTAGAAGAAATTGGGGCCCTCAAGGAAGTATGTTGACCGCGGGGAGCGCCACCGTCATGGGCTATTTTACACAGCTTCGAAAAGTAGGGGCGCAAATCCGACAGGTCCTACTCGACAATGTCGCCCGTGAATGGGGTGTCGATAAGTCCGAGCTCTCCACTGAAGCGCATGTCGTACATCATAAGAAAAGTGGCCGGAGTATTGGTTATGGAAAGATCGCGGACTTCGCTGTCGTGCCATCGGAGATGCCTGCAATAGAAGGATCTCAGCTTAAGTCGCCTAAAGATTTCCGACTCATCGGGAGTGAGATGAATCGACGTGACATCCCGGCAAAGACAAACGGAAGTGCGGAATATGGCATGGACGTTTCTGTACCTGGCATGCTTTACGCGATGATCGCCCGGACACCAGTTCATGGCGGCAAGACGCTTTCATACAATGCATCTGAGCTTGATGCGCTCGAAGGTATTGAGCAGACGGTCAAGCTTGATCACGGTGTTGGTATCATCGGCGAATCGATGATGGCAGTGCAGAAGGCAAGAAAAGTCCTGAAGGTAAAGTGGGAGGAAAAGGCAGATGCCAAGGGCTTCAGCAGTGTAGCTAGCTTGGAGGAATACGCATCGATTCCCAACAGCGGAAAGGTAGAACCTCGATCCTTGTCAAAAAAAGGAGATGCCAATGCCGCGATGGAGTCGGCGGCCAAAACCTATGAATCCGACTATCTAAACGATCACGTCTATCACGCTCAGATGGAGCCACTCAATGCCGTGGCCTCCGTTAGCGCCGATGGAAAGAGCGCCGAGGTTTGGGCCGGTACCCAAGGTCCTTGGGGAGCCCGAAATGCAATAGCTGATACACTCGGAATCGATGTCAGTGAAGTCACTTTTCATCCATGCTTTCTTGGCGGAGGTTTTGGTCGAAGGTCAAATCCAGACTACATCGTAGAGGCCGCCCAACTTTCCAATGCAATTAAACGACCCGTTAAATTGGTTTGGACACGGGTAGACGATCTACAATACGGTCAATTCAGACCGATGAGTTTGCAGCGCATGAAAGCCGGAGTCGATGCAAAGGGACAGATCGTTTCTTGGACCCATTGCATTGTTGGTGATGGGGGAGGGCTTCTCGGATCTGGAGCGAAGATACCCTACTACACGATTCCGAATCACAGCATTGAGATTTGCTCGGTCGATTCCGGACTCCGACTCAAACATTGGCGTTCCGTGGGCCACGGTCCCAATAAATTCGCCATAGAAGCTTTCATAGATGAGATCGCAAGCGACCATGGAATCGATCCTTATGAGTATCGTCGCGATCTCATGCGTGACGATCCGCGATCGCTCAAAGTCCTGGAGAAGGTAGCTGAGATCTCTGACTGGGGTGGACCAATTCCTGAAGGTAGAGCACGAGGTATCGCATTCGCAGAACGCAGTGGATCCCTGAGCGCAGCTGTAGCCGAGATATCTGTCGATCGGAAATCGGGCCGCATCAAGGTGCACAAGTTTTGGGCCGCCACCGATGGCGGTATCATCGTTCAGCCTGACAATGCCAGAGCCCAAATGGAAGGTGGCATTGTGACTGGTTTGAGTAGCACGCTTTTTGAGCGGATCACGGTCAAGGATGGCCTCGTGGAGCAATCCAATTATCACGACTACGCCGTCATGCGAATGTCCGATATGCCGGAAATTGAAAATGTCTTTATCGATACGGAAGGAGCACCGACTGGTCTGGGGGAATCGGGCGTCCCGATTACTGGTGGAGCGATCGCGAATGCTTTTGCTAGCCTTACGGGAAAGAGATTACGGCATTTGCCCTTTTCTCCAGAAAAGGTCTTGGAGATTCTTGCTTGAGCCGAAAAATATCCCCTTCTAGTTAAGACTAACCAATCTCGATACTGTTGGAAAATTCCTACAAATCTGCGAACTCTACGCCTGGGAATGCTGGGCTATTAGATCAAGAATGGAACATAGAAATTCTCATCTTTGGAGATTCCGCGCTACTGATAAATTTTAGGCAGGTATCGATGAACAGGTCAACCTACGTGTTGTGGCGCTCTCCCAAAATCTTTCCAATTCAAGAATCAAGGGGGTCGAGTACGTTCAGGCTGCATACTGTTCGATATGCATTGGATTCAATCGAAAGCTTTTAAATCATGAAGTTCTAAGCGAATTGGTCTGGGAAGCAATTGCCGACCTTCATGTCGCGGATTCTCAACAGGCAGGTCGACAATTCAACATTCCAGTTTGTTACGCAGATGAATTTGCTCTCGAAAGAGTACGCCGAGAATCAGAGTACCAGCAAGATCTGTGGGATTGGCGGGATTGCAAACCGGGATCTATCCACTTGATTCCCCTGGTGGTTGGCAAATCATAGGCAAGACACCTGTTGAGATATTGAATTGAACAGACGATCCTTTTCTATTTCAGTTGGGAGATCAAGAGAGATTCTTCTCCATAACAAGAAGTGAATTCGGTCGAATCGAAAGAGAGGTTGAACTCGACACCTTTAACTACTTGTCCCTCCGTGCTTGAGGTGTTAAGGATGAAAATATTGAGGTCTGGGATGCTTACAAGCATCCCAGACCTGGGACGACTTGAGTTTCGTGATTCCGGTGTTCCTCTTGGCGGAGCGATGGATAAGAAATCGGCTGCAGAAGCAAATTTGCTGGTTGGCAATTTAGAAGATTCACCAGTTCTAGAGATTACCCTTGTCGATCCTCAAATACATTTTGATAGTGTTTGTCAAATAGCTCTTACCGGAGCAGATATTTCTCCAAAACTGAACGAAGGGGAAATACGCTTAAATGAAACCATAGATGTTCCAGACAACTCTATTCTTTAATTCGGAAAACTGAAGTCTGGCTGCCGCTCATATCTTTCTGTCGCGGTAGTTGGAAGCTAGAGCGATAGATGGGAAGCCACAGCTCATTGAATGTCAAGAGACATGACTTTCTTCCAAAGAACAGCATTAAGAAAAACTCACATATCGAAACTGTGAAACGATCTCCGATTCCCACAAAACGGAGAGAAATTATATCATCGAAAGAACAAGGACAGAAGATTAGAGTGCTCCCAGGTCCGGAGTTTGAGAAATTTCCACCTCTTCGGATCGATCAATTTTTTGGCAGTAAGCATGGGATTGCTGTCGAATCCAACAGGATGGGATATCGCCTAGAATCAAGATTCTCTTTCAATCCTTCTACTGAATTGATATCATCACCGGTAATTCCTGGGACAATACAAATATCTCCAGCTGGGCAACCCATTGTTCTTATGGCAGATGCTCAAACCGTTGGCGGCTACTATAGGCTGGCTAACGTTGTTTCAAGCGATTTGGACTTGCTTGGACAAAAGAGACCTAGGGACGAAATTCGGTTTGCGCTTGTCGATCCCCAAATGCATACCATTAAGCAATAATCCTTGTAAGGATAGAAACTCGCAAGGGTGTTAACCGCCAGCAAATATTTCCAAACGAGCCTGCCTTTTCAAGGCAATTCATACGCCATTTTTTTGAGAGTCTACAATATTATTACGGACTCGAATGGTGGGGATGAATCTCCAATTGTGCTACTTTCTCTTAAATGTAAAGCAAAGTGGAAACGAAGCCAAAAATGCGGCTTAAGAAAATATGCACCGCAGGTGTTTATAGGTTCCATTTTTAGATCAATATCCTGGCGGCAACTCACAAATAATAAATATTATCCTTAAAAAGGGATGACAAATCACAAGATTATGAAACCTAGAATTTTCATCAGCCATGCATCTTCCGATGGGGAGTTTGCCAATGCTGTGAAGCTGGAAATAGAAAAGGTTTTTAATAACGCTGTTGAAGTTTTCAATACAAGCTCACCAGGAGCTATCGAAGTTGGAAGAGATTGGCTGAGTGAGATCGAAAACGCTCTAAGTACAGCTCAGGTAGTCATTGCCATTGTTACCCCGATTTCAATTGAGCGCCCGTGGTTATGGTTTGAAATTGGTGCAACTTGGGCAAAAGGAAGCAATAGTGAAAGCAGAATATACCCACTAATTGCTCCCGAGATTAACATGAGTGATTTGCCTTCCCCTCTAGATAGATTACAAGCTCTATCAATGGGAAAGGCTGTTGACTTAAAATTGCTTTTTCAGGCTTTAATCGATCAATTTGGTTCCGGAAAGATCTCATCCTTTCGTGCATCGAATATTACAAAGCGAATTCCAAAATACAAAGATGTTAAAATTAAGGATATAGACCTAGGTGAGAGAGGGTTTTATTCAGGAAGATATAGTAGTTATACGGATCCGGAGTTGATGGAAATTATAGACACAAGATTTGTGCTCCCTGATGAAGAGAAGATTCGACAACATTCAGATCTCTACCAAGGCAGAGAGGAACTAATCCACAATGGTAAACTGGTTCATTTCAGAGAAGTTGATCGAAAATTGGACTTGCCTCCAGGTACGGCCAAAAGGCTTTTGATTTCAGTCGCTCAGCGATATGGTCTAGTAACAATGAAAGAATCGGAGAATATCGTTAGATTTAGAGGTGTATGAATACTACATCATGGTGGACACTTTCGTTCTGAATTATAGCATCGTCTCTCTGTGTGCCCGTTCTTGCGTTGTAGTCTCTTTTTCATCCCATTCAAGGTGTAAATTTCCTCGCGATTAAATAACGAGTATGAGATTTGAGCCAACGGGTGTACCGTATTGTAAATGCTTTTGTTATAGACAAACCATAGTGACTCATTATGACTGAGTACAAATCATTCCTTTCATCGAAGGACCTTAATCCGCTATTCAAAAGGCTCAAGGCTCTTCATCGTCATCGCGAAGAAGGGCTTATACACATCAGCGATATATTTGGAGATCCCCTTGAACTGGCTCAGTACTACGTTGAACCGTATTGCCAGCACCAAAACCCTGCGGATTACGACGACGAGGACCCAATATCCGTCGTTCGCAGCCCGGTGTTTGATACGCTCAATGTTTTTTTCAATCGGAAATTTGCCGTGAAAGGTACTGGCAAAAACACTATGTTCGTTCTTTCTGACGCTGGGATGGGAAAGACTTCTCTCCTAATGATGATAAAGCTCTCTCACATCACGAGGTTTTGGTCTCCTGATTACAGCTGTCTGTTGCTGAAACTCAATCGCAACAGCATCGATGAGATTGGAAGTATTGCAGATAAACAGCATACTATACTTCTCTTGGACTCGCTTGATGAAGATCCCCTTTCATGGCATGATACAGAACAGCGAATCATCGAAATCATTGAGGCATCCGTTAACTTTCGAAGAGTGATTATCACCTGTCGTACTCAATTCTTTCCTCAGACCGCTGCCGACCCCTTCGAGAGACCGGGCAGAGTAGAGATCGGAGGCTTTATATGCCCGATGATCTTTCTTTCATTTTTTGATGAGGGTCAGGTCGATCAGTATCTGAAAAGGCGTTTCTCAACATCAGCCCGCTTTCTGATACGATTTCGAGAATCTCCGAAGTCCAAAGAAAGGCGCGCCAAGATGCTGTTGGACAAGGTTAGATCTTTGCAATTTCGGCCCCTTCTTTTGGCTCATATCGAAGACCTGATTGTGACGGCTCAAGAAGAATGGGACGATTACCGCATTTACCAAGCCCTCATAGACGCTTGGCTTTTGAGAGAGGAGGTAAAACTTCGATCTCATGGACACACAGTGTCAAAAGAACACCTACTGCGGGTATGTTCTGAAGTCGCTGTTGTGATGCAAGAAACTCAAAAGCGAATCATTTTTTCAAAACAACTTGATGATCTGATTCAAGACTCCCAAGGTGTTGGCTACCTCAGGCAATTCAACTTCGGTGGGAGGTCTCTCTTGAACAGAAACTCTGCAGGTGCCTACAGATTCTCGCATTATTCAATTCAGGAGTTTCTCCTGGTTCGTCATGTTCTCGCAAATCGATCTATAGAGGCCGTATTCAATTTCCATGTCACTGACCAGATGTTTCAATTCATTCGGGTAGGACTAAACAGGACGAAGGGGGTTACAGTGGAACGAAAAAGCCCTGTTCATGCGTTCGATGCAAGACAGATCTGTATGAATTGCGGGTTGTCGGAAGAATTTGCGGAATTCTTTGGGAAATATGAATGCCAAGGTGAAGGCGTTCATCAAGGCGTCCATCAAGGCGTCCATGAGGTTAAAACGATTGTACTCTCAGGTCTAAGATTCGATGGACTCAAACTGTCAGGACTTAATCTGTCAGGACTGGTATTCCGAGAATGCTCGTTTGTGAGAGCCAATCTGGAAAACTCAAACTTATCTTATTGCGATCTAAGAGGAGCTGTTTTTCAGGATGCCAATCTATTCAACGCAGACCTTCGAGGTGCATTCTTGGAAGGTGCGCAGCTCGATAACGCAAACCTTATGGAAGCCAAGATGGATGCTAATCTATCGCAATAACAGTGGCAGAATTAAACGGTAGCTAGATCTCCAAATCCATACCGAGGATGGGACCCAATATCTCAATTGGGAGGTGGAATCCGATGAGGATTTCGGAATCCACTGGCCCATATTTACACAAGTGCATTTGGAATGTCGACAAAGGAATAGTCCGTGGGGATGCCATATTTTCCATAGGAGCTATTTCGTCCTTCAGGTCTAATTCTCAAAACACTGGACCAAATATGTTTAAGTTTATCACACAAAAAGTAAGATTCTTAGTGCTGCTCAGTATATCGAGCTATTAATATATAGGACTTCATTGGAAATATTCTGCTTCCATTTCCAATATCGAAGTGACGCATCAAACTCATTTTCCCGATGTCTGTCGGCTTCCTAATAGTGGAAGATTGTTTTAATGTAATGGATTTAGATTCTGTGGTGTCTTCACGGGCACCGAGGGTTCAAATCCCTCTACGTAGGTCAGTTCTTACCTTAATCTCTTGCTCATTTCTGTGTGTCTTGTTTTGATTAGCAGGTGTCGGAATGCGGCCTGCGCTCATCTATCGAGCTACGACACATCAAGTGGAAACGGTTGCGCTCAAGGGCATTCCGCTAGGTGGCCCCGGGGGCGATTCCGTACATCAAGACGAAGGTTCTGCTCTGCCCGGGCGATATGGTGATGTTCATGAGCGACGGGTTCCGGAGTTGTTCAGTGAGATGAAAGAGATGCTGGGTTATGGGAAGGCAATCGCGATCTTTGAAGAGGTCCCTGACAGAGATCATCGCACATTTCAAACAGGTTGGCGTTGACTGGATAAACGGCAGGCCACAAGACGATGACGTGACCTCCTCGTATTGAAGGTGAAAAATATAGGCTAGTTTATAATGAACGTTAATACCGTGAATCTTGGCTCCATGTTCTGAATGCGCATGTCGGATATGCCGGAAATCGAGAATGTCTTTATCGATACGGAAGGAGCACCGACAGGGCTAGGCGAATCGGGTGTCCCGATAACCGGCGGAGCCATCGCGAATGCTTTTGCAAGCCTAACTGGAAAGAGACTTCGGCATCTCCCCTTCTCGCCAGATAGGGTCTTGGAGATTCTTGCTTGAACCGAAAATTTGCCCCGACGAATTTTACTGTCATGTGACGTTCAAACTCGATACTATAACAACCATAATTACGTCTTTATTAAAGGTGTGTCAGACAAAAGAGATGTTTGCAAATAGGCCCATAGTTGACTCAATATCAGAAATTTATGACCCAAGCAAGTAAATCCTTACCTCGCTGGTCACAGCAATGGTGGATATGGTTTGCCGCAATCTTCGCGATCACATTCGTTTCGTTCTGGCCCAGTTTTTTCTCAGCAATAGTCAATATCGAAACCCACATCATAATACATGGGATCAGCGCGATCGCTTGGATGCTACTGACAGTCATCCAAGCCCTATTGATCAAGAGTCGGAGGCGCAAGCATCATCGCAGAGTGGGCTACTTCTCGATCTCACTTGCGGTGATATTGGTGCTGAGTGGCCTTTATGTGATCCAGACGATGCTATATGGCGAAGGCGGCACAGCGGACGGGATTTCTCTTCTATCGGTCAAGTTCTTTTACATCGACTTTACTGCACTGGTGCTGTTTTGCGTTTTCCTTTGGCTGGCGATCAAGGCCGCACGGCGGCGCGATTTTGCGCTTCATTTGCGCTTGATGGCCTGCACCGCAATTTTCCCTCTCGAAGCAGCCTTGGAGCGGACCTATCAAATAGCGACACCCAGCCTTGTACCCGATTTCGATGTCGCTCTCTACGCATCTGTCATCACACTCATTGTGCTCTGTGTTGTGCTTGTAGCGGCTGAATGGTGGTATAAAAAGATACGTTGGCCTTTTCCAGCACTGTTGGCCTACTACGTGATTACCCTACTCACTACTGACATAATCGCAAATTCCGAGTGGTTCAATGCTTTGGCAATTAGTTACGCCAATTTTTGACCCTAGATAAAACGGGCCTGACCCTGGTCGACAAGACACTGTGGCAGGCGTGTGCGATTAATCAGGCACGTGTGAATCGATGCGAGATGGACCTCATGCAGATGGGGGAGGACGTCAAGGAGTAGCTTCGGGATGTTTCTGCGATAGATGTCGAATGGACAATTCTATTCCTGGTGCATCATTACTTTGTCGCGAACGATAGATCTCCAAGATCAAGACAACAAGATCTCAGCATCTGTCTGACTGGTGTGTTTTTTAAGTTCGTAACTCTTGGTCATCCAATATGCAGCAAAGACCCAGACAGTAATTGTTTCAACGGTGAAGACGAGATATGTCTTTGCAGGGGAAATGAATAAAATGACAGCCGCTGTAATGGGTAGGAGGATCATCAGAAGGCCTAGGGTTCTGTATGTCCATACGTAATTCTTTTTGACCACAGGGTCTTGTATCAAGTCTAGGGTTTCCTCGCCACATCTAATGCATACGAATGCGATGGCTATGAAGAAAGCGATGGCACAAAAGCCGTGTATCATCGGAGCGATAAATGGCTCTGCCGGGAGCCACGGAGGTGCTAATTCTTGGATCTTTTCGGGGATTCTTGTAGGAAAGATTGCAACACCAATAGCAAGAATACCAGCCAGATTCAAGCTGATGTTTTCTCGCTGACTATATCCCTTGTAGAGATAAAGAGAGATGCCAGCAGAGATGAGAATGCCAACAAAGACGTTTCTCATTGGAGTATGATAAAACGCGCTGATTGAGCTTTGCAAGTCAAACAAACTTGAGATCAATGAGGCTAGGATTAGAATCACTGGAAGGAGGAAAGCTAGGATTGCAATAGTTACTCGCAGATTGAAGTAAGTATTGCTGATATGGTTTTGAATAAATTTCTTTTCCATGATTCTTGAACTAAGATGATAATTGGGATTGAAGTGAATCTGAGATGGCTTACTCCGCGTTAAGGAAAGAGGAAATCGCGTATAAAAGTGATTCTGTATCGGTTTCGATCTGAGGGCGACTTCTTGTCCAGAATGGATCTGCTTAATCGATGGATCCAGGCCATCGCTTCATCTAGGGATGCTTTATCGCCCTGACCATAGGCAAGTAGAACTTCGGTCAAATTGGATTGACTTTTCATAGGAGTGCTTCTTGGTGAAGTTACCATGAAGGATCGGCGTATAGACATAGTATTTGAAATGTCTTAGATAGTCAAGAAAGTCAAAGACAAAATTCTACTCCCTTGGCCAATCCATGCATTCAACATCAATCTCGAGTTTGGTTAGCTCTTTTATTCCACATGTCAAACACCAAGGCCAAGCCAATCAGGGCCACAGTCGAGACCGCCCCAATGATAATGGGATCAATCCTGCACTCGAGCAAGGCAAAATTTTCGGGAAGGTCTCTTAAGAAGGTGCCCCAAATAATGACTAGGATGCTAAAGGCTACTGAAAGAACACCCTGCACCTTGGATATTTTCACCTTATAGATGGCCAAGAGAAAAAGGCCAAGAATTCCGCCACCGAAAATCCCCGAGATTTGCCACCACACATCCAAGGCACTTTTGGCGCTAATCATCAGAAGGGCAAACCCGATACCCAATATGCCCCAGATTACAGTCGAGATCCTTAAGAATCTCAAGCTGCTTTCTTCCGAGGCTTTTGGTCTAAAATGCTTTTTATAGAAGTCGATAAATAGAACCGTAGAGGAACTGTTCAAGGCAGAATCGACAGTGCTCATTGAGGCGGCCATGATGGCGGCGATCATCAGGCCTTTGATTCCCGCCGGCAGTTCGGTGGCGATAAAGAAGGGAAAGACCTCGTCGCCTTTGACAATGGCGCCGTTGAGAACGTGAGCTTCTCCTCCATAGAAGGAAAACAGCGCCGTACCGATGTATAAGAAAATGGCGGTCAAGGGCAAGTAGATCAGCATGGCGATCCATACCGATTTTTTAGCCTCTTTTTCGGTGGCTACGGTGCTGTATTTTTGGGTATAGTTCTGGTCGGCGATCAGGTTACGCACGTTTTCCGAAATGCCGTAAATGATCATAACCCAGATTGTACGGCTTCCCAAGGAGAGCTCCGAACTCCCCAAACTGAATTTCTGATTGTCGATCGCTTTCTGAATCAGGTAATCGGGTCGGGCGAAAATTTCAGTGGTCAAGACATAGGCTACAAAGAGAATGCCGCCGATCATGATTACCGACTGCATAACATCCGTCCAAATGACGGCTTCCATGCCGCCCATCAGAGTGTAAATAATCGTAACGATTCCAATGAGAACGATGACCGTTCCGATGTCGGTGTTAACGAAGGAAGTCAATAGAAGCGAGGACAAATAGAGGATAACGGCAACCCTTCCGACCATGAAAAGCAAGAAGGATGATGCGGCGTACAAGCGGCCCCATCCGCCGATTCTTTCCTCGAGATAGCTATAGACCGAGATGATTTTGTTTTTCCTGTAATGCGGAATCACATACTTCGTGACAAACCAGGTCACCGGAATGGCCGTCAAAGCAAATATCAGAGGATGCCAGTTGTCGTCGAATGCTTTGCCGGGGACGGCGATATATGAAATGCTGCTCGTGTAGGTGCTCATGACCGCGATGCCTGCGGCCCAGGCGGGAATGCTCTTTCCCGCTATCATGAACTGCTCGGAAGATTTACTTCTTTTGAAAAAGTAAAGGCCCATTCCGATTAGAATTGCACCATAGACCATAATGATGGCGAGGTCTATCGCGCCTATCTCATAGTTCATCGGGCAGATCTGTTTTGCGAGTTCTTATAATCATTTGGCCATTTTCAATCCCTATTTTAAGGATGTTATGGGAAAGACCCCATCGGAGTATCGAAAAGTTTTGCTTGTCACCTGACCACAATCAACAATTACATAATCACAATTGTGAAAAAAATAGTAGCCCTAGCTGTTTTGACCTTCTCTATTTCATGCTCAGAACAGGAAAGAATATTGCCCGATGTGCAAGCCATCGACCATCCCTCGATCATCGAACAAGAATTTGTTTCGAGCCTGGAGGACATCCCCACGCCCGAGTGCCATGCCTCGACAATCGCAGTGAGCAACGCTACCGTCATTTCCTCTTGGTTCGGCGGCACTAAGGAAAAAAACAAGGATGTCGGAATCTGGGTCTCTCGAAGAGTCGACGGGGCATGGTCTCATCCCATCGAAGTCGCAAACGGTGTCCAAGATGACGATGTTAGATATGCGACTTGGAATCCGGTGTTGTACAAACCAAAGGATCAGCCTTTGTATCTATTCTATAAAGTAGGGCCAAGTCCGCAGGAGTGGTGGGGACTGTACATAACCTCCGAGGATGACGGCAAAACATGGTCAGAGCCCGTCAAGCTTCCAGATGGGATTCTAGGCCCCATAAAAAATCAGCCCATTCAATTGGAAGACGGTACGATTCTTTCCCCTTCCAGCAACGAAACCCTAGACGGGGTTTGGACGATCCATTTGGAGAAAAGTATGGACGACGGGGCGACTTGGATAAAAACAGAGCCGCTGAACGACCCAGAGAAATTCGGCGCTATTCAACCTGCCATTTTGAACCATGGCAGCGGCAAACTTCAGCTATTGAGCAGAACGGAAAATGAAGTGATCGGCCAAAATTGGTCCGAGGACAACGGGGATACATGGAGCGAAATGATAGCTACATCCTTACCAAATCCGAATTCGGGCATCGACGCCCTTACGCTGAATGATGGGCGCCACCTACTGGTCTACAATCCGACGGATAAGAACTGGGGCGATAGAGTTCCATTGAGTCTTGCCATTTCAGAGGATGGAAAGAACTGGAAACATATTCTAGACCTTGAACCGATTCGCGAGGCAACGGATAGAGAAGGTGAAGAATATTCATATCCCACGGTCATTCAGGCAGAGGATGGCACTGTGCATTTGGTCTATACCTGGAATCGGAAAACAGTAAAGTATGTGACTTTGGATCCAGAAAGATTTGATTAAAGATTGTGGGTTGAATAGGCCGTATTGCGTCTACCCGACATGTGCATGTCCGATATGCCAGAATCGAGAATTGGAGCTTTTTGGACTGGTCCTCTAGTCAGCTAGCACTCTCGATCATTATTACCGATGGTCCAGCTGAACATGGATTTAGTCTTAACTCTAATATTTTGACAAATTTGAACTATATCGTTAATATCTAAACGATAATAGAGTCGATTCGATCGTGGTATGCGAAACCTGACAATCTAATTTTAGCAGATTGGTATTCCAGATGAGTCCTAACTACAAGTCATTTATTTTCGGAAAAATGAACGTCAAGATCATGATGCTTATGAGCATTTTAATCTTCTCAAGTTCATCAAGATTATTTGGCCAGAGTACGGCAATCGCTTCTCACTGGGGGGCATCGATGTTCCCAACTTTTGAACCTCGAAAGGAAATATCTCTGCACTTTTTCGGTTTTACCGAATTTGGTAAGGAGATCGATGCTGAAGGGAATTATATCTTCGAACCTTACAATGATATTAGTAATACTCTGGGGTTCAATGTAGTCTCATTCTCAAATACTCGGACATATGACAGAGATGTGGTCAAGTCGAATTTTTTAAAAAGGAATATTCTGATTCTTGGCCTAATTGATGACACAGCTACAGAGTGGCTTCAAAATGAGGTAATACACAGAAGCAATATAAAGGGCTCTAGTAAACTACTTAGAGTCCCTAGAAGGATAGGAGAAGCAAACGACGACGTAAGGCCGGCAGATACTAAATCATGGCCGGTGATTGGATTCTCGCAAGAATTTAATCTCAGATTTAGATCCCGGTCCAGAGAAAAGGGTCAGTCAGGAATAGCCTACCGTCCATTACCATTTTTCATAGGATCGGGTTGGTCCATCGGCTCTGTGAATCAGGAGGCATTTTTTCAGATCGGAGCCCTTTCGCAAGATATAGAGCTACCCTCTCCTTTGCGACGGCCCTTTAACTATGTAGGGGTAACCGGTCTTAGTGGCGGCGCGATGCTGCGGTCGGGGCTTCTTCTTCCAGGAGTTATTTTCAAAGACCTAACCGCAAGTTACGCCCAATTTCAAGGAAGTATTAAAATTCACTGGAGGATTTTTGAATTTCCTATCACAACGGAATTTTTAGTATCGAGCCATACAGGTTTTTTTGTTGAAAAAAGAAGTCAAGAGATATTGGACGAGATCGAAGAACGCGGCCAAACTCCGGCCGACGTCTACAAATCGAAATTAGCCAAGAGAGAAAGGTATATTTCTGTTAAGCTAGAATTTGGGAAATTTGTTTTCGAATCTTTCAACGACACCTTTGGAGGTAAAGACACCGGGCCCTCTTTCGGAGCTAATGTTTCGCTAATAGTTTCCGCTTCTGATCTGAACTACATATTCAAATTTCTATAACAATGAAGTGTAGCCAGATATTCGTAATATTGGTCCTTACCAGTATACTTGGATCATGTAGTGAGACAAAAAATATCGCTATTAATACCAAGAAAACAGTAGGGAATACCGTTGGAATTACTTGGAGAGCAAATTTTGAGAAAGACAGACTGGAATACGATGACGAATTGATATTCCTAAATCAGGACTTCACCAAAATAGTAGATCTGGGCACTCATCGGAGCATGGATATTGTCGTTTATGGCTCGACCCAATTTCTAGCCCAAACTTTAAATCTAGAAAGAAATTTGGCTGTGGGATTGATGCCCGTGAAATCACAGAGGAGTAATTGTAATCAACTGTCTGACTTTACATCCTATAAAAGACTTTTTCATGAGTCGTCTTTTGACACGACCGTCTTTTCCGTGGAATGGAATCAAGATGTTTCTGATTATTCAGAAGGTCTTTCCAGTTTTGAGTTCAGTCTTTTGTTGGATAAGCAAATTGTAGCACTAGGCTGTGAATATATCCTCACATTCTACAATTCACGTTTTGGTCCCGTTCAGTCCATGAATCCTACAGAGTCCACGAGGTACAAATTCAAGGTGGATCGTGATAATTTCACCCTAGGATTATTTACCGGCCTACTTGCAATAGTCATGTTTTTAACCCTGTCGACGATTTAAGGTGTCGACAAGTGAAAATTCTCTATCTAGGTGTTGACCATTGCTGCACGAATTGGAATGAGACTACGGCATCTTCCCTTTTCGCCTGAAGGTCTAGGAGATTCCAAATTGAACCATTGAGGACAAGGCTAAGTCTGTCGATCTATTGGCCGGGAGAAACTCCTACAAGAAAGATGTCGAAAGGAGTGTCCAAGCTCAACTGTCCGTCACTAACCTTGCCGATTTTCCCTGAGTAATAGTCCATCACTTCTGTCCCATCCGAGAAACTAGCGGCAATGGGAATGCTTTTCCTTCCCATTGGAAGATCGAGACCTACGACACTCTTTCAGAATTACTATCAGACTTCTGCGTCCTCCTGAACACATAGGGCGACTCCTTTATCTGTTCACGCACTCCCGTGCCTATATCCTAATTACGTGGAAACTTAGCTCGTAGGTGTATCGAGGATTAGGGCTAGTCTTCAACACCGGGAATGGAGTCACTTGCCAAAATCGTTTTACCCTGCCAGATTATTTCTCCCTTTTCGTAAGTCAGAATACGATGCCGACTTCCCGGTGCCGGCTTTTGATTTATTTCTGGAATCCACTTTGCATGCTCAGAAATCACATCGGCGTAAGCAGGATCTCCGGCCAAATTGGTCCACTCGTTTGGGTCTTCCTGCATGTTGTAGAGCTCCTGACTTCCGTCTGCATATTGGATATATCGCCAGTCCTTCGAACGAACGCCGTGGTTGTCATGATTGTGGGTCGTAATAGCCGGTCGTTCGCGCAGGGCCTCCGCGTTCTTTAACTGAGGAAGCAGGCTAATTCCTTCCAAGCCATCTCGTACTTCAAAATTACCAAGCTCGATTAGCGTTGGATAGATGTCCAGCAATTCCGCCGGTGAATCGACATATGCATTTTCTGAAATGCCAGGTCCCGCGAAAATAAGTGGTACTCGTGTAGATCGATCCCATAAGCTGTTCTTCCCGCTGATGGCTTTTTCGCCCAAATGATATCCATGATCCGACCATAGAACGATGATCGTATTCTCCGCCATTCCGCTCTTGTCCAATGCATCGAGCAATCGACCGACCTGACTATCAACAAAACTGATTGACGCCAGATAGGCTCTGACCATTGGTCTCAGTTGATCGTTCTCCTCAAGCCACTTCAATCGAGGCTCGGGTAGATCCCAGTGATCATACCAAGAAAAACGAGGAGTATCGTCTCGGTCGTTTTCGAGGATCGGCTGAAGTAGAAGTTCTTCTTCTGGATATAGATCGAACCATTCCTGCGTCGCATAGAGAGGAACATGTGGTAGGAAGAATCCGGCCGCTAGGAAAAAAGGCTCCAGTGGTTTTTGCTTGAGAGTTTCTGCAGCCCAACTAGCAACCTTCCAATCCCCCTTATCCTCATCTTTGTGTGGGAAGGTCCCCCAATCCATGAGTTGGTGATTCCCTCCTGGAGTCCATCCGATAATCTTTTCATCCGGTCTTGGACCGATCGAACTAGGCGGCCCGAGTACATCGAATTCAACGTCGCCTTCTTGTCGTCCATAGCCGCCGTGATAGATTTTCCCACCGGAGTAGGTCGTGTATCCATTCTGGGAAAAGTGCTGAGGTAGGCTGACAATATCTTTGAGAGATTCGACCTTTCGAAACCACGGAGCTAGACCATAAACGCCTGTCGACGATGGTCTCCGGCCCGTCAAGAGACTCGTTCGGGATGGATTACATAGCGGCGACTGCGCATGCGCATTTCTGAATACGGTCCCGCGTGCTGCGAGCCGGTCCATGTTGGGTGTCTTGACCTGCGGGTGACCTTTGAGCGGACCTACCCAATCGTTCAAATCGTCAATGGCGATGAACAGGACATTCGGAGCAGGCGCGGGCTCGGAGCTTTCGCAAGAGGTGAAAAAGGCAAGGCACAGAAGGAGTCCAAAGGCTTGAATGTGTTTCATAGAGCAAGGTCGTGTATTGGAAGAAGGTCGATCCCTTTCGGTTGAGGCGATGGTCAGGAGGAGATTGAAGGCGGATGGATTGACTAAAGTTATTTGAGAAAACCGTGATAGTCCAATCCGATGACCTTATGCCTTGAACTGACCAGGAAGCACTATTCGGTTGGTGTGTTGATGATCTTCCGCCTGTAATTTGTCACAATAAGCCTGCAAATTTTCCCAGCTTTTTTTCATCCCTTCCGTCATTTTCTTTCTCATCAAGAGATTGAACAAGAAGACCTTGAAGATATTCGGCGGCATGAAGTTATGGACGCTGATTCGCGTCTCGTTATCTGCCACCGCCTCCAAGGTCCAAACGGCGACCATCTTAAGCTTATGATTGCTTTCTACGAAAGTGATTTTCTTGGAGTCGATTTGATAATCGTGAGAGACGAAGGTATGTGGATCACCCGATTCGAAAACGCATCTATGTACTGAACCATTCTGAAAAATCTCGTGGTTCATTTGATCGGCATCCACTTGTCCTTCCACAAACTCGGCACGAGCCTTAAAGTCGGAAATCATATCGAAGACGATGTCTATTGGAGCCTTGATTAAGGCTTCACTCTCGAAGATATTTTTGGTCGCTCCGGCTACGCTGTAGTCTTCCACCTTGGGATCTGGCACCAAATCCATCAGCTCCTCGAGATCTAAATAGCAGTATTTCACTTTGCCAAAATCATATTTCTCTTCTGAATGATTTATTTCGGACCAAGCTTTTTCGTGGAGCTTCGCCCAAGAAGGTCCAGATTCTTGAAGACCCTCAGAGAACAAGCCGTATTCATCTCCCGGCACTTCATTCTTGAGTAACCGATGTGCAACAATTACGTCCCTTCCAAAGAGCTTCGAATGCTCTTTAACTCGTTTGTCAGCGGTCTCGCCGTAATGCGCCACAAACTTTAGTTTCAGCTTGGTAGCTGAGCAGCAGGCCCCGCAGTTACAGATCCGAAAGGAATCATATTTTTTGAGGTGGGCATGAAAATCAGCATGCATCTTCTTTATTTGCTCCAAGATCTCATCGGCTGTTGGAGCCTCACCTTTTCGATAAAACAATAAGGCGTCTCCTTCAATTTCCGAGAGGACTAACTCAATCTCATTGGCATCAATCAAGATTTCCAACAACTCCTCGATAATATGCCGGGCATGCTGAATCTCTGTCGTGTTCACGAAAGAGGTAAATCCACTGATGTCAGGAATGAAAATGAGGGTATCGTCTGCGGTCTTACTCATGCTCTATCATATCTAAAAGCAGAATGTCATGTGGTGTATCGATGATTAGTTGCCCGTCTCTAACTTTGGCCGTCTGCCCCGAGTAGTGATCCATTAGTTCACTACCGTCAGCAAAGGTGTCACCAATCGGAATGGTCTTCGGCCCAATGGGAAGGTCCAGTCCAATCGCGACCCTGTCACCACGTCCAGCTGAGGCCAGGGTTCTCCTGAATACATAAGGCGATCCCTGAATTTGCTCGTGCACACCGGCTCCAACAGCACGATGGGCTCGCCTAAACTGTCCCAACTTTTGCCAGTGCGTCATTAATTCCTGAACATCTTTATCCGACTCGATCGCGTCCCAGTTCATGAAAGACCGGAGAGTAGCATCGCCTTGAGTACCCGCAATGACAAGATCACGTGCCGATTCGTCTCCATAGTAGGTCTGGACTCCGCCTGGACACAACAATAATTTCGTAGCCGCCTCCCTGGCCATGGTCCTGTCCTTATCGAAAGGACTGCCATCGTCGTGGGACGATATGTAATTCAAAATCGAAAGGCCATCCATAGAGCCTCCGTTCAGGATCGTGCTGTATTTGCTAAATATCTCTTCGTAGGAAGAGGCTGCATCTTGCTTAAATGAGAAGTTGATCAGACTCTCAAATCCGTTGTTGAAAAAGTCGACTTTACGGTCGCCGTAGTCAAAGACGCGGCCGCCTTCGATGAAATAGTTGTAGACCTCTCCAACCATATAAAATGCTTCGTTATCCATCTTCTTCGACGGATTCCGTTTTCTCCAATCTTCCAAAGCGATTTCGCTCTCTGTCTTGAGCTCGCCCCAGATTTCGGCTTCTGTGTGCTTCGCTGTATCGATTCGAAAACCGTCGATGCCAAACTCTCTCACCCAGTCCGTCACCCATTTGATCAAGTAGAAACGTGGTGCCCTAGGATATCCCGTTTTCTCGAAGAATGCATCGAGAGAGGCTAGCTCCGCATCAAGTCGACCCTCCTCTTGCCACTTCTTACGCAGGAATTCCGGTAGGGCTACGGGTTCGTTACTCTCTGTTCGGATATCCGGAAGATTATCTACCAGGGTACAGGCGACTGTAGTCTCCATACCAGAGTAGGTGCAACGTGGGCCTGTCCTGACCCAGCTATCCGGCCATTGTTCATCGATATCTGTAACCGGACCAGTATGATTGATGACCACGTCCATCAAAATTCGAATGCCCCGCTCGTGGGCCGCAGCAAGCATTTCTGCATAATCCTCCTTGCTCCCAAAATTTGGATCGAGCGCCGTCCAATCTTTTGCCCAGTAGCCGTGATAGGCCCAGGTCTTTCCGGTCCCTTCATCGGTTGAGCCATGGATCTGTTCAACGACGGGTGTCATCCATATGGCATCGATTCCGAGATCGGTAAAATAGCCTTCCTCGATTTTCATCGTGATGCCCTTTAAGTCTCCGCCCTCGAAACTACGAAGGACAGCTCCATCCTTTTTTCGGGCGAAGGGCAAGTCGTTAGACACGTCGCCGTTGTAAAATCGATCCGTCAGAAGAAAGTAGACGTTTGCGCTTTTCCAAAAGTCGGACACCTCCATCGAATCGGCATGTCCACTCGAATCGCTAGTTTTCACCTTGCTAATCTTCTGCCCACATCCCGACATAAGCAAGACTGTAAGGATGTAGCCCACTGATTTTCTCATTTTGATTTCCTCAAAGCAAGTCAATTACGGTCATCTACTCTTAGACACAGCAAGCCCGCAAGGATCATCGAGGCGCCTCCAATCAATAAAGCGTAGATGGCATCTCCATCGAAAAATCGACTGACTAAAAAACCTAAAATGGTAGCCGCGATCAATTGGGGGATGACGATGAAATAGTTGAACACTCCCATGTAGTATCCCATTTTGTCCGAGGGAATGGAGCCGGCTAACATGGCATAGGGCATGGATAGGATACTCGCCCATGCGACACCAATTCCGACCATCGAAAGTAGGAGCATGTTTGGATCGCCAATGAAATAGATCGAGATCAATCCCAGTCCACCTAGGATCAAACAGATCATGTGCGTGATTCGTCGGCTCGTCATCTTGGCGAGTACTGGTAAGCCAAAGGCGATGAGCGCCGCAACCAGATTATAGAATCCAAAGCAAACGCTGACCCAGTCAGCACCGTCATTGTATAGTTGAGAGGTGGGGTCGTCTGTGCCGTAGATGTGTTTTGTCACTCCGGCGGTGGCATAAATCCACATCGCGAATAAGGGAAACCAGGAGAAGAACTGGACGACTGCCAGCTGTTTCATGGTCGATGGCATTTCCTGAAAATCATTGATGACAGATACGAATCCATGATCTGCTTTTCCCGATCCTTGCAACCATCCAGAGATCATCACTAAGAGACCTGAGAAGGCAATACCAACGGAAAGCACATAAAGCTCTTTGGCCAAACCTGCCGTACTTAACCAGAAGGAGAAGGCTAGGCCGATAAGGAGAACAATGACTCCAGTCCTTAACTGCTTCTTTCCGTTTGCAAGAATGTCATCGCTGGATTTCGCCGCCTTCTGAAACTCTCCCTCTTTCTCGCTCGCCCCAAATGCGGCCAACTGTTCCGGTGAGTATTCCTTCGATCGAAAGACCGTCCATATCACGGCAAGTAAAAAGACAACAGCACCGACGTAAAAGGAAAACTTGACGGAATCTGGAATGACACCCTCTGGAGCCGTGTTGGAGATGTTGAACCAGTTGGTCATCATCCATGGGAGCAATGAAGCGACGACGGCGCCCGTTCCGATAAAGAAGCTTTGCATCGCAAAGCCCTTGGTCCGCTGTGATGCTGGCAAGTTGTCCCCAACGAAGGCTCTAAACGGCTCCATCGAAATATTGATGGCCGCATCCATGATCCAGAGTGTGCCCGCTGCCATCCAAAGGACGGAGGCGTTCGGCATAAACAGCAAAGCGACGGATGCGAAAATGGCACCGAACAAGAAATAGGGTCTACGTCTACCCAGTGTAGTCCAAGTCCGGTCACTAAAGTATCCGACGATGGGCTGGACAATTAGACCTGTCAATGGGGCTGCGATCCATAAGATCGGAATGCTTTCCACGTCTGCGCCAATCGTTTCAAAAATCCGACTGACATTGGCATTTTGGAGTGCGAAACCAAATTGAATGCCGAGAAAACCAAAGCTCATGTTCCATATTTCCCAGAAGGAAAGTCGGGGCTTTTTTTGTAATAGGGGTTCCGTCATAGCGTGGCTTTTGGGCTCTCACTTTCCGCAGACCTAAGTGAGTCTGCGAGATGATCCATTTCGAAATGCGTCCTTTGAGTATAGGTCATGGACGGAGGCTAAATCAACTAGGATCAGCCTGTCTCGACTATGGAAAAAGAGGAATGTCGAAGGCGGCGAAGAGCCCGTAGCGAAGGGCATCATAACTCTGACCATCATCGCCGTCCAATCTCCGCAACTTCGGAGCTAGCTGCAAACCGAAGCCCACAGATAAAGGCTTATTCGGAACGTGAACAACCGCAAAGGCGCCTGGACTAAACACCTGATTGATTCCAATAACGGGCCGGTCATTGATGCTATCATTTTTTGACAGCTGCCAGGAAAGCACGGCGCCCAAATCGAGGAATTGAACCAGCAATCCGGCCGACCAACCCTTCAAGCCATACGGAGCAAAACCAAATTCCAGTCCAATCGGAAGTGCCGGACCTGCAGCTTTGGATGACATCAACTCATCGCCGATAGTGACGCGCTCTTCAAAGAAATAATTGGCTCCTACATAACTGTTTATCCCGAAATAGAGACTGCCCGGTTTTCGTTTTCTCGTAAAGCCCCGCTTCGGTGCAAGATAAGTATCCAATACAGCCGACAGTTCGGTGGCCTCTTTTGCGCTGGCAATATCGAGTACCATAAAGAGCAATTTTGAGGAGGTCGTCGACATGGGTAGATCCGTAAATACCCTTTTCGATATAAAGCTTGATAGCTCGAAGTATGTTTTAGAGTGGGAGCCCTCCAAAATATTTCGATATATGGAAACGCTGAGACCCAAGGACTCTTCAAATGCCGAGAGGTCCGTCTCCATCTGACTCAAATTATCGACCTCCGAAATCCAATTGCCAAGAAGCTTGGTTCCTTGTGCAACGAGGTCGCCGTAAACTCGGAGTCTGGCCTGATCATTGGGAACGGTGGTGAGCTCTTGGAGCGAAGCCGTATATCTATCGAGAAATCGCCGCATATGCGTTCTCGAATTTGCGAGGAGTTGTTTGGTCTTGACGAAATCGAGTTGATTGCACAATTTCTCGTGACCATTCGTGCACAAGTTGATTTTCATGGCCCAGACGCTAGCCTCCAGTTCTTCAGCAGTGCTTGGCGCAAAAAATCCTTCTCGGGCCTCAGTGAAGCTTGAAATAAAGGCCGCAAAAAGCATGAGTCCTTGACGCAATTCAAGATCTTCCTCTTGCGCCAAAAATAGGTCGTCGAAACTGTGCCTCCCGCTGATGAGCTCGCCCATGGTGTCATAATACTCGGCACCTTCGGATAGTCGGATCACGGTTCTGTTCAAGAAAGTCAAGGCCCAGAGTAGCTCCCGTTTGGATTGGCTCAGATCAGAATGAGATAGGATAGAATTCGGGAGTGAATAAGGCAGCCTGCGTAGATCGGCCTGCAAAGCGATGCGCGCAGATGAAAAACCAAGGCGGGAAATATCGAAGTCATCACTAAGTAAGATTGCGCAGGTCTCCGGAATGACCCTTGCCAGATAAATATTTCCTGGCACACTTTGGCTTGGATCGAAATTGCAATTGTCGCCAATAAAACCCTGCACCGCAATTTGCTTGAGCTGGTCTTGAGCTCTCGAAAAAGAGATATCGGCCAGACTCCAAATGAAACTAGAAGGAGAGCTGGCTCCGCTTTTCTGCGTCGATTGACTGCTGGATCTTAGAAAGTCGGTGTTGGGACGGGCCAAGGCAAAATGATCTTCAGAGGTCTCCGGATTGAGTGATCTAGTCAGTTCCGCGTGATGCGTACGTATGTCATTCAAATACGCCAAGTCAGACCATCTGTTTAAATCTGGTGCGAAGGGAGGTAGTGCTATAAGGTCACCTTGGGAGCGCATCGCCAAGTCCGCATCAATGACTTGCCTAAAGGACAGATTCTGCGCAGATCCGATTTCCACGACCATAAGCATGCACGACAGAATGGCAAGGAATGAAAAGGCGAATCTTCTCACCAAAATCAGATGCTTCGCAGTGCTCAAGTCCGCTAGTGAATAGCGGGTCGCGCCTCGTCCAGGAGGAGGGTAGCTGGGGATCATGTTTCTGGTGATCTAAGGTTGACGATCAAGGGTGACCTAAAGCTAGTAAATTATCGATCGTAAACATAGAATAGACAAGCCTTGCTCCGACCAGCAAGATGTCGAAAGGCGTGGCTCTTTCGACTGGTAATCTTCTCGTTTCAAGACTTGTGAGACTTTCTAAAACACTTAATCATCAATGGCCGCGAAAACCAACTGAGGAAACTGCCAACCAGTCTTGTCTGCTCCACTTCCCTGAGTTTGCTTTAGCAACACCCCGATCAATCCCTCCTCGGGGTCGGCGAAATACTGTGAGTTGAAATAACCGCCCCAAACGAATGTGCCCTCGCTGCCTTGTCCACCCATGGCAACAGCCTTTTCATTTTGGACACCGAAAGCGAGGCCGTAGTGCGAAGCATCATTCATCTCGACTTGAAAGCCCATAATTGCCTCGATGGTCTTTCGGCTTAAGAATCGAATTCCATTCAATTCACCTCCATTGATATACATTTGAAGGAAAGTCGCGTAGTCCTTGGCTGTACTCGATAGTCCACCGCCTCCACCAAAGTAGCTTTTGGCACCTTTTATTGGGAAATCCGCATCGTAGTAGCCTTCTCTCCCAGTATACTTGACCCAAGAACCACCCTCTGGCCTTTGAACAGTAACGAGCCGGCCGGCCTTCGAATCGGGGAGATAGAAGTAGGTATCATCCATTCCCATGGGTCCGAAAAGTCTAGTGAGTAGAAAATCATCGAAGGACAATCCGGAAATGATCTCGATCATGTAGCCAAGCACATCCAATCCCTCAGAATATTTATATCGTTCTCCAGGATGAAAGTGTAAAGGCAGTTTGGCGAGTTTCTTAATATTGTCGCCTAATGTTTTAGACTCAGTAGTCCACGCATCAGTGATCTTCGCTTTTTTGTAAATGAGCCTCATTTTCTCTTCATCGATCATACCATAACCGATACCAGAGGAATGAGTCAATAGCTGTCTAATCGTGATTTCGCTACTGGCTGGAATGGTGGTGTAGCTAGTATCTGACTCGGTGAAATTGGCCAGTACTCGGGGCTCTTTAAACTCCGGGATAAACTTTGAAATAGGGTCATCAAGTCTGAAATGACCCTCCTCCCACAACATCATGACGGCAGTCGCGGTAATGGCTTTGGTCTGCGATGCGATTCTAAAGATGTCATCCTTTTTAAGGGATCGATTGCCTGAATTGTCAGCAAGGCCGAAGGCTTTGTGGTACACTATTTTTCCATGTCGCGCTACTAGAGCGACGGCTCCAGGAATATCTCCGTTGGCTATCGCTTTTTCTGCCATTGCATCAATTCTAGCTAGCCTTGACGGAGAAAGACCGACACTTTCTGGAGCATCGATTGTGAGGAGGGGAGACTTCTGGATTGATGGCGTCTGAGCGTTCACAAGGGTCGTGAACGAGAGGCACGCTAATAATAATATCCGTTTCATTTGTTCACATTTGAATTAACTATCGTGACCTAGGAGATGGCAAAGTCACGATTAAATTGGTCAAAAGAGGCGTCCAATACAATCGGACTATCGGAAAATCACTTGCTCTTCGCAATTCCGTGCTCATCTCGGTAGAAATCGAAGATAGGCCCAAAAGGCCCAAACTTATGTTGATCTGCACTGAACTCATCTTCCCAAGGGCCATAGGGAGTTGAAGCTGGTTTCAAAAGCTTGTCGGGGAAATCTACCTCTTTATTCGCTTTACTCGGTCGGCCCAGTGTGTTGATGTAGATACCCAAGTGATACGCCTCCTCGTCGCTAACAAGTGGTGCATCGTTGGTGGCTCCAAAAGGCATATTCCCTTTGATAAAATTCGCCGCGGTAATCACTCTGTTCATTCCAGCACCATCGTTATAAGAATCCTCTCCTGCGATAGGGGGATAAAGGTAGCCCGAAAATGTCTCGCCCGGATTTGCGATTCCCTCGCCCTCGCTTCCATGACAAAGCTGACATTTTACATCGTAAAGTAGCTTTCCTTTCTCGGGATCGGCCTTGTAGTCCGGAATCTCAATTTTCATGTAGCCCTTGTAGAGCTTGTCGATATCAGGTGGTACGTCCTCGCCGAGCCAATCCATATAGGCAATCATAGCGATCATTTCATTACTGTCTATCGGAAGAGGGCGCCCATTCATACTTCGTTCCATGCATCCGACGATGCGCTCCTCGAGGCTACCCATTTTATTCTCACGACCTCGAAATTGGGGAAAGCGATTGGAGACGCCGATAAAAGAACCCGAACCAATTTTCCGGCCCGCATCCAGGTGACAATTGCTACAGTCAAGATTATTGCCAGCAAATCGACGCTCCGGGTTTTTCGCCAATGGACCAATATGGCCAGAGGTGTTTGTAATGATCTCATAACCCAAGCGAACAAGTTCTCCCTTTTCACCTTCCGGTAATTCAGTTTGCAAGTTCTTAAGTCGCCAGGGCAATTCTGCCACGGACTCATCGTGGAAGAGATCGGACTGGATTTTGTGTAGCATCCAAAAAGACGAAAACCCGAGTACAGTTCCCGCTAGAAGGAAGCCCAAATATTTAATGATCTTACTCATGAATCTCGGTCGGAAGGAGATGGATCTCAAGATCGATTTAGGGGAATTTCTCTATTTGGCAAAAGTCCAGTCGAAGTCCGAATGGTTCGACTGGACTCATTCCGCAGAGCTGGACTCACTCCATTGCGCTAGCAGTGAAGCGCTAAGAGTCGCTCCGGTTGAAATAGGAGATCTTCAGTTAGAAGGTATCAACCTCCCGCATAGATATAGCCAGCTCCGTGCTCCTGAGCTCTTCCAAGTGCCCAAACCCCTGATGGGACGATCTGAATACCAGGAAGTACACCGGCAACCCATTCTGCTTTGACCTCTTCTGGATCCAGCTCCATGGCTTGTGCGGTAAAGGAGCTGTAGACGGAAATGGCGAGCTCACATACACAGAACATTGCACCCCTAGCCTGCAGGTCTTTTATGCCTTGAATAGGAGGAAGAAAGAAATCGCCTTCTTTTGGCTCGTAGTATGGATTTCGAGTTGCCGGGGCCTGAGCAATATTATCTGTGATATCAAATGATTCGCCGAACTTGTATTTTTCCCACAACTCGCTTTTCATTGCGAATGGAATCGCATTGTGACGCAACACGCAAACTCCTGTCTGATCCTCATCCGGTGTTCCGGTCGCATTATTGGTTTGGTAATAGGCCCATGTCCAAATGATGGGGAGGGCTTGATGGGGTTCTGGTCCGTCATATGCGATACGATGTGAACCTTTCATTCCTTTCTCGAACCATTCATCCGAGGCAGCAACACGTTCGGTACTAATGGGAGTTGCAGCCTGAAGAATGCTAGGAAGAGCTGCCATGCCACTTGTTGCAGCGGCACCTACCGCCAGATTACCTAAGAAATTCCTTCTTGAGTTTTTATTGGTATTCATGATATTGTTTGGTTTGAGAAAGAAAGGGTGATGAGTCGGGTTGACTCCTATAAACAGAATCTCGATTTGGGGTCGTCCAATGAGGAGAGAACGAATGAATTCCCGAGAATTTGAGGACTAGTGTGGCCTTGAATGGGAGCAAATATGGTGGTGAGTATCGTCGGATAATAATTGCCAAAGAGATCTCTTTACCTACTAAGGCGACAAAAATGAACAAAACGGTTCATTAACGTTCGACTATTTGAATCAATTTGTCAATAATAGAGGGAAATTAGTCCTTTCCATGTCAATCCGGGGAGAAGGCAAGTGTGAGATAATCCGACTATTTGTAACATTTTCCATCGATTCTCTCTCGAATGAATGCGGTCGATGCCGAATACTAAACACCTAAGAATCGCTGATGGCCTCTGCCAGAGGATCGCGGTATTCTACCAGTGAATGGCAAGCTTTCCCATCGTCTTCCGACCTTCCAAGGCCGTATGAGCCTCGGCCAAATCAGCAATCGGGTATCTTCCGCCGACTTTTGGTTTGAATACGCCCTCATCTGCGTATCTCACACATTGCTTCAAAACCCTTTGCAATGTCTCTGGCCGATGATCTCCAATACGCAGCATGTTCACGCCCATTATCGACTTGGAGGATGCCAAGAAAGAGATCGGGTGGAATATCCCAAAACCCAATCCCACGCCTGCCTTTTGAAAGATGTTTTTGGCCGATGTCATGGCAGATGCACCGAATACAAATATCCGTCCACCGGCTCCGAGTAGCTTCACTCCCTTCTTGAAAGACTTGCCACCGACTGCGTCGAAAATCAGATCCATGCCTCGTTCTCCGCTGATAGATCTGACACCTTCGAAGAAGTCTTCCTTCCGATAATTGATGGGATGTTGCACACCCATCGATCTCAAATATTCCAGCTTTTCTGAAGACCCGGCTGTGCCGTACACGACGCAACCCTTGTGAACGGCCCACTGAACCAGAGCGGTTCCAACCCCTCCAGCTGCTGCATGAATTAAAACATGGTCGCCTTCCCGCGTTTGTGTTATGTCTTCGATCATGTAGTAGGCGGTCCCGTATTGCGTCGCCAAAGCCGTGGCTTCCGCAGCGTCCATGTCCTCAGGAATTTTCACAACGCCTGCTGATTCCGTCGCTGTGAATTCAGCGTATCCTCCAAAACGAGTTAGGGCCACGACACGATCCCCGACACTGAAGTCTTGAACTTCACTTCCCATATCCTTGATTCTTCCAACAACATCGTATCCCAATACGGCAGGTAGGGGGGGAGCGTCCGGATATAACCCAAGTCGCGCCAATACATCCGCAAAGTTGAGTCCGAAGACCTCGACCTCTATGAGAACTTGGCTTTTCGTAAAGCTAGGAATATCGATTTCTCTTATTTCGAAGACGCTTTTGGCAGGGCCTTTTTTGACTAGATAGGCAGCTTTCATAGGTCGATTATTTTGGCTGGTGCATAGAGTTCAAGGTAATAGAATTCTCTTGCCATGTCTACGTTGTCATTTCGCTTGGCTGACAGCCTAGACAAAAAGGGATCAATATTGAGCTTTGTATCAGGCAAACTAAATGTGAAATGCGCGAAAACACCACCTTGGCGTGCTAGTCCATCAAATCCTTGTCTCCTGATTTTCGTCCAAGCCGATCATCGTTGCCACTTTTTCTTGAGGGCGCAGGTTAAAAGATCTCCCATGATGATCCAACGAGACTGAGCTCTTCTGCCTTTGGTGGGATTTCCGGCTCACTTTCTTTCAATTGTTTCCGAAACTCCTGGAAGGAAGCTAGCTCACTCATTACCTTCTGGGCCTCCTTGTTCGCTCGCATCACGAAGTGCATAAATGTCTTGCCGTCCTCAAGAAGAAAAGCACTGTACTTGATATCAGGGTTGTTGAGTGCTTTGAGATCCGCCATGACCTGCTGGATATTGGCCTTGTTGGTTTCGACGTAAGATTCTTTTACAGTGTATTGGACTCTAATGAAGCTCATATCTTTCCTGTCTAAATGAATGTTATAGTTTAATCGTTAGCGACTCCGTTTCGTCATTCCTTTGATGCCGACCTATTCCTTTAAAGACTTTGCTAGAAGACCGTGATCGCAATTCTACTAGTTGTCTATCTTTTCCAACATCGTGCATTTGGACCGACGAATTACCACTAGACTAAGATTATATCTCTAATGGTACAATTGCAATCGACCTTGGATAGGATTCGGGTCGGTCAAAACTGCTCAATCAGATCATGCTTCAGCTAGGCGACCTCGTTCAGCAGCACTGATATGAAATTGTTTGTTTTATCGTGGTCGAATCCTAATAAGAAATCAGAGGCTATGCGGATTCGGGAATCTCATATTGAATCGTAGTCAAAAATGCACCCGTCGGGTCTTGGAAGACCACTATCCTACCCACGGTTGGAATCGGTATGGGGTCGGTCAGAACGGTGCCGCCATTTTCCTTGATCTTCCCGATGGTCGACTCTAGATCCATGGTAGTCACATAGGCTCCCCAATGTGGTGGCGTATCAGGCGACATAGGCGCACAAATTCCACCAAACTGAGTGTCTCCGACTTTCAGAATATGATAGGGCCCATTGCCCATATCTGATGTTTCGACCTCCCAGCCAAACAACTCTTTATAGAATGCTAGGGCCTCGTCGGCATTATTCGTCTGGCACTCGAACCAAGAAAAGGCTCCTTCCTGAGTGAAGGCATCGCCAAAATTGACCTCGGGCATAGCGCCCATTTCCTCAGTGGGAGGATCCCATTGCATGGCCAACAAGACTGCACCGCCGGGATCTTGAAAACAAATAAGAGACCCAACTTTTGGCAAGACCATTTTCGGCACGATGATGGCTCCGCCCATTCCTGGAATCATGGCTGCTGTCTGCTCAATGTCATTGACCGTCACATAATAGGTCCATGCATTTGGCATTTGAGGCTGAGGACTCTTCATTATGCCGGCCATTCCAGGTTGCCCAATCTTACACACGATGTAGGGTCCATTGGGTGTGGGCATTTCCTCTGTTTTCCATGCCATGACGGCGGAATAGAACTTGGCTGCGGCCTCCGGATTGTCGGTGGCAAGTTCGGGCCAAGAAATCATGCCGTGAGTCTGAAACGGATTCATAATTATTTTGATTTAGTGGGTTCTGATCGAATCTTACGAATTGATGAAATTAAAAGAAAAGCTAATCGACAGATTTGTGGTGGATTCGATGCTAACTGGGGATGGAGTCGCATTACTTAATCTCGCCACGCCACTCATTCGCGAGCTCCGATAATAGATTTCATGCTGCTTGCAATGATCGAACTAGAAGGAGATAGAAAAAGTCCCGATTCAACGCATGAGAATCGAGACCTTTGCTCAAGCTAATATTAGGATCTCACTTATCAGAATTATCGACCTCTACATGGATGTGAGATCGAACACGCTCCCAGACCGTAGCCTGCATATTCATCATTGCCTCCACGTTCATATCGGGATGTGCCTTGGCGAAATATTTCTCAAACCACGGTTCCAGCATCTGTGCGAAGCTCGCATAAAAATCCACGGTTACAGACTCGAAATCGATAAAGTGATCTGTTGGCATCATGAGATCCATTGCCACCCATCCACCCATTTTTCCGTCGTCCATTCTGGCTTGATGTACCGGGAGCCAGTTCATCTTTTCCATTCCCCAATGCTGATCAGTTGTAGCGTCTCCTTGTAGCTGCATGTAATTGACCACGGTTACCGAATTGACAACGTCAGGAACAAAAGCCTCAATCCGACTCACATAAATCTCCTCTCTGACCAAGTCCCGCAAGGATCCAGTACGGTCTACTAAAGCTTGTTCCTCTGCCGTGATGAGCGTCGAGATATCGGGAAACTCTCCCTCAAAGTGATTGGCGAATTGCTCGAGACCCCGGTAAATGTTGACTGTCATGAAGTCATAATCCGTGTCTGTGCCAAATGGAGAGACCAGTCGGGAAATACCCCAATAGTCCATGTCTCCTCGCTTGATCCGCTCTTGATGGATCTTTTTCCAGACCTTTTCAGCGGCAAGGTAGTCGGCCTGCATACCAGGTGCGGACTTCATGTAATCAAAAACGATATACTGGGGCTCTTCATCTTGAGCTTGAATCATTCCTAAGTCGACGAAGACAAAGGCCATTACTAAAATGAGGCTTAAAAGTCGAGAGAGACTTCTTTCGTTGTATTTCATGACGTCACGATTGTGGGTCTAGTAAGGCATACAGACTAGACTTGGTGAGGGAAGCTAGTTATGGGTGGGCATTCGACAAGCTCCTCAGACCTTTGGTTTGATCATTGTAGGCCGAGAGGAAAACGCGTCGCGAGAATCAATACGGGTTAGATTCTCACTTTTATAGTACGATAATTGCTATGCCAAAAGCGAATTCCCCAGGATAGTTGAACCAACGCGCAGGAGATATTCGATTTCTCGATGCGGTAGATCTGACACGGTGAATCCTATTTCAACCAAGGCCCAATCATTTCATAATTGAAGATCCGGCCCCACCTTATTACTTTGATTACACCCAATCCATAATGCGAAGCCGGAGATTTTATTTTCGATGAGGTTTTCAGCTTCCTCACCTAATCCGCGTCACAGTTATGCAGCTTAAGACCGATACAAAACCACACTGGAGTTTTTGGCTGATTGGAGGGGGATCACTGCTTTGGAATGTGGGAGGAGTCATAAACTTCCTCTCACAAATGAACACAGATCGTCTGGCGGATACTCCCGAATGGATGCGCGCGTTCATCGAGAGTAGACCTGATTGGGCCACGGCAGCCTTCGCTCTGGCGGTATTTGCTGGCACCGTCGGATGTTTACTCCTACTCCTTAGAAAACCTGTGGCCTACAACTTTCTGTTTGCGTCATTCGTGGGTGTCTTAGTTCACTTAGTACCCTTTCTGGGTGTGGGTGGCTCTAAAGTTGTGCCACGCGCACAGATTTGGGTAGCCAGCCTTATGAGCTTGATTCTTGCGGTTTTTCTGCTTTGGTATGAGAGGTATGCGGAAAGAAAGGCCTGGGTTGAGTAGGATATCCGATTGTCCGATTGTCCGATTTTCTGATTGTCCGATTATCAGATTGCCCGAATTTCCGATGTCCGGCAAATTGACAGATCGGCCTGAAAGCTTGCGTTACGCGTTGGGCGGATATACTCGTAACTCGTATTGTGAAGATCGGATCTTTGGAACTCAGCGAAAAGATCAGGATTGGGCCCCTTCGGAACACGGAACACGGAACACGGACTCATCCCATTTCGATCAACTCAATCCGATTCCCAAATGGATCATAAACAAAGAACCTATCCCGATCTGGAAGCTTCGCAGTCTCAGTAATCTTGACTCCTAGACTCGCGAAATAAACTCTTAACTTCTTCAGGTCGTCCACCTCATAGGCCGGATGGCCCCTCGAGACCTTGAACCCTTCCTCTGGTCCGAGGTGAAGTTCCGTGTCTCCTATTTGATACCAGAAAAATCCTCTCTCTCGCAGGACCTCGGGTGTTTCGATTTCCTCCAAGGAAAGAACTTCTCCGTAGAATGTTCGCGCGTCATCCTCACCACCAGGAGGTATGGAAATCTGAACGTGGTTGACTCTCTTGAATCGGACTATCATGGCACGTGGGGTATACTGCGGGCTAGTGAAGGAAGGAGTTTTAAGACGACGGAAAGATACGGGACCTAGCCAATCGTCGGCACAACATTTTCATGCTCCTTCAGTTAATTGTGACATACATCTAAGCACCTTTATGTCTAAGAATCGACTATTCCTTATTGCTCTCGCCCTACTGATTCCAAGTTTCACAATTGCCCAAACATCTGATCCGATAGATATCGTTATTGGCCAGCAGTTCAAGATTCATTCCGATATCCTCGACCAGTCGCGAGATATATTTATCGGTTTACCGGACAGCTACTACCAGGGCTCGCGATCCTATCCTGTCATTTACGTCCTCGATGGGTATGGACATTTCACCTCGACACAAGTAAGCGCTCAAAGTCTGGCCCGTGTCCACAGTATGGACGAAGCCATCGTTGTGGGAGTAGGACAAAACAATCGCAATACAGAATTAGGAACAGGGCAACGCGAGGAATTTCGCCAGTTTCTTACGGTTGAACTTCGCGAGTGGTTAGCTGAGAAGTATCGCATAAATGACTATGCGCTCTTAATTGGTCATTCACTCGGTGGCTCCTTTACATGGTATCAGGCCTTGAAGGATCCTGATGCTTTTGACGCGATGATCTCAATCAGCCCTGTACTGAAGAGAGAAAATTTGCCGAGTGTATCGGAAATCGAATTAGCTTTACCACAGATCGCCGAGTCGATGAAGCATGTTCACATGTCGGTTGGCAGTGAGCATCAGTCCTTCCGCGAGCCGATCGAGGAGCTCGAAAAGATTCTAGACGATGGCGAATATCTCAAACATGGTGTCACCTATTATCCCGAAGAATCTCACGGTTCTGTTCCGATGCCGGCCACGTACGAGGCATTCAAATTTATTTTCGAGGGATGGATCAATCCATCAATCAAAGACCTCTTTCGTCTGAATTCCATCAAGTGGCTAAAGGGTATTGGAGGCATGAAGATGATGGAGAGATACGCGACGGAGTATTCAGAAAAAATGGGCTATGAAGTTGCCGTCCCGGATATTATCTGGAGCCGATTTGCTTGGACCTATCTAAATGATGGTCATCGAGAGGAGTTGATCGATCTTGTTGAGAATCATGGGAAGGGCCACGAGGCTGTAACCAACTATCTCTTATCTAGCTTGAGATCTAAGACCGATTTCGAATTGGCGGTAAACTTGGCCAGAGCAAACTTGAGACATCACCCTAAGTCATCGAATGCTCTTTTCCAGCTGGCACAAGTTCTGGCCGCTCAGAATAAGAGAGAAGAGGCCATGTCGAATGCTGAAATGGCCCTCATATCTCTTGAGACAGCCAATCCACTCCGACAAAAAGTTATCGATCTGATAAATGAGTTGAATTAGCCTCGTGAATCTCTCCTTGGCTCGTCGCCATCGTCGTTTTTTCGGGATTGAACAAAGTCATTCAATTTTTCTGCGACCAAGGAATGAAGCCTTAACACGACAGCGTCTAACTAGATATACTTAATAACAAGGAAGGTGATGTCGTCATCAACAGGTCTTGAACCAGACCATGCGATGCCTTCTGCCTCTAAGCCAGCGACAATTTCTTCGACACTTTTCGAAGCAAGGGCCCTGAATTTTAGGACAGCTTCTTCATAGCCGAGCATTTCACCTTGTTCGTTGAAGAGCTCGGCAAAACCGTCGGTCATCAAAAGCAAGGTATCACCAGTCTCAAATTTTGTCGTGACGGAGGAGAAGGGCATGTCGTGAGGGCCACCCAAAGGAATGCCCTTTAGTGAAAAGCTTTCCACTTTCCCCGTCCTAGCTCGGAATATCAAGGCATCTGGAAGTCCCGCGCCGACTAGCTCAAGGGTATTATCCTTGATTCTTGCTAATGCCAATGACATGTATAGGCTGGGTAGTCCCAGCTTTCTCAGCGCTTTGTGACTCTTCCGTAGGATCGATGCAAGATCTTTTTCTCTTGAGTATGCATTCCAAAGGCTCTTGGTAGCTGTGACCATAGTACCAGCCCTTGTGCCGTGACCGGTTGCATCTCCGATGGCGCAAGTCAGAGTACCCTCTTCGTCTAGCTCAAAATCGTAGTAGTCTCCACCAACCTCGACAGCCGTTTTCATAAAGGTCTTGATCCTTAATTGAGACAGTTCGGGGACTTTGGCAGGCAACATGGAAAGCTGCAACTCCCGAGCCGAATCTAACTCCTGCGTTTGACGGCGATTTTCAGATTTTAGAAGATCAGCCGTGGCTTCAGCTGCCCGGGCTCGTAATTCCTTTGCGGTCAACTCGGCCTTTCCTCGCTCCACTTGAATCACTCTCGCCCGCTGGAATCTATCAACACCAATGCCACTGAGTAGGAGGGTCATGCCGAAAAGGAGGTAGGCCCAAATTGTTCGCCACCAAGGTGGGGAGATGGTCACGTCAAATGAAATAGGGTCATCGTTCCAGACACCATCAGCGTTAGCGGATTTGACATTGAAGGAATACGACCCAGGATCAAGACTAGTGTAGGTCGCTCTTCTCTGATCACCCACAAAGCGCCAATCCGCGTCGTAGTTGTCTAGCTTGTAGGCGTACTGATTTTTTTCTGGTCTGTCAAATTGTATCCCAACATATTCGAAAGTCAGATCATTCTCATTGTGATCCAACTTCAGAGTTTGAAGCTCGTTTATTGGGACATCGATTGGTGAATCTGGACCCGCTTTAAGTTTTTGATTGAAAAGACGTACTTCCGTCAATACAACATCAGGCACAACCGGGTCGACCTCGACTAGGTGAGGATAGAATGAGTTGACACCATTTGCGCCACCAAAGAAGATCTCTCCTTCAGGACTTTTGTATTCAGATCCGGAGTCGAATTCTTGGCTTTGTAAACCATTGCCAACTCCAAATGAATGGAAGGTCTCCGTCTCAGGTTCAAACTTGATGATGCCGTCATTGGAGCTCATCCATAAATGGCCTTCCTCGTCATCGAAAATGCTGTAGAGGGTGTTGTTGTTTAAGTCGCTATTCTGCTCGGAATATCTCTTGCTCTCTCCGCTATGGGTATCGTGACGTCTTAACCCACCTCCAACATCGGCTATCCACAGTACGCCGGGCTCCTGCTTTCTTACAATCATGGCTCGGCCGGGTCTGACACCGTCGAAGGACTGAGTCTCACCGCTTTGCGGATTAAAATTTCCCAACAAACCTTGGTGTGCCGAAAACCAAAGAACTCCGTCTTCATCCTCGTGCTGAATTCGTAAAAACTCGATCTCACTATCAGATTTAAGGAATTCTTGAGACTCAGAATCATAGAGATCCAGACCTCGATAGATGTCTCCGTTTCGAGTTTGGAAGAGGCCGCCCCGCCTAGTTTTGGGGTTCAGCTTCTTAGTGATGCGCTTGGTAACTGGGTCGAAAAGTAGGCCATATCCCTGACCATTTCCAGCCATCAACAAGCCACCCTTTTCCTGCATGATGTACATGAGATTTTGACCGAGTTCAAAATAGTCGTGACTCCCATTTTCCCGATCGATGCGATTGAGCACTCCGTCGGTCATAACAATCCACAATACTCCGTCGCGATCTATGGTGACGCCTCTCGCAGATCCTCCCCTCAAATAAGGAAATTCGCTACTCGGAGTATTTGAGTAAAGCGAGAAGGGCTTGGGCATGGCATCAAAACGACTGACGCCTTCAGTGGCCGTGCCTACCCAGACGTTGCCATTTCTGTCTTTCTCCAGAGCGAAGACATTGTCGTTCCGAAGTGTGTTCGCATTGGAAGGATCGTTCCGATATCGATAAAAAGTCTTCTTCTCTTTATCAAACTCTGCTATCCCGCCGCCCTCTGGAGTCCCATGTCCAAATCCCATTCCGACCCAAAGACTTTCATTGTCATCTTCGAGAATGGCGGTTACCAAGTTTTCGTTTGATTTGAGTGAACGCCTTCCTTTGAGCCTTAGCTCCGGATTTGGAAGTGCGTTTTCAAAGTTTTCACTATCTGGATTCCAGCGGTTCAAGCCCCAAGCGCCCACCCACATTGATTGATTGGAATCTTCATAGATACTTAAAATCGGCCCAGGGCCAAGACCGTTTTCTCCGGAGGGATAATGCCTTACGGTTTGAGTATTGGCATCGGCGATGTAAAGCCCACTATCAGCGGTGCCTATCCAAAGATCACCATTTGATTGGGTTTCTAGAGAGGTGATAGGTTTGAATTTGAACAGACCATCAAATAGTTCATCGGATCCTGTAATACTACCCGACTCGACATCTAATTTTTTCAATCCAGAATTGATCGCCGCCATCCATATTACGCCAGGTTCTCCTTCCGCGACTTCCCAAATGTCCTCATTTATGACAAAGCGCTCAAAACCGTCGGTTAAGGCATCATGCCGGCTAAGACCTTGATTGCTTGCAATCCATACATCTCCTTGGCTGTCTTCGATGATATCTCCGACAAAGCCTGGCTGAATAGTCGTTGAATCATCGGGATCAGATTTGAATGAGTCGAAACTGTATCCGTCGTATCGATTGACTCCATCCTGTGTACCGATCCACATGAAACCGTGCCTGTCTTGCTTGAGTGCAGTCGCGCTTCGTTGCATCAATCCTTCTTGGATAGACAGCCGATCAAATTGTATGGATCGATACTGAGAATGATTGACGATCGGGTTTTCGGGAAGAGTTAGGCTCTGTGCCTGGGCGGAATGCAAGGGTAGTCCGGCGAGAATGGTCAAGCCTGCAAAGAAAGCTACAAAGTTGCGAAAGATCTTCATCGGGTTAGGTGCTGGATAGACTTGTTGCTACGGCAATGAAAAGGACTTTGTTACTGCCGAAGGGACACGAGCCCTGCTAGTTTGGATGTGATCTATTGGCAGCAGATCCATTCTTTTGACATCTTATATAGAGAGTAACCTAAATATAGGTCGAATTGTTGTTTGAGAGGACAAACAATTTTCAGATTGGGCATCAATTTCTACCTCACTACCATTTAGAGTTCGCACTTTTCTCAGATAGAAAGTGCCCTGCCAAGAAAATCTAACTGTGCACTCGCTACTCGCTACTCGCTACTCGGCACTCGAAACTTGAAACTTCCCAAAGTCGGGCGATAAATCCTTCACCTATGATCTTGCCAACCAAGCGTATGAAACACGGACTAGGTCTTGAAATCTCGGTCTGGAAATGGGCGAATGTAGAGAGGGAAAAAAGTGGGCCGCGACGTCTTTCATGGAGACCGAACGGCTTTTCAGTTGTACCCAATGATTCTTAAAGGCGTATAGCATAGATGACACGATATAGTATATTTCTCAGTCTGGTGATATTGACCACGGGCATTCTGCCTGTTTATGCTCAGGACACTCTTCGGATTTCTCTCGGGGAAAGCGTAGCTCGTGCGATTGAGATGAGTCCTGAGCTGAAAGTTGAAAAGAGTAAAATTTATGCCGCAGAGTCTCTTCATTCCTTCGCCAAGGCCAATCGATATTTGACGCAGTTCAATCTACAATCGGCACATTCCTTAGCACCTGGTCTTTCTGAATCCGAATTCCCCGTCAATGACTTGTACTTGGATCCGGCGCTTCGCTACCAGTGGTCCAATCTTAGTCCATTCAATCAAGTCCAACTGGACATCGTTCAACCTCTCTACACTTTTGGTCAAATTCGTGGATCGATCAATGCCGCTCGAGAAGGGATCGGAGTAGCTGAGGCGAATGGACAGGACAAAACTTTGACCGTAGCCCGTCGCGTGGCTGTCAACTATGTGGACCTACTTCTTGCAATGGAATTGAAACGACTTGCGGACGAGACTGGGAAGGTCCTAGAGCAAGCTGAAGGGGAGGTGGAAAAGCTTCTCGAAGAGGGTGCAGAAGATGTCGATGACGCCGACCTCTTCCAGGTCAAGATTGTAAAGCAAGACTATCTTGCTAGAGTGGTTGAAGTGAACGAGAGTCTTCGTCTCGCGCGATCAGCACTCGGCAAGCAGCTATTCCTTGAAGAAGGTCAGCTCGTTGCCCCAGACAAAGAAAGTCTGGAGGCTTTTCAAATTGAGATGAAAAGCTTGGACGACTACCAGTTAAGGGCTCAGTCCCAGCGGCCTGAAATCAAGAAGGCTAAATCGGCCTATGCGGCTAGATCACATCTCCTGAAAGTTGCGAAGTCAGACTACTATCCAAAAATTGTTCTTGGTGCAAGTGGGCGCATCGGATATGCACCAGGTCATTACAAGCAGAAGAACCCTTTTATCAGCGATCCCTTTATCGGAAGTGGATTTGAGGCCGGTGTTGGACTTAGATTCAATCTCAACTTCTCACAAACGAAAGCCAAAGTTGCCCAAGCTCGGGCGCAACAGCAAGAAGTGCTAGCACTAAGAGAGGGCGCAGAAATCCTTATCGATCTCGAAGTTGAAGAAGCCTATCGAAAAGCACTTATTAAGAAAGCCGCGATGGATAGCCAATCCGAGGCCGTGCGAATCAGTGGGGAATGGCTTAGAACCGAGCAAATTAATTTCGATCTTGAGATTGGAAATACTGAGAACCTGATCAAGGCATTGCAGAGCAATCTGGAGATGCGAGCCAGTTATCTAAGTAAGACAAGGGACTACAATGTATCGGTTCTCAACCTACTCGATGCTCTAGGTACGCTACCGGAAGATGTAGGAAGATTGTAGAAGAGGAGAGGAGGATTTATAGTAGTAGAGCTAGGTTGTGAATGTTGACACGGGTAGTATTTACCGCAAGTTAATCAGTGTCTTTCTTAGCCCCTCAGCCCCCTAGCCCCTCAGTCCCTATCCCTCCTTCTAGGCTCCCTTAGCTCTCTATAGTATATTAGCGTATCACTGTTCGCCTAATCACTCCAACATTCCCGTTCTGGTCCATATGAAAAGTGTCCGATATCTTTGCCTGTTCGCGCTCAGTCTTGCGCTTTTACCAAATCTATCCTTTGCAACGGATCTCGCTATCGAGAAAACGGCCGACAAACAAGAGCTCGCTGTTGGTGATACTTTGACTTATTCCCTGGCTATCTCGATCGGCTCATTTGGCTCAGCTGGTCCGACTGACGCTACGGTTTCCGATATGGTACCGAGCTCTATGACTATTGTCTCAGCTACCTGGATGAAGGATCACCCGGCCGATGGAATGACTGCCGGAGATTGTGCTATCGATGGAAATAATGTGAGCTGTGAACTTGGCTCTTTTGATGAAGGTGTAATGGGTATCGTTACGATAGTGGTAATTCCGAATGCCCTTGGTTTGGTTCTAAATACCGCGGAGGTAAGCGGATCAATTAATGATCCCCAAGACATCAACGATGTGAGTCTTTTATTAGTTACTGTTACTAATCCTCTAGCAAATATTTCTCCGAGGATATTTTATCCCGCTACCACAGATGGATTGGCTCCGGTCCAAGTGGCTAAAGGAGGCATATTAATATATAACGTTTTTATCCGAAATCAGGGGGAGGCAACTGCCAACAATGTTGTGCTTACTCACGACATTCCAGCATTCTTTGATATTCGTGATGGTCGATATTTCCCGGCAGGATTTATCTCGGACCTAATCTCGTGTAATTTGGAAAATCAGTTCACCGGATGCGAAAATAGCTTAGGAACAGTCACATGCTCACTTCCTAGCCTCGAGCCTAGAGATGACTTGCTTCTTTTTTGTATAACCACACCCGCAAGAATCGAAGGGACGTATCCTTATTCCTTTGCGTCCTCGCTGGAGTCACCTGGGGACAGTGATCCAAGTAACAATGAATTAAACAGCAGCCTAAGTATTGGAAGTCGCTCAGTTGTTGTGCAAAACATAAATGTATCCAACAGGCCAGTCGATGTAAAACATGCTACTGGAGAAGTCGAAGTGCTGGAGGCGTCGTCGGCAACGGAATCCAAATGCCAGTCGACTGATCAAAGCCTATGTCTCAACGGAGATCGCTTCCAAGTGGAGGCAGAATGGTTTGTGAATGGAACGGATCAGGTTCTTGCGTCAGTCAATCAAGAAGAAGACGCGGGTGCCTTTTTCCATGTGTATAGTGAGTCATCGGGACAAGGCATGGCTGTACTGATACCTCGTGATTTAGATGATCAATTGCTTTACTTCTTCAACAACACCGATGTAGACGTATTGGTTAAAGTTCTCGACGGAGCTGAGTCTGGCAACTTATCGCCTCAAGACACTTGGGTCTTTGCGTCAGGATTGAACCAGCTCGAATACATAGTACAGGTGACAGATACGCAAGACGGAAGCGTCCGCCACTATGAGATCGGAGACACAGAAGCATTCTATAGCATCGATAGCGGTGCTCCGAAGTCTGGCTCCGCCTTAGGTCTTGTTGGATTCGATGTCAATGGAGGACCCTTAGAAGCAGTATTCGTCGTTTCCAATGAGCCAAACGAACTCCCCAATTCAGCACTTAAGATTTTTGAGAACTATCCAAATCCATTCAACGCGAGCACAACCATTTCTATAGAGATTGATTTTTCAAGTTATCTAAAAATGAGTATCGTTGATTTATCCGGTCGGCTTATTAAAATTCTGAGCGACGGACAAAAAGAAGCTGGGAAGCACTCCTTCATTTGGACAGGGCTCGACGAAAGTGGAGCGGCCGTCGCAAGTGGGACCTATTTCGTACATACCGAGGCAAACGGAATTCGAAGCACGAGGCAACTTTTAGTAGCACGCTAGGAGAGCTTGTATTAGGAGTAGAGGAGGATTTATAGTAGTAGAGCTAGCTCGTGAATGTTGACCCGGGTAGTATTTACCGCAAGTAAATCAGGGTCTTTCTCAGCCCCTTAGCCCCTCAGCTCCTCAACCCCTATTCCTCCTTCTAGCTCCCTCCAGTATATTAGGATATCACCCAATCGAGCAATCACCCAACATCTAGTTCTCGTTGATATGAAAAGTACGCGATATTTCCTGGCGGCGCTTAGTCTTACGCTGCTACCAAATCTCTCCAATGCGACTGACCTCGCCGTCGAAAAATCTGTCGACAAAACTATGGCAGTTCCCGGAGACACCTTGACCTATGCGATAGCGGTAGGCATTGGCTCCTCTGGAACTGTAGGTCCTAGCAATGCTACGGTCACGGATGACGTCCCTGCCGGTCTAAGTATCGTGTCCGCTGTTTGGACAAAGGACAACTTGGGTGCTAGGACAGACGGTGACTGTATTATTAATGGGCAAAACGTCAGCTGTGACCTTGGTACTTTCGATGCGGGGATAACGGGTGTAGTGACCGTTGTCGTTGTCGCACAAATCCTAGGTATTAAGCTCAACACGGCCAAGGTTAGTGGATCTATTCCCGATCCACAGGACAGCAACGATTCAAGTTTTGTCGAATCTACCATCGTCGATGAACTGGCTGATGTCTTTCCTCGGGTTCGATTCCAACAAACACAACCTTCCTCCTTTGAGCCAGCACCCTTCATTCCCAAAGGTTCACTTTTCCAATACAATGTCTCCGTGAGAAATGTAGGTCCTTCAGTTGCTAGCAATGTTGAGTTGGAGCATCAATTGCCACTTTTCCATGATTTTGCCGATGGACTTGTCCGCATTGCGGGGAGCGATATCGGAGGTGTGAGCTGCTTCCGAGATTCAATTCCGCCGGATTGCACAAATGAACTCGACAAGATTACCTGTCGTGTCCCGGAGTTGAGCCCTTTTGGTAGTCGCGAATTGTTTTGTGTTTGGGCAGTTGTCAAGTTGCAAGGATCGTGGTCCTATACCTTTGATGCGAGCTCGGCGTCACCTGTAGATCCGGTCCTTACAAACAATGAAATAAGCTATAGCCTATCCACCGATGCAAGATCGATTTCTACACAAAATGTTAATCTAACGGACACCGCAGTGGATGTCGACCATAACATGGGACAGAAGAGAACGCTCGAAGCTATGACTTCGACAGGCTCTGAGTGTCTCGCCGATGATCAAACCCTATGTCTGGATGGAGATCGATTTCAAGTTCAAATGGACTGGAAAGTCCCACAAACGGACGACATTCTTGCCACACTCACCGAGGAGATCGATGCAGGTGGCTACTACTACGTTTACAACGGGCAAGCTGATGCCTTTTTACAAGAACGAGACTTAGACGACACAGCCTTCTATTTTTTCAACAACTCCAATATAGATGTACTCGTTCGAATTCTAGACGACGGTGCTTCAGGAACAGCCCCGCCAGACCAATTTTGGGTTTTCTCTGCTGCTGACACAAATGTCGAATATACTATTGAAATAGAGGACACGGCCACGGGCGAGAAAAGCTTTTACAGAAGTATGGGAAGAGATGGTCTGCTTGTAATTGAGGAAGGAGGTGGAAAAAATGGCCAGGTATTGTCTCTGAGTGGATTCGACACCTATGGCAATATGATCCCACTTATCCGAACGGTTTCTAGTGAGGAATCCGAGATACCTGGAAACGAAGTCAAAGTTTTCGAAGCTTATCCAAACCCATTTAATTCAGCGACGACGATAGCTCTCGAGATAGAAAGGGAGCAGGAAATTGAAGTTCAGGTTTTCGATTTGGTCGGTCGATCTATTACTGTCTTACAAGGAGCTTCTCTCGATTCTGGATTCCACAATTTTATATGGGATGGACGTGGCGAAGACGGGGAGCTCGCGACAAGCGGAGTTTATATTCTTAGGGTCAAGGGAGCGGATTTCGAGCTTTTCAGAAATCTAGTGCTCACAAGATAAAATCATATTGAAGTGAATCCCGAAAGGTTTACTACACTCTCCTAAATTTATTTGATTGAATAAGTGCAATATGTTTTGAATTTATCGCAACCCAATCGGATCTCATGAATAGTTGCTAAGGCAATAGTCCTGTTTCTCGTACTGGTGCCGAAACAGATTCCTATAAATCGAACTATATTCCCATAGAGTTGCTCCTCCCGGAACGGGGGAATACACTCTTGTCGGTTCGTTCTCTATCCTAAACAATCGCCATGAGCAAAACAATTGCCCAACTATTGCTGATTCTTACTTTCATTGTGGCCTTTTTCGTTTTCCGGAATCGGTCTGCAAATGAGACAGGAACAGCAGCAGCAACAACATCCGCTTCAGCCCCGGAATATGTCAAAATCGATCTTGGAACCTGGAGTTTCGGAGACGGATCTGGTCTAAACATCAATAGCAAAGATCATTTTCGATATCTCAAATCGAAGTTCCAGTATCTTGAGCCCATTGGTTCCGATTTGAGCAGCGCAATTGACAATACCGCCGAGTACCTAAAATCAAATCCAAATAGGTCTCTACTTATCACTGGTTATTACGATGAGGATGAATCCAATGGAAGCATCTTGCCAAATATCGGCCAGGCGAGAGCCAATTGGTTAAAAAGATTTCTAGTTGGACGCGGAGTTTCTGGGCGCCAAATTCAGATCGATGGTGCAGATCACAATAATTGGTTTGCAAGAGATACCCTATTCAATGGGATCGACTTCAGCTTTCTTGATTTTGAATCTGATAACAATGAAAAAATTGAGGCCATCGCCGATCGATTGAAAGGAAAAGCGTTCAATTTAAACTTTGCTACAGATGCGACGTCGCTTCCGTTGACGGCAGTTCAGAGAAGTGATTTCGCCGACATTATTTACTATTTAGATAATGTTGAGGATTCGAGATTGGATATCGTGGGACATTCTGACAACGTTGGAGATCGCGATTACAATAACAATCTATCCAAAGAAAGAGCTGCATTTATCCGGCAATACCTTAACAGCCGTGGCTCCATATCTATTGACCAGATGATGGTCGACAGCAAAGGACCAGACATTCCAATCAGCTCAAATGAGACGGAAGCAGGTCGTGCACAGAATCGGAGAGTCGAAATCACTCTCAAGTAATTAGAAAAAATTAATAGGACAAAATTATGCCTAGTTGGTTGTTACCTCTTCTATTCATGGCTGTGACCGCTGGTCTCGGTTACTGGCTCGGTCGGCTTTTTGGAAAAGACGAAACCCAATCTGAGGAATATATTAGACTTCAGAGCGAACGCGATTCGTACGGTAGCAAATTCAATGATCTAGATTCTAAGTATCAGTACCTTTTGGGGAAAAGGGACACTTGGAAAATGGAAAGGGCCGAATGGAGTAACAAATACGGCCTTCTTAAAATTGCTTATGGGGACTACGAAAGTAAGCAGGAGAGTCTACAAGAGAGTCATGACGGCATCCAAGCCGAGCTAGATGCTCTTAAACTCGTAACTAAGGATCGAAGGGTTAGTCTGTCGGCTAAGCAGCAAACCGCGAAATTGAAGCATGCGGGCGCTCCGAAGAAAGCGATCAATGAAGTTGAGGTCACGAAGATTGTCGAAGTCCCTGATCAGGAGACTCCGGATGATTTGACTAAGATTGAAGGAATCGGTCCTAAGATCAAACAGCTTTTGCACGATGATGGAATCCTCTCCTTCAGAAGTCTTGCAGACGCTGCTGTCACGCGAATCCAATCGGTTTTGGATGCAGCAGGCTCTTCATACTCTATGCACGATCCAGGTACATGGCCAGAACAGTCAGCGATGGCTGCCGATGGCAAGTGGGATGCATTGAAGGCTCGGCAAGACGAGCTTTTGGGTGGCAAATAGGGAACAAGCATTCCTAAACAAACCCGACAGCTTCACTCGTTGGGATTATTGAAGGACTTTACGATCGCAATTATGGTCAGCGATATTTGTGTCCGAGGTCTAGTCCGGGAAATTCAAGATCGAGCTTCGATGTGAGGCTTATCGGAAATTAATAGCCTTAATCTTGTCATTGCCAACTCTACTATTCAATTCTTCCAGCAACTGGGCTCGTTGTGTAAAGAGCTTTTGTCGCCAAGTGGAAGAAGCGATTTGGACAAAAAGCCGATTGTCTTTGATGTAGACCGAACGCGTGACGCTATTGACGTCAACACCAGCCATCTCTGCCCATGTCTCGATGATTCGTGATTCATCGATTTTCTTGTCAATACCTTTGTCTACAAACCAACGGTTAACAAGATTTCCTATTTGTTGAGGCTCTCTTCTTCGTGCCAATTTTCTACGATTCTTTCCTGAATCTACGAATCACAGCTCTGGCTGTTCGCAACTACCGTTCACTAAGTATCAGAAATATCAAAAAGAAATTCTTTGAGTTGAGTCTAGAAGTCCCGCTCCCCGATCTCTCATTCTCGGCATGTTTCTTGGACTTTCTATAAACAAGTAAGAACGAGTGACTCATTCTTGCATTAAAGTCCGATACACCGACCGTTTAAAAGGCTTTCGCAAGACCTGAGCTCCATAAATCATCATTACGAACCGTAAAGTGACTACACAGATGTACAATAAATTAGACAGAGCAGACATTTCCTTGGCAGTTAAAAAGCCATTTAGTGTTGCTAAGACCCTAGAACTGGTTTCAAAGACAGCTTTGGTGGTTATGCTACTTTTCAGTCTCGCCGTTGATAATGTACAGGCCCAAAACGAAGTCGAGGGCATCAAATCCATGCTTCAGCAACGAGATAAGCAGATAAAGAGATTGCTCGGCGACAAGACAAAGCTAAGCGATGCAGAAGCAAACGATTTGAGGTCTGTCGTCAACGACCTCATTTCTTTTGACGCAATGGGAGAAGCCTCGCTTGGACGTCACTGGAAGAAATTAAGTCAAGAGCAGAAAGCCGAATTCATAGGGGTTTTCAGCAAGATCGTTCGAGCTCAGTCGCTGGCAGATCTCAATCCCTATAGGGCTAAAATCGAATATGGCGCTATAGCAGTAGAAGGAAATACAGCAACGGCGTCGACCAGGGGAATGATCGATAAAGTATCCACCCAAATCGATTACAAGCTGATTAAAATAGGAGAGGATTGGAAAGTCGAGGATATCTCCCTCGATAATGTTAGCACAGTCAAAGGCTATTCTCGGTCCTTTCAAAGTGTCGTCAGAAAGAAAGGCTTTGAATCCCTAATGACGAGTCTCAACAAGAAACTGGCTAAGATTCAATAACCAGATATTTCTTAGAGAAGGTCTATACTTGTTCTTGTTCAAGGGCATTCGTGTCCTTGAAAAGTGCTTGCAAAAAAACTCACTCACACAAGTCCTAAAACAGAACAAGAACCGAAGTAACATGTAGGTAACATAGGATCAATATTAGGACATATTGAGATAATATAGATATTGCGTTCACCGTGTTGATCGCATCTTTAGCGGTCGCCTTCATACTTGCATTCGGTCTGGGTGGCCGAGAGGCTGCAACTGAAGCCATCGCTAATGGAAGTCGAATTTGGAGGAAGTCTTCACTGACTTCAAATCGCTTCTCGAGGTCTCGGCTTGTGGTGAGCCGAGACCTCATTTTTTTTAGGTCGATGTTTGAACTGTAGAATTGCTCGGCCTAGCTGAAAATTAGATAGGTCTAATAGCTCGATTCTAGGAGAACACAGAGATTGCCAAGACGTACGTCCTTCTCAATTATCATTAAGGCAAAAGCACATTTGTAACCCAGGATGAAGGACGGCCAAGTAGACTTCCAAGAAGGCTACGTTTTAACTGCATATGGAAAAGAGAAGTATCTGCGCCATGTAATCGCATCGGTCGCCACACTTCGTCGATATGATCGTCAGCGCCCGGTAGCCCTGTATTGCTCCGAAGAGCAGATGAGTCTGCTGGTCTCTCGCGGACTGGACATTCATTTTGAGGTCTTAGAAATCCTGCCAGAGGACAAGCGATCTATTGTAGGGGTCAAGCACAACCTCGAGGACTTCATGCCTTTCGACGGAAATCTCTTTGTGGATTCCGACATGATCTGGTGCAAATCGCCCGATCCGCTTTGGCAACAGCTTCGAGCATTCCCGTTCACGGCAACAGGTACTGAATTAGCAGATCACTTTTTTGGAGGACCAAAAAACATCGGAGTTGTCTGGGATATCCTCTTGAATCGTAGGGCCAAGACGCTCAAGAAATTCGGACTTACAAGTTTGCCTCGGGTACAGGCAGGAGTCATTTACGCCCAAGACCAGGAGTTGACAGCAGAAGTATGCGCTAGCGCTAGAGAGTTTATCTCAAGAAGGGATGAGACCCATTTCGGCTCAAGATTGGACGAGACAGGAAGACGACTCGAAACCTGTGAGTGGAGCCTGGCTCTTGCGATGAGCAAGCATAAACTACCAGTCTATACCTGGCTCCAGGGAGCGAACAGCGCCCAACTCGATTTCTTGGCTCATCTTACGGAGTTTGATCCTGAGTTTTTATCGGTTCGATGTAAATACGCTACAGATCCCTTTGTCTATTCGCTGCGTGGGATTCCCAACGAGACCTTTAGGAATTTGTGTTACAAGCTATTTACGAAGATTCCAGGTAAGGGTGATTTCATGAAAGTCACGCCTTTCACGGTGCACTTTGGATGGTTAAGAGATAAACAAGCTTTCAATGATTTTGCGGATCGTAAGTGGTTGGAGCTTTCGTCCGTCAGCGAGACCGCCCAGGTCGAAAAGGAAACCGTTTAGTTCGGCCTATAAGTAGGGTTCCGTTAATCAGCCCAGGCTCATCAAGATTATAATAGATGCCGACAATCGTTTCTCACGCCGTCGCGGCGCTAGCTCTAGCCAACTTCATTCCCCGAACTTTTCGCTCCGCAAAATTCTGGCTTTTAGTTGCGACCTGCAGCATCGTCCCAGATTTTGACGTCATCGCCTTCCCATTGGGAATTCCATATAGCCACTTGCTTGGACACAGAGGCTTATTGCACTCTATCTTATTTGCAATTATTTGGGGCCCCATAGTTTCTGAGATTTTCTATCGAGACGAAAAATTCCTTTCGAAGTCTTGGATCATCTTGACTGCCTTCTTTTCTGTGGCTACACTCAGTCATGGACTGCTAGATGCCCTAACCAATGGGGGACTAGGAGTTGCATTCTTTGCACCCTTCGACAATGCTCGATATTTTTTTCCCTCGACTCCGATTCAAGTTTCTCCTCTAAGTTTTAGTAGAGTCTTTGAGCAAGGAGTATCTCTCTTCACATCCGAGATCTTGTGGATCTGGCTACCAAGTCTAATACTGATCAGCTTGTCCCGATTGATGCGAGTTGATTCGGCGAAAGAAAGCTCTTGAACCAAGAACCAAGAACCAACTAGGCTTTTGTGAGCAAATTTCTGAAGAAGTTCAGTGACTCAAAAATGCCCTCGGAATAGGCCCATCCACCGGCTAAGAAAAGGACTAGGACTGGGATGGCAAGAACGATTAGGATCGACAGAGGCATGGGGATATTGCTCAGCTTAGCATAATCCAATACTGCTCTGCCGTTGCAGAGGAAAAAGAGAATCGCGATAATCGCGAGAATCGCGATAATTGCCCATTTCTTGTATTCGATTGGAAGAGTAAGAGCGAATGTCGCGAAGAGAAATGGAAGAATAAGCATCCATCTCGAGCCCACTACAATCAGCAAAGACTGATACATACTGACACGTTGGCCAATCCTTGAGGCGAGGACTAGTATAATTGAGCACAAAATTAGGTAGCTCATATAGAAGATCATCGAAGCTAGCAGGCCGAGCCAAGGCACAGTATCAACAAGCTTGATAAATCCGCTCATTGCATTTGGTAGAATCCCCAACACCAAGTCAAATCTCGGGAGGTCTGATGCCACGGAAAACAAGGTGCCTATCAATACTCCAAATATGAGAGTGCAAAGACAGGTTATAGCAAAGGTGAAAGTGCCCGAAATATTTCGAGCAGCGCGTAGCTCTTGCACATAGAAATTATGACCAACGAAATACCTCTTGATGAGGCCTTGAAACACCTTGCTATAGCCATAAATGAGGCCCGCAAAAGCAACAATTATCCAGGCAAAAAATATGGTCCAATGGGGCGGTCCAGTCTGCTCAATCGGTCCGCGATTAATGGCGAATTGGGTTTGGTTTCCAGTATATATTCCTGTGACCACCTCATGAACTAGGGTCGGATTTCCTTCTGGATTCAATAGACCGGAATACTTGTCGCCAGCCAGTGTGGTGACATCATTGTCACGCCAATGCTGGACAAAGATAGCCGGTAATGAAGGGTCTTCAAGTAAATCTGGTAGGTAGTCCTCAAGGAAGCGAGCGGCTCTCTGGACTGAGCCTCTCCTTCCATAACCAAGCTCATCGACAGAAGACCACTCGAGTCCGAAGCTTGAAAAACCAATAGGAGTCTCACTATTTGACCTCCATTGTTCAAGAATGGCCGATGCATTTTCGTTGTTGTGTCCGTCCACAAGGACAAAGTCGAAAGTAGATGAACAGCAGTCGTCATCTATAAAAGCTGGGATGAAATAGAATTGAGAACCTTCAGGGGCCTTCGATCTCCATGACTGAACAATACCATCCAGTTCAGTGAGTATGCCTTCTTCAGAATTGTCGCAGGCATCGAAAAGGCCGAAGTGTCTCGCCGATGGATGGGACTTAGCTTTTTCAAGTATCGTAGATACGATGGCATCCATCGATCGAAGTTTTTCTAGCATCGCTTCGTGAGATAGCGATCGTATAGGGAGCTCTTGAAAGAGTTGAATCCCGACTCTATCGGCGGAATTAAGAATAGACTCGCTTTGAATGATGGGCGTCCGGACAGCTTGGATTCCAGCGAATTTCATGAGCTGTAGTTCTGCCTGGGCTTGAGCGGCCTCGCTAGGTGGCGACCAGATCACACCCTTGAGAACATTGGATGTTTTCCGTATTGCGCTCTCCGTGTTGCGTTCTTGATCAAGGTCGCTTCTGGATATATCCTTCGTGCTTGGTCCAATGAAGAGGACTAAGGCGAAGAAAAGCATCAGTGATTTGAAAGGTGCAAGCAAGAATAGAGGCGTTGAGAGTCGGGATCGAAAATGCAATATAAGATCGAATGGGTAGGTGTTTTGCCGAATATGGTATTGATTTCCCGCTGGTATCTATATGGCAGAAGATCCACCAAGAAAGCGCTATATCGTACTGATGTTGGATAAGCACGTGGCCTTAGAAGAGCTTGTAGATCCCATGATCTCGGTGGTAAGTTTCGCTAGAAAAGGCTGATAGCAAAGAACCCCAAAGCCATGGCTTCGGGGTTCGTATGTGTCGCCTTGCTCAGGGGCAACTTCTCTTCTGCGGATGTCCTGGAGGGACGACCGCCTTGGACGTCAAATCATGACGCCTAGTATTAGCCAGTTGGAAGACCAAGATGGTCTGCCTCAGGCAGGTGCTCTACATCTTCCCTAATGCCGTCAAATAATAGAAGTGAAGACGGCCCACGGAAAACGGAACACGCTTCTTAGTCCATAATCCTTCTAAGGAAGGCAGGAGTGTCTGGATCATCCTTCCTGATTTTATCCTGACGTTTGTCTAGGTCCTCAGTTGAGATCATTTTCACAGTGACTCGAGGTTTTTCAGGAATATCGAGTGAAAGAGTTTGCTGGAGACTTGGCTCCAGCTTGGCTTCTTGCTCTTCTTTGATATCGCCCTGCTCGCGTCGTCTAAAGGCCGGAGTATCCAATTCCTTTAGGTTCGCTTCACCCTTATAGGTGCCGTGATAGGAATGCTTGGAAGGGCGCTCATTGAAGCGGCTAGTAGGTGCCTTCACAGCCTTTCTCTTTCCAGTCCAAGCTTCGTCTCTTACATTCGAAGCGGCCTCAAATCCGGTAGCGATAACCGTGACTCGTATTTTGTCTTCCATGCCTTCATCTATCACAGTTCCAAAGATCACCTCTGCGGCTTCGCCTGCTGCCTTGTTGATGATGTCAGTAGCCTTTGTCGCCTCACGAATACCTAGCGAGGTACCGGCAGTGATGTTGACAAGGATGTTCTTGGCTCCAGCGATAGAAAGACCATCGAGAAGAGGGCTTGAGATAGCTTCTGTTGCGGCGCGCTCCGCTCTGTTCTCACCACTTGAGGTGGATGCTCCCATCAAGGCCGTTCCGCCTCCTTGCATTGTCGTTCTGACATCAGCAAAGTCGAGGTTGATAAGGCCGTGAGTTGTAATCAGATCACTGATTCCACGAGTAGCATTGTACAAGACATCGTCAGCCGTTTCGAAGGCGTCCAACATGGTTGTGTTGTCATCAGCCATATCAAGAAGACGTTCATTCGGGATAACGATAAGTGTATCGACGTTTTCCTTTAGATAGGCTAGTCCCTGATCAGCTACCTCAAGTCGCTTTCGGCCTTCGCAAGAGAAAGGCTTTGTTACGATGGCTACCGTGAGAACACCGAGACGCTTTGCGATGGCGGTAACAACAGGAGCAGCTCCGGTGCCTGTACCTCCACCCATTCCAGCTGTGACGAAAATCATATCGGCGCCGTCAATGGCGGCCTCGATTTCTGCTCGGCTTTCTTCTGCGGCTTCGTTGCCAATGTTTGGACGAGCTCCGGCTCCCAATCCCTTAGTAAGGGCTCGACCAATTTGAATTTTTGTAATTGCGGTGTTATCAGATAATGCTTGTGCATCCGTGTTGACGGCTACAAAGTCGATACCTCTGATTCCTTTCCGAATCATGTTTTGCAGCGCGTTACCACCGCCACCTCCGACTCCGATTACTTTGATCTTGGGAGACTCGACGGCCTCCTGATCATATTCGAATCGATTGCTTATTTTTTCCATTCTTTCCATTTTTCCCATTATTCCCCTCCAGGTTTATTTGTTGTATAAGTGACGGGCGAGCAACCCATCATGGTTTTTGGTTCGTGGTTTGTGGTTTGCTGTAGTTGACAGTCATCCGCAAACTTTAGCTTTCTACAATTCATCGAACCAGGATTTCATCCGTTCAATAATGCCAGTAGCACCATCCCCGGAATGTTCTTTGAGCGATCCTAGCGAGAGGATGCCCGAGTCATCGTTGGCATATCGCTTTAGACCATAAAGGACTAGGCCGACACCCGTTGCGAATTTCGGATTAGTGACTTCTTGCACGAGACCACCGGTAAGGCCAACGGCCCTTCCGACTCTCGCATCAATGCCTAAGACATCCATCGCCAATTCAGTTGTACCAGGGATCTGCGAACCACCGCCCGTGAGGACAACTCCGGCGCCGATCTTATTTTGATATCCACTGCGCTCAATCTCGACGGCAACGATCTCCAGAATCTCCTCCATCCGAGGCTGAATAATCTGAGCCAAAGTGCTTTCGGAGAGACTCTTCTCTGGTCTACCTGCGATACCTGGAACAACGATGCCGCGATCATCCTCGATCTGCTCCACCATGGCATGGCCATACTGGCATTTCAGCTCCTCGGCTTGATCTCGCATAATGCTCAGGCCCTCTCTTACATCCTCAGTGACGCTATCACCAGCAACGCCAACGACAGCCGTATGGCGAATGAGATTGTCTTCGAAAACGGCAACGTCCGTCGTGCCACCACCGATATCCACTAGGGCAACACCGATTTCCTTTTCGTCGTCATGAAGTACGGCATGGGAGGAGGCAAGAGGTTCGAGGACGATGTCTGCGACCTCATACCCCGCCTTTTCGATGCAGCGGAAGATGTTCTTTGCTGCAGAGACAAGACCAGTGATGATGTGGACATTGGCCTCAAGGCGGACACCGCTCATTCCAATTGGATCAGCTACGCCGTCCTGGCCATCTACGATGAACTCCTGCGGCAACATGTGCAGGATTTCGCGGTCGGCTGGTAGGGCCACGTGTCGCGTGTCCTCTAGAAGCCGCTCGACGTCCGCTTCGGAAATCTCTGATTCTCTGATTGTAATCACTCCACGGCTTTGGAAGCTGTGAATGTGATCTCCAGCGATCCCGACGAAGACTTTTTGGACACTGATACCGGCTGCACGCTCGGCCTCCGCCATGGCGTCCTGAATGGCACCGACGGTCTTGTCGATATTGACAACCACACCTCGCTTAAGTCCCCTTGAAGGAGCAAGGCCTATCCCTAAGATATTGATCTGGCCAATCTCGTTGGCTTGCGCAATGATAGCGCAGACTTTTGTTGTGCCGATGTCGACACTAGCTACTATTCGCTCTTCCATTTTATTGGTTATGAGTTTGTGGTTTGGTCTCGTTCATCGCTGGGCGATGAGTCGAGACGAGGTTGTTCGAATGTCTGTTTTGCTTGGTGGGCATTTCTTTCTGATCCGGACACTTCGGTGACGCTTGCTTGGCTCGCGATAGAAGTCCGAAGAGGATTCTCCGCGCTGCGAAGTCCCTTGTCCTTAGTTGAAGCTGCATTTCTGGCGACACCGCTGGCTTCATAAGTAGTGTCAGCTTCGACCAATTTTGGTAGACTACCTTCTTTGAATTTTGCGACTATCTGATTTTGGAATCGAAGGTCGATATACTCGATGTCCGATAATCGTCCTGGCTCTTTGTCCCAGAATACTCGCAAGCTCCTTAGCTTCGCCTCAAATTGGTCTTTCCCAGCAAAAACCTTTATTGACGAAGAGCCAAAACTTGGGGTGGCGTGAAGAACAACATTTTCGGATGTATCGAGCTCGGCCTCGGAGACCAAAGCATTTGTTGATTGGCTGACGTTTTCCAGCGCAAGTACAAAGTTTGAGAGAGTCTTGGATTCGACTATCCTCCGCGTCTCTAAGTTTGAGGAGTCCTGAGGATTCACGAGTGCCTCCTTGGTCGCCGCATGAAGCAATGGAAGGTCAAAGGAAGCTGGATAGCGTGCGGGTAAAATGAGTCCGCGACGATCTACAAATTCATCTGCAAGACCGTCCTTCTTGACTAAACGAACAAGTGCCTCGGTCTCTGTAATTTCGGCTTTCAAGGTTCCGGTAATATATCTCGTTATCTCCACATCACGTATCCAGGGATCGGAGGCCAGAAGCACAGAACGCAACTCGTCTTTGTCGATTCTGAAAATTGCCTGTCCAATTTGCTCGGATAGCAATAGGTAGATGATGGAGGAATCGGCAAACTCTGTCCCTTCAATCGCGACGTCGGTGCATAGTCGTCTTTGCAGCAAGTTAATTCCAGCAATCCCCAAGAAAGTGAGGATCAGTACCGCTACAATTAGATGCAGCTTGTCAAATTGATATGTGTTTAACCAATCATGCATCGATATTTGTATTCATTTCCAATTTTGCGGATAGTGGATCGCAGATCCTCCAAATATCTCCTGCACCCATAACGATAATCATGTCACCGGCGCGGACGAGCTTGCTGACATACTCTGGCAGGTCATCTTTGCTTGGCACATAGTGCACATCGTCGTGACCGTATTCGCTGGCGAGCTTTGCAATCGAGGCACCTGAAATGTCATTTCTTGCTTGCTCTCTCGCGGCATATATCTCAGTGACGATCAATACATCGGCGTTGGCAAAAGAGCTTGCGAACTGCTCCAGAAATTGCTCCGTCCTGGAGTAGAGATGAGGCTGAAACACTACAATCAAGCGATGCTTAGACCAATTTTGACTTGCTGCCCGCAAGGTTGCCTCGATCTCGCTTGGGTGGTGTGCGTAGTCATTTATTAGGACCATTCCGCCCTTGTTGAATTTGACTTCGAATCGTCGATCAACACCGGAGTATTCTGAAAGCGATTTGACAATTGAGTCACAGGGAATGTCTAGCTCTAATCCTACCGCGATAGATGCCAGCGCATTCATAACATTGTGTTCTCCGGGAGCTCCAGAAATCGAGAACTCGCCGATGTTTTGGCTATGGAGCGTTACACCGAACTTCGTCGTCAAACCTTGATAGTTGATATTGACTGCCCTCACCGCCGCTAAACGGGAGAGACCAAAGGTTACGACTTTTCGGTCGATCGCAGATAGGATGTCTCTGACATTTGGATCGTCAACATTGACAATGACTCGGCCAAAGAAGGGGACAGAGTTAGCGAACTCAGTAAAGGCCCCTTTGATATCCTCGATATCCTTATAGATGTCGAGGTGGTCTTCGTCGATGTTTGTTATGACAGCCATGACCGGAGTCAATCGAAGAAAAGTTCTATCGTATTCGTCTGCTTCGACGATGATAAGATCTCCCTCACCACTGACAGCATTCGAGCCAAAGGAAGCGACTTTGCCACCGACTATAATCGTTGGATCGAGACCTGCTCCATTGGCGATCATCCCCGTCATCGTTGTCGTCGTGGTTTTCCCATGAGTACCGGCAATGCCGACTCCATATTTCATTCGCATCAATTCGCCAAGCATTTCATCGCGACGAATGACTGGAATGCGCCTCTGTTGAGCGGCTATTGTTTCAGCATTTTCGTCAGGATTGATAGCCGAGGAATGCACGACGACGTCGGCGTCCATTAACTGAATTGCGGAATGCCCTTCAGATATGATGGCGCCAAGCGACTCCAAATGATCGGTGACTTCGGAGAGCTCCAAATCGGAGCCGCTTACTTTGAACCCTCTACTTAGCAATACTTCAGCGATGGAGCTCATTCCAATCCCTCCTATGCCTACCATGTGAACCCTTTGCACTCTACCAAATGAGCCGCTATGTAGATTTTGACTACTCATTGCTGGCGGATTTATCTAGGTCGTCAGTCCGGATTTCAGAATCAGACGGCTCTGCTGATGAGTTTGCAAATGAATCATCGATCCTTGCTAGTTGGACCACGCCTTCGGCGATAATTGCCGCGGCATTCGGTTGTGCCATGGATCTTGCCGCGTCGCTCATAGATCTTCTTCGATCCTTGTCGGCCAGAAGCTCAAGAATTTCGCTACTCAAATTGGCTGACATGTCACTTTGCTTGACCATCACAGCGGCCTCACCCATAGCAATTGCGTTATGAGTCTGATGATCTTCTGCTGCACTTGGTAAAGGAACAAGGACAGACGGTTTGGCCGTCATCATAAGCTCGCTACAGGTGATTGCACCCGCTCTGCAAAGAACCAGGTCTGCAGCGCCGTAGGCAAGCTCCATTCGATCGATGTAAGGAAGGAGCTTTATTCTGTCAGACACCTTGGATGTGACTTCGCCATTTTGTGCAATTGATTTTTCATCCTCGATATTACTTGGCCCAGATTCCGCTAGGCGATTAGCCAAAGCATCTCTGAGGGATTCAAAATTCGCGTTTCCAGTCTGCCAAATGATGCTTAGATCCTCGACTTTTAGCAGGTCACCGATGATCTCGAGCACGCCATTGTTCAAGGCCACGCTGCCTAGGGATCCACCAAAAATGAAAAGCACCTTATTTCTCTGCGCTATTCCAAAATGTCGGCGACTGATCAACGGATCGGCTTCATGGATGATGCTTCGGACAGGATTTCCAGATACTACCCACTCCTTTTCGGGGAAGTAACTACCGGCTTCCTTGAAAGCTAGGAATATCTTTTTGGCGTTCTTTCCTAGCATTTTGTTGGTCGCTCCAGCGAAGGCGTTTTGCTCTTGGATGAGCGTTGGAATCTTCCTTCGGTTTGCCGCCCACAAGACGGGACCAGATACATAACCGCCGGTACCAACAACAACATCAGGACGGAAGCCTCCGATTAGCTCGAAGCTGTCTTTGAGTCCCTTCAGAAGTTTGAAAGGAAATTTCAACAAGCCCAGACTCAATTTGCGAGGGAATCCACTAATCGAAATATCATAGATCGGATAGCCCGCCTGGGGGACGGCCGTCCATTCCATTTTTTCCTTTGTACCTGCAAAGGCGATTGACGCTTTTGGGTCCAGTGCTTTCAAAGCATTGGCGATTGCAATAGCTGGATATACGTGTCCACCAGTACCACCGCCGGCAAAGAGAACTCGGGGGCCGATATTTCTAGGTTTTGTTAGTCCCATTTTAGTTGTCTTGAGATGTTGAGCAGAATGCCTACCAAGACTCCATTCGCCAAGAGGGAAGACCCTCCATAACTCACGAAGGGCAGCGCCAATCCCGTAACGGGCAAGACACCGCAGGCTACACCTGCATTTACAAATCCGTACATCGTGATGGTGATGGTTATTCCAGTCGCGAGGAAATATCCGAATGGGTCTGGCGCGTGTCTTGCAACCCTCATGACTCCTCGGAAGAGGAAATATGTAAAGAGGAGCAGTATGCCCAGGGCCATCACAAATCCATACTCTTCGGTGATAATGGCGAAGATGAAATCGTTGAAGGCGGCAGGAAGGAAGTAGCGTTGTACGCTCTTGCCAGGACCGACGCCAGTGACCCAACCGGCCGCAATAGCAATCTGTGCCTGTCGCGGTTGATAGCCGTCACCCTGAGGGGAGTCGACTTCTTCCAGCTTTTCACCGGTTATTAGATTATATCCAATGAAGTCCCAGATACGGTCACCTTTTGCTGGTATTAGAAGAATCACGACCAAGGCACCAACCGCAAGGAGGCTGCCAAGGGCGGCGATATGCGCTACTTTGACCCGGCTGATAAAGCAGACCGCGATGATCGTCATTAGAAGCAAACCGGCAGTTGAGAAATCTTGAGAGCCGATTAAAACTATGGTCGGGACAAGCCAAACGAGTATGGGAACGAAGCTGTTTTTGAAGTCCCAGATATAATGCTGCTTGCTCGCCAATAGCGCGGGCAGATAGATGAGAAGAGCAACTCGGGCAATCTCCGATGGCTGAAAACTCCATGACTTGTAACTTAGCTGTCGGATTGAGCCATGCACGCGATCACCATAGAAGAGCGTGATTATCAGAAGGACTATCGACAACACGAGGGCAATGATTGCTGGCTTTTGGATTTTGTGATAGTCGACGAGGCTCACTATAAACATGACGGTGAGCGCAACGATTGTATGGAAGGCATGCTTTGACAAGAAGCCTGAGGTGTTGCCGTCAGCCTTGATTTCTGCGAAGTAACTCACAGAGCTAAACACCGACACCACGCCGATACAGCATAGCAAAGCTACGATCCACACAAGATGCCGATCAGCCTGCTGGGTAGGCTCTACAGAGAACTTCGATATGAAGGAGGAAATTGTCACGTTATGCGTTATGCGTTTTGCGTTTGCCGTCAAACGAAGATCGTTGCTCGTTTGCTGTTGGCCGTTGCTTGTAAACCGAAACCGTGGACAGAAGACTGAAGGAAGTTGCTCGTTTCTCGTCTCTCGTTCTTTGTCGTGTGATTTGCAGTTTCCTTATCGTTCTTTCCGTTATGAGATCTTGACTAGTAGCCAACAGTGAACGAAATCCTTCCTCCGGAACACGGAAAACGGAATACGGCAAACGACTATGTTTTATGTTTTCAGTCATCTCGTTTCGAACAATCCGGGTTGACGAGGCTCAAGCGCATCGACTAATTCTGTAAAAATTTTACCTCTCTGTTCGTAGTTTTCGAACATGTCGAAGGACGAACAGGCTGGACTCAAAAGGACGACGTCCCCAGAATCAGCAAGCATCTGGCCTGCCCGGACAGCGTCTTCCATGCTTTCAAGCTTTAATGCCTGCTCGGCGAAAGGTGCTAGCTCCTCCAAAATGGTATCCGCTCCTTCGCCGATCGCAATCAGAGCCTTGACCTTGTCTTGGACCAACTCTTTTATCATTCCATAATCGTTGCCCTTGTCTCTTCCGCCTGCGATTAACACGATCGGTCGGTCGAAACTTCCGAGTGCATACCAAACGGCATTGACGTTTGTGGCTTTCGAATCATTGACATAAAGAACATCCTGAAATTCTCTGACCTCCTGCAATCGATGGGGCAGTCCAGGGAAGGAGCGTAGGCTCTCCCTGATAGACTCGGTATCAAGCTCAACCACACGAGCTGCCATCGCGGCTGCTAGTGAGTTATATGTATTATGTAGTCCCCGAAGGGCTAATTCTGAATTATTCATAAGTGTGCTGGTCAACCCGTGGTAACTCATTTTCAGGCTTTCGCCGTCGAGAAAGGCACCATCTACTTCGCTTGGCTCAAGGCTGATGGAGAGCAGGTTTGCACTGCTGCTCGCAATCAGATCTTTGCCAAATCGACTTAGAATTGGGTCGTCTGTATTGAGAATCACCGTGTCCCCACGGCCCTGATTCTTGGCTATTCTAAACTTGCTCTGAGCGTATCTATCGAAATCGTTTTCATATCGATCAAGATGGTCTGGTGTGATATTCAAAATCACCGAGACTCTAGGCCTGAATTGATCGATGTGATCTAGTTGAAAGCTTGAGATTTCAAGAACACCAATCGCGCCCTCATCTTCGATGCTTTCAACGACACTGGAAAATGGCAATCCGATGTTGCCGGCCACGTAGACCTTCTTTTTCGACTCTTCCATGATCCATCCACATAGTGAGGTCGTCGTCGTTTTTCCATTGCTACCCGTGATGGCAATCAAGGGCTGGGAAGTAAACCACGATGCGATCTCAATTTCCGAGTAGACCGGAATCCCTTTGTTAATGCTAGTCACTACCGGTGGGACTGAAGAAGGCACCCCCGGACTTAGGACGCAGAAGTCTGCGTCGAGAACACGATCACTATGTCCTCCAGACTCAAATTCGATTCCCGTCTTTTGAAGACTAATGCGAGTACTCACGGGGATCGAAGATTTTTCGGAGAGAAATACCTCGGCTCCCTTTCTTTTTAGCAATCGCGCTGCCGCGAGTCCGCTTCGTGCGGCTCCAAGTATCGTAACTCTATTTCCGTCGACCTTTCTCACTATCGAATTCTGAGGGTGAGAAGTGTGGTGATCACGAGGATTACTTGAACAATCCAAAATCGAATCACAATCTTCGACTCCGGTATACCTTGCGCTTCATAGTGATGATGGATCGGTGCCATTTTGAACACGCGCTTTCCGACACCCGTCTTCTTCTTCGTGTACTTGAAGTAGCTAGTCTGGATGATGACCGATAGTGTCTCTAGGAAAAATATTCCGCAGAGAATGGGGAGGAGGAGTTCGGCTCTAACCATTATGGCGATCGTTCCGATCGCTCCACCAAGGGCAAGGGATCCAGTGTCTCCCATGAAAACCTGAGCGGGATGACCGTTATACCAGAGGAAGCCTAAGCAGGCTGCCGCCATCGCTGCAGCGAATATGGAAATTTCTCCGGCTCCTGGGAGGTAAATGATGTCTAGGAAACTGGAGTAGACCGCATTTCCCGACAGGTAGCAAAGTCCAACTAATCCTAGAGTGACAAAGGCCGAAACACCCGTTGCCAAACCATCGAGTCCGTCCGTTAGGTTGGCTCCGTTGGAGACCGCCGTTAGAATAAAGATGATTGCTGGTATGTAGATGATCCAAGCATAGTCGGCGCCAATTCCTATCCAGCTGATGAGATTCGAATAGTCGAATCTTCCCTCGGCTATGAAGGGAATATTGGTGATACCTCTTATGTCCTCGAACTGAGGATGGAAGTAGAGAACGGATCCCACGAATAATCCGAGTGTGACTTGGCCAATGACTTTCGTTCTAGAGGCAAGTCCACTCTTGTCTTTTCTGACGATCTTTATGTAATCGTCGGCAAAACCAACCAATCCCAGTAGGAGAGTGGTTATCAGAATCATCTGGATGTAGAGCTGGGTCAGGTCTCCCCAAAGGAGAGTTGAACCCAGAATCGCTACGAGTATAATGATGCCGCCCATGGAGGGCGTCCCAGCTTTGTGAGCATGGTCCACTGCACCAGCGTCCGCACCTTCTCTAACCATTTCACCAAACTGATTCTTCTCTAGCCATCGGATGATTCGTTTTCCGATGAACAAGGAGATGAACAAGCTTGTTGTGGCAGCAAGCGCGGCTCTAACCGTGATGTAGTAGATCGCCTGGAAGCCAGGTGGCTGGTAAAGTTGTTCCAGCAGATCTATTAAGTAGTAGAGCATTATTGGTACGAGTTATCTCAGCGCTAGTGCGTCCTGGCTGATTGTTTTATCATCAAAATCTATTGTCTCATTTTTGAGAATCTGGTAGGTCTCGTGGCCTTTGCCGGCCACTAGGATGAGGTCCTCACTTTCCGCATCGCGAATGGCGATTTGGATAGCCATCTTTCTGTCTGATATCACGTGTATCCGGGTGCCTTCCTTCTTGAATTCGACCCCGTCATCTGCAGAGTCTATCGACGTTTCGCTTCGAATCCCTTGCAAGACCTCTTCGATAATCTCTGATGGATCTTCCGATCTTGGATTGTCCGAGGTCAGATATATTTTGTCAGCGAGTCGATTTGCGACCTCTCCCATCAAGGGTCTTTTTCCTTTGTCTCGATCGCCTCCACATCCGAAAACCACGATCAGATTTCCTCTTTCGATTACTTCACGTCCGGTTGAAAGAGCGTTTTCCAAGGCGTCGGGTGTATGAGCATAATCGATGACTATACGAAGTCCATCCTTTCCTGTGATTTGCTCAAATCTTCCCGGGACCGGTTCGACCCGGTGTAAGAAATCTATTGTCGCCTCATCATCAATACCGATGGCTCGGCCCACCAAAAAGACGGATGCTAAGTTATAGGCATTGAAGCGTCCGGATAGCTTACTCTTTCCGAGATCGATATTTGATAGCTCATTATCACTTTCCCAGATCTCGGCCTTGCACTCTCTCGTAATTTTTTCCGAGTTGGGGTCGTGTGTATTCACTATTGCGATGGCGTCGGGTCCTAGGGATTCAAATAGAATCCTCTTCGAGGCCAGATATTTTTCAAAAGTTTGGTGGTAGTCGAGATGGTCGCGGCTCAAATTGGTAAAGACGGCAATGTCAAAATCAATTCCCCAAAGCCTGTCCTGCTCCAAGGCATGAGATGAGACTTCCAGAATGGCATGTGTGCATTTGGACGAGACCGCTTCGGCGAGAACTCGATTCACCTTCATTGAATCTGGGGTCGTCATCGAGGACCTTTCTCGTTTTTCGTTAATCGTTGTAGCAATCGTGCCGATAAGGGCGTTTTGCAGATCATTGGCACTGAGCAATTGTGACAGCAAGGTCGTCACGGTCGTTTTACCATTGGTACCTGTCACGCCGATCATTTTCAGTTTTCTTGCCGGCCAATTGTAGTAGGCTTGTGCGGCAATCGACATGGCTCGGGCTGAATTATTTACCCGAAGGAGAGTGATGCCGGAAACTGACAGTTCAGTCTCCGGCATGCTCTCCATGATGATCACTCGAGCTCCGTTTAGAACAGCCTGATCAAAGAACAAATGACCGTCGGTCTTGTGACCCCGTATCGCTACGAAGCATCCGCCAGTCTGCACCTCCCGACTATCAAAAGCCAAGTGATGCATTGAAACATCTATGCCATCATCTCCAACCCGCTCGATCAAGAGACCTGTCTCGTTTAGTGTTGCGAGCAGCACCTCGAGACTTAAGCTTCTTGAATCCATTCCAGCTAATCGGAGCCAGACAAAATCGCTGGCCCTCGAATTATCTCTCCTGGAGAGGGTTCTTGATGCATGACAATTCCGGTTCCTACTAATTTCGATTTCACTCCTTTCGATGCGAGAAGAGCGACAGCTTGGCGGGTCGACATTCCTTTAACATCCAGCATGCGTTGTGTGACTTCCGAAGCCCTCGGTTCGACAAGCAAGGTGTCGATGCCATGGGCTTGTCTGATATTGTTTGCGACTATTGCGGGCAATCCTTGCGATCTAATCCGCACTTTGGCGATTTCGTTTTGGAATTCAAGAGGACTCTGAGCCTTTCTGGAATAATCTAGACTTCTCAATTCAGGACTGAGACTAACCCAGCGCTCAGCAATCTTCTTGAATATTGGGCCAGCCACGGATCCACCAAAACTAGCTCCGCCTCTTGGCTCATCCATGGCGATATAGATCGCAATTTGAGGATCATCAGCTGGGAAGAAACCGACAAAAGATGCACGGTGAATAGAACTGTCGTAACGGCCATTTACCAACTTCTCTGTCGTGCCCGTTTTGCCAGCAATCTTCAATCCCTCGACCTTGGCCTGCTTTGCTGTCCCATCTTCCACAACTTCAACAAAAGCTGGAGTTAGTATCTCAGAGGTCCTCTTGCTGAAGGCTCTTCGGATCGAATCTTGAGGGGCGGTCCAAAGAATTTCTCCTTCGGGCGAAAGTCGATGCTTGACAACATGTGGACGAACAATTCTTCCACCGTTTGCAAGTGCAGAGTAAGCCACCAACATTTGGATTGGAGTGACGCCAACTTCGTAGCCAAAGCTCAGTGTTTCTAAGGATGTCTTTGACCAGTTTTCGATTGGACGCAGTTTCCCAGGTGCTTCACCGGGTAAGTCAATCAAGCTCGCTTGACCAAAGCCCAAGGCGCGAGCCATCTTGTAAAGAGACTCTTCGCCCACCAATAGCCCAGTGCGAGCCGCTGCAATGTTGCTCGATTTGACAATAGCCTCACGGACAGTCAGGTCAGGGTAAAAATGGGAGTCTGTGACAAATCTATCACCCACCCTCTCACGAATGCCAGTGAATTTCCACGAATCATCCATCTTGATGAGGCCTGCCTCGATCGCTGCTGAATAAACCACTATTTTAAAAGTCGAACCAGGTTCTAGTACCGCTGAAATTGCTCGATTAGCCCTCTCCAATGATCGTGGTTTGCCAGTTTTTCGCGTCTCACTGTCGTGATTTGCGACAGCTATGATTTCGCCATTGTGGACATTCATAGCGATGGCTGTACCCCATTTTGAATCTGTCTCCTTGACGGCTTCTGACAGCAGGTTTTCCATAACCGCCTGCCGGGGAAGGTCGAGGGTCAGTTGCAGATGCTCTCCATGTATCGGTTGTACCACCGGACTGCCAGGGACTGGAGAGACGTATCCTCTCGAATCTCTGAACAATACCTGCTTTCCTTCCACGCCAGATAGATATTCATCGTATTCAAGCTCAATCCCGCTGATTCCTTTTCGATCTCGATTAGTGATACCCAAAACGCGGTTACCAACACCTTGCTGAATGTTGACGCGGTCCAACTTTTCAGACAGGATGACTCCTGGGATTTTGAGTTGTCGGAGCTTCTCAATGCTAGACTCAGATCTTGTTGAAGCAAGTCGGACATATTTTGGAGAACTGCGCTTTTGAACCATGCGCTTGAAACTAGCTGCAGACCTCCCTTTAATAATTCCGAGTGCCTTGTAGAGCTCTGGGGCTCTCTTGTTAAAGCCGGGAATACTCGGGTCCGCTGCTACTAGATATTCAATAGTGTTGACTCGAAAGAGCTTGCCATTGCGATCTAACAGATTTCCTCGATAGGCTTCAAGGGGCACATTGACTAGGGGCTGTGCCTCGTAGCTCGCGCGCAATTCCTTGCCGTCAATAGTCGCGATCACTAGCATTTTTGCAGCGATGGCTAGCGGCAGCAAGGCCAGCAGCGTCAATACGACGTAGGTTCTCATTTCTATGGAAGATTTGGAATCCACTATTTTATATCGCTTTGTGATAGGTCTATAGGGGCACCAAAATGTCGACTAGGTTTTAGTTCTAGCTCTTCTGCTCGCTTTAATACGAGGGCAGGGTTTCTTCGTGACTCGAGCTCTGAAGTGAGTCGGTTCATTTTCAGATGGAGACCGCGATTTTCCTCTCGAACTTCTTGCACATCGGCAAAAAGCTCCTTTGTATCGAGGACATGGTCTATATATATAGTACAGATGACGAGGGCCAGGATGGTAAAGAAGGCCAACTTTATAGTTGCAATCCTTTGTAGCAAAGGGTCCTGCAATGAACGAGGCACAGCTCGAGGTCTTCGTACGGTCTGGTTCTCTAACCCCTTCCATCCATCCTTATCGGTCCGTTTGGGACGAGGCTTCCTTGTAACTGAAGCTGGGTTTGCTTTTACTTTGTGTTTTGAGGCGCTTTTGGGCTCTGTAGTTCGAGATTTCGATGGGGCGTTCTTCTTGGTTTTTCTCGCCTTCAGATGATCGGATCCCAGTATTTTTCCGGTCCCAGGTTTCCTTTTTCTTTTTTTCTCTATGGACTTCTTTGGTATAGAAGGCTCCTTTTTCTTAGGTGCAACGGGTCCAGCGAGTTTCTCGCGTACAGACTTTGGCCGAGGCGTTTCTTTTCGCACTCGGACATTCGAAGACTTCCGACTAATGCCGGTCTTCTTATTCTTCCTTATTTTTGGTCGGTCTCCCGACATTATTCCACCTACGGTTAGTGAAATTCATAGTAGAGATGTCTAAAAAGAGGTGCGTTCTGCTATTCTCATCCGCGCGCTTCTGGCCCGAGAGTTAAATTCGATTTCTTCATCACTCGGTCGAATTAACTTTCCTATAGCTTTGAGCGGAGCAAGGACATTACCATAAAGGTCTTTCTCGATTTTGCCCTCGAAATTGCCAGACTGGATATATCGCTTTGCAAGTCTATCCTCTAAAGAGTGATAACTGATGACGGCGAGGCGTCCATTCGGCTTTAGTACCTTTGCGGCACCTTCGAGTGCTTCTTTCAGGACATCGAGTTCGCTATTTACAGCTATTCGGAGTCCTTGGAAGACACGAGAGAGCGTTTTGACCTGTTGGTCTGGCCGTGCTTGAGATTTGACGATTTCGGCAAGATGTTCGGTATCGCGAACAGGTCTTGCTTCAACAATCGCCCCAGCGATTTTCCATGCGCGCTTTTCTTCGCCAAACTCCCGGAGGACATCGGCTATGTCTTGGCGCGACCATTCATTGATAAGGGTGTCGGCAGAGAAGTCAGATTCACTATTCATGCGCATATCCAGGGGACCATTTCCTCGATAGCTAAATCCACGTGTTTCCTCGTCAATTTGATGTGAGGAGACACCCAGATCCATTAGGATCCCGTCAACTCCTTCTGGCGCTAGGTCAGGAAGAAGAATTCCGAGATCTCTAAAATTGCTTTTAATGAATAGGAGTCTTTCGGCTTCAATGTCGTCAACCAATCGCCTACTGGCGAAATCAATAGCTGATTGATCTTGGTCGATCGCAATAACTCGTGCACTATCATCCAATACCTTCAAAAAGGCCGCCGTGTGTCCGCCCCCCCCAAGGGTGCAGTCAACATAGACGCCACGGGCATCGGTGATTAGCTCTTTCAATACATCATGTAAAAGAACAGGGACGTGGAATTTCGACGAGAAGCTTTTGGGATCGAATCCCTCTTCCTTCGAGTCATTATTCCATGTCAATTTTTTGTTGTTTGCGATTTAGCTATCTGCCTTGTTGGAAGCAGCACTCAAGGCCTGTCCCATCACGGCTTCCGCCAAATCCTCAAAGTCTAAATCATCATCACTGATTTCGAGAGCTTCAGCATATCGTTCTGGATTCCACACTTCAATTCTCTCCATTACTCCACAGACCAAAGCTGCTTTGCCGATTCCCGCAATCTCCATGAGGTCTTGCGACATCATGATTCGTCCTTGCCCATCCAATGTCACTTCTCCTGCAAACTGCATGAAAAGTCTGGTCAGCTGCCTAGGCTGCCTCCCAAACTTGTTGAGATTGTCGCTTTTCAAGTAAGCTTCAAGCTCATCCCAGACATCTATGGGGTAAAGAGCAATACATTTGTCGAACCCTCTGGTCATCACGAAAGTATCCTGACACTCAGGTTTCATGGCCTTACGCATTTTCGCAGGAATGGCAATACGCCCTTTGTTGTCCACCGAATTTGTGGCTTTTCCTTTGAAGCTTGGCATGAGTCCCTTTACAGCAGGATTGATTCCGTTGTGATTAGAGACGAAGATAGGTTGAATTACCCACAATTCCACACTTCTCCCCACTAGAATGTTATGGGAATTTGATTATACATATATGTCGGTATATGTATATCTGCAAAATAGCTGCTCAGACCAACTGGAATCGTTTCTCGTCGCTCGTTTTGCGTTACCCAGGCAATTGAAGATGGGACCATTTCCAGCTATCCAGATCACGATTGGCCATGATAATGTAGCTATCCGATCGACCAGTTCGGGGCGCTTAGTAACAGACGCTAAACGATAAACAATGAACGAGGAACGCCCAACGACCCAAGCGTATCCTACGATCTCTCACTCGAAACTCGGCACTCGTAACTCGCAACTGACTCAATGAACATTCTATCCTTAGACGGCATCCACAAAAGCTTTGGCATGAAGCCACTTTTGAGAGAGGTCTCCTTCGCCTTAGAGGACAATGAAAAAATGGGACTCATAGGTGCGAATGGATCTGGTAAGACCACCTTAATGCGCATCATCGCTGGTCAAGAAACCGCGGATGGTGGAAGTCTGATTGTCGGAAAGGGGCAAAGGGTCGCTTTTCTTTCTCAGAATCCCGAATTCGATCCTAATCTGACGGTATTGGATGCCGTTTTTGATAAAGGGGATCCTGCTCTACGACTTCTCCATGATTTTGAGGAGGCTTCGCTCGCTTTGAATGTCTCAGACGGAAGCGATGAAGCGTTGTTAAACACGGTTTCGGAATTGAGTCACCAATTGGATGTAACCGGCGGGTGGGATAGGGAAGCGGGTGCTAAGGCGATTTTGGATAGGCTGGGTCTCTTGGATACGGCTGCCTTGGTCGGGACGCTCTCCGGTGGCCAGCGAAAAAGGTTAGCATTGGCGCAAGCATTATTACTTCAACCAGATCTGCTCCTACTTGATGAGCCGACTAACCATCTTGACACGAGCACGATAGCTTGGCTTGAAAAATACCTCTCACGATTCAAAGGGGCTCTGGTATTAATCACACACGATCGCTATTTCCTAGATCGAGTAACCAACCGCATGTTAGAGGTCGATTCTCGTGGTACCACAAAATACGAAGGCAATTACACCCGCTATCTCGAACTAAAGGCTGAACAAGATCTGATAGAAGAAGCCACCGAAAGGACCCGTCAGAATTTGGCGAGACGTGAGTTGGCGTGGCTCCGACGCGGAGCAAAGGCTCGAACCTCGAAAGCGAAATACCGAGTCAAAAGGGCGCAAGAGTTACAAGAGGATCACGGTCCTGGGGCAGAGGAAAAAATCGAGCTTAGTGCTGCATCAACCCGCCTTGGCAAAAAGGTCATAGAATTCGAAAGGATTTTCAAGGCCTATGGAGATCTGAGCCTGGTGACAAATTTCTCTAAGATTCTGTCTCCAAAAGATCGAATCGGGATCATCGGTGAGAATGGAACGGGAAAGACGACGTTACTCGAGATGATTGTTGGTAAAGTTCAAGCTGATTCAGGATCCATAGAAATCGGTTCGACGGCTGTGATCGGATATTTCGATCAAGAAACCCGACCCATGGACGAGAGCAAAAGAGTGATAGACACGGTTACCGATATTGCGGAGCATGTCCGGACGGCAGATGGTTCGACTATTTCAGCATCAAGGATGCTCGAAAAATTTCTATTTGCCCCGGCCGTGCAGTACACACCGGTCGCGAAGTTATCTGGAGGAGAAAAGCGAAGATTGCATCTGCTTCTAATATTAATGGGAGCGCCAAATATCCTTCTTCTCGATGAGCCAACGAACGATCTCGACATCCCGACACTTACAGCCCTCGAGGAATATCTCGATAGTTTTCAGGGCGTGTTGATCGCAGTATCTCACGATCGATGGTTTCTAGATCGAACTATTAAGGCTATTTGGAGCTTTGAAGGCCAGGGAGAAATCCGATCCTATCCGGGAGACTATTCCTCCTATCTTGAGAAGAAATCCAAGGAAAAAGTGTTAGAGTCGGCACCGAACAAGAAAAAGGATTTGCCTACAACCTCTGCGGAGGTGAAGCCAAATACCTATTCAGCTGCTAAGTTTTCTTTTAAAGAAAAGCGAGAATTGGAGGGTTTAGAATCAATAATTGAAAATGCGGAAGAGCGAAGGGAGGAGCTAGAAGCTCTTCTGGCGAATAGTAGCCAAAGTTTCGAAAACACCACTAAATTTTATAATGAGTTAGGCGATCTGACCACCCAATTGGAGAAGAGTGTAGAACGTTGGGCAGAATTGGCAGAACGTCTCTAGATTTTCTAAAAAACCGACTCGCTTCTTTGCCCCAAAGTATTAGAGACTAGTAGGCCAAGACCTACAAATTTTGTATAATTATATTAGAAGGCAATGAATCATTTTTCCGAGGCTTCCTTCGGACAACGTCAAAAAAAATGCTAAATAAATTACAAGAACCGCAAGGGCGTAGCTCTGTCCTCGTTGGATTAATCCTTGTTGGACTATTTCTAGTTCCAACAAATGCGATATCACAAAGTGTGGATGGAAAGCGTCTCATTCGAAGTTGGACCGCGCCCGTCAAAGTTGATGGTGGCGAGGCTGAATATCGTTTCGATATTTACTATGACTATGCCACAGGGCAAGCTGAGGAGTTCATCTTCGCAGAGGACAACAGTTTGGTAAAGCACAAACTCATGAAAGGGCAACCGTCCTTGAATAAAGATGAGGTAAATGAGCTCATCGCCATCGTGAACGCAGATTCAGAATTCTCAAACTTGATTACCGCAAATGATGCAGAAGCACTCGGCGGATTTATTTGGACTGATGAAGAAGGGATGGCTTGTGCCTACCCTGGATCTAGATGTGCACAGGTGGACATTATGACCAAAACAAGAGACAGGCGAATCAGATACGTCGTTGTTGACCTGATGAAAAGCGCCATCGTCTACCGGGACTTCCAGCCCGATAATCCAGATCTACAATAATTCTATATCTCTATTTGGTCACTATTATGATCCGCAAAACATCATTTCTCTTCACACTTCTCTTTTCTTGTCTTTTGATACCATTGAATTCGACTCAGGCACAGTCCTGTTCCTCTGGTTCTTGTAACGACGTTATTTGGCCCTCCACTGCTGATCCAGCCTCAGCCGACTACATTGAAGGGACTGAATCTATTTGGGAGTTCTGTTGGGTAACGCCGAATGTAAGCTCAGGCCTGGATGGTTCTGGCGTCGAAATTAAAAATGTAAAATACAAAGGCCAGGAAGTCATGAAGTGGGGGCATACCCCGGTTCTCAATGTTGACTATGATTCAGGTGGCTGTGGCTGTTATAGAGACTGGGCTGATTCAGAGTCTGGATTTGCGTCAACAGGGGTAGTGAATACGTGTTATGCTGAGCCAAGTGTACCAGTTGGGACTAGCGTCGAAGCCGGAAATCCCAACATCACTACTTTGTGCGAAGACAATGGAGGTCAGGGCGATGTAGGTACCTTTACAGGAGTTGCCCTAACAGATTACGCAGATGCCGTTTCCTTGACATCCCAGATGAGAGCAGGTTGGTATCGTTACATCATGACCTGGGTTCTTCATGCAGACGGGAGAATTGAGCCAACCTTCGGTTTCGCGACGGTGAATTCAACTTGTACTTCTGCAGGACATCGGCATCACGTCTATTGGAGATTCGATATGGATATTGACGGAGCTGACAATGACTATGTCATTGAGTCAAGCGATACGGCAGCGGATCTGGTGTTCACAACCGAGACTTCAAGAAACTGGGGAGCCAGTGAAAACCAAGACCATGTCCGTTGGACCGTATTGGACAACGTCACGACCAAAGGCTACCTACTTACACCAGGAAAGGATGATGTTAAGCTCGCTGCTGACGGATTTTCGAAGAATGACTTTATGGTTTCGAAGTACAGTTTTAGCGAACTAGGTGACAATTCGGTTGGATGTGCGATCAACCCAAATGATATTGTCCAAAGCGAAAATGTAAACGACGAGGACGTCGTCCTTTGGTACAGAGGAGGACATTACCATCCACCTGGAAACACAGCCGATTGCTATGGTGTCGGTCCAGTCCTTTCTCCTGTTGGAAACTGGGGACAACCAAACTTTGCTAAGCTCAAGATTTTCCTCAAAGGGCCATTCGATACCGGTGGAGTAATGAACACCGATCTTGCAGATGACGGTCTCATTCCACTTTCGCAGCCCTACAATACTCTACCTTGGAGCTACGACGGAGAAGAAGCTGTTGACGTAATGCCAGCTGAAGCAGTCGATTGGGTCCTCGTTCAACTTCGTTCTGGAGTAACAGCATCTACTATAAAAGCGACAGTTGCAGCTCTCCTCATGTCAGACGGTTCTCTACAAGGAATAGACGGCTCGCTGGGAGCTGACTTTACTGGCGCCGTTGCTCCCGGAGATTACTATGTGGCTGTTTTCCATAGAAACCACCTTCCAGCCATGACGGCCACGGCAATTGCCGTAGGACCAGCCGAAGACAACTACGATTTGACAACGGGTCAAGGACAAGCCTATGGCTCCAACGCCCTAATCGAATTAGAGCTAGGCTCTTATGGTCTTCGTGGTGGTGATGGTGACAAGAACAATGCCGTTACGGCCTTCGACATGTTGAATGTCTGGCTAGTAGAAAACGGAAGTGTCGGCTACTCTCAAGGAGACTTCAATCTAACAGGAGATACTTCAGCATTTGATTTTCTTGACATTTGGCTCTTGTCGAACGGTCAATCTTCGCAAGTGCCGGAATAGATTGAAATCGCGACTCGAACCTTTAATGGCTGCAGCATTTGATGGCCGCAGAAGAAAGCCGACCTTAGAGTCGGCTTTCTTCTTTTGAGATCCCACTTGATAACCTATCCTATCCGAAATCACCTAAAGCCTTGAAACGATGGACCAAATAAACGAGGGCAGGTCTAGACCCGAATACCAACTCACGCCCGAAATCAGAAGTTATCTTCGGGAGACTGCAAAATGGGGCAGCTTCATTTCTTTTTTAATTTTCATCTCGGCTGGATTGTTGATCCTAGCTGGATTGGGCATTAGTGCTTTCGGAGGAGCCTTGGGGATGAGCGACCTTAGTGATTTAGAGGGACTGGAAGGCCTTGGATCCTCGAGCCCCTATTTCATGATCGGTCTATCCTTTATCTACATCATAATTGGAGCATTGTATTTCGTGCCGGGATACTATCTCTTCCAGTTTTCATCGAAGTTGAAACTAGCTTTCAAATCGTACAACGAAGAAGCTCTCTCAGAGGCGTTCAGAAATCTCAAATCGAACTTTAAGTTCATCGGGGTCGCAACGATAGCAGGCATAGTCATTTATGTCCTTTTCTTCATCTTTCTCTTCGTTGGATTGGTTATAGGTGGTTTGTTCGGCTGATCTGGTCCACTTTGCTTTTCTAGCTTGTCTTATAAGAGGATTTTTCCTTGATAAATTTACATCTAGCTTGCTCAAAGTCTTGTTTGATGATAACTGGGCCAGAATGGCCAAGTCAGCTGGACATGCCAGAAAGCTAAGCCCTGTCCATTTTTCTAGATGTCGACGGACTTCATGTCTAGTATTATAGACGTGAATGGTCTAGATAGGGACCTCAGAGGTCGATTTTTGGGGCTAGACGGTGCTTGGCATGGGCTTTGGTTTATCGGATAGTAATAAACCAGAAAAGCCATGAGAAAGAGTACCACACACCTATTAACGAGCACTTTACTACTAGCACTTACTTTTGGCGTTCAGTCGGCCATAGCTCAGCGAGGTCTACAAATTGGTGGGCAATTGCTGTTAGGTTCTCCGCAGGGCGAATTTCGAGACAAGGTCGACAATTTCGGATTTGGAGGATCGGCATTTTTTGGCTACCAAGTTGAAGGTGCTCCTGTTGTGATGGGTCTAGAATTGGGTGGGATGATCTACGGTCACGAAAGTCGAGTCGTGCCTCTAAGCACAACCATTCCTGATATTTTCGTTGATGTTGAAACCAACAATATGTTTGTGACGGGCCACACCGTCCTGCGCCTTCAGCCGAATAGAGGATTTATCCGACCCTATATCGATGGTCTTTTCGGATTCAACTATCTCTTTACCGAGACTTCCGTCCATGACGAGGATTTCAATGACGACTATGGGTCTGTATTCAGTTCTACTCACGAAGATGACATTGGCTTGAGTTATGGAGCAGGAATTGGAGCGATGATCAAACTAGCATCAACGAATTCCGAAGAAGGTCTGCCTCTCGGTATTTTCCTAGACTTGAGAACCCGATTCTTGAACGGATCAAAAGTTAATTATCTAAGAGAAGGGTCAATACGAAGAGAGGAAACGGGCTTGGAATACGATACCCAAAGATCGAAAACCGACACGGCCTATTTCCAGGTAGGTATCATTTTTCAGTTTTAAGGTCAAGACGTAAAATATCAGATAATTTTAGAGTGTCGTAGACAAAGGTCTCCCTTTTCTGACGAACAATGACGTCGTTGTTGATTGTTAAGTTGTATCTTTCGGCAAACAACGCCCATCGGTCACCCAGAACTGAGATTGGTATGCCAACCGTCTTCTGATTCCGATGTCATAAGGTCACAAAATTGGAAAGCTGGTCAACACAAAAAGCTGAGCAGGTAGCCCTAGAATTATTCAATGTCAAGGCTATTGCCTCGCGTCTTCCCGGTTATGAGGACGCTAATTATCTCCTAGATACTAAGAGAGATCAGAGGCGATATTTCGTTCTCAAGGTAGTTTCGCAGGAGACGTCCATTAATAGTCTGGAGTGTCAACACTCAGCTCTCCAGCACCTCATAAAGGGCCTTCAAGGATTTAGTGGGCCAATACCTGTTCTCTCGATCAACAAAAGAACTATCGAGCTTGTTGATGGAGAACACGTCAGAATATTGACCTACATTCCGGGTTCCATGATGGCGTCTGTAAAGAGTCCCCCGAGCTCCTTATATCAGAGTCTCGGTGAGGAGCTTGGAAAAATTGATCGATGCCTTCTCGATTTCAATCACGAATATCTGGACAGAGAGATAGAGTGGGACTTGGCCAATCTGCCCTCAATGCTAGGAAATCTACGGCTCATTTCTGATCTAGAAATCCGATCGCATGTTTCCCACTTCTTGGAAATGTACAGCACTAAGCTTGTACCCATCCTAGCTAGACTAAGGAAGTCGGCTATTCATAACGATGTCAACGATCACAATATAATTGTGCAGGGCTCTGCAATTCTGCCACAGAAAGTTGAGGCGATCATTGACTATGGTGACCTCATAAAACAGGCTTTAGTTTTCGATCCGGCCATAGCATTGGCTTATGCCATCATGAATGAGGAAGATGTACTCAAAGTGGCTGATAATTTCATAAAAGGCTACGTTCGCCAGTGCCCCCTGCACGAAATTGAGGTTGACTTACTCCATCATTTGGTTGGAGCTCGATTGGCCCAATCCTTGTTGATGTCAGCAGAAAAGAGACGTGATACTCCGGATGATTTTTACTTCCAGATCTCCGATTTACCGGCAAGGGAAGCTATCAAGAAATGGAAGAAAATATCGCCTAGATACGCAGCTCAAGTCTTGAGAAAATCTGCCGGACTCCCCTTCTTAGAAGAGTCGTATAAGATCGAAAATTGGATCAGAGAGAACCGAGTGAACTTTCATACAGTTATCCTAGATCGCACTTCCCTGTCCTCACTTCCTTCGGTCGATCTCAGCGTAGCTTCACCACTTTTCGATGATCCGGCTGCTAGTTTAGATATACAGATTGAAGAAAATTGTTTGGGAAGGTACCAAGAGCCTCGGCTGGTCTATCAGGGCGATAACTATTTGGAAGGAAGCAATAGAAGAACGATTCATCTAGGAATCGATGTGTTCGCTCCCGCCAAAACGGCGGTCTTTGCACCGATGGAATCGACGGTGCTTAGCGTTCAGGATAATGTTGCAGAATTCGACTTTGGGCCAACGGTAATTCTTGAGCATGAAATACAAGAGAACCTGAAATTCTGGACGCTTTATGGTCACTTGAGTAGGACATCCATTGTGCGACTAAGGGAAGGTCAGAAAATAAAAAAGGGAGCCCCTTTTGCAACACTTGGCGATAAGTCAGAAAATGGGAATTGGTCGCCACACCTTCATTTCCAACTTATCACCAATCTACTCGGACAGAAGGGGAATTTCTCCGGAGTGGCAAATTTCGATTATCTCGATGTTTGGAAGAGGATATGTCCTGATCCATCAATGCTCCTTGGAGTCGATTCCAGGATTTCTAGTTACGAACTGCCGAATAAGGCTGAGTTGTTGGCAAGGCGGAATCGAGTTCTAAGCTCTACCCTGAGCACTTCATATGACAATCCAATCAAGATTGTAAAAGGATTCGGATCCAAACTTTATTCCGAAACAGGAAAGCAGTACCTGGATTGTGTAAACAATGTTTGCCACGTGGGCCATAGCAACCCTCGAATTGTTGAGTCAATGACGCGACAGGCTAAGGTCTTGAACACAAATACCCGTTATCTGCATGAGAATATCGTAGAATTATCGTCTCGATTGAGAGAGAAATTGCCAAGCTCCCTTGAGGTTTGCTTCTTTGTAAACTCGGGATCGGAGGCTAACGACTTGGCCCTACGCCTTGCGAAAGCGGCTACTCAAAAAGAAAATTTCTTAGTAATAGATTCAGGATATCATGGCCACACCAATGCCTTGATTGAAGTGAGTCCTTATAAGTTCAAAGGTAAAGGCGGAAGCGGAAAATCGACTCACGTGGAAGTGCTACCCATGCCAGATACCTATAGAGGACTGCATCAAAAAAATCTGGACAATGTTGGTGAGTTGTATGCCGAACATGCCGTAGAGAAGATTGCTTCTCTCAACCAAAGAGGTGGACTTGCTGCATTTATCGGAGAGACTATCCTTTCATGCGGAGGACAGATCGAGCCGCCACCCGGATATTTGAAATCGGTCTATGAGAAAGTACGCGCGTCTGGAGGTATTTGCATTGCTGACGAAGTTCAGACGGGTTTTGGCCGAATGGGGAGCCACTTCTGGGCTTTCGAGACTCAGGAAGTAATACCTGATATCGTAACCATGGGGAAGCCTATGGGAAATGGGCATCCGATCGCGGCGGTAGTGACAACCAGGAAAATTGCAGAAGCGTTCGCGAATGGAATGGAGTATTTTAACACCTTCGGCGGAAATCCGGTCTCATGTGCGGTAGGACTCGCCGTGCTTCATGAAATCGATTCAGGACGATTGCAAGAAAATGCCAGAGTGATTGGTCGTCATTTTATGAGTGAACTGCTCCTCTTGCAAAAAGAGGTTGAGGAGATTGGCGAAGTAAGAGGTCGAGGGCTTTTTCTGGGAGTTGAGCTCGTCAAGAGCAAGATTGGTAAAGAGCCGAACCCAGAACTTGCCACCAAGGTGGTTGAAAGAATGAAAGAGAAGGGGGTTCTTCTAAGCACCGATGGGCCGGATAACAATGTCCTCAAAATCAAACCGCCGATGGTGTTTAGTCGAGCGGATGTTGATCACGTCATTTCTGAGTTGAGACTTGTTTTCAACTTGGCCTTGATTCAAAAAACTAGTACACCAAAAGTTGAGTCCATTAGTTCTAAAAAAACGGAAATAGTGGAGTCACTGGAACCCAGGCGACAAATTCAAGAGCAAGTAGAGGAGCCGGTTCAAGTCAAGTCGACAATCAAAGCTCCGGGGGAAATAAGACAGGAGAGTTTGGGAGACATGTACGGGAAACTCAAACAGAGTTTCGTTGAACAAAGTTCGAAATTCCCAAAAATTCCCGGCACTAAAAAGAAGGACAAAAGCTTTGGTGGCCGCGTCAAGAGTATCTGGAAGAAATAAGCTCGCCTCAGAATAGGAACGCATAGATTAGCCGTTCATACTCAGGGAAGTTCTCTGTTTCGGGACTTGACTCTGTCGACCCATCTAGAGTTTTTAGGCTTGTTAGCTAAGCCTTAATCAATTTTAACAGACCAGGCGTGAATAATCCTCCCTTCGTAGCATCGACCTACTCATCAAGAAGAGGCGCACTAGCTTCAAAATTGAATAAAGGACTGGTTGTCTTTACTGGCAACAATGAGAGCCCGATGAACTATCCAGACAACTGGTATGGATTCCGACAGGACTCGAGCTTTCTGTATTATTTCGGTATAGACCGACCAAACTTTGCAGCTGTACTTGACGTGGATTCTGGGGAGTCATTTCTCTTTGGTGACGATTTTAGTGTGGCAGACATTGTGTGGATGGGTCCGCAACCAAGCGTCCAAGACCTTTGTGCTTTAGTTGAAATACCAGAGTATCGATCTCGCGGAAGTCTATCGGCTGTTGTCAAGCAAGCTCGTGCTCTGGGAAGACCGGTTCATTTTCTAGCTCAGTATCGACACGATCTTATGATCGAACTGGCGGAGAGTTTTAGTCTTCCAGTCGCCACGCTTAACGATCATGCTTCCTTGGAGCTGACAAGGGCGGTGATTGACCAACGATCGATCAAGACAGAGGAAGAAATTGTCGAAATAGAGAAGGCGATGGAAGTAGCTTATCACATGCATACAACCGCTATGCGAGAGATGAAATCTGGGATAATCGAGAATGAAATAGTCGGAAAGATTGAGGGCGTCGCACGAGGTATGGGTAAGAATCCTTCCTTCCCGATCATCTTCTCCATTCATGGAGAAACGCTTCACAACCACTACCACGGCAACATGATGCGGAATGGTGACATCGTGGTTTGTGACGCTGGAGCTGAGGTGTTTTCTAACTACGCCTCCGATGTAACTCGAACCATCCCAGTTAGTGGGAAGTTTTCTGAATCACAAAAGGCCATCTACGAGATAGTCTTGCGAGCATTGAATGAGGCCATAGAGGCTTGCAAACCGGGAGTCGCTTACCACGATGTCCATCTTGGTGCGGCGCGCGTCATTACTCAAGGATTGCAAGATCTGGATTTAATGAAAGGGGACATTGATGCCTCGATTGCAGCCGGTGCACATGCCCTCTTTTTCCCTCACGGTCTAGGTCATATGATGGGCCTAGATGTTCACGATATGGAAGGTCTGGGAGAAGATCTTGTAGGTTACAACGATGAATTCCATCGTAGCGAACAGTTCGGATTGAGATATCTCCGGCTTGGACGAAAGTTGGAAGCAGGGTTTGTGATTACGGTCGAACCTGGCATTTACTTTATCCCTGCTTTGATCGATGAGTGGGAGTCGACTGGAGAAATGAATGAGTTTATCAACTTCGGGAAAGTAAACGCGATGAAAGGATTTGGAGGTATTCGAATAGAGGACGACATCCTCATTACAGATTCAGGTTCACGCGTACTTGGTCCTGCTATTCCGAAGGAGGTGGAAGAGGTTGAGAATCTTGTCGGTGTCTCAAAGTGACCTAGCTGGTTCTAGCCACGGCATTCTTACTGATCCTTCCAACTCAAACAGGTATTCGAGACATTTTATGGGCCGTGGCATTTGTGTAGTGTTTCTCTTCGTTTTTTCGTCATCGAATCTATTCGGCCAAGCTTGGACTAGAAGCAAAGGTTCAAGCTATACCAAACTCTCCTACGGAGCGGCCAGCGCCTCCGAGCAATATTCCTTCGATGGCACCGTCAAAGACTATGCTGACAATGTCACAGAGAATGCTTTTTTTGACCGGAGTCTTTATCTCTATACGGAATATGGACTCACGGACAGAATTACCTTCGTCGCAACCCTCCCATACAAGAGAGTCATTATTCGCGATGCTTCATTCAAGTATAAAGCTGCAGGCTTAGGAAGTATCAATCTGGGAATCCGGCACAATCTCAATGGCCTCATTGGATGGGACAATTCTGCCAACACGCTATCAATCAATTTGTCGGGAGCTCTCCCCGCTGGATATCACAGAAATTATACTCCGAGTGTAGGTGCTGGGCAGGTGGATGTCGGCTTGGGACTAAATTATGGCCGTAGCTTTTATCCTGCTCCGGCTTACGGGCAAGCCGGGCTGGGATACAAATATCGTAGCTCTTCTTTCGGACTTTCTAAAGCTATTCCTTGTCAAGAGGGTAGCAGCATAGGATGCTTCAATGACAATCAACCTGACTTCAGCGACGAGTTGTTTTTTTCGGCCGAAACTGGCTACACGATAGCTAAGCGTCACTTGCTCCAATTACTATTTTCAGGCACCTGGTCAACAACAAAACCTGTGACGGGCTTTAGTGTGACAAATCCGATTCCAGCTGAACAGCGCTACATCAAAACTGGAGCTGGCCTACGTTCGGAAATAACAAAGAATATGGGTCTGTCTGGTCAGGTATTTTGGACAGCGTATGGGCGAAATACAGTTAAGTCAGTGGACATTTTTCTAGGAATCGACTTTCAATTCTAGTGAGTAAGGAAAACAATCAAATCGAATCCTGGAGCAGGAGAAATTTTCTTCAGTCGACAGGCGCAAGTATCCTCGGAGTAAGTCTTCTTCCTCTTGCTGGATGTGATTCCATTTTGGTGGAACCCATCACATTGGGAACAGAGATTCCTTTCTTAACACCGGTATCGAGCTTTTTTGAGAAGATCGGTGCGGAGGTTTCTATCGCCAATTGGCAAAGGCCAATAATCTCGAAGGCGGATTGGAGTTTGACCATAGATGGTCTGGTCAATTCAGCAACGACGATTCGTTATTCGGATCTGGAGTCAGAAATTGCCTCGGGAAATTACATAGATCTACTGAAGACTATGCGATGCGTCATAGACTCGAACGATTTGCAAGGTTTAATTGGGACGGCCATATGGAAAGGCGTTCCATTGAGGACTTTTCTCGATCGTGCTGGAGTCGATCAGGTCGCCAGCAAGAGACTTCGCCTTTATGGGGCGGATCGATTCACCAATAATATGACCTTGGATCGAGTGTACAACAGGTCTACAAATCCCTTTTTGGAGCCAATTCTTGTAACCCATATGAATGGTCAGGAATTGCCTCAAAAGTTTGGTGGACCGGTGCGTTTAATAGTTTACGAGACCTTCGGCTATAAGAACGTTAAGTGGTTGGAGCGGGTGGAGGCCGTCTCAGCGGACACAGACTTTGGAACCTACCAAGATGCCGGCTTTTTCGATGAGGGAGTTATGAAGCTGAGCAGTAGAATCACAAATCCCATTAACAGGAGTGAGATATCGGCTGGTAGTTTTCAATTCCAAGGATTTGCGACAACAGGAGGAGGTCCTGTGGCGGCGGTAGAATTGAATATCGATGGTGTAATCCACAGCGCGGAAATCATTCCCTTCTCGGAGATTACCCAAGAGGATAGCTTGCTCTCGGACTTCGCTCAACTCAATGATGGAGAAGTGTTTCCCTACGACAATGTCTGGGTCAAGTGGCGCCTAAACTGGGATGCTGCTCCAGGAAATTACACAATCCGAATTACGGCTTTAGATCGCAATGGGAACGAACAACCGCAGACAGACACTGAAATCTCTGATGGCATCAATGCAAAAGGAGAAATTCAAATTACAGTAGTATGATCGGACGCCAGCTATTTTTCGTATTTCTTGCCGCAGGAATTCTTTCTGTTGGGTGCGAATTATTAGACCCAAATCCCGGTCCTCCTGGTTTGGGCGGAGGCAAGGGAGCAGGACTTGTGGATGACAACACAGAGGTGAATCTGACTGTTGGAGAGATGAAATACCGTGAGTCATGTGAGCGTTGTCACGGAGCAAATGCCGAAGGTACTTCTCTTTTCGAATTCTCTATAGCCGGATTTGAAAATACAACTGGTGTAGTTAGGAAGGGCCTAAGATCGATGCCAGCCTTTCCTCATTTCACAGACCAAACCATCGAATCGATCGAAATATTTCTTGCCAATCAAGAATTTCCAAACCTGACCACTGGCCAGGAATTCTTCACTTTCTACTGCCAACGATGCCACGGTGCGAGAGGAGAAGGGACCTCTCTGGGAGACAATATTCGAGGGGAAGATCTAGACGATTGGATCGAGGCGGTACGGGAAGGACCAGATACCATGCCGTCTTACACGGTCCAACAAATCGATGATCAGCAGATTGCTTTAATGAGAGATTATATAGAAGGGTTGTAAGGGGGGGCTGGAGAGAAGAAGATTGGGGCACAGGGGCACAGGAGCACAGGGAACACGGAACACGGAACACCATCCCCTCCCGTCAACTTTTCAAAGGGTATCTATTAAGTTAGGAATGATATTGACTCACCATCATCGACTGAATTCCTATCTTTCCTTCGAGCACCGTGCCTAGTGAGATGGCACGAACCCATTACCCGACACCTGTAACCCGAATCAGTCTCATGAAATCAATCAAGATTCTCTCCCTTCTCCTACTCAGTTCTGTCTTCATTTCTTGCTCGAGTTCTAAACCCGCGATGATGCAGGAAGAAGTAAAAGACGAGATCGTCAATTTCACTTTCCTTCAGTTGAATGACGTTTACGAAATCTCTCCACTAGAAAATGGGAAAGTAGGTGGATTGGCAAGAGTAGCTTCGATTCGGAAGAGGCTCTTAGGCGAGGACCCAAATACCTACACGGTCATGGCTGGTGATTTTGTAAATCCGTCTTTGATTGCGACACTCAAGTTGGATGGCGAGCGAATAAAAGGCCGACATATGATCGAGATGCTAAACGCTCTAGGGATGGATTTGGTGGCTTTCGGAAATCATGAATTCGATCTCAAGCAAGACGAGCTTCAGTCGAGAATTGATGAGTCCAACTTTACTTGGATTGGAGGAAATATTTGGAATGCTACTGAGAAGGGAAATGTCGCCTTCGCACAAAAGGGAAAGGATATTGAGTCCTATAGGATCATCGAGATTCCTGGAAGCGACAGAAAGATTGGGATTGTATCGGCTTGCCTAGCTCAGAATAAAGCTAGCTATGTCCACTACGACGATGTATTTGAGTCTGTGGGCTTAGCAATCGAAGCCTTGGATGATCAAGTCGATATCATAGTGGCGCTAACTCACCTTGCCATTGATGACGACTTGAAGCTGGCAAAAACTTTCCCAAAAATCGACCTCATCATGGGAGGACATGAGCACAACAATATGATGCATGATGTCAATGGTACCCCTGTTGCAAAAGCCGATGCAAATGCCAAAACGGTTTATGTTCATCGGCTCGCTTTTAATACTCGGACAAATGAACTTGATATCAAATCCAATCTTGTTGACGTCGACGAAACGATCGCTTCGGAAACCAAAACGGCTGCTCTTGCCGAGAAGTGGAACGCGATTGCGGATCGAGCTTTTGCCGAAATGGGTTTCGTACCGGAAGAGATCGTCTCGGAATTCTCTACACCAATGGATGCGACCGAGACGGTTTTGCGATTCAAGCCTGCACCCTTTGGTCAACTTCTTGCGAGATCCATGTCAGCTGCGACACCGGAGAGTCAGGCCGCAATATTCAATGCGGGCTCCATCCGAGTTGACGACACTTTAGAAGGCAACTATACCCAATATGATGTGATGCGAACGCTTCCTTTCGGAGGGGCGCTTACAGAAGTTAATATTAGTGGCGAACTTTTAAACAAAGTACTTGAGACGGGCTGGTCAAATTCCGGAAGCGGTGGATTTCTTCAGTGGGACAAAATAGAAAGAAGCGGCGATGGCTTTAGTCTAGCGGGATCGAAGATCGATCCGAGTGTTGTCTATAGAGTTGTTGTGACAGATTTTCTACTTTCGGGATTCGAAGCAAATCTGGACTATTTCACCAAAGACAATCCTGGCATTAAAGAAGTGTTTGAAGCGGACGAGGACGATAAAGACGATCTTCGAAATGATATACGGGCAGCCTTTATCCACTATCTAAAAAATGGTGGACAATAGAAGAGTCAGTTCAATAGCTGTATTCCGGAGCCCATCCATTTTGACCATCAGCTAGAAGGTCAAGCATATGCCATTGAGCGCAATAGCTGTCGCCCGGACCAAAGAAGTCATTTGCGATGTGTTCAATGCTTCCATCTTCCTTCTTTCTAAAGGTGGAGAGACCTGGTGACGTTCCATGATTCTCGTTTGTAAATCCTAGATCGGCTTTGAAGCTTGTATCCTTGGATGAAAGAATTCGAAATGTCCAATTCCGACTCTCTGCGAACGCAAGAGATTTATATATTGGATCATTGCTAATCAGAGCGAGTGCTGCTCGATTCTCAAGATGCGGTACTATACCATTGAAGCCATCAGCCCAGAGCGTACAGTATTTGCATCCTTGGCCCATGTTCTGAACAATAATGAGATCCTTTTTGTCGCCGAACAAATCTGCAAGTCCGACTTTGGCATTATCCCCATTATCGAATTGATAATTTTCGACTGCCCCAATTGAGAGTTTTCGTTTGAGCCCATTTAGCTTACACCGTAGTTCCTCCAACTCCTTGTAGGCGGTCTGCATTTCTTCTTGGTATTCAGATATCATGAGCTTATTGATTGTTGATTCAAAAATATACGAAGATGACTCATGCTAGCAAGCCTGAGCTCAGGTCTGCTTTTTTGGAGATCGGTTTAATCGTGCGCTAAAATCTTCTGAATAGACCGAAGTAGAGTGATCTTCCCGCCGGTAGATTTCGACCAGCAAGGGGCAATCTCAATCCTAGTTTCAAATCGGCTCCGGGAAGAGCATATCCGATTCTCGGTGTGATGTGTACTAGTCTCCGTTTTGCTGTCTCGATTTGCAATCCATGAATGTTGGGACTCTTACCGATCAAGGCTTCGGCCAGTATGTCCAGTAAGAACAAACCGTAGCTCGTACCAAATGAGGCCAAGACAAGCAACTCGTCCCCGGGTTTGATACCGCTTTCAGTATTGCGCAACCTATGACGATAACCGAGTGACAAGGATGTGAAGTGATTTGCCTTTCCAAAGGAGTGTCCGACTTCTAAATGGCCTTCAAAATCGAATTGTCCTTCTCCCAAGGGAATGATCTCGGCATCCCTTTCGAAGGACCCGATCGGGGCTTTTATTCCAAAGCGAAGGGCGATCGGATACTCGATATCTGAGAAAAGTTGTGGTCCGATTCGAAGGAAAAGACGAGGATCGCCAATGCCAGTTGAGACTCTGTTGTCGGCAAAATCATCAAAGCGAGTTCTGATGAGCGGAAGTTGTATCCAAGCATCGACGCCTCTTCGGATACCATAGCTTCCAGTAAGATAGCCCGAGCTCGCTACAAGATGGCCTTCTTCAAACATGAGAATCTTCTTGCCGTCAAACCAGAATTGCTTCTTAGTATCTTGATGAAATACGCTCAGGTCTATCCATGACTTTCCCGGTGGCGTTATCCACTGGGCTTCAAGCGTTGACGCAAAGATTAGCAGGCAAAAGATGGAGGAACTTAGCTTGCTTCCCATAGAGTTACTTCTTCGTGGAAGGCAGCCCAAGCAAACCAGAAAGCGACATAACTATTGGGCATTTGCTCCATTATGCTGCCGGTCAAGGGGCCCTCAATTGCTCGCCCGTCGACGCTCCAAATACTTCCAGTAGCCGTGTCCACAAATTTTCCATCTACGACTTCAAAGTGAGCAATTACTCCTTCGACAAAGGTGTTGAATGCAATGGCGGCTTGCTTGTCGTCATCCCAAAAAATGGCAAGGTTATTTCCATCGACTTCAATTTCAATGGCACGATTAGACCCTGATTTTGCCAGTTCAAGAAATGGGAAAACATAGCTTCTGGAGGAAGACCTGATACCCAATACTCTTTCTTTCGGAGACCTTCGATCATCTAAAATACCAAATGGAAATAGAATGTCAGAGTTGTCTGTTCGCTCGTAATCGGAATAGGGATATCGGGTGTAGTCTCTACTATGACCCGTCTCGCCAGCTATAACCACGGTACCAGGGTGGAGATCTTTCCAACCACCCCAAGTCATCTCGAAAACATCGGAGGTGTTCAATTGCGTTCCTGTTGCGTCCCCGCACTTCGAGGATAAGGACATTTGAGGCCACAAGGATCGCGGATTCTTTCGATCATACATGATCAAATTAGTTTTGTACAGGAGCCCGGAGACGCCAAATTCCACACCGCCCAAGGGCTTCCTGTCAAAGGCGATGGTGGATCCCGTCAGTGGGCAATAGGTCACCGCCAACTGCTCGTTTCCTTCGTTCAGGTTTACGATCTCATGCCACCAAAGAATGTTATGAGGTATGGCAAAGGCCTGCTCTCCAATTCGAAGACCGAGGACTCTGTCTTCGTCTGTCAGGTAGTCAACTCGGTCTGCTTCAACAAAGAGGGGATTAGACAAAGAAGGGATGCAATCAGCGCCTCCATCGCACCCTTGAAAGATTTGTTCAGAAGGTATTTCACAAGAGCTCAGCTGGTCATCAAGTTCACTTTCAGTAGAGCTGTCACATGATGCGATAAAAAGACTTATCGAGAGACTTAGGAATAAAAACCGAGCGGGCATGACGTAGACTGGGTTTCGATCAAGAGGCTAGTCTTGAGATGTTGTTCCTAAGAAATCGTTACGACTCAGAAGGGCACTAATACCGACACCTCTTTTCAGATCTATCTCAGAAGGATCCAAACTCAATTACCATTCGGTAAAACTGGAATCAGAATTGCGCCATATCGGATTGTGCCAATTGTGTCCATCCTTAGCCGCTTCTTTCACGAGCTCTTCGTTGATCTCGATTCCAAGACCAGGCTTACGGAGTCTATTGATGCAGCCATTCTCAAGGGCAAATACACCAGCGTCGACAAGATAGTCTGTCATCTCCAGGCCTTCGTTATAGTGAATTCCGAGGCTTGATTCTTGGATCACAGCATTCAAGCAAGCGAAGTCAACTTGTAGAGCAGCCGCGAGCGAAATAGGACCTAGAGGGCAGTGGGGAGCTAGAGCAATATCGTAGGCCTCTGCTGCTGCCGCGATTCTTCTAACCTCACTTATTCCACCTGCATGACTTAAATCAGGTTGTGCAATATCAACTAGAGCCGATTCAAACAACTCTCTGAAATCCCATCTGGAGAATAGGCGCTCACCTGTTGCGATGGGTATAGTGCTATGTCGAAGCCACTCTTGGTCGCGCTTCATATGTTCTGGAAGGAGGGGCTCTTCCACAAACATCGGACGGACATCTCCCAAGGAATCAATTGCGGACCTGGCCATCGACTTGTGAATTCGACCGTGAAAATCAATGCCGATTCCAAATTCATCGCCAACAGCGTCTCTTACCTCTCTGGCTCTTTTGTTAATACCTGCAATCTGATTGCTTGAGTCAATCCAATCGAGTGATCCTGAGGCATTCATCTTAATCGCAGTGTAGCCTTCATTCGCCTTAGCCTTAGCCGAGGCTGCTAATTCACTTGGGTCGTCTCCACCGATCCAGCAATACATTTTCATTCGAGACCTAACGGCTCCTCCAAGGAGTTCGTAGATTGGCACGCCGAGTTCCTTTCCCTTTATGTCCCAAAGAGCTTGATCAATGCCGGCCAAGGCACTCATCAAAATGGGGCCTCCTCGATAAAACCCGCCTCTGTATAGTTGCTGCCATATATCTTCGATGTTCGAAGCGGCTTGTCCTATTATTTGGTCACCGAGCTCTTTGACACAAGCTGCAACCGTATCGGCTTTCCCTTCTACCACGGGCTCGCCCCACCCAATTAAACCCTCTGATGTAGTGATTTTCAGAAAGAGCCACCGAGGCGGGACCTTGAATATTTCGAGCTTTGATATTGTGCCAGAGTTGGTGGCCATACTAGTCAGTGACTATTTGTGATAGTGAAATCGAGTTTCAGAGATAGACTCCCTTGCCGCCTCTTCATATAAGGCCGATGCAATCAAACTGTTGCTTGGGGCATCCAAGCGCATTCTGCGAATGGGAAAGTAAGTGATAGAAAGGCGGTCGTGCAATTCTCAAAATGAGGAACACCAGAGGCTAAGACGCTATAATCTTGACCACCTATCGACAATTCCCGACCTATGATACTTGTAAAGAAATTACCTGCTCTTTTTATCGCGCTTCTAGTGCTCAGCTCTTGCGGTCAGGTGACTAAACTCAATAGTCAGCGTCCCGGCGATGGGATAAAGATTGATGGTGATCGACTTGATTGGGCCGGAAAAGTCGTTAATGTGGAAGATAATTACGTGAGGATGGGTGCTCTTAATGATGATGAGAACTTGTATCTGTCGCTGATCGTGAGCAATCGCGCACTAGGGGGGATGATAATGAACAAAGGTCTCGTGTTTTGGATAGGAAAATCAAAAGACGAAAAGCGATTCAACGGATTTCGTTATCCAATTGGAATCGAGGAGATGGGAGGAATGAATGCGGCGGGGATGGCTACTCTAGATACGGATGGTCGGCGCTTGCAATTGGAGCTCGCTTTGAGGGATGTGGAAATTCTCGCCGAACCAGGACTGGGTCGCCGATACGACAGGCAGGGCTTGAACGGAATTAGTGTCGAGACGGACAGTGAAACAGGCGTCTTTTTTATCGAGATGAAGGTGCCCCTCCGATCCAAGCGAGGAGAGCTATTTGAGGTTGGGGCCGATCCCGGAGATGAGATCGTGATCTTTGCGGAAGTGCCTGACTTGGGAATTGGACCATCTTCAGCCTTGAGACAAGGAGATGGCTCACGAGGTGGTTCAGCTGGACCAGGTGGATTCAGTTCGGCTGGAAGGAGAGTTAATCGCGGGCACATGTCAGCTCCTGGAGGTGCGGCTGAAGCACTGTCTGAGACATTGATTTTGAGGCTCGTAAAGTAGACAAACTCACTTTCGGGGTCGCTAGCTCGTCTGACAAAGACTAATGTCTCTTGTATCCAAGCAGACGAAGAGCGTTAAACACTACAACCAAGGTTGATCCTTCATGCAGAATGACGGCCGGTCCGATCCGTAGACCTAGTATGGTCGCCGGAACTAGGAATGCTACCATTCCGAGACTGATCCATAGATTCTGCTTGATTATTCGGCGGGTTTTTCTGGATAGACCTACGGCAAAGGGCAGGTGACTCAAATCGTCTGCCATCAAGGCTACGTCAGCGGTTTCTAGAGCAACATCGCTCCCTGCCGCGCCCATCGCAATCCCTACCGTTGCGTTTGCCATAGCAGGTGCATCGTTGACTCCATCACCAACCATGGCAACCAATCCTTCGTCACGTAAGGCGATGATCTCTCTTACCTTGTCATCTGGCATCAGGTTACCGCGAGCCTCATCCAATCCGACTTCCCTGGCTACAGAATCGGCAACGGATTGATTGTCTCCCGATATCATGATCATGCGCTCGATTCCCAGCTTTCTTAGTTTCGAAATAGTAGCGGACGCCGAGGAGCGCGGGGTATCCATCATACCGATCGTACCTAGATAGCGACCAGCTTTCCTGACCACCATCGTTGTACGCCCGTTTCTTTCGAATTCCTGGACCTTGTCCTTCAAGATTTTGGGCATTAGCGGGCCTTCAATTTCTTCGAAAAGTTGGGCCTTGCCTAGATAGACCTCTTCGCCTAAAACGATGCCTCGTAAGCCTCTTCCTGTTATGCTCTCCAATTCTTCTGCATCTGAGACGTGCTTCCCGTCAAGAGTTTTCTCGGCATATCTAAGAACGGCCTTGGCCAAAGGGTGATCAGACAACTTTTCAACTGCGACGGCTGCTTCCAGAATTTCAACTTCGCTTGAGTCGTCAAGCGTGAAAAGATCGGTTACTTGTGGCTTTCCACGGGTCAGGGTACCTGTCTTGTCAAAGGCTATCGCATTGAGAGATCCAAGATTTTCAAGAGGACCACCTCCTTTCACCAAGACACCGCCTTTGCCCGCCCTAGCAACGCCGCTAAGGACAGCGCTAGGTGTGGATATAGCTAGGGCGCAAGGACTTGCGGCTACTAATACAGCCATTGCTCGGTAGAAGCTAGAGGAGAAAGGTTCATTGATAACTAGCCAGGCGAAAAGAAGAAGCACCACGATACTAAGAACAACAGGCACAAATATCTTTTCAAATTTGGAAGCGAAATTTTGGGTGGGTGATTTCTCTGTGTTCGCACTACTGACCAATTCGACTACTCGAGCTAAAGTTGATTCGCTACTAAGTTTGACGACGGATATTTCCAAGGCATGATTGCCATTGATTGTGCCGGCGAAGACACGATGTTCTTGGTCCAAGCTATCCCATTTTTCAAGGGCATTTTGACGGTCGTCAACGGGGCTTTTGTCGACGGGTATCGACTCACCAGTAACAGGGGCCTGGTTGACATTACTTTGGCCTTCCACAACGAATCCGTCTGCCGCGATTCGTTCATTCGTCCGCACAATTACCACATCGCCTATTCTCAGCTCTTCGATTGGTATCTCAATCTCCTCCTGTTCCCTCCGCACCATGGCTGTCTTAGGAGCAAGGCCAGCCAAAGCTTCGATTTCGCGTTTAGCTCGACCCAAGGCATGGGCTTCCAAGGCATGTCCAATACTAAATAGGAAGAGAAGTAAGGCTCCTTCGAACCATTCTCCCAGAGATGCCGCTCCAGCAGCAGCGACGAGCATAAGTAAGTCGATCTGAAATCGGCCTTTCCCTAGGCTCTTTATGGTATCGATAAGTGCATAATATCCTCCAAAGACGAAGGACACGAGATAGAGACCGACTATCACTTTCTGTGAGACATCGGAGAAGTGGTCTAGAAGCCACGATACGAGAAGAAATACACCGGCTAGTATTCCAAATATTAGACCTGTTTTCGATCCAAATATCCCCGAATATTCGTGGGTATGATCGTGCTCATCATTTTTTTCTACCTCCGTCTCTTCAATTTCAAGAGCGTCGTGATGATGTGCGTCGTGCTCCTCGTGTTCATGATCTGGCATGTCATAAGCTGGGTAAGAGTAAAGGCCAATAGTCGGATGATAACGATTAATAGCCTTTCTAATATTGAGCTAAGAACCTAGGAAAAAGTAGCTAGGGAGACGAGACTGCTTTTGTTGGTAATTGAAGCCATTGGCGCATGAGCTTGGCTACGCGTTCGGGATGCATAGAAGCTACGTTTTTAGTTTCGAATGGGTCGGTCTCGTGGTCGAAGAGCTCGATTCGGGGAATCTCTGTGCTGTCCTCGTAGACGACTAGCCGGTATCGGTCGGTACGAAGAGTACTTCTTCCCCGCCAATAGCCGAAGGCACCGTTTTTGCCAGGTAAACTTGGGTCGTTGAGCAATGGTACAAAGCTGGTGCCGGTAAGGTCAGTAGGGGCATCTAGGCCAGCCAATTCGGCAAGGGTCGGGTAGAGGTCGAGAGTTTCGACGATCCCTTGAGTGGGCTGACCGGGGTTTTTCATACCGGGTACTTGCACAATCAGAGCACTGCGTAAGGCCCGTTCGAAGGTGGTGTGCTTGCCCCAGATCGTTTGGTCGCCAAGGTGCCAGCCATGATCTCCCCAGACCACAACGATAGTCTTTTCTCTTAGTCCTAAGCGATCCAACTCATCCAAGACCTTGCCGACTTGTGCATCCACGTAACTCACACTGGCATAGTAGGCATGACGCAAAATTTTGTCATTGGCCTTCCCCCTATGTGGATGTGCATAGCTAGCAAACATTTCGTTGCTCGGGTGTAGGCTATTGGAGTTGATTCCCACAGGGGCTTCTGGGTTGGGTGAAACGTCCAAGGAATCTGGGTCGTAGAGGGCCCAATACTTTTCTGGAGCCGTGAAGGGGAGGTGTGGCTTGAAGAAACCAACACCCAAGAAGAAGGGCTCATCCTGCAAATCATCGAGTTTCTGGATAGCCGTTTCAGCGATGAGACCATCAGGGTAAGCTGTATCCGGAACGTCCACTCGCTCATAGGCTGGATAGTGTCCCCGGTTCATGTTCCGGTTGGAGCCATCGGCATAGGCAAAAAAGGAATTCCAAGCCGTGCCCCATTTTTCGTAGGGCATGAGGTGTTCGTCCCAGCTAAAGGGCATCTCGGGAGCTCCGTCTCCTTCTCCTTCATAAGAGTAGAGGCGGCCATCTACATAGTGACCGATCTTTCCGATGGCGGTAGTGTGGTATCCATTGCGTCGAAACAGGTGCACAAATGACTCGGGGCGAGGCAGTTCTTCTCTAGGGAGAAGGATGCGGATAGCCTGATTGCTTAAGTGGTCGGGTGTGGTAGGACGTAGGCCCGTGAGCATGGCATAGCGGGAGGCGCCACATGTTGGGACTTGCACGTAATGCCGCTCAAACAATCTACTTTCAGCCGCCAGTTGGTCCAAATGCGGGGTGACCATGATATTCTCGCCATAGGCCCCAAGCTGTGGGCGTAGATCGTCGATGGCAATAAAGAGGACATTGAGAGGGGTCTCTTCCTCCGGTTCGCTGCATGAGATGCCCACAAATAGGGCCAACAGAATCAGCGAGACCAGCTTCAATTGCCAAAATTCATCTTTCATAACGAGATGATATAAAAAAACCAGCGTTAGTCATTCAGAAACTTGCGCTGGTTTTCGGGGAGTGGAGCTAAGGAGAGTCGAACTCCTGACCTCTTGAATGCCATTCAAGCGCTCTACCAACTGAGCTATAGCCCCGATCGTGGGCTGTGAAAATACGTCATTGTTGTTCAATAGACAAAAAAAGAAGGGTCGGGAATCTGGGTGTTGGGTTGTCAAGGTGTAAGATTCCAGGGGCGGAGGAATCTGGGGAAGGAGAATCGTGGAGCTGGCTGAGCTTGTTGTTTTCCTTTGGGCTTTTTCAGTCAATTTCTAGGGCAGCTATTCCGGAGCCAAGGTCAAATTAAGCAAAAAGCCCGAAGCTCAAGATGAGCGACAGGCTTCTGATCTAAGATCACAGCTATGAAGACCAGCTGTTATCTACTAGCCAGCCTTGCCAGTATCATCCACAGCCAGAGGTCGATCCGCAAGATGGGCAGCTATAGCAAGCCCCACTTCTAATAGTGATCGTTCCGCAGTTAGCACAGGGAGGAGCATCACCCTGATTTACAAAGGCTGTCTTCCTTTGGGCCTCGACTGTTTGGGCAGGCTCTGTCATTAACGCTTCTACTGTTGATCCGACGTGATGCGCAGGCACATCAGTTGCTGGGCCCAAGTTCATATCTAGCGCGTCATCACTCTCTTCTACGACGGCGGCTTCGGCTACGCTTGGCTCTACTACAACCTCCAAGAATTTCAAGTTCATGTATCGGAAGATGTAATCCACGATGGACTTAGCGATCGGAATTTGCTTGTTGTTCGTGAATCCGCTTGGTTCAAATCTGACGTGGCTGAACTTATTGCAAAGGTCCTCTAGTGGCACACCGTACTGGAGTGAAAGAGAGATCGCTGTTGCAAATGCATCCATGACACCAGAAAGGGTTGACCCTTGCTTGGCCATTGTGATGAAGATTTCTCCTGGCAGCTTCGACTCTGGATACAATCCAATATGGAGATATCCCTCATGTCCGGCAACGGAGAACTTGTGTGTAACAGATGGTCTCTCATCCGGAAGTCGTGTCCTCGTTGGTTGATAGACGATTCTCTCGACAATCTTTTCCATGGTCTGAACATTGGCGATGGCTCCATCGCCACTCGCTCCCGCGGCAGCCTTTTTGTTTTTAGTGTTTCCACCCTTGCTAGTTGCCAGCGGCTGACTTCGCTTCGAGTTCTCACGATATATCGCAAGAGCTTTTAAACCATTTTCCCATCCTTTGAGGTAGGCGTCCGAGATATCCTCAATCGTGCAATCCTCAGGCAGATTGACCGTTTTTGATATCGCACCAGAAATAAAGGGTTGTGCAGCGGCCATCATGAGAATGTGTCCCATGTGGCTGATATATCGCGAGCCATTTGTTGGCTTGAATGCGCAGTCGAATACTTCTAGATGCTCCTTATGGAGGTGAGGTGCATTTTCGATGGTATCCATCTGATCAATATGTCCTAGGATCGAGGCAATCTCTGCTTCTGTATATCTTAGTCGACCCAGTGCCTCTGGCACAGTTTGGTTAACGATCTTCAAAAGTCCGTCTCCTTTTCCGGCTAGCAATTTGTACTTCACCAAGGCGATGTCTGGCTCGATGCCAGTTGTGTCACAGTCCATCATGAAGGAGATGGTACCCGTCGGAGCTAGAACGGTAGCTTGCGAGTTTCTGTAACCGAATTCTTCACCTTTTGCTAAGCAATCTTTCCATGTTTCTCTAGCTGCATCAACCAGATATTCTGGGCAGTTGGAATCAATGTTGCTCACTGCTGCTTGGTGCATTTTCATGACTTCAAGCATCGGCTCTTTGTTGGCTGCAAAACCATCAAATGGACCGATTGTAGAGTTACTTGCAATTTCAGCTGAACGTGCAAAGGCTTCACCATTCATAATGGCCATCAATGCGCCAGCGATTCCACGACCTTTGTCGGAGTTATAAGCAAGACCAGAAGCCATCAAGAGGGCTCCTAGATTTGCATATCCAAGGCCTAGAGGTCTGTAGGCGTGTGAGTTCTTTGCGATATCCGGTGAAGGATAACCAGCATTGTCAACGAGGATGTCCATCGCCGTGATGTAGATTCTACAGGCTGCTCTATAGCGCTCGACATCGATGCTCCCGTCTTTGTTTTGATACTTTCTAAGGTTCAGAGAGGCCAGATTGCAAGCTGAGTTGTCCAAGAACATGTACTCTGAGCAGGGATTGCTCGAGTTGATTGGGCCGTCATTTTTGCAGGTGTGCCATTTCTGGATCGTGTCCTCATATTGCATACCGGGGTCGCCACAAACGTGGGTGCCTTCGGAAATTTTATTGAGTAGCTCTCGCCCATCTACTTCCTCGACGACAAGTTCTGGATCAGTTACGGCGCGTAGGTCATAATTAGTATCGTTCTTAACGGCCGTCATGAAGGCGTCGTCAACACGAACAGACTGATTTACGTTTTGGAAGGCAACGGAGCCATAGGCTGGGCCATTGAATGATCCGTCATAGCCTTCCTCGATCAGAGCCCAGGCCTTTTCTTCCTCGTCCTTCTTGCAAGAGATGAATTGCTCAACGTCTGGGTGCCAGATTTTCAAAGTTTGCATGATGGCTGCACGTCGTGTTTTTCCTCCACTCTTTATTGTGCCACCAGTTGCGTCTTGAACTTTCATAAAGCTGACAGGGCCGCTAGGTACGCCACCGCCAGAGAGCTTTTCTTTTGAAGAGCGTAGTGTAGACCAATCAGCTCCAACGCCGGAGCCAAATTTGAAAAGTCTTGCCGACTCGCTCATTAGCTGCCAGATATCATCGATCGAATCGTTGACCGAGATGATAAAGCAAGCAGATGCTTGTGGTCTTTTGTAGGGATCAACAGGATTGACTTTTCCAGCAGAAGCATCCCAGCCATAGATTTTCTTGCCACCAGAATCCTGTACACCGTATTGGTGGTGTAGACCGACATTGAACCAGACAGGTGAGTTAAAAGCACCATATTGGTTGACACACAGCCATGTAAGCTCGTCGTAGAACTTCTCTCCTTCCTCTTTTGAGGAGAAGTAGTTTTGATCGATGCCCCAATCGGAGATGGTTCGTGTAACTCGGTGAACGAGTTGTTTTAGAGAGCTCTCTCTGCCATCATCAGCCGGATCGATACCAGCTTTGTCGATATCGCCATAAAAGTATTTGCTAACAACAACATTGGTAGCAAGCTGGCTCCAATTTTCCGGAATCTCGACGCCTTTCTGTTCGAAGATCGCCTCTCCGAGATGGTTCTTGATGACAGCGTCCCTGTTGCTCCAGGTTATTTGATCGAAGGGATGAACGCCTTCAGTAGAGAAGACTCGACTAATGGCGAGACCTTCGGATGAGGATGACTTTTTCTTGGTCACAGTCAGGTGTATTAATATGTATGAATCAGTATAGGAGTCGGGGCAGGTACAATCATGCTACAAATAGTTTGGGATGGGTCTCCTACAGAGACTGCCGACGACCGGAGCTACAGCTTGTAAAACGGGTTTGCACAATTGAAATGTTTCTCCGATCGCTGTTCGAATTTTCTGTTGGTTCAGAAAATCGTTCTCCAGTTGCTATCGGATTGACTCTGACCGTGAGATCTTGTGGGAGTCTATTTCCGATGGTGCAAGTGAACATTTTGATAGCTGTGAACTGCCCTATTTTACATTAGTAGCGGGATGTAATTAACCACAGCTATGTCCGTTTTGCAAACCCATTTTTCCACAACTTATTAAGACGGGGCAATTAATGGGTTTAACTAAGGATTTACGCAAAATAAATTGAGTAATAGCCGTTATTGCAACATGAATTAGCTATGGTCAAAAACAGCCTTGAAAAAGACTATATATCCCGACGCAAATGTTCAGCTAAGATCAGGTAAAGATTGACGAATTTTCCGAGGAGGAAAGTCGAAAATAAAATGAGAAGAGGAGCCTAACATTTTGAGTCCTCAGAATGGAGAGATATATTTCGGGAGATTGAGAGTCTTTACTTTTCAAGTCTGCAGACTTGTTAGCTCACCCCAAAATAAGTCTGTAGTTTTTGTTCATTCATTCGCGATGCTTTTCTCAAGGATCTCATAGGGCATCGCTATACAAGCTAGATTTGGTCTACCACTCGGCGGAGATCGATCTAGATCATCTATTTAGTTATGAAAAAATTATATCTAGCCCTCTTCTTCATTTTCAGTGTCAATACATGTCTGGCGCAGACATGGTACAATTTCGGACAGGGAATAGATGGTGATGTGGAAGCAGTTCTTGAAGACACTCAAAATGGTGTCAGTTATGCAGCTGGTACTTTTGCATCGGCAGATGGTGTGGCTGCCAGCAACGTAGCGATGTGGGATGGTACGCAATGGTCCGCTCTTGGTGCGGGTACGAACGGAACGGTGAACGATCTCTTAATTTTTGGAGGGAATCTTTATGCCGTTGGAAGTTTCAGTTCACCAGGTAATCATATTGCAATGTGGGATGGCTCGTCCTGGTCGGGCGTTGGTGGAGGCACGAATAGTACTTCTCTCGTTCTTCTGGAGTTTGATGGTAAAGTGATTGTTGGAGGAGCATTCACAGAAGTTGGAAGCGTGGCGGCGAATAAAATTGCCTCTTGGGATGGATCGATCTGGCAAAGCTTTGGCTCCGGATTCAATGACACCGTTTTCTCTCTGGGCATATTTGGAGGAGAGCTACATGCGGGTGGTCGCTTCTTTGACGACGGGGGAGGTCAGCCACACAAAATTGCAAAGTGGGACGGCTCAAACTGGTCCACTCTGGGAATTGGCACTGATGCTGCCGTTTGGTCAATGATAGAGTACGATGGTAAATTGATAATCGGCGGACAGTTCAACATGGCGGGCAATGCTGTAAATTCAGTCAGAGTCGCGAGCTGGGACGGAACTAATTGGTCTAGTCTTGGAGGCAGTCTTTCTGGAAATGTTTTCGCTCTTGGCGTTTTCGACAGCAGACTTTGGGCAGGTGGCGATTTCAATTCCATCTGGGCTACACAGGCAGATGCAAACAGAATCGCAGTTTGGGACGGATCGGCCTGGTCTCAACCGATGGGTGGTCTAAATGGCCCAGTCTATGCCTTGTTCGCCAGTCCTGGCGCTCTGTATGTTGGAGGTCAATTTAGCCTTCCTGGCTTTGCCAATGCTGGTATAACGGCCGTCGGAATGCCCTTGAACGTTGGGATAAGCGACGATGCTTTTGCGAGCCAAGGAAATTCCTTGGAGTCAAATTATCCCAACCCGTTCTCCTATTCGACCACAATTCCTTTTCGTCTCGGTCGACAATCAGATCTTCAATTTGAAATAAGGGATATCCTAGGCAGGGTTGTGAGAAAATTCGAGATTATTGGTCAGCAGGCAGGGGAGAGTCAATTCACATTTCATAGCGAAGGTCTAAGTCCGGGTCAATACTCTCTTACAATGAGAGTAGATGAACATAGTCAGACCAGAATGCTGCTGCTATCGTGGTGAGGTGTAGATGAAGACAGCTTTTAGAATAGCAAGGCCTGATTTAATGATCCAAATATGGCTTCCGATGGAAAATATCGAAACAAGTCCGTTCGACAATAATTGAAGATTGTCTTCTTGTGAGTACCTTTACTTACTATTCCGATGCGACCATTTTGTGTTGTAATCGGAAAGACAATGGATCTGAAGATCTTGAAACCCAATAAGACTAAACGATGAGAGACGACTCCACTGAACGTAGTGCCTATCCTCACCCGGATGACTTCAAAGTCATGCGACCCGAGTACAATGATCCAGAGGAGGACGGTTCAGATCCAAACGAAGCCAAGGCGATTATTACTGTCGCTCCTTTTAGTGTAGAAGGAGTAAGCGCAACAAGACCTGGTGCTAGACGTGCGGCCCTTTATGAGGCATCAAAGGTCTATAAAGAATACCATCCTTCCTATAAAATTGAAGATCCTTATCCCAAAGAGTTTGTTGATGAGCAGGACACAAAGTGGAGGAGACTGTCTTCAATGCAACGTCATCAAGGCGACTACGAATTTGTAGATGCAGACGGGTCAGATTATGTAGACGTCGAGTCCATGCTTTCTTGGGACGTGAGAGTCAAGGAGAAGATCTCTTAGAAGACTCCTGTCTCTCGACTAACATTCCTAGGCGCTTGCCAAGATAATTGTTCTTTTGAAAAAGCGAGCTCAAATGGATTCGGATTCAGCCCTTTCTTCAGAGTTATCTAGCCACCTGTTTCCATAGAGAGAGAAACTCGATTTTCTTCCTCCTTGCTAGGGGCACCTGTGATCCGTCGCTGAGCCAAACAAACCCATCTCGTGTGTATCGAGTCACCTTATTCAAATTGATAAAGTGTGACCGATGGATGGAATAAAATCCATGGTCTGCTAAGAGAGGCCTGAAGACACCAATTGGGTAAGCGCTAATAATATCCTTTCGATCCGTCGTAATGACCCGCGTGCACTTTTGAAGCCCTTCACATCGGACGATAGACCCCGTGTGCAAATATTCAAATCCTTCAATTGTTGGGATACCAATGATGTCTTTGACGCACTCCGTTCCAGAAAAAGAGGCTTCGGAAAACATTTCCCTTAAATGCATTTTGTCGACCACATTTTTGACAGTAATGAGAAGGTCTGTGGTGCTTATTGGTTCTTGAACGAAGCCACTTACGAAACTGTGTTGGCAGATATTGGAATCTATCTCCTCCATTGAAAGAAGGATCGTATCGATACCTGCCTCCGCGATTTGATCAAGAAAGTCAGAACTGTCTCTTTTCTCCGAGTCCATCTCATAAAAGAGCAATTTCACGTGATTCTGAGTTAGCAAGGGAATAGCTCGATCTTCTGTCTGAACGTTGAATACCTGGAGTTCGGGACAGTGCGTCTTGAGTTTGAAGAGGAGAGACTCCTCCATCTGAGATGGGCTATGTACGACGAGCGTCTCGATTACAAGCACCGGGCTTGATAGAAGTCATATCTCTATGACCTCGTGTGCACCATTGAATAGCCTGACGATGTGGTGTAGCATCCACCCGGCTAATTCAGTTCAAATAGATGTCAAGTCGGGTGTCTCAAGCTGGATGACAGAGAAAGCAACTCGTCTTGACGATGTGTACTAGTCTAAGCGATAAATATACTGAAATCAGACCATCAGATATTCGGAACAGCAGAATTCAGGGCGATGCTAGGCTCAATCCGAGCGCTTTATGTCTTACAAACAAATATTCCGACAATCTGACGTTTTGATTCCCGTTCGTCCGATCAGACCTACCGTTTGTCTGATAGAGCTTGCCCACCCACCAAATCGCTTCGACCTTGCTTTCATTCTTTTTCGGTCACACAAGCGAATGAATGATTGCCAGATCTTCCTTTTATCTACTCACATCCTCTCCAGAAGACGACCAAATTAGTGAGACTGATGCCATTGTCGAAATGAAAGACGGTAATAAATATGTAGCAACCTTCTGCTCCTTTGATCGGATGCGAGATTTGCTAAATCTGGATGGAGGGGTCGAAGATGCGCCTAAACACTATCTCCATTTTCAAAATCTCGTATTGGTCAAGGAGCTTACATATGTCCATGTTGCGGATGTTATTGAGGAAATGATTGATGAGGGAGACTTCCAAATGGTTTTTAAACAGATGACAGGATGATTGAGCAAACCTTACAGTTCATCCATGATCAGCTCAGTGCTGACCCAAATCTGAATCTCGACAGCGACGAGATCATTGCTGACAATCTGCACACACTTCAAAGCAATACGCAGCGAGAGGGGCTCTTCTATTCCATCATCAATATCGAAGAGGAGTCAACTTTGAAGAATCAACCGAACTACGAACGTGTGAATAACCAACTTCGCAGAATAGAACCCCCGGTTGTTCTCAATCTCTACGTGCTCTTCGCTTTTCGGCTTACGAATTACAATACGAGTATTACAAAGCTTTCGGAATTGGTGAGTTTTTTCCAGACTAAACGATGGTTCTCCTTCACCGAGGTAACAGACACTCAGCTTTTCAATCCGCCTATTGATCGCTTGGTATTTGAGCTATACAACACAAACTTTGAACAGCTAAATCATATTTGGTCTGTTCTTGGAGGAAATCATTATCCCTCCGTTCTCTATAAAATTCGTGTTGTAAAACTTCAGCGTAATGAGCAATCCGATGCACCAGAGGTTAGCTCGATCCAGTTAGATAGTGGGGTCAGTATCTGATGGGATTCGTTTTGACATACAAGCGCTTTATCAGTGTCAGAGTCAAGGAAGATGTCACCGATCTCGAAATCAGGCATCTCTCTTTCAGACCTAGTGCGGATTGTCTCGAGCTATTTCGGAATCATCATATCGTTTTTAGAGCTCGTCCAAATGGATTTGATACCTATTACAGAGTCTCAGAATTGGCAAGCGAATCGCTTCAATCTCCAATTTCCAAGAGAACGAGATTCTCTTTTAGCATCAAGGTGAAAGAGAACCGATTTTTTGACATCTATGATGCAGATGGTACTACAAGTCCTCAATTCTATCTTGACAACCTTACCAATTCTGGATTGATCACGACAGCCTCTGCGGGGCATTTGACCAGTGGCACAAGTTTCGAAGATGATGACACGACCAAAGTTCATCCTCAAAGCTTCGTTGTTAATACAGATCTATCTATGGCAGATCCACCGACTGAATGGCGGATAAAGGAAAAGTTCACGCCACAGGACGTCCTTCAAACAGTCGCAATAGACAATCCCGATAGTCTTGATACAATATCTGTGAGAATGAACGATCCCATTCTCCACTCGTCAGAATTCATCGGTGAAGAAGGGCCTTTTGTCCTAGAGTCAGACAAAGCGTCGCCTGCACCCACCTCGATTTATCTGAGTGATTTTCTCAGCAAGCAATCTATAAACGGTGTCCTAGATATTTACTGGGATTCTGCCCAGACCGCCGCTCCCGCTGATACCGGACGAGAATACCAGATCATTTTCAAACGCAAATAAAAGTTAAGCTCATGGCTACTTACAAAACTCCCGGAGTCTACGTCGAAGAGATAAGCATATTTCCGCCATCCGTGGCGCAGGTTGAAACAGCTATTCCGGCATTTATAGGCTACACGGAACGAGGTCCAGCTACTCCGGAGAAAATAAAATCGATGGTGGACTATGAAGTCTTATTTGGTGGCTCGGCTAAGGAGCTTCCAGGTTTTTCCGTTGCCGCTGATGGCTCTGTCTCCGGTACGATAAATACCTCGCCAGTGCACCAAATGTACTATGCCATGAAGATGTATTTCGGAAATGGTGGTGGTCCATGCTATATCATTTCGGTCGGCAATTATAACAGTCCCTCAAGCATAGTAGCGGCTGATATCGATCCTGCTGCTCTGACTGGAGCTTTGACACTTTTGAAAAAAGAGGACGAGCCGACTCTAATCGTTTTTCCAGACGCTGGTGCAATTGCTGATGGGACAGCATATCACAATCTATATGTGAGTGCTATGCAGCAATGTGCCGATCTAGGAGACCGCTTCGCTATCTGCGATGTCCTTCCTGTAGAACATCTTACTGATCCTGCGGGAGAATCAGCCCAAGCCTTCAGGACCGCAATTGGCACGAGCAATTTGATGTATGGCGCGGCCTACTACCCAAGACTCCGGACATCTTTGAGTCACGATGTGCCTGAAGAGGAAATTGCCGTTTCCGCCGTCGACTTGGCAACTGTGACGGTTCTTCGTCATCCGGAATCTCTGCTTAGTTCTCTCGAGAACCCTTTGCGTTCAGCCAAAGAGGCCGAATCTCTGTTTCACGCAAACGGTGGTGCCAAACGCGAGAGCTACTACGCTATCCGAAAATTAATCACAGACGCTACTTTGACGATGCCGCCAAGTTCAGCCATGGCTGGAGTCTATGCTGCCGTTGATTCATCTCGAGGAGTTTGGAAGGCGCCCGCCAATGTCAGCTTGAATTATGTCAAAAAGCCCACGGTACATCTAGAAAATTCTGAACAGGATGGTCTTAACGTGGATGGAACCGGTAAGTCTATTAACGCGATCCGATATTTTACTGGGCAAGGCACCATGGTTTGGGGTGCTAGGACACTTGACGGAAACAGCAATGAGTGGCGCTACATCTCGGTTCGGCGCTTTTTCAACATGGTCGAAGAGTCCGTCAAAAAGGCTTCGGAACGATTCGTATTTGAGCCCAACGATGCCAACACCTGGATCAAGATCAAAGCGATGATCGAGAACTTCTTGACCCTGCAATGGCGCGAGGGAGCGCTTATGGGCGCCAAGGCAGAGCAGGCATTTTTCGTCAAAGTCGGACTGGGGGAAACGATGACAGCAGACGATGTCTTGAATGGCCGCCTCATAGTTGAGATTGGAATGGCTGTTGTCAGACCAGCTGAATTTATCATTCTCCGCTTCTCACACAAAATGATGGAATCATGAGCTATAAAACACCTGGCGTTTACGTCAAGGAAATTTCCCTTCTACCGCCATCCGTTGCACAGGTAGAAACCGCAATTCCTGCCTTTATTGGCTACACAGAAATGGCAGCAGACGAAAACGCAGCCAGTCTCCTGAATGTGCCGACTCGCATCAAGTCGATGCTGGAGTACAGAGAATTCTATGGTGGAGCAATAATTCAAGACCTCCAAGTTGCCTTGAATACAGACGTGCCGTATACACCGGAATCTGTGGGTTTTGACGGTCCGGAGTCTCCCTTTAGAATGTATCACGCCTTAGAGATGTACTTCTACAATGGCGGTGGACCTTGCTACATCCTTTCTGTAGGTGATTACGATAGTGCCAACGCCACACCGAGTTTGGATTCGGTCGATGACTTCGACGAATTGAAGGCTGGTCTTGATGCTATCCGAAAGATCGATGAGGTGACACTCATCGTGATACCGGAGGCAGACCGCTTAGGGAGTCCTCAGATGTACGATCTATATAAAGAGGTGTTGATGCAGTGTGCGGACCTCAAAGATCGCTTTGGGATTTTCGATGTCTTGAATTCGGACAATGAGGCGGAGGAATTTCGAAACAACATTGGCACCAACAATCTGATGTACGGGGCCGCATACTTCCCCTATCTAAATACAGCTCTCGTTCAGCCCTATGCGAGTGAGAAAGTAAAGTTTTCTCACGCAGGTTCTCCTTTCCACAACTTGATCATGGCCGACCTCGACGTCCTTGCCGCAGCTGCCGGACATGACGCAGAAGTAGTGAAAGCCAAGAATGCGGCTGATCTTGCTGTTGTTGAGGCGGCAGGGAAAGAAAAGAAAGTAATGATCGGTCACTTGAAGTCGGCGATGACAGCCGCTGACAAAGGGCTGCGTCATTCGGAGGACTCATTAAAATTGGTGGAAGATGAGAGTTTTGTAACAACCGAACTTGGCGACGGGTCAACAAAATTGACTGAGGTAAAAGACGACAATATCGACATCAATGACACGGCGGTTGATATACAAGCTGCAATCGTAAAACTGGCTGATGCCTGCTCCGATTTTGTTACGGCCTCGTCAGCAATACTCACTCAGATTAACACTGAAACAGGTATCGATCCGAGTGATAATGCCGAAATCGCCCAATACTACACCAACGGATTCGTAACCGAAGTCCAGGCATTGTTGAACGGTTTCAAAATTACGATGCCTCCATCGTCAAGTGCTGCTGGAGTTTATGCCCGTGTTGACTCTGCCCGGGGTGTGTGGAAATCACCAGCCAACGAGAGCGTCAATATGGTTAACGGCCCGTCGGTGAAGATTGACAACTTCGACAACGACAACTTCAACGTGCATGGTACGGGAAAGTCCATCAACGTCATCCGTTCCTTCACCGGACGAGGCACACTGATTTGGGGTGCCCGGACCTTGGACGGAAATAGCGGCGAATGGAAATACGTGTCCGTCAGGCGCTTTTTCAACATGGTGGAAGAAAGTATCAAAAAGGCGTCGGAGCGATTTGTCTTTGAACCAAACGATGCCAACACCTGGGTCAAAGTAAAAGCCATGATTGAAAATTTCCTCGTCCTTCAGTGGCGAGCCGGTGCGCTAATGGGTGCCAAAGCCGATGAGGCATTTTTTGTCCACGTTGGTCTTGGAGAGACGATGACAGCCGATGACGTCCTGAACGGACGCATGATTATTGAGATCGGTCTCGCAGCCGTACGCCCAGCTGAATTTATCATCCTTCGCTTCTCACATAAAATGATGGAAGCCTAATCTAAACGACCAATCCAATGAACGAATATCCATTAGTAAAATTTCATTTCCAGGTCCAGTGGGGAGCTACAAAAATTGGCTTCACAGAAGTCTCTGGTTTGGATATGGAAATAGAGCCGATAGAATATCGACATGGTGCTAGCCCCGAATATCATAAAACTAAAATGCCGGGCCTTCAGAAGTTTAGCAACATCACGCTTAAGCGCGGCTCATTCAAAAGTGATAACGAATACTACGACTGGTTTAATACCGTCAAGTTGAACACTATTGATCGTCGAGACATTACGATTACCCTGTTGAATGAAGAGCATGAACCAACAGTTGTCTGGAAGGTGAAGTCAGCGTGGCCGATCAAGATTCAGAGCACGGACCTAAAAAGCGACGGCAACGAAATCGCCATCGAAAGCATGGAGCTCGTCCATGAGGGTCTAGCCATAGAGTACGCCTAAGAAGCATCAAAATAGCTGGCTTTCTGGCTGATCTAACTAGATCCGGCAGGACAAGTCAGTTTGCCAAGAAAGCCTTATACGGCATTAGCTAGACAAGTCAGAAGGGCCATAACATGATCACAACATATCCTCCAGTCAGTTTCTATTTCAAGGTTTCATTCAACGGATTGAAACTGAATGAAGCTGATGTTCGATTTCAGTCCGTAGCCGGACTCTCCGTCGAGATGCAGACGGAAAGTGTTGCCGAGGGTGGTGAAAATCGATTTGAACACGTCTTGCCAACGAGGGCCAAATACGGCGATTTAACTTTGAAACGTGGACTCGTTTCGGATTCCACTCTCATAAAATGGTGTACAGATGCATTCGAGTCGACGATAATTGAGCCTCTTACACTTGACATCGTCATGCTCAATGAAGAGGGAGACCCTTTATTCACTTGGAATGTCGTTCATGCCTGGCCCAAGAAATGGAGTGTCAGCGATTTGAACGCTGAGCAGAGCGCCATTGCCATCGAATCTCTTGAACTCCATTATCGCTATTTCACCGCGAAAAAAGCCTAGTTCCCGGGACACACACGGACCAAAGAATTCTGCAAATATGCCTGTTCAAATTAACCAACTACACATAAAGATCAACATCAAGGATGAAGATGCGGGCTCGTCCGAGTCAAGGGCTGGTGCAAAATCGAAAGGCAAGCAAGATGAACTTGTTCAGAAGTGTGTCGAGGCTGTGATGGAAATTCTTGAACGAAAAAAAGAGAGATAGATGAGTATCACTCTGAACGACAAGATGATCATTCAGTCCTTCTCTGATCCGAAATTTGAGGATGAGCTCAAGGACGCAGGGCCATTCATTGTCCATGTTAATCCTGAGAACTACACTCAGAGTACGACAATCAACTTTTCTGAAGAGCAGGCGCCAGGTACAAGCGCGAACGGATCTAATCACGAAAAAACGGAGCCAGTTACTCTGGGATTTGACTTCCTCTTGGATAGAACGGGCGCCCTTGGAAATGAAAGCGACTCGGAAAATGGAGTAGAAGATGACATAGCTCTTTTCAGAAAAGTCACACTCGATTTTGAAGGTGAGATTCATAAGCCTCGATATCTGAAGCTCTGTTGGGGAAGTTTGATATTTAAGTGTCAGATGGAAAAACTCGATGTCGAGTACAAGCTTTTCAATCGAGAAGGGAAAGCGCTAAGAGCCAATCTTAAATGCAGTTTCCGGGAGTTCAAAGAAGATAGTCTCAGGGTAGCAGAGGAGAACAAGAGTTCGCCAGATCTAAGTCATGTGCGCATTGCGAAAGAGGGAGACACCCTACCTCTCATGTGCAGTCGCATCTACGGCGATTCACGCCACTATATCGAGGTAGCGAGAGTAAACCGACTTTATAGCTTCCGCCGATTAACGCAAGGTCAGCGAATACTATTTCCTCCCATAGCAAAGACTAGTAATGGCTGAGCAACAAATTATACAAACAGCTCAGTCGGCAGATAGCGTCACCTTCACCGTGATGAGCTCTGGAGAAAAGATACCCACTACCATTTCGGTCAAGAGCATCACCTGTTGGCAAGAGTTGAACAGAGTACCAAAAGCGAAGCTCATCATCATCGATGGTAGCCCGGCCGATCAAAATTTCGAGGTGAGTTCAGGAGACTTTTTCACTCCCGGCAAGGAGATTGATATACACGCAGGATATCATTCCGATGAAGAAATCATCTTCAAAGGCATCGTAACCAAACAGAGCATCTCGATGCGCATCGATGGTCAGTCCTATCTAACAGTCGAGTGTCAGCACGAAGTCGCGAAGATGACTCAGATCGCCAAGAGCAGATATTTCTATGACCAAACGGAATCAGATATTTGGACGAGCATTTTAGGTGAGTACGGAATCGATGCCGAGCTGGAATCGACCAGCGTGAATTTGACGGAGATGCTGCAATTTCAATCGAGCGATTGGGATTTCCTCATTTCGAGAGCTGAGCAGAACGGTTATTTCCTCATTGCCGACCATGACTCAGTAAAAATTGCACCTCCAGATTTTACACAGGATATAAGCCAAGCTGTCATCTTTGGATCAAGCTTGTTGTCTTTTGATGCCGAGATGGATGCTTCTGATCAGGTCAGCTCTGTTCTTGCACGGACCTGGGACTATTCCAAAACTGAGCTGAGCGAAGTTGAGGCTAAAGCCTCAGACGTAGTCACACCGGGAAACATGGCATTCGATGAACTTAGCGAAGTCTACGGGAATGATGGACTCGTCCTTTATGACTCTGCAAAACAACTCGATGAGCTATTGCAGAAGTGGGCTGATGCTAGAAGGATGCGTCATGAGCTAGCCAAAATCCAAGGTCGGGCGAGATTTCAAGGTATCCCTGAAATTTCCGCGGGGAAAGTTATAGAGCTTCAGGGCTTAGGTGAGCGATTTAGTGGAAAGGCATTTGTGAGTGCGGTTCGCCATGATATTTCTGGTGGAAACTGGTTGGTGGATGTTCAATTTGGTTTGAGCACGGAGTCCTTTACACAAAGCTATCCCGTCACATCGCAAGCGGCCGCGGGTCTATTGCCCGCAATCTCAGGCTTGCATCTCGGCGTCGTGACACAACTACAAGACGATCCAGCAGGCGACGAAAGAATACTGGTCAATCTTCCCATCGTTGCGGCCGATGATCAAGGGATTTGGGCCAGGCTTGCCAATTGGGGAGCTGGAGAGTCCCGCGGAATAGCTATACGTCCCGAGATTGGTGACGAGGTTGTTGTTGGATTTGTAAATGACGATCCCAATCACCCCATCGTTCTAGGTGCATTGAACAGCGGAAATCTTCCTTCACCTATTCCGGCAAGCGATGATAATCATGAGAAAGGTTGGGTGACAAGAAGTGAAATTACTTTCCTCGTGAACGATGATGAGAAAAGCGTTAAAGTTTCTCTCCCTTCTGGTCGCGAACTCGTCATGTCCGACGACTCAAGTAGCATTGAGCTGAAGGATGGTTCGGGCAATATCGTCAAGCTCGATGATGACGGAATAACCATTGAAAGCGCAAAAGACATCATTTTGAAGGCGGCTCAGGGAGATGTCAAAATGGAGTCGCTCAATTTCGAATCGAAGGCCTCGATTGCACTCGCTCTTGAAGGTGCGACGGCCGAGCTCAAAGGATCTGGTTCAACCACAATCTCAGGTGGGATTGTGCAAATTAACTGATTATGGGAATGCCGGCAGCACGTATCACTGATTTTCATGTCTGTCCAATGACAACTGGAACGGTTCCTCATGTAGGAGGACCGATTCTTCCGCCGGGTTCGCCAACGGTCCTTATTGGTGGAATGCCTGCAGCGAGGATGGGAGATATGGTGATCTGTGTTGGACCACCAGATTCGATCATTGCCGGATCCTCCACTGTTTTGATAAGCGGGATGCCTGCGGCGCGGCTGGGAGATTCTACGGCCCACGGCGGAACGATTCTAGGGGGTGAACCAACGGTTTTAATAGGATAAAATGAACACCGAAAGAACATTTACAGGACGAGGTTGGGGATTTCCAGTCAGCTTCAGTAAGGCGAATGCTTCAGTCGACATGACTAGCGACCGATTGGATATAGAGCGGAGTTTGGAAATTCTCCTAGGGACGGTGAAAGGCGAACGTGTGATGCGACCATCATTTGGTTGCAATCTAGACGCAATGATCTTCGAGACCTTCAATTTGACGGTGCGGAATATCCTGATTGATCTTGTCAAAACGGCGATTCTATATCACGAACCTAGGATAGAACTTAGTTCTGTTTCCATCGATGATTCAGCCATCGTTGAGGGCCGAGTGATGATCGAAATCGAATATATAGTCAGGTCCACTAATTCTCGATTCAACATGGTCTATCCCTTCTATCGGGAAGAGGGTAGCGAAATAGTCCAGGTGCAATTGGTTTGAGTGAGACTCTAGCAAATAGAAACCCATTGCAAAGAGAAGGCACTAAGCAGTCACAAAGAATCTTGGACTATTTGTTGCCTGAGAATGTCAAACTTCATGAGTTGAGTAGCGAGGACTGGCTGGTTTTTGCAAAGGATCTGGCTTCATTAATAAGCTACTATGATTTGGCTGATTCCAATCAAGCTATTGGAGATTGGGATGACTTCTTTGTCGAAAAGGAAGATGTCGCTGCTTTGCTTGCAGAAAGTGAGGATGAGACAAAAGAGCCTCATCTTGCCTTGTTTGTCGCTTTTCTGAAACTACTGGAATTTCCGCAGGAAAGCCTAAATGGGATTCCAAAGAGACACCTTGACTTCTATTTTTCCGAAATTCTCAAGCTCAGTAAACGTGCTTTCACGCCTGATTCGGTGCACCTCATTTTCGAGCTCGCCAAGACGGCGAACTCCGAATTAGTTGAGGAAAAGAGTCGATTAAAGGCAGGAAAAGACGCTTCGGGGAAACTCAGATCTTATGAGATCGACCAAAAAACCGTCGTCAATACAGCAAAAGTTGCATCTATTAAGAGTGCTCTCTTGGACAACACTGGATCCCTGAGGTACGCCCTCGATTCCAAGAAACTAGATGGCTTAGAAATAGAGTCAGAAGGCGATCTGAGTTGGTCGGCTTTTGGACAGCAAGAATGGCCAACCGAAGGCGACGAGGAGCAATGGCCAAAATGGCTGCCGAGTCTTTTGATTGCTAGCGATGTTTTTTCAATGTCAGAGGGAGAAAGACAAATAACGCTTAACTGGTCTCTGTCGAAGAAAATGAATTTGAAGGGAGGCACTATTTCTGCCGAACTCTCTCTTGAGAAGTCATGGTCGGATCCCCTTGCGGTTACCGTTTCTGGTTCTCTTAATGAGGTCTGGAGCATTTCCATTCCGGCGGACTTTGATCCGATAGTCGGATACAGCGAAGAAGTACACCTAGCCCGACTCGATACAATCAAAGCAAGCCTTCGGATCCGCTTCTCAAATCCTGAAAATTATTCGATCCTGCAAGATCTCTCCGTGAAAAGCTTGGACCTTGACGTTTCAGCGAGGGGGCTGAAAAATCTAATCCTCCGGAATGAGCTCGGATTGCAGTCGATCGACAAGCCGTTTATGCCATTTGGGCCAAGACCCAAAAAGAATTCACCCTGCATTGTTGAGGCGAGAGAGTTAGATGGAAAATCCCTTTCAAGTCTGTCGCTAGATCTAAAGTGGCTGGATATTCCTTCCGACCTTGACCTACACTACTCCGCCTATAGTGATCTCATTTTAGACGAGCTAAACAACTCTGTAGCAGACAAAAATCGTGTTCAAGAGCTTGTAATGAAAATGGTCCTTCGATCCACCGATCCTCTAAATCTTGATGAGGAAATAAGGGTTGAGGTGTCGTCTGAATATTCGAACAATGTAGAAGCCGCTTATGAAATATTCGCATCAAGCAGTGCTTCAATTGAGTTAGGAAATATTGACCCGACAGCAAGAAAGGGAGAGATTGAACTGCGTCTTACGGAGTCGTTCTTTCATCATCTCTATAGCAAGGTCTACGTTCAGGTTGTAACCGGAGTGGTCCCGCCGAATGCTGTCAATCCCGATGATCTTCCCAATGAGCCTTATACGCCGCTTCTCGACTCACTTTCGCTGAATTACTCGGCAAAGGCCTCAGTCAATTTTGCTGACCCAGATAGTGTGGGAGGGGATGTTCTAATTTATGAAGCAAGCCCCTTCGGAACGAAGCAATTCGGAGAGGTGGCCACAATGCAGACGAGATTTTCGACACATCAGATGTACATCGGTCTAGAGGGTTCGAAAGCGAGGCAAGTTGTGAACCTGCTCTTCCAGGTGGCCGAAGGTTCTGAAAATCCGGAGCATAGTAGTTTCGGTCCAGGAGAAGATATACGATGGTCGGTTCTTACTAATGATGATCAATGGCAGATACTAGGAGAAAATGATCTCGTCCGAAACGAAACCAACAACTTTCTTAAGTCCGGAATCATTTCATTCAGTTTGCCAAAAGAGACAGGCTTGGAGCACCTCCTCTTCGATTCAACCTTGGTTTGGCTAAGAGCCGAATTATTCAGGCAGGCGGATAGTGTCAGTCGGTTTATTGATATTCACGCCCAAGCAGATCGGGCGACTTTTGTAGATGACAGGAATAGTCTCGAGCACCTCGAGACCGGTTTGGAGGCAGCTAGTATTTCTCAACTCGCTCAGCGAAAGTCAAAAATAAAATCCGTTTCCCAACCTTATCCTTCATTCGCCGGAAAACCTGCCGAGAAAGATGATGAGTTCTACCGCAGGATCTCTGAACGATTGCGACACAAGGACAGGGCCTCTTCGATTTGGGATTTTGAACGCATCGTTTTACAAGAATTCCCAAATATTTTCAAAGCGAAATGTCTCAACCACAGCTCGTTCGAAAATGACAAAGTTGACGAGATGGCTCCGGGACGCGTGTCTGTGGTGGTGATTCCGAGACTTTCAGATCTGAGCTCTTCATTCCGATTGAAGCCTCAAGTGAGTCAGAATACAAGAGATGAGATCCATGCATTTCTCTCCTCCCGACAGTCGATGCACGTCAAACTCGGTGTATTGAATCCAATCTATGAGGAGGTTCAATTCACCTTCAAGGTTCGATTTCTCTCGGGCCACGATTATAACTTCTATAGGACAACGGTCCAGGAAGACATCACTCGTTTTCTTGCCCCCTGGGTCCATGATGAGAATGTTGACATCAGCTTTGACAATCAACTCTACATCTATGACGCGATAAATTATCTCGAAAATTTGAATTATCTCGACTATGTCGAGGACTTCTCCATGTCACACAAACCCTCCGGCAAAAGCTGGGAAGTCAAAAAAAGCATCTCGCCTTCAAATGCCATGGCCGTGCTCGTTCCCGCCGATTCACATCTGATATCTGAGGCAAATACCTGCTGAGAAATGCAAAGTCCGACCATCAACAAACATAGCGATTCAAAGAACGACCGAGACTTCGACTATCTTCGTGAGCTCGGACTGAAGCATGTCCAGACTATGTCTGGTGAATTGTGGACGGACTATAATGCACACGATCCAGGTGTCACCTTTCTGGAATCTTTGTGCTATGCGATAACCGATCTGGGAAATAGGATCGCCGCACCGATCCCGGATTTGATGGCTTCCTCCAAATCAAAGACTGAACTTCGAGAGAGTTTTCCTAGTGCAAGGGAAATCTTGACAAGCGCTCCCCTTTCCGAGTCCGACTATCGAAAAATATTCGTCGACATTCCGGGAGTGAAAAATGCATTCATAAGACCAAACAGGAAATCTCTTGTGCATGTTCATTCTTCTCTCAAAGATGAGGTAACGGCAAGCGACCCAATGGGGAAATTGAGCTATGCGGCAGACCTTTTGCCCCATTACGAGAAGAAAGACGAATTCATTCTAAAGGGATTGAACGATGTTTTCTTCGAATTGGATAGTGATCTGCAACAGCGACAGCTGACCGATCCAATCCGAAAACAGAGGACAAAGGAAATCATAGCTGAGATACGATCTCGTTTCCATGCGAATCGATGCCTATGTGAGGACTTAGTTCAGATCGCTGAAGTGGGGGAGTTTGAGTTTCAAGTTTGCGGTGACATCGAGATTGACAAGTCTGCCAATGCCGTTGATGTAGTAGTCGATATTCTTTTCCAAATTCAAGAGCACGTATCTCCCTCAATACAGAGGTATTCACTATCCCAATTGATGGAGGACGAAAAGCCAACAGATGAGATCTTTAACGGTCCTGTCCTTGAACATGGCTTCATAACAGATCAGGAACTAGCCAATGCGAATTTTAAAACCGAAGTTCGACTATCCGATCTTATCCAGCTGATTGCCGAGACATCTGGAGTTGCACGCATACGAGAGCTCTCGATGATGTCTTGTCCTTGCAACGAAAAGGAAGGACCCGAGGAAGAATGCGCTCCATTGATCAATCCGTGGAAAATCTGCTTTTCTCTCGATTTTGACAAGGTCATCAAGCTCTGCCTGAAGAACAGTATATTCAACGTCTTTAAAGATGTCATTCCGATCAATCTTGACCCTGATCAAATCCGCTCCGAGCTTCAAAAGAAGTTTGAGGAGCACAATCGATCCTTGGAGTTGAGCTACGATGATTTAGAATTTCCCGATGGCCAATCTTTGGACAGTGGGATCTATCACAGTATCCAAAACGATCTGCCCGCCATTTATGGAGTTGGTGAACTGGGCTTGTCCCCTCAGCTTCCAGAGGATCGACATGCCAAGATGTTGCAACTCAAAGCTTACCTAAGTTTCTTCGATCAAATTCTCGCTAGTTACTTCAGTCACCTCAAGAACATTGGACAACTTTTGTCCACGGAGATGCATGGTAATAGCTCCTATTATTTAGAAAAGCCACTCGACGTAAAGGATCTTGGTCGCGTCTTAGTAGACGAAGCAAACTACGAACGGCGCGCAAATGAGTATTTGGGTGAGCTTGAGGACTTTACAGATCGCAAGGGTCAATTTCTCGATCATCTTCTGGCTCGATTTGCCGAAAACATGAACGACTATGTTTTCTTGATGATAGATTTGTTCGGTATGGATACGCGAGACGCGAGTCTCTGGCACAAGGCGAAGATGCTGGAGGAATATCGAAACCTTGGATACAATCGAGCAAAAGCCTTCAACTATTTTGGGACGGAGCATGGTGTTTGGGATAGTCATAACGTATCTGGCCTCCAGCACAGAATTGCCAGACTGTTAGGAATTCGAAACTATGCCAGAAGAGACATTACAGAGGTGTTTTTTGAAGTCTTTCCTCAAGCAGATGCAGACCCCAGCGACGAGTGGACTTGGCGCGTCAAAAACAACGGAGGAGGGGAGCTCTTTACTGGATTGGAATTATTGGACAGCAAAGCCGATGCTCTTCAAGCCCTTTGGCGCGCGATCGCTTTGGCTTGGGACAAAGAAAACTATCTAGTAGAAGAGGATATCGCGACTTCCAAATGGCTGATAAGTTTGACGGAGACGAGCGGTGAGGTTATTTCGATTCTCTCCGAGACCTTTAACAATGAGCAACTCGCCAAGCTAAGAGTGGATACACTCGCTGCTTTCATGTTTGATGAAATCAGCGACGAGGGAATGTTTTTGTTTGAAAACATTCTCCTTAGACCTGATCTCGAAGATCCTCAGGCTGGAGACAAATTCATGTCTATCTGCATGAACGAGGACTGCACAGAATGCAAAGCACACGATCCTTACTCTTTCAGATTGCACATCGTTTTACCCGGATGGACGGAGCGTTTCTCAAACATGCATTTCAGGGAGTTTGCAGAGAACGCCATCCGAAAAGAAATACCTGCTCACATCCTCGCACGCGTTTGTTGGATCGGGAGCAAGGAATCTGATCTTGACGAGGGTGAGACTAGTCAAATGAAGGAGCTCGAATTGCTTTACAAAAAGTGGCTCACAAAAAGAATGGCCAAGCCACAGGACCAAATGAACAACCAGTTTCTGAAGCCTCTTGTGGATCTCTTGCACAGGCTTGACACCATTTATCCCACCGGCATTTTGCATGATTGCAATCTGGAAGGTGAGGGTGAAACTTCGATCGTGCTGAATAGATCGTCGATCGGCGAATTAAAAGACAAAGACAATGGCAGCGAATAATATTCTTCAAAACGATGCACCGGTTTATCACAGATTTGTGGACAACCAAGTTCTCACGGACAATCAGCTTAATGAAGTTCTTGACCATCTCAACTTTCAGGACAAGCTGACGCGAAATAGCCTTATTGGTGTTGGAATCGCATGTGGATTAGAGATCCAGGACGGTGGAAGCCTTATCCGTTTGAGCAGTGGAGTGGCCGTGACGAGCGACGGAGATCTCATCAAGATGGACGATTTGTTATTCCGTGGATACAAGGAATTTAAGGACGAGAATGTCCGCTATGATCGATTTCTCCGAAGCGATAAGACGATATCCTTGTTTGAACTAGAATTGGATCTTGCTCCAAGTGATGTTCACAATTTGAGCAGTTTTGAGACTAGAACGGGAATCGCGCGAGAAGACATGTTTGGGCTTCTTTATCTGGAGAGTTTCCTAAAAGAAGAAGAGGATTGCTCGCCGGTAGATTGCGATGCCCAAGGAAGAGAGGTCTCAAACAAAGCTCGAGTGTTGATTTGTAGTCTTTCTGACGCGAAGAAGATAGCCGAGAAGGATTCTATTCTGCGCGCTCTTCTACAAGATGGAAAGAAAGATATCCTTGCGGGTCTTAGTCCCATCTACCCGAGTCGAGTAGTAGTTAATCCAGGAAATGCTTCTTCAATTAGTAAGTTAAAAAGCGCATATGCCACTAGTTTTGAAGACATCAGTTTAACCATTAGGAATTTTGCCTCACTGGTGCTTTTTAAGGCGCAGTCCGAAGCATTCGAAGTTGACCTGAAACAGTATTTCAGATCGATTAAGGCACACAACTTCAATTTTCAGTATGTCTACGACTTTAAGAAAGATCTCGCCACAGCATGCAATGAGCTATTAGATCTTCTTGAAGAGAACTATTCTATCTGTTGCCCCGACTATCTTGCTTTCCCTAAACATGTGATGTTGGGGACTCTCAATCTCAGTCCTCAGATATTACGTCACTCGTTTTTCGCCTCTCCCATCCATCATCAAAGTCGGATTGAAGAACTTCAAAAATGCTTCGGCAGAATTTTGGAGATGATCAGAAGTTTCGATCCCGGGATCAAAAAGGACCCTCGAATTACACCCTCAAAAGCTGAGCATTTTCCACTGGGAGATAGGGCTCTTCCGTTCTACTATGATTTAGGAAAATCAGGCGACCCCCTACAAGTCTTGGAGGCCTGGAAGTCTCGAGATTTGATTCCGAATTATTATAGGATCGGTTCTCCAAAAGAGAAACGTGATCTCCTCGATCTCTGCCTTGATGCCCATGATTTTTACAGAATTGAAGGTCATGTAGGTTTGGATGTTTTAGGCGCTATGAAAGGCCTGGATCAGATCCGACGGGAGAAAGGTCTAGCCTTTGACATCCTTCCGTTAGCGATAGGGGCGAGCGGCGATCAAAGAACGATCGACTTCGACAAGTACAGTGTCTATTTCGAAGATCTACAGGTCATCCTCCAAGCATGGAATGAGGAGCAGAAATGTCTGGTTTCATCAAGCAGCAAGTTTCTAAGCCGCTTTAGTGCTGCTGAAAAAGGTAAGCATCTAGATTTTGTGTCAGCCGATGAACAACCAGCTGTAGCTCGAGAAGATCGTTCAAATATTCTAGTCACTTCAAGGAAGGACGCGCGAAGCAGAGGCCGGGCGAAGAAGAAGTCGAAGAAAAATGCTGTAATGACCAATATCGATAAAACCGCAGGCGGAGTAGGTGCCGTGATGGGCATGAGTGTCACCAACAGTTCTGCTTCAAGTGACTTTCAGGTGCTCATAGCCGAAGCCATGGCAGACAAAGTTGTAGGCTGGGAATCTGAATTGGTCAAGGCCGCTGTCAACATTCCGGCGAAGTTACTTGGGAGATTGAAGGTATCAGAGGATAATAAACTTGAAAACATTGAGGACTTTTCTGAAGCAAACCTTCGGAAGTATATCGACGCTCTTGAGGCGCAATGTCGCGCCGCTCAGGAAGCGAAAAAGGATTTACAGACCGAGATTGACAAGACGGGAAGCAAGCTCAAAACCCAACCATACGTTGAGAACTATACCTTCACGATCAATAGAATTATATCGTCTTGTTGCATGGTGGAACGAGTCAAAGTCCTCTACGAAAAAATTCTTGAACGAAAGGAAGAGCTTCTGGATGGACTTGTCTTGAAAGAATATGCTCGAAGTCATCCTGGGCTTGATCACGGAGCAGGTGTTCCGAAAGGCGGTACTTTTGTTCTTCTGTACTACTCTGATAGTAAAGATAGAAGGACTAAAGATTTTGCAGTCGAGCGAGACATTCTATTTGAATCGCGAACCGATTCTTTCATTCCTGACTTGTCTCGACGCGATTTGTTAACTGGAGGAATCTTTGGATCAGGAGTCTTCACGGGCAGAGGGACTGTCGGGTCCGGAGATACCATCATACCAGACCGTGCGGGTGGGATTTTCCTCGATTCTGGTGCCGCGGAAAGACCTGGGACTGGAATCGGCTTTGTTGTGAGAGAAAACCTTGCGCCAGGAACGGTCATCGGTGATCTTTACCTTCCCTACATATGCTGTTCAAATATTCCCTCAACGACCTTCGTATATCCCGATCAAGCAGTTGATCTTTTTATTGGTCAAGACCATGTGTGTCGGACCAAGGAAGGTGAGGCAGATGAATTACTTCTGGATGTGACCCCCAATGACGGAACCGTCAAAGCATTCATCGGAACGACGGTATTGACGAAAGTGATAAAGACCCGTGGTGGGCAAGTCTTTTTCGACGCTTCAAAGGTTGCGATCAATCAGGTCAACAAAGAAATCGCTTTCACAGTAAATGAACAAGATGTTGAACCCACTCTGCGAGTGGTAATTCAACCGCAAGCTTCGTTCGCCACACAGGAAATCATCATCAGTGACGACAAGCAGCGAGCTAGCTTACAGATAGATAACAATTCCATAGAGATTGAAGGACAGAACTTTATTTGGGACTTCGGTGACGGAGAAAATCTTGAATCGATAGCGACCACAATCAAACACACTTATAAAGTTGGTCCAGGAAAGAGCTTCGAATTCGACATTTCTCTTAGAGCTTTCAATGGACCGTGTACGGACTCGACTGAGCAGACGGTGACTTTTGTTGTGCCAAAGGAAGGACAAGATGATTGCCTACCGAAAATGGAGGCGGAAATCGTCAATTCCAGAAATGCTATCGAGTCCTTGCTAAGGCAAGGGTCACGCGAGTTGGCGGTCCAAAGTCGCCTATACAAACAGACCATGCAGCCGCAGTACGAGTTGATTCTGAGGGATCTCAAGAAATCTTTGGAGGGAGGGCTAGATCGACAAATATTTGACTCGATTAAGAGGAGTCAAGCCAGGATTGGATCCGCCTTGAAAACCAACTTATCAAGTATCGAGAAAACATTCATTCTTCAACTTTACTACGAAAACGCGCTACTCTATTTCTATGTACAAGCTTGTCGGGATAGTCAGATTCGAGCTCTTACTGGAGTTACAGATCAATGGACTACTTTCACAAAAAAGGCAGCCAGATCCTTCAAGGAAGAACTCTTTGGATTGCTCAATACTGACGCTATTCACGTAAAACTCAGCAATTTCGTCAATCAGGAAGGCAATAGGATGAGTTCGTCGCTCAAGTCGACGACGACCAGTCTTGCTAAACTTCTCAAAAACGTACTTGGCTAACGCAGAGAGTCATATCGTTAATAACATCTATGCGGAGTTGCATGGTCCGGCTTCCTATTTCAATCAGCTAAAGCATTTTGAGATCAACGCCAAGGTACAGGACGCGATCACGCAAGCTGGGAAAGGCATGGATGATCTTTTCTATGCAGAGTTATACCGAATTGATCGAATTGAGATTACACTTACTCTCGGAATCAATGAGCTTGATAATCTTGCACGACATATTTCGGCTCAAATGCTTGTTCAACTTGAGGATCTGAAAAATGAAAAGAACAGCCTTGTTGGTCGAGGAGGAAGTTGGATCACTAGTAGACGAGCTGACCCTGGAATGGAGAACGAGCATTCGAGATTGCCGATAATCTCCGAAGATGAGCCCTTAGATGTGCTTCTGTATTTTCTTGATTCTGGAAGACTTCCATGGCACGCCACGTCATCTAGTTTAGATCTGAGACTTATCCAAGGCAAGTTGTGGCAGAGACTGCTTTTGTCTCTTCGTGATTCTCCAAAGCGCCTGAGGAGATTTGTTCATCATTTCGGGATTAAGGAGATCCTTTTTCTGTTCGAGTCAAACGGAGAAAAGTCATTCTCGAGAGCTTTAGAAAAGTGGACGAAGGAAATCGGAATCTACGTTGACCGAAGTAGCAAGCGATATGATGCCAGCTACAGGGCAAAGGTCGAATTTCTTCATCTTGTAATCGCAAGGAGATGTGGTCAATCGAGATCAGGCGAGACTCAATTTGACGAATACCTAGGCGAGGTATGGGCTGAATATAAACTCCGCATTGGCAGATTAGCTTCGCCAATTACGGAACTTGAAAGGCACCTAGATCGCAAATTCTTTTCTGGAGTCGCTATTCTTGAAAGAACATCTGAGCTAGTGCGCCCTGAAAGTAAGCGCGATCTGGATGTCGAAGGAAGACCCACCAATTCCCTCGAAGATAAGACCGATCTCGAAATAACTCGCCAAGAGAAAAATGACAACTGGAATCATTGCGGGCTGATTCTTTTGCATCCCTTTTTCCCCTCACTTTTCAAAAATCTTGGCCTCCTTGAGAACGGGAAATTCGTTGACTATGAGAATAGAGAACGAGCTGCCTGTCTGCTTTTCTACTTAGCAACAGGTTCGGATCGATTTGTGGAATTCGAGATGTCATTTTGTAAATATCTCTGTGGACTGAAAAATGAAGATCCAATCCCCATGGAGTTACCATTGAGCGACTATGAGAAGGAGGAAGCAGATAGGCTACTCGCTTCGGTAATTGGTCATTGGGGTGCCTTAAAAAACACCTCTTTGGAAGGCCTTCGTGTAAATTTTATTCAGCGGGAAGGATGTCTTATTTCTGACGCTACGGCGATGACATTACATATCGACTCTCAAGCATTTGACGTTCTCTTGGATCAACTTCCATGGTCAATTTCGATTGTAAAACTTCCTTGGCTCGAGGAAATCTTAACAATAAAGTGGCGCTGAAATGTTTTCAAAAAGAAGATATCGACGGAGAAATAAGCCTAGCCATCAGAATCTATTTGAAGGTGGCCAGCAGCAACAAGAGGCTCCATTCGTTGCTCCCATCCAGGCCAAATTGAATGTCGGCAAGCCAGAAGATGCATTCGAAGTGGAGGCCGATCGGACGGCTGATAAAGTTGTAAATCGAAGCGACGCTGGGAATGTAACTCAGTTGAAGGCTGCTGAGGAGGAGGATGTTCAATCAAAAGTTCTCGACTCTTCAAGTCTGACTCCGCTAGTGCAGAAACTTGAATCTGAAGAAGAAGCGACGCAGACCAAAAAAGAAGAGGAAGTTCAATCCATGGAGGAAGAGGAAGCCCAGCCTCAGAGAGAAGAGGAAGAAGTCCAAAAAATGGAGGAGGAAGAGACGGTGCAAAACAGAGAAGAAGAGGAAGTTCAAGCCAAATGCGCTGACTGTGAGAAAGAGGATAAAACTCAAAAGAAAGAGGAAGAAGAAGTTCAAGCGAAAGGCCAGCCTGCAAATAGTAGTACTGACTCAGTTTCTCAGGGTCTGTCCGCTAACAGAGGGAAAGGGACACCCATGGAAACAGGAACGCGCCGGCGGATGGAGAATGCCTTCGGAAATGACTTTTCTGGTGTCCGTATCCATAAAGGATCCGAAGCAAAGAAAATGAGCAAAACACTGAAGGCTCAAGCATTCACAAACGGGCGAGACATCTACTTCAACGAAGGGAAATATTCGCCTGGCACTAAGGAAGGAAAACATCTTTTAGCTCACGAATTGACTCACACGATTCAACAGAAGGGCCCTCAAGATATTGTACAGAAGAAGGAAGAAGCGCAGGCAGCTGATGAATGTAAAAGCACGTCACAAAAAGATCATCCAAAACAAGGACCTCGAGCACTAGTTTGTTTTGAGACTAATTCTTCTAGTCTAAGCGCTGATGATATCGAAAAACTCAAGTACGTCGCTTGGGGCATCAACTCTCATTCGAAACAGGAGGATGTCACAGTTACTGTCGAAGGATTCGCTGATCATCGGGGCGATCCCGACTACAATCAGTGGCTTTCGGAGCAAAGAGCAAATTCAGTGGCTAATCATTTGCAACCGCTTTTGCGATCTGGTAGACACGTCGCAACTCTTCAGGTCCGTGGAGGTGGAGAGCTAGGGTCCATCGATACAGATGACAGCATGTCACTGAGTGGAAATCGAATTGTAAAAGTTGCGATCGAGAATTTTTCTCCTGGTGATAAAAAGAGACGAGCTAGATACAACTTAAAAGACTGGCTTGATCTTGGTGTATTTCACGACGCTTGGGGTGGTGACAAAATTGAAAAGGGCGACAGATTTATCTGTTTTTTAGAGAATATTGTCCGTTCACCTTTCAGCATTACAAGCTCGGCCTACGGAGACTCCCTTCCACACGACCTCATTCTGAGTGAGGGAAATCTGACAAAGTTCAAAAAGCATTGGGATTTTGAACATTACAAAAATAATGGAGGGCAGTATGATTCGTGCCACGGATGGTATCAAAGGGCGATGGCACATGAATACATCACAATGGGTCGGCAACACCTTCTCAATGACGGATCTTGTCACACGCGCACTGCTGCTGATATTTTGTCAAAAGCATCCTGGTGGAGCAAGCGCGACGGTATGCCAGATCTGGTTCAGGCAGAATACCAGGTTCGATATATGTATGACCGCTTCGAGAGTGTAGTGAAAAAGGCTAATTTGAGAGCTGGTCTAATTGAGCACCGCTGCGATACCATCGAGGCTTTGCCCATTTTTGCAGATATCATTAATGAATTAAGAGATTTTCCAGGCACGATCTACAATTGCTTTGAATAATCTTTTTGTTTACCAAGACACTTCATAGCAGACCTGCAATCTCCCGGAATCATCATCCGAGCTTCTCTGGAAAGAAGAACGGTATGGCGAGCTTCATCCCCTCCATTCAGGCGAAACTACAAGTTGATCCGGCAACAAGTCCACACGAGATAGAGGCGGATCGCATGGCCGATTTTGTCGTGAATCCGACAAGTGGCCAATCGACTGTCTCCTTCATTGCACCGAGCCCCATTCAGAGGACACCGGCATCCACTGTTCCTCTTCGGCCCGAAACAAATCCAGACCAATTAATCGACGAGGCACTTCCCCGGATTCCTGGGGAGGAAAATATCGAAGACTCCGGTGAAGCAGAAATCAATCCAGAAGAGGAAAAGAAAGACGAACTCATCGAGGACCCAAAAGAGGCCATAGAAAAGCCCAAAGAAAAGGAATCCGAAGGCGGCAAGGAAGAAGCGGCTCCAGCCTTGGTAGGGGAAGAAGAGATCAAGGAGGACGGAGAGAATGACGAAGTAAGCGCTGAAGATTCTGCGGCTTTCCAAGGCGAGCCCAGTTTGGAGCCGACTGCGCCCATCGAAATCACGCCAGCACTCTCTGATTCGATCCAAACGAAGAAGGAGGAAAGTCAATCTGAAGAGGAAGGAGAAAAGGAGCAGATAGACGAAGAGCCCATAAAAAGGCATGCGTTTTCCTCGGGTGACGGAGAATCGACTGTTCATCGAATGTCTTCTGGTGTGACGCCTGAGCCAAGTGCGAAACTGGAATCTCGACTGAGTGCCACTAAGGGTGGCGGACAGCCCCTGGGCAGAGCAGAAAGGAGTCAGATGGAAGGGCAGTTTGGCGCCGACTTTTCATCAGTTCGAATTCATAGCGGTGGCGAGGCTGCGGGGTTGAGCAGTCAGCTGTCTGCTCGTGCATTTACTCATGGCAGCGACATATACTTTAATGAGGGCCAGTATGAACCTCATGGTGGAGAGGGAAAACACCTTCTTGCACATGAGCTGACGCATGTCGTACAGCAAGGAAAAGCCGTTCAGAGAAAACCCCAAATCTCATCGGCACCGGTCAAGGTACAGCGTCTAGGAATTGGTGATGCCTTAGACTATTTCGCAGACAAAGCACACCACATTCCAGGCTACCGGATGTTCACCATCATTTTAGGTGTCAATCCAATCAACATGAGTAGTGTTGACCGTTCGGCCTCGAACATCATGCGGGCGATGGTCGAGTTTTTACCTGGCGGAAAGTTGATCACAGATGCACTTGATAACCATGGAATATTTGACAAAGCCAGTTCTTGGTTCAAGCAGCAACTCGATTCTTTGAGCATAACAGGCTCGAGCATAAAGAATGCAGTCGATGAATTTCTTGACTCGCTTTCTTGGACAGACATTGTCAGATTGGGAAGCGTCTGGAATCGCGCGAAACGGATTTTCACAGCACCTATTGATCGACTGATAGCCTTTGCAACGGGCCTTGTTACGACGATCATGGATATGGTCAAAGATGCGATTCTTCGACCCTTGGCTATGCTAGCTGAAGGCACCTCTGCTTATGATTTGCTTAGGGTCGCGCTTGGGGAAGACCCGATAACAGGTGATCCGTATCCGCCCACGGCTGACAATTTAATTGGCGGATTTATGAAGCTGATCGGCCAGGAGGAGATCTGGGAGAATATTAAAAAGGGTAATGCTATCGAGCGTGCATTTGCCTGGTTCAAAGGCGCGATGCAAGGTCTTATGACATTTGTGACCTCGATTCCCGGCACCATTATCTCCACAATCACCTCACTGAGTTGGACAGATATCGTACTCGTTCCAATGGCATTCGCCAAAGTTGGAAAGGCCTTCTTGAATGTAGCATCCCAATTCATGGAGTGGGCCGGTGGAACGGTTCTTCAGCTCCTTGAGATACTGTTTTCCGTTGTGGCTCCGGGCGCCGTTCCCTGGATAAAGAAAGCCGGCGCTGCCTTCTCCAGCATTCTCGAGAATCCCATCGGGTTTGTCGGCAACTTGATCACGGCCGCAAAGAATGGATTCCTCAAATTTGCTCAGAATATTGCTAAGCATCTTAAGAAAGCTCTTATCAACTGGTTGATGGGATCGCTCGCAGGAGCAGGTGTTCATATACCACAATCGCTGAGTATAAAGGAGATCATCAAATTCGTTCTTTCTGTGCTTGGTGTGACTTGGACTAAAGTCAGGGTAAAATTAGTCAAGCATCTGGGTGAGACGGCCGTTAAGGCGCTGGAGACTGGATTTGAATTGGTGACTTTGCTCGTGACAAAAGGACCAATGGCAATGTGGGAGAGGATAAAGACCATGCTGTCTGATCTTAAGTCTATGGTCATCGGAGAGATCTCCTCTTGGGTTGTAGTACAAGTAGTCAAAAAGGCCATCACTAAACTCGTCACGAGCCTGAATCCAGCTGGTGCCGTTATCCAAGCCATCTTAGCGATCTATGACACGATTACCTTCCTGATCGATAAGATCAGTCAGATTGCGAAGGTGGGATTCGCGATTCTTAATTCCATTGTTTCCATAGCAAATGGAGTTATTGCTGCAGCTATTCAAAAAGTGGAGCAAACTCTGGCCGGCATTCTGTCATTAGCCATAAGTTTTCTTGCCAAGTTTGCAGGTCTTGGGAAGATCTCTACCAAGATTATCAGCATCGTCAAGAAAGTTCAGGCCAAAGTTGACGCTGCGATTGACAGCGTCATAGGCTGGATAGTGAGCAAAGCAAAAGCGTTTCTTGGTAAAATTATTAAGAAGGATGACGATCAGAATCATGCCCAATACGCCGCTGAAGTGGTTGGAGAACTCTCAGGCCCATCTACCAAAAAGGACTATAAAGGAGCACGTGCTGAGAAGGAAACAAAGGCAAGTGCCTTAGAGCAAAAGTATAGCGGTAAGCTCAAGAAGGGCATAAAGATGAAAGTCAACTTTACCGAGGCGAAGGCGGACGAACAAGACCAAGACATTGACTTCAAGGTTGTTATAGCTCCGAATACGACTACGATGGCTGGCACGGGAAGCTATATAGCCTATACTCAGGCAGATGTGCCTGCCATTACTATCGAATTCAAATTCAATCCAAAAGCTCAATACGCGAAAGAACCTGGAGCTCGCGAGGAATATCAGAGACAGATCGATATGATGAGAACAGAACTTTCGAAACTAGGAGTGGGCGATTGGTTAGCAAACCGAGAGTCGTTTTTAGAAATCCAGGCGATTAAAAGAAAGGTTAACAAAAAGAAAACCCTCGAATCCGATGAGAAATCAAAACTTGACGCCTTCAATGCGGCGGATAGGAAAGCAAGAGAGGATGCCAGAGCTGTCGTTATGCAGGAGATAATAGACGAACTTATTCGAGACGAAGGATTTGATCCGAGCACCGCATCAGCCGAGTTCAGACGTGACATGGAACCGCTCGCCAGAAAAATCTACGGAAAAGAGGGTCACAATAGAGCCGCATTGCACTTAGATAAAGTGGCGGGCGGTTCTGCTGACGAAATTATTGGTTTAGGAGATTCTAAAGTGAACAGCGCTATCGGGTCTACCTTATCCAATAGGTTTAGATATAAGAAAGTCCAGGGCGAGGCTGAATTGAAGGATTTCATAGGCAAACTCAGCGACGAACAAAAATCGAAACTCACAATGGAACCGACATTTACCTTGACCTAAATAGGAGCGAGATATGAATGCTTTAGATTTGACCGGACTCAAGGAGTTGCTAGAACGGCGACTTAGTGGTGATATCGATTTCGATGAAGACATTTCTTCCTCGGCAGAAGAGATACTCTTAGGTATCGCCCTGGTACCCCATTACTCACCAAACTTTTTTACTCGGACCCTTCAAGAGTTCAATCCTCAAGGCGGTGAGTTTCCAGAATTCGGTGGTGTCAAAGGGAAAAACCACCGAGGAATTCTTCCTACTGGCGAGACGGCACAGTTTATTCTGGGTGGTGCCAATGGGAAAGGCAGAGAATTGGCTCAGGAAATGCTGCAAGAGGGCTCTCCGCTTGTTGATCGAGGGATCCTATACCTTGAGGCGGTACCAGAAGGTGAGCCTGCTATGAGCGGGAAGTTGATAATGTCTCAGGATTATATCGACTTTTTCTTAAGAGGAGAGCGATCTAAACCAAAATTCAGTGGAGAATTTCCTGCCCGAGAAATACACACCGCTTTAGACTGGAATGACCTTGTCTTGTCTGAAGATGTTAGGGAGCAAATTGATGAGCTTCGCATTTGGGTTGAGCACCACAAAACCTTGATGGACGACTGGAATATGTCGAAGAAAATAAAACCTGGATATCGGGCCCTGTTCTATGGGCCTTCAGGAACCGGTAAGACCCTAACAGCGACGCTCCTCGGTAAATACACCAATCGACCCGTTTTTCGAGTCGACCTGTCAACGGTAGTTTCAAAATATATAGGTGAGACTGAGAAAAATCTTGAGCGTCTATTCCTCAAAGCGAAAAATCGAGATTGGATTCTATTCTTTGACGAAGCTGACGCCATTTTTGGAAAAAGGACTGGTGTCAAGGATGCACACGATAGATATGCAAATCAAGAAGTCAGCTATCTACTGCAAAGAGTCGAGGATTTCGATGGTCTCGTGATCCTGTCATCGAACTTTAAATCGAATATCGACGAGGCCTTTCTTCGTCGATTCAATTCTATTATTAAATTTCCATTTCCAAACAGAGAGGAGCGGACAGAAATAGCAAGAAAATCATTTCCAGAAAATATTAGTTTCGAAGAGATGGTTGATATTCCCACGCTTATTGGTGGCTACGACCTTAGCGGTGGGCACATAATAAATGTAGTACAATTCGCTTGCTTGAAGGCCATTTCCAGATCGTCCGAAATTATTACTAGACAAGGTGTTTTGGACGGAATACGGCGTGAAGTAGAAAAGGACGGGAAAGTATTCTCGTCGTAGTTAAGTAATATTTAGTAAAATCAAAGCCGAAATATTTCAAGAATAGACCTAGGAGATCCAATGTCTTCTCTTGCGAGCCTCACCCAGCCTGCGTGGTCTATTCGACATTCGAATGACGCTTCTCAATACGAAGCGTGTTTCAACATATCAACAAAATCATGCAAGCTGGAGACGAAGTTCATATCGCCTATCCCTTTACTGTCCAGTACGAAGAAAAGGGAACTCAAAATTCGGTAAAAGGAAAAAAAGCCCAGAACCAATTGATCTGGGGCGACTGGTCTAAAATAATATCGATCGACGGCTCTTGGGTCAATATCCGGTCGAGAGGTCGAACAGGTTGGGTACGTATTGAAGGTCTACAAGAAGATCAAATCTTGGAAGTCAACTTCGTAGATATTGGCCAGGGTGATGGATGCCACATTCAGACCAACAAGGATAAGTCGATTGTAATCGACAGTGGAGAAGGGGACAATATGTATCGATTTCTAAGATGGCGATTTGGTAAATTTGCACGCAAGTTCACATTTGAGTCATTCCTTATCAGCCACCCTGACAAGGATCACTACAAAGGATTTGAAGATCTTCTTGAACATGAGAAAGTGCATGTTCAAAATATTTATCACAACACCATTATAGAGCAGGTGTTGGGAGGAAAGCCATCTCTTGGGGAAGAAGTAAAAATTGGAAATCGGAAATTTCTGACAGGAATAGTTGAGACAAAGCAAGAACTAAAGGCGATAACGGACGATCCAGTCAAGGTCGGTCGAAGACTCTTTCCAAAGTTAATGAAAACGGCCGTGGACTCGGATCGCGTTGGCAATATCATGGGTCTCATGGCCAGCAATGACATCGACAATCCGAACTACTATCCGGGCTATGCCCCAAGCGACAACCAGGGATTCACGCTTAAGATAATGGGCCCCCTCACTCAAGAGCTACAGGACGGGACAAAAGCATTACCGAAATTGGGAAATGTTGGAGAGACCAAAAATGGGCACTCCGTGGTATTGATATTAGAGATGGGCTCGATAAAAATATTGCTTGGTGGTGATTTAAATGAGCGATCTCAGGACTATTTACTCGAGCATTACACGGGCTTAGATCCTGATCCCAAGACGCCTGACGAAATGGATTTCCTGGTCCAGGAAGGACGCAAGCACTGGGAAGTGGATTTGGCGAAAGCTTGTCATCATGGCAGCTCCCATGTTTCTAGCAGCTTTCTAAGATCGACAAATCCTTTGGTGACCGTGATTTCTAGTGGAGACAACGAGCCACATTCGCATCCGCGTCCAGATACACTTGGCATGATCGGTAAATTTTCGAGGTCAGACCGGCCCTTCATTTTCTCAACTGAATTGGCTAGGTCTGGGGCCGAAAATATCAAGCATCCGAACAAAGTTAGGGCGGAATTGAAGAAGAAGATCGACATAGAAACAAAGATCATGCACGATCCAGACGCAACGCAGGTGGCGAAGAACGCAGCGAAAAAAAGACTCGATGATCATTTGAAGATCATAGAGAGATCGGTGGCCAATTATGGAATGATCAATGTCCGAACTGACGGCGAGAGGATGATCGTTGCACAGAGATTGGAGCGTGAGAGATCAAAGTCTAGGCGATGGGACATCTATAAGTTTGAGGCGGACGATCGTGGTCGAGTAAGCTATAGGAAGTGAGGAGTGAGGAGTCTGGGAAGTGAGGAGTGGAGAGTGGGGAGTCCAAGACCCAAAACGGTTTTATAGTCTTTTGCCGACTCGTTCTGTCCATTCACTTCGCCAGGCACTAAATCGATCTTCCTGTATGGCCTTTCGCATCTCCGACATTAGCCAGAGATAAAAGCTCAGATTTTGCAGCGAAGCCAATTGGAGTCCAAGGATTTCTTTTGTCATCAACAAATGACGCAAATATGCCTTGCTGAATTCTTGAGAGGCGTATCGGTCTAAGCCCGGGTCTATTGGAGAAAAGTCGGCTTTCCACTTTTCGTTCCGAATATTGATAATGCCTTCCGTTGTAAAAAGCATTCCATTTCGGCCATTTCGGGTTGGCATAACACAGTCGAACATGTCAATTCCACGAGCCACATTGTTGATCAAATTGACCGGCGTTCCTACACCCATCAAATAACGAGGTTTGTTTTTTGGAAGGATCGCGTTTACGACCTCAACCATGGCATACATATTCTCCTCAGATTCCCCCACAGAAAGACCTCCGATGGCATATCCTTCGAAGTTCATGTCAACCAGAGACCTAGCCGAATCCCTGCGCACTTCTGGATAGATCACCCCTTGCACAATCGGAAAGAGCATTTGCCGATGCCCGTACTTGCTTTGGGTCGATTCATAGTGACTCTTGCATCGTCCTGCCCAATCCACCGTCAGCTGATTAGATTTTCTCGCATAGTTGAGATCTACGTCACCTGCGGGGCATTCATCCAAAACCATCATGATATCAGATCCGATGGATCTTTGAATATCAACCACACCTTCAGGTGTGAAGCGATGCTTTGAACCATCGATGTGACTCTGGAAAGTGACACCGTCTTTATCAATCGTTCTTCTCTCCGCGAGAGAAAATACCTGGTAGCCACCGGAGTCCGTTAGAATGGGGCCTTTCCAATTCATGAAGGAGTGCAGTCCACCGGCTTCTTCGATGACGGTGCTACCAGGCCTCAAATAAAGGTGGTATGTGTTGCCCAAAATAATTTGAGCTTTAACATCACTTAAGAGCTCTCGCGGCTGCACTGCTTTCACGGTACCGAGGGTACCAACAGGCATGAAGATGGGTGTCTCGATATCGCCATGAGCTGTTTTTATTAAACCTGCTCTGGCATCGCTATCGGCGTCCTCGTTTTGAAGGGTAAAAGACACGCTAGGATTATCTAGGAGACGCTCGCTTGTCTAGCACTTGAAGACAAGCTGTCGTCCAAGTTGACTTTGGCATGGAGTCCAGTTTTTACAGCAAGACATTCGAGAAATTCGGCATGATCCAAGTGCGGAAAACTAAAGGCAAATACCTGCTTGTCGGCCCGCACAATAATTACTTTCTCATACATAGTGTTGAACATCCGTTGCGTTTGGGCGAATGGTCGATAGATCCGGTGATAATCGATTTTTGCCACTTCACGAACGGATTCGATTCGTGTGTAATCGATATTCTTACTGATTCCATTGCCAATAAGAGAGAGATTCTCCTTATCGAATGAAAAAGTCAGGGCATTTCTAAATCCAACGACGCAGAGAAGTATAAAGCCTGATATGCCCAAGAGCTGTCCTCCCCAATACCAAAGAGCTGGCCCGCCAGTCGGGTTTTCCACAACCGCATCTTTGACAAAAGTCCACGCAACCTGATTTGCAAACATGAGCACCATGGCAATGGCACTGGCGACTAAAATGTAGTAGTTCTCACCGCGAAGCCAATCGCCTTTTATTGTAGTCATACCCTTTCCGAGTGATGACTGGAAGGGGTTGAAGCTACGCTCCAGATGGAATATGTGTATTTTTGACTGCGGCACTATTTAGATTGATGTGGTGTTGATCGTCATAAAGACGAAGCATCTTACACACCTTAGTGCCTCGAAATCTCCAAGGTTACAGTCTCTTCACGGAATGTTTTTATTCGCGAAATAGGACTCATTTTCTAGGAATGACTCTGTCTTTAAATTCGACCTGTGGATGTTCGAATCGAGTATGAAATCTCATCTGCTAGGATCAAGGTAATCAAGCCTTATCAAAATTTCTTGGAGATGAAATCCAAATTCTAGCCGTGCTTTTCCAAATCCCCGGTCGGAACGAGACATAAGAAATCATTGGTCGTGGTTATAAGCGACCAAATCGCGGCAGAAGGACCTTCATCAGGGTCTAATGTGAAACTCTTCGCCAAATTTCATCGAGCACGAAGTTTTCGCCGAGTGTACCAGAGTGGTACCAGAGCGAATCACCCTCTATTCTTGCCTTGAATTGAAGTGTGTCTGTTAACCAGTCCGAATTTGAATGGAATTGAATTACCTCCGTATAGCTGCCATCCTGGTAAGTGTACATTCCGCCACCGGCATATGCACCTTCGTCTTGTTGCCTACCAAAAGCGAAGTGATCGGAGGTCAGGATCTTGGTTGCCCTGACATCACTCAGAACGAGGGTCGTTGTTGTATCAGCGTCCGTATAAGTGGCACTGACCATTTCCCAAGTGCCTTCTAGGGGGCCGTTTTGGTCTTGGCATGCGGACACTGTCAACACAAGGCCAAATATTAGTAGATTTCGTTTCATGACTTTTTTATTAGATGAGGCCAATCGCACTGGAATCTCCTACTACCAGTAACTTTACGATAAAGTAGTCACACGAACAAATTGATGTCAGAAGGTCAGAAAGTCAAAACATCAGATTTTCACGAAATCGGATAGTAAGCTAGCAGTATAGAGATCATAGTTTCCCCGGCATTGGTGGTAAAACGGCAACTGATCGTTTGAATGCTAACTGGTTGAGACCGCGAAGACAAAGAGACTAAGGACCAATAACCAATGACCTCCTATGGTACTTGACTCGCCTGTCCGTTCGCAGGCAGCCAAGCATTGAGGAAGTCGAATGCTGTGGCGGATCCGTCCATATTGAAATCGGCGGGAGAATATCCTGGTGCTCCTCCGTTCTCTAGCAACCAGACATTGAGGAAATCAAAAGCTGTGACATCAGAACTCACATCTCCATCGCCGGCCCACATGGTAAAGTAGCCGTCGCCTCGATCTCTCATCGCAGTGCCTCCTTGACTGAAGGCTGATGCCAAAGACTGTGAAAAGTCGTAGGTCGCAGATCCACTTGTGAAATCGATGGCTGCGCTACTCATGATCTGCAGGTGATTTCGATGAGTAATCCCGATATAGTAGCTAGCTGGTGTCAGTACAAACGAAATGTCCTCCGTCGAGTTTATGCCATTCGTTGGCAAAACGAGCTGACCATCGTCTCGGATTAGTGCGCTTGATCTCGACTCCAAAATCATAGGTGGACTCAATGGGTCTCCACTGTACATTTCAACAAGAACCCAATCGATAATGTCTGTATTGTTGTTGATGAAGAATAGATCGAAGCTCTCGTCTCCTGCATAGGACCAGGGAAGGCCGCTATAACTCTGATCGAAGGGTAACAGGTCAAGGTCATTAAGGTCGGCCAACATTGATCCTGGTGATGCGGCATCGTAGGGGCCGTCTAAAAGGGCCGTTAGCTTGACTGAAAATCCAAGCGGCAACGTAGACTCGTCGGCCCCGATGTAAGGAACAGCGACTGATCGAAGCTCACCGTCGTAGTCTGTTGTTATGTCGAGTTGATAGGAGCCACCAAGAAGGGGATCGCCAATCGAGGTGCTGGTCAGATGAAATTCCCCATTAGCCTCGTTGACAAAAAGAGGACTCATTGCTTTTGAATTTGAATCGAGACCGCTCGCGGTCTGATAGCCGCTCAAAGCTAAATAGCCTGTTCCATCCCAACTGACAATTTGGGCCCCTTCGTGATCGAAAATATTGAAGTCGGATTCCCCAATGTCACTAGCGTCATCAACCACTAGAGCAGGACCCGGATTATCTCGAATAAAGATGTTGTTGATCAAGTCAACGCCAAGAGGCGCATTAACAATATGAACTGGATTGCCCTTGGCTCGGATCGTGTTGTGAATCAATCGACCTCTCCCGGATTCGTCTACTTTAATACCATTCTCGTTTGCATTGATAAAGTTGTTGGCAAGAAGAACGGTTCCGGAGTTCAGTTGCACTCCTAATGTCCCAGGACGTTGGAGTTGAATCGTATTTCGCTCAACGCTAGAACTTCCGCCACCACCTTCTATCTGCAGACCTGTGACATCGTCTATCAGTCCGGTTATCGAGTTCAATGATATCTCAAATGACACATGGTCAAGGTTGATAGCGTAGACGGATTGGTCATCGAAGCTGTTGTTTAGGATCTTTGTACCACCACCATTACTCGGACCGGCTGCACCGCCTTGAAGAAAAATTCCCGCTGAGCCCTCTGTGAAACTGCTGTTTTGGATTGTGAAATCGTCCTGGCCATCGCCATCTTCATAGCCGTAAACGAGGGTCGACTTGTCTGATATATCTCCAACGAGTCCATCGAAGCTGCAATTCGTGATGCCTATTTTGTCCGTGTCCTCGCCATCGAACCATAGAATGCGACCAAAGATACCAGTACCCGTTGCTGCGAAATCGAGATTGACAAACGCTACAGCATGTGAGTCGATGACCTTGAAGATAAAATTGTCGAAAGAGCTGGAGGAGGAGTGGAAGAGCGCTGGGCTATTAGATGAATCGGAAGGACGGAAGCTCACCGTGTCCTCGCTGGCGAAACGTTCGAAATGTATACGGGAGGAGACATTGTATGTACCAGGGCGAATTTTCATGGTAACCTGCCCCTTGACACCTCGCAAATTTATGGCCTTTGTTGCCTGATTTGGATTCGAAAAATCAGGACTAGACCCGCCGACGGTGTAAAAGCCGAGGCCGGTGTCATCGTCGTCAAGCGGAAGTATTTCATTGCCTTCGTCTGCTCCTTTAAAGACGGAATAGGCGGATCTTGGGTCATCGTCGAAGTCGAGGCTAACGCTACCAAGGGATCGCGCCAGTAGATTCGGGTCATCAAGTGAAGCCCCAATGAGGTGCAAATCATTTGCTCCTACTGTTTGCACAAAACTCACCGCGACATCCGTCGAGTAGAGGTCTAGCGGAACTGCGTCTTGATAGTTGCTAAGGCTAGTATAGTTGACAGATGAGACTCTTGCGATATTTGATCCGGTAGTGTAGAGATTATTAAAGTCCGCACTTATCCCCGCAATTTCCTCATACTCGATAGCGTATCCTCCTCCGTCTGCACTGAAAATATTATTTCGCACATCGAGATTCTCGCTCGGATCCGTGATATGGAAGGCCTCAGCCGAAGGTGCGCTGGTTCGAACGGTATTGTGATAGATCGACAAGTTCTGACAATCGAAGACGGAGATGCCACTGTTGCCATTTGCTGGGTCGTAAACTGCGACGAAATTGTTAATCAGACTTGAGGACTCGTCAACCAAGCCAGAAAGCGATATGCCCACAGAGCCAATGGGCATTTGTATTAGGTTGTTGGAAATCTGGGCTGTTTGTACAGCAAAACCGCCTATCGTAGAACTGAGGCGAATTCCGATGAATCCGGTGTCAGACCAGGCGGCACTGACAACGTAGTTTGAGTCTACGATAGCTTGTTCAACTTCGTCTAGCCTAAGACCGTATTTCGTTTGTCCGGTGAAAGTGTTGCCACGAGCCATTACCTGAATGCTATTGTTTCCAGAATCTGGCCAATTTATTCCCGCGTATCCATAGGTAAAGGTATTCGATCTAAAGACGTTGTTTGGATGGTCACCGAAACCTTCGCGATGAATAATCGAGGATTGGAAATTGCTGTCTGCAAAAAGACCCTCGAAGTCACAGTTGACGACGGTGATATTTCCGGAGCCACCAAGGAACGTGATCATTCGTCCATATGGAGCAGCCGATGCGGCAGTGAAGGATAAACCTCGAAAGCTGATGTATGACGTTCCATCAAGCTTGATGACCCAATTTGACCCTGAGCCTGCAGAAGAATATCGCCAGTTGACTACAATATTTGGGTTCGCTCTTTGGAAAGTGACTCGGTCGTCAGCAGCACCAGTGCGTGCAAAACCTGAAATGCTTACCTGCTCATTGTAGGTGCCGGCTCTAATGTTGAAGACAACAGGGCCGCTGATGCCCATCGAGTTTAGATCGGCAACTGCGACAGAAATATTTATATAGTCAGGAGTGGTCCCGCCGACAGTGTAGGTACCACTAAGTTGTGCCTGAGCAGGAGAGGCAGAGACCGCAAGAAGGAATAGAAAAGCGACGAGAAATTTCATAATCGATATCCATAGTTGGGGGTACTTGAATAACGACAAAGGGTAGAACTTCAGGACATTATCAGAACATCAGAAAGTCAGATTGTCAGAATTCAGAAATACCTAGACATACGATCTTCTTATCGCTAATTGTCAGATGCAGCTTTTTCGGAATACGGCACGCTGACTACGGAATCTGACTCGCCTGCCGTTTGCTGGCAACCCGGCCTCTGGAAAATCAAAGGCCCTAGCCGACCCATTCATGTTGAAATCTGCCGCGGTGTAGCTGACGGGACCGCCTTGCTTGGAAGCCACACATTGAGAAAGTCAGATGCTGTTACATCGCCGGTGGCATTTCCGTCGCCTGCCCACATGGTGAAAATACCTGTTCGATCTCGCATCACTATTCCTCCCTTATCAAAAGCTTGAGTAAAGGCCGTTGTAAACTCGTAGCTCAAGTGCAGAGGGATTAATAATCAGGCTGAAAAGGAGAATAGAAAGAAGTCGAGACATAGGTATTGGTCTAAGGTGAAGGGTGGAATTTTATTCTAAGATTGGAGATATGAAAGGACAAGAACGCAGATCAAATTACAGAACTAGATTTTCCACTCTTGAAGTGTTCTATCTGTTCTCAGACTGGGTCTTCAGTCTTTCCTCCCACTGCCGTAGATCTTCCCGTTGGATTTCGATAGCCTGAAAAGCTTCCTCAATTGCTCTTATCTCCATCGACGCATCGTCCGGATTCTCACCCTTGTCTTTGAAGTAGCCGCGGAAAAACCAATTGCCACGTAGGGCTTCCATATTTTCAGCTGCTCTGGCAGCCGCTAATGCGCCGTAGGCGATAACCGACTCTGATTGGTCTAGCACACTTTCGAGATGCGCACTCACCTCAGCCAGTTGACTACTGAGATTATTGACTCGGCCATATAAGGTAGTGTCATTTAAGAAAGCCCCAATGCTTCCCTGTCCGGAGCTAACGCGTGCCACGATGTCATCAACACCCTTAGAAGCATCAAGTGCTTCCACAGAAACCTCGTCCAAACGAGAGAGAGTGCCCTGCAATTTCCTAGAACCCTGAAGCATTGAATTCTTCATCGCGATCAGTCCATCGTAGAGCTCGGGATCCTGTGTGATCTTTCCAAGTGTTCCTTCGCCGCCCTCGATACGTCCCATGAGACTTTGTAAATCTTGACTGAGAAGCGAAACGCTTTGCAAGACTTCCGTCGCCGTTTCGCCCATGTTGTTGAGATCTAATCCCGCAATTCCGCGAATGAACATACCGCTAGAAATCGGGCTTCCGCTTGAAGGGGATTCAATCGTGATCAGCTGAATCCCAATAGGTCCATCTCGATCAAGCTTGGCAATCGAATTGGAGTTTACTAGGTGTTTTGCTGTCTCTTTTATTTCCAGCCGAAGCTCGACGGCTTCGTTTCCGTTTGCCGGCAATATGACTTGATCAACACGTCCAATGGGTACGCCTCGAAAATGAACGGGAGATCCCGATGGCATTCCTGATACCGACTCGAATTTGGCAGAAACGGTCACAGTATCAGCGAACATGAAACCACGATTCGCAATCAAGCCGATTGCCAACAAAAACAGGCCGACGCCCGCAATAACCAATAATCCAAGTCTACTTTGCCGATTCATGTTGTCGAAATCCCGCCAAAGGCGTCAATGGCTGCGGCTTGTTTCGAGTTTTTGACCTCTTCTAAGGTCCCAGACTCTACTATTTTGCCGTCATCAATAATGTAAATACGATCACCTAAGATTTCAGCGCATGCTATGTCATGGGTAATCGTAAGGGAAGAAATACCAAACTCATCTCGCAGTCTTATGATTCGCCTCGAGACTTGTCTGACTGTTGCGGGGTCTAGTCCAGTAGTTGGCTCATCGTAGAGCATAAGCTTTGGATTGAGAATCAGAGATCGAGCTAAGGCTACTCGCTTTTGTTGACCTCCAGACAATTCATCCGGAAATCGATCTTCCATCAACTCAAGATCTACCCATCGCAATACCTTAGCGATTCGAGTTTCGATCTCCTGTCCATTCAGTGTTGTTGAGCGAGTCAAAATGAACTTTAGATTGTCATCTACACTCATCGAATCGAAAAGAGCTCCACCTTGAAAGAGGTATCCAACATCCATTCTCAATTTTTGTAGATCGGCCTCCTTGAGACGAGCAATGTCTTGGCCCAGGACTTCTACGTTTCCTTGGTCCGCTTTGAGTAGGCCAATGATATGCTTGATCAAAACGCTTTTCCCCGCACCTGAGCGTCCCATGATAACAATGGATTCACCCTCGTTGACATACAGGTTTACTCCTTTCAGGACTTCATTGTCGCCGAAGGATTTGCGGAGGGAGGATATGGATAAGGCAGTGTTCAGTGTTCCGTGTTCCGTGTTCTGTGTTCCGTTAGGATTGATGAAAGCTCTATCGTCATGCTTGGACAAGTTCAGTAATTCAGTCAATCGAAGTATCGGAGTATCGGAAATTGGGACCATCCGAATTTCGATTTTTCGGAACACGGAACACGTCCTACCTAACCGACACATCTCCAAACATCAATAAAGCCGATTGCACAATAGCGAAGTCCGCCAGAATAACCATTATGGAGGAAATCACCACCGCCCACATCGCAACTTGTCCAACTTCTCTCGTTCCTCCCTTCACAGTGTATCCAAGAAAACAGGATATTGAGCCCACGAGAAATCCAAAAACGGCTGTCTTTCCTGTGTCGACAAATAGATCAGAAAGCCGAATGGTTTCAAAGGCTTTTGAAATGAAAGGCCCAAAGTTGGCTCCTCCGATAATGCTCGATTCTAGGAAGGCACCCGTCAAAGCAAAAGTGTTGGCGAAGAGAGTCATAAGTGGAAACATCAAAATGCAGGCAAGAATTCGCGTGACGATCAAGTAACGAAAGGGTCGAACGGCTGCCACCTCCATCGCCGAAATCTGTTCGGACACTCTCATTGATCCAAGCTCGGCACTGAATCCGGATCCGATCCTGCCGGCCAGCATGATGGCTGTAAAGACAGGGCCGATTTCTTTGAACATTGCGATTACTACGAGATCGGGAAGGAGGGAGGCCGCACCCAGTTTCGCCAAAGTCCCTCTAGCCTGCATGGGAATGAGAATGCCGAGAACGAATCCCATGGTTGCGATCAAAACGAAACTCTTCGAGCCGACCTCATCCATCTGTTTGATCAACTCTCGACTGTCAAAAGGCCTCTGGAAAAGTTTGCTAAAGAATCTTCCCACGAAGGCTGCATAGGCGCCGGTCGTCTCGAGAAAAGATCTTAGGAGAGAGGAATCCTCTTTTCGTCGAACTGGATTAGAAAGCATACTCCCAAAGTAGGTTAAATTTCAGAGCGCTATCCCGACGTTCCAACTGTAGCTGCAGCCATTTGAACAGTTCGTATTCCACGGCGATGCTGGATTCCCGATCGTCTTCCGACAAGGCCTGACTAAAAGACACGTAGAATTCTCGGGAAAGATATTTTCCTAGCGTGACCTCCGTTCCATCGGTCGTATTAAACTCCACTTCGAATACATCTAGTCCCAACTGATCACCTGCAAAGCCTTCTATCAACGAGGAAAGCTGACCTACCGCTAGGTCAGTCACCGCTTCACCTGCCCCATCTACACTTTCGTTCGCAGGCCTACCTGTTGCGAGATATGATATAATGTCGACTGTGGATCGTAACGGTTCCGAGCTCAAAGAAGTCTTGAGGTCGTCTTGTCGTCCGCTTAGTTTCAAATTAATAGATACTTCGTCTCCACCCCTTCGAGATGGGACTACGTATTGCGCGTCAATATTGAGTAGAGCTTCTTCCAAGGGGCCTGTAAATGTAACCTCACCTGTCCTTATGTCGAATCGCTTACCGAACTGAACGATTTTAGATCTACTTGGATTGACTTTTACTATGCCCACTAAGATTGGCTCTCCATTTGGTTGCTTTGTGACATCCACGTCACCATTAAATTCCATGTCCATCACAGGACTGCTGCTCGACCTCATCCATACATTCTTATCAAAGCTAAGATCGAAATTTGTGATAGTGAGAGCCTCGTAGAAGTCATAGTTGGTTGTGTCGTCTTCCGAGACTCGAAAGCCAAATCTTTCCTCAAGGATTTGAAGATCCCGGTCGGTCAATTCTATTGGCTCAAGATCCTCGGCGATGAGCTCGTCGGTTAAAAATATATCGCCCGGAGACACTGTTACACTTCCAGACAGACGCGGTCGGAGTTGTGATCCGGTTAGTTTCAAAACGGCGTCCGTATGCAGGTGATAAGTCTGGTCCCAAATGGCTTTAAATTTTTGTGCCGTCACGTCTAAATCATATTCCGGCACTCGGAGGCTTGGGAAATCGACGGTGCCGCTCACCTTGGCCGATCCATTGCCAGATCGAATCTCTACCTCGCTCAGCTTGGCGGTTTTCTTGTCTAAATCTGCTCGGCCACTTATATCATTGTAGATGACGCCAAAGTCTCTTAGGCCTAAAATAGCCTTGTCTACGATCACGGCCCCTTGGAGGTCAAGCTCGGAGTCAATTCCTCCGATGATGACGTCTGCCGTCATCATTCCGCTCAGCTTTTCGACTGGCAGGCGATTCAAAAATGGCTCGAGGACATTTAGGTCAAAGGTGTCTGCTTTTACAACCAGTCCAACTGGATCCTGAGAAATGTCACGCCTGTCACCCGCGAGCGTTAGGAGCAGTGGAAGAAATCCCTTGGCCGTCAAGGTATTGCCTTGTGCATTTGTTACGACAGCGTCAATATTCATTACCCCATCTTCGACCGTCGATTCAAAATCCATCTCACCAACCGGCCTGCCAAAGGAAGTGATATTTTTAGCTGTTAGTTGCCCTTCTAGATATGGATCTCTAGCATCGCCTTCCACAATAACCCATCCATCAACTACACCGTCCAGGCCAGCAAAACCAAGTAGGTCAGTGAAGGCTCCAGCCCGAAGCCCCTCAACCGTACAGACAATATTTTGCTCTCCCGACAAATCAATATTTCCATCGATTACAATCTGTTGATCATCTGATTCAAGAAGCAGGTCGCTTATCACAAAACCGTTCTTTATTTCGATCTCGGCCGTTTGCTGCAGGTCCCAGTTATCTTGATCGAATCGTAACTGAAGAGACTCGAGATTCATGGTCCATGGATCAGTCCCAGTTTCTAGCACGCCGGCGAAACTACCTTCACGGTTTTCGTCGATATTAATGTCCCCGGTCAGTAAGGCCCTTTCATTAGAATAACTGACAACCAATCCAGCGCCTCGGGCTGTGAATGTGGGAACCGAAGCAACACCAAAATCAATCAGGCCATCGAAGCTAAGTTCGTCCTGTTGCAGTAGTCCGGTAATATTGGCTGACAGTTCTGAGAGATTGGCCTCGTCTACAGACAAATATTTGAGATCAGGCTCAAAATCAAATCTTGTCCTTCCTTCTCGTCCACGAAGAGATAAACTTACTGCTCCTTCTCCAGATAATCTCTGGACTCCAAGGAATTCTGCCAGGGGTTGAAGAGACCGAAGCCGAGCTTCCAAACTAAAATCAGAGCGGCGCATGAGTCCGAAATCCTCAAGATAGACTTCCCCACCACCCGAGGCTGTCATCACATTCGAACGTATTAGAAGTGTGTCAATCTTGATTTCGCCCCGCTGGATTTCAAAATCTGAAACCAGGGTGTCAATCCTGATAGCTTGTAGAGTAGAGCGTCCTATAACCAGTGCTCCTTCGGCCCTCAGATCGCGGAAATTATCTCCCTGATAGGAAAGATTGACTGCTCCATTTATTTCACTCGATAAAGTGTCTATACCCATCGCTTTTGCAAGATCGAATTGGGTCCATCTTCCAAGGATCTCACCTGAATATGGTGCCGATGCCAGATTCCCAGAGGTGGCGAGAAAGAAGCTTCCCCGGCCTATCTCGAAATCGGATTCCGTTTTCATGTCTCCTTGATCCAGCCACAATGTTGCCCGGCCTCCCTTAACATCCTCCTTATTAACTCGAGATTGTCCCAAGACGACATTAATTTCCCCACTGGGCAGTCCATCTTGAAGTTTGATGTTGCCAGAAAAAGTCGAATTCAAGTTAGTCGAAAATGGATGACCGGGCATCAACTTCTGCGCATCAATTCCGCGGGTAGAACCTCGCAGGTTTGATAGGGCAATACCACTTTCTATCAAAGATCCTTGACCATCTACAATTAGAAATTGTTGCTGACCTTCAATCTCGGAATGAAAACTCACCTGCTGATCATCTAAGATTTGTCCCCTAAAACGACCACGATCAATTTCGAAGTCTTGGTATCTACTATTGAAGAGAGTTGTGTTAAAGGATGCCGTGAATCCATTCTCCTGAAAACTTGCTGATGACAATAAAAGTCGTCCATTTAGAACAGCCTCGCTAGTGACAGAATCAATTGGCACAGATAGATTGGAGTTTAGCAGGAAAGGCTTCAAATTTGAAAAGTCGATTGTCGCAGAGAGCTGAGCCTGGTCCGAAATCGAAAAAAGCCGTAGCTGCGAAATTGCAAATTGTCCAAGAGGACTCTCAACATCGCCCGAGGCATGCACGGATCCGGACTCAAATATCAAGTCAAGCTGGCCACCGTCGAGTGACTGCCCATGAACGGTGCTTTTGTTTAGTCTCAGCTCAGCACGTCCGTCAATGTCTTCTAAACTTGATACCTTAAGATCAGCGTCAAGAACTGCATTAAGATTGTCGAGAACATTTTTATCTTCTCGAGTAGCCGTAAAGTCTTTGTAGTCAATCTCGACAAGTTCGACCTCCCTGGCCTTTAGCCGCTGAGAATCGAAATTAAAGTCGATATAGCCGGATACTCGACTTCTTGGATTGTCCTTGAGACGTAGCTCTTGATTTCCTGAAATTCCAAAATTTCTTCCAGAAAGTACGGTGACTATTTCGCCCTTTAATTCCGGATAGCTCGACCATTTCAAGTTTGAAAGACGGACTGGAAGGCGGCCGCTCAAGGAAGTGAGATCTTCCCCCCGAAGCGTCGAAGAACTACTTGCCGAAATTGAAGACTTGTGTGCTATTTCTCCCGTCAATCCACTCAGATCAAATTTGGACACGGAAAAGTCAATATCAATAATGCTCTCGTTGTCCTTCCTTGCTCGCAGATCAAGATCGAGATCAGCACCGAATTGGCTCTTGAGGCGACCAGTTGCTCTATGTTCTCCTCCTTGTCCTTTGATTTCCAACTGCCCTGTGTATTCGTCTCCACCTCGCAGATTAATATTGAAAGGGGCGAGGTCTTTTACAGTCAGAGGAGCAAAAACTAGGCTTAAGTCGGATTCGGTCACCCAGGCAGAGAGACTATCATATTTGATCAAACCCTTGGCCGATGCAAAGGAAGACTCGGACTTGAGTTCAAGTTGCTCGAGTGTTAGACCATCTTTGTCATATCGACCATCCGCACGAAGATCAAGCTCAGGTGCAGTCGGTGAGTTTAGACGTGTCGCAAGATCTAGCTCGATGCTGAGATTACCTTCTGCAGGAATAATGAGGCTTTGGATTTTACCCTTTACGATACCGCTATAGTTATGTCTTATTCCCCCAATCTCTTGTGGGTCGAGCTGAAGATTGACTCTATCAAATTCGATGTTGGAGAGTTCGATATCCCACTTATCTGAACTCACGTTCTTGTCTTTCTGAGCTAGCAGATCGAGCACATTCCAAGTCCCGTCCTTTCTTTGGACAAGGTGAATGTTGCCGTCTTTAATCAAGGCTCTAGCGACTACAAAGTGATTACTTGTAAGTAGACTCATGTCATAATCCAATTCTACAGATTCAATTCGCGATGCAATACCGTCCGCATCCGTATAATTGAATCCATTAACATTCATCGTGCCAAAATCAGATACATTTACTTGGTCAATTGTTACAGTCCCCGCTCCGATCAAGTTGTTGATAGCTGTCTCCATGTTGGTCTTCACCAAGTCATTGAATGCACCGGTTTTCAGCAACACAAAAGCCAAGAACAGGATCAAGGCAAACACTATCGAGAAGGCCTTGAGCACTCGCCCACGACCGACTTTCGACGCCTCTGATACTGGGATACTATTTTGCTCAGACTCAGAAATAAGTTCTTAATTGTTTGGAGTCAAGAAGATCTAAGTCATTGCCGATAAAACGGGAGTGCTGATTAAGTCTCCGTGGTCTCGGAGAGGAGTCCTGGTCACAAATCTCGAAAGATAATGTCCGGCTTGACGCATTCACTCCTGCGATTTTCGCCAGTTGTCTAAAATGCATGTCCGATACTGATGTGGGGTTCAAATCTCCGAAGAAACTGCTTTCGGGCCGAGTCCTGCAATCCGTTCTGAATGGAGCTAGCTGAATTGATATCTGTTTGGCGAGGGTTCAGCTTGTAGCCAAGATCAAAGCGAAGATATCCTAATGGATTCTTGAAGCGAAGACCGGCACCAGCGCCATAGTTAAAACTGTCGATGTCTAACTTTAAGTCACTTTCTGAAACCTGACCGAAATCAAAAAAGACGACCCCTTGCCATTTGGTGCTAAGCTTCGGCAAGCTGGATCGATATTCCAGATTACCGGATATTTTAGAAAGTCCACCTTCCGGCTCGAATTGATAATTGACGGAATCGCCAACAACCGTCTTGATTCCAAGCCCGTCTTTCACCCAACCTCTGACGTCATTCGGACCACCTGCGTAAAATCGGATAGTATCGAATCGTTCATCGTCTGTAGGATCTGCAGATGGATTGCTCGTGCCTCCAAATGGTATGATATGTCCTCCATAGATTCGGCCGGCCAGAATCTTATTATCTCCAATTGGTTGATAACGGGTTAGCTCGATACCAGCTTTTAGATAGTCAACATCGGAGGCTAGAATCCCTCCCGCAAACTCGATAAAGGGTCTCACTCCAAATCCTTCCTCTGGGGCAAGGTAGTTGTCTTTCTTTCCGAAATCTCCCGAGAGTCTTAGGATTGATTTATTGTAGAATCGGATCAGGTCTTGCTCTCCTTCGCCCACGCCTGATTGGAGTCCAAAAGCCCCAGAAAATGGTCTCGCCCGGGCGAAGGTGTAGTGCATGGATATATTCCTGAACTCATGAATGTCGTAGACTAGGGTGGTCTTGAATCCGGTCTCCTGGCCTTGGGTTGTGCTGCTAAACAGGCGTGTGTAAAAAGGCGCAGCTACTAAAGAGGTTCGTCGGTTGAAGACATAGGGTTGAATTAGAGAAAGTGAGACTTCTTGACGCTCTTCATTTCGAATGCCAGAGGAAGAAATGTTGAATAGGCCCGTTAGCCAAGTTGTCTGTAATGATAATTTTCGCGCATCGCCTAGAAAGTTTCTCTTTAAAACCTCGGTCTTAAGATTGACACCATTTGTTGTTGCGTAACCAGTCTCCGCTCGGAGCACGGTCTCCTTTGCTTGCTCGAGACGGATGAGAATATCGACCGTTGAATCAGCCTCCTGAAGAGGAAGCTCTGCGATGGCGTATCGAAATAGGTCCAGACTAAACAAGTCACGCTGACCAGTCACAAGCGATCTATAATTGTATCGGTCGCCAATCCTGAAGGGTAATTCTCGTAATACAACACGATCACGAACACTCCGATTCCCTTCGATAGAGATCTCGTCAATGGTCGTGATTGGCCCGGGAGTCACGACGTATCTGAGGTCGACGACACTGTAGGTCGTATCGAGATCTACGTGGTCTTGTACCTTTGCAAAAGCGTAGCCTTCACCCTTGAACCATGTTGTGATGCGATCTTGTATTCGAAGAGATTCAAATTCAGAGAATCGATCGCCGCTCGCAAGCTGGACATTCTCCTGTCTGAAGTTCACCCACTTGTCCCGTTCCTCTTCCGAAAACTGAAAGATAGCATCCAGTCCGTCGGGTCCGAGAAATTGAATATCTAGGATTTGAAGAGGCGGGCCTTCCACTACAAAAAACTCTACGTGTACATCATTGTCTTCTAGGTTGAAATAAACTTTGTAGTCGACACTTGCTTTTAGAAAGCCCCTTCTTCGATAAAAGCGCCGAAGACGCGCCGCGTCTTTCTGGAGTTCGACCGGACTAAAGTAGATGTGGTTACGATTCCAAAAAGTTAAGCGATCAAAAAATGTAGGCCATGCTTTTTGAAATTGACTGACTATCTGATCTTCGAGTGCGAAGTGATCAAAAGTCTCGTTTCCCGAAAAAGTGACACGACGTATTTCGGTCTCTGGCTTGATTTTGAACAGGTCGTCGCTAGGCTGAGATATCAGGAATCCCGGCCGCACCGAGAAAACGAGGAATAGAAAAAGGGATATTAAAAGACTTTTTTGGGACACTGGCTTTCGGACGCTGTGGCTGTGGCAAGGTTGCTTGAAGAAGTGGGGAGTGTCGAGTTGAGAGTTTCGAAAATCACGAACGGCGTCTCGAGAAATTAGGGAAAGATATCAGATTTGCGGCGTCAGATATCAGAGGTCAGCATCAGGGATTAGGGTCTGTATTCCTCTCACTATGTTAGAGAATAAAATAGAAACGATTCATTGAATTAGAGAGATCTCTTGTGTATGATTTGACTTGTATGTCCATTTTATCCCCTATAAATGTCGGCGTGAGTAATGAAAGCAATCGGATTTAGCCAGGCGGGCCCCATAATGGCCCCAAACTCCCTTTTCGAATTTGATTGTCCAGTGCCGGAACTCCGACCGCGAGATCTTCTTGTCGAGGTGCGAGGCGTATCCGTCAATCCCGTTGATGTCAAAGTACGGGAGAATAGAGGCCCTGAAAGTGGCAATAAGATCATCGGTTATGACGCAGCAGGTGTTGTCAAGGAGCTTGGAAGTGAAGTAACGATTTTCGAGATCGGAGACGAAGTTTTCTATGCCGGAGATCTTAGTAGATCTGGGACTAATTCTGAGCTCCATGCCGTAGATGAGAGAATCGTCGGGAAGAAGCCAAAGTCCTTGGATTTTGCGGAGTCCGCAGGGATGCCGTTAACTTCGATTACAGCATGGGAAATTCTTTTTGATTGCTTTTCTCTAGAGGAAGGTGAAGGAAAGGGCGAAAGCATTTTAGTCATTGGCGGTGCAGGTGGTGTTGGATCGATTCTCATCCAGCTCGCCAAGAAGTTGACGGGCTTGAATGTGGTAGCGACAGCGTCTCGTCCCGAATCAACGGCTTGGGTTCAAAAGATGGGAGCAGACCACGTCATCAACCATCGGGAGTCCCTTGTTGATCAGCTGAATCTGCTAGATATTCAGCCAGCTTATGTTGCCGCTCTGACGGGGACCGATGGACATTTCGCCTCGATCTTAGAGTTGACAAAGCCTCGCGGACACGTGGCCTTTATTGATGACCCGCAGACCTTGGATATCAAAGCAGGAAAAATGAAAGCCCTGAGTTTCAGCTGGGAGTTCATGTTTACGCGATCCATGTTTCAAACCGAGGACATTGAAAAACAGCACGAACTGCTAAACCGAGTTTCGGAGCTCATTGATTCTGACGAGCTGATCTCGACCGTCACCAATAATGTTGGTCAACTTAATGTCGAGAACCTGAAGAAGGCCCATGCGATGCAGGAAACTGGCCGATCAATTGGAAAAAATGTCCTGAGTGGATTCTAAACAGTATTTGTCGCCGTAGAACCTCGATGTTGCAACGGCAATCGCGAATGATTATGGTTAGGACCAACAAATTGCAGTCAGAGCTGCGCGGTAAGAGGTATCCTAAGTCTCAGTAGCAGCTCCCAGGCCTTCCGGCCAGGGACCAGCTCTTGCTCGAACCTTTTCAATCCCGACATCAATTCTGTTCTCTCGCATCCATGCGATACGAGCACCAACGATTAAGATAATTCCAGAATAATAGGCCCAAAACAGAAGGACGAGAAGGAGTACGAGAATCTCTCCCAAGGCCCCAGTAATGATATTTCCGTAGCGCTCGAAGTCGGCGATCCTGTTTGCGTAAAGGCCAAAAATTAGTTTTGCCAATTCCCAAAAAACCGAGGTAAATGCCGCTCCTATCATCGCGCTTCGAACCCTTGGTCTCGGTTTTGGAATAAAGTAATAAAGTAGGAAAAAGAGGATCCAAGTAGTTAAAATGGGAAGGAAGTAGCGAAGATAGAAAAAGAGGCCACCCCATGTCTCTCGAAGAAAGTCTCCAACTACGCTCCCTGGCTCGATGAAGTCTTGGCCGGCCCGGTTCAATATTCCTAGGCCTAGAGTTAGACCAAAAGAAAGGAGGAACAGCGCACCCAAGAAAACGGCCATTCGAATATCAGAGCCCCAGCCTCTCAGAGGCGCTCTAGGATTATGTCTCGCCCCAAATACATTTCCAAGGACAACGCGAAGGGTTGAGAAAAGTGTAATTCCAGTTACAAAAAAACCAATCGATCCGATTACCGTCAGAGCATTTCTGAAGTTGGCAACACCCGCCAATGCCTCAATAATTTGTCCACTCACATAGGGCGGGGTGAGAGACTCAAAGAAAGATTGTATGGTTTGCTGGATTTCGACCTGATTTAAAAACTGGCCAAATATGCCGAAGGTCAAAATAGTCAGAGGTACTATAGCGATGAGGCCTTTAAAAGCGATGGCGGCACACCAAATAAAGACTTGCTCTGTCATGAACAGCTCCAGAATGCCCTTGGAATAGTCTCGAAGGATATACCATATTCGAGAGATCCATTTTACTGGTTTTATGACATCTTCCATCTAGATATTGATTTGAGATATCACGTTCAGAGGATTGGCTAGAATTTTTTTTGGCTCGCTACGCAAAAGCTTCCCATCGGAATTCATATTAAGACAGACGCTCAAGTGTGGGACCAGAAGACTGACAGCAGAAGACTGAGGACTGTCCTATGCCGAGACCTTCCTCGAAACGTAAATCGGCTTTTGACCCTTTGTTACAGTCTCAGCCGTAATTTTGCAAGCAGAGACTTCAGGTTGAGAGTGAACATCGAACATAATATCCAGCATCACACCTTCCATCACCGATCTCAATCCTCGTGCACCCGTTCCGAGCGCCCTAGCTTTCTTGACGATTTCTGTGAGAGCTTCGTCGGCAAAGGATAAATCAACACCATCAAGCGCAAACATTTTCATGTATTGCTTTATGAGGGCATTTTTTGGATCGGTAAGGATCTTTAGTAAGGCTTCGTCAGATAGAGGCTCTAAAGCGGCTATTACAGGGAGTCTTCCAATGAACTCCGGAATCAAACCAAACTCCAGGAGATCGTCCGGTTCAGAGTTGAGCAAGATTGCTGGATCATCTTTACTGACAGATGCTTGTTTTTCGCTTGAAAGGAATCCAATTGTATGAGTTGAGAGGCGTCGAGCAATAATTTCTTGCAATCCTTCAAAGGCCCCTCCGCAAACAAAAAGGACGTTGGCAGTATCGATATTGACAAGGCTCTGTTCAGGGTGCTTTCGACCACCTTTGGGTGGAACACCGGCAACCGTACCTTCCAAGATCTTGAGTAGAGCTTGTTGAACACCCTCACCCGAGACATCGCGAGTGATGGAGGCATTGTCTGCCTTCCGTGCAATCTTATCGATCTCGTCTATATATATAATTCCACGTTGGGCTTCCTCGACATTGAAATCCGCCGCGCTCAATAGTCGAGATAATATCGATTCGACGTCCTCACCTACATATCCGGCCTCTGTCAAAGCAGTGGCATCAGAAATAGAGAAGGGGACATCTAAGACTCGAGCCAAAGTCCTGGCGAGCAAAGTCTTTCCTGTACCGGTAGGGCCAATCAAGAGAATATTAGACTTTTCAAGCTCTACATCTTGGTACTCGCGGAGATAGTCCTCCGCGTCGATTCTTTTGTAGTGGTTGTAGACGGCAACAGAAAGCGCCTTTTTGGCTTTGTCCTGACCGATTACATATTCGTCAAGGGACTCCTTGATTTCTTGGGGTATCAGTCTCGGCTTGGAGTTTGACCGTGGCGATGAAGTATTTGCACCGGATGTATTGACATCGCCTCTGACAATGCCGGCCGCGTCTGAAATGCATCGATCGCATATATAGACACCGGGGCCTGCGACCATGGAGGCCACTTCATGTGCTGTCCTTGTACAGAACGAGCACCGTATTTCTTCTGGGTTATTGTTCTCTTCGCTCATACCAATTAGACCGAATTCTGGTCAATGGATTTCAGTACAGAATGAAATATAATAAGTTCATTGGAGCTATATGGCAAATAGGGGCTAGGGTGCTAAGGGGCTGGGGCGCCATGGTCTAGGGGCTTTGAGGATTGTGGAGCGGACTAGTTGTCAACTAAATACCAAAAATATAGTCTGTCGCAGTGAAAGGTGAGCCGTCTTTGGCTCCATGGACGTTGTAAGAAGCTGAGCCTTGCGCGACGACCCACCAGTCGGACTGAGGCTATGTCTTAGATCAAAAAGTATGGTTTATTGCCCAGATTTTTTTAGGGGTAGTCGGAACTACTGTGACATTTCAACCTTTTTCTGTACTAGAGAATCTACTGAGTACAGGTGGCGTAATAGCCATCTCACTGCACTCATCATCTCTTACGACCTACTCCGCGTGTTTGATTTCTTGCGCCATATTCTCTCGAAGACTCCGGGAGAATTCACGATCCTGGTAATGGAGGAGAACAGCATGGATCAGCCGGCGCAGTACACATTGCGTCCTAAGCTATTTCGATCTCTGTTTATTCTTTCCGTACTTGGATTCACACTACTTCTAGTTCTCGTATTCACTCTTTCGCCCATACTCGACTATGTGCCTGGGAGGAGTACTCAGAACCTCCGGATCAACGCTAGAGCCAACCAGCTTGTGATTGATCAACTGCAGGATTCTTTGCTTGCGCAAGATGCATATCTAGAGCAGATCAGAAAATTGTTTGATGGACTTGAGGAGGATGACAATGTACTGGCTGAGCAGGCCGAAATGACCGAGCCTGAGTATATCGAACCTCAACCTTTAGATGTTAACCTTGATTTAACCTCAATAAATAGCGGAGAGCATGCCCAACCCGCTGTTCCTGTTGAGAGTATGCCCGCGGTTGTGTTTGTATCGACCAATCCAGCCGAGGCAACAAAAAATTATCTAAGCAGCCTGAGATTACCTTTTCTACCACCCGTTGATAGAGGTTATCTGACTCGAGGATTTAATTCTGAGCTAGGGCATTATGGAATAGATTACGCCGTGGCTGAGGGCTCCCCTGTTCGTTCCGTAGGAGACGGATATGTTGTATTTGCAGATTGGACATATGATGCAGGCTATGTCGTTGGAATTCATCATCCTGACGGCTACGTATCATTTTATAAACATAATAAGGATTTGATAAAAAAGGTCGGAGATCGAGTTAGGGAGCGCGAAACGGTTGCAATTAGCGGTAATTCGGGCGAACTTTCCTCAGGTCCACATATTCATTTTGAATTGTGGAGAGAGGGCCTTGCTCAGGACCCAGGGCAGTTCATGCAATAGGGCACGTGTACAAAATCCTGCAAAACACCACCAAAAATAAAGAACATGGGAATATTCGGAAATAAACAAGACTCAGATTCTTCAGGCTCTTCCACCCAAAGCATGAATTCATCGTCGAAAGGTAAGAGTTCGTCTTACGACGCGGGGAATCATGTCAACATGATTGGAAAAGGTGCAAAGATTGAAGGGACGCTTCATGTGGCAGGTGATGTCCGTGTTGGTGGCGAAGTAATTGGAGAAGTTGTGGTGGACAATAAATTGGTCGTTACCTCAGAAGGTCGGATTGATGCAAATATTCAAACTGGTGATGCAGACATCGCAGGTCGAATTAAGGGCGACATTGTGACCAAGGGTTCTTTGACTCTTCGATCAACAAGTGTTGTCGAAGGCAATATCAAGTGCACTCGACTCATGATCGAGGAAGGAGCAATTTACAGAGGCCGTTGTGAAATGAGATCTCCTTCATTGAGCGCCGCTGCACCTCAGGCTAATCCAGATCTGAAGGCGGTCATAAAGTAGAACATCGGATTTTCAGAACATCAGAACATCAGAATTCCTGAAAAACTGAGAACTCCGCTGCCTGTTTTCGCTTTTTCGATACTCGGCAAGTGAATAGCTTTCGATTGCCGAGTAAATATTTTCTGACGTTCTGACGTTCTGACAATCTGATTATCTGCCTTGTCTAGCATTCTTCGCTCTTCAAAATCCGCGGCTTCGCTCGGCTATCAGATAGGATTCGGGATACTTATATATACAGGTCTCGGATATCTAGTAGATCGATGGCTTGACACTCTTCCTTGGTTCACCTTGCTAGGTGCCATGATCGGATTAGCCAGCGTGATCGCCTTAATTTACAAAATCACGAAAGAGACTCAGGCCATTCAAGTGGAAGATGAGGCGAAAATGAAGGCGTCCGGGAAAGCCTACAATAAATTCCAAGACGATGCTCCTGAACTAGATGATTGGGACAAGGACGATTGGAAGAAGCAGGACGAATGGGAGAAACAGGACGAATGGGAAAAGAGCGATTAACCGATAATCCGAATTTCCGAACTTCTGATTGACCGATTTTCCGATTGTCCGAAAAGTGGACCCTTCGCCGCTTGCCCTTCGCGTGAGTCCAGCCGATAAAGGGATCTCCAGACATCCTCTTTCCGCAAACCGCACACCCACCACCCCACCTGATCATCTGACGTTCAGACTATCTGACTATCTGTTTCAAAGCGAGCACTCCGATTCCAAAACCGGACTCCAAGGCGCAACACTGTCTACGTAGCGGGATCCTTTGCTCCGATGATCAGCAACCCTTGCCTCAACTTCTGTCGTCGTCAAAGCTTCATTTTTTTTAAAAAATACCCAGTCGAGATCCTCTTCGTAGAAACGATTTTCCTTTGACTCAACAAGTTGATTTTCCACAAACCATAAATTGAAGTTTATCGACATGGGTTCTTCTGGGAATACTCGCTCAGAATGCTTGAAGAATTCCTTCCCATCGACGTAATAGGTGACGGTGCTATCCATGGCGTGGATCATTAAAGTTCTCCACCCTTCGTAGCTACCGGGTTCAAATCCGTGTTCGTTGTCTTGCGTCCACGGTTCGTGTTGGAAGGTCTCCCAGGTTGTGACCCAAAAAGCCTGTTCCTGACCCCAGCCGCCATTGGGAAGGTATTCGAAGTCCATCTCGCTATAGTCCAAATTCATGGGGGACTTAAGAGGGCTGATGGTATAGAAGGTTTGAATCACTTGGTCACCGTCAGGTCCGTCAGTTGGTTGATCTCTGAAGTAGACACGCGCCGCATAAGTGCCCTCTTTGTATTTACGCATATGGCAAATTTGGGCCTGCCCAGTATCATTAACTCCGCCGTTGACATGCCCGCGCAGTCTCACAAATGATTGATCCCCATCCTCGGAGTGATGAAAGCTGACGTTGTCTTTTTCCCAATAGGCCCTCTTGTCTCCTGGGTGCCCTCCGCCAGATCGAATTTGCCAGTTATTGGCTTCGAATTCAGATACGCTGCGGTAGGAGAAATCGTCAAAGAAAATCTCGGCGACCTCTGTTGAGTCCATCGATTCCGACTTGCTCGATGTGTCTGAGCAGGCTATGGAAAACAGAGTGGCGAATGCTAGCATCGAAGCAATGCTTGTTGATTTGACTTCTTTCATTTCTTGTGATGAGTTGAATTTCTGATCGAGATCCTTGTCTCGTCTTGTCGAATATACTCAGCACTACGGGAAAGTATCGATCACGATTTCCGCGAATTTTCCGAAACAAAACGAGGAGGAAAATCTCCGCCACCTGATTTCAACAGGAGAGACCTAACCTGATTAAATTAGTTGATAATTCCAGATGGAATATTGGCAGAGGAAATAGGTCCATCGGTATTAGTTCTTTAAAGGACCGACACATTATCAATAGCCTATCGTGACGGCTATAGCGATAAAGATAGCTGAGATACCCATCAAGATTAGGAAGAGAGGAGCCATGAATTTCAACCATCGCTCGTATGGAATTTTCGCTATGCCCAACATGGCCATAAGGATACCTGATGTGGGTATCACTGTATTCGAGAATCCGTCTCCGCAGGTAAAAGCGAAAACCGCTGTCTGCCTCGATATGCCCAATACGTCAGAAAGTGGTGCCATGAGTGGCATCGTTGCGGCGGCTTGACCAGAGCCGGAAGGAATAAAGAAGTTGAGGAAGGACTGGACTACGAGCATTCCTTCAGCCGCGACTAGTTTTGGAAAGCTTTGTAGTAAGGTCGCAGCACCATATACCAGGGTATCCATAACTTGCCCATCCTGCAAGACGACCTGGATTCCTTTTGCGAAACCAACAACCAAGGCAGCGACGACCATTTCCTGAGCACCCTTTGCGAAGGCATTGACAGTCTGATCAACACTTAGACCGGCGATCCTTGCTGCCACTATTCCCATTAGGATGAACCCGCCGGCCATCTCGGCCAACCACCAACCTTGGGTTTGGGTCGCCCATAGGATGGCTGAAAAAATGCCGATGCACCATGCCATCACAACGAGGTGGGAAGTACGCAATCTTGTTTTCTCGACCTCGACTTCTTCCTCGGTGTAATCGATGTCGGCTAAATAAGAACGACTAGGATCCTTTTTAATTTTGCTTCCATAGCGAAGGAGATAGATAATCGTCACAGCCATAATCACAATGAAAAAGATAACCCGGAATCCGATGCCAGAACCGATGGGTACTTCGGCGATGCCTTGTGCTATCTGCACTGTAAAAGGATTCGTAGTAGCAGCTGCAAATCCGATCGTTGTTGCGCCAAAAACGAGAGCCAATCCGAAAATGCGATCATAGCCCATTTGAGCTGCGAGGTACACGAATACTGGAACTAGCGGGATGAGCTCCTCGCCCATTCCTATCGTTGAGCCGCCAATTCCGATGGCTATCATCATAATGATGACAAGGAAGATTCCTGAGTTGGCGAATCTATCCAGCATCTTTTGTATCACGGCATTGATGGTGCCTGTGCGCTCGATGACGGCGAAGATACCTCCAACGATAAAAATGAAAAAGACGATGTCCGCTGCGCCCTCCAATCCCCTCGGAATAGCGGAGAGGAAACTAACAATACTGACGGGACTGGCTTCGCCTTCGACGACGTCGCCAACCAAAGCGCCCTTCAAGCTATAATGTTTGTCGGTTTCGGTGTAGGTACCCGGAAGAACCATCGTTCGTGTAAGCCCATTAACCGTTCGCTCCTGTCTGTCGTAAGATCCTGAAGGAATTACATAAGTCATCAGGCTACAAAACAGAATGACTCCTGTCAGCAGAGCAAATACATGGGGGACTTTAAGGCGGCTAATCCAAGACATGGAAAGGTGTTTGGTTGCTTGCCATGATAGGGAAAAAAGAGTAGCCGTTCTCCGTGTTCAGTGTTCCGTTTACAGTTCTCCCAGATTGATTCTTGAGGACTTATTTTCCTAAATGCAGCATTCCTATCTTTCCGCAAACAGCAAACAGCAAACAGCAAACAGCAAACAGCAAACAGCAAACAGCAAACGGCAACCCGGGACAGCCGTACTGAATTAACCGGAAGGATTAGTTCAACTTAGTTTGTAGATATTGAATGGCTCTTTTTAGAAAAGTAATTTTTTGGATTCATCTTGTCGTTGGCATCAGCGTAGCTGTAGTCGTGCTCATGATGTCGATAACAGGAGTTCTTCTGACCTATCAGTTGCAGATCACGGAGTGGACAGATCAGCAAGATCTAACTGAGATTTCTGTCGAGGACGAGTCGATTAGATTGGGTCCTGCGGATCTACTTGAGCTTTTTGACGATGACGATCAGGGTGAAAAGAGACCTGTGTCCTTCGAGTGGAGAAATTCTCCAGAGGCTAGAGTCGTCGCGTCTTTTGGTCGGGAAGCTAGCGTGTCCCTAAATCCCTACGACGGACAGGTAATCGGTAGACCCGATCCAGGTGTGAGGTCTTTCTTTCGATCGGTAGAGAATTGGCATCGCTGGTTTAATCTAACAGACGATGCGAGGAGGACGGGCAGGTCTGTGACGGGCGTGGCAAATTTAGGCTTTCTTTTTCTGGTCTTGAGTGGACTGTATTTGTGGTGGCCGCGAAATTGGAATAGGCGCGCGCTACGGAATGTGCTATGGTTCAAAAGGCGACTCTCGCCAAAAGCAAGGGATTTCAACTGGCACAACGTGATCGGATTCTGGTCCTTTTTGCCTCTTGTATTTGTCGTTGGGACCGCGGTGGTCTTTTCATACGAATGGGCAGATGAGCTAGTTTATTCTCTTGTACTGGAAGAGGAAGTCGAAGGTCTCGCTGGTGAGCCGGAAAGGGATCTTGTTAAGGTGGATAGTCTGAGAATAGGGGAGGACATATTCAATGCCGACTTTGATACTTTCACCTCGAGTCTCAGAAAGAGAATGCCAGAATGGCGTAGCATTCGACTTGATATCCCAGATGTTTCCAACAGCAATCTAAAGCTTCGAATCGATTCTGGAAATGGCAGACAATCCAGCCAACAAGTCGATGTTGAGATCGATCGAATTTCGGGCCAAATAGAGTCGTGGAATGACTTCTACTCGCGACCGAAAGAGAGCCAACTCCGCTCTCAGATTCGATTTGGACACACTGGTGAATACTTTGGTTTTTGGGGCCAAACCCTAGCTGGTCTTGTTAGTCTAGGAGCGGCGTTCATGGTATGGACGGGTCTTTGGCTTAGTTGGAGAAGGTGGAGGGCTTGGATGATGAGGAGGGAATAGATTTTCAGAACATCAGAACATCAGAACATCAGATTTCATGTAGATTCGGATCCACATGGAAAGACTAAGATATTTGATGACGATTTATTGCCTGTTGTCCGTCGCCTGTAGTAAAGCTGCCTCAGAGGCCAAGCTAAAAGCGATTTTCCGTCGAAACCAATCTATATCAAACTCACATCTGTCTTAATTTCTAACAAAGCTGGACCGTCGTGATCCATGATCTGCTGCATGGCTTGAGCCAATTCTTCGCGTGCATTAACTTGTATTCCTAGGGCACCGCAACTAGTCGCGTACTCCGCAAAGTTGGGATTGACCAGACTTGTCGCCCATACGTCAAATTCTCCCGCGCGCTGCTCCTTGGAAATTTTGCCCAGTTCGTTGTTGTTCAGAATTATGATCTTGATGGGCATCTTGTACTTGACGACCGTCGTCATTTCAGCAAGATATTGGCAGAATCCGCCGTCGCCGGCGACGGCTATGATTGGTCTACTATCACCCACGGCAGCCCATGCACCAAGCGACGCTGGAAGCGCGAATCCGATGGATCCAAGATAACCTGACATTAGAAAAGACTGATGACTGACTTCGAAATATCGGCCAAATGAATAGGCGTTATTTCCCACGTCGACACACATCACGGAATCGGCAGGAGCTCTTCTTGTCAATTCATCAAATACGGCGATCGAACTGACGCCTTCACCTCGATCTTCCTTCAATCTCATTTCTTTCTCCTCTTTCCAAATTTGCCATCGGTCAGAAATCTCCGCACGGCGATCCTCCTTATTGGACGATTCCAAGTCTTTGTCCAGAAGCATAGAAACGGTGACGGAAATCTCGCCCCATACCGCTACATCGATTTTGTGAAATTTGCTCAGTGCCAATGGATCGAAGTCGATCTGGATGGTCGGCACTTTTGGGGTGATCCCGGTATGTTTTGAAAAGGACGCACCAATCACAAGCAGCAGATCCGCCTCATTCATGAACCAAGATGCGATGGGCGTGCCACTTCGACCAAGGACACCGCAACCCAAAGGATGGGCATCGGAGATTTGACCTTTGCCCTTAAAAGTCGTCATGACAGGACTGTTCAAATTCTCGGCAAGCTGTATGACCTGATCCATATGAAATCTGGCGCCGTGACCTACGACAATGACAGGACGTTTGGCATTGGTGAGTAGGCCTACAGCCTTTTCAAATGATTCTTTTGGTGGAGCGATTGTCATCGGAGTAATCCTTCCATCCGGAGTCTGGGCCTCGGACGATTCGCCAGCGGGAAGGACTTGGACCTCATCTGGAAATGTCAAATGCGAGACATCTCGCTTGATGATGGCATGTTTGATCGCCAGAGACATGAGATCACCGTGCTGACTGTTGTGCAGGACACGATGGTTAAATTCTGCGACGCTGCTATAGGCAGATACGAGATCGAGCTCCTGAAAATTTCCGGTGCCCACGACTTGGGTCGCTACTTGTCCAGTGAGGGCTAGGATTGGTGCTCGATCGACTTTGGCGTCCCAGAGTCCTGTGTACATGTTTGTGGATCCAGGGCCGGCAATGGCGAAGCAGGCAGCAGGCTTACCTGTCAATTTACCATAGGCCGATGCTGCAAATGCAGCGGCGCCCTCATGGCGGATGCCAATAAATTTGAGAGCACCCGCTTCTTCCTGTCGTCTCAAGGCATCTGCAAATCCTAGGTTCGAATGTCCCACCATTCCAAAAACGCGATTGACTCCCCAATTGACCATCGTCTCTACCATGACATCAGAGATGGTTTGCTCAGACAATTCCTCTTCGGCAACACCTACATAGATTCCATCCTCGCGCTCCTCTGTTGGAAAAGTGGGGACTCCGTCGTCAAATCCTGGAGCCTTGCCGGAGCAAGGATGAAAATCCCATCCGTGCCAAGGACAGCGAATCAAGCCGTTTTCGATACTTCCCTCGCCGAGCGGTCCGCCCTGATGGGGGCACTTGTTATCCAAAGCACATAGCTTTCCTTCAAAGTGGGCCAGACATATGCTCTGATGCCCAGCAGTCACGGTCATTACTCTTCCTTCTTTTAAATCACCTTTGTCGTCTAGTACTTTATGCCATTTCATAGATATAGAAATCAGATTGTCAGAACATCAGATTGTCAGAATGTCAGAATCGGATGGTCCGAAAGATGATGTCTTTCAATCAATCTTTTGGTGCGTGAAGCTTGCCCAGTATAATAAACCGGAGTTGATAATATTGGGATCAAATCGACCAACAGGGAATCGAAAATGCTGAGAGATTGTCTAAGGGTTGCATATTGGACCAGCTGCTTTCGCGAAAACCTCGTTCTCATGTCTCGCATTGTTTTACTTCTCATAATTGCATCAACCTTTCTCGTTTTCGGATGTGACGGGATAGGACAATCAGAACTGCCGAAGGCTAAGCTCCGCGAGCTAACGGTGAATGAGAAATTACTCGTTGATTCCAACGTCGATTTTTCTCTGAAACTACTCAAGCAACTCGTTGCACAGGAGTCTGCCAACAAGAACATTGTCATTTCACCACTTAGCGTCTCGGCTGCTCTCGGGATGACCTTGAATGGCGCCGCCGGTCTAACGCAAGATGGGATGAAGGAGACGCTGTCATATCCAGGCAAGTCGGTCCCGGAAATCAATAAAGCCTATCACGATCTCTTTGAGCTCCTTAGGGAAACGGATCCGAAAGTCGTTTTGAAGATCGCCAATTCTATCTGGTATGAAGAGAGTTTTCCTGTCAAACAAGAATTTCTTGATACCAATCGTAATTTCTTTGATGCCGAGGTGAGAGCCCTCGACTTTGAGGCTCCAGAGTCGAAAGACATTATAAATGAATGGATCGAAGATAATACAGAGGACAAGATCAAGGACATGCTCGATTCCATTCCTCAAGACGCCGTGATGTATCTCATCAACGCGATCTATTTCAAGGCTCCTTGGCGATTCCCTTTCGATCCAGACCAAACAGCACAGGAATCATTCTTTCCAAATGATGCTGAATTTGTGGCTGTTGACATGATGAGTAAGCGCGATGCAGTGACAGGAGAGTTTTTAGTGCCTCTATATTGGACATCCTCATTCGTAGCAACAGATATCGCATATGGAGATAGTCTCTATTCCATGACCGTTGTGATTCCTCATGAAGACAGCTCAATTGATGAGTTTATTATCGAGACGACACCTAATCGATTGAACGAGATTATCGATAACATGAGACTGTCCAGAGTGTCAAGGCTGGCCATCCCCAGGTTCACTATTGGCTATAAGACACTCTTGAACGACGCATTAGGATCTCTTGGAATGGACGAGGCCTTCGATCGGGATCTAGCCGACTTCAGTCAAATGACAGAGGATCAGCGACAGCTCTTTCTTTCTAGAGTGATTCATGAGACGGTAGTCGAGGTGAATGAAGAAGGTACCGTTGCGGCGGCTGCTACGGTCGTCGAGGTGACGACTGATTCGATACCTCCAGAAATTGTCGCAAACCGACCCTTCCTATTCATGATAAGAGAGCGCAATTCAGGCACTATCCTGTTTTTGGGCAGGGTAATGAACCCACTTGGATAGCAAAGAGAAATACGGTGTGCACTTAAGGGAACGTAGGTCTAGATTAGGCCTCTTGAGTAGGGGCATAGTCGACCATCCAAGCCACTTCGAATCGATCCTGGACCATTCCAAAATAGGAACCCCAGAAAGTATCTGCTAAAGGCATCGTTATTTTGCCACCCTCGCCCAATCCATCAAAAATCCGCGTGGCCTCATCTTTGGAATCAGGTGCAACGGCGATCGAGAAATTATTTCCCTTGGCGTGAGGTGGTCCCCAACCTAAGGCCGTATCGCTGGCCATAATGCGTGTTGCATCGGAAATCGGTAAAGTGACGTGCATTACTCGGTTCAACTCATCCTCGGAGAGGGGAGGCATGCTATCTTGCCGTGGCATTTCTGAAAAACGAGAAAAAGTTTCGAACTCGCCACCAAAAACGCCTTTGTAGAAGTTCATGGCTTCCTCGCAGTCTCCGTCGAAATTCAAATAGATGTTTATGGAGGACATAGTTTAGCAGATTGGCTTACCAGAAAATCAGAACATCAGATTGTTAGATGGTCCGAATTCTAGATTAGTAGGGTATTCACAAGTTAGTTTGATAAGTCGAATTTCCGATACTCCGATACTCCGATACTCCGATACTCCGATACTCCGAAGTGACTAATAGTGTCGATGATTCGATTTTAGAAATGCAATGAAGGTGATTTCTGACAACTGATCTCTGAGGGCTGAAGACTATCCTAATGTTTTCAAATAGGTATAAATCGCTCTCATCTCCTCCTCTGTCATGTATTTATATCCGTCCCATGGCATGTGACTCGTCTTTATAGCTCTGTTGTCCGACGTCAAGCCCTCGCTCAAGACTCTTTTGAAGTTTTCAAAAGGAAGGGCACCGGCAGTGGCCAAGTTAGGCGGATCCAGCATGCCTGGTTCTAAGGCTTTGCCACCTCTCAGGTCTGAGCCGTGACAAGAGGAGCAGGTCATTCCTGATAAATATTCTCCTTGTTCGACATCGGAATTGCCATAGGCGGTTCTTTTGGTTCCAGTCACGACTTGCTCAGCAGGATCGAATTCTCCGAGACCAACTAAGAGATTTCCCAAAATCCTCATCTTTGTTTTCGGCAACTCATTGTCCACTGAGGAAATGCTCTTCAGATATCCGATAAGCCGACCGGCATCTTCATCCGTCAGATTGTGGAGCGTGCTGGAGGGCATAAGAAGAATGGAAGTACCATTGGGCCGAACACCGTGACGGATGGCACGGTCGTAGTCTTGAACCGAGTAGTAAGATCCTATTCCTCCTTGACCCGAGGTAAGATTTGCAGTCACTACCAGAAAAGGTGGAGCATCAACCATTTCCGACCCAGACAAGTCACTCCCATGACAAGCCTTACATGCGTGTATTTGTGAAAGTCGTTCTCCTTCAGCTAGTGAAGCAGAATCGCTGGGGACGCTTGAAAGTAAGTTTGCTTTGACCTCATAGGTCTCAGCAATTTTTGTTTTTCCCTTCGATACAAGGAAAAAACCGACGATTAATAAAAGCGCTACAAGACTGACTATTACAATGCCAATCCACTTCAGGAATTTTTTCATTGCGTGATACTTCGTTTAGGTGATTGCATGAACTTGAGAAGGTCCACTGATTAGCCACAAGGAAGTATAGAATCCTAGCTTAAACTAAGCAATGCCATATAGGTAGGGAACCGATTTCCAGAAAATCAGAACTTCCGAACATCTGAGTGTCCGAAAGATGGATTGCCCGATTGCCCGATTGCCCGATTGTCCGAATTTCAGAACTAGCACGAAGCCTATTTCGACGACTGATCTTTGTGGGATGAAGACTACTAGTACTGTCTCGCCTGCCCATTGGCTCGGAAAACCGAACACGGAACACGACCCTCTCTTTCACTCATTATTCACCCCTGAAAACGGGTCTCAAAACACCCTTCTGCGTAACTTCTTTGCCCCACGAAACTGGGGATAGGAACGCCTTCTGCAGATACAACAAAGGGACGGATTCGCGGATGAATTCTATGACGGCAATAAGTGTTGGAGCTGCGGTAGCAATTGTTCTTGTAAACTTTGTGCTAGCCTATCAATCGTCTCACCGAGCGATGGAGAAATCTGGCAAAGACTTGCTGGGCGCTACCCTTAAGGGAATGGGCTTGCGAATGGTCTTCATGGTGGTGATGGTAGTTACGGTGGCCATGTTTGTACCGGTGGATTTAAAGACTTTTGGATTTGCTCTAGTAGCCGGTCTGATCGTCGGTCTCGTTGTCGAGATTCTTTTACTGAAAAAAATGCTTCAGAGCTTGAGCGGCGAACACGCCGAGAAGTAAGGAGCGAAAAGATCAAGAAAAAGCTGAACTTTCTACGGAAATATTGCGCAATAATCGCACTCCTGCTAGTGCCGGTTACGACCCTTTGGGCGGAGGATGAGCAAGCTAGTAAAGGTGACCCAGATGCCGTAGGGCACTCTGCTGACGGAAACTATTGGGACCTGTCTCCTGGACCTAAAGTCGAGCTACCAAGGATCATGATCACCAAGAGTGATGAAGGATCCTTTGGATTCGACTTCTTTGGATCGACAAAGGCCGCTGTTGAATCTCACGAATATGTCCTTATCGACAAAGAGGGAAATGCACTGAGCGAAGAAGAAGCTCACCACGCGATCGAGACGAAGCATCACCTCCATTTTCCAATAAAGCCAGCTCATGGCAATATTTGGCTCGATCTCTCAATTACTCGACAACTTCTGTTTGTTTTTATATCAGCTTTCATACTGCTAATAATGGCGCTTCGATTTGCATCGAAATATAGGAAAGGAATTGGAGTCGATACGGCGCCGAAAGGGAAATTTCAAAACGCCATGGAAGCCTTGGTGGTCTATATCAGGGACAACATTGCAAATGCGGCTCTAGGGGACAAAGCAGACAAGTATTTACCTTATTTGTTGACAGTATTTCTTTTCATTCTGCTTGGAAATCTAATAGGTCTCCTTCCTTTCGGAGTAACTGCTACGTCGAATATCTCCGTCACAGCTGCGCTTGCCGTCATAACTTTTATCATGACAAGTGTTGGCGGGACGAGAGATTACTGGAAGCATATCTTCAATCCTCCTGGAATCAGTCTTGGTGTAAAAATTATTCTTGTACCCATCGAATTCGTTTCGATTTTCATTAAGCCTTTGGCTCTGGCATTTCGCCTCTTTGGAAATATGGTCTCGGGTCACCTAGTAATATTGAGTATCCTTGGAATGACCTTCGTATTTGGTGCGACCCTTGGACATGGCTGGGGTCTTGGGACCTCATGGTTCTGGTTCCTTTTGACCGTCGGCATCTACCTGCTTAAAATTTTGGTCTCATTTATTCAGGCCTACGTTTTCACAATGCTGTCCGCAATATTTATTGGGATGGCAGTTGTTGAGCACGATCATCACGACGATCATGCTAAAGAAATATCTTCAGATCACAACTCTATTGTAGCTGCGGAAGAGCTTCACTTAGAGACTTCTCCAGTGACAGTTGCCGCTTAGAAATGATCAATAAAATCTCTAAACCACAAACAAACAATAAATCACATGACTAACCAAGCAATGGCGTTTCTAGGAGCAGGAATCGCATGTTTAGGAGCAGCACTTGGAGCTGGAATCGGAATCGGGCGATTGGCCGCATCTGCACTTGAAGGCAGTGCTCGTCAACCTGAAGCTGCTGGTACGCTACAAAGTATGATGATCCTTGCAGCTGCCTTTATCGAAGGTGTTGCAATTATCGCTCTTGTTGTCGCCCTACTATTGATCTTTGTTACCGGTTAATTCGAATTGGTGATCGCACCCGATCTTTAGGGGTCGGGTTTGGTCAATTCGAGAATTTTCTGGCGACAATAATCACACAATACTACTATGTACCTGGCTTACATCTTACAGTTGGCGCCTGAGGCACCAACCCCAAAGCTTCTGGACCCAACCTGGGGTATCGCAATTTGGACAACGTTGGTATTTCTTACCGTCATGTTCATTCTGCGCCGTTATGCTTGGGGCCCAATTTCGACAGCATTAGGTGATCGTGAAACTAAGATTCAAGATTCGCTGGACAGTGCGGAGAATGCTCTGACGGAAGCCAAAAAACTTTCTGCTGACAACAAGAATGCCCGTCGTGACGCTGAATCGCAGGCACAGAGAATCATTGGTGAGGCCAGAGATGCTGCAGACAAGGTGAGAACAGAGGAGATCGACAATACCAAGGCTGCTATCAAACTAATGCAGGAGCAAGCTCGAGCTGATATTGAGCAAGAAAAGCTCAATGCTATTAGCCAACTTCGAAAAGAGGTTGCTGATTTGGCAATTCTATCCGCCGAGAAAATTCTCGTCGAGAACATTGATGCCGCTAAGAATAGCAAACTAGTCAACACCTTCATCGAGGGTCTTCCGAAGAACTAATGAGCGCAATTATTGCACATAGGTACGCGTCGGCTTTTTATCAAGAAGCCAAAGCAGCCAATGCGATCCCTGATGCCGATGCGGATATGAAGGCCCTCGGGCAATCTTTCGCGGACTCGGCTGAATTGCGACAATTCTTTGCGAGCCCTGTCATCAATCGCGATCAGAAGGAGAAAATCATCAAAAAGATATTCTCCGGTAAGGTTGGCGATTTGACCTTGAAACTTCTATTGCTCCTAATACGCAAGGGAAGAGGAGGAGTCGCGGAATCCGTCGCCTCTGCTTACACCGGCATACGGGATGAAGTTGAAGGACGTGTGGAAGCCACGGCGAAGTCAGCAATCGATCTAAGTGCCGAGGAAAAGAGCTCACTTGAGTCGGTACTCCAAAATCTCACCGGCAAGAAAATCAGACTAAACACAGAGATCGACACTTCGTTGATCGGTGGTGTGGTAGTTCGAGTGGGTGACACCGTCTATGATGGCAGTGTCAAACACCAGCTGGCCGTTCTCCGAGAGAGAATGGGAAAGAGTATTTATCTGAGCAACTAGCGCAATAGCGTAATCTTTTAAAACAAACAATATGGCAACGGCAATCAGACCTGATGAAGTCACCGAAGTACTGCGAAAAGAACTAGGTGGATTTACATCGGAAACGGATGTCTACGAAGTCGGCACAGTTCTCCAGGTAGGAGATGGTATTGCTCGACTATACGGAATGGGTAATGTGCAGGCTGGTGAGCTTATCGAGTTCACTAAGTCGAAAATTACGGGCATGGTTCTCAATATTGAGGAAGACAATATTGGAGCGGTTCTTTTTGGAGATACTTCTCTAATACGGGAAGGTGATGAGGCCAAGCGAACTGGCCGTGTTGCCTCTATCAACGTTTCCAAAGGCATGATGGGTCGCGTTATTGATCCACTTGGAGTGCCAATCGATGGAAAGGGACCAATCACGGGCGAGGCTTATGCGATGCCGCTTGAGCGAAAAGCGCCGTCGGTTATCTACCGTGAGCCTGTTACCGAGCCACTTCAGACTGGTATTGTTGCAATCGACTCTATGATTCCAATCGGTAGAGGTCAGCGTGAGTTGGTTATTGGTGACCGTCAGACTGGAAAGACAGCCGTCTTGCTGGATACGATCATCAACCAGAAGTCAACCCACAAGACTGACAAGCCCGTCTTTTGTATCTATGTAGCCATCGGTCAGAAAGAATCTACCGTCAAACAGGTACAGCGAGCACTTGAGGAGAATGGTGCGATGGACTACACATGTATTGTGTCTGCCTCTGCAGCCGCTCCGGCTCCGCTTCAGTATATCGCTCCTTTTGCTGGAGCCTGTATCGGAGAGTACTTCCGAGATACTGGCCAGCATGCTCTTATTATTTATGATGACTTGTCAAAACAGGCTGTTGCCTACCGACAGGTTTCACTACTCTTGAGACGACCGCCGGGAAGGGAAGCCTATCCTGGAGACGTTTTCTACCTACACAGCCGCTTGTTGGAGCGAGCTGCCAAAATCAGTAGATCACAAGCGGTTGCCGAGAGAATGAACAACCTCCCGGACTCCTTGAAGGACATAGTCAAAGGCGGTGGATCGCTTACAGCGCTTCCCGTTATTGAGACACAGGCAGGTGACGTTTCAGCATATATCCCAACGAACGTAATCTCGATTACGGATGGTCAGATCTATCTTGAGTCGAACCTGTTTAACGCCGGGGTTCGACCAGCTGTAAACGTTGGTATCTCGGTTAGTCGTGTGGGTGGGAACGCTCAGATCAAGGCGATGAAGAAAGTGGCTGGTACACTTCGCTTGGATCTCGCTCAATTCCGTGAGCTTGAGGCCTTCTCTAAATTTGGATCGGATTTGGATCCAGCAACGCAGGCTCAGCTAAATCGTGGTGTCCGACTTGTTGAAATGTTGAAACAGGGGCAGTTTTTACCACAAGCCGTAGAGGAGCAGGTCGTCATGATCTTTGTCGCTTCAAAAGGTGCGATCGATAAGATTCCAGTAGAGAAAATTCAGGAATTCGGAAAGGAGTTTATTAGCAAGTTACGTGCGAAGAATGCCGACCTTATGAAGTCGATTTCTGACTCTGGCAAGATGAGCGACGAAGCTGCAGAAACCATTCTTTCGACCGCGAAGGATTTAGCTAGCGTATACGAAGCATAAGAGTAGTCTTTAGCCTTCAGTCGTCAGTCTTCAGTCTTCAGGGACCAACGACCAAGGACCAAAGACCAATGACTAAAAACCCATGGCCAGTTTACGCGACATACGAGATCGAATTGGATCGGTAACGAACACCCAGCAGGTGACGCGTGCCATGAAAATGGTAGCGGCCGCCAAGTTGCGGAAAGCCCAAGAGGGAATCTTTGGCACTCGACCTTATTCATTCAAGATCAAAGAGATCATCGGAGAGCTTCGAAAGTCGATCGATCCCACGGCACACCCACTCTTCCGGCACAGAGACGAAGTAGATGGTGTTTTGCTAGTGATCGTAACGGCCGATAGAGGTCTTGCAGGTGCATTCAACTCGAACATTATCCGATTGGCGGAAAATACGATCGAGGAGAAGTACAAAGAAATCCATGAAGCAGGTGGTCTTCATTTACTTTGTATCGGTCGAAAAGGACACGAGCATTTTGCTCGTCGAGGATACAACTTGGTAGGCGACTATCGAGGGGTATTCAACAAGTTGATTTTCGGTGATGCAGATGGAATCGTAGATGTTTGCGTCGATGGCTTCTTGGAAGACAAATGGGATGAAGTTTATGTGCTCTACAACGAGTTCAAGAACACCATCTCCCAAAACAGAATCGCTCAGCCATTCTTACCTATTCCGAAGGAAGACTTCATGACTCCAGTGATGGAAGGAAGTGGAGACTATACGGGAGTGGGAGAACGCAAAGGTGAGCAAGACTATATCTTCGAGCCGGATGCTGAGACAATTTTGAACCGACTTATTCCTCGTTATCTCAACTTCGATATGTGGAGGATTCTATCTGAGTCCAATGCATCGGAGCAAGGAGCTAGGATGGTCGCGATGGATAACGCAACGACCAATGCAGGTGAGTTGCTGGACCAATTGAAGTTGACCTATAACCAAGCACGTCAGGCCGCGATTACAACGGAGATCTTGGAGATCGTCAGTGGAGCGGAGGCGCTGGCCAAGAAATAAATTCAATCTGAATTTATTTTTGTCAACCGTGTTCCGTGTTTAGTTTTCCGAAGATTTACTTAGTAGGCATCGAAGACTCGAGATCTCGGAAAAGAACTCAAACATGACGTGCAACAATTGTTGTCGGTAAGTATATTTACGACCCCGTTATCGGCGCGATAGCCTGATAACTTATTCAGCTTGGAGAGGTGGGTGAGTGGCTGAAACCACAGGTTTGCTAAACCTGCGTACGAGTCAAATCGTACCGAGGGTTCGAATCCCTCCCTCTCCGCACGAAAGGGCAGTCTGAATTATCAGATGGCCCTTTTTTATTTGATCAAGACACTGCTCTGTTGAAGGCAAAGCCTCAAAGAATCTTCCCCCGAAGAAATCTCTTCTCCGTCTCGTTTTCCGTCAACAGGACAGCAGTTTCAATACAGCCTCGGGCCTCCTCCTTTCTACCCAGTTGTGCAAGCAGATCTGCCTTGACAGCATGGAAAAGGTAATAACTCTGAACACCCTTCTCATCGGCGATATCTTCAAGTGAGGCTAAGGCAGTCGCCGGACCTTCGACCCTCGACAAGGCGACGGCACGATTCACTTTTGTGGCAGGCCCTGGTACCCTCTTTACAAGAGCATTGTACATTGTCACGATATGCCGCCAGTCGACATGCTCAATGCTTTTGGCATTTGAATGGAGTGCCGCTATTCCCGCCTCGATCTGATATCTGGTGATGACCTCACTGCTTGTGCTGATGGAAAGAAGATAGTCGCCTTGTCTGATTAGCTCCTTGTCCCACCTGCTGCGATCTTGCCTATCAAGAGGTACCAGGCTTCCATCCTCGTCCGTCCGCGTGTCGAAACGACTGGCGAGATATGAAAACAGGGCGAGCAAGGCATGCGTGTCTTGTGTACAGAGAGATTCATGAGTCAATAGTCTTGTGCCAAGGCGCATAGCTTCTAGACAAAGATCAGGCCTAGTTAGGTTCTCGCCCGAGCTGGAGCTATAACCCTCGTTGAAGAGGAGATAAATGACTTGAAGGACAGAGTTGAGCCGAGTCTCGTCTACAGCTTCGTCGGACTTTCCGATGCCGAGATCCGCAAGTTGCTTCTTAGACCGAGTGTATGCTTTTCTAACAGCTTCCTCCTTCTTAAAAAGCGCCGATGATATTTCAGAGATACCGAAGCCACAAAGAATTTTCAGAATGAGGATGACTTGGCTCTCAAGTTTCATACTCGGGTGACAGCAAGCGAACATCATTCTCAAGAGATCATCCTTGAAGAATTTCTCGCTATCGTTAGCCTCTTCTGAAAGAGCGCTTTCTCTTTTAAAAACTTCTCTTTTCGAGTCGAAGTTTTTCGCTCTTCGAAAGCCATCGATGAGTTTGTTAGTCGAGCTTCTTAAGATCCAAGCTGCTGGCGAATTCGGCGTCCCTTGTAAAGGCCATGTTCGCATCGCGATAAGCAAACTGTCCTGAACGGCGTCTTCTATCTCGCCAATTTTGTCCGACCCAAATCGACCCACCAAATAGGAGACAGTCTTGCCATATTCATGACGGAAGAAGCTCTCAACGACGGGTGAACTTGGGGACATTTTATTTAGGGGATCGGGAGCACGGGGGCTCAGAATTGGGGGCACAGAGCCTCGGGGAGTCAGGTGATCCGGAGTCCGGGATATCAGAAATCCCAAACTCCAATCTTCCTGAGCCCCAGAGCCCCCGTGCCCTTGATTCTTCCTACATAACCATCACTTTTCTAACCTCGACTATTCCGCCTTGGCTATAAATCGGGCAGTCTTTTGCAATTTCATTTGCATGAGCGTAATCTCTAGCATTGATAATGAAGTAGCCACCGACCAATTCTTTGCCTTCTCCAAAAGGACCGTCACTGACGAGGCCATCCTTGTTCTGAACGATAGATCCACCTGGCTCGAGGGCCTCACCAGAATCGTAGATTCCTTCTTTCGCGAGTCGCTCTATCCATGCCATCCATTTTTGCATGTTGGCCTGCATGTCTTCTGGAGAGGCAGCAGCAGCCATGTCATGACCACCGCGGAAGATATAAAAGTACTTTTCCATTTTAATTTGAGTTGTGTTCGTTTTCAAATGTAGCCTATCAGGCCTTTAACAACTTTATGACGATTGGAGTCAGAAAATTGGGACAACTGTATCAACGACAGGCCTATCAGTCAATTACCTTTTTTGAATTGGGATACCGGCCTTCGATACAATTTTATCGAATGATATTGAGGGCATTCATTTCTATTTAGCCCAACATGTCCCATTGATAGGTCTGTAGAAGGGAAATATCATCTTAACAACAAGATAGCGCGAGCTGATTGGTGTACCCGCTGGACTGAAAGTATAACTATGAGCTGAGGTTCAAAACAGCTTGTGAAGTTTGGCAATTGGAATGGTATCAGCAGAATGATACCTTACAACTAGTAGTGCAGTTCGATCATCAGATTAGTCCGTCAAGGTGATCGGCAGATTTAGCCCAGAAGTTGTTGCTTAGTCAAAGCCACCAACAACGACATTCACTCATATACCACCAACAATGAAAAATTCAACTCGAAGGATTGGGTGCGCCCTTTCCATGTTCATTTTCTATGTCTCTTTCGGCCTAGGAAACCAAGTTCAGGCCCAATCAAATGTTCTCGCAAATGATCTAATCGTCGAAGAAATTGATGAAGTTTCAGAAGGGATTGATACCAGCCTCGAAGATGACGATTCCGATATCCAACGTGTTCGATATGTCACGATCGATCCAGATGCGCCTGGCCTATCACTAATATTGTCACTATTCGACGATACCATTGTCGATGCCGATCAGACTGGAGTTCAGACGCAAGGCGATGCTCGAATTTGGTCGGGGCAGGTCACTCTTGTTTCCGGCGGATCGCCATCTTTAATTCTACCAGATGAAGGATCAAACGATGTTTCCATCGGAGTTGATATCAGCTCCAATATCGTCTCTGGCTCGGTTTATCTCGATGACTACTTCTATGACATCAGATTCAAGGAAGACGCTGATGCTGGACCTGTCTATGCGATCGTTGAGTACCTCTCCATGGATGTTCTATTCCCAGATGTGGATGATACCATCACTTTAGAGGATGATCTTCTTACCGGCAATAGCAATTTTGCAGGTGACGTTTGTGCTCCTGCTAATACCTGCGGAACTCGAACAGTTAACGTCATGATCATCTGGACTTCGGCTGCGCAAGCCAAAATGGGCGGGCTTGCTTCCGCAAAGACGAAAGCGGCCACGGCTGTAGCTGGAATGCAAACAGCATTGACGGCTTCCGGCATTAGTCACACGGTTCAGTTAGTCCACACTCAAGAATTTGCTTCTATTACCGAAGGTGCAAATTTAAATGCCGACCTTCAAAGCGTAACAAGCAACGCAGCGGTCGCTGCATTGCGGACTACCCATGGCGCTGACCTCGTAGGTCTCGTTTCTGATCAAACCGGATGTGGACTAGGTTGGACGCCTTCCGGTAATATGCTCGATCCAGGGCAAGGCTTCATGGCAATGTCGCCAGGCTGTGTACATGGACGACTTGTTGCACATGAGTTTGGTCACACCATGGGACTTCACCATGACTTGTACGTGACTACAAACAATACACCATGCGCATGGGGAAAGGGCTATGTCAACCAAAGTGCGACCGGAACCAATCCTAATGGCGACCCAAATGCTTGGGTTACCGTGATGGCTTATTGGAATCAGCTTGTCACGACCGCAGCTGCAAATGGTTTGCCAGGACTCAACACGGGAATTGCTTCTACCCCGCTGCGATATTCCAATCCAAACCAAACGATTACTGGCCATCCAGCGGGAGTTATTCGTACTTCACCCACCAATCCGGCTGATGCTGCATATCACCTAAATCGATCGATGTGCGTTGTTGCCAACTACGCCGGTCCTACTCTTCCAGTAGAGTTGACTAGCTTTGATGCGAAGGTGCTTCAAGGCAATACAATTCTACTAGACTGGGCTACAGCCACGGAGGATAATAATTCTGGATTTGATATCGAACATTCAGCTTACGGAGAGGAGTTCGTCTCACTTGCTTTTGTAGATGGATATGGCTCGACCACAGAGTCTCAAAATTACAGCTTTGAGACTAGCCAGCTTTCCCCAGGATCGCATCGGTTTAGATTGAAGCAAATCGACTTTGACGGCAAATCCGAATACCATGAGATTGTTGAAGTAGATGTGTCGCTTCCAGGTGCCTTTGTTCTTGAGCCGGTCTACCCGAACCCATTCAATCCTACAGCTAGCTTCAACTTCTTTGTTGGGATGAAGCAGAATGTTGAAGTATCACTGTACAACTCGGTTGGACAGAAGGTAGCAGAGCTTTTTTCGGGAGTGGCCACAGCTAGCAATAAGTACTCCGTGAGTATTGATGGATCGAACCTGTCAAGTGGCATGTATTTGGTTCAAATGAATGGACTAAATTTCAATGCAAGTCAAAAAGTGATTTTGCAAAAGTAGTTCAGCTTTTCTAGGAGTAGCACCTAGCAGCGTCGACTTTAGTGACGCTGCTAGGCTTCTATTCTACCTAGACTGATATTGTGTCGTGATGATCTTGGTGGAACGCCAGAGGATGTCAGAATCCTTTTTCGGCCAATTTCCCTCCTAGCCAAATTCGAGAATATCCTGTCGTTCAGATTTGGTAGATAAGTGTCTGGATGCTAATGGTCGTTGCGTCTCCCGTTTGTTTTGTTCATCGCTTTAGGTGCTGAACATTTACCAATCTAATAACAAAGGTCGTCTACCTTGGGGGTCGGATATTTTCTTCACGGACCACGATTTCCGTCGCCTGATACCGTTTTCGGCGATGACATCCTTGCTTCCTACTTCGTCATATTTACTAAGCGAGCCGAACCATAGAAAGGGGATGCTCCATCGTAAACAATCGACTCGCTCATTTGAAATTGACCATTGAGAGACTCGACTGAAAAGCGCCGTATGTTATATTCGCCCTGTTCGAAATTGTAGCTGGTCCCGTCGTCTTCGTAGAGATCGTAGCTAGAGGAAGTACTACCGTAATGACGAATGTCTAGATCGGCTCCTTGGATTTCTTCGCTTCTATTGACCGATTCCGTGAGCATTGGTATCAATGCGCCCTCTCTCACAAAAAGTGGTGGTAAATCCTTTGTTTGTTGAGCCGCGACTTCAATGACCTCATTATTGCCTGCCAGCTTCCCGCTGTAGAAATCATACCAATTTCCCTCAGGTAAGCTCACATTGCGTTGAGTCGACTCATCCAAGAAAGGCGCGACTAGAATATCGGGGCCGAACATGAACATGCTATTATCTTCGACTAAATCCTCTTCGGACAGCCCTTTTTCAAGGAGCATTGATCGGATAGGCGGGATGCCCTTCCTATTGTACTCAGCGAAAGCCGTATACAAATAAGGAAGAAGCTTCATCCGTAGTTGGATGGTCGCGCGGACGGCTGACGTTGCCTCAGGGAACGACCAAGGCTTGGTCCCGCTAGCCCAGGCGTTAAGCATCGCCATGGGAGAAAAAGCAACGGTGTGCATACGATTGATCCATTCTCTTGTGCTTTTTGCACTTCGAATCTCGGGGCACCAAAGAATTCCAGAAAGACTTGCCGATGAGATCCCCGTCAGATACTCGTCGTGGCCATAGGAATCGGAATAAATGGCGAATGGTAGGTTTGCAGCCATGCCATTGCTCGCTCTGACTAAGGAGTAGGTGCGTTGATTTCGTTTGCGAAAGAGACCATGGTACAGCATATGCTGCATCTGCATGCCGTAGCTTTGTCGCATGCTTTCGGCCGATGTTCCAGAGGGGAAGGTGGCGTGATCGGGCCAGAGCCATTCATCATAGCCGTCCACTTCATCGATTTTATAGCCCGAGATGCCTATGCTAACGTGATCTCTCTCATGCTGATCAAGCAGTATCTTTCGCGCCTCAGATAATGTGTAATCTGGCACGATGCCAAGCCATACCATGTGAGAACCTGACAAGGGATACATCTCCTCATAAATGCCGGCCTGCTTTGAGATATAGGGGTTTTCCCACAAATTGAGCCGGATCCCGTCGTCAAGGAGCTTCTTCGTGAATGCAGCTGGATCTGGGAAGCGTTTCTTTTGCCATTCGAAGGTCCCTGGATAGGACTTCGATTGCCAACCTGGTTCTAGCCCAATGACATCAAGTGGGATATCGTTTTCTTTAAAGTCGGCAATCTCTTGCTCCGTCTCCGCAGCACTGAATTTCGATGGCACGCGGTGCCAAAATCCTAAACCCCACAGAGGCGGCATGGCTCCACCGCCACTAAAAAGATTATAACGAGATACAACATCCAGAAGCTCGGGGCCTGCGAAGGCAATCAATTCTATGCCATCGCCGTGGATGTAGGCTTCTACTGCATCGCCCGGTGGCTGGGAGAGCCAAGGTCCTGGCTGGGGCTCATCATCGGGTGGATTGCGATCAACTTCAGGCGGATTATTCGGGGAGTCTTTTCGATTGCCTATTTGGTTATAAACTTTGACTATTTTGCTCGTGTTGAAAAGGACACCATAGCCTTTGCTGGAGACGAAAAAGGGCACAGGTGCGTGTGTCGCACCTCCTCCTTTGTTGAAATGGTCAACCTTTAGCTCAAGGATTTGTCCACTCTTCAAGGTGTTGTCGAATTGAAGTCCGTAGCCAAAGATCTTCTCGTCAGACTCGGTTGGAATGCGCACAGACAGCTTATTGTCTGGCCCAAGAGTAAACTCGACATTTTCGAGACTTGGTCTCAGTTCAGGATCGGATAATTCATTGAGTGCATCGATTTTCGGCTCCGCTCCAGCTAAATCCGAAAATCGAATTTCGCCATCAAAATCGCCGTTCTGCAGAGACCACACGCCATTCGCCAGCTTGGTCCAGTTTGCACTTTGCTTAAGATCAGTATCGCTTGACTGGGGAGAATCACATGAAGTTAGGAGCCCAATTAACAGGGCTAATGGAACGACGGAGCGACGGAGAAATGAATTGAAAATAATGATTAGTGTTTTCATGGGACTGACTCATTTGATGAGAAGACCGTCCCACAGGTGAACCACAATTAAGTGGTTAAAAGTGATGAAAATGTTGGGTGGTTTCGGTGCCGTCAAACTAACGACGGAAATTGATGTCTTGAAAGTGACCTTAATCGAGATGTTATGTCACTTCCTAAGACCACTTGACTCTATTATCCTACAGGCTGCATCTCCTGAATAAAGGGCTGGTTGTAAACCCGCTTGCCCGTTGCCTTATACAAGGCATTCGCCAGGGCACCCATGATAGGAGGGAAAGGTGGCTCGCCTAGTCCAGTCGGATCGATGCCATTGTCCACAAAGTGTACATCGATGGACTTAGGTGCCTCCTTATGTCGAATGAGTCGATAACGATCATAGTTACTCTGCTGAGGCTCTCCATCAACAAAGGTAACGGCGCTGTACATGGCATGGCCAATACCATCCACGATTCCACCTTCCGCCATGTTGACAGCTGCATCAGGATTGACTACAATACCGCAGTCGATCGCGCAAGTAACCTTCTCGATTGATGTGTTTCCATCCTCGACCGTCATATCTAGCACCTGGGCGACATAAGAGTTGTGGCAGAAATAGGCCGAAACTCCGCGAGAAACACCGGCTTGATCCGGACCCCAATCTGACTTGTCTCTCACAAGTTCAAGGACTCCCGCGTATCGTGCGGCCTCATAGTCGTTGTTTTCGCCGACAGGATTGTCCATAGCTTTTTTCAGCAGATCGAGCCTGAACTGAATCGGATCTTGTCCCAATTCCTCGGCGACCTCGTCTAAGAAAGACTGCTCGGCTCCAGCGATGAAGTTGGATCTCGGTGCACGGAAGGCTCCCACTGTAATGTTGGATGGGATGCTCCAATCCTCCGCGAGATAGTTATCGATGGCGCCAGCCGGGAATCGATTTGCTGCCAAAGGGCCTTCAGGGATTCCGCCAGCCCTGACATGGAATGCAATCAAGTTGTTGTCCGCGTCGAAAGCGGCTCGATAATCTGCTCGGTAGGCTGGTCTATAAGTACCCTGCGTCATGTCATCCTCACGCGTGTAGATCAGCTTGACTGGAGCATTCATTTTCTGTGAGATAACCGCAGCCTCTGTCAGGAAATGGCCGTAGAGTCGTCGGCCAAAGCCGCCGCCCTGTCGGGTCATCTGGATATCAACTTTTTCCACGGGGAGACCGAGTCGATTTGAAACCGTTGTTTCCATGAACTCGGGTGTCTGAATTGGGCCGACCAGCCGAGCCTCATCCGTCGTAACGTGGGCGAAGAAATTCATCGGCTCCATGGTATTGTGAGCCAAGAAAGGGCATGTGTAGCTTCGCTCCAATATCCTCGCTGCATTTTTGAAAGCTGACTCTGGATCTCCATCTCTTCTGGCCACCCTTCTTGAGGAAGCGGCCATTGTCGCCATATTAGCTAGATGATCATCCGAGTTTTCGAGACCTGCCGGATTGGTTGAAGTTAGAGGTCCTCTATAACTATTGACGGTCTCAGTCACTTCTGGAGCGAGCTCCCATTCGAGCACGAGCGCCTCGCGAGCCTTCATCGTTTGCCAAGTCGTTTCACCTACGACGACTACGAGATTGTCAAAGGCGTTGACGTCAACCCAAGTTTTGTCTTGACCATCGAGCGTGTTGATGGTAATGATGTCTTTGATGCCAGGCATGGATCGAGCTGCCGTGTCATCCATGGATTTCAATCGAACCCCAAAGGCTGGAGGATGAACGATCATGGCGATCAGTATACCATCTTCCTTATAGTCCAAACCATACAGTGGCTTGCCAGTTACGATTTTCCGGCCATCGACATTTTTCTTGGACTGGCCGATAATCGTGAAGTCCTTTGGGTCCTTCAGCTCTACTTCCTCTGGAACCTCAATTCCTACGGCGGCCGACGCCATTTCGCCATAGCCAGCAGAGTTACCACTTGCGGCATGTGTAAGGACACCCATGGAGGTGGTGATTTCCTCAGCAGGCACGTCCCAAGTTTCGGCAGCTGCATCTTTCAACATGTGCCGCGCTGTGGCTCCGGCTGTTCTAAGAGCTTGCCAACTTTGCCTGATAGATTGGCTTCCCCCAGCAAGCTGTCTTGAAAAGAGTTCTGTGTTTAGAGGCGCTTGTTCTACGACAACGTTTTCCCAATCGACATCCAACTCCTCCGCCACGATCATCGGCATAGAGGTTTTTACATTCTGTCCGATTTCCGGGTTGGGTGACATGATGGTGACCACGCCATTGTCTCCGATTTTGAGAAATGCGTTCATGTCGAACCAATTGTCCGGCATGGCCAATTCAACAATTTGCTCTGGGGCAGATTTGCATGCTGCGAGCCAGTTGAAGCCAAGTACCATTCCACCTCCGGCTAATGCGGAGCTCTTGAAAAAAGATCGTCGGCCGATTTTTGTCTTTGCGATATTCATAGTCTTTGCTATTGAAATCTCCTAACGAGGGAGAAATTGGTGACTCTTAGGTTAGTGAGATGGGTTATGCCTTGGATGCAGTCTTAACTGCGGCCCGAATTCGAGTGTAGGTGCCGCATCGGCAGATATTGCCGTTCATGGCGTCCTCGATTTCCTCATCGCTCGGACTGGAGTTCTTTGCGAGGAAGGCGCTAGCCGTCATGATTTGGCCAGCTTGGCAATAACCGCATTGAGGAACGTCATGCTCCAGCCAAGCTTTCTGAACCGGGTGAGTACCCTGTTCGGATAAACCCTCGATGGTGGTTATTGCTTTGTCTCCAACGGCCGAGACAGGTGTCTGACAGGATCGGACGGCGTCTCCATCGAGATGGATGGTACAAGCTCCACATTGACCGATTCCACATCCGTATTTGGTGCCTACTAGATCTAGATGGTCTCTAAGTACCCATAACATAGGTGTAGAAGGATCGATATCTAGCTGTTTGTCTATCCCGTTTATTTTAAGATCGAATTGTGCCATAGTAGTAATTAGCTGATAGAATTTGTATCGAGGGAGCAAATACAACAAATAGTAATGTAGTGTTTTTGGCTAAAACTCTAAAATCTGTCCCATTTGATTGAATAATTGCAATCACATGGGTTGTATGTTGTGTACGGACCAAAACCACCCAAAATTGAGATGATAGTCGCTACGCAGAATTGTCTAAGGAATAAGCATTCCAAAGATGTTCTAATTAGGTGGTACCGAGGAGTCTTCCCACTAATTGTCGTTATTTGTCTAGTTCAGACAGGCTTTTCGCAAAGCACCTTGTCCAATTCATTAGGCGATTTTAGTGGCAGCGTTAGCTTGACGAACAATGGCATTTCAACCATTCCTAATTTCACCTTGGGGAAACCGGCCGCCATTTTCATAATGATTGCCGAGAAAGATGGAATTAGTTTCGAACCCAACATTAAATTTTCGACAGCTGGGAAGCCCTGGTCCTTTCGGTTTTCGTGGCATTACGATCTGCTTCGAAAAGGGAAATTGAGTCTAGACATTGGCATGCATCCCGTAATTTCCTTCAAGTCTTTCTCCTTTTCGGAGGGAGATGCGGCAATAGATGTCGCCGAGGCAAGGCGATTTTTAGGTGGAGAATTCTCTTCAAGCTATCGGATTTCACCAAAGGTCAAGATTGGCACATATTATTTGTTCTCGCACGGATTTGATCGAAATACACCCGACCGTCTACATTTCTTTGGTCTCAATGCTGGGCTTTCGCGTATAAAAATTTCGAGTGATCTACAGCTGAAGTATACATCTCAAGTCTATTATCTAAACATCGATGGAAGCGATGGATACTTTATCAATATGAAGGGCAGTATTTCGAGCCCTAAACTTCCAATTTCTATCTCAAGCCTGATCAATATCGCAATCGATACCAATATCGGTGAGAATCAAGATCCTCTTTGGAATGTGAGTCTCATCTACTCATTCGATCTCGTCGATTAAGGACTGTCAGCAGCTTCTGAGAATGGGTTAGTTAGAATTCTGAGTGGCTGAAAACCCCCGAGGCATCTCGAATTTATCCTTTTTTAAGTCTCGAAAGTCGAAACTCGAAACACCCGCCTGATTCGAGGAACAGAATATTTCGTCCCAAGTTGGCGAGTGCGGAGGAGTGGCAGAGCGGTTGAATGCACTGGTCTTGAAAACCAGCATACCTTCGCGGGTATCGGGGGTTCGAATCCCTCCTCCTCCGCGTTTTTCCAAAAGTGAGGGCCTTCCAGCAACTCAAGATCTCACATTCCAAGTACAGAGATTTCTTCCTAAATCGAGATTGATATGAAAATTCTAGTCACGATAATCGGCATCTCATTGAGTTTAGTACTCAGCACAATTGTTGCTACCAAGCAAAGTGAGAAAACTGTTGAATCAGAATCAATCGAAGAATATCCTGATTTAAATCGTGCCTCCTTTGAAGACGGCAAAACGCTATTCCGGAAACTTGAACTGGAATCAGGTGCAAGCATCCCCTATGCGATTCATTTGCCAAATGGCTTCGATCCAGAAAAAACTTACCCAGTTCTGATTGGTCCCGGTGATGGAATTGAAGGTGGCGACAGAGGCTATTATTGGCAGAACAATCCGCACACTCACGGCTGGATAATTGTCGATACAGAATTGTGGAAGGATTCGGCCGAAGATGGTTTAGAGCTCATTATGGATAAGATCACAAAGAGCTACAAGGTTGAAGGTGGTAAATTTCATACAGCCTGTTGGTCCGCGAATAGTGCAGGAATCTTTTCATTAACGTCCCGACACGCATCACGATATCACAGTATTACAGGAATGGCCGGGAATCCAAGAGGATTGACGGCCAAAGATCTTGTCGCGTTCAAGGATGTCAAAATTCAATTTGTTGTTGGTGAAAACGATAGCTACTGGAAATCGTCGGCCCGAAAATCCTACGATCAACTTAAAGCAGCGGATATCGAAACGACGATAGAAATTGTCCCGAATGCACCCCATGTCATGAAAGATTTGATTGGGGCAGGGTTCTTTGACCGACTGAATAGACTTCGATAAGGACTAAGAACATCTGAGTTCAGAACTTGAGAAAATCAGAGAGTCAGAAAATAGGAAGCCATTATTTCAGATAAGTAAATATTGATGGCTTGCGATATTTGAATTTGTGCCAATACATGCAACACAGTTCAATACTTGACCCAAGCTAGATGTCCGCACTGCTTGGTAATAACTAGAAATTTGTTACCAAATGATTTTGGATCTGTCGCCTCCCATTCGGAGAGAATAAGCTGAGATTGCTATGGAAGCTCAACTGTGGCCTCGCAATTCTCGCACTGAAGACCCTTCTTTTTTCCGATGAGAACGAATCCAACGACGAGACCAATTATGGAGGGGATAAATATTGGAAGGAATCCTGTCCCAAGTGTAATTAACCCGAAAATAAAAGCCGCGACAACGCCGAGGATTGAAAGCCCAATAATTGTCCATCCTATCGCTACCCAGACCGAGCCATACTTGGGCAATTTCTTCTTGAATAAATTCCCCTCGTTGCAGACTTTGCAGGTGATTCTCTCTTGGGTCACGGCTTCAGCGTCTGTCATAGTTGGTATTTTATTTATGTGTTTCTCTTTTGCAAACTTCAGATGATACACGGATCTTCAGCCAGCAGCCAGCAGCCAGCAGCCAGCAGCCAGCAGCCAGCAGCCAGCAAGCTAGTTAGCCAGTAAGCTAGATTCGCATTCCTTCGGCGCACTGACTGGATTGCATCGTGCTATACCTCCTCCCGGCAAAGAAACCGAGTAATCAGATCCCATTCTTGGAACGGCATTTTGATAATCTGTAGTCACGATCTGCGCTCCGATCTCGAAGGCCTTATCTCTTCGTATCGTATCACCAGATCGAGCCTCCCAGGTACCAGCATCGGCGCGAGTTCTGATAATGAATCCATCTTCGACCAAAGTCCTAATTCGATCTGCTTCTTCGAGAGGTTCATTAATAACAAAGAAGGCAGCGGACTCCATATGCTCTTCTGAATTCGTAAATAAAATCTTGCCTTCGAGGGAAGGTGTCCCGTCCAAATATCGCTCTCGCTTTTCTCCTTTCTCATCCAAGACTAATAGAAATTTCCCTCTCGAATCAGCTAGACTCGGCCAGCCATTCTTGAGAACGGACTCCTTCAGGGAGAGACCAGTTTGCCGAACATCATCGGGTATGATCAAGCGATCTCGACCAAAGCCTTTGACTATGGCCGCGTCCAAAGCCGCGAATGCGGTCTTGTCAAATATCAGTGGCTTGGTCCTTGTCGCATCCTCAAAGAACTCGTCTTTGGCATTCATAGTGATGATGATTGGGAGATGACCGGGATGAGTTTCGGACCAGTCAGTTAGGATCTTGATGCATTCTTGAAGGAGAAAGCAATGGGATTCGATGTCAAAATCTTGTACATGAAAGACCTTGAACCCAGTTTGCCCCAGCTTTCTTTCTGGATCGAAATTGTATTCAACCAAGCCACCAGCCTTGTCGATGACCTCAAGTCCCATAGGCGTGGTGTAGCGGCCTGGTTCGGGATCATAGTAAACGTCGATTTCCAGTTTTCGAATACCACTGTTAAGCTGCTCCTCCATGGGTGGATGCCCGTAGTCAAATGCCATAGCTCGTGACGAGTCGCGTTTGGCCATCTCGGCCAGAATAGCCGGATGCATTCCAGGCTTGTAGCTATTGTGGGTCCCAACAAATTGAATGTGATTCATCTTGACAACATCGTCCATCTTTTCTCCGGAGCTGGGTTTACTACTGTCTCGGCATCCGAAGAAAAGCGTCGCAGCTAGAAGAACAATAAAGGCAGAGTGGATTCGTGACATGGGAGTGCCGGGTCGGGTTTAGTGATTAGTAGTTCGAATATAGGTGAGGGTCGGGTCATTCTTGCCAGCTTCTTAAGCCATTCTGCTTCTGCTTTTAATTAAGTCCCAACTCGTCAGTCCAAGAGCAGGACCCAGGGGGATCGTTCATCTTGACGAATGGGGAATTGTACGCCAGACAAATTGGCTTCAGGCACTATTCAATGTGCAGGAAGCTTTGAGAGTAGGTCGAAGATCCCATCCTGAATACAGCGACATATAATCCTCCAGCTGTATTTGACAAGTCTATGTCGATCCTGTGCGTAACTCCAGCGTGAATATTATTAATCTCTTGACGCTGAATACGCCGACCCAATGAGTCGAATATCGAGAATTCTACCCCATTCCGAAATTCCGATTGTATGGTAAAGCTGACCATGTTTGTGCTGGGATTGGGAAATGGACTTGATACGCTAAATGACTTCGGTCCCAAGCTGGGCCCCTCATTTGACACGACAATTCTGGGACTGAATTTCCAAAGTTCCCAACCATGATAAACAGAGTGTGCTCTGAAATAAAGATCGCCATTGACTTCGGTGAGTTCAGCTGGAGAAATCTCTCGGCCTTCATCAATTTCAAATCGAGTAAATTCTCTGGATTTCAAGTTGAGACATTCCAAGTGCCTTGTTGCAATGCATAGTTCATCACCAACCATTTGTATCTCTTCGATATCAAGATCGCCCGGAATCTCGGGGATTATTTTAGGATCGTTCACTCCGTCATATTCCCAGAGTCTCATTTCGGAATTTTGATCTCTTCCCGTATAGAATAAACTGTAGCCGTTAGAAGTAAACTGGCCTGACGAGCCAATATTATTTAGAGACCTTGAACCGACACCCATGTCGACTTCTCTGACCCTGCCTCTGGACAAAACTATCACCTTGCCGTTGTATGGGAAAAGTTTTGTGGCATTGGAAAATGACCCCGATAAAAGCTCCAGACCATCCTGTTTTGAATATCTATAGCTATCGGCAAGGCTGATTCTAGTTGTGAAGTAGATATAATTGCCGACCTTGGTGAACTCTCTCGGTTCTGACCCATCGTCTCCGGGGAGAAGGTCGCTCAACATACCCAATCCCTCGCTTGGAGAATATCGCCAAATTTCCAAACCGTTTTGTCCATCATCTCCAGCGAATAGAACTTCATCATCGAGAACTGCTAAATCCCTATTGAATCGATGGTCATCTCTGCTAAAGTTGATCCTGCCCAAGTCTTCAATTGCGCCGTTGCGATCCATCCGACCCAGAGATCTCAGTTCAAAGGAAGCATAAATGCTATTGGTGTCGAAAAAGTAGAGATGATCATCATCTGCCACGATACTCGAAATTCCTCTTGAATTGAATTCGGGAAGAGTAGACCATTCGCTATCTATCAAGCTATTGACCCGGGCATTTGGTCGAACAGCAGTAAAGTAGAGTCCATTGTTGAAAGCTTGAAGACTACCGGGTCCTCCGCTTTCTAGATAATTTCTCTCCTCTATTTGCATGAAGTTGCGGTTTGAATCCATTCGCCAAGGTTCTATCCCGCTTTTTTCACTCCATCCATCGAAATAGAGAAAGTCTTCGTGAGCATGGATTTCTGTTAACCCGGGCTCATCAATACCAAGAGTCAGTAGAGATTCTGATTGACCCGAGGGATTGTATCTCCAAAGTTGATTGACTCGTCGAAACGATGTTGTTAGAAAATATATCGTTCCATTGAAGACCTCGATATCAGAGACCCACGATGTCGTTTCATGGATGAGGGAAATGTTTTGACCGTCATAGGACCAGAGACCTCCTTGCGAAAAGGTACTCGCGGAGAAATAGAGTTTGCCCTTCGATTCTATAAAGCTCGATGCGTTGGAGATGAATTCGGGCAATTCTAGTTCTTCCGAAATTTCTTCGCCATCGTAGATATGGAATCTACCACCGCCGTGATATACGAGTAGGTTCTCGAACACCTTTATGGAAGTTGCACTCGAGGCATTGCTTGACTCCGGAAAGACAAGCCTGGTGGACCCATTCTCCATGAGGATCCAAAGCCTTGGCGAACCATTGCGAGTAACTGCAGCCGAGAAGTACAATAATCCCTTGTACTCTGTAAACTGGCTTGGATTGAATCCTCCAAAATTGCCGAACGACTGAATGGTGTTTTCGGAGATTTGGTAGGTCCATATCTCGTCATCTAATCCAATAAAGACTCGTCCGTCAAAATAACCAAGGCGTTGAGGATTATCGCTCAACTCAGCACGAGGAATACTTGGGCTCCCTGCCTCACCTAGTCCCAAATGGCGAGCTTCGAATCGATCTTCAAGAAGATAGAGCCCTCTTCCGTCGGGTCCGCTCCCGCTAAAAAATAGCTTGTCTCCAACTTCCAGATAGTCGCCGGGATCTAGTTCTGTTCGTAGAATTCCACTAGAGAGATAGGTGAAGCTCGCGTCATTTGGATTGAAGCGCCACATTTCCTTGTCTGCGAATGAATAGATACCTTCTTCAGCTGCAAATATGAGCTGGCCATCGAAGGAGTAATAGTTGCTGGGGACGAAGCTAGCTCGATGATCAAGATCTGCTGCAAGTTCGATGCCTTGGGCATGGACCTCGCCCAAATGGGCGATGAATATCGAGACGAAAATCGAAAAGTATTTCAAAGAATGTTGGGTAGTAAATTGCATCCTATGAAGAAACAAAAACTTAATGGATTACGCTAGGAATCGAATTAGCCTCTAGTGTTGAAACGTGAATACAGGAGATATGCTGTTTCGATCTTCCCAACATGGAATCCGATTAAGATGCATGTAACACCAGAAGACGTATCGAAGCAATTTTCTAATTTGTACATTGATAAATCATTATCTGATCGCCCAAATTACCGTCTCAAATGCTTAGTCGAAGCTGTACTCTTTTTTCTCTATTGTTGTTGTCTTATTCATCCCTGTCGGCCCAAGGTACTCGACTACTCCGTAATCCTGATCTAAGTACAAGTCACATAGCCTTTAGTCACGGAGCAGATATCTGGGTCGCCAATAAAGATGGCTCCGATGTCGTAAGAATTACGAGTACGGCCGCAGTCGAGAATCATCCAAAGATTTCCCCCGATGGCCGATGGGTGGCCTTCTCATCAAATCGATCTGGTTCAAGCTCTGTCTATGTCGCTTCAGTCGAAGGTGGCGATGCTACAAGATTGACCTGGCATCCAAGTGCTTCTACAGTCAGAGGCTGGACTCCAGATGGGAAGAATGTCTTATTTGCCTCTTCTAGGGATAGTGCGCCCACATCCTTTGATCGTCTTTGGACGGTTGCGGTCACGGGCGGTCCTTCCGAAATGCTGAATCATCAATGGGCCACGAACGGCTCTTTTTCGGCTGATGCATCCAAGATCGTGGTCGACAGAATGAGCCGATGGGATGATGAGTTTAGAGATTATCGTGGCGGGCAGAACACGCCGCTCGTCATTTTGGATCTCTCCGATCAGAGTGAGACCATGATTCCCAGCGAGTCAACAACGGAAATTACTCCCCTCTGGATGGGCTCTGAGATATTCTTTCTCTCCGATCGAGACGGCACATCAAATGTTTGGGCCTACGCAACAGAAGGTGGCGCCCTGAGACAGATTACAACATTCGCAGACACCGATGTCAAAACCCTTTCGGGAAATGGGACTCAACTTATAGTTGAGCGAGACGGCTTCCTCTTTCTGTTGAATCCTAGCTCCGGAGTCTTAAATCAACTGACGATTAACATCAAAGGCGATTTTCCCTGGGCCTCAGCAAAATGGGAGGATGTTGGTAGTTCTATTGAATGGTCCGAAGTATCACCGACGGGAAAGCGAGCCGTTTTCCAGTCTCGGGGAGAAATCTTTACCGTTCCTGTTTCTAACGGTGACGTTAGAAACATATCGGAGAGCTCGGGTACCGCGGATCGCGCACCTGTTTGGTCTCCAAAAGGGGACAAGATTGCTTGGTTTACCGATAAGGGGAAGCAAGGATATTCTCTGGTAATATCACCCCAAGATGGAATAGGTGAGACTCGTAGCATCTCGATAGATGAATCAAAAATGGCCTGGGAACCGACGTGGTCGCCCGATGGATCGATGATCGCTTTTGTGGACGATGATGTTAGAGTGAGAATCATTGACATTGAGGAAGGGAAGATAAAGACGGTTGATTCAGGTGGCAATAACCTCGAGCGTGGAGGCATGGGTCTCGACTGGTCGCCAGACTCCAAGTGGCTGGCCTATGCTAAGTCGGCCAGTAACAACTTTCGGCAAATCATTTTATGGTCGGTTGAAAAGGACGAAGTGAAAGCTCTGACAGATCGTTTTGCGGACTCCTTTTCTCCAGCTTTTGATCGCAATAAAACACAGCTCTATTTCCTCGCAAGTACCGATGTGGCTTTGAGATCGGGTTGGGCTAATACGAGTGTCATGGGAGCGGCAAATCCGGACTACGCAGCTTACGTTGTCAACTTGCGTGAAGAGGACGATTCGCCCTTTGAACCAAAAAGCGATGAGGAGGAAGGAAGTAGCGAAGATGAGGATGCTGAGGAGAGCGGGGAAGAGGACTCGAATGACGACTCAGATGAGGGTTCGGAAAGTGATGATTCCGATGAGGATGAGGATGAGGATGAGGAGGAAGCGATGCAAATCGACTTCAATAGAATCGAACGAAGGACGATTGCTCTAGACTTACCTACAAGTAACTATCGTGCCATGATTGCTGGTCCAGAAGGCAGCGTTTTCATCGCCGAGAGTAAACCCGGATCAAGTGGCAGAACAGTGTTAAAGTTTGTCCTAGCCGATGATGAGGCAAAAGATTTTGCTGCCGGTGTAAATGACTTCACGGTATCGAACGACGGAAACAAAGCTCTCATACGCTCGGGTTCGTCTTGGAGCATGGCGGACACAAATGGACCTTCTGGTGATGATGGCGAGTCTCTGGATGTCGATCTGAAAATGAAGTTAGATCGCCAACAGGAATGGCATCAGATGTTTGAAGAGGCTTGGCGCTACGAAGAGGACTACTTCTACGATCCAAATATGCATGGGCGAGATTGGGATGTCGTGCATGAGCGCTATGCTCCGCTCGTTCCTCACATAAAACACAGATATGATCTGACATATGTCTTGGATCAAATGAATGGTGAGCTATCCGTTGGACACAGTTTCGTATTTGGAGGAGACTATCCAGAAACCGATAGCGAGGCCGTTGGAATGCTGGGAGCTGATCTTTCTGCAGACGAAGGTCGATGGAAGATCACCAAGATTTATACAACAGAGACATGGAATCCGAATTTGTCATCCCCTCTCGATCGGCCGGGGATGAATGTTGAAGAAGGATATTATCTCGTCGGAGTAAATGGTAAAGAGCTTCACGCCGGTAACGATCCATACAAATTCATGGATGGGACACTCGGCAAGCAAACCAAACTCTATCTGAATGACACTCCGGAATTTGAAGGAGCGTGGACAGAAATTGTTACGCCTATCAGGTCAGAAAACGCCCTACGTCAAAGAGCTTGGGTAGAGAACAATCGTCGTAAAGTTGATGAGCTTTCTGGAGGAAAACTCGCCTACATCTGGGTGCCGAATACAGGCGGCAGTGGTTTTGTCTCATTCAATCGATACTATTTTGCTCAGCAGGACAAGGAAGGAGCCGTGATCGATGAGCGCTTCAATGGGGGAGGGCTTCTTGATGATTACATGGTAGACTTGATGAATCGAAAGCTGCGTGCTGGTCTGACCAACCATGTACCGAATGGCAAACCGATGACTTTGCCAGCCGGCATACTTGGACCGAAGGTCTTGCTGATAAATGAGCTGGCTGGATCTGGCGGAGACTTTTTCCCTTGGGTGTTTAGACAGCAGGGTACCGGGCCACTGATCGGAATGCGAACCTGGGGTGGACTCGTCAAATCGTCGGTACACTATCGCTTGGTGGACGGAGGAGCATTAACAGCTCCAGACAACGCGGTATTCGATCCGATCAATGGAAAATGGATCGCAGAAAATACGGGTATAGCTCCAGATATCGAAGTTCGGCAGGATGCTTTGTCGCTTTCCGAAGGACGTGACGCGCAGTTGGAAGTAGCTGTTCAGGAAGCGCTAAAATTATTGACTGAGCAGCCCGCGATAGAGGTTGTTGCTCCTGACTATTCAAGTCCAGCTAGGAACTAGTGATGAGTGATGAGTGATGAGTGATGAGTGATGAGTGATGAGTGATGAGTGATGAGTGATGAGTGATCTATTGCGTACTGCAGAAATCTCACATGCCAAATCGGAAATCGGCCCATATATAATTGCAATTACATTGGGTTCCACGTTCACGAAACACTAAATGTCGTTTCCAGAATCTACTTTGATTCAACGAACTATCGAGTATAAAATCAACTGAAAGGCTCCTTGGAACAAGAGGAAAAATTCGATTGTGAATTGCCTGCACAACTTTGCATAGATTCGAGTTGGTCAACGTCGACTAAATCTTGAACCCATCACACAAAACGCATCACCCATCACGTTATTCCGTAACTTTCATCTCGGATCATCGTTTACTCCAAGCGAGAGTGCCTCCGCGTTTCCCAAGAAAAAAATCGACTTTTTGAGTCTAGGTATGTACAGAAAATTATTAGTCGCAGCCTTTGTTGTTGGACTATTTACCACCACAATTTCACAAGACTTGCTTGCTCAGAGGACCATCTCGGTCGACGAAGCAATTAAGATTGGTCTCGAGCAGAATAATAGAATATTAAGAGGTAGATCGAACCTCGACTTGCAAGACATTGGTATTATGCAGGCAAAGGCCAATTTCCTTCCTAACTTGAATTTAAACGGTGGCCCTGGAGTGAATTGGGGTCTTGGTTTTGACCAGACCGTTGGTGAACTCGTGACAGAGCGATCTGAAAGATTTAGTGGTTCTTTCTCAAGTAGCGTCAACCTCTTTAACGGATTTTCGGACAAAGCAAATCTCGACGCAGCAAGATTGAGTCGAGAAGCATCAGAAAATACTTTCGAAAGGACGCGACAAGACGTCGTTTTCTCTGTCATTTCGAATTACTTAAATGTAATTACCAACAGAGAACAGATCGCGATTCAAGAGCAGAATCTGGATTCTCAACAGCAATTGCTGGAAAGGGTTGAGGAATATGTACGGGTTGGCTCTCGGCCTGAATCTGATTTATTCCAGCAGCAAGCAACAACTGCACAAAGCGAGTCTAACCTCCTTAATCAACAGCGCCTTTATGAGCTAGCCAAGGCGAGACTAATTCAGACGCTTGAGCTTAATCCGATTCAAGAGTACCAGTTTGAGGCTCCTACAGCTGATCAAATAGCAGTCATTCCAGGCGATTACGTCCTTGCAGATCTCTTGAGAGATGCGACCGAGCGTCGGCTAGATTTGAAGGCGGCTAAACAAAGTATCGGCGTAGCCAATCTCGATATCAAGGCCGCAAAAGGTGGATTTCTTCCAAGTGTAAATCTCAATGGCAGCTATGGAACGAGTTATTCAAGTTTCCAAAGAGATCCTGCAACAGGAGAGACAAAATCTATTGGGTCACAATTTACCGACAACCGATCATGGGGCGCGACCATCGGAATAGGAGTTCCAATATTCAATCGCTTCTTAACAAAGGCAAGTGTTCAACGAGCCGAAGTATTCAGAAACAATGCTGAGCTGGACTATCAAATTCTCGAGCAGAGTGTTGCGCTTGAAATCAAGCAAGCCTATCAGGATTACCTCTTCGACGCGAAGCAGATAGAGGTAACCGAAAAGCAATTTGTCGCTGCAGAGAAGGCACTTGAAGCGGAGCAGGAGCGTTATAATGTAGGAGCCTCCACACTTGTAGAATTGAGTCAAGCAAGAAGCAGTTTTATCCAAGCTTCTACCTCGCGAGTCAACGCCGTCTACACTTACATGGCGAGATCGAAATTGATCGACTACTATGTCGGAGTTATCGATCCAAGCGAATCCATTTTTAGATAAATTTTACACTCACCAAACCAAACACTAGCACAATGGCAAAGAAAGGTGGTGCCACCAAGAAAATACTATACGCACTTTTAGCTCTCGTTGTAATCGCAGTAGTACTGGGACTTATATTCGGTGGTGGAAATAAATTTGGCGGAGGAGGCGATGGAAAGATCGCTGAATATGCTCCAGCCGAACTCCGGGACGTTACCCAAACAGTCACGGCTTCAGGCAAGGTTCAACCAGAGGTTGAGGTGAAGATCTCAGCAGACGTATCTGGTGAGGTTGTGTACCTAGGCGTCCGAGAAGGCGATGCCGTAAGAAAAGGAACTCTCCTTGCTCGGATCAAAGCCGATTTTTATGTCGCACAGGCTGAGCAAGCTCAAGCCGGTGTGTCGCAGGCAAAAGCAGGAGTATCTCGTGCCAGAGCCAATTCCTTGAAGGTCAAGCTTGACTTCGACAGAGCGAAAAGTTTGAAGGATAAGGGAATCATCCCCGATTCTGAATATCAGGCTGCAGAGACTCTGTATCAGATAGCCCAGGCTGATCAGGAAGCAAATGGCTTTGTTTTAGAAAGCGCCGAAGCGAGACTTAGGGAAGCTCGAGAGCAAGTTCAGAAGACTCGCATCTATGCCCCAATGGACGGGACGATCAGCCAGCTCAATATCGAAATTGGAGAACGTGTTGTTGGAACGGAGATGATGACCGGTACGGAAATAATGACCGTGGCCCAGCTCGACAAGATGGAGCTCGAGGCGGATATCAATGAGAACGATGTTGTCAACATTTCTCTTGGAGATACAGCATCGATTGAAGTTGATGCCTATCCGGACCAGAGTTTCAAAGGAGTGGTCATTGAGATCGCAAACTCTGCTCGGATATCTGCGATGGGTACTCAAGAGCAGGTAACCAATTTCCCAGTCAAAATTAGAATTATCTCTTCTGAGATGGACGCTGAACGGGCTGCTTCTCTGGCTACAGATCTTACGACCGAGGTGACCACTTCTTCTGCCAATGACTTTATCGGCTTTAGACCAGGAATGTCAGGGACCGTAGATATCTTTACCCAGACCATGATTGATGTTATCGCCGTGCCAATTGCTGCTGTAACTGTTCGTGATATGACGGCGATCGAGAAAATGATCAAGGAGAAAGAATCGAAAGAGAAGGGCGAAGAAAGCGAGGAAGGAGATGAAGGTGGACAGGAAAAGGAAGAGGATAAAACTTCCAACGGAAATCAGGAAAATCTCAAAAAAGTCGTATTTATTCGCTCAGATGGAGAGGCGAAGGTCGTTGAAGTAGAGACAGGTATTTCTGACGACACTCACATCGTTGTTAAGTCCGGATTGTCTGAAGGTGATGAGGTCGTCGTTGGACCTTATTCGCTGGTAAGCAGGGAGCTGAATCCCGGCGATAAATTGAAAGGTGACGAGGAGGAGGAGGAAACGAGTGAGGAGTGAGGAGTGACCTTCCTTAACAAACTAGAAGTACCAAAAAAGACAGATTCGCTAATATAGCTAGACACGCTAGAAAAGCCAGACAAGCCAGACACATGCCCGACAGAAATTTAATTGATATCAGCGACATGAAGAAGATCTACATCATGGGTGTAGAGAAGGTCAGGGCCTTGGACGGCGTGAATATCTCCATTGCAGAGAATGAATACGTCGCGATCATGGGACCATCTGGTTCCGGGAAATCGACTCTGATGAATATGATCGGATGTCTGGATACACCGACGTCAGGTAGCTACTGGCTGAACAATCAGGAAGTTGGGACACTAACAGACAACGAACTCGCCGATATTCGTAATAGAGAAATCGGATTTGTCTTCCAGACTTTTAATCTCCTCCCTAGAGTTAATTGCCTCCAAAACGTAGAACTACCCTTGATTTATTCTGGGGAAAAACGCTCAATCAGGAGAGAGCGTGCGGCTGAAGCACTCGAATCTGTCGGACTTGGAGATCGAATGACCCACAAACCGAATGAATTGTCTGGTGGGCAGCGTCAAAGAGTTGCAGTTGCGCGAGCTCTCGTCAATAAGCCTTCGATTCTTCTCGCTGATGAACCAACGGGAAACCTCGATTCCAAGACAAGTGAGGAGATCATGTTGCTTTTTGAGAAACTCTACGAAAACGGACATACCATATTGGTAGTCACACACGAAGATGACATCGCAGGACATGCTCGAAGAATCATAAGGCTACGAGACGGTTTGGTCGAGTCCGATGTCCAGGTCGAAATCCCAACCCTCGCTGGGAAAATTGCAGTGGACGCTTAAGACCCCCGCACTTATACTTCAAGGTGAAAAATCTTGATCGCTCAGCCCCCGTCTATTTTCCTGTATTAGCAATCCTTCTGGGACTGAGCTTCTTCTTTCAAGTCCAACCAGAATTTCTGGGCCATCCCCAACCGCTGTTTATTACCCACGGGATTCTCGTGCTCGTGGCACTCCTTTTCCAGTGGGCCTTTCGATCAATTTCCAGAAAGCATCATTCCTTAAGTCTGATTCTTTTCTCATGGCTCGTCCTTTTGCTTTTCTATCGTGTTATTGTGACGGCCGTTCGTGTTCGCTCCAGTTTGACCGAGATCGAGCTCTTTCCGATACTAATTGGACTTTGTGTCCTAGCTAGCATCGTGATTTGGCGGCTTGACTTTGGACCGAGAGTCGCAAAGGTTTTAAATGTCTTTCTCTCTGTATTCCTGTTGATCTCATTGTTCAACAATTTTACTACTTGGAAAAACGCTAGAGACAGCGTTGCTAAGTTCGTCGATGCTGCTCCCAAACATTCCTCTCCATTCACCGAGCAGAGTCCAGATATTTATCTAATCATTCTCGACGGTTATTTGAGAGGAGACCGTTTGAGAGCGCAGATTGGCTACGATAATGAACCTTTCTTAAACTCGATGCGAGATCGTGGCTACGTTATTGGCGATCAGACCTTGGCAAATTATAGCCAGACTTTGCTCTCTGTTAGTTCGGTTCTGAATATGTCTCTGATGGAAGAAGTCGTGAACGATTTTAGTGAAGAATCTAAAAACCGACTTGTATTTCGAGAGCTCTTCGCAAAGAATCGGGTCATGCGCATGCTTAAGCAAGGCGGCTACGAGACGCGGGTGTTTTCCTCGGGTTTTGAGCACACAAGTTTGCGTGACGCCGATTACTATCGAGACGATTGGGAGAACTTCTTTACTCGACCAGCTCCCGCTCTTCTCTTTGGCTACACCTTTCTCCCTGATCTCTTCGACTATTTCGGTGAGGACTACCGCTATAAGGCAGAGACTGTGCGCATTATTAATACTCTTATGAATACGCCAGTAGCTATCGAGTCACAAGGGCCGCGATTCACTCTTTCCCATATTATGTCGCCGCACTATCCTCTAACCTTTGATAAGAAAGGAGGTCATCTAGAAAATAGCCGACCCTATCGAAATGCCTTTCACCCTTCTCAATTAGGAGATGCGTATATCGAACAGTTCAAGGATGAACTCGACTTTCTTAACGAGGAGGTGTTAATTCTGCTAGATCGAATTTCCAACAATGGTAGAGAATCTATTGTCGTCCTGATTTCAGATCATGGCACGAATCTGAAAGAGTCAGATGGGCCGGCTCATTACAAAAACCTGATGGGTGCTCTTCTGGCCGTATCAGTTCCTTCATCTTGTAAGGATCTGCTAGTTCTCAATCAGGCCTTGGCGAATACATTTCAATCCGTTTTGAACCCCTGTTTCAGCATGGACATCGAGATGGTTCAAGCTCGTTATCGATCTTCGACTTGGAGCAAGCCTTTTAAGATGATCGATGTGGAAGAACACATCAGTAACGAGTGACGAGGTTCGAGTTTCGAGGTTCGAGTAGTTGGGAGTTCCTGGTTCATGGAGTATTGATGTCCTTCTAGAATTGTGAGCTAGTCTGGATTAAATTTTCTGGTTTTCAATTTGAGATCTCCTGCAGACCTTTGGGCTGCCGGGGAACCAAAAACCAAAAACCAAAAACCAAAAACCAAAAACCAAAAACCAAAAACCAAAAACTAACTCAATCTATGCTTCTGCTGATCCACTAGTACTGCACCAACGATGATCGCGCCGATAATAATCTCCTGAACATAATTGGGCACTCCCAGCATATTACAGCCATTTCTGAGTACGGCCATGATTAAAGCTCCGACGATGGAGCCCACCATCGAACCTTCACCTCCACTTAGTGAGCCTCCACCGATAACAACAGCGGCAATAATATCCAATTCTAAGCCGACCGCGGAGGTTGGGTCGCCCACAGTCAAATAGGAAAACTGGAGCGCCGAGGCTATGCCAGTCAGCAATCCGCAAAGGGAGTAAATAGCGACCTTTACAGGTTTGACCTTGATTCCGCAAAGACGCGCTGTTTCCTCATTCGAACCGAGGGCATAGACGTAGCGACCAAAAGCTGTGTATTTGAGAATTGCTGCGGAGAGAAGGAGCAGAATGACACAGAGCCAAATACCGGGAGCAAAGAGAAACCAAGCTGGCTCTGGATCGATCAACATAAAGGAGTTCAACCAATTAGAACTGGCAGGCACCGTTTGCTCAGCCGCAAACCACTTAGACACACCTCTGAATATCTGCATGCCACCAAGAGTCACAATAAAAGGCACCAAGCTAAATCGAGTAATAAATATTCCCTGAATCCATCCAGCGAGTGTGCATACCAGAACAGCAAGTAGCAAACCAAGAAGGGGATACATGATTCCTGGCTCCGGGCCCCCCCAGTTAATAGCGATCGCTGCGACCACTGTACCAAGAGCGATTTGTGATCCAGCACTAAGGTCGATTCCTCCTGAAATAATGACAAAGGTCATTCCAAGTGCGGCTATACCAACGATGACACTCTGTGTTAGTATCGTCTTAATGTTATAGAATGAGACGAAGGCGTCCGGCCCAAGAATCGCAAAAAGAACGAAGACAAAAACCAGTCCGATGAACGGTCCGTAGTCTGAAATAAGTTTTTTGAGATTGCCAGTCATGCTGCTTCTTTCTCTTTGTTACCGCTTGTAGCTAAAGACATAATTTCCTTTTCGGTCCAGTTTCCAATTTTTCGCTTCTTACTTAAGTGCCCTCGATGCATCACAGCGAGCGAGTCACACATTCCCATGAGTTCCGGTAAATAGGAACTGATCATAACGATAGACTTTCCGGTCGCGGCTAGCTCTCTCATGAGAAGGTATATTTCAGCTTTGCTCCCAATGTCGATTCCCCTCGTAGGCTCATCTAGAAAAAGAATTTCACTGTCGTTGTGAAGCATCCTTGCCAAACATACTTTCTGTTGATTTCCGCCGGAGAGCGAGGACACCGGATCATCCATTTGATCCAATTTTACACCAAGCTTTTCTAGCCAGCTAGTAGCCCCCTTTCGCTCTTTTTTGAGTTTCAAAAACAATCCGCTCTTGTATTTCGATAAAGAGGAAAGAGTAGTATTTGTTAGAATCGACAATTCCGTTGCTAGACCTTCTTCCTTTCTGTTTTCACTGAGCAGATCCACACCAGCGTCCAAGGCCTTTCTTGGCGACATGTACTCCAATTTAATTTTTGGATGTCCATCGATTTCGAGTTGACCGCTCTTGGATTTACGAAGACCGAAAATTGATCGGATTGTCTCAGAACGACCGGCTCCAACGAGTCCGGCAATTCCGAATATCTCACCTTTCCGAAGACTGAAGCTGGCATCAGAGGGGAGTTGGTCTTCGCCCACAAGTGTCTCCAATTTCAACACTTGACTACCCGGAGTTGAGTCCATTTCTGGATAGAGCTCGTCGACAGATCGCCCAATCATGTCCTCTACTAATTTCGAAATAGGGGTGGAGCCAACTTCGCCTATGGCAACCGATTCGCCATCCCGAAGGACCGTGTATCGATCGCAGATTTGCTTTATCTCTTCCAAGAAATGACTGATATATATGACAGTGATCCCTTTCTCTTTCATGCGAGTAATCGCTTGAAAGAGCGCAACGGTATCTTCGGCAGACAAGGAACTGGTCGGTTCATCCATGACCACAATCTTAGCATTGCTATAAAGCGCTCGGGCCACTTCCACCAGTTGCTGCTTACCAATACTCAGGCGATTCACTTGCCCCGATGTCTCAATGTCTGACTGTCCAAGTTCATCGAGAATCTCGCGGACCCTTTTCGTATCGGAGACAAGTCGGCCGGCCTTGGTTCGTTCGAGCCCAAGAGTTACGTTTTCTTCGACATTCAAATGAGGAGCCAAATTTAGCTCCTGATAGATCATCCCAATACCAGAAGATCTTCCTTCGAGAGGTGAGTTGGGAGCGTAAATTCCACCATCAAGCTCCATGCTTCCAGACTCGGGACGCAGTGCACCGGAAAGAACTTTCATCAGAGTGCTTTTCCCAGCACCGTTTTCACCTATCAAAGCATGAATTTCCGCCTTTTCGACAGACAGATCTACGCCTCTAAGGGCCTTAACTGCTCCAAAAGACTTGTGAATACCCTTGAGTTCTAAAATTGACATGCTTTCGCGTTCTAAGATAGCCGCCTAGTCTAACCACTCATCGATTGGAGGGAAGAGAAGCTCGATAGAACTTGCTTCCTCCATGTTGTCTGCGGTAATCATTACAACTCCTGTATCAATTCGTCGAGGGACGGTACCACCACCATGAAGCTCGACCGCCGCTTTTACACCTAGGTAACCCATTTTAAATGGATCTTGAATTGCCAGACCATGGACTTCGCCATCGCGAAGTGCATTTACCAGAATCTCGTTGGAGTCGAAACCAATTAGTTTTACATCTCCAGCCCGTCCTGCAGTTTGGAGCGCACGAAGCATTGCCTGGGCCGAAGTCTCATTGGGACAAAAAATGCCCTCTACTTCAGGAAATCGGTTTAATATATTTTGAGAGGCTTGTAATCCTTTTTCAATGGTTGCGCCAGCATATTGATTGCTTGAAATAAGTTCGATGTCCGGGGCAATCTCGGGAAGCCTTTCAAAAAATCCTTTTTCGCGATTAGTGGTTGACGCGGATCCTTCCTGATAACGAAGAAGAATGGCTTTTCCTTTTCCTCCCATTACCTCACTTAGACGTTCGGCAGCAAGTTGGCCCCCCTTGTAATTGTCGGTGGCCACAAAACTATGATACTCTCTTCCTTCAATGCCCGAATCGATGATCACGACCGGAATCTTTCTCTTAACGGCTGTCGATATAGGACCAACGAGAGCACGTGAGTCGAGTGGTGCTACGACCATTCCGTCAATGCCTCGACTAATGAAATTCTGCACAACCTGAATTTGCATCTGCCGATCGTCTTCTTTTTGAGGACCTTGCCAGATGATATTAACATCAAATTCCTTGGCGGCTTTTTCGGCACCTGCATGGATGCTTTTCCAAAACTGATGTGTTGTTCCTTTGGGTATAACTGCAATTTGCAGTCGTCCATCATTTTCTGCAGAATCGGACTGACAAGAGATTGTTGAGAAACAGAAAAGAACGAGAGCTAAAAAGAAAAATTGCTTCATAAAACTGGTTAGATGTACTCTGAAGAATAGGGAATTGGGGGCTAAGGGGCTAGGGAATTGGGGGCTGAGGGGCTGAGGGGCTGAGGGGCTGGGGAAGATCATACGGGGCTGGAGGTGCTCTGAAGGAAGGGGGGAGCTCTTGGTCCAGTATTCGGAACACGGAACACGGAACACGGAACACCTTCCCCTATCCTATCACCCCATAGGCTCGATCCAAATGCCTATATCCGCCATCGACATATATATGTTGGCCAGTTATATGCGAGGCTCGATCTGAAAGTAGAAATAGAACAGTATCCGCAACCTCCGCCGGAGTAGTCATTCTCTGATGTAAAGGCACTCGTTTCTTTACCGCCTCAACGAGTCCTTTTGGATCGCTCTGTGTTTCGGCCCAAGACTCATATCCAGGGGTCCAGCATTCCGATATCACAACGGCGTTTGATCGAACACCATCTTTGGCAAAATCAACTGCCCATTCTCGGGTCAATGCGAGCAGCCCTCCTTTTGCAGCCGCATAGGCTGAAGTGTTTCCTTGCCCCGTGACGGCAACTTTCGAGCCAATGTTGACAATCGAACCCTGATTCTTTCTGAGTGAATCGGCGCTGTGTTTAACGAGCAGGAAAAGGTGAGCAAGGTTCAAACGAAGAGAGTGCATAAACTCTTCGTAAGAGCTATCGAGACCCACGTTGTCATTGACACCAAGATTATTGACAACGGCGTCTATTCGACCAAATTTTTCTAGGATGGAAGCAATGGCTCTTCTGCTTTCAGCTGGGACGGTTAGGTCAGCTTGGACAAAGTGGCTATCGATCCCCATTTCCTTGAACTTTTCGACCTGAGCAAGACCTCGGTCTGAATTCTGGTCTATCATGGCCGGGATGGCACCCTCCTCGCTGGCACGTCGAGCAATGGTCTGGCCAACTGCGCCTTCTTCCCCAGCTCCGCCTGATATCACGATTACTTTGTCCTCAAGATGTAAATCCATTTTAGTGTTTTGACAAGGTGAAAATTTCAGTCATCGGAGCCCACTTTTGACCTTCAGCCGCCTCCTCCAGAGGCTTTTGAAAGGTGGTCATGAGTTCCTCCCATTCCATGCATTTGGGATCGAGCTCAAGATACTTTGGAAAATCGACTTCTGGGTCAAAGTCATCTATTGTGTCGAGGAGCATGAATAGCCGATGTCCGAGAAGCCAGATCCGAATCTCTTGAATGCCGACCTTTCGCAAAGAAAGGACAACTTCTGAATAGGGTTGGGAGTGATGATCGATGTATTTCTGGACAAGAACATCGTCGTCTTTCAGGTCAATTGTTAGGGCGAAGGATTTCATGGGGCAGATATTCAGATTTTCGGATTTTCAGAACATCAGACCGATCGATCTCCGATGGTCCGAATTACCGATTGTCTGAAGGTAAGTGGTTCAGAGATTCTGATTGGTGATAGAGCGGAGTTCTGAGGCTCAGCGATGGGGTTAAATTATCGGTTGAAAGTAAGAAATGCGATCGCGACTTTTCGTTATAACGAGTTAAGTATGAAGAATGAAAATTGATTTCAGTAATTCCTAGATTGTTGTGTCCTCAAATCCAGTAAATCGGATAGTCGGAATTTCGGACTATCTGAGAATCGCAGAATCTGAGAATCGAATGATCGGTTAATCGATCAGTCTGACGATCTGATGTTCTGACAATCTGATGTTCTGAATATGTCTGTATTAAGCGTCCACAAGGACGATAACCTTCTCGTCGCTATTAAAGATCTTGAGAAAGGATCTTCAGTTTCCTTCGATGGGCGAGACTATACCTTGACAGAAGAAGTAAAACAAAAGCACAAGTTCGTCACAGAAGATCTTGAGGCTGGAGCGCCAGTGGTGATGTATGGCGTACTGGTTGGCCGGACTCGCGAGGCGCTTAGAAAAGGGACCCCTGTTTCGAGGCGCAACATTAAGCATGACGCTGAAGAATTTGGATCGAGAAGTCCGAAAGGAGACTGGCAGGGCTCAGATGTATCCGACTACAAATCTACTAGCTTCGAAGGTTATCACAGATCGGATGGGCAGGTCGGTACACGAAATCACTGGCTGGTTGTACCGTTGGTTTTCTGTGAGAACAGGAATGTCTTAGTTCTTAAGGAAGCCTTTGAACGCCAACTAGGCTATGGTAAAAGCAGTCCTTACGAGGCTCTAGTCGCCGATCTTGTGTCGCGATATTCAAGTGGTCACCAAGAACCAATGACCAATGACCAAAGACCAGAAGCCAACAGCCAGCTTTTTCCCCGCGTCGATGGGGTCAAGTTTCTGACTCACGATGGTGGATGTGGCGGGACTCGTCAAGATGCCCAGACCTTGTGCGGCCTTATCTCAGGCTATATCAATCATCCGAATGTGGCTGGTGCGACGGTCTTGAGCCTCGGATGTCAGAATGCTCAAATCGAATTATTAGAGTCAGAACTTACAAATCGAAATCCGAACTTCGACAAGCCTTTACTTCTTTTCGAGCAACAAAAAAGTCAGTCTGAATGGGACATGATGCGTTCTGCGATTGGGCAGACCTTTTCTCATCTTGAGCATGCAAACGAACTGGAACGTAAGCCAAGTACGCTGTCAAATCTTGTCTTTGGGATGGAGTGTGGAGGTTCGGATGGGTTCTCGGGGATCTCGGCCAATCCGGCTCTCGGAGCTGCAGCCGACTTATTGGTTTCGCTAGATGGAAAGGTACTGCTCTCTGAATTTCCCGAACTTTGTGGAGTTGAGCAAGAGCTAATTAACCGATGTGTTTCGGATGCAGTTGCCGACAAGTTTTCTGCAATCATGCGTGCCTATTCCGCGAGCGCCATTGCAGTAGGCTCGGGTTTTGACATGAACCCATCGCCGGGCAACATCAAGGACGGACTAATTACCGATGCTATCAAGTCCGCTGGAGCGGCGAAGAAAGGAGGGACATCTCCGGTCGTGGATGTTTTGGATTATCCTGAATATGTTACAAAATCAGGACTTAACCTTCTCTGCACTCCAGGAAACGACGTGGAGTCGACTACCGGTCTTGCCGGCTCTGGATCGAATATCATATTTTTTACAACGGGTCTCGGTACACCGACCGGAAATCCAGTTGCGCCTACCATCAAAGTGTCTAGCAATTCGGAATTGGCAAATCGACTTTCAGATATTATTGATTATGATGCAGGAGGGATTATCAGCGGAGAGAAGAGCATCGAGGAAGCGGGTGAGGAGTTAATGGATCTTGCGATTGAAGTGGCATCGGGTCGAGTCAAGACAAAGGCAGAAATTCTTGGACAAGACGATTTTATTCCTTGGAAGAGAGGCGTTTCTCTTTGATCCAATGAGAGTTCGCACAATACCCTTCTCAGCCAATTTTGTCAGGATTTCAACGACCTCTAATGTCATTGTCGTTAGACTGACAAAAATAAGTGCTTCGAAGAGCACTCCGCGAACTCTCATTAGATCAAAGATAAAAGGGATTGTTTGGCAGTAATCAGACTCAATACACAATACTCAAAACTGATTCATGTTTTCATTAAAAGGAAAGACGGCAATTGTAACTGGGGGTGGCTCAGGCATTGGCCGAGCTATATGCCAAGTATTTGCCAAACAGGGAGCTGATGTCGCAATACTTGATCTAAGCCGCGAAAGCGGATTAACTGTTCTTCAAGAGATTCTCGAGACAGGAGGCAAGGCTGAGTTTCACAAGTGCGACATTGGAAGTCAGGAAGAAAGCATTGCTTGTATTGACAAGATTCACGCTGGCAAGAAGCGAATTGACATCATGGTTAATAACGCCGGTATTTCCTCGGTGGGCAATATTGAGAATACATCTGAGGAGGAGATGGACCGAGTCTTTCGGGTCAATGTGAAGGGCGTCTATAATGGATGCAAAGCGGTGATACCGCACATGAAAGCCGATGGAGGAGGAAGTATTATCAACATGGCATCGGTGGCGTCACACATGGCTATTCCAGATAGGTTTGCCTATGGGATGAGCAAAGGAGCCGTTCTACAGATGACCTTTTCAGTCGCGCGGGACTATGTCAAGGAAGGTGTTCGATGTAACTGCGTTGCGCCCGCACGAGTGCATACCCCATTTGTGGATGACTACTTGGCCAAGAATTATCCTGGAGAGGAATCGAAGATGTTTGATGCGCTCTCAGCAACCCAGCCTATCGGTAGAATGGGTACTCCTGAGGAGATTGCCAATATGGTTTTGTATTTGGCATCGGATGAGTCGGCTTTTATTACGGGCTCCAGCATGCCGATTGATGGTGGCTTCCTAAATCTAAATGCTCCATAGGCGGTATCTTACGAGCTATTTCTTCGTACCAATTACCAGTTAGCTTTCTTGACTAAGGGAAGTCATTATGGCCATGAAAGCAATTCGCAAGAGTTCTTAGTATTAAATCGATCCTGCTCGCAATGACTCAGGACTGATCAGGGCAACAAATGATCAACTATGCACACAATCGCAGGAAGATTTCCACATTTCAAGGTCAAGCTTGAGACCATTGACTGATCCAAGCCCTTCGTCCTCCGAATCCTCAGCACTGGAGAAAATATCGACTATTGATGTTTCAGGAGACGAGTTAATTCGACCATACCAGCTGACTGTAAAACGCGGTTTTTGGGCACTATTGATCATGTATGTATGCCCAGCTCTGATCGGCTTGGGATTATCATTTGGTGTCAAACTAATTCGAGCCAGGAGCAATGTCACGGACTCATTTGACATTCAAATGCTCGGAATGATATCAGTGTTAATTGGTGGTGCTTTGGTATTGCTCTGGTCCTGGACTGACATACGCCGCATGGGTTCGTCGTTTTTACCTCAAATTGGACTTCAGCAGAGCTTTATCAAAACCAGTCGGGCTTCATTGCTAATATTGCTTGTCCTCAGCGCAACGCATTTTCTGGCATGGATTTACAGATCAGTACTCTTACCCCTAGTGGATCAAGAGGGCGTCATTGGAGGCGGCTCACAAATGTTTGCCCACATCCAAGAATCTGGTTCTGTGATTGGAATGATAGGCTTCTTAGTTTTGGCCCTGATAGTGGGGCCAGCTATGGAAGAAGTTGTGTTCAGAGGATATTTGCAATCCGCACTAGCGGGACGGATGCCAGGATGGGTAGCAATAACAATAACCTCACTCCTGTTTATGGTTGGCCATAGCCCGATGATATTATGGCCCATGTATTTTGTCTACAGCCTTGCTTGGGGATGGATATTCCTTTACACGGGATCTTTGAAGATGGCAATAGCAATCCATATGCTTAGCAATTTAATTTACACGGTGATAGGATTCAGTGGTTGGAAGCTTCTTGCCTGAATCGTAAACGAAGAATTCGAGACTGACAAAACAAAGGTGAAGTGACTCTGGTTGACGCGACGTGAATGGTCAGCGAATTAGCCAATCAGATGCCTCAACAAGACGGTGCGTTTCTCGTTAATCGTCTTGCGTTTTTTCAAGGGGTATTGAAAATTCACTCCTCACCGACTCTCCCCTTCGAAACCAGCAGTTCCGCATTCAACACGGCAGCGCCCGCGGCACCACGAATTGTATTGTGCGACAGCACGATCATCTTAATATCCAGCACTTCGTCCTCGCGTATTCGGCCAACTGAAACCGTCATTCCATTTCCCAGCCCGGCATGGACACGCGGCTGTGGGTAGTTTGGGTTATCCAGAACCTGAACGGGGTTTTTGGGAGAAGATGGAAGACCTAACTCGGCGACCGGGTCCACGAAGTCGGCAAGACAGTCCTTGGCCCCTTGAACATCAACGGGCTTCTTGAACTTGATCGATACACATTCCATATGCCCGTTGATGACAGGAACCCGGTTGCATTGGGCGCTGACTTTGAATTCTGCTGGCAAGATTCCACTGCCAAACAAAGTGCCCAATATCTTCTGAGTTTCGCTGGCCAATTTTTCTTCTTCGCCACCGATGTACGGAATGACATTTCCGAGAATATCGAGAGATGCTACGCCCGGATAGCCCGCTCCCGATACAGCCTGCATGGTTGTGACAATGACGCTCTCTAACTCGAAAGCATCATGCAAAGGCTTTAGCGCTATTGCAAGACCCATGGTCGCGCAGTTAGGATTGGTAACAATGTATCCACCCTTCTCCCAGTTCTGATTATCTATCAAATCCAAATGATCGGGATTGATCTCCGGAATCAGCAGGGGTACATTCCCGTCCATGCGATAATTCCGAGCATTGGATATTACAGGATAGCCCGCATTTGCGAAAGCGGCTTCGGCATCGCCGGCAATGTTGGCACTCAAAGCAGAGAAAACGAGATCGCAGTCCAGAACAGGGTCGATTGTCTGAACTTTGATGTCCTGAGCATAATCAGGAATTGGGCAATCTTGGGTCCAATTGACTGCTTCAAGGTAGCTTTTACCAGCCGACCTTTCCGAGGCGGCAAGTGCCGTCACCTCAAACCATGGATGCCCTTCGAGCAAGCGAATAAACATTTGGCCTACAGCGCCTGTAGCGCCGAGAATTCCTACACGTGTTTTCGCCATCTAAATGCCTGCAGATACTTGAAGGAATGGGTAGCGTGACCGAGGCTTCTTTGCTTCACTTTCGTGGTCACCATCAACCCAAGTCCCAGCCAATTCTGGTTCAAAGGTAGACCCAATGTGAACAGGAATATTCTGCCCGATCAAAGGATCAAGTGATCGTCTTTGTAGACCGCTGTGTCCTTCTTGAGTCTTCTTTAGAGCGTCCTTGAAAGTCAGGCTCGGAATAACTCGAGCGTCGTCATCGTTGCGTGGGTCCGATGTGTAAACACCATCAACGTCTGTCCATCGCAAGAGAGCAGGGGAGTCCAGGGATCGCGCGATCACGGAAGCTGAAAGATCACTACCACCTCGACCAAGGAGACTGGTTCGTCCCTCGGGGTTGCTGGCAAAATAGCCCGCACTTATTCTCACAGTCCTTTCTTGTACGTCAGCATACCAAGACTGGCAAAGACGTCTCGTTTCGTCATAATCTACGTCGCTCACGAGACCGGATTTAACGGCCCGTATGAGCAGTCTCGGATCGACGCGAATGCAAGAAACACGTCGCTCTTTCAGGGCATGATCAAGAAGTAAGACTGACGCGAGTTCACCAATTGCTATTACTTCTGCCTTATCTTCATCGGACCAATCTAGGGTTCTTCCAAATTCTGCCAGAGGATAGATCAGCTTCTCGAAATCGGCGGTGAATTGAAAAAACCATTCGGGATGGAGTACAGATCGTCCTACGTGAAAGTATTCCTTTCGAAGAAGCGTCTCGGCCTCGCTTGCATCAAACTCGTTTTTCGTAAAACGAATAAGAAGATCCGTCACACCCCGGAATGCCGACACAACTACGATCAGTTCGTTGTGCTCTCGAAGCTGTGTGATAATTTTAATCGTATTCTCGAATCCACTAATGGAACGAACGGAGCTTCCTCCGAACTTCAATACGACTGGTTTTGATTTTATCATTTTCTATTCTCTCTTAATAAATAAGCTTGCAGTGACATTAGAATGCCGTTATCGTTCCACTCCCTAGCCAGTACGGCCTGAAGACTGACAACTGAAGTCTGAAGACTTCCCTTCCCCTCTCCATTCCGTGACAAATTTGTTAATAGCGTCCAGCTCAATCAAAAAGGCATCGTGGCCTTGTGAGGCATTCACGACTCGCAAGCTCGCATTCGGAATTTTAGACGCAAGCTCTTCTTGCTCATGGACGGGATATAGTACATCGCTTGAAATCCCAAGGACCAAAACAGGGATATTCAGTGAGGCCAGTGCCGCATCGATTCCACCGCGTCCGCGCCCTACATCATGACTGTCCATCATCTGGGTCAATCTGACATAAGAGTTCGCATCAAAGCGATCGACTAATTTGTCTCCCTGGTAATTCAGATAGCTTTCGACTGAATAATCATCCGAAGCCCTTCCTTCACTGCGCTCAAAGCGCTCTATAAAAGAAGGATTCGATCTATAGGCCAGCATGGCAATTTGCCTTGCGATGGAAAGCCCATCGGCAGGCTGCTCATCGCCGTATTTGCCATTATTCCATGCTGGATCACGATAGATCGCTTGTCGCTGAGTATGACTGAGCCCGATTGCCCAAGCCGAATGACTCGCTCCACATCCGATCAAAACAGCAGAATCTACCGGAAAATCTTCAAAACACCATTCGAGGGATTTCATTCCTCCCATAGATGGTCCGATCACCGACTCAAGTCTCTCTATACCAAGCTGCTCAAGCAAGGCTTTTTGGACTCCTACCTCGTCTCGTATAGTGAAGCGAGGAAAGTCTGATTCATAGCGCTCGCCTGTCGAAGGATTATTTGATCGTGGACCTGTCGTGCCATAGCAAGAACCGAGATTGTTTGTGCAGATGACAAAGTGCTCATTTACATCAAAGGTCTTGCCAGGACCAAAAAGTCCTTTCCACCAATCGAAGGCATCTTCATTTCCAGTCAATCCGTGACTAACCAAGATGGCGTTATTACGCGCCTCATTGAGCCGTCCCCAAGTTTCATAGGCGACAGACACATCGTCCAGAACGATGCCGCTTTCAAGGGTCAAAGATGATATCGATTTCAACATGCCAATATTTCGACAGCCCGAGCTGGCTTCAAGCAGCCCGGGCATCGAATTATCAATTAATTAGATGCTTCAGCGACCTTTCCAAATGCCTGTACGAAGTCAGCCTTGATATCGTCGATATGCTCGATTCCAACAGAGACTCGCACCATGTCTGGAGTGACGCCACTGTCAAGCTGTTCTTGCTCGTTCAGTTGCTGATGCGTAGTCGATGAAGGATGAATCACCAAGGTTTTTGCATCACCGACATTGGCCAAATGACTTGCAAGCTCAACATTATTGATGAATGTTTTGCCGGCCTCTCCTCCTCCTTTTAATCCGAAAGACAACACACCACCAAATCCATTATTCAAATACTTCGAGGCCAGTTCGTGGGAAGGATGACTCTCCAAACCTGGATAACTTACCCAGTCCACGTCGTCTCTGGAATCCAACCAATGGGCCAGGTCGAGAGCATTGTCGACATGACGTTGTACACGAAGGGAAAGTGTCTCTAAGCCTTGCAATAGAAGGAATGAACCAAATGGGTTTTGAGCCGGACCGAAATCTCGAAGACCTTCAACTCTAGCACGGATAATGAAAGCAACGTTGGCACCGACAACTCCGTCTGGCCCAAATACTTCCCAAAAGTTCAATCCATGGTATCCTGGTGATGGCTCCGTGAACTGCGGGAATCGACCGTTATTCCAAGGGAAGGTACCAGCGTCAACAATGACGCCACCGATGGTAGTCCCATGTCCTCCAATCCATTTTGTAGCAGACTCTACGACGATGTCGGCACCGTGCTCGATAGGGCGGCAAAGGTAACCGGCGGCGCCAAAGGTGTTGTCTACAATGAGAGGTACTCCCTGTTTGTGAGCGTTCTCGGCTATTAATTCCAGATCTGGCACATTATATCCTGGATTTCCAATCGTCTCAACATAGACGGCCTTGGTGTTCTCGTCTACAAGGGCTTCGATCGATTCTGGAGAACCGTCAGCAAATTTTACGTTAATCCCTAGTCTTGGAAGGGCAACTTTAAATTGATTATAAGTGCCTCCATAGAGTTGGCTTGCCGAGACGATGTTGTCTCCAGCTCCAGCGAGATTCGTGATAGCGAGAAACTGAGCAGACTGACCTGATGCCGTTGCCAATGCAGCAACGCCTCCTTCCAAGGCAGCGACTCGTTTTTCAAAAACATCAGTGGTCGGATTCATGATCCGTGTGTAGATGTTTCCAAACTCCTTTAGAGCAAATAGATTTCCACCGTGCTCGGCACTGTCGAAGGTGAAAGAGGTTGTGGCGTAGATTGGGACGGCTCGTGCATTAGTCCCAGGGGCTGGTTCTTGGCCTGCGTGCAGTTGCAGGGTTTCGAATTTTTGATCACTCATTACTTAGATGGTTTGTGCGCCTTAAGCGCATTATTTAAAATAAAACCATCCAGTGAGACTGAAGCTACAATGCAGAAAGGGTATAAAAAATCCCCTTCCCACATGAGAGGAAGAGGTGCCGTAGCAACTCATCCGACTCATCTTTCTTCAACTTCAGTTGAAGCAGGAATTGGCACCTTTCACCTTAGGGTTTCCCCCTTGGTTAGGTTGCCAGAGCTTCGAAGGGCCTGTCCCTCCACTCTTCTGGATGAACCTTTGGCCTATTTGACCAAAAGTTGGACTGCGAAATTAAGGCAGAAAACCCTAGTTGTCAATCGAAATCGTCGGAAGGGCTTTCTACTTTGTTAGCTTTTAAAGTCGATAAAGAGATGAAATTGTTCGATGAATGTCTGAGAACAAATTTCTCCGGAGCAATCGAGAGACAGGTCTAATTGCAGCAACTATCGGCTTCATATCTAATAGCGACAAAAACCCATCAATCAGTTGATCTCCGAGTGCACCACGGTAAATTTATTCTGAATTGGCGTCGGTCACAAACTGCCTAGTGCGAAAGCGAAGAGAAGAGCTGCAACAAAAGATGCCAAACCACGGACATGATTCCAAGGAATCCAACGGTCCATATATGCCTTCCAATAGGCCTTCCCTTCGTCAGAATTCGGAGTCACTTTGTCGAGTTTGTTATTCATCGGAATGTGGAGAAACTGAGTAAGTCCAAAACTGCCGATCAAATAGATTAGCCCACCGATGAGACAAAGTTGGTTCACAAGTATCTCAGCTTTGGAGTAGGATAAGAAGACGAGGACAGCGCAAAGGACCGGGCTCAAGAGGTACAAGGCTACAAAGAGCGGATTGACAATAGTTTGATTAATCGACTGCATTACTTCTATTCCGATTGCAGCCTTTCGAGTGCGCAAAGTTCTCATCACGCTCACCGAGAAGATGAAGAATAGTCCTGCCATCATTCCGCTAGTAAGGGTGGCAGCAATGAGAAATGGTTCTAGGAAGGGGCTGTAAGTCATGACTTATGTTTTCTCGATTGGTTTTGGACTGCTTTTTCGACGCAGCGACCATTCGAAGGTGAACTTGGAAACCATCTCACCTTTTTCATTTCTTCCGATGGCCTCAAGGGACAGTATTTGGCCTTCGGGAGAAGCTATAACTTTTTCAAAAATTTTTGCCAATTTTGGTGCATCCTCACATGTAAAGGAAATAATCCCGACTGCCTTTTTGGTAAACTCGGCCGTCATTTTTCCGACCAGCATCGAGACACGGACAGGTCTGGCCTTGTCGACTTGTTCTAGAACGAGGATTCCCGTTGCTAATTCGGCAGCCATGGCTTGCGCGCCGAAGTACATCGATCGAAATGGATTCTTCGTCCGGTAGTTGTGCTTGATCGTGACGACTGCTTTCTCATCCGTAATCTCTGCAACTTTAAGCCCTGCGACGAAGGCAAGAGGAAGACTTTTTAGTTTGAACTTGCCAAACTGGAAGGAGGAGGTTACAGATTTTCGGAAGTCGGCCATGGGTCAATTAGTTCTGTTGCACATGAAAGCCTACTGAATCGAGATTTTATTATTGTAGATGCCATCTCCAGTCCTTGCCCTGAGAAAATATGACCCAGGTGGGAGATTCTTGTCTTGCAGATTGAGGGTAATCTTGGATTTTCCAAAATTTGCAAAATGAGATTGATCTGAGAATACCTGGCGTCCAAGTTGGTCGAATAGTTGAATATCTATTCTATCAGAAATTGTAGTGACAAATTCTAGATTGAATGAACCACCAGATGGATTGGGGAATATTGATAGCTCTGAACTCAAATCTGGCTGATCTTCGGTATCTACCCAAAAAACGTGAAGGCTATCCGGATATACTCGACGGTCGTATTTTTGTAGAACACCGTTTTCCATTTGTGGAAAGACATAGACTGGAGAGACGTCGTAATACCATCCGTAAATTCCATTTATGGGGACGACTAAGTCGACTTCAAGATGACCATAGTGCTTGCCTCCATCCTTGAGATCAGAAGATTCATAAATCTCGGGAGAATTAGTATGAGCGATAAATCTCTGCTTGTCGTTGATTAAGGCCTCTTGTGGAGCTCTCAAACCATCACCTCCAATACCTACGTCATAAATTTGTAGTCCAATTTCCGGATCGTCCTGCGTATATGAGATTATTGATCGCTCATACATCTCATCATGGCCACCAATAACCATTCTTACTCCATTTTGAAGGAATAAGTCCATTAGCTCTCGAACTGGAACACCAGATTGTGGATCAAATCCTTCTCCGACACCAGCAGGCCACCCATGTGGTCCAGATGAGTAGGGAACGTGATGAAGGGCCACTATCGTAACTGCAGGAGATTCATGATCGAGTTCTTGAACCAGCCAATCGTACTGCTCAGATCCGGCATTGAATGACGGAGACAATCCTCCGTCAGAGTCACCAATCCCCTGCAGGAAAAAATTCGTGTCTGAGGAAGAGAGGTGATCAAGTCCATTTGTGACATCGAGCACTATTATTCTCCATGCGCCCGTAGAAAAAGAATAGTACCTATCTCGATGCTTTGGATCAGAAGAATTGTTGTCGGGAAACTCAAAATAGGTTCGAAATTTGTCCATAGCCATCTCAGAATACGGCTGGTCATATCCCCCTGAAGACGGACCTGAATAATATTCATGATTTCCAGGTGCCGCTAGGATGACGGAGGAACCCCCTAGTGAGAGTGACGAGTCGGCATTGGTGTTATGGCGCCAGAATTCATCCCAATCTCGCTGCTCCCCACCAGATTCAACGAGGTCTCCAGCGATAACAACAAGATCTGGATGCCTACTTCGCATTATTGCTAGATTTGCAGCATAGCCATCTGTCTGGTCGACTAGGTATTTTCGATCGGGGACTGTACCAGCAGGGTCGGGCCAATCTGCAAAATTATCAGTGGATTCTGGTTCGGTCTCCGAGTCTCCATAGAAAATAATTCTAGTCTTGTCAGGAACGCCTAGGATGGGTCTGATTCGATCAGTATATCTGCTGGATCCCTGCAGGACCTGATAACGGATTTCTTCTTCGAAGTCGTCAAGTTCTACACGATGTTCGAAGAATGGTCTAGTATCTACATTGCTGCCAAACTGGTCTATTTCCCATTCCGAATATTGAAGCTCAGGTTTTTCTTCAGGAGTAGAGTTGTAAACTAGACTATCTGAATTTGCAAGGAAAAGCCGTAGTTCGCCAGCCACTGAAGTCTTCGTATACCACTTGACTACATATCCGTCAGGTTTTTGGATGTAAGGATGAACGGCAAAGTCGTCCTGGGCTTGAGCAAAAGAAGACGCCAAAACGATCGTTGCGACAAAAGGAAAGAGAGTCTTCGTCAATTTCATGTGGTGAGATTTAATTACTCGACAGAACCAATCAGCAGAGAATGCACGCTACCTAGCTACAAACTTCAAATATTCGCTTTTGTTAGATCCGATTATCTGAACAAAGTAATTACCCCGCGCAAGACCCATTTGTTTGACATCAAATCGTTTGTGGATTTCTTGGTTTGGAAGCAAATCCATTTGATCGCTAGTGATGATGCGTCCAAGAATATCTAGGAACTTTACATCAATTTTTTGAAAACTTGGACTTTTGAGAGACAGGGTAAAGTGGTCCTGGCTTGGGTTAGGAAAGATTGCAGATTCGATCGCAAAAGCCGGTAGGTCTTTTTCGGAGCTTGCGCCACTTGAGATAAAAAGATCTAAAGTATCAGGATAGACCCTTCGTTCGAATCTGGTATCTGTGTCATTGGACACGACTGGAAAGGCATAAATGGGACGGAATACGGCATGTGTTCCGTAGAGACCCCTGATATAGTCGATTTCCAAATGACCGTAGTGCTTTCCTCCGTCAATAAGTTCTTGACCAGAATAGACCTCGGGAGAATCACGATGAGCAATAAATTTCTGATGGGGGTTGGCCAATTCTTGAACCGGATCTCCCAAATCATCACCTCCAATTCCAAGATCATAAACCTGGATTTGGGCGCCTGGATAGGGAGTTGAGATATCAACCAGTGATCTCTCGTACATTTCGTCATGTCCGGCGAGTATCGCCGTCGTCCGAACCTTGACAAATTCTTCCATCAGTTCTCGCACTGGGACACCCGATTGCTGATCAAAAAACGGACCCGTTCCGGCAGGCCTCCCGTGCGGACCTGATGAATATGGAACGTGATGAAGTATTACCAACTTAAGTCTACTGCCCGGCCTCAATTGATCTTTCAGCCATTCCCTTTGAATCGTTCTTGGCTGAAATCCTGGAGAAGCGCCCCCTTGACTTTGACTTTCTCCAAGACCTCGAAGGAAGAAATTCGTGTCGCTGGCTGTTCCGTTCCGAAAGCCATTCGTAACATCAAGAGATACGATATCCCAACCGTCACCAAACAGAGAAAAGTAGCGATCGGAAAGTCTCTCGTCTCTAGATCCATTGTCGGGAAACTCAAAATAGGTTTGGAATTTTTGGATGGCTTGCTCGGAGAAGGGCTGATCGAAGCCGCCCGTGAAAGGACCATGGTAGTATTCGTGATCTCCCGGTGACGCCAAAATTACGGTTGAACCGCCAATAGAAGAATCAGGATTAGAATGCGTCATGTGTCTCCAAAACTCGTCCCAATCCCGCTGCTCTCCTCCTGACGCTACTAGGTCACCTGCGATAATGAGAAAATGGGGCTTCCGTTTTCTGATGATATCTAGATTGCCAGTAAAACCTTCAGTCTGATCGACTAGGTACTTTCTATTAGCTAGCCTTCCAGATGGGTCCGGCCAATCAGCGTATTTGCCGGATGACTCGGGCTCGACTTCCGAATCTCCAAAAACGATAAATCGCGTAATCGGAGTTTCATGAAGTAGCCTAATCGTGTCTGTGTATGATGAACCTGATTGATTTACGGTATACGGAGTGACCCCACCAGAGCGTTCAAGCTCAATCCGGTGTTCATAAAAAGGCCTTGTGTCAAGCTCATCGCCAAACTGCAATATTTCCCAATCTGAATATCTTAGTTGTGGTTTCTCCTCCGGTATTGACGCGATTATAAAGTCGAAATAGGGAGTCGAATATTGGAATTCTCCCGGTTCGTCGACGCGCGTGTACCATTTGACAACATAGCGATCCTGTCTAGACCTTTGGATGTAAGGGTGAACTGCAAAACCTTCCTGCGCCTGAGCGACCTCCGTCGCCGAGAGAACCAGAAGAATGACTGCGAGAGTTGTTTTCGTCAATTTCATGAGATGCGCTAAGGGTTTTTGACAAGAACTGACATAGACAACATCTTCCGCAACTCGCAACTCGCAACTCGCAACTCGCTATATCCGATCCTGAAATAGCTTGACACAATATATCGAGCTATGAGCATATTAGATAAACCTCACCCGAGTACGATTAGATATTCGATTGCCTTCAAACGGAAGGTGGTCTCTGAGATTGAAAATGGTACCTTCAAGTCTCTGAATGACGTCACCCGTTCTTATGGAATGAGTTTGACAACTGTTCGGCGTTGGATCGAGCGCTTCGGCAAGTATGATTCCACTCACGTAAGACTTAGAGTTGAGATGAAGGACGAAAAGGATAAAATCAGGGAGCAGGAGAAGCGTATTAAAGAACTGGAATCAGCTCTTGCTAATTCTCACCTTGAGGTGGTAATGCTGAGGGCTAGGATGCAGTATCATGGTCTGAAGCCTCAGAAAGATGTCAAAAAAAAGAGTGGTTCGAAGTCATGACTTTAGCTTGTTCAACAAGTAGCATTCGTGCAATGAGCGCGTATGCCGGAGTCAGTCGCCAGGGGTATTACGATCATCTACGTCGTAAGAAAGCTAAGGAGCAAGATGAAGGACGCATATTGGCTCTTGTAGACCACTATCGTTCTCTGCTTGCTCGGTCAGGAGTTCGCAAGGTCTACGACGAGATTAAGCATCTCATTCCTGTTGGTAGAGATGCCTTATACGAATTGCTTGGACGCACAGGCCGTTTGATTGAGCCCAGAAGACGTGGAGTGCGGACGACGAACTCTTATCACCACTATAGAAAGCACAAGAATCTGATTAAAGGAAAATCACCTGAGAGGCGAGACGAGGTGCTGGTATCTGACATTACCTATTTGCGACTGAAGTCAGGCGACCACTGCTACGCTTCTCTAATAACAGACCTCTACAGTCGCGCTATAGTCGGTTACCATGTGGCTCCTTCCTTGGCTGCGAAAGGACCTATTAGCGCCCTAAAGATGGCTATGGATCAGATGAAGAGAATCAAGGGATGCGTACACCACAGCGATCGAGGTATACAATATTGCTGCGAAGCCTACACAAGATTGCTGAAGAAAAACGAGATGAAGATCAGCATGACCGAAGAGAACCACTGCTACGAGAACGCCGTGGCCGAGCGGGTCAATGGCATACTTAAAAACGAGTTCTACATGGACCTACCCTTTGAATCAGTTCAAGAGGCAACGAGAGCCTTGAGAGAGTCCATTTGGCTTTACAACACGAAAAGAAAACACTATTCACTGGGGCTGAAAACGCCAGCACAAGTACATCTAAACTAAACCAACAACCTGTCAACTATTTTAGGACGGGACACTATGCGAACTTATCCAAGTCAATCCCAAGGTCATCATATGAGACCCCAAGATGATCCAACCATTCCTTCGGTACTTCGAATTTATCTAGGTAGCCATTGCCCATGAACTTGACATCGTCATGGCCCATCTTACTCGAATAAAAACCGGAGATGGAATAGTTGCGCATCATGTTGAAATAGTCCTTTCCGAAATTACCAAGGTCTTCCGCGATATGATCTGGGAAGGCTAAGTCTTCCACGAAAGCTGTTTGCTGCTCTGGCGTACAGTCTTTGAAATCTGCGTCATAGCGTCTTCTGCATTGCCGATCCATCCATGCGATTCCTCCTCTAAGAGGAGTCTTGGCAGTCTCATGAAGCCAACCGTTCCAGTCGATCCATTCAGGTACTTTTGCGTCGCTCGCGCTGCCACTAACCTCGTCCTTTGGAATGATCACATCTACGAGGGCTGAGACGGATTCAAATTCGTGTGAGGTCAAAAACTTTGTGTTGTAGGATCCAACAGTCGCTATGGTTTTCGCGATCTCATCGTGCGCCATGGTGGCGTTCTCGGGAGAAATAGCGACGTCCTTACACATGATGGCTGATCCAGCAATCGGTGCCAGTGCGAGGGCTTTTAAGGTGTCTCTTCTATTCATGTTTTCAATAATTTTGTCGACCACCGCCGACGCTCCAATTTCCTACTCAAAACGCATCACGGATGACGCAAAACGGTTTAAATGTTTCCTTTCTTCTTCTGATCAATAATGTAATCGGCCGTTCTCCATGCCAGAGCTAGGATAGTCCAGGTCGGATTCTTGTGTGCCTGAGATACAAAAGGACCACCGTCTGCAACAAAGACATTTTTGGCATCGTGCGCCTGGCACCATTCGTTCAGAACTGAATTTTTTGGATCTTTTCCCATACGTGTCGTGCCGACTTCATGTATGATCTTGCCTGGTGTATCGATTCCCCAATTAGCCTCCTTTCCTGGCATGCCATAGGCCGTCCATCCGCCCATCTTATCGATCAGGGTATGGATCGTCTCTTGCATGTGCTTAGCTTGATTGAATTCTTGGTCGTTGAAGGTGACGTCAAACTTCAAGACTGGGATTCCCCATTTGTCGACCGTCCCTTTGTCGATAAAGCACCGGTTTCTTTTTCGCGCTATCATCTCGCCGCGACCGGCAAAATTGATATAAGTGCCATAGATCGATCGGACGTCTTTCTTCAAGCCGGCGCCATAACCGCCTCCACCTTTGGGCCGGTTCTCCTCTGGGAAATAGCGATGATTGTAATTCTGCATATCCCACAAGAAACCTTGCCCGATCATGTGACGCGAGCCAGTGTATTCGATGTGGTAAGGTCTTGCAAAATCGATGTCATCCTTGCGCGGATCGAGAAATCCAGGAATATACATGTGGGCACCCATTACGCCATCGTTGTTATGGGGCAGTGCATTTTTCATTTTTGGGAAGAATCCCCAAGTCCCCGTTCCAACTGAATCCGTCAGGTAACGTCCAGCGATATCGGAAGAATTACTTAGTCCATTTGGATGCTGAGAGGAAACTGAGTTCAGCATTATTCGAGCCGAGGAGCAAGAACTTGCGGCGAGAACAACAGCCTTTGCTTTTACTTGATACTCGCGTGCATCGGCGGTATTGATATAGGAAACGCCAGTTGCAAGACCCTCATTGTCGGTCATGACCTCACGTACAAAGGCACCGGTTATCAGTGTGAGATTCCCAGTAGCTAATGCAGGGCGAAGCAATACGGAGGGTGAGGAGAAGTAGGAGTTGGTCGTGCATCCTCTTGCACATTGACTGCAGTAGTGACATTTGGCTCGGCCATTTTTTGGCTCAGTCAGAATGGAGAGTCTGGATGGGATATTAGGGATGCCCATCTCTTTCGCACCCTTGTTAATGAGCAACTCGTATCCACGAGGTAGAGGAGGCTTTTGCGAGCCCTTTCCAGCCGGCTCGTTTGGTAGTGAAGGATCATCCATTCCCCAGACGCCAACGTAATCGTCAACTTTGTCGTAGTAAGGTGCGATGTCTTCGTAGCCGATCGGCCAATCGTCGCCAAGGCCATCGATGCTTTTTCTCTTGAAATCATCTGGACCAAAACGAAGAGAGATTCTTCCCCAGTGATGAGTTCGTCCTCCAAGGTTTCGAGCTCTGAACCAGTCAAATTTGGTTCCGTCTTCAACATTGTAAGGTTCGCCTTCAATATTCCAACCTCCGATACAGGCATCCCACTCTCCGAATGGGCGATCATCCGTTCCCGCTCCGCGATAGTCTGATTCCCAGAATCCTTTGTGATTGTTGCCTTGCTGGTCTCCGTAGAATTCTTCTCCTGCTTCCAACATCACAACTTTCGCACCAGAGTCACACAGCACTTTGGCAGCCATTCCTCCTCCGGCCCCAGATCCCACGATGCAAACGTCGTATACTTCCTCCTGAATAATATTGGCCATATTTGATAATCGTTTAGCTTTTTAGACGTTTCAAAATAGAGGATCGACTCATTAAATGCTTTACTTGCGAGATCTCTTTTGAGCGCATACTCGAGAAATGACGTCCAGAAGTCATTTCAAGATTCAATTCTATCTCCGGAACTGTGCCTTCGTGATTGATAATAGGTTTGGGAGCGGTCTAGATTTCTCATCAACCTTCTCGTATACTGACTAGTGACTAATCAACCCGAACAAGCATGTCTTCAAAATCGACCTTAAATCGCAGAGAGTTCATTGGCACTAGCGCGGCAGCGGCAGCCTTCACCATCGTCCCAAGTAGAGTTCTTGGTGGACCGGGAAAAGTAGCTCCTAGTGACAAACTAAATATGGCCTTGATCGGCTCTGGTACCATGGGCATCAATTTGATGTCTGGAACGTGGCTACCCGATGAACGCTTGCAGATTACATGTATAGCAGATCCAAATAAGGACAGCTACGACTATAGAGATTGGAGTTCTTTCGGTATTCGAAATCGAATAAGAAAATTTCTGGACGAGCCAACATGGGGTGAGGGGAATGATGGTATCCGAGGCGGAAGAGATTGTGGCAAGGAAATCGTTGATACATACTATTCGAAATTCAAAGGCATGAGTAATGCCAATACTCGCGTTTACGAGGACTATCGAGAGCTGCTCGAGCAGGAGCAGGATATTGACGGCGTATTTTGCATGACCCCGGAGCATCTTCATGCTCATGTCTGCGTCGCGGCGATGAACAAGGGGAAGCATGCCGTATCACACAAAACTCTAGCCAATGTCCTGGAAGAAGTTCGTGTTGCCTGCGACACTCAGCGTGCAACGGGTAAGACCACACACCTTCTGGCATGGCATAATGAGGAGTACGTCTATCAGCTGGCCAATACCATCAGAGCCGGCGTCATAGGAACGGTACGAGAAGTACACAACTGGTCAAATCGACCAGTTTGGCCGCAGGGTTGGATTGGAGAGAAAGAAGAGATGCCCATTCCGAAAAGTTTGAATTGGGATCTATGGCAAGGACCCTGCAAGGATCGGGGATATCATCTCGATTACACACATGCTCTCTTCAGAGGATGGAGAGACTACGGGTCAGGTTGCTTGGGTGACATGGGTCAGTATAGTCTGTGGACTCCTTATCGGATATTGAAACTTGGACCACCTTCCTTTGCAGAAGGCTCGTCATCAAGTCGATGTCACGTCGTCAACAATGCGTGTCGACAAGTAAAGACACAGGTGGCTTTTCCAGATGCATCAACCATCCATTTTCATCATCCTGCGAATGGCGATAAGGAGGCCGTCGATATCTACTGGTACGATGGAGGAATTAGACCCCAAACTCCTGAACTGATGATTGATCTCGATGAGGAGTTCGGTCGGGAAGGAATGATGTGGATTGGAGATGATGGTATTTTGGTTTGCGACTTCCTCGGTAACAATCCAAAGCTCCTGACAAAAGATGGATTGAAGGATTTGCCCTCATTGCCAAAAGCGGAAGCAGATCGAATCGTTGATGCGGATGACGAATATGTCATGGCCATGCAGGAAAACAGACCCTCACGCGGTGATTTCTTAGCTGTCCAACAACTCGCCGAGGCCACTTGTCTAGGAAATCTATCTGTCCAGTTTTCTAAACGACTCAAATACGATTCAGAGAAATTGATGATCACGAACAATGATGATGCGAACGCTTTGTTGAAGCGTGACTATCGTCCGGGGTGGAATATAAGAAGTGAGGAGTGAGGGGTGAGGAGTGGGGGAGTTGTATCTCAAAACGAAAACGATAACCGTCCTACTGTCAATGAAATACCTTCTCATTTTTATTTTCGCTCTCGCCCCAAGTCTACTTCTGTCACAAGCGATCATTCATGTTCCACGCCTTGCTGAAGAACCGGTGATCGATGCCGATCTCAGTGAGTGGAAAGACTTGGCTTTTCATGATGGAGTTTGGGACATCTACAGACTTCAGCATACTCCTTGGTTTGATGACCATCGAAGAAATCGATTGACCTTGCAATCAGAAGATGGCGATGTTCATCCAGGGGATGATCTTAGTGCTCGATACTACATCGCCTGGGATGCGGAGTACATCTACATGGGAGCCGAAGTCCAAGATAACTTTAATGACACCGAACATCCAGACGAAGCTCCAAAGACCTGGTATTTCAAAGACTCAATTTGCTGGTTCCTTGAGGCCCCTGGCGACGATGCACCTGAGGAATTTGAGCGAGGCGACAACGCATTTTGCTTTGAGGCTGATGAAAGCAAGAAAAAAGCTGCATGGTGGCGGCATGGAAGTGATACAGAGGAATATTTGGAAGACCCCTTGCCGGACTACGACTATGATGTCAAAGTAAGTCCGAGTGGAAATTTTGTAATGGAGGCACGAGTCAAAATGGCCTCGACATTTCCAATTAGCGACTCTTCCTGGACACCACCGAAGGTCGGCGACGAGTATCGCATGGAAATAGTCCATTGCGATCCCGATGGCGGTCCTTACGGAGGACACTTTATGATTTATGGAACGGGCGATGATGACTCATCTTGGGCTAGGATGATACTGATTGACGAACAGCCTGGAATTGAGCGATTGGAGAAATGAGGGCCTCATGAAAGGCTTCTGTGGACTGGTATTATTTCTGATTTTTTGCCCTAGCTCAGCTTGGAGTCAAGCTGATTGCGACACAAAATGCCTATTTGAACAGGTCGAATCTGGCGAGCTAGACCTCATGAATATTGATGTCGAAAATTTGACATTAATTCGAAATGAGCAAGATCAAAGCCTCATTTTCCCTGCGGTATTCTTTGGCCACGGAGACTTCCTTGAATCCTTACTTGCACGAGGATTGGATCCCAATGCAAGAGACATGTATGGAGCAAGCCCTTTAATGTATGCTGCGAGTGAGGGGCAATCAGACGTTGTCAGACTACTTCTAGAATCGGGCGCCGACCCCAACTTGACCGATGAATATTTTGGATGGACCGCTTTGATGTACGCTTGCTTCGAGGGCGATTTAGAGAGTACAAAATTACTGCTTGAAGCAGGAGCCCTGCTCGAGCTGACTTCGGACCCCAATGGAGATACCGCTCTAATGAAATCGGCCTTCAAGGGCTTTGATGAGGTCGTCGACTTTCTAATCTCGGCTGGCGCAGATTGTAACAAGCGAAATGCACTTGGATTTTGTGCGGCTGATATGGCCGAAATGGCTGGGCATGAGACTCTCACGAGTAAACTCAAGTCCGCCATGAAAGAATGAAACCGAGATGTACCATACTAGCTCTTTGTGTTTTTTGCTTCACATTGGTCTCTGCGGAGCTCGCGTCTCAAGATCGTCCCAGCAGCATTTCGAGCAGTCTATTTTCCCAAGCCGACTCATCACTGAAGCTCACTTTACGACTTGATTTGGACCACCTGCTCAATGAGTCTGCGAAGAAAAAAGAAAATCATCGCGCTCAAATTGGCTATTGGAATATCGCCTCACAAGAGTCTGTGCACGTTAATTTAAAGCTTCAGTCACGAGGAAATTATAGGCGAAGAAAGGAGAATTGTGATTTCCCCCCGCTTGAATTCGACTTTCCAAAAACCAAGCTCGAAGGCACCATATTTGATGGCGAAAATAAGCTCAAAGTGGTTACTCACTGCCGTAGCAAAGATGACCGCTACGAAGATTATATCCTGCAGGAGTTTCTGCTTTACAGAAGCTATAATCTTCTAACAGCTCACAGCTTCAGGGTTCGACTTCTTCATGTCACCTACCAAGATAGCGTCGAACCTTCGCGATCATTCACAAGAAGAGCATTCCTAATCGAGGACCAAGATGCATTGGCCGGCCGCCTGGGTGGAAAAATACTCAAAAAGGATGGCTTATCGAATCAGGAAATGGATCAGCAAGGCCTTGCATTGTTATATCTTTTTCAGTACGTAATCGGGAATATTGACTGGTCCATCGAGGCGAGGCAAAATCTGAAACTACTGGATCTTGATTCGCCCGACGGTTTGTTTGCCCTTCCCTACGACTTCGATTTTGCCCAGATTATATCGCCTCATTACATTGATCGAGCTCCTAAGCTGGGACCAGAGACCCTTCGGCATCAGCTTTTTCACGATTTGTGCTTAAGCCCAAAAGAGCTAGACCCAATTATTGATCGAATTCAAGATGCACAGGGCCAAATTCATCAACTCATTTCATCGGCAAAGTATCTCGACGAACAATTGAAATCGAAGCTGGATAGACAATTTTCTAATTTCTACAATACTTTGGAGGACGAGAATCTCGTGCAAAAAGAATTTATAAGACCCTGTACTAAAACCCATCAAGTAGATCCTTGAAATTGATTAGCTCTGGACATATTTCCATACTGACTTTAGTGCTGCTATTGTCTTGTTCATCTGGCATTCAAATGGAATATTCTCCTCCCAAATTAGTGGTCGTTCTCGTTGTTGATCAAATGCGAGCAGACTATCTAACGCGATTTGACCAGCAATATCGCGCCGGACTAGGTCGACTTATGGATGAGGGTCTGATATTCGAGAATGCCTTTCAAGATCACGCCATTACAGCGACGGCTGCCGGGCATGCATCTATTTCGACGGGAGCCTTCCCAAATAGGCACGGAGTCGTCTCTAACTCATGGTGGAGTCGGGAAGACCATAGATCGGTCTATGCGGTCGAAGATACGGTCAAGCTGCTAGATGCAGAAGGTCTCGGAAGTTCGCCAGCCAATCTGAAGGTTAGCGGCCTTGGTGATTGGTTAAAAGAAAAATCACCAAGCAGCAAGGTTTATTCTGTTGCTCTCAAAGACCGTGCGGCTGTTCTAATGGGAGGCCAAAGGCCGGATGCCGCCTTTTGGTTTCATGACGCAAGCGGAGACATGATCACTTCCGAATATTATTTAAACAAATACCCTAAATGGCTCCGTGATTTCAATGCAAATGACGAGGCCGAAAAATGGAAAGATCTTGGATGGGAAAAACTCAAGTCCGAGAATACTTACAATCTTTCAAGGTCCGATAAATTCGCTCCGGAAAATGACGGCGTCAACACTTTCTTTCCTCACAAATATCCGGTTGATTACCCGGACTATTATTATGAACTAAGATATACTCCACATGGAGATGAGCTGGTATTCTCGTTTGCAAAAGAGCTCATTGACGGGGAAAGATTGGGTAGAGACGAAATGGCCGATATACTTTTTATCAGTGCATCGTCGGCAGACGGAATTGGTCATGCCTATGGTCCATTTAGTCACGAGGTTCAGGATTATTATCTAAGACTGGATGAGATGATAGGCGACTTTCTTCATTTTCTGGATAGTCGAATCGGAAATGGAAATTACCTCCTTGCACTAAGCTCTGACCACGGGGTGTTGCCAATGCCCGAATACTTGGCGCAGCAAGGAAAGGATGCTAGACGATTGGATATTGATAAACTTTTCCAGCCGACCATCGATGAAGTGGAGGAGCGCTATAATATCAAGGGAAAGATCGTTGTAGCAACTAGCGGTATTTACATAAGTGTTCCAGATTCCCTGTCCAAAGAGTTAGAAATTGGCCAAATCAGGCAAGATCTCTCAGATGGCTTAATTCAACTAGAGGAGATCGTAGACATCTTTGTCCCGGAAGATTTTGAAAACGAGGACTCAAAAGGACGGGACTACTTCGAGCAATTTCAACGGAGTTTTGATACCCTTCGGTCACCAGATATCACGATTAGATATCGAGAATACTATTTACCTTATCCCAACAAGACCTTTACAAGTCACGAATCGGTCTATTCTTACGATAGCCATATTCCAATCATTTTCTTCGGCTCTGGCATCAATGCAGACCGCCGTCGTGATCGAGTTAGATCCGTTGACATTGCGCCGACCATTGCAGAAATTATTCGAATAGAGCCCAAGTCTATAATAGATGGAGAAGTTCTATTTAGCATTTCATCCAAGGAGACCTTTCAATAATCCCAAAATAACCAGGATGATAATATTGCTGTTTAGTCCAACTCTCCTTCACCACCTCATGATCTCATTCATACTAGAGCTCACCGAATTGTTACAAGTCGCTCTACTCGAAAGTGGAGAGGGCGAACTTACCGGTGAGGGTTTTAAGGGCTTCCAGGATATTGTTTTCATGGGACGAATGCTGTTGTCGCTAATTCTCGCAACTGTCCTATCAGCGACGATCGCCTACCATCCGACATCGAAGAGGTCTATTGATACTATTGAGGAAATTGAGAGACCAAAAATTTTCATGATGTATGCCATTGTTGGCTCCGTCATCGGGACTCTTGTATTGAAGTATGGTATTGTTGTAGGGTTTGTGATATTCGGAATTGGAGGATTAGCCAGATTTCGTTCGGACCTGGGATCAGCTACAAAAACCGGACGGGTAATATTCGTGACCGTTATCGGATTGTGTTGCGGATTAGACCTACCTCACGTTGCCGTGGTGGCAACTTTGTTTACCTTCATCATGGTGTTCTTCATGGACGCGAAGGTGACCTATAACATATCGGTCAAAGGAGTCCAAGCCGAACAAATCAACTTAGCAGCGACCGTATATGCATCGGCTTTGAGAAGCAAAGGATGTGAATTACTAAGTGAAAGACACGACTTTAATAAAAGAGAAATAAAATTCTTATTTCGGACCCCCAGAAAAGTAGGTCGATCCGAACTCGAAGAGTCCTTCGCGGACCAAGTGCCCATGGAATTTCAAGGCTCGGTCGATTGGACCCTAAACTAGTTCTATCAAAAGCAAGGGCGGCATATGGAGCTAGTCGTTTTAACTACTAAAGTCAAAAACCATTACCAACAAGCAATGACCAACTATAAAGATATCGGAGCAGCAGTAGTAGGGTCCGGATTCATCGGGCCCGTGCACGTGGAAGGACTCAAAAGGCTAAGCGTGGATGTCCGAGGTATCCTAGGTAGCCGCCCCGAGAAATCAGAAAAAGCAGCTAGACATCTTAATCTCCCGAAGGCCTATCAAAGCTATGACGAGCTTCTGGCCGACGACTCTGTTCACGTTGTTCACTTAGCCGTTCCCAACCTTCTCCACTATGACCTGTCCAAGCGTGCCATTGCGGCAGGCAAGCATGTCATGTGCGAGAAGCCTCTTGCAATGAATGCCGGTGAGTCAGCCGAGCTGGTGGAATTGGCGGCCGCTTCAAACGTCCATTGCGCCGTCACCTACAATCAAAGATTTTACCCCTTGAACTTGGAAACGAGAGCAAGAATCCAAGGGGGTGATATTGGCGACATACTGGCTATCACCGGGGGTTACATTCAGGATTGGTTACTCTACGACACGGACTATAATTGGCGGGTACTTGCAGAGGCGGGCGGTGAACTACGAGCCGTCTCCGATATAGGAACTCACTGGATTGACAATATTTGCTCCATGACCGGATTGGAAGTCGAGGAAGTCTTTGCCGATCTAAAAACCGTTCATCCAATTCGAAAAAGACCTCTCGGAGAAATCGAGACCTTTTCTGGCAAAGTGGCAAAGCAGCAAGACACAGAAGATGTCGAGATTACTACTGACGATTGGGGAGCCATCATTCTTCGATTCAAGGGCGGAGCTCGTGGACTGCTTTGCGTATCTCAAGTAACATCGGGAACTAAAAACTCGATGCATTACCAGATCTCCGGATCCAAAGGATCTATCACCTGGGACAGCCAAGATCCGAATAACATGCGCTTGGGACATCGGAATGAGCCCAACGAACACCTGTCTCGAGACCCTGGAATGCTCTCGTCTTTAGCTGGTCGATATACAGATTATCCTGGAGGCCACAACGAAGGATACCCAGATACATTCAAGCAGTGCTTCCGAGCATTTTACGACGCGATCATTGAAGGAACGCCCGAAGGAGAAGCTATTTATCCGACATTCACCGAGGGGCATAAGGAGATCGTTCTTTGTGATGCCATATTGAAAAGTCACAGAAGCCAATCTTGGGTCAAAGTTTGAGCGACTTTGATTTAAGCGGAAAGTGTATTCTGCTTACTGGAGCGAGCGGGGGCATCGGAGTATCAATCGCCGAGAAGTTGGTCGATCATGGTGCTGTAGTTGTCCTGACGGGAAGATCAAACGAAAAACTAGAAACCTTAAAAGGCGTTTTGAATTCGAAACGCGAGGGGGCCTGCCTTGGCATTATTCAAGCAGATCTCTCGGTCTATTCTGAAGTCGTGAGATTAGGAAAAGACGCAGAGGCACTAGCACCAATTGATGTCCTAATTAACTGCGCCGGCATCGTCCATCCGGGACCTGCACTAGAAAAGACGGAGCTAGATTGGGATCGCACTTTTGATGTGAACCTGAAGGCAGCCTTCATACTTACGAAAACATTGGTTCCACACATGATCCAGCGCGGAGGCGGTAAGATAGTCATGGTCGGTTCGACGGGAGGAATGCGTGGCCTGCCGGAAAGAGTAGCTTACGCTTCATCCAAAGGAGGAATGATAATGTTGACTAAACAGTTGGCTGTTGAGTGGGGGTCCAAAAACATTCGCGTCAATCTCGTGGCACCTACCGTGGTTATGACGCCGATGGCGGAAGAGGGATGGGCCGATCCTGCAAGAAGGGAAGCCATGCTTGCCAAAATTCCCGCTGGCCGATTTCCCAATCCCACAGATGTAGCGAACGCCGTCGTCTATCTATCAAGTCCAGCTGCGGACATTCTTAACGGTGTAATTCTTCCGGTCGACGGAGGGCTCATGGCCTAGGCTGATTCTACAGGGGTAAAAGAACAATTTAAGCCCAAAGCAAAATGCTCTCGCGCTTTGTATAAAATCCTGAAGTCGCATACATTAGAAATGTAGATATTATTATTTCCAGTGTGGTCCATTTAGAGAAAAATATCGCATAGGGAGGGTGATCTATTTCCATGCGATTCGTCGCCTCAGGAATACAAGACCCTTGAAAAAAGTGGAGCGATTTGCAATCTCACCAGTGCTTTGACTACAATGACGATGCTCCCTTAACCTTTACTTTTATGAAGAATATTCTCTACTGCATTCTCCTTTTGGGAGTCATTATTACACAACAATCACCAGCGCTTGGCCAATCACAAGATCTCGGCATTACTCCCAGATCGACAACCATCCCTGCAGGCATATCGGTTCAACTCACCTACAGCAACGATCCGCCTTCACAAGAAGCTCTTGATGGACTGGAAAAAATTCGACAGGCGAAGGCAAGACGGGTTCATGTAACTCCGACAACACCTATCGTGGAAGGCTTGGCGATCGCTGATCCAAGTGGCGCGGAATCGATTGCTGCCCAAGATCAGGCTCCATCTAATTCCTTTGCGCCTGGGGATTATCAAGCCTATGAGAATAACGTCATTTCTTCTCCAGCCGCTGGATTTCGTTCAACCGTTGCTGAAATCAGTCTGGCTGCAAATAGCAACATTATTTTTGCCACTGGCAATTGGTGGGCGGCTATTTCCTTTGATCATGGCAATAATTGGAGCAATCTAAACCCTTTTTCTGACTTTCCTGCAAGCGATGGCGGTTTTTGCTGTGATCAGGAAGTTATTTACGACGAAAGTAGAGATATGATGGTCTGGGTATTGCAATATTCTGACGATGGTGTCGATAACAGGTATCGGATTGCTTATGCCGTTGGCCATGACAATCTCGCAAGGGGCCTATGGACCTACATTGACATTCTGCCTACTATGGTTGGGCTAAGTACCAACAGGTGGTTTGATTATCCCCATATCGCGCTTGGTAGCAACAGATTGTTTCTAACCTATAATTCTTTTAGAACCGCGGCTGGGACCGGAGGATCGACAACGGGATGGATGGGGTTGAACTTGGATAACATGGCCGCAGGAGTTGGTGTTCAATTCTCCTATTGGGACCAGAGTACACTATTCAATTTCACACCTGCACAGGGGTCTGGAAATACATACTATTGGGCCTCGCATTTAAATAACACGACGCTTCGCGTATATCGATGGACGGAAGGCGGATCCATTTTTTGGGACGATGTCACACATGCTGCTTATCAGGCTACAGTCAGAGGTGATGCGAACTGCCCGGATTCTAATGGCAATGACGCTTGCGTCTTTTTCGATGATCGAGTCATGGGAGGTTGGGTTGCTAATGGGCAGCTTGGGTTTGTGTGGATGGTTGCACAGGGGGGTAGTTTTAGTCACCCCTATACCCGTTTCTTAAGGTTGAACGAGAGTGACCGAAGCGTAGTTGATCAGCCCATCGTGTTTTCCAACGGTGGTGCCTGGGTTTTTCCCTCTGTCGGCGTCAATGACCGAGGTCACTTAGGGGGAACTATCACATGGGTCGCCGACTCAAGTGCACCAAGACCGCTGACATGGATAGCAGACGATTACAATTCGAGTGTTTTGCAACCAATCGAAAATCATTTCATGGCTTCAGGGACAGACGGTCCTCAGTGCGAACGATGGGGAGACTATTATCGATCTCGACCTCACAGCCCATATGGAAATACCTGGGTCGCCTCCGGCCACACTCTGAATGGTGGAGACGGTGCGGCATGTTCTTTTGGCAGCAGTCAGGTCACCCCTCGAATGGTATGGTTTGGCCGGGAACGTGACCGACCAGATGAAGAACTCACTTTGACCAATTTTTGGGCCTCTCTTCTAGGTCCATACATTGACGATGGAACAGGAAATTCCAGCACGGGGCTGAATTCCTACCTGCCTCTTTCCCATCCTTATTGCACTTCTCCATGGAGTTATTGCGGTGCGGGAAGCGTAGCATCGATGTCAAGTAACATAGTGGACTGGGGTCTAATTCGTATTTACGGAGGACATCCTTTGAATCCTCCCATGACCTTGATAAGTGAAAAGGTAGCTCTAATAGAAGACAGTGGAAGAATAAGAGGAACGGACAATTCTCTGACTCACACCTTTTCGAATGAGTGGGCTGGAAAATATTGGGTGGCGTTCTACCATCGAAACCATTTAGGTGTTCTATCTAATGTCGTAAGGGACTTTGCAGCGGGGAGTGCGTCGCATTCATTTAGAGTAAATGGAAGCTTTGGGGCCAACTCGCAAAAGCTGGCAAACGATGGACGATACGTAATGTGGGGAGGAAATGGATCTGGCGATAATTTTGTGACCTCATCTGACTACACTAACCATTGGCTTCCGCAGAATGGAGGCCCTCCAGGGTATCATTCAGGAGATTTCGACATGAATGGAGAGGTCACGTCCTTTGATTTCGTGAATATATGGTTGCCTTCAAATGGAACAGGCTCTTCGGCACCGGCACCTTAAGAGTATCGAGTAAGATCTCTCTCATTTGCTGCAAAGGCTTAAACGCTCAGTTCGTCTGTCTCATTTATTTGATGAGCGAACTGAGCATTTTTTGACTTCCACCACCTTCTCGACGATGGCTTCGTAACGGTCTCTCCGAATCATTCCAGACCGAGAAGAACGAAGCATTGATATTCAAGCTCTGTTGCTGAGCCGCATGACATATGACAAAAATGTGCTGTGTCCTTAGAAGAGTGCCTGCCACATCCTTCTGCGATGTTTGTTGGAATCGAGAGCAATGACCTCCTGATTTGTAACATCTCCATAGCCTCATCCGTAATTGACCAAAAGACGGTAGCGGTCCGTCTTTGAACACACAACAACCACAGAAGGATGAAAAAGCAGATCTTCGGCGGCCTAGCTATACTCTTGGCCGTATTCACTTTTACCCCTCAAGTCTTCGCTGCTAGTGATTGCGATGAGGTCGACAATTCTGAATTTACTGATCTCGTCAGAGCGGTTAAAAAACTCTCCAAAGAGCTCACCGAGCTTTCGCATGAGATCGACGGTAATTACTCCATTTCAATTGACATAGATGACGCAGATTTTGATTGTGACAGGATCAGAGAATTTGTCATCAGTCTTACAGATTATGCGGACGAATGGGCCGATGAGACAGAGTACAAATCTGATCGATCAACAAGAGAAGCCCTGAGACGAACAGAGCGCAGTCTAAGAGAAGTTGGTCGTGACTTGAATAGACTTTTTAGAGACTCAAGGCGGAATAAGAACAATAAAGACCGCGACTTTTTCGACTTCGGAGGAGATTTCTGGGAAGGCGAGGGAGTCAAAGAAGTGGGGGATGATTTCTATCGACGACTCAATTCGGTGAGATTCAATCGCGTCGAAGGATTTGTTTTAGGTGCAGGCATTCCGCCGACTTCATTTTATCGGGGTAAGTCCGCACGGGTATATGGCCAACTCGGTTATGCCTTTGGTTTGGAAGACTGGAGATATACCCTTGGTCTTGAGAGCAATCTCGAAGACGGTGGACGTCGCGGTGGTGGCCTTGGCCTAAAATTTGGCGGAAGCTATTATCACAATACGCAGACAAATGATGCGTGGAAAGTTGGCCGAGTTGAAAATTCCTTTGCCGCCGGGTTATTCGAGTATGACCACTTCGACTATTATGATGTCGAAGGTTGGACAGCTTATGCTGGGAAATCTCTTCCAAAAGGAGCTGCCATTTATGTTGGTTACAGAAGTGACGACTACAAAACCATGGACAATGTGACCCACTGGTCTCTGTTTGATAGTGGGACTTACAGATCAAATCCTTTCATCGATGAGGGGAGAATCAAGTCTATAGTCGCCAAAATAGAAAGTGATGAACTACGCCGCTTTGGACATTCTTCACTACGTAGCGGAGGCTTTGTCGAGGCCGAGTTTGCAGATGGCATGGGTGGTGATTTCGACTTTAATCGATATACAGCAGAAGGGGTCTTGCAAACGCGCATCAATCGCTATCGGTCCTTGACAGCAAGAGGCCGAATCGGCTATGCCACGCAAGATGCGCCTTATCAAAAGCTTTTCACCGTTGGTGGACTTGGCACAAGTCGAGGATATTACCAGAATGGTTGGGTTGGCACAAAGATGCTTGTCGGAAATTTAGAGGCCACTTTAACCAATGTGGATCTACTCAATATGGATACCAACCTGATTGTATTCGCCGATGCAGCATGGGTAGGAGAAGACTATTCGGCGATTAAAAACATCGATTCATTCCAGACATCTTTAGGCATAGGTCTTGCTGATGAATGGGAAGGATTTAGAATCGAAATGGCATTTCCAATGAATACGAATTTTGTTGGAGATAGAGATCCGCAGGTATGGATACGTTTCAATCCAACGTTCTAATGAGAGGCTAGAATTGTGGGTGACGAATTTCGAGAAAAGAAGGATTCTCGAAATTCGTTACTCGAACTCTCTTAACCTTTGAACTTGTTCTTTTCGCGCCTATCTTAATTCAACTCTGCCCTGTCACCTGCAATAGGACGAAACTGTTGAATTTCGCTGTGAAAATTAACCCCACCCCTGGAGCTGCTGTAATATTGCTGCTCGTTGTTGCCTACTACTTCGCTTACTTCGAAGGAGCCCTATTCTAAATCGGCTCCTGATCTAATTGACCACGGAGGAAGCCTTTTATTTAGTCAGACCGTCACGCCTTCCGACTCCAACTGACTGATTGGAATAGATCTATCCCCTTAATTGTCAAGAATTCTGCCTCGTCTTCTGCCTGAAAGGCTTGAAGTAGCTTGATTTGGAATTGGCATACTCGATTTTCTATTGGTAAAAGGAACAGCCTGCACCAAGTAATCTAGGGGGCGTGCCCATGCATGGTGGACACGCTGAAGCTCACTTCGACAGCCACAAAATCAGCAGCTACTTTATAGAGCGTATTGCAAACCTGTTGTAACCACGAGATCGGTCTCTAGCTGAGGACCATCCAGATTTTGATAGACTGGGACTCCAAGTTCCAGGGCCCATCGAAGACCCTTTAGAACGCTCGTTTTCGGCAATTCGATATTTGTACCAAGAATCAGATCAAGTCTTTTTCCTGCTCGAAGTTCGGAGAAAACGGTCGGGACCATTCGATTCTCGACGGCTCCGGCAAAGCGTGCATCAGCTCCGTCGATATCTCCAAGAGAAGTGAAATCAGCCCTCAATGAAGCACTGATCAGATCGCTCAGTTTGCGAGCACCCCAAGCTGTCAAAGATAGTTTGTTGCCTATTTTGTACTCGGCTGAGTTCTCCCCAAACCGTAAGAGATACTTCCCTTGAGCGCCATAAGACCAGTCACCAGATTGGCCCAGTTCTGTGATGCCAGGCTCGATATCTACCGTGCCACTCCCAAGCTGCATGGGGTAGGGAAGTACCGCCTCATTGGGAGCCGAAGCAGGCGTCACGTCCATGGCGTCAATTGAACCCGTCGGAATTCGCACGCTCAAGTTCGCGTGTGTGCGAGTGGATTCACCCTTATGGAAAAGCCACATGCCACCAATGGAAACGTCGCCAATGCCACTGGATGAGGTCGAAAAGGTATTTCCGTTTCGAGCCAAGTGATCCATGCTTGAAGATAAAATTGGAAGCATCGCCATCAGAGTAATCCGACTAGTTGGAGCATACATCATGCCGAGCATATGCATTTGCATCGGCATCTCCGTCGGTGTGATTACGAAATTTTTACCTTCGGACGAGACGACATCCGCGTCCGAAATAGACGAAGAGCCTATTCGGCTTCCCTCCATCGCCATGTACATAAATCGATAGGAAAACATGAACTCACCCTTTCCGTGAGTATGGTCCCCCATTACGCCGATTGGTGCATGACCATCTGGTCGAGATCCTGTGTATTGTGCTGTGGAAGACTGAGCAAATAGCATCAGTACCAGAAAACATAATGTGGCTTTCATTTAATTATTCGGTTGTCGGGATTTCGGGGAGTCAGGATGTCGGGAATTCAGATTCTCGGGTATCAGGATGTCGAAACAGGTTCAGATATCATGACCGAGTATCAGGATCGAGGATTAATGGGCATCAAAACTCCAGATATTCGCTAAAAATGACTGACATGCATGGACGCAAGAGAATCAGTCAGAAGAAAGGCCGATTACGGCCTGTTTGAAAAGAAGTCAAAGAGGGGCCCCCGGAATTGAGTGAGAGTTTCGAATAGCAAAACCCATCACTCAAAACACAAGACCCACAACTATCCGATGGGTGGTCGGAAGACTTCGTTTGAGATATTGAGAGGGCCAGAAGAGATGGTAAAAGCTTCGATCTCGTATTTACTGGCAAATTGCAACAGGGATACCTCGCCTCCTGGACGATATTTCAGGTGCTGCATAAGTGTAAATAATTCCGAGTTCTGACATCCACATCCAAGCGAAGCCTCTCCCTTCACGTTGGAGTGATCATGGTGAGATTTGACTTTTGCCTGGTCGCCTAGGTGAGCGTCAGTTGCGTACTGATCGTGACTTCCCTCGTGTTCTGTATGTCGACACAGATCATCTGTGCAGCTTAGACAGTGGATCGCATGCTCACCAGATGGAAGAAGACCAGGTAGTGATGGGGCTATTCCGACTAGTAAGATTAGCAAAATGAATATGCTGCTTACAATCCTTCTAAGTACCGATATGTGTTCAGATAAGATGATATTCGAGCTACAGAAATGCCAAGATCAGGTTACGAGATTCTAAGAAAAGTTAATTGAATGATCTGAGTCCAGTAAAGATAGAAAATGCCAAATTGGGTAGTTCTATTTCGACAGTATTCAGAGATCTGCTCTGTGGGGAAAAGCCTTACATCGTCAAGAAGGCGAGACCTTTTGGAATTTGTAAGCAATGAGTGTCTTGACGGCAATGACTGACCAAGCAAGTACATCGTGTATCTCATCGTTGGGAGTGGTCTGAATCATTCCTGTTAATTTACTCGTCCTTGTCATAGCTTGAGCTTTCGATAAACCGGGCCATGGCTTCTCGAGTTCGAGGCTCAGTTGATTCCAGACAGTCTACTCACTTTATTTTGATTTAGTTAAATAGCGACCCAAATGTCGACAGTGTTCACCGTCATACTAACGTGTCTGTTATCCCTTGTCGATCCGACTGGGTACAACGTGGACATTTATCCGATTTCAGATGAAGGGAAGGAGATAGTTCACCAAACGAAGGGAACGGATAGGCCCGAGTCAGTGCAAGACACTGCTGGTCAGCAAGAGGAAGTTTCTCTGGAGCGCGAGTCTCTGATACGCACTCAGGTAGCTTTCACGGCCTTGACCTTGGCCTTCGGATTGCTGCATTTGATCTTGTTTTTCTTCCTTCCGAAGCTACGCAGCAATTTATACTTCTCGATATTTCTGCTTAGCTACGGTATAGCCATCTACTTCGATTTTGAGCATTTGGTTACTAACGGAATAATAGAGTTAAGGCTTCATAGAGCTTTTATGGCCATCAACTTCATTTTCGCCCTACGCTTCTTTTATGAATTGTTCTTTGAAAGCCCACCCAGACAGTTCTATGTGATATCGTTCGCGCTGATTATTGGAGGTATATTGGCTACGATCGAACCCCATGACAATTTTAAATACGTACTTATTCCGGGAACCATCAGCTGGCTAGAACTCATTCGTATTGGATCGGGAGCTATTCGCCAAAAGCTTGATGGAGCGTGGATTCTCGCGGTTGGTTTTGGGACGCTCATGATTTTTGCGTTATACGATCTGTTTCTCGACATCGAGTTGATTGCTTCATTCCGTGGGATTGAGAATGGATACCAATTTGGTCTCGTCGGACTGACCATAGCTACCTCTGTCTACTTAGCCCGGGACATTGCCCGAACGAATGACCGGCTAATCGAAAAAGAGAGGGAAGCAAAGGAGAAGGAACTTGAGCATTTATTACTGGAGGCTGAAGACACTCGGAAGACAAAGGAACTGGAAGAAGCACGGGCCCTGCAAATGTCGATGTTGCCACAAGAACTCCCTGTCCTTTCCTCTGTGGAGATCGCTGTTCATATGCAAACAGCCACGGAAGTAGGTGGTGACTATTATGATTTTCACCAAGCAGAGGACGGTACTCTTACGGTAGCAATTGGCGACGCAACCGGCCATGGTCTCAAAGCGGGAATGATGGTTGCCATTGTCAAGAGTATGTTCAAAAGAGGAGGATCGGTACCTGATATTCGGGCTTTCTTCGAAGATTCCACCCGCGTTTTGAAGCAGATGGATCTGGGTAATTTATTTATGGGTCTGACTCTTCTGCAAATCACTGACGGGCGACTTTCTGCTTCGGCAGCTGGCATGCCTCCCATCATGATCTATCGGAAAGCTGATAGGGAAATAGAAACAGTTACCCTAAAAGGGATGCCCTTGGGTGCTTTCCATAATTTCCCTTACCAATATTACGAATCCAATTTTTCTCTTGGTGACACAGTTCTCCTCATGTCAGATGGATTTCCTGAACTTTTTGACCGGAAAAGGGAAATGTTCGGAATGGAAAGAGCCGAGAAACTCTTTCAAGAAATTGGTGATACGGCCCCGAATGAGATTATCAATCGACTTCAGGAGGAGGTCCGGAATTGGGGTGACGATCAAGCACCAGAAGATGATGTAACTTTTGTAGTTTTGGGCATGCGCGACGGCGAATAATTATCATGTCCGTTGCTAGTCAAATTGGAGGTGGATTGCCGGAGCAGTCGAGGTCTCAAAGAGTAACCTGCCTGAAGAAATCGAATCGGGAGACGTCGTCTACAAAGTGTTGACAATTTTCGAAGCCTGTCCTTTGGATTTTAGGACTTCCATTCGCTCAATGACACTTGGGATATATCGTGGCGAGACATAACTTTGCACGCCGTTGTCCATCATCGTAACCTTCCACTCTTTATGGCTTCGATCAATTTTTTCGGCATTAAGGAGAAAGAATTCTTGTGCCAGTTTCGCTCTGATCTCGAGGGAGGCACTGGACCAATTGACTTTTGTCACACCTTGTTCTGCAGCAGCAGTCAGCATCTCATTCGAAAGACCTGAAGATCCGTGCAAGGCTATTCCAAAGCGACGTCCTGTGATCTCCTCCACCAATTTGACATTTCGGCCAATGGTGTCGGGATGAAAGTCTGGATAGCCACTCGTGCTCAGTCCGTGTTGGGTTCCAACGCCGGGTGCCCACATGTGAATGACGCCAGGATGTTTTTCTTCAACTGCCCCTAGCAGTCTTTTGGTCTCATCGGCATCTGTAATGCGGTCATCAACAGCCGACTCCATTTCCAAGGTCACAACCTTAGCCGATTCATTGGCAATATCAGCAAGCTGACATATCGTCCTTACATTTTCTTCCTCTTCAAAATTTGAGGCATCCAAGGAGACCGTTGAGGCATGTAAAAGAACTTCTGCATCTCCAAATCGCTGTGGGATACCACGTATAGCTGAGCCTAAAATGTTCATCGTTTCTGGTCCCTTAATGTGGTCCGTGTGATAGATCACTGGGATGTCCTTGAATCTGTCCGAATTCGCTAGGACCGCGAGATTCGCGATGTATCGAGCAACTCCTGTTACGGAGTGTTGCGCTCCAAAACTGTGGCCCTTCAGTTGCCAAAGACTCGTCTCAATAATAACAGGTGAGTCGGCCTCTTTTGCTGCGATTAAGCAGTCTGTAATACAAGCTGGACTATCGGCATTGACGGCAAGAATGGCGTAACCGTTTTCGAGAGCATGAGCCAAAAGGTCGCGGGATTGGGTCGGGTTTAAGAGCACTGGAGGGTTATGAGTTATGTGTGATGAGGGATGTGATTTTCAATTCGTTTTGGATACGGCCAAGTTTATTCGGGAGATCCTCCGACCTTTTGATGATCGTTATCCAGCAGCCAGAAGCCAGAAGCCAGAAGCTAGAAGCTAGAAGCTAGAAGCTAGTAAGCTATCTTCGTGTGCTTGGTATTCAAGTATTCAAATATCGATTTCCTTGAAAGCTCAAGGCCAAAGCCAGAGTCTTTCCAACCAGCATAGGGCGCGTAGTTCGTGTTGACCGCACCGTTGTTAACGCAGATCGTACCTGCTTCAAGCTCTTCGCTGAGTTGCATCGTTGTCTTAAAATCGCGAGTGAAGAGATAGGAAACGAGACCAAAGTTAGTATCGTTGGCCATCGCGACCGCGTCACTCAGATCGTCGAATTTTGCAATCGGTACGACCGGGCCGAAGGTCTCTTCCTGGGCCATCAACATGTCGTGTGTCATGCCTGTCAGGACGGTGGGCAGGTAATAATTCCCTTCATTATATTTTTCTCCGGCTGGAGCTGAACCTCCAGTAACTAATTCGGCACCTTTCGCGATAGCGTCCTTGACATGCAGCTCGACTCTCTCTACGCAGCCCTTCGTTGCCATCGGTCCCAGATCAACGGATCCATCTGTCACCCCGTCACCCAAGCTGTGCCCTTCAGCCAATTCTTTTAACTTGAGGACAAACTCATCGTGGACTGACTCGTGTGCATATACCCTGTTCACTGTGCTGCAAGACTGGCCCATATTTCGGAAGCCTTTATAAGAAATTATCTTCGCGGCAAGATCGACGTCCGCATCCTTGCAAACGATAGCTGGACAATGTCCGCCCAACTCAAGTGAAATCTTGTTTAGTGTGGGCCCATACATCTCCATCAGCTTTTTGCCGGTCGCCGTGGACCCAGTCATGGCCACCTTCTTGACTCCGGGATTCTGAACTAAACTCGATCCAACCTTCAGCCCATCGCCATTAATTACGTTGATTACACCAGCGGGAATACCACCTTCGGTAAGTGCCTTGCAAAAGGCCGTTGGCGCCATCGGCGTAACCTCCGTCGGTTTGACGACAACTGTGCAACCAGCAGCGAGGGCCGGCCCAAGTTTCCAAGAAAGAAGTGCGAGGGGATAATTCCATGGAGTTAGCAAAGCACAAACGCCTACTGGATGATAGCTAACCCAAGATCGAATGTTTGCTTTTTCTGTCTGGTTCGTGTAGCCTTCAATGCGGACGCCTTCGTCAGCGAAATATTCTATCGTGCTACAAGATCCCAATACCTCTTTTCTCGATTGTGCAAAGGGTTTGCCCTGTTCCAATGCCATCAGCATTCCGATCTCATCGGCTTGCTTGCTTGCATATTCTGTCGCTTTCTTGATGATTGCCAGTCTTTCGTAGGCCGTCATTTTCGACCAACTGTTGAACGCCATCTCAGCAGATTCAACAGCCTCATTGACGTCCTTTTCACTTGCCTGAGCAACCTCACCAACCTGCTTTCCATTACTTGGGGAGAATATTTGCTGGAAATTTCCATCAGATGAGTTTCTGGACTCGCCATTGATGAGAAGTTGAGTTTTAAAAATTGTATCGCCGATCATAGTCGCTCAGTCAGATGTTCAAATTATCGATTCCTTTGATAGTTTTCGTGATCCAATAATAAGGTAGCAAATCTTTAGAATCTTCGGTTAGTCGTTGTCTAGTATTCCACCTTGTTGCTGTACAAACTGCCATTGAATCATACAATAAACCTTATGTGATTGGCGGTATCACAGATAGTAGAAGGAATTTCCTATGTTGAAATGAGGTAACAACAATTATTTTTCGAGTGAATTGTCACCATTGAACTCTTATGGAAAAGGAGGTGAGACAAATCTCAGAATTGATTGAACTCATCATGTCATTGACCTCTGCCAACTGGAAATACATCGCAAGTTATCTAGACTGATCAAGGGATGAGGCCTCTACATATTTGGACTTTAATATTCTTGGCATCGATCCTTGGATCCTGCGAGCTCTTGGACCCTTCTCCTGGGCCAGATGCTGTAGAACTTGTTGAACAGAGCGGCCCCGTTGACAAAAACTCCGAGGTATCTCTTACCGTCGGTAAAGATTATTATCGCCGATACTGCGAGGCGTGTCACGGAGTCTCGGCAGAAGGTACAGAAATCTTTTCGGCTTCAATTGCTGGATTATCAGGGATTGATGGAGTAGTTCGTTCCGGTCCCGGCGCTATGCCATCTTTTCCATATTTGACTGACGCCAGTATAGAGTCGATTGAGCTCTTTCTCGCCGATCAGGCACCCGACCTTGAGACGGGATTGGAAATCTATCAGTATTATTGTGCCCGTTGTCATGGTGCGAATGCCGAAGGCGGTGAGGAGTTTTCCTCGCCAATAGCGGGTCTGACTGGGATTGAGGATATTGTTCAGAATGGCCGCGGCGATATGCCGGGCTTCTCGAACCTCAGTTCAGAAGAGATAGACTTAATAGAGGGTTTTCTCGGAGATCAAGTACCCGACCTTGATACGGGATTGGAAATCTATCAGTATTATTGTGCCCGTTGTCATGGTGCGAATGCCGAAGGCGGTGAGGAGTTTTCCTCGCCAATAGCGGGTCTGACTGGGATTGAGGATATTGTTCAGAATGGCCGCGGCGATATGCCGGGCTTCTCGGACCTCAGTTCAGAAGAGATAGACTTAATAGAGGGTTTTCTCGGAGATCAAGTACCCGACCTTGATACGGGATTGGAAATCTATCAGTATTATTGTGCCCGTTGTCATGGTGCGAATGCCGAAGGCGGTGAGGAGTTTTCCTCGCCAATAGCGGGTCTGACTGGGATTGAGGATATTGTTCAGAATGGCCGCGGCGATATGCCGGGCTTCTCGAACCTCAGTTCAGAAGAGATAGGCTTAATACAAGATTTTCTGGCCGATCAGGTCCCGGATCTGACAACAGGCCCAGAGATATTTGAGTACTATTGCAGTCGATGTCACGGCGCGGATGCCCAAGGCGGTGAGGAGTTTTCATCTTCGATAGGCGGCTTGTCGGGGATAGACAACGTTGTTCAGAACGGTCGCGGCAGCATGCCTGGCTTCCCAAACTTGAGTCAAGGAGACATCGATTTGATAGAGGACTTTCTGGCCGATCAGGTCCCGGATCTGACAACAGGCCCAGAAATATTTGAGTACTATTGCAGTCGATGTCACGGCGCGGATGCCCAAGGCGGTGAGGAGTTTTCATCTTCGATAGGCGGCTCGTCGGGGATAGACAACGTTGTTCAGAACGGTCGCGGCAGCATGCCTGGCTTCCCAAACTTGAGTCAAGGAGACATCGATTTGATAGAGGACTTTCTGGCCGATCAGGTCCCGGATCTGACAACAGGCCCAGAAATATTTGAGTACTATTGCAGTCGATGTCACGGCGCGGATGCCCAAGGCGGTGAGGAGTTCTATTCGTCGATAGGCGGCTTGTCGGGGATTGATAACGTTGTTCAGAACGGTCGCGGTACAATGCCGGGCTTCCCGACCCTGAGTGCCGCCGACATCGACTTGATCGAGGACTTTCTGGCCGATCAGGTCCCGGATCTGACAACAGGCCCAGAAATATTTGAGTATTATTGCAGTCGATGTCACGGCGCGGATGCCCAAGGCGGTGAGGAGTTTTCATCTTCGATAGGGGGCTTGTCGGGGATCGATAACATTGTTCAGAATGGTCGTGGTGATATGCCTGCTTTCCCGACCCTGAGTACAGCCGACATTGACTTGATCGAGGACTTTCTGGCCGATCAGGTCCCCGACCTGAATACGGGCACAGAGATATTTCAGTACTATTGCAGTCGATGTCACGGCGCGGATGCCCAAGGCGGTGAGGAGTTCTATTCGTCGATAGGGGGCTTGTCGGGGATCGATAACGTTGTTCAGAATGGTCGTGGTGATATGCCTGCTTTCCCGACCCTGAGTACAGCCGACATTGACTTGATCGAGGACTTTCTGGCCGATCAGGTCCCGGATCTGACAACAGGCCCAGAAATATTTGAGTACTATTGCAGTCGATGTCACGGCGCGGATGCCCAAGGCGGTGAGGAGTTCTATTCGTCGATAGGCGGCTTGTCGGGGATTGATAACGTTGTTCAGAACGGTCGCGGTACAATGCCGGGCTTCCCGACCCTGAGTGCCGCCGACATCGATTTAATAGAGGAATTTCTAGCCGATCAGGTCCCGGATCTGACAACAGGCCCAGAAATATTTGAGTACTATTGCAGTCGATGTCACGGCGCGGATGCCCAAGGCGGTGAGGAGTTTTATTCGTCGATAGGCGGCTTGTCGGGGATTGATAACGTTGTTCAGAATGGTCGTGGTGATATGCCTGGCTTCCCGAGCCTGAGTGCTTCCGACATCGATTTGATAGAGGATTTTCTGGCCGATCAGGTCCCGGATCTGACAACAGGCCCAGAAATATTTGAGTACTATTGCAGTCGATGTCACGGCGCGGATGCCCAAGGCGGTGAGGAGTTCTATTCGTCGATAGGGGGCTTGTCGGGGATCGATAACGTTGTTCAGAATGGTCGTGGTGATATGCCTGCTTTCCCGACCCTGAGTACAGCCGACATTGACTTGATCGAGGACTTTCTGGCCGATCAGGTCCCGGATCTGACAACAGGCCCAGAAATATTTGAGTACTATTGCAGTCGATGTCACGGCGCGGATGCCCAAGGCGGTGAGGAGTTTTATTCGTCGATAGGGGGCTTGTCCGGGATAGACAACGTTGTTCAGAACGGTCGCGGTACAATGCCGGGCTTCCCGACCCTGAGTGCCGCCGACATCGATTTAATAGAGGAATTTCTAGCCGATCAGGTCCCGGATCTGACAACAGGCCCAGAAATATTTGAGTACTATTGCAGTCGATGTCACGGCGCGGATGCCCAAGGCGGTGAGGAGTTTTATTCGTCGATAGGCGGCTTGTCGGGGATTGATAACGTTGTTCAGAATGGTCGTGGTGATATGCCTGGCTTCCCGAGCCTGAGTGCTTCCGACATCGATTTGATAGAGGATTTTCTGGCCGATCAGGTCCCGGATCTGACAACAGGCCCAGAAATATTTGAGTACTATTGCAGTCGATGTCACGGCGCGGATGCCCAAGGCGGTGAGGAGTTTTATTCGTCGATAGGGGGCTTGTCGGGGATCGATAACGTTGTTCAGAATGGTCGTGGTGATATGCCTGCTTTCCCGGCCCTGAGTACAGCCGACATTGACTTGATCGAGGACTTTCTGGCCGATCAGGTCCCGGATCTGACAACAGGCCCAGAAATATTTGAGTACTATTGCAGTCGATGTCACGGCGCGGATGCGCAAGGCGGTGAGGAGTTTTCATCTTCGATAGGGGGCTTGTCGGGAATCGAATCTATCGTTCAGAACGGCCGCGGTAGCATGCCGGGCTTCCCGACCCTGAGTGCCGCCGACATCGATTTGATCGAGGACTTTCTAGCCGATCAAGTGCCCGATCTCGACACAGGGGTCGCCATCTATCAATACTATTGTGCCCGATGTCATGGAGCGGATGCCCAAGGCGGCGATGAATTTTCCTCCCCCATCGCCGGCCTATCCGGAATCGAAGACATTGTTCAGAATGGTCGTGGTGACATGCCCAGCTTCCCCACCCTGAGTCAAGGAGATATCGATATGATCGAGGACTTTCTCGCTGATCAAATCCCGGATCTCAATACCGGGGTAGAAATTTACCGGTACTATTGTGGTCGATGTCATGGACCGGATGCTGAAGGAGGCGATGTTTTTCCCAATTCCATTGCCGGATTTGCGACTGTTCGTCGGACGGTTGAAAGGGGGCTCAGAGAGATGCCAGCCTTTCCGGTGCTAAGCCGAGATGACATCAACTTGATAGAGGAGTTTCTACTCGAGCAGGATCTTCCTGAACTTACCACGGGCCAAGAATTTTATGAATACTATTGTGCCCGCTGCCATGGTCTGGACGCACAGGGCACCGAATGGGGCGATGAAATTGGTGGGAAAGAGTATGGAGATCTGAAAGAAAAAATGAGGGAAGGACCTGATGAAATGCCAGCTTATCCGGAGGAAATGATTTCTAACGATAACATTCGTCTCTTGGCAGAATATTTGGATACTCTTGAAGACTAAACTAGAGCATCACACTGGCCAAGGTGATCCAGAGAGGGCTATTCGAATTCTGATAAGACTAGATCAATTGGGTAGAATTGCCACCTTTAAAGCCTCGCCAGATTCCATCAGAGGAAAAGCTTCGGTAATCCTATCCAAAGGCAACTCGTGAGTCACAATCTTATCGCTCGGGAATCTTCCACTTTGAACAAGTGCTTGCGCGGCCTGAAAGTCCCGTTTCTTTTCTGAGAAGGATCCTGTTATGGTAATTTCCTTGTAGTGAAGATGGTTGGTGTTGAGTACCGCGGTGGGATTCGACTTAGGTAAGCCACCAAAAAACTCAATCCGTCCGCCTTTCGCAGCGATCTCCAAAGCATCAGCTTGAGCATGAGCTGAACTTGCGGCCACGATCACCACATCCGCCCCAAATCCATCTGTCAAATCCATGACTTGTTGGATGTGAGTTTCGCCATCGACTTTTACCGTAGCGTCCACATCAAATTGCTTCATCATCTCTAGGCGGGGCTCAGACATATCAAGCATTATGACCTGTTGTGCACCGGACAATCTGGATACGACGGCGTGCATCGTACCAATTGGACCCGCGCCAATCACGACAACCTTGTCTTTCATGCTGACATTCAGGCGGTCGTGAGCATTCAATACGCATCCTAAAGGTTCTGCAATCGCCAGATGCTGCGGGGCAAGATCCGATTCGACCTTGAAAAGATTCCCGTCGGCAACTGCTTTGGCAGGGATTTTCATGTAGGGTGCAAAAGCGCCATCATGATGATAGGCCATGGTAGTTCTAGTCGTGCAGAGGTTTGCCCGGCCTAGCTTGCAATATTTGCAATCCCCACAGGGCATAACGATGTACATGAGGACACGGTCGCCCACTTTTACATTGGCGTCATCGGCTCGAGACTCTACGACGCGTCCGCAGAACTCGTGGCCCAGAATTCGGCCCTCGTCAATTTTGAAATCGCCATTCCGAAAAGTCCTACGATCTGTACCGCAAACACAGCACGCCTCGACCTCCAATAGCAATTCGCCGTCATCCAAACTTGGATCGGCCACATCTTCAATGGGTAGAGATTCTTTACCTCTGTAAACAGCTGCTTTCATGAAATATTTTGGGATAGATGGTTTCCAAGCGGATAATAGGGAATCTCATATTCCTTCGAAACAATAGACGCTAGAATGACTCTCAAAGTTCACTACCAACTATTCGCCTCTATGAATCAACAGAATTCATGATATTTGAAATTATAAAAGGACCTTGGCACTGGTCCGTCTCTGGTTCACTTATTGCCTTAGTGATGTTTTTGCTTCTTCGCAGTGGAGGTGAGTTTGGAGTTTCCTCCAATCTCAGAACGCTTTGTACTATCTGCGGAGCTGGCAAGTTCTCGAGCTTCTTCAGGTTCGAATGGCGGGAGGGAATTTGGAATTTGGTTTTCATAGCCGGAAGCATTATTGGCGGCTTTCTATCTGCAAAGTTTCTGATTTCGGATCACCACTCGGTGATTTCAATTGAGACTATGGAGCATCTTAATGCTCTTGATCTCGGGGCTATAAACTCGAACGGAAATCTCGCAGCCTATGTACCCACGGCTTTTGCCAACCCTTCACCTTCTATGTTATTGATTCTACTTGTCGGAGGCTTGCTGGTAGGATTTGGCGCTCGTTATGCCGGAGGATGCACATCGGGTCATGCGATTAGCGGTTTGTCGAATTTACAGATACCCTCTTTGATGGCTGTCGCCGGCTTCTTTGCAGGGGGATTGTTGATGACTTGGTTCATAATTCCCTTCATATTTTCTGGGGGATTGGTCTAATGAAACTGATTAAATTTCTACTAACCGGAATATTGTTCGGTGTCATTATGACGAAATCTGAAGCCATTTCATGGTTCAGAATTCAAGAGATGTTTCGATTTGAATCCTTCCACATGTATGGGATAATCGGAAGTGCTGTTGTCCTTGGAATTGCATTTACCCAAGCCATTAAGCGTTTCAATATCCGTTCTCTTGACGGCAGTGTAATTACTTTAAACGATAAAGATCAGAGCATTTCTCGATATCTTATTGGAGGCACTATTTTTGGTCTGGGTTGGGCGCTCGCTGGTGCCTGTCCTGGGCCCATGTTTATTCTTCTTGGGCATGGAGTTTGGTCAATTGCTGTTGTTATACTTGGTGCAATTCTTGGGACCTTTCTTTACGGGTTTTCTCGATCCTACCTACCTCACTGATTTTCATTCACTTTAGGTTATTGACGAAATGGTTATAGAACAGATTTATACTGGTTGCCTTGCTCAAGGCGCCTATTACATTGAAAGCAACGGCGAGGCAGCCATTATTGACCCTCTTCGGGAAGTGACTTCTTATTTGGAACGAGCTGATGGAGCTGGAGCCGAGATCAAGTATATTTTTGAGACGCATTTTCATGCCGATTTTGTAAGCGGACACGTCACACTCGCGGAAAAGACGGGTGCTCCAATTATCTACGGACCGAATGCCGATCCAAGTTTTGAAGCTATAATAGCCGAAGATGGCCAGATCTTCGAATTGGGAGAGATTAGCATTACTGCGATGCACACTCCAGGACACACCATGGAGAGTACCACCTATCTATTGAAAGACGCAGAGGGTAATAACCACGCTCTGTTCACTGGAGATACGCTTTTTTTGGGAGACGTTGGTCGGCCTGATTTAGCGCAGGATATAGAAGCAGGAATGGATACGACCTTTCTTGCCTCGACCCTCTATGATTCTCTCAGGAATAAAATCATGCCTCTTGAGGATGAAGTACTCGTTTATCCTGCACACGGCGCTGGATCAGCCTGTGGCAAAAACATGATGAAAATCACGGTGGATACTTTGGGCAATCAGCGAGGCATGAACTACGCCTTGAGGTCTGACATGAGTCGGGAAGAATTTATCGAAGCCGTATTGGATGGCCTAGCGGATCCACCGGCCTACTTTCCTCTCAATGTCATGCTTAATAAAGAAGGTTATGACAATGTGGAAGATGTCATTCGACGTGGAGACATTGGACACAATCCCGAGGCTTTTGAGAAAATAGCCAACGAAACAGGTGCCTTAATTCTCGACACTCGGACGCGGAATAAATTTTCGGAGGGACATCTACCTAGATCGATCTTCATCGGATTAGACGGAAGTTTTGCCCCTTGGGTGGGAGAACTTATCAGAGACATCGAGACGCAGATTCTTCTTGTAACCGATGACGATAAACTCGAGGAATCCATCACGAGGTTATCACGAGTGGGTTTTGATCAAACTATCGGCTACCTGGAAGGCGGCGTGGCTGCTTGGAAAGCATCGGGTCGAGACCTCGACATCGTGGAAGAAATTGAGGCTGTGGAACTTGTGGAATTGCCCGGGAACGCGGTCATCGATATGCGAAAGGAAGGTGAGTTTGATGCTGATCATGTCCTCGATTCCAAAAACATTCCACTTCGCAATACCTCTTCATCACTCGAGTCATTTCCGAAGGACGAAAAGTTTTACGTCTATTGCGGATCTGGTTACAGATCATTGATTGCGGCCAGTATTCTCAAATCACGTGGATATCACAACGTGGTGAATGTGATAGGAGGGATCGACGCTATCCGAAATACTGAAATCACTTTGGTAAAAGGTGCCTGTCAATCATCTTAAAGACTGTAGTGAAATCACTCGCATACATTAGAGGGAGCTAGTTACATCTTCGTTTCCAGCTAGAAGCTAGCTTCGGTTAGTTACTATTAATAAAATTCTTTGGAAAGATGAAACTCATTGAAAAGATGAAAAGCAACGTGGGAAATATCGATCGGGGCCTTAGACTTGGAGTTGCGCTTCTTGTCGCGGTAGTTTACTTCCTAGGTATTATTAGCGGGACAACATCTATTGTGCTTGGAGTAATAGCTGCAATTTTCCTAGTGACAAGCCTCGTCGGAAGCTGTCCTCTCTATTCCATCTTTGGTATGTCGACTGCGCCCAAGGAATAGGAGGGCTAGAACAGACGATATAGAGCCGACCACAGACTAGGTTCTTCTTGTGCATCTTTACTAGATTGGAAGGTCGTCCACCAACCTTTCCATCAAGATTGAACCCATTTGTTTTCTAGCGGCGGAGATAGCGAACTAGTTGCCATCGATTGGCTCGTTATGGCGGTCTATTTAATCATCCTCGTCGGGATAGGACTCTACTATCGACGTTTCGCTGATGAGGGATTGGAAAATTACTTTCTTGGAGGTAGAAAACTCAGGTCCTGGCTTTCGGGTTTCTCCTTCGCGTCCACAATGTACAATGCCGAGGTAGGTAGCGCTTATATCGGACTGACTGTAAGTACTGGCATGTTCATTTGTTGGTGGTTCTTTTCGCGCTTCGGACTGTCTCTCATCATTGCGGGAGTTCTTTTTGCCGTCTTTTGGCGGCGCATGAAGATCTTCACCTCTCCCGAATTCTATGAGCTTCGTTTTACGGGCAGGGAGGCAGCTGCAATCAGATCTTGGGTCTCATTCCGAAGCGCTTGCTTGGCAGTTGTAGCCTGGACCGGTGCCGGCCTTTTGGGTCTCTGCTTTGTGGCGAACGAGCTTCTGGACTGGTCTCGGTTAGAGACCTTAGTAGTGGTGATTCCAATTATCCTGGTCTACGTTTACATGTCGGGATACATGGGCGTTGTGGTAAGTGATGTGCTTCAGGGGAGCATTTTGATCGGTACAACCATATTGCTTTCGCTGCTGGTTCTGGCGGATTTTGGAGGTGATGCTGGAATTCTGGCTGGCCCCTCGGCATTGTACCAAAGTTTAGTAGACGCTTTTCCGAATAACCCGGAAGTCGTCAGATGGTATCCACCGATAGACCATGAATTCCTTGGGATGCTTGGGATTTTTGGCTGGCTTCTTGGAAAGTCGATCGGATATGGTGGAGATACCTCACCCGTCGGAGTCGCGATGGAGGGTCAAAGACTGTTGTCGACTAAGAATCAGCGTGAGGCCTCAAAGATGTATATCTGGACGGCTTGTCTCCTCTTTCTCATGCTTACGCTTCTAACACTGCCTGGACTAGGTGCGCTTGCTCGACGGCCTGAGTTATATACAGCAGGACCGGAGGAACGAGAGCTCGTTTTTGGTTGGCTCCTCGGGGAATATATGCCCTCCGGATTACTGGGCTTGGCTCTCATTGCACTATTCGCCGCCATCATGTCGACCGTTGATTCGAACATGAACCTAGGTGCACAAGTGATAGTCAACGATGTGTACAAGAGATACATTCGACCTGATGCCAGCGAGAGGGAATACATGCGCGTTGGGAAGATCGCCATGATAGGAGTACTCGTGGCTGGCGTCGTCGTGGCTTTACTTGCGGAGTCAGTCATCGCTTTCGCTGTTTTGTTTATTCAGTTTTCGGCTGCCGAGTTGCCAGCGAATTGGGCGCAATGGTGGTGGTGGCGCTTCAATGCAAAAGCTCGAATCGCAGCTTCTTTTGGAGGCTTGCTAATCGTGCTCATCTGTCGCTTCTTGATCTTCAATCCTCTTGTTGAAGCCGGCGTCGTTAGTGGCTCAAGCTCGGCCTACTTGGTTGTGATTACATCGATGATCGCCACGACGATTTTATGGGTGGTAGTTGCGCTCCTCACAAAACCCGACCCCGAAGATCATTTAATCGCATTCTATAAGCAAGCTCATCCGCTTGGCATATGGGGACCGATTGCAAGAAAGGCAGGAGTGATGGACGAAAGGCCGACTGGTTTGATCTGGCGAGGTTTTGGAATTTCGATCCTTGGTTTGATTGCGCTTTGCTCTTCTTCGCTGGTTTTCTATTCTGCTTACCTCGGTCAGTGGTCACTCGTTTTTGTTACAATTGCGATCGCTCTTTCCTTCGGCTTCTTCTTTTTCACTCAGTATCGTGGTTTCCTAGATTTGCTAGAAGCCACCGATACTGAGATAGCTCAATGATTTTATTCTAACCATTCATAGAAAATGACCCGAATCGATTCATCAGACTTTTCCGCCGTCAAGGATCTACTTCGAGGACCCGCCTCGCTCCAGATGCCAACTTTCAACGGTGATCTGTCCCTCAATACCGACTTTCTCAAAAGCAATATTCGGAATGCATACGATGGAGGCTTGAAGAGAGGTCGGGGCTTTTTAATCTGTCCAAGCGGGACCGGTGAGTTTCAAAGTTTGAGCTACGACGAGCACGTCGCGATGGTGAAAGCCGCGGTAGAAGCCACGGGTGGTGAGCTACCAGTGATGGCTGGGATGGCAACGCCGCGTTTGGATATAGCCGTTGAGCTCGCTACGCGACTGAAGGAAGCGGGTGCTGCTGCTGTTATGGTACCACCTCCCTTCTACTACAAAATAGACGAAGATGCTTTCTTCTCTTTCTATCAAGAACTGGCTTCTAAGATTGATATTGGAATCATGATATATGATCAAGTTTGGAGAAATCTTGGAACAGGCGTCTCTCTCTCCATGATGGGTAGACTGGCCGAGATACCGAACATGATTGCACTGAAATATGGAAGTCCCGCTCACTTCACAGATATGATTCTTGCTTATGAGCAATTCTCGGATCGCTTCGCCTTTATCGACAACTCTTTGGCCTACACGACAACCATCAGTCACATGCATGGATGTCAGGGCTTTATCTCTCTACCAGCAGGCCTTTGGCCTAAGTTTGAGTTACGGCGCTGGGACCTGTTGGAGTCCGGTAAATACAAAGAAGCCGAAATGCTAGGATCGCGCTTTACGGGATTCTTGCATCGCTATCTGACTGGAGACGAGTTTGGTGGAGATTTCGTCTTTCATGACGGAGCAACTGCCAAGGCGATGTTCGAATATGCAGGTCTGCATGGTGGACCAGTACGTCCGCCTTTCAAGGCACTTGACGATCAGCAAAAGAAGGACATGTTCGCCCTCTTGGATTCGATAGACAAGGAGGTCTGAGAGTGTTCTGTGTTCTGTGTTCTGTTCTCCGCGTATCGGACTTGGACTATAAAACCGCGCCAACTAGATCATTTCGCTGTTGACTGCCTGCTAGATAATAGCTAGAATCCCCTTCGGAACACGGAACACGGAACACGGAACAGGCCTTATCTCGGATTCGGACTAAGGTCTGTCCTCTCCGGAATTCTCTTCACACGAAGATTCCGATACCAAACCGGCTTTCCGTGATCTTGCAATCCTATATGCCCATTGCGCGCAAAGTTGACCAGAGGATTCGCAAACTTATTCGGAGTGCCATCTGGATTCATGTTTGGCGTGGTCCACTGAGCAAGATCGACATCAACAATGTGCTGTCCGTTTAGATCAACTTGGACACGCGAACCATTGCATGTCAAGCGATAATGATTCCATTCACCCGGTTTGTTGATCGCATTCTTGGTCGGAGCCGCAGCGTCGTATAGCGCACCCGCCGTTCCCGTTTTAGAGAGACCACTTCTAGAATAGGAGTCCGCAATTTGAATCTCCAGTCCAGTATAAACGGGATCCAAAAGATCGGGAGTTCGAAAAAAGACTCCACTATTTGTGCCCTCTATTACTTTGAACTCAAGCTCCAATACGAAATCGTCGTATTGCTCCTCCGTCCAGAGATAGTCGAAGTTGTGCTCCTGTCCATCCGGGTTCTCCCGCTTCACCGTCAGCTCGCCGTTTTCAGCCGCGAATTGATTACCGGCGCTAACTATCCAGCCATCGAGGTTTTCTCCGTTAAATAGGCTCTGCCATGCATCATCAGCGACAGGTTCTGGTGACATATCGTCTGGCAGTTCCTCGATCCAGATGTTGCGAAATTGAATCAAACTCGAAGTGGGATGCCAAGCGTTATTATCCTTGTCCCATCCTCCGTGATGCTGCAATCCAATTGGACCTCTTTCGGGGAGACCTGGAAGTAGGGCGTTTTCGATAATTTGTTCACCATTGAGCATGATCCATACACGGTCGTCAATGAGTTTGATATCGAAAGTATTCCACTCTCCGATAGGATTGTCAGCCTTAACCTTTGGCACTGCGGCGGCTAGTACATCAGGAGGGTTGTCCTTGTTGGTCCGCACGGCCCAAAGTTCACCAGATCCGACATTCCAATTCCAGATGTTCGCCTGATGAGATTCGCCTCTGAACATGATACCGGAATCCGAATTCGGAGTATCCTCACCAACTTGATTTCCGTTTTCGTCTACACGATAAGAGCCGTCTTTCTCGACTATTGGCATGTTCTCATAAATTCCCGAGGCCTCCTTGAATCGCCACTCCACATGGAGTCTGTAATTGCGATAGTCCTTTTCTGTCCAAAGATGCTTGTCCTCGGCCTCAGAGCTGGCGTCATAGTCGATGTTACTATCGACGATTTTCCAATGACCACCATCTCCCTCTGGTAGCTTCCAATTTGTGAAGTCCTTTGTATTGAACAAGGTCTTGTATCGCGCCCAATCTCGCCATGTTGAGTAGGTCGAATATTTTGGGAGGGCGTTGGCATAATTTTCTATTGAGGGTCTGCCTTCGTTGTAGAAGACATAGAGTCCACCTTTACCGGCCAAGATCACATCGTTGTCACCATCGTGATCCATGTCCTTGATGTTGATTTTCATTCCGGTTCCGACAACCATGTTCGGAACTGGGTTTTTACCTCCTTCATTGGGGTAATAGGGCAGATAGTTGTAGGAGAGGATATGTCTGTTGAAATTTCCTCCATCGATGTCGTACCAAAAGACAAAAAGAGGCTCAAAAGCACCAACATCTCCTCCGTAGTGTGCCATTAGTCTTTTTCCGGTCACGAGATCTGGTTTACCATCGCCGTTGAGATCTGCCATGGCCATGGTGTGGAATTGAGAGAACTCTTTCTCTATCCAATGCTCCGTCCATGAGCGCTCGCCAGCTTGCATATGCTGCTCCATCCAAACTATTCCATAAGCGTGTCCGGAACCGATTATAACGTCGTTGAGACCATCTTCATTGACATCATAGACCATATTAGGGTGGGCCGTTGACGTTGCGTCTGTATGATTATCTTGGAATTTCCAGTCAGCATGGAATTTCCAAGGCGTGACAGTAGCACCACCTGTAGGTTGCTCATACCAGCCTTGACCCGTGACGATATCCATATTGCCATCCATGTTCACATCTCCAAGGCCATTGCCGTGCGTGTCACCTTCCCTGCCAACGACGTACTCTTTCCAATAGGGAGCTTCATCGAGATGCTCGATCCAGGTCATGCCCTGCCCATCAACAAGATTCCAATGATTTACTAGAATGTCTTCGTCACCATCCCCATCGATATCTCCGTGGATTACACCCTCCATGTTATAGGCATGATGCATTCGATATGATTTCCACTTTCCTGGTTTGTTTTGTGGATTCTGATACCAGAAGGCACCTTTCATGAACATCCAACCAGAGGACACTACATCTTCCCACCCATCTCCATCGACGTCCATGGCAAACTCGGAATTGCTTTCCGTCTCTGGTCCATTCGTTTCTGCGCCGCTTCTAAAATCCGAATGCTTGATCCAATTCGGCGCCTCGTACCAATTTCGGCCAGCTGCAATGTCATAATCGCCATCATTGTCGACGTCAAGGACAGATGCGGTCTCACTAAAAGGACCAAACCAATAGCTGTCTTTAGCAGGATCGTGGACCGGGCCATCAATTTTGACCGGTCGGAAAACGATCTCGTCGAGAGGAGATTGGGCGAGGCAGAGCTGTGTGCTAGCTGAGATTAGTAGTAGAGCTAGGATTAAGCTTGTACATCTTGATATGGTACTCATAGGATTGCGGTTTGCGGGACGCGGTGTGCGGAAAATCGTTTTCGTGAGTGGGTTACAGTTTTGGTGCAGATACTAAGTGTTCAAGATTCGGACATTCGGATGTTCTGACATCTGAGGACTGAAGGCTGAGGACTATCTTAACCATGCTTTCTTGACATCCGGATTCCCGGCGGTATTAAGTATTTCCATTTGCTCGTCTGAAAGATTTACGTCAAGCGATGCGAGGTTTTCTTTCACCTGTGCAGGCTTCGAACCCGCTATAATCGGCAGTACTGCGGGAGATGATTGCCTCATCCAGGCGATAATGACTTGGTTCTCGCTAGCTCCAACTTGTTCGGCTACTTCGCCCAATGCCATCATCCGATCTGCCGCCTCTAGTCCGCCGAATTGCGCTGGTATAGGTTTGTCGTCTCGTGTGTAGGCGCCTTGCAAGAGAATAGAATAGGCGATAAGAGTCATTCCGTGGCTCGACGCGAAGTCGTTCATGTCGTCATTAATGCAAATCTGAGGTCCGAAGTCGGCTCCATGCCGAGGTCGCAAATAAGTATAGCGTTGCTCAACAGCACAATACTCGTTTAGACCATTGGATCTTGCGATAGTATTAGCCTCGGCTATTCGCCAGCCCTTCAAGTTGCTGGCCGAAATCGCTCTGACTTTTCCCTGTTTGACAAGTTGGTCAAAAGCTCTCATCGTTTCCTCTTGAGGCGTATCGAAGTCGTCTTTGTGCGAATGATAGAGATCAATCCGATCCGTCTGCAATCGCTTGAGACTCTTCTCGCATTCGCGAACGATCTCGTCAGCTGATAAACCGCCATCGCTACCGGGGTAGTCAAAACCCAGCTTCGTCGAGATCTGCATCTGATCTCGATTGCCGCGTTCCTTCATCCACTCGCCAATCGTAGTCTCGCTTTCACCTCCTACGCAGCCTTCATACCAACTCGCATAGAAGTTGCCGGTGTCTAAGAACGAGCCACCCCCTTCATGAAAGGTATCGAAAAGTTCAAAGGAGTCCTGCTTGTTTACCTTTGACCCGATGAGATCAGTGCCGTAGGCGAGGGCGGAAACGGAGACGTCGGTTTTGCCGAGAGTGACTTTTTGCATGAATCGAATCTTTGAAATTAATATGGAAGGAAAGCTGAGGAATCGATTGTTTGATACTCCGAGACTCCGATTGTCCGAGGTTTACAGTTGATATTCAGAATATCATCGTAAGTATTTCGGACACTCAGACAATCGGACAATCAGATAATCGGACGATCGATTTTCGGTCTTACGGAGTCGCTCCCGTCTTAACCATGGTAGCCAATACTGCTCCTCCAACCATGAGCGCCACACCAATAATCTTTGTCAGATTAATCGGATCTACAGGTGAGCCTAACCAACCATAATGCGACATAACAAGACCGCCGATAATCTGACCTACAAGAAGTGTAATAAAGACATTGCCGGCGCCGACCTCGGGTACAAGCCAAGCAATCGCAAAAACGAGACAAGCTCCAAGAGCTCCGGCGGTTAAGAGTATAGGACTGACATCGGCAAGTGGAGCAAGTGCTCCTGCTTTCCAACCGGTGAATCCAACGGCGCATGCCGTGACGGCTCCGATGCACCAGAAGACAGCATTAGCAACTCTTGCGTTGTTCATTATGGCGCCTACTTTTCCGTTCATTGCGAGATGAACGGCAAGGACGACTCCCAGAAATATCATTAAGGCTAGATACGTGACTTTCATTGTGTCTCGGGTTTGGTGATTAATACGTAGCGAAATTGTTAGAACTGTCTATTCCACTCCTTCGGCCATCGCTCAACAACGACCTTAGTCTGGGTGAAAAACTCGACCGCGTGTCGACTTTGTCCATGCAGATCTCCAAAGAAACTCTGCTTCCACCCTGAGAAGGGAAACTGTGCCATCGGAGCAGCTACTCCGATATTGATACCGATATTGCCAGCCATGGCATCGTGTCTAAATCTTCTGGCGTGGGCTCCGCTGCTTGTGAAGAGACAAGCCATATTGCCGTACTCTCCAGCATTTACCAAATCGATCGCCTCGTCCACCGAATCAAGATGGATGAGGCTCATCACTGGCCCAAATATTTCTGTCGTGGCGATCTTCCCGCCAATGGGTACATCTTCCAAAATAGTTGGCGCCACATAATAGCCGTTTTCATGTCCGCTTCGCTGATATCCTCTGCCATCGAGAATCGCTTTTGCTCCTTCGCTAATTCCGTCCTCGACCAAAGATTCGATTCTAGCTTTGCTTTCCGCGGTAATAACGGAACCCATTTGGACCTGGTCATCCAACCCATAACCTGTCACACGCGATGCGGCTGCTTCTACAATGCTTTCCGTGATTTCTTTGTGCTCTCCGACGGTGACAACAATTGACGCAGCGAGACATCGTTGTCCAGCACAGCCATAGACTGAATCGGCGACGATTTTGGTCGTCATCTCAATGTCCGCATCCGGGAGAACGATAATTGGATTTTTAGCTCCACCTTGTGCTTGGCAGCGCTTGCCGTTTGCTGCGGCGCTGGCATATACTTTTTTAGCTATAGGAGTCGAACCAACGAAAGAAATCGCTTTGACGTCCGGGTGCTCGACGAGACCTGCGGAAATATCTGATCTGCCATGAAGCATGTTGAGTACTCCAGGTGGAAGACCCAGTTGATCAACCAGCTCGAAGATTTTGATCATGGTCAGCGGCACCTTCTCTGAGGGCTTGACAATGTAGGTATTTCCTGCTGCTATGGCATAGGGGAAGAACCAAAAGGGAATCATCCCTGGAAAATTGAAAGGTGCAATGGCCGCGCAAACCCCAAGAGGCTGACGGATCATGAATTCATCAATGCCTCGAGCGATGTCCTCTGAAAACTCACTCTGAATCATAACGGGCATTCCGCAAGCAACTTCAACATTTTCAATCGCTCGTTGCATCTCTCCCCTAGACTCATTGATGGTCTTTCCGCATTCCTTTGTTATCGTCTGCGCAATCTCTTCTCTATTCTCATCCAAAAGCTGCTTGAGCTTGAATAAATATTGGATGCGATCATTTACCGGTGTGTTGCGCCACTCCGGGAATGCCGCCGCCGCCGCGTCTACTGCCTTCGATAGATCCGCATTAGAGCCGCTCGGAACCTGGGCAATAACTTCACCAAGACCGGGATCAATAACGTCAATCGATTCGGAATCGGAGGAAACCCAAGTCCCCGCTATGTAATTTTTGCAGTCAATCATTAGTTAGTGATTGGGGTCAATACCATGTTCCGGTATTGAACTTCTCCGTGATCGCCTTGGAGATATATGGGTCCTGGCTTGGTCTCATCGGCCTGCATAGCTCCACCTGTCACTCCTTCTACCTGCTGATTGTCAATGATCTTCTCGCCATTTAGAATGATGGTTACGTGTCGATCCACTAAGGTGATGTCCATACTCTGCCACTCACCGCCAGGCTTCTCAGCAGATTTCAAAGGGAAAATTCTGGAGTAAAGTGCTCCCATATTGTGAGAGTCTACTCCACTGCCATAGCTATCCACGACTTGGATCTCGTATATCCCTCTCAAATAGACTCCGCTGTTGTTTCCCTTGGGGACATTGACTTCAAGTTTCAAATTGAAATCTTCAAACTCTTGGTCCGTCCTGAGATTGGCATAGTAGACATGAGCGCTACCTTCTTCTTGAACAGGCTTGTTCGAGAGTACTCCTCCAGCAAAAGAGAATCCATTTGGATTGGTGCCCATAGGCGACCAGCCCTCTGTTCCTTTTTCCAACAGATCGATAGGCACTCCATATTCAATTTTGCTCATATCCGGAGCAGGCGTGTGGGCAGGACTTCTTGTTGCCGTGAACTCTTGCCATTTTCCGCCAATTCCCGACCTGTTAGGAAAGAAGCCTGTTCCTGTGAGCGTTCCATCGTCCTCGGCCTGTATAACTAATTTGTTGGTGATCCAGTGCGTCCGAGATCCCAACTCTTTAACTTCCTTATTCCGAGTGACTTTTTGCACTCGAGTGACGACAAGATCTCCGTCAATGATGTAGGTATGAGAGGTAGGAAGAACGCTGCCACCGTACCAAAGCATTTCAGAATCAAGATAGCCCTGCTCTTGCGTTACTCTGAGCCATCCAGCTCCTCCATCGAGGTGAAGGGCCCAGTCGCCGAGGTATTTGTCGGTTTTATTCTGAGCTTGGACTTCTGGCGTGCTGCCGAGCATAGCAAATATAATTGCTAGCGAAAGTGTGCTGGAGAAAAACTTCTTCATCGTTCTTGTTTGGTGTGGTTATTTGGACCCTTGGAGTTACAAGCTCCAGCCCTCTCTGTAATCGTAGTGTAAGTATTCGTTTGCTTCTGCGTCTAGGAATTCTCCTTTTTTTGCATCCCATAGCAATTGCTTTCCGGTTTGCACGGCGACGTTGCCCAATAAAACAATTTCTGTAAGTGGTCCTCCCCAATCAAAATTGCAGGGGGCTGGTTCTCCTCCCTTGCAGGCCTCTATCCACTCCTTATAATGACCGATCGAAGGTGCGATGCTTGGTTTAGGTGGCGTGTAGGACTCCATTTTTGAATCTGGAAGAAGTCTCGGGTCCTCGCTAGTAAAACCACACAACATTTTACCTTTGGATCCAACATAGAGAATGCCCTCTGTCTTTAACATCTCGTCCTCGCGCAATTCCTCTGGCCTATCTGGAAGTATTCCGCCGTCGTACCATGTCATCTCCACAGCCGGTTTCTTACCTCGTTTAGGAAACTTGTAGTTGATTTTCGACGCCAATGGATAGGTGTCTTTGTATTTCCTGGTTGAGCTCGCAGATATTTCAGTCGGGGCGCTCAGATCGAGCGTCCTGAATATGGGATCGAATCCGTGGCAACCCATGTCGCCAAGTGCTCCGGTACCAAAATCAATCCAACCTCTGAACTTGAATGGGTGATAGGCAGAGTTGTACGGTCTATATTTTGCGGGTCCGAGCCAAAGGTCCCAATCAATATGCTGTGGATCTTCTGTTGTAGTGGGTGTCTTGATGCCTTGAGGCCAAATGGGCCTATTGGTCCATATATGAACTTCGCTAACATCACCAATGGCACCAGACTGAACCCATTCTCTAGAACGTCGGGGTCCCTCTTCTGCCTGTGCCTGCGTGCTCATCTGCGTGGCTACTCCTGCTTCTCTCGCCGCATTGGTGACCATTCTACTTTCGTGGATAGTCCGCGTTAATGGCTTAGCACAGTAGACGTGTTTTCCTCTCCTGAGAGACTCCATGGTGATGACGGCGTGGGTATGATCGGGCGTGCCAATGACAACGCCATCAATTCCGGGCTCCGCATCGAGCATGCGTCGATAGTCTGTATAAAGATTAGCGTCGGGATATTCGACGATCGTATGATTGGCCATCTTATGATCGACATCACAGAGAACGGCGATGTTTTCGCTTTTGCAATTTTGGAGATAGACACGACCCATTCCAGCAATGCCCACTCCAGCCAGAACCAATGTATCCGAGGGTGCCTTGAATCCAGGTCCACCTAAAACGACTCTAGGAACGATGAAAAAAGACGAGGCAACAGTGCTTTTTTTGAGGAAGGTTCTTCTAGAATCAGACATACATCAATCGGCGTTTGGTCTTGTCTCAGTTTAGCTAAAAAAGACAGAGAAGTCTAGGTAGAAGAGAAGTAAAGAGTGTGGAGTCTAGAGTAGAGATGTAGGGCGGCGCGTTTTACCAAGGCTCCGCTCAATCAATCTTGGCAGTTCTTCTCTTTTTCTGGACTCCTTTGACGCCTGTCCTTCGTTCAGTTTCGATTGAAAAGTCGGAATACGACGACGTTCATCTTGTCCAAGAAATGACTGATCGACTCGCATATCGTGACTGACGCAAAAATATGATCTAGTAGTCAAGACCTACTTCGAGTCCTTATCAAGATAAATTTCTAGGACCCAATTCAGGTAGTGAAAAGAATACCGCAACTCGGCCTTACCATCCTGCTATGTAATTTCGTATTTGGAGCTTTACCTCTGGCATCCCAGTCTTTGCGAATCTCAGAGTTACTAGCAATAAATGAACGAGGTCTCGTAGACGAGGATGGTGATCATAGCGACTGGATCGAAATCAAAAACATCGGGTCGGCTACAGTGAATTTGGAATTATTTTTCCTCACTGATGATGCAGACGAGTCAACAAAATGGCGAATTCCAGGAGCGGATCTCGCACCAGGCGAAAGGAGAATAGTTTTTGCCAGTGGCAAAAATCGTCAGCAAGTGGAAAGCGAATGGCACACTAACTTCAAATTGGCAGGCGGGGGAGAAAGTATCTTTCTTTTTGCGACGAATGGATTCACAATTGATCAGCTAAGCTATCCGGCTCAGATCGAGGACAAGTCCTTCGGCTATCCCAGTGATGATTTCACCAAAGAAGCAGGTTTCCTTCTAGACGCAACACCGGGATCTGTGAATTCAGAGATAGATGGCTCGGTAGGTCTTGTGCCGCCAATCTTCTCTGTGGAGAGAAGTATTAGAAGCGATCCATTTATACTCTATCTGACTCAGGAAGCCGACTTTCCTATTAGATTTACTTTGGACGGCAGCAGGCCCAGTCGCAGCCATGGGGAGATGTACACCGATGGTATTTCTGTCAATACGACAAGTATCGTTCGGGCTATGGCCTTCAATATTGGTGGCCAGACTAATGTAGCTACCCATAGCTTTGTTTTCTTGGAAGACGTAGTCAACCAATCATTCGCACCAAGCAGCTACCCATCTATTTGGCGAAGTACAACACCTGGCATTGGCGACATTCCGGCCGACTATGGAATGGACGACGCTAGTTTTTGGGGCGGCCAAGATCGGGTGCGTGGCTCATTGGAGTCTCTTCCATCAATTTCTATCGTCATGCATCCAGATTCTGTTTTTGGGCCCTTCGGTTGGTTCAACAACGGTGGCAAGGGCAATAATGGATTATTCGAAAAGGGAGCTTCAATTGAATGGATGTACACGGATGGAAGAAAAGCTATTCAGGTGGATGGCGGCGTTCAGGGCCGAAGCCACGCTGCAGATCGAAATCGAAAGAGGGGAATAACGCTCAAGTTCAAAAGCGAGTATGGTCCTAGTAAATTGGAGCACGACGTGTTTGCGGATGCACCTCTTCACTCGGAGATACGGGTCCAGGAGTTCGATCGGATTATGATTCGATCAGGTATGCTCGATACCTATACTGGTTTTGGCTTTCAGGCTGAGGCGGCCTTCATTCGAGACCCCGTATTTAGAGATGCCCAATTGGCGGTTTCTGGATATGGCACAATGAGTACTTGGGCTCACATCTATATCAATGGGCTCTATTGGGGTCTTTACGCTATCGCCGAGAGAATTGATCAAGCCATGTTATCGGAAAAATATGGAGGTAATTCCGAGGACTGGATGACGGTGAAGCGAAATTTGAGAGGCAATGACATGGGAAGGGATGAGGTTGATGGAGATCGTCAAATTTATGATGATCTTGTTTCCCTGATTCTATCTAGCAACGAAGACTTCTCGATTCCAGCCCTTTACGCTGATGCATGCCGATTGGTAGATCCCTCTGAGTTCGCCGATTATATCATTTTGGCAAGCTATCATGCCATCGGCGATTGGCCCATTCGTAATTGGTATTTCGTTGCACAAACAAACCCATCTGAGTCGGGCCGTTTTTTTGGATGGGATTCCGAAGTGACTTGGCTTTACAGAAGGCCTCTATATCAAGAGGCCTTGTATACGCCAGATTCTGAGGAGGGGGGGCAGACACTTGTGGCGCGGCTTTGGCGTTCGATGATTAAAAACGCTGAATTCAGATTGCTTTTTCGCGATCGCATCTTTGCTCTACTTTTTGATAATGGCGCTTTGACCCCGGAGAGATCTCTAGAACGATGGAACGCTCATGCCGGCCACGTCCAAGAAGCTATCGTCGCAGAGCAAGCTCGGTGGGCAGACATGAGACTTCCCAGAGAAAGCATAGAAGACTGGGAACTGAATATTCAAGCTGTGAGGAATCAACTTCCTGACGTCCGCCAAGATTTCTTACTGGCTTTTACCGAACCACACTTGTCCATTCAAATGTGGGACGAATGGTGGCCACCCTCTTTCAATAAAGTTGGAGGCGAAGTCTATAGTGGTTTCGAGTTGATTCTTCGCAATGATCTGAATGATGATGCAGGCCAAATCGTCTATACAACAGATGGATCTGACCCCCGAGGAGAGGATGGTCTACTCTCGAGCTCAGCGAAGGTCGTTGAACGAGCCGCTTTGATTCGTCTGATGGACAATGTTACTGTAAGCGCACGCGTAATAATTGAGGAAGGAGATGGCTATCGATGGAGCCCTCTTCGGAGGCAGGACTACATCGCTGTGGATATATCGTCGACGCTCATTCTTGAGCCGCCTTATCCCAATCCTGCAAGAGGAAGTGCAAGTCTTCGCTTCAGTTTGCCGGAGTCCTCAGATGTGACAATTGAATTGTTCGATATAGCTGGGAGGAAGACCAGCGTTCAAAGTCAAGGTCAATATTCTGAGGGCTATCACGTCCAAAGTCTAAATCTAGAGGATCTTTCCTCCGGTCTCTATTTGATCCTTTTGACCAGTTCCAGTGGCCGAGTTTCTAGTCGATTGACACATCTTCGTTAGCTCGAAAAACCCCCAAATCTGGAATTCAGATAGCCTGAAACCTTAACACTATCTTAACTGCTTTTTTGCAACCCTAAACTCGTGGGTCGTACAAGCGGATTCAATTTTTTAATCCCAAATTCGAACTATCAAAAGCAGGTCTTATCATGTTTTTGGAAGCATTCCTACCCCTTTTTGTCGCACTAAATGTGCCTGGCATTTTACCTATTTTCATGGCCTTCACGGATGGCATAGGCGACTCAACAAGAAGATTACTGGCTTGGCAATCTGTCTTCGCAGCCTTTTGTTTGGCCATCGCGATTCTTTTTGCTGGAAGAGTGATTTTCAATGTTCTAGGTATCACCCTCGATGATCTTCGGGTAGGAGGAGGCTTGGTCCTTCTTGTTCTATCGATCACCGACTTGATTTTCGGTGACTATAGAAGACGAGATCCTGGTGAAGATCAAAAGGCGAGCGCCACTTCTGGCATCGTGCCATTAGGTATCCCCCTAGTTATGGGTCCAGCCTCCATTACAACTATTCTCGTATTGGAAGAGAGCTCTAGTTACCTAACTACGATTGGAGCGCTTAGCGCCAATCTAGCGATCATTCTAGTGCTTTTTCTTTTCGGGCCCGCGGTCATGAAGATTGTTGGAAAGGGCGCATCGACCGCTATTGCGAAGGTTGCCACTCTCTTTCTTGCGGCGATTGCAGTAGCGATGATTAAGACGGGTATCGTGGGAATGCTAGCCGGGGGCTAGGGATTTTAACTCACTATCGATAATGCGACTCTTGGATTCTCCTTTATTATTGTATCAATTACATCTTGAGCTAGGCCCGCGGAGTACAACATCGGGACAAAGGTGTGCATAAAATATGTGTGCCCCGTTTGACCGCCGTAGGCCCTGAAGTCAGATCGTCTTGCTAGATCCATCGACAGCATAAGCTGGGATTGATACCCTAGCTTTATCATGCCTTTTATAAACTCAAGGCGCTGACCGTCTGGGTAATATTTGTCCTTGCTAATTTGATCGTAGCCTAGGTAGACACCGTATTCTGCCGCCTTGATATGAGTATCCCAATCCAGGAGCCTGTCGAGATGACCGATTAATATTCTATTTGGTTCAACGCCAGCCTGAGTCAGTATGTTAATTTGCTCCAGTGCCATCGTACCTTTTTCGGTATGTGTGGAAATCAGTGCGCCAGTTTCTTGTTGGGCGATCGCTGCTGCCTGAAAGACTTTTTCCTCATTGACAGAAATGGCATTCAAGCTTGAAGATGCTTTAATCACACCGGCACGGACTTCGGTATCATCAATGCCAATCTGAATATCTAAAATCATCTGCTGAGCAATATCATCGATACTCATCTGATCGATGATAGGCCCACAAAATTTTTCTTTTAGGTATCCGGTAGCACAGATGATTTGTAGGCCGGAGTTTTGACTGATACGATGGAGTCCAATCGGATTGCGATGATAATCAATCGGTGTCATTTCGACCAGTGACTGAACGCCCGATTTTTGCAACTCAACTGCTTCTTGTAAACTCAAGTCAATATTATCCAATACGAGATCTTTGTCCTCGTCATGATATGGTGCAGGTGGTATCCCGAAGAGATGTTCATGAGGCAGGCAGATTCCAAGATCGCTAGGGGAAATGTCGCCGGTAACAGTCCGGATTATGCCCATACTTTTGCTTCCTCGGAACTTAGAATTGCACCAACTTGACGAAGGTTTTTCAATAGTGCGGTTATGGATAGGTCACGCGGTGACCTATTCAGTTTCAATGCCAGGTCCGCTGCCACTCCAGCTGCCTGTCCCATTGCCATGCATTGACCCATGCTGCGAACAGAAGCATGGGCATCATGATCTGCAGACAGGCAACGGCCAATCACCAGTAGATTATCCACCTGTTTCGGCAACAGACAGCGGTAGGGGATGCCGTAGGTTTGACCATCGGGTAGATATTCCCACACTGTGTTATTTCCCGAACGGTGGTCTTCAATTGGTGCTCCGCATATCGCGATCGCATCATCAAATTTACGGGCACTGAGTACGTCTCGCTTGGTCAATCGATACTCTCCATAAATGCGGCGGCTTTCTCGAACCCCAATTTGATGACTAAGATGTGTCATCTGCGAATGTTGGTAACCAGGAATTTTATCAATTAGGAACTGAGCATACTGTTCAGCTTGATATCGTCCTTCAATTTCCGCATGAGTCAGAGCTTCAGCATCGATCGCATCGACATTTCCCACCCGTGTCATGTTGGTTGCCATTACACCATTAAGCGGAGTAATATGGATACTACCCTCTTTGCGAGGCAGATGATAATCACCTCTTTCAATGGCCTCCTGCATAAGTAGGTGAAGATCATCTTTTGAGACAGCCTTCGCTTGCTCCATCTCCACATTAATCATATTGAAGGTGGTCGTTAGCGATTGGACTTTTGCGCCCGATTCGAATGATTCGTGCGGTACACCTGCGGCCACAGCCAAATCGGCATCACCTGTCGCATCGATTATTACTCCCGCGTCTATCTGCATCAGCCCGGATTTGTTGGCTGCAATTACGCCAGTTACACGCTCCTTATCACGCACAACATCTAGTACAAGGGTGTGATATAAGGCTCGAACATCCGCCTGTTGAGCCAGAGATTCCCAAACAATTTTAAGGGCTTCCGGATCGTATGTGATACCCTGGCCTGCACCATAAGTATTTGGCCGATAAAGAGCTTTGCCCTTCTCCATTAGTGCAGAAACAACCTGGTCGGGCACGCCTCCGACAACCTTTAGTGGCTGTGATCCGGGAGTGAAAAATCCGTAAAAGGTATCCAAGACTTGAGTGCTTGTCCCGCCCATAAAGCCGTATCGTTCAATCAGGGCTACACGCGCCCCTTGTTGAGCAGCCGCTATTGCAGCAGTGGCTCCGGCGGATCCACTCCCTACTACCAGGACATCAGTTTGCCAAGACGTTTTAATTGGCGCAGAATAGGTGTTCATGAGTCTTTCTGTTCTATTCATTCAAATTTTTAGAATATAAAGACTAAATGACTCTTCACCAAATTTGTACTTACCCTAAATATCCCCTAGAATTAGCAAGCATAAGATTTATTTGAATGTTTTGATATCAGGCTATGGAGAATAGAAAGGCAGAACTTCTTTCTAAGCAGGGCAAGGTTGTGACCCAGGTTGCAGATGATTTACTTCTCAAGAAGCTTGATGATCGTGTTCCTTCTATGCTAGATTATGCCGAGCTTTTTCAGGCTAGCGTCGGTACAATTCAATCTGCGGTAAATTATTTACAGGCTGAAGATGCCGTCGAATTCAAGTCGCGAGGGCGTCTTGGCGCATTCATCGCCTCGATCGATTACAGCAAACTATGGAGCATAGCAAGAAACCGGCTTATTGTAAGTGCGCAACCGCTTCCTTATTCACGTCGGCTAGGAGGATTAGCGACTGCTTTGCGTGCTCAATTCTTGAACCATGGCGTGGATGCAAATTTCCGCTTTGTTCGTGGTTCGAATACGCGATTACAGATGCTTCAGTCAAATGTCTGTGACTGGGTCGTTGTCTCACGCTATGCTGCTGAAACGGCATCTATTCATGGCTTCGAAATCGATGTTGCCTTTCACTTTGGAAACAATACCTACACTTCAGATCAAGTCTTGCTTGTACGTGCAGAAATTGAGCCAAAGCTTAATGATGGTCTGCGGATCGGCATTGATATGAATTCGAGCGATCACGCTTATCTCGTTCGATCCATAACACGCAATTACACAATTACTTTTGTCGAGATTGAATATCAGCGCGGTGTACATCACTTACTGGCTGGAGAAATTGACGCGGCGATCTGGACATCGACGGATCTGCCGCCTTCCGGTGTTCATGTTCTTGAAATCGATCATCAGCAATCGAAGTTCGCCCAATTGAACGAAGCGGTTATTGTCAATCGACCCGGTGACCTTGCTGTCAAACACGTCCTTCGGGAGATCGTAAGCATGGCCTCAATCAAGCAAATACAGCACGAGGTCGTTACATCGCAACGGCTGGCATCATATTAGGGATTGTCTCTGCCAGCTAGATCCATGCGAGCACCAGACGGGGCTCAGATGTAGGAGTTGGAGTTTAGGATATCAGGATTTAGAAATCGAATCCGTGAAGCTTGGCCAGTTTGATTTCAAAATGGAAGCTGTCGGTAAAGGGCGCTCCAGACTATTTGATACATTACTTGATTACAGGGCCTCGCTAGCCTATCGTAATAATGGCCTCAAGTTTTGACACTCGTACAATGGTCTGGAAATCCTAGCGACGAACCATGAACAACAAACCACGAACTTTTGAATCTATGAGACACTCCCTCATTTCAATATTCTGTCTCTCGATATTTCTTCTTCCTATGACTTCATCTGCCCAACACGGCAAAGGCGACCGAATCGTTGGCGCCGACTTCGCCACAAGATCTCCCGTCATCGCTCAAAACGGCATGATAGCTACGAGCCATCCCTTGGCATCTCAAATCGGAATTGATATTCTGAAAAAAGGTGGGTCGGCCGTGGATGCGGCCATAGCAGCCAACGCAGCTCTTGGTTTGATGGAGCCTACTGGAAGTGGCGTTGGAGGAGATCTTTTTGCCATTGTTTGGGATCCTAAGACGGAAAAACTTTATGGTTTGAACAGCAGTGGAAGATCTCCGATGGGGATGAGCCTTGAGGATTTAAGAACTCGATTAGATGGAGCATCTAAGATTCCCCAGAGAGGCTCTGTAGCTGTCTCGATTCCAGGCGCCGTCGCCGGTTGGTTCGAATTGCATAATAAATTTGGCTCTATCGATATGGCCGAAATCTTGGCTCCCTCCATAGCTTATGCAAAGGAGGGATTTCCGATGACACAAATGATTGCCGAGTATTTGCAACTTAGTCAACGAGATTATGAGGACAGCGCCGATATCATCGAGGAGCTCGACAACTACAAGTCGACCTATATGCCTTCGGGTAAGATGCCGAAAGAAGGAGAAGTTTTCCGAAATCCAGACTTGGCTCGAACCTATGAGATGATTGCCGAAGGCGGACGAGACGCCTTTTACAAGGGCGAGATCGCTGATCGAATCGATACCTACATGCGTCGGATTGGAGGACCTCTTCGAAAAGCCGATCTGGAGGCGCACGTCAGCAATTGGATTGAGCCGGCTAGCGTCAATTATCGTGGCTATGATGTGTTTGAACTTCCTCCGAACGGACAGGGAATCGCGGCTCTTCAAATGTTGAATATCCTCGAGGAATATGATCTAGCGTCGATGGGGCATAACAGTGCCGAATATCTTCACATCCAGACAGAGGCCAAAAAATTGGCCTTTGAAGATCGAGCCAGATTCTACGCCGATCCAGATTATTTCGACATACCTCTCGAAGGTCTTTTGTCCAAGGAATATGCAGCCGAGCGGCGGAAGATGATTTCGATGGAGGAGGTGATGACCGACGTAAGATGGGGAGATCCGGCAAAGCATGGTGATACCATTTATCTTTCGGCGGCGGATGCGTCGGGTATGATGGTCTCGCTAATTCAGAGTAACTATCGAGGAATGGGAAGTGGACTCGTAGCCGACGGCCTCGGATTCATGTTTCAAAATAGGGGAGAGATGTTCTCTATGATTGAAGATCATCCGAACGTCTATGCCCCAGGTAAGCGACCTTTTCACACAATCATTCCCGCCTTTGTTATGAAGGATGGAAAGCCTTGGATGAGTTTCGGAGTCATGGGTGGTCCCATGCAGCCACAAGGACATGTTCAGATTCTGAATAACATGATCGACTTCGGAATGAATATTCAAGAGGCCGGAGACGCGGCTAGGTTTCAGCATAATGGATCGTCCGAACCAACTGATGAGCGTATGACGGACGGTGGTGTGCTAACTTTGGAGAGTGGAGTGTCGCCAGAGGTTGTTGATAAACTAAGAGCATTGGGGCACACGGTTAAAGTAACTCGCGGGGGATTTGGGGGCTACCAAGCTATTATGTGGGACAGCGTCAACGGAGTCTATCACGCCGCTTCCGAGATGAGGAAGGACGGGATGGCGATTGGATACTGAGAACATCAGAAAAGTCAGAACATCAGAACATCAGATTTCTGACGTTCCGAAGTTCTGACAATCGGAATTTCAATTTCTTATCTCAATATAGAAGCCAAATTAGAGCGCCCGAAATTGTTCGCTACATCAGCTGCTGTCATTCCAGATTTTGTAGTCAAACTCTTGTCTGCACCAGCGTCGAGCAGAATAAGAACGATGCTTCTTCTACCTGAAAGAGCAGCCTCCATTAGCGGCGTCCAGTTTTCTTCGCTAAGACTTTGGTCCAGATTTCCGCTATTGGTGTCAAGTGCTTCGTCGAGATCCAAATCATCCCAATCTGATTTTTGTAGTTTCCTAACCAAAGAGTCAGAATACTCCCATCGGCCTCGGGCACTCCGTGCATTTACGTCTGCTCCGGCTTTAACAAGGGCTTGAACGACCTCTGGAGATTCCTCCTCAATGGCCGCAAGCAATGCTGTCATTCCTACGAGGCGATTGAGACTCCCTTCGTCATCTCCCCAGTTCATAAATTCTTGAGTCGTCTTTGCTTCGAGATCTGCCCCTTTTTCAACTAGTACCCTTATTGTCGCCGCATCGTCCTCACCAGCTGCAAAGAATAAGGCTGTACGTCCTTCAGCATCCTTGGCGTTGACGTCGGCGCCCTTTTCGACGAGCAAATTCACCAATTCGGCTTCTTCTTCCGAGGCCGCTATCATCAAGGGGGTCTGATCGCCCTCGAATTTTGTGTTGACGCTATGTCCCGATTCAAGTAAGGACTCAACAATTCTCGTGTTACCTTCTTCGAGAGCTGCAAAAAGTATCATCGGATTATTTTTGTCCGAGGACTTGGCTAACAAGGTCTCAAGAGTGTGAGCGTTATCTTCTTCGGCTGCAAAAATCAAAGCACTGTAACCTTCACTATCTTTAAGATCAGGATCAGCGCCTTTAGAAAGGAGATAATCTATTACACTTGAATTTCCCTCCTCCGCAGCATAAGACAGAGCCGTTCGGCCGAGATCGTCCTTTTCATCTACACCGGCTCCTCTTTCTACAAGAAACCTGACAATACTTAGATGGCCCTCTTCAGCTGCTGTGTGTAGCATTGGGATTTGACCTTCCTCTCCATTCATTTTTGCTCCAGCATCAAAGAGGTCTTTCATTATGCTCAGGTGGCCCTCCGATGCTGCCGTGACTAAGGCATTTCGTCTTTCCCCCGGGACAGAAAGATTAACGTCTGCTCCTCGAGTAATTAGTAGCTGAACCACTTCGATAGAGCCCTCATCCGCGGCTTCGATCAAGGCTGTCCATCCTTTCGAATTAATATAGTTTACCTTGGCGCCTCTTTCGATTATTAGCTCGGCTATTTCCAACTGGTTTTCAGACGCAGCAGCAATGAGTGGAGTCCAACCCCTATCATTTTCCCCGTTGACGTCTACGCCCTGGTCGAGGAAGTAAGTGACGAGCTTCAAATTTCCTTCATCAATAGCGTCGATCAAAAGATCGAGTTCGTCTTTCGGAAGTCCGGATTTTCCCTCATTAGAAGCGTCATCGTCGAAGAGCTGTGCTGATTGAAGGTCGTCCCCAGAGGTGTCTGATTCGTCCAATTGCTTTTGTGACTCAAAAGGAATGTTTTGAGAGTCAGCGAAACTGGCGGCTTGCACCGCTGTGAAAAGTCCGAAAACCAAAACTATGGCTGTTAAAAAGCCTTCTCTGTAATTTGCAGAACGAAGTGGAGACCGCAAGAGTCGAAGGGTTCTGTGGCCAAAGGCAGTTTGGCTCGATGGCCCTTGAATGTTTTGGGCGAGAGCAAAGTTGTTCATTTGAATTTCTTTTAAGTGAATGATAGTCTTCGCGTAGTGTTTGGGGTTGGTGCCCATCTCAAGGGCAAGGTCATCGCAGCAATGTTCTCTTTCTTCACTTAAGCGATGTGATAGCCACCATGAACCAGGATGGTAGAAGTACAGGATCCCAACAAGGGACTGCACGATGTTCATGGCATAGTCGTTGCGCTTGATATGCGCTAGTTCGTGTGCAAGAATCGATTTGATTTCAGATTCCGAAAGACCGCTCATTAGTTCGATCGGAAAGAGGATATAAGGCTGCCACCATCCAATGGTCATTGGGGAATCTGCCAATCGAGATCCCAGGTATTGAACCTTCTTCTTAACCTGCATCCTTGATTCTGCCTCGCGAATCAGGTCATTCCAAGAATCGGGAATCTGCTTGACGCCATATGATTTCAATCGCTGAACATAGGCTAATTGTCCTAGAAGCTTCAATACGAAAACAAAAACCCCTAGCAACCAGAGAGAGACTGTAAGTGGTAGGTGTTGAGAAAAGTATGCTGCGGCCATTTTCCGGTAATCGGAGAGAAGTGAGCCTTGGTTTTCGTCATTCGTTTCTAAGTCTCTATTGGCCATCTCGTCCTGAAATTCTCTTGCCTGGCGGGCATCTTCCGTAATTCGATTCGAATCTTGAAGCACAGTTGGACCGGACGGAGAGTAGACCTGCGCAAAAGTGAAAATCGAACTCAGTACAAAAAGACCCATGATTGATGCGATCATTCTATAACGTGCAACAGCGCTGAATCGTCGCATAAATATTAGAAGCAGAGCCCCAAGCAATGCGAAAAGAGCAATTTGCCAGAGACTGTGAAGTAGGGTCCAGCCGAGTGCATTGACTATGGCTTCGGGGAATAATCGGGTAATCATGTTAGTCCTCTTGATCCATTTCGAGTTGGCTGATGTAGGCTTTTAGCTCGTCGAGCTCGTTTTGACTTGTGCTTGAGTTACCGAGGGCCTTCATTACGAGACTCATCTTTGAACCACCAAAAGCCCGATTAACAAAGCTGTCCAACAGTTTTGACTGTGTTTTTTCTTTTGTAATCACGGCACGATAAATGTGCTTTCTACCTTCAGACTTTCTATCGAGTATGCCCTTCTCTGTCATAACTTGCATCGTCTTTAGAATCGTCGTGTAGACCACATGCTTATCTTTTTCAAGAATGTCATGGACTTCTTTGACGGCTAGGGGTCCATGTTCCCAGAGTAGCTGAAGAACAGCCAGTTCTGAGGCCGTAGGTTGTGATGATTTATTTCTTTTTTGTGTCATTTGATCGGTACTACGATTTGTGTCGTAAGTAAGTTACGAGATTTATCGTAATAGATCAAGATATTTTGACCATGATGTGGTAAAGACTGATGGATCAGGTGATTTTTCTGATGGAATCATGCCCATCAGAACTGAAAAGGAAGCCTGTACGAGGGAGACTCCAAGACTGTTTGACCGTTCAATGAGGAATTTAAAGCTAAACGTGAAACAGGATTACTCAATACCAAAGTGCCTTTTTGAATCTCTTGGTCAAGAAAAGACCAGGCAGCTGTGGTTGGGTTCTTTAGCTCAACTGATTAGCCAATGCGTTACAGATTGGTCGCTTCAACTTGGTCGCCCCATAGAAGATGATTTGAGTTGTGCCTAGGTGGCGCCTGGCAAGCTTCCAGATGGAAGAGAAGCGATACTTAAAATTGGATGGCCTCACGTGGAGGCTGGAGATGCTACAAATATCACAATCGTCGATTGGTCTCTATCAAACCAAGTCAATTTTCTTCCACATGGGTACGAATTCGATATTTAGCGAATCGCTGAGTGGATAGAGGACAGAGTCTTTAGCGCGATAGCCGAACTTTTCATAAAGTCGCACACCTGGCAAGGTCGCCATGAGTTCAAGTCGAGAATAACCGGCTTTACGCGCAGCATTCTCGCAAGTAGTCAAGATACCTTTTCCGTGTCCTTTGCGAGCCTGATCTGGGTGTACAAAGAAGGCTCGTATTTTTGCTGCTCCTGTTTTCGGATCGATTACGGTGGAGTCCCTGGATTCCTCGCTATTGTTTCCAAAAAGTGTTTGTCGATAACTCCAGCCACCTGCAGCAATCAGTTCACCTTTTTGTTCGATAACGTAGTAGGTCTTGTCTTCGATCAGTTGGGTATCCAGACCCATGGCCTTTTTTAGAGCGCCCTCGATTTGCTCAGTGCTATAGTCATCCTTGCTAAGCGCTCGAGTCGAGTTTTCGATAAGAGACTCTATTTCCCCGCAGTCATCTAGGGTCGCTACTCGTATCAATCCTTACTTCTCGGATTTGAACAATCTTTTCCAGAACTCCCAGAATCTATTCGATCGAATTTTTGAAATGGCCTCACTCTGGGTAAGGTGACTTAGTTGTCTTGCCTGTTCGAGGTGCTTTTCGCAAAACCATTCTCTTCCAGGTGGATGACCGACCATTCTCTGGTCTTTCATGTGCTTTATACTTGCCTTTTCCTCATCCGTCGTGGCGAAATAAACTAGATCGCCTCCCTCACTTGGAGAAAATCGATCGTTGCATATGGCACAAATTGGTGGACGCACTTGTGGTTGAAGGTGGTTGTTTGACAGAAAGTAAGGTTGGAGGGGCTAAGGTGCTAAGGGGCTAAGGGACGGGGAAGGAATGTGCGAACGAATAGCTGTCTAAGGGGGGCTCTTGTCTTTACGATGTTTTCGGAGAGCAAATGAATCTCTAGAAGAGGCTTGATTCGAGAACTCCCACGTTTTCGAGATTCTCTTCGGATGGCACCGTTGCTAGGATGGAGTTTGCAAGATCCTCGATCAAATCCTCAATGTCTTCCACACCAACGGACAATCGAATTACGGAGTCGGTTATGCCGGCTGCTTCTCTTAACTCAGGTCTCATTGAGGAATGACTCATTGTTGCCGGTTGCTCAATTAGTGATTCAATACCGCCTAGAGATTCAGCAAGAGCGAATACTTTTGTAGATCGAAGTAGGTGATTTCTTTGAGCCTCGTCACCCCGTAGGCTAAAGGAGAGCATTCCGCCAAATCCTCTTTGTTGCGTTTTTGCGAGTTCGTGTTGCGGATGGCTTTCTAAACCGGGATAGAATACCTCCTCGACCTCTGGATGTTGGTCAAGGAATCTTGCCACGGCAATCGCGTTTTCTTCGTGTTGTTTTAGCCGCAAAGGAAGAGTTTTGAGGCCACGTAAAATGAGCCAAGAGTCGAAGGGTTGTGCGGTACAGCCAAGACAGTTGGCAGCAAATTGGATTTCTTCGTTGAGTTTTTCTGTCTTTGCAATAACCGCTCCGCCGATGCAGTCCGAATGGCCGTTGATATATTTTGTGGTCGAGTAGACTACTAGGTCGGCTCCAAAATCGAAAGGTTGCTGAAGGAGGGGAGAGAGGAAGGTGTTGTCAACAATGAGTAGGATGTCCTTCTTTTCTGTGATGGCACCAAGAACGGAAAGGTCGACGATTCTCAGCAGTGGGTTGGATGGTGTTTCTACCCAGACGGCTCTTGTGTTTTCTTGCAGTGCGTCTACAAGATTTATGGGATCAGTCAGATCGACAAATGAAACTTCGAGTTTGTTTTGATCGGCTAGGTGTCTTAGCAATCGCTCAGTCCCACCATAACAATCATGGGAGCAGACGATGTGCGAGCCGGCAACAAATAGGCTCAAGGGTACAGACACGGCAGCCATTCCACTAGCGACGGCAACAGCACCTGCTCCTCCCTCGAGATCACTCAAGATGTCTTCGAGTGCTTTCCGTGTAGGATTTCCAGATCGAGTATAGTCGAATCCCTTCGTAACTCCGACATCTTCAAAACGGAAGGTCGAGGTTTGGTAGATGGGAGGGGAGACGCTGTTGTAACATCGGTCAACTTGTTGTCCGGCTAGGGCTAGTTTTGTGTTGTTCTGCATTGTAGTTCTAGATGATTTGGGATTCACATCATCTGAACGGCTGCATTCTAGCTAGCACATCTTCACTCAATAAAAAAAGCCCTATCAAAGATGGGCTTCAAGCAGGTTTTCCTGCTGGGCTCATCTTCCCCGGGCTATACCGAGCTGGATTTAGCACCTTCATGCCTATTTGCATGTGGTTGCTACGACGTCACAGGGCCAGTCCCTCAGTCGTTCTTGATGATGACCAAAGGTAGCTCAGAGATCGGTGTAATGCAATAGGTGGAGCTTTTGGAATGAAAATGAACCCTCTGATCACGATCGTCTGGATTTTACTATGCGCTAGTCCATTTTCCAAAAGGCAATTCCGCCTGCCTGCTTGCCGATCTCAGCATAGGCTACTTTCTCCAGCTTCTCGAGATCGAATATATCGACTGTGCCTGGCTCTCCACCTTTCCCCTCTACTGTGACAAAGGCGTATTTACTGTCGGGAGAAATAGCGACGCCGTGAGGTACAGATCTGGTGTTGTCCAATTTGGCCAGTTGCTTACCCGATTCCAAGTCCCAGATCCCTGTTCTGGCCTCGGACTTGTAGGTCACCACCATTTTTGATCCATCGGGAGTCACTTCAACGTTGTAAGGTCCTTTTCCGGTGAAGAAGGTCCTGGATACATTCCATTCTTTTGTATCGATTTCCTTGACCTCGCGCGCTCCGTTGAGAGCAACATAAAGCAGATCTTTCGTCGGATGGGGCACGACCCAGGTTGGCTTCTTGATCGTTTCGGGCATGACGTGTGCCGTGTTCGGTGTTCCGTCTTCCTGTTCCTTAGCCTCCATCTTGAAATGATCCATGGTGGCGTGTTCCGTGTTTGGTGTTCCGTCGTCCGAAATCTCAGTCTCCATTTTGGAATGATCGACTTTATCATCCGAGCCCCCGAGCTCCTGCGCCCCCGAGCTCCCGAGCTCCTGTCCTCCCATCTTCGAATGATCCATGCCGGTCATCGTAAAAGGGACAAGAGAATCTGGATTGGCAAGATTTAAAGTTCGCGTTCGCTCTAGTGTCAAAGCGTCGATTTCATACAACTCATCCGACATCATACCGAGCGAATAATGCATCATCCCGTCCGCCGACAAACGAGATCCATGTGGCATTACCCCAGTCTCAATTTGAGTGATTTCCGTCATAGTCTCCGGATCAACAACGGATACTGTACTAGGAACATGATCTCCGTGCAAGTTGAAATTCACCGCATATATGAGACCGGTTGATTTCGACATCTGCATCGTGGCCGGAAACATCCCAAGCGTGGTCGAACCCACCAACTCGTTGGTGCTCGTCCGATACTTATTAATGTATCCATAAGGAATACCGTGGGCGATTGTCAGATACCAAAACTCACCATTGGTATCAACTGCGAGACCGTGAGGACCTTCAATCTCCGTCGGAAAATTTCCAATGGTTATGGTTTCGTGAACTTCGGCTTTAGTCCCATCGAACTTGACAACGGCCACCTCGTCCTCAGACTCTGCAGCAACATAGACATAATAGTCCTGCCCATTAATCCCGTTTACATTGAGGAGAACAAGGGCTATAAAAGTCGCTATTGTCTTGGTCTTCATTCCTTCTGTGCTTCGATTTATGAATTCTAATGGGAATGAGAGATTGCTTGGTCGAAGCACTTATTTTCTTTTCGGAACAAGATATTGTGACGCAATACCTATTCCGAAAAGAAAATTGGCTGAGACGAAGCCGTCTCTCATTTCTCCAGACTGACGGCCCACAAACCACTGTTCCAGTCTGTGAAAAATATTGTGCCTTTGTGCGGCTGCGGTCCCCATACCATGGGGGCGTTAGCGATAAAGCCATCTGGATCGTCTGGGTAGAAAAACGCGATTTCCCGCCCTTGCTTATAAAGATCGCCCATCAACTCACCGGAAATATCAACGACGCGAAGTCCACCATTATAGAATGCTGCATAGAGAATATCGTCCTCGATCCAATAGTTGTGCGAGCCTGCTTCCGGAACCTCATATCGAGCGATCTCATCTGGATTTCCTGGATCGGTGAAGTCTACAAAGTGCAGATATCCAGCCGCACGTGTAGGCTTGTCTGTTCTGTTTAATCCGTAAGGGAAAGTCTCGTCTCCGCCCACGACATAGAATTTATTGGTCGATTCACTGTGAAAAGGAAATGCTGCATGATTTCTTCCACTTGGATACTGATAGTCAGCAAACTGGACTGGATTTGCAGGTGATCCACCTGCAAGTCCCTGTCTGATATCAGGAATTGGTGCAACGTCAGATTGAGCTAGCGCGCCCCTTGCTGTTCCGCTTCCGACGTCTACTAATTGCAGACCGTCGCCCCAGTTGGAGGAATAAGCGATACCATCTTTGATCCATACATCATGCACGGCATGACCTGGTGTGCCTAGTTCAAAACGAGAAACGCGATAGGGATTTTTTGGGTCTTCGATATTGATGACATCATAACGTCGTCCGTTGTTTACGGCGTAGACGTGATTGTCATAGATGAATACGTTGTGGACACCCCCAGTCAATTCATCGTCATAATTAGCGATGACCTCAACATTTGTCGGATCACTACAGTCAACAATTACCAATCCATTTTTCCGGTTGGAAGCTCCTTCCCGGCCAATTACACACGTTTTTCCGTCCTCCGAAACCTTCACATCGTTTACTGTCCTTGCATCGACCTGAACGCTATCAACTCGGACCAAATTTTCTGGATCTGTTACATCCCAGAAATAGGCTTTTCCTTCGCCACCCCAAGTACCTGTTATGGCGTAGTCTCGGCCATCCGAAGCAGATTCCCATACCCAAAGATCAGAAGTATGGCTTTCCGAAATTCTACCTTGACCTAATACGGTCAACTTCTTCTTGACATCTCTCTGGATGATCTCAATCGTTTCCGAAACGAACTGGCCTGCGGTCTGGGCTACCACGGTATAGAGACCTGCTTGCTCGGCTACAAATCTTCCATCGCTCTTTATTTGACCAGTAGCTGATGGGCCTCTGCCGTCCAAAGGCTTTGCGTTTAGAGAGAAACTGATTGGAGCGTCTCCAACTACTTCTCCACTCGCGTCGAGAGCTGTGGTTTTGAATTTTACTACGTCGCCCGTTCGTGCATTTTTGAGATCTGCACTCATTTCAAGTTTTACGACTGGATTATTCTTCAACGACAGTGTCACGTAGTTTGAAACATCGCCGGCAGTTGCAATGACATCTACAGAACCAGCCCTATGGGCTACTAGTTGTCCGAAGGAGTTCATTGATGCGATACTTTCGTCGGATGTAGTCATAACGACCTCCACGTCATCCCGTTTGGCTTTCGTTGCATCGAAGACTTCGATAGGAAATACTACGGAGCTTCCTACGTAAATACGATCCTGTGGGTCAAGAAATACGACTCGTTCCAAGTCAGGAAAGGCTACTGTGACAGCTACCTCTACTCGGAGAGGATCTCCGTCGGGGACGGGACTTAATACCACGAGACTGTAGGTCCCTCCTTTGTGTGCTTTGATTTCACCAGACACACGATCCACTTCGAGCGATCTTCTGGCCGGAGAGAATGCTTGAAATCGGGGCTCGGCAAGCTCTTTGCCGTCCTCTCCAAATACGGTGATACTCAAAGTAACAACGTCGCCAACCTTCATATCGAGTGAGGATGGTTCAACCTTTAAACTTCTTTGGCTGATAAGCGATATGGGCGAAAATAGAAGGGCAAATAGAAATGTGAAGAGAATAGGTTTCATCGCCGTCTGTCGAATTTAATTGTTAGATCGTGATTGCCCTGATAATATAAAGCAAAATTAGAATAGGCGAGGCAGAAGCTTTAAGGATGTACCTTCGACCTATCTCCCGAAGATTTTGATCAATACGAGGCAAGACAATATTTCGATCTAATTACATGAAGCTAAAGTACTATTTCTTTATTGGACTGCTCACCATTGCTGGTTTAGTAAGTATATCGGGTTGTGAGTCTTCGAGGACTGACGAGCCCTTGGAAGACACCAAGGTCCAGAAAGTTATCACGCATTACTATTCTTTGACAATGAAAAATGGAGTGGCAATGCCAGATACCCTGAAGGACTGCTTTTCATGCAACCAAGCCTTGATCTATGACAAAGGAGGGAAGGAGAAAGCTCTGGTCTTTTATAAAGACAACATGGAGGATGAATTCGGAAGAGAGGAGTATATCTATGACATCAAGGGCAGGAAAATAGGCTCAAACTATTTTGAAGGCGACTCCCTAACTGTCAAGCATATCTTCGAAGTAGACTCCGTCGATACCACCCGTATACTGGCTGGTCTGGCTGTGGAATCCGCTACACAACGTCCGCTATATGGCTATCGATATCAGTACGATGGAAATGATAATCAATATGAAACGGCCAATATGAACGAAATCAACGAAGTGTTTGAGTTCTATCGTCGCAAGTACAACGGACACGGTGTGGTGACTTCTGAGAACATTGTCGACCTAAAAGGTAATTCAACCTTTAGTATCCGATACGAATACCGACCCGACGCCACCAAAGATTGGGTTGAGCAGTTGACCTACTACAACGATGTCTTGTCTGAAATTCGAGTGAGAGAAAGAGTGCCTTGGTAATTGGGCACAAGCTATTTAACAAGATGCACTTGCCCGCTATCTGAAAAATTCGATCCCGTGACTCTGTAGAAATATATACCGGCTGTTAGATTTGCTGAGTCAATTTTCATCTTCTGCGGGATTCCGGCACTCAATTCTCCGGCGTAGATTTCTTGAACAATCTGGCCTAGCTGATTGTGCAGTGTGATCTCGACAAATTGATCTTGGGCTAGACTGAGTGTGAACGAGGCGCGCGAGGAAAATGGGTTCGGATAGACTTCTGATAAATAATGTCCACCAGGCAGATCCACACTAGCTTCTAACTCAGGACTATATTCAAACTGTCCATCGAAGTCAATTTGTTTTAAGCGGAATCGATGTACTCCTGGAACGTTTGGAGTGTATTCGAAGGAGTAAGAATTAGTCTCCAAACTATTTCCATTTCCTTCCACGAATCCAATTTGATTCCAAGATGCTAGCTGTGAGGTCCCCGAATAATCTAGTCTCATTTCAGCGAGTTCCACAGCGAATCCCGAATTTTGATTTTCGCTAGATGTAGACCAGTCCAAGAGAATTTGTCCATTTTGAACCTGAACACCAAAAGAGCTGAGTTCGACGGGAAGTCTTGTGGTGTAACTGACAGTCAAGGCAGGACGCGTCGCCTGGTCTGGATTCTCTCGGCTATTGAATCGCTTCGCCGAGGTGGCAACAGACTCGTCTCCGAGGATGACCCAGCCATGATTGAGTGCAGAGGAGTCTAGCCACAGTTGCACGTCGCTAACCATTCCGGCCGTAGATGGGAAGGTGTAGGCTCCAAGGCCGGCAATACTGCTTGACCCGCTGGACGCCGCTTGAAAATCGCCACCTATTGTATTCCAAAAAGAGGCGGTACTGAAGGTATGGAGCCAGGTCGCCTCATTAGGATCGGCCGGAGCACCGCCTCCTTCTTCGCCACCAGCATTGGTAGTTCCTTCTCCCCAGTCTTGATCCACTCTAAAAAGGTTAGCATCCAGCGCGGGCGCGATGGTCCTCGACATTTCCAGGCTAAGCTCTACGCTTTGGATAGTAGCATTTGCAGGTATCGAGCCTGCAATATCGAATTTCAGTAGAGCCCTTCGAGTTGCACTAAGATTCGTAGCATTCCCGATGAAAAAGAATTCACCTGAGCCATTGCTAACGGCTCCCTGAACGTTTTCATATAGTGTGTTGTCCTTTTCGGCAGAGAGCGTAACCATCGTTACTTGAGCAAGCATCGAGTCAAAACTCCAAAGAATAAGAAAAAGGGCAAAAAGCCCATTGCAAAAGCTAAGCATGTGGGGTCGGTACTATGGGAGTAGAGTCAGTAAAATGACTCAAACAAAACAAAAAAGGCTTATCTGGAGGATACCAAATAAGCCTTAGAATGTTAAGCGCTAAATTGCAAAGTAGGGCTCAATATTGGAGCCCTACTTTTGTAGGAGTCTTATTGGATTAATTTTTTCAAATCTCTTAGGCTTGGGGCAATAGAACGCTCAATTTCATCGGCTCGTTCGTCTGTATTCAGACTCTCGATCTCCTTTTCGATACGCCTAACGCGCTCGGCTAGATTGTATTCTTCAATTTCTTTTTCAATGTCAGAAATCTTCCCGTCCAATTCGTAAGATTTAATTTCGTCCCGAATTTCTGAGACACGTCCTTCCATATCGAGCTCTTGGATCTGTTTTTCTAGCTCTTTCTCTTTCTGCTCTCTAATTGCTGCGTACTCCTCCATTTCCTTTTGAAGGGCGAGAACTTTCTTATCTAGACTATACTCCTCGATCTCAAGCTCTTTCTTTTTGACTCTTTCTTTCAGTTCTTGAACTTTCTTGTCGTCCTTATCATCTCCCAAACTCCGACGCTGACGTAGTTGACTCTTGAGTCCAGCTATTTCGCCTTTCATTCCGGCAACGTGACCTTTGTGACCAGCGATTTGTCCCTTCATGCCTGCCGTATTTCCGCGGCCGCTTGCAATTTGTCCCTTCATAGATGCCATTCTTCCTTTCTCAGATGCTATTTGTCCTTTTAATGAGGCTACGCGTCCTTTGTGACTGGCCATCCGTCCCTTCATGCTAGCTACCTGCCCTTTTGCAGAAGCAATCTGTCCTTTCTTGCTGGCCCTTTCACCCTTGATACTTGAAATCTGTCGATAAGCGTCCATGATGACAAACATTTTAGTCCTCCATTCTCTGGCCATTGCGTCCATTGGCTTGCTGACACCATCGATCGTCCAGGCGTACTCTATTCCATTGGCTCCTTCAGTGATGATTAGGCGATGCAATTTATCATCTTCTGTCTCTAGAGTAATCCAACTGTCATCTCCAATAGCTCGGACGGATGTTCTATCTTTTGAAAGAACGACCTCGCCATGGACACGCATGCACATACGAGTTCCATCTTCGACCTTTTGAATAGTTATGTCCTGACCGTTTCCATAGGTGGATTCAGACCAATCTCCGTTCGAGACAGTCCTCGTTCCTTGCCACTTTCGACCATCACGGTCACAGTTTTTGTCATCCGCAACGAAGGTCATAGAAGATAGCTGAGAAGCGAATTCCGCGCCCGGATCCTGGGGACCGAAGGAAGCGAGACCATTGCTTGTAGCAATTTCTTCAGAATAATTTAAGAGTGCATCTTGGAAAGACTCTGCTCCTTCTTTCTCAGAGTTATTCTTTAGCTCAGCCAATCGATCCATGTTTTCTTGCCACAAATCATCAGAGTCACGAAGAACATTACGGTACAATTCGCCAAGATCCTTTCCGTTGAGCATTTCTAGGTATCCTCGAGGGTCCACAACATTTCCTTCCTTGTGGACTTCGTAATGAAGATGGTCGCCTCTGCTTTCGCCTGTTGACCCGACGGTTCCGATGACTTCACCCAGTTCAACGATGTCGCCTTCTTTTACTTCGATCGAATTCAAATGAGAGTAGGCCGTTGAATATTCCTCGTCGTGATTTACAATTATATGTTTACCACGTTTTCCATCTTTCGCAGCGAAGCGAATCTGGCCAGATGCTGTTGACAACACCTTGACTCCCTTGTTCGCAGAAATGTCGATTCCATCATGGTGCTTAAATGTCTTTGAAATTGGATGCAGACGTCTTCCAAAATTTGAAGTGACGGCTCTGATGTCTTCTATTGCAATTGGCGATATGGATGGAGCCTCCAAAAGCGGATCAGCTGTCACTAATTCTCTTGTCATCTCTGGACCCGCAATTGCAGCGGTCAAACTGATGGCGGTCAAGAGAACGAGAGCAAGTGCGCTTAGCAAACTGCTTGTTCGAGGTCGATTGGGTTTGAGGATGTGCATTATTCTTTTTTCGAGTTGTGATTTTTGGACCATTGGAAGTGTCGCCAAGCTTGGTCTGGTATTTAGGCCTTCGGCCAGTTCTAAAAGGTGGGTAGCATATGCAGACGGTCTTATGCCGAGAGCCAAGACGGCTTCGTCGCATGCCAACTCTCTGCTAGAGACGGATTCTTTTGCAGCGAGCCATCCGAGAGGATGAAACCAGTAAAGCGAAAGACTAGCTCGGCCAATTATTTGTCGAAGCACGTCATAGCGCTGAACGTGTATCAGCTCATGAGCAAGCACGGCCTGCCGTCTATCCCTGGACCAATTCTTTGCATCTTCCGGAAGAAGAATCACTGGATTGCTCCATCCACCTGTCATAGGAGTTTTAATATCGGGACCAATTTGAAGCTCGACGCTTCTCTTGATGCCAAGTTTTTTTCTAAGTCGACTAGAGTCCTGGTACCACTCGATGTCGTCAATAGGCAGAGAGTTTCTAACTAGAAGTCGGTATTTCAACAAACTGACGGCAAGAGATAAAAGGGAAACGGCTGAACCCAAAATCCAAGCCCAAAAGAGGAATTGGAGTAGATTGATATTTGGCGCAGCAGAAAGTCCAAAGACACCCCAGAATCCTGATTTAGCCTCCCCGACCGAGGAGTCTTCAATCACTAATTCTTGAGGATTAGGAGGGGCGAGTATTTCTAGCACATGGCCGTGGATTGACTCTATAGGCGTGAGCGCTTTGACCTTTTCGACCGGCTCTATTCCCTCTACAGGTCTGACGGCACTGACAGGAGTAGCTGGAGATTCCGGATTAACGAAGTCTTGAACCGTGTTCGAACCCGGTAGAAATGACATTTCCCAGCTGGGAAGAAAATTGGACGCAAGGGGAAGTATGAGTAGTAGAGTGAAAGTCGCCGTCCAGAGGGTATGGCGAGTAGAGGCAGCTGACTTTCGGAAAATCAGAGTCAAGGCGGCGGCGGCGGCCAAAAGGACCGTTGCACGTAGTGCTATCATCGATAGTTCGCCATCCAGACTGAAAGTGAAAACATCCATTATCGTCCCTCTTTTTCTACCTGTTCGATCATTTTCTTGACGCGAGCTCTCTCATTTTCTGTGAGTTTACCTTCTTCCATCTCGAGAAGAGCTGCAATAGTACCCTCTACGGACCCACCGAAGAAAGTTGTTAGCATATGCTTCAATGCAGATTGTCTAACGGCGGTCGCAGGAGCGCTAGCCGAATAGATATATCTTGGACCATCTTGTTCGAACTTTAATTGCTTTCGCTCAACCAAGATGCGGAGAATCGATCGAACAGCGGCATTTGTTGGTGCCTTGGTCATTCGCTCTTGTATTTGAGCAGCTGTTGCATTTTCGAGTGAATGGACGATGTCCATCACTTCTCGTTCACGTCTACTTAGTCCTTTAGCCTTTGTCATTGTCAATTATCCGGTGTAATTCGGTGGATGTGAGACTAAGGTATGAGATACATGTTGAAAAAGCAACACTATGTTGAAAAAACAACGCTGAACGTTTGTCGTGACTCGCTTAGAGTTTATTAAACCGATGTTTTGATACCAAAACGTGAAACGATAGACGAGTAACGACCTAGCAAAAAGGGGAACGTCAATCGCTTGGAATCCGTAGTCTAGTATCCAAATCAAACCCCCTTTAAAGGATGAAAAAAACACTGCCTCTTTTACTAATACTATTACTATGTGCTTTTGGCACAGTTCAAGCTCAAGTCGTTGCGCCAGCTCCGAGCCCAGCTTCTAAATTAATGCAGGTTGTGGGCCTAACAGATGTAACTGTTGAGTACTCCAGACCAAGCATGAAAGGCCGAGATATTTTTGGCGCCCTTGTACCATGGAATGAAGTATGGCGACTAGGAGCCAACTCAGCAACCAAAGTCACATTTAGTACGGATGTCAATCTTGGAGGAGTAGATCTAGCTGCAGGAAGCTATGCATTACTAGCGACTCCAGGTCAGCCAACATGGACCATCCATGTCTACGAACACACTGGAAACGGAAACTGGACCTCTTACCCTGAAGGAGAAGCTAAGGCACAAACCTTCACAGTTGATGCCGCTACGATTTCAGAGAACATTGAGAGCTTCATGATCGGTTTTGATATGCTTCGAAATGACGGAGCCATGATGCACTTCATCTGGGCCGACCAATACGTCGGTGTGGAATTGAAGGTGCCAACTGATAAGGCCGTTTTGGACTCCATCAAAAAGACCATGTCTGGACCTTCTTCTGGTGATTACTATGATGCAGCTGTCTACTACCGTGAGTCCGGAAAGGATTTGAATAAGGCTCTAGCCTGGATGGACAAGTCTATTTCTTTGGATGCAGAGTCAGACAAGTATTGGGTATATCGACAAAAGTCTTTGATCCATGCTGATCTTGGTGACGTTGCTGGTGCTGTTGCCGCGGCTAAGAAGTCGCTTGAGTTAGCTACCGCTGCCGGAAATACTGACTACATCAAATTGAATACCACTAGTCTGAGTGGGTGGGGAGAGTAGCAGAACTTCAGATAGTCAGAATTTCTGATATCTGATAATCTTTAAAAGGGCGGCTTGAGAAATCGAGTCGCCCTTTTTACTTAATTCAGGTCCTCATTTCCCAGCTCGGGATTTAGTATTTTGAAGGTCGGCTTTGGAAGATGGGGTGGTGATCTAGAAACACCTATTTCTTCAGCGGGAGGATGTCAGACAAGAATACCCAGCTACTCCGCTTAGGGAAAATTGGCATAGAGAGTAGCATCGCATCTTCCAAAGCCGACTTCAAATTTTACCTATGGAAGAAAAGATTATCATCCGCGGTGCCCGCGAAAACAACCTCAAAAATATTGATGTTGAAATTCCCCGCGATGAGCTAGTTGTCATAACCGGTCTGTCCGGATCCGGCAAATCTTCCCTCGCCTTCAATACTATTTACGCCGAAGGCCAGCGTCGCTACATGGAGTCTCTCTCAGCCTACGCTAGACAATTCCTAGGTATGATGGAGCGACCGGAAGTCGATTTCATTGATGGTCTTTCTCCCGTTATTTCAATAGAACAAAAAACGGTTAGCAATAATCCTCGTTCTACCGTTGGGACGGTTACCGAGATTTACGACTTTTTAAGACTGCTATTTGCGAGAGCCGGTACGGCCTATTCTTATGTCTCCGGAAATAAGATGAGAAAGCAGAGTGATGAGGAGATCATCGATGCTCTAGCAGCTTATCCCACGGGCACGAAGCTTGTCATCTTGGCTCCCGTAATTCGCGCAAGGAAAGGCCACTATCGAGAACTATTCCAACAAATCGCGCGACAGGGCTTTGCCAAAGTTAGAATCGATGGTGTCATTACAGATATCGAAAAGGATCTAAAGGTCGATCGATATAAGATTCATGATATCGAAATTGTCGTCGATAGAGTCCAGATCAAGGAAGGTGTCCGAACAAGAATATCGAGTGCCGTTGAGATGGCACTCAGCCTAGGAGGAGGGAGCATCATCGGCGTTGAGCTTGATAAGAAGGGCAATCAAAATGAAGACCGTGTCTTCAGCCGTAATCTCACAGCACCTGAAGATGGACTATCCTACGATGATCCATCTCCAAATTCCTTTTCCTTTAACTCCCCCTACGGAGCATGCAACGAATGCAAGGGATTGGGATCTATCCGTGCCTTAGACGACAGTCTGATTTTTCCTGATAAAAGTCTTTCTATTAATCAATCTGGAATCGCCGCACTGGGAAAACCACGTGATACCTGGATGTTTAGCCAATTGAGAGCTGTTGCCAAGCACTTCGAATTTGATTTCGATACGCCAATCAAAGACATCTCAGAAGAGAATCTTGATATCGTCATGAACGGTGCCGATCCCAAGATGCAATTCGACATCGTATATAAGTACAAAAATAGACAGGTGAAATACAGACATCGATTCAACGGTGTCCGACAGCACGTTTGGAATACCTACGAGAACACCAGTTCGGGTCACGTTAGGAATTGGGCTGAATCCTTTATGAGACAGGCGATTTGCCATGAGTGTGACGGAGGAAGGCTAAATAAAATTGCCCTTTCCTACAAGATTGGAGAGAAAAATATCGCGGATATTGTCTCCATGGATTTGGCATCGCTGGCCAATTATTTCGATGGCCTAATGCTACAAGGTAGGCAGCAGAAAATCGCCGAACCGATTCTAAAGGAGATTCGGGAACGACTAGGTTTCTTGCTGAAAGTTGGCTTAGAATATCTCGCCTTGGATCGTTCCGCTCGATCACTTTCAGGAGGCGAAAGTCAAAGAATACGACTGGCTACACAGATCGGTACCCAGCTCGTTGGGGTACTGTATATCCTGGACGAACCCTCTATTGGCTTGCATCCACGTGACAATAATCGCTTGATCGATTCTCTCAGGCAACTCCGCGATTTAGGGAATTCCGTAGTTGTTGTCGAGCATGATAAAGAGATGATCGAAAGCGCAGATTACGTTATTGATCTCGGCCCGGGTGCCGGAGAGCACGGCGGCGAAGTCATGGAGGCAGGTCCGCCTTCTGTACTGTTGAATGGTAAGAAGTCCGATTTAAGTTTGACGAAGGCCTATTTAAAGGGAATCAAAAAGATTGAGATACCGGAAAAAAGAAGGAAAGGGAATGGCCACCAAATTGTCCTAAATGGAGCTGAGGGTCACAACCTTAAAGGCGACAATCTTGAGTTACCTCTTGGCAAGATGATCTCCGTTACCGGAGTCTCCGGATCGGGAAAGTCGTCTCTGATCAATCAGACACTTTTTCCAATTCTTTCAAGTGAGCTGCATGGAGCTAGGAGAGCTCCTTTGAAATTCAAAAGTATCGATGGGCTCGAGCATGTGGATAAGGTGATCGATATCGACCAAAGCCCAATCGGAAGAACACCGCGATCTAACCCAGCAACCTACACCGGGCTCTTCACATATATTCGCGATCTTTTTCATCAGCTCCCGGAGTCACAAATTAGGGGTTACAAACCGGGTCGTTTTTCTTTCAACGTCAAAGGCGGTCGGTGCGAGACCTGCGAGGGTGCAGGGATCAAGAAATTGGAAATGAATTTTCTTCCAGATGTCTACGTCCAATGCGAGACTTGCAAGACTAGGCGGTACAATCAAGAGACCTTAGATATTCGATTTAAGGGAAAGAATATTTCGGACGTTCTCAATATGACGGTTAGCGAGGCTACGCTGTTTTTCAAGGATCAGCCTAGGATTTTTCGCAAGCTCGAAACCTTGGATAGTGTTGGACTCGGATATATCCGATTGGGTCAGCAGGCTACAACACTTTCAGGTGGAGAAGCGCAGCGGGTCAAACTTGCTACAGAACTTTCGAGGCCAGGTACTGGAAAGACACTATACATTCTGGACGAACCAACAACAGGCCTGCATTTCGAGGACATACGTCATCTACTTATTGTTCTCCAAGCGCTGGTCGACAAGGGTAATACGGTCCTCATTATAGAACACAATATGGATGTGGTAAAAGTCTCCGATCATGTGATTGATCTTGGGCCGGAGGGTGGAGCTGGAGGGGGAAAGATACTGTTCGCGGGGACGCCTGAGGAATTGGCAAAACAGAAAGTCGGATATACCGCCAAGTATTTGAAGGCAGAACTCGATCGGTAGTTGAATTGCTGAGGCGTAAATAGACTTTGAACCCTAGCTATTCCTACACACTAAGCTCGATGAGATAATTCTACTTAGTTGTGTTTACTTCGATTTCGCCTACCGGCTGGGTGTCTCGAACGTTTGCACCATCTCCTCCGCTAGAAATTTGCGAAAGCAGCTCGTCTGACAATTTCAGCTTCGACTTTATCGGAGTGGCCCTCACTCGAAGAGCCTTCAAGCCGTGAACACCTTGCAATGGCTCAATTTCTAAGTCCTCAATTTCCCCATGAATATATTTCTTGGCTTTGAGATAATTGAGATAGCGCTTGTATTCCTTCGCCTCTTTCACTTGGGAGTAGACAATAGAAATCATTCCAGGTTGAGTGATTCGTTCACCTGTTCCCAAGACCTTGGCCTTGTCGATTCGCTTCTTGATGATTTCGTATCTGACGTTGTAGGCTCCATCTACATCAAAATGTTTTTCGTCAGGTCTAAACCGAATAGAGAGGGGAGCGTCTTGCACCAACAGTAAGTGAGCACATTCCAAAGGAACATCTAGGAGAGGTTTCAACTGCTCCAATTCCCAGATCACTTCGCAGGTAACTGTCAGCTGCCAGAGTCGGAGATTTTGAAGATGCAACTTGGAAAACCGACCATCTCTTAGAAGGGAAGACCCCGCATAAATGGTATAGTCAACACCGTCTGTTTTGTACATCTCGAAATAATGAGGTACCAGATTTTGAGCCTGCTTTTGCCGAGCATCGATGTATAGTCCGATGATTTCATTGAGCTTCATTACGCTCTCATCGAATTTCTTTCGTTCCTCATACACGAGACCAAGGCTCGGATTAAGCTTCGACCTATAGTCAGAAACTAGCTTGGCCGGCTCACCGCCGAGCTGTTTCAATTCTTTGAAAATGGGCCGTATCTCTTTTTTGAAAAAGCTCAGGATTTGAAGTTCTTCACCAGAGTCGAGACCGTCGTCTAGGAGGGCTTCGTGATTGGCCAATTGAAATCTGGCCTCATCAATCATGGGCATCGGGATAATTTTCTCTGCCTCTCGAAGGACAGTATCAGCCAGAGCAATTTGCTTTTTGAGGTCCTTTAAAATGGCTGTGTTTCGTTGTACCGAAGAACCGCGAATGTCAGACATGCCATACATGGGATAAACATCCTCAAATGTGATGTCTTCAAAGGGTACTTTTTCGTCGCTGGCTTTCCTTTCCAAATAATTTCGGGCGGCCTGATTGAAGCGCCAATTGACAGATGGATGAATCGCTGTACATTCTCGCTTGATTACCGCTTCGATTCTATCTTCGAATTCCTGGCGAGATCGCGAAAGAGCCGTTTTAAAAACTGACAATATTTCGACAAGCTTGAGAGCCTTGACAGAGTCAAATATATATGGCGTAGGTGAGGCCAATTCGATCATTCCCAGAAGTTCATCGCCGTCATGAATTGGAAATAATACTAGACTCCGAAACCCTTTATCGACTAGCACATTTTCAAACTCAGTCTTAATCTCGATTTCTGCCAAATTGGGATATACCGAAGGAAATGCACTCTTGCAGGCACTCATATAAATGGATTGATGCTTGTTGTTGCACTGCGTCATCTCTCCATCACACATTAACTGTGTCCTTCCAAATGGAAGTATCTCGGGTTCCCCAGAAGTCATGTTGGTCCGCATCGCGATCAAACCAAATTGCAAGTCTGGAGCTTGCATCATCGTTGCGAAGTGTCGCTGGATATCATCAAGATGCTCTTCGGATTGGAATGCATCTTGCTTTAGGACCTCTGCAGCTAGCTTTGATACAACTTGATTGTCTGTGACATCCGTTGCATGCAATAAAAGGACGCCCCTAAACTCAAAATATTCTGGCGGCAGGTATTCGTTCCACTTTTCTAGATTAGACCGGTCGAGAATGAGTTCGTTCAACTGTTCTTTGCTCAATTTGGGAGCACCTTCTCTTTCGACAGCACGAGCAAATCGAGCATCGAAGGAGATGGCGTAGTGCCGCTCTATCATTCCTTCATCACCTGGTAGTGTCAAGATGAACGGGAATGTGTTATCTGTTGGAACGTCATACAAATCTTCCGCAATCATGGCATAGGCCCGCATATTTCTTGCCGCCTGATAAAACTCGTTGTCCTTTTCGAGTCCGAAGGCCGTAAGGGTTTGGAGTATCTCCATAGATACATCATTCGACACGAATACGGGATCACCACCGAGCCTGAAAGGAGCCGTGGCTATTCCGAGATTACCTTCAAAGGAAGAGGCGGGGAATACGAGAGAAAATAAAAGGTATACTAGGTCTGCATGTTCTTCTAATACCTTCTGACTTGGATCGTCGACAAGTAGATCGGGAAGAGCAGGATGAGAAAGGAGCAGATCGCTAACTACTTTTTGGTTATTTCCCGATTCTTTGAATTTCGCCCACTCCTCGACAATGTATTCCAAGGAAAGGGTGATCGGAAAGGAAACAGCGAAAGGTTCTTCTGAGATACTCATAGTGCCACGACATGATTAGCCTCTCTATAACGGAGGCTCTAATACGAGGTTTCGATGTCATTTTTGTTACCGAAAGATCGGATAATCGGGACTCGTATCTTGACTAGATTTCCGTTGACATGTAGTTCTGGAATAATCCATCTGTGGTGACAAAATGGGTCCGACAAGGTCAGAGATCCCAGTTTCAAAATTCCAAAATCGACTCCTCAAGAGACCTAGTGGACCAAATCTTTCGATTTGGAACCGCTTTTAAGATAAATTTAGACCCTTTAGCGCAACAATTATCTCGTCATCAGTAGAAGGCTCAATCAAAAATCATGACGACTGAAGTTGATGTACATATCGAAGTTGCGGAATCCCGGCACAGCAATTATGCTGAAGAGATCTGTCTGCAAATAGCCGATGCTGCCAAAATTCGAGGCACGGGTATCGCGAAAAGAGAGCCTGCATACATCAAAGAGAAGTTGGAAAATAGCAAAGCAGTTATCGCTTTGGGCGGAGAAAACGCAGACCAATTTGCTGGCTTCTGTTACATCGAGACCTGGGAGCATGGAAAGTACGTTGCAAACTCCGGACTAATTGTCGCTCCAAATTTTAGAAAGCTCGGTCTGGCTAGGAAGTTGAAAGCCAGGATTCTGGAATTGTCCAAGAACAAGTATCCTGACGCCAGGATTTTTGGGATCACCACGAGTTTGGCTGTGATGAAAATCAACTCCGAGCTTGGCTATCAACCCGTGACCTTTAGTGAGCTGACCCAAGATGAGGTATTCTGGCAAGGTTGTAGTTCGTGTCCAAATTTTGATGTCTTGACCAGAACCGAACGCAAGCTTTGTCTTTGCACTGGGATGTTGTACAAAGATGACAAAAGGGGAGACGACGAGATCAACAACAAAGGCTGATCGGGCTTCGATTCTCAGACTACTAGAGCCCTGTCCCATGCTACCATTTGGACGCCATCGCTGTAGTGACTTCGATCTGGTGGGCCATTCAAGAGCGATTCGAATCGTGGATAGTCAATCTCAAAAGACTCCAGTTTGACCTTACGCAGGGTCCAAGGCAGATGGTGAATCTGATACCTATACAAATGGCCTTCTCGTTCTTGGAAAGCGAAATACCTTTCAACCAACCACGAGTCCAGTGAGTCTAGGTCGGAGTGAGGGCCCCCTAGCTCGAAAGCAGCCTCGAACGATTCTCCTTGGGATTCATTTTTCGAATCGAAATAGTTCTGCTTTCTTTTCATTCTTGAGAAGCGATATGGAAAACCAGAAAGAGCTTTGGAAAGGAAAGTTGATATCCTCTTTGCGGCCTCGATGCTGAGAAAATAGACGCCAGAACTTTCCTCCGACCTGACATAAGTACGAAGATTGAGTTCGTGAAAATTTGAGACCGGCGGAAAGGAAGGAAGATGCCGGAGGCGAACATTTTCCATCGAAAAGGCGACGAAGGATATCCAACATCTGTCTTCAAATTGCTCCAATTCCAGAGACTGAGGTATGAAAGGTCTAAGCAGGTCCCGGTCTACCTTCCAATGAAGGAAAAGAGTCCTGTTCCATTCTTGATAGAATCGCCATTTCGAGTCGGGTAAACCGAGAGGCTGATGACTGTCTTGACTTAAAATCTCGGAGATTTTCACGTTTTCAATTTCTCGATTAGTAGTCCGGTCTGACACTAGACTGGTTCCGGTCCTGCTCTTTGTCCTCGCTCTCAATCTCAGAATCTAGATATTTCTGCACTCCATATATCGAAAATAAATGCTGAAAAAGAGATATGTCAGCCAATGACCTATTCGCCCGATGCTATAGCAAGTCGATCCGGTCTATTTCTGGGACAATTATCGAATCAGGCCATACAAATGTTCATTGTTTCAAGAAGAATGCTACCTTGTGCTTTGTCCAAAAAACGAGAACGAATTAGACCTCACTATGATCAGAGCACTTACCCTACTCATCTGTACTTTTCTTTTTACGTCAAGTCTGCATGCTCAAGATGCCGATAGCACCGCTGTATCCGATTCTACAAAATCTAAGCTTGACGAAAAGGCTGATTTACCTTTGTTGGCTGATCGAAAGTTGGAATACACTGCAACGGAAGGGTCATGGATTTCTCTCGATGTTAGTCCCGACGGATCGCAGATTGTATTTGATCTACTTGGCGATCTTTATCTGCTGCCCATAAATGGAGGACAGGCTGATACCTTAACTAATGGAATGCCTTATGATTCTCAGCCAAGATTTAGTCCTGACGGTTCTAAAATTATTTATAAGTCTGACGAGAAAGGAGGAGAAGGGATTTGGACGGTAAGTCTCGACACTCTGCGTGAGAAAAAACAACTGACCAAAGGAAAGAATGATCACTATGAGTCACCCAACTGGTCGCCCGATGGTGATTTTTATGTCTTTACTAAAGGGAAAGGTCGCTTTGGGCCATCGAAACTTTACATGGCACATATTGATGGAGGTTCTGGAACAGAATTAATGGAAGTCGGAACTCGGACGAAAGTCATGGGACCTGTGTTTAGCCCTGACGGCCGGTACATCTGGCATACTCGAAGGCAGGGTGATTGGAATTACAATGCGGAATTTCCGCAAATGCAGGTGAACAAATATGATCGAGAAACTGGGAAAAATTACTCTCGCACGTCTCGATATGGCTCAGGTGTTCGACCTACCCCTTCGCCCGATGGAAAATGGTTGGTTTATGGAACGCGATTCGAGACAGAAACAGGTCTAATTCTTAGAGACCTAGAAGATAGTAGTGAGCGGTGGTTGGCCTATCCGGTGCAACGGGATAATCAAGAGGCTCGGTCTCCAAGAGATGCGATGCCGGGAATGGCCTTTACCCCTGATTCTAAGAATCTGATCGCCTCCTATGGAGGGAAAATTTGGCGAGTACCACTTGATGGATCGGATGCAGTCGCAATTCCCTTCGAGGCAGAAGTCGATATGCCAATTGGGCCAAAAGTGGAATTCGAATATGAGATAGAAGACAGCGAGAACTTCATCGCTCGCGAGATTCGGGACGCCGTTCCTTCGCCCGACGGAGCCAGATTGACATTTACCGTGCTCGACCGACTTTACGTAATGGACTATCCGGACGGGACTCCAAAGCGGTTAACGAATGACGATCAAGTAGAGGCCAAGCCATCTTGGTCGCCTGATGGAAAGGAAATTGCCTTCGTTTCTTGGAACGAGGAAGAGGGTCATATCAATAAAGTCTCTTCTGAGGGTGGTAACTCACAACGTTTGACTACCAAACCCGGCGTCTACCAGGAAACGGCGTGGTCGCCCTACGACGATCGCATAATTGCGGTAAGGGGACCAGCTCGGGCATATTTGGAATCGACAGGGCCACGAGCTTCAGGAGCAAGAAACGACTTCGTTTGGGTAGCATCTACTGGTGGCGAATTAACGACGATAGCTCCAACAGCAGGAAGGAGTTTGCCCCATTTTTCGGATGCAGCAAAGGATCGAATTTTCTTATTTGAGGGATCAAAAGGATTGGTATCCATGAGATGGGATGGAACAGATGAAAAGGAGCATTTGAAGATCACCGGAAAGACTCGGTCAGGAGCGACCGATCCCAACAATCCGAGTTCGGTGGTGATATCTCCAAAAGGTGATTTGGCCTTAGCAGAGATAAACAATGAAATGTATGTAGTAACGATTCCTTTGGTCGGCGGGAAGACTCCAAGCATTTCAGTTGCGGACGCCTCCGGAGCCGCTTTCCCTTCGTGGCAATTGACAGATATTGGAGGTCAATTTCCTGCCTGGGAAATCAATGGAAGAAAGGTTCGCTGGTCGATCGGAAATGCACATGTCGTCTATGATCTCGACGAGAGAAAGCGCATCGACGAGGTGATCAAGGCAGAGAAGAAAGCCAAAGAGGAAGAGGAGAAGAAGAAGAAGAAGGAGGAGGCCGATAGCGAGGACGGAGACGGAGAAGAAGAAGACGGAGAGGATGGTGATGCCGATAGCGGTGAAGACGCCGATGAGTCAAATGAAGCTGAAGAAGATGATGACGATGAAAAGAAGGACGAGGAAGAAGACGAGGGCACGAAAGCCTATAAACCTGAGGAACACCGTATAGAAATTGAGATTCCGAGGGACACGCCCGAGGGTGTTGTTGTGCTCAGTGGCGCTAGACTTCTGACGATGAATGGCCGCGAGGTTATTGATAGGGGACAGATCATTATTACTAATAATAGGATCACTGCCATCGGGACTGATCTAGATGTCCCGAGGGGTGCCGATATCATCGATGTCACCGGGAAGACTATCGTTCCAGGATTCGTTGATACTCATTCGCACATGTGGAATGCTTGGGGACTTCACAAGGCGTCGTCGTGGATTTATCAAGCGAATTTAGCCTATGGCGTGACAACAACACGTGACCCACAAACGGCAACCACGGATGTACTGACCTACGGAGACCTCGTCACGGCAGGTGAATTGATCGGTCCAAGAATCTACTCCACGGGGCCGGGCATCTTTGGTGATTATGTTACAGATCCGATACGCGATCTCGACCATGCTCGCGATATCATGAAAAGATATAGCAAGTATTATGACACCAAGACCATCAAGATGTATATGTCGGGTAACCGGCAGCAGAGACAGTGGGTGATCATCGCGGCCAAGGAGCAAGAAATCATGCCAACGACAGAAGGCGGATTGAGCATGGAATATAACTTAACCATGTTGCAAGATGGATATCCCGCGCAAGAGCACTCATTCCCGATTTTCCCGCTATATAGTGATGTCGTGAAACTGACGGCCTATACCGGACTGACCTACACGCCAACATTGCTCGTATCCTACGGCGGACCGTTCGGAGAGAATTACTACTATACGAGAGAGAATCCTCACGACAATGTGAAGTTGAGGACCTTTACGCCACATAGTGAGATCGATGCTAAGACACGCCGTCGAGGACCAGGAAATGGTCCCGGACCAGCCGGCTGGTTTAGGGAGGAGGAGCACGTCTTTTCTCGACATGCAGAGATAGCAAAGGAAATAATCGAGCTTGGTGGAAGGATCGGAGTAGGTAGTCATGGTCAGCTGCAAGGGCTGGGATATCATTGGGAGCTTTGGTCAGTCGCCTCTGGTGGAATGAATCCTTACGATGCTTTGCGAGCGGCAACGATTCTCGGAGCGGAAGGGATAGGTTTGCACAAAGAGATTGGTTCTCTCGAAGTCGGTAAACTCGCAGACTTAGTGGTTCTCGCGGGCAACCCACTTGATGACATTCGCAACACAAATACGATTACTCATGTCATGAAAAATGGCAGACTCTATTTGGGCGATGATCTGAGTGAGGTCTGGCCACGACAGGTACCGGCTGATCTACCTGCACAAATGGATCCGCCCGGAGATTTGAAGGCAGGAATAAAAAACTGAAGACGATAAACGAAAATGACTATGAAAAGCAGACGCCAGTTTATTAAAACGGGAGCTACAGGAATTGCAGCAGCGAGCCTCTCGTCCATTTCCTGCGCAGGTGAAGGAAATGGAGTCTCAACTTCGGGAATCGTAAACAAACCAATCGTCGTTTCCACCTGGAATCATGGAGTACAGGCTAACGAGGCAGCATGGGAAGTCCTTAGTAAAGGAGGACGAGCTTTAGATGCTGTTGAGGCTGGAGTGAGAGTCACCGAATCTGATCCCGCCGTACGTACCGTCGGAATAGGCGGTTATCCAGACCGAGAGGGACATGTTACACTCGATGCTTGCATCATGGATGAAAAAGGAGATTGCGGATCCGTTGCTTTTCTTCAGCACATCGAAAATCCTATCTCTGTCGCGCGGAAGGTGATGGAGGACACACCCCATGTCATGCTTGTAGGGAAGGGCGCGCTGGACTTTGCCCTCGAGAAGGGATTCGAAAAGAAAAATCTACTCACCGAGGAATCGGAGCGAGATTGGAAGGCGTGGTTAAAGGAGAATCGACCAGATTATCGACCGGAAATCAACGTTGAAAATCATGACACAATAGGTCTAGTAGCTCTAGATCAAGCTGGGAATCTATCAGGTGCTTGCACTACCAGCGGTGCCTCCTACAAAATGCACGGCAGGGTAGGGGACTCTCCGATTATCGGTGCGGGACTCTTTGTCGACAATGAAGCAGGCGCCGCCTGTGCTACTGGATGGGGAGAAGCTGTCATTCGAATCGTAGGATGTCATCTCGTTGTCGAATTTCTGAGACAAGGTCATGCACCAGAGGAAGCCTGTCGCTTAGCGGTGGAAAGAGTCATCGAAAAGAACCCAGACTATAAGGAAATACAGGTCGGGTTTTTAGCTTTAGATAAGCAAGGTCGGTATGGAAGCTATTGCCTTCAAACTGGATTTGAGATGGCAGTACATGATAATAGTGGGAGTCAATTGCTACCCTCGGTGAGCCTAATATAGTCTTCAGGCGTCAGTGGTCAGTCTTCAGGGAAGAGGACTGAGAAGGAGATTGACCTGACATAAAGGTTCAAGATTCCAGCGGGAAGATTTGACGAGATCAAATAGGAAAATTCCGCTCAACCAAGAACCAAGAACCTCTTCACCTTCCAGACTTCTTGTCCAAAAAGGCCACCAAATCTCCAAGAGATTTGTCCCAAAACTTCTCATAAACTTTGACCCATTGATTGACCTCTTCGAGTGGTTCGGCATCTGCAGCCAAAAAACTGCGCCTTCCTTGCTGGTCAATCTGAACCAATCCGGCATCTTCCAACACCCTCAGATGCTTGGTCACTCCTTGCCGACTCATATCGAATCGATCTGAGATAGTCTTCAAGGGAGTGGCCTGCTCAGAGGCCAACAAAACGTGAAAGATATCACGTCTTGTTGGATCTGAGATGGCTCTTAAGGTCCTCGATAATGAATCAGACATGAGCGAGTTCACCTAGATATTTCGTCAGACCTTGGATGCAATTGTCCCAACCTCCGCTAAAGGATTCAAACATTTTTGGAGCAGTGTCTCCGTCGTAGTTCGAAATCCCAGAATGAGTCAAGACTAATTTTGTGCCACTTTCATGCTCTTCAAGACTCCACGAAACGGTGGTCTCAACTCCCGTGCCCTTCACGGTCCATGTGTATTTGAGGATATATGGATCAGCGGTGAGGACGGTACCATAGATCGGTGCGCAATCATCATCGTGTGATTCGTAGGTGTATTTGAATCCGACCTCCGGCTTGAAGTCTGTCTTCAAAAACCAAGAGGAGATTTCGTCCGAATTAGTAATGGCATCCCACACTTGACTTATACCATGTTCTATAATCACTTCTCGAGTTATGCTGTCTTTCATTTCGTTTTATTTTGTTATGCAACTAATTGGTTGCTTCATGATAGGGCTTGACATTCTTTTATGCAACTAATTGGTTGCATAATTTTGAAAATCCTCATTTGCTACTTCAATAATGGAAATTGAACCATGATGCCTCGATCCGCTATCTTGGTGTCACATCAAAAAAATTGACACTAACAATGAAAAGATTTCTTCTATTTCTTCTGCTGCTTTGGAACGTTCCGACCTTACTAAATGGTCAGTTGCTTTACGTTCATTGCGGCAACCTAATCGATGTAATCCAGCTCACTGTTTCGTCTGAAATGACGATCGTCATCGAGAATGACCGAATCGTTGATCTTATAGAGGGCTACACGGATTCCAGGGACTCGGGGCAAATAATCGATCTCAAAGATCAATACTGCATGCCGGGATTGATGGATGCCCATGTTCATTTGGAGGGAGAGGGTAATCCGAACTCCTATCTTGAAAGATTTACTCTCAACGAAGGAGACGTCGCATTCAGAGCCCAAGAATTTGCTCGACGCACCTTAATGGCTGGTTTTACAACAGTGCGAGACCTTGGTGGCAGTGGCGTAAACACGATGTTGAGAAATGCCATTTCACAGGGCTGGGTCGTCGGACCAAGGATATTTTCTGCCGGTAAATCCATTGCAACTACAGGAGGTCATGCCGATCCAACAAACGGCCGCATGAAGACACTCATGGGCGATCCTGGGCCATCAGACGGAGTTGTCAATTCAGCAGCCGAAGCGAGAAAAGCTGTTCGCCAACGATACAAGGATGGGGCCGACGTAATAAAAATTACCGCCACAGGAGGCGTATTGAGTGTCGCAAAGAGCGGTCAAAATCCGCAATTCACGGCTGGCGAACTGGCAGGAATAATCGAAGCTGCTAAAGACTATGACATGGTAACCGCGGCACACGCACATGGGTCGGAAGGCATGAAAAGAGCAGTATTGGCTGGGATAAATTCGATTGAACATGGTACCTACATGACTGACGAGGTCATGGATCTCATGGTGGAACGCGGCACCTATTATGTCCCAACCATTACGGCGGGAGCTGAGGTTGCAGAAAAAGCTAAGATTGAAGGTTATTATCCTGACATCATCGTTCCAAAGGCACTCGCCATCGGGCCGGCCATCTTTAGTACCTTCAAGAAAGCTTATGCAAAAAAGGTACTCATCGCATTTGGTACCGATGCCGGTGTCTTCAAACATGGGACGAATGGAAAGGAATTCGGGCACATGGTCAGGGCAGGTGTACCGGCCCTAGAAGCCATCATGATGGCGACGATCAATACGTCAAAGCTTCTCAGAATTCTTGATGACTATGGTAGCATCGAGAAAGGGAAGGTCGCAGATATTGTTGCCGTGGACGAAGATCCGAGAGAAAATATTGAGACCATGGAGCACGTGTCTTTTGTAATGAAAGGCGGGGTGGTCGTTAAAAACTCGTCTAATGAGTGATTTCATATGAGCTCCTCCTCAAGAATAAAAATATCACTTGTCCAAGATGGTCTCCTCGTCGTACCTTTCGCATAATGCAATTAAGAAAAGAATATAGAGTGCGCATTCAGCGTCGTCGCTTTGACGGGGCCTAGGGATTGCGTAGCTAGTTTAGATTTTAAAATTTAGAGACGTCAATCCGCAAGGGTTGGCGTTTTTTGTTGACCTACGATTTAGTCTTCTTCAAATAGAAATATAATGATAGTACTTGCTTTTAGCGGCGGTCTAGATACCTCCTTCGCTGTTCCTTATCTGAAAGAGACCTATAAGGAAGATGTGTATACAGTTACTGTTGACACGGGTGGATTGTCATCAGAAGACTATGTCAATCTTGATAGGCGCTCCAGAGAATTAGGCTCGATTGGGCATTCGACCATCGATGCTAAGGCTGATCTATTTGATGATCATCTATCATATCTGATCAAGGGGAATGTCCTGCGCGGCAACGTGTATCCACTCTGCGTTGGAACGGAGCGAGTTATTCAAGCCAGAAAGCTCGTTGAGAAAGCCAAAGAATTGGGTGGCAACCGAGTGGCTCATGGAAGCACAGGTGCAGGAAATGATCAGGTGAGATTTGACGTAGCGATGAGAATTTTGGGCCAGAACCTAGAAATAATCGCTCCGATTCGAGAATTGGGATATAGCCGGGCACAATCAACGGCATATCTCAGAGAGCGTGGTTTCGAAGTTGACGAGTCGACCAAGGACTATTCAATAAATAAGGGTCTTTGGGGTACCACAATTGGCGGGCAAGAGACGCTAGGTACAAGAGACGGGCTTCCTGAGGAAGCCTATCCAGATACCAATTCCGTGGCCAAGGCTCCCGCTGGAGGACAAGAATTGACTATCACCTTTAACGCAGGAACGCCAACCTATATCGATGGCGAGGCGATGGATCCTGTCTCTTTGATCGAGACACTGAATCGGATTGGGGCCGAACACGGCGTTGGTCGTGCTATCCACGTCGGTGACACCATTTTGGGAATCAAAGGTCGTGTAGGATTCGAGGCTCCAGCCGCCTACATATTGATTCCGGCCCATCGAGAATTAGAGAAAATTATCCTCTCAAAATGGCAGAGCTTTCAGAAGGCTCAATTGGGAGATTTCTACGGTATGCTATTGCATGAAGGTCAACATTTTGATCCTGTGATGAGAGATATCGAAGCCTATTTGGACAGTTCTCAAGAACGCGTAAGTGGCGAGGTCTACTTAAATCTTCAGAAAGGGAACGTTCAGGTAACTGGCTGCGATAGTCCCTATTCCCTTTTCAACGCGAAAGTTGCTTCTTATGGAGAGGAGAATAAACTTTGGGATGGAAGAGACGCGGAAGGCTTTACTAGGATCTATGGTTTACAAGGATACTTAACGGCGAAGGCAGAGGAGTACGCAAAATGAAGAAGCGAATCGTAATCAGACATGGAGCAGGTTATGTAGGTCGGGAGTTGATTCGACTTATTCTTGCTCATCCCAATCTTGAATTAATAAGAGCTACCAGTAGGAGCCAAGATGGGAAGGAAATATCACAGGTGTTTCCCGAACTCAAGGGGATGACTGCTCTTGAATACTCTTCGAGTTACGAAGTGAGTGATGCCGATTGTGTCATAGTTGCTGCCGAGCATGGCAAGTCTATGTCGGTTGTGAAAGATATTTTAGACAGCGGCTATGATGGAATGATCATAGATATGTCCGCCGATTTTAGGCTTAGGGATGTCAACAAATACGAAGAAGTTTATGGGATCGAGCATGCTGCCTCAGACTTGCTTAGCAGCTTTGTCTATGGCCTTAGTGAGGTGAATCGGGACGCCATAATGCAAACACGATACATCGGGAATCCGGGATGCTTCGCTACGGCTCTCTCCCTTACACTCAAGCCTCTGACTGATCTCTTAGGCAAAATAGAGCCTACGATCACAGCGATCACTGGATCGTCAGGATCGGGCGCGCGGCCAAGTTCAGTGACTCATTTCTCAACCAGAAATAGTAATATTCGCTCCTACAAAATTTTAGAGCATAGACATCAAGCCGAGGTTGATCAGGTCTTGGGGAATGACAATTCGATTGCCTTCGTTCCTAGCTCGGGACCTTGGGTTCGTGGAATCTGGGGGAATGCCCAGTTGAAAGTGGAAAATGTGAATCTCAAAGAAATTTTCCACGAAGCATACGGAGACTGTCCTTTTGTAAGACTGCATCCCGAGCAATTGCCCGAAATGAGATGGGTGGTTGATACGCCATTCGCAGACATCGGGTGGGTCACAAGAGGAGAAAAAGTGGTTCTGGGTTTTGCGATCGATAACATGTTGAAAGGCGCTGCAAGTCAGGCGATTCAGAATCTCAATTTGATGCTCGAACTTGACGAGAGGACTGGCCTTATTCCTTTCTAATCGAGGAATAGCAGCACAAAGAAGGGGCCGCAGGACCAAAGACTAATGACCAAAGACCAACATCCAATGACCATCTTAGAAAAAGAAGCGGCCTACCAAATCCCAACCTACTCCAAATGGCCCATCGCCTTGGAAAAAGGTAAAGGGCGCTTTGTATGGGATAGCGATGGAAAAAAATATCTCGATTTCTACGGCGGACACTGCGTGACCATACTTGGGCATTGCCACGATGGCGTTTCTCGAGCTGTCCAGGCTCAGATGGATAAACTCGTATTCTATTCTAACTTAGTTCACAGCCCTATAAGGGCCGAAACCGCTGAGCTTATTTCCAATCTTTCACCGGAAGGAATGACCAAATCCTTTCTTTGTAATTCAGGGACCGAAGCTAATGAAACCGCTTTGAAATTGGCTAGGAAATTTACAGGCAAGTCAAAAGTGGTGTCGACTCATGCCGGTTTCCATGGCAGAACTCTGGGGAGTCTCGCTGTCACGTCGAGCGAAAAATATCGAGCACCCTATCTGAGCTCACTCTCCAAAACTCTTTGGGTCGAACACGGAAATTCTCAAGAGTTCGAGAATTTATTAGAGATGGAAGACGACATCGCGGCTTTCATCCTCGAGCCAATTCAAAGCATGTCCGGCATTGTCATGGCGTCCCAAGAATACTTCGAATCTATCCGAGCTTGCTGCGACAAGCACAATGTCTGTTTGATATTTGACGAAGTTCAAACTGGGGTATTTCGGACGGGCAGTTTCTCGATCTCAGAATCCATCGGAGTAAAACCAGACCTCATCACGATGGCGAAAAGCTTAGGCAATGGAATACCCGTCGGAGCCTGCTTGGTCAGCGATGCTATTTCTGAGACGATCCAGTCTGGAGATCAAGGAACTACTTTTGGTGGCGGTATGATCGCCATGGCGGCGGTGAAAGCGACTTTGGAATCGATTATCAGCGACAAACTGATGGATCGAGCTGGAGAAATATTTGATCGAATCAAAGAGGGGTTGAAAGAGGACGTGAAAGAGATTCGTGGAATGGGTTGCTTGATTGGTATCGACCTGGGCCGACCTTACAAGCCAGTCAACGAGGCCTTGTTGAAGGCCGGTGTCTTGCTTGGCGGGTCAAGTGATCCAAATTCCCTTCGAGTCATGCCTCCTCTAAACACAACAGATGGAGAAATTGACCTTTTCATTTCGAAATTCAAAGAGGTCCATTCTTGAATAAAGAGCCCTTACCGCACCTTTTAAATTGGCACAGTCACCCAAATAGTAATTGGCACGACTGTCTCATACGTTCTCTATGGCATTCTGAAAACAAAGGATGGAGCGAGTCGGGTGCGGGAAAAAGCATTGGTCTCTTTTTTTTCAATCCATCTCTAAGAACTAGGACATCGATGGAACAGGCTGCTATGGAAATAGGGGCGAAAGTGACTAGCCTGACTTTTGATGGCGGCCTCTGGGGCATCGAATGGGGTGAGAATATAATGGAAGGGACTGCCGCTGAACATATTGAAGAGGCCATTGCTGTCCTTTCTCGATACTATCAGGCCCTAGGTGTTCGAGTATTTGCCGCCAAAGAAAATCATGAAGATGATATTTTAGACAAACGCATAAAACAAATCGCATCCGCTGCCTCTGTTCCGGTTTTGAATCTTGAGTCGGCTATGTTTCATCCTTGTCAGGCCTTGGCTGATGCAAGCGTTTTAGCAAGGCACTTTGATTCAGATTTACCAGGCAAGGGACGCAAGTTTGTATTGCAGTGGTGCTACCATACGAGAGCTCTGCCCATGGCTGTTCCAAACTCAGCTCTTTTAATGGCGACTCGATTGGGATTTGATGTAGTGGTAAGTCGACCTGATGGATTTGCATTGGAGCCTAGCATCATGGACCTAGCAAGAGTGGCGGCAACTCAGTCTGGTGGCTCGCTAACAGAATCTAATGATAGATTGGAATCGGCCAAAGATGCTCATGTTATCTATGCAAAAGCTTGGGCTGGGAACGCTTTGTACACCGATAGAGCTGAGGAGGAATCAACTCGCCTTTCTTTGAAACCCTGGCGAGTAACAAGTGAACTCATGTCAAAGACGAATAGTGGTCAATTTATGCATTGCCTTCCCGTTCGTCGTGGAGTGGTTGTTGACACTGAAGTACTCAAAGGAGAAAACTCGCTGCATCTTGACCAGGCAGAATTCAGACTGCATGCGCAAAAGGCCATTTTGGAACAGATGTGGAGTTTGGCATGACTAAAAAAGACTCCGTCGTTATAAAACTCGGAGGAGAACTGCTCCGACCTGGCGCGCTGAGGTCGATCTTTTACGAGGATTTGAAATCGCTTTCCAAATTGCATCACCTTGTGATCGTTCATGGCGGTGGACCGCAGATGAATGAGGAAGCTGCCAGGCGGGGTCACAGACCCGAGATTAAATTTGGAAGGCGTGTGACGAAGGATGTCGATCTAGATATCCTGAATGAAGTGCTTGGACAGAGATTGAATAGAGAGTTGGTTGACAAGCTTCAAATGTATGGATTGGAGGCAATTGGACTCAAGGGGTCTGACGCCGTTGTAATGGTGACAAAGCGGCCTCCTGTTTTGATGGAAGGCGAGTGGATCGATTTTGGATGGGTTGGGGACGTGGAGAGGATCAACTCACAAGAATTATTGAAGCAAGCCTCGACCGGAATCCCAGTGCTAGCTACAATGGGCTGTGATAATTCAGGTCAGGTATTCAACGTAAATGGCGACACGGTTGCCGCAGAAATTGCCCACGCACTTCATGCCTCAAAATTATTTTATCTAACCGGCGTTGGTCAGGTCTTAGATGGAAAAGATAGAGCCTTGAAAATTTGCGACTCGACAACCTTCGAAAGAGGTCGCGATGAAGGATGGATCAATGGAGGAATGCGCGTCAAAGTCGAGACTGGTTTGGCCCTACTCCATCGTGGCCACGTAGGGGAGGTCAGCATCTGCGATCAACACTCATTAAGCTCAGGGCTCAAGATGACGAAGTTACTCTCCAGTCGACACTCCTAACTCCTCACTCCCCACTTATTCTTGCGATTATCCTTAGGGGTCCACCGCTTCCATTCTTGATTTTCATTGGCAAGGCTATTACCTCCGAACCTTTTACGGGGAGCTGGTCTAGATTGGCGACATTTTCGAAAGCGGGAATGTTCGACTTAAAGAGAATCTGGTGGGCGTCATAAGTAGCCGATTGTCCACGATCTATACTCGCCGTATCAATACCTAGAGCATCAATGTTTCTATTCTCTACAAGCCATGTCGCTGCTTCCGAGCCAAGGCCGGGGAAGTGCAAAGCGGCGACGCCTTCCGGCCCTCGAAGTGCGGTACCTAAATAGGCCTCGGGGTCGGGCCAGTACTTTCCATATCCCGTTCGGATCAGAATAATGGACCCATCTTCAATCATTCCATTGGCTGCTTCCCAATCTACCAGGTCTTCGACAGACACGAGATAGTCTCGATTAGTCGCCACTTTGTCTGTCACATCCACGATGAGTGCCGGTCCGATCAATCTGTCGAGGGGAATCTCTTCAGTCGATTGCTTCCCTTCCGAAAAGTGGATTGGAGCATCCAAATGCGTCCCGCCATGTTCGGCCGTCGAAATCTTGTATGACTCGTAGTAAAATCCTGCCTCCATCAGACCCACGGCGACGGTATCTATTTGAAATAGATCGGAAGTAGGCCAGTAGATTGTTTCATTCGAAAATTCATACGTAAGATCGATCCAGATTCCTTCCAACGAAGAGCTAGATTTATCTGAAGTTTGGCAAGATAGGAGCAATAGGAAACAGAGCAGACTTAGGCGTGACATGACGATGTGTACGTTTGGATTCTTACTTATCGCGACGACCTAGCTTAGTCAAATATCTTGCGAAAGGAAAATGAGAAAAATCTTCAAGTCGTATTCAAAAATGGCTAAGCGTCTAGGCTTTCTTTTCAATTCTGGATAGCGTATCAAGCATCATGCCGACTACTGAAGGTCTAACGCAACATCAGCCTACAAAATTCGGGCTAAGCAAGGGTATCGCCTACATGCTTTGGGCGACTGTCTGGTTCACAGCCATGCAGACGATCATAAAGGAGCTGAATCACATCCATCTTTTTGAGATCATTTTCTTTCGCTCCGTCGTGACCTCGTTTGGATGCATGCTTTTCTTGAAAGCAAAATCGATCTCACTTAAAGGCAACAAGCAGGGTTTACTGGTTCTCCGCGCCTTCACTGGAATCTTATCTATGGTGATGTTCTTCTCGACCATCCAATCCATACCCTTTGGAGCCGCTCTATCGTTAAAATATTTGGCTCCGATATTTACCGCCATATTTGCGGTCATAATTTTGCGAGAGAGGCTACGACCCATTCAGTGGTTCTTGTTTGCAATTGCCTTTCTTGGAGTAATGATGTTGAAAGGATTTGATGGAAGAATTGATAATATCAATCTCCTCCTAGGACTCGGAGGCGCTGTATTTGGAGGTCTGACCTATATCTTTATTAGAATGATTGGACACAGAGATCATCCACTCGTGATCATCAACTATTTCATGCTTTCGGCTACGGTACTTGCAGCTATTGGAATGATACCATTCTGGGTTAATCCATCACCCTTTGAGTGGGTTCTGCTCATCGGCATGGGATCTCTTGGTTTTGGTGCCCAAATATATATGACCCGGGCCTTCCAGGAAGACTTAGCTAGCAAGGTAGCGCCGATGAAGTACATGGAGATTGTTTTTTCCCTCATTATCGGATTCTTTTGGTTTGGAGAAAATTTTGCATGGATGGCTTGGATTGGAATCGCATTGATTTTCGTGGCGATGATATTGAACGTCGTTTCTAATCGCCCAAAAATGAAAACTTCATCATAAGAAACCAATAGAATTCAACTGAAGCTTGGGCCCATCCCGAGTGGACTATGTGCGTGTTGTTTTATGAAATGCAGTGTTGAACTGCCATTCGGAATCAAATCCTATGAAGATGGAAATCTTCTTTCAATGACCCCATTAATAAACACCTCCGGTTACAAGAGCGTAATAAAGTGGTTCGATCTGAACGGTTGGGAGCCTATGGACTTTCAGTTGGAGGTCTGGGAGAAATATTTGGAGGCACAATCAGGACTCATTCATGCTCCCACCGGATGTGGGAAAACGCTTGCAGCATTTTTAGGACCTGTCATAAAATGGCTCTCCAAGGAAGAAGAGCATACTTTTCAATCGAATGAATCTGAAGATCTAAAAATTTTATGGATCACGCCGCTCAGAGCTCTTGCGGCAGACACGGAGGAAGCGCTTAAGGATGCCGTTCAAAAGTTGAATTTACCTTGGACTGTAGAAAAGCGAACCGGAGACACGTCTCAAAAAATTCGCGCAGCTCAAAAGATCAGATTTCCGACTGTTCTAGTGACAACTCCAGAGAGTCTGTCAATTTTTATCAGTCGAGTTGACACACAAGCAAAGCTTCTGGACCTAGATTGTATAGTAGTCGATGAATGGCACGAGCTCATGGGATCGAAGCGGGGCACCCTAACGGAATTGGCGATCGCACGGATCAAGGCCTGGAGGCCCTCCCTCCAAATCTGGGGTCTTTCCGCAACAATCGGTAATCTTGAAGAGGCAGCACAAACACTTCTCGGTACGAAGGACGAGCCCGTTATTGTTCGTGGCAAGTTGAACAAGGCGATTGAGTTTGAGGGATTGATACCAGAACACATCGATCTCTTTCCTTGGTCTGGTCATCTCGGAATCAACATGCTCCCAGAAATGACGACCGAAATTGAAAATGCAAACTCGGCCCTCATTTTCACCAATACGAGATCGCAGACGGAAGTTTGGTATCGGACGCTCCTAGAATGGCGGCCAGACTGGGCCGGCCTCATGGCCATTCACCACGGATCAATCGACCGCAAGACCAGAACTTGGGTCGAGAATGCCTTGCGTGATGGAAAGTTGAAATGTGTCGTGTGTACCTCTTCACTTGACCTTGGAGTTGATTTTACTCCAGTGGATTTGGTGATCCAGATGGGAAGCCCAAAAGGTGTAGCCAGGTTATTACAACGAGCAGGAAGAAGTGGCCATCGTCCAGGAGAGGTGAGTCGTGCATTAATCGTACCAACCCACGCCTTCGAACTTGCCGAGGCCGCTGCCGCCCGCTATGCCAAAGACCAAAACTGGATCGAGTCGAGAATCCCGATTGAGAAACCTTACGATGTTCTGGCTCAACATCTAGTCACTTGTGCCCTTGGTGAAGGATTTGAACCAGAGGCCATGTACGATGAAATCCGCTCCAGTTACTCTTATCGAAACTTGGATCGAAAAGAATGGGAATGGGTGCTTGACTTTGCAGCTCACGGTGGAAAAAGCTTAAAAGCCTACGACGACTTTCAACGACTGGAGCTCTACAAGGGGCGATACATGGTGGCCAATCAGGAGCTTGCAAAACGGCATCGAATAAGTATAGGGACCATCACAGGAGACGCGGAGCTCGTAGTCAAAATGGTGAGAGGTAAAAAGATAGGAACGATCGAGGAGCGATTTGTCTCTCAGCTTAGTTCCGGAGAGAGTTTCATTTTTGCTGGGCGCTGTCTCGAGGTTGTTCGGATAAAAGCCACGACGGTTGAAGTCAGACCCTCCAAGAAACCGAAGGGACGAATACCGCGCTGGCTAGGAGGGAGCATGCCTCTTTCCTCCCTTTTAGCATTTGCTGTTCGGCATCTACTTGATCAAGCTGCAAATGGTATCTATGAGGAGCCGGAGATGAAGGCCATTAGACCGGTTCTTGAGCTGCAGGAAGAATGGAGCAGAATTCCAAGAAACGGTGAGTTCTTGGTTGAACAAATTGAATCGCGTGAAGGCTTTCACATCTATGCTTATCCCTTCGAGGGTCGATTCGTTCACGAAGGTCTTGCTGCCCTGTGGGGCTATCGCATATCGAAAACCATTCCGATTTCGATTCAGCTCTCGGTCAATGATTATGGGATAGAGCTTCTTTCGACCGATCCTATTCCTTTCGAGGATTTACTCTTGTCTGGTGATCTTCTTTCCGAGGAAAACCTGGAGCAAGACATTATTGAAAGTTTGAACGAAGGGCAAATGGCAAGTCGTCAATTTCGCGAAGTGGCAAGAATCGCCGGTTTGGTTTTCAGCGGCTATCCGGGTGCGGGAAAATCGATAAACAAACTAACAGCAAGTTCTGGGCTTTTCTTCGAAGTTTTCAAATCGCATGATCCGGACAACTTACTTTTGAAGCAGGCCTTTCGTGAGGTTCTCGATTTGAAGATGGAAAAGAGTAGACTATTGGAATCTCTTGACCGGATTAGATCTAGTGAATTGAGGATGACCTTCCCGCAAGAACACACTCCACTCTCATTTCCGATTTTGGCAGATAGAGCTAGAGATAATGTTAGCTCTGTACCCTTCGCTGATAGGATTCGCAAAATGGTGGAGAGATTGGAGAGGAAGGCGGGGAGATAACAGAAGGTCAGATTGTCAGATTTTCCGAAAAGACTGAAGGTCCGATGGTCCGAAAAGACCGTAGATGCGATTGTCAGATAATTAATATCCCGACCTCCCGATCACCCGATTTTTTTGATCTGTTCTTCTCCCGAAAGCAGAGCTGAAAGTCGGATTATTCATGGCGGTCCAATAAATGACTTCAAGGACCCCACCAAGGACCAATGACTAAGGACAAAGGACAAATTTCCAACAACCAAGTACCGAGTACCAAGCACAAACTCGACATCACCTTTGCCGGCGAGTGCTTAACCCTATTGGCTGACCGCGCAGTCTTTTGGAAGAAACGCTCAACTCTATTTTTCTCTGATCCGCACTTTGGTAAAGATGCCAGCATGCGCTCTCATTCTATTCCGATGCCAGACATTTTGGAGTCTGAGCTCACAAGGCTTGACCTCCTTTTGAGGTCTACAGAGGCTGAGCGAGTTTTTATTCTGGGTGATTTCTATCATGATGTCAATAGTATCACAGCTTCTCAGACCGATCAAATACGCGACTTGACATCGGGGTATGAGGAAGTAGAATTCAATCTCATAAGAGGAAATCACGATCTTCAATCAGGAGATCCAAGAGCTGTTACAAGAATTAACTGCTTCGATCCACCATATAATTTACAGCCGTTTACTCTAATCCACGACCCCGAGGAAGCTCTGCCAGACGGCTATTTTCTTGCCGGCCATCTCCATCCTGGCCTAAGTCTTAGAGTAAACAGAAAAGATGGTGCCCGAGTCCCAGCTTTCTGCGTTCAAGACAATGTATTAGTCCTTCCGGCCTTCGGAAGGCTGACAGGAAATGGAGGCGTGAAGCGAAAACGAAATCAACGAATAGTTGCGATCGCAGGTGATCAACTCATTGAAATACCACATTTTTAGGCTAAATATTCTGCTCGGACAAATCTCGAAACGAATGTCTCATCTTGAGCCTGAATTACCGATTTACACTAAATTCGCATCGAGATTTTGCTTTTTGTGACTCGTCTGATCAGACTTGATTTACCCCATCTTATTGTCTTGGCTTGTGCTCAAGCTTTCTTATTATCCCTATGCCCTCTCCATGAACGTTCTCGATCTACATACCCAGCTTGTTAGTTTTCCATCCTTAAGCCATGAGGAGGGACCAATCGCAGATTTTCTCTTTGAGTATTTGGTTACTCACTCTGCTGGTCCAAGTCGATTTAAAGAAAATGTCTGGTTCGAGCTCGGTACTGGTGAAGATTGCCTACTTCTTGCCTCCCACCTTGATGTCGTGCCACCTTCTATTGGCCATCCCTATCCACCATTCGAGCCAACGATAAAAGATGGCAAGATCTATGGACGTGGAAGCGTAGATGCAAAAGGATGTGATGCCTCAATGATAACGGCTCTGCTGGAACTGAAAAGAGAGGGCTACGACCCACCAGAAGGAAAAATTGTCGTTGCATGTACGAGCTGCGAAGAATCTCCTGGCCCTGAAAATGGGCTTGATGAAACGCGACCGCATTTGCCGGAAATCAAGGCTGTTCTCATAGGAGAGCCCACCGAACTCATGCCCTGCATCTCTCAAAAGGGCTTGCTGATATTAAACCTCGTCGCAAAGGGAAAATCTGCTCATGCCGCGCGTGCCCATCTGGGTGAAAATGCCATTCTCAATATGGCATCTGACATAGAGCGAATAAAGCACCTAAATTTTTCAAAGGAGGATCCCTTCATCGGCTCACCAACAGTTACGCCGACGGTGCTTCGCGGTGGGGAGGCAAAAAACGTCGTACCGGAGAGTTGTACCCTTACCCTAGATATCAGGTCGACACCTGCTTACACTCATGACGAGCTTATAGATCTTCTATCGGACTACTTTGACTCCGAAGTCGAGCTTGTATCCAAGAGACTCGTGCCTGCATCTACTGACGAATCAGAACGAATTGTTCAAGCTTGCCTCATGGCCGACCCAAGTGCTCTGCCCTTTGGATCGCCTACGATGTCTGATTGGCTTTTCACCAAGGATGTCCCTACCGTCAAGATAGGACCGGGTCGAAGTGAGCTTTCTCACACAGCAGAGGAGCATATCGATGTCATTGAATTGAAAAGAGCCGTGCAGCATTACAAAGAGATTATCAAAAACTATTTCGAGTTAAATAAATGAAACTCTGGCAGAAAGGAAGCGGACCGCAGGAATGGCTAATACGATTCACTGTTGGCAGTGACAATGAATGGGACACACTTCTATTGCCTTTCGATATTCAGGGTACATCGGCTCATGTCAATGCGCTGGTCACCATGGGTCTCATTTCAAAAACGGCCGCCATCAAAATCCATCGAGCACTAAAGAAGCTCCTCGTGGATGTTGAGGAAGGCAAAGTTGTAGTGACCGTAGCCGATGAAGACTCCCATACCGTCATTGAGAACTATTTGACAAAGACGCTAGGGAAAACGGGCCAAAAGGTCCACGCAGGACGATCTAGAAATGATCAGGTACTCGTCTCAACTCGGCTCTACGGCAGAGAAGCCTTGCTTGATGTTGGCGATAGGCTAAGAAGTGTTGTCGAGGCTCTCTGCGGACTCGCCGAGAAATTTGATGACATCATCATGCCAGGTTATACCCATGCCCAGCCGGCGATGCCGTCGACACCAGGGTTATGGGCAGCCGGATATGCCGAGCTACTGATAGATGATATTTCTCTTCTGGAACAGGCCTACAAGTTGTTGAATCGCTCTCCTTGGGGAAGTGCGGCCGGATATGGAATTCCTTATTTGAAAATGCCACGAAAGCAAGTCGAAAAGGAGCTTGGATTCGACTCGACACAGGAAAATGTAACAGCCGTTCAGCTATCTCGTGGGAAAATCGAAGCAACTGTCGTGCACGCTCTAAGCCAAATGGGTTTGACCTTGAATAGGCTGGCCTCGGATCTAGTTTTGTTCAATACAAATGAGTACAGCTTCGTCGTTTTGCCTGATGAGTTTTGCACCGGCTCCTCGATAATGCCTCAAAAGAAGAATCCTGATTTGTTTGAGCTTGCTCGAGCGAACTATCACCGACTCTCGTCGGAGCTTCATTTGCTGATGACTTTACCCGCGAATTTGGGATCTGGATATCACAGAGATCTTCAGCTAACCAAGGAGTCCTTTATTCGAAGTCTGATCCTTAGTCGAGATCTAGCAGCGATGTTCGAGAGATCTCTACCTGGAATATCTTTCGACAAAAAGATAATGGAGCTTGCGTCTAGTTCTGGACTATTCGCGACAGCTGATGCGATGCAAAGGGTTTCAAAAGGCGCTACTTTCCGTGAGGCCTACCGCGAGACTGCGAAAAACCTAGACAATATCCACTCCTTGGATTCCGCTGAGGCTCTCAAAGCTTACAAAACCAAAGGTTATCCGGGTAAGGCGAATGTTGCACACTTGAGGAAAGGACTTTCGAAGGCTGTCCGCTGGATTGAGAGATAGCGATTTCTAGGAGCCCGCGCCATCAGGACTCTCAGCTGTTCGGGACTCTACGGTCATTACTCATTGCTTTTTGAGGAGAGTGAGGGCCTTGGATACTATGCGTCTTTTTGCAGGAGTATTAGAATAGGATAGATTAGGCTAGAGCCCCATTTATTTCGATAGCTATACTAAGTCTTTGACCTGCTCCGAGAGAGTGAATCAATTGGTAATTTGGAAAAACAATTAGATTTCAGAAGACTTATACTCTCCATGCGAAGTATAGAACAGTGCCGTTCTAAAGTTCAGTTCAGTAATGCCTGTAGATCAGGGGCATGTTAGTTCAAAAGGACGACGGCGCCAATACAGAAAACGAAAACATGTCCTTAAAAGGAAAAACGATATTTCTATCTGGTGCAAGTCGTGGCATCGGAAGAGCCATCGCACTAAAGGCCGCAGCGGATGGCGCAAATATTATAGTTGCAGCAAAGACGGCTCAGCCTCATCCTAAACTGCCGGGGACCATTCACTCCGTTGCACAGGAAATCGAGCAGGCTGGTGGGCAGGCTCTTCCTGTCGTAGTCGATATCAGAAATGAAGAGATGGTTGAAGCTGCAGTCGAAGCCGGTGTCAAGGAGTTTGGAGGTATAGACATTCTGGTGAACAACGCCAGCGCCATCTTCCTAACTGGAACGCTCCATACACCAATGAAAAGGTACGACCTCGTTCATGACGTCAATGTGAGGGGTACGTTTATGTGTTCGCAAAAATGTCTTCCGCACTTAATTAACAGCGAGAATCCTCACATCTTGAATATGTCGCCTCCCTTGAACATGGATTCCAAATGGTTTGCGCCTCATGTTGCCTACACCATGTCTAAGTTCGGAATGAGTATGTGCGTGCTCGGCATGGCTAGGGAGTTTGAGCGAGATGGGGTTGGAGTTAACGCCCTTTGGCCTCGGACTACAATCGCTACCTCCGCTGTTAGGTACATGGTAGGTGGTGAAGAGATGATACGCATGTCCAGGAAGCCAGACATCCTTGCCGATGCCGCTTATTGGATTCTTACTCAGGATAGCAAAACAACGAATGGTAACTTCTTCATCGATGACGAAGTTATGGAGAGAATGGGTAAAACCGATTTGTCTGAGTACGCCGTTGATCCAGATGTAGAATTGGCTCCAGACTTCTTCGTAGAACCGAATTAGTTGTCAGAAGTCAGTTATCAGCCTTCAGGAAGAGGTGTTCCGTTTTCTGTGTTCCGATTCCGAGGGTGTTCTGCTGTATTTAAGTCACTAAATGAAAAGAATAATTGGGCGAGCGGTCGTGACTACGACTTCGGCTCATGCCTGACTAGGGCAGACTGAAAGCCGAGAACTGATGCTGAAGACTGATATCTGATTGCTGACAACTGCTTCCCGACGACTTTCCATCGAATTGGCTAGATTGCTTCTACTAATTTAACCCGAGTCCTGTCGTTGCTCTGCCGACTGACTCCTGAAGACTGACGACTACTTATGTCCATTTCCGCCGCCAATTTCAAATTCCTCAAGGACCTTAAAAAAAACAACGATCGTGAGTGGTTCAATGCCAACAAAGATCGATACACAGATGCCCACGAGAACACCATCGCCTTTTTCGATGCCCTCATTCAGGAGATGAACAAGCATGATGATATCGAGACTGTTTCCGGCAAGAAATGCTTGATGCGGATTTATCGGGATATCCGGTTTTCTAAAGATAAGACGCCCTATCGGGCCTACTGGATGGGAGGTCTCAGCCGATCGGGCAAAGCCTTACGGGGTGGATACTTTGTAAGCATCGTTCCGGGAAATGAGAGTCACATTGGGGGTGGTTTTTACAATCCCAACTCTGAAGATCTTAGGCACATCAGAAAGCAGATACAGCAAGATCCTGCACCTCTTAGAAAGATACTTAAGTCTAAGTCATTCAAAGATACTTTTGGAGAGTTGCGAGGTGAGAAGCTTAAAACGGCGCCTAAAGGATTTGATAAAGAGGATCCAGCCATCGACCTGCTTCGGCATAAAAATATGTACGTCCTGAAGAAATTCAAGGACAGCGAATTGAAGAAAGAGGGGGCCGTCAAGGAGGTCGCCAAGACTTTGAAAAAGGTCAGGCCGTTCTTTGACCACATGAGTGAGATATTGACAACGGACTTGAACGGCCAGTCGCTAATATAGCCGGCAGGTCCAGTCATCAGCTTTCAGAACTCAGTCGTAAGAACTAGCGAAGGCTTTATTGCCCTAACGACTGAGTTCTGAGAGCTGATGACAAGAAAGGGGCGCCGCATAGCGACGCCCCTTTCTTAATAAACTCGAAACTCGAAAATGAAACCTATTTTATCATCGTGATCATCTCGTGAGCAACCCAGTTGGTGCCACGAACCGCAGCGATGTACTGGCCGCTTGGTAGATTCTCAAGTCTGATCTGAACAGAAGTCATTTGATTAGCACCGAGCTCTTCTTCGAAAGCGGTCGCCACCAATTGACCCGAGGTATTGTAAATTTCTACGACGACATTCTGCGTGGTTTCAACTCCAATCTGCATAGTCGTGCTTGGGTTGAAAGGATTTGGATAGGCATTGCCAATTAGGTATCCGTCTGGCACGGTTACGACAGATTCGATGACTTCGCTATACTCATAAGAGCCATCAAAATCGATCTGCTTCAATCGGAATTGATAGTTACCTGGTTCGAAGTTTTCGATTTCAAATTGATAGTCGCTTGTTTCTGTAGTTGTACCAGCTCCAGGAACGTATCCAATGTTTTGAAAGAATTGGCCGTTGGAGGAATACTCAACGTCAAATCCAGCGTTATTTAACTCACTAAGTGTAGACCACTTTAGAGTGATGTCTCCTGCCCCTGAAGAGGAAGAAAAACTAGACAATTCAACAGGTAGAAGGGTGCATATAGTATCTGTATACGAGAATCTAAAATCGATTCTGTTAATACCAAGTCCGGCAGATGTGGCTCCGAAGCTAAAGCCTGCACTGCCTGCCCAAGAACCCCCTGGGCCCGCTGTGAAGACGCCTGCACTAGACAGGTCTATCAAAGCAAGAGTTCCGGCTGGGGTAAATAGCTCAACTTCACTCGCAGTCATAATTGGTGGTCCGTCCGTAGCCCAACTAAGGGCTGTGCCACCTCCACTTGCTCCAATAAAGAAAGCACCGGTGTCGGCAGCTGCACCTCCTACAAGGAATCCCGTTGGCCATAGATCCGGACCGGTCGTCGTCATATTTAAGTTCACGGTGCAGGAACCGTCGCCATTGACGACATTGGCTTCTTCAACATTTATGACTTCACCACCAGGAGTTAACATGGTCCCCACAACATCCACATCTCCGGCTGCATCGGTGTAAGCAGCTTCAGCTGGGCCATTGGCAGCAAGGACAAATCCAAAAGCTCCGTTCCCTAATCCAGGAAGATAGAGATAGGATCCCGCATCAGGATTTAAACTTGCTTGGCCAGAAACGCTGACCTCTTGCAGAACGAAGCTTTGCCCTGAGCCAATTGTTGTGATTCCAAGACTGATAGATAGTCCCAGACATAATTGTAGAATATTTTTCATTTTATGTTATATGGTTGCTTTTGAAATAAGAACACGAAAAGCTTGTGGGGAAGGGAGCGGTTGATGTCTATCAACCAGAGAAGTATCCAGTCAAAAGCTAATTGGCAACTTCAATTCAACAAAATAATTTTTAAGAAATTCTGCGACCAATTTGTTGATTTAGGTACCTTTATACTACTCCCTTATACATTTCATTGATGATATCCACAAAGTCCTTATCGATAGCCTTCCTCTTAATTTTCATTGTAGGAGTCATATAGCCATTGTCCACCGTGAAAGGCTCTTGAATCAGGCGAAAACCTCGAATTTTCTCATGAGCGGCCGCATTTCTCGAGTAGCTCTTGAAAACTCCAGCATAGAGGTCCTGAGCTTCTTTCATTTCAAAAAGCTCTGAGGGTTTGGAGTAAATCCAACCATCGGTTTTAGCCTTATTGATTAGGGCATCCATGCCAGGTACAACAAGGGCGGTGAGAAACTCCCGCCCCTCACCAACTACCATCAATTGATCAATCAAGGGATCGGTGACAAAGTTTTCTTCAATCGGGCCCGGGTAGATGTTTTTCCCTCCCTTCGACACAATCATGTGTTTGAGACGGTCTGTAATTTTCAGCTGGCCACCCTCGAATTTTCCGATATCACCAGTGTGATACCAACCTTCGGAATCTATGGCCTCCTTCGTCGCTGCCTCATTTTTCCAGTAGCCCTTCATGACGTTCGGACCTTTGGCCACAATCTCTCCTTCGGCACTGTTCAGATCCAGTTGCAAGTTGGCCCCTTCTTGTTGGGCAATAATCTCTTTTGAGTCGAGATCTTGAATCCCGACAGTTATGCCTCGAAAAACAAATCCCACTGATCCAAACTTGGGGTTGTCAACGTCATTGGCTGACAACACCGGCGCAGTCTCTGTCAGACCATAGCCTTCTATTATATTGAGTCCAGCGGCTTGAAAGAACTCACCAATGACTTTTGGTAAAGCAGCTCCACCTGAAACTGCAAAACGGACATTTCCACCAAGCTTGACGTGAAGTTTTGAAAAAACGAGCCTCTGGGCAAGGTTGTTTTGTGCCTTCAGGATGGCCGACGGTTTCTCGGCTTTGGCGTATTTCCCACCTGTCTTCACGGCCCATTTGAATATTCCCTTTTTCACAGCAGAACCCTCCTCAACCGTCTTTGCAAGGACATTGTAAACTCGCTCAAAGAGTCTTGGTACAGAGATCATTACGGTGGGCTTGACCTCGGGAAGATTTTTGCTAACGGAGTCGATGCTTTCCGCGTACGAAATCGTTCCGCCGGCCGCCAGTATCCCGTGGTATCCTGCCGTGCGCTCAAAAGAGTGGCAGAGAGGAAGGAAGGAGAGATGATGATCTGATGGACCAAAAGGAAATCGTTCTAATGCCGAGCTGACATTAGAGCAAAAATTGCGGTGCGTCAACATGACACCTTTTGGACTTCCGGTCGTGCCACTCGTATAAATTAATGACGAGACCTCATCTGCAGTTGTATTTTTCTTTATAGCAAGCAGCTCAGCCGATTTCGATTCAAATTCCGCTTTTCCCATCTCAATGGCGTCGTGCCATTTTGTAACATGGCTAGGAATCTCGTCCTTCGGCTCTGACATGGTCACAATGTGCTCAAGAGCTTCGCAGGCATCAAATATCTTCGTCGCCTTTTTGTACTGAATACCAGCCGAGACAACAAAGACTCTGGCTCCTGAGTCCTTCATGATATACTCAACTTGATCTGCAGGAAGGCTCGTGTACAGAGAGACATTTATCGCGCCCAGCAGCTGCATTGCCATGTCCGTTACGGCCCATTCCGGTCTATTCTCTGCCAGGATGGCAACTCGATCGCCCTTAGTGACTCCTTGCGCCGATAGAAATCCCATCATGGCATAGACCCTGTCTCGCAATTCGTCCCAGGTAATGTCAACCCACTCATTGCTCTTCTTGTCCTTATACCTAAGCGCCGTTTTATTTTGGCCTTGGAAATAATCGAAGAGATCGGAAAATAGCTCAGGGATGGTCTCGAAAGTAACTATTGTGGGCATGGGTATGCGTTGTTGGTCTCTTGATTCGTATCGCTAAACCGAGGGGAGGTCCATTGTGAAATATATGTAAGCAGATCGGGCTTAATATATAGTAAAGCAAAAAAACACGAAATCAGGCCGACACACTCGCCAAACAGGCTACTATCATTTACCGTAAACAGTCCGCCGTTAACTGTTAAGGACTCAGTCTATCAATTTCCCATGCACCGCTCTGCTGCCGGAATCTAATTCTATCATGCAGCCGACGTTCGCCACCTTGCCAAAACTCGACCATGTGAGGCTTCACGATGTATCCTCCCCAGTGATCGGGAAGCGGGACATCTTGGCCCTCAAATTTGGCTTCGTAGTCGTCCAGGGTCTTGTCGAGAAATTGCCTTGAATCGATTACACTACTTTGCTGTGAAACCCATGCTCCAACCCGACTTCCACGTGGTCTAGAATCAAAGTAAGTTTGGCTTTCGTCTCGGCCAACTTTCTCTACAGTACCTTCAATTCGAACTTGGCGATGCAATGGCTCCCACCAAAAGACGAGAGCTGCATTGGATGACGCATCGATATCTTTGCCTTTTCGGCTTAAATAATTCGTGTAGAAAACGAATCCCTCAGGCTCCAGTCCTTTCAGTAAAACTATTCTCGCCGATGCCTGTCCCGCCGAGTCAACGGTTGCAAGGGTCATGGCATTGGGCTCTGGAATGCCTTCCGTCTTGTTCGCAAGATCAAACCAAGAACGAAATGTCTCTATGGGATCTGAACCAAGCTCAGACTCGCTGAGGTGATTTCCCATATACTCTTGTCTAAGGGCGTCTATTGACATAAGATTGTTGAATAATTACTAAATGCAGCGTGGTACTTTTACTCTCGGCTTTAAAATAGATTCAGAGTGGCCACCCCGTCATTCTTCTGAGCTCAATTGAGCCTCTAGTTAGCTTTGCCCTTGAGGAATTTTGCCATATTAATCCCGTCTTCCATGGCCAGGTGAATTCGTCCACCAACAAAACTATCCCCAGCAAAAAAGAGACCTTCGGAATGAAGAGGAGCCAGCTCGTCTCGATCAATCACGGAGTCTGGAATGGCATATAACCATCCTTGTCTGTTGGAGTAGATTGGTTCTGGTAGATCAAATCCAACAATTTCGGAGATGAAGGACAAGACATCCTCTTTCACCTGTTCTATAGACTTTCTAAAGTGGAGGGTGCTCCAATCTGGACTCATTTGGCAAACAAGCAAGGACGAATTACCATCGGTCCGACCGGGCTTCTGATGTTCAAGACCTATCCACGTAACTTGGTGCATTCGGTCTGAATTAATCAAGGCTGAATAGCTGGCCTCCTCAAATAGTTTTTCATCCCAGGAAAATGCAAAGCTCAGGATACTTCGGTAGGAAGCAGCCCGCAATTTGATAGCTAGCCAATCCCGCCAAGACCGATCCATCCCGCTCCGTTCGATGATCCTAGAGGCCTGAGGGCCTGGTATGGTGAAAAGGACTTTATCAAAATCCTCAAATTCTGTATCTGCAGTACAGAGGCACCATTTATTTCCTTTTCGCTGGAGGTATTCGAGTTTGTGTTCTTTTAGGATCAGGCAATGAAGCTTTTTCTCGATCCCTTTGCCGAGGTGTTTGATGCCGCCGTCTACACTCCATTTGGCTTTTGCATTTTTGAGAGGATCTCCGGGTTGAAGCATTCCCATGATGTCGAAAGTCCAAATAGGCTTTTCGATTTCTAGAAGGCCGTCAATTTCGAGACCTCTGATAAATCTTTCAACTACTTCGCTTCCCATTTCGAATGCTTGAGCCCCGTGATCGAAGGACAGATTGTTATGAGTTCGGCTTGCCGCTCGGCCAGAGACACCACGACTTTTTTCAATCAAGGTAACATCGAAATCTTCCTGTAATAATAGTGCACAACTAAGGCCTGTGAGGCCAGCACCCACAATCGCAATTTTTTCCATTTCTATCTATTTCGTCTCACCAATGTATTTCCATTCATCTTCCTTTGAAGGTTAGGGCTGGCTCTTACTCTCCAGTCCTTTTTCTTTACCTGCGAAGCATCTACTCGCGGACTAAGATACCGATGATGGATGATCTCGGCCAAGCGAGAATGATCCTTGCTTCCTGATCTCACTCTCGGTCGATCTTCCTAGCCTTAGTCAAAAGTCCGATCAGCCTATCCATACCAGCAATAGTCGGATTCAACTTTGGCTTCACAAGTGTATTTTTGAATTTCGGTTCTAGTTCTGAGAGTTTTTCAATTCGAAAAATATGAGCTTCACGCGAATGCATTCGACTGATTTCTATTTTGACTACAACCTGGCCAGACTTGTGTGCATCTATACCTAGAACTCTATCCTTCATGCCACTAAATTCGGGTACAAATCATTTCTGATTGTTGATACGCTAACTTCAAAATAAAAGTAGATAACATCGGCCCATTTTTGACGTTTAGGAGTATGAGGATTACGTAGTACTTCAACAAATTTTACTCCCCCATGGTTAAGGCTTTTGCTGAGCAGGTTCAAAACCACCTGATTGAGACCTTTCCCGACACTAAACCCTACTCACTTTCAGATCTTCTTGGTCCTTCTATTCCGAAGCCCATTGCTCACTTTTTAAAAAGGGCTCTGCATCAGAAGGTTCATGAAATCGATTTGGAAGTCTATCCAGATTGGATTGACTATGAGAGCGAGGAAGTACAGCAAAAAACTGAAGACTGGCGTCGTTATTTACAAAAGCATGCCCGCGTACCTGCGTCGCTTTGGGAGCAGACTTTGAGACAGGCCGTCAGGCAGGTTATTTCTTTCCTAATTCAGCCCTCACTCACACTCACAAAATTTGTGTTTGGCACTGAATATGGAGTAAGCGATTTGAAAAGGGCGAAGGAGAGGATGTCCTTCTTCAACTCCTATCCGGAGTTCACGAGAGCTGTTGATGACTATATACTTCGAACCGGGTCTGAGAAAATTGCTCGGCAGGAGTTTTCTGACCTCCTAGCAGAAGTCGATCGGCGAGTTGCAGATAGCCTTGCAGATCAAGCTTGGATTAATAAGCTCGAGAGTCTCTATAATATCGTGGAGTCCGTTCCGAGCATGGAGAATGCTGTTCCGGCTGACGTACTTCTTTTGCTCTTTGATCAAAAAGGGCGGCACGATTTGGCACGCCTTGTTGAGAACGATCAGAACGAAGGCTATACTCGTGCTGAGCTCCTCCAACTTCTTCGTTCAGATGGTCATTCTGAAAGCAGGCGGATTGATCTTCCTTCTCCTCGCGAAACAGAGGAGTCTGAAGCGGAAGAATCTGGAAGCACAGCCGATTCGCCTAACATGAATCTGATCAAAGGATTAGGCATAACCGCTGCGAGTGAAGGGCTCATCCACGGAATTGGAGAGGAAGACGAAAATCTTGAACAAGAGAAAGAGATCGAGGAAATCTCACCTGCCGCTGCCGAGATCGCTGCTTTAGAAGCAGAGGCGTCCAAGGTTGTTGAAAGTCCAATACAGCGCAGAGACATTGTCGAATCTGATATTGACGCTGTAGCCGAAGAGGCGGAGCGTCTTGGTCGGAGAGCACCGATGCCGGAAGATCTTCCTGGGCCTTCTAAAGAGGTGGTCGAAAAGGAAGTCGAGCCTCGCGAGGAGTCAAAAAACGAAGCTGTTGACGGTCCCTTTTCAACTCGACAGGACAACGATGATAGAGACATCCTCAGGCCTTTTGAACTAGTCAAAGGTGCACCAGAGATTAGTGAAAGTCCCGAGTCGGATATAGAGAAAGCAGATCAGCAGATCGGCTCTGAAGCGAGGGGAGAGGACGAAGGGGATGTTGAAGACGACCTTGCAATAGAGGACGTCGAGATAGAAAATATTGACGAACTCCATGATTCAACACCAGAGGAGAATCGAGAGGACGAGGAAGACAAAGTGGTGTTGAAAGACATCCGAGACGATGAGCCGACTGGAGAATTCGTTGGAGAAGATGATCCGCCGCTCCAAAAGACGACTTTTGGGTTTCAGCAGCCCTTCGCTAGGGAAGAGCAAGATGAAGAAGATCGTGTCGAGGAAATAACCGATGAGGACGCGGGCAACGAAGAGCCAGATGATACGAACCACGTACAGGAGGTCACTTTTCCTCATCCTGTGATCCCAGCAATTCCGGTTAAAAATGCACCATTCGTTGATTCTCCAGAAATGGAGGAAGAGGCGGGTCAAGGTCATGAAATCGCCGATATTGATAAGCCTGTCGAGCTGTTAAATGAGGTATTTGAGTCCTCGACCGAGGATCGAGATATAGATGACAAAGACGAAGATGATCTGAACACGAACCAAGATTCAGATCAGGCAAAACCGAATGAGGAGGATTTCCCAACAATTGCCGAGGCAGCTGCGGACCCGAACTCAATCCCGCTTTGGAGAAAATTTCAGGCTGAACCAGAAGGAGATAGTGAAGAAGACGAGGACACGAACACTGATCATGGTGTGCCTGAAATAAAACAGGATAGCTTGGAGTCGGAGCGAGTCGAACTTAGCCAACAAGATCAAGAGCCAGATCTTGAAACTCAAGAACCAGAGCAACATTTTTCGAACGCAGATAACAGCGAGAATCTCAGTCAATGGGCACCGCCCAATAGAGACTTGGAAGGTCGAATCCACGATTTATCGGAGCCTCGACGTGGATCGAGAGATCTCCCGGAGTGGCCTGACGAAAACGATATTTCAAGAGCTCCCTTAAAGCCGGCCGATACCGAGCCAATAGATAAGGCGAGTTTTGATTCAGATGCCTTGGATTCGGAGGAAAATTTGAATCCTAGAGATGTCGCTGAACCAACTGCCTCACAGGAAGAAATAGAAAGTGGAGTTGCGAATTTAGATTCTGATTCGACCGATATAATTTCGGGGCAATCAACTAATGAGTCAGAACTCGCTCAAGATGAAGTCGAACGTGACTTTCTACAAGGAGACTATCCAAGCAAAGAGAATCTGGATTTGAGTGTGAACGATTCGCTCGCGATGGGGCAAGAGATGTCCAGTCTCCATGAAACGCTATCTGAAGAGATAAACGAAATGGGCACGCTTGATAATCCAGAAGAGCGTGTGCTAGGTGTAATCCATGCAAGCCGACGTGCATGGTACATCTACCATTTATTTGATGGAGAAGAAGCCTCCTTCAGAAACTTTATTTCCGATCTCGATGAATCAAGCGATAAGGAGCACCGGCTAGAAGTAATCGATAGGATGGTGATTGCGAACAATAGTCTTGGGAAGTATTCTGCTCCGGTCATTGCTATCCGAGAGAATATTTTTAGACAGGAGTAGAATCCGCCAACTAAGCACATCAGGTACATGTCGCGAAAATCATTTGATAAACTAGATGCATATCGAGAAGAGGCAAAGCTTGGAGGTGGAAAAGAACGGATAGAAAAACAGCACGCTGCTGGTAAACTTACCGCGCGTGAAAGGCTTGATATTCTTGTTGACAAGGGTTCATTCCAAGAACAAGGAATGTTTGTCCGACATCGATCGCAAGATTTTGGGATCGGTGATAACAAGCCACTTGGTGATGGCGTTATCACTGGACAGGCTTTGATCAATGGCAGGCCCGTTTACGTATTCAGTCAGGACTTTACCGTATTCGGAGGATCTCTTTCTGAGGCTCATGCTGAAAAAATTTGCAAGATTATGAATCTTGCCTTGGAGAACGGTGTGCCCGTTATTGGGCTTAATGATTCGGGCGGCGCGCGAATTCAGGAGGGAGTGGCTTCGCTTGGGGGCTATGCGGACGTTTTCTTACTTAATACACTTGCGTCTGGGGTGGTACCTCAAATCTCAGCCGTCATGGGCCCCTGTGCTGGAGGAGCCGTGTACAGCCCAGCTATCACTGACTTTATATTTATGGTAAAGTCGACAAGCTACATGTTTGTGACTGGACCGAATGTGGTGAAAACCGTCACTCAGGAAGAGGTCAGCTCAGAAGAGCTGGGAGGTGCGGATACGCATTCTAGTAAAAGCGGCGTCTCTCATATGGCTTGCGAAAATGAGGCCGAGTGCCTCTTGAATATTAGAAAACTTCTCAGTTATCTCCCGCAGAACTGTGAGGAAGATGCACCAAGGAAAGAAGCCAAAGAGGCTAAGAGTTCAGCAGGTGACTTTGATGAAGTGATTCCAGAGAATCCAAACAAGCCTTACGATATGAGAGACGTTATCGATGGCCTCGTTGACGGTGAATCATTTTTCGAAATACACGAAGACTTTGCTGCCAATATCGTTGTAGGATTTGCAAGAATCGACGGGCGTTCTGTAGGAATTATAGCAAATCAGCCTGCCGTATTAGCTGGTGTACTGGATATAGATTCCTCCATCAAAGGCGCGCGATTTGTTCGTTTTTGCGATGCCTTCAATATCCCTCTTCTGGTTCTCGAAGACGTTCCTGGATTTCTTCCAGGAACCGACCAAGAATGGCGCGGAATAATCAAGCATGGTGCAAAGCTGCTGTATGCTTTTTGCGAGGCTACTGTGCCGAAAATTACTGTTATCACCAGGAAGGCCTATGGCGGTGCCTATGATGTAATGAATTCAAAACATATCCGAGGAGATTTAAACTTTGCTTGGCCAGGTGCCGAAATTGCGGTTATGGGAGCCAAGGGGGCCGTCGAAATAATCTATCGAAAACAAATCCAAGCAGCGGAAAATCCCGAGGAAGCGGAAGATCAGTTTATCGGGGACTATAAAGAGAAATTTGCCAATCCATATATCGCTGCTGAGCGTGGATTTATTGATGATGTTATAAAGCCATCAGAAACAAGGACTAAGCTTATTAGTGGATTTCTTGCCCTTGAAAATAAGGTCGCAAATAATCCCAAAAAGAAGCACGGGAATATTCCGCTTTGACTCGATAACTAGGAAACTACCATCGAATAAAGCTATATTTAATGAGATTCAAGATTTGAATAAGTAATTTTATATCAGCTATCTAACCATTCCTGCTTAATGTATAGGTTGAGGTTCCTATGCTAAGCGGATTATCTGTACAAACAGTGAGAAAAATTCTATTGCTTGGTGCAATGGCCTTCATTTTGGCATTTGCGTCAAAATCAGTGGTAGCACAAGAGACCGAAGACCTGCAAATCCAAGCGCTACCTTCTTTTCAGGAAGGTGAAGATACAAAGGCCGAACGCCTTAGATCTATGTCTAGCCTCTATAGGTTGCAGGCCGATATTCTTGATGCTGAACTTCAACAACGACTAAGCAGGTTCGAGACATTGCTTGATTCAGCTTATGTTGGATTGGGAGTTTTGATGGAAGACAGCTTAATGCGTCAGGATCAGCGATTCAGGGAATTGTACCGGTCCATTATGGTAGAGTATCAGAATTACTACTCTACAACAGATACTCTCATGTTAGCCGAAGGTGAAATCAATCAAGTTAGAGAGCTTGGATTGGCGGCTGTGGAGAACAATGCTCCTGAAGCCAAACCTATTGACCTTCCGAAATTGGATCCTATTTCGACCGAAGTTCCGATGGTCGTAAATCGGACTGTGGAGAGCTTCGCTTCTTATTTGCTCGCAAAATCTGAGGACACCGTAGATCTCTGGAGGCCTCGAGCCGACAAGTATTTCCCGATGATTGAGAAAATCTTTGCGGAAGAAGGAGCCCCAGATGAACTTAAGTATCTCGCCCTTATCGAGTCAGGATTGAAACCAGACGCTCAATCTTGGGCCAAAGCCGGCGGCATGTGGCAATTCATCGTTCCAACTGGTTCTGCCTATGGATTGAAGAAAAATCATTGGGTCGACGAGCGAATGGATCCAGAGAAAGCAACTCGAGCAGCGGCTAGACACCTGAAGGATCTTTATGTCATGTTTGATAAGAACTGGCACTTTGCACTTGCCGGCTACAACTGTAGCCCCGCCAGAGTAAAAAGATCAATCCGAAAGGCAAGAGCTGAAAAGGGGCGAAATAACGTCACATTTTGGGATATATATAAGTATCTACCTCGCGAGACAAGGGCCTACGTTCCGATGTATATTGCGGCCTCACTGATAATGTCAAACCCTGACAAATTCAATCTGAAGCCGGTAGAAAAAGGAACTCCTTACGCCTTTGACTATGTTCGATTGGAAACAGTGACGCCACTTAAGAAAATAGCCGAACTTGCTTCAATATCGCTTTCTGACCTAAAGGATCTAAACCCGGAAATTCGCTCTTCGGTGATACCACCAGTCAAAAATGGATATATGCTTCGGTTACCAATGGGCAGCCGCGATCATTTTTTTGAAGGTTACGAGCAGCTAATTTCAGAGCAAGGTGCAGATGCAGCCTTGAATCATAAGGTTGCCAAAGGCGAGACCATGGGTCGCATAGCAAAGAAGTATGGAACGACTATTTCACGGCTGAAGAAGGCGAATGGGATTAAGGGGAATAGTGTGAAACGCGGTCGTGTTTTGGAGATTCCTGTTTCAAAGTACACTAGCGGGATGGCCCGAGAAGTCGCCGAGGTAATTGGCGAGCGCCAGGTTCAATACGGAACCCGCAATACGGCTCCTGTCCTGATTTCCTCTACGACTATTCCTCAAGGAGATGATATTGGTGCTGTTGCGATTCGGACGACGCAGCTAGCGAAGGAAAGAATAGACCGAAATAGTAAGTCTGCTACAGCAAGGAAAGCCAGCGCGGGTAGTGGAAAAGCGAGAACCCATAGAGTTCGTCGGGGAGAAACTCTTGGGAGCATTGCGAGCAAGTATGGTGTCCGGATTTCTGACCTTAGAAGATGGAATGGAATCAGAGGAAGCAAAATTATCTCTGGACGACGTTTAAAAGTTTATGGTGGCAAGGCCGTTGCAACTCAAGCCTCAACGACATCCAGCGCCAAAACTCACAAGGTTCGGCGAGGCGACACACTGGGAGGAATCGCCAACAAATACGGTTTAAGTATAAGTCGATTGAAGAGTATCAATGGTCTTAAATCGTCGAACATTAGAGTCGGACAGCGTCTTAAATTGAGCGGCTCATCTTCTAGTTCAGAAAATTCATTCCATCGGGTAAAGCGTGGAGATACACTTGGAAACCTAGCCAGGAAGTACAAAACCTCGCTTTCTCAACTCCGAAAATGGAATAAGATTTCGGGTTCTAGAATCAAGGTCGGTCAAAGATTAAGAGTTGGATAGGACTAGGTGCCTATGGCTGGCGCTAGATCTCACTTGGGAAATCAGAACACGAAACACGGCGAATGGAGCACAGCCTAGTTCTTCTTTTCGAAGTAAGCCAGTACTCGATTGGCGTTTTGATCGCAGACGACTAATTCAAAGGACTCTTGGCTGTCTTTCAGGAGATAGTGACCGTTAGAGTAGATAGAAAGGTAGTCGTCCATAATCTTTCTTCGGAACTCCAAGTCATCTAAAATCGGCAGAGCTTTCATATTGCTCATTTCGCAACTCTTGAGAACCTCACTTTCTTGGGTAAGATGGACGAGGAAGAAAAGCATCGGATTTCCGTTTTCAGCTAGGCCTTCAAACTTTTGATCCATGACGGCTGTGTCAGGAAAGTTGAGGCCTGTAAGAGCCTCTAGACGAGTCATTGGATCGGTGTAGTTAACCGAAGAAAATGCATATACTAGGTATGCGGCGATGGCCACAAAGGCCAGCACGACAAGAAGGCCACCTTTCATCTTTGTGTAGTGTATTCAAGGGCTTTCCCTTAATCGAACATTAATCATTGGATACGGCTGAATTAACAAGATGAAGAAGGAATGAATTGATGAAGATTGATTAAGAGCAAAGCATTGTAAATTAGGTAGAATGATAATTAGGACTAAATAATTTATGATAATTGTCCAATTTGATTACAACATTTCTCTGAAGCGCTTCCAATTGGTAAAAAATATTATCTTTGTGAATTGCATGAAGCAGCGCGATTCACGTTATTTAAGGCTATGAAATCTACAAACAGATCTCATTTATTGATGAACCTTGGCCCACACCATCGAACCGCCGCGATAACCCATTCGCGCGTTTTACTATATGGACTGCCTTCAGAGGCAGCGATTAACCTGCTGGCACTCATTATTGGGCTTATTAGCCTACTCAACCTTATTAGCCTCATAAGCTAACCAAGCGGGTTATCCTTCTATCATTTCGCAATTAGGCGGGCTGGAGGATCAGCCCAACCTAATGAATCATGTTTGAACAGAATTCAATGCGCAGTGATACTATAAAAAAGGGTTTCGAACGAGCCCCGCATCGGAGTCTCCTAAAAGCGACGGGTCAGATCCGTTCAGACGATGATTTCAACAGGCCCTTTATTGGGATATGTAATTCCTATATCGACTTGATTCCCGGCCATGTTCACCTTCAGGAATTCGGCAAGGTCGTAAAAGAAGCCGTGCGTGAAGCAGGAGGCGTGCCTTTCGAATTCAATACAATAGGAGTTGACGATGGCATCGCCATGGGTCATCTCGGAATGAGATATTCCTTGCCCTCGCGAGAGATCATCGCAGACTCCGTTGAAACGGTAGCTGCAGCCCACTGCCTTGATGCCTTGGTTTGCATTCCTAACTGTGACAAAATCGTCCCGGGAATGCTAATGGGCGCATTACGCCTAAACATCCCAGTCATTTTTATTTCTGGCGGACCCATGGAGGCAGGCAAACTTCCCGATGGCCAGAAAGTAGATTTGATCTCTGTCTTTGAAGGAGTGGGTCAATTCAAGAATGGGACCATCGACGAAGCCAGGCTGAAATTGCTGGAAAATCATAGCTGCCCTTCTTGTGGGTCTTGTTCAGGAATGTTTACGGCAAATTCGATGAACTGCATCATGGAAGCTTTGGGGCTAGCCCTTCCAGGAAATGGATCAATTCTGGCCACTAGTCCCGAGAGGAAAGTTTTAGCTTCAAAGGTCGGCGAAAGGATTATCGATATCGTCAACAAGGATCTTAAAGCTCGTGACATATTTACTCAGGATGCCTTAGACGATGCTTTTGCCTTAGATATGGCCATGGGTGGCTCAACAAACACCATTCTCCATCTGCTAGCCGCCGCAAACGAGGCGGAAATTCCATATGACTTGGAGCGGATCAATGAAATGTCGGACAAAGTGCCCTATCTCTGTAAGATTTCGCCAGCGACTACTGATGTCCATATGGAAGATGTCGATGCAGCTGGAGGCGTTCACGCCATTCTAAAAGAGCTGGTAGACCTTGATGTACTCCACTTGGATAGGCCGACTGTAGCCGGCCGTACTTTCGGTGAGAACATAGCGCTAGCCGAAAACAAAAACCCTCGAATTATACGGGCAGTAGAACGCGCCTTCAGAAAGACGGGAGGTCTGAGTGTTCTCTTTGGGAATATCGCTCCAGAAGGCAGCGTGCTGAAAGTCGGAGCGGTTGATCCAAGCATGTTTAATTTTGAAGGGACGGCTCGAATCTTTGAGTCTCAAGACGAGGCCGTTGATGGGATTCTGTCTGGTGTGGTTGTGGAAGGAGATGTCGTCGTGATCAGAACAGAAGGACCTAAGGGTGGACCTGGAATGCCAGAGATGCTTCAGCCGACATCGGCGCTAGCTGGCATGGATCTAGACACGAAAGTCGCCATGATAACCGATGGCCGATTCTCTGGTGGAACGCGTGGTCTTTCCATTGGACACGTTTCACCAGAGGCAGCTAGTGGTGGGCCCATTGCGGCTATCCGAGAAGGGGATCGTATCGCAATAGATATAGAAAATCGCAGTATCAATTTATTGGTGGATGAGGACGAAATTTTGTCACGGCTCCGAGAGCTTCCATCTTTTAAATCCAAGATTCGTGGTGGATTTCTCGAGCGATATACCTACTTCGTGACGAGTGCATCACAAGGCGCCGTTTTACGTGTGCCATCGGAAATCGAAAATCAATCTTCAAAGACATTAACAATCGTAAACGAAAATGAGTGAGGCAACAGCAACGAAAAAGGCTAGCCAGAATGGGCAGGATAAATCCGAAAAACCAGTTCAGATGAACGGGGCTGAAATTCTCGTGCGGGCCCTTGATGCTGAAGGGGTGGAAATCATTTTTGGGCATCCCGGCGGAGCCGTCATAAAGATCTATGACGAAATGGCCCGGGTGAAACCCAATTTCAAGCACGTTCTTGTTCGACATGAACAAGGGGGGACGCATGCAGCCGAAGGTTATGCTAAAGCGACAGGTAAAGTTGGAACTGTCTTGGTAACAAGCGGACCTGGTGCTACGAACTGCGTGACTGGGATTGCAGACGCCTTTATGGATTCCATTCCCATCGTAGTATTCACCGGACAAGTTCCTACACATCTGATCGGCGACGATGCCTTCCAGGAGACGGATATTATTGGTGTAACACGAAGTATTACGAAGCACAGTTATCAAGTTCGTGATATCAAGAATCTGACCTCCGTAGTAAAGCAGGCCTATCATGTGGCTCGGACAGGAAGGCCAGGTCCAGTTGTGGTAGATCTTCCAAAAGACGTTCTTTTTCAACACCACGAATTTAGCTATCCTAGTGAGGAAGATATTCCTCGAGGATATTGGAAAGTGGGCGACATCGATCGTGAACAGATTGCGACGGCTTTGGAATGGATATCAACCGCTAAAAAGCCATTGATTTACGCTGGCGGTGGAGCGATAAATTCAAATTCATCCGAGCTTGTAGCCGAACTTGCCCATAGGACCGGAATCCCTGTCACCACGACACTTCATGGATTAGGTGCATTCCCAGAGGACGATCCGCTGTCCCTCGGAATGTTAGGAATGCACGGGACGTGGTACGCCAATCAAGCTGTTCAAAACTGTGATCTTCTTATTGCCCTGGGAGCAAGATTTGATGATCGCGTCACAGGTAAGCTTGAAGCCTGGGCTCCGCATGCTAAGGTCATTCACATCGAGATCGATCCTTCTTGCGTTTCAAAAAACATTCACGCAGACTGTCCGATCATCGGTGACCTCAGGACCGTATTAGAGGAGATGCTTCCTCAGGTTGGCGAATCGAGTCATCCGAAGTGGTTAGAGGAGATCCAGGTTTGGAAGGACGAATGTCCCCTTAGCTTCGAGAGTGATGGGCAGCTCAGACCGCAATACGTTATCCAGAAGCTTGACGAGAAGTGCAAAGGCGATGTGGTTGTAGTCACGGACGTCGGTCAGAATCAAATGTGGGCGGCACAGTGGTTTACCTACAAGAAACCCCGCACACACATTACGTCTGGAGGACTCGGCACGATGGGTTTTTCAATGCCCGCTGCGATGGGTGCTGCATTCGGAATCAAGGACTCCGGGACCACAGTGATTTCAATCAGCGGTGATGGAGGTTTCGTTATGAATGCTCAAGAGATGAGTGTTGCCGCGGCGCACAAACTGCCCATCAAAATCGTTGTTCTAAATAACTCTTTTCTTGGCATGGTTCGACAATGGCAAGAGCTGTTTTTTGAGGATCGATTCAGTCATACGGACTTGACGGACACTAACCCAGATTTCGTAAAGCTAGCCGAAGCAATGAACTGCGTCGGATTGCGCGCTTCCTCGCCGGAGGAAGTCGATGATGTGATCGAGAAGGCCTGGCAAGTCACCGATCGACCCGTCCTGATGGAATTTAAAGTTATCAAAGAAGAGATGGTCTTTCCCATGGTGCCAGCTGGTGCCGCAACGGGAGACATGATCACAGAGCGTTTTAAAGAGGATTAATATGTCAACTGAAACCCTAACCCCGCAACAGATCGTTCGACGAAAGGCAGCCGGTCAACCGCTAAATCAGGATGAGAAGGAAGTCGAAAAGCGACACCTGATTTCTGTTCTATTGGAGAACTCCATCGGAGCTTTGAATCGCGTGACCAACCTGTTCTCGGCGCGCAACTTTAATTTGGAGAGCGTTACCGTAGGACCCACTAATGATCCTTCGCTTTCGAGATTGACCCTAGTTGCTCGAGGCAACAACAGGAAAATGAGTCAAGTTGTATCGCAGCTAGGAAGATTAGTAGATGCCCTAGAAGTCGAGGATTTGACAAATATAGAGCACGTAGAACGCGAGCTTTGTCTAGTCAAGGTGAGATATGACAAGCAATCACGTGCTGAGATCAAGGACATCTGTGATGTCTTCCGCGGGAGAGTAGTCGATATAAAACCCGACTCAATGACGGTCGAAGTCACGGGGCCCGCAACGAAAGTCAATGCATTTGTCGGAATGATGGCACCCTATCACATAGATGAAATTGCAAGAAGTGGACGCGTCGCAATGAAGCGAGAGCTGATCTACGGAAACTAACCTAAACACAAAGAAACGCATCGATGCAAGTACACTACGAAGCAGACAAAAGTCTGATACGATCACGAAAAGTTGCCATTATTGGATACGGAAGTCAAGGCCATGCTCACTCCTTGAATCTGAAGGAGTCTGGTGTTGATGTGGTAGTTGGACTTAGGGTAGGATCGTCCTCCGCAAGCAAGGCACAGTCGGCTGGTCTGACGGTGATGCCCATTTCCGAAGCCGCCGCCTGGGCTGACTCCATTATGATTTTGGTCCCAGACCAAAATCATAAAGCCGTTTACATTGATCATATTAAGGATCATTTAGAGGAGGGAAATGCACTCGGCTTTGGACACGGATTCTCGATTCACTACGATCAGGTTGTACCCCCGGCAAATGTAGATGTATTCATGGTCGCGCCAAAGTCGCCGGGTCATCTCGTCAGAAGGGTGTACCAAGAGGGGAAAGGCGTTCCATGTTTAGTAGCCATTCATCAAGATCCATCCGGCCAAGCTCTTGCTCAGGCTCTCAGCTATGCTGACGCTATTGGTGGTACCAAGGCAGGGGTTATCGAAACGAATTTCAAGGACGAAACGGAAACCGATCTCTTTGGAGAGCAGGCCGTGCTATGTGGAGGATCAGAAGCTCTGATCAAAGCTGGCTTCGAAACGCTTACGGAAGCTGGCTATCCCCCTGAGCTTGCCTATTTCGAATGCCTCCATGAGTTAAAACTCATAGTAGACCTCTACTACGAAGGTGGTCTCGAATACATGAATTATAGTGTATCGGAAACGGCTGAATACGGTGGCTATTCCAGAGGCCCGAGAGTCATCAAGGAAGCTGCCAAGAAGGAGATGAAGAAGATTCTTGAAGAAGTTCAGTCTGGAGAATTCGCCCGAGAGTGGATTGCTGAATGCGAAGCAGGTGGATCAAAATTCCAAGAGTTGCGAGCGAATTCAAAGAACCATCCTGTCGAGGTTGTAGGAAGAAAACTGCGATCTATGATGTCTTGGCTTCGAAAAGAAGAAACTGTAGAGGTATAGTGGGAAGGACCTACAAAATAGCATCACTTCCGGGCGATGGCATCGGACCGGAAGTAGTACAAGCTGCCTTAATGGTTGCAGAGAAAGTTGCTAGGCTTCATGGTTTTGCCCTTGAAATTGAGTCCTTTCCCATAGGCGGTGTCGCCATCGATGAAAGTGGAGAACCCTTTCCAGATGATACTCGAGATGCGCTATTGTCATCAGATGCCGTGCTCTTGGGCGCCATCGGTGGACCCAAATGGGACGACCTCAAAGGCGCTCAAAGACCAGAGTCTGGACTTCTGGCGATGAGAAAGGCTCTGGGTACCTTTGCCAACTTGAGACCGGTTGCAGTGCCCAGCTCACTTGTAGCGAATTCGCCAATCGAAAACGACAGAGTGGAAGGAGCGGACATGCTAATTGTCCGCGAGTTGACCGGTGGAATCTACTTTGGTGAGCCACAGATTCGAGAGTTAGATCATGCCGTTTCAAGTATGGTCTACACCAGAGATGAAATTGTTCGCATCTCAGAAGTTGCCTTTCAATGGGCGCTCAAACGGAGGAAGAAGGTAACGCTTGTTGACAAAGCAAACGTTCTCATCGTGTCTCAGCTCTGGAGAGATGTCGTCACGGAATTTAGAAACTCATTTTACCCAGAGGTGGAATTAGATTTTCTTTATATCGACAATGCGGCAATGCAAGTTGTCCTCAATCCGAGGCAATTTGATGTAGTACTGACCGGAAATCTCTTTGGCGATATTCTGTCTGATCTAGCCGCAACCTTACCCGGTTCTCTGGGAATGTTGCCTTCAGCAAGTTTAGGTGGGAAGGTTGGGCTTTTTGAACCGGTTCATGGTTCAGCGCCAGACATCGCTGGAAAAGGGATTGCAAATCCCCTTGGAGCGATTCTCTCTGTTGCCATGATGTTCGATGCCCTCGGCGAGGGCGACGCGGCGGGTTCGATTAGAAACTCGGTAGAAAGTGTCCTAGCTCATGGTTTGAGAACTACCGACTTAGCGCACGAAGGACACACAAAAGTAAGCACAGAGGAAATGTTGACGGCTGTCATCATTGACCTAAGTGAAGGATAATCACAATAACGAGCAAGCACAATGAGCGACAGACAAAGAGTCGTCATTTTTGATACGACACTCCGAGATGGAGAGCAAGCCCCTGGGGCTTCCATGACTGTGAACGAGAAAGTTAAGCTGGCTCATAAGCTGGCCGAGCTCGGTGTAGATGTTCTGGAGGCCGGATTTTCCGTCTCATCTCCGGCTCAATTCGATGCCGTCCAGACTATCTGTGAAGAGGTCCCTGATGTCGTTGTTTGCGCTCTTGCCCGAGCCAAGGAGCTTGATATTCAGAAGGCAGGCGAGTCTCTTGGGTCTAGAGAAAAAAGGAGAATACATACATTCATTGCAACGAGTGATGTTCACATTGCAGCCAAGTTTAGTAGCCCCCGCTATGGTGCTACGATGGATGAACGACGCAAAACAGTCATCAAAATGGCTGTTGAATCCATTGCCCAGGCTAAAAGCTATACGGACGATATCGAATTTTCCGCCGAAGATGCTGGGCGTACCGATTTGGGTTATCTAAAGGAAGTTTTGCATGCCGCTATAGAGGCCGGAGCAACGACGATAAATATTCCAGATACAACAGGCTATTGCACACCACTTGAATACAAGAATTTGTTTGAGACCATCGCTGGTCTCCTTGATGGAGGGTCTCCAGTTGTTCTGTCAGCGCATTGTCACGACGATTTGGGGCTAGCCGTTGCGAATTCCTTGGCTGCTATCGAGGGTGGAGCACGTCAAGTGGAATGTACTATTAACGGCATCGGTGAGAGAGCTGGCAATGCCTCGCTTGAAGAATTGGTTATGGCGCTACGTGTTCGATCTGATCATTATGGCGTCGAGACAGGAATCAACTCTGTTCTTCTAACACGTTTGAGCAAAGCGGTCTCGGTAGCAACAGGATTTCCCGTTGCACCGAATAAGGCGATTGTCGGAAGGAATGCTTTTTCACATGAGGCTGGGATTCATCAGGACGGCGTCCTAAAAAGTCGGGAGACCTATGAAATCATGCGAGCTGAAGATGTTGGGCAAATTCCTGAGCAGATTCGACTAGGAAGACATTCAGGTCGACATGGATTCTTTAGTCGTCTCGAAAAACTAGGATTAAGTGATCCAACAAGTGACAAGGAAGAACTGTATGAGCGATTTCTTGCTCTAGCCGATCGCAAGAAGGAAGTGCAAGATCGTGATCTTCGTCACCTAGTTCGACGAGAAGAAATGCCTGACACGGCTCCCGTCTATGAATTGTTGAGTATGCGTGTGCTTGATCCTAAGGAAGGTAAGCCCACGGCAGAAGTCAGTATTCGAAACACCAAAACAGGTATTGTAGTCGAGAAATCTTCGACTGGAGACGGAACGGTTGGAGCTATTTATCAGGCCATCGATTATGCAGTCGGAAGAGCCTCTAAGCTAAAGGACTATGAAATTCATTCAGCAGACGTGGGATCTGATGCCATCGGAGAGGTGACAGTCCATGTGGATGAAGCTGGAACGATTTATACAGGTAAAGCTCAGCATACCGATGTTTTGGAAGCCTCAGCCAGAGCTTACATCGCGGCGCTCAACAAAAGAGAGATCGTAATCGGCTCCCAACAGGCTGTCGATTTTGCGACCACTGGGGTCATGGGTTCATTCGGAGCAGCGGAGGAGTAGATTCTAGAATCTAGAAAATGAGAGTAAAGAAAAGTTAATTGCAAATCGTAGACGACATGAATCAAGCATTAAGAACCCAGAATCCAGTATCCAGATGACAATAACAGAAAAAATACTCGCTCAGCACGCAGGTCGAGACAGGGTCTCCGTCGGAGAGAATGTCTGGATAGATGTTGACGTTTTGATGACCCACGATGTTTGTGGGCCACCGACAATCGGGATATTCAAGAGAGAATTTGGCGCAGATGCTCAGGTGTGGGACAAAGAGAAACTTGTGATCATGCCCGATCACTACATCTTTACTAAGAATCATCACGCCAATCGGAATGTCGAGATTCTACGGGAGTTTGCGGCGGAACATGACCTGCCACACTACTACGATGTTGGAACAGACCGATATATCGGCGTGTGCCACATGGGATTGGCTGAGGAGGGATTCAACAGACCCGGTCAAGTCTTGATTGGCACTGATAGCCATACCTGCACCTCAGGAGCCTTTGGTCTATTCTCAACTGGTGTCGGTAACACAGACGCTGCCCTAATCATGGGAACGGGAAAGATTTGGGTTAAAATTCCGGAGACCATGAAGTTTGTCTTTACGGGAGAGCTTCCGCCTTACATCATGGCCAAGGATCTCATCCTGCATATCATCGGAGACATTAGCTGTGATGGTGGGACCTATAGGACCCTAGAATTCGACGGGCAAGCTGTCTACGATCTATCCATTCCAGAGAGAATGACATTGACCAATATGGCCATCGAGGCAGGTGGGAAGTCTGGGATCATAGCGCCTGACCAAGCAACTCTGGACTATGTGCGGGAAAGAACCGACGTGGATTTTGAGCCAGTTTATAGAGACGCTGATGCCGTCTATCATTCTGTCCGAGAGTACGACGTGTCGAAGATTGAGCCTGTTGTTGCAAAACCCCATAGACCAGACAATCGAGCTACAGTAAGAGAAGTCGAAGGGACTAGATTGGACCGAGCCTACATCGGATCTTGCACAGGGGGAAAGCTAGAAGACTTCCATGCGGCTGCAAAAATATTGAAGGGTCAGGAAGTTAAGATTGACACTTACATCGTGCCGGCAACGACCCTAACCGCCAAACGTTTACATGACACATATGTTGACGGCGTATCGCTCTACGACATTTTTGAGGCTTCTGGTTGTAAGATTGGCGAGTCGAGCTGCGCTGCCTGTCTAGGTGGCCCGATTGATACTTTCGGTCGAACGCATGACACAGAGGTTGTGATCTCAACGACCAATCGGAATTTCCCAGGACGAATGGGCTCAAAACAAGCATCTGTCTTTTTGGCCTCGCCTCTGACCGTGGCAGCATCGGCCTTGAGCGGAAGCATAACAGATCCTAGAGAGGTCTTGGTATAATGGAAAAATTTATTTCAGGAAAAGCCTGGGTAACAGGTGACGCTATCGACACAGATCAAATCATTCCCGCTGAGCATCTCGTGTATAGCCAACGAGAACCGGAAGAAAGAAAACTGTACGGACGCTATGCATTCTCTGGAGTCCCATCTCCGGATCAAGGATTACCAAAGGGAGGCGTTCCTTTCACGCCGCCAGATGCCTACCTGAGCGAGTTTACCTTTGTGATTGGAGGAAGCAACTTCGGTTGTGGCTCCTCTCGCGAGCATGCGCCTTTTGCAATGGCTGAGGCAGGTTGCAAAGCGGTCATCGCGGAAAGCTATGCAAGGATATTTTATCGGAATTCGATCGATGGAGGTTTTGTTATTCCTTTCGAGACTCGCGAAAGACTGGTAGAGAAAATTCGAACCGGTGATCAATTGGAGCTCGATGTTGACCTCGGCACCTTGAAAAATGTAACGACCGGAGAATCATTTGCTTTGAATCCATTGGGTGAAGTGGCTGCGATTCTTGAGGCTGGAAATGTTTTCGAATACGCGAGACAGGCTGGCTTGATTAAATAATCTGAACACGCCGACTTTTATTTTAGACGGACGACAACATGACGATTGAATTATTTGACACGACTCTTAGAGATGGTACGCAAGGCGAGCATGTCAGCCTGAGTGCACTGGACAAGCTTCGTATCGCGAAAAAGCTGGACGAATTCGGCGTCGATATAATCGAAGGCGGATGGCCGGGTTCGAATCCGAAGGACAAAGAATTTTTTGACTTGGCCAAAAAAGAAAGTTGGAATCACGCAAAGATTTGTGCTTTTGGTTCGACGCGTCGAAAGGACTTCTCTCCGGAAAACGATCCCAATCTAACCGCGATTTTAGAGGCAGAAACACCTCTTGTATCCATTTTTGGAAAGAGCTGGACATTGCACGCTGAAGTGGCACTTGGCGTCAGTCTGGAAGAAAATCTAGATCTGATTTCTTCATCTGTGGCTTATCTCCACAGCAAAGGAAAGAGAGTCATTTATGATGCGGAGCACTTTTTCGATGGCTATAAAGACAATGCAGATTACGCCATTGAGACCTTGCAAGCAGCGTCGGAGGCCGGCGCCTCCGTGCTGGTCCTTTGCGATACCAATGGAGGAACTCTTCCGAGCGAGATTAAACGCCTCGTCGAAGTAGTTGTAGAAAAATTTGATATACCAGTTGGTATTCATACGCACAATGATAGTGGATGCGCAGTGGCCAATTCCTTAATGGCCATTGAAGGTGGAGCATCGCATGTGCAAGGGACCATCAACGGCATAGGTGAACGATGCGGCAACGCAGACCTATGCCTTGTTATCCCTGACCTACAATTGAAAATGGGGCACGAATGTGTACCGGTAGATCGGATATCGAAATTGAGAGAGCTTTCTCACTTTGTCGACGAAGTCGCCAATTTAGATCCGGTAGATAGAACGGGATATGTAGGTAGAAGCGCATTCGCTCACAAGGGAGGTATTCACGTTTCAGCAGTGATGAAAGAGCCTCGCGCTTATGAACACATCGAACCGAGTATCGTCGGAAATGCAAGACGTGTATTGGTTTCCGATCTCTCTGGGCAAAGCAATGTCCGCTACAAAGCTGAAGAAATGGATATTGACCTTTCGGATTCGGATGCTGCAAAGAAGGCCGTCAAAAGAATAAAGGAGCTCGAGCATCTCGGCTATGAATTTGAGGGTGCAGAAGCTTCCTTTGAATTACTTCTCAGAACGATCCAAGGCGAAGCGACAGACTACTTTCAATTGAAAAGAGCCCGTGTCCAAAGTGAGAAGAACGACGGGGAGTTTGATCACGCCCAGGCAACTCTTCGTGTTCAAGTTGGAGGTAAGGAGAAGATGGTGGCTGCTGAAGGAAATGGCCCTGTCAATGCCATGGCAGAGGCTCTCGTTGAGTCCTTGCTGGAATTTTATCCAAGCTTATCACAGCTCATGTTGGCTGATTACAAGGTCAGAGTACTGACACCAGAGGCCGGAACGGCGGCCTGCGTCAGAGTACTCGTAACTCTCCAAGCGGCCGGGACAAGCTGGAGTACAGTTGGGGTCTCTACCAATATTCTTGAGGCAAGTTGGAAAGCTTTAGCCGATGGTATTCAGTATTATCTTTTGAAGTCAGGACTACCTCCCCTTGGTAAGTCTGAAACTCAAGAAAATAATCTCGAAGTCGCCGTATGAAAACACGTCTGCTAGGTCTCCTTTCTCTCGTTCTCACCCTCAGCATTTTCCTTTCGACTCAAGATGCTTTTGCTCAGAAATCGGGTGCACTCAAGTCGACTGTCGGCAAGCTCAAGCACAAAAATGAAAGCATACAGCGAGTCAGCTTAAGGTCAAGTTTAGTGGACAGTCTCATTCTAAGCTACTACGATCTCGATGCTGGTGCCGTAGCCTGGACGGTTGACGTAGATTTTGATGGAGTCAATCAGACTCCTCCTGATTCGGGATTCGTTATGGGTCCTAATATTTTTGGAGACAAAGCCAAAGCCTTAGCATTCACGGTTCCCGATAGTCTAAGTGATTGGGTGGTGGCTGAAGTTGGAATCGTCTTCTCGTACTTACGTCCTGACATTAGTACGGAGACTTACGATGTCCTGATAATGAATGGTACGCTTGAGAACGGCCCAAGTGGTACGCCTCTATTTTCTGAATCATTTGCTCTTGCCGATGCAGCTGGAGATATCTTCGATCATAGTGAGAACGAAAACGACGGAGATTTTACAGTCAACGTTTTATCACAGAATGTTCTAACAGATCGTCTGTTTTATGTGGTGGTTGATTTTACGGCGAGCATGAATGATCCGGGTCTCTTTGGCATCGCTGCTTCAGATGAACAAGGTATTAGAGTGCCAGAGGCTTGGGAATTGTGGTTTGATGATACTTGGCACAACCTTTCCGATGAATGGAGTGGATTCAATAACAACGGAGTATATCCCTGGATAGATGTTACATTGTTGGCTAACCTGCCGACTAGCATTGATATTGAGTTACCAAGGGAGATCTCTGGACTACAGGGCTATCCAAACCCTGCCGCACACGAAGTTACATTCCGGCTTGATGTGAAAGTGGCTACCGAGATCGATTTTCAAATATTCGACTCTTTAGGCCGCAATGTAAAGGAGATCAAGAAAGGGCTAGTCCTTGGTGGTCAACACATCTTGAAATCTGAGCTGTCAGGACTAAGGGCAGGGCTATATTTTGCCAGGCTAGAAACAGATTCAGGCATCGCGACAGTGTCGTTTTCTGTACTTCCCTAAGGACTAATTTGACACAAGGAAACTCTAACTCAGACTTGAGAATCGTCGTAGTTGGGGGAGGAGCTGCAGGCTTTTTCTTTGCAGCAAATGTCTCCGCATTGTGCCCTCGTGCAAAAGTCAGCATTATTGAGAAGAGTGTTGGGGTCCTGCATAAAGTACGCATTTCAGGCGGGGGAAGATGTAATGTGACGCATGATTGCGAGGACCCCGAGATCTTATCCACGCATTATCCAAGGGGAAGGCGAGAACTTTTAGGACCATTTAATCGCTTCGGTCCACGGGATACAGTCGATTGGTTTGAAAGCAGAGGAGTGCAACTAAAGACGGAAGCCGACGGTCGGATTTTCCCACGAAGTGATAATTCTCAGTCCATAATCGATTGCTTACGTCGAGAATGTAATGAAAACGGCGTCCATGTTAGAATGGGGTCCAAGCTCGTTTCAATCGAGGCTTTGAGAGAGGGAGAGGATGGATTCAATCTTGAGCTTTCCGATGGTGATGTGTTGAGTGCAGACCGAGTATTTATGGCGACCGGGAGTAGCAAACCTGTTTGGCATCTTCTACAAGCTTTAGGATTCGAAATTGTCGATCCAGTAGCAAGTCTTTTCACTTTTCAGATCAAAGATCAGCGCTTGGAAGGTCTAGCCGGAATTAGCCTTGATAGGGTGATAGTTTCCGCCGAAGATCACAGCTTTAAAAGTGAGGGTCCACTCATGATCACACATAAGGGCCTTAGTGGTCCTGCGGTATTAAAACTTAGTTCACATCTGGCTAGGCATTTCCATTCTTTGGATTACAAAAGCCAAATCACAGTGGACTTTCGCCCAGATCTCAGTCGAGAGGAGTTTGATTCTTGGCGACAAATCTACGCTAAGAAATTGATTGGGAATCATCAGCTTATGGGCCTTCCCAAACGATTGGCCCAGCGCCTCGTGGAGACTTCAAATCTTGACTCAACGCGGAAGATAGCTTCGTGCTCAAAGCAGGATCTAGCTACCTTGTTTACCACTCTTAAATCGTCTCGCTTCGATATGCTAGGTCAAAATCGATTCAAGGAGGAATTCGTAACGGCTGGAGGAATTGACTTAAAGGAAATTGATTTTTCGAAATTCTCGAGCAAGCGAATGGCCAATTTCTACTTCGCGGGAGAGATTTTAAATATTGATGGCGTGACCGGCGGATTCAATTTTCAATCCGCTTGGACAGGGGCCTATATCGCAGCCAATAGCATTAAAGAGAGCTGATCGCAATATTCAAGGGTACTATTGATAAGATAAGTAGGCAAGATATTTCATGTCTAAGACCTTGTCTATTTGCTTCCTATGCATCTAGGTTTTAACATAGGAATGAAATTCTGAGGCAAGAAAATTTGAGGCTCACCCGCTGATCCTGCTTCAGATCCTTTCTCACCGAGGCACGGGGTGTCATTCAATATCCCGGACTCATAAAGATAAAATACAATGGAACCATTTCTCGGAATGATTACCCCTTTCGGATTCAATTTTGCCCCTCGTGGCTGGGCGAAATGTGAAGGCCAACTTTTACCCATTAGTGCAAACTCAGCTCTGTTTTCTCTGCTTGGTACGACCTACGGAGGAGATGGAAGGACAACATTTGGGCTACCTGATTTACGGGGTCGAGCCGCCATTGGCTTTGGAAATGGCCCAGGACTCTCGAATTACGCCATTGGCCAAAAAGGAGGCGCTGAGCACGTAACTCTAAACACGACTCAAATTCCTTCCCATAATCACTCTGCAAATGTAGTGGCAGAAGAGGCCGACAACAACAAACCGTCTGGCAACTCTCTAGCAGCGTCACAGATTTACAGAACTCAAGCTCCTGACGCCGTTTTGAATGCCGCGACGATTGGGAATACTGGGGGTAGCCAACAGCATGAAAATCGACAACCCTACCTAGCTATAAACTGGTGTATCGCATTAGTGGGCGTTTTCCCGTCTCGCAACTAACTTTAGTCCGGTGGACTATTCAAGGGACCAGCGTTATGCTGGTCCCTTTTTTTGTCTCTTGAGATTTGCGTAAGAGCTCAGGTTCAATGTATCGGATATGCGCTGATACATTGAGCTTGAGCATTTTCGAAGCATTGGAAGAGCGAGATAAATCGATTATTTTGAGGCCGTAAACTCCCCGCGGAAAAAATGATATGGAGGAGATCCGGCTTCAAATGAGGCCTACCTCAGTAAAAGTCAAGAAATCGAATCTCACTGATTTTCCATTTCCGCGTATTTTACAAAGACCAAATTGTCTTTGAATCCCACAAAAAGCGAAAGCAACATGGACATTAATCTATTAGACCTTGCCAAAGGATATTTTAGCGGTGGCGCTGCAGGTGCCCTCGCTAGCGCTCTTGGCGAAAAAGAAGAAGCTACCAGCACGGCACTTGGTGGTGTACTACCTGCACTTCTTGGCGGACTCATGCAAAAGTCGACAACTAGTTCTGGAGCTAGTACCATATTCAACATGCTGGATGATGCAGACGACGGAATGCTTGACAACGTTCTCGGTATGTTTTCTGGCGGCAAGATGGAGACTACGAAGTCGGCTGGAAGTGGAATTCTTTCGAGTCTGTTCGGACATAACCTAGGACCTATTGCAGGTACGATTGCTAAAATGAGTGGTCTTGGAAAAGGATCTTCGTCTTCTCTCTTGAGTCTTGCCGCTCCAATAATCATGGGTCTTCTTAAGAAGACGACTAAGGACAATGACTTCGATGCCAGTGGCCTTGCGGGTCTTCTTGCTGGACAGGCTGATCATTTGAAAGGTGCTGCTCCAGCTGCACTATTCGAGTCTATAGGACTTGGAGGTCTGGGTGATTTGGCCTCTGGAGCCTCGGCTGGTGTCGAAGATGTGGTCAGTAGCGCTGGATCTGCAGCAAGCGGTGCAAATATCGCCGCCGCGGACGGAGCCGATGATCTATTGAACGATGCTGCTGGAGCATCTGGAAATGTTGCCGCAACGAGTTCAGACATAACTTCTTCAAGTGGATCTCTTTTGAAGAAATTACTTCCAATATTACTTATCGCTGCTGCGGCTTTCTTTGGCTGGAAAGCTTGTGGATCAGATCTTCAAGATGGCGCTAATAGTGGGGTTGATGGGGCTGGCTCAATAGTAGGTGATGCCACAGGTGACATGGTTGACGTTGCGGCCGACGCTGCTGGCAATCTGTTAGTCTAGTCCGGTGAACTAAAATCAAAAAAGGCCTCTACATGAATGAAGGGGCCTTTTTTATTTGTATGAAATTTCGTCAACTAGATGCCAATTGATATGGAATCTGTCTTAGCAAGCCAACTATTTTATAAGGACGATTCTCTGGGTCACTGATTCATCTTTTCCTTCTAATCGAACCAGATAGTTGCCACTTGGGAGATCTGCCCCGTCAATGTCGATTGTGTATTGCTGATTTGCAGGGACATATCCATTGAACAGAATCCCAAGTCGCTGACCGACTTCGTTGTACAGACTCGCTCTTACTTGCTGCGGGTCATTTACAGAGAATCCTAATTTCGTGCTTGGATTGAATGGATTTGGATAGGCTGAATCTATCACGAAGCTTCCAGGAGCTTCGATTGAGGCTATCAAGACAGCTGTTAATGAGGCAGATCCATCAAAGTCTATTTGCCGAAGTCTGAAGGCGTGTTGACCTACGTCAATGTTTTCAAGACGATAACTGTAGTAATTGACTTCCTCCGTTGTACCATATCCTTCAATGAATTGAACATCGTTCCAGATTTCTCCGCCAATTTGTTTGTGTTGAACCATGAAGCCCGCATTGTTTAGCTCGCTTGATGTTGCCCAATTTAGAGAGACATCTCTAGCATCGATCGTCAAATCAAAAGATGCAATTTCAACTGGCAGAGTGCTGTCTTCTTGGCCTGAAATAGCAACAGAAACCAATTGGGATCCAATTAGACCGTGATTCGCTGTTGCGACGTTTGCTCCCGATACAAGGTTAGCTTTATGTGTTATTATCAAGGTGTAGACTTCTTGCCCTGGTGAATCGATTAGAATCTGCTCAACATTATCTAAATAGTTGTCACCTTTTGTCGCTGGAGCCGAAGGGTTGTTTGGATCCAAGATCCACGGCTCGAAAATAAAGTCATCTGATTCTCGTCGCAGCCTAATGTCGATGTCGTTGACTAAGGGAGAAAGCTCGGTTCCAGCTGGGTCCGTCCAGCTTGCCGTAATTTTCAGTGGCTGCTCAGTGTTGGAATAAACCGGAATCTCGATGCTTTCGCCATCAGTAAGATTTACGGTTTTTAGCAGGTCCCGCGAGCCGCCATCTAGCTGAAGTAAAGCAGCGGCTGCTTTAGCGTTTACTACTCCCCAGCCAGCTTCGTAGTCTGGACCATCGTTGGCGCCTGATTCCCAAGCACTGGTAATAAGCAAAGCCTTGACTTCTGAGCTTCGAAGGCTCTCACTAGTCAAGTCTATCCAAAGCTCATTTAACAAGCCAACAATGCCAGTTACAACACCTGCTGCGGCGGAGGTGCCACTTACATATCCATAGGAGTCATCCGTCGTGTGCGATGGGACGAATAATGCTTGTGGGCCAGGAGTCGCATGTACCGCAACAATGTCTGGCTTTATCCTACCATCGTCTGTTGGCCCAGCACTGGATCGGTAATCAACGTCGACATTTTCAGCTCCATTGTATCCACCTTCGTTTGCCACGATCATACCAACGGTAATAATATTCTTCGCCGTCCCTCGTGTTACAATGGTGTCATAGCTTGGACCACCCGAATTTGGATACCTTAGATCCGTGTAGACTGGTCCACAGTTGCCAGCGCCTGTTTCGGAAATGAGATGGTAGCCATCCATGGTCGTACCATCGGAATTGGGACCAGTTGTTTTTGAATTTCCGGCTGCCTGAACAACGGTGTAGTGAGGGTTCAGATATGCCAGAGTATCTAGAGGAATCGTTGTGAACGAATCATAGCGGCCAAACAAAATATTTGTATCAGCCGTGCCAATGGAGTTCCAAATATATTTGCCGGTGATCGAACAATATGACCATGCCGCAGGCCCCCCATAGGAATGATTTGAAGCGACGGCGCCGTTCTTTGCCAGCAGGTCCATCTGGAAGATATCTCCCATATATCTATTGTAGCTGACGATATTGGCACCATATGAAGACCCTTTTCCAACATTTGTTTGAATTCCCTCAGCGCTGATAACTCCGGCGACTGCGGTACCATGATGAGAAATGATAGGATTGTCTTGGTAAGTAATATTTGCCAGGCTGAATTCGCTGTGGGTCGCTCTAGCTCCTTCACCGTGTCCGATCGTTTGATTTTCCCCGCTCAATTCCAAGGATAATGAACCTCCATTCCAGAGCTCATTTATAAGATGCATCTCGATATAGCTAGTAAGGGGAAGCAACTTAGCGTGGAGCAAGGGCTCAGAGAGGGATAAATCATTTGAATACAAAGGAACACCCTCCACCACATCCATCAAAATGGATTGGGTGGTGTTTCCGGATTCTACAAATTTAGGAAAGGTCGAATATTTTAGTCTGGGGTTAGATTTTTCAATCCAATCGGCTTTCTTTAGGGCCCTGATTATGGATTGTTGTTTTGAAGTGTCGTCTTGCGCCCAAACATTGCTTGATAGGGCGAGAACTAGGAGTAGGGTTGTTACTCTAGTTGTCATTAGGTTGCCTCACTTGAATTGGAGACTGGCCCGTGTAAGGGATCTTCGATATCAATCAGGTAACTATTCCTCCAAATAGCCTGAAGTATCACTTTGCCTCAAAAGTGTATCTTCTTGGAATCTCTCCTTAAAGAAAGATTGCCTCCCGATTAATTGGAGTGGTTAACTCGCAAAGAGTGACTCCTGACCAATCTATATTACTGTATACTCACGTACTATAATGTAGTAAAGGAATATAGATTGTGCAATAGTCTTCCCCCTCTTATTTCTCTGGTCCGATTCTATAGAAACTAATGGCGACTCGCTCTAATTGAATAAATTAGATTCGGCTGATCTGTTCCTTTCTGCAGCAAGGCAAATTGTCACTTGTGCTTAATCCTAGATCGAGCTAGTACTCTATCCTATTTTTTGGAATGTCTCGAATCGAAAACCGTCTCGATTTTCGCAGCCTATCATCCTATGTGTCACGCCAAGAAGCTGTTTGAAAGGTGGAAAGAAAACATCGCCTTCGTGAGATCCTTCAACAAATGTCAACTCCCAAACGTCAGAAATGTCAAGACCTTGAGCGTATACCTTGGCACCTCCTGCAATAAAAACTTTGTCGAAATCCTCGCAAGCAGCTAGAGCGGCTTCCATATTTGGGTACGCTTGAGCTCCTGGATAATCAAACTGATCCGGTCTCGAGGTCAATACTAGATGAGGTCTTCCAGGTAATTGCCTACCAAATTGGTTAATTAGGGACTGATAAGTCAATCGGCCCATAATCATTGGATATCCCTTGGTTAGTCGTTTGAAACGCCTTAAATCCTCAGGAATATGCCAAGGAAGCTTCAATCCCTTGCCAATAACCCGATTTTCATCTCCTAGGGCTGCAATCAGTATGATTTCTCTATCCTTCATTCTTCAAAGCTTTTACACCGATTAGTCGGTGATTTAAGATAGAAATGTGTATATTTCTTTTCTGTCGTTTTTTGTGAATCTAGCGACATATTAAGCTTAACGAAGAGTAGAATTAGATGAAACGGACTTATCAGCCAAGTAAACGGAAAAGAGCCAACAAGCATGGCTTTAGAGAAAGAATGTCTTCCGTTGGTGGCACCAATGTTATAAAAAACAGAAGAGCTAAAGGACGGCACAAGCTCACTGTAAGTGATGAAAGGAAAGGTAAGTAGGAAAAGATCCTAGTTACTTGGCCAAATCATACGCTAGACTGAAAAGTAGAGCTGTCATCCAGTCCTTGTTCGACAAAGGCAGCCGTGATGTATCCCGAATATCTTCTGGATGTATTTCACTTGTCTACAAGGAGGAAAGAGACGAGGCATTTTTCTCAGTCCACCAGCTACACCTAGGATTTGCGGTCAGTCGATCGATTAGAAGAGCCGTTGATCGCAACAGAATTAAAAGAATTATGAGGGAGTCAATCCGTATTCATTCCGATGCAATTATAGAGGCCAGTCCTAGTGGCTTGAGTATTGTGATGATGCTGGTTTACCGAGCTTCCACTCTTGACAAGGATATCCAAAAGGATCTAGCCAATGCCTGCAGGAAATTGGAAGAACGTCTTAGTGTGAATAATACTTAATGTCATAACTGTCTAGTCGGGTTTGCGATATAAGCTCTGTCCCGACAAAAAATTATGGATCGAAATTCCCTCCTCTTTATCGTAGTTGTCTTCGCCATCATGGTGGTGTGGACTGTTTTCTTTCCACCTGCTCAAGGTGATGAAAGCGCTATTGCCAGTGCTGATTCCCTTGTAACAGAACAAGTCATACCTGAGGAGGAAGAAATTGTCAATGAGGTCCCTTCGAGAATCCAGGGCTCTAACGAAGTTGCAGCCGTAAGTGATTCGGCATTTGCACTGGTACAAAATGGTCCTGGTCGAGACATCGTAGTCCGAACCAATTATTATGAGGCAACTTTCTCTACAAAGGGAGCTACTCTGACCTCTCTTGTTCTTAATGATTTCAAGGAATTCGATCAAGAAACACCTATTCAACTAGTTGATCTTGAACAGAATGGTGCCCTTGCACTTGCATTCTATTCGAGGAGCAATCAATCCGTTGATACACGCTCTCTGGTATTCAATTCTGACGTCAACGGAAGCATTAATGCCACAGATTCTGAGAAATCTTTGAGTTTCCGAGTTGATATTGCTGGCGGAAGTATCATTCAGACCTACACTTTTAAACCTGACAGTTATCAAATTGGGCTCAAGGTTCAACAACTAAATCCACAAAATTTCTCTACCAGTGATGGATACGAATTGAGCTGGAATGGAGGACTTCCTTTTTCTGAAAGTGTCAGAGAAACTTCGAAAATGGTAACTGCCGCCTATGTAAGAAGTGGCGGAGAAGTCGAGAGCATCACCTTGAACAAGGAAACTGTCGAATCCAAGAGAATTAGTGGAAGCGTTGAATGGGTGGCTTTGAAGAATACCTTTTTCACAATCGCCATGATTCCTGATAAAGATATAGAAGGAGCGGAGTTAGAGGGATTTGCTATTGATCCGGAAAATCCTGAGAATGCTTGGGAGGACTATACCGTTCGTTTGCTCATGCCCATGGCAGACCAGGAAGGTGACGAATTCATCTTATATGCCGGTCCTATTGACCTCTATGAGGTTAAAGAAATTGGCTTAGATCTCTACGACATTGTTGACTATGGTTTTGGTGAATCAATTACTCGGCCCATTTCCAAGTACATCATCATTCCCACTTTCCGTGCTTTGAGGACCTTTATCCCTAACTACGGTTGGGTGATTATCATCTTCTCAATTCTGATCAAGATGGTGCTTTTCCCTCTTACGAAGTCTTCTTACAAAAGCATGGCTAAAATGAGATTACTGCAACCGCAGATGGCCGAGATCAAGGAAAAATACACAGACGATGCCCAGAAGCAGCAGGCGGCAACAATGAAGCTGTACAAGTCTAGCGGTGTGAACCCCTTGGGAGGCTGTCTCCCGATGTTCTTCCAGATGCCAATTCTTTATGCTCTCTTTCGCTTCTTTCCATCGGCAATAGAAATTAGACAGCAGGGATTTCTTTGGTCAACAGACCTTTCTGCGCCGGATTCGATCTATGATCTTCCTTTCGAGATTCCATTTTATGGGGCGCACGTCTCGGGCTTTGTTCTATTGATGTGCCTCTCCATGGTCTTCCAAATGAAGATGCAGAATACAGGAGGTACAGGAGCACAGGCCAACCAGATGAAGATGATGATGTACTTCATGCCAGTCATCCTCCTAGTGGTTTTCAATAGATTTGCAGCCGGACTTAGCCTCTACTATTTGATGTATAACCTTCTAACTGCGATTCAGCAAAAGTTTATCAACAAGTCCATTTCGGCTGAGGCTGAAGCAGCACCAATCGTAACCAGTAAGGGTAAATCGACAGGCAAGTCTGCAAAAGTAAAGCGGAAGAAGAAGAAATAGTCAGTTTGTCGAGATCTTGGTTCGGACTGGCATCTGAATCATCCTCCAAGCATAGTTGAGTCCATTCCTTAGGAGACTCAAATTTCATTTTAGGCTCGTGATCGAATCTAGCCAATGCTTCATTCAGTCGAAAAAGATACCATCGCCGCAATCGCAACGGCACGAGGACAATCGGCTCTGTCGATTATTCGCGTATCGGGACCGTATGCCATCTCCTCTATCGATCCAATATTTAAAGGGGGGAAGCTGACGCAGGCCAAGGCTAGGACATTACACGTTGGCAACATTGTGTCTAAAGGAGGCAATCGTCTTGATCAAGTCGTCGTCTCCATTTTTCATGCTCCGGCGAGTCCAACCGGAGAAGACGTAGTCGAGATTTCGTGTCATGGTGGTGAACTCGTTCCTCAACTTGTCCTACAAGAAGTTCTTAACACAGGCGTCCGCCTTGCTGTGGCTGGAGAGTTCACTAAACGCGCCTTTTTGAACGGGAAAATCGATTTGGCTCAAGCAGAATCGATCGCAGAATTGATTCATTCACGATCAAGCTCTGGCCACGCACTTTCCATTGCCCATTTAGAAGGGAGCTATTCGAGACAGATCGAAAGGATTTCGACTCAATTGCTAGAGACCGTGGCCCTTGTTGAGCTTGAGCTGGATTTCTCAGAGGAAGATATCGAGTTTGCTGACCGGTCTCGACTTTCCGAGCTTTTAAACTCAACAAAACTTACGATCAAGGAGCTTCTTGGAAGTTATCGTCTTGGTGCGATAATGCGAGGTGGGGTGGACGTCGTGATCGCCGGACGGCCTAATGCCGGCAAGTCCACATTGTTGAACGCACTACTCGGCTTTGATCGTGCTATAGTAAGCAGTATTCCCGGGACTACTAGGGACAAAATTGAAGCAGAGTCTGAGATTGGAGGCGTGCTATTTAGATTTCATGACACGGCAGGGATTCGCGATACAAATGATGCCATAGAAGCAGAGGGTGTCCGCAGGTCCATGGAAGCCAGTGAGAAATCCGACATTCTCTTATATCTCTTCGACGCTTCCCTTGGATTGCACGACGATGAAGTGTCTTTTTTGAAGAGTTGGATTTCCGAAAAATCGGAGAGAGGACAGCTTCTATTACTTGCTAATAAGCTAGATCTCGGAAGGCCCGACCAGGATTTTCATGACTTTGACGAGCTTGAAATATCGGCACTTAAGGCCATGGAAAATTCTCAGGAGCTGGATATGCTTCGATCTCGTCTGACGGAGATGATAGGCATGTCCGAGATGGATATGGATCGTTCAAAAATCGTAAGCAACCTTCGACATCGAGAACTATTGAAAAATACTCTTGAGTCGGTTGAAAGGGCGGAGTTGGGATTGAAGCTGGGATCCGGTGAGACGCTTTCGAAGGATATCCGCGACGCACTTTATCACCTCGGCGCGATCGTAGGCGAGACTACGAACGAAGATATTCTGGGCGCTATTTTCTCGAGATTCTGCATCGGGAAATAGTCGTCAGTCTTCAGGAAGAGGTGTTCCGTGTGCCATGTTCCGTTTTCCGACTCCTTCTCACAGCCTCAGACCGAAAATCGATGGGGAAGTGCTCCTTCGATTCCATCAAAGTGTGGTCCGTTCCCTTCTTGACGACAGAAGGCTGAAAGCTGACGACTAATACTATTTTCCGAACGCGAAGCTCGCAAAGGCAGTCTCGGCCAAACTCGACCATTCGTAACTGTCGCTTCTAAACTTTTTCCAGTCCTTGTAAATGGCTTTGTATTCTGAGCTGGCGAGAGCTTCTTCCTCAAAAAGGGCAAAGGATTCCTTTTCCGCGGCTGACATTATATCATCGGAAAACTTCCTTACCTCGGTGCCAGATTCTAGTAAGGTCTTGAGAGCTGCTGGATTTTTTGCGTCATAGGCCGCCAGCATATGTTGGTTAGCCTCCAGACAAGCAACTTCGAAGGCCTGCTGATATCCGTGCGTTAGTCCATCCCAGGCTTGCTGATTCACATAAAACGACAGTGTTGGGCCTGGCTCCCACCAACCAGGATAGTAGTAATACTTAGCAACTTTGTTGAAACCTAGTTTTAAGTCATCATAGGGTCCGACCCATTCAGCAGCATCGATTGTACCGCGCTCTAAAGCCTGATAAATTTCGCCACCGGCAATGACTTGAACTGTTGCTCCGAGCTTGTCCATTACTCGGCCTCCCATTCCAGGGATTCTCATCTTTAGACCACGAAGATCTCCAGTGGAATTGATTTCTTTCCGAAACCATCCTCCCATCTGAACGCCCGTGTTTCCGCCTGGAAAGTTTAGGATATTGAAATCTGAAAAGGCTCCCCGTAATAATTTCTGGCCATTCCCTTGAAGTAACCATGCGTTCTGCTGCCTTGCTGTCATTCCAAATGGGACACAGCAATCGAATGCTAAGACGGGGTTTTTTCCGACGTAATAGTAGCTGGCAGTATGGCCAACTTGCACAGTACCTTTTTGAACCGCATCTAATACCTCCAAACCTGGAACCAATTCCCCAGGTGGGAAGACTCTAACATTGAACTTGCCATCGGTCAAGTTTGATAGCCTTTCGGACATGACTTCGGCTGCACCATAAATGGTGTCTACACTTCGGGGATAGCTGGAAGCAAGTCTCCATCGAAGGGATTTGCCCGTTTGGATATTGGGTGCCGAGTCAATCGGTCCTTCGTCTGAGTCTCCACAAGCCAAGCCACTACCCGCTAAGGCAATTCCCGCTCCCGCTTTTGTTACAAAATCTCTTCGTTTCATGCATTCAATATCATTATTTGTCCTCAAGAATCAAATAATCTATAAAGAGATAGCCTAACCGAACATGCGGTCTTGTCGACCATGAACTAGTAGAGAAACTCGACCCCGGTATTGGATGAGTCTTGCTTAGGGATTTTTCTTAGGTCGAAAGGGTCGCATAACGACTTCCGAAATCAGGTAGTTGTCAGGCACTTCCAAAACGTGCATCACAGTGGATGCAACATCTTCAGGCTGCATCATTCTTGAGTGAGCGTCCATACCATTGATGTTGTCGAAGAATTCAGTTTGAATGGATCCTGGAAATAAACAGGTCACTTTAATGCCGTCATAGCGAAGCTCCTTCATCAAGGACTCGCTCATTCCTCTCAGTCCAAATTTTGTAGCATTGTAAATCGAGAGCTTTGGCACTCCCATGATTCCTGCTATCGAGGCGATATTTACGATGTGACCACCGAATCCCACCTTCTCATTCTGTGCCTTCATGATTGGGATAACTCTTCTTGTGCAGAGATAGACCCCCTTTAAATTGACATCTATTTGAATGTCCCAATCTTCCGTGCTTGTGTTTTGAAGCTCTTCAAATCGACCCACTCCCGCATTGTTAATTAAAACATCGACCTTTCCAAAGTCATTTTCGATTTTGTCGAATACCGATTCGATTTGATCCTCCTTCGAAACGTCGGCTGCGTAGCCATGAATGTTCTCGCCAAGTTCTTGCTGCAAAGATGCAAGGCTCTCTTTGCTCCGACCAATCCCGACAACTGTGGCTCCTCTATTCACTAAGCCTTTGGAAAACTCTTTTCCGATTCCTCTGCTTGCTCCCGTTACGACGCATACCTTTCCGTTCAAATCCATCAGTCTGTGAGTTTAGTTGAAATTGTCAAGCGAAATAAACTAATTTATGACTCCGGACTTCCACTGTAATTGATGCATTGGTCCTCGGACTTCACGTTTTTCGACCTTGCTACTCCAGACTCGAAACTCGAAACACGTTTTCAGTCGTACAGAAGATACTTAGCACGTTGGGTCCTGAATATTGCCAGCTCTTCTTCCCACTCACTGAGAATAGTCTTCGGATCCTTATCTGCCACCAAGGCTTCGCCAAAACGTTCGGTCCCGGCCAGTTTTCTAAGCCATCTTTGGTCAAGAAAACCTTTTTTATCCGCTCCTTCAAGAGATTGATATGTTTCATAGAGAAGGTGAACGCCAATCTCCAGTGGACGGACAACTTCGCTGTCCACGATCTGAATCCTAATCCCGTTCAGATCGACGTTTTTTAGCTTGGGATCGCGTGACATCCCTTCTATAGATCGCGGAGTGTAGCTTTCGCTAATAAAAGAAACGCCAGGAATATTTTTAGCGTTAAGCCGATTTGCAATGCCATCGGAGTCCAGTCCGGGAAATCCTATTACTTTGAAAGGCGTCGTTGTCCCACGTCCTTCATTGGCTTCGGTCCCTTCAAACAAACAGACGCCAGGGTATATGACGGCCGTTTCATAGTCGGGGATGTTTGGGCTTGTAGGAGTCCATTCTAAGCCAGTGGCAGGAAAACGCATGGAGCGTTTCCAGTTATCCATCTTAACGACTCTCAAGTCCAATTCTTCGAGACCATCCAACATGGCCTCGCCTTTGATCATTTGGGCCAATTCGCCGACAGTCATGCCATGAATGATTGGTATTTCGTACAGGCCCACAAGGGATGAGTATTTGAGGTCCAAAATGTAACCATCAACCATCTCTCCGCCGAGAACATTCGGGCGGTCAAGAACCATAAATGGAATACCAGCTCTTGCGGCGCTCTGCATAGCCTTACCCATCGTGCTGATATAGGTATAAAACCTTGCACCGATATCCTGTATGTCAAATATGAGAATATCTATAGGCTTCAGTGACTGTACGGTCGGGTGTCGTCGGTCACTTGTGTATAGACTGATGATCGGTACTTTCGAGACCGGGTCAATACTATTTTCGATATACTCGCCGGCGTCCGCCATATCTCTTAGTCCATGTTCTGGAGCGAAGAGAAGCTTAAGATCGACTTCAGTTGCTTCATGTAACAGGTCGATGAGATGACGATCTCCAACCATGGCGGTATGGTTGGTAAGTAATCCGACGCTGAGGCCGTTTAGCCCTAAAAAATCATTTTGGACTAGGCGACCTGCACCGGTCGATACTTTGACAAGCTCGCTGACTTGAAGCGTACTTGTGCGAGCTTCCTCGGGGGATTCGCCTCCGCAATTAAGAAGGCTGAGAACGACAATTAAAATGCTAGCTGTTCGCAATCTAGGAGTTGTTTACGATTTCGTGCTCAGGGAAAAAATAGTTGGCTTCAATCTTCCCGTTTTCTACGGAATCTGATCCGTGAACGCAGTTTTCACCAACATTGTCTGCATAGAGTTTGCGGATTGTGCCTTCTGCCGCTTCCTCAGGATTCGTCGCTCCGATGAGTGCTCGATAGTCCGCAATGGCGTTTTCTTTTTCCAGTACGATCGGTACACAAGGACCCGAAGACATGAAATCAGTCAATTCTCCAAAAAATGGTCTTTCCTTATGAACAGCGTAGAAGCCTTCCGCCTCTTTTTTCGACAGCTGAACCATTTTCATGGCACATACTTTGAAACCGGCATCTTGAAATTTGCCTACGACGACTCCAATGAGGTTTTTCCTGACGCAGTCAGGCTTGAGTATAGCAAGTGTTCGTTCTACCGACATTCATTTATATTTATGACACAAAAAAGGTCGGAATGGTAGTTCCGACCTCAATGTATAGATGATTGATCTCGTTTTCAATCAGACCAACTGAGTCCGATTTGGTTCGAGTCGATTAATTAGTTAGAGTAAATTTCGAAGGAGCCCTTATATGTGGCCATTGTGACAGAAGGACCACCTCCATTTACACTTCCCACATATCGATTTTTCTTACCTGTTTTTTTGACATCCTCAAAGTCACAGACGAACTTACTTTTTCTTCCCATTTCCGCATCAACGGAGAAAGAATCGCCTTTTGGAAGATAAAGATGAACTTCTCCACCATAGGTATCGAATGATGTATTCTCATCAATGTCCGACATTGACACGTGAATCTCACCTTTGTAAGTATTCACATTCAGCGATCCGTCTAGGTTTTCAATATCAATTGGAGCTCGATAGGAATTGATCTCAATGTCTGAAACCCCGTCTCTAATGTCGATGGCGCCCTTATAGTTATTAATAAGAAGATCGCCTTGGATTCCTTCAATATCGATGATTGACTTATAGTCGTCAATCTCTATCTGGAGATGTTTAGGAATCGTTATCTCGTAGTTCGCAAAGGGAAGACTGACATTATTTGAACCAAAGCTGATTCCAAGAAAGCCTCGCTTTTGTTTTTTTGCCTCTTCATAGTCCGTGCTGAAAACAAGGTCGTCACCTTTTCGCTCTACGCGAATTTTGGTCTTCTCAACCAACTCCTCATTCCCATCAGCAACTATCTGAACATCCCAGGCTATCTCGTCTTTGTCCCAAGTTTTAATAGAAATACTCCCCTTGTAGGAGTTTATTGATAGCACAGAGCCACTTTCTATTCGGGCTGAACCATCGATTTGCTGTTGGCTACTTGCCGCAAAAACGGGGCTTGCAATGAGAACTAGAGTGAGAACTGAACTTGATAACTTTGTGAACATCGTTGTTAAGCTTGAACTTGGGGTACTTATCTATGCACCTTTACGTACTAATCAACGCTAAAGTTACGTAATCAAGGGAGATGATAGAGAGGCCTACCCGATCGTTCGATGTACGTCGACTTCGTGAAGTTAGAGTGATCCAAGTCATTCGAGATGACATCAATTCGAATCTAAGAAATCCAAGAGAAGGTAGGTCTATAGAGCTTCCTGCCTTGAATACCTTATGCTTCTTTGAGGACTCCTCTTAGAATCTCTAGTCCTTCGTCGATAAGGCCTGTGTCAACATTAAGTGCAGGTCTGAATCTTATCGAATTGTGACCACAACCAAGAACAACAAGTCCTTCTTCATAACAATTCTCTCTCACACGATTTCTCGTCTCTGGGTCAATCAAATCGAAGGCGCACATTAATCCGAGTCCGCGAACTTTAGAAACGATGCTGAACTCTTCCTCAAGAGCGTGCAAACCGGACTTCAGGTAGGCTCCAACTATTTTCGCGTTCTCAACCAAGGACTCCTCTTCAATGATCTCCAAAATCCGATCGAAGCGGACCATATCAACTAGGTTACCGCCCCAGGTCGAATTAATTCTGCTTGACAGTTCGAAGACATTGTTTTCAACTTCGTCAACTCGTTTTCCCGCAAGAATGCCGCATACCTGAGTCTTTTTACCGAATGCTATGATGTCTGGCTGTACTCCGATAGCCTGATGAGCCCAGAATGATCCAGTCAAACCTACTCCACTTTGGACTTCGTCAAAAATGAGCAGAGCGTCATTTTCCAAGCAAAGTTGCTTGAGTGACTCTAGAAATGATTTGCGAAAATGATTGTCTCCACCTTCTCCTTGAATCGGCTCGATTATGACTCCAGCAATATCATCCTTTCGCTCTCGAAACGCCGTCTTCATCTCTTCGATCGCTACTTTTTCTTGCTTTGCAACTTGCTCGATTTCAGTGTCAGAAAGTTTTCCGTTGGCTTTTGGGTTGGTGATCCGAGGCCAGTCAAACATCGGAAAGTGAGCGACCTTGTTTGGAACGGTATTCGTCAAAGAGAGCGTATAGCCAGATCTACCATGAAAGGCCTGCTTAAAGTGCATGATCTGATGTCCTTTTTCCTCCGTTATCCCTTTTTCGAAATTTTTTCTGACCTTCCAATCAAAGGCAGTCTTCAAAGCATTCTCTACAGCTAGGGCACCACCTGAGATTAGAAATAGGTGGGGGAGATAATCTGGAATACCAACTCGACTGAATGTCGAGACGAATCGCGCCATATGTTCGGTGTAAACATCTGAGTTGGCAACCTTGTTGATGGCCGCATCTTGCAGTCGCTCTAGGAAGTCGGGATTTCCTCTTAGACCAGGATTATTGAGGCCTATTGGGTTGGATGCATAGAAGGTGAAAAAATCGATATAGCTTGTTCCTGAAAGCTTGTCGACTAGTCTGCTACCAACACTTGCATCAAGGTCGAGAACCATGGACAAACCATCTCCAATCATGTGCTTGGAAATAGTCTCGTGAACCGCTGCTGCCTGGCTTTTAGCCGACTCTGAAATAATCATGTTTGCCAATATTAACCCACAAAAAGGGAGCTTCTAAAATTCGTGAACCGGAAGATAGTGATCCTGTTCACAGGTTTTGGAAGCGTTTTCAGCTTGCTTTCAAATTCATGCAAATTCACTCTAAAGGGAACTAAGGAATTTTCCAGTTGTGAACGAAGACCGAGTAAAATTCGACATCACTATGGCGGCTGATCCATCCAAAGTAAAGGGCAAACTCCCCGGAGAAGTTGTTCTCGAATCTGTTAACAAAGAATCTCTCTTTGACCCTGATGCGATCAATGATGGCGGACTTTTCAAGCTACCCTTGATTACTCGCGACACGATTCAGAATAAGAAGGGTCAGAGACCTGATTGGCTAAGAGTCAAGTTGCCTTATGGCGAAAAGTTTTCTCAAGTCGTCAATACAATTGACGAGCACAAACTCCACACCGTTTGTCAAAGTGCACGGTGCCCTAACATGGGCGAATGCTGGACCGCAGGAACGGCGACGTTCATGATTCTCGGGAATGTCTGCACTCGAAGTTGCGGATTCTGCGCGATAAAGACCGGTCGGCCGGTAGAGTCCGATTTAGATTGGGACGAACCTCGGAGAGTGACCGAAGCAGCGAAGTTGATGGGTCTTAGACACGTTGTCATTACCAGCGTGAATCGTGATGAGCGAGAAGATGGTGGAGGACCTATTTTTGTAGAAACGATCCGGCAATTACGTGAAGCCATTCCTGGCTGTACGATCGAAATTTTAACGCCCGATTTCCGTGGGATTTGGGATGCGATTTTCCCAGTTTTCGAATCTCGTCCAGATATCTTCAATCATAATATTGAAACCGTTCCACGGCTCTATAGAAGGGTTCGGCCTCAGGCGGAATATCGTCGCTCTTTGGATGTTCTCGAAAAGGCGAAGGACTTCGGCTTGAGAACAAAAAGTGGGATCATGCTTGGACTAGGCGAGACGGAGGAAGAGGTCATTCAAGTGATGAAAGACTTTGTTGAAATTGGTCTCAATGTTATGACGATTGGCCAGTATCTTCAGCCAACCAGAATGCACTTATCTGTTGAGGAGTTCGTTCATCCCGATCAATTCAAGAAATACAAAATTCTTGGTGAGAAAATGGGAATCGAGCACGTGGAAAGTGGGCCATTGGTAAGGTCGTCCTATCATGCGGAGGAACACGTATAATCAGTCTCTTCGCGCCTTGCTTCCGATCGGCTTAGCGAATCACTACGGATTTGACCTTCCGAAAATCTCTTCCTTTGACAGCATAATAGTAGCGTCCTGACGGCAAGCTATTCTTGGATAGCTGAATCTCTCGCCTTTCATATGCAGGGATACTCCCCTCAAAAACCTGCTGCACTTCACGTCCTAGTTCGTCGAAAAGTACAATCTCTATTTCCTGCGACACCGGAAGGAAAACAGTAAAGCTCGCGTCGGCTCGGAAAGGATTTGGGAAGGCAGCACCAATTTCGATACCTCTTATTCCTCCGGTCGTACTCTCGATCTCCTTACTGTAAGTGAAGCTACCATCGTGATCAATCTGTCGAAGTCTATAGAGGTAAGATGTATTGTTGTCAAGACCATCTCCGTCCAAATAATAATAGGAGTTTGGCTGATTTGATGTGCCATTTCCATTTACAAATCCCAGTGTTTCGAAGTGAGATCCTTGTGATCTTTGGACCTCAAATCCTTGGTTGTTGACCTCGTTGAGTGTCGTCCATTCTAATGCATGACCCTCTTCATTTTGACTGAGATTGAAACTCCCAAACTCAACTGCCAAACCCGTCATGATGACCTCGTACTCGGTGCCAAAAGCAGAAAAATGATGACGATCTTTTATTGAGAACTGAACGTCTGGATTAGACGGGGAATAGACCGAGCACATGTTTTTGTCTTCCATGACAAAATTCGAACAGATTGATTGTGTTTCGCCAGGCTGTATTTGAAATTCCTGAATCGTAAGACTGCAATCCATTTCACAGCTACCTATCTGGAACTGATTAAAGCTGTAACTCTGACGGTCAATCTCTATCCAGTAGAAGCAGTCTTGATAAGACTGTGTCGTTGTCTCCGGTCCATTGTTTGTGAAATCGATACAGAGTTCCGCCGGATCACCATAGGAGTAGCTTGAATTGTCAAGTCGCAGGTCTAAGCTGACCTGCGCTGACAGTATTCCTGGAGTCAAGGCCAGGAGGATGAGGCTAAATATTCTTTTCATTAGTCGTAAATAACTACATTGCGATTGAAGCATATATCGTGCCAAACCCAATTCTTTACCAGAGACTCAATCTGATATCCCATGGGGCTATTCTTTTGTTGTTATCGACCGGGAGTCCCGAACTGGGCGATCATTACAAATTATATCTGAATTGACTATTTTCTATCTAGGTACATCCAAAATTGATTCTACTATGAGGCGCATTTTATTCTTGGCCCTTGGGCTATGTATGCTACCATTGGCTCTCGCCGAGGCACAACAGCAACCGAGCATCGAGAACTACCTGCGAGCTAAATCGCTCAACGAGGCATTCGTCCCGATCAATCAAGTGGCCCTCAAGAATATCTTAGCTGACAAAGCTATTAAGCTGGATGATGGAAGTATTAAGATTCCATATCGACTAGAGAATGGCCGACCCATTTTTTTGGAAGAATTAATGTTCAACCAACTACGGGATCTATCCTTTTCGATCGGGACTCAAGCAGACCAGCTTTGGCCTGGAGGTTCAAGTGGATACAATGTTACAGGAAGCGGCATTACTCTTGGAATATGGGAGGGCGGCTGGCCCAACAATGAGCATGTGACTTTTGTAGATCCAATAGGAACACAGCGCATCACCCTTATGGACACCACAAATGCTGATACCCATCCAGTCGGTTTCTCCAACCATGCCATGGATGTGACAAGTATCGTTACGAGTGAGGGAGATCCCTCACCAGATTTACAAAGCCTAGCTTACGAATCGAGTATCTGGAGCTTTGATATTCAAACGGATCCAACTAAAGGCGAAATAGAAGCTGCGGTTACATCAGGATTGATAGCTTCAAATCATTCTTATGGCGACATAACAGGATGGACGGGATACCGCTTGGATCCCGACGGAGACGGTCCAGAACCGGGCCGCTATAGATGGTTTGGAAACCCCGCAGTGGATGAGACGGAGGACTACCATTTTGGCTTTTACAATGATAACTCAGCCTTCTATGACTCCCTGATCTATCGTAACAAATTCTATAGTATGGTCGCAGCTGTCGGAAACGACCGAGGTACAGGCGTTCTTACTGACACTCACTATGTTTTCACGGGGGTAGGGCCCTTTGAAGGAGGCTGGGAGTTAAGTACCACTCCTCGTCAGGCCGATAACGATTGGTTAGGAGGCTTCGATACTGTATTACCAGGAATGCAAAGTGGAAAAAACGTAATATCAGTTGGGTCACTGACCAATGATGACGCCATTGCCTGTCGTGTAAGAAATGAAGTCCCTTATACCACAGCTTATTACTCAGATTGGGGACCAACGGACGACGGCCGGATTAAGCCAGACTTCTCTGCGCCTGCAATGGCCTTCTACCGACCGGTACCTTTGCCGATTACTGGATTTAACTGTGCAGGAGCAGCTGGTGGAACCTCTTATGCCGCGCCTGTTATTGTGGGTGGCCTTGGCTTGCTCGCACATCACCAAGAAATCCTTAGTACTGGAGTGATGCGAAGAGCATCAACCTATAAAGCTTTGTTGGCTCAAACGGCCTTGGATCGAAACAGACCGGGACCGGACTATTCAACTGGTTGGGGTATGCCCCAATTCAGGGATGCTGCTGACATCATGAAGCACGACTCTGATGCCGGCGGTGACAATAGAATATTTGAGAAAACACTCACGGAAGGCAGTAGCGATATCATTAGTGTGGTTAGCGATGGGGGACCACTGAGGGCCACTATGGCTTGGACAGATCCACCAGGTACTAGTTTGGAAACCAGTGACGGATCTCCCGACCCAACTTGGCTGGATAATACGACGCCATTACTCGTCAATGATCTCGACCTCGCTATAATCGATCCAAGTTTGGGACCAGACTATTTCTTCCCGTGGAAATTAGATCCGGGTTCGCCGCTGACAAATGCGACTAGGCCAAGTTCATCGACTGATGATTTGGCGAATACAAACATTGTCGACATCATGGAGCAAGTTTTGATCGACAATCCTGTTGCTGGTAGGACTTATCAAATTCGAGTAAAACACAAGGGATCGCTTACAAATCCCTTGTCTGGAGGGACAATTCAGGACTATTCTCTTATTTTTTCGGGAGGTAAAATTGTTAGAATGAGTGCAGATCTCAAGGTAATGATGTCTGGACCTTATGATACTGGTGCTATGACATCCACGCTTAATAGCTCTGGGATTTTGCAGACGCATGCAACAAAGAATCCCTACACCTCAGCTCCTTGGAATTTCGTGGGAGAAGACAGTGTTGGCACAGGATTTTTTAGCTCGCAACCAAGTGTGGTTGACTGGGTGATGGTTCGTTTGCTGAGTGGAAATCCTGCATCTCCTCCGATGACCCTTGTTGATGAGAATGTTGGTTTACTGTTGACAGATGGTTCAATTCGTGCGAGCAATGGGACGAGCTTACTTGGGTTTTCAGCCACGCCAGGTTCTTACCATGTTTCTGTTAGCCACAGAAATCATCTAGCTGTGCTTAGCTCAACAGCTATAGACTTTTCTTCAGGGTCCGCTGCCTACGATTTTACGGATGCTCTTTCGAAGGCCTTTACCGCAGGAGGCTTGGCAATGCGTGATATGCTTGACGGAAAATATGCTTTGTGGGCGGCAGATGGAATCAAAGACGAGGAAATAACTTCATTTGATTACCTCAACTCATGGCTCCCAGCCAATGGCTCAGCGGCAGGTTATCTTCAAGCTGACTTCAATATGGACGGTTCAGTAACAGCTTTTGACTTTTTGAACGCATGGTTACCATCAAATGGCCAGGCTAGCCAAGTGCCCTAGACTTTAACAAGGGGCAGTTCTTAATATTTGATTCAAATGATTCCCTGGCGTTCATCTGAAATCAGCAAATCTAGAATAAGCGAGAGAAGCCGAGGGTTACGTAGAATCGTTTTCTCTTAGCTGGTTGGTGGAAGAGTTGTTCGCTATCTCGAGCTTCGAAGAGATTTCTGTTGTTATCCAGCCGCCACGTAAAATCGACTCGAGCCGGGATGGAAAACAGACTACTAATGGAAAACCCAACTTCACTTTGATCAAATTCGGAGGTCAAGTAGAACTGCTCGCAGTCGAAGTCTTGACAACTGAAGCTACCATAAGTTGGATCGAATGCTCTGACCGCGCCAAAATAGGCTTGGATGCTTGTCCCTTTCTCGACAAACCAATCTAAACCGAGCAGCTCAAAGGGTACCGTACGGAAGTTGTGCTCCGCAAAAAGTCCGAGCGTCTTTCGTGCATAGAATGGTTTGTTTCGTCCAGTTCGTAGAACCGCTGATGGTGCAACGACTCCTAGTCGTGAATCGATCATCCCGAGTCGATTTGTTGGTACTTCATCTGTCGCATAGCTCGCTCGCAAGGAGAGATCAAAAGACATCGGAATGAAGCGTCTGCTCAGGAAAGTCGGAATCCGCCAATCTAATTCACTTTCAACGAGGCTGTAGGAATAGGAGCCAGCTGTTAGACCTTTTCCGGACCCGATCTCCAAATTCACGACGAGTCGTTTGTTGCCGGCCACCTCGAGAAGAGGGCCCGAGTTGTAACCGAGGCGGAGCCGATTCTGCTCATGACCCTCTAGTAAACTAGTGCCGTAAAAGTATCTTTCTGTAATGACAGGAGAACCAAACTCAAAAATTTGGGCTGGTTCAATGGATTCCATTGTAAACTCGCCAAAGGCTTTCCCAAATGGCCAAGGAGCCCGCCATTCCAGGATGAGATTTAGCCCCGTTTTTTCGTAGTAATCATAGTAGTCATGACCAAATCCCCAGGCCATCAGGCTTGTGGCCTTATCTATATATCGTTCATGGCGTCCTGCTTTCCCGTAGTTGTCGAAGAAGCTGGTTGACCAGTTCCATCTGTTTGCACCAGGAATTCGACCCCCAAGTTCAATTGAGTAGGACAGGCTTTTGGGTCCCGTGCTGTAGGCCGCATCGAGCTCTATTTCCATTTCTCGCCAAGGATAGACTCCAAGTTTACCGCCTAGGGAATAGGATTGCACGCGGTTGAAATCCCCATTTGGCATAATAGACCACCAGTCTCGCCCTTGATCCGGCCCGACTGTGGCGTTTCCACCATCAGAGTTAGTATCAATCCATCTGCTGAAGAAGCCAGTCGGTTTGAAGGCCTCTTCAATGGTCATTGTCGAATCGATGGATTCGTAGGCTGAAAGTTCTCTTCCAGAGAGCGGAACGAGGTCTCGGGATGCAAAAACACGTTGATCAGCTACAGCAACAGAATCGACTAGAATAACTTCGTCCGAGGTCCGTATGCTGTCAGGGATTACGATTTCTGTTTCGTAGTCCGTCATACTCGAGAGCTGATTGAATTCTATTGGAGGAAGATTCAGACCGGGAATCCCGATAACGATCTTTCCACTAGACTCAAAGTCAATTGGCATCCAATAGTCACCACCATAATTGCTGAACTGTTGCTTATACGCAATTTCAAACTCCTTGATTGGTGGAGGAAAAAAGAAGGCTTTGTTAGGGACCAATTCTACGCGAAGCAAGGCATAAGCCTCGTCCAAAACTGAGATTTTTCCTATGAAACCGGGTCTAAGGTTATTTTTGGGTTTAATCGAAATGTCGTAGACAATCTTGTCGTCACGATATCGTCTTCCTTCAAGGGCATATTGGTAGTACTTAAAAGCATTGGGATGAGTGATGCCAGGAAACTGGAATCCTGCAATCTCAAGATCATCATCGTACATATTTTGCATTCCAAGAGCAGCAGGGATGGCATCCGGAATATCGATATTTGCAGTCTGACGTTGACCCTTTGCGACCTCTTTTAAGCCGTCCTCCTTCGACCAATACGCGTCGGAGACACTTTCAACAATGGCGACAATTCCAGTATCGTTCGAGGCGACAAATCTAGTATAGGCCTCGGCCTTCCATGACTGAAGACGTTCGCGTTGCTCTAGTTTTTTCTCAATTACTCGACGCATAATTCCTATAGCGGGATTCTCTCCGGTCACAGTGACGGCTCCTAATTCAAAGCGGACAGGTATGAGTGAAACCTGAAGTTTAAAGGGACCATTGGGGCTGATATTACGCTCCTCAGATTGAAAGCCGATGAAGCGAAAAACCAATGTAGCAGGGAGCTGATCTAGTGTGATCTCAAAATTCCCATCGATATTTGAGATGGTGCCTTCAAGTTTCCCTTTCACTTCTATGCTGGCAGCAACTAGCCCTTCTCCGGATTCGGCATCAATGAGCTGGCCCGTGACCGTCTGGGCCTCTAGATGTTGGGCGGTGGCGACAAGCAGGAGTAGAAAGAGCGACAGATGTTTCAAATCGAAAAGTAATCTTTTACGTTGTTCGTTATTCGTTTCTCGACTGAGCCAAGTATTTTGAAGGTAGTCGATTCGACTTTTGGGATCGGATTTTCTAAGATGATTTAACCTTTCTCGCTTAGTCTTTTCAGATTCGCCAATGCTCCGACCCACCAATCGGAATTACGAGTCATCTGATTGATGGTTACACCGGTAAAATGCGGTATCAAACCGATGAGATGATCCTGAACTTCCATCCATCGGTTGTTGAGAATCAGATCTGTAAGTTGTTCGCCAGATCGTTTGCTCCAGTACCACTTGTCTCTTAGCGCTTCTGCTTTTTTCCAATAATTGCGATCGTCCCAGGCCAATGCACTTTCGTCGATACTCTTATAGATTCCTTGCAGATTAAAAACAATGAAAGCCGCAATATCTTGTGCTTCCTCGTCGAAATATTCTGACCCAGCCAAGACACGAATGGCTTCCGCGCATGATCTGATGTGGCTTCTTCTGCGTTTAGCGGCAGTATCGCCAGTGTTGATAATTCTTGCCATGTAGTTTGCTCTCTCTCAGTAGTGAACCCTCAACTATTACTCCCAATCTCAGAATTGGAAGGATTTTAGCCGGTTCATTGAGAAAATAAGCGCACAGCAAGAAAGCAAAGACGAGAATTCAGCGAATCCTCGGGATATCCAATCATTCGCTTGACATCGCTATAGGGAGTCAGCGTAGATGTTGGGTCGCGAAGCGAGTCAATAGACTCCTACTGCATTTTCGCTTCTTCCACAATTTTCCTGACATCAGCCAAAAGAGCCGGGGCGTCATAGATAATTCCATCTTTAATGGTGTACTTGACTCCGCCAACCTTTTCGACCTGTGCCGTTTCGTCATTTAGTTTGATTGCCCCGGTCCCGTAGAGGACTTTAAGATTCTCAAGTGGATTCTCATCAACAATGGCAAAGTCAGCAAGTTTTCCAACTTGGATGCTCCCGACTTGATCATCGATACCGATCGCTTCAGCACCCTTGAGCGTAGCAGACCAAAGGACTTCTAATGGATGGAAACCTGCTTCTCTTAAGAGTTCTAGCTCTTGTATATATCCGAAGCCATATATTTTGTAAATGTAGCCGGCGTCAGATCCAGCAGTCACTCGACCTCCGGCATTCTTGAAGTCGTTGATAAAAGCCATCCATTTCTGATAGTTCTTCTTCCAAGCAATCTCGTCTTCTGTGGTCCAGTAAAACCAGTAGGATCCATGGGCCTTGCGACTCGGAGTAAAGAACTTCCAGAGAGAGGGGAGAGTGTACTCGTCGTGCCACTCTGCTCTCATTTGCTTCATCAGATCGCGGCTCGCCTCGTAGATCGTAAAAGTAGGATCAATGGTGAAATCAAGATTGACCAATTCTTGAATGACCTCATTCCATTTGTCGCTGCCTTGATCCGCAGCTTGCGCCCAAAGCCGACCGGCTTCACCAAATCGATGTTGCTCATTGTTATAGTTGTAGTCGAGGCGAAAATCTTGAATGACCTGGCCGTCAAAGAGAGCTTCGGGCAATCCATACCAATGCTCCATGGTGCGCAAGCCCCAACCAGCCGTATCGAGAACGTTGGCTCGGCTTACAAAAAGCTGAGCGTGATGGCAGGCCGTTCCAAGACCGAGTTTATTGGCTTCGTCTAGAGCGGCCTCAAAGATCTCGGGAAGTGCTCCTCCAAATTTAATACCATCAGCTCCCTGCTCTTTGACCCATTGGACCCATTCTCGTGCTCCTTCCGGTGTGGAGATGTCTGCATCGCCTCCGCTTCCGAACCAAAAGTAAGGGTAAATGCGAGGTGCAGTGATACTGTTGGCTTCACTTTTTGCTTTGTGGTCCATGACCCAATCGGCTCCATTTCCAGATCCGGGATCTCGGATAGTAGTGATACCATGTCCCAGCCAAAGTTTGAAGACATATTCAGCAGGTGTGCCTTGTGCAACGCCACCCATGTGTCCGTGCATGTCAACAAAACCCGGCATGACATACATGCCAGAAACATCAAGTTCTCGGTCTCCAGCCTCAGGTCGTCGATCCTCATCGATCTCAACTCCCGGATATCCAACACTCCGGATCTGCGCGATTCTATTTCCCTCTATGACGATATCTACAGGCCCTCGAGGTGGCGCTCCGGTTCCATCAATGATGGTACCACCACGAAGGATGAGTCTGTCATAGGGTCCGTCTCCTTCCGCTCTATCAGGAGCGGACTCGATCTGAGCTTGGGCAAGGGAATAGGTGAATAGAAGGGTAAATGCGAAAAGTATTCGGGCCATTCGAGTCTTGGGTTTTGACTCAAAGATAGGAATCGGAATTCCGATTATCCGAATTTCCGGATGGAAAACTATTATTGAATTGCTGCTTCGTATTGGGGAATAAGTGAGTCGATATTCGAGCCACTTATTTTCTTCGACGAGAGATGTCTATTACTTGCTTCGACGAAGAACGAGAAGGAAAATGCGAACGAGAAATCGACTCACTTATTCCCTAAAAGGACCCCCTCAGATATTCCCGACGCATTTCGGCGATCGAGGAAATCGAAATCCCTTTTGGGCAAACGGCTTCACATTCCGCGTGGTTTGAGCAATCCCCAAACCCTTCCTCTTCCATCAGGTCAACCATCGCAACGGCTCGTCGGCCGCGTTCGGCGCTGCCTTGCGGCATCAAAGCTAAGTGCGCGATTTTAGCTCCAACAAATAGAGATGCTGAGGAGTTAGGGCAAGCCGCAGCGCAGGCTCCACATCCGATACAGGCCGCATAGTCAAAGGCCTCCTCAACAAGATCCTTTTCGATTGGAGTAGAGTTCGCATCCTGAGCACTTCCCGTGTTGATCGAAATAAATCCACCAGCCTGCTGAATTCGATCGAATGACGATCTGTCTACAACGAGGTCCTTAATGATTGGAAAGGCAGCAGCTCGCCAGGGCTCTACTGTGATAGAATCGCCATCTCTGAAGCTCCGCATGTGTAATTGGCAAGTCGCTGTCCTAGCATTGGGACCGTGCGCCTGTCCGTTGATCATCATATTGCACGAACCACAAATGCCCTCTCGGCAATCGTGATCGAACTCTACAGGACTGTCGCCATCTCGAATGAGTTGCTCATTTAGCTCATCAAACATTTCCAAAAAGGACATGTCTGGACTTACTCCGATCTCATAGTTACCAAATCCTCCCTTTTCCTTTGGAGACTCCTGCCGCCAAACCTTGAGTTTGATATTGAGGGTCTCTGTTGAGTTACCTGCCATTTTTTCGATTATTCCAATTGTCTGATTCTCCGATATTCCGATATGTCAATTTTGTGATCCTCGCAAACTCCAAACTTCGGAGTATCGAAAATTCGGAGTATCGGTTCACTTGTACGATCGCTGAGTCAGTTTCACTCTTTCAAAGGTGAAATCTTCCTTGTGCACAAAAGCTTTTTCTCCAATTCCATTGTACTCCCAAGCTGCTCCGTAGGCGAAGTCTTCATCATTCCGTTTGGCCTCACCTTCCTCTGTCTGATACTCCTTTCTAAAATGGCCACCACAGGATTCTTCCCTTTCAAGTGCATCGTAAGCCATGAGTTGTCCAAGTTCGATGAAGTCCGCGACTCGTCCCGCGTACTCGAGATTCTTATTTAGGGTATCATTACTGCCGGGTACTTTAACACGTCGCCAAAATTCATCTCGGAGAAAGTCTATCGATTGAATGGCGCTTTGTAGTCCCTCGGCATCCCTAGACATTCCCACTTGATTCCACATGATTTTTCCGAGCTCTCGATGAAAATCAATTACAGTCTTGTCTCCTTGAATTCCAAGTAGTTTTTCGTAGCCGCTCATCGCAGCTTTTTCTGCCTCGTCGAAAGCTTCGTGATTTGTATCGGCCTTTGCCAGTCCCCCTGTGGCGATGTATTGACCTAAGGTGTATGGGATTACAAAGTAGCCGTCCGCCAATCCTTGCATAAGAGCTGATGCTCCTAATCGATTGGCTCCATGATCGGAGAAATTGCATTCCCCGAGTGCAAAGAGACCCGGAATGCTTGTCATTAAATTGTAGTCGACCCAGAGGCCTCCCATAGTGTAGTGAACGGCAGGATAGATCCGCATCGGTTCCGAATATGGATCTGAATCGGTGATCCGCTGATACATCTCAAAGAGGTTGCCATACTTCGCAGAAATGGCGTCTTTTCCCGTTCGCTCGATGGCGTCTCTGAAATCTAGATAAACGGCCAAGCCTGTTGGACCTACTCCACGACCTTCATCGCAAACAGCTTTAGCGTTTCTTGAAGCAACGTCACGTGGAACGAGGTTTCCGAAGGTCGGATATTTCCGCTCGAGATAGTAATCTCTCTCGTCATCTGGAATGTCATTCGGATGTCTGTCGTCTCCTTCTTTGAGTGGTACCCAAACGCGACCATCATTTCTCAAACTCTCACTCATGAGGGTAAGTTTTGATTGATAGTCACCCGACACAGGAATACAGGTTGGATGAATTTGAGTGAAGCAGGGGTTGGCCATAAGGGCTCCCTTTTTGTGACATCGCCAGGCCGCTGTCACATTGGAGTTTTTCGCGTTGGTCGACAGGTAGTAAACATTGCCGTAACCACCAGTAGCGAGAACGACCGCATCAGCGATATGCCGCTCCATGGCTCCCGTCACAAGATTTCTCACGATGATACCGCGTGCTCGTCCATCGATAACTACGAGCTCTACCATCTCTCTCCTCGCGAACATCTGAATCTTGCCAGAGGCAATTTGTCGATTCATGGCGCCGTAAGCACCGAGCAATAACTGCTGTCCGGTTTGGCCTCTTGCATAAAATGTTCGGGAAACTAGAGCTCCTCCGAAAGATCGGTTGGTAAGTAGACCTCCATATTCACGAGCAAAAGGGACTCCTTGAGCTACGGCTTGATCGATAATGTTATTGCTGATCTGCGCCAGCCGATAAACATTAGCCTCACGAGCCCGATAGTCTCCTCCTTTGATAGTATCGTAGAAGAGTCTCCAGACACTGTCTCCGTCTCCAGGATAATTTTTGGCTGCATTGATTCCCCCTTGGGCAGCGATGCTGTGTGCTCGACGAGCGGAATCCTGAATGCAGAAACTTTTCACGTTGTAACCGAGCTCTCCCAGAGTGGCGGCTGCCGATCCTCCTGCCAGACCCGTTCCGACTACAATTACGTCATGCTTTCGCTTGTTATTTGGAGCGACTAGCTTAACGTGCTCAAGGTAGTCGTTCCATTTGTCCTCTAAATCGCCAGAGGGAATTCGGGCGTCTAGCCGAGGTGATGACATGTTCTCTCTTTTTGAATCGAGGTAAATAGTAGCGGGAGGGTTGCTGGTACCAAGACGAGTCTAGTCGGCACGCTTCCCATAAAATATAACCAGATCGGTAGCAGTAAAAAGCCCAGTGCGATCAAGAGGCCTATCACGAGAGCCGTAGAATAGATGAATTTCGAACTCCGCGGTTTCAATAAAGTCAGTGACGTAAGAGCGCTCCAGATACCGTGACGTAGATGGAAAGCCATTAACACCATCACAAAGGTGTAAGCAATGACATAGATTGGCTGTTTAAATATTTCGATGACGAGGCGATGTAGATCGCGAGCCGGCTGCCCTCCAACTGTGGTGATGTAGCCTTCCGACATTCCGGGACCGAACTTGAAGGTCCAGAGGTGGAGAACTATAAAAATCAACAAAACCATTCCGGTCCACAACATCGTCCTCGAACTCAGCGACTGTTTGGAGGGACCTCCCGCACTTTTATAGCTGTCGTAGTCTATCGGCCGAGCTTTTCTCTTTGTCAGATATATTGAGATTCCAATCCCAACATGAATCACGAAAAAAGCCAGAAGACCGAACTCTGCCATGTAGAGGACGGGACCTAGATCGTGCAGCGTCTTGGCGTAAATATTAAAAACGGACGCATCAGGTAAGAGCAATGAAAGGTTGCCCAGAAGGTGAGCGATCGAAAAAATAACTAAGGCTAAGCCGGTTGCTCCAGTTAAATACTTTTTCCCCGTCGTACTTGAAAAGAATGAGAGTAGACCTTTCGGTTCTGCAGACATAAATATTATCGCTCTGCTATCGGGACATATGTAAGGTTTTTCTCTCCCACATAAGCCGCTCTAGGTCGGATCAATCGGTTCGCCTCCCATTGCTCCAGAAGGTGCGCCGTCCAACCGGATACTCGACTCATTGCAAATATGGGTGTGAACAGATCGGAGTCGATTCCGAGAAGATGATAAACAGATGCACTGAAGAAATCGACGTTGGGATAAATGTTTTTTTCTCCCACCATTGTCTCCATCATTTTCTCGCTGGTTTCGAGCCAGTATGAATCTCCTTTCTCCTCAGACAACTTGACGAGCATGCCTTTAAGGATCGTAGCTCGCGGATCCATGGTTTTGTAAACGCGGTGTCCGAATCCCATGATCTTGACCTTGTTGGCCAATGAGTCTTTTACGTATTCGACCGGATCCAGATTATTCGCTCTTAAATGCTTTAGAGTCTCCATTACTTTGATGTTAGCTCCTCCATGAAGAGGTCCTTTCAAAGCGCCGATCGCACCGGTCACGGCAGAATACATGTCGGAAAGTGTCGATCCGATCACTCGGCCTGTGAATGTCGAAGCGTTGAGACCATGATCCGCATGAAGGATCAGGGCCGTGTCCATAGTCGCCTCTGCCTTTTCTCCCGGCTCTTCATTATTGAGCATGTAGAGGAAGTTAAAGGCTGTTGACTTCTCTCGAAGAGGAGCAACAGGTTCAAGACCCCGTCTAATTCTAGCGAACGCGGCTAAAATGGTTGGGATACGCGCCGTTAGCCGTATGGCATTGTTGTAATTGGATTCGCGCGAGTTGTCTTCGGTATGATCATCGAAAAAGGAAAGAGCAGAAACGGCTGTTCTAAGCACGGCCATCCCATTCGCATCTTTCGGAGTGTCCTTGAGAAGGCTGATTACAGCTTTCGGTAACTCCCGCTGACGCTTCATTTCCTTCTGAAGCTCATCTAATTCCGACTGATTAGGCAATCGACCATTCCACAGTAGGAAGGCTATTTCTTCGAAATCAGCCTTCTCCGCAAAATCGAAAATATTGTATCCTCGGTAGATCAGAACTCCTTCTTCTCCGTCTATCGCTGAGATTTTGGAATCTAGCGCAATGACGCCTTCGAGCCCTCGTGATGTGCCTGCCATTATGGTCTTTTTTGGTCGATTGTGAATGGTAAAAATACTACTTGCTGGGACGCAATAAGAAGTCTTGAGTTTCGAGTTTCGAGTCTCGAGTTCGCTTGTCCCCTTGCCTCCAAGATCCACTTGGTCTTATTGCTAAATTCTAGACTCGAAAGCTCTCGTAGCACGAAACTCGCAACTCAGAACAGACTATTTTCTTCTACTTGAAGTAGTTCACTCAGTTGTCTAACTTAAGGTCTTTGAAACAAAGTGTTGGTATAAAGATCAACACCTTTGTGGTGTTCAGCAATTGTGCCTGACACAGAATATTTGGACTGAAAACGTCCCATTCAATCGGGAGAGAAATTGCTCTCCTCGGGTTCGGTCTCCATCTTGAATAGCGATGACTTGTTAAAAGGAGCATCAGGAGGAGCCAGAAGAATCCACTTTTATTAATATGATCAGAATTACCTAGACCAAAATAGAACGGTCAGGTATAGAGTTAGAGCCCGAAGGGTACGCGTATAGTTTTTGAGGTTTTTGAAATTCAAATGTTGTGTAGAATGTTGATCTCCAAAAATCCTACAGATTTCTAGGCTGTGTAGTTGGAATACAATTAGGCAATAAGAAAGCGTCCTTCGTGCTTCTACTTAGATCAAGATCTATCAAGGTAGATGCGTAAGGAAATTATTATTAATGCTGGCCCAAAAGAGGCCCGCATTGCGCTCCTGGAAAACGGAGAGTTGGTTGAGCTCTATATCGAGAATCCCAACAACACTAGGACGTTAGGTGACATTCATTTAGGTAGAGTCAGAAACATAATGCCAAGTATTCAAGCGGCATTTGTTGACATCGGACAAAAGCAGGACGCTTTTCTTCACTTTTCTGACATCGATGACAATCTCCCCTATCTCCTCGATCTATTAGATGAGCGCGTTCAGATATCAAAATTCGAAACACCTCCTCGTCGGAAAAGAAGACTAAGAGTTGACACGAATGCCACCGTCGAGGTGTCGAACAACAAAGAGTCACTGCCGACGCTAGAAGATCTAGGTATCGAAGGTCTCGACAAAGATGCCGATTCAGGTGAATCACAAAATGATGACAGTGGTGATTCTGGAGATGTTGAAATGGACGAGTTGGAAGGAGAGGATGTCCTTGCGAAGATCGGTGCAAAGTTTCCCAAAGCCGATCATCCAGCGCACTTCCTTAAGAACTCTCAAAAGATTTTGGTTCAAATCATAAAAGAACCGATGGCCTCCAAGGGAAGTCGAATTACTACAAATGTAACCCTGGCGGGAAGATTTCTTGTATTGGTGCCTTACGCGAATTACGTCGCCGTTTCCAAGAGGATTTGGTCTTTCCGAGAGCGAAAGAGACTTCGTTTGCTAGGTCGTGGAATTGTGCCGGAGGGCTTTGGACTTATCATTCGAACTGTTGCCCAAGGGAAAGACACGAGAGCCCTTGACACCGATTTGAAATTGCTAAAGCAGAAGTGGGATAGTATCAAAGGCAAGATCGATGGGGAAATCAAACCACCCGCGGCTCTCCATAGAGACGTGAGCATGGTTTCCTCTGTGATTAGAGATCTCTTTACAGATGACTACGATCGGATACTTGTTGACGACCCTAAGTTATTTAAGAGCATAAAAAACTATGTTCGGGCCGTGGCACCATCGATGGATGAGTCTATTAAGGAGCATCGAGGAAAAAAGCAGATCTTTGAGGCCGTTGGTGTCAGTTCAGCTATTCAAAAAGCTTTTTCTGGCAGAGTGAACCTCCCGTCTGGGGGATACATTTTTATTGAGCACACTGAGGCGATGCACGTCGTCGACGTGAACTCAGGAAGAGCTGGAAAGGGGCAAGGAAAGAGCCAGGAGGAAAACTCACTCAAAGTCAATATTGAGGCAGCGAAGATTATTGCAAGACAGCTTCGATTGAGAGACTTGGGAGGTATTATCGCGATCGACTTTATTGATCTGCGTGAGGACAAGAATAGACGAAAGGTTTGCGATGAAATGAGGCGCGAGCTCCGTAAGAGTAGAGCCGTTTCAAAGGTTCTTCCGATGAGTGATTTTGGAATCGTACAAGTAACTCGCCAGCGACTTCGTCCGAGTATTACGACAGATGAGTCGACGGTCGAGGCAACGAAAAACGAAAATGGAGATGCTCGAAATAATAGAGGTCGAGGAAGAAACAACCGAGGACCTCAAAAGGGCGGGCAACGACAGGAGACTCCGCGAAAATCTAAGTCTTTAGAAGAAGTCTTGGCATTCTTGGAAAACCGGATTTCGCAGGCACGAGATAAGAAAGTCGCCAACTCTTTTCTAATTACGACGCACCCCCTCCTTAGCTCATATCTCACAACAGGCTTTTTCAAGGCTCCAGTAAAGAAAATGAGAAAGAGATTAAAAGTGGAGATAGATGTCAAAACGGATGAAAAGTTAGATCCAATGGAGTATCGCTTGACGGATTCTAAGGGTGCCGTTGTCTAAACCATTTTGGTCAGCCTATAAATATTGTGGTGACCCTAACTAATTTTTTCGAGAGTGGGGAGCTTAACGATTGTAATCGATAGCCTTTTCAGTCAACTCCCTTTTACTGTGGAATCACTGCTGTTGATATGCTCTTGAATCGTGAATGTGCTGTTTGAAGCACTTATTCCATTTCGCATATTGCGATCGAGAGTGTGAGTGGTCGTTGGGTGGATCTAAATTGTTTGAAAAGAGGCCATTCACCTTTCGAAGAATCATACCAATTATTCTACCTCAACATTATTCTCGCAAATGAGTAAGTTCGTGCATGCGAAAAAACTCTACTAGAAATTTTCAGCGCTGGTTATGGCTTGGGCTTTTCCTTTTGGTTTTGCCGGTAGAAGCGTCGGCACAGATGTTTAGCTATGGTCCAGATAGACCCCGAGCTGTTCAGGCCGTTACATTCGTCTATTCACCAGTTAGTTTCAATTACAACGGAGACACACCTCAGGCGGATCGATACGATTTTGACAGCCCAGCATATGGCCTCAGATTTGCTCGAAGCGGTTTTGACTTCACAATTTTGTACGGGAAACAGGGAGAGGGGACATTATCCACACCAGAATTTTCTAGTCAAAGTCAGGTCAGCGTTGAGCAAACAAAGCTTAATTATGTAGCTGCGGACCTGGTTTTGAACGGGAGTTTTGGATTGGCTCGGAGAGATGAGAATATTCTTTTCTTACCGATTGGACTCTATAGCGGCTACAGAGTGGTCGGCGAGAATTTTCGAGGCAACGCCACAGGAAATGAATTCAACTTCACGGCAATTGCTCTCGGAGCTGGACTCGGCTTTAGTGGCGAATTGGGTTCTAGCTTTGAAGTCACTGGCCAGGCTCTGCCAAGCATAGGCTTTGCATCGAGATCTGTTCAAGGACTAGCCGGAAGCGTTCGAACCTTTTATGCGACGATCGATGGCCACCTCAAGGAGGTTTTTCGCAATTACGGATTGAGTTTTGGGTATGCCTTTACCGGTCAAGACTGGAGAATTAACTCAGATGAGTTTATCGAACAAGTAGACGATGAGGTCTTTGACTACACAAGCTCGATGCATACCTTTCGGATTGGAGTAAATTTCTAGTATGAAAGTCGAGAAACAACTAGAGGAGCTAATTCTGATCGCTGATCAGGTTGGATTCAAAGTCAGAAAGGAAAAAGGCGACTTTCGCGGTGGCTTTTGCATCAAGAATGAGGAAGAACTCATTCTCCTGAATAAACGGCATTCTGTAGATGTTCAGCTAAAAGTTCTCGCAGAATGTTTACGCACGGTAGATTTTGGAAATGTCTTCATGAAGCCAACTTTGCGTAATGTTCTCGATGATTTGTGGGCTTCCAAGACCGATACATCTTCTATTGATTTAGGCGAAAGTGTTGCCGACTCCTAATAATAGGTTCACTTTTTTGGGCACCGGCACATCCACGGGTGTCCCAATTCCGAACTGCAGCTGTGAAACATGCAGCTCGTCTGATCCTAGGGACAGCCGACTCAGGTGTTCTTGCTGGATAGAAGTTGACGGATTATCACTTGTTATAGACACGGGACCTGATTTTAGGGAGCAGGTTCTGAGAAATAGGATTTCGAATCTGGACGCTGTTCTCTATACCCATGCACACTTTGATCACGTTGCTGGACTCTGCGATCTGCGTTCCTTTCTTTTTCGCAACTCGACTCCACTTCCCTGCTATGCAAGTCCCTCTGTAGCTGCGGAGATCCGGAGAGTGAATCACTTCATTTTTGTAGAGCGTTATCGCGGAACACCAGATCTGGACTTAATCGAAGTAGAAGATCAATTCGAAATTTGTCCAAGGCTTAGTGGGCGAGATCAAGAAGAATGGAATCTTGAGGACCCTGTCTGGATATCAAAGGAATCAAGACTAGCCGTTCAACCGCTCCCAATCAATCATGGATCGCTTCCGATTTTTGGATATCGCATTGGTAAACTCGCCTATGTGACCGACGTCAGTCACATACCAGATAGCACCTTGGCCATGATGCAGGGAGTCGAAACTTTGGTTATTGGAGCACTTCACTACAAGACACACCCGACGCACAATACCATTCCCGAATCGATTGAAATTGCCAGAAAGGTGGGAGCGAAGAAGACTTATTTCATTCACATGACGCATTCGATCCTTCATGCAAGAGATGAGGTTGATTTGCCTGAAGATGTATTCTTCGCCTATGACGGTCTGTCTTTAGATTTTTAGATGTCGTTCTCAGAGAGCTTTGCGCCCAAAAGGGCTGCGAGGCGTGATTACAAAGACATTCCCCGAAGGATGACACTCAGATTATCGGATAATCAGAAAATCGGATATTCTGACCATCGGATTATCTGATCATCTGTATTGCAACCAAATCGCCCTAAGTCGATTCACACCGCATGAAAATCCTTGTACTCAACGGACCAAACTTGAATCTCCTCGGTGAGAGAGAGCCAGCGGTTTATGGATCCTTTTCCCTAACCGATCTTGAGCAAGACCTAATAGCTAAATTTTCGGAGCACAGCTTGGAATTTTTCCAAAGCAACCATGAAGGAGAGCTGATCGATAAATTGCATCAGGCCCGCAATCACGAAATGTCAGGCGTCGTTTTCAATCCAGGAGGATTCACACATACCTCCGTCGCAATTCGAGATGCTATTGCTGGGATTGATATACCGGTTCTAGAGGTACATATATCCAATGTTCATGCGCGCGAAAGTTTTCGGCATACATCGCTTCTCGCTCCTGTCTGTATAGGGCAAATTGTTGGACTCGGAATGAATGGATATGGTCTGGCTGTCGAGTATTTCACTTCCTCGGAATCTTAATCCGAGCCTATGGCCACCCAAGGTCGACTTAAAAAGCTAGCTTCCGAAACGGCCGTATACGGCCTTTCTTCCGTGATCGGTAGATTGATAGGGTTTCTTCTCGTTCCTCTGTATACAAATGTCTTGGCCGAGGATGAGTACGGTGTATTCGTATTAGTCTACGCGGCCTTCGTCTTCCTGAACATTATTTATACACATGGAATGGAGTCGGCCTATTTGAGGTTTGCTTCTGGAGATCACCGAAAAGATCAAAGAGCCGCCTTCTCGACCTCAAGCCTGTCTCTCCTTTTGAGCTCACTGCTCATAGGAGCCTTCATATATTTCTCGAGAGCCGGTTTTGCAATTTTTTTAGGTCTCCAGGAGCAATGGCTTTTCGTTTTCAATTACATGGTGATCATTCTTGCCTTGGACAGCTTGGCAATCATCCCTTTTGCAGAGCTTAGACTTTCAAATCGACCCTGGTACTTTGCATTCGTCAGAATAGCGGGGATTCTGATCAATGTCGGATTGAATGTGTGGCTGGTTCTCGTGCAGAAAAGAGGAGTGGAAGGCATACTGATCTCCAACGTGATTTCTAGCTCTGCTGTACTGCTTCTTTTGCTACCTGTTTATCTGAAGAATATCGGGCTTTCCTTCAATTCGGCCATTTGGAAATCGATGCTCAAATTTGGATTTCCCATTCTTCTCGCCGGCGTAGCCTATTCTATTTCCGACAAGGCGAATGTTTATTTCCTTGGTCAAATGGAGGCCGCCGATGTGATACGGCTTTATGGTGATCAAATTGATGTGTCCCATCTTCAAGAAAAGGCAAGCCGGATTGGACCGGGTGTATTCGGTCAATATGTAACTGGGATCTTCGGTGGTGTATTTAAGATAGCCGTGATAATGATGTTGATCACGCAGATGTTCAGATTTGCGTGGCAACCATTCTTTCTGCAGCACGCTCAGGACGAGGACGCTCACGATTTGTTTTCAAGCGTTTTCACCGTGTTCAATGCCGTCGGCTTGATCGTTTTTCTTGCTGTTTCCTTTCTCGCGAGAGAGTTGGTCCAGTTACCTTTACCCGGGGGAAGAACGCTGTTACCAGAAAGTTACTGGATCGGACTTTCGGTCGTACCCTTGGCATTAATCGCCTATCTCTTTCAGGGTTGGTACTACAATTTCACGGCGGGCTTCTATATCAAGAAGAAAACTCGCTTCTTCATGTACTGCACAGTAGCCGGAGGTATCGTGGCGGTCTTGATCAACTACTTCTACATTCCTCAGTTTGGAATGATGGCAGCGGTGGCATCGGTCGCAGCGGCCTATTTTGTTATGGCTCTGATGCTCTGGGTCTACTCGCGAAAGATCTATCCTGTTGGATATGCTTGGGGGAAGGTAGGCTTGGCGTGGGTCCTGGCTTTGGCTGTTCTGGCTACTTGGATTTCAGTCCCAACTCTCCAAGTCTGGTATTTTGAGATCGGTCTGGTTCTTCTTTTTGCTCTTTCACTCATCCCTGCTGGCCTCATCCCACTCTCGGGACTTAAACGAAAGAACTAAAAACTCCTCAATACCGAGAACACGGAGAACGGAACACGAAGAACGGAACACGCTATTGCGCCAGTCGCCACTCACTAACCCTAATACACGCTTGCTTTCGACCTACATGTTCTCCCAGGTATAGCTCGCCCTTGATGATGACAGGTTTCGGAAATTCATTGTTGACGGCCTCGGCCATTTCGGTGGACATATTCAGCAGATAGTGATTGCGATCGGAGGTCCGGAGCATATATGCCTTTTCGATCATCGAACCAATAACTTCAACTTTTCCTTCAACGAGAATTTCGTCTGCATTGCTTTTTGGAATAGAGCTACAAGCCGCTAGGTCTAGTACAAGAAGAAGGAAAGCAAATCGGAGTAACTTTTTCATAGCTAGAAGAATCTAATACATTACATTTTAGGGGCATGTATCTAGCAATGGTAACGAAAAATAGGGACATTAATTGTTGCGTATCAATCTCAGATCGCGGCAATTACGTATACTAACTAGCCCTATCAGTCGTCGAAATACAACACATTTATGAGATCATTTTTAGTTAGCTCAATTCTTTTGATCGTGGCCCTAGTAAGCACGAACCTGAATGCACAGGTATACAACATTTCGGAAAATTCGGAAGCAAACGCGGAAGCTTCGGTCCTGACAGAAAGATTCGATGCGACTCTTTTTCTTATGCAAAAGGAAGAACATAAATTGGCACTGGAGGCATTTCATGAGGCGAAAAAAAAAGGAACGCTTCCAAAAGATCGCACCCAAGTATTCGCATCTCAGCCACTTGGCTCTGTCGTGGCTTTCAATGTTTACAATAACCTTCTGGACAACAATCCGAGTTGGGGTACAGAAGAATTTGAGTTAAAAGCAGAGGGGACATCTTTCAAACTTTGGGTTGAGGTGAGTGAGCTAAACAGCAACGCCGTAACGGACGCCGAAATAGATGTATTGGCTGATCAACTGGGTTCCTCATCGCCAGCGGGATCAGTTGATCCTAACAAAGGAGTGATCGACAATGACAATGATGTATTTGGAGATCCACCCAACTATGACGGAGACGGGAAAGTAGACGTTTTGGTATATGACATCGTCGACGGAGGCAATAACTCTGGTATAACGATTCTTGGATTTGTCATTTCGACCGATATCAATCCAAACGCACCAGCTGGCAGCGGCAATCAGCGGGATGTTCTCTATTTAGATGTGCAAGGTTTCAGCAGGAGTGGCGAAGATGCCATGGGCTCAACTTCTTCCCATGAGTACCAGCATCTGATTCACTATAACTATGATCTTGGGGAGACCCAGTTTGTAAATGAGGGACTCTCGGAGTGGGCACAAACAGTGAATGGCTACCCGGCAAGGAGGGCGGCCTACTTGGAGAATGGTAACTCACCAACTTTCAACGTCCCGATGTTCCGATGGAGCAGTGGAGCTGATGTTCTCGTTGACTATGCACGGGCTTCATTATTTACAACCTATTTTGCACAAAAAGCTGGGATGCAAACAACTGGATCAGTTACCAGAAATCGAGGGACTGGATCTATTGGGATGAAAGATTCTTTGCCCTTCGGCTCACCCTTCGATTTCAAGGATATCGCAGAAGGCTTCCACATCGCTAATATCGTTAATGACCAATCAGCGGGTCCTGACTACGGCTATGAAGTAGAACAAAGGATGCAACAGGTTTCTGTCTCTTTGCCTCCAGCTAAGGTGGTTCAAGGAGGTCAATCCTCTGCTCTGTCCGAAAGAACGGTCACGCTTCAGCCGGGAGGTGTCGAGTATGTACAATTCAATTCGGTCGCCGATCTCAATATCAACCTGGATACTGCCTCTAACTCCGAACTGATTAGAGATCAAATTCGACCTAGCGTTGCACTCTATTCTGGAGACGGAACAGTTGAGATTCGTCGATTTAGACCTGGGGTGGATACATTTTCAGTCTCAGGATCATTTGATAAAATAATATTGATATGCTCTCATACCAATCCGGATGATACGAGCATGACTATTACATATTCGGCGAACTGGACAAGCTCAGAAAGACGCTTTGCGAATGTCAGTTACGAAAGCGGGACGGCTGAAGAAGGCAAGTGGTTTGCTATCGGCGTTGGTGTTAGCGATCGGATCGACGGAGAGATATCAAATGAATTTCAGGTTCCCAACCGGTATGCACTGTCTCGCGTGATTGTCTCGCCGCTATTTATCAGCCAATTCAATAATTCTCCGCTCCCAGAAACGGCTCCGAGAGACTTTAAGATCTTCGTTCGTGATGACAACGCAGGCAAACCAGGAACAGAGCTCTTTTCTATTGACATGACAGACACCAGGCCATTCTCACCAGTGACGAGCCGCACGCTCGATTTTATTGATGTCCCGATGGAGGCTTACGTCGACAATATCGGTTACCCGCTTCCGGTCAAAATTTACATCGGAATGGGCGAATCCGGAAACGACGAAAATTGGCTGGTCACGGGGACTGCAGAGAGAATTGGTGACAACGTTTCCTATCTATCCAACGAGAACGCAGCCACTGGATGGAGTAATCTTCAGGACATTACTTTGACGGGAGGTAATGGTGAAATCGCCTACACGAATTCTGTTTTTCCTATTCGAGCTAGCTTTGTATTCGATCGTGCCATTGTCTCCAATGAAGATTTAGAGACACCGACGCAAATCAGTCTTGGCCAAAACTACCCCAATCCTTTCAATCCTACTACGAGCATCACTTTCAAAACGGTTGAGCCTGGTCCTGCAAAATTGGCTGTGTATGATATCACTGGTCGATTGATTGACGTTCTCTACGATGAGTTCCTAGTCGCTGGTGAGCACAACATTGGTGTAGACGCTAGTTATTGGGCCAGTGGACTTTATCTATATGAGCTGAGTGCAGGCGGAAGAACGGTAACAAAGAAGATGACCCTTCTTCGCTAGACTAGCGAGATGAATTGCAAATGGAGTTTACTAAGTCAGAGCTCGATCGATATGATCGACAGATAACCCTACCTGAATTTGGTCTTGCCGGCCAGGAGGCGCTTCGTGATGCCTCCGTGCTGATTGTAGGTTGCGGTGGACTTGGGTCTCCTTCCGCCCTCTATCTTGCCAGTGCGGGGATTGGTCGAATTGGACTGGTGGACTTCGATACAGTCGATATCAGTAATTTGCACCGGCAAATTCTGTTCACTGAAGATGACCTAGGAAAATCGAAAGCGGAAGTCGCGGCGGAAAAATTAGGGCGTATCAACCCGCATATTGAAATTGAGACTTTTAATTCGCGTCTATCTGTCTCCAACGTTTCGTACATCTTAAAGGATTACGACTACGTCCTTGACGGAACCGATAACTTTTCAACTCGCTATCTCATCAATGACGCTTGTGTCATGATGGGCAAGATCAATGTTCACGCAGCGATCTATCGATTTGACGGTCAGCTCTCTGTTTTTGGCAAAAAGAATCATGCCTGTTATCGATGTGTTTTTCCCGAGCCACCTCCTCCCGAACTTGTACCCTCATGTGCAGAGGCTGGAGTCCTCGGAGTACTTCCTGGTTTGCTCGGCACGATGCAGGCTCTTGAGTTGATCAAGATGGTGACAGGAATCGGTACGCCGATGCTTAACCAGTTAGTATTGGTAGATACGAAAACGATGTCCCAACGGATCATATCATTGGAAAGAGATCCGGCTTGTCCAGTTTGTGGGGATTCTCCTTCCATAGTCAATCTGGAAGAGGTGCCTGAATACTGCGCATCACCACTGAATCGTTTGAGCATTGAGGAGTGGCGTAAATTTGGAGAACATCATCTTCTTGATGTTCGTGAGATTCATGAAGTTGAAAAGGTCAGTTTGGCAGGTCAGCACGTCCCACTTGGCCAAATCAAGCAACGTTTATCAGAGATTCCGAGGGACGGAAAACTAGTAGTTCACTGTGCCACCGGTCGGAGATCTGAATCGGCGGTCAAAATATTGGTCGACCAAGGTTGGATTGAAGTCTATAATCTCGAAGGAGGACTTAACGCGGCATTAAGAGAAGTGAAAAGTGACAAGTGAGGAGTTGAGTTCTTGCTCATCATGAGGTTATCCTTTCGGGCAAAGTCTAGAAACAGATATCGGTTATCATCTTCTGTTTTCCGTAGCTTGCATCGAACCTATCTCACTATCCTACTAGCATGAAAATCTCTTCCAGTTTAGCCTTTCTACTACTACTCGTTTTTACAACTTCTGCCTGCGAAAAAGAATCTTCTTCGCTTGAAGATGATGTTGTTGAAGAGGCCACGGATTATGTGGCGGAGGTCGAAGAGGCCATGACTTCAGCGAGGGTGTACTTTTCAGCACCCACCAATGGCGACACTATCGCGGCGACAAGTAATTTCGTGATGGGTTTTGAAGGTGTAAAAATTGTCACTGCTGGAATTATGGAGGAGGGCACGGGGCATTTCCATGTTCTCATCAATACTCCCTTCATCGATGCGGGACAAGCCATTCCTTCAGACGAGACTCACAGACATTTTGGAACGGCTGCTACAGAAGCCGAACTAACACTTCCTACTGGGACTCACACGATCAGACTCCAACTCGGCGATGGCGCACATCGAGGCTTAGAAGGAGATGGATATCGAGATGAGATAACGGTAACTGTAGAGTAGAGGAGAAAAGGACGGGTTTTTCGTCGATCTTTTCTCGGACAGTTAATCCAGGAAGATGAACGAGTGACGACAATCGATTTTCTAAACTTCTGCGTACTTTTAGACTTCTCTACTTCCAAGTTTCCAAGTCAAGTAGCTCATAAAGCCCGGGCTAATCCGCAAGCAATCTTCATCGATATTGAATCGAGGGTGGTGAACACCGTATCGCGTGTCTTTCGCGTCATTTCCAGTTCCGAGTCGATAGAAGCAGCCAGGCATCTCATGTGTGTAGAAGGCAAAGTCTTCACCAGCCATCCAAATGTCTAGATCGAAGGTATTATGCTCACCAACGTAATCGACCGAAGCGTCACGTACGAAGGCGGCTAGCTTCTCATCGTTGTGAAGAAAAGGATATCCCTGTCTTACTTCTATTTCAGCTTCAGCGCCAAGGGCTTGGGCTGTCTCGGTTACCACTTTCTTGATTAGATCGAAGGCTTTGAATCGCCATTCCTCGTTGAGCGATCGCAAAGTCCCCTGCATATCAACAGTGTGAGGAATCACATTGGTCGCACCATCCGCGATCACCTTGCCAATTGTCAGAACACTTGGGACTCCAGGAGGGCAGGCTCTACTAATGATGGATTGAAGGCTTACAATAATCTGAGCGCTGACATAGACCGCGTCCGCTTTGAGCATATTAGGCGCAGCCGCATGTCCTCCCTCGCCGGTGACGGTGATGTAGATTTCATCGGCCGAGGCCATGTATTTCCCCGCCCTAACTCCGATCGTTCCAGAATCCAGCACCGGTGTCACATGTTGACCAAAAATTGAGCTAGGAGCCTTGGATACAGCATTATCTTTCAAGGCACCTTCCTCGATCATAATCTTGGCTCCACCTGGCAGTTTTTCCTCAGACGGTTGAAAGAGCATTCTGACGGTTCCGGGCCAATCGGCCTTGAACTCGTTGATGATTTTGGCTGTAGTTAGGAGAGAAGAGGTGTGAGCATCGTGACCACAGGCGTGCATCTTTCCATCGATATTCGACTTATAGTCAAGATCGTTCAGCTCATGGATTGGCAAGGCATCCATATCTGCGCGGAGTGCTAGGTCGGGTCCGGGCTTTCCTCCCTTAATAGTTGCTACGATTCCAGTCTTTGCGACTTCCGTTTCCAAATGGATACCAAGAGGCTCCAGTTTTTGCTTGACTAAAGCTGCCGTTTCGTACTCGTCAAAGGCGAGCTCCGGATTCGCATGAATAGTTCGTCTGAGATCAACAGTCTCGTTGAAATATTGCTCGGACTTTGCTTTGAATTGATCCAACATAGCAGGAATGCTTAGAGAAGCATTTTTCGTTTATTGAGATAGGCCAAAAGGGCTCGATCAAAGGGCGTTCCGGTATCGACTTCTTCAAAATCGATATTGAACTGAAGGCAATTTTTCCGCAGTCTTTCGCTGAAATGCTTTACGGCCTCGGTGTAGTCTTCCCTCATTTGAGAAGGGTGGACCGAAATCTCTTCACCAGTTTCGACATCTTTAAAGAGCATCGGCACATCGGGAAATTTGAAGGCACGCTCTGTTTCGGAATTTAAAACGTGAAAAACTAGAACTTCGTGTTTTCGATGGCGAAGGTGCTTTAGGGCTTTGATTAGGTCATCGTGGCCGTCGATGTTTTCAAAAAGATCGGTAATCAAAATGATGAGTGATCTTCTTGTGACCCTCTCCGCGATGCGATGCAAGGCCGTTGCCGCACTAGTCCGACTTTCCTCTTCGGGCACGGAGGCATTGACCTGCTCCAGTTTTACAAGCAATTGTCTGAGAAAAGAATTGGTGCTTTTTGGCCGAAGTAATTCTCGAAGTTGTTGATCGAAAGTTATCAGACCCGTCGCGTCTCTTTGCTTGATCATCAAGTAATGAAGAGCGGCGGCGAGATAGGATCCGTATTCAAGTTTCGAAATATCCCCTGTGCCCTTATAGCGCATTGAAGCCGATGTGTCTAGGACGACATAGTTTCTGAGATTGGTCTCCTCCTCGTATTGCTTGAGGTATAATCTATCCGAGCGGCCAAATACCTTCCAGTCGATATGCTTGATATCATCTCCGTGATTGTAGGGTCGATGCTCGGCGAATTCAACGGAGAAGCCATGAAAGGGACTTTTGTGCAGGCCTGTTATGAAGCCCTCGACTATAAGTCGGGCTCGCATCTCCATGTTTTTGAGCTTGGAGACGAGAGTCGGATCGAGGTAATTCTTTTCGAGAGTATCGGCCATGGAACTGAGAACCGAGTAAAGGCCGACTGGATCCGAAGTATCGATTTTCCGATTGTCCGAACTTCAGATAATCGGATGCATAGAAAATCAGAATGACGGATTTTTGTATCACCCAATATTTTGATGTTATTTGATGGCCCAGATTTCAATGGAAAGATCCTTGTATTCGACGTGAGGCTCCTTTTTGGAATGTCTAAATTTCCTAGATTTATGTTCTAGTATATTTCGATGCTCGATACATGTTAGTCCTCGGCCTCACTGAACCTGAATTTCGGACTATCAGAAAATCGGATCGTCGGATCATCGGTAATTCGGAAAATCCAATGCTTAATGAGTCGCTTATTATTTCTGTCACTTCTAGTTTTTTCTCTTTCGTCTTGCGCAAAGGAGGTCGATATTTCGGATTCTGGTCCAGATATCCCAGAACGACCAAACATCCTTTGGATCGTTGCTGAAGATCTTAGTCCCATTATCCCGTCATTCGGCGACTCAACCGTCGTGACTCCAAATATTTCTAGGCTTGCTGCAGAAGGGATTCGATACACCCACGCTTTCTCGCCATCGGGAGTTTGCGCTCCTAGTCGCGCAGCCATAGCGACGGGCATGTATCAGAATCACATCGGGGCGCATCACATGCGGACAGGGGGGCACAAATATTTCCCAAAAGGTCTCGTGCCATACGAAGCCGTACCGCCGCCAGAGGTGAAAATGCATAGCCAGTATTTTAGAGAAGCCGGCTACTACACCAGCAATAATGCGAAGGAAGACTATCAGTTCAAAAAGCCTGTAACGGCTTGGGACGAAAGTAGCAAAACGGCACATTGGCGAAATCGAGCTGAAGGTCAACCATTCTTTTCGATTTTCAATCTTGGAGTCACACATGAGTCCCAAGTCTGGGGGAAAGCAGGAGATTCCCTTTGGGTGGCAAAGGATTTGGATGTCCCCGTTCCACCCTATCTACCCGATAACGAAATCGGGCAGCAAGATGTGAGGCAGGTCTATTCAAATATCGTGCAGATGGATCACCAAGTCGGTGAGATTTTGGATCTACTGGAAGAGGATGGCCTCTTGGACAACACGATCATTTTTTGGTATAGCGATCACGGAGGTCCATTGCCTCGGCAAAAGCGTTTGCTCTATGATTCCGGAATGCGTCTGCCTTTGATCGTCCGTTTTCCTGACAAGTGGCGAGCTGGAGAAGTCGAGGATGAGCTTGTCAGCTTTATCGATTTCAAGCCTACGATTCTTTCTCTGGCGGGGATAGAGCCGCCTGAATATGTTGATGGCCGCGCATTTCTTGGATCCTATGCCAACAAGAAGAAACGAGATTTTGTGCACGGAGCGGCCGATCGTTTTGACGGTAAATACGACATGATTCGAGCCGTGCGTGATAATCAATTCAAGTATCTCAGGAATTTCCAGCCGGAGAAACCATACTATTTACCAGTTGCCTATCGAGAGCAAATGGCCATCATGCAAGAGTTGCTTCGCATGCGTGATGCCGGAGAACTAAACGAGTATCAAGCTCAGTGGTTTAGGGAGAAAAAAGACACGCATGAGCTCTTTGATATCGAATCCGATCCTCACGAGTTGAAAAACCTAGCCAAAGATCCAGACTATGCAGAGAAGCTGAAAGAATTGAGCGATGAGATGGACGAATGGATGGCAGATATCGCAGATCGCGGCTTACTTCCAGAGGCTGATTTTATTGAGACTATTTGGCCAGGAATGGTTCAACCCAACACCGCAGAACCTGTCCTAAATGAACAGGACAACCTACTGAGCTTGAGTTCGGCAACGGAAGGAGCCAATATTGGCTATCAAATTGTTGAGTCTGATCAAAAGATCGGACCCTTGTGGGAAGTCTATACGCGACCTTTTCGAATCGAGACAGGTCAAAAATTATATGCGGTGGCTCACAGAATTGGATATAAAGAAAGCGAAGTCATCGAATACTAATTGCTAAACTCGGTCTTAGATGTTGCTATCTCACTTTACTAAACTGTCAAAATGCTACTCCAAGGAAAATCAATCGTAATTGTAGGAGGGTCTACCGGTTTAGGCTTATCCGCAGCTTTGGCATTTTCTAAAGAGGGAGCATCTCTCGTGATAGTGGGTCGAAATCCAGATTCTTTGGCCGATGCTTCGGTGGAAATCCGAGGTTCCGTCGAGACCCTGGTCGGAGATGCAACTGATCCCTTGACTTCGGTCTCAGCGATTACTCTTGCTGAAGAAAAGTTCGGCAAACTTGACGGTCTCTATCATGTGGCAGGAGGAAGCGGGCGGCGAAAAGGCGATGGGCCTCTTCACGAAATTAGCGATGCCGGCTGGGACTATACCTTGCAACTAAATCTCAGCTCCTTATTCTATTCCAATAGAGCAGCTGTCCAGCAATTTCTGAAGCAAGGAAAAGGAGGCACCGTGCTCAACATGGGATCTGTATTGGGTGCCTATCCCTCTCCTGAATATTTCGCGAGTCACGCTTACGCAGCCACAAAATCGGCGATAATTGGTTTTACCAAGTCAACGGCGGCCTATTACGTGAAAGAAGATATTCGACTCAACGTCTTGGCTCCCGCATTAGTAGAGACGCCGATGGCCCGACGTGCTCTGACAGATGAGACCATTTTGAACTTCGTTCGGGCCAAGCAAGCCTTGGACGGAGGACGACACGGAGTCCCGAGCGATTTAGATGCAGCGGCGTGCTATTTCATGAGCGACGGTTCGCACTTTACGACGGGTCAAGTTCTCTATGTCGATGGAGGATGGTCGGTCAGCGAAGGACGTTAAGGACTGAGCGGCTGGGAGCTGCCAGTAGTTTGGATGGTTTGCTCCGCTGATTCGGTGACTCTCTGATATTCTATCCTAACAAGGACATAAAGGGAAGCAAAAATAAGAAGCAGGGCGACCAATATTCCGATGCCCATTTTTGACCTTCTTGAATCAGATTGCACGACTTTGGCTTGAACTTCTTCGCACGAGCGGCTTGGGAGCATCAATCGATATCCCTTTTTCGGAATGGTCTCTATGAGTTGCGGAGACTTTGGATTATCCGAAAATACTCGTCGTAGTCTCGAAATGGAAAGGGTAAGCACTTCCTCATTGACGACTATGTCTTTCCAGACGCTTTCTATGACTTCATCTCTGTGGACGACCTGCGTCCCGCTTCGCACGAGGCACATGAGCACCTCCATATCACGTCTTGTCACGCGATGACTTTCGCTATCGCAGGTGATGCGGTTTCGAGAAGGTTCAATGACTGCTTTGCCAAGACGGAAACAATCCATCACTTGAGTCTCAGATTTAGACAACTGCTTTTCCAGATAGGTAGATTGCCAAGTTCTACGATAATCCTCCTTGTGAGATTCGGGAAGGCAGATCTATAGCTTTCTGATACGAATAAATAATATTTCTGACAGGTCTTTTCATGTCAAAACCCTGACTATCGAAATGCTAAGGCTCGGCTGAATGTCTAGGCCTGAAGCATTTTACTCACCGTCTCACGAGACCTTTTTACAACAAAATGAAAAGACGAAATAATATCACGAAAGTGCGATCGATTTTAGCCTGGGTTCTGCTCGTCCTAATTGCCCTTGGGTTTGCGGCAGCAGCCTTAGGGAAGTTAACTGGAGCTGCAACGCCTATGTTCGCGAATTGGGGCTATCCTGCCTGGTTTGCCACAGTCATTGGATGTCTGGAGGCACTCGGTGCCGTGGGACTGCTCATTCCTTCAACTGCACGCTGGGCCGTCTATGGCTTGACAGTTATCATGCTAGGTGCAGCTTATACGCATTTGGCCAATAATGAAGTATATGATCTGATCCGACCCATTATCTTCACGTCGTTCATGTGGCTAGTTCTCTATCTGAGAAAGAAAGGGATGACAGCTTCATCCGGTTCGGATCTAGCTTCACTCTCGACTACAAAGTCTATCTATTTCAAACAATCAGGGCATTTGGACTGACCGTGCACTGCATTTCGAAGGATAAAATACTTTCCATCTTGTGATTTGGTCAAGTTCACGATGCACTTATTTTCTTTCGCTATCACTCGAAAACTGACCTAGCCAAAATTCGGCGGAAGAAAATTCGGCTGAGAGGACATGACCAAGCCACAAAATTGGAATCAAGGCTGTATATTCAATTTTATGAGCTCAGCAGATGTAATCAAGGCGGCCTTAATGAGCCCCTCAGACCTTGATCGTACCTTCGATCGAATGGCGCGTCAAATCGTCGAGCATCTCGATCCCAATTCCGATTCTGCAAATCGCCTGGGTCTCATCGGACTTCAGACCCGAGGTGTTTTTATAGCCCGTCGACTTAGAGATCGGATTCAGAAAATTACAGGAGAGGTTCTTCCCTTCGGTGTTCTCGATTCGACACTCTATAGGGACGACTTTAGAACACGACACCAGCCCGTTGTCAAAGTCACGGACGTACCTTTCGATGTTCAGGGTCGCCGTATAGTTCTTGTCGACGATGTGCTTTACACCGGACGATCTGTGAGAGCCGCGATCGATGCGATTATGGATCTGGGAAGGCCCGCACGAATTCATTTTCTAACCTTGATAGATCGGGGATTGAGAGAACTACCAATTCGAGCAGATATCGTAGGGATGAAAGTTCCAACCACCTCAGGTGAAGAAGTTCGAGTTCGACTCAAGGAGTTTGATGAGGAGGACGGAGTTTGGTTGGTGAATGTGCCAAAGCCGGTTTCCAAACTAGCTAAGACATCATAATGGACAGCTTAAATCAGGAAGCCATAGAGTCCCAAAGCTCAGAGAATGGAGTTTCGAAGGAAGAAGCTTCGATGCCAGTTCTCACCAGTCTCAAACACAAACATCTTTTAGGATTGGCTACCTATTCTGGCGATGAGATCAAGCTGATTTTGGAGACGGCAAGGAGTTTTCGCGATGTCATCAATCGGCAAATTAGACGTGTCCCTCCATTGCGTGGAGTCACCGTCGTTAATCTCTTTTTCGAGCCCTCAACACGAACTCGAATATCTTTTGAGCTCGCGGAAAAGAGACTCTCGGCCGATGTAATCAACTTCTCTAGCTCCGGGTCATCCGTGAGCAAGGGGGAAACGCTAAAGGACACTGCTCGAAATATCGAGGCCATGAAAATTGACATGGCCGTCATTAGACACAAGTCGCCAGGTGCGGCACACTTCCTGACGCAGTGCATTGATGCCGCCGTCGTAAACGCTGGCGACGGTGCTCACGAACATCCGACTCAGGCCCTGTTAGACATGCTGACTTTGTCTGACATTGATACGAATTTTGAGGGACGAAAAGTCGCCATCATCGGTGATATCACACACAGCCGAGTCGCACGGTCCAATATTTACGCCCTGAAGGCTCTCGGAGCAGAGGTGATGCTGTGTGGTCCTCCGACTATGATGCCCGTGCAGATCGAAGAAGAAGGGGTCGCAGTATCGCACGATTTAAACGAAGCTTTGGAATTTTGCGACGTGGCTATGGCACTGCGGATTCAAATGGAGAGGCAGAACGGTGGACTCTTTCCCAGTCTTCGTGAATACCACACACGCTTTGGGATCAAGATGGACCATTTGAACAAATATCCTGATTTGAGAATCATGCATCCCGGGCCGGTTAATAGGGGAGTAGAGCTGTCAAGCGAGGTGGTTGATCATGAGCGTGCTGTGATTTTGAATCAGGTTACGAATGGTGTCGCTGTGAGGATGGCCGTTCTTTATCTATTGGCCGGAGTTTCGCCTGTGGAAGAGTGAGGCAGAAGGTCAGATTTTCAGAATGTCAGAACATCAGATGTTCGAGCTACGATTCTCCGATGGTTCGAAAATCAAATCAACCGAGTGTCCGATTTTTCCAAATTCGAACCACGATATGTGTTCTCGGATCTGGCTCTTGAGTCATCAATATTCACTTTCCTCTGTAGTCCTGACAATCTGAATATCTGACCTTCTGCCCCATGCGCCTCCTATTTTCCGAACACCAAAGCGAAAAAGTGAGCTCATGAGCTATAGCCAGGCTCCTTTAGTCATGATTCCTCCATCGATATTGATAGATTCTCCAGTCATGAATGAAGCATCGTCTGACGTCAAAAATAAAACGAGTCGGGCGACGTCTTCAGGTTGACCAACTCTGCCTAGAGGATGAGCCTCTGATAGAGCGTCGCGCAGATCGGAAAAGACTAGTCCATGAGCCTCAGCTCCTGTCTTTACCATGGGTGTTTCGATTGTCCCAGGATTGACACAGAGAACCCTAATATTTTCTGATGCATATTCGAGCGCCATTTGCTTTGTCAGCATGATGAGACCTCCTTTAGAACTTGAGTAGGCGGCAACTCCCTTTGCTGTTTGTATCCCTTGAACACTTCCGGTATTTATGATAACCCCAGCTCCTTGATTGAGCATGTGAGGAAGCGAGTACTTGCTCATCAGGAATGCACTTTTGAGATTCACATCAAGAATCGAATCCCAGAGCTCCTCCGCCAATTCATGAAGGGGCACGTAACTGGCTGGAGGTTGAATGCCGACGTTATTGCAGAGTATATCGATCTTGTTAAATCGATCTTTCGCAAAATGGACGAGTTTTTGGCAGGCTGATGAACTGCTCACATCCGCATTTTGAAAGGTGACCGTACCCGTCAAATCTTCAGCCTCTCTTTCCAACAGAGCCCCTGCCTCGTCGTCAATATCCGCTGCAAGAACATCGGCGCCAATAGCTGAGAAGGCCAATGAAATAGCACGGCCTATTCCTTTTGCGCCCCCCGTGACAATCACTGTTTTGTTGCTGAAGTCTCTATTCATTTCGTTTTGACATGCTGGGCTATGGATATGATCAAGTATTTTTCATCAACCTAAGAACTTCAGAGTAAGCTAATTCTTGCTTTTCGTTAGCCCGAAGTGCTCAAATATCCAAGGAATTATGCAGAATTCGTGAAGGAATGACGAAGATGGATTGTCAAATCAATTTAAATTAAGAAATACGGCCGGGGTATCATGAATATTGATTACCTTACGGTTCGTTTTTCGTGGTAGTAAAATACCTAGAGCGACGTTTCTTGTGTCCATCTCTTGTTTCACCTTGAGAGGATAGTCGTCCCAATTTTTCGGATTGGTTGTGTGGCGAGTTCTTTTATTAAATCTGAGTAACTGTACAATTAATGAACATCTATGTTGGCAACTTGCCATACCAAACGTCTGAGGACGATCTAACGAACGCATTCGGAGCCTATGGCGAAGTAGCGAGCGCAAACATCATCTCTGACAGATACACAGGTCAATCCAAAGGATTTGGCTTTGTGGAAATGACTAACGACGCAGAAGCAGAAGCAGCCATTAATGGCCTAAATGATTCTGAGCTTGGTGGTCGTAATATCAAGGTGAATCAGGCACGCGCTCGTCGCTAACCCCTGAATTTGCATTTATAAAGGCGCTGACTTTCTTCGGAAGGTCAGCGCTTTTTTTTGTACCACAATTTATTCAGAACTAGTCTAATTGAATTGTAGACTAGATCGACAAATCTCGCTTGCATTAGCGGTCGTCCAATTTATTTTTCCTCAGCCCCTCAGCCCCTCAGCCCCTCAGCCCCTCAGCCCCTCATTTTTTCCAGTATGCAGGCATAAAGAGAACGAGCACAGTAAAGATCTCAAGCCGACCTGCCAACATTAAGAAAGACAATATCCACTTCGCCATCTGTGGGAGGTGTGCGTAGTTCTCGGTGGGACCAAGGGTCCCGAAGCCAGGACCAATATTTCCGACACAGGAAATAGCGGCTCCGAGTGCTGTCATAAGATCGACCCCCATGATGCTCAAGAGCATTACTCCAATTGCTGTCAAGGCAATGTAGAGCACGATAAAAGAAAGAATGTTTTGCATCACATCTTTATCGATCACCTTGCGATTGAATCGAAGGGGAATAATCGCATTGGGATGTATCAGATGGTTAATTTCACGATAGGTGTTTTTATACAGCAAAACATGTCGGATAATTTTGACACCGCCGCCGGTAGAGCCGGCCATGCCACCTACGAAGAAGAGTAGAAAGACGACCCCGATGGCCATGACTGGCCAAAGCTCGTAGTCTTGTCCACCAAAACCAGTCGTTGTGATGATGCTCACTGCTTGAAACGCCGCATGTCGAATGGCATCATGAAAACTTGAATATGTCGCTCCGGCGCCTCCTGGATTACCGATCGATATAGGAGCATAGAGACTGAAGAATAGCAGGGCGCTCGCGCCAAGGACGATTATCAGATAGAGTCTCAGTTCCTCGTCTGATCGAACTCGCTTGAAATTCCTCACAACGGCGTGATAGAAAAGGCCAAAGTTGATACCTGCCAAAAGCATGAAAACAGTCACGACCCATTCTACATAGGCTGAATTGTACTGCCCGATCGATCCGTCGAGAATCGAAAATCCACCAGAGGCCATGGTTGCTAGGGCGTGGTTGACTGCCCCAAAACCGCCCGTAACTGGCCAAAGTAAAGCAAGTTCAACAAGTGTGAGACCGAGGTAAATATACCATAGCTTTTTTGCCGTCTCTCTAATCCTTGGCGTCAACTTGTCAGTCGAGGGACCAGGAACCTCGGCCTGGAAGAGCTTCATTCCACCCGTCCCAAGCATAGGAAGAATGGCGATGGTGAGGACAATGATGCCCATTCCGCCAAGCCAGTGAGTCCATGATCTCCAAAACAGTAGACTTTCTGGCATGTCCTCGATGCGAGGCGTGGAAGTTCCTCCGAGGATACTTGCACCGGTGGTGGTAAATCCACTTATGGTTTCGAAGAATGCATCAGTGAAAGAGTCGAGGGTTCCTCCGAACACAAAAGGGAAGGCTCCAAAAAGTGAAAGAACAAACCAAGACAGAGAAACGACGGCAAATCCCTCCCTTATCCTTAGATCAGACCTAGCATTCCGATAGAGGAGCGTCAGAGCGCCGCCAAATCCTAGGCACAGGGCAATTGTTGAAGCAAAGGCTATCCACTGTCCATCCTTAAAGTAAAGTGAGACACCAAGTGGAGCTAAGAGTGCAATCCCGAGAAAAAGAATCAGGACTCCCAGCGTACCAAATATGGCTTCCTTGTTGAAACGCACTAATTCTTTCTAGCTAACAGCTTTTGTCTTCTTGATGAGGTGAAAATTCAGCTTCATCATCTTAATTATTGGAGACTACCGAGACTCAGATGGCATGCCGTCTACATAAAAGTTCTGTCTAGTTCACACCTTCCAAAGTCGACCACTCCAACTGTGCATTTCGATAGAGGGTCCGATAAGTGACGCTCTTTCCATGGCATTCTTCAGTTCTGGGAACGACTCTTTAGCCTGCTAGCCAGCTAAAAACAAGAGATTAGTTGAACCACTTTTCGAGCGCTTTAATGCCATCTGAGGACACAAAGCAGATTACATCGTCTCCTTCCTCGATTATAGAATCCCCATCGATAATCCTTGCTTTTCCGTTTGTTGTGGTAGCACCAAGTGAAATGCCTTTCGGCAATTTCAGTTTGTCAACAAAAGCCTTCGTTACTTTCGACCTTCTACCGGCATTTATTTCTAGAACCTCCGCGTCGATTCCCTGGATGGAGGCGATGCTCGATATATGGTTACCTCTCATGCACCGGAGAATTTCTTTAGAAACACTTAGTTTCAAATTAACGGCGGCATCAAGCCCTATTCTTTGAGATATCGGGATGTAAGCTGCGTTTGAAAGTAGAGCAACGGTTTTGGTTACGCCGAGATGTTTGGCCATCAAGCAGGTGACAAGATTTGAGGCTTCATTGTCCGAGACGGCGATGAAGGCGTCCATCTCTGCAATACCTTCCATGGCAAGCAAGTCGATGTCCGATGCTTCGCCGTGGATGACTAAGACATTCACTAAGGTCTCGGCAAGTCGTTCAGCTTCTGCCAGATCTGGCACAATGAGTTTGACAGAATGCTCTCTGTTTTTGCTGAGTCTCTGAGCAACAACTGCCCCGACAGTCGAGCTGCCGGAGATCATAACGTTCTGTAAAAGACCGCTTGAGAAATGTCCGAAAACACCAGATACTTTTTGGTAGTGATCTGCATTGCAAAGGACAAAGACTTGGTCGTTCGGGTAAAGCCTTTCGTCTCCGCCAGGCAATATGGTCCGTATTCCTCTAGAGATTCCCATGATTCTAAAATCAAGATCGGAATACTCTTCTCGAACATCGCGAATTTTTCTTCTGAGAACAGGCGATGTATCTTTCATGCGCATTCCAACTAATAGCAGTTGGCCATCGCAAAATGCTAGCACATCTGACGCGCTCGCTCTCTTAATAAGATGGAATATTTCTTCTGCCGTGGATTGCTCGGGATGAATGATGAGATTGATCCCTAAATCTTTGTCTTTCAGTACCGCCTGTGAGTGCTGAAATTCATTCGATCGTACCCTAGCTATCGTCGTCTCTACGCCTAGTTTGCTGGCCATCATGCAGGCTACCACGTTCACTTCATCGATGGAGGTGACAGCGACAAACATATCGGTTTCACTTATGAGAGCATTCTGAAGGGTGTCCAAAGAAGTGCCATTGCCCTGAACTGTCATGAGATCCATTCGCGACGACACTTTTTTTAAGGCGTCTGGATCCTGATCGATCACGACGACATCGGCAGATTCGCGAGTAAGTACTTTCGCGATTTCCTGTCCTACCTCACCTGCACCAAGAACAATTATTCGCATACGAGAATTTCAGGGGGGTTAGAATATCCGACCATCCTAAGGGCAGATTCTCTGGTCCACATTTTTGGACTCCTTTTTTTAGGACTCGACGCCATTTGATTTAGCTACCTCCGCCTCGTAGGCTTTCCAGTCATCTAGAAAGCGTTGAAGTCCAATGTCCGTCAGTGGATGTTTAATGAGTTTTTTTATTACACTAAGTGGCATAGTCCCAACATCTGCACCCATTTCGGCTGCCTCGACGACATGCATTGGATGTCGAATTGAGGCTACGAGTACTTCAGTCTCTAATTCATATTGATCGTAGATTTGAACGATGCTTCCGATTAAATCCATTCCCGGAGTCGAGATATCATCCAATCGTCCTACGAAAGGGCTGATATAGGTAGCGCCTGCTTTGGCGGCGACAAGAGCCTGGCTGGACGAAAAACAGAGAGTGCAATTGGTCTTGATTCCCTCTCCGCTGAAGGTCTTTATGGCTTTAATGCCGTCTAAAATAAGTGGCACTTTCACAACAACGTTCTCATGGAGCTTTGCTAGCTCGTGTCCCTCACGCATGATCCCTTCATAGTCCGTGGAAACAACTTCTGCAGAGACATCCCCGTCCACCATTTCGCAGATCGTCTTAATATGCTCGTGAAAATTGGAGCCTCCAGTTTTTCTCATTAATGAAGGATTGGTGGTCACACCATCGAGGACCCCCATTTCGTTGGCCTCCTGGATTTCTGCGAGATCAGCTGTATCGACAAAGAATTTCATGCTTGAACTGGGTTTGATTTGGTCGTCCGTAAAGGTACAAGTCCTTAAATGACTGGACCGTGAAAAAGGGGCTAGGGAGGGAGGCGATATAAATGGTTGGGACGAATCTGAGATCTCAACTACAATAAAAAAGGCCGACTCTCGCGAGCCGGCCTTATCTCCTCATAAGGTTGGGGCCTTATTTGAGAAGATTAACCGTACGAGTCGCGGAAAATTGGTCCCCTGTTACGCGCACGATATATACACCAGAATCCAAACCCGATCCATCTATTCTGAGGGATCGGGTTTTGTTAGCTCTAAGCTCCTCCTCCAAAAGTGTTGATAGCTTCTTTCCTAAAAGATCAAATAGTTCGACACGAACCCTTTGATCAACTCCCACAGCAAAAGTGAAGCTTGTTTCACCTCGGAACGGGTTTGGATAAACTTGATTGAGAACAAATCCCTTAGTCACCTTGATCTCCAGCTCAGTTTCGTCGCTATAAGAGAAGGATCCGTCAAAGTCGAATTGCTTGATCCTAATTTGATAGAAGTCAGGAGAAAGAATTTCCGTCCGAAAAGAATATTCGCTGTCTACATCCGTCGTGCCTTTGCCATCGACGTATCCGATAGTTCGGTAACCTGCACCATTGTTTGCTTGTATCTCAAAACCGGCATTGCCCTCTTCCGAAGCTGTTATCCACGAAACAATGATTTCATCATTCAGGGTGTAGGCATCTAGATCGACAAATTCAACGGGCAGGGTGGAAGTGGAGCAGAATGCATTTCCAGTGTCTGGACGGAGGCATAGCGCCATGTCATCTGAAAGTGGCTCACCAATGGCAAACCCTTCACTTTCTGAGCCTTGAATCCCTACCAATCCAGCTATTGAGGAGAGGGTGTTTACTAGGCTTATATCATTGTATTTCAAAATGATAGATCCTTCAGCGGTAATTACAATTTGCCAGGTTCCTGCTGTTGAACCATTCCCTCCGTATTTCTCAACTTTATCGTATTGGACAACGGCATAAGTACCAAAATCCTGATAATAGACTGAACTGCTAGGAAGAAGGGCGAGATCTGTCCACAGATGAGCGATAAATCTATCGACCGGAGGGTAACTCGTGGGTCCAGGGATTGGAGTCGCATTCAATCCGAGATATTCGTCCTCAAAATAGACTGTTCCATTCGTACCGATGGCAAGATTTCTTTCGTTTGATCCAAAAAATGGAAAATCAAATGAAAGAATACTAGCCAAGAAGGAATGTCCGTCATCCCTGTCTGGTGCGAAGCTAAGTTCGGTACCTGTTTGATTTATCTCCTGCCAAGTAAAGCTACTACCTGTCAGAATATCTAACGAATAACTTGTGTTATTGAAGGATCTGCTGGGATTCAACTGTCCTGTAGCAGCTTGATCACCTTTAAAAGAATCAGTTTGCGCAAATGACTCCCCCGTCGAGAAGAGAGTTATTAATGCCACCAAAATTAACCAACAGAACTGCTGGTATAGTATCTTTTTCATAGTATCACTTTTCCAGGACTACCACACTGAGGTCATCACCTCGTTAATAATATACTTTAACTATAAACTGTAAACTTATTGCTTCGAGTGGCTTATAATAGATCAATTAACTTTATTAGTCAAGAGAATTTGCAATTACCGAGCGTTTTCAACGATTTATAATCATTGAAAATAAGACTTTATGACTAATCAACAATCCTGGATTTGAGGACCTCTTTTTTGTCGGAAATAAAAAATATTTGTCTTTTTGAAGATGGTCAAGAGGCCCAACTTCGACCACTTATAAGTACAAAGCCGATAATTCGCCTGAGAAACGGTGCGTTCACTCTAGGAAATCGCATCGCCAAGACCTTTCCAGACAAGGACATTTCGATATTGTGTAGAAAAGAGCTGGCAGATCTCGTGGATGAGGCTGGCTTGACTCGTTTTAGTGATGGCTCTAACGACGGCTCGACTCTTTTCTTAAATTCTCGATTGCTTATTAATAGAGGATCTATACTTAGCAAAATCAATGAGATGGTGGAAAACAGGCAAGACTTCCAGATTCGCCAGAAGGATGTCCTATTGGCCTCTCGGTCTACAAATCCTTCCTATGATCCACTTCGTTTCATTGAATCGGCAATAGAGGTCAGCGTCACAAATACGTCCCTTCTAGATAGCTTTGCTGGTCTTCTTTCTGATCATGGCGCGCAAATAATTGCCGACACTCCTACTTTTTCGATCGAGCACAACCCTATAGATGCAAAGAACTTCTCCTCAAGCTCTTTCCGAAATGTAAAGATGATCTTTGCTGGCGATGGCCTTGACATCGAACCCTTTTGTTTCCTGGATGCCACATCTGGTCCTATTCTTATTGAGGAAAATGTCAGCATAAAGTCTGGCACCGTCATTTATGGACCCTCTTTCATTGGAGCGAACACCATTATCAACCCAAAGTCGCGTCTTAAGGAAGTAGTCATTGGACCCTGGTGCAAGATCGGAGGAGAGGTTTCGAGATCGACATTTGAAGGCTATTCGAATAAAGGCCATGATGGATATGTGGGGAATAGCTATGTCTCACAATGGTGCAATATTGGAGCCAATACCAATACCTCAAATCTGAGAAATGATTATGGACCGGTAAAACTTTTCAATGAGCTTGAGGGAAAAGAAGTTGATACAGGATTGAATTTTGCCGGCCTCATTATGGCGGATCATTCCAAGTGCAGCATCAACACGATGTTCAATACTGGGTCGGTGATTGGTGTCTCCTGCAACCTATTTGGAAACGGATTTCATGACCGCCACATCAAGTCGTTCATCTGGGGCAAACCTGGGAAATATCTTCAGTTTAGAACAGACAAAGCTCTTGCAGTTGCAGAGAGAATGATGGCTAGAAGAGGAGTTAAGTTAGGCCCCGCAGAACGCAGTTTACTAGAGAGCATCGCTGGCGAAGGAAGCTAGATTTGTAAAATAGTTCTCAACAATTGTCTTCAGCAATAGGCCCGTTTCTCTAGCCTCTTGAAGGCTATTCTCCCTTTACCACTACGAGGGTAATGTCATCAATTTGAGGTGCGTCACCAACGTAAACTTTTACACTTTCCCGTACTGCATCGACGATATCGTTGGGGCAACATTCTTTCTTTTTGAGAAGAACCTCTTCAAGCCGATCCTCACCGTACTCCTCCTGCTTAAAATTCTGTGCTTCCGGGACGCCGTCTGTGTAGAGGCAAACAACATCGTCTTTTTCTATTTGAACTTCCCCAAGTTCGTATTCAGCTCCAGGCAGGACGCCTAATAAAAGACCACCCGTTTCCAAACGCTCGACTTTGCCATTCGCTCTGATCATAAAAGGTTGATCGTGTCCAGCGTTGACATACGTCAATTTTCTTGTGCCGGTGTTAAAGATGCCCCAGAAAAAGGTGATAAACTTATCGAATCCAGTATTAGAGTGAATGACATTGTTAATGTCTTTTGTGGCCATTTCGAGGCTGACATTACTTGGTACTAAGATCCGGATACATGCTTGTATGTTGGCCATCAGTAGAGACGCTGGCACTCCTTTGCCGGTCACATCAGCAATGGCTATCAGAATGCGTTCCTCGTCTAGGGTAATTACATCAAAATAGTCTCCACTTATTTCCTTGCTGGGCGTGGCAAATGCACCGACATCCAGGTTCGATGCTCTTGGGATGGAAGAGGGGAGAAGCTTTTCCTGTATTTCACGAGCTAGTTGAATCTCGCCGGCCAGCCGCTCCTTTTCTAACTGTTCGTCAAGAAGAAAACTGTTTTGAACGGCAGATAAAGCGAGGCTACCGAGAGCTCTGACAAAATCAATATCATCTGGAGTGTACTCCTTTCCTGTCATCTTAGGACCGAGCACCAATACCCCTTCAGTTGCACCGCGTACTTTCAGTGGCAGTGCCTTGATCAATCCAAGATCGTGCAAGGCGCTTGCATAGTTCATCGACTTCGAATTGGTTAAATCCACTAGATCATCGAGTTTGACTAATTCACCAAGTATATCTTGATGGATTTCACTTGGATCAACTCCCTGACTTTTAACAATTCGAAGCTGGTTATCTTCATCCTCAGATTCAGCGTCTGATGCTCTTTTCAACAGGAAAATGTGCTTCTGAACAAGCATCTGTCCCATCAGTGCAAAGGACATCAATCTCACAAGTAGAGGTCTGTCTCTAGTAGCATTGAATTCCCGTGAGAGATCGAAAAGTGTATTTAGTTCTTGAAGTTTCGAATCTAAGCTTCTGTTGGAATGCCTTAGTTCGCCAACAACGAGAGAGTTGTGCAATGAGGTTGCAGCGATGTTGACCATCGATGTCATAAACTCAATCTCGTGGTTGCCGACCGGCTGACCATTCATTTTCCTGCCAAGGGCTAAGAAGCCCATGTGCCGATTTTGAAAATCGAACTCCCAAAGAAAGTCAAATTTTGCATCCTTCAGAGTTTTAGGAAGAGAGTCGCCTTGAATGAAACTGCCAAAGAAACTTGAGCTGAACTCAACTCTGTCGCCGGGGCTCCACGGAAGAGGGCCTTTAGCGTTTACTAGCTCATATCTTTGAGGTATGGGTGAAGCACCCGAATCTCTCTTCTTTTCAATTGCAGAATGGTCAGGATCATCTAGCATGAAAACAGCTCCGCGAGAAACCATCAATTTGGTCATCGACATCAATAGGACATTTTCTAAAACGAAGGCCTTGTCGAGAGATCCAGACAAGAGATTACTTGTCTCGTAGAGGGTCTTTAGGTCAAATCGATCGGTGGCATCGGTAGAGCCTGACATGTTGGCAATAGTCTATTGGGAATTATGACTCGTCGAGGTGAATGACTTCCATTTTCGAGAACCCCTTTGTATCAATTTGGATTCTAGCACAGGTCTTTATTTTGTGAAATCCTTGCCGACCAGCAGCGCCGGGATTGACAAATAACAAACCGTCAAACCTTTTTATTCTCTCTACCTGGAGAATGTGACTGTGGCCACAAATGAATAAGTCGGGCTTCCTATCGCGAAGTAACTTTTGGATTCCCGGATACCACCTTCCTGGTCTACCGGCTATGTGAATCATTAATATCTTATTGCCCTCAATTTCCAGATCTTGTATTTCTGGATGATCCCTACGGATTTCTTGACCATCGATATTGCCAAAGACAGCTTTGGTTGGAGCAATTTTCTTGAGCTCGTCAATGATCTTTGGATTTCCGATATCTCCGGCATGAAGAATCAAATCAAGTCCATCAAATACCTTCCTCAAATTGGGGTGAAAGTAAGCGTGAGTATCCGAAACAAGTCCAACTTTCATAAAACAATGATTGGTGGATGTGACAATTCAACTTGAATCCGATGGGGCATCTGAATTAAATGAGTGCCTATAATTTGTGAATGGTTCTAGTCACGACCATCTCTTGAGAACCCAATATGCCACGTACAAAATATACACCAGAAGCAGCTTGGACTCCGCTTGACGTCTTCCCATCCCATCTAGTAGTGAAACTTCCAAGACCCTTGTTTTCATCAACCAAGCTTCGAACCTTGCGCCCAAGAGCATCAAATATTTCTATCTTAACCGCTCCTTGTTCTGCAAGTTTATAACTAAATCCAATCGATTCGATAAAGGGATTTGGCGAAGGGGTTAACAAATCAGACTCTGTCGGAATACTGCTCGTCAAAAGTCCCCTATCCCAAAGTTCTTGCGCGGTGGCGTATACTTCCTCCGCTTCTTCTTGGCTTCCAGCGACCCAAAGAGCAAAAGCGATTTCCGTCGATTCTCCAGGTGCAATGATTTTCGAGCCCGACGACAAAATCATAGCGACATCTTCGTTTCCAAGACTAGTCTGCTGAATACCGCGACTCAGAAGCTCCCATTTTTTTGAATCGGGAAGGCTAGAAAGATCATTAGAAATGCTAAGAGCGCTGAATGAAAAGTCTGTGTCTTCGGTTAAAAGCTTTACACCCGCATAGATATTTGCATCGCCGCTTTCGTCTTTCATCACGCCAGTTCTTTCGGCTTCATCTAATTCAATGAAATCCACAAACCTCGAATTCAGATCAAAGTCCATGAAGAGCCCAATTCGGGCACCATCGATTAGATTTTGGCTTTGATTCGTGACTGTGTAGCGTAGAATCGCAAAATTCTTTTGGTCCACTTCATTGAAAAGAAAGCTCTCTTGTAGGACAGATAGGCCCATAGGATTGGGTGAGCCCGAGTCCGAATAGCGCACGGCAGTTTCTTCGTAAGCATTCTGACCTGGTCGTAAAAATGAAATGACTCCGTTGTCTTCGGCTACAAAGTCCTCATCTTGCCTTGAGCCATCATCACCACGAACACTGTCTGAAACGCGAGTAGCAGAATCTCCAACTAGGAGACCTCCTTCGAATAAGATGTAGTCAGAGTAGTAGGCCATTCCGATGCCATCTGTTAGATTTTCATCCGTGTATCCGAGGTTACCTTCATTGGTCACACCAAGAGCGAGAATCCCATTCGAATGATTAAAGACCTGCGCCGGCATCGTTTCTACCAACAACAACTCCGATAGTATTTTCGACCCATGGTCCATGTCTAGTCGGAGGCGCAAGGGTCCGTTAAAGACGACTCCACTTGGAACCTGAACATTGAATTCCACTGAAGAGCCGCTACCCCGCTGGAGACTAGAAATAGATTGAGCGTCGGCAAATGCGAAAGGCAGGTTCTGATAGACCTTTAGATTCAGATCTACGCTGGTGATATCGGAGATCATTGCCTCAAGCTCCACATTAATTCTTAGGTTCTCGCCGCCTGAAAGGACTCCATCGCCATTTGAGTCGGAATAAGAATAGTTGGAAACTCTCAATGTGGACTCCGAAAAGTCATCCACCGAGGCGAGGGGGCTGATTCGTCCAGCACCCAAAATGCCAGTGAAATTGCTCGCGTTTTCCGACTCCATACTCACAGCTTTCAACCTAATTTGCTGTGCAATTTCCTCTGGGTTTAGTCCAGGGTTTGCGACCCGAACCATGGCGGCAAGCCCAGCTACCAAGGGGCTAGCAAAGGAAGTACCTGTAGACCGAGTGTAGCGATCGCCTGGCAAAGTCGTCAAAACACTTACGCCTGGGGCATAGACATCAACGTTTATTCCGAAATGCGAATGGCCAGCCAGCTGATTGCTCGCCGTTACCGTGGAGCCTACCGAGAGGACTCCGGAATAATTGGAAGGCACATTATATGAGATATCATTATTTCTTGAGGTCTCGCCACCTACGACGTTTCCACCGGCCGCCACCACCAGTGCGCCTTCTGAGATTGCCATATCGATTATTTCCTGCTCGTACCGAAGGGGATCTCCTTGGCCACCCCAGCTCAGATTGATAATATCTGCCCCTGCCCTGGCCGCATAGAGCAATGCTTCGTATCCGAATTTTATCAGGCCATCTGTGGCCGCATCATTGCCAGCGTTAATCGGCATGAGCTTCGCATTCCATGACGTGCCAGATACCCCCAATCCGTTATTGCTTACGGCACAAGCAACACCAGCAGTCTCTGTTCCGTGAGATGAATTAATCGGGTGACTTGGAAGGCCGGTTGGATCATTGGAGTTATTAGCAAAATTCCAACCCCGGACGTCGTCGATGAAGCCATTGCCATCATCATCAAGGCCATTTCCTTCAATCTCCCCGCTGTTGGACCAAAGGTTGCCAACAAGGTCCTCGTGTCGCCAATCCGTTCCGCCATCAACAATTGCAACAACAACGTCCCTGTCCTCTCCTTTGACTCTGTCCCAAGCATCTGGGAATCCAAGTCTAGTTAGATATTCCTGACTACTAAACTGTGGATCATTCGGAGTTACAACTGAAGTGGTTTCGGTCGTGATGGGATAAAGTCTTCTGGGTTCAGCATATCTTATGAAGGGATACTTTGAAAGAAGCTTGGCTAATCTCCGCGGATCTTGGTTTGGATCAAAGCGAATTTCTGCAAACTTTCCGACCAAATCCCTAGTGCTGAAGAGAGACCTTTCGGACGATATTTTGAAAGAGTAAAGTTCCGAATTTGCTGAGCTGGCGGCCGATAGGATCCAGTTTCTTTGAGACTCAGACTCGTATTTAATTATCAGGACACCAGGGTCCAGCTGAATACCAGGTTTCGCTAAAGGACCACCCAATTTATTTTGACCATTGAGCTGATCGCTTCCAACACCAAGAAGGCATAGAATGATGGTAAGCCGTAAAGAGAATATTATTCCTGGCGTCATGAGGTCCGTTCGTGAAAGCTTCGACCTTCTATGATCAGTTGCATGCTAGGTTCGATTGGAGCAGAATTTCCGACCTGTGATCAGGGATCAATGACCTTGGCTTGCCTTGCTTTTGAAACTATCCAGATATGAGGCGCTTACTTTCGCTTCAATCACCAAGATTTAGAAGAAATAGTTTTTCTCCTTTTGATACAGCCTGGCCCTCATCTACATATAGTTTTTCGACACTAGCACCGTGGCTCGATCGAATTTCGTTTTCCATTTTCATGGCCTCGAGAATAAGCACTCCTTGACCTTTTTCAACGATATCTCCCTCCTCAACGAGAGTCTTATAGACCAGTCCCGGCATTGGCGCCTTTACTTCGATTGACCCCGAACCGGAGGACGAACTGGCAGAGTAGGATTCGAGCAACAATTGGGTCTCATCTTTGACAAGTACCGATTGATTCTTGCCACCGATATTGATTTCGAAACTGCCGTCCCTTTGGTCGTGTGCGAAGAACTCAATTTTCCTGTCGCCAAGATTCAAAACAAAGACTCCTTCTTCCAGCTTGTCTATTTTCGCATCATAGGATTTCCCATCGACAATCACCTTATTTCCTTCTATCGCAAGTTTGATTTTTTTGTCTTGCAGTTCTACTTGATATGTTTGATTCTTAGCGATGGCTTGCTGATTGGTCGATTCGCAAAGTACGTCTTCAATCTGTCAATTCCTCAACACTCTCGATGTCCGAAAAAGTGAAAGAAATATCTCCGGAAATTCTCCTGAACGCCTACTGTCAGGCAATTTTCCCAATGGCTTCGCCTGAGGAGAACAATGAGATTTTCTGGTATCGACCGGATCCCAGAGCCATCCTGCCACTCCACAAATTCAATGTGTCTCGAAGTATGCGTAAGACGATCAAGTCCGGACTCTTCGAAATCCGATATGACACTTCTTTTGAAGCTGTGATGAGAGCCTGTGCCGAACCCAAGCCTGGACGAGATTCTACATGGATATCGGAAGAGATTGTCGATGCATATGTTCAGCTTCACAGGATGGGATTTGCTCATTCCGTTGAAACGTGGCTAGAGGGGAAATTGGTTGGAGGACTCTACGGAGTCGCGATCCGTGCGGCATTTTTTGGTGAATCAATGTTCCATCGAGAGACCGATGCATCTAAGGTGGCACTTTTCTATTTGGTAGAAAAATTGAGAGAGGAAGCATTCATCCTTTTGGATGTGCAGTATTCGAACAAACATCTAGAACAATTCGGAATCGAAGAAATCTCTCTAGAGGAATACGAACTGATCTTAAGGGAAGCGCTTTCTTCAGAGCGAGGATGGTAAATCTTTCGTTCTAAAGTAAAGTCTTTGGATCCCTTGGCTCCAAACTTGGTTTAGCTGGACTTACTCAAGGCGATCATTGAATTAGGACGAATGTCAACAGAAAACACCGTATCAAAAATAGCTGTTCTCACTAGTGGAGGTGATGCTCCTGGGATGAATGCCTGCATTCGGGCTGTAGTGCGAACTGCGTTGAGCCACGAAATAAAAATAGTTGGTGTCAAACGTGGTTACGAAGGACTAATCGAAGGAGACTTTAAGAAGATGTCTCGTCACCATGTCTCCGGACTCTTGCAACGAGGTGGAACCATATTAAAGTCGGCAAGGAGTAAAACCTTCATGAACCTAGAAGGACGTGCAGAGGCAGCTGCGCAGTTAAGAAAAGAAGACATCGATGGACTAATCGTCATTGGTGGTGATGGCACATTTACTGGAGCCTCCCTCTTTTTTGCGGAGCATGGATTTCCGGTTGTTGGTTGTCCAGGAACGATCGACAATGATCTCTATGGAACTGACGAGACGATTGGATTCGACACCGCACTCAATACAGCTTTGGAAGGAATTGACAAAATTCGAGATACAGCTGATGCCCATAATCGTGTCTTCCTTATAGAAGTAATGGGACGCGACTCTGGCTTTCTAGCCCTCCGGGCTGGTATCGCGGGTGGAGCTGAGCTTGTTCTCATTCCAGAGACAATCACAAAAATGGATCATGTTAAGAAGGAAATTTTGCGAGTAATGTCGACTCAGAGAAGATCCTCAATCGTCGTAGTTGCAGAAGGAGACGAGTTGGGGGGAGCAGTTGCAATCAGCCAAAAGCTTGAAGCCGACGATGATTTCGAAAATATCGATCTGCGTGTATGCGTTTTGGGACATACTCAGAGGGGTGGGAGTCCAAGCGCACGAGATCGCGTTCTGGCCAGTAGACTCGGCTCGTCAGCCGTAGACGCATTGCTGGAGGGACATACTGGCGTAATGGTTGGAGTTGTTGGAGGTGATGTAAGACTTACACCACTCAAGCAAGCTAGTAGCAAAAAGAAATCGATCAACCTTGATCTCACTACTTTGGCTGGAAAGATCAGCTAAGTCATGACGACGATATCAAACAAGCCACCAGTAGGTGAGGTCGAGGGGAAGAAGGAGCAAATCGAAGAGATGTTCGACTCGATTGCACCGAAGTACGATTTACTAAATCGAGTCCTGAGTGTTGGCATCGACAAGCTTTGGAGAAAGAGGGCCACACAACTGATCAAGGAAACCAATCCAGCCGCAATCCTAGATGTTGCAACAGGCACTGCCGACCTCGCAATCGAAATGGCTGCGAAAACCGATGCTAAAATAACAGGTGTTGATATATCGCAAAAGATGTTGGATTTCGGTCAAATCAAAATTAGTGACAAGTCGCTCGATGACCGTATTCGATTGGATAAAGGCGATTCGGAAAATCTGCAATACGACGATCGATCTTTTGATGCAGCAACGGTTTCTTTTGGGGTTCGGAATTTTGAAAACCTGGGGAAAGGCTTAGGCGAAATAAGTCGAGTCCTGAAAGATGGGGGCAAGATTGTCGTCCTCGAATTCAGCCGACCCCGTGTTTTTCCAATGAAGCAGATCTTCAATTTTTATTTCAAGCATATCTTACCTCGAATCGGAAGGACGGTGTCAAAAAACGACGCGGCATACGAATACCTACCGGAATCCGTGAGGCAATTTCCGGAAGGCAAAGAATTTTTGCAGATATTGTCCGATAGCGGATTTAGGGAGGTAAGGGAAGAGAGACTGACTTTTGGTATCGCTACTATCTACACGGGATTGGCTGTCTAGCAAGGCTAAGCCAGGCTTTAACGGTACCGCCGCAAAATGGTACTTCTCTGGCTCGAATAGCGCTAGGTCTTCTGAGTATTTCTCAGGGAGGCTAATCCAATAATCAGAAACATGGCGCCGATGGCGATGAGTGATTTGTTTCCATCTGTGAATAGCGGTGGTACTCCCATTAAGAGGGCTGCTACTATCCAGAGAATGCCGGTTACTTTATTCGGACGCTTTTTACTGTTTGGATTTGTATCCATTTTCTTCTCGCTTTGGGATTAAACGGCAAGACATCAAACAAGCATATTGACATTCACATAGCCAGATTATCCACCCAGACGTGACAATAAAAGAGCTACGGTTAAGCCAAATGTTTAAACTTCGTCAGCCGAATCTCATTCCTATTCTTCCGACTTCTATACTCTACCTCGTCCATCAATTTCCTAATAAGCATTACACCAAATCCACCCCCTCTTCGCTCCGCTATCGACCTAGCTAGTTTTGGCTCGATATAGGAATTGGGTTCATATCGGAAACCTTCATCACGAATGGTGACAACAATACTCTTCTTTTTGACGCGACAACTTATTTCGACAGGTCCTTCATCCGTGTACGGATAGGCATGACGAACAACATTACTACAAGCTTCATCCACAGCAAGTGTCAATTCCTGGATGGAGGTTTCATCGAAGCCATTATCCCTGGCCTGCTTTGAAACCCAATCGCGAACCAGAGAAAGGCTCTCGGTTGAACTCTTAATGTTAATATGTTGCTCCTTCCTAGCCAATTAGCTTACATCTGAACTGCTAAATTTTGTCAGGGCTTCAGCATCTGAATTGACAATTTCAAAGAGCATCGGAAAGCCCAGGAGATCGAAAACGTTGTACACCTTTGGCTGAAGGCTGGAGATTTTGATGTCTCCACCTTTTTCTCTTAACTCTTCGACAAAGGCCATGAAAACGCCCAAGCCCGCACTAGCGATATAGTGTAGGTCTTGTCCGTTAATGATAATGCGGTGGTTCTCATCTTGAATACATTGACGGATCGCGGCTTCTAAGTCTGGAGCCGTATGTGCATCCAATTCACCTTTCAAATCGAGGATTTGAACGGCGTCAGAGGACCTAAATGAAACAGAAAAATTGCTCATGTTTGGTATAGCTAGGTCTGAAATATCTTACATCTGCTTAAAGTAAGCGTTTGTCCATCCGGTTTCAGAAGAATGGGCCTTCTTTCAAATAAAAGATGTTTTGTACTGTTTAATCCCATTTGACCATCATTAGAGTCATATCGTCGTCATAACTCACGCCGCCAATGAACTCGTTCAAATCTTCGATCACGATCCGATGCAAAATGTCGGCATCAACTCCGGCGTTTCTTGAGACGCAGGCCTCCAGTCTTTCATATCCGTACTCTTCGTCTTCACTATTGCGACTCTCAACCACGCCGTCTGAGTAGAGGACGAAGACGTCGCCAGACTCAAGTTTTAGTCTCCTACTTTCCAGTGTATTAGAAAAGAGTTTCCCTTCATCCAGTCCGAGACCCATTCCAACACTTCTTATATAATTTGAAGAGCCATCTTTTTCGACGTGCAAAATGGGACAGTGTCCTGCCCTTGCCAATTCAAAGACTCCATTTCTTGTGTCGAGAATTCCGTAGACAACAGAGATAAAGGCTGTTGATTCCATCGATTTGTACAAGGCCTCGTTCGTGTATTCCAGGAATGACTGAGCCGTTGGGGCTAGTTTTGCGAGGACTTGAAAGATGCCCTTGAGTTCTGCCATGTAGAATGCAGCAGAGGTACCTTTGCCGGAAACGTCCCCGACGATAAAGGCCCACTTATCTTGGCTGATTTGGGCATAGTCATAGTAATCGCCTCCAACCTCATAAGCACTAATGCTAGATACGGCCATTCCAAACTGGTCACTTTCCGGTTGTGTGCGAGGCAAGAGCTTTTGCTGCATTTCGCGAGCTATTGCCAGTTCTTGCGTCAATCTCTCTTTCTCAACTTCTTCCTCAAAGAGTCGTGCGTTGTCAACCGCCATGGCGGCCTGTGCGGCGTACGATCTGACTGAAAGTCGCTCAGTCTCTTCGAAGCCTTGACTCACCGTCCGCGAGAGAAATAAAGTACCGATGGTCTGTTTTCGGGCGACCAAAGGAATGGCGAGAAGACTGCCGATTCCATCGTTGACCGAGGAATTGATCTGAGGATCTATGGCAGCATCCTCTATATATTTTTCCATTTTACTCAGGGCCACCTGCTCATAAATCTTCCTGAATTCGATATGCTTCTCGATGGCATGAATATCTAATCCCTCAGATGCCACAATCGCCTGAGCCAGGGAGCCCGATTTTAGGTCTACAAGGGTTAGCCAAGAACCATCAGCCATGCCACCCTGCACCGGAGATTTTGTAATTGTTGAGGTGAGCTTATTGAGATCGGATACTTCGTTCGTTAGCGACGAAAGACTCGCAAAAGCTTCGATCTGTCCTTCTTTCCTCTTATAAGCCGCTGTTGTGGGCATGAGAAAGAGCGGCGACAATGCCATCGTGATGGAATAGATGATTCCAAACAGAATGACTTGAAGAATGAAAATGTTGAGAGGATAGGAGTAGACTCGACTGTAGATATACTCACCACCCGGGGTAATGCCAAAGTTCTCAATCGCAAGAAACGCGATTAGAACGACGAACAAGAAAAGGTTCGATACAACGATAGCAATCTTTTCTTTCCGAGTCATTCCTAGGATCCAGGATACTCGAAATGAATTGGCCACCATCATCACTACAGTCGCGATAAGTAGGTAGAATGTCGACAATCGAATGTCTTCATGGGGCTCCGTGAAAAGAGCACTCAAGCAGGTGCATGCCATCAAAAAAAGCATCGCGAACCAGCCATTCTGGCTGTTCCGAGTTTTTTGAAAAAGGACCATCGATCTATAGCCTAGAAGTAGGGAAATCGCAAAAAAGGCATATAGTAGGCTAAGTAGATTTGTCTTTAGCAAGGTCAGCGTATCTGCCGGCATTCCGCTAGACATGTGATAGTGTCCGACCTCCTTAAAAAACACAATATGTAGAAAGATCAGTCCTAGACCAATGAGCCCAGATCGCGCCAAGTAGCTCGTGGGTTTTACCTGCAGGCCCGCAAAGAATCGCAAGAGGAGGACGAATATCAAAGAGAAACTGACAAAAACCGTGACAAGGTGTGCAGAATACCAGAAACCCAAGGCGGAGGGTGCGCCATTACCCATCTTGTAGAAATAGAAAAAGAAGGCTGACGACAGAAGACTGAGAAGAAGAAGTGTAGCTCCAACGATCATTCGACCAATCCTCGTCGAAGTGGCATATGACAAACCGGTGCGAGCGCTGACAGACATATAAAATGCCTTGTTCAGAAGAGAGTATTTATTTGACTCTTGACTTTCTTGCAACGGGAATGCTTATAGTTGGCGGTGCTCCTGGGAAAGATACGTGCGTGATGTCTATTTTCACGATGAAATCCTATCCTTATTGCTCTTACAGCAATTTCTTACAAATGGTTACGAATAAGTTCAATCGATTCTCCGCAAACTAACATTTGAATATGCCAGTTATCGAAATACATTTGGGAATTTCTGAGGATCAGCAGGAAATATTTTCAGCCATTTTCATAGAAGATTTTGAGGCATTTCGAATGGAAGGTGACGAGATGTGGGCCTATCTACCTGAAGGGAATTGGGGGGACGATCTTCGAAATCGCGTGCTTACCTGGCTGAGCGAAGAGAATAGAGGGAGAATTATAGAGGTTGATTCTATTCAAGATCGAAATTGGAATGATGAATGGGAGAAAAGTATAAAAGCCATTGAGGCTGGAGGATTCATAGTTCATCCGAGTTGGGCTCCCGTCGATAGGGACGACCTTGAAGCTATAGTTATTGATCCAAAAATGAGCTTCGGAACGGGGCATCATGAAACCACTAGGCTCATGCTCGGCTTGATTCGTGATTGTGCTACACGGAACATGTTTTTGTTAGATGCTGGAACTGGGACAGGTGTGTTGGGAATTGCTGCCGTGAAACTCGGAGCTGCTAACGTAGTGGCTTACGATATCGATCCACTTTGTAGGATAAACGGAGAAGAAAACCGAGAGATCAATGGGATCGAGAAAGGTCAACTTGAATTCCGGACAGGCGAGTTTTCACAAATCATCGTCGAGAAGGACTTTGATGCTATCTATGCGAACATCAATAAAAATGCCCTGGTTTCTCTCTTAGGAGGGTTCAATCGTGTTCTTTCAAAAGAAGGCTATCTGCTCGTTTCCGGTCTCTTGCATACGGACAAAGAGGACTTCCTTGGTGAGGCAGACCAATGCGGATTCAGAGTATTGAAAGTGGTGAGAGAAAATGAATGGATAGCAATTCATCTATGCAAAATCTGACAACAATACCCATTTGTGCAGCCTTCGATATCGGAACCAATACCTCCGATCTTATAGTTGTTCAAAAGAAAGAGGATGGATATTATTCTGTCCTTTACGAGGAAGACACGATTATACGATTAGGAGAGTCGGTCGACAAAAATGGCTTTTTACTCGATTCCGCCATGGAGCGGACGGTTTCTGTACTGTCAATACAAATTCTAAAAGCAAAACATCTTGGAGCAAGAACATTCCGGCTTGCTGCGACATCGGCTTCCCGCGATGCTTCCAATTCGGACGTGTTAGCCAAAAAAATTAATGATCAATTTGGAATGGAATTCCGTGTTATTAGTGGAGAACATGAAGCGATGTACACTTTTTCCGGTGCCTTTGCTGCCATTGATGAGCAAATTGGTTCGGCTTTGGTATTTGACATCGGCGGTGGCTCCACCGAATTCTCTTGGGGGAACTCAAACAGAGACCAATTGGACGGACTCGTGAGCATCCAGGCAGGTGCTATCCGGATTTCCGAGCGATTTTTCTCGTCTATTCCACCAAGTAGGACGGAGTTGTCGATGGCCAGAAAGAATGTTCAAGAACTTCTCGCCCCACTAAGGGACGAGCTAATTTCATTGCCTAATCTGATTGCTTCAGCAGGAAGTACCCCGGCAAAACTTGCTGATGTTATTCCTGAAGATGCACCCTCGAGCGACGGTGACCTATCCTCCAAGCGAATTACCCTCGATACTGTAAAGCTCTGGATGGCAAAAGTGAGCAGGCTTGATTCGGATGAGATTCTTAAGATTCGGAACGGAAGTCTTCGAGGACGCGAAGCATACTTTCTATCTGGTATCGTCATACTAGATGCGATTATGGAGACGCTAGAATTTGAATCATTTCTTGTCAGTTCAGGAGGAGTGGCTCTTGGAGTTGCACTTTCTGATAGCTGGTAGTACTCCAATCCTTTGTAGTCAATTAACAGGCTCAAAACTCATCCCATCTCATTCACAAAATGCGAAACTCGCAACTCGCAACTCGATACTACCCCCTCTCTTCAGATCCAACGAAAACCAAAGTTAATGTCGATCACACAAGAAGCCGTTATTGATGCCCTTTCGAATGTTATGGATCCCGATTTGGGGAGGGATTTGGTAAGCTTAAATATGGTCAAAGACGTAAGTATCGATGGATCTAAGGTGGCCTTTACTGTCGTCCTGACAACTCCGGCCTGTCCTATGAAAGAGCAGATAAAGAATGCATGTGTGAATGCTATTCATCATCTGGTTGATGCCACTGCAGAGGTCGATGTAAATATGACAGCTAATGTCACGAGTCGAAGGAAAGACCCTAGCTCGATTCTACCTGGCGTTCTTAACACGATCGCCGTTGCCTCAGGGAAGGGTGGTGTTGGCAAAAGCACTGTCGCAGCAAATATGGCTGTTGCTCTCGCTGATTCCGGTGCCCGAGTTGGACTCGTTGATGTAGATATTTACGGCCCATCTGTTCCAACAATGTTTGGCTTGAAGGATGGAAAACCTTACGTGAATGAGAAGAAAAAAATCATTCCTTTAGAGAAGTATGGAGTGAAGTTACTCTCCATGGGATTTCTTGTTGATCAGGACGAGGCTGTAGTTTGGCGTGGTCCGATGGTTACATCGGCTGTGAGACAGTTTCTAACAGATGCCGAGTGGGGTGACCTAGATTATCTCCTTTTGGACTTACCACCAGGAACGGGAGACATTCAACTAACCATCGTCCAGACTCTACCCCTAACAGGTGCAGTCATAGTTTCTACTCCACAGGACGTAGCCCTGGCCGACGCTAGGAAAGGTGTGGCCATGTTCGAAAAAGTTAATGTGCCTGTACTCGGTGTTGTTGAAAACATGGCCTTTTTCATTCCGCCGGATGACCCAAGCAAGCGCTACTACATCTTTGGGAAAGATGGTGCTATCATGCTTGCTCGCAAGCTTGGAATCAGCGTACTTGGCCAAGTACCTATTGAAGAAGAAGCAAGACTTGCTGCCGACGAAGGGGAGCCGATTGTTCGTAGAAATCCAGAATCAGATAGTGCGACAGCATTTAGAAATATCGCTATGGCAGCAGCTCAACAAATTGCCATTCGCAATGCTCAACTTCCGCCAACGGAAAAAATAGAAATCGTCCGTTAGGGTCTCCATCTTAAATCCTGTGCTCGCAACTCGAAACTGACTCCTGCGTTACCACTCAAAATCCCGCATCCATGTCACTAGCAGAACAACCCGAACTGAAAAAACGCATCGAGGAATCGCTCGATACGATTAGACCATATCTGATGGCTGATGGCGGATCGGTTCGTCTCCTAGATGTCACACCCGAAATGGTTGTCGAGTTAGAACTACTTGGTGCCTGTGGAACCTGTCCAATGAGTACAATGACTCTGCGAGCCGGCATAGAGCAAGCTCTAAAGAGATCAGTTCCAGAAATCTCACGAGTTGAGGCTGTAAATGCCCCTGCGGCTTTGACCTAGGCTCTAGTTCGTTTCGCATTGCTAGATAATATCCACATGTCTTCCAGGCCATCACTTAGATATTTGTCGTTTCCAACTGTATCGAGAAGCCATTTAATATGGACGAACTCAGGGTCCGAATGGAGCGCCTAATAGAGAATCGGCGCAAGCTGAAGTTCATTGGGGTGAGACTAGCTTATCAATTCAGGATGAAAGGGTTTAAGGGATAAAGAGATTGAACTTTCTTCCTCGAAATGTGAAATTCGCTATCTCTCTTTGACTCCGAGACTAGAAAGCTTGCTTGTTTTTAGTTATTCTCTTCTATCTCAACAATCAAGCAAGACGACCCATGAATAGACGAAAATTTGTCAAGGCCGCATCCGTAGCGGGAGTAGGCATCGGTGTTTCAAAACCTTCCTCAATTTCTTTTCCTAACAGGGCTTCGGCAAACGACAAATTAAGATTTGCAGTCGTTGGTGTAAACGGCCGAGGAAGAGGACTTATTCAATCATTTTCTCAAGTCGAGAATTCAGAGATCGCCTACGTCTGTGATGTTGATTCCAGAACTTTTGCGAAAGCAATGGAAAGTCTTAAGGAGCATCAAAATACACCGGCCAAAGCCGTCGGTGATTTCAGGGAAGTTTTAGACGATGATAGCGTAGACGCTATGGTCTTTGCAATCCCTGATCATTGGCAGACCAAGGCCGCTCTGATGGCCATGGATGCAGGAAAACATGTTTATGTTGAAAAGCCTGGAAGTCACAATCCTGCTGAGGGCAAATTATTACTGGCTGGCGAGAAGTATTATAAGAAGGTTTTGACCCTGGGTACACAGCAGCGTTCTTCTCCAAGGACCAAGGAGGCCGTCCGCAAGATTAGGGAAGGACTTATCGGGGAGGTTTATACCGCCAAAGCATTTTATACTAACACAAGGGGCCCCATCGGCTACGGGAAGAAGGTCGATGTCCCAAAAGAGCTAGACTTCGAAATGTGGCAGGGACCAGCCCCTAGAGAAAGCTATCAAGATAATTTGGTCCACTACAATTGGCATTGGTTCAAGAACTACGGTACAGGAGAGGCTTGTAATAATGCTACTCATGAGGTCGATATTTGCAGATGGGCACTTGGTGTCGAATATCCAAGCCGAGTCGTTTCAGCTGGTGGTCGAAATCACTACTCGGATGAGTGGGAGTTTTTCGATAACCAGATAATGTCATTCGAATTTCCCGACGGCAAAAGCATAACCTGGGAGGGGAGGAGTTGCAACGGATTTCAATTCTATGGACGAGGACGTGGCACTACGGTGCACGGTACTAATGGAACTCTGATTGTCGACCGAGACGGTTACGTTTTCTACGATCTAGAGAACAATGAAATTAGCCGAAACGTGAAAGGCGAGCAGACCGATCAATTGAATACGGTAGGCGCTGGCGATCTAACCGATTATCATGCAAGAAATTTCGCCGATGCGATTCGAAAAAGTACGCCTCTAAACCAGACGATAGAGTCTGGTCAAAAGAGTGTCTTGTTGTGCCACCTTGGAAATATCGCTCAAATGACTGGCGATGCTCTACATATTGATTCGGCCACCGGCATGATCAAAAACAACCGAGTAGCACAATCCTGGTGGGGACGTGATTACGAGCCCGGCTGGGAGCCCAAGGTCGGATAGAGACACTTATAATTCCTACAGATTTAGGACTAAGGGTCTCTCCGAGGCCCTTGTGGCAGAGCGATCCAAATAAAAGGTAAGACCTCTAGTTGACCTCAGCGATCTCTTCTACCCGCTTGAGAACTCTAATAAGATTGCTCCCTAGGATCTTGTAGATTTCTTCGTCACTATAGCCTCGTTTTACAAGACCGTAAGTCAAATACGGTAGTTTGGATACATTCTCCATTCCGACTGGACCAGCGGCTCCATCAAAATCAGAACCTAGGCCAACATGGTCGACGCCAACTAGCTTCACCACATAATCGATATGATCGAGAATGTCGTCGACGCGTGCATTTCTAATTCCACGTGCACTCTTTACTTGGAATGTGCTTCGGTAATACATTCTGAGGTTTCCATCATGTTGAGTGTTGACCATTTTTTCTACCTCATCCATTACCGATGCATCAAAGGCTGTATTGATCAACATGTCATAAAAGTTAATCATGATTATGCCTCCAGAACCGGCTATAAGCTGTATAGACTCGTCGCTAAGATTTCTTGGATGATTAACTAGACCGCGGGCTGAGCTATGAGATGCAATTATGGGGGCTATTGAAATTTCGCTAGCGTCTTTGACTACTTCATCCGAGGTATGGCTGACATCAAGTATTATACCCACTCGATTCATTTCTTGGATAATCTTGTCGCCAATATCACCGATTCCATTCCATAGAGGACTGTCTAAGGCAGAGTCCGCCCAGGAATGAGATCGGTTGTGAGAGATTGTTACATATCGAATACCAAGGTCATGGAGTTCTTGAATTCGTGAGAAGTCTCCCGAAAGCAAATTTCCACCTTCCAAGGCGAAAATGATGGCCTTTTTCTCTGCTCTGGATATACGAAGAATATCATCACTGTTTGAGACCAGCTCCGCAAACTCCGATCCTTCAACCTGCTCCTTGACTTTTCTTGCAACATCTAGGACATAGTCGAAGGCTGGTTTTCCGTTTCCACGGATAGAGGGCGTGAAAATCGCAAAGAAGGCTGCGTCCAATCCGCCTGAGTTCATCCGAGGAAGATCCACCGCAGCCGAAGTATGCCATTCGCCAATCTCATAGTCTTGTTCGAAAATCAAGGTCGGAGTATCAATGTGGCCGTCTATGACAAGTGCATTGTAGTGCAGCTTCAAAGCTCGCTTCCAGTCGGCATTGTCTCTCGCCCGAATCCGGAGTCCAACGGGAGAAAGTCTTGAGGAGCCTCCATCTACATAGATTGTATCCCGGGCAGACGAGGAAAGACTGGCCCATATTGGGGATGACTTGGCTGGATTTGTCGAGAAACAAACCACCAAACAAAAAGCCAGAAGTAGTAGTCTAGCTATCAGCATCCACAGCTTTGATCCATCCACCACCAACAACGTCATCGCCCTCATAGACAACAATGGCTTGGCCTGGTGTTATAGCTTTCCTCTTTGTTGCGAATGCAACACGTAGTTCCGCAGATTCATTCTGCCAAGCAATGCAAGATGCACCCGGATCCATAGATCTAATCTTACCCCAGCCTATTATTTCCTCCGGAATTTTCTCGTATTTGATCATATTGACAGAGTGAGCGGTAAGGCTTTGTTTCATTAGCTCCTCTTTGGGACCCAATGTCACAGTATTGGTATCAGCATCTATCCGAGTTACATACATTGGCTCTCCAAATGTAGAACCTAGACCACGTCTCTGTCCGATCGTGAAGAATGGATAGCCCTCATGCTCACCAACAACACTCCCATCGGCTAGAACGAAAGATCCTCCCGCAACGTCTTTTTCAAGATTAGGGACTCTCTTTTTCAGAAAGCCTCGATAGTCATCATCCGGAATAAAGCAGATTTCGTATGAGTCGGGCTTGTTAGCAACCGCATCGAGGCCATAGTCGGTGGCCATTTGCCTGATCTGAGGTTTGGTAAACTTCCCTAGAGGGAAAATAGATCTGGCTAGGTGCTCCTGAGGAAGGCCCCACAAGACATAACTCTGATCTTTATTCTGGTCAACTCCCTTACTAACAATGTGCCTGTCCAATTCGGCATCATGCCTTACTTGCGCGTAGTGGCCCGTTGCAATAAATTCGCAACCAAGATCATCGGCTCGTTTTAAGAGCGCAGCCCACTTAATGTGGGTGTTACAGAGAACACATGGGTTGGGAGTGATACCATTCAGGTAGTCTCCAACAAATCGATCTATGACCCAGTCACCAAACTCTTGCCGTATGTCGACAATAAAATGCGGAAAGTCCATTTTAACAGCTACCGATCTTGCGTCATTCATCGATTCCAAGGAACAACAGCCGACCTCTTTACCCGATTTTGCGACAGCTTGGGTATAGTCCCAAGTTTTCATGGTTATGCCGGCGACGTCGTAGCCTTGCTCCTTCAGAAACGCAGCCGCTACGGAGGAGTCAACTCCACCGCTCATAGCCACCAGTACTTTCCCCTTTGTGTTCATCAATTTATCCTTGGACGCCTTCAACGTGGCCTTGTATTAGCCGTTCCTAGATCGTCCGGCATCTAGGGTGTTCTTCGAGTAGAATGTTAGGACTCTAAGCAATCCAAGACGGGACTTTTTTTGCTCTAATCAGTCCAAATACTATGAGACCTTCCTCCTTCTTTTCAATTTGTTTTCTCCTTTGCATTTCCATTTTCTGGTCGAAAAGCCTTTTCGCTCAAGACATGAATTGGAATAAAATTAAAGGAGATATTAGATCAGAGTTTCCAGCGGTGAAGCAGCTACAGATACAGTCCTTAGCTCATTGGTTAAAGACTGATAGCTCTGTTGTGATTCTTGATGTAAGAAAGGAAAAGGAATATGAAAGAAGCCATCTTCAGAATGCCAAACGGCTTGACCCCGGCACTAGATCTTTTCCCGAAGATCTTCTATCAAAGCGCGAGCAAACGATTGTGCTCTATTGTTCGGTGGGCTATAGATCATCTAAAATGGCAGATCGGCTTCTGGCACTAGGGTTTTCAAAAGTCTACAATCTGGAGGGTTCGATTTTTGAATGGGCGAATGCCGGCCATCCGGTTTTCGCGAACGGAAAAGAGGTTAGACAAGTTCATCCCTACAATAAAAAGTGGGGGCAGCTTTTAGATCAGCGGTTTCACTGATTCGAAATCTTGCGAGGCTGCAGGCTACTTGATATAGCTAATTCGCTTGCTGTCATGGAAGGAGATTCCGGCGCCGTTGGTCCCTTCGAGTCTATAGAGGTATATACCAGACGCCATTTTGCTTCCATCTATCGTAAAATGCTTCGTTTGGCCAGCGCGGAAATTACCATGGAAAAGAGTTTCAACCAAGTTGCCGAGGGCATCGAATAATGTCACTTTGACCTCACTGTTGTCTCGAGTGCTAAGACTGAATTGGGTCGAAGGGTTAAAAGGATTGGGATAGGCCGAGCTCAAAGCATGGGTGGATGGTAAGTCAACAACTGTTTCAACTATCGGGCTATATTCAAATTGACCATCGTAGTCTACTTGCTTGAGGCGGAATTTGTGCAGTCCCGGATCTAAATTCGCAACTCTATAGCTGTAGGTCTGCTCCTCTAGTGTGGACCCATGACCTTCTACAAATCCAACACTTTCCCAGTCTCCAGTGCTAGTCAATGACGAATGCTGAATTTCGAAACCGGCGTTATTTTCTTCACTGGCGGTTGCCCACTGCAGTTCTACATCTCGATCATATAACTCAGCTTGGAAATTAATAAGCTCGACAGGGAGGAAGAGCGCATTGAAGCCAATCTCGACTCGGAAGTCAACGCCCCATAGCTGATCATTCTCAGTGATAGAAAAACTGGTCTCTTGGGTCATATCTATGGGCCCGATTAAAGTCCCAGTGATATTATCCTGAAGGGTCATACTCTCAATTTCGGGGATTGCGGCAATATCAGCTGGGTCCCAGTTTATCCTAATCTCACTCTTCCCAGTATTACCAGATCCGGGCTGGTAAATAATGTCATAGAAGAAGGGCTCGGTTAGATTCGTCGGAGTCGCTCTTGCATCTGTCGTCGCGTCAACTGATGACGGTATGATTGGATTTCTGAGCCTGACATCGTATTGGCTCGATGGGGGGACAGGCGCAATAATACTATCGTATTCATCCAAAGGAGAGATTTCGTCTGAAGCCCTGCTGGCAATACGGAGGGTCAGGATATTGGCCCTGTCTTCGTCACCGGCTACAGAAATTGGAATAGAGACGTCAACATCTTGTGCTGATGTCATATTAATTGAACCGAATACTAGAAAAACGACTAGTAGGAATTGCCTCATAGAAATGACCTCTTTGCTTGAATTGCAATCACGAGCTGCCTCCAAGCTGCCGTGATATACCTATATAGCTAACGCTATATGCACATGTAACAATATAGGACTATGGTCTTTATAAAGCCAGTAAACTAATCGCTGGAAAAGGTCTTCGAGATTGAACTGACCGAGAGAGGTCCTTTTAACGAAGCAGGACGACTTTTTTGCTTGCTTGGAAGTATTCACCTCTAGCTCGGTAGAAATAGATGCCAGTGCTCAGACCTTCTGCTCGTATGGTGAAAGATTTGGCATTTCCAGCTTGTATCACTCCGTCAAAAATGACCTGTTGAACCGTTCCCAATGCATCCACAAGATCTATTTGCACTTCCTGCTTTTCTCTCAAAATCAAGGTAAAGTTTGAACTAGGATTAAAGGGATTCGGATATGCAGAAGAAAGTGAATAAGTGTTCGGAAAATCGACGACCAGTTCTATGATAGGGTGAAATTCAAAAGCACCATCGAAGTCAATTTGCTTCAATCGGAAGTGATGGATTCCGGGTCTTAGATCTCTCACTGAGAAACCATAATATTGCGCCTCTAGGGTAGATCCGTGTCCCTCAACAAAGCCTCGGTTAATCCAGTTTGAATCCCCTTGGGATCGTGAATGGATTTCAAAGCCGCTATTGTTAGTTTCACTGGCTGTCGTCCAGTTAAGGTCGACCCTGAATCCTACGGCAGAAGCTTCAAAATTTGTTAATTCTACAGGGAGGAAAGGAGCAGCGAAATTGAAAGTCAATCTAATATCTAGGTCAAAGCCCGTGTCTTCACTTGCAATAGAAAAACTGGAGTTGCTAGCCATGTCAATTGTGGGAAGAACTGCTCCACCGAATTGATCGGACAATTGAACACCTCCGAGGGCTGGAGTACTTCTAAGTTTTTCATCGTCCCAACTGAGTGTTACCCGATCGACAATCGGACCCGGTTGATAAATCAAGTCAAGGATACTTGAATCACCAGCGTTTTCCGGAAGTGACCGACAATCCGTTGAGGCCTCAAGGAATCTTCCAACCTGATTGGGATTTCTCATGCGCACATCGTAACCACTGGGCGGAATAGGAGGGAGTACATGATCGTTGGGGTCAGCAGTTGTGATATCGTCCACCGAATTAGCGGCAAAGCAAACTGTCATAATATCTTGACGAACAAGATCACCTCCGCCTTCTGCGACAACAGTAATTTCAAGTTCAAATTGAACTTGTGCAGATAGTAAAAACGGAATTAGAGTAAAACACGCTGTCAGGAGCGCTGTTGTAAAGAATTTCATGTTGGTGCTTTCGGTGCTAAATACTAGCTAGTGGTGTGTTCATATTTACGTTCGCCCGCTTCTATCGATCCCCTCAGTCGATTTTGTTCGGGTGGAATTGGACAAGTCGAGAACTTTGTAAAAGCGCAAGGTGGATTGTAAGCCCGATTAAAATCGATGACCGTATTGCCATCTGAATCTGGACCTTCCACCCACATAAATCGCCCTCCTCCATATGTTGTTTCTGAGTTTGTCTCATCGCTAAATATCACAAAGTACTTTCCTTCGTCTGGATCGTTCATGCTTTGTAGACGATAGTCTTCTCCAAAAAGCTCAAATATCAAATCTCCATGGGAGACTTCGTCCGATACATATTCCTTCACGTTCCCTACTCGAATTGGCTTTCCTTCGTCGTACAATTCAAATTTTGCTGGGATGGTAAAGCTCGTATCAATATTGAAATACTCAATCGAAGTAAAATCACTTCGAGACGGTGCGTCCAGCCATTCAATTCTCAGAGCCATCTTTTCATTTCTCTTGATAACATAGAATTTCGTTCGATTTACTGTAATCTTTTCAATTGGGCTATCATTTACTGACAGCCTTTTCTTTGTATCCTCGCTCTCGTCCATAAAGAATGCTATGCTATCGCTTTCAACTAACAATTTTCCAAACGAACCATTTGTACTTCCATCCGGAAATACGATATCAGCACTCCCCATGTCGCCCAAAACATAACTTCCCTCCTCAAGCCAGTGGAAGCCTGCCAAGCTCAGATATCCTTCTTCTGCCCGAAGTTTACTTTCTCTATTCTGCCTCCATTCCATAAGGGATGCAACATACTCAGAATCAATTTCTTGTTCTTTTTGGGTTTCTGAAGAGCAACTAAAAAATAGAGCCGCCAAAAAGAAACAGCTCATACACTCTTTCCAGCTATGTAGCTTCAATTGATGCATTGTATTCTTAGTTTATAACGAACAATCTAATCTAAAAAGGAGAATAATTATGGCAAAAAAGATCATTCATACCGAAGACGCACCAGCAGCGCTTGGGCCCTACAGTCAGGCGGTTTTTGCCGGAAACACTCTTTACTGCTCGGGTCAGGTGCCCATTGACCCGGCAACACAGAAACTTGTTGAAGGCGATGTTGCGGTTCAAGCCGAGCAAGTGATGAAAAATCTCGAAGCTGTTCTCAAAGCCGGAAAGATGAGTTTTTCGGATGTTGTTCGCTCGACGATTTTCCTTAAGGACATGAATGATTTTTCTCGAGTCAATGAAGTTTATGGATCCAGATTCCCCTTAGATCCACCAGCGAGAGCTACTGTCGAAGTATCGAGACTACCAGCTGACGTAGACGTCGAAATATCTTGTGTAGCTTGGAAGTAAGTAGTTTTTTGCTGTTAGTTTCAATTTCAATAAGAAAGCAAACAGTCGCAGCTGAAGTCTGAGATTTTAGATCTGCCGCCAAGAAATGACAGTTCCATAATAAAAGAGAATCCTACGATTTTTGCCCCGGTTTGGTTGATGAGTGCGGTGGTAGCGGCTGCCGTTCCGCCTGTGGCCAAGACATCATCATGTACAACAACGAGGTCATTCTCTGACAGATCATCTAAGTGTATTTCTAATTCTGATGAACCATATTCAAGGTCGTAGGACTGAGAATAGGTTTCACGAGGTAGCTTACCACTTTTTCTAATAGGAATGAATCCGCAGTTTAAGCGTTCTGCCATCATGGCACCCATAATAAATCCGCGCGACTCGATACCGGCAATATGCGTAAGCTCAGTATTGAGAAAAGGAGCTGCGAGCAGATCTGCACCTAGACGCAATAGTTCAGCATCTCTGAGAATAGGAGTGATGTCTTTGAATTGGATTCCTGGCGAGGGAAAGTCAGGCACCGTGATTATCGCTGACTGAATTCTCCGAAGGGCTTGCTCACTCACTGGAAGACTCAGCGGCTACTTCTTCGAGAGCTTCTTCGTATAGGCCCTTGTACTTTGCAATTGCCTCATAGAGGGCTTGTGCCGTATCTGTCTGTCCCTTATCAGAGCTCAGTAGTCTTGCCTCTTCTGAATTGCTTAAGAATCCTAACTCAACTAAGACGGCGGGCATAGATGCTGTGTAAAGGACAATGAATCCGGCCTGCTTAACGCCACGGCTGATACGTCCAGACTTGGAGAATTCACGCTGAACAATGGAGGATAATGTTTGGCTTTCGCGCAGGAATGCGCTTTGCATAAGTGTCTGTCTGATCATCTTGTCATGATCGAGTTGCTTGTCGACTAAGTTTCCGTCGGTTTGATAGTCAACCACCCTATTCTCTCTATCCATAACTTCTCTTGCGGCGTCGGAATAGTTCAGGCCCAAGAAGTAGGTCTCCGTTCCCGAGGCTTCACGACTCCAGTGTCCGTTGCTATGAAGAGAGACAAACAGTTTGCCACAGAGCACATTTGCCACGGGCCCTCTTTTTTCCAGTGGGACAAGAACGTCACGATCACGGGTGTAAATGACTCTAATATTTAGGTTCTCCGAGATGAGCTTGCCAAGTTTCAGTGCAACAGCTAGGTTAACATCCTTTTCCATGACACCGTTGTACAGTGTTCCTGGGTCGGTTCCACCGTGACCAGCATCAATGACGATGCAATCCATTTTCCATCGAGCGATCTCATTGCTTGCTGCTTCTCTTCTTTCCTCAGCTGCTTTGATAAGATTACCCTTCTCAAATACGATCTTGTCCTGTTCTTCGTGTTGTGCTTGGTCAATTCTTTTAAGCTCTTTCTCTCGCCTTTTCTTGTCTTGTTCAAATCTCTTAGCGGCTTCTCTTTCAGCTTTTTCTCTCTCAGCTACAAGCTTCTTTTTTTGAGATTCCTTCTGACGTTCTTCTCGTGCTGCTCGATTTCGCTCATCTTCTAGGGCCTTTTCCCGCTCATTTTCTTGAATCTTTAGATTTTCAATTCTCTGTTCTTCCTTTAACTTTTGCTCAGCAAGTTCTTGGGCTTTTTTGTCAGTCTCAATTTTTGCCAGGCGCTCCTTTTCGATGCGGTCATCCTCGAGTCTTTGCTGCTCGGCAAGATCGGCTGCATTCTTGTCGGCTTCGATTTTGGCGAGTCGAGCATTCTCAATGCGCTCTTCGTCGAGTCTCTGTTGTTCGGCGAGATCAGCTGCATTCTTGTCGGCTTCGATTTTGGAGAGTCGAGCATTCTCAATGCGCTCTTCTTCGAGTCTCTGTTGTTCAGCGAGATCGGCTGCATTCTTGTCGGCTTCGATTTTGGCGAGTCGAGCATTTTCGATGCGCTCTTCTTCAAGTCTCTGTTGTTCGGCGAGATCGGTCGCTTCCTTGTCGGCTTCGATTTTGGCGAGTCGTTCATTTTCGATGCCTTCCTCTTCAAGCCGTTGTTGTTCAGCCAACGCAGCTTCATCCCGGTCTGCCTCGATCTTTGCCAGTCGTTCACGTTCCAATTTTGCATCATCAGCTCTCTTTTGTTCTTCAAGTTTGGCTGCAATTCTTTCTGAATCGATTTGGGCAAGTCTGTCAGTCTCGACCTTCGCCTCCTCGAGCCTTTGCTCCTCCCTTGCTTCGTCGACTGCGTTTTGAGAAAGCAGTGCTCTAAGATTCTCAGCAGCCTCGGCTTTCTCCTGAGAAATCCGATCTTCCTCTTTCTGTTCTTGCCGATCATTGAAGATCGCTGCCTGACGTGCTAGCTGTTTTTTTAACTCATTCTGACGTCTTTGCCTCTCCTCAAACTTTAGCTGCTGAGCCTGCTTTGTTGACCTAAGATCGTCTTCGAGGGAGGACTTCTCCGCTTCATTTGCTGCCGTGCGGATAGCCTTGGACGCGTAGTTTAGTGCAACCAGATGATGAGTGGAAGCTAGATCTGGATAATGGACCATCTTTACCGGGAAGCGATTATCAAGGACGAGCTTAACGGAAAGCCCGCTTGAATCCTGCACAATCGAATAGTCCAAAATTGGACCACTAGGGGGCTCAAGGACTGTCGTTGAGTCGGTAAAAACACCATCGAAACGTATGTCTACCACCAATCCGTTCTTAACGATCTTTATCGCGCCAGCATCTAGCTTTTCCCTGATTTCAAATCTAGGAACCCAGCCTTTCGCGTCTCTTCTCTTATGAAAGGAGATCCGGTCTATACCTGTCCTATCCTGCGCTGAGAGAGAGTCGACGCAATAAAAGGTTATAAGAAAACTTAGTATTAGGCTGGATGCTCGCAATGATGGTGAGATAGGAGTCAGAATATAATAAAATACTGTGCTTAGACCCTAGTAGTGCGTTCTAAAGAGTCGTTCTATTCCAAGACGCACGGAGTAGTGGCAGAGTGGATACAGTAAAAGAAAAACGCCTTAGTTGGTATTCTAAGACGTTTTAAGATGAATCAATTTAGATAAAGTTCTCTACCAACGCAGCTTCTTACTCTTAGAACGAAGCAATTCTGCTTTTCGATCTTCAAGCATTTTTGATCTATTTGATTTCCGCTCGGCCAACTCAGCTTTTTCTTCATCCAATCTCTCTGATTTCTTCTGAAGACGGCTTTCCATATTTTCTTGCTTTCGATCAAAGATATCTGTCAGGAGAGTCTCCAATTCGCCTTCCATCCGGTCCTTTTCAGATGAATTATCTTCATTTCTAATCTGACGAGCAAGTTTCTTCGATTCGGATTCCATTTTCATGACCTCCACGTCTCCGCTAAAACCTTCATGACCATCTAGGAAGAAGATGTTTTCATCCGAATTATGGAGATTCATCGAGCCGTCCATGAGAGATTCGATATCTATTTTAAAATCGAATTCATTATCGCTAAGTCCTTTCAATTCGAATCTTGCCTTTCTATCATCGTCTCCGAAGAAGAAAACCCCACTCTTGCCGACATCATCATTAAGAAGTTCATGGAGTTCGAGGCTATTATTGCCTTCGCCACCCTTCATCTTCTTTGATATAATTTTAATTCTCTTGTTTCCATTGTCATCATATGATATTAGTGTATCGACGGTAACTTTTTCCTCCTGGGAAAAGGCGTCTGTCGGTGCCAGTATCAAAAGTAGGGCGAAAAGGGATAGCGCCAATGTTGTATTTCTGTTCATAGGAATTGTTAGGTTTAGTTGCGGTGGTGCTCTATGGAGAGTTTGCTAGTAAGAGCTGAGCAGCTCTATGATTCGGTTTTCGATAAGTGCCTTTCTTTGGGATTCTCTTTTTTCGAATCCTGATCTCAGATCTTCTAATTGCAATTCGAGATGAGAAATTTCAGCCATTCGATTTTTCTGTTTCAAATCGAATATTTCATTTAGCTGGCTGTTCAAATCCTCCATCATTTTCATTTTTACTGTCGAGTCCTTTGTCTGCCTAATTTTGTGCGCCAGTTTTCTGGTCTGGAGATCGAGTCGTTTCTCTTCAGTCAACCATCGATAAAGCATTTGATTGGTATTCTCGAGGCGATTCAAATATTCTATCCTCAGGTTATTTGGCTCAGTCGGGCCAATAAAGTCTGCTTCTTCCAAAACAAATCGGCCCATAGATGAGCTTTCGGCCTCGGAAAATGGAATAAGCCCACCGTTGTAGATCTTAAAGATTTGGTCACCCAGATTCACGAGGGGCTGACCGACGCCAATGAAATGCGACTCTAGTCGGAGACCACTCAAATTTAGTCCTTTGGGAAGACCACTTGGTGCAAGTTCTATGTTATTGATCCAGACTTTGCCATTCTCGATCAAAATAGTAGTGACTGACTTTCCTTCACCTTGGGCTTTGGTAATGCTCGTCCCCGTTAGGGTAAAGACGAGAGTCAGCAAGGCACAGTATGATACAAGGTTTCTCCGCACGGTCGTATCTGCTAGTTAATTGCCAGCTACCTGATGTATAGATCCCGCTTGCGGAATAGTGGCCGGGTCAAGAAAGGGCTCGTCCCAATAAACACTATCGCTAACCTTTTGCATTTCGCTAGTTCTCAGATGCAAGTAGTCCAATTCGTTGGGGTAGTCATCCCAATTTCCAAATTGATCCTGATCAAGAGGTGACTCTGACAACAACTGTCGTATTTCCTCTTTAGCCATGGCATCTTTTTCAGCTTCATTAGCCTGAACCCAGAGGCCGATACTTGCCACAATTAGAAATGAAGCAGCAAAAGAAATCGCCGTCTTAGCTTTTCTGGAAACAGGAAGGAGTTTCAAGCCTCTGCCTGAGTTTTGCTCTTGAGCCATATCAAAAATGGCATCTAAAGTTTTCTGATCAGGGTTGCTAATTTTCTGCCTATCGAGCAGAGTTTTTACCGAGCTTAAAGTCTGAAATTCTTCAAGAACCTCTTCTCTCCTTGCCGCATCGTGCAAGGGGAAGGGTTGGTCCTCATAGATATGCTTTAATAACTCTTCAGCCGTTTTGGTATCAATTCCCATAATTTAATGATGCTAGATCGTTGCGGTCCGAATCTTCAATAATGCGTCTCAAATTAAGGAGAGCATATCGCATTCGTCCCAGTGCCGTGTTGATGGAGCAGTCAGTCAGTTCCGCTATTTCCTTGAAAGTCAGTTCGGATTCGTGCCGAAGCAATAGGACTTCCTTCTGTTCGTCGGGTAATTGTTCTATGCATTCGTATAACCATTCTTTGCGATCTGCATCATGGATGAGCGTGTCAGCGGGAGGTGTATAATCCTCAAGCCGCTCCAGGGTTAAATCGTGCTCTTCATTCGTTGATGCTGATCCAGTTCTCCACCTTTTTTTACTTCTCAAATAGTCGAGTGCCGCATTCCGTGCGATTCTCATGGCCCATTGGAGCCACTTGCCTTGCGCAGAATAAGAACCTCTCTCATTGTTCATCGCCTTTAAGACACGGACAAAGGTATCTTGAAAGAGATCGTTAGCCAGATCTCTATCCTTGACCATTCCAAGCAAGTAGCCATATATCCGACCTTTATGTCGCATGACCAGCTTCTGGAAAGCTCGGTTGTCACCTTTTTCTATGTATAAAGCCGCGAGGGCCTCGTCTGTTAGGTGGTGCATAGACGCTTCATTTGCTCTTTTTTATCGTGAGCATTGTTAGAACGTTCCGTTTCTCAGAATTATTACCCAGTTCGATAAAAAAAAGAATCCATTAATCATGGAAGATGAGCCCCTTTTTTAAGAGATAAATGGACGATGTGTACGTCTCCTCGTGGATTATTCGTTTCCATGCCGCATGAACTGGAGACCAGGGTTCGATGTCGTCAAATACGACTATCGCTCTTGGACTCAACTTTGTCTTTAACATGGTATAATAATTGTAAGCTGCCTCCTCGGTATGGTGTCCGTCGATGAAGGCTAAGGATATCGGTCCGTGTCTCTCGAGTGTCTCTTTTAAGGTTTGAGAAAATGGTCCGGTCACGATTTCAACTTTTCCCTTGCAATGTCGACGTAGTAAATCACTAGCAAAATCAGATAGGCTTTTTGAGCCTTCGATACTTACAAGCGAGCCCGCGGCGTTCAAATCAAGAGCGGCTTGTATGTAGGCTGCTCCTACTCCCAGATTTGTGCCAAGCTCAAGTACTTTCTTGGGATGCAACCATCTGACAAGTTGGAAAAGGAAAACTGCCCAAGACCGAGGAATAGATGCATTGATGTAGATATCTTTGACTCTTTTTCTCTTAGTAAGACTTTCGGGTGAATGGTCATGCGACACACTCGCCCCAAAGTCCTTGAATTCAATCTCCGTTAAGTTCTGTTTCAATTGTTTCCGGAGTTCGAGTAGTTGATCAAGGCAAGCCTGCTCGTTTGCAAGCAAGTCCCGAGAAAGAAACTTGCCGAAATCCACAAGATCGGGATGTTCACCGCGCGATGAACGGCGATAGGCAAAATGAAGGAGGGAGCTTGGCAGATTAAAGTGCACGAACTAAATAATCTTGTCTAATGCCTCCTCTAGAGTGGAGACCGCATTAATTTCTATTCCTTTCACTTTGTTGAGACCTTTTTGATTTCCCTGTGGAATAATTGCGTGTTTGAATCCAAGTTTGCTTGCTTCGCTTAGCCTTCTTTCAATTCGACTTACTGTTCGAATTTCGCCACCTAATCCGATTTCGCCCATTATGACAGTTTCGGCATCTATGACTCGGTCCATCAAGCCCGATGCGATTGCACAAGCCGCACCTAAATCTACAGCTGGTTCTTCAAGCCGAATACCTCCAGCTACATTCAAAAAAACATCATGATTTCCTATCCCCATACCTGCTCTTTTTTCTAGAACCGCCAGTAGCATCTGAAGTCGGCGACCGTCGAACCCAGAGGTCGTTCTTTGAGGTGTGCCATAATTAGCAGGTGAAACTAATGACTGAATCTCGACCAAAAGAGGGCGCGTGCCCTCCATCGAACAAACAACGGCCGACCCGCTAAGTCCGATTTCTCGTTGTGATAACAGGATTTCGCTAGGATTACTGACTTCCCTCAATCCTGTGCTGGTCATTTCAAACAATCCAATCTCGTTGGTCGAACCAAAACGGTTTTTTACGGCACGCAATATTCGATAGGAATGATGTCGTTCTCCTTCGAAATACAAGACCGTGTCAACCATGTGCTCCAAGATTCGAGGCCCAGCGATCATTCCCTCCTTCGTAACGTGTCCAATTATGAAGCTCGCAGTATTTGATCTTTTAGTCGCTCGGAGCAAACCGGCTGTACACTCTCTTACTTGGGCTACGGAGCCAGGTGCTGATGGAATGTGAGCCGAAAATACAGTCTGGATAGAGTCAACGATTACGATGTCAGGTGCCATGGTTTCGATTTCCTGAAGGATCAAGGAAATGTCAGTCTCGGGATATAGATAGAAATTATCTGATTTAACTCCCGTTCTCTCAGCTCGCATCCGGACCTGCTTCGGAGACTCTTCGCAGGAGACATAGAGGATTTTGGCATCCTTTAGATATTTACCCAATTCCGTCATTAGGGTACTTTTACCGATACCTGGATCCCCAGCTAGCAGTGTCAAGGATCCCTCCATGATCCCTCCGCCCATGACCCTATGAAACTCTTCCATTCCCACGGGAATCCGAGAAGATTCTGACAAATCGATCTCCGAAAGTTTTTGGGCTTTTACTCGCTGCTTTGATTTCCCAAGTCCATGAACAGGCTTTTCAGGAGCGGTAACTTTTTCTTCAACGAGAGTATTCCAGTTCCCGCATCCACTGCATTGTCCGGCCCATTTTGGAGACTCTGTCCCACATTCCTGACATACGAAGGAGATCTTTGCTTTCTTACTAATACTTGCCATGATCGATTATAAGGTCATTGCGACTACCATTCTATCAAACATTCGTGCATCTCGGGAAATTTGCGACAAACGTGACATCTGCCATATATGCATCGTTGCAACTAGCTTGACCATATGAATCGAAAGTATGCATCTTTTCAGATTCTTCGAATGCAAAGAAACTATATAGGCTTTCGGAACGCTCCAATCTTCCTAGCATTGATTCCCCAGAGCAATATTCTTAAAGCATGACTCGGATACATCCCTTTGTCTTACTTGTCCTACTTACGACATTCACTGTTTCTCAGGCACAGTCATCATTTGAGGACCGCGCGATTATCCGGAATGAAACTCCGGTCAATGGAGAGGTCTTTTCCGAGCTAGGTATCTCAGAAATTAGCTTTAGTCAGATTGCCACCGGTTTAGATCAAAGTGAACTTTTCTTCGGTCGAGGTAGGTGGAAAAACAAAAGCATCGTTTGGACTAGGTCTATTTTTGCAGGAGTTGATCAAGGATTTCAAATTCAGAGTTATGCGAAACAACAAAGTCCGAATCGACTTTTTCAAAGCGACGTTAAGTTGTTTGCTGATCAAAATATCGTATTTCCTTTGGAAGTCAGATTTACAGAAGGGTCTGATCAATTGGAGTACCGGTGGGTCTTAAATGACATCAGTATCTCTAAGGGAGCGAAGGCGGGGGGATCGGCACCGGGTTTTGATCTTTCTGAAGGAAATATTCTGCCCTCTGTTGTGGTTGAGACACTTGAGGGAAATGATGTGGACCTTGCTCAATACCGGGGAAAGATTCTAGTGATCAATTGGTGGAGTACTAGTTGCGGTCCGTGCATCAAAGAAATGCCTGAACTAAATCGCTTGAAAGCAAGCTATTTAGAAGACTCAGATATCGTTTTTTTGGCCATTGCCTGGGACAGAATTCATATTCTGGAAAAATTTCTTCGAAGAAAGGACTTTCAGTATGAACAAACATGGTTCAAAAGCACCGATACTTTTGCCCTTTTCGGAAATGCGTTTCCTGTTCATTTAGTGATCGATCAAGAAGGTGACATTTCTCTTTTTCAGGAAGGATTTCACCCTGGGATAGTCAGGCAGATGGATTTAGTGATAAAGGAATTAAAGGCAAGCTAGCTCTTAAGGATATTCCATCGGTTCTCTTTTTTGTGACGTGATATGTAGATTGGATCGTCTAGCAATTAATCTTCATTTATCTCGATAAGCCAGGTTCATGTCATATCCAGTACGTCACTATACAATCTGTATTCTACTACTAATTCTGCTCACAACAGCCTCGTCGGCTAGGGCACAGAATCTTGGGTGGAATGAGGAAATTAGTAAGATACCGTCAGAAATATCTGTGGATAGAATCGAGTCGGATATTCGGACACTGGCTAATTTTGGTACCCGTCACACCTTGTCAGATACGCTTTCAGACACACGCGGGATTGGTGCTGCCCGAAGATGGATCTACAAGACCTTCAAAGATATCTCTACAGAATGTGGGGACTGTTTAGACGTGTACTACCAGAAATCAGTTGTTTCAGGTACGCAAAGAATACCCGATTCTACATGGATCGTAAATGTCATAGCCATTCAGCGTGGTATCGAGGATCCTAATCGGTATGTCATCATGTCTGGAGACATTGACTCGAGAATTAGCGACGGAATGAACGGTGTGGACGATTCGCCAGGTGCGAACGACAATGCCTCGGGAATGGCAGGTACGATCGAGGCGGCGAGGGTGCTTTCGAAAAGAGAGTTTTCTGGCTCCATTGTCTACGCGGGTCTTTCCGGAGAAGAGCAAGGATTGTTTGGAGGGAAGTCACTTGCGAAAGAGATGAAAGAGAACGAGTGGTTTGTCGAGGCAATATTAAATAACGACATGATTGGTAACAGCAAGGGAATCAACGGTGTTTCTAACAATACCACGGCACGAGTATTTTCAGAAGGCACTCGATATCTGGAGACAGATCGTGAGGCTAGAATGCGTCGATATATGGGGGGCGAAGTCGATTCTCCTTCTCGAAATATTGGCCGCTTTGTTGACGCCATGGCCGATCTATATATCGAGAATCTCGATGTCATGATGATATATCGACTAGATAGATTCGGTAGAGGAGGCCACCACAGACCATTCAACGAAGAAGGTTTTCCCGGTGTACGAATCATGGAAACGAACGAACATTATGATCGACAGCATCAAGATTTGAGAAACGAAGACGGTCGGCATTTCGGAGATACCATTGAATATGTCGATTTTGACTATGCTGCTAAGCTTACAGGACTCAACGCCGTTACCCTGGCTAGCTTGGCAACCGCTCCAGAGCCTCCACGGTCTGTTGAGATCAAAGGAGCAGTCCAGGCCTCGACTACTCTCTCTTGGGAGTCCGCGAACGGAGCCGTGGCCTATCGATTGTATTGGAGATTGACGACCGATCCAGTTTGGACGCGCAGTCGGTGGGTTGGAGACTTGACATCCTACACCTTGCAGAATATCGTTATAGACAACTACTTCTTTGGTGTAGCTAGCATATCTAAAGAAGGAGTAGAAAGTCCAGTCGTTTTCCCCGGTCCAATGGGTTCTTTTGCACGAGTGACTGAGAAATAGTCAGACTCAGGCCTGGTGTTCTTGGATTACTTTTCGATAAATACCGAGCATCTGAGGTAGATTTGCTTGTGCAGAATATGATTGCTCGTAGACTTCTCTAGCAGTCTCTCCCATCTTTCTAAAGTGAGACCTATTCACTTCAACAGTTTTCAAGATCTCAGAAAGTTGAGTCGAATTATCGGCTTCAAATTTCAGACCGGTCGATCCCTCCTCAACGAGTTCAGAAATGCTACCTATGTCTGAGGCTATGACTGGAATTGATCTTGAATATGCCTCAGCAATAGTAAGAGGGAAGCCTTCAAAACAAAGAGAAGGAAGGACTAATGCGGCGGACCTATCCATTTCTACAAATACTTGATCATGACTGAGTTGACCAAGGAAAGAAATATTGCCGTTTGGAGCGTACTCTTTTTTTAAACTTTCGAACATGGGACCAGAACCAATCATTTTCGTTTTAATCCCAGAATTTCTGGCAGCTCTGAGAAGAACCTGAGGCCCTTTGTCCTCCGAAAAACGACCGACAAATAGCACTCCAGTTCTTTCCCTAGTATTGTCTAGTTCTACGTCATCGTAAGAGAAATTGGCCTTGAGAGATATGCGATCTTCTGGTATGCCAGCTTGGATAAACTTCCCTTTTGCGAATTTAGATAGCGCTATAAAGTGATCAATTTGATCTAACCAGACCCGCTCTTTTTTGTACTTCTCGATCATCCGGACTTTTGGAATGGATGCAAGTCTCGAATCAGCATAGCATCCGTGAAGGACACCGTGCCAATGATTGCCAGAAGTAAGACAGAGATCACAGGCTTTATTGTTACGGATGCAGGCTCCGTTGGCACAAAATATCCGATAGTTATGCAGAGTCTGGAGGCTAGGGGTATTCTGTTCGCGTGCGGCTTGGAAAACGGCCGTTGTGATTAATGGAAAGGTATTATGAACATGAACGAGATCGGGTTTTTCTTTGGAAATAAGAGCGAAGACTTCGTCATAAACTTTTTGATCGAAGTAGAGATTCCGAAGAAGATAAAGCTTTTCAAAAGACGACATCATGGCGACTTCGTCAGTCGATTTCTCGTAAGTGATCAGCTCAATCTGGGGTGATGTGCCCAGGAGCTTCTTCTCTCTTTCATAGACTACATTTTCGCCGCTCGGCTTTTGAGAGCGATAGTAGTTATGAACTAGTAGAATTTTCAAGTGGACTTTTTTGGTAAGCCGATATTTCTGTGTCAGTCTCGATGGCTTCTTTTACCGTCGATATGCTATGCAGTAGTTCTGCAAGGTCAGGGTGTTCCTGATCATGGAAAGTCTCGACGATTTCTGCTGCCTCTTCGTATTTTTCGATGGCTGTTCCGAGATCACCTTTTTGCAGATATATTTCAGCCATCAATAAAAGTCCTTGAGCAACTTTCAAATGTTTGGCTCCGAACAAGTCTCTTCTGATGTGCGTCGACTCGAAAAAAGCCGCCTCGGCGGCGTCGAAATTCCCTTGTTTTCCGTGGACAGAACCATAGCCATCCAGCAGCTCAACCATATGTTCGTGAGGCTCGCTGCCGTATAAACGGCGGCTCATAGAGATGGCCCAACGATAGAACTGAGTTGCATCCTGCACCTGAGATTGTTCAGCTAGAAGTGACCCTAAATCTCCGAAGTTTTCCACAAGATCCTCATGATCATTGGGCAAAACATCTCTTCTAACCTTCAGGGCTTCTCTCAGCAAAGCCTCGGCGTCTTTGTTTTGATTCAAGTCTCGCTTTGCATTGGCTTTTGCGTGCAGTAAGCGAGCGAAAAGAGCTGTATCAGCGTGATCCGCCCTCAAAGAATTGATTGAGTTATCTAAAACCACATCGGCTCCAAATGCATCGTCTCTTGTCAGCTTGACTCGTGCTAGATTGTAATTTGCCTGAGCGGACGAGAGAGCATCATCTGGAAGTTCGTTTTGAACCAAAATAACGGCCAGTTCACTACATCTTTCGGCCTCCTCCATATTGCCGATAGATGCATAAAGTCCGCCAATTTGATCTAAAAGCGCAATCTTGTCAGTAGCTGCTATGTTTCTTGCGAGGAGACTTGCTCTGTTGTTAGCAAGAAAATCGCCCAAACTGGTGGAGTCGGAGAATGAGGAGTTACCATTCTGAGATTGGAATAACTGCTCCATAAAGCGAAGTCTCAGTGATTCATCGGATCCAGCTAAATCTGAATCCTGTACCAGACTTACTCTTGCCGAAGGGGTGGAAGTCCGATTTAGAGAGCTATTTTCGAAGCGTCCTTTAAGCAACTGACCTACGATGGCCATGATCACCACAAGTGTTGTCCCTGATGCGACAACACCAGTGGAATTTCTCCGGATGAACTTTTGCGCGTCGTAAAAGAAAGAGCTGGGATGAGCTTGAGTCGGAAGACCCAATAGAAATCTATCGATGTCATGAGCGAATTCCAAAGCGGTTTGGTACCGCTCTTTCGGACTTTTGTCAACAGCCATCATTATGACATGGTCGAGATCACCAGAGAGTTTTCTTTTTAGAGAGTTCACATCTGTGCTTCGAAGCGCGCTATTATCTTCCGCCGTGAGGGTTTTTTCTCGCCCTCGCGCTGTCGAAATTGTTCGAGAATTGGTGATTATCTTACTAGGAAGAGTTGGCTCTTGCTCGCAAATGATATTGCTTATCTCGTCACGATTTTTGGTAGCCTTGAACTGATACGCCTTGTGACCGGAGAGGAGTTGATATAACAAGATTCCAAGTGAGTACACATCACTGGCGGTCGTCACAGACCCTCCTTTGACTTGCTCAGGACTTGCGTAGGCCGGAGTCAGGTAATTCTGATGGGTGCCATCATCGACTGTATTCCTGATAGATCCAAGAGAAGATGAATCGAGGGTTTTCGCTATTCCAAAATCGAGCAATTTGGGTTCGCCCTCGCTTTCTACCAAAATATTGTTCGGCTTGATATCCTGATGAATGATCAAGTTTTGGTGCGCATAGTGGACGGCCTCAAGGATTTTCCGAAAAAGTACGAGTCGCCCTTTGACGTCTAAATTGTTTTCGTCACAGTATTCATCAACTGGTAATCCTTCTACATACTCCATGACGAGATAAGGCTCGCCTTTATCGGTGACTCCAGCATCATATAACTGAGCAATATTAGGATGCTCGAGTTTTGCCAGAATATTCTGCTCTTCCAAGAATCTGGACTTTGCTGCCGTGTCGTAGCGTCCTTTGGAGACGATTTTTATTGCCGTCTCTCGCTCAAAGGCTTTGTCGGCTCTATCTGCTAGATAGACGGAACCCATCCCTCCTTCTCCGAGCTTTCGAATGATCTTGTAAGATCCAATGACTTTCCCTGATTCGAGGTCAGGTTCGTGACTATCGATAACAGCATCGAGCTTCGCAGCTGGTTCATCAAAAAAGTCACCTGCATCATGCAGTGAGGAAAGAAGAGACTGCACCTCATTTCCAAGTTCCGCATCTGAGGCGAGAAGACTTGAGATGAATTCGACACGTGCCGAACCCTCTAGCTCAAGAGCTTTTTCGAAAGTATCCTGAATCTCTTTCCAGCGATCCATGTGGTGGTTTTTATTCTACTCGTGACTCGAAACTGCTTCAGTCTTCTTTCATGTCTCGGAAAAGCCAAGCGCGTGCCATAGCCCAATCTCTTTTGATCGTTGCAGGTGAGGTACCTATTACTTTGGCTGTTTCCTCTATCGACAATCCCGCGAAATACCTACACTCTACGATTTGAGCTTTCCGAGCGTCAATTGCTGCAAGTCTTTCCAAGGAGTCATCCAATGCAATGAGTTCATCAGCTCGTCCCTCACTCATGATATTTTCTTCGTCATCGAGAGAAACATGAGGATCGCCTCCACCTCTTTTCAGGGCTTTCCGATCACGAGCATAGTTCAAAAGGATCCGTCGCATCGCTTGCGCTGCGACTCCTAAAAAATGGGATCTGTTTTTCCACTGAACGCGGTCTTGACCTACCAAATTGATATAGGCCTCATGAACGAGTGCCGTGGTATTCAGGGTATGATCTTGACGCTCTCTATAGAGTTGTCCACGAGCAATGTTCTTTAGTTCAGAATAGACTAACCCTAATAGTCGATCTGTGACTCCTCGGTTGCCTCCTTCGAGTTCGTTTAAAAGTAGCGTTACCTCCTTTCTAGCGGAAGCCTGGCTTTTGGACATCTTGATTGTTGTCTGTAGCTGCATTCTGCCTCTCAACCTGGGTCTTGGTTGACGATTGATGCGAGCCGATTTGAACTCTAGCCCCATGGGCCAAAATGTTCATATCTTTTATTCTGCAAGAGAGTTCCCTAATACTAAGCATCAGGAATATCGCTGAGCTAAGATCTCTCATTCTGTTTGATGTTCACCGAACCACTAATTAAGGCGGCGCTGAAAGCAAACATAAGTGCTCCATCCTCAATTACTAAGGGATTCGAAGTGTTTCCCACGACCATCTCACAAAAGAGAAGAAGGGAAGCGCTGAGTACGATAAGTGCAGCGTGGCCACTGACTTTGTTGGCGCGAGCAAAGGTAAGCCCTTTCCAAGCGGAGCCGATCCAGACGTACAAAGCTAGCCCTAATCCAACAATTCCGAATTTGTACCAAATAGCTAAATAGACATTGTGCATGAACGCCTGTCTAATGTGGGATTCATAAATAATGTTGTGATAGACAAACTCATGTCCGAGTCCATATCCCAAAATGGGATTCGACTTTATTCCTTCCCACACTGCTGCAAATTCGTTGAATCTGTTGAGCATTGAAATGTCTGATGATCCAGCCGAGCCTACACTTGTAATACGTTCCACAATTCCGACAACGAATAGCTCCATTACCTCTGGTGCCACAAGAAATCCGATGGCTACCACGCCCGCCAAACCAGAAGTAGCCAAAAGAATGAGTTCTCCTCTCTTTCGCATACTTGCGAAAAGGAAAAGAACGCCCATTCCAAAGATGAAGGCAAGCCAGTATCCTCGGCTCTGGGTCAAAATCAATCCAGCGAAGAATACTAGGAAGAATCCAATCGAAAGGCCTTTTCTAACTAAGCTACTGGAGTAGAGAAAATATACAATGGCCCCAACCGAACCGGCCATGAGGACTATTTCGTTGGTGTTTGCCCGCCCACTGACTATTTCATAGGCCGCTGCCGCTTGCGTCACTGTTTGGCGAAACTCCATCGCGTTCCTGAAGAACACGAAAACGGCCAGCCAAAGAAATATCAATCCGAAAATCTTGATGCTTTCGGGTTTTCTTTTGACGGTCTCCTTTATCGGGAAATAGAAAGCAAGCATTGATATAGCGAGCCAATCGCTAATCAATGATTTCATGCTACCCCCGAACAAAAGACTAATTGGAATAGATAAATGAATGATGACTAAAAAAGCCATCATGGCTTTATCGACTCCGCTGTCAAGAATTCTATCCTTATAGTAAAAGAATCGCGAAAAATACCAACTAGCAAGAAATCCCAAGTAGAGCAGACCGTAAGCCATTTCTTGGATTTGTAGGCCTTCTTCTTGCCCTGAGATGAACGCAAAAGTGGAGAGGATGAAGAATAGCACGCCGTTTTCGACGCGAGCTAAGCCTACCAGAATGCAGGCACCTAACAATAATACAGGAATGATGAGCACTAACTCCTGCAGGTACCAAGCCGATAGTAAAGTAATCGCGAGCCCTAGTCCCAAGGCAAGTGGGAGGAGTTTGTCGAGAAGCCGCAGGACACCAACATGGGTCTTTGGATGAAGTATGTTGCCTGACTTCCTCAAGGCGATTTAGGCTGAAGCTTTGGCCAACTGGTCCGAAATCATATCTCGATTTCGGCGCCACCATGTGCTTATTAAGACAAAAAGTAAAGCTAGAATAAAGGCGGACAGTGTGCTGCCAATTACAATCAGACTTCTTTTTGGCTTTGCCTTTCTCACAGGTACGATGGCTTCATCTAAAACCTGGACGGAAGGAGATTCTTTTTTCTCGTTGAAAATGGCTTCCTCTAGCAAGGGGCGACTCAACTCAAGAATCTTCGCGTTGATCATTACATCTTGAATAAGACTCGCATACTCACCACTGACGGCTGGGAGATCAGCCATAGAAACAGGCATTATTGGATCGGAACCAGAAGTAAGAAGCTTTTGCTGACGCCGTGCGGCGAGGACTCTTTCCAAGGCCGCTTTGGCCATGTAATTGTCCTTGCCTAGTTCACCCACATATCCCTCGTACAAGATCTCACCCTGTAGCGCCATGGCGCGGTAGTTAGCCATCAAATCCATGAATCCTTCGACTTGGGCCTCTAGTTCTATTATGCCGCTCCGTTCTTGAAAACGCTGGAGTTTTATCCTCGAAGAGTCTAGTGCTACTTCAGTTTCTTGATATCTATTCTCAATATATTTCCGAAAGTTGGCCGCGTTGGCGGATGCCAGAATCGTGTTCTTCTTGTTCAGTTCGGAAACCAAGAAATTGGCAATTTCGGTCGCTCTTTTTGGGTCTTTGTCCATCGCAGAGATGGATAAGAATTCGTAATCCCGGTCCACCTCGATACTCAAATTACTTTGCAATATTTCGATTGCATCGGCGCGGGCCATAACCGGGTCATGCAAATCATAAACATGTTCCATCCCAAATTTCTCGACGGCGTCATTCAAAAGGGATCTGCTGTTCAGAATAGCCTGATAACGAATGTAGTCTCCGCCACCTCCACCAAGGATGGACATAGCCGCTGGTCCTAGGTCCCCCATAACAGCGGAAAGACCGCTACCTCCAGCTGATTCAGGCAAAAGAACCCTAGCCGTTGATTGGTACCACTTAGGTAGGATGAGACTAATAACCACTGATGCTATCGCTGCGAGCGCTGTAATTGCTGCGATAAATTTCCAACGTGATACTACCGTTGCGATGGATCGCCACATTCGCTCTTCCGCATTCGCGTTGCGGAATTGATCCTCAGAAACTTCCATGTCTTGATTGTTACGTGCCACTAGTCCTGAAGAAATCTTCGATATAATATGTAGGTGGAAGCAAGACTTCCGATAGTGCCCAAAGTTTGAAGGACAACTTGGTAGCGTCTGATTTTTGCATCGGCGAGCTGAACTCTAAGTCTCTCAATTTCGGGAGTCAGTGTTTCGCCACCCTCCCGATCAACAAATATGATATCTCCTGACTCAATTCGAGCTTCCGAAGCGTTTACCAGTCTTCCCGTCCCTCTTTTGATTACAAATTCTTTGTCTGCGAGCTCTCCTTTTCCTCCAGCTTTCGAGATGTAGTGGCTAAAGTTTGTACCAGAGATAAAGGGAAGTGCCCCCGGTCTTAGCACCTCTCCGACTACCTTGACGGTGTTGTCATCTTTAGGAATGTGAAGTCTGTCACCATGCATAAGAAAAGTTGTCTCGGCATCAGCTGTCAATGCTTCGCCAACGTCAAGCGAAAGTCTGTTCTGGTTTCCCAAAGATCGAATCAGATAGTATCGTGTATTTAGATCGACGTCAGCAAGACGCATTTGATTTAAAACGGCAGATGTGTCAGAAAGAATGAGTCCAGGTCTTAGATTCCGATTGAGGTCAACTTGATCAAGAATGGATCTCTTATCTGAGTAGGCTCCTCTCTCAACATAAGCGCCGGCAATCAGAGCATCTTCCCGAATTCCGCCGGCCATATCTACGAGATCTTTTAGTGTAGTCCTGCCCTCAACAATTGGATATCTCCCGGGAAATTCGACAAATCCCGAAGCCTCGGCTGTTCCAAGTAGACGTTCCGGATCTGGAAAATGAACATTGTCTCGAGCTTGCAGATCCATATCGCCGCCGCTCATCACCTCTCCAATTGTCGTAAAGTTCTCTCTTCGTTCTCCACCAGCCAATATTCTACTAACGCGAACTGGAGCAAGGTCATCCAATTCAGAGTTTCCGAATGCGATGCGAATGATATCAGAAAGTTTGTCTCCCTTTTTGAAATCGTATTCCCCCGGGAATATTGCATTTCCATTGATGAATATTCCATTTTCCGAGGCTTGGAATCCGGGAACGATGATATTGTCTCCATCCTGGAGATAAGGGTTAGCCGTCAGCTCACCTTTTCTGTAGTAAGACACTAGATCAACCAGGAGAACTTCACCAGAACGTCTTTTGATTTTGATATTTCTGAGTCCCGGTCGATATCTCGGATTCGACACCGGTTCTTCGTAACTATCAGAAAGAAAGGCTTGTTTTAGAACATCCTCGACTCGAGAAACAGCGGTAGTTACGTATCTGCCTGGCTCTGGGACAGCTCCGGTAACGTGAACGTAAAAACCTCTTGGCTGCCCAAGTCCGATGTCTACGGTGACATTGGTAAACTCAGTCTTCATTTTCTTAATCGCTATCCTCCTGCTATCTCGGAGAGTTTTGCCGGCGACGTCAACGCCACCAACTACGGGTAGCATTAGAATCCCATCAGAACCGACCGGAATTTCTGACACAAATGCGTAGGAACCACCAATAGAAATCGTAAAAAGGTCGTTTGGTCCGACGATATAGATATCTTGATCTAATGAACCCTCCATTGGATTCAGTAAGGTGTTTTCAGCTTTGATACGTTCTCGATCTCTCTGCAAACTAGCTCTCTGGCGGAGGCGCTCCATCTGCTCCTGACTGAGCTTTAGATTTTCGTTCGAGTAGATGTTCATCAAGGTTCGATTTTGCGCCTGTGCGGAATCGACGGCGAAAAGCTCAACAAGAAAAACAAAAAGTAAGAGAATCCTAGACGGAACTAGACGACGACGTACGGATCTCTCTATTCCTATGTCGGTTTTTAATGACAATTGGTCGCTCTGGGTTGGGCTGCTCCTAATGCAGTCAGTTTGGCTCTAATAATACCTAATGGTTTGAAAATTACTTATGGTATCCTAGGCTCGAATAGGAGTGTCCTCTTTGAAGTATAGTCGCGATGTGGATGCTAGCTTTCGCTTGCGATAGATCGCTGTTATAAGGACAAAATTGAAAAGTTTCCATTCCAAATGCTAAGGAAAGCGCCAGCAAAAATAAATCTTGGACTTCACATACTTGAAAAAAGAGGTGATGGATTCCACGATATTCAAAGCGTCATGCTTCCAATCGCGTGGTTTGATGAGCTTAGATTTTCACGATCGAAGGAAATAAGCTTCAGCTCTAGGGGCCATGACGAGGGGATAGATCCTGATGACAATCTGTGTCTCAATGCGGCTAGACTACTAAGACCCTATGCCGAGGGAGAAGGCGTGCACATTGATTTGAACAAAGTCGTGCCTATTGGCGCTGGACTCGGGGGAGGATCTAGTGACGCGGCCTGTGTTCTAATGAGTCTCAACGAAGCGTGGAATTTGGACTTAAGTAAGGAAGAACTTCAGAAGTTGGCGCTAGAACTTGGCTCTGATGTTCCATTTTTTTTGGAGAAGACGGCATGCATCGCTGAAGGTCGCGGTGAAAAATTAAATCCTATCAATCTCGGATCAGTCTTCAACCTAGGATTAGATTTGGTGGTAGCCATGCCCAAGAATGAATTTGTATCGACGAAAGAGGCCTACGAGAACATTATTATACCTGATGCGCCTCGAAAAGATATTGATTCGATTTTGCTTTCCGAAATGCCATCCGAGTGGCAGACGCAATTGCAAAACGATTTTGAATTGAGTGTTTTCACAACTCATCCGCCTATCTTCGAATTGAAAAATTATTTCCAAGAAAGTGGAGCCCTTTACTCATCGATGTCGGGTTCTGGAGCATCTGTTTTCGGGATATTTGAATCAGACAAGGCCACTACGATCGTAGACAACATATCTGAGTTTTCAGACCGATTTGTGAGTGTAAAACTTGAGGGCTTGGAGACCCAAAATGTATAGCCAGAGTTAATGGCATTCCCCGACTCGAAGGACAAAATTCGACTTGCGATTTAAGTTGTGCGCTTCACACTCGCCAGCGTACACCGACTCACACAAACTTTCTTCCCTTCCTCATTCAGAATTTCTACGGACCAAACCTGACTTCTAGTTCCAATGTGTATTGGGATTGCGGTCGCTGTCAGAATGCCATTTTTTACCGGCCGAAGATGATTAGCATTGATTTCCATTCCAAAGCATAAAGCACCCGGAAATACATTGGCTGCACCGCCTACGCTTGCAACAGATTCTGCAAGAACCACGCTGGCTCCTCCATGCATATAACCGAAGGGCTGATGCAAGTGTGGGCCAACTACCATCTTTGCAACCACCTTTTCTCTTGCTATGTACTCGTACTCAATGCCGAGTGTCTTGTCCAGTCCGTAGGGAGAGATAGTTTCTAGAAATTCGGGTGGCAGATCACTCGTCATAGCTAGAGTAGCGAGTTGATTTTCTCTTCGAGCATCAAATGAAATCCTTCTTCAGCTAAACCAAGTTTGTTGAGCTGGACTTTCCCCTTTTTGTCGAGCAATATCATTGTCGGAATGCCAAAGGCCGTAATCGACCTAGAAAGATCGCCTTGCTCGTCATAGGCGAAATCGAAATTGTATTTACTTCGCTCTGCGAATCCCTGCATGTTCTCAAAGGAATCCGTGTCAGCGATATTTACAGCGATAATTTTCACGTCATCTCGGTCAGCGTAGACAGTTTGGAGATCGTCGTAGGCTCCAAACCCAACGAGGCAAGGTCTGCACCAAGAGGCCCAAAAATCCAATACGACTACACTGCCTTCTAGAGACTCTTTGGAAATAAGTGTGCCATCCAGGGCGCGCAATTCAAAGGACTCAATGGCTAGGTCGTCGCTTTGTCCCGAAGAATTCCCTCCCATAGTTATCATTACTAGAATGGCACTCGTAATGGCAAAAGTCGAGGCAAATAAAAAAGCGGGTTTTAAAATCCTGTCCAAGTTCATTCTTCTTGCTCGGGGTTATCTTTGCAGTCTCGTGGCAATTTTGTTAGACGACTTAACGGTAGTTGATATCTAACGAACAATAGATCAATAACAAAGATCGAAGCTATCCAAATTTCGCCAAATGAAAATCCTTACCAGTAGATTTTTCCTTTTGTCTTTCCACCTTTCTTAATCCTTATTAGCTCGTTTTCACCGTCTGGTAAAGGAGGTAGAGTAACGGTGTAGTCACTTGGAGGCGTAAATTTTGCATCTGCCAGCTTGAAATCTGGATCTTCAAAAGCTTGTTTGTAAAAGTCTGCTACAACGAATAGAGCGTTGTGACCACCCTGTCCCCACCAATTGGTTCGAAAAGTCACTCTGCGATCATTGAAGCCGACCCATGATCCCATCACGAGACGTGGATGCATCAACATGAACCAACCATCAGCACCATTTTGTGTCGTTCCGGTTTTACCGGCAAGGTCTCCTTTCAATCCGTAAATCAGACGGAGCCGTCGAGCGGTACCCCAATCAATCGTGCCACGAAGCATATCGATCATGGTATATGCAGTCGACTCAGAAAGAACCTCCTTCGTTTCGGTTGAGAATTCCTCAAGTACATTTCCAGACTTATCCTCGATTCTTGTAATCATGATTGGATCGCCATAGATCCCTTCATTTGCCATGGTGGAATAGGCATTTGCAAGCTCGATCAAGGAGACATCTGAAACCCCAAGTGCTAATGCATGCACCGGCTCAAGAGGCGATTGAATGCCTAGAAGTCTCGCGTAGTTGGCAACTTGTTGTCCACCGAGCTCGCCCACCAATTGGGCTGCGATTGAATTTGTTGAAGTAGCAAGTCCACGTCTTAGTGTCATGGTTGCACCTGACCATTTCTCACCTGAGTTTTTCGGAGACCAAAATCCTTGGATGCCAGGAAGCTCTATAGAAACGGAATCGTCCACGAAAGTGTGATAGGAGGAATATCCGTTATCGATTGCGGCCGTATACAAAAAGGCTTTGAATGTCGAGCCCGGCTGTCTTTTGGCGATCGAAACGTGATCATACTTATCGATTGAATAGTCGCGGCCACCAACCCATGCTTTAACGTGACGGGTGATGGGGTCAATTGCGACAAACCCCGTCTCTAGTCTTCCTTTAGTTGCTTTGAGTGAGTCAACAAATTCCTGGTTGCGCAGCAAATCTGATAGTGCGACTCCTCTCGCGGTCCCTTCATTTACTGCTGTTCTATATCGCCGGGATTCTTTGATCATGTCCTGAAGGATAGATCGGTTTTGCGCCCAAAAAGAGCTCATTTTGTCGATTTCGTGTTCCTTATTCACACGAACGAAATCATCGATTTCGCGATAGTCTCTGATGTGTTTTCTCGAAGCACTCCAGTCGACATCAACTACGGATTGAAGTCCGTCCGATTGCTCCTTGACAGCCTTCTGTGCGTACTCGTGAAGTTTCGAATCTAGAGTGGTATGAACGACAAGACCGTCTGTGTAAAGGTTGTAGTCATTCTCTTTTGCCCACTTTTGCATGAAAAGACGGACCTGTTCGGCAAAATAGGGAGCCATATTCTCTACATGCGTGATCTGGCTGAAGTCAAGCTCTATCGGGTTTGCTTGTGCCGATGACGCTACATCTGGTGAAAGCCGTCCAAACTTCACCATTTGGTGAATCACCCAGTTCCGGCGATCCTTAGTTCTCTCAGGATATCGGCGTGGATTATAAAAGCTCGATCCATTCAGAATGGCTACCAAGGTGGCACTTTCTTCTAGATTAAGTTCTTTGGGTCTTTTGTTAAAATAGGTCTGAGAAGCTGTTGATATCCCAAAGGTATTGTACCCAAAAGGCACGGTGTTCAGGTACATTTCCAGGATTTCCTTCTTTGTGTAGTTCCGTTCAATCTGGATCCCGGTCATAATTTCCTTGACCTTTCTTGATACCGTCACTTCTCTTCCAACTTCCCGGTAAAGATTTCGAACTAGCTGCTGTGTCAGAGTAGATCCACCCTGTTGATCGCCCAGAACAGTCTTCGCGGCAGACACAAATGTCCGAAAGATGTCTACTCCCCAGTGTTTGTAAAATCGATAATCTTCTGTAGAAACGAGAGCATTAACTACGTAGTTAGAAACCGAGTCCAGAGGAACAGGAGTTCTATCAGATTTTGCAAATCGAGTTAGTAGCTCGCCATCGGCCGTATAAACCACAGTGGAGAGATCGAGATCAGGATTTTCGAGTTTTTCGATTGAGGGTAGATCACCAGAAAGGGTGAACATGAATATCGCCAAAGCAAGAACCGGCAGAAGCATTAAGCCTCCTATTACGGTAAGTACCTTAGTAACTCTTTTTCTAACGATGCGGTCGCTCATTCAGCGGTAAAGATATGATAGAGATCTTTGATTCGTTGCTAACCCTTAGGTTTGCTAAACGATTCTACATTCTCAAGTTCTCCATCGTTCCAAGTTCTTAGTACGACATTTCCGTCTTCCAAAGTGGCAAATGTTCGATTGTCGGCCCAACTGCCTAAATTTATATAGTCGCCTCCTTCATTCTTTTGGTGTTCTGGCCAGTGGCTATGTCCCATAACGACGAAATCTGCTCGATTGTTATTGATAATGTCAAAAGCGTAGTCGCGCATGCCCTCAATAGTTCTTGTTTCCGGCTTTTCATTGGCTATAAAGTTGCTTACTTTTTTTGCCACTCTAAACGCACTATCTCCTGGCATGAGATTTCTGTAAAGCCAATAGATTGACTTAGACCTCATAACTGGGCGAGCCAAACGATAACCTAGTCTTGGTACACATCTGTCACCATGTTCAATCCAGATCTTTCTTCCTTCACGATCCTGCTCAAGACTGTCAGCTACCACTTGGACATCTAAGTATTCCTCGAAAAAGGCAATATGCCAAGGATCTCTGTTACCTAAAAAGTAAATAACTTCTTTGCCCGCCTGAACGAGTTCGTCTATTAATGAGAGTGTTCGGAACGATCCTTTGGGGATCATGCTTCCGTATTCCATGAATTGATGGAATAGATCACCGACTATATATACATTCAACAGGGACGGCTCAAGCTTATTAAAAAGCTGAGAAAGCTGATCTTCTTTCTCTCTTTCCTCCGCTATTGAGAGTCCGCCGAGATGTAAGTCTGAGATGAAAAGATCCATACTGCAACCTACACAAGGAATATTCGTTTTTCGAGTAAAGGATTGTGCATATTGCGCAAACATTAATCCGGCCCCAACCAATACATGTCGCATTCAGAGCCATATCGGCCATCGTCTAGCATCTCGACCTTTCCACCTGTGATCAAGAATCTATTGATTATCAATGGCTTGGTCTTTCTCGCTCAGAAGACTCCGGTCATCGGTGAGCAGATAATTAGGTTTTTTGCCTTATTTCCTCTTTCGGGAGGTGCTGCAAGTTTCTTCCCTTGGCAGATAGTGACTTATGGTTTTCTCCATTCAACCTTCGACCTCATGCATATTGTATTCAATATGTTTGCATTGTGGATGTTTGGATTACAGGTCGAGCAAACAATGGGATCTAAGAAATTTTTGAGCTTTTATATGATTTGTGTAGTCGGAGCTGGCTTAGCTCAGTTGGCCTATACGAGTTTTTCGGGTGGATACGCGCCGACTTTGGGCGCCTCGGGTGGAGTTTTAGGAGTGCTAATGGCTTTTGCCATGTTTTTTCCTAACAGAGAGATTTATTTGTATTTCCTTTTCCCTGTAAAAGCGAAGTGGTTTGTTTTGGGAATGGCGGCATACGATTTATACAGCGGATTTGCTAGAACAACATCAACGGCTCATTTCGCGCACCTAGGAGGTATGGTCGTCGGCTATTTTGTGATACAGTATTGGAGAGGAAAACTTCCCATGAAACCTGAGAGAATCTGGAGATGGTAGCCAACAAGCCTAAACCTGCATGAACGAGTCTTTTCTTCAGAGAGTACAACGATGGTTTGCCCTAAAACCAGCTGCTCTGCGATCTATCCTGGGAATCAACGCGGCAGTTTACCTGGCCTGGGTGATTGTTGGATCACGGGTCGGGTCCATCTCAGAGTTTGTTCTGGGAAACTTGCTTGCAAAATCGACTTTCACATCAATTCTATTTAAGCCATGGACGCTTCTAAGTAACGGCTTTCTCCACTTAGAACCCGGCTTCTGGGGTCTGATAAGTTTTGCTTTTGTCATGTTATGGCTTGTTTGGCTGGGGCAGGAATTCGAGGAGCTATATGGGACCAAGAGAATGTGGCAGGTCTACCTTGGATCTATTGTGGCTGGCTCATTGCTCTTCATTCTTGTGATGTCAATTTTCACCTCCTCGGCGTTTTTGTATGGTGGCTGGGCCGCCGTATTTGGAATCGGGGCGGTGCAGGCGACAATCAATCCCAACAAATCGATAGGCCTATTTCTACTGGGCGTTGTCCCACTGAAGTGGGTACTAGTTGGTTTTGGATTGTTGATGCTTCTATTCAATCCCGCCGAGGGTGTCGCTGCTGCGGGAGCCGGTCTCTTTGGAGTTTTGTTTGCTAAATTCGGAATAACCGGCTTTGCAAAATCGTCGTCCTCTCGAGAGGCAGGAGATGGTAGTATATTAAATAAGCTGGACTCCTGGCTTGGATCTCGGCCAGGAAAAGAGGGAAGGAAAGCTCCGAAGTCAAAACCTCGTAGTCATCTTAGAAAAGTTGATATTTCAGATGCAAAAATCGAATCCGAAATTAGCGAAGATGAGGTCGATGCAATTTTAGAAAAGATTTCTGCCCAGGGTTTTGATTCTCTAACCATGGAGGAAAAGCAAAAGTTGTATGCTGCAAGTGGAAAAGATCAGTAGAAAGCCATGCGGAGACTCATAGGAGGGTTTTGGAATTCACTGACTGGAGGGATTAATACCATACTTGTGTTAACAGTGTTTTCGGCTCTTTTGGCACCCTATTTCCGACCGGAATCATTTTGGTTCGGAGCACTTCTGGCAAATTTCTTACCGGTTCTTGGTCTTCTATTAGTACCATTTTTCATTTATAGCATTCGCAGCAAAAGGAGATTGCTGATTCTAATGAATGTAGTGGCACTGACCTTAGTTTTGTTTAGAATTTGGCCAGCTATCTCCAAAACTTCGGACAACGAGGCTTCGACTACAGACTTAACGCTCTACACTCAGAACGTCCCTCGCATTCCAGAAGATCTGCCCGCCCAGAAGGCCATATACAGGGCTGTATCAGAGCAAATGCCTCACATCATCGGAGTCCAGGAATCTGGGATCTATACAACAGTTTCCGATCCAGAAATAGGCCGCGCTCAGAAGAAGCTTCGCATTCTAATGGATTCGTTAAACTACCTCACTCCGGCAGCAAAAAGACTTGATCCTTCAGGTAGATGGTACAATACGCGTCAGCCAATTTTGACTACTCTCAAGGTGACTGGCCAGACTGAATTGAAGTTCAGTAAAGATGACGAGGATATCGACCCGCTATTTATGACAAGAACACTTTTCGACTGGAATGATCAAGAAATCGCCGTCTACAATATTCATCTGAGAACCTACGGCTCCGCGAAGCCCTGGCATGAAGAGCGAAGCAATTGGTTTCATCTGGACTTTTGGGTCCCCTTTGTAAATCAGGCTAGAGAGGCCTATACCTATCGGTCTTGGCAGGTCGACAGGATTCTGGAGGAAATATCTAAGGAGAAGCTCCCTTTTCTAGTTATCGGAGATTTTAACAGTTCGCCCTACTCTTGGACCTATAGGCAAATGGACGAAATACTAACCGATGTATTCTCGACGAGCACACGCGGTTTTGGACATACCTTTCATGTCAGGATGCCTTTGGTTCGTATCGACTATGTTTTTGCGAGCGATGATTGGATGCCCGTAGAGGCTTTCGTGGGATCGTCAAGCAGATTGATTTCAGATCACCTACCTCTAATTGCTCGTGTCCGACTCAAGGAGAATTGATGGACTACTCTCTCTCTTAGAAACTCTGAGAATAAATTATGGTTTAGCCGAGAAGCTAGCTGGACTCCATATTTAGAATCCTTCCGAGCCAAGCCGATTGCAGGCAATCCCAAAAACGAAATAATGGAAAGACCCAGAAGATACTCTCGTCCTGTCCACGTCGGTCCTGTTCAGGTAGGTGGTGGCGCACCTATCTCCGTCCAGTCTATGACTGTAAGCAAAACCCATGACGTTGAGAATTGTCTCAAAGAGATCGAAGGACTAGCTAGTGCGGGTGCAGATATCGTGCGAGTCGCCGTTCCACGACCGGAAGATGCAGATGCTTTGCCGGAAATTTGCTCAGGTGCCTCGGTTCCGATTGTTGCCGACATCCATTTCAACTATCAATATGCCCTAAAGGCTATCGAGGCTGGTGCGGCTAAAGTCCGACTTAATCCTGGTAACATTGGAAAACCAGAGTGGGAGAAGGAAGTCCTTCTCGCTGCGAAAGATAAAGGTATTCCGATTCGGATTGGAGTCAATTCGGGTTCGCTAGAAAAGGACATCTTGGATAAATATGGTTACCCCCAGCCAGAGGCACTCTATGACTCGGCGATGAGGCATATCGAAGTATGTACGGAAAATGGCTTTGAAGACATAATCATTTCGGTAAAGCATTCCGATGTCTACTTCATGACGAGGGCTTACCGACTTCTCGCCGAACGTACTGACTTTCCTTTGCACCTTGGTGTTACCGAAGCTGGGACATTGGCAACGGGCACCATAAAAAGTGCAATTGGAATAGGTTCACTACTTGCTGACGGGATTGGCGACACTATTCGAGTTTCATTGACCACGGACTCAGTCCGGGAGGTGGAAGTAGGCCATGATATTCTTAAGGCGCTTCGCCTAGGAAGACCTGGTGTCAACATAATCGCATGCCCAACCTGTGGACGATTGGCGGTGGACCTATTTACCATAGCAGAAGAAGTAGAACAGGCGGTCAAGGCTCGTGGTTTTGAGAAGAACTTGAATGTTGCCCTGATGGGGTGTGCCGTCAACGGACCTGGCGAGGCCGCTGGTGCAGATTTGGGAGTTGCCTGTGGAAGAGGCCGGGCTCATTTATTCAAAAAAGGTAAGATCATCAAAACGGTAGATGAGGACAAAATTGTTGAGACCGTTATTGAAGCCATCGAATCTTGGGAAGACTAGAAAGTCACCCTGACTCGGCATTTCTCCCCAACAGAATGTTATTGGCACTCGACCTTTTCTCTAGGAACAAGAGAATATATCTCTTAAATTCTCACAGAGGGAATAAATCATGAAGGTGAGAGTCTAAAACCTCCTAGTACTCCACCGCAATTGGATTAAACCCTCTCGGGGTAGGATTCCATCAAAGTGGCCCGTAATCGACATTCATTTAGACAAAAAGATATGCGTTCCTTATCGAGACTATTTACTACGCTATGCCTGCTAGCTATCGCAGGTACCTCTCTCGGGCAAAATGCTCGAGTTCAAGTTGTACACAATATTCCTTCCGCAGCAGCGGACACAGTCGATGTTTATGTGAACGGAGACTTAGTAAGTGATGACCTTGGATTCACGGGCGCTATTCCATTCACTGATATGGCTGCGGGAGACCTGGAAATCAGTATAAATGCAAGGACCAGTACCTCTGCAACTGATGGTGTCTTATTCACTCAGACAGTAGCAGTCTCTGCGGATTCAAGCTATTTGATCGTTGCTCAAGGCACGATAGATGCTCCAATGCTATTGCCTGTGAGGGGAATCAATGAAGCTGCCGCTGATACTTCAACAGTAAACGTAACACTAATCCATGGCATTCCTGATGCTGGACCAGCGCGTGTATTCTCGCAGCTAACCCAGGCAGACATCGTTACGCTCCCTTACGGATTTGCAGCACCGAATCTACCTTTTCCCGCTGTTTTGGGCGCTGGTGGACCAATTGCTGTTGATCTAATCAATGCAGCTGATTCCGCCGATACTTGGGTCAGTAAGCTGGTAGACCTAATCAATCTTCGTGGCGTGGCTGTAGTAGTAATAGCTTCGGGTTTACTTAATCCTGGAGCTGGAGAGTCTGGACCCAATGCCTTCGCTGTCTTTGCAGATGGATCATCGGGAGTTTTACCCGACGCCACGTCCACAGCTATTGAAGCAACTGGAGACATTCCTTCAAGCATCTCGCTTTCCAACAACTTCCCAAACCCTTTCAATCCCACAACAAACTTCGAGTTTACCTTGGATAGCCCCCAACAAGTAGCGGTTCGAGTTTTTGATGTAACGGGACGATTGGTCGAGACATTGGCCGATGGACAATATGCCGCAGACACATATCGAGTGTCCTTTGATGCAGCTGGTCTCAGCTCTGGTACTTATATCTATCAGGTGCAAACGGCAGAGAAAACAATTTCAAAGACCATGCTTCTCATGAAGTAGAAAGGTCAAATAGATTGAAAAGGGCGGCTCTATTGAGTCGCCCTTTTTTTATATCTCGGACTGTGCAATAGGCAAGCCGGGAATGATATATTCCTGAGTGACGCAACTCCACCCACATATTCGTCTTGAGAAACCTTCTCAGGCTATTTTCGACTGCCTTGTTATTTGGGAGAACGAGCAATTAGATATTCATCTGCTTGTCGATCAGTCGGAAACAAAATACTCAAGGCTTGCTGTTTTTGTGGATGGCCAAGAAGAAATCGCCTACGATGAAATTGAAAGCGACGTGCATTTTTCTGTGACGTCCAACGACCTCGGTCGGCACAAACTTTCTATTCAAATTCAAAGTGGCCGAAAGAAAGAAAATATCGACATCCCCTTTCTTGTTACTGCGGGCGCTCGACTTGAATCTTCTCCCCTCTGGATAGATAACGGAATTAACTACTCACCCAATTCTGATAGGGTAGGACTTGCGCTCTTCGCTCCGAACAAACGCTCGGTCCATCTTATTGGCGACTTCAATGACTGGCAGGTTTTGCCAGAATACCAGCTCCTAGCGGACTCGAGGGTAGCAGAAAGATTTTGGATCGAACTTGGTGATTTGCCAAATCAAAAGGAATTCGCTTTTCAGTACTTGCTTGATGGACATTTAAGAACTGCCGACCCTTACTCCGAGAAAATCCTCGATGAAAGAGACTCGGATCTTCCAACGAATTCATATCCAGGTCTCAAGCAGTATCCTCTTGGTAAGACGGAAGAGATCGTCGGTGTTTTCCGAAAGAGGGAAGCCAAATTTGATTGGACTGATTTGGAGTTCAAATCGCCTAAAACTACAAGTCTTCATATCTATGAGCTGTTTATAAGGGACTATTCCCCGGACAGAAGATTTGAAAGACTAAGGGAGAGACTGGATTATCTTCAAGACCTTGGCATAAATGCCGTCGAGTTAATGCCGGTATTCGAATTTGAGGACAATCGGACCTGGGGTTACAATACAACATTCTATTTTGCGACCGATAAATTATACGGCCCGTCCGATGACCTAAAACGATTTATTGACGAGGCCCATTCTAGAGGAATTGCAGTAATTCTTGATGTTGTCTTCAATCACAATTTCGGCGAGTCACCCCTTGTAAGACTTTACAACCACGCTCCCTATGGAGCTCCAACGGAGGAGAATCCGTGGTTTAATTCCTACCCGACCCACGATTTCAATGTGGGGTATGATTTTGATCACGACTCGGAGCACACCCGTTATCTTGTCAGACGGGTTTTACAATATTGGATGAAAGAATTCCATGTCGATGGATTCAGATTTGATTTATCCAAAGGCTTTACTCAAAAGGTCACGATTGGTGACATGGGAAAGTGGGCCGAATATGATTTCACTCGCATTGAAAACATCAAGAGAATGGCAGACGCCATGTGGGAAGTCAATCCCGGCTCTTATGTGATACTTGAACACTTTGCCAACAACGACGAGGAGATCGAACTCGCTCACTACAGGACGCACGAGGGAAAGCCCGGAATTCTAGTTTGGAACAGTATGCATCGGAAATTTTCCGAATCTCTCATGGGTTTCAATGTGGGTGATGATTCCAATTTCATTTCTGGTTACCACCATGATCGAGGTTGGTCTAAAGCGAATCTGGTTTCCTTCATGGAATCGCACGATCACGAGAGACTCATGGTCACCCTGCGAGAGCATGGAGCATGTCGCAATTATCCGAACGGGCAGGGGGACTGCAACTCAAATCCTGGAGCCTACAATACGAGAGATTTCGAAACTGCATTGGACAGAATCAAAATGGCGGCTTGCTTTCTGCTGTCATTGCCAGGACCCAAAATGCTCTGGCAACTTCAAGAGCTTGGCTACGACATTCGAAAGGATGAGGAAGCTTGGTCAGATTCAAAGCCCTCTCTTGATGACTATTTCGAGATCGAAGCGCGAAGGAAGCTTTTTCAGACATTTAAGACTTTCTTCAGACTTCGGCGGGAGGAATATCTCTTCACGGACTCCAATACCCAGATCCATATGGACACCTGGGGAAACATCAAGATGATGAAGCTTCATGGCGATTATATGAATGCTGTGGTCATTGGCAACTTCGGTGTCGACGTTCATCAATTCGAAATCGACATGCCTCAAGCAGGTATGTGGTATGATTTTTTTACTGGCAACTCATCTTTCTATGAGAGTCCCAACGTCACCTTTTCGTTGATGGCAGGCGAGTATCACATTCTAACCAGTCGCCCGATATTCAATCCGGCTCCGGGGCTTTTGAGTCTCGAAAATGAAAATGGACCAAGGGCATTGCGTGAATTCAAACCGACAAAAATTAGCACTGAAGTAAATTCCTACAACTCGAATTTGAGAATTACATATTCGATGTCAAAGTCTGAATGGATGAAATTGCAGCTTTTCAATAAAGCAGGTGAAAGACTCTATGATTTGGTGGATGGAGAGGCGGAGAAGGCCGCGAGCGGTTTTCTATCCTGGAAAATCCCACAAGAACTCCCCGCAGGCGTATACATTTTGAGATTCACAATCGGCGACCAAAGAATTACAAAGAAAGTCTATCTTCCTTAAACGTCCGTTACAAAAAGAAATTAGAATGAGCGTAAAGATGAAGGATCTTGGCTTTGCTCTGGTGACACTTCTCCTGCTCCTAATAGGATGTTCGTCAGTTAAGATTGTGAATGCTCCCATTGTCTACAACCAGGAGCCGGGCGAAGACCTTGAACTCGACGAGATTGATCCTTTCACGATCAACGAAGCCGAACTACGACATCCGGAGTGGGCTGAAAGCGTTGTTTGGTATCAAATATTTCCAGAGCGATTCAGAAATGGGGACACTTCAAATGACCCAACTTGGAATACACTTGAGTTTCCCGAAAACGTGCCACAATCTTGGGAGTTAACCCCATGGGGAGAACAATGGTACAGAAGGGCAGCATGGGAGGAGGAGCTGGGCGATAATTTCTATGAGAACGGCGTATTCGACAGAAGGCTCGGCGGAGATCTACAAGGAGTGATCGACAAGCTCGATTACCTTGAGGATCTCGGCATTACAGGTATCTATTTTAACCCGCTTTTCTACGGCCGCTCCTTGCACAAATATGATGGAAATACCTTCCATCATATCGATCCTCATTTCGGACCAGATCCGGGAGGAGATATTGAATTAATAGCGGCAGAATCCTCAGATCCAACTACGTGGGAATGGACCAGTGCTGATAAGCTTTTTCTGGACCTTTTAAGTGCAGCCCACAGAAGGGGTATTCGAGTGATCATCGATGGGGTGTTCAATCACACGGGACGAGGCTTTTTTGCCTTTGACGACATTCTCAACAAACAGGCCGACTCTCCCTACAAAGACTGGTACATCATAGAGAGTTTTGATGACCCGATGACAGAGGACAACGAGTTTGTTTACAAAGGCTGGTGGGATGTCCATACCCTACCGCTTCTAGCAAATACGGAGGACGATTTTGATCTTCATCCAGCTCCCAAAAAATACGTCTTCGATATTACTCGGAGATGGATGGATCCGGATGGCAATCCTGAAACAGAGGATGGGATAGATGGCTGGCGTTTAGACGTAGCCGAAGACATGCCAAAGAAGTTTTGGAATGATTGGAACGACCTCGTACATGAGTTAAATAATGAGGCCTATACAACAGCAGAATATTGGCACAACGCCAGTGACTATTTGGACGAGATGGGATTCTCAGCGACAATGAATTACTTCGGATTTGCCTATCCGGTCAAAGGATTCTTTGTTGATGAAAAACTTTCGGGAGAGGAATTTGGAGAATTGCTATCACAAAGAAGAGACTCCTTTGGCCCACTTCGTGCTCGAATACTTCAAAATCTAATTGACTCGCATGACACGGAAAGAGTGGCCTCTATGATTGTCAATCGGGAAATGGACTTTGAGGTCGACGAGAATAAGTTTGCTTATGATTCTCATGGTACAAACTCACCTCGCTACACAGATAAGTTTCAAGTCCGACCTCCAAACGGAGATGATCGAGAGATACAGAAAATTTTGGCTCTTTTTCAGATGACCTATGTTGGAGCGCCAATGATTTACCACGGCACCGAAACAGGAATGTGGGGTGCAGATGACCCAGACGACAGGATGGGAATGTTTTGGCCTGACATGGAGTATGAAAACATGGACATCGGTCCGAATGGTGTTTCACTTGACAGCTCCTATGTCGTCGCCTTTGATTCCTCGATACACTCCTTCTATCGCGACCTAATCCAGCTTCGTAAAAACGAGATGACCCTGTCCCGAGGAGACTACTCGCTCGTCTATGATGGTGGGTCGGATGACGCGATGGCGATTGCCTATTCTCGCACCTTAGATGACGATATATTTCTTATTCTTATCAACCGAGAGGACGCAGAACACTCTTTTGAAATTAGTAAAGCCGACATTATCGATGATGGGGAGTCTTTGTGGCGTTTAGTTTTTGATACATGGGACTCAGATGATGGTTTTGACTCGAAATTGGAGAATGGTCTCGTGACCCTTCCACGCTACTCGGCTAGGATTTACTCTTCGAAAAAATGACCTACGGGTGGTCGATATTCCAAGTAGCTCTATTGATGATCTCATCTTAGTTCGACGAACTACCATTCTTTCGCGGGAAAGAGTAGGGCAAATGGGACAACAAAAAGATTGTAAAAGACATACATGGCTTCTCGTAAAACAAAGCCCGGAAAACCGACCCTGTATTCAAACTTTTTTCTCGTTTCACGCAGAAGAAAATAGCGCATTAACAAAACGCCGAGAAGCGAGACCGATCCCAACCTGAGGTTCAAAAAGGGAAGTAGCCATGTAGCGATGTTCAAGGTCTGAATCGTGGCTAGGCCAATTTTTCGACCAAAGCTATAATGAAGACTTGCTGAGTTGTGTCGTCGTTTTTGTCGAAACCATTCTGCCCACGTGCTTGGTCCATTCGAATCGACGAAGGATTCTTTGTCCGAAAGGAACCGACAGGTCACATTTTCAACAGCTATCATTTTCTGGAAAAGGAGATCGTCATCCCCTCCCAAACTTTCGTCTATTCCTTCAAAACCTCCGACACTTTTAAATAGTTCGCTAGGGAATGACCAGTTGCGTCCTGTTGCCATATAGGCCTGATCCCAGCCGATCGCAGATGCCATCAAGCACGCCGTAGCGAAGGTCTCATGCCGAATCAATCCACCAAGAAGACCAGAAGCCTTTAAAGGGGCGTATCCAATCAATATTTCATGTTCTCCGCCGCGATGGGATTTTGTCCAAGATGACCGGGCTGCGCAATCGGCATCGGAAAGAATGATCCTGCCGCCTTGGATTTTAGCGAAGGCCTTTGAAAGGGAAACTCTCTTTCCCATCTGACTTTCGTTTTTCAGAATTTCCAGATTCGAAAGTCCAGACTCTACAAGAATTTGGTAGCTCTCATCATCGGAGAAATCGTCGACGACCAAAATACGGGACGGACTGTGCACTTGATTTTTGATGCTTCGAAGAAACATGGGAAGGTTCTGGGCTTCGTTGCGCGCCGATGTGACAATAGTTTGCTCCGATTCGAGGCTCGGTGCTTTGGTTGCTCCCAAGAATGATTTAGATAATCCACGTTCTAGCACAACTTGCCACCCAATCTGAAGTATGATTATCAGACCAACTGAAATAAGGATCAGCACAGGAAGCGAAGCGATCACTTGTTTGGGAAAAGAGTGTTTTGAGCCAAATTACCAAACTTGAAATACCTATTTTCTCGAAGCTACTTTCGACCTCAGAATATTGGCAACTCAAGAAACATATAAAATAAAAAGCGCCTTTTCCGATCTCGGAAAATTCTGGACTGTTGCAAACATGTTGAGCATAGTCCGATTGCTACTCTGCGTTCCGATTTCTTGGATTATCATCAAGAAAGGAGTTGGCGGATCACTGCTAATTGGTCTCGTTGTTGTTGGTATTCTCACGGATTTTCTTGATGGAAAAATAGCCCGATGGTCAAAGACAGTTTCCAATTGGGGCGTCGTACTTGATCCGGTGGCCGACAAATTGGGGGGCGGGATAATCATTATTGCCATGGGGCTAGCTAAATTTGTCCCAGCATGGTTTGTAGGCATGCTCTTCGTTAGAGACGTATCGATCTTCCTGATGTGGCTGCACACAGCGCGCGTAACGGGTGATGTTTATATGAGCAAAACGGCAGGCAAAGTCGCAGTTGGATTGATGGCGATTACAGTTTTTGCGATAATAGCGAATCTCGGAAAGGAGTATTGGGACATCTTGATCTGGGCGACGGCTGCTACGCTCGTCCTTTCGTTCTTGTACTATATTTATATGTATGTCAAAAATCTTCGTGCGATCAAAGCTGGAATGCCAGCTATTGAAAAGCCTGGGGGTGGAAAATTTTCTGGCTAGGAACAGTATCGATGGGTGTGTTTGACAAGTTCAAAAGAAAAGAAAAAGACGACTCTCAACTACAGGTTGGAATGGAAAAGACGAGGTCGTCTTTTCTAGGAAAGCTCGATGTTCTTGTCAGAGGGAAGGATCAGGTAGATGATGAGATTTTAGACAATCTTGAAGAGGTCTTAGTAACGAGTGATGTTGGTGTTCAAACAACAGTCGAGGTCATTCGCCGAATAGAGGAGCGTGTTAAAAGAGATAAGTATGTCTCAACCTTAGAATTGAATGAGATAATCCAGGAAGAGTTAAAGGAGCTACTCCTGACGAACGAAGCTGACAAACCTGCGGACTTCGACGCCTTGCTTCCAAATAGCCCGCACGTCGTTTTAGTGGTTGGCGTGAATGGAGTCGGAAAGACTACGTCTATCGGAAAGCTGGCCTATAGATATAAAGAGGCTGGCAACCGAGTCGTTCTTGGAGCGGCGGATACTTTTCGAGCGGCTGCTACCGAACAGCTCGAAATCTGGTCTGAACGTGCTAATGTAGATATTGTTAAGCAGGGGCATGGCGCCGATCCAGCAGCTGTTGCATTTGATACCCTTGCTTCAGCGAGAAAGAAGAATGCGGATGTCGTTCTCATCGATACTGCTGGAAGACTGCACACCAAGGGAGGCTTGATGGATGAGCTCTCGAAAATAAAACGAGTTCTAGGCTCACAAATGGAAGGTGCACCGCATGAGGTTTTGCTCGTTTTGGATGCTTCCGTCGGACAGAACGCTCTCAGACAGGCTGAGGAGTTCACGAAAAGCGTGGATGTCACTGGACTCATTTTAACTAAACTGGATGGGACCGCAAAAGGAGGCATTGTTATTTGCATTTCAAATGAGTTCCAAATTCCCGTAAAATATGTCGGAGTTGGAGAGCAAATTGATGACCTGCAAATATTCGATAGGTCGGCCTATGTGCAGGCACTTTTTAGCTGACATCCGCTCAGGACAAGTATTTGACCGTTCGCTGTCCCTCTTTGCTGTTAAACGCTTTTTGCCTACAAATTGGCTATAAATTGTACGATCTTGTTTTTCGGAAACACTTTGGACTGGCTGATCTTCGAATCGGGTCCAGACGAACAAAAGGCTAGTGACCAACAAAGACCACATAGCGGCTCAATACGTAAGAATGCCTAAGGTATATTTGGGTGTTAATGAAACGGCATATGATATTGAAATCGATACAATCTGCAAGTAGAATCGTGAGGACTCCGATCACCGTGACGGCATTTCTTTTCGTGATTGCCTCATGTCTGCCCCTTGCCTCTCAAAACATTCCAACATTTGATTTCGACGTCTTCAATGTGATGACAAAGGAAGGTGAATCGAAGTTAGATGTCTTTACTCGTGTTCCATTTTCTAGTCTGCAGTTTACAGACCAGCAGACTTCCTTCGAAGCCAATTACGAGATTCTTGCCGAGGTATTCGAGCTCGATGAGAAAGGAAGACAAAAGGCTGTAGTTCTAAGTAAAATTTGGGAGCGCTCCCAGAAAACTAGCTCGTTCGTCGATACGCGTTCTGATACCTTAGCTGATCTTGCAACACAGACCTTGACGGAATTGACGCCTGGATTGTATGTGATGGAAATGCAACTAGAAGATCGCAATTCCGGTGCAACCTTCCTTCGAAAACAGAAATTTGAGGTGAAGAGCTTTAGAGGCAGCACCGAAATGTCTGGACTCCTATTTGCCGACGATTTTGACGCCAATACGCGAAAGCTGACTCCTAACATCGCCTCCGCCTTAGGATCTGATAGAAATGAAATCGTCCTTTTCTATGAAGTTTACTCCAGCAAGAATCAACTCGTAGAAGTCTCTTATCAAATCTACAAAAAGAGGGAAAACACGAAGCCTTCTTTTAGGACCGTTCTTGGTCTTGAAGACAAAGAGATGAAAAAATTTGAATATGAGGTTTCAGAATCCCTTCAGCTTGAGGCAGGTGAAAATGAGGCGACTAAGAAACTGGAACTTGAAAAGTTGAAAGTAGGCGATTACGTCGTTCGTGTTCTCGTGAGCGATGGAAATGGAGCTATCCTTACAAGGTCTCAAAAAGATCTATCCATTCAATGGACGGGTCTTGAAGATCAAATTGCTGACATAGCTGGCTCCGTCGATCAACTGCGATATATCGCCAAGGCAGCTGAAATAAGAGCTATCAATCGCGCTTCGGACGTTCAGGAAAAAGGCAGACTATTCCGAGAGTTTTGGTCTCGAAGAGATCCAACCCCTGGGACTCCTCGAAATGAGCGAATGGAAGAGTATTACTATCGAATAAAATTTGCCAACGAAAAGTATAGCCGATTTGGTGACGGATGGCAGACAGATCTTGGGCAAGTCTACGTTCTCTATGGCGAGCCTGACTACACAGAGCGTTATCCATATAGTTTTGGATCTTCAAAGCCATACCAAGTTTGGTCCTACTACAGCATTGGTCGGAGATTCGTATTCATCGACAGAACTGGTGTAGGCGACTACGAATTACTTGTCCCGATCTGGGATGAGCGAACTCGAATGAGATAACTCATCCTAGCGTCTTGCAAATGCCGGATTTCGATCTGTCGGCCTTCATATCTATTTAGCCCGACTTAGACTAACCTTCCACTCAGGACCAAAGCCAACTTTGTAGCGATTGGCAAAATTGTCCTGATTCAATGCCAGAGCAATGTTACCTACACTATTGGTGTAAGCTAATGCGTCCCCTGGTGCCACATCGCCAAAAGTTGAGAGATACGGAATGCTCATCCTGACTACTTCTTGATTGCCGTTTTCGATCTTGAGATTTAGAGTTTCGCCGAGTTCGATTCCGCTCTTCCTCAAGGAGGCAGAAGAAATATTGGTCCAAACGTTGCCGTACTGATCATCCAAAATTACTATCATGCCGGTGTGCCCTGTGCCGTTCGAGTCAGCTGATTTGAAATCAAGTTGCACAACGCCATCAAGGTCTTGCTCTCCGACTTTGGCCATGCTGTCCCATTCGCCACTGGCTAGCAAAGCGCCGACACGCGAATAGACGTCACGTCCATGAAAAGTATTGCCACGCGATTCACCTGGGGTGAAAGCTGAATGGTCAATTTTTCTCAGGTCAGCGATACCAAGCAGATTTGCGACTTCACTAAGTGTGCCGTTGTCGGGTGAGACGAAAATATGACCGCTTTCAGTGAGCAATACCGCCGACGTCCGATCAGTCCCCACTCCGGGATCAACAACGGAAACAAAAACGGTCCCAGCAGGCCAGTAGGATGCGGACTGCGAAAGTCGATGGGCTGCCGACCAGATATCATAAGCCGGTATATCGTGCGTAACATCAAATATTTTCAAGTCTGGGTCGATGCTTAAGGCGACGCCCTTCATTGCAGCGACTGCGCCATCAGACAATCCAAAATCAGATTGATATACCAAAATTCCATTTCCAATAGATGAACTTGTATCGAGATCGGGTTCTGTATTCTCACAAGAGCTAAACAACACAAGGAGTGTCAGGAGCCAGGCGACCCAAAAAGAGGAGAGCTTTAAAGATTGATACTTGTCAACAAACATTGGATTTATAGTGTGCGTGGATGGGATCTAAATGGCTTTTAGGCTCATCGGGGAGACAGATTTAACTAGTGCCCTAGCTAAGGCTCTCATGGGGTTGACTAATTTAATTCCATGTAGCTCCTCCTGAGGCAAGGCTAGTGGCAATTCTGTGCAACCCAGAATAATAGCGTCGGTATTTTTTTCTCGCAGATATTCGACCGCTTTTAATAGGCATTGTTTTGCGTTGGTGCTTACAGGATCAGAGCAGGCCTTGATACCCCATTTTGGATCCCTGATAGCCTTCTCAACGAAAGAAAGATTCTGCTCTTTTCCTATATCAATAAAATCAAAAGAACTATTCCTCAAGGGCGTATTGAACAGATCGAATTCGTAGCTAGCTTGAGTTGATATAGCTGCTACTTTTTTGACTCCCGGGTAAGCCTCCGAGATGAACTTTAGAGTTTCGTCAACAATGTTTAGACACTCAATTCCTAAATGGGAAGCATATCGGACGATATCATCCATAATGGAAGGTGCGTGAGCTGTAACACAGGGGATACCAATCACGGAAACACCCATCATGGAAAGACTATCGATCTGTGGAAAGATACCAATCTTTGGATCTGGCTTGTTTCGGTCGAATACAAAACTTGCCCTGTCCGGAATGATCGCAGGTTGATTAGACAAAACAAATGGAAGATGTTCTTGATCTGTTCTTGCCGTGCTAGCATTTAGCAGTTCCCTGCACAATTCAAGCCCAGAATGGGGCCCCATCCCTCCTATTATTCCAATCATTCGATTATTGTTGAAATCCATAATCATTTTTCCGACAACTTTACCAAATCTGAACAAACAGTAGTCGATTATTCGTTGACTTAGGTGGTCACAAATTCTTATTTTAACCTTTCTATACGATTTGGTGGTTTAGAGTATTTTTCTTCATTCCACCAAATGGGTATTGCCCTGTCGTCTAATGGTAGGACAGCGGCCTTTGAAGCCGTACGTGGAGGTTCGAATCCTCCCGGGGCAACTAAGATTCCATTCAATCTCACAAGGTGGCCTATTGCGCCACATTTTCTTGCAACTTTATGTTTCCAGACAATATTTCTTCTAAAACCGCGAACGGTGATGGAAAGTTGAGCAATGAGGCCAAACCTCTGATTGTTTTCGCGGGAAGAGTAAGCGATGATCTTGGGGCAGAGATATCTGCCAATCTTGGAATTGAACAGGGAAGTCTGACGGTTAGAAACTTCTCCGATGGTGAGATATCTGTCGGTTATGATGAGTCAATTCGTGGGTCTGACATTTTCATCGTCCAGAGTACTCCTCCTCCCGGAGATAACCTTATGGAGCTGCTGATGCTGATCGATGCAGCGGAAAGAGCTTCAGCGAAGCACATTACGGCTGTTATTCCTTACTTCGGTTATGCTAGACAAGACCGCAAGGATAAGCCAAGGGTAGCAATTGCAGCCAAGCTTGTTGCCAATATGCTTGTCAAAGCAGGAGCGGATCGAGTATTGACAATGGATCTACATGCACCGCAGATCCAAGGCTTTTTTGATGTACCAGTCGATCATTTATATGGGTCGGCTCTTTTTATGAACTACATCAAGGATCAAGGCATCGATAACTTAGTTGTTGTTGCCCCCGATGTCGGAGCATCTAAAAGGGCTCGCGCCTATGCGTCCCGATTAGAATGTGACATGGCACTGATTGACAAGCGTAGACCGAAGGCAAATGTAACCGAGGTTATGAATGTAATTGGTGACGTTGAGGGGAAAAATGTTCTCCTTGTTGATGATCTAATTGATACCGCGGGTACCTTGGTTGGTGCTGCAGCGGCATTGAAAAATGAGGGCGCAAAAAGAATAATGGCGGCTTGTACGCATCCGCTTCTTTCTGGCCCTGCTTATGAACGAATTGCTGATTCTGAGATTGAAACTCTCCTTGTCACCAATACGATTCCTTTAGAGCGAAACTTGGATAAAATAAAAGTCTTGAGCGTAGCAAGATACTTCGCTGATGCAATTCGTCGAATTCATATTGACGCATCAGTGTCACAACTTTTTGTAGAATAGAAATAATTCGTAGGAAAAATGGAAGTCATTAAGCTGGATGCACTAATTAGAGAAACAGGTAAGCGTGCCTCCAAATCTTTGAGAAATGAAGAGAAAGTACCTTGCGTGCTTTATGGTGAAGGCATGGATCCCGTGCACTTTCAAGTACCTCGTCTTGATCTTCGACCACTGATCTACACAAATCAAATGCACACCGTTGCGATTTCAGCTGACGGCAAGTCTTATGACTGTATCGTGCGGGATCTTGATTTCCATCCCGTTTCTGATCATCCGATTCATGTGGATTTTCAGCTTCTACAAGCCGGAAAAGTTGTACGCGTGACCGTTCCGTTTCACTTTGATGGTACACCTATCGGTCAGATGGAAGGTGGTGATACCATCGTTGTGTTGAATGAGACAGAAATTGAGTGTCTGCCAAAGGACATTCCTAATTTCTTGAGTGTAAATGTTGAAGAGCTTCAAATTGGTGATACCATTCACATTAGCGATTTAGAGTTTGAGGGTATTTCAATTTTAGCTCCAGATAGACAAACTGTTGTTTCCGTGACAGGTGGTGCACCAGAAGAGGAAGAAGAAGTATTAGAGGAAGGAGAAGAAGGCCTTGTTGAAGGAGAGGAAGGTGTCGAAGCTGAAGAGACTGAAGACGAGCCTGCCGAGTAGTTCTCTAAGAACTGAGGATGAATAGAAGTGGCTAGTCAAAAGATTCGGAAGCTGGTCATTGGTCTCGGAAATCCTGGACTCGAGTATCATGATACTCGGCACAATATTGGATTCGATATAGTCGACTCGATTGTATCGAAAACCAAGATTGAGTTCGAGGAAGTGAGATCTGGTTGGATGGACAAGTGGTTGAAACGTGGGTCCAGACCTGCAGATGGAGAGCGCTTGTTGGGCTTCGGCAGATATCAGAGTATACCATTTGGTGTTCTGAAGCCTCTCACCTTCATGAACAGAAGTGGAAGTGCCATTATCCCAGTAATGCGGAACTTCGGGCTGAAACCAGAAGACATCCTAGTGATCGTAGACGATCTCAACTTGCCTCTCGGAAAAATCAGAGTTAGAGAGAAAGGAAGTGCCGGAGGACACAAAGGATTAACTGATATTGAGAGTCGTTTGTCATCGGGGAATTTCCCCAGACTCCGAGTTGGTATCGGAAGTAATTTTGGACGTGGACAGCAGTCGGACTACGTTTTGTCGGAGTTTGAGAGCGATGAGTTGGAAATAAAACGCTTGTCAGTCGACTTGTCCAGAGACGCTGCTCTAACCTTCATAGGTAAGGGCACAAAAGTAGCGATGAACCGATTTAATCGGCGCATCATTCAAGACGAAAGCCTCCGAAAGGACTAGGCTTTCATACATAGATCCTTTGAGGATCAAAAACAAGGAGAGTGGAAGCGTCAAAGCGGCGGCCAAACTTCCTTTAATTAGTGGTGGTAGTAATACCATCGTCATTAAGAGGTTAGTATGGATTCTAATTTGATCATTGCTTTAGCTCCGGTCTCCGGTGTTTTGGCATTGGCTTATGCTCTTCTAAGGGCGCGCTGGGTTTCCAATCAGGAAGTCGGCACTGAACGTATGGCTGAAATTGCTGGTCACATCGCTGACGGAGCAAGAGCCTTTCTTCGCAGAGAATATCGAGTTCTCTTCATCTTTGTAGTTGTTGTAGCGGTACTTTTGGGCTTCGTAAACTTGTCCGTTGAGAACTCCTCTTGGCTGATTGCGGTGTCTTTTGTTGTTGGAGCATTTTGTTCTGGCCTGGCTGGATTCATTGGGATGAATGTTGCAACCAAAGCCAATGTTCGGACAACCAACGCAGCAAGAACGAGTCTCGGTGACGCGCTGAACGTCGCGTTTTCTGGTGGACTCGTTATGGGCCTTAGCGTCGTTGGACTTGGTGTACTTGGCCTTGGAGGTCTTTTCTATGTCTATAGTGGGATGGATTGGGACACCATCAAAGTTATTAACGTCCTTTCAGGATTTTCTCTCGGAGCATCTTCGATAGCGCTTTTTGCGAGAGTCGGAGGAGGTATTTACACCAAAGCTGCTGATGTCGGAGCTGATCTTGCAGGAAAAATCTACGAAGGCATTCCAGAGGACGATCCTAGAAACCCGGCAACAATTGCAGACAATGTTGGAGACAACGTCGGTGATGTAGCCGGAATGGGAGCTGATCTATTTGAAAGTTATGTTGGATCGATCATCGGCACCATGGTCTTAGGCGCTGCCTTTATAGGCACTTTCTCAAGCATGGGTGTATCGAGTATTGCGGCTGTAGTGCTTCCTTTAGCTATCGCCGGTATTGGGATTCTAGTTTCAATTATCGGTTCATTCTTCGTAAAGGTGAAAGACGGAGGGAATCCTCAGAACGCCTTGAACATCGGAGAGTTTGGTGCCGCCGGAATCATGGCCATTTGTTCTTACTTCATTATCACGAATGTTCTTCCGGAGTCTTGGACGGCTAATGCTCCTGTTATTGGAGAGTATAGCTATACGTCACTTGGTGTTTATTTTGCCGTACTTATCGGACTTGCAGCGGGTACCTTGATTGGATTAATAACCGAATATTACACTTCAACAACCCACAAGCCCGTCATGGGAATTGCTCGTCAAAGTGTCACTGGTGCTGCGACTAACATAATAGCTGGCCTAGGAGTCGGGATGTTTTCTACAGGAGGTCCGGCACTCGTTTTGGCTCTAAGCATCGTTGGAGCTCATTATTTCGCCGGCTTGTATGGAATAGCGATTGCCGCTGTTGGTATGCTGTCTGTCACTGGAATTCAACTTGCAGTTGATGCCTATGGCCCTATTTCTGATAACGCTGGTGGTATTGCCGAAATGGCAGATCTTCCTCCGGAGGTCAGAGAGAGAACAGATAAACTAGACGCTGTAGGAAATACAACAGCAGCAATTGGTAAAGGATTTGCAATTGGCTCCGCTGCGCTTACCGCTTTGGCTTTATTTGTCGCCTACATGCAACAGGCTGGCGTTGAAAATATTGATGTGGCAAGACCAATTATTCTAGCTGGGCTCCTCATTGGAGCTTGTCTACCTTACATTTTCTCGGCTATGGCCATGGGTGCGGTAGGGCGAGCAGCTTCTGACATGATCAAAGAGGTTGGGCGACAATTTGCCGAAATTCCTGGTCTGCGAGAGGGAACTGCTACGGCAGATTATACCAAGTGTGTTGATATTTCGACTCAAGCTGCAATTCGAGAGATGATTGCTCCTGGTGTCTTGGCCATCGCTGTACCAATTGTTGTAGGATTCATCAGCAAGGATATGCTCGGAGGACTGCTTGCAGGCGTAACAGTCTCTGGTGTGCTTTTCGCGATATTCCAGTCCAATTCAGGTGGTGCTTGGGATAACGCAAAAAAACTTATCGAAAGTGGCATAACGGTTGACGGTGTCGATTATGGTAAGGGAGGAGAATCTCATAAGGCTTCGGTCGTTGGCGATACTGTCGGTGATCCATTGAAGGACACCTCTGGCCCAAGTTTGAATATCTTGATCAAGTTGATCGCAGTCGTTTCATTGGTGATTGCGCCTCTTATCGCGTAGATAGCCGACACTTGTATGAGCTAGATTAGTCTAGTCATCGTGCGAAAAAGCGGGGTCTAAAAGGCTCCGCTTTTTCCATATTGAAAAGATATCAAATCCGTGAAACCCTAGACCGTTATTGCGGATTTAACAAATCTTCATCGTATATTGGAATAATTGGAACCATATCCTATGAGCCCGTGCACCACCACATTTTATATTGGGAGGTCTTCAATTCTATATTTAGTAAGAATCATTTGTAGCAATCATGGCAAGAGTTGATGTTGTAATGCCCAAAATGGGTGAAAGTGTAATGGAGGGGACAGTTCTGACCTGGTTTAAACAGCCTGGCGAAACGATTGAACTTGACGAAACCCTACTCGAAATTGGCACTGACAAAGTTGACTCTGAGATTCCGAGTCCGGCCGAGGGAGTACTTGAAGCTATTATTATTCCTGAGGGCGAGACAGTGGAAGTTGGGACCATCGTAGCCGTCATCAACACTGTGGCTGAAGAAGCTGTTGTTTTGGGATCAGCAGACGGCCCCGCCACAGCTCAGCTAATTGATACAGTTCCGGATCCTGAGCCGATTGTGAATAAGACAAATACAGAGCATATTTCTGAATCATCGGCTGCGCCGGAGACAGAGCCAGATTTAGAAAGCCTTTCCACTACAAGTCCTGATTTGGTAGTTGCGCCCATGGCAGTTGTTTCGAGACCAGCCACTAATCAGAATTTTGTGGATGTCGTGATGCCTAAGATGGGTGAGAGTGTGATGGAAGGAACAGTACTTACGTGGTACAAGCAGCCAGGTGACATGGTTGATCTAGACGAGACTCTTTTAGAGATTGGCACGGACAAAGTGGATTCTGAGATCCCTAGTCCGGCTGCTGGGATATTGCAGGAAATCCTAGTGCAAGAGGGAGAGACGGTAGATGTTGGAACTATACTGGCGCGACTTGGATCAGAAGTATCCGCGTCTCCATCTTTGAATGGACACAGTCCTGCTCAAGATATAGAGGCCCAATCAGTCAGCGTTGTTGAAGTTACAGATGAACCCGAGCCTCTAAAGCAGGAAGAAGTAGTTGAAGAAACTCCCATCAACGATGTTCAAGAACAGCCTGTAATTGAAACTCCAGAAGGCATCAATGTAGCCCCTGTTGATTCGCCCTCCACAGATTCAGAACTAATGAGCGGGGACGGGTTGTCGACCTCGCATAGTTCAGAAGTCCCTGCTGTCGCATCAGCGCAAGAAAAGGAAATAAGTCGAGAAGGTTCGGACGGAAGATTCTATTCTCCCCTCGTGCGCTCTATAGCCGAAGCCGAAGGGTTGAGTGCGGCTGAGTTGGAAAGCATCGAGGGTTCAGGGAAAGAAAGCAGGGTCACTAAAAAAGATGTGCTCGATTTCGTTCAAAGCCGAAAAAGCCCAGCCCTAGCACCTCCACTATCGACCCCAAAAGTTGAAACGGCTCATGCTTCTGCACCTATCGCTCCAGGTGTGACGAGCGACTCCCGAGTCGAGATCATCAAAATGGGACGGATGAGAAAGATGATCTCGGAGCACATGACGAGATCCTTGGCAACGTCTGCTCACGTAACGAGCTTCGCGGAAGCGGATCTGACGAATTTGGTAGCCTTCAGAAATAGAGTAAAGTGGGAATTTGAAGCTAAGGAAGGCATCAAGTTAACGATGACTCCCTTCTTTGTTAAAGCTGTCGTTGATGCTTTAAAGGAGTATCCCATGATGAACTCATCTGTTGATGGAGACAACATCATTCTTAAAAAAGACCTCAACGTTGGTATAGCCGTAACTATTGAGAAAACAGGATTGATTGTACCAGTCATTCGAAATGCTGAAGATCTCGATATAATCGGGATTGCAAAGAAGGCCGGAGATTTGGCAGTGCGCGCCAGAACTCAAGGATTGATACCAGATGAACTTTCGTCAGGTACTTTTACGCTCACCAATGTGGGTTCCTTGGGCTCATTAATGGGTACGCCGATTATCAGTCAGCCTCAGGTAGGAATTCTTGCTACAGGTGCGATCAAAAAGAGACCTGTCGTTATTGAAGATTCTGAGCAGGGAGACATGATTGCCATCCGAAATATGATGCTATTGTCTCTTTCTTACGATCATCGAATTATTGATGGCGCGATGGGAGTAGCCTTCCTCAAAAAAGTCGTTGAAGGACTCGAATCCTACTCAGCTGACACGCACGATATCTATTAAAAAAGCTCGTCAGCGATAAAATGGCTTTCGCACTTGGCCAAACATCCAGCGTATTTCGACCTTCTTCGGACGAAATCCAGTCGATAATTTCTGACTACCTATCGGAGATAGGTGAATTTAAAAGTCGCGAGACAATAGGCACATATCAAAGAAGTCTCAATCAGTTTTCAAAGTGGTTGACCCTTGCTCGAATGGCAGAGCCTTTCTCAGAGAAAGGGATCGAAGCTTACAAAAAATATCTGATCGACAAGAAAGGATTAAAGGAAGCAAGTATTTCTACTTATTTGACAGCGGTGAGACGCCTTTGCGCTTATTTGGTCGACCGAAATATCTTGGAGGTAAATCCGGCAAGCAATATTCAGGGTTCCAGGAGACCAAGCGATCATTCTCGGGACGTATTGAACCCAGCTCAGCTCGAGTGTCTACTCAACTCTGTTGAGACCGACTCAATATTGGGACTCAGAGATTATGCGATTGTCGAATGCATGCTTTTTGCCGGTCTAAGCGAGATCGAGTTGGTGAGAGCGGAAGTCAGGGATTTAGAGCAAACATTGATGGGTAATTTTCTGAAGGTCCAAGGCAAGGGACGAACAGCGAAAGATCAGCAAGTTCAGATTGACGACCGTGTCTTTGAATCGATTAAGAACTACCTGAGCAAACGAAAGGAACTACAGCCTGAGCATCCTCTTTTTGCTTCGCATGGTTTTCGATCCAATGGAAAGCCGCTCACGACAAGGGCGATAAGAAATAGGATTACATTTCAAATGGACTCGTCAGAGCTTCGCACACTCGGACCAAAGAATCAGAAAATAACACCACACAGTTTGACCCACACAGCGGCCGTTCTATGGCTTCAAGGTGGAATGAGCATAGAGGAAGTGAAAAAGAGAATGCGCCATGGAAGTCTAGAAACGACACAGATTTACATGAAATCGAATTGAGTTGTCAGGCATCGATTTCACAATAGTTTATTGATTTGTATCCTCTGGCTTTACGAGTTTGAGTCGGAGGAAGGAACCCGCTACCGAAGCAATATTCTGCATGAGCAGACCTAGAAAAGAATTTCAAGTCCGACGGGGTGAATGGGTAACCGTTGCCGCAAACTGGAGCCTACGACGAAAGGCCGTTCATATAGAGGTATGGTCTCCTGTTAAGATCAACTATCGAAGAGTTGGTCTCATTCCTAGATGGGGATCCTTCAGAAAAAGACAGATTACCTGGCTTACAATGGGCGTTATTCAAGTTCGCTCGCGAGAAAATAGACAGGGCGTCGCATTCCTTCTGGATAATCCAGATCCAAGTGTGTTCTCTAAAGACAAGACGGGAAGTCTATCCTAGGTCAGACGAGAATCGCGCTACGTCTGTGCCTCGAACCATCGAGTATTTCTCTGATTCGGCATTTCTTAGACTAACCATTTTTCTTTTCAAAGATCACTTCTCTCTTCCTAAGCTATTTTGAAGCCCGAAGGTTATCATTAGACATCTGAGAGAACTAAAAGTGCAATGGAAGTGACTAAGGCTCAAATTCAAATGGTTGACCTAAGAGGTCAATACGATAAAATCAAAGACGAAATCGATGAGGCCATCCAATCTTGTTTGGATTCGGCTCGATTTATCAAAGGGCCTATTCATGCGTCGTTTGAAAAAGATTTAGCCAGCTACCTAGAAGTAGAAGAACTAATCTCTTGTGGAAATGGGACGGATGCCTTGCAGATAGCTTTAATGGCTTTAAATCTCAAGGCGGGAGACGAGGTCGTGGTGCCATCATTTACTTATGCTGCAACAGCCGAGGTAGTAGCTTTGCTCGGCCTGTCGCCGGTTATGATTGATGTCGATCCGGCAGGCTTTAATATTAGACCGCAGGATTTTGCAGAGGCCATCACCTCAAAGACCAAAGCCGTTGTTCCGGTTCATCTCTTCGGCCAAAACGCACCGATGAAGGAAATCATAGAGATCGCAAAGGATAATTCCATCTATGTGATCGAGGATTCCGCGCAATCAATTGGTTCTGTGTATACTTTCCCGGATGGACGACAGAAGAAATCTGGGGCCATGGGTGATATAGGTTGCACATCTTTTTTCCCCTCTAAGAATCTTGGATGTTTTGGAGACGGTGGAGCAATTTATACCCAGGATCCAGAACTCGGTGCAAGCATCAGAAAGATCGCGAGTCACGGACAATCGAAGAAATATTTTCATGAAATCATTGGAGTCAACTCCAGGCTTGATGCCTTGCAGGCAGCAATACTTCAGGTCAAGCTCCGATACCTTGACGATTACTGCTCGGCAAGACAGGCAGTTGCAGCGAGTTATGATGAGGCCTTGGCTGGAATTGACGGATTGGACATTCCTGTGCGAATGCAATACTCGACTCATGTATTCCATCAGTACACAGTGAAAGTTGCCGAAGGACGTCGTGATGGCTTGAAATCCTATTTACAAGAAAATGGGATACCTTCCATGATCTATTACCCTCTTCCTTTGTACAAACAGGGGGCTTACAAAGAGTTTTATCATGGAAAAGAGCTTGAATCAACTGAAGCGTTGTGCTCTTCAGTATTGTCCCTGCCTATTCACACGGAAATGGATCTCGGATCAATAAAACACATTACGGACTCCATTCGGTCCTTCTTCAACTGAGTCAAGAGACCATCATCGGTCCGAGAAATAGCAAATCGAAATGAAGAAAGTCCTTGCTGTAGTTGGTGCACGACCTCAGTTTATTAAGCATTTCCCGATTGAACAGGCCGCCCTGGAAATCTTCCAATTACGAACGATTCACACCGGTCAACACTATGACAAACGCATGAGTCAGGTGTTTTTTGACGAACTAGGCATGCGGAAGCCAGACTTTCAGCTCTCCATTGGCTCAGCGAGTCATGCAAAGCAAACTGGACAGATGATGATCGAAATCGAACCAATCATTGTATTGGAAAAGCCGGACGCCGTTTTGGTCTATGGCGATACCAACTCGACAATCGCTGGTGCACTAGTTGCAGGAAAATTGAATATCCCAATCATTCATGTGGAGGCTGGTCTTCGAAGCTTCAATATGTCTATGCCGGAGGAAGTAAATAGAATCCTTACAGATCGGATTTCCAGTATTCTTTTTGTCCCCGTCGAAAGTGCTCGGGAAAATCTTTTAGGCGAGGGTATTTCATCGGAGAGGATTCACGTTGTTGGAGACGTCATGCGAGACATTATGAGGATTTGTCTTCAGCGGAATCTTGTCGCTAGTCGAAAGCCATCGTTTTACTATGCCACAATTCACCGGCCCTACAATACGGATGTGAAGGAGCGACTGGTCGCAATATTTAAGTCACTTAATCGTCTTGGAAATCGGGTCACCTTTTCTCTGCATCCACGAACTCGAGCTCTCATGGCAAGCTTCCAAATCGATTTTGTCGACTACAACAATATCGATTTCATTGAACCCCAGTCGTATCTAGAAAATCTTTCTTACTTGAATTCATGCAAGGCCTTAATTACAGACAGCGGTGGAATGCAAAAAGAAGCCTACTGGCTTAAGAAAAAATGTGTTACTATCAGATCGGAAACGGAGTGGAGAGAGACTTTGGCCTCCGGGTGCAATGAACTGGTTTTCGACGATTTTGCGCATCTGGAACCAGCTTTGAATAGGCGACCTAAGGAGTGGAAAGATGACTTGTATGGAAACGGCAAAGCGGCTCGGCAAATGTGCCGCATCATAGCAGAACAGCTTTAGCAGGTGAATAAAAACTTTATACTTATTGGCGCGGCCGGATTCATTGCACCAAAGCATATGAAGGCCATTAAGGAGACTGGCAACAATTTGATAGCCGCCTTTGACCCGGTAGACTCCGTTGGAATCATTGATAGCTACTTCCCGAATGCAGATTTCTTCACGGAGTTTGAACGTTTTGATCGATATGTCGACAAGCTAAGAAGGCTGGACAATGCCATCGATTTTGTAAGCGTTTGCAGTCCAAATTATCTGCACGACGCCCATGTGAGATTTGGATTGAGAAGTGGGGCAGACGTTATATGTGAGAAACCGGTGGTCCTTAATCCGTGGAATGTTGCTGCCTTATCGGAAATTGAAAGGGACTCTGGACAAAAAATCTTCAACATTCTTCAACTCAGGAATCACGCCAGCATTTTAGCATTGAAAAAAGAGATTGAGGAAGGATCTCCAGACAAGATATATGATGTCGATTTGACCTATCAGACATCAAGAGGAAATTGGTACTACGCCAGTTGGAAAGGTGATCAAGAGAAGTCTGGTGGTATTGCGACAAATATAGGAGTCCATTTTTTCGACATGTTGACTTGGATATTTGGGGCCAAAAAAAACAATGTTGTTCACGTCCACAGTCATGACCGTGCAGCGGGATATCTTGAACTCGAGCAAGCTCGAGTGCAGTGGTTTTTAAGTATCAACGAAGAAACCTTGCCAGAGCCTATTCGCAAAAGGGGCCAAAGAACAAATCGTCTTATCGAAATTGATGGAAAGGCGATCGATTTTTCCGATGGCTTTACGGATCTCCACACAGATGCCTATAGACAAATACTTGCAGGCAAGGGTTATCGTTTAGCGGATGTTTGGCCATCCATTGATCTTGTCCATGAAATAAGGACGGCCGAGCCTATTGGCTTGACCGGGAATCATCACCCCATGGCAGAGTTGCCTCTAAGTCAACATCCCTTTAGAAACTAGACCTCACCCTAAACCCATTTCCCTAGTACAATTCTCCGCCACAACCGATTGGGGATCCCGGAGGTGTCGAAGCTCTTTTTGGAAGGGTTTCTAGATCTAGATTCCCCTCTAAAAACTTATTTAGCTGATCTCTTAAGAAGTAAAGTTGAGGAGAGATGCCTGCTTGAGTGATGAGCATATCATCAATATTAATCAATTCCCTTAGGACGATGGCCTGAACTTCAGGTGAAGTGTTCGGTGATTCTTTCAACTCGAACAGACGATATAGCCAAGATCGACGAACGATATTTCTAAGGTGGCCATCGATGGCTGACTCGTCAGTATCTGTGTCGAATACTTGCTGACTTGTATTAGATAGAACGGTGGACAAAGAGGGAAGCTGTTCATCTGCCAGGTGTTGATAAATCAATCTGCTGGCACGTTGTGGATTGGCGATGGCGGAAAAGACCAAATCGGCAATATTTTCTGCTGGAACATAGGGGTCGAAAACTAGACCAGCTCTTGAATCAAAGACCTCTCTTGTGTTGGAGTATCCTGTAGGTCGCGGCGGAATCATATCTGAAATATAATCTGGAATGCGAAGGGCTTCGGGTGTCACCGCAGATAGGAGGGCATCGAGAGACTTATTCTGAATTCGATAATCAACCGTCGTAGGTGCGTCAGACGACTCGCCCTTTATTGAGTAGGAATAGTTCAATCCACCAATATTTTTGACTACAGCTTCTATCTGATATCTGTGTCTCAAATAGATTGGAACAAGAACTTCTTCGAGCTGAGCCAGAGGTTGCCCATCGCGAAGAACCTCTGGACCGAGATTCGCTAAGGCGTGCTTCCTCACCTTCATTTCCGACTCAAAGGCAGACAGGGCGTCTGAACCATTATCCCACAGGTGGGCCCCTGGATGGGAGCCTCCAAGAGGTCTTGCATCCGTGTCGGTAATAAATTGTAACTGTCCAGACCTAGCTGTTTCCAGAATCGACGCCAATGAGTCTGCTGCCGACTCGACCCCTCGCAAATCGGTGTAGCCGTATTTCACACTGACAATATCCCAATCTCCGATTCCACTAGCATAGGCTTTCGAGAGATCGATCTGACCTTCATCATTCAATAAGACGAGTGGAGCAGGATAGTCCATAACACTGGAACGATTGCTGGGTGACGCGGCAAAGTTGTGTTGCATTCCAATCGTATGTCCGATTTCGTGTGCCGAGAGTTGTCGAAGTCTTGCAAGGGAAAGCTCAAGCATTGGATCGAGGCCATTCGCATCTAGTGAGTCAAATTCCCCAATTAATCCTAGAGCAATCAAATAATCCTGGCGTACCCTAAGCGATCCTAGGGAAACATGACCCTTAATGATCTCGCCGGTACGTGGGTCTGTCACGGAGGCTCCATAGCTCCAACCTCGCGTAGAACGGTGCACCCATTGTATGGTGTTGTAGCGGACGTCGAGCGGGTCTGCTCCATGTGGTAGCATTTTTACTTGAAAAGCATTGATATATCCGGCCTCTTCGAAAGCATCGTTCCACCACTTGGCACCATCGAGAAGGGCTGTGCGGACTGGTTCTGGCGTGCCTGGATCGAGATAGTACACGATAGGCTCAACGGCCTCGCTCCTTGCCGCGCTCGGGTTCTTTTTTAGCAGGCGATGTCTGACAAGCGACTTCTGTGCCAAAGGAGCATCGATCGGAGCGGAATAATTGTAGAAGTTATGAGCGTACAATCCAGAGCCTGGATGGAATGGTCGCAATTCAAAGTTACCGTCTGGCAGCTCGATAAATGAGTGATGTACTCGGAGACTTATATTGTTTGGATCAGCAGCCACCGATCTGACATAGCGACCAGGATCCTCGGATGAGAAAGTGATCCGCGCCTCCATTTCTGTGTTCTTTGGGAAAGACTTCAACTCTGCGGGAAAGACTGCGCTTTTAGACGACTCGAATTTGTAGCTACCGCCATCAGACCGCTTCATTCGTCTGGCGATCGCCATATGATCTCGGACAAGTAGAGAGTTGACCTTTATTAGGTATTGATTTCCAGTTTTGGCTTCGATGTCGAAACCAAAAATAACACCTTCAGCGAAAGCCTCCTCAATAGACTGTCTTTCAGCAGCATCCTTACTCAGTCCTCGGTATTTGAGATTTGGGGTGACTAAGAAAATTCTTTTGCCGACTCGTTCAAAACGCACGACCTGTTCCGACCCGAGAAGACCACGATCCAAACCAACATCATTTGACCCGAGTCCGGACCTTAGTGATTTCAGGTAGAGGAAGTCTTGATCGAGATTCTTTACTTGCACAAAAGCATCTCCATTTTCTGCATCCCAAAAAACATCGAAATAACCCGGGATTTTCTCCATTGACTTCGTTTTTTCTGCGATGCTTTCAAGATCCTGCGCATTGGCATCTGCAAAAATCGAGATGGAAAAGAAGGTGATTAGACAAATAATGAAGAATCGATATCTGAAATAAGTGGGCATCTGAGGACAGATTTGTTAATCGAAAGAGGCATTCAGCTGACTCGAATATGAAGGATAAATGGATAAGTATCAAGCTTCCTATAAAAGGGGCCTTTTTGGAGATCTAATAGGATAGTTCTATGTAGTAATCGACCCTTTTAACGCCACGAAATCGTATTTTGTCAGTCCGATTTTCATGGTCATGAATCGGGCAAATGGTAGGATATCAGGGGCACTATTCTTTCGCCCAAAATCGAAGACTACCAAGACCACATTAGGCTTTTTGAAGGCCATCACTAACATCTCTCAGCACTTTTATAATGAGTGAATCAGCAAAAGAAGCAGGAAAAGTCGTTCAGGTTATAGGACCTGTCATTGATGTCGAATTCCCATCGGATTCCGTGCCCGATATTCTCGATGCACTGAAAATTGAATTTGAAGACGGAACTAGTCTCGTACTTGAAGTGCAGCAGCATCTCGGAGAAAATAGGGTTCGAACCATTTCAATGGATTCCACAGATGGCATCTCAAGGGGTACATCTGTTTCCAATACCGGTCAACCGATTGCAATGCCTGTTGGTGAGAGTATCAAAGGAAGGCTTTTCAACGTTGTAGGAGAAGCCATCGATGGTATTGAACAGCCAGTAGCTGAGTCATACCGATCTATTCACGCCAAGCCGCCGCCTTACGATGAATTGTCCACACAAGTAGAAATGCTAGAGACCGGTATAAAGGTCGTGGACCTACTGGAGCCCTACGCTAAAGGGGGAAAAATCGGATTGTTTGGCGGTGCCGGTGTTGGTAAAACCGTTCTGATTATGGAGCTAGTTAACAACATTGCGAAAGCGCACGATGGAGTATCCGTATTTGCAGGTGTTGGAGAAAGAACTCGTGAGGGTAATGACTTGCTTCGAGAGTTCTTGGAGTCCGGCGTTATTGACTACGGAAAAGAGTTCATGGAAGCCTATGAAAAGGGCGAATGGGATGTCTCGAAAGTAGACAAAGAGGCTGCAAAAAATAGCCAGGCCACCTTGGTATTTGGTCAGATGAATGAGCCTCCGGGAGCACGTGCTCGCGTTGCTCTTTCTGGATTGACGGTTGCGGAGTATTTCCGTGATCTTGGGGGAAAAGACGTTCTTTTCTTCGTTGACAACATCTTCCGATTTACACAGGCAGGCTCAGAAGTATCGGCTCTATTGGGTCGTATGCCATCTGCTGTGGGTTATCAGCCAACTTTGGCTACTGAGATGGGTGAGATGCAGGAGAGAATTACCTCGACTAAATCAGGATCCATTACTTCAGTTCAGGCCATTTACGTTCCTGCGGATGACTTGACTGACCCTGCACCGGCGACAACTTTTGCCCATCTTGATGCACAGACGGTTCTTAGTCGTGCCATCGCGTCCTTGGGCCTTTATCCGGCTATCGATCCGCTTGATTCTACATCCAGAATCTTGGATCCGCGGGTCATTGGAGATGAGCACTACAATACGGCTCAAGATGTCAAAATCTTGCTTCAGCGATACCGTGATCTTCAAGACATTATCGCGATTCTTGGAATGGATGAGTTGGGAGAAGAAGACAAATTGGTCGTAGCCAGAGCGAGACGAGCTGAACGATATATGTCGCAGCCATTCTTTGTGGCTGAGCAGTTCACTGGAAACTCAGGAAAGTATGTCAAGATCGAAGACACCATTCGTGGTTTCCGAATGATCTTAAATGGAGAGCTAGATCATCTTCCAGAAGGAGCTTTTACTTACAAAGGCACGATCGAGGAAGTAATCGAGGCCGGAGAAAAAATGATAGCTGAAGCCTAAAAACATGGCAGAGCAACTACTTGTAGAAATCGTCACGCCTGACAAGGTTGTTTTTCGCGGGGAAGCAAAGCGATTTGGCGCACCCGGTGTACAGGGTGCTTTTGAATGCCTAAGTGGGCATGCTCCAATGATGGCGGCAACAGCAGTTGGAGCCATTCATGTTACTTTAATGGATGGCAAGAAGATATCTTTCGCTACTAGCGGAGGGTTTGTTGAGGTTATCGACAATCGAGTAATTATGATCGCCGAGACGGCTGAGGCGGTTGGAGAGATTGATCTTGAGCGTGCGCAAGCTGCCGAGGCAAGTGCAAAAGAACGCCTCGAAAAAGCCGGCTCGGGAGAGGACAAGGAAGCAGTGAGACTAGAGTTGGAAGACGCGCGAAATAGATTGCGCTTAGCGATGGGCTCAGTCAAGAGCTAGGTTCAGCCTCAGAATATCAGACGCTAGGAACATCGGCATTTCTGATAGTTGCTAGGATATCTTCGAATTCTTATCTAGCCCCTACATGTCCATCTACGAAATTCCTACGCCAAGCATACTTGTTGAGAAAAAACGCTTAGAGAGCAATATCTCATCCATGCAAAAACGTGCCGACGAACAAGGGGTCAACCTTCGTCCGCATATCAAGACACACAAGTCGCTTGAGATTGCGAAAATGCAATTGGCAGCTGGAGCCAAGGGCATAACCGTTGCCAAGGCGTCCGAGGCAGAAGTGTTTGTTGGGGATGGTTTTACAGATGTTCGGATAGCCTATCCCGTTGTTGGACCCTATGCTCTGGGTCTTATTTCCACTCTGTCAGCCAAAGCCAAGATTTCTTTTTGCGTCGATACACCAGAGGGTCTTGATATCGCGGAAAAATTCTTTTCTTCCAAAGGGCAAGATGTCGATGTTCTTCTTCTCGTGAATACCGGTTACGGCAGGTGTGGTGTGCTTTGGAATGATGATGAGGCCATCGATTTGGCGAAAGCCGTATGCCAGTCTTCTTCCCTCAATCTCGTCGGTGTTTTGACCCATGCTGGTAACGCCTATGGTGGGCCTGCAGATGAGAAGGAAAGTCCTCGTGAGGCATTGTTAAGGGCGATGAACGATGAACGAGATCGCGTCATATCCATCGCAAAAGCGGTAGTGAAAGCCTGTGATCTAGATGGGGACAGGTTTGAGGTGAGTCTGGGCTCTACTCCTTCCTCCTCAGTATTTTCCAATACCAAAGAAGGTGATGTTCGAGTTACGGAAATCCGACCTGGGACATACATTTTCAACGACATGAATCAAGTCGACCTTGGTTCTGCCAAAATGAAAGACTGTGCAGTTACGGTCGTTGCAACTGTCGTCAGTGTGCATCGTGAAGACAATGGCACAGAAAGACTATTCATTGACGCCGGAAAAAAAGTCTTCACTTCGGATGGTAGCAGTGAAAGAGGCTATGGTACAATTTTGCACAGCAGCAAGTCCATGACCCCTTTACCCCATGTCAAGATTTCCAATTTCTCTGAGGAGCACGGCTGGATAACGTCGCCAGGTGGTACGAGTCTTTCTGTAGGAGATCGCGTCCGAATAGTCCCTCATCATGTTTGCGTGGTCGTCAACACTCAGGACAAGATGTACCTAGTCGATGACGAGGAATCGATCGGAGAATTGAAGGTAGACGCTCGAGGCAAAGTCTGGTAGTGCTGATGTGCCAAAGTGGTTTCATGAAACCCTTGATCTTGATCATTGCTGTGGTATTTGCTGGCTGTGATATTTTTCGAGGAGACTCCGAAGATGGAACTCGTGATATTCATACAGAAATTCTAATGCATCAACAGAATTTCAAAGAGGAGGCATCTGCAAGGGGTTTGACCCTTGATGAAAAAGTTGATTCTGTTCAAATAGAAGTTGTTGGAGAGATCACCATAGACGAATCAGTTGTGTGCGGATATTCTTCATGGTATGATGAACAACATTCTGATTCGCTCGAGCTAACTATCTCTGGTACTATTCCATGCTGGTCGAACAGGGCAGATCAGGACAATGAAGCACTTGTGTTTCACCATTTGGGGCACTTGGTACTACAAAGAGGACACTCAGCTAGAGTATTTCCGAGTGGGAAGCTACCGAGTATTATGGTTATAAAGTCTAAGCCTAAACTCTATTCTGGGCTCCTCGTGAACAGGCGGCCATACTATATTAGCGAACTCTTCAATCCAGACACGCCCACTCCAGATTGGGGGCGATAGACTCGGATTCTTAAATTATCTACTCGCTTGCCAATGTGGTAATTGACCTGAAAACTTGCGACTCATTCGTGCGTGTTAATAACACTACCAATTGAAATAATACATCGGAAGAATTAGTCATGGCAGGACATAATAAATGGTCGAAGGTTAAAAGAAAGAAAGGTGTCAACGATGCCAAGCGGTCCAAGATATGGGCACGCATCATCCGAGACATCATGATGGCTGCCCGTGACGGGGGAGGCGATGTTGGATCGAATGCCAAGCTAGCATTGCATATCGACAAGGCTAAGGCCGCCAATATGCCCAAAGACAATATGGAAAGGGCCATTAAGCGCGGAACGGGAGAGATCGAAGGAGCCGATTATGTTGAGGCTAGCTATGAAGGGTACGGTCCTGCTGCTATCGCCGTTTTTGTCGACGTACTGACTGACAACACAAATCGATCTGTAGCCGACATCCGACACATCTTTTCAAAGTGTGGAGGAAATATGGGCACCAATGGCTCCGTCGCATTCATGTTTGACCGAAAAGGAATTATTGAAGTACCGGCGGAAGGACTCGACGAGCTTGAACTGTTTGAATTAGTAGTCGAAGCAGGCGCTGAAGATTTGGTTCAAGACGATGAGGTGTACACAATTACAACTCCCATTGAATCCTTTGGAGACGTAAATGCGGCACTCAATACTGCGGGAATTACTCCGAGTTCAGACACTCTAGAACGAATTCCTACAACGACGACAACAGTTGCGACTGATGACGCTCGCAAGGTTGCTAGACTTATCGAAATGCTCGAGGAGCACGATGACGTTCAAAGTGTTGCCACATCAATGGAATTTGATGATGCAGTGATGGAGGCTCTCTCTTAGAGTCGTGATCATTCTGGGCATTGACCCTGGTTCTCTATTTACCGGTTTTGGGGTGGTCCAAAAAGAGGCGAAACTACTATCTGTTATCGAATTTGGTACTATCGAGATGGGAGCAAAGACGTCCCATCCCAGCCGATTGAAGAGAATATACAGCGAGCTGGCCGAGGTGATTGACCGTCACAAACCAGACGAATGCGCGATCGAAATGCCTATCTACGGTGGCAACCCGCAATCGATGTTGAAACTTGGAAGGGCTCAAGCTGCAGCCATGCTTGCCGCCATGCATCGGCAAATACCAGTTGTCGAGTACACGCCTAAGGAGGTTAAAAAATCTGTAACGGGAAATGGAAATGCCTCCAAAAAGCAGGTCGCCTTTATGATTTGTCAGATTCTAGAGATAACGGGAGAGATTAAGGAAGATTCAGCAGACGCCTTAGCCGTGAGTCTTTGCCATGCAAATAGGAGCGGACATTCCAGTTCTTCTCGATATAAGAATTGGGACGACTTTGTCAAAGCAAATCCAGATCGAATTCACTAGGGCATCCTAGTTTCTACTTCTCTTCTTTGGCTTCTTCTTGATCGTCGTCTTCTTCGGGAGACTCCTCATCCGAAGTAGGCTCATCATCCGAAGAAGGCTCCTCCTCATCACCTTCCTCCTCATCTGTGTCATCCGATGAGTCGCCCTTGGACTCGTCCTCTTCTATAGTTTCCGCATCCTCCGAACTTATTTCGTCAGAATTGACCTCTGATGATTCCTCGGACTTGGTCTCTACTTCTGGAGTATTTTCGTCTTCTTTGGCTTCGACTGGTTCTTCTTTAGCCTCAGCCGACTTAGCAGGTATTTGAGGGGGAATGAGTCCTCGTTCTTCATCTCGAACGCGAACAATTTCGGCCACTTCAATCGTGTCCAAGATTCCGCCGCTCAGCATCATTGCGAGATGGGCAATTTGGGAGTCCTTTGTAGGTGCTTGATTCCACTCTGGATGAGCTTGTTCAATTATACTGACAAGGATCCGAATGTAGGGATAACGAGTTTCTTTCGTTTCGTAATTAGAGAGTGACTCTGCAAATAGCTGAGCATTACGGCCAATCTGCCGATCGTAAATTTTATTAGTAGATCTCATCGAAATAGATTTGAACCGAGTACTTTTCTGATAGGATTTGGAACGACGAAGCGCTTGAGAACAGTCTCGGCAGTGGGTCAATTGCGGAAACTACTACCTGATCACAAGTGGATTGATCCCCTAAAATAATCTGGATATGTGTCAAAATTATTTGTCTTCCATTCAAACTTTTGACATGTGTATATTCGGGAGTGCAAGAACTACGGTCCCCATATCGATTGGAAATGCTACCGCCGACACCGGCCTTTCATAGAAGGGCTTGGCAGAGTAAGTTGGATCGAGGCCAACTGGTCTATTACGGCCCGATGCCTCTTTACTATGGTATCGGTGAGGTCCAAAGTATCTCCGAGAAATACATCGTTGTGGACTTTCGCGGAACCGGACAATTCGGAATTCACGAAGATGTTTTTGAGCACCACTATCTGATCCCGATTCCGGCATCTAGGATTGGACTATTATAAGTCGTCAGAATTCAGTCGTCAGCTTTCAGAAAGACAAGATTCTCAGCCGAACAAGAAAGCATCATATAGATAGGAACGAAATTCCTTTCTAACCTTCCAATCTTCCTTCTAATTTGGTGCTAGCACTGCACTCAATTTCTGATGACTGACCTCTGAGAGCTGACGACTGCCCTGCAACCTCGATCTTCAGATCTCGTAGTTTATACAAACTAACCCACCACCATGGCCCTATTAGAAGTTAAAGATGTGCGGAAGAGCTACGGCTCAGTCAAAGCCGTAGACGGAGTGACCTTCGACGCCGAGCCAGGTCGAATTTTCGGATTACTTGGTCCGAATGGCGCTGGCAAAACTTCGACCATTCGAATGATCGCGTATATCACGATCCCGGACAGCGGATCAGTGACTTTCGGAGGAGAGATCGTCGGCCCTCATTCACAGGAGCGAATGGGCTATCTACCGGAAGAACGTGGTCTCTATAAGAAAATGAAGGTGAAAGATCAGCTCATCTATTTGGCAAGATTGAAAGGAATGGGTTCCTCAGCTGCGACAAAGGCGATTGAATACTGGCTCAAAAGATTCGACGCCGTCTCATGGGGTAGCAAGAAAGTCACGGAATTATCTAAAGGAATGCAGCAGAAAGTTCAGTTTATTTCTACGGTTGCCCATGACCCGGATCTCCTCATTTTCGATGAACCGTTCAGTGGTCTGGACCCTATTAACTCAGAGTTACTTCAGGAAGTTATTCTAGAGTTGAAGAACAAGGGTAAGACTATTCTTTTCGCTTCCCATAGAATGGAGCAGGTGGAGCAAATGTGTGATGAAATCTGTCTTGTCAACGATGGAACAGCCATCCTAGCTGGCAATCTGCGAGAACTCAAGAAATCCTTTGGTCGAAACACCATGATCTTGGAATTCTCGGGAGACGAAAGTTTTGTTGACTCTTGGAAAGAGAGAGGAATTAGGATTTCGGCACTTTCCAACAACCACGTCGAGGTTGCGCTTACACCTGAAATTGACGCAAGGAAAATGCTGGACGAAGCATTAGCAGCCGTGGATGTATTCAAATATGAGCTCGTCGAGCCATCCTTGAATGAGATATTTATTTCGACCGTTCAAAATGCCCAAGCCAATTAAGCATGTTCAACTCAAAAACTTGGATCGTTTTCTCGAGAGAATTCTCGGAGCGCATCAAATCGAAAGCATTCATCATCAGCACACTTCTGGTGCCAGTCGCGATGGTAGCCATGATGGGCATCACAGCTGTAGGGGGCTATTTCGCTTCTAAATCTGATGACGCGGATAGACCCATTGCCCTGGTTGACCATACTGAGGTCATTGGGGAAGAGCTGGTTAACATTTCTTCTTTAAATCTAGAGCATAGCAGCTTGCCGGAAGACTCCTTAAGGGCAAGAGTCAATCGAGAGGAATTGAAAGCTTATATCGTGATTGACAAAGAAATTGTAGAGGGGCAAGGTGATGTTACCTATTTCTCTAAGGAAGGGGCATCGGTGAGTCTGATCCCACGTCTGGGATCAGCAGTAAATAAAGTTGTCCGTCGAAATAGGATGATGACAGCAGGTGCATCGGAGCAAATTGTAGAGTTGGGTCAGGCAGACACGTCCATTAAGACGGTTAAGGTTTCGGAGGAAGGAGATAGTGCCGACTGGAGCTTTCTGTCAGCAGGAATCGGATATTTTGCTGGATTCGTCATGTATATGAGCATTCTTTTGTATGGAAGTCTCGTTTTTCGAGGGGTGATAGAAGAGAAGAGCAGCCGGATAATGGAAGTGGTCATTTCCTCTATCAAGCCTTTTAATTTGATGTTGGGAAAAATTCTAGGGATCGGAGCGGTAAGCTTGGTTCAGCTCATGATTTGGACCAGTTTCATGATTGGCATGTCCGCTGTAGCCGGACCAATTGCAGCATCGTTTATTGATCCAGGAGCGCTTGAATTGGCCGATTCTGCGAGTCAAGAAGAAGTTCTGGCATCGATCAACGACTTGATGCCCGAATTTCCCTACCGCTTGGTTATTTTCCTGCCCTTCTTCTATTTGTTCGGCTTCTTACTCTTCGCATCGTTTTATGCAGCTATTGGAGCAGCGTCGGAACAAGAAAGTGATGCCCAAACTCTGAGTATTCCTCTGGTGATACCGGTCATCGCAGCCTTTATGCTCGTGACTCCGGTTGTGGCCTCTCCTGACTCAACATTGGCCGTAGTCACATCGATATTACCGTTCATCTCGCCTATATTGATGCCTGCAAGAATGGGTGCCACAGTGGTACCCTTTTGGCAAATCGGTCTTTCCCTCCTAGTTCTGCTACTTAGCTTCTTGTTGGCTGTAAAGGTTTGCGCAAAAATCTATCGGGTTGGAGTTCTCATGTATGGTAAAAAGGCAAGTTTCAAGGATCTAATTAAGTGGATGAAATATGCCTGATTTCCTCTTCACTGGGTCCCCTAGATTGAGACCCTTGTCATTTTTGAATAGCCGCTTTTTTGACATGACGAAAGCAAGGGCTCAATCGTCACATCTTGCGCCTTGACTGTAAGTTTCTTGGGAATGTATTCTGCTCAGTCGAGTAGCAACAATTCTGGGTATTCCTTATTGAAATACCTAGGTTTTTAACTAGTGATCTTAAACGAATTGGCTGTTACATTGACACAATGATTAGCGGCAATCATAGTAGATTACACAAAAATATTTCGTCTCCGTGAGAAACCAAGTGCCCCGGTTTCTAAGACGACTTCTCTCCGAGGAAAAAACATGAATAGGACGGTCACTAGAACCTGGCAATTTCTCTTAATCGCAGTATTTGTTTTAACGGGTACCCATTCTTCGGTAAATGCCCAATACTTCCGTTTCGGGAAGAATAAAGTCCACTATCAAAATCATGAGTGGTATTTCGTTCAGTCAAAACATTTTGATGTCTACTATTACGAGGATGAGGGAAAGTATCTAGCCGAGTTCACGGCTCACGCTGCGGAAGACGCCTATAGACAGATTTCAAAAGATTTCGATCATGAGATTTCCGATCGAATCGCATTTATGGCCTACCAAAGTCACAACGATTTTGCGGTGACCAATGCGGTTCAGCTGCCAGAATACTCCGAAGGCATAGGTGGAGTGACGGAGCTGTTCAAGAACCGAATTGCCATTCCCTTTACAGGAGACTACCGTGACTACCGCCGCGTAGTCCATCACGAGTTGGTCCATGCTGTGATCAATGACATGTTTTATGGAGGCTCCATTCAATCGATCATTCAAAACAACATTCAACTAAATATCCCTCTCTGGTTCAATGAGGGTCTATCTGAATATGATGCGCTTGGTTGGGACACCAACTCCGACATGTATGTCCGAGACGCCATTGTCAACAACTACCTCACACCTATTCCCTATTTAAGCGGCTACTTTGCCTATCGCGGTGGCCAGTCCGTGTGGGACTACATCTCCGAGCAATACGGAAGAGAGAAAATTGCAGAGATCATGCAACGACTCCGACTTACGAGGAGTGTGGATCAAGCTTTCAAGCGATCTATCGGACTTTCTTTGAAAGAACTATCGGAAAGGTGGCAGAAAGCACTTAAAAAAGTACACTGGCCGGAAATGGCTGTTCGGGAGGATCTGGAGGAAATTGCCAAACCCATTATTACAAGGGAGAAGGGTGGCTTCTTCAATACCAGCCCTGCGATTTCTCCTCAAGGTGATAAAGTTGCATACATTTCAACCAAGGATGGATTGTTTGATCTCTTCGTAGCAAATGCTAACGATGGAAAACGTGCCCGAAAACTTATCGATGGTCAGGACAACACTGGTTTCGAGAGTCTAAAGATTTTAACTCCGGGCATTAGCTGGAGTCCCGATGGGAAAAAGATTGCTATCGCAGTGAAAAGTGGAGAATCCGATGCCATAGCAATTATCGATGTTAGAAGTAAAGACGTCGAGCATTTCAGAGTCCCTGGAGTTGATGCTATCATGTCTGTTGCATGGAATCCAAAAGGAGGCAAGATTGCATTTTCGGCTTCCATGAATTCGCAGAGCGATATTTACGTGCTTGACATGGTAAGTCAGGAGACGAGAAATTTCACAAGCGATGTTTTCAGTGACATGGAGCCGTCTTGGAGTCCAAGTGGTGAAAAGCTTGTTTTCTACTCAGATCGTGGACCATACACCCAATTGGGTCGACACACGACAGAAAACTTCTCCATGATCGATTATGATTATGCCCAGAAGGATGTTTATCTCATGGAGCCAGGCAATGCTAAACTGCGGAGACTGACCTATGAAGAACGATGGGACGACAAGAGCCCCAAGTTCGGAGCGGAAGAAGACAAGATTCTTTTTATTTCCGATCGAAACGGCATATTTAATCTTTATGAAAAAGATTTGGTCTCAGGAATAGAAAGACCTTTGACTGATGTGTTGATTGGAATAACCCAGGTCTCTGTCTCTGCTGATGGAAACAAGGCTGCTGTCATGAGTCTTCGTGAGGGAACGCAGTCGATCTACATGTTAAAGTCGCCCTTTGCTCGAAAGGTAGACGGAGGGGTACTGAATCCGAATATTTGGGCTAAGCGTGTGTTGCAGGATGATATTGAAGACTCGCCGACTCTTGCACTCGCAAAGCAATCTTCGCTGCAGCGTAATCCTTATTTGCGAGATGCATCTGACGGTGTTCAGTATAAAAGAACTCTTTTCAGAAATGAGGTAATTGGCAGAGAATCAAATCCAAATGGACAAGATTTGGCCTATGCGGATAGCACAGGCAGTGGTGAAGGTCCAGCAGATGCTGGTATTGGAGTTGTTCTACAAGACTCAAGTTCTACATCGCGAATTAATTTCAGAGACTATGTATTTTCTGATGCTTTTGAAGAAGCAATAGACGACGTGCCTGATGATGTCATCGACCCATTCTCATTGGAAGATGGTGTTGGTGAGGACGGAAGACTTAAGAAGAAAAAATATAAACTGACCTTCTCTCCTGATTTGGTCTATGGTTCAGCTGGATATGATCCACTCTATGGTGGTGTGCAGGGCGTGACGCAATTTCTGTTTAGTGATGTTCTCGGGAATCATCAGATATTCGCGACGACGAATCTATTGATAGATCTTCGCAATTCAGATTACACGATTGCTTACAGTTATCTGCCGAAGCGAATTGACTATACATTGAGTTCATTCCATATGGCTCGAATACTTCCGTTCTATTCGCAAGCCAACGGAGGTTTTTCTATTGAGTATCTGAGATATAGAAACTATGGAATGGGATTCTCAGCTAGTCTGCCTATAGACAAGTTTAGACGTTTTGATGCCGGCCTAACTTGGCTCAATATTAGCCAGACTTCTATATCGAATCCAACAGCGGCGTCAGAGTCCAGAAACGTTGTCTACCCAACCTTGAGTTATACCAAGGATGTTACGACTCCAGGATTTCTCAGCCCATCCGGCGGACATCGGGGAGCCATACAATTGTCAGCCTCGCCAGGTGGAATAAGCAACACGCTACAGTTCATGACGGTTCTTGGAGATCTTCGATGGTACAAATCGTTTGGTCGAAATTATAGTTTTGCAGTCAGAGGTTCTGGGGCAGCTTCAATAGGATCTGATCAGCAAATATTCTACACATCTGGAGTGAGTACTTGGATCAATCGAAAATTCGATCCGCAAAATGGCTTCCCAATTTCTGATGTTGCGGACTATGTCTTTGCCACCCCTGTAATGCCCTTCAGAGGAAGCTCTATCAATTCGCACAACGGATCTTACTTCGGATTGCTGAATGCAGAATTTAGATTCCCGTTGTTGGCAGCTGTTTTACCGGGCCCAATTCCGATCTTTCCTCTGTACAATATGCAGGGAGCATTCTTTACAGATGTTGGATCTATCTGGGGCGGGAGAAGCACTGACGAAGATTTCCATTTATGGCAGACGGATGCTGGTGGAGTACGACGATTTGACGATCTACACGTCGGGATTGGAGTTGGATTAAAGACTATCATGCTTGGATATCCAGTAAGACTTGATTGGGCTTGGCCTCATGATGGACAGGGCTTCGGAGATAGAGTGTTTTACTTCTCGATCGGCCTAGATTTCTAACTGGGATTCCTTATTTTCTGGTGATCTTTTACGGAAGGACGCGGTACTCAGTGATCGTGTCCTTCTTTATTTTATGCAGCCGATAAAGCTGCCAAAAAGATCGGAAGAAAAGAATTTTACAGGAGAGTTGGATTAGGCCTCGGCGATCAAGCCTTACGCCCTGACTAGCAAGTCCTCAGAGACTCGCAGCACATTTTAGAAAAGCATTACACTAAACAAATATGTCAACAACAATCAAGCAAACTGGAGCCGTAGAATACGAGCTAGAAATACAGGCTTCGAAAGAGCAGCTTGATCCGATTATTAAGGACGCGTTGACCAAGGTTCGCCCGAGCGTAGAAGCCAAAGGCTTCAGAAAAGGTCGAGTACCCCTAGGGATGGTCAAGAAAATGTATGGAGAATCTGTCGCCATGGAAGCGATTTACCAGTACATCCAAGAAAACTATGAGGAGGAGGTCCTAGCAAAAGAAGAGCATGATGTAATGGGGCGGCCGATCATTGAGGAAATCGACTACAAGCTTGACCAAGATCTCAAAGCACGAGTTAAATTTGGAGTACGACCAAGTTTTATTTTAGCCGATCTAGCTGGAAAGGAAGTTGTCAAGCCAGTGATAAACGTAAAGCCAGAAGAAGTTGACAGAGAAATTGAGCTCATGCGTGAGCAAAAGGCAGACTGGGCACCTCACACTGAGGAAATCGGAGCCAAGGATTTAGTCACAGTTACCATGGCCCCGAAAGACCAAGAAAGCGGAGAAGTAAAGGAGGATGAAAAACAGGAAGGTCTTGAGATCTCCTTGGGAGAAGAGCGGCTCGCTGCAAATATTAGGGAAGCGCTACTTGGACACAAAATTGGAGAGACGGTAGAAATCACGATGGAAATTCCGGGGACGGAAGATTCTGTTAGCTATGCTTTAGAAATCACCGAAACCAAGAAGCAAGATTTACCCGAATTGAATGATGAGTTTGCTAAGGAAATATCCGAAGGACAGTTTGATAACGTTACCAAACTTGAGGCAGAGGTAAAAACGCGAATTCAGGATATTATTGATTCGCGTCTGAAAGAGAGTTTTGAAGAGAAGCTTGTGGACAAGATGGTCGAACTAAATCCGATGGAAGTACCAGAATCTGCCATCGCACTTTACCTCGATTCCTTTGTCGAAGATGTGAAAAGGAAAAATCAAAACAACCTCCCAGAAGATTTCGACGAGGAAAAATTTAGAGAAGAAAACACCGAGGCCGCAACTCGCCTAGTCCACTGGATGATTATCAAGGACAAGGTTCTGCTTACTTATGATATCAAAGTACAGGAAGACGACTTAGTCGAGTATTTAAGCAAGGGCAACCCGGAAGAAGGAAAAAGCCCCGAAGAACTTCTCGAAGAGTTTAGGAACAAGTACCCACAAATGATTGATCAGCTCAATCAGACTATTGCGAATCAGAAGGTTTTCGATTCGCTTAAAAGTGAGTTTAAGATTGTAGAAGAAGAGCTCAAGGACGAAGAGGAATAGGGGCTTGGGGGCTCGGGGGCTCGGGGGCTGAGGGGCTGAGGGGCTGAGATTGGCTTGAGTCGTAACCTTTTTAGTGGCTTAAGGTCGAAGTATTAGTTGACTTTAACCCCACTTTGAGATAAAGTATGATTGATGTACAAGTAGCCTCGCTACGCACATGGATATAAGCCACACTTAGCAACAAAACCCATTTTGGAGTCCAAAATCTACACAGCTGCCCCGGATTTTCCCATCAAGATGGAACTGGGACGGACTCTTCCATCTCTTCTTGATGTTGCGGTTGAAAAATACCCAAACGAGAGTGCCTTTAATCAACCAATTGTTGGTGGGAAATGGGAGTCTTGGTCTAACACCGAATTCAAAAAAGTGGCGGACGAGATAGCATTGGGATACTCCGAGATCGGTTTGGTGCGGGGAGAAAGGATGGCTTTCTATATGGAAAGCGACATGTATTATATCCTAATGGAGATGGGATGTCTGGTAGCTGGCCTTCTGAGTGTTTCCATCTATCTCACCAACTCGGATGAGATCTGCGACTATATCCTCAATCATTCGGAATCACGGGCTCTATTGGTTGGCAACCTAGAGTTGCTAGAAAAAATTAAACCCGTTTTGCCATTAGCTAAGACCTTGCGCCACATAATTCTGGTCAATGGCGACCTTGCGGCTGTAGAAAGAGGAATCCCCGATGGAATTCAACTTCATACATTTGATCAGATTCGCTCAAAAGGCCGAGAACTTTTGGCTAAGAAAAAGAATCTGCCAGAAGAGCTTAGAAATCAAATCGATCCGAACGATACGGCGACCTTAATCTATACCTCCGGCACAACTGGATTGCCAAAAGGTGTCATGCTCTCGCACGAAAATATTTCGAGCAATGCGATGACCAGTTTTGATGGTCTTGAGCTTATTAGTCCGGGAAAGAATGAGCGAGTGCTCAGTTTTCTTCCGATGACGCATATCTTTGGAAAGACGATGGCTTTCGGCGCTGTCTACCATGGACACACGATCTATTTTTGTCGCCCCGACCAGCTTTCTGAAATCTTGTCAGATGTTCGGCCCACCTTCTTCGCTGCCGTTCCTAGATTGATCGAGAAGGTCAACGAGAAGATTCTTTTGAAAACGCGAGAGTTGACCGGCGTGAAAAAGAAACTAGCTCTTTGGGCCACTGACATAGCTCTGCAATATGACATCACGAAAGAACCTAGTGGCTGGTACAAAAAACAGCTCGCGATAGCTAAGAAATTGGTCCTATCAAAGTGGACCGCGGCTCTGGGTGGTGAAGTAAAAGGAATCAGTGTTGGTGGCGCCGCTTTGGACCGCGATCTGGTCACCAAATTTGGGGCTGCTGGAGTTCAGCTCTGGCAAGGATATGGCTTAACGGAAACTAGCCCAGTCATCACCTTTAATCGTCCTCGTGCGAATCGAGTCGGCACTGTTGGGACTCCTATGTCTGGTGTGGAAGTCAAGATTGCAGAGGATGGGGAAATTCTGACGAGAGGTCCCCACGTCATGAAAGGATACTACCGAAATCCAGAGGAGACTAAAAAGGCGATCAACTCAAAGGGATGGTTTCATACCGGTGACATCGGCGAATTTACTGAGGAAGGATTTCTAAAGATCACAGACAGAAAGAAATCTCTTTTCAAGCTCTCGACAGGGAAATATGTCATTCCGCAGCCGGTCGAGAATAAGTTAGTCAACTCTGCTCTCATCGAGCAAGCCATGTTGGTCGGGTCAGGACATAAATATTGCACAGCTCTGATTTTCCCGAATCATCAGATACTGAAATTGAAGGCAGAGGATCTCGGAGTCGAAATCTCTGATGTTGATCAGTTGTGTCAAAATGATAAGGTGAGAGCTCTTGTTCAAGACCTGATCGATGGTGCCAACGAAGGCATGGCTCACTGGGAGACTGTCAAAGACTTTATCTTGGTTTCTGAGCCCATGAGTATTGAAAATGGTCTCTTGACTCCAAAGATGAGCGTACGTCGAAATATAGTTCGAGAGCGCTATGCCGATTTGATAGAACAGATTTATGAAAGGACTCCAAGCGAAGGCGGGTCTCATATTTAGTCGAAATAACAAAAGCACGAAATCGTGAGTAAAAATTTCAAGCCATTCAGAAAAGCTGCTGTCCTTGGTGCTGGTGTGATGGGATCGCAAATTGCGGCGCATCTTGCAAACGCAGGTTTAGAGGTTGTCCTTCTGGACATTCCAGCCAAAGAAGGTCCAAAAAACGCCATCGTTGCCGGAGCCTTCAAAAAGGCAACCAGAATGAAGCCCAATCCCTTTTTTGTAAAGGGAGCGCAAAAGCGAATTACCCTAGGGAATTTCGATGACGATCTTTCTTTATTAAAGGACTGCGATTGGGTAATTGAAGCGATCATTGAGCGACTTGATATAAAACAGTCCCTCATGGCCAAAGTGCAAAAGGCCATCAATAAAGACACGATCGTTTCGTCCAACACAAGCGGACTCCCAATAGATGAAATTACAGAGGGTCGATCACTGTCGTTCAAGAAGCGATTTCTTGGAACTCACTTCTTCAATCCTCCCAGATATCTCAAGCTATTTGAGATAATCCCATCTCCTAATACCAATCCGAAAGTTGTACGGCGTCTAGCTTGGTTCGCACGTGTGCATCTCGGCAAAGGAGTGGTCATAGCCAAAGACACTCCAAACTTTATCGGAAACAGAATCGGAGTGTATTCCATGGTTCGCACCATAAAGGAGTTCACGGAAGGACGATTCAATATTAAAGAAATCGATGCAGTAACTGGCACGCTAATTGGGCGTCCAAAGTCAGCCACTTTTAGAACAGCCGATGTCGTGGGGCTGGACACTCTGATCCATGTAATTAACAACCTTTACGATGGCGTTCCCGATGATGAAGAGAGGGATATGTTCGAGGTGCCTCAGATTCTGAAGGATCTCGTAGAGAAAGGATACAAGGGAGCCAAAACGAAATCTGGTTTTTATAAGAAAATAGGCAAGGACATCCTCTCCATTAATCCAGCAAACATGGAGTTCGAACAGGACGAAGTGAATGTTGGTGATCTTGATTCGATCAAGGATGCAGGAGGACTGGAGGATCGATTGCGAGCTCTTTACGCTAGCGACAGTCGAGCCGGTTCTCTATTCCGAGATACGACGCTTGATATATTGGCCTATTCCGCTAGGAGGCTTCCCGAAATCTCAGATAGCCCGGCTGATGTAGACAGGGCGATTCGATGGGGATTTGGATATCGACTTGGTCCTTTCGAGACTTGGGATGTTCTGGGTTTCGATAGAATATGTAACGATTTGGAGGCAGCCGGAAAGGCCCTTCCGGATTGGATAGAAGAGATGAAAGCCTCTGGCCGCAATTCTTTTTATGATGGAGAACCAGGAGCACCCACAATTTATCTTCCAGGAAAAGGATCCGCGAATGACGAGGTCTACAAAGATGTCATAGATCTAGATGCTATCCGCTCTAACCCTCGGAAAATCATCTGGAAAAATGCTGACGCCAATCTACTGGACCTTGGAAATCAGGTCGTGCTCTATGAGTTCAGGTCAAAGGCAAATAGCTTAGGAACGGAGGTCATGAGTGGACTCGACGACGTTATCACTCTCATCGAAGGGAAATCCAATATCCGGGGATTGGTTATTGGTAATCAGGGGAATAATTTTTCGGTAGGAGCCAATCTTGGAGAACTGGCCATGGGTGTTATGATGGGACAGCTTGACGATGTCGAAATGATGCTCAAGAGGTTTCAGGAAGTTGTACAGCGTGTTAGATATGCGAACAAGCCGATCGTTGTAGCTACCCATCAAAGGGTACTTGGTGGAGGATGTGAGTTGACTATGGCGTCGCCTCAACCAGTCGCAGCTTCGGAGTCTTATATCGGCCTCGTGGAACTAGGTGTCGGATTGATTCCAGCCGGAACGGGTTCGATGTATCTAGCTGCCAAGGCTGCGGAGAAGTCGCCAACAGACTTTCCTAGCCATATTACAGCCTTCCTGCGGAAGTACTTTGAAAACGTCGCTATGGCGAAAGTAGCTACGAGTGCTGCGGAAGCAATCGAAATGGGCTATTTGCCAGACAATACGATCATCTCAATGAATGAAGATCGTCGACTGTATATCGCAAAGGAAGAGGTGACACGTCTATCAAATGTAGGCTATTTGCCCCCGCCTGTAAAGTCTGCAATTCGAGTCATGGGTAGTCCAGCAAGAGCTCTATTCGAAGCGGCTCTTCATCAGTTTGAAGTCGGCAAGTTCATAAGCGAATACGACCACTATCTAGGATCAAAATTGGCCTACGTCATGACCGGTGGTTCCTTAACGGGGCCGACGGATGTACACGAGGACTATCTGATTGATCTGGAGAGGGAAGTCTTCATGCACCTATTGGGTCAGGAAAAAACGATGGCTCGGGTACAATCGATATTGACCACTGGAAAGCCACTTCGGAATTAGAATTTAGTAATAGTCTAAGACAACAATTACATGGAAGCTAGAGAAGCCTTTATTGTCAGCAGTGTGCGCACTGCCGTAGGAAAAGGAAAAAGAGGCAGACTTAAAAACGTTCGCCCAGAAGAAATGGGAGCCGTTGCCGTGAAAGGAGCTATTGATCGGGTTAAAAACCTTGACCCGGCCAAAATCGATGATGTTATTATCGGCTGTGCCTTTCCTGAAGGGCCGCAAGGAATGAATGTTGGACGTCTCATAGTCCTTAAGGCTGGATTGCCGGATAGTGTTTCTGGTGCCACAGTCAATCGTTTTTGTGCTTCAGGATTGCAGACTATAGCAACTGCGGCACATAGTATTATTGGAGGACAGAACGATGTTGTTGTTGCTGGTGGTGCGGAGTCTATGAGTCTCGTTCCCATGGGAGGATTCTATTATTCTCCTGACTTTGCTATGGCGGTTGCAAATCCTGATGCCTACGTCGACATGGGCAATACGGCTGAAAATGTAGCTGAAAAGTATAATGTGACGAGGGTAGAGCAAGACGCATTCAGTTTGCAGTCTCACCAAAGATCTTTAGATGCCATTTCTTCCGGTCGTTTCAAAGACGAAATCGTTCCATTGGAGTTTGAGGAGGTCGGTTATAAAGATGGAAAAGCCGTCAGAAAGAAGATTGAATTTGATACCGATGAAGGGCCACGAGCCGATACATCAATGGAGGCTTTGGCTAGACTTCGTCCAGTTTTTCGGCAGGGTGGAACGGTGACTGCTGGCAACTCATCGCAGATATCGGATGGGGGCGCAGCGGCGGTTGTCATGAGTGGCGAAGCGGTCCAGGAACTTGGGGTAGAGCCAATGGCAAAATTCTTGAGCTTTGCCGTCGCGGGTGTACCACCAGAAATCATGGGAATCGGGCCAATTGAAGCCATTCCAAAGGCGATTAGGAGATCAGGCTTGGAGCTCAAAGACATCGGTTTATTTGAGCTGAATGAGGCTTTTGCTGCCCAATCTCTTGCGGTATTGAAGACCCTTGGAATTGACGAGTCAATCGTTAACCCAAATGGAGGGGCCATTTCCTTAGGTCATCCTCTTGGATGTACCGGTGCAAAACTGACGGCAACTCTATTACACGAAATGAAGCGTAAAGGCATCAAATATGGTGTCTGTACGATGTGCATCGGGGGTGGAATGGGAGCAGCGGGAGTTTTCGAAAATTTACTTTTGTAAATTCCGAACATGTGAGGAGTGAGGGCCAGACCTTTTCCTGACGCAGATTTAGGATTTTTACCTGCAAAGGGTTTTCGGTTAGTGAGTTACACTTTCTGTGACCACTAATCATAATCCACAAACAAACAACCAAAATGGAGTTCCTAGATTCCTTCTACGATTGGTTTCCTTCCTGGCAGTTTGCCTTATCTGCATTGCTAATAGTTTGGTTCGTTCTTGGTTATGCCGGCGCGCCACTTTGGATATGGGTTCTTGCAGGATTCACCTTCTTGCACTTTGTTGGAGCTCCGGTTTGGTTGGGGGTAGGATTTGCCGTTCTTTCGGCGATATTTCTCATTCCGCCTATCAGAAGAGTTTTGAGTGGTGGAGTCATGAAGGCCATGAACTCTCTAGGATTTCTGCCGGCCATTTCGAAGACTGAGCGCGAGGCCATTGATGCCGGTACTGTTTGGGTCGAGGGTGAGTTGTTTTCCGGCAAACCAGATTTCAAGAGGATTTTGGCTGAGGACTATCCAGGTCTTACAGAGGAGGAGCAAGCATTTTTAGACGGGCCAGGAGAAGAAATCTGTCGACTTACCAATGACTGGGAGGTATATCAGAAGCGAGATCTGCCAGATCGAGTCTGGGATTTTCTTAAAAAAGAACGGTTCTTCGGCCTAATGATTCCCAAGGAATACGGAGGGCTTGGATTCTCTCCTATGGCCAATAGCGCCATCGTTGGGAAGCTTGGGACAGTTTCGCCGGTGCTGGGCACGACGGTCATGGTACCTAATTCACTTGGACCGGCAGAGCTACTGACCCACTACGGGACTCAAGAGCAAAAGGATTATTATCTCCCGCGTTTAGCGATTGGTGATGAAGTCCCCTGTTTTGCACTGACTGAACCCGAAGCAGGTTCTGACGCAGGGGCGATGCAATCCAGTGGCGAGGTCTTTAAGGGCGACGACGGGAAACTCTATCTAAAATTGAATTGGAATAAGCGCTATATCACCTTGGCCGGGGTATCATCGCTTTTAGGAATCGCGTTTAAATGTCAGGATCCCGACAACTTGTTAGGTCTCGGTACTCATCTAGGAATTACTTGCGCGCTTGTGCCACGAGATACAGATGGCGTTATACTTGGAAGAAGGCATGATCCACTTGGGATTCCATTCTGGAATTGCCCAACAGAGGGAATCGACGTAGTCGTCGAATTGGACAAAGCTGTGATTGGTGGAAGAGAGAAGGTGGGGATGGGATGGAGAATGCTCATGGAGTCGCTCTCCGCTGGACGTGGAATATCTTTACCTGCTAGTAGCACGTTTGGCCTTAAATACGTGACCCGGGTAGCGAGTGCTCACGCCGTTAATCGCAAGCAATTTGGATTGTCTATCGGAAAGTTTGAAGGCATAGAAGAACCTTTGGCAAGACTCGGCGGCTTCTCCTATCTACTGGAAGCCATGCGACGATATACACTTGGTGGACTGAGCAAGGGAGCTAAGCCTGCAGTAGTCACGGCCATGGCTAAGTACAACTCGACCGAGCTATTTAGAAAAGGGATTAACGATAGCATGGACATTCTTGGAGGCAATGCCATCTCGAAAGGTCCAAGAAATGCGATTGCACATGCATATATCAACACTCCTGTTGCCATTACGGTGGAGGGTGCCAATATCTTGACAAGGACCTTGATGGTCTTTGGTCAGGGAGCTATTCGATGTCATCCCTATGCATTGAAAGAAATCAACGCTGTCGAAGACAATGATAACAAGGCTTTTGACGGGGCATTCTGGAGTCACATTGGACATGTGCACAGGAATCTCTTCAGATCAATTGGATTGAGTTTGACTAGAGGATGGCTATCCAGATCTCCAATTGGCGGACCCTCGGCTCAATACATAAGAAAACTCAACTGGGCATCCTCGTCATTCGCTCTGCTTGCTGATCTCGCCATGGGGTCACTAGGTGGTAATCTAAAACGAAAAGAGAAACTTACTGGTCGTTTTGCCGATGTCTTTTCTTGGATGTATATCGCGTCTGCCACGATAAAGAGATTTGAATCGGAAGGTCGATTGAAGGAAGACGAAGTATTTTTCCACTGGTCTATGCAGTATGCCTTGAATCAAATTCAGCTATCCTTCGAAGGATTGTTTCAGAACCTCAAGATTCCAGGTCTCGGTCTTCTCTTCCGAGGCCCTATTACTTGGTGGTCTCGTCTAAATTCTTTGGGCAAGTTGCCTAATGATCGAACCGGTCAGAAAATTGCGAAGGCCTTGATGATCGATGGTGAGCAACGTGATCGAATAACTGGTGGCGTCTATGCACCTCTCGATAGGGAAAACCCACTTGGCCGAATGGAGCATTCGTTCCGGTTGGTTCAAAAGGCTGGGCTAATTTCGAAGAAGATAAAGATAGCCGTAAAGCAGGGACAGTTGGAGAAACTGCCAGTCTCTGAATTACTCGCTTTGGCCATAGAAAAAGGTATTATAAATCAAGACGAGGCTGCTCTGCTTGCGAAGGCTGAGACTGCAAGACTGGATGCGATTACCGTCGACAGCTTTAGTATCGAGGAATACAATCGATCGGGCGACCAAAGCTATCAGGTCAATCCTGGAGGAGATGGCCAAGGGTCGATGGATTTAGCCGAATTCGAAGCTAGCAAAGAAGGGTGATAAATACAGGTAGAAGTCTTCTTTTGCCCTGTTAAATACAGGAATAAAATTGCATTTACCTGCTTTGGAGATATATGAATTGGATTGAACTTGTTCTCCCCAAGAGGCTTGGCTAGAATCAAGGGCCCCGCTTCCATATATTCCTTCATGAAGAAAATACTCCTTGTTCTTGCATTTCTTATTCCTACAGGAAATCTCCAATCGCAACACATCATCCCTAGGCCCAGCAATTTAGTGGGTAATACCGCTACACTTAGAATTACGCCTGAAACAAAGATTCGATATAGCGCCGGTCTCGAGGAAATTGCCAGTTATTTATCAGGTGAAATCCAAGATTGGACGAGAATGACCCTGCAAACGGAAGAGGACCGGGCATTTGGTCGTGGAGATGTCAATATCCGATTGCGAAAGGGCGACAAAGTTGCCAGTGGATCCTACACCCTGCGAGTCAATGATCTCGGAGTGGATCTAATCGCAAATGATTCTGCCGGAGTATTCAATGGTGTACAAAGTTTACTCCAGCTAATATCTAACTCAAGACCATATCTATTTAGGGGCGCTTTCATTGTTGATTCTCCAAGATATTATTGGCGTGGTTTGATGCTTGATTCCTCTCGGCACTTCCAAAGAGTTGAAGAAGTGAAGGAATTTATCGACCTCATGGCCCACTACAAGTTCAACAAATTTCATTGGCATCTTACGGACGATCAAGGATGGAGAATTGAGATAAAATCCCTACCAAATCTCACGAAACTAGGAGCGTGGAGGGTGCCTAGAGAGGGTATTTGGTGGTTTCGACCGGGACCAATCAAAGGGGAGAAAGCGACATATGGCGGTTTCTACACACAGGATGAAATTAGGGAGGTAGTCGAATATGCTCGTCGTCGATTTATTGAAGTCATTCCTGAGATCGATGTGCCAGGACATTCGCTTGCAACCCTAACGGCTTATCCAAATTTGGGAACGACAGATGGTCCATTCAAAGTCAATCCAGGATCGAAATTCTATAACGAAATAGAAAACACTTTAGACCCGAGCAACGAGGAGAGCTTTGAGTTCTTGGACAAGGTTTTTAAGGAAGTTGCCGAGCTATTTCCCTCTAAATATATCCATGTGGGCGGAGATGAGGCAACTACAAAATTTTGGGCTGAAAGTCGGAAAGTGAAGTCCTTTATGGCCGCTGAGAAGATCGCAAATGTCGAAGTTTTACAGTCCTACTTTATTAAGCGTGTCGAAAAAATATTAGAGAAGTATGAAAAGCGGTTGATAGGCTGGGACGAAATTCTTCTCGGAGGCCTTGCAGAAACAGCTACGGTTATGTCGTGGAGGGGAAAGGAAGGAGGAATACAGGCAGCGAGAATGGGTCGAGATGTTATCATGTCTCCCGCGCCCGAATATTATCTCGACGTTTTACAGGGTGACCCATCCATCGAGCCGGCCACCTACTCTATGTCACGGCTTAAGGATACGTATTCCTTTGATCCAACTTTACCGGTTGGAGTGGATTCGACCAAGCTGCTAGGTCTACAAGGAAATCTATGGACAGAGGAAGTGCCCAATCAGCGGCATGCGCAGTACATGACATGGCCAAGAGCCTTTGCTATTGCCGAGGCTGCTTGGTCAAAGAATCTTGATAAAGACTGGCCCGAATTTGTTGATAGAGTTGAAGCACATTTCACCAGATTTGACAAGATGGATGTCAACTATTCCAAAGCGATCTACGATCCTTCACTTTTCATCACTACCACAAAAGATGGGAAGAAGAAAATCAGCATGATGACTGAGCTGGATGATCTTTCTATACACTATACATTTGATGATGCGGAGCCAGATCACCATTATCCTAAGTACACGGGATCCGTTGAAGTACCGATTGGGGCTTATGCCATTCGCATGCAAACTTATCGCGGTGGAAAGTCTGTTGGGCGCACAAGCTATTCAGAAATCCATAGAATAGGCAAAGGAAAACGCACACCGATGATCGGACTGTAATCCAAAATTCTGACAGCACGATTTCCTATTTTCGAGCATGTCAAAATTACAAACTATTCTTGCCCAGGCAGGCTGCGAAGTTGATAAGGAAACAGGTGCAATTACTCCGCCGGTTCACTTTGCAACGACCTTTGAGAGAGACCCAGATGGGGAATATTCCAAAGGATTCCTGTATGCCCGATACGAAAATCCCACACGCCGGCGTCTAGAAGAAACGCTTGCGGAATTGGAAGGCGGAAAGAAAGCAAGGGCCTATGGATCCGGAATGGCAGCAGCTGCTGCTTTGTTGCATTCTCTTGAGAAAGGAGATCATGTTATCCTCGGCGACGACATCTATCACGGTGTCAGAATTCTCGTCACCGACTACCTCACCCAACTTGGTATTGAATATGATGAGGTAGATTTGCAGGATTTTGAGGCTCTTTCGGATAAACTGAAACTAGGAACGAAGCTGGTTTGGGCGGAGACACCTTCGAATCCTCTTTTGAGGATCTGCGATATCGAGAGGCTCGCTGATTTTTCCCATCAGGTCGGCGCAAAGTTGGTCGTTGATGCCACATGGACGACACCTCTGCTGCAAAGACCATTGGAATTGGGTGCCGATATCGTTTTTCATGCCTTAACTAAATATTTGGCTGGTCATTCGGACGTGCTCGCGGGAGCCTTGGTATTCAAGGACGATGACGAACATTGGGACAGGGTGAATCGATATAGTAATTATTCTGGAGGTGTTGCATCACCGATGGATTGCTGGTTGACTCTTAGGGGTATGCGTTCCTTGGCAGCTCGAATGCGGATTCATTGCGAGAATGCAAACCTAATCGCAAATTATCTGGACAAGCATGCTGAAATTGAAGCCGTCTATTATCCCGGTTTGGAAACCCATCCTAATCACGAGGTCGCTTTGAATCAAATGGACGATTTTGGTGGAATGATTTCCTTTCTAGTGAAGAAGGGAAAGGAAGCAGCATTCGACTTGCCTGCGAAAATGAAAGTTTTCAAGCGAGCAACCTCACTAGGTGGAACGGAGAGTCTCATTGAACACCGGGCCTCCAATGAGAGCCAACCCACTAAAACACCCTGGAATCTCATTCGGATATCTGTAGGGATAGAGCATCCCGATGATTTGATCGCAGATTTCGAACAAGCACTAGCACAGATATAATTAATGAGATTACCCTTTGCCCTCGCGAAGAGGTTTGTTGCGTCTGAAAATCTGGAAGGAAGTTTACCGGTCGTAAGAGAATTGAATGAAAAAGGACTGCTCGTAACACTCGATTTGCTGGGCGAATATGTGTCAGAGTTGGATCGGGCTGCTGAGGCGGCACAAGCTTATCAGGCCATCCTTAAGCGAATTGACCGGGAGAAAAAAGCGGGTCTGAACTCCACCATATCGATCAAGTTGTCGATGATGGGACAAAAGATCGATGAAGAATACTGTCTCGCTAGAGCGGCTGAATTGCTGGAAATAGCAAAGGAAACGGATGTCTTTGTTCGCTTCGATATGGAAGGGACAGATATTACGGATTCGACATTGAATATTTTCGAGAAACTATACCCAAGTTTTCCGGACCACGTTGGAGTGGTATTGCAGTCTTATCTACATCGGACGAAGGAAGACGTAGCGAGAATGTGTGAACTGAATGCAAGAGTGAGAATATGCAAAGGCGCCTACAAGGAACCAGAAGTGGCTGCCTTCCAAAAAATGTCGGTGATCAGAGATCGATTTAAAGAATACTCGGAAATGCTGATTTCGAAAGGTAGATATCCGGGGATCGCTACACATGATGATATCCTAATCAATCACGTTAAGGGTTTTGTGAAAGACAACAATATTAGCCGCGACGATTTCGAGTTTCAGATGCTATTTGGAATGAGACCTTCTACGCAAGTTGCGATCGCAAACGAGGGATACAAAATGCGTGTCTATGTACCCTACGGAACAGAGTGGCTACCATATTTTACTCGGCGACTTAGAGAGCGAAAAGAAAACATCTGGTTTGTCGCGAAAACTATGATCAAAGGATAATGGCAGAAACGAGATTTGGCAACTTCGAAGAACTCATTGAAGGGCAAGCAAATGAAGTCCAAGAATTGGCCGTTGCTCTGAAAGACCTAATCTATAGTGCTGATCCGGATTCGATCGAAGTAGTCAGGCTTGGTGATCGAGCGGCTTGTTATGGTGTCGGACCAAAGAAAATGTCTGAGGCATACTGCTATATCATGCCTCAGAAAGACCGCATCAACTTCGGCTTTTTTCGTGGATCAGCGCTTGAAGATCCAGAAGCTTTGCTGGAGGGTACCGGCGCAAACATGAGGCACGTGAAAATTCGGACAGTGGAGGATGTCTCGGCTCCTGCACTTGTTGCTCTTCTAAAGGCATCGATCCAGGAGAGGATTAGAGGCCTAAAAGAGCAGAACGGTGATGGATGATGAGCAGATGAGTTGTGAGTGATGCGTTCCGGGTGATGGGAGCTGCTTCGATCGACCAGAATCCTGAAACCAATCTTTTATTCTATGGGCAAAAGGAATTCTGCCTAAATCAGGGTTTTTGAGTCTTCTCTACGATCTGTATCTCATTAGTCTCGCAAAGGCGGACACGAGTTGACTTCAATAATGGACGCGGCACATTATCGTTCTTATCTGATAACGGAAATGAGTTGATTGGACGGAGCTCTACTCGAAATCCGAAACTCTACACTCGAAACTGTTACGAGTAGCTTCGCTTTCCCATTACAGGAGCGAAAATGATATAGCAGAGGAATCCGACCCATGAGAAAAAGAAGGTCGCAAGGATCCATAAGACTCGTTCTTTCGCATCCATCTCCTTTTTAGAAAAAAGAATCACAAAAAATGGTAGAAGCCAAAGAAAGAGTTTGAATGCTCCAACAAGTATAACGCCAAGAATAATAGCCATGATCGTAGGGTATGGATTGGTTGTGAAAGACTCTACGGAAGGACATTGCTTAGAGTTACGTTTTTTGACCCACGCTTTTCGGTTTTAAAATCGTTTTGGTAAGCCGGTCCATGGTGAAAGCATTCACCGAACCCAAGAGGGTATTCAGGTGTTATTAATGCCTACCAAAACCCTATTCAAAAAATGAAACGAACTGCCTTGATCTGCCTCGCACTTTTCCTAGGCGCATGCGAGAACTCAACTGACTATACGGATTCTGGAGCTGAGGACGCCATCAGGCCTAGTTTCGAAATGAGCAATTACAAGATGCCGCACAATCTGGCTAGTGATAATCCCTTTGCAGCAGAAAGCGAACTTGCTTTCCATTTCCCCCCCTTCGATAAAATCTCAATTGAGCATTATCGACCTGCATTTGAGGCAGGAATGGAGCAGCAGATGGCAGAAATCGACGCGATTGCCAATTCTAGCGAGGATCCTAGTTTTGAGAATACTTTCATAGCAATGGAGGCGTCGGGAGAGGTATTAGATCGGTCTTTGACAGTCTTTTACGCCTTGACGTCAGCAGACACGAATGATGACTTAGAGGCCATTCAATCCGAGATGGCCCCGAAACTTTCGGCTCATCGTGACAAGATCATGCTGAATGGAAAACTATTTGGACGTATCAAGAGCGTTTATGACCAGCTCGGTTCACTTGACCTGGATTCTGAGTCGAAAAGACTAGTTACCGAAACCTACGAGCGATTTGCTCGAGTTGGAGCTCAACTGCCAGATGCAGATAAGGAAAAATTAAAAGCATTCAACAGCGAACTCGCCGAGCTACAGACTCAGTTTAGTCAGAATGTTTTGAAAGAAGTGAACGCCATGGCCGTTCTTGTCGAATCCAAGGAAGATTTGACCGGAATGACAGATCGCCAAATTACAGCAGCTGCTAAACGTGCTAGCGATGCTGGAATGGAGGGTAAATATCAAATTGCTCTACTGAATACTAGTACGCAACCGCTTTTAGCATCGCTCGAAAATAGAGCTACCCGAGAAAAAATCTACAAGGCATCTGTATCAAGAGGCAGCCGTGGTGGAGAATTTGATAATCGAGAAATCCTTACCAAAGTAGCTAGGATTAGGGCAGAGAGGGCAAAACTTCTTGGCTTCGACAATCACGCGGCTTATAGCCTGCAGAATCAAACAGCTAAAACAACAAAGGCTGTAAATGATCGGCTAGCAATGCTTGCTCCAGCAGCCGTTAAAAATGCAGAAAAGGAGGCAAAGGATTTGCAGGCGGCTATCGCTGGCGATGGGCATGATTTTGAGCTCGCTGCTTGGGATTGGCAACACTACACTGAAAAAGTTCGGAAGGAGCGCTTCGATCTCGATGAGGCCCAACTGCAGCCCTACTTGGAATTAGATAACGTCTTAAAGAATGGCGTCTTTCATGCCGCTGAGAAAGTATTTGGAATTACCTTTGAGGAGGTCACCGGCCAGTTTCCGGTCTACCATCCTGACGTGCGTGTCTTCAATGTATTCGACGAAGACGGGTCACAACTTGCCATGTTTATCGGCGATTTCTATGAACGTCCATCGAAACGAGGTGGAGCTTGGATGAATGCATATGTATCCCAGTCTGGATTAATGGACAATAAGCCTGTTGTTGCTAATCATCAGAACATCACCAAGCCGAGTGAAGGAGAAGCTACCCTTATGACTTTCACGGAGGTCATTACCATGTTTCATGAGTTCGGTCACGCACTTCATGGCATGTTTTCCGATGTGAACTATCCGAGCTTCGCAGGGACATCAGTACCTAGAGACTTTGTTGAGTACCCCTCACAAGTGAACGAAATGTGGGCCACTTGGCCTTCTGTTTTGGCTAACTATGCCAGACACTACGAGACGGGTGAAAAGATGCCACAGGAATTGGTAGACAAATTCATGGCTGCCCAGAAGTTCAATCAAGGCTTCGCTACGACTGAATACTTAGCCGCATCGCTACTTGACCAAGCATGGCACCAATTGGAGCCAGGCGATGTACCCGAAGCTGATGGACTCCTAGATTTTGAAGCGAAGGCTTTAGAAGATGCAGGTGTGTCGATGGCAGCAATTGCACCTCGATATCGCTCAACTTATTTCTCTCACATCATCGGAGGATATTCAGCCGGTTATTACTCTTACATCTGGAGTGAGGTGCTGGATGCCGATACTGTTGAGTGGTTCAAAGAGAATGGAGGACTTCAGCGTGAAAATGGCGACCACTTTAGAAAGGCTCTTCTTTCTAGAGGCGGTAGCGAAGACGCGATGACGATATTTCAAGACTTCCGTGGTGCCGAGCCCAATGTTCAGCATTTATTAGATAGGCGGGGACTGAATTAGTCGAATCTAGTCGTCAGAGGTCAGTCTTCAGTCGTCAGAAGGAAAGAGACGATTGGCGCTTGGTCTCTGAATGAAATCTTAGATGCACTTGTACTGTAGAAGGTCGATGGTGCTTGTTGTTCGTAAAGACGCCGGAAATGCCTATGACTAATTACAAGGTACCAACGACCTAATCGATCTTCCGAATCCGAATTAGACTGCCCTTTCGAAGACTGGCATCTGGCCGAATACCATTTCTTTCTCTCAGAAGTGCCAGAGAGATGTTGTAGTGATCGGCTATTTCGTAGTCCTTCTCATCATTGGCAACTCGATGGAAGACCCAGTTATTTCGCTCGATCGTTTCAGCGTTGGGAAGAGGTCTGGATGAACTTCTCGTGACCATGCTGGCTTCTTGCGTGAGGACTGGACCGTTTCTGGAAGCCGTTTTTGCTTCCGATTCGTCGCTCTTAGAAGTCGAGTTATCTAAGTTATTTTCTTTTCTAACAATGACGGAAGCAGTGGAGGGAGAAGAATTTCCTTCTTTTCCTAAGACTTTGAGAACGACGGCTCCATTCTCCTCGGACTTAATCTTTTCACGATCTTCGCCGACTTGGTTTCGATTGCTAACTTCTGCGGTTCTGGTTTCAGCAGTCCCGCCGAGTTTTATTTTTTGAAAGGCGACCGGTTGCTGAGAGACTCCCATCCCATTTAACTGAAGCAAGTCACTTGCGCTCAATCCATACTGCCTTGCTATCTCTCTCATAGATTGCCCAGGTTTAGCGATGTGAAATTCAGGAATATTCGAAAAGCTTAGATTTGCGGGTTTGATTTCGTCTTCCAGCCCACGATCCTTATCGTTGATGTTCTTTTTCTCATTCTCCTGTTCCTTGGAGCTCGCACCGGATGTGGGCCTAGTAGAACTAGAAGAATCTCCGATTTCCTTTTCTGCCAATTTAACTTCGTCGCCCCCAACCAATGCTTCCTTCTGAAGGACAACTACTTTGTTGACGATCTTCTTGACACCGTCAAACGAAGCAACTATAGATTCGGCATGCTCTTGTTCGGATTGGTAGTCCACTGCGCCATAGAGGGTAACCGTTCCTTCTACGACTAGCGGTACTATAGAAAAGTCTGCCAGCTTGTCGTCGCCTTTGAGAGCCGCTTTAATTCGTGAGGCAAGATTGGTTTTCGCCTGAGCAATCAGAAGAGCTGAGTCTCCCGTTGGGAAAAGAGGCTGATTTACTACAAAAATAAGTAGCAAAATCAATCGACCAAGATGCATTTTCGGCAGAAGCATAATCTTTGTTGAGGAATGCCCTATAAATCGGGTACTTATGGAACGGGGGTGGGTTTCTGTTATTGTTTCTAGCTTTTCGCCTTGTTTCCCCTTTTTATTAAAGCGAGCTGGTCTTGGATTGACTCGAAATGAGTTTCATGCTTGGACCGTTGACTCGGAAACAAGAAAGGCAGTGTCTTCTATCTCGACACTGCCTTAGAATGTTGTAAATAGAAAACGTTTAGTGTCTAGACACCATCGTCTTCCTTTTCCGCGAGCCATCGTTCGGCGTCAATGGCAGCCATGCAGCCAGAACCCGCAGCGGTAATAGCCTGTCTATAAACATGATCTTGAGCATCTCCGCAGGCAAATACTCCTGGGATATTGGTGTAGGACGAATCAGCTTTGGTAACTAGGTACCCTAGATCATCCATGTCCAACCAACCCGTGAAAATGTCATTGTTAGGCTTGTGACCTATCCCGAGGAAAAGACCCTGTAGATCTAGCTCGGATTCGGAATTATCGACGGTGTTTTGAAGTTTGACTCCCGAAACTTCTTTTTCACCAAGAATATCAGTCACTTGGGAATTCCACACTATCTCGATTTTCGGATTATCTAAGGCCCTTTTTTGCATCACTTTTGAAGCGCGTAATTCATCTCGTCTGTGAATGACGCTTACTTTCGAAGCAAAACGCGTAAGAAAGAGTGCCTCCTCCATCGCTGTATCTCCGCCTCCAACGACAGCAACGTCTTGGTCTCGGAAGAAAGCTCCGTCACAGGTTGCGCATGCGGAAACTCCATATCCAAGCAGTCTTTGTTCGTTATCTAGGCCAAGATATTTAGCCGACGCACCTGTCGAAATGACGATCGTTTTTGCGAGGTAAGGTTTTTCATCATCGACTAGAAGTCTATGCGGATGACTCGAAAAATCCACATGTGTAACGGTTCCGTACTCAAGTTGAGCTCCAAAGCGCTTAGCTTGATCCTCAAAAAGAGTCATCATTTCCGGGCCCATAACTCCTTGAGGAAAGCCCGGATAATTCTCTACGTCCGTTGTCGTTGTTAGCTGACCTCCTGGCTCTGGTCCCTGAAATACCAATGGTGCAAGATTTGCCCTAGAGGCATAAAGTGCTGCGGTTAGTCCTGCCGGCCCGGTGCCAACAATGATCATGTCCTTGAGTTCTGCATCGTTAAAATCGATGCCGTCAAATGCTGAAGTGTCTGGATGTTGTGACATAGTATGGGATATAGCTAGGGCAGCCTCAATGTGGACTGCCCTAACATTTTGAATCTATCTACGAGACGATTTTTGCAAGTTCGGAGATAGGAGGGTTTCCGTAGAAGTTGCCTCCAATATCGAAGGTTGGAACACGTCTCTTTCCTTCGTTCTTCTCCATCACAAGTTTAGCTGCCTCGGGATGCTGTTCGATGTTAATTTCTACAAAGCCTATCCCTTTGTCTCCGAGAAATCTTTTCGCTCGATGACAATCAGGACACCACTCGGTGGAGTACATCTTGATTGCAATTGAATTGTCTACCATTACATTACTCGACTGGAGCCTCAATGAGGGCTTCTAGTTTTTCGGCTAGTTTTTTCTTTGGAACGACACCGACCAACTGATCAACAACCACTCCATCCTTGAAGATTAGAAGGGTTGGAATCGATCGGACGCCATAATTCATTGGTACTTGTTGGTTATGGTCCACGTCCATCTTTGCGATGGTGGCACGACCTTCAAAGTCCTTAGCAAGCTCCTCGATTACGGGAGCGATTGCACGGCAAGGGCCACACCAAGTTGCCCAGAAATCAACGAGGACTGGCCCCGAATTATTGAGTACTTGCTCTTGGAAGTTGCTATCCGTTAGCGTAGTGTATTTTGCGTTATCACTCATTATTGTTGTGTCAAAGCTCGATCAGCAGAGCGGATCGCGCAGATTTATTTTCCAGTATATAGATGAGATAGGGCGGGAATTGTTACAGCATCTCGCTTGAACCCACAATCTTCCTCAGGACTTCATAGCGTCAGGAATTGCAGAAAAATATGGATCTTTCAATTCCGACGAATCCAGACTTACCAACAAGTTACCGTCCACACTGATATCTAAGCTCTCATCACTTACTACCTGCCCGATGTAATTCAATTGCACGTCACCGCTGCGAGCTAAGGAGTAGAGTTTTTCTGCATTAGACTCTTTTGCACTGAAAATAATTCGTGATTGAGCTTCGCCAAAGAATAGAGCATCGAGTCGCTGTCCCTCTTCTGTTGTCAGGTCAACTTTTGCACCTAGTCCTGAGTAAAGCGTTTTTTCTGCAAGGCAAACTCCCAGACCTCCGTCGGAAATGTCGTGGGCGCTTTGAATTAATCCAGATCTGATCATTTTGAGGGCTGCTTTCTGAACGGCCAATTCTTCGTCCAATTCGAATTCGGGTGCATCGCCGGTGACTTGGCCTCTAACGCTAGCAAGATATTCGCTTCCGTCGATTTTTGATGCAAAGGCATTTCCTTTTGGAGTCAAAAGAAAAATGTGATCACCTTCGTTTTTGAACTCTGAAGTCGTGACATGATTATGGATGTCATCGACCAATCCAAGCATTCCTATGGTTGGGGTAGGGTAGACTGCTCGTCCTGGGCTTTCATTGTACAGCGAGACATTTCCGCCCGTTACCGGTGTCTCAAATTTTCGACAGGCTTCACCCATTCCGGCTACAGCTTCCTTGAAAACCCAATACATTTGTGGTTTGTAAGGATTTCCAAAATTTAGGCAGTTGGTAACTGCCACAGGCTGACCGCCGCTGCAAACTACATTTCGCGCCGATTCAGCAACTGCAATTTGGGCCCCTTTTCGTGGATTTAGATAGACGTATCTTCCATTGCAATCTGTCTTGACGGCCAGGCCTCTATCTGTACCCTTTATTCGAACTACCGCTGCATCGCTGGAACCTGGTCCGACAATCGTGTTTGTTCTGACCATGGTGTCGTACTGCTCATAGACCCATTTTTTCGATGCGATGTTGGGGTTGCCTAATAGGTTGAGTAGAATGTTTGGTACAGATTCTTCGGACAAATCTTCAACAGTGGACTGATCAAAGGAAGAGGTCGCTGTCAAGTATTCCGGTTTGGATGTTTCTCTTATATAAACCGGCGCACCTGCTCCTAAGCAGAGATGCTCGGCTGGGATTTCGGCGAAAAGTTCGCCATGGAAAAAGATCTCGACATTTCCTGTGTCGGTCACCACACCAATTTCCTCAACATTGAGGTCCCATTTTTCGAAGACGTCGATCACTTCTTGCTCACGACCTTTGTGACAGACGACGAGCATTCTCTCCTGCGATTCGGAAAGCATGATCTCGTAAGGCGTCATGCCTTTCTCGCGAATCGGTACTTTTTCCAATTGGAGTCTCATACCGCATCCACCCTTCTCACTCATCTCAGCCGAGGAACAGGTAATACCAGCGGCACCCATGTCTTGCATGCCGACCAATGCGCCCGTAGCAATAACCTCTAAGGAGGCTTCAAGGAGAAGTTTTTCGGTAAATGGATCACCCACCTGAACCGATGGGCGTTTGGCCTCGCTCTCTTCAGATATTTCTTCCGAGGCGAATGTCGCTCCATGAATGCCGTCTCGTCCAGTAGAAGATCCGACGATAAATACTGGGTTGCCAGCACCACTTGCGATAGCAGAGACCGTCTCTCCGACTTTTACAATGCCGACACTCATCGCATTTACAAGGGGATTTTCCTCGTAGCAGTCATCGAAATAGATTTCTCCTCCAACCGTGGGGACGCCAAATGAATTACCATAGTCGCCGATGCCGCGAACGACGCCATCTAGTAGAAATTTGACTCGTTCGCTATCCAAACTTCCAAAGCGCAGTGAATTCAGTGAAGCGATTGGTCTCGCTCCCATGGTGAAGATGTCACGTTGAATACCACCTACTCCCGTCGCTGCACCCTGATAGGGCTCGACAGCCGAGGGGTGGTTGTGAGACTCGATCTTGAAGGCGCAAGCCAGTCCTCCACCGATATCGACGAGTCCTGCATTTTCATCCCCAGCCTCAACAAGCAAATTCTCGCCTGATCTTGGCAAAGTCTTTAGCAAGGCGATTGAATTCTTGTAAGAACAATGTTCGCTCCACATCACCGAGTAGATACCAAGTTCTACGAAGGTGGGTGTTCGTCCTAGTTTTTCGATAATCCAGCCGTACTCTTCCTCAGTCAAACCATGCTCTTTAGCGAGTTCAAGGTCTACATTTGGCTCCGATTTATGGGACATTCTTTCTGATTTCCAGGGTTTTCAGGGATAGTGTCGATTTCTTTGTAGAAACTACGGAGCTATTCTATTTCCAATTATCATTAAAGGAAGAAATTCGCGCTATTTAGGCTCTATCGACCTAGTAAAGGCGTATTATTGTCGGAATTGTTAGAGAAGTGAAAGAAAGCACAGAACAAGAAAATATTCCCCTATATGTAGACCTAGATGGCTCTCTGATTTATTCAGACAGCTTTTGGGAATCATTCATAATGCTGCTTCGAGAGAGGCCATTAAGTCTCTTGTTGAGCCCCTTATGGATACTAAAGGGCCGGGCACATTTCAAGCGGCAAGTCACCGATCGAGTTATTCCAGAGGCCCGAAGCTTCCGTTACAACAAGGAGGTAGAGGAATATGCTCGAAGCGAGTCAGAGCGTCGCAAAGTCATTCTCGCTACGGGTACGGATGACAGGATCGCCAAGAAAGTCTTTGACCATTTTGGATTTTTCGATTCTATTATTGCGAGTGACGGCCTGACTAATACAATAAGTCAAGCTAAGCTCGAATTGATCAATCAGGACTGTGATGGAACTCCATTCGAATATCTTGGCAACAGCTCGGCCGATATGGCTGTTTGGGCCGGAGCAGCAGGCGCTGCGGTCGTCCATTCATCGGAGGATTTTGTAGATAAAGTCCGTTCACTTACTACGGTTACTCGTGTTTTCAAAATTGAAAAGGAGGGAGGTTTTTCGAGTATTTTAAGAGCAATGAGAATCCATCAATGGGTGAAAAACCTTTTGATATTTGTGCCTCTATTTTTGGCACACCAATTCCTAGATTTTGGGCTTTTTGTCTCCGTTCTCGCAGCGTTTTTGTCATTCTCTCTTTCTGCTTCGGCAGTCTATTTACTGAATGATCTAATTGATCTCCCAAATGACAGACGTCATCCAGATAAGAGTAGGAGGCCGATAGCGTCAGGGCAACTGTCATTGCCGAAAGCATCTGTTCTAGTTCCGGTGCTTCTAATTCTATCTGGCAGCGTGGCTATTTTTGCCTTGCCAGTAAAATTTCTGGCGGTCCTAGCGATCTATTTGCTCACTACAAGCCTCTATTCCTTCGTTCTAAAACGAATCAATTTTCTGGATGTCGCGATACTTGCCGGTCTCTATGCTATTAGACTGTGGGCGGGATCAGTTGCCACTGATGTCCCATTGTCGGAGTGGCTAATCGCCTTTTCTGTCCTTTTCTTTTTGAGCCTTGCTATGGCGAAGCGATATGGTGAATTGAAGCAGTTGCAGGACGCGAAAATGGAAGCTTCGGCCAATAGGAATTATGACTTCAGTCATATGAAGTCAATGAAGAATGCGGGGCCAGCCTTTGGAACGCTGTCCCTGATAATTTTGCCCTTCTATATCTTCTCAGATTCAGTAAGCGAGCTTTATTCCCATCCTCACTATTTGTGGGCTCTTATTTTCGTCCTGTTTCTTTGGTTGACAAGGATATGGTCGTCGACCCTAATGGGTAGAATGAATTCGGACCCGGTTGTTTTCATGTTAAAAGACTGGTTGTCTTGGATATGGGTCGTAGCAGGGATCGCCGTAGTATATTTTTCCACCTAGGTTACTCAAAACGAGATCCAAAATGGAAAAATTTGAATCCTGGGGTAGATATCCGAAAGTGCACCATAAGAGCACAATCATCCTTAGTCGTGACCCTGATTTAAGTGGCCTCCACGCAGATCAACTTTATCTCCCATTCGGTCAAGGCAGATCATATGGTGATAGTTGTTTGAATGAAGAAGGTGGACTGATTCTCTCACATCAATTGAATCGAATATTAGCCTTTGATCACGTGGCTGGAATTGTCGAGTGCGAGGCAGGAGTGAACTATAAAAGCCTCATACAACATGTGTTGCCGAAGGGCTGGTTTCCCGCTGTCACTCCAGGAACGCAATACGTAACAATTGGAGGCGCGATCGCCAACGATGTCCATGGAAAAAATCATCATTCTGCTGGTTGTCTTGGAAGGTGGATCCAATCCTTTCGTTTATTGCGAAGTGACGGAAATATTATAGAATGCAGTGCCTATCTAAATTCAGAATTATTTTCTGCGACGATCGGGGGATTGGGTTTGACGGGGATGATCCTAAGCGCACGTCTGCAATTGATACCCTTCGGTAGTAGCGACATCGAAGTAGAGCAGATACCATTTCATGGTCTCGAAGGATATTTTGCATTGAATGAGGACGCGGAGAGAGAATTCGAATTTGTGGTCTCTTGGGTGGATGCATTGTCGAAAAGGGGACAGGAAAAGGGAGTTCTCCTGCGAGCGAATGCTCCAGAAAGAAACGAAATTAGTCCGGAGATATTGTCAAAGAGTGCACTAATGGGACTTCCTTTCAATTTGCCCGGTGCTGCGATGAATCGGTTCACGATCGGCTTGTTCAATAAAGTCTATGCTGCCCGATTTGGCTCAAAGTTGACGAGTCGAACTCAAGATTATCGATCATATTTCTATCCTTTGGACGCTATCTCCAATTGGAATCGGGCCTATGGAAAGCGTGGTCTTCTCCAATTTCAATTGGTGATACCGAAAAAACAAGCCATTGAAAAGCTAAGGGAGATATTTGCCATTTGTGATCGGGCAGGAGAGACCTCGTTTCTTACTGTGTTGAAAAATTTTGGAAAGATGAGCTCACCTGGGATGATGTCCTTTCCGCGAGAGGGCGTAACACTGAATTTGGACTTCCCCAATAAAGGACTTTCAACCTTGAAATTACTCACTAAATTAGACGATCTTGTCCTTGAAGCAGGAGGGGCCGTCTATCCAGCAAAAGACGCGACGATGTCTGCCGGGAGTTTCAGATCCTATTTTCCGAGATGGGAGGAATATTCGACATATATTGATCCGAAATTTTCATCATCCTTCTGGAGACGAATGGGGGGCTGAGGAGAATGGGAAAGAGCTGAATTGAATAATATCAGGGCCGAGATAGCGGCCAAAGAATTATAATTTATTAATAGAGACACCTTGAGGACAGGACGCAGAGAATCTGATGTTCTGACAATCTGAGGATCTGAATATCTGAATAATGAAACGAATTTTGATAGTGGGAGCAACTTCGGCTATTGCCAAGGTAACAGCGAAGAGATTCGCGAAGGATGGTTCCAGGCTCTTTCTAGTTAGTAAGACAGAGTCAAAGTTGCGTGATCTTGCGACTGAGCTTGAGGAAGCGGGGGCAGAGAAAGTCGGGACCTATGAATTAGATGTTGTTCAGTTTAACAAGCATCATGATATGTTCGACCGGGCACGAGGCTTTTTAGGTGGATTTGATCTTATTTTTCTTGCTCACGGTGATCTACCTGACCAAGATATCATCGCGACCAATCCGAGTCAGACCGTTCACTGTGTGAACGTCAATGGCGTTTCGGTAGTCTCCTTGGCGACTATTGCCGCTGATTTTTTCGAGAGGGCTGGTAGTGGCTGCTTAGCTGTTATTTCATCTGTAGCGGGGGAAAGAGGGAAGGCCTCGAATTATGCTTATGGATCTGCGAAGGCGATGGTTACGACTTTCTTACAGGGTCTTAGAAATCGATTGGATCGGAAAGGTATCAAGGTGATCACGATATTGCCTGGGCCCGTCGATACTCCAATGACGGAGGGAATAGATCGTAAAAACAAACCATTCTCCACGGCGGAGGAAGTTGGCAATGGAATCTATGATGCCATTAAGAAGGGAAAGGACGTCGTGTATCTTCCTGGGAAATGGAGGTGGATGATGATGGCAGCGAAGATGATCCCTGAGTCGAAGTTTAAAGGGATGGATCTCTAGAGGTCCTTCGTCAGGCGTTTCTAGTTTATCGATAAATAGCACGAATGTCAGCTAGACCTTTTCGACCGCCTTTTTCATACTAGGCTCTGGTAGCATTTTCCAAACGACTAGAGCCATCAGCACAATGGCAATGGCTGCTAGCAAGGTGTTACTGGAGAATCCATATCGGATGTAAAAGGGACCAGCAAGCGCACCTCCGAGTCCGATCCCAATTTGACCGAGTGAGACAGCGAGGCTCATAAGCGAACCTCTTTGTCTATCAGGGACAAGAGCCGAGAGAAGCGACTGTAGTGGACTGATCCGCATGGAGGCAAAAGCCATGGTTACAAAGAAAAGAATAATGGCGGATGTTAGGCCAACCACAACGTATGTAGTTGCAATCGTGCCTAACGCTAATCCGACGCAGGATATTAGAATAAGCGGTTTTCGTCCTACTTTATCAGAAATTTTACCAGCTTGAGGTCCAATTAAAACACTCGCGAGCCCACCTCCGAGAAACATAAGGGCCAAATCGTTCTCACCAAATCCAAGTGTATCTTGGAGCCAAATCGGCATGTAGACAATGAATAAAGAGATGCTTAAAAACATCAAGAAATACGAGAGGCAGGCCGCGACAATATTTTTGTCCTTTAGCATAATGCCATATTTCCTGACGACGCCAAGTGGTGTGACGGGGTTTGGAGCCAACTCAACCTCAGGTTGCGGAACGAAGTATTTTAGCATGAAGAAGGCAAATATCATAAGGATGCCAAAAGCAATAAAAGGCCACTTAAATCCACTTTGCCCAGCCAGCACAATTCCAAGAGGAATTCCTGCGATTTGCCCAAAGGCCATTCCACTCATAATCCAGCCGTTTGCCCAGCCCCGCCGCTCATAAGGGAAATAGTCACCAACATAGGAGACAGCAGATCCACTAAGAAATCCCGCACTTGCACCGGCAATCGCACGAAGAGCAAAGAGAGAGAAGAAGTCGACTGCAAAAGTGTGCAAAAGGAGACTCGTTCCAAGTAGACCACTGCCAAGCATCATGATCTTTTTGCGACCATGTCTATCGGAAAGTGGACCTGAGAACATGGCAAAAAGTCCGAGGCAGACTCCATAGGCCGTAATCAAAGTGCCTAGCCATTCCTTGGGAATGTCGAGCGTGCGTTCAATGATAGGCAGGAGCGGCGCAACGATCATGATCTGACTGCTGGCAGCAAATACCATCAGCCAAATCGCGAGAATAATAAGCCAGTCTTGGGTTTTCTTATCCAATATTAAGCCGATCTCGGCCTCATTTTAAACTCCTGTAGAGCCAAAACCACCTGCACCGCGGTCTGTTGCATCGAGATCTTCGACAGGCTCCCATTCTACACTTTCATGTTTAGCGACGATCATCTGGGCGACCCTCTCGCCTCGCTGTATCTCGAAGGCTTGCTTTCCATGATTGATCAATAGGATGCCAATTTCTCCACGGTAATCGGCATCGATTGTCCCAGGGGAGTTGAGCACCGTGATTCCATGCTTGAATGCTAGACCGCTTCTTGGCCGAATCTGAGCTTCTGTGCCTGGAGGCAATGCGATCTTCAATCCCGTCGGAACGAGTTTGTGTTCGCCGGGCTCCAAAAGGATTGGTTCGTCCTCTGGAAAGGCGGCCCGCAGATCCATTCCGGCACTTTGAACCGTAGAGTAGAACGGAATGTCGATTCCCTCCGCATGCGGCAGTTTCTCAATCGCGACTCTTAGTTTTTCCGCCATCTACTTTACGTCGCCCATTAGTTTCTTCACATAGGGGCTAGCAAGCAGAGCGACAATTCCAACACCGCCGACGATCATTGCAACCTGACTGAACAGGTCTGTTGCAGCTTGACCTTCCAATCTACCAGCAACTAATCCCGCCACTAAATTTCCGAGCGCAGCTCCCACGAACCAGATTCCCATCATTTGTCCAAGTCGACTTTTCGGTGCTAACTTTGTGATGGAGGATAATCCAACAGGGGAGATGCAGAGTTCTCCAGCTGTGTGAAGAAAGTACATGACAATGAGCCAGCTCATCCCGACCTTATTTTCAATACTTGCATTAGCGGCTCCCCATGATATCACAAAGAATCCAGCAGCAAGTAGCAATAGTCCAAGTGCAAATTTTACTGGCGTAGACGGATTGCTGTTTCTTTTTGCAAGCCAGACCCAGAGTACCCCAAATATTGGAGCAAATATGATGATGAACAATGCATTTACAGATTGCAACCAACTAGCTGGCATTTCCCATCCCCCTAACATTCGGTCTGTCAAATCCTGAGCAAAAAGATTCAGCGAGGATCCAGCTTGCTCAAAGCCTGACCAGAAAATAGAGATGAGTAAAAAGAGCCAGAAAATCACGATCAACTTCTTTTTCTCGTCCCCTGTGTGACGGTTACCGATTAATAGATAGGCGAAGAATAGAGCGACCATAATGAGAACCAAATAGCCAAGCCACTGAGCAAAAGTGGTCAAGTCGGTTCCTTGCACCGCAATCAGAAAATAGGAGAGGACTGCAATAGCGATCAGCACACCGGCAAATATGGAATAAAACTTCCGAGTATTAGCTGCGAGTGTTGATCTGTCAACTTCTTCTCGTAGTTGACCAATTCCATCTAGGTGATGTCCAGAAAGCTTGTACTGAACCAGTCCTAGAACCATTCCGAAGCCAGCTAGAGAAAAGCCCAGATGCCAATTGTAATTCTCGCCAAATAGACCACAAAGGATCGGGCCTAGAAAGGCACCAAGATTGATACCCATGTAGAAGATCGAAAATCCGGAATCTCGTCTGGCGCCACCTTCAGGATAGAGGTCGCCAACCATGGTGCTTACGTTAGGCTTTAGGAGGCCGGTTCCTAAGATGATTAGCCCGAGACCAGCAAAGAAAGTAGCCGTACTGCCTACGGCCATGGTGAAGTGACCCGCCGCGATTATTATTCCACCGATGAACACCGATTTGCGTTGGCCCCAAAGGTTGTCAGCAACCCAACCACCAACGAGCGTAAGGACATATACAAGTGCCGTATACATTCCGTATATGGCAGCGGCAGTCGAGACGTCCAAGCCCATACCCGGATTCTCACCGATGGTGGCAGCGGTCATAAATAGAATAAGTATCCCCCGCATTCCGTAGTAGGAAAAGCGCTCCCACATCTCGGTGAAGAAGAGAGTCATCAAGCCGCGAGGTTGCCCAAACCAAGAGGCACCGCCGGTTACAGCATTAGAATTCGAGGATGTATCCATATTATAATTTCAAGTGGTCAATATATCGCATAGGGCCTGTTTGGAAGGACCTTCGTCAGTATAAGGAATAAGAGGGTTGTGGGTATTGGGTTCTGGGTGATCTGTCAGGATGAAATTTACTAAGGGTTCTGTGCAGAAAAGGTATTGAGATCCCCGGCCCTAACCTCGCTAATTTCCTAGTATTTTCGATGCCAGAGCGAAGGGGCCTTGCTCCTGGGTCTCATTACTTTCAAGCAATTGGTCGAGGTCACTAATTTTTGACTCATGCCAAAAGCGTCTTTCGAGCTCCTCTCGGACGATTAATTGAATTAGAGACGATCGGCGGGCACTTCTTTTATCTTTCCATTGACCTGTCTGCTGGATTCTGTCTCGATGAGTGGTCAATTCAAGAAAAAGTTGATCGGGTAGCTCTTGAGAAGTTGCGCTGACCTTTATTACGATCGGCTTTTCCGCTTCAGGGGATCTAAGGTCGATGGCAGTTCTCAGGGAGTGAACAAGTTCTTCAGCTCCTTCTTGGTCAGACTTGTTGACCGCAAAAATATGGGCGATTTCCATGAGACCGGTTTTCAAAGCCTGAATGCCGTCACCCGACTGAGGAGTCAAAACGACCAAAACAGTGTCTGCGCTTCGGCTAACATCTATTTCCGCTTGCCCTACTCCAAGAGTCTCCGTGATCACTACATCAAAGCCTTCTGAGTCAAGATAGTCGCTCATTAGACTGGCTTGGGCGGATAGTCCACCGTCTGAACCTCGAGATGCACAGGATCGGATAAAAACCTCTGTATTCTCAGCCCACTGATCCATTCGAATTCGATCTCCAAGAAATGCACCCCCTTTAAAAGGGCTTGAGGGGTCTATCGCGAGAACAGCCACTCTCTGTTCCGCCCGCCGGAATAGATCAATAAGTCGATTAATGAGACTAGACTTTCCCGCGCCCGGTGGGCCCGTAATACCAAGTCGCCAAGCCTTTCCTACTTTGGGATAAATTGAATCTATGAGTTCTTTGAAGCCTTGATGTCGATTTTCAATCAAGGTTAGATTTCTGGCGATAGTTCGATCTGAGTTCCTCAACCCTTATCGACTATTTAATTAGTGCTACCGTCCTACTGGTAGAAAAATCATGCCCTTCGAGTTTGACCAGATAGACGCCACTTTTCAGATCAGTAGCGGTGATCTTGATGGTGTAAATCGTATTGCCTTCAATAGGGCCGTCATAAAGATCTTTCATTTTTCGACCCAGCATATCGTGCAGGGTGAAAATTACATCTTGCTTCTCGCGAGTCGCGAATCGAATGTTTGTAGAAGGATTGAATGGATTTGGATACGGAGCTGAGAGCTGGAATTTACTCGGAATAGCTTCGTTTAGAGTCTCTATATCCACAATTGATGTGCCTTGACCGATTGTTTGAGCAGCCAGCTGATTGAGGCCGAAGCATAGGATGAATATGAAACTCGCTATGTAGAGTGATGCCTTAGCCATAGCAGGAATATAGACAATAAAGCCTCAATTAAACGAGCGGCACTCCCGACGGACGGGGTGCCGCGCTAAAGATCCTCCAGAATTAATTAGAAAATTCCCTGGAAAACGATCATAATGACAAGAGCAACAATCCAATAACCTGCGCTAACCGCGTTAGCATAGTTTGAGTGCTTTGAAAATGATCCATTTGACCAAGCAAGACAAGTGAAGGCTAGAGTGGCAAGGATCACCGTAAGCAAGGCCTCGTTGGCCGCGGTCACTCCAACAAACCAGCTCATCAAGAGGAGCCCAAGCATATTGGTGGCCATTGCTCCGATAGGCATTTCATCAGCTGAGCCCAAATCAACATTTACTCCGGCGGCCCACTTTGTGCCGAATAGCTTCGGAGAATACCAGAGCCAGCCTACAAGGAACGAGACAATTGCTCCGACAACAACAGCTATCCAACTTACATTCGCGGTAATTTCTTCCATGATTTCTTGGGTTTGTTAAAAGGACGAACAGTCAAAATCTACTTTTAAAAAGGAAGAAGGTCAAAAAGTCAGTTTTGCGATACTGATTTAAGCTGGGTCGATCACTAATGAACATGGCCGAGAGAAACCTTTTATCTCCTTGCACATTCTGCTTGGTTCGCCATTTCGACCAGTATTAGTAAGGTCAAAGGAGCACAACAGTTAGGAAAATGAGTCACGGTTTTAGAACGCACACTTGCGGAGATTTAAGGGAAGAGCAGATCGGCCAGAAGGTCATTCTGAAGGGTTGGGTAGACACTCGACGCGATTTGGGAGGGCTTGTATTCATCGATTTGAGAGATCGCTACGGTTTGACGCAAGTCGTATTCACTCCACAAGATAATGAGGCAGCTCACTCTTTAGCCGATCGATTGAGAAATGAGTTTGTGATTTCGGTTGAAGGTGTGGTAGACAATCGATCCGCTGAGACTGTTAATAAAAAACTTCCCACGGGTTCGGTGGAAGTACGGGCAACAGAACTTGAGATTCTCAATGCAAGCGAGGCCCTTCCTTTCCAAGTTTCTTCGCACGAAAAGAAGCATGCGAAGGTTAATGAGGAGCTTCGGTTGAAATATCGCTATTTGGATCTTCGAAGACCTCACCTTGCTGGGAATATGATAAAGCGGCATAAGTTTTACCAGATCGTACGAAAGCACTTTAGTGAGCATGATTTCGTCGAGGTTGAGACACCTGTTCTTATGAAGAGCACGCCTGAAGGCGCTAGAGATTATCTAGTACCAAGCCGAGTTCATCCTGGAGAATTTTATGCTTTGCCTCAATCGCCGCAAACTTATAAGCAGATCTTGATGGTGTCTGGGATGGATCGCTATTTCCAGATTGTAAAGTGTTTTAGGGACGAGGACCTCAGAGCAGATCGGCAGCCGGAGTTTACACAGGTTGACGTCGAGATTTCATTTGCCACTCAGGATTTGATATTTGAAAACATCGAAAGCTTGATGTCAAAAGTCTGGATGGAGCTAAAAGGGAAAGAGTTAAGTCTTCCTTTCCGTCGGATGAGTTATCACGATGCGATTAGTAAATACGGTTCCGACAAACCAGACCTACGATTTGGCTTAGAGATAAATACAATCACGGATGTATTTGCCGACTGCCCATTCCGAGTCTTTGCCGACATGGTGAACAATGGAGGGTCGGTTCTTGGAGTTGTTGTCCCCGGAGAAGGAGAAAGGGGGAGAGGTGCGATGGACAGATTGGATAAGGATGTAGTCCGAAAGAGAATTGGTGCTGGCGGCTTGATTTATATCAAAATCAGTAATCAGGGAGAGGTCAACTGCTCAGTTAAGGCCGAAGTGCTTCCAGAATCATTCGTTCAAGAGACGATTGAAAAGACTGGAGCTGGAAATGGTGATTTAATTCTAATCCTAGCTGGAAAGGGCGAAAAAGTCTACGACCAAATGGGACGATTGCGACTTCATATGGCCAACGAACTTGGTCTTGTTAGTCCTGATCCGAGTGGGCCAGATGAGTTTTTGTGGGTGACAGAATTTCCGATGCTCGAATGGGACGAAGACAATGGCCGATATCACGCTATGCATCACCCATTCACTAGCCCCTTACCCGAAGACGAGCATCTTCTAGACTCCGATCCATCTAAAGCGAAAGCTCGGGCTTACGACCTTGTGCTAAACGGGAGCGAAATTGGCGGTGGGTCAATTCGTATTCACAGCATGGATTTGCAGAGCAAGATTTTCACTTTGTTAGGAATAGATAAAGAGGAGGCCGAGAGAAGATTCGGTTTCCTATTAAATGCTTTTAGATATGGAGCACCTCCACATGGTGGAATAGCTCTTGGAGTTGATCGTATAGTTATGCTCCTTACAGGTGCCACTTCACTTCGTGAGGTGATCGCTTTTCCAAAGACTCAGAGTGCCACGGAGCTAATGGTCAACTCTCCAGATGTCGTCGATGATCATCAGCTTAAGGACCTGCATATCCAATTGGATATCGAGGAGGAGGATTAAATCGAGTTTCTCGTTGATGGTGCTACATTTTTGAAAGAGCTGAGTGAGCGGCACTCCCATATATCGCGAGCGTTGCTAAGACTTGTGTTTCTTCGATGATGCAATAGAACTCCGAGGTCTATCTTTTGACTTGGATCATCCAAGGGCGTTCAAACTCGGCGGGTAGGTTATCCGCACCACTTAAACCTGCGTCTCTATCTGCGAAGGATCCCCAAGCCACACCGTAGACGGTTTGACCACTGTCGTCCCTGGTGTGGAGTTTGTAAAGGCGATACATACTGTCGCTGGGTTCAATTGTAAGTAGGAATCCCATTTCACCAAGGTTTGAAGCAAAGCTTTGCGCCTCTTCAATATTATCGAAGGTTTTAACAACCCACGTGTATCTGCCCTCATCTGGAGTCGGAAGAGTCCTAGCTAGTTCATCGAGTCGCTCTTTCTCAGTTCGATCGGCTTTGATGCGTTCGGCTTCTTCTTGATCGCTTCTTTCCTGCTCTATTCTATCAAGTTCTCGTTGCTTTTCTCTTTCAAGCCGATCAGCTTCAGCTTTTGCTTTCAAATATTGCTCCCGCTGCTGACGTGCTACGGAGTCGAGGTTTTCCTTTTTCTTGTCGGCTTCGATTTTGGCGAAGCGCTCATTTTCGAGTCGTTCATCTTCGAGGCGCTGCTCTTCTGCTATTTCTCGGGCTTTTTTCTCGGATTCTATTTTGGCAAGGCGTTCGTTTTCGAGTCGTTCATCCTCGAGGCGTTGCTTTTCTGTTATTTCTTGGGCTTTCTTGTCGTCTTCTATTTTGGCAAGGCGCTCGCTTTCGAGTCGTACATCTTCAAGGCGTTGCTTTTCAGCTAGATTTTGAGCCCTCTGTTCAGCTTCCTCCTCTGCCAATTTCCGGTCTTCTAGCACCCGAAGTTGTTTCTGTCTATCTGCCTCAAGCTTAGCAATTCTTGCCTGCCTAATCTCGTCTTCCTCGGCCTTTTTAATTGCGAGTCTGTCGGCTTCGATTTTGGCGAGTCGTTCATTTTCGAGGCGTTGCTTTTCAGCCAGTTCTTGAGCTTTTTGGTCGGCTTCCTCCTCGGTTAATTCCCGATCATCCAGCGCCCGCAATTGCTTCTGCATATCTGCCTCAAGTTTAGCAATTCTTGCCTGCCTAATCTTGTCTTCCTCGGCCTTTTCAGTTGCGAGTCTGTTGTCTTCGATTTTGGCAAGGCGCTCACTTTCTATTAGGTCTTTTTCTACCTTATCTAACTCTATTTTGGCGAGTTTCTCAGCCTCAAGTCTCTCGCTATCCGCTATAGCTTTTTGATTTGCTTTTTCCGCCTCTCGTGCTTCATTCTCCTCTTGTTGTGCCAGATCAGCGATCCGTTTTCTCTCTTGGTTCTCTGTCTCTTCCTTGAGGCGAAGCTCATTTTCAATTCGAGCGAGTTCTAGTTTTTCTTCCTCGATTCTAGTTTGTTTTTCTTGATCTCGCTGGGCTTGTCGTCCACTCAATCGGCGCTCCCTTTCCAAGCGTTCAGCTACGATTTCTGTCATTCGATCTTTCTTTGTTTGCTCCCTCAGTCTCCTTGCTCGACGTTCATTCTCAGGTCGCGCAATGGCAATCAATTGCATTGCCTCATACTTGTCAAGCTCCGAACTAATGTCAGCCCTCAGACTCCCATTGCCCGTAATAACCGGCGCAGAGTATTCCAGGTTTTCTTGGTTCTGGTTTTGAGCGATCTCCGGTGCCTCTTCAAGGACATTTAGGAAGAGAGTGCGCCGTTCAGATACGCCGGCATTCTGGGCAAGCACGCTAACTTCAAAAATGCCGGGGCTCGAATAATTGTGATTGACCTCTTGGCCGTCTTTGGCATTACCATCTCCAAAATCCCATTGGTATTGGATATTATTCGATTCTGAGTCAGCTGAGAAGGAAACCCTTTGGCCGGGCCTAACAACGTATCCCGATGATTCAGCAGAAGTGAAGATGTCTTTCAATCCAACATCTCGACTTCCAAAGAAACCGGCGATGTCAGTTATTCGAAGACCAATACCAATGGTCCCAAGCGCATCGAAGGGACCGCTAAGATCGAGGCCATCAACAGCCGTTCCAGGAAATACTAGATTGAAAGTAGTCTCCTGAAAGAGAGAGAAAGTCCCGGAAGAAATTATATTGAGTCCAAATCCCACATGTGGTCCTATGCCAAAACGATCACCTCCAAAAGTGTTGCTGATTCCTATTTTTAAAAAGGGAGTCACCCTTTTTCTGGAATGTTGGACCATAAAGAAGGCCTGAATATTATGGCGCGTTGCTGGATCGGGAATTCTAGGGTGTAGAGCTAAGGTATGTCCTATGCCCAAGCCGAAGCTCTGAGACATCTGATACGTGAGTGAATTGCTGACACCAAAACCAACAGCTGACCGGTCGGTCGCCGTTGCATCAAATTCACCTGCGTAGGTCGTCAAGCCTAGGTAGCTGGACCAATGGATAGCTGGAATGGGTCGGTATTCTATGTCCTGTGCATAGATAGCCTCAGTCGTCAGAAGAAGAACGACGGCGAATGCCAGAATCCTGATGCTTTCCTTTGCTAAACGGATGACTTCTCTTGTTGAGGTATAATATCTAATACGCTCGATTTACCTCTAAATCGAAGGGGGCTTTTGTGACTATATATACATTAAATAGGTCCCCGAGTGAGCCGGAAGACAGTAGGTCAAGTACTCAAAAATAGTTAGTCTAATTCTTGTGGCCTGTGTCTGAAAATCTCACTCCTTGCTAGAAGTATTTGCCCTCTTTTGCCAAACATCTACCTTCGATTTGGTCTTAGGTCCTTTGACCAAAAACCAATGATCAAGGATTAAACACCTTTCTTTTTCGCGAGCCAGGCGTCTAGACTGTATTTGCCAGGCCCCAATGGAAGGAGTCCTAGAAGCACGACCATGTTCTTGAAGGCGTGCCCAGCATTTCCTTCACCACTAATCTGGTGACGAAGCCACGCAATCAGCATGGTAAAGGCGAGCATCGCAGCTATCAAGATAGATAGGTCTCTTCTTTGCTTGACATCAGAGATTTTCCTGACTCCTCTTTATCGGTATAACCACACAGGTGTAGCAATCCGTGAATTAGGTATCTTTGGAGCTCTTTCTCGGTCGTGGTCTCAAATTCAGGAGCTCTTTCCCGCGCGGTCTCTACATCTAAATAGATTTCGCCGTCGATTTCATTTAGATTCGAGTCCTCCTCTGGACGAAGATCAAAGGCCAGAACATCTGTCGCATAGTCACGCTCCAAGTAGGCTAGATTGAGTTCGGATATTTTTTCATGACCACAAATAATGATCGTTAGAGAATTGATTGCGTAAGCCTCTGCATCGGCAACTCTGTTACAGATCTCCTCAAAGTCGGAGAATCCGAACTCCGTTTCTACTACAGCAATCGTTTCGATCATGTACCTAAAGGTGATACGTCCTGTTTACTTTTTCAGCAGGGACGCAATGAGTCCTGAGACATTTTCTAGGACGAGAGATACCTGGGTATCTGTAATCGAGAAAACTCGAAAAAGAGAACATACGGTTCGAATCTCCCTTGCTTGGACATGGACTCCTGACTTCTTCTTCGATCTTAGTCTTCGAAATCTGTGTTGAACAAGCTCTCGCTCATCGAAAGCGCAACACTACTCATAAGGACTTCAGGAGGTAGCTGGGTAAAGTCTTTTGTGAACAGTCGTTCATCAACATTGGCATAGAGCGAACATCCAGCTTGCTTCTCGACGACGAGTCCACTGGTTGATCCTCCGTGCCTAGCGAAAAAGATTACCTCCCCAAGCTCCTTACTGGTTATGAAACCAGTACAGTTTTGAAGTTGAAGAAGGGAATTGTGGGCATAAACGGTCACTAAATTACTTGGACGATCTGATATGTCGTCTGGTAATTCGAGCGCGGTTCGGATTTCAAGAGAAAGGGTCCGGCCACTACTTGGATCGACTAAGGCAATGCTGACAAGTTTACCGTCAACTTTCGCCTCGCCTTCCAGAGCCTCCGCTATCTCTGTTAAATCGTTTTCTGTGAATGAAAAAAGCATGCCGAAAGGTAGCCTAGGACAGTTCTAAAAACAACAAGGATTATTGACCTCCATCTTCGCTCGGTGCAGCAGCTCGAGATTGCGATTCTTTAAGCTGAGATCGGAATCTTTCTAGCGACTCCATGCTCTCTCTGTGTGATTCATCTCCCGTTGCATCTGCTAGCTGATTCGAGAAGTCTAGAGCACCTTGTAAATCATCAAATTCGATAAAGGTATACTGAATAAGAGAAATGAACTGCTGAACCATGCTTATGTCTTGTTCGGACTGGGCATTCTCCAAAGCGCCCAAAGCGTATGGTCCAGCTGTTTTAGCCATTTCGACTGCCATTTCTGAATCTCCTAAGGCGTTCATCGCCTGCGTCATGAGCAGTGCGGAATAGGTCCCAGATGGAATCGTCTCGTAGGGGATTTTCTCTCGTAGAGTAGAAAGGATCTCCTTGGCTTCGTCCATTCGTCCTTTGTCGATCAAGTCCTGGGCCGCAATCGTATAAGTAATTCTATAGTTGTCCATCATCCGACGAATGTTTTCGTCGAAATAAACTCCTTCATCGTTTAGATTCGTGAATTTGAACTTCCGGAATCGATCAAGAGCAATTTCGGGAACGATACTACCACCCAAGCCGCCGTCATTTTTGATCGGAACGATACGGTAGGCAAGTCCTTCCGACTGGAAGTAGTCTTGAAGATTTAACTGGCCCTCGGTACTTGTCGTGTTGGCAAAATAGACGGGTCTCTTCCAACCCTCTCTTGCGTTACTTGTGATGATGTCGAGGGAAGCCATGTCAACAACCTGAAGTAGGTTGAATTCATCGCTGTACCGACGGCCCTGAAGGGTCCACTGCATCGGACTTTCAAGTTTACCTCTTTCATTCCTTGATACGGGAAGAAGTTCATCGCGCTGAAATATTGCGGCGGTGTCCACGGGAATCGATATTTGACGTGGCTGCCATCCTTGAATTTCCAGTTTATCTATCTCTCCATCAGTGAAGGACACTGGAAGAGGAGCGGAATCACGAGAGAACTGATTCTTCATCTGCTTGATGTACCAAGGGGTATTAAGGAGAGATAGACAAACAACTCTGACGTCCTGCCTGACGCCTTCGACTTCCTGTAAGTACCATAGTGGGAAAGTGTCGTTGTCTCCATTAGTGAATAAGATGGCATTCTCTTCGAGACTGTTCAGGAGATTGTAAGCATAATCGGTTGCTACATATCTCCCGGATCGATCGTGATCGTCATAATTTTGATAGGCCATCCAACCTGGGATCATCAAGAATAAAATGGCGGCCAAGGCTATTGGCCCGGTCAGAGACTGGCTCGGATCAACAGTCTTTGACGTAAGGGAGCGAAGCCATTCAATAGCCGCCGTGGCACCTATTCCAATCCAAAGTGAGAATGCAAAGAAGCTCGCAACATAGGAATAGTCACGTTCCCTCGGCTGCATTGGGGTCTGGTTGAGGTATATAATTATCCCGATACCTGTCACAAAGAAGAGCATACCGACGGAGAAGGCCCTTCTCCAGTCTCTCTTGATATGATAGACCATTCCGAAAAGACCCAATAAGAAAGGCAACATGAAATAGACGTTGCGCGACTTACTTTCGCTTGGTGTTTGGGGCCTGACAAATTGCGGCTTTGCCTCGAATCCAGTTAGCCATGCTGCGTCTTGTACGTCACTTTCCTTCCCTGAGAAATTCCACATGAAGTATCGGACATACATGTGCCGTATCTGATAGTCCATGAAATACTGGCCATCGGATTTGTACCTGCTGTAGAAATTGACATGGGCTGGCATTGGTGAATAGCGTCTTGGGAAAGCCTTCTCTTTGTCAATATTCCTAGTTCTGTTATCGTAGGAAAGCCCACTCATAAGTGGCGTCGAGCCGTACTGATCACGCTTCAAATATGAAACGATGGCTTCTACGTTTTCAGGGTCGTTCTCGTCGATAGGAGGGTTCGCGGCTGAGCGAATAAAGATCAGTGCATAGGTGGAATAACCGATCAGAACAACCAAGAACGAGACGGCCATCATGTTGGCAACGGGCTTTCTATTCTTTTGTGTGTAGTAGACCGCGCCGACGGTTAGAAGAGCTACTCCTCCCAGGGATATCACCAAGGAATCCAGCTTATTGGCGAGCTCAGGTAGCCAGAGAATTATCCCCGGATATATCGAGAAAAATGCTACCGATGCAATCAATCCTGCGATAAGGATTTTCGAGAATCTCTTTCCAGAACTCCATTCAGGTTGATCGAATCTTTCGAAGAATACAATAAGTGCGACGAAGAAAATTGCTAGCAAATTCAGCAGGTGAATCCCGATGGCGAGCCCAAAGATGTAGGCAATGATTACAAGATATCGGGTCGTGATGGGGTTGAATCCAGATGCGCCGCTTAGACTTACTCGCTCTTTCTTAATCTCGACTGTCCATTTCATGATGAGCCAAACAACAACAGCTGTGAAGAACATGGACAGTGAGTAAACCTCGGCTTCGACTGCATTGAACCAGAAAGAGTCAGTTACTGCAAATGTCAGGGACCCAATTACACCGCCAGCTAGGGCTTCGACCATGTCCGCCTTTGACCAAGCGTCAGAATTACCTTTCCATTCTTTGATCAAGTAGACAATCGATAAGTGTGCAAACAGAACCGTCAAGGCACTGCCCAGAACCGAGAGCATATTGACCGCTAGAGAGATGTAAGGCGTTGGGGCAAACATGGATACGAAGCGTCCCAATATCATATAGAATGGCGCACCCGGAGGATGAGAAACCTGCAATCTATTGGCGATTGCGATGAACTCGCCGCAATCCCAAAAAGAAGCCGTTGGGGAAACGGTAAAGGTGTAGAGGATAAAAGAGTAGAGAAAAACCACCGCTCCAACGATGGTCTCAATAGAGAATTTCTTCATTAATGGGTCGTTTCGCGTTGATCGTTACGCGTTGATCGGGTGCATGTATATGGCATTCGACAAATCAGAGCACTTCTAGACCGCAAACTAGTTTCGCCCAGCAAGGGATACAACGATTTCGCCTTTAATTTTGGGTTTAGCTTCAAAGTAGGCGATGAGTTCTCTAAGGCTTCCTCGCGCCGTTTCCTCAAACATTTTAGTCATCTCCCTGGAGATCGATGCCTGTCTATCTTCTCCAAACGTCTCAGCCAAGTGATTTAGTGTTTTTAGGAGACGATGAGGCGACTCATAAAAGACCATGGTTCGGACTTCGTCTTTTAATTCATTGAGTCTGGTTTGGCGTCCTTTCTTGACAGGCAAAAATCCTTCAAAGACAAATCTATGGCTCGCTAAGCCACTAAGGGTTAGAGCCGGGACAAGGGCTGAGGCTCCTGGAAGGGCGACAATTTGAATTGAATTTCTGATACATTCTCTAACCAAATAAAACCCTGGGTCAGAAATCCCAGGAGAACCTGCATCACTTATAAGTGCGATAGTCTCGCCCGCCTCCATCCTGCTTACTAGCTCGGGCGCTTTTTTGGCTTCATTGTGATCGTGGTAGCTCGTCGTTCGGGTCTTGATATCGAAATGATTGAGGAGTTTTCCAGAGGTTCTTGTGTCCTCGCACGCGATGAGGTCGACGGACTTGAGGACCTTCAGCGCGCGCAGGGTGATGTCTTCGAGGTTGCCGATTGGAGTAGGGACGAGGTAAAGCATAGAGGGGGGCTGAGGGGCTAGGTGGCTGAGGGGCTAGGTGGCTGAGGAGCTGAGGGGCTGGGTAGTTGGATAAATCAAGTTGTCGGAGTATCGGACAATCAGAAAATCAGAAAATCGGGAAGGAAGGAGATCGTTCATGGAGCTTGCTGTTCATTTGATCTAGAGAAGAATGACGTCAAACGGCCGACAGAAAACGGCAAACTCGTCCTGCCCATCGCTACTCGGCCAATCAAAAAGAGCGCGATGACTCCAATTACGAGATTCGCAATCCACATCCCGATCCAAGGCTCCAAGTCTCCGCGGTCTGCACTTTTTTCACCAGTAACGAGAGTGATCCAATAGAATAGAAATATTCCGATGGAGAGGATCGCGACTTTGTCAATCCCACCTTTCTTAATCATAAGTCCCAGTGGAATTCCGATCAGCATGAAAACAATACAAGCGATTGCGAGGGAGTACTTCTTATAGATCTCCACGCGATATCGATCTGCCCGATTGTTCGACCATTTAATACTGCTTGCTGTGGTTGCTAACTCAGCCTTTATTCTTCGAACACTTGCCGAAGCCTCCTCGATTTCTGTGAGAAGGGTTTGAGTCGAATCTGAGACAGCAATCGTGCTACCTCTATCTGTCACTTTATTAGACTGGGCACTGACGGCTTTGTCTTTAATTTCAGCCTCTTTTTGTAAGTCACCGCCAAGACGTTTCATCTGTGCGAACATACCAGCCTTCAGTTCTTCGACCCTGTTTTCGAGAGAATCGACCATAGTTCGCATGACAGGAGTAGTTGTGGTCCGATCCGATCTTGAGGCCGATTGATTATCGCTTCGTTGGAAATTCAGCTCAGATATGTCGAGATACATCTTGTGCTTTCCAAAACGCAGTCTTTCATAATCCTCTTGCTTCCCAGAGCTTTTCCTGTGGATCTCTCCGTTTGTAAGAGTTAGCTCGATTCGACCTTGCTCAGGCTTGGTAATCATGAGACCTCTCTCGGCGAGCATCGTAGTCTTCTTGCCATTTTTGTCACTGTCATCAATGACGGTTACTTGAGTCAGATTCGATCCCTCTTCGTCGATACCAAATGCTCGAATGCTGTAACCGTTTAGATCGTCATTGAAAACGCCTTCTTCTAAACCGAAGGCGGGCTTCTTCTGCCTGATATCCTGCCATAGATTTTTTGCCCGGTAGTTTGCCTCGGGCAACATATAGTTGTTGAAATAGGTCATCCCTGCGCCAACCAAGCAACCGATCAGCACAACGGGCCAGATGATTTGCAAGAGAGAAACTCCAGATCCTTTCATAACCATATAGGCACCGGACTGAACTAGTCTTGCAAAGACATAAATCGTTGCAATAAGCACGGACATGGGGACGGAAAGGACAAGCATGTAGGCCAGGTTGTAGGAAATAATCTCCACGATGATGGAAAAACTCAATCCCTTCCCAACCAACTCAGGCAGATAGCGCATCAGAAACTGAAGCAAAATCAAAAATATCAGTACCAGCAAGGAGGTAATAAATGGACCCGGCAGGGCTCGAAGAATTATGGAATGGTATTTTTTGATCTGGCTTCTGGGCTCTAGATGCTGGCCACCTACAATGGCTTAGACCTAGTCTCCTAAAATATTTGGCACTAGGCAAAGGGACCTCTATGGCCTAACAATTTCGGCCTGTCTGCCCGATGCAAGATACTGGACATCTTCGTATTTGTTTGCTTTGTAAGGAATGACGAGGAGTTGAAATATCAAGATATTTTAGTCCAAGCAGCAAAGTACTTTTGTTGCTAGATTAATCTAACTCTCAATAACCTCATCATTTTGCTATGCCGAATTATAACATCGACGCCAAACGTAATATGACCTACGATGCGATAGTCATTGGGTCGGGTATGAGCGGCGGCTGGGCGGCTAAAGAGCTCTGTGAGGCCGGTCTGAAAACACTTGTCCTCGAACGAGGGCGAATCATGGATCCTGCCATAGACTTTCCCAATATGTACAAGGAATCTTGGGACTATGAATTACGCGGCAGTCTGACACCTGAGGATAAAAAGAAGTACTACAAAAATATCCGGACCGGATTTGTAGGCGAGGGCAACAAACATCTGTATTCGAACGATGAGGAAAATCCGTACACGGAGGTCAAGCCTTTCATGTGGGTTCGTGCACATCAGATGGGTGGGCGCTCGCAGCTATGGGGTCGGCAGAGCTACCGGTGGAGTGAGATAGATTTCAAAGCGAACGCGGTGGACGGTCACGGTGTCGACTGGCCCATTCGTTATGAGGACTTGGAGCCGTGGTATACCTACGTCGAGAAGTTCGCCGGCATTAGTGGAGAAGCCTTGGGACTGCCACAGTTGCCGGACAGCCATTTCCTCCCTCCGATGGAGCTCAATTGTGTGGAGAAAGATATCAAGCAACGCATCGAGTCCAATTTCCCTGGTCGGCATATGATCATTGGGCGCGTAGCACATCTGACTGTGCCGCACAATGGCCGGGGCCAATGCCAATCTCGCAATAAGTGTAGCCTAGGTTGTCCCTTCAACGCATTTTTCAACAGTACCACGGTCACCATGCCGGCAGCAGAGGCCACGGGCAATTTGACTATCCGCCCCTATTCCATTGCCCATTCTATTATCTACGACGAAGAACTGGGGAAGGCTACTGGAGTGCGGTTGATAGATTCGGAGACGGGTGAGATGATGGAGTACTTCTCAAAAATCATTTTCGGCAATGCCTCAACTCTAAGCACTACGAGGATCTTGCTAAATTCGACTTCAAACCGTTTCCCAGAGGGAATGGGCAACGACAGTGGCGAACTGGGTCACAACCTCATGGACCATACCTATCGCATCGGGGCCATGGGCAGTTTTGAGGGGCACGAAGACAAGTATTATAAAGGCCGACGGCCCAACGGGATCTACATCCCACGCTACTGGAATATCAACGATGAGACAAAGTCCGACAAGTTTGTCCGTGGATTTGGTTTCCAAGGTAGCGCCTCGCGTCCCGGCTGGGGTCGTGGAGCGAACTTGGATGGCTTTGGGGGCGATTTCAAATCTTCGCTGATTAATGATCCGGGCCCGTGGGAATTTTTCATCACCGGATTTTCCGAGTGCTTGCCCTATCACGACAATAAGGTAAGCCTCGATACGGACAGCCTCGACAAGTGGGGACAGCCTACTTTGGCTATCGATTGTGACTGGAAAGAAAACGAGCTTGCGCTCAATGCACAGATCGAAGTGGATGCAGTTGAGATGCTAGATAAGGTCGGTTTGAAGAACATCGTCGGCTTCAACAAGCATCATGAGCCAGGCTATGGGATTCACGAAATGGGCACAGCACGTATGGGACGTGATCCAAAAACGTCTGTCCTTAATGGCACGAACCAGATTCACGCCGCAAAGAATGTTTTTGTGACGGATGGCGCCTGTATGACGTCCAACTCCTGCGTAAACCCATCATTGACTTATATGGCCTTGACCGCCCGCGCTGCGGATCACGCCATTTCAGAGCTCAAAAAGCAGAACCTGTAAGATCATGAACAGAAGAGAAGCACTCAAACGCACTGCAGTCCTCGGTGGTACAGCCGCAGTTTCAACTTCGCTCCTAGGTCTCCTTCAAAGTTGCCAGCAACAGCCGCGTGCTGACTGGAGCCCAAAATTTCTAAACGAAGACCACGCGCAGCTTGTGGCTGCCTTGGTAGATACAATTCTGCCTAAAACAGACACGCCAGGGGGATTGGATGTAAAGGCAGATCTTTTCATCGATCTAGTTTTTGCCAAGACACTAGATGAGGCAGGTCAATCGCAAAAAGTGGTTGAGATGGACCAATTCAATGAAGACTGCAGAGCCAAATATGGCAGCTTTTTCCACGAACTGGATGCTGCACAGAGAATAAAATGCCTGCAAGATCAGGAGGCCAGTTCGCCGAAGTTTAATGGCGGTGTGTGGGGAACGTCAGTCGGTGAGCAAAAGCCCGTTGGGTTTTACCGCTCTTTGAAGTCCCTCACGGTTTGGGCCTATTTTTCATCGGAAGAGGTGGGGAAAAACGTGACCAACTATGACCCTATTCCGGGGCCGTATCAGGGCTGTATTTCACTCGATGAGGTAGGGAAAGTGTATACGCTCTAGACTAGATTCAGAATAACTCAGAAATCGTGCCTTCAAGTCTAAAGTTTTTTTTCACTGACCCCATGGAAATGGCTGAGCCCCTTCCTGGTCTGGAGAAAGCCTCCCGTGTATTTATCTCTGGGAGTGATTTGAAAACCCAAGTTCCTGGCTTGTCTGGCTCAGTTCCATATGGGTCATGGAGAGATGTCTTGAGTCAATCTCTTGATGCAAAGATCTGGCTCGCTTATCAAGAGGGAGCAGGCTTAAAGCATATCGACTCTTTTCCGACAGAGCAAGACTTTGGTGATGGACGAGATCGCGTTTTTCTTGCCGGAGATGAAGAATCACTAGAGCTGTCCGAGGAGCTTGATATCCTACTGCCGTCTGACCGCAAGCAGATGGAGCCTGAACTTATTTCTTGCTTAGGTCGGTCGTCCTGCTTGATATTTCCTATTCAAGCCACGAATGGATTCGACCTCGAAGTATTCTCAGTCGTCGGGATGAAACAGAGGATTATTGAGAGTCTGCAAATGATCGAGACACCAGATACTCGTCGATTTCTTTTGAATGCGAATGAGACGCGATCGGAACAGAAATTCCACTTCGATCTGTGGGCGTTGGGAAGCGCTCCGTTACCAAAGTGGGTAGAGGAGGTCTAGAGCTAGAGAAGTAGAGAAGAAATTACTCCACTACTTTCAAGTAGCAGAACTAGCTTGCCGCCAGCTCTATTACGAAGTCGGGTGTGACCGCTTCGCCCTTGAAAAAGTCCCCCTTCAAACCTTTGCTCATGCCCCACCACTGGATCCACGAAATACCCCAATCATCGAATTTGGTGATCGGCAATTGGTAAGCCGGATCCTCTAATACTTCTTCCTGAGATATAAAGCTGTAGCCTCGGTCTTCATAGATCGATAGAAGTTGGTCAAGGTGGGTGGCGTTGAGATAATTGGCGTGAATGAGCAAGGTGTGCTTCATATTCCGCCCCAACAAGTCATCCGAAGCTTTTTCGAAATAACTGAGCTGCTCGTCCATATAGCTCAAATAAGCTTGCCCGACGCTATCGGCCAAGGCCTGATTGCCTTTTTTGAAAGCTTTCGCGTAAGCCTGAGCGAAAATGTATTCCTCGTTGTCGATCGTGACAGGAGCAGGAGTGTAGTTGTGTTCTGCCAGAAAGCTGTTGAGCGAGTCGGTCCTCTCTTTGGTCTCTCCCATTCGAAGATAGGGGTGACGAAAGAATCGGATGCTCGTGTCGTGCTGGGCTGCTAGCTCTTTGATGACCTTCTCACCTTTGATAATGGCCCTGCTAAAATCAGCGAAGCTAGTTTGGTGATAGTTCGCATGCGAGTAGGTGTGGTTTCCCAATTCCATTCCCTCTTCTAACCACCTTTCAAGCAGTTTTACTTTTGCTGGATTTAGTTTTCCATTGTAGTAGCGTCGATACAATTTCCCTTCATTGACGTATCCAATCGCTGGAGCATTGTGCTTTTTCAGAGCGCTTAGAATGGACTCGGTTATTAGGGAGTCGTGACCTTCAATTCCGTAGGTGACCATGGGAAGGTCATCGATCGTGATGCACATCTCCTTGGACTGAGCAAATAGGGATGCTTGGCAAAATGAGAAGAGAAGGAAGAGTGCTATTTTCATCCTGTTGATATCACCTTTGTCCTGATCGGTTCACCGATAGGGATTCTCGTGACGACTTTCTTGACTAGGCTTCTGTTGATGGTTTACCTTGATCAAAAGCGTCAGGAAAAATTTCGATCTTGTCATTACGATCTAACATATTTGTTTTCGGTTTTGCCGTCGTGGTCGTTTCTTTGATGGCGTGCTCGCCATCGATGCCAGATGAGGTCGCGCTGGCCTATGAGCAGTTGCCGGACGGAATCGATTTTAACGATCATGTCCGTCCAATCCTTTCCGACCGATGCTATCCCTGCCATGGCCCTGACAGTGGTACCCGTAAAGCCGAGCTTCGGCTAGACATCGAATCGGAGGCCTTCAAAAGATTGAAAGAGTCGGGTGGAAGAGCATTTGTGAGGGGAAATCATGGGAAGAGCGTTGCATGGCGGCGCATCACTTCTTCCGACCCAGAATTTCAGATGCCTCCTCCTGAATCTAATCTCAGTCTAACGTCGCGGGAGATTGCGATTATTGGCAAATGGCTTGACGAAGGAGCGGAGTGGAAGGACCATTGGGCTTTCATCCCACCGGTCGATCCGATCTTGTCTGATCTAGGCGAGACTCAAGTATCCATTCGGAATCCAATTGACCATTTTATTGCGAAGAAGCTTCAGTCGACCGAACTGACTATGTCTCCAGAGGCCGACAAAGAGCGCATGATCAGGCGAGTTCATCTTGATTTGACCGGGCTTCCGCCATCTGTCGAAGATCTTGATCGCTTCTTGAGTGCACAGTCCGAGGATGCCTATGGGCAAGAGGTCGATCGCCTACTGGACACTAGTGCCTATGCGGAAAGATTGGCGATGGAGTGGCTAGATGTAGCTCGCTTTGCAGATTCGCAAGGCTTGCATTCCGATGTCGCTAGATTCAATTGGCCCTGGCGGGACTGGGTCATCAAGGCCTTTGATGAAAATATGCCTTACGATGAGTTCATTACTTGGCAGCTTGCTGGTGATCTTCTTCCCAATGCCTCTCGCGATCAAAGGTTAGCAACCGCCTTTCTGAGGAATCACGTGACAACATCAGAGGGCGGCGCGGTCAATGACGAGTACCGTCAGAAATATGTTAACGATCGTACCGCCACGACGGCGACAGCTTTTCTTGGCTTGACCGTCGAGTGTGCGAGTTGCCATGACCATAAGTTTGATCCGGTATCGCAGAAGGAGTTTTATCAGATGACGGGTTTCTTTAACAATATTAAGGAGCTCGGAATGCAGGCGGAAATGGTGCCCAAAGATGGCTTCTCGTCGGGGCCGACGATGTTGTATCTCACTGAAGAGCAAGAAGAGGAGCTAGCTCGACTGGACTTCGAAATCGAAGAAGCGAGAACAAAGTTAGAGGAGATCTCGACAACTTTTGAGTCTAATCCTTCGCTAGGAGATTTTGCTAAAGTGCGAGGACCCGAAACGGTCGGCCATTTCCCTTTCGAGTCCATCCGGGATGCCAATCGAACCTGGTCTAGTCCGCATCGGATCGTAGCGAACAGACCCGTTGACAAGATTGTTGACGAAAACTTGATCGCCGTGGCCTCCGGAGAGCCACTAGTAATTGAAGGAAAGGTCGGGAAGGCCTTGCGATTCGTGGATGAGCGAGATTTGGTTTTCCTTCGTGACTTTGGAGATCTCGAGGTGCATGAACCTTTCTCAGCCGGTGCCTGGATAAAGATGGAGAAGGACAGTGTCAATCAAACCGTCATAGGAAACTCTGGCCCATTGGGTGACGCGTGGAGGGGCTGGGGTTTGTATATCGATCCGGAAAACAGACTCAATCTTAAGCTAACGAGTGTCGAACCGCACAACTATACGCAGCTCACCTCCAACAAGTCTATTGAGTCGACGGAGTGGCAACATGTCTTTTTTACCTACGATGGGACTGGAAAGGCCGAGGGAATTAGACTCTATCTGAACGGCGAAAGACTTGAAGGATTCAGTCCTTATGATCGGCTATTTAAAAGCATCCAACCTAGCTGGAACGTGTCCAAAGACTGGGGATCGAAGCCGATTATTGTCGGTCGAAGTGGACGCTTTTACACAGGAGAAAACGGAGTTTTTGAGGGTGGAATTGATGAGGTCAGGGTCTACAGAGAACGGCTAACAGATCATGAAATAGCTTCCATTGTTGCCAGAGATGATCCTGCATTGGCTGATTCAAGAGTCAATGCCGAACGATCCAAGAATCACACTTTGGAGAGACTGAACAAGGGCTATGGGAGTGCCTTGGCTGTCATACAAAGCCTCGTAAAACAACGTATCGATTTATTGAATGACCTTCCTGAGCTGATGATCATGGAGGAGTCGGCTGAAAAGCGGAAGACATTTGTATTGGATCGAGGTGTTTACGATCAGCCTCTTGAAGAAGTCTTGCCAGGTACACCCGAAGCCATTTTGGCCTTTAACGAAGACTTGCCAAAAAATCGCCTTGGATTGTCCCAATGGTTGACAGATCCAAAAAACCCCTTGACTGCAAGGGTAACGGTGAACCGATATTGGCAGATGATTTTCGGAAGGGGTTTGGTGGACACACCGCATGATTTTGGTTTGCAGGGATCTCTTCCAAGTCACCCTAGGCTTCTTGATTGGTTGGCACTGGAATTTGTGGATTCAGGATGGGATGTCAAGGGCTTGATGAAGACGATGGTCATGTCGGCCACCTATAGACAATCCTCGGTAGCGAGTGATTTGCATTTAGAGATTGATCCGCAGAACCGACTCTTGGCTAGAGGACCGAGTAATCGAATGCCCGCGGAAATGATAAGAGACCTGGCCTTAGCCTCTAGTGGATTGTTATCTCGTCAAGTTGGTGGGAAAAGCGTGAAGCCCTATCAACCCAAGGGTGTCTGGGCTAGCTCAACTGGCAAGTGGAATTCTTGGAAGACACAGAAGGGCGACAGTCTCTATCGAAGGAGTATGTACACTTATATTCGTCGGACCACACCGCATCCGGCGATGTTGGCTTTTGACGCTACCGACCGCTCGGTTACGACCATAAAAAGAGAAAAAACGACCACGCCCATGCAGGCATTGGTCCTGCTAAATGATCCTCAATTTGTGGAAGCGGCTAGGGTTTTGGCAGAGCGCATGCAGAAGGAGGGAGGAGATACGATCGAGTCACAATTGATGTATGCCTTTCGCCTTGTCACTGGCAGGCGACTTAGCGATAAGGAGTCGGAAATACTGGTCCGTCAATTCAATAGGGAGATGTTGACCTATTCGGAGAAAAAGAGGGATGCACGAGGACTGCTTGCCGTAGGGTTTGCAACTCGAGATCCAAATCTAGACGTAAGGACGACTGCTGCTTTGGCTGGCGTCGCGAGTTCTATTATGAATCATGATGAGGCGATTAACAAACGGTAATGGGTAGTCGGTTTTGAGTAATGGGTTTTACTAGCAAGAAGAATGAGTTGTAATAATTATCAAAAAATGACCAGCCGGCGCGACTTCCTAGCGAAGTCGGCGATGGGTTTTGGTGCGCTTGGTCTCTCTTCCTTGATCAATCCCTTATTGGCAAACTCAGGCGATGATCTCAGGAAGGGAGTCTTAGGCAAGCCACACTTTGCAGCCAAGGCAAAGCGAGTAATCTATCTTTTTCAAAGCGGTGCTCCTTCTCAAATGGAGCTTTTTGATCCCAAGCCGCTTCTGAACAAGATGACAGGAGAAGAATTACCCGATTCCGTGAGGCAAGGTCAAAGGCTTACCGGAATGACCGGTGGGCAGACTTCTTTTCCTCTGGTTGGATCGAATTTTGGCTTCAAGCAATATGGTAAGTCGGGCGCTTGGATGAGCGATCTAATTCCTCATCAAGCTAAAATCGCGGATGAGCTTTGCTTTATTAAGTCGATGTACACGGAGGCCATAAACCACGATCCCGCTGCGACTTTCATGCAAACTGGATCGCAGTTTCCCGGCCGACCGGCCATCGGGTCCTGGCTCGATTATGGCCTTGGCAGTGACAATGAAAATCTGCCATCCTTCATCGTCTTGATTACAAAGGACAGGGGAGGGCAGCCGCTCTACTCTAAGCTTTGGGGCAACGGATTTCTTCCAGCAGAACATCAAGGGATTCAGTTTAGAGCTGGTAAAGACGCCGTCTTGTATTTGGAGACACCGGATGGAGTCAATATGTATGATCGAAGGGCTCAACTGGATATTCTCAAGGAAATGCAGGAGGCTCAATATGAGACTTTCAGAGACCCCGAGATCGAGGCCCGAATCGCACAGTATGAAATGGCCTTTCGAATGCAGAGCTCAGTGCCTGAAGTCACGGATCTGTCTGAGGAGCCAGATCACATTTACGATCTCTATGGAGAAGACGCGAGGACACCCGGCACCTACGCAGCCAACTGCCTTTTGGCGAGACGGCTCGCTGAGAAAGGTGTCAAGTTTATCCAGCTCTATCACCGGGGCTGGGATCACCATGAGAATTTGCCTAGTGGGATCACGAGCCAATGCAAGGATACAGATCAGGCCTCTGCTGCCTTGATCACAGATTTGAAGCAGCGTGGAATGCTTGATGATACACTCGTTATTTGGGGCGGCGAATTTGGAAGGACCAATTATTCCCAGGGAGCGATTTCAGCGGAAAGTTATGGTCGGGATCACCACCCAAAATGCTTTTCCTTGTGGATGGCCGGAGCCGGCGTGAAGAAGGGCTTTTCCTATGGTCGGACGGATGACTTTGGATATAATATTGAGGAAAATCCCGTGCACGTCCATGACTTCCATGCAACATTAATGCACCTGCTTGGAATCGATCATGAGCAGTTGACCTTCAAGTTTCAAGGACGTCGACATCGTCTTACGGATGTCCATGGGGAGGTGGTGAAGGCCGTCCTGAGCTAAATCGGATAATCGGACCATCGGATTATCGATATTTGGGAATCCCCTCTGTCAGAATGGCGTAGAAACGGCCGATTATTAGCCTTTTCATGTAAATTCTGACATGCTCGTAGAAAAACTCGAAATCCTTGGAGAAGACGACCTAGACCGGGTCAAATTGGTGGATGAAAGCCAGTCATCAGGGCAAAGGACGGTGTATTTGGAGACCTACGGCTGCCAGATGAATGTGGCCGACTCGGAAGTTGTAGCCTCTGTTCTCAAGAATGAGGGCTTTGGATTTACAAACGACCCACTTAAAGCCGATGTCGTCCTGCTAAACACCTGCGCTATACGCGAGAACGCGGAGCAAAAGGTCAGACGACGTCTCACCAATTTCAAGAAAAGAAAGCAGCGCGAGAAGCAGCTCCAAATTGGCGTTCTAGGTTGTATGGCTGAACGTCTCAGGGACAAGCTCCTTGTTGAAGAGCAGCTCGTGGATATTGTTGTTGGACCGGATGCCTACAGAGATCTTCCACGATTAATCGGGGCAGTTGAGGAGAGTGGCCAATCGGCCATCAATGTTCAGCTTTCGAAGGAGGAGACTTACGCGGACATCGCACCAGTCAGATACGATACCAACGGCATCAATGCCTTTGTCTCCATCATGCGGGGATGCGATAACATGTGTGCTTTTTGTGTCGTGCCCTTCACGAGAGGTCGGGAAAGAAGCCGACCTATGACTTCCATTCTTGATGAATGCAAAGTCCTTGTCGAAAAGGGATACAAGGAGATTACGGTTCTCGGGCAGAACGTGAATTCCTATCGATATGAAAATGGATCGGTGGTGAGTTTCGTAGAGTTACTCTATCAAATTAGTCGGCTATCTCCAGAGCTAAGAATTCGCTATTCGACCAGTCATCCCAAAGACTGCTCAAACGATCTTTTGCATCTCCATGCCGAGCAGCACAATGTTTGCAACTACATACATCTTCCTGTCCAGCATGGCGATACCGAGATGTTGAAAAGAATGCGAAGGACGTATAGCCGAGATCAGTATCTCAAGTTGATTGAGACGGCTCGTGAGATTTGTCCAGGCGTGTCCTTGTCGACAGATATCATCACGGGTTTCTGTGGCGAAACAGAGGAAGAGCATCAAGCCACGATTTCTCTTATGCGCGAGGTCAAATATGATCACGCCTACATGTTCAAATACTCCGAGCGACCTGGGACATTCGCTCAAAGGAAGTTTGAGGACGACGTTTCTGAGGAAACCAAGAGCCGCAGATTGGCAGAGATTATCGACCAACAACTCGGAATTTCTCTGACCGGCAATAAACTTGATATTGGATCGACTCAGACTGTATTAATCGAGGGGCGAAGCAAGAAAAGTGAGGATCGATGGGTTGGTCGTTCTGACTCAAATAAGAAAGTAATTTTCGATAAGGAGGATTTCAAACTTGGGGACTATGTGCACGTCCGAATCGATGAATGCACATCTGCGACTTTGCTGGGCACCGGCCTGAAGAAGACCACTCTTTCCGAAGAGGCAGATCTGTCTGAATCAGTAAGAGGAGAGGCCTAATGGATCGAGAAGCTATACAGAATAGATTCGGAATTGTTGGAAGTTCGCGCGGTTTGATGCAGGTCATCGATCGGATTCGTCAAGTAGCTCGGACCGATATCACCGTTTTATTCACCGGAGAAAGCGGCGTCGGTAAAGAACTTTTTGCGACCACGCTTCACTCGATCAGCAATCGCAAACATAAAGATCTTGTCGTCGTCAATTGCGGCGCCATACCTGAGGGATTGATTGAATCGGAGCTGTTTGGCTCGGACAAAGGCTCTTACACTGGATCTGTCGAGAAAAGAGTTGGATACTTTGAACGCGCAGATAAGGGGACCATTTTTCTCGATGAAATCGGAGAAATGCCATTGCAAGCACAGGTCAGATTATTGCGAGTATTAGAGAATGGGAGCTTTAATAGAGTCGGTTCAAGCATTGAACAGAGAGCAGATGTCAGGGTTATTGCAGCGACCAATAAAGATCTAGGTCGAGAAGTTCAAGAGGGCCGATTTCGAGAGGACCTTTATTACAGACTGAGCACAGTCCAAATATTGATTCCTCCACTAAGAGAAAGACAGGAAGATGTCATTCCCGTTTTTGAGTCCTTCCTATATCAATTGTCCTCGAAATACAACGCTCCCATCAAGAGGCTCGAGCAAGGTGCATTGGATTTGCTCAAACGATATCGATGGCCGGGAAATGTTCGAGAGCTTCGAAATGTCGCCGAACAAGCCAGCATTTTAGTCCCGGGACAATCGATACGCGAAGATCAAATTACTGGATTTCTAAGAGGAGTAACAGCGGGCGGTTCGCCAGGACTCGTAGTAAGTGGAGGTGGTGAATCCCGTGATCGGGAGCGAGAATTGCTTTACAGAATGCTCCTAGATATCAGGCTGGAGCTCAAAGAATTAAAAGATTTGATCACGTCGGGACGTGGAAGTATTGGTGATCAAGGACGAGGTCCGATAAGCGATCAAGCCAGTTATGTGACCAATCGACATTTGCCATCATTGCCGCCTTCACGCGTATCATCTGATGATACCTGGATTCTCGAAGAGGCCCCTTTTGAGATCGAGGATGAGGCGAATGAGAACGGTGAAGAGCCCGAAGTATTTCAAACTCTCGAGGAGTCAGAGAGAGAATTGATCCTGAACAGCCTTGAGAGATTCAATGGCAATCGAAGGAAGACGGCGCAAGCCTTGGGGATAAGCGAACGGACTTTGTATCGGAAGCTTAATGAGTACGAAGGAGTCGAAGAAGAAGATGTCGTAGCCGAGGGAAAATGACCCAGAACAAAAAGTCACTCGTTTCTAGTTACTCGTTGAGGATTGACGAGAAAACTTTTTCCTCCTTTGTGACGAGGACGAGAAAAAGAAATAATGTAAGAACGAGAAACGAAAGGCGAAAAACGGATGCAATCGCGGTTCTAGCTATCATGCTGATTGCTGCAGTTCTCAGCTCATGTGGTATCTATACTTTCTCCGGAGCGTCCATTCCGGCACACGTCACGTCCATCAGTATTCCCCTGCTAGAAGATCAGACCAGATCCGGGCAGCCGAGTTTGGCGGAAGACCTCACCGACCAGCTTTTGGATCAATTTGTGCAGCGAACCCGACTAGTCTTGGCCAGCGATGAAGAATCGGCCGACCTACTTCTGCTTGGAAATATCCAGCGCTATCGAAACGAACCAACATCGGTAACAGGAGATGAATCTGCGGCACTTAGCAGAGTAAGCCTTCAAGTCCAGATCGTATATCTGGACCAGACAAACGACTCTGAAACGCTCAATCGATCTTTCTCGAGCTCCGCCACCTACGATCCGGTAGAGGATGGACTCGATGGAGAGGATTTGGCAATCGCTGAAGCAATAGAAACACTGGCTGGAGATATATTCACCGCCGCAACATCTGACTGGTAAAAAGTGATTATTTCCACGCTATATGCGATAGCCATGTTTGTTCTAATACTCTATGGAGCAAATTTACTGTATCTCTCGATCAGATTTGTCCAGTCCGATCGGCTACTTGAGGGACCCGTTCCTGATGAAATCATCCCAAGTTTTCAGGGCGACTGGTCTAGCCTTCCGCCGGTCACTATTCAGCTTCCGGTTTTTAATGAGAAGTATGTAGTCGAACGATTGATCGACAATGTTGCCAAGATTGAGTATCCAAGAGATCGTTTTGAAATTCAGGTATTGGATGACTCGACAGACGAAACGATCGATATAATTGCAGAAAAAGTCCAAGAATGGAGATCAAAAGGTCTCGATATCTCGCATGTCCATCGGACGGACAGAACTGGATACAAAGCGGGCGCGTTGCAAAATGGACTTCAGGAAGCGAAAGGAGAGTTCATCGCCATTTTTGATGCTGACTTTGTACCCCCCGAAAATTATTTGATGAAGATCATTCCTTATTTCGATAGTCCGAAAATTGGGATGGTCCAGGCTCGATGGGGCCATATCAATGGCGATTCATCTTTGTTAACGAAGATTCAGGCGGCGAGTCTCGATGCACATTTTGGGATCGAGCAACTTGTTAGAAACAGGATTGGTTGTTTCATGAACTTCAATGGAACAGCTGGTGTCTGGAGGGCTAGCTGTATTGCCGATGCTGGCGGCTGGGAAGGAGATACCTTGACAGAGGACCTCGATCTGAGTTATCGGTCCCAACTTAAGGGCTGGAAGTTTAGGATGGTGCCAGAGTTGGAAGTACCTGCGGAGATTCCTGACGAAATCAATTCATTTAGGGCACAGCAATTTCGATGGACTAAAGGGGCGGCTGAAACATCGATCAAGCTACTGAAGAGTTTATGGTCTTCGAAGGAGAAATTAAAGATCAAATTTGAAGGAACACTTCATTTGACTAATCACATCGTCTTTCCTTTTGTGATTTTGGTAGCCGCACTACATGCTCCTTTGCTGCTATTCAAGAATCTCGGGACAGGGCCATCGGATCTTTATTTCGCCGTAATGGGGGTTGGGCTTATCGCCTTTGCCGGAGTCCTGCTTGAGCAGCTATTTGCTCAGCGACAATTGTATCCAAACTGGCTTAAAAAGATGTCAGTATTCCCTCTTTTTATGGCTGGAAGTATGGGCTTATCTCTGAGCAATACCTGGGCCATTGTTGAGGCTCTATTTAGAGTAAAAACTCCATTTGTTAGAACACCTAAGCTCAGTCTAGAATCCGGGTCGAGCCAAAGGGTCTGGGCTAGCAATTATATCCGCTATTCGGTTCCACCCATCGTCTGGATTGAGGTCCTGATGACGATTTATTCGATTTTGGGGTTGATTCTTGCGATCGTGGTATCAGAGTGGCTTGCTGTACCTTTTCAAGCACTTTTTGCTTTAGGCTTTGGAATGATTAGTGGATACTCCTTGCTGCAAGCTTGGGATGCCCGAAAAGCCTCTATGAATACTCCGTCAGGATTGACAGTAGTTGGCGGTTCGCACTAGCTTTGCAGTGAACTATTTCGTTATTATCCAATGAGCTCCGACCATGGATCTGAAATGGTGGAGTAGTTTATAGTGCTCCTCTATCTACGCCGATGTTCAATCTGCATGTAGTTTCACGTCTTATCGATGACGGCAATTTGCCGACAGCCATATCCCTTCTGACAGAGATCACTAGGAATGTGCCCATTTATGTCACGCCTTTTGTGATGTTGGCAAGAGCTTATGAAGCATCGGGTAATAGACAGGGTGCATTGGTCACTTGGAGATCGGCGCAAAATCTTGTACCAAAAAGTAGAGTAATCTCAAAGGGGGTGAATCGAAATCAACCCGTGGCACTTCCTCATGCTCGCAGCCGAAGACCTCTTCCGCCGAGCAAAAGACCTATTATTATCAGAGAAGATACGGCTATGGCCGTTGGAGGAGTTGTCGCTGACAATATTGATTCTCCTCCGCTTAGTGATACGAGGCAATTAGGCGAGTTTGAAGGCGTTGAATTTCGCTCTGTTGTTACAGGTGAAGGAAGAGAGCTTGAAGGAGTAAAAAAGGTGCAGGATGTCGAGAAAGTAGAGAACAGAGATCTGCACCTAGATGAAACTGCAGTCCGTGATGTCAAAACGGAGGTTCAGGAGCCTGAGCCCGTGATCATAGATCAACCAGGATCTGTATTGTTGACCGCAGATGATGAAATAGGATCTTACGAAAGGCCACTAGGGACTGAATCTAGTGTTGACTCCAGTGTAGAAGAAGTCAATGCAACAATTCTGGAAGATGTTGGATCGAAGCTATTTATGCTCGAAGTTGATGACTCCCCTACTTCAGAGCTTCTGGTCAGTGACGTCGAAGAAGCGGAAATAGTGACGAGTTTTGATGATCATCTTGTCGATGACACTTTTGTGGATGTAGAAAGCAAAATGGAGGAAGTACCTATCCTCCTTGAGCCAGTCGATCAATCCTTGGTACTAGATCCGAGCGACGAAAATGACCTTGGTTCAGAGTTTCTTCATTCGCCCCCAGATGAAATAGTGAGAGAGGAAATCGAAATACTCGCTGCAGATACCCTTGTCGTTCCACCGCTTTCAAGCCCCGATGTAGCCGTTGTGACGAGCACACCTTCGGGCATACACATTGACAATTCTCTTTCAGCTGAAGATCTGCTCGGTGGCGAGTTTCAAAACATCCCCATTGAGGATGAATCGGATCCCTTGAAGTGGGAGAAAGACGACGTATTGGCGCCAATGGATTTTGGGATCCGATCATCCAATAAATCGGAGGATCTTGAAGCAGAAGATTTACTCGGTGGCGAATTTTTGTCGATAAATCTTGAGCAGGTAGCTGGGGAAATCCTCAACTGGGACGAAGGTAATAGCGGATTCGATCAAAACATTGAAAGCGCGGAGCCAGCTCATGAGGAGGACAATCACGATAAATATAAACCCAATTTTGCACGTCCTATTGATGATACTAGCCCTTTTAGCTTTTTAGATGATGAATCACCAGTAGGTATGAAAGATGCGGAGATTAATGATTCTGAGTTGGCTGCCGAGTCACCGACGGCAGAAGCTCCTCTGAACATCATGGATATGGTGAAAGAAGATCCGCCTCTAGAAAAATTAGTTGAAGAGTTTTTCGAGAGCAGCCAGGCTGATGTAGGGATGAGCGTCGGTGCTGATCCTCCCTATCTCTTGGAAGAAGATTCTATATCTAATGAAGACGAAGATCAAGGTCCGATCTCGATCCCTGCACCTGGTCTTTCCTTAAAGACATCAGAACTAGATCAGCTTATCGCTGATCTCGAATCTGTTCGTGATGAGCCCACTCAGGTTAGACATCAATCTCAGACGAAAAAGAACGAATTGTCTAGTGATGTGACTGGAGCGTCAGAATCTGAGGCCACAAAAGAAGAAGATCCAGATCTGCGATCTGAGAAGGACGATGTGAAGATGGCCGAGGTGATTGAAGAGGATCCGTCTCCGATACAGTTCCTAGATCCAATTAAAGAACTTCGGGAACTGCCTCCTCCCAAACTTGAGTCGAATACTATAAAATTGGACAATTCGTCTAGTCTTTCTGAAGACCTTCTAGCTCAAGACGAAGTCGTTTCTGAGACACTTGCTAGAATTTACATTTCTCAGAAAAAATATTTGGAAGCCTCAAGAGTCTACAAACTATTGGCTGAACAGAATCCAGAGCGCGAAGGGGCATTCAAAGAAAGGGCAAAGGAATTGCGCGTCATGGCCGCCGAATTGGATGAATAGCTTACACCTTTCAATCCGTGCCTTGTGAAGCTTCTCGATCTACTTGAAAAAGAAACAAGGGTTGTTGCGGGACTGATGTCCGGTACCTCTCTGGATGGGGTCGATATTTGTGTCGCTAGGATTTCGGGGAGTGGAAGTACCTGCGAGATGGAAATACTCGCCTTTGATTCGAAGCCTTATTCGGACGAGTTGCGGGAAGTCCTTTTGTCTCAGTCACAGGTTGAGAAATCAGATGTCGCTACGATTAGTCAACTAAATGTACGTCTGGCAAGAGAGTATTCTGATGTCATTAGATCAATTCGGGACGATATTGGCATTGAAATCGACCTGATTGGGAGTCATGGTCAAACAATTCATCATCTCCCCAATGGGCAACAATTGGCTGGGAGCCAAACCCGATCGACCTTTCAATTAGGTGATCATTCCACATTGGCAAACCTGATAGACATTCCAGTGGTCGGCAATTTTCGAATGGCTGATATGGCAGTTGGAGGGCAGGGTGCTCCTTTAGTAAATTACCTAGATCATGTTCTTTTTTCGTCGGACGAGGCTGGTCGACTTGTTCTAAATGTCGGAGGAATTTCAAATCTGACCATAATGCAAAAGGGCGCAGGCGTCCATGAGATTATCGCTTTTGATACCGGCCCGGGCAATATGCCAATTGATCTCTTGATGGAGCATCACTTTGGAAAGCGCTTTGATGAAGATGGGATGATAGCAGAGTCTGGAGTGGAAATCGAAAGTTTTGTTGAGCAGTGTCTGGATGATGGATATGTTAGCTCGAAACCACCAAAGTCGACTGGCCGAAAAGACTATGGAGATAATTTCATTCGCCGGCTTTTAGCGGAGCAAGATTTTGCTACACGCAGTCCTCAAGATCAAATAAGGTCAGTTACTGAGTTTGTAGCGAGATCTATCGCACATAATGTGACTAAGTTTGTCGGGGAATTGGATAGTTTCGATCAATTGCTTGTGGCCGGTGGTGGCGTGCACAATAATTATCTAATGAGGCGGATGAAGGAGCTTTTACCCAGCTTGGAGGTCGTATCAAGCGCTAAGCTCGGGCTGAATCCCGATGCCCGCGAATCTCTCTGTTTTGCCCTATTTGCGCATGAGTTTTTGAATGGCCAAGCCACAAACTGTATGTCTGCAACAGGAGCAAACAGGCCCGTGATTCAGGGGAGCCTGGCCATACCCTAAACTTTTACCGCTTACTCGATCTCCATGGCTCAAGAATCAAATGGCAATTCCGCTTTCACACCTGTCTCCGAGCTCGGCGAGTTTGGTCTGATCAGTCGCATAGAATCGATTGTTGGGAAAAAGAAAGACAAATCTCTTCTCAAGGGACTGGGTGATGATGCCGCCGTTTACGAAATCGGCGAAGGGAAAGTAAATGTGATAACGGCTGATATGCTTGTCGAGCGTGTCCATTTCGATCGAACATTCATGCCTTATCGATATCTCGGTTTCAAATCGATAAGTGTAAACGTGAGCGACATCGTCGCAATGAACGCCAAGCCAAAATATGCTATTGTTTCCTTGGGTCTTCCGTCGAACATCTCGGTCGAGATGATTGAAGATCTCTACCGAGGAATGCAGGAGGCCGCAGATATTTATGACATGTCCATAGTGGGTGGAGATACATCCGGCTCTGATAGACTAGTCATCAACGTGTCTTTAGTCGGTGAAGGCATGAAAGAAGAGATAGTGTATCGCTCCGGTGCTAAGCCTGGTGATCGAATCTGCGTAAGCGGAGAGCTTGGAGGCGCCTTTGCGGGACTAAAGCTTCTTCTGCAGAAGAAGGAGGAATTTGAGCAAGAGGACAGTGATTTCGACCCGGGCTTGGGAGAATTTGACGAGGTCGTTCGCCGACAACTCATGCCTGCGGCTAGATACGACGTATTTAAAACCCTTTCAGATCTTGAGATTGTCCCGACTTCGATGATTGATATTTCTGACGGATTGGCCTCTGAGTTGAATCACCTTAGTACAGCGAGTGGATGTGGATTTGAGATAAGCTCAGTCGATATCCCGATTCACGTAGAGACGCTACAAGTTGCGACCCAGATGAATGAGGATTCCGAAACTTTTGCCCTATTTGGAGGGGAGGACTACGAATTGCTCTTCACCGTGACAGATGAAGACTGGCTCAAACTTGCCGAGTCTGAGCTGGATATTCGTCACATTGGAGATTGCGTTGTCCAAGAAGGGGTACGACTTGAGGTCGCGAATGGTGAGATGATGAATATCGATTCGGAAGGATATCAGCATTTTTAGATGAGTTTCGAGTTTCGTGTTTGGAGGAGTTGGCAGATGTGAACCTTAAATAATGTCCCGCCAAAATGAAGTTGAATAGACAATCAAAAAGACTCATTGCTTTGGCATGTGTTGCTGTAGTCTTGTGGCTAGTTGATCGCTATAACTTGAGCTCTTATTCAGTTGATTCTCCAACACAAAAGGATCAGGCGGAATTCGTTGAAGGGCGCGAGTCGATCGTCGAGGCCTTTACGTCCAGAAGATCGGATGTATTGGTGAGCGCAAATGGTAGAGTAAGCAGTCTGCTTGCCGATGACCTAGAAGGATCGCACCACCAAAGATTCATCCTCGATATTGGGGAAGGCACAACTGTTTTGATAGCGCACAATATCGATATTGCCCCAAAGGTGCCGCTTAAACAGGGAGATTTAATTTCCTTCCAAGGTGAGTATGAGTGGAATGAGAAGGGAGGAGTTGTTCACTGGACTCATCATGATCCAAATGGACGCCATCCGGGCGGCTGGATTGATCTGGAAGGCAAGAAATACGAATAGCCTTCTAAGCAAGTGTCCAATCAAAACTGATCAAACTATCACCCCGAGTGAATGAAAGACAGATCTGAAATCAACCGCATCATCGGTCAAACCAAAAGAGCCTATAACGGTGATTCTTGGCATGGCACAAATCTCGAAGACAGTATAAATTCGGTGCAAATAGAGAAGGTATTTCGCATTCCTTATCCAGGGGGCAACTCGATCTGGAGATTAGTCATGCACTTGTCTACCTGGTATGATGTCGCTATTAAGCGTCTGGATGGGACACCCTATGATCCACCTAGGTCTGACGATTTTCCTGATCCAGAAACTCAAAGTGAGGAGGCCTGGGAATCAGCAAAATTGAAGTTAGCAGATAATCATAAGCGATTTCTTGAGCGTTTGGCTGAACTAAGCGATGGGGATCTTGAGCTAAAGGTCGCTGAAGTTGGTTATCCGACCTACGTATTGCTGCATGGAATCGTTCAGCACCTTTTGTACCACGCTGGTCAAATCGCGGTTTTGAGCAGAATCTAATAGCCGTTCTCGAACAATTTGGTTTTGGGAAACTTCAGACGAATATTGATCTCCGAATATTAAGGCTTGGAGTGGCAATTGGCGCTAAAGAATCGCCGACTCGGTCTTTTGGTTCAGCTAGAATCACCAAATATTCCGGTTTCAAGACCATCGATGCTGTGAGTGTTCTTCTCCTTCCAATAGTCTGGCATACCATCCATTCCCTTGCCATCAGCCCACTTTGTGAGAGTTTGACGCTCCTTCTTGAGTTCGTAAAAGGGAACGGCGTAGCCACAGGAGTCTTGTGTCATTTCTAGCTCGCAAACAAAGATCTGCCTGGCACCGGTATAGCTTGGAAATTCTTTGATCAGTTCGGACCACTCGCTGTCTCGTTCGTAGATAGCTCTCGCTGTACCATAAAGTCTTAGGATCAAGGGCTGCCTATCGAAAGAACAGAACATGATTGTCATCCTTTTATTTTCTAAAACATGGGCGGCTGTCTCATTTCCACTCCCCGTCAGATTCAGCCACATAACCCTTTTTCGGTCCAAGACCCGAAAACTGTCCATTCCTTTCGGGGATACGTTGACATGACCTTCTTGAGGGGCAGTCCCCACGAAATAGATGTGCTGCTTGCTAATAAATTCAGCTTGGGCATCAGTAAGTTCTGAATATTTAGTTGCCATTAGAGTCTTGATTTTGAATTTTCCTGACCAAGTCGAGAGACTGATCGATGTGACTAGATGCGTTGTATTTGTCCCTAACAATGTTTCTAATAGCCCCCTTTGTGTCTATAACAAAGGTCATTCGCTTGGGCAAAATGCCAAGAAAACTGCTTACTCCAAATGCCTTTCTAATCTGTCCGTCCTCGTCTGATACGAGGTGGAAGGGAAGATTGTGTTTTGAGGCAAATCTAGAGTGACTTTCATCAGAATCGGGGCTAATTCCGACTACGCTGGCGCCCAGTTCAAGAAAGTCATCATAGCTGTCTCTGAACGAGCAAGCTTCTTTTGTGCAGACCACGGTGTTGTCTCGAGGGTAGAAAAAAACAACTACACAGCCCTCAGAGAATAGATCGCGCAGACGTAATTGAATTCCCTCATGGTCAGAGAATGAAAGATCTGGTGCCTGTTCTCCTATTTTCATCCTCTAAGTTGTGCTCAAATCCGCGATCGTATTCGTTGAATCAAGTAGATGAACTAGATTACGTAGGCGATCAGATTTGGATTCAGTACTTTTGCTTGTGGTTAGAATATGGTAAACATCAATTTAGGCCACCTAGATTTTCCAAGAAATTAGAAGCCTAATCTGTGAGAGTTTATTACCTGAGACCTCTTGATTACCAGACGATATCGTGTTTCGGTCTTTGTAAAGCCACATCGCCCATTTGAACTGTAGTCCCACTTTCTCGCTAAGGTTTTTAGACAGAAGGAATGAGTAGCGACTTCCTCTTCCGGACAGTGCGGGTATATAAAAGTGATCAGTCACACTCGTCTCATAGTGATAAATCCTGGCATTGTAGTCATCGGTATTAAAATATTTGCCGCCGAATTGTAGACGAGTCGACCCGCTTCTCCAGTCCAAATCCAAACTCAATGCACGTCCTTTCGAGTTTTCTCCTTCCGCGTCTGGCTCATCCTTCTTGCGATGCTTGCTGATCGAAAAAAGAGTCTTGAAATGCAGGTGTTCACCTGCTTTGAGTTTGAGCTGCAGGTCGCTACTAGAATAGCTGTTGATGTAAAGCTCGCCAATTTCAGAGAGCTCTCTTCCTTGTGATCTTACCCGAAAACCAATTCCATTTTTGAATTCCTTCGTCAAACTTAACGCCCTTCGACTGCCGATTACTGCTGCCTTGCTTGAATATATAGGAGCATAGGTCTGGTAGTGATCTAGACCTCCTTCCGCTTTTAGACGAAATGGAAGTCGGAGACTGAGGGAGGCGCGATAACCCTTTTCGTTGTTTGAATCGAGCCCATGCCGATCGTGACTTGCTGCGAATGGACTAAAGAATCCTGGATCATAGTCCCGATACTGAAGACTTGTCTTAGTAAGTTTAGTAGACATTTTGACACCTACATTGCTCGCTAAGAGTCCTGTCTTCGATCTGGCGATATCGGCTTGGAACGAAAGCCAACGCCATTGACCCATGCTGGACACGGAATTTATGAGATACTCGGTGAACTCAGGAATCGCCTTGAGGTCCTCTCTTTGCGAGCTTGCAAATTTGGCCGACCATCCACCCTTAAGATGTAAGAATCCAAATGCGATAAATCGATTCGACCTCCACCATTTGAGTGAAGCACCGATCAATCCATTGGTCCAGAGCACAGTGCTTTTCCTTGCAAGTTCTCCCTCTGTTCGGTGATATCCTGACTTGCCAAAACTTGTGATGACTACTGCGCCGAATGGGTCAAGTTTTAGAGTCGCATCTATTCTTCGCCGACTCACTGCTCCAAGGATTTGCATTGGTCCAAATTGCTGTGTTAGAAGAAGGCCTCGCATCGCTTTGTTCTCGTCACTCGAAGTAAATTGCTTGGCGGAAAATATCGACCTTCCAATCCTGATAGGCTTGACCAGATTGCTAAAGTTGCTTCCCCCCATTGAAATACCGGAGCCCATTCGTATCCGAAAATCGCCAGCAATCAAGTGAGTTCTTTGCCCCAAAGGGTGGCTGATACTAGCAGATAGGTAATCGAATCCTAGCCGATTCGATGAAAGGTTGAAGGCCTCTCCTGCGTCATTTTCGGACAGAATCGAATATCTCGTCCCGATCTGTGTCGAGGCATTTATCCTGATTTTGGAATAGAGTGGACTACCTGCGAATTTGTTTAAGCGATACCCCTTTCGTTCTTGAAGGTCAGTCCCCAACTGGCTCGTCACCTCGAACTTCTCTGGAAGGAAGCCCAGCCGGTTATTAAAAGACGAGAATAGTTTGAAGTAGCTGTATTCCAACTCGTCATTGAAAAGATGCTCTAATTCAGCATGATTGCTTGCTGATTTGGACTTAACTGTAGAACATACAGAATGGGCCAAAGCGTGATCGAAAAATGGAATCACCAATAAGTCCTCTGCCTCGCATTTATTTAGATCGATAGGATTTCCCAAAAATTGGTAGAGATCCTCTTTAACTAACTCTAGGTCGCCCTGGTCATTTAGATCGGAGCTTGAAAGGAGATCTTCAAAAAGGACGTCAAGATCGATTCCAAACTGGTTCTGGCCACACAGATTCGTCGATTTGAAAAAGAATAGCAGAGCGCAGAATAAAATCAGTCCTTTCAAAGTTATAGTCTTTTGGTCCACTCCATAAAGACACAAAAGGAATAGTCACATAACTTGAGCATCGCTCTCTCGCAAGGCTGCCGTCAAAGCAGAGAGAATCGAAACCGAACCGAATTGCCTAGGTTTTAGAAAGCACATGGGACACATCAATTTATATCGACTCCTGTTCGTATTCCTATTAATAGGACTATCTGTAAGCACGGCGAGTGCTCAAGAATTCAATTGCACCGTGCAGGTCAACACGGCTTCCTTACAGGACTCCGAGTTTAGCCATCTGAAGCGGTTGGAGACGCTCGTTGAGGAATACTTCAATCGTAGAAGTTGGACGGACGACTCCTATCGCGAGTGGGAGAAGATCAAGTGTCAAATCGATATCTCATTTCTCGAAGGTTCGCGAGAAGGGGCGGACACCTTTCGAGCCCAATTCAATCTATCCTCTTCACGGCCCATTTTTGGGACTGGCAGCGAGACGACCTTGTTGGCGCTACAAGATGCTCAGTGGCAATTCATTTATGAGCCAAATCAGACTTTTATTCAGGACCTGAACACCTTCAACGGATTCACTTCTGTTTTGGATTTCTATGGCTATCTGATGCTCGGATACGACTACGATTCTTTCAGTCCGCTTGGTGGATCCGAGTATTTTGAAATCGCCAGACGTGTCTCTGACTTAGCCCAGACTACGGGCGGATTTGGTTGGAATACACTCGACGAGAAAGGCAGGCCGACCCTAATCGAGCAACTATTGGACAACACCAATGAGCGGATTCGGATGGCTTACTATGATTATTTCTTTGGCTGTCTCGATCACTATTTGGCTGACATTGTTAGTGCTCGTAATTCTGGGATCGCGGCTTTAGAGGCTTTTAAAGAAGTTTATCAGGAAGTCACGGGACAATACATCATGGACGTTTTCTTCGATACAAAAAACCAGGAGCTTGTTTCGGTATTTGAGAACTCCAATGTTGAAAGTCAGGCTTATGGAATCCTTATCGAAGTAAATGCCGCAAATGCCTCGGTCTACGACCGGCTCATTCAGTAGCAGAGTGAGGCTTGGCGATCAAGGCACTGACAGTTCATTCTTTCAAGATTATCAAGAATCGAAACTACCTTTTCTCCTCATCAAAACCAGACTTGCTATTACTCCGATCCAAAATAATAGAGTTATCAAATAGAGGTATCCCTCAAGGGAGCCTGAAAGAGGGCTATCACCTTGCAGCCTAAACCACTCATAAGCGACATATAAAGTACCCAGCAGTATTGAGGAGATTCCTGTAATAAACACAATCCACCGTGCCATTCCCCTGGCCTCCGATTTGACAGTCACACTCATCAATACAATCCCTCCTATGAAAAGGAGAGTAAAAAAAATGTAGTTGAAAAAATTGAACGGTGTGTCCTGCAAAAAGCCGCTCAAAAAAGTCATGACGTAGATCGCGGCTAATCCAATAACTGTTCTTTTGATTTTTCTCGAATTGTTTTCGCTCATTATTACGCCCTCATGTTTTTGGTTTCAATGACAAACTCTTCCTTGGTATGGCCACTAGATTTAGGCCTTAGGTAACAATCAACATAGGCTGTTGTTGACCTTTTCAAATTATTTATGGCCTTTTAGGACGCTTGTGCTAGCTCGACTGGCCACGCCGGGGTCTCCAAATTAATACGAGTCGTCCACGGCCATGCTTCGATTTTCCAGATGAAACATTGAGATCGGTCGAAATACCGTTCTTTTGCTTAGTCATCTATTCGAATTCGACTCCAAAACGATTTCAACTTAACCTGGGAAGTTCTTTTCGAGGCTCTCCCCGAGCTTGTCGAGAAACATCATCTCTGGCGTGAACTGCCAATCCATATTCCTACTCTGATTGGCGAGATGTGAATGGTGGTCCTGATCTAAGATGTATCCTGCCGGCTTATCCAACTTGCGAGTCTGCGCGTAGACTTTTTCAAATTGGGATCGTGTTGCGTTGAAGTCAGCTCTCAAGGATTGTAGTTTGTCTTGAGCATCTGAACGCTCGTCGGGGGATGCTGCTTTATCGAAATTCTCCAAGGCCAATAAAAAGTCGAAAGTCTGTCTAGTCAGATTGGAGACCTCTCCATAAACCTCAAGACGATAAGCATTTTTGTTAGTCTCCGATGCTATCTGATCGAGGGCAGCATCTACTCGATCAAGTACTTCAATCATTTCCCTGACCTTATTCAGTTTCTTGGAATGCTGCTCGGACCAAATTCCTGGTTTATCGAAATCAGGAAGTTCGATTAGGGCATTTGTCGAGGGATCATCGCTGCTTGCAATTCGATTTCGATCCTGACCTTCTTTTAGCAATACATTTTTCCATAGTCCCACTGGCCCTTCCAAGTCATCGACAAAGGCGAAGCTAGAGTCAGCCACTTCGTAGCCAAATGCACGATGTCGATAGGCCTCTTTGAAGTCGGCTTTGTTACGCTTGTCTCCAGCCCACGTGTACTCAGCAAAAGTAGCGATGCCACGTTTGTACAACTCGAAATGTGGGGAATCATCATCCCACAGGGTTAGAAGCAATCCGCCGAAATTCTTTTCCGCAGAGCTCAAAGCAAAAGATCGAATAGCATCATAATTGCTCTCCTTTTGCGGCATCAAATTCCATCGGGTCTGACCGGCTGTCGCACCCATAACGCGGAAACCGTTTTCGCTAAACCAGTCCATGGTCTTCAGATTACCATAAGTCTCGGGCGAGCTGTAATTCCATCGCATGTAAATGACATTTTTTGGAAACTGATCGATAAACTCTGTCAGCTTCCCTTCATTCTCAGCCCAGATAGCATCCACTTCTTCGGGGTTTATTTCCCTGTTGAACATGGGACCATAAACTCCCGCGTGTTTCAGAGGCATGTCATCCCAGAAGATGGGAATACGCCCTTGCTCCTCAGCAAATTTCGTGACCTTGTTCAGCCAGATAAGATTGAGTTCAAGTTTGGATTTTCCACTGCCTCGTCCTGTTGTCTCAACTTCATCACCGCCCACATGTAAATACTTTCCATGTGGAGTGGCCTTAATGGCATCGAGATACAGGTCGAATTGTAACTCATAGGTTTCAGGATCTAGAGGATTGAAAGCCCAATCGCTATCTAGATTGTCTCTAAGATGCTTGTTCTTTTCGTGCTTGAGGATGAATGAAGCATGTCCGAGACCTTGGACCAGAGGACTGATCGAAATATTTCGTGCCGTTGCATAGTTGGACAAATCTATCCACTGCTGAATCGTGAAGGCATCGTCAGATCCTACTTCTGGACGTCGCTCATATTTGAGTTTGTCTTCTAGTTCAACAATTACACCATTGATCTTTTGGCGAGCTAAGTCATCAAGTAGGTTGTAATAATAGCTTTCCTTCTGTCGGTGATGTTTGATGTCCCATTGAATCGGTCGAAAGGCAAGCTCGGGGTAGTCCGTGACTTCGACCAGTGGTAGAGAGGCGTCCTGATCCCTTGCGTCTTCGAGAAGCTGATCGAGTGTGGCGAATGCGTAGAATAAGCCGGCTTCATCCACGGCCGAGATTTCTATCAAACTCTCGCTGATTTTCAGGCTATATCCCTCAGATGGAAGGTCGCTGTCATTATCTATCGCATATTGTATTTGTGCCTGCTCTTGGTTATCCACCATTTCGAGCCCATCCAATTGATCAAACAAAACTGGAAGTGGTGTCGACGTCCGACTATATGCATAGTCAATCGCGCTTGGCTCGAGTCCCGAATTATTGCCATTTAGTTCTAGCTGCTGCACAGACGGTAAGAGTTCGAAGTTAGCAACCTGAGTATTGGGGGAACAGGATGCGAATCCCAATGCCAAAAGAACAAGGCCGTGGAATATGGGGCGAGAAGCTAGGTGGTTTTTCATGTGCTAAATATAGCACGCATTCATCAATACGTTCTAGGAAGACATGAATTAATGAAAGAGCCAGAAACACGAAATAAATTGGTACCCAAAATTCAAGTCAGTAAGTTATTTACACAAAGTGAATGTATATTTTCGCAACAGCCTCAACTGCGTTTCTCTATATGGAAAGGACTAAGATCCACGATATCAAACTTAAATGACGAGTAGGCCCAAAGGACACCTGTCTCTTTTTCGACCAGAGATCGGAAGGATTCTGAAGTGCGGTCGCCATGCAAAAGACTTTGCTACTTACAGGAGTGATCACCCAAATGACATTGAATGGATGAAATATATCCATTGGGGCGAAGAGCAGATTGCCGAATAACTGACGTATTATTCAGAGAGCAGCACGTGCGGGTGGAGGGACTCGAACCCCCACGGGAATTACCCCACTAGATCCTAAGTCTAGCGCGTCTACCAATTCCGCCACACCCGCATTTAACCGAACCCTACTAATACTCATCGAATAATGGAGTTCCAAGCAGATAATAATTATCTTTGGACTTTCTTATCCACCCGATCAAGCTCAGTAGGAAGCCCGATCGAAAATTGATCCGATGACTTTTCCCAAAGAGACACTGAAAAATTCTGTGCTGTTGCTGTTTACTTCGCTCAGCCTTCTCGCCTGTTCTAGCTCACCTCAGCTTGCCATGCAGGAACAAGATGTTCCTCCACCTGACACTGTTTTCGTCGAGATTCCCGTCCTTCAGACAGGCTTAACACCAGCCGTTGTTGATGCTGGTAGATTCGACAATGGAAAGATGTGGACCTTTGACAATCCGCCACTGGAGTACTTTGCCGAAGAATACGGATTCAATCCTGATGAAACGTGGTTTGAAAAGGCTCGACTTGGTTCGTTACGGCTCCCAGATTGCTCTGCATCCTTTGTGTCTCCCAATGGGCTCGTTATGACTAATCATCACTGTGCGAGGGAGCATGTGTCCGCCGTAGAAAAGTCCGGCGAAGATTTGGATGGGACAGGTTTTTTCGCTCGATCTTTAGAAGAAGAACGGATGGTTGAAGGACTTACTCTCGATCAACTTGTCGAAATTAGAGACGTCACCGAAAGGATTAAATCTGCCGAGGCAGGTGCGGAAACTTTAACTGAAAGAATCGACATGAGAGATCTAGCCATTGAGGAGCTAGAGGCAGATCTAACAGAAGAGCAGGGGGGCGCAGATGGAGCCTTTGAGGTCGAAGTCATTTCTCTTTACAACGGCGGGCAATATTCGGCGTATGTCTTTCGGGTCTATACCGATGTTAGACTCGTCATGGCTCCGGAGTTAGCTCTGGGATATTTTGGTGGTGACGACGATAACTTTACTTATCCGAGATATGCCTTAGACGTGTCCTTCTTTCGGGTTTATGCCGATACTGGTACCCCGCTCTACAGTCCTCAATATTTTCCCTTCACCCAGTCGGAGCTGTCAGAAGGCGACGCCGTGTTTTTAATTGGAAACCCTGGATCCACTAATCGCCAGCAGACCTTTTCCCAGCTTGAATATCGGCGCGAGCATGAGGAGCCTTTCACTATTCGACTTTTCAATTCTAGGATCGAACCGATGTCAAATTTCATGGATGGGCATCCGGCCGAAGCAAAAAAAATAGATTTGAAGAATACAGTTTTTGGTTTGCGAAATGGTCTCAAAGCTTACACAGGCCACCTGAAGGGTCTAAATAATTCCGAAATTATGGGCCGTAGAATGGCCAACGAAATGGAATTGAGGGACGCGATATCCTCATCTCCTGAATTGAGCTCGAAGTATTCTGGTTTGTTTGAAGAGCTTGAGGCCTTGCAGAAAGAGAAAGGAGAACTAACTCCACTTCTTGGGGCCTACGTGATGAATCCTAGCTCGAACATTTACTCGAACATTCTTATGCGAGGGGTAATGGGTTACATCTATGCTTTTCAAAAAGGAGCTGGAGTTCCAGAGGAGAATTTAGCTGGATTTCGAGAGCAGCTTATCGAATTGGAAGAGAACCATCCTAGCTACGAACTAGAGTTGATTAAGTCTAGACTAGCAGAAATGGTCTATTACCTTGGAGAAAATGACGGCACAGTTAGCCAAATAATCGGTTCAAGAAACATCACAGATACAGCTCGCAGTATCGCCGAAGGATCGGCACTTGCCAATGTTGAACAATTCGTCGAGTTGCTGGACGGAGACTTTTTGAATTCGGACGATCCAGCTATTCAATTCGCAAAATTATTCGGCCCTAAGTTTGTTGAATTGCAGCAAGCTCTAGGCCCCATTGGTGCTAAAGAAGATGAGTTATCAAGCAAAATTGCTGAAGCTAGGTTTGAGGTCTATGGCAAGGAATTTCCTCCGGATGCCTCCTTCTCGTTGAGAATCTCGGATGGCAGAGTCAAATCCTATGAGTATAACGGGACAAGGGCACCAGCCTTTACCACGATTTATGGATTGTATGATCGAGCTTACTCTCATCAATTAGAAGAACCTTGGGATCTTCCTGTTTTGTGGCGCAGAAATGACGCTGTTGACATGAGTACACCGATGAATTTCGTAACAACAGCTGATATTACTGGTGGCTCTTCAGGATCGCCTGTGTTGAACAAAGATCTCGAAATTGTGGGAATCGCTTTCGATTCGAATATCGAAGGCCTGCCGGGAGAGTTTATCTACACCGACGAGAGTGCACGAACCGTTTCTGTCGATTCCCGAGCGATCATAGAAGCTCTAGATACGGTGTACGACATCGATCGAATTGTTTGGGAGCTGCTAGGGGGAAAGATGTACAAGACAGAGGCGGAGGCTGACGCGGCTCATAGAAGGTAATAGGCCCACAGTTTACAAAGCAGAGGCTCGGTCGCAGCTAACGTCGGGCTACCTTGGATGCTTGGCTTCGCTGCTGTTTATCCGTCAATCTAAAGACGATGTATATCGCCACAAGAAGGTCAAAAGAAAGACAAGCTACTGAGTACCACAGTGCACCTGCAGGTTCGGTAACTGCCCTATATCCGGGCCCTGTTACATGGAGTACGATATCCCAGAGAGAATGGAGTGCCCAGCCGACTCCCAAAAGTAGATAGGATTGCCCCGCCCCCCGAACCGCAAGGGTACCGTAGGCAATGACTCCAATAATTTCTATCGCCATCCATTTTGGAGTGGAATACAAGGCGGAAAACATAAGCCATACGCCAGTCGCGATAATCAATCCGACTCCGAGAAGAGTCCGCTCACCGTCATCGTCAAGGCGAATAGCCCATATTAAGTAGGGGATGGCTGCAGCCATCCCACCAACGAACCAAAGGGTAAAATTCATCTTTGTGCAGGAAAATCAGGCAGTGCTAAGCTAGCTATACTTTTATCAGGAATCCTTGAATTTGGGAGTGCATGTGAAAAATAGTTTCATCTTTATGTGTGTGTGGTGGAATACTATGATATGATGGGTTCTTGTGTGAGGGATAGTATACTAGTCAAGAATTAGAGCTGTATGAACCCGTTCGCAATCGGGAATATTAAATGGCCAAAGGATGCAACAACGGCGTACCATCATTGCCCCTTGGGCAATCATATTCTGTCTTCAAGTCCAAACGATTGCAATAACATCTATGCTTATCTCATTCGAAGGCTTAAATTCAAGCGGATCTATGAGTTTGAGAATTTAGTTCGGTGTGTCTTTACTCAGTAGTCCGTCTGAGGCGTCATTAAACGATTTCCTTTTGAGTTTCATCGACTGTCCGTATATCGCTTAATAATAATTTCTGTCCTTTTTTTATCTACAATCTTCAAATGCTTTCCAAAATATCCTTGTGTGCAACGCTCCTCCTTTCTTTGACCGCTTGTGAGCAAGACGTGAATCCTGAGGCTCAAGAAAGTGGACCTGATCTTGGATTTGAAGACTCGAGACGAAATGTTAATAGTGCGGCCTCAAATCTCTCTACTACAGAGGATCTGGAGATAAATCTGTTTGCAGCCGAGCCGATGGTGGTCAATCCGACCAATATGGATATTGATGAAAAAGGTCGGGTATGGGTCTTGGAGGCTCGGAATTATCGGCCTGACTACAATCCACATCATCCAAAGCAAAAGGCTGGTGATACCGTGGTCATTCTAGAGGACAGCGACAAGGATGGTGTAGCAGATCTGCGCAAGGTGTTCTATCAGGGGAATGACATTAATGCAGCGCTTGGTATTTTGGTCTTGGGAAATCAAGTAGTTGTATCATCCGATCCGAATATCATCCTGCTTACCGATGACGACGGAGATGATAAAGCCGACAGAAAGGAGTATCTATTTACCGGTGCCAGCGGAATTCAAAACGACCACGGTCTGCACGCTTTAAGCTTTGGCCCGGATGGAAGATTCTATTTCAATGCTGGAAATGGCGTCAAGCAGCTGATGACAAAAGAGGGTGAGCCTTTGCAGGACAAATGGGGTAAAGAAGTTGATATTTCGAAAGGCTTCTATAAGCAGGGCATGGCATTTAGGACAAATTTAGATGGCAGTGAATTCGAGGTTCTCGGAAACAATTTCCGAAATAATTTCGAACTGGCTGTTGATGCCTTTGGAACTGTTTGGCAGTCTGACAATGACGATGACGGGAATTATGCCGTTCGCATCAATTACGTCATGGAGTATGGGAATTTCGGATATCAGGACGAAATAACCGGTGAGGGTTGGCGTGTCAAAAGGCCTGGAATGAGCCGAGACATTCCTAGTCAGCACTGGCATTTGAATGATCCTGGCGTGGTGCCCAATCTGTTGCAAACAGGAGCTGGTTCACCTACAGGTATGCTTGTTTATGAAGGAAGATTATTACCAGAAAGATACTGGGATGAGATGATGCACGCCGATGCAGGACCGAATGTCGTAAGGTCATATCCCGTCCAAGATCAAGGCGCCGGCTATACGGCAGAGATGGAGGATCTAGTTTGGTCAGACGACGATCAATGGTTTAGACCATCTGATTTGAGCGTCTCGCCAGACGGCTCTCTGTTTATCGCAGATTGGTATGACGCGACGGTTGGAGGCAATCAAGCAGTCGACAATGATCGAGGTCGAATTTTCAGACTTGCCCCAAGCCGAGTAGCCTTTAGCGTTCCGATATTTGACCTAGAATCCATTCAAGGTTTATTGGATGCCTTCTTGAGTGCAAATCACTCGAGAAGATATTTGGCTTACCAAAGGCTTCTGGAGATGGACAAAGAGGCCATCCCGATATTGATGTCCATTTGGGAAGGTAGTGACAATCAAAGACATCGAGCTAGAGCTATTTGGCTTCTTGGTCGGCTTGATTTGGACCACGTCGATCTTGCTCTTAATGATTCCGATCCGGATTTGAGAGTCGTCGGGCTGAGAATGGGACGTCAACTTGGTTTTGATCGAAGCAAATTACTAGGTCAACTGGTGAATGACCCATCGGCGAAAGTCCGTAGAGAAGTCGCGATTGGCCTGAGAAATACAGATGTGCCGGAAAAAGCTGAACTTTGGACAGAGTTGGCTCAAAAACACGATGGAAAAGATCGATGGTATCTAGAGGCCCTCGGAATCGGAGCTGGAGAAGATTGGGATGAAGTCATGGAAGAATGGTTCGAAGGACTGGAGCCAGATGACTTGTCGACTCTTGCTAATCAGGACATCATTTGGAGATCCCGAGCGAAAATGACTCCCGATCTCTTGGCTTCAATAATCATCGAGAGTCCGACTGCAGAGAATCTTCGCTATTTCAGATCGTTTGACTTCCTACCTAACGAATACAAAACGAGAGAGCTGGTTACGAAGCTGCTGGCGGCGGAGATCGATGATCAAACCAACCTTCTAGTACTCCAGCAATTTGAGGGGATTGTACCCAAAAGAGACCAAATGATTCAGGCGGCACTAAGGCGTGGGCTATCTGCAAGCGAAGGGAGTGCGGATCATCTCAACCTTCTCCAACAATATGGTGAAAGGGCAGACAGGGAGGTGCTACATTCGATGGCCTTCGAAAATGGGAAGGCTCCTTACAGTACTCAAGCTGCTGGTCTTTTTCTCGAGCAGTTTGGCAATCAAGTATTTCTGGATAGACTCAATCAAGATTCGACGGCATCGGAGACCGTTTCATTGTTAGACGATATTTCTAGCAAAGAGTCATTTGATTTACTCTTGTCGGTAATGCGAGATGAAAAACTGGGATTGCCTACGAGGCGTCAGGCAACCATTGCCTACGCAGGATCCGCAGAGGGAGAACGAGAGGTTTTAGACATGGTCAAAGATGGGCTACTGGCGGAAGAACTAGTGGAATCCGCCGCCAGCGTACTGTTAAATGCGTGGCCACTCGACGTAAGAATGGGTGCCGAAGAGGTATTCCAGGTCTCTACAAGCGAGCTTCCTCCCATCAGATCTCTTCTGACAATAGCTGGGAATGCTTCAAAAGGTCGTGATTTGTTTTCGAGTCTTTGTAGTTCGTGTCACATGGTGGAGGGGAATGGCGTTTCCTTCGGTCCTGATCTAAGTCTTATTGGAGATAAACTGTCAAAAACAGGCATTTATGAGGCCATTCTCCACCCAGATGCTGGGATTACTTATGGTTATGAAGCCGTCCAAATTACAGACAAAAAGGGCCAGCGATACTTGGGCTATGTAAGCTCAGAATCACGCAATGAATTGGAATTGATCGCGGTAGGAGGGAAGAAAGTGAAGCTAGAAGTTGCTGGGATTCAGAGTCGAGAGGAATCTACAAGGTCCCTCATGCCCTCCTTGGCCGCTGGAATGAAGCGACAAGATATTGCTAATCTAGTAGCCTATCTCGAGGGACTTGAAAGCGAAAATTAAAATACTGCTAGGTCCAAACTCACGATCGGGCCTAGCAGATTTGTCTTAGTTGACCTTTCGACCGCTAATATCACGACCACCCTGATGCAATGTTAGGCCGGTGATCAGACCTTTGTCGTTTGCGGTAAAGTCTAGGGTTGCTTCTACAGCTTTGAGAAAGAAACTTTTCTCGGAAGAGGCGAAAATCGGATTAGCTCCCTGACCGGTACCTTGAGCCATGAGTTGGCCTTCTTTCTTGCTAATCGTCAGCGAAAAGCCCGGTGCTAATTCATAGACGCCGATGTACTCGTTGGTCACTCGTTCATCGACCTTGATTTCTTCGGGATGCTCCCAGACGGCTCCAGCGGCATTTGTCTCGCTGTCTTTATCATCTTTGATTCGTGTGGCTAGCTGTTCCTGGCCATTCATGTGTAGGGTGAATTGAGTTACTTCTCCCATGTCATCGAACTCAAAAACCACTCGGCCTTCAATTCCAGGGACATTAAACTCGCTCTCTGAGACGAACTGTAATTCCTCTGAGTTCTGTCCTTCAGGCTGCCCAATCAAGACTCCGTTTTCGACTCTCATATCGAGAATTCCCGGCCCAGCTTGATATTTTCCCACGTATTTTTGTAGGGCCGCGTCGGCTGGATTTTCCTTCTTCACGACAGGCTTAGGTTCTTTGTCCAAGGCGATCATTGCCAACTTTCCACCAATATCCCCGGCTCGTGCGCTGCCACTATTCGCAAGGACTCCGACCAACAGATCCTCATCTGGGAAATAAGAGAGCATAGTAGAAAATCCATTTATACCACCACCATGTGCCACATATCGGCCCGCTTTGTTATCACCTATGCTGAGACCATAGCCGTAGCCTTCTTCACTTCCATCTGCAAGCTTGGTCTTAGTGGTCATCTTCTCAAAGGAAGAATTATTGACAACTTTTCCATTGTGGAGGGCATGTGTCCATTTGGCCAAGTCTCCGATTGTAGAGCAAAGTGCGCCAGCAGAATGGGGATTACTCATCCCGATATTCTCGTCATTAACTAGCTCACCGGCCTTCATTTCATATCCTTGCGCTCGGTTGGGAATAATGTAGTTCTCTCGGCAATAGGATGTGTTTTCAAGGTCAAGAGCTTCAAAAATATTTGTTTGGAGATATTTTTCATAGCTCATTCCAGATGCCTCGGCAATTATCATCCCCAATAGATAGTAGCCAGAATTGTTGTAAGACATCTTTGTCCCAGGTTCGAATTCAAGAGGGTCGTCGTTGAACATGGACAAAAGTTCGTCATTGGTAAGATTCATGGTCGCCTTTGACCAAAATTCTGCGCCAAGACCCGTGTAACTTGGAATGCCTGAGGTGTGATTTAGAAGTTGATGAACCGTGACAACTTTACCAGGACTTGGGTAGTCCGTGAGTACATCGGAAATTTTGGTATCGAGCGTCAACTTTCCGGCTTCGATAAGTTGCATAACGGCAGCTGAAGTGAACTGCTTTGTAATGCTTCCAAGTCTGAAGATTGTTTCTTCCTTGACTGGAATATCAAACTCGACATTCGCCAAGCCGTATCCCTTGCTTAACAAATTCCTGCCCTTGTGTTGTACCAATATTGCCATTCCTGGGGCGGGGTCTTTTTCTACTTCTGCCTTAGATTTGGCCTCAAGTTTTTGGGAGATACTCATTCCGTCTTGTGCAGAAACTGCCTGCACAGAAAATAGAATGACAAGAACAAAAGAGAACAACTTTGTCATTTCGTAGGGGGTTGGTTGTTCTCAAAAGACGAGGATGTCTTTGGAAGGTTGCGTTCGAATTCCTTTCACGTGAGGACTATCAGGCTTGTCGTCGTCTTCATTCTAGACCAGACTATTGCTAGATAGTAGAGCAGATTTTTGGGACGATATCTGTGAGGCTAGAGACTTCGCTGAAGTGGGCAGAGCATATCCCTTTCTTAACCAGCGGTACGAAATTCCTTGTGTGTGTTTTGACGGATATATCTTCAAGGTTACCATGATCACTGGTGACCAAGAGCAAGGATTCTTCAAAGTCCAGTGACTCAGAGATTCCTGCAAACAAGTGATCGACATCTTCGACACAACGCATGGCGCGGTCCATGTCCAAACCATGACCCGCTTTATCAGTCAAGTAGTATTCAAATAGGGTGAATCTATTTTGCTTTGCAATGTGAGCCACACGGCGTCCAGCTTCCTTAGCAGTGATATGAGGTAAGTCGTGCCCCGCTCGAAGCCATCCCTTGCCGGTAAGATCAGCTGTGACAGCTTGACCCTCCAGCACATCTTTCTTGGTCCTCAATTTTATTCCCGAAGATTTGCAGCAAAGTGTCGTCACAGTCCATCGTCCAGTCTTTTCGACAAAACTGAAGAAACGATCTGGATATGCATTTGCAAAGGCCAACTCAGACTTATCGATATCTTTTTCTATGAGCTGTTGGAATATGTTCTTCTCCGCTATTACACTCTTCGTTTTGGAGTGGGGATAGGGACCAAAGTGCCTTCCTGCCAAATGGGCACAATTTATTCCAGTGAATAATGACGCCTGACCAGTGCCACTTTGTGGAAGGCCGTCCATATCAAGATTTGCGTCGATGCCTAGTAGGGAGTTTGACTCGATCGTCCATGGATTTCCATTATTCAGGCTTTCCAGAGCTGGCCAAGAATGCGCAAGCGGATTGATTTCTGGATTATTTGCCCCAAGGCCGAGCCCATCGAGAAATACGAACAATATGTGTTTGGGACTTTTTGACAAATCGATTATCTAGAGGGTAGTTGAAAACAATGGCAAATAATACGACAGCGGAGAATACAAGCGAAAAGGTTCACCAATCATGGCATCAAGTTTTGCTGTGGACGGAGATATCGTTTACGGCGGTAATCGCATGGACGGTCTTTCTACTTCCTGAAATCTCTATTGCTGTAGCGGATGGACTAAATGGAGAGGCATTATTATCCTGGAAAACGGCCTCCTTATTTAGGTCGGCTACAATTGCCGTGATCTACACTGTATTTCTATTGGCATTCAACGTGTTTTACGTGTTCTTGCTTAAACCGAGTAAGACTAGAACGCGGACCATTCTGATCATCGTTCCCATCCTATCGTTGCTTGCGGTTTTTTTAGCCGGCTGGTACGGAACGACGGTCGTCTCGCCCTAAAGAAGACTAGCAGCGGTGGCTACCCAATCGAGAGAGAGGTCATCGCCTAAGTGTTTTGCGTTGACTCCGCTGGGGTCGTCAGGGAGTTCAGAAATAAAGAAAACTGCTTTCCTTTGTTTATGGGCGAATCGCATTAATTCAATTTGAGGTGGACTACCTGCTGGTTCGACGAAAACGACGACGGGAGATATCCCGATCAAGGTTTCCATCGCTGAAGAATAGTCGTGATCAAAAGGGCCGTGCTCTGGGCTGAATGGAGAAAAGAAGAGTCCTCCAGATTTGATATTTATCGATACATGAGATCGATATTCTCTTGGAGTTTTCGCAAGGCCCATCACAGCTCCCATGATGCTTGGTCTGGGGTCCGACTGATCGTAGGAAAGTTTATGGAGCACGACATCAAAGCCGCTATTGATAGGACCAGAAAGAGTGATGTTTTTCTGATGGAGATGCTTCACAACAACCTGTGCCTTTTCGTGGGCATAGCTCGATATTCCGTTTCGGCCGAGAATACACACGCTGCTGCTTTTCAATAATTCAAGTTCGCCATAGCCATATATGAGGTTGGGAGGGCTCGTATCGACTCCCTCCTCCAATCGATCCGGCCAGCCATCATCTTTAAAAGAAAGGAGTGAAATCTGTCGCTTCTCGTTCGCTTCGATCAAGCGTGCTTGCTCCTCCAAGCACGATCTCATAAGGTCCAAGTTATTCAAGTTATCCACTAACTTAGATGCATTGGAAACTCCCTTCAGCCGAACTAATACCTGCTCTTTGGGATATTTTTGGAATTCAGGGAGATCATCCCAATGCTTTGCTATTTTCCGAGCCGTGACCCTGCCTACACCGTCCAAGGATTCTAGTGCAGAAATGAATATGGTAGATTTGGATGCAGCGCTCAAAGTAATGTCAAAAAACTAAGCTTGTGGAAGTTGTGGATTCCCAGTTTCAAAATAACATACGAGAACCAATCTAGTATTATCTTCGGCAACGGTTTTATTTGGTATTTCGATAGAAGATAATTTTAAACCAGCATTAAGCTAAGTGAGCAGTAAGCGTAACAAGATAGAGATAAAACGAGCTCGTCATCCAGAGATCTTATTGAGGATCGCTGAGGAGTATGGCACTCCGACTTACGTGTATTTCGAGTCGGTTATTCGAGAGCGATGTCGGCAAATGAAGTCGCAATTGGAGTCCTTACCGTCTCGATTGTTATACGCGATGAAGGCCAATCCACACCCAGAGATTACAAGGATCATTCACAAGGAGGGTATTCATCTTGAGACCGTTTCTGGAGGCGAAGTTCGCATTGCCGGCCACTTGGGCGTCCATGATTCCTTCTTCACGGCTAACAATATGACCGATGAGGAAATGTTAGAAGTGGGGGCGACTTCTGCCATGATGAATATCGGAGAGCTTTCCAGACTTGAGAAGCTTGGAAAGGCATTTCCTGGAAAAAGAGTCAGTGTACGGATGAACCCCAATGTTGGGGCAGGTCATCATGAGCACGTCGTTACTGCTGGAGCTGACGCTAAATTTGGATCACAGCTGAGCGACGTACCCAAGATCCTAGAAATTGGTGAAAAGTATGGCCTAAAAATAGTCGGTTTACATCAGCACATTGGTAGTGGATTTTTGGACATGTACAGATTCAAGGAGGCGATCTCAAACCTTCTTCCGCTCGCCGACCGGTTTCCAGATCTCGAATTTATTAATGTTGGTGGCGGCCTTGGAATCGCCTACAAACCTGGTGAGGAATCAATCGACTTTGACGATTTTCAGAATGTCGTGGTTGCTGGATTGAAGGACTTTCTTCATGCTATTGATAGGAAGATTGAAATCTGGTTCGAACCCGGAAGATTTTTAACGGCAGAGTCGGGCGTGCTATTGCTTGAGGCAAATACTACAAAAGTACTTGGCGATAGAATATTTGCCGGGACAAACTCAGGATTCAATCATCTACTGCGGCCAGCGATGTATCAGGCTTATCACGGGATTGATAATCTAAGCAATCCCAAAGGTGAGCCAGCCGATTACTCGGTTGCTGGAAACGTTTGTGAATCGGGAGATCTTTTTGCAAAAGACCGGACAATCCAGGAAATCCGAGAAGGAGATATTCTGGCAATTCTTGACACGGGAGCATATGGAATGTCGATGGCTTCCCACTACAATTCAAGGCCTCTGCCAAGTGAGATTCTCGTTCGAGCTAATGGCGAAATTCGAGTAATTCGAAGACGTCGATCCAGTAAAGAATATTTCGATTCCTATTTAGATTCTTTGGATGTCTAAAGTACTGTCTCCGGAGATCTCTTAACAATTAAAGGAGCTAATGAACATTAAGCTTTTCACAGTCAATCTCTTTGGAGAGAATACTTACGTATGTGATTCCGAAGGTGAGGGAGTACTCATTGATCCCGGTAGCTCTAGCAAGGAAGAAAGGCAGGCTATACTAGACCACATCGAGAGCAACGATATCGAGATCAAACACCTGCTTTTGACTCATGCGCATATCGATCACATTATCGACTGCTCTTTCTTTGCTCGACATTATGACATGGAGTTTAAAATGCACGAGGCAGATCTTAGGCTTTTGCAAAATGCCCATGTGCAATCAGAGATGTTCGGTGTACGCTTCGAAACGCCTCCAATTCCTGAGTCCTTTATAGATGAATCTGACAAGATCGAATTTGGAGCCAGATCATGGAATATTTTACACTGCCCGGGTCATTCACCTGGATCCATCTGCTTCTACGACGAATCCGATGCCTCTCTAATAGCTGGCGACGTCCTATTTCAAGGATCTGTGGGTCGAACCGATTTATGGGAGGGTTCAATGGAAGTCTTACTTGACTCCATAAACTCAAAAGTCCTAACCCTTCCGGATGAGGTGAAGGTCTTTCCAGGTCATGGAATGCCGACTACGGTGGGAGAGGAGAGGCGGACTAACCCTTTTCTTGTCCAATAACTAAGGACCCATAACCAAAGACTACTTAGTAGTAGTATCCGAACAGAATCTGCATCTCATCCGTGCTCTTGAAGCCCCATCGAATAGTGCTATTGGATTCGTTGTTGTAGGTCGTCTTTATTTTGATTCCTTGGTCACTTCGGAATCGTAGGGGAGGATCGATTGGAAGGATAGGGGGATGCTCCCAATCCCAAGCAACATACAGTAGTTCCCCGTCATTTGGGCCGTCGTCTACCAGTGCCTCAAATTTGGTCATCGTCTTATGTGCATGAGAGAATAACTGGAACACATGTGCTTCGCTACGATTGTCGCCGAACGCGCTACGGAAAGAGAATGTGTCCTCAATTGTCGTTTCTTCTCCTGCTGGTATTGTCAGGTTTTGGTTGAGCAATGTCAATATTTCGGCCTTATGATCAACTTCGGAGGCCGGAATGGTATGCAGATTGACATAGATCTCTCCCATTATAGCTTCGCTATCATAATTTACGTAATGAGCGTTTAGATCGAGGCCTTCCCCTGGAAGCAATTCCAAAGCTGTTCCAGCTGGGAATATGTAGTTCATTTGTGAGGTCTGGGTACCACCAAAAAATTCGTGATACTGTAAGGTGAAAAGCGTACTGAGGTCGTAATTACCAACCTGATCTCTCAATTCTCTTTCTACTCCCTCGCGTGGAATCTGACCCGTTGGCGTTTCGTCACTGAATTTGTAAAGGAGGAAGTGATGGCTTCCTCTCCTCATTCTCACGTCGATTCTATTGATATAGATGGGCTCGCTGTGATCCGTATTTCGATATGTGAAAAACTCACGTTCGAAGTTTGGCTGTACCTCGAAAGGACCGAGGTGGAACTGTATCCCACTTGAGGGAGGTGCCAGTGCTTGAAACTCGGGTGACTCGTATCGCTCGATATCATCTAGAGTGGCAACATTAGCTACTTTTCCTGTTTTTGGTGCACCCGCTAAGACCCATTCCTTGAATAGCTTAAGTTCTCCGTTTGTAAGCGGTTTTCCGGGAGGCATGAGGTCAAAGTAGCCAGGGTGGTCAGCGAAAAAGTGTTCTTGATCGGGATAATTAATTTTTTCCCAGAGATAACTTTTTGCTAGACTCGCTAGTCCTTCTGACCCAACATAAACTCGATCGTCCGCTCTGGCAGCTGGATTTCTAGGTTGCTGATCGAGGATGCTTGCGTAAGACACGTCCTCCGTTAAGACAAGGCCAGATTGTTGAGCGACAGGGCTTCCCGCTACATGACATGAGACACAGTTGGCATCAAAAATAACCCTCTGAATGACTTCATAGGTATCCAAAGTCGAAAGGTCGATTTTAGGTTCTTCCTCCTCAATAGTATTCGAGTCACAGGAATTAAGAGCGAATGCAAATCCCAGGAAGATTACTGTCAGCAGATGGGAATATCTCATGAGTGCTAAACCATGCCTTTGGAATTCTGTTCTCTCTCGGATATTCGAACTTCGATACTCCAACTCACTCCGAAGCCGTGAAAATACACGGTTTGACCGCTCAATAAATCATCATGAACCAATTAAATCATGGTTTGGGAAATCTATTTTTTGCGGAGCGACACTTCTCGGAAGTTTTCCTGAAGAGTATTGGGGCGATGGGTCTCCTAGCTCTTAGGAGATACGCCCTCTAATTCTTGACCAAAGTATTCCGACGTATTCATGGACAACGGATCGCCATATAACTAGCTCGCTAGACTTTGGAATTATAGAATGAAGGAGCCCACGTTGAACCCTAGTACCTTTGAAATCACATGGTCCCGGAATGGCGTCGATATTTTGATAATTGAAAAGTCCAAGACTACGTCTCATATGGTTAGCAGAAGTCACTAGAATCATTCCTTCATCTTTGACAATATTTCTGATGAGTGCGGCCTGCTGCTCCGTGTCCATCGCCTCGTCTTCTGTGATTATCCGATTCGAGTCAAAGCCCATTTCTTCCACCGCGGCTTTCATAAGAACGGCAAGTGCTGGTTGATTGTAAAACTGTCCGCCCGATAAAACCAAAGAGGCTTGTGGATGAATATTGGCGATTCGCATCCCCTCGATCAAGCGAGTAATTGTTGACGATCCAAGCTGTTGACTGGCAGGTTTCATTTGTGAATATTGAGCACCACTCGAAAGTACAACAATGTATTTGACCTCTACGACTTCTTGATAGGCGTAAGGCTTGTAGTCTGCTTCAAGCGACCCTATTGCGAGGTTGGCTAGAGGTCTATTAGATAGAAGTAGCAGCAAAACCACGCCAGCAGTCAACCATCGTCTTGCAATGATTCGATTTTCTGGCTTGCGCATGTAGAGCAAGCCGATCAAAAGAAGGAGAAGGGCGAAGGGGACGGGATAAAGAAACTCGGAAAAAACCTTCTTTAGAGTGAACATGAAATCCATGTAGTAATGATACGATCTTTGACGGACCGATTGCGAACCGCCCTATGCTCTCCCGAAATCGTCCTCTAGCCTTATGATGTCATCCTCGTCACATGTGCCCATTTGGGTTTCTATAATAACGAGATTTTGTTCACCAGTATTGGCAACTCTATGAGTATCGCCCAGCTCAATGAATAGACGATCTCCCATCTGAATAGGATGAGTATCCTTATTGAGTGTGAACATTCCTGTACCTGAAGCAATTACCCAAGCTTCAGAACGTAGTTCATGTTTTTGAAGTGATAGACGCTTTCCAGGACTAACAATAATCCTTTTCACGCGGTACCCCGGCTCGTTGATGTACTCTTCCCAACTACCCCAGGGGCGTTCGTCTCTATCAAGAGGTTCAGAAATCATTGGAGATGTCAATTAGTTTTCTCGGACTGCCCAAAGACATAAGATAAGGGCAAAAAAAATGTGAAGCCCAGTTCACCTTACCGGGCTTCACTCTCGTCGTCAACCGAAGTTTATTAGTCTTACAGAATTGCTAACCGAAACTGAGCGTCACCCTCGCTCCTGTAGCTTCGTGACTTCGGATGCTCTGTCAACAACATTCCGTTGTTTAAACCTGATGATCTTGCATTCGTTCTCCTTATGAACAATAATGAAGCGTAAATGCTAAGACGAAATATCAATAATAGAAACTGCGCGAACAGCTGTTGCTTCGGCGTAAATATAACGATTTACCCTTATTCTGACAAGGCATAATCGCTTTCTTCCTTTCAAACTATAAGACTTTCTTGTTAAGTCGAGATTGAATGTCTTCCCTCTATCGGCTCAAATTTGTGGTGTGCGCCCAGAAATTGCCGTAGTTATCTGCAACATGAAGTCCAGCTTCGTGAGCCATGTGTTTAATAGATTTTTGAGTCTGATAATGAGGATCTGGAAATACCTCTGAGATAGAAATTAATCCATCCTCTTCAACAAGCTCGGTCAAACGTAGAAATAATGCCTTCCGATCACTTACTTCTCCGACAAGCATTACTAGAATAATGCGATCAAATTTCCGACTGGTAAAATCGATATCGTTGACGTCTCCTCTTAAAAGCTCAACCCCATCGATGTGGTCTTTCTTAAATCTCTCTTTGAGCTTTTTCAGCATGCCATCTTGTAAATCGGCACAGACGAGACTACCACTCTTGCCAAGAATCTTTGCTATCTCAATGGAGATTCTACCCGAACCGCATCCCAAATCGAGCACTTTTTGACCTTCGCTTAACTGAGCTCGATCTACTGTTGTTTGCGCGTCAAGAATCCATTTTTGATATGGAGATTCCATTAACCAATCTAGCCAAAAGGGACAAGGAATATTGACAACGCGGTTGAGTAAGCGCCAGACGATCCAACTTCCAAGCATCACCAATATCGTAACCCACAGCCAAATCATTTTTTGTGACCGAGATACAAATGTAGACTTCCAACCAGAGTCGAGAAAGAGTCAACGGTTTCTACATCATCAAAGCCGGCATCACTGATAAGCTGCGGAATACGACCATGAAGGTTGTCACTTGTCGATTCGAAGCCGTCCAAAAGTTGAACAAAGAAAAATGCGGCCCTCATAACTGCATTCTTCGGTCTCCCCCAATCGGCAATGAGAAGTTTGGACTCAGGTTTCAACACTCGATAGATCTCCTTTAGTGCATTTTCTTTTTCCTTCGAATTCAGATGATGAAAGGTCAAACTTGACATAACAATGTTGAAATAATCATTAGGAAAAGGCAGTTTTGTCGCAGATGCTTTCGAAAGCTGAAGGCTAGATTTACCTTTGCGGGTTTTCAATTTTTCATGAGCCAAGGCTAAGATATTTGGGTCAGGATCTATCCCCACGGCATGGATCGACTTTTTCTCGCTGGCCATGAGAAGGAGAGTACCTGTCCCGCAACCAATGTCCAGGACTTTATCCCCGTTTTGCAAATCGATCACGTCGATTATTTTGGCTTTTACTTTGGCTTCGGGATAGGCAAATTGATTCAGGGTGTCATAGAAGGGAGTCAGAAATCCGAATCGAAGTGCAGGTCTCATATTCCGGTGCTTTTCCAAGTTGGCTTTGCATTACTCTCGGTAATGGAATAGAAGTTCAAAGGCTCGCCTGTGAGCATTTTAGTGATATAGACAACTTGGCCAGTATGCATTGAATAGTGCTCGACGGCATGATAGAGTGCGAGGCGAACAGTCACTTCGAAACCTTGAATGCTTAGCTCTTCTTCTAGTCTCGCAGAGGAAAGAGAATTCAATACGCTCTTGTTGGAGTGAAGGCTGTTGGTCAAGATGCTGAGCAACTCTTTTTTGTTCGGCTCATATTCTGCAGAAAATTCCAAGTCACGCTTCCTATCAAAATCAAAGCCTCCTATTCCTTCGTGGATCCATTGGCCGGTATTTCCAGCCAAATGAAGGATGAGATTTCCGACACTATTGGACTGCTGGTTCGGCCTCCACCAGACTTGTTGTTCATTTAGCTTTTCGAGACAGGCTATAATTCGTTTCGGGTAGTCTTCAACCAAATAGTGGAGCGACTGATCTATGAAGTGTTGAGTGTGATCCATTTTATGTATTGGACTTGGAGAGAGACTAGAATTTCAAGTTTTCCTTGACACCTTGTTTATCCCTGATCGAGAGGGTTTTGATAGTCCTTTTCAATATCGTGAATCGCTTTGGGAATCAGAACTAGAATCCTCAATTCCTCCATTTCAACGTCTATGTTTCATAGAATCAGGAGAGCGGAATATGGAACACGGAATTGAATTTTTCTTGTAACTGACAAGGAATAAAGGCGTAGAGATTGACATGGCCAAGGAGAAAAAGGGAAATAGCAAATCTAGAAGCTCGGGAAAGAAAACGAAGGCTTCGTCAACGAAAAAGAGGAAATCTTTCTCTTTAAAGAATTTGACTTGGACCAACGTAGCTTATTCAGGTCTTGCTGGTTTTACCATCTTTGCTTCTTACTGCCTGTTGCTATTCATGCTTACTCCTTCTGTGGGCGATTTGATGAGTGAGAGTTCGGATCGGCCCAGTCGTATTATGAGTGCTGATGGTGTCGAGTTGGCATCTTTGCGGAGGAGCGATAAGCATTGGGTTTCCTTGGCTGACGTGTCCCCCTACGTGATAGATGCATTGATTTCGACCGAGGACCATCGATTTTTTCAGCACAATGGTGTAGACGTAAAAAGAACGCTTTCGTCGATTTACCACACAGCAATAGGCGACCGTCAGGGTGGTTCGACGATTCCCCAACAACTAGCCCGAGTTGCTTACCCGAAAAGAGTGGGTCGATCAATTTCTATCAATCGGAAGCTCAAAGAAGTAGTTACAGCCATTAAGATTGAGACTAGTTTTTCAAAGCAGGAGATTCTTGAAATCTATCTCAACTATATCCCATTTATTTATCAGGCTACTGGAATTGAGATGGGTGCCCGAACTTATTTCAATAAATCAGCCTCTGAACTCAATTTACTTGAGAGCGCGACTCTGGTTGGTGTCTTAAAAGGAACGTCCTACTACAATCCGAAAAGACACCCTGACAGGGCTAGGAGTAGAAGAAATATCGTCTTAGCTCAGATGGCAAAGCACGGTCGGCTTGATACTGATCTTCTCGAATTGCTACAGGCCAGACCCCTAAGGTTGAATTTTAGACGGCAAAGTATATTTACCTCACAAGCATCTCATTTTGTCAGGCGAGTGCAGCAAGATGCCATGGAATGGGCCGAGGTTAATGGACTGGATCTCTATCGCGACGGATTGCTTATCCAAACCACTCTTGATTCCCGGTTACAAGAATATGCTAATCAATCGTCTAGAAAGTGGATGCCCGCTTTGCAGGCCGTGGTCGATGTCGAATGGTCGGCAAAAAAGAATACATTTCTCTCAACAAAGACCACTCCTTATCAAAAGAAAGCCGAGAAAGTTGAAGGCTTTGCGCATTTCTGGGACAAGAAGGCGTCCCTTCTTGATCGGCTAATAAAGCAAACAGACCGATATCGAAGCGGATCTGGACCCAAAGAGGCACGATTGGCAGAGCTGAAAACAGACGAGTCCTTCGTCGATTCACTAAAAATTGCCGCAAGCCGGTTACAGATGGGTTTCGTGGCTATTGACCCCCACTCAGGACAGGTAAAAGCCTGGGTTGGTAGCAGGAACTACAGAACCGATCAGTACGATCACGTGGCGATGGCCAAGAGGCAAGTCGGATCCATTTTCAAACCTTTTGTCTACGCTGCAGCATTAAGAAAGGGATATCAACCTTATCACCAATATGAAAACGGTGGCATACGGCGCGAATTCAGATTTGCGAGGGCCGGCGACGGAAGAGACGATGAAGTAACTTTGGCCAAGGCTTTGGCAAAATCAAACAATGAGGTAACAAAATATCTAATGGATGATGTGGGGCCAAGCAGTGCCGCGACTCTTGCAAAAAGAATGGGAATACGAGACAGCGAACTCAGGGAAGTTCAGTCCTTGGCACTTGGAACAAGCGAGGCTAGCCTCCTTGAAATGGTGAGTTCCTATTCGACTATTGCGAACAGAGGAGAGTACGTGCGTCCGTATTGGATTCGTTCGATTTCAAGTTCGGCCGGAGAAGTCTTGTTTGAGCAAAGAGGAGAACGAGAGCAAGTGTTGAATGAAGATATAAGTGACCAATTGACAGACATGATGCGGGGTGTCGTTGATTTCGGAACGGCAAGTGATGTCAGGAACAGGTTTGGATTGACTCAGGATTTCGCTGGTAAAACTGGGACGACTCAAAACAATGCGGATGGATGGTTCATTCAGATGCATCCAAATCTTGTGGCTGGTTCATGGATCGGATTTAATGAACCAAGCATCCATTTTAGATCGGACTACTGGGGATCTGGTGGTCACAATGCCTTGAGAGTAGTTGCTGACTTTTACAAATTTTCATTTGCTGGAAACGCGATAAAGTCCGGAAGATTCAATAATCCAGACATTTTCATAGAAGACAGAAATGGAGAAAGACGCGGACTGAGAAGATTTTTTCGCAAGGTCTTTGGCTCCGATCGAGAGCAAGTTGATCAGCGTAGCTTGAGACGCGTGAGAACTGATTCAAGAGCGGAAAATCGTATTTCGGCGGAGATCGCTAAAAGGGTGCTTAGTAGGGAAATACAAAATATCAAAAGGAAGATCGAAAGATCAGGATCCTTCGAATTGGAGGATCTTGAAAGCTCATTGAAGAGACTTCAGTCCGATTTGGAGGATTTAAACTCAGAGGTCGAACGGCGTTCTCGTCGCTACAATTAGTTCTCCACCTCTTATCTCAGGATTTCGATTCCGAAATCTGAAACAGCCAAGGTATTGCCTTGGAATAAGGCCTCTGTTATTTGTCTGAATTGTGAAATATATTTAAAATAATAGGCATGGAAGTGCTTTTTGTTAATAAAAACAGGCAAATTTAAATAAAGACGGTAGTTTCTTACCCTGCGACTTGTTATCATCTCGACTTGTAGTTCGTATTTCACTAGCGAAAAAAAACAGATGATTCGAAAAGCACTTTATTCATTGGCCTTCTTATTGGTTCTTTCGACGCCCCTTCTGGCGGAAGGTGAGGTAAACGGAGCTGACACCTCTTGGATGTTGATGGCAACGGCTTTAGTCGTTCTGATGACACCCGCACTTGCTTTCTTCTACGGCGGACTAGTAAGATCGAAGAACGCTCTCAATACGATGATGATGAGTTTCATTTCACTCGGATTTGTTGGAGTGGCCTGGGTACTTGTCGGGTATTCTTTGGCTTTTGGGTCCGGGAATTCTTTGATTGGAGACTTCTCTTTTGCATTCTTGCGAGATGTTGGACTCGAGACTGGAGTAGCTGGTGATATTCCCGATCTTCTTTTCATGGCCTTCCAAGGGACTTTCGTAATCATTACAGCTGCGTTGATATCTGGAGCTGTCGTCGAAAGGATGAATTTCGGGGCCTATTTGATTTTTATTACCCTCTGGTCCATTCTCGTGTATGCTCCTGTCTGTCACTGGGTGTGGGGAGGAGGATGGTTAGCCGCTGAAGGTGCTTTGGATTTTGCTGGAGGCACTGTCGTGCATATTAATGCAGCTGCTGCTGCTGTCGTCGCAGCTCTGGTACTTGGAAAGAGACGCGATTATTCGAGGCAAGCTCTGCTTCCACACAATGTACCTTTTGCACTTTTGGGTGCAGGACTGCTCTGGTTTGGATGGTTTGGCTTCAATGGGGGCAGTGCGCTCAGCGCCGGTACATCGGCAACTCTTGCATTGGTCAATACGATGTTTGCGCCTGCCGCTGCCCTCGTTTCTTGGACTCTACTAGAATATTTCAAAACAGGTAAACCGACGGCTGTTGGTGCTGCCACTGCAATCGTTGTGGGATTGGTTGGAATTACCCCGGCAGCTGGTTTTATATCGCCGATGTATGCGATACTACTCGGGGCAGTGGTTGCGATACCAAGTTATTTTGCTATTCAATATCGAGCCAAAACAAGACTCGACGATTCATTAGACGTGCTTGCAGCACACGGAGTAGGAGGAATTGTTGGGGCTCTACTTACTGGAGTTTTCGCTGCCGAGGCATGGGGAGGAAGTAATGGCCTGCTATTTGGAAACGCCAGTCAGGTCCAAGTTCAATTTATTGGTATCGTCGCGACAATCAGCTATAGCGCCATCATGTCATTCATTCTGCTCAAAGGCATCGGCTTAGTGATGACATTGAGGGTTGATGACAAGGTTGAAGGGCAGGGACTTGATGTTACTCTTCACAGCGAAGAAGCTTATTCAGATGGAGAAGGTGCGATACTGCTATCTGAAATGGATGTAATTCTAAACTAGAATATTTATGAGATTAGTTGTTGCCATAATTCGAAGTGAGCGCCTGAACGCTGTCTTAAAGGAACTGTACAAGATCGATGTCCGTGGGCTTTCTGTATCAAAGATACAAGGCCACGGTGGCGAAATGGAACACGTTGAGACCTACCGCGGAACGAGAGTTTTGATGTCACTCTCAGAAAAAGTGAGATTGGAAATTGGAGTCACAGAATTATTCGTTGAGAAAACCGTTGACGCCATTATGCGTGGAGGTCGGACCGGCGAGGTAGGTGATGGGAAGATTTTTGTTCTACCGGTGGAAAAAGTATATCGAATTCGAACGGGTGAGGAAGATCAGTCTGCGGTCACCCCGGTGCCAGCTGAATAGGCCGTAGGCCCGCTGGTCTGGCATTCCTTCGAGTCAATTTCCCAGCACATTTTTCTGAAACTAGATACTTCCACAATTCCTATTTCTCAGCAGTCTAGTCAACCAATCTAGTTAGTTGGCGGTGTCCGGTTCTGGTTTGAGGATAAAGATGGCCTCATTCGTTCTGTCAAGGAAAATATTTGCTGAATCCTTTAGTATTTCTGGGGTTGTGGCATTTATTCTTGGACCCCAGTGCTCCGATGCATAGCTGGCGTGGAGATTATTCTCATCAATGTATCTAAGAGCGCTCAACCAGAAGGAATTGCTACGCAGGTCTTCTTCATGTTTGGACTTATAAGTCTCTCGCACTTTTTGTAGATATACGTCTGAAAGTCCGTTTTGTCGAAGATCCGATAGTTGGGCCTGAATCGATGCAATAAGTTCTTCAACTCTGGATGGGTCACAACCGAAATCTATCCCGATCTGAAAGCTTTCGTGAGGCTCCTTGCGAACAAAACCACGAACACCGACTCCGTACGTACCACCGAGATCTTCTCTCAATACCTCGCGAAGTTTAATTTGTAATGCGTCTTGCAAGACATTCATGTCGATACGGGCATCAATACTCCAGTCCACCTTTCCCGTAAATCGAATTGCAACTTGGCTTTTAGGCTCTTTGCCCTTTAGGATCTCTTTGAAAATTTTACCACTAGGCGTTCTTATGCCCGTGTCTACCCAGTCTTCCTGACGATCTAGCGTCGGAAGTGATGCTAGGTACTGTTCAATAAATGACTTCGTTTTATCGAAGTCCAGATTCCCAATAAAATAGAATTTGAAGTCGCTGGCATCGGCGAATCGATCTTTATAGAACGCGTAGGCCTTCTCAAGGTCAATCTCATTAAGTCTGTCCTCTGTCAATGGCCGAGAACGGGGATGATTCTGTGACATCGCGATGCTCATACTGTCTCTGAACACGGCCTCTGGGCTGTTCATCATACCGCGGATAAATCCACCGTAATTGGTTTTGAAAGCGGCAAAGGAGTCGACGTCTTTTCTCGGTTCTACGAAATTCAGGTAGATCAGCTGAAACATAGTCTCAAGATCTGCTGGTGAAGATGATCCACTAATACTCTCTTCCAAGACTCCGACGGATGCCCTTGCTGTAGCAATTTTACCAGTGAGTTTTTTCTTGAGCTGAATTGAATCGAAGTTCCCTAGACCGGATTCTGACAAGGCGAAGGAGGCATATTGGGCCGAAATAAAATCATCGTCGGGAGCCAGTGACGAGCCTCCGGGGCTGCTTGCAGTAAATAATATTTGGTCGTTTTTGAAATCTGTTTTCTTGAGAACCACTTCTATCTCATTGGACAGCACCAATCTCGTAAGATCTAGGTCAGCTTCCAGCTCCTCCGTCAGAATGCTACCTGGGTTAGGAAGGTTTGCTAATAGAGGTGCGTCAGAAACCTCGTCCTCATAAGCCTTTATCTCAAGATCGGAGACCTTTGACAAAAGCAGGTTGAATGCAGCTTCACTCGGAATGGAAACGCCTTCCTTTTCTGGGGCGGTCGCTAGGATTATTCGACTTTTGTCTCGTATCCATTTTGAGGCGATCGCATTTACTTCTTCCAGACGAATTTCTGGGACGACTTTTCGAATGGTGGAATATCTGAATTCAGGTGAGGTGAGCGCCCGACCAGAAAGGGCAGAGTTAACTAAGCCTCCTGCAATCCGCCTGGAGTCCGTTTTGTCCTTTTCTTGGAATGCTCTTTCCGAAGATCTCAAGGTCTGAGTCTTCAATCTATCCAACTCAGATTGCGTAAATCCAAACTCTTTTGCTCTCCTTGCCTCCTGAAACAGAATTTGGGTCGCTTGAAGGTGATCTCCACCTTCAGGCATCATCGCAGCCATCATATAGAAGGTCTTGCTGTCCGTAAACGGACTCAACCCGGAGTATGCGAACATGAAGGGCGGGTTGGGTTTTTGTGTGTACTCCTGAAGTCTTTGATTAATAAGGCCATCATACATTGACTGTATAGTTGATCTCCGGAAGTCTTCAATGTTCACAATTTTGGACGAGTCATGTTTGTACATGATCTGAACCATGGTTTGCGGCGCTTCGGGATCTGTTGTTAAGCCAAATAGAGTTTCATCATGGTCGGGGATCGAGAATTCTTGTCTGGGTCTCGAGCTTTCTGGATTTGTCAGATCAGAAAATTTGTCTTTGATCCATGATTCGATTTGATCTTGATCGAAATCCCCAACTGCAACGAGTGACATTAGATTGGGTCTATACCAATCCTTGTAAAATCTGACTATCGCTTCATGGTCAAAATTTTCGAGGACTTCTTTTTTTCCAATGGGTAGCCTTTCAGCATACTTCGATCCATGGAAGATGACGGGAAATTGCTGATTTTGTATGCGTTGTCCCGCGCCTTGTCCGAGTCTCCATTCCTCAATAACGACGCCTCGTTCCTTATCAACTTCCTCCGGATCCATTATGATTTCGCCCGCCCATTCTCGTAGGATATCGAAGCCTGTTTCCATTTGTTCAAGGCTATCGCTCCTGACTTGGAGCATGTAGACCGTTTCGTCGAAACTTGTGTAGGCATTTAGATCGGGTCCAAACTGAGTTCCGACTGATTCTAGATAGTTTACTAGTTCTTGCTTTGCATAGTTTGTTGTGCCATTGAATGCCATATGCTCGGTGAGGTGAGCGAGACCAAGTTGGTCATCGTCCTCGACTATTGAGCCGACTTTGATTACGAGTCTCAGCTCTGCTCTATTTAATGGCTCACTATTTTTCTTAACGAAGTAACTCATTCCATTTTCAAGAGTCCCACGAATAACATCTGGGTCAAATGGAATCTCCTGGGGAGTTACTGAATTCGACGCTTCAACGGCTTCTATAGAGAGTTCAGAGCTCGGCTCTTCCTTCATTTGCGTTTTGGTTTGGGAGCATCCCAATCCAGCGCCTATGAAAGCAAGAATGAGTAGTATTTTTACATTGTTCATATCGAGTTCCGCATCTATTATTTGACTATGGTAACTAGACCCTCAAATTCAGGTAATGTTTAGTGCATCTCCGTGAGACAATCTTTTAATGGAATAATTTTTCCTCCATTCAAATAGGAAACCAAGCCTAGCTTTAAGAATGACAAATAGACTGCTTTCCGTCCTAATTCTGGTTTTCTTAGTCGTAGGCTGTGATTCCGCGGATCCGCTGGCTTCGATTGACAATGAGCGCCTCCGTGAAAATGGGTTGGATCCTGAATTTATTGGCCCGCTATTGACGGAATTGTCGAAGGGAAATTATGGAGCGGTAGAGAGCATCGTTATTCGCAGAAATGATAAGATTGCGATAGATGCATATTTCCGTGGTTTGAATCGAAATGTGCTCACTAATGTTTACGGAATTACAAGTGGCATTACCTCACTGCTGACAGGTATCGCGCTTGACGATACATTAAACCTTGCTAGAGACTCTTTACTTGCACCGCTTCTTCCCGAGTACAATGATGTAAGTCGAAGAGAAGAGTTCGAAGAAATTACTATCGAACATCTTCTCGATATGAGGACGGGATTCTTTTGGAACGAAACTTCACTCCCATACATTTTTTCCGGAAATCCCCGAAACTCACTTGAGTTTAGCTCTGATTGGATCAGGCATGTCATGACTCAGGATTTTATTTCAGAACCAGGAGAGGAATGGGTTTTGAATACAGGGAATAGCATTCTATTGACAGCTGCTTTAACCGCGCGATTGGATTCGACCTTAGAAGCATACGCCGCCGAGAAATTGTTCGAACCCCTAGGTATCGAAACTTGGCAATGGTCAAAAGGCAGACCCGATGGATTGACTAATGGTGGCTGGGGTTTATTCGTATTTCCAACCGACCTATCAAAAATCGGGCAATTGATTTTGAATGAGGGCATGTACGACGGCGAGCAGGTCGTGCCTAAGGAATGGATCCAAGGACTCTACGAACCTTCCCACATTTTTACCGATGGGAATGGCTATAATGACATGTGGTGGCTTGGAAAAGGGAGAGAAATCGTCGTAGATGACTTCATTTTGTATGGACGAGGTAGTGGAGGACAGTTCATGTACATCGTTCCTTCTTTCGATCTCGTTGTTGTTACCACAGGCGCAAATTTTATTCAGCCGACGGATATGAAATCGATTCTCTGGGATTACATTTTCCCAGCGATGCTTTGAGAGTTTCGAGTTTCGAGTAGTTGCTTGTATTCGGCGCCAACTTGATGGCCGCTTGTCGATTGTCGAACCACAGGTAACGAGTCAAGAAAAACGAACGACTTCCAAATTATTGGCCGTTCGCGATAGAAGCTGGGTCGTAGTCAGTTTCGTTCAAAATACCGAGGACATTTCCGATGGTGATAGTGCTCATCTTTCGAAAAGTCTCATCTGTTATCGCGGCTGTGTGTGGCGTAAATAAAGTTTTTGGGTGATGAATAAGCGGGTGGCCATGCGGGGCCGGCTCCGTGCTTAGTACGTCCGACGCGTAGCCTGCGATTCGACCGTTGTTTAGTCCATCAATGAGGTCCTTATCATGGACGACACCTCCTCGTGCCGTATTGACGATGTACACCCCTTCCTTCATCGATTCAATCTTTTCCCGATTAATGAATGCTGTTGTTTCAGGTGTCAATGCAATTCCAAGAAAAAGAACGTCAGAAGTCCTACAAAGGCTTTCCAATTCCTCGTATTCAAAACCCAGCTTCTGACTCCTCGACCAGTAGGAGACCGTCATACCGAAGGCATGAGAAAGAATGGCGACTTGTCTTCCAATGGCACCTAATCCAATTACCCCGAGTTTCTTTCCGCTTAATTCCGCTGAGACGAAGCCTCTCCTAAAATTCCAATTGTCCTTCTTGACCTCAGAGTATTGTCTTGGTAATTGCCTGAGCAGCGACATCATCAGAAGCATGCTGTGTTCGGCGACTGCGGTTGTTGTGCTACCTGGAGCATTCACAACTTTTAGTCCCTTCTCACTTGCATATAGGACGTCAATGTTGTCGAGACCAACTCCGACGCGAGCAATGATCTTAAGGTTCGGACAGAGATCGATTAGATCCCTGCGTACCTGCCCTGTACCTCGAGTAATGATTACATCAATATTTGATTCCGTCGCAAGCTGCTTAGCCTCCTCGGCGGAGTCAGAACGATGAATCCGTCCTTGAGCATTGAGCGATTCCCTGGCATCTTGGTGAATCTCTTCAAGAACGAGAAAATTGTACATCAATGATAAAGTGTGGCGTTCTCGTCTTGGTCGCCTCGTCCATCGTTTCGTTCCGACACAAATGTATTTCTCCCTGCATCTACCTGCTCGTCTTCGAAAATAGCCGGATCGATGTCCGTGCCAGGCGCACAGGATATTTCTACCAAGTTGTCAGAGGGATCACGAATAAACATCTGCATGGCTCCGTCAGGTAGTTGCCTGACATTTCCCCAAGGGCGTGTATCAATTCTTTCTTGTTCTTTCATCCGTCGGAAAACGGTGTTGAAATCATCGACCTGAAAACAGACATGACCTCTAAAGGAAGGCTTGTCTGGCCACTCACTTAAATGAAGCTGTTGGTGTTCGTTAACTGCATAAAATTGAGCTGGAAAGTCCAGCTTGAAAGCAGGAACTCTCTCCAGGTTAAATTCAGTTTCGTAGAATTCGCAGGCCTTCTCAAGATCCTGAACGACGAGGGTAATGTGATTTATTTTTATTGCTTTTGCCATGGTCTTCAATCAGATTTAACAGTGTATTTTTTAACGAACTCTTGATCGATTTCTATTCCTAAACCAGGCTTTCGAGGTGCCGGGAATCGACCGTCTTTTCTTGCACTAATTTTTTGTTTTACAAGTTTTCTAAGCATCGGATTGTCACCTAAGGAGTACTCGAGTATGGTTGCGGAAGGAGACGCGAATGCGATATTCAAGCCGGCCATGAAAGAGACGGCAGATCCCCACAAGTGGGGGGCAAGCTCAAGCTGATAAGTGTGAGCAAGCGCAGCAATTCGCATGGTTTCCGTAATTCCACCAACGATGGCTGGGTCAGGTTGCAAGACGTCAACGGCTCGGCAATCAATCAGGTCTCTCATGTCGAATCGAGTAAATTCGCTTTCGCCAGCGGCAATAGGAATGGAGGTAGAAGCCCTTACCTCTGAAGTGCCGATTCGATTGTCCGAGTTAACGGGCTCCTCGAACCAGTAAATGTCAAGATCTTCGATACCTCGACAAAACTGCTTGGCTTCAGGCACGGAAAAGGTGCCATGCGCATCAACCATTATTTTGATATTTGGACCGAGGGCTTTTCTCGCTGCCCGGACTCGGGCTACACTGTTGCGAACGGATCCGTCCATAACACCCACTCTCATCTTCACCGCGCCGAAACCCTTTGAGGCATATCCATTCAACTGCTTACCGATTCCCCTAACACTCTCCCACCCACCACTGGCATAGGCCGGCATGTAGTCACGAACTGCACCACCCAATAAATTCATGACTGGAGTCTCGTGGACTTGTCCAGCGATATCCCAAAGTGCGATGTCCACGCCACTAATTGCAGAGATAGTTAGACCTCGTCTTCCTAAGACGGGAAATCCTCTCCCCCTTGAGATCGCGTAGTGATCTCTGGTGCCGTTATACATCATTTCCCAGAGACGAGATATGTTCTTTGGGTCTTGACCGAGCAATATCGGGCGAAGTTCTTGCTCAACTGTTGTGACAATGGACGCGCCACTACCAGAACTTCCGACGGCAGCTTTTCCTTCTCCGTAGCCCTTTAATCCAGAATCAGTTGTGATCTCGACGAGGGTCATGTCGAATTCCGATAAGGTCCCAAAATCTGAAGTGTGTCGCTTTTCTTTTGGGATCGGGCATTGAAGCCAGAAAGCTTTTACATCGACTATTTTCATGACTACTTGCAGAATGGAAGCATCGCTTCGGCTGAACGCTCTACAAGCATATCATAGAATTCTGAGGAAATGACATTGCTACCATGATCTTCCAGGAATTTCCTTTCAACCTCAGAAATACCTTCCGGATTTTTGTCAAAAATCTCGGGGTAGGGGTTGGCTGGTGTCCGATCGAAAGGTGGACAAAATTCCAATGAAAGTGCCCCATCGTAGCCCACGGATTTGACCGCTCGAATGAGTTCGGCAAAGTCTAAGTCTCCCATTAAAGGAGCTTGTCTGTTGTTGTCCGCGATGTGAAAGTTAGCCAAACGATCACCAACTTCCTTTATCGTTTCGACACTGTCTGACTCTTCGATGTTCATGTGGAAGACATCAAGACAAACACCGCAGTTGGGTCCCACCGCCTCAGCTAGTGCGAGTGCTTGTGCTCCTCGATTGATAAAATATGTCTCGAATCTGTTGATGGGTTCGATGGCTATTCTGACACCAGATTGTTCAGCGTGCCCATAAACCTCCTTCATTCCTTCCACAGCCCATTTCCATTCGAGCTCTGGAGTTGAGTCTGGAACTACCTTGCCAACGGTCCCAGGTACCAGTGAGATGACATGGCCTTCGAGCTCCTTTACCATCGTTATACAATCATTTATGTATGTGACAGTTTCCGCTCGGTGTTGTTCGTTATTCGATAAGAGGTTACGGTCCCCTAACATCAAGGTAACCGATCCCCAACAGGTCATATCGTGGCTTTGAAGAAGGGATCGAATCTCTTTTGTATCGTATTTATAGGGTTCACCCATTATCTCGATACTCTTGTAGCCGTACTTGCCCATTCTTGCGATGGCATTCTCAATAGGCTCTATTTTCATCCAGTTGTGTAAGGCAAGATGCATTCTTAGTTCTTTTATGGTCCAAATACCCTTTTGCTGAATTGAAACCTACTATTGAATTGATCAAAGTGCAAAGGTATAAATGATAATTTTGTTTGGAGACTGTCTCGAAAATATGGCGACTTTTTTTATCCTAGGCCTTCCAGAAACACCAATGTACATGAGGCACTGTTGAAGGCGAAATCGAACTGAGAGCCATAATAGACCTTTCTTACGAAACTAAGGGGCTTCACCAAGTAGAAGTGACGAGAGCCGGATAGTTTTCGAATAGCGATTTGCTGCTGTTCAGTCCTTGGAGTAATTTATTCAATGTTTCTTTTAACGCGATTATTATCGTGTTTGCTTCTTGTTGGGATTGTATCAGCAGAGGCAAGCGCACAGCGAGACCAGTCTATTCCTATAACCGTAACTACGAATACAGGTGCGGTCAATGTTTTGGTTTTAAGACTGTGTTCCAACTCTATAGAACTTATCAGTTTTGTAGATACCTGCGACAGGTTGATGCCACCTGTTCCACCGAGTTCGGTATACGATGTTAGACTGGTCAATCCAGATCTGGCGTCGGAATTCGATGCACAAATTGATGCACGACCGTTGCCGACTAGCTCTTCCGCGATTTATAATTTCGATCTTCAATATCAGCTAGGAGCATCTACGAACGATCCACTCGAGCAGATCAATTTATCTTGGAATCCAGACGATATTGATGCCATTCCAGAGATCGACTCCATCACGATTACAGATAATGTCAGCGAGCTTCTCTTTGGCCCGGTTGATATGGAGAACACCGACCAATTGACTCTAAATAGTAAAGATCAAACATGGGGAATAACTGGGTTAAGAATAAAACTAACCTTCCGACAAGCCGATTTCATCTTAGACGCAAAAGTATTTCTCTCGGGAGCCTTCGTCGGTTCAGAAATGCGAAATGACTTGGTTATTACTGGCGTTTTAGAAAGTGAGGCGATGGTGCAACCCTTTTCTGCAGCGCCTTGGTCGTATTCTGGTTTGGAACGGGTTAGCAGCGGCTTCTACGGTGACCATATGGATACTGTCGATTGGGTTTATATCCAGTTGTTTAGTGGAGATCATCTCAATCCGCCCTTGATTTTTGAGACTGAAACAGCGGCACTCCTTAGGGGCGATGGAAGAATAATCAGCCCTCTGGACGGCGAAGCAGAGATTGATTTCTTTCACACACCTGGCTCATACTACGTCCAACTCGATCACAGAAATCACCTTTCTATTCTGTCAGCCAATCCTATAGACTTCAACACTGGGAGTGCGAGCTATGACTTTACTACTGGGCTAAGCACGACCTATAGCAATGGCGCTCCAGCGCAGACAGAAGTCTCGGCAGGCGTCTATGCAATGTGGGGTGGAGACGGAAACGCGTCTTTTGACGTCACCGCGTTTGACTTTCTTAATAGCTGGCTTCTTGAAAATGGATCAGATTTGGGCTACAAATCCGGTGATTTCAATTTGGATGGTAGTATCACGGCCTTCGACTTCTTGAACGTCTGGCTAGTTGCAAATGGTTTTCAAGCTCAACTTCCTTAAGCAGTTTTTGATGATTTTCAAGAATTAGCAGGTCGGGTGAATTTACTTTTGAAAACACTTTGTTCTAAGTGCATTCGCAACAGCGCAAAAGCCTTTTCGTAGATACTATCGAATCATCTAAAGGGCTAATGGCTGATAAACACGTCATCATTGTAGGTGGGGGCTTCGCAGGACTCAATGCTGCGAAAAAGCTAGGTAATAAGAGGGACATTTCGGTGACATTGATTGACCGCAGAAATCATCACCTATTCCAGCCACTTCTCTATCAGGTGGCCACTGCCGGACTTTCACCGGCAGATATCGCCCAACCTATTCGCAGCATACTTTCCAAGTACAGAAATATTCAGGTGCTTCAGGAAGAGGTAGTGGATATAGATCCCGCTTCCAAATCAGTGATTACGAACTACAAAACCCACAAGTACGAATATTTGGTTTTAGCATGTGGGGTACGCCACGCTTATTTCGGTAACGAGAGGTGGGAGGAAGATGCGCCGGGATTGAAATCGATTCCGCAGGCTATCGAGATTAGGCGACGCGTATTGCGTGCTTTTGAGTCTGCCGAACGTACAAGCAATCCAAGAAAGCAGAAAAAGAGATTAACCTTTGCCATCGTCGGGGGAGGCCCAACTGGAGTTGAACTCGCTGGGGCAATCGCCGAGATGAGCCGGAATACCTTGGCGAAGGATTTTAGAAATATCGATCCCACTTTGACTCGGATTGTGTTAATTGAAGGAGGACCACGAATACTGAGTGCCTTTGATCCAAAGCTCTCAGCTCGATCAAGTCGAGACTTGGAAAAGCTTGGAGTTCAAATCTGGACCAATAGCATGGTCACGAAGATTGATCAAACTGGAGTCGAAATGGGTGAGGAGAAGTTAGAAACCAGCACGGTAGTTTGGGCCGCAGGTGTGGCGGCAAGTACCTGGCCTGGCCTTGGTGCCTCGACCGATAAACAGGGCCGAATTATTGTTGGCGAAGACCTAAGTCTGAAAAACTATCCAGAAGTATTTGTATTGGGAGACCAGGCACATGCCCTTGATTCAGATGGGAAGGCTCTTCCCGGTCTGTGTCCGGTTGCTATTCAACAAGGTAGATTTCTGGGCAGGCTACTTTTAGATGAACAGAAAGGTCGACCAAGAATGAAATTCAAGTATGCAGACAAAGGAATGATGGCGACGATTGGCCGAAATCGCGCGATTGTTCAAACCGGTAGGCTCAAGTTCGGTGGCTTCTTGGCTTGGTGGGCTTGGCTTCTAGTCCATATCTATTACTTGATCGGATTCAAAAATAGACTGGTAGTACTTTTCAATTGGGCCTGGTCTTATCTGACATTCAAGAAAGGCGCGAGATTGATAACTAGTAAGAGCTGGAGATTCTATAGAACTTAGGTTAGGCGGGAGCTATTTCGCTGAGAGCTCTTCTACTCGGATGTCCTTGTACCATATTTCTCCTTCCGGTCCGGAATGGATTTGGAGGCATATTTTTCCTGATCGAGGAATGTTAGGATCGATTTCGGTATAGGTAGAAGTCTCATGTCCATTAATAATAAGAAGGATATTATCACCTTGAGCCGTGATCACGTAATCGCTGAAATCTTCAGGGTGACTTGGACGAATTTTTTCCATCACTTCGTTGGAAGATCTTGAGAGAAATGCATTTCGTCGAGACTCGTCGTAAATACTGCCAGTGAAAACCTGCCCAATGTCAGCCTGGTAGCCGATGACCTCGGAGCTTCCTTCATGTCTTTCAGATCGAAATTGAATTCCTCCGTTAGTCTCTGCGCCTACTACTCTAAATTTGGCACTGAGAATAAAGTCTGCATATTCCTGTTTTGTGCAGAGAAACTGGTTTTCTTGAATGGGTCTTCCTAGTGATCCGGCTACGACCGATTTCTGTTGGATATAAAACCACTCGAAGTCTCCTTCCCACCCTTCAAAGGTTTTGCCGTCGAAGATCGGTTGTGAATTGTCGGCCTCGCAGGAAAATGAGAAAGCGACAGTTAGCGCAAGCCCGATCGTTCTGACGCCCTTAAAAAAACTTCGAAGTGAGTTAGTTTGCATTGGTAGACCTCGTCCTAAAATACAGTGCAGGTGACTTAATTGGAATACCGCAAAAAAGATGCCCTTTACAAAATGAATTCTGTTGCCGCTACTAAATTCTTTCTTGACAGGCCATAATGATAGGATTGGGTCCAAGTGACAATCAATCGACCCTGATTGAAATCATCGGATTTTAATCAGGGTCGCAGTGATGTATTTGAGTCTGGGATCGATTGGTATGAGAGTCAAAGACAAACTTGACAGCCAAAGCTCTCCAGCAAAGGCCGCCGTTTGAGTATTGAATATAGTACCAAAGCATCTGACTTTGAGCTGGGCTTTGCGAGACTCTTCTTTCAGTGGTGACTGAATGGGATTTTAGGGTTAGACCAACTCTAACTCGGCTACTTCTTCCTCGACACCTTCTCCCGCTATAAAGGCATTCGTTGCAAGAAAAGCCTCGTCATCGGTTATCTGATGCCGGGGGTGCTTGCAGAAAAAGCTAGATGGTGCGTCAAGAACGCCACCGATTCCTCTCTCGAGAGCAACTTTTGCACATCGGACTGAATCGACTGCTACACCTGCTGAGTTTGGAGAATCTTCGACTGACAAGCGGAGCTCGATGTTCATTGGTACATCTCCAAAAAGCTTGCCCTCCATTCGAAGGAAGCAGAGCTTGTTGTCATTCTGCCAAGGCACATAGTCACTTGGTCCAACGTGGATGTTCTCGTCATCTAATCGGCTTTCGGCAACAGACTGAACAGCTTCGGTTTTGGAAGTTTTCTTGGATGCAAGTCGATTTCTGTTAAGCATATTCAAGAAATCGGTATTACCCCCGGTGTTTAGTTGGTAAGTCCGCTCAAGCTCGACGCCTCTCTTTGCAAACAGGTCTGTAAGAACTCGGTGAGTGATGGTAGCTCCAAGTTGAGCTTTGATGTCATCACCGATCAATGGAAGATTCGCCTCTTTGAATTTTGCTGCCCAAATAGGATCAGAAGCAATGAATACTGGAATGTTGTTTACGAACGCAACACCAGCATCTAGTGCACATTGTGCATAGAACCTGGTAGCTTCCTCTGATCCAACCGGTAGATAGTTCATCAAAACGTCTACTCCGCTAGCTATTAGATCGGCAACAACATCTTCTCTTGCAGGCTGGGCGGCGTCAGATAGAAGGAAAGTTTCTTTGTCTCGGTATCCCTCCATATGTTTGGAGTAGCCATCAAGTACATTGCCCATTCTGACTTTGACGCCAGACTGTGGCATATCTTCGCAGAAAATGACCGTGCAGTTTGGTGGTGCCAAAAGTGCATCAGTAAGATCCTGACCTACTTTTCTCTTGTCGATATCGTAAGCAGTCACGACCTCTATGTCATAAGGCTTGTATCCACCGATATCCCAGTGCATCAATCCGATAGCTGATTCTGGGTCCTTGTCGGCATAGTAGTGAATTCCTTGAACGAGTGAACTGGCGCAGTTTCCAACACCAATAATGCCAATTTTTATTTTAGCCATAGTTTTTTTTAGTGCAGAGGAGCCTGTGGCTCGGGTTTAATAGATCTCTACCCGAAGTCTCTTTCCAAGGGCTGCTGCTGCTCTTTCTATTGTTAGTAGTGTGATTGATGGATTATTGGGGTCCAGTAGGCGATTTAGCTGTGCTCTACTAGTCTGCATTTGCGTCGCCATCTGAGATTTCGAGAGCTTTTGGTGCTCCATGAAATCCTCAACCTGGCGAGCAATTTTAAGCTTCGCCGCAGCTAATTCAGGATGTTTCAGCAAATGCTTTTGCCTGCGATTGTCGCGCAAACGAACACGTTCTGGTTTCGGTCTAATCATCAATCAGATTTGTTTCGAAAGCAATGTACCATAAATGGTACGATAATACAAACGATAGAATTTTAGAGCGACGTGTTGCGAGTTTCGGGACGGGAAAAGGGTTGTTGTTAGGAAATATCGAGCAGGAAGTATCGAGCTTGGATCTCGGATAGCAATGAGGCAGACGCACAGGGACGGATGAGAAACTCAGACCCCTCTTAGTTGGTGGACCTCAGCACCAAGTCGTCTTCCATCTCAGATTGAAGTTCTACCAATTCGGAAAACAACTCTTTGGTTTTTTCGGGCATTGATTCTGCAAGATCATTCATCTCGAGAGGATCCTCGTTCAGATCAAACAATTGCGATTTATTGATGCGGGAATAGTGAATCAATTTATATCCGTCCTTTCTGATCATGCGTTGAAGATCGACGTAGGCGCCATAGATGCTCTCGTAGGATGAGCCCGTCTTTTCATTACGAGCCAAGCTCAGCAGACTTTGGAATTGAACATATTCGGGCTTCTCGATACCTGCGATCTCTAGGCTCGTTGGCATAATGTCCTGGAGGTAGACGTCGGCATCGTTAGTTGTTGAGATCGGTATATCGGGACCTTTCATTACAAGTGGAACCCGCACACTGTGGTCATATTGATTCTGCTTTCCTAGCAATCCATGACTTCCTACGGCAAGTCCGTGATCAGCGGTGAAGAACACGTAGGTGTTTTCGGACAGACCACTCTCCGCAAGCGCGTCGAGAATCAAACCTATTTGGTAGTCCATGTGAGTGATGATGGCATAGTACTCTTGCAAGTGTACTTTTATCGCATACTCGGTTCTAGGGAAGGGCGCCAGTGCCTCGTCTCGAAGATCTGGTCCATTCCCGATATCATCCTTCCACGGATATTCCCCAAGCCAATTTTCAGGCAGAGAAATGTCATCCAGAGGATATTGATCGACGAAGGATTTTGGTGCCTGACGAGGGTCATGGGGAGCATTGAAGGCCAGGTACATGAGAAATGGATCAGGGTCATCTTTTGCTGTCGAAATAAAATCAAGAGCATCGTCCTTCAAAACCTCGCTCCAATGTTTTCCACCTTGCCAGAAACCGCCATGTCTCTTGTCGAATGGTGTCCAAGATGTATCTGCCCGACTTTTGGGTCTATTGTACCCCAGTGGCATGATCTCTGACAAATCTGGCTCAATACCATCAGCCATGGCAGCTTTCAATTTTTGACCAACTCCAGCATGACGCCAAGGATCGGGTGGCATACCAGGTCGAATATTGTTCGCCGTATCAAATACGAAATCAGCTGGCGCATTCACATGCCATTTCCCAGACATATAGGTATCATAACCATTTTTTGCCATGATCCGTCCCCAGGTTTGAGCAAGAGAGTTCGAATCGCTAGCAGCCCAGCGGTCCTTGATCCCATTTGCCTGCCATAGATTCCGTCCAGATATCAACATGGATCGAGAGGCGGTGCAAATAGCACCATTCCATCCGCCCATGTTGTAGGTGTGTGAGAAACTGGTGCCCTCGGTCATGAGCCTATCGATATTAGGCGTATTGACGACCGGGTTACCAAGCCCCCCAACAGCTGCGTAGCTTAAATCATCGGCGATAATGACGAGTATATTAGGCCGCGATAATTCGGTCTCTGCGTTACAACTCAGTATCGAGAGAGCAAAGAGAAAAAAACAAACCTTGAGGCGGAGATGCTTCACAATTAAAACGAGTTGATAATATTAATTCCGATCGGTGGACTTGTGTCCATGTTAACCAAAATATCGATGGCATCTAGAAGACTGCAAGTTCCGCCAATCAAAAGTTCGGGTGATACCCGGCCGTCACTGATTAATTTAATCATTTCACCGTATTGAGAAGCGGCCATTCCGTGACTTCCTAGTATTTCAAGTTCTTGTCCAATGATTTTGGGCAAGGGCAGGGGAGTGTGGGCGCTGCTACCCGGCATTAGCCCTATTTGAATATGACGTCCCTTGGGTCTTAGGCAATGGATTGAATTCAACATTGTGTCGGGGCTACCGAGTGCATCAATTGATGCATGTGCACCGCCACTCGTAATCTCAAGAATATTTTCGACAACAAGTTCTCCTGTCTCATTTACGATACACTCAGCTCCAGCAAGCCTCGCGATCTTTAGGGCTTCGTCAGCAATGTCAATGCCAATTACTCTTGCTCCCAAAGCTGAAGCAATCATTATTGCTGAAAGTCCCACGCCTCCACAACCATGTACGGCTATCCAATCCCCAACTTTTATTTTGGCCTGGTTGACGACTGCTGAATAGGAGGTCGCGAATCGGCAACCCAGGCTTGCCGCTGTCACAGAATCTATTAGATCCGGCAGAGAAATGAGATTGAAATCGGCGCGATGTACGGCGACATATTGGGCAAAACTACCCCAGTGCGTAAATCCCGGTTGGTACTGATTCCTGCAGACCTGTCCATGCCCTTGGCTGCATTGGACACAAGACCCACATGCACAAATAAAGGGGAGAGTAATTCTTTGACCTAGCTTCCACTTAGAGACTCCCGGGCCTAAGTCGACAATCCTGCCAGCCATTTCATGTCCAGGCACGTGGGGCAACTGAATGTCTGGATCATGTCCCATCCACCCATGCCAGTCGCTTCTGCAAATTCCACTCGCTTCCACCTCCAAAACGACTCCATCATGAGGTGTAATTGGATCGGCCAGTTCTACAATTTTTGGCTCCGTGGCAAAGGAAGTGTAATAGACGGCTCGCATATCACTGACATTGCATTTCTAGGAAGCGCCGAAGTGGAGATTATCTCTTCAAATAGTTAAACTTGCCTTCCTATCAACGGGAATGTACGCAGATGCTCTAGATATCAATGAACTGAAAGGATTTGTTTCTTGTTTTGAGTTCTATTCGCAAGGAAGTAGGAGTCCATCCTTGCATTTATTTGTCAGATCTTATTCACCAAGTATATTGGTCCTACTGTCGGAGGAGTTTGAACCAACCTAGTCACCTGATGCTTAAGAGATATAGAATATTTCTACTTGTAGTTTTTGTATTGCCTCTTTCATGCCAAAGAGCAGAGACTTCTTTAGAATATGAAGCACCGAATATTATATATATCCTAGCAGACGATCTCGGCTACGGCGAACTGGGTGTTTACGGTCAGGACTTGATCGAGACACCAAATATCGATGCTCTAGCTGTTAGCGGCATGCGGTTCACTAATCACTATTCTGGTGCTCCAGTTTGTGCTCCTGCTCGGGCTGTACTACTCAGCGGAATGCACTCAGGCCATGTACCCATACGGGGAAATGATGAATGGAGCGAACGAGGTGATGTCTGGGGATATGAATCGATGTTCCAAGATCCCAAGCTCGAGGGACAAAGACCTCTACCCGATAGTTTGGTGACTATTGCCGAGATGCTGGGAAGTGTGGGCTACTCAACAGGAATGGTTGGAAAATGGGGATTAGGTGGTCCCTTGACCGAAAGTATTCCGTCGAGCCAAGGCTTCGATTTTTTCTATGGTTACAATTGTCAGCGACAAGCCCATACGCTTTATCCCCTTCACCTTTGGAGGAACGAAGAAAAGGTATTGCTAAATAACAGATCCGTGGCACCGCGTAGCAATCTGGCCGCGAACGCAGATCCTAAGGACGAGGCTAGCTATGCAGATTTTAACCTCGTTGATTATGCTCCGAAATTAATGCATGATGAAGCTCTCTCCTTTCTGGATCGGCAAGACGGCTCTCGTCCTTTTTTCCTCTACTACGCGTCGCCACTCCCCCACGTACCTTTGCAGGCGCCACAGCGGTGGGTGAATTACTACAAAGAAAAACTTGGCCCTGAAGAGCCTTACACTGGCGCAAGTTATTTCCCTCACATCGCTCCGAGGGCGGCCTATGCAGCAATGATTTCCTATCTGGACGAGCAGGTCGGCGATTTAATTCAAAAACTCAAAGAGATCGGTGAGTATGAAAACACTCTGATAATATTCACCAGCGATAACGGTCCGACTTATGCCGGAGGGGCAGACACGAAGTATTTCAATAGTGCAATGCCATTCGAGACCGTTCAAGCGAAGATCAAAGGGCAGCTAAATGAGGGTGGCATCAGAGTTCCAATGATCGCATCTTGGCAGGGAAGAATTGAAGCTGGTAGTGAAAGTAAGCACATTTCTGCCTTTCATGACGTAATGGCAACCTTCGGCGAATTAAGTAGGGCTGAGTTACCAGAAAACTCGATGGGCATTAGCTTCCTCCCTAGTCTGGTAGGAGAACAACAGACTGAACACGATTTTCTCTTCTGGGAATTTGCTGGATATGGAGGTCAACAGGCCATCAGAAAAGGAAAATGGAAAGCCATACGGAAGGGAATCTCAAAGGGGAATTTGGATCTGGAGTTGTATAATCTCGAAAGTGACCCTAGGGAGGAGAGAGATGTTGCTGCTGATCATCCCGATCTTATTCGAGAATTACTTGGCCACATGGCTACTGCAAGGTCGGAGCCAAGTATTGAGAGGTTCAGAATGCCGGCTCTTGGGGATTAAAAGTCGTCAGCTTTCAGCTTTCAGTCCTCAGGAGGAGGTGTTCCGTGTTCCGTGTTCTGGAGCAGTCTGCTGAAGGAGTTATGGAGACGATGAAAAGTCCTATGGAGATCTGAAGGTCAAAAAACGAGGACTAATTGTATAGGCCAACTCTGCGTGTAGAGTGTCTCTTCCGGACGATTGAAGACTGATTTCTGCACAAAAAAAGGGTCGGACTCAAAAGAATCCGACCCTGAAAGTCAAAAATGATTTCTAAATCTACTTAACCAGTACCAGTCTCTGAGAAGTGTTGAATCCTTGTCCGATAAGGACTCCAATGTAGATTCCACTTGTAAGATCTGAAGCGTCGATTCTGAGAGTTTGAGTTTCACTGGCTTCAACAATACCGGAGAAAAGCGTTTTGACGAGCCTTCCAGTAGCATCATACAATTCATATCGAACTTCCTGCTCCTCTGCTACCGCGAAGTTTACGGTTGTCTGAGGATTGAATGGATTTGGATAGGCATTATCAAGAATATACTTTCCAGGGATCGAAACATTGGCTTCTACGACGTCTGAATACTCAAACTGCCCGTCGAAATCAATCTGCTTCAGACGGAAGTTATACTTACCTGGAAGAAGGTCTTCAACAGTGTAACTGTACTCGCTTACTTCAGTTGTCGAACCATTTCCGTCAACAAATCCAGCCTGGATAAACTCCGAACCGGCTCTCGCGTACTCGACATCGAAACCAGCATTATTATCCTCGGTCGCCGTTCCCCAGTTTAGCGTGGCTGAACGGTCGGCTGTCACAACGTCTAGGCCTGTAAGCTCCACAGGCAGTGCGGCGCCAGCCATGGCTGAACAGTCTTCTGGACCTGTCCAATCAACTCTAGGAGGAGCTACAGCCACATCCAATAGACCTGAATGTTCGCATTTGGTCCAAGCAAAGTTTAAGGCCGATGTCTCAAGCGGTTGGGGACCATTGGTGAAGTGGATATCGATAAGCTTTTGCAAGGTTGGAGTAATTCGTAATCCAAATGTGCCATCAAATCCAGGATCCATGAAAATATTAAATGATACTACGTCCGCTTGAGGCCGCGATATGAACCACTGGGTATAGAAAGGCGGTATTGAGGCCGGCTTTGTATAATCTGTGTTTGGCAAGGGAGATGCAGCCATTGTTAGTGCAGTGTTGTTGTAGCTGAACTGGAGTGTCCCAGGTCCCATCCACCAATCGGCGCCATTGACCGCATTTACCCAAACTTCAACGGTGGTTTGACCAGCTCCTGGCCCAGCCACGACTCTTAATTCGCCTCCAATTCTGGGCTGAGCAACAAGGTTAGTTGCGCCAAAGACCAATAATATGGTCAAGATCCCTAGGACAGATTTATTTGTAAATGATTTCATCGGTAGAAATTAATTATTAAGACTGCATCAAGCTACAAGCTTGGACAACGATTTAGTATAGAACAATGGCATCAGAGATGCTTAGGTGGCCTCAAACCTTACGAAAGAATATAAGACTTTAATCCAGTCTTTCAACTTTCTAACATGTAAGTAGGCTGTTTATATAGTAAAGACGATTTTTTGAGGAAAATCGGACCAGTTCACTTAATCTTCACATACATCAATGTCACTTTTCTTTCTGAAATAAGAACTCTTTATCAAACTTTAGGTGTCTCAATCTCCTCTAGCTGGTCTCCAAGTAACTCTGCCTATTCTTCGAATTGATCGAGCAACTGGCATTCTTGATACGGTAGGTTGGTTAATTTATGGCTCCTGCTGGTAGTTATCGAGAATACGGGCGCCATTGACTAATCCATTTCCCTGCCCATAACAATGATTAATCTTGAACTAGTCTATTCAGAGCGCTTCATGACTTCTACAAGATGAAATCCAAATTGTGTTTTGACAGGTCCTTGTACTTCACTTACCGGTGCGCTGAACACAACTTCATCAAATTCCGCGACCATTTGTCCTGGGCCAAATGAACCAAGCTCTCCTCCTTTTTTTCCTGAAGGACAGCCAGAAAAAGCTTGAGCTAGCTCAGAGAACGATTCACCTTTTTCAATTCGTTCTTTCAATGACTGGCATTCTTCGGCCGTAGCTACCAATATGTGTCTCGCGGATGCTCGTGGCATAATTCTTATTTCGATTCGTGATTTGAACAGTCTGCATCATTACTTGAGTAGATCTATATTGTTTAGGATTTGCTACACCGGAAATTTCAATTTATCGATATGCGATTGGACTTCGGCATTATGGCCCTAATCGCCGTCATTGGGATCGGTCTTATTCTCTATTTGGGAATAGTAAAGGTATTGCCCATTATTAGACGAGAGAATGAATCTTCTGGCTCTTTGACACCGGAAAAAAAAGAGTTAGAAGAATACCTTAAAATTAAGGAGGAGCGTCGAAGGAGAGGAATCAAGTAATCTAGGAATTTCAAAAAGTAGTTCACCACAAACCATCTATCTACGTGCGAATTGTTGCGATCGATGTCTTTCGAGGATTCACTATTGTTTTAATGACCATTGTGAACAACCCGGGTTCATGGAATTCTGTTTATGGACCCCTTCTTCATGCTGAATGGCATGGATGGACTCCAACCGACCTCGTCTTTCCGTTTTTCCTTTTCATTGTGGGAGTCGTTATTCCCATTGCTATTGCAAAACAAGTTGAGAAGGGTCTTTCAAAAGGGGCGCTATCTCGAAGGATCGTAAAAAGGGCCGGCATACTTTTTCTAATTGGTCTATTCCTCGCTGCATTTCCCTTCTTTCACTTCGATCCGAGTTTCGGTCTCCGAGAAAGTTTGACTAGGATCCGAATCTTTGGAGTCCTCCAAAGAATTGCTCTTGGTTACTTATTTGCAGCACTTTTATATGTCTACCTGAGCAAACGATCTTTGATTGTTTTAACGATTATTATTCTCATTGCCTACTACTTGGCGATGACTTTCATTCCAGTTCCTGGACATGGGGCCGGCTTGCTCGATCTCAAAGAGTGGAATTTGGCTGCTTTCATTGATCGTATGATTGTCGGAGAAGATCATCTTTGGACCGGAGCTGGTCGAAGATGGGATCCGGAAGGATTACTCAGCACGATTCCTGCCGTGGCAACAGCACTAATCGGAGTATTGGCTGGTTATCGATTTACCGAAGGCAAAGATTTGAAAGATATATGCCTTGAGTTTTTTAGCTGGGGCTTCGTTCTTCTTTCTCTAGGCTATCTTTGGGGCTGGGCCTTTCCAATCAACAAGGCATTGTGGACTAGTTCCTATGTTCTATTCACTGGCGGTATCGCTCTACTCGGGCTTGCCTTTTGCATTTGGATAGTTGACATCATGAAATTTAAAAAAGGAGTCGGATTTTTTTCCGATTTTGGTATAAATGCCATCACAGTCTATGCCGGAACGAGCCTGCTTGCGCAGATCTATGGAATTCTGGGTCTTTCAGGAATTCTCTATTCCAATGTATTTAGCCACATCATCTCGCCGAAATTTGGATCTCTTCTTTCGGCTCTTTCTTGGGTAGCTTTTTGGTACGCAATCCTTGTTGTGATGAGACGAAAAGATATACGTATCTCCATTTAGCAGAATTTGAATCCTAAAATAACCGCAAGTCTACGCGTACTCGGCGATCTCTTTTTCGACATTGAATTCAACTTTCACCGTCGGCTCATTTCCTGGGAATTGCTTAATGTCTTTGCGATTGACATCTTTGCCGGTCCCTATCGCATTGGGGCTTCGTTCAGGTATGTAAAACTCTGAGTTTGGATAGGAGTCATTTAGAGCGATCGCTGCCTCTGATGCCTTCATCATGGATGGCTCCGTGTTTTCTTTCAATCGTCGAAAGTTCTCCATGATGGATTCCTCCGCGATATCAAAGAAATGTAACGCAGCGGTTTTGTCCCTTTCAAACTCGAGTCCAGATTCCCGATTCCTGATCTGTTCATCAAGACGCGAAAGAGTACAGGTCATAGCCCAAAGATGGATCGCAGTATCTGCGATCCAAGATTGGTAAAGCTGTCTTGTGACCACGCTCTCTTGCAATCTCAGACTCGTAGTCTTGAATGTATCCGAATGCTCTCGCGTAAGGAAGCCGATTCGGTCGGCTATGTTTTGCAAGGATGAATCCACACCTTCAACACGAGGAGGGGAGGGTTTCATTCGAGCCAGAAGCTGCGCTCCGAGAGGAATCGCCCTTTTCTGAATCTTCCAGTTAAATGCATTTTTTGTTATCCGGCCAATATTGGCTCCGAGTCCCTCGTCAGAATTCCAGAGCATCGCGGCTTGTATTCCTAACATCTGCTCGGCTAGCTGTTTGCCGCCGTAAGCGAAGACGAAGGTGTGCATGACCTCGTTGGCACCTTCTACAATCGTATAGATTCTCGAGTCTCGAAAGGCTCGCTCCACCTCATTTTCAGTCATGTAACCTTCGCCGCCCATAATCTGCACGACGTCGTTAATGACTCTCCATCCCATTTCGGAACAGAAGACCTTGGTTGCAGCTGTCTCGACCATGATATCTTTGTCATGGCGATCCAAAATTTGAGTCGTCATATAAAGAACGGACTCCATGGCATAACTCAAAGCCGACATGTGAGCAATTTTTGCTTTTACTAAATCGAAGTCCGCTAGAGGCCGTTGGAATTGATATCGAGTTGTCGCCCACTTAATTCCCTGATCCATGCACTTTTTGGCAGCACCCAACATTCCGGCCGATAATGTACATCGGCCATAGTTTAGACAGGTAAGAGCTACCTTCAGTCCCTCGCCTTCCTTGTGTAAAAGGTTTTTCACCGGGACTTTGACCTTGGTCAACTTGATCCGGGCTTGCCACGTACCCCGAATTCCACACTTACTTCTGTTGTTTTCGATTATCTCGAAACCTTCCATATCCGGAGTACAAATCAAGGCGTTGACTCCTTTTAGAAAGTCGCCGTCTTTATTCATTCTTTTTGCGATGATCGTGAATACACCACTGACAGCTCCAGATGTATTCCATTTTTTTTCTCCATTCAAGACGTAGTGAGTTCCGTCGTCGCTTAGTGTGCAGTAGCTTTCCTGTCCACCTGCATCGCAACCAACATTGGGCTCGGAAAGACCAAAGCCACTTAAGAACTCTCTGGCCACTTTGGGAAGCCATTTATCCTTCTGCTCCTCATTACCAAATAGCATGATCGCCTTGCAGCCAATAGACTGGTGAGCCGATACAATTACGGAGGTAGAACCACAGGAGGCTCCGATTCTTTGGAGCACTCTGTTGTAACTAGTGACTCCCAGACCCAGACCGTTATACTTCACGGGGACAGTAAGACCCATTACACCCATTTCGAACAAGCGTTCAAAAACCCAAGCTGGAATGCGTTCTTCCTGATCGATTTGAATAGACGGGTGTTCGTTTTCAAAGTAGGTATCGAGTTCTTCTAGAAGTGTATCACACTTAGCCCGTTCTTCAGGTGATTCTCGGGGATAGGGAAAAACTAGATCGTTTCTAAAACGACCCCAAAATAGATTTTTAATAAATCCCATTTCCGAGGGCTCTGGGCCGAGCATCGCCTCCGCCTCCTCGATCATTTGGCGGTCTTTATCTGAAACGTTTTTGAGATCTTTTAAGAGGCTTGACATCCTATTCTTGCTTGCGTGGTTTTGCTTATTTGACAGGGGGAGGTGGACCAAAGCATGTGTGAGAGATGATGCTTCGGAACCGCTTTCAGTACTCACCTTTTTGTGTCACAGTTCCAAGTCTCAAGTCCTACTTTTCATTTTCATATTGGGCCTAAGAACTAAGCTTCAAATACTAGCTATACTAAGAAGATCGAAGCTCGTAAATACGATCTCACACTTTACCATAGAGTCAGCATTTTGAATTTCACTGAGCGTCTTGGAATCCTTCAATCAAGGAAGAACTCACTTCTTTGCGTTGGCCTTGATCCTGTTCTCGAACGACTTCCTATTTCGCTTCGCGGAAAGGACCCACTCCTTGCGACTTCCGAGTTCTGTAGATCGATTATTGATTCGACACTTCCCGAAGCGATCGCCTTCAAGCCTAATCTTGCGTTCTTTGAGGCTCTTGGCCCAGGGGGCATGGATGTTCTTCTAGATGTCACACGACACATTGGAGACAGGGCCCTGACGATTGCCGATGGGAAACGGGGCGACATTGGAAATACCGCAGCGATGTATGCGCGTTCGTTTTTTGAAGAATTCAACTTTGATTCCTGCACCGTCTCAGCCTACATGGGTCGCGATTCCGTTGACCCTTTCCTTAGCTACGAAGGTAAGCTGGTTTTTGTCTTAGTAAAGACCTCAAACCAAGGTGCCGAAGATTTTCAAAATCTTCAGTCCAATGGGAAAGCAATCTATCAAATCGTGGCTGAGAAGGTTGAAGAATGGGGAATGGCTAGTACTGGTGAAACGGGATTCGTAGTTGGTGCGACTCAGGGGAACACCCTTTCTCAACTTCGACTCACTCATAAAACTACGCCATTTCTTGTTCCTGGTATAGGAGCTCAAGGTGGGTCAATAGAAGACACACTGGCCGCGCACACAACTAAGGGCTCAGTCCTTATTAACAGCTCCCGATCCATTATTTATGCATCGTCTGGAGAAGACTATTCAGAACAAGCTGCGTTGGCGGCAGCTAAGCTCAACAGCAAAATTTCTGATGAGTTAATAAATTCGTCGATCCTGTGAGCTAGCTTGTATCATTTCTGTGCGTATTGATATGTCCGCAAGGACACAGCGCTTGGAAATTAACTTTTAGGAGGCTGTTAGCCTCTTCCCGTGCTCGTGTTTTCCGAGATTCACGAGAAGCGCTATTATCCCCCGTGTTGCAGGCACGGGGTTTACTTACAAGCGAGGTCTAAGGGTCCACCACTGGTGGATCCTTTCTTTTTTGGTTATGGTCGGCTCCACCAATGTGTCTTTACTAGATAAAGCATAAATGGAGCCAGTTCACTATTACGCCGATTCCGGCGAGATTTTCAGAATTACGATTCATGAACCTCAGGACCGAGGTGATGTCCCTGAAAGCCTTGTCCAAGAAATTTGGAGGCTTCAACTTTTCGACACGCGACTGCTCACAGCAGTCTCTGGAAAAAACATTAAAGTTTTGAAAGTCGGGCGCCACAATCACGATCAAGGTCCTGATTTCAAGGATGCTCAACTTCTTATTGACAATGAGCTTTTTGATTGTGATGTCGAAATTCACTTATTCGCTCGGGATTGGATTCTTCACGGTCATTATTCAGATCCAGCCTACAATAATGTCAAGCTACATGTCCTTCTTTATCCCGATAATCCTGGTAGGTCCATTTTGCTCGCGAATGGCGACTCGATGGAAGAACTTGTTCTCGCGCCTAGATTGAAACGTTCCATTCGATCTCTACTTCACGACTTTCGCCTGAGATCACGATCAAGCTTTCCTTGCGAAGCGACCTGGCATCTTGTGCCTCTTCATCTGCGAAATAATTTGGTTCAGAAAAGGGCCTCAGAAAGATTTAACCGCAGGGTTTCAAAAATGAGAGAGCTGCTTCAGAAGACCAACGATCCGGAGACAATTCTTTTTTCTGGCATCATGCGAGCCCTTGGTTATGCTAAAAATGTTGAGCCAATGGAAGAGTTTGCGTCTCATTTATCTATCGACCTGCTAAAGAATTTTAAAAAAGACGAAATAAGATTAGCATTCATCCTTGGATTAGCAGGACTCCTCCCATCAAGTGATAGAATCAGAAAAATGGAGCGCCTAGAGGCGGAAGCGTTTGTTGAATTGCATGCTCGCTACGAGTCCTTGGGTTTAGATGCGATTGAAAGTGGTCCAAGATGGGTGAACCACAGACTTCGACCTCAAAATAGGCCCGTCAATAGACTGATTCAGTGTTCCTATTTGTTCTCACAAGAAGGACTTTTCGCTTCTGACAGTTTTGAGACAATCAAAACTTGCCTTTTGGCCAAGAAGCCAGGGCGCGAATTGCAGGGTCTTTTTACTTTTTCCGATTTGAGAAATCTGGACGGCTTGGGGTGGAGAGATCATTTAAAAAGACGATCTAATATCGGCGAAAAAAGAGCATCGACAATATTGGCAAATGTTCTAATACCTTGGACTTTTGCCCTCGCCGAAGTGCAAGGTGATTTTGCACTGTTGGATATATTGGAAAAGTCTTATAGTCTATTGAAGGATCAGAATGATAGTACCACCTCACGCTATGTCGGGAGAAAGGTTAAGACCCTAGACAGAGTTTCAGCAGAAGGCCTAAGAGAACTCTACAATAATTGGTGTTCTGAGTCCCGCTGTCAAAATTGCGATGTTGGGAAATACTTGCTGGAACGCTAATGTTATTTACATGATAAATAGATATGTACGCTTGGAAATAGGGAAAGCTGGACACGAATCCTTTATTGCGACCTTTGAGCAAGTGAGGAATAAGATTTCTGCCTTCCCCGGATGTCACGGAGTTGTCCTTTGGCGAGGAATGGGCGATAGAAATATTTTCGCGACTTTTAGTAAGTGGGACTCGATGGAAGCACTAAATGAGTACCGTTCTAGCGAGCTGTTCAACTCAACGTGGACAAAAGTAAAACCCTCTTTCGTAGCTAGGCCACAAGCCTTTTCCTACAACATCTCAGGACAACACGATTAGTTGCTAGAATTCTTAGAAGGTCACTCTTAGGCCAAACAAGACATTACGTCCCTCTCCTGCTAGGCCGATTTGGGGAATGACGACAGAATCAGTTGCGTTATTTATCCTAGCAAATAGTTCGGCACTAAGGAAGTTACTCCAGTAATGAACATAGCCGATCCGCAAGTTTAGATTGGTGTAGGGGTCTAATTCAACAAACTTATTTTCCTCATCCAGGCTGTGCGCTCGTCCCGTTTGAACGATTTCAAGCGTTGAACTGATTTTATTGGTGAGCTTTATTCGAGCGTTCAAAGTGCCAAGAATACCGGGCCGCTCCTCAAGAAATCTATCATAGCTAGCAGTTTCATCAGAAAAAGACCTAGCATGCATCAAAGTAAGATGACCAGATAGATTGAATCTCGAAGACAGGTAATATTCTCCGAGAAATTCTACACCGAAAAGCCTCGATCCCTCAATGTTCACTCGTTGCCTTTTGAAATCGCCGTTCTCTTCCGAAAATCTCAGTACACTGATAGTATTGTCGGTTGACCTAGCAAAGCCTAACAATTTAGCATTGAATTTTGAACCGAAACTTCTGGCTACCCCGCCCTCAATGCTAAGGCTGCTTTCCGCTTTCAAATCGGGGTTTATAATAAAACGTCCAAGGGCTTCCCCAAACAATTCGCGTAGAGTAGGAAAACGCGTTCGTCGGCCTACATCCAGCGACCAGACGCCGAGTGGTTTCTCCCAGATCAGTCCCATCGAAAAACCAAGGTCTGACTGGGCAGATCGGCTTGGCTTGTCACCGGTAGTGGGAGTCGCGAGAACGTCTGCAGAAAGACCCACGCTGAGATCCAGTCCCCGACCGATGTTTTGTGAGTAGGTCGTACCAAGACTATTCGTTAATTGTGAGAAATTCAACTCGCTACTAGAATCACCAATTCTGTCTTTGTGGTGGCGCGAGTAACTTCCGAAGTAAGAAAGTTGGAATCGCCCAGGACCCAGGCCCGATATGAGACCAAATCTGAGTCCACCGTTTGTGTTTTGATCTTCTTCTCGTTCATCAATGACGTCATAGGACTGGCTAGTAAAGTCGGTCAATCTCTGCTTAAACTGCGACATCCAAACCGTTGATTTCAAAACGGCGTCGGAGAAGAGGCGAAGGGGCTTGTCTGCATTTGCTACCACCATGGAATTCTTCCATTCTGGGTATCTCCAATATCGAATTCCGTTAGGATCCTCGATTGGGTCAATGTGACCTTCGGGAGCCACTCCTTTGGACCCTTCAACATGCAGCAAGGAGAGCGAAAAACGACCGTCTCTCAAAAACGAGGATTCCACCCGAACGAGGGCGTTAAAACGTTGTATGTCACTGTTTGTCCGTTCTGTAGAACTACTTTGCGAGAATGGAAGATCGAGTTTGTTAGAGATTGGATAGGCTTCGCGGTCAAGATATCCAAGTGAGATCGTGACATCCCTTTCTCCTTGTTTCACTAAAGTGGTTATTCCCGCTTGTGTGGCATTGACGCGACCCCGTTCGAAGTAGGCCTCGCTGTACCTGCCATCAGATTGGAGTTTCCTTGGCAGCAGGTTAATTACACCTCCCATTACGTTGGGTCCAAAGAGAACGGAAGGAGTACTTTTTTGAACTGAGATTGAACCAATTGCCGAGGTTGGGATGAAGCTGGCATCGATTCTTTGATCCCAAGGCACCATGAGCGGCGCTCCCTCAAAAAAGACCCCGGTTTGTCGTTCTCCGGCTGAACGCAGGTATATTAGGTCTTCTCCACGCGAATTAGTTTGTACAACGGCTCCTGGAACCAGTCGTAAAACACCAGAAGCTGACCTCGTGTCCGCCTGTTCAAGAGCCGCAAGGTTTATTTTCTGCGTTGAGACCGGGCTTCGGCGATCGGTTTTTTCGCCCCTTATGGAAATTTCCCCGAGGGCATAAATGGTATCGGTCCGAACTTCATAAAGAAAAACGGTGTCTTGTTTTGCAGGCTCTTGAGCCTGCAAAACAAGAGGACTAAGACCGACAACGAGTACGAGGGCAATGCTAAATAAAACCAGTATTGACCCTGTTTGAAAAAGCAGGTGCTTATTGGATGAGTAAGCCGATTTTCTCGCTTGTTTCAAATGATCGGAAATGACTCTTTACCTTTGTTTGAACAGAGTACTGAGGTCGAATTTTTTAAAACAAAATAGTTGAATTAGAAGCTGATATTTGCTCTTCCTTTGGGTAGTGTCACTCAGGCCCTACAGATAAGTCGCGATTTCTGTCCAAAGAGAACCAAAATTCAGAACTTATTTCAAAACTCAAACGGCCTCTTCTTCTAGATCAGGGATCAATATTCTTGCACCGAGTTTGATCCGAAGCAGGCTTGAATTCACTCTGTTTATTTTGATCAAATTTATCTGGTCCAAAATTTCTTACTTCCTCGAGGAAGTTGGTCGGTATGGCCTTCTTCTTGGTAGGTCGTTTAGGTCCGTCCATGAGGTTTCGGTCTATCGTGCAGATCTTTTAACTCAAATGGTCAAGATCGGTGTGGATTCACTTCCGATCGTAGCTCTTACGGCTGGTTTTTCTGGAATGGTACTGACGGTCCAAAGCTCGTATCAGCTTGTCAACCCCCTGATACCTAAATCCATCATTGGTGGTGTAGTAGTTCCGTCTATAGTCCTTGAGCTTGGTATCGTTACAACGGCTTTGGTTTTAGCCGGCCGTGTTGGAGCTCGAATTGCGGCAGAACTTGGGACGATGCGAGTGACCGAGCAAGTGGATGCTCTGGAGTCCATGGGACTCAATTCTGTGGCCTATCTTGTTGTGCCACGTGTTCTTGCTGGCATGTTAATGTTTCCTGTCCTTTATGCTTTTGCTTGTTTCGTAGGAATCGGAGGAGGAATTCTTGCTGGCGAGATGGGCGGCATCCTTCCCGCCCGAGTATTCATTGACGGTGCCAGAGACTGGTTTCAACCCTTTGATGTTTGGTTTGGCTCAGTGAAAGCTGTGGTCTTTGGATTTTTAATCACCTCAATATCCTGCACTCGTGGATACTTCACTTCTGGCGGAGCAGAAGGGGTCGGAAGAAGCACGACACAAGCCGCGGTTGAAAGTTGTGTTATGGTGCTATTGGCGGATTATGTACTAGCCCTTCTTATGCTATGATAAAAGTTGAGCAGCTAAGCAAGAGCTTTGGTACAAAACAGGTTTTGAACGATGTCAGCCTTGAAATTCCTGATGGAAAGATATTCGCCATATTGGGTCAATCTGGATCTGGAAAGAGCGTTCTGCTCAAGCACATCATTGGATTATTGGCTCCAGACTCAGGAAAGATAATCGTTGACGGTACCGATGTTCATGCTCTAGCCTATGGGAAACTGAGGGAATTGAGACGGAATTTTGGAGTTCTTTTTCAAGGAGGCGCCCTCTTTGATTCGATGACAGCAGCTCAGAATGTTGCTTTCCCCTTGAAAATGTTCTCAAGTTTCTCCGAAGCAGAAATTGCAGATCGGGTGCAGGAGTGCCTATCGATGGTTGAATTGCCAGATGCGGGCTCAAAATCCACAGCCGATCTCTCTGGTGGAATGCAAAAAAGAATTGCACTAGCTCGGGCAATTTCGATGGAGCCTAGATACATTTTCTATGATGAACCAACATCGGGCCTCGATCCACAGACATCTAACAAGATTGACGAACTAATAGATAATCTTTCTGACAGACTCGGTGTGACCAGTGTCGTGATTACCCATGATATGCATTCCGTTCTGACCATCTCGGACGAGATAGCCTTCCTCTATAATGGAAAAATTCACTGGACTGGGACGGTCGACGATCTTCATAATTCGGACGATAGTATATTGTTGTCGTTTGTTAAGGCCAACGAGTACCACATCGGGAAGAAGTGATGCAGAATCCGTTCAACAAATACAGATCAATTGAATAATACGAACGCCTTCAAGGTCGGCCTGGCAATTGTTGCAGCCCTCCTGATTTTCTTTTTTGGCATCCGCTACTTCGAGGACATCCCGATTTCCGGATCGAAGGTTATTACAACCTCCCTCGAAAGAGTAGACGGACTTTTAGAAGGTACAGCTGTAAACATTAGTGGCGTCCGAGTTGGGTCTGTAGTCGATATCGGCTTGGATGCGAAGACGGGCAGCGTGACAGTTACTCTTCGTCTTGATAAAGACCTCGAACTTTCGACTGATTCCCATGCAAAAATCAGCGGGATGGCAGCTCTTGGTTCCGTTCAGCTCGAAATCGTACCTGGAAATGCAATTCAATACGTTGAAGATGGCGGACATCTGGAAGGCAGAACAGCAGGGCTTTTAGATGTCCTAGGAAGTGCAGCTGACGAATATATGGGTAAAGCCGACAGTCTTATAGCCGGAGTGGAGGGAAGTCTTAACACAGTCAATCAACAACTTGAAAATCCCAATAGCGATTTCCGAGGAACGCTTTCTTCTCTTCGAAGCTTGACTTCAGAGTTGGATCGAACTATTCGATCACAACGTGAAGAGATTACCACCATAATGTCAAATTTGCAGAACTCGACCGGGAGCTTAAATCAACTTTCTGGATCGACCTCCGAATCTGTACCTGCTGTGATTGATCAGCTTGGCCAAACCCTTGCAGCTTCCGAAGCAACCGCCCAAAACTTGACTGAGTTGACACAAGAATTAAACATTTTGGTGAATTCTATCAACAATGGTGGAGGAACGCTGTCTCTCCTTGCTTCAGATCCTACCCTCTACAACAAACTTGATTCGACCCTGACAAATGTAAATAGTCTTATTCTAGACTTTCAGACGAATCCGAAAAAATATTTGAAGCATCTAGACTTGGTGGAAATATTCTAATGCCCGATTACGACGAATCTTTCGAACTTTTCCTTGAGTGGACCGAAGGGGAAAGCCTTCGTAAACACGCCTATTCTGTCGAATCCGGGATGGAGTACTATGCCAAACATTACGATGAAGATGTAGAACTTTGGAAGATGACGGGACTTCTTCATGACATGGACTACGAAAAGCATCCGAGCAAAGAAGAACACCCATTCATTGGCGTGGAACTGATGCGAGGTCTTGGATACCCAGAAGAAATGTTACAAGCAATCTTGGGGCACGCAGACTACTCGGGTGTACCAAGAGATTCACTCCTGGCCAAAACGCTATTCGCGGTCGACGAACTCTGTGGATTTACCATGGCTGTGGCTTACATGCGGCCAACCAAGCTTGAAGGAATGAGTCCTAAATCCATCACCAAGAAACTCAAAGACAGACGATTTGCAGCTGCAATAAATAGAGACGATATCCGACTTGGCGCGGAAGAGCTTGGCTTAGAGTTGAATGATCACATCGCCAATGTCATTGCAGCGATGCAGTTAAAATCCGAACGGCTCGGATTCTGATCGATGGCAAAATTTTTAAAGGAGGAATTTCTAAATACCTATCACTCTGGAGTTGCGATTCCGCTTTTGTCGCTTGTGTCGAAGGAGTCCCATGGTTGTGGTGATTTTCATGATCTAAAACTCTTTGGTAAGTGGTGCGCAGGGCTTGGGCTCGATGTTATTCAACTACTCCCGCTTAACGACACGGGTAGAATGGCGTCGCCTTACAGCGCCCTGAGTGCCTTCGCATTGCATCCGATCTATTTTGATCTAAACGAACTTGATCAAGCAATTTTGGCGGGTGAGGAGATCGAATTGTTTAAATCGATAGCAGACCAAAAAGAACGCGTGGATTATGATGCGACTCTGTCCTTGAAAATGAAGCTACTTCTTTGTCAGTTCGACAGAATCAAGGAGGAGTTGGAGGATCATGCCGATTTTCAAGAATGGATCAATCAGAATCCATGGATCAGAAGCTTTGCGGCGTTCTTAATCCAAAAGGGAAAATCTGATCAGAAGCCGTGGTACCAGTGGGACCATAAATACCGCCACTATAGCAAAGACTTGGAGGCGGCCATCCTAGATTCTGCACAAGATGAGCTTCATTTTCTCTCCTGGCTCCAATTTCGTCTTGATAGCCAGCTCAAAGAAGTCTCTTCCTACCTCGAAGGTATCGGCGTATTTTTGAAAGGAGATGTTCCAATTCTCATGAGTGATGATTCCGTCGATGTTTGGGTGAACCCGAAGATATTTGACATGACAAAGCGAGCGGGAGCACCGCCCGATATGTTTGCTGTTACAGGCCAGCATTGGGGTTTCCCGACCTACAATTGGGAAGAAATGACTCGACAAGCCTATTCCTGGTGGGTTAAGCGACTTCAACATGCAGCTAGTCATTACAAGCTTTTCAGAATTGATCATGTCTTGGGATTCTTCCGTATTTGGAGTATTCCGGAGTATGAGACAACAGGAACGCTTGGCTATTACGAACCCAGTATACTGGCTTCTCTCTCTGAGCTTCTATCTCTAGGACTTGACATAAATCAGGTCGAAGCCCTGTCTACAAGTTTTGAGAAAGGACTAAGCACGAAGGCACTGGACTTTCTTGATAGGGCTAAGTCGCCCCTATCTGAAAGGGTCATCAGAGATGGGGGGAGTGACGAAGACCTTCAAAAGGAGTTGTTTGCCTACTATCGAAATAAATGTCTAGTCCAAATCGAGGAGGACAGCTTTGCCTTTACTTGGTATTATCGGGTCTCTGATTCCTTTCAAGGACTTGACGTAGAATTTCAAGAGAGACTTGTCAAGTTTAAAGATTCTCTAGATCTAGAGAGTGAACCCATCTGGGAAGCCCAAGGTCGGAAATTATTAACCATGATTAAGGATGCGACAGAGATGCTTCCATGTGCGGAAGATCTTGGTGTCGTACCCAATTGTGTACCGGAAGTATTGACTGATCTGAATATCCTCAGCCTTAAAATCGAAAGATGGCTTCCAGCCGACGATAAGGAAGAGAGCCTCCTCCAGCATCCAGAAAGCTATCCCTTTCTTTCAGTCTGTGCTAGCAGTGTTCATGATACCGATACTCTTCGTGGCTGGTGGTTCGATCTGAGCTCAGAAGAACGAGAGCAGTTTAATCGCGATCTGGGTATTCAGAAGATTGCTCCCAAGGTCTTGTCTCCGGAGTACGTCGAGGCTGTTCTTGAACGACATATGGTTTCAAATTCTGTCTTGCTTTCTGTCGCAATTCAAGACCTGCTTTGTCTGTCTCCTAAGATCTATTTTATTGCTCCCAAAGACGAGCGGATAAACGTACCCGGCACAGTTGGGCCCCACAATTGGTCTTATAAAATTCCCATGACCATTGAGAGCTTGTTGAAAGATGATCAACTAAACGATTCCATCAAGGCTCTTCTTTCCAAGAGGCGAAGGAATAGGCTTTGATGTTAGCCATGGTCTTATCAGTCTGGCTAGAGCTCGATTTGGAACCTTAACATTAAGGCTCTGGTAGCAGATCGAGCTTTAAATCACCTCGCAAACCTGATTCCATTGAAAGACCCGATGCTCGACGATTTTCTCAAATTCAGCAAAAGCTTGACCCTTCCATCTTCGATCTATTCTGGAGGACTAGGTGATGTAGCAATTAACCAAATGGTACCAATTGTAATCGAACAGACATCTAGAGGCGAGAGGTCTTACGATATATTTTCACGGCTCCTAAAAGAAAGAATTGTTCTTATGGGAACGGGGGTGAATGATGCCATGGCAAATCTAATCGTTGCCCAACTTCTGTGGCTGGCAAGCGAAGATTCCGAAGGAGACATTAATATGTATATCAATTCCCCTGGTGGCGTTGTGTACAGTGGTCTCGGAATTTATGATACGATGCAACACATCGCGCCGGATGTTTCAACCATTTGTGTTGGACTAGCTGCGTCGATGGGTGCTGTTATATTGACGGCCGGAGAGAAAGGGAAGCGTGCTGCGTTGCCCAACTCACGAATCATGATTCACCAGCCTCTTGGTGGAGTCGAGGGACAGGCTTCGGATATCGAGATTCAAGCCAGAGAGATTATGTGGATTAAAGATCGGCTCTTGAATATTCTCGCTAGCCATTCAGGGAAAGATGTCGAGACTGTTAAGGAGGATTCTGATCGCAACTATTGGCTCAGTGCAGACGATGCGAAAGCTTATGGACTAATTGACAACGTCCTTGCAAAGCAAGAAAAGAAGAAAGAAGAATAGTTTTTGGGAAAAGCTAAATTCAAATGCGGCAACTAAGTTATTCATTTCTATTCACGATCGTATTTCTCTTTAGCTGCGGCGGGACGGTTGCTGATCTCGAACTTGGGCCAGAATATCAGGTCTATTTCGATCTTGACGATCCTCAGATTGTCGCAATTGCCAGAAGTCATGGAATTGCGGATACCCTAGCATTGACTGGCTTTATTGGACGAATCGAAAGGCTTTCGGCCCTAGCGCCGGAAGTCATGAAAGATCCAGTCCAAGGTGGGAAAATGAGAAAGGAAATTGTTGAATTCTTTCTTCAAAACCACATCCTGCTGCAAGAGGCCAGGTCGAGGGGCATCATTGTGGATGATGCCGAAGTCCAAAAGGATATTGATTCCTATAAAGAACGAATTGGTAGTTCGGAAGGCTTCGAGGACGAACTAGAATCGTTGCATATGACAAAATCTGAGTTTACGGTGGACACGGAAAATCGACTTATGTCGCAGGCTTTGTTGAAAGCCATTCGGAACTCCATTGAGAACCCTAGCCAAGAGGAATTGGAGTCCTTTATCGACGCTCAGCGCGAAAGCATTAGAGTTTCTCACATATTGTTCGGGTTAGATCGTCTGTCAACCGCCTTTAAGGTTGATGCACTTGAACTGCTGGCGCAGTCGGTTCTTGATTCTGTGAAATCAGGAAATCAATTTAGTGATCTTGCATCGAGGCATAGCGATGATGGAAGTAGGGGCGCAGGTGGAGATCTTGGATTCATGAGGCGAGGACAAATGGTAGATGCCTTTGAGATTGCTGCCTTTTCTCTGAAAGACCTAGGAGATCTACATCCTAAACTTGTTCAATCCCCGTTTGGATTTCACATAATAAAATTGACTGACAGAAGAACAGAGGAGGCAATGTCAAAAGGTGAAGCGAGAAAATTACTCGTCAACCAAAGGCAGCGTGAGAGACAGAGTGCTGAGATTTCCCTGCTAAAAAGCAAGGCAAGCCTTCACCTCAATGATGACCATATATCTGATGAGCTCTATCAGAATTAGTCTCGGTGTATTTGTCGTCCTTTCCTTCCTTTCCTCATGCGACTCCAATAGTCCGGAGGAAGAAGTTCTAATGTTTCGTTCAAGTTTTGTAGAACCAAGTCAGCAGAGATCAGGAGACGCCCTAGCGGGTTATGAATATCTAACGACCGGAGACTATGTAGGGACTGGTATTCCGCTTGAGGTTTTTACTGCTCTTCTTCCCCTTCTGGATTTTGGTTCGCTTGGAGAAATTTCTAGAGATGGAAATAATCAGGGACTTCCTGCCGAGTTCAATGCATCGGTAGCTCCAAATGGAGTTTGGACGGCCTCTCCAAATTGCCTCACTTGTCACGCAGGCGAATTAGATGGGGAATATATAATCGGACTTGGTAATACTAGCACGGACTATTCGATCAATTCAGCTGCAATTATCCCCTTTATGGATAACGCCGTTAGACTGACCCATGGTACAGATTCTCCTGAATGGGAGGCCTATCTGCCATTTAGAGAAGCGACTTTAGCGACGGGACCCAACATCGTTCTTCGATCTAGAGGAGTTAATCCTGCAGACCGATTGACATTTGTGTTGGCTGCTCATCGAAATCCAAGTGATTTAGCTTGGAGTAACGAGGCAATTTTCCCGCTTCCAATTCCAAGCGAGCCAGTCCCAAGTGACGTGCCACCTTGGTGGTTGATGAAAAAGAAGAATGCCATGTTCTACACAGCCTTGGGACGGGGAGATTTCTCAAGAATAAGTATGACCTCGAGCTTGTTGACATTGAGAGACATTGGCGACGCACAATCAATTGACTCAAGGTTTCCCGATATAATGTCATATATCAATTCCATCGAAGCACCTAGATATCCCAGGTCTGTTGATGAATCTCGGGCCGAGCAGGGGAGTCAAATATTCGAGAATAAATGTTCGACTTGTCACGGGACTTATGGATCTACATCGTCCTATCCCAATCTCGTTATTCATCGGGATGACATTGGTACAGATCCCGCTCTTCTGGACAGCTATCAACTAAACTCAGATTTTATTGATCGATACAACAATGAGAGTTGGTTTGGGTCAGGCCAAAATAGGGGCAGGCTGGAAATTTCAGATGGATATCTCGCACCACCTCTAGACGGAATTTGGGCCAGTGCACCCTATCTACATAACGGGTCAGTGCCAAACGTCGAGGCGGTATTGAACAGCCCCATTAGACCGGATGTATGGACACGTGACTTTGACTCATCGAGCTATGATTATCAAAGACTCGGATGGGAATGGGATTCTGCTGTCGGTGACGAAGGAAATGTTTACGATACCCGAATTTCTGGTTATGGAAATGACGGTCATCTATATGGCGATAGTCTAAGCGAAGGCGATCGGATAAAGGTAATTGAGTATCTTAAGACTCTATAGTACCGGAGAGTCAGAGCCGATCAAGCTTTTCGCAAAATTTATTTCGAGCAAGAGGTAGTAAATCAGTTCGAACTTGATTGACCTTTCTTGAAACTTGACTTGATAGTGTGGTATAAGGCTTTGAATTGCTCTCGTGCACAAAACTCCCCGATTAATTGCCAATCGGAATGAAGAGATTGTGTAATGACATTATTGCTTTCCCGTTTCAGTCAATTTTCCTATTTTCCTTGACTGTGGTGTCTGCAAACAGTTCGCCCCGGTCCTAGGACCGCTTAAATTTAGATTTTTATAACTTTAGCTTTTGTATGCTCTGATAGATTGTTACGAATTGCCTTACGTAATCTACTCTCTCTATTAACTGCATAACCATAAATGGTGTTTAGCGAATGAACCACTCCGGATTAAACGATAATTACGGTCATTCAAACGGTACGAACGGGATTGACAACCATGGTTCTGCCTCACAGAATCAACTTTCCGATGGCGTCGATACCGAATTTGCCTTACGTGATTTCTTAGATATTCTTCTGAAAGGGAAATGGTCGATTCTTTCTTGTTTTTCGATCGTTTTTATTGCAGTTGCGTTTTATACCTTTATGCAAGCTCCAGAATACGAGTCACGATCTGTGATTCTTGTTGAGCAGACTAAAGGAGGAAGTAAAAGCCTTGAAGATATGCTCCTCGGTTCAGCTGACCGAAAAGTATTTAATGAGGTCGAGATCCTTAAGTCACATCGACTGGCTAGGCAGGTTGCCAAGCGAATTATGGATGAGCAGTTTTCTGCCAACTCAGAGCAGTCACTTTCAATTCTCGGAGATGTCAACGGACAGCCGGCAACAGTAGATGATGTCGCAGCTAGACTAGTCAATGGGTATATCGATGTATCGCCTATTTCGAGTGACGTCGATATGATCGGTATTAAGGGGACAAGCACCGATCCGGCTGAAGCGACTCTCATCGCAGACGTATACGCCAGAGAATACCTTATTGCGAATATCGAAAAAAGCAGACTCAAAGCTTCTAAGACCAAAAGTATCCTTGAGAGATCTGTTGGTGGACTTGAGACTGACATTGGTCGAATTGAGACAGAGGTCGAACAATTCCAATCTATTCAGGGAGCCTTGACTAGTGAGGCTGAGGTAGCTCAGTTAACAATTTCAATTTCTACCGTCCAAGCTCAGAGAGACGTTGCTGAAGTTGATCTGGCGGAGGCACGCAGTTCACTTGGTTCACTCGAAAATCAATTGGCCACGGCTCAGCCTGGAGTCCAGGCTCGAATGAATTCGAGTGTCGATCGTAGGATTGAAATGACCAAGGAAAGGTTGTTCCAGATCGAAGGGGAGATTGACAACTACTATTCCAAGAATCCTGGACTTCGTGGGAATGAAAGCGCAGATGGAAAACTTAGCCTACTGATTAGGCAACAAGTAGCCTACCAGAATGATCTTGAGAAATACAACGCCCAACTTCTTAGTGAAGTGGAAGCAGCGGGTGGTATTGATGTTTCAGCTGCCGGAGCTGGAAATCCCCTAGCTTTGGTATCTTCGTTAAGAGGTCAGATTGACCGAGCTAAAATTGCTGTATCTGCGAAGACACGTGCCTTGAATGTGCTGGAGAGAAGGCTTGGACAGTATCAGGCCAAGTTACGAAGGATTCCTGCAAAATCGATCACGCAAGCTAGACTCGACCGTGAGTTGACCTCACAATCAGGTGTGTATGGCACAATAGCTGAAAAGCTTACAGAGGCAAAAGTCGCTGAGGAATCGGAGATTGGATATGTTTCTATTGTAGATGATGCCGTTGAGCCTAAAGTACCTGTTAGACCAAACGTACCTCTGAACTTGATCCTTGGATCGCTATTCGGGCTGGTTCTCGGCATGTGCATCGTTTTCCTAAGAAATGCGATGGATCATAGAATCAGAAAGCCTGAGGATGTTAAAAAGGCAGGTATCAGTGTAGTGGGTATAGTCCCAGATATGTCTCGGGTCATCAAAGAAGATTTTGAAGGCAAGTCGCGTATTTCAGGGGATGGTAGATCCTACAGTACGAGCTTAATAGCCCTGCTTAATCCATTGTCTCCTGTATCAGAGACCTATAGACGGCTTAGAACAAACATCCAGTTCTCAAGACCGGATGAGAAGATTCAGGTCATCATGATTACGAGTTCTGGTCCAGGTGAAGGTAAAACCGTTACCGCAACCAACTTGGCCATCACCATGGCGCAGGCTGGTAGACCCACTCTCTACATTGACTCAGACCTCAGGAGACCGACTGGTCATAAGATGCTTGGTTTGAATCGAGAACCAGGTCTTGTTGAGTTGCTATTTGATCGTGAAGTCTTCGATCGTGACAAATACTCGACCGGCATAGATGATCTCTACGCGATTCCCGCCGGGTCTTCAGTGCCAAACCCAGCAGAATTGATGGGATCTCGAAAGATGAGAGATTTGATTCAGCGATTTAGGGGTGAGTTTGACTATATCATTATTGATACGCCTCCCGTCCTTGCTGTTACTGATTCAGTTCTTTTGTCTACCCATAGCGATGCTTCGGTAGTAGTGATTTCTGCGAATGAGACCGATCTTCATTCTCTTGAACGAACAGTTCAATCGCTCCAAGCTGTTGATGCGCCGCTAGTTGGTGCCGTTCTCAACCGCTTTGATGTCAAGAAAGCATATGGCTACTACGGATATCGTTACTCGTACGGATACGGATACGGATACGGATCTCGCTACGGATATGACTACTACGGCGAGAGCTCTAGAGGTTCAAAAGCCAAGCAGCTAGAAAAAGACGAAGTCGCATAGTTCCATATCCCAAACAATGAAATACATTAATTCAATGCGCCCTAAGTACGCACTTTTTGCACTCTTTATTTTCTTGGGCGCGAGTCCTGCATTTGCACAATTACCCCAAATCATTGGGTCGGGATTGCAGAGTGGTTCCGCGGCTAGATACAGCTATGTTACCCAAGGTGATCAGTCAATTGAAGTTGACGTTTGGGGAACCGTAAGATTCCCCGGTAGATTTGAAGTACCTCTTGATGCTAACCTGGGCGACCTGATTGCTTTGTCCGGAGGGCCGTTAAATACGACACGAGACTCCAGATTGGTCTCGAGGATAACTACCGTCCGAATTTCGAGAGGAATCAATTCTAATAGAAGTGTCGTCTTCGAACAAGATTTCCAAAACCTATTAAATCTTCAAGGAAGCTTCCCTAATTTGGAAAATGGAGACGTTATCATGATTGAAACTATCGATACCTCCAAAAATCAATGGGTAACGCAATGGCTTTTGCCACTTTCCCAATTGACAGCAACTATTGTCCTTATTGTTTTAAGGGCAAATCAGGTGAACTAGTTCATCGTCTCTGTAATCCCACCTCGTAAATAAGATGACTAAGCTGACAATTGTCGGCACAGGTTATGTGGGCCTTGTGGCTGGCACATGCTTGGCCGAAATGGGTAACCATGTTACCTGCGTAGACGTGGATTCGAGTAAAGTTGACCGCCTTAGATCTGGCGAATTGACAATCTTTGAGCCTGGGTTAAAGCTTTTCTTTGATAGAAATCGATCAAGAAACCGGTTACATTTTACAACTGAACTGGAGGGTGCCGTTGCAACAAGTGATGTCATTTTTCTTGCTCTACCAACACCTCCTGGTGAGGATGGCTCTGCAGATTTGTCTTACGTGTTGGGTGTCGCAAGACAATTAGGACCACTGCTTGACTCCTATAAAGTCATCGTCACAAAAAGCACCGTTCCTGTTGGGACGGCGGATTTGGTCCGTGAGGCAATCGAGTCCAATTGTGATGCTGAGGCCGGAAAGGACTTCGATGTAGTTTCTAATCCTGAATTCCTTCGTGAAGGTGTTGCTGTAGACGATTTCATGAAACCAGAAAGGATTGTTATTGGCTCATCGAGTGTGAGAGCACAGGATATAATGAGAAAGTTGTACGAACCCTTTGTACGCAATGGGAATCCGATTTTTGTCATGGATGAGCGAACAGCTGAAATGTCAAAATATGCTGCCAACTCGTTCCTAGCGACCAAGATTTCATTCATGAATGAGATTGCTAATCTTTGTGAAAAAGTTGGGGCAAATGTTGACAATATTCGACGAGTTATGGGCTCTGATCATCGGATCGGATCTCCCTTCCTTTACCCTGGAGTGGGCTATGGTGGAAGCTGTTTCCCGAAAGATGTTCAAGCTCTAGTAGAAACAGGTACAAAGCACGGATCGCGATTGAGGATTCTTGAGTCCGTCGTAGGAGTCAACATCGACCAGAGAAAAATTCTTTTCAACAAAGTTCAAGATCACTTTGATGGGAATTTGGAAGGACGGAAGTTTGCCATTTGGGGACTGGCATTCAAACCAAACACGGATGACATTCGTGAAGCCCCAGCACATGTCACAATCGAGCATTTACTAGAAGCAGGAGCTAGCGTCTCTGCCTTCGACCCTGAGGCTATGGATACTACAAAGGCCGTTTTTGGTGACAAAATTGAATACGCTGAGGACTCTTATTCAACACTAATGGACGCGGACGCTTTGTTAATCTGTACGGAGTGGCATGAATTCCGGCATCCAGAGTTTCAGCAGATAAAAATGTTACTCAAGAACCCACTGGTTTTTGACGGGCGCAACGTCTTTGATCCTGCTTCTATGACCGAAGAAGGATTTGATTATTACAGTATAGGACGAAGCTCGAAGGAAATTGTCGGCAGTCTAAGCAAGTCATAAAGTTATGAAGAAAACAACGCTTATTGCCGGTGGCTCAGGATTTATCGGATCGCATCTTTGCGACAGATTCCTAACAGACGGACATAAAGTCATCTGTATGGATAACCTCATTACTGGCAATCCAGAAAATGTGGCACATCTTTTTGGCAATCCTGATTTCGAATTCATCAATCACGACGTATCCAAGTTCATCTATGTACCTGGAGATGTAGATTACGTATTAAATTTTGCCAGCCCAGCTTCTCCGATTGACTATCTGAAACTTCCAATTCAAACTCTGAAAGTCGGAGCTCTGGGTACTCACAATCTCCTTGGTTTGTCGAAAGCGAAAGGAGCACGTTTTTTTCTCGCTTCAACGAGTGAAGTCTACGGAGATCCTCTTATTCATCCTCAGCCAGAGTCTTATTGGGGCAATGTAAATCCAGTTGGATTTCGTGGCGTCTACGACGAGGCCAAGAGATTCGCGGAAGCAATCACCATGGCCTACCATCGCTACCACGCGGTTGAAACACGGATCATTAGGATTTTCAACACCTACGGCCCAAGGATGAGATTAGACGATGGACGAGCGCTGCCAAATTTTATGTCGCAAGCCCTTAGAGGAGAGGACATTACTGTTTTCGGTGATGGTTCACAGACAAGGTCGTTTTGCTACGTAGATGATCTAGTTCAGGGTATCGTCCAACTGCTATTATCGGACGAAAGTGATCCAACGAATATCGGAAACCCGGATGAGATTTCGATAGGAGATTTTGCCAAAGAGGTAATTGAACTAACTGCGTCAAAAAGTAAACTCACTTTCCAGGATTTGCCTGCCGATGATCCCAAAGTACGGAAGCCAGATATCACAAAAGCGCGCTCAGTTCTTGGTTGGGAGCCCAAGGTCAACCGCTCAGAAGGATTGAAAATTACCCTTGACTACTTCATGGAAAAGATATAGTCTTTTCTTGAAGACGACTTGAGCATTCGTTTGTCCTTCGAACATTGCTTGTAATATCCGTATTAGTTAGACAGTCAGTCACATCTGCGTGATTATTATCGTTCCCCAAGTTTCGTCATGTCGAACCCGATCTATCTGGATTACAACGCTACGACCCCCGTTGACGGAGCTGTCCTGGACGCTATGCTTCCATACTTCTCGTCAAATTTCGGGAATGCCTCAAGCAAGTCCCATACCTATGGCTGGTATGCAGATGCAGCAATCAAGAAATCACGGACATCGATTTCAGAGTTAATAGGCGTCTCAAAAGATTCTATACATTTTACCAGTGGGGCCACGGAGTCACTAAATCTTGGTTTGCGAGGTCTTGCATTGGCCCTGTCTGTCAAAGGAAGGCACATAGTTACGACGGCCTCAGAACATGCGGCCGTCCACGAGACATGCAAAGTGCTGGCTCGCTCGGGATTCGAAGTCAGTTTTGTAGAATTGGAGCGAGACGGATCGCTTCAAATTGACAAGGTGGTATCGGCGATTCGGCCAGACACGATCCTAGTATCAGTCATCTGGGCAAACAATGAGACTGGTGTCGTCAATCCAATTGGTGATCTATCCTCCTATCTGGCCGGAAGAGATATATTGCTACTTAGTGATGGTACCCAGACAATTGGGAAAATGCCGGTCGATGCTTCCATCGTGGATATATTCTGTGCTTCTAGCCACAAGTTTTATGGGCCAAAAGGAGTCGGACTAATTGCTTTGTCGGATCGGGCTAAAGGACTAATACCACAAATTACAGGGGGAGGGCAGGAGTCAGGACTCCGAGGAGGAACGAGTAATACTCCTGGAATCGTTGGGATGGGTAAGGCTGCAGAAATCGTATCCGAGTTAGGCGATGACCAGTATCAAAAGATGCAGTTCTTGCGGGACATTTTAGAAACGAGCTTAAAGAAGGAAATTGACGAACTTGTGATAAATGGATCTAGCACAAAACGATTGGTCCAGACTTGTAACCTTCGAATCCCAAGTCTTCGAAGCGACAAACTGATTAGGGCACTGAGAGGGCTGGCTATATCTCCCGGAAGTGCTTGTTCTAGTGGTTCTTCAGAGCCAAGTCGAGTCTTGAAGGCCATGGGATTAAGTGATCAGGAAGCACTCTCGTCAATTAGAATAAGTCTTGGACGCTTCACTACTGAAGAGGAGATTTTGTCGACAATTGAACAATTGCTTGATGCTGTTCGTAAGTCAAAAAGCTAGGGTCAAGAATTTCTTTATTCACAGAATTAGATTAATGGAAGGAGGACTTATCACAAATAAGGTAGCAGAGAGTAGTATTGAGATTCTCAATCTAGCCGATCTGCACGAAGGAGTTTTGGAGGCCGAATTTGATTTGGCAGAATATCTCTTTCATGGCCTCATATTGAAGGAGAAGGAATTCAGAATGTCATTGAAAGAGATCGATTGGACTAGCTTCGAGGGCAAAATCGTCTCGATTTATTGCAGTACGGACGCTATCATTCCAACTTGGGCATCCATGTTAGTCGCTTCGCGATTAAGAGAAAATGCCGTCTTTGTTGGATATGGTGACACGAATTCAGTGAGGGAGCAGTTTTTTACTGATCGAATCGCAAGGTTCGACTGGAAAATATTTGACGGAGTTCCCGTTGTTGTGAAGGGTTGCGGTGATGGCTTTGTTACAAAGAATGCTTATCTCCAGGCGGTGAACGAGCTTCAAGCTCACGCATCGAAGATTATGTATGGAGAGCCATGTTCCTCCGTCCCTATTTGGCGGAAGCAAAGTCGGAAAGAGAATTCTCAGACTTCTGTGGCTGTCAAGGTAACATTACCAAATGCTGTTAAAGCATCAATTCCCACTGGCTCCTAGTCCAAGATCCTTAGCTCGCAAATCCCTTGAGTTCATTCCTCTACGAATTTGGATTGGAGTTCTATAAGAAGCACCACAGGGTACTTCCTGTCTTATTTTTTATTGTCGGTTTCTTGTGGGATGCGCTTACTCTGAAACGAATCGATAGCTGGCTTGATCATTTAGTTTTGTCATCATATCTGGCTGGACTGAGCATAAGCTTGTGGCTCGTAGTTTCACGACCTCGTAAAAAGAACAAGTATCTTCGACGTGTAGTTGCTCTAGCTCCATTGCTCCTTCAGTTTTTTCTAGGGGGTCTCTTTAGCGCATACGTCGTCTTCTTTTTCAAAAGCGCTTCATCTTTGTCTACATATATCTACTTGGTCTTGTTAATAGCCTTCCTGTTCGGAAACGAGATCTTGCGTTATAAAAAGAGCACTATTAATCTGCTTGCTGCTGTCTATATGTTGGCGGTATTCTCTTATTTGTGTTTCGCCATTCCCGTTCTATTCAGAAGCATATCGTGGTGGACATTTGGCCTTTCTTTAGTTGTTTCTTTGGTCGTGGCTTCTGGATTTTGGCACTATCTATGGACCTGCAGGAGGATCAAACGAAGGGAATCCAAGAATGCGATTGCTATCACGGTATTAACTGCTGCACTAATTGTTATTTCCTATTTCGGAAATCTTATTCCACCGGTACCGATATCTTTGAAAGTAGGAGGTGTTTACAATCAAGTAGAGAAAAACATTGTAGACGATAAATTTGAAGTTCGTTACGAAGAGGCGGATTTTGCACTTCCTTGGGAGCAATACAACCAGACTCTTTCTTACTCGCCCGGTGACACCATATATTGCTTCACTGCAGTTTTCGCGCCTTTGAAACTTGAGACTAAACTGATTCACAGGTGGCAGAAGCAACAGGATTCCTCTGAAATTTGGGAGACATCAGACGAGTTGCCCTACACGATTGTTGGAGGAAGAGAGGAGGGATACCGTGGCTTTACCTTCAAAAGGAATATCAGTCCGGGAAAATGGAGGGTCGATATCATCACAGAAAGCGAATTGATTGTAGGCCGACTTCCCTTTGAAATTATAGAAAAAGAAAATAATCCGTCACGGATAAAAACGAAGTATTACTGAGATGATGAAGCTTAGTCTTGAAAAGAAAGTTGTTCTGGTAACTGGAGCAAGTAGGGGAATTGGAGCAGCCATCGCGAGGCATCTTGGTGCCTCAGATGCCCGTTTAGCTCTACACTACAACAGTGGAGAGATTGAAGTCAAGGAGGTCCTTCGAATTGCGGGTGGCAATGGTATGTGCTTCCAGGCCAATCTGTCCAGTGCCGAAGAATCCCATGGATTGATCCCTCGAGTAATCGAAAAGATGGGACCTGTTGATGTCCTAATCAACAATGCTGGTATAGTTGTGACCTCTCAGATGGACAAGGCTGACGAAGACTGGATCTCTGATTGGGATCTGACTTTAGACGTCAATCTAAGGGCCGCTGCAGCCTTGAGTAGAGCTTATATACATCATCGGCTGTCACTGGGGCTTCCAGGGAGACTGATCCATATAGCAAGCAGGGCTGGATTTAGAGGTGATATTCCTGAGTATTTGGCCTACGCGGCTTCGAAGGGAGGCATGCTCGCAATGTCTAAGTCCATCGCACGTGGATATGGAAAGCAGGACATCATGTCTTTCGCGATCGCACCAGGATTCACAAGGACCGCTATGGCAGAGGAGTTTATCAGTGAGTTTGGAGAAGAGTCAATCCTATCAGATATCGCTCTTCCAAGATTGACAGAACCTGAAGACATTGCACCAACCGTCACGCTACTTGCTTCAGGTCTCGCAGATCATGCAACAGGAACGACAATAGATTTTAACGCAGCTAGCTACGTCAGATAATCAGCCTCAAGCTTTTTGACTTCCGAAAATATCAAAGAAACGAATGACAGTAAAGATTCCTTTCTCAAAGCGGTCCATTCCAAATTTCTCGTTCGGAGAATGAAGATCGTCAGAGTTGAGCCCAAATCCCATAAGTATGGTGTCCAAGCCCAGCTCAACCTTAAAGTCAGAAACAACGGGGATTGAGCCACCGGCTCGGACGTAGACGGGAGTTTTACCAAATCCACCTTCCATGGCAGAGGCCGCCGCTTTCATTGCAGGAATATCGGTATCTACGACGCTCGGGTTACCACCATGCATCTCCATAAAATTTAGTTTCATGGTTCGAGGAGTATTCGCTTCGAAGTAAGCCTTAATTTTGTGAGCGATGTCGCTCGGGTCCTGATTCGGAACCAAACGCATTGAGATCTTCGCTCCCGATTGACTCGGTAGAACTGTCTTAGAACCTTCTCCTTGATATCCTCCCCACATCCCATTCACATCGAGTGTCGGACGAACCGATACGCCCTCCACAATGGTGTAGCCACTTTCAGTTTTTGACTCCGATATTTCAAGTGAATCGAGCCACGCCTGCTCATTAAAAGGCAGCTCCGAAGCTTCTTTTCGATCCTTCTCTGTTAACGGCACTACATCGTCATAAAAGCCAGGGATAGTGATCGCGTGATTCTCATCGTGGAGATTTGCAACGAGACGCATTAAACAGTTGAGGGGATTTTCAACCGCCCCTCCGTAGGATCCTGAGTGTAAATCCTTGTTTGGACCGACAAGTTCTACTTGCACATAGGCCAAGCCTCTCAACCCTGTGGTGATTGAAGGAACGTCTTCAGCAAAAAGACTTGTATCAGAAACTAGGACTATGTCTGCTCCAAGGATTTCTTTGTGATCTCGAATGAACGGGACTAGATGGGCTGATCCAACTTCTTCTTCGCCTTCGATCATAAACTTCAAATTGACCGGTAAAGTAGACATGGTCGAAAGAAGTGCTTCTGCAGCTTTGACATGGATGAAAAGTTGACCTTTGTCATCACTGGTTCCGCGACCGTAAAGATCTGTTCCGACTAGTGTTGGCTCAAAGGGAGGATGATCCCAAAGCTCAAGAGGCTCAGGAGGTTGAACATCGTAGTGACCATAGCAAAGAATAGTGGGGAGAGAGTCATCGACGTGATAGGATGCATAGACGACAGGATGTCCATTTGTTTCAATAAGTCGAGTCTCCTGCATTCCGATTCTTTCGAATTCTGATTTTAACCATTCAGCTGCTTTTCGAACATCTTCATCATATTTGGGATCAGCCGAAATGCTCTTTATCCTCAGAAAATCTCTCAATTGGTCTATTGAATTGGCAAGGTTCTCTTGAGCAAAATCTAAGGCTTTCTGCATGGTTTTATTATAGTTAGAACTGGCTTTCATCACGCCAGCGGGAGAGTTTCCAAGCTTGCGTCGAGTCTGATCTGGCCATTAAAAAATTTACGTTTCCATCTCCACTAAAAACATCGTCATCTTGTAAAGCGACGGTGAGGTTAAAGGATCTGACTATCCTAGCCTCATCGGCTAAGTTGGATACATCTTCTGTGACGACCTGATTCCATTGGAGTCTAATATTTGTGGCATTGTCAAACAATCCTCCAGTTGATCGTAGCTCTTGGTCGAATCCCCACTGTCTATCAAGTTGTGTGTCTAAATCGCGATAGATAAAAAGAAAGCTAGAATCTAATAAACTCTCATATAAGGCGATGTCTCTCAATTCGTAAGCTGCCTTGAAAGAGGTAAAGTAACCAGCCAATGTGGTTGGATCACCTAGTAGATCTGCAAATGGATCACCCTCAACTAAGCTAGGAGCAAATGGGTTACAGGATGTCAAACTGGATCCAGTACCGCAAAACATAATTATCGCGAGTATTAGGTAGCTACTTGTGGTTCTCGACGCTAGAATCATGTCGAGAAGGCTGCTTTTAAATCACTCCAGGAAGATTGATTTTGAATCTCTACATCGATCCATTCTTCTAGGACCCAAAGTCCTGAGCTCAATTGGATGATTTTCCAACTCAATCTACCCTGCATTTCCGTCGGAATTCCCTCGTCTGTTCGGCTGTGATTTAGGGTAAGCAAGTAGTTTGCTTCAAAGAGATAGATGCTTTCAGAGACAACAGTTGGTATAGTATCTATCAATTCCAGGCCGTGTCCCGAGAAGCCGCTAGAAGCACCGACCAATCTTTGGAAGTAAGAAAGTTCATCTGGGCCTGACCAAGAAGTCCAAAGCAGAGGCTCTCGTTCTTCGGCGGTCAATGTTGATTGAAATCGGAATTCTGTTGAAAGTGAACGAGAGTAGTTTTGCGAATTGAGATCACGGACAGAGTTTTGAATATTCTGAATTACTCTCTCAGGTGTATCGGGCTGAAGCCAAGTGCTCTGACCAAATTGAGGATCCTCGGGATCTCTTGCGCTGAATAGTTCGCAGGAAGAAAATTGAAGCATCATAAATGCGGCGAGGCATGCGAATCTGATATATAAACTCGCAGGCAACATCTATTGATACTTTTCCTCGAGAAGAGAGATGGCAGACTCAGGGGACTCCGCATTAGGAAACCAGTCCAACATCATGTCTATCACTTCATCGAGCATGGCGTCCGGGCAAGAAGCGCCGGAAGTAAGAACAACCGATAAAGGCTCATTTCCGGGCAGCCAATTATGACTGATAATCTCTTCACGGGAATGTAGATCGAAATGTTTGATTTCAGAAAGTGAAATAATCTGATCGGCCCCAGAAATAAAATAGGTGGGAAGTTTTTCTTCCGACAGTTCCACAAGATGCGATGTGTTTGATGAATTGTAGCCGCCTACAACGATTGAAACATCGCCACCCATCTCTATGAGTTTGCGTGTTGCAGACTGGTTCTCGTTAGTTGCATAACAAAGCGTATCGCTGGTGTCCGCAAAATGATGAGTAATCTGTTTTTCCCCGTGCTTCTCTAAGAGAGCCTTCCGAAGAATGTCTGTTATGGTTTTGGTTTCAGTTGCAAGCATAGTTGTCTGATTCACAACTCCGATTCTTGCAAGGTCTTTTTCGCAATCAAATCCATCCGTATATCGTCCCTCAAAAAGGGTGTAGAAATCTTCCTTGCTACGTTTACCCGATATAACATCGGCTAGGAACTCACTTTCTTCGATATTTCGAATTACCAACACGGCCGCATGTTTTCGAGCATTGGATAGGGAGGCCCTTGTCTCTTCGTGATCTCTTTTACCGTGCAATACAACAGTAAATCCACGTTCTCCAATCTGCTCACTTTTTCGCCAAACGCGAGTCACAAAAGGACAGGTTGTATCATAGATCTTGGTCTCCAAACCGATCTCCGCAAGCTTGTCCATTGTCTCGATTGGGGCCCCAAAAGCAGGGACTATGACAACATCTTCAGAAGTGAGATTTCCGACTGGAAAAAGGGTTTCTCCATTGGTTTTCCGGAGAAATTGTACACCCTTTGAAACGAGGTCGTCGTTTACCCTAGGGTTGTGAATCATTTCAGATATTAGAAAAACTCTTTTCCCAGGATTTTCTCTGATAGAGCGGTAAGAAATTTCAATCGCATTCTCGACGCCAAAGCAAAATCCAAAGTGTCTCGCCAATATGAATTTGATTGGGCCAAAATCGAGGACACTAGGTTCTAGATCTTGCTTTCGTGGATCGGCTTCACGTCGAATGTTCTTTATTCGACCAATGATTTCACTTCTATATTGGACTGGGACGTCAAACTTTCTCACTTACTAATGTCTCTTCTTTGGTTGATTCCTTGTCACATTGATTCTCGAGAAAAGGAAGGAGTTCGTCGGCTTGCGCCTCGGCATCTTTTTCTCCAGTTTCTAATAATTGCTCTACATATTCTTGCTCAAACACGACCATGCTCATCCATTCAGGAGTCTTCGACTGTCCTCCTCCGATTCTCTTGATCAGCGTACCAAAGGACCCCGAAATGTTCGGATCGTCGCATTTTCCACAGATTTCAGAGAGGTCAATCGAAGGCCTTATAATGAATAGATCAACATGACGATAGTTGCTTTGCAAATGGGCAGGCAAGGCATCAATCAAATGATTTATTCTTTTCAAGGTCGTTGCGTCTCTTTCCAATAAGTCGAGAAAGATCGAACTCATTATTACACCCATTATCTGGGCGCTTGGTGGATAACCATGTATTTGTGGGGTGTCACCTTCTATCTGAGTTTTATTATATCGATTTGAGATCGTCAATATTTTATCTGCACCGAGGCGCAAGGCCGGTGACAGTGGAGCAGCAAGTCTAACACCTCCGTCGCCGTACCAATCGTTCCCAATTCTAATCGCGGGGAAAAGAAGGGGCAGGGCGGCTGAAGCCATGAGGTGATCTACAGTAAGGTTGGTATGAACACTTCTCCTATGGGGTCTTGTCCATGAGTAGTCATAACCCCCTTGAACAAAAGTGATATTCTGATTTGTAGTGTAGTTCGTCGCGGTGACAGCAACCGCGTCCATTTTTTCTTTGAGTAGGTTCTCTGCAATTCCGGGAAGAGTACCGTCTTTGGTCTGCAAATGGCGCATTAAGAAATTCTGGAGGGGGTCTGTACTAACTAGGCTTTTAAAAGCGGAGACGTCTCCCTCATCATGTTTTCCGATTTTGCCCTTAAGTATTCTCCAAGCAAGATGCAGAGTGTCTTCCGATTCATAGACCTTCTCGTTGCTAACATCCTTCCAAATGCGTGTGAGCTCTTCGACCTTTTCTCCAAAATTCCCTGTATGGTTTGCCAACTGGATAGTGTTGATGGCACCGGCCGAGACACCTGTATTTATATCTATGCGGAGATTTGGAAGTTCTTTTGCGATAAACTTTAGGACACCGGCCTGATAAGCCGATCTTGCGCCTCCACCACTTAGTACAAGAGCCAATCGCTTGGATTCTGGTGCGATATCATTTGCTTGGATGAGCGGCTCCGGTTTGTAACCACGAAGTCTTTTGCGAAGGCCTTTAAACATAACCTTTGGAATTCCCTCACAAGGATTTGTTACGAGAAATTAGTGCTTACAAATATTCTTCCAATCGATCAAAAAGCACTTTGCGGGAGAAAGGCTTTCCTACATATGCATCAAAACCAATTTCGAGGAATCGTTCCCGATCGCCTGGAAGGGCATATGCCGTAAGTGCGAATATTGGAGTTGTTTCATACTCGGGCCATGTTCGGAGTTCTTTCATCACATCAATTCCACTCTTGTTTTCTCCAAGATTGATGTCCATTAGAACAATGTCATATGGTCTGGCCTTTGCCAGCTCAAGAGCGATCTCGGTACTCTCCGCCGTCTCTACGATGAAACTTGGTTTGAGCATGTGAGCCATGAGAACTCTCGTTTCCCAATTATCCTCGACGACAAGAATTTTCTTCAGATCCTCCGTGTATTCGATTTCATCCGCATGGTCCGATATGGAATTACTGGCCTTGTCCACCGTTACAGTGAACGTGCTTCCTTTGCCTTGCTCACTAATGGCTGTTACATCAGCACCCATCAGATCAGCCAGTCTCTTGGTGATGGTAAGACCCAATCCACTTCCTTCATGTGATCGGTTGAGACCACTGCTTTCTTGACTGAACTCGTTAAAAATATGGGGTAAGAAATCTTTCGAAATTCCAATTCCCGAGTCAACGATCGAAATCCTGATTTTGGATCCCTTGGTTTTGATAATGGCCCTTACTCCGCCCTGAGTGGTGAACTTAATAGCGTTCCCAATCAAATTCATCAGGATCCGGTGTATGCAAGCTTGATCAATCCGGATTATCGCAGTTGGGTCATCGGATTCAAGGGACAGTGTGATGTTCTTCTCATCCGCTAAGGGCTTAACTAGTCTTAATATTTCCCGTACTTGATCGGTGACATTGAACAGGCCGATATTGAACACGACCCCTCGAGCCTCAAGCTGAGCAAGATCGAGGACAGAGTTCAAAGTATCCATAAGTCTTTGGCCGCTCTGTTGGATTAGCTGAACGAAATCCAACAAGTTCTCGTCCCTAACTTCATCCGCTAAAAGGGAGGCAAACCCCAAAATGCTAGTCAATGGCGTCCTGATCTCATGGCTCATGTTTGCCAAAAAGGCAGTCTTGATTCGATAGGCTTCTTCCGCTTGGTCACGAGCTCCGATCAATTTGTTGTCTATGCCTTCTCTTTCGACAGCGTTGACAATCATCTCTGCTATCAGCTGAAGGACCGAAGAAATTTCGGAGCTTCGTTCTACATCAGGTTCGCCGTGTCCTATCCATACAAAACCGCTGACCACTCCTCTCGAAATCAATGGTGCCGAATTCCAGGAATGCAATCCCAGATGATCCATCATTCCGGCCACCATTTCCTTATCTCGATTCAAAATATCCACACCTCCGACTGTAACAACCTTCTGAGTTGCGAGGTCATCGTAAATCCAGCATGTTCGATTTAGGGGAAACTGATGTCCAAGAAAGCCACAAGAAGAGACATCGTCGGGATACCACTCGTGAGCAAGTTTGTAGTCGCCAGAATTTTCATCGAGGAGGCAGACTCCAGTTCTTTTCGCTCCGAAGTAGGTCCCAATATTAATGAGGACTTCTTTCGTTGCCTCGTCGCTAGATGCCGAAGGAAAGTTGATGAGACTAACGGAAAGATTCGAGACTAGCTTCTCGAGTTCTATTCTTTTTTGAAGTCCTAACTCCGCCCTTTTTCGCCTGGTAATGTCTACAAGTACAGCTTCAACTTGATCGTTGGCATGATTGTACTCCATGTTGGCTGATACCCAAACGGTAGAGCCGTTGCCTGGAGGATCCAATTTTATCTCGAGATCTTGCAGACTTCCATGTTGTCGGAGGGCTTCTTTCCAATTCCCGTTATTCGCCCCTTCAAAATCAAAGCTAAAGCTCTTTCCGTCCGGACTAAGTTGTCCGTTAAAAAAGTTCTTGGCCAGCTTGTTCATGAAGGAGATCTTACCCGTGGACAGTCCCATTTTCATTACACCAATCGGTAGATTGTTGAATGTATTTGATGAAATGGAACTCACTCTATGATCCTTGGTGAATCTATTGGTTGCTTGGGGGAAAGAGCTTGCAGATTTTCCGCCGGACAGATATGAAATGTAATTCCAAGAATATCATGGACGTGCCCCTTTAATCCAAGAAAATAACAACGAGGCTTTTTTCGTAATGTTCTTCCAAACTGCATGTGTAGCTCGATATGATGTAGATCGATTGTTCCGACGGCTTCTGTATCCTAACCAATCATCTTTTCTATCGCATAAGATTTAGAATGGGAAAGATTCTTCAACTTAGTCAATATCTGCTTGAATTCTCTGAACATAACTTCCTTGTTCACGATTCTCCTTTTCTTGAACCGGCCTATCTAGAGGGATTAGAGAAAGCGCTCAATGCAAAGGCCGAGATATTTGTAGCTGACGATGAATCCTTTGCGATAGCTCTTTATGAAAGACAAAATTATCAAGGAAAGACACTTCCTCCATTTACACCCTTTTCTCAATTTTGGTTGAAGGACTCAGGGAACTCATCTCTTGACTTAAAGGCCTTGGATGAATTCCTCTCAACGAAAAAGGGTAGGCACCACATTCACCTTGAACCTGGCCTATCGACATCATGCGAGCTTGAAAAATGGGATCGGAATGAGTTCCTAACCTATCATGTAGATCTCGCCTCGGGTGATTGGAGTGGTAACTATTCGACCAGTGTAAAAAGATTGCTTAAGAAATATTCGGGCCAATGTCAGGTCGAAAAGGACGAGCATCTGCTGCTCAATATCTGTAAGCTGGTATGCCAGAGTTATGAAAAAAGCAAGGGAAGGCCTCCGATTAAGGTAGGAGAGATGCAAGCTCTAGCCGATTCTTGTATCAATGCGGGGCTAGCATCCTGCTATGCTATAAAGGAAAAAAACACGCGTGAAATCAAGGCTGGTATAGTGGTTCTCAAATCAGAATATCGCTCCTACTATTGGTTAGCTGGGGGAGAAAAGGGTCCGTGGATGACGGTTCTCTTGGACCGCTTATTCCAAGACCTTTCCGAAGAAGGAATTAAGTATTTTGACTTTATGGGGGCAAATACGCCAAGGATCGCGGAATTCAAAAGGCGGTTCGGAGGAGAATTGGTCACGTATGCAGGCTATGAAAAAGTGGTTGGTTTGAAGGCCAAACTGAGACAGGGTATTTCTAGCTTACGAGAAAATGCAGGCTAGAAAAAAAGGCACTACCGAAATAGGCATTTTTGCTTCCAGCCTTGCTCTGGCCTTTTTCTATTTCAAGTTTGGATATATTTTCGGCCAAGGAGATCAGGACGAATTCGTTCCCTTTCTTATGCGTCTTCTTGATCCCAGTCTTTTTTCTTCAGATTGGTTCGTCAGCCAACAAGTCGAACATCCGAATGTACGTAGCCTTTTTGTTTGGTCGCTATTTCCCCTTGCCAAGTACTTGTCGGTAGAATTTGTTTTCAAACTGGTTTACACCCTGTCTTTTCTGGGAATTGGCATGTCGATATTTTTCTTCTGCAATCGACTTATCAAAAACAGGATTCTGTCTTTCTTTGCTCCGTTGACCGTTTTGAGTTTGAGTCATAAGTGGACATTGGGATCGAACGATCTAGTTTACACAATGTTAGTTCCAGAGATGCTTGCTTGGCCTTTTGCAATATGGAGTATCAAGAAGCTTCTTGATAAAGATTATTTACAGGCAGGAATTCTGCTCGGAATTGCGTCTTGGTTTCAAGTTTTAGTTGGAATTCAATCTGCTATGATCTGGACACTCGTATTGTTGTTCTTGATTATAAAAAAGCGAAATGTATTAAGAGATCTTGTCGCTTTTCTCCTCGGATTTGTGCTGTTCTCGCTGCCTTCGGTTTTCCCGATATTAGAGGGTTTGGCCCAGACATCTCAAATTGATTCGAGCGAACTGTTCTACATTTTAGCGGCGTTTCGAAATCCTTTCCATCATCTCTTTCTTTCCTTTCATCCGGGCTCGGTGATTAAATTTGCACTCCTTCTTTTGGCCGGAATGGCATCGTGGCTATTATTTCTTCGGACCAAAGACTTTGAGGAATTCAAATTGCCTCTTGCCTTTGTATTGATCTGTATTGGACTTTGGGTTTTGAATGTCACGTTTACCGAATTAGTACCGATACTTTTCATTGCAAAACTTCAGCTTTTCAAGCTCAGTGTAATAGTCAAAATGATTGGAGTAATCGCGGTATTTGGCGGTGTGAGGCAGTTATTTGCTAGATATTTTACACAGCCGAAACTCTTATCGAAGGATCCACGATCATTCAGAGTTTTGAATTTAACATTCGCAGCAGTGATCTCTGCAGCTTTTCTCTTTCTTTCTGAGAACGCGGACTATCGCCCCGTCGGATTATCCGAGATGGAGGATTGGGCCAGAGAGGAGACAAACCGCAAGAGCTTATTTTCGATTCCGCCAAGCATTAGCTCATTCCGTATCAATGCTCAGCGGTCAATCGTTGTAGACTATGCTGCGTTTCCATACAGAGATCAAGACATGCTTGAATGGTTTGGGCGGATCCAAGGTGTCGCGCCAATCGGCCGGCCACATCGGGGCCTTGGGATAAAGAAGTCTCTTGACGATGCCTTTCACGAGACAGCTTTGAAGGCCACAAATTCGAATTATGGAGCAGACTACATTCTATTTCAAAAGGAGTCAGTGAGACCTAAGCTAACGGAGATACCGATGTATGAGAATGAGCATTGGATCGTTCTTAAGACAGGTACATCCCTTGAGTAAGAAGATAGATCCCTTCCTGGCTGCCGTATCAAAATTGTCGATGGGTTCCATTTTGGGATTTGGGATAGCCTATTTAGCCCGGCCTCTTTTAACACGACTCTACACGCCCGAACACTTTGGTATTCTTGCGCTATTCGTCTCGTTGACGGCGATACTCGGATCTATCTCCATGTTGAAAATGGAGGACGCCATCGTTTTGCCAGAAGATGAAATGGAGTCGGCTTCTGTGTTCAAGACATCCCTCCTAATACTTCTTTTTTCCACTACAATATTATGCCTCCTTCTCCCATTTAAATCAAATCTCAGTAGTCTCCTGGGTGAACCCGAGATAGCTTTCTATCTCAGCTTTATCCCGCTATCGGTATTTCTACTTGGTTTGAGCAAATTGCTTGATTCAGGATTGTCGAAACTGAGGGCCTTCGCCCGTCTTTCTGGAGCCACGATTTTTCAATACGCGACTGCGGTGCCCGTCCAGGTAATCCAAGGGATCTCAAGGGCCTCGCCTACAGGTTTGATTTTTGGATATCTCGCGGGGCTTGGAGCCAGCAATATTAGCCTAATCTCTCGAGCAAGTTCTTTGCTAAGAAATTGGTCGGGTTTTCAATTCAAAAGGGATATTGGCACATACAGACGCTTCCCAGTCTTTGCTGCGCCAAACGCCTTGGCAGGAGCTCTGTCAATGCAGATACCGGCGATATTAATTGTGTATTTCTTTGACGTCCGATCTCTTGGTCACTACAGCCAGGCATACGCGCTCGTTGCAATCCCGATTGCTCTTGTAGGTAGTGCCTTTTCAAAAGTTTTCTATGTTGATGCAAGTGAGAAGCTTGGGTCTGAGGGGCTATCGGTTTTGACGGCATCTACATTTGATCGTCTCTTCTGGATTGGTTTCTATCCCTCTTTGGTTCTGATACTGATAGGCCCGACTCTATTCGAGTTTGTTCTTGGACAAGAGTGGCGACAATCTGGGGAAATTGCACGCTATCTTTCTCCTTGGCTGTTTTTAGTTTTAGTGTCATCACCTCTTTCAAAGTTGTTTGACGTGAAGCAAAAACAAGACAAAAATCTTCTTTTTACTTTGGTCCTGTTTTTTGCTCGCGCGGCTAGCCTTCTTTACGGAGGTATCCTTGGCGATTTTATGTTAGCCATAAAAGCCTTCGCCATTTCCAGTGCCCTTCTTTGGTTGGTGCATACCATTTGGATGCTACGCATGGGTGAGGCGGACCTTCGGGACTGCTTGATTAGAATAAGAAAACCAATGATCTGGGCAGTTTGTTTGGCGATTCCACTTGGACTTGCCGAGCGAAGTATAGACTCACCAATATCTGTAATTTCTATTGCTGCAGCGCTTAGTCTTCTATATTGGGCTTTGTCGCATTCTAAGGAACGTCTGGAGCTCACGGATTGAAAGCATGGGTATCACATAACGAAGACTCCAAATCACGAACTCCGTGGATTATCGGAAAACGTGCCGCCTGTTGTGGCTGGATTGACAGAGCTGGAAAGATTCTCTCTGGAGAAGAATTACTTCTTTTCATTGAAAGTAGACCGACCTTGCCTTTAGAGGAAATTGACGGTGGAGAATTTGCCATAATCCTTGAATCCTCTGAGGGCTTCGAGGCGATGGTAGATGCCGTTTCGTCGATTCCAATATTCTATAGAGCTAGTCCAAAGTTGTGTTTCGCATCTTCGGCGGTAGATCTCGAACTAAAGAGATCAACAATCGATGAGCGTTTGCAATTCGATTCATTGGCAAGTTTCCTGATATCTGGGATGGCTTTGGGAGAGCGAACTCTCATCGCTTCAGTGAAGAGAATACAGGCAGGCGGAGTTCGGAGATTTAGTAGAGAAGGAGAGGGTATCTCGCAGGTAACATTTTCTGACACGTCCGAAGATTATATATTGGCGACGAATCAGCTTTCGGACTCAGAGCGAGATTATGATCATACGATTTTGCAAGCCCGAAATCTCTTGGAAAAAGTCGTCGAAAGGTCGCTTTCAAGCATTGGGTCTAACCCGGTTTGGATACCCTTGAGTGGAGGACTTGACTCAAGGCTTCTGGTGTATCTATATCGTGAAGCTGGAGTAGTTGATTTGAACTGTTTCAGTTATGGAAGGATGGATTCATTTGAGTCTAAACGATCCGAGATGGTTGCGGCGTCTTTGAATCTGCCCTGGTGTTTCGTTCCATATTCTGCAAAGAAATGGCAGGCTTGGTTTCTTAGTGATGAGTATCAAGACTATCGAAGATGGGCCTTTTTGCATTCTGCTATCGAGCATGAACAGGACTGGCCAGCCGTAAAGCAGTTAGGTTTAGAAGGTAGACTTGATCCCAATTCGGTTTTCGTACCAGGACACGCCATGGATTTTCTGGCTGGAAGTCATCTACCAAAGAAACAGATCTCTGATGGCCTAGGTGATGTTGTAGGGAAGTATTTCAATTTGTGGCCCCACCAAGAGATGCATAGCTCTCTTGAAATTGCTCTGACTTCCGATACCCATCGCTATGTGCGGGAGTCGGGACTTGAGGGTCGGGCTCTGTTCGAGTCCTTCGGATGGAAGGAGCGACAGAGCAAAATGATCACGAACTCCGTGCGGGTTTATGAGCATCATTCTTTTTCTTGGAGATTGCCTTTTTGGGATCCTGAGTTGACGAAGTTTTGGATGAGTTTGCCTTACGAATGGAGAGTGGAGAAAAAGCTATATCTTGATCTCTGCAGGCAGATATTACCTTCAGATCTTTTCGAAATTCCTTATGAACCCCCTCACACAGGCAAACTAGAGAATACATGGACGCGTTTGACAGATAGGAATTATTCGCGTCAAGGGATGTTTTCTAAAGGCATCGTAAAGTCGATTCCTATTCAAAGCATTGAGTCAGAAATACAAGACCTGCCTAGTGAAATACAAAGATGGTTCGAACCTATCAAGAAGCGACCCCTAGTGTCAATTCCATTCAACGGTCAATTATCTCTCCGTCAAATAGTCGACTTATTCAACTAGGAGCTATCCCTGTTTTTCGCGAACTATGTAGTTTTCTGCGATTGCATTGAATTGCATTACTTGAGAGTCTTCCCACTCTTTGCCTCGCCCCAATTCCTTTGCCATCAATGAAGCAACCTTTGGAGCGACCTCGACACTTGCTTTTGCATCTAGCAATAATGAGCGAGTACGCCGGCTTAAGATGTCTGTAACGGTGCGCGCCATCTCAGTTCTCACGGCCCAAACTACTTCGCCTAATCGAAAAGGGAGTTTAGGATGTGCCTGCTCCTTCAGGGTCACGTCTTCATCCATGATGTCCTGAATGTTCTTGGCATCAGAGCCATAAACGGCGAGATAAGAATGCAAATAACGATCATCGTAGGCTCCATGGATCCTAAGGTCTTGAGTAACACATTCTTTTTCTTCCAACTCACCTACATTGATTCCCATATCAATGGTGTCTTCCGCCATTTTTCGGTAGGTAGTCCATTTTCCACCTGCAATTGTCAAGAGTCCGGAGTTTGAAACGAATAAGGCATGGTCTCGTGATATTTCTGAGGTGTTGGACGTGCCTGGTTTTCTAACCAGAGGACGAAGTCCGGCGAAGACGGATAGAACGTCGCTCCTCGTTGGGTCCTTGGTAAGGTATCTCGCGATGTGCTCCAACAAATAGTCGATCTCCTCATCGGTGGCTCTGGGTTCTATAGTGGGTGTATCAACTCCTTGATCCGTCGTACCAAGCAGAATTCTATTGTGCCACGGGACAGCAAATAACACACGTCCATCATCTGTGTGCGGAATCATGATGGCTCTTTTAGATGCCAAAAAGGATTCGTCCATGACGAGGTGAATGCCTTGACTTGGCTGGACGATTTTTTCAGCGGTGGGATCATCCATCTGAAGGATTCCGTCCGTGAATGCGCCAGTCGCGTTTACAACTACTTTTGCATTGATCGTGTGCTCAGAACTTGATTCAAGGTCTTTAACTACTAGTCCTTCAACAAACCCCTTCTCTTTCACAAGCCCGATAACCTTTGTATAGTTAAGAATTGTCGCACCGTTTTCTGCTGCAGTTTGAGCTAGATTTATTGCAAGGCGAGCGTCGTCAAACTGTCCATCATGGTATTTTACGCCGCCTTTCAATCCTGTGGGATCGATGGTTGGCAAGTACTCAAGTGTCTCTTGCTTGGACAAAAAAGTAGATGGACCAAGACCGAGCTTGCCGGCCAGGACATCATACATTTTGAGTCCAATTCCGTAGAAAGGACTTTCCCACCAGTCGTAGTTCGGGATGATAAATTCCAAATCGTGAACTAGGTGAGGTGCGTTTTTTCGAAGGAGTCCCCTCTCTTTTAGAGCCTCAACGACGAGGGCAACATTTCCCTGCTGAAGATATCGAACCCCTCCGTGAACTAGCTTTGTACTTCTGCTTGAGGTCCCTTGGGCGAAGTCACCCTGTTCGAGAAGAATCGTTTTGAACCCTCTAGAGGCTGCATCAACAGCGACACCAAGACCAGTTGCCCCGCCTCCAATTATCGCGAAATCCCAATGGATCGTTGAGTCTGATAATTGTTTAAGAGAATACGATCTATTCATGCTTATTGTATTGTATCAGGGTGTCTCAGCGACGCATCTCATGTCTTTAAGCGCCAAATTTGGTTTTATGGGGACAGAACAGTCTGAACCTCTGTTCTCGAAATTGTTGAGATCTAGCTCCACGTCATTGTAGCGCTGAACTAAGTTGAGAAGATGACTTTCGTCAGAATCCGTGCTTGAATATACGAGATATGACCAAGGACCACCGCAGGGTTTCGATCCAAATGCAAGCGATCTACATTCTGCCAAGTCGCTCGCTTCTGCATTGCCAATTTCGGTATTGATGAGTAGCTCCAATTCATCGAGATTATCTTGATAGCTACCTTCCGTTTCATCTTCTGAACAGAGAAAGGCGTTAGTCGAAAAGAGAGATATGATCGTTATGATTTTAAATCGGAGCATAGCTGAACTTTTTCTTGTTTGACAGCAAAGGGAACTAGATATTTCCTCAGTCAAGGTTTAGGATAGTTTCTACTAGACTTGATTCCTCTGAGTTTGAACGTTTTTCAGACGCCTACAAATATATTATGATTTCATATCTGATAAGAGTTTCCTTTTCCTTGTTCCTTTGCGTACTACTTGATTCCTGCGCTTTGACTGGACCAAAAAAGTCTGCCGCAAGGGTCGTTAGCTATAACATAAGATATCATAACCCTGATGATGGAGTTAATGCATGGTCAAAAAGAAAAGAGGCATTCTCTGAGCTGCTAGGTGAATACGATCCTGACATTTTGGGGGTGCAGGAAGCTCTTTCTGATCAGATGGAAGATTTACAGGCAGCACTTCCGGGCCATGGTGTATTGGGAACGGGAAGGGACGATGGGAAAGATGGCGGAGAGTACTGCGGAATATTCTTCCGACAATCCAAATACAATTTGATTGATCAAGGTCAGTTTTGGCTTTCGGATACGCCTGATGTGATTGCTTCAGTTGGGTGGGATGCCGCTTTGACAAGAATTGCAACATGGGCCATACTACAAGACAAATCAAGCGGTGCAAAAATCTTTGTTTTGAACGGACACTTTGATCATCGTGGTGTATTGGCAAGAACAAACAGTGCTCGTTTGATCATGGAAAAAACCGCAGAACTCTCCGATGGGGTTCCAATAGTCATTCTCGGGGATTTCAATTCGATGCCCGATAGTGATGCCTTCAATAACTTTGTGGGTGCTCAGGTATCACCTAAAGTTAGAGATGGTTTTGAGGTCTGTTCTGCTAGGGATGGTTACGAAGGCACATTTCAGGGATTTGATTTGAGATCAGATTCAAAAAGGCGAATTGATTACATATTTCTGAGTGACGATCTTGATTGCTCATCCTATTCAGTACCAGGAGATCTGATTGATAATGCCCGTTACTATTCAGATCACTTACCCGTGATCGCCGACTTAACATATTAGCAGATCATGGTAATGGAGAATTATAAAGCGATAATTGAAAAGGAACTCTTTGATCGAGTTCTCCCATTCTGGATGGAGCATTCACTCGATTCGAAAAACGGAGGGTACTACAATTGTCTGGATGAAGACGGGTCAGTTTACGATACTACCAAGCATGTTTGGCTTCAAGGCAGGCAGACTTGGATGTTGGCCAAGTTGTATGGACACTATGGCTTGGGCGGCGAGGTATTGGAGGCGGCTAAACTTGGACTGCGGTTTCTGGAGAACTTTGCAATTCAGGATAATGGTCGCGCCTACTTCAGTATGACCAAAGACGGCAAACCTATTTATATGCAGAGAAAGATGTTCTCTGAAAGTTTTTCTGTTATGGCTTTAGCTGAAATGTCTCGTGTGCTGGGCGACGATTCCTTGATGAAGCGGGCAAAGTTAATGTTTGAGCAGATATGGACTTGGACGGAAGATTTCAGTGTCCTAGGAAGACCGGTACTCAGCGGACAGAGAAAAAGTCGAACACTTGCCGTCCCGATGATTCTCCTCAATTTGATTGAAGAACTATGTGGGCCGGATCAGAAAATGTGGGAAGACTACAAACCACAGATCGACAAGTGCATTGGTGACTCACTTCTTCACTACCAAAGAGATAGCAAACTGGTCTACGAGAATGTTGGAATGAAGGGTGAGATTTTGTCAGGTTCAGAGGGCCGAATTTTGAATCCGGGCCATGCTATTGAAGCCGGTTGGTTTTTGCTTCACTGGGCCAAATATCGAGGTGACGAGGAATTAAAGCAAGACGCAATTAGCATAATTCGACAATCACATGATCGTGGTTGGGACGACAAATACGGAGGTCTCTATTACTTTCTCGATGCTGAGGGCTATTCTCCGACGCAATTGGAATGGTCGATGAAATTGTGGTGGCCTCATACGGAGGCTCTATATGCCCATCTCCTAGCTTACAAGACCACCGGTGAAGATGAAGATCTTGTTCGATTCAAACAGGTCCAAGAATATGCTTGGAAGCATTTTGTTGATGATAAGAGAGGGGGTTGGTACGGATACTGCGACAGGAGGGGAGAGCTAAGTCATCGCTTTAAGGGAGGGCCATATAAAGGCTTTTTCCATGTCCCTCGTGCACTCCATCTTTGTCTCGGGGCGCTGTAAGAAAATATAAAAAGCCGACCCCTGAGGAGTCGGCTTTAGTTCTATGTGCAGCTCGTTCTAGAGCGACAATATCTGCCTCCCTAGGAGTTCATTACCAGAAGGAATTCCTCGTTGTCTCTTGTCCCTCTCATTTTTCCAAGATGGAAATTCATGGCTTCAAGTGGCGACATGTCTGCAAGAATATTTCTGAGGATCCAGATCCTTTGAAGTTTTGCATCAGGGATGAGCAGTTCTTCTCTTCTCGTTCCAGATCTGACTATGTCGATCGCTGGGAAGATTCTTCTGTCTGACAATTCTCGGTTGAGAACCAATTCAGCATTACCTGTTCCTTTGAATTCCTCAAAAATGACTTCATCCATTCGGCTTCCAGTATCGATCAATGCCGTTCCGATAATGGTCAGGGATCCACCGCCTTCAACATTCCTTGCGGCACCAAAGAACTTCTTTGGTCCACGAAGTGCACCAGCCTCGATACCACCGGAAAGAGTTTTTCCAGAGCTAGGAGCAACGGCATTGTGTGCGCGAGCAAGACGAGTAATTGAGTCCAATAGAATGACCACGTCTTGTCCAGCTTCTACCAGTCTTTTCGCTTTCTCGAGGACAATATTAGCGACTTCAACGTGGCGTTCTGGGTCCTCGTCGAATGTAGATGCGATGACTTCTCCGTCAGAAGAAATATTATTTCTGAAATCCGTCACTTCTTCCGGTCGCTCATCAACCAGCAAGACAATTAAGTGAGCGTCTGAATGATTTGCCATAACAGCGTTGGCAATCTGTTGAAGCAGGACAGTTTTACCGGTTTTTGGCTGTGCCACAATGAGAGCTCTCTGACCTTTTCCTATAGGACAGTAGAGGTCTAGAGTTCTCATGCTGAACTCCTCGGGAGTAGTCTCAAGTTTAAGCCACTCTTCTGGGTATAGCGGAACAAGGAAATCAAAGCCCTGCCTGTCCTGCACTTCCGCAGGGTCTCTACCATTGAGTGTATTCACCTTAATTAGCGCGAAGAATCGTTCTCCTTCTTTTGGAGGCCGAACGTCCCCGTCGACCGTGTCGCCTAGCTTCAAACTAAATCGTTTGATTTGGGAAGGTGATACGTAAATGTCGTCAGGACTAGGAAGGTAATTGTATTCTTTTGATCGAAGGAATCCGTAGCCATCAGGTAGGATTTCCAGTACACCAATCTTTCGAATCATGCCATCTAGATCCGTTGTTTTCGGATCGTAGACTCGCATGTACTCTGGATGGTGATCACCTAAAGGAATCCTCTGATGTCTTTGCCTTGATCGATTATCTGTCTGTTGACTACGCCCACGATTTTGATTTCCTCCACCTTGTCGACGTCTGTTGTCGTTGCGGGAATCTTGACCCTGATCGCTCCGCCTGTTACTCTGGTTTCGCTTGTTAGAATTCTGGGTTTTTCCGTCTCTGCGGTTGTCGGATCGTTGTTTTCTATCTCCTCGATTTCTTCCGTCTTTCCGATTCCGATCGTTTCGGTTTTCTCCTCTGTTGTCCGTTCGGTTATCAGATCGGTTATCAGATCGGTTGTCGCTGCGATTGTCTTTTCGCTTGTCGTTCCGATTATTATCCTGGCGTCCTCTATCTCCACCTCCTTCATTTCGTCGAGAGTCGTTTCTTGACTCTCCGCTACTTTTCTCTCCACCACTGCGATCGCCATCTCTTTGATCTTTGTTGCGATCTCTGTCGCCACCTGAACTTCGAGGATTTCCTCCTCTACGGTCTCTATTTCCTCGACCTCGGCCATTTCCTTGACCGCGTCGGTCATTTCCTTGGCTACTGCTTTGAGAACCACTCGGTGCGCTGTCTTTAGCAGTTTTTCCTTTGCTTTCTGAGGTAGCAACGGCGTCAATTATTTGATAAACGAGATCTTGTTTTCTCATCTGAGAAAAACCCGTGATTCCTAGGGCTCGCGCAATCTTTTGAAGATCTGCGACTTTCTTTTCTTCTAAACTGGCAATATTCATAATTCTTGGGTACTCCTTCCGGATCTAAAGATCGTGTCTATGAGATCGTGAGCGAAGAATGCTGGCTACTGATAACGTAGAAAGAAGTGTCGATCTGTTTGGAGATCTCTTCTACGAAATGATTTAACTCTCAGTTGCTAGAGTTTGCTAAGGAAGGATTGTGTATAGATTATTAGTTGGACGTACTGGACGTACTGGAGATTGGGATAGTGCTATTAGCTCAATTGATATGCCCGCGGCTGCGGTGATCAACTTGTTTTTGTCATCAGAGTTTTAGGTATTTCTCCAACGACGTAGTGCGAACCTCCGATGTACAAACTATCATTTGCAGCGCAATGTTTCATGCATTTCGTGACAGAATCTGCTACTCCTATGCCAAATACCTGCGTCTCTATCTCCAATTGTTCGCATAGTCCAATTACGGAGCTTTGACTCATTCCTCTTTTGGTCTTGGATTGAACTGGTACAACAGTGACATTTGATCTCTTTACAATCGCTAGCATTCCTTCTATATCCTTGTCCGACGAGAACCCCAAAAGGAGAAAGCTTCTTCCGTTATTACTTCTATTGTTGAAAAACCATTCTAAGCCCGCAGACAGGGCTTGAGGATTGTGAGCTACATCAACTACAATGAAGGGGCTCTCGGAGACTATTTCGCACCTTGCACGAAGACCGGAGAGCGCTATGACATTTTCGAGGCCTTTGTGTACTTGATCAGGTATGAGTTTACCCAGGATTAATTCAGCCCCTGCTAGAGCAAGAGCCGCGTTACTGGCCTGGTGTTTCCCTTTTAGTCCAAGAGTGACCTCGGAGTATTTCTGCTTCGATTTAAACAATACACCGCTCTCTTTTCGATCTATTGATACAAGATCTGATAGATGTAGGAAGGTCGCTCCTACGGAATTCGCGATATTTCTAATGGTTGTTATCACTTCCGGGTCAGAATCTGCTGTGACGATGGGAACGTCCTTTTTGATGATTCCGGCTTTTTCCTTTGCGATTTCGACTTTCGTGTCGCCCAAAATTTTGGTGTGGTCCAAATCGATTTGTGTTATAAGGGCCAATTCAGGCTCGAGGACATTACTGGCATCGAGACGTCCACCAAGCCCTACTTCGACTATCGCGATGTCTACGTCCATCTCTTTGAAGTAGAGAAAAGACATGGCCATGGAAGCCTCAAAAAAACTTGGCCCCAATTCTAGAATAAAATCTCTCATCCGGTTGCAAGCACCAATAATCCATTCCTCACTTCCTTCTTGCCCGTTAATCCTCATGCGTTCAGCAAAAGAGAAAAGATGGGGGGAAGTATGCAGGCCGACTTTGTAGCTGTGCTGGCTCAAGATTGCAGACAGGAATGAACAGGTAGAACCCTTCCCGTTTGTGCCAGCTACATGTACGGATCGGAAATGACTTTGAGGGTTTCCTAGGCGGCCAAGCAGCGCTCTCATTTTATCTAACTTGAACTCGATATTGTCCAAGCCAGAATCCTCGACTCGCTCCAGATTAAAGAGGAAATCACAACACTCTTCAAAATTTCGAAAGGGCTTCAAGGGCAGACTAGTTAGACGGCGTACGGATCGACCTCCGGGACAGTAAAATACTTTTGAAGATCTTGGAGAGTGTCAGAGGAAGTCTGGATATCATGTACAATAGAACCCTTGTCAAGGACAGTAATTCGTTGGCACACTTCTGTTATGTGATTCAGTTCGTGACTCGAAATTATCAAGGTTGCTTCTTCTCTGTTAGATACACTCTTCAAGATGTTTTTCAGCCGGATTTGAGAGCTCGGATCAAGATTGGCGAAAGGTTCATCTAATACGATCAATGCTGGACTCCCGATTAAAGCCGCAGCGATTCCGATCTTTTTCTTATTGCCCTGCGAAAGGTCTCTTATGTATTTCTTTTTTTCAAGAATTTCTCCGTTGAAAAATGCAGCAAATGGTGCAAGTCTATTGAGGACCTCCTCTGGAGTGATTTTGTGAGATCGTCCAACAAAAGTAAAAAACTCTTCTGGAGTGAGATATTCAATAAGGAAAGATTCGTCTAGGAAACTTCCGGTGTTATCCTTCCATTCAGAACTCTCATCAACAGGAAATCCGTCGAGCGTAATCTGGCCTTCCGTTGGTCGAATAAGATCGAGTATCAGTCTCAAGAAAGTCGTCTTCCCGGCTCCATTGTTGCCAACCAAACCAAAGGATTGGCCCTTTTCAATAGTCAGAGATGAAAGATTTAGCGCTTCCACAGTGGGATATCTCTTAACGAGATCCCTAGTTTGAACAATCATTCAGGAAAGGAATAGGTGATTACTGTTCTCTAAATCCAGCGAGCATTCGATGCCTTCTAGACATAAATAGTTTCTTCATTAGATAAACCCAAAGTGGGGTAAGAAGAACAAAGGCTAGGCCAGCACTCCCCAAGATTAATACAGATTTTCTACCAGCAAAATATAACACAAGCATCGGAATAATCATGACGGGAAGCACTACGATGTAGTGTTGGATCCCTGTTCCCTGATAGTTCAGGAGCGTGCTTCTGTCGACCTCAATTCGCTTGGTGCTTAACAAGCCTACAAAGACAAGGACGATACAGCAGACGCCCATGTTGAAGAGCAACATTGACCAAAAAAGATTGAGCCGATCCGGTGTGAAAATCAATACAAGAGGTTGGCTGATAAATCCCAAAGAAAGGCAAGATGCCTGAAGTAGCAAAATCTTTGCCCAAATGTATTTACTGATATTTATAGGTCTCACCCAAATCCCGTCCATGTGGGCTGACTCCCATCCAAACATCAGCTGACCATAGTTGAATGCGAATGCACCTGTTACGAAAAGCGAGCCAATTGCCGTGGCAATATCAGATTTTATTCGGCCTTGGTTGATGTAGAAAACACCAAGTGGGAGAATAAAAAGGCTCACCATTAGTACTTGCCTCGTTCTCTTATTTCTCCAAATCAACTTTAATTCTAGGGCAATGTATTGAGCAACTTCGCCCTGCCTTTCTAGCATTGAAATAAAAACGCTGGTGGCTGATGAAGCGCTTGAGGTTTTTCCGTGATCCAAATAAATGTCTTTTATCAACAGGTTCACAGCAAGGAGATGGAGAAGCAAGAAAAGTCCAAAGACTACGATAATGAATCCCATCACCGCAGACGATGTTGTCGGGCTAAATAGGAAGGCTGAGATATTTGATGTGATTCCGGTTTTCATCCATGCATCGACTCCCATGAAGAGGGCGATTAGAAGAACCGGAGCCAAGGTCATTTTCGGGAATTTCTGTAGATAAAGTCTGAAAATTGTGACCAAGTGATTAGAAATAAAGACCGTCACGAGGATAAGAGAGAAAAACCAAAAGATGCTCGTATAGGTGCCGAGAATCGGTCGAATCGAGAAATAGGTGAATGGAATCAGGAAGAGGAATGGTAGTAGGTTTAAGAAATTGAAGAAAGATGAAATCAGTAATCCGTTCGCAATGTTCAGGCGCTTGAGAGGCAATATGAGATAGGGGCGGATGTTTTTTACAGGCGATTGCTGGAAAAAAAATCTGGTCACTAGCCAAGAAAAAAACAGAGGAAGACCGACTGAGCTAACATACTCTATGAAAGTCGAAGCTGAGGTACCTCCTCTGGGAGTAGGTATGAATCCTGTCGAAATGGCCTTGTCGATCATTTCTCCTGCACCCCATCCACCGAAGAGTGCCAATAGACCAAGGTAAACTCCTAGAATGGTCACCATCAAATTGGCAACCATGCTGCTACTGCTCCAGATCCTAGATCTAAAGATCGATCTGACGTGGTGCTTAAGTAGGGTGTATGGGAGTAATTCTTTCTTCACTAATGTGCGTCGTGCATCGTCGTGTCTTCAACCACTGCGCAATGATATTTTTCGACCTCTAGAGCCCCAATGTTCGAGGTCAATATATAGACTCCCCTCAGGAATAGCGTCAGGAAATTTGTCGGGCCATTCGATTATGCATATACCCCCTCCGTCTAGATATTCATCGAAACCGATATCGAAGAGTTCGTCGATACTTTCAAGCCGATAGAAATCAAAGTGGTAGATCGGAATAGAGCCTGAGTACTCATTTACAAGAGTAAATGTTGGGCTCGTTACCTTCATTTCATTTCCAATAAACCTCTTGCAGAGACCCTTAGTGAAGTGAGTTTTACCCGTTCCCAATTCTCCTGACAAGGCTACAACCATACCTGCGGATAGGCCTAGGGATATTTCTTCTCCCAGCGATATAGTTTCCTCTGGGCTATTGCAATCTTTAGGAAGCAGCGAGCTTATGTCGTCCGTCAATCTATTTTATTGTTTGCCAACAAACGAGAGAAATTGCTCTCGGATTGTGTACTTCACGCGAGGGCGCCCCTGAGATTCGCCATGCTGTTCCTCGCTCTCTTTTATTTTGAGCCAATCTCCAAAGCTCACACTCACAATTTGTTTTTGACCAAGGAGTTGATCCACATTCCCTTTTTCCATGGGATTGCTTTGCTCATAGTCTTCGATCATCAAGACAGCTGTTTCTGACGCGTCGGCTTTGTTTGTGCCAACGACACCCGAGGGCCCGCGCTTTGTCCATCCTGCGAGATATACATCGTCAAGACCTTCCACACGGCCAGTAAGGTTTGGAATTCGCCCTCGTTTTTCATTAAAGGGAAGACCTGGAAGTTCATTCCCACGATATCCGACCGATGGCACCAAGAGGGAGCAGTCGAGAATCTCTTCCTTATCTGTTGGAATGGAATTCAGATAGCCAGAATCGCTTGGATGCAACTCGTTTCTAACCAATCTGACGGCGGAAATAGGGTCGCCTGATATGACTTTTGGTGAAACAAGAAATCTAAAGTGAACTCTTCTATCAACTGAAGGATCGATGTGTCTATCGAAGCCATTGATCAGCCCGACAATTTTTGCGACACCAGAGTCCGAATCAGCCAATTGCTGAGACACGGGATCAAGAACGAGCTCCTCCTCCCTGACAAGAGCTTGAACATTTTCGAGTTCGCCAAACTCTTTCAATTCGGGTGATGTAAACTTTGCTTGGGCCGGTCCACGTCTCGCAAGGACATGTACATCTTTGATATTACTTTTAGATAGGCATTCGATGGCATGATCAGCAATATCTGTTATTTTCAACTCGTCGAGGTCTCGAATCAAGATTCGAGCGACATCAAGAGCCACATTACCTGCTCCAATTACCACGGCAGTTGAGCCAGAGAGGTCAGGGTTTAGATCGACATAGTCCGGATGCCCGTTGTACCAGTAGACAAATTCGGTGGCTGAAATTACGTTGCCCGAAGATTCACCTTCTATTCCAAGTTTTCTTGCAGATTGGCAGCCAACGGTGAACAAGATATGATCATAACAGGCACGCAATTCGTCGAGGTCGATGTCCTTTCCATATTCCACGTTCCCAAAGAACCGGAAGGAATCATGGTTAGCACTTTTGTCAAAAACTCGGCGGACGTTTTTTATCTTTTCATGATCCGGCGCTACGCCATATCGGACTAAACCATAGGGTGCCGGAAGTCGGTCGAAGAGATCAATTCGAATCTCTCCCTCATATTTCTTGAGCAGGGCACTCGTCGCATAGAAACCTGCCGGTCCTGCGCCAATGATAGCAACTTTATACATCGTTCACTCTGGGCTAGATGATGGATCGCCAAAAGCAAATGGCTAGTCCGTCCTATAACTTAGGTGAAAGGTTTAGTACAGGCAAGATCATTTCTTCCAAGGAGACACCGCCGTGTTGCATGCTGTCTTTGTACAGATTGACGTAGTGATTGTAATTAGTCGGATATACAAAATAGTAATCTTCCTTGGCCAAGATATAATTTGTGTTCATCATGCTCCCAGGTAGTCCGTAGCTATGCGGATCTTTTACAAATATCGCATGCTTTTCGTCACATTTTAAACTTCTCCCGAACTTGAATCGAAGGCTAGTGGATGTATTCTTGTCGCCTAGAACTTTAGTTGGGTGAAGACTCCTTACGACTCCATGATCAGTCGTGACAACAATGTGACAATCAAGTTTTGACAATTCCTTGAAAGTCTCATAGAGCCAAGAATGCTCGAACCAAGTTCGAGTCAAGGAACGATAGGCCCTTTCATCCGGCGCGATTTCCTTTAGAACGGCAGAGTCCGATCGGCTGTGCGCTAAATTGTCTACAAAATTGACGACAATCGCATTCAAGTCGTTGCTCATATAATTTTGTATCGACTTTGTAATCGATCTGCCATCGTGGCCTCGAAGGATTTTGTCGTAGTGAGCTTTAACGTCTAAGTGCTTCCTTTTCAGGAGATCATTGAGGAAACGTTCCTCGTGTTTGTTGCGAGAGTGTTCGTCTGTCTCGGCTGTCTTCCAAATTTCAGGATATTTCGTTGAAATTTCGGAAGGCAAGAGCCCACTAAAAATCGCATTGCGAGAGTATGGCGTAGCCGTTGGCAGAAGGCTGTAATAGAAGTCCTTCTCAATATTGAAAAGAGGAAACAGAAGCTCTTCAAACTCAAGCCATTGATCGTAGCGCATGCAATCGATCAGAATGAAAAAGACGGGCTTTTTTCCAATGTGCTTAGTCACGAATTGAGGGATTACCTCATGTGACAAAACAGGACGTTCCTCAGTTGGGGGAGAAGACGTTTCCGAGATCCACGTGGGGAAATTCTTTTCGATATATCTGCCAAACTCTTTGTTGGCTTGTCGATGCTGATCTTCAAAAACTTGCCTGATCCCTTCATCAGACTGCAATTCTCTGTCAAATCTGACCAGTTGCAAATATAGCTCTACCCAGTCTTTCGGAAGCATGTCTTGTCCAATCTTCGAACCTATCTCGGCAAAGGACTTCAGATAACTTTGGGATGAATGGGCATTTTCAATTTTTCCACGATCTAGGACTCTCTTGCAGGTCAAAAGAATCTGCCGGGGGTTGACTGGCTTTATCAGGTAGTCGTCAATTTTACCGCCGAGCGCCCCTTCCATGATATCTTCTTCCTCGCTCTTAGTAATCATTACCACAGGAAGACTTGGGTGATTTTGTTTGATCAATTCCAGAGTTTCTAAGCCACCCATTCCCGGCATTTGTTCGTCCAGAAAAACTACATCAAAGTTTGAGTTCTCCAGACTCGTGATGGCATCTCTTCCGTTTGTGACTTTTGATACTTTATATCCTTTGGCTTCAAGGAAGATAATGTGGGGCTCGAGGATATCGATCTCGTCGTCGACCCAAAGAATTTTGTGTTCTACTGACATTTTCTGCTTTCTGGCTAGTTAGCCGATTTTAAGAAAAAGCTCCTGTCCGTGGACGTGGTTGAAATAGACTTAGAAGCTGTGTCGTAGTAGTAGTCGGGGGCCTTGGGATTTTGGAGAAGTACTTTAGGCCAATAGGCGTGTTCCATAAAGCGCCGATCTCAAGTTTAAGTCCTCGTTTTAGATTTGAGAATCTAAAAAACCAGACCAACTCTTAGCAGAATTGAATTCAAAATGTGCTCGCCGGTAGAAAATGTCCGCCCAGCTATTTCGAGATCGTCTCCAGTCCAGCCGCTAATGTCGAATGCGTAGCGAAGCTCCGGCATAAGTCTCATGTAGCCGATATTAATCTCCATCCCAACTCCAGCGTTTCCGGAAAGATTGAAAGGCTTGACGTTGTCTATATACTCATCCACCGCGGAATCTGATCTGAATCTGAGTTCTGGTCCGCCGAATATATAAGGTGCCAGGAAGGGGAGGCCCATTCGGAGCCTCACATCTATCGGGACCGAGATGAATTCAAGATCAAATCGATCCGTTTCTATTAGATAGTCATTAGTTACAACACCGTTGACAAGAGTTTTCTCAGCCGTATTGTCTCTAATGCCACTGAATATTGCCCCGACGTTGAGATAATAGATTCCAGGTCGAAGAGCAAGAGGACCTGCTGATACATCAACGAAACCGCCGATGTGATAGCCACTTCGAGCATCGTATGTCGCGCCGCTGTCTCCTAGTTCTATGTCATCAAATCCGCCGTAATTTAGTCCACCGGATAGCCCAAAAGAAAGCTGAGCCATGGACTCATTACTTGGTAGCAATAGTCCGAGACCCAGAAGGAGGACAATGAAAATTGATTCTTTTATTGACGAGGACATTGTAACAAAAATGAAAAAGACTCTCTTAAACTTATGTCTCCACTTTGGCGAAATCAGTTCGGCCCTTTGAGGTGTAAAAAGCCCGAGGGTAAAATTCGACAAGACGGAGGATGTTGTGGTTTTGCAACCAAGCTTGGCTGGGTCTGTTTCAATTTCCACAAGTGCTATTCTAATTAGGCAGTGATGCCAAAACCCGCTAAACTGCTTCTATGAAAATCGGTATTACTTGTTATCCCACCTTTGGAGGTTCTGGAGTTCTCGCAACGGAGCTGGGAAAGGCTTTGGCAGAACGAAATCATGAAATTCATTTTATCGCCTACGCACCGCCACAACGCTACAATCACCTATCTGGGAATACCTTTTTTCACGAAGTAACAGTCAATACCTACCCGCTTTTTGAGTACCCACCCTACTCACTCGCTCTGACCTCAAAGATGGTTGACGTCGCTCTTTACGAAGACCTCGACATCCTTCATGTCCATTATGCGGTACCTCATGCGACAAGTGCAGTTCTTGCTCGAAGTATCTTGAGAGGTAAAGGTAAGAATATCCCGGTAGTGACAACTCTCCATGGGACTGATATTACTATTGTGGGTCAGGATGCTTCTTATTCTCCAGTTGTTACCTATTCCATCAACGAGAGCGATGGAGTCACGGCAGTGTCAGAATATTTGCGAAGGACAACTTTAGACTATTTTGATATCGAAACCGAAATCGGCGTTATTCCGAATTTTGTCGATACTAAGAGGTTCTCTCGGCTGGATCGAAACCATTTTCGGGAGGCTATCTGCCCCGACGGCGAGCATGTAATTGTTCATGTTTCAAACTTTAGGAAGGTGAAGCGGACTCAGGACGTTGTTCACACTTTTGCCGGCATAAGGGCGGCTGGAGTCAAAGCCAAATTGCTTTTGGTGGGGGATGGTCCTGAGAGACCAGCGACTGAAGTCTTATGCCGAGAGCTTGGCGTTTGCAGCGATATACGTTTTCTAGGTAAGCAAGAACCAGTGGAAGAGATACTTTCTATCGCTGATTTATTCCTCATGCCGAGTGAGTCAGAGACCTTTGGACTTGCGGCCCTTGAGGCCATGTCATGTGAGGTGCCTGTCGTCTCCAGCAATATTGGAGGACTTCCAGAACTCAATGTGCACGGTGAAACTGGCTTCTTATGCGAGCTAGGTGACATCGACGATATGGTCGCTAAATCGCTCCTTATCTTGAATGACAGTGAGCTCAAAGTGAAAATGTCTAAGGCGGCTCGCGAACGCGCAGTCGTCAATTTCGACATCGGAAGCGTAGTACCGATCTATGAGAAGACTTACGAAAAGGCAATCGCAAAAATGACGGCTTTGGTCTAGAGGTTGGGAAATAGAGACTGAAAGCTAGAAGCCAGAGACTAGAGGCGAGAATTCTCAGTTTTTGATAATCTGCTTCGTTACGCTACTGCCGTTCGACTCCAGTCGAACAAAGTAGCTGCCTGGACTGAGATGGCTAGTCTCAAATGCTGTCGAATGCAATCCTCTCTCGACTGGCCCATTTATGAGAGAACGTACTCGCCGACCTCGAATGTCAAATACGTCGATTGATACATGACCAAATCGTGTGATCTTGAATTCGATTTTACACTCCCTGTCGAAGGGATTCGGATAAATGGCGTCGATGCTAGGGATCGATTCAGGAAGCTCGTCTTCCTCAATTGGAGTCGGAGTTGTGTCATAGGAAAACTCCATGCGGAGCATCTCATCATTTTCTCTATAACCAATTAGCCGAACATCTACTCTGGAGCCACCGTCATCGTCAATCTCTATTTGACCAAATTGGCCTCGACCGTCATTTGCATAAGGGAAATTACCAACTGAGTATGGTCCACCCTTGAAGCTTCCAGGGGAGTTTAGAGGGGAAGCTTGGAAGATTGGAATCGGTGCGCCACCTCCACTTGCATAGTCGCTATTTCGCCCATCGTCCTGAGCGAGCATGTGTGCATCCCCACTAAGAATATGCATGCCAGAAATGGCATTGTCTTTTATGAAATTGGCGATCTCCGTTCTCTCTGTTTGGAAGTGTGACCAATCGTCAGCACCACTAGAGGTGAGATAGGGCATCGTGCTGACCCAGAAAATAACTGGAGCTTTGTAGACGTTTTTTGCATCTAGCAATTCGTTCTTGAACCAAGCTTTTTGAGCCGACCCCATCATTGTTTTATTGGCATCGTCGGGCTTTGATACGGTATCTCGTTCTGATCGAAGATCCGAAACAATAAATCGTACTCGACCAACGCTGAATGCGTGATAGATTGGGACGTTTCCTGAGCCAGCAGGGAGTGGGTAGTGGGGGGTGAATTCTTGGTAAGTAAGCCTGGAGGCCTCTTTTCCCGGAGCTGTAGAATCTGAATCGTTCGGGCCGTAATCATGATCATCCCACATGTAGACAATCGGGATATTTCTGAATAGATTCGCCTGTTTCGAAAGAGCAAGTGTTTCTGTATATCCGGATCGGAATGATGCGAGATCGTTTACTCCAATATTTTTGTAATGGAGATCTCCCATGTGGAGAAAAAAGAGAGGCTCTCGTTCTCGAATTATGTCAAACACGGCGTTATTGGAGCCGGGTTGTGCGCAGGATGAACAGGCGAATTTGAAAGAGCCTGAGCCTGCGGGAAAAGTCTTGAGTTTGCCAACGGTACTGCTATCGATGTTACCATCAAATTCGATGGCGTAGTAGTAAACCGTATCTCTTTGAAGCCCATCAATGTTCAAGGTCGCTACTCGAAAATTGTCGGACAAGTTTGCCGATACAGAGTCAGAGAAGCTCGGAGAACTTAGGTTAGAATTTGTACTAACAGCGAGTCTGACAGAGCCATCGTTCTCCATCCTAGCTTTGACTTGAGCGCTATTGGGTGTCACCGCTCCGGACCACATGCTCAGAACTCCCTGTCGTTTATCAAATTGTTCGCTTGTGCTGGTAGGTGCAACTGCTGTTGCTACTCCAGCCATCAATCCTGATCTGAGAAAATTTCTTCGCGATGAGTCAGCCATTTGGGCTCTTCAGGTTAGGTTATTGTTCGGCAGATGGCCTGTCGTATTGATTGACATCCACCAATCGCTTGCATTCCGTCTTCATCAAGGTCTGGGATAATCCAACATCCACGTTGTCAAGACAAGCCCGAATCAGAGCTATTTTCCAGATGCCTGAATAAAGTCAATTTCCGAATTTGCTGACGAAGGTTTCATGACTTCACCCAATTTTCGGGCAAGAGAGTCGAAGAGAGAATACATAACTGGAACGATGACCAAGGTCAAGAAAGTTGCAAAGCTCAATCCAGAAATAATGGCGATTCCCATTGGGCCCCAAAATTGTGTATTAGCCGAACCAATTGCAAAGTCAGGATTCAATTCAGTGATCAATCCGATGAAATCGATGTTGAGTCCGAAGGTCAATGGGATAAGTCCGAGAATCGTCGTGAGAGCTGTAAGCAAAACAGGTCTTAACCTAGTTGCTCCACCTTCAAGAATAGCTTGTGTTTTGGACAATCCTCTTTCTTGTAATTGAAGTATGTAGTCCACCAGCACAATGGAATTATTTACCACAATTCCAGCAAGGCTGATTACGCCAATGAAAGTCATAAGACCAAAAGAAGTCCTTGTCATTATCAAACCGAGCAACACTCCAAGAAGGCTAAGACCGACGGCCACCATAATTATGAAAGGTGCACTGATTTTGTTGAACTGGGCGATCATGATCATGAAGATCAAGGCCAAGCCAATCAGAAGCGCTCTTGTCAGGAATGCGAAACTTTCATCCATTTCCTCGTTCTCACCTGTATAGGAAAGACTGTATCCCGAAGGTAGGTTTGCTTCATAATCTTCTAGCTCACCTTGCACCAACGCTAGAACTTGTGGGGCCTGAAATCCAGGTGCGACTCCTCCTCTGATAGTTACAACACGCTGCAGGTCCAATCGGGTTACCGAACCGAGGCCGGTTCCTGTCTCAAAGTCGGCCAAGGAAACCAGAGGAACCTGATTTCCGTCATGTGCAATTGTCATATTCTTGAGACTCTCCAAATCACCTCGATCGACTTCGTTGAGTCGAACAGTGATGTCATATTCGTCCTCTCCATCTCTGAATTTACTAGCCTCGGTGCCGTTGATAGCTGTTCGAATAGTCGAGGCGACTTGCGAAGTAGTTAGGCCAAACAAGGCGACTTTCTCGCGATCGATATTAACCTTCATTTCTGGTCGGCCTGAGTTCAAATTTGACTTGATATCTACAAGGCCTGGAATTGAACCAGAAAGTGACGCCTGCTGGAGCGTGTTCTCGATGTATTCCGAGATTTCGACGATCGTCTCAAAATCTTCTCCAGTGATCTCGATATTGACCGGGGCTCCAGTTGGAGGTCCCTGTGAGTCCTGGCTGATTTCGATTTCTGCACCTGGGAATCCGCCAATCTCTTCTCGAAGTCTTGCAATGGTATCGCTGGACCGCTCGTCTCTCTCAGCAAAGTCGACCATATTCATGGTCACCTTTGCGCGCTCGGGTCCGGCGGCTCCTCCACCAAAGAAAATGTCACCACCTACGCCAACCTGAACTAGGACATTCTTGACGTTCCCTTTCGATGCCGGCTGATCTTGGAGCCAGCGATCAATTCGGTTCTTGGCGGTGTTCGCCATTCTATTGCTTGTACCGATATTGGTGCCTAGATCGGCATCAATCTCAAGAGCGATTTGGTTGGGATCCGATGGTGGAAAGAATTCAACACCCGTTGGCGCGATTGCAAACACGAGACCAATGAAGAATATCATTCCAATGCTCGCATTCATGAGCTTAGCTCGATTGTCTGTGAGGATTAAGGTGTCCTTTTTCAAAAAGAACTTGCCAAGTAATCCGAGTATGATGGATAGGAAAGGAACCAGCATGAGAGCGCCGATCACCTCGAGGCCAATGTCTTTTCCAGTGAATACTTGGAATAATAAGGTGGCACCGAAAACGGCAAGAATGACCAAGCCAAGTCGGACACTTCCCATTTTACCGACAAAAAAGGCCTCCATAGTGTGTATCAAGATCCCAATGGCTCCGATCGCGGCGAGGGCCATTCCTGGGTATTGAGTGATCATGGCGGATCGCTCGCCTAGAGAACCAGAAACTATTGCAGAAACGATCAGGAAGATGATACCAACAGTGAAAACTGACAATGCGAAGGTATTTCTGAGAAAGGGTCGTTTTACATTGTAATCGCGCTCCAGCATCCATCCAAGGAAGCCTTTGTAAGAACCAGTCAATCGAGGCAGACCTGTTTTTACAAATCTATCACCTACTGGCTTCAGTAGATGTTTATGTATGAGGTAAAAACTTCCACCTCCTACAACGAGAACAACCAGTGTTATTGGATTGGCCAAGCCGATCATAGCTAGAACCAAGACCGTTGCGATGATTGATATGCGCTTGCTCCAGACGCTTCTCTCCGGGGCTTCTTCTCCATCAAGTCGGATAAATATTCCAGTGAGTACGGGATTGATTATGAGGGCAACAAAGAGTGAGCTGATCAATGTGATTATCAGAGTCAAAGGCAGGTAGCCCATGAACTCTCCGATAATCCCCGGCCAGAATAACATTGGCGAAAAGGCAGCTACGGTTGTGGCCGTTGAAGCTATTACGGCCCCAGAAACTTCTTTCGTTGCGAGTCGCGCTGCTTCAAAGTTTGAGTGGCCTTCTTCCCTGAATCGATAGATATTCTCGATGATCACAATGGCATTGTCCACCAGCATACCCAATGCAATAATCAATGAGAATAGGACGATGAAATTCATCGTGTATCCAAGCACCTGAAGGATAATGAAACTGATGAACATCGAAAGTGGGATCGCCATCCCTACTAAGGTGGCGTTCCTGATTCCTAGGAAGAAAAGCAGAACCAGAATGATAAAAAACATTCCTGAAATAATGTTGTTCTCTAGATCTGACACGAGGGTTCGAACTTCAACCGAGGTGTCTCCGGTAATTTCGATGAGCGTTCCTTCAGGAACTGGGAAGGTATCCAAAACTTCTTTAACTCCGTCGACTGCGACTAAGATGTTCTCACCAGATCGTTTTTTAACGTTTAACGTGACGACATCTGTCTCACGAATTTGATCATCTGGTAAAGGCTGGTAGATACCCTCTGCGTCTTCTCTCTTTACAATGGTCAAGCGAGAGTAGGATGCTCTTTCCTTGTAGCCAAACTCGACATCGGCAATGTCTCTTAGGTAGATCGGAGGTTTGACGGTTTCTCCTGGAAGTCCTTCGGGTACCTTTACGATGAAGTTTTCAAGTTGCCGTGGATCGTCAATTTCACCGCTAACTCGAACGAGATAATTGGATCGATCTACGTCAATCGAACCACCAGGAATAGTCGTATTCTCGCCCCTAATGGTATTGATGATATCATTGAAGTTGAGATTGTAACCTTTTAATAGATTCAGGTCTACATTCACTTTCACCTCTCTCTCGAGGCCTCCTAAAACGTCGACGCCTAGAATGCCAGGAACGGATTCAATCTCGTCCGCCATGTCATCGCCCAATTCTTTCAACTTCGTCAGCGAGTAGTTACCTGTGAGGTTGATTGACATGATGGGGAATTCCGAAAAATCGATTTCCGACACAATGGGTTCTTCAACATCAGAGGGCAGATCTGCTTTTGCGATATCAACCTTATCTCTGGTCTTCTGAAACGCATCATCGATAGAGATCTGAGGCTCGAACTCGATTATTACCGTCGATACACCTTCAGTCGAGGTCGATCTAATTTCTTTTATGCCATTGATGACCTGCGTCTCTCGCTCAATGGGCTGAGTAACTAGAGTTTCGATATCACCAGGACTTACTCCCGGATAGACCGTCGTGACTACAATCAGTGGAATTTCAATCTGGGGAGTCGATTCTTTTGGCAGAGTGATGTAGCTGCCAAGGCCGGCAAAAGCGAGGACAATTGTCAGAATGACAACGCTCGTTTTGTACTGGATCGCAAGGTCGGTGAGGTTCATAGAGAGAAGTTTCGGGGTTCCGAGTTACGAGATTCGAGTCTGGGTTTGTTGTCCTAAGGAGGCTTGGTGACCCAATGTCATACCGAGCCTTCAAGCGAAGACTTAGATACGGTCAAAGACACTAGATAGTTTTGCCACATTCGGTCTCAACTAGATCTTCAATTCTATACAAAAGTACCACGTCGATTTCCATTAAAGCTAGGTCCGTCCTTATTAATGAGTATTATAATCATTATACTTAGGGTATAAATAATGGTGCTCCCACGTGCTCCGTTTCATCTCTCTTTTGTTAGCTCTAGTGATATTCCCGAGTATTATCTCAGGGCAGGATTACATCGTTGTTCAGAATGACCTTGCTTTCGGAGAAGGTTCTTTTCTGAGTGCGGTTCTTAACATCAACTCTGGAGGCACCATTACCTTCGATCCTACTCTTTCTTCGGTTCCATTTATTGATCCGCCTACCATCAATAAAGACATCACTATTGACGGCGGGGAGGAGGGAATACACATAAGAGAAGATTTGGATGGCCCTTCTAATGTGATTTTTCGCGTTTCGGGCGCGAGCTTAACTCTGCGGAATGTTAGTTTCTTAGAAAGCACTTTTGATGTATATCGTGAAGGCATTCTCCGCTTGACAGACAATTCAGAGCTGATTCTTGTTGATGTCCATATTCTCTGTTACGTACAATGCTTATATCAAGAGGGCGGAAATGCTTCGATTGACAATTCAACGTTATTTGCTGTCTGCTGTGGCTTAGTGGCTCAGTTTGTCGACACGCAGAATGTATCAATGACGGATGTGATCATAGGAGGAGGCGTTGGAGCCGGTACTGATGACATCCCGCTTGGAGGCGATCCGGGGGGAGTTGACATAAACTCGGGTAATCTGTCAATTGTTGATTCGCGCTTCAGCTTAAGCCTGTTAAACAATGGTGCAACGGTAGATATTTCCAATTCTGAAATTATTGAAAGCACTCACTACGAGTCAGGGTATGGATTTGGGAATTTGCAAGGCAACTACACTATCGATCGAAGTCGAATTGGAGGCGGAGCGGGCGGAATAGCACATGTATCAGGTTCAGGAACCGTGACCAACTCAATTCTGCAAGCGAATTCATTTATTGATTGGTTGCCTACGACTATACCACTTGTAAATTGTCAAGGTGGTCAGCTGAAAATGTATAACTCGAGTATTTTGGGTTTTCCGGAATCTCAAGTTAATTCGCGAACCATTGGAGGGATTTCTACATCGGGTGATTGCAATCTGGAATTGCACAGCTCTTTGGTAATCGGAGATCCTGCCATCGAGGAAAGCTCATCAATTCCCTTGATCATAGATGGTCGGTATAATCTCATTTCGGATCCCAATATAATTCCTTATTTTGATCCCATTCTCGAATACGACCGAGGACAGCCAGCTGCCAACAGCCCATTAATTGATCAAGGTGACTGCTCCCTACTGGGTCCAAATGAAAGAGACTTTCGAGATGAGTTAAGACCTTGGGATTCGCCTCTCCCAAATTCAACGGCTGGTGATGGATGTGACATCGGAGCCTATGAGAGGCAAGACCTAAATCCTTCTGGCTTGACTGTTTCCGTCAAATTTATTTTGAGCGGGGCGTGGCGCGAAACAACGATGTCGACTGAATTGAACACTCAAGGACTGCTGCCCCTAACTCATCCCTACGATGGAATTCCGACTAGCCTAGCCTCACAAGAATTTCTAGACGATCATCCAGACATCGTTGATTGGGTATGGCTTGGACTCCGTAAATCGATTGATGAGCCAGTTCTTCGGGCTAAGCAAGTTGCTTTTGTTCAGAAGGAAGGTCAGGTAGCGAGCCCCGCTGGGGAGGAGTTTGTTCGTTTTCATTATGAACCCGGTGAGTACTTTTTGACAGTTGGGAACAGGAATCATTTGGGAGTGACTTCCGCTGGCAGTCTGGGGTTAAATCATGAATCCTCAGCATTTGATTTCTCGAATTCGCTTTCAAGTGTCTACGCTTCGAGTGGCGTTGCCACGCAGGAGCTGGGACCAGGCATCTTTGGTCTTTGGGGAGGAGATGGTAACGGCGACGGTGAAGTGTCTGCCTTCGATATTCTAAATGTCTGGTTACCAAATAACGGGGGGCCAGTGGGATATTTACCTGAAGATTTCAACCTAAATGGAAGTGCGACCGCATTAGATTTTCTCCAAGTATGGTTACCTGCCAGTGGGCAGGCAATCCAGGCTCCATAATTCAATCAATTCACCATCATCATGAATCGATTATTATCCTTCTTTCTAGCAGCGATTCTATTACCCTGTCTTACTTTTGGCCAGATTTCTATCACCGTCCAAAATACCAATGAGTCTGGACCGGGCTCCTTAAATCAGGCTATGCTCGATATTTTCGAGGGTGGAGTCATAACTTTTGATAGTGCAGTTGAGGCACAACGGATGCCCTTTGTGGGTGACGGCTTAGTAGTCGACAAGAGTTTCACAATCGATGGAGGTGGACTGGACATAAACTTAGTAGACGACGATCCTTTTGGGGGGCCGGATCCTCCACTGATGGAGGTTTCAGCATCCACGCTCACTTTAATGAATCTTTGGATTGGAAATTATTACTCAGCTTTTGAATTCCCATCAATAGGACGAGTAAAAATAGATAATGGCGGGAAGGTGTTTTTGGAAAATGTTGAGTTCAACTGTTTTGAAAGCTGCTTTGAGGTGAACTCAGGCGAGCTTTCAGTGATCGACAGCGAAGTTGTTTCATATTACAGCGGTGCTGGCGTCCTAGTTAATGAGTCCGGGACGGTGAATATTCTTAGGTCTGAATTAGTTGGATATCTCGATTTTGGACAGTATCCCGGTGCATTTTCACTCGGCATTCGATCTGGAGAGGTCATTGTTCAAGATTCCCGTCTTGGCCCGATCAGACAATCTGGTGGATTATTAGAGCTTTATGAATCGGTCGTCTATGGTCCATATCATACTTTTGGTGTCCCAGCATTTGACAGCCAAGGAGGGTCCTTCAAAATATATCGATCCGAACTGACTGGAGAAGAGGCGCTTTACTCAGCCGGGTTAGGGGAAATATATTCCTCAATTCTCTCTCGACAACCGTCGGACGCAGCACCTTGGAACAAGACTATGAGATGCACCGACGGCAGTCTCTTAATCGCTAACTCGACTATAGTCAGTGCTTACAGTCCTTTTGAGCCAGATTCGGAGAGTATAAACTTTGAGACTAGCTGTGATCTTGATCTCTATTCCAGTTTGGTATTAGGAGATCCGGCTATAACGGGCCCAGCGGGAGAAGCCAGTGGAGACTTCGGTAATGCCTACAATTTATTTTCGGACCCAAATCTTACTCTCTGGACTGATCCGCTTTTGATTGCACATCGATCGCCTTCTTTCAAAAGTCCTATGGTTGATAAGGGTGATTGCGCACTATACGCCGTAGAGTTGGATTTGTCAGGTGACCCGAGACCATATGATACAAGCATCTCGAATGCTGCGGGAGGAGATGGATGCGATATCGGTGCCTTTGAGCGGCAAGATTTAACTCCTCATGGAAATGAGATAGACATTGATCTCGTTCTTTCAGGAGCTTGGGACGAAACAGAGATGTCTACTGAATTGCTGGCGCAGGGTCTCATTCCTTTGAATCAACCCTACGAGGACGTTCCAGACGTCAGTGTTGACGCAAGTTTTCTGAGTGCACATCCCGAAATTGTTGATTGGATATGGATACAGCCAAATAGGTCTATCTATTCGGATTCAAAAGGAGCGAAACGCGCCGTATTCCTCACAAAGGATGGGAATATCTTAAGCCCAGATGGATCCTTGGGGTCTTATTTCTTTTATGGTATTTACAGCTCTTACTATCTAATAGTGGGTCATCGAAACCATCTTTCTGTGATGTCAAGCAATAGGCTTGCGCTCTCGGATGGCGAGGTCGCCAAAGTCTATTTCAGGTCTGAACTTGGCAATGCATATTCCTCGGGCGGACTTGCGATGCAGGAATTGGGCACAAACATTTTTGGTCTCTGGGGTGGCGATGGTGATGGCAACAAGCAAGTTACCGCATTTGACTTTCTAAACCATTGGCTTCCGAACAACGGTGGACCTGCAGGATACAGCCAAGAAGATTATAACCTTAGCGGTTCAGCAACGGCATTAGATTTCCTCGACGTGTGGCTGCCGGCAAATGGCCAGTCAGGACAGATTCCGGATTAATCCGAGTTTAGAAATACACCAAGCCTTAATTGTAATGCGATTACTTATCTCTCTATGCTTCTATCTGTCGCTCTTGGGAACGGCATTCGGTCAGGCGGCAATCACGGTCATTAATGCGAATAGCTCCGGCCCAGGCTCCTTTCAGCAGGCGGTAGCAGACATCGATCCGAATGGAGTCATAACTTTTTCCTCAGGACTCGCTGTTCCTTATGCAAATACATCCGCTATTAGCAAAGATTTTACGGTAGATGGCGAAGGACAGGGTGTCTCTATTCTTCCAACTGATATTAACTGGCCGATCATTGGCATGCTTGTGGATTTGACTGGTGCAGAGCTTACGCTAAGGAGATTGTCGTTGCCGGAAGGCTCTGTCGTGACCAGTGACGCAGCCTCGACATTGGTTCTAGATAATATTGAGGCCGGCTCGGAATTTGGAGGGATCGGCCTACTAGTGAACAGTGGAGTACTTAATGTCCAAAACTCGATATTCTTCTCCCATTGTTGCGAATTTACTCTTGTAACGGATGGCACCAGTAGTGTTGTTATCGAGGCCTCTAGTTTCGGAATAGGTGGACATCCTCTTGGTGGTTCGGCGGCGAGTCTTTCCGTTAATTCTGGTCTAGTCGATGTAACGGATTCGGATTTTGGGGGAATGGTTCAGAATGATGGTGCAGTCATTACTCTTCTGCGATCGATTATCCAGCTGAAGGACGTTTACGAATCCAATGGTGCCCTCAATAATATCTCTGGCTCTTATTCAATCATCCAGTCCCGACTTACTGGTTGGAATTTTGGAGTGCAGCACTCTACCGGCACTGGCTTGGTGAGGAACTCCATCCTTACAACTTACAATTCAAACCCAAGTCCTTCATCCGATTTTGCGCTTAACTGTTCATCTGGACAGTTGGTTGTTGAAAATTCGAGCCTCATAGGTGCCATTGGTAGCGAACCTGATGGTAGCGAAGTCGGGCTTAAGTTTCTAGCTGCTTGTGACGTAGTCGTGACCAGTTCAATCATTACTGGGCAACCAGCTCTAATAGCTCCTGCTCCTCTGAGTGGGAGTTTTAACCTTATTTCAGATCCAGACTTGGATCCGTACATCGATGTCCAATTGGGTTTCGATGGCTTACCACTACTTTCGAGCCCCGTTCTAGATCAAGGAGATTGCGCGGCAACAGCCGTGACGCAAGATCTAAACGGTAATTCGAGACCATATGACTACCCAGCTGTTACCGACGCGGCTGGCGGTGATGCGTGTGACATCGGGGCGGTAGAGAGAGGGCTTTCTCCCTCAAGTATAGTTGTGGTCAATGCGAATTATTTCGGAACTGGTTCCTTGGATCAGGCAATCACGGAGATCGCAGATGGTGGAGTCATAACTTTTGACACCGCTCTGGCAGGTCAATCAATTCCGCTACGTGGCAAAGGTTTACCCATATCGTGGGACTATACCATTGACGGCGAAAATCAAGATATAGTTATTGCTGGTGGAGGGGCCCGGATGCTTGCTGATGTGTCACAGGCAACTATGACTTTTCAAAATATCGACCTTCGGATAAGTAGCTTTTTTAACTACAACGAACCCTCGTATGGAATCCTTAAGGTTTCTGTAGGTGGGAAGATGGTTTTCAATAAGGTTGATTTTGTATGTGATACAGGCTGTATCGAAGTTGATGGCGGAGAACTCATGCTCACAGATAGTCAAATATTTAGCGAATGTTGCAACAATAGTATTCACGTAAAGAATTCTGGGACTGCTTCGATCCTGCGTTCCCAATTGAATGTCGATCCTAATGCTGAGTTTGATCTGGGAGGGCTGGCGACGTCTATGTTCATTGAGTCTGGAGACGTTGAAATTCGTGAATCTAGTACAGAGGGCATCTACCAAACGGGCGGCAATCTTGATGTTTTTGATTCGAGACTGTCAAACTTTGCACAGTTTTTTCCTCTCGCCGCATTGCAAAATTTTGGAGGTAGTTTCAATATCTACCGCTCCGAGCTCATCGGTGAAGGAGGCGGAGTGTCTTCCTTGGGGGTAGGTAAGATTTACTCGTCGGTTCTGACACAATATCGATTGTATGACGAGGAAATCGTTAATACGGTTGGGTGCAATGGAGGCAGCCTCTTGATCGCCAATTCGACGGTTACCAGTCGGAGTAGCGAGTACTCTATGAACACAAAGGCAATTACCTATAATGCGAGTTGTGATCTAGATATTTACTCGAGTTTGATCCACGGCAGCCCGGCTATCGCAGGGCCCATGGGAGAAGCTAGTGGAGAATTTGCCAACGCCTTCAACCTTTTTACCGATCCAAATCTTGATCCATGGATAGATCCTTTGCTAATTTCAAACCGATCTCCATCCTTTCAAAGTCCTTTGATAGATAAAGGCGACTGCGCACTTCACAGCGTTGTCCTTGACCGGGTGGGTGCCCCTAGGCCATTTGATACAGCCATACTGAATGCTGCCGGTGGAGATGGATGCGACATCGGGGCCTTTGAGCGTCAGGACTTGACTCCTTTTGGTCAACAGGTCGACATCGACCTAGTCTTATCTGGAGCTTGGAATGGAACGGATATGTCAACCGCTTTGCAAGCTCAAAATCTGATTCCTCTGGATCAGCCCTATGATGACGTTCCAGACATTAGCGTGGACGCTAGTTTCCTAAGTGCTCATCCGGAAATTGTTGATTGGGTCTGGATACAAGCAAGTCGCGTTAGTTTTCAAGGAGTATTAATTTCGATGCGTGCTGTGTTCCTAACAAAGGATGGGAAGCTGCTCAGCCCCGATGGATCTTCGGGGGCCTACTTTTTTCAAGGCCCGAATACCTACCATTTGACTGTCGGTCATCGCAATCATCTTAGCGTGCGTTCCGCGACCGGGTTGGCTCTGACAAATTCAGGACTTACGACTTACGATCTTAAGTCAGGTCTCGACAAAGTCTTTACAAACGGCGGCATTGCGATGCAGGAGTTGGGGACAAATATCTTTGGCCTATGGGGAGGGGATGGAGATGCCAGTAAAGACGTTTCAGCCTTTGACTTCTTGAATGTCTGGCTGCCAAATAACGGAGGTCCCCCAGATTACGGTCCCGAGGACTTCAACCTTAGTGGCGCCGCGACAGCCCTCGACTTTCTCGATGTCTGGCTTCCCGCCAATGGGCAGGCCAGTCAGGTACCGGATTGATCTACTGATCGGTAGAGCTTAACTCAACCCTAGAGCCGTCAGAGATTTTCTTCTGGCCGACTACAATAATTTGAGCTCCACTCGCCAGACCAGACTCAATAACGGTAGCATTGCCGAGACTAGGTCCAATAGTGACATTCACTTTTCTCGCGATCATGGAATCTCCTTCGCGCGTAACGATGAATACAGATTTACCCAGTTCGTCGGTTACGACGGCATTTCTTGGGACGACTATCGCGTCTTTGATCGTATTTTTCTGAATAGCGACCTTGCTAACCATCGCCGGCTTGACCTTTCCAGCTCTATTATCCAGCTTGATTTCAACATCGAAAGTTCTGTTGCTGGGATCTACTATGTCCGACACAAAAGAAATCCGACCTTCCATTTCCTCGCCAGCATCCCCGATTGCAACCATAGCCTTTGCACCTGATCTAATGTCGGCTGCATAGCGTTCTGGGACACCTGCCACGATTTTAACTGTCCTCGTGTCAACAATTCTTAGTATGGGTGACCCTGGCCCAACAAGAGATCCGGCCTTAGCAAGGTGGTCTTGGATCGTTCCACGGAAGGGACTTCTAGGTCGAGCATCTGCGAGCATTTTTTCTGCCTGTGCTAGTTGCGCTTTAGTCTGGTCCTTTGATGCCCTTGCTGCTTGGAATTCGAGAGAGCTGATGACCGAATCTTGATAAAGGGCCTGTTGCCTTCCGAAAGTGTCAAGACTCAAGTCGTACTGAGACTTTGCTGCATCGTAATTGCTTTGAACGACTCGGTCATCCATTCTTGCAATCATGCCTCCTTTTCCAACTCGTGATCCCAGAGGAGCAATCCATTGAATCCGACCTGAGGTCTCAGCCGATACAACGACGTCGTTCATGGCCTCAACCGTTCCTGTCAGCTCGATTATTTCATCGAAGTCTTGTGGTAGAATCGTGGTAACCACGACTGGTACACTTGGGCTAGCTCTGACAATATCGACGGGTAATACTGGTGTGACGCCAGTTTCCTCGTTACTCAAATCTTCGCCTCCCTCCTGTCCGCAAGCGGAAATGAGGAGTATCAATAAGAGCGAAAAGATTGAAAGCTTCATGTACTGATGTTTCATTTAATTGACGTCGTCTTTTGAGATGACCTTTCCCGTTCCAAGAGCGGTTTGATATCGAATTGAGGCTACTAGAAAGTCGTTGATCGCGGAGGCCCGGTTGAGCTTACTCTGGTCCAGAAGTTCCGATGCTTGTCTCTCGATAAGTGGACCACTCACGCCCTCCGATAAACGCTTCTTTGCAAAATCATAGTTCAGCTCAGCGCGCTCAACATTCTTGTCTTGGCTCAGAATTCGACCTTGGGCCGCCAAAACATTTTGTATCGAAGACCGAATCTCGTAAGCGATGCCTTGCTCCAGTTGTTCAATATTCAAGTCGACCTTTTTCCGATCGATGTAAGCTTGCCTCATTTTTGCTTTAGTCTGCCGGCCATCAAAAATGGTCCAGCTCATTTGGAAGCCGACGTTCACAGCTGGATTCCAATAGGACTCCGAGAAGAATCCATTTTGACGACCAGAAAAAGAGAAGGGATCGTCAGAGTCTGAGACGATAGATAATCGATCATCTGGAACAGCACCTGTGTAGTTCAGATTGGCAAAAGCTGAAAATCTTGGAATCCTGCTACTGCCGACGTTCTTCTCTTGCAGCCTTAACAGGTCTGAGTTGACAGATAGTCCGCGTAAATCTGGGCGTGCTTCCAAGGCAAGAAGCGTCGCTTCACTAGCATCCATTGTTTGCATCGTTGCAAATCTGTCCATTTCAGACTCGAGGGTGCCTGCGATATCGATTTCCTCATTCGGAGGAAGAGCAAGAAGCTGCTTAAGAACAAATAGCGACTGGTCAAATCTGTTCTGTGCCTCCATTTCTTGACTTTCAAGATTCGCCAATTCGACCTCTGAGGAAAGTCGTTCAAATTTCGAGAGCGTACCGGCACGAACTTGTTTACTTGTCTCCTCCAGCGTCTCTCCAGTCCTTTCTTTACTGTTTTGGATCACGCTAAGGCTTTCACGCGCCAAAATCGACGCATAGTAGGCCTCGCTTACATCACGCACCAGCAGTTGCTGCTGTCGAGTCAGATTAGATTGGTTCAACTTTCGAACTTGACGAGCTCCTCGGATTGCAAGGAAGACAGAATTATCAAACAGAGTCTGTGAGATACTCAATCCAGAGCTAAATTGGTTGTCAACAGCAAAAGGGTTGTCATTTGAACTGACGACAAGGCCAGCGGCATCAATACCTGCTTGCTGTCTGTCAAAAAATTCCATCAGACTCAAGACATTGGTATCCGGATTGTCGTCTGTTCTCGCATCCTCGTTGTAGGCAAGCCAACCAAGAGAATTCAATCCAGCAAAAAGTCCGCCTGCGTCACTACCAGCAAAGGGGTTGGCGGTCTTGAGGTTTCTCAAATAGCTCGAGCTCAGATCTACACGCGGCAAAGCACCGCTTCTTGCATCTGAAATTTGAGCATCTGCATTTTCTATGTCCAACAGACTTGATCTAATGGCAAAGCTCTGTGTCAGTGCAATTTCGATAGCATCTGGCAGAGAAAGAGCCACTGGTGAAGTGCTACTAGTCTCCTGAGCCGGGCTTATACTAGAAAAGCCCAGTATAATTACAAGGCAAAGTGTCGCAATCTTATGTCGATATGAGGTCAAATCAGCTAACGTTAGGAGAAGTGCAGATCCGAATTCGGAGGCTTAGATACGTCTTCATTTTTATGGAGTTGCAGGCGAGCGATACAGAGAAGGCTTCCAACTAAATCTTGACGCCAATCTCACAATTGATATATAGAATTAGGTAGGTTTTGGTTGATTCGACCACCTTTTCGGATTTGTTAGGTACCAGATCGAGAAAGGATTGAGGAATACCCTTCGAAATCGGTATTGTGTGCCTCCAAATCTGACGACTCATTGTCCTGTCTTATTTCAATTCAGGGGGTAATTTTTCAACGGCCGTTTTTACGTGTTGCGAATTATTGATGTCACAGACCAGGATGGCCTTCTCCGTTTCGATTACTGCGATTCCCTCTAGTCCCACAACAATTACCGGCTTTTTGGATGACCGCGTCAAGGAGTTTTTGGTCTCGACGAAAAGGGATTGATCCCCACCCGCATTCCCACTTTCGTCCTTTTCTGCTAAGTCATAAACAGCTCGCCAGTCACCTACGTCGCTCCAGTCAAAAGTCGCTCGAACAACCGTGACATTGTCGGCTCCTTGCATAACGCCATAGTCAACAGAAATTGACGGGCAGGTCTCGTAGACCCGATCGATATCCTCTTGAACGATGGCTGCCTGGGTTCTCAACGAATCGAAAGCCTCGTAGACTTCTGGCATGTTCTCTTTTGCGCTCGAAATGAAAACGGAACAACGCCAAATGAACATTCCACTATTCCAGAGAAATGACCCTGAATTAATGAATTCTTTTGCTAATTCTAGATCCGGTTTTTCGACAAAGCGATCTACTTGGAATACTTCTGCTGCGAGCTCATCTCCGAGCTTGATGTAACCATAGCCAGTGGCCGCATAGCTTGGCTGCAAACCCAAAGTTACGAGCGTTTCTTTACTTTCTGCCCGATCAAAAGCTTTCGCTAATGTCGAGTTGAAAAGGGCTGCGTCTCTAATCAAATGATCAGCTGGAACCACAAGCATCGAAGCATTAGGATCGCGTTTGGCAATGACCTCTGCCGCCAATAGAAGACAGGGGCCAGTATTTCTACCGACCGGTTCTGACAGAATATTTTCAGTCGGGATTTCTGGGATTTCGCTTGCGACTAGGTGGGCGTGGGATCCAGAAGTGACCACTAAAATTCGCTCTGGCTCAACCAGTGAACTAATCCTGTCGAATGTTGCACGGATCAGAGAAGTGTCACCAGAAAGTGTGAGAAATTGTTTGGGTAGGGCTCGCGTACTTTCAGGCCAAAACCGAGTACCAGAACCACCAGCCATTATGACCGCAAAGCGCATCGAGATGTTGTATTTTGTTTAGGTTAAGGGGCTAAATTTAGATTTTAAGATCACCCTCGGGACAGACACATACGCTCGATCGGCGGGCTTTGCTTCCTCGTTAGACTATATAATTCGACTCAATCCATAACAAATGCATCTTGCCTTTCTTGGGAATGCTGCAAACTATCACGTCCAGAAGTGGCTTCCCGCATTGGTAAAGCAAGGCGCCGAGATTTCACTAATCACCCTTGAAGGAGAGTCACCGGAAATTGAGGGTGTTAAAACGCATCGACTATCCCAGAAGGCAGCTAGATTTATAGGTAAAACTTCACAGCTTGATTTCTTTCTTGCCACAAAAGAATTAGTTGGACTTCTAGATGAAATCAAGCCGGACATAATGCTCGCATCCTATGTGACCTCATATGGAATTCTGGCAGCTCGGTGCGAATTCGAACCTCTTGCTATTCAGACATGGACTTTTGATTTGACTAAGTATCCCCAAGAGGGTTTTAAAGGGTGGCTCTACAAGTCGAAAGTAGAAGATGCATTTTCTCGGGCTAGTTTGATAATCACTGATGGAAAGGCTCTTGCTAAAGAGGGGCAGAAACTATACCCGGAATTTGAGGCCAAATTCTCACCAATTACCTGGGGGATCAAGCTTAGTGATTTTCAAGGAGACTTTGACGAGAAAGCTGTCCGTGAAAGACTCGGAATACCAGCCGATGCACCTGTCGTTACCAATGGAAGAGGCGTCCATGAATGGTATCGGCCTGAGATCACGCTAGCTGCTATCTCGAATCTCCTAGACAATAGGTCTGAGGCTTGGGCCATCGTCCTGACCTTAAATCAGAAACGAGATACGCCGGTTCAGAAGAATCTAGAACTACTGGTGGAGCATCCTCGTTGCCTCGTCTTTGACGAAATGCTTCCGAGGGATCAGCTCCGTGACATATTACTTGTGACTGACTTACTCTTATCAATACCGCCACGAGATGGAGTGTCGGAGTTGTTAATCGAGTCGCTGTATATGGGATGTATTCCGGTCGTATCGAAAATACCTAGTAACGAAGCCATCCTTGTAGACAGACAAAGCGCCGTTTTCATCGAAGGAGACGAGGATCTACTTGACGATGTATTCAACACTTTGGATAGTAGCATCGACGAGTTGGCTTCACTTAAGGAGAAAATGATCGGACCAAATCGCAAATGGGTCGAAGAAGAAGCTTCGGTTGATACTAGCGCAGCACGGCTTTATAAATTGCTTTCTGATGTGCTGAAATCCTATCATCCGTGATATGAATACACATGAAAATATGAGCGTGGATCAAAGGACTTGCTTGGTTACCGGTGGAGCTGGATTTGTCGGTTCGCATCTTTGTGATGCGCTATTGGCAGCAGGCCACAAAGTAAGGGTCGTGGACAATTTGTCAACGGGAAGGGCAGGTAATATCAAGCATTTGCCGGACCATCCAAATTTCGAGTTTTTCCAGCAGGACATAACAGATAAGGCTGGATTTGAGCCTCATTTCAACGGTGTTGACGATGTCTATCACTTAGCCTCCTATGTAGGGGTGAAGCTCGCTTCGGTAACTTCCAGTCAGACGATTCTCAATAATCTCCGGTCGATCGACATTATTCTCGAGCTCGTTTCGAAGTATAATACGAAGTTGCTTCTCACATCGACTTCGGAGATATATGGAAAAGCTCTTGATGTTATTGAACACAAGGGAAGTTATTTGCATGAGGATTCTGACAGAGTCTATGGCTCTACCAGTATCCATCGTTGGTCTTACGCAGGTATCAAAGCCGTCGAGGAATTCTTGACATTGGCGAAGCATCATGAGGAGGGCTTTCACGCTGTGATTGTCAGGCTGTTCAATGTGATTGGGCCTAGACAGATCGGAAAGCATGGTCCGGTAGTACCTCGCTTTATTGATCAAGCACTAGATGGAGAAGAATTGACGGTCTATGGAGACGGTTCACAACGGAGGTGCTTTACTGATATTCGAGATGCCATACAAGCTATAGTTGCTTTAATGGGAATGAAAGAGTCAGCAGGTCAGGCTTATAATATAGGTGGCTCCGAGCCGATCACGATGCTTGAACTGGCTTCTATTGTTAATGAGCTGACCGGAAATTCAGCGGGTATTAAGCACATGACACACGAGCAGGTTTTTGGCAATAAGTTTGAAGATGTAAACTTGCGCATTCCGGCGACTGAAAAACTCGATACCCTGTTGCAGAATAAAATACAGCGGGATGTTCGGGACATCATCAAGAATATCATAGATCATCATCCTACGCGCTCGAGTTGAGTCATATCTTGCGACTAAACTAAAATGTCTAAAGATTTCATCCCATATAGCCGACCAAACATCAGCGAGGATGAAATAGAAGCGGTTGCTCTGGCGCTTCGCAATCCGATGATTTCCCAGGGGCAGATTCTGGTCGATCTAGAAAAAAAACTGGCTGGACTTTGTGAGACTGATTATGCCATTGGCTATTCAAGTGGTACGGCAGCTATTCATGGGATGTATTTCGCGGCAGGAATTGAGGAAGGAGATGAGGTCATCGTGCCCGCTTTAACCTTTGTTTGTACGGCTAATGCACTTTTATATTTGGGGGCAAAACCTGTTTTTGTTGATATAGATAAGGCGAGTTTCTGCGTCGATCCTGCGAAAGTTGAGGCATTGATCACGGATAAAACGAAGGCCATAGTAAGTGTCGATTTTGCCGGCCATCCATCGGCCTATTCTGGATTGCAGGATATTGCCAAAAGGTATGGATTGAAATTCCTAGTCGATGCTGCACATTCTCCCGGAGGGCGCTACATGGATAGGGCCTCGTCGTCCTTCTGCGATGCCCTAGCCCTGAGTTTTAACCCAGTCAAAAATATGACGGGTGGAGAAGGGGGTGCCGTCCTCTGCCATGACGCGGAGATGTATCAGCGGGCTAATAAATTTCGTTTGCACGGAATGACGAGAAATCCAGATTGGCTAAAGTACGAGTCGCCCGCAGCTTGGTATTATGAGATGCATGATCTGGGATTCAACTATAAATTAAGTGAGCTTCATGCTGCCTTGGCGCGTGCTCAGCTTGAAAAGTTGTCAGGATTCAATGCCAGACGGTCCGAAATTGCCCGAATGTACATGGACCGACTCGCAGATCTGCCTTTACATTTGCCACATTCTACGAAAGGACACACATGGCATCTGTTTGTCGTCCGGGTAAATGAGGAGTCTGGAATTTCCAGGGATGACCTTTTTACGCAGTTGAGATCCAAAGGGATTGGTGTTCAGCTGCATTATATTCCCGTTCCATTGCATCCCTATTACAGGGAAAGAGCCTATAGCATGAAGGGGCTTGAGAATACGTCGAAGTATTTTGAGACTGCAATAAGTATCCCCGATCATCCTGGCATGACGGACGAGGATGTTGAAAGAGTAGTATTGGAGATTAGGAGATGTCTGCGGAAGTAGAGGTGTAAGAGCTTTCTCCTGTGCATTTTTACTTCTTTACTCCTTTACCTCTTACAATCAGCCATCCGAGCGCCGCCGCTCCGGCAGCAATCCCAAAACGAAGAAACGACTCTTTACTCTGGTAAAAGCCGATCATTCCTCCCAGTCCGAAGAAATAGGCCAGCATGAATGGAATAAACATACTCTGCTGGATATCAGATAGACGATCTCGCCACCAATTCGGCAAGCACAAGACTATATATATGGTGCCCAAGAAAAGGCATGCGATGTAAATTTTATCCAAAGTGCTCTCTTAACGGAATCTTATCCCAAATTATGCTGGCAGATCGTATTTTCATCTCCGCGAGGAAGTAGGATAGGAAAAAGTCAAGAATATCAGGATTGTTTTCATATTCAATCTAAATTCAATCCTACTAATCTGGCTGTGGGGTAGATTTACTGGCCTGTTAATTGGAGGTGTGTCTTACAGTGATTGGCGCCCGTTTATTGGTGAACTACGAACTTTCTGAATGGCTCAAATATTTTCTAGATCGGCTAACAAGTTACCATTGATGACTTTGGTTGGTGCTGCGGTTGCAGGGCTAATCATCACAGTCGGAATAGGGTATTATTTCTCTCCGGAGTTTACAGACGTGGGATATACCCCAGAGCAACCGGTACCGTATAGCCATGCTTTCCATGTTGGACAGCTTGGCCTTAATTGTCAGTACTGTCACTCCTACGTTGAGAAGTCTGCGCATGCCAATGTGCCGGCTACGCAAACTTGCATGAATTGTCACAGTCAAATCAAGACCGAATCACTGGATCTTCTGCCAGTTCGGGAAAGTTGGGCAACTGGTGATCCAGTCGAATGGGTCAAAGTCCACCATCTTCCAGACTACGCACATTTCAATCACTCTATACATGTCAATGTTGGTGTTGGATGTGAGTCTTGCCACGGAAGGGTTGATCAAATGGTAGTGGTGCAGCAGAAGGAGCCGTTATCGATGGGGTGGTGTTTGACCTGTCATCGTCAGCCTGAGCAATTTTTACGGGATCCAGGAGAGGTCACGACCATGGGTTATCAAAACCCAGAAGGTTTTGTTGAAGCAAATCTTGAGCGAATCAAGCGTGAGGGCATCAGTCCTCCGGAGAATTGTTCTGGTTGCCATTATTAAATCGATTAGAAAGCAAGAGAATTAGATGCTTCACGAGCTAAAGGTACTTGAGAACTCAGACCTTCCCGCAGAGGAAGTTTTTGGAGGTGTTAAGGCTTGGAGGAGTCTCGATCACAAGAGGGATTCCGAGGACTTTTCGACAGTCAATAAAGGAGAGTTTCGCGACGGCGCCCTAGAGGAGCCAAAAGCTGAGACTAGACGTGATTTCATGAAAATCATGGGGGCGTCAATGGCTTTGGCCGGTTTGACATCTTGTCGACGACCTGTTGAAAACATTCTTCCTTATGCGCGCAAACCAGAAGAGGTCGTGCCTGGTCTCCCGCTAAGTTATGCAACTGGTTTTCCTTTTAAGGGCTCATTGCAGCCACTATTGGTCGAGGCTCATGAAGGTCGACCTACTAAAATCGAAGGAAATCCTGAACATCCTGACAGTCAAGGTTCTACAGACGTTTTTTCTCAGGCATCGATATTAAATCTATACGATCCGGATCGTTCTCGATACATTCTGCAAGGTGGAGCCAAGGCCGATAAAGGTCAACTGCTCGATTATTTGCGTTCGTGGGCGCCTTCAACTAGGCTTGCCGTGATCGCATCGACGGATCATTCTCCAACGAGAGCGAGACTAAAGACTCAGTTGGCTGGAAGATTTTCATCAATGCGTTGGGTCGATTATGATGATGCGGGTCCCTCAAATGCGGCCCTGGGTGCGCAGCAAGTTTGTGGATTACCAGCGCGTTTATCCAATGACTTTAGCAAAGCGCAAACAATTCTTAGTCTCGGCTCTGATTTTTTAGGCTCAGCCGATTCGAATTCCGTTTCTAATGCTAGAGGGTATGCAGATAGTCGTCGCGTAATGTCGACATCTGACTCAATGAGTAGGCTCTATGTGGTTGAGAGTGATTTCACCAACACGGGTGGAATGGCAGATCATCGACTTCGAGTAAAAGCCTCATCAATTGGAGCTTTTGCAACCGCGCTTGCGGCTAGGCTTGGTGTTGCAGGAGTTTCAGGTGGAAATGCTGGCGGAAATACGGCGTGGATGAATGCCTTGGTTGCAGATTTGCAATCTTCGAGAGGTGCTTCGATTGTAGTAGCTGGTGATGAACAGGCCCCAGAGCTGCATGCTCTAGTGATGCACATCAACGCCGTTCTCGGGAATATCGGAAAGACCGTAGATCTATTGGATACGGGAGTTGCTCAAGTATCTAATGGATGTGAGTCTCTAGCCTCATTGGCTCAAGACGCCTCTTCTGGCGCTATTGATGCCATTGTGATATTGGATTGCAATCCAGTTTTTAGTGCTCCTGGTGGAGTCGATGTGGCGGCCATGCTTGGAGCGGTTGAGTCCTTGCATCTGGGAATGTGGAATGATGAGACAGCTGCTGCATCGCGTTGGCACCTACCAAGTACTCATTATTTAGAGGCTTGGGGAGATGGACGATCTTTTAGTGGATTGAGCTCCGTTGTGCAGCCATTGATAGCGCCTTTGTATGAGGACTCCACGTCTCCGATTGAGTTGTTGGCCCTGATGGCTACAGGTGTATCTACCTCTGGATATGACCTAGTCCGAGCGACCTGGTCGTCTGGACAGTCTAATCAGTCATGGAGAAAGCTTTTGCATGATGGTTTTGTGCCCGGTTCAGGCTTTGCGAGCATCACGCCTAGTGCTATGAGCTCGGCCCGTTCCCTTAGTGGCTCCTCTTCAGATTTAGAGCTCGTTGTAAAAAGAGATCCGGCTATGTATGACGGAAGATTCTCGAACAACGCTTGGATGATTGAGACCCCAGATCCGATTACAAAAGTCGTTTGGGACAATGTCGCCATGATGAGTCCAGCAACGGCCGAAAAACATGGACTCGTTGTTAATCTATCCAAGGGAAAACATCTCAGCGATGTAATTAGTATTGAGGCTAATGGCACGAGCGTCGACCTGCCAATCTGGATCGTTCCAGGTCATGCCGATGATTCCATCACTGTCAATCTAGGTTACGGTCGAAATATATCGACAGAGCGCTCTACTAAAGATTACTTCTTTTTCGATAAGGATGTAGACGTCTATAATGGCGGTCCGATCGGAAATGGTGTTGGCTCCAATGTGGCGGCTTTGCGAAGTGCTTCTGGCGCTTCTGTTATCACGAATGTGAGTGTAAGTAAAAAGGACTCCGGTTATTTGGTTGCCTCTACTCAGGACCATGGTTACATGGAAGGTCGCGCGATAGTGCGGATGGCAAGCCTCGAAGAATACAAGTCGAATCCAAACTTTGCACCCGACGAGGTTCCTAGTTTGAAAGGATTAGAGCCTTGGGACGAGTATCCAACCTTGTGGGAGGATCGACATCCAAAGAATGCGCCGAGCTCAACAGAGAATTGGTATAACAATCATCAGTGGGGTATGGTCGTTGACCTGAATACCTGCAATGGTTGCAACGCCTGTGTAGTTGCGTGTACGAGTGAGAATAATGTTCAGGTCGTTGGTAAGGATCAGGTCAGTAGGGGGCGGGAGCTACATTGGATGAGATTGGATCGTTACTTCGTCGGAAATGACGAGGAGAATCCTGAGATGGTTGTTCAGCCCATGATGTGTGCTCATTGTGAGAATGCGCCATGTGAGGCAGTTTGTCCTGTTGCGGCAACGGTTCATTCACCGGATGGACTGAATGTGATGGTGTACAATCGTTGTATCGGTACCCGATATTGCGCCAATAATTGCCCATATAAAGTTAGGAGATTCAACTTCTACAACTGGACGAAGACGATTCCGGAGCAAGTGAAGTTGGCTCAAAATCCGAATGTATCTGTTCGATTTCGAGGAGTAATGGAGAAGTGTTCCTATTGTATCCAGCGGATTCGAGGGGCGGGCCATGAAGCGAGAAAGGAAGATCGTCTCATCCAGGATAACGAGGTTACGACAGCATGTCAGCAGGTATGTCCCGCTAATGCCATTAGCTTTGGAGACTTGGCTATAGAATCTAGCGAGGTCAATAAGCTCAAGCAGAATAATAGAAATTACGAGCTCCTGTCAGAGCTAAACGTCAAGCCTCGGTCTTCATACCTTGCGCGACTTAAGAATCCAAACCCAGCATTGGCGACTGCGACAGCAGGCAGTGCAGAAGCATAGAGATATTCGTCGACTATAGATGGAAAAAGAAAAGCTAATATTAGAATCATTGGGAGACGGTTCATCTCTCGAGCCTCCTTTGATTGAGGGAAATCCAAGCTTCCACGACATTACCGAAATGGTAGCGTCGCACTCCGAGAAGAAAACACCTTTTGCATGGTATCCGGCTTTTGGATTTGCCAACCTCCTTCTCTTGATCCTCTTTACCATGATCGCCTACTTGGTCTGGAATGGAGTTGGGGTTTGGGGACTAAATAATCCCGTAGGCTGGGGTTGGGCTATCGTTAACTTCGTTTTCTGGGTCGGTATTGGTCACGCAGGAACCTTGATCTCGGCTATTCTTTTTCTTTTCAGGCAGCGGTGGCGGACATCTATTAACCGATCTGCAGAAGCCATGACTCTATTTGCTGTCATGTGTGCCTTGGTATTTCCGGGTATTCATGTCGGTCGAATTTGGCTAGCATATTATATGTTGCCTATTCCGAACCAAATGTTGATGTGGCCACAATTCAAGAGTCCTCTGTTGTGGGATGTATTTGCGGTTTCGACCTATTTTTTGGTTTCACTTCTTTTCTGGTATGTGGGATTGATTCCTGATTGGGCAACCTTGCGCGATAGGGCCACAACAAAGATTAGAAAGAAGGTCTATGGCATTCTCTCTATGGGTTGGACAGGAGCGAATCGGCATTGGAGAAACTATGAGCGGGCCTACATGATTTTGGCCGGTCTCGCCACTCCTCTTGTTCTTTCAGTCCACTCTGTTGTGTCCTTTGACTTTGCGGTTTCGATCGTTCCTGGTTGGCACACAACAATTTTCCCTCCTTACTTCGTTGCCGGAGCTATTTTCTCTGGCTTCGCCATGGTACTTACCCTTCTTGTTGTAGCCCGTAAGGTTTATGGTCTTCAGGAGTTGATTACGGTGAATCACCTTGAGAAGATGAACATCATCATTCTCTTGACTGGTTCGCTTGTTGGCTTTGCCTATATAACGGAGTTCTTCATGGCCTGGTACTCCGGTGTGGAGTACGAGAAATTCGCCTTTATAAACCGGGCATTTGGTCCCTATGCCTGGGCCTACTGGGCGATGTTCACCTGTAATGTGTTCTCACCACAGTTCTTCTGGTTCAAAAAGTTGAGACGTAATATTCCGTTCATGTTTGCTCTATCGATATTTGTAAACATCGGAATGTGGTTCGAGCGATTTGTAATCACGGTTATTTCTCTGCATAGAGATTATCTGCCTTCGAGTTGGGACTACTACTCGCCTACATTTGTGGACATTCTCACCTTCGTAGGCACCTTTGGTCTCTTCTTCACGATGTTCTTGCTCTTCTTAAGATTCGTCCCAATGGTTGCCATCTCTGAGGTCAAAGCTGTATTGCCTCAAGCCGATCCTCATTTCTATGAGACGCACGGTGACGGACATGGGCATGGACACGAGAATGTAGAAGTGAAGGTCAACGAAAACAAAGAGGCCAACTAGAGATGTTAGGAAAACTAAAAGAGCTTCTAAAGCCCTCTCACAAAGGACCTGTCTATGCGGTTCTTTCCGAGTTCTCGGATCCTCATGCTTTGATAAAAGCAGCCGAAGGCGTCCGCGAAGAGGGTTATCGGAATTTTGACACTCATAGTCCTTTCCCAATTCACGGGATGGACAAAGCCATGGGACTTGGTCAATCCAAAATCGGTTTTATAGTTTTTGGAGGTGGTGTTATAGGACTGATTTCGGCCTACGTCATGCAATGGTGGATGGGTGGTGTAGACTATCCGCTCAACATTAGTGGAAAGCCATCTTTTGCCATTGAGCCTTCCATACCGGTTATATTCGAGTTGACCGTCCTTGTTGCTGCTTTTGCGGCGGTATTCGGAATGTTCGCCATGAACGGACTGCCGCGCCCTTATAATCCTCTTTTCTATTCGGATCGATTTGCGAAAGCGAGCGACGATGGATTCTTTTTGCACATCGAAGCTCGAGAGGAAGATTTTGACGTTTCTAAGGCAACAAATGTATTGAAAGGACTTGGTGCGTTAAACACCGAAATCATTGAAGACCATGGTCACGATGAATGGACTGCTCCCGAAGACGAGGTATCAGAATAGCTGTGAATAGAACTCTAGGAAAATCTTATTTACTCTTACTAGTACTAGCATCTTTTGCTATCGCTGGATGCCGAGGGACATCTTCAAGTAAGCCGCCGATTCATCCCAATCTGAATATGGACTTCCAAGAGAAGTACGATCCTCAGGAGGGTTCGGAATTTTTTGCCGACGGAAGGGCCATGCGCTTGCCTGTGGCAGGGACTGTTGCTCGCGGAATGCTCCGGGAAGATGCAGGTATGTATTATGGCCGAAACACAGACGGTTCTTTTTTAGCTTCATCTCCGATGACAATGAGTAGGGAGTTATTAGAACGAGGTCAAGATCGTTTTCAAATCTATTGTGCCCCGTGTCACGGCTCTGCGGGAGACGGGAACGGTGTGATTATGACGGGCGGATATGGATTTGTCCCCGCGCCAACTTATCACTCAGACAGAATTCGAGAAATCGAAGATGGACACATCTTCAATGTGATTTCAAATGGCTATAACAGCATGCCGGCTTACGGCTATCATGTTGATCCAGAGGACAGATGGGCCATTGTTGCGTACATCCGTGCCTTGCAGAGAAGTCAAAATGCGCAAGCAGGTGACGTACCAACAGAAGTTTTGAATAATATCGAGGAGATTGCACCGAATATCGGCGTCTCCGAGCAGTAGAGAATAATAATCGTTTAGAATGAATCCTTTAGGATATTTACTTGATCCATTTAAGAGGACGGCAGACTCTGCCGAGGAAAGGTTTAGATTTACACCTTCTCTGACCACATGGGCTGTGCCGCTTGGGATTGGCGTTTCCCTACTTCTGGTATCTTTCGCACTAGGCCTTGGAGGAGAGGATGGACATCTTTTCTCACAGAGATTTTTCTTCTCTTATGTGACAGCCTATGCTTTTTGTTTGACCATCACACTGGGAGCCTTGTTCTTTGTAATGGTGCAACACATCACTCAGGCTACATGGAGCATCGTCGTTAGGCGGATTGCAGAAATAGTGATGATGAGTTTTCCAATCCTTGCTATCCTTTTAATTCCGATTATTCTTGGAATGCACGATCTCTATCATTGGACGCATACTGAACTGTACGAAGTTGGGGGTGCAGAATTCGATCCAATACTGGATGGTAAAAGCGCTTATTTGAACTCCACTTTCTTCATTTTACGTTGGGTGTTCTACTTTGCTGTCTGGATATTCTTCTCCTACAAGTTGTATAGCTTGTCTCTGAAGCAGGATCTCAATCCAAACGAGAACTATTCGAAGCGATTGAAAAAAATCACCGCTTTCGGGCTTCCGCTTTTTGTTCTTACACTGGCCTTTGGTGGAATCGATTTGATCATGACTCTCGATCCACACTGGTTCTCGACGATGTTTGGAGTCTATATTTTTGCAGGTGCCTTCTTTAGTATAAATGCTATGATTACCCTCATAGCCCTACTTTATCACAAAGCGGGCTATCTCAAGGGAATCATTACCAACGAACACTATCATGATTTGGGCAAATTCATGTTTGCCTTCACCGTATTTTGGGCTTACATCGCCTTCTCACAGTACATGCTAATCTGGTTTGCGAACCTTCCTGAAGAGACGGTTTGGTTTAGGCATAGAATTGAAGGAAGTTGGGGATCGATTTCTCTCGTGTTGCTATTTGGCCACTTTATCATCCCCTTCCTAATAATGATATTCAGGGCCTCAAAAAGATTTAAGCCTGTCCTATGGGTCATGGTTTTCTGGTTCTTGGCTATGCACTTTGTCGATATGTACTGGTTGATAATGCCAGTCATCGATACGCATGGCTTCCATCCACAATTGATTGATTTCACGATGTGGCTAGGTATGGCATTTATGTTGTTTGGACTTGGAATTGCGAGAGCTGGACGCCATAGTTTGGTGCCCCATAATGATCCAAGATTCACCCGTTCGGTCGACTTCGAAAATCAATAGTGTAGATGAGAAGCAAAGCGACGAAGGTGTACAACTTGTCCAAGCCTGGCACGTCGATAGACGTGCTTTTGCCGTATTCAGAAGTGTTGAGATTTTAGAAGACGAACCGAATAGAATCATGTCAAAGCATACAGGCCAGCCGCAAGGATTAGAGAGTTTTACCGGAGAGGAGGCTCCAAGCGAAGAGGTCATCGAGCTTGGTTTTAATCCTGAGCAATTCAGCGCCATGCCGATACTAAGAACATTATATATAATGTTCTTAACTGTCGCCGTCGTTGTCGTTTTGACCTTTTGGTGGATTAAAGTTGAGAGGCAATCAGCCATAGATGAGCTGTCTCTTACTTCAGAGCCCCGAGAGTTGCGACAGACGGAAGCCGAAGCAGACAGAAAGTTGACACAGTACGGTGAGATTGATGAAGAAAATGGTGTTTATCGCGTACCGATTGATAGAGCCATGGAATTGATGGCAGAGGAGGAATGGAAGGCTAGAGAGTCTGTGATTAGTCCAGACACTACAAGGGCTGTTGAAGAATAAGTGCAACAGAGCGCAATTTATAGTTTGATCAAAAAATTCTGCATAGCGTGTTTATTTGTTGTCTTGACCGTCTATCAACTAGACGCACAAGACACTAATTTACCCAAAGCATTGGAGGGCCTGGGAGTAACAGAAATGCTAGGATCTAGAGTGGATTTGGATCTCGAATTTGTCGATGAATTCAATACTCCAGTTCGGCTAGGAGATTATTTTGAGAATGGGAAGCCGGTTCTTCTGAATCTGGTCTACTTTGATTGCCCTACTCTTTGCTCCTCAATCTTAGATGGTCTCACCAAAGGTATAGGCGACATGTCTCTCAAAGCTGGTGACGACTATAAGATATTGACGGTCAGTTTTGCCGAGGGCGAAAGCGCAGAGCAAGCAAGAGAGGCTAGAGCAAAGTATCTCGAACGCCTAAAACATGTCGACAATATCGACGAAAATTGGAGCTTTCTTGTTGGCGAAAAAGAAGACCTGGTATCCATTGCTTCCGCCGTAGGATTTGAATACCGATGGGATGAAGGCACTAAGCAATATGCACATCCAGCGGTCTTGGTCTTTATGGGGCCGGAGGGAAAGATCACTCGATATATGTATGGCGCCAGATTCAAGCCGCGTGATCTTCGAACTGCTTTTGTCGAAGCCTCACAAGGCAAAATTGGAACAGTCGTTGACCGGGTAATTCTCTATTGTTACAGATACGATTCGGCTTCTGGTGAATATGTTCTCTACGCTAAGAACCTAATGACTCTTGCTGGTGGGCTTACCGTTCTCATTCTTGGTTTTTTTCTGTTTTTGTTTTGGAGACGAGAGTCAAACGGTGGAGACAATGCACCCCGCCTCTCAGATATTGTTTTAACCGATTAAGTTATAATGCGAAAATCGAATAGAAGAATTGGCTACATAGTCATCACTCTGTTTGTTGGGATGTTGGTCTGGATGACGAAATTAGTCATGCAGTACGGCTGGCTTCCCGCTCAAAAGTCGACTTTGGCTCCGGTCATAGATGCGCCATTCTATTTCGTCACATGGGCGAGCGCCATCCTCACAATCATGGTTGTGGTGGCCATGATCGTTCTCATTCTGAAGTATATGCGGAATGATATGAAAGAGCGATCTACGCTTGTTGAGGGGAATCACGCCTTCGAGACAGCATTGATAATTATTCCAACCATTCTTTGTCTCGTAGTTTTCACCTGGGGTTTCAAGTCCTTTGTCAAGGTTACCGTTGCCCCCCAAGATTCCTATGAGATCTATGCAACGGCGAAAATGTGGAATTGGGATTTCACTTATCCGCGTACAGGTGTTACATCGACCGGCGAGTTGGTCGTCCCGGTGGGTCGTCCAGTGAAGTTGATCATGACAAGCACGGACGTGCTTCATAGCTTCTTTGTACCCGACTTTAGGGTCAAACACGACGTTATTCCGAATAGGTATACGACACTTTGGTTTGAGGCTACAGAGCAGACAGCGGAAGGCCTTACCGATGGTGACCCCGGTGAGTTTATTCAGATTTTCTGTACGGAATATTGCGGAAAGGATCATTCACAAATGAAAGCGGAATTGCGAGTTCTGTCTCAAGGTGAGTTCGATGACTGGGAGGCTACGGGAGGAGTTGATTTTGATCCTGATTCGGGTCCTGAAGCCTATGCGGAGTATGGTCAGGAGATTTACGTGAAGCAACGATGCGACGCCTGTCACTCAATTGACGGCAGTAGAATCGTTGGGCCTTCATTCCAAGGCATATTTGGGACACAGCGGCCCCTCGAAGGAGGCCAAATTGTTCTTGTCGATGAGGAGTACATCAGAGAGTCTATCCTGATGCCTTCGGCTAAAATTGCGGAGGGCTATCCAAATGCTATGGCGCTTTTCAATCTGAATGATATCGAAGTGAGAGCCCTAGCGGAGTTTATTAAGACAGTCAAGTAATATGAGTACAAGCACCTTACAGAGAGAGGTTCTTCCGAAGGGATACGAAGCCACTCATAACTATTTAAGAGAACCCAAGGGATTCAAATCCTGGGCAACAACAATTGATCACAAGAGAATTGGCTTGATGTATCTCGCATCAGTCTCTTTATTCTTTTTGATAGCTGGAATTCTTGCTCTTGTGGTACGACTTGAGTTGATGAGATCGGGTGAGCAATTTATTGATGCTCAGACCTACAACCAGATATTCACTCTACATGGGGTGATGATGGTCTTCTTGTTCATCATCCCGTCGATACCAGCTGCACTTGGCAATTTCGTTCTGCCTCTCATGATTGGGGCGAAGGATGTTGCCTTCCCGAAACTGAATCTTGGCAGTTTCTATCTCTACGGCATAGGTAGTCTCTTTGCCATTGGAGGAATCGTCTTTGGCCAAGTAGATACGGGTTGGACTTTCTACACACCCTATTCAGATTTCGTTGACAACAATAGTGCGGTTTTATGGATGACGACGGCGGTCTTTGTCGCTGGATTCTCTTCCATTCTGACAGGAATCAACTTCATTGTGACGATTCATAAGATGCGCGCTCCAGGCATGACATGGAATAGGATGCCATTGATGATATGGGGATTGTATGCAACGAGTATCGTCCAGGTATTGGCAACTCCCGTTATTGGAATCACCATGGTCCTTCTCTTCTTTGAGAAGTTCTTGAACATCGGAATCTTCGATCCTGCATTGGGAGGTGATCCAGTTCTATTCCAGCACTTCTTTTGGTTCTATTCTCACCCGGCGGTCTATATCATGATCCTGCCAGCTTTCGGAATCATGTCCGAATTAGTGACTACTTTTTCTCGACAGAGGATTTATGGTTACAAGCCGATCGCGCTTTCCTCTGTCGCAATCGCATTGCTTGGATTCCTCGTTTGGGGTCACCATATGTTTGTCTCCGGACAATCTGAAGTCTCTTCGATTGTTTTTTCCCTGATAACCTACTTGATTGGAATTCCGTCTGGTATTAAGGTCATCAACTGGGTAGCAACAATGTACAAGGGATCGGTTTGGCTCCAGACACCGATGCTTTATGCGCTGTCCTTTCTTTTCCTTTTCACGATTGGCGGCGTTACGGGGGTTATGCTCGGAGTTTTATCCGTTGATGTCCATCTCCACGACACCTATTTCGTTGTAGCTCACTTCCACTACGTCATGATGGGTGGAACGGTGATCGCCATGTTAGGAGGTGTTCATTACTGGTGGCCAAAGATGTTTGGCAAGATGTACAACAATATGATCTCATCTATTGCCGCTGGTTTTGTATTCGTTGGATTTAATTTGACATTCTTCCCTCAGTTCATTTTGGGTAGCCAAGGAATGCCGAGGCGATACTGGGACTATCTTCCTGAATACGAATCCCTACATTTGCTGTCTACGGCTGGCTCTTGGGTCTTGGCAGTCGGACTATTCGTGACCATGTTCAACTTGCTTGCGACATTCAGAAAGAATGCACCGAAGAGCGGATCCAACCCATGGGGAGCTGCTACACTCGACTGGACAAATACGACTTCCCCTCCAGATCCACACAACTTTAAAGGGACGCCTATTGTTACGCGTGGTCCCTATGACTATCACCTGATCGATGAACTATATACGGATGCCGACGGAGCAACCGGAGACGGTGCAAGTGTTGAGGTCAGCGACTCACAAGTAAGCGAAAACTAAAAAGAGATAATATGTCGGCTACTATTGAAGTAGATTCCAAACCCGATGCTCAGGGTGTAGAACACCACGGTGATGGGCACGGGCATCCAGCCTATTTGCAGCACCACTTCGTTTCGGCGGAGCAGCAATTTGATGCAGCAAAAATGGGGATGTGGATGTTCCTTGTTACAGAGATCTTGCTGTTTAGTGGGATGTTTGTTGCCTACACGGTATACCGTGTTTGGTATCCTGAAGTGTTTACTTCTGCAGCCTCTGCTCTGGACTGGAAATTAGGTGCTCTGAACACTGTTATCCTAATTGCATCAAGCCTTACAGTGGCATTAGCCATTCGCTCGATTCAGGAGAACAAGCAAGAGGCATTGGTCAGATATCTTTTGATTACCATCGCATGCGCCTTTGCTTTTCTGATAATTAAGGCCATTGAATACTCAGCCAAGTTTAGCCATGGAATCTTTCCTGGAGCAAATTATAGCGCACACGATCTACCTGAGCATTTCGTAAATCCAATATTCTTCTCGATCTATTTCATCATGACGGGGATACATGGATTTCACGTCGTTATTGGTATTGGAATAATGATCTGGCTGGTCGTAAAAGCAACCAGAGGTCGATTCTCCGCAGAATGGTATACACCTGTTGAACTTTCAGGCCTTTATTGGCACTTGGTTGATCTAATCTGGATTTTCCTTTTCCCCCTACTTTACCTCATTTAGAAAGACAATTTAATGAGTCACGACTCACACGAAGAAGGACACGGACACCATATCATTCCGTATCCCATCTACTATAAGGTCTTTGGAGCTTTGATATTCTTTACGGCCTTGACCGTAGTGACAGCAAAGTTTGTTGACCTTGGACCTTTCAACTTACCACTGGCTCTTCTGATAGCCGCCGTAAAAGCCGGGCTGGTCATTGCGTTTTTCATGGCCCTGAAATACGATAATCGAGTCAATGCCTTGATTCTTGGGCTGGGTCTTGTTTTCGTAGTTATTTTTCTAAGTATCACTCTACTTGATACTAATTTCAGATCAGACTTTGATCCGTTAAAAGACATCAACGTTATTGAGGAGGAGACAAAGCTAAACGAATTGGCACGACGGGACTCTCTAATTAAGCCGGTTTTTGAGGCCCAACCCGTTGTCAATACCGTAGACTCGACACTCTTTCGACCCTAATCATCATGAGCTCAGGCGCCATTCCAACAGTATTTCTGCTCGTTATCGTGCCGGTACTTGGAGCTATGCTTGCTTGGGTAGTCTGGTCCGTCTTGAAAATAACGCAGCCTCTATCCATCACACTGAATGAGTGGGATCTGATTTCTCTTCAGCTCGAGGAAGGAGTTGAAATGGAATCTAGCCTGATCGGCGCCAAGTACATACAAAAACACCAGCGGTCAAGATCAGGAAGCTTTGGGGAAAATTACAGCTACAAAGCAGGCGAAAATCTTGGATATGGGATTCCCGTTTCGTGGATTCAGAATCTTGGCGACCGAAAGAATTGATCTCTTAGCCCTTCGTATTTTGTAATGGATTTACCTACAAGGCGACGAGATATTATCTCACCGGGCGTGGGGCACTCCTCTCTAGACTCTTGATATTTCTGAAAGTTATAGTAAGATAGCTGTATCCGTTCGATAGAATTAGTGGACGGATCTAAATATATGAGTGAGCAGATCAAAGCAATAACATCCGTCGAATCGTTGATCATCGGTTCTGACCCTGTGGAGGTAAAGCGAGTAGCTAACATACTTGTGAGCCTAGGGCAGGTCGTATTATGTGCAGACGGACTTGACGAGGCTCTTGACGCTCAACCAAGCTTGGCAGAGCGAGTATTTCTCATAGATCCCGACTCATCCATGCTCGAATCTCTTGATCGGCTCGAAGACTCTTCTCGAAGACAGGTCTTTGGTCTCTTTTCCGATTCGGAAATAGGCCAGCTTGATGAGCTTTCTAGATCCAAAATTGAGGATTTTCTTTTACTTTCGCAAGATGAGGACCAAACGATTGATCGCCTTCGATGGATGCTGAGAAGTAGTGATATCGAATCTAGTTACGCTGGAATCCTTGATGAACTAGAAAAATCAAGAGCCAATGCATGGGCGGTGTTAGATACAATAGTGGATGGTATTATTACCACGAACGATACAGGTGAAATCACCTCAATGAATTCCGCAGCTGAGGAGATATTTGGCTATCTGCAAAACGAGGTGCTCGGACAGAATGTTAAGATTCTTATGCCTCAGCCCTATCGGCGAGAACATGATTCCTATGTCTCGAACTACAAGGAAACGGGACACAAGAAGATAATAGGGATCGGGAGGGAGGTGGTTGGAATACGGAAAAACGGATCCACCTTTCCCATGGAGTTGGCTGTAAGCGAAGTCCTCGTAAATCAGGTGAGGACATTCACGGGGGTTATTCGAGATATTAGCTCAAGACGAGAGCTAGAGAAGGAGCTGGTCAAAAAAAGCGAAATAGAGAGACGAGCCGTTGGCAGGGATCTGCATGATGGTCTTGGTCAGGTTCTGACGGCAATAAGTCTAATAGCCCAAAACATTGCTACTAGGATGCGCTCGATTGATCAAGGTCTTTCTGATGACGTCCTCGACATCGTGAAACGTGTCAAAAAAGCTGATCACCATGTCCGGCTCCTTGTTCGAGGACTTGTGCCGGTCGAATTTGGGAAAAGAGGATTTGTGGAGGCATTAGGTCGACTGGCTGACGACACGGAAAGGCTGTCAGGAATTCCCTGTTCGTTTAAAGTTTTTGGTGAGACCTCCGTTGCCGTAGAAAATAGCATCGCAACTCACCTTTTTAGAATTGTACAAGAGGCTAGCAACAACGCCGTTAGGCATAGTGGAGCAACTGCGATGAGTATCATCGCCGCTCTTGGAAAAGAGAGAATCCGAATTCGTGTCACCGACAATGGAAATGGATTTGAAGTAAAGAATACGCGTAGCTTGGGCCTGGGGATGCACACCATGGCTCAACGTGCACAACTAATTGGTGGGTCCTTTGATATTCAAAGCAGTTCTGAGGAAGGGACTACCATCACGTGCACTGTAAGAATCGATAGTAAACCTGAAGAAATAGATCATGAACTATAGCATTTTACTCATAGACGACCATCCCTTGATGAGAAAAGGCCTTGGTCTAACGATAGAAACAGAGCCAGACTTGGTAGTTGCAGGCCAGGCCGCAAGCGCGGAGGAAGGCTTGGAACTACTAAATTCAAACCTACCAGAGTTAGTAGTGGTCGATCTCTCACTACCTGGGATGAATGGTTTGGAATTTATCAAACATGCCCTCAGTCTCTACCCCAATCTGCTTATTATTGTGGTGTCTAGACATGACGAGTCTCTCTATGCCGAGCGCGCCGTTCGTGCTGGAGCGAAAGGTTATGTTATGAAGCTAGAGGCTGACACTGCCATCGTCTCCGCGATTAGAAGGGTACTCGGTGGAGGAATTTATGTCAGTGATGAAGTGAACCAAAGGCTACTTAGAGGCATGATGGGCGGTAGAGAGAGCGCTGGTAGCTCACCACTAGAACTCCTAAGTGATCGAGAGCTTGAAGTGTTTGAACTCACCGGAAAAGGAATTCAGACTAAAGAAATTGCAGATCGGCTTCATCTTTCTGGAAAAACAGTCGAATCTTACAGGGCTCGGATTAAAGAGAAAATGGGTTTTGGAAACGCAACAGAATTATTACAACATGCGGTTCAATGGGTCGAAAGTCTCAATTCTCCGTAACTGAGAATCTCGATAAATTCAGTACATTGACCTAGGGTTTTCCCCTACACGCAGCTTCAGTTTACTCTGGCAGTTGCAGTAAGGTAAACCGAGGCCTAGAAGGGCTTTTAACCGTCAGAATAGGGTGGATAACCCTTCTATTATTAAATCACAATCACCAACGATTTTGATACCATATGGAGAATGCCTCTACAAGTGGCCCGGCCACAAACGAAAATCTTAGCCCCGGCCTAATACGGATATCTTACGATGAGCAAATCGTGAGAATGTTCACTTGGGCTACCATTATTTGGGGTGTTGTAGGAATGTTGGTTGGTGCGATTATCGCGCTACAACTTCCATTTTGGCAGGCTAATCTAGGTGAATACCTAAGCTTCGGGCGACTTAGACCTCTGCACACCAACGCCGTCATTTTTGCATTTGCAGGTAATGCGATTTTTGCTGCAATTTATTATTCGACGCAGCGATTGTGTAAGGCTCGAATGTATAGCGATCTCTTGGGACGTATTCATTTTTGGGGTTGGCAATCCATCATCGTATCGGCAGCCATAACTCTTCCATTAGGTATCACAACGAGTAAAGAGTACGCCGAGTTGGAGTGGCCTATCGACATTGCGATCGCGCTTATTTGGATAATCTTCGCGATCAATTTTTTTGCCACCCTGAAGGTTAGGAGAGAGAAACATCTGTATGTGGCACTTTGGTTTTATATCGCGACCATCATTACGGTTGCCATTTTACACGTCGGTAACAGCCTAGCTCTGCCGGCAAGCATGTTCAAGAGCTATCCCATTTATGCAGGTGTCCAGGATGCTTTGGTGCAGTGGTGGTATGGTCATAATGCCGTCGCTTTCTTCTTGACGACACCCTTTTTGGGCTTGATGTACTACTTTCTCCCGAAAGCCGCGGATAGACCTGTTTTCTCCTATCGCCTATCAATAGTTCATTTCTGGAGTTTGGTATTCATCTACATTTGGGCGGGTCCGCACCACCTGCACTACACATCTCTACCAGAGTGGGCAACTACTCTTGGAATGGTCTTCTCTGTGATGCTCTGGATGCCTAGTTGGGGAGGTATGATAAATGGCCTGTTTACACTACGAGGAGCATGGCACAAACTTCGAGACAGCGTCGTCCTAAAAATGTTTGTTATAGGAATCACTTTCTATGGAATGTCGACATTTGAAGGGCCTTTGCTGTCTATCAAGTCAGTCAATGCTCTAAGCCATTATACAGACTGGACGATTGGCCATGTCCACGCTGGCGCACTTGGATGGAATGGCTTTATGATTTTCGGAATGATTTATTGGCTCGTTCCTCGTCTTTACAAGACCAAATTGTGGAGTGACAAATTGGCGAATACGCATTTCTGGATAGGAACGATTGGAATGCTACTCTACGTGTTCTCGATGTACGCTGCAGGAATCACGCAAGGTCTGATGTGGCGCGCTTTCGAAGCCACGGGACGCCTCGTGTATCCTGACTTTGCCGAGACGGTAGTTCAGATCGTACCAATGTACTGGGTTCGAATGATTGGTGGCACCCTGTATCTGCTTGGAGCCATTCTGATGGCGTTTAACGTCTGGAAAACGATGCGGTCTGCACCAGATGACCTCAGTGATCCCGTCCTAGAAATTGCCGTGGCTAGCTAAAGCGAAAACTTTTTTACAATATGCAAAAGCGATATATAAAACTTGATGGTTCTCACAGAAAGCTCGAGTCATGGCCATTTGTTTTCTCGATCTTGGTCACGATGTCGGTCCTCGTTGGAGGTCTCTTGGAGTTTTTACCTCTAGTTCTGATTCCAGGAAATATACCTACTATAGAATCTGTCCAGCCCTATACACCACTGGAGCTCGAAGGGCGAGATATCTACATCCGAGAAGGTTGTAATAATTGCCACTCGCAACAAATTCGACCTCTTCAGCACGAAATCGAACGCTATGGCGAATACTCGAAACCTGGTGAGCACGTCTATGAACATCCTCATTTGTGGGGCTCAAAGAGGACAGGACCCGATCTAGCGCGAATCGGTGGTAAATACCCGGATCTTTGGCATCTTCGCCACATGGAAGACCCGAGATCTATCAGTCCTAACTCCATCATGCCACCATATGATTGGCTTCTTCGGAAGGATATCAAATTTGACAAAATAAACCGGAAAGTTAAAGTCCATTCACAACTCGGAGTGCCCTATAGCGAACACGAGATAGCGAGCGCCGATTCTTTGGCACGGATTCAGGCTGTCGAGATTGCTGAGAGACTTGTGGAGCAGGGCGGTGAATCAGGTCTTGAAGACAAAGAGATTGTCGCGATGATTGCATACCTGCAACGCCTCGGAAAGGATTTACACGCTGTAGTCGAGGAAAGCCAAGAAAGTCATGATTAAAGAAGTTACACGAGCGATTGAAACCGGCCTGATTGCGGAAATAGCTCTCGGTTTTTTTCTACTCGCATTCTGTTTGATTCTATTTAAGGCCTTTAGCATGAAGAAAGAATCCCGAACTGCAGCCAAAAATATTCCATTAAACGATGGTCTGAACGATGTCTGAAAAGGAGAATAGTCCCGAAGTCTACGGGGATGTAATTGGAGATCACAACTACGACGGGATCCAAGAATTTGACAACCCCATGCCAGCATGGTGGACGTGGATATTTTGGATAGGAGTAGTTTTTGCACCGTTCTATATTTTTGGAATCTCGGTTTTTGGATTCGTTGACGACTATGAGGACGACCTGATGGAAACGAGAGAGGCGATGGGGATAATGGAAGAAGACAATTCAGCACCTAGCGAAGGTTTGGGTGGAATTGATCTTGCTGAGATGTCGAAAGATCCTGCGAATCTTGAAGCCGGTGATGCTGTATTTCAACAGTACTGTTTAGCCTGTCACGGCCCACAAGCTCAGGGTACGATCGGTCCTAATATGACGGATGAGTATTGGATTCATAGTCCAGATGACGAATCGATGATCAAAGTGATCAACGAGGGCGTTCTGGCCAAGGGAATGCCACCCTGGGAAAAAATCTTGTCTGCTGATGAGAAGGCTCAGGTCATTATATTTATCAGATCACTCGAGGGCACAAATCCTCCAAACGCAAAAGCTCCTCAAGGCGATAAATACTAACAGTTTGTCACGGGAGACACATATTCTAGATTCTCCGGAAGACGTTCTTTCAACACTAGGTGCCGATGGAAAAAGAAAATGGATATATCCGACTTTTTCTCCAGGCCAATTTGCCAAACGAAGAAAAGTAGTCGGATACCTACTCGTTCTTCTCTATCTCCTTCTACCCATTGTTCATTTCAATGGCAGTCCAAGCGTTTTGCTTGATTTTATTAATAGAGAATTTAGCTTCTTTGGTCTGGTCTTCTATCCGACCGATACTTTTCTCTTCATGCTTCTGGCAGTAGCATTCATACTGACATTTGTAATTGGTACAGCGCTTTTGGGTCGTGTCTGGTGCGGCTGGGCCTGTCCGCAAACGGTCTATTTAGAGTTTATCTTTCGACCTATCGAACGGCTCGTTGAAGGAAAGGAGCATGTAAGAAAAAGGAGAGACGCAGGTCCATTGAACTTTGATAAGACCTGGAGAAAGGCTCTTAAGTATGTTATTTACTCATCGATTGCTCTCGTTCTAGCACATACATTTGTGGCATATTTTGTCGGCTGGTCTAAGTTGTCTTTTTGGTTGTTCGATTCACCAAACGAGCATTTTGGTTTTTTCCTATTGATGGTTATTACCACAGCTCTAATCCTGTTCAACTTTGCTTACTTCAGGGAGCAAATGTGCACGATTGTATGTCCTTACGCTCGGATGCAGTCTGTCTTGCTAGATCGCGATTCTTTGATCGTCTCTTACAATCCTGAACGAGGAGATCCACGAGCTCGCCGATCTAAAAAGATCATGCGTGAAGAAGAGGCGGGTAAGATCGAGGCTAAAGGTGATTGTATTGATTGCTTTGCCTGTGTCCGCACTTGTCCGACTGGGATTGACATTCGAGATGGACTTCAAATGGAATGCATCGCTTGCACACAATGCATAGATGCCTGCGATTCAATCATGGACAAAATTGAAAAGCCTAGAGGCCTTATTAGCTATACATCCGAGAACAAAATGGCTGGAAATCCTCAGCGACTTCTTCGTCCGAGAACGCTTGCTTACTCGATTTTGCTCATTTCGGTGTTTGGAATATTCATTCTAGGTCTGAGTACGCGAAACGACTTGGATGTCGACCTTGGTCGGGTGCAAGGTGCTGCTCCCTTTGTTGAGATGCCCGATGGAAATATATCGAATAGAATTAGATTCCGGCTTCGTAACCAGCTCGCAGATAATACGAAGGTATCGATCTCCGTTTTGGAGCCTGAGAATGTAGAGCTCCGATTTGTTGGAGTTCACCCGGTTGAGCTTAAAGCAGGAGAGCAAAAGCGTATCGAGACATGGGTTGTCATACCGGCTGAGCTATTTCGGGAAGGGCGGAAGCTGAACGCCGTGTTCAATCTTGAAAACTCAGAAGGCGGAATTGTCCATCGAGAAATATCACTTCTTGGGCCGAGCAACTAAGCTAGCTATTTAACCAAATCAACTTGAAACTTTCAGATCCCCATATCCTTTGGCCCGGCATAGTCATCCTGCTTCTTCTTTCAAGCGTGGTCCTAATGTCGAGTGTCGTCTTTTTTGCGAAGTCCGATGGCGGTGCAAAAGTGGTCGAAGACTACTATCAAAAAGCCATCGATTGGGATGAAAGCAAAGTAGCCATTGATAATTATAGACAACTATCGTGGGAAATCGATTGTGATCTAATTCGACACGTCGAGGAAGGCGTCATTCTCCGCTGCCAAAAGTCAGGTGAAAACCTGAGCGTTCAAAACGAGCCTGAGCTCATGGCCAATCTTTATCGTCCGGATTTGTCAGGAAGTATCGCATTGGGCGCCTTGGAGTATTTGGGCGACGGTGCGTATTCCGGCAATGTTGAGTCCCTACGAGAGGGAATATGGGATGTCGATCTTGAATTTTTAATCGATGGGATAAAGCATAAAACGACTTTGAGAACCGAACTAAATTAGATGCCCATGAGTGCCGAAATGGATCTAAACTTGCCCGAACTTCCGGTTATTCCGAAAAAGACCTGTTCAGGATGCAGCAGTAGTGGGGGAGAAGTATCAAGTTCTTGCTGCTCCTCGACGAGCGCACATGAACTCGAAGAGCAAGGCATTGAAAAATTGTCAGGTCTTGAACCAGCTGAGGAATTACAGGAAGAAGTCGAGCCCTCTATCGAGAACTTTATTAACGCTCAGTACGATAGCGAGAGTTACCTAGAGAGGCATACCTCTCTTTTGAAGGACGGAGTACGAGAAGGTAATTTTTTCATAGATGGTATTCACTGTGCGGGATGTGTTAAAAGCATTGAGCATATGCCCTTCGAAATCGACGGAGTAAAATTCATTCGAGTAAATCTGGCAAGTCACACCATTCTTGCACAGTGGGATCCCACGAAGGTGTCGCTCGCCAGTATTGCGACTTGGCTGGAAGACAGAGACTACTCCATAAGCCCAGTTGGGGAAGACATGAAAGAAGTCTCCAAGGCTGAACGCTTTCTTCTGAAAAAACTTGGTATTGCCTGGGTGGTCGCGGGAAATGTCATGCTCCTCGCAGTGGCAGAATACCTCGGTCTTAGTGGAGAGGGGAATGCAGGACTTGTTGGAGCCGCAAGATGGATTAGTCTGGCTTTGGCATTGGTTTCAGTATCACTCGTCGGTCCCATATTTTTTAGACCGGCTTTTAAAAGCCTCAGGTCTAGTTGGGCTCAGAAATCGATTTGGCAGCTCCACATGGATGTACCTATTGCTTTAGGAATCTTAATGGGCTTCTTCTACAGCACATGGGCAACGATCGTTGGAGGAGAAAACCTTTGGTTTGATTCGATCACGGTTCTTATCGCGGCATTGACTTCTGCAAGATGGTTACAGACAAGAAGTCTCCGATGGGCGAGGGAACAGGCAACGAGAGAAATGGAAATCCTCCCTCACCTACTACGAATAGTAGATGGCCATGGGAGGCGCCATTTCATAGCTGTAGAAGAGGTGGAGGAAGGATCGATTGTAGAAATTCTTCCTGGAGAGTTAATCCCTGTCGATGGCAAAATAGTTGTTGGTCGGTCCCATTTGAACAATGCGGCTTGGACAGGAGAGTCTGAATCGATCGGTGTAAAACTTGGTGATAACGTCGAGGCGGGTGGTATTAATCTTTCACAAAGCCTGAGAGTTAAAGCGAGTGCTATCGGAAGCGGTACTCGAATCGAAGGTCTGCTTAGAAAGTCGGAAGTCTTGGATTTGTCAAAAACAGATAAGCTAGGTTCGATTTTTACAGTCTTTCTCTTGTTTCTGGCAATATTAACGGCTGCTTATTGGACGATTCGTGACTCCACCATGGCCATCTCGAACGTCGTAGCCCTCTTGGTTATCGCTTGCCCTTGTGCCATCGCCATGGCGCGCCCTCTGATCGAGTCTGTCAATATCGCGAGGCTGATCAAACAGGGTGTCCATATTAAAGGAGAAGGCGTATTTGGAAGACTTGCTAAGTCTGATACGGTGGTATTCGACAAGACAGGAACTCTGACTGAAGGCAAATTTCGAGTTCAACAAAGCGAAGGAGATTCACAAGCAATCCAGATGGCTGCTCAATTAGAGGAGGGACTAAGCCACCCCGTTGCGCAGGCCTTTTCCTCTTTGGCTGATGCTAGCCAAACATACTCCGTCAGAGACAGAGAACTCGTATCGGGTAAAGGTGTTGAGGGAATTGTAAACGGAATGCATGTAAGAGTCGGACGACCTGACTGGGTCAGTCAGATGTCAAATCGTGGAAATGAATTGGAAGTATTTGAAAGCAGCGACGAATCGTCACTCTACACAACGATTCTCATTTCGGTCGATGAGAAAGTGAAAGCTCTAGTTCAATTTGGTGATCAGCTTCGCCAAAATTCGAATGCCCTAGTAAAGAAATTGAAAGCGCAAGGAAGAGAAATAGTTCTTCTTTCCGGTGATGAACCTAAGCTTGTACAAACTATTGGGAAGGCGGTCGGGATTGAGGAAAGTCGACTTTTTGGTCACAAAACTCCCGATGAAAAAGAATCCTTAGTAAGGCAGTGGGTAGAGGAGGGTAGAATCGTAAGCATGATCGGCGATGGCATCAACGACGCCTCTGCTCTCCGCAATGCTTCTGTTGGAATAGCCATAGCTGGAAGTATGTCTCCTGGATTATCTGCAGCAGACGTCTATATTTCGAAAGATCATCTTGAAGGAGTTGACAAACTCTTTAAGACATCTACAAACCTGGAATCGAGAATTCGAATAGCGATTGGAATCTCCTTGGCCTATAACTTAATAGCTGGGATATTCGCTATGGCTGGCTATGTTCATCCATTGATTGCCGCGATTGCAATGCCGATCAGTTCGTTTCTGGTCGTCGTTCTTTCGCTGACAAAACTAAAGAACTAGGATAATGGCAGTTCTATATATCCTAATACCCCTCGCGATAATACTCGCAAGTGCAAGTGCTCTTGCGTTCTATTGGGCAAGTAGCACTGGGCAATTTGATGATGTAGACTCCCCAGCAATTCGTATGCTTTTCGAAGAAAAAACGGTCTCGGAGAATCCGAAGTCAGATCAGTAGATCTACAACTTCTTTGCTAATCTCTACCGTGCGGCAAGAATTTTAGGAATCTCTTTGAGCAAATGGTCAGCAAGGCTTTCTTGACACTTTGCAAGATTTTTCCGGAATGCAGGATCGTCTTCGCCAGACTTACTTGCGACAGCTTTTACGATGTGGCATGGGATACCGAATGAAGCTGTTACAAAGGCTACAGCATATCCGACCGAATCGCTGAAGTCTGCCATTCGCTGCCAATAGTTCATTTCTTCACTGGTCTTTGGTATGTGGTCTTGAGTGACCATCGTTCCAGAGGCAGAGCCAGATTCCAAAACTCTCAAGGGCATTCTTGGATAGGTTGGTGTGGCAAGCTCGATTCTATCACCTTCGAAGACTTGGGAAATATTCACCAGACTTCCAATCGCATGCTCGCCGCTTAAACTAAAGCAGGCCCCAACCTGAATAAGAGTATCCAGCTTTACTTTTTGGAGAAGTCGTTCTGTCCGCAGGGTCGCCTTGATCTTGCCGACACCGCTGACGGATACCAACACGTGGCCGTCGTCCTCGTACTCGCCTTCTTCCAACTCCGAAAATCTACCACGTTCATACTTCTGAATAAATGGATCAGCTGTCTGAACATCCGAAAACAAAATTCCAATCATACGTTTAAGCAATTCTATTGTGCAAACTAATTCGACCCGTCTAGTATAGTACCATATATGTCCAAATCACATTTTTTGAAGTGAAAATTTCCGAGATACTTGCCGATTCAACAAGACCGCTAATCTCTTACGAGATTATCCCACCAAAAAGAGGTGGATCAGTAAAGGATGCACTCTCTGCGGTAAGGGACCTGATGAAATATGAGCCACCATTCATTGACGTGACAAGTCACTCTGCTCAAGTTTACTACGAAGAACTTCCAGATGGCGGAATTAAAAGACATGTCAAAAGAAAAAGACCCGGAACTCTTGGGCTCTGCGCCGCAATCCAATCGGCTTTCGGAATACCGGCGGTTCCTCATCTTTTGTGTCAAGGATTCACCAAAGAAGAGACGGAAGACGCCCTAATTGAGTTGAACTATCTGGGCATCAAGAACGTGATGGCGCTTCGAGGAGATGATCATGACTATCGCAAACCTGTTTCCAAGGATAGAAGCGTAAATTATTTCGCCGGTGATTTGGTTGCCCAAATTAAGAAGATGAATGAGGGATGTTACCTTGAAGATGGATTGATTGACGTGGAGCCGAGCGATTTCTGTATCGGTGTGGCTGGCTACCCGGAAAAGCATTTCGAAGCCCCGAACCTTTCTTGGGATGTAATGAATCTAAAAAGAAAGGTTGACGCTGGTGCGGATTACATCGTAACCCAAATGTTTTTTGACAACAGTCAATATTTTGAATTCGTCGAAAAATGTCGTGCTATTGGCATTACCGTTCCCATAATACCGGGCCTCAAAGTACTCACTTCCAAAAGACAGCTGAAGACACTACCTAAGGCTTTCTTTGTAAACATTCCTGAGTCTTTGTCTGCCGAGATAGAAGCAGCAGACAAAAATAGCGTGAAAGACGTCGGGGTAGAGTTCACACTGAAGCAGAGTGAAGAGTTATTGGCTGCGGGCGTCCCGGCCTTACACTACTACATCATGCAGAAGGCAGATACGGTAAGTAGAGTCGTTGAGCCCTTATTGAAAATGGCTTAGCTAGCTCATCTGGCTGACTCCGTAGCCCACTCGATCGAGTGTAAGTTTGATGATTACTTGATAATTGTCATCATCTTTTCAATCACCTTTTCTTCTGTCTTTAGCTGATAGAGATAAAGGCCTGAAGGATATCCGGAAGCATCGAATGAGACCTTATGTGTACCAGCTGGAAGGCTCCGATCCACCAAGTTTGAAACCAATTGGCCCAGTGAGTTGAATACCATCAGTTGCACCGGAGATGCTGATTTAAGGGTATAGACTATTTCCGTTCGAGGATTGAAGGGATTGGGGTAGTTCTGACCAAGGCTGGTTTCGCTTGGTAACTCATCTTCGATCCCAGTCACCAAACTCGAAGTCATATGAAAACGCTCGATTGGCGCTTCTAGCGTTTGCTCATCGCCGTTTCGCAGGACGGTTGAGAATATGTCCCCTCCGTAGCCATCCACCAAGGTCAACTCAAGATCTTTTTCAAAGAGGGCACTTATTTTGACCGGAAATTTGGCACCGCGAAGGAAGAAGGTTTCGTCTAGGTCTGACAGATACTGACTGGAATAGTCTTGATCAAAGCGAAGATCCATGATTCCGCTAGGGGGGATAGGAGGGAGCTTGAATTTCTGCCGACCAGTCAAATCAGATATTAGCGACAATTCACCCACCTGTCCATCACGGTCTTCGAATCTCACTCTCGCTATAATGGCTTCCGCATCCATGCGTCCTGAAGCCAAAGTTGATTGTTTTCTTCCCTCAAATTTTACAGCCGAGTTATCCAGACTTGGTAAGGTGATGTTGCCGGCAGAGCTTGCAAGTACCCAATATCCTCTGCAGGGAAGTAAGTTAGATTCGGATTTGTAACCATCATCAAAGCCGAAATAATCGGAAACAATATTTCCTATCGGGCTACTTACGATATCGGTGATATCCACGCTTGCCTCGAAGCCACCTATCAAATTCCATCCCTCAAATAGGTTAATCGTCCGGTTAGACTGGAATCCACTGGATGCTACATTATAATTGAAAGCCTGATCGAAAAGTCCCCAATAACCCGTTCCAGAGCTCAAAGGATCGCTTTCGACGTAACCTACATTAGGATCGAATCTGAATAGTGTTGATGGAGCAGGCAAGGCATCTGGATACCAATCTGCTGCGGCCATTGAGCTTGTTAGCATAGGCACAGAAACCATGTTCCATCCATCGTCCACCGAGCAAGATGCGATGAGATTATTACTGGAGTATCGTCCAAAATGATAAGAAGGTCTTCCTCCGAGTGTTGAGAAATAGCCGCCAACCCAGATGTCTTGACCGTCGACGGCAAGAGCACGCAATGGCTCGTTTGCGCCACTGCCGAGGTCAGTCCAACTACCATTAAACATGGCAATCCCTGAAACGGTTGAACCGTCTGCTGTATCGAAACTTCCAGCCACATGAACACTATTTGCGCTTGAAGCATCAATGGCAGATACCGCACTTGCGCCCAATCCATTCGCCAGGGCAGACCAGGTTGAATTCGAGAGGTTGAATTTTACAATACGATTGGCATTTAGTCCACCAGCTTGAGTGAAGGCCCCGCCTACAAATAGCTCGCCGCCAGCTTCATCTAAGGCATATACGTTGTCGTCTACGCCTCCGGAAACAGCGCTCCAGCCGTTTGTGCTATTCCATTTTGCCAGGTGAGGGATGAAATTCCCATCTACATATTGAAAACTTCCACCGACGTAAACATCACTGCCCACTACTTTAATGGCGTGGACTGAACCGTTACTGACTCCACTGCCCATATTAAACCATTCCTGACTTGAGTCATTCCATCTAGCAATTCCATTTACAACGAGGCCGTCGGCCAGCTCGAAGTTTCCGCCGACAAAAACATCGCCTCCAGATCCAGTAGCCACGGCGTAAACCATCGGGAATTCCCCTCCAGAGATTCCAGATTCCAAGGGAGTCCAGGTCGCGCCATTAAATTTGGCTATCCCTCCAAGATCACTGCCATTTCCGTTTTTGTTGAAATTTCCTCCTGCAAAAATATCTGAACCATCTTTCGCCAAGGCCAGTACGGCTCCACCAAGAAGGCCTGATCCGGCTTCTGACCAAGTAGAGGTCGTCTTGTCCCAAATGGCTACACTATTTGCTTCGGCAGATCCGGTCGCGGTGAAATAGCCACCTACGTAAATATCGTCTCCGTCTGCAAGAATGGCTCTGACTGGTCCGTTGACTCCGGAACGCGCTCCATAACTCAGAGACGACCAGTTCCCACTTTCTAATTCTGCAATATGACTGGCATAACTCGATCCGGCTTGGCTAAACCGGCCTACAGCGACGACTCTTTCAATCCCCGAAACGGATGCAGGAACAACGGCAGTTGCAAAAACTCCTTCTCCGGGATGATTAGAACTCACACCTCCACCGGCCGTCTGCCAAGTACCTGAGTCATAGCTAGCGATGTTGGGAGAATTAACTCCATCGGCCGTTTCAAAATTTCCACCAACGATAATTGTACCGTCTTGTAGAGTGTTCAGGGAAAAGACGGCTTTGTCTGTTCCCGATCCAAGTGGACTCCACAAAACTCCACTCCATTGTGCGATGTTGTTTGCTGCACTTGATCCCGCGTTCGAAAAGTCTCCTCCCACAAATAAAGTCGATCCCGAGTAGGAAACAGCATAGACTTCTCCGTCAATCCCAGTCCCCAAATCAGACCAATTGGCTCCGTTCCAAATCGCAACCCGATTGGCGCTGGATCCACCGGCTTCTGTAAACCTTCCCCCAACAGCGACAAGTGATCCTGAGACGGAAATGTCGTAAACGGCAGAATTGAGGCCACTTCCCATTGCAGACCATGAGCCTCCATTCCATGATGCGATCGCTCTTGCAGAGACGAGTCCCGCTGTCGCAAAGTATCCACCAACTAAGAGATCACCTGTTGAAGATTCCTCAAGAGAAAAGACTTTGGAATATTCTCCGGCACCGCCAATACCGTCATTTCCAACATTTCCTAGTCTGAACCATTGATTACTGGTTGTATTGTAGCGAGCAATTTTGTTTGCAGTGATTCCACCGGCCTCTGAGAATTCACCTCCAACATAGAGATCGTCTCCGATGATTTCGAGATCGTGAATGGTGCCGTCTGTACCAAGCCCTAATGCCTCCCAACTGTAGCCATTCCATCGAGCGATATTATTGCTGGCAACTCCGTCGGCTGTCGAAAAATTACCTGCAGCAAAGATTACTCCGTCAACTTGTTCAACAGCATTGATCCAGCCGTTAAGTCCCGGAAGGGAAAACCTGCTGTCCCAAAACTTGTCTTTGGCTGAGGCGAGCTGTGAGATTTTGTAGCCGAATCTCGCAGAAGCACCATCGAGTCTGTCCTGCCCTGGAATTGATTTCCTGAGCCATCTTTCGTTTGGACTGTCAGACTCCTCAGAAATGTTTTCTAAGGCCGATTGACTTCCCAATTGTTGAGCTTGAAGAGTATCGATTAATAAAACGATGCCAACAAGAGCTAAAAATGCCCCTTTAATATACTTGCACATTGTAGCAGTGATGCTCAGATCTAAAATGCCTCCCAGAATCGGTGATGGATTTGGAGTGTGATTGGTCTCATCTTTGAAAGCCTCATTCAAAGACTGTTTATAAAACTCTAAAAAAGCCTGTTTCTACAAGGACTTGCCTCAAAAACCCTGCCGTGATAACACTTCTTTAGTTTAGATTTAGTTTCCTTGGATGTTCCGTTCAAAAGTTGTGCTTTTTATCAGGTATTCACTGGATTAAGAATGATTAAGTCGGTATTTTCTGAATCTTTTGAAACCGAAAGCGTTTCAGGATACGATGATCCCATAGCTCAGTTGGTAGAGCAACTGCCTTTTAAGCAGTGGGTCCCAGGTTCGAGCCCTGGTGGGGTCACATTCCTCTTTGAGTCCGGTTTAGGACTTTTATGCCCGGGTGGCGGAATTGGTAGACGCGCTGGCTTGAGGGGTCAGTGATCGCAAGGTCGTGCTGGTTCGATTCCAGTCTCGGGCACCCCACCTCTCCGAATTTAGGTCTGTCAGTACTGACTTTATTGCTTGACTAATTTGACTATGAAAGCTCGCTACTATTGGCAGCTTCAAATCAACTTTCTATCCTTTTCTTCCATCGGAAAAAAGTCTATGTCTAGATACCCGCCGCTGGCATTGTCGTCTGTCACAATTTGAGGTTTTCCTTTAATGATTTCAATAGAATTTCGATGGATGTGTCCCACAAAAATGCCCAGTAGATTGGGTGCATCAAAAACTTCTCTGTGAAATTCAAATGTTGTTTGTGTATGTCCACTTTCAGGCCATTTGGGGCGTCTTTCTATTTCGAAAATGCGATCTGCGGCTGCTCCCCAATTCGGATTTCCACAACCAAAAGAAATGCGCTTACCCGGAGCATACATCGGAATGTGAACTAATAAAACCAATGGCACTCCACTAGAAACTTGTTCTTTAAAAAACACCAATTGCTGCTCACTAATTTGATAGGTAGAGTTATCAATTGCCAAGAATCTAACACCTTTGACGTCATAAGCCGACATTAAAGGATGATTCCCCTGATATAATGGAAGTAAGCGCTTTCCAATCCAAGTGTCGCGTAAGGTCTCCAAGGGGCCTTCCATACCTTCATAATGCCAATCGTGATTTCCTGCTGTATAGATGTAGGGAATACCGGTCTCTTTCAATTTTGATTGCACCCATTCTATTGCTGCCTCTGAAGGGAAACTGAAAATATCACCAATCAAGGTTATCAGATCGGCGTTTACTTCTTTTGCAAATGCCAAGGCTTTTTCAAATGCTTCTTCTGGATTCGTTTTTTCTCCCGTCTGAAAATGTGTGGTTTCGTTATAAGCTTTCGCCATTCGACCGCTATACTCTTGATAAGGAATTCCTCTTTCATCATCCTTAAACAAATGCGTATCGGCAATATGAACCACCTTTATTGACTCACTAATTACCTCTGAATAAAAGGACACTTTGTTTTGGTCTATGGTAGCACAAACCCTAAAAGGATTCTTATCTCCTTTATTGCTGGTATTTGCACAAGACGTCGTGGTAAGTCCAAGCCCCATTAGGCCTGAAGTGGTTTTTCTAAAAAATGATCTGCGTTTCATATAGAGTGGTTATTTCACAAATATATCGAAATTTACAACAAGGCCTGGGCAATAGACGAGCAAGCTGATCACGGAGAAAAAGAATAAGACTCGTTTACTTGGGCTTTGCGATCTCCAGCTTTTCACTGGAATCGATTTCCCGAATGATGAGCGCGGCACGCTTGATGAGTGCTATGACCTCTTCCGGGAAATCGCGGCTTACATCCTTGGATTCCTCAGGATCATCCCGGAGCTTGAATAGCATCGGGGCATCAGCCTTGGAATTAGCATTGGCCTTAGTTTCAGCCTTCAGCTCCTCTATTTTTTCATTTTGCTCCTTGCTGTTGCCTTCGACGCGCGAAAAAGATTATAGTGAGCAGAAGTTCGGCTTGGAAGAGTGGCGCCACTCGTTGCCTGTTCTGTGTGCAATCTCGTATACGCAAAAAAGAGCTACTACGTAGGAGCATTAGAGTGACAAAACGAAGATGTGAGTATGAGGAGACAGATTCTTTATTCGCTGATGCCAAAATGTATCACATCGCCAAAAAACCCACTGCTGCGACATATAGCATAAGGCAATTAAAAATAAACGCTGCAACCAGCGCCACATTCATGACCCAGCCCGCAGTATGTTCTCCCATTATTGTTTTTCGATTTATTAGAATAAGTAAGAACAGGGTCAGCAAGGGCATAACAAAAGGGCTGAGGGCTTGTGAAGCAATCAAAATCCAAATGGGCTTGCCGCCAAATATGGGAATAACGGTAGCCGTCAAAGCAATCAGCCCCACCACGCCTTTGTAAAGGTTTTGCTTCATGTTTCGGGGTGCTTTTCCATAATCTGACAGGAGCCAGGGAAAGAGCAATAAATTGGGAAAGGTAGAAGACAATGCAGCTGCGATGATTCCCACAACAAAAAGAGACATCGCAAACGGCCCCGCAAAAGGCTCCAATGCCTTCATCATGTCGATGGCATTTTCGACTTTTACATCATGCATCAAAAAGGTCCTGGCTGCACAGATCATGATCGAAACGCTGATCAAAAAAGTCAACACCATGGAGACCGCTGCGTCTTTTCTTTCTTTGGGAAGGTCCTCAATTTTCCATCCTTCTTCCTGCACCAGGATACTTCGCGACACGAGAACGACCGCCGCCATGGTGGTTCCAACCAATCCGGCGATGACCAATGCCATGTTTCCTTGTGGCACTGTGTCTGGAAAAAATGCCGAAAAGGAAAGCCCAGACTCCGTGAGCACCATGAAACTTGTTACCAAAAAAGACAACGCCATCAAGGCAACCATGATCGTCATTCCTTTGATAAAAATAGAATGCTTGCCCGTCCAATAAAGAACCAAAAGTAATGCCGTAAATACGGAAACTACAACGAGAGCAGTCATATCCACGGTCCCATTGCTTATCACGATAAGCCATTCAACAACAACTTCGGCAAGGATACCCATGACCCCAATGACAGACGACACAATGGAAACTAGCAAGGCAGCCATAATGAAGATGGTAACCGGTTTGCCAAAGTTTACCTTGAAATTGTACATCAAGGTATTTCCGGAAACGATCGTCAACCTGCTGATGGCAATAATCAAAAAATAGGTAAAAAAGCAGGAAAGGAATAAGGCCCAGACCAAATTCAATCCATAATCAGCTCCGGAAATTACCATGGAAGTCACGCTTCCCGTTCCGATTATATAGCCAATAATGAATATGGCTGGGCCGAAGCTGAAAACCCCTTTCAGCACTCGGGATAAGAGGCCTTTCTTTGTTGTAGCCTTTATCATTTTGCGGAATATTTATAGGATTTTATTGAAGAGATTCGATAATACAAAAATATTGCATTACATCATGAAACCATTGATTCGGGGTCTTTTTCCCGACGAGATGCCTAAATCCGATATTCAGAGGTGAACCATATGAAAGCATGAGGTGCCGCATCATTGAAGACTTCCAAAGCTCGGCCCAGCGATCTGAGGAAGGGTCTTTCAAAACGGGCTAACAGATGATTTGATGTTCGATCCCAGCCATCTCCGCCAAGTTCTCGATATACTCCGAGCTGAGCGACTGGCTGAATGCCGTATGATGTCCTCCTCCTGCTAGTATCCACTCGCGCGCAGCTGAATAAAGATCAGGTTCTGGTTTCCAGAGGACCCGAGCCACAGGAAGTTTCGGGAGATCTTCCATCGGTTCGATGACATTCACCGGGTTGACAAGAAGCTTAAAGTGATCGCCGAGATCAATAAGGGAGGCATTGATAGCTGGCCCAGGTGCTGATCCAAAAACAAGTCGAACAGGGTCAGATTTCCCTCCGATTCCCAGTGGATGGATCTCACAACTCGGTTTTGCAGCAGCAATGCTCGGGCATATTTCAAGCATGTGCGCACCGAGGACACTTTCTCTTCCACGTTCGAAATGATAGGTGTAGTCTTCCATAAAGGAAGTACCACCTGCTAGTCCTTTACCCATAACCTTCATGCATCGAAGTAGGGCGGCTGTTTTCCAATCGCCCTCGGCTCCGAATCCATAACCGTCTTCCATAAGACGTTGGACAGCGAGACCTGGGAGTTGACCGAGTCCATGTAGATTTTCGAAGGTCGTTGTAAAGGCCTTGAAATTTCCGTCCTTCAGAAAAGTCCTCAATCCAAATTCTATACGTGCAGCTTCTCGAAGGGCCTTGTGCTGCTCGCCCTTTTTGCCAAGGGCCTCGGCTAGATGATAGAGGTCTTCGTATTCCTCGCAAAGGGTATCGATTTCGGAGTCGGTGGCGTCATTTACAACTGCATTCAAGTCTCCCAATCCAAAGCCATCGACAGAAAAGCCAAATAGAATTTGAGCCGAGACTTTATTCCCCTCAGTCACAGCGACCTCCCTCATGTTGTCGCCAAAGCGAGCAAGCTTCAGACTTTGCATATCTTGCCAGGCGACCGCAACTCTGGACCATATCGATATTTCCTTCCTCACTATCTCCGAGCGCCAATCACCTACAACAACCTTCCGCTTCAATCCCATTCTCGTAGCAATGAACCCAAACTCTCGGCCGCCATGAGCAGATTGATTCAGGTTCATGAAGTCCATGTTGATGCTTGACCAAGGAATGTCTCGATTGAACTGAGTGTGGAGATGGAGGAAGGGTTTGTGCAGAATCTTCAAACCATTGATCCACATTTTTGCGGGAGAAAAAGTATGCATCCATGTGATAAGACCCACGCAAGCCTCGGATGAGTTAGCCTCAATACACAAAGATCGGATCGCTTCAGCCGATGTTAGAACGGGTTTGAATACAAGCTTGAGAGGAAACGATTCATCACGATCCAGCGAGCTAGCAATTTCTTTCGAATGGGTAGCGACCGCTGCAAGCGTCTCCGTTCCGTATAGGTCTTGACTACCGGTTATTAACCAAATTTCGTGATCCGGAAAAGTCTTAGTCATCAGCATTCCCTCTTATCCTGTGAAATAGATCATGACCGATACAACAACGGCGACTACAAATAGAGAGGCGATAACATCCACCATGTTGAAGCTGGCGCGCGTAACGGCTTTCTGTTCTGCCGATGTAGTTTGGAACGTTAGGCCGTCGAGTGTTTGCTCATCTTGAGGAGGTGTCAGAAGACTCACAACGACGGTTATCAGAACGGAGATCACAAAGAACCATGTTGCAAAAATCAGGAAGTTTGTATTTCCTAGGGTGTGAAGAAGACTTCCTTCCGCAAACGAATCCTTCATAAGCTCCAGACTAATCCGTACTACGGCAATCACGAGTCCTGAGATCAAGGCCGCCATCGCTCCTCGAGAATTAATGCGCTTCGAAAATATTCCTAGCAGGAAGACCGCCGTAATAGGAGGCGCTATGTAGGCCTGAACGGACTGTAGATATTCATAGAGGACACCAGAGATGTTCTGCATGATAGGAATCCATGCGATCCCAAGAAGCACCACAATGATGGTCGCGATTCGCCCTGTCATGAGAAGGGTTTTTTCGGGAGCATCTGGTCTCAACTTTTGATAAATATCGATAGTGAAAAGAGTCGAACAAGAATTGAAGACTGAGGCAAGCGAGCTCATCAAGGCCGCAAGCAAACCAGCTGCCACAAGCCCTCTGAGTCCCGCTGGGAGAATACTTGTCAAAAGGGCGGGGAATGCTTGATCGGCGGTTTCCCATTCGAGTTGTCCCTTCATTTTGAGCGCAAGAGCGATCACGCCAGGAATTAGGAAAATGAAGACAGGCAAGAGCTTTAGAAAGCCTCCAAAGATCGTCCCGCGTCTTCCTTCTTTTAAGTTCTTGGCGGTCAAGACACGTTGCACAATGTATTGGTCTGTACACCAATACCAGATACCCACGATAGAGCTAGTGAACAAGAGATAGGGCCAGGGAAAATCTGGATCGGCCGCTGAGCGCCACATGTTGAAATACTCCGGTCCGACTGTAGCTTTCAATTCGCCCCATCCACCGACAGCATCAAGACCCATGAAAGTCAAGGTACCCGCTCCAATAATTAGAACGATGGTTTGCAACGCTTCCGTATAGATAACAGCCCTCATTCCGCCGAGTACGGTATATATTCCGGTAAGAATGACGACGGAAAAAGCTCCAAGCCAGAAATCGATTCCAAGTAAGGTAGAAATAACGATTCCACCGGCATAAATCGTGACGGAGACTTTCGTCAAGACATACGCTGCCAGAGAGAATATCGATAAGAACCAGCGAGCACTAGAATTGAACCGCTTCTCTAAAAACTCGGGCATGGTGAAGACGCCGGCTCGTTGATAGAAGGGGAGGAAGAGCCAACCAAGCATCAAGACAACCCAGGCATGTAGCTCATAAATGAGTAAGGGAAATTTGTCGGAGGCTCCCGTCCCCGCTAAGCCAACGACGTGCTCGGAACCGATGTTGGATGCAAATATCGATGCACCCACAATGAACCAGCCGATGTTTCTACCTGCGAGAAAGTAGTCTTCAGTATCTTTGTTTTTTCTGAGAATGGCCCACAGGGCTATCCCAAAGATGACTAGGAAGTATAGAACGATTACTACGTAATCGAGGGTGACTAGTGATTGCAAGGGACTGATTCGTGGTTAGTGGGGAGGTGGATATCCGTTACTCGTTACTCGTTTTGTTTTACTTTGCGTTTCCCTTTGCCCAAATCGGTTTTATGTCCCGAGTTCTTGAATTCTTAATTTGACCTAAAGGTACAAATAAATAAAAAAAATTTCTCCTCACTCTGTCCCGTCCTAAAATAGTTGACAGGTTGTTGGTTTAGTTTAGATGTACTTGTGCTGGCGTTTTCAGCCCCAGTGAATAGTGTTTTCTTTTCGTGTTGTAAAGCCAAATGGACTCTCTCAAGGCTCTCGTTGCCTCTTGAACTGATTCAAAGGGTAGGTCCATGTAGAACTCGTTTTTAAGTATGCCATTGACCCGCTCGGCCACGGCGTTCTCGTAGCAGTGGTTCTCTTCGGTCATGCTGATCTTCATCTCGTTTTTCTTCAGCAATCTTGTGTAGGCTTCGCAGCAATATTGTATACCTCGATCGCTGTGGTGTACGCATCCCTTGATTCTCTTCATCTGATCCATAGCCATCTTTAGGGCGCTAATAGGTCCTTTCGCAGCCAAGGAAGGAGCCACATGGTAACCGACTATAGCGCGACTGTAGAGGTCTGTTATTAGAGAAGCGTAGCAGTGGTCGCCTGACTTCAGTCGCAAATAGGTAATGTCAGATACCAGCACCTCGTCTCGCCTCTCAGGTGATTTTCCTTTAATCAGATTCTTGTGCTTTCTATAGTGGTGATAAGAGTTCGTCGTCCGCACTCCACGTCTTCTGGGCTCAATCAAACGGCCTGTGCGTCCAAGCAATTCGTATAAGGCATCTCTACCAACAGGAATGAGATGCTTAATCTCGTCGTAGACCTTGCGAACTCCTGACCGAGCAAGCAGAGAACGATAGTGGTCTACAAGAGCCAATATGCGTCCTTCATCTTGCTCCTTAGCTTTCTTACGACGTAGATGATCGTAATACCCCTGGCGACTGACTCCGGCATACGCGCTCATTGCACGAATGCTACTTGTTGAACAAGCTAAAGTCATGACTTCGAACCACTCTTTTTTTTGACATCTTTCTGAGGCTTCAGACCATGATACTGCATCCTAGCCCTCAGCATTACCACCTCAAGGTGAGAATTAGCAAGAGCTGATTCCAGTTCTTTAATACGCTTCTCCTGCTCCCTGATTTTATCCTTTTCGTCCTTCATCTCAACTCTAAGTCTTACGTGAGTGGAATCATACTTGCCGAAGCGCTCGATCCAACGCCGAACAGTTGTCAAACTCATTCCATAAGAACGGGTGACGTCATTCAGAGACTTGAAGGTACCATTTTCAATCTCAGAGACCACCTTCCGTTTGAAGGCAATCGAATATCTAATCGTACTCGGGTGAGGTTTATCTAATATGCTCATAGCTCGATATATTGTGTCAAGCTATTTCAGGATCGGATACTCCTCACTCCTCACTCCTCCTGCCCATAATACGCTCTGTCTCCGTGCTTCCTTTCATAGTGCTTCTTTATCAGCGACTCCTTGAGTCTCGGTGCATCGGGATTGATGTCGAGTGAGAGGTAGGCCAACTTTGCTAACTCTTCCAGCACGGCACTGTTGTAGACCGCTTTCTCCGCCGACTCACCCCAGGTAAATGGAGCATGATTACCGACTAAAATCATCTGTACCTCTTCATAGTCTAAGTCCTCATTCGAGATGCATTCGACAATTTGAAGACCCGTCTCATACTCGTAATCCCCTTCGATTCGGTCGTCAGCCATGGGTAGGGCACATGGTATGTCGACCGTTAGATGATCGGCATGTGTCGTCCCCATTATTGGTATATCGAGGTGGGACTGTGCCCAGGCCGTGGCATAGCTAGAATGAGTGTGACAGATGCCCCCGAGATTTCCCCACTTACTATATAATACGGCATGGGTCTGGCTGTCCGAAGACGGTCGATGGCTCCCTTCCACAACTTTACCAGAGAAATCCATGATCACCAATTTATCTGGCGTAAGGTCTGCGTAAGGCATACCGCTTGGTTTAATTGCAAAAACGCCATCTCTTTGGTCTGCCGCGCTGACGTTTCCAAATGTATAAAGTACGAGGCCTAAGCCAGGTAGCTTTTTATTGGCCTCACAGGCAGACTCTCGTATATCGTCGTATTTCGGCAAGCTATTATTGTTGAAGCTCTTCCACTTTCTTTCCAGCGGCAAGATAGTTTTGGTAGATCGTATCGTAAAGATCGGCCAGATCTTTCTCGGGTAAATATTCCTTTTCGAAGCCGTGCCCAATGGCGGCTTGAGCTGTTTCAACATCGCTGTAAATCCCAGCAGCCGTCGCCGCGAACATGGCGGCACCAAGCGCAACGCTTTGGTCAGATTTGGCGACCTTTATCGGCATATTAAGAACGTTTGCCAGTGTCTGCATGACAAAAGGCGACTTTTTCGCAACTCCTCCCGTGGCAATCACTGAATCGATTCGAATCCCTTCCCTTCTAAATCGCTCAACAATAGCTCGGCCACCATAACACGTGGCCTCCACGATCGCTCTGAAAATTCTTGGGGCATCGCTCCCGAGGTTGAGATTAAAAATTGCGCCCTTCAAGGCATCATTTGTATCTGGTGTTCTTCGCCCGTTAATCCAATCGAGAACAAGCTCTGGACTCTCGCCGGGAGCTATCAATTGGGCCTGTTTACTCAGTTCCGGGATGATTTTTTCGATCATAGATGAGATATGTTCTTTCCGATCGCTAAAATCATCGGGAAGCAAATGTTCGATGGGCCAGGCAAGAAGATTCTTGAACCATGCATACATATCGCCCATGGCGGCTTGACCGGCGTCCATCCCGATCATTCCGGGTATAACGGACCCGTCAACCTGTCCAGAGATTCCCTTGACTAGATGATCACCCAATTCATCTTTTGATACCACCATGACATCGCAAGTTGAGGTGCCCAAAATCCGAAGCAAGGTGTATGGGCGAATCTCACCGCCTACTGCACCGATGTGTGCATCGAAAGCGCCAACCGCGACCTCAACGTCCTCATGCAATCCAAGCCGATCAGCCCAGTCCTTCGAGAGCCGGCCAGCTGATTGGTCCGAGGTGTAGGTGTCTTTATATAATCGATCCGTTAGCCCATCCAAGAGAGGATCGAGATCCTTCCAGAAATTATTTGGTGGAAGTCCTCCGTATGATTTATGCCACAGGGCTTTGTGCCCAGCGGAACATCGCCCCCTCTTCATTTCACGGACATCAGTCCCCCCTGTAAGCAAAAAAGGAATCCAATCACAGTGCTCAACCCATGAATATGCTGCACTTCTAAGCTCGGGGTCGACTCTAAGAAGGTGCAATATTTTGGCCCAAAACCACTCCGAGGAATAATTTCCCCCAACAAATTGGAGATAGTTCGGTTTGTACTTTGTAGCATGAACCTTCAAGTCGTCGGCCTCTTTTATCGCTGTATGGTCCTTCCACAGGACAAACATGGCGTTAGGATTGTCCTCGAATCGTGGGAGCAGGGCGAGTGGTAGGCCAGCCTCATCTACTGCTACCGGCGTTGATCCAGTTGTATCGACGCAAATTCCTTTTATATCCTCGGGCGCCGCGCCTGATATCACTACGATCTCAGAGATGGTCGAGGTCAACCCATCGATATAGTCTTGCGGATGTTGACGAAACTGATTTGCAGGCGGATCGCAATAGAGGCCTTCAGCCCATCTTTTAAAATAATGAACTTTCGAGGCAAGTTCCGATCCATCCTTGGCATCGATTAGAACAGAACGAACCGAGTCGGTTCCGAAGTCAACACCGATGACGAGTTGACGATTTGATTTATACTGTCTTGACACGGGTTGTAATATTAACCAATTCTAGCCTCAGAACGAGCTCTCTGCCAGTCTATGGGAAGTGTATAGAATAGAATATTTTTGATTTCTTACAAAGGCCAATTTGCTGGGCATTATGACATTACGCATGACATCTTGTCGGCGCAGGAATGGATGACCTTCCCCTCGTCTATCTTCTCATATGGATCCTTGGATGATCAGCTTTTCCCCACTCGATCCATGAATCTTTTAAAATAGCTCCGAGACATGTTGAAAAAACGAGTTAGGCGGACAAGAGATATTCTCGTTCAGTTAGCTCCCTAGCTCAGTGTCCCTAGTGCGATATCGCTTGCAGCGCGGAGTTCCTTTCTCGATGAGCCTCCTTTGGATAAGAGGACAATGCCTCCCGCGTGAGTCGTTAGAAAAATAGCAAGAGAGCGGACGTCAGCAGTTAAAGAAAGCGTTCGCTGTTCTTGCGCTCGACTTAGAGCCAATTCAAATTTCTTTTGGAGTGAGATCAGACCTTTTCGCACTTGCTTCCGTATCTCAGGGTCGTGGGGCGCAAGCTCAGCGCAGGTGTTGAACAACATGCACGCTCGGCGGACCGTACCACTGGTCTTGTCACGAACGAGCGCATGAAAGTATGCGCGGATTGCGGATAGACCGTCCTCTGCTCCCAAAAGAGATCCTGAGTATTCCTCCATCCCTTCTAGATAGTGCTCCAATGATTCCTGGAAGATTTGCTTTTTGTCACCAAAGGTGTCGTACAGGCTCTGGCGACCGATGCCCATACCACGTTGCAAATCGCTCATGGAGCTTGCCTCGTAACCATGGGTCCAAAACAGATCCATTGCCTTTTCGAGCGCAAGCTCTCTGTCAAACTCTTTGGGTCTAGCCATTGTCAGCTCGAAATAGTAGCTGCCTCGCTAGGCTTCCAACCTTTTCCAATCGTCTCGCCAGTTCTTATATGATGATCGAGCCCGGCGAGTAGCTGATGCATGCCCGGCCCTAGCATCCGTTTCAGCATCATAAGGTCAAGAACTACGCCGATGGGGCCGTATTTGACCTCATACTCCATGATAACCGTTACTCGTGTGCCTCCGCCAGATGTGGGTTCAAGGGTGAATGTCCCACTGGAGCTTTTCAGTGGCAAGCTGCTTTCGAAGATGTCGATGCTGAGCTTCTCTTCCTCCTTCGATTCAACGACTCGCTCTTGAAGGTGGTTGCCGTCGTACAGATGGCAGGTTCTCTCTGAGCCGACGCCGCTCGATGGCGTGCCCTCGTTGATGGGTGAGGTGTCGACTGAAGCATTGTAACGGTGGATTGCACCAAAATCTGTCAATGTTGCCCATACTACTGAGACAGCAGCTGGAATTTCACGGGTCGCGGATACTACGGACATTTTCTCCTCCGGTTGGTTGTTTATCTGATAGAGGAAGTATAGGACATTCTGGACTCGTTTGTCAATAACTTTTTGACCGAAATGTCCATAATTGATAAACCTGCAGTTTCCGAGCGCTTGCAATATGAATGACCTTGGGTATTCGCACCTTCGTTCGGGCTCTAATTTCGGCAGCGAGAATTAGCTGCTTTCTTTGAATCGGGATAAGGGGTAAAGTTGGGACTATCCTCGACCGAAATGGGGAGGCCTCAAAGCATCTGAGTATAAAACAGACGCTCTAAACTAGCTGAACTGATCTCCCGAGCTCACAGCCCAAGTCTCAGTTAGTTGCAAGTGATTTAGCGACACTCGATCTTGATATGCTAAACCAAGGGTCATCAATATGAACGCTCCAAGATTTATCTGGAAAAGTCGCCTGTCGCAACTCGCCATTCTAGCGCTTATCCTTCTTAACCTGACCTCCTGCCAATCGGGCACAGAAAAAAACAGCGCCGACTTTCTCGAAGGTATTGTCACGGGACCCAAGGGCCCGGAGGCCGGAGTCTGGGTAATTGCCGAGACGCATGACCTAGCAACACCTTATATCAAGATTGTCGTCACCGACGATAAAGGGCGATATGTCATTCCAGAATTACCGGATGCCAACTATGATGTCTGGGTTAGAGGCTATGGATTGATTGATTCACCAAAGGTCCAATCCCGACCGGGTAATCAACTTGATCTCCTTGCTGTCGAAGCGAGTAATGCGAGAGAGGCCGCGGAATTCTACCCCGGCGGATATTGGTTCTCTCTCCTTGAGCCACCCGCAAGAAGTGAGTTTCCTGGAACTGGCCCAGAGGGAAATGGCCTGAATCCAGAGGTCACAACGCAAGCAAATTTCCTTCGACGAATCAAATCTGGCAATTGTATGGCCTGCCACGGTCTAGGAAACATCGGGACAAGAAAAGTCCCTGAGACTCTAGGAAATTTTACGAGCTCAAAAGACGCGTGGTCGAGGCGCCTCCAATCAGGTCAGGCCGGCGGACAAATGACGAGATCGGCAGGATATCTCGGCCATGAGCGGGTCATGAAAATGTTTGCCGATTGGACGGATCGCATCGCAGCAGGAGAGATTCCCGAAACACCACCACGACCACAAGGGATTGAGCGTAATGTCGTTATCACATTGTGGGACTGGGCTGACCCTACTGCCTATCTACATGACGTGGTATCGACGGACCGCCGCAATCCTACTCTTAATCCCAATGGCCTGCTCTATGGTGCCCTTGAACTCAGCGCGGACTACTTGCCCGTCCTCGATCCCAGCAATCACAAAAGTAGTCAAGTCCCTCTAACGGTCCGAGATCCTGAAACACAACCAGCATCTGGACCAGAGATGCTACAACCCTCAACCTACTTCGGTGACGAAGTGATTTGGGACAGCAAGGCAAATGTCCACAATCCGATGTTGGATGACCAAGGCAGAGTGTGGATGACGGCCACCGTTCGACCCCGAGAAAATCCCGACTTCTGCAAAGAAGGATCTGATCATCCATCTGCCTTGGCTTTTCCAGTCGAGCGAGCAGGTCGACATCTCGCCGTCTACGATCCTGCATCCAAAGAACTCACTCACATCAGCACCTGCTTCAGTACCCATCATCTCATGTTTGCCGAGGATGAAAACAACACCCTGTGGACCAGTGGAGGAGGTCAGGTAATAGGTTGGCTGGACACAGAAAAATTCGACGCAACAGGGGATGAAGAAATATCCCAAGGATGGACTCCGATCATCCTGGACACGAATGGTAACGGGAAACGGGACGACTACGTCGAACCGAATGAGAGTGTTGATCCCAGTAAGGACAAACGCATCAGAAACGGACTCTATGCCGTAGCACCTTCAGCCGATGGCAGCATCTGGGGTTCGTCTTTAGGATACCCCGGAGGCGTCGTCCGTCTGGATCCTGGCTCTGACCCAACGACAACGGCACTCGCAGAATATTATGAACTACCTCTCGATGAAAGCAGAAATCCTATCGAAGGCTACTCCCCGAGAGGTATGGACATCGATAGAAATTCAGTTGCCTGGGTGGCATTGGCCAGTGGACACATGGCCAGTTTTGACCGACGAAAATGCAAGGAGCCATTGAATGGCCCAAAGGCAACCGGTCAGCATTGCCCGGAGGGATGGAGCTTCTACACGGAGCCATTGCCCCAGCTAAAAGGCCTCCAAGAATCAGGCAGTGCCGAATCGAGCTACTACACCTGGGTGGATCAATTCAATACGCTCGGCCTGGGAAACAACATTCCGATTAACACTGGAAATGGATCTGAAGGATTGCTTGTTCTCAAGGACGGAGAATGGATCGTCCTTCGGGTACCCTACCCGATGGGATTCTATACGAAGTGGATGGATGGACGAATCGATGACGCTGAGATCGGCTGGAAAGGTCGGGGACTGTGGTCGACGATTAGTACGCGAGCTCCCTTTCACATGGAGGGTGGGAAAGGTCAAACTAGTAAGGTCGTCAAGTTTCAACTTAGACCTGATCCCTTGAGTAGGTGATGTGTTATGAATTATTTCTTATGTGGTTAGACTCCCGGTAAACTGTCGTCAACCTGAATTGTCACTCTAAATCTGTCAATCGATCTCCAGGCACATGAAAGAGTCCTTCGATTTCATAATTGTGGGTGCGGGAATTTTTGGCCTGAGCACGGCACATTCGCTTCGCCAGAGAGGATACGCTGTATGTGTTTTGAATCACGGCGTCATCCCAGATCCATTGGCTGCCGGCACCGATATTAGCAAAATCGTCCGGATGGAATATGGATCGGACAGAGAGTACATGGACATGGCTGCTAGATCGATCCCAAAATGGCGCGAATGGAATAGGGAACTCGGCGAGGAAATCTATCACGAGGTCGGCTTTATCCTTTTGGCACCGGAGCCAATGGACGGCGGAAGACAGGCCTTCGAGTCCGACAGTTTCGCAGAACTTTTGAAACGAGGATACGCTCCAATGCAATTGGATCCAGAAAAGCTCATCTCGACTTTCCCTGCATTCAACAGCGAGTATTTCAACGATGGCTTTTTTCACAGCATTGGTGGATATGTCCGCTCGGGTCGAGTTGTAGAATTGTTGACATCGAGCCTAAAGTCGAAAGGGGTCACCGTCCGTGATCACACGGGCGTCGCTGAAATCGAAGGGAGCGGAGAAGTACTCCAGGGTGTCATCCTCGAAGATGGAAGTCGAGTCGCAGCCAACCAAATTATCGTTTGCGCTGGAACAGACACTCCTCGATTGGTGCCCGATCTCGCTCCCTATTTTCGCACAACTGGCCATCCTGTCTTTCATCTAAATCCAGCTAATCCTGAGCTCTTCACGCCACCCAAATTCGCCTGCTTTTCCGCGGATATATCGAACAGCGGCTGGTACGGTTTTCCCCTTTATCCCGAAAAAGGAATCGTCAAGATTGCAAATCATGGAGTCGGACTGGTGATGGATCCAAGGGTTGACGAAGGCGCAATTACTCCACAGGATGAAGAATCTCTGCGCGATTTTCTATCCGGAGCAATCCCATCGCTGGAAAACTCTCCGATAGTCTACTTCCGGCGATGCTGTTACACCGATACCCTTGACGGCCACTTTTGGATCAGCAGACATCCGACGATTCAAGGATTGACTATTGGATCCGGAGGTAGCGGTCACGGCTTCAAGATGGGGCCCGAGATCGGCGAGATGATCGCAAAGACTGCTCTAGGCGAGGATCATGGATACTCCAATCGATATGCTTGGCGACATCTGGATCGGGAGACGCAAAGTAGAGAGGAGGCAAGGTCGAAGTCTTAGGACTGGGATATTCGTAGCAAGAACGGTTCATCCAGACCGCTCGATGGAACTTGCCAGGATATATTTAGCGCGTTGATTGGTCGAGCTCATAAATTGTGTTCTGCACGACTCCCTCAAAGGCCTTCCCATCCGAGCCCTTGAGCTTATAGATGATTTCCATGACCCAAGTTGGCTCTATATCTGGCATGCTGACTAATACCGTTTTTCCGTCCTTATCCAAGGACACCTCCTTGACGCTAAGCGTCTTGGTATTGAACCTGTCCGATCCATATTCCGCAGATCGCTTCAAATCCCAAGTATTGATTTCGTAGTTATCGGGGTTCTCTGCGATATCTCGATCCAAGTCCGAGGCAAACCGAAGCTGCATTCCAGAATGCAAAGCTTTCATTTCTACTGGGAGATGCAAGTTCTTTCCGGTGTAGCGGACGCGGTACATGCCGCCAACTTGAATCATTTGATTGGTCGCCCAAGCGGCCATACCAAGGACGTAGAGCTGACCGTCTTTTGGATTGATCTTGCCACGCATAATGCCTGTTGGAAACTGGGGAACAGGTACTTCAACCATTCCACCCTGTCTTACCTTGCCATCCATTTGTGGCAAGACCGCAAAAATCTTTCCATAGCCATAAGAGAAATTCAGCAATGCTCCATTCAAAGGTCCCCATCTATCCGACTCGGCCCATAGAAGCTCGGAAGGGGATCGATCATATTTGTTGTCAATCCACATAAGTGGTTGGATCATGGCCGTGTCGGAAGAATCTTTTGGAACGCCATAGCCCCACATGTTGCCGTAAAACCCGCCAGGCTCAACCCAGTTGATTCGGTTTTTTGGATTCCAGAAGCCTTCCTGATCAGTAACGATGAAGGATTTTCCATCAGGATTTAAGGTGACGCCATTGGCGGCGCGAAATCCTGTTGCTAGAATTTCCGACTGCTGGCCGTCCGGGCTCACTTTGATCAGCGTGCCATGCTGAGGTACTAGGGACTTCCTCGCATGCCGACCGCTTTTCGCATAGTAGAAGTTGCCATCGTCATCCGTCTGCAATCCCATCGCAAATTCGTGAAAATGCTCTGTGACTTGATGATCGGAATTGAAACTCTCGTAGAAATCAGTTTCGCCGTCGCCATTAAGATCTCGAAGTATTACGATCTGATCCCGGCAACTGATATAGATGTCACCATTCTGGATCTTGACTCCCAGGGGCTGAAAGAGACCTGACGCGATGCGTGTCCAAGTGATGGAACCCTCATCCTGCGAAAGTCCCTCTACCTTGTACACTTCTCCATCGATTGTGCTTACGATTCCAATATCTCCGCCTTCTAGAAAGTCGATCCCAGTAGGTCTCATCCTACTGTTCCAGGGGTTTTCTTTAGGCATGGTAAAAACGTCTACAGAATAAGCGTCGACATCATCACCTCGAACGATGGGAGATTGAATGCTTCTTGAATCCCGTGTTGATCCGCCTTGCGTAAAAGGTGTCAGGTCAATTGGCGCAAGAATACTTGAACCCAACAAAGGAGAAAAAGGAGCAATTTTGCTTAAGGCGATCACGGCCTCCACTTCTTGGCCGGCTGGAATTTTAAGGACGTGGTACCCATCTTCAACAAGAAACTCAGTCCCTTCTGCGGCGACAGAAGCCGAGAAAGAGCTAGGAGAGATTCTCAGTGTGAGATCATGCGACGAAGAAGAAACGTTCAGGACCCTGCGTATCGTTGGCTCCTTGGTCTCTAGTATATCATAGCGCTCCAAGACCTCCGCATCTCCAACGGAATACTTGATGATCACATTGTCTCCATGATGATAGAGTCCCTTGTAGTGTGCCCACTCCCTAGGCAGGGGACCAAATGGCCGACCGTCAACTGCTATGAGTCTTGGATCTTCGAAACTTCCCGTCTCAGGATTTGCCCAACCTGGAGTGATTGGGTTTTCAACCTGGATCTCGCCGACAGTTCTTGGAAAAACATTGTGCTCGTCATTCAGCAGAATGTCACGCCAGTCGATGAATCCTTCGCCCGTCCAGAATCCAGAAAAACGCAGAAGGTCATGGTCAAAGAGAGCAAAGGCCGATCCTTTTGCAACTCCACCTGGCCCATCATCCAATCGCATTGCGATGCCCTTGTAAGAGAAATTGACGTCTCGATAATCTTCATCAGGAATAGGGCAGCAGTCATAGGAAATGCCGCGCGGTGGGTCGTCCGTGTTGGATAAATCATAGGTGTGAATGAAGAAGTCTCCATAGTCGACTTCCTTCCACGGTGCATAGGGCTCTGGCTTTGGTCCTAGTGAACTGCCGTTGGGTAGTCCTGCTAAATAGCTATCGGTGAGTTCAACATATTGTTCGGGATTGTTTTCCTCGATAAACTCTTCCCGGATGAAGTTGATGACATCGTATTTCTCCTGTGGAGAAAGTCTGACTTGAGGCGGCATCAGCCCAAAGCCACGTGTCAGCGTTTGGTACATCGAATAGGGATCTGCCCCGGCCTTGAATTCTTCTTTCCAAAAAGCCCGAGAATTCGGGATAGATCCAACATGCTCAATGTTGCCGTGGCAGCTGTAGCAAGCTTCTCGGTAAATTGTCCGACCTTTGTGGTAGAACTCCTTCGTCTCCTTGGCGATCAGCGCAGCGTGATCTATGTCACTTTCATATTCGGCTAGAGCACTTTCGTCCAGCAGATACTTAGGTTCTTCTACAGCTATTGGATCAGGATCTATGATCTTTGGCTCTGTCTCACTCGTTGGAGTCTTACAGGAGAGACTTGTGAGCAAGGAAAGGGCAAAAGCTAAAACAAAGACTGGGATGGTCGTTGATCTCATTCGAACATTTTTGTATTCCTATTGCTACAGATAGACTTGGGCCGGTGTCAGCTTGACTTACTTAACCAAAAAGTCAGAGACTCTAAGGTTTAGATCGATCCAATGCTGATCATCCTGAAAAGCATACGGAGAGGGATTGTATTCTCCAACGAGGCCTACATCCACGAACTGAGGAACAGTAAGGCCACTCATGTGGAAGACGGCATTTACTAAAAGCCGACGCACACCTTCGTTTGAAAAGTCGGTTGATGACCCGATAGTCGAGGTGAAGGCCATGCCCTCGCTTCCTCGTGGCAGTTCATAGGGCTTGGTCCAAGCGATCGGCATCATGGGATCATTGGGATTGTAAGGCGTTCTTGCCGCATCGTTCACTGTTGCAACTTTCTTGTCGCTTTCTTTCAAGCCATAGAAGGGATCGCTCTCGTCAAAGGCAGAAGTTCTGTCAATGACTTGACCCATAACTATAGGCGTGACACCGTCCGGCATTGGAAGACGGACGCCATATACATCGGTCGGACCCCAGATGGAGCCATCCTTTATCCCTCTCGTCAGTGGACTGTTTTCAGCGCCCGCGGCGATTAAGCCTCGTGTGCTTTGGTTTTTGTGATGGCCATGGTGCGTATACCATTTCTCGCCGAGTACTAGCCGACCGAATCCGCCATTCCATGGTGAGGTTTCATCTTTATAGCTATTGCTCCAGTGCTTGAACGGACTATTAGAATCATCGCCATACTGGAATGCATGGGTTGCAGTGCGGAGAGCCATCACTGGCTTGCCGGCCATCAGGTAGTTTTCGATGTGCCTCATTTGATCGTCCGGCAGGTCACGAAATCGGGTAAAGAGTATCATCAAGTCGGCATCTTCCAAAGCCGACAGACCTGGAATGTTGGAGGTGTGATTGGGATCAATCAAACCTGGCATGTCAGGACGCTGTGCAAAGAGAACAGTTGTCTTGAATCCGTGTCTTTCGCTGAGAATGCGGGCCAGCTGTGGGAGGACCTCCTCAGATCGATACTCCTCATCTCCGCTTACAAGAACGACCTGCCTATCGCTACCGGGCCCCTTATCACCCTGAAAACTAATCCACTGAGGATTTTCGCCAGGGTCATCCAAAGTTGACGTCTCGGAAGAAGACCCACACGATATAATGGCAATGGATAAGGCTAGGCAGAGAATTGATTTCATATAGGTGCTTGGCTTGGTGTGCTCTAGGTTAAATAATCGACTATACATTACCAAGCTGTTCTTCAATCAAAAAACGAAACGAGCGCGACTTCAGATCTGATTCGCAATTTCCTCCGTTTCAGTATGCGATAAAATGATTCCTAAGAAAGCAGTACTTCGATCACCCGGCCAATCGATTTTGCCACCAATTTTTACTCTTGAGCATGTCTAATAGGACTGCTCCTAAAATGACAACTCCCAGAACCACCTTCTGCGTATAACTCTCGACCCCAGTTAAATTCATTCCGTTCTGAATCACAGCGATAATAAAAGCACCTATCAATGTACCCAATATCTTGCCTTTCCCACCCAAGAGGCTCGTACCACCAACGACGACCGCGGCGATTACATAAAGCTCGTAGAGAAGGCCATAAGTTGGCGCGCCGCTCTTAAGCTGAGATGCTTGGATTACACCACCGAGACCTGCCAATAATCCGCAAATGACGTAGACAAAAAGCAGAACACGATCCACTCGTATACCAGCTAAGCGAGCCGCCTCAGGATTTCCACCCACGGCGTATATGTGTCGGCCAAGTTTCGTGTGTGTCATCAGGACGTAGGCCGCCGCGTACACCAGAACCATGAGGATGACGGCGTTGGGGATTGAAAGGAAATCCGCACCACGACCGAGCCAAACATAGGAGTCTGGGATATCGTAGATCGACTCTCCGCCGGAAATGATATAGGCCAAACCGCTGGCAACCAACATCATAGCCAGGGTTGCAATAAAAGGAGGGACATTAAATTTGGTTATGGTTAATGCAGAAAAAAGACCAACGAGTCCCGCTGATAGAATGGCGAGAATGCTGGCGCCCCAAAGAATTCCTGTGCCTGCCCCAGCGCCTCCCCATTGCCCGATGAGCCAGGCTGCGACGACAGCAGAGAGAGCAATAAGACTGCCAACAGATAGGTCAATTCCAGCCGTAATAATAACCATCGTCATGCCTACAGCAATCAGCGCGATAACGACGATCTGATTGGCGACATTCCTCATGTTTTCTGCCAGCAAAAAGGTAGGCCAGGAGTATTGCCTAGGTGCGTGGATACTGGTCGATCCCATAGATGAAGTCATGTTGACCACGATCGATTCGTATTCGAAGCTCGTGAAAACATGGTCCAAGTCTCCGTTGATCTTAATCTCATCTATCGCTTTTCGAACGTCTTGTGGACTTCCATTGGTCTTCACCAGACGAATGTTTTTTGCTCCTTCGAGTTGGTTCGAAAGTAGTTCTGTCATCCGCTTGTCATCGGGATGATCTCTACCGGCAATAAGAACCGTTTTCCCTTGAAATGAATCGAGCGTTACGCTTTCTAACAAATCCTTAGCCGCTCGATCAGGTGAAGGATTTTGAGGTCGATAGGTAGATATGGAATAGAAGCAGCATAGAAGAATTAGGACAACTAACATTCCGTAGTCCGAAAGGAATCTGTAGAAAGCTGCTGGCATTTAGTCTGTCGTTTTTGTGCTTGTGTTGGAGGTGTTCTTAAGGAACTCTGTCAACTAGTCGACGCTTCTTTATGCATTTCTAGTTTCGATTTACCCAAGGCAAGATTGAGGAGATCATTTTGTCTAAGCTCATCGCTGTTTTTGATAATACCAGCAATCTCGCCTTCACGCATAACCATTATTGGATCACATAAGGCCATCACCTCGGGGAGTTCTGAAGAGATCAATAAAATGGCCTTTCCTTGAGAAGCCAAATTCTGAATCAGTTGATATATCTCAAACTTTGCTCCAACATCGATCCCACGAGTGGGCTCGTCGAAAATGATAATATCGGCATCCGACTCAAGCCACCGAGCGATCAATACTTTTTGTTGATTCCCACCCGAGAGATTTTTCGCCAGTTGCTCTGGACCAGAAAGACGAATGTCTAAATCTTCAACAAAGGAAAGGAAGTCGGAAGTCTCTTTCTTCTTGGAAACGAAACCGCCCGAGATCCAATGATCTAGATTGGCCACTCCGAAATTTTCCCGAGACGACAGACCGAGAATTAATCCTTGGTGCTTTCGATCTTCGGTGAGAAAACAAATGCCATTCGCGATTGCTGCCAACGGGCCATCTATCTTCGATTCTTTGCCATTAATATGGATGCTTCCAGATCTCGCTTTGTCCGCACCATATATAAGTCTGGCAAGTTCGGTTCTTCCAGCCCCAACGAGTCCCGTAATTCCAAGTATTTCTCCGGCCCGGAGTTGGAGAGAGACATTCCTCACCCTTGGTTCGCGAGAAAGATTTTTCAGCTCCAATCTGATTTCTCCAATTTCTCCTTGCGTTCTAGGCGGGAATTCTTGCTCAAGACTTCTCCCGACCATGAGTTCAACCAGCGACTGTCGATCAAAATCCTTGCTTGATCTGGACCCAACCATGTTTCCATCTCTCAAAACCGTAATCGAATCAGCAATCTTAAAGATTTCGTCGAGACGGTGGCTGATATAGACTATCGCGACGCCACTGGCTCGAAGGTCCTGAATCATTTTGAAGAGGAAATCGACTTCTCGCTCAGATAACGAAGCGCTCGGTTCGTCCATCACAATAATCTTCGCCCCCATTGAAAGGGATTTTGTAATTTCAACCAGCTGCTGAATTCCGACCGATAGACTTCCGCAAGGAACGCTTAGGTTGATGTCAATTCCCAGCGAGTCAAAGAATTCCTTAGCCTCTTTATCTTCTTGTTTTTTATTCAAAAAGCCAAGCTTTGACTTTTCTCGTCCCAAGAACATATTCTCGCGAACCGACATCTCTGGGATGAGGTTGAGCTCCTGGTGAATGATTGCGATGCCACTTGAGATTGAATCGAGGGGTCCTGAGAAAAAGACCCTCTCTCCATCAATCTCAATCAAACCGGAGTCAGCTTGGTGAATTCCTCCCAGTATTTTTATCAGGGTACTTTTGCCAGCTCCGTTTTCACCGACGATCGCATGGACTTCTCCTGAGCCAACTTGGATGCTGACATCGTCCAATGCTCTTACTCCAGGGAAGGCTTTAGATATTCCCCGCATTCGGAGGATCGGAATCATCTCCGAATTTGGCTCCACGCTTACTTGACCACTTTCAAGATCCCGCGCATCGTGAAGGCATGTCCAGGGAATGTGCAGACAAATTCGTAGTCGCCAGGGACGGTTGGGGCAACGAAATAGATAGACTCTGAGCTTTCCGGTTCAAGAAGCGAGCTATGAAAGAGAACGCTTGGAGAATCTGGGACGTAGCCCATTTCGTGGCCTTTCAGTCCTAACTCCAAAGCTGCCTTTCCGGCATCGTTCGCGCCGCCTGGATTGACAATAACAATGTTGTGCATCATATCGTCATTGTTATCAAAGCTTAGTTTTACTTTCGATCCGGCCTTAACCGTGAATTCTTCCTTGTCAAATCGAAGACCAGGAACGGTGCCCAAGCTTAATCGAAAGTCGACTTTCCCCTTCCACGAACTAGGCTCGTCAATAATTCTTTTTCCGACAAGGGGTGTGTTGATGAAGCTCTCTACGCTCGTCTCTTTTGGAGTTGCCTGCCCTCGGTAGCGATCAATCGAGATTTTGGGTCCTTGGGGAATTCGATTCAAAGTGTAGTAGCCAACATCGTTCAAAAGCGGATTAGAATCTACAGATCGAAGACCCTCCGCCTTTATCTCGTGAATATATCCTTCCCTAAGATTGTCAACGAAGAGACGGACGCTTAGTCCATCTTCCGATAAATCTGCAGATCTGACGGCGGCGGTTTCTGCCATAATAACATCGCTCCCGTATTTGCTGTGATAGTGATAGGTGAATCCCTCAATTGAATAAGATGACGGGTCTTCTGCCGATTTCTGGTTTGCAGCTTTCGTGAAATGAAGGGTAAATCCGTCAGAATTAGCTTTGATGTGCTGAATTTCAAAGGGGACCTTACCTGTCCAATTCACTTTTTGAAGTCCAAATGGGTTTTTGCCAGTTGCGTCCCAACCTCTGCTCGTTTGTCCAACAAATAGAGTTCCGCTCTTGGACCATGCCAGTCTCAAAACTCCCGACCTAAAGCCTTCGAGGAAAGGGAAAACAGATCCTTGATACACACCATCTACTTTCTCCAGGTCGACCCGGAAGATCTTGCTATGGCCCTGGTCCCCAACAAAAAGTTGACCAGCAAATGGGCCGAATAGCCCGCCTGTCGAGTCCGGTAAAATATCTGAGGTCGAGATACCCATCAAGCCATGCGGAAACCAAACTGCTGGTGTTTTCAATGCCGGAATTCTTTTCGCAACTTCGTGTTTTGGCTCACCGGTATCAGGTACGTCTTCCGGTCTCAATCTAAGGGGCGAGTCTGGCTCACCGGTCCATTTCAATCCGCCCGGATTCCCAAGAAAATCTCCCTTTTCTACATGAGCTATGAATCCTGATCCAACCCAGTCTCCCTGATTCTCTGAGTAAAATAGATCACCCTCCATATTGTAACCCAGAGACGATGGCGATCGCATGCCTGTAGCGATCGGAGTCATTTCTCCCTCTGGTGTTATCTCTAATGTCCATCCTCGCCACTTGGATAAGCTAGCACCATAGCCAACCCACGCAAGATTTAGTTGGACCATCATGTTGCCCTCAGGACTGAATACCGGTCCGTAGGAATAGTTATGATAGTTGCCATCAAGGGGCCACGAATAGATCGACTCATAGACGTCAGCGGAGCCGTCTCCATCTTTGTCTTGGAGCCTCATCACTTCAGGCCGATGGGTCACGTATAAGGAGTTGTTTCTGTAGCTAAGGCCCAAGGCCTCATGCAGACCCGATGCGAATTTCTTAAATCGAGGGAGGCTGCCCCCCTTCATTTCTGGATTACTGATTAACCAGACTTCTCCTCTCCTTGTAGAGGCAGCAAGTTTCCCGTCGGGCATGAATGCCAATCCACCGACTTCTAGAACAATCGACTCAGGAACGGGGATTGTTGAGATCTTGTAGAAGTCAGAGCTCACTGGTAGTGGCTTAGAATCAACTGATTCTTGTCCAAAACTTGAACTCGAAAAGAGGCTGAGAAATACTAAGCTAATAATTATTCTTTTCATCTCCTTTACCAGATTATGTCGTACTGGAAGCTCTCTCCACTTCCGGCTGTCAGGGTTAAACCAGGTGTCATATCCATGATCTGGGTTTTTACTCCACTTCCTGATTTTACATAATAGGAGCCGTCATCGATTCTCAGAAATTGATCCGAGATTCTTTCCGCCGTTGATATTGGAATGCTGTGAGTGATATTTCCTTCGTTATTTGATTCTACCTTTATCATGCGCCTGATTCCTCCCTCTTCCGGGAATGAAAACTTCTGGCTGATCGCTCCAATTGAGGAGTCGTACCAGAGCGTAGGTTCACCCTCGTCGTTAAGTTCAAATCCTTTGTAATTGAGATTGAGTTCTCCTTTGCTCTTCAAGAGCTCCGAGTAGTCAAGCTCCGTCACGTTTCCTTGAGGAATCATAAGCTGAGTACTTCCACGACCTTGCCACATCGGACCAGCATCAAGAAAATCTCCATTCCAAATGTGCATCAAGGCCCCGTTATTCAAGTCGACCGAAAAGTTTACGCCTTGTGTGCTGCCTACTGCCAAACAATGTGTTTTCTTTTCGTTCGCGTACTTCATGAATCCATGCTGAACGATCGCCTTTGATCGATCCGACAATATCAATTTAGGCTTCGGGTTTCCTGGACCAACAGAGTTTGGATCGTTCAATATCTGCCTCTCGATTCCAGGTCCTTCCAAGGAAATCAATACTTGCCCTTTTATGCTGCGACGCATCTTTCGAGTTCGCAATTCAAGCGAATGAGACCCGGCGCTTAGATTAATAGATTCATGCTTATTCGAATTTGGACCGTGATGTATTAGGAAAGCGTCTTCCCCTCCGATCGAAAGTTTGACGTCGCCGATATCCTTGCCGTCATAATGAGGATCGCCCGTGAACCAGCTCACATCCACTTCGAATGTGTAGTCTCCATTTTCCGGAACCAGAAGATTGCCGGAGTAGACTGCGACATACTCGTGTCTATCCTGACCGACTTCACTTTTTAAAAGAAATGTCGAGCCAGTTGTAGTCTTCTCTGGAGAATCAAGAATCGAGTAGTCATCGAACACTCCATCTGCAAAGGCAAATTCTACATTTTCCAGAGACGCCTTTTTACCTGAATACTTCTTGTAGCGAATATTCCGGAAGGCCACCGGACCATGATCACCTTGAATCATGATGGGTGCAAGCGCTTGTTCCTCGTCAAATGCTGCCGCCCTTGTTGGTCCGGAAATTTCAATGTTTGACTGCACCTCGACTCCATTTAGGATTACACTTTTGAACAGCGCATTGGACAACTTTTTGCCTTGGTCGTCAAATCTCGGTGCGCGGAATTCGACCCGAAGTTTTTGCCAAAGGCCTGGAGCTTTAGCGACGTTCATAAAAGGCGCTGCGCCTTCGAAGCCCTGCGCTCCATCCGGCCTCGAATCATCCCAACGCTGATAGATGCCACCCATGTCACCAAAATTCGGATTACGCTTCATCCAGCTGTCGAAAATCTGAACTTCGTAGCGACCTTGAAAATAGATCCCAGAGTTTGAGCCGGGAGGCACGAGAATCTCAATCTCTAGATCGATGTCACCGTGGAGCATTTTCGTGATGAGGTTGGAGCGCTCTTTGTCGGTCGGCCTATTTACTAGGACGCCGTTTCCCTTCTTAACCAAAAGGTCTGCGCCTTTTTTTGGAAGAGAGCTAGCGGAGCTTTGGATCGACCAATTCTTGCTGGGCTCTTGGAATTCGGAGAGATCCAAAAGTGAAAACTCATGAAGAGGCGAAACGGAATTTTGACCCCACAATAAGCCTGGAGTCAAAATCACAAGTATTGCAATAGTTTTTCTAAATAATCTCATGTCAATTTGGTCTGATAGATAACGGGAGTATAGGGATTTTGACAACGTTGATATTGGGCTGAAATGTCTAGAAAGTGCACGGGGTCTTCAAGCTAGACTGCGAGAGCTTTGTCAAGTGGGGCTTCTTGTTCAAATAGGGTATGGTATATATACGATCCAGAAAAGAGTTGACGTGATGTGGTAAATTTTATACCTGGCTACTGTCTCATTCGAGGTGATCTAAGACTGCTACAATCCTAGGCACTATTATTGCCTACATATAAGGAGAACAGGCAGTCTAAGAGAGGTATATAGCTCCGAGAGTCATTTCTTTGGAGCATAAAAGGTAAGGAGATGCTCTATCTCTCAATCTGCATCGCCTAGACTTTTATAGATCATCGCTAGAGGAGAAATATTACTTTTACAGATACGAATCAGGGAATGTCACTTTTTCGAAAGCTGAGCTCACTAGTAGTTTTAGCCGTTTCTCTACTTTTTTCCTTCGGAGGATTAATTGCGCAAGATCTTATAATAAATGAGATCTTAGCGTCAAATCAGTCGATCTTCGCTGACGAAGACGGAGAATTCGAGGATTGGATTGAAATAAAGAACGTCAGCGGATCGAGCGTCAATCTCTCCGGATGGCACCTTTCCGATGATCCAACTAGTCCTGATCTCTGGACCTTTCCATCTGTTTCCATTGCTGCAGGAGATTACCTTATGGTATTCGCCTCAAATAAGGATCGACGGGTTGCGGGCCAGATTCTGCACACAAATTTTCAGCTTACTTCTTCCGGAGAATACCTTGGCTTATTTCGACCGGGTCAAATTTTGGAGCATGAGTACGACACCTTCCCAATTCAGTTTGGGGATGTTTCATGGGGTACGGCCAATGACTCGGGAGTTCTCCCTGGCGTTTATTTTGATACCCCAACGCCAGATGCGGCAAATGGCAGTGGTGAATCCAACTACAAAGCTCAGACTCCAATATTTAGTATTGAAAGGGGATACTTTACGTCGACTTTTAATCTGGCCATTTCTTCACCGGATGGCCTGAGTGTAATGTTTACGACGGATGGGTCGCCTCCCGATCAGATGAATGGCACCCTTTATACTGGTGCAATCTCAATTTCCGAAACCTCGAATATTCGAGCCATTGCATTTGGACCAGGTTTTCGTGACTCCAAAATCGAGACCCACACTTATGCATTTGTCAGTGACATCATTACTCAGAATAGCCTAGATCAAACGCTGGTCTCCAACTTTTTAAGTGAGATTAATCAGAGCTTTATCGATCTCCCAATTCTTTCCATCTCAACGGGACAAGCTACACCCGACTCGTTAATTGGATCTACTGATCGTGTAGCATCAATGGAAATGATTTTTCCAGACGCCGCTCCTTCCCTGCAAGTTGATATGGGAGTCGCTGAGGTAGGAAATTCAAACTTTCAGTTGGTAAAGAAGAGCTATAGAATGTTCTTCAAGTCCGAATATGGACCGAGCAAGCTAGACTATCCCATGTTCGACGACTATAACGTCGGCTCAGGAAATGGAATTGAACCTGTTACTCAATTCGATCAAATAAATATTAGGGGTGGTTCAGACGATGGTTTTTATGTGCCCAGTGCAGGAGTTAGAGGCCTCTATACCCGGAACCGCTGGATGAATGATACTCAGCTCAGGATGGGTCAACCTGCCACGCATGGCCGCTTTGCTCATCTATTAATAAATGGCGACTATTTCGGCCAATTCCACCTGCACGAGCGAGGGACCGCGCATCATTTCGCCAATTATTTTGGAGGCGACAAGTGCGACTATGACGCACACAATAGGACTGCAGAAACTTTGGGCGATTGCGGAGACGTCACCACGTGGCAGAATACCGTTTCGGCCGCGCAAGGTGGCGTTCTAAATGCTGCAGTTCTGAATTACATCGATCCAGTGAATCTGATCGACTATGTAGTATTAAACTACCATGGCGGCTCTAATCAGAATGGCGGTTTTGACGACTTCATGATGGGCAGGAAAAGAGCTAACAACGAGCCGTGGAGGTTTTTTTCATGGGACGCCGATCGCACCTGGTATTCATCCAATAGCTCAAGCGTAAATAATATTCCATGGTCAAAGGGAAATGGATCGGTGCGAGGTGTATACGAAAGTCTTTTAGAAGACCCTGAATTCAGGGTCATCGTGGCCGATAGAACCTATAAGCATCTTTATAATGGAGGTGCTTTGTCTCCAGAAGTATCAAAAGCTACTTGGAGCACCATCGAATCTCAAATAGGCAATTCGCTAAGAACAGAAGCGGCAAGATGGGGGGACGGAAATAGCATTCCCGAGTGGAACGCTTGGAAAGCAAATATTTTTGGTTCTTCTGGCTGGTTCGATGATCGACCCGACGATATTATCGGATATATGCGAGCCTACACACACTCAGATCATCCAAATGGAATTTATCCATCCAATAATCCGCCTTTGTTTACAAGTGGAGGGACGACCTACAATCAGTATGAGGGTGCTGTTGGAGCCGGATTCCAGCTGACCATAAACAATACTCCCAATAGTAATCAAGGTACCATTTACTATACGATTGATGACTCTGATCCTAGGGCAGTAGGAGGAGGTATTCAGGGCACAAATGGAGGAGACAGTCAGAACATTATCATTTCTGGGACTGTGACCGTTAACGCTCGTATCAGACGAGTGGCAAGTGGCGTGACAACTTGGTCTGCACTCCAGACAGCTACCTTTTTTGCTCCTCAGATGCTGGACGAACTCGTCATCAATGAGATTCACTACCACCCAACTGATGCCGGTACCATCGGATTGCCTGATTTTGTGGATGGAGATGAATTCGAATTTGTCGAAATCAAAAATACTTCTGGATCGACTCTTCAGCTGCAAGGTGTAGCCTTCACGGAAGGAATAGAATTCACGTTTCCGGCCGGGTCAACAATCACTGCTGGAGGCTTCGTCGTTCTGGCTGAAAATGCAGTCGCCTTTCAGACTAGATATGGATTCTCGCCTACTGGTCAGTTCACCGAAAAACTAGCTAACACAGGCGAACGATTGATCCTAAGCGATTTTGCTGGAGTTGTATTAGACAGTTTGAGCTATGGTGATTCAGGGCTTTGGGTAGATGAGCCCGACGGTGAAGGACCAAGTTTGAGCTTAATCCCCTCTGCTGGCGTTAACAATACTGGTCCAACCAATTGGTATAGCTCTACGGCGACACACGGTAGCCCGCTGGCTGAAAATGTCGTTAACTTTGAACCTATTGTTTCTATTACCTCTCCAAGCAATGGGCAGAGATACGATCCTGGCCAATTGTTTTCTATATCCGCAAGCGCTAGCGATGCCAACGACACAATAGACTCTGTTCGAGTAGATACAGGGACTCTCGATATAGGGACCGATGAGACTGATCCCTACGCCGTTTCTTGGACTCCACCTCCCGGGGAATATTATATTCAGGCCAAAGCTTGGGACACTTATGGTGCCAGAGGAGAATCTGACTTGGTCCATATAATTATTGCAACAGCCAATGCCTGTAGCGGAGTTGACAACCTAGTTATTAATGAAATCAATTATAACGATGACAATGTCAACGGCCCACTAGCAGGAGATTGGATCGAGATATATAATCCAAATACCAATGAAATAGTGCTCTCCGGATGGACTTTCAAGGACGCCAAAGACGAGAACTACTATGTAGTACCTGGGTCAGTATCAATTCCAGCATATGGATATCATGTACTTGTTGCGTCAGACCTCCAGTTTTCGACTGTCCATGGCATTAGCAATAAAAGCGGAGATTTCAGTTTTGGTTTAGATGGAAGTGGTGATTATCTCCGGCTTTACAGTCCGAGTGGTTGTCTGGTGGACGAGGTTAGCTACGATGATATTGCGCCGTGGCCTGTCGAGGCAGACGGACAAGGGCCCACATTAGAACTCGTTAACCCGGCGGGGAATAATGACGATGCTTCCAATTGGCAGGCTTCGGGAATTGATGGTGGGACTCCTGGTGAGGTCAACTCCGGACTAGAAATAACGATAGATCTCTTAACGCCCGCAAATAATGTGGGTCTAGCAAGCGGCAGTACTGTGTCCGTAACGGCTCGGGTAATTTCAGGACCACAGGTTAGCTCGGTAGATGTGAAAGTTGATGGCATAGTAGTCGGGCAGATGACGCAGGATGGAGGTGATCCGACTTTATATACATACGATTTGTCAGGTTTGCCTGATGGCGTATTCAATATCGAATTGAAGGCAACAAACGCCTCCGGCTTATTCGACACATCTAACGCTTCTGTAATTTGTATTGGATTCATAGGGACAGGCCTTCTAGTGGAGTCTGGTGGACAGGTCGTTTTTGAGGCAGAGACTTTCAATAATTATATCGAAAGAGGAACGGATGTTTGGGAGACCTCCTCAGTCAATGACGGCTTTGTGGGCAGCAGCTATATGGTGACAGCTCCAGACGATGGCTCCAAAGTCACATCCGGATATGCAACCACCGTCTCAGAGCTTCAATACCTAGTCGACTTTACGACGACCGGAACCTACTACCTCCTCTATCGCGGTTGGGCCGATAGTGGGAATAATAACTCGGTGCACTTTGGCATTGATGGACAAGAAACGACTACACTAGTTGATGTCGGATTGGGTTCGTCTAACTATGGAAGTTGGTGGTGGGGAAATACTATCGATGATTTGACGAGAGCCAGATTTACGATAAGTACCCCCGGAATACACACGATCAATCTTTGGATGCGAGAAGATGGTACGAATGTCGATCGAGTGGTTTTGACAACTGATGTGTCCTTGACTCTTACGGGCGAAGGACCGGAAGAGAGTTTAAGGCAGATTCAGAAAATTCAACTCAATGCGAAGCTTGTTCTGTCTGGTGCGTGGACGGGGTCAGAAATGCAAACCAGTCTTAATTCATCAGACTTAATCCCGGATTCTCAACCCTACTCGAGTCTACCAGCCAAGTCAGTTTCACCAACATTCTTTGACAACAATCCAGATGTCGTAGATTGGGTATGGGTAGAGTTTCGGACAGGTACGGCAGCAAATACGGCGCTTGGAGCTGAGGCCTTCTTGATTAAGAAGGATGGAACTCTTGTTAATACTACTGGAGGGACAACGCTTGGATTTGGCGGAATATCTGACGGGGACTACTATGTCGTTATTGGCCACAGAAACCATCTATCCGTGATGTCAGCTAGTGCCCTGACTCTCACCTTCGACAATGCTACAATTCTTGATTTCAGTGCATCCCTAACAGCGGCTTATCAAGTAAATTCGGCACCGATGAGAGACCTAGGAAATGGTGTCTTTGGTCTTTGGCAGGGCGATGTTAACAGCGATGGTCAAGTCAAGTATACTGGCGCAAGTAATGATCGCGCTCTTGTTCTGACGATGGCGGGTGGTCCTGGGCCTTTTGATTCGACAACAGGATATCAGGCGGAAGATGTCAATATGGATGGAGTAATCAAGTACACTGGTGCAAACAACGACCGTGTCGACATTCTAAGTTCAGCTGGCGGACCTACAGCTTTTGATTCAAGATTGACCCAGGTACCTAATTAGTTGCTCGAACATTACTATTTCTGAAAATCAACTTCTCGAGTTGAGTTGGAGGATTGATTTGAGATTCTAGGTAGAAAAACTCGATCTTAGATTCCTTCTTGTTTGATCCCGTTTTGATCAACTATTAGCCCTTTAAAGCGTGATAATTCGTTTTTACTTTGTTCTGATTATTGCCCTTTGCTTCCCCTATTTGGCGAAAGCGCAAACCCTTGTCATCAGCGAGTTCATGGCGGACAATTCCACGACTCTCGTTGACGAGGATGGTGCCTTTTCTGATTGGATAGAGATACGAAACACCTCCGCTTCAGCGATTGATTTGACTGGTTGGCATTTGTCAGACGATGAGACAAACACCAACAAGTGGACCTTCCCAAGCGAGGTTCTGGCATCAAACAGTTTTCTTATCGTTTGGGCTTCCGGCAAAGACAAGAGAGTCTCCGGTCAGAATCTCCACACCAATTTTGGTCTTTCTCAAGATGGAGAATATCTCGGCATATTTCGCCCGGACGAAACATTGGAGTTTGAGTGGACACCGAATTATCCAAGCCAATTTGAAGATATTTCATTTGGGCTTCCAAACAACAATGTAGACCCACCAGGAGTGTACTTCTCAAGCCCCAGCCCTGGGTCTCTAAATGGTGCAGGCGATCCCTCTGTCGGAATTCCGGCCCCCTCATTCTCAATTGAACGTGGTCTTTTTTCTGCACAATTCAATCTCCAGATATTGCCTGAAAGTGGGACGATGGTTCGCTATACCCTCGACAGTAGCAAGCCGAGTTCGTCAATTGGAATCATCTACACGGGTGCCATTAATATTAGTCAAACAACGGTTGTTCGAGCCATTGGATACAACGCAAATGGAAGCTCAAAGGTAGTGACTCACTCTTATCTATTCCTTGACGATGTTGTGGGACTGACAAGCACACCCTCTGGATATCCTGGCACTTGGCAAAGCGTGACCAATGGAATTGGAGATATTTCAGCCGACTACTGGATGGACACCAATCTCGGAAATTGGGGAGGAGCTTCGATTATAGAGGATTCGATAAAAGACCTTCCAATAATGTCGCTCAATCTTCCTGTCGATTCCATATTTGGCCAAAGTGGTTGGTACAATAACGGAGGAAAGGACAACAACGATCCCTACGAAAAGGAGACATCAATTGAGCTAATTTATCCAGATGGGAGTCAGGGCTTCCAAGTCGATGGAGGCGTTCAAGGAAGGAGCCACGCCGCCGATAGGAATAGGAAGCGCGGTATCACGGTAGAATTCAAGAAAAAGTACGGTCCAGGAAAACTAGACTTCGATATTTTCAAGGACGCTCCTCTAAACAGGACAGGCAGAGCAACGAAGTTTGATAAGTTGATGCTTCGTTCTGGAATGTTGGATACCTATACAGGATTTGGTGCGCAAAACCTCGCCACCCTGACACGTGATGGTGTTCTTAGAGATGCCCAGATTGCGATCAGCGGATATGGCGTGCATCACGACTATGTACAGCTCTTCATCAATAAAATGTATTGGGGTGTCTATGGCATTGCAGAAAGAGTAGACCAGACTTTCGCAGCAGACTATTTCGGTGGTCAGGAAGAAGACTACATGGTCGTTAAAAGAAACAACGATGGTGACGATGTGGGACTTGATGAAATCGATGGACCAAGAGCTCAGTATGATGAATTGATCTCGCTACTTGAATCGAGCTCAGACAACTTCGCCAACTCAGCTACCTACCAGCAAGCTCAGCAATATGTAGATGCATTTGAATTTGCGTCCTATATCATTATTGCTGGTTACCATCGAGTTGGGGACTGGCCTATTCGAAACTGGTTTTTTGTCTCCCGCGCAACTCCTCGAGAACCTGGTAGATTTGTAGCTTGGGATTCAGAACTGACCTGGCAGGATGGGGGACCCTGGTACCCGTCTCCCCTCTACAACTCATCGAGTCAGGGATACAATACCCTTCCTGCAAGACTCTGGAGGGCGATGACGAAGAATGCCGACTTCAGGATGCTATTTCAAGATCGAGCCTATCAGCTCATGTACAATGGTGGTGGCCTTGAGGCTGACTCCTCAATTGCTCGTTGGGATGCTCACACAAATAGGATTAGCGAAGCCATCAAGGCGGAGCAAGCACGGTGGGGAGACACTAAATCGCCAACAGAAAATCACGCCGAATGGGTGGGCAATATCAATGCAACGAGAAACCTTCTTCCAAATGTTGTCGCTGATTTCGAAAATGCATTCGACGATGTCCGAAACGGCGTCCTAGTAATCAACGCGATGAATCCACCTAGCTTTTCACAGCTTGGTGGAGCTGTTCCGGCAGGATTCCAATTGGCTATGTCGAATAGTCCAAATGGGAACTCAGGAGCTATCATTTATACCTTGGATGGTTCGGATCCTAGGGGGTCTGGAGGGTCCATTGACGGGACCAATGGTGGTGACACGGAAAACGTCCCGATATCAGGGACCGTAACTGTCAATGCACGGGTACGCCTGGACAACGCTACTTGGTCGGCTATGCAGAGTGCTACATTCTATGCTCCGCAAAATCTCACGGATCTTGTGATCAATGAAATACACTATCACCCCTTGGACGAAGGTAGCGTCGGTCTTCCTGGATTCGTGGATGGTGACGAGTTTGAATTTATTGAACTAAAAAATGTGGGTAGCAACGCTATCCAAGCTCAAGACTTGAGCTTCTCCGGAGGAATTAACTATAGCTTTGTCTCGAATTCAACCATTTCGGCTGGTGGGTTCTTTGTCTTGGCTGAAAACGAAGTCGAGTTCGAAAACAGGTACGGCTTTGCTCCGAATGGTACCTACTCCGATAAACTTTCTAACAGCGGTGAGCAGATCGTTTTGCAAGATTTCGCTGGCACCGTGATCGATAGTTTGACTTATGGAGACAGCTCTCCTTGGTTCAGCTTACCTGACGGAAATGGGCCAAGTTTGTCTTTAGATCCGACTCAAGGTACCAACAATTCTTCCCCATCGGATTGGCTACCATCTCGAGACACACATGGAACACCAGGTGCGGAGAATGTCGTCAATGTTCCTCCTGTGGTTCTGTTCACATCTCCAAGTCAGAATCAGCGCTTCGATCCTGGAGACACTATCAATATTCTAGTCGCTGCGAGCGATGTCAACGACAGTGTTGACTCTGTTCGAGTTCAAACCGGGTCTCTTTCCATTGGCACCGACGAAAGCAGCCCATACTCTTTTTCGTGGCAGACACCTCCGGGAGACTACAAGTTAGTAGCAAAGGCATGGGACAGCTTCCAAGCACGGGGGGTCTCGGACACTCTAGTGATTTTTGTCAGAGAATTGAATCCTTGTGATAACGTTCCAGATCTCGTGATTAACGAGATCAATTACAACGACAATGACATAGATGGACCAATTACAGGAGATTGGATCGAGCTCTACAATCCGAATGCTAATCCCGTGAATCTCGACGGATGGGTTTTCAAAGACTCCCAGGACGAGAATTGGATGGTGCTTCCCAATGCAAGTATTGTGTCTAAAGGACATCATGTACTCGTTCAAAATGATGCTCTTTTCTCTTCGGTTCATTCTATCACCAACAAGTCTGCAGAATTCTCGTGGGGTTTGGACGGTACCGGAGATGGGGTGAGAATCTACAGCCCTAGTGGTTGCCTGATTGACACCGTTGTCTATGACGATGCCCTGCCATGGCCAGAAGAGGCTGACGGACTTGGAGCAAGCCTAGAACTCAAGGACCCAATCTTAGACAACACTCTTGCGTCTAGTTGGGAGGCTTCTCTGACGAATGGCGGATCTCCCGGAGTTGCAAACTCTGGAGTTCGAATCGATGCTCGGCTTCTTTCGCCAGCTAACACTACAGGAATCGAGTCCGGCGGCAACACCACCGTTACAGCAATAATCGAATCGATTCCCAACTTGACTCGCGCGGAATTACTGATCGATGCCTTGAATGTTGGGTCTTTGATTCAGGATCCAATTAACCCCGATCTTTATGATTTTGATTTGGTCAACTATCCAGACGGTCTTTATGAACTACAAATAGTCGCTGAAAATTCGGCAGGCCAGATTTCCACTTCTGCTGTATCAATATTTTGTATTGGAGAAGTTGGCGATGGCGCCTTCGTTGAGTCTGGAGGTCAACTAGTCTTCGAAGCCGAAGACTTTCAATCCAACATCGCTCGTGATACGGACTCATGGGTATCGAATACTATGAACCTAGGATTTTCTGGCCTTTCCTATATGCTAACGGTGCCGGATGATGGGACCAAGGTTACGACAGGTTACGCTGGGACAGTTTCCGAGCTGCAGTATCAAATGCGAATCAATAGCCCTGGGGTTTACTACGTGATATACAGGGGATGGGCTGATGATGGAACGAATAACTCGGTTCACTTTGGTTTGAACGGAGCAGAAGATGCCTCGCTTCAGGATATAGGTCTGGGTTCGGCTGCCTATGGCTCCTGGACTTGGGCCAGTACAATTGACGACGGATCTCGAGCAACGATCGACATCTCAAGTCCTGGGATTCATACCCTCAACCTTTGGATGCGAGAAGATGGGACTAATGTGGATCGGGTCATACTTACTCAAGATCCGAACTACCTTCCAACAGACGCGGGACCAAGTTCAAGCGCCCGCGAACTTCAGAAAATCAGACTGACCGCAAAAATGATTTTAGGTGGTGCCTGGAATACGAACTCTATGCGGACAGACTTGCAAGCCGCCAACTATATCCCAAGCAGCCAACCTTATTCGGATCTACCCTCCAAGTCTATCGATTCGGTCCTTTTGCAAAACATGACGGACGTCGTTGACTGGGTCCGCTTAGAACTTAGATCTGGTCTCGGTTCAGCATCAACAGTTTATGCCGCCGCCTATCTTTTGCGATCGGATGGTCAAATTATTGACACAAATGGATCGCCGGAGTTGGGCCTCGGAGGAGTAGCAGACGGAGAATACTATGTCGTGTTGGGTCATAGGAATCACCTGTCTGTAATGTCGGCCAATGCTTTCAATTTCACTTCGGATCTAGTGGTCGATTTGGATGTGACTAGCAGCCTTGGTGCAGCTTATGCTGGGACGGGCGTCCCAATGACCCAGATTGGATCGGTGTTTGCCTTGTGGCCAGGTGATGCCTCGGCGGATGGGCAAGTCATTTTCACCGGTGGAAATAACGATAGAGTCCTTGTCCTGTCAAGTGCCGGTGGACCGACCGTTTTTGATACTACTCCAGGATATTTAGATGCTGACCTCAGCTTAGACGGCATCGTGAAGTACTCAGGATCCAACAACGATCGAGTCATTATTCTGAATACGGCCGGAGGCCCTTCAGCATTCGATCGAAGGCAAAGTCAGGTTCCGGATTAAAACCAAATCTAGCTCTCTCATATTGCTTATCAATGAGACATTCATTGTCGGCATGCTCAATGCAAATGCAATCTAATTGTTGGCGGAGAACAGGCAATACTGTTCTCCTAAATTACTATCTATGAACAGCGAATCTGTAAATAATTCAAGTCGTGGAATTATGCACTTCATTGGTGTCAACACGGCTGGTTCTTCGGCTCTTAAACTCTTTCCCAGATGGGCCGAGGCCTTGGGGATTACAGGAGCAAAAATAATCGGAGTCGACATCGATCTAGATGCTGATCCTGCGATTTATAGAAGAGAGCTCGCTAAAATAAAATCTGACCCTAGCGTACGTGGCGCCCTCGTTACTTCGCACAAACTGAATCTGCTCTCATCTTCAGTAGATCTATTTGACAGACTTTCGGAGGACTCAAAAACTTGTTCAGAGGTCTCTTGCATTTACAAGCGAAATGACAAACTCTTCGCTCATGCACCAGATGCGGCTTGTGCAAATCGAGTAATGAGGAGAATGATTGGAGAATCTTATTGGGAAGATCATTCTCAAGCAGAATTGATTTTGCTCGGATGCGGCGGAGCCAGCGTAGCACTCCTGCTCTCGCAATACATTTCAGGACGTCGAACGCCGGCCAAAATAGAGGTTATTGACAAGAATCAGTCTCGCCTGGACCATTTGTCGAAGGTGGCTTCATCCATTGGACTCTCCTCTAAAGTCCACTGTAGTCAAACTGAGAAAGCAGAGGACAACGATATTATTGTCCAACAGGCATCGCCTTTTTCGATGATTGTAAATGCAACGGGCATGGGCAAAGATATACCTGGATCTCCATTGACTAATAAGGTCAGATTTCCATCTGATTCTATCGCCTGGGAACTGAATTACAGAGGTCCGAGACTCTTCATGAAGCAAGCAGAGAACGCGGGTGCTAAGATTTTTGATGGATGGGATCTCTTTGTCATGAACTGGTACTTCGTAATCTCGACCATTTGGGACTTGGAAATGAATGACGAAAAATTCGAAAGTTTCAAGCGAGCTAGTGACTTGGCCTAGACAATTCAGGTCTGCAGAAAATAAAGGGCACAAAAAAAGCCCCGATCGAAAAGATCAGAGCTTAAATTTGTATTGGAAGCTTTTCTAAGCCTCGGCCTCAGCTTTTTCAGCTTCAGGCTCGGCAGTTGCTCCTCCTCGCTTTCCGTACTTGCGTTGGAATTTCTCAACTCGTCCCGCAGTATCGACAAACTGTCGTTTTCCTGTATAGAATGGGTGGTTTGAGGAATCAACATCGGAAGTAAATGAATCACTCGACAGAGTCGATTTCATTTGAACCTTCGACCCATCGGCCAAAGTAACTTCTAGCGGCTTGTATTTAGGATGTATATCCTTTTTCATTGATTTTGCAGTTTGCTGTTAGCCTAGTAATATACTGAAAAAATGGAAACAGAATCTCATTTTCGAGCTACTGTACCCGGATCATCATAATTTAATGTTCGTGCCCATAGCTTGACTTGCCTTTAGGCTGAGTTCTGTAAAACCATAACCTTTTACTCGTCATTTTAAATTCTGTCTCAATCATAGCAAAGAAGCGAGATGGCTTGTCGCTGTCTCCAGAAGAAATCCAGTGGTTTATTACATCTTTCCTTGATGGGACTGTCAAGGATTATCAGATGACTGCCTTTTTAATGGCAGTCAGGATAAATGATATGAATCGAGAAGAGACGGTTCAGTTAACTAAGTCGATGCTCGAATCTGGTGATATCTTTTCTTGGTCGGAGACATTCGGATCGGTAGTTGACAAGCATTCTACAGGAGGCGTTGGTGATAAGGTCTCGATACCCTTGGCGCCATTAGCTGCAGCCACAGGCTTAAAAGTACCAATGATTTCTGGAAGGGGTCTTGGTCATACAGGCGGGACGCTCGACAAGCTCGAGTCAATTCCAGGTTTTCAAACTCGACTGGCTCCTGAAATTCTTGAGTCCCAGTTGAAAGAAATTGGGAATTTCATGATGGGTCAGACAGAAGGGATCGCACCAGCGGATAAGAGAATGTATGCCCTACGAGATGTCACGGCTACGGTAGAGTCTATTCCCTTGATCACCTCATCTATTCTTAGTAAGAAGCTGGCTGCAGGTCTTGATGCATTAGTCCTAGATGTGAAGGTTGGTTCAGGCTCCTTTATGAAAAGTTTTGTAAAAGCAAAAGCTCTCGCTGGCAGCCTGGTACAGGTTGGTAATGCTCTGGGATTAAAGACCTCCGCTCTACTCACCAACATGGATGAGCCACTTGGTTGGACTGCAGGAAATCGTGTTGAGATTGAAGAATCCATTGAATTGTTAGATCCATCAATCGATTCAAGTCATATAGACGATCTGCGTGTCCTCGTAATTGAGTTGACAGCGATGATGATCGTCAATGGCGGATTGGTCCCAGACTTGAAAAAAGCCAGGGTATTGGCAAACGAAAAACTTGACGATGGAACGGCTTGGACTGTTTTCAAATCGATGGTCGAGGCGCAGGGCGGAAGGCTAGATGAATTTGTAGCTGGCAGTCCCACTCCAAGCCACCAATACCTCGCAAGTAAATCTGGATATATTGATAGGATCGACGCAGAGAACATTGGGCTCGCTGCATTACATACGGGCGCTGGAAGGACTTTTGCGGAGCAAGATGTAGATCCTGATGCTGGTATTAGATTTCATAAAAGATCCGGTGATGAAGTAGAGAAAGGTGAGGCTATTGCCTCTCTATATATGGGTAATCAAGGAAGTAAAGAGCAAGTCTATGCCTATATGGAAAAGGCTATTGAGTACACATCAGAAGAGCCCGAGATGACAGATTTAATTGACACCTTATTTTTAGGGCGACTTTAGCTCCTGAAAACTGCCATTTTTGCTTTGCAGCTCCTTGAATCAAGTAGGGGTAAATTCCGTACATCTTAGTATCCTCTGATCGATACATTTCGTATTATTCCAAGTCAGTATTACCTAAGACTAACAGACCCACGCACAAACCGCTATGTGGAAACGATTCGTTCGCGCCCTTAAATCCCTTTTCGGGGGAGTTGTCTCCTCAATTGAAGATCCAAAGCTCATTCTCGAGCAGAATATTAGGGAGCTTAATGACCAGATTCCCAAGATGAACGAGAATATTGCGACCGTTAAAGCGAGCGTAGTACTTCTTCAGAAGGAAAACAAAAAATATGAGACCGAAATCAGGGGCCTGACTTCAAAAGTCAAAGCTGCGATTCAGGCAGGTCGTGATGACATCGCGCAAAAATATGCCGTCCGTCTCCAAACTGTTAAGGAGGCTTCTGTAAGAACCAAAGAACAACTTTCGTATGCAGACCGAGCCTATGAAAAAGCCCTTCAAGTAAAGAAGGTGTTCATGTCAGAGCGCGAGAAGAAAATTGCGGATGCCAAAGAGGCCTTGCGAGCCCACGAAAGAGCGAAGTGGCAGGCTAAAGTTGCGGACACACTTGAGCAGTTCGAAGTGACTGGAATTGACCAAACTCACGACGAGATGATAACTCGTATCAACGAGGAGACGGCTAAGAACGAGGCGAGAATGGAAATGGCCTTAGACTCTGTGGACACGGAAGCTATGCAAATCGAGGAAGATGCCGAAGCTATCGCTGCTGCTGAAGTCGTCAAACAGTTCAAACTCGAAATGGGCATGCTAGAGGAGGAAGCACCTCAGATTGACCTTCCCGAGGGAGAAATAGAGCAGAATGGCAAGACCATGGGACGGCAGAGAGACTCATCTGGCACCAACTAAGACAAGAGATGGATCGGGAGGAGTTCGAAAAAATTAAGGCAGAGGAGAAAGCTCATTTACAAGAGCTTAAGAAACTTAAAACTCAATTCAAGGAAGCTCAGCGGACGCAAAATTTGCGACGGGCTATGGCTGAGATCAACTCGACCATAGACCCTGACAAGGTTTTAGAGACTGAGTTGGACGCGGAGCTTAAAAAGGATCTTCCAACTGAAAAAGACTTGGCTACAGACCTGATTAATCAATTTAAAATTGAGATGGGGATTATTGAGGATTTAGGTAGTGAATCTGAGAACCTTGAAGTAGAGAAGACAATCGGCAAGATGCCGGCAACAAATGACGTCCACGAAGATCCAGAGGAGGAAATCAAGGACGTTCCTGAAAAGACACTAGGCAAGATCAGAAGAAAAGTGGATCTGAAGTCAGAGGATTCTAGCTCAAAGGAATCCAAAGGTGACAACTAGCGCTTAAACTTTCCCTTTCAGCTCTCGTTAAGGCTAATATGGACAGCGACAATATCAATTTTAAGAAGGAAGCATTTCTTCACCCCTGGAATCTGGTTTTCTTGATTGCAGCAATGCTTGGGACTTTTTTCACTATCAATACTCCAGCCGGAGGACTAATACCCTTTTTCGCGCTTGCTTTTGAGCTCATCTATCTCGGGATTATTTCCAAGAATAAGAGGTTCCAAAGAGCCGTAAAATCGCGAAAGATAAAAGAGCACTCAAAGCCTCCGACACAAAAGGAAATTCTAAGGCAGCTTAGAAAGATTAATCAAAAGCGCTATGTCCGTCTTCGTAAGCTCGAGGAATCAATAAAAGCCAACTATCTCAAAATGGGCTATGCCTCTCAGGGAATGTTGGATAGCCACATCAAGAAGTTAGACGGTCTACTCGATTCCTACCTACAATTGCTCTATTCGCAGGAGCGTTATCAGAACTTTAGTCAAAGTAACAAGGAGAGTGAGATCCTCTCAACCATGGACCAGCTTCGCCGAGAATTGGAAGTCGACCCTCCCAAGGTTAAAGCCATTAAGAAGCGACGACTAGATATCCAAGAAGCAAGGCTTTCGAAATTCCGGAAGTCGAGAGAGAATTTGGAGGTTATTGATGCTCAGCTAAGAACGATCGAAGATGTAGCAAACTATATATTCGAACAATCAATGGCGATGCAAAATCCTGACGAAATTGGATTCCAGCTTGATACACTTCTTACAGAGGTTGAGGAGACACAGGCGGCTGTTGAAGAAATTGAAGATGTCTTCAGAGCCCCGTCTTTCGATATTTTAGATGATGTCGATTCTTTCTCCTCAGAATCCGTATCTGATACCATTGGGGAGCGTGTCGGTCGGCGATCTTAGAAAATTTGGAAACAATATTATTCGACAAAGGCGAAGATGGAATCGTTGTTATAACGATCAATCGACCTGAAAAGCTAAATGCGTTAAATCCCACGGTTCTTGATGACTTGGAGGAAGCTCTTTGTCTCATCGAAGAAGATTCAGAAGTCCGGGGCGTAATTTTGACCGGTGCTGGTGAGAAGAGTTTTGTTGCTGGTGCAGATATCTCCAAATTTGTCGATTTGGGAGGTAAATCGGGAAAAGTTTTCGCTGAAAGGGGACAAGCCGTCTTTCTTCGACTAGAATCTTTGCATGTGCCGATAATAGGTGCAATTAATGGCTATGCTCTTGGGGGTGGCTGTGAGTTGGCTATGGCATGTCACATCAGAATTGCTTCAGAAAACGCCAAGTTTGGACAACCGGAAGTCAATCTGGGTATTATCCCAGGATACGGGGGAACGCAGCGTTTGCCGAGACTGGTTGGTAGAGGGATCGCCATGGAATTGATGATGACTGGCGATATCATCTCGGCGGAACGAGCCTATCAAATAGGCTTAGTGAACCACGTTGTTGCCTTAGAGCACCTTCTAGAAGAGAGTAGAAAAATGATCGCTACTATAGCGTCGAAAGCGCCTATTGCAATCAAGAATCTCATTCGAGCTGTGGAAACAGCCGGAATGACCTTCGAAGAAGCCCAAGTGCACGAAGCTAGTTTTTTTGGAGAGCTTTGTGACACCAAAGATTTCAAGGAAGGAGTTGCTGCGTTTCTTGAAAAGCGCAAAGCAGACTTTAAAGGTGAGTGAAGATGAAGTTTTTGAATCCTGATGAACCGGATCCTAATTGTAGGATTTACTTGATTCACACAATCATTTTGACTTGGGTGGGTGGAAGATGATGCTTTTTGTCGTTTTCCTCATGCTCCTTTTGAGCGCCTTCTTTTCAGGATCCGAGATTGCCTACGTCTCGGCAAATAAATTGAAGGTTGAAGCGCGAGCCAGTAATGCAGGATGGGTTGGCGGTATTACCAAAACATTTCTCAAGGATCCTGCTACACTTCTGACAACGACGCTTGTAGGAAATAATGTAGCTCTCGTGGCGTATACAACTCTAGCTGCCGTCCTCTTGCATGACCCGATCGAGTCTTTTGTAGGTCTCCGTTTGGAGATGCAGAATAGTGCTTGGGCAGAACTAGTCATCCTTTTCATTCAGACGATAATAGCGTCCCTTGTAGTGCTTGTTTTTGGAGAGATTTTGCCAAAAACCTTGTTTAAAAGAGTTGCTGACCGAGCGGTGTTCGTCTCTGCAGTTCCACTTAAGATTACATATTATCTTCTCTTTTTTCCTTTCATACTCGTGGCCCGGGGCGCCGCGAAATTGCTTTATAAACTGATGGGAGGAGTGGAGAAGAGCAATGCCGGGTATTTGAGGAAGGACTTTCTCATGACACTCGAACTTAGTTCGAAAAGCGGCGAACTAGAATTGGACGATGAAGAAGCAGCATTGGTGACTAACGTTCTAGAACTTGCTTCCAAGAGAGTTAAGGAATCGATGATTCCTCGGACGGATATTTCGGCCGTCGAGGATAGTTTTACTCTTGCAGCGATAAAGAAAGAGTTTATCAAGACAGGCTATTCACGACTTCCCGTTTATCGGGAAAATATCGACAACGTTGTAGGAATGGTGTTCGCTAGGGACCTGTTCAAGAAGCCGAAATCGCTTGAAGATGTAATTCGTGAAGTGAGATTTGTACCTGAAGACAAGCATTGCAAGGATCTTCTCAAGGAATTCCTTCAGGACAAGCAGGTCATGGCGATGGTCGTTGATGAGTATGGAGGAACGGCTGGAATGATTACTGTTGAGGACTTAATAGAGGAAGTCACAGGTGAAATTCATGATGAACATGATCAGGAAGAATTTACTATACGAAAATTGAACGCGAACTCGTTCCTAGTTAGCGGTCGATTCGAATTGAATCAACTCGCGGATGAGTATGACATTAGGTTGAAAAAGGGAGACTTTGAAACGCTTGCAGGATTTCTGCTTCAAAACATGGGCAGTATCCCACAGGAAAACGATGAGTTCGAGACTGATGAATACAAGTTTGTAATTGTCTCGGCGGCGAAAAATAAAATCGAAATGGTTAAGCTGATCCAGAAAAATGTCGAGTCAAGACTTGATGCAATTGAGTAGAGATTCGGATTCGGTTAAGGGCAATTAGAATTGCTTCATTCGAAACTGAGATGTAGAACTATTTTAATTAGCAACTGTTTGCAAGAAATACTGGGTACCATTACTTTTACCCAGGACACAAACCACTAAGTGGACATTAATATGAAGAAGATTACATTGCTGACTCTAATTCTAATTGTACTTATTAGCTTTAGCACTCCAGCGATGGCTCAATATCGTAAAGACGCTCGGGTAGACACCGCGCCTGTTGAGGTATATGATGAAAATCAGTCTTTCTCCTTTCGCGATATGTTCAACAGAAACAGGTTTCAAATTCGGAATTCCTACGAGCTTTCAACTGGAAGCTATGGTGGAATGGGGCTCACGACTGGTGCTTTGACATCGTCCGTGATGTGGAGAATGAGCAACAAGCTACATGCAAGAGCTGATGTGAGCCTACTTCATACTCCCTTTGGCACGGGAGACTTTAGTCAAGCTTTAGGATCGGATTCTTATAACAAGCTCTATATCAGAAACGCAGAGTTAATGTATAAGCCGACAGCAAATTCTAGTCTTCATCTTTCGTTCCATCAAAACCCAGGTGCTCTTGGATATGGAGCCGGATACGGAGGCTATGGGTACAATTCTGGCTATGACCGCGGATTTGGCTATCGTCCATATTCAAATAGACGATCTGCCTTTCTCGGCTGGTAGCACCTTCTGGTATAAATCCATTTTGAATGAGCGAAGAGTCATCTACGTTTAGGCGCTTCATACTCAACGCATCTCTTCTCCTTCTGGGGATCCTCGTTGTGATTCTGTTCTATGCGCTTACCGCCAATCACTTTGGAAGGAGCGAGGCCCAAGCACAGGAGTTTGTTCTAGAGGAAAATTCTACAGCTATCCGTGAGATCTATGATGTCGAGATTTTGAACGGATGTGGCGAGCATGGTTTAGCTGCAAAAATGAGGCAATACCTGATTGCACATCACTTTGATGTTGTAGGTACGGGAAATCATGACAACTTTAATGTTGCCGAGACGAGAATAATTGATCGCAAAGGAAACGACATTGCAGCGAAGCGAATTGCTTCCATCTTGGGCATTGACCCCCAGAAGATTGTCCGAGACTTGAATCCTTCGAGACAAGTTGATGTATCTGTCATCATTGGAAAGGATTACAACAATATCGAGCCTTTCACAAAATAGAAAAGAGAAATTCGCCGCATGGCTGAAGCAATAAAAATTGAGGACCGTTACACAGCAACCCGAGGCTCGGAGCCAATTCTTAGCGGCTTAAAACTGAGTGACATTATTATCGAAGCCGCACAGTCGAAAAAGGCCCTTGAAATGGTCAGGATGGACATGCGAACGGTAAATGGAATCGCAGACTACTTTGTATTATGCACAGGAGAAGCTGATCAGCAGATCAAGGCTATCGTAGACGAAGTTAAGTTTAAGGTGAAGGAGATGACCGGAGAACTACCTTGGAGGGTAGAAGGATATGAGCATCGTCAGTGGGTCTTGGTCGATTTCGTTAACGTAGTTTTCCATGCTTTCAATGCCGAGAAAAGACAATTCTACAATCTTGAGAGACTCTGGGCTGACGCAGAGACAGAGTTTATTTCTGACGACTCGTAAGACTGCGTTTCTGCTTGTTGCTATTATGACGACAGGTCTTGTCGGATGTGTGACGGTAGTTCCAGGATCACAGAACAGTGAAACTCAAGTCGTAAACTCTAAGACCATTGTTGATCAAGAGGACGACTCGGAAACCGTTCTAATAAAGTCGGCATCAGGTTCACTTTCGAAATTTTCGACGGAGCCTGCTAAAATCGAATCCCTTTCTATTTTCGTCCGAAATGAAAGTCAGGTAGCAATTTCTAGTGCAAAACGTGTTGATGTCCTCGTCAAAGGTGTTTTTCCAGATGGTTGCAGCGAGCTGCACGAACTCGTGAGTGAAATTCAGGATGGTGTTATCGCGTATGAGTTGGTAACAAGACGACCAAAAGGTCAAATGTGCATCCAGTCGGTACGCCCATTTCGGTTTCAATTCCCCTTGAACTCGATGGCACCTGGATCCTATAAGATCTCAGTAAACGACCAATACCTAGCCTTTGTAGTCTCGGAGTAGTAACATTAGTGGTATTACCTATCTCGAAGTTGCTTTCTGGCTAGCTCAACCCTCTTCTTCTCCGAACAGAATGAAGAAGCCCGGTTTCAAACCGTGTTTTTGAGCTAGGGTCAAAATCTTCTCTGCAACCTCTCTTCTTGAAGTTGATTTGAGTTCAATTTCTCCATCTGTTGCCATTTTGTAGTTGGCTTCGCTTTGATCAGCCCACTCCGTAGCTCTTTCTACTATATAGGCCTCGTCGTCCAGGTCAAAAGAGGCCTGATACCTCTCTATTGCTGAATCAGGATCGATAAGGACCACATTGCCAATCAGTCGATTTTCCTGATCCAAAATCAGAGTTTCCTCGATTAATTCAAGAGCAAATGATTCAATTGATTCCATTAATACAAGGATCGGTCAAAGTCTTTTCTATAAGACAAGGTGATTGGATTTTCAGGTCCGAGGGCCGTGAATATGGACACTATGACTTTTCTCGAAGCATCTTCATCATAGTATCTATCAGTCAAGATTACTTCCAAGTACAGCTCTATTGACTTCGATAATTCACCTGAACTCAAGGCGGACTTGGCCTCTAGATATTTTTCCTTTGCTGGTCCATCTGGATATGCTTTTTCTTCCGGGTCTGATAGATAGTAAGCAAGATGTTTTAGCTGTTCGAGTCCAAAGGTGTCGATGGAAGCGTTGCCTTCGAGGCTATCGCACAACTTCAGGGCTTCGTCTGGTTTCGAGAAAACAAGCAATCTGGATAACATATATCGATTGGCTTCGTCCTCTGAATCGGCCGAATAAAGGTCGAGAGACATCTCAAGCGCGTTTTCGAGTTCACCCTGCTTTAGCAAAGTCTCGACCTCAAGCAAACTCTTCTCACCAAGTTCAGATTTGACATCTTCATCTAGACCATCAATTGCCGGGAGATGCTCATCAAGAAATTTCCTCACTTCAGATTCTGACTGTGCTCCCGTAAATTCACCAATCAATTGTGCCTGATAAACAAGTTTGACTGAAGGAATTCCCCGAACGCCAAACTGTTGTGCTAGCTCGGGATTTTCGTCTGAATTGATTTTGACAAGTCGAAATCTCTCACTTTGTTCTGAGGCAATTTTCTCTAGTACAGGGCTAAGTGTTCGGCATGGACCACACCACGGTGCCCAAAAGTCAACAAGCACTGGAAGGGTCTGACTTTGGATGATCACATCCTGTTCGAAGTCTATTAAATCGTACAAATTTGGGGATATTTATGGAGTCCGCTCTGCATTTCTATAAGAGTGCCCTTGGTTTCATTTGCCTAGTTTTACATAGAATTTTCTTAGAACAGCAAAAACTTAACGAGCAGTATTGTATACCAAGACGGCCGCCTTGAGTTCAAGACCACCGATATCCTAAATGAAATATTTTTCTATTGTTGCTATGTCACTGATTCTCACTTCCTGCGCCGATACGGCCATGGAGAAAAGTCAGATAGATGCAAACCCAGAACTTAGCTATGAAGCTTCAAAGGACAGTCTTCGTTTTGAGGGCGAAGTCCACCTTCGGAATATCAGGCAATTGACATTTGGCGGAAACAACGCCGAAGCCTATTTCAGTAGAGATGACAAAAAGTTGATTTTTCAGAGCGACTGGTCTCGAATCAATGATCAAGGTTGTGATCAGATTTATTCAATGAACATTGACGGCGAAAAGATCGATCCTAGTAGTGATTACACCCTAGTATCAACTGGCAAGGGAAGGACAACCTGTAGCTACTTTCTGCCAGATGGGAGGATTATTTATTCTTCAACGCATGCTGACAGATCAGAGTGTCCGGAATCACCATCATTTGGAGATGGGCGATATTTGTGGGCTATATACGATAGCTATGACATCTATGTAGCCGATGCTGATGGCTCAAACGCTGAGCTATTAATTGGTGGACCAGGATATGATGCAGAACCAACCGTTTCTCCAGATGGCCAATACATTATCTACACTTCTACTCGGACCGGAGATCTTGAACTCTGGAGGTTCGAAATAGAAACCGGTGAAAATATTATGCTAACAAACACCGTTGGCTATGATGGCGGAGCGTTCTTCTCTCCTGACTCGAAAAAGATTGTATGGCGGGCCAGCAGACCCGTTGGGGAGGAGGCCGAAGCCTTCACAAAGCTTCTCGGAGAGGGACTTGTTGAGCCTTCCGATTTGAATGTCTTTGTTGCTGATATCGACGGAAACAATGTTAGACAATTGACAGATTTGCCGGGTGCAAACTGGGCACCGTTTTTTCATCCCGATGGCAAGAGGGTTGTCATGGCATCGAATCATCATATGGTAAAATCAAACGCCAGGATTTTTGACCTCTTCCTGATTTCAGAGGATGGAGCTCAGGTTACTCAACTGACTCACTCAGGCACCTTCGACGCTTTCCCCATGTTTTCCTATGATGGAAGGAAGATCGTATTTTCCTCCAATAGACGAGGAGATCGAATGTCAACCAGAGATACTAACGTATTTGTCGCGGACTGGGTTGAAAAACCAAGCAAAGTGGACTCGCTTTTCGCAAAATGAGACGAATCGCTATCTCCGCATCTCATCTGTCGTCTCAAAATGAAACTCCTTTCGTGTCAGAATGAGATTTCTTCTTACAATGATCACTAATTGCTGCATGGTGATGCGGAATTGTACACAAGATCATATAGTCTTCATAAAGGTCCGGGCTTAGGGTAGAATGAATTCGAAAAGTTACACCAACCCTATAAAGAAGTGAAGCCCGACGAGGAGGCAATTTCGTCGGGCTTAAAGCTCTCTATTTTGGAGGCTTAGAGGCTTATGCGGGTCTATGTAGGAGGCAACCCGCACTTCATAGTAATATACTACAATATCTGTGCCAAAAGAGCCGTCCGATAGCTTACTATCGGATGACCTTGTCCTCGCCTACGGTAATTTCATCAACAATATTATTCCTTTTTGCTGGTTGCCATTGCACTCTACGTCGTAGTAAAGGGCATCAACAAAGCTCAAAAGGCCCAGGAAGCAGAACCAACCGGGCCAAGGCCAGATCAAGAACTTCTTACCGAGATTCGTGATCTACTTAAAAAGTAATCTATTGAAATCGTTCGCTTAAGAAGATCAGCGACGATTGAGACGGGTTTTGGAGTTCTCCAGAACCCGTTTTTTCTGGCCCAAGGCTTAGTGGCCTCAGAGAAGTATATTACTCACAATGAACCAATAGATTTATTAAACACTATTATTTTGACTGAAGAAAAGAAGCCGAATTGGGCTGAGCTAGCCAAACGCAAGTGGCTTCGGCGCAAGTGGAGATCAAGCGGAAAAACTGGAGCCATCGCTTCTTGTATGATCTGTGTGAGGCCCATACATAACAAAGAGTCCTACTACGTGCGACCCGCTTATACTGATGGTAAGGATTGGATGTGCGTTCGATGTTACCGAGATATGAGAAAGGCCGTTGGCGGCGACATGTCGAATAAGTATGGGCACTAAACTAGTTGCCCAAGAATTGCCGCTGCGCTATGTCAGTCAATGGTCAGAGACGCTATAGATACTCAAATCTATTTTCCGCTCTGTTTTTGATGACCTTTCCAGACTCGAATACGATCCCGTTCATCGAGATGTAAACCCCATGATCCAAACTTTGGACGGCACCTATCGCAACGCCGAGATTGAATTCAGCATCTGTAGACCTAAATTGCGCAGGAGACAGTGATCCTGTAAGGACTATGGTCTTCCCTTCGATCGCCTCCAAAGCATTAGCTGTTTCCACCATAGTATCGGTCCCATGGGTGATGACCACATATTCGCAGTCACACTCTCCGATGGCATTGCAAATTAGATCTCGGTCGGCATCATTAATGTCCAAACTGTCCTTGCGAAGTAGCTTGATGGCCTCGTAGTCAAACTGCACCAAAGCCCGGGACATTATTTCTAGAGCCTGTGGTTCACCAACTTCATACTCCGATTTGGCATCGAAGTAAATTTTATCGATTGTCCCGCCGGTACTGAATATCTTTATTCGAGGATTTGTCCTAGGCACTTTTCTTTTTTTCTCCCTTAAATTACTGCAGGATCAGTTGCATTCTGAGAGTCTGGGTAGACCCGCCACAGGTTGACTCTCTAGTGATATTTGCGTGGTTCGCGACTTGATCAGGGGAAAATTCCTTTTTGTTGATAGGCCACGGCGACTTTTTCTAAAGAACAGATAAAGGCAGCGGTTCTGAGATCAAAGCGGTCCTCATGTTTTGCTTGGATTTCGCGAATCTGGCGATAGGAATTTACCATCGTTTCTTCAAGACCCGAGTCTACGAGATCAGCTTCGCTTGCTCCATGAATGATGTCGTGCATATCCGCGTCCCTGATTTTCTTTCCCGTAAGATTTTGAACGGCTCGCATAATGGCTTCATTGGATCGCTCCTCAAATCTGCTGCTCATTCTTCCAAATCTTACGTGCGATAGATTTTTCAACCATTCAAAATAGGAGACGGTTACTCCTCCTGCATTGAGATACATATCTGGAAGGATTTGGACACCCATCTTATGAAGAGTATCCCCAGCCTCAGCCGTGACGGGACCGTTGGCGGCCTCTCCAATGATCTTAGCCTTAACGCCAGATACATTTTCTTTGGTTATCTGGTTTTCTAGCGCAGCAGGAATCAAAATATCGCAATCGATATGAAGAGGATCCTCACCTTCCCCCAGGGTTTCTGAACCGGGGAATCCAAGTATTGAGCTGTTTTCTTTGCGATATTGCAAAACGGCTTCGATATCAAGTCCGTCTGGATTGGTAATAGTCCCCTCATATTCCGCCAGTCCAACGATTACTGCCCCTCCATTCTTAAGATTTATTGCGGCATGTGAGCCTACATTTCCAAGTCCCTGAACCACTACTCTTTTCCCTTCAAGTCCCGGACCAAGACCCAAGGTCTTCATGTCGTCTGCGTTGTTGCATGCTTCTCTTACACCAAAAAAGACGCCTCTACCAGTTGCCGACGCTCGACCTCGCACACCTCCGAGAGAAATGGGTTTTCCGGTAACACAACCAGCCGCATTAAGCGGATCGGTGGTCAAAGTGTTATAAGTGTCAACGATCCACGCCATCTCTTTTGCACCTGTGCCATAATCTGGGGCAGGGACATCCACTCCTGGCCCGATAAAGTCCTTCAGATGTAGTTCGAAGGCATAACGGCGAGTAATTCTCTCGATTTCAGATTCTGTAAATTCATTCTTATCGATCTTAATGCCGCCTTTTGCTCCTCCAAAGGGGACGTCAACAACAGCACACTTGTAAGTCATCAGAGCTGCAAGTGCCATGACCTCGTCTTCGTTGACGTTCATCGCATAGCGAATACCACCTTTGGTCGGTAATTTGTGGTGACTATGTTCGGCTCTCCAGGCATCTAATACTCGTATTGTACCGTCATCCCTTTTAATAGGAAATGCCATGCGATATACGCTATTGCACGCTTTAATCTGGGCAAGTAGTCCCGGGGAGAAGTCGAGATATTTTGCGGCTTTGTCAAAATTCTTGTTGACTTGTTCAAAAAACTTGATTTTGCTCATGTGCGAATATAAAAGGGATTAAAAATAATGCCCTTGGCTTGTTTATTTTTGCTGACAGAACATGAATCGAAATCCTTGGCACTCTCGAGCTTTCGGAAGCGCTTACGAATAGGAGACTCGATTGCAAAGATAGTCAAAGAGGATTCAATAACAGAGAGTAATAGGCCAAAAAAGTCAAAAAATATCACTTTGCTTTTCTCTTTTGACACCGCTAGATAACTACCGAGATAAGTAGAGATTGCGCATTTCATAGGGGCGCTTGAAATGTTCATCGGTAAGCTCGTCAATGAAGGCAATGGCCTCTCCAGTACTCTTCATCTCAGGTCCCAACTCCTTGGCTACTTCAGGGAATTTATCCCAAGAAAAGACGGGTTCTTTCATGGCGTAACCAACAAGATTTGACTCTAGGATACCCTCATCGCGAAATTCTTTAAGTTTTTTCCCGAGAATAATCTGCGTCGCAATTTTTGCCACCGGTACGCCGGTGGCCTTGGCAACAAAGGGTACCGTTCGTGAAGCTCTTGGATTGGCTTCTATCACGTAAACGATCTCGTCCTTGACAGCAAGCTGGACATTCATCAGGCCAATAATGTTTAATTCATCAGCAATCTTAATAACATGTGACTTTACATCCTCGATTACCTTTTCCGAAAGGGAAAAGGGAGGTATCACAGCTGTGCTGTCTCCTGAGTGGACTCCAGCAGGTTCGATGTGCTGCATTATCCCAGCGATCCATGTTTCGTCTCCATCTCGAATTACGTCACAATCTATCTCAATGGCATCTTCTAGAAATAGATCGAGCAAGATCTGATTATCTGGGAGTAATTCCCAGATTCTCTCGACGTATTCTTCAACCTCTTCCTTATTAATAGCGATTCTCATTCCCTGTCCACCCAGTACATAGCTAGGTCGGACAAGAATCGGATATCCGATCTTCTCCGAGTTTGCAACAGCCTCATCAACAGTTCTCGCCATTCCATATTCGGGGAAGGGGATCTCTAGTTTCTCCAAGATTTTTGAAAACTTTCCCCTGTCTTCTGCTAAATCCATCGACTCTAGGGACGTTCCGGCAATGGGGTAACCATGTTTGTTGAGCTCGATGGCGATTTTCAAAGCAGTCTGACCACCAAGTTGCACGATGGTCGCTTTTGGCTTTTCTAGCTCCAAAATGTCTCGCACACGCTCCCAAAAGATGGGTTCGAAATAGAGCTTGTCCGCAACATCGAAATCTGTAGAAACGGTTTCCGGATTACAGTTAACCATGATGGCTTCGTAGCCCATTTCCTTTGACGCTAAAACTCCGTGGACACAGCTGTAGTCGAATTCAATTCCTTGACCGATTCTGTTTGGACCACTTCCCATTATTAGAATCTTTTCCTTTTGGGAAACGACTGATTCGTTTTCGGAGTCGTAGGTCGAGTAGAAGTAGGGTGTCTCTGCTGGAAACTCGCCGGCGCAGGTGTCAACTAGTCTGAATCCCGGGGTAATATCTCGCTTAATTCTGTAAGCTCTTACTTGATTCTCATCTATATCTCCCTGAAGCAGATAGGCTAATTGGATGTCCGAAAATCCATTTTTCTTCGCCTCAGTCATCAACTCCGCCTCTAAGGTTGAGAGTGAGTTCTTGCTTAGTTCGTTTTCAATTTCAACGAGGATATTGATTTGCTCCAGGAACCATGGATCGGTTTTGGTGATGTCAGCAACTTCGTCGATGGATGCTCCCAATTTGAAGGCGTTCCGAATTTGAAGCGTTCTGTCCCATCTGGGTCTGTCCAATCTGTCCCGAACAAACTTTCTGTCTGGCAAGTCACGATCTGCTCCGAGACCAGCATAGCCGTTTTCAAGACTCTGCCATGCTTTCTGAAGGCTTTCATTAAAAGTTCGACCGATGGACATCACCTCACCGACGGCCTTCATTTGAGTAGTCAATTCCTCATCTACTCCATCAAATTTGTCAAAATTGAATCGAGGTATTTTGGTAACGACGTAGTCGATACTTGGCTCAAAACACGCACTCGTGTTTCCTGTGATTTCGTTAGACAATTCGTCAAGGGTGTATCCTATTGCTAGCTTGGAGGCGACCTTTGCGATCGGATAACCGGTAGCTTTCGATGCCAAAGCGGAAGACCTTGAAACCCTAGGATTTATTTCGATTGCGATCATGCGCCCCGTGCTTGGCTGAACGGCAAATTGCACATTACAGCCACCGGCAAAGGTACCGATGGATCTCATCATTTTTATCGCAGCATCTCTCATGATCTGGAACTGCTTGTCTGTCAGCGTCTGAGTTGGAGCTACCGTGACACTATCTCCGGTGTGGACACCCATGGGGTCAACATTCTCTATTGAACAAATGATAATTACATTGTCATTTGCATCACGGAGTAGTTCGAGTTCGTATTCTTTCCAGCCGAATAGACATTCTTCAATCAGTACCTCATGGATTGGAGACAGCTCAAGACCTCTGGTTACTTTATGATCGAATTCTTCTGCTGTCCAGACAATTCCACCGCCGGTTCCACCGAGAGTAAAAGAGGGTCGGATAACGATCGGTATTCCGCCTAAGTCCTGAGCAATTTCTTTTGCCTCAAGAAGGCTCCGAGCAACTTTACTTCGTCCCTGATCGATCCCAATATTTTCCATGAGATCTCGGAATTTCTGGCGATCTTCGGTAATCTCAATGGCGTCAATGTCAACTCCAATAATCTCAATACCTTTCTCCTCCCAATAACCTTCCTTATAGAGTGTTTGAGCCAGATTTAAAGCAGTCTGACCACCCATGGTTGGCAAAACGGCATCTGGTTTGTCCTCTTCAATCACCTGCTTTAAAGATTCAGGCGTAAGTGGCCGGAGATAGACCCTATCTGCAGTCATCGGATCCGTCATAATTGTCGCCGGATTCGAGTTTATAAGACCTACACTGTAGCCCTCTTTCCGAAGCGATCTAGCCGCCTGCGTCCCGGAATAGTCGAATTCACAAGCTTGGCCGATCACGATTGGACCTGAACCTATCAGTAGAATTCGATGAATGTCTGTTCTTTTCGGCATACCGTAATTTTCTCTGGCTTCTAGTTTTTGTGCTCGTTGATGAGATCGACAAATTGGTCAAATAGGTATTGACTGTCGTGTGGCCCGGGTGATGCTTCCGGATGATATTGAATACTGAAGCCTGGAAATTTCTTGAACTCTACCCCCTCTAAAGACTGGTCATTCAAATTCTGATGTGTCATCGTGGCGACTTCATCAGAGAGGCTCTTTGGGTCTACAGCAAAGCCATGATTCTGAGTGGTTATTTCAACCTTTCCACTCTTAAGGTTCTTAACTGGCTGATTAGCACCGCGGTGTCCCACAAACATTTTGAACACCTCTAGACCCTCAGAAAGTGAGAGCAATTGATGTCCAAGACAAATTCCAAACATTGGAATTCCGCGTTCCTTGATTCCATTGATGGTGTCAATTGCGAATTGCATTGGCCGGGGGTCGCCGGGACCGTTCGAGAGAAAAACTCCATCGGGTTTCCAGGCCAAGACCTCTTCCAGAGTTGTCTCAGCTGGGAAAACTCGAATCGTGCAATCCCGATTGTCGAATGATCTCAGGATATTGAGCTTTACACCAAAGTCGTAAACTGCGATGCGGTGTTTACTTCCTGTAGAGAAGTCCCAGACATCTTTTCTAGAAACCTTAGTAGCCAGTTCGAGACCTGCCATATCTGGCACTCCTTTGGCCTTTGCTACTAAACTATCGTCGTCCAGGTCGACAGAAGATATTACGGCGTTCATGACACCATTTTTTCGAATGTGCATCACAAGCTTTCGAGTATCGACTCCGCTAATACCACTCAGTGCGTGCCGCTCCATGTAGGAATTAAGTGATTCTTGAGCAAGAGCATTCGAATATTTGTTGGTGAAGGACCTTGTTATTAATCCCGCGATCATGGGGCTGCCCGCCTCTGTGTCATCGTCGTGGGCTCCATAGTTTCCGATGTGAGGATAGGTCATCATCATTAGTTGACCATAGTAAGAGGGGTCAGTCATGATCTCCTGATAACCCGTCATGGAGGTGTTGAAGCATAGCTCCCCGCTCGTTTCTCCTCTTGCCCCAATGGCCCAACCTTGGACCACTGTTCCATCCTGGAGAGCTAATTTTGCAACTTGTCGATCGTTCGTCATTCTAGATATTTTGGGTGTTCAGTGATACAGAGTCGAAAAAAAGGTCAAAAAAAATCCCTCCTGAAAAGGAAGGACAAATGCCAATGGCAGAGTTGAGCGGCACTCTGGGGCCACTCGACCAATCTACTTTATAAAAGGCGCTGACTAGAAACAATGTTGACTCGAAGGTTTCAGAAAGATAGGCCGATCACCTGCACTCTACAACCACGTATCCTTCACATTTGACAGTACAGAACTTGCGAGGATCTGCTAATTCCGAAATACGTACCATCAACTATCTAAGATGTGTCTATAATCTTTGAATCAATTAAAACACACATATCCCTTTTCCCTAATCAATGGTCAAGAGCTAAGAAGCCTGAGCCACTATAGAGGGACCTTAGCTAGAGTTTATTATGCGACTTTTCTGGGTTGTAGTGTCATGCCGCTTGAATGTCAATCATATAGAAGATTATGACGCAAGAAGGCTACCTAATCTTCAAGAGACACGATCGTTTGCGTATTAGAACCTTGGGTTCTATGATTCTCGGACTAGTGCTCTTGATTTCTGCTTTTAAATTTTGGCCAGAAGACAATTCTCCGAGAGAAAAAGGTCTATTCTTTTCGAGAGGTGACGTAGTGGTCGAGATCGAAATGATCTCACCAACCGCACAAGTGGCAAAACCACCTCCGCCGCCGATTCCTCTTCCGCCCATCGAGGTGCCAGATGAGGTAGAGTTGGTCGATGAAATTATCGACTTCGATACGGCAATAGAAATAGCGGACGTTTCTGTGGCGGACGAATCCACGGCCACATCGGCCGCTCAGGGCAATGATCCAACGCGCGATGTTGAAACCGCCGCGAGACCAAGAAAATTTGTTGAGCCAGAATATTCGCCCGAAGCAAAAAAAAACAAGGTTAGGGCAACGGTAGTCCTAGAAGTAGTTGTTGACGAACGAGGAAGAGTCACAGATTCTAGAATCATTGACCGCTTTTTGTTAGATAAGAAGGGTAAGATCGACAAACCTGTAGATCTGGTCGGTTATGGAATCGAAGAAGCGGCGACTCAAGCTGCGAAAGCATGGATCTTTTCACCTGCAAAAAAAGGAGGAAAGGCAATTCCTTCATACGCTACGGTGACCTTCAAATTCGGAGTCTAGAAATCTTGTCTTTAATGGCGCTAGGTATCTCATCTAAAATGTTACCTCAATGGATTTGGCCTCGGCTATTAGGTTGATCTCCTAATGGTTGGTGGTGAAATGAATGGGAGGTCATATCTGTCACCGCTGGTGGATATGGCCTTCTATTTTCTATTTGGTCAATTCAGATCAAGCTTCCACCTGCTCGCATTAATGCTCAAGCATTTTCGTTTATAGACCTTAGTCTATATCCAGTTTTATTTGCTGAGGATCCAGTGTCCCCGTTCCTCTAATATTTAGATAGGTGGTCCCTGTGTGTTTTCCAACTGCAACGGCGTGGAAAATTTCCTCCATGTAGGACTCGTCCTCGACGAAATCTATCTCCGATACATTTACTATCAATACTGGACTACCGACATATTTAAAGAAAAAATTGTCATAGGCCAAGTTGAGATCTGAGATATACTCTCTTGTAATAGATTTTTCAACCTCTCGACCGCGCTTGCGAATATTTTTCATCAAGCGGTCTACAGAAGATTGTAAATAGACAATCAGGTCAGGAGTCGGGACGGCAGGTCGCATCAGGTCGTACATAGTCCTATAAAGCTCGTAGTCGTTTCCTTTGATATTGAGACCCGCAAAGATCGGATCCTTATCAAACATGTAGTCCGTGACAACGACGTTTCGAAAGAGGTCACGATTCATCAAATTTTGCTGCTGCTTGAATCGACTGGCAAGGAAACTCAACTGAGTGTGTAATCCCCATCTTTCTCTGTCTTCATAAAACGAGCCAAGAAAGGGGTTTTCGTCTAAACGTTCATATTCAGGATAGGCATTGAATCGTCTTCCGAAAGCTTCTGTCAGAGTAGTTTTTCCAGTCCCAATCACACCTGAGATCGCTACATAGTGCATATAGGTTGGCAATGTCAGCTTAGCTTTCTGCTGCCCTTCCTTCTCGTGAATTGGTATCGGATTAATCTCTTCTGACAATGGATATGATTGTAGGGAGGAGCCAATATATAGAATTGTTCTTGCAGTGAATCCGAATTTGCTAGAAAGAAATTGAACCTAGTACTCTCTTTTCTACCTCGCTCAGCTCACTCTCCGATTTTAATCTTAACTGGGCAAGATATATCGTAGCGTATACGCCTAGTACGTGATCACTTCTCTTTGAGTGTTCGTCAAGTTGCTTAGCCGGTTCCCTTAATCTGAGCGCTGGGTCGATGTATATCTGTCTCTTTCGCTTGCGGCGCTCAGGAAGCAAATCTGGAAAGGATGCGTCTGGCTCGAATTCTTTTTGCCCGAAGTGGCATCCAATACACTGCGTTGGTGAGGTGAGACGGCGTGGTTTGCTAGCTGTGGATGACACCAAGCGTCCCTTTTCGTTATAAACCCAATAGGCCCATTTTCCACTTCCTAACTTTTGCATTACAGTGCTCTCCATGAGATTCTCCTGATCGTCATTGTGGTCAGCAATGAAAGTAGTACCAACTGGATAAATAATCCTCTCACCATTCGTCTTGTAGGATAGGATGGCATCTTGAAGAGCGGGGAGATCAAGCTCGATATTTCTCTTGGCCTCGCTCATGACGCCGTGTAGATTGAGTTTGAATTTGGGACCATCCTGCTTTCGAAGCTCGCTCAAATTGTCTGGAGCATTTGTGACCAAGTAATAAGACGACTCGAGAAAAGCCTTCAATTCTTCCCATGACAACGATCCATCTGAATATGAATCGCTTAGGTCTTCTAATTCGACCAAACTCGCTGCTTTGTTTTTGTCGATGAAAAATTTTGAGCCTTTTTTGATAAGGAGCCCGGACTCGAAGGGGTTGGATTGTTGATACACGCCGAAATAGTAATTCAGAATCTTATCTGGATTTGATCGACCAAGATCTATTTCAACGAGATTGTCTGGGGTGCAAGCGATGATATTCACCAGAACAATCATTGATACTAGGGAAAAACATCCCTGAAGAGTTTTCAAAACAGGCTTAATTTATTTCTTCCGTCTGATTAAGAACGTCCTATGGAAAGTGTCAAACACTTTTTCGTGGTAACTTGAACAGGCTGCGTCTCCAATGAATTGGCCTTCTTGGCTGGTCTGTAGCGGAGGATGGTTTTCACCACTCGGTTGTTCACCGCCGGTAATAACCAGGATCGAGAAGATGCCGCCAAATAGGAAAAGGCTAAGGCTAGAACTTGATATAGTAAAGGACAGTATTTTGAAAGAGAGCATATTCAATCGTCGCTAAAATATCTCCTACCCAAGAATTGATTTCAAACTAATGACTCACTTTGTGATTTTTGCCAAATTTTAAAAACAAAGAAGCGATTCTCATGTTGTAGGGGTCGCATAAAAATACACTAACCTAGAGGAAAGTTTTGTCCATCGTTATCACCGGTTCAATTGCATATGACTACTTAATGAGTTTCTCCGGGAAATTCAGAGAGCAAATTATACCAGAGGAGTTGGAAAACTTAAGCCTAAGCTTTCTTGTTGATTCCATGAAAAGAGAGCGTGGCGGTGTGGCAGCTAACATTGCATATACTCTGAACTTGTTGGGTGGTGACCCCAACTTGTTTGCAACCGTTGGGCAGGATTTTGGAGATTATCGAAGATGGCTGGTTGAGAAGGGAATATCTGTCGATCACGTTATTGAAATAGAAGACGACTTTACGGCCAGCTTCTTCGTCAGTACTGACCAAGAGCAGAACCAGATAGCAAACTTCTATACAGGTGCGATGGCACATGCGAGAAACTATTCTCTGGCTGATCGCGGTCTTACCGGTGCTGAATTAGTGGTTATTAGCCCTAACGACCCCGTTGCTATGGTCAACTATGCAGCAGAATGTCGGGATAAAGGAATTCCCTTTGCCTATGACCCAAGTCAGCAAGTGGCCTATATGGGGAAGGAGGAGCTAGTTGCTAGTATTCCTGGCGCGAAATATCTCTTTGCGAACGAATACGAAATCGCTGTCATTGGGAAAAAGACGGGTTGGGGACTTGATGAACTTCGGTCCAAGGCAGAAAACGTTATCGTAACCCATGGGGATAAGGGTAGTAAAATCTACACCAAATCAGATGTTGTGGATATTCCATGTGCAAAAGTTGACCAAGTTGTTGACCCAACCGGGGCTGGGGATGCCTTTCGAGGTGGATTTTTTGCAGGCCTTTCGCAAGGTCTTTCTTGGGAATTGTGCGGGAGAATTGGAGCTCTTTGTGGAGCGTATGCTCTTGAAAATCTGGGTACCTCTACTCACACATTTGCATGGGTAGAGTTTGCAGATCGCTATGAAGCAAATTTCGGACAGGAGAAAAAGCTAGAGAGGCTCAAAATAAAGGGAGTAGATGTTGCTCAGGGATAGTTCTTTCTAAAACACAGAAAGGGAGTACTCCCGACTAAGTGAGTACCACTTGAAGTTGCCAGTTGCTATCGTCTACGCATCATAGTGCCGAGGAATAGTCCTATTACTAGGGCACCAAGGACAGATTGAACAGGCTTTTGCTTGACGAACTTCTCACCTTCAGCTACAACCTTTTTGGCCTGCTCTCGTGCTTCTGCCGTATTTTCACCTAAAGCACCAGCGTAGTCATTAGCCGTCTTTTGGATCTTTCTAACCCCTTCTGAAACAGCTTTCTCAATCTCACGGGTAAGATCTCCCGTAGCTGATTTTATATTAACTAAGGTCTCTTCCATTTTCTTTGCCTCTTGTGAAGAAAAAGACTCAAAAGAGTCAGAGCTATTGATCTGCTCTGAAACCATTTCTAAGGTTGTCTTTTTTACGCCAGTGTTTTTTGAATCTGCCATAGAGATGATCTGAGTTTGCTGCAAGTTTATGTCAACGAGGATAATTTTTGATCCTCTAAAGCGTTTTAAGTTTCGAAGGGACAAAGAAGAAAGGAGACCTTTAGAAACCGGTAAAACCATTTGTCGTTTCGAAACTCCAATCAACTCATTCATCTCAAACTTCGTCTGATTGAAGAATCGCTGGTACATCGTCCCAATTATTGCGCTAAGCTTTAGTTTTATAAGCAGTCCACAGTCCGTTTTACTGGCCCAAGTTCCGCTTGCCAAAGAGGATTTGAGTTTCATTAAAGCCAGAGAACTTTTTGGTGCAGGTCTTTACGATCCGTCCACGAGCCACTTTGAAATACGAGAAGAGGGTGAGCTAAGCCCAGAATCGATATTTTATAGTGCTCAAGCTAATCTCGGTTTGGGTTACAATGAAAGAGCTATTGATCTCTTAAAGAGACTGCAGAAGGAATATCCCATACATCCCTTGGCATTCGAGGCCCAAGTTGCCTTAGGTAAGTACTTCTATGAAAATGAGCAGTTAGATCTTGCGACGGAGACTTTATTTGATGTCTTAGACTCCAAACCCACAGATGATGTGGCGTCCCGAGCCCTGTATTGGATTGGAGAGTCTTTCGAACGTATGGGGGAAACGGAGACAGCTGTTACCTACTATGAGAGAGCTGCTATGGAATACTCTTTCACAGAGATTGCTCCTCAGGCCTTGTATGCCATGGGATATACTCATGCAAAATCGAAGGAATATGCTGAGGCCGTCAAAGCTTTCGAGCTCCTTGCTGCGCGCTATCCAAGATCTTCCTATCTCAGCGATGTTGGTATCGCTCTGGCTGAGGCCTACTATGAGCTTGGAGATTATGACCGGACTATAGAGGAGATTCAAAATCGTCTGAGCGTTCTTGAAGGATCTAATAAGGATCGAGCCATTTTTCTAATGGCAGAGTCATACAATCAGAAAAGGGATTCCGAGAATGCCATCTTGAATTACCGATTGTTAACTGGTGGTGATAAAAACGAACTCTACTATCGTCCCGCTGTCTATGGCCTAGCATGGAATTATCATTTTGAAGAATCTTTCCCATGGGCTGCAGAGCAGTTTGAGATCGCAGCTGGTAATTCATCTGATAGTCTTTCACACAAGGCAAGCTATTACATGGGCGTGAATCAGCGTCTAGCTGGAATGAAAGACGAGGCTGTGAAAACTTTTGAGCGGGTCTATAACAAGTGGCCCCGGTTTGAACTTGCGGATCGTGCTCTATTCGAAGCTGGCATGACGTATTACGAGCTTAGAAATTGGGAGTCTGCCAAGATCACTTTTGATCGGCTTATTGATGATTATGGAAATTCCAGTCTGGTAGGTGAAGCCACAAGAATGAAAGGGGAGGCCAGCGTCGCTTTGGGTGACTTTGCTTCAGCCTTTGAAGCCTATGATAGTGCAGCTGGCTCTGAATCAGCCTCGACAAATTTGAAGGAGGAAGTTGAATTTCAGAAAGCATGGCTGTTGTTCCGTCAAGACGAGTTCGCGAGAGCGTCTCCTGCCTTTTTCGAAATTTACAATAGGAACAGGCAAGGAGATAAAGCAGGCGATGCTCTCTTTTGGGGGGCAGAAAGCCTATTTCAAATTGGGAATTTTGGTCGATCTACTGTCCAATTCAATGAATTTATTCGGCTGTACCCCGGGCACAAGCAAGTCACAGCTGCTCGCTATGCCTTGGCATGGGCCTATTTTAGACAGCAACGCTATGCAGCAGCGGCGGTTGAATTCGAACGCTTTCTAGGTGCTGACGATGTTTCTCGGCAATTGCTCAATTACAAGGATGATGCTCGGATTAGGCTTGCTGATTCGTATTACGCGATGAAGCAATACTCCCGAGCTCTCGATATTTATGCTGGAATCGACAATGATAACGTCCGCGATTACGCCCGCTACCAGATGGGTCAATCCTATGTACACGCTGGAGACGGACAGAAGGCCAAAGAGGTTTTTGCGGATCTCATAACAAACTTCCCGTACTCGGAGTGGCGTGAGGAATCTCTCTATAACCTGGGATATCAGCAATTCTTAGATCAGGAATATTCCCAGGCGATTGAATCATACCTAGGACTTGTTCAACGATTCCCTGATCATCCCCTCGTGCCAACGGCGCGTTATGGGCATGCCGATGCCCTGTACAATATGGGTTTGTTCGAAGAATCCATTGATGTGTATCGAGAAATTCTTGACTTTCATGCGAATAATAGACTCGTAGTCGACGCTTTTAGCGGAATTCAATATTGTCTTCTCGCTTTGGACCGAGAGGCCGAGCTTGCCAGCTACATTGATTCGTTTTCAGAAAAGAACCCGGGATCGCCATTTATCAAGGAACTGGAATTCCGTTATGCAGAGGGGCTTTATCAAAGTGGCCTCTATGAGAAGTCCATTGAGTATTTTGCGAACTTCATCGAGTCAGCGTCAGATCATCCGCTTCTTCCTCAGGCATACCTTTATATGGGTAGAGCTTATAACGACTCTGGATTAATTAAGGAGGCTGAAATTTATCTCGTTCGAGTCGTCGACCTTTATCCCAATTCCGAAGATCGTGCAGAAGCCTTGCAAAACCTTGGTGACATTTATTTAAAGCAGAACCGACATCGCACCGCTCTTCAAACCTATCGTGATTTGGCGCAAGACTATGGAGATGATCCTTTGATATTAGCAGAAGCGAGGTATGGAGAAGGTCGTGCCCTGTTTGGACTGGATCGAATTGAAGAGGCTGAACAGTTATTTAACCAGCTTGTTGATGCATCGCCTGATGCACCAGAATCCGTGGCGGTTCGATACAGCCTGGGGAAAATAGCGGAAAGTCGAGGCGAAATCGAAGTTGCTATCATGCTTTATCAGGATGTCATATCGAGAGCTCAGGATGAAACCGGACCAGAGACAATCTGTGCGCTCGGAGAGTTGCAGTTGAGGCGGGGCAATGCAGCTCAAGCCCTCAATGATCTTGGAAGATTGGCAATACTCTTTCCAGGTTACCCTGAGTGGGAAGCAAAAGGGTTACTACTACAAGGACAGGCTTATACAGCTTTGGATCAGAAAGGCGATGCACAAAACGTTTATGACACGATCATGGAACGCTTCGGAGGGACGGACACAGCGCAAGAAGCAGAAAGATTGAAGGGCTTGCTATAATGATAAATAGAAGATCTACTCAATCACTGATGCTGGCGACGTTGTTCGTTCTATCACTTACTGGTTCTGGGCTTGCTCAGAACAATCAATCTGTTGCAGCTGACACTCTTCTGCCAAGCTTGGCTCCAAAAGAAGTTGAGGTTCTTGGAGAGTTGGAATTTCAATTTCCTGAGTTGAGAAGACCGGCACTTTCCGGTTTCAATCCTCCACCTCCCGTATTTGAAGTTCCTGCAGGTCGTCGGCCTTATGTTGGGGACTACAAACAGAGTGGGTCAGATCTACCGGCATCAATTCTAAGAAAGCCGGAGCCCCCAGCCGTCGAATTTGCCGTTTCTCCTGTCGAGTACCAAGGTTATACCAGACTTGGATACGGAAGGTTTGGGACGAGCGATGTTGGCGCGGCTCTATCTCTAGCTCTTTCAGAATCAATTCGTCTCAATTTTGATGGTGATCACTTTGGCTATCGGAATTTTGCCATCCCAAGTGATACTACGAAAGGAGATATCGGCCACTTCCTTAATTCTGGGAAAATCTCGCTGGATGGAGTTCAAGGAGCAAACACCTGGAGTCTTTATGCGACGGGACAATACAATAGATTAGACCTGAATGGATATCCGCGGGTAGGTGCACTTGATACTAGTATTTTATCCTATCCAGACCGAGAACTTGTAGGCTTGGATGTGGGGGCAAAGTTTGAGTCCGCTTATGCAGTGACCTTTCCATATTCGGTGGGTCTCAAATATGGGGGGACAAGAATTCAAACAAAAACACGAGGCGAAAATTTTGAGCAAGATCCTCGTCTTCGGAGGGCACAGAAGGAATTGAGCTTTGACATGGATCTAGGTTATGCTTCGGATCTTGGAGATTTCGCAATGCACGCATCATCTTCAAGTTTGGCATTTGATCGCGACGAGTTTATCAAACAGGATCATACCGTATTGAATTTTGACCTAGTCTTCCGACGTGAATATAGTGAGGACCTGTCTGCAAGTTTGGGTCTTGCTTATCTAGGTTTTGCCAATTTCGACAACATCGATGACCCAAGCTCAGAAGAAAATGTAAGTGGAGGAAATATTGCTCCAGTGTTGAACGTTGACTGGATCCCAAACTCACGGGCACGTGCTTATCTTAAAAACATCCCTCGGATAAAGTCCGCAGATCTTAGAGAAATGCATCGCATCAATCCTTACCAAGAATCTGAACCTATTCACAAGGCCGAATATTCGATAATAAATTCAGTGCTTGGCCTCGATCTCTACAGTAAGCGATTCGCCCTCAATTTTTACGGTGGATTCGAGAGAGTCAACAATCTTCAAACCTACGTCAGTTCGACTGGTTCGGGTGTTTTGCTTGAGCCCTTTAGTCCAAGCGTGCTTTATGTGGAGAATTCTGATGTCGGTAAGCTAGGAACAGAACTGACCGCTTTCATGACGGGCTCACTGTCACTGAATGCAAATGTCGAATATCGAATAAGTGATGACATTCCATATTTTCCAAATATGTCGGCGGTTTCTCGATTGTCCTGGGTTTTTGATGAGAGCAAGGGTCACGTTTCTTTACTAGGTTCGTATGTTGGCAAAAGGATGACAAATACAGAAGTGAATCAAGGAGTCGAACTTTCCGGTTTCATAAATTTAGGAGTTGAAAGCTCATACTTTTTTTCTAGAAATCTAGGCTTCTATCTTTCAGCAAAGAATCTGTCTAGCTCGGACAATGAGTATTGGTCAGGTTACTTTGAACCAACATTTGATCTCTACGGAGGAGTAAAATTGCGTTGGTAGGGCCTCAAAGGCTGTCTTTAGAAATCGTTTTGTCTTATTTTGTTTGGATTCTCCCTAAAGAACAGAGGCAGTACACCAACAATGAATTCCGAAGTCACGTCAGACCTTACCGACAAGGAGGCCAATGCCTTGCTGGACTCCCTAGGCTCTTCAATAAATAGAGTCCTTGAGAGTACAAATTCTGTCAAAATAAAAGGGCTTGGCGCCTTTCGTAAAAGCCAAGATGGCATAAGGTTCGTAGCTGCAGACGAATTGAATTCATTTGTCAATGCAGATTTTGAAGGCCTTGACATCGTCAGCTACGATTCTGGTGATCTGGCTCGAAGTCATGTCAAAAGAGAAGAATTTTCTTTCGATTCAAATGAGAATTCTCTCAAAGGGCAGCAAACAGAGATTATTTCCGAAGATTTCGATCTTGAAAAAGAGGGCGAAGAGACGGGAAATGGAACAGGAATCGCGGAGCTTCTAACTGAAGATGAGGCTGAAATTGTTGAATTCGGGTCTGAGATTGAGACCCATACTGAGGAAGAATTCTCCTCGGAAAAAAGTGGATCCGAAAAAACGGAAAACCTTAAACAAGAGCCGGCCATTGAGGCTGTTCAGACGTCCGATTTAAGTGCGGAGCTTCCGGAAAGGAATGATCCAAAAGCAGGAGTCAAAGATGTCCTTATTGGGCAGACAATATCGGACGAAGTTGCTAGTGAGGTAGAAACTCTTGCAGACACAGAACTGCTAACCGACACACACATAATCGAGGATGCGGAGACTCATATCCTCCAACCTGAATCCGAAGTGAGAAGTGTGTTCTCGGATACGGAAGACCTTTCAGCAACAACTGAGATTATCGGGGTCGAAGATACTAGTCCGAAAGTCGAAGAAATGTTGGCCGAAGAAAGGAAACAGGATCTTCAATCCCTTGAAGGAACAGAGATTTCTGAGTCCAAAACAGAAGTGTCGGGGACGATTACAGAAATAATAGCGAGCGGTATCGATCTAGGTGAGCCGAAAATTTCGGACGAAGTTATTGAATGGTTAGACAAGAAGGTCGAGGACCCAGCAGAGAAAAACACGGATCTGGTAGAGGAAGACGATGCAATTGTTGTGATTTTCGATGAGGCTGAGGAGGAGATTGAAATACCCGTTGTTGATGGTACAGCCGGCGAATTTCCAGTCAAAGATGATTCCAGCGAGCGATCTAGCAGTATTCAGACTGAAGGATTCATGGGAGATTCCTCAAGCCCAGGACCAGGCTTTGACACTGGCGATGACTTCAACGATCAAGAGGACAGTTTTGGAGGTGGAGTTGAAACTGATTTCGCAGATGTGAGTGATGAGAAGAACCACAATGCCATCGTTCCGGAAGCGGAAGGAAATGCTGCTGCAACCCTCAAAGATATTCTTGCGCAGACTGAAAAAGAGGCCGAGTCAGGAGAACTTGAGCAGTTCGTCGAAAAGACAGGATTCGAGGAGCCAATAAACAAGGTTCCGGAATTGACGGAGACCAATGAAATTCCTGATACCTTACCAGACCTAGAGGATCTCACCGCTAAAGTGTCTGGAGTAGATAGTAACGAGCCATCTTGGATAAAGGAGACGAAAGGTTCGTCAGCACCATTTCCCAATAAAATAAAGAAGACCAGCAAAGAATTTGCGGAAAAGGGAGATTCAGAAATTCGTGAAAGAAGAGCGGCCGCCAGAATTGAAAGGGCGGAACGAAGAAAAAGACGAATGCTTTTCTCCTTGGTAGGAGTCATATTTACGGCCGCTGTTCTCAGCTTTTTCTGGTGGATGATTAATAGGAACGGTGCCGATGCCACTGCAAGCCAAATCGAGAATCAGGAAGTTTTGGAGGCTAGCACCCAAACGATAAGTACGATTGAAGGAGCCCCAAGAGATTTCCCAAGGATCATTGATTATAGCGATCCAGCCTCGATGCTAGATCTTGATAGAGGGAAGTTTACTTGGATACTATATTCAACTAATGAACTTAGGGATGCACAACTCAAATCAGACTACTACAATAGCCTCGATTTCAAGAATGATATCATTAAAGTTCGATTAGGCGGCTTGGATACTTATCGGATTTCTTTCGGCAGATTCAATAGCTATAATGAGGCCACTGAGGCTGACAATGCCTTGCCCTATGGAATACAAGGAACTTGGGTGGATAAGCTTGAAGATAGTTTTAATTCCAGCCAGTCAAGCCCCTAGTTGGTCCGAAGTAAGATTCTCGTACAAGGAACGAAATTGCCATATATTCTTATTATTATGATTGTAAGAGGCTTTGATTAATTTCGTCGCAGATATACTAGAGCCTTGACCCACCACCCGACTGTTTGATTAATTGCAGTCACCATATCGTTTACTCATGGAAGCTCAGGACGGCTTAAATAAGTACGGTCGAGTTAAGGAGGCCTTCGTTTTTGAAGCGACCGACGACTCGATTCGTAAGAAACAGTTAGCTACTTCACGTCGAGGCAAGAAGGGCCCCAGTAGGAAAGAAACAAAGTCGTCTTTTAGGATGATTCTTATTTCCGCTCTTGTTGTCGTTCCCCTGATTACAGGTGCGTTTATTTGGCAATCATTTGCTTCGTCTGGAGCGAGTCCGGATGCTGTAATACTTGCTGCTGCCATTCAGAAAACTGAGCTGGAGAATCAAGATCCAGATAAGGCCGCAGAAATTCTAGTTGATTCGCGAGAAAAAGAACAAGAACCTAGCTCTAGAGATGAAAATCTGAAATTAGACTCCGTTGATCAGAAAGCACTTCTCGTTTCCAACAAGATTTCTTCGAAAAACTCGACAGCAAAGAGGAGCAGCGAGCAACCAAGTATTGTTGCAAGCACGCAAGAAACAAAGGCGAAATCTCCTCGGAAGTATGTTTGGATAGTCTATTCAGCAGCAAATGAGAATGAAGCCGATTTAAAAACAGCCGAGTTTCTAAAAAGCGGAGTCAAGGTTTTACGATTCGCTAAAAACACGTCCAAAGGAAAAAGAGTCCGTCTTGCTTGGGCCACAACCTTTACTGGCTATCGAAAAGCATTAAAAGCAAAGGAAGATTTACCATCGGTATTCTCTTCAGAGTCTTGGTTATACGAGATCAATTAGAAGATCTCGCGAAGCGGAGTCGTAATCGTCTTTAATTGCGGCACTTATAAAACTTAGGGTGGCATTTTCTGTATGCACAGAGAATGTCACCTTTTTTTTTAAGATAATCGTTCAATAGCTTCGAATGATCGCAATTTCGTTTCCCCAAGTAATCCCGCAAGATTCTTTAAGCCTTGGATCAGAGCTTCTAGCCGCCGATGAGCTAAGCCTACTAGAGGTTCTCACAAAAGGAGGTTGGGTGATGATCCCGATCATCGTCCTTTCTCTCATTCTAATCGCCATATTTGTTGAGCGCTTGTTCACTCTTCGGAAATCTTCAAGAGCTTCGGGAATGGATCGCATTAGTCAATATGTTCAACATGGAGACCTTGGTGGAGCGAGAGGATTCTGTGAGAGTCAGAATACTCCAATCACAAGGATGATTGCTAGAGGACTTGAACGACTTGGAAGACCTATCTCTGAGATTCGAGAGACGATTTCTGCAGCTGGTAAATATGAGGCTTTTCAGTTAATGAAGAGAACTGACATTATGGCTACGATCGCAGCAGTAGCTCCAATGCTTGGTTTCCTGGGAACAGTGATCGGAATGATAAAAGCCTTCCAACAGATTCAGAATCTGCAGGGGAACGTTAACCCAAGTATACTTGCAGGAGGAATTTGGGAAGCCTTGGTCACGACCGCCGCCGGATTGCTTGTAGGAATTTTAGCCTACTTTGCCTACAACTTTGTATTGAATCGCGTGAGCCGAGTTATCAATGAAATGGAGACTACAGCCTCTGACTTTATTGATTTGCTGCAAGAGCCTGTCAATCCTTCAAATCGATAGGACAGAGAAATGGCAAATTCATTTGATTTCGGGTCTGAACTTAAACCTTTGTCGGCTTTCAGCATGAGTGGTCTTGCTGATATTATTTTGCTACTCCTGATATTCTTTATTCTCACCTCGTCATTTGTGACGCAGTTTGGAATCCAAGTGAGCCTACCTAAGGCAGAGACAGGGGCCACTATTGATCAACAATTTGTAAGAGTTACGATTACGGACGAAGGTAACTACTTCGTGCAAGGTGAACCAGCAGACAAAGATCAGCTTCTTACTAGAATTCGCGAGGCAGAATCAGAATCTCCTGTTTTACTCCTACGAGCGGATGAGGACGCGACAGTCGGTCAGTTTGCTACTGTTGCAAATGTTGCAAAGGCTCTAAATATGCGCGTCTTGATGGCCACAGAGAGAGAAAGCGGCAGGCGGTAGTCGAGGTCCCATATGGGCGAATCTCGGAATCACTATAACACAATTCGAAAACCATCTACTTTTGAGATCCCCAAGATTAAGGGCTCAAGGTTTATTGCGCTCGTATACCCTGTAAAGTCGCGAGAAGATGCAAAAGTCAAACTTGATCAAGTTCGGCGAAATTATTCCGATGCATCTCACCACTGTTTTGCATTCCGGATTCAGGCCGATCCGGTGATCCATCAGTCGTCTGATGACGGTGAACCAACCGCGACAGCAGGAATTCCAATCCTAAAACAAATGGAATCTCGCGATCTCCAAAACGCCCTAGTTGTTGTAGTCAGATATTTTGGAGGGACGAAGCTTGGAAAAGGTGGTCTTATTAGAGCATATGGCTCAGCCGCACGTAAACTGATATCCGAAATAGATCTTGTTTCTAAGGAGGTCAAATCAAGACTGCAAATAGTTTTCCCCTACTCCAGCACTAGTATTGTCAGACGTGTGCTTAGCAAGTCGAATGCTGACATTTTAAATGAAGTTTACGGAGAGAATACAATTCTAGATTTGGCTCTGCCCAGAGCAAAGGAAGGAGAATTTGTTCATGAATTAGACAATGCGTTATCCGGTAAACTGGTTTGGAATAAACTGGGTGAGGCTTTTGAATAGGTGAAAGAAATCGGCGATAGATCTCTGAGATTCGAAGATGCTAATTAGCATCTTGTCCGGTTTCATTCTCACGTCTATTGTATTGGGTGGTACTGTCTCCAATCTTGATAACATTTCCACTGCTAAAAGTATCCGGAGTCACGATGCTCGAGAGGGAGTTGGAATCGGCGAAAGAGGGTTATGAGGAATACGCCAAGAACACACCTACATGTTTTCCAGGCATTACTCGGATGAGTCGGTAGCCGGGCGAGATTGGACTAGATCTGAAATGTCCTTTCCACCTACTTGAGGCTGTTCTGTGTTCACTTCGTTCCAAGTCGTCGGGCCTTCTGCCTGAGGAGATTGAAATGTATTAACGGCTAATCTTTCCGAAAATCGAGATTTGAGATAACGTCGAATGGGTAGACGAGTTAGGGGTATGAGCCCGAGGAAGCCGACTATATCTGTAAGGATACCGGGTGTCAATAAGAGAGCTGCGCACACAAGGACAATTCCACCATCGACAAGTTCGTCTGTTGGAATTTGGGCACTGGAAAGCTTCGACCGGATACTGTTTAGAATCGAAAATCCCTGACTTTTAGCCAGAAAGGATCCTATGAGGGCTGTTACAATGACGATTGCGAAAGTATTTAGGCCGCCCAATCGTTCGCTGATTTTAATCAACAGAGCGATCTCGGCCACCGGTACAATCGCAAAGAGAAGGAATAGTTTTCCCATTATCTATAAGGAGTTGGGAGTATTTTTGGTATTTCGAACTCAAAGCTTCTAGGATTTTCGTGTACCGCTGTTGCTGCATTTAATACCGTGAAACTCACATCTGTGAAATCAGGAGATGGACCAGAAAGGAGATCACCTCCCTGAGAAAGGAGAAATTTGTCAATGAAGGAATTTGTATAGCTCAGCTGTATTTCAAGGTTTCTGTCGCCATCGATAAATCCCGGAGGTCTATCCCAGACTCCTGAAGCGGCTGGAGCGATCCCTGCTCTTTTTAGAAGTAATGGTAAATCAGTAAAGGAGTAGTGAGATGTCTGGTTGATGATCATCTCGAAAGCAGGTCCCTGGAGATTAGCCTGAACTTGAGTATCGTAGTACTGGGAATCATCATCAAAGAAGAGAAAAAACGGTTGGGATATAGTGTTGGTTAGTGGAGCACCTGCTTGTGGTGCATCTAAACTTATGCCAGCATCAAGTCGAGCATCTTTCACCGCAAGTTCTGCGGCGGCAGATCCACCCGTGGAGTGGCCGATCATAGCAACTTGGTTCACGTCAACCGACGAAGATATTCCAAAGGTATCACCGAGTTCATCGTTCTGGACTTTGTCCAAAACGAAAATCACGTCATCAGTCCATATGCTAACGAGTTCCGGGAAAGTGGGTTGGGTTGCCGACGCAAGGATTAAACTTCCGTCAGGAAATACGGTAGCGAATGCTCCAAAGGAGTGATCAATACCTATTACCATATAGCCGCGACTAGCCAAATCCTCAATGATAGTCGAGTACAAGTTTCTTGTCCCAGTAAAACCGTGAGAGAAGAAGACAACCGGCAATTTATCATCCGTATTGATAGAAGCCGACTGAATAGCGTTGGTCCCCATATTGCTCACAAAAGAGATCATAGTTTGGGGATCTGTATAGTCCTGAAAGAGACTAAAGAGCTCGACTATGTTCGGATGCATATAGGGAGCGAATCCAGAGCTCGTGTCGTCTTTTGTTGGATACCAGAATTGTACCATGAGCCTTCGATCTCCTGCATTTCGATAAAGGTCTGGTCGTGATGAATCAACCAATTCCATTTCGATAGTGCCGATATTGTAGGGACCGCTTGGATTGGAGAGAGCGCTGGAATTCCTTGTTACCTGAAACTCAAGATTCATTTCATCGGGAGAGTTGGAGTCACATCCAATCACCACACTTAGAAAAGAGAATAATATAGAAAGACCAAGAAAAGAAAGGCGCGAGCTATTTTGGAACAATGGAATGCAGATTTGATGAGCAAGTATTTGCCCATTAGAAGATCTATAGGATTAATCTTCAACTATTTTCTTTAGTTCCACAATTTTCATTAAGGCCTCCATGGGGGTCATCGCATTGGGATCTACGGCCCGCAGATGATCTAGTAGATCGGCAACCAGTGGGTCTTGAGCGAAGAGAGTCATCTGCATTTCGGGCAGATCCCTTAATGGGGCAGTAGCCTTACTTTTTGGAATTACCGGTCGATTACCTTGAGTCGTTTGGGACAAACTTTCATCAAAAGACAGCTGTTGTGATTCGAGCAGTTTCAATATTTGCCGTGCTCTGTTTATAACGGCAGATGGGAGACCGGCCATTCTCGCGACATCAATACCATAGGAGTGATCCGAACCACCAGAGACAAGCTTTCGAAGGAAGATCAACTTTCCGTTGTGTTCTTTTACTTGAATCCGCGCATTGTGAACCCGGTCATAGCGTTCAGCAAGCGCATTCAACTCATGATAATGAGTCGCAAATAAGGTCCTTGCTCTCACACCGGGGAATTCGTGGAGATATTCGATAATAGACCAAGCAATCGATATACCATCAAATGTACTGGTTCCTCGGCCGACTTCATCGAAGAGAATGAGGGACTGATTGCTTGCGTTGTTCAATATATTAGCCGTCTCGTTCATTTCGACTAAAAAGGTGCTCTCTCCTGCCAGAAGGTTATCAGATGCTCCTACTCTAGTGAATATCCGATCCACTATTCCGATGATTGCTTTCGACGCAGGTACATAGGATCCGACATGTGCAAGGAGAGCGATCAAAGAGGTTTGTCTCAGGACAACGCTTTTGCCTGCCATATTTGGACCAGTGATAACCAGAACTTGTTTGTATTCCGAATCTAGCAGAATATCATTCGGGATAAAGGGTTCGCCGGCTGGGAGAAGAGCCTCAACTACCGGATGCCTTGCCTCTTTCAATTCCAATTTGGGCTCGTCTACCATTTCTGGGCGAAAGTAGGATCGCTTTTGGGCGAGCTCGGCAAATGATGAGATCACATCGATCTGAGAAATGTATCTCGCGTTCTCAAGAAGTTCTGCGACCGACCTGGCGATGTTAGCCTTGAGCTTGTCAAATATCTCGTTTTCCAGCTGGCTTGATCTTTCGTCGGCAGTTAGGATTTTCTCCTCATACTCCTTGAGTCCAGGCGTTATGTAACGCTCGGCATTGACGAGAGTCTGCTTACGGATATAGTCGTCCGGCACTTTGTCTTTATGAGCATTTGTCACCTCGAGGTAATATCCAAAGACTCGGTTGTATCCAATTTTAAGGGAAGTGATACCCGTTCGTTCGCTTTCTTCGGCCTGGAGTTTTGCCATCCAATCCTTGGCATTTTTCGATATACCCCGAAGCTCGTCCAGCTCCGCGGAATAGCCGGTCTTGACGACGGCTCCTGTCAGAAGAGAAGCCGGTGGTTCATCCACCACAATTTCATCAATCATGTCAACAACATGCTGACAAGGAGATAATCCTTCTCTGACGGAGCGGGGAATGTGCTCAGTGAATTCAGAGAGACTATTTTTTACCGCTGGAATCTGCTGAAGAGATAGTTTTAGATGGTGAACATCTCGAGGGCTTGATTTTCCCAAACAGATCCTAGCAACGAGCCTCTCTAGATCTCCAATATGCTGGAGATATGATCTTAATTCATTCCGCTTTTTAGTTTTGCTAATAAACTCTCCGACAGCTTCGAGACGGTTCTCAATAGCTTTTCTTTTCTTGAGGGGACGAAGGAGCCAGCTTCGAAGCATCCTTCCACCCATCGGGGTGAGGGTCTCATCCACCACACTAATTAAAGAGCCCTCGGCCTGACCTGCTTGATTTGAAACCAACTCAAGATTTCGCTTTGTCTGAGGATCCAGTAGAATGTAGTCACCAGGATCATAAGCAAAAATGCGTTGAATGTGTCCTAGTCGCGTTTTCTGAGTCTCCCCTAGATAATGCATTACAACGCCGGCTGCACGGATGCCCTGGTGCATTTCCTCAATTCCGAATCCCTTCAAAGAATGAGTTTTGAAATGCTTTAGGAGAGTCTCGTAGGCGTAGTCAAACGCAAAACACCAATCGTCTTGGCCACTCAATACAGCTCCGTCAATCCTGATCGAGGACATTTTCTCGCGGTCTCTTTTGTCGAAGAGTAGCTCGGCGGGATTGAGTGATTGCAGGAGATCTTGAAGCATGGAAAAATCACATTCCAAGACTTGAAATTCTCCTGTAGAAGCATCCACGAAAGAGACACCGGCTAAGTCATTTTTCTTCGAGTCCGCGAAAACAACACATACTAGGTAGTTTGATTGCTTAGGAGACAAGAGTTGATCTCTAAAAGAGACTCCAGGTGTGACAATTTCTACAACGTCTCTCTTGACGATGCTTTTTGTAGCCTTAGGGTCTTCTAGTTGCTCACATATCGCCACCCTTTTTCCAGCTTTTACGAGTCTTGGGAGATGCTTGTCGATCGAGTGATGGGGGAAGCCCGCGAGATCGACATTCGCTGCTTTGCCATTGGACCTCTTCGTAAGTGTAATGCCAAGAATCCCGCTGACAATCCGGGCATCTTCATCGAAGGTCTCGTAGAAATCTCCCATTCGAAAAAGAAGGATCGAATCAGGATTTCGCTCTTTGATGGCCTTGTACTGGCGCATCAAGGGTGTTTCTGTATTTTTAGATTTTTTGGACAGCGGAGGTGAGATTTAGATTTGTTGTCTAGCCAGGATCAAATGTAGTTTCCTTTTTTATTCTTGCGATGAGATAGTATAGCAAGGAGAGTTTGATCAAAATTTGAATCTTATTGTAAGACTAGATCTCCAATAAATCCTTCGTGTTTTTCCACAAAATGTCATGGTCAAAAGCGAGGTCCATTCTTTCATCCACTTCGCTTTTGTCAAGCCAAACTACCTCTAGAGTTTCGTCCAGGGCTTTGGCATTATCAGTGGTAGTTTCGGCAAAATAGGCGATATCAAATGCATGGTCTCTCGGATCCCGGTTTGGGTGAGATCGAACATCTATGAGAGTCAATTCGGTGGGTGGGATAGAAATTCCTGTCTCTTCTTTCAGTTCTCGAGATGCCGTTTCTTCGATGCTTTCCTTGCCGACATCCAGAAATCCACCAGGGAAGGCCAAATGGTTTTCAAAAGGTGGATGTGCTCTCCTTATGAGCAGAAATTTTCCGGAAAGAGAATTCCGTAGGACAACTGTGGCAGCAACGGATGGATGTTGCCATTCGTAGGCGTAGTATGTTTTTTCGTCCTTCTCTACAATAAATGATACAGAACCAGGGAGGCCGTTAGGGCTTGGGAGTATTTTGTGCACGTCTGTCAACTTGTTTTAGTCACTGGACGTTAATATAGATAAAGTTGGAGCCAGAGCTTTGGCAGATCGACTCGGATTAACAAGTTGGATTATACAGATGGGTGCTTGGTCCGAAATTCTATTTTCTCCAGCCGAAGCCAAAGACCCACGGCCCACCGTCAAAGGACCTGGCTCCATGGACCTGTATTGGATATCCAAGAATGCGATGAAGCTTAATACCCCACTCATTGATATTTCGTCCCTTTGAGTTCTTGGTAATTCTTCCATGAAGTCCAAAAAAGCTAAGCGACATTCCTCTGTCAGAAAGGGGATATAGTCTCAGCCACTCAAAGGGGAGAGTTTCAAGGCGTTTCTCCCAGTGGACAAAAGCCGACTCCTCACCAAGAAAGTTCATGTTTCTTTGTGTTGCGAATGTACCCAATTTGGCATATCTCATCACGCTCGTATCGAGGTTCGCACGAGCGTAGAAAGGCACGTCGCCCGAGAACTTATCCCAGCCGGCTTTAACTACGATTGAAGATGGAACCGATCTTCTATACGAAAAGGTCGGAATTTTAAGCTCTGCACGAATTGATCGTGAGTTGTAAATCGGGCTTTCTTGTAAGATAAAGTTGTCGAACTTGTCTAGACGCAATTCCATTGAGCCTGAAATACCTCCAGGTAGAGAGTTCGGGAGACGAAGTTTTGATTTGAGAAATATCGATTCTGAAGAACCGTCTTCGATATCTGGATTCTCAGCTCTATCGTCTCCAAAGAGCCAAGCCTCCACACTCGTATTTATTTTCACGGAGGACAGCTTCTCGCGCCTCAGACCAAGACTCACATCCACCCAACTAGACCTCGCCTTAAGTTGGGCTTTGGCACCTTGCGATTGATGGTAGTCGAAATAGTCGATGCTTCCCAAAAAGGTAGGGACGCTCAATTGAGTTAAAGTCCAAGTTGAGAAGGAAGAATTGGACCTTAACTGGTCAAAAAGGCTAAAGTCTGCATCGAGACCTAGAGAATTGGAATTGAAAAGAGGGAGTTCTAAACCTGCGAGAAAATCTGGTCTTCTCCGACTGACAGCGAAGCCACCCTCATAGTGAAGTTTTGTCCGCCCGAGTGATAGATGATTTGTCGAGAGTCCAAGCCGGAGTCCGTCTACCCGATTGAACCAGATTTTAGGTCGCATCCACCAGGGGCGAGTATTTGGATTCGCTTTGCTTTCCGTGACAGGGACAGAAATGTATTGTGCCAATAGGCCACTTCGAACAAATTCCCTGCTCAATTCGCTTCCAGGTCGAATCTGTTCTAATGACCTTGATTCAATTTTAGTCAATTGAACAAAATCACCTTCTCCCTCGAAAAGAAAGTCCCGAAACTTATAGACCGGGTCATAGCTAAGTCTGTCGTCTTTTTGGAAAAGAGAGTCGGGCGTCGATCCATTTACCAGATGTCTAGTGAGACGAGAGCTTTGCTTAAAGCTGGCTCTTGGATAATTGACACCACCTCTTCCGAACTCCAGCCATCCCTCGACTTTGAAATCTATCGGGAGCCAGATTCCTTTTTCAAATTCGCTGAATTGTTGTTCAAGTCGTATCTCGAAGTCTCGGACTGGTTCATTTGGCGGTGAAAATCGATTCGGCTTGACGCTGGCGTCCAATAATATATACTCTTCATCTAGGACTCGAATTCTACCAACCATCGCGGAGCGCGAGGCAGACTTCGGACTAAGGTAAATTTCGTAGACTGTCTTTCCATCAACCGATTTCTTATCTCCAAACCGAAAGCGATAATGTTTCAGTGCATCTGGATGTGTAGGAGCGATGTACTTGGTTCCAAATATTGTCAGGTGGTCATCATAGAGATTGGGTACGGCCAAAACTTTTACGTATCTGAAGTCTCCGCTATCTTCGGGATATGATTTCTCCGCATGAATAAACTGTCGTTCACCGCTGTCTTTGCGCCAAAAGCTTCTCCCTATTTGCTCTTTCATTTGGACGAGGACATCGTCACGATTCTTTCGACGATAGAGAAGGAATCTGGTATAAGAGTCGGACTCGTACGAGCTTTGCTTTGCTCTCATAAGAGCCTTTCGCTCCAAGACTTTCCTCATTATGGATACGGCGGGATCTTCGTCACTGATCTCTACTTCGCCCAGAAGTAAAGTCTCCGCTTCCAGCCTGATGAATTGACGTTCTGAGCTATGTTGGGTAAGGCGCAACCTTGCCGAGCTATATCCTATGTGCCGAATCCTCAAAACGACAGGGTATCTCTGAGTCCAAATACTGAATTCGCCATCGGAATTTGTAATAGTCCCTTGATTGCTCCCATCAATCTGAATACTTGCAGAACTGAGAGCTTTTTGAGAAAACGAGTCAACTACTTTGCCTTGAACTCGATACTGCGCCTGAACTAAATGGGGAGTAGCAAAAAATCCCAAAAGCAACAGACCAGCTGAAAAAAGTCGAGATGTCAGTCGCATGAGTCAGGTTACAAATGTACTTCGTTTTTGCGTAGTATTAGGCTAACGCTCTATCTGCTCAAATATTTCCATGCCAATTTTATGCGATATTTTCTCATTGTTTGCCTCCTTACGATCATGGGAGGGCAAGTCGAACTTCTAGGACAACAATTTTCTGAAGAATTGCACGTCGCCATCTTGGGAAATGATTTTCTCAGCTCTGTGGAGGGTGGAAAAGAAAAGCTCAAGCAAGACCTCAGGACAGAATACATCTCTAGGAGGGGAGAGATGCTTTGGATTTCAAGAGAGCATGAATCACAAAGTATTTCTGATGCCATTGCGATAATAGATTCATGGTCGGAACCGCTTATTCCACAGGCTACGCTTTTAGCCTTTAGTCTTGTTGACACTCATTACTATGCTGCTGATATTCTTAGACTTATTGCTAAACTTGAGGCTCGAGGCACAAAACCGATTCTGATCATTCCGCCACTTGTAGAAGAAGCATTTGATCTGCACTACAAGCGAATATTGACTGAGATTCGAGGTCGCGATCTAGGTGTGCTTGATTTGAGAGTTCGAAGAATGAACAAGGAGGCTCTCAAGCAATCATTAGAACTAATGCCTCAGCTAAAATCGGGAATTGGAAAATATCTAGATCAAATAGTCGACGGACATACTCTTTCAAATGACATTCCAGCTTTTGGCTACAGTATTCCTATCGTTGACCTAGATAAGGAAGTCGGAATCCATACCCTAGTAGACAGAGAAAAGGACGTCTACTTGGGCCATCCAACGACTACCCTACTTCCCGATGGCAAGACTATAATCACTGTTTATCCCAAGGGTCACGGGAGAGGTCCAATCGTCATGAAGAAGAGTTACGACGCCGGACAAACCTGGACCGACAGGCTGCCAGTGCCAGAAAGTTGGGCTTCTTCTCAGGAAGTACCGACACTTTTCCAGACTGTTGATAGAGCTGGAATTAGAAGGATAATCATGTTCTCTGGCTTATATCCAATTAGGATGGCTCATAGCGAAGACGACGGCATTACCTGGTCTGAACTTGACCCGATAGGTGAGTTTGGGGGGATAGTAGCCATGGGAGCAGTGGAACGACTGAAAGATGGATCCTACATGGCACTTTTCCATGATGACGGACGGTTCATAAAAGGTGAAATGATTCGCGGTCCCTTTGTGCTCTATAAGACTTTATCGAGCGATGGAGGTCTTACATGGTCGGACCCAGAGGCCATCGTTTCTCACGATCAAGCCCATCTTTGTGAGCCTGCAATAATTCGATCTCCGGATGGAAATAGACTCGCTGTTTTGATGCGGGAAAATTCTCGAAGCATGAATTCGTTCATCATGCTCTCTGATGACGAAGGTAAATCTTGGGGCAATTTGAGAGAGTTGCCAGGAGCCCTTACGGGGGATCGACATACGGAGGTCTACACTCCTGATGGTCGGCTTTTCATATCATTTCGCGATACGACGCACGATTCTCCAACATGGGGTGACTGGGTCGCATGGGTAGGTAGTTGGGACGACTTATTGAGTGGTGAGGAGGGGGAGTATCGAATTAGGATTAAAGACAATTACAAATCAGCAGACACGACCTACCCAGGAGTCGAAATTCTAGCGGATGGCGACATAGTCACCACTACTTATGGTCATTGGGAAGTTGGAGAGGCACCTTACATCCTTTCTGCCAAATTCAGACTGGCGGACCTAGATGCCCTCTTAAATCAATAGAACCAAGCCTCTAGCGAATCCTAATTAGTCCAATAGTCGATCACAGTCGGTTCTTCCAAAATCGGCAATAGCACATCGACAAAAGCAAGATGATCGGGGTGGTCCAGATATACGGCTCTGTCTGCATCTGACAAAAAGGTCACCATAAAAGCGTGCTCGTAACCGTGATTCAAACCCTCGGGAGAATTGTTTGTACCCATTTCGAAATCGTGGATTTCAGAGATTTTTGATTCGAGTCCCGCAAAGGCTTGCACTACCTCATCAATTTGATCAGGGCTAGCATCTTCCTTGAACTTAAATAGGACAACATGTCTCAAAAGCTTGCTAGGTGATTCCTTCATTGATTTCTGCTTCTCAGCATATTGGTTTTCTGATTGATTTGAGTTTTGACATCCCCAGGTGACGAAAACAAATAAGATGAGTATGCTGAAGTGAGGCCAAGCTTTCATAAAAATGGTAAGTTTAAAGTTTAGTCTAATATTGAGGCACCGACAGGGACCCTGTTTGAATAGTTCAATCCCAAAAGGTGCGCGACACTTGAGGCGATTTGGTTCTGATACAATTGGGTTGCGTTTTTCATTTCACCTCCTTCGTCGATACCCTGTCCCAACATAGCGATCCAGATATGATTCGAACCTTTTGTGCCTGATCCGTGACCAGTCCAATCTTCTTTCTTTCCTCTTCCATGGTCGGTTGTTATCACAAAAGTCGTTTTATCTCGATAGTCATTCTGAGACTGTGTCCAATGCCAAAGATCTCTAATGAAGGAGTCCGTTCTATTTGCGGAGTCTAAGTACTGATCGTAGTCGCCGTTATGCGCAAAATCATCCGTCTCACCATAGGAGATATATAGGAGATCTGGACGTTTCTTTTTGAGGTACTCCAATGCATAGTTGTGGGTAAATACATCAAGCCTCACAGAAGACCAAGGTGACGGCGTCTGAGATTGGATTTCATTCAGCCAGAGCTCCTTCTGATTGGGCTCATTTTTGGCGTCTTCAAATCCGGAATTCACGATAATGCCGCTTCTTTCCTCGTTAATGATGTACGGGAATACATCCCAAGATGCGAATGCAGCCACTTTCCCTGCAAAGGATTCCTGCTGATTGACCCATTCCAAAACGGTCACGTTTTTATTTGGAATCTTGTCATTGCTGTCAATTGTGGAATCCGCAAATCCCGTCAATATCTCATTGTATCCTGGGTAGGAAAAAACTCGATTGTTGGTAAGATCAACATTGCTTCCGGATAGTCGATTTCCGTATAGCACTCCTTCTTTGCTAATCGTTGACCAGAAAAATGGCATCAATAATTCTCTTCTCTCATTGGGGTTGTCAGCCCAGTATTTCTTTTTGACACGATCCATGCCAGAGGTGTACTTCTCTTCGTCGATCAACCAAGGATCGGCTCCCGTATAAAGCTCTTCCCAGCGCAGGCCATCGAGAGTAATTAAAATGACTTTCTCAGATTGACCAAAGCCCAGGCTTGGTTGAAGTAAGAGAAATAGAAGGAAGAGGTTTAGTTTTTTCATTTTATTCTTTGGCCAGGCAATATTTGTATAGTTGATCAAGAGCTAGGGTACTAGACACTATCTCAGGCATGATATCTGGTCCTAATCTAGTAATTCGTTCCCTCGATATTCGTGTCTTGATCCAAATTTCCTCCGCCTCAAACCAGATTTCATCTAGGCGGTCAATAGTTTGCTCGAATTTGAAAGTCTCACCTTTGCGTTTGAGCACAGCGACGAACCCATCCGAGGTAAGAAGTTTGTTAATCGTTATCAGAAACTCTGCTTGACTGAGACTCATCAAATCGTGCACACGTGCCATGCTTTGCTCAGCGCGTTCTGCTAAATAGATTCCAATATTTAAACCGCCTGGAAAAAGAGAAAAGGCAAGTTGAAGATCAGTCAGTCTTCGAAATCCTGGTCTGTAAAATGAAAACCACAAGTGATGATTGCATCCACCTTTTCCGAAGTCGTTTTTTAGAAGCCGACTGAAAACGTTTCGTTCGGTCTCAAGATCATAGCCATTAGGTATGACCCAATTGACCACGATGTCATCTCTTAGGACTTTAAAAGGCTCCATGATTTCGACCGAAATCGCTTCCTTTTCGATTCGATATTGATCGAACCAAGGATTCGTCTTTAGTCGATCCAAAATAAGAAATGCCTTCTCAGAGAAGCCAGGGAATTGAAAGGACTCAGATTCAGAACTCACTTATCTATTTGAGAATGCCCCTGGTCTTCAACCACTCTTCAGCTCGACTGGGCCAGTCAGAAAAGGAATTGTCCTTTGGACCAAGTCCCAGTCCATGTCTTCCACTTTCGTAGATATGGAATTCAGACGGCACTCCAGCTTTTTTTAAGGCCAGAAATAGGTGGGTCGAATTTTCAACTGGGACAGCCTGGTCGTCAGCTGTCGACGTAAGGAAAGTGGGCGGCGTATTTTCTGTCACTTGTTTCTCAAGTGAAAGCAAATTAGCCTCAATCCAGTCTACGTCTTCAGTCAATAAATATCGACGAGATCCCTTGTGAATATAGTCCGTGGTCATCGATACAACGGGGTAGATCATCAGCATGAAATCTGGCTTTTCTCTTTCGGCGAAGGTCAATCCACCGACAAGTCCAGGATAGATACCCGTAGAACCAGCGAGGTGGCCCCCGGCGGAAAACCCAAGAATTCCAACTTTGCTAGAATCGATATTCCACTGATCGGCGTGTAGCCTTGTCATTGCAATAGCATTTGTTGCATCGAAGATGGGGGTCGGATGGGGATGTGGAATTCCGCGTCTGTAGTTTACGATGATACCGGCAATACCTAGACTATTTAACCATTTCGCGACCTGATGGCCTTCGTGATCCATTGCAAGACCGGAGTATCCGCCTCCTGGACAAATAATTATGGCGGGCGTTTTCTGGGAGCTTGCCTCCGGCAGGTAGACGGTTAGTTTTGGGACGTCTTCGTCGGCAGTATTTGAAAGCTCCGATGAACTGGACTCATATAGGTCGACAACTTCTGGATTTTGTGCCAGAAGTGGATCGGTCAAGAAACTAAGAGATACAATTAGGAGGAAACTGGAATAGCGCATCATTGGAAGAGAGAAACTCATATGTAGATTCGATCTTTATTGTGGGCTAATCAAGCTAAATGTTCGGAGTACTACCAGCGTATTGAACTCCGCTCAACTCGGCCATTTCTTTTTTCCAAGTTGTCAGATCTTCGATTCTAAACCCGTTAAGTGAGTCATGTCCACAGGCTCTGGCAAGAACCTTCATAAGGTGAACGGTAGATTCAAAGTATCTCTTTAATCGCAGTGCAGAAGCTTGCACCTCTAACCTAGCTCTCAAGTTCTCTTTTTGGGTAGCAATCCCAACTGGGCAATTGTTTGTGTGACAGGCTCTCATTGCGAGGCAACCAATTGCTTGTATTGCAGAATTAGATATCGCTACACCATCTGCACCTAATGCTAAGGCCTTCAAATAGTGAGACTCTGTTCTAAGTCCACCCGTGATAATCAAGCTCACATTTTCCGCATCTACTTTGTCCATGTGCCTTCGAGCTCTTGATAGAGCCGGAATGGTTGGAACTGAGATATTGTTTTTGAAAATCTCTGGGGCAGCCCCCGTTCCACCTCCGCGACCATCGAGAATTATATAGTCGATACCAACCGCTAAGGCAAAATCGATATCCTTTTCGATATGCTGTGCTGAGATCTTGAACCCAATAGGTATCCCTCCCGAATACTCTCTGACATCAGCTGCAACTTTTTGATAATCCTCTACGGTCTCCAGGTCTGGAAATCTTGAGGGACTTACAGCTGGGGTACCTGGCTCGAGATTTCTTACTTCGGCGATCTTACCTACGACCTTTTCTCCTGGAAGGTGTCCGCCAGTTCCTGTCTTAGCACCTTGACCAGATTTGAAATGGAAAGCTTGAACAGATTTGACTTTGTCTATGTCCCATCCAAATCTTCCCGAGGCCAGTTCATAGAAATATTTCGAGTTCGAAGCTTGCTCTTCTGGCAACATTCCACCTTCTCCGGAGCATATACCAGTGCCGGCCATCTCAGCACCTTTTGCCAAAGCTACTTTCGCTTCTTCGCTCAAGGCTCCAAAGCTCATGTCGGAAACGAAGAGTGGGATGTCTAGGATTAGAGGTTTTATTGCTTTGGGTCCTATGACGAGACTCGTCTTAACGTCGGCATCATCGACTAGAGGAGGTCGATGCAACTGTGCGGTCAAAATTTGAATGTCTTCCCATCTTGGAAGTTCGGTAAGAGCAATGCCCATGGCGGAAACGGGTCCATGGTGCCCAGAGTTGTCTAAGCCATGTTTCGCCAGCTCCATTATATGCGAGTTATATGGTTCCTCCGTTGAACCATGTAGATCGGCATAGAGACCCTGGTATTCCTCTCTATTGTAAGCTTGAGGATTTGCGATTTCCCATTCCTCAATTTCTCGCAGGTCGACGTTAACTGTATCATTCTCAAGATCAATTCTCGCCTTAAATTTAGTAAGCACCTCCTTGTTGTTGTATTCCGAAACACCTGTGTCTAAGCGATAATCCCAATTGTGCACTCCGCATATCAGGTTGTCGCCGTCCACATGACCATCGGCCATTAAGGCTCCTCTGTGAAGACATCGGCCATAGAGCACTGAGACTTCCGCATCATAACGGGTCACGACGAGGTCTGTGTTAGAAACTAGGGCGTAGCTTGGCTTACGATCTTCCAGTTCACTCCATTTTGCGATAGCAATTTCGGCTTTCATTTTTGTCCGTCTAAGAATGGGTATATATCAAAGAATTAAGCCAATCGAAATCTAACTAGAAGATGTAATGTAGTTTACTAGGGCATGTCTCGTGTTACGACGAAGGCTTCTGCAGCATGATATTCGGGTAGTCCCAAAGCGTCCAGTTCAGTGGCAGTGGCTCGATTTCGGTCCTTTGCTCGTTGCCAAAACTCGCGTTTGTCGTATGCGCCTGGAAAGAGTGCTCTGTCTTTCTGACTTTCATGTTTGAAAATGGCCTCGATTTTTCTCTTTAGATCTGCCCGAGTCAAGGGAACGAAACAATCTGCAGCATCAATTTCCCATTCTTGCCACGCTCCTCGATAGAGCCAAACAAGCGGTCCAATATCAACCTTCTTGTCATCTGAATCCGACTCCGAGAGATCTTCGCAGTAGACTTTGAGGCCTCGTTTTATGGCTGAATAACATAGACGGTGCGTTCCGTGAGGATCCGACAAGTCACCCGCTACAAAAATGTGATCTGGACTCAGCTCATGAAATAGGTCTTTTATGATCTCGACATCCAAGGGACCAACGTCGTTCTTTTTAACCAAGCCCGTTTTATAGAAGGGCATGTCTAGAAATCTCGCATCTCTGTAGGTCAAGCCCATGATTTCTATGCCAGCAATTGCTTCGGTGTATCGAATGTAGGCTTTAATATTCTGGATGGCCTCGATATCAACTTGCGCAGGTTTCTTGTTGTCTAGAAAATCAAAGAGTGGCTTAGTAAACTCAACAATCTTCTCTTTCGGTTCACCGAACATTACGGGGTATGTCATCTCCATGAAACGAAGGTGCCTATATACGTCTTGGTCAAAGACGGCAACTGAACCGTTGGTCATATAGGCGACTATTACCTCATTTCCGTTCTCGACGAGCTTACCCAGCATCCCGCCCATAGATATTACATCATCATCAGGATGTGGGCTGAAAAGAATAACTTTCTTATTCTTTGGTAGATCGTCATTTGATTTCAGACGACCTAATAGGTCCTGAAATACATCTTTGCATAGCTTGTCGATATCGCCAAAAGTGTAGACAAGATCATGCAAATGATTCTCATGGAAGTCGGCTTTTTCGAGTTGGCCAATGGCTTTCTTTTGTCTGCGCGAGAGCCAGATGACGGCTCGTTTTGCAAGCTCATCCGTCCATTTGAAAGTAGAGACTATCCAAGGTGTCTTTTCCCTCGTTAACTCACTTGCGGCAGCTTTGTCAACATAAAAGGAGGCATTCGGATGAGTCTGTAGATAGGTAGCCGAGATGTCTTGTGTGATTTCACCCTCGACGGCTTTCCTCAATATTGGAGCTTTATGTTCACCGGTCGCGATAAGAATGATTTCCTTGGATTCAAGAATAGTCCCGACACCCATGGTGATGGCTTCTCGAGGGACATATTTTTCTTCGAAGAAATCACTGGCTGCATCCTTTCTCGTGATCTCATCCAGAACGATTCTTCGGGTTCTATCTTGGCTGGTTGATCCGGGCTCGTTGAAACCGATGTGGCCACTTCGTCCAATGCCCAGAAGGATTAGATCCATACCGCCTGCTTCTGCAATCTTCCGCTCGTATTCGAAGCAATGGTTCTGAATGTCAGATTCAGCAATTTCGCCATCTGGTATATTGATATTCTCGGAAGGAATATTGACATGGTCGAAGAGGTTCACACGCATGAAGCGGTGGTAACTCTGAAGGCCGGTCTTTTTTATCGGGAAGTATTCATCGAGATTGAAGGTCAAGACATTTGAAAAATCTAAGCCAGATTCGACATGGAGTCTCACTAGTTCTCGATAGACTCCTATAGGTGTAGATCCAGTTGGGAGGCCGAGTACGGCTGTGTCTCCGGCGGCATTTTTTTCTTCAATGAGGTTCGCAATCTTCTTTGCGATGTGTACAGCCAATTGGGACGAGTCTTCAAAAACGAGGACAGGGACTCTTTCGAGCTTATCAGCAAGAGTAGCCAGAGATGATATCTTGCTCCCCTCAGATACGATTTCCATTTCTATTTCAGTTTGAGGTTAGCCGGCAAGGTACGAATTCAAACTTCCACGATCATCTAAGGAAGGTGAATAAATATCCGGCTGAATCATTAATGCCCTCCATTCATACTATTCGATCAAGTCAATTTCTATTTCGCATGTCCATCAATATTTCCCAGTCTCATAACCTTAGGCGATTCGTTCTTTCTGCCCTAGTCGCGGTTCTGTTCTCGTGTGGATCGGATGCGAACGAGCCCGTACCCAGTAGAGATACCAGCATATCTGGGAAAATTATGGACGGCCGTGCAGATTCCGTCTCCATTTTCAAATACGACACGGCCTCTCTGGGACAGCGTCAGTTGATCGATACAAAGAAGATTGCGAGCAATGGAGATTTTGAATTGACCTGGAAAGTTGTCGGCCCATCGCGATATGAAATTGCGATTGGTAATGAAACTGTATGGTGGGGGATTTTACTCCAGGCTGGGGAAAAGGTGGAAGTTCAAATCGATGGAGGAGATTCGGGTAGAGAGCTGAGCTTTCAAGGCGAGTCAAAAGACTTCCAACAATACCTTTGGGACTCTCAAAAAGCATTTGGACCTGGTTCGTCACTGACAAATGAGAGGAATGTGGTGATCAATGGGTCCGATCCGAGTCTTTTTGAAAATTGGGCAATAAAGTCGAGAGCTCAGCGGGAGGAATATCTTCGGAGCTTCTTGGGCGGAAACGAACTCTCTGAAAAGCAGAAAGAATATGCGGCCGGTCAAATAAACTATTCGATCGAAGCAGATAGAGTCCGATATTACCTTGAGCGCTTAAGGGCCGAACGATCAGGAGAATTGGTCGGAGAGAGGCTTGGCTACTCGCCTAGTGAACTTGACCTGGAGAATAAGGAGGACTTTTTAGTAATGGCAGAATACGTCAATTTCGTGACGGGTTACGCAGAGATGACTCAAGACGAATACTCCGCATCCCTTTCTGGAGATGTTCAGGTTGACGAGGAGGAGTGGTTGGGGATAGAGATTGAGAATCTGCTGCTATCCATTCAAGGCATGGGAAAATCTGCCGCTGAAGTAGCTACTGCTGATTTTGTCCGTCGGCGGATCACTCGAGCCAACGATTCCGAAAGTTTTGGATTATGCTTGGACTTGATCGATTTCTACGTTCAGACTAGCGAGACAGATATCTACCACCCCTACCTTCACAATAGTTTGGTCGCAAGAAGGCGCACCCAAAACTTCTAAAGGAAGCTCCGATATAAAAATCACATGGTACCTAGTTGGGTAAAGAACGCCGTTTTTTATCAGATCTACCCAGATCGGTTTGCAAGGTTAGAAGACGGGTCAAGTCCATTGGGCTTGAATTTCTTGAAGTGGGGCACGCCACCGGAAGAGCAAGGATTTCAGGGCGGAAACTTGGGAGGAATTTTAGGGAAATTGGACTATTTGGAAGAATTGGGAGTCAATGCACTCTATTTAAATCCAATATTTGCGTCTGCTGCAAATCACCGCTATCATCCATTTGACTACCTCAAGATTGATCCAATCTTGGGCGGCGAGGCCGCATTTCGAAAGCTCTTAAATGGCTGCCATGATCGCGGATTTAAAGTCGTACTTGACGGCGTATTTAATCATACCTCTAGAGGTTTTTGGGCATTTCATCACATTCTGGAGAACGGTGAGAAATCGCCTTATTGGGATTGGTTCAACGTAAATGGAGTCCCGTTGCGGCCATACCACTCTACCTACTCAGAACCCCACAACTACGAGGCCTGGTGGGGACTTCCGGCTTTGCCTAAGCTCAATACAGACAATCCTGGCGTCAGAAAGCATCTTTTGGATGTCGCTAGATACTGGGTAGATTTCGGAATCGATGGCTGGAGACTCGATGTGCCAGAGGAAATTGATGACCCGAAATTCTGGAGGGAGTTTAGGAAGGTCGTTAAGGATGCAAATCCTGATGCCTACATTTGCGGAGAAATTTGGTCTGCCGCACCTGAGTGGTTGTCTGGAGATCGCTTCGACTCCGTGATGAACTACCCATTTATGGGTGCAGCTCTCAGTTTTTTTGGACGGCATTCATTGCGAGACGACTATCACCGAGAACATTTGAATTTGACTAGAATCGATGCCGAGGCATTTGCCGAGCGAATTAGAAACTATCGTGACGTGTATAGCGAGGAGGTCAACTATGGTCTCCTAAACCTAATCGACTCGCATGACACCGCGAGAGCACTTTGGGTATTGCAGGACGATGTTGAGGCATTGAAACTCATCGCCCTATTTCAGATGACAATGCCTGGAGCACCTTGCATCTACTATGGAGACGAGATTGGAATGAGCGCTGGTGATGACCCTTTCTGCAGGGAAGCATTTCCATGGCACGACGAATCTGCATGGAATAGAGATTTGCTTCAGCACTATCGTGAAGTAGGTAAGCTGAGAGCGAAGTGGGACACTCTTCGAAGCGGAGATCTGGAGTTGATCGAGAGTAAGGGCGGAAGGTTGCGATATACCAGAAGTTTTGGGGATGAATCTCTTCAGGTCGTTTTTAATGTTGAACGTGAACCGATGAATATTTCGGATGATCTTGTTAGCTGGGAAGTTGTATGGACAAATTCTAAGCAGTTAGACATTTTAGATAGTATGACAGCTGCGGTATATAAAAAACAAGTTCCAGTTGATGAAAGATCGAGATCTTAGGGCTGTCATATTTGACATGGACGGAGTTATTATTGATTCGGAGCCTATCTATGAGGAAGCTCTCGATATTAGCTTCGCTAGCTTTGATCTTCCAGTTCCTCCCAGAAGTAGTTATGATAACTACAAAGGGCGTGCTGGAAACGAGGTATTTGGAGAAATCGCGAGACAACACGGATATAGATTTTCTGCCAACGATTTCAGACAGGTTTCCATTCAAGCTTTCGGAAATTTGGCTCAGGAGAAAATTCAACTTTTCCCTCAGGCACTCAACTTTTTGGATTTTATTAGGCAAAAATTTGAGAAGGTCGGACTAGCGACATCGGCGATGAAGCCAACTCAAAAGATGATCTTTGAAAAATTCCCCTTGGATCATTATTTCGACATCGTTATCACCTCAGATGACATTAGCAAACACAAACCTGACCCTGAACCTTATCTCGTGACAGCAAAATTGTTGGAAGTCGCACCAGAAAAATGCATGGTAATTGAAGATACCTTTCACGGGGTAGATTCCTCGAAGGCGGCTGGGTGTTTTACTGTAGCAATCCCCAACACATTCACAAAAGAGAGATTAGATCAACACAGGCCTGATCTATTTGTCCAGGATTTCAACGAGCTAAAATCTCATATGGATAAGGTTTTGAGTTAAGCCTTTCTAGGTGCCGCTAAGGCCATTCCAAATTCGGCATAGCTCCTTTGTGATCAGCAACTTTTGCCGCGTATCTAGAAGAAAAATTAAGTGCAGTTTGTGGGTCAATTTCGCTCAGCAGTGCAGACGTTAGTGCGGCCAGAAAGGCATCACCCACGCCAACTGTATCGCCATTTGATTCTGGATTAACGAAGGCATCCTGCTGCCAGCGCCCTTCGCTCGTGATCAGTTCCGCACCCTTGCTTCCCTTAGTGACGCAAACCATTCTTGTCTTGGTTTCCTTCAGAAGCCAATTCACAAGGTCGTTTTTTAATAGCAATTTTGAAACGAGGTCTAGTTCTTCTTCATTGAGCTTCAAAAGGTCGCAATGATGGATGCTGTGTTCAATTACACTAGCGCTAAAGAAGGGTGGTCTTAGATTGATATCCAAAACTCTCAGCACTTTTGGAGGCAGATTACCTAGTAATATTGAAAGGTTCGTTGCAGAGGTTTCGCTTCGCTGAATTAGAGTCGCAAAACAAAAAGCATCGAGAGTTGGAAGTTTTTTCATGACTTCGGGGTTCACTTCCATGAAATCCCATGCAGAGTCTTCGACGATAGTGTAGTAGGGAGCGTCCGGTGGTCCATGAACAAGTACCTTTCCGCTAGGATAGACTTTGTCTCTTTGGATGGAATCGATAGATATTCCCTTTGATGCGAGGAAATCGACAAGTTCATCGCCTGCGGTGTCCGTGCCAACTCGCGATATAAAAGTAGTCTGGTTGCCAAGATTTTTGCAATGATAGGAAAAGTTTCCCGGTGAACCGCCTGGCCGACGTCCATCCGGGAAGTCGTCCCAGACTATTTCTCCAAAGCAAGCTATATGTTTTGGCTTAAGTTCGATTTTGTGTCCCAGAATTTTGCTATTTGTTCTCGACAAAGGTTGGGCAATTGTTTATTCTAACAGTCTAGAATAAAGCGAATCCAGTTAATTATAACTAAGATATCAAGATGCCCTTAGCAAGAAAAGTTAGATACGGAATGGTAGGAGGAGGTCCGGGTTCATTTATTGGAGCCGTCCACAGGAAAGCTGCCGCCCTTGATGGAGAGATCGAACTCGTGGCTGGAGCATTCTCTTCGAAAGCCGAAAAATCAAGACAACAGGGCGAAGAATTGTTTTTAGATCCGAATCGGGTTTACGATTCATATAGGGAAATGGCTGAGACTGAGTCAAAAAGAGAAGATGGTGTCGACTTTGTTTCAGTGGTGACTCCCAACTTCAATCATTTTGAGATTGCAAAAACTTTCATCGAGAAAGGAATAAATGTTGTTTGTGATAAGCCGATGACGACCTCGGTAGAGGATGCTAATGAGCTTTGTCGCTTGGTAGAAAAACATGACGTAATATTCGCGCTGACACACAACTACACTGGATATCCCATGGTCAAGCAAGCTAAGCACATGGTCTCGTCCGGTGAGCTTGGTGAGGTTCGGAAGGTGGTTGTCGAGTATCCTCAAGGTTGGTTGGCTACTTTGTTAGAGGCCGGAGATCACAAGCAGGCGGGATGGAGAACAGACCCGAGCAAGGCGGGGGTATCTTCATGCATTGGTGATATTGGATCTCACGCAGAGAATTTAGCCGAGTACATTACGGGCCTGAAGATCAAAGAAATCTATGCTGACATAACGACATTCGTTGATGGCCGAGTCCTTGAAGATGATGGCAATATTTTAATCCACTACCATGACGGTGCTAAAGGTCTACTTTTCGCGTCTCAAATTTCAGTTGGAGAGGAAAATAATTTGCGCATAAGAGTCTATGGAACTAGAGCCTCATTGGAGTGGAGACAAGAGAATCCCAACTATTTGAGTGTCCGCCATCCAGACAGACCGGAGCAAGTCTATAAAAGAGGTAATGACTATTTGTGCGAGGCAGCGGCGCACGCAACCAGATTACCTTCAGGACATCCCGAAGCATTTATCGAAGCCTTTGCTAACATTTATGTTAGTGCAGCTAGAACGATCGCGGCGAAAATAAGTGGAGAAAAAGTGAACGAACTCGACACCGATTTTCCAAGCGTTGTAGACGGTGCTCGGGGCGTGAATTTCATAAACAAGGCTATCGAAAGCGGGAAAAATAAAGCCTGGGTAGACTTGAGAAATTCTACTCCGGTTAGCAACTAGAGCCAATAATTTTAATTTTGAAACTTCAATAGATCATGGGACGACCTGTAACATTGTTCACCGGCCAATGGGCTGATTTGCCTTTGGAAACGCTGGCCGAAAAAGCCGCATCTTGGGGATATGATGGATTGGAATTAGCCTGCTGGGGTGATCACTTTGAGGTTGAAAAGGCCTTGAGTGATAAGGAGTATTGTCAAGGGAGACACGAATTGCTGGCCAAATACGGATTGAAAGTCTGGTCCATTTCAAATCACTTAGTTGGACAAGCGGTTTGTGATAATATTGATACTAGACACTCCTCTATTTTATCACCGTCAATAATTGGAGATGGTGATCCTGAAGGAGTACGTCAACGGGCGGCCGCAGAAATGATGAACACGGCACGTGCCGCTGCTAAATTAGGCGTAGGCGTTGTCAATGGATTCACTGGATCTAGTATTTGGCATCTTCTTTATTCCTTCCCACCTAATGGACCGGAGATGATCACCGACGGCTTTCAAGATTTCGCTGATCGCTGGAATCCGATTCTTGATGTGTTCGACGAAGAAGGAATTAAATTTGGATTGGAGGTACATCCCACAGAAATTGCCTTTGACATTGCTTCGGCGGAGATGGCGATTGATGCACTCAACGGAAGAAAAACTTTCGGATTCAACTACGACCCAAGTCATTTTGGTTATCAGGGAGTCGACTACGTTGGCTTTATACACAAATTCGGTGATCGCATTTATCATGCTCACATGAAAGATGTATGGTGGTCACCTATTGCGAAAGAGTCCGGTGTTTTTGGCGGACACACAAATTTTGGAGATCAAAGAAGGTTCTGGGATTTCAGATCGATCGGTCGCGGGAGTATCAATTTTGAAGAGATTATTCGCGCTTTGAATAGAATTGGATATTCTGGACCCTTATCAGTAGAATGGGAAGATTCTGGAATGGATCGTGAGGCTGGTGCCGCGGAGGCATGCAGCTACATCAAGAATATTGATTTTCCCCCTAGTGCCGTTGCCTTCGATGCGGCCTTCTCAGACGAATAAAACAATGAAGATATCTAATTGGATTTTCACTCTGCTTTTTTTGGCAGGTGCAGCAGTACAGTACAACGACCCATACGCATTACCCTGGATCGCAATTTATTTGGTAGCCGCGGTTTTTGCTGCTCTGGCCGCGCGGGACAAACTTCCTGTTAAATTGGCCAGTTATTTCACTGTCGTTTGTTTTCTATTCTTTGGATATTTGGTTTTCAGAGAGATTAGGACTGGAGTCCTCACTTGGAACGGTGGTATGTTTGAAGTCATTGGTGTTTTGATACTAGCAGTTTGGACGAATTTAAATGTCTATTCAGCTAAAAAGAATAGTGGAGATTCTGACTCCTAGTTTATTGTAATTGCCTTTCTTTGCAATCCAGTTCTTGTCTTCATCAGGACAAAGTAAACTCCTGCTGGGAGTGATCCACGATGGAATCGTAACTGATGTTGACCAGCGGACTTGTCTCCTTCAAATAGCGTCTTGACAAGCCTACCTGTCGTATCAACAAGTTCGATGTTCACCTTAGAACTCGATCCAAGTTCAAAGCTCAAAGTCCCGTCTACTGAGATTGGATTTGGATAGTTATCGATAAGCCCATCCTGCAGTGGTATACCGGTGTCGATTTCAACTTCCGGACTGAATACAAAACTGCCATCGAAATCCATTTGTTTAATTCTGTAAGAGATTTTTGAATGCTTTGGGTAGGAATAGGAGTCTAGGAAGTCGTAGCTGCGCTCAGTCTCAGAAAAGCCGAAACCCATGACCTCACCAACTTCCCTGTATTCGCCGGAGCCGACTGATCTTTGCACAAGGAAGTGTGAGTTGTTTCTTTCTGATAAGGTCGTCCAATTCAAGCTTATCCCTTCGAGATCTTTTGAAATATTGATGTGTCCAAATTCTATGGGTAATGAATTTTCTAGTGGGGGCGAATCTACCAACCAGTTGCTTTTGACCAGCGAGAACGATTGGCTACTCGATCCAATCACTGTTGAATTCCAGACTACACGAATGGTGTAAGTTTCTCCCAGAATAGGATTTGATATTTTAACTTGTTCGTAATTGTCAATGGCATTTGCGTGGTCCTGAACGGCAGCATCAAAAGGTGAACTCGCGTTTAGCGTCCAAGGGTAGTATCTGTTTTCCTGGCTGTCAGTTACGATGAGATCCAAATCATTAACTAAGGTCGAAGCGCCACACTCTGATGTTCTACAACTGACGCCTGCGGGATCCACCCATGCCAAGGAAACTTTGACTGGTTCTCCAGAGAATCCCGCACGGATTTGGGATTCAAAAGCGTCGTTCAAGCTAAGTAATTCGGATTCAATAATTGTAGAAGAGGCACTTCGTATCTCTTGGTCCAGAAGTGTGACCGAACCATATGCATTTACAACGCCCCAACCTGCTTCGAAATCTGGTCCTGGATTATTTCCTACCTCAAAAGCACTGTGATTAAGCATTGCTTTATATGTGGAGGATAGAAAGGGGGAGGCGAAATTGTCTTTCTGCATTTCAAAGAGCAGCGCATAAATACCTGAGACAACTGGCGTTGCAGCTGACGTCCCTGTAAAGTATTGAGTGTAGCTGGAAATGCCGCAGGACAAAGATGTAAATGGATTTAAGTCCTGATTGTAGACAGGTGCAGCAATGTCGGGTTTGATTCGACCATCGTCCGTAGGCCCACGACTTGAGTAACCGCTGACTCGCGCATTGTATGGAATAGTATAGCGATCTTCCAAAATGGTCACATCGCCTACCGTGATTACGTTTTTTGAGGACGCCCCAGTCGATAAACCATCAAAAGGGTAGTCTCTGGTCGGTGAATGAGGGTCGTAAAATATCTCGGCGCAGTCGCGATGATAATGTCCAGCAGCTAGTTCGCTGCTTGATGGATAGGTTGAGAGAGCGGGATCGGCAGAATTGCCACTTCCGTTACCAGCGGCAATTGCAACACCAAAGCCCGGGTTGCTCTGAATATAGTTGTCTAGGTAGGCATTGTAGTTTCCGTTGACCTCATCGTCATAGTATCGTACGATGTTGATACTAGGGTCAATTTCAGATCCAGCAGGACAAATGGAGGTGTCTCTCCAGATACCTATTCCACCTCCAAAAAGTGAGATGGATGCGCTACAAAGGGCGTCAGTACTTGGATCAACCGCGGCGCAGCTTCCCCCTCTGATGAAGACGTCAGGTGCAATTCCTCGTGAGTAAGGCTCTATCCCAGTCGAGGCTATCTTCCCAACTCCACTCGTTGCATGGCTGCAAGCCGAGTTGCTTTCTTCTTGGGCATAGCAACCACCTATTACTTTACCATTTAACTCGTCGTGTTCGCATCGAATATCGTCTTCGATATACGAAACACCGACCCCATCTCCCGACAGTTGATATTGATTTGGAAAGTCCTTCATGACATAGTCAGCGTAAATCTGACTAATCATCTCAGACATTGGGATACCTGGTGCCGGATGTGGAATTGAACTTGAGGAAAGGATGGAGGGCGGCATCGACAGGATACTCGCCTCAAGGCTTGCATCTTGAGATATTAGATCGCTGGGTGCATAGGCCAGCAGGCACACAGCGCTTAGAGCGAGGCGTGCGTAGGTGTTGGAACGCATCTTTAGGTGGTGTCAAGGAGATGAGTTTGTAACTACTACAAAAAGCAGGCCAAGAAAGAAGATGAAAGGTGAGGAAGGGCTAAGGTCAAGATGAAATACTTTGATGCGGCGCAGAGAGGAGTGCCCTATTCGAGGTGATTGTGCCGCAATCACGCAGTAATCACCCCCTCCAAAAAAGCCCTCTGTTGGAGATATCGTTAGCGACGATTTATTGTTGCGCAATAACGACTGATCCTTCGATTCATCTCATATTCCAGGGAAAATTGTCAAAACTAACATTGTCCTGAAATATTTTACCATTCGGTAACTACTCTCTACTCAAATACGCTCTAGCTTGATGGGGTAGCTCTTGTTCGCGTTCCATTGGCAAACGTAAATGTTCTTATCGTTGTCAATACAAACGTCGTGACAATGTTTGAAGATAGGCACTTCTTGAAGCATGACTTTGAGCTGACCGTTTTCGACGACCGGCCGTGATCCGCCCGGATTTGAGACGGGCATGTTATCGCTGTCGAGAATAGTGACGAATCCAGAATTTGGAGTTCGATTGAGATACTTCAGACGAGACCAACATACACCAGCATATAGATTTTCGTCATCTATGACGGCTCGACATACAAATGCACCCGGAAGGAAGATGGTCTCCATGTATTCACCGTCCAGTGAATAGCGCTTGAAGGCGTTATGAGCTCGCGATGTACAAAGTAGAGTCGGGTTGTCAGCGTCTCTGGTATCAAGGGTTACCCCATGAGCTGTTTGAAATTGATGATCCTCGTCGCCACGGCCTCCGAATTTCCTGATGAACTTACCGTCCATGTCAAACTGCAGGATGAATTGCGATCCGTAGCCGTCTGCTACATAGATGTCTCCGTTCGGTCCGACTGTTGTCTCCGTCGGAGTATAGTTTTCGTCTTCGCTGTAGACTCCAATTTCCTTTGGATTCGGCAAAGTCATAATTACTTGTCCATCAAGTGTCGTTTTGTCAACTCGTCCACCGTTGTCAACAAGGAAAAGAAATTCTTCTCCACCTGCGTCCCAGATGCTCAGTCCATGGCCTGAGGGATATTCAGAACCCCAAGTGTTCAATAGTTTTCCAGAAGTGTCATAGACGAGAATGTTATTTTTCGTCTCATCCGTGATCATTAACAGGCGTCCTTGCGAATCCATCACCATTTCGTGACAATTATTGACAGGTGTCGACATCGGATCGAGGTTACCCCATTCAGTATTGACCCGATATTTGAAGTCACCGTGCCCGAGTACTTCGTCAGACAATTCTGTCTTTTTACTAATGATATTAAAGGATTTCAGTAAGGTAGGCGCCGCCGGAGCCGTAGCCACAAGAATAGCTGATTTCGAGAGAAAGTCTCTTCGGGAGTTGTTTTTCATTGTCGCGATAAGTTTTGTCCGTCATGGAGAATACCTATTGGCAGTGGTCTAAATCAATGCCGTGGGGCATTTCTATGCACATCAGCTATATCTGGGCTATATTCTTCATATATTAATACGATAGAGGCATGAGAAACTTGGTCTTAGTCCCCTAAAGGAGGAATGTCGGAATATTTTACGGGCTCGAAAATCGGAGAAAGAAGTCTGTCTGGCATAGCTAGGTGGACTCAGTGGTATATATTGCTGGCGCTTATAGCCTATGCAATGATCTATGTTGTGGTCATTCCCCGCATGTCTTGGGATCCAGATAAAATTGATCTTGCCGAGCGACTCTTGGTATTGGGAATGGGACTAGAGTTTATTCTCTTTTTCATGCTACGACTGGGACTTGTCAAATCAGCGTCATGGATTCAGTTCATTATCGTTTATGGAACTGGAATTATTGCTTTTAAAGAATTTGGAGGTCTGAGAGGCCCTGTTGTTGCACTGTTCTTCATTTTTGCGCCCGTAAGCATCGCTTTTTTTAGCGAACGTGCCGCCATATTTGTTTCCCTTGCTTCTCTTGGCGCCCTAGTCGCAGGCTACTTATTGGAGAAAAGTGGATTGGTAAAGAGTTATGTCTCAGAGAGTGGGATTGAGATGTTGATTGTTCCCTTGATACTTCTGGCTATTTCCTGCATCCAGGTCTTTTTTACGGTTAAGGAAGTCCGAATGGAGAGAGATGAATCGACCAATTTGTCTACGAAATTGCAGCAGAAAAATGTTGAACTAGAAAGAAAGAAGACGGAGCTTGAAATGTCTCGTCAAGAGTTGGAAAAAAGAGTACGAGAGCGAACTCGGGAATTGGCGACTCTAAACTCCTCGTTGAAGAATCAAGCCGATGAACTGCGAGACGCCAAGGATAAAGCAGTAGAAGCGGACAAACTTAAATCGGCATTTCTTGCGAGTATGAGCCATGAGATTCGGACTCCTCTGACGTCCATAATAGGGACTGCTGATGTCCTCAGAGAAGATGTTGGAGAGGTTAACCGAGATCTTGTTGAGCTGATCTACAACGGAGGCCAGCGATTGATGTCTACCCTTAACAGTGTCCTAGATTTGGCCCAATTGGAAGGAAGAGCAAGAGAGATTAAACTTGAACGATTTGACGTTTTCAGGCGCACGAAAGGGACGGTTTCTATTTTCTCAAAAAGAGCGGAGCAAAAGAGATTGAAACTGATTGTGAGCTCGGAGGGCGAATCCCCATTTGATTGCGATCTTGACAAAGCCGCTTATGACAGGATTATTCAAAATCTTGTTGGAAACTCACTGAAATTTACTCGGAAGGGTGAGGTCAAAGTGATAATTAACGGAATTGATGATCTCATTGAGATCAGAGTTATTGACTCCGGGATTGGGATGGGCTCTGACTATTTGCCTCGACTCTTCGATAGATTTACTCAGGACTCAAACGGAGAATCCAGAAATTTCCACGGAAGTGGCTTGGGTCTGGCAATAACGAAGAATCTAGTTGAGATGATGGATGGAACCATCTCGGCTGAAAGTACCCTGGGAAAAGGGAGTATATTTACAGTGCGCTTTCCGAGAGCTAAGAAGAATGAGGCTCCTAAACTGGATCTAGCCGACAACGATTTCTCGTATGTTGATCGTGGAAATTAGAGGAGAAAGGAATTACGTCGATCGGTAAACATTTATGCACGTAGAAAAAGGTCGTCAATACTATTGGCGACCTTTTTCTGTTGTCGAGATATTTACAATTCCCAACCTTCTCTATAGTCATAGTGAAGGAGCTCATTTGCATCTGGTGCATTCGGAAATTCCATTTTGATTGGATCCCAGAATAACTTCTTGCCATAGCCGTACATGAGTGCCACGTTGCCTAGTAACATCGTTTCCGTAAGGGGACCCGCGTAGGATAGCGGACTGGAAGGCTCGTCCAGACCCTTGCAAGAGTTGACCCAGTTCATTTCGTGAGCTTGGTTGTCTATTCGCCTAATGAGCTGGCCTGTATTGGCATACTCTTCTTCAAGATATTTCGGGAAGAGTCTTGGATTGTGTCCATACTCATCATAGACGGCGACGCCCTTTGTGCCAATCAAAATACAGCCACCACCCCGCTTGACTTGCGCGTCCCATGGCATCATTTCTGGGCGTCTTGGAAGAAGACCACCATCATACCATGTTAAATCTACCTGCTTTCTTCCACCTCTACCAAACTCATAGTTGACCTGCGAGGCCATCGGAAAAGAGTGCTTGTCGCTGCGTTCCTTTCCACCGAAGGGTGATCCACTTGCAGAAATCGATGTTGGAGCATCTAGTCCGAGTACCCAATATGCGTGATCGATAAGGTGAGCCCCCATGTCGCCAACAACGCCTGTTCCCCAATCTGTCCATCCTCTCCACGTGAAGGGCATGTATGCTGAGTTGTAGTCGATTTTAGGTCTTGGACCCAACCAGAGATCCCAATCAAGTCCTTTTCGGACTTTCTCTTTCTCTGGACGTGGAATGCCTTGTGGCCATACAGGTCGGTTGGTCCAAATATGGGCTTCGCTTACTTCGCCGATAGCACCACCCCAGATCCAATCAATCAATTGTCGACCTCCGTCATGACTGTGACCTTGGTTGCCCATTTGTGTCACTACATCTGTTTCTGCGGCAATCTGCGCCAAGACTCTTGATTCCTTAACAGTATAAGTCAAAGGCTTTTGGACATAGACGTGCTTTCCTAGCTTCATCGCTTTTGCAGCGGCGGGAGCGTGAGAATGATCCGGCGTTGCAATAACTACGGCATCAATGTCTTTCTGCTTGTCCAACATTTCGCGATAGTCAGTGTATCGCTTGGCCTTATTATATGCATCTCTAAGCTGCCCTCTCTCAGGTCTCCGCTCAACCATCCAATCGCCAATACTCTCTGCCACGTTCTTATCGTCGGGATCACAGATTGCAACAATGTTTTCGCTCAATACCTGTGTCATGTTCGATGCTCCCATTCCACCAGAGCCGATCGAAGCAATATTTAATTTGTCACTGGGGGCTGTAAATCCTGGTCCACCTAAGATATGACGTGGAAGGACGAGGGCTCCAAATGCGCTAGTCGAAGACTTTTCAATAAAATTGCGTCGGCTCAAGGCTTTCTTTTTCATGTTAGTATTTTCTTTTGATCGAATGGATTTTTCCGTCCCGTGGCATCCTTGTAGAATCGGGAATTTGCTGGATCATAGCAAGGGGATAACCTGCTGAGTTTACTTTTCGAAAATTGACTCATCGGATTCCATAAGCGCCAAGATTAGATTGTATCTGGTTCTTGTTTAGAGCTTTGGACCTTTCTACCAAACAACTAAGTTATTAAGTCGCTTCATTTCGGACGCACAGACCATCATAGAAATATCTCCCCCATATGCTTCAGGAGACTTTAGAAAACTGGAAGAACCATTATCGCGAAAAACTTTCGGAAATTCGAGAGGGAAACGAGCCGTGGCTGTGGGCCCAGCAGAACAGAAGAGGTCATTGCATAGTCTTGGTTCATGGTCTAACGGATTCTCCACACTTTGTTAGATCTATTGGGACTCGCTTTTATGAAATGGGTTTTAGCGTTCTGGCTCCACTTCTGCCAGCCCACGGCTTGAAAAAGCCTCGACTGATGAAAGAGGCAAGTCTAGAAGAATGGCGTGAAGAAATTCGAATTGCTGTTAGCATGGCGGAGAATTTAGGAAAGAACGTCTCAATAGGAGGACTGTCCCTCGGCGGCGCCTTGGCCTTAGAACGAGCCTTGAAAAAGCCAGAGGATATTTCAGGTGGACTTTTTCTCTTTTCAGCGGCAATGGACTTAGTCGGTGTGAAAGGAGATCTGGCTGAGAAGGCACTAAGACAAGATGCAATTTTGGATCCATTGGCGAAGAGACAAGACCGAAAAGGAAAAAGCCTCATTGGTCCCAATCCATATAGATATGGCCGGATGGATTTTGACGCTGCAGGGCAACTAGCAGAACTTATTAGAGACATCGACAAACGCTATGACAATAAAGCCCGATATAGCGATATCTTTCAACCCGTTTTTATTGCACATTCCGAGGCAGACCCCACGGCTGATATTCGCGACCTTGAGAAGCTTAAGTCGAATCATCCGGGTGACAGCGATTCAGTAGAGTTTTTTAGAATACCAAAGCATTTGAAGGTTCGGCATGCGAGCGTAGTTCTTGAACATGACATTCTTGGCCCTAATGGTAAAATCGTTGAGGCACGAAATCCTATGTTTGTTGAGATGATTACCGAAATGAAGTCCTTTGTCCGAAATCAGGTCGTCTAGGATCAGCAATTGACCAATCATCTTGATTAGAAAGCACAATCACCTGGAAGTGGTTCAATTAAGCTGAGTTCAGCAGCCCGATTAGCTGGAATCGTTGTTGGAACGAAACCATCTTGAATGCTGCCTCCAAGGGCTCTACTTCCATATCCGATGTTGCTCATATGTGCTCGGATAAAAACCAAGTCATCGATCTCTATTTCTATAGGGCCGCCGCTCCTTGAGAAGGGTTGCTCATCAACGTGACTGTGTCCGAGGACTCTTCGATAAACCAAACTTGAATCAGAATCCATGACCTCCCACCAATCTGCATAGTGATCACATCCCTCGTCAGGGCTTGTAACCGTGACGTCGAATTGATAGGCTCCTGAAGAACCGGTAATACTGACGGCAACGACAGCCGCCTGCTTCGCTAGGTCCACCTCATCCTCATCCATAAGCACTTCTTTGTCCTCGAGCGAATTGCAAGAAAGAAGCATAATTCCAGCCATAAATAGGTAGAGTATTTTGCACATGAAGGGAGCCAGGTATATTATTCGATACAGATCCAATAATTATACAATCGAAACGACTGTAATTTCATGTCCAGAAAATTCTTAGTCCAGGTTTTCACCATTTTATTTATAACGATAGGCCTCTCATTGGCGGTTGTTCAAGGACAGGGAATCGTCAAAGAAGGGCTAACTCTCTCTAGTGAGGTCCTTGGTAAAGATGTTCGCTACACAGTTTATTTGCCTAATGACTACGAGCGATCCAGTCGGCACTATCCCGTACTCTATTTATTGCACGGCTACTCTGACGATGATACGGGATGGCTTCAATTTGGAGAAGCCAATAGGATTGTAGACAAGGCCATCGAGGGTGGGGAAATTCCTCCGATGATCATCGTCATGCCCGATGGGGGAGTGAGCTTCTACATCAACAATGTGGATGGTGATAAATGGGAGGACATGTTTCTTCAAGAGATGATGCCAAAGGTAGAGAGCGAATATCGAATCCGGACTGAGAAGCAATATCGAGGAGTCGCCGGCTTGTCGATGGGAGGGCATGGTGCCTTGATACTTGGGCTACGAAATCCTGATTTGTTTTCTTCTATCGCATCCTTAAGCGGAGCGGTAATAACGGAGGAATCTGTATTGAGCATGCCGCAAGGTCGATATGATGGCATGTATGGCATTATGTATGGGAAGGGTCTCGAGGGAAAGGATCGACTTAATGATCATTGGAAAGAGCATTCGATTTTGGACATCGTTGAAAGTAGGACGGCTGACGAATTAAAAAAGTTGAGATATTGGATCGATTGCGGAGATGACGACTTTCTTGCCGTTGGAAATTCGATGCTTCACATCGCCATGGTGAAGAAGCAAGTTCCACATGAGTATCGTGTTCGAGATGGATCGCATACATGGGGATACTGGAGAGACGGTCTTCCCGATGCCTTGGCGTTCATTGGTTATAGCTTCAGGCGATAAGCATATGATACAAGGGAAGATTTCCCGAGCTATTATTCCAAAACAAGACCATCGCTCAGAACTCACCCGTGCCCAGAAATGAAAACAAGAAATTTCGTCCTCCTATCAATTTTGTCCTTTTGTCTTGCCTGTAGCGACAATAACTCGAAAACTAGCTCGCAGGTAAAATCAGAGCCAATTAAAATAATGACGGTCGGTGGAGGCTCGAGTCACGACTACGATACCTGGTTCAATAGAAAGGACAGCGAGACTTTAGCCAGTCTCGGTGTCGATGTTTATTATACAGAGGATGTCACCAAATATCGATCGACTCTCGATACCATGGATGTGCTTTTCATTACACACAATCAGCCCATAGAAAGCAATCTCGATCGTGATGCCATTCTTAGTTTTGCCGATGCTGGAAGATCTCTAATGTTGGTTCATCCTCCTGTTTGGTACAATTGGGAAGATTGGCCGCAATGGAATAATAATTTCGTCGGTGGCGGATCGCGAGGACATGGACCCTACGGAGTCTTCACTGTCGAGGTCGTTGATTCATCTCATCCCGTCATGGAAGGAGTTGAATTGGACTTCGAGATTGAAGACGAGCTGTATAGAGTGGTTTTGGACGAAAATATGGCAGCTACCCACATCCTGGCTCAAGCCTTGGATACTGAAACGGGAGAAACGCATCCTTTGGTTTGGGTCGTAGAGCATCCAACAGCAAAAGTACTTTGCATTGCGCTTGGACATGATGCCGCGGCGCATAATAATCCGAATTATCAGAAACTAATCCGCAATGGAGTTAGCTGGTTGGCAGCTAATTAATCAAGGTCCAAGCACTTATCTGAATATGAGCACAAAACAAAAGAATTTCCTCTGTCTCCTTTCCCTGACGTTCTTCATCTCTTGCGCAAGTCAAGGTCCAGAAACTCTGAAATATTCGAAGGTCACCAACGGCGTTCAGACCCTAAGCCTTCAGGATCCCATTAGTCCCCAGCAGACTCTTTCTCGTCTTGAAACTCCCGAAGGATTTAGTGTCCGCGTATTCGCCTCAGAACCGCATATTGTCAATCCCATTGCGCTGACCTGGGACGAGCGAGGTAGACTCTGGGTCCTTGAGTCTACGAACTATCCGCACCGCTACATTGGGACAGAAAAAGGCGGGGACAGAATAACGATTTGCGAGGATACGGACGGAGATGGAGTAGCAGATAAATATATCCGATTCGCAGAAGAACAGCCCTTGAGTACAGCCATCACGATCGTGAAAGGAGGAGCGCTTGTTGGTCAAGCGCCAGACATTGTTTTCATGGAGGATACAGATGGAGATGATGTTTTTGACTCTAAGAAAAAGGTTATTGAGAATGCATTTGGCTCTTGGGATACCCATGCCGTTATGAATAATTTCAAATACGGAATAGACAATCGTATTTGGAGTGCTGTTGGCTACTCAGGGCTATACAAACCAGGTATGGCACCTCCTCCGGGGCAACGGCCGCGAAGCGATGACGGGAAAATTCTTCCGATGGGAGTATTTCGATTTAGTCGCGATGGAAGTGTTATTGAACCCGTTGGCCGATTCAATAACAATACTTGGGGACTCGGAATTTCAGAAGACAATACGATATTCGGGTCGACGGCAAATAACAACCATGCGATTACGATACCGATCCCCATGAGATATGATGCGGAAAAGAACGTTGCCAATATTCAGAGTCATTTCATTATGAAACACTCTGCCACAGGTAATCCTTGGCAGGTGGATTACCGAGACGGCTACACGGCAGCTGCTGGTCTATTTCTTTACAACGGACGTCGATATCCAGAACGATACTGGGGAGCGGGACTTCTGAATGAGCCAACCGGACATGTATTGCACACGACCTTTTTCGAGCCTAGCGGCTCGACATACAAGGAGGTTTCTGGAGATCCTGAAAATCTTTTAGCGAGCTCAGATGATTGGGTGGCGCCCGTTTTTGCTGACATCGGTCCAGACGAAAATGTATGGGTTGCGGATTGGCATAATCCTGTCATTCAACACAACCCGGACGGTCGGGGAATGATCAATCAGATTTGGAATGCCGAGAAAGGTGAGGGAAACGCCCACCAAAATCCACTTAGAGATGTTCAACACGGTCGAGTTTATGTTATCCAATATCCAGGAGAAGACGGAATATCGTCCCTGGATCCCACGGACAAAGAAGGTCTAATCGAAGCATTGAAGAGCACGAATCAATTCTGGCGACTTACGGCACAAAGACTCATTGTTGAAAATGAAGTAGACGTCATGGACGAGCTTCTAGATTTGATTAAAGACAAGTCGATGGACTCAAGAAGGTTGAACGTCGCTGCGATTCATGCTATTTGGACGATTGATGGCCTGGGTCGATCGGGTGAGGTTGTATCTCAATTGAAGCAGGCTTTAAAGCATCCCTCATCCGGTGTGAGAAAGGCTGCACTGCAGGTCCTCCCAGACTCTGAATGGAGATCTTTTGTAGATCTCGTTCAAGATTCGGATTTAGGTCTCCGTCTTGCTGCCGTGCTTCGCGTCGCAGATATGGATGTGGAATTGGCTGAGTCGTTGAAAAGAGCGACGCAGACAGCGCGTCAGGGAGGAGATGAGTGGCTCGATGCAGCTGCTGATCTATTTGTTGAGAAGGAGCCTGGGGGCACCGTTGCCAGTGGTAAGGCGAGGACTCCCAGTGCGATGACCGCACACTTGACCATTAACACCAATCCTAGTGAAATGAGTTATCAACAAAAGACAATCTCTGCATTTGAGGGACAGTCTCTTGAATTGACCTTCAATAATCTCCATCCAGATCTACACAATGTTGTGCTCTTGAAAAGTGGTGCTGACATAGAGAGTTTTGGAGCTGAGCTTGATGGCTACATTAGCAATGCAGACTCAAAGTCCACCAATTACATTCCCGAATCCCAAAATAGTACTGTCTTGCTCAGCAGTGAAGTGATTGGATTGAATGCAAGCCAAACTCTTTCGATTGATGCTCTGGAACCGGGAGAGTATGTCTACATTTGCACGGTCCCTGGTCACTGGAGAACCATGCAAGGAGTTTTGAAAATTGAAGCTATGCCCTAGGTTGCAACCCTAGTTTTATTCCGTCTTTCACCGATATCCCAAACACAAGAAATGCCTTTTATCTCATACCAAGAATCTCTATCTCGTCTTCATGCTCAAATTGCATCTGGGAAGCCCATAATTGGGGCGGGAGCTGGAACAGGAATCTCTGCCAAATTCGCTGAGAAAGGAGGAGTAGATCTGATAATTATCTACAATTCGGGCCGATATCGAATGGCAGGTAGGGGAAGTGCTGCGGGGATCCTAGCATATGGTGATGCTAACGCTATCGTCAAAGATATGGCGCGGGAAGTTTTACCTGTCGTAGTTGACACACCGGTGCTTGCAGGAGTCTGCGGGACTGATCCCTTTCGTCTGATGCCTGTTTTCTTGAAGGAATTGAAGGACATGGGTTTTGATGGAGTTCAAAATTTCCCAACCGTTGGTGTGATAGACGGGAATTTCCGAAGGGAATTGGAAGAGACCGGAATGAGCTTCGATTTGGAGATCGAGATGATCAGAATTGCCCACGATCTGGAGATGTTGACTTGTCCCTATGCTTTTGATGTTCGGGAATCCGAAAAACTTGCAGAAGCTGGCGCCGATGTAGTAGTTGCGCACATGAACACGACGACTAGCGGATCGATCGGCGTCAAAACGTCAATCTCATTGGACGATGCCGCAAAACGTGTTCAGGATATACACGATGCAGCGAAGGCGGTTAACCCAGACGTGATTGTGATATGCCATGGCGGTCCGATTGCTAATCCAGAAGATGCCCAGTACATCTTTGACAACACATCAGGTGTTGCAGGATTCTTTGGTGCCTCGAGTGTAGAACGACTCGCGACAGAGCCAGCGATTCAAGCTCAGGCTCGAAAGTTTAAAGACTTGAAGATCTCCTAGAGTTAGGTATAGTGGGAGCTCCACCTGTGTATTTGACGCCATCGAAGAAATCTCCTTGACCCAATATGCGAGGATCGTGATGAGATCTAAGAAAGTCATGCAATCTAGATTGTAGTTCCTTTTTGTTTACTGCGTAATCAGGACGTTTTGCAAGATTGACCAGTTGATCGGGATCAGATCTTAAATCGTACAACTCCTCAGTCGGTCGTTTTCCAAGCGAGGCCAAGAAGAGTCTCTCATCGTCTTGACTCAAACTACGCCGATCAATGATCTCGTCCTTGGTCGGTCCATTGTCCACGTCTCCATACCAGGAATCTAACAAGGCTGAATTCTTGTAGTCTCCTGTACCTGCCGGCCATCGATCCGGTTTGAAGTTTTGTATATAGAGAAAGTCTTCTGTCCGAATTCCGCGCATAGGATAGCCACCGCTGTCTGGCATCGCTTGGGCAACAACGTGTCGCTCACGTCCAAAATGTATGGCCGGTCTAGGCTCGTAATCATCCCCGCTAAAAAGTGGAGTGAGGCTTTTTCCGTGCATATCAATTGGGACTGGAAGGGAAGCTATCTCAAGAAAGCTAGGTGCAAGATCAATCAAGCTGACGAAGCTGTTCACGTTTCCCTTTTTTGAGATGCCATTCGGCCAATGGGCGAGAAGAGGAACGCGAGTTCCTCGGTCATATAAATTGCCCTTGTGTCTTGGAAAAGGCATTCCGTGATCGCCGGTTATTACGATCAGTGTGTTATCCAATTCTCCTATTCGCTCGAGGGTCTCGACCATCCTGGTCAAAAGCGTATCGAAACGCTGTACCTCCCAGAGATAATCTGCAATGTCGCCCCGGACTCGTCTCGTATTGGGGAAGTCTGCCGGCACGCGGATTGAATCCAAATCCATTCCACTTTTCTCGCCGCTGTGAAGCCGATATCCGCGATGCGGATCGCCAGAACCAAGCCAAAAGGAAAATGGCTTAGATGAATCTCGCTGCTCAATAAACTCTTCAAATGAGTCGAGCTCCTTGCCAACAAAATCACGGCCTTCGGTCTCAGCGACACCTGGACCCCATCCTTTAAACTTCCATCCCGTCTCATAACCCGCTTGTTCCAATATTTCTTGATAGGTAGTCAGGGAATCAGGAAAGTCGCCATAAAGGTTTGCGGCTGTGCCCAAGCTCCAAAAATGTCTACCCGTAAGAATGGACGATCTCGATGGTGTACACGATGGAGACGAAACGTAGGCGTGGTTGAAGAGAATGCCGTTCTCGGCAAGGCGGTCAAAAGTCGGCGTCTGGACAACCGGTAATCCGTAGACACCCGCATCGGGCCAACCCCAATCATCTGCAATTGCAAATACAATGTTTGGGCGCATCTCTGTACTAACACTCTCGGACTCGCATCCCATCAAACTGCCTAGCATGGCCATAATGAGGAAGGATTTTGCAAAGGTACTTTTCATGTTTTAAGCAGTCTTCTTGGTAACAGTCTCGGCGTTGAAATTTATTAAACAGTTGGACCCGGATGCTCCTAGGCAGACATCCACTTTGGCTTGAGTTTCAATATTTTCTTGTGAACGGGGCAAGATTCATCATGGGCACCTTTGAGGTATCCTGTGCTCATTAAGAACTCGTTGACAATCTCGCCCCCCACGAACTTAAACTCCTTACGAAAAACCTTTACCCAATCGTTTTTCTCGAGAGGATGTTGGTGATCGAGCCAGTGACCGAATGAGCCGAATTCGGACTGAAGCTTTAGGATTCTTTCAGCATTGTGAATCGCGGCATTAACCTTAAGTTTGTTTCTAATAATTCCTGCGTCGTTAAGCAATCTTTCACGGTCGGCTTGACCGTAGTTAGCAACCTTTTCTATCTCAAAGTTGCTATAAGCTTTTTCAAAGTTTTCCTTTTTCTTGAGAATGGTCAACCAACTTAGTCCGGCTTGATTAATTTCGAGAACTAATCTGCCAAAGAGCCTGTCGTCGCTATCAATTGGAAAGCCGTACTCTAAATCGTGATAGGGACCGTGAAAAGGATGATCCTTGGACGCGTCGCAATATGTCATTCTTTATGATTTTTCAATTTGTCTTCCTGCCGGACACAATATATCATTCGCAGGACGAATAGCTCTCTTACTGCAGAACCTTCAACCGTTATTACCTTCCAAATAAGCAGATTGGATCACTTTTTTATATTTGACTTCAATGATAATCTGTTGTCAATTCGCGCTTTGTATGGAAAGATTCTCGATCGAGAAGGACTAGAATATGTTTGAAATTGCTAACGATCTTGGCCTTGCCAAGTGGATTGTCTTTGGCCTTGGTGCTGCGATGTTTGGAGCTAGCAAGACAGGGATGTTTGGTGTTAACATGCTTGGAATCGCGATTTTCGCAATTCTCTTTGGAGGCAAAGATTCGACAGGGATATTACTTCCAATACTCTGCGTCGCGGATCTCGTGGCTGTACTTCTCTACAGAAGACAGGCACAATGGGATCATATTTGGCGATTAATGCCGTGGACTATTCTTGGACTTCTTTTTGGAGTATGGATTGGAGATCGAATTGATGATGGCCTATTCAAGATTACGATGTCCGCCATAATTCTGATTAGCGTATTCGTCATCCTCGCTAATGAATGGTTGTCGAAGAAGAGTCTTCCAAAGTCTTGGTGGCTTGTTGCAGGCGTTGGTTTGGTGGCTGGATTTACTACTATGGTTGGCAATGCTGCTGGTGCGGCACTAACGCTTTATTTGCTGGCCATGAGAATTTCGAAAGCCCAGTTTATCGGCACAATTGCGTGGTACTTTCTCATTGTAAACTGGGTTAAAGTCCCATTTCACGTCGTTATCTGGGATACGATAACGATCGAAACTCTCGTGCTTGATTTGCTTGTCGTGCCCTTCATTCTTCTCGGCTCCCTAGTGGGGCTCTGGATCACACGGAAAATCAGTGAAGAGCTATACCGAAGCCTCCTGATTGCCATGACGGTGCTAGCTGCGATTGCTATTGTCATTTGAGTGCGATTTCAGTTTGATCAGCCACATCGAGCTATGTTTTTCTGTGTCCAAAGAATATATTGGCTCCTGCTGTATTTAGGTTGTGCTTGCCACCTCCGTCCCCTAATGCCTAGCAATAAATCATGAAGAAGAAATTACTACTAGTGGCCCTTCTGTGTGCCGCAACCATTCCAGTTGCCGATACGATTGACTTATCAAATCTTGACGATTATCAGGGGCTTACTGCGCCGACTTATATCTCCAAGGACAATACTGGAACAAACCCAATTTCCAATGAAGCGGCGACCTTGGGACGCGTACTATTCTACGACTTGAATTTGTCGTCAGACAATACAATTGCATGTGCGAGTTGTCATAGGCAAAGTTTCGCCTTCAGCCAGAATCGGCAGACGAGTCAGGGTGTAAACGGAGAAACTGGACGCCATTCTACAAGACTCATCAATTCGAGATTTGCGGATGAGATAAGGTTCTTTTGGGATGAAAGGGCGGCTACTCTTGAAGATCAAACAACGATGCCTATTCAGGATCACAAGGAAATGGGATTTAGTGGAACCCTTGGAGATCCAGACTTTAACGACTTACTGGTTAAGCTGGACGAGATTGACTACTACAACGATCTTTTCAATGCAGCTTTTGGGGACACGGCTATCACGGAGGCTAGAATGCAGATCGCCATGGCACAATTTGTACGAAGCATTCAGTCCTTCGATAGCAAGTATGATTTTGGCAGAGCGCTGGTAATTGATGAGTTAGATGTCTTTCCTAATTTCTCGCCCGATGAGAATGCAGGCAAGGATCTGTTTATGACCTCAGCTAGTTTTGTCTTAGATACTCTGACGGTTCCTGTTTCTGGTGGATCGACATCTCTTGATTCAGTAGCCTATCGGGTGTCTGGTGGATTTGGATGTAACCAATGTCATCGTGCTCCTGAGTTCGATATAGACCCCGCATCGCTCAACAATTCCTTGACATCAGTGATAGGCGGAGGAAGTGATTTCACCGTTACTAGGTCTCCGAGCTTAAGAGACTTATTCGGAATTGGGGGTGGTGAAAACGGACCCTTTTTTCATGCTGGCGTTTCCGGTGGGATTGATGCAATTGTGGATCAATACAATCTAGTCGTCGACCTCGATATCAAAAGCAATGTCGATCCTCGACTCATCCCTATGGGCAAAGCACAATTCTTGAACATGACAGAAATTGAAATTGATCAGTTGGAAGTATTCCTGAAAACACTTACTGGCATTGATGTTTACACTAATCGGATTTGGTCAGACCCCTTCAATCTAGATGGTTCTTTATCGCTTGTGGGGCAACCAAAAGTAGTATTGAAATTGAAGGCTAACTTGGGAGGCGCATGGGCAAGTGGCGAGATGAGGACAGACCTAAATTCCGAGTCCCTTCTTCCCCTGACCAGTCCCTATTCAAATGTGCCGATGAACAGCGTGGACTCGGACTATTTTACAAACAATCCGGATGTTGTAGACTGGGTATGGGTCGAATTGAGACGTAGTATTTCGGCGTCGGACACAGTAACCGGAGTTGCGGCCTTAATTGACAAAAATGGAGTGATCCACACTCCAGATGAGACTGATTCTATCGTGATAGAAGGGGTGGGAAATTCTGAATACCACGTGGTAGTTGGACACAGAAACCATCTATCCGTAATGAGTCTCAATCCCAAAAGTCTTTCAAGTATCGAGTCGAGTGAACTTGATCTGACCCTTTCTAGCACAGCTTATGGGTTGGCTCCTAGTGTGGAAGTAAGTTCTGGAGTCTATGCTCTTTGGCCTGGCGATGGAAATGAAGATGAGAGTGTAACGGCCTTTGATTACTTGAATACGTGGCTCCCTGTGAATGGATCAATCGGATATTTTTCAGGTGATTTCAATTTGGACGGGGATGTCAGTGCATTTGATTTCTTGAATGCATGGCTGTTATCAAATGGATTGTCAAGTCAAGTTCCTCAATAGTCATGAGAATAAAGTTGACTGATATATGGCTATAGCTATCGCCTTCGATATTAATTGGCCGCCTCATAGTAATACAACAAATCTAGTCTACGTTCTATGGGCAGAATTCTTTTTAGAGTTCGAGATATACATCGGGCCGTAATACAGACCTACCTCTTGAGTTTGCTAATCTATTTCCTCAGTAAATTTCTAATCAGACCTTTGGTCCTTGCAAAAGAGATACATGGATTCGGTGAGATAGTGGTCATGTCAATTCCAAATTTCATTGAGGCAATAATAGGCACGCTAAATATTGCTGGTCTTCTACTCATGGCCAAGAGAGCAAGACCGAAAATATTCAGTCGAATCTCGATGCTCAGTGTTTACTTTCTGGCGACGGCTCTAGCAGCTGGATATGTAATTACTCAGGAGTTAAATCTCTTTTCATTAGGAGGCAGTAATGTCACTGACACATTCGACATTTTGGCTTCGGGTATCGGATTGTTTGTAGCTCTAGTAATCCTAGTCAGATTTGGTTTTTTAAAGAAAGACTGATGGGTGCAAGTATCGCAATGATGTACTTTACGAGAAAGAACTGAGGCATTGATCCGTTGATTACAGCCCTAATAAATAATAAGTATGAAACGATTTGAGTCGAAAGTCACGATTGTAACGGGAGCGGGGGAGGGGATTGGAAAGGAAATAGTGGCCCGCCTCTTGAAGGAGGGTGGTTCCGTTATTGCAAATGACATTCGATCTGATGTTCTTGATGACTTGAAGACCGAAATGAACTCGGACTTGCTTCGAGTGAGTAAGGGGGACGTTTCCGAACTGATCTATATCGAGTCCCTGGTTTCGGATGCTCTTTCACAATTTGGCAGGCTCGATAGCGTGGTCGCAAATGCCGGCCTCACGGCCTGGGGTGATTTCCTTAGCTACAAACCGGAGGACTTTGAGAAAGTGGTTAACCTAAATCTTCGAGGGACATTTTTTCTCAGTCAAGCTGCTTGTCGGCATTTTGCAGAAATTGGTAAAGGTTCGCTTGTTTTAATCTCCTCAGTATGTGGTCTTCGATCCCACAGAAATCTTGCGGCCTACGGAATGACAAAGGCTGGTATAATTGGCCTAACTCAGGCTCTGGTAGAAGAGATGGCTCCCCTCGGCATCAGAATAAATACGGTCGCTCCTGGAGCGACTGTAACACCTCGGAATCTTATTGACGATCCTAACTATGCTGAAAGTTGGGCAGAAGCTGTTCCCCTTAAGAAGGCAAATCGGCCAGAGGATATTGCCTCTGCTGTGTTGTTTCTTGCTTCAGATGACGCTTCTAACATCACCGGCCAAACTTTGGTAGTAGACGGAGGCTGGACGAAAATAAGCCCGACACCTTCCGTAGAGGATCAATATTGATTTGTGAGCAGGGGAACGAAGGAGGTTAGTCTATTAGCGCATCGATGATGCGGTCAACGTCGTAAATACAACCTCTCCATGTTCCTCCACTAGCTCGCTGAAGAGCTGCCCAAAGTCGTGTATCGTCAGGAAGAGCGCCGTGAGGTTTGATGTTAGGATTTGTGGGCCGATCTGTGAGAAGTTTTTCTACTTCGGATCTCGACATGGTCCTGTCCTTGGTGCCCACCATGTTAACGGAACCAACGAGTTTATTTCTGTCGATCATGATTTCGATAATATCTCCATCCTGTACCTTTGAGATTGGACCACCGGCCAAGGCCTCCGGTCCGATATGACCAATGCAGGCCCCAGTCGAGAATCCGGAAAATCGCGCGTCAGTCAGTAGAGCGACGTGTTTTCCCCATTCTAAATATTTCAAGGCCGACGTGATTTGAGCCGTTTCCTGCATACCCGTGCCAGAAGGACCCATGCCAATCATGATCATTACATCGCCCTCCTTAATAGGAGGGTCAGTCAAGCCCTTCACTGCGGCAATGGCATCTCGCTCATCGCAAAATACTCTAGCTGGACCGGTCTGGCGAAAAACGCCATCTGCGTCAACAACTTTTGGATCTATAGCGGTTGACTTCACGACAGATCCTTCGGGCGAAATATTGCCAGTTGGAAATACAACTGTCGAACTCAATCCTCGAGTACGCGCTTCGTCGACGTTCATAATCACATCGTCAGGATCTGTCCCGTGTTGCCGGAGCGCTTCACGGAAGCTGCTCCTCCTTTCAGATTCCTTCCACCAATCCAAGGTTTCATCCATCGATTGGCCAGTCACGTTGATGGCGTCTAGGTGAAGCAGATTCATATCTCGGAGATGGAGCATAACCTCAGGTACAGCCCCGGCGAAAAAGACCTCGACTGTAGGATGGTTTTTCGGACCGTTCGGAAGTGCGTCAACGAGTCTCGGTGTACGCTTGTTGACTCTGATCCAGTCGTCGACGCTGGGAAGCCTTAATCCTGCCTCGTAGGCCACCGCTGGAATGTGGAGTAAAAGGTTGGTTGATCCACCGAATGCAGCGTGAACCAACATGGCGTTTTCGATGGCCTTATCGGTCAGGACGTCGGATATACTTCGCTTGTTTGCAACTTGATCAACAAGACAAAGTGCTGATCTGTGCGCGATGTCCAGCCAAACCGGCTCGCCGGAGGGGGAAAGTGCCGAATGCGGAAGACAGAGACCAAGTGCCTCGGCAACTACTTGCGAAGTCGCTGCCGTTCCGAGGAATTGACACCCCCCACCACCTGATCCACATGCTTGGCAACTCATTTCTGAGGCATAGTCGATGTCGATTTCGCCCTGAGCAAATCTCGATCCAATAGTTTGTACTTCACCTGCATTTTCCGCACCTAGAGCGGGAAGAGTTACTCCGCCAGGCAAGATTATTCCTGGCAACATGGATGACCCTGCGAGGGCCATCATTATTGCAGGGAGGCCCTTGTCGCATGTGCCGACGCCCATAACTGCCTTCCGAGTTGGCAGAGACCGAATCAATCGTCGCATCGTGATCGCGGCGCTATTTCTGTAAGGAAGTGAATCAAACATCGCGAAGGTCCCTTGCGATCTCCCGTCACAAGGATCTGAAACTTGGACAGCATAGGGTAGGCAGCCTTGCGCTTTCAGAGTCTCAGCTGCTTCCTTTACCATTAGACCGATCTCCCAATGTCCCGTATGAAAACCTAAAGCGATCGGCGTTCCATCCTCTGCCCGCAGGCCGCCTTGTGTACTCACGATTAAGTATCCAGGTCGATTGACTTCCTCGGGTGTCCATCCCATTCCGGCATTTTGGACCAGTCCAAATAGGTCACCACTTGGAGCGTTTAGAAGATCATCTTTCTCTAGGGGCACGGCACCTTCTCTTGGCATAGCGACCAAGCGACTGCCGTCCGCTAGTACATTTCCTCCAAGTATTTCTTTTGTCATAGTACTGGAATTCTTTCCGTCTGTCTCATTGCTCATGTTTTGGTTCAAGATTCTTTCTTTGGCCTAGTATAGTTGGGGTCGTAAACGGGATTATCCGTCATGCTTTGAGCATTTAGAGTTTGCATCCATTGCCTAAGCTCGCTCTCCAAGTCTATCGCTCTATCACTCAGCTCCTCCGCTAGGTTATTTTGTTCTCCAAGGTCATCCTCGAGGTTGTATAACTCAATCGAATCATCTTCGAAACGAAGGATAAGTTTATAGTCGCCTTTGCGAATTACGGCTCCGGGTTTTCCACCCTGGTTGGCGTAATGAGGATAGTGCCAAAACAAGGCTCGATCTTCATGTAACTCTTCGCCTTTTAACAATGGAAGAATACTGACACCATCGATATCTGCACCCGCCTCAACATCAAGTATGTCAGCAATAGTCGGAAAGATATCTGCAGAATTAATGGGGACCTCTGAGACTCGTGGTGCAATTGATAGCTCCGGCCAACGGACTATCATGGGTTCTCTAATTCCACCTTCATATAGCCAACCTTTGCCAGCTCGCAGAGGGAGGTTGGATGTAGGTGATCCTTCAGATGTCGCAAGCCCGCCATTGTCCGAGGTGAAAATGACAACCGTTTCTCGAGAGACTCCTGACCTTTCTAACTCTTCCAGTACAACTCCAATGGCATCATCCATGCTTTCTACCATTGCCGCGTAGACGGCATGGTCTTGCGCTACTCGCTCCAGCCAGCGACCTCGTTCCGGTGCGGTGCGCATCCAATCGGCATTTCGGATAAATCTATCACTGTCAGTCAGGCCGAGAGCCCTCGCTTTCTCCTCGTATTTTGTCACGAGAGAGTCGAGACCCTGCAAAGGAGTGTGAACGGAATAGAAAGATAGGTAGGCGAAAAAGCTTGTGTCAGCGTGAGTTGATATGAAATTTGCAGTTTCTCTTGCCAGTCTTTCCGGCAAATGTTCTCCTTCAGAGCCGTTTGCGAGGCGCGGATTCGTCCAAGGGGCAAAGTACCCACCTGGGGGGCTACCTTTGCTGTGTCCACCCTTGTTGATGTCAAAACCTTGGTTTTCAGGCCAGTAGAGGGATTCTTGACCCAAATGCCATTTGCCTGCGAAGAAGGTTTTATAGCCCTCGTTTTTAAGAAGCTCGGCCAATGTAAACTCTTCGAGAGAGAGTTGATTTTGGAATTCAGGCGACAACTTTGCATTGCCCACTTCACTTAATCCGGAAGATTGTCTGCCGGGAATCCAGTCCGTGAGTTGAAGCCTCGCCGGATATTTACCCGTAACAATCGAGGCACGAGTAGGAGAGCAAACCGGACAAGTAGCATATGCGTCTGTGAAGAGCATACTCTTCGATGCGAGCTTGTCGAGATTTGGTGTCTCATAGAAGGCTGAACCGTAGCAGCTTAGATCCATCCAGCCAAGATCATCTGCCACGATCAAAAGGACATTAGGAGATGTATTGAGGGCTTTCTCCTTCTCATTTGAGCATGCTAAAGAACTGAGGACAAGGAGAAATGGCAAAAATAGATTCCGTATCATTATTCGTTGGTTTAGGCCAGTATGATAGCCTCTAATCTATCTATCCACCTAATCTTTTGAAGGAGAAATAATTCAAACAATCATGAATCTTCTTGAGCGCCTTTCGCGAGTCATCATTGTCACAGGAATATTTTTCCTGTCTACAGCACTTGGCTGTGATGAAACTGATCCGGATCCAAGCATTGATCCTGAATTTGATATCCAGGGGCATCGCGGATTTCGAGGATTATATCCAGAGAACAGTCTACTTGGTTTTATTAAAGCCGTCGATATAGGCGTTACCACGCTCGAAATGGACATTGTAGTTTCTAAGGACAGTCAGTTAGTAGTTTCACATGAACCCACATTCTCCGCAGATATTTGCTCTCATCCAGATGGCTCGCCTATTTCAGAGGCAGCCGAAGACACTCTCAATCTTTACCAGCTAGACCTAGGAGAAATTCAGAACTACGACTGCGGCTTGAGAGGCAATACAAGCTTTCCCGATCAAGCCAAAGTAGCTTCAGTTAAGCCAACGCTTGCGAGTGTCATCGATTCTGTTGAGGCACATGTCAAGCGTCTCTCATTGGATCCAATTCGATACAATATCGAAATTAAAAGCTCTCTCGCAGGTGACAACATCAAGCATCCAGAGCCAGATCGATTTGTAGAGCTTCTTCTAGGTCTCATTGATAGCTTAGGAGTAAAACCGAGAGTGTCCGTGCAGTCATTTGATGTTCGATCACTCCAAGAACTCCGTCAGCAAGACGCCAATGTCCAAACGGCATTTCTTTTGAGCGATGGCGATCTCTCAGATAATTTATCGATTCTCGGGTTCACCCCAGATACTTATAGTCCCGCGTATACCTCAGTTTCTGAGTTTATGATTGCGCAGGCAAGTGATCGCAGAATGAAGCTTGTACCGTGGACCGTAAATGATCGAGACCAAATGAAGGCTTTGATAGATCTAAAAGTCGACGGAATTATTACCGACTTCCCAGACCGTCTCATTTCACTGATCGAATCCAACTTCTAATCAAAGCGGCTTGACCGGAGAGGGCCGAGCCGTATTGTTCAAACCTCTAAGACCCCTCTGGGCTATCATTTCGTAAGGGGAAACGCAGAAAAAACTGAGTTCCGTGATTTTGCTTATCGATACTAGATTCAAAATGAATACTGCCGCCTATTTCCTCCATACTCCGGTGGACGATCGCCAGCCCAAGTCCCATGCCGCTGGTTTTTGTGGAAAAATTAGGCTCGAAAATTCTGCTTCTCAGATCTTCAGGAATGCCTGAGCCCTTGTCGGCCACTATGACTTCAATTACGTTCTCGTTATGCAGGGCTCTTGATTGAATGCTGATCTCGCCGTTGTCAATGACTGCTTGTTTAGCGTTTTTAATCAAATTTAAGAATATTCTTTTCGTCTCTTCTCTATCACAATTTGTAAATAGCTTTTTGTTTTCCAAATCTAGATGTAGCTGAACTGACTTGTCCTCTGAATAAAGGCTCGCTGTTTCACGAATAATTGCATTCAAATCTTGTGACTCAAGATTTCGTATCGGCATACGTCCAAAGCTCGAAAACTCATTTGCAATTCGTGCTAGATCATCAATTTGCTCGATTAGACTACGTGTGATGTTATTGATCATCTCCCTTTGCTCTGAATCGAGCTGATCATCGTTGCCCATTGATCTTTGCAGATGTTGGATCGATAGCTTCATGGGAGTCAAGGGATTTTTGATTTCATGTGCGACTTGTCTTGCCATCTCGCTCCAGGCAGCTTCCCTCTCCGTCCTTGCAAGTTTTCTCCTACTTTCGGCAAGAAGCTCCTGCATAGAATTGAAAGTCTGAACTAGATCTCCAAGTTCGTCTTTCGATTCGACCGGGATTGAACTTTCAAACCGACCCTGTGCGACGTGGTTTAAGCCCTCTCGAAGCTTTCTAATGGGTTTTGAGACTGCATTCGACAAGACCGAAGCCGTAGCCATAATAATGACTAACAGGAGAAGGAGGGCCCCGTAGACATATGCTGTCGTTCTAGCACGTTCCTCTCTAATTCTTTTCTGCTCTGGAATCGTCAGAATTCCTACAATTTTTGCTGGGTAGCCCAAACTGTCACGAAAAGCCCGATATCCCATCGTATATCTGGTGTCCGTAAGGGTGAGGACGTCGGCGAAAGCCACATTGAACTCCCTTGTGAAAATGTCTTTGAAAGCATCAATAGGAAGACGTTTGTCGACGACATTCAAGAGGTCAGAGTTGGGGTCAGTCGTGTAATAGAGTTCAGGCCCGTTATAAATATTGAGCTCCAGTTGTAACTGCTCAGCTAGGGAATCGATATCTATCTTTGCAATCAATTCGGCTGGGTTCTGATCTCGAGCCTGTTTTTCGATGGCGCCTTCGAGGCGACTAATCCTTCGCTCAAGTCGGCTCTGTATCGCACCAGTGTTTTCACGACTAATAACACGCTGCCCAAATAGTCCACCAAGAATTACAGTTATAATTCCAACTGCAACGAAGTAGTCAAGAACCTTGTCTCCAAACTGTCTAGAAGAATATTCGGTCTCTTTGGTCGTGAACCTAAAGGCCAAGCCTATCAAGTAAATCGGAATGCCAAGGAGCAATCCGGAAACGGCAATTCTCAGGAGGAAGTAGAGGTGATCGTAAGGAGAACTTGCCTGTGACCTAACGGAAATAATTCTTGATTGATTAAGATCCAAGATATTTCCTCTCTGACCAAGATCCCGACCTGAGAATTTTCGATAGTAGGCCTGATAACTCTGACCACCGATCTCTTCTCGACGCCAAAACTCGTCCTCCGAGGACAGTGTTTTTTCTATCTCTGGATCTAGAGCCTGAGGTTCAAAGAATCCCGATTGACTTTTTGTCAATCGGCCTGCTCGATACTCGCTAAGTGCTAGGCTTTGTTTTTTCTCGGCTCCAATTATTATGTAAGCGTAGTTTTCTCCGCCGGACGTGATAGTGGTGATTCCAGCATCTAGTTGAAGACTCTCATCGAAATTGCTGGACGAACCGAGTGTGTCGTTTTCTGCCAGGGAAACGACACGAACGTATAAGCTTGCCGGAGTTTGTTCGAAATATGTAAATAAATTTTCAATGATCGCCCCTGTAGATAGAGCATCCGCATAAGGGCCCTCTGAATATTCCACGACCTTGTCATTGTTCAATAGAACGAGCGACAAATTGTCTTTTTGTGGTAATTCAATCAGGGACTCTAAAAAGACGACATCCTCTGGCAGCAGACTTGAACTCTCTAGGGCCTTGGAGATTCTTCTGCTGAGATCCGCATTTTCGTGAAGAATGCTAAGACTGTTGGCAAGATTTCGCTGAAAAAGATTTTGTTTAAACTCGGCGTATTGACTAGCAGTTTCCCGAATTAAATCTCGTTGTGAATCGATTCTATTCTGGTAGATGAAAGGATAAACGATAAAGCTAGACAGAACGATGAGAAGCAAAATTGTACGAACTATCAGAGTTCTATATCGAGTCAAATTTCGTTTTTGCCAATACCAAGCCGACAGTGGCCCAATGATTGCGAGCCCAAATGGAATCCAATAATTTCCAGCAGACCATTTTGTGGCGACAGCTTGGATGCTAATTTGAAGGAGAAAAATCAGTAAGACGGTGAGGCAAATCTCGGTCAAATTTAACTCTCGGATATAACCTTGTATCCCCGCAGTCAGACTCGCTAAGATTATCGTAGCCAAGGTAACAGAGAGCAATGAAGTATAGACCAACATCACTCCCCACTCTGATACTATACCCGACCAATCGACAAGATCAAGTCCCGTGGAGTCTATCAATGTGCTAACTGTCTGGGAAAAAAGTAATAAGATTACTGTGATCCCTAGAGATCTTAGCCCCAAACTTTTCCATTTCTCAACGCCGCTTATTACAACTTTACTGTATTGCTTCGATTTTATTTTGGTCAGATTCCAGGACAGAACGGAGAATAGAAGAATTAATATTGAACTTAAAAAAAGGTCCCCAACGGATTCAAAAAACTGGGCACCAAAAAATTCCTCTGAAGGTTTGAGGAAAGGCGAGTTCATGGCCGAATTGTTGGTCTTGAACCAATTGCTCGGGATTCCTAGAAATTGCAAATAGATCCTGACGCAGATAAAGGCCAGCCACAAATTGATTTGAGACCAAATCAAAGATTTTGGTGCCTTGGATCCGATGCGCTCGGTGAGCCACCAATAAAAAAGGAGAATCAGGTAGAGACCAAGAAGAGTCGAGAAAAACAGGAGTAGTTGTCTCCATCTATTGGATCTCGCTTCGACGATGAAGTTTTCGTCGGGAGGAGAAATCGCGATATATCCCAGAACACTGCCATCCAATCGCTCCATCGGCAAGAATCGAGCTTCACCCGCTAGGCGAACATTTTCTTTTGGACCGAGGACTAAATCAATATCGAGACTTGACCCCTGAGCCCACTCGTTTTTCAAGGAATAACCGGAGCTCGCACCTGAATTTTCAGATCTTTTTATTCGAATAAACCGGCTTGTGATGATGCGGCCAATTACCTCATCTCCATGGAGTATCGGTTCGATGTATCGGAAGGCTTCATTGTTATTTCCCTTCTGCACAAAGACATCTCCTATTCGAGACGAATTATTTTCAATAGCCGACTCTAAACCGAATGACTGCCCGGACCAACCAAGCAAAGTTCCGTTTGAGAGATAGAGCTCAGTTGAATGATTCGCTTGTTCTTTTAGTTCAGCGAAGTACTCGAGGATTTGTGTGCGAGCCTCGTAGACATCACTAGAAGAACTGTTCTCTGCGAGACTCCGTAAGGATTCTGTCACTCTAGGATCCCGTGCAATACTCTTGGCCTTAGAGGCGAGCTTGTCACGAATCTCGTTATAGGAGAGAGCAAGCTTACTCAGTTCAGATTGAGCAATAGATGCACCGTACTTCGAACTACTCGTATCGTCCAGTCTTGCTGTGCTCCAAGTCAAGATTGAAAACACGCCAATTGCTACACAAAGACCAAGCGCTATCCAAAGAGCTGGTTTGGTTTTGTAGAGAAGGGTATGGTCAATAGACTGGCTCAACTTATTTTAGAGCTACGACAGAGACGCCTGGCCCGCCTTGGTCCAAATCTGCCTCGTCGATATTTTGAACACCTGGATGCTTTTCTAATTCTAATTTAATGGCTTTGCGAAGCGCCCCTGTGCCAGTTCCGTGTAAAATATGCACGGTCTCCAAATTTGCCATAATCGAGCGATCAACAAATTGAATTACATCTGGAATACATTCGTGTACTCTTTTGCCCCTTACATCGATGCTCATTGACGCATCGGTCATCGGCATTGCTTTTACAAAACTCTTTCGACGCTTTTTAGATTTTGTTTCTTTTTGAATCAATTCAAGCCGATTTATAGCCACGGTAGACCGCATGTCCCCGATGGCGATTACGGCTTTCTTGGAATCCATGCTGACAACTTGTCCCTTCGCAGAACTGTCAATAATTCTGACCATGTCCCCGTCTGCGATTTTTCGTGAAATCTTGGGCTTCTTATCTACCTCGTCTCGTATCCCCATCGCAAGCTCGATTTTTTCCTTCTTATTTGTGACCTTGAGCTTTATTTTTTCCAGCTTCTCTCTGGAGGTTTTTATTTTCTGCTTGTCTCCTTTGCTGTTGACGATCTCTTGGACAACTCGTTCTATTCTAGCATTAGCATTTAATAAGATACTCTCAGCTTCCATCGTTGCTTTGAGTCTAATTGCGTCTTCTTTACCTAGAAGGTTGTTTCTTTCTTCCTCGAAGTTTTTTCTGGCTTTTTTTAATTGACTCTCTTTAAGTTCAAGCTCTCTTGATAACTCGAAGTGTTTTTTCTCCTTCGTTTCGAGACTTGCGAGTAACTCATCGAGTCCGAGCTCCTTTTCATCGATCAATTCGCTTGCTCTATTGATGACACTGCTGTTTACACCCATTCTTGCAGCGATTTCAAAGGTGTATGAGGAGCCGGGAATTCCTTTTCTGAATCGATAGGTCGGCTCTAGTGCCTCCTGATCAAACTCCATGGAGGCGTTTTCAATGCCATCTGAATCTGATGCGAATGTCTTTAACTGAACATGGTGGGTTGTAGCCAAGACCTTGAATCCTTTCGAATAGAAATCTTCCAAAAAGGCTTGACTTATCGCGGCTCCCAATTTGGGATCGGTCCCGTTGCCCATTTCATCGATTAGAACCAAAGTATTCGTATCTCCATTTTCGGATACTTGATTTAGTCTTTTCAAACTCGATGAGAAGGTTGAGAGATCATCTTCTATTGATTGCTCGTCCCCTATTGATGAGAAAAGACTAGAAAAAATAGATATCGAGGTTCCAGGACGACACGGGAGAGGTATCCCATACGATGCCATGATCGTAAATAGTCCAACCGTTTTTAAGGCGACAGATTTTCCACCGGCATTTGGCCCTGAGATGATGCAGATACTGACCTCTGAATTCATTTCGAAGTCCAATGGGACTACCTTGAAGTCCTCTTGAGAGTGAGTCAGAAGAAGCTCGGGATTTCTACCACCTTTAATAGATATGTCCCCCTCGCTATTAATACTGGGGACTATAGCTTCCATTTCTACTGCCAACTTCGCAATTGCTCGGAGGCAATCAAGCCGAGCCAGACTTTCTAGATTGGAAAGAAGAGTGCCAGCATTGTGTCGAATCTGCGATGTCAGTCGAAGGAGAATCTTATCAATCTCACGAAGCTCTTCGTTCTCAAGAATTCGAATTTCATTGGATAATTCAGTACAGGCATAGGGTTCTATGTACACCGTTTGGCCAGTAGAAGATGTATCAACAACCACTCCGTTGATCTTCCTCTTAGCTTCAGCAGTGACTGGAAGAACAAGCTTCCCGTAGCGCATCACAAGCTGATCATCTGCCGAGACTCCTCTTTGAATGGCTTTGCTAAGCTCCTTCTGGGCAACTTGTCTGAGTTGAGCGCCCAATTTTGCGATACTTTTCCTGATCCTACGAAGTTCAGGCGAAGCCGTGTCCTTGATTCTTCCGTCCTTCTCTATAGAATCATCAATCTGTTTTTCAAGGTCTTCCTGACGAGAAAGAATAATACTTGCAGCGAGTGTTGGGTAGTCCATCCCTCTTTCTGACAAGAACTTCTGCCCGATCCTAGATTTGCGAAGTATTGAGCCGATAGGCAAGATATCCTCTGGACCTAGCTTGGATTTTTCTGGTCGAGCTGATCGAACGGCACTTGATATGTCGTAAGGATCAAAGATGTCCGGTGGACTGCCCACCTGCAACATCTTCATTAGCTCTTCAGCGGCTGAGAGACGGGAGCTTATCTGAGTTTTCTCCGAGCTAGGGGGCAGATCTTTGAAGTAGGTCCTACTCACCTCTGAATTGAGATATGAAAGTATTTTATTGCGGACACTCTCAAATCCAAGACTACGATATGCGTCAGAAGGAAATACCCTCATATGTTTATTGAGAGCCCCATACCTATTAGCTCGCCTCGGCGTGATCCCCGATATTCATGGATTTCGAAGATCCGCTGACTTTCGCATGTCGGCCGATTACAGAATCTTTCAGGCTTGAATGACCGATCTCAGCACCGGAATACACGATAGTTTCCTCCAAGATCGAGTTTGTCACGACACATCCTTTTTCTAAAACGACATTCGGACCGACAATCGAATTCTCAATAACCACATTTTCATCGACAAACACAGGATCAATGATGACGGAATTTTTTGCCTTCTCCCTGGCTACTGATCCATTTCCCTGTTTCTCCAAGAGAAACCAACTAGTCTCCTTTAAGGCCGGTATTGTCCCGCAGTCCAACCAATCTGTCACACCTGCTGTTTTGAATACCTTTCCATCTTGAAGAAGAAAGTCGAAAGCGTCTGTGAGAAAATATTCCCCACCAACGCCTTTTAAATCATTATCCAAGATGTGCTGTATTCCTCGTCTTATATCATTTCCATCCTTCACGTAATAAATACCTATCAAAGTTTCGTTTGATATGATCTCTTCTGGTTTTTCTACCAACCTTGTTATGATATCACCTTCTTTCACTGCTACTCCGAAGCGTCTTGGATCTTCAATCCACTTCGTCCACATGACAACATCTGCTGAATCTAAATCTACACCTGGCTCCATGAAGAATAGTGTATCTGCAAACACAATTATCACCTCACCGTCGAGATACTTATCCGCCGCGTCAACAGCATGGCCAGTTCCAAGAGGTTCTTCCTGGACTGCAAAGGATGCCTTTACACCATATTTCTCACACATTTCTGTAAGGTCGTCATATACCTTTCTTGGAAAATCGGGGCCCAAAATGAAAACGGACTCCTCCAGCTTTCTCGGTAAAACGTCAATGAAAGTTGTTACGAGCCTCTCTATCATTGAGACTCCAACTACGTTCATGAGGGGTTTGGGAGTAACGTGAGTGTGAGGTCGCAGGCGCGTACCTCTTCCTGCCATAGGAATAATGAGTTTCATCAGTGGGGATTTTGGTAAGGGAATTCGTTTTCGAGCTATACGCAGGTAGAAGTTGGGAGTTCAACACTTGCAGGAATCGATTATGCCTTCTCTGACTTACCTTTCAGGTAATATTTAGTACATAACGAAAAGCCTTTGTATTAAATACTAGCCACTGTATTTTCAACAGCAGAGAGATTATCACCCATTCTGGGAGGATTTCTCGAATCTTCGCAATAATACCGCTACAATTGAGACCTTTGTCTATTTAACTGCCGAATCAACCGGACTTGGCATGGAGATTGTCATTATCACAGTTAAATAAGACACTTTTGTCGATTTAAGGAATCTCAACAGCAAGCACTGCGTCCAATTTTGTCGGAAATAGCAATACATACTTACTTGGAAGAAATACAGCAGAAGCAATTCGATCGACGGAATGCGAATTGGGAGCAAAAGACTCTCAAAGATACCTGGAGCATTTTCAGGATCATGGCTGAGTTCACAGACGGTTTTCACACCATGTCTGAGGTAGGTCCTTGCATATCCATTTTTGGTTCCGCTAGAACTAGAAGCGAACATCCTGACTATCAAAAAGCGGTCAAAACAGCTGAGCTAATCGTCCATTCAGGATTCGGTGTAATAACAGGAGGCGGACCAGGAATAATGGAGGCTGCAAATCTAGGAGCTCAAAACGCAAAGGGTGTTTCAGTTGGCCTTGGAATAGATCTCCCATTTGAGCAGAGTCTAAATCCACATATAGACGCAGACAAGGAACTTGAATTCAACTATTTTTTCGTTCGAAAGGTTATGTTCGTCAAGTATGCACAGGGATTCATTGTCTTACCGGGTGGATTTGGTACCTTGGACGAACTGTTTGAAGCTTTAACTCTTGTGCAGACAAAAAAAGCAAAGAAATTTCCAATCGTATTGCTAGGAACGAGATATTGGAGTGGACTAGTTGATTGGATTAAAGAGACCTTACTCAGAGACGGGCGTATATCGGAACCTGATCTCGACCTTTTTCACGTTTGTGACGAGCCGGAGGAGGCCGTCGCGATTGTAACAAATTTTTACAAAGAACATTCGCAATTACTACCCAATTTCTAATATTTTGGGAGGTTTTGATGTGTGCTCGATAGTGCACGGCAATTGTTCGAATTCATCTAACAAACAAACAGACAACGCAACAATGAAAATGACAATCCTATCAAGGAAGTTAATTGCCCTGTCCGTCGCATTTGTCCTTTCTGTCTTCGTATTAAACACGCAAGAAGTAAGCGCACAAAAGAGTGACAAAGAGGTAGCAGAAGCATACAATAAGGCACTAGCGACGGCCAAAGCTAAAGACTATACTCAGGCAATCGTAGACTTTAATGCGGCAAAGAAAGTAGCTAATGCAAAGGGAGACAAGGCGATCGCAGGAAAGGCCGACAAGTATCTTTGTAAACTTTATTACAACACCGGATCTAGAAAACTCAAGAAAGATGATGTAGCCGGAGCTGAGTCTGACTTCAAAGCTGGCATGGCAATTTGTGGCAATTATCACAAACATCACCAAGGAATGGCAATCGTTGAGAAACAACGTGGAAATGTTGAAGCGTCAATGGAAGCCTACTCTCAATGTGCTGAATTAGCCAACAAAGCGGGCAAATTGAAGGATTGGAAGTCATGCAGATCGCAAACAGAAGGTTTCGCTGCGAATGCAATGAAAGATGAGAATTACACTGAAGTCATTCGGCTAGCCAACCTTCAGCTCAAGTATTCAGATACTTCAAAAGCGCACTACTATCTTGCCTATAGCCACAATCAACTTGGAGATTCTGCTGCGGCCTTGGCTTCTTGTGAGAAAGCTCTGGAGCTGGAGTCAGGATCAAAATCTAAAAAAGCACCGATTGAGTTTGAGAAAGGTACCGCTCTAAAGAATCTTAATAGATTTGAAGAAGCTAAAGTCGCCTTTGCCAATGCAGCTTTTGGAGAGTTTGCAGCTCGAGCAAAACATGAAGTAGATGCTCTTGGTGGCTCCAACTAATTTTTTGTGCTCCAACTCTCGACCTAATTCCAAGCACTGGATATAGTCGACAGCCGGACCTAGAATTAGGCGAAATATTTTAGACCCGTCCATTTTTGGACGGGTCTTTTTTATTACTATTATGTTCTTCTATTAATGCCAATATTCGAAAGTCGGTTTTCTACCAGACCGATCTTGCTAGTAAAATCAAATCCCTAAGACCATCAATAATTCAGACATTAAACTGGTCAGCTTAGACTTTTGGAGTACAATTGTAGACTCTTCGGTCAATGCAACTTCCAGAAAAAAGACTCGCTACGACAGTATTTACAAAACTGCTGCCATTGAAGGTGTTTTTGTTGACGATGACCTAATATCTAGAGCCTTTAAAGTGGCAGATGAATTTTTCCACGCTACTTGGGAAAATGAACATAAGACACCTCCGACAAGGGTCTTGACCCAGACTATTTTTGAGGACCTAGGAATTCATCTTTTCGACGAAGAGCTCTCCCAGATGAATACGATATTTGAGCGTTCACTTCTTGATGGGCCTCCTAGACTTTCAGACGGAATAGAGAGTTTTCTTGCACGACACGACCAAGATTTCAAGTTTGCGATCATTTCCGATACCCAGTTTTCTCCTGGACAAGTTATCAAGGAGTATCTAGATCATAAGGGGATAGGTAAATATTTCGATTTTCACGCTTTTTCGGACGAAGTTGGGAAATCGAAGCCCGACATTGCCGTTTTTAATTTGATTCGGGAGCGTTTTGGTTTTGAGGCAAATCAATGCCTGCATGTCGGTGATTTACTCAGAACTGATATTAAGGGCGCAAATATGGCTGGTTGGATATCGGCGCTTTATACCGGAATTCGGGCAGACGATTTCGCAGGTCCAGTTCCAAATTATGTTTGTAATTCTTGGGACGAACTGAGCTTAGTATTAACATCGGACAACAAATGACAAGTATTTCAAAAACGGCTCAAATTGGTGAAAATGTCTCTCTTGGCGAATTCTGCGTGATCGAAGATGGTGTGATATTGGGTGATGGATGTGTCGTCGATCATCATGTAGTTATTAAGAAAGGAAGCATCATAGGCTCAGGGGTTCGAATAGATAGTCATAGCATTATCGGAAAAACTCCGATGACGTCCATCAATAGTGCGACCACGAGTGACTCCTCATTGATACCCTGCCGGATAGGCAATAATTGCCTTGTTGGCGCACAGGTTTCAATCTATCGAGGTTGCGAAATTGATGATGAAGTTCTCGTTGCTGATCTAGCAAGTATCCGCGAAAATGTCTCGATCGGAAAGAGAACGATTATAGGTCGTGGAGTAGCGGTCGAAAATCACTGCAAGATTGGCTCATTTTGTAAACTAGAAACAAACGCCTATTTGACGGCCTACTCAAATGTAGGCGACCATGTTTTTATTGCACCTGGAGTATTGACCAGCAACGATAATTTCATGGGAAGGACAAAGGAGAGATTTGATCATTTTGATGGCGCCCATTTTGCAGATGCATGTCGGATAGGGGTAGGTGCTGTAATCTTACCAGGTAGAAGAGTGGCGTCAGAAGCCGTCGTTGCCGCCGGTGCCGTTTTAACAAAAAATATTGAAGGTGAAATGATTTATGCTGGAATCCCTGCCAAGGTATTGAGGTCTGTACCTGAAAAGCAGAAACTTTCAAACAAGGAATAGCTGAAAGCTGCGCCACGTCAGTCTTAGTTGTCTTATTATGGAAAGCTTATCCACTCCGTTAATTGAAGCACATTGAATCGACCAATCGCATCGATCTTAACCTTGCTTTCAATCCTTTTACTAACATCAAGTTATGACTTGATGGCGCAAGAGGATGGAGTTATTCGAGTAGGGGATGAGGTTCAGTATTTTCTTGAGAGGCAACACCTACTAGGGAATCTTTCTGGAGCTCATTTAACTCATCAACCACTTTCGAAATATCAAGTCCAAATCTACCTTGACTCACTCTATGCAAAGCGTGAATCAATGTCGGAAGACGATCAGATCGTCCTAAGCCAGTTCAGAGGGAAGCGCCTACATCCTCTCGCCAAATGGCTCAAAGGCGAAAGAAGCTCCATTTTCAGAAATGGGAGAGATCTAGTTTCGTGGGTAGGTGATGATTACAATTTTCAGCTAAATCCAATTCTCTATACAGTCCTTGGACCCGGGACCAGAGGTGGTATTTCAGAGAGCGCGAATGGCGCACGTTTGTTTTATCGCAATACAAGGGGACTTCGTATTGCTGGCTCAATCGGTAAATATCTTTTCTTTGAAAGTCGCATCGAAGAAAATCAAAGAATTCCGGGATTTCCCCTTTTCAACAATCAAACGGCACCAAGACAAGGGGTGGTAAAGTTCGACACAGAGAGTGGTTCGAATCCTGCTTATGACTACTTCAATGGCACCGGTGTTGTTGGTTTGAAGGCAAAATATTTCGAAATTAGATTTGGAAGAGATCGAAATCACTGGGGAACTGGAAGAGGCAGCGTTCAACTCTCGAGCTATGCTCCGGTCTACGATCAGTTTCAATTGAGAACGACAGTCGGAAAGGTGCAGTACACGAATTTGTGGTCGGCTTTTTCAGACCACTCAACTCTTCCCGACGGAGAGTATTTCTTTGATAACGCGATCCCTAGAAAATTTGGCGCTTTTCACCGACTTGCGTTCAATGCTACTGAAAACATCCAACTAGGCCTGTTTGAAACGGTAATCGTTGGTCAAGATAGTTCTTCGAGCCAAGGGACGGTTGATTTCAGTTATTTCAATCCTGTAATCTTCTATAGGTCTGTTGAGATCGATAGGGGAGGATCGGGAAATGCTTTTATCGGCGGGGATCTCAGTTGGAAGGTAAGACCTGGTCTTCAGTTCTATGGTCAATTCATGCTGGACGAGTTCTCAATCAGCCAGCTCAGGCGACCACGAGATGGATGGTGGGCAAATAAATGGAGCTGGTTGGCAGGATTTCATATAGTAGATCCTGTTCCAATTCTACCTTCTAATTCGTCTGTACGAATGGAATACACGAGATCACGACCATTTACTTTTAGTCACAGACTTGCTTCACAAGGCTACGTCCATGCTAATGATTTGCTTAGTCATCCCGCGGGCCCAAACTCTGAAGACGTTGCTTTATTCGTAAATCTACGGCCAACTCCGGTTCTATATGTCGGGCTAAATATGGCGATGACGATCCGTGGTCGAAATCCCGATGACGAAAATCTCGGAGGTGATCCACTTATTCCATACGGAGAAGGCCGAGAAGACGAACTTGGACATAGATTACTTCAAGGAGTCCCACAGAATTTATTTCTTCTTGAAGGACATCTGAGCTACGAATTAATGCCCAGCTTTTTTGCTGAAGCGGCCGTCCACTTAGAGTCCATCTTCGATGGTGAGCAAGATACTTCCTGGTATCTTATGCCAACGATGGGGTTTAGATGGGGCGTTCCTTTCCAGTCGGCCAGATATTAATTCTGAATTTATCTGGTGCAAGACTACCAGCGGCCATAGCCATAGAGATCTTTTGCCACTAAAAATTCAAGTTCGGAATACTTAACTCATCTATCCACTGCTCGCTTGATTCCTATATCTGACGGGAAGTGGTTTAGTTACCTCCTCCGATCAATCTGACCTTGTCTTTGCTGTGAGGAAGTTTGGCCATTGCATTTCGGGTGTCAACGATCGCCCTAGCGTGCTCGGCAACTAGTCCATAATTGACGGATTGATGGTCCGTGATAATGACAACAACATGATGCTCTTGTAGAGCTTCCTTCGTCAAATCTATGGACTTCATATCTAGTTCTCCTTTCGAAGTGGAAACCTTCACAGATTCGGCAAAGGTATCATGGAAACTCAAGTTTTCAACTCCTTTGTTTCTCAGAATTTCGATGATTTTCAGAGCCGGGGAATGCCTCACGTCATCCACATCTCTTTTGAAAGCCACACCCAAGATTAAAACTTTGGCATCACCCATTCGAACGGGCTGCTCTGCAATTTCTTGGATTACGGCATCGGCGACATAGAAGGGCATCTGATCGTTCACTCTTGCTGAAAGCGTAATGAAGTTTGTCTCAAAGTCATAATGTCGTGCCATCCAGCTGAGATAGTAAGGATCAACTGGAATACAATGACCACCAAGACCAGGGCCGGGGAAGAATGGCATAAAGCCGAAAGGCTTAGTAGCCGCAGCTTCGACTACCTCCCACATTGAAACTCCGCCCATTCGATCGCACAATTGAGCAAGCTCGTTTACAAGTGCGATATTGACGGATCGAAAAGTATTCTCTAACAATTTCTCCATCTCTGCCACCTTAGGACTAGAAACTCTGTGGGTTTGCACCACGATTTCCTTTAGTGCCCTGTCTGCAGCTTCCAAACATGCCGGGGTAACACCTCCAACAACCACTGGAGTATTGGCGGTTGTAAAGGTCTGATTGCCTGGATCAATTCTTTCCGGGCTGAAGGCTAGGAAGAAGTCGATTCCCAACTTCAAGCCTTTTTTTGAAGCCTCTGCCTCGAGAATAGGAAGAACGAGTCCTTCCGTCGTGTTTGGATAGGTCGTGCTTTTCAAAATGAAAAGCTGTCCGGGTCTAATAGTCGCCGCCAATTCTTCCGCGACGGATTCGATGTACTTTGTGTCCGGGTCTTTATGACTTGTTACCGGCGTTGGCACGCAGATATAGTAGATGTCGGCCTCAGCTCCTCGGGCAAAGTCATCTTCACCAACAAGGAGTCCTTTTTCAACCGCGGTTCGAAGATCCTCGTCTCCAACATCCTGAATGTAATTTTGCCCGGCGTTCAGCCTTAGAATTTTTTCTTTGTTTAGATCAATTCCAATAGTTTGGAATCCAAGAGTGGCATACTCAACTGCTAAAGGAAGCCCGACATATCCAAGACCAACAACACCAATTACGGCTGACTTCGTCTCTATTTTCTGGATCAAGTCCGATAATGGCTCACTAGAAGAATGAGTAGTTTGAGAAGCGATCTCCATTTCAATTATATATTGAGTCTTAAATTTGGAACGGCGGTCAGACTCTTTGACAAAAAAAGTGATGAAGCCTTTAAATACCGAATGCTTTGATGTGTTGCCTAAATGGAGAAAAAGATTGACCTGATTCTTTCTTATTTTCACTAGGTCTTTGGGCTTTGTCAGTTTTTCGAAAAGTCTGAACTATTTCTTCCTCATATTTGGGCATCACGAAAGGCCAATGCCAAGGCTCTTTCAGGACTTAAGTCTTCGATTTCCCACCTGCACGAAGTTTGAACATTCTTTTCATTACTCACAATTTTCCCCCGGAAGTCAATGCACCAGCCATTCGGACCTCCGAGCATGCCAAGGTTTGGGCCCAAAATGGTAACGAAGTTCGAATAATTACGGCGAATCCGAATTACCCTGAAGGCCGGGTTCACGACGGCTACAAAAACTGGTTTTCGAGCAGCGTGGTTGATGGAGTAGAGCTAGCTAGAGTTCCGATCTTTATAAGTGCCAACTCGGGCTTCGTCTTACGGACACTTTCCTTCGTTTCATTCATGATATCCTCATTCTTTAGAGCGGTGTTTTCTAGAGGGGAATTCGATGTCGTCGTCGCTACGAGCCCCCAGTTTTTCACCGCCATTTCGGGATGGGCCGTGAGTTTTTTTAGAAGAAAGCCTTTTGTCATGGAAGTACGAGATCTCTGGCCTGAATCGCTTGTTGCCGTTGGAGCCTTGCACTCTAAGCTTATTCTAGCTTTTCTAACTGGAATTGAAAAATTCCTATATCGTCGAGCGAAACTGATCATTGTTGTCACGAATTCATTTAAGGAGGACATCGTTTCAAAAGGAATAGTTAGGGAGAAAATTCGCGTTGTTAAAAACGGTGTCGACTTTTCGCTCTTCGATCAAGATCTCAGTAAGGAGACTACATCCAAGATATCAGAGGAGCTCGATCTCGAGAATAAACTCGTAATCTCCTATGTGGGGACAATAGGAATGGCCCATGGACTCGAAGTGGTGCTAAAGGCTGCAGATATTATTCGCGATTCTAATGTAGTATTTTTGATGATTGGTGAAGGAGCCAATAAGGAAAAGTTAGGATTTGAGGCATCTGAACGTGGTTTAGAAAACGTATTTTTCCTAGGGAAAAAAACCAGAGAAGAAGTCCGATCCTATATCGAGGTCAGTTCCCTGCTCCTAGTTCATCTTCGAAATACAAAGGAATTTGAGAAAGTCATTCCGTCAAAGATTTTCGAGGCTATGGCACTCTCAAAGGCGATGATTTGTGGACTATTAGGCGAATCGTCCGATATTATTAGGGAATCTCAGGGAGGAGTGGTATTTACGCCAGAGAACCATCTTGAGTTAATCAAAGTAATTGAATCTCTGAAGGCCTCCCCTGCCTTAGTCAAGGAAATGGGGGAGAACGGTAGACGATATGCCGAGAAAAACCATGATAGAAATGCACTTGCAATATCAATGCTCCGCGATTTGCAAACACTTATCACAAACTGAAGTCGAGACGCCTTAGCGTGCAAGATCTGCTCCCTCTAATACTTGGATTTATTACCGGATTGATATCGGTAATATATTTGACGCCATATGCGATCAAATTCTCAAAAAAGAGGTCGTTGTATGACCATCCCACGGTCGAACGAAAGATCCATTCAAGCCCGATTCCAAGAATCGGCGGCATAGCAATTGTCATTGCCTTTTACCTAGGACTCGCCGTTACCTATTTCAGTGCCGTATATGTTTTTGATGTCGGTCATCTCTATTACTTTCCAAATATTACTGTTCTGCTTGGTTGCTTTGCTCTTGCCATGGTTGGATTGTGGGATGATATCAAGAACCTTGATTTCAAAACCAAAATGCTTATTCAGGCCCTGGTAATACTCGGACTCGTATTGGGTGGAATACGGTTGGAGGAAATGGAAATACCCTTCTATGACACGACAATTCATTTTCCGCCCTGGATCGCTGGTACAGTATCTTTTGTATGGATGCTGGGGCTTGTAAATGCTATTAATTTCCTAGACGGTCTTGACGGACTGGCTTCTGGCGTTTTGGTGATTATTTTCGGAAGCCTATCTTGGTCGTTTTTCATTTTGGGTATTGTCACCCAACTTCCAGTCGCCATTGTTATTACTGGAGTGTTGATTGGATTTCTGAAATATAATTTCAATCCCGCCAAAATCTTTATGGGTGATTCGGGTAGTCTTTTTCTGGGACTCCTTTTGGCCACGTATTCCATCTCTCATGCTCAGAGAGCCACTTCCGTTCTAGCAATCTGTATTCCCCTGATTGCCATGGGCCTCCCGCTTCTTGATACAACCTTGGCGGTAGTGAGAAGGACAATTTCTGGGGTCTCACCATTCAAGGCAGACCGAGAGCACATTCATCATAAAATTACGGATAGACTGGGTTTGACCCATCGAAACACGGTCATCGTACTCTACGTGGTCAGCATAGTATTTGGAGTCTTTGCGATGCTTCTTGCGATGTCTCAAGAAAGCGCCTGGACAAATGTCAAACCGACTTTGATCGTAATCTGTATGTCGATTCTTGTCTTCCTATTCCTTAAGAAGCTGGGATATCTCAATAGGATCAGGAAGCCTTAGTCGATACTAATTCGAGTAAGGGCCTTATGATTGTCTGCTACACCTAGGATTCTAAAGCTAGACTCCTTTATCCCGAAATCTGGAAAATAGTGAGTGGGTTGAATTGAGAGCTTCGCAGAAGAAATAAGCTTTACCCTATCGCTTCCAATCGAGAATTGGATTTCGTGCTCGTCCTTTTGAAGGATCTTCCAATTCGGTTCTACCAAATAACTAAAGCATACATTTGAATCACCGGGTCCTTTAGCTTCATCGTTTATAGTTATCTCTGATTTCTCGATCGTTACTTTTCGAGAGAGGCCGATATTTGGGTGTTTGGGAAAGTCAACTAGCCGCGACGCCACGCTTGTAGTTTCACCAAATTGTGACGAATCCAGGATGATTCTGGCGGTATTACCGACTCTGAAAGAGCCCCAGAACTCTGCTTGCTCCACACCCACGATGAAAGGTGTATTATGCGAGTCACTCTTTCTGCTATTCAGACGATCAGGACCTGCTTCGTAGGCAAATACACCTTGATCGACAAACAATCTTTTACCTCTCACGGCTAGAAGAATGGAGAGGGCGTCGGCGTGACCATGGGCTGGTTGTCTTTTTGGAGCGATCGCACCACAATCGAAGATTAAATTTATTTCGCTGGTTTTGATTCCGAAATATCCAGCTTGCGGAAGTCTGACCTGTGTAATGTCAGGTAGAACAAGTCCCACTAAATCGAAAGCTTCTTGGACTACAGATTCTGGGTTATAGGGCGTCTCCTTGCTACCATCTCCAATAGACCAAACCTTCCCATCCACGCACGTCATCATACTTCCGGCAATCGCCATCGACTTGATTGACTTGGCCAGTATTTCCTTGGCCTTCTTGTCTTCTAGTAGTGGATAAATCTCGATGAGATCGACCAAGACTTGAAAGTGATATGCAGGTGAGAGCTCATAGTGAAAACCATCCGCCAATACTTGAGTGGATAATTCGTTTATGAGCCTTTGTACAGATAGTCTTCTCCATCTTTTGGAATCGCTACTCGTAAAAACAGCAGAAGCCCAGACTAGAGCTTTAATGTTTTTAATTAAATGATTTCCCTCGATATCAAACTCTAGATCCTTTTCCAAAATCATCGCCTGGGCATGAAGATGAGTTGCCCACAGAGTCAATTGGTCATTGTCAAAGGAATCCTTCCGGATAGCAATATTCTTTATCCAATTGACAATTCTATTGGACAAGACATAGGAGTGCCAGTTGTATTTGTAGCCCACTTGTGTTGGGCTATTTTCATCTATCCATTTGTTGGTTATCAATTCAAATGAGCTATTAGATAGCTCTGACAGATAATCCATGTAGTGGAGATGGAAGAGCCAAAGATGTTTGCTATGTGGAAATATTTTTGGCATCCAGGGCGACTCACTTAGCAGGTTGTGGTCGAGATTCAAGAGAGAGATTTGAATACAATCTTGAGATTCCTTTTTAACAAGCCTTTCTTGCCTTTCGCATTTGATACCAGAAGGCCAGCTCTCGAAGGAAGTGATCTGATCAGCCTTCAAATCATTTTTGGCTGAGAAAATCCCTTGTGCTTTTTTTGGCAGTCGTCGGGCCTTTTCGAGCCTGACAAGTCTCCAAATCAGTTGCGAAAACTTGAAGTGCCTTAAAGCCTGCAATCGACGAAATTTGCTGATCATCAAATTATATCAGAGCGGCTTGAGAATAATCTTCGCCTGGAGTAGATATAGTGGCTATGCTCGCTTCGAGTAAGATCTTTTTCAGTGCCAACGCGGCATCTTTCACTTCAGAATCCGTTCGATTGGGATGTACCTGAAACATAAGACTCGTCTCCCCTAATTGCTTCGCATTTCTCAATAAGCTGCGTGGTTGGAGGCCAGATTTTGTGAAAGACTTCTCTAAATATATTTCACTACAACTTCCAGAAAAGACATGATGTCCTTCTGAAGACATTTCGTCTAGGATTCTATCACGCGTCCATCCTTTCTTTAACTTGTTGGGTTCAAGAAAACAGTAGTATTTGTAGTAGGCATTTTTGAAATCCAGATCTTTCTTAATAATGCGAATACAGTCAAGCTCGCCTAATACACTATCGAAACATCCCGCGAGATAGCTTCTTCGTTCGACCCATTGATCCACTTTTCTCAGCATCACCCTTCCTATCGCAGCTTGAATTTCAGTGAGCCTCCAATTGGTTCCAAAACTATCGTGTAGCCACCTAAAACCGATTGGATGCTCCTTGCTATGAACAGAATCATGGTTTTTCCCATGATCCTTAAAGGACCAAGAGTACCTCCAGATATTCTCGTCGTTGCAGGTCAACATACCACCCTCGCCACCCGTCGTCATTATCTTGTCTTGGCAAAAAGACCATGTACCAATATGACCAATTGAGCCAACTGGATGTCCCTTGTATTTAGCACCATGTGCCTGTGAACAATCCTCTATGATGTAAAGGCCCTTTTCTTTAGCTAGTGCCATGATCGGGTCCATATCACAGGGGTGACCACCCAAATGAACCAGGACGACTGCCTTGGTCTTCGTGGTCAACTCATTTTCAATGCTTTCCCCTGAGAGGCCTTGAGTATTGAGATCGCAGTCCGCAAAGACAGGAGTTGCCCCGACTAATACAATAGAACTGGCTGATGCAACAAATGAACGACTTGTGACAATGACTTCGTCACCTTGGCCTACCCCAAGAGCCCGCAGTGCCAACTCAATAGCAACAGTCCCATTTGCTAAGGCTACAGCATATTTCGTCTGACAGTATTGTGCGAACTCCTTTTCGAAATCTGTGACTTCGGAGCCCGTCCACTGACTTACTTTCCCTGATCTAAGAACTTTTGTGACGGCCTCTATCTCATCTTCCCCAAAGACTGGCCATGGCGCAATTTCTTTATGAGTCACAGTTTAAATGTTTCTTGCCGGCACACCGACAACGGTTGACATTGGACTGACATTTTCAATAACAACGGCTCCGGCTCCAACAACCACGTCGTCTCCAAGAACAATCCCGTTAATAATGCTTGAGCCCATCCCTAGCTTGCAGGCTTTGCCGATAACACAGTCACCAGCAATTCGAGCTCCTGGACTCAGAATTGAAAAATCGCCTATGTTTGAATCATGACTCACACTAGCTCCAACGTTGAGGCACACATGGTTACCCAGAATTGCGTTAACATGGACGGATGTGTTCTCAAATAGAACTATTCCGTGTCCCAGGATCGAATTTGGAGAGACACTGGCGCTCGGGTGGATCACATTGACATATTCTAAATCGTAAGATTGACAATGATGAACAATACTTCTCATTACCTTGGACGATCCGAGGGCGATTGTGACTTTAACAGAAGATGTTGCGGTCATTTTTTTGAGAAAGTCTATACCTCCGAGAACTTCGATTCCATTGATGATTCTACCTTGAAGTTCGGGCTTGTCATCCAGAAAAAACAATTCGGTTTTTTCTGTCGTTCTAAGAAGTTCAGCGACTTCTCTGCCGTGTCCACCTGCCCCAATAATATATATGGTGTTATTTGTCAAGCTCTGGATAGAATTCGGTCATCGTTGGATGACCTTTGGCAGACATTCCTTTTCGAAGAATGACCATTGAAAAGGTTTTGAAAATAATTTTCAAATCTAGGAATAGTGACAAATTGTCAACATACCAAACGTCATTGGCAAGCCTCTGCTCCCATCCCGACTCGTCTCTGCCGTGAACTTGGGCCCACCCCGTCAAGCCAGGTTTTACCTCAAGCCTTCTGAGTTGTGTAACATTGTACCTTTCGGCATAGATGCTTGGTAGTGGTCTAGGCCCAACCAAAGACATTTCGCCTTTCAACACATGAATGATCTGTGGTAACTCATCCAAACTGCTTCTTCTTAGCCATCGGCCAAATGATTCAAGACGTTGCGCGTCTGACATTACCTGACCTTCGAGATGAGTTTCTACAGACATACTCCGAAATTTTCTCAAAGTGAAGTCCTTCCCCTCTAATGCAGAACGAGTTTGTCTAAAGAAAATGGGACTTCCAAGCTTTAGGCGTGTGAGCAATGCTGTCCCGGCCATGAGAATTATCCAAATGGGTAAGCTGAGTATGACCAAGAGATAGTCGAGTATTGGTTTCCCAAAGATTCGGTACATGTCCATTCTCAAATACTGCTTGCTGGAGTAATGAAGTCTATCGTGACTAGATATTTATTGAATCAAGAGATCACCATAACTTACAAGATTGCCTTGAGCGTCCATAACAAATAAGCGGTGGAGACCCCTTATTGATGAAATGTCTCCTGCAATGGAAAGTAAGCTCGGGTCAAACCTGAAAGCGAAAGATCCAGCTGATGCATCAAATATCTCATCTACTTGTCTCAACAAGGGTGGGTTCGAATTATCAAATGCACGTAGAAAGAGCCCCCCTGGAAACCCGTCAAAGTCGTTTATCGAAATGGGAAGAATAATCAGGTTTCCGTCGCTTGGATTAGGATAGGCTGGGTCGACAGATACAGAGCCCGTGAAGCCGGGTCCTATTCGCCAATCGTCATCATCGAAAGAGATGTAATCTCCCTTATCATTCAAAGGTAGTCCACCACCTTCATCCGTGAATGTATAACCCTGTGGTTCCAGAAATACCGCGTCATTGAAAAGGCGTTGCTCCTGGACGGAATCACAAGAAACTAAGCTCAAGACTAGCAGGATATGTGCGGGTATTTTTTTCAGGGTTGGCTTTTAGTTTCTAAACCGTTTATCGTTCTAGAGGTTGCGATAACGGAAGTCCATTCTGTTTGAAAACTTTGGCCTCGCTTCACTAGACACGTGGTATATTGAGCTTCCCTTCTAGGAATCCAAGGAAAAGTATAATGTCATCTTCTCAGAATTCTATTCTTTCATGCAATCGTCTGAATGCCGGTTACCCAAAAAGGCCCGTTCTACACGATGTCAATTTCGAAGTCGAAAGTAGGGAATGGCTGGGTCTTATCGGGCCAAATGGATCTGGAAAAACAACCTTATTGCAATGCCTCAATAGTAATCTTCCGTTCGATGGCGAAATATTTTATAAAGGAAGAAATCTGTCGAGTTTTTCCATTCGAGAACTTGCCTCGACGATGGCTTACCTCCGCCAGAATCCAAATTCTGGTTTCTCGTTAACAGCTCGAGAAGTTGCCTCACTCGGATTGCTGCCACACAGGGGGTATCTCTCTCGAAATTCATTACAGGAGCAAGTGGAAGTTGAAGAATTGTTTGAAGAACTGGGGCTTTCGAAAATGCTTGACAGGAATTTGGATGCAATGAGTGGGGGAGAGCAACGAATGATTTTTCTAGCGCAAGCCATTCTACAGAATCCCGACCTCATCCTTCTGGATGAACCTACAGTCCATCTTGATCCCGGACGGCAATTCGAGTTTCTAAATAAAGTTGAGGACATGCGTCAGCAAGGTCTTACAGTTATTTCCGTATTTCATGACATTAATCTTGCTTGTAGATTCGTGTCCAGGCTAATGACCTTGAAGAATGGAAAGATCACAGCAATCGGACAGCCCAGTGAGATCTTAAAGGCTGAGACAATACATGATCTTTTTGGTGTTAATTCCGAGATTCGAAGTGGTCCTGACGGGAAAACTTCAGTAGTGATGTATTCCTAGATATTATTGAACCTAGCCGATCATCTAAAGTAGGGCCGGAATTAAAGTAAATAGGACTGTTTGAATGAAAAGGCACATACGTAATTCCAAGAAATGAAAATATATACGAAGACTGGAGATGATGGGACAACCGGATTGTTTGCCGGTGATCGGGTAGGAAAAGATCATCCGCGCATTTCAGCCTATGGCACAGTTGATGAATTAAACTCGTTTCTCGGATTGGCTTTATTGCAGGTGGATTTTGAGAAGTCACCACGCTTGATTGCGATTATAAATCGTCTACAGAATGAGCTATTTGTGCTTGGAGGTGATCTTGCGACTCCCGGTGTAACCAGCTACAAAGTCCCACGAATTGAAGAAAGTCACATTATTTCCCTTGAGAAGGATATAGACGATCTTCAGGTAGGTCTAGAGCCTCTTAAGCAATTCATTTTGCCCGGGGGTAGCCACTTGGCAAGTTATCTTCATTTAGCTCGGACGGTTTGCAGAAGAGCTGAGAGGGAGGTAGTAAGTCTCGCACGAGTCGAAAAAATTGACACTAAACCTTCCATATATCTAAATCGTCTATCAGACTTGTTGTTTGTTATGTCGCGGGTTGCGAACGCCGATCAAGGGGTTGCGGACGTCGCTTGGTACTCCGAGTAGTCTCTCTGATATATTTCAGAATATTTCCTCAGCTTTGTTCTGACAAGAGATCTTTTTGATCTGCAACAAACAAATCATCTAGACAACGAGCTCAAAAAGAAACCATCCTTGAATTGACGATCTTTGCCGCACTCATACTAACAATAGTTCTTCTCAATTTCGTCCTTGATTTACTGGCTTCAAGTCTGAATATGAGAGCGGCTGTTCCTGAAATACCTGATGAGTTCTCTGATATCTATGACAGAAGCACCTACGCAAACTCACAAGTCTACCTAAAGCGAAAAACGCGATTGACCTTATTTGAAGCAGGAGTCGACCTGTCCGTTTTGTTGTTTTTTTGGTTTCTCGGGGGCTTCCAACAACTAGATGATTTTGCGAGAGAATTCGGTCATGGAGACGTAGGCACCGGTTCGGTATATTTTTTAACGATTGCAGTTGGGATATCTCTCTATAAATTGCCATTCGAAGTCTATCATACCTTCGTTCTAGAAGAGGAGTTCGGATTCAATCGCATGGACTGGAAGACCTTTGTCCTTGACAGAGTCAAGGGCTTGATTTTGTTCATTGTTCTTGTTTTGCCAATTCTGGCCTTGGTGGTGTATTTCTTCGATCATGCAGAATCATTTGCATGGCTTTGGGCATGGCTATCTGTTTGCGCAACTATCATTTTCATCCAGATTCTCGCGCCAGTGGTCATAATGCCGATTTTCAATTCCTTTTCCCCCCTTCAAGACGGAGCTCTAAAAAGAGCGATCTTGGACTATACCAAGAAGGTTGACTTTCAAGTTGAAAAACTATTTTCAATGGACGGTTCACGCAGATCGGCGAAATCTAATGCGTTTTTTACTGGGATCGGTCACCAGAAAAGAGTGGTCTTGTTCGACACGCTCATTGAGCAACACAGTGTAAACGAGCTCATAGGTATCGTAGCACACGAAGTTGGGCACTATAAGAAAAAGCATCTCTACTACGCGATAGCGCAGACTCTGGTGTCTACAGGTATTGCATTCGCATTGCTCGGCATACTTCTCTCAAGGCAGGAATTGTATAGTGCCTTTTATGTTCTCACTCCTTCGGTCTATTCAGGCTTGGTTTTCACAAGCATTCTGTTTACCCCCATAGGGAAAGTGCTTTCCATTATTAGCAATTATATCTCAAGAAGACATGAGTTCGAGGCCGATGCATTTGCGATTGCTAGCACTGGATTGAACTCTGACATGATCTCTGCACTTAAAAAAATTGCTCGAACGAACCTGTCGAATTTGACACCTCATCCTTTTTACGTAAAGATGAATTATTCCCATCCTCCGATCTTAGATAGAATTCGCAAAATTAGGAGTCTGTAGTTCCGGTTATACTTATGATCATTAAAGACACAAAAACTGGCAAGCTAAGGGCATGAAAATATTGATATCGGGGGCGAGTGGCATGTTGGGTCAACGATTGTCGACATTCCATTCTTCCGCGGGACATGACGTCTTTTGCTTAGTTCGCCGACCGGCGAATATTTCATCGGAGATTTCATGGAGTCCAAAAGACGGCAAATTGGAATTCATTGATGATTTTTGTCCCGACGTCGTAATAAATCTATCTGGAGCAAATGTAGGTAGAATTCCGTGGTCCGATTCATACAAAGCGGAGATATTAAATTCACGATTGGACTCAACCCGCCTCCTTGTTTCTCGAATACTTGCGATGGAAAAAAAGCCGAAGGTTTTTATTTCGGCGTCTGGCTTGGGATACTATGGGGAAGGTGGTGAAAGGGTTTTCAATCGACAAGATGAAGCTGGTTCTGGCTTTTTGGCATCTGTCTGTGATCAATGGGAAGCAGAATCCAAATCGCTTTGTAAGACTGAAGTCAGGAGAGTTACGATGAGAATGGGGCCAGTTATTAGTGCAAGAGGTGGAATGTTGAGGAAACTCCTGATGCCCTCAAAACTTGGTCTTGGTGCTATCATCGGAGAAGGAAAAGAATGGCTCAGTTGGATTGGTCTCGATGACTTTCTTGGAGCGGTGAAGCATATAATCCACGATTCGGAAATTAATGGTCCTATAAATCTCTGCACACCAAATCCCGTGAGAATGGGTGAGTTTCAAGACATTCTTTCGTCTGTTCTATCTCGCCCTCGTTTTCTCAGAGTTCCTGGAGCCCTTTTTAAATTTATTGGAGGCGAGGCCATAGAAGCCATGGCAATGACCAGCACCCTGGCTTATCCGGAAACCTTGAAGAATAGAGCTTTTGAGTTCCGGTACCCAGATCTAGAAAGTCAGTTAAGAAACGAGTTAGTCAAATAGTCTTAGAGGATTATAGTGGTGACCAAACGGGGAATGCCTTTTTCGAGTAGCTTCTCTACTTTTCAGAACCTTCAGACTTTAGCCTATCAATGTTTTCTTTCGTCCACTGCTCACTTATTTTTTCTTGCTTGACTAGGAAGCGATAGATGGGAAATAGTAAAATGAAAGCCAGTGCCAGAAAACCAATTGTTGCAACGATTATGACCCAGTTGTAGTTCACGCAGATTATGAATTAAAACAAATGTTAAAATGAAGAATTGTGCTATGGATTCAGGCAAGGTGTGTCAATCAGAAATCCATCCATTAACCGGTCGGTAGACCTATATTTAGACGCAGTTAGACCTGTCAAGTTTTCTTCTCGAATATGAGAAGGACATGGTTTCGCCTCGCGTTAGTAAAATAATCTCAACGATGACCTCTCAGCCAGAGACCTGGACACTTACTCATGACATTGGGCTTCTCTATTTAGCAGTGTCTCATGGAACCGATCGTGAGCTACTTGACTCCGAATTGGTTGTGATGAAGAGAGAAATTCAGCGGTGGAAACCCTCAATTACGGGCGAGGCATGTCAGGAAATGATCATGGAGTGCTTGTCCATATATCTTTCAGATCGACGAGACGAAATCCTTAAGAGAGCTATTGTTCGAATCAGGAAAGACGCTGACGTAAGTCAAAAACTGGCGGTGATTATGGATATGGTAGATCTTGCCGAAGCCGATGGAGTCGTTCTTTTTACTGAGAAACAGTTGATCAAGACTCTCTCAAAAATTTGGGAGGTTGATATTGAAGCTAACTCGGTTTTGAAACAGTTCATTGAAGAAAACTAGATGCTCAACTAGGTAGAATCATGCCTGAAATCATTTCCCGTGTCATAGATCTTTATCCCTATCGATTCGGACCGCAACTTCAGTTTCTGTTACTCCATCGGTCAAAAGATTTGATGTATGCAGATGATTGGAGGATGATCGGGGGAAAAATAGAGGAGGGAGAATCTGCAGTTGAGGCTGCACTACGAGAGTGTCACGAAGAAATTTCCTGCATACCAAGTATGATGTGGGCAGTGCCCTCTGCAAATATATATTACGAATGGGAAGAGGATCGAATTAATATTGCTCCCGTTTTTGCGGCCGAAATAAATACACAACCGACTCTTGATCGAGAACACGATAATTTTGGCTGGTTCAAAATCGATGCAGCTGTATCGTTGGTGCGCTTTCCAGAGCAAAAAAGACTGCTTCGTTTAATTAATGAATTACTCCAAAATAATGAGGTTCCTGCCACTGCCTTAGTTCCGGTTGGCAGAAGAGTCAATTAGGTCGGGGAAGTTTTGTACTTATCTTTTCTCGAATTTTAGAGAGTTTTCCATTACCTATTCCCTTGACTTTTATGAGTTCGTCAATAGATTTGAAAGGGCCATGTAATGTTCTGTAGTCAATGATCCTTCTCGCAAGACCGGGGCCGATTCCTTTCAAACGAATTAGTTGTGATAGCTGAGCAGAGTTGATATTAATCTTTGAAGTAGACCTGAACTTGAGACTTGAATCTGGGTGAGCGACACTTTTTTCTCCGACCTTCTTTCTAATCTTCAAAGTATCGGTCGAAATCGGGTATTGCGAAAAAGATTTCGCTGCTATCGTTTCTGAATGCACGGCATGCTGGCCTTGAAATGTCTTCTTTGAAGTGTATATGAGGTCCGTCGTGCTACCAACGATTATGATCGTTGTGATTAGCGCAATTGCCCGGCACTCAGAACTCGTGAGTGAAGCGTGTCGTTGAATTTTGTAGATCCAGTCCATTGGTTCTTTAGTATAAAAGACACAATCGCCCTACAAACATAACTCCGTGATAATTCGAACCGAGGCCATAGTATTGAAATGCCTCAACTACAGCGAAACAAGTAAAATTGTCCAGCTCTTTACCAAAAATGGCGGTCATGTAACCGTCATTGCAAAAGGCGCTAGGAAATCTGGTAGTAAATTTGGTTCATGCCTGGAGCCGACGGCGATTATCGAAGCGATATATTATTATAAATCCGAGAGAGACATTCAAACTCTGAGTGATTCTTCTCATCTCACCAGATTGAAGCACTTATCAACGAGTCTTGAGAGATACTCCGCAGCAATTAGATCGATTGAGTTTCTCTCTAAGCTCGAGATAAATTCCTCCTATCGCCGAGCTGTTTTCCAGATGGTATCTCTGATATTAGAGATCTTAGACACCACCGAAGCCGATCCCAGAGCAATCTGGAATTGCATGAGACTAAGGTTGCTTTCCTTGCTGGGTTTTGCCGCCTCTTTTGACAAAGCCGATGTGGAGAGCGTTGGTGAGGGGGGTGGGATTCTACACCTTCCGGACGGAAGTATTTCATCTGAAAATTCGGAATCTGAAAGTGAAATGATGCTAAGATCTAGCAGGCTTTCTCTAAGGAGTTTCGCAATTCTTAGCAGAGCGGATATCTCTCATGTGATTGGTTTAGAAACACCAAGACTTGTGATGGATGAACTTGACCACATGGTCACTGCATATGTCGCATATCATTTGCCTCACATTCCAAAATCCCGCGCGTCCCTAGTTCTTGAAGCCATGAAAGTCTAATAAAATCATCCCAAGGTGGTATTGACTTTCTCGGCAAAAGTTTGTACATATACATATGTACCATATATGCCATACTGATATATATGTGATAGAGTCAAGGTATTAAAAGATATTTGCCATGAATAGACGACACCTCACGCCAAAGCAGCGCGATTTTCTAGATTTCGTTTCTAGTTACATACAAGAACACTCGGAATGGCCGACTTATCGTGAACTCGTTGAAAAATTTGACTTTCGCTCGCCTAACTCGGTGACGCAAAATATCCAAGCTTTGCTTAAGAAAGGATTTGTCAGAAGGGATGAAGAGGGCTATCACCTAGTTGACAAAGTAAAGAAATTTGCAGGTGGCTTTGGTATTCCTATCAGAGGAATGATAACAGCTGGTGGTCTTCAGGAAGCTGTTGACTCTGATCTCGGAACGATATCAATGGAGACATTATTTCCGAAGCTAGATCAAATGTATGCTCTTAAGGTTTCGGGTCGATCAATGATTGGAGAGGGGATTCAGGATGGTGATTACGTTTTGCTAATTGACGATGATATTCCCGATGGCGGAATTGGAGCTGTTTTGTATAATGGTGAGACGTCTTTGAAGCGAGTCTACACTACCACGGAAGGTTTGAGATTGGAGCCGGCTAATGATGAGTATCCTGATATCGTCGTAGAGCCCAGTGTCTTTGAGGAGGTTTCGGTTCTTGGTCGATATGTCGGACACATGAATTCGACCGGTATATACAAAAAGGCCGTTTGATTAGGCCAAGTTCTTCTTGAAAAGAAGGATTACTGTACGTTAAGAATAACGTCAACACCAATAGAATTCGAAAGACCGTCGCTCGCTTCGTATCTGAAGGAGTCCTCTCCATTGAATCCGGTATCTGGAGTATATGTAAAGCTCCCATCTGCTTCTAAATCAAGCACTCCGTTTGTTACGTCTATTAGAAGGCTAGCTGTTAAATCATCCCCTTCTGCGTCTGTATCATTAGCTAAAACTCCCGGTGCATCTATAGTGAGAGTTTGATCCACGACTACAGAAAAGGTATCCGCGACTGCAATGGGTCCAGAATTTCCTAGCACACTAATTCTAACCGTAGCCTCCGAAGAAGAGCCACCGGCATCACGTGCCAGATAGGTGAAAATATCTTCACCCGCGAAGCCAAGGCTTGGAGTGTATTGGAGGGATCCATCAATTCCCAATATTAGCGAACCATTGCTGGTGTTCATGACCCTCGTTGCGGTTAGATTGTCTCCGTCTTTGTCTTCGTCATTTGTGAGTACTCCGGGAGCCGGCACCTCAAGTCTTAGGTTAGTCGATGTTTCATATGCGTCATCTTGAGCGACCGGTAAATCATTAACATTTTTAACATTAAGCGTAACCTTTACATCTGGAGAGTTCGCAGATCCATCAGATGCATGATAGGTAAAGCTGTCTTCACCGAAAAAATCCGGGTCAGGTATATAGAGAAAACGCCCTCCAGCACTAAATGAAAGCTGCCCTTTCGTGACATCGTCTACAAATATCGCGAAAACATTATCACCATCTGGGTCTGAATCATTGTCCGTCACAGAGAATGGCGATTCAAATTGTGTGTCCTCATCCAAATCGAAAGTGTCGGGAACTGCAATAGGTGCACCATTCTGGTTGTTCACATTTAAGAGTACCGTGCCTTCATTGGAAAAAGCCTGTCCGTCAGAGACGCGGTAGAAGAATCGATCTTGACCAAAAAAGTTATCCTCGGGTGTGTAGACAAAGCCACCGTCTGAGTCCAATACAACAGTCCCATTGGCAACATCTGTAACAAGTTCAGCTGTGAGAGAGTCACCATCGTCTGGATCTTGATCATTAAAGAGAATACCCGGAGCATCGATTGTTAGTGCAGTACTTTCCTGTACTTCATAGGCGTCTCCGATTGCCACAGGAGGATCGTTAATGCCGGTCACCATTACGATCACATCGGCTGAAGAGGTTCTATTTGTTGGATCGTTGACCACGTAAGTGAATCGATCTGATCCAGCAAAGTTTTCAGAGGGGAAATAGCTTATTGAGCCGCCTGCTTGTTTTATTTGAGCTCTTCCATGACTTGGAGAGGTCAAAGACACGATTACGAGTGATTCCATGTCCGGATCGAAATCATTAGCCAACACATCAAAGTCGTTGAATAGTTCGATTAAGATGGGAGCAGATTGACTGTCCTCGTCCACCCTTAGAGTGTCATTTTGAGCTACGGGATTGTCCGCAGCGCCAAGCACATCGATAATGACCGTGGCCGTGTCTGGTAGAAATCCGGCGCTTACAGAATAGTGCAAACTGTCCTTGCCAAAGAAGTCCCTTTCAGGTCTGTAAAACAGCTGATCTCCTTCTATTCTGACAAGGCCATTTTGTGGAGGATCGACGATTTCCGAAATACGAAGTTGGCTTTCACTTTGAACCGAGTCGTTGACGAGCACAAAAAAGAACGTGGAATCATCCTCGATTATCTGCAAGGTGTCGTTGAGCGCTCGTGGTTTACTTGCGCTAAGGTCAATTGGCTCTGGTTCTAGAGGTACCTCTTGACAAGAACCGGTAAAAAGTGCCAAAAGTAAAATGGCGACGAACGAACGACGAAGCAGTGCTGCCATATGAAGCATGTCGTTCAAAATCTTATTGAGCTACGAATCCCTCTCAGATGAGAAGAGAATACAGGTTGGAGGTCGAAGTTGATGTTCTTTCTATCTGCATGTGCGGCATCTGCAGAGCCAGGCCAAGTCACAGCAGCATCGAGAATGGTTATAACAGCAATCAATCCTGTCAATAAGCCAGCTCGCGCAGCTCTCTCTCGCCAAATTAGTGTCGACTCATAGTCTTTTTCCCAGGCTAAGTATGAAGCGATTTGATCGAGTTCCAGATTGTTTTGAGAGTACAAGATCGCGTTCTGCCTTACATCTTCGATATATAGTAAGCGTGTATTTTCTGATCGCGCTCGCCAAGAATTGTATTTCATCGAGAATAATCCGTAGCCAATAGTTGTCGTCGTCATTCCGGCTAAGAGTAGTCCTTGACGAAGGCGTTGATTGGCGTTAGGAGGATTATTTACAAAGACAGGCGGACTGCTGTCTGTTAGAATTCTAGCTGCGGATGAGTAGATTTTACTTTCTTTTGAGACTTGTAGAGGACTCGAATCCCCTCCTAATGTCAGACCTGTCGACTGAGCATCCAAGTTTTCTACAGTGAGAAAGAGAGACAGAATAGCTACTAAAGGAAACGAATTCCTCAAAGACATGATAATTTGGTTGTGGAATTTACACTTTGAGAATAAGAGTATACTCAATATCGTCCAAGGTCTCTTTTTAGACAACAGATCATTTGCAGTATTTCTTTATGAGGGCCTTCCCAGACCATTTCGACAAAAAAAATGGCAAAAAAGATCGGTTAGAGATTCAGCAGAACGAAGATAGAGATGAAAAACCTATCTGAATTAAATAAGATCATTGATTTCAATGAAACCGAACTTGACAAGGGCTTGGGAGTCGGACTATCTTCTTCGTCCTATTTGAGGTAAATGGGTCCTTAGCTCAGTTGGTTAGAGCGCTACGTTGACATCGTAGAGGTCGTTGGTTCGACTCCAATAGGACCCACTGAGGATAGCGAAACGCCATCTGTCTAAATAGACAGTAAAGCGCATTTACGGTTTTCATTGATCAGGAAGCCACTCGGAGAATGGGCCAAATGTTTATCCTAATACACACGAATGATCTGACCAGTATCTTTACCATCCACACTTTGGGCGAAGGCATCGGCCACCCGGGGCATCTTGACCACCGTGTGTCCGGGAAAGTAGTCTCTGTATTTTTCTTCTGAGTCCTCGACCAGCCCAGCTGAGACGACATTTAGACGAATATCTTTTAGTTCAAGAGATGCAGCAAGGACGAAGCTATGGATTGCACCATTGACCATCGCGGCGCTCGCCGTCATGGGAACCGGCTGATCTGCCAGAATACCCGTGCTCAGAGTTATCGAAGCATTGGGATTTAGATGACTAGATCCAATCCTAACCAAGTTTACTTGCCCCATTAATTTGCTCTTAATGCCTATGAAGTAATCTTGCTCATGCAAATCTTGGAAGCTCGCCCATTTAGCTTCACCGGCTGCGCAAATGACAGCATCCATTTTTCCAATCGACGATTCGATTTTTTCGAACATCGATTGGATCGATCCGGCATCCGCAATATCGCAAGTGAATTCCCCAGAATTTCGACCAGCGGTGATGACCTGCCTACTTGTCGAGAAATGTTGAGTCAGGTAACTACCAATCGTTCCCTTTCCACCAATAATCAGGAGTTTATCCATTCTTCTGATTTTCTTGTTTTTCATCGTTCTTTATAAAGCCGTGAACTAGCTGGCCGACAAAGGTTTTTGGAAAGCTCTCCAGCTTATCGAAGCCCAGCTCAATATCTCGGCCATCATGAGGGATTTCTGCTGTTCCAAAGAGATAGTCCCAGAGGCTTAGAGTAAGTCCGAAGTTAATTCCATACTTCTTGTCGCTAGGCCATTCCATGGCATGATGCCAAATATGCATCTGTGGATTATTGAGAATGTATTTGAGTGGGCCAAGGGGCACTCTGATGTTAGAATGATTGAAATGTCCAACTGCGAGAGTAAAGATGTGGACGATGAAAAAGTCATCGATGCCGAAGCCTATCATCGCTAAAGGGACGTACTCTATGACTTTATATACGACATTTTCCATCCAGTGGAATCTTAGGTGGGCAGCAAATCCCATTTCCTCAACAGAGTGGTGAACCTTGTGAAACTCCCACAACCAAGGTACACGATGTAATAGTCGATGGACGTTCCACTGAATAAAATCTCGAATGACAAAAAGGCTTAGCAGTTGTGCCCACACTGGCCACGAACCCAATTCAAGGGCTACTAAATTTGTGATTCCGAATATGCCGAGGAGATCATTGAATAGCTCGACAACGACATTGGATACTGCGCTGTAGATAACTAGCGAGAAGAGGAAGAAGTTGAAGAACATATAGAAGAAATCGAGCCAAAAATCCTTTCGGAATGTAGCCTGCTTTCTTCTCCACGGTAATCCTGTCTCAAGGAGGAAGAAGAAGAGAGATACAGCAAGAAGCCAATAGATGTAATTGGTCCAGCTCGGATTGAGGAATTCATGCCATAAGTAGTTGGCATATCCCGAATAACCACGGGTAAAGGCATCGATATACTTGTCCATGTCGTGCCTACTTGGATTATCCGACGGGGTTCTATGATTTTTCCTGCCCCGAAGACGAGCTCTTTATCAATAGTCTCAACTCGCCGACGAGCACATTCAGAATTTCGCTCAAAGATCGTTACCACCTCATTTGTGCAACTGAAAAATGTGAATCAGGACTGGCTTAACCTAGAATCAATACTAGTCAGCTAGTTTCACGACAGAAGGCGACAAGAAAAAAGCTCCCATCCGTGAAGAAGGGAGCCCTAACTGAGGATAGGAAGGCCTGACCTTCCAGTAAGCTAGCTCGGTGATTATCCTTTCAGAGCAGCGCGCGTATGTCTTTCAACACGTTCAGAGCTCTCAAAAACGACACTCCGTTTCAAGAAATCCATAGCCCAGCTATGTTTTGTACTCGCAATGGCAGAAAGTGCCAAAATTCGGACATTTTCGTTTTCGTTAGAACGATATATCGCGACAATGTCAAATATGGCATCACTGACATCAACGTCGCTTCCATAGTTTATGACTTGTCGAAGAGCGGAAAGTTGGACGCCTTCATTTTCATGTCGTAAGGCCCGAACAAGTGCTTGACTGAAGCGATCTAAATTTTTCACTGATGGGGCAAGTGGTGTTGCCTTTAGCGTATCCGATGGGGCAAGTGGCGTTGCCTGAAGGGTGTTGAAGCTGGTAACAGCGAAGAGGCCGAGAAGGGTAAAAACAGAAACTCGAAAGTAGTTTTTCATAGCAATTCCTTTACTAAAGTATTATTGATAATGGAAGTGTCCTGCTATAAAACTAGCATGTGAGGTAGTTACGGGATGCTTCTCGAAATAGTTACAGAGATCTTGCAATTTTCTGGATAGGGGATTTTCTTTTGCCCCATCAATCCAACAGCTGGATGACTCGGCTTGAGCTAGTTAATTCGTCAGCTAAGATTTTTTACTAGGCACTGAATACTGGGTAAATCACACGTCCAACGAAGGTATTCTGTTGGACAAAAGGAGTTAGCAAGTCAGATAATTGTTAGATTTTCTAAACGCTACAGATCGGACTGGGCTAGACCAAAATCCAGTGGTCATAGGATCTTGCAAGGCTTCTGGGCGTCTTTGGCGACTATGTCAAACAATACCCTTTCAATTACCCTTCCAGATGGTAGTCAAGTAGATCATCCTAACGGAATTTCTGGGATGGAAATTGCCAAAAGTATATCTGAAGGCCTGGCACGAAATGCTCTTGCCATTACCGTAAACGGAGAGGTTTGGGACCTGTCTCGGCCTATCACAGAGGATTCATTAGTTTCCATACTTACTTGGAGGGATGACGAAGGAAAGAAGGTGTTCTGGCACTCGTCAGCCCACCTAATGGCTGAGGCTCTTGAGGCTCTCTATCCTGGAGTAAAGTTCGGGATCGGGCCTGCCATTGCACAGGGGTTCTACTACGATGTTGATCTCGGAGATAGAAAGCTAGGGCAGGAGGATCTAGATCTCATCGAGAAAAAAATGAGAGAGTTGGCAAACAAGGCCAACAACTTTAATAGAAGAACAGTTGGAAAAACAGAGGCCAGCGAATACTTCACGACAAAGGATGATGAGTACAAGCTAGAGCTTATCGAAGATCTTGTGGATGGAGAGATAACTTTTTACTCGCAAGGAGATTTTACTGATCTATGCAGAGGACCCCACGTTCCCAACACCGGATTCTTAAAGCATACTAAGTTGCTCACTATTGCCGGAGCCTATTGGCGAGGTGATCAAGAAAGACAGCAATTAACTAGAATTTACGGCGTAACCTTTCCTAAGAAAGGACTGCTGGATGAACATCTTGATCGTTTAGAGCAAGCCAAACTAAGAGATCATCGTAAGCTCGGTCGAGAACTCGAGCTATTTACATTTAGCAAGTTGGTTGGCGTGGGACTTCCTTTGTGGTTGCCCAAAGGCGCCATCATGAGGGACTTGTTGATCGATTACATGAAGAAAGAGCAACTTAAGCGGGGGTATCAGCCCGTTGTTACTCCGCATATTGGACGATTGGAGTTGTACAAAACTTCTGGTCATTATCCCTACTACAAGGAATCACAATTTCCTCCTATGATCGACGGAGAAGAGGGGGAAGATGAAGGCTTTCTTCTCAAGCCAATGAATTGTCCACATCATACCCAGATTTATGCTGACAAGATGCACTCATATCGAGACCTGCCGGTCCGTCTTGCAGAATTTGGTACGGTCTACCGCTATGAGCAATCCGGTGAAGTGAGCGGTTTGACTAGAGTCCGGGGATTCACGCAAGATGATGCACATATTTTCTGTACTCCTGAACAAGTTAAGGAGGAGTTCAAGAATGTCATCGACCTAATCTTGACTGTGCTTCGTGCCCTTGATTTCAAAGACTTCAAAGCCCAGATTTCTCTCCGTGACTCGGCCGATGCAGAAAAGTACATCGGTGCTGATGAATTGTGGGATGATGCTGAGCGGGCCATCAAAGAGGCTGCTGCCGAAATGAATCTTGATGCGGTTGAAGTAGAAGGCGAAGCTGCCTTCTACGGTCCCAAGCTCGATTTCATGATTAACGACGCACTCGGTAGGGAATGGCAGCTTGGAACGGTTCAAGTAGACTACAACCTACCTGAAAGATTTGACTTGACTTACATAGGCGAGGACAACAATAAGCATAGACCCGTGATGATTCACCGAGCTCCTTTCGGCTCGCTCGAGAGATTCATCGGCGTACTTATTGAGCATTGTGCTGGTAAATTTCCCCTTTGGTTGTCGCCAGTTCAAGCAACAGTTCTTCCCGTTGCGTATGACTTTAATGACTATGCGAAGGAAGTAGCCGCGAAAATGACCGCCCAGGGTCTTCGTGTTGAAGTCGACGACCGCAACGAGAAGATTGGCTACAAGATTAGACAGGCTGAGTTAAGCAAAATACCTTATATGTTGATCGTTGGGGAAAAAGAAATCGATGCTGATTCCGTAGGTGTCAGAAAACAGAGCGAAGGAGATAAGGGAATGAGGACCGTAGATGACTTCATTGCGGATATAAAAGGCGAGGTCGCCAGTGCATTTAGCCACTAGGCCGTATTCAAGGTCTCTTCGGTCGACTAATAATCGATTACTGAACTCAGAATCGTTAGCTTGACTAGAACAAAAGCGAGTGGAAGTCTTTTGATATATATGCGATCTTTGTATCGTAGTATTTCTAACTAACCAACCAAAAACTAAGATCGGAAAAGGACGATATCGTAACGAGCCTCCCAGACCCCCAAAGGAGCGCGTGAACGACAGAATTAGAGCACCCAAATTGAGGGTTGTAGACCCAAAAGGTGTACACGGATTATATACTTTAGAAGATGCACTAGCACTTGCTAGATCGCAAGGACTGGATCTCGTTGAGATTTCGCCCAACGCACAACCTCCTGTTGCAAAAATTATCGACTACGGCAAGTTTCGGTATGAGCAGCAAAAGAAAGAGAAGGAGGCGAAGAAAAAGCAGCATACGGTTACCTTAAAAGAAATCCGTTTCCGACCTCACACGGATAAACATGACTTTGATTTTAAGACTAAGCATGCCCGGGAATTTCTCGAGCATGGGGATAAAGTCAAAGCTTGGGTTCAGTTTCGAGGAAGAGATATCATCTATAAAGAGGCTGGTTCAGATCTTCTAAATAGATTTATTGCTGAGCTGGATGAAATATCAAAAGTAGACCAGTCCCCAAAGATGGAGGGCAGAAGAATGACCATCATGCTTTCTCCTTCAAAAAAGAAGCAAGCTTAGTCTCTTCATTGTTGAAATAAGCAGTAAAATTGCCTATTTTAACCTTTCTATGCCGTGCTTGGAAACATCACGGATTATTTTCAATAACGAATTGAGTACGACGGGTTTATTATGCCCAAGATGAAGACCAATAGTGGGGCCAAAAAGCGGATCAAGGTGACCGCTTCTGGCAAGCTAAAACGCCAGAAGGCCTTTACAAGTCACATTCTTACGAAGAAGTCCTCCAAAAGGAAAAGAAATCTTCGAAAGTCCGGCCTGATAAATAAAGCGGATGCACCAAGAATCAAAAAACTCATATAGGGAAGATGCCACGAGCAAAGAACAGAGTAGCCTCTAGAAAGAGGAGAAAAAAAGTATTGAAGCTTGCAAAAGGTTACTGGGGATCACGATCCAAAGTATACACCGTTGCAAAGCATTCCGTGGACAAAGCCCTTGGATATGCCTACCGTGACCGCCGTGTCAGAAAGAGAGCATTCCGAAAACTTTGGATCGCAAGAATTAATGCTGGAGCTCGTCTCAATGGAATGTCTTATTCCAAATTGATGGGAGCCCTGAAGTCGAAAGACATAAGCCTAAACCGGAAAGTGCTCGCAGATCTAGCAGCAAGTGATCCGGAAGCCTTTACAGCAATCGTGAAAACGGCGACTAGCTAAATCACGGTTTTGCCGAGCATGCAAAATGATTGAAGCCCGTCTCTGATTCACTTTGGGGGCGGGTTTCTTGTTATATCACTTTTGAGCTGAGATTTCGAACAAACATTAAGATCAAAAAGAGTATAAAGGGGCGCAATGTCCGAAATCATACTGGAATGTTGAACAAATGAGCATAGACCTCAATCAAATTAAGGCTGACATCGAGGCAGCTATCCTCAATGGCCAGAAAGCTAAGGAGGAATTCAAGAACAAGTTTCTTGGCAGGAAGAGTGGGTTGATTACGTCTCTTTTCGGCGAAATGAGAAACGTTGCTCAGGAATCGAGAAAAGAGTTTGGTCAAAAGATAAACGAGCTTAAGAAGCTCGCTGAATCAAGACTTGAGGAAAGTTCATCGGAGGATGATGGATCTGAATTACCCTTAGATCTGGATTTCACCCTTCCTGGCCGTCCGGCGCAGCAAGGTTCAATCCATCCACTTCGCCAAACTCTCAACGAAGCTCTTGGCTTCTTTCGGAGATTTGGATTCGATGTTGAAGAAGGACCAGAAATAGAAGATGATTGGCATAATTTTACCGCTTTAAACTTTCCGCCTGATCATCCTGCTAGGGACATGCAGGATACCCTCTTTGTGGAATCTCCAGATGAGGAACATGGTGGTATTGTTCTGAGGACGCATACTTCGCCAGTACAGATTCGAATAATGGAGAACACAGAGCCACCTCTAAGAATTGTTGTGCCAGGGCGAGTCTATAGAAACGAAGCTGTTTCTTACAAGTCTTTCTGTCTTTTCCATCAAGTTGAGGGGCTTTACATAGATGAGAATGTATCCTTCGCTGATTTAAAGCAAATGCTCTATCTCTTTGCACGTCATATGTTTGGTGACGACGTAAAAATGAGATTTCGACCCTCCTTTTTCCCATTTACGGAGCCAAGTGCAGAAGTCGATATATGGTGGGCCGATAAAGAAAATCCCGATGAAGGGAGGTGGATGGAAATCCTTGGTTGCGGAATGGTTGATCCTAACCTCCTAATTAATGTCGGCATGGATCCAGAAAAATACACCGGTTACGCGTGGGGAATGGGGATAGAGCGCATCGCCATGCTTCGGCATGGAATAAATGATATACGATTGTTCTATGAGAACGATATCCGATTCTTAAAGCAATTTTAGTAGCTAGAACACAATGAATATTAGCCTCAACTGGTTAAAAGATTACCTAGATCTTCCGGAGAATGAGAAAGACGTCAGCGAGCGCCTCACGATGCTCGGGTTTGAGGTCGACGAAGTATTACAAATCGGTTCTTCACTCGAGGGGATCGATATTGGAGAAGTTTTGAGCGTTGAACCGCATCCCAATGCCGACAAATTGCGAGTTTGCCAGGTACGATTCGGTGAGGGAGAGCCTTTTCAAATAGTCTGTGGCGCACCCAATGTGGCACCGGGTCAATTTGTACCTGTCGCAAAAGTAGGTACCACCTTGACCGTTCGGTCTAAGAAGGAAGAAGGTGAGATGGAGGTGATAGTGCTCAAGCAAGTCAAGCTACGAGGCGAAGAATCCAATGGTATGATTTGCTCGGAAGCGGAGCTCGGTCTTTCTGAGGAGCATGATGGAATTATGGTCCTCGAAGAAGGAGCTATTTCAGGAACGCCTTTCTCAGACTATCTGAAAGAACGCAAAGTTGAAAGTCATGACATCGTTTTTGATATAGCATTGACACCAAATAGACCAGATGGGACTTACCACCTAGGCGTGGCCCGAGACCTAGCCGCTCAATTTGATCGAAAGCTGGAATATCCTGAAGAGTATTCCCGGTCCGCGGCACTCGAGGACAATTCTGATCTCGAAATAAACATCGAAGACGCCGACGGGTGCCACAGATATGTCGGAATTGTAATTGAAGGTGTCCAAATATCAGAGTCTCCGGCTTGGTTAAAATCTCGCCTTTCAGCAATCGGACTAAGACCTATAAATAATATTGTAGACATCACGAATTTCGTGATGTACGAGTGTGGTCAGCCGCTTCATGCATTCGATTTGAGCCGAGTGACTGAGTCCAAAATAATTATTCGCAGCTCTTTGCCTGACGAAAAATTCACTACTCTGGATGACAAGGAACGTGAGCTTCCTGCTAACACGCTCATGATTTGTGATGCATCTGGGTCGGTAGCGATTGCCGGAATTATGGGTGGCCAGAACTCCGAAGTTGATGATAGGACGAAAGACATCCTTTTGGAGGCTGCATATTTTGATCCGTCACGGATTAGAAAAGCCGCCAAGCTATTGAACATGCAGACTGACGCCTCTTATCGTTTTGAGCGAGGTGTGGATCCAGAATCAACACTGAAGGCTGCAACGCGAGCTGCCAAATTGATTGTTGATCTGGCGGGTGGAAAAATAAGTGGAGGGAAGGACGCAAAAGCCCGTTCATTTGAGCGATCTCACATTGAACTTCGTCCATCGAGAGTGGCAAAGCTCCTGGGTTTTGAGATAGAACGTTCAAGGATCGTCAACATTCTGAACTCAATTGAGATAAAAAGCAATCAAGTTAGTCCAGATTGCGTTTCGTGTGAGGTGCCAGGATTTCGTCCAGATATTGAAAGGGAGATTGACTTAATCGAAGAGGTCGTCCGTCTCTATGGATACGATAACGTAGAACTTCCTTCTTTGGTCACAATTCCGGCTGTTCTTCCAAAGTCGTCTAAATCAGAGACAGCTAGGATAGAAGTACTAGGTTATCTTTCCGGCAAGGGATACAGGGAGACTTATACTAACAGTCTTATTCCCGTCGAACGTGGACTTCTTTTTGCCTCGGAAGATGAATTGGTTCAAACCGTCAATCCGATATCCCGTGAAAATGCTTCCTTGAGACCCTCGATGCTCGCAGGGATCTTGCCAGTTGTTGCATACAATAAAAACCGGGGTCATAAGAGCATACAATTTGCAGAGTTCGGCTATGTCTTTTCCAAGACCGATCCCGGAAATAAATCGAACCTCGTTCCTGGATATTTACAACGTGAGATCCTGTGTCTCGTTCAGAGCGGTATTTCTTCTCGAAAGGGATGGAATCAAGAAGAGCGCGGCGGCGATCTTTTTGACATAAAGCAAGTCGTCGAAGACCTGCTAGATTTCTTGGGATTGGCTGCAGTTGAGATTGGTAAGAAAAGTGTCCACGGCGAAAATGGTATGTTGAACATTGTTGTTCATGCTCAAAAGAAACGAATTGGAAAAATTGGAATTCTTGGGAGGAAAATTGGCCAGAGTTTTGACTTGGATGATCAAGTGTATTTTGCTGAATTAGACTGGAGTATTATTGGCCAACTTTTGAATCGAAAGGGTAGAAGATTCTACCAAGAAATTCAGCGTTTTCCCTCAACTTCAAGAGATCTCGCACTCATTGTTGATCAGTCCGTTCGGGCGGGAGATATGATTTCCTCGATCCGACAGGCGAGTTCATCCATCTTAAGTGAGATTGACATATTCGATATTTATTCCGGAGATAAATTGGGAGGTTCTGGCAAAAGTATTGCCTTTTCTCTTACTTTCTCTACAGATCGGACACTACAAGATAAAGAGATCGACAAGCAGATTGACCGGATACTTGGTCGCCTGCAAAAAGATTTTGGAGCTGAGTTAAGATCTTAACACTACAAGAATGGGAGAACACGAAATACTAGTTGAGTTGCGTTCATATGTTGGTCGTGCGGTAGAGGAACTCGATAAGCTGCGAAAGCTAAACGCTGAGCTCATGAGGGAAAACGAAGAGTTTAAATTGCAAGGTGGTTCTCGATCTATAGCTGAATCCCTGAATCTCGATGGTCTGGAAAGTTCGGCCGAGTTGAAGGAAAAAATTCAGGGCTTTATGGAGAGCATTGATGCATATCTGGAAATGCCAAGCGCAGAATAGCACATGGAAAAATCGATCAAAGTTAACATTCTAAATCGCGACTATCCTCTGAAAGTAAAGGGCGAGGAGGAAGAAAGTAGTACGCGGGAGATTGCTGAATACGTCAATGACAAAATGACCGGAATTCAGCAAGGTCTTGGTTCTGTACCAGAATTGACTTGTGCGATTATTGGTGCCTTATCGCTGGGAGAGGAACTCTTTGAGCTTAAAAGACAGCTTAACGACTACAAAGAGAAAGAAGCACAAACAGCTGCGGAGGAAGTAAGCGAAGAAGTAGAAGCTTCATTGCGGGAACTAACGTCCAATCTTAAGTCTGCCTTAGGCTAAGAATTAAGCTCTCTCTAATCGGTTATTGTCGCAAGCTGGCCACAAGCAGCATCGATGTCTTGACCCCTGCTCCTTCTAACGGTCACTCTTACATCCTTCGCCACGAGACTTGAGACAAATGCATTTAGTTTTTCGTCTGAGCTGGGCTCAAATTCAAGCCCTTTTACAGGGTTATAGACAATTAGATTAATCTTGGAAGGTGATCGTCTGGCAATGTTGGCAAGAGCAACAGCGTCTTCTTCTGAGTCATTCACATCTCGCAAGACACAATATTCGTAGGTGACTTTTAGCCCCGTTGTTTTTGTGTAATAGACAATGGAATCGCTTAAGCTCTGAAGGTCAGTTTTTTCAGATCGATTCACCGGCATTATCTCGCTTCTCTTCTCATTGATCGCGGAGTGTAAGGAAACAGCAAGTCTAAACTTTTTGTCCTCGTCGGCTATTCGGCGAATCGATTTTGAAAGGCCCACCGTGGAAACTGTTATTCTGCGAGGAGAAAAATGCATTACATCCTCCCTGCGAAGAATTTCGATTGCCATCATCACATTATCGTAATTCAATAGGGGTTCGCCCATTCCCATAAATACGATATTTGTGATATCTCGGCCCCATTCGACATTACAGCGATCATTCATCAGGCGAACTTGATCGACGATTTGGCCAAGGCTGAGATTTTCTTTGAATCCCATCTGCCCAGTGGCGCAGAAAGTGCATGCCATCGCACATCCAACCTGACTCGAAACACAAAGAGTAAGTCTTACTGTTGCATCTCCCTCTTCTGATAGCTCGGGGATTAACACGGCCTCAATGTTTCTTCCCGAGGGCAGTTCAAGTAGTGCCTTAATTGTCCCATCCTTCGATTGAGATTCTTTAGAAAGAGACAGGCCGTCCAGAATGAAATGGCTGGCCAGATCGTCCCTCAGGCTCTTTGGAAGAGAGGTCATATCATCGAATGTGGATGCTCGATGAGCATACAACCATTCAAAAATTTGCTTGGCTCTGAACTTTGGTAAACCTTCTGATTCTGCCCAAAGTATTAGTTCGCTAAGCTTTAGATCCTTAATAGGACGAAGCTTCATGTTGTTATGCTCCCTAGACTAAATGATCCAGTAGAACGGCTACAAGCAGACCTGGGATATAGTAAATAGATGCCTTAAGAAGACCCTTAGCGTTCTTATTGGTCCGAGATTGGAAAAACACGATCGCTCTATAAAGTAAGAAAGCGCCAAAGAGGATAACGGCAATCAAATATCCAAGGCTAGCATCTCCATTCAGAAAGGGAATTACGGATAGCGCGATGGCTAACAAGGTGTAAAAGACAGATTGACTCGAAACCTTACTGCCATTTTCATCACTGAGGACAGTCATAGCCAGACGGCCTCTGGAATAATCTTTTCGATACATCCAAGAGAGAGAAAGGAAGTGTGGCATTTGCCAGAAAAATAGCACACCAAAAAATGCGAGGCCAGTCAGCCCGAGGCTTCCGCTAGACGCCGTCCAGCCGCCCAAGGCTGGCAATGCTCCAGGAAGACATCCAACTAGAGTATTCCAAGTCGTATGCTTCTTCATCGGGGTGTAAACCCAGAGATATAGAAGTACTGTGGCAAGACCAAGTCCTGTGGTCAAAAAGTTGGTTTGAAATAGAGCAAATGAACCGAATAGAATGCATATAAGTCCGAATACTAGGGCTATCGATGGGCTAATTCTTCCAGCTGGTAGAGGTCTACCGGCTGTTCTGTGCATTCTTGAATCGACCTCTCTTTCGAGGTAGTGGTTTAAGGCTCCGCTTCCCATAGAAAGAAACAAGGTGCCGCCAAGTGTCCACCAAAGAAGTGGGCTGAGTACGGGACCACCTGCCGATCCGAGAATGAATCCAGCGGCTGCAGACATGACAACAGAAAGAGAAATTTCCGGCTTTGACAAGTCCCAGAAATCTAGGAGCATTCTTCTACTGGATCGCTCATCCGGAGACAAGTGTCGTCTCTGGTTAAGAACCGTAGAAGGAATTTGATCAGACTGGATATGTGTCGTATTTCCGCTCGCCATAATTTTTAGTCGGAAGGTCTTTTACTCGCAATTTGAACAGGGTTCTATTCAGCTCGGCTCTTCTTCATAAATTGGAACATGTAAAAAGACAGGGCGATCTGAACCTCATTCTTATTCCTTTCACAACTTCTAGCCTAGAAAGGAATCAAAAGAGTGCAAAGGCCTAGAGATAGTTGCTCATTCTTGTCGAACGAACTATCATCACAAAACCTGCCCATCACAGGCAAATCACGAAATAAACCACTAGCAATCGTATGCCCTTAATAGCTTCAGTATCAGGAATTCGCGGTGTCTTTGGGGACGGACTGGATCCGGCAGAAATTGTCAACTTTGCTGCGGCATATGGAACTTGGTTGACTGAATCCTACTCCGGAAAGCTCAAAGTTGTTGTGGGTCGTGATGCGCGTGTTACCGGTGTCATTTGTGCCGATCTGGTGATGTCAACTTTACAAGGTCTCGGTGTAGACATAGTAAATTTGGATTTGACAACCACTCCAACGCTAGCGATGGCTGTTCTCAACGAAAGTGCACAAGGTGGGATTATTCTTTCTGCCTCGCACAATCCAGCCCAATGGAACGCACTGAAATTGTTGAATCACAGAGGTGAATTTCTCAATGGGGCCGAGGGTCAAAGAGTTCTAGACTTGGCGTCTGCAAAGATCTATCCTTGGAAGCAATATGAAGAAATTGGAGGCAGAAATAATCTCGAATTTATAGACGCGCATATAGAGAGTATATGCAACTTAGAATACATCGATACCTTGTCAATTGCAGAAAGAGATTTCAAGGTTGCTGTTGATGCCATCAACTCTTCTGGCTCCATCTCAATCGTTCCGCTTTTACACAGACTGGGAGTAAAACCTGAAAATATTTTTTGCATAAACGACGAACCAAATGGTCTCTTTGCGCACAGTCCTGAACCTCTTCCAGAGAATCTGGCCGATATTGCTGAAGTTGTCCGTGCCAATGATTGTGATCTCGCTATAGTTGTTGATCCAGACGTAGATCGACTTGCACTTGTCGCCAACGGAGGAGTCGCCATAGGAGAAGAGCTTACGCAAGTGATAGCAGCTCAATTTATCTGGAGTTTTCGAAATGGTCCTTTTGTGACTAATTTGTCCTCGTCACGGATGGTCGAAGACCTTGCTGCAACGATGGGTCAGAAGGTGTATCGATCCGCTGTTGGAGAAATACACGTAGTCGAAAAGATGAAAGCGCTGGGAGCAACGCTCGGTGGCGAGGGAAACGGTGGAGTGATTCTTCCTGATTTGCACTATGGCAGAGATGGCTTAATAGGGACAGCGTTCGTACTTCAACATCTAGCAAATACAGGGAAGAGTCTTTCTGAAATAGTGGATGATTTGCCGAGTTACCAAATCGTGAAGCAAAAAATATCAATCGAAGGAAAGGATCCAGATGCCATAATCGAAGAAATGAAATCAAAATATTCCGGTGAGAATATTTCGGATGTTGATGGCTTGAAAATTGATTTTCCTAAAGCTTGGGTTCACATGCGTAAGTCTAATACAGAGCCTATTATTCGAGTCTACAGCGAAGCCGCGACGGCGGAGGAGGCGAGATCAATAGGCAAGAAGTTTATGGACGAGATTCACGCTTTGTAAATGCTACCAAGCTAGGTGAAAGCAATCACGAGCTCAAGAAAACTACTCCAATAAAATTCCTAGCTTTACTTTGGCCTGTGAAGGGAGTCGACCTTGAACCAAAAGGACGCACCGGACTCTTCAACTTTTTGATAGCCGATTTCTCCGCCCCAAGATTCGATACATGTCTTACAGAAGAACAGGCCCAGTCCTATCTTATTTATGTGACTGTTTAGTCGCGTAAACTCTTTGAAAAGCGATTTTTCCAGTGCTGGGTGAACGCCAGATCCTTCATCTCTGATTTCCACGAATACTTTTCCAGGCTTCGATTCAATGTTTAGTTGAATTACAGAATCAATTGGCGAGTGCCAAATCGCATTTTCGATGAGATTATAGAATACTCTCCTCAGACTACTTTCTTCTGCCAACACTAGTTCACTTTTGGTGATGAGTGATTGCCTGTCTAAGTTGATTTCCACACCGTGAAGGACGGCCAATGGCCTCAATCCTGCAACTACAGAGTTCGCAATAGAAACAATGTTAGGAGCTCCACTCTCGGTAACTAGTTCTCGATCGAATTCTCGATTCTCCGCTGAAACCACGTCGAGAATCTCCCGGATTTGCATGGAGACTCTATTCGTTTGTTTCATGCTCATCTCTAGGAAGTCACGACCTTCGTCAGACAGTTTCTCGGATGTCAGAAGTGAGAGGGCCGCTTGTACTCCGGCTAAAGGACTTGTAAGATCGTGTACGATACAGCGCAGAATCAAAGAACGACGATCTTGTTCAGAAAGCAATTTCGAAAATTCCAATTCTCGCTCCCTAAACCGCTGAAGTACATTAATCTTCTCCTCGATTCTTCTTCCGGCTTTTTCGATAACAAGGATGTTTTTACCTGAAAAAGACAAGGCAACGGCCTCTAATCGAAGTGAAGAACCGGCCTTGCTCTTTTCCTCCCAACTACCGCTTCGGAGGCTACCCTCTCTTTTGGATTGCCAGAATTCCCAAGCGTCAATCACGAAATTGTCAAGGAAATCGAACAGGCCGGAGATGTCAATATTTCCTTCTTCGACTTCAGATCCCGTAGCTGAAATTAACTCTGAGAACCATTTTGGGATTGGGAGGAGAGATTGCCATCTGGATTTTTCTCTGGGTTCAATAGCAACGAAATAAAAATCATCGTTGGTCTCCATTGAAGCAAAATCAAGAAAATCATCCTCTCCAATACCCGCAGTAGAGTTCTTGGACTCAACTACGTTGGGGCGTCCAGACGAAATCCATCTTTCACTATCTTTTAGTAACTGGAATTCTGAGCCGGGTGCTATTCCGATTTGCCAAGCTCGAGCAATCGAAGAATAAGTCTCAGCAAGTCTTATTTCGGGACCGACTGCGACAAAGACTTCTTTGCCGGAGTTTACTAAAAAACCACAGCTGAGATGCCCGATCGAGAGACCGGCTGATGCGGCATAGGCCTGGAAGCCTTGTCCAATCAATTTGTCCGCTATTTGTCTTACATCTTCCAAAATGTTCGAACAAAGAGAAACGCATTCTTCCAAAGACAGAAAATCTTTCTTACCAAGTCCAAGAAGGATTTTTATGCCAGAGGTACTTTGTTCGATAATGGTTCCTGAAGCTCGTTTGATATGCTCATCTACGAGTTCTAAAGTCTGCGCGAGGAAGCTTCCAACTTCGGTGGCATTCTGTTTTAGTTTGTTGGACGGATATTCAAGAAAGGCAAGATGAACGACGGCGAGACGATGTTCCCGATCAAAACCTCTGGTTCTGCCGTTCTCATCTAAATCCCAGTTTTTACCGAAGTCTTCCAGGACGTTCCAATATTCCGATGTCTCATCCGTCACGAAACCATAACCTGTCGAGTGATTTCGTCAAAAGTATCTTCTACACCACTGGAATTTTTTGCACTAGTCGCGTAGCTAGGTACTCCCTCCTTGGTAATTCTCTCCAATTGATTTTGATCAACATTCCATTCGGACTCGAGGTCACTTTTGTTGAGGACAACTACGTGGGGGATCTCGCCAATAATGGATTTTGCCCTTTCTCGGATTTTAAGAGCCGTGTTGAATGTTGAAGGTCTCGTACCATCGGCGACATAAATTAACCCGGATGATCCTCTCAAAAAACGTGTACTTATTTTTTGGAATTCATCCTCACCATGGAGATCCCAGACAATTAAATTTACATCGCTTCCTTCGTAAAGAACTTTTTTCTTATCAATTTTTACGCCAACAGTCGATTGATATTTCTCTGTGAAAATCCCTGTTACAAAACGGGAGACGAGGCTTGTTTTGCCAACGGCAAAAGAGCCGAGCATGCAGATTTTTTTCTGAATCACTTTAAGATCGAATTACCTAGAAATTTCATTTTCATTCTTCTATTAGAATACCCGTGCTTATCTATTGTTGATCATGAGCTTCAGAAGAAATATTGATTCTAGTCCATTCGAACTCAATTTCTTGCTGCGTGAAGCCTCTCCTATTTAACTGCGAAGTTTCAAGCAGAGTGTCCTCACCGAGTAATCCCTCGACGTGCATATACTCATCGTTCAAAATAATCACACCGGGTATCTGGCTCAGCTCCTCAACATATCTATCCCATTGAACCATCACATAGCTACGATATATAAAAAATGAAAGGGCGAGTATACCAAAGGTAAAAAGAACCCTTTTCCATATAGTCTTTTTCTTCGAGCTTCCACTACTTTCTCCCTTGCTCTTTAATTCTGCTACGAGAACCCTGTCCAAGGTGGACTGACTACGTTTCAACTCATAATCATCTCCCGAGTAGTCCTTCAAATCATGTCTATGCTTTGAGTGGATTTTAAGCAAAACTTCTTGGATATTTTCTCGGAGTCCCCCTGGAGGTTGACCCCGAATAACAACCGCTAGGTAAGCATAGGGCGACCTTTCTACCCACACCGTGAGGTCACCAACGTTCAATGTATCTAAGGTTTCACTTTTTTCGGAAGTGAAGGAGTCTTTGACAAAATCTTGAATAGCTGTCAGCATTGCCGAAATCACATCAGCATCGCTTTCATGCTTTTTCTCAATCGAGGAGTGCAGAAGAAGGAGTCCAGTTTCTTTGTGAACCAAAAAGGCCTGCTCAACTCTAAAGCTCAAGGTTTCACTTAGGAGAACCTCTCCGTACGACTTGCCTGTCCTCATCGCCTTGATCCTCCATCCTATCGCCTTCGGAGAAAACTGTTGGTCCAGAGTTCGGTTAATCTCTTGGATAGTGCTTTGAAGAAGTTGCTTGACCGCTTTTGTTATCGAGGGAAGCATTATCGGATAAATTGCATTTGCAATCTTATCCGGATTTTCTTCGACAGATACTAAGAGCGATTCTTCGACGATAGGTGCGACAGCGTCCTTCATCTTGGCCGCTTTCTCTCCATTTGTATCCATTCGATAGCGAGTAATCATGGCTTCAGCCATCGACTCACTCATTAATTTCGCATGATTTTCTGGATCGGAAAGAATGCTGTCTAGCTCAAATATTTTTGCTTGAAGGTCTCCGACGCGAAGCTCAAGAGTCGCGTTTTTACTTTCGAGTTCGTCAATGTAGGAGTGAGCTGGCCCCAGAAGAAGCGCACGTAGTTCCTCCAAATTGGACATGGAGGATCCGTTCAAGATCTTTGACTGCTCTCCTTTCAATTTGAATTACTACTTGGAGTTATTTGATGCTTTCCGCGACTAAGCGAAGAGTTTGCGCCAGTTCGTCCTTCTTTATACTATTCGCGGACATGTCTGCAAATTCTAGACGCAGCGATTCAAGCTTCTGATCGACGCCGGAAAGTTGTCCAGAAAATGATCCGTTTTGAGTATTAATCTCACCTGCTAGGCTTGACAAGCGAGAATCGAGATCGCCTAGATTATTCTTGATCGAAGTGAGTTCCGCTTCAATTTTCTGCTCAAGTTTATCTAGACTTGTTTTTAGGAGTTCGCGGCTCTCTGTCCTATTGTTAGCAACTTTGTCCTTTAGGGCCGTCGTGCTTCTAGTCTGAATCGACTTCAGAAGCCCCAACTGCTTGTTGAATTCAACTTCAGTTGTCTTGATTTTAGTTGAAAGCTCTATTACTTGATCGCCAAAGAGAATGTCTCTGATTTTTAAGAGACTTTCTTTCTCTGCAGGTGAGCTTTCTGATCCTTTTACGGATCCATTTTGTATTAATTTTTCCGACATATCTATCCTTATTTAAAAAACCCCTTTGAGGTGATCTAGCCCCGGGGTTTGCCTCGAAATGGTAAAGTCTTGACTGCACCACACATGATGTGCTTGATAATTAGTGAGAATTTTCAGGTCTTGCCTTAACCCTACTAGCTCAACATCCCCTAATATATGCCAATATTTACTGAGAATGAATGTAAATAGAAAAAGGGGACAGATTGGCTGCCCCCCTTATAATTCTCAATTGGCTCGTTCTTATTGAATTTTGATCTCTCGAGCTTTGCCTTCAGCTGCTTTAGGTACGACTATAGTCAAGACTCCGTTTAGAAAATCCGCCTTGATTTTTTTGGAATCGATTGCCTTTCTAAAAGTAAAAGTCCTTTTGAAAAAGCCAAATTGACGTTCCACTCGGTAGTATTTCCGCGAATCATCCGTGCCAGGGCTTAGTCGTTCTCCTTCAATGCTAAGAACGTCGTTTTCAAAATTAATTTTAACCTCACTTTTATCGACACCAGGCAGGTCAAGAGAGATGCTATAGCCATGCTCGTCTTCAAATACGTCGGACTGTGGGTTGAAGGAATTTTCCGTTTTACCCGTATGTCTTTCAGGCTTCAAGAATCCACCGAAGAAATCTTCGAGATCTCGGGAGAGGGTGCCAAAGTCTGAGACAGGAGCATTTGCATAGTTGATTTTCATTTTCGATTTATTGTTTAAGTTCAATTAGGTGATCGATTATTTATTATTCCAACTATCAAGTGCCGTGCCATTTGCATAAATGCGACAATATGACAGGCATCACGGCACCGATGAATGTCGAGATTTCAGAAACGAGATAGAACGTGACATAATGGCGCATAAGTGATGTTGGAGTTGATGATCTTCTCGATTTCGCCTATGTTCTTTTCTTATTCGTTAGGTCAGCAACCCTTGGAGCTACACATTCTCCCAACGTAGAACTAATAAGGGACTGCAATATTGATCTTAATTGACGATGTACTGATTAGTGACGAGCTTATTGAGGAGGAATTTGTCTGTGATCTCCACGCCTGCAAGGGAGTTTGCTGCGTTCAGGGAGAGGCTGGTGCCCCACTATTAGAGGAAGAGAAAGCGATTTTAGCGGACAGCTATCCTAGAGTCAGAAAGTATCTCACTAAGGAGGGCCGAGAATTGATAGAAAGCGATGGCCTCTTCATCCTGGACGATGATGGAAAAGCTGCGACCCCCCTTATTGGGAAAGGAGGTCCTTGTGTCTATTATTTCATTGACAAGCAGGGGATTTCTAAATGTGGTATCGAACAAGCTCATATAGATGGGCGGATAGACTTTCAAAAACCAGTTTCTTGCCACCTGTACCCAATTAGAATTAGCGGAGATAACCATCTAAGTCTTGTGAATTACGATCGGTGGGATATTTGCAGTCCGGCCTGCGCTCTTGGTTCAAAGTTAAAGGTCCCAGTATATAAGTTTCTCAAATCAGCGATAATCCGAAGATTTGGAGCTGACTTTTATCTTACTCTTGAGAAAGCAGTGGGCTATCAGAACGAAATGTATCCAGATGCTGTAGACAAATTCCTATCTTCTCCGTAGAGGCAGAATTTTATAAATAGACTTAGTCGCATTTAGACCAGAATAGTAAAGGTGGCAGTTACAAAACCGATGATCAAAAAAGTCTATAAAATTCAAGGTCATTCTCGTTTCACTTTGTCGGCTCTTTTCACGATTCTTATCCCTTTTCTATTTTCATTACAGTCTGGATTATCGATTGCTGACGACGACAAGAGAAGCTTACCTCAAGACTATTTTCGCAGTCCTCTAAACCTAGAATTACTGCTCTCAGGTAATTTTGGAGAGCTTCGAAATAACCACTTCCATTCTGGTCTCGATATCAAAACTCAGGCGAAGTCTGGATACAAGGTCTATTCAAGTGCAGAGGGTTATGTATCGAGGATCAGAGTTTCTGCGGGAGGATATGGCAATGCCGTTTATGTCGATCATCCAAATGGATACACAACAGTATATGCTCACTTGCTGTCTTTCAACAAAGAACTAGAGTCGTACGTTCGTAGCCAGCAAGCATTAAATGAGACTTTTTCCATCGATATCAATCCCCCCGAAGGCAAATTGGCGTTGGAGAAAGGAGAAATCCTAGGTCTTTCCGGTAATTCAGGAAGCTCATCAGGACCCCATCTGCATTTTGAGATCCGGGATACTGAGAGCGAGCGAGCGCTCAATCCACTTCGATTTGGATTGAAGGTTCAAGATAAGATCGCTCCAAAGTTTTTTACACTCAAAGTATATGCAGCAGACATCAACAGCGTCGCGGTCATTGAAAAAGGAAATGGACAGCTGGTTGTTGCGACTTACGGAAATCCCGCTGAACTGGGAGTCACTAGTTCGGGCGATAGTTATAAACTGAGCAACGTGACAGACTTTCGGGCAACTGGCCGTATTGGTTTTGGTGTCGAGGTAAAGGATTATCACAACGGATCCAGATCGCGCCTAGGAGTCTACCAGCTCGACCTCGTAGCTGATGGTAGAACGATCTATCAGCACCAGATGGATTCCTTCCACTTTGATGATCTCCGATTTATTAACGCACATGTTGATTACACAGATTGGTTGAGCCGAAAGAAATGGGTTCATCGAGCACACACCTTACCAGGAAACGAATTTGATATTTATGGGCTAGTGAATTCGAATGGATACCTCAATACGAGGAAAGGTCGAATGCATGAAATGTCCTTCCTAGCGAGAGATATTGAGGGGAATAGTAGCGTTGTCAAGTGGGCGGTTCGAGGTGAAAGAGCCAAAGTCAGCCTGCCTCCGGTAACAAAGTCGTCCAACGAGAGGATGATGTATTTCGACTCACAGCATTCACTTGTGACAGACAATTTCGAATTACAGTTTCCAGAGGGTACTTTTTACGATGATTTCGCGATGAGAATTCAAGAGCGGGATAAGTCAAAGCTGTCTCGCGAACTAAGTCTTGCTCCATCCAACCAGGCAGTGCACAAGTATTTCAAGCTATGGATCAAACCAGATAGTCCGGAGGCCTTGAACGAAAAATCAGTAATCGTTCATGAAGACTATCGTGGGACAGTCCGAGCACTGTCAACTCGAATAGAAAACGGACGACTATACACTCGTGCACGCGGCCTCGGAAATTTCTACATCAGTCAAGATAACTCCAAGCCAAGCATTCGAGCTCTATCCGTTCCTCGGCGTAAAAACTATGGCAACCGTTCCAACATCAAGTTCAGAATCAGAGACAATCTGACGGGAATCAGAAGCTTCAGAGGAACGATAGATGGAGAGTGGGTCCTTTTTGAACACGACGGAAAGTCGGCAAAAATAACTCACACATTTTCTAGGGATCTTAAGCGGGGAAAGCATTCGATACGGATCGAGGTAACAGACGATGTTGGAAACACCGGAGTTTACGAAGGAGATTTTACTCGCTAACTCAGCGTAAGAATCCTGGCTAGAGCGAAAGAAACTTGTAGGCCTCTGTTTAGCTTGGCCTAGCTCTTAGCGTTCTTCCTAAACTTTTTCACGTCTGCTGCAAGGTCTCGCCAAGCCTTGACGGACCACATATCCACATGGATTTTGATGACTTTCGCCTGACCTATTCGATATGCCGTTGGCGTCTTTTCTGCCATTTTGACAAAAGTTGCTTTGAGACTCTTTAGTTTCTCAAAGTTCTCTTTTGTGAATCCAAATGAACCAATTGAACCGATGAGGTTGTCATATTCGTAATCGTAGAGTGTCTTGTCACCGTTTTGAGTAGGATCTGGGAAGGTGTTCTTATCAAATACTTTCGTCTTATCCTCATCAAAAATATCGTGGCCCGCCCTTTTCAGTACGTCGAGTGACCCAAGGGGGAGATAGATGCGTGCTCGGATTCTGTTCGACGGACTGGTAAGAACAATATCGAAACCCTTTGGAACTGACTCATTTCTTGTTCCACTATTCCGGAGATTGAAGTGTGGATTAAGTGATCGGAATTTGTCATAAGAATTTCTTCCGGCACGATTTCCGTATCCCCAATCTAAGTTCTCACTACTTTTCCTCAGAGTGGAAAGTAATGTTGAAAGATTAATTCGACCCCGAGCTTTCATGGTAAGAAGCTCAGCCTTCATCGTCTTATTGAAATTGATTGGCACATGCTCAATGGCTCGAAAGGCACCGTAGACGGACGGGAAAAATGCACGAGACTGCCTCTTGAACGAACTTCCCCGTGTTACAATGGGAAAACCATCTGTCAAACCCCAAGCAAAGGCCTCAGCTACATATTCCGAGCCACGAGTAACGGCATCGCTCTTGAGATATTTTTTGTAGAGGTTGTAAATGTTGGCAGGTCCAGTGTTATAGGCCGAAATACCTGGGATCTCGTGACCAACAGAATTTGCAAAACCACGAAGTAAAATGATTTTTTCTTCCGCCAGAAATAGCGCATGCCTTTCCTCATGTACGGAAATGACTTTGCCAGAAGTGGTCTTAAGCTTGTACTGATGGACTCCAATTCTCCTCAAGTGATCGGGCATGAATTGGTACCTCGAACTTGCGCCCACCGAAGAGACCATATAATCATTATTAAATGTTTCAACTGTACCTAGCTCCGTTGCAAGGGCACTTAATCCATGCCTCCTTGCAAGCCGCAGCTCATATTCAATAAATGGTTCGTCTCTTTTTCGAGCGACAAATACTTGATTCAGTCTGCCCCAAGTTATCGTAATCGCCTTATTTGGAATGCCTTTTTTTTCCCATTTTTTAATGAGCCGCTTCATCTCGTTGGCCCTTAAGGCATCGATACGATCCCATTCAGGCGAAACACCTGTATCGAGCAAATCCTGACGTTTTTCTTTTAGGGTCGAGATCTCCAATGTCGAATAGTCTCGGTTGTCTGTTATTCGAGAAGTGAAATTGTCATCCGTCCCGTATCGGTCTGCGTAGAGTTTGAGAAGTTGGTGGAATCTCGCATACTCTACAGTGTCAGAGACTGTGCCTGTCGTGAGAGGTAGAATTCCTTGATACTTTAACAATGGATGGATTTTCATCGATTCCATTGCAGAACTCCCTGTCGAGAAGGGAAGAGAGCCATCGTTGCTAGATGGTCCATCACCTATTTGTGAGTAAAGAGGAAGTGCGAAAAAATGAAGTGCTAAAGTTGTCGCTATGCACCATCTAGACTCGCGTCTCTTTGACCATTTCTTTTTGCCCGTCAATTCTTAGCCCCTAATTAATATCTAATATTGTAATTCTATCTCGGTCTATTTCAAAATCAGGTCGCAGACCGATGACACAGTAATCTTCATATTTAAGTACGAAGCTTGTCTGTTTTTGGACCGACGATTCTTGCAGGAGGTCATAGAGCCTGTACTTGATAGTAGAATTTACGAACTGTAGAGAGCTTGTGGAAGATCCATGGATCAACTTAATCTTGTCCCGCCCTCGATAGTAGGCCTCTGCGATACCCTTTTTGCAAATAGATATTGCGTCATCGATGTTTAGCCCGTGAAGGTCTATGCTCACAATTTCGCCGTCGTCTCTAAGAGAAGCTTTCATGGAAAGCCAGACCTATTAATGAACGTTGCCAGAGACTGAAACATTGTCCACTCCGAACATTTCGAATAGACCTTTCATAAGATCAGGAGACGGGTCGATGACAAATGACCTCGAATGCTGTAGAGCGAGATTGCTACCGATGCTCGAGAGGTCAAAGTATAGCTTCGAATTTCCTCTGTTTTCACCACACAAATCAATGAGTGATTCCACATTTACTCGCTCGATGTTCTGGTGTGTAACCCGTACAATAAGCGATTCGATCATATTGTCGCGGACTAGCCTTAGAGGAGTAATCTTGTTTACGCGAATACTTAATTGACCCCCGCGATCCTCCGGCACACCATTTACTAGAACCAACTCATCAACGTTGAGATAGGGGAGGGCGGCTTCCATTGCGCGCGAAAATATTGTCAATTCACCATGCCCTACGAAATCTTCGATTGATGCGTATGCCATCTCACGGCCACGCCGATCAGTTCGCTTTTTGACCTCAGTTATGATTCCACAGAATCTATGTGTTGCACCGGGAACGAGAGGATCATCAGAGGCAAGAGAGCGAGTGGCAAATCCTCGAACTTCTGGGCCGTAGAAATCAAGCGGATGTCCCGATACATAAAAGCCCATTAACTCTCGTTCGAATCGGAGTTTTTCGGTTTTGGAATAGGCCTTGATATTTGGAAGAACAGGCTGCATTTCAATAGCGCCCCCACCGGTATCTCCGAAGAGAGAATTTTGTCCTGCTGCCACATTGGCTTGGTGCATGTGACCAAATTTTACTGCGTCTTCTAACGCTCCAACAAGCTGTGCTCTGTTTTCCGACAATTTGTCAAAAGTACCTGCTTTCAGAAGATTCTCAATAGCCTTCTTGTTGACAGATTTATGATCTAGTCGTTTTGTGAAATCAAATAGATCGTCAAACGGACCCGAGGATTCTCTCTCCTCGACAATGGAGTCAATTACAGATCTACCAACCCCCTTTATGGCCTCTAAGCCAAATCGGATTTTACTCTCCTTGACGGTAAAGAGTGCGACACTATGATTAATCTCTGGTCGAATTACTTCGATTCCAAGCGCCCGGCATTCGTCTAGGAGGTGAGCAACCTTCTTCGAATCGCTCATATCAGATGTGAGAACCGCCGCCATGAATTCAGCGGGATAGTTTGCTTTCAGGTAGGCCGTTTGATAGGCAACCACAGAGTAAGCAGCACTGTGAGATTTATTGAATCCGTATCCCGCGAACTTAGCCATTACGTCAAAGATGGCGTTAGCTTCTTTCTCTGATACGTCGTTCTTCTTGGCACCCTCAACAAAAGTAGAGCGCTGCTTATCCATTTCTTCTTTCTTCTTCTTGCCCATAGCCCGGCGGAGAAGATCGGCTTGACCGAGGGAGTAACCAGCCATCACTTGCGCCATCTGCATCACCTGCTCCTGGTAGATCGGAAGGCCAAAAGTTGGTTCGAGAATTTCGGATAAGATGGGATGGAAGGAGTCTACCTCTTCCAGGCCATGCTTTCGAGCTACATAGTTAGGAATAAGCTCCATTGGCCCCGGTCGATACAGGGCATTCATGGCGATTAGATCGTTGATTGAGGTAGGCTTAAGCTTGCAGAGCCAGTCTCGCATTCCCGAACTTTCGAACTGAAATATGCCAACGGTGCGACCTTGCTGAAATAACTCGAAAGTTTTGTCATCCTCAAGATTAAGATCCTCAATATCGATTTTGACTCCGTGATTGGCCGCAATCATCTCAACAGCATCATTCAAAATGGTTAGGGTTTTCAACCCGAGGAAGTCCATTTTTAGAAGGCCGAACTTCTCTATCCATTTCCCATCGTACTGAGTAATGAGTGCTTCTTCATTCTTGCTTTTTTGGATCGCAACAGGCACGTAATCGCTAACATCGCCCGGGGCTATGATAACTCCAGCAGCATGAATTCCCGTGTGTCTAGCCGATCCCTCCAACACGTCCGAGTATTGCATCATACTGCGAATCATGTTGTCAGCAGAATTATACAGTTCTCGAAATTCTTTAACTTTTTCTCTTGCCGAGCTAAGATTTTCAGATGGTCCCTCCGGAATCAACTTCGCTATTCGGTCGGCCTCCATTCTGTCAATTCCAAGGACCCGTGCGACGTCTCTAATCACGGAACGGGCACCCATGGTACCGTAGGTGATGATTTGGCAAACGTTGGCTCGACCATATTTATCGACCACATAGTCGATGACTTTGCCCCGTCCGCGGTCATCAAAATCGATATCAATATCCGGCATGCTATTCCGCTCCGGATTCAAGAATCGCTCAAAAAGCAGGTCGTATTCGAGTGGGTCTATGTTGGTAATCCCTAAACAATAGGCCACCGCTGATCCAGCAGCTGAGCCACGACCTGGGCCTACTCGAACATCAAGATTCCGGGCCGCCGTCGTGAAGTCCTGAACGATTAGGAAGTAACCGGCGTAGCCCATCTCCTTTATTACCTTCAACTCAAAATCTAATCGCTCCTGTACTTGAGTAGACCTTTCTGGATAGCGGACCTTTGCTTTTTCAAAAACCAGATATCTCAAATAGACATCCATGTTGTTGTTGAATCCTTCCGGAATGGGAAATTGCGGTAATAGAAGCTCCCCAGTCGTTAAAGTGATATCACATTTGTCGGCAATTTCCAGGGTCGTTTCAAAGGATCGATCGATCACGCTTTTGTCGGTCCCATCAAAAGCCAAGCGAAGTTCATCGGTTGTTTTCAAGAAAAACTGATCATTCTCGAACTTCATCCTGTTCGGATCGCTCATTTCTTTTCCCGTCTGGAGACAGAGAAGAACGTCTTGAGCGGCGGCATCACTTTGCTTTACATAGTGTACGTCGTTCGAAATGATGCTTGGACAATTGTATTTTTCAGACCATTGAATCAGGGTATCATTGAGCCTTTTTTGATCATCGATTCCATGATCCTGCAATTCGATATAATAATCGTCTCCGAAAATTTCGCGGAATAAATTAAAGGCTTTGAGAGCTTCCTCCTCGCCTTTCTTGAGAATCATCTGAGGTACCATTCCTTGCAGACAGCAAGTGGTTGCCACGATTCCTTCTGAGTACCGCTCTAAGAGATCTAAATCAACTCGCGGTTTGTAGTAGAAGCCCTCTGTATAAGAGAGAGAGCTTAACTTGATAAGGTTTTTGTAGCCCTGTTGGTTCTTAGCAAGCAGAAGTTGATGATATCTGGTCCGGTCGGACTTGTCCGTCCTCGCTCCGGGAGCGAGATAAAACTCGCAGCCAATAATGGGTTTGATGCCTGCATTTTTGGCTGCATAATTGAATTCAGGAACGCCAAATAGATTGCCGTGATCTGTAATAGCAACAGCCGGAATGTCTAGATCGGCCGCCCTCTTTACCAGCTGATCAATTCTGGCCGCTCCGTCTAAAAGGGAGAATTGAGTATGGCAGTGTAGATGGCTGAATTCGGGCATAAATGCTTTGGCTTGAAGCTGGCTTTGTAATAAACAAAGTGCCAGGGGAGGAGGCAAGTAAAGGCTTGGTGAACAACTCGTCCTCAAGCTTATTATTGAGGCAAGTATTCATAAGACATTCCAGAATCCTAGCGGCCAATTCCTAGTTGAGGGACGTCTCCAGCTTCAGTCCATTTCAACTACCGTGCCCAAGCCATCCTTTATGGCATTTGAATACGCTAGGTCGGCGGCATATATATCTTGCACGCCATTACCGACACTTTTAAATAAACTAATTTTGTTTGCGCCGGGAAGAGGCTTAGTATTTCCAGCAAGTTCACCCAGCTCCGCATAGATATCTTCTGCACTTAACTTGCCAGCCTGAATAGGTAATATTAAATCGCCAGGTTCAGTTAAGGCAGCCTCGGTCTCATCGACGATTATCGTGGATGCAAGGATAAGATCTTCCTCAATTTCCCTCGTCATTGGCCGATAGCTTCCCATGGCATTTATGTGGGCCGTGCTTTTCACATTTTCTAGTGACAAAACTGGATCGTAAGAACTTGTCACAGTACAAATAACGTCGCAAGATTTCAGGTCTTCGTCACAGTTTGTCAATGAGATATCAATCGAATACATAGATCTCATTTCTTCAATAAATCTCTGACTAGATTCAGGTCTCCGTCCTTTTACCCAAACTTTTTCGATGGCTCTGACTTCCAGCATGGCAGAGAGGTGAGTTCTCGCAAGTGTCCCTGTGCCTATGATTCCAAGCACTTTAGAATCTGGTATTGCCAAGAGATCAGTGGCAAGACCAGCTCCGGCGGCAGTTCGAATTGCTGTGATTTGATCGCCGTTCATGGTGCATAGCGTCTCGCCTGTGAGTGAGGAATTTAGAACGACGGTTGCTCTTATTAGAGGAAGACCTTGCTTCGGTCCGTCGTCATTTATCGAAACGATCTTGATGGCGCTTCTTTCCAAGCTAGGAGAGAAAGCTGGCATGAACAAGCCGACATAGGAGTGTTCTTTAGCATCTAGAGTTAGTCTTGTCGGAATAATTGCCTTGCCGCTACTTAGCTCAATAAAAGCCTTTCGCATCGCCACGATCGCCGAACTCATTGGAAGAGCCTTTTTGAGATCTGAGTCGGAAAGCACTAGCATAATGGACTCCTGGTTTATTTATTTTGCATCTTGCTTGAGGCGATCGCCTGATCAAGGTCTGAGATCAGATCGTCCACATTTTCGATGCCCACAGAAAGTCGAATCAGTGAATCTACAAGACCGGAGTCGATTCTTTGCTCACGCGGAATTGAGGCATGAGTCATCGTTGCAGGATGATTTATCAAACTCTCTACTCCACCAAGCGACTCTGCTAATGAAAATACTTCGGTGCTTGACATTACACTATTGCCTGCTTCCATTGAATCGTTTTTCAGGACAAAGCTAACCATGCCTCCAAATCCCTTCATCTGTTTCTTGGCAATTTCGTGACCTGGGTCGTTAGCCAAACCAGGGAAATGGACTTTTCCGACATCACTGTGACCTTCTAGGTATTTAGCGATAGCCATGGCGTTTGAACAATGTCTGTCCATTCTTACTGGAAGCGTCTTTGTACCCCTCAAAAGTAGGTAGCAATCCATGGGTCCGGGTGCAGCACCGCTGCTCTTCATTACAAATCGGAATTTGTCATCCCACTCTTGGGAATTTGTGCAGACGGCTCCACCAATAACGTCGGAGTGCCCTCCAATATATTTCGTGGTCGAATGCATCACGAGACTTGCCCCAAGCGACAAGGGATTCTGCAGATACGGAGTTGCAAAAGTGTTGTCAACTGCTGAGTCAATGCTATAAGAGTTGGCAATATCGCAGATCGCTTTGACATCAAGAACTCGGATAAGTGGATTTGTCGGAGTCTCTAGCCACAGAAGTTTTGTGTTTGGCTTGATGTATTTTGTCACCAATTCGATATCTCTCATATCTATAAAATCAAACTCATATCCGAGCGGCTCCCAAACCTGTCGAAAAAGTCGATAGCTTCCACCATAGAGATCATTTGATGACAGTATGTGGGATCCGACAGGCAGACTGCGGATAATTGCATCAGTTGCAGCAACACCGGAAGAGAAGGCAGTTGCGAACTTTGCTCCTTCTAAACTCGCGAGATTTCCCTCCAGAGCAGTCCTAGTCGGGTTACCAACTCTTGCATAATCGTAGCCTTGGTGAACACCAGGAGCTGACTGAACAAAAGTGCTTGTCAGATAGACTGGAGTCATAATGGCACCAGTACTAGGATCAGGCTGTTGACCGGCATGAATTGCTCTGGTCTCGATTTTTTTCTTTTCTATGTCTTGCATTGAGTTGATATATCGTGGGTTAGCTGCGATCGTCGATAATATTGAGATCTGGCTTCTGAAATAGTTACCCAATTCAAAGTTCTATTCCGTCGTCGATAAAAGAGTGGGTCATTGAATGAAGTTCTAACGAACGAGAGGTCTTAAAATAAAAAAGCCCCGATCACATCGTGATCGGGGCTCAAACTAAATGCCTTTAGCTTAATTTCCTTCAGAGCACTTCAAAGCTTCTTCAGCTTTTTCTGTCTCACCGGTTCTGGCATACCCCTGCATTAGAGCAGAGCAGATTCCGATGGTGTCGTCTCCAGCAGCCTCTGCACCCGATCGCGCTTTTTCTAGAGGTCCGACTGACATCTTGAAAAGTTCGTCTCGCCTCTCGGCAAGTGCATTTACTTGATCAATTAACTCTTGGTTTGTTGTGTCTTCTTTCAACTTCTCGTCCAGCTCTTCAATCTCGGTGTTTACATTGACAGCCTTGTTTTGATAGGCTGCTCCAAGGTTGAAGTAGGCATTAACATAGTCAGGATCGATTTCAGTAGCCTTTGTCAGGTGAATTATCGCTCCATCGTAGTCTTCCGAACTTAGCTTCATAGATCCAAGATTGTATTGGAAGATCTTGTTCTCTGGATCCTTCTCAACTTCAGCTGTTGCTACGGCGATTGCTCTGTCCTGTTGGCCCGCTCTGACGTAGGCGTTGAACATTCTTGCTGTAACGTCGGCATTGTCGGGGAATACTTCGTGAGCTTTTTCCATAGTCATCACGGCTTGGTCATTCTCATCAGCGTTGAGAAGCAGATCACCCAGGTAGTTGAAGGTATCCGGATTTCTGTCTCCTTTTTCGATTGCCATTTTAAGTGGCTCGATCGCTTTCTCACTTGCGCCATCTGAAATGTGGGCATAGGCAAGATTGACATAAGTTCCAGAGCTATCGGGCTCTATTCTTATGGCATTGTTGAAGAATCTAGTTGACACTCCGAATTGGGCGGCATCGTTTGATCCTCTTTGGTAGGCAGCGAGTCCAAGGTTGTACTCATTGTACCAAGCCATGCTTCTTCTCTGCTCGAGTTCTTGAAGCATTTCTGGTGTTTCAGCAGTTGCCAACTCTCCGACCTTGTCAAATGACGTAATCATCCTGTCGATCAGGACAGTATGTGAATCGATAGCAGAAATAGCACCGGCCATCTCTTGATAGGCTTTACCCATCCAAAGATGTGCGGCGACATTGTTTGGATCTGTCTCTAAGGCTTTGTTCAAGTTCTCAATTGCTCGATCGTAGTCCTTATTTCGAAGGTCTAGCTTAGCACCTTCTACGTTTGGATCAGTAGCACATCCAGCGCCCATTATTGCAAGTCCCGAAAAAATCAGCGCCATTGCGAAGATCGCTGGCCTAATTTTGAAAATAGTATTAGTCATTGGTTTGTCTTTGGTCCTGAAAAACATCGTTCGGCGGGGGGTACTCATAGGTAGATCATGGCCGACGTGCTCGTAAAATAACCCGTTTAGTAGTAGTTAAACAAGGTATTCAACTAATCTACGTGAACTGGTTGGGTTTCAATTAGCCCTATTTATTCCCTAGTTAGAACGTTGAATCCCGTATATGGTTTAAGTGCATCCGGTATTTTTACAGACCCATCAGCTTCTTGATAGTTTTCAATCAAGGCTGCCACTACTCTTGGGAGAGCTAGGCCTGATCCATTGAGGGTGTGCAAAAAGACCGGTTTTCCTTCATTATTTGGTCGATATCGAATCCCGGCTCTTCGAGCTTGGAAAGATTCGAAGTTCGAAATTGAGGAGACTTCAAGCCAGCGCTGTTGCCCAGAACTCCAAACTTCTAAGTCGTATTTCTTTGATTGAGTAAAACCCATGTCTGCCGTGCACATATGAAGTCGTCTATAGGCGAGTCCTAGGTCTTGTAATAAATATTCAGCGTCTGATCTAAGATTTTCGATAGCCTCATAGCTCAAATCGGGATGAACATATTGAACTAGCTCGACCTTGTCGAATTGATGAAGTCTGTTGAGTCCACGAACGTCTTTTCCGTATGAACCCGCCTCCCGTCTGAAACACGGAGTATATGCACAATATTTTACCGGAAGCTCCTTCTCCAAGAGTATCTCATCACGCAGGTAGTTGGTAACGGGGACTTCGGCGGTTGGCACCGCATAAAGCTCGTCTACGGTCATCTCATACATCTGGCCCTCCTTATCAGGAAGCTGGCCAGTGGCCGTTGCGCTTTTCGCGTTAACAAAAATGGGAGGTTGTACCTCAACGTAACCTCTTTTTCCTGCCGTATCCAGAAAATAGTTAATCAATGCCCTTTGAAGCTTCGCGCCTTTATCCATATAAAAAGGGAATCCAGCTCCAGTTACCTTCGCTCCTCTTTCAAAATCAACGAGTCCGAGATATTCAATGATCTCCCAATGGGGTTTGCCTTGAAAATCAAACACCCTCTTTTCTCCCCATTCGAAGTCCACAACATTATCTTCAGGGCTTACTCCTCTAGGGACACTCTCATGAGGAATGTTCGGTAGGTGGAGGAGTAGATCGTATCTACTAGATTCAAGTCGCTTGGACTTTTCTTCAAGATCTCTAAGTTCGGCTTTTAAATCGCCGTTCCTAGCGATGACGCCTTGAGCCTCGTCTTTCTTGCCATCCTTCATGAGGAGGCCGATTGATTTGGCAAGATCGTTACTTTCAGATTGCTTCTGTTGTAACAAAGTTTGGGTCTCTCTCCAATCCTTATCCTTGGAAAGAACCTCGTCTACTACCTTCACGTCTCCCGTTCGTTTGTCAAGAATGGCCTGACGTATTATTTCTGGCTCAGTCCGGATTAGGTTGATATCGTGCATGGGTATTTAGCCTTCGTTCTTTGAAACAGAAATGTCCAAAGAATTAGAAAAATCGATGAGTGCTTGCTTCAGGGATCGAGATCGATATCCCAATTCGGACTCGGCCCGAAGGGTTATGAACCCCGTGTTTTTAGGACGGTCTGCAGCCAGACCAAGTGAATCTGAAGGGACTTTGCTGATGAGTTCTCTGTCGAAGTCAAAAGTATCAGCAAGAAGCAGAGCAAAATTATGGAGGTTGATGATCTCAGGACCAGAAATGTGGAACACGCCATCCCTTTGGAAGCGGATTAATCGCTCTATATAATTTGCGACATCAACAACGTAGCTCGGGGATCGGTATTGGTCTGCAAACATTGTCACACTCTTTCCTTTTGACAAGCGACTAACTAGCCAAGTACCAATGTTCTTCTTCCTTAGCTCGTTGCCACTTCCATAAAGCGTCATAATCCGAGCGATTGTCCATCGTCTTTCTCCTAATAGTCTGACAGCGTTCTCAGCCGCCAGCTTAGACCTTCCGTAAAAATTTAATGGATTTGGTCGGTCGTCCTCACTGTAGGGTGCGTCTTTGCCGTCGAAGACAAAATCTGTCGACATCTGAATCAATCGGCTTCCGGATTTAACTGCGTGTCTCGCCAAATACTCAACGAGATCGACATTAATTTTCCAGCATTCGTCTCGGTATTTCTCGCAGGCATCGACGCCGGTCATAGCAGCACAATTGACAATAACGCTTGGGGAAAAGTCGTCGAGAATTTCACCGACTTTTTCAAAATCTGTCAACTCACAAGAGATATAGCCAAAATTGTCTGCTTCAGAGTTTGGTAGAGATTGACGACCGGTTGCGAGTATGTCGTACTCCGGATTAGAGGACAGTTGACCTATCAAGCTCTGACCAAGAAGACCGTTCGCTCCCGTTATGAATACTCTCTCGAATCCCACTTACGCTTTGTCTTCGGTTTCCTGTTGCTTGGAATTTTGAACCCACCTCCTAATAGATCCTGCAATGTCTTTTATGGGTGTACCTGGTGTGAAAACGGCATCATAGCCTGTATTCAGAAGATATTGCCTGTCGGTGTCCGGGATTATTCCTCCGGCCAAGAGCATAACATCATCTACACCTTTTAGATGCAGTTGCTCCTTGAATCGTGGAAGAAGAGTCATGTGGGCTCCTGAAAGGATAGAAATTCCCACAGCATCTACGTCTTCCTGAATGACCGTATTGACTACCAAATCTGGCGATTTCCTAAGTCCTGTATAAATCACTTCCATTCCTTCGTCTCGAAGACCAGCTGCAATGACCTTTGCTCCTCTGTCATGACCGTCAAGGCCAAGTTTGGCTATTAGAACCCGTATCGGTATTTCCTTGTCAAAATCGGGCAACAGTTTTCGTCTCTTGCGTTCTAGGCAGTCAGTAGTGAGGGCGGAATAACAAATATACCTATCGATTAAACGTGAATTTGATTCTTTTTGAGTCTGAGAAAGAGTGCGATATTCCCATTGATGATCCTCGAATTCTGCACCTACGGAGCGTTCTCGGAATGAAGGACGGTGATCGATTTGATATCGGGATCGTCAATGGCCCACGTGGGAAGGCGAAAATTCAATCGATTGAATCAGATAGAATGACTATCACATTCGAACTGGAGAAAGAGAGTCCCAAACTTCACCCCATTCACTTAATTTGCTCCTACACGAGACCCGCCGCTGCCAGTCGAATTCTTCGCGAGATGACGACCCTTGGAGTCAGCAGCATGAGTTTTTTTATCGCCGAAAAAGCCGAGAAATCTTATGCTGATTCAAAAATCTGGAAGGGCGGCGAATATCGAAGATTCTTGCTAGAAGGTGCTGCTCAAGCATTCTGTACGATGCTACCGGAAGTCAACCTTTGTTCTAGTCTAGAGGAGTGTCTGGCTATAGATAACTCGTTAAATGGAATTGCTTTGGATAACTACGAATCCACTCTTAGTCTTGCCGATTGCGAAACCAAAGCACCAGTTGTATTTGCAATCGGACCAGAGCGCGGATGGTCTGCAAGCGAACGATCAGCGTTCAGAAATGCTGAATACACAATTGCCGATATGGGTGAGAGAGTTTTGCGATCTGATACAGCTTGCATTGCTGCGGCAAGTGTACTCATTTCTAAACTTAAGATCTTGTAGATTCAAGCCCAATCAGTCAAAATAATGCCGACCATCCTTTCCATCAGAAATATCACAAAATCGTTCGAGTCGCTCCTGGCCGTTGACGATGTCAGTTTCGATGTCCAACAAGGTGAGTTCTTCTCTCTTCTGGGCCCGAGTGGATGCGGAAAGACCACTTTGCTTAGGATGCTTGGGGGATTTGAATCACCTAGCAGCGGAAAGATTCTGATCAAAGAGATCGATGTTACCAGTCATGCGCCTCAGAAGAGACCAACATCCATGGTTTTTCAGAACTACGCGCTTTTCCCTCATATGACGATTGGCGGAAATATAGAGTACGGCCTCAAAGTTAAAAAGCTCGACAAAACAACTAGAGCTAAAAAAGTCGACGAATTACTGGAATTAGTCAATCTGGAGGGTCTTTCTAAAAAACCTGTGGTCGAATTGTCCGGTGGACAACAACAGAGAGTAGCCCTAGCAAGAGCGGTCGCGGTCGAACCTCAAATACTTCTATTTGATGAACCGCTCTCTAATCTTGACGCGGCGCTGAGAGAGTCCACCAGAAAAGAAATTAAAAGATTGCAAAGAGATCTCGGAATCACGTCAATATATGTCACTCATGATCAGGAGGAAGCTCTCTCACTTTCCGATCGAATTGCGGTCATGAAGGACGGGAAAGTTGTCGAATTAGACAGCCCAAGGGAGTTGTATAGCGCTCCCAAGTCATCATTTGTGGCATCATTTGTTGGAGCGGGTAATCTTATTCATAACCAAGAACTTGCCAGAGAATTGGCATCAGAGTTGCGTGATGGTTTCGTATTAAGCTTTAAACCCGAGGATGTCCACATCAGCCAGGACGATGAAGGTGTTGAGTTTTCACTCGAGGGACATCATTTTCTTGGAAGGCACCTCGAATTGTGGCTAAATCATCGGGATTCAGGAACGGCCGTCCGGGCCCTAGTAGATCCGGGATTTCAGATTTCAGATCAAGTGAAGATTGGACTTTCGAAATATGTTTGGGTTAAGTAGGGTCCATTGAAATCCGATTGCGCGCGGTTCTTCAATTCCGTCTTCTTTAATTGTTTGAGTTTGAATCTTGAGGAAAATTATTACGTAACGGATTCACTAGCGTTTTATCAAACCCACTAAAGATCTATGGAAGACAAGCCCGTATTTGAGGAAATTAAAGTTGCCGGCAACCAACTTGTGGAACGGGTTCGCGAACTCATAAAGGAGGGCACAATTCGACGTGTTTCCATTAAGAAGGACGACCATGTATACATGGAAATCCCTTTGAACCTCGGTGTGGGAAGCACTTTAGCCGCTATCTGGCTTGCTCCGACACTTGCAGCAGTAGGTGCTATCGCGGCGATTGTAACAGACCTAGAGATTGTGGTTGAGAGAAAGGAGGAAATTGCTGATGCAGTCATTCTCGAAGAGCACGACCAGATGAATAAGGAAGAGTAATACTCTCCAAGCTGACTAGCGGTGAGTCAGCTCACCTAAATACATCAAGATCACTTCCAGAAATGACTTTTCCTTTGTAGCGGGTAGAAATTTCGTCCAGTAAGTCCTGATCTGTGCTTCCCCAATACAATTGATGGTAAAGAATTAGATTCTTCGGTTTAGCCCTAATTGCAATTTCCGCCAGCTCCAAGGTCGATGTATGGAATTGCGAATGGTAATTCTGCCAAACGGTGGTTCTTTTTTGAAAACCTGCATCAGAGTACACTTCGTGAAATAGGTAGTCGCAAGACTGACACATTTCTTCAATCGCTGGACTTGGTGCTGCATCTCCAGAGATAACAAAGACCTTATTTTTTGTCGTGAAACGGAAGCCAAACGCCTGCTCCCACGAACCATGATGAACACGAAAAGCCTCTATTTTGACAGAAGAGTTCTCTAAAACGACTCCTGCTTTGATTTCTGAGACCTCGATTCTGTGACCTAAATCATTTGCTGGTTCGAGCCCATCAACCCTCATAGAAATGTCTTCTCTGTAGGCCTTTCGGATATTCTCGGACATGGCCCTGATGCCCAGAGGTCCGAAAACCTTCAATTTCTCGTTCCGACCAAGTGTCCAAGACGTGAAAAGTAAATCTGCAAAGCCTAAGGTATGATCAGAGTGAAGATGGCTGACAAAGACATGATTAAGTTTTTCTGGTGAGAGCTCCAGTAATCCAAGCTCAAGATGGGCTTGATTTGCTCGACGAACCAGACCTGGTCCCATGTCCACGAGATAGGCCACACCATCGACCACAACGGCCAGGGCAGTTCCAGACTTTTCAGGCTCCGCATTGGGCGTTCCAGTTCCGAGAAGAACGACGTACGACGAATCTGCATCCTGAGCTTGGCAAGCCCGAAATTCGAACAAAATCAGGATGACCATTAGAAATAGACGAGCGTTCATGTACTTAGAGTCTTAACCTTGTCAACTGGCCCTTTCAAAGTCAGACATGAAGTCAACCAAGGCATCGACAGCTTCGTTAGGACAGGCATTATAAATCGAGGCTCTGAATCCTCCAGTAGATCTATGACCTTTCAAGTTGATTAGGCCTCGATCTTTTGCTTCCGACAGAAATTCTGACTCTCTAGAATCGTCTGTCAAGCTAAAACATACATTCATAATTGAGCGGCCGTCCAACTTCGCAGAGCCTTTATAGAAATCCGAGTTATCAATCGCAGAGTAGAGTTTGGCTGCTTTTTGATTGTTCAGGGCCTCCATCTTCTCAAGGCCACCAATTTTGTCCAGCCAAGCCAAGACTTTTTCTACGACGTAGACTCCAAAGACGGGAGGGGTATGAAATAGCTTGGCAGCATGGGTGCCATAGTCGAGTATAGTCGGAATACTTGAATTCCTGCTTTGCAAAAATGTGTCTTTAATCAAAACGATTGTAGCTCCTGCTGGGCCAACATTTTTCTGTGCTCCGGCATAAATGAGGCCATACTTATCAGTATCGATCGGTCGAGATAAGAAATCGCTCGATGCATCACAGACCAAGGGGACCTCTGTCGGCGGCTCTTTCGGAAATCGCGTCCCATAAATCGTATTGTTTGATGTAAAGTGCAGGTAGCGAGCATGTGCATCAAGATGCCAGACTTCTTGAGATGGAATGCGGTCAAAATTTGTCTCTTCACTACTTGCGGCTACATTTACCCTTCCGATTGCCTTGGCCTCCTTGATCGCGTTTCTGGACCAGTTTCCAGTATTTAGATAATCTGCCGAAGTGTCTTCTGAGAGAAAGTTCAGTGCAACTTGGTGAAACTGTAAAGAAGCACCGCCTTGGAGGAAAAGAATATGCCATTCATCTCCAATTCCAAGAAGAGACCTCATCAACGATCGGGCAGATTCAGCGATCGATGTGTATTGAGGTGAGCGGTGACTGATTTCAATAATGCTGGCTCCTGCGTCTTTATAGACGGGCAATTCCTCTTGGATTTCTTCTAACACTTCGAGCGGAAGGACGGCGGGTCCAGCTGAGAAATTGAATAAACGGTCGCTTGCCATTTTAGGGGCTTTGATTGAGAGTGATTAAAGAAGCTCGAGAAAAAAATTCGGAGCCGGTACCTCTACGAACTTTTTAGCTTTTGTCGAGATCCGACAGAAGCTATTTTCCCCAAGAATTATTGGTCGCTTGAAGTTAGAAGGACTGGCACAAAAAGAAAAGGCCCGCATGAAATGCGAGCCTAATCAATTTCGTGTTGCTAGAGACTATTTTGCGACTCGGTCTTTCAAACCTTTACCAGCTTTGAATGCGGGTACATTCTTAGCAGCGATTTGAATTGTTGCTCCAGTAGCTGGATTTCGACCACTTCTAGCTGCTCTGTGCCGTGATTCGAATGTTCCAAACCCAGGAATCTGAACTCTTCTGCCAGCATCAAGCTCGACAGCAATAATTCCTTGGCCATCTTTGGTGGAGAAAATGCAGTCGATAATTTCTGAGGCTCTAGCTTGGCTCAAGTCGCACTTCTTTGCCAACTTTTCTGCCATTTCTGTTTTATTCATATGAACTAATATATCTGCGCGAATAATCGCTCGTTTTAAAGAACTGAACGATGAAAAGTAGACACAAAAAGCCCGTCAACTAAGGGGGTTTAGGTGAATACACATGGAATTAGACAGAATTAGGTCGAAAATTTGCACAAAATGCCCGTAAACAGGGGATAGAGCCCCTTGTTTTACAATTCTATGAGACTTAAGTCCAAAACGTCTTTATGTTTGCTTAGTTGTTCGAGCGTGCGATCTCTATTGTTGATGCCCTTTGGTTCGTCAAATTTAATCTTTGCGCAGGCTGCATTCTCTCCTGAGAACACAAGGTTTTCCATTTCTTGAACGTTCCAATTGGCCTTCCGCATTTCGTCAAGCACAAATGCAAGTACACCAATTTTGTCCAAATGGCGAACGGTAATCATAGCTGAAGCTGCAGTAGAGGTTGCGAGGTTCACCACGTTCAACACTCGACCTGTATCGATGTAATTTTCAACGACCCTAACAGCTTCATTTCCAATTGCGAGGCTTGCTTGTTTTGTTGAAGCGCCGATATGGTGAGTCACATAGGCATTTGGATGACTGGCTAGGTTAGAACTAAACATAGCCGATTTACCAGAAGGCTCATTATTAAAAACATCTAGGCCGACTCGCAAATCGCGTGTATTCATAGCTTCCAAGAGAGCTGCTTCATCTATAAGCCCCCCTCTGCTTGTGTTTACTAAATGTGACCCTTCGCGAAGTGCTGAAAGAAATTTTCGATCTACAATTTCTTTTGTGGAGGGATTCGAAGCAAGATGGATGCTTACGACTTCTGATACTTCCGCGAGTTCAATGGGCGAGTCCACCCTAACAATGCCATCTGTCTCAGCGATGTCATTTGTGAGAGACCTACTCCAAGCGTAGACATTCATTTCGAAAGATTTTGCCCTCTCTGCCAAAGCGCGTCCAATTTGTCCGTACCCAAGTATCCCCAAATTGAGTCCTTTCAAGCCTCTTGCCTTTGAGTAGAGTCCTTTGTTCCATTGACCCAGACGAGAATCTGAGACGTTGTCCGGAATAAATCGATCTAAGGACAAAATTAATCCCATGGCCAATTCTGCAACGGCGATCGCGTTTTTGCCAGGACAATTTGCAACAAAGATTCCTCTATCTGCAGCATGTTGCCAGTCAATATTGTCAAATCCAGCACCAGCTCGAACAATTAATTCAAGCTGACCATTGCTATCAATTTGCTCGATACCAACTTTCGTTGATCGGACAATTAAGATACTTGGCCCGAACCCTCTCAATTCATCGGACAAGAAAGACTCTTTCAGATCTGGAAGCATTCGCACTTCATGAGACCCAGCTTCGAGCTGCTTTTTCGCTTCAATAGAAAGTGCGTCCGCTATCAGGATTTTCATGGTCTTTATCGGTTAAAAAAGATGTACTAGCAAGCCACTTCTCAACTTAGGCTCAAACCAAGTTGACTTCGGAGGCATGAGTTCTCCAGCGTCAGAGACGTCAACTAGTTCTTCAATACTTGTTGGATACATACTAATGGCTAATTCTGCCTTTCCGCTATCCACTAACCTTTCAAGTTCTTTTGTGCCTCGGATGCCGCCAACAAAGTAAATATTTTGGTTCGTTCTGGGATCTTGAATTTCGAGCATCGGCTCTAGAATGTGCTCGCCAAGCAGAGCAACATCTAGTTGATCGCTCACTGATACCTTCTTCGATTTTGGAAGATGAAGGCCATACCAAGAACCATCGGCGTAGACAGAAATAGATTGCCGCTGTGTTGGAGATGGAGGCGCATTGTCAACAAGACCAAATTTTTCATCGAGTGCTCGAAGGAATTCCTCAGTCTTTGTAGGAAGAGAGAAAATAATTCTGTTGTAAGCCATGATGGCCATTTGGCTCATGGGAAAGAGCACTGCTGGAAAAAATGCACAGTCCTTACTCGGATTTTCCGATTCATTGAAAGCTCGAGAGGCCGCCTTGCATCGATGGTGTCCATCCGCTACATACAAGTTTTCTATAGCGGAAAACTCAGATATCAATGAACTAGTATCCTCGATTTTCCAAAGGGTGTGTTGGACGGCATCCTCCGATATAAAATCGAAGAGCGGTTCCTTTTTGACACCGTGTTCTATGATCGCGGTGACTTCCACCGAGTCCTTAAAGGTCAACATAACAGGTTCGGCATGAGCTTCTTGAGTCAAGATATGTCGAGTCCGATCATCCTCTTTATCAGGTCTTGTGAGCTCATGCTTGAGTATAACGTTGTTGTCATAATCTTCGACGGATACGCAGCCGAATATTCCGGTTTGAGCTCTCCCGTCCATGATGATTCTGTAGATGTATAGAGATGCCTTTTCTTCGATTAGATATGCTCCACTTGATTTCAGAGAATTGAGATTCGAAGCCCCTTTTTCATAGACATGGTCGTCGTGTACATCAATGCCTGGTTCTAGATCAATTTCCGGCCGAATAACATGAAGGAAACTATTTGGCTTTCCGGCCGCCATCTCTCGTGCCTCTAATGTATTTATAACGTCGTAAGGGACACTCGCAACTTGGGCTGCGAAATTTGGAAACGGGCGAAGCGCCTTGAAGGGTTTGAGAGAAGCCATGATTCAGTTTAACGGTGGAAGGAATTCAGTAAGTGTTGCTCTCTATTGGAGCCGCTCAATTCAATAAGATGAAAACTAAAGATGATGCCACTCCTATTTCAAGGGATACTCAGTGAATAGGGCTAGTAATTGATGCCCGATCTTTGGTTGATTCTCGAAATTGTAACAAAAGTTTATTCGGAACGTGAATCAAGCGAGCAAAGGAAAACATGAATCAGTTCAGAAAAGTTGTAAAAGAATATCAAGATCAAGTGTACTCATTTTCGAGGCACTTTCTAGGAAGTAGTGAGGATGCTCAAGATGTCACACAACAAGTCCTCATTAAGCTTTGGGAGAATTTTGACAAGCTAGACAACAAACAGATTGGCGGTTGGATTATGCGAGTCACCAGGAACGCTTGTATTGATGTCTATCGTCAACGGAAGACAAGAAATGTTGTATACGAGACCGAAAAAACCATTTCGTCACTTTTTGGAGCCTCTGATGATATGACGGATAGCGTGGTGCAACAAAACGAAATGAAAAGTAAAATTGACGCGGCCATTGATGAATTGAGGGATCCGCAGAAGACCATTTTAATCCTTAGAGAAATACAAGGAATGAGCTACGACGAGATTAGTGAAGCGCTGGAAATTCCATTAAACACGGTCAAAGTTTATCTACATCGTGGACGACAAGCTATGAGACTGACACTGACTAGAAGCTTAGAATTGGCACAATGAAATGAAGGAAAAACTAACAGAACATATTGAGTCGTTTGTTGACGGTGAGCTTGATGAACTAAGGTCTAGCCAGATTCGATCTTTGATTGAAAATGACGAAGGCTTTGCTCGGCAAGTTGAGTTCGCCGTCCTAATAAAAAATCGTTTTGTCGAATTCGATTCATTCAAGGCACCCGCTGACATAGAAAGCTTTGTATTAAAGGAAGTTAAGGCGAGATCTCGAAAAAAAGGATTCGAATCTCTTTTTGAAAAACTGGGACTCTTTTCAGCTTATCCGAGACGAGCCTTTGCACAGGTCGCTGGAATATTAGTCCTAACTGTATTTGCAGGTACCTGGGCAATGAATAGGGTTGGGCCAGAGCAGTTGTCTGAGTACACCGAAGCCGAGATAGCTCAGGCTGAAGAAGACATCAAATGGGTCATGGCATTTGTCAGTGACACCGGTCTTAAGACTGGACGCATTGTCAAAGAGGATGTCATAGTAAAAAGAATAGTAGCACCAATGCAGGCACAAATCAGAACATCAATAATCCCTAACAATGAGTAATAAAATGAGAAGATATGTATCGACATTCCTTTTAGTCCTATTGGGACTAGGAGTCAGTCAAACCATGGGCCAATCTTCCAGACTCCAAGATCATCCAGGTTATGTAGATTTTGGATCTATCGAGGATCAATTGGGCGTTGAGGCCAATATTCAAGTAAGCGTCAAAGGAGCTTTGTTAAAACTGGTGTCGGCTGCTGCTAGCGTCGAGGATCAGGAGTTTGCAGATTTAATAGACGGATTGAAGGCTATCCAGGTAACTGGTTTTTCGGCCGACGAATATGGCGATGAGATTTTCGAGGAAGCTCGACAACTTGCAAGATCCTTTTCTAAAAATCTGGAGAAAGATTGGGATCAAGTGGCCCGTGTTCGAGAAAAAGGAGAACATGTCTATGTCTATGTGAGAGACATCGATGACATCATCCAAGGAATGACAGTCATGGTGATTGGTGATAGTGATGGCGAAGCCGTCTTTGTAAATATCGTTGGCACCATTGATCCTGCACAGATTGGGAGAATCGGAAGGAAGTTCAAAGTCAACGTCTTAGAGGATCTCTAATCCGTAACACTTGACCATGAAATGTCGTAGATCTTTAAAGATCTGACAAGATTGAGTCTAGTATTAACGTCGTTGAACAGGTTTTATCAACCTAGTTACTCATCAGTCAACATCTGATTAAGAATTATGAAAAGCTTCATGTATTCATCAATAATGAGGAGATCCACGCAAGTCATATGTCTTGCTCTTTGCGGATTCCTAGCTACGGGCTGTATCTATTCGAGAGAAATATCCCACACAAAGCGGGCAATTGAAAGATCAAATCCTGGCCTAGATCTCGACAGAGAAATCGTTGTCTCTCTCGGCCCTATGTCTCTTGGTTTCACCCGACTTATAGCATCACTAATTCCTGCAGATGATGAAGAATTTGACCAAGCGCGAGGATATATAAAGTATATCAAGCGAGTGAAGGTTGGGGTCTATAACATTAATTTCAATGGTGACCAATATGCACTCAATCTACCAGAGGAGATACTAGAAGATCATCTTGGATATGGGTGGGACCAGCTCGCAAAAGTTCGAGACAATGGCGAACAGGTTTGGGTTTTCTACAGGTCTCAGGGAGACGAAATCACCGAACTATATACGGTCGTTAACGACGGAGAACAGCTTGTTGTCGCGAAAATAAAGGGTGACTTTACTCGATTGATAGAACGTGCCGTTGCCGATCATCTAGATTGGTCCGAGATCATCGGGGACTCCGTAGGGGAGGCTTTGGAATTCTAAACGGCCTTGATCAGGGGCTGAGACGAGCGAAGGGAATAGCCTTGATTTATTCCGAGCCAACAGAGTTTAGCTTTCGTGATGGATCCAGTTGCCACATCTGTGACAGTATTGAGCTTGAGTCATGTGGTCACTTTCTCCGCACTCATCACAGGAATTTTCATCTCTCATCAACCCTGCCCTGGCTAATTCCGTTGTTACTATTCCTGTCGGGACGGCAATAATGCTATACCCTGTAATCATTATTACAGAAGCAATGGCCCGTCCCAATGGAGTCAGTGGTGATATGTCGCCGTAACCGACTGTCGTCAGGGTTACAATAGCCCAATAGACGGACATGGGTATGCTAGTGAATCCAGCTTCCTCTCCTTCGACGATGTACATCACCGACCCAAGAATTGCACAGAGACAAATTACTAGTACTAAGAACACGGTAACTTTCCGCCGGCTGGCCCGAATGGCAATCGAAAGAGTTTGCGCTTCAGACATGTATTTGACGAGTTTCAAAATGCGAAAGACTCGTAGGACCCTGAATATTCGAACGATTGCAAAGGTCTGAGCGCCCGGCAGGAAAATCGTCAAATAGGTTGGGATAATCGATACAAGATCAATTATTCCGAAGACGCTGTGTGTGTACTTTGCAGCGTTTTTTGCGCTATAGATACGGAAGCCATATTCCAATGTAAATAAGATGGTAAAGAACCACTCTGCGACTCGAAGGACATTTCCATGGCGATCTGCTATGGAAGTAACGCTCTCCAACATTACCACTAGGACGCTTACAAGAATTGCGACAATCAGAACGATGTCAAAAGCCTTACTTACAGCATCGTCAGATTCGAAAAGAATTTCGAAAAGTCGATATCTAGACTCACTCCTTTCGGAGGGATAATCGTGTTGTCTCTGATTTTTGGGTATTTGTTCTTCCATGATCCTAGGCGTCATGATACTGCAATGGCATGAAAGAAGGAATCCTGAGAGCACCCAACAATAAAAGGGGCAAAGCATAGATATGCCCTGCCCCTTACAAAAGATGAATTTGGTCTATCTCACAACAACAATTTTTACAGTCTCTTGGAAGGATTCTCCTGAGACTTTTGCAAGATAAATTCCGTTCGAAAGAGCCGATCCATCGACCTCAATCTGCCTGATCTGTCCTGCGTTCACTTCCTCGTCAAATACAAGATCCACTAACTGACCTTTAGTGTTATATATCTCAATGCGGACTTGCTGTTGAGTTGCAGAGGCGATCTTGATAGTCGTAGTGGTCTGGAATGGATTAGGATATGCTTCAGTCAAGAATACCGACCCTGGAATTCCAACCGTCAGTTCCAGAACATCGCTCATCTCGAAGGCACCATTAAAATCTACTTGTCGAAGTCTGAATTGATTTACACCTGGATCGAGTGGACCGATTTCAAAAGTATAGTTTTGAGTTGATTCGGTAGTTCCTGCGCCATTTATGAATCCAACTTCTTTGAATCCCTCGCCGTCATTTAATTCGATAGCGAAGCCAGCATTATTGGATTCAGTGGTTGTCTCCCACTTTAAAACGACAGACGATTCATCTACAACTCTGCCATCAAAGGATGCCAACTCAACAGGTAAAGTTGGTCCTACAAATGGAGTTCCAAAGCCGGCATTTGGACAAGTAGCCGCGGGATCTGCGATGTTAAAGATAGCAACGCTGTAGGACCATGCCGCACTAGGCGCGCCACATGCATTGGGAAATTGGGCTGGGTTATATACAGTAGAAAGAGCTGTAAAAACGTGAAATGCCATGAATCCTTCGTTTGCTGCAGAGCTGTAGTTGTTCGTAAATCCACCACCTCCACCTATAGCCAGATCTTGCAACAAATTTGCCTCTCGATGACCATTTGCACTTCCGAGATCGTTGTAGATCCATCCATAGACCGCTTGCTCAACAACTCGGTTGTTGGGCGCAAAGTGACAACTAATGAAGAGGTTTTCTCCACGAGGTATAAAGTCTAGACAGCCATTCAACACAGGGTTTGCCGCAATGCGTGCGAAGGATCCAACACCAGCGGAGTTGGCATGCGCCCATCTTTGATTAGCCAACATGTCAGCTCCATGTGCCTGTGCAACACTTTGTAAATTAGCTTCGACCATTTCCACGGGTAAGCCGATTGGAGTAACTGCCGCAGGAATCGTATAGGCAACACCTCCTCTTGCCGTTCTTTCAGCGTTTGTTAGGAAAAACCCTTTCACATGGTCTGCCATGGCATCCCATCCTGCAGGCAATACAAGATTCCCAAGGGAATTCGCAGGTGCTCCGAGTTGTGTTTCCTCAGCACGCCTAGCCGCGTTGAAGGTGGTTTGAATATCGGCGACAGTCGCGAAACCGGGGACAGCTGCTATGTTAGCCGTTGTGTTCGGTGGCGATTGACTTTGCGCATAATCTACATGAAGGAAAAAGAATGTAACAAGGAGAATGGGCCACATCGTGGCTCGCGTGGTAGAAGGTATTTTCATTTTACTTGGTTTGTTTAGATCCGACACTTTTCAAGGATTCGGTTCTATTAGACGGAAGAAGAGGGTATGACAGGCAATCAACCCTTGTTCAAGATCGTTATCGGATGGGTATATTTCAAGCCCAAGTGGCTGTGGAATGTTGGCTAGGATTTTTATCCGAGGACGCCTTCTACCATGACCATCGAGATTGCGCTCGCCCAAGGCACTTGGATATTGTCATTGAGAGGCCCATCAGGCATTTCCAAAAGCATTCCAACTCCAAGACCGATAGTCTTAGCGGCGGTACTCAACTGAAGCGGCAGAAGAAAAAGAACCAAGCCTCCAAAGAATAGAAAGGCGAGCGAGCCTGCCAAACTTGCATGTCCGATGAGATTGACGCGTCCGCCAAATCTACGACCGATGAGTGCGGCCATAGCATCGCCAGCGATAAAAAGCGCCAGTGACGAGGCGGCAATCTCCAGCGGAAATACAAGAAGAATGGAGGCAATGGAAAAAAGCATCCACGTTGCTCCATTTATATTCAAATCCTGGCCTAGTTCGGATTTCCTCATGAGCTTTCCAAAGAGAGAGTCGATAGAATTTCCGAAATACTGGCTTCTACTTCGTGCTACATCTGCAAATAGAGCACAAAGGAAAAGTGGAATGATGAGTTTTAATATGAGCGTTTTGCCGAGGTGAAGCGCCGCAATTGGAACGATCAACATGACTAGGTGAATTGTCTTCCGTCCTAGCTCGTTTCTCAGACTCATTTTGTGAGCCGTACCAGTGCTGTCATTTGATTCTATTCCCTTCACGAAATTCTTTTCACGAATCTTCTAGTAGACGCCTCTGGATCTGTGGCACAACATATTGCGGTCATCACAGCGATTCCGTGCCCTCCATGATCCAATATACTGGCGGCATTTTCGAGCTTAATTCCACCAATTCCGATGACGGGAATACTGACGGATCGGCAAATTTCCTGAAAGGCCTTAAGTCCCAAAGAGGGAAGGTTTTTCTCCTTCGAATTGCCAGAAAAAACTGGCCCGACACCTATGTAATCAGCTCCCTCCTGTTCAGCCAGCATTGCCGAGTTCCTGTCGGGGGCTGTTGCTCCAATGATTCGACTAGGGCCAAGAAGGCGGCGGGCGTGTTTAATGGGTAAATCGTTTTGTCCAAGATGAACTCCTTCCGAAGACAGAATCAATGCCAAATCGACGTGATCGTTAATCAAAGCTGTTGCTGATCCTTTCGAGCACACATCAATTAGCTTTCTTGCTTCGGCAAGAGCGTCAGTTTTTGATAGGTCTTTGTCGCGAAACTGAATTACATCTGCCCCTCCCAGCAAAGCCAATTTTGCAAGTTCGGCGTGGCTGAACTCATCTTGAAATTGACGGGTAGTGATAACATGTAGTCTTCCGATACTAGGCATTTAGTCAAGCTATTGTATAGTTTCCAATCATTCAAAAGAATTGCTAGTTCAGTATTAGGTCACTCAGCCTCCTTTCGACCATGGCATTCCCAAGGTGTTCTCAATATGAACAGAACAAAGCCTAGTAAGTATTGGCGATTGCTGGGATTGGATCTTGCACAAGTTCAATCCCGAGGTTGCAGATAATATTTAAGTGATATACCGTTTTAATCGATTTAATACCTAAATGAAGAAAGCCCTAATCACGGGTGTCACCGGACAGGATGGCGCATATTTATCCGAGCTATTGCTATCAAAAGGATACGAGGTTCATGGAATAAAACGACGCTCATCTTCTTTCAACACCAAGCGGATTGACCACATCTATGAAGATCCGCACATCGAGAACCATCGATTTAGCCTTCACTATGGCGATCTTAGTGATTCGACTAATTTGATCAGAATAGTCCAGGAAGTTCAGCCAGATGAGATTTACAACCTCGGAGCGATGTCTCATGTTGCTGTCTCTTTTGGAATGCCTGAGTACACAGCGGATGTAGACGGACTTGGAACGCTTAGGTTATTAGAAGCGATCAGGATGTTGGGCTTGACAGAAAAGACCAAATTCTATCAAGCCAGTACCTCAGAGCTTTTTGGAAAGGTGCAAGAGGTGCCTCAAAAGGAGACCACACCTTTTTATCCTCGATCACCCTACGGTGCAGCAAAATTATACGCCTTTTGGATCACAGTGAATTATCGAGAGGCATACAACATGTTTGCCTGCAATGGAATTCTGTTCAATCACGAGTCTCCGATTAGAGGAGAGACTTTTGTCACTCGAAAAATTACTCGCGCTGTTTCCCGAATCTCAATTGGTCTTCAAGATAGACTCTATATCGGCAACCTGAATGCCGAGCGAGACTGGGGACATGCCAAAGATTATGTCAGGGGAATGTGGCTGATGCTTCAACAAGAAGAGCCAGAAGATTTTGTCCTTGCTACAGGAAAAAAAGTAAGTGTTCGATACTTTATTGAAAGAGCATTCCTGGAGGCAGGGATTAACATTGAGTGGCGTGGAGAAGGTCTTGAGGAAGTGGGCATTGATTCAAATAGCGAAAAAATATTAGTAAAGATTGACCCCCGATATTTTCGACCCACAGAGGTGGAAGAATTACTAGGAGACCCAAGCAAAGCAAAAGAGAAACTTGGGTGGTCGAGTCAATATTCGATCGAAGAATTGGTCACTGAAATGATGAGGTCGGATACAGCGGAAGCACGGCGAGAACAGCTTTTAATAAACGCTGAGAGCTAATGGAAAAGGACGCGAAAATCTATGTTGCAGGCCATCGAGGAATGGTTGGATCGGCCTTGGTTCGGGGTCTACAAGAAAGAGGTCATTATGATATTCTTGGCCGGACCAGCAGTGAACTAGACTTAGTCGACCAGTCCTCAGTTGAAGAGTTTTTTGCTACCGAGAAACCCGACTATGTATTTCTTGCTGCTGCAAAAGTTGGCGGCATCCAAGCCAACAATAATTTCCGGGCGGAGTTTTTGTTTGATAACCTAATGATTGAATCGAATGTGATAAATTCTGCACATCGGCATGGAGTGAAGAAACTGCTATTCCTTGGATCGTCCTGTATATATCCAAAAATGGCACAACAGCCAATGCGTGAAGCAGAACTCCTAGCTGGCTACCTAGAGCCTACCAATGAGCCTTATGCTATTGCAAAAATTGCTGGGATAAAATTGTGCGAGGCATATCGAGATCAGTACGGAGCAAACTTTATTTCGGCCATGCCAACCAATCTCTATGGGCCGAATGACAACTATGATTTAAATAATTCTCATGTGCTTCCAGCTCTGCTTAGAAAATTTCACGAGGCGAAGGAGAATGATGCGGAGGAGGTCGTAATGTGGGGAACTGGAAAGCCTCAGCGTGAATTTCTTCACGTCGATGACCTTGCTTCGGCTTGTCTTTTCCTCATGGATCAGTATGATGAAAAAGAGCATATCAACGTCGGCTTTGGGGATGACATTTCAATTAGAGACCTTGCGGGGTTGATCAAAAAGGTAGTTGGCTTCGAAGGGGAGATAACAAACGACCATTCTAAGCCGGATGGTACTCCTAGAAAATTGCTAGACTCAAGTAAATTGACCGAGATGGGTTGGAAACCAAGCATTAGCCTAGAGCAAGGCATTCGGAAGGTATACCAACTTTTCAAAGTAAGCGAAGGGCGGCTCGAATAAATCCCATGAGCTTATGCTTTCTGAGTCGGATCTCGGCTAGAATTCGATGGGACCTTTGAGAATTTGATCCATCTGGAACTCAATGCTTCGCTCACCAATTTGAAGACTCGCTCCATTTTTGATTTGGATGGTAGCCCCTGGCTCAGCGACCCAATAGCCCGATACATCCAATGCTCCATTCAAAATGAGTGTGCTGCCTGATTCCAAAATAAAGTCATGAGTTTTCACCGTGGCAGACTTAGATATTTCCAAAACAGAACTGGGGTCAATTAATATCGCAGTTGATTGAAAGCCTTCATTTTCAATGTGAAAAACAGCTTTGTTCGTGAGGAGAAGAGGTCGATCGAATATCAAGAAGTCCAAACTTTCAGTTAGCCATGAATCTTCCCTGATAATTGGTCTTTGCCTGAAGTCTGGGACAATGTCAAAGCTAATTCCAGATCCCGATGATTCGTAAATCCTGTCTATAGCAAGCCAAGAACGTTTTCCTGTCGGTGGTTGAAGAGCTGGCTTTGTAAAAGGAGTAAGTTGTCGCTGCCCCTTTCTTCCATAGAGATCGCCATCATAGTCAGAGTTAGTATTAGATAGCTCGAGCTCGTTATCTGATGCCAGGATGTCGATCCGAGACTGCCTACTAGATCGATGGACAAGGCTTGCAAGCACTCCAGTTGTCCTAAGGTATTCGAGCTCATATTTGCTTGGACATTGAGAGCTCTCATAAACCAACTCCTGGTCGTAAGGACCCACTCTTTGCCGATTGTCTAGATAAAGAAAATATTCGCCCGCTCTGTCATTGCCCAAGGGGACTTTGATGACATCGCTCGTGCTATAGTAGTCTCCCAATCGATAGTTGCTGATTCTGCTAGTATCTGCTTGGATCGGATTAATCCAGCCCAGTAGGTCACGTTCGTGAGACGAAATTAAATAGTCACCTCTTGTATCGCGTCCTCCTCCTCGTCCTGCCATAAGCACATAACCCAAACGGTCCGTGCCGTTTGCTGGGGTGTCATTATTCCGAATAGGCTGGAGGTGTCCTCTAAAATGACCGTTCTCGTTCCACAAGTGATGACCATATTCATGTGCCAACAGGCGGGTCATATAAACAGGTGGAAGGATGTTTCCTGGACGTGAGTGGATTAAAAATGAGCCGGAAGATTCCCAATCAAAAGTGACTCCATCGAGCACTATTCTCTCTTTTGGATTCCCATAAACAGCATCAGCACCATTAAGACTTGCTACGCCTGTGAAGCTTGCAGATGGATCCCGTCTGATAATAAAAACGACTTGATCCATAATCCCGTCGCAGGGATTAGTGTCGAATTGAGCGAAATCTACATCTCTGTCAATTTTTCTTAGTATTTCCTGTGCTAGAAATCCATAGCCTGATTTTGCAATTCTCAAATAGGCCGACCTAGGGAGTTCGCTCGTCACAACTTTCGGGTACACGTCACCAAATAGCTTGAATTTACCATTACTCATTTTATCAAAGTAGTGGGTTATACCAAAATCACCAGCCTTGGGTTTGGGGGTAGGCGATATGAGATCGTTCGCGTAGAATGGAAGGCGCGTGGGATCATCAAAAAGAGGCCATTGCCGCTGCTCAATGCAAATATCTCCTAGATCTCGATCATCGGCGAATTTAACGAATACGATCAGGACCTTCGTTTGTCCAGTTGTGGCCGCTTTTGGAGTACGGTAGGGATCAGCTAATTCGCATTTTTGAGCATGAAGGATCTGCACGGAATGCAGTAAAATAAGCAGGCATGCCGCAACTAGTGATCTAAAACTCAAAACGAATGCAATCCTCACCGATCAAAATATCTGGATGGATTTCTTTCGCTACTGAAAGCTCAACTTCGTCAATTTCCAGTGGCAAATGTACAAGCACGAGTTGCTCGGCCTCAGCAGCTTTAGCGACTTCGGCTGCTTGGGAAATTGAAGAGTGGACTGGCCCTTCTCCTGTAGCTTCATGGATAAAGATATTGGCTCCTTTTCCCATATCTACGATGGTTTGACTGGGAAGGGTATCACAGGAATAGGCTAGGATTTTTCCACTTTGCCTGTTTTCCACCCTAATTCCAATTGTTGGAACGCCGTGATCACCTGGACTTGAAGTTATCTTCCAATTTTCTGATTCTAATACTGGACTATTTGGTTCTAGAGACAGCTCTATCCAATCGATACAGGGTAAATTTTCCCAACGTTCTGTGTCAAAAATATCGAAGCATTTTTTTGCTTGATTCATTCCACGCTTGTGACTTGCAACAGGGATATTCTTCGTTCGCCCGGTCAACCACATCTTCTCAATAAAGAGCGGATATCCTCCAACGTGATCCGGATGTTCGTGACTGATAATTAATAGAGTAATGTCCAAAGGATCTAGACCGCATTTCTTCATTTGGTGACATACGTCGCCACCACAGTCAAACACGATTAACTCGCCTTCAGCCTCTAGCGCTAGCATCGTCGTAGTTCGATCGATTGACGCCGTTGCCGCGCCAGTTCCAAGCAAATAAACAAAAGCCATAATTCTACTTACTTCTAATGACAACAAAGCCGATAGTATCCATCATAGCATCTCGCGCCGCCGTAGGAGGAAAGCTCGAAATAAGATCAATCGCATCTTCGGCAAGAGTCATCATCTTACCCTGGGCATATTCAAGGCCTCCTCTTTTTCTGACAAATGCGCCAACCTCTGAAATGTCAGACTTGGACTTCCTTTTCTGCCCTACGATCTTAATAATACCTTTTGATTCACTCTTATCCCCGTTTCCCAAAGCATGGATAAGGGGGAGTGTCATTTTCTTCTCTTGAATGTCTATTCCCAGAGGCTTTCCTACGTCTTCCACTCCAAAGTCAAATAGGTCGTCTCGGATTTGGAATGCGAGCCCCAGCTTATTCCCAATAACACCCATTTTGTCAATTTCATCCTGATTGGATCCGGAGCTTGCTGCTCCTGCTCTCGTGCAGGCCTCAAACAAGGACGCTGTTTTGTCACCGATTATTCGGAAATAGGTCTCCTCGTCTATATCGAGGTGGCGAGATTTTTCAATTTGAAGTAACTCACCTTCACTCATACGTTTGACTGCAGTGGAGACGATCTTCAGTATATCGTGATCGCCGTTCTCAAGAGCGAGTAACAGGCCTCGGCTCAAAAGGTAGTCGCCGAGAAGAACTCCAATTTTGTTGTTCCAGACTTTCTTGATCGAAAGAGCTCCTCTTCTCATATTGGCGTCGTCGACAACGTCATCATGAACCAAGGTGGCTGTATGAAGAAGCTCAATCAGTGACGAAGCGGTATAGGTTCTCTCCTTTACAACGCCGGTCATTTTCGCCGCTAGAAAAACAAGAGTTGGTCGTATCTGTTTTCCCTTTCGCCAGAGTACGTAGCGAGTAATTTTGTCTAGTATTCCCACATCCGATTTCATGGCAGTTCGGAAGTGAGCTTGGAATTTTCTGAGCTCCCCTTGAACAGGAGCCTGAATACCTTTTATGGTGATTTTTTTGCCAGGCTGTCTAAGCAAGGCGCTCGGTGTAGAAATATGTAGTTGGGCTTGTGCCAGCTAATCTCAGTTGAGGGTTGGGCAGGGTTTACTGGACCTTGAATTGAAGGTTTCTAGCATTAGACACCGCCATAGTTGTAAGTGCTTCGTCTTAATATGAACAAGAAGAACGGGACACCACAGATTGCCGTAATCACTCCGATAGGAAGTTCTTGGGGGCGGAGAGCTGATCTAGCTATTAAGTCAGCCGCAACTAGAAAGAGGGCGCCAACAAGGAAGCAGAAAGGAACTAGTTTTCTGTGGGTTGCCCCTATTAACATCCTTCCAAGATGGGGGATAATGAGCCCAACAAAGCCTATTATTCCTGAATAGGCGACACAAATTCCAGTGACGGCCGCTGTCAGAAGGAGCAGGCTCTTTTTTAGCCTCGACACGTTTACTCCCAAACTCTTGGCTTGTCCTTCACCTAGCAACATCGCGTCGAGAGGACGGCCAAAAATCGTTAATCCTACTACCGTAACGATCGAAGCGCTTAGCGGAAGCAAAAGATCCTCCCAGCTCGAATTTGACAGAGACCCCAGAAGCCAAAATAGAAGGGACTGAATTCTGTTTCCATCAGGAGCTGCTAGCGTAGCATATGACGTGACGGCTCCTAAGAGAGATGAAATAGCGATTCCTGCGAGCAATAGTCTGGTGGCTGGAATCATTCCGTCCTTTTTAGCCACAAAGAAAACGATAACGATTGCAGCCAAGGCACCAATAAATGCAGCCAAGGGGAGGCTCAATTGGCTAGCTAAGGAGAGGGGCAAAAAACCTAAATAGAAAAGACTAGCACCAGCGGATGCACCACTCGAAACGCCTAAGATAAAAGGCTCGGCAAGTGGGTTTCGAACCAATGTCTGCATGGCTATTCCCAGACAAGCAAGGCATCCACCAACACAGAATGCCATTATGATTCGAGGCAGCCTGATGTCCCAAACAATCGTCTGGATACTCGTCCGTACATTGGACGGAATTCCGAAAAGCTTGTCCTGAAGGACCGCCAATAGATCACCGCTGGATATTGACTCGCTTCCTATTGATAGCGCAAATCCAAGAACCAATGCCGTCAAACAGGTCCAAACTATATAGACTATTAATTCTTTGCCTAGCATTATTCTGCTTCCAAATTACCGATCCAGCTCCTGAGGGAATCGACGGCTTGAACGATTCGTGGCCCAGGGCGGAGAAGAATATCTGGGTGAAGAGTATAAAAGGATTCGTTTCTAATCGCCTTCAATTTCTTCCAGTTCGGCCTCAATTCTAAAATTTCGGATGTGCTCATTCTTTTTGGAAAAGCCAAAACAATTATATCGGGGTCCCTAGACAATACAAACTCGTCATTCAGAACCACTGCATTATCGTCCAAAGAGCTGGTTGCCAGAGTACCCCCAGCAAATGTAACGAGTTCATTAGCATAACTGGACTTCCCAAAAGAATAAAGTACTTCAAGGCTGTTCAGCACAAGAATCTCAGTTTGTAGTTCTCCACTCAGAGAAGCACCTAATGAATCGATCTTGAGACCTTTTTCAAACCTCTCTCTCGCGATCAAGGCCTGATCTTCCAATCCTAGAACGACTCCCATGATTGACATTGCTTTGCTAATGTCGATCAAGGACTCGAAGCTGAGAAAATAGCTAGGAATTCCAAGCTCTTCCAATCTGTCGGCATCATCTGGGCTGTTCAAGCCGTCGACAGCGAAGACAAGGTCAGGAGAAATCGAGACGATTTTCTCAAGATCAAGGGGAAGACTATTAAAACGAGTCAATAGTTTGACCTCAGGTGGATACGAGTCTGCAAGTGCGCTTGCCGCAAGAAAACTACCACCTCCAATTTCGTATAGCAGCTCCGTTAAATTTGGCATCAAGGTCACAACGCTTCGCGGAGTGGAATCTAAGGATATCCTTCTTTCAAGCTGATCGGTTAGCTCATACCTCGAACTAAGTTCGGGGCTTGGCTTTTCAGCACAGGATGTAATGCTTATCGTTAAGCAAAAGCAGAATACTAGCGTCGAATATTGTTTTATGGGATTTCCTCTTAAAGTTGGCTTCGCAATCTACGTCAACATTGTCTAAGAATTTGTAGCCCAAAAAAGAGCATTGAGTAAAATATTACACTTCATTTTGAACCCTGAAGCAGGGAGTGGAAAGGCGGCAATTCTACAATCTAAAATTTCTGGTGTTTGCCAGAAGGCCCAGATTCCGTTTGAGCTGACATTGACGAAGCGAAGAGGACACGCAAAGGAAATAGCAAAAGAAATTTGTTTACAAGGGGATCCTCACAACACAATCGTTTCGGTAGGAGGGGACGGCACCCTTCACGAAGTCGGCAATGGGATTTTGGAGGTCGAGATGAAGCTTCGCCGAAATTTGGGAATCATCGCAGCGGGCACTGGGAATGACTATTTGAAGATGTTCAAACAAAAGAATGACTTAGAAGGGCAAATATTGGAAATGATTCGTACGGAGCCAACACCAGTGGATTCAGTTCAAATAAAGTGGCAAGATTCGGATGGAAGGCGGAAGCGGACTAATGGACTTAATTTGGTGGGCATTGGTTTTGACGCTCTCGCGGCAGCTAGATCCCAATCCTACAAGAAAATCAAAGGAGCGGTAGGATATGTTTTTGCGGTTGTTTCGGTCCTTGGCCAAAGATCGACTCCGGAGGTTACAATCGAAACCAAAGAAGACAATGGGAGATGGGCTTATGTTTATAAAGGAGAACATCTGCTGAGTAATGTTGGGATCGGTCGATATAGCGGTGGGGTCTTTAACATTACTCCCGAAGCCATTATCGATGATGGTCTTATGGATTATTGTTGTGCTCCAGCTATTTCTATTGGCAGGATACTCTTCTTGATTCCCAAAGTAATTAGGGGGAAGCACCTAGGGGCGAAGGCAATCAAGCACGGTAAATCTCAGGAGTTTCGAATCAGCTCCATGGCACGACTACCTTTCCATGTAGATGGGGAAGTCAAAAGTCTTGATGCGAAGATCATCGAAGTAAAAATTAATCCGGCTTCCCTCAACATTTTGGGAAGAACTTTGTAGTATTAAGCTACATCGTACTAGGCACAAACATCGGTCTTAATTGAAAACGCTAGCCTCCATTACTCTCTTATCTTTTCTTCTCGTGAGCTGTTCTACTCCAGGTAGACCTTTGGCAGACCCGACGCCAAATGCTGAAAATTCAGTTGAAGAGGATTTTGATCCACGGCCATTTGACGAAGATTGGCCGGTTCCAGCTTCGATAATAGAACACGATATTCCAGAAGATCTTCTTAAGGAGGAGAATAGCACAAGTGGTAGTCAAAAAGCACGATCTCGAAATGGTTACCGAGTTCAACTCTATGTTGGACTAAGTCAATCTCAAGCGAAAAAGGTTTTCAACGAAGCTTACAATTGGTGGACAACCGTTGGACATGATATAAGCCTTACAACCGATAGTACTGATTTAGCCGCTCACAAAGATCAGATTCAAGCCCCAATCTATCTAGACTATGAGCAGCCAAATTACAAAGTTCGAATGGGCAATTTTGTTAGCCGAGAAGAGGCTAAAGAATTCACTCCACATCTGGAAGGCAGTTTCAAAGGATATTTCATTGCCCCGTCCAGAATTCTGCGCTAAGTTCACGCCCTCGATGACTCAGGTCTTTTGTTTCTTTTTCTTGGCCGCCGGAAATAGAACATTATTCAGTATTAAACGATAGCCAGGCGAATTTTTGTGTAGAGCCAGATCTGTGGGAGGGTCTCCTACCATGTGGGTGTAGTCCTCAGGGTCATGTCCAGCATAGAAGGTGAATGTGCCTTGACCCCATAGTCCGTGAAGGTACTTTACAGTCTCGCGTCCAGGTGATTCCGCCATGACAACGACTCCCGGTTTGACAGTTCTCTTTCTGAAACTTGTGGTCTGTCCCATAAAACCTCGAACGGTGCCTACATGGTTTTGGGTCAACATACTAGGTACTGGATCCCACTTTGCGCTGAACTCAAAAAGTGTGAAGTAGTCAATTGCAGGATTCCTTAGGGCTGCGGGAGTCGTGTAGTCTATGTCCGAATGCTCGTATTCCATGGCATTGTACACAGGTTCGAAATCCCTGAATGCCAACGTGTTGTCGAAATCAAGTTTACTTGTTGCTGCGGGATCAACGGCATCACCATCAAATGGACTCGGCGCAATATCCGTGTTGTGTGCTGCGAGAGCGAGATCGAATGTGTCTGTTCCGCTACACATTGCGAAAAGAAAGCCGCCACCGAAAACAAACTCCTTTATTGTCGAGGCGACGCTCAATTTCAATCGGCTTACCTTGTCATGCCCGTATTTTCGTGATGACGCTTCAGCCAGTCTTTGTTGCTCGATGTACCAGGGATGATTCCTGAAGCCGGCATAGAATTTTCCATACTGACCAGAGAAATCTTCGTGATGCATATGGAGCCAGTCAATTTCAGAAAGATCTCCCATGAGAATCTCGTCATCATAGATCATTTCGTAAGGGACCTCTGCGTAGGTCAAAGCCAACAGGACAGCATCATCCCAAGGTAGCGTCTGCTTGGGCGCATAGACTCCAATTTTTGGCGCCTTTTCAAGCTTGACAACACTCATGTTTTCCGCATCGCTTTCCACCTGGGCAAGTATTGTTGCAGTCTCACTGCCACTTAGCTTTTCGTAGTAGACGTTTCGTAATTTCAACTCCTGTTCCATACCAGGAAAGGCTGTCAGAATGAAGGATCCACCTCTATAATTCAAAAGCCAATCCACGTCAACGGACCGTTCGAGAGACCAAAAAGCCACGCCGTAGGCCTTTAAATGGTTGCTCTGCCGTACATCCATTGGAACAAGTAGATCTTGAGCAAAAATCTTTGCTGAACCAAAGGAAATCGCGAAAAGCAAAAGACAAGCAGTCATTAAGCTTGATTTGCGTTCAATAATTTTCATGCACCTGTTCCTCTGAGTTTCCTTATCCGATCGCGAAGATCTGGAGCTAAAAGTGAGCCTGGATACTTGTCCAAAATACTTGAATAGATCGCCATCGCGGCGTCGATGTCTCCCAAATCTTTTTCTAGAATCTCTCCGACATTTTTGAGACTAACATCGCATAAGTAGGATTTCGGGTAAAGCTCAGGAATACTTGAAAACAAGTCAATAGCGTTTTGTAAGTCGCCCTTCGCTCGGGCTATTTCTGCCCTCTTATAATGTACTTCATCTTCTAAAGCGTGCTCAGGGAATTCCTTTTCGATTTGTCTCAATAAAGCATTGGCTGCGTCAAAAGAACGTTGTCTCTGTAAAAGAGAAGCTCGTGCAAAGTGGACTAGAGCTGTGTCGAGGCTGTCTGGCCCTCTATTCTCTTGAAGAAGAATTTTAAGTTCGATGGCGTCATTGGCCATATCCGTTGAAGTATTTGTATCGACCGCTTTTGTCAAAATAGTTGCCGATTCAAATTGTCCAGAATAAAAGTCGATCATTGCAATTTGAAATCTCGCCGACTCAGCCAACTCACCAGTGCGAAGATTCTTTTCTAATCTTGAGAACTCGAGCCGAGCTGTAACGAGGTCGTCCTTCATGAGTGCAATTGATCCAAGCTGAAAAGCTGAGAGATCGGCGGCCGGGTGTCCTGGGTATTTACTTTGAATTTCTTTTAACATGCTTTCAGATTCTCCGAGCCTGAAGTAAACATCGCTTTCCAATTTTGCCAATTCGAAGAGCGCATCGGGGGCTCGGCCATCTTTTGAGTGTTTCTGCAAAAACTCCAGTAACACAGATCTGGCCATATCAAAATTTTGCGCAGCAATCCGATTTCCTCTAGAGTCATATCCAGATTCATCTTTTCCTCGGCCTTCCTTTATATAGAGTTGTGCGGTTGCGAAGCGAGAGTTAGCAGCGGCTGGAGCATCAGGATATAATTCCAAGACTTTTTGAAATGCCTTAAGCGCTACCGGATAGGCTTCAGCTGACATCGCATTTTTCGCAAAGACATACAAGGTTCTTCCGTTTTCCTTTTCAAGAATGTCAATTGCTTGATTGGTCTTGAAGGCTTGTTCGTAGAGTCCTCCTTCGAAGTAGAGCCAAGCTGCAAGCTCACGAACTTGCCTATTCAAGGGATTGTCTTGAATAGCTTTTTGGACTGGCGGAATACTTTCATTTAGGACACCTGCTTGCTCCGTTATTCGTGAAAGTCGTCGCTTGACATATCCAATTTGTTCAGGCTGTTCGACAATTAGATTTAGATACTCAGAAATAGCATTGCCGTGGTCGCCGACCAATCCGTAAAGGTGACCGAGATCGCTTCGAAATTCTTTCGGGGCGCTAAGTTTTTCTCGACCGTCTATAAGTAAACTTATCGCATCTTCGAAGGCGCGGTTCGCATTCATCGAATAGTAGACCACCCTGTAGCTTTGTGGGGAACTGGGAGAAATGGCAATGGCCTCGTTCCAGTACCGCTTGGCATTTTCAAAATCACCTTTCTGATAGTGAAGTGATCCTAGTTCGGCAAACAGCCCCTGATCTCTACTTTCTCCGCGCCTTGTCTCTGTGATCGCAATAGCCTTGTCGTATTCCTTCAGGTTGATATAGGCAGATTTGAGCCGATCGAAGTAGATAAAGGAAAATGGATCGGCCGAGACGAGATCCTCCAAGAGATTTGCTGCTCTGTCTAGCTTTCCGTTACGAAGGAAGCTTTCTGCGAGTCGAAATTTGCGGGCATTCGCATCCTCCTGTGCTAGGGCAGGGACTGAAAAGGCCGTCAGGACTATCAAGGCAACAAAAAAGTGCCTGACCGTTTTTATATAATTAGTATCCAATAACTCGTTATTTCTTACAATAGCTGACAGGGTGAAAGTCTTAAATATTGTCGTCTTCAACCCCCGTTGCTATTATCGGATCTAGTCTAAACATGTTTCGAAAATATTGAAATCAGTCTGCATACTCGGTTCGACCGGCTCCATCGGAACACAAAGCTTGGAGGTAATAAGAAAGCACAAAGACAAATTCAAAGTTCACACTTTAGTTGCAGGATCAAATCTCGACTTATTGCTTGATCAAGCTCGAGCTTTTAATCCCAAAAGGGTCCTCATAGGAGACGAATCAAAATTCGAGGATTTGAAACTTGCCCTTTACAATCAAGAAATCGAACTAGAAACTGGCTCTTTGGCTATTGCCGAATGTGTAAAGAACGACGAGATTGACATTGTTATTGCAGCCATTGTAGGATTTGATGGACTGAGGCCCGTGTATGAGGCATGCAAAGCCGGAAAGAGAATTGGCTTGGCAAATAAGGAGACTCTTGTTGTTGCCGGAGAGTTGATCATGCGGACGGCAAGGGAATTTGGAGCGGAGATTATTCCAGTTGATTCAGAGCATTCAGCGATTTTCCAATGCTTAGTTGGTGAAGCTAACCGTGATATTAGCAAGATTATTCTAACAGCCTCAGGAGGTCCTTTTCGAAATAGACCTGTTGGAGAATTTAAGGGAATCACAAAAGCAGAGGCACTGAATCATCCTAATTGGGACATGGGCCCGAAGATCAGCATTGACTCCGCAACGATGATGAACAAAGGACTGGAGGTGATTGAAGCGCGGTGGCTTTTTGACCAATCGGCAAATATGATCGACGTAGTCATTCATCCTCAATCCATTATTCACTCAATGGTTGAGTTTGTCGACGGTTCTTACAAGGCTCAGCTTGGCGTACCTGATATGAAAGTACCAATTCAGTATGCTCTCTCTTATCCCAATAGAATCGAGTCTGACGTGCCGAAGGTAGATTGGAAAAATCTAGGCAATCTCGAGTTTAGTGATCCCGATCAAGGAAGATTTCCTTGTCTTTACCTTGCATTCGATGCATTACGAGAGGGCGGAAGTGCAACTACGGTGCTCAATGCGGCAAACGAGCAGGTCGTTTCCCTCTTCTTAAAAGATCAGCTAAGCTTCGTAGAGATTCCGTCACTTGTGGAGCAGGTCTTGGAAAGCGCTCCGCATTATAGCACAGTTGAAAGTATCTCTCACCTTGAAGAGATCGATGCTTCTTCAAGAAGCATGGTCATGGAACTAAGGAAAGGAAAGGCGTATTGAAAGCCTTCTTGCTGAGATTTGAGAAGTAGATTTCCTTACAACTTTTATGGACTTTATCACAAACATTTTAGGCTATGTCTTTTGGGTCGGCCTTGCCCTAGGCATCCTGATATTCATCCACGAGTTGGGTCACTTTCTCGCTGCCAAAGCCTTTGGGATGAGGGTTGAACGTTTTTCTATCGGCTTCCCACCGAGAATGTTTGGTAAGCAGATTGGAGAGACAGATTATCAGGTCGGTTGGATTCCGCTTGGTGGATACGTTTCGGTATCAGGTATTATAGATGAGAGCATGAATGCGGATTCGTTCAAATCGGAACCAGAGCCTTACGAATATCGCGCAAAGCCAGTCTGGCAGAAGATGATATTCATCACCAATGGAGTCATCTTTAACATGATTCTGGCCTTTTTCATTCTGTCAGCTATTTCTTGGTCACTCGGTGATGTATTTCTTCCAGCAGAACATGTCGATACGGTTTATGTAGCCGACGGTAGCATCGCAGCTGATATGGGTATGCAGACTGGAGATCGAATTACCAGTGTAAATGACTCACCGCTAAAACGATTTGATGAGCTCATCACGCATCGCACAATGTCTGTGGATCCGATGGTGATTACGGTTGATAGAAAAGGTCAAACTCTGGACTTTGAAGCGCCATCAGATATTGTTACCCAAATGTCGCGAATGAGTGGTGGGACGATTCTTGGGAATTTTGGCATTCATGCCGCGCCATTCGTGAGAATTGGAGGGGTTAGTTCAGATAGTGGAGCCGAGGAGGCCGGAATCAGTGAAGGTTCGATAATAAAAGCTGTCGACGGGAAGAGTATTCGCACCACCAAGGAATTCATGGATGTTATTCAAGCATCTGCTGGAAACTCCATGGCAATCGATTTTATCAAGGCGCCAGAAGAGTCGACAGATATTCAGTCTTCAAATGCTAAGGCGAAAAAATCCGGTGATCGATTTCTGCTTGGAGTTAATATCATAGAAGACGACTCAGTACTTTATGATCAGGACCTCTTACAGCGGAGATCCTTGGGATTGGGGCAGGCCATCGCTGCTGGATTTATATCCACCATTGAAGAGACCAAAGCTATGGTTGGTGGGTTCAAGAAAATATTGTCTGGAAAGGAGAATTTGCGGGAAACGGTTGGTGGTCCGGTATTAATTGCGAAAGTGACTAAAGAAGCCGCAAATCGGTCGAGCTATGATTTTTGGAGAATAGTAGCCCTGCTCTCAATTACTCTTGCTGTAATGAACATTCTCCCGATTCCAGCTCTAGATGGCGGTCATCTAGTATTCTTAATTTACGAAGCTGTCACACGCAGAGAGCCTTCGATAAAATTCAGAATGATTGTTCAGCAAATCGGCCTCGTCCTAATTTTGGGCTTCATGGCATTTGTAATTGTTAACGACTTCCTCCGACTCTAGTCTTGGAAGCTCAGTCATTGGAAAATGGAATCGTTGGACATCTTATTCGACGAAAAGGTATCAGACACTCAAAAACAAGAGTGGCTCAAGAATCGTGGTCAGCTGCCAAGGCACGTGGCCATTATTATGGACGGAAATGGACGTTGGGCAAAAAGTCAGGGAAAGAAAAGAGTATTTGGGCACAAGAAGGGAATAGAGACTGTTCGGAAAATTTCTGAAGCTGCAGCCGAAACGGGAATCGAGGCTCTTACTCTTTATACCTTTTCAACGGAAAACTGGACCAGACCACGAGCAGAAGTCAATGCTATCATGGAGCTTCTAGTCAGGACCATAAGAAAGGAAACAAAAACCTTGATGGACAACAATATCCGCCTCGAGACGATTGGCGATATTGAATCTCTTCCGAAGCGTTGTTACAAGGAGTTGCTGGAATCCATGGAGGAAACTTCCGGAAATTCAGCTATGAGTCTCGTTCTGGCACTTTCATATAGCGGACGTTGGGAATTGACTGAAGCTATAAAAAGTATATCTAGGCAGGTCAAAGAGGGGAAATTAAACCCCGATGATATTTCGAGCGAATTGGTATCAAAGCATTTGCAGACCGCAAATTTGCCGGATCCAGATCTATTAATTAGAACTGGTGGCGATTATCGTATCTCAAACTTTCTTCTTTGGCAGGTCGCCTACTCTGAAATCGTAATAACAGATACGCCTTGGCCAGCTTATTCAAAAAATGACTTCTACAAGTCAATCTCCATTTTTCAAGATCGAGAACGGCGATTCGGTGGCCTAAATCCTTAAAGACAAGGTTCAACTGCCTTAGGAGGAGGAGAACTTGTGCGATCGATGTTTCAACTATTTCTGGCGCACAGAGAGTCCCATCATTTGGTCAACAATAACTGTCTCATTTCTTCGTTTTAACTTTAGCAATTGAGAGAAACAGGCCGACTTCATTGGAGTTAGCACGCACTCCCTCAAGCTCCATTATTAACAGTCGATTTTTAAATGTCCTCCTTTTCTACGCTCAATAAATTAGCCGTTCTTGCGCTGATTCTCATGAGCTCATTGACTAGCACAGTTGCCTTACGTGCACAAGCAAATAGTGGCTTCGCTCAAGCTGGGCAGCAACAAGGTCCGAAGGCCTACTCAATTATTTCAATTGACGTTCAGGGTGTGGAGGATGAGACGACACGATTCTTTGTCATTCGTAATAGTGGTCTAAAAGAAGGTGAGCAAATCACGGTTCCTGGAGATGAGTCCATTGCAAAAGCGATAAAGACCCTTTATCGATTGGGGATGTTTTCCGATGTACGTGTCGTAGCAGAAAAATTTGTTGGTGAAGGCGTCTATCTTCAAATCCAAGTAACCAAAGAACCTCGACTCTCTGATTACACTTTTGAGGGTGCCAAAAGAGGTCAGCAGGAAGATCTTCGGAAGAAATTGCCGCTACTGAGAGGTCAATCTGTGAAACCAAGCGACGTTGAGCGGTCAATCCAACTTATTAAAAATTACTATACAGAGAAGGGATATCCGCTTGCACAGGTAGAAGTCGAAAAAAGCGAAATCGACAATGACAGAGTCTCCTTGAAATTCGACGTCGAAAAGGGAGATAGAATCAAGGTTCAAGATATTAAGATTAAGGGCAATGATTCGTTTTCTAACTACCGCATTAGAAAAAAACTCAAAGAGACGAAGAAGAAGCGCTGGTGGAGGTTTTGGAAGCGAGAAACTTTCGAAGAATCGAAATTTCAAGACGATCTTTCAAACGTAATAGATTTTTATAATCAGAAAGGGTTCTACGATGCCCGCGTAGTGGCGGATTCAGCATACATCATTGGAGTCGAGGAAAATGATCCTCATTATATGGTTGAGTTGTCCATTGAGGAAGGGCCGCAATACCACATTAGAAATGTCAGTTTCGATGGCAATACTCACTACACAGATGAACAGCTTAGGCAGTCGTTAGGATTTCAAAAAGGAGATGTATATAACTCCCGAAAGCTTCAGTCGAATCTGTATGGCAATCCCCGGAATAACGATATCGGTAGCCTCTACTACAATCAAGGCTATGTTCAATTCCAAGTCGCTGAATCGATTACTGAGGTGAACGGAGACTCGCTCGACCTTTCATACGAGGTAGTAGAAGGTGATATTTTCAAGGTTGGAGACGTGAAAATATCTGGGAATAGTAAGACAAAAGAGCACGTTGTTCGAAGAGTGATTTACACGCTCCCAGGCAACACCTTTTCGCGTGAGGGAATTCAGCGTTCTCTTCGGGAATTAGCTCAGCTTGGATATTTCAATCAGGAATCTCTTATACCTGATACCAGAATAAATCCGGAAACGAAAACCGTTGATATTACTTACCCTCTCGAGGAGACTGGTGGGGACCAGCTTGAGTTCTCCGGTGGCTGGGGTGGATTTGGAGGTTTGCTTCTTCAGGCAGGAGTCACGTTCAAGAATTTTTCCTTACAGAACCTGTTTAACAAAGAAGCATATCGGCCTCTACCTTCTGGAGATGGTCAACAACTTTCTCTAGGTGTCCAAGTTCAGGGTCGCTTCTATCAAAACTACTACTTGTCTTTCCAAGAACCTTGGTTTAGAGGACTTCCTAGACCTGTAGGTTTGTCGTTGTCACAAACTCGCTATGATCTGGGAGCTCAGACTAGTCTCTTGACTGGAATATCTTCTAACAGTAGCGGAGGCGTAATATCGATTTCATCGGCATCGCTTTCATATGGTCGGCAACTTAAGGTTCCTGATGATTATTTCTCGACAGGTTCGATCCTTAAGTATCGATTGTATAATCTTGGCGACCGAAGTATTGCAGCCGGTCTTCCTATTGGGCAAAACCAGTCCTTATCTTTTACTCAGAGCCTAAGCAGGAATTCGCTGGATCATCCTCAATTTCCGTCTGCCGGTTCTCAATTCTTAGCTTCAGTAGAGATAGCTCCACCACTTCCTGGATTCGTACAGTATCACAAGTGGACACTAAATACTTCCTGGAACCTGCCTTTGGCTGGAAAGAATGGAAAGCTTTCCTTGGGACTGACAGCCAACTACGGTTACGTCGGAACTCTGACCGGAGAAAGGGTTGCTTTTGAGCGGTATATTGTGGGAGGAACACCTTTCGATTCCCAGACAGGTCGATTTGGCTACGGTCGTGATATCGTATATATGCGTGGTTTCCCGCCTGGAGCGATCGGACCAAGAGACGCATCTAATGCCTTTGTTGGAGGTGCCATTCTGAATAAATACAATTCTGAGCTGAAGTATCTGGCGGTACAGTCACCTCAGTTTTCGATGCAGTCTTATATTTTCCTAGATGCAGCGGGTAGTTATGATAATTTTGGTTCCTACAATCCTGCCAATCTGCACAGAGCTGTTGGAGTTGGAGCGAGAGTTTTCCTGCCTATACTTGGGATGATTACTTTGAACTATGGTCGTAATCTCGACGCATTCCCTTCTACGACAAACGATGATGGAAGTCAAAAGTGGAGATTTCAATTCTCACTTGGACAATCATTCTAGGTTTTTGCAGGATTGGATGCACTTCGGTACGTGATTCCAATCTACTCCATTCAGCTTATCCAGTTTAATAGACACAGATTATGAAAAAGTCCATTCTACTGGTCATATTGATGACCGTTATCTCCAGCCTTCCTGCTGTTGCACAGCAGAAAATCGGCTATGTCGATTCAGAATTTATTCTGCAAAACATCCCTGATTATGCCACAGTTCAGCAGAATTTGGATCGCCAAGCACAGGAGTGGAACAATGAGATGAAGAAGATGGAGAATGAGGTTGAAGAATCATTTCGAGAGTATCAGGCACGTGAGTTGCTCTATACTGCAGAAGAGAAGACAAAGAGTCAGGATAGGATAATGCTACTGGAGACCGAGCTGGAGCAGTATAGGCTCCGCTATTTTGGTCCAGAAGGGCAGTTGTTCAAGGATCAGCAGAATCAAATGAAACCGATACAGGAGAAAATTCTTACGGCAATAGAGGAGGTCGCTACAGAGGGCGGATATGATTTCGTTCTCGATAAAAGCGGAGATGTGCTATTCCTTTTTACTAGAGATCAGTACGACTTGAGTTTAGACGTACTTGATGAACTCGGTATAGACACGGAATCACTCCGTGGAAATACGCCCGGAGGCAGCGCCCGCTAATCAGATTTAATTAAGACACAACAAAACACACAACATCAATGTTTATTAAAAAACTACTACACTCTTCGCTGTTGATCGCATCAGTCATTGCGGTGATGGGACAAAGCGTTTCAGCTCAGGGCCTGAAAGTTGGCTACACTGAAGCTGAATTGATCATTGGCCGAATGGCGGAATATCGAACGGTTATGGAAGATCTACAGAAGGTCGCCGAAGCTGGAGAAGCGGAATATCAACTATTGATAGAGAAATACCAGGCGAAATTGCAAGATTATCAGAAGAAGCAAGCACTTCTATCTGAAACAGCAAAGCAGTCACGTGAGACGGAGCTTGTTGAAATGCAGAGCACAATTCAAGAATACTTACAGACCAAGGAAACAGAGCTCGGTCAAAAGCAGCTTGAAATGATGAATCCACTCTTGGAGAAAGTTCAAGTCGCTATTGACGAAGTTGCAAAAGAGCAAGGCTTGAACATAGTTCTAAACTCAAGAGCGGCTGGCAATCCGATGATTCTCTATGCCGACGAGGAGCTGAACATCACGGATTTAGTTATGACCAAGCTTGGAATCGAGATTTCAACAGGCGCAGCTTCGTCCAGATAGATTGACAAGACTATTGAAGGAACCCTGTTGGATAATGTATCTAACAGGGTTTTTTATTGTCTTCTCCTGAGATCACGTACCGATGACCATGTCCACACACTCAAATTCTGCCCCCATCAATACGCCGGAAGATATTCGTCGTGTCACGACTAAGAGCTTTCTAGAGCTGAAAAGTGAAGGAATTCCAATCAGTATGCTAACTGCCTACGACTATACCTCAGCTCGAATTCTAGACTCGGCAGGTGTCGATAGTATCCTTGTAGGAGACTCTGCATCTAATGTAATTGCAGGCCACGAAACGACAGTTCCAATAACAATAGAGCAGATGATCTATCACGCTCAATGTGTCGTTCGAGGTGTCAGCCGGGCTTTGGTAGTTGTCGATCTTCCGTTTGGATCCTATCAGGGAGACTCGAAAGTAGCCTTGCATTCGGCTATACGAATCATGAAAGAGACAGGTGCTCATGCTGTCAAGATGGAAGGTGGCGAGCACATTGCATCAACAATTACAAGAATAATCAACGCGGGAATACCGGTGATGGGTCATCTAGGTCTCACTCCACAGAGCATCTACAAATTTGGTACCTACAAAGTTAGGGCCAGAGAAAAAAAAGAAGCTGATCAACTTCTAAAGGACATCGCGATACTTGAAAGGTCGGGATGCTTTGCCGTAGTACTTGAGAAAATACCTTCGGGCCTTGCAGGAAAAGCGACGGAGTCAGTCGAAATACCAACTATAGGAATTGGCGCGGGACCTTCTTGTTCTGGACAAATTTTGGTCACGCATGACATGCTGGGATTGACAACGGAATTTAATCCTCGATTTGTCCGCAAGTACGAAACGCTTGGTGAGAGAATGCATGACTCAATTTCGAATTATGTCAGTGATGTCCGTTCAAAGTCATTCCCATCAGAATCTGAAAGCTATTCCTAATGACAGATAGAAATCCTCAGCCGCTTATCCTGGTTACTAATGATGATGGAATTGAGGCGGAGGGATTGGCTGCCCTCGTAGCGTCTGTCGAAAGTCTTGGAGAAATATTTGTTGTTGCTCCGCGTCATCAACAAAGTGCAGTAAGTCAAGCGATCACGATGCGAGAGCCGCTGAGGGTCTCTAAAACTAGTAGATTTGGTGACGATGTCAAGGCAATATCTCTTACAGGAACGCCCGCAGACTGTGTAAAATTTGCTTGTCACAAATGGCTAGATCGACGGCCCAGCTTGGTAGTCAGTGGTATTAACCATGGTCCCAATACAGCAGTCAATGTTCTTTACTCTGGGACAGTAGGTGGCGCTGCTGAAGGCTCGGTAATGGGAATTCCTTCTATTGCCTTTTCGCTCGATCACAGTCTTGGGGGGCAAGATTTTAGACACTGCAAATCGGCGGTGACAAATATCTCCGGACAAATTCTTAAGGAAGGTCTTCCGGATGGAATATTTCTCAACGTCAACATACCTCACCTCGCTTTCGGGAAAATAAAAGGAGTCAAGGTTGTAAGAACAGCAAGATCGCGTTGGGAGGAATATTTCGAAGAAAGAAAAGATCCTGGTGGAAATTCTTACTATTGGCTAGACGGTTCATTTCGTATGCTCGACACTGAAACGAATCAAGACGTCGATGCACTAAAGGACGGGTTCGTTGCTGTAACACCCCTCACCACAGATTGGACAGAAAAGTCCCTCTTGGAAAGCATGAGTAAGATGTTTTCGAATGAATAAAATGATCAAAGTAGTTCTTCTGCTTTCCCTGATTTGTCTACTGGGAATATTTAGCCTTCAATGGAGTGACGGTGATTTTTCGCAGCCAAACTCGCCATCCGTGGCAATTGGACAAGGTGCTGATGATGTGTTCGATCATTCAGAATTCGATGCCGTATTGAAGGAATATGTGGATGAGACAGGATTGGTTGACTATACCGGGCTCCAAATTAACGAGGAGAAGCTAGATCTCTATTTGGCAAGTCTCGATTCCTTTGAGCCTAGCCTGTTGGGGGAAGATGAAAGATTGGCCTTCTGGCTCAATGTTTACAATGCCTACACCTTGAAACTTATTCTAAATAACTATCCGATTGACTCTATTCGAAATGCTGCCAGTGGGATTTTTATTCCAAAGCTAAATACTCCGTGGCAGGTGAAACTAGTAAGAGTGGGTGGTCAACTTCTCGACCTCGATCACGTCGAGCATAAAATTGTAAGAAAGGAATTCAAGGAGCCTCGGGCCCATTTTGCACTCGTTTGTGCAGCACGGAGCTGTCCGAAATTAAGAAGAGAAGCCTACACAGGGGAAATGCTCGACAAGCAACTCCACAAACAGGGTCTGGACTTTTTTGGAACGCCGTCGAAAAACGTGGTTGAAAAGGACGGTAGAGTCTTACGTATCTCAAAAATATTCAAATGGTTCAGCGGAGACTTTAAGACAAATGACATAAGTCTGCAACAATTTTTGTCGCAATATTTTGAAGGTCAAATGGCCGACGATCTTAAAGCCAATCGTGTAAAAATAATGTATACCGATTACGATTGGTCATTGAATGATGCTTCATCAAGGAAAAGATCCTAAGACTTTAATCTCTCTTTTGCTAGATTCGGCAATGCCTTTTCAGCCAACTTCGATTTGAAAAAAGTAGCCTACAATAAGTATCTAGCAGACTTTGAGCCCGTTATTGGCCTGGAAGTTCATACCCAATTGACGACGGCATCCAAGGCCTTCAGCCCTGAGCCAGCTCTATTTGGAGCCCCCCCCAATAGCTATGTCGATGCAGTGACTCTAGCACACCCAGGGGCTCTTCCCGTTCTAAACGAAAAGCTGCCAGAATTCGCTATTCTTTTAGGTCTTGCATTGGATTGCAAAATTCGGCCAACTTCATATCTAGCTAGAAAGCACTACTTCTATCCAGACCTGCCTAAAGGGTATCAGATTTCACAATTTGAAGACCCAATATGCTTTGGTGGGAAAGTGCAGATATCACTTAGTGTAGATGGAGAAGAGGTGAGCAAGGACATTGGAATTACAAGGATCCATATGGAAGAGGATGCCGGCAAGTCGTCGCATGATCTCGATCCGAATAGTTCTTTGATCGACCTAAATCGATGTGGTACACCTTTACTGGAGACAGTCTCTGAACCAGAAATCGCGTCGCCGGAGGAGGCTGTTGCCTATTTGAAGAAGGTTCACGAAATCGTTGTATACCTGCGGCTGTGCGATGGGAACATGGAAGAAGGCTCCTTCCGTTGTGACGCCAACATCTCTGTACGACCTCGAGGTCAAGCGCGATTAGGTACGAAGGCAGAAATCAAGAATATGAACTCCTTTAGGCATGTCGAGAGTGCATTGAAGTATGAGTTTGTTAGACAAGCTGGATTGTTGTCGCGAGGAGAAAAAGTCGTTCAAGAGACTCGACTTTGGGATCCTGATAAGGAGGAATCTCGGTCAATGAGGGGGAAGGAAGAGGCGCATGATTATAGGTATTTCCCAGATCCTGACCTGGTGCGAGTTGATGTGGACGAAGCTATGCTCCAAAGGGCTCGTTTTTCTCTGCCAGAAATGCCTGAAGAGAGAGTGAGGCGATATATTGAGCAATACTCGTTTTCAAAATATGACGCAGAAGTCCTCCTTAGTTCGCGAGATCTTGCAGACTATTTCGATGCCTGCATTCAGAATTCGCACGACAAGGACCCTGAGGGATTTGCGAAGCACCTTGCAAACATTCTTATGACGGAGGGGCTTCGAGTCATCGGAAAAGGACATTTTGAGATAGTTGACTTTCCAATTCAAACCTCTCGCATGGCTGAACTAGTAGAACTGAGGAATAGCGATACTGTTAATTCCTCTGCCTTTGTTCAAATTTTCAATTTGATGCTCTATGACCGGAGGAATCCAGCTCTGATCGCTGAAGCGGAGAATCTTATTCAGGTTTCCGATTTGGGTTCACTTGAGCCACTCGTGGATCTTGTCCTCTCGGAAAGCCCAGTCCAAGTTGATCAATATCGATCTGGAAAAACGGGGGTGATCGGATTCCTAATTGGTCAGGTCATGAAGCGATTTGACGGTTCACCCGATCCGAAGCTGGTTAAGAAGATGTTGGAGGAACGCATAGGCGAGCAATAGGTAGTTTTGCATACCTACTAGCGTTTATTCTCCTCCATCGATGGCCAAACTAGCGTGACTAAAAAGTCTATTCTCACATTACTTGTTCTACTTTTCTGTACGGAGTATTCGTATGGGCAAAAGGAAATTGAAGGCTACCTAGAAGGCCGCGTCACGATCAACAGCGCAATCGACTCGACGGGCGATTATTCGGATATCGAACTCATCATAGTCAACCGAGAGGGAGGCGAAAATGATACCCTCGCATATGCTGTCACAGATTTTGACGGTAAATTCAGTACGAATGTCACAGCCCCCTCTAGAGGTGTCTATCCATTACTCTTTTTAAGAAACGGGAATGTGATTAGTGTGAGCGAGTACGTGGTTGCGCAGGGAGACTCCGTTAGTTTGAGGGCAGAACTTCCACTTGGCTCGACTACTCCAAAAATTAGATCAAACGAAAACTCCGCATGGTTGGCGTACAAAAATACGGAGGCTTCTCATCAAAATATGCTTCGTGAACTTGTGGCTGAGGGGAAGACTGGGGGTGAGGATATGAGAAGAGCCATTGGCCTGACGTCCAATCTGCTTTGGGGAATGAGAACTATCTTTCCTTCAACTGCTGGCGCCGAGGTAGCTGCAGCCAAGTCAATTGTAATGATCGAAGGATGGAATGACAGTCTAGTCGTCGCACATTCTAAGATTTTATCCCCAGCAAATTCTGGCTTTGTTCAGGTAGCCAGAACGGCTCGGAGATCAATGGCACGATTGGAAGGGCAGGAGAATGCCATATCTCTGTTGCGATCATTCAAATCGATTGCAAAAGATTCCTTGGACAAAGCGACCTTGCAAGCCGAGCTTATTCAAGCACGCCTTGATAGTTTTGACACAAAAGGTGTTTTGGAAGAAGTAGATCTATTGCGGAAAGAAAACGAGGATGTTCGGTGGATGATGGTTGCAGAATGGGCTGAATATGAAGCTAAATATCTAATGCCAGGAATGATATTTCCAAGCTTCAACACGGTAGATATTTCGGGAGATACGCTAAGAACCGAAAACTATTTTGGTAAAGCTGTAGTTGTCGACTTTTGGTCACCTGAGCAGGGAGTGAAAGCTCAGCAGATAGATGAAATTAAGAGATTAGTAGACATCTATCCATTCTCGCTGGAGTGGATTTCTATCGCTTTGACGCCATCACCAGAATTGCTTGGGGCGGTCCTTGAGGATCGAAATGTACCGGGCAAGCATGTTTGGGTTGATGAAGCTTCGCAGGAAGCATTTATAAGGAGATATAATCTTAAAAACCTACCAACAAGATTTCTAATTGGAAATGACGGAAAAATCGTCAAGAAATTCCTTGGGACTCTCTTGGTTGGACTCGATCTTGAGTTGCAGAAATATCATATCGACAACCCTCCCCCAAAAATTGAAACTGAAGAATAGATGTTAATTGCCGGAAATTGGAAAATGAATACAACAGTCGATTCTGTTGACGAGTTGGTCGCTGGAATAGCAGGAGCGACCAAGGCTCTTGATTCGAATTCGCATGTCAAAGTTCTGATCTGTCCTCCTTCTGTGAGTTTATCAAAACTTGGAGATCTTGCCGGTGACTCCGGGCTACTCGTTGGAGCGCAGAACATGAGTCAGCATGGAGGCGGTGCTTATACCGGAGAAATCTCCACCTCTATGTTGGAGTCAGTGGGATGCACTTATGTGATACTTGGTCACTCGGAAAGGCGACAGTACTATTTAGAGACCGACGAAATCGTTGGTTCAAAAGTTGAAGCTGCTTTAAAGTCCGATCTGACGCCAATTCTTTGCATTGGAGAATCTTTGGCTGAAAGAGAAGCTGGTAAAGCCCTGGAGGTGAACAGAACCCAATTGGAGAACGCTCTCAAGAATATCGATATAGAGTCATCCTCAGACCTCGTCATTGCTTACGAACCAGTCTGGGCGATAGGAACAGGGGTAACTGCAAGTCCTGAGCAAGCACAAGAGGTTCATGCCTTCATTAGATCATGGCTTTCAGAGCGATACTCACCTGAACTTGCTGCAGGAATCAATATTCTTTACGGCGGTAGCATGAAGCCATCAAATGCGGAAGAGCTTTTGGGACTTGAAGATGTAGATGGTGGTCTGATTGGCGGCGCTAGCCTCAAGGCAGATCTGTTCTCAGAAGTCATTCGAATTGCAGACTCAATACCCTCTTCTAGATAGAATATCTCAAAGCAGATTAACATATCCCCGAAGGCAGTGCGGTCTGCATGGTGGCCCTTGCTTCTGGTGATTATGTTTCTTTTTGCCGGTTGTGCAGCTAGTTCGCAACTCGACTCCGACAACGCAGGTCGGACCTTGGTTTACACCCCGGGTGTGCCCAATTTTGATTTGGAAGTGATTTCGACTTGGCGAGACGAACAGGTCGGGCTAGATATATATTTGGGCATACCACATATATCTTTAATATTTCTGCAGCAGGGGGAGCAGTTCCGGTCCATCTTTGAAACTGTCGTGGAGCTTCAAGACGAAGATGGAAAAGAAGTCCTATCGGAAATTGCCTGGGTCGATACCCTTCTTGTGGACAGCTATGCGGAAACACAAGACTTTGAGCCATGGATTGCACAACGTCGATTTGATGTAGAGCCTGGCACTTACATCGTAAATGTTCAACTGAGAGATCTAGTGAGTCAGCAAGTAGCTGTTAGACGTCAGAGACTTCAGGTATTCGAGAGGCAAGAAAGTCAGACTGCCCTAAGTCGAATACGACTAGAGGGGAAACGTGAGACGGAATACGATCCCCTAGTGGCATTTCACGTCCCCAACCATATTGATTCACTTCGTTCTGTAGTGGAATTGTACAACATGGTTCCGAATGATACCGTTCAAGTTCAAATGGTGCTTTTGCGATTCCTGTCAGACACCTTGCGAGCTACGCCGCCATATTGGATTGCTCCACCGCCACAATCTTTAGCCTATCGAGGAATTGATTATCGTCAGAGAGACACGGTCCAGGTGTCAAGTAGACTCCTTACAAATTTGAGCGAGGAAGTCGAGATAGAATTCAAGATGCCTCCTTTAGAGCGAGGCAATTATCGAGTAGAGATTCTTGCTCTGAGAAACAACGTACTCAAAACTACGCAGGAAAATAGATATTTGCTCACGCAAACAAGGGATTTGTCGATTAAGGCGGACAATTTTCCCAGTCTCAGTAGTTTCGACCAAATGATTCAGACTCTCACCTATATCGCTCGTGAGAAGGAAATATCTTACATTTTTTCGACACCTACGGCAGCTGAAAAGAAAAGACGATTCGATGCATTCTGGGGAAACCTCGTTAGAAATAAGCAACGCGCAAAGAATCTTGTCAAAAGATATTATTCACGTGTTGAGGAGGCCAACCTCTTTTTCACGAGTCACAAAGAAGGTTGGAAAACAGATCGAGGAATGATTTATGTCGTTTTGGGCTCTCCTCAGTGGGTTGAACGACAGCCTGACGGTGAAATTTGGCACTATAGTTATGGCGACAACGATCCTCTTTCGAGCATCTATTTCCAGAAAGTGAGACACAGGGAAAATCAATCGGCCTTCAATAATTATATCTTAATTAGAAGGACCTATTTTGAGCGTGCCTGGACTAGGGCGATCGAGCGTTGGCGAACGGGAAACGTGCTCTAGGGTGAGAGCCTTACTCAGTTGCACCTCTAGGAATCCTGTTTAGCTTTTGGCCTTCTTCTTTTTCGCAGTCGGCAAAGTATCCTTGCTGGCCTTCTGCTTTGAGCCAGCTTCTTCTGAGTTAGTTTCTTGGTCGGAGTTTCCAGGTCCATTGGATTGCCTTACATAATCAGTTTCGTAGAAACCACTGCCCTTGAAAATGAGGCCTGCACCTGAACCGATTGATCTCTTAACTTTGAGACCGGTGGTGGGGCATTTATTAAGCGGTTCGTCGCTCATCTTTTGGATGATTTCGAAGCTTGAACCGTCTTCTCTGATGTACTCGTATGTTGGCATTGTGCGAAAAAGATTTTCTTGAAAACTAGCCCGATCTTTGCTAGTTCCAGAGATGTAATTTGATATATGAGAGAGATGAATACAGAAGAACCTGAAATACACTATCCGACTTCTTGGTCGTATACTTTGATTGGCGCGGAGCTGTCTCAGCTCGAAAACGCTGCCAAAGAAATCATTGGGCAAAGATCATTCTCATTCAGACCTTCGAAATCAAGTTCGGGAGGAAAATACTTTAGCGCGAAGCTAGAGTGCACAGTTGAGAGCGAAACAGAGCGACTTGGTATATATGAGGGGCTCAAAGGTCATTCCAAGATCAAAATGGTTCTCTAACCGATCTACAAACTCTCGCAGATCGATCAAGCCGAGCTAATTACTTAGGAAATGACCGGTTTTCGTCACGAAAGTGGGGGAGCTCTTTTTCTCTCCTCCGTCAATGATCTTTTTGTGATATCCAAGAGGTGGCGACCCCAGTGGGAGATAAACGGAAAAGGTAGAGCCTAATCCTTTCTTACTTTTGACCTCTATTCTTCCGTCCATCAGTCTTACGAGGTGATTGGCGATCGAGAGTCCTACTCCATTGCCCTCGAAGTTTCTTGCCAACCCATCAGACTCTTGGGCAAACTGTTCAAAAATATGTGGGAGAAACTCGCTTGAGATACCAATTCCAGTATCTTTGACCCGGACTACTGCATAGGCATCCATATGTAAAACGTCGACCGTGACCTCACCACCACTTGTGAATTTAACGGCATTGGTGATAATATTATCAAGAACTCTTTCAAGTGCTATTGAATCGGTCAAAGCCCAGATCTCATTGTTGGTGTCACGACCAAAATTCAATTTCACGTCGTTCTTAATTGCAATCGGTTTCTGTCCTTCAATAATTGGGATTATTGATTTTATGAGAGGGTTTGATACTGGTCTTAATTCGATGTGATTGCCTTGAAGCTGGGCAAGATCCAAAAGCGAATTAAGAGTTCTCATCAGGCGTTTTGCCCCAGATGAAATTGATTTTGCATATGTACCAACTTCTGAGTTCTTCGCATCCTCTAATAATTCGGCATATCCTATGATTGATGTCAGAGGTGTCCTGATTTCATGGCTCATGTTTGTCAGAACGGTCGTCTTCATCTGATCCAGCTCCTTGAGCTTCTCAATTGTGACAAGGTCTCGCTTTCTAGATCGATTGAAACGCTGAGTTCTTATGTAAATAATAGAAAGGAAGAGCGACATTAAGCCAATTAGGTAGGCAGCATAGGCATACCAACTCATAAACCACGATGGTTGAATGATAATTCGAATAGTCACGGGACTTGTTGACTCAATTCCCTTAGTTCCAACTCCACGAACTTCGAAGTCATAGATTCCAGGGAGTAAGGCGTCAAACTGTGCTCGTGAAAGACCAACCCCAACCGTTTTTGTCCAGTGATCCTGTATAGGCGAAAGACGATAATAGTGGATATTTTCTTTTGGAGATCTGAAATCAAGTGTTGAAAACGAGAATCCAATAGAATTCATGTGATGAGGGAGCTCAATTTCCTCAAGCGTCGAGGGCGCTGACGTGATATATCCACCTTGCTCAGGCCTAATGGATTTGCCAAAGAGGAGAAAATCCGTAATTATCGTTGTTGGAGCTTTTGCAGGTTGAGAAATTGCTGCCGTTCCTGTAGTCGAATCCTCTGTTCTCATGTCGGTCAGTTCGCTCGTATCGGCTACCCATACGCTTGCTTCGCTCGCAACCCAGATTGATCCATGATTTCCAACTTCGATCGATCCAATATTTCCTTTTGTTATCAGATCTCCTGATTTTCCAGCGAGTTGAATTGTTCGGACCCGAGCTGTTTCGGGTTGCAGTTCACAGAGACGACTTTGATTTTCAAGATCGAAAGAGCTGTACCAGAAATTACCATTTGGTCCGCTGACGAAGTCGTCTGTTAATATTGGACAGTTTTCGACTTCACCTGACATCTCAAGCGGATGAAAAGAAGGAGACGATTTGTTATAGGAATACAAAAGTCCATTTTCCCTAGCCATCCAGATTCCTCCTGATCTGTCTCGGTGGTGAAAAAGAACGGCTGACTCAATCCCCGGTCCAGGAATTGAAGTGAATTCCCCAGAATCAAGGTTGTATCTGAAATTTCTCCCCTCGCTATCGCCGATCAACATCCATTCGTTTTCGAAAGCAAGTATCGATGTAGGAAGCGCATCGCCTAGGAATTTCGAGAGGTGGTTTTTATGACTGATTCGAAAAACCGAGTCATCTTTCGGATTCAATACATCGATATTGCCACTGTCAGAAAGCAGCCAAATTCTTCCAGTGAAGTCCTCTTCTACTGCGAGATGCCGTTCGCCAGCAGTCCGTGGCCGTGCCCTAGGGTAGTTTCTAAATCGCTCTCTCTGAGGATCCCAATAGCTAATACCCGAGCTCCCAGAAACCGTCCAAATACCACCCTTATTCCTCGACTTCGTGAGGAGCTTAATGTCATTTGCGGGTAAGCTTCCAAAAAAGAATGGATCATGTCTAAGAGCTTGCGTTCGGGCTCCGTCATATCTCAGAATGCCCTGTGAATTTGTGGAAATCCAGAACATACCTTGATTGTCCTGGAGGATATCAGTATGCCGTAGCTTCTTGCTACCAGGCTCGGTAGCCTGATAAAATGTTAGCGAATCTTCGGCCGTATTTGAAAGACCGATAAGTAATGAGATGCCGAGTAAAAATGAACTAATCATTTCTTGCCCCCTCGAATAATATCTATTAATCCCAAGCCAAGTGACTAAATCAGGTAGGATTTCTTCTGTGCTTCAATAATCGATTTCTGTCCAATTCTCTTAACACAAGTGACGATTAAGATACGAATTAGAACCTTATATGGTAATGATGCTCGGAAACTGAGGAAGTTGAATATCTGAAACGAATTAGTGCTTTTGTTAACACAAAGGCAGAGACCATTGACTATTAGTAATGAAATACACTCTTATTTCGCTTTTTCTATTTCTGGGATACGGTTTTCCCGAGACGCCAGACAACTCGGTTGCCGGTCTTGGAAGGGAGTTCGTGGTAAACTCAACTGAGTCTGAATTTCGTGCCGATCCCTTTGTCATTCTCGTCACTGGAGCCGAGAAAGAAGGACTTGAGGCACTTAAAGGGATTGAACAAAGTTGGTCATCTGCCTCTATTCCAAAGGCTGTAGAGGTATTTCGTTTTGTCGAAGACAGAACACTACAAACCAGATTAATGAAAATCCTGGAGGACAAAACAGGGCAAAGGAATTTTGGGGTTTCATTTGGAGATTGGTCTAAATGGCTATGGAATCAGCCTCCAATGTACGATGACAGTTATGCGTTTTTTAAATCTGAACTTTACAGGATTATTGATCCCCGATTTGCGGACTATTTTCGCAATACCAGAGGGAGTAGAATTCGACTGGACGAGATTGTCTGGGGCGGAGTGATTCAAGACGGTATCCCACCGCTTCGAAACCCGAAAATGTTTGAGGCAGAGGAGGCTCATTATTTAAAGGATGGTCATCTCGTATTTGGAATAGAGATAAATGGAGAAGCGCGGGCCTATCCTAGGAGGATTCTTGCGTGGCACGAGATGTTCGTTGATACCATTCAAGGGAAGAAACTTGTCGGAGTCTATTGCACTCTCTGTGGAACTGTTATTCTCTACTTCACTGAGAATAAGGGCATCAATCATGAGATTGGTACGAGCGGTTTTCTCTATCGGTCAAATAAACTCATGTATGACAAAGCTAGCTCTTCACTTTGGAATACTTTCTGGGGAGAGCCCGTTGTCGGCAATCTGGCAGAGTCGGAAATAAGGCTTGAACGCGGCGCCGTTGTTAATACGACATGGGGAGAATGGAAAACTCGCCATCCTGAGTCAAAAGTACTATCTCTTGACACCGGTTTCAATCGCGATTATAAAGAGGGCGCAGCTTACCGCCAATATTTTGCCACTGACAAATTGATGTTTCAAGTACCTTTTGAAGACAATCGGCTAAAAAATAAAGCCGAAGTTTTCACGATAATCGAAGGAGATTCCTTGGAGAACTCTCTGGCACTACATCTCGATTTCTTGACGAAAAACCCTCTGTATCAAACAGAATTTAATGGTCGAAATGTCATAGTTCTAACAGATAGATCCGGCGGAGTCAGAGCTTATGAACTTAGGGGTCAACAGATGGAAAGTTGGGACAGAGGGAATCTGTTAGTTGACGAAACTGGCATCAGTTGGGTGCTTTCTGAAAGTCGACTTTCAAGCTCTAAGGGCAGCTTAAGTCGAATTGGGGGCCAAGTTGCATTCTGGTTCGGATGGGTTGCGGCGAACCCGAATACGATTTTGATCAAATAGCGAAGAGTGCCTTGGGGTTTAATGACCAAGACAATTCTAGTTCTAACTTCAGCTAGCGAGTAAATGCGATACCGATGATTCCACTACTCAATTTAGCTGTTGTCCTGCCGGCCACCGTCCATCGGAGATCAGCGTTGATTTGGATCTGCTCGTTCAAAATGAAGGTGACACCCGGTCCAGCTGTATAATATGCCTGCTCCAGAACCAATCCTAGTTGAGAGTTATTCTCGGATCCAGAGTTGCTTGTCGAATTGATGAAGTCGAGTCGGCTTCTCAGAAACAGCTTCTCAATAGGGCGCAGCCCAGCTTCTAAGTGCCCGTAGGTTTCGTTGCTTATTGGTCCACCTTTAAAACTGAATCCAAAGCTTGCTCCGATGTATCCCGGAATTACCGGATCCAAGGAGAGCCCGAACGAACTGCCAATACGTGAATCGAATTTGCCCGATCCGAGAGGAGGAGCCGCGTTTTCATCATAGCCTGTTGGTAGCTTTAAGCCTATTTCTGGAGAGACCTTCAAGGCGCCTCGAATAGGTATGGTATATCGTAGAGTGGTAGTTATGTCGGAGAGACCAGTTGTTGAATAGCTCCCAATTAGGCTGCCGACCGTCATCGATTTTGCAAATGTTGAAGCGATGATAGTCAGGTCATCCGTAAGTCCATATTCGAGATAGAGATAAAGGGCTCTGTCCGTGAAGTCCTCTGGAATATCCGCCTCTCCAAGAACGCCCGTATTTCCGCGGGCATCGAATCCTTGGTCTGCTGTTGCTAAGCCGACGGCCGCAGAAGTGTAAATCTTGTCCTTTCCTCGGGCCCATTGAGCATTTACTGGTTGAATCCAAAATGCCAGAATCCCAGAGACCGCAAGAATAACTACAATTTTGTTGTTCATAGTTCTAAATTAGGCCAGGACAAGTTGTTTAGGTTCACAATTCTATAACTTGATCCTAACAAAAGTATAAAATCGATTCAAAGCTATCAGATCAAACTTCAACAGCAATAGCTTTGTGTCCCTGACTTGGTTTTATTACAACCCGATCTCAACACACCTACTCTACGCAAAAGTGAACAAAATTGGACCTCTCTGGCTAGTTGTGTTGTTGTCCTTGGTCTTTGTTTCAGGATGTGGTTCGAAGGTCAAGGATGAAAATGCACCTCCGTATAGGGCAAGGAAAGCGAGCGAGAGCGAAAGGTTGCGTCTTAAACTTCACCTCCCAATCTCAATTCCTTTAAGCGAACTTAAGGAGTCGATTAGGCCATCTGTCTTGTCCTGGGAATATGAAATAAAGAACAGGCGTGTCAAAAAAGGCATATTCAGCGGAAGGACCGACATTACCGTCCAGCCAATAGGAAGCCTCTTCATGAGAGCTCAGAATGATGTAGTTCTTACCACAATTCCGGTTGAGACATTCGGCGTAGTCCGTGGGCCTCTCAAGCTCAAGAGAGAATTCGACATGTTATACAATGTTAATCTCGATACACGGATTGAATTGGATAGTACGTGGCAAGTCTCATCGAAAACGAGTGGGAGTTTCGAATGGAAAAAGACGCCTGAAATCGGAATACTTGGAATCAAGCTCAACCTTGCTGAAATGAGTGGCAGAGAGATCGGTGATCAACTACGAGCTAGTTTTCCCAAAATTGATCGAGCTATTGAGAAGAAGCTCGATCTTAGATCAAAGGCCGACTCCCTTTGGGTCAACATTGCTGAACCCTTTAAAATTTACAGCTCGCCGGCTATCTGGCTCGCGATTCAACCTGACTCTGCATATTACAGCCCCATGCAATCCAAGCAAGACACTCTTGTATTTGGACTTGGAGCAACTGGTTTCGTCACGACATTTCTTGAGGACGAACCTTCCATGGGAAGACGAGACGAGATTCCCAGTTTGAAGGAGTATTCAGATCCAGGAAATGATTTTTCCTTTGTATTTCCATTGAACGTCAGTTATGCCGCTCTTAGTAATCTTGCGAAAGATCGCATCGTTGGGAAAAAGATGCTGGTAAGTGAAAAGGTCTCGTTGAGTGCGAAAGAAATTGAGATTTATCCCAGCGACGAGAAGTTGGTGGCGAAAGTTAATTATGCCGCAGATTTTCCGGGCAATGCGGCCGACTTGGAAGGCAGTTTCTATGTGACAGGAGAACCCCGGATTGAAAATCAAAGCATCGTTCTAGACTCGGTTCAGTTTGATGTTCTGTCTAGCAACGCCATTGAAAAACTGGCAGATTGGTTCGTTAGAGATGAGGTGAGGGCTACTCTGGAGGAAATGTTGGTTTTTGATCTAACAGACAGGCTGAATGGCGTCGAGACGAAGCTAAGAGAAAACCTGGAGTTGATCGAGTTGAGTGATAAAATCTCATTGTCAGTGGCCATCTCTGAGGTCGATGCTAGTTCATTTGATCTTTACGACGGATATGCAAGACTTGTGATGCAAATCAATGGGGCCGCAGAGGCCAACTTCCATCAGGCCAAAGTACTTAAAGTGGAGGGATGAACAGTGCCCGGAATCTTATGCTTTTAACAGATTGGTGTCTTTATAGCTTGATGGTGCAAAGACATTCCCTGTATGATCGTTAACCTGTAATCTAGTACTTCAACATTCTCTTAATCTGCCCAAAGGATCATTAAGATCGATGCTATATTCGATAAATTAGTTCGTGAAAATAGAAACCGAGAATTGAGCTTCTAGTGTCCAGAATACCGCATCCAGAATCCTGTTAGCTTGAAAGAATTCGTTCTAGATTTTCCCGCAGACAAAAATGAGCTGAAAACTAATAAGCTCTTACTTGACGGTCTAAATCCATCCCAGCAAGAAGCGGCAAAAACGCTTCATGGTCCTCTCATGATTATTGCTGGAGCGGGCTCTGGCAAAACGCGAACCTTGACCTATCGCGTCGCAAATTTACTTGCCACCAAAACGTGTCAGGCCTATCAGATATTATCCCTCACATTCACGAACAAAGCTGCGCGCGAGATGCAGAACCGAATCATTGAATTGGTAGGAGAAGATGCAGCTCGCGGAATTTGGATGGGGACCTTCCACTCTGTTTTCGCACGTCTGCTTCGAATAGAAGCGGAAGCAATCGGCTACACCAAGAACTATACGATTTATGACTCTGATGATTCCGAACGTGTTGTAAAGTCGCTCATGGCACAATACGGAATTGGAGATAGTCAGGTCAAGCCACGCGCCATTAAGAATGCCATATCGAAAGCAAAGAACAATTTGCTCTCCCCATCACAGTTTGAGAACAGCAGCTCAAGTCTGCAAGAAATTCAGGCGGCTAAGATATATCGTCCATACGAAAATTCATTGAAGCGATCCAATGCCATGGACTTTGATGACCTATTGATCAAGCCAATACAGCTTCTTGAGCAGAATCCAGAGATACTTGCGAAGTATCAGCGTCGATGGCGATTTATTCATATAGATGAGTACCAGGATACAAACAAGGCACAGTACAAACTGGCCAATATGTTGGCAGCAAAAGAGAAGAACTTATGCGTCGTTGGGGATGATGCTCAGTCCATTTATGCCTTCCGAGGGGCTGATATTCGGAATATCTTGGACTTTAAAAAAGACTATCCCGCAGTGAAAACTGTTCGACTAGAGCAGAATTATCGTTCGACAAAAAACATCCTTCAATTGGCTGACTCTGTGATCAAAGTCAACCAGGGCCAAATTAAAAAGAAGCTTTGGACTGATAATGAAGAGGGAGAGAAAGTAGTTGTCCTTGAAGCTCGCTCAGAGCGAGACGAGGGAATGAAGATTGAACGATATGTCAGAGATCTCAATGTTCGTCAAGGCATACCTTACGGAGAGTTCTCGATTCTATACCGGACCAATGCTCAAAGTAGGGCCTTGGAAGATTCTCTTCGAAGGGCTTCCATTCCATACGTAATCATTGGTGGTGTCAATTTCTACCAGCGGAAGGAGATCAAGGACGCTTTAGCCTATTTGAAAGTGCTCGTTAATCCTGCCGACGAGCAGAGTCTCAACCGTATTATAAATTACCCGGTCCGAGGAATCGGAAACAAAACGATTCAACGCATTCGTGAGTATTCCAGCCGCAAAGATCAATCGATGTGGCAGTCTGTATTGGATCTAGAAAGTGTCCAGTTAGATGGACGTGCTACGAAAGCTGTCTTCGCCTTCAGACAATTGATATTACAGTTTGGTGAGAAGGTGTATTCCTTGCCTGCTGATGAATTGGCTAGAGAGGTTGTAAGGGAGTCTGGTATCCTTAAGTTACTGCGTCAGGAAAACACGATTGAGAGTCTCAATAGATGGGAAAATGTCCAAGAACTGATTAGTGGTATTGCTGAGTACAGCTCGCAGAATCCAGAGGCAACTTTAGCTGATTTTTTGCAGGAAGTTTCTTTGCTGACGGATCAGGATAAGAAGTCGAACAACAGAGATCGGGTTAGTCTAATGACTCTGCATGCGTCGAAGGGACTTGAGTTTGATGTCGTATTTCTTTGCGGACTCGAAGATGGCTTATTTCCCTTGGCCTCTGTCACGAAAACACAGTCCGAATTGGAGGAGGAGAGAAGGCTCCTCTACGTCGGAATAACAAGAGCTAGGAAGCAGCTTTTTCTCAGTTACGCTTTGTCCAGATTTAGGTATGGAGAATACGTAGAAAGTGAAGTAAGTCAATTTATGGACGACATGGATCCTAAGGTCATGATCTCCGAAATTGGTCGTCCCTACGAGAAGGGCTATAGTTCAGCGAACTCTGGTCGCATAACCGGGGGAAGTTCGACTGGCAGGAAGACAGGGTTAAAGCAGAAGACAAACTACAATCGATCTTTCACTGGAAGTACGGGTGGAAAAATCAATACCGGTGGAAACAGAGAACCTGGTTCATCGATGTCAGAAATCGTTGCCGGGGTTCGTGTGAAGCATCACTTGTTTGGTCAAGGAAAAGTGTTGTCCGTTGAGCCAGACGGGGACAAAACTAGAGCAGTAGTGTTTTTCAAAGGGGTAGGACAAAAGAAGTTAGTCCTCAAGTATGCTCGACTAAAAAAGATTGATTAATGACATCTAACAGACTTTCGACCTTACTCGTAACTCTACTTTTTGCCTCGGCATGTGGAGGTGGTAACGGGCCAGCCAGAAAGAGCGTTTTGGTTTACACTCCCCATGGCAAAGAATTGCTAGGTCACTACAAGACGGAATTCGAAAAACTCAGACCGGATGTTGAGATTCAGTGGCTAGATATGGGATCACAGGAAGTCTTCGATCGGGTGAGCACGGAGCGGAATAGGCCACAAGCCAGTATCTGGTGGGGAGGACCAAATGTAGATTTTGATCGCGCATCAAGGGAGGGACTCCTCGAGCCATACAAACCATCTTGGTCGGACGCAATCGATACAAGTTATCGACATCCACAAAATGATTGGTATGGTGTTTACTTAACACCTGAGGTTATTACCTATAATAATGAGACGGTAAAGGATTCAGAACTTCCATCCACCTGGGATGATTTGCTAGACCCGAAATGGAGGGATCGGATAATAATCCGATATCCCTTGGCCTCAGGAACGATGCGGACGATTTTCTGCGCGATGATCATGAGACAAGAAAGTGTCCAGGAAGGATATAAATGGTTAGCGAGATTGGATATGAATACGAAGACATATGCTGCAAATCCTTCACAGCTTTATATCAAAGTAGCAAGGCGTGAGGGCGACATCACGCTCTGGAATATGCCAGATACAGATTTGCAAGCTAGGGACAACAACTATCCTTTTAGCTATTCTATTCCCGAAGAAGGCACTCCGGTTCTCACGGAAGGACTTGCACTAGTCAAAGGCGGTCCAAATTTGGACCTAGCTAAGGAATTCTACGAATTCGTTTCCAGCAAGGAGGCGATTGTTTATCAAGCCCAAAATTTTCATCGGATCCCAGCAAGAACAGACATTGACAGTTCTGAAATTCCTGAATGGATGACAACGACGAACTTCGTTCCGATGGATTTGGATTGGGATAGCTTTATTGAGCATGGAGCCGAGTGGATGCAGCATTGGGACGATAAAATCAAAGGTCGAGGAGAGGAGTACCTAGCTTCATTGATGGACTAGTTTTGTCGATCATTTATCCCGAATATTCTCTGTCTGTAGCTGAGATCAGCCTGGCCTCTCTGGGTCGAAATCTTGAGGCTTTGAAGAGTGTGGCTCCTCAGGTCACGCCAATGGCGATTGTAAAAGCAAATGCCTATGGGCATGGCGTTGAAGAGATAGTAAAGGTGTTGGTGAAACTCGGTGTTGAATACTTTGGAGTCGCAACGCTAGACGAAGGAATACAACTAAGAAAATTGGGACTGAGTAAAAAGGTCCTTGTCCTTGCTTCCCCACTTGAGTGTCATCTTCGGATCTATCACGAATACGACCTCGATCTTTGTTTGGGAAGTACCCATCTCATCGAAGCTATCTGTGGTTTTAGAAAAAAGCTAGACCTCCATGTTCAGATCGATACAGGAATGTCTAGGCTTGGCATTTCTCCTGACCTATTCTCGAAAACAATCAACGAGCTTAGAAAGACAAGACATGAGTTGACTGGTGTGATGTCTCATTTTACGTCCGCCGATGAAGACGCTGAGTTCACGGATATGCAGCATGATATTTTCCAAGGTGTTTTGGAAGGTCACCGGTCTGATTTTCAGTTTGTACATATTGCCAACACCGCCGGAGCTATGCGACTCGGAAGTGAGCTAGGAAATAGGGCGATGATGAGACTGGGGATTGGTCTTTTCGGATATGGAGTCCCGAGTGAATATTCTGAGATCGAGCTAGAGCCTGTAATGACTCTTAGCTCAAGAATTATTGCGACAAGGAGGGTGAAAGCAGGGGAGACAGTATCCTACGGACGAACTTGGTTCAGTCCTACCGAAACGAATATTGCAACGGTTGCAATTGGATACGCGGACGGCTATCCTCGCAGCTACTCCAATTGGGCACAGGTTCGCATTGGAAAAAGACTATACCCTGTTGTGGGTGTTGTCTGTATGGATATGATTATGGTTGACATTGGGAATGAAATCGAGGATATCGAGATTGGAGATCGAGTGATTTTGTTCGGAAAAGGCGGTCCGTCTGCGGACGAACTCTCGAAGATTGATGCTTCTATTCCGTATGAGTTGATTACTGGCATTTCTAGCCGAGTAAAAAAGATGTTTATAACCGAAGACTAAAGCCTATTAAAAGAAGATTTCTTCTTCCAAAGTTGTATATTCGGAGCACGTTGAATTGTCTGGATCTGCCTCCTACAAAGGCAAGTTTTGGTCCCCACTCTATTCAATCTGCTCAGGACACTATCTAACAAGAGAGAGAAAAACGTACACTATAAATGGTTACTTCAAACCCTTCCGATATCACAATCCTAGTCGTCGATGACGAGGAAGATGTAGTAGAAGTCATTAGTCACTTCTTGAAAGACGAAGGCTATAATGTAATTACTGCTTTTGATGGCGAAGAAGCACTCAGGAAAGCAACTCCAGAGATCAATCTCATCGTTCTCGATATCATGCTTCCCCATGTAGATGGTCTAGAAATTTGCCGAAGACTTCGGTCGAGGGTAGAAACAGAGACTATTCCAGTGATCTTTCTAACGGCAAAAGTAGAAGAATCAGATCAGATCAAAGGTTTGATGCTTGGAGCGGATGACTATCTGACTAAGCCTGTGTCTCCACAAGTTCTTGTGGCGCACGTTAAGGCGGTTCTAAGGAGGTCTGGTGTCGAGGAGAGTCGGACAATTGTCATTGACAATTTGACAATCTATGTAGATGAGTTCAGAGCAACCCTTGGTGATTCTGATCTTGGACTGACTTATACTGAATTCATGCTAATGTGCTATTTGGTTAGACATCCGAGAAAAGCTTTCACTCGTCAGCAATTGCTAGAGACTATCTGGAAAGATGCGATGATGGTGACAGAGCGGACCGTGGATGCACACATCAAGAATCTTCGAGAAAAACTTGGTTCCTTCGCGCAGCACATACAGACTGTTCGTGGAGTTGGTTATCGATTCGTAGAAGAGTCAGACGGGAACGACGCTTAGCCCCTTCCTGGCAACACTAGTCTTCTGACGAGTAAATGCTTTGACAGAAGGAGACCGACGTAATTTTCAATTTCCCAGAAGGGCTCCTGTTCAGTTCTGGATGATTTCGACCTTTGCCCTTTTCGTGGGGATGGCCGTTCTCTTAGTAGCGGGGTACGCAATAATCGCGCTCAGAGGAAATTTTATGGCTGAGGGGCGCATTGGCATTCTTGAACAAGTCGAGAGAATTTCCATTCTTTTTGACTCTACATCGAGTCTTGAGGAGCAAAGAAGGCTGGCTCGAACACTTGGGGGAATATCCGATCTCCATATCTCCATATTTGAGGGAGAAAATGCCATCATTGACTTGAAAGGAAGAAATCCTTTTGATGCCGGTTTGGCAGAATCAGCTCCCCCAAAGATTTCTGACTTGTTGGGGAGTCCTAATCGCATTGTTGAACAATGGTTCAATGCAGAAGGTGTACCCTACCTCTATGCTGCATGGAAAATAAGTGGATCCGATTCTAGATTTCTGAGAGTTGGAAAGGTCGATACGTTAGAGCAGCTTTTTCGGCGCATGCTCCTAACTTTACTTGGTAGTATGGCTTTTGCTTTACTTCTCGCTCTTATTGGTGCATGGATAGCTGCGCAGCGTGTTACTGAACCCCTTCGGTCTCTGTCCGAGACTGCCCAAAGGATTTACGACGGGCACTATGATCAGCCCTTGAAAGTCGATACAAGAGCTGCTGAATTTCAAGATCTTTCAGCCTCTCTAAATGGAATGGCCGTTCGTCTTCAAAGCGATATAACGAAGCTTCAGCGCCTCATTAGCATCCAGAATGAGTTCTTGGGAAATGTCTCACACGAAGTTCGGAATCCGATTTTCGCAGTTTCAGGCTATCTCGAAGCATTGGCTTCCCCTACACTTCCGGCCGAGCTGCGTCTCCGCTATTCAGACAAAGGTATAGCCAATCTTGAGAGACTCAATACGCTTTTTGGCGATCTTGTAGAAATCGCCAAACTGGAGTACAGGAAGGACGTTTTGCATTTAGAAGATTTCAAGATGGTCGAGATGTGCGAAGAGGTGCTTGAAACTCTAAACGATAATGCAACGGATAAAAATATAGAATTGATATTGGAGGGGTCGAGAGACTTGGTAGTTAAGGCCGATCGAAATAGGATACGGCAGGTCGTTACCAATCTGATCGAAAATGCCATCGCTTATTCCGATCATGGACAAATAAGGACGAAATTAAGCGTCGACAATAACAAATTGGTCACACAGATCAGTGATACCGGTCTCGGAATTTCAGCGGAACATCTTGAGAGGATTTTTGATCGTTTCTATAGAGTCGATCCGGCGAGGGCGAGGAAAAGTGGCGGATCTGGCTTAGGTTTGAGCATAGTAAAACAAATATTGCACGCGCATGGTGAGGCCGTGAATGTCGAAAGCCGCACTGGAGAAGGGACTAAGTTTTGGTTTAGTCTTCCCTTGAAGTCTTGATTCTATTTATTCTCAAATAGACTAACGATGGAAAATAGCCACTTAGAAGATCTTGAAGGACGGGTTGCTCAGCTCGAATCCAAGCTAGATGAAGTGATTGGCAGACTCGATCGAGGAGAGATGAAATCGCCAGAGCCGACGTCTATTGCAAGGGAGATTTCTGGTGAGAGGTCAAGAATTGAATACCCATTAGAAGAATCTGAGCCGAAAAAGGAATTGTGGGAGAGAATAGAGCTTGGCGAAAATTGGCTCAACAAAATAGGAATTGGACTGCTGCTTCTTGGCCTTGTCTTTCTCTTCAAACTTGCTGTGGACAGGGGATGGATCACGCCATCCATTCGCGTATTGTTCGGATTGGTCCTAGGTGGAGGATTGATCTTTTGGGGACGACAAATTCACCAGAGTAGGAAGGCATTTGGCAGTGTAATTCTTGGAGGTGGGATTGCAGCTCTCTATATCAGCATATTTTCGGCCTTTCAACTTTTCGACCTCGTACCTCACAGCCTTGCTTTTGGGGCCATGCTCGCCACGACCTTGCTTGCATTCTATCTCTCTATTTATTTGGATGAGTGGACAACGTCGCTCATCGCGGTAGTGGGCGGACTGGCAACACCCTTTTTACTCCACACACCAGATGGTAATCTTCTTCTATTCCTAGCTTATGTTTCACTAATCGTTTCCTTTTCTGCCTCAGTATATTTGATAAAGGGTTGGACTTCTTTACTTAGCGTCGCGAGTATTGGGGGATTTTCCGTATTGGGTATCGCGATTACGAATGCATCAGGCCGCAATGAAGATTGGTTAATTTGTTGTGCTATCTTATTGGTAGGACTCATCCTCTGGCAGACACCGGTTTGGCGGGAAATTCGTGCACCCTGGCAGATTGTCAAAGGATCAGGTGGGTTTTGGCCTAGCCTCAAGAACCGATATAGTCGGAATCAATCTCATTTTTATATCTATGCTGTTCCACTGATTGCCACTGGGCTCATCGGTGTCACAATGCCCTCGTCCTTCTGGACTAATTTCAATTGGGGCTACGTTCCTATAATTGTCGGAGCGCTGTTTTTTGTTTTTGGATTGTGGATAAGAAGTCGGGACAAGAAGCTGGGTAACAATCATGTGATTTCAGCCCTTGTTTTGATCTGTCTTGGTGGTGCTTGGGTTTTTGACGACAGATTGCATTTCACGAGTCTTGGAATCGCTGCAGCAAGCATCGCCTTGCTCTATCTAGCAAAGCGATTTGAGGAGAGCCACCTTGAAATCGCAAGCTTCGTTTTCAGCATTGTCTTATCTCTCGATCTCATCGGGCGATTTATGGACGCGCCGAATCAACCGGCAATAGTCAATGTGCCGTCCTTTTGTTATTTGCTAGCAATTGCGTGTTTGATCTTCAGTTCATTTCGTCTCGTTTTTCCGATTCGATGGATTCTTCGCTGGGTGGCTCATGTCGCGGTTCTTGCATGGCTAGCGAGGGAACTTGGTTCTTTAGACGGAGGACAGGCTTACGTCAGCATTGCTTGGGGTATCTATTCTATTTCACTGATAATTTGGGGCCTAGTAAAAAGGTCGAAAAAGGTTAGAATTGCTGGAATGGCCACTTTGCTGCTTGTCGTTGCCAAGTTGTTGTTGGTTGATCTCGCCCAACTCGATGCCATTTGGAGAATAATTCTCTTCCTGGGTTTTGGAGCCTTACTTCTTTTCCTCAGTTTTTACTTACCCAAGCTAAGTGGTGAAGAACCGCAGTCTGTGTTAGAAGGAGATGGCTCAGAGCAAGCCTGATTTCGCGTAAAACGGCAAATGCGTGGGATGCAAGCAGGAGCTATTCGAATAGAAGAGCGTTGCATTTATACAGCTTTCGATCGATCCCATTTCTTCACAAAGAGGTCAGAAAGCGCTTCCAGAAAAACACCTATTTTGGAAGGATGAAGAGACATCGTCGATCCAGAGAGCGGCTATGTAGTTGACTGCAAACCTAATTGAATGGAACTCGAACTACTTAAAGATACCGTAACTCAGTTATCACCCAATGAACTGAAGGAGACTGCAGAACTGACTTACGAAGGTGATCTGGACGTTCCTTTGCTCGAACCAGCCCAGATTGGCAAGGACGTGTTGATGTCCTCGTTACGAACTATGATTATCGCTCGCCAGCTGGATAATAAGATGCTCAATCTCATTAAGCAGGGGAAAGGCTTCTTTCATATTGGAAACTCGGGTCACGAAGCTGCACAGGTCGGTATCGCGATGAATGCGAAGCCCGGCTACGACTGGACACATCCTTACTATCGAGATATGGCTTATTGCCTTACTCTCGGATTGCAACCCAAAGATGTTCTCTTGGCGCATTTCGCCAAAGCGGGAGATCCAAACTCCGGCGGACGGCAAATGCCGGAGCACTTTTCGAGTAAAGAGTTGAAGATCATGTTGGCTTGCTCAGCTGTTGGGGCACAGTTCCTGCCAGCAGTTGGTGCAGGAATGGGTATAAAAAGGCAAGGATTAGATTCCTTCGTCTACGTGTCGGGAGGAGAAGGATCGACTTCGCAGGGATCCTTTGCCGAGTCATTAAACTGGGCAGCAAAAGACCAACTACCAGTCTTATTTCACGTCCAAGACAATCACTATGCAATTTCTGTTCATAGGGATGAACAGACGGCTGGAGGTTCAATTTATAAAGGCCTTCCACGCTATGATTCCATGGCCACATGCCATGTGGATGGGACTGACTTTTTGCAAATGGCATCTGTATCGAAAGTGGTTATAAAACGTTTGAGAAAGGGAGAAGGCCCGGTGGTGATCGTCTCCGAGGTCGTTCGTCTGCTTCCTCACAGTTCGTCCGACAGTCATGCGAAGTATAGAAGTGAGGCCGATCTTCTAGCCATGAGACAACTCGACCCGATTACAAGATTGGAGATGCGACTCATTGATGCCGGAATGACGAACGTCGAAGAGCTTGATTCAATTCGGCTAGAGGTAAAGGATCAAGTAAATAATATAGCTTCTTGGGTCGAATCTCAGGAGGATCCCTCGCCTTCATCGCTTTCAAAACACGTGTATTTCGAGGGCGACTTGGGTTTGGAATATGAGTCAAGTGAGCCATCAGGTGAACCGGCAGTAATGGTCGATGCTATCAATCATGCTCTTCACGAAGAGATGAAGAGAAATCCCAATATTCTTGTCTACGGTGAAGATGTTGCGGGTGAGAAGGGCGGTGTTTTTACGGCGACACGCGGATTGACGAAGGAATTCGGAAAAGAAAGGTGTTTCAACTCCCCACTCGCAGAAAATTCGGTTGTGGGAACAGCAGTTGGTCTGTCGATCACCGGATACAAGCCGGTCATAGAAATTCAGTTTGGAGACTATATCTGGCCTGCTATGCAGCAATTAAGAAATGTTGTTTCAAACTACAGGTACAGAGCTAACAACGATTGGGCCTGTCCCATGGTTATTAGGGTGCCTATCGGAGGGTACATTCATGGCGGACCATATCATTCTCAGAATATCGAGGCGATGTTTGGTCACACACCAGGTTTTGTAATCGTTATGCCCGCAACGGCAGCAGATGCAAAAGGTCTTCTTAAGACAGCAATTCGGAGCGAGGATCCCGTTCTTTTCCTTGAGCACAAATGGTTGTATCGACAACCTGTTGCTAGATCGCCCGAGCCTAACGAGGACTACTTAGTACCGTTTGGCGTTGCGAAGCTAGTTCAACGTGGTGAGGAAATATCTATCATCACGTATGGAGCAATGGTTCATAAATGTGTAGAGGCCTCGAGAGAACTCACCAAAGCCGGTTATTCAGTTGAGATCATAGATTTGCGAAGCTTGGTGCCTTTAGACATGGATACGGTTCTTGCCTCTGTGAGAAAGACAGGAAAAGTCTTGATTGTCCATGAAGATCAGGAATTTCTTGGACTTGGAGGTGAGATTGCAGCCCAAATCTCAGAGCATGGATTTTCATCTCTTGATGCACCGATTAAGAGGGTCGCAGCGAAATATACGCCCGTACCCTTTGCAGCTAATTTGGAGTATGCGGCGCTACCAGATGTCAAGGATATTATTGAATCTGCTCAACGAGTTTTGAAGTATTGATCTAGATGCGTAATAGTTTAACGCTGACAGCGTGCTTCCGCTTGAATGCTTTAGGAATCAAATAGAGCGTTTGAAAGTGAGCTAGTTAGACACGATGTCTAAGACTCATAACGTCAATGCATTACTTCAACGTTTTCTCCTTTTTTCTTCTGACCTCAACTGCAAGTTTTGCCCAGGACATACCTCTCGATATGTCTCTTCTAGAAATCGATCAAAGTGGTGCAAATTTGGCAGTCCACTTCTCTCCAGGCGTTACGAAGGACGAAGCTGCGACTTTAGTTGAAGAGCTTGGCTATGAAATCGTCTCGGTGGATTTTAGTGGTGTAATGGTATTTGGAGAGAGTCATGATCTCCTCACCGAGTCTGAAGCTCGGAAGGTTTTGAGTCATGAGAAAATTGTCGATTTTAATCAAAACAAATTACGCCCTCCAAGTACACCTGGCCTTGGTGATGTAAGTATTAAATACATGCCTGGCGTTTTAGTGGCCATACGATTCCGCGGCGATGTCTCGCCGTCAGTGGCTCGGTCAATTGCGGGCAAATTCAAGGAGTTTAATGTCAAGAGTGTCTCCAGCTCAACTCGGGACATTTCAATCAAAGTCAAGGAAGGAGGCGAGGAAGAAGCCGTTTCAAAACTCGAGTCATTAGATGAAATCGACTATGTTGTTTATCTACAGACTGATCTCTTTCCCGAACTAGTCGAAGAGGGCGATCAATAGAAATCTAGTCGGATATTTGTTGTGTCGACTTTTCAAATTGAGCGATTACCGATCTGGCAATCTCGATATCTTCTGCCTCAGGAAGTCCGCTTACACCTAGAGCTCCAACCACTTCTTCTCCGTTTCTAATAGGTATTCCACCACCCCAACCAGTATATCTGAGATCGCCGAAATTTGTGATCGGAAAGGGGTCTTCAATAGAGGCACGTCCAATATTGGCTGACTCGGTCTGCTCTCTCGCTGCAGTAAATGCTTTGTTTATCGCGTTATTTATTGAAGGAAGTGGACAGCCGTCAATTCGAAGAAATGCCAAGAGTTCGCCGTGAGTGTCAACCACGGCTGTCGCGAAACCAACTTTTCGCTGCTCAGCCGCCTTCTTGACCAGTTCGATCAATGCAAACGCATTCTGATGGGAGAGTTCTTTTTTTCTATTCATGAGCTATTAATAATAATGGAGTGCCCGAGTTATTCCTTTCGTTCTTTGGTCTGTTTGATGTCCTTCTGGCATTCAAGAGTTCAAACAGCGGATCCAAGAGCAACTGTTTGAACAAAGCTTCGTCTATTTAAAGACATCAATTCTTATGTTTTGCGAAGTGTTTAATAAGTGCAAGGACTGAATACATGATATCGAAAATGAAGCGTTCAGTAAACAACAGGACTTTAGTACGCGTTTTCGACGTCGCAATTCTTCTCTGCGTTGTGCTTTTGTCTTCTTGTATTGGTGGTCAAGGTTCGGATTTACTAGTGAAGCCATCAAGCGAGGTAGACGAAATCCCGACTATTGTAGGTGGTGTAGACTATATCATTGATGAACTTAGCTATCCGAAGGAGGCAAAAGAAGAAAATATCGAAGGGCGAGTATTAATTCAGTTCGTTGTGAACAGAGAGGGGAAGGTACGCGACGCCCAAGTGGTTGAAGGAATCGGCTTTGGCTGTGACGAAGAGGCACTTCGTGTTATCGAGAAAGCGACATTCAGGCCGGGCAAGATCAAAGACGAGCTAGTAGATGTGCAGATGATGATTCCACTGCAATTTAAACTAAAGTAGAGCCAGACTAGGGCACGAACCTTGATATTGCTCAGACGATTTTCTGAAGGATCCCGGATTCAGACGAAAGTGCAACAGTTAGCTCCGTTTTACCGTTATAAATGGTCTAAGCATTTCGTCTAACAACACAAAAAATCCAACATGCTACAAGTGCGCAATGTCTTGACGTTTATCTTATTGATGGTAATCGCTGATGGTAGTCTTTTTGCCCAAGAGATAAATGAAGTCAAGATTCCGGAGAAAAAAGATGTCATAGACATCCCTTACGAGAAATTTGTCCTTGACAATGGCCTGACTCTTGTTGTTCATGAGGACAACAAAGCTCCGATCGTTGCTGTCAATATTTGGTACCACGTTGGATCCAAGAATGAGAAGATTGGCAAGACTGGTTTTGCCCATCTATTTGAGCACCTCATGTTCAATGGAAGTGAAAATAATGACGACGACTATTTTCAAGTCATGGAGAGAATTGGATCTACCGATCTGAACGGTACGACCAATGAGGATAGAACGAACTATTTCCAAAATGTACCAAAGAACCAGCTTGACGCTGCTCTTTGGATGGAGTCAGATCGAATGGGTCATCTTCTTGGAGCTATCGATCAAGAGAAGCTGGACGAGCAACGAGGTGTCGTCCAGAATGAAAAGAGACAGGGCGAAAATCAACCTTATGGTCAAGCTTACAATATTATTTCTGAGAATACATGGCCGGAAGGTCATCCTTACTCATGGTCAGTAATCGGCAGCATGGATGATTTGAATGCTGCTTCTTTGGAGGACGTAAACGAATGGTTTGAGACTTATTACGGAGCTGCTAACGCCGTTGTAGTTATCGCAGGCGATATCGATCCCCAGACAGCAAAAGCAAAAGTAGAAAAGTATTTTGGCGATATCCAGTCAGGCCCACCGATTGCTAAGCACGATGCTTGGATTGCAAAAAGAAAGGGCACCCATCGAATGACCATGGAAGATCGCGTTCCGCAGTCTCGAATCTACAAGGTTTGGAACGTGCCAGAAGAAGGGACGCAGGCTCGTTACGATCTAGATTTAGTGACCGACATTCTTTCTTCCGGTAAAAATTCACGGCTTTATAAGAGGCTAGTTTATGAGGACCAAATTGCATCAAACGCAAGTGCCTTTATCTCACCTCAAGAGATTGCGTCACAGGTCATAATCATGGCGACGGCAAATCCAGGAGTCGAGTTGTCAAAAGTTGAAAAGGCTGTAGACGAGGAGTTGGCGAGGTTCATTGCTAACGGTCCAACAGAAGATGAAATGGTCCGAATCAGGTCTCAGTTCGTCTCAGGTTTCATCAGGGGTGTTGAGAGAATTGGAGGATTTGGCGGAAAGTCAGATGTGCTAGCAGCTAATGAAGTTTATCTCGGCTCACCAGATGCCTTTAAGAGACAAATTGACCGAGTGCAAAGTGTCACTGCCACCGATCTCCAGATGGTGGCTAGAGAGTGGTTGTCTGATGGACAATTTATATTGGAAATCCATCCCTTCCCAGAATACACAGCAAGTACAGAGAAAGCAGACAGGACTTCGATTCCGGAAGGAGGAGCCGAACCAACGGTGGAGTTTCCGACACTGCAAAGAGCTACTCTAAGCAATGGCATTGAAGTCGTGCTCGCTGAAAGGCATTCTACCCCTCTTGTAGAAGTCGACATGCTTTTTGATGCAGGCTACTCAGCAGACAAAGGTGGTAAGGCAGGACTAGCGAGCATGGTGATGAACATGATGGACGAGGGAACGGACAATTTGAACTCTCTCGAAATTAGTGAGCAAGAGTCTCTTCTTGGAGCTAATGTTTCTACAGGTTCTGATCTCGACATTTCTTTTGTCGGCCTCTCAGCCCTGACGGAAAACTTAGACGCCTCGATGGACTTGTGGAAAGACGTTATACTCAATGCCAACTTTCCCCAGAACGAGCTCAATAGACTCAAGCAGGAGCGAAAGGCGCAAATACAGAGAGAAAAATCAAGTCCGGTCCAAATGGCTCTTCGTGTTTACCCTAAATTGATCTATGGGGATGACCATTCTTACGGTATCGAATTTACAGGCAGTGGAACCGAACAATCTGTCGAATCGATTTCAAGAAGCGACCTGGTCAAGTTTACCACTACCTGGTTCAAACCAAATAATGCTACGGTAGTTGCGGCAGGAGACATTACGATGGAGCAGCTTTTGGAGAAACTTGAGGGCAGATTCAAAGACTGGAAAAAAGGCAATGTACCAACCAAAAAGATCAACACGGTTCAACGAACTCCAGAGACAGTCTATATAATGGATAAGCCAGGAGCCCAGCAATCGATTATTTTTGCCGGCCACGTGGCACCTCCGAAATCTGACAAAAATGACCTAGCGATCTCGACAATGAATACTGTTGTTGGTGGATCGTTTACGTCGAGGATCAACATGAATCTCAGAGAGGACAAAGGTTGGTCCTACGGGTCGCAAAGCCTCATTTTGGATGCGAGAGGTCAACGACCTTTCCTAGTCTATGCACCAGTTCAAACTGACAAGACCAAGGAATCTATGGTTGAAATCAAGAAAGAACTCAATGGGGTGCTAACAGAGAAGCCAATCGATAGCGCAGAGCTAAACAAGGCTGTTGCCAGCTTGACATTGAGTCTTCCTGGACAGTGGGAAACCTTGAACAGTCTGAATGGGTCTGTCTGGGAAATCGTGGAGTATGGTCTAGATGACAACTACTATAAGACCTACTCAAACGAAGTACGAGCGCTTAGCGTGGACGATCTCAACAATGCCGCTGAGTATCTCATTCATCCAGAGAACCTTGTTTGGGTTGTGGTTGGTGATAGGGAGAAGATAGAGGCAGGTATCCGAGAATTAGGCTTTAGTGATATCAAGCTTCTCGATGCTGACGGCAATGTTCTTTCAGATTAGAACCGTTGTATCAAATTGATTTATTAAAGGCGCTTGAAAGAGCGTCTTTTTTTATTCTGCTTTACCGATATCATCAATTTTCTATCTTGATGAGGAATTTCTCTTTCAAGGCTTTTTAAAAACTAATAGTGCAATGAGTCCACAATTTCTGTCAGCAATCGTGTCACAATCCGAAGGAAAAAGTGAAGAGTTTGAATGGGGTACCTTTATTACCTATTTCACGGATGATACTTTAAGTTTAAAAGACGTATTGGTTGGTGTCGCCCTTATAAATCCTGGTCAGGAAATACATCCACCTCATCAACATATTGAGGAGGAATATCTGATGGTTACAGAAGGCCAAGGTGAATGGGTCGTCAATGGCGAGGTAAGTGAAGCGAATCCTGGAGATGTTTTATACACGGCTCCTTGGGAATGGCACGGAATTATGAATACAGGCGATACGACCATGACTTTTGTTGTCATAAAGTGGGTAGGTAAGGGCGTCGACTATCCCGACAACACATACCAATCCGACGGAGAAAGTGCTTGAAGAACTTTCTTCTGACCTTGGTCAGCTTGCAAGAGAAGACCGATTAGATTGGCTTATTTCGCAAGGTGCTCATTTACCCGAGTTGACCGAAGGACTCGGGCGTCTTCGTGACGCAGGAGAGCATGGAGTTGCTGAATGTATGGCGCCTGTTTTTTTCTATGCAGCACGAGAATCGGGTCGATTCATTGTGTATGGTGATGTCCCGAGAGAGGCGCCAACAGCCAGAGGATTTGTTGGCTTTTTAATTTCCACTTTTCATGGGCGGCCTCTGAGTGAATTACCAACAGACATTTTAGATGTCTTGCATTTAAGAGATTGTCTGAGCTTGCAAAGACAACGGGGACTAGACGCGATTTACAAAAAACTGAAACTCCATGGGAAGTCTTAGTCAAAACTTTGCCCAGTGCTCTTCTAATCGTCCAGTATATGTTAGTAAACACCAGATGTTTGAGTCATGATTTTCAAGAGAGCTGATCAATCTCATTTGAAAGGAGTTTTGCAGTGGTTTCCAGATGAAACTAGTTGCAGAATGTGGGCCGGTCCAAAATTTCGCTATCCTTATTCAGACGAATCACTCAAGGAAGATCTACGATTGAATGAGAACTATTCTTTTGTTCTACTTGATGATATAAACGTCGTAGGCTTCGGCCAATTGTTCGAAAAATTTGGACGGATCCACCTGGCACGATTGGCCACCCAACCGAGGCGAAGAGGAGAGGGACTCGGACGAAAGTTGATTGAGAACCTACTGAGAGTTGGACCGGAATGCATTCGGTCCGAAGAGTACTCTCTAAATGTTTACTCGGACAATTTCGTCGCCATCTCCTGTTATCAGTCTTTCGGATTCGTGTCTATCGATTCCCCGGAAAGGCACGGAGGATTTGACGACTGCCTTTTTATGAGGCTAGATAAGCAAGCTGGGATGATTCTGGGAAATGAGGAGTAGATCGCAAAAAGATTTGCGAGTTGATTAATCTCGTTTCTCAGAAAGCAAGGCAGGAAGGACAACAAGGTCAGACAATAACGCGAACAATATTGTAACGGCGACCAAGCCGCCCATGTAAACCAAACTCTGGAAAGTTGAGCTCATCAGAACTGAATATCCAGCAAAAAGGACAATTGATGTCAAGACAATCGCTCGCCCGGTACCAGTCAAAGTGTTGCGAATAGCTTCGTTGACAGGTAACCCATCTCTTAATTCTTGTCTGTAGCGTGCGAGAAAATGGATGGTGTCGTCAACAGCGATTCCAAATCCGATTGTAAAGATAATGGCGGTGGCTGGCTTCAAATCGATCCCTAGTATTACCATTGTGAAAGCCGTCATCAATAGGGGAATGACGTTTGGGATTAAGGAATACAGAAGTAAGCGGATCGATCCAAATGCAATGGCCATTCCTATTGAAATGAAGATGAAGGCGAGTCCGATTGACAGGACCAAGGATCGCGATATTTCACCACCTATGGTTGTGGCCAGAACAACCGTACCCGTTTTTTCGATCTGAATCTCATCGTCAAGATTGGATTCCGCAAATTGATCGATGTCCGAAAGGAATTGAGTGAATATGTGAGAACCGATATCATCCATTTGCACGGACACTCTCAATTCATCGAAATCAAGAGCGACGAGTTTTTCTATCTGGTTCTCTCCAGCAAGCTCGAGAAGGAATATGTATTGTGATATTAATTCTTTACTAGAGGGAATCTCATGGCCACCTTGGCCAAGCTCTGAGCCAAGTATGTGGTTGATCCTTTTTACATAGTCGGCGATGGACCTACTCGAGGATACAAATGACTTTTCTTCAACGAAATCCTGCAAAGCGGCCACTTGTTGGAGAGCCTTGGGGTTCTTAAAGAAATCAGTCTCATCTGTTGCCAAAACAAGCTCGACCATAAATGGGGACACGATATTGTTTTGGAAAAACTCCATGTCCTTGTAGACCTGAGTCCTCGGGCCGAGATCGTCATTCACGGAGACGTTTGTTCGAAGGTTGAATACGCTCCAAGCCCCAAGCACGAAAATTAAGGCACAGGCGAGAACGATTTTACCTCTTTGAATCCGCGACCATCGCGCCAAATTGGTCATCGGCTGATTCAGATATAGGCTCACTCTCGACTTAAGAGCAAAATCCTTCTTGTCCCACAGAATGATTCCGCTGGGGATAAGCAAAATCGAGATTGCAAATGTCAGCAAAACTCCAATTCCCGTATAAAATCCGAATCTTTGCAGAGGTATGATGCTCGATGTGACCAAGGTTCCAAAGCCAATGGCCGTAGTTGCGCTAGTGAAGAAAGTCGCCGAGCCAAGTTTTATAATCATGTCTCTGACAGCCTCCTCTTTGTTCATACCCTTTTGCCGGTTCAGCTGATATCGTGAGAGGAGATGCATAGAGTCGGCAACGCCGACCACGAGGATAATAGCGGCCATGGATGAGGTCAGTATATCTAAAGACCCACCGGCCAACATCATCACTGTTACGGTATAGATTGTGCCGAGATAGACGATGGTCTGAGGTAGGATGACCGCAAAGATTGATCGAAACATCCACGATAGAACCAGGACTATGACTATTGTCGTGAGCAAGATGTACTTGATAGTTTCCACCTTGATCATGTCCACATAGTTGTTACGAAGATGCGGAATTCCCGATCTATGGAAGGTATACCGATTTTCGTAGGGTGCTAGAATAGCATCGACGGCGTCTAATACTAATTTTCGCTTTTCATAGTTGGACTCCTTTCCCTTCAAAGTCAGAAATAGGGCGCTTGCACTTCCGTCCTTGTTGACAACACTTCCAACGGCGAGAGAATCGGAAAGAACTCGAACTCTTGTTTTCGAACTTGAAAAAGTGGGAAGGTCTAGATCAGTAATTAAAGGCAAAACTTCCAATCCAAATTGAGTTTGAATTGGTGCTTCAAAATTGCTCAACGAAATGACTTCGTCGACCTGATCAATCTCACTGATTTTCTTGGTAATCGTCTCAAGGTCCTTAAGTACCTTGGCGTCGAAAACATCCGGCGCTTCAAATCCTATGAGTGAAATTTGGTCGTCAGGCTCATATCTCTCTGTGAATGACCGGAATTGCATGATCGCTGGATGGTCCTTAGCTAAGAAGCTTTCGAGACTGTGATCGATGCGGATTCCGGTGCTGGCCAAATAGACAATTGACAATAAAGTCACTATCAGAAGCAGAGTGGCAACGAGTTTTGCTCTGTTGATAATAAAGTCTGCCAGTCGGATCAAAAGTCTTTGGATTGATGCCAATTTGTTACCCTCACGCCGATCATCGGATTGGCGGTCGACCGATATTCACAAAAGCATCAATCAAACAAGAGTTGCTACATAATAAAAGACTACCTAGCCTGCAACTATCACCCGAAATTGGCCCATCTGGATGAGTGAGAAGCAAAGCTTGAGGTAGTCGTCGCAAGAATCCACTATCTTATGATTGAAAACCTAGCTAGAAGATCTGCAACTTTTCATGTGCAGTTTTCTACCAAAAGGGCTCAGCTCATCAGATTCACCTATCTAGATGCCCTCTGTCCGAAATGATGTAACATCGCTTTTGCAAGAGTGGCAAGGAGGAGACCCTGATGCCATGGACCGGCTTATGCCTTTGGTATATTCCGAATTGCGAAAGCTGGCGCATGCTCATGTGTCTAGGGAAAATTCGAATACCATCAACACGACCTCGCTCGTCCACGAAGCATACATTAATCTTGTAGAGTCGCTTGATGCTAGTGTTCAAAGTAGACAGCATTTTTATGGAATTGCGTCTCGAATCATGAGACGTGTCTTAATTTGGTATGCCAGAAAGCGCAAGACCATTAAAAGGGGAGGGGATTGGAATAGAGTGACCTTTGATGATAACCTCGAGTTGATGGATAGTGAATTGGAAGAACTAATTTCTTTGGACATGGCCATGACGAAGCTTGAGATTATTGACGTGCGTCTCTGCCGAGTTGTCGAGTACCGATATTTTGGTGGCATGACAATAGACGAGACTGCTGCCCTTTTGGAGGTTTCAAAAGCGACGGTAAAACGAGACTGGATTGTCGCAAAGACTTGGCTAAAGAAGGAATTGAGCCTCGCCTAGTGCTATGAAGAAATCAGATTGGAAAAGAGTCCGCGCCTTATTCGAGTTAGCGCTAGAGATGCCAGAGGCCGATAGGCTGGTATTTGTGGAAAGCGAATGTATTGGATCGCCTGAGTTGGAAGAGGAGGTTTTGGCAATGCTTCGCTTTTCGAAGGAGTCACCAAGTATTCTTGATCGTCCCATTCCGAGAATATCTCCTCACGTGCTTTCAATCGACGACGACCAGATTTCCTTGGGCGATAAATATGGATCATATGTAGCCCTAGAAAAAATTGGATCTGGAGGAATGGGTGAGGTCTTTTTGGGAAGAAGGAATGATTCCTTGGTCGAACAAAAAGTCGCCATCAAGCTACTTAGATCAGATCGCATGGGTGGAAAATCTGTTCGAGCAAGATTTGATCAAGAGCGTCGCATTCTTGCGCGACTAGATCATTCCAGAATTGCAAGGTTTTTGGATGGAGGCATTTCAGGTAGAGGTGTTCCATTTCTAATAATGGAATATGTCAGTGGCAAACCACTGATTGATCACTGTAATGAGAAAGGTCTCGGCCTAGAAGCACGATTGAGACTCTTTCAGCAGATTTGCGATGCGGTCCAATTCGCACATCAATCCTTAGTGGTTCATAGGGATTTGAAACCAAGCAATATCTTGGTAGAAGACAGCTCACTTTCAGCTCAAGGAGGGGTAAAGCTTCTCGACTTTGGAATCGCAAAACTGCTAGAATCGGAGGACGACGAGCCTGGACTGACTTTGACCGGAGTAAAGCCCATGACGCCAGACTACGCAAGTCCTGAACAGGTGCGGGGACAAAATATCACAACCGTCTCCGATATCTATTCACTCGGAGTGATATTGTTTGAGTTGCTGTGTGGTCGGAAGCCTTACACTTTGAAAGACGTGTCAGCTTCCGAAGTTGATAAAATTGTTTGTGTCAATGAGCCAGACAAACCTAGTTCTAAGCTCGAAATGAGTTTTGCAACGACCAACGGATATGACGCGAAATCCCTCGCTGGTGATTTGGACAATATTATTCTCAAGGCACTTAGTAAGGAGGCTCCAAGACGCTACGAATCGGCCGCCCAGTTTGGCGCTGACATTGAGAGCTATCTGCAACATCGCCCAGTGCTGGCACGACGAGACAGCTTCAGATACAAGAGTTCAAAATTTGTAATCCGGAATAAGTTACCGGTTGCCCTCGGTGCGCTCATCGTACTCGCACTAATGGTTGGACTTTATACGACCAGTCGGCAGGCCAAGATCGCAGAGGAACGATTTCAGCAAATCCACTCCCTTGCCAACAGTCTTGTGACCGAGATAAACGACTCGCTAGATGATCTACCACGTGTTGGTGAGGCCAGACAGCAGATACTTGATCGGGCACTTAAGATTCTCGATCAACTGAGCAAAGAAGAAACCAAAGATCCTCTTTTACTTTCCGATCTCGCGCTAGCCTACGAAAAGACTTCGCAGCTCGAAACTGACAAGACGGCTGAGGAAATATTGACCAAAGCCGTTGAAATCCGTAAAGCTCTGAGGGTCTCTGCACCTGAAAACAAATCTTACCAGCTTCATATGGGTAGAGCCTATGGTAAATTGGCGATGATGAAGTCTTGGGGTGGCGCGACAGAGGAGTCTATCGAATATGCTTTGAATGCGCTCGATGAACTCAAGCCGCTGGAATCGAACTGGTCGCAAAGTGAGCTTGCCAAATATCACATTGCGAAGGTCCAAAGCGAGCTGGCATGGTTCTATATCTATGATGGCAAACTTGAAAAGGGTAATCATCTAGTAGACGAATCTATAGAACTTTTTGAATCATTAGCCAAGGAGGTCTATCCCAGTGAAAATGCTCGACTTGATCTTTGGAGAGCCTACTACTACAAGATAGATGGCCTACGATTTACAAGTCGATTTGATGAGATGCACGACCTCTTGCAAACGAAGGCTCTTCCTTTCGTCGAATCGATGCATGAAAGGAATTCAATGAGTCCCCGCATACAGAATATTCTGCATGTGACTTCTTGGTTTTTGGGGAATTCATATCTCAGGAGAGAGGAATTCGATCTTGCGCGAAACTACTTTGAGAGCTCTTTGGAAATAAATGATAAAATCGTTGAGATCGATCCAGATAATCTGAGAGGCTACGAAGGACTAGCTCACACTCATAGCTCTTTGGCAAGTTTGCACAGTCTCCAGGGGGCATCGGAGTTGGCTATTGAATCTCACAGAAAGGCTGTAGAAATACGTCAGTCTCTATGGGATCGAGATAAAACAAGTATCTACTACCAATCTTTGCTGGGTGAAAGCAAGTTGGGGCAATGTGAGGAGGAATTGAATTTAGGCAAGATGGACAAGTTTAGCGGGTCCTGTGGAGAAGCCAAGTCGATTTTGAAGGATCACTTCGAAAAAGCCGGCGGGGGCATGGTCACAAAAGGAGGTCTTATTACAGCTTACTATCAAAATGCAAGATATCACAGACTCTTGGCGGCGAGGGAATTGTCCGATGAGATCAAGAGATCAAATTTACTAGAGGCACGACGACTATACGTCGAGGCCGACAGTATCATGCAGGGAATGAAATCGATTTGGGATGAGGTAGAATGGAGGACATCACCGAAAGAGTTAGCCGAAGCGATGACAAGGTTGAATCAAGAAATGGAGCGTCTCTAATAGCCGATAGACCCGAAAGACCTTCCTAGAATTCATATCCCATTTGGAAGAATACTAGATCTCTCTGTCCATATAAGGCTAAAGGAAAGGACAAATCACTGTTTGCGGTATCTCCGCCATAAAACTGGAATCCCGAGAAGAGAGCGACTTTGTCAGTCAGAGAATAGTGTGCTCCGATCATAGCCCAGTGCTGTTCAAAGTCAGGAGAAAGGAGATTCATTTCGAGACGAAGTCGCTCATCCAAGAATGATCTACTTAGCAAGGCGGTCAAACCAAATTGATTTTCATTCGAAGCGATTTCTGGCTCATAGTCGAGAATGATTCTAATGGAAAACCCCAAGAGAATATCGAAGAAGGAGTTTGAATGATTGACACTTATTACAGACTGGACTAGGGGTTTCTCGATTAGAGATCCTTCTAAGGAAGCAGAAGAGAAGGGATCTAGGGGTAACAGATGTTTTGTGTTATAGGCAATTTCTCCACCGACTATAAAAGGATCGAATGCGGAAGTAGTGAAATTGCCTCCAAGGAGCTTTCTCTTATAATACGTGGCTTGTATTTGAGCGCTCTCTGTTTCCACAACTGCAAGACGGAAGGAAGGAAGCCGAGAAAATGAGTCTATATAAGAGATTGAGCCGTCCCAGATGTCCGAGGTAAATCCTATTCGAGTCGCAAATTCCGGATCAGAATAATCCCGCTTCATTCTGTCGTCATCAAGGAAATCGAGATCGAAGTTCAAATCTCGAAACAGAGATCCAGTACCGAAAGGTGAATCAGGATCGGGAATTCTTGCAGGATTATCTCCTGGACTCAGGAAGAAATCGACCCGAAGACCTCCAGAGGGATAAAGAGATATATTTGCAGACCAGACTGAAAATCTGATGTCCTTGTAGTTTCGGGTAAGAGCTTCACGCAGATCAAAATTAGAAAGAACATCGAGCACAAATATCCCATTCGAAAATCCCCATGGGGTCTCTTGGAGTCCAATCGAAGCATTAACTTTATCCGTGTCGTACTGAACAAATGCCTGTTCGAAGAACGCTGCGTTCGATATTTCTTTTTTACCGAAAAAGCCAAGGTCAGAAGTCATTTCGAGTTCGACTAACCACTTGAAATCACCTTCATAGGCCTCTGCGATCAAATTAAATTGGTCACGCTGAACGATGACTCGCTGCGGCCCTGGATCTGGACGTATCCCAATTCCGGTAAAGTTGACAAAGCTACCTGTAATTCTGGCGTCTTGGGCAAAGCTAGAACTCGCTGTTGCACTGCAAATAATACATAGAGCGAGAAGAGTTAGGAGATGGTTGGTTTGACCAGGCGATTGAGGTAAATAACTGCCTTTATCTCGATAGTTCTCTGTCACTGAAGTAAGATTTATCTAGGTTTTTTTTAGTATTTCTCGAAAGCACTCTCATGATCGTGCTTCGTTCGCGAGAGATATCGTGCATCGTAAACAACCTCGCTCGAAAAGTATTTTCGTGAATGTTTTCAAATTCGCGGGCCTCAAACCTCTTGATGACTTTGCCATCTAGGTCGAAATACTCGATATCTGTGACGACCATTTTGGACGTATCTACTGAGAGTCTGAGCTCCGAATATTCATCAATTTCTTTTGGGATCGAAGAAATCGTAACGCTTTTTTCGTCCCTGTTAATAATACCTGAGTCGTAGTCTTCTGGTTTTCTGGTTCCCAAATCTTCAAAGCTAAAATCCGACCCGACAAAGCTTTGTCCTTTCTTACGTCCGCTAATTCGTTGGACTTTTTTCAGAGCAGGGAGGAAAAGTTTCTGAATGTCTTTTCCATCAGTCTCGATGGTTAGAAGCCCGGTTCCACGAAGATCGGGAGGATAGTCGAATTTTATCAAGGATCTTGTTCTCTCCTCGTCATCAACTAAAGTCGAGGACGTGAGGACTCTTTTTCGTTTTTCTGCATTGCCCTCTTTCATGATCATCTGTATTTTCACCTGCTCAGATTTGACCAGTTTTTGTCTCCTCTCTATTTCCGATAAGATGGATTCTGCGTCTTGGCCAAGCAAGAGTAATGGGACTAGGACGAATAGGGACAGGGCGAGCAATTTTGTCATGTATTTAATACGAAGTGTCTTCCGCTCTAGTTCGGGTTCTCTGAGAAAGGGATGAGAAAATCTCGTAAATGTCATTCTATTGAATGTCCATTACGTGGGCGATGAATTGATTATAAGTTTCTTGTCATTCAGACATGAAAAAGGCGACCTCGAATACTCGAGGTCGCCTTTTTAGTACAATACCCTGAAGGGTTGGGAAACAGGGTAAGACTAATTAGACTAGAAGCCCATGCCTCCGCCTCCCATGCCATGGTCGTGACCACCGCCTGCTGGAGGAGCTGCTGGCTCAGGTCGATCGACAATAACAGCCTCTGTCGTCAGGAGAAGACCTGCAACTGAAGCCGCATTCTCTAGAGCTGTACGGGCTACTTTAGTTGGGTCTACGACACCATCAGAAAGTAATTTTACGTACTTCTCAGTCTGTGCGTTGAATCCGTAGTCACCTTTTCCTTTGGCAACTTCTTGGACAATCACAGAACCTTCAAGACCTGCGTTTGCAACGATCTGACGAAGTGGCTCTTCAATAGCTCTTTTGATAATATTAACGCCAATGTTCTGATCGTCATTACCAAGATCTAGCTTATCAAGAGACTTAATCGCACGGATGTATGCTGTTCCACCACCAGGGACGATTCCCTCCTCTACGGCTGCACGTGTCGCATGCAATGCATCCTCAACTCGAGCTTTCTTCTCTTTCATCTCGATCTCAGTTGCAGCTCCAATCTTAAGAACGGCAACTCCACCTGATAACTTTGCGAGTCGCTCTTGTAGCTTCTCACGATCGTAGTCTGAAGTAGTAGATTCAATTTGCTGCTTGATCTGACCGATTCTTGCTTTGATCTGCTTTGGATCAGCTGATCCAGCGCCATCCACAATAATCGTAGTGTCTTTGTTGATTACAACACGCTTTGCACGTCCAAGATAATCAACAGTTGTGCTTTCGAGTTTGTAGCCTTTCTCTTCTGAGATAACCGCGCCACCTGTTAGAATCGCGATGTCTTCCAACATAGCTTTTCTTCGGTCACCGAATCCAGGAGCTTTTACAGCAGCTACTTTTAGAGTACCTCGAAGTTTGTTAACAACAAGAGTAGCAAGAGCTTCTCCATCAACATCTTCAGAGATAATCAAGAGCTGACCACTCATCTGAGCAACCTTCTCAAGAACAGGAAGAAGATCTTTCATTGCTGAAATCTTCTTGTCGTGGATCAGGATATAGGGATCTTCCAACTCAGCTTCCATCTTGTCAGCATTTGTGACGAAGTACGGAGACAAATAACCACGATCAAACTGCATTCCCTCGACAACCTCTAGGTTCGTCTCAGTTCCACGAGCTTCTTCAACGGTGATGACACCGTCTTTCCCAACACGATCCATGGCATCTGCGATCAATGATCCGACTGCCGCATCACTGTTTGCAGAGATGGTCGCAACCTGCTCGATCTCACTCTTGTCCTTAATCTTACGGCTTTGTTTTTGAAGGCTTGTGACAACGACTTTTACAGCAGCGTCAACTCCTCTTTTCAGATCCATCGGATTGGCACCGGCAGTGACATTCTTCAGACCTGTGGCCATGATTGCCTGAGCAAGCACGGTAGCAGTAGTAGTTCCATCACCAGCAACATCAGAAGTCTTGGAAGCAACTTCCTTGACCATCTGAGCACCGACGTTTTCCAGTCTGTTTTCCAACTCCACTTCCTTAGCAACGGTCACACCGTCTTTCGTGATTGTTGGAGCACCGAATTTCTTTTCGATAATTACGTTACGGCCCTTAGGTCCAAGTGTGACCTTAACCGCATTTGCCAATGCATCAACTCCTCTTTTCAGGGAATCTCGTGCATCGGTATCAAATACTATTTCTTTACCAGCCATTAGCTTTTTTTATTGCAATAATTGAATGAATGATGACTAGACAATTCCGAGAATGTCTGACTCTCTCATGATGAGATAGTCGTCACCGTCGATAGCGATTTCTGTACCAGCATACTTTCCGTAAAGTACAGTGTCACCTTTTTTGACAGTCATGTCGATTTTGTTGCCGTTCTCCACTTTACCTGGACCTGCGGCGACCACTTTGCCTTTTTGAGGCTTCTCTTTCGCTGTGTCAGGAATGATAAGTCCGCCGGAAGTAGTTTCTTCGGCGGCCTCAGCCTTAACAACAACGCGATCTGCGAGAGGCTTGATCATTGCGTTCGTTTGGGTTTAATGTCTTTGTTAGCACTCTATCGAAGAGAGTGCTAAAGACGATAGAAAAAAAGGTGGTATCCCAAAGGACACCATCTTGCTATTGATTTCGTAGTACTAAATTGGGCATTTGAGGTTTCGAGATCAGGTCATTGGTTAATAGGTTTTTTATTTTTCCCTAGTTCGCCGAATTATAACAGCTCATAGTACTAAGGGCCAAAAGCTAACCGGTACTCAAGCGTCCATGCGGATGCGCAGACTCTAGCTAGGAGACTCCACTACTTGCTCAATCCGGCAAAGCGAACGCAACATAGCTGCCCCCGCTGGCTGCTCCGTTTTTCCCACCACCAGCTGAAATCACAATGTATTGCTTTCCATCAACCATGTAAGTGGCGGGTGTAGCGTTGCCGGCAGCAGGCAGTTCGCCCTCCCACAGTAATTCGCCGGTCAGTTTGTTGAATGCCCGAATCTTGTTGTCATAAGTTGTTGCAGCGATGATTAGAAGGCCATTCTCAGTGACAATAGCTCCTCCGTAATTGTCTGTCCCGGTTTCCATGAGACCCTGTTTTGCGAGTTCGGGATACTCACCAAAAGGTATGGTCCATCTGATGGTCCCATCATTGAGATCGATGGCATTGAGAGTTCCCCAGGGAGGCTTGACACCAGGGTAGCCTTCGTGGTCCAGAAAAATGTCAAAGTATGCTGTTCGAAAGGGAAGGTCGAAGGGCGTCTTTCCGACCTCGGCCGCTGACGCGTCAAGGCCGGTTTCCAAATAAGTCACAATATCGTTGATCGCTGATCGACTGAGCGAGGCCGTAAAGGCAGGCATCAATCCTGTTCCGTCTCGCACGACGGATAGGATTTCATCGCGTGATCTTCTCTCCATAATTCCTTCCAACGAAGGAGCGATGCCCGTTCCCCGCTGATCAGCACCGTGACAGCTGGCACAAAAGGCAGCATACAGAGATTCATCACTCTGGCGAACGAGTTTGACGACCCATCCCATTTCGTTTGAGTTTACATAAAGTAAACCGGTTTCTGGATCGAAGGCAGGTCCTCCCCATTCACCACCACCATCTACACCTGGAAAAATGATTATTCCCGTAGTGTCCGGCGCGGAAAAAGGGTGGGCGGTGCTGTTTTCGTTGAATATCTTAAGCGCACTTGCGTGAGCTTCTGGCGTGCGATCGGTGAGTTCGTCTTCCGTGAGTTTCTGCCTCGCCACCGGTGGCGGCAGAACCGGGAATGGTTGGGTAGCTGCAGGGCGTTCTCCCATCATCGCCTCGCTCGGCATCGGATGCTCTTCAATGGGAAAGAGCGGAGTACCGGTTAGGCGTTCGAAGACAAACACATGCCCAGTCTTTGTAATCTGGGCAATCCCCTCAATTTCATTTCCGTCCCGTTCGACTGTAACCAGCGCAGGGGGAGCTGGAAAATCGCGATCCCAAAGGTCATGACGAAGCCCTTGAAAGTGCCAAATCCGTTCCCCAGTATTGGCATCAAGGGCCAGTATGCTGTTTGCGAAAAGGTTGTCGCCCAATCGGTTGGCGCCATAGAAATCATATGATGCCGATCCTGTCGCACCAAAAACTATTTCGTTTTCGACATCGAGGGTGAGACCACTCCATGCGTTAGCTCCACCGGCAATCTCCCACGCGTCGGGTGGCCATGTTTCATAGCCAAACTCACCGGGATGCGGGATAGTGTGGAAGCTCCAACTCAATGCTCCTGTCTTCACGTTGTAGGCTCGAATATCTCCTGGTGCACTCGGAAGAGATTCAGGTACAGAACTGCCAATAATGAACAGCTCCTTGTAAACGACCCCAGGTGAGCTTGCACTCACTGAGAGGCCTTCGCTCGGGCGCCCAAGTCCCTCGCGAAGATCAACCCATCCACCATTGCCAAAAGAAGAAATAGGAGTTCCTGTATTACGATCAAGAGCATACAAGCGATTTCGGTAGTTAAAGATGACACGATCACCCGTAACCACGACGCCTCGATGACGAAAGCGGGGGGATGAATCATTTCCAGCATTGGGATCAAAAATCCAAAGTTGTTCGCCCGTGGCCGCATCAAGTGCAATGACCTTTAGCTTCGGGGTCGTTGCATACATGATCCCGCCTATCACGATCGGATTGGTCTGCATTTCAGAACCGGGAAACGAATCGCCAGTCTCAAACATCCACGCTACTTCGAGTTGATCCACGTTCTCTGGAGAAATTTGATCGAGTGTGACATAATGTGTGTTGTTGCGATCTCCACCATAGACGGGCCAGTCTTCTGAATGGCTAGATTGAGGGAGATCCGAACAGGCTCCGAACAATAACAGCGCAGTGAGCAAGCCATTTATGCTGAATCGTCCGAAAGGAAATTCACGATTTGCATCTGCCTGAGGTCCATGTGAGCGAGAGCGGAATATCTTCATAAAAGGCCAATTTGCACTTCTGGCTATCCAGAAATTGCCGATGATTACGCAATGTTTTCCAGGGAATAGATCTCAATCCTAAGAGAGCATTAAGAGGCCAATATATTATATGCATACACAAAGTTCGCGTTGGCATCTTCGTTCCAAGGAGAGATCAAAGTATAACAAATGTCATAAGAGATGTGACCGAATCTTATCTACCGGTGGTATTTCATGATCGGAAGTACGCCTTTGCATCGATTTGGGTGGAGTATTCAAGTTCTCCATTTGTGGATGCGCCTTCGGGATGATATTTTAGACGTCATTCCCAAATGCATTTGAAGCGCCCCGCTATATACCTGTCAGCCTTAACTCTATCTTGGCTAATGATAGTCTTGGCAATATTGCCTCCCTTCGTTTCGGGACCGTGGGTTCATTTCCTTTTTGAGACCTTTGATAAGCTGTGTCACCAACTTCCGGGGCGGAGCCTTCATCTTGATGGACAGGCTTTGGCGGTTTGTGCGAGATGTTCAGCCATCTACTTTGGTGTTGCTGCCGGGCTAAGTGTTTATCCATTGTTGAAAGACAGATTTCATGTAAGCAGAGCTCTTATCCTCGGGGTAGTTTCTGCCTTGGGCATTCAGTGGATCATTGAGTTTATCTGGCCAGGTGAAGCCTGGCTATTGATCAGAATGGCGACGGGTCTTCTTATTGGCCTACTCGGTGGATTTATTCTGGCACGGGCGACCTTAGCAATATTAACATCACCAGACCCTCTTCTAACCATAAAACCGGTAATACAATGAGCGGAAAAACTCAGTCAATTCTAATCGGAGCACTCATTGTGGGTGTCTTGTCAACTTCTTATCTGAGTTTTATCAACATTATTTGTTGTCTCGGTGTGATGATAGGCGGTGCAACAGCCGTCTGGCACTATACCTCTACGAATGAATTGACGATAATGTCAGGTGAAGGAGCCGGTCTCGGTGCGCTCGCTGGAATCTTGGGTGGATTAATAGGATTTGGACTGGACCAAACTATGGGGACTTTTGGTCTTGGGTCGCAACAAATTCAGCAGGGGCTTTGGGAAGGATTCATGGATCCAGCACAGCTAGAGCAAATGAGGGATCAACAAGAAGCTTTTCAAAGTGGGGGAATGAAGTTCGTTGGAATAGCTATGGGAATGGCTTTTGGGGCGATATTCGGAGCAATTGGAGGCGCGGTCGGAGCAACAATGTTCAAGAAGGGCACTCAGGTAGACGAGTACTAAATCTGGGCTCATTCCTAGATAAGAATCGGAGCGGCATTTCTTTTGTTTAGAGGTGCCGTTCTTTTATCTAGCCCGTCTTTTCAGAGCTTTCGGAGGTCCCAACACCTCATTGAGAATGACTGCTTTTTTCAAATCTATTCCCGCCAGTTCCTTTGCGAAATCGATCTTTGGTTCTTTGGGCTTAGTGGCGGTGATATAGGCCTCCATGGTGGGTACAACGGGATCATTTTCATGCCCCGTCTTGTGGCCCGTGTCAAAATGTTGTCCTTCTGAATAAGTGGGCTTTTCGTTAAAGCTATCGGTACTCTTGAATCCTCCAGCAAAGACCTTTTCGAGTGCCGTCTTACCCTTCGCACTACTCGACATTTGTGTTCGCGTAATTCGGCTCTTTGACTTAGGTTTTCGATCGACTCTCTCAAGCTGAATCTCAGGTAGAGTTTGCGGTAATTCCTTGGGGTTCTTTTTGGCTTGGGACTCCCTGGCTGCCGTTTCTATTTGTTCTATCAGTCGTTCGAGAATACCCGGCTGTTTCTGTTTATCAACGGGCTGGTTGATGGGTGCGGGTCCATCAGACACGACTTTCTTCTTTTTCTTGCCACCACCGAAAAGCCGGCTAATTAAGTAGAGCCCTACTAAAACCTGAATTATTTCGCCAATTGAATCCATAAATCAATGTACACATAAAGTCTCAACAAGGTCTGGTGATTTTCTACTTCTGCTTGTACGAAGGAAGTTCTACTTCAAGCAATGTCTCTATCAATTTGCGATTGGCCCGTGGAAAGGCGTAATCCGTGAGGTCTTCCTTCGTCGCCCAGAGAAAAGGCATCCCATTTTTCGTTTTCGGAGATCCCTTTTGGATTGAACAATGAAAGGCGTGCATAGTGATCTTAAAGTGGCTATAGGCATGTTTAATGATTGCGATTTGCTCGCCAACTTTGACCTCTATCCCTAGCTCCTCTCGAATTTCTCTTTTACAGCAAGACTCAAGGGTCTCTTCGCCCTCTCGTTTTCCTCCGGGGAACTCCCACAGGCCTCCTAACATCGCATTGTCGGGTCTTTTTGCTATGAAATACTTGCCCTCGGGATCGGCAATAACGCCGATACTAATTTCATGATGAGGTGGCTTCTTTTTTGGATCTTTATTAGGGAGTTCGCTCTGTATACCGAGTTCAAGAGCAGAACAAAAATCCGAAACCGAACAATTATGGCATCGAGGAGAATTGGGATGGCAAACAGTAGCGCCCAATTCCATCATTGCTTCATTGAATTTGCCGGGTCTGGCTTGATCCAAGAGCAAGCTAGCCAGGGTTTCTAAATTCTTTCGGGTAACACTCCGATTGACAGGATCTTTGATGGCAAAGAGTCGAGACAGGACTCTAACCACGTTGCCGTCCACAACGGCGAGTGGTTCATTGAAAGCTATAGAACTGATAGCTGCAGTGGTATATGGCCCGATACCTGGCAGACTTGCCAGATTCTCAGTTGATCGTGGTAGTTCTCCATCGAAATCGTCGACGACAAGTCTGGCTGCTTTGTGCAGGTTGCGGGCTCTCGAGTAGTAGCCCAGTCCTTCCCAGTTCTTTAGAACCTCGTCTTGACTAGCTTTCGCCAAAGATGCTAGATCGGGAAAGGCCAGGACAAAGCGTTCATAATAAGGGCGAGCTTGGTCTACTCGAGTTTGTTGGAGCATGATCTCCGATATCCATATCAAGTAAGGATTTTTGTCCTTTCGCCAAGGCAAATCGCGGGCCTCTTCCTCAAACCAGCTTAATAGGCGATTTCTGAAAAGTTCGAGCTCTGGCTTATCTACTTGCTGCTTCAAGATTTGTCTGTAGTTTCTGGCCGAAACCTAAGTGATCAGCTCCGCTTCAATAGAATACGAAAAAGGACTAATTATCAGTAGATATCGACAGCGCTTGCCTCGTATTTTCATAGCCATACTCTTGTTTTTGTCGGCTTATCCGACGGCCAGCTTAGCGAGACAAACGCTTAGTTCAGGGGAGGAGGATCTAAGCACGCTTAATAACTCTATTGCACTTTTTCTCGATGGAGATTTGCAAGAATGGCCATTTCGGTCGATGAACAAATTTGCAGGCTTATCTGATAGCTTGTTGACTCAACTCCACCGCAAGGGCTATCTATTTGCGAGTCTGGAATCGGAGTCAGTCGGCAAAGAAAGTGAACAACTTCAGTTAAAGTTTGTCTCTGGAAAGCGAGTATCAATAGGTGATATCAGGCTCAAGGGTCTGACGATTTTCCCAAGAGATGAAGTCTTGACCTGGTTTAATACAGAGTCAGGAAATCTCTTCGACCAAAATGTTCTTGGGGACGACTTCGATGAGTTATTGAGAAGACTTGATCTTGCAGGCCGAGTACTCGCAAAGGTAATATTAGAAGACGCAAGTCTAAAACGGCAAGGTGAAGATTGGATCGTCGACCTGTCTATCAAGATTGACGAGGGAAGAAGCCTAGATTTGGCGGACATTGAGATTATCGGAGGAAGTCGAACTAGGCCCTCGTATATCGCAAAAGTTCTGGGATACAAATTCGATAAGCCGATAGAGTCCTTTAGTCCTGGCGAGATTGAAAGAAGGCTAATGGAAACGAAGGCCTTTCGGACAGTCGATAATGTTGGTCTTTCGATAGATGAAAATGAAGAAGCAATTTTAAAAATTAAGGCTGTCGAAGAGCCACCCGGAGTATTCGACGTCATTTTAGGTTATCTCCCTCCTGCATCAGGTAGCGGTAGTGGGTCTATCGTCGGAAATGTCAATGTGCAGCTTCTACACGTACTAGGGGCTGGAAGAGCATTTGGATTTAAGATGGACCGGCTACCAGGATCCGTCAGTCGATTGGACGTCGAGGCAAGTGATCCTTATCTCGCCGGTACGCCAGTTCGCCTAGCTGTTGGATTTAAGGGCTTTCAACAGGACTCTACTTATAGCACTACGAAGTATCGCTTGGAGACGGGGTATCGTCTGGTTTCTGGGGTAGAATCCTTCGTAAGTCTTAGCCGAGAGATTTCTAGTCCGAGCCCGATAGTTCAAAGCGATGTTCAAAACGCGAAGACCTTGTTCTTAGGAATCGGATTTTCCTTCAACAGACTTGATTTCCCATTGGCTCCGCGAAGTGGTTTTGAGCTGATGTCTAATATCGAGCAAGGAAGAAAAGTCAGAAGCCTAAATAGACCTAGTGATTCCGGCGGAGTTGAGTTTTTTGACGATGTTGTTAGACAGACGAGACTTACTCTTTATTCGCGCTATTACAGACCTTTTCGGCGTCGTCATGTTTTGGCTCTGGGATTGGAGGGGCAGGCCCTTCAAAGCAGAGAATATGACCAAAGCGATCTCTTTAGACTGGGTGGAGCAAATTCTCTTCGGGGATATTCGGAGGAGCAATACCGCGGCAATATTTCTGCCCGACTGCTCACCGAGTGGCGATATCTATTGGAGCGAACGTCGTACTTTTTTGTCTTCTCTGACTTGGGATTCGTATCGATTCCGGAAACGGGAGCTGTGCCTGATGAAAGCGAAGTGACCCAAGAAATATTGCCGGGATATGGGTTTGGGATGGTTTTCGGAACCGCCGCCGGTCTGTTTTCCGTTTCTTTGGCCTTGAATCCCGATGAGGGGCTTGGAAGCAAAGTTCACCTTGGTATAAGTCTAGGTTTGTAATGTCCCGAACTCTCTACGTTGAGCCCGATCAGGTCTCTGGCAATCAGATTAGCATTTCTGCTGAGGAAGCTTTCCACGCCTCAAAAGTCCTTAGGGCAAAACCAGGGGACGAATTTAGAATCGTAGATGGAGAGGGGACTGAGTTTCTGGTAAAGCTGATTTCTTTGAGTAGGGAGGAGGGTCTTGCCGAAATTGTGACTTCCAGAAAAAATGTTGGTGAGCTGAATTTCAAACTCGATCTAGCTATCGCACCGATTAAAAGTCGAGACCGATGGGAATTTGCTGTAGAAAAAGCTACCGAGCTAGGTGTTTCTAATATCATACCATTGATTACGAGTCGAACTGAGAAAGTAAGGCTCAATGTAGATCGACTGGAGAAAAAGGTTATTTCTGCACTAAAACAATCTGGAAGAAGCTTAAGACCAAGAATTTCCGATATCACAGATTTTGAGAAGCTTCTTTCACTTTCTGAAAGCTATGACTGCTCCTTTCTTTGCTGTGCATTTGATGATCCGCCTGCTCTTTTCGACTTTCGAGTGGAAATATCTGAATCTAAGAAGCTGCTTGTCTGCATAGGACCAGAAGGAGGATTTTCTGAGCTTGAGGTGGACAGGGCCAGAGAAAGTGGAATGCGGATAGCAGGTCTGGGGTCAAGAAGACTTCGGACGGAAACGGCGGCGGTTTCTGCTTTGAGCATCATCGGTCAGCTTGCCTGACTAAATAAAGAACAACTGACAGCTGTAAATGAGGTCCCGATCATAAAACATTATTGTGAGCTTTATTACTCGAGGCAGTTCTATGCTTTCGGATTGTAGTAAAACGAGGAATAATTGAAGGAGTAGATGTCATGCATTTGATCTAAGCAGTAGCTCTAAAGGAAACAAGAGTATTTGCCAGTCGTTGTGGCATATTCAAACAATCAATCGAATGGGCTTTTATATTTTTCTCATAGTAGTTATCGCAATCATCGGGCTGATGATGGGCGTTGTTGTCTTGCTTCAAAGCGGAAAAGGCGGTGGACTTGCAGGTATCGCGTCCGGTGGCGCGACGCAAATGCTTGGAACGAGACAGGCGCCTGATTTTTTAGAAAAAGCGACGTGGACCTTAGCTACAATTTTCGTTGTTCTTTGTATCGCCACTAACTTCTTCATTGGAAGAGGAAGCGGTGGACAGGAAAGTATAATCCAACAGAACCTTGGTGACGCACCAGCAGAATTTAATACTGCTCCGATTGACGTGACTCCAAGCGATGTTCAGGCTCCCGCAGGCGAGTCTGTTGCTACTCCTCCGGAAGGAAGTGGAGATGGATCAGAAGGTGAGGGCGGAGAAGAGCAGTAGGATCTTCTAGGTATAAAACGAAAAAGGCCGGATGAGTGATCATCTGGCCTTTTTTATAAGGAGATCGTACCAACCTATAAGCCGAATTCTGTACATCGATAGTTCTCCAAGCTGATCGATGCGACTATCATTTATCTCGGATTACCGTCACCGGTAATCTCTAGCAGTTTACCCGTTTCGTTTGACGGACAGCCATATTCCGACAGAGCCGGAGCCGAAACTGCTTAACTTTGCACCGCATGAGGTTTACCTGGCCATCTGGGTCACCCTAAATGCCGGTAGGCTCTTACCCCACCATTTCACCCATCTCCTTGACAAGTCAAGGTTGGTTTGCTTTCTGTTGCACTTGCTGTCATCGATCAGAAATCGAAGCCTTCCTGTTAGGAAGCATGCTGTCCTACGGTGTTCGGACTTTCCTCCATTCAAAAGAGTGGCAATAGTCCGGTTGGTACGAAATTCTGAGGTCTACTAGACCTTCATTCTTTTTGTAGTCTCGTTCTGCAGGATCTGATCAACGATGATCCGTCCCGTGTGCTCGCAGATAACGATTCTATTTTTCTGTCTAACTTCAACCTGCCGTTGAGGTGGAACGGCAAATCCAGCAGCTGCTCCTCGAACCAAGGCTACTACGGCTCGTCCATCTCTAAGGCGAGTCCTTAGCCGATCGTAGGCCTTTAAATATCGATCATCAACCGTTTTTGTGGTCTTTAGACGAATCTTATCTAATCGTGCTCTTTCTTCCTCAGTATCTTGAACAACTTTCTCAAGATCTTTCTGCTTCTCCTTGACAAGCTTCTTGAGCTCCTTCAGACGGGATGACGCTTCTGAAACAGCTTCTTCGTTAGCTGAGTCACGAGCATCTCTGGCCTCGTTCGAAGCCGTGAGTTCTGTCATTCTCGCTTTGTGAGCATCGATTTCTTTGGTCAGCGCATCATATTCGCGGTTGTTTCTGACCTGAAGCTGCTGCTTGTCGTATCGTTCAATAGCGCCTTCGCTTTCCTTAATGTCAGCGAGAGCTCTTCTCTTCTCGACTTCGCCTTCTGCGGCTTCTGTCTTGTAGCGACTTATTCTGGTCTCTAGTCCCTCGATTTCATCTTCGAGATCTTTAATGTCTTCCGGTAGGTCGCCACGAAGTTTGTCAACTTGGTCCAACTTACTGTCGATGTTTTGAAGTCGGATAAGAGCTTTTAACTGATCGGTCATTTGGCTCTCGGAGGTACTGCTCATACTCTAGTTTTACTTATCTAGGGGGGTAGGGGAATTCAGATTATTTATTAGCCTAGTATTAATCCTCAATCGAAAATAATGTTCTCTTGAGATGGGAAGGCTTAATGATAACGCACCGGGTTGGTGTTTATCGAGGTTCGAATAAATTGAACTGATGAATGGGAATTTTTAAGTTTGTCGACAAAAAGGGCCTCGGTCTCTCTTTCGGATTCATGGTGACCGACGTCTACCAACAAGAGTTCGTCATTGCCATTGGGGTCATAAACTTCGAAATAGCGATGATAGGTAATATCTGCCGTTAGATATACGTCGGCGCCTTTCTTTTTTGCCGCAGGAATTAAATCACTTCCTGATCCCCCGCATACGGCTACGCGGGATATCTTACTATTTTTTGATGCACCTGAAAAGCGGAGACTCTGCAATTTTAGATTCTCTTTTGCGTAATCTAAAAAATCGACCTGATCCATTGGCTCTGGAAGCGTCCCGATGCACCCCATTCCAAAGGACGATGAATCAAAATTGCTTGCAGATACATCCGTTTCAGATAGATCGACAAGGAAATCCAAGTTTTCTAGCCCAAGCTGCTCTCCGAATTTGAAGGATACGCCCCCTCGAGAGGCATCAACATTTGTATGACCGGCGTAGAGACCTACGTTACTCTTAATAGCTTTTCTAACTAAATTCCCGACATAGGTCTGGCTGGTGATGCTTGCGAGTGGTTTGAAAATGATGGGATGATGACAGACCACGAGCTGACAGTTCTTTTGAATGGCTTCGTCCAGCACTTTGTTTGTTAGATCCAAACTGACCAGACAAGCAGTAACAACTGCCTGAGGGTTGCCGACGAGCAGACCTACATTGTCATAGCTCTGTGCTGTCTCTTTTGGTGCCCATGACTCGATGCTCAGCGATATGTCCGCAATTGTAGTTGGTGTCATCCTACAATACTGACATCGACGGAGGCATTTTCTATTCCACGCTTTTCATCAAGTGACCAAAGAATGATGCCACCGACGAGGAAAAAGATAAGAACAATGCTAATTCCAGCTCTTTGAGTGTTGAACAACAAAGCCATGTAGCCGAAAAGAAGAGGACCTAGGAATGAAGTCGCCTTTCCGGAAAAAGCGAAAAAACCAAAGAACTCGTTCTCTTTGTCAGCAGGAACGAACCTGCCTAAGAGGGAGCGACTTGCGGCTTGATTTGGTCCGGCAAAGACTCCAACAAGGATTCCGGCAATCCAAAACCATAGCCGAGTTGGTGCTGTGATCGCTATTATTGCGGCGACGGACAAGCCAATTAATGTTACCATGATGGTATATTTCCCACCAAACTTGTCATCAAAGAAGCCGAATACATAAGCTCCTATACCTGCGGCAACGTTTAAAGCTATTCCAAAATAGAGGACTTCTTCAGTTGAGAAGTCAAAAGTACCTTTGGCATAGATACCACCAAAAGCAAAAATGGTGACAAGACCATCGTTGTAAACAAGACGAGCCAGAAGTAATCTGACAATTTCTTTGTAGCGTTTCAAGTCTTGGAATGTTGATGCGAGCTGTTTGAAGGCCCCGGAAATCATCCCATCACTCTGATTAGATAGATCCGCAGGATCTACCTTCTTTTCCTTGACATATAGAAACATCGGTATGCTGAATACAGCAAACCAAACTGCAACTAGAAGATTTGTGCCTCTGATATGCTCAGCTCCTTCTTTCGATAAAAGGCCAAAAAGAGGCTCGTCAGTCTGAACGAATACAAACAAGGCGATAACCATGCAGATCAGGCCACCCACATATCCCAGAGCCCAACCATAACCTGAAATGCGGCCAATCTTTTCTTTTGGAGCGATCTCAGGCAGAAATGCGTTATAGAAAACTCCGCATAACTCATATGCAACATTTGCGATAGCTAGCCAAAGGAGTCCCTTAAATACATGGTCTCCACCTCCATTAGCAGTGGCAACATCATAGGGCAAAACGTTAAAAGTCATCGCCGTGGCAAATATACAGACGGCGGTACTCAAAAAGAGCATCAGCTTCCGATGGCCTCCGCGATCCGCAATTGCCCCTAGAATCGGGGATAGGACTGCAATAAAAATCGCTGTGATCGCGATCATTCTTGACCACAGAGCACTTCCTAAAACATTTTCTTCCGATGGGGGAGCTACACTAGAAGTGAAGTAGGTGGAAAAAATGAAAGTTACCACCAGCGTGGTAAATGCCGAATTGGCGAAGTCATACAATGACCATGACCAAATTGCTTTCTTACTGTAGGTGATGTCTGCCAGGAGAATGTAGATTGCTCCGAGAATACCGGACTAGAATGATCTCTCGGAAAGTTGAATGACGAAGCGGATTATTCCGATTTTCATAGGAATCTACAACATCAACTCTAAACCCGCACTAATAGGGTAGTGTGTTTCTCCGGATGTAGTTGAAGGGGTTAACGAGTTGTCCTTCAGAATCAAAGGTCCCAAAGAAGATCATTCCTTGCTCCGAAAGGCGACCTTTGTCAGCTCGGCCTATTTCCTGATCCTTCCCAATCTGTTGTCCCACGCTTACTCGGACATTCTTCAGGTTGCCATAAATCGAGGAAAAGTCTTCATGATCGACTACTACGATATTACCGTATTGATCTTGCGAAAAGACATCGCTTACAGTTCCAAATTGTATCGAGCCCACCTTCGCCTGGAACGCCGAAAGGATTTCAATTCCTGGATTCTGATCTGCTCCTAGTTCATCTCTGAAGTCGACAAATAGAGTCCCTAAAACAGGCCAGCCCAGTTTACCGTTCAGTTGTTCTACGGCATTTACTGATTGTTCGAGAGGTGTGCCTGGTGAGATCTTATATGGCCGTGAAATAGTAAGGTCTTTTAGTTCGTCAGGAATCTCGATGAGAGTACTCGGCTCGTTTTCGTCAACTTGAACTCGTTTATCTGTTTCCTGGGTAAGATATCTTCTAAAGTCTTTGAGACTTTCGTAGTTGCCCTCATCAAATATGGTTCGCCTTTGATCAGAATATTCCTGTAACATACTGGTCATCATGAATCTCTGATGCCGAAGACGATGTGCAACGCTTCCCATTCTCGAGTAGGAAAAGTTTGGAAATTCCTCCGGGAATCGTGACTGCATTGCCAAGTCCACGTATTGTGTCTCCGTTTCCTTCGAATCGTTTAGAAGTAAGGTATATTTGTCAAAGAGGATATTGCCTTGTTCGTCGAAAACTTCTCTCAGTCTATTGATATACTTAATTTCCGAGTCGATCAGTCTGAGTGCTTCAGCAGGATTGCCCATAGCGACGTTCTCGACAACGTAAGTTTCGAGTTGGTTGGCAGGGGGAAGGTTTTCCTGAATGGGATATTCGGGAAGAGTGGTGTCTGAATCGCCTGCGCGATTTGCGAGTATTGGACCAATAAGACCAAGGCCGGTCACGCAAATTAATATAGAAACAAGGGATTTCATTGAGGCTATCCTATCCGTTTCAGGTGCAGTATGTGTTGATAGGCTAAAGCTCTATCACTTGACTCACTTTTCCCGGCTCAAATTCAAGGTTGAGAGTCGCAGGATTTAGCACAATGGATTGGTGCACAAATTGCACCGTGGTGTTCTCCATTGGCCGAGTGAGAACTATTCTTCTGGGGATCGGAACGCCATCGACGTCCACATACCCGCTAAAACTTCTTTTTTCAACTAGCTCTGAGTTACTGTCATACTCAGACTGAACAACTACCCTCCAAAACCCAGGATCTATTTTCCATTCAAATTTTCCATCGGACCTGGTAATGGTATAATTAAGGGAATCTGCCTCAATTTTTGGATCCAATCCGATATCGGGAACGATAAGGCCTGTCAGGTTTGGAAACAACTCCTCGAAATTTCCGGACATGGATAGCTGAGCCAAGACTATTTCATTTTCGCCTTTATAGAGTCGTTTCCTAATTCTGTCATAGACAAAGAAACTATCCGGTGTAGCCAAGGATCTAGCCACCTCAATTCCAAGGTTTATAGATATTTTCGCGGTAAGACTGTCAGATGCTCTGTGTTGCATTTGTGCAGTTACTGTTCTCTTCTGCTGAGGGCTGTCAATTTTGACAACAGTCTTACTTGAAAAGGAATTAAGTCCTCGAACACTTTGTTCTAGTGATGAAATAATTGCTTTTGCCGAGTGATTAGGAAAATTTCCACTTTCCACTCTTTTTGCTGTTTCTTCTACTTTTGGAAGAGAGGTACAAGCCGACGTTCCACCCAGAATTAACGTGAGTAGGAGTATTTTCACTAAGGAGAAGAGTTTGATCATTTGATCTTTATTGTCGCAATCATCTCGAGCAATTGCTCTTTTTCTTGAAGAAGTTCTTCCTCTACCTTTAAATCATCAAGTTTAGATATCGCTGAATCTATTCTATTTGATTCAATGAGCCTGAAGATCTCGGCTAAAGAGATTTCTTGTTGATAAGGGAATAGAAGCTGAGCCTTCTGAGAGAATCGTTTTGCATCGTCTTGTTGACCGTTCCTACTTGCAGCTCTAATTAGATAGGCCCAAGCCGAAACGTTTTTTGGATTTTCCTTTGTCACCTTTTCGAGGGTTTCAGAAGCCCCTTCGAAATCACCCGAGAGAAAGTAAATCCTACCGAAGAGATAAGATTTGTGGTGTCCCTCTAGTTTCGAGTTTTCGATCGACTGTTTTAAACTATCCGACCGGTTTTGTGAGAATGAAGCTTTGTTGATCGAGTTGAGAGTATTCAGGAAGGAATCTAAGATTTCGCTTTCCAAACTCTCGTAATCAACTGTAACGTTATCACCCTGAATTTCCGTGAGCTTCATCTCAGCATCTGTGAGTTTTCTACTGGATAAACCCAATTCTTTTGCTGTTCTTATTAATTCCTCAACGGCATCCTGGTCATCCTCCAGGAGCAAGATTGAAAGGGATTGATCTATCAAAAGAACTTCTTTTGGATCAATATTTCTAGCCTCTTTAGCATAGAACAGAGCCGACTTTAAATCGCCAAGATCTACATAACTTTCTGAGAGCCCAAGCAGTAGGGCCGTGCTTTTCGGGCTCTTTTCAAGGCCCAGTAGATAGTACTCAATAGCTTTGACGTTGTCGCCAACAAGCTGGCTTATGCCTCCTTGAATTAGCATGCTTTCTTCCAAGTGCTCGGCGAGTTTCGGAATCCCAACTCTTGTTGTGTCGGATTGAGCTTGTAAGGCAGAGTACTGAAGCGGGACCCCGATACAAAGAAGCCCAAGGATGAGCTGCTTCATGGCTAATTTAGACCCGAGCCGTTTTGGAGTGCCTCGAAGTAGCGCTTTATTATTTCCTCGTAGTCAGACGAATAGCCATTTTCCAATGCCCTGATCAAATCTCGTCGAAGTTTCTCGGCTCGCTCATTCGGAGGAAGAGCTGAGGGATTTTTTTTCTGATACTCCTCTGCTGACTTACCCTCCCTTTTATTTTCCTTTCCTCTCTCTCTCAAGGATTGTTGCGCTTGCAGAAGTCGACTGAGTATTTCGTTTTGCCGATCCCGAGTTTGCCTAGTGACTGTGTTCTGTTGGAGATCTTTAAGTGACTCTCTCATCTGTTCTGCAATCTTGTTCAGATCACCAAGAACTTTATCTAGGTTTTCTTTTCCTCCATTTTGCATTGCGTTCTGAAGTTGCTCCATCAACTGTTGTTGCTGCTCCCGCAGTTGCTTCATTCTACTTTGCTTGCTCTGAGAGATTCGGTTGCCCATCATGTCATTCATCATGGCATCCATTTGCTGGTTCATTTGTGCTTGCTTTTGGGCCATTTCATTGAGCATTTGGCTAAACTGCTGACCAGACATCCCCGGATTCTGATTCATTCCCTGATTTTGCATCATATCTTGAAGCTGTCCCATAAGATCAGAGAGCATGAGGGCTAAATCATTGAGGTTTTTCATTGAACTCTTCTGATGGCCTGTTGCCTGAGTAATTCTTCTTTCACTCATCTCAGAGATCGAATTGGTCATGTCTCGTAGAGCTTCCCCGGAAGTAGACTGCACTTTTGAAGACATCTGAGCGATATCAGCGCTTAATTTCTGTAACGTGTCGGCAACAACTTTTAACCCATCGGATAGGTCGACTTGTTTTTTTGCCAATGCTCTGACTGCAGGGTTTTCTGATCTAACCGAGGTCAAATCTTTTCTTAGAGCCTCTTGGTCTTTTGAAAGGGTAAGAACATCATCTAACACTCTTCTAAGGGCCGCGATGTTAATATTCATTTGCTCCATGCTCATTTGCTCTCCCATTTGGGAAAGTTCGGAGGACATTTGTTGGAGCTGTTGTTGCATGTTTTGTTGGCCTTTTTGAGCCTCCTTCATTTCTCCCTGCTGCATTTGTTCAGCGTTTTGTTGCATCTGGGAAGGCAGATCTTGCTGTTCCATCTGCTCTGACATCTGCTCCATTTGATCGCTTGGAGCATTTTCCATGTTACCGAGCTGCTCTTGAATTTCTTCCATTAACTGCTCGAGCTTTTCCATTTCTTCCTTTGCCTGCAACTGCTCCTTTGCCAGTTCCTCAGGACTTTTGGTCTGACTTTGTGGAGAATCTTGAGAGCTTTCACTCTGCTCTCCCTTTTGATTTTCTGTACCCTCCGAGTCTTTAGGTTCTTGCCCTGCATCGCTTGGCTTTTCTTCCTGCTCCATCAGGTCCTGCGTTGCCTCACTAATCTTTTCCTCCTTCTCTGCCAGTTCTTCGGCTCGCTTCGCCGCCTCCTCCAGGGATTGCTCAGCTCTGAATCGTTTCAGCATTTCTAAGGTCCGTTCCATTCTCTTCCGGTACTGTTCCTCATTGAATTCAAAATTCTCAATGGCTTGTTGCATTTTTTGGAGATCCATATTCTGCATGGCTTCTTGCAGCTTTTCCAGAGCTTCCATCATCTCTGGTGAGTTAATTTCCTCCATGACTTTCTGCAGCTCTTCGAATGTCTGTTGCGTCTGAGGGCTAACCGTATTGTTCTCGGACATTTCTTGTACCATGTCCTTCATTTGCTCGCTGATCTCATTCATCTGCTGCTGCTGAGCATCTTGCTGATTCTTAAGTTTTTCGACTTGACGTTCATCGTCCCAGTCAGATTCTTGCTTCTTTCGGAGCTCATCACGTAATTCAGAGAATTCGTCTTTGATATCCTCGGCGTTTTTGAGCATTTCCTCTAGATCGGTCTGTACTTCATTTTCCGCTTCCTCCATTTCGTCGAACTGTTCAGACAATGACGGCACACGCAATACCTGAATTGAGCTTCGAGAACTTTTAGCTCCACGAAAACGATCGTTGTCCATTACTTCCAAGAAATACTCAATAACATCTCCAGGGAGGAGTTCTATTCCAAGTGCCTCCTGAACCGACCAAAAATGTAGAACCTCTTGGTCGAGCTGCGATTTGTTTGCTAGGTTTAGGGGAATAGATGAGAACTCAAGCGTAGCTTCGCTATAGGCGGCCTCCGATTGTCGAAAATGAAGTCTCAGATCACTGAAGCCAAAGTCATCTAGAATTCTGGCACGAAGCACGGTTGTCATGTTATCAGCTAGGTCTGAGTCCCCGTCTGGCTCGAGAATCATAACATTAGGTGACTGGTCCGGCCGAATTTTGATTTCGTAGGCAATTGGATTTGTGTTTCTAGTGCCTTTCGCGCTCTCCAGAATTACCTGATAGGTCCCTGCTTTAGAAACTGTCAATACTCCTTTTGCTTTGTCTCCTTCTAGGGCTAATTCTTGGCGTGAACCGTCCTCAAAAGCCAAAAAGGCTTTGGTAACCGGTTCTGGGCCGAGATCTAGGTCAAAACTCGCTTTGGACCCGGGCATAGCGATGAAGTCTCCGACGTTCGATTCTAACTTTCTCCTGGGAATTCGGGTGTATGCTGGATAATCAAGTTCGACAAGCATCTTGCGGATACTTGGTCGACGTATTACCGAAACCTCGTAAGTTTTTGTCGACACATCACCAAGGTCCATTGCAAAGGCGAAAGGTCTACGGACTTGATCAAAGTGGTAACTAAAGCTTTTGCTTGAATCTGCCTCTAGATTAATCTGCTGAACCACTTCTTCGTCTTCGAACTGATAAGAAAGGATTCCGTAATTTGGAATCTCCAATCCACTTGCTTTGAATACTAGATTCAAGGGATCTCCATAAAGAACTTCAATATCGCCTGGTTGCACCAGAACTGAAAAGCTAGCGGGTTTGAGGAATTCTTCCATGGGTTGGAAGAGGCGGGCAGAGGCTGAGAAAAAAGGACCGGGTGCTAAAATACTCGAAAGGAGGAATAGACTAATTGGAATGGCGGCGAATCGCAGCAGTTTTTTCGGAGCTTTGAAGTTCTCGATTTGATCGAAATCTGTACCCTCAATTTCCTTTCCTAAATTTAAGACGGCACGATCTACAAAGGGGTCTGGGGATTTGTCGTTTCTCGAATCAGACAATTCAAGAATGTTGGTAATCCGATCCTGAATATGAGGGAAATGCTTTCCAACGCGATCGGCAGCTTCGTATTCGCTAAGAGGATTCCACCAGGCTCTCCTTTTTCCGATAGGGCGAATAACGAACCATCCTATAGTCGCAAGTACGGAGCTGAGAAATACAAGTAGGAAAATTAGTCGAACTGTGCTCCCTAGCCAAAAGCCGGCTTCTATCCAGGTGAAACTGAGCCAAAGGCCGAGGCCTATTGTGAGGACCAGACTAAAGCCTGAAATGACCTGTGCAAGCGTTATTCTATTCAAGACTCCTAAAAGCCTGGATCGTATTTGCTTGACTAAATCTGTTGCCTGATTACCCACTCCGAATTAACTGGATTTCAAGAACATTATTGTCCTTGAAATTGGTACAGACTGGTGTTTCTAGGGTTTCTCCTAGGACGTCATCGTCATGTAGCAGGTCGTAATAAACTGTCCTAAGAGGATGAAAAACAGGATAGAAGACTCAAGAATGTGAAATTGAGGATCGGGATCGCCCGCTCTTCTCATCCTCTTGTAACGGTGAAATCCGTCTGTGTCACTTTTTCTAAGTGCCCAAACGATAGATCCAAAGGAAAGAATAACCAATGGCAGGAATTTACCTCCTCTCGATACCGCCGAACCCAAGGCAATCGCGCCAACAATGCTCAGAACCGTAAATATAATTGTGACTTTGTACTTCTTCAATGTCGCTGGCTTTAATTGATTGAATGCAGCGATTTTAGAGTATTAGAGACATAAATCAAAGAGAAGAACTAGCTGAGACACGAAAGCGGGCATCGATTATCAAACGCGTTGCCGTCTCAACAAGAGGCTTTTACTCTATTTAACCCTTAATCTTATGCTTCCACCACTTGTTTGAGCGGTCAATTGGGGACCGCCGCCATTGATTGTACCTTCAGCGCGTCTTTTGGACTTCTCTCCACTAAACTGGAACTTGCTGTCGATTTTTACTTCCGAGCTGGTCAGTTTGACATTTGCAGCCAAGTCGCTGGGGGCAATAATCCGAATGTCTCCGCCAGACGTCCTGAGGTTTGCGGGATTGTTACCGTTGAGGCCAATCTCAATGTCGCCACCTGATGTTCTGGCCTCTAGATCTCCGGAAATGCTGTCGATCTCAAGGTCTCCGCCTGAACTGGCTAAGATGACTTTGCTCCCGTTGACTTCATCTGCAACAATGTCGCCACCCGAAGTTCGAACCTCGACTGACCTTCCTTCCACGCTGTCCAAGTTTATGCTACCACCAGAAGTTTCGATTTGAATTGTATCGAACTCGACGTTATTTGTGTTGATATCACCACCTGAGGTCTTGATACTAACTTGGCTTCCTTTTGTGTTACCGATAGTTACATCACCTCCTGACGTTTTCAGGTCCAATTGGCCCTCTAAATCGCCTAGGCTGATATCTCCGCCAGAAGTTTTTGCGTCGACATTAAATTGTGAAGGAATAGACACTTTAAGGACTCCCTTTGATCGAGTCTTCCAGTGTGACCGGCTTTTCATCTTTCCTTCGAGACTGACGGTGTTCCCTGATTTTCTGGCCTCGAAATTTATTCGATCGAAAAACTCTCTGGCTTTTTCTTCGTTGGTAGATTTGACCAAGTAGACAATCTTGGCGACGTCGCCACTGTTGGTTGTTATTTCTACGTCTGATGCCGGAATATTAATATCAAGATATTCTCCATTTGAAACATCGAAGGACTGCTCCACCATGACAAACTCATCGGCTAATGCCTCCACTTCGACATGGATATTTAGTGATGATTTCAGGTTTTCTCGAAGCTCGGCAAGCGATTCATGCAGCTCAGCAAATTCCGGGGAGTTTTCTTGCACCCTAGAAAGTGCTTCGTGTGCGGCTTCCATTGCATTCGCTTTGATCTCTGCGATCTCCCGCTCTGACGGAATATCACCTTCATCAAAATAAATGTCTCTTTCATGGATCTGCTCAACACGAACATCATGTACCTGATTGTTGTCTGTAGCGGCCCGGACGATGACCATCCCGGTGACAACCATTAGTAAAACTAGTAGGAGAATGCTTGATTTAGACCTTGCCATAATTCGTTACGATTTGAATCTACTTCTGTAGTTAGGGGTTCAGACGTGATGATTCATGATTTTGTTACGGTATCAGCCGTTAACTGAAGTAAATCTAGGGATAAATTCCTTTTTCTGGCTTTAAAAACGAGATTGTACACGAAATTGAAGACATCAGAAGAGATTAGACGCGATTTTCTCGACTTTTTCAGAGGAAAAGAGCATGAGGTCGTTGCTGGAGTTCCTATCGTTCCGCAGAACGATCCAACGCTGATGTTTGTCAACGCAGGAATGAATCAGTTCAAGGATGTTTTTCTAGAGATCGGAAGCAGGGACTACAAAAGAGCTACAGATACACAAAGATGTTTGCGAGTGTCCGGAAAGCACAACGATCTTGAAGAAGTTGGTGTTGATACCTATCACCATACACTCTTCGAAATGCTTGGCAACTGGAGTTTCGGAGACTATTTCAAGAAAGAGGCCATTTCCTGGGCCATGGAGCTTTTGGTTGACAAATGGGGCCTTGACCCAGATCGACTTTATGCTACGGTTCACGAAGGTGAAGAAAAATGGCAACTAGCTCCTGACCATGAAGCTGCAGAGCTCTGGAAATCAGAGACGGTTATCGATCAATCTCACATATTGTATTGTCCGAGCAAGGACAACTTTTGGATGATGGGTGACACGGGTCCTTGCGGCCCATGTTCAGAAATACATGTTGATCTTCGAAGTGAAGCTGACCGAGCAGAAGTTGATGGTTTTGATCTGGTCAACGCTGATCATCCAGAGGTCATTGAAATCTGGAATCTCGTTTTCATCCAATACAATTGTAAGGAGGACGGAAGCCTAGAGCCACTTGCCAACAAGCATGTAGATACGGGGATGGGTTTAGAAAGAACCGTCGCCGTCTTGCAGGGAAAAAGCAGCACCTATGACACAGACCTATTTGCTCCCATCCTGCATAAAATATCAGAATTAACTCCGCTAGACTCAATAAGAGGATACAATGATATAGATGGCAGCACGGAGGAGGTAGAAAACGCGCGAATTGCGATGCGTGTGATTGCTGATCACATTAGAACAATTTGCTTTGCTATTGCTGATGGCGCCGTTCCATCAAATGAGGGGCGAGGATATGTGATTCGAAGGATTCTTAGAAGGGCTGTGCGATATGGATATGATACGCTTAAGCTCAAGAAGCCATTTTTGACTGAGCTATTCGACCCCCTTGTCTCGAAAATGGGAAAGCAATTTCCAGAACTCGAGAAGAACAAGGAACTCATCTTAAAGGTGATAGAATCTGAGGAGCAATCATTTCTTAAGACCCTTGTTGTTGGCATTGCATATTTCAAAAGTATCGCCCCGAAAATATTAGAGCTGGCTGAAGAAGGAGTTGATGTAGATTTCGATCCGAGTGGCCCAGCCTTGGCTTTGCTTAATCAGGCACATGGAAATTCCAGAGATGAGTTTTTGAAGGCAGCAAAGAATGGAACACTCTCTGGTGACATTACTTTCCTTCTCCACGATACCTACGGATTCCCTGTTGATTTGACTCAACTGATGGCTAGTGAAAAGGGCCTGTCTGTAGATATCGAGCGCTATCAAGAATTGATGACGGAGCAGAAAGATCGAGCTCGAAAACACTCAGCTTTTAGCAGTGGAGAAGCTATGGGAACAGGAGAGAATGCTGACTCCTTTGATCCAACGGTTTTTATTGGCTACAGCAAGACCAAAATTGACGATGCCAAAATTCTAGGAGTCGTGTCTAGGGATGGAGAAGACGGAGTGTCCCAACATGTTGTGCTTGATCGAACGCCTTTCTATGCGGAAAGTGGTGGACAAATCGGAGACACAGGTTTTCTCACTATCGATGGAGTTGATTATCGCGTTGTGAACACAAGCAAGATAGATAGTGTGTATTTTCATGAGATAGAAGGTGAGATAGAGTTAGGTAAATCCTCTGTTTTAGCCAAAATAGATGAGTCGAGAAGGAAAGAAATTGCTAAGCATCATAGTTCGACCCATATACTACACGCCGCACTACGTGATGCTCTGGGTGATCATGTAGCTCAAAAGGGATCCCTCGTAACAGACGAGAGACTTCGATTTGATTTTAGCCATTTCGAAGGCCTGAGTAAGGAAGAATTGTCGGAAATTGAGAGAGTCGTCAATCTGAAAATTCAAGAGAATCTCCCGGCGTTAATTGAAGAGGAAATCGCTATTGATGAGGCAAAAGAGCGTGGCGCCATGATGTTGTTTGGAGAGAAATATGGCGACTCCGTCAGAGTGGTCACTTTCGATCCAGATTATTCAGTCGAGCTTTGTGGAGGAATCCATGTAAAAGCCAGTGGTGAAATAGGACTATTTAGATTTGTCTCCGAAAGCTCAATTGCCGCTGGAATTAGACGAGTAGAAGCAATCGCTGGTCTTGCTGCGTATGAATCCGTTTTGAGCCAAGCCTCTCAGTTAAACGATATCGGTTCCAAGTTCAAATCATCAGAAGAATCTCTTGCCGATCAAGTCGAAAAGAGTCTAGAAAAGAATAAAGTCTTGGAGAAGGAGATTGCGCAGCTTAATCAAAGAAACGCATTAGAAAATCTTGATGCGATTTTGAGTTCAGCAAAAGAAATTAATGGTATTAAAATGTTGAGCGGGAGGATCGATGGCCTAGATATGGATACCCTAAGGTCTGTTGGCGAGGCCTTACGTGAGGCCTGTGCAAGTGAGCTCGCCGTTGGAGTCCTAGGATCTAATACGGAAGGTAAAGCCATTCTTGTATCCTTTGCATCCGATTCGGCTATCAAAGAAAGGGGACTGCAAGCTGGTAAACTTATTGGGCAAATAGCCAAGTTAATTGGAGGAGGAGGAGGAGGACGTCCACAACTAGCGACAGCGGGAGGAAAGCAAATAGAGAATTTGGATAAAGCTTTGTCTAGCCTTGCAAATGTAGTCTCGGAATTGGCAAATTAAGAGTTCTTGATAGGAATCCATCCGATTGAGAGCCTTATTTCTGGCTAGTCATGAAACCGTTTATTGAATAAATCCACATTTCTTTTATGTCAAATTTGGAAAGGATTGAGCTCAACCCAAGCTCCGTATTTGATCGCTTAATGTCTCTTCATCAAACACGTCGTTCTGGGTTTACCGTACTGATTGACCCAGACAATTTGGACTATACAGCAATCGAGCGATTTTGTGAGACGATGATGGATGCAGGCGTAGACGCCTTACTTCTTGGTGGAAGTCTCCTTCGGACTCCAGAGCTGGATAAGTATGTGCGCAAACTTTCGGCATGTGTAGATCTTCCAATAATCGGATTTCCGGGTTCGGTTTCGCAAATCAGTCCTCATCTTGACGCTATCTTATACCTCTCATTAATCTCTGGTAGAAATGCAGATTTATTGTTCGGACAACATGTTCACGGAGCTCCTATTATAAAGCAAATGCAAGTGGAGCCGATATCAACAGGATATATGCTTATCGAATCAGGTAAGTTGACTACGGCTCAGTATATCAGTAACAGTTTACCCTTGCCAAGAAGCAAACCTGAAATTTCTGCAGCCACCGCTCTTGCTGCGGAAATGATGGGCATGAAGATGTTGTACACAGATGCCGGATCGGGCGCGGATCGGGCGGTGCCTTTGGAAATAATTTCTGCTGTGACTCACTCCGTTGACATCCCGCTGATTGTCGGAGGCGGATTGACTAGCCCTTCTTTGGTAGATGCGGCATGTCATGCCGGTGCAAAATTTATCGTCGTGGGCACGGCAATCGAGCAGAATTCTGACAAGGCCTTTGTCAAAGATCTCGTTTCTTCAGCGCACGGATAGGGCAGATTTTCTGAATGTCAGATAGTCAGAACATCTGAACGTCAGTTTTTGAAACCGTGTTTTCTAGATGATTGGTAGAATCTTGTTCGTCAAATGAATTCCAATGCTAGGTCAGGAATGTTTTTTTCGGACAGTCATTTCTACGCCTAGGGATATTCTGAAAATCTGAGGTTCTGTTTTTCTTAAATTCTAAGTGGAGAGGTGGCAGAGTGGTTTAATGTGGCGGTCTCGAAAACCGTTGTAGCGCAAGCTACCGGGGGTTCGAATCCCTCCCTCTCCGCGACGGACAATTGCCTTACAAAAGGACGCAATTTCTGAGGTCGAGTCTAAAATTTAGATTGCGACAGAGCTTCGGAAAATTCTCCTAGGGCAATTCTTTCGACCACCAAGAAAAAGGTGAAACTAAAAGACTGTAAAGAGGGTCATTTGTGAATGTCTTAATTGCCCTGTCATGATCACTATCACCCCAGCCTGATGTCTTTTTTACCTTGCAAAAACTGTGGTTCAGAATCCGTTTCATCCATGAACGTGGATCTAGGGAATCTGGATCAAACGATTCAGATCGAAGATAGTCTTGATTTGGACCAACTCTTGGGAATAGATGAGAGCGAATCGCACTTTTTTACCTGTCAAGTCTGCGGTGACAATTGGATGTCTATAAAAGAAGGAAGTGGGTCCGAAACTGAGATTACCTTTCTGCATCAAATGGGAATAAAACCCATCCTCAGGCGAGTCGCGATTATGGCAACTTCGGTAGTCCTGAATGAAAGTACAGTGGACGAGTGGGAGTATTTCTATGGCGAGGAGCTAATTAGCGAGGAAACTTGGAGGAAGAGACTAGCGGCAAGGCGTGAAGTGCTCAAAGCTATATGCTCCAACTGACCTCAGCCTTGAAATTTTCCAAGTATCAAATTAGCCGTTTATCCTTTGAATGAAGGTCTAGGTCAGATCGTGCTGACGCCAGAGGCGATGCGAGAGGCTGATCGCATTACTATTGAAGATCGCAAAACGGCTTCAATTGATTTGATGGAGAGCGCAGCTAATGCTATTTGTAAAAGCTTGATTAGTAGCTATGGAAAACAAGATTTCTTTGTGCTTTGCGGTCGTGGAAATAATGGCGGAGATGGGCTAGCCGTTGCTAGACTATTGATTGATCAAGGCGAACATGTAACCGTTCTCTACCCCGGTGGAGTAGAACTGTCCATCGACGCACAAGAGAATCTTGCCAGATTGAAGAGGCTGGAGTCTGGTGAATTGAAAATCTTCGATCACCTCGACCTAAGCCTGATTGAGAGAAATAGATCTAACAAGCTGGTCTTGGTAGATGCCCTTTTTGGAACTGGCTTGTCCCGCGACTTATCTCCAGAAATGATTGAAGTCATAGAGTCGATCAGGACGCTTTCTTGCGATACAATCGTCTCGATAGATCTGCCCAGTGGATTGAATGCGAAAACGGGTAGAGCCATGCCGGCCACTGTTATGGCGATTCACACCATTACACTTGGAGCTCCCAAAATTGGAATGCTACTTAACGATGGGATCGGTGCCTGTGGTCACATTGAGGTGCTAGACATTGGTATACTTGAGGAGGACCTTGAGGCAAGTCGACGCGGTGAGATGAATATCAAACTAATGTCGATGGAGGAATCAATCGGCTTAAGGCCGAGCAAAGAGTTGGGAGAACATAAATTATCGAAGGGTGCTCTTGCTTCTATAACAGGCTCACATGGGTATCCGGGGGCACCGATTCTGTCTGCTCTCGCTGCAATGAGAGTGGGTTGCGGATTTGTACATCAATTTCTACCTCAATCCATTGCCCTGTCAACAAATTTGGAGGCATTGGAAGTCGTGATACATCCATTGGGCTCCAAGGAGAGAGAATTCCTTATCGCTGCCGATCGTGTGGAGATTGATCTATTAATAGAAATGACCCCGGCGCTTCTGGTGGGCTGCGGTCTTGGTCGAGATGAAGAAACGCAAGAGCTGGTTAAAGGTCTAGTTAGAGACTACCCAAAGGGAGTTCTCGATGCTGATGGGATTAACGCCTTCGAGCTCGATATAGCACTTTTGTCCGAGTCGAATATCTCGGAGTGGATTCTGACGCCACATAGGGGCGAATTCGACCGGCTTATTGCAGCGTCAAAATTCTCAAACGACAAATCTATCATAGATCAAGTAGCTGGATTAGCGCAAAAATGCAGAACTAATATTTTGCTCAAAGGTGCTCCGAATATTCTTTCGGATCCAGGTGGGAATGTCTTCCTTGTTGAAGGAGACTCGGAGTTCGCAACGGCTGGGACGGGCGATGTCCTCGCGGGGATGATCGCAGGCTATTTGGTCCAAGGTCTCGACCCAATTGAAGCCGGTCTATGTGCCCTAGCGACGGGCAAAAAAATAATGTTGGCCTTTAAGGAACGCTATCCCCAGTTAAGCATGATTGCTTCCGACCTCTTGAGCAATGAGCTATAATTGAGCGGAAGCGCTCGTCAAAACAATGAGAAGTCCATTCAAAGTATTCACTATTAGAGCCCAGTAGATCATCAATTGTGAGCTTCGTAATCACCAATTTATTGACTCCTAAAATTAAAGCTTGGGCGTGGACCTTTTTGCTCTGGTTATCACTCTCGATTCCGGGAGCAGATATTCCGCTTCCTGCATTGCGATTCGACAAGCTTGTCCACTTTTCGCTTTTCTTTGTCTTCGCTTGGTTGTGGCTTGATACCAAATGGGAGAAAATCAATATCCTGAAGGTGTCTGTAGCCGTCCTAATGATCGGACTGTTCTCTGAGGTTTATCAAGGTTTGCTTCCTTGGGAAAGAATACCCGATCCCTTCGATTCTTTGGCCAACATTCTTGGAGGAAATCTGGCCGTTTTTATGTACGTCTCACGAAAAAACAGAAAATCTATGAAATTGAGCAACAAAGAGGTCGAATGAGGTTCATTTAAGCAAGATACTTGGGGTAAAAGTGGATCTGATGTTTTCAACTGTGCCCTGATCTTATTATAATACTGAGTCCTCAATGGCGAGGTTTATTGGAATGACGACTAGCTCGTCGCAAAAACAGTCGAAAATGGGTCTGAAGAAATCTGTAAAAGCTAATCTTAGAAACAAATATCCAATCCTTTCACAGCTTGGATTGGTGCTGACTCTACTGCTCCTGATCGGAGCATTCAAGTTTGAAATGTTCGCCGTTGAGCCAGACGTCGTAATAGAGCAAGAAATTGTTACTATTGAGATGGAAGAAATCGAGCAAACAAAGCAGGTTGAAAAACCACCTCCTCCTCCAAGACCTCCTGTCCCGATCGAGGTGCCTAATGATGAAAACCTGGAAGATGAGGAACTCGACATTGATGCCGAGATCGATTTTGACGAACCAGTCGACTTGCCTCCACCTCCTCCTGACGATGAGCCAGAAGATGAAGAGCCTGAGATTTTCTTGGTTGTTGAGCAAAATCCTGAATTGATTGGTGGCCCAGCGGCAATTGCTAAGGCTGTTAAATACCCTGAGATCGCCAAGAAAGCTGGTGTGGAAGGAAGAGTCTATCTCCAGTTTGTCGTTGACGAGCAAGGAAATGTTGTAGATCCGGTCGTTATGAAGGGAATCGGAGCAGGGTGTGATGAGGAAGCTTTGAGAGTTGTCAGGACCCTCAAGTTCAAGCCAGGAAAGCAGAGAGGAAAGGCCGTTAAAGTCAGATTCTCACTTCCAATCAACTTTAGATTGAAGTAAGCTAAATTAGCTCGGTATAGTAACCGAGACTTGGTTTTCGAAAAGGCAGTCACGTCGTGGGTGCCTTTTTTTTGTGCCAGCAAATTTTTGGATCGAGGAATGTCTTTCGCAGAAGGCGAGATTTAGATTCCTCGATGCTGACCGCAGACGTGATATTGGCGCAATTCTTACGTATCTCCTTCCAATAGGCGATTAGCCGACTAGAACTCCGGCAATGGTGGCGGTCATCCAAGAAGCGAGGGCACCCCCGAGAAGAGATAGAAGTCCGAGTTTTGCGATGTCCGATCTTCTGTTCGGAGCAATACCTCCGATTCCACCAATCTGAATTGCTATCGATCCGAAGTTTGCAAAACCACACAAAGCGTAAGTCCCCATGATGACTGAGCGGTCACTCAAGACGGACTGTAGTTCATTGAGAGAGGAGTAGGCAATGAATTCCGTTAGGACGATTTTTTCGCCCATGAGGCGGCCAAATTGTAGGATGTCAGCAGATTCAACGCCCATGGCCCAAGATAGAGGAGCAAAGATGAATCCGAGAATGGACTCAATTGATAATCCAGAGAAGCTACCACCAGATACAGAGGCCACAAAGGAATTAATATCCCAGAGTTCTTTTCCTGCAATCGTCGGATTCCCGACCCAGCCCAACATTGCATTCATCATAGCCAAGATTGCCAAGAAAGCGAGTAGCATTGCACCAACATTGGCGGCAAGTTTGAGTCCCACGGCGGCTCCCTCGGCTGTTACCTCGATGACGTTTTTACCGTCGGGTTCGGCGTGCATTTGGAAGTTGCCCACGGTCTTCGGTTTGCCTGATTCGGGCACCAGTATTTTTGCCATTAGAATTGCAGCGGGAGCACTCATTATCGAAGCCGATAGAAGGTGAGCAGCAAACATGGCTTGGCTTTCCATGGAATCGCCGCCGAGCATACCGATATATGCTGCCAAGACGCCTCCAGCGATAGTGGCCATTCCACCAACCATAAGGGTCATGAGCTCAGACTTCGTCATGCTTTCGATATAGGGCTTCACTACCAGGGGAGCTTCTGTCTGTCCGACGAAGACGTTTGCCGCGGCCGAAAGGGATTCAGCTCCAGAAAGACCAAGAGTCTTTGCCATCACCCAAGCCATTCCTTTAACAATCGGTTGAATAATTTTTAGGTGATAGAGCAAAGCCATGAAGGCAGCAAAAAATATTATCGTAGGGAGTACTCTAAAGGCGAAGTTAATAAGAGGAGGGTCGACGGCTCCTGAGATGAAGGAGCCAAAGATGAAATCACCTCCCTTATCTGCAAAGGCCAGCAGATTGGCAAATCCTGTCCCGATAAACTTAAATAGGCTGTAGCCTAAAGAAGTTTTCAGTATGAAAAGACCGAAGGCGATCTGCAGTGCTATTGCAATACCAACGAGCTTCCAATTAATGTTCTTTCGATCCGTAGAGAATAAATAAGCGATACCAATTAGCACGATCATGCCGATAGCGCCACGAAAAAGAACAGTCCCTATGCCCATAAGAGGATTACGGTGGTGAGTTGTGAGTTGTGTGTTTCGTGGTGCGTTTGCGCGTTCATGATTCTGCACCTCTCAATGCAATGCTGCTAAATCTATTACGAATGGTAGGGAAAAATCGGGAAAGAATGGCCCCGTCAAGGGCTTTTCTCGTCTGTCAAATTCATAGCTCGTCGACTGGGGATCGGTATCGCTTACGCACAACGCATCACGCACAACTCACTACGGTTACGGGTCTACGTGATAGACCTCTCGATCTCCACTTGTAAACTTGATTTGATTGATACGTTCACCGTCCCAATGGTAACTCAAATGGCGAACTTCTTTCGGGACTCTTACGACGTCTGGGTAGAAGGTCGCTAAGCATTCGCCACCTTCGTGTCTCACGCTTGGGAAGACGATGCCATTACTTCCTGATTCCTTTAAGCTCGTAGCCATTTTTTGCGAGGACCTATAGCTGCTGGGAGAGAGCTCCCTCTTGTAGGATCCTGTTCGAAGATCGTGCAGCTTTGCATCGACGCTTCCTACTAATTCGCGCATCTGACTAATCCATCCTGCTATCTCGTTGGTAGATCGACAAAAGTTCTCTTGATGGTAGATGGTTTCGAAAAGAGCTGTCTCGAATCTCCTTGCTGCATAGAATGCGCCATAGTTACCAGTATGAAATCTTCCTGGATTGTCGACGGCGGCATGTGCAAAGGGTGCCATGACCCATGTCGAATTTGGACCGCCAACCAATCGATCTTTGGGAATCATATCTATATTTCCGACGGACTTGGCCACTCTTGGATTGGTCTTACTTTCTGCGACTCCAAGTATCCACCAATCTTCCGGGTCAGCGATGTCTTCGAATAGATCGATTGGAGGGTATCTAGAGTTAACCAGACGAAAATACTTTGACCACCTAACCCGAGTGACTGGTGGCTCCATTTTAGTTTCTGATGGAATCTAAGTAGCGACGAACTCTCATGAGGTCCGTAATCTGACCTTCAAGCATGACCTCAAGTGCCGACTTACCATGAAAAGCCAAGTTTGACTTCTTTATCCAGTCATATCCGCGCTGCGGTTCTATAAAAAGAAGGCGAAGGCTTTTGTGTATGCCGAGCAAGTTGGACATTCTTGTGGCAAGGTCAATACCCACGCGGCCGAAATTGCCGGATTTCCAACGCTGGTAAGTACGCACCGCGATCTCACCAAGTAAAGCAGAAGATTGATCATCCGTCAAGCCCCAGCGATCAAATAGATTGACGACCGCCTTTTGCATTACAGCAACTTCTCTGTCATGGGTCAGTGGAGAGATCTTAGCGCTTTGGAGTTCTATTTTTCGAAGTTCTGGCATAAAAATGTAATTAATGACAATAGTCATATATATCTAATATAATGACAAATGGCGTCGTGGTTCCCAGGATTGATTTCTTTTGATACTTTTAAGTCATGAAACGGAGCAAACAAAAGTACCCGATTGACAGCCATCGTGTTGTCATGGTCAATGACAACCTCGGTTCTACCGAACTCTTTGTTGAGCAGTCACGAGATATCGCAACTAGAGAATATTGCCAGTTCCGGTCTTTTGAGGCAGGAATGGATTCAGCCTGGCTGAGCATTCAGGACAGGTCTGATCATTACAATGTATTCCCGCCTGGGACGTTTGAGAAAGAATTTGGAAACAATGAATCGGATCTCGCAAAGCGAATGCTTTTCCTTGAAATTGGCGGCGAATTGATTGCTACAGCATCGGCCTGGTACCCGCATGGAGACTGGAGTTCGGAATACGGAAGAGTTCACTGGGTGGCAGTAGTCCCGGAATTTCAGGGGCGAGGTCTGTCAAAGGTGTTACTCACACAGGTACTAACCGCGATGTCTGAATTGGGATATACGAAATCTTATCTAACGACGGGGAGTGTCAGAATGCCGGCTATTCGACTTTATGAAAAGTTTAATTTCTGCACCATCAAAGAGAAGACTTAGATCAGTCTAGCCAATCTTCCCGGGCTCGCGATTACCTGAACCCTCCCGCGAAGTCTTTGAATCGCCGAGCTCATCTCTCATATCCTCGACGAGTCCGAGCAAGCGCTTTATGACTTCAGGATTATCGTCGACTACGTTTTGTGTCTCTCCTAAATCACTTTCTAGATCATAGAGCTCAAGTTTGGTACTCACGTCATAGTCGTACTTTCCTGGTATTCCGTCCTTGGCTGGATCTCTGCCAATCATGGTCCGATATCCGTGGGGGAGATGCAATTTCCATTTTCCAGATCGAAGAGCTTGCAGCTGATTTTTCTCGTAGTAGAAAAAATAGGCATCGTGTGGGGACTCGGCGTTTTTCTCGCCAGTTACGATAGGCCAGATATCTTTGCCGTCTATTTTATTTTTCGGCAGTTCAGCATCAAATTGGGCAGCCAGGGTTGGCAGGACGTCGATGGTCATGACAGGTTGTTCAGCGATCGTATTCTTAGGAATACGGGCGGGCCACTTCATCGCAGCTGGGACGCGAACTCCTCCCTCAAAGGTTGTTCCTTTTCCCTCACGCAGTGGTCCTGTAGTTCCTGCATGATCACCATAGCTTAGCCAAGGACCGTTGTCGGAAGCGAACATTACCAGGGTATTCTCACTCAATCCGAGGGCATCAAGAGTCTCTACGATCTGCCCGACGGACCAGTCAATTTCTTTGATGACATCGCCATAAAGTCCAGATCCGCTATGTCCTTTGCGCTCCTCAGAAACGAAGATTGGCACGTGCGGCATAGGGTGGGCCAGATAGACAAAGAAAGGCTCATCCTTTGCTGCGGAGTCCTTGATGAAGTCTGTTGCTCGATTAGTGAAATCGGTAGTAAATCTGGTTTGGTCCGTGTTCAACCCGATGGTTTTCTCCATCTCGATTGTGGGTAGATCGACCCAGTGTTCCGGATTTTCAGGATGGAATGGCCACATATCGTTAGAGTAGGGAATCCCATAGAAATCGTCGAAGCCGTGTCGTGTAGGAAGGAATTGAGGATGATGTCCGAGATGCCATTTGCCATAGGCTGCCGTGTTATAACCGATCGACTTGAACATCTCAGCGAGTGTTAATTCATCATCACTGATACCATGCTTGGCGCTCGGTCCTAATGCACCGTGGATTCCAATTCGGTTAGAATAATTACCCGTCAGAAGGGCGGCTCGAGAAGCAGAGCAAACAGGTTGACTAACGTAGAAGCTAGTAAATCGAACACCGTCGTCTGCAAGCTTATCGATGTGCGGTGTGGTATAGGTCTTCTGACCAAATGAACCAATATCACCATAGCCCATATCGTCTGCAAAGATTATGACAACATTTGCTTTCGAGTCACCACTAATTTCGTTCTGGGTCTGACTAGCTTGCTGGCCGGCGCAAGAAAGACAAAGCATTAGCAAGACAGGTAGAAAAGTATGCTTCATTCGCATAATCCGAGCAATTAAGAGGTGAAGAATCGCGGTACAGTAGGATAAGCTCCAAGCTAAGGCATTTGATTCCGGTAGCTAAACTTCTTCTTCTTCCTTTGAATCTTTTGTAAAGTGTCTATAGAGTAGCAAGGTGAGTGAGAATGACACGAGGAAGACTAATCCAGGGACTATTATTCCCATGAGAGAGGTTTGTGGTCGCGTAACTTCTTCTTGCAAAAACAAGGAAATCATACTAATCATTGCTCTGCTCTTTTTCGTGTTTTCGATAAGATCTCCAAGCCAGAATAAGGCCTAAAAATGAGGCGACGTATGCGATCGTCATGCCGATTACTGTTGCAAGTCCCTTGTCCATTAGTGCTCACCCCAACGATTGCTGTTTTCTAGATCTTCCAAATACTTTGTTTGATTCTTTTCGTACTCCTCAGAGACGGCCTTTAGTTTAGGATCGATCACCCAAAAAAGAAGCCAGGTACAAAAGACAGCAAGTGCCGTGATGACATAACCTCGCGGCTGATTCAAAAAGGCTAATGCAATACCCAGAGTCCAGAGGATATAGGTGATAGGTGAAAGGACGATGGCGAACCAATCTTCCTTTGTCCATTCATCGGCTTCAGCAGATGTCCATTCTCGTTTGAACATGATTTATGCCTCTGTGGTTACTAGATTTAACATGCCGCGACGTTCCGCTTCTTTCCTGACAGGACCCCAGAAACCAATTGGTCTTGCTTGCGCGTAATATTTAACCAAGTGGTCCATCGGCTCTGGTTTGGTCATAAAGGTCACGGGTAGATAGACCATAGCTCCTAAGACCATGAGTAGCCAGAACTGCTGGTAGTCTTGTAACTCAGGAATTACGCCCATTGCGGGTAGAATCCAAACTACGAGCCAGCTCATGCCCAAGTTCGCGATCCACGCTGAGAGATAACCCCAAGCATTGAATCGCCACCAAACTACTTGAAGGATATTAGGCAGCCAGATTCCCGCTGCCATAATCCAAAGAGCAAATATCAACCAGGAGGTGATATCCTCCATCATCGAGCCGTAAACAAACGAGCCTATCAAAAGAATGAGGGTGGACCATCGCCCGACTTTGACTAATGTCTCCTCAGTGGCTTCTGGGTTGAAATAATGATGGTACAAATCTCGAGTGGCGTATAAGGCACCTAGGTTTAAATGCGATGAGATAGTCGACAGATGAATCGCGAGAATCGCGGCGAAGAAAAAGCCGATCATCCCAGCAGGAAGGAAATCAAAGCCGAGTCTGAACCATCCCATCTCAGCGTCACCCATATCAGTGATATCTGGGTATAACACGTAGAAGCCAAGGATCGCGATGGCCCAAACAGAATTTCTTATAAGGCCGACGAGCGTTCCCCACCAAATACTTAAGCTGGCATCACGAACAGTCTTGTTCGATTGAATTCTTTGCGCCTCTGGGTACCAGTCAATGGATGTACCCATTCCAAATCCACCGAGAATGGCTACGACGACCATGGTTATAAACCAGGCTATCGGGAAGCTGCCATCAAACCATCCTGTAAAGGCAAAGGGGTTGAGGCGATCGGCCTCTCCCATGGCTGTAAGTTTCTCCGTAATTCCTGAAGGACCTCCTGCCTCCATGATTCCCCAAATTGAGACAATCATGATGACAAGAAAGGCGATGATGCCCTGCTGGAAGTCGGCCATGACCACTCCCCAGTATCCCGCAGCCAAAACATAGACAGCGCAAATCGCAGAAAAGAGAATCAGTCCAATGAGTGTGTCCCATCCGAAGAGGTACTCGCAGACTTTACCCATGGCTATCCCGACCCAGCCAAGGATGAACATATTCATGAAGACCTGCCAACCAGCCATCCATCCTCGGAGCATTTCGGCTCCAAGTCCTGTGAAACGTATCACGTTCCACTCTGCTTGGGTATAGGCCAGGGAGCGTCGGAAAATCTTCGTCGAAACAAAAGAGCTAATCGCAGCCCATGCGGAAAAGAAGGTGTACCATATACCAGCAAGACCGTGGGTGTAGATGGTGCCCGTGATCCACATCGGTGTATCTGTGGCGGTATGGGTGGCATAGACGGATGAGGCTGGGAGCCACCATGGAAGACCTCGGCCGGCAAGAAAGAAATCTGACTGCGATCTTTTTCCAAGACGGTAAAAGAGCACACCACTTCCTATCATAAGGCCGAAAAACATGACGACCCAGAACCAGTCGAGCCAAGTGAAGACAACTTGCATGAGTGATTGCTTGTTTTGGTACGTCGAAGTCTAACGCTTGGCTAAACCTGATGCAAGTTTGGCCAATCAAAATTAATTTCCGCGCCTACTATTTCCCCAGATGTGTGACGAAATGGATTCGATTCAATGCTCGCTTTCAATGAATCCGTTTTAAGACGTGTCAGATTCGAATCTAAAATTGAACATCCCTCGTCTATTTCCTATTCTCCCATTGACTCCGAAATACTAATCGCCTAGAAGATGGAAGATGATAGAGAACCCAAAATGCTAGCTATGAAAGCCCGTCTGCTTCTCACTTTGCTCGTTTGTCTGCTCGGTTCCGGGATTCTGTCTGCTCAATCTGACGAGCCTCTTGAGATCTTTGGCTATTTCCAGCCTACTTATACCTATAACCGTCAAAAAATATCAGAAGTCAATAGCGGCACTTTTGTGGTACAGCAGCTAAATCTTTTTATGCAGCGAGATTTGTCACCGGGTTGGTTGGGACTGATAAATATTGAATTCATCAATTCCTATTCTTCCAGTCGCCGATGGGGTTCTTTGGGCTTAGAGGAAGCCTGGATACGATATCGGAAAAATGCAAAATTGAACGTCAAGTTGGGACTCCATATTCCGACTTTCAATCATCTCAACGAGATTAAAAACAAAACCCCGCTGCTTCCTTTCATCACGCGACCCTTGGCGTATGAGACGGCACTGAGTGAGGTACTGCCTCTTGAGGATCTAGCCCCGTCCCAAGCATACGTCTCTGTATATGGGACGAAGCCGGCCAAGGCCTTTAGATTAGACTATGCGGTCTATCTCGGCAATAGTCCTAATATTGTCGCGATTGAAGAGTCGGATGTTGGCTCGATATCAGGCGAGGATACTTCTGATACCTTTATGGTTGGCTCACGACTTGGCTTCCGATGGAAAACCTTAAAGATCGGCACCTCTTTTACGCTTGACTATGTAAATAAACTGCAACCATTTGCTGCAAGATTTGGAGTTCCAGTAGCGGATCTCACGGAAATTCCTCGCACGCGTATTGGCTCGGACTGGACCTGGGATTGGAAGAAATTCTATTCAGAAAGTGAAGCGACAGAGGTTTCATACCATGATCTTCCTAGCGGGATTGGGTATAATCTCGACTTTCAATACTCGCTACTCGGCTACGATATTTCGGATCGTTGGTCGATTTATACCATGACTTCTCTGATCGGAATAGAGGAGGAAGAGCATGGGACTGAATCTAAGGTTGAAATATGGGGATGGTCGCCGGGTTTTGTATTTCGGCCATTCTATCATATATCTGTCAAAGGACAGTATCATTGGATTCGAGTAAAAGATAGAACGACCGATGAGAGTAGTGAGGAATTCATTCGTTTCTCAGGTGGTGTATCGATAATATTTTAGGACGTGCGAATTCTCTCACATATCGGTAAAGGCTTCGTCTCGGTGATGGTGATCTTCGTTCTGTTCTTTGGCGAAGGCACAGCTCAGGCACAAGTCTCTGTCATTGCGCATCCGTCAGTTCCAGTTTCTCAGTTGGATCACGACCAACTATTAGATTACTACACTGGCGAGCTCGACACTTGGAATGATGGTTCTGTGGTGGTGATTCTAGATCTCAAAACCCGCAATGAGACTAGGAAAAGATTTTATAGTTATCTAGGAAAATCTGCGTCACGAATAAAGACTATTTGGATTAGAAAGAAACTTTCGGGAGAGGGGAATCCTCCACAAGCTTTCAAAACGGACCAGGAAATAATGGCAAAAGTAGCGTCCACTCCTGGAGCCATCGGATTCGTTGCAAGCTCGTTCACGGCACTTGCCGATGAGTTCAAGACAATCATGGTCATCCCCGACTAGGCTCATGCACTTTCGCGATCTAAATCTTCGTACAAAGCAATTCTTGGGCTTCGGCTTGGTGTTGATTCTAATGACGGGTGCGGGTTTTCGGTCGATCAATAGGATGCAGGTTCTAAAGGAAGAGTTGGATGAGACCAGCGAATTTTGGTTGCCACGAGCCTTGGTCCTATCAGACATTCAATCAGATGCAATTTCACTACGCAACAGCCAGCTTCAATTTGCAATGGCGGGTGAAGAAGAGAATCGGCTATCGTATGCGGAAGACATAGGTCGAATTATTGAGCGGATTAGCGAATCTCAGGAAAAATACCTTGCATTGTCAGATCGTGTCCCACTTGATGTTTCGGAGCTTCAAATGGAACAAGTAGACTATGAAAAATTAGACGGACTTTGGGAAAACTATCTCGACTTGACATTTAGCTTCATCGACCTTTTAGAGGGCGACGCCGAAGTCGCTCTGGAGCTATTAAATGGTGAGATGCAAGCAAGCTTTTACGAAACGCAATCGACCTTAGATAATCTCATTCTGGCCAGTAGGACGGCCGCTGACAAGGCCGCTTTGGAGGGGGATAGGACGATTCGAAATACGCGACGCTTTGCGATGTTCTGGCTTCTTCTAGGCATAGTCGCATCCACTCTTATTGCACTTCGATTGGTATATCTAATAGTAAAACCAATTGAAGCTTTGGACGATGCGGCAAGTAAAGTTGCCAGCGGAAATTTAAATCTAAAGTTGTCTGTAAAGGGAAAGGATGAAGTTGGGCGTTTGACAAAGTCATTTAATCGAATGACGGCCTCGTTGCGAGATGCCTCCAAAAAAGACAAAGAGCAGCAAGAGAGGCTGGAGCTGCAGCATAGCAAGTTGGAGTCTGCACATGTCCGTCTAAAAGGAGCTCAAGAGAAACTGGTCCAGTCAGAGAAAATGGCTTCTGTGGGTCAGCTAACAGCAGGTATTGCACACGAGATCAATAATCCTATCAACTTCGTAACGTCAAACATCAAGCCCTTGAAGTTGGATCTCAAAGATTTATTTGAATTACTAGAATCATACGATCGCCAAGTTGAGGAAGAACAACTTCAAGATCGTTTCGAGAAGATCGAGACCTTGAAAAAGGAACTGGATATTGAATCGATTAAAGAGGAGATATCTGATCTACTTAATGGAATAGAAGAGGGAGCAACACGAACATCAGAGATTGTCAAAGGACTTCGAAATTTCTCGAGATTGGATGAGGCGGAACTCAAGTTGGCTGACATCAATCAAGGTCTGGAATCCACACTGATGCTGTTGAGGAGCAAGATCAAGAACAGAATTGAAGTCGTCAAAGATTTTGAACCAGTTCCAGAGATCCATTGCTATCCCGGCAAGCTCAATCAGGTATTTATGAATCTTCTCAATAATGCGGCTCAAGCCATTGAGGGAGAAGGGAAGATATTTGTTAGTACTTCGTCTGCCGATGAGAAGGTCGTCGTTTCGATCCGCGACACCGGATCAGGAATGAGCCCCGAAGTGAGGAATCGAATTTTTGAACCCTTCTATACGACTAAGGAAGTAGGCCAAGGTACGGGCCTGGGTCTCTCTATTGTATACGGTATTATTGAAGATCATCATGGTAACATTGTTGTCAACAGTACTTTGGGAGAAGGAACCGAATTCGTTGTCACCTTGCCTATTTAATCGAGATCTAAGCTATGAATCATAAGGATTTTTCCATTTTGTTTGTTGATGATGAGCCGCAAAATCTGGTGTCGTTTAAAGCATCATATCGACGGACTTATACTGTTCATACGGCCGAGAGTGGAGAGGAGGGCCTAACGATATTGAGAGGCAATGCAGTGGACTTGGTCATCACAGACCAGCGTATGCCTGGTATGACAGGTGTCGAATTTCTAGAGAAGCTAATACCAGAGTTTCCTGATACGGTGAGGATAGTGCTAACTGGTTTTAGTGATATCGAAGCCATTGTTGGAGCGATCAACGAAGGTCAGGTATTCAGATACATCACAAAACCCTGGGATGAGAGAGAATTGCAAATGACGCTGGAGAACGCCAGGGAGTTGTCTGGATTACAGAAGAGCAGAAAGGAGTTAGTTAAAGAGCTACAAAAGAAGGTAGAGGAGCAAGAACGCACCTTGAAGCTCTTTATGAAATATGTACCTCAGTCTGTTGTGGAACAGGCTTTAGAAAGCTCGGAGGAGTCAATTTTTCATGGATCGCTCCATGAGGTAGCCGTTCTTTTTTGCGATTTACGTGGATTCACTTCTTTCAGCGAAAAGCTATCTCCTAGAGAAGTTGTTACCTTTCTTAACGACTATTACGCCATTATGACGGATGTCATTTTGGAGCATCAAGGATCGGTGAATCAATTTGTAGGCGATGAAATTTTTGCTGCGTTTGGTGCTCCAGAGGACATGGCTAATAAGGAGTTGGCAGCCGTGCACTGTGCTTTGGACATGCTTGATCAGCTCGAAGTCTTAAATCAAAAGTACAGAGATCGATTCGAATCCGATGTGCAGGTTGGTATTGGCATCAATTACGGAGAGGTTGTGGCAGGTAATCTGGGGTCGACTGAAAGAATAGACTATTCTCTGACAGGTGATACTGTAAATACCGGGAAACGAATTGAAACCCTTAGCAAGGATACACCGAATTCGATTTTTGTCAGTGAGAGTGTCAAGAATGCCACGGAGCATTCAGTAATTATCAAGGCGCTTGAACCTGTGTATGTTAGAGGGAAGAAAGATGCGCTTCAAGTCTATCACGTGATTGGTAGGAAGTGAGACCGGTTAGTGAAAGGCGAAGCCTACATAACCAAGAATTTATGAGCCAATGTTCGGGCGATGTGCTCCCACAAAACTCCAAGCTCTGACTGAACTCTTCACGGATGAATTTGCGGTGGTTCTAGTCCTTTTTTTTCCTGTCAAAGATCTCCTGTTGTTGAGTGCCTGGTGCCACATCCCAAGGGCTGTCCGGGAGAGTGACCATGTTCACGACAGGTGTTTCCCCAGTAGTATCAAAGGGCTTAGGAGGTTTCGTCTCATCACCGATCACAATTATCATGCTTCCTTGCTTGACTACGCGAGTTCCGTTTCTTTTCCAGCCATCGGCCCACTGATAAATATACTTCGCGTCCGCAGGAGACATTCGAACGCAACCATGACTAATGGCTCCTCCAACTGGCAGAGGATATTGATGAACGTGAATTCCGCGGGACTTGTGGAAATTGAAAACCCAATGCATCCACCATCTTTGCCCTGGAGGACTTAAGCTCGAAATTCTCGATTCCTGTTTCCAATTGAAATTGTATCTACCGGTGGGAGTCCTGCCGTCTTTACCGTTAGCTTTTTTTGCCGTCGGATCTCCCGTACTAACAACGCCCCATCTCGACAGCTTGCCATACTCATACACTCCAAAAACTTGCTGGGTCTTCTCGATAATCATAAGCTTGTCGAGATCTTTCGCGCCCTCGTAATATCGAGGAAAAGGTGAGTGTGCACGGAAGTCGAGATCAAAGTCGAGTGGGAGAACCAGCGTGTCTCCTTTGGAAAGGTTTTGCAAGGGTGGATTATTGCGATTCAAGAGCTGAACCAATTCTTTTCTTCCTCCTTTCTTATTCTTCGAATGGCCAATCATTCTGTAGAGCTTTGTCCGAGAGGCCAAGCGGTTGTCCTTCTTAATCACGTAGTAGCGATATTCAGCTACTGCTACCGAATCGACATCGCCTTTCTGATTGTCTGCAACCACGGCCAATGCCTCACCGTCTAGGTAGGTGTATTGCGCAGAAGCCGAATCGCCAATGAATAGCACTAAAACCCAAGCAATGCTGAGGGAAATTAGTATTTTATTTGTCGTAGTAGGTCGCATTTATTCTTCTCTCCATCTCCTAGGATGCAGGTGCTACAACTAGGCTTCCTGCGGCAGAAGTCTAGCGTGCCAAGAATCGCTGACATTCTTAAGAAACTCGCCTGACCGCCATTGCCCGACACGATTAATAGAGGCATCATAGACATTGGTCTTCGAAGAAATATCTCCCTTTTCGCAGAGGATTTTGAACTCCATTCGATCTACGACCCGTACTTCATCCCTATCGAGAAATGCAATGTGCATGGAGGAGATCCAATCAATCCCCCGCGTTTCAGCTAGCTTCGAAATTTGTCGTACCGAGGCGTCAATTCCACAACCCGAAATGTCGCCTTCTAAGACATCAGCTGCTAGAACTAGGAATCGATTAGCAACAATGGATACAGCGGACTGAACTTCACGCCCGTGGGAGCGCCATTGCAAGGAGAAGCTTCGGAATTGCTCAAGTAAGACCTCTTGGTCATCTTGGCTAATGTCCCTATTTGCCGTATAGATCCAAAGAGGGCAATTGTCGCTGAGAAGACTTGGAATATTGAATTCGCTACGCACTCTTAAGCTCAAGTTTAGGTTAATACTCCCTCGGGAGAGACACTTATTCCGGAGGTCATAGCCTCGAGGGAATTGATTATTCCTTTCGGTCCTATTCCAACCAGGTCATGAAGCTCTCGCTGGGTGCCGTGCTCAAGGATTTCATCGGGAAGACCGAGTCTTCTAACTGTAGCTGAATAGTCGTGGTCGGCCATCCATTCAACTACGGCACTTCCAGCACCACCTTGAATAACTCCATCTTCAATGGTTAGAACTTTGTCGAATCGGGAAAAAACCTCGTGTAGTAGCTCGTCGTCGAGAGGCTTGACAAAGCGTAAATCATAGTGAGCTGCGGAAATTGCTTTTTCTGAGAGTTCGTCGTGCACATCGTGAACGTAGTTGCCAATGGCACCATAGCTCAATATCGCGACATCATCTCCATCCTTGATCTTCCTTCCTTTGCCGATAGGTATAGCTTCAAATCCCTCACGAAGCTCCATGCCGGTCGATGCACCTCGAGGATAGCGAATAGCGAATGGGCCATCTTCGTGAATAGACGCCGTATACATTAGGTCCCGCAGATCCTGCTCGTCAAGTGGGGCAGAGCAGACCATACCTTGCACGCATCGCATATAGGGAATATCTAAAGCACCATGATGCGTCGGGCCATCAGCTCCGGCGACACCCGCTCGATCCATGCAGAAAACTACAGGAAGATGTTGAATTGCGACGTCGTGGACCACACCATCATAAGCTCTTTGAAGGAATGTCGAATAGATCGCGACAAAAGGTTTAAGGCCTTGGGTTGCCTGACCCGCTGCAAAAGTCACTCCGTGCATTTCTGCTATGCCAACATCATATGCCCGATCGGGCATCTCTTCCAACATGTATTTCAAACTGGTGCCACTCGGCATCGCTGCAGTGATGCCTGTAATTCGTGGGTCGTCCTTGGCTAATTCAACAATGGCCTTTCCGAAGACATCTTGCCATTTCAGCGGGACGGCTTTTGGTTTTGGAGACGCCACAGCGAGGGAGGCTCCGGTATACTTGTCAAAAGGACTGCTCTGAGCGTGCCATTTCGTTTGATCCAATTCGGCTGGAGCAAAACCCTTTCCTTTTACCGTGACAGCGTGAAGAAGAATCGGTCCTTTCAGATTCTTGAGCTTTTTCAAGTGCTGAACGAGCTTATTTACATCGTGCCCATCAACCGGTCCAAAGTATCTGAATCCGAGGGCTTCAAATAGACCCCCTGGCGTGACAGCAGATTTTATTCCGTGCTCCATGCGAGAAGCGAGTTTCTGCAAATGTGTGCCGCCAAGACCTTTCATCTTGTCGAACATTTCCCAAACCTCGTCTCGGAAGGTATTCCATTTTTCGCTCGTCGTGATATCTGTGAGATATTCTTTAAGTGCGCCAACATTGGGATCGATGGACATGCAGTTGTCATTTAGAACAACAACCATATCTGTGCCATCTGCACCAGCATTGTTGAGAGCCTCGAAGGCGAGACCACCCGTCATTGATCCATCTCCAATGACAGCAATGACCTTCTGATCGGTCCCTTTTATGTCTCGAGCTTTGGCCATGCCAACCGCCGCAGAAATCGACGTGCTAGCGTGTCCTACTCCGAAAGTGTCATATTCTGACTCCGAACGTTTTGGGAATCCTGATATTCCTCCGAATTTCCGATTGGTATGGAAATTTTCTTTCCTACCAGTGAGCATTTTATGCCCATATGCTTGGTGACCTACATCCCAAACCAACTGATCATCGGGGGTATTGTAAACATAATGAGCCGCAACTGTTAGCTCGACAACGCCCAAAGAGGCTCCAAAATGACCACCATGAACGGAGACGATGTCAACGATGAATTGTCGTAATTCATCACACACTTGCTTCAGCTGTGACTCGTCAAGCTCCCTTAGATCTTCTGGCTTATCGATTGCCGCAAGGAGCGGTCCTGGGTTAAATTCTGATTTATCCATGTAATACGTTTTACAACTACGGTTCGAGACTCAGTTCTTGAACTCGAAGCTCGGCAGTTTTCAAGGTGTCTAAGCACTCTTTGACAAGTGAGACTCCTTCCTCATAACTCTTAAGAGACCTATCCAAATCAATGGGGTCCGCTTCCAATTCTCCTACGATTTCTTCAAGACGTTTAAGTTTTGATTCAAAGCCTAACGTTTCAACTTCCGATTTATCGTGTTCCATATGATTAATATAGCTAAGGCTCCCTCTTAAATTGGCATTTACGGAGCTACTCGATGACGAAGTTGAAAGGCAGTGCAGTTTGCACCATGCCGTTTTGATTCAAAATATTTGCAATTTTCTCACGATAGTTCAGTAGTAGCTTCTCTTGTTCTGAAAACTCGCTTTTGAACAAGCCAGAAAGTGCTTTTATGCTAAAGGTATCGGATAATTGCTCGAAGAGCGGCCTTGGTTTCGGATGCACTGAGATCGAATATCCTTCCTCGACTATTTCAGCTCGCTCCGCAGCAATTAATACCGCATCCTCTAGGCTTCCTAGACTATCAACTAGTCCCACTTTCAAAGCGTCCGTTCCAGACCAAACTCTTCCCTGAGCGATTTCGTCGACTTGAGACGGGGTCATGTCTCTGCCATCAGCCACTTTATTAATGAAAGTGTCATAAGTCTGATCAACGCTGCGTCCTATGATGTCTTTGTCTCTATCTGAAAGTTTCCTAGTCATACCGAACATGTCGGCATAGGGGCCAGTCTTCACTACATCGAAATGAATGCCTATTTTGTTTTCGAAGAAATCGACTGGATTTAGCATCATCGCAAATACTCCAATAGATCCTGTAATTGTGGAGGGTGCCGCCACGATGTATTCAGCTGGCGCTGCAATATAGTAGCCACCGGAAGCGGCAAGGCCACCCATAGATACGATGACCGGCTTCACCTTTTGTGTCTCAAAAACAGCATCCCACATTTCATCTCCAGCGCTAGCCGAACCTCCAGGCGAATCGATTCTTAAGACCACACTTTTGACTGACTCGTCCTCACGGACTTTTCTCATCGTTCGAATAAAGGTGTCTGAACCTAGGATTTCAGAACCTCCTGTTAATGGATTCGGATTATTGCCACTTGAACCGGGCTGGATCTGGCCAGCTGCATATACAATCGCGACCTCGTTTATGCCGCCTGTTGCCAGATAGTCATTCCCGACAAGTGTCTGAATGTAAGTGTTTAGACCCGTCCAACGGGCATCCTTGCCCTCAAAGATCCTTTCCTTAAAAAGCTCTTCAACTTGCCTCTCATACCAGAGTCCGTCGATGAGGCCTTCGTTGAATGCGTCATGTGCCGTATACATTCCTTTTTCTCCGGCCAGATTTTCAAGTTTCGCTACCGGAATTTCCCGGGATTCTGACAGGCCCGTCATGAAGATGTGATTTATATTTTCTACTAGCGCTGTGAGCTGTAGCTTGTTCTCTGGTGATAAATCATTTCGGAGATAGGGCTCGACTGCGCTCTTGAATTTGCCAGAGCGAATGACCTCAGGAGTAACATCGAATTTTTCGAGTGCATCTTTATAAAATTCAGAAGCAAGGTAGAAGCCATTAAGCTCAAAGTAGGATTCTGGAGGAGAGAAAACTGAATCAGCAACACTGGCCAAATAGTAGTCTTTTTCTGAAAAGCCGTTTGTCCCACCGCTAGCGTAGAATGGCTTGCCAGATTCCTTGAATCCAATAAGAGCCTTCCTGATTTCTTCCATGTTGGCCCACGAGGCGCCAATAAATTCCGGTTGAAGCCAGAGGCCCTCTATTTTTGTATCCGATTTCGCTGATTCTATTGCGTTTAATACTTGCAACACATTCGGTTTGGGAGCTTTGCCAAAGGCTGTAGCGAGAGAGTTGTCTTCTTGACTTTCCGAAATCGGTCCAGAAAGATGCATTTTCAAAACTGAGTTGGATCGAACTCGTGGCGTTGTGTCTGAAAATGAGAGAGCAACAATAAAAGCGAAACCAAAAAAGAATATTATGCCTAAGGCTATGAGTGCTCCAATGGTACTCGCAACAAGATTTGAGAGAAATCGCATGTATTAGCGGGATCAGTTGTTTTAAAGAGTCATCTCGAGCAGTTGCTAACTCGCAAATCGACTATTTCTATGATTCAAGTACGAACTAAGGAATGAGAATCCTGCACCCTTCCAATAGATGCCAGCTGAATTCTCGTCAATAGCGACTTGCGTGAAACGACACTGTCTATTGTAGACGAAAGTGCCCTTTTTGGGTTTCAGATTGAAGCCAACACTCTGTGAATAGGTGTTTACATATCTGTACACTTTTTCGCGGTTTGTGAGGGATTTTATACAATGCGAAGCCTAAAAAGGCTTTAAATAGGCCAAAAAGACAGATGGCATCATTTTCTCTCTTATAACGATTATCACAGAAGTGGTGCCGCTCAGGGACCACTCATGAATAAGCCGATACGAGGTGAGTTATGAGACATACTAAAAACATCAAATCCAAAAACAGGCTCCGTTTGCTAGGGCTATTTATTCTGGCATTGACTCTTTCAGTAGTTGAAGCCGTTCCTGTCTCAGCGAACACCATGGCTAACGGTACTTTGCTCTTGCAGCAAAAATCGAGGAAAAGCCGCGGTAAAACCCGTACTAAATCTTCGACCAAGTCAAGAGAGCGTGCGACTGCCACAAAACGTGCAAAGGTTAATGACCGGAGCAACAAGGGGAATTCACGAGCTAAAAATCGATCCGCTACGCGGACTCGGAATGTCGAGAAGTCGAATAGTAGATCAAAAGCTAGATCAAACAGAAATCAATCTGTAAACAAGTCGAGATCTTCTTCCCGGGCTCAAACGCGCGTGAAGCGAAATGACAACAAGGTCAAGTCAAATCGAGCGAGAATTCAGCAGAAGACTAGGACCACAAATCGACCCAAAGAACGCGGAACTAGCACAAGGTCAGCAACCAGGACTAGGTCGACTACCAAGACCGTCGTGCGCAACCGAAACAGTGGTAGCGTAAATAATGGAAACGGCAGAAGTCGAGGTCGTACGAGTAACAACGACGACGATAGATCAGGTCGCAACAATGGTCGAGTAGATCGAGAGAGAAGGAGCAGTCGCGGAAACAATGGACGAGTTGATCGTGATGATCGCAACAATCGACGGAATAATGGTCGGGTTCAAGGCGATAGAAATAATCGACGGAACTGGAGCCGAATCGAGCGAAATACTAGACGAACTCGTCTAGATGGTTATGGTCGAAACGGAAGAGTTCACAAAGACCTTGGAAGACGATATCGAAATAAGCGAGGTGGTTGGGGATTCAGCGTCTGGTTCAACAATCGTGCGAGACAGCACTTCGGAAATCGAAATTACTATCGATACCATCCATACTATGGACGTCGCTACAACAGAAATGACTACTACAGACGTAATTATTACAGAAATGGAAGAGCTGCGTTAGGCTTCTACATCAATATTCCATTCTATCGATCACATTACAGAAACGGATATACACGTAGATTTATCTATCGTCAGCGATTCAAAAGTAATTCGCACTACAACGGAAGGTCTTATGGCGTTGACTTGAACATTCATACGCAACTAAAGAAGAAGGTCCGAAACATCAGCGGGGATCGAGTAAAAATCGAATTCGAAATCGAACGAATCTCGCTATATGATGGGAATGATTTCTTAGGAGACGTGGATAGAATTCCTGGCAACTTGGATGAGATCGAAGCAATCGTGCATCCAGATGGTTATGTGGAGTTTGACAAAATGGTCCATTTGATAGGAGATCTTAACGTTGGCTTTGAGCTGATCTCGACTAGACATTACAGTGGAAGTCTTCTTAGCAGCTATGAGAGTGGTCATCGAATGGATGTAGGCGAACTAGACCTATATGAGGGCAAGGTTCACAAGGTTAGGAATTCGAGACTGTTCAACCCGAACGACAATTATAATGGACTCGTTCCAATATCATTGATGCCAGATGACGAGCAGTACGGTTTCCAATACCTAGCTGGTGGCCATGACTATGATGATGACTACAACAGTGGCAACTATGACTATTACAAGAATGATCAATATGACGATCAGGGTTATTCCCACAGAAATAGTCCGAGTTTGAATACTAGCATCAAGCCAAGAGTTGGGCTGCGTGGAATGTTTAACAATAAGGCGGTAACTAGCTACGAGACTGAAAATGGAATCAAGGTCGATGAGGATCGTCAGGTTGAGATTGAGATGCTTGACCCTGAAATCGAATACAAAAAGTAGTTTTGAGTTTTGGGTGATGAGTTTTGAGAGGGGAGGTCGGGTGAAAGCCTGACCACCCCTCATTTTTGATATTCGGTTGCAGGTTTTTAGCTAACAGTCGGCTTGTTAGGACTTCTTTTATTCTGACGACTGAATGCCGAAGCCTGATGACTGTCTACGGAACTCGGCAAATGGTCGCAGAGTCCAATGGAGTTGGAAAATCATCCCTCTGATTGGTAGGTCCAAAAGACATTATTGGCCGATTCAGACAATGGTGATTACGAAAAAGACTCACCCATTTTGGAAAGTTCGAATTCACATTTTAGCAAGCTAGTGATCGGCGAAAGAGAACGTTCAATTCTCAAGTCAATCGTACAAAGTTTTATCCGATCGGGAGAACCGGTTGGATCAAGAAGCCTGAGCAAGATGCCGGGTATTGGCTTGAGCGCAGCAACCATCCGGAACACGATGAGTGATCTCGAGGAGCTTGGACTTCTGGGTCACCCCTATACATCTGCCGGGCGGGTCCCAACGGAGCTTGGATATCGTCTCTTCGTTGACACTCTAATGGAGCCTGTCGGCTTGTCGGCTAGAGAGCGTAAGCTCATTGAGGGTAAGTTAGGTGGATCGGCAAACGATACTGTTTCCCTTCTTAAAGAGGGAGCAGCCATCATGGCCGGACTCTCTGGCTTGTTGGCCATCGTATTGACGCCAACTCTCTCGAAAGGTGTTTTGCATCGTTTGGATGTTATAATGCTTTCGAGCTCGCGGGTCATGTTTGTTGTAACAATTGAGAGCGGTCTGGTACGAACGATAGTCGCCGAGATTGAGCTTGAGACCAATGCGAATGAACTTCAGAAGGTTGTCGCTTTTCTCAACGAAAAATTGTCAGGCCTGACACTTGATCAGATACGCCTGACGCTCGGAGATCGATTAAAAGGTCATGTCGAAGAAAAAAGTGGTTTAGTTCAATTTGCCATCAAAAAGGCTAGCCTGATTTTTGGCGAGGTAGACGAGGCGGCAAGAGTCAATAAGGCAGGAACAGAAAGCCTTCTCAATCAACCGGAATTTGACGATCCAGTAGAGATTAGAAAGGCTTTGAGAGTCATCGACGAGGACAAACGCGTCATTGATTTGTTGGAAAAAGGGTTTATTGGCGAGTCAAGTTTGGCCGTCCGAATAGGCTCCGAAAATGTAGATGACGAGGCAAGATCTTTCTCCTTGGTCATCTCGCAATATGGTTTTGGTAGCACCCATGGGACTATAGGTGTTTTGGGACCGAAAAGAATGGACTACGCCCGCATCTTACCCTTAGTGAGAAGCGTAGCAGAGTCTCTTGATATACAATCACATAAAAACACAACACGGACTTAGTGATAGAATTTGACAAGGGAGCCGAGAGCTCCGTTGAAATAGAAAACGATTTGAAGGAAGAATCAATTTCTTTCGATGAGAAGGTTCAGGACGAAGAGCAGGGAGACTCAGAAAACTTGGATCAAGGTGACGAGCATATCGAAAAGGATGAACTCGAAACGACCCAGGATCAGCTCCACGCATTGAATGACAAACATTTACGCCTTGCAGCGGAATATCAGAATTACCGAAAAAGGACTATTCAAGATTTTTCAAGAAAGCTTGAGCAAGGAAGATCGGAAATTGCCTTGACCGTTTTGCCAGTCCTAGATGATCTTAGAAGATCTCTTGATGCTGCAGAAAATGAAGGAGACCCATTTGTGCAAGGTATCCAGCTTGTATTCGACAAATTTAATAACGAACTCTCAAAGTATCGCATAGCGAAAATGGATGTAGAAGGAGAGTTGTTTTCGGAAGAGGAGCACGAAGCTCTTCAATTTATGGCAGCTCCCGACGGAATAGACGAAGGGACGATAATAGCTGAGGTCAAACCTGGATACACCATCGGTGATCGCGTTTTGCGACATGCACAGGTCATAGTGGCTAAGGCCATGGAGACCGAGCTTTCTTCAATCGAGGACGAGAGTGACAATCAAGAAGAAGCAAGTGAGGACGAGGCCTAATGAGTGATTTATACGAGGTATTAGGTGTCGGCAAATCGGCAACAGGCGATGAGTTGAAAAAAGCTTATCGCAAATTGGCGATGAAATACCATCCTGATAAAAACCCGGATGACGCTTCTGCCGAGGCAAAATTCAAGGAAGCTGCAGAAGCTTACGAGATTCTAAACGATCCTGAGAAAAGACAACGTTACGATCAATTTGGACTCGACGGTGTCCGTGGTAATAACGGAATGCCAGGAGGAGGCTTTAATGGCTTTGGCGACATCAATGACATCTTCTCTGCATTTGGAGATATTTTCGGCGGAGGCTCAAGCTTCAGCGGAGGTGGACGTCCACGCAGAAGAGGAGGTGGCCAAGCTGGGAGTGATCTTAGACTCCGTCTTCCTTTAACCCTAGAAGAGATTTCTACAGGTGTAGAGAAGAAAATCAAGGTTAAGAAGCAGGTAGCTTGTGATAGCTGCGGAGGAAATGGAGCTGAGGGAGGAAAGCCAGACTATGATACGTGCTCCACTTGTAATGGGGCTGGCGAAATCAGGCAGGTAAGCCGAAGTGTCCTCGGTCAATTTGTAAATGTTCGGACATGCCCAACTTGCAGGGGAGAAGGGCAGAAGCTTAAGAATCATTGTAACTCGTGCGGTGGTGAAGGTCGGCAAAAAGGAGAAGATGTAACGACTATTGAGGTTCCTGCTGGGGTTAGCGAAGGTCAATATTTTGCAATCAGAGGGGAGGGGAATGCCGGATATCGTGGAGGACCTGCCGGAAATTTACGTGTGGAAATTGCTGAGATAGAGCATGAGTACTTCGCTAGGAAGAACGATGATATTTATTATGATCTGTATGTCTCATTTCCAGATGCCGTTTTGGGTACTTCCGTTGAGGTTCCGACTTTAACGGGTACGGTACTTTTAAAAGTAGATCCTGGTACCCAGTCTGGTAAAATCCTTCGAATGCGAGGAAAGGGTATCAAACACCTAGAGGCATCGGGGAGCGGAGATCAGATGGTTAGAGTAAATGTATGGACTCCAACGTCTATAACTGAGGAAGAAGAAGCCATTATGGAAGGACTGAAGGATTCACCTTCAGTTAAACCTGATCCCGGAAAGAACTCGGGAGGGAAATCTTTCTTCGATAAAGTTAAAGACGCATTTTCCTGATACAGGAGCCCTAATCATGAATCGAAAAGCACTGTCGGTCGATGACTATAAGAAGGCTATGCGCCAGCTCGCTTTCCCCGTGGTAGTCATAACAACTTCAGATGGGAAGCAAATGCGTGGAGTCACAATTGGATCTCTAACGAGTCTATCTGTTGATCCTCCCACTTTGTGTTTCAATCTCACGACGCCATCAAAGATGTTCGAAGTAATTGAGAACGCAACGCTTTTTGCTGTAAACATGCTTGCGGTAGAGCAAAAGGAAGTGTCGAATTGGTTCGCAAATCCTACGGTGTCCAGCGATGAGCAAATGAAGAAATTCCCCATCATTCTTTCAGATGATGGCTTACCACTAATTGAAGGGTCTTCTGGATATGTGATTTGCGAGATCACCGATAGATTTCTCCACTCTGACCACACTGTTTTCTTCGGAAAAGCTATTGAATGGCGAGAAGGTACAGGCGAGCCTCTCGTTTATTTTGGTGGTCAATATAGAGAGCTTGGAAAAGAGCTTTAGTCTACTGGGTGATTCCCTGTCGAGGCATCTAGTTCTGCAAGCTATCTTTGAAAACGCCTGATCCGTAAAAAGCGAAATCGTATTTCGAGGGGTCATTGGGATCCAGCTGACGACAATTCCTCGCTAACTCGAGAGTCGCCTTCCAGTCGTTTTGCTTTCTTGTGAGATATCCCATTTTTCTTGCCTGTGTCCCAGAGTGAACATCAAGGGGAAGGAGGAGATCTCTCGTTTCGATAGACTTCCATAGTCCAAAGTCGACGGGACCACTTCTAACCATCCACCTTAGGTACATATTTAGTCTTTTACAGGCGCTACCTCGTTGGGGTCTTGCTAGGTGTTTACTCAATCTCGCTGGCGTGTTTGGATCGGCGTTCAACAACATCGTTGAAAATCCTTGAATGGCTCCTTCGATTGATTCCTCGCCACCCTTGATATGCCTTGAAAATGCTGATTCTACACTTCCACATTTCCTCAGAATGGAAGAAAGATTTTTGGTAAACCAGTAGGCATCCACTGGTTGAAAGGTCCGATGTTTGAAGCCTTCTAGCCTTGAGGCTCGATTCCCTTTTTCGAAGCCCATGACAAAATCATAGGGTTTATAATCCATTCTCTCACAGAGCTCATTCATCTTATTTAGAATAGTAACTCGTTGCCCCCACGCAAGGCTAGCAGCGTAGAGTCCAATTACTTCAATGTCTCTCGGGTCGTCAAAACCGTGAGGTATAGAAATTGGATCGCTTGCGATGAAGGACTTTTGCTCGAATTTCTTTACGAGTGCATCAAGCGTACTCTTGTCGACCATGTGTTTGGACAAGCTAGCTCGCCTCACAGTATTCTTTTACAGCTTGCAGGTCCTTATCGATGGCCTTCTTGATTATTCCCGCGGTCAAGGGGATCATGATTCGGGCAAGAAAGGAGTGTGGACGCGCATCCATTTTCAATGTCAAAAGGGTCGATCCATCCTTGTCTTCTGTTATGAAGATCGTATCCCAAACTGTTCCATGGCTGTCCGTGACTAGTCTGACTTTTTCATTTTCTTCGTACTCCGTCACTTCCAATTCTGTTACCGCTTCCCGCCCATTCATATCCCTAGTTTCGCGGAATCTTGTGCCAACTCCGAGTCTGGATTCTGTCAAAAACTCAACTTCCTTTATGTGAGGGATCGCTTTGGAAAAGTTTTCAATGTCAGCAACGGTATTGAAAACTAATTCCCGAGAGGCTTTGATGTCGCGCGTAATGATAGTCACAGACATATTTAGTATAGAGTTATTCCAAGGGATACATAAGTCGATTTGCATAGGCTAGATCAACATTCCCTCCGGAGATTATCATTCCAGTCTTGCCTTTCTTGTTTTTGACTTTACCGGTCATGACGGCCGCAATAGCCAAAGCACCGGTTGGTTCAATTATTATTTTCATTCTAGACCAGACAAATCTCATCGCCTCAATGAGATCTTGATCGGAGACCGTAACCATTTCATCGACGTTTTGAATTATCAGGGGAAGGGTATATTCACCGGGATAGTGAGTTCGAGCTCCATCTGCAATGGTGTCTGGGTTGTGGCATTTTTGTAAGGTGCCTGACTCGAAGGATCGCTTAACATCGTCACCAGCTTCCGGCTCTACTCCAATAACACGAACATTGTGCTTCTGTGCTTTTGCCACGATCGCCGAACCTGAAAGAAGACCTCCTCCTCCACAGCAGACCACAAGAGTATCAATGTCTGGTTGGTCTTCAATAAATTCCAAGGAAGCCGTTGCCTGACCCGAGATAACGTCTGGATGGTCGTAAGGTGGAATAATTGTCGCATTTCTCTCCGCCGCAATTTGCCGACCTAGGACTTCGCGCTCCACTTTTTCGCGATCATAGAGAATGACTTCAGCTCCGTAACCTCGCGTTGCCGTTAATTTGACCTTTGGTGCATCCTCGGGCATTACGATGGCCCTTGGGATATCCAGGATCTTTCCGGCGAGTGCAATAGCCTGGGCGTGGTTCCCGCTCGACCACGTGACGACACCCGATCTTCTCTGCTTCTCCGACAATTTTGCCAAGGAATTGTAGCCTCCCCTAAACTTGAAAGCTCCGACTCGTTGGAAATTTTCGCATTTGAAAAAAGCATCGACATCGAAGGCCTCGTTAAAGGTTCTGGATGTGTGAATTGGCGTCCGATTTGCAACACCTTTCAATCGGTCTGCAGCATCTCGCACGTCTTGAAAACAAGGTAGATTTAGCAAGGAAGCAGCTTGTTTTTAGTTGATTTCAATCTAGCCTGAGGATATAGTTCTGACTTTAAAGGCAGCAGGCGTCTAATAATAATGAAGGATCTCAACCTCGTACTAATAGTCCAGAAGATCCCAGCTCTTCGGCTCTATTCGGTTCAGAGGTACAAATTGAGTCATCACTCTAAAAGGCTCTCGGATGTTCATGTTGAAATGATCGTCCGGCCCGAGAAAGTAGAAGCGCCCCCCTTTATCAATCGAATGGCTATAGTCATATATCGCGACGTAGGATCGCCCGATAACGTCGAAATTATTACCACGTACCACGATGGCGGTGTTCTCGTCAATACCTATCCCGAGCAACTCATTTTTTTGCTCTACAATTTCTAGAAGATCAAAATGTCGATTCCTTTTCAAAAGATGCTGATCGATGGCGACGTTCTTTATAAAACTGAGTCCCTCTTCATGGTCGCCCATCATGACGACGTTTGTCTCTGAATCACCTCTCGCTAGATAAGAACCCTGAATAGTTGCCCCTGCTGAGGAGCCACCAATAACTCCATCTCGATCAAGGAGTCGCCAAAGTGCATCGTGAGTTTTGGTATTCAAGTAGGCATCTGCCAATCGCCATTGTCTCCCACCTGTAAACCAAACGCCATTTGCATTATCTATGACAGAGTAAAACTCCTCTTGATTTGCTTCCTCTGGATCTGTCGTGTGTAGGATCCTGATATTGCTGGCACCAGCTTTCTTGAAAGGAATAAGCCCTCGCCAGTAGGGACCGAAGCTATCTTGTCCAGAAGCTGTGGGAATGACTACTATAGGAACATCAGGTCCTCCAGCCAAATCAAGGAATCTCTCCATTATTCGCTTATCCTTGACCGCTCCCCCTGCAATGATAAGCCAACCATTCTCTGGGCCAGTGGTCTGCCCTCGAAGTTCTGAATCACCGACGAGCGATATGCAGATCGTAGCGCAGAGGCTTATTAAAATAGATTTCTTCATTTCAGGGACTAAGTTGGATGGTTCTGTTTTCTTCCGCTGATTTAATGGCAGCATCAAGAATTTCGACGACGATCATGTTTATGGAAAGTGAACCGAGATCGTTTTCAACTGGATCGATCTCTCCTTTCACAAGAGCTCGAAGATTAGTAAACGGATCGTTGTAAGGAGAAGGAATATCTTCAAGCGTCAATTTTATTTCAGAGTCGCCATCTTGGATTAGATACATCAGCTCTTTGTCTACCGTTCTTACATACGCCTGCGTTCCGTAAACCTCCCAGTCTTTTCTATTGTGTGGCCAGTTCCAAGAAGCTTGGATAATGACTTGTGTCTCAGGATAGGTAAGAATTATTGTTGCCTCGTCGTCGACATTTGGGTAGATGTCTGGTTTTATCTGCTGGGTTAGAGCAGTTACAGTGACCGGGCGTTGTCCCTTCAAAAGCCAAGTTGCAAGATTTGCACCGTAGCAGCCAAAATCGGTTAGAGCTCCAGCTCCGTTTTTAGCAGGATCTGTCAGCCATTCCAAGAATTCCTCCTGCACACCAATTTCCTGTGGACCAGGATGACCGTCGTGGACGACGATTTTTCTGATGGGACCCAAGGCTTGATCCTCGTGTGCTAATTCGAATACCCTTTGTGTAGTCTCGTACCAAGTGGTCTCGTAATTTGTGATTAACATGACGTGATGCTCTTTCGCCAGCTTCTCCATTTCAAGCGCATCTTTCATATTTGTGGCCAAAGGCTTCTCCACCATGATGTGCACACCTCGCGGAGCTGCGGATCGGACTATGTCGACATGTTCGCTTATGGGATTGAATCCAGCAATTGCTTCTGGCTTGACCTTGTCCAGCATGACGTCAAGATCATTGTAGACGAGGCTCATTCCAAAGTTGTATTTCTTGGCATATTTCTGTGCGACCTCGGCGTTAGGTTCAAAAATGCCGACAATGTCAATAAGAGGATCAGGGCCACGCTTCAGTATCCAATTAACATGCCCATGCGTCAGACCTGCAATGGCGATGCGCAGAGGCTCGGGATTTGCATTATTCTGAGCGTGGGCTGGAATAAAGATTAGAGTTATTAGTGCGATTCCAAGAGTTGTGCATCGCAGAGTCGAACTGATTTTAGACATGGCAGGAAGATAAGAAATGCCTAGGGAAAAAGGGCTAAGAGTCTTGAAATGTGAACTTTGTGAGTCAAAGGACTCTAGATTCGTCGAAATAGAATAAGGCAATAATGGCGAAACTGAAAATGACAACAATCACAGGACAGCAACTCTAAAACGGAGCTTCGCCTAGTAGTCCCATGTCAGTCGAAATGCAATATGTCTCCTTTTCTCCATCGTGCTGGGTAGAGCCCTTTGAGCCAGAGTCCATCTTCATCGCGTTCCTGAAAAGCTAGACCAAGAGAGAGTCCGTCGTGACGGGCAATGACGAATCCTTTATCATCGCAATTTTCCAGAGCCGAGTTCTCCAAATCCATCAGCTCACATTTAAGGTATTTTCGAGACTGGTCTGCATCCAAATTGACAATGTTTCTGGTTGCTAAATGACCCAGTAATAGAGCACCGGCAGTCGTTAATTTTGGATGAGAAAGGCGGTGCTTGAGAAATGGAATTCCGATTGATAATGAATGAGAATTATCATAGTCGCCCTTGACTGAATGAATTGAGATGTACTTTTTTCTAGTAGTGTCAAATCCGAAATCGTTTAGCTCATCGAGCTCTATGCCGAATCGACGAAGGCTCGACTCAATGATTTCTCTGAATTCTAGTTGCTCTGACATAGACTATACCTTCCTTAGTCGGGCAACGAAGAATCCTCCAGTATCATTCTGATGAGGCCAAATGCGCATGCAAGCGTCGATTCCTTCAATGAAGTCTTCTTCTTCCCAACTCTTTAACCCTGGGGAAAATTCGAACCCTGGTAAGACGGCTGATTCTATCTTAATCTCGATATTAAGCCTAGAAAGGACTCGAGAAATTACCCTCTCGTTTTCTTCAGGAGCGAAAGTGCAGGTTGAGTAGATAATAAGACCGCCTGGTTCCACGAGATGGATGGATCGCTCCAAAAGTAGTTCTTGGATATGACTGATTCGTTCGATGTTTTTCTGGGAGTGTCTCTTGATGACCTCCGGGCTTTTTCTGAGAGTCCCTTCGCACGAGCAAGGAGCGTCGACAAAGATCCTATCATAGCGAGTGCTGCTATTTGGATAGTTAATGCCATTGAGATTTGTGACGATCGTATTTGTTATACCAAGCCGATCCATATTTCCTCGGACGGCCTTAAGTCGATATGAATTGGAATCGTTGCAGACGATGAGACCCGAGTTGTTCATTAGCTGAGCCGCAAAAACTGTTTTCCCCCCTGGCGCGCCACAAAGGTCAAGCAATTTGTTTTCGCTTCCCAAGTCGGCAAGTAGAACTGGGATAGTTGATACGGCTTCTTGAATGTGGAGCAGTCCAGTCAAATAGGGAAGACTTGAACCTAGCTTTGCGCTCTCTTCTTCGGACTCTATGAGGTGGTATAGAAGGGGATTCCAAACCGAGGCCTTAGCTTGAAGTCGATGCCTTTCCAACCAATTTTCAAAAGGGAGCTTCTCAATTCTCAATTGATTGCGCCAGAAGCAGAGAGGCAGCGCACTCTCCCAAGCGTAATTGAATTGTGCCCAGTTTGGGATGATATTTTGATAACGTTCTAGAATTCTGAGATTATAGGACAAATTCAGCAATGTGACGAGTGCTTTTCACATTAAGTGAGATCTGTCTGGATAACGAATAGTTCGTTACAAGAGCCCTTCCAGCGAATCTTCTAACATTAGAAAAGAATACATTCCAATATAGTTGATTATTGTTAATAGGAGTGTTATCTTCTTAACGGTTGGTCTGATATTTGAATCTTTGCAAATCCCTATTTGGAATGATAACAGAGCAGCCATTGCTTGATATATTCGAAGCGAGCTCCAGGAGGGTTGTAGGAGGCCCATTCCTTGAGCGATATACGTAGGTGTGAAGATGAGGCAGCAAAACGAGAAGCTAATAGAGGCAGAGTTTACTCGATTAAATCGAAAATTACCAAGACCAGATGCGGCGTGGTCCGAAGCCGTTCAAACCTTGGCTCGATTTATAGACGAGAATTACAATGAATCCTGGTTAAATGTGGCCCAGGCTCGAAAGCGATGTGAACTGCACAACAACAACATCTCGTCGATTTTCAAATATGAAGCAGGCCAAAGTGTTAGGGAGTATATCGAAGAGCGACGTATGAAGGCGGCAAGACATTTTATTGAGTCTTTCCCTGACATACCCATGTATCAAGTTGCTCTATCTGTTGGATACAAAACAGCCGAGTCTTATAACCGCGCATTTAGAAGATTTTTTGGAGGCAAACCTACCGATTTCAAACCCGCTAGAAAAAGTAGTGGTTCCTGAAAGAACCTAGGGTAAGAAGCATCAATTCCTTGTCCCGTACTTGCGTTTAATCGGAGGTTAGGGGAGACGTGTAAACGTCTCCCCTTTTTTGTTTTGAAAATCAACCAATTTGATAGCTTAGCGAACCCTTCTCTAGCTTTCCCGTTGAGCTTCTATTCCCAATTGGCGGTATATTCGCTGTCTCGAAATTTGCTGTAAACGTTCTACGGGTTTGGATCAAAAGCATATACGTAACTTCTGCATCATTGCGCACATCGACCACGGCAAATCTACTTTGGCGGATCGATTGCTTGAGGCCACTGGGACGATTTCAAAACGAGAGATGCAGGATCAAGTTCTTGACAGCATGGACCTCGAGAGAGAGCGTGGGATTACGATAAAGAGTCACGCCATTCGTATGAATTACAAGGCGAAGTCCGGTGAAGATTTTGTCCTGAACTTAATTGATACGCCTGGGCACGTAGATTTTACCTACGAAGTGTCTCGAGCACTTCGAGCTTGTGAGGGTGCCATCTTGGTCGTCGATGCGGCACAAGGTATAGAGGCTCAAACCATTTCGAACCTGTATATGGCTGTCGATTTGGATCTCGAGATCATTCCTGTTCTTAACAAAGTTGATCTTCCGAGTGCGCAGCCTGACGCTGTTGCTCATACCATTCTGGAATTACTAGGTGGAGAGCGTGAAGATATTCTACATGTTTCTGCGAAAACTGGCGATGGCGTGCCTGAACTCTTAGAACATCTTATCTCGAAAGTCCCTCCCCCAAGTGGCGACAAACATGCTCCCCTAAAAGCCCTGATTTTTGACTCAGTCTTCGATCAGTATCGCGGTAGCGTTGTATACACCCGTCTATTCGATGGTGTGCTTCGAAAAGGTGATCCAATCAACTTTATGGCGACGGATGAGAACTACTTCGCCGAAGAAATCGGAACTCTGAAGATCGGAATGGAGGCCTGTGAGGAATTGCAGGCTGGTGAGGTGGGCTATGTGATCGGGTCTGTCAAAGACGTTCAACACACTCAAGTCGGAGATACAGTTACCCATCAGAAGAATCCAGCGAACGAAGCTGTGGCTGGCTTCAAGGAGGTAAAGCCGATGGTTTTTAGTGGAGTCTATCCATCCAATACGGAAGATTTCGAAGACCTTCGAGCTTCACTCGACAAACTTCAATTGAATGACTCAGCACTGAGTTATGAGCCGGAGACATCGGTTGCTCTTGGATTCGGTTTCAGGGTGGGTTTCCTCGGCATGCTTCACATGGAAGTTGTCCAAGAAAGACTGGATCGCGAGTTCTCGATGGACATCGTGACCACCGTTCCAAACGTGAAGTATGAAGTGGTCAAGACGGACGGGAGTCATAAGTGGGTCGACAATCCCAGTGAGCTTCCAGACGTGGGATCTGTCGACCAAATTCTGGAGCCATATGTTCGAGCCCAAATAATCACACCAACTGAATACATTGGCAATCTGATGAAGCTTTGCCAAGATCGAAGGGGCATATATCTCGATACACAGTATTTGAGTCCGGAGAGAGTGGATCTGAAATATGAGCTGCCACTCGGTGAGATCGTGTTCGATTTTTATGACAAGCTGAAGAGTGTGAGTAGAGGTTATGCTAGTCTCGATTATGAGGTTCTTGAGTTTAGACCCGGAGCTCTGGTCAAACTTGACGTTTTGTTGAACGGCGATCCTGTTGATGCCCTCTCAACCATCGTACACAGAGACAAAGCATACGAGATGGGGCGAAAACTGACAAAGAAGCTTAGGGAGTTGATTCCACGACAACTTTTTGCTGTTGCTATTCAGGCCGCCATCGGAAATAAGGTGATTGCCCGTGAGACAGTCAAACCTGTTCGGAAAGACGTCACCGCCCGATGTTATGGAGGTGACATTAGCAGAAAGAGAAAATTGCTTGAGAAGCAAAAGAAAGGAAAGAAACGAATGAAGCAAGTAGGAAGCGTTGAAGTCCCCCAAGAAGCTTTTCTTGCTGTCCTTTCCATGGAAGATTAAATATTTATCCTTGATGGCCAAAAATACTGATAAGAAATCTCGTCGACTGGAACGTCAAAAAAATTCAAAGAACCAGGGAGGCGGGAACAAGAAGGGTAACAAGTCGAAGCCTGGAAAGTCTGCCATGCGCGAGTGGTTAGATACGATCGTCTTTGCCCTAATTGCTGCCATTATCGTTAAGGCTTTCATTTTTGAGGCCTTTCGAATTCCTACTCCGTCAATGGAGAAGAACCTATTGGTCGGTGACTTTCTCTTAGTTTCAAAAATTCACTACGGTCCTAGAACACCCATGACTTTTGGGATACCATTCACAGACATTCACGTATCGAAAGAGCTACCATGGTTTCGAATCCCTGGCTTTCAAAGTGTCAAGAGAGGTGATCCTTTTGTGTTCAACTTTCCACCAGAGGATGCGGTGATAGAAAGGAAGACGCACTATATCAAGAGAGCAATGGGGCTTCCGGGTGATGTTTTTGAGCTGAGGGACAAAGTTGTGCATGTGAATGGCACGGCGATACCGATGAGCGAAGGAATGCAACAGGAATGGGCCGTCGAGAAGACCGACGCTCAAGTTCGTTTGCCTAGAAGGAAGCTTGAGGAATTTCGAATCGATCCTCGGATGTTGCAACCAGGTTCAAGCGACGGGAAAGTTGTTCGGATTCCAAACGCTACGGAGGGAGAGGCTAGGGAAATCGAGAAATGGAGTTATGTCAACGAGGTAAGGCCTCACATTCTATCGGCAAATGACAGGCTGAGGATGTCTGGAATATTTCCTGAAGGTAGTTCTTGGGGACGAGATAATTACGGGCCTATTACGATTCCGAAGAAGGGTGTAGAGGTCTTTTTAACAGATGCTAATTGGGCCATGTACAAGGACTTGGTTGAAAATTATGAAGAGAAGCAGGTAAAGCGGCTTGGGGTAAATCGATTTGAAGTGAATGGAGTAGAATCCAAGAGTTACGTATTTGACCAAGACTACTATTTTGCCATCGGTGACAATAGAGACAATTCATTGGACAGTCGTTTTTGGGGTTTTGTGCCTCAAGACCATCTCGTCGGGAAAGCATTTTTAATCTATTTCTCCTGGGATGATAAGGAAAGCTTTCCGAGATTTAATCGGTTATTTAACTTCATTCGATAGTAGGAGAAGGGAATAAAGTCTCGTTGAACTAATTCTTAGTTGTACTTGGATCTCTCATCCGCAAGGAGATCTTCTCTTTCCTCAGATAGTTTGTCCTGAACATAGTCATAGACGACTTGGGCACTGTCGGGGTACTCGGCAAAGTATCGTAGAGTCTCGTGAAAGCGGGCTGAATCAGCTTCGTGCTTTTCGAAAATCTGCATTCTCCAATCCGAACTTTTTTCTTTGCTGAAACGAATTCTATGGAGGTCAAGCAATATGGATTGCATTTTCTCCTTCTCAAGATTCATTCCAGCACTTGAATCCTTACTCCCACAGGAAACGAGTAAAACACAAAAAGTAGCGAGGACTATATGCCAAGCTTGGAGTCTCATTGAATGAGGTCTTGCTCTAGGTCTTTTGGTCGGAATGTGTATGCCGCGGCCTCCATATGTCGGAGGAATTCTCGCTTGTCGTTCTTAGGGGAGAAGACCATGCCATCTATCATATATATGCGTTGTTGCTTCTCGTCATAGAAGGTATAGGTGACAAATGGACCACCTCCACCCATAGCGATTTTTCGTCCTGAATCTGGATGAATCCCGACCATGTGCCAGAGACCACGTGTCTCGAAACCGTAACGATCAAGAAAATTAATATTCTCTGTAATCAATGGGCGACGTTTATCAATTTCGAGCCAGCCGTCCAATGTACCTCTGACATACAGTTGAGTTAGAGAATCCCGCACACTGTGTATCCATTCCGTTTCCAGTAGACTAGGATCGGCGTCCTCTATATAGTGAACGAAGAGGCTACGCCAGTTGGAGTCACCTAGAACCCGTCGGTACCAAACAAAATCCGTGGTATCCATGGGGGCGACAAAATCGTGCTGGATGTTGATGGCAAAATCATGCTTCTCCAGCATTTTGGCTTCTTTCTCAGTCTGTCTTGCGCGTCTGAATATGTCGGTTATCGTGATATCGCGACTAAGTTTATTATAGATGTAACGGAGGTTTTCCCCTTCTTTTGCAATCTCTTGTGCAAGTAGATTCGGTGTCGCCGCTGTTGCATAGACGACCATCTGATTTCTGAACCAGAGATTTGGTTGCTGTACAACTACAGCTCTTTGTTGTCTAACGACTTCTGTAGATGCGGAGTCAAGGCTAGCGCGCATCAGTCTTCCTTCCGCGCTGTTCTCGTCCAAGCTTGCCGCGATCAAAATGTACTTTCTCTTTTTGATTGCGTTGGTAATAACGGCCGGGCCATCAATGTCGACGCGGAAAAGATCAAAATGAGCTTCGTTGTTTGGTAGGGTAAGTATGTCGGTGCCGAGTTCGTCTCGAATGGCATCTCCAACTGGACCAGCCCAAGTCAGGGAATCGGCGATTACAGTTATTTCTCCCTCGCTTCCGAGGGCGCTTAGTCTTGTATCACCCTGGTCTCCGCAAGCGCTAACTAGGCCAACACAAATAAATAGGAGGAGTGAGTATTTTCTAGCTTTCATGTGGCCGACCGTGTTTGAGGTCTTTGATAAAGGATCCTAGTTCTTTGAGTTTTTCTTCATGTGCAAGTGAGGCATCGTCCCAGAGACTTTCCAACTTTTGAATGACGGCAGAACCCACGATGAAGCCATCAACTGGTTCGCTAATACTCATGGCCCACTCATGGCTATTGATACCAAAGCCAACGAGTAGTCTGTTCTTCGTGACTTTCAATTTAGAGGCCTTCAGATAATCAGCAATTTTGCTGCTTGAGTTTAAGGCGCTTCCCGTTAGACCCGTGATAGAGACAGCGTAAACAAAACCTGAAGAAACGAGGTCTATGTTTTTGATCCTCTCGTCCGACGTGTTTGGAGCGATAAGATGGATTAAGTCCAGTTCATTCAATTTGCAAAGTTGTGCCAATTCCTGAGATTCTTCTGGTGGGAGATCGGGGATGATAAGCCCCTTCACTCCAGACGACCTTGCCGCTTCGCAAAAGTTGCTCAAACCGAATCGCATCAAGGGGTTGACGTAGCCCATGAGAAGAAGGGGGACGTTGCTGGCCTTAGAAAATCCCCTCGCGAACTCGAGGGTCTCCGCCATTTTGATGCCGTTGCTGAGAGCTCTCTCAGATGATTTTTGGATGGGAGTGCCTTCCGCCAAAGGATCACTAAATGGCATTCCCAATTCGACAAAGTCTGCCCCATTTTGTGCGATTGTTAGAAGTATATCCAACGTGGATTCCTTCTCAGGAAACCCACTTGTCACAAAAATACCCATGGCTTTTCGGCCTTCTTCTATCTCCGCGTCAATCGCGGTTCTCAGTGCAGACATTCTTGTTATTTATAGTTTGCGATGGTGGTCATATCTTTGTCGCCACGACCAGAGCAGTTGATTATGAGAATCTCCTCCTTTCGCATATCTCTGGCGAGCTTGATCGCGAATGCTATGGCGTGTGCCGTTTCCAGAGCGGGGATAATTCCCTCAATTTTGCTAAGCATCTTCACGCCATTCATTGCTTCGTCATCCGTAATAGAATGGTAACTAACTCGTCCGGACTTCTTTAAATGAGAGTGCTCTGGGCCAACTCCTGGATAGTCCAATCCGGCAGAAATGGAATGCGCTAATTCGATTTGGCCCTCTTCATCTTGAAGAAGGTAGCTTAGGGCACCATGCAATACGCCTGGTTTTCCGAGTGACAAAGTGGCTGCATGTCGGCCATCCAGACCCTCTCCGGCTGCCTCAACTCCGTAAATATTCACGCTCTTGTCGTCGATGAAAGGGTGAAACATACCGATTGCATTCGAGCCCCCGCCAACGCAAGCAACTATGGCATCTGGCAGTTCTCTACCTTCCTTTTCCTTCAGCTGGCGTCTCGTTTCCAGACCAATGACGCGATGAAAATCTCTGACCATCATCGGGTAGGGGTGAGGGCCAACAACTGATCCAATGATGTAGAAGGTGTCGTTGACATTAGTAACCCAGTCGCGAATTGCTTCATTCGTTGCATCCTTGAGTGTCTGACTTCCACTAGTAACGGGGACCACTTCGGCGCCAAGCAAGCGCATCCTTTGGACATTTAGATACTGCCTTTCGACATCTTCCGCACCCATGTAGACGAAGCACTTTAGGCCAAATTTTGCACAGACGGTTGCTGTAGCTACACCGTGTTGACCGGCTCCTGTCTCGGCTATGATTCGAGACTTGCCCATCTTCTTAGCCAAAAGTACCTGACCAAGAGTGTTGTTAATCTTATGCGCACCAGTGTGACACAAGTCCTCTCTTTTGAGATAGATTTTTGCTCCACCGATCGTTTCCGTTAGTCTGTTCGCGAATGTGAGGGCCGTTGGTCTGCCCGCATAATCGTGGAGAAGATCATGGAATTTCTTCAGAAAGGAAGCGTCTTTTCTAGCATTTTGGTAAACCTCCTCCAGCTCTTTGACAGCTGGTATGAGTATTTCTGGAATGTAGGCTCCTCCGAAGTCCCCAAAATAGCCTCTCGAATCTGGTTGCGTATAGCCTGATGTTTCAGTTGTCGTTTCAGTGCTCATGCTTCCTGCTTGGGAAAATTTTCAAATAGCCCTTCGATTTTTTCTAGGTCTTTCTTACCCGGCCTTTCTTCTAGACCACTTGAAACATCCACTCCAAGCGGAGAGACCAATTCGATGGCATCTTTGATGTTATCGGGGTTTAATCCACCGGCCAAAATGATCGGATAGCTTTTGGCTAGCTCCTTAGCAATGGTCCAATCGAAGACTTGACCGGTTCCACCTGATCTACCTGCTATTTTGGTATCCAAAAGGATGTACTTGACGAAGGGTAGAAAGGGCTCTATTTCAGACTCGAGAGATTTTAAATCTGAATCTTCGGATACTCCGATGGCCTTAATAACAGGTACGATAACTTGACTGCATTCCCAGGGGCTTTCCGATCCGTGGAGTTGTACCATTTCGAAACCGATCATGTCGACCATGTCGTTGATGAGCTCAGTTTCGGTATCGACAAAAACACCGACATAGATAGCGCCGTGTAGCCATTCCACAATGTCTTTGGCCATTTTCGGTACGACATTTCTAGGACTTTCCGAATGGAGAATAAAGCCCAACATGTCTGCACCTGCGCCGGATGCGAAGCGCGCATCTTCAAGATTGGTGATACCACATATTTTGAGGAGAGGAGTCAAACTATCGGGATGTTATGTTGGGTCCGAGTCTACGAGTAAATTCTTGAGATGCTCCCCGGGATCGGGTTGGCGCATGAAGGTTTCTCCTATCAAAGCTGCGTCAATCGAATGTTCAATAAGCCGACGAAGGTCTTCTGCATTTTCGATTCCGCTTTCGGAGACCTTGGCCAAATTTGGATCTAGATCCTCCAACACTCTTATGGAGTGTGTCTTGTCAACTTCGAAAGTGTTGAGATCTCTATTGTTGACTCCAAGAATTTTAATGTGATCAAGATTTAGACTGGCAAGTTCGTTCTCGTCATAAATTTCTACGAGACATTCAATACCGATATCCTCCGCCTCGTGGTGAAGATCTTGTAGGAGAAAGGGATCGATTGCGGCAGCAATTAAGAGAACGGCATCTGCGCCATAGGCCTTGGCTTCTGTCAATTGATACGAATCGCAGATAAAGTCTTTTCGAAGTAAAGGCAGAGATACTGAAGCTCGAGCCTGCTTCAGGTAGTCCAGAGAGCCTTGAAAGTGCAAGGGCTCCGTCAGGACTGAGAGCGCGCTTGCTCCACCCTCGGAATAGGATTCTGCTAGATAAGGAATATCAAAGTCCTCTCGGATGAGCCCCTTCGATGGTGAAGCTTTCTTCAACTCTGCAATGATGGACAGCCCATCCTTTTTCAAGGCTCGCTTTAGCGATTTCCTTTGATTAAAGAAGAGCGCCTGATCACGAAGCCACTCAATTTCGACCTTTCTTTTGCTCTGGGAGACCAGTTGCCTCGTGTCTTCCATTATTCGATCGAGAATGGTCACGATTTTGGCGCCTTGTTTGAATGCTCCACTAGATCAGCCAGTTTTTGAGCGGCGGAACCAGACTCTATGCTTTCTTTCGCTGCTTTAAAACCCTCTTCAACGCTATCTACTTTTCCCGACGCATAAATGGCTAGGCCAGCATTTAGGATCACAACGTCAGTTTTCGGTCCTGAACTGCCAGCTAAAACAGCTCTTGAGTAGCTTGCGTTTTGATCGGCGTCGCCACCAATCAATTCAGATAATTCTGACAGCTGAAATCCAAAGGAAGTTGGATCCATCAGGCCTGTCTGAATAATGTCTTCTCGAGAATGCTTGACGAATGCATGAGTAGGACCAGAGATCGACATTTCGTCCATTCCATTCTCTGCGTGAAGAGCAATGATTCTCTCTGCACCGAGCCTGTCAAGAATGTCAGCCATATTCTGCGCTACTTCGAGATCGAAAGCGCCAATGGCCAGCCTTTTAACACCGGCTGGGTTGCACAGTGGTCCGAGGATATTGAAATAGGTTCTGACTCCCATTGCCCTGCGGACTGGCATTACATGCTTCATCGCAGGATGAAAAAATGGCGCAAATAGAAAGGCAATTCCGGCATGTTCCAAACAATACTCAACTCCTTCTTTCTTTAACTCGATTTCAACACCCAGGGCGCGGAGAACATCTGCAGATCCTGCCTTTGATGTTATGGCTCTATTTCCATGTTTTGCAACAGTCACGCCTGCACCGGCGCAGACGAAGGCTGAGGTTGTTGAGATGTTGAAGGTGTGTAAGCCGTCGCCACCCGTTCCGACTATGTCAACAGCCATTGGGTCGTTACACTCAACCTTCACGGCATGATCTCTCATTGATCGGGTAAAGCCTGTCAACTCATCAATGGTCTCGCCTCGAGATCTTAGACCTAAAAGAAAACCGGCCGTTTGTTCAGGTGAAGCATGGCCTTCCATGATTACATTTTGAGCCTCAAAAGCCTCCTGTTCAGAAAGACTTTCTCCTATGCTCAGTTTCTTCAGATAGGGTAGTAGAGAAGGAGAATCATTCATCGTCATCGATCCAATTCTTGATTATCTGATAGCCAGTCTTTGTTAGTATGCTCTCTGGGTGAAACTGAACTCCTTCGACAGGAAATTGCTTATGCCGAAGGCCTTGAATGATACCGTCGTCCGAATGAGCCGTGATCTCTAAATCACTTCCAACTGTTTTTTCATTGACAGCGATTGAATGATAGCGTGTGGCCTCAAAATTTTGCGGTAGGTTTTTAAACACACCCTTTCCGTCGTGGGAAATCAAGCTCGTCTTTCCATGCAATAGTTCAGGAGCATGCATCAATTCAGATCCATAGACTTCTGCCATTGCTTGATGCCCGAGACAGACTCCGAAGATTGGAACACTAGGGCCGAATTTTTCAATGACACTTTTCGTGATTCCTGCGTCTTTCGGCCAACCCGGACCCGGTGAAATTAGAATTCTTCTCGGAGCCAGATCGCCAATTTCTTCGAGAGTGATTTTGTCATTTCGAAAAACCCTGCAGTCAGGTGTGATTCTCCCGACCAACTGCACGAGGTTATAAGTAAAAGAATCGTAGTTGTCTATTACTAGGACCATGTTAGGCACCGAATCTCAAAAGTCCCGTCTTCTCCCTTACGCGATCCATATGTTCTTTTACCCGAATTTTCGCCTTCATGCTTCCGTCTTTAAGAACGTCTTTTACGAAGTCCATATCTTTCTCTAGCTCTCGTCGTTTTTCTCTAGCCGGGGCAAAATATTCCTCGATCATTCCGAGCAGCTCCTTTTTGGCGTGTCCATAACCGTAACCACCCGCTCTATAGCTTGCAGATATCTCATCTAGCTTTTCTGATGTGGCAAAAAGCTTTATCAAGGCGAAAACATTGTCCGAATCTGGGTCTTTTGGCTGGTCGAGTCCTAGTGAGTCTGTAACGATGCCCATTACCCTTTTCTTAAGGGTTTTGCCCTCATCGAAGATGCCGATTGTGTTGTCGTATGATTTGGACATTTTCCTACCATCCACTCCTGGCACTACCGCCACCTCTTCCATGATCATTGGTTCAGGAATAGGAAAGACGGGATCGTCTTCGCAGAAGGTTCGATTGAATTTACCAGCCAGGTCACGGCATATCTCAATATTCTGCTTTTGGTCAGCTCCAACAGGAACGACCGTACCTCCGTAAATTAGGATGTCTGCAGCCTGCAATACGGGGTAGTTGAAAAGGCCGGCATTGGCGGTTAGGCCGTTTGCAACTTTGTCTTTGTAAGAGACGCCTTTTTCGAGCTGGGAAACTGGTGTTAAACATGAAAAAATCCATGCGAGTTCAGTCACTTCAGGAATATCGCTTTGAGTAAAAAGTGCCGATTTTTCTGGATTGAATCCCAAGGCGAGATAATCCAAAGCCACGTCTAAGGTCAGTTTCTTAAGTCGCTCACCATCGTGTAGTGTTGTAAGCGTGTGATAGTTGACGATAAAATAGTAGGATTCGTGCCTATCATGAAGATTGATATGTTGTCGCATCGCACCGAAATAGTTACCGATGTGAAGTGTGCCCGAGGGTTGAATGCCAGATACAATGATCTTGCTTTCTTGTGAAAGGCTGTTCATAGCTAATAGGAAATTGGGGAGTTGAATCGTTGAGGATTCAAACTACATGACAGGTACGCCGACCTTTTGTCCGAGTTTTGAGAGCAAGAGGCATCGCTCATCGCTATTTCTCTTGATGTTGTCCAAAACCGCCAGAGAGTGAAGACGATGCTTCCTTGAGTTGCGTTCTTCATCGACAGCTTTACCATAGGATTTCTCGAGATCGTTCAGCGTTTGGACGAATTCCCGCTGATTATTTGGTAGACTAAAGTCCTCGGCCTCATAATTTGTACCTGAGGGAGGGGTCCCGCCACAAGTCAAAATAATCTCGCTAAGTTTAGAAATATCAGTCCGGCTTTTCTTTTGAAAAACGCTTAGAGCTTCGCTGAAATCTGGCCAGGGTGCCTGTTGAATTGCATAATTGTAGGTATGCATGAGCTCGATGTGCCTTGACATTAGAGGGCTCAGGGTTTCTGCCGTTTCCTTTCGAGTAATTGTCCGACCGGCTCCGCCTTTATTTAGGAAGAAATTCAACATGGTTTTACTGGTTTTTAGCTCTGGAAAGTACGTAATACCGGTGTGAAGGGTCGGTAAAACTTGACCTGCACAAGAAAATCACTGCCTTATCTACGGCTACCAGGAAAAAGACAAAAAACAAGTTAAATAAGTCCTTTCGAGGCCTGCAAAATAGCTTCCTTTAAAGCCCTCGCTTTATTTAAGGTCTCTTCAAACTCAAGCTCCGGCTGGCTATCCGCAACAATTCCAGCGCCCGCTTGGACATAGATTTTATGATCTTTGATCAGCATGGTTCGGATAGCAATGCAGGTGTCGAGATTTCCAGTCCGGTCAATATATCCAACAGCACCCGCATAGAGTCCTCGATTGGTCGGCTCCAAATCATCAATAATTTCCATCGCTCGAACTTTTGGTGCTCCAGAAACGGTTCCCGCTGGAAACGCTGCTGCCAAAGCGTCGATAGACGACAAATCTTCCCTTAATCGACCTTCAACACTTGATACAATGTGCATGACGTGCGAGTAGCGCTCGATGTAGGCATAGTCCGTAACTTGAACGCTCCCTATTTCACAAGTGCGCCCGAGATCGTTTCTGCCAAGATCAACGAGCATGACATGCTCGGCCCGTTCTTTAGGATCGGCAAGGAGTTCTTCTGCGAGTTTTTGATCTTCCTCCTCGGAGGCGCCTCGCGGCCGAGTTCCTGCGATGGGTAAAACTTCGGCACGCCCATCAATAACGCGAATTAAGACTTCGGGAGAAGAGCCTGCAACTTCAAAGCTACCGAAATCGAAAAAGTAGAGGTAGGGTGAAGGATTGACCTGTCTTAATGAGCGATAGAGATTAAAGGCCTCTCCTTCAAATCCAATTTCGAAACGTTGCGACAGGACGACCTGAAATATATCTCCATTATAAATGTGATTTTTTGCTGTCTCGACTGAAGTCATGAATTGCTCCTTCGAGATGTTCGAGGCCAATTCAGAGTCATCAATAATAGTGTCCGAGCGGATCGAGATTACACCTTCGATGAGTCTTTTTTCTAGCTGATCCAATTCAGATCCTGCCCGCTCGAATAAGGAATCTAGATCCGACGTAGGGTCCACCAAAACTGTGCTCATCAATACGACCTGATGCTTGACGTGATCAAAGGCTAGGATTAAATCGAAAATGCACCAGATACCGAGTGGTATTTCGACGTCCTTGATAGGCACGTTTTTCAGCTCCTCGACAAGCCGGATTGTGTCGTATCCAAGATAGCCGACCGCTCCACCGGTGAAGGTTGGGAGGTTTGCTTGGTCCAACTCTGGGTAGAGACCGATCCACTTTTGAAGAACGTCAAAGATGTCACCTTCCAAATTCTTCGATGTCTCTGAACGAAGATCTCGAAGCACTACGCTATCACCGTCGGTCTCAATGACCTCCTTTGGATTTGTACCAATGAAAGAGTATCTAGCCAGCTTTTCGCCTCCTTCGACACTTTCAAATAGAAAACCGAAGTCACCCTTTTTATGCACCCGAAGGAAGGCGCCTACCGGTGTTAGAAGATCGGCACTTCTGCGCCGGCTAATACAGACAGAAAACTTTTCTTTTCCTTCCCCTCTTGCCCGCTCACAAAGAGCCTTAAAGTCTCCCTTATTCATTTTCTTGGCTCTTTAATTTTATTCGTGTTCTGGATTTGTCTGAGTGGCTTGCTAGCACTTCATCCCTCGGCTTGCGAAAATACCAAATAGATTCAAGCAATGGTACTAGGTATCTAAGTTGTTTAGCTCGAGATCGCCAGAATCACCGCAAGGTGGTTAGATTTTGCCCTATGTCATCCGATATTTAGGATCTTGAAATCGGGAGCACAAAAGCGCGGAATCAACTATACCTTGTGTGATTTCCAATTAATGAGCCCACCCTTTATTTGATCATAGCCCCATTTTATGTCATTCTTGGAGATGTTAAATAACTTGGAATCTGTTATTCCAGCTGCTTTGCGGAAATACCAGACGGATGCTAGAAGAGTCAGGAAGTAGCCGATCGTGGAGCCCCAGGCCGCTCCATAGATTCCGTATCTCTCGATAAGAATATAGCACAGTAGGGTGGTTGAGATACTTCCGACAATTTCGATCTTGGACATAATGAAAGGTCTGTTCGAACCGATGAAGTAGCGTGACAAGACCTTTGGGGTCAGATACGCGACAATTCCTGGAATTAGAATCAGCATCACAGGCCTTGCTTCCCAGAATCCAGTATCAAAAATTAACGGGATTCCGACCCAGGCAACCGGGATTATGGCGATGCCGGCAACAATCCCGATAAATAGTAAAAATCGGTTTACTTGCTGCACAATCGAGACTCGCACGAGATCGTCTTTTTCTGCGGCTACCTTCGTAAAGAGGACAGGTCCGGCACCCTCTGGAATAATCGTGATGAGTTCAACGACTCTTGAGGCTAGAGCATAAATTCCTAACCACTTTTCGGACACCAAACCGAGAAGAAATTGGTCGGTTCGTTTGTTCGTCGTGTTCGCAGCGTGACCAATCCAAATTCTTGCACCGAAGCGGTAGCCCTCCTTCAAATAGCTATTGCTCCAGGCAAACCTAGGTCTTGTTTCCTTGATCGTTTGATATAGGGACCAGAGGGTGAGCACAATAATCGTTAAAAGAATAGCATAGGAGGCACCAAGAAGACTCATCTGTAGAGCAACTACAAATACGAACAGAAGGATTGGTAGCAGTCCCATCTCGATGAAGGTGAAAATGTTCATCGCTGTGAAGGCCTCAATTCCAATTAGAACTCGGAGGCACCCAAAGGCGGCCCCTTTGAGCGGGATTGCGATTAAAACAGGAAGCAAGATGGCCCAAGTAATAGACTCGCCAGTAGCCCCTAACATTTGAAGCTTCCATAAAAAGAAGACCAAGGCAGAGCAAAGCACACCATGAAAGGTGCAAATGAAAATCGATAGGCATGTGACATCTTTAGCATCATATTCCTTTGAAGAAATCGCGTAGGTGATCCAACCAGTCATGCCAAAAAAGAGCAAAGGCAAAAACAGATCGATAAACATCACTAGGAAAGAATAAGTACCAAATCCTTTGTCTTTTAGAGCCTTCGCTACGAAAACTAAGACAAGAACCTTTAAGGGTATTAGGACGATTCTCGTCCCAAAAGTCATGAGAGAAGCTTTCGAAGATGAAAAATTCTTTGGAGTCTCTTGTTCAGCCATTAACTCGTTTCGCCCTCCATTTCTTGTCCGCGCGCAGTTACAGCTTTTAAACTGCTTCCTTGTAGGATTAGGGAAATGAATCCGCCAGCAGAAAGGAAAATCATGTTACCCGCGTGGGTTAGGATTGCGAAAACAGAGGCGTCGGCTTCCGTAAATCCATAGACTAATATTAGACCTTGCATAACGATATAATGGTAACTGCCGATTCCTCCCGGAGAAGGTATGACAAAACCAACCGCTCCGAGGCAAAGCATTACGAGTCCTGCGCTCAATCCAAGATTATAAGCTTCGACTTGGCCGAGCATGTGGAAGGGTAGGTAGGTCATGACTACGTAAGAGACCCAGACAGCGAGAGTACTCCAGAGTATCGCAAATCTCTTGGGCGAGGTGTATGCCGTTTGTATTCCTGAAAGAAAGGATTCAAAAAGAGGTCTAAGTTTGGAAATAACACGATTCTCAGAAGAACGTATCCATTTCGTAAAGAAATAAAAGAGTGCAATTCCGACGGCAGAGGCGAGAACTATCCCGAGAGGGCCTATTTGATCTATCTTCGCTTTGATCGGGACGACGACGAATTGATTAAAACCATCGCTTCGACTGGCCGCAAAATAGGCAGAGGCAAACAAGCCCAGAACCAGCATCAGAACGTCAATTATTCGTTCGACCACAACCGTACCAATAACTCCGCTGACCTTTGCTTTTTCTTGGTGCGCGAGATTCGTAGCTCTAACAACTTCTCCAACCCGTGGCAATGCCTGATTTATCAGATAGCCAATCATCATAGAGTAAAAGGAATTCTTCAGTTGGAAGGGATGTCCGTGCGGCTCGCGATCTTCGTCAGGAAGAGCATCCAGCAATAGCTTCCACCGGTAAGATCTAAACCAAAGACTGACGAGGTTCACAAAGAAGATCAAGGCAAACCACCAGTAATTGGCTTCTTTCAATGCATCAACTACGACGTCAAAATCGACCTTTCGAAAGGTGTAGTAGAGTAATAACACGCCCAATATCAGACTTAGAGCGAGGAAAAAATTCCGCTTTAGCTTGGGACTGAGTGAGGCGAGGGGTGATTTGAACATTCGGGTCGCTTTGCGAAGGAAGACTTTCTCGACAAGCTATAAAAAAAGGGCGGTCAAGCCGCCCTGCGATTATAACCCTATTAAGTTACAACCTAAGATCGATTACCTCTGCACCACTTGGGATTTCCATGGTGAAGGTTGATTGATTTATTTGAGGGTTTTTTTGAATAGAGGAGAGCTCAAATACAATAGATGTCTGGTTTTCATCTTTAATACTAACTTTCGTTGGCATGTTGTCAGATTTTCGAACCCAGATGTCTGCTTCAGCTACGTAAGAGTTTTGACGACTTGGTGTCAATTTGACGTGGTCGTGCGTCTTGCCATTAATCGACTCGCTACCTATATAACTAGAAGTATAATCCTTGGTATGAAGGTTAAAGAAATCAGATGGCGAAATCATAGTCTCGTCTCTCTCAACATTGTTGATGAGGATCTGATTGTCAGCGGGAATGAATATCCATGATGTGGAACCATCAGTCACTAGAGTCTGCTCCTTCATCTCCAACCGGTAGTTTTCTCCTTTCAAGATCATGGTGCCAGAAATTGACGAAGTCTCATCTGTGAAATCCGTAGCCAGAGTCTGCTTAAAAGTAGCCTTGATTGCATCGAGAGCTTGGTAGGTGGTTTCAAGTCGCTTCATGACCTCATCTGCCTTTTGATCCTGTCCCAGCAGCTCAGTGTGTCCAATAAAAAGGACAGACATGACCACAAAAAGGAGATTATATATTCTGAAATTACCCATGTTTTTCTTTATTTCTTTGGTGTTGCTCTCTTAATCACCCGCCTCTACTTCAAAAGACGCAAATGCTATGCCCACGTTCCTAATTCGGCTCCACTCCTTCCTCATAATGACTGCTATCTTTTGCTCTGTCGTCAAGCGTGAGCTTGCCGCCCAAATTCATGATCCTATCGAGGAAAAGATTGAGTTGGCTAGCCTGATGATAGACGAGTTCATGGAAAGCCAAAATATTCCTGGACTGGTTATCGCGATAGGGCAGGGAGATGAACTCCTTTGGCATCGTGGATTTGGCTTTGCAGATCTTGAAAGCCAAACGCCAGCGACACCTGAACACCTATTTCGAATCGCAAGTATTTCAAAATCGCTGACTTCCGTTGCATTGGGGATATTGGTTGAAGGAGGGCTTCTAGATCTCGACGCCGAAATTCAAGAGTACGTCCCTTACTTTCCCGCAAAGCCCCACCAAGTTACCCCTCGCCTGGTAGCCTCTCACCTTGCTGGGATCCGACACTATAGAGGATCGGAATTTTTTAGCAAACAGCATTTCAATTCGGTCGAGGATGCCGTGATGGTTTTTGCGAATGACTCACTTATTTCAATACCGGGAGAGGAGTATCACTATTCGAGCTTTGGATGGAATTTGCTAAGTGCAGCTATTGAAGGCGCGTCTGGCAGGCCTTTTCTTGAATTCATGAGAGAGTTCGTTTTCGACGAAATGGAGATGACGAGCACATACCCAGAGTTGGATGGTGTCATGGATGGTCCCCTTGTGTCATTTTATCGTCACGAGGATGGAGAGCCGCAACTTGAGCCGGAGGTCGACAATAGTATTAAGTGGGCGGGTGGTGGCTTCGTTTCGACCTCAGCGGATATCACTCGATTTGGTCTCGGGATGATGCAGAACAAGGTATTAACAAGCGAAACATTCGACCTATTTACGAAGCCGATGAAGGATGCCAGTGGCACGAGCACACGATATGGTATTGGATGGGCCAGCGATCACTTTGACGGTCGACGCTATATCGGTCATACTGGAGGAGCAGTAGGGGGATCTTCTATACTTTTTATGCTGCCTGATTCAGAGTTGGTCGTCTCCATAATTTGTAACGTCCGTGGGGTATCTCTTGTAAATTTCGCCAAAGATCTTTCCTTCATGTTGAGCCCAAGTCCGATCGAAGTTAGGTAGAATGAAGTGAACAGCATGGGAGCTGAGGAGTTGATTTGAATTCTAAGGTCTACTTCAACTAAACGATTCAATCTCATCAAGTCTTTCGATTCACCAACAGATTTTCTAGAGCAGCTGTTACAGCACGATTCCTTTGTTCTATGCTCGCACATCAGACCCGATGGAGATGCGATAGGCTCCGTTCTGGCAATGGGACTTTGGCTGAGAAACAAAGGAAAAAAAGTGATGATGATATTGTCGGATTCTCCCCCGAAAAACCTGTCCTGGTTGACCGAGGGTCAGGACCTGTTGAAGTATGATGAGTCCTTTCGGCAGCAGAAGAGAATTCTTGAAGCGGAGGCTGTGCTCGTCGTCGATACAAATGCAAAACAGAGAATAGGTGACCTGTCTAGGGCCATAAGTAAAAGCTCAAGTCCCACATACTTGATCGATCATCATCCAAATCCTGAGAAGTGGTTAAAAAATAGATATGTGGATACCACGGCATCCTCCACGGGAGAGATGATTCATAGGATAATTTCCACCGATGTAGAGCCCTATATGAACGAACTCATGGGGCAGGCTCTTTACGCCGCGATCATGACCGATACTGGCTCTTTCAGATTTAATTCGGTGACGCCTGCGGTTCATCGTGCAGTGGCCGACATTTTAGAAAAGACTGGACTCAATCCTGAGCCCATGCACAATAAGATATTCAAGAGCCGGACACCCGGTGTGATCCGACTATTTGGGATGGTTATGCAAAGCCTCGAAATGGCTTACGAGAATCGCTTGGCCATAATCCAAGTGACCTTGGACATGCTACATAGCACGGAAACAAGAACGGACCAGATTGAGGGATTCGTTGAACATCTCCTCTCGATTGACACTGCAAAGGCAGCGATAATTTTTACCGAGATGCCAAATCATGTCAAGATTAGTTTCAGAAGTGAGGAAAAGACAATCGTAAATGAGTGGGCTGCTGCGTTTGGTGGAGGTGGTCACAAAAACGCATCTGGTGCATTTATCAAAGGAGAATTGCATGAGGTCAAAGAGAGGGTGATTGCCGCCTGTCCAGAATACGTTGAATTCATCTAGACATTCGTTGTCTGATATAACAGCTGCATATTGAAAATATCCTATAAACGTCCCAACGATAGGCTTTTTGGCGAATTGACTTTCATGCTGTTAAGTAAGGAAAGTCTCGTTGCAAGAATTAATGCCCTGTCCAAACGCTACGGACCATTTCTCCTCGTTGGGAAGGAGCTTTTCAAAGCAAATCGAGGTGAGATTATTTATGTCATTCCACCAGATGGTAAAAGTCGATTCGCTTTTTTCGGATTGGGCAATAATTCAAGATTGGATCCAGAGTCCTTAAGAAAGGTGGGTAGCCAAATGGCCCTTTTTGCCATGAAAGCAAAAACAAAAAGTCTAAACGTCGTTTTGGGAAAGTGGAAACTAGATGAGGGAGATAGCGCGGAATACCTTCAAGAGGGAATTCGGCTTAGGGCATATTCCTTCGACCAGCACAAATCTGAAAAGAAGTCGCTAATCTCTCTTTCTAAGATTTGCTTTGTCGGAGAAAATAAAAGTGCAATCCTTCGAGGCGCGAATACGGGCTTGGCCATCGCCGAGTCGACGAATTTTGCGAAGGATCTTGTCAACTGGTCACCAGGAGAACAGAGCGCCCAGTTCATGGCACGGCAGGGGAAAAAGAAGCTTGAACCATTAGGGATTAAAGTTCAAATACTCGGAAAAAAGGAAATTCAAAGGAGGAAATTCGGTGGCCTTCTAGCCGTAAATAGGGGGAGCGTTGACCCACCTAGTTTTTCGATCTTGGAGTGGAAGCCTCGTGGTGTCATCAACAAAAAGCCGATCGTTTTTGTAGGGAAGGGTATCGTATTTGACACAGGCGGTCTTTCACTTAAGCCTACCTTGAACTCCATGGACCAGATGAAAACGGATATGGCAGGAGCTGGTGCGGTTTATGGGGCCATGATGGCTATCGCGCGACTTCAATTGAAAGTGCATGTAATAGCTCTCATTCCGTCTACCGACAATAGGCCGGGTTTAAATGCCTACGTGCCCGGGGAAGTTATAACCATGCATTCTGGTGCAACCGTAGAAGTCATGAATACAGATGCTGAAGGCCGAATGGTCTTGGCCGACGCGCTGTCGTGGGCAAAAAGTCTAAAACCTGAAATAGTAGTCGACCTAGCGACACTGACTGGGGCGCAGGTTGTTGCGCTGGGTAAGGTAGCGGCGGCTATAATGACAAACAGAAGGGAAGGATGGAAAAGCCGAGAACGTCAATTTATTGCTGCCGGAGAAGAAAGTGGTGACCGTGTAGCTCCTCTACCGATGTATGACGAATATGCAGACTATTTAAAAAGTGATGTTGCAGATTTGAAAAACGTTGGAGGCAGAGAAGCTGGTTGTATTACCGCGGCGAAATTTCTGGAGCACTTTGTTGATTATCCTTGGGTACATATTGATATCGCTGGACCAGCACGGCTTAGTCGCAATTCAGGTTACAGAACTAAAGGTGGAAGTGGTTTCGGTGTTAGACTCTTACTTCAATATTTGAGAAACAGACTGAATGAAAATTAATTACGAAAAACTGACAATATTAAGCTTGCTTGTACTCCTGTTCGCAGGAGATCTTTTAGCACAGCGCGGAAGCAGGTACGACAATATTGCGGCATCCAGGAGGCAAGCGATAATTCACGCAGAAATGCTCCCACTCTCTAGTAGCGAATCAAGTGGAAGGGCTGTTCTCTCGTTTCGTATTCCACATGAGCGACTAGTATTCATGAAGGAGGCTGCAGGCGAGAATGCATCCACGTTCCTTGCCAAGCCGGAAATTTTACTGGACGTTTTCAAAGATGGAAAAACCATCCGAGAGGAGACTTGGCAAAAGGAGTACAGAGTGGAGACCTTCGAGGAGACAAAGAATCCAGAAAAGGACTTGCAGGGACATATAGAGGTAGAGCTCGAACCTGGTGACTACGCTTATCGGATTGGAATTCGCGACAATAGAACCGAGGAGGCTAGCTATTCCACTGGAAAGCGCTTCAAATTACATGCGACCAATGAATTTGAAACTGGTCAAGCGATGTATGCTACTAATGTGGAAATAGGAAGAGATTGGCTTTCAGCTGATCGGCAAAACATCGGAAAGAAGATACTATTTGGCCATGAGGCATATGCCCTCATTTCATTTAGCTTGGCTCCAGGGAAAAGCATAGAGGATGTAAGCCTTAGTTACTCTCTGACAGAAATCAGCGCTGAACAGCTTTTTGAGATGAGCAAGAAGCGAAGGAAGGCCATGGAGAAATCCATGAGAGCAAAGCGCAACAAAGATGACCAAGTCAAGCTCGTGATGGACTACAATCCGGAGGAGGACGCTGAAGGAGGAGGGATAAGTGAGGCCGTGATTGGCAAACAGGATATCTATTCTATCAATAGTGAAAGCCTGGGCGAAGTCTCTTCAAAAAAATTGACCTTGAATTTCGCCAAGGATCATCCCAATCAATATGTAGCCTTAGTCAATCTGGAAGGTGAGAATTTGCAAAACGGTTCTTATCAACTTGATTTGACGATTGATGATGGGACAGACACACGTGTCTCGAAGAATCGATTTGATACCTACTGGAGGAATATGCCATTGTCACTCTATGACCCGGAAGTGGCGGTTAGGTCACTTGAGCCACTTATCGGTCGGAAGGCTGCCAACAATATGGCCAAAGGAAAAAGAAATGAGGTGATTGATCGTTTTCGTGAGTTCTGGAATGAGAGAGATCCAAGTCCTGATACTGTGTTCAATGAGCTCATGAGCGAGTACTATGCGAGAGTGGATTTTGCCGCGATGGAATATCGTCCTCAAGGCCGAAGGCAGCGAGCAGCCACAGAATCAGTTAGGGCTCGAACTTACATCATACACGGCCCTCCAGACAACGTAGACAGAGAATTTCCGACTGAAGGTGGTGTAGTCGAGACCTGGAGCTATTCAGACGGGAAGGTATTTACCTTCCGAGCCTATTCCTCCCTTGACGAATATCAGCTGGTCGGTAAAAACAGTTGATGGCAAGTCGAAATGTCTAAGGCTCGCCTTCCGAAAATCGCAATAAGCTTAGGTGACTGCAACGGCATCGGGCCGGAGGTCGTTCTAAAACTTCTGCGGAATTCAGGGTTAAATTTTAATCCTATTCTTGTCGGATCGAAACAAGTTGTTGAGTTCTATTCAGACCTACTGTCGATCCCCATTGATACCAAAACCTCTTGGCACGAAATCGATTTTGTGCATCAGGCCGTTCCAGGTGAACTAAGTAAAGAGGCCGGAGCTCTGGCGATGGCTGCTGTCCAGGCTGGTCTGGAACTTTGTTTATTGGGAGAAGCAGACGGACTAGTCACTGCTCCAATCTCAAAAGAAGCTGTCCACCTTGCAGGCTTCGACTTTCCTGGGCATACTGAATTTCTGGCGGAAAAGTCGGGTGCTGAAAGAGAGCTAATGATAATGGTCTCAGGTGGCCTCAGAGTATGTGTGTTCACAAAGCATATTCCGATTAGCCAGGTATCATCAAGGATAAAAAAGACAGAGATCGTTGAGGATCTAAAAGTCTATTCGAAGACCTTGGAAGTGGATTTCGGTATTGAAAATCCTCGAATCGCAGTCCTCGGATTGAATCCTCATGCGGGGGAGGGGGGGGATATTGGAAAAGAGGAGATAGATGAAATCTTGCCAGCGCTCGAAGTTCTACCCGATCTTAATTTGGCTGGGCCATTTCCAGCCGATGGTTTTTTTGGATCTCAGGCGCATCACGAGTACGACGGCGTCCTTGCCATGTATCATGATCAGGGTCTCGTTCCTTTCAAGGCATTGAGCTTTAATAGGGGGGTCAATTTTACAGCGGGTCTTCCCATAGTTCGCACTTCGCCCGATCACGGAACGGCATTTGGGATCGCTGGGAAAGGTATTGCGAATGAGGGAAGCATGATCGAAGCTGTTAGTCTGGCGGTTCTGATCGCGAATAATCGGCGAGAGCGGAAGGAAGGTTTCGATTCTCTGACTACGTAAGGACGTGAGTCTGGCATAAATCGTTTTGCGGAGTCCTGTGAGATTGAAGTGATCGATTCAGTGTTAGTGATCGCAGCAATTCGTATTCTTTCAGCGGAATTTCCGCGTCTCACTAAATAGTACTCTTTTGGATTTCGTTGAACCTTACAGCAAACTGGCCTTGGTCTATGATGCCGTCATGGATCATGTGGACTATGCGGATTGGGCAAAACATATCAAGGATCTAGCCGATGAATTCCACTCAAGTGGCAATCGGATATTAGAACTTGGATGTGGCACCGGAGAACTGTCCAGTAAGTTGGCTGAGAACAAGGATTGGCGTGTAAAAGCCACGGATATTTCCAGTCCAATGATCGAGAAGGCTAAATCCAAATTCGGCAATTTGGAAAACTGCGAGTTCTCTGTTTCCGATTTCCGTGCCGGATCGGAATTTGGTGTATTTGATGTGATCATTCTGATCCATGACGGTCTTAACTATTGTCTTGAGAAAGATGAAATAAGAGACCTCTTTGAAGCTGCAAGAGCTTCAATGGATGAGCATTCCATTTTTATCTTCGACCAGAGTACCCCTCAGAATTCCCTCAATAACATGGATTTCTTTGAGGATGAAGGAGAGGAAAATGGCGTCTACTATGAGCGGACGAGCCGCTATGATGCGAATACAAAGCATCATGAGAACCATTTTATTATCTACGAATCCGCCGAGTCCTACGAAGAACTGCATGTACAGAAAGCCTATGCCAAGGATGAAATATCAAGCTTAGTGAAGGAGTGCGACTTGGAGGTAGTGGCTTCGTATTCTGGATTCTCTATGGAGGATGCAGATGACAAGGCTGAGCGCATTCATTGGGTTGTAAGGAGGACAGTCAATAGTTAGTATCTTTTGCTCTTTGTAGATTTGCTCAAATAAAGAATTCACCCATCATTACTTGCCCAATCGGTTTATTGGAAATATTAATAACAGACGAGTGAAGACTGACCTCTATCTCCTATATTAAGTCCTTAGCTGTGATATCAACCATTCATCCTATCCTATGAGTACCCTATTTCTTGCTACGCCTCTAGAAACGCTAGAGTCGATAATTGATTTTCTTGAAAGAATCGTTTGGTCTACCGGTATCACAATTGGTGGAGAGACGATTCCCTTCTTGGTTATGGCCCTTTTGGGCACAGGTCTCTTCTTGACAATTCGGCTCGGATTTATTCAGTTACGGCGGCTTGGGCATGGTATAAATGTAACAAGGGGTAAATACGACGAGCACGGTAAAGAGGGTGATGTTTCGCATTTCCAGGCTTTAACCACAGCATTGTCGGCTACTGTCGGAATCGGAAATATCGCGGGTGTTGCCATAGCTATTCACTGGGGAGGTCCCGGTGCTCTATTTTGGATGTGGATGACAGCTATTCTAGGTATGGCTGTGAAGTTTTCTGAGGTTACTCTCGCGCAGCATTTCAGGGTGACGGAGGAAGACTCTGGGAAAGCATGGCAGGGCACCGTATCTGGTGGCCCGATGTACTACATCGAGAAAGGTCTCGGAAAGAACTGGAAACCATTGGCCGTCTTTTTCGCGTCCATGCTTATTCTCACTTCATTCATGACGGGCAATGCCGTTCAAGCCAATACGGTGGCAGATATCATGCTATCGAATCACGGCTGGCCAGTATGGATCACGGGATTGTTGACAGCAGCGATTGTTGGAACCGTTATCATCGGAGGCATATCTCGAATTGGCAAAGTGACCGGTATTCTCGCGCCTACCATGGCGGTCATATATTTGATTGGTGCCATTCTCATCCTAATCAACAATTCAGGGAATATTTTCCCCTCCCTTAGCTTGATTTTCAGCGAGGCTTTCAATCCAAGCGCTGGAGTTGCAGGAACCGGAGCGGGTGCTTTCTTGATGACTATGATGTGGGGAGTGCGTCGAGGTCTCTTTTCAAATGAAGCGGGACAAGGTTCTGCACCGATTGCTCACGCTGCAGCCAAGACTGATGAGCCGGTATCCGAAGGTGTTGTTGCTCTCCTTGAGCCATTCATTGATACACTCGTGATTTGTACTATGACCGGCCTCGTCATCCTTACGACCGGTGTATGGAATCAAAAGACATCAACAGAACTAACGCTTAGTTCTGGAGACATTTCATATGTCTTGCCTGATGATCGCGGAATTATTCTTGGCATCGATGCTCCGGAATCAATTTCAGTTGTCAATGGAGTTCCTGCGCATGTGGCAGGTGCTGCCGCCTTTGCATGGCACGATGTTGAGGTCAACCACTTTTATGTGGATGAGGCAAGAACGGAGTCATTTACTGGAACTCTATTTCCTTCTAAACAAGAAGCGGTATCAAGCACTGGAGCAACTATTTCCACCTTGCATGGAGATGCAGTGGAAACTGGAGCACCACTAACTTCCATGGCATTTGAGCAGGGACTTGATGGATGGGGAATGGGAGATCTTGGCCGATGGATAGTATTTATATCTGTTCTTCTTTTCGGTATTTCAACCGCAATTTCGTGGTCCTATTACGGCGATAGATGTGCGAATTACCTGTTCGGAACGAAGGGCATTCTTCCTTTCAAGTTTGTCTATATCATTATGCACTTTATAGGTGCGATTGCGTCCTTGGACTTTATATGGATCCTTGGAGACGTCGCTTTGGGTGCAGTTACATTCCCTAACCTCATTGCACTTGTTCTTCTCTCAGGCTTAGTTGTCAAGTTGACGAAGGACTACTTTGATCGAAAGCCTTGGGAAGAGAAATAGATGTCATCGGTGATTGTTCTACATGGACATCCCCTCGTCAGAACCAATCTTAGTGTCCTGCGAGACAAGCAGACCCCGTCCGCTGTATTCAGGCAGGTCCTCGATGATTTGTCCTATTTTCTTGCCGTTCGGGCTTACGAGTTTCTGGAAACGGATAGTAAGGTTGTGGAGACTCCTCTTGAGGAGACCGAGGGTTTTGTTGTAAGAGGAGAAGTCATTCTTGTACCGATTCTTCGAGCTGGCTTGGGCCTCGTCAAAGGCTTTCGCGAGATGTACCCGTCTGCCCGAGTGGGGCATCTGGGTATGTATCGAGATGAAAAGACTCTCCAGCCAGTTGATTACTACTCGAGTATGCCAGATGAAACGGAAGGTGCAACGGTCTTTGTATTAGACCCGATGCTCGCTACCGGCGGTAGTGCCGTTGGTGCGATAGACTTTATTAGCTCCCTTAAACCGGCCAAAATCGTAATGGTATGTCTGGTCGCCGCACCAGAGGGAGTCGAGAAATTGAGGGCCGCTCATCCAGATCTTCCTATTGTAACAGCCTCACTGGACCGTCAGCTGAACGAGATCGGATATATTCTACCGGGATTGGGGGATGCAGGTGATCGGATATTCGGGACATAGTGAGGAAGGTCGTTAGTCCTTGGTCTTTTGTCGATCATCTCAAACGACGATCTGAAAGATCGGCAGATAGATCTATCCCTTAGCAAGGCAATAAAATCTAATCAAAGACCAAGGACTACTGACTAGTTGCTGGCATCGAAAAAAATCCGTCGGTGAATCTCAAGGTATCAATTTCGGTTATCTCGGGGTTACTTGAGACCAAACTGATTTGAAACTCACCCTCGAAAGATTCAGAATCGTTTCGAGTGATTTTGTAGAAGTTGTTCTCGAAAATATTCAGCACGTATTGGTGGTCTTGCGATCCTGATCCCACTGCTTCAGAAAGATAGTAGACGAAGGGATCTTCTTGATCTGGGATGCTCACTGGATACTCTCGAAAGACAAACTCACTGTCGACTATGGGTACTATGTCGAACAAGCGTAGGGTCTCGCGAATCCCTGCTGGAGCATTTAGGACGACAAGGCTGACATCAATATTCTCATCCGAATATGGAGATTGAACGGCAGAGGAGTGACTAGTCCATCCAGATCCATTAACTAATGCTGTGGCGAAAGCCTCTTGTTCGCCGTCGAAATAATCACAGGATGAGCACAAAGCGATGATGATGGCCATGTGAAAAATGCGTCTCGTTTTTCTCTTCATATATGTCAATCTGCTGTCTATGGCGTCAAAGATTTAATGGGGAAATTCGACTCAAGGAGAAGATCGTTCACTCGTGATCCAATGCCAATTTCATGATAGTTGTTATGACAAGTGTCTATATTCAAATCAATATGTAAGCCAAATTTTGATCTAACGTCTGCATCTATGCCCATCTATCATCGCCTCGGTCAGATACCTCAAAAAAGACATACACAGTTTCGTCAAGCGGATGGTAGCCTTTACCACGAACAGCTATTTGGGACCATCGGATTTGATGGAATGGCCTCGTTGTCTTATCACATCAATCCTCCAACAGCGGTGAGTCAAATTGTTGGCGCGAAAGACGTTTCTCCCAAAATAGCCGTTGAAAAGTCCGTTACCGCTCGATTGTTGAAAGGCTTTGAGGTGGAGGCAAGAGATGATTTTCTTGAGTCGCGAAATCCGGTTCTTGTTAATACCGATGTTCATATCGGCTTGGCCGCTCCACGGAATTCCATGACAGATTATTTCTACAAAAATGCCGACGCTGACGAGATGTTGTTCATACATCGAGGTACAGGGAGACTTCGGACAATCTTTGGAAATATCGATTTCGAGTACGGGGATTATCTAATCATCCCTAGAGGTGTGATCTATCAATTAGAATTTGATTCGGAAGACAACCGGATTCTCTACGCTGAATCGTTTCATCCATTGTACACGCCTAAAAGATACCGCAACTGGTTTGGCCAGCTTTTAGAGCATTCTCCGTTTTGTGAGAGGGACTATAAACTTCCACAGGATTTGGAGACCCATGATGTGAAGGGAGAGTTTCATTTGCACATTAAGAAGCAGGGTATGCTTCACGAATTGGTTTATGCCTTTCATCCTTTCGACGTAGTTGGGTGGGACGGATATAATTTCCCTTACGGATTCTCCATTCACAATTTCGAACCAATTACAGGTCGTGTTCATCAACCACCTCCGGTTCATCAAACCTTTGAGACAAAGGCATTTGTCGTCTGTTCATTTGTGCCGAGATTGTACGACTATCATCCTCTCGCAATACCTGCTCCCTATAATCATTCGAATATCGACTCGGATGAAATGCTTTACTACGTAGAGGGCAATTTCATGAGTCGAAATAACATCGAGCAAGGTCATATAACGCTTCATCCAGGCGGGATTCCTCACGGGCCTCATCCAGGGACCTACGAAGGAAGTATCGGGAAGAAGGAGACCGGTGAATTGGCGGTCATGATCGATACTTTTAAACCTCTGATGGTGACGGAGCAAGCTTTGAAAATTGATGACGGGAAGTATTTTAAGAGTTGGATTGAACATTAGACCGTGAGGAGTGAGGAGTGAGGAGTGAGGAGTGAGGAGTGAGGAGTGAGGAGTGAGGAGTGAGGAGTGAGGAGTGAGGAGTGAGGAGTGAGGAGTGAGGAGTGAGAAAAATTATTAGAGACTATTAACTAAAACCAATGAACCTGAATAGCTGGCTAGTTATCTCCGAAGATTCGGATTTTTCCATACATAACATTCCATTTGGAGTGATTTCTTCTTCTGAGCTTAGGCCGCGAGTGGGGGTGCGTATCGGTGAGAAGGTATTAGATTTACTAGGAGTCGCTGAGCTTGAGTTGTTGAGTGACATCGATCCACAGGTTTTTTCTCGGTCCTCTATCAATGCCTTTATGGCCTTGGGAAAGGAGAAGACATCTGCAGCCCGACTGCAAATTCAGAAGCTTCTGTCAGATGAAAACTCGCCTTTGAGAGAGCACCCTGATCTCCTGCATGACCTGGATTCTCTTGAGGTCCATTTGCCGGTGGATATCGGCGATTATACTGATTTCTATTCGAGTATTGAGCACGCCACCAATGTCGGTAAGATGTTTAGAGATCCAGAGAACGCTTTGCTGCCCAATTGGCGACATTTGCCGGTTGGCTATCATGGTCGAGCGTCTTCTGTCGTGGTCAGCGGAACGCCCGTTGCAAGGCCTGTCGGTCAAGTGGTGCCAAAGAATGAAACTGCTCCAGTTTTCAAAGCATCGGGCCGAGTGGATTTCGAACTGGAAATGGGCTTTGTAATCGGTCAGACGTCTGCCTTGGGAAATTCGATTTCAGTCTCTGATGCCGAGAACTACATTTTTGGTTTGGTGCTCTTCAACGATTGGTCTGCCCGAGATATCCAGAAATGGGAATACGTTCCTCTTGGTCCTTTCTTGGGAAAGAGTTTCGCTTCCTCCATGTCTCCATGGGTAGTAACTCTCGATGCCCTCGAGTTCGTCAGAGTTACTGGACCCGAGCAGCAACCTGAAGTCTTACCCTACCTGCTGTCACATAGACCTTCTAATTTCAATATAGACCTTGAGGTAAGCCTTCAGCCAAAAGGGGGAGAAGACGAGATTATTAGCCGATCCAATTTTAGTTATATGTATTGGAATATGGCGCAGCAACTTGCACACCACACTAGCAATGGGTGCAATGTCCGAGTCGGGGATTTGATGGCTTCTGGCACGATCAGTGGGAAAGATGAGTCGTCCTATGGCTCGATGCTTGAACTAGCTTGGACTGGACAGCGACCTCTTAGCCTAAAGGACGGATCTCAAAGATCCTTTCTTCACGACGGCGATCTCGTCACCATGAGAGGACATGCCTCTAAAGGTGGAGTTCGGGTCGGTTTTGGCGAAGTTGCTGGAGAGATCTTTCCAGCTAAGTAAAGAAAACGTAAAAGTTAGTTAGAAGCTTAATTCTACAGCTCAAGCTCGCTCAGTTGGAGGATCGCTGGAAATCGCGTTTCGGCTTCGAGCTTAGGTTAGGTGAGGGGCATGAAAACGCTAAGCCGTTTGACTCAACCCTGTTTGTCCGAAGCTATTAGAATGGCTAGGGCCTTTTCCTTTTCTCCCCGAGCTAGCAAGTCTTTTGCGAGAGAATGGTGGAAATTTCTGTCGCCATTTGCGATGAACTGAGGCATCGCAAGAACTCCAGCTAGCACTTCATCTCTAGGGAAATTTTCCATATTGCCAAGTTGGCCTAGGTCATTTCCGCTTAGTATTTCGCTGTTTCTTACTGAGGCTGGCAATGAGTCTACACCTATGCCTTTTGATCGTAGAGGTTTTTCAATTTCAAACATCGAGTCACTGCTAGATCGACTGTACCAATTTCCACCCATTCTAGCTACTTGATCCAAATTCAATGGATCTAGTTTTCCTTCTTCATTCAGGTAGTTCTTGTTGATGTGGATCCGCAATACCCGAGCAAAGACTAGATTTCCGGCTCCTCCCTGGTCTCCCAACTCAATGATTCGATCAACACTGCACTCAAAAGCTACGGGTGACTCTTTTACACGAGGTGGTCTGATGAGGTCTGATGGTATCTCTGTGAGACCGGACTTCTTGAATTCATTCACCCCTTTGTCGTATTCCGTTGATGCAAGAGAAGTCTTTTCGACCATCGAATAATTGACGATGTTTATTACCACCTCTCCGATGATCTTGAGGTTTTCGTAGGTATGCTTCGTCGTATTGTCTCTCCCTCTTCTCGCAGGAGAGAATATCATGATCGGCGGATTGGAGCTGAATACATTGAAGAAACTGAAAGGAGAGAGATTGACTCTTCCGTCGCCATCGACGGTGCTAACTAATGCTATTGGTCTAGGTGCAACGGCTGTCAATAGAAAGGAGTGCAGCTCAGGCTGAGAAAGCTCATCAGTACTAAGTGATAGATACTCAGATTCGCTCATTTCTTCTAGACGGCTGGTCCAGCGGCAACGATCTCTTCGGAAGCCTTCTCGGCAAATTGAGCGAAATTCTTGCTGAATAAGCCCGCTAGCATCTTTGCTTGCTGATCGTAGGCGTTCTCGTTACGCCAGGTGTCTCGCGGATTCAGGATAGCGTTGGGTACATCGGGGCAAGACTGAGGGACAGCAACTTTGAAAATCGGATGGTTAACATATTCGACATTATCCAAATCGGCTTGCAAGGCTGCTTTTACCATCGCACGCGTAAAGGCCAGTTCGATTCTCGATCCCTCTCCATAGGGACCTCCAGTCCATCCAGTATTGATCAACCAGACTCCCACTTCTCCAGGGCGATCGTTATTTCGTATATCGATTTTTTCACCCAGCATTTTGGCGTATTCAGTCGGATGCAAGGGAAGAAAGGGAGCGCCAAAACAAGATGAGAATGTAGCGAGGGGCTCATTGATACCTTCTTCAGTTCCTGCGATTTTTGCGGTGTATCCACTAATAAAGTGGTACATAGCCTGACTGGTTGTCAGCTTTGAGATTGGGGGAAGAACGCCAAATGCATCGGCGGTTAGGAAAAATACATTTTCCGGTAAATCACCTCTCGACTTAAACATGATATTGTCGATATGATAGATCGGATAGCTCACCCGGGTATTAGGTGTAATATCCGTGTCGGTATAGTCAGGTGTGCAATCATCTTCTTGATATCCGATGTTCTCCAGAAGTGCGCCGAACTTGATGGCTTTAAATATTTGAGGTTCTTTCGTGGGGGAGAGATCAATGGTTTTGGCATAGCATCCTCCTTCGAAATTAAAGACGGTAGTCTTCGCCCAACCGTGCTCATCGTCACCGATTAGTCTTCTTTCAGGATCGTTGGAGAGCGTTGTTTTGCCCGTTCCTGAGAGTCCAAAGAAAAGCGCGGTGTCGCCCTCTGCACCGACGTTTGCCGAGCAGTGCATTGGCAGGACGCCATCGTTTTCAGGCAGAATAAAATTTAGTGCTGAGAAGATGCCCTTTTTGATTTCACCCGTGTATGCCGTTCCACCGATGATAATACATTTCTTGGTGAAGTTGATAATCGCGAAGTTCTCCTGCCGAGTCTCATCTGTTTCAGGATCAGCTAGGACACCAGGAAAGGCGAGGACGCGCCATTCTGGTTTGAAATCAGCTAGCTCTTTGACGGTCGGTCTCAAGAACATGTTGTAAGCAAACATACTGGCCCACGCGAATTCCGTGTAGACCCTGACATTCATCTGATATTTGGGATGCGCACAGGCGTGTGCATCGCGCATGTAAACATTGTCAAGGGTGTTGGCATAGTCTACTACCTTCTTATAAAGACGGTCGAATGCTTCAGAGGAGATGGACTGATTGACTTCCCCCCAATCCACTCGACTCTCCGTGATATCATCTTTGACGATGAATCTGTCCTTGGGTGAGCGGCCTGTAAATTTACCTGTATTGATCACCAAGGCTCCTGGACTGCTAAGTTTGCCATGTCCGTTGATTAAGGTCGCTTCGACCAATTTGGCAGGTCGCAAATTCTTGCGAATAAGCTTTTTGTTAATACCAGATTTTTCGATGCCTTTGCTCATTACTTTGTGACGGTTTGTAAGCGCTTTTTTAAGGTAAAGGCTGTCTTACGAATGAGTCCGATTATGTTCGGGATATATTCTTCTTAAAATGCAATTCACGATGGGACGCGTGCCGTTTACTGTGTTCCGTTTTCCGAAGTTTGCAACAAAACGTCCTCATGAGAAATCAGATTCGTCGGATCCAAAAGAGTCAGTCAATGCGTCAGAAAACAGCTGATAATTCAGTTTGTCGTTGGAGATGTTCTCGGAAAACGGAACACTGCAAACGGAACACTGATTCAAATGTCGATTCCACAATCAGCTTAAAACAAAATGATTTTTAGGACGACTAGACAGAATCGTCCTCGACCTCCCAACCTCCTACGAAATATTTGGTCTTCCATTCTTCAAAGAACTCCAATATTTGCTCCTCAGAGTTGCTGACCCTGATCTCGTGATCAAGGGGACTTTTTCTGTTTGGACTAAAGTCTGTTAGATGTAAAACGTAGGCTGGATATTCAGTAGTTTCCTCATCCTTGTTAGTCTTCCAAACAACAAGCTTGCGAATCATTTCAGCACCTCTTAGTACTTTGGTCGCAACAACCCGATGCATGACTGTACTTTTGGGAAGGTCAAGCTCTTTTGCCGTCCGATCAGCTTCTGGGATGTCTACCAAATCTGTAAGCTGGGAAAATCGAACATCCTCCTCTTCCGGCTCCTTGTCTTCTCTTATTCGAATGAATTGGGGTGAGATGACACTGACCAAGGGAAGTCTTCGAACGGCCTCCCATTTCTTTTTGTCCTCGTCCCAGGAAAGGACCATGCGATCAATGGTGCCTCCTCGAGTCGTTCGTGAAATTAGATCGAGACAGGAAATTTCGATGACCCATTCAGGACGTACCATTTGATAGGCTACTCGATCGGAGTTTACTTCTGCGTAGTCGCTCTCACATACTAGTGTTTTGAGATTGGTGAGGAGATCACGCCGTTGATCATCAGAAAAACCTCCGCCTACTTTTCCAAGGACCTGAATATTTCCGCTACTCCTGACGATGCCCAATAGCATGTCATGCAGCCAGCCCACTCGATCATCCGTACCTTCAGTGAACCCGACAACCACCACGTCTAGGGTGTGTCGTGGTTTAATTTTGAACATTCCTGAACTGTCACTCCGAATAACCACTCCCTCTTCACCTTCATCTTCGACCCATTGGTCAAAAATGGTCGCCACTTCTTTGGCAGTCTTTGCCATTTTGGTTTCGATCGAATGGACTTTGTCTCCCTCGCCAAACCATTCGACGATTTTTGGATGGACTTCAGCAAATCCACCCCGGACTAGTTCATCATCGATCTCGTAAATATCGAAGACGGCGAAATGAAGCGAATCAAGATCTCCTTGAGCCTTTGCTCCTCGTGCAAGTCTGATGACATCGTGAATACGAGTTCTGCTTTTACCCTCAACTCTTGCATAGAGCTCGCCGGCGATCAAAGCTTTTTTTACACCAGTCTCTTTCAAGATTGCTGCCGCTTCCTGCATAAAGGGTAGGCCAACTCTTACCGTTCCGCCTGGGTTGATCGTAATGGCATCATCATCTTGGAAAACTAGAACTGTGTATTCTCCGTCTACCTTGCGGCTGACAAAATAGTCTGAGTCAGGTACTTTTTTTAAAAGACCGCTTTTGTCGAAGGCACGCATAGTCGATCCCAATTGCCTTCTGAATCGTTGAACCTTTGGAAGAATGGAGGTGTCTTCCATGGCAGAGGACTTACCAATGAAGTAGCTCCCAAACTTCTTCTTCGTCTGCTTTAGATCTACGATTCCCATTAGGCCGGCGGCTTTAATTCCATCTTCGAAAGATGAAGTATGAGTGCGTAGCGATCTCCATCAACTCGACCTTCAAGAAAACCTCGATAAGGGACTGAGCCTCTTCGGAAAATGAGCGGGTCGCTTCCTTTCTTACCGCCACCTATCAGGAGCAGACTTTTGGCCTCGGCAAGCTCCGTAGCCATGCTGTGAAGAAAATCATAGGTTAGTCCATTGACATGGGTAATCTGCATTTTACCAGAAAAGACGAAACGTCGGAAGGCATCGCTTTTCTTGAGCATCTTTCCGGTCCACTTGAGTGGGTACTGAGAGTCATCTGTGTTAGATGGCAGACGCTCTCGAATCTTTCGACTAATTTCCTCTCCTTCGGTGTCGAGTTTTATTTCGATCGGCTCAATTCGGTAGACGATCTCCTCATCGGGGTTGATGTAGACGCGAGAGATTTCTTGAAGGTATCTCCCAAATATCTCGGTGTCAATTTCTGGATCACCCTCGAAGAGTGCTCTGCCAAGACTTTCCGGAGTTTCGTATTTCTTGACTAGGGTGTTATAGTCGTGTTTGATCGTCGCCTGAAGAATCTTCCTTGTATAGACTGGGTCACCCTCAGAATCTATATAACGAACGTTGCGAGGAGTTTGCACCCCTTCTGCTTTGACCTGAGCGTCTCGCCCTCTACTATCTGTTAGATTAATATTTGGCATTTACATCATGTCAAAGTCTAGCAGATCATCTTCTTCTGGATCGACAGCAATTGCTCCAGGTTGCTCTAGTTTGATGTAATCGATAGTCGTCTTATTGCCTACCATCAACCAGAGATTTCCGCTATCGTCTGTAAAGAGAAAAGCCGCGTCGGGAGCGACGCCACCTCGGTAGCTAAAGCTAAACTTGAAAATTGCGCCATCAGAAATCTCACTCAAGAATTCTGGTGGCAAGGTACCCACGGGATCTAGTTCATATACTAACCGGATGTTATGCCATAGGTAGTCGTCGACATCGGTCTTTTCGATTAGGTCGGTTGGCACTTTGAAATTAGATTCGACAGCTTCTAATTCCTTGCCTTCCATATTGACCGGCACGAGTCCATTTTTGTCGCGCCACATACCTTCCGGCGTAATGTAGCCGAAGGCCGTTCCTCCGTAGGGGATGAGTGTTTTTCCATCAGAGGCCAAGGTTGCCAGATCGCACAATCGGCCTTGGTCATCGTGGACCTCTAATTGGGTCGAGCCATAGAGCTTGGAGCGATCGACTTTCTGAATAGTGAAAGCGAGCTCCTTTCCCTTGTAGGTAAATGGCAGTGTTCGTGGCATTTGGAAAGATAGTAAATCAGAATGTCAGAATATCTGATAGTCAGACCTTACAAAGCCGGCGAATCTGTTCGTCCATCCCCAAATAAGCCGTAGGACCTTCTTCCTGGGCATCGCAGACGACGGCACGGTCATCTACATATACGCTGGCTATCGGCTTTCCTTTGCCGATATAGATCTCCATTTCTGGAAATCCATGATCATTAAGCCACACTCGCGTTACCTCGATCCGCTCAATGATTTCCTTGGCTGTCAACTTTCGATCTGGAGAGCCTTCAGGACTAAAGCGGACGCTGTAAAGAATGATATCTGCGTAGCTGGCAATTTCGCGGGCAAACTCAAGTGCTCCATCAATCGGCGGCCCGATTGCCTTTGCTCCCTTCCAGCCATCGTAAATGGCGAGAACGCCATCAAGGTCAAGGCAAACTTTCGGGCGCTTTTTGTTCTTGTGCTCGAGCGTTCTAGTGCCTTTTTTCTTGTGCGCGAAAACGGAGCGGGAGGCATATTCTGCTTTGTTCTTCGTCGGCTTTCGGCTGACCCATTGATCGATTTCTTTTTGGGTCGGTTGGGGGGGAGGAGGGCCTGGAGTTATGTTCAACATCATGTCGACTGCTGAACTACCAGTAAGCCAAGGATCATCTAGCCATTCATCACCACTCCAAATTTTGGTGTAATGATCTCGCCAGTGATGAAGGCCTGGAAGCCGAAGTGAGGCTCCGAATTTACCTTGCTCATGAACGGGTCTCTTGGGATAGGTCTCTGGTTTCATATCGAGGTTTTGCTCCTCCCAATCGGAGATCAAGTTGTTCGCGAGGAAAAAGACGCCAGGCGTGGGCACCGGCTCACCAAAAAGAATCCAAATGTGATAACCTCCCATTCCATTCGTGTCCATTAGGAGTGGATCGTAGCCCTGGCTCTGAAGTTTTTTCCACCAATGCAGCGCAGCTCGGAAATTTCTACGATTTACATCTTCTGCATCGGTCGCATTGGCACTATGCATATCGATGTCAATTGCAATCCATTTTGACTCATTGGAATCATTAATGCTGTGAAGACCGATGAGATGATTCCGTCGGATACTACTGAAATGCCTTCTTAGTTTGTCCAGAGTAACCATGTCTTTTCCTCGCATGGCTTTCTGTGGGAGGGTTAAGACTTTATAAGACTTGCCTGTCTTGCGTTCCTCCTCAGGTGTTGCTACAGTGAATTGGCCCCAAACATCTTTTCGATTAACAAGATGATCCATGGCCCAATCTGCCAACTCGTTGGCTCGAGATTTCCATTCTTCTCCGATAAGTCTGAGAGCAGTACTTGCCATGTTTCGATTTACTATCCATGTAGAAAGAGCTCCTCGATGGACCTCCGCTCGAGTATAATAATCATGCTATACCTCAAATCATATCCCGCGGTGCGAGCGCCATGAGAATGAAAATTAGCAGCGAAGAAATCCAAAAGACATTTCCGATGATGTGATCGTATTCTAGGATTCCTAGTTGGCCGAGCATGAAATGCCAGTCGTGATAAACTTTAGTGCCTCCATAAAGAGAAAGCGTCTGCGCTCGCGCATCGGCAGCATAGACGCTGACATTGATTAAACTGTGACCAAGCCAAAAAAGCATCAGCTGGGTTGTTTCGCTGTAGTGCCGGCGAAGGGCATATACCGCCAATCCTCCCGGCAAGAGAAGTTGCATCAAAGTCCCACCCGCGGCTCTGATAAACTGGCCCAAGAATATGAATATGCTGTGGCCAGCTTCGTGGATAATAAAATTTGCTCCTTCTAAAGGGGTAAGAAGCCAGAAGCTATCAGAGGGCTTTCCCTTTTGCAGAAAGACATAAAGACCAAGCGGAAACAATAGCGCGGACAACCACCATTTTTTAACGAAACTTCTCCAGTCAATATTTTGCAAGGAAGGGGCTACTTGAAAGACAGATTAATTGGACTTGATTCAATCGACGTGCCAAACTCAGGTATCTCAAAGACCCATATATTTGCGCCTGGCATGTCAAAAGATAGCGACTTTTGACCTAAGACAAAGGCGTGGTTCAGACTGTTTTCTTGCCTGTTTCTAATGGCTGCGAAAATGTAAAATATTGTCACTCTGTCAATGTTTAGCAGAGAGTTCGCACAAACGAATTGGAGGCTTCCTTTTCCTTATTTAGATTGTGTCTAAATAAGAAAGGTCCTCCGAGCGAGTTGAAATACGCTCCGTAAAAGTATATCACAGACATGAAAGCATCGATTCTACTACTTCTCCTAAGCACATTACTGCCTCTTTCAAACGCTCCTGAACTCATCATAGGAGAGGAAAGAATTGAGCCTGGCCTTGTCCTCATATTTGAAGGAGCTGTTAAAGACAAGGTCCTGCCCGCCTCTCTTCATCTTGCAGAAGATCAGACTCAGGTCCACATTGAGGCACGCGCAAATTGGGATGTCGTGAACCTACCAAAGGGTACTCCCGCCGGAGGTTTCGTTGCATATCTCGATATCACAGCCAAGGTTGTCAATCAGAAATCCGGCCTGAGTACGTTCATCGATTTGATGCCACATATCAATTTGGTCGACAACTTTCACTACGCAAGGAATATGACCCTTCCCGGTGATATTGATGACAAATATGAAGTGACTTTTACTATTATCCCTCCCGGTCAAGGTCTCGGGTTACACAGGGATTGGGTCAAGAATTATGGAGCCAGTTTGTTCGAAACTAAGATTTTGACCTATCGCGATATAGAGTTTGGCGAAATTGCACGGGCGACTAGGGGCTAGAGACTGGATACCGGGCACTGGCTTCTGGCTACTTGAGGCTGGTTCTAGATACTGGCCACTTGTGCTGGCGGTAGACAGTTCAAGTCTAATGTTCTTTCTGGTCGTGAGCAAATTCAAATCTAATGATTCTGTAACATCTGTAGAGTCGAAAGGAAGGGGAGAAACTAGTGATCTTGGTTCGGATAGTAGCACATGGATCCTATCCACTTGTTTCCTGAAATCTCCCGTGCTACCTCATGCTCAGAATCGTAGTATTTTTTCTTTTCCTTTCTTTGAGCCAAAGGGCGTCGGGTCAGACTGTCGCAGACTTTACCCTAGAGGACATGTACGGTGAGGAGCAGAGCTACAGTGATCTTAAGGGAGAAAAGCTGACCGTTATCGACTTTTGGGCAACTTGGTGTGCACCTTGCCTTAAGGCTATACCGAAGTTGGCCAGCATCGCCGACAAATACAGAGATCGAGGGCTAGGTGTCGTGGGTGTGAATGTAGACGGTCCCCGAAATCTGTCGAAAGTCAGACCCCTAGCGACCTCAAAAGGAGTTAACTATCCGGTTGTCTTAGATGTCAACAGTGAGCTCATGTCGGAGTTGAATGTTGACAAAATTCCAACGCTTTTGATAGTCAATGCCGCCGATGAAATCATTGCCCTTTTTGAGGGCTATTCGCAGGCCGATGCCGGAAAGATCGACGAAGAAATAGATCGACTTTTGAGGCTCTAGGCCACTCAACTATTCACTGGAGATCGCTATCCACGCTCCTCCACTTAGTGAAGAAAAAGTAGTGTCTCGTGTAAAGTCGATACTGAAATAGGCCGTGGAGTGATGCAAAAAAAAGCACCGACCACTTATAGATTGCCGCTTAGAATGTTTTCTAGTTATCTGACTCAGACCAGAACGGGGATCGCCAATCCGCCAAATGATGTATAGAACTGTCTGTCGTTTCTATACTAATTCATGTCGGTGATTTGTCCCATGATACCCCAACCTCCAAAGTTCTCTGACACTGCGATCCAGAGCTCATTCTTGCCCTCCTTCAGGGGTAAAACTACGCTGTCGAACATGCCGATCGTTCCGAGATATCGGTAGTCGCGACTCAAGTATCCGTTGTTTCCCTGATATAAAAGTAGACCATTCAAATAGACCTTGGCCCGGTCGCTATATCCGAACGTCAGAAGCTTCTGTTCGTCTTGATCCGAGATCAAATCATGGCGAGCGAAGATAGTATTACCACCATCACCGTCTTGTACTCTTGCTAGATTGACAATGCCAGTGGCTTCGGCTGGCAACTCATTCCAAATACGGTTGTGCTGGATGTTCTCCGACAATTGAAGACCAGCCGTCAGTAAGGCTTCATCGAATGAGTCAGATAGCTGCCAGGATTCAATCAATCCTTCAATTTGGACCGGCTCTTCAGAGATCGGTGGAATGGCGTATTGATTAGCCAACTGTGTAAAACTGAAATTTGCGAAGTGCACCGCAGAAAAGTTCGATGAGCTGACGCCGATGGCTCCCGCCCCGACTTCTCGTTTTAGATCTGTGACTCGAAGTACCGGCTCTTCGGAATCAATGAAGACCTGCGCTTGCGATCCTGCGTAAAGTATCTCTACATGCATCCAATCATTGAACCGATAGTCGACTGGAGTTCCGTAGCCGTCGCCATGATACAACTGCCAAGCAGAAATCCCTCCGAACACTGGTGTATACTGATTCGCGTCAGGATTACCTGATTGATGTGGGCGAATGTAGAAGTGTTCGTAATTGCCTTCGTCCTGAATTCGAAACTCCAAACCGGCGAATCCGCGCTCTTGGGTTATAGCGATATCAAATTCGACAAGTCCGTTCTTTATTTGGATGTCAGGGAGTGTAGCAGAACCACCCTTTATTCTCAGTGCTCGTTGGCCAAGATAATCGACAAGCTCCGATTCAGCAGCCTTGATTACCCAGCGCTCATCATCAAAAGGCACGCTTTCTGATAAAGGTGGTTGTAGCATTCGTTCTCCGGTCAATGCCTTCATAGCAGCGGCACGAAAAGCATCAACGAAATATGAATCGTAATAGGTTTTTATATACTCATCACCCTGTGTAAAGCGTTCTTCGAAGGCAGTGAAATCGAGACCAGTCTGAACTTCCTCTTTCGTCATTCCATCGGCGAGCATATCATCTCGCTGATCCGCGATCGAGTCGGAGGCTTCAATGATCAAATCAACGTATTTCGTGTCTCTCTGAATTGCGCCATGTCCAGGGACCAGTACATGATACTCTAGTGCATTTACCTTCCGCAGGGTCTCCGCCCAAGCCTTAGGGGGCACATTAAAGGCGTAGGGTGATGGCAAAACAACAATGTCACCCGTCGCTACGATTTTCTCCTCGGGCAGCCACATTACAATATCTCCCTCCGTGTTACCGTGGCCCAAGAAGAGCAACTCGATCTTTCTCGAGCCTGACTCGATGATGTACTTATCAGAAAAAACGATATTCGGAGGTGTTACTTTGGCACGCATGAATTCCTTGTCGATCTCATCACCGTGTTCAAGCATATCAGCATAGACCGCTCGGTCGATATCATTTCGTTCATTGCCTTCTGAGTCCAGTCCTGATTCAACAATTTTTCTAAACTCCTCGGATCTTTCTTCGACAAAACCACGCTCTTGGTCGATGTAGTTTATACGCGAGCTTCTCATGACCTCACGTGTGAATTCGTGTGCGATGAATTGGACATTTGGAAATTCTTCGGCAAATCGAAAGACACCGAAGTTATGATCACCGTGCCAATGACTGGTCACGACGTGAGTGACGGGTTTGTCAGTAAGCGATCGAAGCTTTGCGATTATTTGCTCAGACATGGCGGGCATACCCCCACCATCAAAAACGACAACACCTTCCTCAGTGATGACGAAAGTCGTATTGCCCATGACGGGAAAACGAGGACCATCCGGCCTAACACCAGCCCATACACCGGGAGCGAGTTCTTCGAATTCGAAAACGAAAGGTCCATCGTCTGATGCTTTGGCTGGACTTGACTGTATCCAGACGAAGGCTATTAAGACTAACAAGAATCGACTCATTTATTTCTCGGTGGTTGTGGAATGGATCTAATCCTTTGGAATATTTTCTTCGATTCTGATCATTCCATTTCTATTGCCCGCCTTTTCGAGCCATGGCCATAGATATAATATCACGAAAGGTCACTTCAATTGGCACTTCCGTCCAGTTGTTGCGATTTGATCTAGATAGAAAAGCAGATGATTTTTGGACGTAAGTCAACTACAAGAGTTACGATTCCAAGATTGATCGATGCAATTGTCTGAGAAAATATTTCAAAACGCGATAGATTCTGGAGCTACCTCACGCCAATTTGCAAAGCGAAGGAGGTGATTAACTGAAGACCTAGAACTTCGAAAAAATCCCTCGTGAAGATTTCGAGGGATTGATTGAACGGAAATGCGAAGTATGTAAGACCCGCCAAGTCTGCATGTTACAATGGTATTTGCTCGAGACTCCACGATGTAGATATCACGATCCAGCTACGCTCGACCTGAGATAACCCGGGACCAGTTTCAATCGAAAAGCAACTAATTAATCCAAAGACAATGCGGCTACACCCGGCAAGATCTTTCCCTCTAAGAATTCAAGCATCGCACCACCACCAGTTGAGACGTGACTCACGTCGTCGTCCAGTTCTGCGGCCGAAATCGCTGCGACAGAATCGCCACCACCAACAACTGTAATAGCTCCTGACTTGGTAATCTTGGCAAGAGTGTTTGCTACACTAAGAGTGCCTTTTGCAAAGTTTGACATTTCGAACACTCCCATTGGGCCATTCCAAATAACAGTCTTTGCATCAGCGAGACAATCTTCATAGAGGGCGATGGTTTCTGGACCGATGTCCAAACCCATCCAACCGTCTTCAATTTCTATGTCAGAAACTTTGTGATTTGCATCGTTCGAAAATCCATCTGCAACGACATGATCGATAGGAAGAACGAGTCTGCCCGCAGCAGTTTTGTAGAGACGTTCTGCTTCTTCTAATTTATCCTCTTCAAACAAGGAGTTACCGACCGAGTGACCGAGCATCGAGAGAAATGTGTAGCTCATGCCACCGCCTATCAAGAGCTTGTCAACTCTATCGAGTAGCGAATCTATTACGCCGATCTTGTCGGACACTTTTGCGCCGCCAATGATAGCAACGAAAGGACGCTCGGGCTCTGACAATTTGCTGCCTAGATAGTTGAGTTCCTTGTCCATCAGGAGTCCAGTTCCGGTCTCCCTCACTAAGTGGGCAACACCTGTCGTGGAAGCATGGGCCCTATGGGCAGAACCGAAGGCATCGTTAATAAAGACGTCAGCGAGATCAGCAAGACCTTGCGCAAAGTCGGCATTGTTCTTCTTCTCACGCTCATCGTAACGAGTATTCTCTAAAAGCAGGACATCTCCCGAGTTCAATCTCGCAACAGCTTCTTCTGCTACGGATCCAATAGTCTCTTCACAGAATGCTACAGTCTTTCCAAGCAGGGCCGAAAGGTGGTCTGCCGCTGGTCGTAGCGACATCTTAGCCACGCGCTCACCGCTTGGTCTCCCCATGTGGCTTGCCAGAACGACCTTGGCTCCTTTGGAAAGTGCCAGTTCGATGGTTGGAACGGCGGATCGGATTCGAGTGTCGTCGCCAACTACAAGAGCTCCGTCCTTTTCTTTGAGGGGTACATTAAAGTCGACCCGGATCAGGACACTTTTGTCCTTGAGATCCAGGTCGGCTATACGATTTGGCAATGCCATATTTCGATCTACTTTTTGGCCATCAATTTGGCGAGATCGACTACTCTGTTAGAGTATCCCCACTCGTTGTCATACCACCCAACAATCTTGACCATGTTGCCATCGGCCTTCGTCATTTGGGAGTCGAAAATGCATGAATGTGGGTTGTGAATGATGTCGGTAGAGACAATTGGCTTGTCTGCATACTCAACGATTCCTCTCAACTTACCTTTGGAGCTCGCAGCTTTTTTGAATGCTTCGTTTACTTGCTCAGCAGTAACCTTCTTTTTGAGGTTGACTGTTAGGTCTGTGAGCGATCCGTCCGGCACTGGCACTCGAACAGCGAAACCATCAAGCTTTCCATTCAAGTGAGGCAAAACAAGTCCAACGGCTTTCGCAGCTCCCGTAGATGTAGGGATCATGTTGATTGCAGCTGCTCGGGCTCGTCGGTAGTCTTTGTGAGGGGCGTCTTGTAAGCTTTGGTCTGATGTATAACCATGGATGGTTGTCATAAGACCTTGTTTCACTCCGAACGCTTCGTCGAGAACTTTAACCATTGGAGCTAGGCAGTTGGTTGTACAACTTGCGTTAGAAACAATTTTATCTCCCTTTCGAAGCTTCTTGTCGTTGACACCCAAAACTATGGTGTTGTCAATAGCGTCTCCTGCGGGTGCAGAAATAAGAACCTTTTTTGCACCGGCTGTCAAGTGCTTTCCAGCGGCGGTTTTGGTTCTAAAGAATCCAGTTGACTCAATGACGACGTCGACACCGAGTTCTTCCCACGGAAGATTCTCAGGATCTCTTTCGCTAAATACTTTTAGGGTATCGCCGTTGATGACGAGATTGCCACGAGTAGTTCTGACTTTCCCAGGGAAGGGACCGTGAACTGAGTCTTTCTCGAACAGGTAAGCCAGCATGTCTGCTCCTGTGAGATCGTTTACGGCTACAAGATCGAAGCCACGAGTTTTATTTTCAAAGATGGCTCGAGCGACTAGTCTTCCGATGCGTCCGAATCCGTTGATTGCAAGTTTAATTGCCATAGTGTGATGATGAGTTATTGATCTTGGTTTTCCAAGCTAAAATGGCCTCCATAGGGGCAGGCTCAGAAACCAATTCTACCTTGTGATGATCCCGATTCTAGGGACAGTGAGGGGGTATATCGAGAATCAAGCTAAAGGAAGCGCTTTCGCTCATTCTTTCTTCATTTTATTTCCGCATCTCGACTGTCTTTCTTGAATCGAATGCTGACAATATCACCTGATTTTAAATCCTCGCCCGTCTTGAGAATCTTGTCCTTGAAACTTACCAAAGCAAATCCTTTCCTCATAGGAAGCCCTGGGTCAAGGTCATTGATTCGATGAGACAAAAGCTCGATTCTGTGCCGAACAAAAGTCAGTTGCTTGTGCATCAGACTGTTTAGCTGCTCTTCATAGCGATCGAGTCGCATGGCAGATTCTCGGAGAAAGTTGATAGGCCTATTGAAGCTTCTCGACTCGCGCATGTGAAGGATTCGCTGTCTGTTATTCTCGATCTTTCTTAAGAGGGTGGACTTGAGAACATCTTGGTACGCGTACATCTGCCCGATGAGCTCTTCGCGATCAGGGGTCGCCATCTCAGCACACTGAGTCGGTGTGGCCGCTCGAAGGTCGGCTACGAATTCTGCGATAGAAAAATCGGACTCGTGGCCGACTCCGCAAATGATAGGGATCTCAGAGTCAAAGACTGCTCGAGCTACAATCTCTTCGTTGAATGCCCAAAGATCCTCGACTGACCCACCTCCACGAGTAAGAATAATTACCTCGGGTTGATAGTTAGGATCTCTCTGGTCATTGAAAACGGATATTGCCTGAGCAATAGTCTCTGCAGCTCCAGGACCTTGGACGGGAGTAGGTACGAAAAGTAATTCGACTTGCGGATATCGCCTTCCTATCGTTGAAAAAATATCTTTGATCGCCGCTCCGTCTCTGGAAGTTATCACGCCAATCTTTGTTGGAAACCGTGGTATGTCCTTTTTATGAGATGGGTCAAAAAAACCCTCCTTATTTAGCTTGATCTTGAGCTCTTGAAAGGCACGAGCCAATTCACCCTCTCCAGCAGGTCTCATTGATCGAACTAAGAGTTGATAATCCCCACGTTGTTCATAGACCGAGATATTCCCTCGAGCTCGGACTAGCATTCCATCTTTTGGTTGAAAGAAGAGGTTCTCGGCCTGCCAGCGAAACATTACCCCACGAATCTGTGCTCCACCGTCCTTGAGAGTGAAGTAACAGTGTCCCGAGGAATGTCGCTTAAAACCTGAAAGCTCACCTTCGACGGTGATGTCTTGAAACTGATCTTCAAGCGAGAGCTTGATATCTGCTGTTAATTCGGAAACGGAGAATACGGTCATCAGTCGTCAGAGATCAGTCTTCAGTTATGTCGCATATTTGATCTTTCTTTCGGATTTGATTGAAAGATTTTTGAACATATGAAACGCAATGTAAAGAGATTTGTCACTTGCTGTGAAAAGCATATTCTAAAAGCATGTCCCAAGAACAAAAAACCATAAACATCTTATTCGTTTGCCTCGGAAATATCTGTCGCAGCCCAATGGGAGAAGGACTATTTAGGCATCATGTAGAGATGGCCAAAGAGGAATCGCAGTTCTACATTGACTCTGCCGGAGTCGGGGCCTGGCACATTGGAAATCCTCCGGACTCAAGAATGATTACGACGGCGGCTGGTCACGATGTCGATATCAGTAAGCAAAAGGCTAGACAATTTAGGTCTGAAGATCTAGAGGCATATGATCTCATATTGTGCATGGACAGGGAGAACCAACATGACGTCCTTTATCTTGATTCGCACGATGAATATGGCCACAAAGTCAAATTGCTAAGGGAGTTCGATTCGCATCCAGAAGACTATCAAGTACCGGATCCCTACTACGGTGGAGACCAAGGATTTGAGAATGTATTTCAAATGTTGGACAGGTCAACTAAGAGGCTTTTGGAATCTTTGCTTGCCCACGAGGCCAATAATCCAATGCCCAGCTCAAATCAAAACGAATCTTAGAGAATAATCAAGTTCAAGCACGACATAAAATCCCGAGTACGCCTTCTGCTCGGCTACGATATTGCTGACGTCAAACGGCTCTCAGAGAGAGGGGCAAACTCTACCTATCAGGTGAAAACCCACAGCGACATCTTTTTCGTCAAGAAAAGCGATGCAAAGATTCTCGAAGCGGAAATCGAAGGATTGGAGCTATTGAGGCCTGTAGCGAAAAAGGCGGGGATTGTTGTCCCAAGAGTACATTCTATTGACAAGCGGAATGGATTTCTCGCTCTCGAATGGATGGAGTCTGTTCAAGGACGAGAAAATCAAAACGCTATTTTTGGCCGCAAGCTAGCTGCAATGCACGGTCATGAATCTTTAGATTATGATCGGTACGGATTCAAAAAGGATAACTATATCGGATTGAGTTTGCAGAGAAACGAATCTGGTTTCTCTTGGGTCGAATTTTTTAGAGATTCTCGTCTTCGATATATGATGAGCAAACTAATTGATGACGGGAAGTGGCAAGATGAATGGGACGGTCCATTTGAAAATCTTTCTGAGAAACTCGGCAATTTGCTTCCGGACACTCCGAAGAAATCTGTACTTCATGGAGATCTCTGGGCGGGGAATATGCTATTCCTCAGAGACAACGGAATTGCCTTTGTTGACCCTTCGGCCTATATCGGTCACAGTGAAGTGGACTTAGCTATGACTCAGCTGTTCGGAGGATTTGATAGCACACTGCTCGAAAACTATCGGAGTACCAGCCCACTTGAAGCGGGATGGGAAGAGCGCTTTGGAATATATAATCTTTATCACCTGATGAACCATTTGCTCCTCTTTGGAGACACATATCGATCGAGTGTCGGCAAGACGATTCTAAAATACAAATAGCCGCGATTCGTCATTTGGAACGGGGAGTATTATAGCAGATACTAAACCTTTGGACCTCGAAGTAAAACAGGAAAATATTGAGCACTACTCTCACATGGCAAGAATATCACCTCCATTCCGAAGGTAATGGAATAACCAAAGAGCTTAGCAACAGGGTAAATGCCTTGCGTGATATCCTCGCCTATGCGGTCGACGAAAGGGCCGGAGGTGAGATCTTGAAGTTAGCCACTGATCTGATAATCGATTGCAAGAAGGCTGCCGCATCCGACGATCCATCAAAATATTGGCAAGAGACTTCAACTAGACTGAGTAGAACAAGCCTCGATGATCTTTCCTGGATCCTCAGGATTTACACGGCCTATTTTCGTCTCGTCAACCAGGCGGAGCAGCACGAGATCGCTCGGATTAATGAAGCGCGAGAGTTAAAGGCCACATTGGCTGATCCCCGGAAAGAGTCCGTAAAACAAGCCGTGAAAACTCTTTTGGATCGTGGAGTTAGTACGGGGGACGTCAAGAAGCTTGTCGCAAGTATTAATATTCAGCCGACCCTGACGGCTCATCCGACAGAAGCAAGAAGACGCTCCGTTCTATTCAAGCAGAAGAATATTGCTGATTCTCTCGTGCATCTCCGAGAGGAGGCAAGTCGAAAAGACCAATGCGAGGCTATGGGTGAAATCTGGAAACAGGTTTCCCTTCTCCTAGCCACGGATGAAGTGCAATTCAAAAGAATGAAAGTCGCTGACGAGGTTTTGCACGCCCTGTATTTTGTTGGCACTTCAATTTGGGAGATGCTACCTAGCATTTATCAAGATCTCGATGAGGCATTGAACAATTACTATGGGCTCGATCTGGATCTTGGTCCATTTTTGCGATACCGGTCTTGGGTCGGCGGCGACCGTGATGGCAATCCCAATGTCACGGCTGAAGTGACGAAGCGAACCTTCAATACTATTCGACGGGCTGCATACGAGTTGTATCATCGAGAAGTAAGAGAGCTTCGTCGAGAGCTAAGTATCTCAATCAGACATTGTGATGTAGACGAAGCATTTATTAAGGAGGCCAAGGAAGAGGCGCAGGCCTATGGTTTGTCAGAGAGTTTGATGGATAAGTTCAAGTACGAGCCCTTCAGAATGAAGCTATCGGTGATCCTTGATAAATTGGATCGACTGAGGGAAGAAGAGGAAGGCATTCACTATTCGAGCGATCAGTTCAGATCAGATCTAGTTTCGATTCGAAAGGCTTTATCATCGGCGAATCTAACCGGAGCTGCAGATGGCTCGCTTTTGAACAAGTTGATCGCCAGATCTCAAGCTTTTGGCTTCTTCATGACGCCACTAGATGTAAGGCAACATTCGAAAGTTCATGCCCAAGCTGTTACTGAGCTTTTTGCCCTGGCAGGAATTACCGAAGATTATACATCTTTGCCTGAAGAAGACAAACTCAAAATTCTGCGAACTGAGCTAAGAAATGCACGGCCGCTGCTTCCCATTGGAATAAGACTTTCTGACAAGTCGCAGTTTGTTTTAGAGGCACTCTACGCGATTGCTGACATCAAGGCGATCGAGCCGGAAGCCATTGGTACTTATATCATCTCCATGACACATGATCTTTCTGATATGCTTGAGGTCCTTGTGCTTTTAAAAGAGACGGGTCTATGGCGATATACAAATGGAGAGGTGATCACTGATTTAGATGTCTCTCCTTTGTTCGAGACCGTTGAAGATCTCGAGCACTCAGAGGAATTTATGGCTCAGATTTTCGAGGATGAGGTTTATGCCGCTCAACTCAGAACACGTGGAGGATTCCAAGAGATCATGTTGGGCTACTCCGATTCGAATAAGGATGGTGGTTATCTCATGGCAAACTGGGCCCTCAATAGGGGTCAGGATCGTCTAGGGAAAGTTTGTCAAAAATATGGCATCACGATGCGCCTATTTCATGGAAGAGGTGGATCAACGGGCAGAGGAGGAGGGCGTGCAAATCTCGCCATTCGATCTATGCCAACCACGGTCCAAAACGGACAAATTAGATTTACGGAGCAAGGCGAAATCATTTCTTTCCGATACGCCATTCCAGAAATCGCGAGTCGGCATATGGAGCAAATCGTGAATGCTGTGATTGTGTCGACTCCATCGGAGTCCGGGAAGCGTCCAGAAAATTATCAACCTGATGAGTCGGTGGTTTCGTTGTTTGATGAGATGTCGACGAAGTCAATGGGGCTCTATCGGGACTTGATTGATGACCCCGAATTCTGGCCATGGTATTCAAGCGTGACACCTATCGAACATATTGGGGGATTAAAAATTGCCTCCAGACCGATTTCAAGGAAGTCAGGGGCGGATCTGGACTTTGATGGATTGAGAGCGATTCCTTGGGTTTTTGGATGGACACAAACAAGATATAATCTTCCGGGATGGTTCGGAATGGGCAGCTCACTTAGCTACGGACTTGAGCAAGAGGGTGGACTGAGCTTGCTTTCGCAGCTCTATGATAAGTGGCCCTTCTTCAAAACGGTGATCGACAACTGCCAGTTGGAGATGTCGAGGACTAGACTTGAGATTGCTGAACTGTATACCCAGTTCTCGGATCTGAATTTCCATGATCGAATTGTCGCCGAGTACGAGAAAGCAGAGAAGGCGATCTTGTCGATTACGGGTCAGGAGGAGTTGTATGAGTCTTCGAAGGTGATAAAGAAATCGATTCAGTTGAGGAATCCTTACACGGATGTTCTAAACCTCATCCAGGTTGAGTTGCTCAAACGTTGGAATGAATCGGACGGTTCAGATCAAGAAGAACTTGGATATAATATTTTCCTGAGCCTGAATGGTGTGGCTGCGGCAATGCAAAGCACAGGATAGAAGAGAGTCATCAGCCTTCAGTCATCAGTCTTCAGGAAGAGAATGGGAGATTGTCCATGGCGGAACGAAAGGCTGGTCTAGAGACTTCCATACGATTCTTCCTGACAACTGAAGACTGATCCCTGACGACTACTTTGCCTAATTTCGAACTCCACATATTCTCACCTCCCAAAAAGCTCACGATTCGCGCGCGCGATGAGATAGACGCTGTTCGCCGATCGAGTCTACCCGAGGACGAATATACTATTGTAGTTGAGGAGGACTATCACGGCTGGCGTGAAGTCCTGCATGAGTACAAGCCTGTCGCTAAAGTACGGTCACATCAAAGGATGAAGTTCAGGAGAGACTAAAGATGTTTTTGGTTAGTTGTGTGTAGTTCGTGGTCTTGGACCAGCAACCAATAACAACCAACCCCAAACTATTCCTCTTGGTCTAGTGCTGTTCGTTTTGTCGCAATAGATAGCGAAGTCAGTTCTGACTGCACCGCATTCAATTCAATTCATTTGTCGATATCATGTCAAGATCAATTCAAGAACTCAAACTCAGTCCACTAGCTAGGAATCAAAAAACCTCGGATCTCTATATGCCGAGTGACATTTCAGAGCAGTCCGAGATAAATGGTTGGATACTTTCCAAGCGGAATCGTGATGCTGGGATCACTATCGATGACAAGCTCGCCCGAGGTATCAGAAAGGTAGACTTCGCCCGAGGTCTGAAGTCGCCGCTGTCGAAGACGGCAGCGAAAACGGTGATAGCCATGTCCTCGAGTTCAGGCTCTCCATTAGTCAGAGAAAATTATATCGAAATCGAAATTAGCGACGGAAATGACTCCCATGGGAGCAATGCTAGTCACATCTACCTACATTTTGGAGATTCTCATCGCCTACAATTAAACGGTCGCTCGACGACCAAATTTCAACGTGGTGATACGCTTCGGTGGGATTTCAACAGTGCGCAAAATTTTGTGGAATCCGTTCCTACAGACAACTGGGACAATCTTACGCTCGAGACCCCATTCAATGACGGGATAAAAATCGCACGAGTAGAAGTCGTCCATAGCGGCGAAAAAATCGTCGACTGGCACGAACTCGTCTGGCTGGATGACTCTACAGACGAACGTCACCAGTACATTTCGCTAACAGCTCAAATGCTTCAAACGAAGTTGGACATGATCGATCACAACTGGATCGCGCAGATACACTGGGCTGCTAAAGAAATAGGCAAGTCGGATCCGGTTAAATATGGCACTACCAATGCGTGGTGTAGCGAGTTTGCGAGTTGGGCGCTGAGGAAGGGCAAGTGGGACACACCGACTGGAAATATTGGGTCACAAGCCATGGAAAATTACTTCGCGGGAATCGGCCGGGCTCATCAGGTCAGTGAAATTCTAAATGGTTCTTACACCCTAAATCCCGGTGACTATCTGAGATTCCAGTGGGCGTCTGGTGGGCAACACAGCGGCATCTTCATCGACTATCGAGACGACCCGAGTAACTTGACCGTCGATACGAGACTCAACACAATTGAAGGAAATACATCCTCGACAGTTAGGGTCAGAACTAGCCGGACATTGGGCGATGTAATCTCATGCGGTAACACCCGCTAGTAAATGTTTTTGGTTAGTGGTTTTTGGTTAGTTGTGCTAAACCACCAACTATGAACCACAAACCAAAGACTAATCCTAGTACGCAAAGACGGCATTGGCGAACATCAACTTTCCCCCTTCCCAGAAGGCTCGGAAAAGAGGATTGTCAACCATGTAAGTGATGGATCCTTTACCCATCGTCTCAACTCCAAATACGAGGCTCCCTTCGATCTTCTTCTGTGCTTTCAAGCCAGTGAAACCTGAGACAGGTTTTGCATTCTTGAGAACGCCAGCGTTCCATCCTTTAGGCAGAAGTTCGTAGGCGGAGGAGCTTCTCTTGAGAGTGTAGTATTTATCTCCATAGCCGTAGAAGAGCGGATGGGTGTTATCGATCTTAACTTCAAAGACACCTCCTTTCACGCTAGTTTTCGTCGCATCTCTAGATCGATCAGCGTAGACCTTCACTTCCGTTTTGCTAGAGTCTGGTTTAGCTTCCGGTTTGGATTTTAGAGACGTTTCTTTCTTTGCTGCAAGAGCAGACACTGCTCTTTCGAGAGCTACGACTTTGCCGCCAGCTTTGACCCAATCAAATAAATCTTTGCTTTTAGATTCACTGAGGATCTGACTATAGGTGCCTGAAGGAAGAATTAGGACATCGAGTTTGGCAAGAATGTCCTTATTCAAACTTGTCGCAGGAATTCTGTGGAGCGGATAGGAGATTTGCTCATCGAAGAAATGCCAAATTTCTCCAACTGATCCCGAGCTCATGGGCGATCCGAAAAGCATGCCTACTCGAGGTGCCTTAATGTACTTCACATCACCTGATCCGAAGTCCGACCCGGATTCAACCAAGCCGGAGCTTGTCGAGCCGATCGGAATTTCTGTTTCATTTGAGATCCTTCTGATGATCTTGGCTAGATCTGAGCTCAGGGACTTATTGTCCGCTTTCAAGACGATCAATGTCCCAGGCTCGTAACTCTTTCCATCTATAGTAAATTCTTTCGTCGCTCTTCGGGATTTGACTTTGGCCTTGATCATGGCGGCCAAAAATTGAGCACTTCCGCGATCTGTCCAAGGGACGAGATAAGCGTAGGCATCATCGACAACCTCCGTTGAGAAATCGATCGCTTTTGCCGGAGCTGATTTTATTTCATCCGTCGAGGCAAAGGCTTCGAGTCCATATGCGAAGGGGATAGCCCAAGAAGTGATGTCGTAGGTCAGCGAATCGGATAGATTCGAGTTTGGTTCGAATAGTACCTGCAGAAGGCGTGAACTAGACTGGTCCGCTGATATGAGTATATCTCCCTCGGACGCTGTGAAATCCGCATTTCCGCGCAGGCCAAAAGAGTGACCTGAGTAGGAGCCGGAAGCGGCATTCTCATGTGAGATGCCTTGTGCGTTAAGCAGGTTCTTTATCAGTTTTGCCTTGCCTGGTGTCTTGCTTGTCTTTAGCAAATAGGACTTGTACTTCCCATAACTATCATCGCCGGAAAAGTAGCTCCGGAAATTTTGTATCAAAGCGGGAGCATTGACGGAAGCGGCTTCGATGGTTGAGAAACTCGTCGTTCGGTGATGATCTATTCTGTCCTTGAGTGACAAAGTGTCACCGGTTGCAGTAAGTACGGCTAATCCCGCTGCTCCACTTCCACCTTGCTCATAGGTCATACCGATCGCGCCATTGAATGTAGGCCAAGTGTCGCCATAGCTCGGGTAGTATAGATCGAAAACTTGGCGAGTGAAGTAGAGCCAGCCTTGCTCGTCGAAATACTTGGCATTGTTCTTTCCGATGGTCTTCTGGAATTCCCGCTGCCAAGGTGTTATGGCATCGTGCATGGGCTCGGCCGCGGGCGCGAAGAAGTAGGGAGAGTTGATTCCTTGCTCGTGAAAATCGACATGGATTTGTGGCATCCATTGGCGGTACAGTTTTATCCTTTGCCTCGATTCGGTTTGCGTGCCCCAGGCCCAATCTCGGTTGAGGTCGAACATGTAATGATTGGTCCTTCCTCCGGGCCATGGCTCTTTATGCTCTGCTGTAAATCCTTGCAGATCGATTTCCATTCCCACGGTCCTCCGGTACCAGGAGGCATATCTGTCTCTACCATCTGGGTTGATGCAGGGGTCAAGAATAATGATTGTGTTTTTCAGCCATTCATCAACCGTATCTGCTTGGCCACTGGCCAGTTTCCAAAGGACGGCCATCGAAGCCTCCGTCGACACGGATTCGTTTCCGTGGACGTTGTAGCTCAGCCAAACCACTGATGGCATCTCTAGCTCATCTGGCTTTTCTGGCTGATCTGGCTTTGTGAGTGATAAGTTATTTAGCCTGATTTTCTCAAGGCGATTCATGTTGTCTTGACTTGACAGAATGGCAACCATGAGTGGCCGTCCTTCATAGGACTTGCCGTAAGGGGTCAATTCGACATTCGATTTCTGGTAAGCGACGTACTCGAAGTAGTCGACAACCCGATGATGTGGAGTGAAAGCCGTTCCTAGTTCATAACCTAGAAACTCATCTGGTGATTGGAGATCTGATTGCGCTGTTGCCGCATTCGGATTAAAAGCAAGAATAAAAAGAGAGAGCGCCAGTAGCAGACTCGTGAAGCTAGATGGATTATGGAGCTTGAGAGTTTGAGTAGAATTCAAATCGAATGCTGTGGGTAAAATTGATGATCGAAAAAGCGCGTCAGGTTTCTCAAGATAGTATTCGAAGCATTAAGAATGGAAGTAGCAGAATGGAAGATTTGAGACTCGCAATCAATTCATCGGAGCACTCTGACATCAAAAACTAAGTGCTTTTTTGTTCCAGAACCTAGTAGGAGTTTTTCCCGTAACTATTCTAAGCCTCCGTAAACCGCGCCCCGCAACCCGCCATCCTTCCACATGAAACGAAGACAATTTATCCAGAACACCGCATTGCTCAGCGGTTCACTTGCCTTCGGTCCCTTCATCAACACGAAGTCAAAATCTAAAGAGAAAAGTCTCGGGATAGCACTAGTCGGGCTAGGAAGTTATGCCGGAGGTCAGATTGCACCAGCTTTACAGCAAACGGTACATGCCCATCTCGCCGGGATCGTTACAGGAAGTCCTACGAAAATTCCCGCTTGGAAGAAGCGTCATGGATTGAAGGATAGCAATATCTACAACTATGAAAACATGCATAGGATTGCGGATAATCCGGACATCGATGTTGTTTATGTGATTGTGCCAACAGGTCTCCATATGAAGTATGCCGTCATCGCGGCAAATACCGGCAAACATGTATTCTGCGAAAAGCCCATGGCCATGAATGTCGAGCAGTGCGAAAAAATTATCTCGGAGTGCGATAAGAATAAAGTCAAGCTGAGCATTGGCTATCGTATGCAACACGAGCCCAATACCCGCACCGTCATTGGCTATGCAGACTCAAAACCATATGGAGAGATCAAGTCCATGGAAGCACATTCTTGTTATGATGGTGGTGGGCGAGCGAGCGGCTGGAGAGTTGACAAAGAACTAGGAGGCGGTGCTCTTTATGACATGGGTGTCTATGCCATCAATGCATTGAGATATGGATCAGGTCAAGACCCTGTTGGAGTTAAGGCTGCCGCTCAATCGACGAATTTCCCTGACGTATATAAAGAGGTGGATGAGACAACAGCTTTCGAATTGGACTTCGAGAGTGGCATAGTTGCAAATGGATTGACCAGTGTTGGAGAAAGAAGCAATCATCTTAAAGTGCGATGTGAAAATGGATGGTATGAGATAGAACCGCTTCAATCCTATAACGGAGTCAAGGGTCGCACTTCCGATGGCAAGAAACTCGATGTGTTTTGCCCAAATCAACAGGCCCAACAAATTGACGATGATGCCTTAGCTATCATGGAAGGACGGGATATGTTGGTTCCAGGAAAAGAGGGGATGAAGGATATCGCCATCGTGAATGCAATTCAAGGTTCCGTGGCGACCGGTGAATACACAAAAATCTAACTAGTCTCATTAATTAGCTGTACTAACTGCGCTTGGTCTTTAGTTTTTGACTTTTGATTGTTTCGATAGTGCGGTTGATAACCTTTAACAGAAAAGGAGAAGTAAATCCAGTATTATTTTCCAACTAAGTGTTACACCTCCCAACCGATGCCATGTCAAAGTTTCTGACCATCTCCGTCGTCCTTTTAAGCCTTCTCACTTTTTCTTGCTCAGGCGAGTCCGAGAATCATGAGAAACCCGACGACAATCGTTTTACTCCAGTAGTGTTAACATCTGGCCTTAGTCTGGATGAACCGATGGCTTTTGAGGTGCTCAAAGACGAACGAGTTTTCATTATTGAGAGGAAGGGCGGAGTAAAATTATTTGATCCAATTAGTGCTAGCGTATCAACCATTGCGACAATCCCCGTCAATACAAAATACACAAGTGCTGATGGTCGGGTAAGGGAAGCTGAAGAAGGTCTGGTTGGTCTTACGGTTCATCCGGATTTTGAAAGTAATCCTTGGATATACCTGCTTTATGCTCATCCTGACGAGGCTAAGCACACTCTCGCTAGGTGGAACTACAAAGATGGTGGACTTGTGGAGGCTTCTAAGGTGGTGATGCTAGAATTCCCTGTGCAAAGGGAAGAGTGCTGTCATACCGGCGGAGGGATGGTCTGGGATAAAGACCAAAACCTATTCATTACTATTGGGAATAACACTTCGAACTCTATTCAATCTCAAACCGATGAGAGGCCAAATCGAAGCAGTTGGGATGATCAGCGTGGCGCCGCAAATACAAACGATCTGAGAGGAAAAATAATCAGAATTCATCCTGAGGACGATGGTACTTATTCAATCCCTGAGGGCAACCTCTACGCTGTGGGAACAGAGAATACTCGTGCTGAAATCTATTCGATGGGTCATCGAAATGCATGGAGAGTCTCTTTGGATAGCAAAACCGGCTATATTTACTGGGGTGAGGTAGGCCCAGACGCCACAAACGATACTGATCTCGGTCCACGTGGATATGACGAGCTAAATCAAGGGCGAGGTCCAGGAAATCACGGCTGGCCATATTTCGTCGGCGAGAATCAAGCCTTTCCTTTCTATGACTTTGTGGCAGATTCAGCCCTCGCACCGAAGGACCCCGCAAATCTTATTAATACGTCGGTGAACAACACGGGTCTCGAACAGCTTCCTCCAGCCCTACCTGCATTCATTTCTTATCCATATGGAGCATCGGAACGATTTCCCCTAGTGGGCAATGGAGGAAGATCTGCGACTGGTGGCCCCATCTATAGAGTCGATGACTTCAAGAATCCCAAATATTCCTTCCCACCTTTTTATGAAGGAAAGTGGTTGGCGGCTGATCTTTCGAGAGGGTGGATCATGGCGATAACGATGGATGCAAATGGCGATTACGAATCAATGGAGCGATTTATTCCTGACTATAAGCCGGCTGAAATAATCGATATCAAATTTGGGCCAAATGGAGGACTATATATTCTGGAGTACGGAAGTAGATGGTTTCGAGATAGCGAAGATGACAAGTTGGTGCGAATTGAGTTCAATCCTGGTAATCGGAAGCCGGTTGTTGTTGCATCTACGAGCTTGAAAGGAGGCAAGGTGCCCTTTAGCGTGGAGTTGAGTGGGGCGGGTTCAGAAGACTTCGACGGCGATGTACTAAAATATCACTGGGAGCTCAGCCACGAATCAAGTGAGGAGACACAGACTTTTTCGGAATCCAATCCCACAGTTTCGATTGAGAAGGATGGAGTGTATACGGCCACATTGACGGTGACAGATCCCATGGGTTTGAGCAACAGTTCTTCCACGACCATTCTCGCTGGAAACGAGGAGCCCAAAGTTGATCTTCAACTCACAGGCAATTCCGAATTCTTTTTCCCTGACACAGCTTTCGATTACTCGGTCGATGTAAGTGATGTGGAAGATGGTGAGATCGATCCAAGCCATGTTGCCATGAGTATTAACTATGTCTCTGAAGGCTTTGACTATGCGGAGGTTATTCAGGAGCAAAGAAGTGTGGATGCATCTACAAGATTTTCAGTAGCTAGGGCTATGATTGAAAAAACCGATTGTGGTGTATGCCACCAAGAAGACCTTACTTCAGCCGGGCCTAGCTACATGGCCATTTCTGAGAAATACGACAAAACCCCCGCTGTTATTCAGCAGTTAGCAAGCAAGGTGACGGCTGGCGGAATCGGGGTTTGGGGCGAAGTAATGATGCCTGCCCATCCATCGCTCAGTATCAACGATGCAAAAACGATCGTCGATTATATTTTACATGTCGATGACAAGACGGTGGGAACGGTACCTTTGAGTGGTAGCTTTATGCCGGATTTACCCGAAGGGGGTGGTGGTCTTGGTTCGGTTGTAGTGAGAGCAGCATATCAAGATCGGGGTGCTGGCGAAATGGCACCTTTATCGGTCGAGGATGTGGTCATATTGAGAAGTCCAACTTTGTCGGCTGATGATGCAGATTTAATCGAAGGGGCTCGCACTTCTGTCAGTGGAAGAGGAGCGGGGCCAACAAACATCATTCCCTCTCATGGGCATCATATTGTCTATCGGGATATTGATCTAACCGGTATCGTGGCGGCAGAGATTGGAGCAAGAGCGCAGAAACGAGAGGGGGCTGTTGGGGGAGTTCTTGAGATCAGAGCTGGTTCTATTGAAGGAGACTTGCTGGGTCAGTTGGATGTTGAGGTCAAGGAAAGAAACTTTAGACCTTCGGCCACTGAAATTCAGGCGGCAGGAGGAATGGATGCTTACATCGCGAAGATGATGAGAGGACCTGATCCGAGTATTGTTGAATTGAAGGAAATGACAGGCAGGCACGATCTGTTTTTCATATTCAAAAACGAATCGGCACGCGCAATCGATCCTCTGATGTCCTTTAATAAGATTGAGTTCAAGAATAGGAAGTGAGGAAGTGGAGGGTGAGGCGTGAGGGGGTGGAAGTGATGCGTGATGCGTAAAATTGTTAATCTTGTTTTCGATCAGAAAGCTGAGTCTAAGATCAAATAGTCGATTCTTCTCGCAGACAGCAATATTAGTTCTTGTTCTCCCGTTTAGAAATAGACCATTGGCAAGAAGACAAAAGGACTAAGGACCAAGTACAAACGACCAATTACCATTTCTCAATGACCAAAATCGATACGAAAACGCTTCGGCGCAAAAACAAGAAAAAGTCTGCATTAAGAGACTGGACAGGAGTGGTGTTTTCGGCTTTGCTAATGGCCATGTTGACCAACACTTTTGTTCTTGGTGCATATCGAATTCCGACTCCGTCGATGGAGAAAAATTTGATGGTTGGTGACTTTTTGATTGTGTCGAAGCTCCATTTCGGACCGAGAACTCCCATGAGTGTCGGGATCCCTTTCACGGAGATCCACATCGACGCGGAGTTGCCTTGGTTTCGCCTTCCAGGGTTTACGTCGGTAGAAAGAGGAGATGTGATCGTCTTCAACTATCCTCCCGAAGAAGGAGTGATATCAAGACGGACCCACTACGTGAAAAGAGCAATGGGTATTCCAGGTGATGTGTTAGAAATCAGGAATAAGAAGATAGTAGTGAATGGTGAAGTGGTCGAAGATATTGAGGGTATACAGAAGGAGTTCGCTATCTACAAGACCGACCCACAAGTCATGCTTCCCGCCCGGAAAATGAGGGATTTGGGAATCGATATGTCCCTGGTCCGACAGGCTTCAATTGATGGTTCGATTGTCAGAGCGCTTAGCATGACAGAAGAACAAGCGAGGGAAATGGAATCTTGGTCCTATGTTGAAAAGGTCGTTCCTTATGTCGAAACAGAATCCGAACGAGCACGCTCTTATTCGAGGGTCTATCCTCCAGGTAAGAAATATGGACGTGATGACTACGGACCTCTGAAGATTCCAGCCGAAGGGTCAAGGGTTGAGCTTAATGATGAAAATTGGTCAACTTATAAGGAGCTGATCAATCGGCACGAGAGAAAAAGTGCAAAAAGAATTGGTCTTAACGAATTTGAAATCGATGGCAAAAAGACAACGAGTTATTCTTTTGAGCAGGACTATTACTTCGTGATCGGAGATAATCGGGACAACTCTGAAGATAGCCGATACTGGGGTTTAGTCCCTGAGGTTCATATCGAGGGCAAGCCTTTCGTGACCTATTTCTCATGGGACGAAGAAAAATCTAGGCCAAGATTTGGCTCGATTTTCAGATTGTTAAAATAGCTAGAGAGGCCTGGTGGTTTAGACCTAGTGAGTTAATATCAGCATATCCTTTCAGGGGTAGATTTCAACCCCTTACATCTCTTCAAGAGATATCGTAGTCTTGATCAAACAAACCGTCAACTACTGCTTCGCCGATGCCATACTACGTCTTCTATTCTATAGATAAAGACAGCTACAATTGGTATTCGGAGCAAAGCTTCGATCGCGGAACGACATTTACTAAAAACTGGACTATCGATTTTAATAGAAAGTATTTCGGGAAATATGACCTAGTTGTCAGATTTGAGGTCTTAGTGAGAATACCTTGCCATAGTGATCATGACCTGTTAGAATCTAATAACCAAATAGTGTAATCGACATGTCCGGAAAGTCCTTCGTTACCTATTTCTCATGGGATGAGAAAAGTCTTTGCCAAGCTTTGCTTCGCTTTTTCTCCATAGGTAAATCACCAATTCTGGATAAGACGAAAACCGGAAGACGACTTAACACATTTTCTACCAAATTATTCGCAGTGTCAAAGTTCAACTCTCATTTCCTTGCGACATTATTATTCATGCTCCTAAACTTGATTGGTGGTGCGCTTAATGCACAACCTTTTATTCTGAGGGTTGCAGAGCAAAATCTTGAGAAGGTTGACTTTGGAACTATCAATCTTGCAGATATAGATCGAGATGGTAAGCTGGATGTCGCTGTGATCGGGCTAACCAGATCCATTGTTCTAAAGCCGATTGTGAGTCTTGTGAGATTTGAAAATGAGGTGGATATTCTAAGACCTGGGGGCGTAATTGATGTAATCACAACTTACGGGCAGCCAACTGGCACTCTTGGTCTCACTGGAATATGGATGGGATCGAGTGATTGGTCTGATCTTGACGGCGATGGAGAACTTGATCTTATCATGATTGGGGCAAAGAATCTTGATGAACCATTTGTCTCCAAGGCCAGAATAGCTTTCGATCTCGGCGGATTGCAGTATTTGGATCAAGTGATCGACGATATTCAAGGAGTAAGAAATAATTGCATGGCTGTAACTGACTTTGATGGGGATGCAGAAAAGGACGTATTAGTAGCTGGGATTGAAGACAATGGAAACTATTCCACTCGCCTCTATCTGCATAGCAATCAATTCAATTTTACTGAGGAGCAAACGGGGATACCAGGCTTTGCGTATTGTGACATTGACTATGGAGATATTGACAACGATGGCGACAACGATTTCCTAATATCAGGAATAACTTTCGATGGCTATAGGTCCTTCATCTACACCAACGATGGAAACGCCATGTTCACTAGGACCAACAATGATCTTGAAAAATTCGGATACTCATCTGCCGGTTTTGCTGACTTTGATTTAGACGGAGATCTTGATCTAGCACTTGCAGGAGCGCAACCCGATCCACACGTTGTTAAAGGATTTATCAAAATCTATTTGAACGATGGTCATGGAAATTATTCTGAATCTGCCATTGAAGTCAAGGGAGCGTTTTATGGCGACATCAAATGGGCGGACTTTACTAACGACGGTTTCCCTGATTTATACATTTCTGGAGCAGAAACACTCAGTGGAGATCGAGTTGGTAGGATTTATGTCAACATGGATGGAAGGCATCTCAGATTGGTTGTGAATGCCGGAGAGTTTCTCTATTCGTCTGCAGCGGTAGGTGACTACGATGGAGATGGCGACGTCGATATCTTTCAGTCGGCCAGTTTCCGTACCAACCAATTTCGGAATGACCAAACAATAATCAATACTCCTCCACGCCCACCATCAGAACTTAGTGTAGAGCTTGATGGCAACAGTGTAAGCCTCACATGGATATCGGGCACAGACGACCAGTCTGGGAGCCAAGGTCTCAGCTACAACCTATTGCTAAAAAAAGACGGCAACATTGTGAGTTCCCCTCTTTCACTTCAGTCTACAGGAACAAGACTTTCACCCAAACCTGGCAACATGGGCCTTGCAAATGCTTGGAAGTTGTCAAATTTGGAGATCGGAAACTACGAAGTCATGGTACAGAGCATTGATCAATCCTTTATCGGGTCTCCTTTCTCCGAACCAATTTTCTTTGAGATCACAACTGGAGGAACCAGCCCCCCTAGAGGAAGCTAGTTCGGACAATTTCCTGTCTGTATTCTCTTGATTTAAGAACGGACTGACTTGACCTTGCCATAGCGATCATGGCCTGTTACATTCAATTAACCAAATCAGTGTATTCAACATGTCAATCCGTCACCTTGTTTTCATGCTCCTCATCACTTCTTTTGCGTTTCCATCCGTGATACTAGCTCAAGATGAGCCCGAGGTGGACCGCGAATACACACTGTCTTCAACGATGTTGGGTTACTTCGGAATCGGCGGAGACATCGATGGCGTCCGCAACCCCATTCTTAGAGCCAAGAAGGGTGAGATGGTAAAAATAACCATCATTAATGGCGAAGACCTAATCCATGACATTGTTATGGAGCAGGCAGGCGCAAGAAGCGCACCTTTGAACGAAAAGGGCTCTAGTTCAAGCATTTTCTTTGAGGCCACTGACAATGATGTTTACTTCTGCTCCATACCGGGACATCGTACATCGGGAATGGAGGGCCGATTTGAGATTCTAAACCCGGCTGCCGCTTCGATCGAAGGATTTCCCGTAATAGCCGACAGTAGAGCACTCAACATGAACTTCGAGACCGGCAATTATGCCGATTGGGAATTCGAAGGTGAAGCTTTCGGTACGGCACCGGTCGAAGGCGATGTCATAGTCTTAAGAACAGGTGATACTAGGAGTGGCCATGAGGGAGACTTCTGGGTCTCCAGCGCAGAAAATCTTGGTCATCGTTCAAAAGGCGTCCTTAGCTCTTCTTCTTTCAAGGTTGTTCATCCTTGGGCTAGTTTTAGAGTCTCAGGTGGGGCACTTTCTGGAGTTCGAGTCGAATTGGTCGACAAGGCAGAAGGAGAAGTCATATTCAAAACTTCAGGTCACAATGGACATGGATTAAGACCGGTTCTAGTTGATCTATCTGGTTTCCAGGATCGAGAAGTATTCGTTCGACTTGTCGACGATGAAGATGGTGTCTCGGGCTTGCCATATATCAGGGACAATCAACTAGCATATATCGGTTTTGATGACTTCAGCTTCTTTTCTGAGAAACCCAGTTTCCCAAATGAGTTCGACTCATCAGAGATCTATACTCTTCCCCCAATCTTGGAGACTCCTTTCTCAGGTCTTTCACCCCAGAAGGCCGTCGATGCCATGAGGGTACCCGATGGCTTTACGGTCAGTCTAGGAGCGGGAGAACCTGATGTAATTAGACCTATCGCCTTCACTTATGATGATAGGGGAAGGCTTTGGGTTGTTGAAGCTCATACCTATCCAGAACCTGCGCCCGAAGGCGAAGGAAAAGATCGGATTCTAATATTCGAGGATACCGTTGGAGATGGTTTTCTTGATAGTCGTAAAGTCTTTACGGAAGGACTCAACTTGATAAGCGGAATCGAATATGGTTTCGGTGGAATCTGGCTTGGAGCGGCGCCCTATCTCCTATATATCCCCGTTAAGGACGATCTGCCTGCCGGACCTCCCGAGATTAAACTGGATGGCTGGGGTACACATGACACTCATGAAATATTGAACAGCTTTAGATGGGGGCCAGATGGATGGCTGTATGGAACCCATGGTGTGTTTACTCACTCTGTAGTCGGCAAGCCGGGCACAGCAGAAGAAGATCGAGTCAAACTAAATGGTGGCGTTTGGCGCTATCACCCAACAAAAGAAAATTTCGAATTATGGGCTGAAGGTACCAGTAATCCATGGGGTATCGACTTTAATGATATGGGACATCCCTTTATAACAGCTTGTGTCATTCCTCATCTCTATCACGTCATCCCGGGAGGTCGATATATACGTCAAGCCTATAAGCATTTCAATCCATACACCTACGTGGATATCGACACACATGGAGATCACGTTCACTTTGTAGGAGAGCGCAACAGGCCCCATTCGGGAAACCACCGTTCTGATGAAGTCGGCGGAGGACATGCTCACGCTGGTGCCATGATATATCTTGGTGGCTCTTGGCCCGATGAGTACCGAGACAAACTAATCATGAACAACATTCATGGCTACCGTGCAAACGTGGACAAGCTTGTGCGAGAGGGCTCAGGGTACGTGGGCAAGCATGAGGAGGATTTCCTTTTCGCCAATGATTCCTGGAGCCAGATGCTGAACTTTCGATATGGACCAGGAGGATCGGCCTATGTAATCGATTGGTATGACAAAAATCAATGCCACAGTCCTAATCCGGATGTACACGACAAAGAGCTGGGAAGAATTTTTAAGGTGTCACACGAGAACGATCGAATCGTATCAGTTGATCTGGAGGCTATGTCGAGCCAAGATCTTGTCGAGTTTCAGTTGCATGAAAACGATTGGTTTGTCAGGCACGCTCGTAGGCTATTGACAGAGCGCGGACCCGATCCAAATGTTCATTCTTCGCTTCGGAAAATCCTAGATGAGAATTCCGATGTCACCAGACGGCTCCGAGCCCTTTGGACCCTCTATGTGACGGAAGGACTTTCAGATGCCGATCTCATCGCACTTGCAGATGACGACAACGAAAATGTGAGAGCGTGGTCTGTTCAACTTCTCGCAGACGATGGAAATATTTCTGACCCGGTTCGAGAAAAACTTGCTTCAATGGCAAGCGATGAGAATTCCGCGATGGTTAGAATGTACATTGCCAGTGCGGCTCAATCTATTGCACCAAATTTAAGATGGGATATTATGAACGGCCTTTATTCTCACGAAGAAGATGCAGCTGATCACAATATTCCAGCGATGGTTTGGTATGCTGCAGAGCCGATGGTGGTGGAAGATATGGACCGTGCCTTGTCGATGGCTCTGGATACAAAACTCAAGGATATTCTCGACTTCACGGTGAGAAGAATCTCGGCCGAGGGAAGCCCCGAGGCTTTGGCTGTTTTATCCAAGTACCTAAGCGAAGGTGCCGATACCGATCAGCAGAAGCAAATTCTTTCTGGTCTTAATGAAATGATTGGAGGGACAGAGGAGTAGAGGAGCAGAGAAAGAATAACTATCCTAACTTAATTAGATAATCAAAACTAGCTTATTCCTATGAAAAATCTGATACACGAAAGGATATGTGTCTCCATCGTTGTCGTTGTTGCTCTGTCCTCGCTTGACCTTGTTGCTCAAAAGTCTTCCTTCGAAAAGACTCGGCTCACAGATGTGTTCTATGCCGAAGGAGCTTATGCTGCTGATCTAACGGGAGACGAAGTCAACGATATCATCTACGGTCCCTACTACTGGATTGGGCCGGACTATAAGCAAATTAAATCTTGGAATTCAATGGGTGCTTATGACCCGGAGATATATTCCGACAATTTCTTTCCCTACGCCCGTGACTTCAACAAGGATGGCTGGGAAGACATTTTCATGATTGGCTTTCCTGGAAAATCGGCCCGGATATTTCTGAATCCTGGAGAAAAGGCTGAAATGTGGGACATGCATCATGTTGCTCCGGAGGTGAGTAATGAGTCTCCCATGTGGAAGGATATTGATGGCGATGGGGAACCAGAAATCGTCTGTATTGCAGATAGCACCTGGGGTTATTATAAGGCTGATTATTCAAAGCCATTGGAGCCTTGGACATTTCACAAGATCTCGCCGAGAGGGAAGTGGTTTCACTACACCCACGGACTTGGAGTAGGTGATGTCAATGGAGATGACCGCATGGATGTGTTAGAGGCCGAAGGTTGGTGGGAGCAGCCGAGTTCCTTGAAAGGTGACCCAGTTTGGGAAAAGCATGACTATGACTTCGCCAAGGGTGGGTCGCAAATGTATGCCTACGACTTTGATCAAGATGGCGACAATGACGTTCTGACCGCCAACTATGCCCATGGGTGGGGAGTCTTGATATATGAAAATCTAGACGGGAAAGGAAAAGATTTTAAGAAGCATGTTTTAGTAGGAGGAGGAGGGGAATTCGAGAGTCCGAACGGTGTCGAGTTTTCTCAACCACATGGAGTGGATTTAGTCGACATGAATGGAGACGGTCTCTTAGATGTCATTTCTGGCAAACGCTTCATGGCTCACGGCACTTGGGGTGATCCGGATAACGCGGGTGCCGCCGTTACCTATTGGTTCGAGACCAGCGGAAAAGGATTTGACCTCAAGCCACATCTCATCGATGATGATACTGGCGTCGGAGTCGAGGTGAAGGCTCTCGATGTAGATAAGGATGGAAAGATGGACGTCCTGGTCGGGAATAAGAAAGGTCTTACTCTACTTAGAAGGAAGTGATGACCAACTTAGAACGGTACCAAAAAGTCATCTCAATTATTCCTGACTTGAAGATGAAGGGTGCTGCCAATAAGTACACCTCTCTAAACGGAAATATGTTTTCTTTTCTGGACAAATCAAATGGCGAGCTCGCTATTCGTTTGGGAAGAGAGGAAAGGGAGGCCTTTTTGAAGAAATACGAGGGGGAACTCTCCTTTCAGTACAACACCGTTATGAAGGAGTATCCGATAGTGCCGCAGGAGGTAATGGAAAATACCCGAGCCTTGAACAAATACTTCAGGAAGAGCTTTGCCTACGTGTCAAGCTTAAAGCCTAAACCGACGAAGAAGAAAAAGGAGTGAGGAGAGGAGTTTTCCTGACCACTGGACTCCTCGACTTCTATTCAGACATTTCGTATGCTCGCTCGAGCCATGCCCTCAGTGCAGCATCGATGTCATCCAAGTTAGTCACTTGAATACGATGAGTACACATGGTACCAAAAGGCCCCGAGGGACCAAGTATGCCGTCTGCTTCAATTCCTTTGAGCTTCAAGCCAATATCAATTCTTGTTTTCGTGGCAGGCTTGACTAGAGCAAACTGATGCTTTCGAATGTAACTGACACTTCCTCGCTTGGGAGTCACTTTAACATCTTTCCCGAGTGACATGAGTATTTTATCCAGTTTTTTGTACATCGGAAGTAATACCTCTTTTCCCTTGTACTGAAGGGCAAGTAGGTCTTCCTTTTCTCCGTCCGAATCTGCTCTGTAGAGAGCCACTATGGTATTGGCAAAGCCATGCGACACCCCGTGTTCGGATTTGAGAAATTTGACCATTTCGCCGTGCTTTGCAAGAAGCTCTTTTGCCAGAACTGTTTTCCACTCGTCCAATGATTTACCAGTCTTCTCTGGCAAGTTGTCGATCATGGTTTGAAGTGCCTTATCCATTCCTTTTTCTTTACCGTTCAATTAGTGCTGAACTTGAATCAATTTGCTGGGCAATGCAAGCTCGCCCGAAGACTTCAATATATAGTTTCCGCTGGAGAGCCCGTCAAGGGCAAAATCTATTTCTCTCGTTTCATTCGCTGCGAGATACTCATCAAAGACTTTAACAATTTCTCGACCTTGAAGATCAAACAAGGTCAAGTTTGACCATCCGGAGTTCTTGGTTTTAATCTTGAGATGGAGATAGTCTGTGCTAGGATTGGGGTAAATGGAGTAGCTATCCGACGAGACTTCCTTTTGTGCTAGGCTTAGGTCAGATTCTAGCGCCTCTGATGCCTCTGACATTTTCTTGCCAGTCTTCAAATTGGATGGACATTCCCAGGTCGATTGAAAGTCCTGACCTGTGGTATTTTGGAAATTAGAAAGCGAAACTGGATTGTTTCTGTCAATCGAAATCGCCTCTGTTGTTGACGGATGGCACCAAGTGTTATAGTTAGAATCGAGTGATTCCAGAAATGGTTCGAAGTCCAAAAGAGTGGTTGCTGTTAACTGCGTTTTCCCCGGCTTTGCAATGAAATCCACATTGTCGAATTTCCAGTTTATAGAGTGGACCCAATACTCTTCGAGTGTTTCGAAATTGTAGACCCATCTCCCGCTATTTTGGCCAGTGATCATGATTTCACCAAGTTCGTTCTCGCATATTTTTGAATTCGTAATAGTCAGACTATCTGTATTCGCTATGAAGAGACCGTATTCTGAATTATTGCAAATGCGGGCCTTGGTAATATGTATTGGTCCCTGGTTGGCCTCAATAAAGGCGCCGTCTCTCAGGTTGCCCTCGAGCAATAGGCCATCAATCACGACGTCAATGTTGTCCAAGTCAAGCCATAATCCTCGAGCATAATTGTCTTTTGCAATGTGGTTGACCAACTCGAATCCGTGTGTTCTGAGAATCTTGTTTCCAACAGACCAGCGATAATATTCTCCCCAATGTCCTCTCCAATTATTCCGACTGGTCTCTGTGTTCACTCCTCGGAAATTCTTGACTTTCCATGTGCCCCAGCCATCCCATCCGTTGTCGTTCATTTTTACATTATCGAGTGTCACCCCATCATTTCCAGTGAAGTAGAGAGCTCTGCCGTTATTCCAACTGAAGTTTGCATTCTCAATATGAATATCATTTGAACCGGCAAATCGCACAGCAGCAACTGCATCTTGCCACCTAGTTGCTGCATATTCAAAATCAATATTGCGAATCGTGACATTGTGCTCATACTCTTGCTTCCAAAGCTCTTCCCGGATTCCAACTTTTGTCTTTTCGACATTCGGACTTAGGGAGCTTGAATAGATGATTATCGCATCGAAGGCCTCCATTACGGAGAATGTATTTTCCTCGCTTGGAGTCTGATCTTCAACCTGCCGAAATTGTTGATCGCCAACAAATACCATTTCTCGTCTCCGTGTGATCGTTGGTACATTGGCCCCACCCCCAGTTGGATCCGGATAGATTCCCCAGTCGTGGAGCCAGGAATTAATCCAGAGATTTTCCCCAACCTTCTCCCAATTATCTATAACATCAGCTCCTGAGACTTTCACAAGCCCTGGGCCCTCGCCAATGAACCAAATTGGCGTCAGGTTATTTGGGTCGTTGCTTGGATAGTTGGTATAGGTTTCCAACGACACCTCTTCCCTGTATACGCCTGCCATAATATTCACGCGTGTACTTCGAAATTCGCGCTTAAAGTCAATAGCTCGATCCGCCGCTTCTTGAATAGTTCGAAGTGGGGTGCTGATGCCACCTTCGTTTTGATCATCTGCTTTTGCGCTCCCGATGTCTACATATAGCACTTCGTCTGCTACCAAAGAATTGTCCACTTGAAAATCTAGTTGCATTCCAAGACCTGTATCCGGAAATGAAACTGTGATACCTAGAATGAGAAATATTCCGGTGTGTATCCGTTTGCTTCGTATATCCATTTTGCTCCTTTGCTGATGTTCTTGAGATCGCAGATCTGTCCCAAAAATCAATTTGCCTCATGCTCCTGATCCTGTGACGGATCTATCGCAACTTAAAACCTTGACGCTGAAAAACCGGACGCATCTATGTGCGTGTCCTCCTCGCCAATCATCTCCGCTATCAATTTGCCCGTTCCCGTTGCCATGCTCAAGCCAAGCATGCTATGGCCTGCAGCAATCCAAACGTTACTCATTCTAGGGCTTCGATCGATAATTGGTCGACCATCCCAAGTCATCGGCCTCCAGCCAAACCATTCTTCTTCTATTGAATCGGAATAAGGTTCGTGAAGATATTTCTCCGCTGCATCAGTCAACAGCTTCAGCCGCTTCCGACTAATGCTCGTGTCGTAACCTACGAATTCCATTGTTGATCCTATTCGATAGGCAGTCTCCATCGGGGTAATGGCGACGTGCGAGTCTTCAAAGATGATCGGTACTTTAGGCATCAGAGTCGGCTTTGGCATGGTCAGGGAATATCCCTTTCCAGGTTGGATCGGTACTCGCATACCGAGGTGCTTATTCAATAATGGGGTCATGGCGCCCGTCGCTACAACAAAATGGTCAGCCTCAAAGGAGCCCAGCGAGCTAGAAACGGCTTTGGCTCCGCCGGCTTCCGTATGAAAATCAGCAATATCGCAGCCATCAATAAAAACGGTCCCACGTCCTTCCAGTCTGGCCTTAATACTTGAAAGAAATTTATCGGGTCGAATGTGGCAATCTCCTTCGTAATGCCATGCTCCTCCAAGCCCAGGCTTCAGGGCAGGTTCAAATCTCTCAAGAGATCTTGAATCATAGGATGTGGCGCCTATGCCGAATTCCTTTTTGATAAGCTCTTCCATTCGAGAATAGGACTCAAACTCCTCTTCCTTGTCATAGACAAACAAGAGACCAGCCTCCTGCCACTCGCAGTCGATCTGCTCTTGTTCAATTAATTGTCTGTACAAATCCATCGATGACTGCAATAGCTCGTGACGAAATCGTCCGGCCCGAAGCATTTTCTCTTGTTCACATTGCCGATAGAATTTCCAAAACCATGAAATAAAATCTAGACTCGCTTTTGGTCGAATAGCAAAAGGCGAATTCGGCTTTGTCATTGCCTTCAATGTCTTGGCAATGGCACCAGGTTGTGCCAGGGGAAGAACATGACTTGGGCAAATGTATCCGCAGTTTCCATGTGAGCATGCCGCACCAAAGCGGTCTCGGTCTACAACAGTCACGGAGTATCCCTTTTCAGTCAGGTACCACGCAGACATCGCACCGATGACACCTCCACCTATTACAAGCACCTGATCTCCTTTCATGCGGACTTTGATATTCCATGGCAGAAAGGGTCGTTGGGATCGAGGATCAGTTTTGCCTCTCCGGTGATGTGCGCTGTTCCAATGACGCTAGGAAGAATGGCACTCATATCTTTATTCCACTTGTATGAACAAGAAAATACACTGCCAAGGATGCCCTCCTGCCTCCAGACTTCGCCGGGTCCCAGTTTTCCATCTGCTGCAAGGCATGCAATTTTAGCACTCGTGCCCGTTCCGCAGGGCGACCTATCATATGCTGTTCCTGAACACAAAACGAAATTACGACTATCATTCGCCTCGCTTTCGGGTGGGCCAAAGAGCTCGATGTGTTCAACAAGTTCACCGTTCTCGCCTTTGACTCTTTGCTCTTCTAGGCATTTACGAATGTTCATGCTCACCTCTTCGAGTCGTCGGACATTCGATACATGTAAGAGCTCAGACGGGCCTTCCTTAACCAAAAAAAACCAGTTGCCGCCCCAGGCAAGATCTCCGACTATTGATCCATATCCTTCGACATCAAGTTTGACATCTTTTTGCGTTCGGTAGCTCTCAACGTTGCCGATGCGAACTTCTCCATTGTCAAATAACTCAGCTTCCACCGGTCCAACGGGCGTATCTATTTTATAGAGTCCTGATTTTATTTTGCCCAAGTATTCGAGACTCTTTATTAAGCCAATAGTCCCATGGCCACACATACCGAGATAGCATTGATCGTTGAAAAAGATAGTCCCGAAATCGCAATCATCTTCATAGGGCTCACAAAGTAGCCCACCCACAATAACATCCGATCCCCGTGGCTCCTTTACCACAGCAGTTCTGATGTGGTCGAATTCGTTTTCGAATCGTTCCAGTCTTTCGGACAATGGACCCATTCCCAGTTCAGGGCCTCCCGATAGAATGATTCTCGTCGGTTCTCCCCCCGTGTGGGAGTCTATGACGGATATGTGCGTTGCGCCTTTAATGATATATTTTACACTTCGTGTTTATGATCTCCGAGACAATTCTTGGTTTTAATTGAAAGAAAATTTTCCTCATCATTGTACCAGATCTTCGTAAAAAAGTGATTTGAGCTGTAAACAAAGCTCGCTCTGTTTGTTTATTTTGCGGTCTTGGTTGCGAGCAGAACAGCTGTAGACGCGATTTTGGAATATAGAACAGCGAAAATAAAAAATGTCTCTTCATAATGTATTAATTGCTGGTGAGTGGCGAGATGCGGCTAGTACCGACTCCTTCTCTGCTGTGAACCCCATTTCCACAGAAGAGCTTCCTGGCAAGTATCCCACAAGTTCATGGAGTGACATTAACAAGGCACTCGATTCGGCTCAGTCGGCATTTCTTGAAATGAGGAATACTTCGCCTGAGCGCATCGCGAAGTTTCTCGAGCGCTACGCCGATCGGATAGAGGCTCGGTCTGAAGAAATCAGACAACTCGCCCATCTAGAAACGGCCTTGCCTTTCGACACTCGACTGAAAGGTGAAACAGGAAGGACAACCGGACAGCTAAGACAAGCAGCAAAAGCGGCCCGAGAAGGATCTTGGGCGCATGCAGTTATCGATACAGATTCGAATATTAGATCCTGCTATTCGGCCATCGGTCCCGTCGCGGTCTTTGGACCAAATAATTTTCCTTTGGCCTTTGGATCTGTTTCTGGAGGAGACTTTGCAGCAGCCATCGCAGCTGGCAATCCTGTTATAGCCAAAGCGCACCCTTTGCATCCGGGCACAACGAGACTGCTAGCTGAAGAAGCACAAGAGGCAGCCAATGAAACAGGAATGCCTAAAGGCATCGTCCAGCTACTTTACAATATGTCCTATTCCGATGGCGAGAGAATGGTACGCGACCCACGTCTTGCCTCTGTAGGATTCACAGGATCAAAAAGGGGTGGTCTTGCTCTCAAGAAAGCAGCCGATGAACTTGGAAAGCCGGTCTATCTGGAAATGTCATCGGTTAATCCCGTTGTAATTTTACCTTCAGCGCTTAAAGAAAGAGGGGAAGAAATTGCCGAAGAACTTCTAGGAAGTTGTCTGATGGGCACGGGGCAATTCTGTACGAACCCAGGCCTCATAATTCTTGAGAAGAACGAAAACACTTCGAAGTTTGTAGCGAGCATCGCCGAGAAATTTGCAGCGTCTCCTAGCGGCACTTTGTTTTCAGCTGCTGGCCGCGATGGATTAAAGGATGCCATCGACATTCTGAAGAATGCCGGAGCCGAGGAAATAGCAAGAGCCGAAGCAGGTGATGGTTTTAGCTACCCAAACACTGTTCTCAAGGTATCAGGAGCGGGCTTTCTTGAGGACCCTGAATCGCTTCAACAAGAAGCTTTCGGGAACGCCACGCTTATCGTTGAAGTGGACTCTGATGACCAGGCCATTGAAGTGATTCAATCATTGGAGGGTAATCTCACCGGCTGTATTTATTCGGCGCGAGACGGTGGTGATGATTCTCGATATGACAAGATCGAGCCACATCTGCGAGAGCGAGTCGGTCGATTAATCAATGATAAGATGCCAACAGGGGTGGCGGTTACGGCTGCGATGAATCATGGGGGACCCTTTCCAGCAACCGGGCACTCAGGCTTTAGCTCAGTCGGTATCCCAGGATCTTTAAGACGCTTCTCCATGCTTCAATGTTATGACAACGTCCGGTCCCATCGTTTACCTCCACTTCTCAAAAACGAAAATTCTAGAGGAGCTTGGAGACAAGTTGACGGCGCTTGGACACAAGCTTCTATTAACTAAGTAGATTCATTTATTATCGATCTCGATCGACTTTAGACCAATACCTTTCTTGATATGAATACAGAGATTTTCAACGGATGCCTGCCTGCCTTAATGACACCATGCCATCCAGATCGAAGCCCAAACTTCGATGGCTTGGTTAAAAAGGGACTTGAGATGGTTGATCACGGAATGAGTGGAGTGATCTATTGTGGATCGATGGGTGATTGGCCACTGCTCAGCGATGATCAAAGAATGGAAGGTGTTGCTCGCCTAATCGATGCAGGCGTGCCCACCGTAGTTGGCACAGGAGCAATGAATACGAAGTTAGCGACAGCCCATTCGGCTCATGCCGCTTCTCATGGAGCGGCGGGTCTAATGGTCATTCCGCGCGTGCTGTCGAGAGGCACTTCTTTTATCGCACAAAAGAACCATTTCGCCTCAATTCTCAGCGCGGCTCCCAATGTACCGGCCGTTATTTACAACAGTCCCTACTACGGATTTGAAACGAAGGCTGATCTCTTTTTCCAGCTGAGGTCGCAGCACTCCAATCTGATTGGCTTCAAAGAATTTGGTGGAGGCGAAGCCCTTAGCTATGCGGCCGAACACATTACTAATGCTGATCCTGACCTAACCCTTATGGTGGGAGTCGACACTCAAGTATTTCATGGTTATGTCAACTGCGGCGCAAGGGGAGCTATTACGGGTATTGGAAATGCTCTTCCGGCACCGGTCCTTCGAATGTTAGAGCTATGCAAGCAGGCTCAAAAAGGAGATGTGAATGCGCGCCGATTGGCAAAAGAGTTGGAGTCGGCCTTGATGGTTCTCTCGACTTTTGATGAAGGTCCAGATCTCGTTCTCTATTACAAGTATCTTCTCGTGCTGAATGGAGAGGAGGAGTACCGGATTCATTTCAACGAATCTGATTCTCTGAGTGCCAGTCAGGAGGGATTTGTGGAGGAGCAATACTCCTTATTCAAGGCCTGGTGGACCAACTGGCAGGGACGGGAGGACGCTTAACTAGTCCATAAAGCGGTAGTACAAAGTATCCATCGCTTTCCGAGCATCTTTCTCCTTCACATACAGGTTTAACTCGGAATTAGTCGAGGTAATCTCAATCAGACTAATCCTCTTCAAATAGAGTTGCTCTAGGGTGCGATATATCAGTCCCGGTTCATCCAGCAATTCCATCTTGAATTTCAGGCCCACACCGCAAACCTTGTGGTTGATTCTTCTGGGTCTGCTTTGAACGACGGCTTGTAAATCCTTGAGATAGCGTGCATCAAAAATTGTAGTGATCTCCGACGTTCCCTCAGACACCGTGATGTAGCCCTCATCCGCTTGAATCTTCGAGAACAAGCCCCCAATCTGCCTGTGAATTTCTGTAGTCTTGGGAAAAGTCAAAACGCAAAGATCATTCTGGATAAAAAGTCTATTAAAGATCTTTCGATCGAGATGACCAGATTTGTCTTGGACGCCTTTATTTCGAAAACGGGATAAGGCCATTTGGGTGGCCTCAATACTCATATCTTTTCCTACAGACTCGCTCAATCCAGGACGAATATAATGAGCTAGCTGCTTCATATTGAAGAGCTTATTGTGCATCCCGAATTGGAGGTATTCGTTCGATTCGAAGATCTTTTCCAGGGCCGTGGATATTCTACTCATGGTGAAACGTTATAAAGATAACAATAATGTACACATAATGTAACATAGTTGTCATTTTCTTCCTTGGCCGGCTCTTCACCACTAGAATGGCCCAAGATTAGAGCAAAAAGAGGGCAGGTATGCTTCTCAGTCAATATCTAAAGGAAGGGTGACATGAAAATCGCATTAGTAGGAAGGGGCAATATGGGTCAAGCCATAACCCAGGCATTGAAGGGAACGATTCACACAATCGATGTACTCTGCTCGTCTGTGCGACCACCTGAGAGTCAGCAAGAAGCAATTCTTGGTTGTGATGTTGTCCTTGACTTTTCACGGCCTGAGATTGCGATCGAAAACATCCATCTTTACACCCAAGTGGGCATCCCCTCAGTCATTGGCGTAACCGGATGGTATGATGATCTCGACTTAATTCGAGGCTGGGTAGCAGAAAATCAATCTAGTCTTTTGTACTCGGCAAATTTCTCAACTGGAATTGCCCTCTTCAAAAAGATGCTAGGTGCTCTCTCGAATCTCGATCATCAGTCCTTTAATCTCTCGCTGAACGAAATCCACCACACTCGGAAGGTCGATCAACCTAGTGGCACAGCTATCGAGTTGTCTAACTGCTTCGATAGAGAAGTCGCAGTCACGTCCGAAAGGGTAGGGGATATCAAAGGCGTCCATTCCTTCGAATTCAGTGGAACTGGAGAAAAGCTAGAAATAAGACATGCAGTTGAAGACCGGCAAGTCTTTGCAGTCGGCGCTATCAAAGCTGCGGAGTGGCTATTGGAGCAGGATCCTGGCCTATTCACCTTCGACGATGTATTCAGCGACGTCGGATATTCAGAACAAGTTAACCATTAGCCCAATGCTTTTTAGAGGAGTAGGAACCGCAATCGTAACACCTTTCGATCATTTCGGACAAATTGATTTGCCTGCCTTTGCTGAACTGATCGAGTATCAAATTGCAGGAGGTGTTGACGCTCTTGTCGTTCTTGGCACGACAGGTGAATGCCCGAATCTAGACTATCAAGAAAGGACTGTGGTGATAAATGCCGCCATCGGATATGTAGCAGGACGAGTTCCGGTCGTCGTAGGAACTGGTACTAATTCAACAAGACAAAGCATCCTTTATTCCAAGCAAGCAGAAACACTTGGAGCAGATGGGCAAATGATTGTAGGGCCGGCTTACAACAAACCAGGTCAAAAAGGATTTGTGGCTCACATAGATGCAATCCTAGAGGACTCAAATCTACCAACGATTATTTACAATGTCCCGGGACGAACTTCCTTCAATATTTTACCTGACACGATTTTGAGTTTGGCCGAGCGTCATTCTCAGATAGTAGGTGTAAAAGAAGCCTCCGGAGATTTAGCCCAAGTCGTAGATCTTTTAAGAAGCCGCCGCGAAGGATTGGCCGTCTATTCTGGTGACGATGAACTGGCATTACCTATTTGCTCCCTTGGTGGCGATGGGGTCGTTTCGGTCCTATCGAATGCCTTGCCAGACTTAATGTCTGACATGTTGGATGCTATTTTGGTCAACAGAATCGATGAAGCAAGGGATCTCCATTTTCGCTTAGTACCGGCAATGAGAGCGTGTTTTGTCGAAAGCAATCCTGTACCGATAAAAGCTGCACTTGCTGAAATGGACTTGATTTCGAATCGACTTCGATTGCCCCTAGTTGAGTTAGAGCAAGAAAATCTAGACTTAGTTCGGGAGCAGATTGTCTCCCTAGCCAGAGATCTTGTTTTGGCCTAGCGAGACAAGGTGTTGGTCTAAACGAAATTGAAGGGAAGGTTGAATTCGCTTAGCCGCAAGTTCGAGATTTCGATTGTAGTAGAATTCCCTAACTCAGGGTTGTCTAGCGAAAACCGCCCACCGATTTGCTCCTCTTTCTATCTCTTGCTATCATCGAATGAACCAGCAAAATACCCATGAGATCAAGCAAACTCCTTCTCGTACTCCTACTTCCGATCCTTTCAAGTTGTTTTACCAACAGCCCTCACGTTGATCAGCTTACTGCAGTTTGGAATGAAGCCGATGGAACGGTCACGATTTCAAGAGCAGGGGATGTACTTGTAACACAAAATGCTCCACTAGATCACCGACCCTTTCTCCATCCTGTTACACCTGCAGATGGACAAGGCTCTTACACGCAATACAGTCCAGACCATCACAAACATCAAACTGGAGTCTATTGGGCCTATACGAATATTAACGGTCGCGATTATTTTCACAATCCCTCCGATGGGTATTGGAAGCGAGTCATTGCGAGAGTAGGACAAGCGCAAGATTCAGTTGTCACTTGGTCGGTATCGTATGACTTGTTGGCCGAGGATGGAAGTCCCGTATTGAGAGAAACCCAGAACTGGTCTGCTAAAATGCGTGGAGATGAAATCGTCACGGATGTTGAGTGGCGAGGTATGGCTCACGTGGATGTCTCAGTCGCAGCTCATGATTATGGAGGTCTGTTTGTTCGCATGCCGTGGGAGGAAGGTGCCGATGGATACGCGATTAACACCGCGCGACAGCGAAACCAGTCAGCTGAACAAAAGCGTGCCATGTGGATGGACGTCGGGATGAAAGTAGAAGGTCGGGATGACTATGCCCATGTCGCCATATTTGATCATCCGGATAATGACGGCTTTCCTCAAAACTGGCGCGTGGACGATCAATTGGGAATTGGTCCTTCTAGATCGATTCAAGGAGATTGGTCGATCAAAAAAGGAGAGACCGAGGTCATCAAACACCGACTTGTGTTCTACACAGGTCCCTTTCAAGAATTCCGGGAACGTTGGGATGGCTATATCGGGACAGATAACATGTATTCGATTGCTGAGCTATGGATGATGGCGCGCGAAGAAGGAGAGCAGGCAGAATTCTTAGATCCTCAGCAGGCCGTCGATGCGATGACAATAAAAGAGGGATTCAAGGTAAGTGCATTTGCTGCTGAGCCTCTTATCACACAGCCCATGGCATTCGCGTGGGACGACAAAGGCCGGATGTGGATCGCCGAGAATCGAGACTATGAAACTCGGCAGAAAGGATTTTCCAATGATGGCAACAGTCGCATACTGATATTAGAGGACACGGACGGAGATGGCCAAGCAGATAGCAAAAAGGTTTTCTTGGAAGGTATTCCTTTTCCTTCCGCAATCGCTTTGGGTTTTGACGGTTTGTACCTCGGTGCGCCTCCTCATTTCATGTTTGTCCCAGACAGAAATCATGATGATCTGGCAGATGAGAATATCGAAATTCTTCTTACAGGCTGGGGCATTCGAGATCGCCATGAGACGATCAACTCATTGCATTGGGGCCCTGATGGTTGGCTCTACGGCCTCGAAGGATTTGCAACACCATCGATGATTCGAAAGCCAGACGAGAATGATCGCATTTTCAAAAAGGGCGACCCTTTCCCTTCAGACCTTATGACTCGTGACGGCACCATGATGGATGGGGGAGTATGGCGTTATCACCCGACCAAAGACATTTTTGAGGTTGTTGCCCACGGTTTCAGCAATCCTTGGGGTATCGACTATGACTCCAAGGGGCAGATGTTTATCAGCGCCTGTGTGATTCCGCATCTCTTCCATATAATTCCTGGTGGCGTTTATCAGCGACAGGGAGGTAGACATATTAATCCTTATGTCTACGACGATATCGACACTATCGTTGATCATAGGCATAGATCCGCCCACGGAGGAGCACGTGTATATCAGTCCGACGCCTTCCCGCCAGAACATCAAGGCCGATTATTCATGGCTAATATCCATGAGCACGCGGTTCTATCGGATAATCTCACTCGACAGGGCTCAGGCTTTGTTGCGAGTCATGGAGAGGACTTTATGTTAGCTAACAATGCTGCTTGGATCGGATTCAGCATGGAAGTTGGACCAGCAGGTGATATGTATGTCTTAGACTGGCACGACGGCGACATATGTGGCAACGACGTTCACGACAAAGACACGGGAAGAGTATTTCGCATCAGTCCGGAGGAATCGCTCGCAGAAAATTGGGAGGGTCGGTATGCAGATCTTAACGCGATGAGTGATCTGCAGCTAGTGAACTTGCAGACTAGTAAGAGTGATTGGCATGCTCGAAGGGCTAGAGTTATTCTTCAGAATCGTGTCACAAAGGGTGAAATTTCGCCTGAAGCCATTGATAAAATGGTCGACATCTTTACTAATGACAATAATGCAGACTATCGACTGAGAGCACTTTGGACCATACATGTCGCTCATGATGGTGCAAGTGGGATAGAGGAAAGGTCTCTTGCAGATCAAGACGAATATATTCGGGCCTGGGCCGTTCAACTTCTTTCGGAGGATCGTAATCCTAGTGAAACACAACTGGCATCTTTCCAATCCATGGCAGTGAACGACGCTTCATCTATAGTCCGAATGTATTTGGCAGCGGCTTTACAACGGCTGGAATTGGATCAACGATGGACCATTGCTGAGGCTCTTGTAGCCCATGAGGCAGATCAGAACGATCATAATATTCCAAAACTCTTATGGCTTGGTGTTGAACCTTTGGTCGAGCTTGATCCCTCAAGGGCATTGGCTCTAGCTGATAATAGCTCCATCCCTCTGGTAAATACTTTTCTCGCAAGGAGAGCCATGGATGCAGACAAGATAGATCAACTCCTAAGCGCCGTGTCTTTGAGTCAAAACTCTAAGGCCCATCTCTTGGAAGGAATGTTGGCTGGTCTTGAGGGAAGGACAGACATGACGGCTCCCGAAAGTTGGTCTGAGATCAGATCCAATTTCTCCAAGGGCAGTGCTGAAGACGGCTTAGCTGAATCGATCTCACAACATTTTGGGGATGCAGATGCCGCGCAACGGCAACTCGCGATTGTAAAAGACAAGACTCAAGTTATTGAGAATAGACAGGCTGCTCTGCGTTCCCTGGCTACTCGGCAAAGAAAGGAGCTCCAGCCGGTACTTCGATCTCTGTTAGAGGAAGACGATTTGAGATTGGACGCGATCCGCGCTGTTGCATCTTATGACGATTCTATCTTGGGGCAAGCTTTATTAAAGAAATATCCCGAGCTATCGAAAGTGGAGCAAAGAGAACTTGGACTTACCATGGCGTCTCGTTCTTCCTATGGGTGGATGTTTACTCAAGCATTGAAGAAGGGAGATATTCTAAAGGCTGACGTGCCTGTCTACATAGCACGCCAGCTCAGACGAGTTGTTGGTAATGGCTTCGTTGAGGTATGGGGACCCATCGATGATCTCTCAGATGACCTAGAGAACTCCTACCGCAAATACCGTCTTCTCCTGACTCCAAATCGCGTTGAGGATGCTAGCCCAGAAAGGGGTCGGGAGTTATTCGCTTCAACCTGCGGCACTTGTCACATGATGTTTGGCGAAGGAGGACAGGTGGGACCTGAATTGACAGGATCCAACAGATCCAATCTTGACTACATTCTTAGTAATACATTGAACCCAAGTGGAGACGTAGCTGAAAACTACAAAGCCACGGTATTGACAACCCAAGACGGCAGGACCTATCTGGGTAATATCACGAACGAAACAGAAAGACAGATTAGCCTTCGCGTTATCGGACAGGATGATATTCAAATCAATAAGTCTGACATACAAACTCAGGAGACCACGGAAAAATCACTCATGCCAGAGGGATTGCTTCAAAGTCTTCCAGATCAGGACGTCGCCGATTTAATATCTTATCTTAGATATGCCAATGTCGCACTAGGGGCAAATTGACCTACAAGAATCTGTTCTATTCTCATAGCACAGCGAATATTTAATCCAAAATCCAGAACAGGTGACACAAGACTTACGACCCATTCAAATCGGCCTTGTAGGCCTAGGATTCGGAGCCGAGTTCATTCCGATCTATCAAAACTATCCAGGGGCAGAAGCCTCAGCAATTTGTCGACGAAATATCGAGGAACTGAACAAAGTTGGAGACGCATTCGGCATCGAAAACAGATACACCGACTATCATGAAATGCTCAAGGACGATAGCCTAGATGCGATACACATCAATTCTCCGATCAACGATCATGCTTGGATGTCGATGGAAGCGCTCAAGGCTGGAAAGCATGTCATGTGTACGGTACCCATGGCAACGACTATCGAAGAGTGCCGACAAATTGTTGATCTCGTAAAACAAACGGGATTGAAATACATGATGGCCGAGACGGTCGTCTACTCGAGGGAGTTCTTATTCATCAAGGAGATGTTTGAAAAAGGGGAGCTTGGTGACGTGCAGTACATGAAAGCCTCGCATCCACAGGATATGGAGGGTTGGCCAGAGTATTGGGAAAAGATGATTCCGATGCACTATGCGACACACGTCGTTTCACCTGTTCTCGGACTAATGGACAAAAGAGCGGAGCACGTATCCTGTTTTGGATCAGGTCGAGTCAATGCTGACATTGAAGCGAAGTCAGGAAATAAGTTTGCCGTTGAGTCTTGTCACATCAAGTTGAAAGACTCCGAAGTTGCGGCACATATCTGGAGATTTCTTTACGATGTTGCCCGCCAATACCGAGAATCATTTGACGTCTATGGGACCAAACGATCTTTCGAATGGACTTTATCAGAGGATCAAAAGCACGTCATTCACACAGCGAAGAAGCCTGAACCCGAGATTCCTGAACTAGTATCTATTCCAGACTATGCTCATCTGCTGCCGGAGTCGATTCAGAAGTTTACACAGACGATTGAAGATGCTGATCATCTCTCATTTGTTCAAGGCGGTGGCCACGGTGGCTCACATCCTCACATGATTAACGAGTTCATTACGTCCCTGAAGGAGGATCGAGATCCTTGGCCTAACGCTCCAACAAGTGCCAACTGGACCTGCGTAGGAATATGCGCCCATCAATCTGCAGAACTGGGTGGAAGTATTGTGGCTTTGCCCGATTTTACTCTGGAGAACTAGTTACAAGGGATGGACCAAGAAGACAATACAGGCGGAACCTCGTCTTCTATAACTGAGAATCGAGTTTGGCTACTCGTCGCTGCTATTGCTATTACCTTGGCAGCATTTCAGCTGAACAACCCAGGGCAAATGCATCCGATATGGAGCTATCCCTATTTTTCAGGTGCCGCAAATTACTCCAGCCCAGAAGGATGGAGTTATTCACTGGATCATTACTCGGAGATTCAGGAAATACTGAAGGATCCTGAATTCGAAAAGCAGCTTCAGGGTCGCCGATTTAAGGCTTCTGAATCAAGAAGTAGATATCATCTAAACGATAAGGGCTACGTCCATATCATCGTATTCGCTAAAACCGTTTTTCCCTTTCTTAGCGATATGGACGCGGTTGAACTTCTGCAAATCATAGTGCATCTGCTTTCATGTCTTTTTCTTCTTACAGTTCTTGGCTCACGATGGCAACGTCTTGCTTTTCTAGTGCTCTACGCGCTCAATCCAATTATCCTATCCTATGTAACCTTCCCATTTTACTATTTCTGGCAGGCTCTTCCAGCCATTCTGCTACTTCCTTATCTCATTTCTAAGAGTTTTAAATATTCCTGGTTCGTCATCGCAACGGGATTCTTACTGGGTCTTTCCTTCGCCACGCGGCCGACGACACTTTTCATTTCTATTTTCCTATTTGCTCTTGCATACCGAAGGGAAAATCGAGCGATGCTTATCGCCTCGATTTTCATCATGTTGCTATCCTCATTCGGTCTTCGAGGATCAGAGATATTGAAGTCGCCATGGCACACGGCGTACATTTCCATCGGTGCTTATCAGAACCCGAACGATTTAATCTTCCTGGACAAAACGGCTGAGGATTTCTATTTCGAAAAAACAGGAGAAAGGGTCAACCCAGATTTACCAAATGGTGCTCTGCTTGATCGCTCCAAATACGAAAACTATTCGACAGTGGTGAAAGAAGGATATTTGGAGTATCTGAAAGCTCACCCATTTCTTCTTTTCCGCAATGGCGTCTTGAACACCCTGCAATCATTTGGCCTTGGCTATTTTGAATTCAAGGCTCGATGGTTTTCTCATATCAGTGCTCTCCTTGGTCTAGTGTTTTTAGCCTTCCTCTTGTGGAGAAAATCGTGGTTTTTTATTCTTGCTATCTTTTTGGCTACCATAGGATTTGCGCCTTATGCACCTCCCGTGACAAGGTACTTTTTTGGCAGTTTTGTTCTGATCATTGTCGCCGCAATCTATGAATTTGGCAAGATGCTCAATGAACGTCGTACTTAGACCTTATCGAAAAAAAGCTAGACTAGCTCAACTGGAATGCCGAATACTCAGCCGATTCCAATATGGAGATTGCTTGATCAGCCTCTTCCTGATTTGAAAAGCTGAGCTTGAAGGCCCCACCGGTACCTTCTCTGATTTTCATTAACTCGAGATCTTTTATGTTTAAACCCTTTTCGAATAATAGGGTCGTCAATCGAGAGAGATAGCCAGGTTTGTCTTCGGCATATACGTAAACATCGATCATAGGGTGAAGGAAGCCCTTCATATCCTTTGGAATGCTCCGTCTGATCTCACTAGCAGAATCAAACTTCTTTTCAAGTTTCTCTAAATCAGAATTGAAAATAGTATCTTTAAGATCCGTCAATGAGGCGATGAGTTCTTCCAAAATCTCTCCGACATTTGTTCTATTCTCAGAGAGAATATCGGACCAAATTCGGAAGGGTGACGATGCTATTCTTGTCATATCTCGAAATCCTCCGGCCGCAAGCTTTCGGGCCAGATCTGTATTCACTCCTTTCGCCTTCAAACGATTTACAAGTTCGACCGATAAGAGCTGTGGGATGTGACTTACGGCAGCGGCTATACGGTCGTGCTCTTCTGCATTCATCACAAGTATTCTGGCACCGGTTGATTCCAATAGCGATATGAAATCCTTTATTCTGGGATCATCAAGGTCCTTTTCTCGAGAAGGACATAGCACATAGGTGGCATTTTCGAATAGAAGGCTATCGGCATGTGCGACTCCAGATTTCTCGGAGCCAGCCATCGGATGTCCACCTAAGAATAAAACATTTTCGGGCAGTACAGAATTTGCGTGGGCTTGAATTATCGTTTTAACCGATCCAAGATCGCTGACCAAACATTCAGCTTTCACCAGATTCCTTATGTCCTCTAGGACGACAGGAATTGACTTCAGCGGAGTGGCAATGATTACCAGATCTGAGTCTGAAACAGCGTCTTCTAGAGAGCTCGCCGCGATATCAATGGCACCTTTATCGACAGCCCTTTTCATTGAATGTCGATTATCCCAACCATTGATAGACAACTCTGGATTATTTGCCTTTAAGGCTAGACCTAGCGATCCTCCAATGAGTCCTGTTCCAATAATACTGATATTCTTCAATTCGCTTTTGTTGGATCTTGGCTCTGTCACTCGGGTTTCCCATTTTCCCAATCGGCCTATTGTTCGTTCCTAGAGATCGAATACTACGAATATCCCTCCTTAAGAAAGAAGATTAATGATTTTTCCGATCAGCGATGATGACAGACATTTACCTGGTTTTGCCCCGGTAACCATTCTTTTCATCATCGTCAATGTTCTAGTCTTTTTCTACCAAACACAAAATCCTGAATTCACTTATGGATTTAGTATGGTACCACAAGAAATTACATCAGGTAAAGACTTGGTGGGAGATATAACCATACCGCTGACAATACGAAGCATCCCACACGCGCCAGGACCATCTCCCATTTGGTTGACCCTGATTTCTAGTATGTTTATGCATGCTGGTTTCATGCATCTGGGTGGTAATTTGTTGTACCTCTGGATTTTTGGAGACAATGTTGAGCATAGATTTGGAACGCTAAGGTTCATTCTTTTTTACCTCGTTAGCGGATTCGCCGGTACCATTGCTCAAATAGCACTTTCACCAGAGTCGATCATTCCCAACCTGGGAGCATCTGGTGCAATCTCCGGAATCCTCGGTGCCTATCTAGTTCTGTTTCCGAAGAACAGAGTACAGGCCATTCTATTCTTCGTCAGGGTGGTGTCTTTACCAGCTATTGTAATCATTGGGATGTGGGTTGCTATGCAGCTTTTTGGCGGATTTGGTTCGATTACCGGGGAAGGGGAGGCCGGTGGCGTCGCTTATATGGCTCATCTGGGAGGTTTCGCAGCTGGTGTAGTTTGTGCAGTCGTCTCAAGGACATTCACGTCACAGCGAGAAACGACACTTTCAAAGGCCGGCTCTCGAGATCCCAAATTGAAACCATTATATTCACCAAAATGAAAAATCTAACTGTTCTAGTATCTTTAGCTTTTCTAACCAGTTTGGGCTGTAGAAATTCTGAAAATGTAGACCTAGAGTTGAATTCTGCCCAAGAAGCAAGAGTCGAGATTCTCTATCCAATGGAAATTGGTGTCTTGAATACGGCATTTGTAATTGCGCCAGGCGTATATAATTCTGAGTTGATGGCGCCCTACGACGTCTTTCAGCATACTATTTTTAGAGACAGTCTGAATTACATGTCGACGTACATCGTGGCTGAAGAGCTCTCTCCGATCATGACATTCGAAGGAATCGAGGTTATTCCGCACTACAACTTTGATTCAGCACCGAAGACAGACATACTAGTGATTCCTAGCACCTTGCATTCTATGGACTCGGATCTCGTCGATCCTGAGTACATGGCTTGGATAAAGCAAGCGGCGACTGTGGCCAAGTATGTGATAACTGTTTGTGACGGTGCTTTCCCACTTGCTCAGACTGGACTACTTAATGGCCGCGTAGCAACGACCTTCCCTTCCGACCGCGAGCAGTTCGCAGAAATGTTTGAAGAAATCGAGGTCTTGTTCGATAAACGAGTTGTCGTCGATGGCAAATTCGTTACATCAGTGGGCGGAGCGATGAGCTACGAGCCAGCTTTCTATCTTGTTGAAAAGCTATACGGAAAAGATAACTCCGATCGTATTGCTGAAGGCCTTGTTTGGGATTGGGATCTGTCACATCTCCCTGTTTTCGAGAAGTAAGAATAAGTGCCAAGTACGGTATAGAAATGCATAGGTCGAGCATTATTTTATATTATAGTGTCAATGAAACCAATAAGGCGCGATAAATAATTATAAGAGGACGGCCTATTGCTGAACTTTAAGCGACACATCCCATCTCTATTATTTGTCCTAATCTGTGTCCCTACTGGCGCGCACGGAAATTACTTACTGTACTTAATTTCCGATGAACTAGGGAACCGAGCCGGGAGTTTGACTGAGATATTTGTAACAAAGGATTACATAGATCTTGATAGTTCGGAGGTCAGCTTAGATCAAAATAATCCACCTTATTGGGAGCGTATCGTTTCCGTTCCAGAAGCTGCTGCGCTGGCAACTTGGTCAGCCGTCGGACAGGGGTTGTTTGGACCACCTTTCAAATTGAAATTTGATGGCAGCGGCAATTTGTTTGCAGGTGGTTTATTCAATGTCGCAGGCGTCCCATCGGCAAATCACATTGCGAAATGGGATGGTCAAGCTTGGTCCGCCCTTGGAGATGGTTTAAAACTTACAGTTCTTGATTTCGCCTTTGATCAGAACGGCGATTTGTACGCATCGGGACTCTTCAGCCAAACGGGAGGGACAAATGAAATTGCAAAATTTGATGGAAGTCAATGGTCATGGACTGGGCTTTTGTTGCCTCGTGCAGCCGAGACCTTGGTATTTGATCAAGACGGCGTACTCTTCGCGGGAGGGAGCTTCGCGAACTCTCGATTTAGCCGCATTGCCAAGAAAACGGGTAATGGCGTGTGGTCTGCCCTTGAATCAGAGATAACGGATGGTGAGGTTCGATCCTTGGTCTTTGATAACATTGGTAATTTATTTGCGGGCGGTAGTTTTACAACGGCGGGAGGTAATACTATTTATGGAGTTGCAAAATGGGATGGAAAGGAATGGACTTCACTCGGGTCGGGGCTTACAAATGGTATTGTCAACGACCTTACTTTTGATGACTTCGGTAATCTCTATGCCGGTGGAAGTTTCGACACAGCAGGTGGTGATGTGGTGAACGGAATTGCGAAATGGGATGGCAACGAATGGACCTCGCTGGGATCTGGAATGGTAGGAGGCACTATATTTGACATAGTTTTTGATGGAGCCGGCAACGTATACGCGGCTGGGTCATTTACAACGGCCGGGGGCAACGTCGCTAATAATGTGGCAAAGTGGGATGGTAATATGTGGATTGGCCTCAATGGCGGGGTGAATGATGAAAGTTATTGTTTGGCATATGATGGCTCAAATGGTCTCTATGTTGGCGGATATTTCGACCAAGCAGGCCCCGCTCTCATACCTGCGGAGGGCATTGCGATCTGGGACGGAGCTAGTCCTTCTTTACCAGTTGAGTTAAGTTCATTTTCGGCGATTGCGGATGCTCGAAGTGTTGTTCTAGACTGGCAAACCCAGAGTGAGATGAACAATGCCGGATTTGGTATCGAGCATAGGCAGATTAGTAAATCTTCTATTTCGGCTGAGAATTGGCAAGAGATTGAATTTCTTCAGGGCAAAGGCAGTACCCTAGAGGTGCAAAACTACAGCTACGAGCTGAGTGAGTTGTTACCAGGTCGACATGGATTTCGATTGCGCCAAGTGGATTTTGATGGCAGTTCTGAGTACTCGACAGTCGTGGAGGTTAGCGTTGATGTACCCGGTAAAATTTTCTTGTCCAAGGCCTACCCAAATCCCTTTGGCGAGGTCACTAACTTTTCTTTGGCAGTCTCAGTGGAGCAACATGTCCGAGTTGATGTATTCGATTTGACGGGCCGGATAGTCGCGACGGTATTTGAAGGTGTATTGGCCGGGGGTTTAAGTCACCAAATGCAGTTCGAAGCGGGCAGGCTCAAAAGTGGATTCTATATAGTCCGTGCTCATGGAGAAACTTTCATTGCAATCCAGAAGGTTGTTTTGTCAGACTAGACCGACCACTTTTATGACTGATTGAGAATAGTTACGACGTAGATGTCCATGCTGAGTAATCGATTCCACTCATTCTGTTGATCGGTATTCTAACCTTTGGCGAGCAGAAACATGGCTTACGGCGCTGTTGACCATGGACTAAGAACTACAACCACAAACCAATGACTAGAAGGCTCCAGCCGATCCTTTGATCTTAATGTCCTTCATCAGTTTTATCGCGTGCTGTTGCTTTGCCGAGTTCAGCAGGTAAAGGCGTAAAGAAGACATCGTCCTCCTTTTGTCGTTTCCTGGACCAAATCTTAACTCGGTCATTGGGAAATAACGTTCCGCATTAAAGTCGAAAAGATGAATCGCTCGATAGGGTATCATACCTTTTCCACACTCATCAAAAGAGACTTCCTCGGGAGTCTCATCTTCTCGGACAACTCTTACTAGTCGCCACTCCATTTCCTGTCGATAAAATGGGCTCTTGAAGCACAAAGAAAGTTCTCCGAGTAGATTCGCTGCATCAAGAGCAAGAGCCTCAAGTGCAGATATCTGCTTTGAATACTGTTTTCGTAAGGTGCTATCTCCAACGATGGATCGCACGGCCGACTCGGATACCAAGGAGATCATTTTCCGGACAAGATTTTGCTGTTCTGCCTGGTTATAGATGACCTTTCTAAAATGGGGTCGCATGTCCTGCTCCGTGGCCGAGAAGGGAGTAAAGGTCTCTAGAGCCGTTGGGCTGAACTGAGACCTTTCAGTAAATTCAAAACCTATACAAAACCGATCTTGATGCTCTTTATAGGATCGCCATTGGCTCAGCAGGTCTCCCGACTCACAAAAACTCGCCATATAGACATCGTGATTGGGGAAGAAGGACAAGGCAACCTGCTTTCTCAAAGCTCGCAGATATTCCTTATGAATATCGGTCAGGGTTTTGGCCTCCATTAACATTTCCTCCAGCACTGTCTGGATGATGATTTTGCCATACTTGCTCTCTGCCGGATCAGTCAGAGAGTCTTTATGGGTACAACGAAGGGCCCTCGACTTGAGGATTTCCTTCATTCCATTCCGCGTGGTATAGTGGTATAGCCTTTTCCCATCATCTAATGAATGGATCGGAAGCCACAGAGAATTAAATTCGTCGAGCGCCTTGGCCATGTCGGCTGAGGTTGCTTGACCAAAGTGATTTATGGGTCGGGCGTTGTTGCTCATGCTGGATAGTTTGTCCAAATTCAAGCCAATGACTGGGTGGTGACAGACTTAGGACAGTTGGGGCAATATAGGGATCGGGTTTTTTGTCTTTTTGTCTTAGACCAATCCTTATTGTAGAACGAACAAAAAATGGGCGCAAGATCTCATCTCACGCCCATCACATCTTATTATTCTACAGAGAGGCCGTCTAAATAGCCATCAAACTGGTGCTATTTTCTAGTCATCAGACTTTGGCGTTGCCTCTTCTGACTTTATCTCGGTCTCATCGATACTCGGTTTTGCCGCTGCCTTTTTCTTCGCTCCAAGCTTTTTAGATTTTAGAGTCAAGAGCTCGCCTTTGGACTTGAGGTAATCAACCGTGATCATATCGTTCTCTCCCAGATTTTTAGAAAGAATTAATTCCGCCATTGGATCCTCAACGTACTTCTGGATAGCCCTTCTCAATGGTCTTGCACCAAACTTTTGGTCATAGCCCTTTTCGACTAAGAAGTCTTTGGCTTTCTGAGTAAGTTTTATTTCGATTCCCAGATCACGAACTCTCCTGAACAGGTCGTTTGCCATTATTTCGATGATCTCGAAAATATGACTCTTTTCTAGAGGATGGAAAACGATCACGTCATCAATTCTGTTGAGAAATTCAGGGTTGAAGACACGTTTAAGTGCATCCTCAACAGTGCTTTTCATTGAATTGTAGTCGACTTCCTTCTTTTCGGTCGAGAAACCAAAACCTTTGGTCATTTTCTGAAGATCACGAGCACCGATGTTCGATGTCATAATGATGATCGTATTTCGAAAGTCGACTCGTCTACCAAGACCGTCTGTCAGTATTCCGTCATCAAGTACTTGTAGCAGAATATTGAAAACGTCTGGGTGTGCTTTTTCGATTTCATCCAGCAGAACCACGGAGTACGGCTTTCTACGGACCTTTTCCGTGAGCTGACCACCTTCCTCGTATCCAACGTAACCGGGAGGGGCACCAACGAGTCGACTGACGGAGAATTTCTCCATGTACTCACTCATATCGATTCTGATAAGGGAATCTTGTGAGTCAAATAGATATTCAGTCAGAATCTTGGCGAGCTCTGTTTTACCAACTCCGGTAGGTCCTAAGAAAATAAATGATCCGATTGGTCTCTTTGGATCTTTCAGTCCCGCTCGAGTCCGACGAATGGCTCGTGAGAGCTTCTCAATCGGCTCGTCCTGGCCGATGACTTGTTCTTTGAGAGTATCCTCCATTTTCAGAAGTTTCTTACTCTCGGGCTGGGCAATCTTGTCGACAGGAATTCCTGTCATCATGGCAACGACTTGAGAAATGTCCTCTTCTGTTACATCAAAGACTTCCAATTCGGCTTGTTTTTCCCATTCGATTTTAGCCTCGTCGAGCTTTTGAAGCAATTGCTTCTCATTGTCTCGCAGTTGGGCAGCTTCTTCGAAGTCTTGGCTTTTAACGACAAGGTTTTTCTGCTCTTTAACGTCATCGATTTCCTGTTCGAGAGTAATGATCTCCTCAGGGACCTTGATGTTGGAAAGGTGAACACGAGCTCCAGCCTCATCCATAACGTCAATAGCTTTGTCGGGAAGGAAGCGATCTGTGATATATCTATCACTAAGCTTTACTGCTAGGTCAAGTCCTTCCTGACTATACCGGACATTGTGATGCTCTTCGTACTTCGGGGCGATAGTAGTTAGGATCTCAAGAGTTTCCTCGGGGGAAGCAGGATCTACAATAATTTTTTGGAATCTTCTGTCTAAGGCTCCGTCCTTTTCAATGAACTGCCGATACTCGTCCAGAGTAGTCGCGCCAACGCATTGAATCTCGCCACGTGCAAGTGCTGGTTTGAACATGTTGGACGCGTCCAAAGAGCCTGATGCTCCTCCTGCTCCAACGATAGTGTGAAGCTCATCGATAAATAGAATGACATCGGGACTCTTCTCCAGTTCGTTCATGACCGCTTTCATGCGCTCCTCGAACTGGCCACGATATTTGGTTCCAGCTACAAGAGCAGCAAGATCCAAAGTCACTATCCGCTTGTCATAAAGAACACGGCTGACTTTCCGCTGAATGATTCGCATAGCGAGTCCTTCGGCGATTGCTGTTTTGCCTACTCCCGGTTCACCAATCAATACGGGATTGTTCTTTTTTCTCCGACTCAAAACTTGAGCTACGCGCTCAATTTCTTTCTCTCTTCCAACCACAGCATCCAACTTGTCTTCTTCTGCCAGTTGGGTAAGGTCCCGTCCAAAATTGTCGAGGACAGGAGTTTTACTTTTCTCTGCCTTACCTCGGTCCTTTCGGTACCCGCCTGATCCCCGACTCGGAGCTCCAGGCTCGGCACTACCGCGAGCGGATGCTTTGCCGCTGATAATGGAGTCTAGCTCGGCTCGGACGGCATCATAGGATATCGAGAACATCTGCTGTAGAATCTGAGCAGCGATATTTTCGTCGTCTCGAAGCAATGAAAGGAGAAGATGCTCCGTGCCAATGACATCACTTTTGTAAAGCTTGGCCTCGAGATATGTAATCTTAAGAACCTTTTCAGCTTGCTTTGTCAGAGGAATATTTCCAACGGTCATGGTTCCGCCAGTCGATCTGACTGTTTCCTCGATGGAGCGTTTTAGCTTATCCAGATTGCATCCAAGATTCTTCAAAATCTTGACAGCAATTCCTTCACCGTCTTGAATAATGCCGAGAAGGAGGTGCTCCGTCCCTATATAATCGTGACCCAAGCGGAGTGCTTCCTCTCTGCTGTAGGTAATGACGTCTCTAACCCTATTTGAGAAGTTACCTTCCATTAAATCCTGCTTCTAAATTTTCTGATACTGTGTTGTAAACTCTCCCTCTTCCAACTTTTCAATCTGACGATTTCGTTAATGCTATGTTACGTCCTCTGAAACCGCTCAGCCTCGTTAATAGACTGTTTGCTAACAAAAAGAATTCTTAGACTCCAAAGCTGGACCCACACCCACAGGTGCTGGTAGCATTTGGGTTTTCGAAAACAAATCCCCTTGCGTCTAGGCCATCATGATAGTCGATCGTCGTATTTAATAAATACAAGCCTTGGCGCCGATCCATGTAAACTGGGACTTCCTCTATCTCGAATTCCTGATCAAAATCCCGCTTCTTATCAAAACCCAATACGTAGCTCATTCCAGAACAACCACCTCCTTTAACTCCGATTCGTAAACCGTAACCTCCCGGTACCTCTTTTGTGGTCAAAATTTTCTTGATCTCCACCAAAGCCTGATCCGTGATGGTAACTGGGACCTCAAGTTTGGGACTTATCTGTACTTCTACGCTCATTGACTTCTAATTTATGTCTCGAATAAGCATAAAACGAAGTATGATTGCCGCTGTTCCATTTCTATTCTTGCTTAGAAAGAGCAGGTGCCGTTCACGAGATGTATGCTCAACGAGCTTCTTCGCAACGAATTTTCACGATTTGGCAAACATGATTTTTGGTCTTCGCAGATGACTGAACTAGGCCAAAATTTGCTTCGAAAGGTGACCGATCAAAATGGATGAGACTCCGTCGACTGTTGGCATTATCGCCTTTTCGGATATGTCAAAACGGTCATCGTGCAAAGGAAAGCTCGTTTCAAAACTATCAGACGTTCCAACTCTAAACAAAGCACCTGGAACTTCTTTGAGATAATGCGAAAAGTCTTCTGCTCCCATACTGCACGGGAGATCTAAGACAGAATCCTCACCAAATTTATCGCGAAGAGTCGAATTAATGTGCCTTACTACATCGCTGTCGCAGTCACAAGGAGGGGCCCCGTTCAAAACATCATATTGTACATTTACATTGTAGATAGATGCAAAGGCCTTGCAGAGCTTCTTAATTTTTTTGCGAATCTTGTTGCGATCTTTTCCACGAATACATCGCAGGGTTCCCCCTAGACAAATCTCCTTGGGAATTACGTTCAATGCTGTCCCTCCCTCAACTTTGCATATGGTTATCACCGCGCCGTTTCTGGCGTCATTGACTCGTCCAGGCAATTGGTAGAGCTCACTCAACAATTTGGAACATACGAACACTGGGTCAGGGGTGGCATGGGGACGAGCAGAGTGGCCGGTGCTGTCCATGGATAAAGTAATTTGAAATGAATCGCAGGCCGCTGTAATAGAGCCCGTTCGGGTACCAAAATGACCCAATTTGAGGGACGGCCAAGCGTGAATAGCATAGGCTGCAGAGACGCCTTCCAAAATACCATCTTTAATCATTTCTGGAGCTCCAGACGGCATTCCTTCTTCATTGGGCTGAAAGAAAACTCGAACAGCTCCTTTCAATTCGTCTTTTCGCGAGTTTAATTCAAGAGCCACGCCCAAAGCGACTGTTGTGTGAAAATCGTGACCGCAAAGATGGGCGACACCGTCATTCTTAGACGCATATTCGCATGTTTTTTGATCCTGAATAGGTAGCGCATCCATATCTGCGCGATAGGCGATAAGCGGTCCAGGATGATCTCCGATAATATCTGTGTAGATACCGGTTTTAGCAAAAGGACCCTGGACTTCCAAACCTCTTGACTCTAATTCTGCCCTTATCAATGAGGAGGTCTCAAATTCTTCGAATCCCAACTCCGGATTCTGATGAAGTTGCCTTCTGATCCTTGTCAAGAAATGCTCCCGAGTTTCATTCGAATCGAGTATGCTTGGGCTTACAAGTTCTAGTTCTGTGGGCACGTCAGGGACTGTTTTGGGTTGCTCTCCCTGAAATGGGATCAAGTCCAAAAGATACGAAAGTGTGGGCTACTGTACCTCGAAAAATACTGGGCTAAATGACCAAGATGGCTTATCATCGAGCACTTGATCATGTAACTCTGGCAGGTCTCTATCTACATATCCCTTTTTGTACTCGACGGTGCAGCTATTGCAATTATTTTGTTAGCACTCAGGCGAATTTGGAGGAGGCTTACGTCGAAGCACTACTAAAGGAAATAGAGGCTCGGCGAGAGGATGTCAATGAAAAGATCGCATCTGTCTATCTCGGTGGTGGCACACCCAGCAAGCTTTCAATAGAGAATCTTTCTCTCGTCTTTAATGGTCTGAGGTCAAATTTTGACCTGGATGATGATGTAGAGATCGGAATGGAAGCAAACCCCGAAGATATCAACAAGGATGTCCTTATCTCCTGGAATGAAATGGGCATTAATAGATTGAGCCTCGGGATTCAGTCGACTTCTGAAGAGCAATTGAATTGGATGAAGAGGACACACAGCTCGGAAGGAGGGAGGCGAGCTGTAGAGGATATTCGAAAGTCCAGATTTGCTAGCAATTTTTCACTCGATCTGATTTTCGGCTTACCTAACCAAAGCCTAGACCATTGGATAAGCAGCCTTGACCAATTTCTTCATCTTGAGATACCTCACTTCTCTTTATATGGTCTGGAGACCATCGAGGACACTGTTCTTGCGATAAAGGTAGCGAGAGCCAAGCTTCCACCTGCCGATGAAGATGTAAAAGGCGATATGTATATCGCTGCTTATGACAAACTTGTTGACATGAATTATCGTCCATATGAGTTGGCCTCTTTTGCGAAGCCTGGTAAGGAATGCAGGCACAATCTTCATTATTGGGAGCACTCAAATTATTTGGGCTTTGGTGCTTCGGCCCATTCGATGATTTGGCAAAAGTCCTCCATTATCCGAGAGGTCAATGTCTCGGATCTGGCCTCTTACATCGCCGATCCGCTTGCCAGTCGCGAAAAGCAGGTCATAGAGGGGACGGCTTTGGCAAATGAGTATATCATGATCAGGCTTCGAACCTATGAAGGATTAGATCTCCGAGTTCTCAAAGAAGAGTACGCTTACAATATGCTGGAGGAAAATCTTGAATTGGTCCTCTCTTTCAATGAGCTAGGATTGATTGAAGATGCCGGTGATCAACACTTTCGTCTTACCCGAAAGGGGAGGCAACAAGCCGAGCCCATAATGGCAGCTCTACTTCTTTAGTCTCGGCTGATACTTTTGATATTCGTAGCTGCGGCTCATTTCGAGAGGCACTACCAGATTTCATTTCAAACAGAATTCGGCTTATGTCAAATCAAATTGGTCGGCGCTCATTTATTGGAAAAATTGGCGGAACTTGCACCGCTTGCCTCATCGCCTTGCATGGCACGGGATGTGATGGAGGAGTTATAGATACGGGTCCGATTGAAGGCGTCACGATCGATGGGAATACAATCACTATCGACCTTTCAGCTTCGGGAACGTCGAGTCTTAATAATGAAGGTGGCTTTCTTCTTATCGGAGGAGCGCGCGTGTTTGTGACACGCAGCGAAGGACAGCTCAACGCCATGTCTTCGATCTGCCCTCATGAGAAATGTGACGTAAACGATTTTCGTAATAGTGAAGTATTATGTAGCTGCCATACGGGAGTATTCTTGCCGGATGGGACTCTCAAGTCAAATGTGTCTGGTCAAAAACCACGAACCAGTCTTGCTCCATATTCTCTCAGCCAAGTAGGTGACATTGTCACTATCACTAAATCCTAATGCATCTACAATTACAGGAAAAGTGGAGAAATGATAACGATTTCTCAATGTCACTCAAATCCATTGAATGCCCAAAGCGCGGGGTTTTCGCTTAACTCGTCAAAAACAAGATCCACCGCTGGCCTACTTTTCAATTTGATTGAGTCGTAAACGGCTTTCATTGAACATTCCTTTGGGAATGTGAAAATAGCCAGACCATTTGAGCCAAAGGTCTCTGAGCGATACACGACACCAGTATCGACAATCCGATTTTGAACGTTCAGAAAGGCAATTCGAACGTTCATAGATGGGATGATTCTTTCTTCAAGCTCTGAGTAGATTCCTAAGCATTCCAAGGCTCGCCGTGCATAACGTCCAGCGGGAACGTGCTCCATTTCAGCCACTGAAATCTTCCTTCCAGACAATAGACTTTCCATAACCGATTTTGCCTCGTTTCGATTATCTACTACCACCAATGAGTTGATTGCGATAATCTTTCTTTCTTTATCAGAAAACCTACCCGAAAAAAGAAAGCCTGTCCAAAGGGTATCGGCGCTAATAAAAATATCAGCCGGTGCTCCAGCGTCTATCTGTCTTGCAAGAGTTGAGCTTGAGGCGTAGTTGATTTTTAAGTCGAGCTTTGGATTCTGCTCCTCGAAATCTAATTCAAATTCGTTTAAGACACGACTTGTCGAGATAGCGGCATAGATGTAGATGGATTCCTTTTCCGATGATATGCCGCAAGAAATGGCAACTGATATCAAGCAAACTAATGTCAGATTTCTGCCGGCCATCTTGGTATTAGCGAGCTTCCAGTTCTGACAAGATTTCTTTCGATCGATCATGAATAAGGCTTCCCGGTTCCGTGATTCTCAGGATCTTACCAAATTGAATTTTCGCCTGATCAAGTCGATTGATTTGAGCAAGCATGAGGCCTCTGTTGAAATTCGCCTGAGGGTGCAGGGAATCAGATTCGAGAACTCGGTTGGTCTGCTGAATGGCTTCCATAGGATTCTCAGGGTCGTTCAAATAGGCAAAAGCCATGTCAGTCCTGATATCTAGGTCGTTTGGATCTATATCCAAAGCAGCTTGAAAAGCCGTAACAGCTCTTCGGGCCCATGATGTTCTTTCGTCACCGCCTGGCTGTCTGTCCATCCAGGTGAGAAAATAAGTGCCGGCAGTTCCCCAGGAATCGGAGCTCTTAAGCTCTCGCGCGATTTGCTCTTGGGCAACGCCCGCATAGTCATAGCGGCTAATTTGGACCATGTTTTCGACCGACTCTTTCATCCACGCCAGTCGTTGATTTTGGTCATCGCTTCCCTCAATTAGTGTGCTCAAGCTGTCATGTGAGCTTTGCTCGATTGGACTTAGTGCCCCTAAAGTCACGCCTCCCGCTGTTATTGACGAGGAAGCCGTGACTGAATTTGCACTCGAATCGGTTGCGGGTGCTGGCTTGAAGTTCTTATCGCTCCAGATAGATACGACCAACATACCAATCAACAAGATCAGACTTGTCCCGATGAGCATTCCTACTTGTTTTTCCATGGACCGGTCTTTTGTCCCGATCTCAGCATCTTCTTCAAGGGATTGTGGCTTCAAAGTCAGGCGTTCACCACATCGATTACAGTATCGTGCGTCATCTGAATTGTGATGTCCACATCGGCGACATTCTGGAATAGCCTCCACGGCTGGCGAAGCCGATGAACTAGGAGTGGGATCAAAAGAATGTCCACAGAGCTCGCAATTGCTTGCATCTTGTTCACGAATAGCGCCACAGTCTGGGCAAACCGAATTCTCAGTCGTCATCATCATAGTTTGTTTGAACAGACGATAACCCTAATGTTATAGGGGTGTTCTTGCTTCACAAAGAATTTGGCTTGTTAGTCTCGGGTATTCCAGGGCGCCGTTGAAGAAAGCCCTCTGGAAGATTTCAGTGAAAAACAGTCCTTAGGGGAGAGTCTCCTTCTAGTGTCAGTGAGAATGTCTATTTGGGAGGAGAGGGATAAGAGTATTATCCCAGATTGTTTTCCCTATAGGATCTGTCAACCCCTTCTTGAAAAGACTTCGAAACACGAAAAACTGGAACGAATTGTTCGGGCACATTAACTTTTTCGTTTGTCCTAGGATTCCTCGCGACTCGGGGAGCCCTCTTGACTACTTTGAATGATCCGAATTTTCGAATCTCGATATTCTCTCCTCCTTCTAGAGATTCAATTACTGTGATGATGAAGCCGTCAACAACAGCTTCAGTTTCTAGTTTGGTAAGCCCGGTAGCCATTGCTATTCGGTCTACGATGTCGGCTTTTGTCATGTAGGATCAGTGGATTTGTCCTTAGCACTATAGTGTAGGGTGAGGCTCTACTTCCTTTGGTAGAACAAACTTATGAGTTCTCTCGCAAGTAAAGTAGGGAAGAAAGGGTTGCTTTTCTAGCCGATCTAGATTTTCAGACTTCTAACTCATCTAACTTCTTTAGACAAGCCAGCCGAATTGCTCATGAATGGTGGGAGCGAAGAATTCTCTCAAGCCAGGAATGTCTATAAAGAGAAGGGTCATCATTAAGACAGCGCAAAAAAACGCATAAGCCACAAAGGCTTTCTGCTGGTACAATTTTTCTGGGTACTGGGTAGGACTGTCCTCGAGAAAGCCCAGGTGCAAGTACCAACCAAGAAATCCAGCTACGAAAGGAAGAGACAGCAAGAGTTCGAGATGGTATCTAAATAGGAAGATGCCCATGCTAAGTCCGAAAGCTACCCCATAATACATAATACTAATCAGGAGTCTTTCTTCATTGTAATGGCCAAAACTAAGTCGGTATTTAGCAGCGATTACTGGATCTCCGATGCGTCTGTATTCAGCAAAGCGCTTTACGGCCATGAAAAATGCGCCAATCATCCAGTAGGCAACTATTAGTGAAACTGGTGGAATGACCATCATTCCAACGGCATACCATCCCATCAATAGTCGCAAAGGATTGTTCACTGATTCACTTACAACATCTAGATAAGGTTTGTCCTTTGTTCTGATAGGGGAGATGTTGTAAAAGCATCCCATGATCCAAAGAGCCAGGGCCGACAAGAAGAAGGGGAAGTTGATGCTCCAGGAAATAGCTAGGCCAATAATGCCCAATACGATCCATTCTACATACGCGATTTTTATGTCGACCTGCCCTGAGGGGATGGGCCGATCTTTCTTCTTCGGATGAAGCGCATCCAGCTTTGCGTCGAGAATTTCGTTAATAACATAGTTGCTAGAAGCAACAAAGCCAGCACCGATAAAGGCGAGCGCGAGTGACCAAAGGGTGTGAGTGCCCATCGTTTGGTGTTCAAACATCGCCAAGACCACACCCGGAATCATGAATATGTTCTTGACCCAGTGGTCAAAGCGAGCTATTTGTATATAGGGTTTCAGTGTCAATCGTGTTTTTTAGAAAGGAGTCGAATAATACGCACAACAATTGTGACGATTTTGTTAAGTAGGGGTGAGAGTGCCATGGATTTCCCGGTCTGAGTTAGATGGGAGCATCAATTCCTGGCAATACCTCTAAGATTTAGGTCTAGCTCGATCCAGATCACAAGTGTTTGCCTTGCCGAACCAAGAGTATCTGTTCCTCGCTACCCACTTATATAACGTGTCCCTAATTGTCCTTGGAAAGATCCTGCCTAGAAGAAACGATCTAATCGGTCCCTTCAGTTTCGAAATAATTGAAAGAACGGCATCAGACTCTTGCTCTATTTCTCCGTTTTGAATCAGGAGAACACTAATGAGATTTTCGCCCTTGTACTTCAGGTTTTCTAATAGGTCTTGAGCCTCTTTGCTTTGAAGAGAAAGGAATTGGAAGCCTGATCCCCCTCGTTGCCTGGAAATAAATCGATAGAATCCATTGCAAAGATTGCATTCCCCATCGATCAAGACTATTGGTTTGGATTCGGTCACAAAATTAGAACTAGGATGCCAGTTCGCGGATTCGTTGCGCCCAAATTTAGTTTAGCGAGGTCCGTATTATTATGCTCGCACGCAGCATTTAATTGACTTTTATGGGCCAATCTATAGCTCTGAGGCCTTTTATATCGCATCGGAAATCCTTATATTTGGGTTCATTAGAGTTCGTGTCGCCAAGTCCACTGCAAGTAAGACCTGCTAATCTCTTAATAGATTTATGAATTGTAAGAAGGCGAACCTTAACTCTTAGACGGTAAGTCAATGCTATCAAGTATCTTGCCTTACTTGACTGAAGTAATAAATTAGCTTTGTGTGGAAGCTGATATAACAAAACCCTAGTCGATACAGTATAACTATGGCTGATTCAAAGAGAATCCTCTTCATCTCATCTGAGGTCACCCCATTTGCAGAGTTATCCGGGATGGCAGAAGTAATACGGAAGATTCCAGAGTATCTCACAAACGATGGGCAATTTGAGGCGAGAATCCTCATGCCGAGATACGGAGTCGTTAGTGAGCGAAAAAATAGACTTCACGAAGTAATTCGTCTATCCGGAAATGAGATCGAAGTTGGTGAAGATGAAGACACTCTGCATGTAAAAGTTGCCTCGATTCCCGGCATCAGGCTGCAGGTATACTTCATGGATAGTCTAAAATATTTCAAGAGAAAAGGAATCTACACAGACTTGAGAACGGAGAAAGATTTCGAAGATCAAATTGAGCGAGCCGTTTTCTTCGCAAAATCGGCAATTGAGACGACTAAGAATTTAGGTTGGGAGCCAAAGGTTGTCTACACACACGGATGGATCACTTCCTTAATCCCCATGCTTCTCAAGACAAAATACGCCGCAGATCCCTTGTTTGATGATTGTCGCTTGATTTATTCCAGGGATGGCTTTGATCCTGCATTGAAAATGACCAAAGATCAGGCGCTTTCCTACGATATAGGAGATGATTCTAGATTGTGGAAATCAAGTCTACCTAAGATTGCTGAGGCTTATTCAGATGCCCTTGCTTATGGTGGTGGATTTAGATCTCCAGGTACAGGTGCAACGAAATTTGTAGGCGATGAATCTCAATTGTCTCAAATCGCACACGACCTTTTTGCTGAAGTGCTCAACATTTCGAACTCGGTAGCAGCATAGTCTAATATTCGGGCAATAATTAGGTTCTTTACGCCGTTTTATTTGAATCAAAGGAACTCCGTACCCATAGGTCGGAGTTCTTGAGTTTTCGAACTTTTCATTTACAAAATAATCCCCCAGACACTTGGCTTTTATTAATCGGTTGCGGTTTGTGACCTTGATCATGGTTCTTGCTTTTGCCGCAGCCTGTGAAGATCCCAGCAATGTGGGCCTCGGCCTGTTGGATGAGCAGGGAGGAGAGCCCGTTCGGATCTCCGTTGATCTTCAGATAGTGGAGGGCGACGAATTCGATGAAGTGACGGGGGCCACCAGAACAAGCTCAGGCTTTGTTCAAGGTGTATCGGACGTTTTAGCTGGACAGGTTACCGATCCTCTATTTGGTTGCCTTGTCACGACTGCCTTTCTCGATGTCACAATTCCTTCTAGTGCCGCTGCATTCCGAGACAATGCATTGGACAGTATTAGTTTGAACATCACACCGAGTTCAAGCTTCGGAGATACTACGGCGACCCTCACTATGAGCATCTACGAGCTATTAGATGAGTTTGAAGGACGAGGATTGAAAAGTGATACCCTAATATCTGCAGGCACTCTAATCGGCACGGTCGATTTTGTACCGACTGATTCCTTGGTAGCATTTGACTTTCCTCAGCAGTGGGTAGATGATCACGATAGCATCTTGAGAGATGAGGATTATCAGGATCAATTTCACGGCTTTAGGATCGAGGTGAGTGATGGAGCGATCATTGGTCTCAATGCCAGCGCGTCGGACTTAGTCTTAACGTCTTCGGGTGGCGATGCTGAGGCTGCAATAACACAGATAGTCACACACATCGAGGACTGCGGTGAGGTCACTCCTCCTTCAGTTGAAGAGTTTTACATTCAAGATGGCCGAGGAAATGGGATAAAAGTTCCAATTTCAATTGTCCAGGACTCTCTACCAGGAATTTCGATCGCGCGCGCCAATCTCAGCTTTTCTTCAAACAAGCAAGCTGAAGACTCAAACCTACCTCCCAATTTTGTGCGCCCAATGATGACGGAGCTTCGCCTCTACGGAATTGAGGATGATGGTGACGAAGTATTTCTTCGATCAGCCCAGCGGGACAGCCTCGGTAGTTATTCCTTTACCAGCTTTTCTATAGATCCCGGGAGTGAGACCTTTCTAAAGTCTCTAAAGAACATGGTTCTCGGTAGCCCAAGATTTGAATACTATTTAGTGAAACCTGGAGATGTTGTGAATACCCTTAGTTCGGTATCTCTCTACACTTCAAATGCCAGCGATGAGGCTCTAAAGCCGCAGTTGATTTTAACCGTGTTGGAGGATCTATAGATCTATGAAGATGAATATCAGACTGCAATTTCTAACTCTTGCACTATTGGTCTCGGCCCAACTGGGATTTGCCCAGACCAATAATGATGGATCTATTTATAGTCGATTTGGTGTCGGTGAAAGATTTGAATTCGGATCTTCACAGGCTCACGGCCTTGGGGGAACTGGGACGGGCCTGTTCACCGCCAACTATGTAAACACGTCCAACCCGGCAACATGGAGTGATCAGTTTTACACTAGATTTTCAGGTGGCCTGGATTTTCAAAATATTAAATCCACAGACGCGTCGAACACGACTTCAACCTTAAGCAATGGAACCCTAGGTGCCATTAGCTTTGGCTTTCCAATCAAACAAAGAAAACTCGGTGTAGCCATATCCATGGCGCCTTATTCGCGAGTTGGATATCGGGCTGAAGTATTCGGAAGTTTGCCTGAGGAAAATGAGGAGCCTGCTAGTGATTACAGCGTAATTTTCGAAGGGGAAGGTGGTATTCAGGAGATTAAAGTCGGCTTTGGATATAGTGTAAGAGAGGGACTGAGTCTCGGAGCAGCGGCGCACTTTTACTTCGGTGTAATCGAGTACGGGCAGTCTACTTCTTTTTCAAACGCGAGCAATTTCTTAGGTAGGTCAAGAAAAAACACAAATACTAGAGTATACGGAGGCGGTCTGGGTCTTGGTTTGGCTTGGAAGAAGCCAGATCTATTGAAAGAAGGTGATTTATTCACTCTTGGATATGCTTTAGATCTCCCTGCTGCCTTGAACACACGTCAGAACCGGATTCTAGAGCAAGGACTGGATCGTGATAGTCTAACAACATTGGACACTGGCAAAATTAACTTGCCACTCAAAACGTCTCTGGGTATTACGTATTTGCCCACGAAGAAGCTGCTAATTGCGGCCGATTTCCTGTACGAACCATGGAGTTCCTTCGATAGTGACATTTCTCTTGGAGGATTTGTACCGGATGGTCCGAATGTTCTTAGTGATCGGAATAGAATTTCGGCTGGTTTGCAGTATACTCCAGCTGGTGCTGAGTTCGATCCGAGCTATGTTAGTAGAGTTAGTTATCGGCTCGGACTGTATAGAGAAAAGACACATTATCAACCTGATGTGTCTAATAAAATAGCCACTTATGCTGTTGTTGCCGGAGTTGGCCTACCAAGTCTATTTGGCGGAACATCTGTTGATTTTAATAGCGAATTTGGACGTAGAGGCCTGCAAGAGGGGATTCTGGTCCAAGATTTGTTCTTTAGATTTACAATGACGATAAATTTTGGAGAACGATGGTTCGTTAAGAGGAAACTGGGATAGAGGATCCATCGAAATAAGGACAACTATGAAAAACTTGAAAACACAAATATTACTACTTAGCCTAACCTTCGCACTTGTTCTTGGGAGTGCTCCCACAGTCACACAAGCGCAGGATCAGGAAGTGCTCGTTAACTACTCACTATTTACGGAGTATTTCAAGAACAAAGACTACTCGAGTGCTCATGAGTACTTGCAATGGCTTCTAAAAAACGGACCCCTCGATTTCCGAGGAGAAAGAATCCGCCAGCGAGCTACAGTTGAATACACCGAGCTAGCTAAGGCCAACGCCGCTGACGAAACCTACTTCACGGCAATGATGGATACTGTTGTTAGTATCTACGAAAACACGCCCGCTCAGCTGAAGGAAGCTGGAGTTGAAATGAATGAGCAAAAATGGTGGGTTGATTACACCAAGTTTCTCCGCGAAAATGAAGATATCCTGCCTGAAAAGCAGACAGAAGTGCCTGAGATCCTGACTATGGCTTTTGATGCCGCTCCCGGAGAACTTAACGCCTATTATCTGAAAATTTTGGTCTACGGACTTGCTAGCCAAGAAAGAAAGGATGAAGCGATTGCCTTCATGGATCGATCGGAATCTAGCTATGACGGAGATGAGGACGTAGCAGCCTTCTATGCTGAAGCTCGAAATGCTATGTTTAAGTCACCTCAGGAGCGGATGACCTTCCTAGAAGGACGTCTTGAGAAGGATCCTGGAAACATCGAGATGATCAGTGAACTGTTTGAGCTTTATAGAGCAATGGAAGAAGCAGATAAGATGGAAGCCATGGGGGCGAAACTGCTCGAATTGGAACCATCAGCAAGAACCTTCAGACTTATTGCGGAGCTGAAATACAGCAATGGAGAGTACGATGAAGCGATTGCTTTGAATGACCAGGCCCTTGGAATGACTGATGATGCTCAATTGATGCGAGATATTTATTACAATAAATCCCTAGCGCAGTACAGCAACAACAGTCTTTGCGGAGCATGGAGAACAGCTAAGTCTGCCATGAAGCAAGATTCAAAATTTGGACAAGGACTTCTTCTTCAAGGAGACATTTTAACCAGAATGGTCAGTGGCTCTGGATTTGAAAGAGAAGATAGAGCTGTCTATTGGTTGGCCGCAGATTACTATGGAAGAGCTAAAAATACTGATGACAACCTAGCAAACATTGCCAATTCAAAATCAGGGTCCATTAGAAGTTCGATGCCTGACAAGGAGGCCAAGTTTTTCAAGAACTGGAAGGCTGGTCAAAGCTTCTCAATTAACTTCGGCCGATATGCGTGTATTGGAGAAACAACTACTGTTAAGTAGTTAGAAACAGATATTATCAAAAAGGCCTACTCATTATTTGAGTCGGCCTTTTTTGTTGTAACAGATTGTCGGCTAAGGTGTCAAAATACTGATACTTTTATAATGATCGAGACGAATAAATACATTCCAATAGACTGCGGTTTCTACGACAGAATCGAATTGGCCATCATGAGAAAGAGCCAAGTAAATCTGACCATCGAAGAAGCAGGGGTAGAAAGTACTCTGTTGACAAAAATGCTGGACACAGTTCAAGCGAATGGAGCGGAGTTTGTAAAACTAGAAGACGAGAGCATGTTGCGAATGGACCAGATCGTGTCGATGGATGGTATTTCGGCCAGAGATGAGGATGGAATCCATTGCTCTCTAAATCGCTCCTTCTAGATCAGACTAGCTCGTCCAGCTATTTATCCTCGTTGCGCTTTTCAACTAGCCAATTGGATGGCTTAGGATCGTAGCCTCTCGTCCAGCTAGGCTTTGGAAATTCACGAATTTGGCTAACTCTTGGATAGCTCTCGAATATTTCCTCGTTAGCCCCAATTCTTGGGTCGTTGGTTCTTTCGAGAAAACTAGCAAGGGTTAAGCTAAGCTCGTTTTTGATCTGAAAGAAATCAAAGTTTGAAGCTAGATTTTCCAAGCAGCCAGGGTCATTCTTTATGTCGTAAAGCTCTTCCGCTGATCGTGGCTCCGTCGCATGTTCAAAGAATGCTTTGACGCTTGATCTATTTCTATTTTTGACTAAAAAGTCTAAGCTTGGAGATGCATCAATATCATGATAGGCTCCGTGCCTTCGTCCCAGTCTTCTTCCTGATCTGTATGCTTGAGGTGCACCTGCAGGAGCACGTTCGGGTCTAAAATTTCGAATGTAGAGAAATTGATCTGTTCGAACAGCCCTTTGTGGATAGCCTAAACTCTGGTACCTAGATGAAGAGTGTCTTTCACGACCTGAATAGCTTAATCCCCGCTCGAGTACTTGAAAATTACGATCGGTGAGAAAGGTAGTGATGTCTCGGCCACTCATTCCGAATTTATCTTCAACATTCAACTGAGTTAGCCCCAGAAGAGTCGGAGCGAGATCGGTCTGGTTGACGATTTCATCAATGACTTGATTGGCTGACAATCCAGCAGGCCACGAAATCGCGAGTGGGACATGAATCCCGTATTCGTAGACATTTGCTTTGGCGCCAGGAAATGCCATCCCGTTGTCAGATGTGACTATGATGATGGTATTGTCAAGTTCACCACGAGATTGCAAGAGGTCGATCATCTTTCCTAGTTGCCTATCAAAGGACTCGATCTCAACTGAATAGTCCAAAAGGTCGCTTCTTATTTCCTTCGAATCCGGCAGGAAAGGAGGGATTTCTGCATCATCAAGATTCTTTCCATTCTCAAGACCACCACCCTTTGCAAAAGAACGATGTGGTTCCTCAGCACCGAACCAAAAGAGAAAAGGACTTTCGTCGTTCTTTACTGCAAGAAATTCCTCGAAATTTGCGGAGTAGTTGTTTCGACTAATCCCCTCAATTTGACCATCTAGCTTTATCTCGGAAAACTCAGGTCCAGCAGGATTTCTTGTTCTACCAAGAGCCGCCCAGTCTCCAGGTCCCCAGCCCTTTCCTGTGAAACCTACGTGGTATCCCTGCTCCTCCATAATGTCAGGTAGGACTCTGAACTGTGGGCTGAAATAACTTGCATGCGTGCCAGCGTGTTCAAGCTGCCATGGAAATCTCCCGGTCAGCAGCGCTGCCCTAGAGGGACCGCAGCCAGGAGAGGCCGTAAAGGCATTGTTAAATAGAATTCCACTAGCCGCAATCTGATCAAAATTAGGAGTCAGCACCATCTTGCTACCGTATGCAGACGCATGAGGAAAGGACTGGTCGTCGCTTATCGCGATAAGGATGTTGGGTCTATCAAAGACGACCTCGGGTGTGGAATCCGCGCACGACAACACAACAACAAAAAACAAAATGGGTAGGAATCTCTTCATGGAAGCTAAATGGGGGTGGAGGACCAATTTAACTTGTTTGTGTTTGTTGACCAAGAAGCAAAGAACATCGTTTATCTTCCACTGGATTATTGGTATTACTGCAAAACGTCCCAGACTCCGATAATCTCAGATGGACATGGGATCATCACCACTAGGTCGATGTGCTAGAGTTTTTGATCACATCCACATCACATTAAATAATGTCGGGAATTGACGACGCCAAAGACGTCCTAGGATGGTACACTAGGAAAGAGGAGGTGGTTAACTCATTGACTCACGCTATCGCCGTTCCGCCTGCAATTGCTGGCCTTGTAGTGATGCTTGTTTTATCTGTCAATCATGGTGATGTGATGCACGTCGTCAGTAGTGCTATTTTTGGATCAACTCTTGTATTGACTTTTCTTATCTCGGCAGTTTATCATGGATTGAAGAAAAGAAAGCCCAAGGTAGTCTTTAGGATCTTAGACCATTTGTCTATTTATCTACTGATTGCTGGTACCTATACCCCCTTCACTCTAGTGAGCCTGCGTGGCCCCTGGGGTTGGTCAATATTCTGTGTTATTTGGGTCCTAGCCTTGTACGGCATCTTGACCCAATTATGGCGACTTAGGCTTGGAACTGGGTTGGGCAGTGTTTGGCTATATGTACTTATGGGATGGACTATGCTCGTCGGAATTAAACCTCTTTATGATGCACTTCCTGGAAAAGGACTGCTCCTTTTGGTTTTAGGAGGACTTGCCTATACCGGGGGAATAGCCTTCTACTCCTGGAGGAGCCTTAAATACCATCATGCTATCTGGCATCTCTTTGTCTTGGCAGGTGGGATATTCCATTTTTTGGCCGTCTACCTATATATAGTTCCGAGTCCAGCTTAGACATATATGAGTTCAGAGGAACTTCAGATCATCTTTCTCACCTTGCGCGTTGCCATTGTCGCAGTCGCAATTTCAGTTGTCCCTGCATTTTTTGTGGCGTCCTACCTTGCGCGGTCAAAAGGTGCAACGCGCTATGTTGTTGAAAATATCGTTCTGCTTCCTTTGATCGTTCCGCCAGTAGTCACGGGCTATTTACTTCTATTATGTTTTTCTCAATGGTCTGCTTTCGGTCGTTTTTTAAGCTCGACATTGGGATGGACTCCAGCCTTCACATGGATCGGAGCCGCATTGGCGGCGGCCATCGTTTCTTTTCCACTCTTAGTTCAGCCCATTCGAGTTGCGATGGAGCAGATTGATTCTTCTTGGGAAGAGATTGTAAAACTTTCGGGAGGAGGATGGTGGGCGAGTATGAGATATGTAGTAATTCCAACAAGCGCCCGAGGAATCTTGGCTGGTGTTTTGTTGGCATTTGCTAGAGCCATGGGTGAATTTGGTGCTACTATAGTTTTTGCTGGAAATATTCCTGGCGAAAGTCGAACACTTCCTCTTGCTATATTCAATCAACTGAGCGAAGTCGGTGGAGAATCTTCATCCATTCGACTTGTTGGCGCCGCTATTCTGATTTCGATTCTCAGCCTCGTTTGTTATTCTCTCGTACTCAAGAAATTCTACAGGGCAAACACCAATTGAGACTTGAACTAGACGATTCAATGAAACCACTCTTTAACGACGAAGAAAAGGACAGAATTCGAGCAGCTGTTGCTGATGCTGAAAAGATGACATCTGGCGAGATTGTACCTTACATCGTCAATCGATCAGGGGAATATGCTATCGCCTATTGGCGAGGCGCAATGATAGGCTCGCTGGTCTTTCTTGCAATCGCCCTATTCATCTTTCAGTTCTATACAGGTTGGAGTCTTGGTTGGCTCTACCAAGGTTGGGGAACGGCCTTATTGACGGTAATTGGAGGGCTAATTGGTGCCCTCTTGGCCATTCTACCTGATGTTAGACGGTTACTGGCAGGGCGTTTTGAGCTCGCTCTTCGTGTTCATCATCGAGCTGTATCTGCCTTTATTGAAGAAGAAGTATTCCTCACTGAAGAAAGGACAGGTATCTTGCTTTTTGTGTCCCTATTTGAGCACAGGGTCGAGGTTCTGGGTGACGAAGGGATAAATAGAAAAGTAAGTTCTGATGACTGGATTCACGTGATAGAAGCAGTCACGAAAGGTATTAAGACGAAGACTTTAGCAGCTGGAATGGTCCAGGGTATCGCACTCTGCGGTGAGCTTTTGGAGCGGAAGGGAGTCGAGCTTGAGAGTCCTGTCAAGAATGAACTACCTGACATTTTGAGAATCAGGGAGAACTGAGAATCAGTTTCGAGTCTCGAGTGTTGGGAAGAATTCGCAACTCGACACTCGTAACCTTCTAGGCGAATCCTAACTCTAATTTCGCTGCCTCACTCATCATTTCCATCGTGTATGGAGGATCAAAGGTAAGATTGACTTCGACCTCGTCAGTCTCCAAATCGTACATGATCCGATCTCTTACGGTAGCGGGGAAAGTACCGGCAACAGGACAGTTGGGTGCTGTCAAAGTCATCATGACCCGAACGCCATCTTTGTCAAGAAGAGTGATTTTATAGATCAGTCCAAGATCATAGATGTTGACCGGAATCTCAGGGTCATAAATAGTCCTCATGACTTCAATGACTTGCTGCTCGGTGATTTTTCCGGCCGTTGTCCTTTTGTCTTCGAATTCGGATTTCTGATCTTCGATTTCTAGCTCCTCGACTTTATTAAGAGCTTTCCTAGGTTTTGCAGAGGCATTATCAGACGCAATCGAACTGACAGCTGCGACGACTGGAGATTCCACCTTTGCTTCGATCTTTTCATCGACACCTGCGACGACGGCAATGGCGTAGTCCTTCATCTTTCCAATCATGGCAGATAGACCGTTTGATCTATTCGTTGAAAGGTTTTGCCTCATCCCAATCGTGTCTATGAAATCAAGATCAGCTTCAGCAATGTCTTCCGGTTTTTGACCAGAAAGAACGCGAACAAGAAGTCCGATAAGTCCTTTAGTAATAAAAGCATCGCTATCAGCATTGTAAATAATGCTCCCGTTTTCGCCTTTCGAAACAATGAGCCAAACCTTAGACTGACAGCCATGTACGATGTTAGCTTCAGTCTGATATTTGGGATCCATCTCCTCAAGAGCCTTACCCATATCGATAATGTACTGGTACTTGTCCATCCAGTCCTCAAAAAGACCGAACTCATCGATAATTTCTTGCTCTATTTCCTTGATACTTGGCATTAACTCACCATGCTTTTAACTCTTTCCAAACCTGCGACCAATCGATCTATTTCCTCGGTTGTATTATAGAAAGCCAAGGATGCACGGACCGTTCCCGGAATACCATATTTGTCGATAAGAGGCTGGGTGCAATGGTGGCCTGTTCTTACGGCAATTCCCAATTGGTCAAGAATCGTCCCTGTATCCAGGGGATGAATTTCGTCCAAAAGAAATGATAGAACCGAGGCATGGTCTTTAGACTCGCCAATGAAACGAAGACCTTCAATTTCGCCAAGTCTAGTTTGGGCATATTCAGTAAGCTGATGCTCGTAGCGAGCGATCTTATCCATGCCGATATCCATAAGATATTCAGCGGCGATACCCATGCCAATGCTGCCCGCGATGTTCGGTGTCCCAGCTTCAAATCGAAAGGGGATGTCATTATAGCTTGTCTCCTCGATGCTAACACTCTTTATCATAGATCCTCCGCCCTGATAGGGTGGAAGTGTCTCTAGCAGGGACGCCTTGCCATACAAAGCTCCTATGCCGGTCGGGCCACACATTTTGTGTCCTGAAAAGCAGAGAAAATCGACATCTAGTTCCTGGACGTCGATGGGCATGTGAGGGATGGACTGAGCGGCGTCCACGAAAAGCCAAGATCCAACATCATGAGCACGTCTAGCAATTGTTGAAATGGGGTTGATGGTGCCTAGCGTGTTCGATACATGAACCAAGGCAACGACTTTAGTCTTTTCATTGAGAAAGCTATCCAAATCATCCAAGATCAGATCGCCATCGTCATTGACTGGGATTGCGCGAAGCTTGGCTCCAGTGGTTTCACACAACATCTGCCAAGGCACGATATTGGAGTGATGCTCCATCTCGCTAATCAAGATTTCGTCACCTTCATTGACTACTCCACGCGACAAGGACGTCGCGAGTAAGTTTATGGAATCTGTAGTTCCTTTTGTAAAGATGATCTCTCGATCTTCGGCCGCATTAATGAATCGTTGAAGAGATTTCCGAGAGGCTTCAAAGGCATCCGTCGCTCTCTGGCTCAAGCTATGCACGCCACGGTGCACATTGCTGTTATCCTTACGGTAGTAGTTGCTGATCGCATCAATTACCTGAAGAGGTTTTTGGGATGTTGCACCGTTGTCGAGATAGACAAGAGGTTTTCCGTGGACCTTCGTGTGAAGGATGGGAAAGTCGGCACGGATTCTATCGACATCGAAAGTATCCACTAGCATTTCTTGGGTGCCTCGTCCGGCGGTCAAATTAATCTAGATAATCAGCAACGAGTCCATCGGAGTACGTCCTAAATGGATCGAGTCCGAACAGTCCGGTCACCTCTTCGGCAAAAGCGTGGAGGAGAAGGTTTCTAGCTTTTACGTCAGGAATTCCTCTCGCACGAAAATAGAAAACGGCATCGTCATCAAGATGTCCCGTCGTAGCACCATGGCTGCACTTAACATCGTCCGCATATATCTCTAATTCTGGTTTGGAGTTGACGCTAGCATCATCAGTAAGTAAGAGACTCCTGCTTGATTGGAATGCATTTGTCTTTTGTGCGTCGACCCGAACAAATAGCTTACCGTTAAAAATGCCCGTCGACGATCCGTCAAGGATTCCCTTGTAAAGTTCGTGACTTTCGCAATTCGATTTGGCGTGATCAACATATGTGTGATTGTCGACAAATTGATCATCCTTTGTCAGATATAGACCATTGAGATGTGTCATACAGCCTTCTCCATCTGGGTGGATTGTAAGGTTGTTTCTGACATAGCTTCCGGAATTGGTCACCGTATTGGTCTTGAAAAAGCTGTCGGCCTTCTGATAAACAGAAGTAGCGGATATTTGGGCCGAGCCAGCGCTTTCATCTTGGAGCTTGAAATGCTCTATGTTCGATGATGCCCCAGTTAAGATCTCGGTGACTCCAATAGTGAATACATCTTCTTTGTTCGTCGTCCAAGTCTCGGCAATCATCGCTTTGGATCTATCTCCGCAAATAATCAATGTCCGCGGGAAGACGACTGACTTTTCATCGGCATTCGTGATATAGCGAATGAAGACCGGCTTGGTCAGAGAGGTTTCTGCCGATACTTTGACAAAAACTCCGCCTCGATGAAGAGCAGTGTTCAATGCCACAAAGGGCCTGTTTTCGATCTTAGCAATCGTTGCCATTTTCTCAGCAAGCAATCCTAGATCGGACTCAGATTCTTTTGAAAGATCTGAGATGGAAAGTCCGTCCTCTAGTCCATCTAACTTGGATAGCTCAGCGCTGAATTGGCCATTTACGATGACGACTTCATAGCAATCCATGCCAGGTATCGAACTACTGCTTAGTTCTATCGGCTTGTCTGAATCGATTGGTGCAGAGGCATCGAAGCCCTTGGCAAATACAGCATTGAGCTTATTGTATTTCCAATACTCAACTTTGCCACTCGGAATCCCCAGATTTGAGAATACTTCTATGGATTTTTCTCGTAGTCCTTTCAAAGCGTTGGAGCTTCTTAGCAGACCAAGATTTGTCTGCGATTCAAAGCGGTCTAAGAAGACCTGTTTGACTGATACTGCTTCCCTAGTCAATGTGTCTGGCATTGATGTCATTTCTAAACAGCCTCTGCTACGAATTCTGATTTGACCCACTCATATCCCTTGGCTTCCAATTCGGCAGCCAAAGTTTTGTCACCTGTTTTAACGATGCGACCATCATACATTATGTGGACATAGTCCGGGACAATAAACTGAAGTAGTCTCTCATAGTGTGTGACGACAATGAAAGCTGTTTCTTCTGATCTAAGTCGGTTGACGCTTTCTGAGACAACTTGCAGGGCATCGATATCCAGGCCAGAATCCGTCTCGTCAAGAATTGCCAATGATGGCTCTAACATGGCCATTTGGAATATCTCCATCTTTTTCTTCTCGCCACCAGAGAATCCTTCATTTACAGATCGGCCGGTAAGGGTATTACTCACGTCGATAACGGCCTGCTTCTCTTTCATCAACTTTAGGAAGCTGACCGCATCCAATGCCTCTTGGCCACGAGCTTCTCGAGTTTCGTTTACAGCCGTTCGAAGGAAATTGCTCATGCTTACACCCGGGATTTCTACAGGGTATTGGAAAGCCAGAAAGAGACCTGCATGTGCACGTTCTTCTGGAGAAAGCTCAAGAAGATCTTCCCCTTTAAAATAAACCGCTCCTTCACTGACCTCGTATTCTTCGCGGCCTGCGAGAACAGAGGCGAGAGTACTTTTGCCAGATCCGTTGGGACCCATTATCGCATGAATTTCTCCACCTTTGATATCAAGATTGATACCTTTCAGGATTTTTTGCTCCTCAACTGAGGCGTGGAGATTCGAAATAGTTAGCATTAGCTGTTAGTAAGTGTTTTGTTTAACCGACGCTGCCTTCAAGGCTGATCGATAAAAGTTTTCTTGCCTCAACGGCAAATTCCATGGGTAGTTGATTCAGGACTTCTCGTGAGAATCCATTCACAATCAGTGCGATAGCCGTCTCTTCAGAGAGACCTCTTTGCCTGCAATAGAACATCTGATCTTCTCCCACTTTTGAAGTAGTTGCTTCATGCTCAACCTTCGCCGTCTTGTTATTGACTTCGATATAAGGGAAGGTATGTGCACCGCATCTATCGGTCAGTAAAAGCGAGTCACATTGCGAGAAGTTTCTAGCACCGGTCGCGCTTTTGAGAATCTTTACCAGGCCACGATAGCTGTTGTTGCTAACGCCACCAGAGACACCTTTCGAGATGATAGTACTCTTCGAGTTCCTGCCGATGTGAATCATCTTTGTGCCGGTATCGGCCTGCTGATGATTATTTGTTACAGCTACAGAGTAGAATTCGCCCACTGAGTAATCACCCTTCAAGATGACACTTGGATATTTCCACGTGATAGCTGAACCAGTCTCTACCTGTGTCCAGGAAATCTTGGCGTACGATCCATTGCAGATGCCACGCTTGGTTACAAAATTGTAAATGCCACCTTTCCCTTCTTTGTCACCAGGATACCAGTTTTGAACGGTGGAATATTTCACTTCTGCGTCCTTCTCCGCTACTATTTCAACAACAGCAGCATGAAGTTGATTTTCGTCTCGCATCGGAGCAGTACATCCTTCTAGATAGCTAACGTAAGCGCCTTCTTCGGCTACAATCAGAGTTCGCTCAAACTGACCTGTTTTTGCCTCGTTGATTCTGAAGTAGGTCGACAATTCCATTGGGCATCGTACTCCCTTCGGGATGTAACAGAATGACCCGTCGCTGAATACAGCAGAGTTTAGCGCTGCGTAAAAATTGTCCGTTTGTGGGACGACAGACCCCAGATGTTTTTTGATGAGGTCTGGATGCTCACGTATCGCCTCCGAGATCGGCATGAAAATGACTCCAACCTTCTTCAAGGATTCTTGGAATGTTGTATGCACGGAAACGGAATCCATAATTACGTCTACTGCGACTCCGGCAAGAACCTTTTGCTCTTCGAGGGGAATACCCAGTTTCTTGAAGGTCTCGAGCAACTCAGGATCTACTTCGTCCAAGCTCTCATATTTCGCCTTCTTCCCAGGGGCGGCGTAGTAGGAGATTTCCTGGAAATCGATTTTCGGATATTTGATATGAGCCCAATTGGGCTCCGTCATTTTCTTCCATTGCTCAAAAGCCTTGAGTCTCCATTCGAGCATCCATTCGGGCTCTTCCTTTTTCGAAGAAATAAGTCGAATAGTATCCTCATTGAGACCGGGTGGAGCAACGTCCGACTCGATATCCGTGACAAAGCCATGCTCGTACTCACGTCCTTCTAAATCTTGTGCTAATTCGGCTTCTGTGTAGGGCATTAATAGTGTTTTATTCCGTCTTTAGTGGCGCTTCAATGACCGAGGTTACAGGGAATCTGGTCAAAAATGCCAATTGGAGCGAGCATATAAAACTAGGGTCGTGTAGGGGCGTTCCCTACACGGTGTGTAGAAGTAGAGTAATTGCGGAGAGCGTGTTCCGTGTTCCGTGTTCCGTTTTCCGGAATATACCATATATGTAGGCGCATTCGAGGAACGAGGCGACCCAGGAATGGGTAACACTATCTGAAATTTTGTCACAAATACGGCATGGAACAAGGAATACAAATTACAGACAGCGCACTGGCGAAATTAAAAGCCACTGCAGAGCAGGCAAGCATCAATTTTAAGGAGACGATGCTACGAGTTGGCGTTGTCAGTGGGGGATGCTCCGGATTAACTTATGATCTTGGCTGGGATACAGTCGAACAGGAGAAAGATCGGATTTTCAAGGTCGACGATATAACAGTGGCGATGGATTTGAAGAGCTATCTCTATCTCGTCGGGACAACTTTGGATTTTTCGGATGGCTTCGATGGTAAAGGCTTTCATTTCGAAAATCCCCAGGCGAGTCGGACCTGTGCTTGTGGAGAGTCTTTTTCGGTTTAGGGTCTTAAGTTTTGGGAGATGAGTAAAGGCGGTTTTGATTGCCAAAGGAGGCACAAGCTGTAAGAGCATTCCTTAGAATTTGGTTCTTTAATTCATTTGTTTTAGGTAGTAGCACCGTGCAGAATTCCGAAGTTGCATGTCCCGCTGTGCTATATTAAATGGAACTCAACAAAAGCCCATTTAAGATGACAATCGACCTATCCTACCCAGTCGGACGACCGAAACCTAAACCCGTACTGACTCCAGAAGAAAGAGCAGAGGCCATTCAGGTTCTGGCAGATCTACCGCTCAATCTCAGAAAAGCTTTAGAAGGACTTCGGACAGAGCAATTGGATACTCCTTATCGGCCTGAAGGATGGACCGTTAGGCAATTGGTGCATCATATCGCCGACTCTCACATGAACGCCGTGAGTAGATTTCGCAGGCCATTGACAGAAGACAAGCCCTTACTTAGAACCTACGATCAAGATGGCTGGGCCGAGCTGAAAGATGCCAAGGAAGGGCCTTTAGCTCCAAGTCTCTTGATTCTCGAAGGTATACATCAGCGCCTGGTGGTTATGTTGAGGTCGCTCGACGATTCTGAATTCGACAAGATGTTCATTCATCCTGACTGGGGAGAACACAGCTACGATTACGTCCTCCAATTGTATGAGTGGCACTCGTTGCACCATGTAGCGCATATTAACTCGATGAGGAAGCGACTCGACATCTAGCTTCATTTTTGGCATCATAGATTTTGTCTTGAGTATGCAAGGCCATTTTGTGCGAGCGGCTATTTCCAACAAGCGACTGGGCACACGGACTTGTTCTTGTCCCAGCAAATGTCTATAAATAGATCTGGCGCTGTTACATTCGGCCGTCCCTAACCTGGTTTCACAAGCACGAGGAGGACAATGAGTACAATTAAGAGTCTTTTAAAAAGCAAGGGAGATCTAGTTTGGTCGGTAAGGTCAGACGAAAGCGTCTACAATGCTATCCGTCTGATGGCAGAGAAGGGAATCGGCGCGCTAATGGTCGTCGACGACCATCGACTTGTGGGAGTGATGTCCGAAAGAGACTACGCTCGGCAGGTCATTCTTAAAGGCCGTGCTTCGCAGTCTACCCCAGTAAGTAATATTATGACGAGCAAGGTCATTTCAGTTGATCCACGCGATCAGGTTGAGAGATGTCTTGCTTTGATGACCGAGAAACGGATTCGACATCTTCCAGTTATGGAAGATGAAAAACTGGTGGGCGTGGTTTCGATCGGCGATCTGGTTCGGGCCATCATCGAAGAGCAACGATTCACGATAGAGCAGCTGACGGCCTACGTCAACAGTTAGTTCATCTACCGAATTGCGTGCGAGCCAAGTTGAAACCCCAGAATGCGAACAAAGATGACTTGTTCTCTCGAATTATGACTGCTCTCTGCAAAAGAATGGCGTGGTAAAGAAGGACCTTCCTCGTTTTGAGTTGCTCGTTCAGAAAACCTCCAGCCTAAAGCAAGGAGAGTCGTTCAATAATGGTCCAGATTGTGTGTGCTGCCAATTTCGCAGTCTGACCATCACGGTCATATTTCGGATTGCATTCGACGATGTCGATCGACTTTACCTTTCCACTTAAGATTGCGATCTGGATCAGGCCCAGCCATTGTTCAATATCAAGGCCGCGTGGATTCGGCGCGGAAACTCCAGGCGCACTTGCTTGATCAAGTGCATCGAGATCGAGGCTTAACATCACAGATGTCTCTGCCTCGAGGACTGAATCTACTTCAATTTCGTCTCTCCAAACCAAATGGCAATTTTTCGCCACGAGATATTCCAAGTGCTCTTTTGCAACAGAGTGCCCCTCTAGTCCGATTACTTGGTAGGCTTTGCAACGACCGGATTCATGCTCAAGTATTTGTCTGAATGGAGAACCCGAATGACCCTTTCCGCCAACTAGCTCTCTTACATCAGGATGGGCATCGATATTGATGACTGAAACATCTTCGCCAGCCTCAACGAAACCAAGAAAGTTGCCGTAGGCCGTTTCGTGGCCACCACCGATTACGATGGGGATAATGTCTTTCTTGATCAATGCGCCCACCTTGGCTCCGAGTCTTTTTTGAGCCTCTTCAAGCCCTCCGCTAATTTCAATGTCTCCTTCGTCTCGGACATCTAGCCAAATAGCTCTTTTTTGTCGAGGATCAGGGGTCATTTTCAGCAGGGCTTCGCGGATGACCTTTGGTGCATCCTTAGCACCTGGTCGACCTCCGTTCCTTTCCACACCCTCGTCGGTGGGAAATCCCAGGAGTGCAATTTTCACGGGGCCAGCGCCTCGTCCTAGATAGTCGCTAATTTTTGATTTCATCTTTTTCATTTTGAGGAGATTCAAAATCGAAAGTTTGTTGTCTCCACCTCCTCTTTGTATTCTTAAACCCAGCCTCGATGGCTATCGTTCTGAAAGACAAGCTCAGTATTTCAGAGCATTCACACAAGCACTATTTCGCATCTCAGATTGTACCAAGAATGAATAGACTTTCCACAGTAGCATTACTATTCGTAATCGCTCTATCAGGTTGTAGTAGCACTGAGGACAGTGCCTATACCATCATAAACAATGCCAAAATCTGGACCGGAAACGGTGATAATCCATGGGCCTCCGCTATCGTTATTGGAGGAGATCGAATACTTGCAGTGGCCGATGACGTTGATTTCTTTATCGAAAGCGGAGGAAATGTAATTGATGGCAAAGGTCGGCTAGTGTTGCCAGGATTCATAGATGCTCATGTTCACACCATCATGGGTGGAGAGCGACTAGCTTCGGTTAAATTGCGAGATGCCGCAACACCGGAGGAATTTGCTAGGAGGATAGGGGAGTATACCAAGACTCTCAGTCCTGGAGAGTGGATTATTGGCGGTGATTGGGATCACTCTTTGTGGGGTGGGGAATTGCCACAGAGAGACTGGATCGATGAGCTGACACCAAACAATCCGGTATGGGTGACTCGATTAGATGGTCACATGGGATTGGCAAACCAGGCGGCTTTCGATATAGCTGGGGTCAGTGACGAGGTGGAAGATGTAGATGGTGGATTCGTCTCAAGATATTCTGATGGTCGACCTGCCGGTATTTTCAAAGACAATGCGATGGGATTGATTTTCGATCACATCCCTTCACCCTCTATGGATCAGCAGCTCAAGTCACTTCAGGCTGCGATGGACTACATCGTTTCCAATGGCACGACAACGATCCATCATATGTCGGAGCCTGACAATAGGAATTTTGGAGGCTCAGCTTCGGATCTCGATGTCTTCAAGGAAGCTCGGAAGCGGGGCTTGTTGAAAGTCAGGTCGTATGTGACGCAACATATTAATCATTGGGAAGATGTCGCTGCTGAAATCGAAGGAGGGGAGGTATCTGATGCTTGGCTAAAGATTGGGGCCATCAAAGGATATGTTGACGGGTCACTCGGGTCTCACTCAGCGGCTTTCTATGATTCATTTACAGATGCACCGGACGACTTTGGAGTGTTCGTCAATTCGGAAGAGCAACTTTACGATTGGATTAAGGGAGCAGACGAAAGAAATGTTCAACCCTTGATCCATGCCATCGGAGACAAGGCCATCAATGCGATTCTGAATATTTACGAACGTGTTCTCACGGAGGGGGGAGAAAAGGATAGGAGATTTCGAATCGAACATGCACAGCACATTGACCCAAGAGACTTTAGTCGGTTTAAAGAGCTAGGTGTCGTCGCAAGTATGCAACCCTATCACGCCATCGATGATGGGAGATGGGCGGAGACAGTCATTGGATCCGAGCGGATAAAGACGAGTTATGCCTTTAAGTCGATGCTGGATGCGGGTGCTACTGTCGCTTTTGGTAGTGACTGGTTTGTAGCGCCTCCATCGGCAATTGAGGGAATCTATGCGGCCGTGACTAGAGCGACTATCGACGGGAAGAACCCGGATGGCTGGGTGCCAGAGCAGAAGATCTCTGTCGAGCAGGCTGTTCGTGCCTACACCATGGGTGGGGCCTATGCTGGATTTGATGAGGATATAAAGGGATCTCTTCAGGTTGGGAAAATGGCCGACTTGGTAATCTTGGATCAGAACCTATTTGAAGTCACCCCAGAGAAGATTCGCGATACAAAGGTCGTGTTGACCATGATCGGAGGTGAAGTGGCCTATGAGAAGTGATGCGTTTTGAGTTGTGCGTGATGGGATGTTTAGCGGAGGAAGGAGTCAGTTTGGGAGGTCCCGCCAATCGTTACGCAAAACGCATAACGAACTACGTATAACTACTCCTGGTGGTAGAGAAGCTCGCCACGGCCCACCGTCATTAAAGCAGGGTTCGCGCGGAATTGATAGATCCAGTGATCAACATCTGGAGAATCGATCACTACGAAGTCTGCCGATTTGCCCTCTTCGATTGATCCGATTTCCCCGCCGAGTGCTAGCGCTTTAGCGGCGTTCAAGGTCACAGCTTTTAGTGCCTCTTGGGGAGTAATTCCTTGTCTTCGGCAGGCCAACAACATGGCCAGAGGAAGATGGTAGCTAGGTGCCGATCCTGGATTGAAATCTGTAGCGATTGCCAGGGGGACACCTGCATCAATGAATTTTCTTGCGGGCATTGGAGGCTGATCTAGGAAGAATTCAGACATCGATAAACTGACAGCGACCGTTCCGGCCTCGGCCATTTTTTGAATGCCTTCATCACTTACATGCTCAAGATGGTCCGCAGAGGTCGCGCCAAGCTTAGCGGCTAATGCTCCGCCACCGTCGTCTTTGAACTGGTCAACATGTAATTTTAGTTTGAGTCCATTCTTTGCCGCATGCTTGGCGATGTACTCGGCCTCATCATTATTAAATGCATGATCGTCAATAAAAATGTCGACAAAACGAGCGAGTCGTTCACTGTTGATAAGAGGCAGAACGGTCGATCCCAAACTCACGCCGTAGGCAGCTCGTTTGTGGTTGTACTCATCAGGAATCATATGGGCTAAGAAAGTCGGGACAAGCCTTACTTTGTGAGTTCGTTGAAGATGGGAGTAAACCCTTAGCTGCTTGAGTTCATCTGGGCCATTGAGTCCATATCCACTTTTACACTCGACCGTTGTTACTCCTAACGCTGACATTTCGTCAAGAAAGAAGCGGCATTTTTCAACGAGCTGCTCCTGAGTACTTCTCCGAGTTTGTTCTACGGTCTTCCGAATGCCTCCACCTGATGCAGCGATCGACTGATAGTCCTCGCCTTCCAGTTTTCGCCTAAACTCGTCTGCTCGCCATCCACCAAAAGCGAGGTGGGTGTGGCAATCAATCAGTCCTGGCACAACTAAGCGTCCAGCAGCATCCCAAGTATCTTTTTTATTGTGCTCCTCAGGGAGGTCGTTGTCTTCCCCAATCCAGACAAACTCTCCTTGCTCCCAAACTAATGCCGCGTTGCGCAATTCTTGGATTTCACCTTGTCTACCCTCATCTAGGCAGCGCGCTAGAAATCCAATGTTTCGCAGTACAGGCATTATTCGAGTTGGTTATCAGGGTCAAGATGTGGGAGAAAGTAGGAACCGCGGACGAGATCAACACATCGGCTCAAATCAGCAAGAAGGTATTCGTCACTTTCGATATGTCCAACTCGTTCACGCACGATTTGATGTGCAGATTCAATTAATCGTCCAGACTTTAGTGGTTTTCTGTAGTCTAAGGCTTGTGCGGCGGTGAAGAGTTCGATCGCAAGAACATTCTCGACGTTTTCAAGAACCTTCAACAACTTTGTTGCCGAGATGCTGCCCATGCTGACATGGTCTTCTTGGCCTAGACTCGTCGGAATCGAATCCACTGACGCCGGGTGGCAAAGAATTTTGTTCTCGGAAACGAGAGCGGCGGCAGTGTATTGAGGCATCATGAAACCGCTATTTACCCCAGTGTCCTGCATCAATAACTTTGGGAGTCCGTCGTGACCTTCCAGAAGAAGATAGGTCCGTCGCTCTGATATGGAGGCAAGTTCGGCAAGGGCGATAGCTGTATAGTCCATCGCAAGAGCTAGGGGTTGGCCGTGGAAATTGCCACCACTTATGATGTCGCCGTTCTCAAAAATAAGGGGGTTGTCGGTGACAGAGTTTATCTCGATATCGAAAACCTCTGTAGCATGACGAATAGCATCACGACTAGCGCCATGAACCTGCGGTATACATCGAAGGCAGTAGGGATCTTGAACCTTTCCACAATCTCTGTGGCTTTCGAGAATCTCGCTACCTTCCAAAAGAGTTCTTAGATTTTTAGCGACTGCATTCTGTCCAGGATGAGGGCGGATTTCGTGAACGCGGGGATCGAATGGTTTTGAAGATCCTTGCAACGCCTCAAGACTCATCCCACCGAGGATATCTGCAATCCTCAAAATGCTCATGCAACGGTGAAGGACAAATGCACCATAGGCTGCCATAAACTGTGTCCCGTTGATCAAAGCCAAACCGTCTTTTGCTCCAAGTTGAACAGGATCCCAGCCGAGCTTTTGCAGGACCAGTTTTGCAGGCGTTTGTTGGTCTAGTTCGGACCAGAATGTGCCTTCTCCAATAATTGGTAGCGACATGTGTGCAAGTGGAGCTAGGTCTCCAGAAGCACCAACGCTTCCCTTGCTAGGAACCCAGGGTGTTAGACCGTGACCATCAATATCTAGCAATCTTTGAAAAACTGGAAGCGATATGCCAGAATAGCCCAAACTCAGAGAGTGGACTTTCAATTGTAGCATTAAACGGGTGATGGCTGGGGGCATCGCTTCGCCCATTCCCACGGAATGACTAAGGAGAATATTCCGTTGCAATCGCAACACATCCTCAGCGGGGATTTTTGTTTGAGCAAGGATTCCGAATCCTGTGTTGATTCCGTAGTGACTTTTATCTGATTCAGCAGCAGCCTCGACGATTGCCCGTGAAGATCGAAGAGGAGATAGGTCGAGCCGGGAAGCTGAAAGGGATTTCTCTAAGTCCGAGTAGAGATTCTCTATTGATAGATTCATGTTTTGAGAAGCGATTGTTCGAATATCTGATAATCCGAATTTCCGAATTCTGATACTCGGCTTAAATATAGAGATGGAGTTGCGTGTGAACTAAAAAATGCAAGTGTGGTCAGTCAATTATTTTGTGTTATAATTTGGACCATCGGATATTCGGAATTTCGTCTTATCCGTTTATCATCGGCATATCAACTCCTCTCTCCTTCGCCGTCTCAATCGCGAGGTCATATCCCGCATCGGCGTGGCGCATGACACCTGAACCTGGGTCCGCGGTTAGGACTCGTTGCAGTCTTCGATCGGCCATCTCTGTTCCATCTGCGACCGATACCATACCAGAGTGGATTGAGTAACCAATTCCGACTCCACCCCCGTGATGGAGAGAAACCCACGAGGCGCCGCAAGCCGTGTTCAATAAAGCATTCAATAGTGGCCAATCTGCTATTGCATCTGAGCCATCCTTCATCGCTTCCGTCTCTCTATTAGGCGATGCGACTGATCCGGTGTCTAAGTGGTCTCTGCCGATTACCAAGGGAGCGTCGACTTTTCCCTTCTTCACTAACCAATTGAAGCGAGCACCCATTTCGGCTCGCTCACCATATTCCAACCAGCAAATTCTGGCAGGAACTCCTTGGAAGTGAACCTTCTCTTGTGCCTTTTGAATCCATCTCGCCAGACTTTCATTCTGCGGAAAGGTCTTCAGGATTTCGGCGTCGGTTACGGCTATATCTTGTGGGTTTCCGGATAGAGCGGCCCAGCGAAACGGCCCTGAACCTTTACAGAAGAGAGGGCGGATATATTCTGGTACAAAGCCTGGAATGTCGAAGGCCTCGGACATGCCCCGATTATCTTTGACTTGACCTCTTAGATTGTTGCCGTAGTCGAAGGTAATGGCCCCTTTGCTTTTCAAGTCAAGCATCGCTTGTACATGGATCGTCATCGAATCAAGAACCGCACTCTCATAGCCTTTTGGATCCTCTTCTCTAAAGACTGATGCCGTTTGTGGATCATAGCCGACTGGGAGGTAGCCAAGTCTTAGATCGTGGGCCGAGGTCTGATCAGTCAAAATATCCGGAACGATATCTCGGCGAACAAGCTCAGGTAGAACATCGGCGATATTCGCCACAAGCCCGACCGATAAGGCTTCGCCTTTTGATTGGGCATCACTCAATAAAACTAAAGACTCATCTAAGTCATAGCTGATTTTGTCACAGTAACCTGTATCGATTCTCTTTTGAATTCTGGTCGGATCAACGTCTACGCCGAGACAGGTGGCTCCATTCATAGTAGCCGCGAGTGGTTGCGCTCCACCCATTCCGCCAAGCCCACCAGTAACGATTAATTTTCCGGAGAGATTGCCGTCAAAATGCTGACGAGCGCATTCAGCAAAAGTCTCATAGGTTCCCTGCAAGATTCCTTGGGTACCTATATATATCCACGATCCAGCGGTCATCTGTCCGTACATGGTCAGGCCTAGAGCGTCCAGTCTTCTGAACTCATCAATGTTTGCCCACTTTGGGACGAGATGCGCATTAGCGATCAGCACTCTGGGAGCCTCTTCATGAGTGCGAAATACTCCAACTGGTTTTCCGCTTTGAACCAGAAGGGTTTCGTCATTCTCTAAACGTTTCAGAGTAGAGACGATTTTGGCAAGTGATTCGTGGTCCCTCGCCGCCTTTCCACCTCCGCCATAAACGATCAAATTGTCTCGGTCCTCTGCGACTTGAGGATCGAGATTGTTGAGCAACATTCTCAACGCAGCCTCTTGGTGCCAGCCTTTGCAATTTAGAGTAGTTCCAGTAGGAGTGCTTGGAATCATATGTTTCGTTTGATCAATTGTAGATGACTGGCTAATATAATCACGAGATAGTTGTCATAACAACTGTTAATTGATTTGGAAGCTTCAAAGGAATTAATTGTCATTATAACATAGACCCTGCGCGTATTTGATTATCTGGACTAAAAAACTAGAATCTTATTGAAGAAATAGCCGCACATCTGCTATATTGTGGGCTCGGCCTGTCGAGCTACCCTACGATGGTCCGAATCCGTTCCTAAAATAATAAACCTGTCGATATACGAATGAAACGATTTACAACACTATTTGCCTTCTCCTTCCTCTTCTTTAGTGGAAGTGTACTTGGGCAGACTTCTGAGCTGGACTTAAATTTGGCTCCTGATTCCTCCTTTGCGGCACCATACTCCGCCGGCGTCCACTCTGGAGCTAGAACTGTTATTGGACCAGTTGATCTTGACGGTGATGGGAAAATGGAGGTTATAGTTAATGACTATACACGAGGTGGCCGCGCCCACGTCGTTGAGAATACAGGCGTAGGTACTTGGGAATTGATCTATTCCACCGTGGCCTATGATTCGACGAATTCATCTAACAACATGAGAGGAATGGCTGCAGGCGATATGGATGGAGACGGAAACGGAGAGATTATTTTCCTCGGTGGCCGGTCATTGGTTGATACGACAACTTATGCTCCGGGATTGTTCGTGATTGAAAGCAATGGAGACAACAGCTTTGCTGATCCAGTTGTGTGGGATTATGGTACACAGATTCACGATCGCTGGAGAGCAGAGCAATTGACTGTCACAGATATTGATGGCGATGGATTCGACGAATTGCTTTTTGGAAATAATGGATCAAATGGCGCCTTTGACCGCTGGGACATTGTCGGTGTTACTGGCGATATCGGTTCTGGCTTTGAAGTATTCCAATTGGAGGCTAGCTGGACATCAAGAAATATTGGTGATGATCCGGTGAGCCGAGGTGGGGGCAGTCCATATGGAATGACTGTTGCCGATCTTGATGGCGACGGAAGTCAGAATATTGTCATGACATCTTGGAATAACTACAACTTCACTAATGCGTGGGTTACCGGAGTTGATAGCTATGAGGCACCTGTTGACGGTGCTGCCAACGCCTTTCTACAGGCCTCTGCAGCGGATGAAGTTGCGCTGTTTGGTTGCTCGGCAGGTGACATTGATAACGATGGACGAGACGAAGTAGTTTGTCCCAAATACCTAAGTACTTCGTGTACTGTTGTGAATTACGAAGATGGAGAAAACGTCCAAGAGGTCACGGTTGATAATGTGGCTTTCGATGTAATTGAAAATTGCTCGGGACTTGGATCAACAATTGGTGATTTAGACGGTGATGGTCTCATGGAGGTCATTGGAACCGGACCAGCATTTGGTGTAGAAAACTTTAATTCTGGCTCGGAAGGAGTCACGGTAACGATCAATGAATTGGTAGGCGCGGATCCAGAAGACTCGGCGAGTTGGGAAAGTGATTCTATCGTTTTTCCAAGATCGGCGACAAGTTTCAATACGATAGTGAGAGACTCTTCGGGAGTCGATATGGGGACTAGAATCGAAAGCCAAACATCGGGAACAGACGGTAATCCGGAATTTGTTTCTAAATTGGCATACCTAGGAGACGTCGACGGAAATGGATTTAGGTCTTTGGCCGTGGCTTTCCAAGGAGTAAATGATTATACCACGGAAAGCGTAGAGAACTTTGAGCCTACTGACTCCACGTATACTCGAACCACCACTAGTTCTACTGCATACGACAATCGAATTTTCCTTTCGATCGTCTCAAGCGATGGACTTAAGGTCGCTATCGAGGATATCATCCTTCCTTCGGACTATGTATTGTCTAGCAACTATCCCAATCCATTCAATCCGTCCACGAACTTCAAGTACACGCTACCTATCGATAAGACGGTTAGTGTAAATATCTTTGATGTTTCAGGTCGACTGGTTAGAAACTTGGTAGATAGTAAGCACACAGCGGCTGGTACTTACGAAGCCACATGGAATGGTAAGGACAGTGCTGGAAATTCTGTTGCCAGTGGTACTTATATCTATAGTCTTGAGTACGGAAACTTTAGACAAACGAAGACCATGGTCTTAATCAAGTAGTCTATTTACTTGATGACGAAAGGGAGGGCAGTTATTGCCCTCCCTTTTTTTATATCCTGTCGTTTTTCAGGCATCTTTTGAGCAGTATTTTCGTGAAGTATATAGGTTAGCATTCATGTATATTTGTAAGTCACAACAGAGCCCTTAAAGAGAACTTTAACTAGAACAGCAAAAAGACAGACCTTGATAAAATTCGCAAAGCTCTTTTTCGTATTCACGCTTTTGTTGCTGCCCGAAATAGCTGCGGCACAGGGCAAAATCGCTGGTCGTGTTACTGATGCCGGAAATGGAGATGGCCTTCCCGGGGTAAACGTAGCTTTAGAGGGGTTGCAGCAAGGTGCTATTACAGATGTCGACGGCAACTACATTATTCTAAATGTAAGACCCGATACCTACACACTTGTCTTTACCTATGTAGGTTTTGGGACACAGCGGATTGCTGGGGTTCGTGCAAGTACCGGTCAGACAACACGGATTAATGTAAAGCTTCAGGAAGAAGTGATTCAGGGCCAAGAAATAGTCGTTCAGGCCGAGCGCCCACTCATTCAGAAAGATCTAACAGCATCTAGCAAGACAGTCGTTTCTGAAGAGATTGCTATTCTACCAGTCGAGTCCTTTTTCGGAGTTCTCGCCACGCAAGCAGGAGTTAATCAAGGAGCGGGAGGTGAGATTCATATACGAGGAGGAAGGAGCAACGAGATTTCATACCTCGTCGACGGACTTTCAGTTGGGAATCCCTTCAACACGAACGGACTGGCCACCGGAGTTTCAACCGAAGCGATCCAGGAAATGACGGTAATATCGGGAGCTTTCAATGCAGAGTTTGGGCGGGCGATGTCCGGAATCGTAAACCTCGTTACAAAAGAGGGCTCACCTGACTTGCACGGGTCTGTCAGCATCTATGGTGGTGACAATGTATCCGGCTCCTCGACACGAGACTTGTTCCTCAAGCCTTCGGGTTTTGGAGTTAATGTTAGAACACTTGAAGCAACTCTCAGTGGCGCCTTGCCCATCTTTAGAAATATTCGATTTTTCGTCTCAGGTAGGCAGGACAAGGATGACGGTCATATATATGGTCAGCGTCTACATCTTCCCTCAGACTCGGCTAATTTCAATGTCACGCCGTGGTATTACGAAATTCAAGGAGTCCCTTCAGATCAGGTCGATCCAGAATCATTGAGTCCTGAAACTGTTGCTATGAATCCTTCCACTAGCCACAACTTCCTCGCGAAGTTGACAACGAGACCAATGAGGGGTGGAAAGCTCGAGTATTCCTTCTTACGTGATGGGACGGTTAGGACTCCGTTTTCTTTCGCCTATCGATTCAATCCTGATGGTGTAGCCGAAATTAAGGACAGGAGTTACAACCACTCCATTCACTGGACGCATACCCTGAGTGACAGGATGTTCTACACGGCTCGATTCTCATACGCCGACAATGACTTTAAGTCCTTTCTATATGAAGACCCAACAGACCCACGATACGTTTCAACTGGAGCGATTCTTGGTTTCCCAGGTCTCAACTTCAATTTTGGTGGAAATCAAAAAGGTCACGTTTACGAGAATGCGAAGTCCTTACGAACAAAGATCGATGCCACGCGCCAGGCTGGCTTGATTCATGAGATGAAGGCAGGACTCGAATTGCAGGTACACAATCTGGATCGCGAAAACTTCGTAGTTCTTTTTGATGGAAATCGATATCAGGAACCCACTGTCCCGGATTTAGATAGTCCGGCTCATGACAAATACGAGAACCAGAAAGTTACTGAGTTCTCCGCCTATCTACAGGACAAATTGGAATTCGATGATTTCATTATCAATGCAGGATTCCGATATGAGCGCTTTGATCCTAATGGCAGATATATCCCGGACCTTCTAGATCCGCAAGCGGAGACGGCTGAGTCAACAGTTAAGAATATTTACATGCCTCGACTTGGCGTTTCATTCCCGATCACAGATAGAGGAATCATCCACTTCTCATACGGCCATTTTGCACAGATGCCGACCCTGAGAAATATGTACATCAATCCTGAGTTTGAATTTCCAGTTGGGAATGCGCCAACATTCGGTAATTCGAACCTACGGCCCGAGCGAACCATCCAATACGAGATCGGGCTTCAGCAGCAAGTTGGAGATTTGTTGGCTTTTGATGTAACGGCCTACTTCAAAGATATTCGTGATTACCTAGCCCTTCAGCAAATTAGGCATTCGACTATCGCAGGCGAAGATCGATACTTAATCTATCTCAACAGGGACTATGCCAACGTCAAAGGAGTGACTTTTGCTTTGACGAAGAGGAGATCCCAGGGTGGGCTTCTGTCTGCCAATGTAGATTATACCTTTCAAATCGCTGAAGGCAACAATACGGATTCGGATGCATTCTTTTTCAACTTCTTGAGTGGGCGTGAAAACGAGCTTGAGGTCGTTCCTCTTGGCTTTGATCAGAGGCACATTATCTCGACGACGGTCTCTATTGCTAGGCCCGGAAACTGGGGCGTTTCCTTCATTGGTAATTTCTCGACCGGCTACCCTTACACGCCTCTAATTCTGGATCAAAATATCGATCAACTTCCTAACCAAGGACGGAAGCCGATTCAGAGTGGACTCAATGCTCGTTTGTTCAAAGATCTCAATCTAAAGGGATTGGATGTTCGCTTCTTCGCAAAGGTTTTCAACGTCTTCAATATTCTAAATGAACGTTTCGTCTTTGATGACACGGGAAGTGCTGACTACTCCCTGAGTGAGCAGCGAAATTTGCACGCGACGTGGCAATCCTACTATGGTTTTCCTGGAATCAAGACTCTTGATCAATATGAATCAAGACCACAATATTATTCAGCCCCTCGTGAAGTTAGACTTGGAGTGACACTGGCATTTTAATGAGAAGAATTACGAAAACTTTATTTGAATTGGGATGCTCGGCTAGCCCTTGGCCGTTGGCTGCTGGCCGTAGGGAGAGATCGCCGAAATTGGTTTTACCTCCTACGGCACACCGCACACCGCAACCCGCTTTTTTATTAGCAGTTTTGCTAATTTTTGCGACCGCTTCCTTAGCAAGTGCTCAAGTCCAGCTGAGAGAGAAAGGCTGGGACACGAGAAAGATTGTTGATTGGACGAGCGATCAAGCCGCACAACCATTCCGGACCGCATCAAGTAGAATTGATTGCGCCGACTTTGCATCTCGACGAGATGTGTTGATGAATGGTAACAAGATCACAAGTCAGATTTTCAACTTTGGTTCAATATCGGCTCCAGGAAATACGATCACTGATATTGTTTGGAACGGCCTCGGCTACGGCTATGAGTTTGGTCCTTTCGTAGCCGCCGAAATTATCGACGAAGGCCACAAAGATCCACAGTCGGTATTGAGAACGGATGCGGATGGAAACCCCTGGCCTGATGAAAATGGCGATCCAGTTTGGGTCATGCACATCGTATCAGATGGAATCGTCTCCAATGGAGGCGAAGTCTCGCCCGACAACTCGACCTTTTGGGGATGGCAACCCATTCCCTGTGCAGAACCGGTCGGTGGATTTGAGGGAATTGAAGTGGTCGAACCTACATCGGATAAAATTCCAACGAGCGACGCTATAGATGCAAATCTAGATGGCAAACCCGATTCATGGCCAGACTCTTGGTACAATGAGAACATTAAGGAATATGTTTGGCCGGGAGCCTTGCAGCAGGGTTCATCAAATGCGGACAAAGAGGGCATGTTCTTCATGAACGACTACGCCAACGCTGAATTTGCTTATGAACCTTTCGAAAGTGATAGCACAATCAGGGGAATGGGTTTAGAGGTCGAAACGAGGCTTTACCAGTGGAGCAACCCTCTTGCTGAAGATGCCATTTTCCTCGTTTACAAGATTTCGAATAAAAGCGAAAAGGATTTAGACAAGGTGACCTTTGGTATGTGGGGAGATCCACACATTGGAGGCCCAGGCGACTGGTTTGATGACCTCGCCTTTTTTGATCAAGAGCTCAATATGGTTTTCGCTTTTGACGCTGATGGAAGATCTGACGTCGCGGGAAAACGGCCTGGATACTTTGGTTACAAGTTTTTAGAGAGCCCGGGCCTTGGTAACGAGGTGATAAATGGTCAAGCTTATCCTGGAGACGGTATCGACAACGACGCTGATGGCTATATCGATGAATCGTGGACAGATGGCATTGACAATGATGGAGATTGGGATGCGGAAACCGATGACGTTGGCGAAGATGGCGTAGCTGGAACAGGAGACGCCGGAGAAGGAGATGGCTTCCCGACATCTGGAGATCCTTTTGACATCACTCGTCCTGGAGAACCAAATTTTGAGTTTACCGATATCGATGAAAGCGACATGATCGGTTTGACTTCATTTACAGCACCTCCTTTTGGCGGAAATAGAATATCAAATGACGAGAGAGTTTGGCAGTTCGTTCAGCCAGGTAGGTTCGACAATATTCCAGAAGATCCCGGCGACTATGTCTTCTTATACGGTTCAGGATCATTCCCCTTGAGAGCTGGAGAGACTAAGCGATTTTCGATTGCTTTGATTGTTGGAGAGAGCCTCGAGGATTTGACACTTAACGCGGAGACTGTTCAGCAGATATTTGATGTGGGCTATCGATTCGCCAAGCCACCCGCCAAGCCATCTTTGACAGCTGTCCCAGGAGACAAGAAGGTCACTTTGTATTGGGATGATGTTGCTGAGGCTTCCGTTGATCCTCTTTCACGGGAGCAAGACTTTGAAGGCTACGCTATCTACAGATCTGTCGACAATGAATTCGCTGATCAGCAAACCATCACCGACATAAACGGATCGGCTTTTCTTTTCTCACCATTGAAATCATTTGTGGGAGTCGAGGCGAAATTTGATAAGGCTAATGGCATAACTGGTCCATCACCAATCGCCTATCCAAAACGTGGCGTGTCCTACGACTTGGGAGATGATACCGGCTTGTTCCATACCTATGTAGATTCCAATAATGTCAGGAACGGTCAGACCTATTACTACACTGTAGCTGCCTATGACCGCGGATTTGCACCTGGTGGTTTGGATGATTTCGTCGACGGTATTGCCCCAACCGAGACAAGTAAAACGATCACCTACAACCCAGTCACAGATAGCTACATTTATGACAAAAATACGGCAAGCGTGGTGCCAGGACCGAAACCAACGGGTTATGTCAGTCCGGATAAAATGGTTGAGCAACTAAGTGGTCTCGCTACTGGGGAAGTTGTTGCCGAATTATTAAATCCCTTGGACGTTCCGACTGGAGGAAAGTATCGTATCGATTTTATGGAAAGTACGGAAAGTGTTATTTCCTACGACGTCATCGATGATCAAACAAAAATGATCAGCTTCATTGGTGGGGGTGCAGGCAAAGCTACGGGTCTTGGATACCGGAACATCGATCCCGACACATTTTCCCTTGTACGGGCGAATGGAACTCCTTTGACCAATGGCTCAGACTATCAGCTTAATCCTAGTCCAGGATCGCTCGAATTGATCGCCGACATAAATGGAGAAGAATTGACAGCCATTTTCAAGTACCGCCCTATTGTTGCTAGTCAGTACGTCCAAAATGAAGAGGCAAACATCGTATTTGATGGTATTCACCTTCGCTTACGGGATGACCGCCTACAGATTAACGATGCCGAAACGGGTTGGTCAGCAGGTGGCAAAGATATTCCATTTGAAGTTCGACCTGCCAGCGCAGGGCCAAACAGAACACCCTATCCAAGTGATTACGAAATCGTGTTCTCTAGTGAAAATGTAGGGACAAGTATTTCCTCTAACCTCCCAATTCCGTTCAGAGTAATTAATATTTCAAAAGCCAATCAAGAGATCACTGTCTTCGTTCCTGATCTCAATAGAAATGGCGTCTGGGACGTAGACGAATCTTTGATTTTTGTCGAGGATTTAGACGGTGTTCAATCAGCGACTTGGGAAATAAATCTTGGCGATGTTGGAGCAAGACCCGGCGCGGGAGATGTCTTCTTTATAAAGACAGACAAACCCTTCACGGGAAATGATTCCTTTCTCTTAACGACAAGCGGAGCCGCTTCAGATTCTGACGCAATTCGAGAGGGTCTTTCAAACGTATACGCGGTCCCAAATCCATATGTCGCTACAAACGAGATTGAACCGAGGAATCCGATTTCAAGGACGCAACGCGGAGAGAGAAGAATGTACTTCGCGAATGTGCCACCCGAGTGCACCATACGGATATACACGGTTGCAGGTGAATTGGTGGACACGATTGTGCATCAGGGTTCACTTACTGAGGGGAAAGCATTTTGGGATCTCCGAACAAAAGACAATATGAACGTGGCATATGGTCTTTACATATTTCATGTAGAGGCTCCAGAGGGAGAATACGTCGGTAAATTTGCGGTGATCAAATAGTGAGAAGACAGCTTACATATATCGTCTTGGCACTGCTCTTGAGCTTTGGTCAAGCAGTTGCTCAGGACAATGCGCCAGGAGGCGAGACTATTACGAAAGTTGGAACAACGGCAGCTCAGTTTCTAAAAATCGGAGTTGGCGCCAGAGCCATCTCGATGGGGGGATCCTTCGTCGCGGAAGCCAGTGATCTGTCGGCCGTCTATTGGAATCCGGCCGGTATCGCAGGGATTCGTGGTAGCGAAGTCCAATTGTCCTACACAGAATACTTGGCCGATATCAAATACAACTATGTAGCATACGGGACGAATCTAGGTAGCATGGGGACCATCGCCGTGTCACTGATCTATCTCGACTCGGGTGATTTGCAAGTCCGGACAATTGAAGAGCCGGAGGGAACGGGAGAACGTTTCAAGACTCAAGATTTTGCACTGCAGCTGGCCTATGGGCGCAACCTTACCGATCGATTTTCTGTGGGAGGATCGCTAAAATATATCAGAGAGCAGATCTGGCATAGCTCGGCATCAGCTGTAGCTTTTGACGTGGGGGTTTTGTTTACGACGCCTTTTAGAAAATTACGACTTGGATCATCGATCTCGAATTTTGGATCGACTATGAGAATGTCTGGAAGAGATATCATCTTCAGTGAAGATCCCGATGCCGGCAATGCTGGAAATGTGGATATCGTAAATGCTGCATTTTTAGCCGATAGCCAACCCTTGCCGCTGTTATTTCGAGTTGGCCTAGCATGGGACGCGATTCAAAGTTCAGATCATCGCCTTGTAATTTCTAGCGACGCTGCGCATCCCAATGACAACAGCGAGTATATAAACTCCGGTGCTGAGTATTCCTTCCGGGACTTAATCATGTTCAGGGGAGGATACAGAAATATGTTCGAGACGGACGGAGAGGAAGGATTCACTTTTGGCGGAGGACTCAATCTCAGAATAGACAGTCAAGTCCGTTTGAAAATAGATTATGCATATGCAGATTTCGGTCGGCTTGATCAAACTCATTGGTTCACACTTGGGATGGAATTCTAAGCCAGCCTTGCGTGTGGTTCTTGTAGTATTTGCTCTCTTCTCTTCTAGCCAAGAGACCCTCGCTCAACTTGCGGCCGACATGGTTGATGCGACAGTTTCCATAGAAACCATTTCTGCCGTTTCTCTTCAGGGCATTCCTTCAGCTGTTTTCAGTTCTCAAAAGCACGTTGTAGACTATGACGGAATTATAATTCAAGGTACTAGCGTCGAAGAGCTAGACGAAGTTATGATTCGATTCTCAGACAGTGATGATTGGTCCAGCATGTATGTCGTCGAGTCGGCCACTTCAGGGGACTTTCTCGCTTCCTATCGAGGAGCGATGCCCTTTGCCGCATACGACTTCGAGATTGCTTTCAAAGGATTGGCATTTGAGGCAGTGAGTATTTCATTGATGGGCTATTTCAGGAACGATAGTGAAAGGGATGAAGAGCAATATGGCGATTCTAACTCTCAATCCACTATTCCCTACGCGGGAGTAATTGACCCGCCTAGAATACACCCTCGCTCGGAGTGGGGTGCAGAAGGGTTTATCGGTAACACGAGTCCATTAGGAAACCCAAATGTCAACCACATCACTTTTCATCACGCGGCGGGCTTTGGAGCCGAAAACCTTTCGGAAGGATTGGCTCAGGTCAAAGCAATCCAGGACTTTCATCAAAATGGGAGAGGATGGAGCGATATAGGATATCATTTTGTTGTCGACGAGGAGGGGAATCTATATCAAGGAAGACCTTATCAAAATGCAAATGCTTCGTTCGAGGACCCTCCGGCATTGGTTCGTGGCGCTCACGCGGGAGGCGCCAATACAGGTAATATTGGTGTTTGTCTCTTGGGCTGTTATCACCCTGCGGAGACGTCTTACCCGTGTAATGATTCTATCAGTCCTGCTGCCCTCGATTCCCTTACCACTGTGTTTGCTTATCTGGCTGAGAATTACAGAGTCGAGACTGAGAACCTGACAGGACATCGAGATTGGGGAAACACCTCTTGTCCGGGGGACAACAACTATAGCTTGATTCCAGGTATTGAGATCAACATGGATCAGCTTCTTACTTTTGGACAAGGTCCAGCTGACTCCTACATTTTAGAACAGCCATTTCCCAATCCTTCGACAACCCAGACAAAGCTTGCATATTTTCTTTTGCGAGACGGAATTGCAACACTGAAGATATTTGATTCCTTGGGTCGAGAAGTTGAAGAAATTATCTCTGAGTTTCAGGACGGTGGAAGATGGTACAGTTATAATTTTGTGACCAGCAATCTTCCTTCTGGCGTCTATTTTTCAAATCTTGAGGTCGAAGGATTCAACGGTATCGACTACGAAGAGACCAAGTCCTTCATTGTACAATAGTCTGATTCTAGATTTTTCATTTCTGCCATCTCCCTAAATATTCTCGTGCTCAGTATTATCGACTGATAAAGAGAGCAGAGACATGCTGGAAGCGGTTCTATTACCGGAAATGGTCTTTGTATCAAAGGAAATAGAAACTTAATCAGGACGACTGCCTTTTATTCGACTTCGACCTTAACCCAAGAAAAGAGAGTCATGTCCGAGTGGAGTCCTTCTAGCTGGAATAAAAAGAAGATTGATCAACAACCAATCTATGCCGATCAGAAAAGACTGGGCGAGGTCTTGGAGGAGATTTTGGTTTTACCTCCATTGGTCACAAGTTGGGAAGTTAACTCCCTCAAGGAAGAATTAGCAGCAGCCGGAAGGGGTGAGCGCTTCGTTCTTCAGGGCGGTGATTGCTCTGAGAGTTTTGATGATTGTCGGGGCGACGTAATCACGGCGAAGGTGAAAATCCTTTTGCAGATGAGTCTGGTACTTATTCATGGGGCCAAAAAGCCGATTACTCGAATCGGTAGATTTGCTGGTCAGTATGCAAAACCAAGGTCAAGTAATTTGGAGACTAGGGGAGATGTGACTCTGCCAACTTTCCGAGGAGACATGATCAATCGAAATGGCTTTACGGAAAAAGACAGATTCCCGAATCCGGATCTTCTTCTTCGAGGTTACGAAAAGGCTGCCTTGACGCTCAACTTCATGCGCGCTCTCCTTGACTCCGGTTTCGCTGATTTGCATAAACCGCATCAATGGGAACTGGACTTCGTGGACCATTCACCATTGGCTGAAGAGTACAGAAATCGAGTCCAAGAAATTGAAAACTCGATTCGATTCATGGAGACCATCACCGGCACACAGGCCGAACGTCTTCAGCGGGCCACGATTTATACGAGTCATGAGGCTTTGCATCTTCATTACGAGCAGGCTCAGACCCAGAAAGTACCTCGTCGACAGGGATGGTATAACTTGAGTTGTCACATGCCCTGGATTGGCAAGCGAACTTTGAGTGCCGATAGCGCCCATGTTGAATACATGAAAGGCATCGAGAATCCTCTTGGAGTAAAAGTAGGGCCCGGATTGGATACGGGAGAACTCTCTACAATTCTTGATATTCTTAATCCGGAAAATGAGGAGGGAAGAATAAGTCTTATACATCGATTTGGCGCTGGCAGCGTTAAGAATGAGCTCCCCACTTATATCAAGCACATAGCAAAAGAGGGACGGAATGTGACATGGATTTGCGATCCCATGCACGGAAACACAGAGTTCGCAAGTACGGGACACAAGACGCGTCGTTTTGAGAACATCATCTCAGAAATTGATCAGTCCTTTGATATTCATGAGAGCATGGATTCTATATTGGGAGGAGTACATTTCGAACTGACTGGTGAAAACGTCACGGAATGTACCGGAGGTGCAAAAGGATTGAAGGACGAAGATCTTAAGTCCGCCTATAAGTCTCAAGTTGACCCACGGCTCAACTACGAGCAATCCTTGGAGATCGCATTTCTAATCGCTTCAAGAATCTAGTCTCAAGAGAGTAACTTGGAAACCCTTGATGTAGCAGGGCTCCTCATGCTGAATGAAATATCTCATTTGATTTTCTCGATGCATGGCTTCCTTCTGAAAGTCAGTAGGAGTTCGGCCCCGTAAGCTGCCCTTAGGGACATTCGTAACTGATATCGATTCTAAGATCCCGCGACAGGACAAAGTCATTTGATGCCCCATTTGATTTTCATAGCCGAGTTGATCAGTCGAAACCTGTGGCCCTAATACGTCATTTCAATAGGAAGAATTTTGAACCAATCAACGAAGCTTCCATGTTGTCCAGTCTTTCTCCCAGTGCCATCTCATTTTTGCCCTTGGTCTATGTAGCTTGGGCAGATGGCGTCCTTGCTCACTCCGAACTTGCAGAGTTGAAGAGCTGGTTAGAACAACAGGATGACATACCCCAAGAAGATCGCAAGATCATTGCCTCTTGGCTGGATCCAGATAATCCACCTAATGCCAATCAATACCAGATTTGGCTTCAACAAATTCAAAATTCGTCTCAAGAACTTGTCGATAGAGAAGGATTAGGACTTGCGGATCTCGGCTGGAAAATGGCCTCGCTTCAGGCAGGCGGAGATGGAGCACTAGTACCAAATAAGGAGACGCTTACAGCTCTCAAGACAATTGAGGGAGTCCTTGGAGTGCATTCAGTAGAGGCCCGCCGCGAGTTACTAGACGAAGAGGAGACGAGTTCGAGTTCTTTTGAAGAAAGAGAAGAGGCCTCGTTTGACCCAGCTAAATTGCAGGCCGTGTTGGATGGAGATCATGCCTCTCTTCGAGACAAAATGAGAGGAATATTCAGCTCATCAGAAATGCAGATCCCGTATGGTCTGTCTACCGAGGAGCATCGAGAAGTGATTTTACACCGGTGCAAGACTTTGGCAGATGAAGGGCTCGGTTCATTGTCCTATCCGAAGACAGCTGGTGGTACGGATGACGCCATGGCTTCATTAGTCGTGTTTGAGACTCTTGGCTTTTTTGACATCAGCCTTGCAATTAAATATGGTGTTCAATTTGGACTCTTTGGTGGATCTATTCTCCATCTCGGTACAGAGAAACATCACCTTAAATACTTGCCAGGGGCAGGCTCGCTTGCTATTCCTGGCTGTTTTGCGATGACAGAGAGGGGCCACGGATCAAATGTTAGAGACATCGAGACGACGGCCACCTATGATCCAGAAAGTGACGAGCTCGTTATTCATAGTCCCAACCAAGAATCCTCATTTAAGGAATGGATCGGTAATGCAGCGACTCATGGAATCTTGGCTACGGTTTTCGCACAGCTGACGGTGGATGGTGAAAGCCACGGCGTTCATGCTATCCTTGTGCCTATTAGAAATGAGGACGGGAGTTCGATTGACAATGTCACGATCAAAGATTGCGGTGTAAAGCTTGGATTGAATGGTGTAGACAATGGCCAGATTTGGTTCGACCATGTGCGAGTTCCACGGGAAAATCTCCTTGATAGATTTGGATCTATCACGGCCGATGGCAAATACGAATCCGAGATCCATTCAAAGTCCAAGCGATTCTTTACCATGCTATCCACTCTCGTGGGTGGTAGGGTTAGCATTGCTTCATCGGGGATGAGTGCCGCGAAGTCGGGGCTAGCTATTGCGATTAAATACGCTAATAAGCGCCGGCAATTTGGTCCTAAGAAGGGACCTGAAATTCAGTTGATGGATTATTTGACCCATCAAAGGCGTTTGCTGATACCTCTTTCCAATGTCTATGCCTTGGATTTTGCCTTGAAGGAATTAATATCTACGTATGTCAACGCGGAGCCTGGCTCAGATAAAAGAGAAATAGAATTGGTGGCGGCTGGATTGAAAGCCTACAGCTCTTGGAATACAATTTCTTCACTACAGGAATGCCGGGAGGCCTGTGGGGGAATGGGATACTTGGAGGTCAATCGTTTCCGAGACCTCAAAGCCGATACAGATATTTACGCGACTTTCGAAGGCGACAACATCGTCCTAATGCAGTTAGTCTCGAAAGGGCTTCTTGCAGAACTGAAGTCTCAGTTTAATGATATGGATGTTTTCGGGATGGTCAAGTACGCAACCACCTATGTAGGCTCAGCCATAACTGAGCTCAATCCAGTGACTCCTCGGTTGACGGACGACGATCATCTTCTTAGTTTCGATTTTCACAAGGATGCCTTTGCTTATAGAGAGGAAAGACTTCTGAAGACGGTAGGTCGGAGATTAAAGCATCGCATTGATGAGGGCATGGATTCCTTCAAGGCTATGATCGAGGTTCAAGATCACTTGCTTTCACTCGCACATGCAGCTACAGAAAAAATTCTAGTCGACAGTTTTGTCAAAGGGATAGAAGACTGTAAGGATGAGTCGGTCAAACCTATCCTTACCAAACTCGCGCAACTTTTCGCATTGCATAATCTCGAAAAAGATAGGGGGTGGTTCTTGGAGAATGGCTATATCGAAGGAGGAAAGTCTAAAGCCATTCGCACTCTCGTCAATAGGCTAGTGTCGGAACTAAGAGTTGATTCTGAGGCTCTGGTTGATGCCTTTGGAATCCCAGATGCCTGTTTAAGAGCCCCTATTGCTATCCAATAACGTAGTTTACTTTCTCATCCAATTTTCTTCAGCGTGTGAAGGTGTCGTCTGATTCGATCTCAATCCGCTGAAGAAAATAAGTGATTCGAATAGCAAACTACCTTATTGGATGTGGCAGAATTCTAACAAAGCGGAATAGGAATCCAGGACCTCGTTTGTATTATTCGTTTGATCTATAATTCTCTACTTCACTATAGATCGATATGCAATGTCTGCTACTTTGGGTCTGATCGGGACATGCTTTTTATTTGCTCGTGTGGGGTAGACTCTGTTAGTAAGAAGAATCACGAAGAGGTCGGCATCGGGATCGATCCAAAAGGAGGTACCAGTGAATCCTGTGTGGCCAAAACTCCTTGGCCCCATCAAACTTCCAGCGGAAGAGTATCCGGTTGGACTCTTTGTATCCCAGCCGACTGCGCGAGTGTGACCGATTTTGTTTTTCACTTTTGTCGTGAAAAGTTCGATCGTCTCAGGTTTGAAAATCTGCTTACCGGCGTAAGAACCCTTGTTCAAATAAAGCTGAGCTATTTTTGCAAGATCACTTGCATTGGAAAACAAACCCGCGTGACCGGATGTCCCACCGAGAAGCCAAGCGTTTTCATCATGGACCTCGCCTTGGACGAGTCGCTTTCTGAAGTAGTTGTCATCTTCACTCGGGACTATATTCTCATCGATCGCCTCCTCACCAGTTCCTCGGAAGCCTGTGTTGTTCATTCCTAGAGGTCCAAAAATATTCTTTTGAAGATAGGCTTCAAAGCCCATCCCGCTAGCTGCCTCAATGACTTCGACCATCGTAATCATTCCAAGGTCGGAGTATTTGTATTCTTTGCCGCGCTTGTACTTCAGCTTCTCGGCGTAAATTTGATCGAGTACTCCTTGTTTGTCTTCAATCCCTCGTCTATAAAACTCGTAGTAGGGCTCCAAGCCAGAAGTATGCGTCATGACGTCAAATATCGTGACCTTATTTTTTCCGTTTTGACCGAATTCAGGTACCCATTTGCTGATCCGATCTTTGAGTTTTATTTGGCCATCTTCAACGAGCTTCATGATCGCGGAAGTGGTCGCAATGACTTTTGTTAAAGATGCCAAATCAAACAGGCTTTCGCTGCTTACAGGAATTTCGGAATCGTAAGTAGTGTAGCCGTAGCCTTTCAATTTCGTTACAACTTGAGATCTACCTATGGCAACAGCGGCTGCAGGAAAGGCCTTGTCTTCTATTGCCTTTTCCAAGAGTTTGTCGATTTCGGCTATCACTGCCGGATCCATTCTGGCCTCGCTTGGCGAACCCAGTCGCGGTCGAATTTGATTTAGCTCTATACCATCACCAAAGGCAAATTTACCCGGGATGGATATCGGCAGCTTACCTGATATCTCCGATTGCCCCGTCAGAGCCAGTGCTAGGCTTCTTTGAGAGGCTTTGGAGCCACTAAATGTAGTCACGTAGACCTCGGTCGAATCGAGGCCAACAGCCTGATAAGGGTTTCCTAGAGAAAGCAAAGCTAAAGGTACATCCAGGCCTTCAAGTTGGTCGATGAGATCTTGATGGACTTCGGAAAAACCTATTTGTCCACTCCATGCACTGAACCTAATGAAGCTTGGCACAAGGATTAGATCAAACTCTGGAGCTTGACTAAGGAGATCTTCAAAATCACTCTCCCGAGAGTCTCGATTCAGTAGGACGCGGCTAATACAGGCCTTCGGCAAAGCAGACCTCAAGGCGTGGTGAAAAGTCAATCCTTTTTCACGATCAGAATCCGTAGCTAGAGTCAGGTTCAATATCGAGAGGGAATCATTGGAGATGGGAATCACATCACCGATATTTTGCAGAAGTGTAATTGATTCTCGGGCAATCTCACTAGCAAGATTGCGATGCTCTGCTTTCCAGACTATGTCATGCATATCCTCAAGCGATGTGAGGTTCTCCTGATTTAATCGGAGAGATTTCTTAGCCTTCATTATGCGTTCCACGCTCTTGTCGATTCGATCCTCACTCAAACGGCCTTTCTCCAGGGCCTTCATGATGGCACGCCGTGCGACGTAGACATCTGTGCTCATCAAAATAATGTCGTTACCGGCCTCGATGGCTTGGACGGCTGCCTCGCCAATGCCATAGTTTTTCAAGACGCCCTGCATGTTCATCGCATCGGTAATCAATAGGCCCTCATAGCCCCATTCCTTTCGGACGAGATCTTCTATGATGACTGGCGAAAGAGTGGCTGGTTTAGTAGAGTCTCCATTCAGTTCTGGAAGGGCAAGATGTGCTGTCATTATCCCATCGACGTTAGCCTCAATCGCCTCTCTAAACGGTGTCAATTCAAGGGAGTCTAGCCTTGCTCGTGTCCAAGGTAGAATGGGTAGATCCGCATGTGAATCGATAGATGTGTCGCCATGACCTGGGAAATGCTTCACAATAGAAAGTACCCCGCCGTCTTGAAGACCTTTTATAAAGGAGACTACCATCTCTGAAACGAGATCGGCTGTTTCACCAAACGATCTAGTATTGATGATCGGATTATTTGGATTATTGTTGATGTCCGCAACGGGTGCGAAATTAATGTGCACTCCTAATGCCTTCGCTTCCTCTGCAGTGGCTTTGCCGACCTTGTAGGCCAATTCGGGATTCCTTGTTGCTCCCAAAGCCATTGCTGGAGGAAAAGATGTGGTCCGCTCCAGCCGCATACCAGCTCCCCATTCGAGATCCTGGCCAATTAGTAGGGGAGTCCATGCTAGTTTTTGAAGTCGATTAGTCAAATGAGCTTGAGCGATTGGATCTCCCACTCCAAAGATCACGCCGCCTATACCAAAATTCTCGACTTTGTCGACTAGGGCGGTGTACTCCGGATCGTCATTGCTCAAGTATCTTCCCTGCGCATAGGTCATGAACAGCTGTGAGACCTTTTGCTCGAGTGTGAATCTCGGTTGCAGTATATCCGACGGGCTGGCTAAGCCAGAAACAAGGAGCGTGCAAGCGACTAATACCGTGACCTTCAGAGGTCCATTTATCTTGGAATTACGACTAAGAATGGTCGTTCGTCCGTGATTTTTCAACTTGGTCATCGAATTATTTGTCAGTGCTGTTTCGAGAAAGTGTAGTCAAGATCGTGTCTAGATCAAAGAGTGTAGTTAGATGATTCTAAAGTTGAACATTGGCTTGTGTTTCGCACTTGTTTTTTCTTTTATTCTTGCGCTTCCGTCGCTAACTGTTCCTGCAGAGGACCGGAAGCACAAGGACGAGAATCTAGACATAGAAAAAGTCTATCGGGAGATAATTGTCGGCGGGACAGCTTTTGTAGCGGTCCATGCCGCTGTCTTTGGCACAAAGAAGGCCAGAAATCCAATCAAGTTTCTCGAAAAGTATGACCGAGTCCATCGGCTGGATACAGACGGTATTTGGGTTCGAATTCGAACGACCGACAATATCACAGGTTGGATTTACGAAAAAGACTTGTCGAGTCTTTGGATTCACGTGTCCAAACATAATCGTGTCGTCACTCTGCTCGATGGTTTGGATCAAATTGTTTCCTTTAAGGCTGATTTCTCACTTTTCATTTCAGGTGACAAGATCAAACGTGGTACCTCCGAGACGCCGGAAGATTGGAGAACTCCAGAGGGCCTCTTTTACGTTGCAGAAATGAGGGCCAATTCGAACTACCATAAGGCACTTTTGATAAACTATCCATCTGTCAAACATGCGACTCGAGCTATTCAAAGTGGATTGATCAATGACACTCAATTCTCAAGAATACTTAAGAGTTACAGGAAGATCGACGTACCTCCGATGGACACGGCACTAGGAGGACTCATCGAAATACATGGTGACGGTACGAACGGGCAGTTGAATTGGACAAAAGGCTGTGTTGCCATTGAAAATCACGAAATCGATTTCATTTTTGATCGCGTTTCGGTGGGCACGCCGGTTTGGATAGAAGCGAGGAAAAAGATCATCCTAAAGTCAATCAAGGATTAGAAAGTATTATCTGAGTAGGACTGAACCTTTAGAGCTAAAGATTACGTAGTTTTAAAAGCAGCTAGTTGGGAAAACCAACAATTACCAAACGGATTCTATGCTAAAGATTGGCAAGCTAATCATCACATGTTTGATTCTAGTTGGCTTCACTATTCAAAGGACAGAGGCTCAGAGTTTTGCCGATGATTTGAATATTGAGACCTCAGGTCAGATTTATGAAATAAAGATCGAGGGGATGATTGATAATGCACTTGCATCCTACATTCATCGAGCTTTAAATGAGGCACAAAACGAAGGTGCAGCAGCTGTTCTTTTTGAGATCGACACCTTTGGAGGGGAGGTCGACGCGGCTGATCGAATTAGAAAGACAATATTAAATGCTGAAATTCCGACGATCGCAGTAATTGATAAGAATGCAGCATCTGCTGGTGCATTGATCTCTCTGGCGACAGATAAGATTGTGATGGTGCCTGGCTCATCTATCGGTGCAGCCACGGTTGTACAAGGAGGGACCGGTGAAGCCGCTCCAGACAAGTACCAGAGTTACATGAGAGGCCTAATGAGAGCAACGGCCGAAGCCAAAGGAAAGAATCCTGCCATTGCTGAGGCTATGGTCGACGAAAGTTTGGAAGTCGAAGGGGTATCTGAAAAAGGAAAAGTTCTCACACTTTCTGCGTCCGAAGCATTAGAACTCGGAATTGCCGATGCCATTCTGAAGGACAAAGAAGAAGTTATTTCTAGTATAGGAGTTGCTGCAGATAATATTGTAGTTCATACTCAGAGTCGCTTAGACAAACTCTTTCGTTTTTTTGGATCTCCTGTCGTTCAATCGATCCTCATGATGATGATGCTCAGTGGTCTGTATTTCGAGTTGCAGTCACCAGGAATTGGATTTGCTGGGATGATGTCACTTGTTGGTGCACTAATGTTTTTTGCACCCAACTACATGGGTGGACTTGTGGAATCTTGGGAGATCGTTCTATTCTTTGTGGGAATATTACTTCTCGCGGCAGAAATATTCGTCATTCCTGGGTTCGGTGTGGCCGGAATACTCGGGATTCTAATGGTCTTGGTTTCCTTGTTCACAGCATTGATCGGAAACGTAGGCCTAGATCTTCCAAGTACAATGGAGATCAACTCGGCTATAATTACTCTGACAGTGACCTTGATTCTAGTAGCGGTCTTGATTGGTTCATTGTCGCGATATTTGCCAGAGACGAAAGCTTTCAACCGACTTGTACTTGCACCAGAGTTAAGCTCAGCTGACGGCTATGTAGCAAACGAAACAGACTTTTCTCTTGTCGGAAAATCTGGAACAACCTTGACTGTACTGAGACCGGCCGGAACGATGATGGTAGATGGAAAGAGGGTGGATGTGGTTTCTGAAGGAGGATTCATATCTGAAGGAGTCACGGTCAAAGTAATCGATGTCATCGGTAACAGAGTTCAAGTGAGAGCCACAGAATCATTACAAGCTTAGAGTACAACATTGGAAATTCTACTTCCCGCCTTTTTGATTCTCGCAGGTCTGATCCTAATCGGGCTGGAAATCTATGTTGTCCCAGGAGTCAACGTCGTTGGGATTCTCGGAACTCTTTTACTTTTAGGAGCAGCCGTCTACAGCTTTAGCGTCTTCGGTTTCATAGGAGGAATTTCCACGCTTGCCATTGCGACAATGGTAGGGGGCGGCTTGGGATATCTCGGGTGGAAGTCGGGTGCCTTGAATAAACTTATACTCTCGGAAAAACTGGACGACCGGGAGGAAAGTATGAATAAACTTTCCGAAAACAGGTCGCGCTACCTCGGGAAAGAGGGTTTCGCCATTTCGCCATTAAGGCCCACCGGTGTTGCAGAAATCGAAGGAGACCGAGTTGAGGTTCATACGGAAGGTGGATTTATCTCTGCGGGTAGCAAAGTCAAGGTAGTCGCCATGGATCGTCGTAGATGGTTCGTTCGTCTCGCGGACGAGGAAAAATAGAATCGCCCAGATTTAGCTCGTCACTTTCCTCTCATTTTCAACATTCTTTTTGGCAAGGTCTTTAATTCGTGTCAACGAAATTTGTCTAGTCGATGAAAATTGTCGTAGAATCAGAAATGTACTTGATTGATGCCTAGACGTGGCTCAACTTCTGACCAACGACCAACGACCAACGACCAACATGCGCTCCGTTTTACTTTGCCTCTCACTACTCATCTTCGCCTGCGATAATACTCCTCAAACAACTGCTGACTTGGTCCTAACCGGAGGCGTGGTTGTGACAGTGGATTCCACAAATCCTTCTGTGGAGGCTGTAGCCATGCTCGATGGGAAAATAGCTGCTCTAGGCACCAGTGATGAAATGGCTTCTTGGATTGGAAGTGAGACTGAGGTAATCGATCTAGAAGGGCGACTAGCCATTCCTGGTCTGATCGAAGGACACGCACATTTCATGGGAATAGGTCAAGCAAAGATGATCTTAGATCTTACAACAGTTGCTTCGTGGCAGGACATTTTGGACATGGTAGCACAAGCAACTGATGACGCGGAGCCGGGAGAGTGGATCTTAGGTCGAGGTTGGCATCAAGAAAAATGGGAAGAGGGCTCTGACGAATTAATCGATGGTGTACCAAGCAATAGTAGAATGAACGAGTTGTCCCCTGAGAATCCTGTCTATCTCAGGCATGCCTCTGGTCATGCTGCCTTCGCAAATGAAATGGCTATGCAACTTGGACGTGTTAGCTCAGAGACTCCTGATCCACAAGGTGGTGAAATCGTAAAGGATCGGTTTGGAAATCCGACAGGACTTCTTCGGGAGAGGGCACAAGGAATGGTCGGCAGTGCCTATAGTGAGTATCACGATTCACTTTCACCGGAAGAAGTTCTTGCCGAAGCTGAGGAGATGGCAAAAAGGGCTTACCAAGAGCTTCTCGAAAACGGAATAACCAGTTTTCAAGATGCTGGATCTGGTTTTGAGACGATCGACTTCTTGAAGTCACTTGCCGATCAAGGAAGAGCACCGGTTAGACTCTATATCATGGTTGGAGGAGAAAGCCTCGATGACATGAAATCGAAAATAACCGATTATCGATTAGACGGATACGGTGGCGACAAGATTACAGTCCGCTCCATAAAAACGGTGATCGATGGAGCGCTCGGAGCTCATGGTGCCTTGCTTCTTGAGCCTTATGAAGACATGCCAAGTACTTCCGGCCTTATTTTAGTTAAACAAGAAGAGATCGAGGCAATAGCCGCCTTCGCAGCAGAAAATGGCTTTCAGTTGAACACCCATGCTATCGGAGACGGGGGAAATCGAATAGTTCTCGATGTATACGAAGAGGCTTATGACAATACAGAAAGTGAAGATCTTCGATGGCGTATTGAGCATGCACAACATCTTCATCCTGATGACATTCCTCGATTTGGTCAGCTTGGCGTAATTCCTGCCATGCAGGCCAATCATTGTACTTCCGATGGGCCTTGGGTGGCAAAGCGTCTTGGAGATAAGAGAGCGGAAGAAGGAGCCTATGTTTGGAGATCGCTATGGGATACCGGAGCCGTCGTGACTAACGGCACCGATGCACCTGTTGAAGATGTGAATCCATTTGCAAGTATTTATGCGAGCATAACGAGGAAAAGCGCCGACGGGTCGGTCTTCTATCCTGAGCAAAGCATGACAAGGGAGGAAACTCTACAATCCTACACATTGAACAACGCTTACGCTGCTTTTGAAGAGGATATCAAAGGATCTATTGAAGTGGGGAAACTCGCAGATGTTGTTGTGCTTGATCGCAATATCATGCAAGTAGATGTCGAGGAGATTAAAGGCACCCTCGTTGACTATACCATCATTGGCGGAGAAGTGCTATACACTCGCATGTGAGAATTCGAGTCAAAAATTATCATCTAGACTTCCATCTAAAATCAGAGTTTTGCCAAGGCATCTTGGGCTTCTTCTTTCAGAACTAACTTTCCGCTAGTCTTGGCCAAGTCCTTTAGAAGATCGTTCCAATGATCCGTATCTCGCCAAAGAGTTTTCTTCAAGGAAGACAATGCGTCTTGGCTATGGCCAAGCATGCGATCCACGACTAATCCGAGAGCTTTGTCCATGGCTTCCGTCGTGGGGTGAACTTCATTGAATAGATCTTTGTCTCGCGCCCATGTTGCAGGGTAAAGCATGTCAGGATTTAGAGTCAAAGAGCTGAATGCACCAAGACCAATTTTCCTTATTACGGCCGGGCTAATGACGAAAGGGCCGATCCCGATGTTCAATTCACTAAGTCTGATGGAGGCGTGTCTAGTGGCGATGCAATAATCGCAAGCGGCAGCAAGGCCAACTCCGCCACCTATCGCTTTACCCTGAATCCTGCCTACAAGTAGCTTAGAGCTATTCCGACAAGCATTTATCACTCGTGCAAATCCCGAGAAAAACTCCACTGCGTCCTTTTGCTTTTTCAGAGATTTCAACTCTGTCAAGCTAGCTCCTGCGCAAAAAGTCCGCTTCCCGCCACTCTTCAGCAGAATCAATTTGCATGACTTGTCTTCGCTCAATTTATTGATTCCGGCCTCCAAATCTCGCAAATCGGCGGACGATAGCGAATTGTGAGAGGGGTCTTGAAATTCGACGATGCCTAGGCCACGATCATCAATTTTAGTGCTAACGCTCATTTAGATGTAGTCTTTCTGGATCCTCCAAGATTCGATTCTTGATAGGATAATAGCGATTCTGCCACTATCCAATGACAAGGACTCCACTATACTTCAGTGCATTTATTGCGATGAAGCCATCGACGCTCAATACCAATGTACAGTGTAACTATTTTTCTCGTCATCTAAGGCAAAGCGGCTCTCCAACCATCTGCAAGTCTCTGAGCGATATCGGACTCTAGCTCCGCATATCCGGGATCGCCCGAGCGGTTGATATTTTCTCCGGGATCTCTTTGATGATCATACAACTCGCTGGCTTTGATTTCTTTGGATTCCCAGTCCATCCACTGAACATATCTATACTGATTTGTTCGAATACTGTAGCCCATATACTCGCGACCGTCTGGCGCAATCCAAATCCCTTCCCGAAGAAATTGGTTGAAGACTGCAGATTTCCAAGGAGAATTGTCATCTTTGAGAAGCGGGACGGTACTTTGACCTTCAAGGTTGTCGGGAATCTCGAGACCAGCTAATTCGCTGAGTGTCGGATATAAATCGACAAACTCGACCATCTGTGAAACTCTGCGGCCCATGAATTGGCCAGGTGTATTAATTATCAGCGGTGCACGTGCATCAATTTCGTAGTTGGTCATTTTCCCCCAACTGCCATGCTCGCCTAGTTTCCATCCATGGTCACCGAATACTGCAATAATGGTGTTGTCGGCAATCCCAAGCTGGTTAAGCTTTTTCAATAATCTTCCGACTTGTGCATCCACGTAACTGACAGAGGCGTAGTATCCGTGTTTGAGAACAAGAGCGTCCTCGTCGGAAACTTGGCCGTCTTGTGGATGAGAGACGTCAGAAAAATCAGCATAGCCACGCAACTCTCTCATGTTGTTGGATGCCATCACGGGAGCGTCAGTTGGAGGTTGCGGATTGGAAGCTTTTAGGATGTCTTCCGGATTATACAGATCCCAATATTTCTTTGGTGCAGCGAAGGGGAGATGTGGCCTATAGTATCCAATGGCGAAGAAAAACGCTTCGTCTTTTTTACTTAACTCTTCAAGCTTCGATAGCGCGCGAGTGGTTTGTGCACCATCGTAGTAGGCATCGTCTTCAACATCCGGCATCTCGGAAGAATTGGCTTTGAGATACCATTGTCCATATTGATCGATGTATCGAGTGGAGTCACCTCTTTCAATAATTGAGGCCTTGCGATTTTCTTGAATGGCAAGGCTCTCCTCCGACAAGTAGACGGCATCTGGATCAAATGGAAATCCATCGATGTGCAGTTTCTCTTCACTCCAAGAGGCTGGGTCTGGAATGGTATTATGATAGATTTTCCCAATGGCCGAGGCGTGATAGCCATTATTTTTGAAATGTTGTGATAGAGTTGTGACCGAAGGAGTCGTTTGTCTGAAATCGGTTTGAAGATCCCAGACCTTGAGGGCATCTGGCCTCATTCCGGTCATTATGCTGGCGCGAGACGGATTGCAAACAGCCTGCTGAACATAGGCTCGTTCATAGACTATTCCTGTCGATGCTATTGAATCGATATTGGGGCTATGGATCACTTCGTTTCCATAGGCCCCTAATTCGGGGCGTAGGTCATCAATTGAGATGAATAGAATATTGGGGGCCTTTTCAGTTTTCTCCGTTTTGCAGTTTAGTCCTGATAGAACTATGCAAATAAGTGCCAGGCAAGTTTTCACAATATTATGAGGTACCGGTGGCAATCAAGAGTTCGATATCGCGATAGTTCATTCCGAACATTGATGCCAAGTTCTTCTTCGTAAGGTGTTTTCTGTAGACGTAGGTCCCATTGCGAAGTGCTTCATTTTTCCACAAGGCCTCGTTGATATTTCCGGCCTCTCCGATTTCCAACAGGAATGGTACAAGGACATTTGTTAAAGCCTCCGAGGATGTCCTCGCTGCATTCGATGGCATGTTCGGAACACAATAATGTGTAATGCCATGCTTCACGAAGGCGGGGTTTGATAGAGAAGTCACTCGACTCGTCTCGATGCAGCCACCTTGATCAATCACGGCATCGACGATGATTGATCCATCTTTCATTTGCTTGACGATCTCTTCTGATATCATCATGGGAGATCTTCTTCCACTTCTCATGAGTGCTCCAACCACAACATCCGCATCTAAAACGGTGTCTCTAATGTATTGGATATTCGCCATGGCTGTCTTGACCCGTCTGTTTAGTGAATGCTCGATTACACGGAGAGCCCCTAGGTCGGTGTCCAGTACGGTAACGGAGGCTCCATAGCCCAAGGCCGTTCTTGCTGCCCATTCACCTATCACGCCAGCTCCAAGAATCACGATGTTTGATGGCGGGATTCCTGTAATCCCCCCAAGCATTATTCCAGACCCGCCACTCGAGTTCTCGAGATGATGAGCTGCAATTTGGATCGCCATGGTACCCGTTATTTCGTGCATCATCCGGACAATTGGATGTCCGCCATCCGATTCCATGATGAATTCGAAGCCAAGGCCTGTAATACACTTGTAGTTTAGCGCCTCGAGAAATTGAGGAGTCGTATTCCCAAGATGCAGAGCCGAAATCAAGATCTGTTTTTCCTGGGTCAGTCCGAGTTCTTTATCAGATGGAGGAGACACTTTTGCAATCAAATCACATTGCGAATAGACATCGGGGGCATCTTTACAGATTTCGGCTCCGGCCAAGATGTAGTCGGCGTCGTGAAAGTTAGCGTGGTCGCCAGCTCCATTTTCAATCAGAAATCGATGACCATGGCTCGCTAAGACCGAAGCTCCACTAGGAGATATCGCGACGCGTCTTTCATCACCGAAGACCTCTTTCGGCACACCAATTTTCAAGGTCCTTTTATTTTCTTGAACTTTCTCCTTCTTCTCAAGAGTCAGTAATCCGGTGTCGCTAAACGATCCTAGGTCTGGGAGATCCATTAGTGGTAGTTGTTTATTGCAAGGTAGCAATCATTGATCTTGGGTTCCAAAAGTGATCTGAGTTCCATTCTATATATTTGAATTCGTGGCGACCTAAATGGTCAATTGAGACATTAAAATCGAGGCCGCGACCGTGACGTTTAGAGATTCTGGATTTAATCCTTTTCCAGATCTCGGTATCGCAATCGTGTAATCCGCCTTTTTCTTTAACTCCTGGTCAACTCCATTCGCCTCATTGCCGACCACGAGAGCAAGCTTCTGTTCATTCAAAACCCGATCTGGCGATTGTCCCTCAAGATCTGCAACGACAAAGGTGTATCCAGAATCGACTAAAGCCGGATGAGCCAAACTGAGCGAGACAGATTCACTAAGTCTACAAGCCCAGATTCCTCCCATGGAAGCTCGAATTACTTTCGGACTGTATGGATCGACCGTTCCCTTGCCCAGAACCAAGTCGGTAAATCCAAACCAAGCTGCAGATCGAATCATGGCGCCAAGATTGCCTGGGTCTTGAATGGCATCCGAAACGAGAACCCGCTGAGAGTCAATGTCCTCTAATTCTACGCTTGCCGGTAATTCGACTACTGCTATTATGCCTGGAGCCGTCTCAACACCCGAAAGATCTTCTATATCTCGAGCGTCTACAGAATAAACAGATCCTTTGGTGTTCTTTCTTATTCGAGCAAGAGACCCAGATTCGCGAAGGCTTTCGTCAATTACCAGATCCTTAACGAGATTTCCTGAATCAGTGTAGGCCTCGACGGACCGAAGACCTTCAACAATACTTTCACGATATCGCTGTCGATACTTCCTTTGGAAAAGACTCCGAATATGTTTGCTTTTGGCTGCGCTTAGTCGATCACTCACAACCTGATTAAGACGCTTTTGCCGCTTGGGCTGCTTTAAAGCCTGCTAAGTTTCCAGCAAGAGCCTCAAGAGGGGGATGAGCTTCCTGCTCGTATTCGATTATATATTGATCAACTCCGCCAACGCTTTCCAAGAGCCCAATAATAAGCGGCCAATTTAAAGCATCTTTCCCAATAAAGGCGTCCATCGGATCGCTAGCTCCTTTTGTGTAGGGCTTAGCGTGGATGCTAAGAATCCGCCCCGGTGTATCGCGGATCACAGAGGGAATATCTGCACCTCCCTGCGAAGCATTTCCTATATCTAATTGCATGATGAAGTCATCGTCGGTGTTGTCTGTAACTATCTTCCAAATACTATTGCCATCAAATTTTTGCTCGAAGGTATAGTCGTGACAGTGATAGCCAGTCTTCATGCCTCGTTCTCCGAGTGTCTTTGAAATTCCATTCATCCTGTCAATGCCTCGCATGAGATCATCTTTGGTCGCATACATCTCCTTTGGAAGGGATGGAATGACCAATCGCTCATTTCCTAGGACGGCATGAAAATCTGCTGTCTCTTTGATGTCGTCACCTAAGGCGTCTATGCCGACGTGAGCACTCATACAATTGAGGCCATTATCGTCAAATAATTTCCTGAGCTCTGTAGCTTTCAGACCGTAGTATCCAGCTGTTTCGACATGGGTAAAGCCAATTCCAGCGATTTTCTCAAGAGACCCCGGTGTATCTTCCTCTAGCATGTGTCTAAAACAATAGAGCTGAACACCAACAGGTACGGACGCAGTAGTTGCCGAGGCAACGCTATCGACAGCTTCTTCTGTCGCATAACTTGATTCTTCAGCGCAAGAGGCAAGCAGTCCGGCACCTACTGTGCCTGCTGTGACATTTAGGAAATCTCTTCTTGAGAACTTGGACATTTTCATTCGATTTGGAGGATAGAAGACCTTGACAGACTTAGTATAAAGACTTCATCGTTAACTTGGCAATGGCAGGCGGAACGGATCAAAGAATTGTTGATACTGTGACTAATGAATGCTGTGAGTAAATATTATCGATCTCTGAGCTCATTTAGACTTGCTTTATGCTTGGCGATCTTGACTTTAGCCTTCGATCCTGGTCATGGATTGGCGCAGAGTCTTATTGCAGTGACTGACTCGATGGCGATTAGCTGCTTTGATGACTTTTCCGATCAAAAAACGATTGGTCTCATTTCAACTGATTCATTTCCTTCGATTCGTTCAGGACTAATTGATGGCTGGAAAGAATTGGGGCTGGCAGTTTTTGACTTAGGAATGGAATCGTCGTCAGCTAGTGAAATGGATAGACTAGTGAGATATCGAATCGAGAGCATCGACGTTAGATACCAAGAAGAAGGCAAGAACCTGAGTCGAGATATCGATCTTGTTCTTTATCAAACAAGTAGCGATAATAAATTAAGAGTCTTGTCAAACGGAAGGTGCGAGAAGAATTTAAGGGACCTTGTGCGCAAGGATATTCCTCGCCAAGAACCACCAGATTTCAAGATGTCTTTTAATCGCAAAGGCAAGGCCCGATTTATCAAGCCAGCCTTGTTGACTGGAACGGTGGCCGCCATCAGCTATCTCTTCTTCACCGTAAGGAGCGGCGAGTGATGCAGGGAGTCCATAGAAATGTTCTCTTGTTGTTGTTCTTCTCTATTGGACTTGTCCAGAGTTGTGCGACACCCATCGCACCGACGGGGGGACCGGTAGATTCCGAACCTCCACTGTTGTTAAGATCGATTCCAGAAAATGAAAGCGTTCTTTTTTCGGGCGATAGTTTCGAGATCGAATTTAGTGAACATCTCAATCTTGCGTCATTTGCACAAGCTTTGAGCTTGACGCCAGACCTAGAAGATGGTCCCGAGATAAAGTGGAATGGAAGGAAGGTCGAAATTGAATTTGGAGACCAGCTCAGAGACTCGACGACTTACATTATTACCATTGATAAATCTCTAAAAGACATTCACAATGTTGCTTTGTCACGACCGATTATTCTGGCATTCTCGACTGGCTCGATGATCGACAGTGGTCGTCTTGCTGGAGAAATACGAGATCCCAGAACAGGGGAGTCGTCCAAGGACATGGATGTTCTTGCCTTCGGTTTCAACGAGGACGGGTCTTTATCTGAAAGGGCACTTTATCGGACTCAAGTTGCAGATAATGGCAACTTCAGTTTTTCATACTTGCCAAATAGACCTTTTCGAGTCATTGGACTTGTAGATAGAAATAGGAATCAGCAACTAGACGAAGGGGAACGCAGCGCACATGCTGCGGAATCGAGTTATCTCGCCAAAAGCGACTCCGTACACATTCCAAAGCTTGTATTATGGGAAGGTGGTGAGGACGCCGAGCCACCCGTTTTATCCAGAGTCCGAGCTGAGGATGCTCAAGTATTCCGCTTGGAGTTTTCAGAAAGCCTTTCCTTCAACCCACGAGACTTTGAGAACTGGAGTCTTCGCGATTCACTCTCCGGCGAGGAAACGTTGATCATAGATGCATCCATGTCACGACATCAGAAATCCCAACTTCTATTATTTACTAGAGACAGTCTGAGCTCAACTCACTTACTTGACCTCGTAGGAATCCGAGACTCTTTGGGCAATGCCATGGACACTTTGGGTGTTGTTGTTAGGCCCCGAGCTAGAGTGCGAGACAAACCTGTTTTCACAGGGCTAAGCGTGCTTGGACCGGCTCTTCGGAGAGATTCAATCCAAGTACTTTATTCGAGCTCGAAAATTGCCCTTGATTATGACTCATGGCTAGATCCAATGAGGATCGAAGCTAGTCTAGATTCCCTTAAAATAGAACCAGCGCTTTGGAAAAGGTCCGGTGATGGAAGGATAGTTCTGGAGGGTCGAAACGAAAGTTTGGCCAGACCTTCAAGGCTAGAAGTGTTGGGACTTCCCTTCGGTGTCGACACTACCTTTACTGCCTATTACGAGTTTCTGAGGACATCCGAAATGGGTTCCATTTCAGGCCATCTCTCCGGCTCTTCATCGACGATTGCCGAGTTTTACTGCGAAGCCTGGGGGAAGGATGCTCTCGATGTGGTCATACTGAGTGGCGGGGATTTCAATACTAGTGATTTGCCTAAGGGCAGCTACGCGGCTCGCTTTATTGAAGACCTCGATGGGAATGAAAGATGGACCTCTGGTTCTCTTGATCCCTTTAGGGCTCCAGAGCGAATACAGTTCTATTCTGATACGCTCCTAGTTCAGAGTCGATTTGAGACGGTACTCGACACGCTTAGATGGGACTAGAGACTAGAGACTAGAGACTAGAGACTAGGCCTTCCTTACTACCGGAATTTATTCTGCATTTATCGTTCTTGCTGAACAGCAGTATCTGGCGTTGTTGTCTCGAGCCATTCAGCGAGTTGCTTCGCCAATTCAGTTACCTTTGCCGGCTCACTCTTTGCCAGATCTATCTTCTCTCCGGGGTCGGATTCTAGGTTATAGAGTTCATAAACGTCGTCTTCTATCTTGTGGATCAGCTTCCACTTACCTGCGCGCATCGCGCTTGAAGGGCGGTGTCCAGAGCCGTGCTCGTGGGGATAGGTCCAGGCTAAATTACGTTCGTCAACTTCCTCAGAGTATTGCCCAGAGGTGACAGAAGACAGACTTAGTCCATCAAGATGTTGATCAGGCAAGGTTTCTAGTCCAGCCATTTTTAACAGGCTTGGATATAGATCCATGGTGATGGCAAGCTGATCGGACTCTTTTGATTGCGTCTGACCTGCTCGTTTAATCAGAGTCGGGATGCGGATTCCGCCTTCATAGTTCCAGCCCTTGCCAGCTCGATAAGGCAGGGTTGAAGTCGGGCCGACTCGGTTTGGTAGCGTACTCAGTCCGCCATTGTCAGAGGTCAGAACAACGATTGTCTTGTCCATTAGTCCCTGCTTCTCTAGCGAATCCAAAAGTCGGCCAATATTCTGATCGAGATTCTCCATCATAGCCGCATAAGCTGGATTGTCCTGGCGGGCTCTTGACTGCACAGTAAGCGACTCCTGGATAGGAGGAGCTGAGTCGGTGTACATCAAGTCACGCTTCTCTTTGTATTTTTCAACGAGCTCAGGGGGGCTCTGAATAGGCGTGTGAACGGCGTAATGTGCTAGCAGAAGGAAAAAAGGCTGATCGGACTGATTGCTTACAAAGTCGATTGCAAAATCCGTGATCTTGTCAGTTAAGTAATCACCCGATTGAGAGCCATCAAGGTCTGGCACTGCTTGGTAGCTTCCTTCTTTTCCGAAAGGATGAAAATAGCTTCCTGGCTGTCCCGCTCTATTGACAGCGAACATCGTTTGAAATCCCTGAGCCTGGGGCATTTGCTCATCTAGTTCTCCGAGGTGCCATTTCCCAGTATATCCTGTTCGATAGCCCGCGTCTGCGAATGCCTCGCCGATGGTGTATTCCTCAAGTGGTAAATGTATATGGCTAGGCTGCCTAATCCACTGCGTAATACCGACTCGTTGTGGAGCTTTTCCAGTCATCAAGGCCGCGCGGGTTGGCGAACACACCGGATGGGCTGAGTAGAAATTGTTAAACTTCGTGCTCGTCTCAGCTAGGGCATCCATGTTCGGCGTTTCGTAGAACTCAGAACCATAGCTACCTAGGTCGGTGATTCCCAGATCGTCCACAAGGATCAGCAATACATTTGGGGCTGACGTGGAAGATGGACTGCATTGGGTTAGGACTGCAAATATCAGTGCTGCACCGAGCAGGCCAGAAAGTTTGGTAGATTTGGAGAAGCCAGAGAGCATTATGCCTTGGGATAAGTGGATATAGGAAGCAAGTTAGTGGAATGACCTCATTAATCTGAGAAACTCATTGTGATTCTCAATCTTTCGACCTTAATATCATTGAAAGGGTAGCTGAACCAAAGACCAAAGACCAGAGACTAAGAACCAACGTGACTTCAAAACAAGCATATAAGGTTATATTTGTTCTTCTCCCTTTTCTCATTCTGTCCGCCTGCAGCGGACAAGGCGGTCTCCCTGATCAAATTACTTTTAACGAGCACGTCCGTCCCATTCTTTCTGACAATTGCTATAGATGCCATGGTCCAGATTCCGGCTCACGAAAGGGTGAACTCAGGCTCGACATAGAAGAGGAGGCCAAAGCAAAGCGCGAAGGTCACTTTGTAATTTTGCCCGGCTCAGCAGATCAGAGTGAGTTAGTTCGGAGAATCAATCTCGACCCTTTGGACGAGGACTTCATGCCTCATTTGGATTCCAACAAGACCCTGTCGCGCCTGGAGATTGCCATCCTTGAGAAGTGGATTGATCAGGGTGCGGAGTGGCAGGATCATTGGTCCTACATTTCTCCGACTCGTCCCGATTTTCCGACCGGCAGTAGGATTGAGAATTACGCCCATCCGGTGGATAAATTTATCGTCGCTAAACTGGATCTTGTTGGCCGAGCGCCTTCCGTCATGGCCGATTCAACCACGCTTCTTAGGCGGGCGTATTTCGACATCATTGGACTACCTCCCAATGCTGAGCAGCTTGAAAACTTCCTTGCTGACAAGAGCGACGGCGCTTTCGAATCCGTCATTGACGAACTCTTGGCCTCTCCACATTTTGGTGAGCGTCTAGCTATTTCGTGGCTTGACATCGTGCGCTATGCGGACACGAACGGATTTCACTCGGACGTCCATCGGCATATATATCCATACAGGGACTACGTCATTGATGCCTTCAACGACAATAAAGCCTTCGACGAATTTACATTGGAGCAATTGGCTGGCGATCTTTTGCCCAATCCTACGCTGGAGAATCGAATCGCATCTGGATTCAATCGTCTAAACCAAATCACTAAGGAAGGTGGGGCTCAGGATAAGGAATATCGAATCAAGTATGCAGCCGATCGTGTCCGTGCGGTGGCTGCGACCTGGATGGGGGCGACCATCGGTTGTGCCGAATGTCACGATCACAAATTCGATCCTTACACGGCGAAAGACTTTTACAGCATGAGTGCTTTCTTTTCAGACATTGAAGAGAAGGGCATTTATCGCAACTCTCCCTACGTACCTCCCGAGATGCCGGTCCCACCTCCTGATTTGGCCGATTCGGTAGCCGCTTTTGACTCTCTACTTGTTAATACCTACAAACAAGTATACGACTCTACACTGCAGTTGAGTAAAGGAGAATTAAAGCGACTTCAGCAAATATTAGATCGTAACGGCGCTCTCCGGGACACTCTTGTAAAGGACATGCCCGCAACTCTTGTAACAGTATCTGTTCCGCCACGTGAGGTTAGGGTTCTGGGTCGTGGCAATTGGATGGACGAGTCGGGTGAAATTGTAAGGCCAAGCGTCCCGACATTCCTTCCTCCAATGCCAAACAAACCCGACAGCTCATACACCCGTGTAGATCTGGCAAAATGGCTGGTCGACCCTCAAAACCCCCTTACCTCTCGGGTATTTGTCAATCGATTGTGGAAGCAATTTTTCAACCGAGGTCTCTCATCAGTCTTGGAGGATCTTGGATCTCAGGGCGAGACTCCCTCTCATCCCAAGCTTTTGGATTGGCTGGCTGTAGAATTTGTGGAGAGCGGCTGGGATATAAAACACATTGTGCGGACTATAGTCACATCTAAGACTTACAAACAATCGTCAGAATCGAAGGGTGAAGATTGGGACCCAGATAATATGTGGATCTCAAGACAATCTCGATTTCGCCTTGAAGCGGAGTTGATTAGAGACAACGCCCTTGCTGTCAGCGGGCTACTGGTTCGAAAGGTCGGAGGAAGAAGTGTCCAACCCTATCAACCGGAGGATTACTGGGCAAATATCAACACTTTCGGTCAGAAAGGTCGAGGAACCACTTGGGCTTCGGAACAAGATGAGGAGCAATATCGACGTGGTGTCTACACCTACTGGAAAAGGACTTTCTTACACCCTGGAATGCTTGCCTTCGATGCGCCTACAAGGCAAGAAAGTGAGGCAAAAAGGTCAAACTCCAATACACCCTCGCAGGCACTCGTGCTACTGAATGATCCTAGCTATGTTGAAGCAGCACGTGTTTTTGCGAATCGTATGATCGAAGAAGGTGGCTCGAATCTGAAGGACCAAATCGATTGGGCATTTAGGAATGCTCTTTCCAGACCCGCCCTTCCTGAAGAAATTAATCTACTGGCAGCTCTCTATGAGGAGCAGTTCTTGGACTACAGCAAAACTACAGAAGATGCTGTCGCCCTTCTGCAGACGGGAAATTCCCCAAGTGCCGAAGTGACAGACCCTGCAAGCTTGGCAGCCGCCACTGCAGTCACGCGATCTATTTTCAACTTACACGAAATGATCACTCGGTACTAATCGAGTGGTGAGCCTGGCCTATGGACCTTAGGAAAAGTATTTCGCTTTTGGAAACACGACGAAAATTCCTTCGGCGTGCAGCTCAAGGGATGGGCACCATGGCATTGGCCTCTTTGCTTAATCCCAAAGACGTCTTTTCAAAATATAGTTCTATCGGCGACCATCCAGCCATGCGCTTCGCCCCAAAGGCTAAGCGAATTATTTACCTATACCAGGCCGGTGGTCCGTCACATCTTGAGACCCTAGACTACAAGCCGACCCTTGCTCGAATGCATGGTCAAGCGATGCCAGAATCCTTAACGGCCGGACAACAAATCGCTCAGTTGCAGGGTCAGGAACTGGTCTGCTTGGGCCCACAATATGACTTTGCGAGATTCGGTAAATCTGGACAGGAGATGTCTGTTCAGTTTCCCCATATCGGTTCAATTGCCGACGATATTTGCATTGTTAGATCGATGCAGACCGAGCAAATTAATCATGATCCAGCTCACACCTTTATGAACACCGGATCCATTATCCAAGGTCGGCCGAGCATGGGGTCATGGCTCAGCTATGGTCTCGGAACAGAAACTGAGAATCTACCAGGTTTCGTTGTTTTGACTTCAAAAGGTGGTGGGCAAAACCAACCCATTGCTGCCAGGCAGTGGCACAGCGGTTTTCTACCGGGGCAACATCAGGGTGTTCGATTTCAATCGGCTGGAGACCCCGTTCTCTATGTGACTCCGCCAGATGGAGTTAGCCTGGAAGCCCAGCGAAAGGTGGTGGACGCCGTCCAAGGCTTGAATGCTTTGAACACGAAATCTGGGGCTGAGGATTTTGTTCAGGATGCAGAATTATCGACTAGGATTAGTCAATATGAGTTGGCCTTCCGAATGCAGATGAGTGTTCCAGAATTGGTTGACTTCTCAACGGAGCCGGATCATATTAAGGAAATGTATGGGACGAAGGGAGCCGATGGTTCTTTTGCTTCAAATTGTCTTTTGGCACGCAGACTCGCAGAACGAGGCGTTCGATTCATTCAGTTGTATCATCGAGGCTGGGATCACCACGGCGATGTCAAGGGAGGAATCGACGTTGTCTCCAAATTGGTTGATCAGCCCTCTGCAGCCCTTGTCAAAGATCTCAAGCAACGTGGTTTGCTAGATGACACCTTGATCATCTGGGGAGGCGAATTTGGAAGGACTCCAATGGGACAGGGGGGTAAAAGAGATGGTCGCGATCACCATATCAAGGCCTTCTCACTATGGATGGCGGGCGGTGGAATCAAGCCAGGCCATTCTTACGGAACTACAGACGATTTCGGATACGATGTTGCCGAAAATCCTGTGCACGTTCATGATCTCCATGCTACAATTCTCAGACTAATGGGTATGGATCACGAGAAGCTCACCTATAGATATCAAGGGCGTGATTTTCGCCTCACTGATGTGCATGGAAAGGTCGTGCACGACATTCTGGCATAATCCGCCGCCACCAAAGTCCTAACGTTCTTTATGCAGCCCTAGCAACTCTGCTATTGAATAATACAACGTCTATTCCAACAAGTACTAGAAGAATCAATCCAAAGGTCAAAAGAGACCAGAGCGGCTGCCAGATAATGAGTCCGCCAAAAAAACCGAGAACACCACCCAGATACTTGATGTAGTTGAGTTGTTCGTTAGACGACGACTTGATTAGTGTCTCGAGTCTTGTGTCGTCAAAACGCTCCATGTTGGTCTTGATCATTCCATAGATGTCGATTCTCTCGACCATTCCCATGATGGTCGTCGTAGCCCAGTCTTCGATCTGATCACTATGCTTATCCATCTTCTCCGGGATCTTGTTGAGAAGAAGATCAAGATCAGAAAAGGCATGGTCGATTGAATTCGGCAGATCGGCAATTGCTTTTTCAATATGCATTTTGAACTCGTCCTCTTTGAAAAAACGATAGGTTTTTAGAGCCATTCCCTTGAACCCACTTCCAGCATATTCTTCGACTTTTTGGCTGATGGCCGTCGCTGCCTTTTCTCGAATCTCGTCCGACTCGACAATCTTGTTGAGATGCGACTTCAGTATTTGTCTTAGATCTTTTTTGAATTCTTCGTCCTGAAGAATTTCCTTAACCGTTTCCGTGGTTTTCTCTTGGTAGCGCCTGATAGCCCCGGATTCGTTAATCCGCTCCTTTATAATGTCCGCGTTGATCAATTCTTTGGAAACGTTCTGAGCCATTCGAAAGATGACTCTTTCTCTCTGGGCGGGAATCAGGCCTTGTCCAAATATTGGGCGCTTAGCACGAGGCTGAAATAGCATGGTCACAGCGAGCCAGTTTGTGCCGTAGCCAATCAATCCAGAAACAGAGGTTATTCGAAGAACTCCGGCCAAGGCAAGTTCTAGACCGAATATTTGGAGTTTCTGATTGGGGAAATCCCAAAAGAAGGACCCGATGAAAAGCGCCCCAAGAATTATCGGAATGAAGCGGAGATATCGTAGGATGATATCGTGATTACCGGTGACCTTCGGAGGAGCTTCTAGCTCAGTTCCAGATAACTCCGAGTTGGGGATGTACTTTTTGGAGTACTTCTTCAGAAACCACCCCACGCCGTGTTTCTCGGTCGGTTCAGTCTTAATCAACACCTGCTCTGCGCTCTCTTTCAGCTCCAGTTCGTCGGTATTTTTGGAGATCGTGGGAATTTCCACAGAATCACTATCGCTCATCAATAGTCAGGGGTCTAAAGTCATTGTCATGCCTATATTAGCACTCTTGATACGGAAGCTCGGCTTCCTTGTTTTGTCTCTCTTGATTGTTCTACGCAACCAGAACTACTCTTCTTTATGAGTCTCCCACCAATCACACTTGCACTACTTGTAGTCAACGTTGTTTTTTCCCTAGCTGCTTTGATGGCCGATCCACGTCTGCTGGAAAAATTTTCATTCAGGCCTTATGACATGGTTAAGAAAGGTCAGTGGTATCGAATGATAACCGGGGCATTTCTGCATGGAGGATTTGGTCACCTTGCTTTGAACATGTATGTGCTCTATAACTTCGGATCGATATTGGAGGCCGGATCACCGGGAAGTGGATTCCCTATTCTTGAAGAAGGTCTAGGTCCACTCAAATATCAAATAATCTATTTCGGCTCAGCTTTAACGGCCCATTTGCTTCCCTACATAAAGTACAAGGACGATCCTAGTTACTCAGCGGTAGGTGCGTCTGGAGCTATCAGTGGATTGTTGGTTGCCTTCAGTCTCGCTGCACCAACTTGGGGAGTTGGCTTGATATTACTTCCCTTCTTTATTCCGGCGATACTATTCTCAGCTCTGTTTATCGGATTTTCTTGGTATGCGGGAAGATCAAAGAGAATTCAAGGATTTGGCCGGATAGCTCACGAGGCTCATCTGGGTGGTGCACTCGGTGGTCTCGTATTCACCTTGATTCTATACCCAAGGGTGTTTGGTGATGTTATCAACGTGATAAAGTATTATCTCGGCAGTTAACACTGGTCTAGCTCCTCAGGAAGAGAATGCGATCCTCAAGCTTCTCGACAAAGAGCTGAGCAAGTTCTCTTTCTTTCCTTTTGGTCTTCAAAACGAGTTCTGTTTCCAGGTAATAATGCTGGGGCAAATGTTTGAAGAAGTCGCGATCCTTTGGAAGAATTCTCACTCTGTCACCTGAAAAAAATTTCTGGACGAACTGAGCATCCTCCAAAGCAGCATATTCCACTTTAATGGTGTTCAACTCTTTCGATCCAAAAATGGCGTTTTTCCGCTGGATCTCTAACACAAGAAATTCCTCAGTAATCATTGCCACACCCCGGAATTCTTGGATGCCGTCGTCTTTTAGCTTGAATGAGATATTCAAATCGAATTATTGAATGGGTGAAATAAAACCTAAGCCATGCTTGTCCTAACTAAAAAGAAGTAGATGAAATATCAAAAGTATTTACTGCTAATCTGTCTTTTAGTTAGTCCGTCAGTACTTACCGCTCAATTTTCATTGGGTGCCAAAGGAGGATTTACAAAAGCTTGGGAGGAATATGGCGATGTCGGATTGCCCGAAGACGCTGAAATTCATATAAACGGTTTCAATGCTTCCGCGATGATCTATTATCGCTTCAATGATTTCTTGAGTTTTGGTGTTGAGCCTGGATTCGTCCAGAAAGGTGCTGCTTGCGAACCAGGATTTGATGGTTTTACGGGAACAGCGGAGCTTCATCTTAACTATTTCGAGATGCCAATTGTACTGGCGTCGAACTTTGGTTTATTCGGCGATCGAATACAGTTGCTAGGTAAAGCCGGCTTCGACAATTCCATAACTACCGATGCCTATCGAATGCAAGGAATTGGAACGAGGGAAGAATTCAGAACAGATTTAGAGATAGGAGGCGACAATGTCAGCCGATTTGATCCAAGTGTTCAGGGTGCCATAGGCATAGGATATAAGCTTGGCTCGAATTTGTTATTTACTGAAACCCAGTACGATTTCGGTTTTCGTGATGTAGTTTCGACCGCGAGATCTGAAAACAGAAGCCTAAATGTGGCCTTTGGTTTTCTAGTTGAAATCTAAAGGTGATTTCTGAAGGAGAATTCTAGTTGAGTAATTCCGCCATTCGACTATGTTCGAACATAGCGTATTCCTTTACCTTGTAACCTCCGACATTTTCCGCGCCCAACTTCATTTTCGGATTGGATTCTAAGATCCAAGACATTTCAGATCCCGTGTATCCGTGCTTTGGTCCTTCAATAAGAATTGAGGCGTTCATTAATGCATCCCAGCCCTTTCCTTGATGCTCTTTCTTTATCCCCATAAGGAGAGTTCTGAGGTGTACTATAGGATTCAACTTGGGTAGGATGAATAGTTTTAATAGACCGAAGGGGAAGAGCTTGCCGTTCTTTATACGGTGCAAGACGGGATTGATGTCTGGTAGGGAGATTGAAAATCCGATCGTCTCTCCGGCTTTTTCTAAGAGGTAGACGATGTTTGGATCGACTATCTGCTTCATGTCTTTGACAAGATGTAGAAATTCGTTTTCCGTCATCGTAACATGCCCCCAATTATCCTGCCAAGCATCGTTGTAAATGGCCAAGATTGTTCTGGCCTCCTCGTCGAATCTCTTCATATCTAGCGTCCTAACACTTAAATCTGGATAGCGCCGTTTGAGCAATTCCAGACCTCGATGCATTCGCTCCATTTTGCGGGTATCCCTTCGAATGAAATAGGCCCACATTGTCATCTCTTTTTCAAAGCCGAGATCTGCCAATTGCTGCGGATAGTAGGACATGTTATAAGGCATCATGATGGCTGGCAACTTGTCGAATCCGTCAACAAGCATTCCAGAGATGTCATTCATCGATGGATTTGTTGGACCCCGCATTGTCTTTAGTCCACTATCCTTGAGACTCTGGGCGGCGGCCGTAAAAAGCGATCTAGCCGCTTCGATGTTTTCTATACACTCATAGAATCCGAAGAAGCCAACTCCGTCATTGTACTTCTCCAGATGCATACCGTTTTTTATGGCTGCAATCCGTCCAACGATTTCGTCATTTTCCTCATTATGCGCAATGAATAGTTCGATATCTCCGTGCTCAAAAAACGGATTTTTCTTTGGGTTCAAAACTCCCTTTTGATCCATCCGAAGCGGCGGTACCCAAAAGGCTGAATCTTTGTAAAATTTGTAAGGGAAGTCGATAAATGCCTTCCGCTCGCGAGAGGTTTTAACTTTTGTAACGCGAAAAGACATGATTCAATTGAAGGGCTGAGGTAGAGATAAAAACAGACTAGTCCAAGATAGACATTGACCTGCAGGAGGGCCAAAAAAGCCAGATCAGCAAGAATGATAAGAAGAGCCAGATCAGCTATCCCTTAATGGCGACCGTTTCCGTTGAAATTAATTTTCTGACTATTTCCGCCGATAATACCATGCTTCTTTCCAACTTTCTCGAATGCATCGAGGATATTGTTGAGGTCTTCATCGGTGTGGGTAGCCATATAAGAGGTACGCATCAAAGAGAATCCTTTAGGTACGGCAGGAGGGATTACGGGATTGGTGAAGACTCCAGCTTCCAAGAGGTCTTTCCAGAATTTAAAACTCGTTGTCATCTCACCGATGACAACAGGAATGATAGGCGTATTGGAGGCCCAGACATCGAATCCTAGATTCTTGAAACCGTCTCTCATATAGTCCGAAATCTCGCTGAGTCGATCTAATCTTTCTGGTTCTTCCTCCAGAATATCTAAACACTTCAAGACCGTGGCAACGGTCGGAGGAGGCATGGAAGCCGAAAAAATATGGGTAGATGCACTATGTCTTATATAGTCGATGACATTCTCGTCTCCGACACAAAATCCACCAATCGACGCAAATGACTTTGAAAAGGTGCCAGTGATAAGGTGTGCATTATTTGACAGATCAAAATGTGCTGCTGAACCTCGTCCACCCGGTCCGATGACTCCGATTGCATGGGCGTCATCTAGAATCAAGGCCGCACTAAACTCTTTCGCTAACGCGACCAACTCTGGTACGCGAGCAAGAAGACCACTCATGCTAAAGACACCATCCGTTACTATGATTCTTGCAGAGCTCGGATTTTGAGTAACAGCCCTTTCCAACAAAAATCTCAAATGAACCATGTCGTTATGCTTGTAACGAATGGTTTTTGCGATGGAAGCAGAGGTGCCAGCGATTATCGATGCGTGATTGTCCTTGTCGGAAAATATAAGATCGTTCTTGGAGGTGATCCCTTGGATGACACCTTGATTGGTCATGTACCCGGTTGAAAAAAGGATACATTTCTCTTTTCCGAGAAATCTGGCCAGGCGCTCTTCAAGTTCAATATGGATATCTAAGGTTCCATTTAGAAATCGACTTCCTGTACAGCCAGTACCATATTGATCGATGGCGTTCTTAGCGGCTTCCATTACCCTCGGATCAGAAGTCAATCCAAGATAATTATTGGACCCAGCCATGATCACATCGTGACCATTTATTATGGCGTGGGTGCCATCACTTCTCTCGATAGGCCGGAAATATGGATATAGATCCGCCTCGACCGTCTGTTGGTAGTCACCACCTTTCTTGAAAAAGGCGAAGCATTTGTCAAAAATCGACGGCGATGTCGCTGCTTTCTCGACGTCTATTTGATCTATGGTTGTAAGCTCAGTGTCTAGGTGACCTTCTAGAAATGACATGTTGTACTCGTTAGAAAACTTTCAACTTTGACTCCCCAACTACGGGACAGCCGTCGCTTAGTTACCCCACAGAACCTACTTCAACCAAGTCTCCTTAACTTGTTCACACAAAGAGACTTATGGAATCGGTTCCAGCGCAAACGAACGAATTATTGCAATAAATTCAGCGCCAAGAGGCAATTGACCTCGTCAGTATCAACTTCTCGGACCCACGCTCTAACAACATAAGAGCATAAAGGTGTCAAATTATTTCTCTCTTGGACAAAATTTGAATGCTTTTTACAAGGGTCAGGCGAGCTAAGTGACGTAATATAGGGACATGCTACAAATTAATATATAATGTGACGCCTTTTCCTTTACTGGATAAAAAGGTATTTAGGCCAATATCGTCGCTGACATCGAAGTCAACAAGGTGCGCGTTGACGTAGGCATCAAGGAGATTCAAGCTATAAACAGCCGCAATGCCTAGAAAAGTCAGGTCTCTGTTTCGTCGATGTGAGTTTCTCTGAAGTCGAAGGGTTTCTGCACTGATATTTCTACCCTGAGCGATTTCATTGTAGTCAGATTCGAAATCTGGATAACTAACACCTTCATCTTGACCGTCAAAAACCTTGAAGAGATAGGCTTGATCATATAGTGAGTGCCTCGAATTTAGATAAACCGCGAAGCCACCAAGTCCAACTAGACCTGCATAAATTACGGGTACTTTGATTTTCTGCTTGTTGTAAACCTGGCCCCAACCTGGAATAATCGCACTTTTATAGAGTGCACTTTTGGGTGAGTGTGCCCTTACGACGGAGCTCTGTGCTTGAAGTCCTTGGCCGGCTAGAATTGAGCCCAGTAGAAAACCCATGAGTGGGATTGCCCATCGAAATTTCGATTTTTCTCTCATTAATTTGAAAGAAGAATGAGAGTAAGCAATCATCACTTCAGAATCTTGTCTGTAATTCGTTCGAGATCTTCTACGTCGTAATACTCTATCTCGATAACGCCTTTTCCGCTGGATTTGTGATTGACCTTTACTTGAGTCGCGAGGCCGCTACGCAACTTGTCTGTGATTGCCAATAGCTCCAGTTCGTCACGATTCATTGAAATCTTTTCGATTTTTCTGTAGGGCTTTGCTGTAGTGTCCGATTCGGCGAGAACCTTTCCCAAGGCTTCGGTGTCCCGAACCGAAAGTCCCCGTCGTAGAATTCTGTTCAGAAGATCCTTCTGTTTCTCAGCCACCAGCGTGACCAAAACTCTCGCATGGCCAGCTGATATTTTTCCCTCGATTAAGGAATTCTGAACCTCCGTATCAAGACTTAGAAGGCGCAATGTGTTAGTGACGGTCGATCTGTTTTTTCCTACTCGATCAGCAACCTTTTCTTGAGTGAGATTGCACTCTTCCATGAGTCGCTGATAAGCTCTAGCTATCTCAATCGGATTAAGATCAGCTCTTTGAACATTCTCAACGACGGCCATCTCAATCATCTCCTGATCGGAAACTTTTATGACATATGCTGGGATGGTTTTTAAACCTGCTTTTTTTGATGCCTTAAGTCTCCGCTCTCCTGAAATGAGTTCGTAGCCTTCCTTGCTCTTCCTGACGGTAATCGGCTGAATAATTCCGAGTTGCGTAATTGACGCGGTGAGCTCCTCTAATTCCTCAGGGTCGAAATCCTTTCTTGGTTGATAGGGGTTTGGCGAAATCAAGCTAAGATCGATACCGGTTGAGACCCCATTGGCGGAGGTCTTAGAAGACCTAGTTTCAAGACTTGCTTCTATAATGTCTTGCCCTTCTCGAGGCTCTACTGGAAGCAAGGCTCCTAGACCGCGGCCCAAGGCAGATTTCTTTGCCATTCTATTCGAATTCTAATTATTCTTAATCGGTGTCGGCCACCGGTTGTGGTACATCTCTTTTTAATACTTCACCAGCGAGTGAAATGTAGTTTCTTGCTCCTGTACTAGTAGCATCGTAAAGGATAATCGGTTTTCCATGACTAGGAGCCTCCGAAACTTTGACGTTTCTTTGGATGACTGTATCGAAAACTTTCTCACCAAAATACCTCTTTACCTCTTCGTACACCTGTTTAGAAAGTCTCAGTCTAGAATCGTACATCGTAAGAAGTACTCCCTCGATTTTGAGACTAGGATTCAGGTGCTCTCTGACAATTTTGATGGTGTTGAACAGTTGTCCGAGTCCTTCCAATGCAAAATACTCGCACTGAACTGGGATTAGAACAGCATCCGAGGCCGCAAGTGCATTTAAAGTCAGAAGCCCTAAAGATGGAGGGCAGTCAATAATGGTGTAATCGTATTTGGCTCTCTCTTTGACAATTTTCTTTCGTAATACCTGTTCTCTCTCCGGCAAATCAATCATCTCGATTTCTGCTCCTACGAGATTGATATGGCTTGGTGCCAGATCGAGATAGGGCATCTCTGTTCGCACAATCACATCCTTCGGCATGGTCTCCGTAACCAATACCTCATATATGGATTTCTTGAGCTGTCGAGGATTGTGTCCTAGTCCCGAAGTGCAATTTGCTTGCGGATCCGAATCGATCAGCAAGGTAGTCTTCTCTGAAGCGGCAAGGGAAGCCGCCAAATTGATAGAGGTCGTTGTCTTACCGACACCGCCTTTTTGATTCGCTATGCAGATTACTTTTCCCACGTGGCTAAAGGTCGTGCTTTTACGTTGATCGACCTAAGAGGTTTGATCAATTTCTAATGCTTTTTAGAGATGTCCACGGGTTTTTTTAAGTACACAGTTATCTTACGTGGCTATGGCAAAGAAATTCGTCCTCAAAGTTGACAAGAGTGTCCCAAAGATCAATTACAGCATTGACTATGCTGCTGAATTGAATCCGCAACAATTGGCTGTAGTCCAGGCTGGATCTGGGCACCATTTGATTATCGCTGGGGCAGGCACTGGGAAGACACGAACCCTCGTGTATCGGGTCGCATATCTCGTTGAGTCTGGCGTGCCTGCAGATGAGATCGTGCTTCTTACATTCACTCGCCGGGCCTCAAGAGAAATGCTAGAGCGAGCGTCGCTTCTGCTGGATCAAAGATGCCGCGATGTGAAAGGTGGGACCTTCCATGCCTTTTGCCTCAGTGTTTTGAAGCGACACGCTGGATCTATTGGTTATCCGAACAACTTCACCTTGCTAGATGGTCTAGATGCATCAGATGTCATAGAGACACTTCGGACGGAATCAAAACTTGATCGAGCAAAACAACGCTATCCAAAAAAGAACGCCATACTCAGCATATTTTCGGCCTCCAGAAACCGTGGTTTGCTTATTCGGGAAGTGCTTGAAAAGGACTACCCTGGATTTGTGGTTCACACCGATTCACTAGAACATCTATTTCAAGCTTATCAGCTCTATAAAAAGAAGCATGGTCTGATGGACTATGATGATCTCTTGTCAAAAACAGTTGAACTGCTAGAGAACAATACCAATGTTCTTGCAACAGTGTCCCAGAAGTGCAAACACGTCCTAGTGGACGAGTATCAAGACACCAATCACATTCAGGCAAGGTTGACTGAACTACTCTGCACGGTTCACTCAAATGTGATGGCCGTCGGTGACGACGCACAATCGATCTATGGCTTTCGAGGGGCAGACTTTGACAATATTTTCCATTTCGATTCAAGATTTCCCGGAGCGAAAATTTTGAAGCTTGAGCAAAACTATCGATCTACACCCGGTATTCTAGATATCGCCAATGGTGTCCTTGGTCTAGCCAAACGGAAGTATGATAAGAGGCTATTTACAGAACGAACTGCGGGACAATTGCCGGTATTGGTCAAAGCCGTTGACTCGGATTACGAAGCTCGATTTGTTGTACAAATGGTGATGAATCTGAGAGAGCAAGGGACTGATTTATCAGATATTTCCGTTTTGTTTCGGAGCGGATTTAATTCCTTCGCAGTCGAGCTCGAGTTGAATAAGAGGAGCATCCCTTTTGTAAAGTATGGAGGCGTGAAGCTGACCGAAGCGGCACACGTCAAAGATGTGTTATCCTACCTAAGAGTGGTAGAAAATCCGGGCGATGTGGTCGCGTGGAATCGCGTTCTAATGCTGCAAGAAGGAGTTGGTCCAAAGACAGCCCGGGCTGTCATGACCTTGTTGCCAGAAAAGTCGTCATCGGAGATTGTTAAATCGACAGGCCTCAACTCCAGTAGAGCTAGCCACCTTAACTCCCTGTTCGATTTAATCAATGAGCTCCGCACCAAGAATCGACTTGTCTCCTCTGAGCTCGAACTGATTTTGGATATTTATCTTCCTATGATCGAACGGCTCTATCCAAAAGATTTCCAAAAGAGAATTTTGGACCTTGAGACCCTTCCGTCTCTGGCTGAATCAAGTTCAAGCAGGACCGAGTTCTTGAATGGGCTTGTTCTAGACCCTGTCAATCTAAGTGCCGTTGATGTAGAACGTAGTTTTGCTGACGAATCGCCTTTGATCCTTTCCACGATACATTCGGCTAAAGGACTAGAATTCAATTCCGTATTCGTTATCAACGCGGTCGATGGAAGCATCCCATCATCCTACGCTGTGAAGGACTCTGACAACATAGACGAGGAATTGCGCCTCTTTTATGTTGCACTGACAAGAGCAAAGGACAATCTGTTTGTATCATATCCGACAGTCCAGGCAAGAGCAGGAGCGGGGGCCTATTTCACGGATCCTAGTAGGTTCATCAAGGATTTTCCGGAAGAGATACTAGAGCAGTGGGTTCTGGTGGAGGAGGATAGCTCAGAATAGATCGAATTTGTATAAGCAAAAAATTATCCATTGACCAATATTTCTATCTTAAGCATTGCGTCTGAAAATGTCGTATCTCCTTCGCTATGCTGGAGAGCTGGCTAATGCGGTTCGCTACGTTTTCGAAGCTTGTCTTTTGTCCTAGATCACAATAATCCATGTGTCTAGACTCTTAAAATAAAGTCAAAAAACTAGAGTAACGAGACAAGCTAGATCAGCCATCTCTTTCTGCAACTCCATCTGCAAAATCTCGTATGGACGATAACCTTACAAACGGCACTGATATACCCGGCCCATGAAGCTACTTATTCAAGTCTATGAAGGATTCCGTATCGCATTGCGTGCGATAGGTCTCCACAAAATGCGATCGCTTCTCACAACCTTGGGAATCATCATCGGTATTGTGTCCGTCACTTCAATGATTACCACGATCAATGGAATAGAGAAGAGTTTTGACGATTCCATGTCTATGTTGGGTACCAATAAACTGATGGTCGAAAAGTGGCCATGGTTCACAAACGACAAGTGGTGGGAGATCATGAATCGTCCCAGAATTACTGACGATATCGTTGAACCCATCGATCTAAATTCGAAATTCGCTATCGCCGTAGCTCCAGTTGTTCAAACCGGTCGGGAGGCATCATACAAAGATCGCGTTTTGGGCGGAGTCTTTATTCAGGCTTCAACCGGCGCTTATGCAAAGACGAATGATATTGATCTGACTAGTGGGCGCTTCTACAATGACCTTGACAATAGATTTGCGCGTCCTGTTTGTGTGATTGGATCGGAAGTTGCTACCGGGCTTTTCCCGGTTGGTGAACCACTCGGAAAGGTCTTTCGGCTGGGCGGAAAGAAATGCCAGATAATTGGTGTTTTAGCGAAGCAGGGAAAGTTTATGGGACTCATGTCATTCGACAATCAGGTGCAGATGCCGTTCAATACTTTCAAGGGTTGGTATGGAATTAATCGGCGAAGTGTTTCGGTAGAAGTGCGTGTTGAAACACCTGAGGATGTGGACCCAGCTGAAGACGAAATCACAGGCATTGTGAGGGTTGCTCGTGGCCTGGACGCGACGCAAGAAAACGACTTTGCCATCAATCGACTTGAGGCCTTTAGATCGACCTTCGATTCCATGAAAATTGCGATTTACGGAGTTGGATTATTCTTGACGGCTTTGTCCCTGATTGTTGGTGGAATTGGAGTAATGAACATCATGTTTGTCTCTGTGAAAGAGCGAACCAAGGAGATTGGGATTCGAAAGGCTCTCGGCGCAACACGCGTAGCCATTCTTGTTCAATTTCTTTTTGAAGCCATTATGGTCTGTGTTGGAGGAGGACTAGTGGGAATTGCGATATCCGTGGGGATTACCATGATTATAAATTCCTTCTTTACAGCTGTTCTGTCTTGGGGAACTGTTTTTGTAGCATTTACGATTTGCGCCATGGTCGGAATAGTCTTCGGATTCATTCCTGCCTGGAAGGCAGCCAAGTCTAACCCAATTGACGCTCTTCGGTACGAATAATGAAAGGTGGAGAATTTATTCGAATGGCGCTTGAAGCGCTTAAGGGAAACAAGCTTAGATCTTTTCTTACTCTTCTTGGAATGATCATCGGAGTTCTGGCAATTATCTCATCGGTAACTGCCGTAAAAGTTATCGATGTCTACTTCAACGACACGATTAATTTTCTAGGGTCCAGCTCATTTACCGTCCAGAAGACGCCCGGGGTGAATTTTGGTAGGCCGGATCGAAGTATCCGAATGAGAAAGGACATTACTTATGAGCAGATAGAGAGACTCAAAGACCGGGTTAAGCTTCCTTTGGCTGTTAGTCCAAGTGAAGACTTCAAAGGTAGCGCCATAGCGAAATTTGGTCAGAGAGAAACGGATCCTAATGTTTCGCTTTCCGGGACGGACCAAAATTTTGCGCTCAACTCAGCCTATGACATCGCGACTGGTCGTTTTTTGACGGACCAAGATGTTCAGTATGCGAGACCTGTAGTCGTTATTGGAGCCACGCTTAAAGAGACACTATTTCCCAATGAATCAGCTCTGGGAAAGGAGATCAGAATAGATGGTCATCGTTTTAAGGTAATTGGTGTAACCGCGGAGAAGGGCGAGGCCTTCGGTCAAGACATGGATAATTTTGCCGTAGGACCTATCACAAGACTATTTGCGATCTACGGTTCTGCCGGAAGGAGCTTGTCGATTGACATCAGAGCTTCCAGCACCGAAATGCTGGCCGCAACTATGGATGAGGTTACCGGAGCACTCAGGGCGATTCGAAAGGTTGAGCCAGGGCAAGACAACGATTTTGAAATCATTACGAACGATTCTCTGGTTGATGCCTTTACCTCCTTTACACCGTTTCTAACAATGGGTGGTGTAGCCATCGGATTCATTTCACTACTTACGGCTGGAATAGGAATCATGAACATCATGTTGGTGTCCGTGACTGAAAGGACGAAAGAAATTGGAATTCGGAAAGCGATAGGAGCCAAAAGTGGCGACATTCTCAAACAGTTTATTTGGGAAGCCATTTTCTTATGTCAAATAGGGGGGATCCTGGGGATATTGGCTGGCGCCTTGGTAGGCAATCTCTTGGCCTTCCAGTTCGATATTCGCGCCACCTTTCCATGGAATTGGGCTATCGGTGGAGTGCTTGGAGTGACGATTATCGCACTTATCTTTGGAGTCTATCCAGCTCACAAAGCTTCGAAGCTTGATCCAATCGAGTCGCTTAGATTCGAGTAGCCACTCAAATTGATTGCCTCCTGCTGAACTTGTAGCTGGTAATAAATTCGTCAGAGTTCCAACTGGTTTGTCGCTTCTTGCGCTCGGTTTGCTACTACTTTTCCACGACGTGCAACTCTTGTCATTGCAGGCTATACTTAGGCTTCTTCAAGTTTGGAATGTTGTCTAATTTTCAGCATCTCCGTTCGAGAAATTCCAGACTTGACTCAATTGCAACTATTAGCCAGAGACAAAGCATGTCTACAGAATTTCACCTAGGAAAACAGACAGCCGGAATTGCCGGTGCTCAACTTGTAGAAGACGGAATGATCGTCGGATTAGGAACTGGATCTACAGCAGCCTATGCCATTCTCGAGATTGGACGGCGTGTTCGTGAGGAGGATCTTAAAATTCAAGGGACAGCGACGTCATTCGCCGCTCAGAAACTCGCGGAGCAAAATGATATTCCCTTAACTTCGCTGGACCATATTAGGACGATTGATATCGCTTTGGATGGTGCAGATGAAGTGGCTCCAGATTTTTCATTAATAAAAGGCCGAGGTGCTGCACATACCAGGGAAAAGGTTGTTGAATCCTTGGCTACGAGATTTGTTGTTCTTGTTGATGAGTCCAAAATCGTTGATCGATTGACAACACGAATGCCAGTACCGGTCGAAGTATTACCGATGGCCCTGAGGCCAGTTATGACTAAACTCAGAGGCTTTGGTGCAACCCCAGAACTTCGGCTGGGATCGAACAAGGACGGCCCTGTTGTGAGCGACCAAGGACTTTGGATTCTTGATGCCTATTTTGAGGAGGAGATAAATCCGAGAGAGTTGAGCACTCAGATAAAGAATCTTCCAGGAGTATTGGATCATGGTCTCTTTTGCGATATGGCAACAGATGTCTATGTCGGAAAGGAGAATGGCGAACTTGAAATACTGAGAAAGAAGTGAGGGTGCCGAGTTACGAGTTTCGAGTAGTAGAAAGACAAGCTAGATAGGCCAGAATGCGCATACCCGAACACAAAATTGATGAGATCCGTACTGCCGCGGATATCTCGGATATTGTGGCGGACTATGTCGAATTAAAGCAACGCGGCGTCAACTACTGGGGTCTATGCCCTTTTCATTCCGAGAAAACCCCGTCCTTTAGCGTCAATCCCAATATCGGAATCTACAAGTGTTTCGGATGCGGAAAAGGGGGGAATGCCTTTGTCTTCTTGATGGACATCGAGAAAATTGGATTTGTTGAGGCCGTCAGAACACTGGCGGATCGCTATAACATTAGCCTTCCAGAACAGACTGTAAAAGAAGAAGAAAGAGCCGGCGACAATGACGACCTTCTCCAGGCGCTTCGCTTCGCGGGAAATTTATTTTACAAAGAGCTTCACGAACCCGGAAGTGGTAAACCTGCTCTAGACTACCTGAAGAAACGAGCTTTGGGAGATGAGATTCTTCGCTCTTTTGCCGTTGGTTATGCCCTCGATTCATTTCGTGCCTTCAAGGAAAAAGCGATCGCGGAAGGCTTCACGGAAGAATCCCTTCTGGCGGCAGGCCTGCTTTCAAAGAATGATAAAGGTGAGACTTATGACCGATTTAGAAACCGAATCATGTTTCCCCTTCTGGGAATTTCAGGACAAGTCATCGGTTTTGGTGGGCGGGTCATGCCGGACTCCGACGACAAAGCTAAATACGTCAACTCACCGGAGACGGATGTATACCATAAGAGTAAATTTCTCTATGGCCTCTTCCAGTCAAAACATGAAATTCGACGAGAAGGTTACGCTGTAGTCGTAGAAGGATATACAGATGTTATGCGGCTCCATGAGCACGATGTTAAAAACGTCGTCGCCTCAAGTGGGACATCTTTGACGGTTGATCAGGTGGCACTTCTTGGTAGATATGCCAAAAAAGCAGTTCTCGTTTTTGATTCAGATCTTGCGGGCATCAGGGCTACAGAAAGGGCCATCGATATTCTGTTAAATGCCGAGATGGAAATTCAATGCCTCGTTTTGCCGGATGGCGAGGATCCAGATTCGATCGTCCAGAAACACGGCGGAGATTATTTCAAGAATCTGATTCGGGAAACAGCTATGGACTTCGTTTTTTTCAAGACGCAAGTTGTACACAAAGAGCTATTAAATGGCAGTCCCGAGGACAAACTCAATCTTGCGAGAGGACTTCTTGAGTCGATAGCAAAAATAAAGCATCCAATAACAAGAGATGGATACGTAGAAATTGCTGCTCAACATTTAGGTGTTCCTGCTACACAACTGTTTAGCGAATTGAGACAATTGCTAGGGAAAATGAAGTCCAAAAAGGCTAGCAAGGAGCGCTGGCAGCAGCAGCAAGAAACCCCGCCAACGCGGCCGGGTCAGTCAGAAGTCGCAGTCTATTCAAAGGACCCACTGCCGGAGGAAATTCAACTTATCAGATTGATGCTAACTAAAGGCCCGAAAATAGCAGATCTGATTCTTCGGAATATGTCTATAGAAGAGTTTACGGCAGGTCCGAGCAGAACTTGTGTCGTTGAAATTGTCAAGATGAGGCAAAATGGAGAGTATGATATTAATAGGTTCGTTAGTGACGGAATTGACTCGGAGATTAGAGAATTCGTGACCGGGATGCTCGTACCCAAAATGGTGCTTTCACATCGATGGGCAGAAAAGCTTAAGTCTAGTGTGGAAACAATGGATCAGGATCCTATCAAATCGTCTATTAGTGCGATGATGTTGTTGAAATCAGACATCGTCAAAGGAATGATCAAAGAACAAAAGGAAAAAGTGCAGACTGCGCAGGAGAGAGGTGAGGATGACAAAGATCTGATTGCTCAGCTTACCCATTTGAATGATCAAAAATTGTTGATACAGAAAAGCGAGAACTACATTTGAGATCTCCGGCAGAAAAGTATCAAAACGTGGCACTTCGTGAGCTTTGATCGATTATATTTAGCGCTGCCGCGAAGGATATCTCGACTCCGACTATGAATGAAACGCCAGGTGGAGAGGCCTCTCCCCAAATCGATTTAGAAAAAATTCTTTCAGACATGCATACGCATGCGGTCTCCCTACTTGAGGAGCCGGAAGCTGGGACAATAGTCCCCGACTCTTGGCGCGATCTTAGCCATGAACAAGAGCTCATGTTTTTCAACAGAGAGCTTAGTTGGCTCGACTTCAATTGGCGCGTTTTCTATCAGTCTTTGGATAATCAGTGGCCCATTTTGGAGAGGGTCCGTTTTCTTGGGATTACTTCCAATAATCTCGACGAATTTTTTAGGAAAAGAGTCGGAGGGCTTAAACGACAGCTGGCTGCGGGAACTGTCAAAAAGTCCCCAGACGGTATGTCACCAGCTGATCAGCTCGTACTTGTCAATAAGGCAGCAAGGAAGCAGTATCATGCTCTCACAAAGGTGTGGGAAGACGATTTACGTATTGCCTTGAGTGAAGTGGGAGTGGTTGTCAGGGAATTTGATTCATTATCTGACGATCAGAAAAAAGTATTAAAAGAGCAATTCATGTCGGAGGTTTTTCCGATTTTGACGCCCCTTATAGTTGATCCAGGACACCCCTTTCCATTTATTTCAAATCTCAGCCTTTCATTAGCATTTGCATTGAAAGATCCAGTCATCAACTCGGTTCACTTTGCTCGACTGAAAGTGCCAAATCAAGTTGAGCGTTGGATTCCGGTACCTGGCGAGGTATTGAATTATCTACCAGCTGAGCAACTCATTTCTAATTTCGCCGGCGAGCTATTTAAAGGTCTTGACATTATTAGTGTTGACGCTTTTCGGATAACTCGGAATGCCGATATTCGCCGAAATGAAGAGGAAGCAGATGATCTCCTAGCGATGATTTCCGAGGAAGTTAGAGAAAGGCGCTTTGCGAAGACTGTCCGGCTCGAAGTACATGCGGAGATGCCTGAGTCCACTCGAAGGCTCCTGAAGGAAGAATTGGGGCTAGACAGTGATGATGTCTATCTATCTGATGGGATGCTGGATCTCTCTGCCTTGATGGATCTTGCGAATGTAGACCTTCCTGATCACAAGAGCCCAGTCTGGGAGCCTATTATTCCACGAAGGCTCAGTAGGGAAAAGGCTGGTGTGGGGCAAAATATCTTCCAGATTATTCGGCGTGAACCTCTCTTTATGCACCACCCATACGATTCATTCACGGCGTCAACGCTTCGATTCCTCGAAGACGCCGGAAATGATGACAAAGTCATCGCGATTAAGATGACTCTCTATCGGACTTCCAAGGATTCTGAAGTCATTCAGGCTCTAATCAATGCAGCAGAGAAAGGGAAACATGTTGCTGTGATGGTTGAGGTGAAAGCTAGGTTCGACGAGGAACAGAATATTCTTTGGGCGAGAGAGCTGTCCAAGGTCGGAATACATGTCACCTATGGCATAGTTGGATTAAAGACCCATACTAAAACTGCAATCGTTATCAGGCAAGATGAAGATGGTTTAAGAACCTATAGTCACATCGCGACGGGGAACTACAATCCGAAGACGGCTAAACTCTACACCGATTTCGGACTTCTGAGTTGTGATCCCGTCTTGGGAAGAGATCTCGTCAATCTTTTTCATAGTCTAACAGGTCATGCACCGAAACAGACCTATGAAAAGATCATTGTTGCTCCCAACTATCTTCGCGATCATTTTGTAACAAAGATTAGAGCAGAGATCGCGAATCAGAAGGAATATGGAAAAGCTTGGATCATCGCAAAAATGAATGGTCTTGATGATCCGGACATTATATTAGAGCTATACAAAGCTTCACAAGCGGGGGTGAAAGTAGATCTTGTTGTCAGAGGTCACTGCAGGCTTCGACCAGGAGTCAGAGGCTTTTCAGAAAATATCCGAGTGGTTAGCATAATTGGCCGATTCTTGGAGCACAGTCGAATATATTTTTTCCACAATAATGGCGATCCAGAAATTTTCTTGGGAAGCGCCGACTGGCAGACGAGAAATCTTGATGACCGGGTCGAAGCAATATTTCCTGTTGAAGAGCCTACACATAAGTCAAGAGTTTTAAAGGTCCTCAAGTACACTCTGTCTGATAATCGACTAGCATGGGACCTGGGAAAGGAGGGATGTTACAGGAGGCGAAACCCAGGCCCTCAAGATGTGACAATCGAATTGCACGATACTCTCTATCGTGATACGATTCGTCGGGAAGCGGAGCCTATTGCCTAGTCTTGTTCTCGCTTTTTTGAGTCCCAAGGGAACGGGAAAATGAATAGCCCGTGTCTAGTGGCTGTTTTAAGACGCCAGCAAATTCGTTTTGTCGCTTGTTTTGGACACGAAGAAACTGTTTGGAGAATTTGTCTGCATTGCCCTGTAATAGACCTTGAATGAAAAAATTAGTAGTTGTTGAGTCGCCGACGAAGGCCAAAACCATAAGCCGATTTCTACCCAAAGATGAGTATCAAATCGAAGCTTGTTTTGGTCATGTGAGAGATTTGCCGGCAAATGCCTCAGAGATTCCGAAGGAAGTAAAAAAGGAAGAATGGAGTCGAATTGGTGTAAATATTGACGACAACTTTGAGCCGCTCTATGTAGTGTCTTCAAAGAAGAAGAAAGTCGTCAAGGATCTTAAAGCGGCCTTGAAAAATGCTGACGAGCTGTACATCGCGACGGACGAGGACCGAGAGGGGGAGTCAATAGGTTGGCACTTGCTTGAGATTTTGAAACCCAAAGTCCCTGTCAAGAGAATGGTCTTCCATGAGATTACAAAGTCAGCGATCGAAGAGGCACTTGAGTCAACTCGCGAGGTGAACAGTAATCTGGTGGAAGCTCAGGAGGCTAGACGAGTGCTTGATCGTTTGGTGGGCTATATGATATCGCCGCTGTTGTGGCGCAAAGTTGCTCCACGTTTGTCGGCCGGGCGTGTTCAAAGTGCTGCGGTTCGACTTTTGGTCAACCGAGAGAAAGAGAGAATTAAATTTGTCCCGGCTAGTTATTGGGATTTGAAGAGTCTTCTGAACAAAGAAGGTCAGGATTTTGAAGCGACCATGACGCACTTCGGGGACACTCGACTTGCAATCGGAAAGGACTTTGACGAAAACACCGGTAAGTTAAGAGCAGATTCCAAGGTACTCCAGCTTGACAAAGATGGCGTAGATAAATTGGCTGAGAGGTTCCGCAGCGAATCTTGGAGTGTTGGATCTGTCGAAGAGAAGAAGCAATCACGGAGACCTTATCCGCCATTTATTACTTCGACGCTCCAACAGGAGGCGAATAGAAAGCTCGGTATCTCTGCAAGAGAAACAATGTCCGTGGCCCAGAAGCTCTATGAGAAGGGTCTTATAACTTATATGAGAACAGACTCAACGAACCTTTCGAGCGAAGCGATCAACGCAGCTCGTGGATCTATCGTAAAGCGTTATGGAGAAGACTACTTGCCCGCTGAGCCGAGAGTGTATAAGAAGAAGTCTAAGAACGCACAAGAGGCCCATGAGGCCATTCGTCCGGCTGGGACATCTATGTCGACTGCTAAAGAGTTAGGGCTTGAGGATCGCGAATACCGCGTCTACGACCTTATTTGGAAGCGAACGGTCGCTAGTCAAATGGAGGATGCCAAGCTTACCATGATTACAGCGCGAATTAAGGCTGGTGATGCAGGTACAGAGCAAGCGACATTTAGAGCATCTGGAAAACGAATTGATTTTCCTGGATTCTTTCGAGCTTATGTGGAAGGTAGTGATGACCCTGATGCGGCTTTGGAAGATCAAGAGAAAGTTCTTCCTGAGTTGAAAGAAGGGCAGACAGGAAAGACCGATGGAGGGAAGGATTTCACTGTTAAAGAGATCGAATCCTTGGGGCACGAGACCAAACCTCCGGCAAGATTTACGGAAGCCTCTCTTGTGAAAGAGTTGGAAGCTCTCGAAATTGGCCGACCGAGTACTTACGCTTCGATTATCTCGACCGTAATAAACAGAGGCTACGTTCAGAAGCGTGGTTCTCAGTTAATTCCGACCTTCACAGCTTTCGCCGTCAATAATGTCCTTGAGCAAAAATTCGAGCCACTCGTGGACTACAAGTTCACAGCTGGCATGGAGGCAAAACTCGACCAGATCGCAGCCGGGGAAGTTGAGACAGCTCCTTACTTAGCTGAGCTTTACCATGGCCCAAATGGCCTAAAGAATAGAGTCGAAACAAGCATGGAGGAAATCGATGCCCGAGAAGTTTCCACTCTATATTTCAAAGAATGGGAGCCCTATATCGTCCGAGTCGGCAAGTGGGGACCCTACGTGCAATTCGGCGAAGATGATGATAAAATCACGTCTTCAATTCCCAAGGAAATGGCACCAGACGAGGTGACATCTGAGTACCTGAGTGGTTTAATTGAAAAGCAGAAAGAAGGAAATCCTGATGGAGATCTCATGGGAGTTGATCCTTTGACTAGTCTTCCTCTGCTGCTAAAAATCGGTCCCTACGGACCCTACATCCAGGTCGGTCCAGACGATACAAAACCGAAGCCAAAGAGAACTTCACTTCCAAAGGGAATGGAGATCAAAGATGTAACCCCCGAAATTGCTATCGGATTAGCTGGACTTCCAAGAACTCTTGGTCAACATCCAGAAACAGGAGACGACATCAAGGCATCCATAGGAAGATTTGGCCCCTATGTTCAGCAGAAGAGGATATTCGCTTCCCTTAAGACCGACGACGTTCTAACCGTTGGATTGGAGCGTGCACTTGAGTTGCTCGCTGAGAAGCTTGGAAAGAGTGGACCTATTAGGGAGTTGGGTACAGATCCTGAGTCAGGCGAAGATATCGGGATTTATAAGGGGCGATATGGCCCTTACATCAAGTTCAAGAAATTGAATGTCTCTATTCCGAAAGATGAGGACCACGAAAAGATTGAGTTGCCAAGAGCGCTTGAATTGATTGCTGCGAAGGCGGCGACTAAAGGCACGAAAGTAAAAAGAAAGCCAGCGGCCAAAAAGAAGCCAGCTGCTAAGAAAAAGGAATAACCGATCTAGCTAGCCAAGCTAGCCAAAATATTCAGATAGCTTAGGTATCTCCGTTCGTCTATTTCACCTTCCTCGATTGCCTCTTTGATAGCACAGCCGGGTTCGTGATCGTGGATGCAGTCCTGATACTGACACTTTCCGATCCAGGGCTGCATTTCAACAAATTGATGAGACAAATGAACAGGCTCTAAATCTCGAATCCCGTATTCTTTGATTCCTGGGCTGTCGATGATGAATCCATCTTCCCTGAAAGGATGAAGCTCGATAAAAGTAGTTGTATGTTTCCCTTTGCTTGTCTTCTTGCTAATGTCGCGAGTATCGGCAGATATTCCGGGTACGAGAGCATTCAGCAAGGAGGATTTTCCGACGCCTGAGGGTCCGATAAACAGTGATAACTTGCCCTCCAATTCCTCAGCTAAAGATTCGATACCCTTGTCTTCCGTTGCTACGGTATCTAGGACTTGATATCCGATTCCCCGATATAGGTCCTTCCAAAAATCAACGTTAGCCCGGATTTTGTCTTTTACGTCAAGGTCGTTCTTGTTGATAATAATACCTGCTGGTATATCTGAGGCCTCGGCCATGACAAGAAAACGATCCACAAATCCCGGATTGAATCGAGGAAGATGTAGAGACTGGACACACCAGGCAAAGTCGATATTGGCAGCGATTACATGATTCTGATGGGATCTGGCCCCAGTGGCACGTCGATTCAAATAGTTTTTTCTTGGAAGAATTTCCTTTATCAATCCTGTACCGTCCCCGACTTCTTCATACTCCACAAAATCTCCGGCAGAGATGGGATTTGTGACATTGACGTGCTCTAGCCGAAAGGCACCCGGAATACGAGCACGAATGCTTCCAGCATCTGTTTTTATCCAGTGCCAGCTACCAGTGGTCTTAATGATTCGTCCTTTCAATCTGAAACTTTGAACTTCAGGCTTCCGTCTACTAAATACACTAATGGCGGGTTTGCCTGCCCTAATAAAACACGATTATGGCCAAGAAATCGACTTCCGATCATAAGGATATATTGGACTCTTTCAAAAAGCTGGGGCTTGAAGATAAGGCTTCTTTCATAGCCGATGCTTTTGTGAGCATCGCGTCATCTGTTGCGGAGGAGGTAAGTCGCGGCATCGAGGATGCTTTTGAAGGCTTCGAAGACGAATGGAATTCTGGCGGAAAATCTAGCTCCAAGAAGAAGAAAAAGAAAAGCAGCAAGAAAAAGAATCCTGCCAGTTCTAAAGCTAAAAAGACTCCTAGCAAAGCAACGACCGCTCAGAAGACCACAACTCGAAGTCGAACTGCAAGCACTAGAACGACTGCCGCAAAGGCAACCCGTACTTCAGCACCAAAGAAAACTACAACTCGACCCCGAAGCACTCCCAAAGCGGATACGGATAAAGAGTAGACTTTGAACTGATTCTGCGCTCGAGTAGTCGCAGATAAAGCCTCATATTGAAAAAACCAGACGATTATTGCTAGTAGCGAGATCGTCTGGCTTTTATCATCATGTTCAGACTTGTCCTGTCTAAATCACTTCAATCTCGCTAGATTTTGATTTGCTAGAGTGTCCATTTTTAGGAAGCACAGCGTATTTCTTCTTAGGGTCTTCGAGTGACTTCTTTTCCAAGGCAAGATCCAGTACGTCTATCATTTTCGACACGAAGTTGAATTTCAATTTGCCAAGAACCTCTGAAGGAATCTCTTCAACATCCTTCCTATTTTTATCAGGCAGAATTAATTCTGTTATTCCCGCTCGCTTAGCAGCAAGAACTTTTTCTTTAATTCCTCCAACTGGAAGAACCATTCCTCTGAGAGTTATTTCGCCTGTCATGGCTAGATTCTGTCGGACCTTTCTCTGAGTGTATATAGAGGTCAATGCAGTAATCATTGTAACACCGGCAGACGGTCCATCCTTCGATACTGCTCCCGCTGGTACGTGAATGTGGACGTCCCAATTGTCGAACGCAGCTTGAGGAATTCCATAGCTGTCAGCATGGGCTTTCACAAAAGATTTGGCTGCCTGCGCCGATTCTTTCATAACATCGCCTAGCTTCCCAGTCAGGATGAGTCGACCACTGCCTCGAGATATCGATGCTTCGATAAAAAGAATGTCACCTCCCACTGGTGTCCAGGCAAGACCGGTTACGACACCAGGTACCTCGGTTCTTTCCTTGACGTCAGAGTAGAATCTTCGTGCCCCTAGGAAGGTCTCGACATCTTTCTTGCTAACACTTTTAGATTTGGCCTCACCTGTCGCGATGGTCTTAGCAACACCTCTCGCGACCGATCCGATAGTTCTTTCCAGTTGACGGACACCAGACTCTCTAGTATATCCATCGATAACTTCTCGAAGTGCCGTGTCTGAAATTTTGAATTTGCTTTTCGTCAGGCCGTTTTGTTCAATTTGGCGAGGCACTAGATATTGCTTGGCAATGGACAGTTTTTCATTCTGTGTGTATCCATTAATTTCAATCATTTCCATTCGGTCCCGAAGGGGAGCAGGAATGTTTTCGAGATAATTCGCTGTAGCAATGAACATAACTTTTGACAAGTCATATTCCATATCTAGGTAATGATCACCAAAGCTATCGTTTTGAGCCGGATCAAGAACCTCCAACAAGGCACTGGAGGGGTCTCCTCTAAAATCGCTACCTATTTTGTCCACTTCGTCGAGCATAAAGACAGGATTACTAGTTCCGGCCTTTTTGAGAGATTGGATTATTCTGCCTGGTAGAGCCCCAACGTATGTTCTTCTGTGTCCTCTAATTTCGGCCTCGTCTCTGACTCCACCAAGGCTCATTCGTACAAACTCTCGCCCCAATGACCTAGCAATTGATTTGCCTAAGCTCGTTTTACCGACTCCTGGAGGACCGTGGAAGCACAAGATGGGAGCTTTCATGTCTCCCTTCAATTTTAAGACGGCGAGATACTCGAGTATTCTCTTTTTGACTTTGTCCAAGCCATAGTGATCTTCGTCCAAAATTTCAGCTGCCTTCTCGATATCGAGTTTGTCATCCGAAAACTCATTCCATGGGAGATCAATTATCCAATCAACATAGTTGCGGATAACGGAATAGTCCGGAGATGCTGGATTGGTTCTCTCCAGTTTCTTCATTTCCTTATCAGCGATTTTGGAAACTTCTTCTGGCAAGTCTTTCGCTTCCAGCTTCTCTCGAAGCTCAATCAATTCTGCAGAGACTTCATCTATTTCACCCAGCTCATCTTGAATCGCCTTCATTTGTTGACGAAGGAGAAATTCCCGTTGTTGCTGATCAACATCTGTTCTAACTCGTCCTCTAATCTCTTCGGTCAGTTGGAGGACTTTCAGCTCTCGATCAAGATGCTCCATGACTAGCTCTGCTCGATCAATAATGGAAAGAGTGCTAAGAAGCTGCTGTTTGTCCTCGACTTTTATGGGTAAATTCGAGGCGATGAAATGAATAAGAAATGTAGGGCTGTCGATATTCTGAATTGCAAAGGCAGCCTCGCTTGGTAAATTTGGAGACTCGTTTACGATCTGAACAGCAAGTTCTTTGATAGATCGAATTCTTGCTGTTAACTCGATCGGATTTTGAACAGAGTCAGGGAGTGGGGAGATTTTAGCTTTAATGAAAGGTTGGCTTTCCAAAACCTTGTCGATCTTGAATCTTCTCTTTCCTTGAATAACAATCGACTTTGTGCCATCTGGCATACTAACCAATTTCAGGATGGAAGCGACTGTACCGACGTGGTAAATGTCGTCGACGTCCGGATCTTCGACCTCGCTGCTTTTCTGTGCAACAACTCCAATTACCTGATCTTTCTCAAAGGACTCCTTCACCAACTGCAATGACGTATCTCTACCCACGGTTATCGGAAGAACGACTCCGGGAAATAGAACTGTATTACGCAAAGCCAATACGGAAACCTCGTCCGGCATCTCCGAACTTCTCATCTTCTCCTCTTCATCCGAGGTCAAGAGGGGAATGCTTTGTTCCATTCCTTGACCTGGATCGTCCAAACTAAATATTTTATTCAATTCTGTCATGTATCTCATTTTTCTAAGTCTGCGAGACTTCTATAAATCTATTCTAATCCTTTCTTTCTCTCCGTCAAGAATCAATCCAAAAACACATTCCTGCCAATATGACATATAATTGACAATCAGAAGGACCTCACTGACCGACAAATAGAAGGTACGATAGAGCCAGGAAAGGTTAGTAAGTCTTATGGGCCTTTTGTTGCGATAAAGTAGGCTTCATTGAGCTTCGGGTGGCTTAGAACAGAAGAACCCTTCTTGCTTAGCTACGTTGTTTCCGAATCAACTCAAATCAGGCTCAGCCCATGTGGTTCAACAATATTATCGAGACTATTGGAAACACCCCATTAGTTCGACTTTCAAAAATTACGGAGGGCCTTCCAGCGACAGTTCTGGCAAAGATGGAGTCATTTAATCCCGGTGGATCCGTCAAGGACAGAATTGGCATCGCGATGGTAGAGGCAGCCGAAAAGGAAGGCAAACTGAAGCCTGGCGGGACTATTATTGAATGCACTTCCGGCAATACTGGTGCTGGCCTAGCCTTAGCTGCAATAGTAAAAGGCTATCGATGCATTTTCACCACAACGGACAAACAGAGTGCTGAAAAGGTCGATGTGCTTCGAGCACTCGGTGCTGAGGTTCATGTTTGTCCTACCAATGTTGATCCCGAGGATCCTCGATCCTACTATTCCGTGGCCGCTCGATTCGCAAAGGAAATTTCAAATTCCTTCCATATGAATCAGTACGACAATCCCTCCAATGCAGCGGCTCACTATCATTCAACTGGACCTGAGCTCTGGGAACAGACCGAAGGGAAAATTACTCATTTCATTGCAGGAGCAGGAACTGGAGGAACGATTTCTGGGACGTCGAAATATTTGAAGGAGAAGAATCCTGATCTCAAAGTGATTGGCACGGATCCATTTGGCTCAGTTTATCACAAGTATTTTCATACGGGCGAATTTGATGAGGCCGAAATCTACCCTTACATAACGGAAGGTGTAGGCGAAGATATTCTAGCCGGAAATATGGACTTTTCGCTCATCGATGATTTTGTTCAGGTGACAGATAGGCAAAGCTTACTTATGACACGACGCTTAGCCAGAGAAGAAGGCTTATTTGTTGGAGGATCTTGCGGGATGGCCATGGCTGGTGCTCTTGATTATCTAAGGAGAGAGAAGGACAATTTGTCGAAAGATGACCTTGTCGTTGTTCTTCTTCCCGATTCAGGATTTAGATATTTGTCTAAGATATTCAACGATCGATGGATGGAGAACCATGGCTTTATGCCATCGTCCTCTGGACTCGATGTCGAGGCCGTTCTTGGAAAGCAACAGCCATCGGAGGGCGGAATGGTTACAGCGAGTCCGGAGCATTCGCTATCCTCGGTCATTGCTCTAATGTCTCAACATGGCATTTCACAGCTACCGGTAATGGATAAGCTGGGAAAATTTGTTGGAAGTATTTCGGAATCAGAAATACTCTCGATCTTGATTGAAGACCCGAATTCAAAAGGTGCCAAAGTGGAAGAAATAATGAGTGAACCATTTCCCATTATTTCGAGGACGCTCCAAATTGAAGAGCTTTCTACCTATCTTGATAGAAAGCCGGGCGCTGTCTTAGTCAGATCTCATGACCCGAAGCGAGGATACGATATTTTAACCAAGGCTGATCTCATTCGAGCACTAGCCGCCACAAATCGACAAGTATAGAAGATGGCTGAGAAAGAAAAAGAAAAAGAAAAAGGAAAAGAGAAAAAAGGAGACAAGAATGCTCTGAACATCGAGCTCAACCAAAAGGTAGCCGAAGGCATCTACTCGAACCTTGTGATGATCGCTCACTCCCCAGAAGAGTTCATTTTCGACTTCATTCGGGTTATGCCGGGAGTTCCAAAGGCTAGCGTAAAGAGTCGAATTATTGTCACACCTCAACATGTACGCCGATTGTTAAATGCCTTGACGGACAACATTGAACGCTATGAAGGTGCCTATGGTAAGATTCAGGAACCAAGACCTCAACATCAAGCGATTCAGTTTCAGATGCCAGGAGGAGAAGCCTAGAAAAGTACAGAATTGAAAAGGAGCGACGCTTCAGAGTGTCGCTTTTTTTTTGTCTGTTCAGGACTTATCGGAGGAATAACATTTCAGCATACTTCGGCAAAGGCCATAGTTCGTCGTCTACGATCGCTTCTAGCTGATCAGCGACATTTCTGACCTTTAGCATGGCCGGTAAGACTTTAGTGGCGCAATGCTTAGCCTCAAGAAGAGGAGTTCGTTTGTGAACGGCTTTCTGTTTTTCCAATGCGTCCACCGTATCCACCAAGGCTCGTATCAATTTTGTGAGTTTGGTCAAGCCTCGCTTGTCACCAGCTACACCGGCAGCTTTTAGTTTAGCGAGACTATCGGCTACCACTCCTTGATGTCGTAGAGCCGCAGGAAGTATTTGTGTCTTCGCTATATCGACGACAAGATTGCTTTCTACATTTATTGTCATGTTGTATTGCTCAACCTTGACCTCGTAAACCATATGAAGCTCTCGCTCGCTAAGGACACCATACTTGGTGAAAAGGTCGATAGCTTCCTTGCTATGATAGACAGGAAGTGCGTCTGGGGTTGTTCTTAAGTTGGGCAGACCTCGTTTCTTGGCCTCACTGTGCCATTCAGATGAATAGCCATCGCCATTAAATATTACAGAGCCGTGCTCGTTGATAATGTCCCGGACGATCCTTTGGACACCGGTATTGAGGTTTTTGGTCTTTTCGAGTCGGTTAGCGATATAGTCCAATGACTCGGCCATGATGGCATTCATTACCAAAACAGGCTCAGCAATAGACTGATTAGACCCGACGGCGCGGAATTCGAATTTGTTGCCTGTAAAAGCAAAGGGGCTGGTTCTGTTTCTGTCTCCAGCGTGCTTTGGAAGAGACGGAATACTGTCAACGCCCAACTTGAGCGTTCCTTTTTTCATAGACGACTTTGCCTTTCCCGATTCTCTGATTTGATCAAACACGTTCTGAAGCTGCTCGCCCATATAGACGGATAAAATTGCAGGTGGAGCTTCGTTTGCCCCTAGTCTGTGGTCATTGCTTGCCGACGCAATAGAAGCCCTTAAAAGACCTGAATACTTATGGACTCCGCGGATAAAGGCAGCACAAAAGATCAAGAATTGAGCGTTGTCATGAGGCGTGTCACCAGGCTCTAGCAGGTTTCCCTGTGTAGAGTTGCCCATCGACATGTTGACGTGCTTTCCGCTTCCATTAATGCCCGCAAATGGCTTCTCGTGGAGTAGGCATGCAAATCCATACATCGTTGCCACTCTCTGAATAACAAGCATGACGATCTGCTGGTGATCAGACGCTACGTTCGAGCTTTCGTAAACGGGAGCAACCTCGTACTGTCCAGGAGCCACTTCATTGTGTCGTGTTTTCACTGGAACGCCAAGCTTGTAGAGCTCTCTTTCAAACTCATACATACAGGCTTGAACTCTTTGATTGATCGCTCCAAAGTAATGGTCGTCAAACTCCTGTCCCTTTGCTGAAGATGCACCGAAAAGTGTTCTTCCAGCCAAAACGAGATCGGGTCTGGCGTTATAGAAATTTCGATCTATTAAAAAATATTCCTGCTCGGCACCAGCGCTCGTAGTGATGTTCGCAATCTTTTTGTGGCCAAAACATTTTAGAACCCGGGCAGCTTGCTTGGCAACAACCTCGGTCGATCGAAGAAGGGGGGTTTTCCAATCGGTTGCTTCTCCTGTCCACGAAACGAAAATAGCAGGGACTGTCAATGTCCGGCCATTTGGGTTGTCTACGATATAAGCCGGACTAGTCATGTCCCAAATGGTGTAGCCACGAGCAAGGTGGGTAGCACGAATTCCGGGTGCCGGAAAGCTTGATCCGTCTGGTTCTTGGATGATGAGGTCGTCACCAGAGAAATCAGCTATCATTCCACCCTTTCGATCGGGATTGTAGAAGCTATCGTTTTTCTCAGCAGTCCTACCAGTCAGTGGGTAGAAAATATGTCCAAAGTGGGTTGCTCCATGAGATATTGCCCAGTCTTTCATGGCCCTTGCAACCCCATCCGATCCTGCTGCAGAGAGCGGAGTTCCATTTGAAAGAGCTTCTTCAACTGCTTTTAGTGTTGGCTTTGAAAGCGTCTTCTTCATTACTCTCAAATCGAAAACATTCGATCCAAATAGACTTTTGACGGTGTCTTTCTGAGAGTAGCTACCCTTAGGAAGTGAGTAGCTTGCGATTTGGTTTTTGGCGTGTAGCCGAGCTTTATTGGCGCTCATTGTCGCGTAGAATTCGGTTGGTTGTCCGACTCGACAGTCGATTATTAATCAAAACCCATAATACGCCTAATATTAATTAAGGTAAACGATCGATTGTGATGAATTAGTGAGGATTATTCTTGATAGAGATGAGGAAAACTATAGACTAGATTGCGCATGCCTAAAATAATTAGGTAAGGTGATGCTAATTGATATGATTTCGTTAGAAAATAAGGGGCACTAAGACTGAATGCGTCCTAATTCTGGTCTAGGGCTTCATATCTCGCCTTCATATTCGTCGAGGCGTAGATGACGATTTCAATTCTTCGATTCATTTCTTGTCCATCTTCCGTTTCGTTTGTTGCGATCGGATCAAGTTCGCCTCGACCAATCACCTTCATCCTACTTTTGGCCACTCCTTCCTCGTTTAAGTAGGAGGAAGCCGCTTTTGCTCTTTTGACAGAAAGCCTCTGGTTTGGACCTTCGCCACCGATTGAATCGGTATGTCCAAAAATGTATAGGTGCTGTTGATTATTTCGAATAAGGTTGTTGGAGAGATGATAGAGAGACTCCTTCGCTGCATCCTGCAAACTGGATGAGTTGAACCCAAAAAGACGGCTCGAATCGAATGTCATGATGATAGCCTCGCCAACTCTCGCTATGCGAGCATCAGGGATTGTATTGCGAAGCTCGGTAGCTTGACGATCCATTTCAAGAGAAATTGCGTCTCCTGCTTTTCCACCCATCGATTCGTTGCCCGCAGCTTCGCTGGCTGCTTGTCCAGGTGGAAGACCTAGGTTTTCAAACTTCTCAACGACGATTTCTTCAACAGCTTCTTCTTCTACAACAAGGGCTTCCTTACTGGAAGAGCATGCGTTGAGCGTGCTAAAGGCAAGGAAAGCGAGAAGTATAAGATGAGACGTAGATTTCATTGCCAGCGGAGTAGTGTTAACCAAGTTTAAAGAAAAACGATTAATCGCTGGTATCTATTGCCTAGTTCCGAGGTTCACTTAGAATTCGGCAGCAAAGTAAGAAGAGTGTCTATGTGAAACCTGATTAGGTCGCTAGTCTCTCTCTGGAATAAACTGACGCAAGTAGTTGTAACTCTGTCGAACCGCTGCCTTTCGATCGGCAAGTGTCTTTTCGTAAGCTCGATCTTCTACTTCTACGCAGACGGCTCCTTCAAAGCTGGAATCGGTCAGAGCGCTAAAAAACATTCCCCAATCGATATCTCCCATACCTGGGAGTTTAGGCGTATGGTACTCATTTGGATTAGCGAGTGCGCCGACCTCATTTAATCTATCGTAGTCTACCCGTGCATCCTTGGCATGTACATGGAAAAACTTCTTTGAGAAGTGCTCGATGGGTAATATGTAGTCCATATGCTGCCAAACGAGGTGAGATGGGTCGTAATTCAGCCCAAAATATCTACTGGGAATGTCCTTGAACATTTTTCTCCAAATAGCGGGGCTCGTTGCCAAATTTTTTCCTCCGGGCCATTCGTCATTAGTAAAGAACATCGGACAGTTTTCTATTCCGATTTTCACTTTCAGCTTCTCTGCGTATTTGATAATTGGCTTCCAAGTCTTTAGAAAACGGGGCCAATTATCTTCGACATTCTTCGTCCAGTCTCGGCCCACAAATGTGTTCATGTTTTTCAAACCCAAAAGCGATGTGGCTCTAATCACTTTTCTGATATGGTCTGTATAGACTCGGGACTCTTTTATATCTGGCGAAAGGGGATTCGGGTAATACCCTAGGGCGCTTATGCTTACGCCTGTTTCTTTACAGAGTTGGTTAATAGAGGCGGCTTTAGCTTTCGTAAATCCGTCGACGTCAATGTGCGTTATTCCAGCATATCGTCTGCTGGACTTTCCTTTTGGCCAACACATCACCTCAACACAATCGTAGCCTTCGTCGGCTGCAAAGTAGAGCAGTTCCTCTAGTGATATTTCAGGAAGAATGGCCGACACAAATCCGAGCTTCAATGACATAGAGTTACAAGTTATGAGAGGCAAGTAAAAGGTTAGCCAGTTTCCAGATGTTGGTCGTCCCTCTAGGCAGTTAGAAGCTTAGAAACTGTCGACCTGGCGGTAGGCATTAATGAGAGCTAGCTCACCCTCTTTTCCATCAATTGAATTTCCATGCTCCATACCCAAGATTAGGTCTTTGGACTTCGAGGAAATGTGTTTGAAGATGTTGAGATAGTTGATTTCGCCTGTGGTTGGCTCATTCCTGCCAGGATTATCGCCGATTTGGAAATAACCTATTTCTTTCCAGGCGTAGTCGATGTTCTTAATGATATGTCCCTCCTGTATTTGCTGGTGGTACATATCAAATAATATCTTACAGGACGGGCTGTTCACGGCACGGCAAATCAAGTAGGCCTGGGGAATTTTAGCCAAAAACTGGCCTGCATGACCAGCCCAATGATTCAATGGCTCCAAGACAATAGTCAAGTTATGTGGCTCAAGAATGTCGCAGGCCATTCTCAGAGTATCTACCAAATTGGCCATTTGATAGTCGTGCTCCATCCCGAGATGCATATGACCAGGCACAACCGTCATCCATTTAGCATTGGTCCTCTTGGCTACTTCTACACATTCTCGTATCTCGCGAAGGAATTCATCCCGTTGTTCAGCATCACCAGTGACTAAGTTTGGCTCTCGCCATGCAATGGTGTGGGCGACAAATACACCCATTTCCATTCCTTTCTCAGCCATGAGATTTCCGACGGACTCCTGCATAGCGACATCTCGTCCTTTCATGCCATTGTCTTCCCAGGCACGAAATCCCATGTCGTGGGCAAACCGAAGCTGATCTAGGAGATCTGGAGCGTGATTTTTGAACATCCCAAAATGAGGAGCATATTTAAGCTTAAATGGCTCTTCCGAGGAAAGACTACTTCCGCTCAACGTGGGCACGTTTGACAAGGTACCAATACCGGCTAGAGAGCCAGCTTTTACAAAATCTCTTCTATCCATAATTTAAGCCCACTCGTTTCTTTCAAGTGTCGTCGATCCAGGTACTGGAATTGCAGGCACTTTCATGGAAACGAAATCCAGTGAAGGTGGAGTGAGATCAAGAGGGGAGTTCAAGATTTCATCCCACTTGATGACTTTACCTGTGTAGCAGGCTTCTCTTCCCATGATAGCAGATAGGCAGCTTTCAGCAACGCGCTTTCCCTCATTTAGGAGTTTTCCAGACTGAATGCTCTCAACTAGGTCTGTGTGCTCCTGTACATATGGATTCACTTTCTTTCCTTCGAACTCATAGAGCCATGGTCCAGACTTGACCCACTTTTGAGGGTTACTTGTACCCTTGGTACCCATGATATGCTCGCTGACATTCGAAGCTGTGCCATCGATCTGTCGGCAGAAACTTTGGATTTTGGCTCCGCTTGGATAGGTAAACTCGACCGCAAAGTGATCAAAGATGTGACCGTATCCTGGATCAACTCGAACTTGTCTTCCACCGAGACCAACTGCTGATTCTGGAGTCTCGCCAACCGCCCAGTTTGCGACGTCGATGTTGTGTATGTGCTGCTCAACGATGTGATCACCTGAGGCCCAAGTGAAGTACAACCAGTTTCTAAGTTGCCATTCCATGTCCGACCAAGAATCTTGCCGAGGCTTTTGCCAAAGAGCACCCTGATTCCAATAGACCTGTCCGCTAATCACTTCGCCGATTGCTCCATCCTGAATCATCTTCATGTGATCGAGATACTCAGCTTGGTGTCTTCGTTGTGTTCCAGAAACGATTGCCAGACCTTTTTGCTCAGCAAGATTTGAGGACTCAATAACTGATCTGATTCCTACGGAATCTACAGCGACCGGCTTCTCCATAAAGACGTGCTTGCCAGCCATGATCGATGCCTTAAGATGCATTGGTCGGAAGGCAGGTGGCGTCGCCATGATAATCAAGTCGACATCGGACGCTATGACTTTCTCGTAGGCGTCAAATCCCGTGAACATATTTTCCTTTGCCACGGCAAATCTGTCAGAGAATCCTTTTTCTGCAGCGAACTTCGTCACATCCTCGTGAGACTTCTTGAGTCGATCTTCAAAGAGATCTCCCATCGCAACAATTTTCGTAACAGGGCTCGCTTCAAGGTTTTGGGTGATGGCTCCAGTTCCCCGACCTCCACATCCAATCACACCAACCTTTATTTCTTCGACCCCACTTGCATAGGCGAAATTACCCGAGGCCATTATTGCTGCTGATGCTGCTCCAGTTGTTTTGACGAAATCTCTGCGGCTTAGACCATCCGCTTTTTGGCTCTTCATGTCGCTTAAAGTTTGGTTAAGAAATGTGTTGCTAAAATGTAATTAGATCGAGGATCAATGTCACTATGATTATCTAGAGATCCATGACGAGTCGAACACCAAGAAAATAGGCGTCTGACAACCACCATATCGATTTTGGTATTTGTGGATCTGTATCATTCCACCAGGCTTCTTGGACTTCTCTAGTCTCGCAAGATATATCCTTGGGCTTAGTTTCGTGTGAACCTCCCATGATGGTGTTCTCACCAGATTCGCTAATTACCCATTCCCCTACATTGCCAAGCATGTCATGAATTCCAAGGGCATTGGCATTTTTAGATCCAAGCTCATGTGCCTGGTAGTCAGAATTGCGACGATGCCAAACATCCTCATCCATGGAGTAATCGGAGCTTGCATGGCATGCATAGATCCATTCGCCTTCGTTAGCTAGTCGAAATTTTCTGCCCGTTAGGTGGCTGAGCCACTCCGTGAACTTAATTGATGAATGAAGGGTCATCGAGAGAGCTGCGTAATTTTTGTGTCCCCAACCTTGATCTGGGGCGCCATAGGGCTTTGTAGGCCTTGCGGTTGCGTCTACTCCTTCGATTTGTTGGGCCTGAGATAGGTCTCTCGAGAATGCATAAATATCGAAAATGTCCCATGCGATTTCGTGCTTGCTCATATAGAAGACTGAGCCGTCATCTCTGGTTACTGGAAGCATCGTAATATCGACAAGAGAGCCAGGGACCTTCACAACTATTGAATCTAGGCTAGTCTCCAACTTGCCGTGTTCGATAACTTCTTTAACACTCGATGACGTATCATCCGAAACAGTCACTAGAGGCGCCGAGCTTACACAAGCGGTGCCGAATGGACTCATGAAAAAAAGAATCGCTAAAAAAACTATTTGGCTGCGGAGTGTACTCTTGCTCTGGGTCATTAATATCGCATTTCTCAATTTACTCTCTTGCGTTCCAGCGAAGATTAATACGCCAGAACATCGTTTTGAGTATAGCGAACTGCATATGGGTGTGCAAGCTAGACTTGTTCTATATACTAGCTCTGAAGTCTCTGCTAAAACAGCGGCTAAAGCTGCATTTGAAGAAGCTAATAGGTTGAATCTCATCTTTAGCGACTATGAACCAGAGAGTGAGCTTAGTCGCATGTCGAAAATGGCCTACCCCGAGGCCTTTCAGATATCGGAGGAATTGCTAGACGTCTTGATACTTTCAAAGAAATTTTACGATCTCAGCGAGGGCAGTTTTGACGTTTCTGCCGGGTCCTTAACTCAACTTTGGAGACGAAGTAGGAGAGAGAAAAGTCTTCCAAGTGGATCAGCTTTGCAAGATGCAAAGGAAAGATTGGGTATGAATAGTATTCGTTTGGATCGAGAGGCTTCCATGGTATTACTCGACAAACCCAACATGGTATTCGATCTCGGAGGCGTTGCAAAAGGATATGCAGCTGCGAAGATGCTCGGGATATTAAGAGCATTCGGATGCCCCCAATCGATGATTGAATTCGGCGGAGAGCTGGCCTTAGGTGAGGCACCTCCAGATTCAGACGGTTGGAAAATAGATATTCAAGGAAAAGCCTATGAGATCCAGGATGTTTTTGTTTCCAGTTCTGGTTCAGACTTTCAATTCGTCGAGATTGATGGAGTGCAGTACTCCCATGTCCTTGATACAAAAACAGGACTCGGCCTACCTTTTCATCACAGTCTGAGTGTTATACACGGGAATGGCCCTGAAGCCGATGCTCTTTCGACGACTTTGTCACTAATACCAAAAGAGAAATGGAGTATTTTCAACTCTCTTTTTCCCGACCTGATTATTTTGTCGGGTCAAACAGAAAAGAGTCTGTAGCTTGGATAGAAAAGGCAGGTTGATTGTGCGCATAATGCACAGAAAGTCTGTCGACCTTTTTTTGGATTGAAAATTGCTGGATAGTAGTTTAACAATACAATTCTCTTTCACCCCATTGACCATCCACACTAATGTCTTCGAAAAATCTAGGCGAAGGTGATCTTCACGTTCAACTGATAGCTAAGGACGTGCGCGTTACGGACTCGGTTGCTCCAGTACCTAATTTTGTTCTGTCTTGGTTGAATAGATCCAAAGAACTCGTCAGTATGGAGATTCATCTTGCTGACTTTTACAACGAAGGTCTTTTTGCTTCGATCGATGCCAATTTTGTATTTAAAAACATGGCAGAATTCCTGGATTGGTACAGTTTAGAAAAAACAAGGGACGCCATAGCTAGCCTGCGTGAACTAGCTAAACAGCGAAGGGTGGACTTTAAGGTTTCTACTATTAGACCAGAGAAGGGAGCGAATAGAATTTCAGAGAATGGAAATGGATCAGCAATGGATCGTACTCAGAAAGACTCGGGAAAATCGCAAAGATATTCCTAAGCCTGATTTGAACGGACTTTCAATCCTTTGATCAAAGAGCCAGTGGAAGCTATTCAACTTTCTTCCACTCATCGTCAGCAGAAATCTTGGTGTAAGCTTCGTACTGTCCGTCATCGAAAATCATTGGTTTGAAAGAGCTTCCACCAGGGCGCAAGGTATAAAGAACCTCTCCGTTTTCTTTATTTCGTATCTGAACGACAGGAGCCGAGCCACTTGGGAATTCAATGGCCTCTAAATAATGGTCGACCTCTTTTCCGTAATTGTCCAATTGATTTGCAGTAATAGGCCAGAAATCATAGGGCTGATCAGTTCGAGGATCTGCATCGCGCGGCCAACTACTAAGCTCGAAATCTCTGCTATTTCTGTTTAGTTTTGCGATTCCGTATCCGGTAGCCCGATCAAAAAGAACAGACGGCTCCTTTCCGGTGCGAACGGGATTGGACACAGCATAAACTGAAATTTTATTTCCGAATCCATCCTCAAAGTCTCCTGAATATCTTGGCGAATTTGGCAGTCGATTCTGTCCTTCCTCCTGCGGATACCAGCGACGGGGCCAAAGATTAGAAATTGCAGGCACACAAAGAGCATAGGGTGCATCTCGATACTCATCGATGCCATACTGTATCGTGCTACCCAAATGCTGATCGCCGGCAATGTGCAAGGCAAAAGCTTTTCTAATTTTCCTAAGAGCTTTGTTTCTTCCCGTCTGTGGCCATCCATTGCTGTCATGATCTTGAACAGCCCTGTCATCTGGGGGGTAATCCCTTGCTTCAAGTATTCTAAGTGTGGGCACGATCTTGTCATCTCTAGTGCCATTTGGTAAGGTTGCGACGTTTGCAAAAATGGTTTGTGAGAGAAGAACTTTCATGAAAGTTTGATCACTCCAGCTTGCACTCCATTCCTCAAGGAAGTCTAATTGTCGATCTCCTAACAAGACGGCACCGGGGACATCGCCATCTGTCTTTGAATCGAAACCAGGAGTCTGTGGCCAGCCATTTATGACCTGTCCCTTAGGCAGAGCTATCTTAGGTGCCGATTTAAACTTTCGGTCCTCAATCACAGCAAAGCTTACACCTCCGTATTCGATATTGGTGAAATAGGTGCCAATGTTTTGTTGGATAGGTTCTGGATCGAATGGTATTGGCAGGTTGCTGGTTTGGGTTCGCTCCACCATCCTGACCCATCGAGGTGGCATCTTATATCCTCCGCTGTCTTGAGCTTCGTAGCCTTCCTGACCAACAGCTGCTCGACCTCCAGCGCCCCAAATGTTTCCGTGGTAGACGTCATGATCATCGGTGATAGTCACAGTCGGGAGATCTCGCATGAGCTCACTGTAAGCCCAACCGAACATGTACCACTTACGTAAATAGTCGAGAGTGGCATCCTCAATTGGACTTCTCTGCACTCCAAATCCGCCTACTCTTTCATAAAGTTGATCACCTGAAAAGAACAAGAAGTCTGGATCTTGATGCTTGACGTTTTCGACTAATCCCTGATTTGGAAAGCCAATGTCGTTGTTACCTGTGAAGCCAGCAATGACAAACTCATTTTTGTCGATCGGATCTTTCCTAACACGACCTAGCCACTGTACAGATCGGGTCTCTGAAGAAAGTGAGGTGTATTCGTAACGGATTCGGAATTCCGTGTCCTGGTCTATTGGCCAGTTTTCAATATGAAAGCTTGCGGTACGAGCATCTTCATCAATCTCGGAATCAGCAATTTCCTTCCAAATAGATGATTCCTTTCGATCGAGGAAAACCCTCTGGCTCTCTTGAATCCCGATGGGCGCCATTTGGGCTGTCAAATGAAGCTGTCCTTCACTAATGGTATGCTGAGCCCAAAGGATGGGACCCCACATTCTATTTTCAAAATGCGTCATTTTCTCAGAATGAAATTGGATGTCCTCGAATTCGACTGGACTGATCTTTCCACCTGATGAGCAATGACTAACCAATCCGAAGCCTCCGTCGAGCTTTCCAACATTGAGGTCTTTAGTAGATAGATGACTGCTTCCCGATGATAGAATTAAATGGCCGTCACCCTCAGACTCTAAATTGATCGTTAAAGGTGAAGAGGCTGCTATCTCCGTGTTCAAGCTGGCATAAACAGAATCAGCAGTCTGAACGAAGAGTCCGCCTTGAGGGTTTGTTAAAAACATAATTCCGCGCCCGTGGATTGCGCTGTCTCTGTAATCATCGAATTCACCCTTTATCCCTAGCTCAAATCCTGCTTTGCAGTTGAGTTCACTATTGAGCGAAGTGTCAAAATGAATCTTGCTAGTAAATTTCAATGAGCCAGTTTCGGTGCTGGAGATCTCTCGATCTACCAGGAAGGCCCTTCTTCTTGGGCCAGCAAAAAGTGCTTTGATTCGGCCATTCTTAATTTGCCAATCTTGTAGCCTGTTCGCCCAAAATTCGGGACCTAGCCAAGTCCGGTTGCTAGTGTTCGAAATTGCAAGACGACCCTCAGAGTCGAATGAGGAATAGGACTCTACGGCTATTTCTTCTTGAGCACAGGAAGAAATTCCAAGAGAAAGAATTATTAGAATCAGGATGTTGCGAAACATAGAAGGAATGACTTGGAGGTTTATGAGTCAATATCCTAGATTAGCTACACACTAAGCAAGAGCCAGGCAAGGTCTAATGAAGAATATTGATCGTAGAGAATTTCTTTCTGCTAACATTGGTCTCGCAGCAGCAGCAGCAATTGCGGACTCACCAAGCGAGGTTATTGCTAAGAAACTGGAAGTAAGAGACGGTGCCAAGATGCGCCTTGCTTTAGTGGGTACGGGTATTCGTGGATGTACCATGTGGGGGAAGTCGATTGTTGAAGAGTATTCGGACCTAGTGGAATTTGTTGGTCTATGCGATATAAACCCGGGGCGTTTAGCCTTCGCTAAATCATATATCGGGACGGAATGCCCAACATTTGAGAATTTCGATGAGATGCTTCAAAAGGCAAGGCCTGATGTAGTTGTCGTCACTACTGTTGATTCAACGCACCACGAGTTCATTGTCAAAGCCATGGAGGCGGGATGTGATGTCATCTCTGAAAAACCAATGACGACAGATGAGACGAGATGCCAAGCTATTCTGGACGCTCAAAGAAGGACAAAGAAAGACCTCATTGTGACCTTCAATTATCGATACTCTCCTCATCGCCAAAGAATGAAGGAAATTCTGATGAGTGGACGGATTGGCGAGTTAAGCTCTGTTGATTTTCATTGGTACCTCGATATCTATCACGGTGCATCCTACTTCAGGAGATGGCACGGGAAAGAAGCTTTTGGTGGCACTCTTTGGGTACATAAAGCCACTCACCACTTCGATTTGTTGAATTGGTGGATAGAGTCAGAGCCGTCGGAAGTTTATGCGAGTGCGGCCTTGGAACATTATGGATTCAACGGTCCATTTCGTGCTAGCAACTGCCGGCCATGTCCACATAAATCCGAGTGCCAGTTTTATTGGAATATCGAAGAGAGTGGATTTTCGAATGATTTATATGCCAAACATGAACATCACGATGGCTATCTAAGAGACGGTTGTGTTTTTTCTGAGGAAATAGACGCTTACGATAAAATGGCGGCTACTATCAAGTACGAAAGCGGAGTTCACGTTTCTTACTCTTGCACGACCTATTCCCCTTATGAAGGATATCGAATCGCTTTTAACGGGAAGAAAGGGCGACTTGAGGCTTGGATAAAAGAGCGCCAGCCTTGGGATGAGGCAGGTGAAGATGTATTGAGAATCACAGATAATTTTGGAAAGACGGAGTTGATTACTATTGCGCATGGTGGGGGAGGCCATGGAGGAGGAGACACACGACTGAAGGATAGGATTTTTAAGGATCCAAGTATACCCGATCCACTGCGGCAGTCTGCTGGATCAAGAGATGGCGCTATGTCCTGTTTGATCGGGATAGCCGCAAGAGAGAGCGTTAAACGTGGAGAAGTCGTCAAGATTGCGTCCCTGACCTCTTTGAAACCGAGAGTCGTACGGCCTTAGAATTGTCAGGTCTTTTCCTACACAAAACACAAAAACTCGCCACTGGTTTATCTATCAGCTTCGAAGGCGTCTGTGGCTGCGATGAGTAAGGAATTTAGAAAGTTGTGAGTTCTACGCAATGCGTCAACTACAACACCTCGTTCTTCGCCGCTTGAAATAGCTTCGATTATTTTGTCTCGGAAAAACATTGTTGCAGTCACTACAGTGGACATCGTCATTCCTGATCTATAGGCTCCGTGTCCATATTCAGCTCCAAGTTCTTTGGCGCGATTAAGAATACGCTCGTCATCATTATCTGACTTGATAAACTCGGACAGCAAAGCCATTACTTCGCGGCCCGACTCCCTTTTCTGATTCTTCTCTTCCTCATCCATGGAATCAACCCACGCTTTTCTCGAAGAGTCTTTCAATCCTTCGCGCGTGCTACTTAGTGCATTCTGAATTAACACTTCGATCGAGTCCTCGACGTTCGCACTTCCAGATCCGAGTTTCAATCTCTCAATTTCTGTGACCGGAAATCGCCTGTGGCCACCGGGTGTGACCATAACGAGGATGTCGCCATGGTCGGCCCACCTTCTTAGAGTGGTCGGATGAACGTTGAGCCTGTCAGAAGCTTCTGAGAGCGTAAGGAAGTCTGCCATTTGAATTAGGTGGAAAAGGCCTTCTAAAATTGGGGTTGCGGAAACACATCAAAACTACGAAGCAGTCCGCAGGGAGGTCCTAACTACTCAAGCTTTGCACGGAATTCCCGATCTTTGGCCGATCAAGAAGACCATGCACAAAAAGAAAAATGAGTCATGGGTCAATCTTTGAGCTCAAGAACAACTGGACAATGATCAGAACCCGTGACCTCTGGCATAATAATCGACGAGCTAACACGATCAATAATATTTGGAGACGCGCCGAAATAGTCGATCCTCCATCCAACATTCCGACGTCGTGCACCAGCTCGAAAGCTCCACCAAGTATAGTTTCCAGGACTCGGATCAAAATGTCTGAAGGTATCCACGAATCCAGCTTCAATGATATTGTCAAATCCTGACCTTTCAATAGCAGAAAATCCCGGTTTTCCTCTGTTAGGTCCAGGTCTTGCTAGATCGATTTCCTTGTGGGATACGTTTAAGTCGCCACAAAATATGACCGGCTTTTTCTTTTCAAGCATGTTGATATGGACTAGAAAGGCGGTGTCCCACGCCGAGCGAAAGGCTTTTCGCTTTAGTTCGGGTTGGATATTTGGTGTGTAGACATTTACAAGAAAGAAGTCGCTATATTCTAGACTTACGACTCGACCTTCGTGGTCTAATTCTTCCTGGCCAACCCCCAAGGTGACACTTTCTGCTTCCTCCTTGGCCAATATCAGAGTGCCCGAATAGCCCTTCTTTTCGGCTGAACTCCAGTAACGATGTAGTCTGCCAAAAGGCAATGGATCGACTTGCTCCTCCCATGCCTTCGTTTCTTGGACACAAACAAAATCCGCATCTGATTCCTCCATGTAAGACTTAAAGTCCTTCTTCAGAGCTGCCCTAATTCCATTCACGTTCCAGGATATAAATTTCATTTACTTCGGTTTTATTGACTAAAGCGACGATCCATCGCCAGAAAAACTAGCTTATTGGAGATAATGTCTGGTACATCATTAAGGGTATTTCTATTCAGAACCACTAAATCGATTGTTGAGAGTTTTGGAATCTAGTGAATCTGGCCTTTTATGCCTTATCGAAGCAATAAATCGACACCTAAATAAGTAGTAGATATTGAATCTACTAGGATCTTCGCTCGTATAGCGAAGTGATGCCCGTTTCTGGGCGTTTTGTTAATAAAAAAACTTGTCGAATGAAGAAGCTATTACTATGCCTCATTGCGCTGTCTTTTACCGCTACGGGGGTATTGGCACAAGGAGGACCAGGGTTTGGAGTGTCTACCTTGGTAGCAGGATCTGAAATTCTAATCAGTCATCCTGTAAAAGATGGAGGTCCAGGACTTATTTATGTATTTGGACAAAACTCTGAAGGAGAATGGGTAGAGACCCAAAGACTTTTGTCTGGTGTCGAAACTGGCGAAGACAGAATTGGAATCGAAATGACTCCAGTTGGAGATATGATTTTGGTTTCATCTACTAGAGAAGACTCAGCAAGAGGAGCTACTCACCTGTTCAAGAAAGACGGTGGCAAGTGGATTAAAGGTTCGAAAGTTCAGCCATCCGATGCCATGCCGGGAGACAAATTCGGGGGTGGAATGGCAGTCGAAGGCGACATCGCTCTTATTTCCTCAGTTGAAGCTGACAGTGGAGCCGGTAAAGTTTATTCCTACAAAATCATGTCAGATGGTTCATGGTCTGAATCAGGAAGCTTTGCTCCTGATGGCTTGGATGCCGGCGCGACATTTGGTCAGAGTATTGTAATTGTAGAAAAAACGGCTTTTATCAGTGCAATCAGGGCTGACGAAGGAAAAGGAGCAGTCTATGTCTACGAAATGGACGTTGAGGGCAACTGGAATTTGACGGATCGAATTCAACCGGAAGATTTAAGCTCTAATGCAGTTTTCGGACTTGCAATTCTTTCCCAGTCGCCAGATCGATTTCTAGCTTCAGCCGTTGGAAATAACTTTTATTCAGGCGAAGTCTACGAGTACGCAAAAACCTTTGATGGATGGACACAGATATCTTCAATCAAGCCTCCTTCTGGTGCACTTCGAGCGCAGCTAGGATCAGGACTGAGCGGCCCTGTTGACAGTCCAGCAATTAGCGTGGCCGGTGCAAACGGGTTTCAAGGTGCGATCATAAATTTCGCTAAGGATGGCGAATCTTGGGCAGCTGTTGATACTGTTTCAACTACTGGCTTAAAAAGAGGAGATCGATTTGGATCTGGCTTTGATGTTGATGGCGACCTTATGTCCGTTACCATTCCTGGTGCCGACTTTGGTGCGGGAGCTGCCGTTGTTTTGACAAACAAAGACGGAAGGTGGACCGAGACAGCTAGGTTGTATGGCGAATTAAGTGGAATGGACGCAATCGCCGGTGAGAAAGTAGATTGCGAGGAAGGAAGCGCCGCTGGATTCGAATGCCAGGGTGTAGACCTCGTTTCCTTCTTACCATCGAGTGAGCTTGGAGGCGGACGCGGAGTTAACGTGAATGATATTTGGGGATGGACTGATCCTGAAACTGGTCATGAAATTGCCATCGTTGGTCGATTTGACGGAACGGCATTTGTCGATATCACTGATCCCTTGAATCCATTCCTAATTGGAGATCTTCCAATGACCGAGGGTTCGAATGGAAATGTTTGGAGAGATATCAAAGTCTACAAAGACCATGCTTTTGTTGTCGCTGACAACTCTGGTGAGCATGGAATGCAGGTGTTTGACATGTCGCAACTTCGGGATGTAAAGAATCCCCCAGTACTGCTTGAGCAAACAGCTCATTATGATGGCATCAGTAGTGCGCATAATATTGTTATTAATGAGGAATCTGGATTTGCATACAGCGTAGGTGGTGGCGGCGGCGGAGAAACTTGTGGTGGCGGTCTTCACATGATCGATATCAGAGATCCACTGAATCCAACTTTCGCTGGTTGTTTCTCAGATCCATCAACTGGACGATCAGGAACAGGATATTCTCACGATGCACAGTGTGTGTCCTACGCGGGACCAGACACTGAGCACCATGGCAAAGAGATTTGCTTTGGAGCGAATGAAACAGCTTTGAGTATCGCTGATGTTTCTGACAAGGAAAATACGATTCCATTGAGCACGGGAGCTTACCCAAATGTTGGATATACGCATCAAGGTTGGTTGACAGAAGACCAAAAGACCTTCTACATGAACGACGAGCTAGATGAGTTAGGTGGCCAGGTAGATCATACGAGAACACTAATATGGGATGTATCAGATCTTGATGATCCACAGCTTGTAAAGGAGCACTTCCTTTCGACCACGGCCTCGGATCACAACCTCTATATCAAAGGTAATTTGATGTACCAGTCCAACTACAAGACTGGCCTTCGAATTCTTGATATTTCTGATGTTGCAAATCCAGTCGAAGTAGCTCATTTCGATACGACACCAACCGGAGACAACGATAAAGGCTTTGATGGTTCTTGGAGTAACTATCCTTACTTCAAGAGTGGCAATATTGTCGTAACTTCTATGAAAGAAGGTCTCTTCGTTGTTCGAAAGAAGCAGGAGGGTATCTAGATTTACTAGATTAAATAAACTTTAAAGATGAGAAAATTAGCATCTTTGATACCCGGCGGGCTATTGCTCGTCGGGTTATCTATTTCTTGCACTAGCCAAAGAAATGTGGTCGAGAGTTCTATTGTCGAGACGGAATTATCGACAGGGGACTATAGCAAAAATGTTCAATCTGTGTTTGACGCGAAGTGCGTCAGCTGCCATGGTGGGTCCAGTCCAGCGGCAGGTCTCGGACTAGAGAGCTGGGAACAGTTGATAAAGGGCTCGGACCATGGTGAAGCTATTATCGCTTTTGATCCTGAGTACTCTGTTTTAGTTGAAATGGCCACGAAATTGCAGCCAAATCCTCATCTGGGCGATGCAACAAATCCGCTTTCAACCTCAGAAATTGCAGTGATTCGATCCTGGATATCTTCTGGTGCAAAGAACGACGATGGTAGTTCTCCTTTTGAAGAAATATCAAAGCCACTCTACGTGGCGAATCAGGGCGCTGCTAGAGTTGCCGTAATTGATACAGACGCAAATGTCGTAGCACGGACGGTGGATCTACAGTCGCTTGGTTTTTCAAGTACCTCCAAACCTCACCATGCCGTAGCCGAAAAGGATGGCTCAGCTTGGTATCTGTCCATGATTGGAGAATCCAAGGTTTTGAAATTCGATCGAAATAATAAACTTATTGCTTCTACGGATTTTGAAAAACCTGGAATGATGGCCATGCACCCCAATGATGGTACCATCGTTGTGGGTCGCTCAATGATGGCAGTTAGTCCGCCAACTCGTGTTGGCATAATTGAGCGCGAGAGCATGGAATTGGATGAATGGGATGTCTTCTTTCCTCGTCCTCATGCCTTGGCGATTGCCCCAGCTGGTGACAGATTGTTCGCTGCGAGCTTGGCTGAAAACAGCATGATCGCTATCGATATTAAGTCTGGAGTAAACAAACTGAATATCATGGGTGGACCAGTCCACACTCTTGTCCAGTTCGCTGTTGCACCTGGTGGAGAAATTATGGTCGCAGGTGGTCAGGTCTCTGGGAAATTGCTTGTCTTTGATATAAGCAATTCGTTGGATGTCACACTTGTAGATTCTATCAAGGTGAATGCTGCTCCATGGCATCCTGTATTCTCACCCGATGGAAAGAGAGTGTATTTCGGCAACAAGATGGCCAACACGATCACTGTTGTGGATATGGAGAATCGAAATGTTGAGGCGGTAATTGATGGCAACGGTATATCTCAGCCGCATGGCATCGCTCTTTCGGAAGATGGAAAGACCTTATATGTGTCTAATGCCAACTTGAAGGGAGCTTACAAGTCGCGACATAATTTCGGCGACAATGAAATGGTCGGAACAATCACCGTGATTGACACTGAGACTCTAAGCATTAAGAAAGTAATTGAAGTGGAGCAATATGCTTCCGGAATAAGCCCATTATTTACTCCATGAGGATAGTATTTTTAGCCGTTCTGGCTGCCGGATTGAGTATCACATCATGCTCTTCACTACAAAATAGTAGCGGTGACTCTGGTGATTTAGGAGAGTCTGGTCCGACTTACGAAAGAGAAGTAAGCCCTTTCGTATTGGTTGGTGAGAGTGGCGAAGAGTATCTCTTTCCTTTTTTAGGTGGCTTGAATTATCCTCGTCCGCAATTTCTGGACATCGACCTTGACGGTGACAACGACCAATTCATTCAAGAATCCTCCGGCCGGGTTATGTTCTTTGAAAACACCGGCACAGCGAACTCTCCGATTTTCACCTGGCGAACTGATCGATTTTCAGATCTAGATATTGGTGAGTGGTTTCGCTTTGTTGACATGGATGGAGATGGAGATTTTGATTTACTTACCGAGCGGAGGTTCAGTTATATCAAATACCTTCGAAATGATGGTGGAGTAGGAAGCCCAAACTTCGTCTTGGCTACAGAGACATTGGTTGATTCCAACGGGAAAGCTCTTTTTTCAGATCGACAAAACATTCCGAGTCTTACGGACATTGATTGCGACGGAAATCTAGATCTATTCATCGGAAAATTGACAGGGACAGTGGCTAGATATGAAATGACTAGCATGTCAGACGATGGCGTCCCGATCTTTGATTTAGTCACCGATAATTTTGAAGGAATTGAAATAGTAGGCGCATTTGCTGGCCATCACGGAGCAAATACAATGGCCTTTGGTGATGTCGACGATGACGGTGACCAAGACTTGTTTTGGGGTGATTTTTTTGAACCAGGTTTGCTTTTCATTGAGAACACCGGCAGTTGCGAGGATCCCGATCTGACCGGTATGCCACAGCCTTTTCCAACCAATGAGCCTCTCGTCACCAGTGGATATAATGCTTCTCTTCTGGCTGACTGGGATTTGGACGGCGATCTTGATTTGTTTATTGGAGTCCTTGGAGGCGCCTTCGATGCCAACATGTCGACGGTCGATAATTATTTCTACTTCGAACAAACCCCAGAAGGCTTTAAGCATCGGACGACAACCTTTATATCGAACCTAGATCTAGGAAATGAGACAATACCCGTGCTAGTTGATCAGGATTCGGACGGTGATCTAGATCTATATGTATCTAATAAAATTGAGCCTTTAGATAAGTCGACAGGTCGCCTGGCCTATTTTGAAAACACCGGTACGCGAGCGTTAGCGCGCTTCGAATACAAGTCAAAAATGGACTTGGAGGAAGGCTATCATTTTGCACCAAGTTTCGGAGACTTGGATGCTGACGGAGATCTTGACATGCTCCTAGGCTCGTGGAGCAATTCTGTGATCTATTTCGAAAACCAAGGCAACTCTGCGACTCCTAACTATGTCAAAGTAAGTGACGCTATCGTAACGCTAACAAGGGGTTCTAATACGACTCCTGACCTTAGCGACGTTGATGGAGACGGAGACTTAGATTTAATGGTTGGAGAGACGTCAGGAGCAATGAATTTTTATTTAAACGACGGCACTCCGGAAGAACCAAAGTTCACCTTGGTTTCTGATAAATACGGGGGTTGGGATATTGGTCGCCGGAGTATTCCTGTTTTTGCAGACGAAGACAATGATGGAGACGAAGACCTATTCATTGGATCGGATGTGAATGGGCTTAGCTTGTATAGAAATGAGAGCGGTCCGGCCGGAATTGTTTTTGCCTTAGACTCAACATTTGTGTTCGATGTACCCCAGTTCGGAACACCAACTTTTGGCGATATCGATGCGGACGGAGACTCAGATGTGATCGTTGGCGGTGTAGGTGGCGGTATTTCTTTCTTCAGAAATAGAAAGAGACCCTAGCTTAACTTATCTGACGGAAGCCATTCTTGTCTCAGCACGCTTCGTCTAGAAGAGTGATGACGTCTTCTTTGTTTGGTACCATGCACAGAAATTCAAAGGATTCTTCCCCAACTGAATTGTAGAAGTGCGGCATTTCTGCTGGGATGTATAGGATATCTCCTGCTTCGACTGTGTGGACTTCGTCTCCGATCCCAACTTGTCCTTTACCCCTCAAGACATATTGTTCGTGTTCTACCTTGTTGGTGTGAAGGGGCATTCCTCCTCCAGGCTTCATAGAAAATTTTCTCATAAAGAAATTCCCCGCGTTTTCCGGTCCAATTAGGACTTGCATCGTCGTGTCTTTTCCTGGGCCAACGACCTTTTTTTCTATGACATCAGATTTGCTTACAAGTGTCTTTTTCATATCGAGCTAGGTCTTGGTCTTGTAGAAGATTAATAATGCAACAAAGGCAAATAGAATATGAGGAGCCCAGGCAGCCATCCAAGATGGTACGGAGCCAGCATAGCCAAGAGGCTCAAAGATTTTAATAAACGCGAGATAGACGAAGGCAACGGCTAGGCCAATTCCTATTTGGGTAGCCTGCCCACCAACTCTGCGTCTCGCGGCTAAGGGCAAGCCTAATAAAACAAGAATTAGATGGGAGATTGGGTAGCTGAATTTGGTGTAGTATTCGACAAAAGGTCGGCGAATGTAGCCAAGTCCTGATCGTTCAAGAGAACGTAAATAACTTTTGGATTCTGTGATAGTTAGGAGCTCTCCATCTCGCTCGCTTCTAGCGAGGTCTTGTGGTAGCACCCCAATTAAAGAATCGCGACTCTCTTCGCGTTTCTCTTGATATATTTCATTCTGGAAATCTCGAAAAATGGGGTCCGAGATACGCCAGACCTTCAATGAGTCCACCCAGGTCATATTCCTCGCATCCATCCTCTGAATAATTCTGTTCTCCTCATTGATATTGAAAAGAGAAACTCGATAGGCCGTTTTTGAACGCTGATCATAGAATCCGACATTTAGGAGTTTGCCGGGTGCGGTCTGATAGTTAAGATTGTTTGACCGAACATTTTTCCGAGTCTGCTTGATGTACTGATTCTCAAAATCGATTCGGTCAACGTTAGATTTTGGTACCACCCAACCAGATAAATAGAACAAGCCGCAGGTTACAACAAGTCCAAAGCCTAGAAAGGGAAGGAGAATTCTACGGAGAGACACGGCGCTACTGTGTAAAGCGACCAGCGCCAGTTCCGACGAGAGTTTTGCAGTCAGAAATATGACACTTAGGAAAAGAGCCAAAGGAGAAATTAGTTTGATTATTTCTGGGATGTAACTAGGATAGTATTCCAGAAATACTTGCTTTGAAGTTGCACCTCGATCTTGAAAATCATCCGTGTACTCGACATAGTGAAGCGCTATGAAAAAGAGGATTAGCATTAAAACGAAAGCCAAATAGGCCTTCACTAATCGAATAATAATGTGCTTGTCAAAGGTGTTAAGCATTTTGCTTGTATTGCACGTGTCAAGATTAGGTTGCCGCTATGTATATCATTATTCGGAAATAGGTAGTATTCTGCGAACGAATGAAATCAAAATGTTTATATGTCGTTTTGCTCCTCGTCCTTGGAGCAATCCCCTCTGAAATTGTAGCCCAATCAAGAGAAGCATCAAGAGCGGTTGATAAAATTGGAGGAGAGGTAGAGTTGGACGGACTCCCTTTTGAACAGGCCTGGGCCAACGTCGAGGCTCTAAGACCTTTGCAATACGAACCCGAAAACGGTGCTGAGCCCACGGAAAAGACAGAGTTTCTTATAGCTTACTCCGTGGACTATTTGTACTTAGCGTTGAGGGCCTACGATTCTGACCCAGAGGGAGTAAGAGGCAATTCACTCTACCGCGATCGATTGAGTGGAGACGATCATTTCGAAATCTTAATCGACACATTTAACGACAACGAGACAGGATTTCTCTTTACAACGACACCGGAAGGTATCCGAAAGGACGCGCAGATTTCAAATGACGCGAGTGGGGGAGGGATTAGCTCTGGAGGATGGATAAATGGAGACTTCAATACTTTTTGGGATGTCGCTACGAAGGTAAACGAACAGGGGTGGTTTGCGGAGATGCGCATCCCGTTTTCGTCACTCCGATTTGAGCCAGATGACAATGGGCAGGTTACTTTTGGATTCAATCTACAGCGAAAGGTCGCTAGAAAGACGGAGCGTCTGACTTACCCTCATGTCGAACGCGTTGCAAATTGGGCTTTTCTAAAGCCATCTCTGGCAGAGAAAATGACTCTGGACGGTATTCAGCCGAGTCGTCCAGCCTACATCGTTCCATACGTCTTGGGAGGATTTGATAGATCTGCTTCTATCAATAGTTCGGGCAATGACTACGAGTATGTAGAAGAATTCGAGCCGGAAATTGGCTTTGATGTGAAATACTCTTTGACTAATAATATTAGTCTTGATGCTACAGTAAATACGGATTTTGCTCAGGCTGAAGCTGATGATCAACAGATCAACCTGACTCGCTTTTCACTTTTCTTCCCGGAGAAGAGACAGTTTTTTCAAGAACGAGCTGGGATATTTGATTTTAGAACCGGCGGGCTGTCGAGACTTTTTCATAGCCGGCGTATCGGTCTTTCTTCCGATGGGTCTCCAGTTCGGATTTATGGCGGAGGTCGGATAGTTGGCAGGACAGGATTGACAGACTACGGAGCCATCGTAATGCAAACTGCCGAGTCAGGAGGGCTCCCTTCCGAAAATTTCGGAGTCTATAGGCTTCGTCGGCAAGTGTTCAATCCCTACTCTTATGCTGGTGCCATGTTAACGACTCGTCTGGGCTCGGATGAGACGAATAACTATGCTTACGGACTGGATGCCGTCATTAGAATCAAAGGCGATGACTATATGACCTTTCAATGGGCTCAGAGCTACGAAGATGCTTCTAGTGAGGCAGATTTTCTTGATAGAACGCGATATACGCTCGAGTTAGCGAGACGTCGCTCTCAGGAGCTTGGATACAGCGCAACCATCGCATCCGCAGGAAGTGACTACAATCCTGGTATCGGATTTACTCAAAGAAATGCATTCACCTTGCTCGACGGAGCTGTGGACTATACATGGCTCTTCGGCCAGGAATCTAGTTTTATTTCTCAGGCTTTAGGCTTCGATGCTCAGACTTATCTTCGCCATGGCGATAGTTCTGTCGAGTCAGCCTTGTATGGCCCCAGTTGGGAATGGAGATCGAAGTCAGGAACATCTGGTAGGCTTTGGGCCAACGTCGTTGTAGAAAACGTAGACGAAGCCTTTTCCCTGACAGATGATGCTCAGGTACCTATAGATGATTACACCTTCTTTGTTGTCGGAGCATCTCGTAACTATTCTCACACTGATCTATTTCAGTTCAATGTCTCTGCCAATGCTGGTAGTTTTTATGATGGTTGGCAGGCTACGGCTATTGCTAGACCTGTGTGGTATGTCTCCCCTCACCTGAATTTGTCAGGATCGTATCAACTAAGTAAGGTTGATTTTGCTGATCGTGACCAAGGATTCAATGCCCATCTTTTCAGACTACGTGTTGGTGCAGCGCTCGACACCAAATTCTCTGCCAACTCCTTTCTGCAATACAGCTCTGCATCGGACTATTTCTCTGCGAATGTCAGATTTAGGTATAACTTTAGAGAGGGTAATGATCTTTGGATCGTCTTTAATCAGGGAATCAATTCAGATCGAGAACGACTTATCCCGATTCTTCCTGTTTCAGATACATCAACCATGTTGGTGAAGTATACACACACAATTGCCGTCGGTAACTAGAAGGTGCTGCATCGAAACTTAGATTTAGGCTTTTCCAAGTTTACCCAATACTCAAAACCCAGAACATAATACAGCCTTAGTTGGCCCTTGCCGCCTTCTTTCGCTCGTTCGGATCTAGATGTCGTTTTCTCAATCGTAAACTTTCCGGAGTCACTTCAATCAATTCGTCTTCGCGAATGAACTCGATACTCTCCTCCAAAGACATTCTGATTGGTGGGACCAATTTTTCAAAGTTATCTGCAGATGCCGCACGCATGTTCGTCTGCTTCTTTTCCTTTGTCGGGTTCACATCTAGATCGACGTCTCTGGCGTTCTCTCCCACAATCATCCCAGCATATACTTGGTCCCTCGGACCAATGAAGAGGTCGCCTCTTTCTTGCAGGTTGACAATGGAATAGCCGGTCACCTTACCGATTCTGTCAGCCACAAGTGCTCCAGTGGTTCGATGAACTATCTCTCCAGCCCAGGGTCGGTATCCGAGAAAGATGTGTGATATAATTCCAGTTCCTTTTGTATCGGTTAGGAATTCCGTTCTGTATCCAATCAATCCTCTACTCGGGATTTCGAATTCGAGACGTACACGCCCAGATCCATGATTGATCATCTTGGTCATGACACCTTTCCTTTGTCCAAGCTTCTGTACGACGACTCCCATGTAATCCTCAGCCACATCGATCAGTGCTGATTCGAATGGTTCGTGAGTCTTGCCATTAACTTTCTTTTTCAAAACCTGTGGCATCCCAACTGCAAACTCGAAATCCTCCCGACGCATTTGTTCGATGAGAATCGCCATTTGAAGCTCGCCTCGTCCAAAAACTAGGTACCTATCGGCAGAGTCTGTCTCTTCGATTTTCATCGACAAATTGGTCTCGGCTTCTTTCATTAAACGATCTCGAAGATTCCTTGATGTCACGTACTTACCTTCACGACCACTGAACGGAGAGTCATTGATTTTGAACTCCATTGACATCGTTGGCTCGTCAACGTTTAGTGGGACGAGTGGAACAGGATCAATTGCATCAGCGATGCTTTCGCCAAGTCCAATGCCAGTCATTCCTGCGATCGCTATGATGTCTCCAGGGCCGGCACTGTCGATCTCGACTTTTTGGAGTCCCTGATAGTTCATTAAAGATGTGACGCTGGCTGGTTTGAAGCTGCCATCTCGGTGGCACAGGCTGACTTTCTGTTTGTTTTTAAGAGTTCCATGCATGACACGACCAATTGCAAGAGGGCCTCGGTAGGCGTCCGGTTGGACGTTAGTGACCAATACTTGTAGTGGTGCGTCTTCGTCTCCTGCTGGTTCAGGTATCCTATCTATGATAGTCTGCATCAATGGCTTGAGATCTGTCAATTCTCCGCCGATTTCTGAGCAGCACTTACCGTCTTTTGCTATGGCGTACATAACGGGAAAATCTACCTGGTCATCGTTCGCATCAAGATCGATGTAGAGGTCATATATTTCGTTCAGTACTTGATCGGCTCTTGCGTCACTCCGGTCGATTTTATTGATTACAACGATCGAGGGTAGTTTCAATTCGAGTGCCTTTGTGAGCACGAATCGAGTTTGAGGCAGTGGTCCTTCCGCAGCATCAACCAGTAGCATGACACCGTCGACCATTCGAAGGGTTCTTTCGACCTCGCCACCGAAATCGGCATGTCCAGGTGTATCGACAATGTTGATTTTATAGTCGCCAAATTGTACTGCGGTGTTTTTAGCCATGATTGTGATTCCTTTTTCTCTTTCGAGATCCATGGAGTCCATGACCCGCTCATTCACCGCCTCATTGTCACGGAAGGTGCCGCCTTGCCAAAGCATTGCGTCAACGAGTGTTGTCTTTCCGTGATCGACGTGGGCGACAATCGCGATATTTCTTATTTTTCTATCTGACATGTGAATGGGGCGTAAATCGGCCTAGTAATTTGTAAATGAGCGTCCGTGAGAATTGCCTGCGATGTATTATCGCGATGTGATCCTATTGAGATCACCAGCACTATCTACAGATTGATTAGATCCAGCCGATCTCCTCTATTCTAAGGTCGCTTTCTTCATGACCCGTGTTGACCGTTGAGAAAGGCTCCACCAACATTAGGTGACACTCTTCCTTGGCGTAAGGGCGGTGCTGTACACCCTTTGGTACAACATAAAGTTCGCCTTCATTCAAAGTAATCGTCTGATCTTCTAATTCGATAAAGAGCTGTCCTTTTAGTATCAAAAAGGCTTCATCGGTTTCATCATGGCTATGCCAGATAAAGTCGCCTTTAATCTTGGCTAATTTGAAGACGTAGTTGTTAAGTCTTGCAATACCTCTGGGCTGGAAATATTCGGAAAATAGACCGAGTTTCTCTTTAAGATTTATGACCTTGCTTTCCGTCATTATTCAATCTGGGGATGATCAAGAACATAAAAGAACTGTGGTCTCATCGAACGCGTCGTCCTACAGATTTAGGGGCCTTCTCCTCAGCCGCTGCTTCCGAATCGAGCCTCAATTTATCATGCACGACTTCGTCAAGCTCTTCCTGGATCAGGTCAAGTCGTTTGTTGATATCGATGTTAGCTTCGACAACGGAAGCCTTAATCATATTTCGCAGCTCTTTTTCAGTCAGAGACGTGCCAGAATCGACTTCGCTTGGTCCTCTTTCTAGCTCCATATTACGTCGCTTATGTCCAAGGATCATTTTCGTCAATCCGAGAGGGAGGACGACGAAAAGGAAAAAGACAATAAAAACGACCATTATTTCTTCAGGCATGACAAATCAGTTTACTTAAACTCTATTCTACTATTAATTAATGGGCCTTTCCATTTCATGGAAGATCATTTCCACGTGGAGTGAAGGACTGGATACCCGTTATGGCTCGTCCCAAAATTAAGCCATGGATGTCATAAGTACCCTCGTATGTGTTCACCGTCTCCAAATTAATCATATGGTGGATGACTCGAAAATCGCCGGTAATTCCGTTTCCTCCCAACATGTCTCTTGCTACCCTTGCTATTTCGAGAGCTGTTCCACAATTGTTTCGTTTCGCCAATGACACCATTTCTGGAATGGCCTTGCCACTATCCCAGAGATTGCCGAGACGCCATGCTAAGAGCTGCATCTCCGTGATTTTAGTAAGCATGTTTGCGAGTTTAGTTTGTATTAGCTGATTAGCGGCGAGAGGGTAGCCAAACTGCTTCCTTTCCATGACATATTGCCTGGCTCTCTGGTAGCAATTCTCTGCAGCACCAAGTGTACCCCAGGCAATACCGTATCTCGCTGAGTTGAGACAGGTAAATGGACCTTTGAGACCTTTGATTTCAGGGAAAATGTTCTCGTCCGGTACAAAAACATTGTCCAAAACTATCTCGCCCGTTAAAGACGCGCGCAAGGACATTTTATTGTGCGTTTCCGGGGCGGAAAAGCCTTTCATGCCCTTCTCTACAAGAAAGCCTCGGATTACTCCAGGATCATCTGCGTTCTCTTTTGCTTTCGCCCAAACAACGGCAAGGTCTGCAATAGGTGAGTTGGTGATCCACATCTTGGCTCCATTGAGAACCCAACCTCCATCTGTCCTCAAGGCGTTAGACGTCATTGATCCAGGATCAGACCCGTGATCGGGTTCCGTCAGACCGAAGCATCCGACGATTTCACCTTTTGCCAAAGCTGGCAAGAACTTCTTTCGCTGCTCCTCTGTCCCGAACTTGTAAATTGGAAGCATTACAAGTGAAGACTGAACCGATGCGAAAGAACGATAGCCTGAGTCCACTCTCTCGATTTCTCGAGCGATGAGACCGTAGGAAGTATAGTTGAGACCTGCTCCTCCATACTCTTCAGGTATGGCAGAACCGAGAAGACCAAGTTCACCCATCTCTCCAATAATCTCTCTATGGAAGTGGCCCTTTTGATTTCCTTCGAGAGCACGTGGTTCGAGCGACGACTGCGCATAGTCTCGAGCAGCATGCATTATTAGGCGCTCCTCTTCGGAGAGCAATTCTTCAAAATTGTATGCGTCGTCTATGTCTAGTTTTGGCCTAGCCATTAATTCTATTTTTGAGATTTAGTCACCGAATCGAAGATACTCTGGAAAATCGGTGTTAACTTTTTTCGATCAAAAAGCTGTCGTGAAATCGTAACGGCATTGTCGGAAAATTCCTCGAGAGTTTCTCTGTCCTCAAGGGCCGTAATTATTTGTTCTGACAATAATCTTGGCTGCCCTGGAGGTACGAACCAGCCACATTCGTGTTGCTCTACAAATTCCTTGGTCCATCCTGCATTGGTGACAATTACCGGAGTGCCAACTCCAAGGCTGTCATAGAACTTTGTAGGTGAGTTAGCTTTGAGAACCTCGAGATCTTTGAAAGAGACCAAGGACAAATCAGCTTTTCTTAGCCACTCAATTGTATGAGGTCTTGATTGAAGCCCGATCAGAGTGACGTTGTCTTGACTTTCCATCAGCTCCCTCAAATCTGTTTCATGGTAGCCCCAGCCAGCATAGACAAAATGAGTGTCGGGGGAATTAGCGAAGATTTTGGTGGCGTTGATTAGATTTTCAATATCGTTGGCTCTTCCGAATGTGCCTGCATAAATGACAATTCTCTTTTCATCCAAACCATGGTCTTGTATAAAGTCATCGACGTCTTTTGTATAATCGAGGTGATCGTAGACACCAAAATCGGTTCCGTTGTAAGTCGTGGTAACTTTGGAGGGGTCTATTCCCAGATTTACTATATGCGACGTTATATCGGGTGACTTGGATACGATGTGGTCTGCAGATCTATAAAGGGAGAGCTCCAGTTTATAGAGCATCTTTTTGAAAAGGGGATTTCTAATTGCTCCCATTTCGATGGGAAAGTCTGGCCATAGGTCGGAGACCTCAAATACCCACGGCACACCCTTGAACTTGGACAAAATACTTGCAGAAGCAGGTACGGAAAGTGGTGTCGAGACAGCCCAAATCACATCGGTTTTTCCGACAAGGGAACGCCAAAGTACCTTCAAGGAAAAAATGCTGTAGGAGAAGAGTCGCATTACTAGACCCATCTTATTGGCGTAGGGTACTTTGCTGAGGTGAAGTCTAACTTTTTCAGGTTTGTCCGGAAAGTGATTACTCACCCGGTCTTTGAAATAGGAATTGCTACTGACAACTCGTATCTCATTGGCCTCTGATAGATAATCGGTCAGATGAAAGTATCGGCATGCGGCTCCATGATCCGGAGTGTGCCAGTACTGATACAGGAGAAGTATCCTCATCTAAACTTACTAGGATTTGCCACGTCTGACTCGTAAACGTTCTCCACTTCGATTCAGATGTAATTTGTGGTGGTGAGATAGATTCTTAGACCGACGCCTTCTTACACGTTTCTTTATGGCGTGATTCCCAACTGAGTCGAAATTGAGTAAAACATAAGAGAAGTCATGTTACGTGTTCGATCCTATTTCTTTCTACTTGCTGCTCTTTTTCTGTGGAATCCCGAGATTAAGGCGCAAGCCTTGTCTACTCAGTTAGGCATTAGCACAGAGCTCATGGTAAACCCATTTAGCGAGGAAATTACGGAAGGAAAATTTGGTGTAGGATTACGCGGGCGTGTAGGCTTTGGTCTAAACGAAGATCTGGCCTTGGGAATGGGACTTGGAGTCAGTTCCTTCATATTTGACGGGTCAAACAATGCGGAGTTTATTTTCAATCCTCAACTCTCACTCATAATAGCACTGCCGGGCTATGATCGATTCCCATATGTTTTGGGAGGAATAGGAGGGGTATTGCGGACTGGTGGCGAACTCAGTTCTCGATCATTTTTTGCTTTTCACCTTGGCTATGGCATAGCGATTCCACTTAGTGAATCTACATTTTTCATTGAGAGCAATCCATCTTTTGCCATCCAGAGTGAAAAGGTCAGTCTATTATTTCCCTTTCGCGTTGGAGTAATTTTCTAAATCTGAGCATTTGGATAAGACTTCCACTATAGTGCCATTCAGCTCTATCGATTTCCTCTCATTCTTTTAATAATCTCTGCAAGTTTTTCGATGGTGTAGTGGAGCTCCTCCAAACTTGTGTCCTTGCCCATGGAAAGTCTAACCGTAGCAGCAGCGGTTTCCCTATCTACACCCATTGAGCTTAGCACGTGACTGGATTCAACTGCTCCACTGGTACATGCTGACCCTCCCGATGCACGAATACCTTGCATATCCATTGAGAACAAAAGCATCTCACCGTCAATCGGATTTCCTTCCACCGGTGGAAAGGAAAAACTCACAATATGTGGTGCGCCTTTTCCGCTCTCGGTAATAGAGTTGAATCGATAAGGTCGTGGAATTTTCTCTTTAATATTATCTATCAGCTTGGCTCTCATTTCGTACATATGGGATTCGACTTCGTGTCGATTCTTTTCTGCTATTTCGAGTGCCTTTGCAAGGCCGATTATTCCAGCGACATTTTCCGTTCCAGCTCTTCGACCTTGTTCTTGGCTTCCGCCTCTGATTAATGAATCGAAGGCGATCGATTCGCTGTTGATATACAGAGCTCCAACACCTTTTGGCCCGTAGAATTTGTGTGCACTCATACTCGCGAAATCAAGCTTGAACTCTTTGACGTCTACGGGCTTCTTTCCCACGGCCTGAACCAAGTCGCTGTGAAAAAGAGCATTCCCTTTTATTTGTCCGATAGCCCCAACTTCATTTTCTACACCTGTCTCATTGTTGGTATGCATTATCGAGATCAAAGCGGTCTCTTCTCTCAACTCCTTCCGGACGGCCTCCGCTGTTATGCAGCCATCAGGCCTTGGTAAAAGAATACTCAGCTGACAGCCACAATCCTCAAAGTGCTCGCAGGGCTCGATTACTGCCTCATGCTCTGTTCCTGAAGTGATGACGTGAACATTTTCCTTTCCTTTCAAAGCGGCAGAGATAGCAGTGTTATTCGCTTCTGTGGCACTCCCAGTAAAAACGATCTCACTTGACAAGGCTCCGATGGATCTAGCTACCAAGTTGCGTGACTCCTCAATAGCTGAACGTGCTTTTCGGCCAAGAGAATGGACGGACGAGGGATTCCCAAACTGCTCTCGTAGATAGGGCAACATGGCCTCCAGCACTTCTGGATCGAGTGGAGTTGTTGCGGCATGATCCAGATACACATTTTTCATCAGATCGTATTTCTAAAGGTTAATCTTCACTAAAAAAAAGAGTAGCTCCAGCTACATTCGTGGGACTTTGGAGTATACTCTCTCAAGTCTTGAGGGATGCACGAATTGGTCAAGCTTAAAGCGATCACAAAGAATTAACATGGACAAACTCTTAGTACGGGGAGGAAACGAAATTTCAGGAAGTTTGCGGGTAAGCGGCTCCAAAAATACAGCGCTAACTCTGATGGCCGCTGCTCTTATGGCTGACGGGGAAGTCACCATATCCAATGTGCCTTCCTTAAAAGATGTATCGACTTTTTCTCAGGTTATGCAAGTGACAGGTGCGTCGGTTTCCTACGACAAAGGAAGCAGCACGTTGAAAATCGACCCGACAGGAATTAACAATTTGGAGGCGCCTTATGAGCTGGTCAAAAAAATGCGGGCCTCGATCTATATGTTGGGCGCCCTGCTTGGCAAATTTGGGAAAGCCAAAGTCTCTTTGCCAGGTGGATGTGCTTGGGGACCACGGCCTGTCGATTTGCACATTAAGGGAATGGAAGCTTTGGGTGCGAAAATCAAAGTAGAGCATGGTTACATAATCGCAGAAGCTCCTGGTGGTCGGCTCAAAGGTGGTGATTTTAGCTTCAATCCATCCAGTGTTGGAGCGACGGTCAATGTGATGTTAGCAGCAAGTATGGCGGAGGGTATTAGTGTACTCCGAAACGTTGCTATTGAACCAGATGTCGTTGTGTTTGGTGAAATGCTCAAGGCCATGGGTGCTGAAATAGAAGGACTAGGTACTCGGACAGTTGAGATTCATGGAGTTGAAAATTTGAGCGCCATTGAGACAGACAATTGCCCCGATCGAATAGAGCTGGGGACTTTTATGGTTGTTGCTGCAATAGCTGGGAAGAAGGGTGTAGAGTTTGAAATAACTGGGGCAGAACCTGAACATTTAGGCTCGGCATTTTTACACGCCTTCGAGCAGACAGGAGTCGGTTTGCGAATAGAGTCAGACAAGATTTGGATAAGGCCAGTAGAAAAAATTACTCCCGTTTCTATTAAAACCGATGTCTATCCAGGATTCCCGACTGATTTGCAAGCACAGTGGACCATTCTTCTTTCTCAAGCCGAAGGCGAGTCTAGTGTGACAGACACCATTTATCGAGATCGCTTCAAACATATCCCAGAGCTGACGAGGCTTGGAATGAATGCAAAAGTGGAAGAAAGTAAGGTTCGTGTATGGGGTCCCAGCAGACTTACCGGAGCGGAAGTGATGAGTACGGACCTCCGAGCCAGTGTTTCATTAGTTTTGGCTGGTATGATCGCAGAAGGGGAGACTAGTGTTTTGCGAGTCTATCACCTAGATCGAGGCTATGAGAGGTTAGAGGAAAAGCTCACCAAGGTCGGAGTTGATATTGAACGCGTCCGCTACAGCGAATTTGGTGACCAGCCCGCGCCGCACATTATATAAATAGGGCGACAGCTTTTCGAGAATGAGAGGCGTTGCTCAATACTTTTAAGCGAGAGTCTATTAACCAGCATTTCTACTATGCAGATCCAAACTCTTCTTTTGGCAATACTAGTCTTGGTTTCTTTTTGGTCAAAAGAAAAGGCAATTGTCGATTCGTATTTCCAGGGCTTGTCGGCTCAGGTATATCCTGATTGGGCAAATGAAATGCTTGATCGAGTGGAGGAATTGTCCTCTGACAAGTACCAAGGCAGGGAGTCCGGCACGGAGGGAGGCACTCGAGCTCTGGAATATGTAAGCCAAGCTTTCGAAAGTGAAAGTCTTGGACTTTTCGACGATAAGCGGAATCTTCACTTCAAGACAGACAATGGACGTGTTGAAGGGAATAACGTGATCGGTGTCCTCGATGCGACATCAACTAATGAAAGCGTTGGAACGATTCTAATTGGGGCTCATTTTGACCATGTCGGTTTGAAGAGCGATGAGGTCTTTAATGGAGCTGACGATAACGCCTCAGGAACGGCATTAATGTTAGCCATGGCGGATACTCTTTCGAAGATGACGGACAGGCTATCTCGATTCATTTTCGTCGCCTTTGATGCTGAGGAAAAAGGTCTTATTGGTTCTCGCGCTTTGGTCCAGGATTTTCCAGATCTAGTTAAGGAGCTGGACCTCATGATTAATTTTGACATGGTCAGCATTAGTGACAAGAATGAACTCTATGTGTCCGGTCTGCACAAAAATCCCGAATTGAAATCCAAAGTGGATGCTCTAGAGGCGAATGCCAACTTCACTCTTCTGAGAGGTCATGATGGAGGTGATAAAAAGGACGACTGGACTTTCTCTTCGGACCACGGTCCATTTAGTAAGGCAGGGGTCGCCCATCTCTACTTTGGAGTTGAGGATCATGCACACTATCACAAGGCGACTGACAATTTCGCCAACATCGATAAAGATTTTTATATTGCGGTGGGATCCGCGATGCGTGAATGGATAGCGAAAATTGCCGGGCAGAGATGATTTAGCCTGTCTAACTGGGCTGGCATGCTGTGAATCTCTAGCACAAGCTATCATCAGTTTTGAGATGTAAAACTTGTTGTTTAGTGAGCAGTTCAACAAGCGCGGAGACGATTGAAGATATTCGACCTCTAACTGTCCTATCAGATATGAAAGACAAGCAAGAAGTGACAGATAGGCCAGGTCAGCCAGAAATGCTAGAACGAATTTCACAAGAAGGGCTTAAGAAAGCGAGAACGCTCCTTCACTTGATAAGTAAGATTTCGTTGCTCTGAAATATTTGCGCCAAAAGCGTACCTTCAGATCTGGAATAAAATCTAAACATCAAGAATTTCGTTAGGCGATAAAATATGCAGTCGGTAAAAGCACCACGTAAAATTACTAGAAGGGCTGAACTGCGCGAGGATGCAGTTGTCACAGCCTCTTCGAAGGCTTTCGGCTTCTTCGAGGAAAATCGACAGATGGTCATATACATAGCGCTTGCTATTGCATTGGCCCTAGCTGCACTTTTCGCGTGGCAATATTTTGGATCTAAGAATCAAGCAGAAGCATCCGAGCATCTTGGACGAATTGTATCAAGTTGGGAGGGCGGACAGTATCAAGAAGCGCTTGACGGCAGAGATGAAAAATTGGGTCTTCTTGAAATCGTTGATCAGTACGGTTCTACGGAGGACGGCAACCTTGCCAAGTTTTATGCAGCAGATGCCCATTACAACTTGGGACAATATGATGAGGCCTTGGCCATGTTTGCTAGTTATAGCAAAGGTGCGAATTACCTTGGTGTAAGCGCCCTAGCAGGTGAAGCTTCAATATATGAGGACCAAGGTAAACATGAGGAGGCTGCTGACAATTTCGAAGATGCCGCTCTGAAATTCGAGAATGCGGCAACATCGCCTGACTATCTCATGAGTGCCGCTCGTAACTATGAGAAGGCAGGCAACTATTCGAAAGCCATTGCCATGTTTGATCTCTTAACAGAGAAATATCCGGAAGACACAAATGCGGCCAACGCAGACTTTCACGTCGCGCGAATCAACTCGGCTCAGTCAAACTAGGTCGAGTACACTAGAATAAGCTCCTTGAAATATGCCTAAACGCAGAATTCTTGTCGTCGATGACGAACCCAGTATTCGTCGAACGTTACGAGACATTCTGGAATATGAGGGCTATCATATTGAAGAAGCTGTCGATGGAGAGGAAGCACTAAGTCAAGTATCAAAAGGCGAATTTGATCTTGTAATTTTAGATGTAAAAATGCCGAAAATTGACGGCATGGATGTTCTGCGAGAGCTGCACTCATCGAATCCTAGCCTACCTATCGTCATGATTTCGGGGCATGGTACGATTGAAACAGCTGTTGAAGCTACGAGAGCCGGTGCCTATGACTTTGTCGAGAAACCGCCTGATCTCAATCGACTTCTCTTAACTGTTCGCAACGCACTTGATCGAGCAGTCCTTGTAACGGAGAACAAGAAGATGAAGAAGACGATTGCTAGGCAATCAAAACTTCAACCCATTCTTGGCACAAGTTCTGCTATTAAGGGAATTACCAGCACCATTGATATGGTTGCACCGACAGAAGCTAGAGTTCTCATCACGGGCGAAGCAGGAACGGGAAAAGAACTAGTTGCGAAATGGATCCATGAAAAATCACCAAGAAGAGATGGGCCAATTATAGAGGTGAACTGCGCTGCAATTCCGAGTGAATTGATAGAGAGTGAACTTTTTGGACATGAAAAAGGATCTTTCACCGGAGCAACTAAGCAACGAATTGGGAAATTTGAACAGGCCAACGGAGGTACTTTGTTCCTTGATGAGATTGGCGACATGAGCACGTCGGCTCAGGCGAAAGTTTTGAGAGCTCTGCAGGAGAATAAAATCGATCGAGTAGGTGGCGACAAGAGCATTTCTGTGGATGTCCGTGTACTTTCTGCCACAAATAAAGACCTAAGCGATCAGATTGATGCCCAGCTATTTAGAAGAGATCTGTATGACAGACTGTCTGTGATTCTAATCCATGTCCCACCTCTCCGAGATCGACGGGAGGACATAAATGAGATGGTAGAAAAATTCGCCACCAGACTTTCCGAGAGAAATGGCCTGCCGGAAAAAGCATTTAGCAATTCATCCCTTCAGCGTTTGAGGTCTATGGATTGGCCGGGCAATGTCAGAGAACTCAATAATGTTGTTGAGCGGCTACTAATACTTAGTCAGGGGGACAGGGTAACGGAAAGCGAAGTCCAGAGGTTTGTCTTGGCTGGCGTATCAAATGTCAATCCCGTTCTCGATCTCCTCGATAGTGCGGATTCGTTTAGCGATTTTAGAGACATGGCTGAAAAAATGTTCATCCAGAAAAAACTCGATCAGTTCGATTGGAATATCTCAAAGACCGCGGAGGAAATCGGGATTCAACGTTCTCATTTGTACAATAAAATGAGCAAATACGGGATAGAGAGAGATTCCGTTGATCACTAGCCGGTAAACCTAGTGAGTCAAACAGAGAGAGAAAGACGTGATCATCAATCAAATCCGCTTTTGGTTAAAGCAGATAGAATTGAAAAATCTTACGCTGGAGTCGAAGGCAAGGACGTCGTCGTTCTGAAGGGCGTCTCGCTCGATATTGGCGAAGGTGAGTTTGTTGCCCTGGTCGGTGAGAGTGGCGCTGGAAAAAGTACCTTATTACACATCCTTGGGGGACTAGATCGACCAAGCTCTGGGACAGTTCGCTGGAGAGGGAAAGACTTATCTAGCATGGAGGACGATGAGCTAGCGGCTTTCCGCAATAGATCTGTCGGTTTTGTTTTTCAGTTTCATCACCTCTTACCTGAATTCTCCGCGATCGAAAATGTAGCCATGCCGGGTCTGATTCAGCAGAAAGCGATGTCCGAACTGAAAGCTCGTGCAGAAGAGCTCCTTCAGGAAATCGGACTTTCTCATAGGCTAGAACATCGTCCATCAGAACTATCTGGTGGAGAACAGCAAAGGGTAGCATTCGCACGTGCCTTGATGAATCAACCTGATCTTATTTTGGCTGATGAGCCGAGCGGAAATCTTGATTCTAACACGGCGGAAAAGCTCCATCAACAGATGTTTGAGATTCGAAACAAAACGGGAGTTTCCTTTGTCATTGCTACTCACAATGAGCACCTAGCGAGCAATGCAGACAGAATTATTCGTATAGAAGACGGAGTAATTATCTAGTGCTTTGTCGTGTTGCAAGTAAAGCAAGTTCTGCCGACATGGGGTCAACAAAAGCTGTCAATATGGCACAATTGACGACTTGGCATGCATCTTGATCAAAAAGAGATACCACCAAGACAACTATGCTACTAGATACACTACCACCAAGCGGTCTTCTCGAACTAGGATTCGTCGACGAATCCATTTCGCCCCAAGTCGATATCCTCGGCGAAATTGAAGGACTTCGAAAGGAAAAGAATGCGATTTTGCTGGCTCATTATTATCAAGAGCCTGCAATACAAGACATCGCGGATTATATCGGCGATTCATTAGGATTGGCGAGAGAGGCAGCAAAAACTAATGCTGACATAATCCTATTTGCCGGGGTTCATTTCATGGCTGAAACGGCGAAAATAATGAACCCAAGTAAAAAGGTTTTTCTTCCTGACCTCAATGCTGGATGCTCGCTGGCTGATTCCTGTCCACCAGACGAATTTGCGAAATTCAAGAAGCAGCATCCTGACCACATAGTCATTTCTTACATCAACTGCTCAGCGGGCTTGAAGGCTCTTTCAGACATAGTCTGCACAAGTAGCAACGCCGAGCATATCGTCAATCAGATACCGATAGATCAGGGAATCATTTTTGCTCCGGACAAAAACCTCGGGGCCTATCTTCAGAAGCAGTCCGGGAGGGAGATGGTACTTTGGGATGGTGCCTGCATCGTTCACGAGATTTTCAGTGAGAAAAGGCTGATTGAACTTAAAGTCGCATTTCCGGGAGCACCAGTTTTGGCTCACCCAGAATGTGAAGAGGCAGTTCTTCGACAGGCAGATTATGTTGGGTCAACATCCAATATTCGACGCTTTGCCCGAGAGTCAAAAGAGGATACTTTTATCGTGGCGACTGAGGAGGGAATTCTGCACCAAATGAGCAAGGATTGTCCTGGAAAGACATTCATTCCTGCGCCACCAGACAATGGATGCGCTTGCAATCAGTGCCCCCACATGAGGCTCAACACGTTAGAGAAAATATATCTATGTCTAAAGCACGAGAGCCCAGAAATCCTCATGGATGAAGAACTTCGATTGATGGCTTTGAAGCCTATCGAAAAAATGATGGAAATGAGCGCCGGCATTAAGTAGAGTCCAGAGTGTCGAATGCCGAATTTCGAATTTTCCCAAGAACAAGGACGGAGCAATACCTGGAGGTCAGACGGCCACAAACGATTTTATTACACTACACTAACCAAAACAAAAACATGCGATTACAAGAAAAATACCAGTCAGTCCTAAGTCTCGGCGAGAAGCTGGGTGTCAAGGATGGCTCTGTCGAAGAAGCAGACGGAAAACTGAAAGTTGGGGGGACTGTCAACACTCAGTACGAAAAAGACCTTCTTTGGAACGAGATCAAGAAGGTTGGAGGAAACCATCCGAACGATGTCAGTGCCAACATTAAAGTTGCAGATACTAGTGTTTATGCTATACACGAAGTTGTATCCGGAGATACTCTAGGAGCAATTGCAAAAACCTACCTAGGTTCGGTTTCCAAGTACATGGATGTTTTCAATGCCAACAAAGACATATTGGATAACCCAGATATGATTAAAGTTGGTCAGAAGGTTAAAATTCCTAATTCCTAGAGATTGTCTTTGTAACCATCCCGCAGCTCGTTTCTCTGTCGTTCGGAATAGAGTTTCAAATTCTATTTAGATGAATGAGAGAGTTGCCAAGATGACAAAAAGTGAAAAAGGGTATTCCAGCATTGGGTTTACCCTTTTTTTAAATATTGCGGAATGCGTCTTCCAATTTTCAGTGGACACTTTCACTCAAATAGACATAGAGATAAAGAATGAATAAAATTGGTAGCTATATACTTCATTCGGTAGAGACTGGGAGAATCGGTCTCGATGGAGGGGCGATGTTTGGAGTCGTACCTAAGGCGATGTGGTCGCGGAAGATTAAACCTGACCCGTCAAATAGAATCATTATGTCGATGAGATGTCTTCTCATTGAACACGAGTCATCGCTGATCTTAATAGACAATGGAATAGGCGACAAGTATACCGAGAAATTCGCCAAGAACTTTGCTTTAGACCATGAGCATTCAAGCTTGGAGAACTCACTTTCCCAACTTGGATTTGCAATTTCCGATGTCACTCACGTACTTCTGACCCATCTTCATTTTGACCACTGCGGGGGCTCGACAAAAAGAGAGGGTGATTCTCTCACTCTGGTCTTTGACGAGGCAGAACATATCATTCAAAAGTCACATCTAGATTGGGCGCTAAAGTCCAACCCGAGAGAGAAAGCTTCATTTCTTAAGGAGAATCTTAATCCACTAAAGGAGCAGGCGCGTCTTAGGCTGATTGAAGGTGATGACGAGATTTTCCCTGGAATTACGAGTGTCGTTGTCAATGGGCATACTACAGGGCAACAATTGATTAAGATTGAGTCGCCAGACAAAACACTTCTTTTTGCAGCTGATTTGGTACCAACCGCCCACCATATCTCACCTGTATGGGGTATGGCATATGATATCAACCCTTTGAGGGCAATTTCAGAGAAGGAATCGATTCTGACGAAAGCAGCTTCGCAATCTTGGTCAATATTCTTAGAGCATGATGCTGATACAGAACTAGTTGATGTGGAACTAAAGGATGGTAGATTTAGTGCCACCAACCAGAGACTTTTGTCTGAACTCTAACACAAGTATACAACACGTATCTCCTGATCGATACAAAATCCTGCTCATTCAAATAGACCTTTGAAAGGTTTTAGAGCAATAATGTTGTAATGATGCTTTTCCGATTCCTTGTGTGTTTTCTGTTCCTTCTTTATCCATTGGATATAGTTTGGTCACAGGGGCGAACCGCCCAGAATTCGAAGCAAACCATTCCCACTTCCAAGGCAAGGAAAGCACTATTCGAATCCAGTATCTTGGATGAGGATCGCGATGGCTTAACAATTCGATTTGAGGCCAACTGGAGAAATGGAATGAAGCCCGATAGTGCCGTCTCGTCCAAGGACCTTGATCAGCTTCTGTCCTGGCTCACACAAGGGATCCAAGAGTATTCTCATACAGTCCAGTTGCCGGTTGCGGCCCAACCTCGACTCCGAATAATAAGTTCTGAATACGATGAGATTGACTTAGACGAGTCTCTACAGTCGAGTATGTCGGATTGGGAGAATCTAGATCTTGTTAGGGCAAGTGGATTAGGTATCTCTCGCAAGAAGGCTACAATAAACGTGGTAGCAAATTTTTTGCGATTAGACCAGAACGGATCTGTAAGACGATATCGGAACGTGTTGGTTAGAGTCGACTACGTCCGGAGGGCTTCGCCAGATTTCAGATTAGCTACTGGGGCTCAGTTTCAAGAGAATCCACATCTCTCCGTCGACGAGAGCGTTTTGGCAAACGGAACTTGGATAAAAATTCCCATCACTCAAGAGGGGGTTTACAAAATCACAAATGACTACCTCAGCTCAATCGATCCCTCCCTGGAAAATGCTGATCCGAGAAATTTTGAAATATTCGGAAATGGTGGTGCGCCACTCCCTGCACGGAATGAAGCTTTTAGACCGGCTGATCTCGTAAGAAATCAAAGCCTTCTTCTTGGAGGAGAAGATGGCAGGTTCGACAATGGAGATGCCCTAGTATTTTACGCTGCGGGCCCATCGGGATGGAAATATCAGAACAATGAATGGAAGCACTACATCAATTTGTTCAGCTCAAGAAACTATTACTTCCTGCGAGTAACTGGGGGATCGGGAGTCTCGATTCCGAATCAAGATCAAGCTCAACTTGCAGCACCCAGTCTCCAAAGATCCTTTGGTGAAAGAGTTTTCGTGGAAGTCGATAACGAATTGATTCCACAAGACGGATATGGATCAGGCCTTGATTGGATGGGGGCATTAATAGATGAGACAGTACCAAGTCGCACAGTAATCGACTTAGGGAGCTCTGGAATAGTGGGAGACTCAATTCGTTTTAATGTTCGTGCTGCCGTAGCCGCAAATCCAGCTACAGATCTGAAATTTAATTACGAGGGTCAGGAAGTGTTTTCTATGAGGACCCTAACTGCTGGCCCCGGTACCTCAAGTGGATATGTTGCTCGAACCTCAGAAGGCTCTTTTACGGTCCCAGTCGGCCCATCGGGAGTCAAACTAGAAATGGCTCTGGCTTCAACTGCAAGAGGGCAAAGAGCTTGGATTGATCATGTTAGAGCATTCGTCGAACGACAGCTCTTGGCTGAAAATGATTTTCTTCGTTTTACCTCATCGACTCGCGATAGAGGAGAGACGGCAATGCACATGACAAGCTTTTCGGAAAGACCAATGGTCTGGGATATTTCTTCGCCTGGCAGCTATCTGTCCATGCAGGTGATAGATGCAGGTGGCGGGGAGTGGAAAATCGAATTTGATAGCTCGGGTGAATCTAACCCAAGAGAATTTGTAGCATTTACACCTTCCGTCATTCAGCCTCCTTCAGAACTGGGATCCATTGTTCAGAATCAAAATCTGCACGGCATTGCAGACTACCCAGACCTCATTATAGTGACACCTCTAGAATTTAGAGAGCAAGCCGAAAGATTAGCGGCTAGACGAATGGCACAAGGCCTTCGAGTAACGGTATCTGATATCCAGGAGATTTACAATGAATTCTCTGGTGGTGTGCCAGACATGCGTGCGATACGGGACTATTTCAAATTTCTATACGACAGATCTGATGATGAATCGAATCTTCTCCGCTATGCACTTTTATTCGGTGATGGGCATTACGATTTCAGATCGATTACGGAGGGCGACGTAGAGTTAAATAGAAATTGGATATTTCCATATCAGTCGGACGAGTCCATGCAGGAGCGTCGAACCTACACGAGTGACGACTATTTTGGAATTCTCGATGACAATGAAGGAATTTGGAGCTGGCCGGGAGAAGCGGGAGCAAGTGTGGAACGTATGGACATAGGGGTAGGGAGAATCCCAGCTCAGACTCTAGACGAGGCCAGGCTCATAGTCAATAAGATCGAGGAGTATGAGGATCCTAGAACCCACGGCCCATGGCGAACCAGATATACTTTTGTCGCAGATGATGGACCGGCTGGTACCAACAACGATCGAGATCTTCACACTCAAAATGCAGACGTAGTTGCAGAAGCCGTATCTGGTAGTTTTCCAGAGATAAGTCAGAAGAAGATCTATACGATCTCCTATCCAACGGTTACAACATCTAGCGGTCGAAGAATTCCAGATGCTAAGCGAGACATTGTCAATGCAATCGAAGACGGAACACTCATCTGGAATTATAGCGGGCATGGTGGCATTGAAGATCTAGCCGACGAGCGAATATTTACGCTTGAAGATATAGAGGATCTCGAAAATGAAGATCGCTTGACCATCTTCGTCACAGCCACATGCACCTTCGGCAGATTTGATACAAATCGAAATCAAAGTGGTGCAGAGAAGCTATTGTTCAAAGACGGAGGCGGTTCTATCGCGATGTTTACGACAGTGAGGATTGTAGTGACATCAACTAGCCAAACTCAATATAACTTGGGACTAAACCTTGAGCTGAACCAACATCTTCTTGGTCGAGATGAAAATGGCCAAGCTCTCAGATTGGGTGATGTAATGATTAGAACAAAGAATGCAAACGTCGGGGCTCAAGGCAATAACCGAAAGTTCAACTTGCTTGGGGACCCGTCTATGCGAGTTGGATTACCTGAGTTAAAGGCGAACGTGAATTCAATCAATGGCATTTCCTCTATGGAAGACGGTTTGCAGTTGAAGGCTCTCGATCTCGTTCGGCTTGAAGGCGATATCACGAGACCGGACGAGACTGTTGAATCTTCATTCAATGGTCAAATTCAGATAGAAGTGTTTGATTCGAAAAGAGATGTCCCAATTCCGGAAGACTTGCGTCGTCATATTCGTGACGGTAATTACTCCGTGCAGGAAGATTTGATTTATCGGGGTGGGGTAGAGGTTCAGAATGGAAAATTCGAAGTTCGATTTGTTGTCCCTAAAGACATTGGATACACAAATGAATCCGGTAGGATTTCTCTTTATGCAAGTTCATCAGAATCGGACGCTCTCGGAGTATTTGAAAATTTCATAGTTGGTGGGACCTCAAACAATCCGGTAAATGATAGCAGGGGACCTGAGATTGAATTGTTTTTGGAAGATTCCACCTTTGTGAGTGGCGGCCTTGTCTCTGGTGAACCAGAACTACTTGTTAAAATTCGAGATCAAAGTGGTGTAAACACGGTCGGCACTGGAGTTGGTCACGAAATGCTTCTGGTTCTCGACGGAGATGAGTCAAATGCGGTTGATATAGGAGAGAGATTTCAGGGAGATCTAGGATCCTTCGAAAGCGGGACAGTCCAGTTTCGATTGCCAAACCAAGGCTTTGGCGAGCATAGTCTGTCTGTCAAGGTTTGGGATGTCGCAAATAATTCGAGTGAAGAATTTATAGACTACGTTCTGGTTGGTGATGAAAAGCCGCAATTAGGTAATGTATTTGCCTATCCAAATCCGAGTGCCGGTGGGGTAACAAAATTTGTCTACGAACACAATCAAAGTTCTGGAACTCCGGCAAATGTCCGGCTTTTATTATATACGGTCAGTGGGAGGCTGATAAAGGTGATAGACGATATTGATGCACTACCAGATGGAGTATTATCGGGTGGTTACAATCAAATCGAATGGGACGGCCTAGATGATGATGGCGATCTTCTAGCGAGTGGAGTCTACCTATTCAGATTGGAGCTAAGTATCGAAAAAGATGGGGAACGTCAGGTCGCTGACAGAATTGAACGGCTGGCAGTGATTAGATAATCGTCACTGTTAGTGGCAATAATAACAAGCAAAGAAAGTCTATAGCGCATAGTTACAAATTCAGGGCAAAAGTTATTTGCCACGAAGCATTAGTTGAAAAAAATAATATAGGTTTTCGATGAGTTATTTGATTTCGAGAACGAGAGTAATACTCGCTTCTTCGATTATTTTCCTATTGGCGCTTAGCATTGTGCCAAATAATGCATTTTCGCAGGTGGGCGCTGCGGCAGTCACATTTTTGCAAATCGAGCCAGATTCTCGATCGGCAGCTATGGGCAATGCCAACGTTGCAACAGCAGCAGATGCCAATGCAATTTTCTGGAATCCAGCAGGTCTAGGATTTCAAACAGGTTACGAAGGTTCGATTACCCACTCACAGTGGTTACCACAGTTCGATGCCGGGCTCTTCTATGACTATCTAGCTGGCAAATACCACGTTCCTAATTGGGGTACTTTCGCCGCGCACGTGACCTATTTAAACCTTGGTGAGCATGAGTGCCGAACTGAGGATAACCAGAGCTGCGGTACTTTCCGATCATATGACATGGCGATCGGTGGTTCTTATGGCGCCAAGGTCAATAACAATCTTTCTCTTGGGACCGGTATTAGATTTATTTATTCAAATCTCGCACCCGGCCAAACGGTAAGCGCGCAGGAAACCAGAGCCGGTGTCTCCGTTGGTGTAGACCTTGCAGCACTTTATAAGTCCAGCTACTTCAAGATGGGTGGAATTACGAGTCAAGTTTCCTTCGGAGCGAACTTGGCCAATATGGGTCCAACAATTCAGTATTCCGACTCAGAGCAGGCTGATCCGATTCCGATGAATATGCGATTCGGATGGAGCTGGTCAATGGACTTCGATGAATACAACAGGCTTACCTTTTCGCAAGACTTCAACAAACTTCTCGTAGATCGAGACTCATCCGGAGTCGCACCTTTCTACAAAGCCATGTTTTCTGGGTGGAAGGGGTTAACTGTACAAGAAGGCGCCGCGTCTGAAGGACAATTCACAAACGTGAGTCTCCTGCAGCTATTGACCATTGGATCAGGATTCGAGTACATGTACAACGATCTATTCGCTTTTCGAGGCGGTTATTTTTGGGAGAGTCAGTACAACGGAAACAGAAAATTCCTCACGGTCGGGGCAGGGATACGATACAACGTCATTGGTGTCGACTTCTCCTACATCTATCCAATTGAACAGAATCACCCTCTCGCAGATACCATCAGATTCTCATTGATGGTTGGTCGACAATAATTAATAGTGATCGGATAAGTGGCTCAAATTGGCTGCTATCCGTAACTAGGAATCAGATATGAAGGCTGTCTTGGAACATCCGGAGCTGAATGATCGGCTCTCAAGAAGGATGTTTCGAGACAGCCTTTTTTGTTTACTTCTTGTCTCACTTCTATTCTCTTCGGCAGAGGCACAAGTCAGAACTCTTTCGCTCCCAACGGATACTCGGGCGGCCTCTAATTATCAGGTTGTCGCGCTTATGGTGGAGTTTCAACCCGATACAAGTCGATTTACCTCCGGTGATGGCACTTTTTCAGATGCCATCTACGATGGGATAATTCCGAAAATAGATCCGCTCCCTCATAACAAGGACTATTTTGCAGCACACTTAAGCTTTCTTGAAAACTATGTCGAATCTGTTTCGAATGGGGCCGCCAATCTAGAGCTTCGTTTATTGGATCCCGTAATTAGGGTGTCAGGAACGATGGGTGATTATTCTCCGACTGGCCCGGATTCGGATTCGGACGAAGAATTGGCGAAACTAGCAGGCCTGATCAAAGAAGCCTGGACACTTGCCGATCAACGACTCGACATTCTCGATTTTACATTGCAGCAAGAAGATGTAGCATTCGTGATATTTCATGCCGGTTCGGGAAGAGATGTCGAATTGACAGGGACACAACTCGATCGGACGCCGGAAGATCTTCCCTCAATTTTTTACGGTCCTGCGCTGATTGATCATCTTCTAGATGGCGAGGCCATCAATTTTAAAGGCGTCCGAATTGACAATACGATTCTCCTTCCAGAGACAGAGTCTCGCTTGGGATCCAGCTCAATAACAGACGAAAGATTTCTTCTCGAGCTTTCGACTAATGGTTTAGTTGCTGCTTCCTTCTTTAATTTTCTTGGTGTTCCGGATCTTTTCGATACAGAGACCGGCAATAGCGCAATCGGTCCTTTTGGTCTTATGGACCCCTTTGGCATTTTTGCCTACAACGGGCTTTTCGCGCCTGAACCATCTGCGTGGACGAAGGAGTTTTTGGGCTGGACTCAGCCAGAAGTCTTTTGGCCATCTAGCGAAACTAACATATCACTGGAAGCAGGAGGGAATTCCGTCCGAATTCCTCTTTCCGACAGCGAATATTTTCTTGTCGAAAATCGGCAAAGAGATATCGATGATGATGGCATTACCCTCTCTATATGGAAGGACGGTCAAGTCAGTAATCAGGTTTTTAATCTCGATAGCGAAGGATTTACTCCTACTAACGTTGATGCATTTCAAGGTGGGGTGGTAATTGCGATTGATGATTATGATTGGGCATTACCCGGAGGGAAATCAAACGACGGCATCACAAGAAATGGTGGAGTTCTTATCTGGCATATCGATCAAAACCAGATAGACCAAGGCTTAGCAAACAATCGAGTTAACGTAGATCGAGGGATGAGAGGCATCGATCTGGAGGAAGCTGATTCTGGGCAAGATTTGGGATTCCCACCCGCCAGTATATTTCAAGCTGCATTCGACCGAGGCACTCCCTTCGACTATTTCTACGAAGGAAATCCTGTTCTTGCTGTAAACCAATCTGGAACAGAAACTCAGTTGTACGAGAACACATTTGGTCCTTTTACCTACCCGAACAGTGATTCAAATTATGGTGCTCCGAGTTTTGTAGAAATCTCAGATTTCTCAGCATCGGGACCCATAATGAGTTTCAATCTGAAGGCAGTCAGCGATGAAAGATTTGAAAGGCTTCCTGACTTTAGTCAAGGATTCATTGACTTTGACCAAAGTGGAGAAGGAATAGCTCTTGCTTTTAGCCCAGGCAGAGACCGGACAAATCCTGCCTTACTCGCAAGTTTTGGACTAATTGGGGATTCGCTCGATCAATACTCGGCCTCCACGAACTCACGTTTCGTTCGGAGTATGGAGACTACGGAATTCAAGGCTTTGACTGACAAGCCCATTGTGTTTGAAACCTTCGAAGGATCTTCGCTCATCAACCTTGGAATTTGGCAGGGAAATAAAGTTGCGTTTGCAGTTTGGATTCATGAGCAACTTGAAAGGGATACTGGACCATTCGGGTTCTTTACTATTCCGAGCATTCGTCCTGAGATAGTTGTGGGAAACTTGATGAGTCCAGATAACACAGGCCAGAGACTTTATCTGGGTATTCAAGACGAGAACGGAAATGGCTATCTAAACATCGCAGCCAACGGCACAATATTTTTCAATAAGTCACCATTGTCTGACTTAGTCAGCCTAGCTACCAACGGCCCTAAAGTATTTCTTGCAGGTCGAAGTGGAGCGGTAATAATGGAAGGGCAAGAGTTTGGAGAAAGCTGGATCTATCAAGCAGAAGATGACGATTTTCAAATCGTGGTTGGTGAGGATTCACGAGGCTTCACCATGTCCTTTATTGACAAAGTGGACAAGCTCCTTTATCTCTTGGGTCAAGAAGGGTCTGTTAATAGAGTTGGCTTTGATAGCTACGAAGGCTCTTTTCCCATTATGCATGATGTAGACAGAGACTCAAGATTGGAAACAATTTTCGTCGCAGATTCTGCACTTTATGCTTACCACACGAGTGGTGCTCTCGTAGATGGATTTCCAAAGCAGCTACCAACTAGCTCAGCCGCCCAAGTATTGATCGCACAGGACGAAGAAATCGGAGATGTAGCTCTGGTAACTGGATTGAACGGGATAATTTATTTGGTTTCGCTAGAAGCTCGAGAAGAGATTGTAGGTGTTTTAGCGTTAGGAGGAGAGTCAAAAGCTACACCTTATCTCGATGGCAATCATCTATATGCCCTCAGTGGTGGAGGTAAACTCGATGCTTGGAGAATATCCGGAATAGATTCTAGTTCGTGGAATCAATTGTATGGCAATTCATTCAATTGGTCGTTTGTCAAAAATTCTATCACGGAATCAGATGGAAACTCTCAAGGCCTTTTCACTGAAGGTGAGTATTACAACTGGCCAAATCCTGCAAGAAAGGATGGAACTCAAATTCGCTTCGAATTGCAACATGACGCCGAGGTTCAGATCACAATTATTGACGTTGCAGGAAATATTGTATTCGAATTTGAGGCCATTCAGGCAAGAGCATTCGAGCCAGAAGATGCATTTTGGCAAGCCGATGTAGCCCGTGGCGTCTACTATGCAAAAATATCTGCCGAGACATCGGATGGGATTACGGAGGATCAATTAGTGAAAATTGGGGTGGTGAGGTGATCCGAAATCAACGATGTCTATATCTGTTCATCGTGGTGTTCCTATGTCTCGTGACAAGGGATTCCATTGCACAGATCAGCCCAAGTTTTTATGACTTCGTTCGATCTGACCTTAATTGGAGAACTCTCGAGTCGGATCATTTTTTAGTCCACTATCACGTTTCCGGGGATTCCGACGCTGTTACAAGATCGGCAAGTGTTGTACAAAGAATTGCAGAGGAGATCTATTTACCAATCACATCACTTTACAAAAACGAACCGGACACGAAAGTGTCAATCGTTCTTAAAGATTATGAGGATTACTCCAATGGAGCTGCATACTTCTTTGATAATAAAATAGATATCTGGCTACCAAGCCTGGATTCCCCTCTCCGCGGAGATCACAATTGGCTCAGAAATGTGATCACACATGAGTTTACTCACATCATTCAGGTTCAAAAGACAATGAAAGCTGGTCGGCGAACTCCGATCGCCTATTTCCAGTGGCTGGATTACGAGGATGTCAGACGTCCAGATGTTCTTTACGGCTATCCGAACAAGATTGTCAGCTATCCCATACCCGTCATTAATAACCCTGCATGGTTAGCAGAGGGAACGGCCCAGTTTCAAAGAAGCGGTCTCCACTATGATAGTTGGGACAGCCACAGAGACATGCTATTGAGAACAAGAGTTGTCAATGGAGAGGAGTTATCGCTTGGCGATATGGCCACGTTTTTCTCCAAGACGAGCCTAGAGCGAGAGAGTATCTACAATCATGGATTTGCTTTCTCTTCCTACTTAGCTCAACGGTTTGGTGAAGACATATTGAGATCGATATCAGAGGAGCTTGGAAAATGGCGTAATTGGAACGTTGAGAAAGCAATAAAAGCGGCAACAGGATTGGATGCAAATCTGATTCATTCCGAATGGATTGCCGAACTCAGAAAGGCCTATGGCTCGAGCTTGGATGATATCGCTTCCGAACTTGTAGAGGGTGATTTGCTGGAATCTGTGGGCTTTAATAATCACTTTCCGAAGTTAAGCCCAGATGGAAAGAAACTCGCCTATCTCTCAAATAAGGGTGAAGACAATAATTTTGTCTCACTGTATGTTGTAGATCGATCAAACGAAGACGTCTCCTACGAAATTAACGATCTTGATGCCGTTCACGACGCCTTCTGTAGTCATGGATCTAAGATCAAGAGTGGCTTAGGCTCTGGTTACGATTGGCACCCAGATGGGAAATCAATCATCTATTCGAAGCTCGTTGATGGGCCGACGGGTGCGCGACTAAGCGAGCTCTTCTCATTGAACCTAGAAAGTAAAAAATCCGAACGGCTGACGAGCCAAGCGCGGGCTGCCATGCCAAGTGTTTCTCCAAATGGAGAGCATGTTGTCTTTGTTACTCAGTATGACGGGACTACCAATCTTTCACGTCTTGATTTGGAGACCAAATCAATAACTGCCCTTACTAATTTTCGTGCGGGCGAGCAGGTTTTCAATCCAAGTTATCACCCTTCTGGTGAAGTGGTCTTTTTCTCTACCAGCCGTGATGGCAAGAGAGATATCTATAAAGTGTCAAATAGCGGCGGAGAAGTGAGCGCCATTCTTGCCACTAAGGCCGATGAAAGATCTCCGGTCGTATCTAATGACGGGAATAGCATTATCTATTCTTCGGATGAGAATGGGATATTCAATCTTTTTAGTCTTGATCTAAAAAGTGGTGAGAAAAGTCAGCTGTCTCAAGTTCTTGGTGGGGCTTTCGAACCTGACGTCGATTCGATGGGAGAGATTGTATTTGCGAGATACGATGTAGAAGGCTATAAAATTGCAAGGCTAGAAGGCGCCAATGATATCGATGAGTCATATCGCTATGTGCAACCCGCTGCGATAAATAAGGAAGAGAAATTTGCGAAGAAATTTGAGGCATTGAACACGGCTGATGACTCTGATTTGGCTACAGGTCTATCAGATCAAGCTCCCGGGAAAGATTATGACGATACCTTCACCAGTTTTCAGTTTTATCCGGTTTTGAGGTTAGACCAGTATGCCACGGGTCAAAATAATAGAGTACCAAGTGAGATAGCTCGTGAATTTCAAGGAGGCCAATTTTTGCGAAATACGAAAGCCGGATTCTATGTGGCATCCAGAGAGATACTAGATGGTCTGAGTTTCTTTGGTGGTTTATTGGTGGGGCCTACGACACGAGAGTGGGATGGACTTGGAGACTTTCTAGCTCCAGGGCGGCTGGTAAAACTAGAACGAGACGCCTTTCTACAGATCGATTTCAATCGAGGCATTCCATTCCTCAAGAAGAAGTGGTCACCTCAGCTGTCCATCGAACTGTTTAACATTCGCAGAAACGTAGAGAGTGGGCTTGAGATTGAGGAATTTCCATGCACCGCATGTTTCCCCAGCAAGACCTTTGCTGATATCGCGTTCAGCATTTGGGAAGTAAACCTCTTTTCTCGATCCAAAATAAATAGATCAAGTTTGCTTGAGTTTGGGCTTCGCTATTCGCCTTATCGAGCACGAACAGAAGCCTTCTATTCCCAAGAATACAGTCAATCTATCGGGGCCTCATCTACAAAATACTTTATTGGTAGGGGAGTCTCGGTGAAGTATTATTTTGAGGCGATTCACCCTCGAAACAACAGCGATGTAATTCCCGAAGGACTAAAGGTAAGCTTGGGCTATGATTATGAGCCTGGAAGACTTTTGGATCGTTTCGATGTTGATCCTGACCAGGGGATTCTTCTGCCGAAATATTCGCAGTTTAATAACCACAAACTATTTGCTGATCTTCGATATGTGATGCAATTGCCCGGTAGTCCTTTGGGTGGTGCCCATGGGCTAGGTTTACGTGCAGTTGGATCGACAATACTGGGGGGTGAAGTGGATGACTTCTTCAATGACTATGTTGGTGGATTGGTAGGTGCTAGAGGATATCCCTTCTATGCCTTGGGTGGAAATGAAACGATCTGGCTTCAGGCGTCTTATCAATTTCCGATTATCTCAAGGATGAGGAAACAGTTCATGTTTTTGAATTTCGACAAACTCTATGGACGTGTCTACGCAGATGCAGCCCGAGCATGGAGTAGTGGAGGCCTAGACCTTGGAGATCTTAAAAAAGATCTTGGAGGAGAAATGAGACTGGGAATGGGTTCTTTCTACTTATTTCCAACTGCTCTGTTTGCAAGCGCTACCTATGGCTTCGATCAGTTTAACTTTGGCTTGGATGATGGATTTGTGAGTTCTGACAATGAGTCATTTGTTAGTTACGGAAAGGAGTGGCAGATTCACTTTGGTGTTCTCTTTGGATTCGACCTTTAAATTTTTGTTTGCAGTATGAATAGATTTTCTCTCATCTTCCGTGTCTTGCAAGCGAGCTTCATAAAATTAACTCTTGTCAGTCTGGCAGTATTAATGATTGCTCCTCTGAAACTGAAGGCTGATTTTTATGACGACCCCTACCGAGGTTTGACAGGTAAGATATCCGTAGACAAGTATCAGTTTGGAATTGGAACACCCATCTATCCTCTCCGACATTCGGGTTTGAATCCATTCTTTCCAAAGTCAGAGGCGATTTCGGAATCAGACAGGTCTGTTCTAAGAAGACGAGTACCTGGAATTCCTCAGGCCATTGGACTTTCTTTGATTGTACCCGGTGCTGGTCAGCTCTACAACGGAAACTGGAAAAGAGGTCTTGGTTTTATTGCTGCTGAGGCTATGACCATCGGTGCCTACTTCCATTGGAAAGGTCAAGGAGAGGACGGGCGAGACATCTATATAGATTATGCGCATGAAAATTGGAGTCCAAGAAAATTTGCTCAATGGATGAACGAATACAGTGGCTACGGTGGTCCTGATATTGTGATGCCGAGTCTGAGTGATGAGCAGTTCAAGAATCCTTCCGCGTGGAATGAGGATCAGAAAGTAGAAGTTCGTCGTTTTTTCAACGACATCAGAGAGGCAGAAAGCGGGTCGTACTACTTATCCACCGGGGCAACATTTTCCCATGTTCTGCCCTACTTCGCAGAGCAGCAGTACTATGAACTAATCGGAAAATACTATCAGTACGCACCAGGTTGGTCAGATTACACTGCCGGTGCGGACGAAAATCCGGAAGAGGTGATCGGAGACGACTTGACGACTCAGTTTCTTTTCTACGATGATATTCATGGGGAAGCCAATACCTTTCTTCGAAAGGCGTCGCGAGTCTCGGGACTTCTATTTACTATCCACTTCGTCGCTGCTGTTGAGGCGGCCATTTCTGCCAAGATCCAAAGTGATCGGGTGAAACCCCTCCTAAGTGTTGTTCAAGGTAGAAATGGTGAGATTGTGGGTACAGCCGGCTTCGTAATTTCACTTTAGAACTCTAGAAAGAACGGCCCTTCCAAGAAATATTTGGCCTAAGGATTATGGAAATGGGAAGTAGGGTCATGTAGCTACTTAGCCAAATCTCGAAGCCAAGAAAGGTTACTAGATCTGGACTATTTTCATCCATCCTGTTGAAGGCGACGGACAAGAACATGAAGTCTATTACAAGTTTGGACACGAGCAGAAGGAGGCCAAGTTTTAGAGACAAGAAGAGCAATACTATTGATGACCAGTGAGCAAGGCTAGTCATAGCATAAAGAGTCCAAACACGAAGTCCTCCTTTGAGACCGCCGATTGTCCATCGTTTCCGTTGGCGAATCATGTGAGCCAAATCATCCGCAGGTTCTGTTAAGTTTTTGAGTTGGGGTTCAGCCAGAAGGAATGCCTGGCGATGATTCTGGTCGGCAAGGGCTTCAAATAAGACATAATCTTCCGTCACAGATTGACGCAATTCAGGATAGCCCCCAATTTCCAGGTAGTCCGTTTTTCGAAAGGCCATGTTATTTCCCATCGCGGTCAGAGGCTGACTCATGAGAGCCAAGCTAGCTGAGGCCGCCTGGAGGTACATCCAATCAACTCTCTGTATTCTATCTAGAGTCTTGTTGCCTTCGATGACCATGGTCAATCCTGCGACAACAGCAACTCGATCATGCTCAACTGCACTTGTAATATTCTGAACCCACATTTTTGGGGCTCTACAGTCAGCGTCGGTCGTAACAATGACATCTGCTGAGGTAGATAAGATGCCTTTATGCAAAGCTCCGGCCTTGCCGGGCGGCGTGTCATCCTGAGCTCGATTTATGAGGAAAAGACCATGACTATGGTCTTTTCTCTTAGATAGTAGTTCCTCGACCACGGACTTTGTTCTATCTTCGGAGGCATCATTTACAATGATGATTTCGAGTTTCTGGTCCGCTCTCAAAATTTGAGCCGAGAGATTCGCCACACATTCTCCGATACTATACTCCTCATTTCGAGCAGCGACTATAACAGCAATTTGAGTCACTGGCGAAGTAGACTTGCCCAGTGAAGGGACTTCCTTCGTTGCCAATACAAAAGTTGACCAAAGGATTGTCAACATGTAGAAACAAATAAGTGAGAGGACAAAAAGAAACATGCTATATGTCGTGAGGAGACTGCAGGAGGTGATTCCTTAAATGTGGACTCATTGACTCACCCGTATTCTGGCGTCTTGTTTCTTTTCGTCAATTAGGTAAGCAATATTAAAGTCAAACAATCTGAGGGTTGATGGCTAAAAATTTTGTATCGCCATCAGAATCGATGAGTTTTCGGATCAATTTGGACTGGTCTAGCAATAGACTGGACCTGTCATGAAGAAGAACAACAGATCCCTTTCTTCTGGACTTTGCTATTTTTCGTAAAACCATATTTTCACTAGCCTTTGAGTCATAGTCACAAGGGTCCAGGTCCCACATGCAAACAAGGCCACCACTCTCTTTTGTCCATCTTCTAATTTCCTGAGTTAAATGCCCGAATGGTGGGCGAACAATAAGTGGATGGGTGCCAAGAATTTTTTCCAATAAGACTTTTGTTCGAATAAGAGAAAGTATCTGATCAGTCTCTGCCATTTTCCATGGATCCTCATGTTTGAATAGATGATTTCCAACAGCGTGACCGTCGTTGAATATCTGTTTCGCAAGATGCGGATACTTTTCGGCTTTCTCACCCAGCAAAAAGAAACTCGCTTTTGCTCCGAATTCCTTTAGGACTTTCAGCAGTTGAGGGGTCGTTTCAGGATCGGGTCCATCATCGAAAGTGAGGAATAGACTGTTCTCATTCGTCTCTACTCGCCAAAGGCAGTCCGTCCAGTACATGGAAGCTAATCTTGCTGTACTTGTATTTATCGTGCTTCTTATCAAGAGTTGACTGCTCGGTCTTTCCAGATCACGGTTCCAAATTGGCTTGTCAGCGCTGTCCATACGACGTAGGGTATATGTAGTACTTGTGAGATAGGGAAGAACCTCATGAGATGGGACTGATCGTACTGCTTCGTCGCGGAGCGGAGAATCAAGAAATCGGCGAAAGCCTTTATTCCTAAGCTAAAGAGGAAGGGAAGGAAGTTTGCCCCCAGGAAAATGCTGCTAATACCCAGAAACAAAATTCCTAGATTCACCGCGAAGACAAGGAGAGAAAGGGCCTTCATTTTCTTGTCCTGATAATGTCTTGCTTTTGAAGCCCATCTCTTTCTTTGTAGCAAAAAGGTGGCAAGGGTTGGCATAGCCTTAGTTCGGACGGCCGACATTTTGTCCGAGGAATAAAAAATGGAATTTGGATTGTCCTCGTGAAATTTGTGCATCAAAAACAGATCGTCGCCAGAGCTAAGATGATCATTGCCAGAAAAACCACCCAGTCTCTCGAAGACATGTTTCTTGTAGGCAAGATTTGCCCCGTTACACATACTCGCCATTCCTGCGCGCAGAGATCCCGCCCCAACGGCAACAAGACCTAGTAGATCGAGAGCTTGGAAGTTTTTGAGCAAGGAGTCAGACTCATTGTAGAGGACGGGTCCCGTCACCATGTTGATCTGGCCCGTGAAGCAGCTCGTCATGGATTTTATCCACGATTTTGGCACCACGCAATCGGCATCGGTGCAGACAATAATGGCATGGTTGGCATCTCGAATCCCGGCAATGATGGCTGACTTCTTTCCCGCATCAATCGAATGAAGCAGCTTTATGTTTATGTCGCCTTCGTATTGTTCTTCGATAACAGTTTTGACGATTTGGACGCTGTGATCTGTGCTTCCATCGTTAACGAGAATCAACTCCAGGAGTTCATTGGGATAGTCAATGTTCAGAATCGAAGCAAGACACGGTAGAATGTTTTGGGCCTCGTTACGAAAGGGAACGATTACAGACACCTGGGGATAAGGCTTGGAGTGTTCAGTTGTGGTGTTGCTGTCATCGATGCTCGTTTCGAACCCTCGCCAAAACCGAAACATCACGTAGCAATAGCTCAGAGCCATGCAGACAAGCAATATCGAAACATAGGTCATGCCTGAAGATCAGGCATTCCCAGTCCTATTTCCAGTCTTTGAGCTTGAATATTAGAGGTACTCCAATCATTGCCGGCAGAATGATATTCAGCGCAAATAGCAAAAAGGCTGCATCAAAGGCGACAGATGCACTCACTCCGATTGCTCCAAAAAAGAAAACAGCAGCTCCTTCTCTTATTCCTAGCTCCATTAAAGTTACTGATGGAACGATGCTTTTTATCAAAAAGACAAGTGAGGCCGCTAGATATAGATCAAAAATACTCTGGTCGACACCAAAGCTGTAAACGATTACGACGAACTGAGTCGAAAAAACTAAATAACGGAAAATGGACAGTCCGAGGAGGTCGACCACATCTCTGTGGCTTAATCTTGATAGAAAGGAAATAACTGATCTAAGCCGCTCGATCCTGAAGGTAGAAACAATGGTTCTATAGATCGAACCAGGATTGATCAAGCAGTAGCTAATGAACAAAAAGATAATGACCGAAGCATAGAACACCGGATAGGAGAGGTAGCCAGGGATAGTAGCGTCGCCCCAGATGAAAACGCTTAAGGCCAAAAGGCCAAACAACACATAAGTAGCTAGGGAGATCATGCGATCAGTAAATGTCAATGCGACAAGCTCCCACTTATTCCGATAATCCAGATAGAGCGATCGTCCAGCATAGTCACCAATTCTTGCTGGGGTAAAGAGTCCTAGCGAGAATCCAACCAACATTGATCCCATAGCGTCTTTTACAGAGGTATTCCTTGAGACTTTGTTTATCAGAATCTGCCATTTTTTTGCCTCCAAATAAAGGTTCAGAGGGAGTAAAAGCAGTGCCAAAGACAGGAGTGTCAAATTCAGCCTTGACAAGGAGTCAAGCAGCTGGCTAAGCTGGATAGACTTGATCAAAAAAGTGATCGCTACGACCGCAAGAACAGCTTGGATGGATAACAACCAATTCTTTCTGCGACCCGCAGGTATTGACCTATAAATCCTAATGGAGGATTGTATTGGTTGCATTGCAGGCAAATTTAATAAGGATGGACGGAATTCCTGAATCTAAGGTGGTTGCGACGGCTAAAAGTTTAATAATACATGAACTACGTACTGAATAATCGTGACAAATACAGAAAATATCGCACTCTTTGTCTAGAGTCGTTTGGACAACAAACCAATATTGATAGGGAGAATTTCTGATCCGATATCTCTCTAAAGACAGTTCAAAATTAAATGATTGGATGAATTAGACAATTTCGCTAATCGGGTATTCCCAAAAATCCCGACCTTCCAGAATCATTACTAGATATTTCCACCCGTTGAATTATTTTTCCACTGAAACGCTTATGAAAATTCTTGTTGTTGGATCTGGAGGACGAGAACACGCCCTTCTTTTGAAATGCAAAGAAAGCCCACTCGCAGAAAAATTGTTTTGTGCACCTGGAAATGGTGGGACGGCCGAGATTGCTAGAAATGTTGATATTCAGGCGACAGACCTTGCTGGACTCGCTGATTTTACTGATACAGAAGGCATCGATTTGGTTATCATCGGCCCAGAGGCACCTCTTGTATTGGGTCTAGCCGATAGACTCAGAAAGGGGGGATGTAAAGTCGTAGGTCCTTCAGCAGCAGCTGCAAGATTGGAGGGTAGCAAAGACTTCGCAAAGGAGTTTATGACAAGGCATAACATCCCAACAGCCTCTTTTAGAAGCTTCACTGGCAATCAAATTGACGAGGCTCTCGACTACTGTCGAGGAGTTAAGACTCCGACTGTCTTGAAGGCGGACGGACTCGCAGGAGGGAAGGGTGTCATAATTTGTGAATCGAATGAGCACGCCGTTCAGACGATGGAGGCTATGTTGAGTGGTGACGCCTTTGGATCTGCCGGTAGGCGTGTTGTGGTTGAAGAGTTCATGGAGGGAGAGGAAGCCAGTGTTTTTGCTGTCAGTGATGGCAAGGACTACGTTTTACTCTCGACTGCCCAGGATCACAAACGAGTGGGAGAGGGAGACATCGGACCAAATACGGGGGGGATGGGTGCTTATGCTCCAGCACCGATAATGACGAGCCAACTATTAGAAGAAGTCCGACAGAAAGTTGTTGAGCCGAGTATCAATGGGATGGCAAGGGAAGGACATCCTTTTAATGGTTTTCTTTATATCGGTCTTATGATTACACAGGACGGACCGAAAGTCGTTGAGTACAATTGTAGAATGGGTGATCCCGAGACGCAGGTAGTGATGCCCTTGATCAAGTCGGATTTTGTCTCGCTAATGAGTTGTGTTGCGGAGGGCGGAGTAGCCGACTATCCCCTGGAGCTTTCAAAGGACTTTATGGCTTGCGTGGTTTTGGCTTCTGGAGGATATCCTTCTGCGTATGAAACGGGGTATCTCATCAATGGATTAGAGGCGGCCTCTAATCATGGAACTCTCGTATTTCACGCTGGCACAAAACGTCAAAATGACGGTAGTTACATCACAACAGGAGGGCGAGTGTTGGCCGTTTCAGGAAGAGCTGGAATATTAAGCGAAGCGATCAAACAAGCCTACGTCGGCATAGAAGAAATCAATTTCGAAAAATCATTTTTCAGAAAAGACATAGGACAGAAGGGCTTAAGAAGAATAGAGAATCTCGATCAACGAGTATAACTCAGCTTTCTGGGACTATCGAATATCAGTCTATCCGGCTTTCGGTCAAGTCGAGTTATTTCTTCCTAGTCTTAATAACACTGATGTTTTGTGCTAAAGAATCAAGAGCACAAATAGCGGACTCTCTTCTATCCGAATATCAAGTTCTGGCTCAATTCTCAAGAGCACAGTCGGTCGCCTCAGATCCCTCCGGGACTATTTATGTCGTAGATGCAGATGACTCGACGATTTCAACCTTCACGAAAGAAGGCCTTTTTTTAGAGAGTTTTGGAGGTCCTGGAATTGGAAACTACGAGTTCGATGAACCACTCGATATCGATCCTACAAACGGGCTATTGATATTTGTCGCAGATGCCGGCAACGGCGAAATTCGAAAGTATTCTGGGGAGTTTCTTCACCTTCAGACGATTTCAACACAACTTGCAGAGGCACGAAAGGGCGATACTTTTGGAGAGCGCAGAGATGACCAGGAATTAAATTCTGGTACAGAAGAAGGTCGACCCATCGGAGTTGCTGCGGCTGAAAGTGGAGAGTTATTTGCGCTCGATGCTGACAGAGGTGAGGTATTGAAGTGGAATTCTAGCAAGAGACTAGAGCGATCATTTGGAGGCATCGATACTATGGGTGAGTCTCTGTCTGAACCAGTTTCCTTGACTTTGGGCAAAGATGGACATGTTTATGTTGCAGATCGTGCCGACAAGTCTGTATTTGTTTACGACTGGTTTGGCAATTACATAAAGAAGATCTACGAGGGTCTTGCCGTTGATATTCAAGCCGTGACTACCGTTGAAGACTACGTCGTTTTGGTGCTTCCCAAACACCTGCTGTTTTTTAATCAACAAGGTCGTTTGATTCGGACCTTTGAAATTGGAATTGAGGACGACATCGTGGACATGACCGCTAGGGATGGTGCGTTGTACATTTTGACCGAAGCTAGACTTCTCAGATTTCCTTGGACAAGCTAATAGAAAGAATAAGACAGATCGCTACAAGTCATTGATCTATTGATCGTTTATAATTGAGCCAAATTGGCGAGCGTCCTTACTCGAATATTTCTGTGTTCACTGTTCTTCGGAATCCTCTGTAAGAACCAGAACGCGAATGCCCAAGACACTGGAAGTCTTCTCCCTGGAGAATGGCTTGTGGATAGTTTGTCGGTGTCGGAGAGTCGCGTATTGAGTTTGCGTCCATTTATTATTCGACAGAGCTTAAATATTCGTCGAGATAGCATCGTGGTCGACAGCTCTTTCTACGCAATCAATCACAGGTATGGACAGATACTCCTTGATAGCACTTATTTTCAGATCGGCGATCTTCTGACGCTCCGATATAAAGTATTGCCTCTAGTCATTCGCGACGAGTATTATCGCAGACGAATAAAGCCATTCAATCCAGATTCAGCCTTTCTTGGTGGAGTGGTCGAGGAATATCTTGCAAGTCTAGAGGTAGAGGAGTTTAGTCTATTTGGTGACAGCAAGCTGGAGCGAAGTGGCTCCATCACGAGGGGATTTACAGCTGGAAATAGTAGAGATGTTTCTCTTCAATCCGGAATGAGAATTCAACTTGCTGGAGAGGTTTCTGAGGGTGTGAATCTAAAAGCTGTCCTGTCTGATGAAGACACTCCAATTCAACCCGAGGGTACCACACAGAGGCTGAGGGAATTTGATAAAGTGTTTATGCAGCTTGAGTCCAGTCAAGGATCCGCAACGCTTGGTGACTATGACCTTCGTTTTTCTAACACGGACTATGCACCGTTTAGACGAAAGCAAACTGGCATCGCTTTACAGGGAAATTTACCTGACATCCCTGGGAGTTTCATCGGCGACGGAAGTGTTGTTGTGGCTGGTGCAGCATCAAAGGGCATTTTTCAAGCGCAAACCCTCGTAGCATTAGATGGAGTTCAGGGACCTTATCGTCTCGAAGGTAAAGAAGGGGAGCGATTCATTATAGTCATTGCTGGAACGGAGCGCATCTATATTGATGGCGAGTTACTAATCAGAGGCGAATCGAATGATTACATCATAGACTATGCCCAAGGCGAGATCCATTTTAGTTCGAAGCGACTCGTTACCCAGGAGATGCGGATCAATGTCGAATTTGAATACACGACCAATCGCTTCACTCGAACTCTACTCGGATCTCAAGCAACGCTGAATTTGTGGCAACGGTCTGATGGTAGCGAGCGAGCAACATTTAGGACAACTGTACTGCGAGAAGCAGATAGCAGAGCCTTCAGTGCGGAGCTGGGGTTAACAGCCGCCGACGATTCACTTTTGCAATTTGCAGGTGACTCCATTCCGCAACGTCCCGGTGAGGAGCGCGTCGAATTCGACCCAGAGGCAAACTATGTTCAATACGTTCGTGCTGACACCATGATGGCTGGCCAACAAGTGGAGATATTTCTTCCCCTCTCTGATACCACCGATGTCTCTGAAGTATATAGGGTTAATTTCAGCCGAGTCACAACAGGTACCGGTAGCTATATAAGGGTGGGAAGGAAGGTAAATGGTGTTGTTTTTGAATGGGTCGGTGATGGCGGTAATTACTTGCCTGTACGAGTCTTACCCAAGCCCAAACTGCAACAACTCGTAGATTTTCGAGCTGATATTGAGCCGATCAAAGGACTTCAATTCTATGGCGAATTTGCGCAATCCACCAACGATTTAAACAGAGTTTCCGATATCGACTCTGAGGACGATTTGGGAATTGCTCTTGTGGGTGGTGCAAAGATATTACCGGTTGATCTCGCCTACGGGGATTTCAACATCGCAAGATTTTCGGCTGAATTGAAAACTAATTCGAGAGATCGATATTTCGAATCCTTCGACAGGACAAGAGATGTTGAATACTCTCGAAAATGGAACTTAGGCACTTCGTTTTCTGCAACCGGTCCGATCACCGACGCACAGGAATCGGAAACAAGCTTTAGCACTAGAATGGAATTCACTGAACGAAGTCATCTTAACGCTGAGATAGGACGATTGAGCTTAGGAGACATTTTTAATGGTTCCAGACTGGGAATTGGATTTGAAACCCGTGAAGCTCGCTTGCCTGAAACGATCTATAAACTCGACTTGATCGATTCCAAAGACAACTTTGGTCAATCAATAGATGGTCGTTGGTTTCGCCAAAAACTTAGAATGAACCGGTCACTCATGGGAGGACGAGTCATTCCAAATTTTGAATTTGAATCCGAGAATCGAAGTCAAAAACTGCTGGATGGTAACGATGTGGGCAATTTTTCTCCTTTGTCACTTACATTTACTGAGATCCGACCGGGGGTGACAGTCGATTTTTCTTCATGGAGCCTCACAGGGTCATATGAATTGCGTTCTGATCAGGGTGTGATTGAAGGGGAACTCTTGGATCGTTCGACTTCCAATACTCTGAGTATCGAGACGGACATAAAGCCTCATCGCAACTTGAGTACCAACGCGACCCTGGGATATAGGAACAGGCAGTTCTCCGACAGATATCGCATTGATCAGAACGAGAAAGACGGAGCATCCTTAGCATTTCGTTGGACATCTCGATTTACTCCATTTAAGAGATCCATTCAGGCAGATTGGCGCTATGAGGCTCTAACTGAAAAGACACCGACTTTACAGGAAACTTACATCAGGACTGGGACCGAGTTTGGCGAGTTCGTTTGGGTGGATGCAAATGAGGATGGCATTCTTCAGATCGACGAATTCATTAGAGAGACTACTCCCCTGGAAGGCAGTTATATACGAAGCTTCGTTCCCTCAGATGAACTACAATCCGTTATCAATGTCCAGTCGAGATTCAGATTTACCTTGGACCCTCGTCGTCTTTGGAAGTCGGATTCTGATGGCCTGAGGCGTCTACTTTCATTTGTTTGGACTCAAAGTCTCTTTGATTTTCAAGTCAAAAGTTCAGAGCAAGAAATATCAAAGATTTACGTCCCAGACTATTTTGCAATTCTTGGTGATAGCACTACTGTCAATGGAAGACTCCGATTAGAACAGCGGGTTGAATTATTCAAAGGGATCCCTGACTACGGCGTCAGGCTTTTTGTAAGCCGCATTGAGAGCGCCAACAATCTAGCTGCTGGTCGCGAAGGGAGGGAAAACAGTCGAGCTCGGATAGAACTTGAATTCAAACCAAGTTCAAAATATGGTTTCAAGCTGCTTACAGAAAGATCGGTCAATGCCTCCGAAAGTAACTTCGCATCACGTGTGTTTCGGATAACAGCGAACACATTCAATCCAGAATTCTGGATTAACTATAAAAAGCAACTCCAAATTTCACTTGGTATTTCATATAGTGACAAAGACAATTCGTCACTAGCCAGTGAAACCAAAGGTGCCCGACTCATTAAGCTGCCATTGCAACTTCGATACAATCGCAATACGAAAATGCAAATATCTGGTCGTTTTGAAACTTCGGATATTGTAGTGGAAGGGGATGATCCTTTTGGGCAGGCTGCTTTTGAATTGACAGATGGCAGGGGAGCTGGACGCTCTTATCTCTGGAATCTTCAAGGTCAATATTTAATCAGCCAAATGGTGAGAGCCTCACTTCTGTATGATGGCCGATCTCCACAAGATGCACCCACGATACACAATGTCAGGATGCAGGTCAGTTTAATATTCTAGAACTAAAAACTGTTTAAGCAAGCTTCGACGATTTCATCGATTGTATCGAATAGTCGATTTCATCTCGGAGATTCAGAGCGTTGAAGTCGGAGGTTATACGAGTGGCGAGACGTGTCTTTACGGTCAATTGTTGCTGGTCGCCAATAATTACACTTCCCGAGCAATGAGGAGTAGAAAAGGTGATATTTACCCCTTGCTCGGTGAATTCGATATCTGAATCACCGGCGAGGCCGTTAACGATTCTGAGTAGCTGATTTAACTTCATGATGCAGACTTTTGATCAAATGTACGAGATGGTCTATGCTAGACGTTGTAAACATCATAGCCCCCGAGTGACTTCTCGTATATTTGAGACCTTGGTGAACAGAATAGTTTGGTTCATCGCTCAAGATATTTTGCTTTTCCCGAAACCAATTTGAATTGCCAAGCTATCTATCCAAACTTTGTAAATCAGCCTTAATTATAGTTCTATGTCTCGTTCTCTACCAATTCTAATAGTAGCATCATTTCTCTCCATTGGCTTGATGTCATGTAACGATTCAGGAGGAAATACTGGCACTGCTTCAGGAAAAAAATTGATCAATCCAACAAAAGATATACCCTTCAGAAAGGATGGGAATTTGGCTTTCACAAGGGAGGATGGATCTGTTATTAAGGAGATCGAGCTTGAAATAGCAGATACGGACTCTCTTAGAGAGCGAGGTCTGATGCAAAGATCATCCATAGGAGATAGTCAAGGAATGCTTTTCGTATTCGATCGACCAAGTATGCAAAGCTTTTGGATGGCCAACACTCCTTTGTCTCTAGACTTCTTCTTTTTTAACCAGGACGGCAGCATTGTCAATATCGAGAAATACGTTAAGCCGATGTCGACAGAGCATACTGTCTCTACGGGGCCAGCTAGATATGTACTCGAGGTTGAATCTGGGTTTATCGATCGCAACGGAATTACCGAGGCTGATAAAATTACCTGGAACAGGTTGGAGGAGTGAGGAGTGGCTTCTCTCTAACTGCTATTGAGATTCGTTTTCCAGGAGACGATGCACAATCATATCTGACCTAAGCCGACCCTGACGCGTCAGTCGCAAAATCGAATTCCGAATCGGTTCAATGAGCTGCTCGGATTCCAGTTCAGCGAGAAATTTAAGGTGATCACCAAGCAGGTCGATTCCATATTCGGAATCCAACAAATCTAGATTTAATCCTTCCGTAGAGCGAAGACGGAGCATTATATATTCGCTAGCCCATTCTGCCAAATCTACGGGATATTTCTGTTCTAATGGAAGGTTATGATTGAAAAGTAGACGTTCGTATTGGGCGATGTTGGGTACATTGGACCATCGGTAAATGGAAGGATCTGGAAGGCCGGATTTCCAGAGTGAGTGAGCCGATGGCCCAATACCTAAGTAGTTCTGTAGTTCAGAATAGGCATGAGCGTTTTTCGACTGATGACCCTCTCGTGCAAAATTACAGATGTCGTATTGAGTGTAGCCCTTTGCTTCTAGGTATTCCATGCTGAAAAGGTATTGTTCATCCTCTTCATTTTCGAAAACGACATGCAAGGGTTCAGGCAATTCTTCTTCTTCGATAGTTTCAACCTCGTCACCTGTGAGCCCGTAGATTGATAGGTGCGGTACTCCAAGCCGGTGAGCTTTTTCCAAGTTGGCACCCCAATATTCGAGGTCTCTTTCAGGTAGGCCAAAGAAGAGATCAAGAGAAATGTTTTCGATGCCAGCATGGCGTGCTCTTTCAATAACTTGTTCTGTCGCCTCAGCACTGTGACTTCCTCCTAACAAATCTATGTCTTCTTGGAAGAAGGAAATCGCGGAAATGCTTAATCGATTTACTCCGATCGAAGCAAGTGTTTCAAGATCTCTCACAACTTCTCCAGATGGGTCAAGCTCTACGGAGATCTCTACGTCAGGCGAGAGTTTAAAATGGTCATCATAATGCCTGAGGAGTTCATGCAGGTGCTTAAAACTTAGCAAACTTGCGTCGCCTCCGCCAAATAATATTGCTGAGACGGCTTCTCTATTTCCATATCTATCGCCGTAGTAGGCAATTTCTTCAATCATGGCTGAAACGAGCGAATTGGGAATGGGCTCGGGAGAAACTGTATAGGCAGTGTCAAAAACGCGGGGGCGTTTCCGAAATGGGATATGGTTATAGATCACGGACACGACGCAAGATACGTGGAGGTTATACACGGTTTTTGAACTAGCGGAGAGGATTTGTTGTAGATCAAATCAATCCAAGTTCAAAAGAACTGCCATCGCTTTGACGAACCGATAAGCACGAATTGAGAACTTGGACTTTGCTCTACTATTACCGGATGAATCACACTCAAATCTTATATCCAACTGGCTAGGAATGAGTAGGAAAGTAATTTGTATTATTAGATAAAGATCGCAACGTCTATTAAATCACCTCATGTCAAGAGACGATGTAAAGAGTATTCTTGGATTTACTGTCTTGTGCTTTCTGCTGTCGTCTTGCTTGATTACAGAATTGATTCAACCAGACAAGGTAGATACCGGGGAGGAGTTCGAGATTTCGATTTCGGTCGTTGATTCAACCGCTGATGCCAATCCCTGGCGTGGCACGCTTTCTATTATGATGCCGCTAGACTGGAGTTTTATTTCTGGAAGCTACACTGGAAGTTTAGGACAGGGAGAAATTGATTTGCGCGATAATTGGCTCAGCAATGTTGACAACCAGCAAGTATCAAAGACAGATTCTGTTCGAGCTCCCAGCGCTGGAATGAAATGGATTGATCTTATCACGGACGCTAGCTATGGAGTAGATTCGACACCAGTGCGTCACACAGCAAAGATTGTTCTGAAAGCTGGAGAGAATACGGGCAACTTCGGTCTTGGCTATTTAGTCTCAAAGGATGCTTTTATCTTCGCGTCGGATCTATTGGGTTTTTGGCAGGATGGGGCAGCCGACTCTTTGTTCAATCAAAGAATCGAAGTTTCGGAAATTCTCCGGACTTCTCAAGCGGGGGATCTACACAAAGATCAAGACTTCCTCCATGTCTACCCTAATCCTGGACAAGGAAGTTTTACTGCGAGTATCAGTGACCTAGCTGGCGTTTCCGAATATCAACTCAGTGTTTATGACCTCAGAGGTCGGGAAATGTCTTCAGGAAAAACTAGCAGCTCGAACTTTAAATTTGACCTCAGAGAGCATCCGGTTGGTGCTTATCTTGTAGTCGTGTCTAGGCCCGGATTCAGTAAGAGTGAATTGATCTATCTTCGTAGAAAATAGCTATCAATTAACTCAGAAGAATAGCCAGTACACTAGAGCGCCGATACCAAGGCTTATTAGAACTGCGGAAATAATTCCAGTCGTTTTTACGCTCTTTCTTGCCGATGTCTGAAGAGTGGCTTTGCTGCTAAGACTGATTATCAGTGGTTCCTTTTTATCGGGTTTCCTGATCACTGGTTCGGATCCAGAGTGATCGACCTGGCCAAGTACATAAATTTGTCTGTCAATTGGGATGGCGTATTCGGTATAGCGATACACTGGGTTCAGCATATCCGGATCTGCACCAGGAAGTTTTATTCTTAATCCGCCTATCTGTATTGAGCCACCTTCGTCTCTATTGTCAACTCTGAAGTCTGACAAGACCTTTTCCGATTTGAATTCAGCAAGCTCTGGGTCGACTTTAATAATCCCACTTTCATCACTCAGGTCGAATGATACCTGACGCTCATTTGAAGCCAAGTTTCTGGTCTTCTTGTCAATTTCTGTTTCAGTCTTTCCTGATGAATCCTTTGATTCTACCTCGATCTCATATTCATAATTAACGGACATCCTATAATGGACACATTTGACCTCGGCTAATTCTGATACCAAAGGATACGCGCATTGAATGCTACCTGATAGTTCCACGATTTCGCCATCTAGCAGATCGTTTCTCGCTTCAGAAACGGAGACACTTTCGGCTCCTTCTAGTAAATCAAGACGTCTCTTTTTAAAGAAGGTGCCAATGGCAAATCCAAGACCTGACAGTATGGCAAGGGCGGCAACAAATTGCATGTGACTAACTTGAGGTTAAACTGCTATCTCGACACTACATAAAATAATAACGACAAAGAGAGAGAAAAGAGAACATGTCGTTATATCAAAAGCAAATCCTATCGAAGGCGCCTCTACAAGCCAGAAGCAGGTAATAAAATGAAGATCGGTCATCCTATGATAAGAAGTAACTATATAGTCGTTGAAGTTTGGATCATTTAGGCCTCATGGCTCGAATTCGGGTCTTTATTCTACCGATTTCTAGGTTTAAAATTTGACTTAAATATTATGCAGATCTATCTAAGGTTCAGTACCTTTATGAGCTGGGTAATTTTACCTTTTCGATCAATCTTTCAAGTTAGAATAGTGCCTGAAAAGGAGTGGCTATTTGCTTGGACTAACTCGCATAAATCGGTATAGAATGGCATCTGCAAAGTACGACGTAGCAATTATTGGATCCGGTCCTGGGGGATATGAATGTGCAATTCGGGCTTCACAACTTGGATTGAAAACAGCAATCGTCGAGAAGAACAAGCTTGGTGGTGTATGCCTTAATGTCGGATGTATTCCGACTAAAGCTTTACTAAAGAGTGCCGAACTAATGGCGACTCTAAGTCACATCGATTCCTTTGGGATAAATCTTCAAGGAACTGTCAGTCCAGACTTTCCAGCAGTAATCAAGCGATCAAGGGGAGTTGCCGACAAGATGAACAAAGGCGTCGAGTACTTGATGAAAAAGAACAAAATCGATGTCATCCAAGGACATGCAAAGCTTTCCGGTGGAGGCAAAATCAATATTGAACCTTCGACAACGATGGATGGCGAAACGGTCGGTTCAAATCAGATTATCGAAGCGAGTCATATCATTTTAGCAACAGGAGCTAGAGCTAGAGAAATACCTCCTTTGCCAGTCGATGGCAAGAAGATTATTACCTACAAAGAAGCCATGATGCAGACGGAGAAGCCCTCCTCAATGGTTATCGTGGGTGCCGGAGCGATTGGCGTTGAATTTGCCTACTTCTATCACAACATGGGTAGCGATGTAACTCTTGTTGAAATGATGGATCGATTGGTTCCAGTCGAAGACAAAGATGTCTCGAAGGAGCTCGGACGCAATTTCAAAAAGGCCAAAATCAAATTGATGTTGAATTCCGTTGTGGAGAAGGTTGATACTAGTGGAGCTCAGTGTATCGTAACTGTCAAGACGGCGAAGGGAACGGAGACTTTGAAGGCCGATCAAGTACTGTCTGCGATTGGCGTGGTAGGTAACGTCGAAAACCTTGGCTTGGAAGAGTTAGGTATCAGTTTCGATAGGGGTACTATCAAAGTGGATGAGTTTTACCGTACTAACGTTCCTGGTGTTTATGCGATCGGTGATGTTGCCGGACCACCATGGCTTGCTCACGTAGCTAGTCATGAAGGCGTAGTTTGTATTGAGAAAATTGCGGGTCAAGAGGTAGAGCCCATCGACTACAACAACATTCCTGGATGTACTTATTGTTTACCACAAATTGCCTCAGTAGGATACACAGAAGAAAAGGCGGTAGAGGCTGGTTATAAGGTGAAGGTCGGTAAATTCCCTTTCACGGCGTCTGGCAAGGCTTCGGCAATAGGCCATAACGAAGGATTTGTGAAAATCATTTTTGACGATGAATATGGAGAGCTCTTGGGCTGCCATATCATTGGTCAAGACGCCACTGAGTTGATCGCAGAAATCGTCACAGCTAGAAAGCTGGAGACGACCTCTCATGAAATAATGGAAGCGATGCACCCTCATCCTACACTTTCCGAGGGCATAATGGAGGCAGCCAGGGCGGCATATGGCAGGGCCATAAATATTTAAGAATAAACCTTTGTCAGCGATGGTCGCTCAAAGTGACGACTGGCATGGAAGCAACAACACTGAGGCAACAGACGCTATGAATAGTATGAAATATTTTCTATTAACATTGTTAATCCTTTCAACGTGTTTTGAGCTCTCTTGGGCTCAAGAGGCTAGGAAGGGCAAGAATATAGAAGGCAACAAAACTGCCATAATGGAAGCCTTTGCCAAAGATCAGCTTCCTCCAGTCGACTATCAAGCCATGGCGGCAACTCCATGTGTAGCAGGGATGGCCGGAGCATATCCATGCAATGAAGTCGATCTCATGGCTTTCATGCCACTTAGTACCATTGGCGGTGGAAGTGGAAATGATATATGGGGCTGGACCAATTCAAGCACCGGTAAAGAATATGCTCTAATGGGACGTACTAGCGGGACGGCTTTTGTTGATATTAGCGATCCAGAAAATCCAGTCTATCTAGGTAACCTCCCGACGCACACAAATAACAGCTCCTGGCGAGATATTAAGGTTTATGCGGATCACGCTTTCATTGTATCGGAAGCGAGCAATCATGGAATGCAAATTTTTGACCTTACCCAACTCGAAAGTGTCGTAAGTCCTCCCCAGACATTTTCGAATTCGGCACACTATTCAGGCTTTGGCAGCGCCCACAATATTGTCATCAACGAGGATAGTGGATTTGCATATGGAGTAGGAACTAATACATGCTCTGGGGGACTTCACATGGTCGATATTTCTACCCCTACCAGTCCAAGTAACTCTGGATGTTTCTCCTCTGACGGTTACACTCATGACGCTCAATGTGTGATTTATAATGGTCCAGACACGGAACATCAAGGTCAAGAGATTTGCTTTAACTCAAATGAAGACACGGTCACAATCGTTGATGTGACAAATAAGACAACTCCGGTTCAAATTTCTCGGACCGGCTACCCGACAAGGGGCTATACGCATCAAGGTTGGCTAAGCGAGGATCATGAATATTTCTTTCTTGATGACGAACTGGATGAAGGATCTGTAAATACTCGAACCTATGTTTGGGACGTAATGGATCTCGACGATCCGGTAATTATCAACACTCACACTGCGACAATAGCTGCGATCGATCACAATTTGTACACGAAAGGTGACTTGATGTATCAAACAAATTATCGAGCCGGTCTTCGGATCTATGACATTTCCGACCCATCGGACCTCGATGAGATAGGCTTTTTTGATATCTATCCTGGAAGCGATTCACCTAACTTCAACGGAGCATGGAGTAACTATCCCTATTTTGATAGCGGGATCGTTATCGTCAGCGGCATCGAGCAGGGCTTGTTCATACTGCGTCCGATAACCGACGACCTACGGCTCTCAAAAGATGCAGAAATGAGCGTCGTAAATGGACAGGAATTGGAATACACCTTGTCAGCATTCAATGACACCCCTGGAGCTGTAACAAACGTTGTCATTACTGACGATCTTCCGACCAATACGAGCTATGTGGCAGCGAGTGCAAGCGACGGAGGCTCGGAATCTGGAGGCACAGTCAGTTTCCCATCTGTTAGTATTACTGCAGGCCAGACGATTACACGGACGTTTAGAGTCAAAGTTGAGGTACCCGGCCTGGGAGGGGGCCCGGCTGTCTTTTCGGATGATATGGAATCCGGCTCAAGTCAGTGGACAGAAAGTCATGATACAGGCACGGCCGATTTTGCTCTAGGAACTACAAGTCCTCACGGAGGGAGTTCGGCTTGGTTTGCTATTGATGTAGCCAGTATTGCTGATCAATTTCTAACAACTACCTCTCCTTTCACGGTGCCAGATGGTGGCGAATTGAGATTTTGGCATTCGTACAACACAGAAAATACATATGACGGCGCTGTTGTAGAAATTAATTCAGGTGGTGCTTGGACGGATTTGGGTCCATTGATGACTACCAATGGCTATAGCAGTACTATTTCCACAGCCTACGAAAGTCCGATTGCCGGTAGATCTGCATTTTCAGGTAACAGCAACGGTTATCTTGAGACTGTTGTTGATTTGTCGAGTTATTCGAGTCAGAGTGTCACCTTAAGATTTAGATTGGGCACTGATTCGTCGGTTGGCGGAGCCGGTTGGCACGTAGACGATGTAGTTGTCTCCGCAGGCTCGGAAATCATCAATAATGAAGCTTGCGTCAATAGTAGCGAGTTTGCTGAGCGCTGTGCTCAGGCGAGCACAGTGGTAATCGCACCGAGTGGAGTTGTCGTTCCTCTAAAGCTTTGGCTGGCCGGTCCATACGATGACACTCTCGATCAGATGTCAGTTGAGCTGACGGGTATTATGCCTAGCTCGCAGCCATACGTAGCACCAGAGCTCGATGGGACCCCAAAAGACTACGACGGAGCAGAATCATCCAGCATTCCAAATGATATGGTTGATTGGCTTCTTGTGGAGTTACGAACCTCAACAGCCTCTAGTTCTACAGTTGCTAAAGAGGTTGCTCTACTACTGGGTGATGGAAGTGTGGTCGGAGTGAATAACGTACCCCTGAGGTTCGAGAGCGTTAGTGATGGTTCTTTCTACGTCATAGTTCGTCATCGAAACCATGCAGGTATCATGAGTGCAAACGCAGTGGCTCTAAGCTCAACTACGCCTCTTTATGATATGACCACGGAGGCGCAGGTATTTGGTAGCAACTCAATGATGGAGGTTGAGCCAAATGTTTTCGCTTTATGGGGAGGAGACGGTAATGCAGATGAGCAGATGACATCCAATGATTTTATAGATGTCTGGCTTTTAACCAATGGGACAGCTGGATATCTTCTAGGCGACTTTAATTTGGACGGTTCGGCGACCGCCTTCGACTTCCTTAGAGTTTTTCTGCCAGCAAACGGTCGGGCATCGCAGATTCCAAACTGATCCACGAGAATTCAATTTCTCATATTTGAAAAGAGCTTGGCACCATTCTGTGTTAAGCTCTTTTGTGTTTAGCAAATCTTGTTGGCTGCGATGGGCCCTCGAGCCTAGTACTTTTCGGCCATCAAGACAACAAACTTATTGTCTTCGATCAAGACTTTCGCATTACTAAACACCTCTCTAAGACGAGATTGGTAACCTAGGTGTTGATTCCCCACTACTACTAAATGTCCACCGGTTTTCAATGCTATTTTAGACTGCTTGAACATCCTCAAAGATGGCGAGGCGCTGATAGTTGTGCCCGAATGGAAAGGGGGGTTGCATAGAATCAAATCAAAAGATTCATCATCAACAGAGCTAAGTCCGTCGTGAACTTCTGCTTTTACGAAACGTGCCGGGAAAAGTCGTTCTACGTTCTTGAGACAGCTATCAATAGCGATGTACGAATCGTCAAAGAATGACATTTCGGCTTCGCTCCAAAGATTCATGGCTGCTAGTCCTAGAATACCTGTTCCGCAGCCTAGGTCAGCAACATGCTTTGGCTTGGATAGGTGACTAAGCGACTTGATCAATAACTCAGACCCTTGATCTATTCTCGTAGCTCCGAAGACAGAAGTGTGACTTCGGATATCCTGATCATTAAATTCGAATGACGTGGAATCTTGCTGTAATTTTAGTTCGAGTGTTGGGTCGAAATCTGCAAAAACAAGCCTGGCTTTCTTTCGAGCAAGACTCGTCTTGGTATCACCGACTATTTCTGCAAATAGATCGCTTGTCGAGTTGTGAATGTTACGAGTCATGCCGCCCCCGATAATTTTGGCTTTGGGACCAGCGTGATTTCTTGCACTCAGAAGCATCCACCTCAACTGCTCTAATGACTTTGGAATTTTTATTAAAATGAATTCAAACTTCCTTGTTATTTCCTCCGTAGAGCTAAGAAGATTTACGTTTGTTTTCAGAAACCCGTTTGTCTTCAAGTTTTTTGTTATTGCAAGTTGAGACAGATAGGAGTCAGAAATAACTGCGGGCGATAGATCGAGCAGTGCTAGTGTTATCGCGCCATAGGCGTCATTGATTATCAGTAGATCATTTTCAGGAACACCGCTCGAATAGTTGTGGATATAGTCCGCGAGATATTCATCTGCAGCATCCCAAGCTTGCAGCGATTTATCTTTTTCCTTGGGATATCGGTTAAGTTCGAGCTCTGTGTATTGTTGCTCCACGGTTTAATACCAAACGAGGGGCTGACCCATCTTTAATTAATTTCTCGATCAGAGAAATATTCATGCTCTGAGTCTCCATTTGCCAAGAGATAGGCGACGAGATCAGTTACTTCCTCTAAATTGAGGCGATCCAACAATCCAGGTGGCATTGTAGAAATAGCTGAATTTTCGCTTGAAGCGATATCCGACTTCCTAATCTCGATTGATTGATCGGTATCAAAGGGATTGGTGTTGATCAATATCCTATCAACTTCGTCAAGGACAATTCTGCCCATCGTAATGTCTTCACCTTTTGCGTAAACCACCGTTGCTCCGTACTGATCAGCGATCGTCTGACTTGGAAGGATTATAGCTCTGATTAAATCAGTCGAACCGAACTTACCTGAAACTTGAGAAAGGCTTGGGCCAACAAGACCACCCTCAGTGCCCATCAAATGACAAGTCTCACAAAGTGCGGCTTTGTACATTTTCTTTCCTCTGTTATAATTTCTTTTCAGCTCCAATCTGTCATCGAGGTCCTTCTCAATTTCCGCCACGTTCCAGTTTTTTCCTGGCCCTTCCGGTCTTGGTAAATTGGAGAATGCATTTAGAGAAAGTTGTTCAATATCCGAGCTGATGTGAGCGATTTCCTTCCTCTGGGACTCACTCATATTTGACAAAGCCCTCTGGCGTATTTCATCGATAAATCCTTTGTATGAGCTTCCTCCGGTTTTATTCATGGCCCCATAGAACCAGGTGAAGAACCTTTCGCGTTGGTCTAGACTCCAATCTCCAAGGTGATGACTGAGGCTATATGAGTAGGAGATCTGGTTGGCCGAGGGAGGATTTGATCTGATGTCCTCAATATTCGTGCCGTAACGTTCTCTCCTGGCAGTAACACTTGAGTCTAATAGTGCATTTGAAAACAGCCCGGTTGTGTCAACCGTCTCGAGCTTTTCGAGAGCATAGTCGATGATTCGGCTATCGTTCAAATAAGACAGAAGAGCCACAATTTCCCGATTGACAAAATCTGAATCGGATGGTAATAGTTCGTTCAGCTTGTCTGCGAGCGTTTTTGATATTTGAGGAAAGGGGTCTCCCAGTTTCATCAAGGACAAAGAGACAGCCCTCGTATAAGACAATACGGCTTCTTCTGAGAGCTTACTGAGATCATGTTTTAACAATATTTCGAAAACAAGCTCTTGAAGTGAGCTATCCGCTGTGCTAGCCATTGAGATGATCAACTCTGAGATTTCCTCCAAACCTAGTTCTGAGTAGTCCAAATTGGAAAGTGTTTTCGCCCCGAGACTCTCTAGATTCTTTCTAGCTGAAAATCTTACATGTCGATCCTTATTCGACAGAAGCTCCAAGTATAACTCGGACTTTGATTCCTGGACAGTCTCGTAATTTGCCGATGTAGAATCAATATTGTCATCTGACAAATAGGCTTCAGCTTGACGTCTAAGAATATGATCCTCGGATTCCGAAGAAAGAGAGGAGATAGGAAGTGGGCGAGTATCCTCATTTCCTGTGTAGCTCAGTCGGAATAGTTTTGACTCCAGTTGTCGACCTCCGGTCAGAATGTACATGGAGCCATCCGATCCAATAATTGCATCAGTTAATGGGAAGGGCGTTCCTGAAATAAATTCTTTAGCTTTTGCTTTGTAGCTGGAGCCTTTCAGTTCGAGCTGAACCTGATACATAGTTCCGAAACTCCAATCCAAGACAAAAAGGCTTTCTTGAAATGATTGAGGAAAGTCTGCTCCATATCCAAATAATATTCCGGTTGGGGATCCCTGATTCAAAGTCAAAATTGACGGTAGACTATCGGGGTAGTACTCTGGCCACTTTTGAGAACCTGGACGCCATCCAAATTCTGAACCTGCCGTGGCATGTAGGACTCGAATAGGGCGATACCAGGGCATACCCATATCCCATTCCATATCCGAGTCGAATGCGAAAAGATCGCCTGAATTGTTGAATGCGATGTCATAGGTATTGCGCATTCCAACAGATATAATTTCCCAAGATTTACCATCGGGATCTGTTTTGGCAATCCAACCGCCTGGAGCTTTTGTGTGGACGGCATGCCCTCTTGGATCAAGGATCGGAGGGAAAAGAGAATCATTATGCCATTCTCCAGGGAAACTCTGTTTTGTAAATCCTTCCGGCATTTCGGTGTGATTTCCGGCAACGAGATAGAGGGAATTATTATCCGGGGAGAGGATTATCGAGTGAGGTCCATGTTCACCTGAACCTTCAAGTTTTATTAGAGGTTTTAAATGATCAAGCTTACCATCTCCGTTGGAATCCTTTGCTCTGTAGAGGCCGCTATTATTGCCTGAGATTCCCTCGTCGCTGTTGACAACTATGTATAGCGCGTCAAATGCCCACAGAAGTCCTTGAGCCATACCAATGCCTAGATCTAACTCTTCCACGACCGCCTCTCTACCGTGACCGTAGCTTACTTGGTATAGACCTCCATGTTGATCTGAGCAAATGAAGGTACCTGGTAGTGTCTCTACAATAGCTACCCAGGTTCCTAAGCTGTCTTTGGTGGGGCTATATATTTCCTCTAGCTCAAACCCATCTGGAATTTGGTAGACGGCATCATCAACACTTCGATGTGTCACAAAAGAGCTAATAAGTAAAACGGCAAAGCAAAGTAGGGGTGACTTCATATCAATTTGGTCATGTCGAGTGCAAATATGATCAAACGACGTGAGGAAAACAAAGGAAACATATTAGTTCTTGCTCTGTCACAGGCGCCTGATAAGGTTTTCGTCATCCTTGTTCCGGGACGAAGATTAAAACCGTAATTACTGTCTTTTCGCTATATGGCTGGCTCTGATTTTACACCTAAAAGCTCCGTTGATTTAAATTTTTGGCAGAAGCACCTTCTTACAAAAATGTTCAGTGGTTTTGATTTAGTTATCTGGCCCAAAAAGGCTGGTACTACAAAGTTAGGAACGCTTTTCACACCATGTAATCGAAAAAGCGCCGTTGCTCTTCTCGATGCTGGCTTTCTTAAGAAAGTGGGAAAGTCCAAGGATGGAAAGGGTGTCATATACGAATTGAAAGAAGGTGTCGAGGAGCCTCAAAAAACAAAAAAGAGGCGTAGCAGATCTAGTTCAAAGGACAAGGCCGCTGCCTCTCCAAAACCTAAAAAGGTCGTTGAGGTTGAAGAAGTCGCGCCTGAAGCAAAAGAGGATGACGTCAAGGAGGAGGTTACTATCGATGCGGAGGAGGTAGAGCTTGATCTACCGGAAGAAGATAAAGACTAGGTTCATTCTCTCCCTCATTCTGTCGCAGTCTAGGTTATTAGGCCAAGTACTTATTTTTGTACAACGCTTGCACTTCCGTTATCATTCCCGCGATAAATATTCTGGAGCTATGACCCTTTTTGGTTAATTCTAGCGCTATGTCTAATAGAAGCTACGATGGTAGCTTTTCTGCAGTTCGGCTCCGGTGGCTATCGGGTGGGATATCGTCACAAATTAGGAGCCGATCTGCTTCACTTTTTCCGAGTACCTAGATCAACAGAGTCTACGGATTGTCTTTCTAGATCTAGTGGCATTTGACCCATTTTGTGTAGAGAAATCGGATATACCTATAGATAGCTTTTTCTATCTGAGGGCCTGGTTTTAGTCGTTAATGGGTGGGATCATGCGGCATAAGGCCAGGCTCATTCTTTTCTTCATTTTTGTGAGCATATAAGTGAAAAGCACAGTCTGGGCCAATAATCTTGATAGCAGACTTGAATCCTATTTTTGCCTTTCCTTTCCTGACCATATCTCTATAGAGATATCGCTTCCGAATTAGCTCGGCTTTTCTCCGGCTTTCTTTATCTGACGATTGCGCCTGGTTTCGCATCGGGATGTAGGATTGACAGTTCTCCCTCAGAGTCCTCGGCCGCGAGAACCATTCCTTCACTCATGAAGCCCCTGAGTTTTCTTGGTTTTAAGTTCGCCACAACACTCACCTTCTTTCCGACTAAAGACAATGGATCTTCAATATGTTCTTTGATTCCCGCCAATATCTGTCGCGTGTCTTTTTGGCCGATGTCAATAATTAAACGGAGCAATTTGTCCGCTTTCGGCACTTCATGAACTTCCAAAATCTCGCCGACCCTGAGGTCAAGCTTCATAAAATCATCGAACTCAATTTCTTTCTTGATTGGAATACGATCGTCCTCTTCGCCGGTGTTTGAACCCAATCTGTCAATTTGTGCCTGGATCACGTCGTTTTCTATCTTCGCAAATAGAATTTCTGCCTCTCCTATTTGATGCCCGGTTTCCAGCAGGCTTGTGCCTGCCAAGTCCCAGAGATTAATCCCGACGGACGCGCGAAGACCGCTTTCTACCTTGGTCTCTAACTTGAGCATCTCTCGTATTTTCCTGCAAGTATTTGGGATTATTGGATCTAATATAATTGATAGAGAAGCGCATAGCTGAAGAGAGACGTGGATAGTATTGGCTCCTTTTTCCGGATTCTCCTTAACCGCTTTCCAAGGCTCAGTATCATTGAAATATTTGTTGCCAACTCTGGCCAATTTCATACTCTCGAAGAGAGCGTCTCTCAGGCGAAATTTGTCATATGATATGGCCACTGCTTCGACGGCGATCTGTATTTCCGAAAGAGCATCCCGGTCTTCCTTACTCGGATTGATCAATTTTGGGACAACTCCATCAAAGAATCGAGTGCAAAAGGTCAGAGTTCGGTTGACAAAATTGCCGAGAATGTCGGCCAATTCAGAATTGACTCGAGATTGGAAGTCGTTCCAGTCAAAGTCTGAATCCTTAGTCTCTGGAAGGGTAGAAGCTAGGGCGTAGCGCAGGAAATCAGCCGGAAAGTCTTCTAGATACTCGTGAAGCCAAACAGCCCAATTGCGACTCGTTGATAGTTTCTCGCCTTGGAGGTTTAGAAATTCGTTTGCGGGAACGGCACTAGGTAATACAAAATCACCATGATTCTGCAACATTGCGGGAAATAGAAGCGCATGGAAAACAATATTATCTTTTCCCAAAAAATGAACAAGCTCTGGTTCATTTTCCTTCAGCCAATATTTTTTCCAAAGATCAGGCTCACCAGCATTTTTAGCCCATTCTTTGGTAAATGAGATATAGCCAATCGGAGCGTCGAACCAAACGTATAGAACTTTTCCTTCCCGTTCTTCAGCCGTTCCAGCTTCTTCAGGAAGGGGGATTCCCCAGTCAATATCTCGCGTTATTGCTCTCGCTCGAAGACCATCGTTCAGCCAGCTTCCGACTTGACCTTTGACATTAGTTTTCCAGTTTGACATAGACCCGAGCCACTGCTCAAGACCAGCTTGTAAGCTACCGAGTTCGATGTACCAATGAGAGGTCTCCTTATCTATGGGACTAGAATCTGTCAGCGTGCTCTTGGGATTGATCAATTCAGAAGGACTTAGGGTTCTTCCGCAATTCTCGCACTGATCTCCATAAGCATCCTGATGACCACAGTGAGGGCATTCACCTTTTACGAATCTGTCAGCAAGGAATTCCTTGGCTTCAGGATCATAAAGTTGGGTACTAGCCCGTTTTGTAATGACACCATCCTTCGAGAGCAAGACTTTGAAGAAATCTTGGCTCGTTTCATAGTGCATCTTTGAGGACGTACGGCCATAGTGATTGAACGACATACCGAAGCGCTCAAACGCGTCCTTGCTTGATTGGAAGTACCGCCGAGCGATCTCTTCTGGTTTTTTGCCTTCAGCCTTTGCACGAAGCATGATTGGGACTCCATGCTCGTCGGTTCCAGACACAAAGACGAGGTCACGTCCTTGCAATCTCTTGAAGCGAACCCACATATCTGCAGGCAAATAACAACCGGCAAGGTGGCCGATGTGAATGGGGCCGTTCGCATAGGGAAGGGCCGCCGTTACCATTAATGGCTTTTGTGACATCGAAGGTTAGGCTACAGGATAAATTGACTCAAATCTCGATCTTCCAAGAGGAGATCTAACCTTTCGGAAACCATCTTTTTCGTAACAATAATCTTGTCATCAGGCATCTCATCAGGTATCGAGAAAAGATACTCTTCCAAAAGAGTTGTTAAGATGGTGTGGAGTCTCCGCGCTCCAATGTTTTCAATGTCTTCGTTTACTTTAGCCGCAATCCGAGCAACTTCATGAATAGCATCGTCTTCGAACTCCAGCTCAACACCTTCCGAGAATAGCAGGGCTTGGTATTGCTTAATCAAGGCATTCTTAGGCTCCGTTAAAATCCGAAAGAAATCATCCTCGTTCAGGGAGCTAAGTTCTACTCGAATCGGAAATCGTCCCTGCAGCTCGGGTATCAAATCGCTTGGCTTTGAAACATGAAAGGCACCGCTTGCAACGAAAAGGATATGATCCGTTTTAACTAGACCATATTTCGTTGTCACCGTTGAGCCTTCGACGATTGGTAGAAGATCTCGCTGGACTCCTTGTCGAGATACATCGGGGCCACTTTTTCCTTGGCTGGATCCAGCAACTTTGTCTATTTCATCGATAAAGACGATTCCTGACGACTCAACCCTCTCCAATGCCTCTCGTGTTACGGTCTCCATGTCGAGGAGTTTTTGCGCTTCCTCTTCTTTCAAAGCTTCTAGGGCTTCTTTAATAGGTAATCGCCGCTTCTTGCTCTTTTTGCCACCCATCATGTTGCCGAACATTTCTTGAATGTTGACACCCATTTCCTCCATGCCCAAAGGTCCAAATACCTGCATGTTATTGGGTTTATTACTGGTAACGTCTACCTCAACCTCTCTATCATCCAGATCCCCCTTGCGAAGTTTCTCCCTAAACTTGTTTCTGGTTCTCTCGCGGAGCTCATGGTCAAATGAGTCGTCTGAAGTTTCGCCGTTCTCCTCGGACTTCCGGTTTATTATAAAACCTGGGCCCGAAACGTTTTCCTTTGATCCTGAGGGTGGGATCAATATGTCCAAGATTCGATTTTCCGCATGCTCCTTAGCTTTTTCGACAACCCGCTCGGCCTGCTCGTCTTTGACCATGTTGATAGACAGATCGGTTAGATCTCTTATCATACCCTCAACGTCACGACCGACATAGCCAACTTCTGTAAATTTGGTTGCTTCTACCTTAATGAAGGGAGCTCTAACAAGCTTTGCTAAACGTCTGGCGATTTCAGTTTTACCTACCCCTGTCGGGCCGATCATGATGATGTTGTTCGGCATGATCTCGTCTCGCATTCCTTCGACGGCATTCATACGTCTCCATCGGTTGCGAAGGGCAATAGCTACACTTTTTTTAGCAGCGTCTTGGCCAATGATGTATTTGTCCAGTTCGTGGACAATTTCTTTGGGCGTTAAGCTTAAATTTTGTTGCTGTTCTTGTACTTCCGTACCTGATTCCGTGACTTCTTCTTCTGTTTCTACCTTAGGTGTTGTCATCAATTTGATCTTCGTCTACTCCTTCCCACATGTCAGCAAAATCCTGCTCCCAAACTCCCGGCTCCTCCATTTTTGCTGACCCGTCGTCTTCTTTGTGATAGCCCGCAATTCTGGCTTCCGCAACTTCCTCGCGGACAGCTAGAACGTCGGGATGACTGCTATTGACGATAAGGACAGTATAGTCGTATTTCTCCCCACGGCGTTTTTCCAATCGGATAGCACCATTTCGATTCAGATCGCTAATCACAGTCTTTGGTTCATGACCGGAATCTGGATCAATGGTTTCCGAAAGTTTTCGCAGAAGTGGTGAAAGGTAAACCTCCTCGTAGTGACCGAAATTTAATTCGATAATTCGTAGAGCTTCTCGATCCATATCGTATGGAAGTTTCTTTACCTCGTGGAAATCGTTGGATCCGAAAGTTTGCGCTTGGCTTGGACTTTCGTCTTTTCGACCGAAAGAAAGATCACGTCCCTTTATTAGATCGTTTGCAGAAATAAAAGTGTCAAATGAACCTGTGACTTTTAGGGCGGCTGGTAGCTCTTCGGCAAATGAAATAAGAGTCCCAACAATTCCTGCTCCCTGTATCGAACGAAAAAGGGGAATATATTCTCGGGATCCCGAAATCACGACAATTCGGCCAATGTCTTCTCTCTGATAGATAGTCTTGCAAATGTCCAGAGCCATGCTCAGGTTTGTATCAAGACTCTCATATCGCAGACAAACATAGCTGCTCTCCACACCGCGTCTATAAAGTCGATCTGCCAATTTCGGATACCCAGATTCTCCAAGAACTTCAAGATCTGCGTAAATTGTCGTTCTAACTACATGGGTGTCTACCTTTCTTGTGAGAAAGGCTCGCGTTGAATCGATAAGTTCTTCTAGATCCCTGACAGGATCTCTTGACTCCGATTCTAAGTGGGGTAACACGTCGTGCAAATCAATAAAGATCGCACCACGTACTCGATCATCTGTCATTGAGGCAGTGGAAAGACTTGAACTGTAGCTAGTGGCTTATAAAAGTGCTTTAGTTCGAGGTATATTTAAAAACAATAAATACGCCATCTTAGGAACGCTCTCTTTTCGAAATCCTATGAGCTGGCGGGTAATTCCAGAATATTTCTGTTGTGATTTGTATAGATACAAATATCTGCGGCAATTTGCAGACTTCTTTCTACGATTTCACGAGCCGATATGTCTGAGTTTGAATCGATTGATTTCAAGGCTCTTGCGGCTGAAAGTGCATAGTTGCCGCCAGAACCAATAGCGACAATATTATCATCGGGCTCGATGACGTCTCCAGTTCCGCTAATTAGGAGCAATTTGTCATGCGAAGCGACAGCCAGCAGGGCCTCTAGTTTTCGCAAGTACCTATCGGTTCTCCAGTCTTTGGCCAGTTCTACCGCTGATCGTTCAAGCTTTCCGTTGAATTCCTTGAGTTTTGCTTCGAATCGCTCAAAAAGTGTAAAGGCATCTGCGGTTCCGCCGGCAAAACCTGCAATATATTTTCCGTCGTGTAGCTTTCGAAGCTTGTTAACTTTTGACTTCATGACTGTATCGCCCATGGTGGCTTGACCATCAGAACCGATAGCGACTTGGCCGTTGTGAATTACACCGATCACAGTGGTTGATCGAATTCGGTTGGTCATTGGTTGTTGGTCCTTGGTCATAGGTAGTTGGTCTTTGGTCCTTAGTAGTTGGGCCTTGGTCATAAAAAAAAGTCCGGATTCCTGGCTACATAACTAGGAATCTTGGTGGCTAGACTCCGTGGTGAAATACTACGATCAGAAGTCTAGGTTCGATTTGGGATTGGCTCAATCGGAATATCGGCCATTGATCTAGACTAGAGATCCTATTGAAGGCAGATTAAATGATCACAATCGACGAGGGGGAATAACAAATTCTGCGGACAAAGGACCAAAGACCAAATACCATCTACAGTCTCGTCTTCGCAAGGAAGTTAATTATCTGATCTTGCACGTTGTTTACCTCTCGCGTATCTATCGTGTAGTGATTGGCCATCAGAGAAAATGCTAATTGTTTGCCATTTTTTGAAGGTACATAGCCGCTCAAAGTCCTCGCATGAGAAACGAAACCTGTCTTTGCCTTCACTTTTTTTCTAGCCGCACCTTTTCGATACCGGTACTTTAGCGAGCCATCTACGCCTCCGATGGGAAGGGAGTCGATGAATGCTTGTTTTACCTTCTCATTGTCATGATTCCACATGAATCGAAGGAGCTCCGTAGTCATTTCTGGGGTAACCAAATTCAATCTCGAAAGACCAGAACCATCAACCATTACAATCCGTGCCGTATCTACGAGTGCTTTAACTAGGGAGTGCTTTGCGGCTCGAACTCCTTGGCGAAAAGTGGCCGGACCGCTGATATTGTTTTGATGTGCTAGGGTTGAGTAGATGGGAATCGACTTCAGAACCTGTTCAGCAAGTAGATTATTACTGTCCTTGTTGATCTGCTTTACAATGACTGAAAGAGGAGGGGACTTGTGGGTCAGTAATTTTTGATAGGTTTCGTTCTTATAGAATGGCTTGATGGACAGATCGTCAACGTCAACGGCTTGGCCAGAAACGACGATGCCTTCCGAGACCAAGACCTCTCTCAAGACATGCACAAAGTACTTGCTAGGGTTATAGATTGTTAAGGACTCATTGTCCGTTTTTCCAAGTGGGACTAAGGAGGAGATCCGAAAATCATTCCCTTCTCGCTGACGGTAGTAGCCTTCATCTATTGAGGTTTTACGAGCTGTAGTTCTTGTCTCATTTAGAACGGTGACATAGCTGGTTTTAGGAAACCACTCGATCGTTGCGGGGCTATCCAAGGTTGAGGCCACGATGTCAAAGTCGACGCAATTTTCATTGTAAACCAATCCGCCAACCTCAGCGGAGTAATAGAATAATTCATCGTCCCAACTCCAACCCGGACCGAGTGGCTCGTCAGCAAAAATATCATCGTCGCCAATTATGTCTCCTTCGATATGTCGAATTCCTGCATTCAGTATTTCCTGAGCCCAAGACCTAAATACACTTTCGTGATCACCTTCGAAAAAGCGCGATCCGATGCTAGGGTCTCCTGAGCCTTTGACTATCAAATTTCCATTTAATATTCCGCTTTGTATGGGGCCATCAATGAAGACGTCTGTTGCGTATTGAAAGTCTGGACCCAGCTGGTCCAATGCGGCAGCTGTAGTGTAAAGTTTGAGATTTGAGGCAGGGATTAGACTTTTTCCTGCGTTGCGGCCGTAAAGCTCTTCTCCGTTTTTAAGATCAATTATCCGAATACCCCAAAATGCGTTGGAGAAATCCACTTGACTGAGAATCGACTCGATTTCATCCGCAATTTTCTTCGCGCTTTTAGATTGTGCAAGCAGGTGTTCAGAGGGGAAAGCAGATACACCAATCAGAAAAAGACCTAGGACTAGGCTTCTTACCAATATGAAATTGCCGATAGAGTACATGCTAGTTATCATCCAGTTGTGCTGACAATTTTTCTATTTCTGGCGCTAGGATTTCCATAATTATGAAAACGTAGTCAGCTTTTTGTATTGGCGCCGTTGGTTTTATATAGATATGCCAGTCATTTTGTCCCGCTTTGACATGTGCAGAGTCAATTCGACCAACAGGAATGCCGGGTGGAAATACGTCGCTACTACTAGTCACGACGAGATCACCCTTGTTGACTTCTTCAGTTTTGCTGATATAATCAAGAACTAGTAAATCTCTCCTCACATCCTCCCATCGGACGATTCCCCAAGTCCGACTTGATTGTATTGCGACGGGTACCCGAAAGTCCACGTTGAGATAAGACTGAACAATGGAGAATGCATTGCTTGTCAAAACTATTTTGCCCAAGATACCTTTGTCGTTGACGACAGCCATGCCCTCCTGGAGTCCGTCTTCTTTACCTTTGTCTATGGTGAATGTGTTTTTTTGCCTCGTGACATCTCTGTTCACGACTCGGGCAGCTAAAAGGGGATAAGGTGTACTTTCACGGGTCCCGAGAAGAGAGTGTAACTCTGTGTTTTGCTCGGCCGCTTCCCTCAGTAAGGCTAGCTGACTTGCTAATTTTATATTGTCCCGTCTTAGCTCCTCGTTATCGTTGAGAGCTCTCAAATATTTACCTGTCCAAGCAAATCGACTTTCCACAGAGGAAGTCAATTGCAAAGAAACCCTTTTCAAAGCTTTGACCATGGCTTGGTTATGATTAATCATTACCAAGAGACTGCTGACAACAAGAACTATCAACAGCAACCATTCCCTTATTCTGACCCAAACCTGGATCATTTTTCGTTTATCTTAGACTTTAGGAATTGAATTACGATAACACTTTTAAGTAGGACTCTACGTCTTCCAGAATCTTTCCGGTTCCCCTTGCTACAGCAGTTAGAGGATCCTCAGCCACATACACCGGCAGCTCCACTCTTGATCGAATAAGATTATCCATGCCTTTCAAAAGTGCTCCTCCACCGGTTAGCATAATGCCTCTTTCTAGGACATCTCCACCAAGTTCTGGTGGCGTTCTTTCTAACGCTCGAGTTACAGCAGCTACGATTTGGGAAACAGTATCTTTCAGGGCCTCTCTAACATCTTCCGACGAAATAGTCCGGATCTTTGGAATGCCAGTGACAAGGTCCCTTCCCTTTACAGAAAGCTCTAACTCAGGATCTAATACCGAAGCACTTCCGATTTCTTTCTTAATCAATTCGGCCGTTCGTTCACCGATCAACAAGTTGTGATGTTTTCTGAAGTACTGGACAATAGCTCGGTCAAGTTCATCGCCGCCAGATCTAATAGACTCGTCCACAACAATTCCAGACAAAGCAATCACTGCAATTTCCGTTGTACCACCACCAATGTCGACAACCATATTTCCAACAGGCTCATGCACGTTTAGTCCGATTCCTATGGCGGCTGCCATGGGCTCGTCTACAAGATATACTTGTCGAGCTCCTGCATGCTCTGCTGAATCTCGCACGGCTCGCTTTTCAACCTCCGTAATTCCACTCGGGACACAGATAACCATGCGACGGATTGAGGTATACCAACCTTTTTGAATTTTTTGGATAAGTCCACGAATGAGTTGCTCGGCACTTTCAAAGTCAGCGATAACCCCATCACGCAAAGGTCGAACTGTTACAATTTCTTGATGGGTTCGTTCATGCATCTGAAGAGCACTAGCCCCTATTTCGAGGACCTCATTTGGATTTGACCGATTAACGGCAACAATGCTAGGTTCGTTGAGGACAATTCCTCTGTCTTTGACATAGATGAGTGTATTGGCCGTTCCGAGGTCAATAGCTATGTCTGTACTAAATAATGAAAATAGACCCATTTAGATGGATAGCGTAAGTATTTGACGGTGAGTCAATTGAAATAAAAATAAAAATACGTTCGGTTCCCTAATGTCTGAAATGACGCCGACCGGTGAAGACCATTGCCATTCCTCTTTCGTTTGCGGCCTCAATTACTTGGTCATCTCGTACAGATCCACCGGGTTGAATTGCTGCTATTGCGCCTGCATCGGCTGCTGCTAGAAGCCCGTCACTAAAGGGAAAGAATGCATCGGAAGCTACGACACACTTGTCGAAGTCCAAAGCGGACTTTTTACCTTTTGCGACAGCAATCTCACTGGCATCAATTCTGGACATTTGGCCGGCGCCAATACCTAAAGTCGCTCGATTCTTTCCGTAGACGATTGCATTACTTTTCACGTGTTTGGAGACTCTCCAAGTAAATTCTAAATCGTCTAATTCTGAAGGAGTTGGATGTCGATTTGTAACCACTGTCAGGCTGTCCCTAAACTCTTCAGAACTTGCTAGACTGGGATCTTTTTCCTGAACTAAAAGACCACCTGCAACAGTTCGAACATCTACGATGCCCACTCTTCCTTTACTCTTAGACTTAACTAGACGTCGATTCTTTTTCTTCATTAGGAACTCCAATACCTCGTCCTCAAAGTCTGGCGCAATAATAATTTCAGTAAATACCTCATTTATTGCTTGTGCTGTCTCCATGTCCATTGCTCTGTTCGCAATGACGATTCCACCAAATGGCGATTGCCGATCTGTTGCGAAGGCTTTGTTGTAGGCCTCAAGTAGAGAGCTAGCTTGTGCGACGCCACAAGGGTTTGTGTGTTTTAGAATCGCAATCGTCGGATCGGCACTACTAAATTCGTCAAGAATGGATAACGCTGCGCTTAGATCCAGCATATTGTTGAAGGAAAGATCCTTTCCATGCAGCTTTTCAAAGATCTCGTCTGGCTTGCCATAAAAGGTAGCCGTTTGGTGAGGGTTCTCGCCGTAGCGGAGTTCTTGGTATCGGGGGAGATCAATCTGATAATTATTCGAAGATGCCTCAATCGTGACACCGAAATATTTGGAAATGGCTTGGTTGTATTGACCTGTCAATTCGAAAACCTTTCCGGCAAGCATTCTACGGGTACTAAGGGAAAGAGCACCCGAATTACTTGCGAGTTCCTCGGCAATCCATTTGTAGTCATTAGAGGAGCTAACTACGGCTGTGAAAAAGAAATTCTTGGCAGCTGACCGAAGCATAGTAGGTCCGCCTATGTCGATGTTCTCAATGGCGATTGCATCGTTTACTTCACCATTCGAAATGGCTTCTTCGAATGGGTACAAGTTTACGACAACAAGATCGATAGGGCTGGTACCTTGGTCAGTGAGTTGCTTCATGTCCTCACTATCCGTCTTTCTAGCAAGAAGCCCAGCATGGACGAGAGGATGCAAGGTCTTAACGCGGCCATCAAGCATTTCAGGGAAACCAGTGAGCTCTGAAACATCTTTCACCTCAAGGCCAGCCTCCTGAAGTTTTCGTTTGGTGCCGCCTGTGGAAATTAACTCCACTCCAAATGAACTCAGAACCTGCGCAAATTCTACTAGGCCCGTCTTGTCGAAAACGGATAGTAGAGCTCTCTTGATAGGATAGAGGTCCTCAGGATTTGGAAGGTCTTTGACATGTATCATGACTCGATCTGTACTTTGCCGGCGCTAATGCTAAGTCGATTTTCAACTAACAAGGCAACGGCTTTTGGAAAAAGTTTGTGTTCTGTATCTAATATTCTAGCCGCAAGCTCAGCTGGAGTGTCAGAGTCCATTACTTCAACTGGCTGTTGAAGGACTATCGGCCCTTCGTCATATTCAGAAGTCACTAAATGAATGGTGACACCGCTCCATTTCACGCCTCTTGCGATGGCTGCTTCGTGGACTTTCATCCCATAGAATCCATGTCCACCAAAGGCCGGAAGTAGACTAGGATGGATGTTCAATATTCTCTCCGAATACCGGTCTACTACTATAGGAGGAATTCTCTTTAGGTATCCAGCGAGAATAATTGCATCAATCTGATATTCGTGCAGGACTGAAAGGAGTTTTTCTTCATACTTACTCGCCGCATCGAAACTTTTTGGATTTAAGACGAGATTCTCAATTCCGCGTGTCTCGGCTTTTTCGAGTGCTTTAGATTTCTTCGTATTAGAAATGACGAGAGAAATTTCTGCGTCGATTTTCTCATCCACGATGGCTCGGTGAATGGCTAGCATATTGGAGCCAGAACCTGAGACAAATACCGCCAGCTTTTTCATTTCTGGCACACCGACTCTAGAATGGTCAAGCTTGCCTTGTCTCTTTCCACGATTAGTTTTGCCTTCACTCCAATGGGCATTGAGTTCTTGACTGGAATGTGACCATACTGCAAATTCCAGGCGGTCGGGATTCCATGCTTACTTGCATAGTGTTGCACGACTTCTTTGTAACTTTGACTAGCCCTTTTTGGGTCGGACTCCCAGTCTGTGAATTGGCCACAAACCAATCCGCCAATTTTCTGAAGTTCTCCAGACAATTCGAGTTGTGCGAAGTGCCCATCTAATTGATAAGGTGCTTCAGAGACCTCTTCAATAAATAGGATAGATCCCCGGAGATCGGGTAGAAACGGGCTTCCAACTAGTTTGGTAATCAAAGATAGATTGCCTCCGATAAGCCTGCCTTCCACTAGGCCTTCTTGGATGCCTTCAAGTAATTCTCCTCCAGGTCCAATAATTTCAAATCCATCATCCTCAGAGAAAAGTTGGGATAGCCTATTAAATGTCTCAGAATCAGGTTCAGGCCAATCTACTCCTGGCATAGGTCCAGAGATAGAATTCCAATTTGATTTCTCAAGCAATGCGAGCTGAAGTGCAGTGATATCACTGTAACCTATTAAGATCTTCCGGGCATTTTTGGCTGCCTCATAATCGATCATCGACAATAGTCGAAGCGTACCATAACCACCACGCGCACAAATGAGAAAGTCAGCATCTGTCTCAGCTAAAGCAAGATTTAGCTCTCTTGCTCTCTCCTCATCGCTGCCGGCCAAGTAGCCAAAATGAGAGAGACTGTTCCTTATTTCCGTGACATGAATTCCCGATTGCCGCATTCGCTTCAAGCTAGAATAGTAGAGTTCCAAATCTCGAGGGAAACTGGCGGGGGCTATGGCAAGAGCCTTTTTCTTGAAAAGAGAATGGGACATGGAAGAAACTAGAATTCGAGGCCTTCAGGCGTCTTGGAAGGTAACCTGTTCGGGCATCAGAAATGCCCCCAGCTCCGTTAATTTACGATGGAACAATTGCAGTGCTGTGTCGAACTAAGATCTAAACCAAATCAATCTTATGTCCGCCAGAAGTCTCCCCATTTCGAGCCTTGTCGTTCTCGTCCTATCAAGCTTGACATTTAGTGCCTGTGACAGCTCTGATCCGGAAAGCGGATTAGACGACATAACAGAAATCAACTACCAACTTCACGTCCAGCCTATATTTGACGCCAAGTGCAATACTTGCCATGAGGGCTCAAGAGCAGCAAGTTCCAATGGACTTGAATTGACCTCTTGGAGAAGGGTTTTCGAAGGAGCTGATGAAGGTGAGAGCGTCGTACCTTACAGTTCTGAGAATAGTGTATTAATCGAGATAGTCACAAAATGGGACCTTGGATCTCATCCTGGCGAATTAAATCAAGAGAGCCTGTCCGCGGAAGAAATAAGATTTCTCCGACGATGGATTGACGAGGGTGCGAAAAATAGCACAGGTACCGTTTACGGAAGTGATGCAAGAAACTTGCTCTATGTCAGTAATCAAGCCGACGCATCAGTTTCCGTAATCGACACAGATACGGGCCAAGTAATTCGCGTAGTGGACCTCGTTTCAAAAGGATTTTCCTCAGATGCCAAGCCGCACATGGTGAGTGTAGAGCCTGACGGATCAGCGTGGTACCTAAGTCTCATTGGAGACAATAAGGTTGTTAAGTTCAGCCGAGAAAATGAGCTTCTCGGATCTGCTGATTTTGAAGCTCCTGGAATGGTTGCTGTCCTGCCAGGGAGAAATAAACTCTACGTTGCGAGATCCTTTTCTGCCAGCAATCCACCGACTTCGATTGGCACCATAAATAGAGATGATATGAGCATCGATCTGATAGATGTAGTATTTGATCGTCCTCATGCCCTCATTGCAGATCCTAGTGGCAACTACGTGCTTACTGCCAGCTTAGCCACGAACCAGATTACGGCAATCGATGCGGCAACAGATGAGGTAATTGGAGCAAGTGGTCAGCCTGAGCCGACTGCTGCCTACGTGCAGGGAGCAACAAATTTTGAAGGTACCATTCTCTATATGACGGGTCAGCTCAGCAACGAGCTGACTGTCTACAATCTCCAGGACTTATCAAACATTGAAAAGATCGCGACGGTCGAAACAGCGGATCAGCCGTGGCACCCTGTTGTAACGCGTGATGATCGATTTGTGTACTTCGGTAACCAAAAATCGAACAATGTCTATTTCGTTGATACCTCAGACTACTCTGTCGGAGGAGCGATCGGCGGAAGGGGTATTTCCGAACCTCATGGAAGCGCGACTAGCATGGCAGGGAAAGTTTATATCTCAAATCGTAATACAATCAGTAGATATACACCTCGCTATGACTTTGGAGATAACGACATGGTCGGGACTGTAATTGAGATCGATCCAGCAACAAACGAAATCACTCGTGTAATTGAAGTAGGGAGAATGGCCACAGGAATTGCAGCCACGAGATAGATTTGGATTATCTACTCAACAACATGGATGGTCGTTGGAGTTGACCAGACAAATTTCCCATCTTTCTTGTAAATCTTTCCTCGTTTCATTACGAAGCTTATCTGCTTCAAGGCCTCAGGATTCGTTAAGGGATTTTCTCTCATCGCAATCAAGTCAGCGTGCTTGCCAACACTGACGCTTCCTTTTTGGGCTTCCCATCCCATGAGTGAGGCTCCGTTTATTGTAAGTATTCGAATCAAATCAGCCGACCCAATTCCTGCGTCTTTGAAGCTGGAAATAAAGGCGATCGTTTGCGATCCTTTTGATGAGCCCTGCACGTGATCTGTAACATCTGCTCCAAAAGCAATCTTAACTCCAGCTTGGTAGCTTCTTTCAAGTCTGTCTATACGCTTTTGGTAGGCGGCTTTAGCCAGGCTCTCGTCGTATCCGGTGAAATATCCGGAGTAGGATTCCGGGAAATCCGTACCAACTAGGAAGATTCCTTTTTCCTTCATGCTTAGCAGGTCATCCTGATCTAATTCCCAAGCGTGTTCTAGCGAATTAACACCAGCGGCGATGGCGTTCTTTGCACCTTGGTTTGTGCTGACGTGGGCTGCAATTTTTCGTCCTGCCCGATGAACTTCATCAGCTGCAAATTGAACCATCTCTTTCGAGTAGATATAGTCGTAGTCATCGACAACAATCTTGATTAAGTCGGCCCCAAAGTGCAGGTTCTTTCGAATGGCCTTCATCATCTCATCCTTGCTGTCCGCAACCTCGTAATCGGTCGCCACCAATTCCGGGTTTTCCTGCGGTAGTTGAAATTGACCACCGAATGGTGCAATGATACGTCCAACCGCTTGCATGTCTGGGCCAGGTATCCAACCTTCGCGGATTGCTCGTTTGAGATCGAGATCAGCATAGTAGCCGTTGTTGCCGAGATCTCGAATACTCGTAAATCCATGCTCCAGAAGTGACCTCGCGTTGGTGACTCCTTGAATGGCACGATAGGGAGTCGATTCGAGGATGTTTGTGATGAAGAATCTATTGAAGTCCCGACCCTCTTGAGTAGATAAGGCCAAATGTGTATGAGCCTCAATCATGCCCGGCATGATGATAGACCCTGAAAGATCTATGATTTCGGCTCCGTTTGGGATATTCCCATTCGGTCCAGTAGCCTTTATTAGTTCTCCCTCGACTTCGATGAATTGGTCAGATATCAAATTTCCGCTTTCAACATTGACGAAGCCCGCTGTCTTGATGAAAACTGACTGAGAGAAGATGTCCGATACTGTAAGAAAGAGAGTGCAAAAAATGACAGCTCTCGCTATAGAGGCTTTCATAGAAATGGGGTTTGAAAATCTAAACGTCATCATTGAAGTGTCCTTTGACCAGATTGCTAGACAGTAATCTATAATCATCATGTGAGGCCTTAAGCATCAAAAGAAACGACATCGAAAGAGATGAGGCAATAAGTAGTCCGCCGATGACTAGAAAATTCAAAGCGGCACTGCTCTCATCTGGAGAAAAGCTGTGATAGTCTGAAAGAAGAGCGAGAATGAAATAGAGCGACCCTAGAAAGAGAATGGCCCCACTCACTCCAGCGGCAATTCTACTTTTGAAAATAATTTGAGCGCTCATGACCAAGATCAAGCCAATAGCAAAAGGATTGATAGTCACGCCCGAGTCCAGTTGCCACCAGATCCCGAAGCTTATGAAAAAAAATTCCGGAGTATTTTGTAGGAGATACTCTTTTACAGATTTCATTTCAGGCCTCAGCGGCCGGATCTTCATTTGACTCGTTCTCAACTTTTACTGCTTCATCAACTTGAGCAACTTCCTCTTGGATGTTAGTATTTGCTTCATCCAGTTCTTTCCGCAGGGATTTAGCCTCAGCTCTAGTCTTAAATCTGGCTGGAAGACCAGAAAGATAACCGGCAAGAATTCCGGTGACTAAAGTCGAAATGATCAAAAGGGCTAAGGGCGCTGAAAACGACCAATTAAGAAATTTAACAGAGACCGAGGCTGTATTGCTCAGAGCGAAAACTGTCGCGAGGGCAGCAACGACAATTGAGGTTATCAAGGCGATTCGCATAAATTATAGGGGTCTATTTTTCCAGGTTACCTTTCCTCTCCAATGGAGTATTGCGGAATATAACTGAATCAAACTACCTGCCAACATAGAGGCCGGTGCAAGGACGCTAACCCAAAGGGGTAATCGTCCTAGCCGATCAGTGACAATCTTTAAGCCGAATATAGCTATTAGAAAGTACAAGCTCAGAAAAGGTGAGAGAACTAGAGTAATCAATAAGACCGTCCAAAGAACCAGAAATCCGATTGGATTACCGGAAAGAAGCAAGTAGGCGTTTTTTGAAAAGCCTAAAATTGCTTCGCCTAGATCTTTGTACATATTCACTTTTAACAATTTCTGGAGGGGAAGAAATGTCGTCGGGACATTTTTACTCTTCATGAACCTGCCGATCTTGACATCATCAAGAATCTCATGCTTAACGTGGAGATGAGGCTGATGCTTTTCGTAACTAGATCGATCAATCATCCAGACTTGCCCGTTCAGAATAGTCAAAAAAGGGAAGGGGAGGAGTTTTGCAAGCAACCAAGGTGAACCGGTGTAGACAAAAAATGAAAGCAAGCTCACTAGCAAAAGGCCATTTCCCCCTTGCCCAGGAAGCCCAGAGATTATTGTACCGTCTCCCTGTTCTTGGTGCTTTCCAAGAAGCTGTGCCAATGAATCATTTTTCAAGAGTTCAATGTCGGCGTCAAGGAATAAGATCTTACTTCCTCTCGCTTCCTTTGTAGCACTATACAAGGCGTTAACTTTGCCTACCCAGCCCTCCCCCAGAGTGCTTCCTTCTATGTAGCGGATTCTAGAATCATCAAAGGAGTCGATCACGGAAGCCGTTTCATCCTCAGACATGTCATCGTAGAGGATTAATTCAAAATTCTGATGAGACTGTGAAAGAACAGTCGGGATGAGTTTCTTGAGATTGTCTTCCTCATTTCTGGCGGGGACTATTATTGAGCAAAGAGAATCGCAAACAGCATAAGCCTTTCGATTCCAGTTGTATACCGAGTAGATCAGATTCAGCAAGAGATTTGCTGATAGAAAAGCTAGGACGCAAAAAACTATTAATTCTAGGTATTCGATAGTGGATCTTGACGCGGGCTGAATCTCAGAAGGAAAGGAGAGGAATGCTCACCTAATCCTGCAAACTCAAAAGCATTTTACGACTTAGCCCAGTCAATTCCTCGTCGAGGATCTCTGATTTTTAAATAAAACGTATCGAAGGATAGCAACGGCAATTAACTCAATGTCGAGTTTGGTTGACTCAGCCTTGCCAACACTCGCAAAAGTGATAAGAAGCGGCGCAATCTTCAGTTTTTGAAAAAATATTTCGTGAAGGAAAAGTCCCATTTATTTTGAGTCGGAGTAGTCCCATTCATTAGTATTTCTGCCGGATCCAACGACCTTTCCTGCGTTTCTTTCAGAAGACTTCTTAGGCGCTCTATCTCATTTCCGTCGGCATGGCTATGACTAGGTCCGGCGGAGAGGAAGGCGATTGGTTTTGGTCCACCATTCCAACTTAGATAGATAGCGAAGGGAAGCCACATCTTGTCACCAAAGATCTTGTCAAACCTCGCCAGATCTGCCTTGAATGGTCCGATGCCAGATTGCGGAGGACGTAATTCTCCTGAGGGCATGAAATGGATAACTTGTCCTCGAATCTCTTCAAGTAATTTTGCAGATTTTCTAATAGTGCTGGCTCGAGACTTCGAATCCGTTTTTGAAAAAGGCATGGCGCCCATTGGCCCAAACTGCGGGAATCGATCGAACTCCTCCATCCATACATTATAAGGCCGATTCAGATGTTGCGAGAAAAACCACCAAGCTAGGTATCCATCATAATAGCTATGGTGATTTGAATAGACGACAATATTTTGATCTATAGGTAAAGACCATTTTTCACCTACCCAGAAAATGTTCTCGAAATTTGTCCTTAGGGATCTCTTAAGAAAATAGCCACCAATCGATTTATACACCTTTAGACACCCTCTTAAGCCATTTCTTTCGCTCTAGGTATCGATCACCGAAAACTAGTTTGAATTTCGTTCCCTTACTTGTGAATGCACGTTTAGAATGATTGTTGTAGTTATTTCTTCTGATTTCATTCATGATTTCTCGATACATCTTTGCAGCCGATCGGATACCTGGTCGAACGACAAGTCTGAGATTCCTAGACTGCTTCAATCCCGTCATATAGCGAACTTCAGCTTCTTCCATGAGCGATTCTAAGAGGGAGATGTAGTTGGCGTTGACCACATCCTGTTCAAGATTAGCTCGGGTAATATTGAACTGATACATTATGTCCTTAGGCAGATATATTCGATTTAGATTTCTCAGATCCTCTCCAACATCGCGAAGAATGTTGGTAATTTGCATCGCAATTCCGAGATCTCGGGAAGGCTGATCCAATTCGTGACACAATTCGATGAATTGAATTTCATCCCAAACTTTAAGTTTGACGGAAACAAGGAATGGAAGCATCATGGATCCGACAGATCCAGCGACCAAATTCGAATAGTGAATGAGGTCTTCCATTGTGTCGATTTCTTCGCCTTTCAGATCAAATCGTGCACCGTCAAGCAATTCCAAAAACGGCTGTATGGACAATGGCCAATCTTCAGAAATCTGGTAAATGCGAGGCCATAGTGGATCCCACCTTGGGCATTTCTTTTCAGAAACAATCTCCCGAATAGCCATCTCATAGTTATCTAACTGATGCAAGGCGTCTCTCCTTTCAACTTCGGTAATTGCCGTGTCAGCGAGGTCGTCAACTCTTCGGCAAAAAGCATACAAGGTGGCCACCGGCACTCTTACTTCTCTAGGCAGAAGTCGAGTAGCCGTCGAGAAGGTTTTAGAGAATCGTTTGAAGGAATCCCAAAGGTCACCATCGCTAAATTCTTCCATGCTTTTCTTTTAATCGGCATTTTTGGATCGATGTGCCAGATATGGGATGAGCATGGCTGGTATACCAATCAAGACTGCTGTCCAAAGTTCGTACAGAAAGCTCAGCGCTATTGGAAACAACGCATTCAGCATCCATAGCCCGTAGACCCATTGAAAGGAGGCATTGGGTCTCTTGTCAGTCAGCCATTCATAGCCCGCGGCAATAACTAACGAAGTGACAAACCATCCAAACCAATTTGTCATTGGCATTGTGTACAAAAAACCTCCCTGAGGATAATACCAAAATGGGAAGGCTGAAGTCATCGCGGGATCGAGGCAAACATCCCAGAGAATCATATATAATGCAGTTACCAAGACTCTGCGAATGCCAATCAATTTTAGCTTTCCTGCAAGATCATAAGAAAGGATCGACATTGAGTACCACGATAGTGGGATGAAGTATGGGACGTGGTCCGCGATTTTTGGTCCCAGCCACCCCGTGTAGGCATACTCTCCAAATGGTAGGCCTGTTTGTGTACCCGCTAGTTCAGCTATCAGGCCGATCAGGGCCCCCCAGAAAAGAAACAAAATTGAACCAGACCAACCCACTCGATTCAAATAGAGAGAGAATGGGAGAAAGGGAAGGATACCCATATAGACCCAGGTAGGACCCTTTACCAGTTTGTCAAAGACGGGGGCGAAAAAACTCATCAAAGAAGGGAAGGCCTTTAATGCCAAGGTGCCGACCAGGCTGAATGCAATGGCTAAGTAGAAAAAAGTAAAGGCTATTCGAAAGAATTTCCCCGGCTTGTCTGACATATCTGAGTTGTGTATCCAATCTCTGCGAATCGATAAGATACATGAATTAAGATTCTTGGACGACGATGCTTGATGACTTTTCTAAAGGATCAAGCGGGAATATCCGTGGCACGTCTGGATCGAACTAGTTCAAGATGAGAGGGCAGGACTAGTCGAGATGTCGACGAATAACTAGAAAGTGACTCTAAGTGCCGCTGCCGGGGTAATCGAATGAAGTGTAATTGGAAGATCGCTCAAGTTGCCTTCCGACGTCTGAATTCGATTGAACGAGACGTTTTTTCTGTTAAGTAGATTGAACACTTCGAATCGAAACTGTAGCTTCGCCGAACCGAGGGGACGCATGTATCCGAGGAATGCATCGAAATTAATAAGGCTAGGCAATTCGTCATCACCCGGGTTATTGAAGTCGGGTAACTGGTCATCGAGTTCATTGTCGATCTGCCAAGACAGATAATCATAGTAGGCTCGCCGATAGGCCCAAGATCTCTTCCAAACGGCGTGACTCTGCACACCAAGACTCAAGCCCTTCATTGGGCTCACACTACTCCAGACTCTAAGAGAGTGGGGCTCAGACCACGGCAGAGGATGTGCCTTTCCATCAAATACAGCATCACTCTCTCGCTTCGAATAGTTGTAAAAGTAGGATGCCGAAAGTTGGACAAGTTCGCTCTTTCTTGACCAAGTAAGACCAAGTCCTGCAAGGCGACTTTTAGCTGAAGCCAAATTGATTCTTTCTGTCTCAAAAGTCTGCCTGTAGTCGACAATTAGGGTGTGTGGCTGATGCTTCAAATAGGCCGTTAAGCTGAAACTTTGCTCTTCGCTGAATTGAAGCTTCAAATCTTGGCTAAAGTGAACTGAAAGAGGCGGCCGTGTATTCTCATCTATCGGCATCCAGACTCGGAAGGATGGCAAACTCGAGCCCGCATCAAAAACACTGACGTCGAATTGGTTGACGAATTGTCTATACAGTCCGGTTGCAGAGCGGCTCGAAAAAGTGCCCAAGCCATCTAAATGCTTGTCCAGCCTCAGCGAAAGTCGAGGCTCGGCAAAGAAACTTGTTTGGCTCGGAATGAAGCTTAGGCGCATCCCAACTTCTGCCTCTAAATTATCGCCAAATTGGATTCGATCCTCGATGAAAGATTCCGCCCTATATAAATTACGGCTTTCTCTTGTTTCACCTACTTCAGAGTCAAAGTCCAGACCAGCAAGAGTATAGGGTCCCGCATTGGGAGCATCTTCAAACTGATTGAAATGGAAGTTCATTTTCTGCCTATCAGCGATAAGCGATAAGCCCGATCTAAGGATGTGATTCTGGAAACTCAGGTCATATTTGGCATCAAGTGCAGATTCTTTTAAAAAGAAATCATCCCGCACAGCCTCCGTACTCACGGTAACAAGTTGCTTCTGAGGCTGCAGTAAATTGAGGCTGATCTCGTCAGCCAAATCATAGGCTCGGCCCAATTTATTGTAGGAATGTCTCAGGCCAATACTGAATAGTCCGCTGATGCCAATGACGGACTCGTATTTTAGCCCAAAGGCACCGGAGTGCCAGTGGTATTTATTTCGAATCGATAAGGTAGCAGGACGACCTTCCGAGATCACTGCCTCGTCCTCATTTTGGATATTTCTTTCATCTGATAATTGGCTGTCAAAATTTGCGTTGCCTCTGTAGGCGGTGAATTTGAGCGTTTTTAGACCTGAAAAGGACATTTTCGCGCCCAAATGGAAGTCACTATAATTGTGAGTGCGAAGGGGAAGGGAGGCTATCTCATCAATCTCAGTAAATCGTTGAGATTTAGATCCTAGGCTTGAACTGAATGAGGACACTACAAGAAACGGATCTGCCATTCCGAACTGCTCGATGACGCCCTTGCTCGGGTCCTGTCCTATTACTCGGCTGGAATTGATTCTACCTGCTGCCATTATCGATAGCTGGCTCGAACCCATTTTTTGAAAGTGACTTGCACCGGCCTGTAAATTGAAAGGATCGATCTGGAGGACTGCACTCCTCGCTTGGTGACTCTTTTGTTGAATATCAATTCTTCCTGCAATTTGACTGCCCGAAGAGGCACCGAATCCGGATCGCTGGATTTCAATACTGCGGAGAGCCGTGCCAGCAAAAGATCCAATAAAAGGGGAAAGGGCGCTTGGTAAAAATACCGGAATACCATCCAGTCTGAAGACATGATCTCCAGCCGCGCCCGACTCTATGTGGACATCGGCGGTAGCAGGATTCATGGATATGGGAGAGCTTCCCTGTGCAATCGCAGATCGAACTAAATCTCCCTTAATTTGGGAGTCTCTTATAGCTAGGTTGATTTGGCCCAAATCGAGAGATGGCGCCCTGGAACTGAGGCCATCAATCACAATTGGTTCGAAGGCGAGAATGTCTTTCTCTATCTCTTTTTTCAATACTGTCAGTCTTCCGGATTGAACAAGAATATTGCTTGTCCCGAATTCATAACTGACATGACTAACGCCGAGGGAATACTCACCAGGAAGAAGGTTGGATATCAAAAATCTACCAGCCTCGTTTGTGACGGTGCCTAGGCCTGTCCCATAGAGTTTAATATGAGCACCTGAAACTGGTTGCCCCGAGTCGAATTCCGTGATCAATCCGGTAATTGACCCAGAACCCGGTTTAAGCTCTGGTTTGACATTAATGACAAAGGTACCGCTGGAAAGTTGATAAAAATCGAGGTCGCTTCTCCTAAGAACGCAAGACAATAGATTCTTAAGACTTGATTCTGCAATAGTGCAGTTCACCCATTTCCCTTCGACAAGCTTTGCATCGTATGCCAGAGAGATTCCGGTCTTGTCCACGATGTCGAGCAGTACCTCCGATAGCGGTTGGGCTTTTGCAGCTATGGAATAACTTTCTTCGAGGTCCTGAGCACCTAAATTGTTGATCCAAAAAAGGCACAGGGTGACCATAATACCTATTCCAAGGCATTTTCTCCGAGAGAATTCTGGTGACTCGATTAGTCGACTCATTTAGCTAGTTCTATTCCTATTCTATTCTGAAACGAATTCGATGCCGTTTTTCGTCTTTTTATACTGCAAACTTAGTGCGTGGCATATCGCATCTAGAACTTGCTCTGAAGACTCTGGCTCTCTTTCGTAGTAGGTAAGTCTTCTGGATAGGATATCAGGGCTAGGTTTTACGAAACGAAGATCATACGATCTCGACAGGCCGGTGAGAACCTCACTCATTCTCGTCTTGTCAAAACTAAATCCACCATATCTCCAGACCATGAGCTTGTCTCCATTTTCGATATCGAGAACCTCTAGGCTTTCTTCTAGGCTCGGCACTATCGTTTTTTGACCTGGGCTAAGAAGAACTTGGCTGCTAGTGCTTCCACCCTCGGCACGCACCATTACGGATCCCTCAGCGACATATACTATCGTACCGATGGCTGCCTTGAAGGTGTTTACATCGAATTCTGTACCCGTCACCTCTATCTCAGCGTTGAAGCTTTCCACGATAAAGGGTTTTGTTTTGTCAGTTTCGACATCGAAATAGGCCTGACCTGACAGCTCTACTCGTCTCTCGCTTAGCATAAGCTTTCGATAGGACATTTCTGAGCCAGGAGCCAATGTGACCTTCGTACCCTCAGGCATCGTAATAGCTAGAGTATTTCCTAGAGGGGCTGCATGAGTCGTGACAGAATTCGACCATAAAAAGGCACCTGCTGCTAAGAGCAGCGCGAATGTTGCCGCAAGGGATAGCCACTTCTTTCTATCTAATGAAGCAACTCTTGTCATATTTTGTTTGACCGGTGACACTGCAGACATGATCTTCGACTCAAAATCTAGAGAAAAGTCTGCATTATTTAGTGAGCCAAGCTCCTCTCTGATTGATAGTAGGCGGCGATGCTCTATTCTGGCCTCGTTGGAGGATTCAAGGAGAAACCCGAGTCTAGATTGATCCTTGCTCGAAAGATCTGCGTCGAAAGATCGGATTATTAAGTCTAACTGCTCTCTATCCATGTTATTCAGAATAATGCGTGAGTGAGTTTCTCAACTTATGCTGAGCACGAGATAACCTCGAAAGGACGGTTCCAATCGGGACATTTAAAGCGCTGGCCGTCTCTTTTGTTGAAAAGCCTTGAATGAGCCTTAGAACTACAACCAAGCGGTGTTCTTCGCTCAATTCGTTCAGTGCTATTTCTATATCTTTTTTTAGATCGGCACCCTCTAAGGGATCTCTAGAGTAGCTGGGTATCTCCGGGAAATCCTCGGCATCGAGATGTCGTTTTCTATTCCTGCTACGCCGCTTTATCGCATTGAGACTTAGGTTGATAGCAATACGAGTTAAATAGGTCGAAACGCTTGACTCGTAACGGAAATTAGACAGTGACTTAAAGAATCGAATGAATACTTCTTGCCCAACATCCTCGACCTCTGAACTTGCTCCTAACATATTGCGAATGACTCCAGCAACAGTAGATCGATATTTTCGAACGATTATTCGATAAGCATCATTGTCTCCGCTTTTGACTCGCTCAATGATTTCCTCGTCCGACTCCTTTGATTTCTGCACAAGTACAAGTTGAGGTGTTTTCTTATTTTCTATATGTGCTCTTTTCGACTCCAATTTCCAGCTGATTTAAGAGTCTAGACAGCCAAATCCACCTTGTATTCCATAAACCTTAGATGAATCATTCAGATCTTTGGAGTTCTTTTCGAACTAGTGGAGTTTGTTTACTCTCGGATATTCATTGAGATCTTGGTTTTTGGTGTTTTATATATGCCCGTCATTATTTGATTATGAAAACTCTCATTCTAGAACCTGGCTACTTCCCTGAATTGAAGTATATCGCGGCTTGTCTTTATGTAGATCGAATCATTTTGGCTGACAATGTGAGGTTTCGGAAAAAGGCTCATTTTAATCGGTCAAAGATCAGAAATCCCTTAGGGACACAATGGCTTACGATTCCTTTGGCTCCAAAGCAAAAGCAACTCGCAATAGGAAAAGTAAAGGTGGCTTCTGCTAGCGAATGGAGTCATATTCACGAGCGATGTCTGGGCTACAACTATCGTAGTTCGCCCTACTTTGAGCACTATGAGCCGGGACTTCAATCGTTCTATTCCTCAGAGCGGAGACTTCTATTAGCCTGGACTCTAGACTCAATTGAGCTTGTGCTTTCCTTCATGAAAGTTGATCGGGAAATAGTCATCGCATCTGATCTCTATCAAGATCTAGGTGGGATGTTGGATTTAATAGGCAAATTTGGTCAGGACGAGAGAATCTTTGTCAGCAGCAAAGAATGGTGGAGAGACAGTCTTCCATCTGAGACCGCAGAAGTTTACAACTGGGAGCATCCAAGCTATAACCAAAACTTTGAAGGCTTCTTTGAAGAGCTGTCGGTACTAGACCTAATCTTCAACTACGGACCTGATGCTGCAGGAATTTTGAAATCTGGTATCGTGCCGAAGGAGAACTAAGATTGCTCAATATCTCTCTGATTAGATACCCAATTTGTCAGCATATCCTTCTGCCATTTCGATAAGTGTTTCGATAGCTTTGAGACCCTCTTTCCAGAACTCTGGATCTTGAAGATCGATTCCGAAGGGCTTCAGTAGATTGTGCGGATAATCGGATCCACCAGCGCTCAGAAGTTGATGGTAACTATCGGTAAATCCCACAGGATTGCTTGCATATCGAGAGTATAGACCTAGAACAAGAAGTTCTCCAAAGGCATAGGCGTAGACATAGCCCGGAGTATGCAAAAAATGAGGGATATATGACCACCAATGTCGATAATTCGGAGTCAGTTCGACTGAATCGCCAAACATTTCTTGTTGGGTAGCCATCCATATATCTGAGAACTGAGTTGAGCTGAGTTCACCGGACTCTCTTCTGGCGGTATGAATTCCGTCCTCAAATCGATTCATACATACTTGGCGAAAAACCGTGGCCATCGAATCATCGATCTTGCCCATAAGCATTGACAGTCTGTTCTTCGAGTCGGCTTCTTCCGCAAGAAGGCTTTGGAATGTCAGCATTTCCCCAAATACAGATGCGGTTTCGGCAGTTGTGAGTGGTGTATCGGCGTGAAAAACTCCTTGCTCTCTCGATAGATATTGATGGACTCCATGACCCAACTCGTGGGCAAGGGTTTGAACGTCTCTAGTGCGTCCAGTGTAGTTCATCATTATGTAAGGATGCGCAGATGGAACCGCTCCATGACTGAAGGCTCCGCCTCTTTTTCCCTTGGTAACAGCAGCATCGATCCAGTTCTTGTCAAAGAATTGCTTAACAATATTGCCGATTCTGGGGTCAAAGTCTGAATAAGCCCGAGTCACTGTAATTTTTGCCTGTTCCCACTCGATCTTTTTGTCGCTTTCGAAGATCGGTGCATAGCGATCAAAGTCATAGATTTTTGGAAGACCTAAGACCCTCGCCTTGAGTTTGTAAAAACGCACGCAAATGTCATAACGGCTGGTGACGGCTGATATCAAAGATTCAACTTTGTCGTCCTCCACTTCATTGGAATCATTCCTGGAGCTTAGCCAATTTGGATATTCTCTGAGTCGATCTGCCGATGCCTTGTCGGCTAAAATGGTATTGAATATGTAGGTAAGAGGTCTCTGATGTTGAACAAGGCCTTTGGTGAATGCCTCTGCAGCTCCTTTCCTGACTTGCCGATCAGATTCATGAAGCTTGCTGAGGACCTGTTGTTGCGATAGCTCCTCGTTGTCTAGAGTGAAGCGTGCCGCTCCCATGGTCTCGTCAAAGAACCTATTCCAAGCTGACCTGCCATTGACGGACATCTCAGATATAATTTTCTCTTCATCCTCCGTTAATTGATGCGCCTTCTGCTTTTGGACTAACTCCAAATGATGTGCATAGCGGGAGAGAGAGGGAGAAGCATATATTTTCTTTGCCACCTTATTGTCGATGTTGCCCCACTCGACATCAAAGAATAGAAGCTCTTGCGATGCTTTTGAATAGGCCTCTTTAACCCTTTGCAAAAAAGCTCCCCGATCGGCATCGGTCGTATCCGTAGACCATGCTAGATAAGCATAAGTATAGAGGCGCCCTAATCGGTCATAGAGTACTTCCAATTCCTTTAGAACATTACTAATCCCTCTGGCTTTTAGTTTGGAAATTTGACCTCTGTGTCTATTTCCAAAATCTTCCGCCAGATGGGGAAGGGTCGAAATTTCTTCTTCGGCTTTTTTGTCTGTGTCGTAGAGATCTCTAAGATCCCAGTGAACGAGATCTGCATCTGGGGAATCACTGAGGTCTATGATGTCAGCAGCGAAAAGAGGTGGATTGAATCCTGTGCTCATAGTGGAGGAGCTTTTGTTCTAAATAAAGGAGGTGTGAAAAGACAATTCTGCTTTAAGCAGTCGAGAGTCATTATGGTGTAGTAAGTCGAGAAAATAGAAAATATGCTCCTCTTCCAACAGTGAAAGTGAAAAAGAAATATCGCAGAATTTGTGAGCAAGTAAAATCAAGAGGTTGGTTAATAGTTTGCTCTTATTTAGATTTAGTCTAAATAAGAATAGTCACCATTTATGTCTCCTGATGTTATTTCGAACACTAGTTGTATTCCTAGTTCTAGTTCTTCCTGGTTACGTCCTAGCTCAAGATCAAGTATGTCTCACTATTTCCGGAAGCGTCACATCGTCGGTTGATGGCGAGCCTTTAGCCGGCGTTCATGTGTTCATTGATGGAGCTAAAATGCAGGTGACAAACAAGATAGGACAATTTGCATCAGACTGTTTGGAAGGTGGTGATTATGATTTAGCACTATCTCATCTTGGATTCAGGGACAATGATGCTAGTACCACTGTTTCAAGTCAGAGCAGAGTTCTTGTTTTCGAGATGCTTGCGACAGAATTAGAATTGGGTGAGGTTCTGGTTCTTCGCAGTGGTCTCTTTGGGTCGAAAAATATTCGCGATTTGCCAGGATCCACCCACCTGTTGACACCCCGCGACTTGCAGCGATTCAAAAGTTCCGACATTCACAAGTCCTTGGCTTCAATTCCAGGAGTCTATATTCAAGAAGAGGATGGGTATGGCCTCCGCCCAAATATCGGGATGCGTGGAACGGGCTTAGAAAGAAGCTCAAAAATTACGATAATGGAAGATGGAGTGTTAATTGCACCTGCTCCGTACTCCGCTTCTGCAGCTTACTATTTTCCTTCGGTTGGCCGAATGCACTCGATAGAGGTTCGTAAGGGCTCTAGTCAAATCAAATACGGTCCACAGACCACTGGGGGGGCTCTGAACCTCGTATCAACCCCGATTCCAAATAAGTTGACAGGAAAAGTTGACTGGTTATTTGGTTCTGACAAATATTATCAGGTCCACGCCAATCTTGGTACGAGTTTTAAACACGGTGCATTCTTGTTGGAAACTCTTCAGCATGGATCGGATGGATTCAAAAAGCCTGATTATCATGCCTCAGCAGGCTTTCAGAAGCAGGACTATTTGGCTAAGCTAAAACTGAAGACTCCTGACACTTTTGTGATCCCGCAGGCAGTGATATTCAAAGTCGCCAGTATGGATGAGAACGCAGACGAGACCTATCTCGGACTGAATTCAAGCGACTTTAATGCAAATCCTTATCGTCGCTATTCTGCTTCTCAACTCGACAATATCACCAGCGAACATAGACAAGCCCAGATGCAGCATATTGCTAAGCTGGGTGAAGGCCTGTCTCTTTCTTCAACATTGTACCAGAATGAATTTGAGAGAGATTGGTTTAAGCTGGACTATTTGAGAGATGCCGATGGAAATAAGATCAAGCTTGGAGATGTACTTTCAAGAGATGATGATCCATTTATTTCACTTTTGCGAGGGGAGAGAAGTTCTGCAACGGAAACGCTAGGCTTGAAGCACAACAACAGATCATATTATTCTAGGGGGATTCAGAGCACCCTTCTACTATCTTCAAAAGACGCAAGCTGGATTGAAGAAGCAGAATTCGGATTTAGACTCCACCAAGACGAAATGGATCGCTTTCAATGGGTCGATACGTATTTAATGAGTGATAGTCGGCTTCAGATTCAAAATGCTGGAATTCCTGGAACAGAAAGTAATAGAATTGAATCAGCGAAAGCTCTTTCATTTCACCTACAATCGAAGCATAGATTGGGACTACTGTCTCTTACACCCGGTATGCGCTACGAATTGGCAGAATTGAGACGTCTGGACTATGGAAAGTTGGATGTCGATAGAATCGGAGATGATATCAGCAGCAGAACAAAATCTCTAAATGCACTGGTGCCGGGAATAGGATTTGACTATAGTTTGACAAGTGATTCAAGGCTATTTGGAGGCATTCATCGGGGTTTCTCTCCTCCGGGTTCATCAGAGGGCAGTAAGCCTGAGCTATCTCTGAACTATGAAATGGGTTATAGAGGTGTCGAAGGAAACACTCATTACGAATTGATTGGTTTTCTTTCTGACTATTCAAATCTTCTTGGGAGTGATTTAGCTGCCAGTGGTGGTAATGGAACAACAGAACTATTCAATGGAGGGCAGGCAAAGGTTCTCGGATTGGAAGCTCTGGCTAAAAGAGATTTTGGAAATCTGGTCGATTGGAGGCTCTCTTTGCCTTTCGAACTAAGTTACACGCTTAGCCGGGCAGAATTTGAACACTCATTCAGCAGTAGTTTTGAGGCTTGGGGTGATGTGAGCAAAGGTGATATCCTGCCCTACCTTCCCAAGCACAAGCTTTCCCTTGACATGGGATTTCAAACTAAGAATTGGGATACTTTTATACGGCTAAGCTATACCAGTAGGATGCGATTTGTAGCTGGGCAAGAAAGACTTAATAATTCCAATTCGACGGATGATCCATTGCTTATTAGTCTCTCATCTAGTTATCAGCTAACATCGAAATTCAATCTGTTTGCGAAGGTTGACAACCTTACAGATCAAGTTTACATAGTTGCCAATCGACCTTTTGGCTTGAGACCAGGTGCACCTAGAAGAGGAAGTGTTGGTATCAGGGCCATGCTTTAATCAAGCACCCGCTAACCGAGCGAGCATCCAAGCGCATCCGAGAGAGGCATAAATGCCAACAATGTATCCCGCAACGGCCATTAATGCTCCAACGGGTGCCATTGATTTGTGATAGACTCCAGCCACAATAGGCGCAGTCGCCGCTCCACCAATATTAGCCATACTCCCCGTTGCGACAAAGAAAAACGGAGCCTTTAATAATTTCGCACCGATCAGAAGAAGAAGAACATGGAATGCGATCCAAACGATACCAGCTAAAAAGTAGCCAGGAGTCGAAAGGATTCCCACCAGATCCGCCTGTGATCCAATTGCGGCAAGCAACAGATACAGGCCTGCGTAGCCGATTTCAGAGGCGCCGTCGCTCTCTAATTTCCGAACTCTTGTAAAAGATAATATCAAGGCAACAGTGACAGATATAATCACGGCCCAAGTCGTTTGGCTTATTACTGACCCACCACTTGGTAGGTATGCTCCAAACTCTCGGCTAAGGACGGCCGCCGCAATCCCAAGACCAACAATAATTGCGACCTTACCTGCTGTGGGCTCATTCCATTTAATATCGGCACTCAGACTCTCCTTTGCCTTCTGTACGAGATCACTCGAAGCACCAGTCCATTTGTCAAATCGCTCTTGATGACCAGAAAGTGCTAATAGAATTCCCATCCAACCGTAGCCAACCACAGTGTCAATAACGATAATTGGGGCGATCACTTCGGCAGAAGCGCCAACGCTGTCTTTCACCGCAACCATGTTCGCTGTTCCGCCGATCCAACTGCCTGAAAGAGATGCCAATCCTTGCCAAGCATCCTCGGGAAGCATGCCCTTGAAGAGTAAATAGACAAGTGGTCCGCCCAGAACAATTCCAAGAGTACCTATCAGCATCATCATGATGGCCAGTCTTCCTAGTTTGAGAATAGCTGGCAAATCAACGGTTAGCATGATCAAGAAGAGTGAAAAAGGGAGCATCAACCGAGTGATCAATCCATAAACATCACTTGTCGCTGGTATTATTCCGAAGGCGGTTGATAGCATGGGAATAAAGTAGCACCAGATAACTGCTGGGAGATACTTAAATAACGACTCAAGTGCTTTTATTTTGCTAGTTGCAAAGATGAAAGCGAGGCAGGCGAGGAGATATGCAAAGATGTGAACTTGATCAGTCATTGGGGATACTAGCGACTGGTGGAATACTTAGCAAGGTGGGTTTTTTGCCAAAAAGAAAATATTGCACAGCCATTTGAACTATGCCTTGCGAGGGGGCAAATCGCAATGAAGTATGAGGAATAGCAAGCTATACATGGTTTCGATCATCGGACTCTGCTTTGTCGGATGTGTCAATGTCACTACTGGGGATCTTGCCTTGAAAAGATTGAGTGTTTCCTTGGGTGAAACGACCGTCTTCGTCTTAGAACACAGAGCAGGAAACCGTGACTTCACAATGATCAATCTTCATGACAATGAAGACACTAGTGTTGAGGCCGGAGTGGCTTTTGTTGAGGCCAAAGGGGGACGCCTAATTCAATTGAGTCATGATGGATCCAGGAATATTAAATTCGATCTGGATGGAGTCATCTATGAGTTTGATCCGAACCGAATGTTTACAAAAGAGGGTCTTGTGATGTCCTTGGAAGAATTTGGACCTTCATCTGAACCTGCCATTGAAGCCATCGAGGAGCTCAGAGAATTGGTATTAGATGCGATTGACATTGACAATCGAGAAAGAGTTGTTGCTGTACACAACAATACAAATAAGAACTATTCTGCAATTTCCTACTCTGATAATCACGATCTCGTTCGAGAGGCCTTTCGTTACCGAATCAAGGAAAATGAAGACCCGGATAACTTCTTTTTTGTAACCGATCCTGGTCTATATGACATACTTTGGCTTGGCAGCTATAATGTCATCCAACAAAACAATGAAATGATGACGGATGATGGTTCTTTATCGGTCTATTGCGCCATGAAAGGAGTGCCCTACGTCAATCTAGAAGTCGAACATGGTCAAGTCGAAAAAAACCTACAGATGCTCTACTATCTTGGGACAATAATTGATTAGCCTTCGGAGGGTTCTCCATTTCTGTCTGACACAGTTCAGATTTAACTCTTAAGAATGTCAGAAACCAGCTACGCTTAGCAAGAGGACCGACGACTCGATATCCACTTATGGGTTCAGCGAAAAGGTCAAAATATTTCCAGAATCCTGTGCGATGTAGAACAGGCCGTTCAAATCTCTAGCTACTCCTTCTTGATTCGAACCAGGAAGACCCTCGTGTTCTCTAACTACATCTCCCAATTGTGACATTTCAATCAACTTGTTTTCGTTGTCACTCGTGACATATAGGATACCTGAGCTGTCTAGATAGATTCCGGACAGATCAAGAATAGTCATGGGATAGTGAGCAACAATTTTAGCTTCTAGAGTCCCGATTGGTATTTCAAGTTTTAACAAGGCAGAGGAGTCGTCTGGTTGGTCGTCCGTCAGAGCCTGATTCACAGCAAAGAAAGTCGGTGATCCGTTGACCTCGCCCGCAAATGTTAGTCCTTCTATTCCATTTCCTCCGTTATCAATTACAGTCTCTCCATTGAACTTTCGATCGATTTGAATCACAGCTTGAATCTTTAGATCGACAGGGTTAATGACAACGATGTTGTCATCGCCCTCTGTTATGGCGTAGAGCCTATCATTTGCAATATCTAAGGTCAAGCCCTCAAAGGTTCGCTCTTCATGAGTTTCTTTGTTTAGTAAAACGTCGTCTGAAGAGATCTCGCCAATTTCGCCTTTGTCCCCTACGACAAAGAGAGTGCCACGATTTGGGTGATATACCAAACCAGATGGTTCGCTTATGGTGCCAGTCGGAATTTCAGGACCAACTTCAAATAGATTCTTCATGGGTGGTGTAGTCCCTGAGTCGCAACTTGACAGTCCAAGTAAGAGAGCTAAGCACGCTAGATTTGGAATTAGAAATACCTTAGGCATTATCTCCTCTTTCTTTTTCGATCTTTTTTATCTGACGACAAATCGATCGGCTTCAAACTGAAATCGATTTTCAAAGTCCCCCTGTTTGCTGCTTGAACATAAACTTGGATTTCATCTCCGACACTATAGCGACGTCCTTCGTGATTTCCCACAAGAGAATATTGTTCTTCCATGAAAACGTATTTGTCATCATCTAATTCGGTTATATGAACCAAACCATCTATTCCCAGATCATCCAGTTCAACAAACAATCCGAAATCAATAACTGACGTGATCCAACCCGAAAATTTTTCTCCAATGCGTGCAGAAAGATATTCGACTTTTTTGAGTTTTATTGAATCTCTTTCTGCTTGTTCAGCCTCCCGTTCTTTTTCAGAACAGTGCTTGCTAGCTTGGTCAATATCCAAGTCTTGTCTAACAGGAGCAAGGCCTTCCAGCATTCGGTGAACCATGAGATCTGGATATCGCCGAATGGGGGAGGTGAAGTGTGTATAGAATTTGAATCCAAGTCCAAAGTGTCCAATGTTATCTCTCTGATAGACGGCTTTTGCCATCGAGCGCAACACTTCCATTTGGACTAGTGTGCTCAGTTTGCTGTCTTGTGCGCCGACCAAGAGTCTATTCAAGTCTTTCGCATCTACACCAGTCGGATTTGTGTCGATATCTAGATTAAAGGCGACAAGGTGTTCAAGCAATTTCACAACTCGCTCCTCAGATGGTTTGTCGTGCACTCGATAAATCGCCTTGCCTTTCGAGACTTTACTGTCCGATATTTTCTGGGCGACCAATTGATTGGCTAGGAGCATGAACTCTTCAACTAAGTTGTGAGACTTCAGGCTCTTTTTTGCCGATATGTGAGTAGGGGCGCCAGAATCGTCTAGTACTACTTTGTATTCTTTGCTGGCAAATTTGACTGAGCCTTCGGAGTAGCGTCGATTACGCATTACTTTTGCGAGTTCCCAGGCTTTCTTGATATCGTCAGAAAGTGGACCGGTCTCCTTATCGTCAAGAATGTCTTCAGCGTCCTCGTAAGTGAATCTCCTCTTACTATGAATAATCGTTTTTGCGACGTGAAAGTCAAGTACTCGGCACTTGGCATCAAGCTTTACGATCACCGAATGCGCCAGTCTGTCCACCTTCGGCATAAGCGAGCAAAGACCGTTGGATAGTATTTCTGGTAGCATCGGGATGACCCTATCAACGAGATAGACGCTTGTCGCCCTCGAATAGGCTTCATCGTCTAATGCTGTTTTGCTCTTCACGTAATGTGAAACGTCCGCAATGTGGATGCCCACCTCAACGATGCCATCTCCTAATTCTTTTATGTGAATCGCATCATCAAAGTCTTTGGCATCGAATGGATCGATTGTAAAGACGTTTTCATCTCTGAAATCTTCTCTCGAAGAAAAGTCTTCGGCGCGAATGATCTTTGGTAATTTAGCCAGTTCTTTTTCGACGACATCTGGGAAGGATATCCGGATACCTTTTCCGATTGCGAGTCCTAGAATATCAAGTCCTTTGGTATTTTTGTCACCTAGAACTTCTTTTACTCGCCCATGAGGTGACCCGCTCCATCCTTCAAAGGATTGAATCTCTACCTGAACCAAATCACCAGACTTGGCTCCGCTGTTTTGCCCTTTTGGTACAACAACGGCTAGCGGGTAAGACTTGTCAGATGGATCTACAAAGCCACCGTTTTTGCCGCCTTGATAAACACCGACTAGCGAAGCTTGGCCACGTTTGATGACTCGAACAATTTTAACTGTATCGAGCCGGTCTCGATTATCACGTCGTTTATTCTTTGGACCCGACTTGTCACCTGTTGGCTTAAACTCGACCAAATCTTTTGGAAGTGCCTTTCCAAGGTGTTTTCGACTTACAAAGTAGCGATTGCCGCCTTCGACGGAAATAAATCCAGATCCTTGTTTGTTAATATTTAGACGGCCAACTCTTTGATGCCCATTTACCGTCTGCTTTCTTTCTTTTCGGAGGTGAGCGATCCTGTTTCCTTTTTCTCTATAGACTTTGCCCTCTTTAAGAAGCAAATCTACTGAAGTTCTAAAATGTTCGAATTCTTTCTGTTTAAGGTAGCCAAGCTTCTTTGCTAGGTCCTTTGGTCGATATGCTTTGTGGCCATTATTAGCCAGATAGCTTAAAATATCTTTTTGAATGGTCTGATTAGACCTATCCTTTTCTGTCATTATTTAGACCGATCTCGGTCAATTAATTTGAATTGCGGCTTTCTGATTGGGAACTGATAGGCGCGTCATCAATGGTGCCTCGTACGCGTCTTCTGAACTCGCCCCAGTTGGCAAATTCGTTTTGGTAAACTAAACCGGCTCCGTAGGATGTGCCGATTGGTGAAGTGTATTCCAGGAGGTCACCCTCCCGTCTATAGAAGAATTCTACGGCAACACTTGGATTAAGTTTATATTCAAGTATGAAGGCACCTTGAAGTCCATCATTGATCGAAGATCGCGTTCCACCTCCTTGATAAAGCGCTTCGTACACTCCTTCGCCGCGAATTACGAGCCGTTCGTCTGCAAGTCTGAGTGCAAAACCGTAGGTGAGGTCATATTGTTCTAGGTCATTTCTTTGTTCTACTCCGACATTGAAATCAAGGTTGAGTGCTTCGGAAAGGAACCTATTAAGTTGACTCATGACCAAGTGGGAGACACTATTAAAAATAATCTCATCCGCCACATTGCTAATGGCATCCGTCCGCTGATTGGTAGTCAATAAGAAGGTGTTTGTTAGCAGGACAGAAGTAGCATACTCCGTTGTTAGGTCAGGTCTATTGATCAGGGACTCAATTCCATCAATCGATCCTTGCCAAGTTCTATCGCTTCTGTCTAAGGAGAGACTTAGGTCGACGAGTGGTGATTGAACTCTTCCCGTGAGGTTCATTCCGATCACCAGAGGAACCCGCTGCTGCGCCGTATATCCAGCGAGTCCCGCCAACGAGGCTCTCGTCTTGTAGCTAGCTGGGATGTTCAAGTTGGCGTTCAAAGGATCGCCGTCCCAGGTGATACTTCCGCCTTCCAAGAGATTGAATTTCCGCGAGAAGAACTCGCTTGCTGTGAATAGATAGTCTCCGGAGTCAATTAAGAAGGTACCGTGCGTTAAAAATTCCCCACCTTCGGAAGTTATCTGAATTTGGCCGCTCCCTGTTGCGTCTACAACGTCTCCAAGGAGAGCATCAAAAACGAGATGGATTTGAGATCCAGGTGGTGCATCGATATTCAAATACATATCCATTCCATCCACAAAACTCCGTTCTGTGTCTGGTCGGTCTTGAATGAAGTAATCTCTTTTGCGTCCAAGATCTGGGAATGCTCCAGTCGAATCAGCATACAGAATGAATGTTGAGTCTGTAATTAATTCATCTTCCGTAATAGGAATAAATATTTCGCTGTCGGGAGTCGTTGTTAGACTATTGCCTCGAAGGGTTGTGGACGACTGGACTCCAGATAATTCTAGCTGACCTGAACCCGAAATAAATCCATAGAAGGGGAGGATATCGGATTCCGCCACATTGATAAATTGAATCTCTCTGGCATCGATATCTAAACCGTAGCTAAAATATTTATAGTCATTGAAATCAACTCTGCCTGAGACGATAGCTGATCCTCCTTTGTTATCGATCAGCTCCACATCCTTTAGAACGAAGCCTTTTTCATCTACGTCAAATGGGCCAGAAAGGCTATAGTCAACGAGATACTCTTTTGTAGTCACCTCACCTCCTGTACATTCCAGCTGTGCATTGAAAATAGGTCTAGTATAGCTTCCTCCAATGCTTCCTTTTCCGCTAGCAAAACCACCGCTATCCATTAGCTCATTGTAGAACATGAGATCAAAAAAGAAGAGGTCGATTTTGTTTATGTCAACTTCGAGGTCAATCGGATTATCAGCTGTGTTTTGAATCGGCAAATATCCTTTGAAACGAAGATCATTATCTTTGACTTGATCCGCTTCCGGTCTAGTTTGGATAAGTGCACCGTCTGCGAATACTCTGTTGGAGCCGCTATTGTCGAATCCAAGGCTTGCGCTGAGGTCACCAAGGTCTCGTCCGCTTAGCTGGAGTGAGTCGACCATCACCTTTCCCTCGACACCAATGTTGCCCATTCTTTTGGCAAGGGTCAGGTCGGCATTTATTTTTCCGCCAAATGTATTCTTGGGTTCTAGTATATCGGAGAGGTAGTCGAGACTTAAGTCGCTTGCCCTCAAGATCAGAGACTCGTCTAAATTTTCAAATAGTCCACCATCAATATTTAAAGACTGTTTCTTCTCTCCGTCTAAAGAACCGAGGGAAGCATATTCTGAAATTTCGAATGAATTCAAATCCCAACCATCTGCATACCAAACCAGTTGCGCCTCTTCGTTTAAGCGCCAGTCGTAGAATTTGGAATCAAAAACGAACGAATCGATATCCATTACAACTCTATCTGATAGGACGGTGAAGCTGGCATCTGCTTTTTGCCTTTCGACATCTAGGCGTTGACCAGAGAATTTGAATGATTTTCCAGCCCCTCTCAAGTCAAGATTCAAGTCCATTTCAGGCAGCTTTGCCAACTTCAAATACTCAGAGTTCACTATGAGGGAAAAATGCTCTGGCTCCTCAATAAAGCCGTTGCCATCAGTCTTGTATCTTAAATCCAGTTCTCCCCGGTTTAATGAGACAAAGCCGAGATCGAGATTTTCCGTATCGATTCCACCATCGATCTCAAAATGGGAGCCTTCAAAGGAAATGTCAAATTCCAGATTTGTTGTGCTTGAATCTTCATGGACGCTGTTAAGAATTCGCCCTAGCTGGTCAATACGCAAGTTTCCAGAGATGCGAGATTCTAGACTGTCAGCGAGAATAATTTTGGGTTTGGACGATACTGCCGCGAGTCTCTCTAGCCTCGGATATTTCCTTTTGTTTGAAAGACGGTTCAAAAAATCGCTTAAGCCATTAGACCAATATCCAATCTGGTTCTGTATAGCTTCGGCCTCAAAAACTGCAGTAATATTGCCATTTACTATGTCTCCCTCAACCCCAAGAAGAGACTGGGTATTCAGGCGTGCCAAATTGAAGTTGTGTGTACTCTGAGGCAGATCCAAAGTCCGTTCTCCCAAGTTGATCTTACTGTCTTCCAGAACTAAAGAACCTTTGCCAGATATCATCCGGTTTTCATCCCTAAATCCTTCGAAGTTGACCGAGGAAGTGAGCTTTCCGAAGTTTCGTGATTTTGTGTTGTTCTTGTCGAGAATCTCATAGATTAATCCAGGCTCGAAATCATTACTTATGACGTTGAACTGAATTTGCCCCGTGGGAGCGGAAGACATCAAGGCGTCATACCGCAAGCTTCCTCCGTCTGCCCATATCGTCCCAGCCAAGCTTCTGGATCTGATACCATCTCCGAGCGAGACAGAAGCCGAGTCTATTGAAGTACCGTTAATAATCGACCGTGAAAGCTTCGCATTCGCTTGAAGCCCCTCCAACGAAGACCCAACAATTTTTCCAAGAACCGAGATGGTACCATTTATCTTGGTGTTCCTCAAGGCATCTAATTTACTGAGGTTGTAGTTCTCAAAATCTACGGATGCGTTTAGCTGAGGGATATCAGTACTATCCCTCTGAATTCTTGCAGTGAGTAGGGCTTTTTCAAACTCGGACTTAGATTCCAGTGTAAAATTGGAATCCTTCAATCTCCACCCTTCGTCATTCTTCAGACTTCCTTCAATTCTAATCTTGGAACGCAAAAGCAATTGTGAAAACTCTTCAGGATCGTAATAACTTACTAGGCTTTCAGGCAACATCTCAGTAGCTAAAATCGGACTGTCGGTTGCGAATGCAAATTCGATACTATTTTGTCCAAATCCTCTTAGGTCTAAGCTTGCCAAAAAGGGGATCGAACTGAAGCGAGTCTTGATTTGCCCATCTCTGCAGGACAGGATTTTACTTTCACTTGAGCAGGTCAAATCCAATTCCACCGGACCTTCCAAAGGGAGGTCAACTAAGAGCTTCTTTGAATCGGAGGCACTCAAGTTCGACAGAACATGGAGATTATTTACTCCAAGTCTTTCAACAACACCCATTGAGTCTGATCTTCCGAATTCAAGTTCGCCACTTTCAAATTCGAAACTGCTTAATTGATTACGAAGAGAAAGTTTTTCTAGAACAACCCTTTCTTGTTCTACCAGAAGGCTGATCAAACCATCGGTAATTTCAATCTCTCGAAAGTCATCAATCGAAAAATCTTGTATTGAGATTCTTGACAGACTATCACCTTTCGAATAATTAACAAGAGCCGATAAACCGTGAAGCGTAGAGTTTGACCAGGGATTGTTTTTGTCGAAAGTGTCTATCGTTCTGAGAGTTCCATTTTTTATCTTTAAAGAACCTGAGTCGAAATCTAGATCTCCACCGTCATCGGAATTTTGCATCTGCCTGAGCGCTTCTGCCAGATTCCAGGTACCCGACTTCGTCTTTCTAAGAGTTAGGCTTGGATTAATTATCTCAACTTCTGCCAATGAAAACGACTGCTTCGCGAGATTGAACCAAGAAGCTCTAACTATTGCAGAGTCAACTTCAATAAGTTTTTGGCCTGAAGAATCGGATACGCTTATCCCTGATGCGAATAAGTCTCGCATCAAATTTCCGTCAAGCTTCTCAATTTTGAGACTCCCCTGGAATTTAGAGTTGAATTTACTTTCGATTTGCCGAGCTAAAGCAGATCTTCCAACATCTGTTTTGGTGAGAAGAATTAGCACTAATGCCAGAATTACAAAGAGGCCCCCAAGAGCCCTATAAATTCGCTTTGATTTATCGCGAATGGCCACAGTTAAGTCTTTGTAATTTGATAGTCGAGGAGTAGAGTCCGATTTAGACGACAAAGGGTGCCTATTGTGCCGCAATATAGAACGAGACTTGCGTTATTTTGAGATCGTGTCTAGGACCTCTTTTAGACATTCATTGGCAAGATCTTGATCTATATCTGATCTAATTTCTGCACTTCCTAAAGCATTTAATAAGATAAATCTATTTCTGCCATGGCTCCGCTTTTTGTCTCTTAAGAAGGCTTTGCTCATCAGGGCCGCGTCGAGATTTTCGATTGGTCTAGGTGCTATCAATTCTTGTACCAACTTAATCTCACCGGAAAAATCTAGCTCTGGGTGTATTTTTTCCGATAGTTTCAAAGCGGCCATCATTCCAATTCCTACTGCTTCGCCGTGTCCGATCTCCCCATAGCCTAAGGTGTTCTCGATGGCATGCCCGAAGGTGTGTCCAAAATTTAAAATAGCCCTTAGCCCAGACTCAAATTCATCGTCTTCAACAAGGTCCAATTTTATTTGGGCTGCCCCCTGTACGATGTGACTCATGGCTTCCTCCTCGAGAGCCAGAATGCTTGAGCGGTTACTCGATATGTATCCAATCAATGCTTCGTCCTTAATAAATCCTGCTTTTATGACTTCAGCAAGGCCATTTCTTGCCTCTCTCAATGGTAGTGTATTTAGCAACTCGATGTCGATCAGGATCAATGTGGCTGCATAGAAAGCACCGATCAAATTTTTCCCGCTTGAGTGATTTATACCTGTTTTCCCTCCAATGGCACTGTCTACCTGCGCTATTAAAGTTGTGGGTACTTGGACGAATGGGACACCCCGGAAAATGCTTGCTGATACAAAGCCTGAAAGGTCTCCAACAACACCTCCACCGAAGGCAATAATCGGTGTAGTTCGGTCAATGGGAAGATCAAGTAGTTCGTCTATCAGCTTCCAATATTGAGTTGGAGACTTCGATCCTTCGCCTGCAGGAATAATAAAAGGAAGGATTTCAATCTCCCCCATAGCGGCTTCGAATTTACTACTGTAAATTGGCCAAACGTTGGTGTCTGAAATGACAACACATCTCTGCTTACCAAGCCCGAGCTCGGTGAGATGGGCGTTAAGCGAAATTAGCTTTCCAAATTCAATTTTTGTTTGGATTCGAGCGGACATTAGATTTGATAGAGTGGACTTTAATGATTCAAAAGGAAGGTCGGGAATACGAATGGAATTTTCCCAAAAACGATGAGTCTTTTTCGAGATAGCAATATAGTTCGACTAAGTCACGAATTGTTGGCCGAAGTCGTTGTTCAGGGAGACCATGTTGTTGATGCAACGGCAGGCAAGGGAAGAGACACCGTTTTCCTAGCCAAGATTGTTGGTGATCAAGGAAGGGTTTATAGTTTTGATTCATCCCTGGAGTCCATCCTGGCTTGCAGGAAAATTTTACATAAAGAGGGACTTCGAGATATTGTAAAGCTTTTCCATACTTGTCATTCTCGCCTCGAAGAAATTGTTCAAGATGATATATCGGCTTCTATTTTCAATCTGGGATATTTCCCTGGAGGAAGTGCAGAAAACGAAACAAATGCGAAAACTACGATCCAAGCTTTGGAGTCGATTATTGACCTATTGAATCCCGGTGGGAGAGTTGTTGTCGTCTACTACACTGAACATCTCGGAGGACGTGAGGAGGCAGATGCCGTACTATCATTCGCAGGTGGTACTGATCCAATGATAGTACGATCTTTTAATATTGAGCAGTCGAATAGACCTAAGTCACCAGGTATAGTTGTTTTCGATAGAGTGAGCTGAGGGAACGAGCATGATGGGCTGGCGTCTAGTTGAATCGATTTCGATGCACTGACCAAAATAAATGCAAGCTCAAAAGTACTTACCTATTCTTTTCTTATCTCTCATCGTTTCATGCGGTGATGGCGACACAGGCCAAGAGATGGCAGATGCTCTTTTGGATCCAAGTTCGGCGATGTCTGATGAGTTTGTAGACGAAATCGTATCTAGAATGGTCAGTTTAAACGGGACCACGGATCTTCTAACGACTTTCGCAGAATATGAAAAACTAAAAAGAGCGAGTGAGGATCAGTTTTTTAGAGCTCAGTTGGAGAGAACTGAAACAGGGACCTCCACTGCTAGCTCTAGAGATCTTGAGAAGTATGGGTCAATAGCGAACTTGGATTCGACAAGCTTGGTCCTTTGCACAGCTCCAGCAGAGGAAGGATATTTAGGCAATGAAGGTAATCTCCAAACCCTTGGTATCTGCGGAGGAAATGCAGGGATGACAACGATGTCTGCGGACGATGCTGTTCGTTTCTTGAGCTACGTATATAAGGCAGAAGATTCGAATTCCCCATTGCGGAAAATTACATCGGTGAGACTCAATCGTAAGATTAGATTGATGTTCGAAAGTCAGCGTCCAGTCTATCACGTAATTGTTGGAGAGAAAGAAAGAGGAGCGTTCAAATTGGCTGCACCTATTCTGAACTCGAACGGATTGGAATCAGCTCTGCCTCCTATTCAAACGAGTGCCCCAGAAACAGTAGAAAATCCTAGTTCACCTGTTGTAGTTGTAGATAAAAAGGATGCAGACGCTGCGAAAACCGTGGAGCCCGAATCGCCTAGAGTCACGACGACGCCGCTTCCAGATCTGACCAATCTTGTCACTAGTTATTTAGATTTGCAAGAAGGGGACAATCTGGACGCCATTATGGGTTTGTATGACAGTCGCGTTCGATACAATCAATCCGGTAACATTGGTAAAGCACGTATTCGCAAAGACAAGCAGGAATACTTCAAAAACTGGCCATCCAGAAATCACAATCGACTGACTGACGTTACGGTCCAGCGGCTTGGAAATTCGGACGAATATACGGCACGATTTAACTACTCTTATCAGCTCAGCGATGGCGAGAACGATGCGTCCGGCCGAGTGTGGCTGGAGCTCTCAGTAAAGGAGGTTGATGGATCCTTCCTCATTATCGGAGAAAAAGGAGGAGCCCTTTAAATACTGAGCCTCTGGAACTAGAGGTCTTTGCTATAGAAATGCTATGGAGGCAATTGCAAAAGCGCCCGCGTCCCTATCGAATCTCGGACCAGGATTTGATTCACTTGGATTAGCCATCAGCGGTTTTTTTGATACCGTCGTTGCTAGACGTCGAAAGGCAAGAGGAGTTGAGATCGTCTCAATTTCGAAATGCAAAGAAGAGCTTTCTAGAGTGCCGAACGAGAATTGCGCCTCGGCGTCGGTGCTCGCCCTACTTGATCAGACTCAGGCTGATTTCGGAGTTGAGTTAGAAATCATAAAGGGGATACCTCTCGGTTCGGGAATTGGAGGGTCGGCCTCAAGCGCAGCTGCAGCGACGATTGCATGCAATGCCTTGTTGGACATTCCGCTAGCAAAAGAGAATCTAGTTGAGGCAGTTCTGGCTGGAGAATTCGTAGCATCAAAGGCACGACATGGAGATAATGCTTTGCCGGCCCTGATGGGTGGTATAATTGTCGTTTCCGCACATCAAGCAGAGAGCTTCGTGAAGATCGAGGCCAAGGACTTTCCGGTCGTCGTTCTGCTGCTACCAGACTTGTTGATCAAAACTTCCGAAGCACGAAAAATTTTACCAGAGCAGGTTCCGTTTCGCGACGCTATCAATAATGCCTCAGATCTAGCGAGGTTAATATCGGGCCTAGTTTCGAGCGACTGGAATCTAGTTGGTCAGATGATCATGTCGGACCGATTCGTCGAACCAAGACGAACTAAACTAATCCCCGGTTTCAAGGATATACGAGAGGGAGCACTTCAAGCCGGAGCCTTCGGCTGCGCCTTGTCGGGTTCGGGCCCTGCCATATTCAGCTTGGCAAAGAATCTTGACCATGCTGAAGAAATAAGTGCAGCTATGCAAAGCGCCGCTGAGTCAAATGGAATGACGTCTCAAATAATGATGTCAAGTCTCGACACTCGAGGAGCGGAATTATGTACTTAGCATTAGGAATGAAATGCTCTTAACCAGTACTCGAGATAAACGGGAATCGGCCAACTTTCGAGAAGCTTTGATTCGTGGGCTCGCTCCGAGTGGAGGTCTCTACATACCAAAGGAAATTCCAAGCGTGATGCTAGAAAGCTTGAAATCGTCGAGTCTCAAATCTCTTGGTTCAGAAATATTCGAAGCTTGGCTTGGGGATGAGTATGAGAGGCAGGATTTTGATGCTATTTGTGATAAGGCTTTGAATTTCCCCATTCCCCTGCAGCAGTTGTCGGAAGACGGTCTCTATGTTTTGGAGCTATTCCATGGGCCAACTCTGTCCTTCAAGGATATAGCTGCTAGATGCATGGCTGGTTTGATGGAGCATGCGCTTGTCAAATTGGGTGAGAAACTGACCATATTGGTTGCCACATCTGGAGATACTGGAAGCGCCGTAGCAGACGCCTTTTCATATCTAGAGAACATCGATGTAGTCATTTTATATCCCAAAAATGGAGTAAGTCCCATCCAGGAAATGCAGCTTACCTCCAGGCGAAAAGGCTTGAAGACTTGTCGTGTAGATGGCAGCTTCGATGACTGTCAAAGAATGGTTAAAAAGGCATTTACTGACAAAAAGTTTGATCAATACAATCTCAGTTCCGCAAATTCGATCAACATTGGTCGACTCATTCCTCAGACCATTTACTATTATTCGATATTCGCTCAACTTGGCGGCACAGACCTCACCGTGGCTGTTCCCTGCGGTAATTTAGGCAACCTGACGGCCGGCCTCTTGGCTGCTGAATCGATTGGAAGAAAAATTGATTTTGTCGCAGCTCACAATGCCAACAATTCGATGGTTCAGTATTTGGCGGGGCAGAATATCTCAAGCGAGACCACGAAGACGCTCGCCAATGCGATGGATGTGAGTATCCCCAGCAACTTGGAGCGACTGACGACCTTGTTCACTATGTCCCAGCTAAAGGATAAAGTAAGTGCTACCTGGAAAAGTGATAATGAGACAATCAGATCCATGCGCTATTTCCACGAGCGTTTTAATTACGTAGCAGATCCCCACACGGCGATTGCTTTGGCTGCCTTAGAGGAAAAAAGTCGTGATACTCCTAGGGTCTGTCTCGCGACAGCTCACCCCGCGAAATTTCCTGAGGCAATCAAAAATGCACTAGGAATCGAATTGAATCATGAGGGTCTAGAATCACTGAAAGAAATGGATCATGATAAAATCGATATTGGAACAGATTACCGAGAATTACAGGCCGTTCTCGAGGTAAAATAATCGTATCGAAGGAGACGATCGATTTTATAGCGGTACTTCGTTTATCCGCATCGGTCCTTTCGACTTGTCAGCAAATGAGGTCGTTTCCGTCCCATCGAGTATACAGGTCAGCATCTGATATTGTCGATTCATCTCCATTTAGTTACTGATCGGCCCAAATTAACGGCTGGCCTAATATTTGAAGATGAAGAATTCATCATCTACTAAAGAGAAAGCGTGGCAAGAAAACTCATCATCATCTTCTGTCTACTTTTTGGAGCCCTTCTCCCGATCTACAGTCAAGGGGTTCAATCTACTATCAGTGGATATTTGTACGATGTAGATTCGGGTGAAAAACTTATCGGGGCAAACATCTATGTCGCGGCGCTTGAATTAGGCACGTCGTCAAACGTATACGGATTTTATAGTCTAACTTTGTCGGAGGGACAACACGTTCTTCGGGTAAGCTATATCGGATATCAGACGCAACAGCTTGATGTGAGCCTCAACGGCGATCTCGAATTGAACATCGGACTAAGCCAGGAAAGTGAAAGTCTTGCAGAAATTGAAGTTGTTGATAAGAGGGAAGACGAGGCCGTCGAGTCAACGAGGATGGGCACGATCTCTGTGCCAGTGGCTCAAATTAAGGCCCTGCCCGCACTGCTTGGGGAGGTCGATGTAGTTAAGGCGCTGCAGCTATTGCCGGGTGTCCAGTCAGGAAGCGAAGGATCTTCAGGTATGTATGTCAGAGGAGGAGGACCTGATCAGAATCTCATCCTATTGGATGGTGCACCGGTGTACAACGCATCCCATCTATTTGGATTCTTCTCGGTTTTCAATGCCGATGCCATTCGAAATGTACAGCTTGTAAAGGGTGGCTTTCCAGCTCGATATGGTGGGCGGCTTTCTTCTGTGTTGGACATCAACATGAAGGAGGGTAATCTCAACGAATTTCATGGGGAAGGCTCGGTCAGTATCGTCGCCTCAAAGTTGAGTCTCGAGGGTCCTCTAAATAAGGGCAAGACTTCATTCATCGTCTCCGGTCGAAGGACCTATCTCGATCTTCTTGCCCGACCGATTATCGCAAGACAATCAGAAGAAGACGAGACCGGCGGCTACTACTTCTACGACCTGAACGCAAAAGTCAATCACACCTTCTCAAACAAGCACCGAGTCTTCCTTTCATTCTACGGTGGCAATGATCGTTTCTATTTTGACTATGCGGACTCATTCGATGGCGGGGGAGAAAGCTATTCGACGAAAAGTAGCGGAGGGTTGGAGTGGGGAAATCTGACTTCGACTCTGAGATGGAATTGGTTAGTGAACAAGAGATTGTTCGCAAATACAACTTTCATGTTTAGTAATTACCGATTTGTAATAGAGGCAGACGAGGAAGAAAGAAGAACGTCCAATAGCACGGATGAGATTGATCGCTTCCTGTTGAAATACGACTCTGGTATTCGAGACATTAATGGGAAAGTTGATTTGGACTGGATCCCGAACCCAGCACACTATATCAAATTCGGTTTAGGAATAACGAGGCATCGATTTAGCCCAGGCGCATTTCAGGCAAAGGTTGAAAACAGCAATGTCATAGATCTGGATACGCTGATCACTCCCTCTGGCATCACCTTCGCGCAGGAGAGTTTCGCTTACATCGAAGATGACTTCATAATGGGCCGGCGCTTGAAGATGAACCTCGGCGCTCACGGTTCGATGTTCAATGTTGAAGGGAGTAGTTATTTTTCTATTGAGCCACGGCTTTCTGCAAGAGTTCTTTTGACAGATCGCTCGTCGGTAAAAGCATCTTTCGTACAGATGACGCAATACCTGCATTTGCTTTCTAATAGCGGCGTTGGATTACCAACTGATTTATGGTTGCCGTCGACTAGTAGAGTGAAACCACAGAAATCATATCAAGGTGCACTAGGGTACTCACAACTCATCGGAAGAAATGATATAGAATTCAGCGTAGAGGGCTATTACAAGTCGATGACCAATCTAATAGAGTACCGAGAGGGCGCGAGCTTCATATCCCTCAACGAAAATTGGCAAGACAAAATTGAGGTCGGGGATGGTAGGTCATACGGTGTCGAGTTTCTCCTGCGAAAAAATACTGGCCGGACTACGGGATGGATTGGCTATACCTTGTCGTGGTCAGATCGTCAATTTGATGGCCTGAATTTTGGTAAGAGATTTCCGTATCGATACGATAGGAGACACGATCTCAGTTTGGTCTACAATCGAAAATGGGGAGAGCATCGAGATTTCTCATTGACCTGGGTATTTGGAACCGGATCAGCCCTGACCCTTCCTGTTGGTGCTTTCCTTGCAAGTCAGGACGGGGTATTTGACAGCAATGATCTTTTCAGAAGCTTTATAGAGCCGGTTGACTATTACGATAGCCGCAATGGATTTAGAATGGCCGCCTATCATCGGTTAGATGCGGCGCTCAACTTTAGGAAGAAGACCTCTAGGGGCGAGAGAGTGATTTCTGTCGGAGTTTACAATGCTTACAATAGACGCAATCCCTTCTTTGTAAATTTCGATGAACAGGGTAGCTACGATCCTGAAACCAATCAATTCGAGTCTAAAACGGTCCTTCGCCAGATAAGTCTATTTCCCGTGATTCCTTCCATCACTTATCGACGAAGTTTCTAAAATGAATATGAAAATTAATAGGCTTCTTCTCATCGTGATGTTCGCTTTCGCCGGATGCGATTCGCTCGATCAAGTTATTGAAATCGATTTACCTGAGCACACACCGGTATTAGTACTTAATGCACGAGTCGAAGCAAACACGGATTGGAATGTCTTTTTAAGTAAGTCCCGATCGATTTTAGATAAGGACAAGTTCTACGATTTTGGATCGAATCAGGAGAATCCTTTCGAAGACGATGTCGTCAAGAATGCTATCATACTCGTAAAAGTCAATGGTCTCGACTATGCGGCCTTAACTCACGAGGCCAATGGTGTCTACAACTCTACAGTGTCACCACCGGGTCCTGGCAGTGTAGTGGACTTTGAGGTAAGCGCTCCCGGTTTCGAAACCCTTAAGGTCAGTGATACTCTTCCGTATTCGCCAACTCTTGTAGGCGAAGTAATTTCTTCCGAGGGGCGAGGTGAAGATTTCGATCTTCGTGTAAGCTTTTCTTTCGATGACCAGACGAAAGAAGAGAAAGACTACTATGCTATACTTGTAAATGCTATTCAAGGAGATGGTACGAGGGAAGGGTTGGGATTTCGTATTAACGGTGCAAGTAGGTTTGATGCCGGGCTAGATGACGCTGAATCAGATTTCTATAACGTTCTTGTTTTCGGCGACGACTTCATCGACGGCCAAAAGGTTGATGTCAATCTCGATATCAGGAATCACTATTCATCTTATGAGCTTGAAGTGCGGCTGGCAAAAGTCTCTGAGGCATTCTTTAGATATCGAAGGACGATTGATCTGCAAAATGGCTCGGATGACAACCCCTTCGCTGAGCCTGTACCAATCTATTCTAATGTTGAGGGAGGATTAGGAGTTCTCTCGACATCGTCTTCAATACTCCTTTTCTCTGATCTAGTCAATACCGTCTCTCCAGAAGATCTCATCGGACTCTGGTTCTCTGAGAACCAGCTGGCTTGGGCCCCCGCTTCAAGCTCAGATTTCATTTACAGTGATCAGGCAGAGATGACCATGACAATTGTCGACCTTCAGAATTTCTCGATGACGCTCAAACAGCCTGACCCGATCTGGCGAGATGGTGAGACCATCGATCTCGAAATTTCAGGGACATGGAGTTTTGCATTAGATTCGATGGTACTGCAAATAGACGAATCGATTCTGCAAGGATCGCATCATCTCAGAGTCGAGAAATTCGATCGTCTCTACTTAAACGGATTGATGGAAGAGGTCAATGGAGGGCGATTTTCAATCGGTCTCGTTAATGGAGAAGTTCGATAATCCTCGAACCGCTCCATGAAGAAGTGTTGTTTCTAGTTCTTGACCAGTTTCGAAGTGTAGATTTGATTGTTGGTCTCCAATCTCAACAAGTAGTTTCCGGCTGCTAGAGAGCTGAGATCCAAATGAATACGGGAGTCTGAAGCTAGAGACTGAATCACCTTTTGAAAAACGTTTCTGCCATTGATGTCTACTAAGTTTAGACTGGCGTTTCCTTCCAAGCCATCAGGAAGTTTTAGCTCAACGTTTTCGACAAATGGGTTAGGGTAAACTGTCAGACTCCGTGACCTTGATTGTGGCGTTTCTTCGTCAGTTGTTGTCAAAAGAGGAGGAGAGGCCCTTAAAATAAACAATCCACCAGACTGGTCTGAAACGACAACCAAGTCATCGTCAAAAAACGGAAAATTTGACCAAGTACCGTTAAATCTGGGTAGATTTGACAGTGGAAAAGTATCAAAAAATCCAACTTCTTTGGGATTGCTTATGTCACTGATGTTCAATATCCGAAGACCAGCCTCGTAATTTGATTGATAGACAAGATCTCCCTTTATGTAAAGGTTGTGGTCGATCACTGCTAAGTCTGAGACGAATGATGTCTCCAGGATGGGATCATCGAGATCCATAACATTCCAAAAGTGTGTCGTGGTATTATTTCCAATATTTCTTTCATCAAGTTCGTCGTTGATAACGAAATGGGAGTGAGAATCGTTGACCCAACCTTGATGGATATAGGATGCATTTGGATAGCTAGCCGTTGACAAAACGACGGGATCTGATTTGTCGGTGACATCCATAATTGCGATATCTGTTTCGTTTGCAGAGAAGCAAATCTCTTTGCCATCATGCTCCGTGTCTGGACCCGAATAATTTAAACAATGTGCATCGTGAACGTACCCCGTATTCGCACGTCCCGTGTTTGGAGCTACGGCGCATCCGGCATCCACAGGATTGGCAGGGTCATCAATGTTCAGCATATAAATTGCTCGTCCGCAGAGATTACTTCCGACGACGTAGGCAAATCCTGATTCTTCGTTTATCACGATGTTGTGTGCACTTGTCACCGTATCAACAACAGCGACGGATTGCACGACAACAGGATCGCCAGTCAAATCTCTAAGCTGCCTAAGGTCGAAGATTTGTACACCGGCGGAATCAGCACCATCGGCTACAACAAACGCGTGATCTTTGTACACCTTAATATCTCTCCAAACATTAGGGCGAGCGCTTGGAAGAAGAGGGAGGTCAGCAACATAAACGGGGTTTTCAGGATCGGTCATTCGAACAAATGATGTTCCGTCGTTGCGTCCAACTATTGCATATCGATCATTGTTTGTCGGGTCTTCCCAAGCCCAGATGTCGTTCAAGCTGTTAGTTTGGACGTCATCTGCAGCATCGAGTCCAGCAATATCACCAAGACTTAAGAACGAGATGAGATCGACATTGCTGCACTCGAATACATCTGCCATGCCATCAACACAATCGCTAGGAATTCCAATAATGGAAGAGGTGGAAAGCTGCGGGCCAGTTTCAATGTCCTCCAATTTCAAGTCTTGGGAATACATCGGTAGCGAGCCTGAGAGAATAATTACTAGGCAAAGAGTTGATTGTATAAATGATCTCATAAATAAGTGTTATTGCTTGGCTGTGATGCATAATAATAAGACGCTACTCCTTTCATCAATGGTAACAAATGGGAATAAAATAGGACTCAGGGAATGACAAGCTCTAAAGTCAATAGTTTCGAAACATGTCTCGAAGGGTTAGAGGAGCGAAAGAAGTTGAGCGAGGCCGACTCCAAGAAAAGTGCCCAAAGCATATCCTAAGACCCCGAGAAGAACCGCAGAACTGACCAAATGCTTGAGTCCAATGGTGGCAGCGAGGGGAGCAGATATTGATGGTCCGGCCGTATTAGCTGCTGATGAGATTAGAACCTCCTCGAGGGAAATATTAAGAAGTCGAGCACTTAACAAGGTGAAAATGAGATGTATGCTAATCGTCGTGATACAGATGTACATGACTGCAGGCCCTGCCTCAAAGACCACTTTTAGCGACACGGCTGTTCCAATAACTCCGAGGAAAACAAGCAGGAGGAGCATTCCCGCTGAAAATGCAATGTCTTCTAATTTCGAGAGATTGAATAAGGGGATATTTGCTACAACGAGGATCAGGACAGTTGAAACCAATATCTCCAAGTTCAAACTCGAAGCAGTCAAAGATTGAATTCCTGAACCGAGCCATTGTCCCAACCAACAGATAACAGCTGCGATAGCAAAGGCAAGTCCGAGTTTCAGTAGAAAGGAGTCTTCCTTTGTCTTGATCTCTGTTTGATTATTCCTTGTGGATTGTTCCTCGACTGGCGCCGCGACGAATCTTGATCGTAAGGATTGGATCGAAGGGAGTAGAAAGAGAAGAAAGATGTATCCGTTTGCGAAAAGATTGTCGACTGCAGCAGCCGTAGCAAAAAGCGGATCTGACGAAAAACCCAAAGTCTCCGCGGTTGCAACGAAGTTTACACTACCTCCAATGAGGGTGGCGGCGAATACACCGACAACCTTGTTGGTATTGGGACCAAGGTCGAATAAGAAGAAGGAGATTGCCGCACCGAGTAATACTCCAACCGTACCCAATAGGAAAATAATAACGAGACGTCTTGATTCAGAAAATAGGCTCTTGAGATTAGCTCCGAAGAGTAGCAACGGTATGGCGAGCGGCACAAAGAAGTCGAAAACGACTCCGTAAAACGGTACGTCCTGCGTCGCTGCACTGGGGACCAATCCTAGGTTCGCGAGAAAAGCCATTGCGGCAATGATAAAAAGGGCACCGGCAACCTTGCCGAACCACCTTCTCTCCTCACCCAGGAGACCAAGGGCGGTGACCAAGGATAACACAGCCAGAAGTGCAAAATGATTTTCGGGGTCGATCAAATTTATCGGGGTTTGATGGCCCTCATTATACGCACAGCTTCTTTCTAATTCTCTGACTCTGTCATGGCTTGAGCCTTAAAGAGAGCAATTTTATTAACCCGCTCTTTGTCGCTCTCAAGGTAATCGTTCTCGCTTATTGCCTTCAAATTTTCCAACCCATCTTCAAAGTCCGGTCCTATATAGGACTCCATATCGGAGAGAATGCCGAAGAGTCTTGGGACAGGGTTTAGGCTATATTTTGGGGTAAATCTCCATTTTACGATCGTGCGGCTGTCCGTAGATTGAAGGAGAATGTCAGACTCACTCTGGCCAAGAAAGCCAAAATCGAGAGCCGTTTTTACTTGCCGGTTATCAATAATCCGGATTATTTCTTGACGTCCACTTCCTAGGTCCGGGTGTTCGCTTTTCCATTCGTAGATTTGTCCGACCCCTTCAGATTGACCTCGGTAATTGTTGACCATGTATGGATCTTTTTGAGCCCAAGTCGACCATTTTGACCACATGGGAAATGTGCTCACGTTGCTAAATACATACTCAACAGGTGCGTTTATTGTGATGGTTCTCTGGACTTCATAGTCGGCAGGTAGAAATAGTATGACGAGGTATGCGAATACCAGAAGTATCGCAATCCACTTGGCGGAGTGTGACATATTGACTAAAGCAAGGTTTAGAGGTAAGAATGCTTGGGTGCTTGATCATTTTGCGACATCAGATCGTACAGCATCTAGACCATTTTCTAACACATCGGGAATAATTGGCACTATTCCAGTGCTAAAGAAACAAGATCGTATCATCTTACTTCTTATCCAAGTAGGAAATAATTCCCACTCATAATTCAAGACACGCCATTATTAGCATGTTTAAGGTATTCTTATCGACAGTAGCTCTACTCTTTGTGAGTACGCAGGTATCCGCTCAAGCTGTCAACACACAAGATTCTCTCGCACTCGTTGATTTGTACAATTCTGCCAATGGCGGAAACTGGACAGACAAGACTGGCTGGCTAAGCGCTGAAGTGAAAAACTGGAAAGGGATTACGGTCGTGAGTGCTAGGGTCGCTGCAATTGATCTGGGACTCAACAATCTTTCTGGCACTTTATCAGACTCAATTGGCAACATGAGTCTACTTCAGATTCTGGAAATGGACAACAATGCCATTGGGGGAGAGCTTCCAGCGACAATGTCCAATCTCACAAATCTGATTCAGATGGATTTGGACAACAACCAGTTCACTGGGAGCTTTCCGGCTTTTCTGACCGCTCTCGATAAACTCGAGTCCGTTGAGCTAGACAATAATGAATTAACCGGCTCTATTCCGACTAGCATTGCTAACCTGGTTAAACTGAAGAATCTTGATTTGGATAGCAATTTCCTTACAGGATCAATCCCACAGGAACTAGGTGATCTTACAAATTTGATAACCTTGGATGTTTCGGATAACAGCTTCAGTGGCTCAATTCCCGAAAGCTTTACTCAATTGCTTAGTCTCCAGGAGCTCTACATGGATGACAATAATTTAACTGGTGGAATTCCGAATGGTCTATCATCATTGAGTACTTTAGTCCGCCTTGATTTGAGAGGAAATCAGTTAAGTGGCAATATTCCTGGAGACATCGTCAATGCTCCCTCTCTCAAGAGACTGCTTCTTGGTAGAAATAATTTGACAGGTGTCATACCTACAAATATTGACAACCTTACCCTTCTGACCAGATTGGACCTTAGTGAGAATAATCTTTCGGGCTCTATTCCGAATTCGGTTACGAATCTGACGCTTCTCTCTAGACTGTATCTTTCCTCGAGTAATCTGAGTGGCGATATTCCAGCTGATATTGGCAATATGCCCTCTCTTAAGGAGTTGGACTTGAGCTTCAATAATTTGACGGGTGAAGTCCCAGCAAGCCTCTCGAATGCTACAAAACTTGAAATATTGTTTTTGGATGATAATCAGTTGACGGGTCAAATTCCTTCTGGTCTTGGAAACGTAACGACACTCTTGCAGCTCGAACTTGATGGAAACATGTTGACGGGATCTATCCCACCCCAACTTGGCAATTTAAATTTGCTGATTGAATTGGACGTCGATAATAACCAGCTTACGGGGACGATTCCTTCCTCGCTAGGAGGGCTCAGTTCATTGACACAGTTAAATCTTGATAACAACCAACTAACGGGTTCACTGCCTTCTTCAATCGCCCAACTTCCACTATTGAGAATCTTAGAGATTGGATTCAATCAACTAGATGCTTTGCCAGCAGATATCGGAAATGCTAGTGAGTTGCGAAGATTGCTTGCTGAGAATAATCAGTTTACGAGTCTTCCGAGTTCACTGTCTAGTTTGACACATTTGACGCGGCTTCGTTTGAATAACAACCGATTGACGGATCTGCCGAGTCTTGCCGGAATGCAAGCGATGAGGGTTCTGTCTATTGAAAACAATAATTTCCAGTTTGACGATCTCGTTGGGAATCTCGTGGCCGACTCTCTGAATAACTATTCACCTCAGGCCAAGATTCCGGGACCCGGGACGATTAACAAAAATGCTGGCGAGTCCTGGACGGTTAGTTTAACAGTAGCGGGAAATGGAAATAGCTATCAATGGTTTCTGAATGGAACAGAGGTGACAGGGGCGACCAGTAATACATTAAGTCTCAGTAGTGTCGATGCCGATGACGCCGGTACCTACGAACTTCGAACACGAAATTCTGCGGCAGCGGCACTTGTCATATTCTCGGAACCGATTATTCTGAATGTCACGGGAGTGGCTAACCAGGGACCGGTTGCAAACAATGATTCTGCAACTACGGATGCCCGCGAGGCCGTTACGGTAGACGTACTTAACAACGACTCCGATCCTAACGGTGACACAATCTCTCTTGACTCGATTACAACCGGCCCTAGCAACGGAACTGCAAGTATTCTTGGCACGGATAGTATCGTCTATACTCCAAAAGATTTCTTTGTTGGTACGGACTCGCTGCAGTACGAAATTTCTGACGCAAGTTTGACGTCGAGAGCTTGGGTTGTCTATACGGTTGTATCCCCGACCTCAACTGACGATGAATTGCCAAGCGAAGAGTTTTGGGTCGGTGAGAACTATCCCAATCCATTCTATGACTTAACTGCCATCGAGTTTAATATACCAGAGCCTGGACATGTGTCACTGACGGTGTCGAATGTTCTAGGCCAAGTTCTAGAGCTTGTGATAGATGCTAGCCTTTCCAAAGGTGAGCACAAAGTTGTATTGGATGCGAACTATCCGGCTGGGCTCTATCTCTATCAATTGCGATTTGGTGACAAGGAAATAGTCAAAACCATGACTATAGGCTAGTAGATAACTAGACAGCTAATTTTCTTTTTAGTTCTTTGGATCTCTCTCGACTTGCCATCAATTCGTAACCCGTCTTAGTCACAACTTTATAGCGACCGCTGAACCAAGGAATCAATTCCTTGATGGCATCAACTCGGACAATTGCGGAGCGATGAATCCGCATGAAATGCTTTGGGTCCAGCCTGCTTTGCCACTGCTCGAGTGTCTGACTAACGATGTAGGATTTAGACGTATCGCCTAGTTCGCGGTTGTGCTCTTTTACATTGAGGCGAGTGATACTTTCCTTTACTTCTACGGCTTCAATGTCCTCCACCGAGATTACTAGGATCCTATCCCTGTAAGGGACGGATACTTGACTTAGGATTTGATCGGAGCTTGCTTGGGTTGTGCTTTCTTGCGCATCCAACCACTCCAAGAGGTTAGCCATTTTTTCGTCACTACTAACCGCTGTAGAAACCGCAGATTCGGCTTTTGCAAAAGCCCGTTCAAATCGGTCTTTCTCGATCGGCTTCAATAAATAGTCAATGGCATTTTCTTCAAATGCTTTAACTGCGTATTGATCAAAGGCCGTAGTGAAAACTACAATGGGTCGATTCTCTGCCGGTAATCTCTCCAGTACTTCAAAACCATCATGACCCGGCATCTGCACATCGAGAAAGAGTAGATCCGGCTTTATCTTTTCGAGTTTTTCCAAGGCGTCCACACCATCGACTGCTTCTCCAACAATTTCGGCTTTCCCCTTATCGAGAAGGTCTGCTAAAAGAGATTTGACCTTCTTTCTTGCGAGTTCCTCATCGTCCACAATGAATACTTTTATCGCGCGGTCTGACATAATAGCTCTAGTTAGTCTTGAGTTGTAGTTTCAAAATCTTCACTTTGCGTTTCTCTGGGGACGAGAAGGCGAACCTTGCATCCCTTTCCTGGCTCTGTTTCGAAAAGTAGTAAGTTCTCCTGTCCGTAAAGCTCTCTCAATCTTGTAAAGACATTAGTGGTTCCTAAACCGAAGAAGTTCTGCTTGCCACTGACTTCTCCTTGATTTGCGATTTCGGCGATTCCAGGACCATTGTCCTCCACGATTAATTCCGCAGCAAAGTCAACACTTTTACGAGTTGTAATCTTTAGTTGACCATCACTCCGAACTTTTGATATCCCATGAACGATGGAATTCTCGACGATTGTTTGCAATGCGAGCGCTGGTATCATCACCGAGTCTAGTTCCTTTTCGTGATCCCATGTCACGTTCAAGCGATCACCGAATCTGACTTTCTCGATCGAGAGGTATTTCTTCACAAGACGGATTTCGTTTTCGAGTGAAGCAAAAGCGGCACCCCCAGTGTTCAATGTGTATCTGAAAATACTTGAAAGATTGTCGACCGTGCGGACAGCTTCCTCTGGTTTTTCTTCGATCAAAGAGGAAATCGCGTTCAGTGTATTGAAGAGGAAGTGAGGGTTTATTTGAGCTCTCAAAGCGGCAAGTTCAGCCTGTGATGTTTGTCTAGCAAGCTCTTTTTCTCTTTGAAAAAGTCTCTGTCTATCCACCGCGACTGCCACTTGATTTGAAACTGTTTGCAAAAGGTCAACATCTTCCAAGTTGTACACTGTAGCTCCATTAATTCTTTCTCCCAAGATTACGATTCCAGTTAAGCTATCCTGGTCAGTGATCGGGACAGCAAGATGAACGTCACTCTGTTGAAGCAATTTCGAAATCTCTGAATCAATATTACTTTCGTTGAGCTCGCCGTTTCTTGCCCAGAGCTCCGGAGACTTCTCAAAATAGGGCCAGGTCCTTTCCACGATCTCTTCTGTGATATATGGAAAGCTAGGTCGATAATTGGCTTTCAGCCAGCCAGTATCTGCCTGATCATCTTTCAGGTATATGACAGCAGAGGATACACTCAGAGATTCTCCAATTTCGATTATTGTTCGATCAACGAGATCTTGTTTACTTGGGATATTTATTATCTCTCTACTAAATCGACTGAGCTTCTGTCTACCTTTCTGCCGTTGAGTAAAAAGAAATTGACTGATGTATCCTTCGATGCGAGAAACAATTCGATTGTAGACCGGGATCATTCCAACCGCCAGCACGGCGCCGAGAATGGTTTGAGTAATCAGCTCGAATCCAAAATATCTTTGCCACAGAAAAAGACATGCTATGTATAGAAAAAATATGGTGACAAATGCTGTGAGGCGTGTTGTGACCTGAGTCAGGACCGTCCCAAGTTTTCCGTATCGAAGAGTTGCGAAAGAAATCAGAAGAATTGGAGCGACACCTAACAACTGAACAATGAGTATGACCCACGCTGTTGTCACTGTGCTAATGTTGTCAACAATTGGTCGAACTCCAAGCGCGATGATGGCGCCAATAATCGAAATGATGATGACGAAGACAGACCATCCTTTGCTCCATGCACCTTCCTCCTCGCTCACACGGAAAAGTAGATAGGCAAGCAAAGATCCGCCTACGTACGAGCAAACGTAAAACAAGATCGGAGCGATTAGGTGATCTATGCTAATCGGTCCTACAGTGCCCAGTATTCCGGTGATAATGGCTAAACCGAATAGAATGCCTCCTGGAAGGAATATCAGGATGTTGCCAAGACGAGAAAGCAATGATCGATAAGGCTGGTCATGAAGAACGATTTTTGCCAAAAGTGCGGGGAAGAGAAGCCATCCTCCTAAACCTATCACCGTTAGGGAATTGAAAATTGACGAGGCTCCCGAGTTGAGAAGGAATTCTGAAGGGGCGAAGTTAATTATCCCAATTCTAATCACGGATGTAAGTATCCAAACACCGGACGCTAAGACCATGGCAGAGGCATACCAACCACCTCTACTTTTAAAGGCAAGAGGAGTAGCCAGAATAATCGCAATAAGATGAATGAACAGCGCAAGAAGGAATCCCCACATTGATGCACCCCAAAGGAAATCGCTCAAGGGATACATGAGAGTAGGGTAAGGCTTGAGAACTACGTCGATGTCCTGGCTTTCTGCAGCTCGAAGAACCGAATAGGTCACGGTTTCTCCCGGCGATAGATTCTGAATTACTTCGTTGAGGGTCGCTGCTTGAAAGTACTGCTGATAGTTCAACTGATAGAGGATGTCACCTTCTTCGATTCCCGGCAGATCTCCAAATTTTCGCGGAAAGACATAACTCGCAGTTATTTGTCCATCAACATCGTCCCATACCACCCAATCGAATCCACGGAGGCCGGAGCTTTCTATTTCTGGCAATTCTTCGTAGGAGAATCCACGCATTTCCTGCCAGTCCAAAAAGAACCTCAGCGCAGGACCGAGGGAGATCATCACTAGTATTACAAGGAATACTCTCTTCTTATTTCGATTTGAATCTCGAATAGTCAAGGGGCGTTAATAGGTCGCTTCATTATTGTAAGACAAGAATAACTAATTCGAACGTGTTCATAGATACTCATGTCCACCTTTATCACAAACGCTATGATAGTGACAGAGATGAGACGATTGAAAGGGCAAAAGACGCTGGGATAGAAATCATGATTATGCCAGCAATAGATGTTTCATCGATTGGTGAAGCCGTTGATCTAGCCGCTCGTCATGAAGGCCTTTACTCTATGGCGGCATTACATCCGTCCGACACTAAGGAGGCGACACTGTCGGATTTTGAAAAGGTCGTCGATTATTGCGATCATGAGAATGTTGTGGCGGTTGGAGAAAGTGGTTTGGATTATTATTGGGACAGATCATTCGATGCCATACAGCAAGATTTCTTGCGGAAGCACATTCGACTTGCGATTGATAAAGACCTTCCCTTGATTCTCCATAACAGAGAGTCTACAGAGGATCTTATTTCGATATTGGAAGAGGAGAAATCTCTACATTCTGAGGGTGAGAAGTTGCGTGGAATTTTCCACTGTTTTTCTGGCAATGGGTCTGACGCTCAAAGAATGATCGAGCTCGGGTTCATGATTGGACTAGGTGGCACTTTGACTTTCAAGAATTCCGGAGTGTCCGAAGCCGTGGCCGACATCGATCTACAACATATCGTGCTCGAAACAGATGGACCGTTTTTAGCACCCGTACCTCATCGTGGGAAACGCAATGAGTCATCTTATCTTCCACTCGTCGCACAGAAGTTGGCGGAAGTCAAGAATTTAACTATCGATGAGATCGCCTCTGTTACAACAAAGAACGCCCGCAGGATTTATAATCTCGAGTAAGTCCGTTTTTGGCTCAGAGGCTCAGAGTCTAGAAAGTCTCTCTTAGAAATATGGCATTCAAAAACATGCCATTCGTCCCATACCAGAATGCTCGAAAATTTGGGTTATCAAAGAAGGTTACTACCCGTCCACGTCCTAAGCGACTGGCATTCACAGAGGCGGCACCTGGGAATTTTTCTAGCATTTCTTCAGAGATGTAGCCACTAAGAAGTGGGGCATCGCTATAGACGGCTACATTGGTCCCTGCTTTGTCCGATGCCTTATAAAGAGTCGTTCCCTGTCTAAATACCGGCATTGTGTTTGTATAGCCGTAGGTTAAAGGATGTGAGGTTTCGAGCTCCGTTTCAAATATGCTTCCTCCAATAACTTGGGCACCTCGCGCTGCGGAAAGTTTATCAAATGGAAGGTCTGCAAAAAGGGAGTCGACATCCGTAGATATTTTCTCGAGATCGACAAGGCCTTTGTCAACGGCCCAGCTTGCTCCGGAAGTAGTTGCAACCAGTGTTCCACCTGATCTGACCCAGTTGGTGATTTTTTCGCTGTTGATATCTCCGTATGATCCACCCGGCATGACCATGGTATTATATCTATCCAAGTCTGCATTGTTGACACGCTGCGCATCAAGCAGCGCCACGGCTACACCTAGTCTCTCACTCAGCAAATGCCAGACTTCGCCAACGCGATATGAGCTTGTACCTGGTCCGGAAATGATAGCTATTTTTGCCTCGTGCAGAGTACTTGCGCTTCCCGAGCCCATATCAGGTCCTTGAGGCGTGTATCCGGAATCGAGTGCGTAGAAAACGGCATTGTAGTCCTTGCTAAGTCGATCAACGAGGCCGTGCAACGAAGACTTTGAATCGCCAGAGGTCCTTGAACCGCTCTTGGCCGGAATGAAAAGAGTACCCTTTCCAAATTTTTCTAAGGATCCATCAACTGCAGCTTCAAAGGCATCGTGCAACATCCTAGGATAGACACTTTGCTTCTGCAGTTCGTGGAGAACCTTAGGTCCGTAGTAGTCTCCCCAAGCCATCAAGTAGCCATATTTCGATGGTCCACCGATAACCTGCCCTGATTGAAGAAAGTCGAGAGTCACTAAAGGGCCGATCGCGCCTTTGTCTTTTGAAAGTTGGCCATGCCTCAATCCAAAAGCGAGAGGCAATGTCCACGTAGAGACATCATAAAAAAGTGAGTCTTGAAAGGTCGTGACGCGCTCCATCATCGCGTTGATGAGTCTTGATTGCCGCTGGTTCGACGGGATAACAAAAGAACGAGTCTTCTTGAAGGAATCGTCGCCTTTTCCAAAATCTTCATTCAATCGATGAACTAGAATGTCATGGCGGTGCATCAATTCAATAAAGGCCTTAGCCCTTGATCGGTCGGCACCAACATCAAATACCCATCCCGCGGAATTTGAACTTGCCACCTGTTGCTGAGCTTTAGCGTAGAAGTCTCGGTGGGCCTTCAATAGTTCTATTCTATGGGCATGAACAGCGTCAAGTGTAGAGAGTGAGGTTGAAAAGTGGTTTCGGATACCATAGGCATAATCCATTTTTCCTGTGCTTGTCTCGCGCAACAATGCTCTGGAAGAGGCCTGCTCAAATAGAATACCAACCGCACCGTTGATATCTGGGAAGGTCGAACCCTTGCCATAATAGAAATCATCGAAACTCTCTTTTGAATAATAGAGAGCACCGATTGCATCGAGACGCTCGGCATGAAACTCTGCTACCATGCCTGTCAGCTCGTAATTTCTTAAATCGGTATTGGGGTTATTTCGACTGGGGATTCCTGGCATGAAATAGAACGAAGAGTTGGAGCCCATTTCGTGATGATCTGTCAGTAGGACAGGGCGCCATTCATGGAATACGCTAAGACGTCCTTGAGATTCTGGGTGTTGGGCCGGTAGCCAATCACGATTTAAATCGAACCAATAGTGATTCGTCCGACCTCCGGGCCAGGCCTCGTTGTGCTCCCTGTCTTGTGAATCCCAGCTTGGTGAATGGCCTCGGTTTCTGTTGACCCATCCCGTGAAGCGGTCTCTTCCGTCCGGATTGAAACATGGATCAAGAATAACGATTGTGTTGGCGAGGAGCTCATCCATGAAATCACCTTGGCCTGCCGCTAGATGGTAAAGAGCCAATAGACCGGCCTCGGATCCACTGGCTTCATTTCCGTGGATACTGTAGCCCATCCAAATGACGGCTGGAAGACTTTCTAGATCGGCATCTGAAACAGATGCTGGGTCATCTGACAAGCGCCAATGCGTCTCTTTGATTTCATCAAGACGACTCAGATTTTCCGGAGAGGATATTAATGCATGAACGAGAGGTCGACCTTCGTGTGTTTTCCCGTGAGATCTAAAGACAGCTCTATCCGAGGCCGCCGTAACTGCTTTTACATATTCAACGATCTGATGGGGCTCCGTATGCCTAGAGCCGATTATATGACCTAGTACGTCTTCAGGACTCGGGATATCTGAAGAGTAGCTTTCGATATTAGGGAGGGGAATATCGAATTCAGCAGGAATATCCTGAGCGTTTAGGCTAGTTGTTACAAGAAATAGGAATAGAAAAAGAAGTCGAATTGGATACATCAGTTATAGTTTTCTCGGGACGATTCTGCTTTCCTATATTCTATCGATTCACCTCTCAATTTCCAAGCCTATTTCAGAGCAGAAATATCTCATGACAGCTAATAAAAGTAGCCTACCTCGAATCCTCTTTTTGTTTTTCATCCCACTGTTTTTTGCTTGTGGAGAAAGCACAGATGAAATCTCAGTCGTCGATGTGCACCCAACAGGCGAGATGCTTCCCGGTAGTAATATTACATGGACCTTCAGCAAAGACGCGATAGAGGATTCTCTTGTCGGAAAGATCTTATCAAGTAAGCTGGTGACTTTCGACCCCGAAGTTCGAGGCGAGATCAGATGGATCGATTCTCGAAAGCTTCGCTATTTCCCAGATTCCAAACTCAAGCCGTCCACTCAATACAAAGTCGTTCTCTCTAAAGATCTCCTCAAGGACTCCAAATTTGGACTTGCTGGAAACAGAAGCTTTGAATTTTCTACGCAACGAGTGAAGGTGCTTAGCGCTTCTCTGAACGTCGAGTATAATCCAAGCTCAAGTGAAACTGTGGATCTAGTTTCATCCGTCGAGTTCAACTATCCAGTCGATCCCAAGGAGTTGAAGAGCAAACTCGAAGTCCGAAAAGGCTCCAAGTCTTATCCAATCGAAATGGAGATCGAGAGCCCTTCTAGATCATTCCAATTTTATGCGAGGGACGTTGAAAGAGGGCAGGAGGAAAGCGAAATCCAGTTGCATATCAAGGAGGGATTGAAGCCCATCGGTGGTGATCTTGGTACGCTTTCAGAGTTCGTTAGACCGGTTTCTCTTCCGGGTCAGGAAGATCTCCGCGTCTATTCCGTCAAGCCAATTAGATCTGCTCCTGGTCAAGGTACAATCGCCATTGATTTCAATATTCCCATTGGGGTTGAGGCCGCACAAAAGTCTATTTCTATTGATCCCTCTGTCGACTTCTCTGTCTCGGTGGAGAATCGAAAAGTGTTTCTTAGAGGGCCCTTCCTTGCAACAAAGGCCTACAACCTGACCATCGGAAAAGATATTCTTGCGATCGATGGGACGGAGTTTAAAAAGGAATTTTCCCAAAGCATTTCCTTCTTAGAAAACGACATTGATCCCCAGTTGGAATTTCTTGGACATGGATTCTATTTGACTCGCGGAGGAAATCTCAATGTTGGTATCAACTCTGTCAACGTTGAAGGTGTCAGTATTGAAGTTGATCGTGTGTTTGAAAACAACATCGTACACCTCGCTAACGAAGTACAGATGTCACCCAACAGCGAATATTGGTATTACGACTATCTGAACTTGCCTCGATATGGTGAAGAACTAGCTCGATTCGATGTGAACATCGAATCCGTATTAAACGATGAGGTGCTTACTCCCATATCTGTGGAAGACTATCTTGACTCCGATTTCAAGGGCATCTACCGAATTACAGCACGTATGAAAGATCAGCGCTGGATTCAGGCAACACGTTACGTCATGGCAACAGACATCGGGCTCATTGCCAAGAAATCAAAAGGAGATTTGTGGGTTTGGGCTCAAGATCTTATTAGTCTCGGTCCGACGAGTAGCGCAACAGTTCGAGTTTATAGTCAAAATAATCAACTACTCGGAGAAAGTGTGACGGACGAAAATGGCCTTGCCATTCTCGATGAAATTCTTGACGATTCTAAGAGCCCAGCGTTTTTGTTGAGTGTAGAGAAAGGTGAGGATATTTCATTTTTGGAGCTTTCTAAGAGGCAGGTTCCGACGGCCTCGTTTGAGGTCGATGGACGTGACCATCTGCTTTCAGGTTATGATGCCTTTCTGTTTGGAGAGAGGGATATCTACCGCCCAGGAGAGACGGCTCATCTGGCATCTATTATCAGAGGGAAGGACATCTCTGTTCCTCAGCAATTCCCACTTCGATTAAAAGTGCTTGGGCCAGATGGAAGAACGGTTGAGGAGCAAAAGCTATCTATGAATGAACAGGCAGCCTCGAGCTTCGATGTAAAAATACCGGACTATTATCAAACTGGTCGCTACACAGCATCCCTATTGATAGGAGAGGATCAAGAGATTGGCAGAACTCGCTTTTCGGTAGAGGAGTTTATTCCTGATCGGATGAAGGTGAGTGTTTCAACGGAGAAGGACGAGTACCTGGTCGGGGAAAAGCTGAAGATTAACGTGAACGGAATGACCTTATTTGGTCCGCCTGCTGCTGGTCGTCTTGCCAATGCAAAAGTCGAACTCGAAGCATTTCCATTTGCACCCAAGCAGTGGCAAAAGTTCAGTTTTGGTGATGCGTCCCGCAGCTTTACAAAATTAGAACAAATCATGACCGGTTTGAATTTAGACTCCGAAGGTGATGGTTCATGGGAATATGTAATCCCCTCAAAAATCGAAGCATCGGCGTCCGTGCGGGCCGTGATCTCTTCCACAGTTCTCGAGCCTGGAGGAAGGGGTGTGACGGACTACTCCGGAGCTATAATACATCCAAGTCAAAGCTATGTCGGAATTAGGAAAGTTAAGGAGGGCTACTCTGAACCAGGAGATGAGACCGAGTTTGAAGTCATCCTTACTGACACTGAAGGGGTACCTATTGCTGGTCGAAATCTTAGTGTTGTCTTGGAACGCTTCTACTGGAATTCCTCTTACCAAATGGTAAACGGCAGATATCGATGGAAGTCTGAAAGGACAATCAAGGAAATAAGTCGAACTCAATTACGATCTAACTCCACACCTAGTCCGTTCAGTCTTGTAGCTGAAGACTATGGTCAACATCGTGTTACAGTTACGGATGGACAAACTGGCGGACAGTCATCGTTTACTTTCTATTCTAGCGGTTGGGGCTACGCTCCTTGGTCTCTCGACGAGCCCGAAAAAGTCGAGATCGATCTGGACAAGGAAATTTATTCTATTGGCGACAAAGCGATCGTCCAGATACGCTCTCCTTTTCCTGGCAAACTCATCTTGACTGTTGAGCGAGACGAGGTCCTCTCGCAACAGATTCTGACTATTCCAGAGAACACTGCGACGGCTAGTATAGATATCGACGCCAACTTTAAACCCAATGTTTATATCTCAGCAACTCTAATACGATCTACCAGAGATCTAAAAAAGGACACGCCTGTGAGGGCATTTGGGATAGTTCCTTTGGAGGTCAGTCGGGAAAGGGAGGAATTGAAAATAAGTTTCGATGCTCCGACTCATACCAAGCCAAATGAAAAGTTGGTAATAGATGTAAAAGTAGATGGAGGTGCCTCCAGTCCTTATGTCGCGATTGCTGCGGTGGACGAAGGAATTCTGCAGTTGACAGATTTTCAGACGCCAGATCCACTTGATCACTACTACGGAAAACGAAGACTCGAGGTCAATACTTACGATGTCTACGATTACATCATGCCGGAGCTTCGCAACATGTTACTCTCAACGGCAGGTGACATTGAAGCTAAGAGGAAGCGACAGTTATCACCGCAAACCAGCAGAAGAGTGAAGCCCGTCGCGTTTTGGTCCGGTCTTGTGAAAACAGATCGGTCCAGAAAGGCGTCGATCGAGCTTGATATTCCAGAGTTCAATGGTACTCTTCGGCTCATGGCGGTGGCCTTTAATAATGATAACTTCGGCAGTGCCAAGTTTGATACCATTGTCCGCGATGAGATTGTCTTAACGCCAACTTTTCCGCGTTTTCTCGCACCTGAGGATGAGATTATGGTGCCTGTGAGTATTTTCAATGGAACTGGAAGTGACGCTACATTCACATTGGAAGTAGAGGGCTCAGGACCAGTCGAAGTCGGCCAAAGTTCTCAGGAAATTAGAGTCACTAATGAGAGAGAAGCTGTCGCCTATGTCCCAATCAAGACGGGCAGCGGAATTGGAGAGGCCGCTTTATCTGTGAAGGTTAGTGGAGCTGGCAAATCATCCAGTTCCAGTGTTCAGATTCCTGTTAGGTTTGCATCGCCATCTAGCACTCAAAGTGCTAGAGGAAGCATCAAGTCAGATGAAGATCTGGTAATCGAGATTCCAAGCAATCTCAGCGCTGATTCCGATCAATATCAACTAAGCATTTCTGGCTTTCCTGGTGTCAAATTTGCATCAAGTCTTAGCTATCTACTTCGCTATCCACACGGTTGCCTCGAGCAGACTACTTCAAGGGTATTTCCTCTTCTTTACTACAAGGAACTTGTTTCGGAAATCAATCCAGAAAGTTTGCTTGGTAACTCATCCGATTACTTTATTGAGGAGGGAATTTCTAAGATAGAGTCCATGCAAATGTCCAGCGGCGCATTCTCCTATTGGCCTGGCGGATCCTACCCTAACGACTGGTCCACGAGCTATGCGACGCACTTCCTAGTAGAGGCTCGCATGAAAGGCTATGAGGTTTCTGATCGCGTTTTCAATGCAGCCCTTTCAGCCCTTCGCACAATTGCTCGGGCAAGCACTAGGCAAAATGCTTGGGAGTTGAATCGAAAGGCCTACGCTGCCTACATCTTGGCTTTGGCGGGCAAGCCAGATCGAGGTGTGATTAACTATTTGCACGATATAGACCTCGACAAGCTTGACCTGAATGCAAGATATCTTCTTGCGGGTGCCTTTGCGGAAATTGGCAACAAACGCAAAGCATTGGATCTTCTCCCGAATTCATTGGAAGTCCAATCCAAGCGAGAGAGTGGAAGGAATTTCTCATCTCCCCTGAGATCAAAAGCGATCATGTTGAACATCTTGGCAGATTTGGATCCACAACATCCAAATATTCCTGTATTGGTTGAGCAGATAGACCGGGATCTATCTAGAATGGGTAGGAATGCCAATACTCAAGAGAGAGCATTTAGCTTAATCGCCATGGGTAAGACTTTTTCTGGCACAGAGAAATCTGACTATACCGGAGAGATCCTTGTGGATGGAGTGAGCCACGGTCGATTTACGGAGGACACCTTTGTTGTTAACTCAGACGATTGGAAAGGTAAGAGGGTGGAGCTGAAAATGAGTGGATCTGGTTTGGCCTACTACCAGTGGACGGCAAACGGTATTCGAACGGACGGCGTCGTGGTCGAAGCGGACAATGATCTGGTTGTGCGCCGAAGATACTTGACGGAATCTGGCTCTCTAATATTGAAGGGATCAGATATCAAGCAAGGCGAATTGATAATAGCTGAGATAAGTATTAAATCACCGAGCCAGACCGTAGAAAATATTGCCGTCGTTGACATGCTCCCGGCGGGTCTTGAAATCGAAAATCCTAGATTGGAATCGCGTCAAGGCATTAAATGGATCGGGAAAGATGTCCTCGTTCCAGACTACATGGATATCCGCGATGACCGAATGGTTTTCTACACAAATCTTGAGGGAGGAAGAGAATACAAGATGTACTACGGAGTTAGAGCGGTCACTGCTGGAGACTTTATTCTTCCTCCAGTCCGAGCGGAAGCCATGTACGCACCGGAAATAAACTCAATAGCCTCGAGTGGGAAAATGAAAGTTTTACCACTAGCCGGAGAGTAATTTGAAGAGACTCTTTAAAATAGTGCTGTCAGGAATCGGCGTATTCGTATTAGCGCTGTTTCTATTTCCTCTTCCTAAGGACATGCTATTTCCTTCGTCGTCTCAAATTGTCCGATCTTCTTCAGGAGGTATTCTTCGAGTATTTCTGAGCGAAGATGAGATGTGGCGAATGCATGAGTCACTCGACCGAATGTCGCCCCATTTGAAGTCAGCTGTGTTGGAATATGAGGATCGATATTTCTATCTACATCCAGGATTCAACCCGGTGTCAATCGCTCGGGCCGTTCTAGTAAACGCAAAGGCAAAAGAATTCAAGCAAGGGGGATCAACGATCACCATGCAGCTTGCACGCATGATCGAAGCCAGACCAAGAACCTTACGCGCAAAATTGATTGAGTCGTTTCGCACCGTTCAATTGGAGTTGTTTTATTCCAAAGACGAAATATTGGAACGCTATCTTAATTTGACTCCATATGGTGGAAATATCGTTGGAGTCTCGGCGGCCTCCTATGTTTATTACGGGAAATCAGCATCGAACCTGACAATAGCCGAGGCAAGTCTTCTCGCATCAATTCCAAACAATCCTAACTTCCGCCGACCGGACATTTATCCTGAAAGGGCGAAGAGGGCTAGAAATTCGATCCTGGATCTGATTGCCAATGCGGGACTGGTTGACGATGATGATATCCTTCGAGCAAAAGAAGAGGAAGTACCTCTCAGGAGAATCGATCTTCCATTCCTAGCTCCTCATTTCTCACGAATGCTAAGGGCACAAAGTCCCAACACCGCTTCACTGCGGTCAACTCTTGATCTAGGTTTGCAGGTCAGGACTGGACAATTGCTTGAAAGCTATACATCGCATATGAAAAAAGAAGGTGTTAGAAACGCCGCAATGGTGGTGATAGAGAACTCCACTATGAAAATCAGAGCATGGCATGGGTCTTTAGATTTCTTTGACCGGGGATCTGAAGGACAGAACGATGGAGTATTGGCCAGCCGGTCACCAGGGAGCACCTTAAAACCCTTCGTCTATGGACTAGCTTTAGATCACGGGGTGGCTTCACCGGGATCCATGCTGGAGGATGTCCCCGCAGACTACAACGGATACCAGCCTGTAAATTTCGATGGTGGTTTTTCAGGGCTTGTTAGTTTCGAGGAAGCTCTGATAAGATCTTTAAACGTGCCCGCTGTAAATCTCGATGCTGCCCTCGCCCAAAACGGATTGCATCAGTTCATGGTGAACGCAGGTGTTAACTCCATCAACCAGGACAAATCACACTACGGCCTTTCTCTGGTCTTAGGTGGTGGAGAAATATCACTGATAGAATTGGCTACTCTCTACGCAGGTTTGGCAAATGGAGGAGAGTTCGGGAATTACCGGGTTCTTGAACATTCGGCCGTTTCAAAATATTCGAAATTACTTTCAGAGGAGGCTAGCTATTATTTATCGCACACCTTAGCCGAGCTTACCCGCCCAACCATGTCAGCAGTCTGGGACTGGTCTCAGGATAGACCAAAGATATCTTGGAAAACGGGAACGTCCTATGGGCACAAAGATGCCTGGAGTATCGGATATACAAAGGACTACACCATCGGTGTCTGGGTAGGAAATTTTGATGGCTCCGGCAGTCCAGCTCTCGTGGGTGCTGAAGCTGCGGCCCCAATACTGATGGCCAGCTTCGATGCTATCGGCAGCGAGACGACTTGGTTTGAAAAGCCTAAAACTTTTGATAAGAGAAGAGTCTGTTCAATCTCTGGACAGACAGCAACAGATCTTTGTTCTTCGGTTCGTTCCTTGCCTTTCTTGGCGGGTGTTTCTCCAAATAAATCTTGCGAGTTGCATGTTCGCTTGGAGGTTGATACCCAAAGTGGAAAGAGGGTTTGTTCGGAATGTCGAGTTGGCAGAAATACGGAATTTCGAGTCTTTGAGCGATGGCCAGCAAAAGTGGCAACATGGATGGATAGACATGACCATGTTCTTGGTCAAATACCCGAGCATGCTGAGAACTGCAATCGCATACTGGCGGGAGAGACACCTATTATCAAATCGCCAAAAGAGAATGCGGTTTATAAAACCAGTTCTGAAATTCCGCTGGAGTATCAGAAAATTAGTCTGCAAGCTTCAGTGAGTAATTCGACGAACAAGATCTTCTGGTTTATAGATCAGGAATTGGTTCATTCAGGCTCGCCGCAAGATCAAGTCTTTATTCACGCAAAACCTGGTAGGCACATTATAACATTATTGGACGACTCAGGTCGTTCTTCTAAAACAGCCTATTCGGTTCAGTCTGTCGACTCAGTTCCTTGACTAGAGTCTTCAAGGACCGGCTCTATTTTCTTTATCGAGAATCCTGTGAAGCCGTAGGTGGCTGCAACCATCGGATTGATATAATTGAAGAAACAGAAGGGAAGATAGGCAAGTGTGGCGACTCCAAGTGCCTGAGACATAAACGCTCCACAAGTATTCCATGGTACCATCGGAGAGGTTATCGTTCCAGCATCCTCCAGCGTCCTAGAAAGGTTTTCAGGTGCCAGGCCTCGCTTTTCATATTCGGCCCTAAACATCCGACCCGGAAGCACGATCGCGATGTATTGATCTGAAGCGATGATGTTCGTTCCCATCGTCGTCACGATAGTCGCGAATATTAAACTACCGGTACTTTTGGCGAGGGACATTATTTTCGCCGCCAATAAGTGAAGAAGTCCCGTCGTTTCCATGATAGCGCCAAACATCATGGCAGAAACAATAAGCCAGATGGTATTAAGCATGCTAGCCATACCGCCTCGGGAGAGCAAGGAGTCCAAAGATTCACTACCTGTGTGCGCCTCGAATTCAGCAAAGAATGCCTTCCAAACTCCCTTTAGGAGCCCCATAGGCCTGGAAAGTCCGTCGGCGCCAGCAAAATTGAGTACGACTTCAGGTTGAAATATGGCTGCGAATACACCTCCAAGAATTGACCCGATCAAAAGAGCTGGGAAGGCCGGCGTCTTTCTAAGAACGAGGGCAAAGACAGCGACCGGAGCAAGAAGGAGCCAAGGAGTAATATTGAAGGTTCCATTCAGCGCATTGAGAATCTCATCGAGGCTACCGCTACCAGCAGGCGCCGAATTGGAAAGTCCCAAAAAGGTGAAGATTATCAGAGCTATTACGATGGACGGCACGGTCGTCCAAAGCATGTGTTTGATGTGAGTGAAGAGGTCCGTTCCAGCCATTGCTGGTGCAAGGTTGGTTGTATCCGATAGAGGAGAAAGCTTGTCTCCAAAGTAGGCACCAGAAATGATGGCTCCTGCTGCCATTGGGAGAGAAATACCCAAAGCTGAAGCGATGCCAATAAGTGCGATTCCAATGGTGCTAGCGGTCGTCCAAGAACTCCCAGTTGCGACAGAAACAATTGCCGAAATAACGACCGCTAGAGGAAGAAAGTAGGTCGGACTGAGAATGGATAGACCATAGTAAATCATGGTCGGTACAATCCCGGACAGAATCCAAGTGCCAATAAGAGATCCGACTACCAAAAGAATGAATATCGCTCCCATAGCCATTCCTACGCCAGTAACCATTCCCTGGCGCATTTCTTTCCACGAGAAACCGTTTCTTGCGCCAATGATCGTTCCGACTGTCGCTGCGAAGATGAGCGCAATTTGGTTTGGCCCATATGATGAGTCGTCGGCAAAAAGATAGACGGACGCAGCGAGTAGTATGACGAGGGTCAATACAGGAATCAAAGCCTGCAAAATAGTGGGAGCCTTTTTGGAGTCTATCTCAACCATAGGTGTTTGGTGCGGGAATTGATTTATTGGGAATGTTTTGGAGTCGAGGTGCTTCTGGCACTCTATCGATAACTATTACGGAGTATGCAATAATTTACTAGATAGACCTAAGCTGGACTAGAGTCAAGTATAAAGAACTTGACCAAGAAGCCGTTCTGTTCTAGCCTCAAGTTTCAAAGCTGTATCACGAGTCCCCGGCGAAATCCATGATTCTCTGTCCTAATCTTTTGGCCAGTTCGGGCCCATTTCCATAAGCCCTATTGTTGACGATCACATTTAGGACACCGGCCTGCTGCAAGGCTTTAAAGGCCAAAGCTGTCGTCTCGTCAACCATTTGATTTGTCCCTTTCGAATTTACGAGCTCCGGTACTGGTCGATCGAATGGATGGCATAATGCATAAGCATCTGCATATCTAATTTTCCGGGGAGTAAGTAAACGAATTACTGCCTCGTTGTTGGCGGCTGTGAACTTCTCACCTGAGGCTAACCACTGATCTTTGATACTCGGAAGCCAAGTCCAGTGACTATATACGAATCCAACACCCATCTGGTCGAGCCACGATGCGTATTCCGGGCTTAAAAGATGTGACGAGCGGAGCTCGATATGATTTTGAGGTCCGTCGTTAAGCTCACTAAAGAAGGAGTCGAATTCGGCAATCATTTGCTGAGAGTCAGGTCCGTCCTTTTGACGTTGATATTCTTGTTGAAATATGATCCCAGCTAGTCGGTCCCCGAGAATTGAAATGGCGGGCCTCAAAAATTGATCGATATATTGATCGACATCAAGAAAGGACTCGTTGTCTTCGAAATAGGTCTTTTTGTCTTTTGTTCTTCGAAGCTTTCTTGCAAAGAATGACCTTGGTGCTTTTAAGAGAAACCTAGCTTGATCTGGAGCGAAAGCTGCATAACTATCAAGAACTCTATAATTGGGCGTCGCTTTTCCCAGATGGTCAACAAGTGGGCGATAAAATGTGAAATCCAATTCAACGACGTCAAAGTGCTCGAAGTATTCCTCGGTGCATTCTATGGGTAGGGTGATCTCATCAAATACCTTTCCTCCAAGTTTTCTTCGCCTAGAATTGCTGCCCCAATCTTTTTTATAGATCTGGCCAATCCATCCTGCATATCTGTCACTTGCTGTTCCAAATCTCAAACAGGCATTGAAATCCCGAAAGTCTAAATCATCAAGTTTCCTGCGCTTTTCAGCAATTTGGTCAGATGAAAGTTCTAAATTTGACAAGTATATCGATATTGGCTATTAGACTACTGTAGTGAAAAATAACTGAGCGTCATTCTTCATAATCTCAAACGAAACGCGTTTGAAATCTAAGGCTTAAGCATAGACAATCCACAAAACCCAAACTGATTATTTCGTATCATCACCCATTATGCAGTTAGACCAGCACTTAGTCATTAAAATACAGAAGGGTGACGCCCATTCATTGAAGCAAGTTGTCAAAAGCAGCTTGAATACGCTTTATCGGGTATCATTCAAAATAACAGGAGATCCCTCGCTTTCTCGAAAGGTGATACTTCTAGTGTATAAGCAAATATGGGAGCACAGAGAGAACTTGGATCCCTATCGGCAGCTTGGTCCTCTTTTGATGCGTGAGGTTTATTTGCAAAGCATGAAGGAGATGTCGGACAGTCCAAACGTGAATCCAGGTTTGGCTCAACTGGCAAGTGGGGATGATCGAGCAAAATACGTGGCCGAAAATTTGAACAGGGGAGACGGACTCAATTCTATGTTGTTTTTACTTTTCTTTGTCGATGGTCTAGATTTTAGAGATCTGTCTTTAATGACAAAATTGGACGAGACAGATGTTGAGACAAGAATCGGCTCGGTCATGTCGTCACTCGACAACGTCTACGAGCAGTGAACCAAACGAGCAAAAGGATGTTTGCTCTTTCAATTGCTCAATAACTCGAAGCCAAAACTAGTCGAAAGAAGTCGTTACCATTTCCTTACCAAAACCAAGGTCTGGGTGCTCCAACTTCTGTCTCACTGCAACTCTGCAAAACGTCTCCAAGTCGGATTCTGGCTCGTGGCTTTCGCCCTTTCGTCTCCCTCATTTGCGAGTTCTCAATCTGTAAACTCCGGATGGGTCTCTCATACTCCTTTTCGATCGGTTCAGTCAGTCTCTATTTCTGGAGATCTCATTTGGACAGCAACTAGTGGAGGTGTCTTTTCATACGACACCAATACTGGCGAGATTTCAACTTTTACAACCACCCAGGGGCTGCATGGAATAAACGCCAGCTCAATTGTTAGCTCTGATGATGGTCAAGAGGTTTGGGTGGGTTACGATGATGGAGTAATCGATCTTATCAACTCAGAAAGTGGAAAGGTAGAGTCATTCTTGGATATCTCAAGGGCGCAGCAATTTTCTACGAAAGGAGTTCGAAGGCTGAATATCGTTGGTGATTCTCTCTTCGTCGCAACCGATTTCGGATTGGTAATATTTGATGCTTTGAAAAAGGAGGTGCGAGATTCGTTCACGCGCTTCGGGGACTTCGACGCGGGTATTGCTGTCAATGATTTTGCTATTCTGTTTGGTCCTAGCGGTGTGAAGGAATTGGTAGTTGCGACCGTCAGTGGTTTGGCGGCCGCACCATTTAATGCAACCAATCTCAAGGAGCCGGGAATTTGGATTAATGATAGTGGTCCTCTTGGAATTGAGCCACGTAAATTGGTGGTGACTGGAGAGGATCTTTTGGTCGCAACAAATACAGATATCTTCAGGCGGAACAGTGATGCAGTCTGGACTGCACTCGGAATATCAGATCGAGGTGTAAAAGATATCTTGCTGGGCGACCAGAGCTTATTTCCGGGTCAGGGAGAGTATTTCCTGGTTGTCGAACTCTTTGCCGTCGAAGCCTATTTTCTAAATGGGAGCCCAAGCCGAGCCGTATTCGGCAGAGACCCTAATGCTGCCTCACCAGTCAGCTATGCCAACCCGATTCAACTGATTCAAGGTCCGAATAATCGACTTTGGTTAGCGGACTCCAAGGAGGGTCTTGCTAGAGTCGGAACGATTTCGGGAAACAACCTCGATCTCGATCTTCCCGTCATCCCTGAAGGGCCTTTTAACGGTTTGTTTACCGATATGGTATTCGACGAAGATGGTAATTTGTGGGCTGCAGGCTCAGCGAGTATTCCGGGAAACGGATTTCACGTCTACGATGGAGCAAGCTGGAGTTCTTTCACGCTTCGGAATTATCCAGAGCTTGCTGGACGAGCTGGTTTCGATCACGTTCATGCAGATCTACTTGGCAATATATGGGCCGGATCCGCTGGTTTTGGTTTGGCGCTAAGATCGTCAGACGGAGCCATTGAAATATTTGACGACTCGAACTCAAGCCTTCAAGTCGCACCTGGGACGTCAGACTTTATTCGGATTCGGGGAATTGCATCTGAGGCGAATCTAGGTACTTGGGTTTTGAATCGCTTTTCAACCCGCCCCATTAATCTGAGGAAAGAAGACGGTAATTGGGAAGCTTTGCCCAGCTTGATAGGTGTAGGGCTTAGCAATAATGTAGACTACGACAGGATTTACGTGGACAGCTTTAGGCAGAAATGGATTCGGCCTCTTCGAACAGATGGAATAATTATCTGGGATAGTGGTGCAGATCCAGTCGATGCCGGCGATGACAGAGTTGTATATCACCGTCAACAAGGATCAGGGGGAACGGGATTGCCGAATAGGCGCGTGACGGCCTGGGCTGAGGACTTAAACGGACGGGTCTGGATTGGGACTGAGCGAGGTATTGCATTCTATTTCAGTCCGTCCAGCGTCTTTGTACAGGGATCTGATGAATCTCAGATCATTTGGCCGATAAACGAGACCGGAGACGCATTTTTACTTCGCGATGTTTTTGTAAACGATCTGGCGGTAGATCCAGCCAATCAACTCTGGATAGCTACTCAAAATGGAGCGTGGCTTGTGGACGATACCGGCACCAAGGTCTTGCAGAGGATATCGAGTGAGAATTCACCCTTGCTTTCTGACAATGTTCTTTCGATAGAGGTCGACGGGAAGACGGGAGATGTTTTTTTCGCGACCGATGTTGGAGTCCAAAGCTGGAGAAGCAATGCAATCGATCCAGAAAGAGACTCGGGTGATTTGAGGGTCTATCCAAATCCGGTCAGAATTGATTTAGATGGGGAGTCTCCTTACGTGACAATAGAGGGCTTAGTGAGCAGCTCGGTTATAAGAATAGTGGGCGTCGATGGCTCGGCAGTAAGATCCCTGGTCTCGCGCGGCGGAAGAATTATTTGGGATGCCAAAAACGAGCATGGAGACTACGTACCTTCCGGCGTCTATTTGGTTGTTTCATCCGGAGATGATGGGGAAGGAGTCTCTGTGGGTAAGGTGGCCGTTTTAAGATAGACGGTTTACTGAAGGCAATTGCTGTAAAGTTTGAGGTAGAACCTAGGGAGCGAGTTTGCGATTCGTAATAAGCTGACCCCAATATCTGGGATTTTATAATCTGAAAATCAGATGTTCGGATCATCTGAAAATCTGAATTTTGAAGCTTGATCGAAATTATACTATTTGTTGGGATCAGCTTGTAGGTCAATGCGTAGGCGGTTAACTTTGCCGATCTCCGGAGGGCCGCGATGATGGTTTGACCGGAGTCATGGTGGCCGTAGCTCAGTCGGTTAGAGCGCCAGTTTGTGGCACTGGAGGCCGGGGGTTCAATTCCCCTCGGCCACCCCAAAGTAAAAAATGCCGCGTTCGTCTAGGGGTCTAGGACGCCGCCCTTTCACGGCGGTAACACGGGTTCAAATCCCGTACGCGGTACGAGCCCTCATCCACGGATGGGGGCTTTTTTTGTACTCCGAGTTTTAGCTAGTCTTTCTTGAAAGTCACAGAAAGTGACTTGGTCTCGCCACCACGATCAACGTCTATTTGAATCGACTGCCCTTTTTCAAAACTCCCAAGAGCATCCATATAGCTGTAAATGTCCTCGATCTCATGATCGCCCATCTTAAGGATGACGTCTTTGTCTTTCAGCCCACCTTTGGCCCCAACTTGGTCACTTAATACTTTGTCAACCCTCATACCTTCACCAGTGAAAGTATAGTCTGGCATGATCCCTAGACCAACCTTAAACTTGGATACAGTTTCCTGCTGCTTATCCTCCGTTTTAGTGAATTCAAGCTTTCCTTTCTGATCGAGATTATCTACCAGATCGACTACAAAAGTAGTCACGTCATTCAATCCATCGTAGTTGATGAGTTCACTATCATCACTTGGTTTGTGGTATTCACTATGCTGACCCGTGAATAAATGTAGGACTGGAATGTCGTTCAGGTAGAAGGAGGTGTGATCAGAGGGACCAAATCCGGAAGGATGTTTCGACAGATTAAGATCAACAGTCATCTCGTCAAGTGTGCTGTTCCAAGTTGGCGAAGTACCTGTTCCATTTAGAACCAAGGTTCTCTCCTCATTGAGCCTACCGATCATGTCAAAATTGAGCATGTAGTTGACCGACTTCGACTTGATGAGATCGGAGTTGGCCAAAGCCTTTGAGCCAAAAAGACCTAATTCCTCGCCGGAAAAAGCTGCAAATATATAATTGTTAGCTTTAGACTCAGAGTGCGTGAGTTGCTCCGCGATTAATAGCATTCCGGCAACTCCACTAGCATTGTCATCGGCGCCATTGTGCACCGCTTCGCTTTCAGGATCCAATGAGCCCGAAGCACCGTGTCCCAGATGATCGTAGTGAGCTCCAATGATGACAGTATTCTCAGATCCGTTGTCAATAATTCCAAGGACGTTTCGGCCAATGTTGTCTACAGAATCTATTTCAACGCCGTGAGGGTTGCTTCTCTTGAATTCGAATTCGTGCATCCAGGAGTTCCCGTCGACTTTTTCCAGTCCAAGCTTTTCAAATCTTTCAGCGATAAAATTGGCGGCGAGTTTCTCACCCGCACTGCCCGTATATCGACCTTCAAGTTCGTCGGATGCTAAGTATTCAATATCGGCCTTTAGCTGAGCCTGAAGTTGTTCTGGGCTTTGCTCGGTCTGCTTGCAGCCGGCTGTAAAAAGTAGGAGAACTAGGAAGAAAGTAAATTTTTGAGTCATTGAATCTGGGTTGTTGTGATTTTCTACGTGAGAAAAAAGTATTTGCCTCGACTTTGCTCTGATTTCATGGAAAGAATGATTTGGAATTCGGGATCTCTCGAAGTCTGGTTGTCGGGATATCTGAGAGTCAGTATGAAAAACTCTTGGACAGAATTTTTGCGAGCGATCGTTAGTCCTCTCTATTTCTAGATCTAAAGCATGGACTTGGCGCTGGAACTCCCCATATCCCTAAGAAGAGATTCGTAATAGCCTGCTATATTAGAAGCTGAAATTCGGTCGGCACCCAATCTGAAGTTCTAAAGTTCTGACAATCTGACGTTCTGTATTGGTTTTGCCTGCAAGTTTTCCGTATCGTCATCAAGCCATTGGGGCTTTGAAATTCTTATTTAAACACCACAAAAACTACTCGGACAATGGGATTTGCGACCATCGATTATATCGTTTTCGCCGCGTACTGTCTTCTTATTATTGGAATTGGACTTTGGGTATCGAGACCGAAGAAGGGAGAGAAGAAGGACACAAAGGACTACTTCCTTGCGAGTAAGTCGCTTCCCTGGTGGGCAATCGGAGCCTCTTTGATTGCCTCCAATATTTCTGCTGAGCAATTCATCGGGATGTCTGGATCTGGCTTCAGATTGGGTCTAGCTATTGCGACCTACGAATGGATGGCGGCTATCACTTTGTTGGTCGTGGCATGGTTTTTCCTGCCGATCTTTCTGCAAAAGGGCATTTATACGATGCCACAATTCCTTGAGCAACGCTACGATAGTCGCGTTAGAACACTTCTTGCGGTATTCTGGCTTCTAGTCTATGTATTTATTAATCTCACCTCAGTCTTGTACCTCGGCGCCCTAGCCATGGAGGGTATTATGGGAGTCGAGATGATGTATGGTATAATGGGCTTGGCACTATTTGCTATTGTTTACAGCGTTTATGGTGGGCTCAAAGCGGTTGCCTGGACGGACGTCGTTCAAGTCTTTTTCCTAATCGGAGGTGGCTTGTTGACGACCTACCTTGCGCTTAATGCCTTCAGTGGCGATCAGGGAGCCGTGGCCGGCTTCACTAAGCTCGTGGCCGAAGCAGGGGATCGATTCAATATGATTCTTTTCGAAGGTGAGCTCACTTATGAAGATAACAATGGAGTGACTCGGGACGCCTATATGGAGCTCCCAGGACTCTCGGTCCTAATTGGTGGTATGTGGATTGCCAATCTATTCTATTGGGGATGTAATCAGTATATCATTCAGCGAGCACTGGCCGCAAAAAGCCTAAAAGAGGCACGAAGAGGTGTTGCTTTCGCAGGCTTCCTGAAGCTGCTACTTCCACTGATTGTCGTAATTCCTGGGATTGTAGCCTATGCCATGCATGCCCCTATTACGAGGGGAGATGAGGCTTATCCTTGGCTACTTAGTGAGTTTGTTGGACCTGGCTGGAAGGGCCTAGCTTTTGCAGCACTTATCGCCGCAATCGTTTCGTCGCTCGCGTCTATGATGAACAGCACGTCGACGATCTTCACGATGGACCTATACAAAAACTACTTTGGAAAAGAGACGAGCGAACAAGGACTCGTAAGGGTGGGCCGAATCACAAGCGTGGTTGCCATTGTGATCGCTGCTGTGGTAGCTCCACAATTAGCGTCACTTGATCAGGCATTCCAATTCATTCAAGAGTTCACTGGATTTATTTCCCCAGGTGTCCTCGCCATATTTGTCTTGGGTCTCTTCTGGAAAAAGGCATCGGCAGATTCCGCGCTTATTTCTGCTTTGCTGAGTATCCCAATGTCATTTGGCATGAAAGAACTCCTGCCCAATCTTCCTTTCATTGATCGAATGGGGATTGTATTCCTGATCTCTGTAGCGATCATTGTGGTAATGTCTTTGATCCAAAACAAAGGAAAGGACGATCCAAAAGCTATTGACCTCGAGAAGAGCCGAACAGAGCGAGATCCCGTATTCGTCATTGCGACATTTGCGATTCTTGGTATCACTGCAATGCTATATGCGATGTACTGGTAGTAGAATCAGACACTGACTTCATTGCTTTTAAGCACTTATCAGACTAAGAACGGCTTGCCTCAGTGAGCCGTTCTCTTCTTGGGAACGGAGCCAAATCAGTTAGGTATTCGCAGGAGATGAGAGGAGTCACATCGAATACCGCCATTCTGCAAAAAGTCCGAGTCGATTTTACCTATCCGGTAGTCTTTTCGCGCGACATCTTTGCCTTGGACAATCCGAGCCTGAAGGATGTCCTAGATGGACTGTCTTCCGTGTCCCTTTGCAAAGTCTTGATCTTTATTGACGATGGAGTCGTGAAAAATCATGATTCGATCAGGGAAAGGATCACCGAATACTTTGCATCGATTTCGGTTAATCACCCTACCGGTTTGAGGCTATGTGATCTTGTCACTGTCAGAGGAGGAGAGACTTGCAAAAACGACCTCGAGCTTGTCGAGAGAGTCTTAACCCTAGTGGATGAGCATAGCATTGATAGACATAGTGTCATCATTGCCATTGGTGGAGGAGCAGTCATCGACGCAGTCGGATTTGCAGCAGCCACGGCTCATCGAGGTGTTCGGCATATTCGAATCCCCTCTACAGTACTCTCCCAGAACGATTCGGGACTTGGTGTCAAGAACGGTATAAACAGGTTTGGAAAGAAGAATTTCCAGGGTGTCTTTTGTCCCCCAAACGCGGTTGTCAACGACGCCAATTTACTTGAGACTTTGGAAGATCGAGATTGGCTTGGTGGCGTCTCCGAGGCCGTTAAAGTAGTCCTGTTAAAAGACCCAGAATTCTTCAGGGAGATGGAGGAGATGGCCAGCGCAATTCGAGATCGCAATCTCGATGCAATGGAGCGCGTCGTTCTGAGATGTGCAGAGTTACACCTCGAACACATCGCCACATCTGGTGATCCATTTGAACAAGGATCCTCTCGGCCTTTAGATTTTGGACATTGGAGCGCTCACAAATTGGAGAGTCTTTCGAACTATAAAATCCGACATGGAGAGGCGGTGGCGATAGGACTTAGTTTGGACTGTGTTTATTCGCACTTGCAAGGTTGGCTCAGGAAAGGGGAGCTTGACAGAATCCTGGGCTACTTTGATACAATTGGTCTGGCCACCTCACATAACTTGTTGTCTGCAAAGTCGGAAGATGGTTATTTTACGATAATGAAGGGCTTGGAAGAGTTCAGAGAGCATCTCGGTGGAAGGTTAACCCTAATGATGTTGCAGGGAGTTGGACAACCGCTTGAGGTCAACGATGTAAATCCCGAACTTATGGTAGAAAGCATCAACTACCTTTTAAAACGAAATTATTAGATGGATCGATACAAAGAAACTTGTCCCATGTCTCAGAAAGAGATCATCGACGAGTACTTCATCGAATATCGCGCGCAAATCGTCGCCGTCGCAGCCTTTCTCGATCGGCTAGATAGATCAACTAACAAAAACGCAGATAGTGAATTTCGGTATAAAGCATTCAAGAAAGCAGTAGCTGAATTGATGAGCGATGAGCCTGGAAGGGTTGAAAGAGTCCAGATGCTCTTGAGTGATCCACGTATTGAACTGATGGATGAGCGCGATCAACAGCATGCCTTTGGAGCTTTCGACGCCGAGAAACTAACAGAAGCGGGAGGTGACGGACAATGAATTTCATCGATATGCATGCCCACATGATTTCACGAACCACCGATGACTATGAAGTCATGGCGATGTCGGGATGTCGGGCGGTCACAGAGCCGGCTTTTTGGGCAGGATATGATCGGACGAGTGCCGATTCATTTGCTGACTACTTTCATCATCTCACAGATTTCGAACCTAAGCGAGCCGCTCGCTTCGGGATCAAGCATTACTCTTGGCTCTGTCTGAACCCCAAGGAAGGGGAGGACAGGGAGTTGACTAAGAAAGTCCTCGATATTATTCCTCAATATTTGGATCACGATAATGTGATCGGAATTGGAGAGATCGGCCTGAATCGAGTTACGAGAAACGAGCTGGATACCTTCAATGATCATGTTGACCTCGCAATGAATCAGGATCAAATGATTCTAATTCACACACCTCATTTGGAGGACAAGTACAAGGGTACGCGTCATATCGTGGATGCCTTAGTTGCGGATTCAAGAGTGAACCAAAAGAGAGTTGCAGTTGATCATGTTGAGGAGCATACGATTGATATGGTTCTGTCCGAGGGATTCTGGGCAGGCATCACCCTTTATCCAACCAGCAAATGTTCACCAGGACGTGCCATCGATATGATCGAGATGTATGGCGATGAGAGAATCTATGTGGCATCTGCATGTGACTGGGGTCGATCGGCTCCAATGGCAGTTCCGCTATTCGTCAGAGAAATGAGAAGACGAGGTCATGACGAGGCTTTTATCAAAAAGATTGTTTTCGATAATCCCAATTCCTTTCTAAAACAGAACCGGAGATTTTCAATTCCGGAGGGTCGAATTCACGTCGCGCTCAACGCTTAGCAAATGCAGATCGGCGAAAACCTACACCTTACCTACTGCAGCAATATTCATCCCGCTGCTGGATGGCAAGATGTACGGGATAGTGTCCTTCGATATGGCAGGGAGTTGAAATCGAATCTGAGTCCTGATCAGAAATTTGGGATTGGACTGAGACTTTCGGGGGAAGAGAGTGAACAGTTTCTCGAGGACGACAGGCTTGCTAGTTTTAAGCGCGAGCTTGAAGACGCGGGTCTTTACGTTTTTACCATGAATGCTTTTCCTCATGGTACTTTTCACAAAAGTCCCGTCAAGGATGAAGTTCATGCTCCGGACTGGATGTCTCGTGAGCGCGTGGGTTATACCAAGCGATGCATTAAGATTCTAGCAGAACTTCTTCCAAAAGGAATGGAGGGCGGAATATCAACAAACCCACTTTCTTACAGGCCTTGGTTTGGTGAAGAAATTGGTGAAGATAATTGGTACGTCTTCACGGCACACTTGATAGAGATCGTGGTGAATCTTGCTCAGTTGGAGGAAGAAAAAGGCGTTTTCATTCATATTGATATTGAGCCCGAGCCGGATGGTGTTTTTGAGAATAGTGAGCAACTGGTAAGCTTTTTTAGTGATCGTCTTTTGAAGGATGGTGCAAAAGAGCTTGGGGCTCTGCGTGGTTGTTCAATAGAAGAGGCAAGAAAACTTATCCTGAGGCATTTGCAAGTTTGCTGGGATACTTGTCATGTAGCTGTAGCATTCGAGGATGCAGAAGCCGTTTTAAAAAGCTACAACGAGCTAGGAATCAAGGTTGGTAAAATTCAGATTAGCTCAGCCCTTCAAGTAGATTTGCCAATCGATCCTTCTGACCGGGAAGTGATTCGGATAGCATTGGAAAAGTTTGTTGAGTCTGTGTATTTACATCAGGTCGTTCAAAGAAACCACGACCAGTCATTCAAATCTTTTCTTGACTTGGACCAAGCTCTTGGAAATCTAGATGACCCAGAAGCGGAGCAGTGGCGAATTCATTTCCACGTTCCGATATTCGCTAAAGACCTCGGTGAGTTTGGGTCCACTCAAAGCGCCATTGAAAAAGCTTTAATACTGAATAAGGGAATGGGATTTACACGCCATCTTGAGATAGAGACATATACTTGGGATGTCTTGCCTTCCTATCTAAAGCAGGAAATGGCAGCCTCGATTCAGCGCGAATACGAATGGGTTCTAGATTTACTTGCCTAATGCCTACTCTTGCCACACATCTCAGATTGGCTCGAGTTTCGAATACACCTACGGTGCTTTCAAACCTCGTCCTTGGATTCGGGATTGCCGGTGGATTAGCCATGGATTCGAAGGTCTTTCTCGGGGCCTTGGCGATAGTCCTTTTTTACACCGGTGGAATGTATCTCAACGATTTTTTCGATGCGGATTATGATTCTCGCCATCAGAATTATCGACCTATCCCAGCAGGAGAGATATCTAGGTCTGCTGTCGGGATTATTGGCCTCGCTCAATTGCTGGTCGCGTGTCTGATGCTCTCATTCTATGGACTCAATCAATTCTACCTAGGCCTAGCTCTGGCGTCAGGTATTCTCGTCTACGATATTTCTCACAAAAGCCACCTTTGGTCCATTCTATTCATGGCCTTCTCCAGGGCCCTTGTTTATGTCATTGGAGCAAGTTTGCTTGGGTATGGCACAGCTTTAGCTAAATCACACATTGTAATTCTAGCAATATTTCTTGCGGTTTATGTACTTGGATTGACGTGGATTGCTCGACGAGCGGAAGACAACGAAGTATCATTAACTTTGCCAGGAGTTCTTCTCTTTGCACCGATTATATTGCTAGCACTCGATTGGAATACTAAGACCGGTACAGAAGAGTTTTGGTATTTACCGGTTTCGATGCTTCTCTGGACTTCAAGCTGTGTCTATTGGATAATCAAGAAGAAATACGGGCTGGGAATAGGTGGGTTGATAGCCGGGATAGCCCTATTCGATGCCATGATTCTCGCCGATAGAGCCGCATCTTGGACTGTATATTTTTGTCTGTCGATGTTTTTCCTGACCCTGGCCCTCCAAAGATTTATCCGTGGTACTTGATCAATGAGGACAGCAGTAATAAATGTAGTCGGACTCACACCAGACCTGATTGGAGGTCATACGCCAAATCTTAAATCTTTCGCGGAAAGGAATGGAGTCTCTTCTATTGGGCAGATTCTTCCTTCTGTAACCTGTTCTGTTCAGTCAACCTACTTGACGGGGAAGATGCCGAGTGAGCACGGAATCGTTGGCAATGGCTGGTACTTTCGCGACGAATGCGAGGTGAAGTTTTGGCGGCAGTCCAATAAGCTCGTGCAGTCGCCCAAAATCTGGGATATTGCCAAAGACCTAGATCCGAGTTTTGTATGCGCCAACATGTTTTGGTGGTACAATATGTATAGCACGGTAGATTTGAGTGTTACACCGCGACCAATGTATCCCGCCGATGGTCGCAAGCTTCCAGATGTCTATTCTCAGCCGCCTGAACTGCGGGATAATTTGCAAACGCAACTAGGTCAATTTCCATTATTCGAATTTTGGGGCCCTCGGACCACAATCAACTCGAGTGCATGGATTGCAAAGAGCTCTATGGAAGTCGAAAAGAAATACTCCCCTAGTATGTCATTGGTCTATCTACCCCATTTGGACTACATTTTACAGCAGGAAGGGCCAGACTCTATCAATTTGGCAACTCATTTGGCCGAGATTGATCAAGTCTGTGGGGAGCTTATAGATTTCTACAAAAAGCGGGGCGTCCTCGTGACAATTCTATCAGAGTATGGGATCGTCAATGTTGATAACCCGATACATCTTAATCGAGTATTCCGCGAAAAGGGTTGGATCGGAATAAGGGAGGAACTGGGAAGGGAGTTGTTAGACCCTGGTGCATCTAAAGCCTTTGCAGTCGCCGACCATCAACTTGCTCATGTCTATGTAGAAGACGCATCTATTCTTGAGGAAGTTAAGAATGAGCTAGAGCGCGTCGATGGGATCGCACAGATTTTGCACGGCGAATCGAAAGTGCAAGCTGGATTGGATCATGAGCGTTCCGGAGAGCTGGTTGCAGTAGCAATGGAGAACTCTTGGTTTTCCTATTACTATTGGATGGATGATGATAAGGCACCAGATTTCGCTCGATGTGTCGATATCCACAGAAAGCCAGGCTACGATCCCGTTGAACTCTTTGTTGACCCGCAATTGAAATCGCCAATGTTGAAAGCCGGATTTCGGCTGGCTCAAAAGAAACTTGGTTTTAGATATTTGATGGATCTGATTCCTCTAGACGCAAGTCTCGTCAAGGGCTCTCATGGGTCGATTACTTCTTTAAAAGAGAATGGCCCCGTTTTTATTTCGGAGTGTTATGATGGCATCGACGAAATATCTCCCACTGCGGTTATGGACATACTGCTGAGTCCATTTGACCTCTGATATCGTGCTTGTTATCGCCGAAGGAGAGCGAAGCAAAGTAGATATAGGTTTCATATGTAGCACCTCTAGAGAAGTGGTGCATTGTTTGGCCTGTAACCGAATATGCATCTCCTAAATAGTTAGGTCCCACCCTAAATTGTGATTCATATTTAGGCGTTCTCGGGAGAATTTCCCAAGCGAATGCATTCGTAGCAAACGGGACTTCGCAATTGATAAAAGCGTTTCCGCCATGACTCAATTCATGAAGTCTAGGTGAAATGGCTTCGAAAGGATAATAACATTAATAAAGCAGAATAAGAATAAAAACTGATAATATTAGGCATGGTAGCGCTTTGCGTAATAATAATAGTCACGGAAGCGGTTACGTTAAATATGCATAGGTAGCGCTTTCACTAAAGTAGCACTAGATCTGTGGTTTGACTCGCCAACCTTAGCCAACGTTATTGTCAGTGCACTCTGCACGACTCCAAGACCCCCAAAAATGACCCCTTCACAAGGCCTATATCGTTCCGAATTCGAACACGATGCCTGTGGTGTTGGCTTGATAGCTGATACGAAAGGGCGGCCAAGCCATCATATCGTGGACAGCTGCCTAACAATGCTTGAGAGGATGGATCACCGGGGAGCTTGCGGATGTGATCCTAGCACCGGCGATGGAAGCGGAATAATGACTTCGCTCCCTGTTGACTTCTATAATTCTCTTCTTGAGGATCAGGGAGTAGAGCTCAGTGATGGGAATGAACTTGCCGTCGGAATGCTTTTCCTTCCTAAGGACACATTGCTACGGCAACATACCATGAGCATGATTGATGAGAATATTGAGTCATCAAATCTAAAGTTACTAGCTTGGCGACAGGTACCACGTAATTCCGATTTCATGGGGTCGCTTGCTGAAAAATCCGTGCCATCCATTTGGCAAGTTTTTGTCGAGGGAGATAAGGGGCTAGAGATAAGAGCTCTTCTCTATGCATTGAGAAGACAAATCGAAATGGAGTTTGAGAATGATGAACGCTTCAACAAAGACCGTCCCTATTTCTGCAGCTTCTCAAATCAGACAATAGTCTATAAGGGAATGCTGAAGGTCGACCAACTAAGAGGCTTTTATCCCGACTTGTCCGACCCGCTCTATGAGTCAAACTTTGCTCTTGTTCATTCTCGATTCTCTACAAACACCTTCCCATCTTGGGAGCGGGCGCAGCCATTCAGAAATCTCTGTCACAATGGCGAAATTAATACACTTCGTGGAAATGTCAATAGGATGCACTCGAGAGAAGATTTGCAATTCCCATCCAGGACGGAGACCGGTGAAAGAAGATCAGTATTGACGGAAGGCGGAAGCGACTCCATGATTCTGGACAATGCAATCGAGCTCCTCGTCCATTCGGGCCGATCTCTTCCACATGCCATGATGATGGTCATTCCAGAAGCCTGGGAGAAAGACCGCCAGATGGATCCCGCAAGGAAGGCTTTTTACGAATATCATGCCTGTTTGATGGAACCGTGGGACGGTCCTGCTTGCTTACCATTTTCGGACGGACGATTTGTTGGTGCCGTCTTAGACCGGAATGGACTTCGGCCTTGCAGATACATGCTAACGGCAGATGGACTTGCCGTCCTTTCATCAGAGGCTGGAGTCTATGACATCGACGAGTCTCAAATTATTGAGAAGGGTCGCGTTTCACCTGGCCGAATGTTCTTAGTCGACCTCGAGGAGCAGCGAATCATCAGCGACGAAGAGTTGAAGCGATCTTTATCGGAATCGAAACCTTATAAGGAATGGCTAGATCATTTGATTAGCTTGGATCAGTTGGGTCATGCAGATGAGCTCAAAACCAATCCGGAGCAGTGTAGATGTCTCAGGAGAAATTTTGGATACAGCCTAGAAGATTTAGAACACATCATTACTCCGATGGCGGAAAAGGGCAAAGAAGCTCTTGGCTCTATGGGGAATGATACTCCATTGGCCGTGCTCTCGGATCATTGCCGACCTTTGTTTGACTACTTCAAACAACTCTTTGCTCAGGTAACTAATCCCCCCTTGGACGCAATCAGGGAGGACTTGGTGACCGCCATGGTCACTTATGTTGGAAGTGATTCCCATCTGACATCAGATGGGTCGCACCATTGCAGAAGGCTTCGCTTGGATCGTCCGGTAATCTCCAATCAAGATCTAGCCCGAATCGGAAATCTCAATGAAGGCCCAACCCGATCAATAATAATTTCTTTGCTCTACGATGGAGGTAGCGGTCTAAAGGGATTAGAAGGAGCTTTGAAGTCGATTTTTAAACAAGTTGATGAAGCACTCTTCGAAGGAATCTCAATCCTGATTCTAAGTGACCGAGGGGTCAATAATAACTTCCAGGCCGTGCCGTCACTTCTGGCTAGTTCTGCCGTCCATCATTACCTCATTCGTTCAGGGATGAGGGCATCCTGTGGCATTGTTGTTGAAAGCGGAGAGCCACGCGAAGTGCATCATTTCTGTTGTCTAATTGGCTATGGAGCAAGTGCGGTTAATCCATATCTGGCACTTGACGGATTGCGCGATTTAGATATCGAAACTCCTTTTGAAAAGCGAATAGGAAATTATCTGGATGCTGCCAACAAGGGCATTACTAAAGTGATGTCTAAGATGGGTATCTCAACACTTCAGAGCTATCGGGGAGCTCAAATATTCGAGGCTATTGGTCTCTCTGATGAACTTGTTTCTAGATATTTCACTGGAACAACAAATAGGCTGGGTGGAATTGGCCTTGCCACCATTTCAGATGAGATAGAGATGAATCATGAGGTGGCCTATTCCTCGATTTCCGGATCGTCTCTCCCGGTGGGAGGGATCTATTCGTGGAGGCGATCTGGAGAGTCGCATCATTACACTCCTTCTGTCGTGGCCAATCTGCAGCAGGCAAGCCAGACAGGAAATTTCGAAACCTATCAGGCCTACTCCAAAATGGTCAACGATTCCTCCAGGAGTGCCAAAACACTGAGAGGACTTCTCGATTTCAAATCGACGAACGCATCCATTGATCTAGATGAGGTTGAGCCATGGACGGAGATCGTCAAGCGATTTAAAACTGGAGCCATGTCTTACGGCTCGATTAGTAGCGAAGCTCATCGCACTCTAGCCATCGCGATGAATGAAATTGAAGGCAAAAGCAATACCGGAGAAGGAGGAGAAGAGGAGGACAGATATAGCCGAGATAGTTCGGCGAGGAGCAGGATCAAACAGGTAGCCTCGGGTCGATTCGGAGTGACGATTTCCTATTTGGCCAGCGCTGATGAGATCCAGATAAAAATGGCTCAAGGTGCGAAGCCGGGCGAGGGAGGTCATCTACCCGGAGAAAAGGTTTTTCCTTGGATCGCAAAAACAAGAAATTCAACACCCTTTGTTGGCCTGATTTCTCCGCCTCCTCATCATGACATTTATTCGATCGAGGATTTGGCGCAATTGATATTTGACTTAAAGAGCTGTAATCCCAGCGCTCGAATTTCAGTAAAACTTGTTTCGGAGGCTGGTGTAGGGACCATTGCAGCTGGTGTTGCAAAGGGTCTCGCTGACGTAGTACTGATCAGCGGTTATGACGGAGGTACTGGAGCCTCTCCGAAGACATCCATCATGCATTCGGGACTTCCCTGGGAGTTGGGTCTAGCCGAAACCAATCAAACTTTGTTGCTCAACGGTCTACGAAAAAGAATTAAGATCGAGTGCGATGGTCAGCTAAAAACCGGTAGAGACGTCGCAATCGCTGCCTTGCTTGGCGCAGATGAATATGGTTTTGCGACGGCACCATTGGTGTCCATGGGCTGTGTTATGATGCGCAAATGTCATCTAAATACTTGTCCCGTAGGTATTGCTACTCAAGACGAGAATTTGCGGAAGAATTTCAAAGGAAAGCCAGAGCATGTCATCAACTTCTTTCATTTTGTAGCGGAAGAGCTGCGCCGAATAATGGCTGAGCTAGGGTTTAGAACATTAGATGAGATGGTAGGCCGCGTGGAAATGTTGGAGCAAGTCAAAGACATAGCTCATAGAAAAGCAGGAACGCTAAACCTCTCTTCATTGCTCTTCAAAGCAAAACCAAGTTTGGGTGTGCGTTCTTTCGATGTCGATCTAGAACTAGATCCAATTGCTGGTTCTAAGGATCAATTGCTTATTGAGAAATTTGGCAAAGTCGAATCGGTCGAAATTGATATTGGCAATGAAGACCGAAGTCTTGGGACCGGATTAAGTGCCCACGTAGAATCTCTGAGATCTGCTGAGCGCTTATCAAGAAAGAAGCGCGAGACTGAGGAAAGTCGGCGACCCTCCTCAGGTCAAATTCGCCTTTTTGACAACTCCGAATTCAGGATATTCGCAAGAGGATCAGCTGGTCAGAGTGCGGCTGCCTTTCTGGCGAAGGGTCTACGACTAGAAATCGAGGGTGAAGCTAACGACTACCTCGGCAAAGGAATGTCTGGAGGGGTAGTTGTAGTCAAGCCTAAAAGAAGTGCAGCATTTGTTGCTGCCAACAACACCATCATTGGTAATGTGGCTTTTTATGGTGCCACTTCAGGTTCGGCTTTTATATCAGGACGAGCGGGTGAACGATTTTGCGTTCGCAATAGTGGGGTGAAGGTTGTCGTTGAAGGCATTGGCGATCATGGCTGTGAATATATGACAGGCGGTCGTGTTGTTATCCTAGGATCGACTGGAAAGAACTTTGGAGCCGGCATGAGCGGTGGTTACGCCTTCGTTTTCGACAAAGATGGAAGCTTTCAATCAAAATGTAATCTTGAGATGATTCGGTTAGACCGGTCTCATGTCTTTCATGAGGAGCTACATCGATTCTTAGAGTTGCACGTCCAAGAAACTGCAAGCGAGAAGGCGAAAGAAATTCTTAGTGATTGGGAAATTAGCAAGAGTCATTTTGTCCGGGTCGTTCCAATCGAATATGAAAAGGCCCTCCTCCGGAAGGACAGCGAAATGCAGGTCGTGAAATCCACTATGCGTGAAAGCAAAAAATTGCTTGGTTATGCCTGAACAAATTCCAAAACATAGAGGTTTTCTTCATTTTTCGAGATCTGACCTAGCATTAAGACCAACTAGCGAACGTGTAAAGGATTTTCGCGAAGTTCAAAAACCATTTAATGCGACGAGCTTGAACGAGCAATCGTCTAGGTGCATGGATTGTGGTATTCCATATTGTCAATCCGCCTGCCCCCTCGGAAATAGTATCCCGGATTGGAACGAGCTGACTCGCAAAGGAGAATGGGAAAAGGCGTATCAAAGACTTAGAGCTACTAACAACTTTCCGGAGTTCACGGGTCGCATATGTCCCGCCCCATGCGAATCGGCATGTGTCCTAGGTCTGATAGACAAGGCCGTTACAATTGAATACATCGAGCGTTCGATCGTCGAGAAGGCCTTCGAGAATGGTTATGAAAGGGCTAGGGACAAAGCCCCATTAACGGGAAAGAATGTAGCGATTATCGGCTCGGGGCCAGCAGGGCTAGCAGCAGCGGATCAGCTAAATAGCGCAGGACATTCGGTCGTCGTTTTTGAGCGTCATTCACAGCTAGGGGGACTTTTACGTTATGGCATTCCAGACTTTAAGCTTGAAAAGTGGATCGTGGACAGAAGAGTTAATCTTTTAGAGCAAGAAGGAATTGAGTTCAAGACCGGTGTGGAGGTTGGAGTTGATTTATCTAAGGAAGACTTGACTAACAGTTATGATGCCGTTGTTATGTGTTGTGGAGCCACAGATCCAAGAGATCTTCCGATAGCAGGTCGAGAATTAAGCGGAGTTCATTTTGCCTGGGACTTCCTATCAAAGCAAAATCAGCTTGTCTCCGGTGAGATCGATAATATCCAAGGTACCCATTCAGCCAAGGCCAAAAGTGTGATTGTCATTGGGGGTGGAGATACGGGCAGTGATTGCATTGGTACGTCTAACAGGCAGGCGGCAAAGAGCATCGTACAGTTTGAGATAGCATCTGAGCCACCCAAAGAGAGACCTGAGAGTCAGCCCTGGCCATTCTATCCCATGCTCTTTAAAGAGACCTCATCCCATCAGGAGGGAGCCGAGCGGCGTTGGAGTATCATGACTAAAAGATTTCTAGGTAGGAACGGAAGACTCGCAGGCCTAGAAACCGTCAATGTCGAAAGACAGGAAAGCGGAGGATTTCTTGAAATCGAAAATTCGACTCAAGTATGGCCCTGCGAGTTGGTTCTCCTTGCTATTGGATACACCGGACCCAATAAAGACATTCTTGATAATCTTGACGTAGAACTGTCAACAGGAATAAATGCAAAAGCTTCTAGTTACCATACGAGCGATGAAAAAATCTTTGCCGCTGGTGATATGCGTCGAGGACAATCCTTGGTTGTATGGGCAATTCGAGAAGGGCGAGATGTTGCGAGCAAAGTTGATGCCTTCCTCATGGGTCGAACGTCGTTGCCCCTAGTGAACAAAGAAAAGGACTTAGTAAGAGTCTAGCTAGCTGCGAATAATATGGCTGTGAAAGAGACGTGCATCGAGTGACCTCGAACACGACTTCACACCGAGCTTCAGGCATTACTCCGGTCTAGAAATAAAAGGAGACCCGCTCATCCTTACAAAGCAGGCCTCCTGCCAGACACCGTCGCAAGCGACGGATTTCGTCGAGGACTTAGTTGCGTCAATCCTCCAATCTTCAAACAGCGGTCAATTTTTGTCCCATTGCATTCTGCAAGTTAGGCATTGATAATACACCAATGCATTAAGCTATTACATATATTTGTTGAATCAACAATCAAGCCGAAGTCGGCTTAATTTGGATATTAAAGTCAGAGATGAAGTCATTTTTAAGTTATATCAACGAAAAATCGCGTAATATTTCTTTTATGATTCCGCATATTCTTGCACTTGGGATTTTCATTGCGTCAAACGGTCTGTGCTTCGGAGATGATGTTAAACCGCTTGAGATTGGAGCGAAAGCACCTTTTTTCGATTTGCCTGGAACCGATGGACGGAATCATAACCTCCAAGACTACGATGAGTACGAGGTTCTCGCTATCGTTTTTACCTGTAATCACTGTCCGACAGCTCAGGCCTACGAACAGAGGCTAATCGATTTGGCGAATGACTACGCTAATCGGAGTTTCGCACTGGTAGCTATATCGCCAAATGATCCAATCGCGGTCCGTCTTGATGAACTTGGATACACAGATCTCAATGACAGTCTTGAGGAAATGATAATTCGGGCCAACGAAAGGGGATTCCCATTCGACTATTTGTACGATGGCGAAAGCCAAGATATTGTTCGAGCCTACGGTCCCTTAGCCACTCCCCACGTTTTTGTATTCGACCAAACTCGGGTCCTTCGTTTTCAAGGACGTATTGATGACTCGGAAAAGCCAGAAGGAGTAGTGGAGCAAAATACTCGTTTGGCGATCGATGCGATTTTCCTCAATGAGGAAATTGAGGTAGAAACAACGAAGATTTTTGGATGCACGATTAAGTGGGCCGACAAGCGCGATCAAGCCAAGGAATACAGAGCTAGATGGGACACTGAGAAAGCCGAGCTAGAAATGCTGAGCCTAGAGGGTATGAAGAAAATTATGTCAAATGATACCCCCAATCTCCGTCTGGTAAACTTCTGGGCAACTTGGTGTGGTCCATGTGTCACAGAATTTCCAGCTCTCGTGGACATCAATAGAATGTATCGGGGACGCGAGTTTGAAATGGTTACAGTTTCAAGTGATGCGCCAGAGAGAAAGGACTTTGTGCACGCTTTTTTGAATAAGCGAGCGGCATCGATGAGTAATTATCTCTATGAGGGCACCAATCACTATGACCTTGTAGAAGCAGCTGATGCGGATTGGCCAGGTCCACTTCCATACACAGCCCTTGTGGCGCCTGGTGGAGAGATCATCTTTAGACAACTTGGAGAAATTGATCCGCAAGGATTGAAGAGGGCGGTTGTCGGTTATCTAGGAAGAGTTTACTAATCTAGAATTCGAAGTAAATGTTGGAGGCAATTTTAACTTTTGTTCTTCTTGCTTTTACGTCTTTTTTCCTCCATCAATCGTTTTCCGAGTAACCAAGCTCCAAGTCCGGCAACAGCAAGAGGCAGGAGTAAGCCACCCATGTTTCCTCCCTGTCTGTGGTTTTTCAGGACTAATATTAGACCTACAAGAAGCAAAGCCACTTCGAGCAAGACCTTTCCACCTGATTTAAGTTTTGGGAATAGCTTGGCTAGGAGCGAGTATTGATTCATTTTGATAAGGGATAGAAATTTCTGATTCTAAGCGCGAAAAGACTCCGAATCTGGACCTAGGCAATAGATATATGTAGTTCAGGAAGACCTGGAATTCTCGCCACAAGTTTGTCACCTGAGACAACAGGTCCTACTCCAGCCGGGGTACCTGTAAATAGAAGATCACCTGATTCAAGAGTAAAAACACTACTTACCGACTCAACCAGTTCAGCCACGGGCCAAAGCATTGATCCTGTGTGCCCATCCTGAACAAGTTCATCATTTTTGTGAAGTTGAATCGACAAATCTTGAACTGAAGAGATCGATTTTGAAGCCACGAAAGAACCAAGCGGTGCAAAGGTGTCAAAACCCTTCGCGATCGACCACGGCAGACCCTTTTCTTTGGCAATCGATTGCAGATCTCTTGCTGTAAAGTCGAGACCAACCGCGTAGCCATCGATGTGATCTAAAGCTTCTTCACGAGAAATATTTCGGCCCGTTTTGCCGATCAGGCAGACAAGTTCAACTTCATGATGAACATCTTTAGACTGATTCGGAATAACCGTGCTAGCACCACTAGAGATCAATGAACTGCTTGGTTTAAGGAATACGACGGGTGAACTGGGGCGCTCATTATTCAACTCCTCTATGTGCTTGGCATAATTACGGCCAATACAGATAATTTTACCGGGTTTGAAGGTCTCGTTAGTTGTTGGATTGATGAGCTCTATCATGTACTGGATTGGTTGTTAAATCGACCTAATGTACGTATATTTTCAGGCTAATTAATAATTGTAAATCTCCGCGTAGAGGTCGTGCAAAATGCACTCTCTGCGCAGGAAAAAGAGAGGTTATATGTACGCCGTTGTAGAAGTAGCTGGAAAGCAATATCGAGTAAGTAAAGACGACAAGCTTTACATCCCAAAAATGAGCGCCAACGAAGGTGAGGAAGTCACATTTGACAAAGTACTCCTTTCTGGGTCAGGAGCCGATGTTTCAATCGGAACGCCGCTCGTCGAAGGTGCGTCAGTCACCGCGGAAGTTCTCGCTCATGTCAAAGCAGATAAGGTTCTAGTCCTTAGAAAGAAGCGAAGAAAGGGTTTCCGAACCTTGAATGGTCATCGACAACAATACACTCGAGTTCAGATCAAGAGCTTGAATTCATAATTCAGAATATATTAATCGATTTTAAGAGTAGAGAAAAATGGCACATAAGAAAGGTGTAGGATCATCAAGAAACGGACGGGACTCCAATCCAAAAATGTTGGGCGTTAAGGCCTTCGGTGGAGAGGCTGTCAAATCAGGAAGTATCATTGTTCGTCAGAGAGGTACCAAGTTTCATCCCGGAACTAATGTGATGAGAGGAGGCGACGATACTCTGTTTTCAAAAGTAGAAGGCACTGTTCGATTTTCGAGAGGAAGATTGAACCGAAAGTTCGTTCACGTAGACACAGCAGAATAGTCGTTTCGGTTTTATCTGACCCATTTCTGAGGAAATGGTGAAGGTATACGAAAACGAACTCAATCTGAGTTAGGAGATTAACCTGCGTTCGCATTGAGCGGACCTATCTAGATTAGCAGACAAAATGGGTGTAATGAATAAGATGAGGGAAAGCACAAGTTATGTGCTCTACCTCTTGGTATTTGCCTTTGGAATTATTTGGGTTATCCAAGACAGTGGATATTTCGATACCAAAGCTCAGCAAAGCACGATCAATATTGCTGAGGTAAATGGTCAAGAAATCAAATATCAAGATTTCTCTCAAGCTTTGGATGGACAAATGCGTGCCTATCAGCAGCAAACGGGGGAGTCTGTTCCGCCTCAGATGATTGACCTTTTCAGAGATCAAGTCTACGATCGAATGGTCGAGGACGTGCTTCGAGAGGAAGCCATGAAGGAGATGGGCATCAATATCTCAGATGCGGAGCTTGTGGACTTGGTGATGGGAGATAATCCTGATCCATTCGTGGCTCAGCAGTTTTCAGATGGTCAAGGGGGTGTTAATCGACAGCTTTTAATGAGCTATGTCGAAAACGTAGATTTGCGAGATCAATGGTTAGGCCTTGAGGATTACCTTAGATCAAAAAGACTTAATGAGAAGCTAGACAAGCTTTTACAGGCAACAGTTCGAGTATCAGATGCGGAGATTGAGGAGCAGCACATGCTTACAAACCTCAAGGCTGATGCCCAATACGTAGCTCTTCGATATGCTGATATCCCTGACAGTCTCGTCAATGTCGACACAAGGGCTATTCGGACCTTTTATGCGGAGAACAAGGAGGATTTTAAGCGAGAAAGATCATACGACGTAGCCTATACGCTTTTTTCTAAAGAGCCTACCGCAGCTGATACGACGAGAATCATCGGGGATTTGGAGCAACAAAGAGATTTGCTGGCTAACACCCAAGACGATTCATCATTCGTTTCTGGTTCTGGTTCAGTTAGACCATTCACAAGCGCCTATCTCCAACCGGGTGATCTAGATGCGGATCTTGCTTCTGCCATTTTCGAAGATTTGACTCCCGGAAAGGTCATTGGTCCAATTCTTTCGACAAATCAATACCATTTGGTGAAGATTCTTGATACTCAGGCATCTGAAGAGCCCGCTATTAATGCTAGACATATTCTATTTGGGGTTACAGAGGACGCACCACAGGCTGAGCAAGATGAGAAAAGACAGCTTGCAAGAGAAGTTTTGGCTCAGATAAGAGCGGGAGAAGACTTTGTTAAGCTTGGCGACCAGCACTCGACCGACCGTGCCTCCCAGAGGAATCAGGGTAGTTTAGGTTGGTTCGGAAAAGGCAGAATGGTTAAGCCTTTTGAAGACGCCGCCTTTGCCGCGAGGAAAGGACAGCTTCTTGGACCGATTAAGACTCAATTTGGATATCATATAATTGAGATCCTCGATCGATCGGACAGAGAAGCAAAGATCGCAGATATCGCCTACAATATTGAGGCAGGACCAGCAACAATCCGAGAGCAGGAGACAAAAGCTGACGATTTCCGTTACTTTACTGAAGAAAACGGCTGGACAGCTGAAATCGAGAAGAACGCTGACATCAGCTCTACGAATGTCGCGATTCAACCTGATATGCAATTCATTCCAGGTATCGGCAATAGCCGGACCTTATTGGACTTCCTTGAGAAGTCGAATTCTGGCGATGTTAGTGACGTCATTGAGCTAAATGACAACTATGTAGTCGCTTATGTCAATTCGATTACAGAGGAAGGATACAGACCTTTCGAAGAGGTTCAAGAAGAATTGAGACCTCGAGTAGCTCTTTCGCTGAAAAAAGGGATACAAGCAAAGAAATTGAAAGATGCTATTTCTTCCGGTTCAGATCTTGATGCAATCGCTTTGGCTGTTAGCGGTATCAAGAGAACAGCAAGTCAAGTAAGCTATGACAATACTTTGATTCCGAATCTTGGTCGTGAGCCTAAGATCGTAGGTGCAGCACTTGGTCTCCCAGAAAATGGATTGTCGGGTGTCGTCGAAGGTGAAAACTCGGTTGTTGTTCTTCAAGTCCAGCGTCGATATGAGCCTTCCATTGAAAGCCTGACGGATGCTAAGAGAAGCGAATTGAAGAAACAGTTGTTGCAGAAAAAGCAGCAAGCTGTGACATCTAAATGGTTGTCAGAATTGAAAGACAACGCCGTGATCAACGACAATCGTAGGACATTTATTCAGTAGCTCAGACTGAATAAATTCCCTTTCAGAACTCGAAGGTCCCTCTAAATATTTTTTGGACGGGACCACTGAGTCTAACTTGCTTCTCAGACTCCAATTGAACTTCCAACTCACCACCCGGCATGGAAATGTGAGCAGGATTACTTGAAAAACCTGGCTGCAGTCTGTTCATGACTATGGCCACCGCAATGGCTCCTGTGCCACATGCCTTCGTCTCAGCTTCCACTCCACGCTCGTAAGTACGGACATTGAATTTACCCCGCTCTCGATCCGTCTGAACAAAATTAACATTCGCGCCGACTGGCAAAGACGAATCATTCCTGACAGATCGACCGATAGCATCAAGGTCTTGTAAAGCCAAATCCTTGACTAGGCCAACGATGTGTGGAACACCGACCACGGCGAAATGGATAGATGTAAACGTGTGATTGTGTACATCAGACAACTGGTAATTTAATTCCAGCTCCTGCGTTATTGGCAACGTTACCTGCACTACATTGATATCGTCAGTCTGGATACTTCCGACACACAGGCCTATGTCTGATTCAAAGGCCATTTTTTCTTTTTTAATGCCGGAATCGTTCGCAAATCGAACGAGACACCTCGCGCCATTTCCACACATCTCGCCTCGGCTTCCATCCGTGTTGAAATAATCCATTTTGAAGTCAGCTTCTTCTGACTGTGGTCTTGATAAGGCAATTAAGCCATCTGCGCCTACTCCAAAATGTCTGGGACAGTATTTGTTGGCAATTTGAGTCAGCTCGACTTCGCTCAAGTACAAAAATCGATTATCAATCATGATAAAGTCGTTCCCAGCCCCATGCATCTTGACAAATTCTATTATCAATTTTTTCTTCATTAAAATCTGGTCTGCGAGCCTTCCTGATTAAAAAACTGTCTGATGCCAATGTGCGATCTTTCCATTCCTATTTCTGTTCTTATATTACTCAACAGTTCTATTTACCGTTTCAACGAGATCCGTATTGGTCGAAAAGTCACTTACTATCAAAAGCGTTGAGCCTTTGCTGCTTTACGGCTCAAACGACACCCATTTAAAGCGCATAGAGTCCACCTTCCAAGAAACTACTTTGATCGCCCGTGGCGACACAATAGTCCTGAAGGGTAGTGAGAAAGAGGTCGGAAAAGTAGAGGAGGTGATCGGTGAATTAGTTTCTCTTCTAGCTAGGAACACCCATCTCACAGCAAATGATGTAGACACCGTTCTTTCCCTTGTAAAGAGAGATGAACCTGAAAAACTTGTTTCTCATTCTCCTGATGTTGTCATAGTCAACTCTCCGAGTGTTGGCCAGATCAAGCCAAAAACTCCCGGTCAAGTCGCGCTTTATGAAGCGTCTCTAAAATCGGACGTATGCTTTGCAATAGGGCCTGCAGGAACTGGAAAGACCTACCTCGCTGTCGCCATTGCTGTTTCTCATTTAAAGAGCAAGCGTGTTAACAAGATAGTATTGTCTCGTCCAGCGGTTGAAGCAGGGGAGAGCCTTGGTTTTTTACCTGGTGACCTAAAAGAGAAAGTCGACCCCTATCTCACGCCTCTCTATGATGCTCTCCGAGACATGATTCCTCCAGAAAAACTGCGAATGTTATTTGACAACAATACTGTCGAAATAGTACCACTTGCCTACATGAGAGGTCGAACATTGAACGATTCTTTTGTAATACTTGACGAGGCTCAAAACGCCACTTCAATTCAAATGAAGATGTTCTTGACTCGACTCGGTCAGAACTCCAAGGCGATTATAACGGGGGACATGACACAGACTGATTTACCTTCCCATCAAAAAAGTGGACTTGGCGATGCCCAACGCGTCTTGGATCACATTGAAGGAATCGAGTTTGTCGAATTTAGCAGCAACGATGTGGTAAGGCATCATCTCGTTAGAATGATTATAGATGCTTACGAGAACAGCCAATCTTAATTCTCAAAATTCTTGGGTATTGACCGTAGCTTGGTCAGAAATGTTAGCGAACTCAGTTGAAAGTCCTCAATAGGATCAATCCTACTCGGCACTCGAAACTCTAACCTTCTTAGTAGAAACCGATGGTTCCTCTCATGACCCGAAGGAATAATACTAGAAGAGTTAGGCCAGCCATTGCAGCTAGGGCCACAAACCAAGCAGAACCAAAGATAGCAGTTCCTGACGAGCGTCGTTTGGACGACCTACTTTTCGATTTCTTTCTTGTTTTTTTTCTATGAATTCCGAGCTCTTCCTTTAGATCGGGCCAGATGTCCTCAATGGTAGGGGCACCGCTATCGGCTGTTCTAGATGATAGCTTCGTTTGCCGCCAAATGTTATAGGCGGCTTCGTTCTCATCTGCTAGTGCAAGCCAGTTGTCAAGATCGGCCTGGTGTCTCGTCGATGGGTTTGTTTGAAGCCAGCGGGCAAGCTTTCCCCAATCCTTGTCAGTTTTAAATTTGTCCATGGTGGAAAATAGGTATTCAGGGGTAATCGTAGAAGCCTTTGCCGGATTTTCGTCCTAATTGCCCTGAAGCTACCATTTTCTTGAGCAAGGGACAGGGCCGATACTTTGAATCGGCAAATTCGGAATGTAAGACCTCCATTATGTACAGACAAACATCAAGTCCGATTAGGTCGGCCAGGGCAAGCGGGCCCATTGGATGCGCCATGCCTAATTTCATAACGGTGTCAATATCTTCCTTGCTGGCAATGTCTTCCGACAAACAAAACACTGCTTCATTTATCATCGGCATAAGAATTCGATTCGAAACAAAGCCGGGAGAATCCTGAACTGTGACAGGCGTTTTTCCAAGTTGCTTAGCAAAAGCTAACGTTTTTTTGACAACAGATTCCGATGTCTGTAGCCCAACGACCATTTCAACCAGCTTCATTACTGGAACCGGATTGAAAAAGTGCATCCCAATCACACGGTCTGGACGAGAGGTCACGGAAGCAATCTTAGTCAGTGAGATCGATGAGGTATTCGAAGACAGAATGCAATCCTCTGAGCAGACCTCAGAAAGTTGCTTGAAAATATCTGCTTTAATCTTCGGATTCTCTGATGCCGCCTCGATTACGAAATCGCAGTCTTTCAAATCCTCTAAAGACTGAGAGCTTTGAATTCTACCAAGAGTATTCTCTTTGTCCGATGCAGATATTCGGTCCTTAGATAGCTGTCTATCTAAGTTTTTGGAAATAGTAGCGAGTCCTTTATCTAGTTGTTCTAGACTCAGATCAACAAGATGGACGTCATAGCCAGATTGAGCACAAACATGAGCAATTCCATTGCCCATCGTGCCTGCTCCAACTACACCTACACTTTTAATCATTCTTAAATTGGTCAAGCGAGAACTGAATTGACTTCTGAAAGACTTCTTTGATTTCGTTCTTTTCATTGACTCGGACGATCGTAGGCTCGTAGGTCTCGGCCATTTTGACTGACATTTCAGCGTAAGCCATGATTACAACGATGTCGCCTGGAGCGCATTTCCGCGCGGCGGGTCCATTCAGGCAAATAATCCCACTACCTTTCGGGGCTGGTATGGCGTAGGTCTCGAGTCTTTCTCCATTGTTTGCGTTGACAACCTGAACTCGCTCGAAGGAAAGAATTCCAGCTGCATCCATCAAATCTAAGTCAATAGATATGGAGCCTTCATAGAGGAGGTCTGCTTGTGTTACAGTTGCGCGGTGGATCTTGCCTTTTACTAAGGTAAGAGTCATGTTCATTATTGTTGCGATGCCATTGGCACCTCGATAAATGCATTGTCTATCAGCCTCGTTTTGCCAAAATAGACAGCCATTGCGATAAGAATCTCTTGACCACTTAGGAGAGATTCAATTGGGTCTAGGGTCATCGAATCTACCGCTTCCACATATTGAATTTCGGCTTCATCGACACTCTTTAGTAAATTTCGGATGTTTCCAACAAGGCGTTCAATACTCCGTTCCCCTCTTTCAATCTCAGCGCGAGCAACGCGAAGTGCTTGTTGCAAAATGGGAGCACTTTTGCGCTCCTTTTCGCTCAAATAAGCATTTCTAGAAGACATGGCTAGGCCGTCTTTCTCCCTTACGGTCTCTAGTCCAAGGATCTCTACATCTATCATGAGGTCTCTAGCCATCGCTTTGATGATTATGAATTGCTGAGCGTCCTTCTTTCCAAAAATGGCGACGTGAGGTATGCATATCAAAAACAGTTTGTAAACAATTGTACAAACCCCTCGAAAATGATTGGGTCTATATCTACCACATAGGACCTTGTCTAGACCATCAGGTTGAATCCAAATCGCGTGGTTGAGATCGTAAATCTGATCATTGCTAGGACGAAAGATGTAGTCAACGCCGCCAACAGATTTGAGAGACTCAATATCTTTTTCGAGATCTCGCGGATAGGATCCGAGATCCTCATTAGGAGAGAACTGAGTGGGGTTAACATAGATCGAGAGAATGACTCGATCAGCGTGTTTGTTGGCCTCCTCTACCAGTGAAAGGTGACCAGCATGCAAGGCGCCCATTGTCGGCACGAGCGCTACAAGTTCACCAGCGTCATGATGGGTGAAAGAAGTCTCCGTCATTTCATCAGCTGATCGAATGACTTTATTTAATTTCATCGTCAAATTTGTGATACATGGAATTGATAGAAGACTTCAATTCAGTACTTGGAATTCAAAGTGGTCGTTCCAAGTGCGCCGATCTTATATTGTCATTCTAATTAGCTCCCACCGTCATAACAAAAGCCATCGCAGTGAGTCATCGCATTGAATCCGATTCTCTCGGAGAAGTCAAAGTCCCATCAGAAGCTCTATATGGGGCTCAGACACAAAGGGCAGTAGATAATTTCCCCATCAGTGAAATGCGATTTCCTCGCCGTTTCATTGAAGCCCTTGGTCTCATCAAGAAAGCTGCCTGCAAGGTTAATTTGGAACTCGGTTTGATCGATTCTGACAAGGCTGAAGCCATCACAAAAGCGGCGGAGGCCGTTCGGCGAGGTGAGCATGATTCGGAGTTTGTCATCGATATCTTCCAGACCGGAAGTGGTACATCGACAAACATGAACACAAACGAAGTGATCGGGAATCTTGCTACGCAGATCATGGGGGGAAAGCTAGGTGAGAAATTAGTTCATCCTAACGATCACGTGAATATGTCTCAGTCCTCCAACGACACTATTCCGACGGCCATGCACATTTCGGCACGAATGGCAATTAAAGAAGAATTGATGCCTGCATTAGAATCTTTCCAATCCGAGCTGGAGAAAAAGGCCGTCGAGTTTGATCATGTTCTCAAAAGTGGTCGTACCCATCTCATGGATGCTACGCCGGTCCGTTTGGGTCAGGAGTTTGGAGGATACGCTGCACAAATAAGAAAATGCAAAAATAGAATAGCATCATGCGCGATTGAGCTGGAAGAACTTGCTCAAGGAGGTACCGCTGTTGGAACGGGAATCAATGTGCATCCCGATTTCCCAAGCGCCTTCGCTGACACTGTTGCGGGATGGACCGATGTAGATTTTAAGGAAACCGACAATCACTTTGAGGCGCAAGCAGCAAGGGATGCTTACGTCTCGACAGCAGGATCCCTTTCAACCTTAGCCGTTGCACTTGTAAAGATTGTCAATGATATACGCCATCTTTCGAGTGGTCCAACAAGTGGACTTAAGGAGATCTCGTTACCCGTTATTCAACCGGGCTCTTCGATCATGCCCGGAAAAGTTAACCCGGTAATGAGTGAGGCTGTCATGATGGTCGCTGCGCGTGTTTTCGGCAATACAGAGACCATAACGGTAAGTGGCATGCACGGCAATTTCGAATTGAATGTAATGCTTCCGGTATCCGCCCACGCCATGTTGCAAAGCATTTCGATCTTGGCTAATGGAATGAATGCCTTCAGAGAAAATTGTCTATCTGGAATCAAAGCCAATGAGGATAGATGTAAAGAGTTGCTCGAATTGAACCCCTCAATTGCTACAGCGCTCAACAGATCGATTGGATATGACAAAGCCTCCAAAGTTGCTAAGAAGTCGGCTGCGGAGGGAAAATCTGTTATTCAGGTTGTGCTCGAGGAAAAATTGATGACAGAAGAGGAAATCAAAGATGTCTTGGACATCAGAGCGATGACAGAGCCTGGACTACCCGGAGAGTGATGTGTCGTGAGTGGTGTGTAACTTGAAACTCATCACTCTGATGCAATAATTTCACGGGTTCCGCCGTTCTATAAGGGCTTGTTTTAGTGGTGGTGCACAAGTACGAGCACGTGGAGTTGGCCCGTCTCCAGACGGGTCGCTCCATGCTTTATTTACCGCTTAAAGTCTCTTACATTGAACACAATAGAAAATCAAAACAAAAGCAGAAACATGATTCGAATAGGAAAAAATGTTATAACAATCCCCGTCATGCTAGCTTTTGCATTTGTTGCGGGAATGTTTGTTGTTACCGCCGGTGCCAACTTACTTGGTGGAGAAAATAACGTGACTACTCCAGTCCAAGCGGACGAGGTTCAAGTTGACGTGCAACGCGGGATGCTTCCGATGGAGGAAGCTTTTGCCTCTGTGGCTGAAGAGGTCAATCCTGCAGTAGTTCAAATCAATATTCAAAAGGCAATCGAAGGCCCTGGGGGAGGGGGTGACTTCATGGATCAATTTCGTCGGATGTTTCCTGGTCAAGACGAGGAGGATGTGCCTGATGAATTGAAGGATTTTAAATTACGAAATGATCAAGGACCTAAACTGGCCCCAGGACTTGGATCTGGAGTGATCATAGATCCGCAAGGCTATATTTTGACCAATAATCATGTAGTTGAAGGTGCAGAAATTGTTGATATCAAACTGCAGAACGGTCACGAGTACATCGCAAAAGTTATCGGTGCCGATGAAGGTACTGATCTTGCTGTTGTCAAAATTGATGCTGATGAATCACTCTCATATTTAAGATTCGGAAACTCCGAAGCAGCCAGGATCGGGCAATGGGTGATGGCCTTCGGTTCACCTTTGTCCCAAAACTTGGGCAATACTGTCACAGCCGGAATAATAAGCGGTCTAGGGCGCACAGGAGCGAACGCAGGATCAGGGACTGCCTTCATTCAAAACTTTATACAGACAGACGCAGCCATCAATCAAGGAAACTCGGGTGGCCCTTTGGTCAACCTCCGAGGAGAGATCATTGGGATAAACGACATGATTTATTCCAGAACGGGCGGCAATCAAGGAATTGCCTTGGCTATTCCATCCAATATTGCCGAGAGCGTATCTAAGCAGCTCATCAAGGACGGGAAGGTTTCTCGTGGCAGTCTTGGAGTCTATCCCGAGCCAATCACAGAATCCCTGGCGAAGAGATGGGGCATCCACAATGGAGCCGCCGGAATTCGTCAAGTCGTTTCTGGATCCGCTGCAGCGGAAGCTGGTTTGGAAGACAATGACGTTATTGTCTCGATTGATGGAAAAGAACTCACAGCATTTGATCAGATCTACTCTCTAGTTGGTACGAGAATGCCTGATGAGAAGCTTGAAATTAAATACATCGACGCAGATACTGAGAAGTTAGAATCAGTGATGGTTAAGTTAAAACCTAGGGAAGAACAAGTGGCAAACATGCTTCCAGTAGAGGAGGTGAAAGAGGAAGAATCGACATCGGAAACGATGATGAAGGAACTTGGACTTGGATTGAGAGATCTTCCTAGTGATTACAACGAGGAATTAGGGTTGACGGGTGACGACGAAATTTCTGGTGTGATGATATCTTCTGTTGTCCAAAGCAGCGAGGCCTATCAAGATGCTAATCTTAGAGAGAGGTTTATCATTATTCAGGTCGAGAAAGAAAAAGTCGATGATATTGAGGACTTCGATACCGTCTATCAAAAGATCGAGAGTGGAGAGTCATTTTTACTGAAGGTAGTAAGAGTTTTTCAAACTCCTGATGGAAATACGAGCACGTCGAGTTTTGTGACGGCACTGACGAAACCCTAAACAATCTCAAACTTAATATGAAGGTCGCTTTCTTTACAGGAGGCGACCTTTTTTATTTCAACTATTCGCAACATAGATGATAGTTATCGGGCACCGAGGAGCCGCTGGACACGAACCAGAAAACACCTTGCTTTCTGTTAGAAAGGCAATCGAGATTGGTGTGCCTTGGGTTGAGGTCGATGTCTACTGTGTCAAAGAACAGCTGATGGTTTTTCATGACGACACTCTAGAGAGGACGACGAATGGTGAAGGTGATATCATGGAGAAAGACCTAGAGTATCTGAGAAGTTTGGATGCTGGGAAAGGAGAGAAAATTCCTTTTTTGGAAGAGGTCATAGATACCTTGCAGGGTCAGGCTAAACTGAATGTAGAGCTAAAAGGCCCAGAGACGGCTATTCCTAGCATTGATCTTTTGAATAGCTATATAAGAGGCGGATCGTGGAGTCACGATGATTTCATTCTTTCATCTTTTGACCACATGGAGCTTAAAAAAGCAAAGAAATACGATGACAGGTTTCCGATCGGAGTATTGTTGCCGAATGTTCCATTTGTCTCGTTCTCCTTCATGCGCTCATTCAAAAACGCCTATTCCGTAAACTTGAATAAAGATCGGGTCACTCAGAAAATTGTGAACAAAGCGCACAAAAGAGACTGTAAGGTTTTGGTCTATACGGTTAATGATGTTGAGGACATTCAAAAAATGAGAAATATGGGAGTAGATGGTGTTTTTTCTGACTATCCCGATCGGGTAATAGAGGAAATAGCTTAATGTCTTGGTCTTCTCCTGTCGATGGTAAAATTCTGTTTACACAAAACTGGCCTGCAGATGAGTGTAAAGCCACACTCGTGTTAATACATGGAATTTTCGAGCACTCCGGCCGCTACGATGAATACGCCAAAACACTAGCAAGCAGAGGAATCGAAGTTAGATCCTTCGATTTGCGGGGTCATGGGCAGTCCGATGGTACTAAAGGATACTTTGAGAGATTTCAGTTTTTGATCGATGACGCTGTTGTATTTGTCGAAGAGGTCATTAACGATTCTCCCTTCCCAGTATTTATCCTAGGGCACAGTTTGGGCGGATTGATTGCTTGTCACCTTGCTCTGAGAATTCAAGAAAAGATAACCGGGCTTGTCCTGTCTAGTCCAGCGGTACGACTTGCCTTGAAAATTCCCCCTTTCATGCTAAGGCTTTCTGATAAATTGTCGGAATTGGTGCCGAAATTTGGACTATTGCCCGGCAATCCAAGCTTGATATCAAGCGATGCAGAAGAGGTGGAACGTTATAAATCCGATCCACATAACTTCAGAGGAAGAGCACCTACAAGAGTTGGAGCAGAGACTATTGCTGCAATGAAATCTTTGCAACCTCGCCTTTCTGAAATAGAAATCCCCTTTCTGGTATATCATAGCAAAAGTGATATGATAACAGATTATCGAGGATCTGAGATGCTCTACATGCAAGCCAGTTCCAAGGATAAAGCCATCAAACTCTTTGAAGGAACTCGCCACGAAAGTCACTACGAATCGATTCGTTTTGAGGTCTTTGACTTGGTCTCCCAATGGATCCTAGATCGGAGCGCGAGCACTGCTTGAAAAAGGAGAGTAATTCCATTGCGGGATATTGTTTGTCCCCCAATGTCGATGAAAAGATCTTGCCACCTAAGGCGTCAAGCGCCCCGTAGTTCTTGGAAAGGGGATGGCCTCCCGAACATGCTCTAATCCACATATCCAAACAACCGTTCTTTCTAAACCCAAACCGAATCCAGAGTGAGGTACAGAACCATATTTTCGTAGATCTAAATACCAGTCGAAATCTTTCCTTGGAAGTTCGTGAGCCTCTATTTGCTCCTCGAGAAACTGAAGATCCGTTGCTCTTTCTCCACCGCCGACAATTTCACCATATCCTTCTGGAGCCAGGACGTCCATCCCTAAGGCTACCTTGTCATCTTCTGGATCACGTTTCATATAGAAGGCTTTGATCACGGCCGGAAATCGGTGTACGATGATAGGTGAATCAAATTGCCACGTTAATACCGTTTCATCGCTTCCTCCAAAATCGTTGCCCCATTCAAAACTTGCAGCAGAATCCTTCCAGGAGGGAAGGTTGCGTTGCTCTTCCTCTATTCTCGCAAGCTCTTTGTTGATCTCGATTGTCCGCGCATCAATTTTCTTCTTTTCCCATTTTTTGGCCTGGCCATAGGCCTTTTTACTCTCCCCTAATTCAGTTTTGAGATCCTCGAGTAGTTTGGTATTGGAATCAATGCGATCTTCCAATAGTTTGGCCGTCTTATCACTACGAAGCATGTCGACAGCTTCGGTGTAAGAAATTCTTGGATAGCTTTTGAGGGCAGCTTCTAAGGGCTGAGTATTCCTCTCAAGAATCTCCAGTTCTGTTTTCATATCAGTTAAGGCATCCTTGACTATTCGCTGAAGCATTGCCTCGGCTAGGTCCATATCCATGTCGAGATCGAAGAAGGCCATTTCTGGCTCGATCATCCAGAATTCTGTGAGATGTCGTCTGGTTTTTGACTTCTCCGCTCTGAAGGTCGGTCCGAAGGTATAAATTTTCCCAAAGGCCATGGCCATGGCTTCGCCATAAAGCTGGCCACTTTGTGTCAAATAAGCTGTCTCGTCAAAATACTCCGTCTCGAATAGAGTAGATGTACCTTCGCATGCATTGCTCGTAAAAATAGGTGCATCCATTTGCAAGAAGCCCTGCTCTTGGAAGAAGTTGTGAATCGACATGATTATCCTGTTTCGGACTCGCATGATCGCCCATTGTCTTCGACTCCGTAGCCACAGGTGTCTGTGGTTCATCAAAAACTCGATTCCGTGCTCTTTGTTTGTTACGGGGTAGTCCTCAGAGTCACCGATTAGTCTGAGGGATTTGGCAACCAACTCATAACCACCAATTTGCCTGTCGTCTTTATTGACCGTTCCAAGAATTTCTAAGGCACTCTCCTGAGAAACGGAGCTTGCAACATTCCATGAGGCCTCATCGACATCGTCAACAGAAACGACGCACTGAGCCATTCCTGACCCGTCTCTCAAAACTAAAAACTGAAGCGCCTTTGAAGAACGCTTATTCATTACCCAAGCTTGGACTTTTATTTCTTGTCCAACGTGATCTTTTAGTTGCGCAATACTCATGACTGACTCTGACTTCTTTGGCGTAATACTAATCTCGCGATACTAGTCGCAAGCCTCACTTATCGACTTAGAATAATAATGTTTTCCGTCCCCACCAATTCGGACAATAATTTAACCGAGTCTGGACTTGTTCGAAGGATATTTATCTTGTTGTCTTCGACCTTAACAATGCAGGAGGGCTCGCCGTTGCTTGCGCTGTCATCATTAATATGGAAGTCACAAATCTCAATCAGTGAGGAGGGAAGATCTCTGAATGAGCTCGTTGGAGCCTCTCCTTGATAGTTTGCGCTAGTCGATACGAGAGCGGAATTTGCCTGCCCAATTATATCCAAACTTAGTCGGTGACCAGTTTTTCTGATCCCGATAAATTCTGAGTCCGCCCTAGGTCCAGTGGGGCATTGGGGACTTGCTTTAAGGAGTATGGTCATCTGCAAATCCGGACTCTCAATCTGCATTAGAGAACGCTCGATCTCTGATCTTACGATAAACCAAGAATCAACTCTCTCGAAATTGTCCGTAATTAACAGCAGCGCTTTGTTCGGGGGATTCCCCTTTATACTCCTGACTCGATTACAACTGTCTTCTGATTCCGGTAGGCAGGCGAGTCCGTAAACGGTTGAGGTAGGATGAAGAAGGACACCGCCTTTTCCTAGAGTGTCAACTGCTTTAATAAGCTCCTCAGTCAAGATCTATCTGGAGCCTTGAAGTTCGGCCCGCCAATTTGGGCTTTGTCTTTCTCCAGTTACAGTTGAATGCAACAGTTCAAACTCGTTGAATCCTCCTACATCAGCAAAGATGAACATAGATTGACCTTGACCCTGAATGTTGTTGTATTCCCAAATCTCATGTGCGGCGGTGTTGCGATCAAAGTGATGGGGCTCTACGGCTGTTGGGATTCCATACTTGAGAATGACCCTTCCCCTGTCTGTATTCCAACCATCATTAAACTTGTTGGCATATCTCTCTTTTGCATATTGCAAGCGGCTATAGAACTCCTCCTTGTACTCGTTTACGGGGGTCGAGGTGTCGGGGTCGCGCTTCTTCCAGAAATTCATGAGATAAGTTCGGCGGAAATCATCGTCTTTCAGTTTACCAATTTGCTTTCGCTCACTGTCGGTAGCAATCTCCTCGATGTGTTTGAATGCGTCTTCAAGTTCTTCTACGGTCATCGCAGCGTACTGCTGAGCTTCGTAGTCCTCAAGTTCGTTGGTGACAACTTCTTGGCGTTGGATAGAAGGGTTATAGACAAAAAACTTTTTGACCTGCTCTGCAACAGACTCGTTGTCTTCATCGAGGAGGGCCAAATGCAAATTGTAAGATCCGCTTACCAGTCCCTCTGTATTGAAAGAGCCGATCAGGACGTCTGGACTTCGTCTGTCTCTTTCTGTGCGTTGAGTCATGCCGCGTTCTGCAACACTACTGCTAGCCTTTGTTATGAAAGACAAAGAAGTGTATTTAGTCTCATCATCAGTTGGCAGAAGATTGTAGGCCTCGGCATAGAAAAATAATTGAGGTAAGGCTTCACCGTACAAAAGATTGGGATTGGGCTGAATGATTAGTCCGTTTCTATAGAATAGGTTCTCTCTATCTTTCGAACTCCTGATCGACGTCGCCAGAGTCATTTCAGATAGCCGAGCACCTTCATCCGAAAAGTTGTTGACTATTAAATCTCTTCTGATCTCTATCGATCTCCTTCCTTTCACGAGATCCTCCGGAATGTTTATCGACAGCTCGTATTCACCAGGTGGGACAACTGTCCGAAGTTGATGGATAAAGTGTTGACCTTGCTCGATTCCGGCCGTATCCGATAAAGCGAATGAGAGATTGATGGCATCGGCCCAAATCGGATCGACCGACTCCACGTCTAATTGACCAACACTACTCGGCTTGACGGAAAAGCTAAGGGGAAGATCTGAGCGAAAGCCGGTTGAATCCGTGTAGTAGGAGAGTGTCTCGGCCCCGAAAGACATGTAGATGTCAAGAATGGATTCTGTGTCCGAATAGGCAAATGTGGCCACGTCCATGTCGACAGCTATGGGAAGCTGTGCATTGGCTCGCGAACTCAAGCTTGCAATGAGTAAGGCAGAAAGTAGTAGAGTATTCTTCATTTCATATCATTTACTGGCGACTATTTGAGACCACGTCTAAAGTGAAAAGTTCGAAATACGGACATACACGAAATGTGGATTTGAAGAAGCGAAAAGAAGATTAGGCCCGATTTTGTGAAATAATATCAAGTAGGAATTGCCGCCTTGCTCCAGCAAGGGTTGACCCATAGTACCTAAGCCCTAGAAATTAGGCGAAAAAGCTTGAATCGAAATGCTTATTCCATTCTTGATCGACCTCTGAAACAAATGTCAATTTCTCTTTTGTGGTCGGATGTACAATCGAGATCGATTTGCAGTGCAGAGCGATTTGCCCTTTAGCGAAACGGTTTTTCGATCCATATTTAGAATCTCCAAGGATCGGGGCCTTTAATGAAGACATTTGAAGCCGAAGCTGGTGAGGACGACCCGTTATTGGTTTCAACTCAACTAGACTTGTCTTTTTCTCAATAGCGGCTAGTCTACAGCGAGTTTCCGCTTTTTTGTACTTGTCGCGTGGAGATTTTGAGTACAAGATCCGATTCGGCGACTTTAGTATGTAGCCGATCATTTTATCTGGAAGAGAAGGCCGACCTTCAAGTATTCCAAGGTAGGTCTTCTTAACGGATCGCTCGGCGAACTGCTCCTGAAGGCGAGAAGCGGCCTTAGAAGTCCTGGCGAAAATCATTGTACCGGTCACAGGCTTATCTAAACGATGAACCAGTCCCAGGAATACGGCACCGGGCTTGTCATAACGTGTCTTTATGAAATCCTTTCCCCAATCGAGAATGTTCTCCGTCTTACTGCCATCTGCCTGTGACAAGACGTCGGCTGGCTTCGTGACTACTAAAAGATGATTGTCAATGTGTAGGATTTTTGGATTCATAGCCCAATCATACGACATCACAGGCGAAGTATGCAGAAGGTCTGTTTAAGAATGCGTTTACTTCGGCGAAAAAGTTCTGAATGAATCTGTCGTTGACTATTTTCAGGCATTCCAAATAATAACAGTCTACAATTGCCAATGCGTTTTCAATTTCACTTCCTCAGCCCCCTTGTATTTTGCCTATTCTTGGCTGCTTGCCAAACACCGGCCGCTGTCCTTGTTCCAGCACAGGAATCTCCAAAGGTAGAAATGGAGGAGGTCCCCGAATTGGGGTCAAAGCTTGATCTTAGGCAAATTCACGCATCGGGCGAATTTTCTGGAGAGTTCTTTAGGGGAGGACGATGGGCAGATGAAGGTCCCATAATTCAATCGATTGAACGCGGTGATGATGGTCAATCACTTCTAGTAAGCTTCAATCTGGAAACGGAAGAGAAGAGTGTCGTGCTAGACGGTTCGAACTTGGTCGCTGGAGATGTCGATCGGGCCATCAACATAGAGGGCTATAAATTTTCTGCTGACAAATCAAAAGTTTTGCTCTATACAGATTCTGAAAGAGTCTGGAGAAGAAATACCAAAGGCTATTACTACGTCTACGATATCGCTTCTGGCGAAGTAGCATCACTTGATGATCGTGAGAAGGGTTTTCAGATGTTTGCTAAAATGTCTCCTGATGGAGATAAGGTGGCTTTTGTTAGAAATCGAAACCTCTTCGTTCGAGATCTGGGCTCGGGAATTATGACACAACTGACTTTCGATGGCTCTGATGGCAAAATTATTAATGGAACCTCTGATTGGGTTTATGAGGAGGAATTTGGAATTAGAGACGCGTGGCTCTGGAGTCCTGATGGAAGTTATATCGCATTCTACCAGTTTGATGAAACGGAGACCCGGAACTACCAACTTCCAGATCTTAGAGGCTTCTATCCCGAATTCACCGAGTTTCGTTATCCGAAGGCTGGTGAGACAAACAGCGAAATCCGGATTGGTGTTGTTGACATGAGTAACAATGAGCTCAGTTTTTTCGAAACGGGGACGTGGAAAGATGGAGATCAATACGAATATATAGCCGGCCTAGGGTGGACATCGGATGCGAAAGAAAGCTCCAAGGTCTGGATGATTCGACTGAATCGTGACCAGAATGACGTGGATTTGATTTTCGGAGATCCCCAAAACATGGAATCCAAAGTCATTCTCAATGAGAAATCAAACACCTGGATCGACGTGGAGACTGGCTTTAGTGATTTAGATACTGGTAAAGTGAACTTTCTGGCCGATGGGGAAAATTTCGTTTGGATCTCAGAGAAGGACGGCTATCGACATTTATATTTGCATGACTATACAGGAAGAGAAATTAGACAGCTCACACAAGGAGAATGGGACGTAACCCAGTTTCACGGTATTGCCGACCAAAAGGTTTATTTCAGTTCGACCTTTGAAAGTCCAATGGAGAGGCATTTGTACTCCTGGCCTTGGTTGTCTGACAATACCGTTGGTCCGACTCGAATTTCTACGAGCCCCGGCTGGCATTCAATCAATATGTCACCTGACAAAAGCTACTACATCGATTCCTTCTCTGATTCTCAGACTCCAAGCCGGACTGAATTGCTAAAAAGTGATGGAAGCTCCGTCCGAATGATTCGAGGAAACTTTGACCTAATTAACAAGCTTCGTGATCTGGATTTACCGAGGATGGAGTTCAGCACGATCAAGGGTGCAGATGGTACTGAGCTTAATGCATATGTCATCAAACCGAGCGACTTCGACACGAGTAAGAAATATCCAGTTCAAATGTTTGTCTATGGTGGGCCTGGATCGCAACAGGTTCGAAATGCGTGGGGAGGTTCTCGCTATTTGTGGCACGCCTATCTTGCTGACGAATTGGATATCATCATCGCGTGTGTCGACAACCGAGGGACTGGCGGGAGAGGAAAGGCCTTCAAGAGTGTCCCTTATAAAAAGATAGGAGCTCCAGAAGCCCTCGATCAAATTGCGGCCGCAAAGAATCTCGGTCGACTAAGTTATGTCGATTCAACTCGAATTGGGATTTGGGGTTGGTCCTACGGTGGCACCATGACCCTGATGTCCATGCTTAGTGGTGATGGACCGAATACCTTCAAACTAGGGATGGCTGTGGCGCCGGTGACCCATTGGGGACAATACGATACTGTGTATACGGAGCGATACATGTCCCAACCACAGACCAACATGGAAGGATATGATCTTGGATCTCCACTGAGCTACATTGACAAGATGGCAGATCATCAAAAGTTGCTGGTCGTTCATGGAGACATGGACGACAATGTTCATTTTCAGAATACGGTTCAGCTAATTGATGCTTTACAAATCGCAAACAAGCAGTTTGACTTAATGATATATCCTGGCAAAAATCATGGGATATTTGGTGGTCTGACAAGACTCAATTTGCATACAAAAATGACTAATTATCTCGCTGACAATCTTTAGCGAACTTTATTTCTGAGAAGTACTTCAGAGGACAGCATGTGTCTAATACGGGAGGACATGTGCCAATAATTACCAAGACAATAAATACTAAATGAACATTCTTCTTAAAGGAGCAAAAATTCTCGACGCAAATAAAGGCTTCTCAGGTAAAGAGCTTGACGTCCGAATTGAAGGTGACAAAATTGTAGAAATGGCTCCCTCACTTAGTCAAGGGAATTCTGAGCTTCACGACCTGTCAGGAAAGTATATCTCCGCTGGCTGGATGGACATGCATGTCCACTTTCGTGAGCCGGGTCAGGAGCATAAGGAGACGATTGCAACGGGGACGGATGCAGCTGCTTTTGGCGGATTTACAGCTGTTGCTTGTATGCCCAATACTGATCCGCCCATTCATACAAGAGACGTTGTAGAGTTTATTGTCGAGAGAGGAAGACAAACTGCTGTAGATGTTCATCCCATTGGAACGGTATCCAAACATCGAAAAGGAGAAGATCTTGCTGAGATGTCCGATATGCAGGACGGGGGAGCAGTTGCCTTTTCTGACGATGGATCTCCTGTAGAGAATTCAGGCTTAATGCGTAGAGCACTCGAATACAGTAAAATGCTCTCAGCCCCAATTATCAATCATATGGAGGACCTAAATCTAAATCCTCATGGTCAGATGAATGAGGGAAGGGTTAGTACAAAGCTTGGTCTCGCTGGAATTCCTGGACTTGCAGAGGAAGTAATGATCGCTCGCGACATAGAGATTGCTGCATTTACAGGCGGTCATATTCATGTTGCCCATATTTCTACAGCGAATGCCGTCGATATCGTAAGAAGAGGTAAAGAGAGGGGAGTGAATGTCACATCAGAAGTGTGCGCTCATCACTTTACTTTGACAGATGAATTTGTGGACCAATCGAACTATTCAACAAATTCCAAAATGCATCCTCCACTTCGAACCGCGGAAGATGTCGAGGCCATGAAGCAGGGGCTAAAGGATGGGACCATCGATGCAATTTGTACGGACCACGCACCTCATGCGAGCTTCGAAAAAGAGGTCGAATATATTGCAGCTCCATTCGGAATACTGGGTTTGGAGACAGCTTGGCCGCTAACAGTCACCGAACTGATCACTCAGGGAGTTTTAACCCTGGAGCAATGTTTAGAAAAAATTGTTGTCAAGCCGCGTCAAATTCTAGGTCTTGAAATTCCGAGCATCAAAGTTGGAGAAATAGCTAACCTTACCTTCTTCGACGATTCAACGAAGTGGACCTTTGAGCTAGAGCACATCAAGTCGAAAAGCAAGAATACACCTTTTGTTGGTCGAGCTATGCAGGGGAAAGCATGGGGTATATTCAATAGGGGGAAACTCGTGGTCAACAGCTAGAATTCTCCAAAAGAGTCGAAGGACGGTTATTACAGTCTAAACGACGCTACAATTCTATAATTCTCGGACATGGTTCGAGAAAGACTCTACTCAGCGGTAGCTAGTCGATCTGCAAGCTGTTTTGGAAGTCCAGCTTCCATGATTTTCGATCCCGCCCACCGAAAGTCGTACTCTTTTCTAATTGACTCGTACTTGATCTCCTCGGTATCAAAAACACCAAAAGCGAGTCGATTGTCACCATCTCTTGGTTGTCCAACGCTTCCTACATTGATAATAAATCTCGCACCAGGTCTGACACGAAAAACTCCAAGCTTGCTTGCCTGAACTCCCGGGACGTGCGTGTGACCAACAAAGCAAACATCGGTGTCGAAATATTGGAATTGGTCCTGCATGATTTTGTAAGACTCGACATGCATCCAAAGTTCTGGGTTCCCAGGTGTTGAATGCACAAAAGTACAATCATTAGCCTTCATCTTGTAAGGAAGATTGGCGAGATAATCGATCTGCGAACCTGTAAGTTCAGCTCTATTGTGAACAGCTGCTATCTGTCCGTTCTTAGGCAGAACAGGTATTCCCATCTCAAGAGCTACAGCCTCATCGTGGTTGCCTCGGACGGCGGCAGTGCAGTGGGTTCGTACCAAATCAACACAGGGTCCCGGCTCAGCACCGTATCCAACGATGTCTCCAAGGCAATATATTTCGTCAACTTTTTGCTCGTCAATGGCCTCGAGAGCCGTCATCAGTGCCGTCAGGTTTGAATGTATATCCGATATAATGGCTATACGCATCTAGGGAATCCTTAATTCTTGATAAAAATGACTAAATGTACTTTTCTGTAAACCGGATGAGTTTATCTTGGACATGCAACTAAGAGCACTACAATTATTGCCTCCATTCATGCTTTGTAATAGTCCCGCTTCTTGAATCGTTATTAGCTTCGATGAAAAAAATTGGTTTTTGTTTTGGTGGATCCTCGGTTGAACATGAAGTCTCGGTTATTTCGGGAATTCAAGCCGCCCTCGCCACGGATAGTACTCGTTTCGAGGTGGTTCCAATTTACATCAGCAAGGATAAGCTGTGGCACCTAGGAAAGCCACTTTTGGATGTAGAAAACTACAAAGGAAATATTGTCGACCATTCAGAGGTTGAAAGAGTCAGGCCCAGCCCATCTGGCCGGAACACTCTTCTACTCCAAGGAGAAAAAAAGTCTTGGTTTGCAAAGGCTCAAATTGTGGAGTTGGATGCTCTATTCCTGGTGTTCCATGGAGCAGAAGGAGAGAACGGTTCTTTTCAAGGGATGTGCGAGAATTGGGGAGTGCCCTACACAGGCTCTGGTATTCTTGGTTCTTCTTTATCAATGGACAAAGACCTGTCCAAAATAGTTTGCCTAGGTGCTGGTATTCCGGTTGTCGATTACCAAGTAATTAGACAGAAATCATGGATCGGAAACGAAGACCAAAGAATAGCTGATATCGAGGCTCAACTAAGCTATCCCATCGTTGTTAAGCCAGCGCGGCTTGGGTCTTCGATCGGTATCAGTATTTGCCATGATCGTGATTCTTTAGATTCTGCCATTGAAGACGCCTTTCGATACGACGAAAAAATTGTTGTAGAGTATGGGGTCAAAAATCTGCGCGAAATAAATTGTTCTGTTTTAGGTAGCCCGGGAGATGCTCAAGCTTCTGTCCTTGAACAGCCAGTTACCAGCGTAAATGAGCTGCTTAGTTTTGAGGATAAATACCAGAGGGGAGGTGACGGTTCAAAGGGTGGCTCCAAATACTCCTCTAGTTCAGGCATGGCTTCTCTAGACCGACTTATACCTGCTCCCTTGTCGAATGAGAGGACTAAGGAAATACGAGAATTAGCCCTTGAGATATTTTCCCGTTTCGAATGTTCAGGTGTTTGTCGAATCGATTTCATGATCGACAAAGACACTGACATACTATATTTCAATGAAATTAATACCATTCCAGGCTCATTAGCCTTCTATCTTTGGAAAGCCTCAGGGATGTCTTTTCAAGAAATGAATTCAAGATTGATTGAGATTGCCTTTGAGCGATCTGAAGTCAGTAAGAGCAAGATCAGTTCTTATGACACTAATCTTTTGGAGACATCTGGACTGAAGGGAATCAAGAAATGATAGATTTTCGAGTTTCGTGTTTCGAGTTTGCGGCACTTTCTCGGTGGTATCATATTCTCCTCACTCGGTACTCGAAACTCGAGACCCGGTACTAAGACATGACTAGGACTCTCTCATGCTGTCTAGATGTCCCGCCCCTTATGATGGCGAAGGCTCGCTTCGCTTTACAGGAATTGTTGCGTCCTTTGGGTCTTCAAATTGCAGAAGTAGAACGGGAGGATTTGGGACCAGGAGCGATCTATTATGGACCCAATATTTCTGGAATATCGACTTCGGTTCTTTCGATCAGATATGAACCCCAGACCGGAGATTACTTCTCGTCGAAAGATCTCTATAGCCAATCTAGTATCGAAGTGATCGAAGGTGAGATTACCTGGCAGTTAATATTTCCCTATCGGGAGGACTCCATCGCAAAAAGGAGCATCGCTAGGGACGGGAAGAGAAAAGAATCACTTATCCGCTTTTTTGATATTATTGCCGCAAGTTTCTATTGGCTCTCTGATTGGCAGGTCTTGGGGCAGAGTGCGAGAGATATCCATGGTCGGCTAAACTACTCGTTGTCCATACAAAAGCTTCTCGGATCTTCATGCTTACCATTCGTCGACTACTATCGAGAAATCCTGGTTGAGAATTTGAACTCGCGAGGGCATACTCTCAGTCTTGCAAAATGGAAGGGAAGTAAAATGGCTGCCTGTATTACTCACGATATCGACTATCTGAAGAAATGGCGGAAAGGGATGATATACCGTGACGTCATTCAGCGCAGAAGGGCGCCCTATCAGATATTAATGGAGTTGGCGCCAGCAAAGGATCCATTCAAGATTTCATTTGATTGGATGATCGATATGGAGGAAGAGAGGGGATTTATCTCTACTTGGTTTTTAAAAACAGGAGGAGCAGGAAGAAATGATGTGGTTTACGATCATAAATCGAACTGGCTATCTAAGAGAATCGAGAGGCTTCAAAAGAGAGGCGATTCCTTCGGCCTTCACGGGAGCTATTTCACTTCGGACGATCCTAATCGCTTTGAGGAGGAATTCCTAAAAATGAAATCAATCGTTCCTCAATTTGACTGCACGAGACAGCATTATTTACGCTACATCCATGACAAAAGTCTGGAGATCTATGAAGAACACGGTGTCAGCTTTGACAGTTCCATTGCATTTCCTGACCATGAAGGATTTAGGACGGCTACCTGTCATCCTCATCCTATTTATAACCTGGAGACAGATAGGCCTAGCTCCGTTTGGGAATTTCCACTTTCTGTAATGGAGAGTACACTGTTTTCATACAGATCTTTAAGCACCGAGGATGCCATAGAGGTCACGTCAAAAATTATTGATTTGTGTAATCGATTTGGAGGAGTAGTCGTTCTTTTGTGGCATAACATCATCAAAGACCGAGATGACTTCGAAGGACTCGACGTCCATTTCACAAGAAGTCTGGACAAACTGAAGGAAATGGATTGCCTAGTTACAAGTATTCCTGATTGTTTTAGAAGCCGAGGGAATGATGACTAAGCCTTCCTCCTGCCTTATAGTTTTTGCTAAGTACCCTGAAGTAGGGAAAGTAAAGACGCGCCTAGCGCAGATGACTAGTTACAAAGAGAGTGCAGCATTTTTTGAGGCTAGTCTTCTGGATTCTTTGGATCAATATCTTACTCTTGATAATGTTGATGTTTTTCTTTTCATGGCTGGAGAAGACAAATTTGGATTTGCTTCTTCCTTGCCGGAGGGTTTGATAATCCGAATGCAGACAGGCACGGGATTGGGGGAGAGAATGTCAAATGCTTTCGATCATGTCTTTAATCTCGGATACACTGCTGCATGTGTCATTGGGACTGACCACCCAACTTTAGATTTATTTCATATAGATGATGCGTTTTCCTTTTTGACCAAGGAAGGAGAGATTGTAATCGGCCCAAGCTTAGACGGAGGCTATTATCTTTTGGGGATGTCCGGTCCCAAACCACGTCTTTTTGAAGACATGTCTTATAGTCATGACAAAGTTTTTTCGGAAACTCTTGCTCGGGCCCATGAATATTCGATGGATGCAGTGAAAACTCTAATCGAATGGTATGACGTCGATGAGCCAGAAGACCTAAAAAGATTAAGTGATGATCTATATTTGACTTCTATTCCTCTTCCGAGAGTCCGCAAAATCGTTAGTCACTTAAGCTTGAAGTATAAAGATCATAGTCGTTTTTCACGGATCATTAATGACGTTAGTTAATTGATGCGAAAGAAGCATTGTCTCATCCAAAAACAGGTAAATGAGTTCATCCACAACCGCTGAAAAAAGCCAAGAACAGCCGCTAGAAAGCACCAATGTTCTTACCCTAGAGCAGTTCATTATAGAGCGACAGAAAGACTATCCCGGAGCCGCTGGAGCTCTAACCCGTCTTCTTAACAGCATCAGCCTAGCATCGAAGATTGTTCATCGAAATGTCTCGAGAGCTGGAATCGTCGACATTCTAGGACACTCCAAAACGTCGAATTCAAGCGGAGAAGTCCAACAAAAGCTAGACCTGCTGGCACATGAGGAATTTGTCCTAGCCCTAAGCCGAGGAGAGGAGTGTGCCCTGCTGGGCTCTGAAGAGCACGCGGAGGCCATTCCAATCAGGAATCCAAGTTCTTCTACCATTGGGAAATACATGGTACTCGTGGACCCCTTAGATGGCTCCAGTAATATTGCTGTTAATGCCTCTATCGGATCGATATTTAGCATTTATGCTCTGCCCGAGGGTACAACATCCGATGTGAAACTCGAGGACGTAATGATGCCAGGTAGCGAGCAGGTTGCAGCCGGCTATGTGATTTACGGATCGTCCTGTATGATGGTTTATACCACCGGAAACGGCGTCAACGGTTTTACTCTCGATCCATCTATTGGTGAGTTTATTCTCTCACATCCCAACATAAAAACTCCTTCTAAAGGATCTACTTATTCGGTTAACGAAGGAAATTATTTTGGATGGAAGGGAGGACTAAAGAAATACATCAAATGGACACAACGGGAGCACCCCGAAACAAATAGGCCTTATACCTCCAGATATATAGGCTCCTTGGTTGCAGACATTCATCGGAATTTGCTTACAGGCGGTATCTACATTTACCCAACCAACTCTAGGAGTCCCGAGGGAAAGATTCGCCTTATGTACGAAGCAAATCCATTGGCCTTTATCGTCGAGCAGGCCGGAGGAAAGGCTCTAAATGGCTCTAAAAGGATTATGGATATCGTTCCAACGAAGCTTCATCAAAGAACGCCGATTTATTTGGGCAGTCCGGAGATGATTGACGATGCGATGGCATTTCTTTCAGGAGAAAGAGACGAATGGTGGTCAGGCTGGTAGAGGAGGAACGACTTTGTAGTTCCGTGATGAGTGATGAGTGATGAGTGATGAGTAGGAAGTGAATTATTGACTCTCCATTAAACTCTACTCTCCTAGCTTAATTTCCGAGTGTCCCGGTCACCAATGCCAATTTGCTATCCCAGCTATTGAGCATCTACGCTCTTCCGGAAGTCACTACTACTACGTCCGAGGGCAGCTAGTTCAGACGAGCTATATGGGTTCTTTAATTGTGCTTGCATACATCCCTTTCGTTTTCACATCGGCTCTGATGGCCTGAAGAATTTCCTCAAGGATTTCTTTTCCTTGACGGATCGATTTACGGTTGTCCCAACGAGTGACCGCCAAGAGACCAAGGAAGCCAGCAAAGAATGTAGTTGCGCAAGCAAGTCCTATAGCTAGGGAGCCGTAGTCTCCGAGCATAGCTGGAATGGGCCACCAAGAAATACCTGCACCTACGAAGATGGACAGCATAAGCTGACCCTTTGATCTTGGAGAATAAATTTGTTCGGCCCGAAACTTAATCTGGCATTTATTTTCTGCGAGTGGGTGTAGGGTGACAAAAATCTGGCTTATTCTGCCAAAACTGGCAGAGCCGGGAGGAGTTTTGAATTTAAGAATGGTGTCTCCAGGTTGCCCATCGCCAATTACATCGACAAGTTGGAGTGCATATTGATTTGAAGGAAAAACTCGTTGAATTGCTGAGTTCACTTCGTTTATGGAATAGTCTAGGATCGTCTCAGAGTTGACATGCCCGTTGTCAACGAATCCAACCAGCCGAGAAATTAAGGGGTTTTCCTCCTCGCTTGGGCTTACTTGATCAAGCTTATTTTGGAGAAGGACCAGCTCTACGAAATCGGGATTGATACCTGCGTCGTCTGCAATTTCTTTTAACTCATCTTGGTTAAAAGTCGAATGAGCAGCGTCAATCTCGAATTCTTCCAGCAAAGGACGAGGTGGAGATTCTTCTCCGAGTAGTTTGGCTTCGGCATCGGCCTGCATACGAGCAGCCGCGGCCCAAATAATTTCGGCTTGGTCCGAGCTATAGCTCTCTGATTTCGAAGCTCGCTTAGCTTTTTCCAAAAAGATCGATCAAGTTATCAGAATTTTCTTTCGATTCAGGTCTAAGGGGAGGGGCAGAAAATGAACCATCCGTAATAGCGTCGACTTTGACAGCCTTCAATAGGTCCAGCATGGCCTCCTTGGTCTTCTTTAGACCCCAAAGATGAACTCGTCGAAATCCTTTCAAGCCAATCCAGTTAAAGATGGCCGTAGTGGCGGCCCATAGACCGACAGCCTGGAGACCGCCAAAGTTGAGGATTTCGAATGAGATCGGAAGAGAGATCAGACCTGCAATGAAGATTGAAAGACCGAGCGACAAAAAGAAATACGCCTTTTCTGTATGTGTTTTGTGCTCTGCTCTCAAGCTTACTTGGCATTGGTTTTCACTGATTGGGTGAAGACTGGCAAATATGGACTTGACGTCTGTATGTGACATCCGATACCCAAAGGAGTGGACGCCAGTGGCCGTCCAAACTCCTGGCACTGAAAATCCCAGGATAGTATCTCCAGGTGATCCGTCTCCGATGACATCCGCGAGGTGTAATCCGAATTCGGTAGACGGAAAAACACGCCTCATTGCATCGTAGACCTTATCGATTGGCAAGTCAATCGTAAGGCTTTTTTCGGCAGCATTCCTGTCAAGCGAGACCAAACGAGAAAGCCACGATCGCGTACTTGACCGAGTGGTCATTAACTTTTCGGTCCTCGACTTCATCAAAGCCAAGTCAACAAATTCTGCAGAGATGCCGGCTTCTTCTGCGATAGACCTCACTTCATTTTCTTCAAATCCTAGCGGACTCGACTTGTCATCTTCTTCATATCTTGTAGAGATGACTTTGGACCGTTCTTCGAGTCTCTCTTGTGCTTCAGATTGAAGTTTGGCCGCGATCGACCAGATAGCTTCCGCGTCATCCTGAGAATAGTTGTCCTCGGATTTTCTTTGTTTTCTCGTTCTTTCCATATTAGGATCGTACGGGATTCCACTTTAAGAGTTGTAAAAAATTGATAGAAACTGTCCCGCTCAAAGGAAAATATGTAATTCTTGAACCACTTAGCGAATCTCACTTCGATGAGATCATTTCTATAGCTCTCGACGCAAATACTTGGCAGTGGAATACTCGCAAAATTGAAAAGGCCGAAGACATAAATGCCTATCTGGAGGATGCATTGCGATGGGCCTCAACGCCACAGTCCATTGCCTATGTCACGACTCTCAAAGAAAATGGAAAAGTCGTTGGAATGACACGTTTTGGAAATATTGTTGAGGATCACAAGCGATTAGAGATCGGATGGACTTGGGTTGGAGCAGATTGGAGAAGGAGCTTCGTTAATAGCGATGCTAAGTATCTGATGCTTGAATATGCCTTTGAAGATCTCAAATTTAATCGAGTGGAGATCAAGACAGATACTCGAAACTTAAAATCTAGAAATGCCATGCTGCGTTTGGGAGCAAAGGAGGAAGGCATATTGCGAAATCACATGATCCGACCCGATCACGGAGACCTAAGAGACAGCATTTACTACAGCATTATTGCACTAGAGTGGCCTGAAGTCAAACAAGAAATGATTCGGAGAATGTCGTCCTATGAATCGCTGGGCACTAGATAACAAGCTGTTTAGACCCTTGGTTTTGGGTAGGACTTTAGAATCACTTGGACTTTCTCTGGACTCTATTCGCGCAGAACGGTAACAGTTTTTTCTATCCGGGCCATACTCGCAAAAAGTCCTCTGCCATTATTGACGTGCTCGAGAACTGGTGGAATTTCGCCAGGTCCTAAAGTTGACCCTCCAGATTGGATTTCCTGTGATCTCAGGAAATCGTAGATGTTCTCGTCAAGTGCACTAGCGGTAAAAACATTCCTGCCATAGAAACCAATCGCTATCCATGGAAGCTGAATTGTGACAGTTCCGTCTGCGTTGATATCGTAATTGCCCTCGAATAGAACAGGGGAAGATCCCTTCGCAAAATCCGCTAGGTCGTCATCTTCATCGTAAAAAGACTCTGCTAGGGGAGTGAGATTATCGACCTCCAGATCCAAGGCTTCTGTCGTAAATTTGTATGCACTTTGGCGTCCAGGGTATTCCGACCGAGTTACGATGAACTGAAGTTGGTCATCGGATTTATATACTGCCGTGCTATCGTCAAAATTAACTAGGTGAAATTCTCCGGGAACCAGAGTCTCCGAACTAAGCTGCTGGCTTCCGTCGGTGAAATCAACCTCGATTCGGTAACGGCGTAGGGGTAAGACCTCAGCGTCTTGGTTCGGAAAATATCGACCTCGAATTTGATTTGAACCATGGCTGTAGCTGAAGGTCTCTTCCACCTGCCCATTTTCGTCAAGTAGAAATAGATTTACAATGGCATCGTTGGTCCCTAGCACGTTACGATCAAAGGTGTCGTCTATATCGACGGTTTTTGTCAGATCCACCCATGGGAGGGGCTCGTCTGCATAGAGATAGGCCTCGATGACATGCTCCTGCTCAAAATCTCCTGGATTGATCGAGTCGCACGAACTCAGTGAGATAAGCGCGACGATCAGTGTCGAATAAATTGTTTTGGTTCTCATGGCTGGTCCTTCTAAAATTTCCAGGTAAATGAAAGGTTAGGAAGAGGTATCGGGATCTGAGGGATCTCTGTAAAATTGACTTTTCCGTCCTCGAACTCCGGCAGACTGAACCAAATGTTTCGTCTTGCATAGACGTTGACAATTTGGAATTGCAATTCGAAATCACCACCTAGGAAGAAATTTCTATCCCATGTCATTCCGATATCATATCTGTGATAAGAAGGCAGGCGTTGATTGTTAAAAGGACCTACAAGGCTCGTTCGCTCATCGAAGCCAAATGGATCTCCGGCAAATTGATATTGCCCGAGTGGCTGCGTGTAAGCTTGACCCGTTGCGTATGTAAAGACTTGCGCAAACTTCCAATTGCGCGCAAACTGCCAGCTCACGACGATATTTGCATCGTGGGTTCTGTCATATTTAGGGGCATATTCAATGTCATTATTGAAGCCTGGGAATTGGCGACGAGTAACTCCAAATGTGTATCCGATGAGTCCTGTGACCTTCCCCCTCGTCTTCTGTGCTGCAATCTCAAGTCCGGTCGAGTAACCCTTTCCAAATCTAAAGAGCTCATTGTAATCCAGTCCGGCGGCGTCTGGGAGATAAGGGTCTAGTTCGAAAAGATCTCTCATCGTTCTATAGAACACCTCTGTATCAAGCGTAATGTCATCGCTCAATCGTGTCTTTAATCCAGCGATATACTGGTCTCCATAGGCTGGCTTGACACCTTCATCTGTTGTCAGCCAAAGATCGAAGCCTGCAAAGACTTCGTTCGTGATCAAGGTCAGGAATTGATAGTACCGACCGTAGCCGAGCTGAATTCGGATTTCCTCTTGAGGTTTATACTCTAAAGAAATTCTTGGTTCAGCCCTAAGGAAGTTGCCTTCGCCGAAATAACTTGCACGCAGTCCGATGCGTGCCGTGAGCTCAGTATTTGGTTTATAGGCAGTCTGAACATAAGCCGATGCGTAGTTGGCTTTGATAATCGAAGAAATAGATTCCTGTCCGTCAAAAGTGTCTCGAAGTCTCAGGGCAATGTGGCCCGCCCAAAATCCACCTTGCCATTCGAGAGGACCTTCCGGGAAATATTCGAAGTCACCTTTTAGAGAGTAGTCGTCGATGGTGTTGACTCGAGTAAAACTGGTCCCGCCAAACTCTAGTTCAGGGGTACTGAAATATCTAGAGTAGGTACCCGTGAAGTTCGAGAACAGTTTTTCGGTGAAGATATGGGTCCAGTTGGCGCTTACCGTCCTGTTACCATATTTGAGATCAAGTGTAGCGTCTTCTACTATGGGAAAGTCCAAGACATCCTGTCCGGCATAGCCCGAGATCGACAACTTATCATTGAGCCCAAGATCCATGTTAAGCTTGCTATTGAAATCGAGAAAGTAGAAACCCTTTGGTACACCATCTACATCACGGCTGTTGATAGCAGCCAAAAGCGGCTCCAATGTTGATCTTCTCAGAGCCACTGTCCATGATCCTTTTGAATAAGGACCCTCAATCATGGCTCTCGATGCAAGGAGACCTAAGCTTGCGGTGCCGTGAGTTTCTTTCCTATTGCCATCTTTGTTGTAGATGTCAACTACCGAACCCAGTCTTCCACCATATTCGGCTGGGTAGCCACCTTTGTAAAGACGAACATCTTTAATCGCGTCTGGATTGAAAGTAGAGAAGAGGCCGAAGAAATGACTTGGATTGTAAACGGTGGTTCGATCCAGCAAGATCAATGTTTGGTCTTGGCTGCCACCTCTAATATATAGTCCACTGGAGTAGTCCGATGCGGCCTTCACTCCAGGCAGAAGTTGAAGAGATCGAAATACATCAGGTTCGAGGATTGTGGGCAGTTGACGGATCAGTTCAGTAGAAATCTGGGCAACTCCAATTCGTCGAATTTCCTCTTGAATTTCCTTCTCAGCTGTTACCAAAACTTCATCGAGGAAGAGATCGGCTGGGACAAGCTCAATATCAAGTCTCAGCTTCTGCCCATCGCTGATAGTGACTTCCTGAGAGAAATTATTAAAGCCAATAAAGGAGCACAAAACTGTATAAGTGCCGGTAGGAAGATTAGGCAGGGTATAGTATCCAGATGTGTTTGCGGTCGTTCCAATCTGAGTACCTTGCAATACCACATTAGCAAGTAGAAGTGTTTCACCAGATTGACTGTCCTTGATAAAGCCACTAATCGATGCCGTGTTCTGAGCTTGTGCAGAAGAGATGCTGAGAAGCACAAGAAAGAGCAGAGCGAGAATTCTCATATAAAATCTATAATTGACAAAATTCTTTAGTCCAAGGTGCTAACGAAACAGCAATTTACTAGTTACACTTGGGCTCTGTCTTCGACGAATATTTAAATCGATCGTCCGAAACTCCGATTGTCCGCAACTTCGATTGACCGATGGTTGGATTTTCCGAACAATAGATATGCCGAATGACCGATAGTCCGGTTATCCGAATCTCAGATATTCCGAATGGTCGATGTTCTTGATGGAGGTTTTTTTTCAGTTTAGATGTTTTTCCTGAGGGAACACAAAAGGTGACAATCAATCCTAAGAAGACCGGCACTAATGCCGAATTAATCTAAACTGCTTGCAGAGCGCCCCGATTGGTAAACCGGTCGGGGTGTTTTTTATCATGCAGTTTGAAGATCAAGATTTCGGTCCTTTCTGGACCTATTAGAATCTTATTGCAACGTTTGAAGATCAAGGTGTCAGAAATTTGTCCCAAGCTTCTATTGTACCAATAGAATATTGGATAATTTGACCATTTAACCTTCAGTCAATTGGAAAATCTGACCATCGGTTAATCGGAGTTTCGGTTAATCGGAGTAACGGACATTCGGATTAGTCGATCTTCGGAAGCTTTTCAAGAGAGGGGCCCTCGATTTCCCTGAAGTACTTTACCGTTCCAACTTTCAACTCCATGGTCGATTTTTCGTCAAGACAAACCACACCTTTGGGATGGAGCTGCAACATCGAAATGGTCCACATATGATTTACGCCTTCCTCGACTGCCTGTCGAACAGCACGTGATTTCGCATAGCCGCTTATCACGATTATCACCTCCTTGGCAGCCATCACAGTGCCAACTCCAACGGTTAGCGCCGTTGTCGGTACCTGATCAACGTCGTTGTGGAAAAAGCGTGAGTTGGATTGCCGTGTATCGTATGTAAGGGTCTTAATCCTAGTTCGAGATCTCAAAGAGGAACCAGGCTCATTAAAGGCGATGTGTCCGTCGGTCCCGATCCCTCCGAGGAAGAGATCGATTCCTCCAGCAGCCTCAATTTTCTTTTCGTAATCATCGCACTCCTTCACGAGATCATCCGCGTTGCCGTCTAATATGTTGATGTTCTCTGGAGTCACGTCGACGTGATCGAAAAAATGGTGATGCATGAAATGATGATAACTTTCAGGATGGTCTTCAGATATTCCAACATATTCGTCCATGTTGAATGTGATGACATTTTTGAAGGATACCTTGCCTTCCTGATGCAGCCGTACGAGATTTGCATAGGTCCCGATGGGAGAAGATCCTGTCGGAAGTCCGAGGACGAAGGGATTTTCTGGAGTCGGGTTGAACTTCTTAATGCGACGAACGATGTAATGGGCGGTCCAGAGACTGAGACGGTCGTTGTCTTCGTGTATTAGTATTCGCATCGCAACAATTATTTAGGTGTAGAAGTCTGTGACTATCCGCTGCTATTATAACTCCTTTCAGAGCATCGGACCATGGGAATTTTGGTCACTTCAGTTAGCTGCCCAGATGACTTACGCTAGAGAAAGAATGTCCTGTGCGACACTCTCGTGATTTCCAAGGTCATGATATACCAAATCTGGATCGTGTGATTGGAGATCCTCAAAACTATAATATCCTGTTGCTACTCCGATCGACTTCGCTCCTATAGACCGGCCGCACTTTATGTCGTGCTCGGTGTCTCCTATTATAAGCAGGTGATCGCCACGAACTTCATGCTCATAGAAGCGATTAGCTTTGTCGAGAACGATTCCGGGAATTGAGTATCGATCCTCATGATCGCTACCATAGCCACCTAAATCGAAATGTTCTTTGTCGAGACCTGCAGCCTGGACCTTTAACCACGAAGTTTTTTCGAGATTTCCAGTGAGCAATCCAAGTTGTATCCCAGGTTCAGATGAGAGTAAGCCAACTAGCTCGATGATTCCTGGTAATACCTCGAGAGTTGGCAAGAGGTCATCGTTGTTGAATTCATCGGCATATCTGATGAGAATACGACCACGAAGCTCTCGCATGTAATCTCCCTTGATGCCATTAAACTCGAGGATCTCTCTGACAATTTGTGGATCTGTTTTACCGGAAAAGCCGATTTGAGAAGCGTCCAAACTTGAGCCATACTCGGTGTCGATTGCTCTTTCAAGGACGTAGCGTCCTGCTCCTTTGGTAAGAATGATGGTCCCATCGATATCGAAGAGGACAAGTCTTTTGAAGCCCATTAGATTGTAAAAGGGTGGTGTTCATTATCTTCGTGTCGAATCTCATCGACTTCTTCGTTTCTCCCAGGCCCAGCGTAGAGTTGATTGGGGCAGTTCAAAATCAGAACACTAGCTTCTCCTATATTCACGTAACCATGGACGACCCCCGGTGGTACAGCCATAGTCACCGGATTATCCTCTCCATATACGCGCACTTGTCTTGTTCCAAATGTTGGTGAATCCTTTCGGTAATCCCAAAGACAGACGCGAACTTTGCCAAAAAGAATACCGAAATAGTCCGTTTGAACTTTGTGTTCGTGTGGTCCTCTCATAATTCCAGGAATCGTTGTTGAGAGATAACACATGGCAGGGTGGAGCATAGGATCAAGTTCGTCAAGTCTAAAGATCTCCATCACCGATCCTCGGTGATCACCATAGATCTTTACTTTATTGACGAGGCAATCGGGAATAATTCCGTCGACCCAATCTATTTTTTCATGTCCCATCGATCTCGGGATATTTAAGATTCTTGGCTAAGTCATTTGCCTCATGCCAGCCTTCTATAGTGCCCGCGTCTCCCCACCATCCTTTCAACTCTCCAAATGTCATCTGGCCTTTGTCGATATAAGCGTTGCTAACATCTGAAACCTCGTATTCTCCTCGTCTACTAGGATTTAAGCCGCGGATGATATCGAATACTTGTTTGTCGTAAAAGTAGATGCCCGTTACAGAATAATTTGAAGGAGGATTCTCTGGCTTCTCGATAATCTCTACAATCTTGTCGCCTTCAATACGAGGTACTCCGTAACGTTCTGGATCAGGTACTTCCTTTAGTAGAACACGTGCTCCTTGACCATCCCGCTCTAGCTGTTCTCCAAACTCAGCCACATCTTGTGTGATATCGTCGGCGAGAATGTTGTCACCTAGAATGCAAAGAAATGGATCACCTCCAACAAAATTCTCGCAGAGACCCATGGCTTGTGCGATTCCTCCGGCTTCGTCTTGTACTCGATAGGTAATATCAAGTCCAAGTCTGGATCCACTGCCAAGCAAATTGACAACATCTCCCATGTGTTCGGGGGAGGTAACGACGGCGACTTCGACTATTCCAGCTCTCCGCATTCGCATGAGCGGGTGGTATATCATTGGATAGTTGCCGACTGGCAACAAATGTTTGTTGGTAACGCGGGTAAGCGGGAATAGGCGACTGCCAGTTCCACCTGCTAAGATTACTCCTTTCACGGGTTCGGGTTAGTTACTAAGATCAGAATATTGTTCAGAATAGTAGGCTCGATAGGACTCGTCGTCGATGGCATCTAACCATTCTGAGTTGGAAAGGTACCATGTGATCGTTTTCTTCAGCCCTTCTTCAAAGCTGATTTTTGGCTCCCAACCAAGCTCGGCTTTGATAAAACTGCAGTCCATGGCATATCGAAAATCGTGCCCAGGTCGGTCTTTAACGAAAGTAATGAGCTCTCTTGAGCTTCCTTGAGGCCTTCCTAGCTGTTCGTCAACTAAATCGGCAATTGTCGTTACGATATCGAGATTCGATTTTTCGCAGTCGCCTCCAATTCCGTAAGTCAAGCCGTCCTTTCCAGTAAGTAGAACTGTCTCGATTGCCTCGCAGTGTTCGCCAACAAATAACCAGTCTCTGACATTGCTTCCGTCACCATATATGGGTAGTGGCTTTTGTTGCACCACATTCTGAATCATCAAGGGAATTAACTTTTCGGGAAATTGATAGGGGCCATAATTGTTGGAGCAGTTCGAAATAACAACGGGCAATCCAAAGGTATGATTGTATGCTCTGACGAGATGATCGCTTGAAGCTTTCGATGCAGAATAAGGAGACTTAGGGTCGTAAGGTGTGTCTTCACGGAAATGTCCTTCGTCTCCAAGGCTTCCAAAAACCTCATCGGTTGAGACATGGTAGAATCGATTTCCGTCTTTGCCGTCCCAGGCTCTGCGGGCAACATCTAATAGGGTAGCCGTTCCCATTACATTGGTTCGGACGAAGGCAAGCGGGTCAAGTATGGATCGGTCTACATGGCTTTCGGCGGCAAAATGAACAAGGGTATCGATTTCTTGCTCTTCGAAGATCTGCGCAACAAAATCTCTATCGCCTATGTCTCCTTGGACGAAGGAGTAGTTGTCCAAGCTCTCGATGGTCCTCAAGTTCATTGGGTTTCCGGCGTAGCTGAGCGAGTCGAGGTTGACGAATTGGACTTCGCTATGCTTCGGAACCATATGCAACAAAAAATTCGATCCGATGAATCCGGAGCCTCCAGTGACGAGGACGGATTTGAGCTTATGAGTTGCTGTTTTCAAGATGAGGTTCTGTTCTCGGTGAAGGTCATTCTCTGCAGGAAGATCGTCGGCCAATATATTCTCTATAATAATATTGGTTCGACATCGATGATCAAAGAATCTTCCGATATATCGTCGCTAACAAAAGAATACAACGAGCCCGAGCTCGTCTTTCGTGCACTGATGCAAGAGCTCTTTTAATTGGGCGTAATGCTCTGAGATATATTGAAATCCTGCCTCATGATCCTCGCTCCAAATTTCAGGATATATTCCCAGTTGCTGCATCTTATCGGGATCGTAATTTTCTTCGAGTTGCCGGAGGTCTATGGAATCAATGAGATCCCATAGAGACTTGATGTCCTTGCTATGAAAAGCTCTAGCTGGACCATGGCCGATGTCGATATTTCCAACTTGCCTTCCACCTGTTCGAATGAAGCCCAAAGGTGTCTCTTTGTCATAATCTGCTCCCGTTAGACAAAAGTGTATACCATCCCACGATTTATCTAAATCAATCTCAAGCTGCTCCTCGGCGTTCAGGTTTAGATCGGGTACTTTGAGCTTTGATTTTTTAGAAAAGCCGAAAAGACCTTTCTTCTTTTGTGCTCCTATCGTTTCGAGGTAGAGCTCGTCGTCTTCTGGTTCGAGAAGTCTAAGAATCAATGGTGGGTCGGCAAGGATTCGGTCTAAAGTATCATCCGATACCGTATGAAAAAGGCAAACCATTCCCATTAGATGCTGTTTTGTTTGGTGTAAAAAGGGAATAATCCTGAGTCCGTCTGCTGTTCCTCAAATATTGCAATCCTGCGTTTAGTTTCTTGAATCTTCTGGGGTCATTCCTCCGGCCGCCCAGAAAGCAATTGTGTAGATCCGGATGGGCTCGAATGATTACCGTCCGAATAATAAACAGCGTCTTAATATCGATGACTTGCTCTTTGTTGTACATTTTGCATTCCTGGATTGACAGAAAAATTACCGATAACAACTGTGTCTGAATCTCCCTACGATCGCGAAACTCTTTACCTCCTTGATGGGAACGCGCTAGCCTACCGTGCTCACTTCGCCTTTATAAAGAGACCCCTTGTAAACTCAAAGGGACTCGATACCTCTGCGATCTTTGGTTTTACTAATTCTCTTCTCCAAATTCTGGACAGTAAACCTGAGAGAATTGCCGTTGTCTTTGATCCGAAAGGGAAGACATTTCGCGATAAAATATACGAGGACTACAAGGCGCAACGTCCTCCTATGCCAGATCCACTTCGTGTGGCCATTCCTCTAATTAAAAAGATCGTGGAGGCCTTTGACGTTCCTTGCGTTACGGTCGATGGAGTGGAAGCCGATGATGTCATCGGGACTCTAGCGAAGGAAGCTGAGAGAGAGGGTGTGAATGTCATTATCGTCTCAGCCGACAAGGATTTTCGGCAGCTACTCAGTGATCATGTGAATATTCTCCGTCCCGCTTATAGGGGAGATGCTTTCGATTTATACACTGTAGACACCTTTCGGGAGAAGTACGGAGTGGAGCCTGATAAATTTATCGATATCCTAGCTTTGATTGGGGACAAAGCTGATAACGTTCCGGGGGTAATGGGCATCGGGGAGGTTGGAGCAAAGAAGTTAATTAAGGAATACGGCACCGTTGAAAATCTTCTGGATCATGCCGAAGATATTACTGGAAAGAAGGCGCGCGAGGGGCTTCTTAACTACAAAGAAGAAGCTCTAATGAGTAAGGTGCTCGTTACTATTAAGACCGATGTTGAGCTCGATCTTGAATGGGAATCGCTAAAGACGACGTCGCCAAAAAGAGAAATACTCTCTGATTTATTCCATGAATTTGAATTCCGGAGACTTGCAGAGCGCTTCGATAATATGGGTTTAGAGAAAGGCGATGACGCTCCGACTTCTTCGGATAAGTCAGAGAAGACTCAAGCCTCGGGTACACAGCTCGGACTCGCAATAGGAGGAGCAAGGCGTTATAGTGCAGGATCGGTTAATTACGTTAAGGTGCTTGGTAAAACTGAGTTAGAGCTATTAATTCAGAAAATGAATAAAGCAGATCGAATAGCCTTCGATACAGAAACTACTTCAAGAACCGCGATGACCGCGGAGTTAGTTGGTTGCTCTTTCTGCTGGGAAAAAGACACGGCCTACTACGTCCCGATGCCCATGCCAGATGGGACCGATTCAGGTGAGACTATAGAATTGCTCCGTCCATTGCTCACTAGAAAAGATGTAACCTGGGTAGGGCAAAATATCAAATATGATTTGAAGGTGATGGCAAGGCACGGCGTCAAACTGGGTGGGGGTCTATTTGATACGATGGTGGCTCATTATCTAATTTCTCCAGATGGCCTTCACGGAATGGATTCTTTAGCCAATGGCTATTTGGATTATCAAATGATTCCGATTTCTAAGTTAATCGGCACCGGCAGATCCAAGATCACGATGCGCGAGGTGGATGTCGATGACGTCGTTCCCTATGCCTGCGAGGACGTCGATATCACCTTGCAGCTTGCAGATATCCTTTCCGAGAAATTGAAGGAGGATGGACTAGAGGATTTGGCTTACAAAATGGAATTTCCGCTACTTCCTGTTCTATTGGATATGGAAATGGAAGGCATAGAGCTCGATACTTCTAAACTAGATGAGCTTTCTGAGCTGATAGGGAAAGAGGTTGCTGAGATTCAGAAGGAAATATTCGACGAGGTCGGGCACGAGTTCAATATCAGTTCTCCAAAACAACTTGGGGTTGTCCTTTTCGAGGAGCTTGGATTGAAAGCGAAAAGGAAGACAGCGACTGGGCAGGCATCAACCAATGAAAGGGTTCTAAAGGCTCTGGCTCAGGATCACGCCATTCCTCAAAAAGTGCTCGCATTCCGACATTTGACAAAGCTCTTGAACACATATGTTTCGACTCTTGGATCGCAAATACTAAAGGATACTGGTCGGGTACACACAACCTACAATCAGAGCACAGCTGCAACCGGCCGATTGGCTTCCACAGATCCTAATCTTCAGAATATTCCTATTCGATCAGAGATGGGACGGGAAATACGAGGCGCATTTGTTGCGAAGGAAGGATGCGTTCTTCTTTCGGCAGACTATGTACAGATAGAGCTCAGAATTCTAGCTCATATGAGTGATGATCCAGGTCTTGTTGGCGCTTTCAACAGGAGAGAGGACATTCACGCATCGGCCGCGGCATTGATCAACGGGATCGATATCTCTGAAGTGACAAAAGACCAGCGGAATCGGGCAAAGGAAGTCAATTATGGTATCCCTTACGGTCTGTCGGTTTACGAATTAGGTCAGCGACTGCAAATCGATTTTAAAGAGGCCCAGGCATTGATGGATCAGTATCACGAGAGCTATCCGAGCGTGAACAAAACGATAGGTGAGATGGTGGACAAAGTTCGTGAGAATGGTTATGCGGAGACCATGAATGGACGACGACGCTATCTCCCAGCGATTAATTCTCAAAATCATGCTGAGCGATCGGCTGCTGAACGAATCTCGGTCAATATGCCGATTCAGGGAACGCAGGCGGACATGATCAAGATCGCTATGATTGGAGTTCATACGCGACTGAGGAAGGAAGGCTTAAAGGCAAGAATGCTTCTTCAGGTTCATGATGAGTTGGTTCTCGAAGTACCGAATGAAGAGGTGGAGACCGTCACTTCTCTTGTAAAGGAGGAGATGATCAAGTCGATGACCTTGAAGGTCGCAATTGAAGTTGATGCAGGGACGGGTCGGAGTTGGAAAGAGGCGCACTAGGAAGAAGGTCAGAATCTCAGAACTTCAGATTGTCAGATATCTAATAAATGATCCGTGGTGGCAATAAGAATGCACAACCTAAATGTAGTTTTCATTCTGCTGATATCCCTTTCTATCGGCTGTTCGGCATCGAGGTCAGGAATGGCTAGTTTTCTTGAAGTCGATGGCTACATCGGATGGGGATCTCCCGCGGGATATGATTTCGAGGAATCGCTAAGCTTTCACAATAAATTTGGCGAGCCATCTCATAAGCTGACTTTTGTTGATGAAAAACACTTGCCCAGTTATTTTAGTGTGATTAAGAGTGTGGATGACTTTTATTTGGTATATGACTGGATCCAGGACAAGAGATCTTACTTGCGAATTGACGATCCGAAATTACAATTTCACACTTGGGAGCAGCATCTCATTCTGTCGGTTGCCTTTATAGACTTTGATGATAGTATATCTCCATTAAGAATTGCGCCAGCGGATACATCATCGATATACGCAATCCAAGATCATGATTTTGTACAGCCGATTGAAATAAAAGGAGAGTGGTTGAAGGTTTCTCTCGGCTATGAGAGGAGCGAATCAACCTGGTTACGTTGGAGAACGAAAAACAAGCTCCTGCTAACAGGACTCTACTATTTCGCATAACATCTTGAAGTCGTTGGTCCATCCGCGATCTTCAACTGTTGTCTACCAGACTAACACGTTTTTGAATCAAAAGCCGCATTAGTGACGAGGCAGGTGCCTTCGAAGCACTTATTTTCTTCCCGGAGAAGAAATCTTTTCAAGGAAGACGTATTTCCGGGAAGGAAAATTGGCTGAGAAGGTATCTGCCTCGTCACTAACAAAATTAGATGTCAAATTTCAAATTAATGGAGGAGGAGGCCGGTCTTCGTAGATACAACTACGAGCCAAGTGGTCTCAAAGTAATCCACTCAGAAAACACGACCTTCCCAGTCGCCGTTTTCATGATTACCTATGGTGTTGGGAGCAGGAATGAGAAGGCGCCACTCACAGGTGCGACTCATTTTCTGGAGCATCTCATGTTCAAGGGGACACACCGCTATCACAAATCCACTGGAAAGACTATTTGGGATGCCTTGCAAAAACAGGGTGCCCGAATGAATGCCACGACCTGGATGGATAGGACGAATTATTACGAGATGCTGCCGAGCAGCAAGATCGAAGTCGCCTTTGATATCGAATCCGATCGAATGCGAAATCTTCGATTGGATCCAAAAGATGTGGCAAGTGAGAGAACCGTCATTCTGAATGAGCTCGATCGAGGACAAAATCAGTCATCTCGGATGCTCCACCAGACTCTTTGGAGTACGGCATTTGAACAGCATCCATATCACCACCCAACGATCGGATGGAGGAAAGATGTTGAGCAGATAAGCGCTGAAGGACTTCGTCAGTTTTACGATGATTTCTACTGGCCTACAAACGCGACTATCTCTGTACTTGGCCAGATCAGTGAAGCAGATGTGTTCAAGTATGTCGAAAAATACTTTGGGTCAATAAAAGGGGAAGCTAAGGATTCATCTGCCGGACTTGCTGCAGAGCCTGAGCAATTGGCGGAGCGGAGGTTCAAAATAGAGCGGAAGGATAATGTGGGTTCGATAATGATTGGATTCAAAAATTGCAATGGCACACACGACGATGCCAATGCACTCGACATGCTTGCTCAAATCCTGAGTACAAACAAACTCGGAAGAATGTATCGCGAACTGGTGGACAAGGGGCTTGCTGCCGGAGCCAATGCCCACAATTATCGATTAAGAGATCCTGGTTTGTTCAGTTTCTCGGCGACCTTATTAGGAAAGGAGGGGCATGAAGCTGCAGAAGAAGCGATCTCGAAAATTGTCAAAGATGTTCGTGAGAAGGTTTTAACTCAAGAAGAACTGGACCGAGCTCGGACACGACTAAAATCGGAGATGCTTTATGCTCAGGACGGTCCTTTTTCTGTGGCGTCATATTTGAATGAAGCCATAGCGATTGACGATTGGAGGATGTTTCCATCTTATCTCGATCGGGTCTCTAAAATCACAATCGATGATGTCCACGATGTGGCGGAGCGCTACCTCGCTGACGAGAGGAGGACGGTTGGATACATGATTCCGGTAGAATAAATGGAGACAGTGAATAAAATTTTACCAACGGCCTTTCAGAAAAGTGCGTCAGGAGTTGAGTTCTATCTCGCTCCTCATACGGCGAATGGTTTCGTAACGATTTCTCTTTCCTTAGAGTTGAACAATCCATTCGATCTGCAGACCGCCATAAATTCGAGTCTGCTTGCAGCTCTATTGGACCGTGGAACCGAGACCCGAGGTAAATTCGAGATTGCTTCTGAGGTGGAAGAGCTAGGAGCGGACTTGTCGATCTCTATTTCCAGTCGTTATCTCAGAATCGGAGCTCGGTGTTTGAAAGACGATCTAGGAAGACTTTTTGATTTGCTAGAGGATCTAGTCTTGAAGTCGACTTTCCCTCAAGAAGAGTTTGATCAAATTCAAGGGATCTACGGTGCTGGTCTTCAGCGGAATCTGGCCGCTACCGGAAGGCAAGCATCTATAGCCTTGTCTCAATTAGTTTATCCTCTGGGACATCCTGGATATAATCGAAGCACAGAAGATCAACTCGCCTACCTCACATCTTGCGATAGATCAAGCATGCTCGAGACCCTGCCCTCGGTTATTAGCGGCAGTCGACTTGTTGCAGTGGCTTCTGGTGACTTTATTGAGTCAGAATTTGAAGCCGTCGTTGTTGCTTTTGGAGAAAAACTACTTGCTGAATCAGATAGAAAACTTAGCGTATTAGATGCATTGCCCGTCACTGCAGGCCAAACGAAGGTCCATATAAATGGAAAGCCAAGTGTCGATATATATCTAGGCCACGCGGTAGCCATACGTCGAGACGATGAAGATTACTATCCTTTAATGCTAGGCATTTTCTCTTTGGGTGGCAATTTTGGATCACGCCTAATGAGACAGGTTCGCGATGAGGCAGGTCTTACTTATGGAATCGGCTCGTCACTCTCTGGAGTGGAATCATGGCGAGATGGGATGTGGAGAACATCGGTGACTTTGTCAACCGAGAACCTTGAGAAGGGTCTAGATCTTACAAAAAAAGTGTCTGCTGATTTCATCCGAGAAGGTGTCAGCAAGGATGAATTGGATGGAAAAAAGACGACGGTAATCGGATCAAATGAAGTCGGAATGTCTAGTGCTGGAAGCCTAACATCTGTGCTAAGCAGCGCGGCTGAACGAGGAAAATCAATCGACTGGGTCCGTGGATTTCGGCATAGAGTAGATGCTGTGACAGTTGACCAAGTTAATGATGCCGTGTCGAGACACCTTGATGTCGAGAAGCTTAGTGTTGGAATGGCGGGGGAAGTAGAGTAGTCTTCAGATATCAGTCTTCAGAGTTCTTAGTTAGCAGTCTATAGTTCTGGCGTCTTAATTCTGAAGACTGACGACTGAAGACTATCCTTTAGGCCAGGTGTCAGCTAGCCGGTAGCCATTGGGCCATGGATCATCCGGATCCAACATATGCTGATGCGTCCCTGTTATCCATGCCCGACCTGTGACCGTCGGTACGATGGCCGGCTTGTCGCCGAGAATTGTTTCTGATGCAATGCCGCAATCGAAACGAGATCCGATAATCGAATAAGCTTCGTATCTATCCCCAATATCCATTAGACCTTTGGCGTGGAGTACAGCCATCCTTGCTGAACAACCGGTCCCCGTTGGACATCGATCAATCTTGCCGGGGCGAATAGCAACGGCATTAGGGCCTGAGAGGACACCGCCTTCTTTCCTCAAGGGTCCGGCAAACTGACAGAACGAAAGATGCTTCCAATCTGGATTAGTCGGATGATGAAAGCCAAGTTGCTCTTGCGCGGCATTTCTAATTTTCATGCCCATATCGACAAGATCCTTTGCTTCATCCGGTTTTATTTCAAAACCAAGAGGCGCTGCATCGATGATGACAAAGCTATCCCCTCCATAGGCTGTGTCTACGACCAATGTGCCAATGCCTTCGACCTCAATCGAGGCTTGCAGCCTGTCAACAAAAGATGGCACGTTGGTTATCGTGATCTTCTCTGCTTTGCCATTTCGACATTGAGCAACGGCTTTGACTAAACCGCCAGGCGCTTCCATGAGGACCGTGGTTTCGGGCTCGGTCATCGGAACGATGCCGGAGTCCAGTACGACGGTCGCCACACATATTGAATTTGATCCCGACATAGGTGGTGTGTCTGCTGGCTCCATAATGATCCAAGCGATGTCTGCGTCAGGATTCTTTGGAGGAACCAGTAGGTTTACGTGACGGAAGACACCACCACGGGGCTCATTAAGAACGAATTGGCGCAGCTGATTATCCTCAGCTATAAAATTCCGCTGCTCCCAGAGAGTATCTCCGGGTGGAGGAGCCACGCCATCAACGATTACATCGCCTACTTCGCCCTCGGCATGGCAGCTGATAACATGTATAGTTTTTGTAGTTCGCATATTGCTTCAAGGTACAGGAATTTGTGATGAGTCAACTGCGCTACCTATTTTCGAGATTCCAATATTTCCATGCTATTATCAGCTGTCATACGATCTATGCGATACATGTTGGGGTCAATCTTTATATAAGCTGGTTTCGTATCGCTCGATAACTGAACTGAGCTTATCTCATTATTCAGGTAAATTTTCTTAAGGACAATCATGTTCTCATTCTCTGCATCTGGAATGCCTGAATACAAAGCAACTTCGATACTATCGCTTATCGCTTCTTTGAACTCCGTATTAGTCTTTTCATCCAAGACCTTTTTAAAGGCCTGGATATCGACGTCAACTTTAAATTCGCCATCTTCTTCGATCATTGCGACGGAGGCAATCTTCAAATCATGAAATACCACTCGCTTAAAAAGATCATTAATTATTGGAATTTGACTGGAATCAGCAACAGAATAGAATTCGTCTAGGAGATTTAGAGAGCTGGGATAATGTGGGTGCCGATACTTGCTAAGCAAGTTGCGTAGCGCCAAGTTTATCTTCTCTTCACCCAATAGATCGCGAAGTGCCGTCATAGAATGGAGGCCTTTGGCATAATAAATCAGGGGCTTGGAACCAATACTGTATAGAGGTTTTTCAGTCTCCGAATCTCGAGAACGGTTACGTAAGTAGATGTCTATGGATTGCTTGAGCTCCTTGTTATTCGAGTACTTTCCATAGAGTTTTTCCTGCAAGACAAGCTCTGAATACTTCGCGAGAACCTCCGTCAGCATCGAGTAGCCGCCAATTGCTTGAGGAGTGATGTACATACCCCAATACTGGTGAGAGAACTCATGAATCACTCCACGCAGGGATTGATTTCGCTCGTAGCCTTCGGTGTTCAGATTGAAGAATCTGTTTTCAACTCCTCCATACATACCTGGGAATGCTGCGCCAAATGATTGCTCGGAGGAAAAATATGGCAGCTCAACTATTTTGAAGCTCTTGAAGGTGTAGGGCGCAAAATTTGCGTTGAAATAATCGAGGCCACTTTCGAGCGCGCTGAACAGTTGTTCATTGTCCTTATCGTGCTGTGGTGAATGGAAGATTTTCATTTCCACCCCCTTGTAGAGCTTCTTCGATTTGGAGAATACGGCCGAGGTGATAGGAAATACTCGCTCTACTTTCTGATCGGTTTCATACCGGAAGTAGTTTCGACCATTTTCTTGCCCTTCATCAATGAGCTCGCCAATTGTTACTGCTGTCTGATTTTCGGAGGTAGTGATACGTGAGGAAAAATAGATCCAATCCTCGGCATAGAGGCTATCGGCTTCTTCAGGTCTCGTATATCGGGCTTCGGGCAAGTCGTGATCCTTGCGGTTAGTGGGATCATTCAATTCTTGCGTCGGCAAATAACCGAAGAAGGGGAGATAGTCCTCAAGTTCAAAGTAGGAGCCACCTGCGGTGACGTAGTTCTCTCCATCAAGGCGCGAGAAGGAGCTTCGAGTAATATCTATCGAGTAGCTCAGCTCTGAGGAATCTAATGGCATGAGCGGCTCATCCAGCTTGTACCACATGACCTGATCAATCTCATTTTTGGATTCTAGATCGGCATTTTCGAGATCAATGCTGTATTCAAGTGTATTAACTTTCTGCATCGATATCATGAGTCGATCAATGGGCTCATCGCTCTTGTTTTCAAAAACAAATCGACCATTCGCATGATAGTGACGCTTGTCGGGGTATATATCTACATCTACATCAATCCTAGTAATAGTAGGTTGAGCCAAATCGCTAAACGGCGAGTAGGTCTTTTCATAGTAGGCGCGGTACGCAATTCGCTCATCCTGTGTCGACCTAGGATTCAGAATGTGATACTGATAGTATAAATAGCTGCCACTTCCTAGAAAGAGAAAGGCCGACATGAAAGCCACGCCTTTTGGCCATCTTGATAGTACTTCGGACCTATTGGAATTTCCTCTCTTCCAGTACTTAATTGCTAGGACGGATAGCAGAACCAGAAAAGCGAACCAGTACAGAGAAACGTAGCCGTAGGCCTCGCTATGAAATGCAAGACTTGCCATGTCTGAGAAGATAAATCTAGGGCTGTAGGCATAAATCGTTGTGGGATAGGCTATTTCGAAATAACCCAGAACTTTTGGGATTAGGAGAATACAGGCTCCCAGTCCAAGACCGATCGCTTTGTTTTTTGCGAATCGTTGTAAAACCAGAGTCAATCCTCCAATAAGTACAAGTAATAGACCAGAATAGTAAAAAAGACGAAGGTACAAGAAGGGTTTAACATCAAAATGGCCATGGCTGAGCTGGAAAAGAACCGCTGTAAAGATGGCCACGAGGATAAGTGTAAAGCAGATGGCTACGAGGCTGGCAAACTTGCTCAAGAAGAAGAGACCATTTCCTGCAGGGCTCGCATCGATGATCATTTCCATTCTGTTGGATCGCTCATTCCAATAGAGTTCAACGGCATAGAAGATGGTTACAAATAATCCTGCCTTCGAGAGCGGGTCCTGAAGTATTTCTAGAATTAACTCCGTCAGTGGATAGTAGGAGCTTTGATCCAAAGGACCTCTCGTTATCTGCTCGAATAGAGTTATTAATAGAAATCCGACGATTAGAAGTGAGATAACAATGAAGGTGACGCCTTTAATGACCGAAAGGTATTCGATCTTAATTTTGGAGAGGAAAGTCTTGAGACTGAATTGGTGATCTTTAGTATTCGCAGCAACTATTGCTAGCTTCGATAATTTCGGTAGCTCTCTTTCCTGCTTGTTCTTCTTCAGGGCTTTACTAGTCATTGCCTTGAATTGGAAGCGATGATAAGTAAAGGCGAATGCTGAAATCGCGATGCTTAACCAAATTAGACGGTTATAGAGGAAGGCGCCCTGCAGTTCTGGTAGTAGGACGTTTTTGTCTTCTGCACTCCAAAAAGCTGTTTGTTCAAAAAAGGGTATGACGGCAAAGGGATCTAAGAGCGATGAGATACCGCCGCCTTCTTCTACAAATGGAGAGGACATCGCCATGAGTGGAGAATTTCCAAGCATAGATGCCAGAACGTACAGAATGAAAAGTAGCAGTGTTACGACGTATATGGGAATAAGCTTTCGTTGTAGCATCGCCGTCCCAAAAATGATGGAGGAGGTGAGTAGTACGTTTGGTGCTAGTACAACGAAAATGCCAAACACGTAATCGAGGATGCGAAATGGTCCTGTATCGCCCAATTCCATCGACCAGGTGGAGATCATCATAGCAACGACAAAGACAAGATGAAGGCTGAGGACGCTGAGAAACAATCCGAGAAAGCGGACACCTAGGTATTGAAACTTGTCTATAGGAGTCGAAAAAATGATCGACTCAAAGTTTTTTTCGGAATCTCTGAGGAGTGAGGATGCGCCAATAAATCCCGTAGCAAAAACAGTCGAGATAGCTGATATCTTCAGCATCGCATCAATGATCGAGAAGGGGGAGTTTTTATGATTTACGATATAGGGTGTGCTTGTAAGTACCATCGCTCCGGAAAAGACGGAGAAGAGAAAGGCAAGCCAGAATATCGGCTGCCTGCTATAGTAGTTCAATTCGAACAGGAGAAGCTTGCTAAACATGGGCCGCTCCAGCTACTTCTTTCTCCATGGAAAGCGTTGCGAAATACACGTCTTCTAAGTCTGGAATTACGGGCTCGAAACCAAGTTCTGGTTGGAATTCAGAGTAGACTGTGAGAAGTGTTTTCCCAGAGTTCAGTCGAGTTGAAATAACATTGAAATTGTCTTTATATCGCTCTACCTCGCTTTTCAGAACGACCGATCTCCAGATACTTCCATTTAGTTCATCGATAAGCTCTTTTGGCCTACCGATAGCCACAACTTCGCCCTTGCTAAGAATGGCCATTTGCGGACATAGCTGGCGTACATCCTCTACGATGTGCGTGGAAAGGATGACAATTTTGTTTTCGCCTATCTCGCTAAGAAGATTGTGAAATCGATTTCGTTCTTCAGGATCTAGTCCAGCTGTAGGTTCATCGACAATTATCAGTTTGGGGTCACCTAATAAGGTCTGAGCAATCCCAAATCGTTGCTTCATTCCACCGGAATATGAACTCACCGCCTTGTGTCGAACATCGGATAGATTTGTCTGATGGAGCAAGGCCTCAATTTGGGTCTTTCGCTCAGAATCATTCAAGACACCTTTTAATAGGGCGATGTGATTGAGAAGATCATAAGCCGATATTTTTGGATAGACTCCAAACTCTTGTGGCAAATAGCCAAGGCATTCCCTCAAAACATTGGGGTTTTTTAGGATGTCTTTGTTGTCTAGTGAGATCTGACCGTGGCTTGGGTCTTGCAAGGTTGCAATCGTCTTCATTAGGGTGGATTTGCCCGCACCATTCGGCCCAAGTAGACCAAACATTCCGACTCCAATATCGAGTGAGACGGACTTTAGAGCCTCGACTCCATTGTTATATGTCTTTGACAGGTTTCTAATAGTCAGCATAATTTTCCTCTGTGTTTCATGCTACAAGCATACCTAAATCGAATCCGAAATATTCGACTCCCTGATGAACGACGCCTAAATCATGTTGAACTGCCGAAATCGCTGATAATCATGATTTCTCGGGTCTATATCTTGATGAACAGCAACTAATTAGCGTCGAGCAAAGATGAAGTCAGTTCTTAAAGCCCTTCTGTATCTCAGTGTTTACCTGGGTATTGTATTGCTGACCTTCGTCAACGATAATTCTGAACTATTGCTGGTCATTCTATGCGTTTCCTTGATGATACCCATCTTCTATCTTGTCAACGATCGCTACAGACAGCGGCAAGAAATTGCGCAGCTGAACGAAGAAACATTGAGATCTGAATTGAACTTGCTGAAGAGTCAGATCAATCCACACTTTTTCTTCAATACCCTGAATAACCTCTATGGCCTAGCCGTCGAAAAGTCGGAGAAAACGGAAGATGTCATCTACAGCCTTTCTGAAATGATGCGCTTTACGATCTACGAAGGTCGCAAAGATTCCATTGCTGTAAAAGATGAGCTTAGCTACCTGGAGAATTTTATCAAGCTTCAAAAACTTCGTTATCACCATAAAATAGAAATTCACTTCGAGAAGGAGGTCGAGGATGAGAATCAGCGTATTCCTCCGCTCCTATTTATCAATCTCTTAGAGAATGCGTTCAAACACGGAATGGATACAAGTCCTGATAATCCATTTATTAGGTTTCGACTTGAGACTAAGTCCGACTCGCTCTTTATTGAGATCGAGAATAATTTCGATCCTCGAGAGGCCCAGTCAATAAAGAAGGGTATCGGAATCGAAAACCTTAGCCGGCGTCTGGAACTCCTTTTCCCTTAGAAACATCAATTCCTAATGGACCGATCGGAGGGTCAATACAAATCAAGCGTTAGAATCGAGCTCTAATGAATATCAATTATCTAATCATAGATGATGAACCCATCGCTCACAAGTTGATCGAAGGCTTCGCGAATGAAATCGACTATTTGAATCTTTGTGGTAATTGTTTCTCTGCTATCGAAGCCGTGCCATTACTGAGTGAACAGCAGATAGATCTGATATTTCTTGATTTGAACATGCCTAAACTGAAGGGCTTTCCCTTCCTTCAGAGCTTGAAAAATCCTCCACTTGTGATCGTAATATCTGCTCACGAAGAATATGCACTGGAAGGATACAACTATGACATTCTTGACTATCTGTTAAAGCCATTTAACTTCGAGCGCTTTTTCAAAGCGGTGCAAAAAGCCGCATCGGCAATTGCCACTAGAACTTCGCGACCGTCGCCGCCTAGCGAGAAAGGATATGTGTTTATCAAAGATGAGAAGAAGCAGCACAAAGTAGATCTTAGTGATATAGTCTACATCGAGGCGAGTGGCAACTATGCTATTGTGTATAAGGGAAGTAGCAAAATTATTAGCCAAAAGAAAATATCAGATCTAGAAAATCTCTTGCCAAAAACGAGCTTTGTTAGGGTTCATCGGTCATTTTTGATTTCCAAGGATCATGTCACTTTGATCAAAGCAAATGAGATACAACTTGGAGAAATGAAAATACCGATCGGGCGAGTTTACAAAGACAGAGTAGTTGAGCTATTGCAATAGAACTGAATCAGGGAAGTCTATTCCTGACGAATGAAAGCTGAGGGCTGAAGACTCATTATTGACGACTGTCTTATCCTTTCTCTCGAATGATCGTTATCCGATCCGGAGACTTGTACTTTTCTGGCTTTTCTAGAACCATGGAAAGTATGATGTAGAGAGGGATAGAGGCGCCAGAACCAAAGATTGCTCCAGCTACGAAGAGAAGTCGAACTAAGGTAGGATCGATTCCAAAGTATTCCGCGATCCCAGCACTTACTCCAGAGACTTTTTTGTCCCGCGACTTTCTTAGTTTTTTTACATCCGACTCAACATTGATCTGTTCGATTCGCACATCAACATTTTTCCTGCGCTTCTTCTTGTACTTCTTTTCAATCTTCTTGGCCTTTCGCTTCTTACTCTTTTTGTTGATCAAGCCAAAGCCGATCAGAATAACTGAAAGTGCAAAAAGAGGAGGGAGGAGAAGTGCGAGGTCAATCGCGGTCCAAGCGAAGCCTAGTTGCTGAGCCAGATAGCCACCCCCGGCGGCGATCATAGTCAGTCCAGCAATGATCTGAAGATTCCAAAAGCCTTCAGGCTTATCGGACTCATCGTCCATCTCAAGGAATTCATCGATGTCCTCATCGGAGATTGCATCGAGATCCATATCTAGATCTGAATCTGAGATCTCGTCATAGTGATCTTCGTGGGCTTTATATCGTGTTCGCGTCCTTGGCATGATTGTCCTGCTGTTTCGTAAAGTACGATGATTTTACTTAGCTGTTACAGTCTTGGCGGGGTCAATCGTTCGGACTTCACTCAAAACGAGTTTTACAGCGATATCATGAGTCTCTCGGGCTAGGTCTCTTTGTATGAACTCATCTATACAAACTCCGATGGAGAGTGAATCGTATCTGACTGATGAAAGAAGTCGATCATAAAAACCCCCGCCATAGCCTATTCGATAGCCCTGCTCATCGAATAGAAGACCTGGAACGATGACAATATCGATAATCTCGGCTGGTACATCTGACCCAAGCGGCTCTAAAGTATGAAAAGGGCCGGGAGTAAGATTTGTAGTTGAGCAAAACTGTCGGATGGTCAAGAGACCTTCTGTCGGTTCTTTAATCGACGGTAGAAAAATCGATTTTCCCAATCCGTTTTCATGCAGAATGAAGCTGCGAAGATCGATTTCGTTTTTCCCTTCAATGGGCCAAAAGGCTAGGATATTCTGTGCCGACCTCACACTAGGCAAGCCACTGAGGCTTTCGCATATGAGAACGCTGGCTTTCTGCAGAAAGTCACTCTTCAATAGTTGGCGTTGTTGACACGCTCTAGATCTAAATTCCTTTTTCAAATCTCCCATTCTGGAAGTTAATACTTTGGACGTCAGGTAATTATATTTGCAAGCCGCAATGACTGCATTGACTACCACATCGGAAACTGTCTTGAGGAAGGCTACTCAGCGGAGGAATTGGATGAAGGATGAATGTGGCCTTGCTTGTCGGTGGATCGATTGTCATTCCTTATCTCAGACACGCTGTTGAGACGATAGGCTTGCATAGCAATAAAACCAAAGGAGACAGATAGTTAAGAAGGAATTCTTGCTTGATTCGATGCTATCATTATCAACTAAACAAGCATGGAGAAATTGCCAATACAGGAATTGATTGAATCTTCATGCTATCTTCATGTCATCAAACATAGTATATACAAGACATAACCTCGCGTGCGATCACCCAAGTCACAACGCTCAACTGACAAAACGCAGAAGTACTATGGCAGAATCAGGATTAGGCCCTATTGAAAATCTCGTCGGAAAATGGGAGGGGACTGGAAATGGCTGGAACATCATTGCGGTGCCGCTAACGCCGAGCAATGCGACCGCGCCGGTGAGTCCGGGAACAACAGAAAATGCGGCTCTTAGCCAGTTCAAGGTATTTCAACTAGAGGTTCAACGGATTAACGAGACTATGACCATTAGCTCGGCACCTGAAATATCAAACGACGAAGCGCCTAACAAGGGTGGCGATGCAGGCCAGCAGGAGAGTTTTGGCCTAGAGTACGACCTCATCGTCAACGAGGTGAATCCAGGCGATCCCCATAACCGGCCCGCAGGACCCAGACTACACTTTGAAAACGGGATGTGGTTAAACCTAACCGATCCAAATAGCGCCAATCCGAACCCGATCGTGCGGCAAGCCTGTGTTCCACACGGTAACACCGTGCAAATGATGGGCACCGCGACCTTTAGCGAGGGCGGGCCCAAGATCGGAATCGCCGACACCACTCCGATCAATCTCAAAACCGGGGCCAAGGAGACCGGCCCATACCTAGATCCCTACAATGAACTCGAGGCCAGGGTTTTGCCTCAACTTTTTAATCCCAACCAAACCCTGATCGAGGCCATCGACGGTCAGAAGATTAAGAATACCTGGACATTCGACGTCTCCACGGCGAACAACGGCGGGATCACCAATATCCCCTTTGGCAACTCCAATGCTAAAGCCATTTCCTGGGGGGTTATCGTGTGGATTGAAACCTTGGAAAACGGCAGTATTCAGATGCAGTACAGCCAGACAATCATGATCGATTTTGCTGGCGTGCGCTGGCCGCACGTGGTCGTAAATACTCTTAGGAAACAATCGTAAAAACCCGGAGACGGGCCACCTTCGTGCCCTGACTCATTTTGTGCACTGACTGCAAGAGGAAAACACCTAATGGATAATGCATTCATTGAATTGTCCGCTGCGCTGACCGGCTATTCCCAAGTGGAAATCACGGGTACCGGCGTGTCGGAGGCTATCTGGAAAGAATTGGTCAAGCAGAAGGGCGAAGCCTTGGCGGGAACGCTGCTACAGGCCTGGAACGATCACGGAGATGCTGGGGCCATCCTGGCCGATCCGGCTCTCGGACCTGCTGGCCGTGAGCTTATGGCGGCTTGGTATACCGGCCAATGGGGCGCAAGTTTGTTTGACGCATCGTCGACCATATCCAGCCAGACCTATATTCAGGCCCTAATTTGGAAAGCGGCCAAAGCGCATCCCATGGGTGCTAAACAACCGGGCTTCGGGACATGGAGTTTTCCGCCGGATTATCTGGAGAGGATTGGATCATGAGTGATTTTGATGCTGATGTAGTCATCGTGGGTGCAGGCGTGACAGGCGCCATGGTTGCTCGGACCCTGATTGAAAAGGGAGGAAACAAGATAAGGAAAGTGCTTATCCTGGAGGCGGGCCAAGATACTGGATACACGGCGGAGGGATACCGCTCCTACTTGGAAAACTACTACAATACGACGGCGAAAGTACCCAATTCGCCCTACCCAACCAATGATGACGCGCCAACCGCGAGCGTACTGAACCTGCAGAAACTGGATAAAGTTAAGTACCCGCAGGTTGAGGCAGGTGTGGTGCAATGTGGGCCAAACCAATTTCTTAGCGATTACGCCAAGGCACAGGGCGGCACGACCCTGCATTGGCTTGGCACAACCCCGCGTATGCTTCCCAATGACTTTAAGATGCAAACCACATATGGAGTCGCTGTGGACTGGCCAATCGAATACCGTGATCTTCGCCCCTTTTACGAGAGGGCAGAACGAGAGATCGGGGTGTCCTGCGAGGTGAACGAGCAGATTTTCCCCAACATGGGAAAGGACTATTTCAGCAAGAACTATGTCTACCCGATGGAGAAAATCCCACAGAGTTATCTGGATCAGAAATTGCAGCAGGGGATCGATGCAAACGGGGGACTGACCGTTGAAGTCGGTGGCGACCAGTATGCGATGAACCTACAGAGCTCGCCACAAGGTCGGAACTCCACGCCCAACCCTAATTACCGCGACGAGAATGGCAATCCTTTTGAGCCGGTTGGTATGGTGGGCGATCCCGAGAACGGCATGCGCTGCGAGGGCAACTCGGCCTGCACCCCAATCTGCCCAGTCCAGGCCAAGTACAACGCCAACAAGACCTGGAACGCGCTGCCCCGGACCAAGATCGAAATCCGGACCCAGTGCGTTGCATCCAAGATCGTCATCGATAATTCCAACGGACGGGTCACCGAGATTGAGTACAAGATGTACAAGGATCCGAAGTCGTCGGACTTCACCCTGGGTAAGGCAAAGGCCAAGATATTTGTTCTCGCCGCCCACGCCGTCGAGAATGCCAAGCTTCTTCTCGCTTCAAACGCGGCGAATACCAGTGGTCAGGTGGGCCGCAATCTGATGGACCACCTTTGCCTCCTGACTTGGGGACTCACACCGGAAGAAATCGGTGTCTATCGCGGGCCCGGCTCCACCTCGGGCATGCCTGCCTTCCGGGACGGCAGCTTCCGTGACAAGCATGCGTCTTTTCGCGTGGAGTTGGGCAACTGGGGCTGGAACTGGCCGACAATCTCTCCATTCTCGGACGTATATGACTTCGTCAATGGTTTCACCGATACCCGGGGCGAAAAACATGAGGCTATCTTCGGTTCCGCCTTGCGCGAGAAACTGACAAACCATTGCACACGGCAGTTCAGGATCGCCTGGGAACTAGAGCAGTTGCCGTTCTCGGATAATCGAATCACCATCGATCCCGGTAAGTACATGGATCCCTTGGGGAATCCCCTGCCGCTGATTCATTATCACTTCCACGACTACACCAAGGCGGCGGCGAAGGTGGCCAAACGGCTCAACGATCAACTGTTTGCGCATCTGGGAGTTGAAGATTACACCAAGTACGACCCAAACGATCCTGGTTATTTCGAAGGCAAAGACGGCGAGGGTTACGTTGTGAACGGTGCTGGACACGTTGTAGGGACCCATTGCATGGGCTTTACGCCCAAGGATTCTGTGGTGAATATGCGTCAACAGACATGGGATCACAAAAATCTGTACCTGGTTGGGTGCGGGAATATGCCGACCCTAGGAACCTCCAATCCGACTTTAACCGCATCCGCCCTCGCGATCTGGGCCGCGGAAAACATTCTTGAAGACCTTTAAGGGAAATCGAACATGAGTGAGAAATTAACCACCCTCAAGCGCGAAATCGAGAGCATCGATGATCTGCACTATTTCCTCCACATCGCGATGGAGTTGGAATTGTCCACGATCCCGCCCTACATGTGCGGCATTTATTCAAACAAGCCGGGCTTTAATCAGGCCGCAATCGATGTCATGCACAGCGTGTTGATCGAGGAGATGTTCCACCTGACAATGGCTGGAAATATCCTCAAGGCAACCGGTGGTATGTCCAGATTGAGCGATCCCAACTTCATACCGAAATATCCCACTCAACTGCCCAAGAGCAACATCAAGGTGGACGGTGAAATTTTCACTGTACCGCTTCAGAAATTCTCCAAATTCACGATCGAACACACCTTTATGGGGATCGAAGCGCCGGAAGCGAAGGAAGATAAGAACGATCCCCGGGTAGTGGGTTACCACGGGATCGGCCAGTTCTATGATGGCCTAGCTCATGGCATCGACCAGCTGTGCGAAAAGCTGGGCACCGAAAATGTGTTTACCGGCACCTCCGATCAACAGATCCGACCTGAGGATTACTATGGCGGAGGGGGCGACTTTGTCGTTGTGGCCGACGAGGATCCCGAGCAGGCGCGCAAAAACGCCCATAGGGCCATCGAGGAGATTGTCGAGCAGGGCGAAGGGATGGAAGAGGGGCGCGACGAGGTGTTCGATGGAGACCTGATTGCCGGACGGGGGGGCACCAAGAGACCGGTACCCGCGCACTATTATCGATACGACGAGATCAACCAAGGGCAGTATTACGTCATGGGCGACAAGCCCTTGAAGCCGAGTGGAGCCAAACTAGAGGTTGATTGGAATGCCGTCTACAACATGGAAGATAATCCGAGGATGGAAAATTATGAGCCAGGCAGCGAGATCCATGACGCCCTACTCGACTTCAATCGGGCCTATATGAAGCTCCTTCGTGGCCTGGATCTGGGATTCAACGAAGACCGCAGACATCTAGTGAAGGCGGTCGGAGCGATGTATGACCTTAAGTACAAGGCGCAGAATTTGATGAAGATTCCGACCGGCAAGGGCGATGGTTCCACGGTGGGTCCTAGCTTCGAATACGTTGCACCGGGATCTTAATTCCAGCCTCCTATTTGTGAAACGGCCTTCCGGCTCTGGTCGATGGCCTAGGCCGATCATCCCCCGGGCTAGCCGTCTGAATTCATTTTTTTATACACCTTCAAAGGACCCTAATCATGTCGGACAGAAATCAGCCCCTTGACCCTCAGCCAGACAAGCTGAAAAAGATCAAGCATATAGTTGTGTTGATGCTTGAAAATCGCTCTTTCGACAACCTTCTCGGTTGGTTGTACGAAGGGGAGACGCCGCCCCGAGGGCAGGATTTCGAGGGTTTGAACGAGAACCTATGGAATCCACTCGACAATTTTGACTCGGATGGAAACCCCTTCACAGAAAAGGTCGGTGTGCGCAAGAACGGGGCCGAGTTTTACATAAATGGGAAAAAGCAGGACGCGCCGGGTGACAACTTCACCTTGCCGACGCCTGATCCAGGAGAGGGATTCAGAGACACCACTCATCAATTGTACGGCGCCTACAAAGTGGACGAGGTATTTCCGCCCACTCCGTTGGCTATCGGCTTCGTCAACAACTACAAAAACGCGATGTTGAATGGGACATATTCTTTCGGCGACGCGCCGACCGATCCCCGAGAGATCATGAATTGCTACAGCCCGGACCAGACGCCCGTGCTTAGCATGCTGGCAAAAAAGTTCGCCGTGTGTGATAAATACTCCTGTTCCATTCCCAGCCAAACTCTGCCTAACCGCGATTTCGTACACGCTGCCACGTCTACGGGTTATGTGAACAACGACCCCAATAATCAGTGCGATGCTCGGACGATTTACAATCAGATTCAGGACGCGATCGAAGCTGGGCGCGACGACCTGAGCTGGGGTATTTACAGCGGGTATTCCAAGGACAAGGCGTCGAAAAAGTGGGAGCCCTTTTCACTGACCCGGCTGACCATGGTCCAGGTACAGGGAAAGGAATTTGACGCCAACTTCAAGGTCATGGGCGATTTTTACAAGGATGCCCATGCAGGTACTCTGCCATCCTACTCCTTCCTCGAACCCCAATTTTCTGGGACAATGCAGAACGACCAGCATCCGCCCACGGACATCCGTTCCGGTGAAAAACTCATCGCGGACGTCTACGAGGCAGTGAGAAAATCTAAGAAATGGAAGGAAACTCTTCTTGTCATTACCTACGACGAGCATGGCGGTTGTTACGACCATGCGCCTCCTACCGAATCCGCGAATCCGCCCGAGGGTCAGAAGGACGGGGCCGAGTTCCCCACTGGACAGCTCGGATTTATGTTCAAGCGTTTTGGGGTTCGCGTGCCCACTGTCGTTGTCTCGCCCTATATAGAAAAAGGCACTATTGGCCGGCCATCAGGCTGGACGCCATTCGACCACACCAGCATCATAAAAACGGTACAAAATTGTTTCGGGCTCCATGAGCATTTGACACACCGTGATGAAAACGCCCCAGATTTGAGTTGCCTCTTGACACGAGACAGAGCCCGTAGAGACAAGCCGAGGGTGAAACCGCTGGCGTATCAGCCAGAATCCGGAGATCACGTCAACGATCTTCACCGCCAATGCGCCAGCATCATGAGCAAGAAACTGGGTGATCGGATGCCGGAGGACCACGAGGTTCATGCCTACAATTATTCCGCCTACAAAAAATGCTTCGACCGGAAACGGAAATAATAATCGAATCGAATAAAGGAAGAGGAATTACGGCATGGAGAAAGCATTTGAACGGGTTCTAATTGTCATGTTCGAGAACCAATATCGCAGTTATGTCGCTCAACACCCCTTCATGCGGAAGCTGTCTGCAACGGGTGCCGAGCTGACAAATTCGTTTGGCGCTTTTCATCCTTCGCAAACCAATTATCTCGCTTCGCTATCCGGTGAGGTCTGTGGGGTCACAAACGACACGCCGCCTGTAGTACCGCTGCAACAGAAGACTCTTGTGGACCTACTCGAGGACGCTGGGGTTTCTTGGAAGGCATATATGGAAGGCTATCCCGGAGATCCATGGAACGAAGCTTGGAAGCAACAATCGTATCCACCTGAGCTACAGCCTATCACCGAGTATCCCGGCGAGAATAGTAAGGATCTTGCACGCTATTTCCGGAAACACAATGCCTTCGCCTCCTACCATTCGATCCAAAAAAACAAGGAGCGCTGGGCCAAAATCGTCGATGAACAGACCTTCTGGTTGGACATGGCGGATCGGGGAAAGAAGCTCCCAGCCTACAGCTGGTTCACGCCGGATATCTGGAACGACGGGCATTACCTCTATAACACTCACGTCGATACCAATCCCCGCACCTTATTGATCAGCCAGGTTGCCGGTTGGCTGGAGTACGTTTTCTTGGGCAAAATTCAGGCCGATCACCTTCAGGGCATCACATCCTTGGGCCAGGCTCAACTCGGCCTTCAGCTCGACATCGATCTGCTGTTGACCGATCCGAAAACTGCCTGGGCGCAATCGCAGGTCCCCGAAGGCACGCTGATCGTCATTACCTTTGATGAGGCCGATTTCGATGCCACCGGATTTGATACCAACTACGACGGCCCGAACCAAATCTACACCGTGCTGCTTGGTGACATGATCGAGCCCGGGACGGTGATCGATACCCCGCTTAATCACTACAGTCTCATCAAAACCGTCGAGCGTAATTTCGGCCTCGGCAGTTTGGATAAAAATGATCGGGATGCCAACTGGATCCGGCAGCTATGGGGGGAATCTTTCCTCTGGTCCGATGTGGAAGATTCCGGCTTAGTGGCCAAAGGAAACCTTGCGGTGGCCCAGATTGACAACCGCACTTGCGTCGTGTTTGACGAAGGGGAAGGGCGACTCGCAGCAGCAGTCATCGAGAACGGCAAATGTTCGCCTGCAATGCCCACTGGATTGAAAACCATCGGGAAAGACGGCTTCGTCGGACCCATTGCTCTAGCTGCACTGAATGGCCTTCTGCATCTGGTTTTCACCGGGGAGGAGGGATTGGTGTGGCATGCCTCGTCCGATACTGGTGAGGCATGGTCGGAGCCCGAAGAATTGGGAATCGTGACCCAGGGCGCACTGGCCATGACTGCCTATTATGATATCCAAGGCAATGCCGGCAAACTCATGCTCTGTTTTGTGGATGGCTCGGGTTTTATCCATGCCTTGGGATATGACGGACGCTGGGCCGAATCGGCAACCCCTGTCGGGCAACTGACCGACGGTCCGATGGCGCTGAGCCAGCTTGGGCCATCCTTGTATCTGGTTTACAAAGAGCGCAACACTCGGAAAATGCGCATGACCTCTTACAACCTCGCTCCTTTCAATGCTTTTAAGGCCTTGACCTTCAAAAATAAGGCGGACAAAGTAAACGATACGTCGATTCACCAGTGGTCGCCCTTCGACATGCAGGTGGGACATTTTTCCAAGAAAATGGGTGCCTTGCAGAATAATTACCAGGCCTTGGGCAATATCGCCTTGGCTTCGATTGAAGGCGAAATGCACCTGGTCAATCGCGGCGGCTATTCGGACACCCCTCAAGGCTACACTGCCCTATTCGGACTTACAGGGATTTTTACGGCGACACATCAGGGATCGAATGGATTTGGCACTATTGATCAAGCGGGGTGGACCCTGGAGAAAGAGCTAAGCGATGTGAGTTTTAATCCTGAAAGCGGAATCGGCATGACGTCTGACGGGCATCAGTTGACCTTGGTCTGGCAGGACGCTGATAGCAATACGATGCAATATATCATAGGGGCGTATTCCGTCTCTAAAATTTAGGAGGATCATCATGAGTAAGAAGAAACGCGCCACAAAAAAGAGCAAGTCCTTTGCTCCACTTCTAAAGCCGGGGAAAGCGGTGGACTGGTGGTTCATCTTTAAACTGAATCCGGCGGAGGAAGAGGGCGTTACCAAGCCCAAAGGCATGAAGGGCATATTCGATGTGCCCGGTTGGAAGCGACCTAGCTACAAGGCCAAGGGCTTGGACTTTAGCCAGCGTTTTTTGGTTGCCAGCAGCAACAGCCCGGCGATAAAACACGGCAAGGGCATCCTGGGTACTTCGGTGAACGATCCTCTGGGGGCCACTTTCGACCAAGTCTACAACGGCTCGGGATACTACGTGATTTGGAACGACCAGTTTTATAAAGATCCGCGAAGCAATGCGGGCGGACCCTATGGTCACTCGAAGGGCATGGTCGCCTGGGATGACGATGGAAATGGATTTGTCATGCAGGTCAGTACCCCGTCGTGGCCGGCCTCCGGCAACAAGGCTTTTCCTCGTAAGACAGACGGCAATACTCTAGGCTTCATCAAGGATGACGATGTCGAGGTCAGCCAGCACTTCTTTGCCTTGAAAATCAACAAGGCGGACCTGCTCAACATCCTCGATGCAATGTGCAACGCCCGAATTGTCACCGCGCGAACGAAAAAGCAGGTGTTCAACAACGGGGGGCCCGCGGATGTCCAGGCGAAGGTGGAAAAGCTCGGGAAGAAACCGAAAACCCAGAGCTGTATGAAGATCAAACTATCCAGTGGCGTGCAGTTGATTTCCAAACCCTCGAGGATGGCCGCTCCACCTTGGCAAGTGGTATCCGCCTCACTAGGCGGCATCGACCTGCGCGTGGTCAGTTGGTGGAAATACCCCGCTATCTTTTCCACGAAGAGGGGCGAGAACATTCCCTGCTGGGACAAGGACCTTCCCAAAAAAATTGGCGCGGTCGAGATTGCAAGATCGGGCAAGTGGAAGGATGAAACCCTAGGCTTCGATGGCGGGTCAGGAGATCGCTTCAACCATGCCAAGTTCGGGGTGTCCACCAGCGGCAAGAAAGGGTACTCAATATTCGGCGACATGAATCAGCAGGGCGCCCTGTGTCCGAATTACGCCAAGGTCGGGCAGAAATGCTCGAGCAGCCAGAACGGGCGCGGTGGCTTGTTTTACGTACTGGATGATAAGCAGCTATTCAAGAGCCTGACTGAACTCGTGGCCGGGAACTCTGCCGAAGTTCGGCCCGCGGTTGGTAAAATTGGAACTAGCAGGAAAAAGATATCGAAGACGAAAGCGAAGAGGAGGGTGAAGAACAGATAATCTACTCAGCGGAGGAATTGATGAAGCGATAAATGTGGCCTTGCTTGTCGGTGGATCGAATGTAATCTTCATCTCAGACATACTGTCGAAACCATCGATCTGCTCCGATTGAAGTGAAGTTTTTAGTTACTGGACTTGCGAGATAAGTCCATTTGAAACGAGTCATTGGAGGCTGAAATCAAAGGACGTCACCGAGCCATCCATACAGGGAGAAGAAAGCGAACATTTAGTAATTCATCAGCGGAAATTAAATGTTCACCTCTGCCGCCTCCTCTAACGATTCATAGTTCAATTAGCAAAAATCATTGAAATAGCTGGGGAAAACTCGTACCTTAACCCTTCTATGCCAAAATTGAAATCGGCTAATTACTGTGTTTGAAACCTTAAGTGAAAAATTAGACTCGGCCCTGAAGTCCGTAAAAGGACAAGGATCGATCAATGAGTTGAATATCGCGCATACCATGCGGGAGATTCGTCGTGCATTATTGGATGCCGATGTCAACTATCAAGTAGCCAAGGATTTCACGGAGCGAGTTAAAGTCAGGGCTCTCGGTGACAAGGTTATTAATTCCCTTCAGCCGGGGCAGCAACTTGTTAAAGTGGTTTTTGATGAGCTTGTCGATCTTCTTGGGACAGCAAAGGTTGAGCTTAAGAAAGCGAAGTCTCCACCGACTGTTATTTTGGTTGCAGGTCTTCAAGGATCAGGTAAAACGACCTTTGTAGCAAAGCTTGCTAAGCATCTCAAGGACAAAGGAAGATCTCCACTCTTGGCAGCTGCCGACGTCTACCGTCCTGCTGCTGTTGATCAGCTAAAATCTCTGGCTGATCAGATAAACGTTCCTGTTTTCTCAATCGAGAAAGATGGCGAAGTAGTCAAAGACGCCGTTCGTGTGGCGGAGCTTGCGGTTCAAGAGGCAAGGAAGACAGCAAAAGACACGCTCATCATTGATACTGCTGGTCGACTTCATGTCGACGAGGAGATGATGAAAGAGGTGTCCCGCATCAAGGAAGTCTCTAATCCTACAGAAACTCTTTTTGTAGTTGACTCGATGACAGGGCAAGATGCCGTCAATACCGCAAAGGAGTTCAACGATCAACTCGACTTTGATGGCGTAGTGCTTACAAAGCTGGATGGAGATACACGTGGCGGCGCCGCTCTCTCTATTCGATATGTCGTTAATAAGCCGATTAAGTTTGCATCGACCGGCGAAAAACTTGACGCTCTCACAGAGTTTTATCCTGAAAGAATGGCGCAGCGAATTCTTGGCATGGGAGACGTTGTCTCTTTTGTTGAGAAGGCGCAAGAGCAATTCGATGAGGATCAAGCTGAGAAGCTATCAAAGAAGATCAAAAGTCAAAACTTTGATCTAACAGATTTTTATGACCAGCTTCAGCGAATCAAAAAGATGGGATCCCTGAAAGATCTTGTCGGGATGATTCCTGGTGCAGGAAAGATGATTAAGGATGTCGACGTAGAAGACGATGCCTTTGTCCACATCGAGGCGCTCATCCAATCCATGACTCCTTTAGAGCGGGCCAAACCCGATTTGATCAATGGAAGCCGCCGATTGAGGATCGCGAGAGGTGCTGGGATGGAAGTATCTGATGTGAATCAGCTGCTAAAGCAGTTTAAGGAGATGAAGAAGATGATGCGGACGATGATGAAATTTGCCGGAAAAGGCAAAACAGCCGACCTTAAGAATTTGGTCGGTTCACGACGACGATAGTCGTCACTTTAACAACAACTAACACTAATTAAGTGGCAGTAAGAATCAGATTGCGCAGAATGGGCCGAAAGAAGAGGCCTATCTACGCTATTGTGGCAGCCGATGCCAGAAGCCCACGTGACGGGCGCTTTATCGAGGACTTAGGTCGATACAATCCAGTTATCGAACCCCAGTCCGTTTTACTAAAGGAAGACCGAGTCAACTACTGGTTGGATCAAGGCGCACAGCCTTCCGATACAGTCAAGAATATCCTCAGCCAAGAGGGAGTTCTGTTGGCACGCCACCTAGCTAAAGGTGGGAAATCCGAAGAAGAAATTGCTAGTCTAGTCGAGGCCTGGAAGGAAGAAAAGGCCGAGAAAGGATCTAAGATCGAGACAAAAGCCGAAAAGAAAGCCAAGGCATTGGAAGCAGAGCGAAAAGCTGCTGCTGTTTGGGCTGCTGATCAAGCTGTTCGAGATCAGGAAGCTGCTGACGCTTCTAAAGCTGCCGCAGAGGCCGCAAAGGCGGAGACTGAAGCTGCTCATGAAGCCGATCGAGCTGCATCAGCGGAAGTTGCTGCTGCGGATCAAGTCGAAGCTAACGAAGACGTTACAGACGTAGCCGTGGAAGCTGAAGCTCCTGCTGACGAAGTAGCCGCTGAAGAGCCTGCTGCCGAAGTTGAGACTCCAGCGGAAGAAGCTCCTGTTGAGGAGACTGTTGCTGAAGCCGAAGCTGAGCCTGCTGCTGAAGAAGCTGCCGCGGAGGAAGCCAAGCCGGAAGAAGGCGCGGAAGAGTCAAAGGAAGACGCTTAAGCAGAAACCTGAACCTAATACCTGACTCCTGATCACATGTCTGCTCCAGAATCAGATAAATTGATCATGATTGGTCGGGTCGGAAAAAGTCATGGTCTCTTCGGAGAAGTTGCCGTGATTCCTTCCACCGACGACCCCGGTCGTTTTGCTCTTTTACATACTGTTTGGATCGGACCCGATGCAAATCGGGTCAGACCTTTTAAGCTTGAGTCTGCTCGACAGCACATTCGAAAAATAGGAATGGCGATGGTCGTAAAGCTGAGCTCAATTTCTTCTCGCGACGATGCGATGGGAATTAAGGGATCCGTAGTGTATGCATTGGAATCCGATTTACCATTGGAGGAAGATGAATTGTTCTTTCACGATTTGATTGGTTGTAGCGTATTCGATACCACGGACAATAGTGTTGGTGAGGTTGTAGATGTTCGCGACATTGGGACTCAAGTACTTTTGATCGTCAAGTTGATTGGCGGTGAGAAGGTGCAGATTCCTTACATCGATGTCTTTATAAAAGAAGTCGACGAAAAGGAAGGACGAATAGTCATTGATCCCATAGACGGACTTATCTGATCATCGGCGCAGGGCTAAAATAGATAGCTATGAGAATAGATGTTATAGCGGCTTTGCCATCGATAGTCAGGGGACCTCTTGACCACAGTATTATCCATCGGGCTCGAGATAAGGGACTTTTACATGTAGAAGTCTTCGATCTCCGAGATTTCTCGCAGGACAAACACCTCAAGGTGGATGACTATCCATTTGGAGGCGGAGGGGGCATGGTTTTAAAGCCAGAACCCATTTTTGACTGTGTTGAAAAGCTTGACGCCCAAGACGAATTACCAATAGATGAGTTGATCTATGTTTCTCCAGATGGAGAAGTCTTTGATCAGTCGCTTGCGAACGAATTGTCTCTGAAAAAGAGACTCGTCATTCTTGCAGGCCACTACAAAGGAGTCGATCAACGAGTCAGAGATACTCTTGTAACTAGAGAGATATCGATTGGAGATTATGTTCTTAGTGGTGGAGAGCTACCGGCGCTTGTTATCATCGATGCAATAGCTCGATTGATTCCAGGAGTACTTGGAAACGCAACATCCGCACTATCAGATTCTTTCCAAGATGGCTTACTGGACGCCCCGGTTTATACCAGACCAGCAGAATTCAGAGGAATGAAAGTACCAAAGGTTTTGACCTCCGGGCACAAGAAAAAGATCGACGAGTGGAGGGAAGACCAAAGGTTTATTAAAACGAAAAACCGTAGACCGGATTTGTTGGATTGATTGTTATCCACGTTGGATTGATTCTCTGAATGGATCGAGCGACACAAAACCGAGCTAGCGGAGTAGAAATTTAGATAACTAATAAATACATAAGACAATGTCTGACGAAATAGTTCAGCTCATAGAAGGAACGCAGTATCGCGACGACATTCCTGACTTCGGTCCAGGAGACACGGTAAACGTACACGTACGTATTATCGAAGGCGAGAAAGAACGTATCCAGCAGTACCAAGGCGTTGTAATCTCCCTGAGAGGTGCCGGTGCCAAGAAGACTTTCATGGTTCGAAAGATTTCTGGCGGTTTTGGCGTTGAGCGGATTTTCCCTCTCTATTCTCCAAAGCTTGCTAAGATTGAGGTCGTGCGACAAGGTCGCGTTCGTCGAGCTAAGCTTTATTATTTGCGAGACCTTACAGGTAAGGCAGCGCGGATTAAGGAGAAGCGAAGAGAAGCATAGGCTGGGTGCTTGGTACTAGATACTAGGCGCTTGTGGAGATAGCCAATTTCTATTCGAAAGCCGTCGAGTTGTGCTCGGGGGCTTTTCGAGTGTTATGGGTAGTGTGTGATGCGTCTTGCGTGATGTGTGATGCCGTATTTTTTCATCATCCAGACTTTGTACCACCTCAGAAAACTCAATAACATGCCAATCATACTGTCATAGTTTTACGTAAAATGCAGAAAGAACTCATTACGCAAGACGCACAACTCATCACTGTTTCCCCGTGATTCGAATCGCAACATGGAATACATCCCCGGGTCGCTATCTGTTTTCGCAGATTGACGATGCAGTGGCAGGTGTTCCTATTTCAATTGCCGTCGCTGATCATAGGACTTGTTTGAAATGGTTAGAATCCGATGTAGTCGACATTGCTTTGCTGCCGGTACTCTCAGTACTTCAAAACATTGACGATCTGGAGCTACTTCCCGAGGTCTGTCTGGCAAGTTCGGAATCGTATCCGTATGCGACACTGGAAGGGGTGGATGATCTCAGTTCCTTGTCTAAGATTCAGTTCGATCCACTCTATGCCCAGGAAGTGTTGATGCAAAAGATTGTATCACATGAGGCCTATGGATTGACACCTGAATTCGAAGCAGTCCAGTTTGAGAAGGACCTTGATTTTGATGCACCTCGTTTGATAGTTAATAAGCCGGAAGTTTATTCCGAAAGATCCATGGATCTAGGGCGGGAGTGGTTTGAATGTTCAGCCTACCCGGCCATATGGGGACTCCTTGCTATAAGAGTCGGCTCTTTTCAATTGGCAGATCTACAACCACTAATCTTAGCGCTCTCAAAAGTCAACGCCGAGCAGATTCGCAATGATTGGGCGGATAAGGCTGTTGAGACGGGGCAGGAAAAGGAATTCTTTAGAACAAGTATCCGAACTAGAATTGATATGGAGGTGCAAGCTGGTTTGGACGCGACCCTCAGCTATTTTTTCGCACACGGAATAACTGATGACCTACCATTGTATCCATTCTTGAAAAAGGAAGAGACAGAAAAGTGAGCGACGAGATAAAGATCATAGCAAAAAACCGACGGGCGACCTACGACTATGCCATCAGCGATCGCTTCGAAGCGGGGATGGTCCTCTTGGGTTCAGAAGTCAAGTCTTTGCGTGATGGAAAAGTCTCCCTGCAAGATGCCTATTGCACGATCAGCCTTGGCGAGGCCTTCTTGATGAATTGCCACATCAACCCCTACAAGTTTGCAGCGCATTTTAATCACGAACCTGAGCGAAAGAGAAAACTACTCCTTCACGGTAGTGAGATCGCTAAAATGAAGAAAGCCCTCGAGCAGCAAGGGGCGACCTTGGTAGTGATGAAGATGTATTTTAAGAAGGGGAAGGCCAAGGTGGAGATCGGGATTGGTAAGGGAAAGAAGAACTTTGATAAAAGACACTCGATCAAAGAGAAAGAAAGCAAAAGGAGGATGGATCGAGCAGGAGGGAAGAGCGGGGAGGAATAATATGACGATGTCATATTATTCCGTGAGGAGTGAGGAGTGAGGAGTGAGGAGTAACAGATATCAGGGGTCGGGTATCTAGTGTCAGGAGAAGATTCTTCTTTTTGGGCCTTGCCGACGAATTGAAATAAAAGAACTACAAACTAAGAACAACAAACCAATGACCTTTCTGCCAGTAGCAGAGCAATTAGCTCAAATCAAACGTGGCGTGTCGGAGATCGTGCCGGAGAAAGAGCTGGTCGAAAAACTTGAGAAGTCCTATAAGACTGGCGAGCCCTTGAGGGTCAAACTGGGCTGTGATCCATCCCGGCCAGATTTGCACATTGGTCATGCAGTCGTGCTTCGGAAGCTTCGTCAGTTCCAAGATTTAGGACACATAGCCATTCTCATCATTGGTGATTTCACCGCAATGATCGGGGATCCCAGTGGGAAGTCCAAAACTCGACCAGCCTTGACAGTCGAGCAAACTCGCGAATATGGCCAGACCTATTTCGATCAGGCCAGTAAGATTCTTGATAAGGATCGACTTGAGATCCTCTACAACTCAGATTGGTTAGGTGAAATGTCATTTTCGGATGTCATAAAGTTGGCATCGAACTATACAGTCGCAAGAATGCTGGAAAGGGACGATTTTGAAAAGAGATATAAATCGAACACGCCGATTTCCGTTCACGAATTCATGTATCCTCTCGCCCAAGCCTACGATTCAGTTGCAGTTCGGTCTGACATTGAATTGGGTGGAACAGATCAGAAATTCAACCTGCTCGTTGGTCGTGACATTCAGAATGCACACGGTCTAAGTCAGCAAATCTGCCTAACGGTTCCCATTCTTGAGGGTACAGATGGAGTTCAAAAGATGTCAAAGTCTCTGGATAACTACATCGGTATCTCGGAGACGGCCGAGAGTATGTATGGGAAAACGGTTTCGATACCAGATGAGCTGATCTATCGATACTTTGAATTGGCAACAGACCTTCCAACAGAGGAGTTGCCTGCAATGAAAACCTACGCTGAAGAAGATCCAAGAAATGCCAAACACGACCTAGCGCTACGAATCGTTGGCATGTACCATGGAGAAGAGGCAGCGACCGCAGCACGAGCGCACTTTGAAAATACTATCATCAAAGGAGGTATTCCCGATGATATTGAAGAGCATTCGATAGTAGGGGAAGACGGGAAAATTGGACTCCTAAGCCTAATGGTTCAATCTGGTCTGTCGGCGTCAAATGGAGAGGCTAGAAGGATGGTTCAGCAGAATGCCGTCTCAATTGATGGAGAGAAGATCACAGATCCAAGAGCGGAATTGGACTTGACAGATTTGAAACCATTCGTTATGAAAGTCGGGAAAAGACGTTTTGCGAAAATTGTATAGTTGGCAGGAAGAGAAAAACTGCTGAGTCAAACCTCTTATTGTTCAGATCCCTAAAGCTGTTTGTCTAGGGTCGATCGCGATACCTTTCTGCGAACTCAGCTGGGAATTGAGTAAACCGGTATGATTGGTCGGAAGCGGTTCAATTACTAACTTCGTATTCCTGACACGACTGAAGCATCTTGATGCTCATCGGCCTTACTCTGCAATGGTCCAAATCGTCTTCTCCTCGCCAATTACAAACACAAATGACCATGATGCGAATATCACTGTTTTTGATAATAGCTTCACTCGTATCATGTGGAAAATCGTCGGAGCCCGAGCCCGAGATTTCGCTTCCAAACATTCTGTTGATCTCGTTAGATGACATGAACAACTGGATTGAGCCACTTGGGGGACATCCTCAGGCCCAAACACCACATCTTGCAGCATTTGCTCAGCAAGCTGTGACTTTCCGTCGATCTTTTGCAGCATCACCGAGCTGCAATCCTTCACGAACCGCGATAATGACGGGCAAAGCCCCTCATTTGACAGGGATCTACAATAACCCACAGATTTGGCGGCACATTCTCCCCGACGAGGTCACCCTACCACAATATTTCAGTGAAGCTGGGTACTGGACTGGCGGAGCAGGAAAAATATATCACAACAATATGCCGGATCCGAGATCCTGGGATGCCTATTTTCCGGACTCAGTTCGACACATGCCTGAGTATTATTTGCCCGTGCGCAATGAGTCAACCGGAAAGGCGGAGTTTGCACTGACGGACAACGAGATCCGAGAGGACGATCCGAAGGGCGTAACCTTCAAGGTGCCTCCTTTTCCTGGGATGTATATCGCCTTTGATTTTGCCCCACTTCCTGTAGACACCGAGTCAACAGGCGACTACTCTTCTGTGAATTGGGTATCGGATCAACTGAAGCGCGAGCACGACGCGCCCTTCTTTCTAGCGGCTGGTCTTTATCGACCGCATTTACCTTGGTATGTCCCACAAAAATATTACGACCGATTTCCATTGGATGAAATTGAACTTCCCGCACTGATTAAGGACGATCCATCGGATTTGCCCAAGCGTGGTCAACAAATTGCGTCTAGTCGATACCACAAGCAAGTAACTGAATCCGGGTTGTGGAAAAATGCTGTTCAGGGATACCTCGCTTCCATCAACTATGCGGATGACCTTGTTGGGAAATTGCTCGCCGATCTGGATGCCAGTGCATATGCTGACAATACGATCGTTGTAATATTTTCCGATCATGGATGGCAACTGGGAGAGAAGAATCACTGGAGAAAATTTGCACTGTGGCAGAACGTTTTGAATACGGTGCTCATGGTTCGGGTACCAGAAGGCATCGCTGGCCTTCCAGGTGGGAATTATGTTAATGGCGTCAGTGACCGAAATGTGTCACTGGTCGATATTTTTCCTACACTCACCGAACTGGCCGGACTTTCTCCTAAAGAAGGCATTTCGGGCCGCAGTTTAGTTCCTCTCCTAGAAAAACCAACCGCCGATTGGGATTACCCGGTGGTATCCGTTCTCGGTGATAGTGACTACTCCGTTGTGCACGGTGACTGGCACTATATCCAATATGGTGACGGGGGAGAAGAGCTATACGATTGGGTCAAGGATCCGGAAGAATGGACCAACCTCGCGGAAGTCGAAGATCAATTCGAGCGCAAAGTGTTCTTGTCGGCGTTCATACCGGCGCCAGATCAGCGAGTACCTCTCAAGAAGACGGGTCCGATCCGCTGGGCGGACGTTCTGAGCGGGAAGACGAGTATGTACGTGTCAGAGTAATCGGTGAGACTGTGTTGGTTTCGGGTCGAGGAGGATCTCTTTGAACTCCCAGAGATGATCGTCAGAACTGACCCCAATGACTCAATATTACTTGAATCAGTTAGAATTCTAATTCTTGAAGATCATCTTCTGCGAGCTAGTCGCCCCATCTGAAGAGTGTAAGCTTAAAATGTATGACCCCGACGCGATATCGGAAAGATCTAGCTCAATTCGTCCACGACTAGGGGAATCATCGAGATATTTAAGAAAGATCGTTCGTCCCAGGTTAGATCGGAGAGAAATGTGACTCAGTTCTTCAATTACTTCGTTGATCTGAATCGAAAGCTTATCGGCCGTTGGATTTGGATAGACTGTCCAAGAAAAGGAGTGGATTGACGAAATATCGAAGCTAGATGAAACCTCGACTATTCCTTCCTGCGAAAGCCACACGCCCGCTGTCTCACTACCCAAGATGATCCTCCCTCTATCATCAAGATGAATTGACCTTATTAAAACACCCTCAGGACCAACGCCAATTGATTCCCAAATATTTCCAGAATCTGAGCTCTTGTATATTTCACCGCTCCAGGCGGCGGCAATCCAAGTACTGTCATTAACTAAAGCTAGGTCGAAGATCTCGTGACTAGGATCGGTCATTGTTCGTAGTTCTCCGGTGGCAGTATCAAAAATGCCCATTCCTTTTGGGGGATAGCTAAAGATGATCTTATTTTCTTCGCTTATCTCACTTTTCCAAATCGGAGAATCCAATGCTAGGTCTAGTTGCGCTGTCCATCTTTCTTGTGCATCGTCATACAGGAAAATTTGTCCCTCATTGTTTGAGGCGGAAAGAGCAAAAAGTTGGTCATCGTCTGTAAGATGAAGGTTTCTTAGAATAAGTGGATTTAGGCCAATCGATTTCCACGAGTCTGATCCACTTTCTAGTCGATGCACGCCGCTTTTGGTGGAGGCTACGATGTCGCCATTCTGCCTAACGACAAAGTCATGGATCTGTCTAAATGGAAGTCCAAGGTATTCCCAATCAGAGTCTCGTGCACGAAGCCGATATACTCCCTCTTCAAAGGTACCTGCGAGTAGAAACTGATCATTGTGGTTGTGGAGTGCAAACACACTTTGTGGTTTGTCCAGACTTCTAGACCAAGAAAATGCATCGCTGTTAGAATGATAAATGCCACCATCAAAAAAGCCCGCGAAGAGAGCTCCCTTGAATTCAGCAAGAGACCGAACGAGCCCGCCAACTGGTCCTAACAGTTTTGTAGATCCGTCATCTAAAATCTGATAGAGACCATTATTTCCACCAGCATAGATCTTCCCTTCAGGCGAGTGAGCCAATGTGAAAATAGAAACACCACTATCATTGCTCGGTGTCCATTGTTGATCTTCTCTCGATTTAGAGTAGACTCCAAAACCATCTGACCCTGCGTAAAGCATGTTGTCCTTCGCATGGACACTATGGAATCGAGCTGTGGGCAAGTCCTCCGTTATTCCTGTCCAATTAAGATCATCGAGAAAGACAGCCCGAACACCTTCACCGAAAGTCGCAGCCAGGACGAGGTCATTATCCACAGCCACATTTCTAACGGTTTTTGAAGCCATACCATTCCCAAGGACGTACTCAGTTTCAAAATCGAAGGAATAGCCATAAACATCCCCCCGCTGGCCAAAGGTGCCAATCACCAGGAGACTGTCATTCTTTCCGATTCCACGAACATCTGCCCCGTTCAAATTGTCGGTCGGCAAATTGGTCCAAGAATTTCCATCGATGAGCTGCAAAACACCGAAGCCTCTGGTACAGATTGTTGGCACATCATTTATTCCGGGTTCCAAACAATCGTATTGATCCAAAGGCAGTCCAGAGTTCCAGCCAGTCCAAGTTTCACCACCATCCACTGATCGGTGCACTCCGTGAGAGTTTATAGCTATGAATACCGTCCCTTGGCTGTCAACCATAACGCCGTTGATGTTTGCCGCGGCTCCGTTGATTCTGCGAAAGCCTAGATACCTCCAGGTTTCTCCACAGTCTTCGCTTTTGTGCAGGCCGCTGTCAACTGTCGCGACGTAGATACCGCATTCAGATTCAAATGCAATCGCCTCAACATTTCCTCCGAGCGTCCCACCAGCCTTTGTCCAGCTCAACTCCTGAGCGTTGGATGCGACAGTTATTGAAAGAACAAGAATGAGGGAATAGATAGAGCGCAAGGTCTTTTGTTTTAGATCTCAAAGGTATAAGATTCGGCTTCTACGCCTAGGGCATATTCCAATGCATCTTGTAAAGACCAACTCAACAGTCTAAAATCGGCTAAGCGACAATACCTAGAGCTTTGGTTTCACTCCACATTCCTCTAGTGAAATCTGGGAAAAGTTGAGGTGATCCACCAAGATGGACGGAAGCTTCACTAAGAGGTCCAACAGCGCTCCAGAATGCACCTTCATATAAATTCTGATCAAGGGCCTCGCCTTTTCGTAAGCACTCGATAATCCTGTATCTCATCATAAAGTCCATGCCTCCATGACCACCCATTTTCTCGGCAAGAGCGCCGAGTCTTTTGAACAGTGGGTGCTCATATTTCTCGTATATCTTCTCTAGCTGCTCTCCCTGAGCCCAAGAATGGTGGCTGTCGGGTCCTTCTTCTATGCCGCCTTCTATAGCTACACGCATTGGATAGCCTGCTAAACTTCCCTTTGTGCCTTGGATAAGATTTAATCTTGAATAAGGACGAGGCGATGTTTCATCCCACTGCACCATGACGGTTTTTCCATAAGTCGATTTGATGATACTGGTATTCATATCACCACCTTGGAAGTCCAACTCATTCCATTTGTGGTCAGAGGGATAATTCTTTTTCGAGTACAACTCTCGCCCTCTCGCTGGTGAAGAAAGAGACACGATTCTGTCAAAGTTGTCTTCCCCTCGGCCTAGATTCATGTACTGGGCTACCGGTCCCAATCCATGTGTGGGATAAAGATTTCCGTTTCTCTTTGCGTAGTGTGGTGTTCGCCAAGATCCGGTTCCTCTTTCTTGCTCCTCCATCTGGGAACGAAGCTCGTGGATGTATGCGGCTTCTCCGTGTAATAATTCGCCAATGATGCCCTTCCTGCACATATTGAGATAGAGCAGTTCTTGGCGCCCGTAATTCACGTTTTCCATCATCATGCAATGCTTCTGAGTCTTTTCGGAGACATTGATGATTTCCCAGTGGTCTTCCAGACTTACCGCAAGGGGGACTTCAACAAAAGCATGAGCTCCTTGTCGCATGCACTCGATCACCATGTTGGCATGTGTGCCCCAAGGCGTCGCAACAATCACGGCGTCTGGCTGAACCTCAGCTAACATCTTACGCCATGCGTTCTCGTCACCATGATAGAGCTTGATGTTCTTGTGCCTTTGATCAGCGCCTCGTTCCTCGCACTTCGCCTTGGCTTTCAGTGCCAAGTCTTCATAGAGATCGCTGATAGCTACAACCTCCGTTCCTTCAATGAAAGCAAATTGATCCGCGTGACCACTTCCTCTCGCACCTACACCAATAAATGCGATACGCACTAGATCGAGCTTTGGCGCAGCAAAATCTCCCATATAACTTGCTCCCCTTGCTCTTGGAGAGAATCGAGGTTCTTGTTGAGCCGCGAGCGCAACTCCAGCACCTAGACTTGCCGAACCCTTCAGGAAACGCCGGCGACTTGGTTCGTGGTTCGTGGTTTTTGGTTCTTGGTCTTTCTTCATATCAGCAGTAGTTGTATTGGACATATAATACGGATATTGAACATATCAAAGAGCGGTTGATTGCTGAATATCAAGAGGTCTCAATATCTTTATCAAGATTTACTACATTGGTTAGCGATTGATAACCATGCACCACCAACTACAAACAACGAAGCATTCATGCAGTTAGGCACCATCGATTTTGTCATAATGGGCTTGTTTTTCCTAGTCTCTCTAGGAATTGGCTTATCGGTCTCAAAGAAGTCCGGAAAAAATTACGAGTCCTTCTTTCTTGGCAGCCGAGATATGCCATGGTGGCTACTTGGTATTTCAATGGTTGCGACCACATTCTCAGCCGATACACCCAACCTCGTAACAGATTTAGTTAGATCAGGTGGTGTGGCAGGAAACTGGGTTTGGTGGGCTTTTCTGCTGACGGGAATGATGACCGTGTTTCTTTTTGCAAAGCTTTGGAGGAGGTCCCAAGTCTTGACAGACGTTGAATTCTATGAGCTCCGCTACTCCGGTAAAAGTGCCGCCTTCCTACGAGGTTTTCGTGCCGTTTACTTGGGTCTCCTATTTAATGTCGTGATAATGGCAACGGTCATCCTTGCTGCGACAAAATTTGGTGGAGTCGTCTTTGGTTGGTCACCGCTGATGACCATATTTGTAGCCATTAGTGTGACGACTTTCTATTCCGCTGTTGGCGGATTGAGGGGCGTGGTTCTTACGGATCTTATTCAGTTCGCCATAGCAATGGTTGGAGCTGTTTGGGCCGCCATTTACATTCTGAATCTTCCTGAGGTCGGTGGACTTTCGTCGATGCTCGAAAAGATAACTGTGATGGAGCAGGACAGCGGCCAGCGGTACTTGGGCTTCCTTCCGAACTTCGCCGAAATGAGTTGGGAAGATTTAGCTCCATTGTTTTTTATTCCATTGGTCATCCAATGGTGGGCAGCCTATTATCCCGGTGCCGAACCAGGAGGAGGAGGCTACATTGCACAACGAATGTTTGCCGCCAAAAGCGAAAAGGACGCTGTTTCAGCAACTATGCTGTTCAATATCGCCCACTATGCTCTACGTCCTTGGCCCTGGATAATCGTGGGTTTGGCTTCTTTGGTCGTCTTCCCAGATCTAGCATCCATTTCAGAGGCATTCCCCCACATTGAGCAGCGAATAGTAAAAAACGATCTTGCTTACCCTGCGATGTTGACTTATTTGCCAGCTGGCCTTTTGGGTCTTGTGGTTACTTCGATCGCTGCTGCTTTTATGTCGACTATGTCAACGCAAGTTAACTGGGGAGCTTCAATTCTCGTGCATGATGTATATCGCCGGTTTATCAATCCAGAAGCAAGCGATAAACAACTCGTCTGGTCTGGCCGTCTTAATACGGTCTTTCTAATGATTTTGGCCTGTATTTTGGCATTGTGGCTTGAGAGTGCCTTGGACTCTTTTGAATTGATACTACAAATTGGTGCCGGAACTGGACTGCTCTTTATTCTTCGATGGTTTTGGTGGCGAATCAATGCTGCTGCAGAGATTACTGCCATGATCGTTTCATTCATTATGGCGGTTGCGCTACGAGCAGAGATGTTTTCCGGACTCGAAACTTGGGAGAGTTTTACTGTCATTGTTGCCGTAACTACCGCCGCGTGGATATTGGCTGCTTTGTTCTCGAACCCGACAGACAAGGATACTCTCAGATCATTCTATACGAAGATTCATCCGGGCGGAAAGGGATGGGATAAGGTCAGAGCAGATGCCGCGGCTGAAGGATTGGACCTACCGGCTCCAGACTCCGATCTTGGTGCCTCGATAAAGGCCATGTTCTGTGGTATATTTCTCGTCTATGGTGCTCTGTTTGCGACGGGATACATTTTATACGGAGACATGCTCTCAGGTGGAATCTGGCTTGTCGTTTCAGTGATTTCGCTTCTTGGTTTAAGAAGCCTGTGGAGCAAACTTCGATTTAATTGAGAGAGACCTACCCGATGGATGAAGAGTATGGAAAGAAAGATATTTATACATCAACCTAGCTACAGACTGATTAGATGAAACGAGAGATTTTTCAAATTGCACTTGTTGTTTCCGACTATGATGAGGCGATCGAATATTATACAAATGTACTGGGCTTTGACTTGCTCGAAGACATTCAACTGAGCCCTAGAAAACGTTGGGTTAGAGTTGCGCCTAGTGGAGCAGGATGCTCACTACTTCTCGCTAAGGCAGCCACCAAGCAACAGAAAGATGCGATTGGGAATCAAACAGGTGGTCGAGTTTTCCTCTTTCTCCACACGGACAATTTCAACAGAGACTACAAATTGTATAGTGATGCTGGAGTAGAATTCGTGGAGAAGGAACGTGAAGAGGTTTATGGAAAGGTCGCTGTATTTAAAGATCTCTATGGAAATCTTTGGGATCTTATTCAACCGAAGAAATAGAAGTCAGTCGTCAGCCTTCAGATCTCAGTCATCAGATGGATTTTATTGTGAAATACTATACCCTAGGTGTAGATCTATGACGATCGATTTACAGAAGCCAGGTCTCCGATACTAGATCGCGCCGAAATTAATCAAATACTAAAAAGGATGGAATCAAGAAGAGATTTTATTAAAAGTGCTTCCTTGGCATCGCTTGCTTTGGCAGGTATGTCGTGTTACTCCTCGGACGAGAAGTCCGAGGCAGATATTTCTGAAGAAGTACGAAATATTGAGCGCCTCGGTGTTGGGCTGTTTACGATTCCCTTCCTTCTCCAGGACGACTTCGAAGGAAGTCTGAAGATGATCGCAGATGCTGGCTACAAGGAGGTTGAGTTGTTTGGACCGTACGATTTCAGTCTCCAAACAGCAAAGGACTATTGGGCGCCTATTGCACAACAACTCGGATTCACTAATAGTGGACACTACGGGCACAGCCCACAGGAGGTCAGGACTATTTTAGACAATGTCGGCCTGACATCACCTTCAATGCATGCTGATCTCGGGACCATGGAGAACAGTCTTGAGCCCCTAGCAGAAGCTTCAGCGATAGTTGGTCACAAATACGCAGGCATAGCTGCTATTCCTGATGATCAAAGGAAGACACTTGATGATTACAAGAGAATGGCAGAACGATTCAATGCAATAGGTGCTGCTCTCAAGCCCTATGACATTAAGTTTCTATATCATAATCATGGTTATGGACTCGTAGAAATGGAGGGTGAAATTCCCTTTAATGTCCTTGTTGAAATGACCGATCCTGATCTTGTTGCCTTGGAACTGGATGTGTATTGGTTTACGGCTGGAAGAGCGGATATCCCGGCCTATTTAGATGCCTATCCAAATAGATTCAAGATGATGCATGTAAAGGATATGGTTGAGCTCACTCACTTTGCTGGAGATGGAGGCGATCCGTCACAATGGATGGAGCTCTTTCCAAAAATGGTCGATGCGGGTGCAGGTGTCATTGACCTCGATACTATTCTAAAGAAAGCATATTCTGTAGGCGTGGATCATTTCTATCTAGAGAGAGACCTAACAGCAACTCCAGAAAAGACGCTGATAGATAGCTATGCTTATATGTCGAATGTGGAAGTGTGAATCGATAGTCCGATTATCCGATAAACCGAATTTCCGATAATAAAAAAAGGCCGGAAGTTGATTTAATTCAATTTTCGACATTGGCACACTGAATGTTATTTCCGGAAACGGCACACTGCAAACGGCAAACTTCCTCGTAACCCGTAACTCGAACCTCCTATGTATTTCGTAAAGACCTCCGCCAAATCATTCGAACATGCCTGCGAAGATCTTGAAGCTGTCGTAAAAGAAAACAATTATGGTGTGCTCCATGTCCATGATCTCGGGGAGACATTGAGAGGAAAGGACATCCCTTTCACTGAACAATGCCGAGTCTTTGAGGTCTGTAATCCGACGCAAGCCTTTAAGGTTATGTCAACAGATATGAGTCTCAACATGGCTTTGCCTTGCAGAATATCGGTCTATACAGAAGGGGGAGAAGTCAAGATCGGTATGATCCGACCTGCTAAGATTCTGGAATCTCTCTCCGATAGTGATATTCTAGCTGAGGTCGCAAAAGAGGTAGAAGAGTCTACGATAATTATGATTGAATCGGCGGCCTAGACAAAGTGAAATAGTTTTGGAATAAGGATTCGGCTGGGTAACTCGGCGTCAATTTTCTGGTCGGGAATACTAATTCTCGAGCTGGCGCGTTTTTTTGGAATATCGAGAGCTATCCATAATCCAGATTTCAGCCTATGAGAGTATTTTCTACTATCCTCATTTTCAGTCTTTTTAGTTCCTGCAATTCTTCAACTCAAAAGAATGAAAACAAAGCCGATCAGATCTTAGAACAACTCTCTTCTGAGTCTGGATTTTCTGGTGCGATCCACATTAGCTCAGGTCAAGACATCTTGTTATCGAAAGGCTATGGTTTATGTGATAGAGAAAGTGAATTAGCTTGCACAACTGAGAGTCTCTTTGATATAGGCTCTGTCACAAAGCAGTTTACAGGTGCTGCTATTCTAAAGCTGGAAGAATCAGGTCTTCTTGCCACAGAAGATCTAGTCACGGACTATTTTCAGAACGTTCCAGACGACAAAAAAGGAATCACGATTCACCACCTCCTTACTCATTCGGCTGGCCTAGCCGATGCCATTGGTGATGACTATGAGGAAATCGAAAAGGAGGCATTCCTAGCGAGAGCAATGAATAGCGAGCTTCAAAGCACTATGGGTGAAGCCTATAATTATTCGAATGTTGGTTACAGTTTGCTCGCAATGATAATAGAGCAAAGATCTGGGAAGGATTACGATAGCTATTTGCGTGAAGTCTTATTCAAGCCACTAGGCATGACGAACACGGGTTACATCAAAGATGGGACAAAGGTGGCCGTGGGATATCGAGGAGAAAGAGTATGGGGCAAACCCAATATAAAATCATGGAGAGACGAGGGTCCCTATTGGAATTTACTAGGGAATGGAGGAATTCTCTCGACCATCGAAGACCTTGCAAAGTGGAACGCCGCATTGAAGAGCGATGATGTTTTGAGCAGTGCTTCGAAGTTAAAGTATTTTGGTCGTCACATAAAGGAAGGTGATTCACCGTCTCATTATGGATATGGTTGGGCAATTTTCGAAACTCCAACTAAGGAAAAGCTCATCGCACACAATGGCGGCAATGGATTCTTCTTCGCAGATTTTCTCATGTATGAGAAAAGTGGCCTGAATGTCATTCTTTTAACGAATGATGCCAGCAGTGTTGATGAATCATTGGCTTGGGAAATAGCAAGAATGGAGCGTGACCCGGACTATGTTTACGAAGTGGTCAAAGAAAATGACGGTCAGATGGGGGAGGAATTGGACGCAGATCATAAGAAGTTTTTAGATGATTTCGTAAGCGTGGTATTGTCTGACGATAGCGAGTCTCAAAAGTCATTTATTGAGTCGAGTTATCACTCAGATCTGCTGTCGATGGCTGACATGGAAACCCATTATTCAATGATGCCCAGATTCAAAGAAGACTTTGAAATATTCGACTTTTCGACCGCAAGAATGCATGGGTCGTCAATCGTTATCAGTGATGGTCCACTTCAACTAAAGATCGATCTGAAGGACGATAAGATTGTCGGGATAGGCCTAGAGGACTAAGCGAGGAAATATTTTGATTTCCAAGTTTTGGTCTATCGAAGTGAGAGATCTGTAGTCCAGAATGGACTATTCGATTATTTCAGCAGGCGACGATGCTCGTGCAAGAAAAAACATCGAGTTCTTCTTTCTGCTTGGGAATTCTTTGGAATACTGTTCTTGCCATTCTGCTTTGAATGAGTCAGCAGCTTCCTCCTTTACAAGACTCCAAACTGATCCTCCGAATCCACCACCAAAAGCGGAGGCGGCCAAGGCGCCAAGCGTTCTGGCCTTTCTAGCTAAGTAGATAGTTTCGGGGACCTGGTTTCCTAGCATCGTTTCAGCAAGCAACTGTGAGCGGTCTACCTGCACTCCAATATCATCCAAGCTCTCTGAGTCTAGCGCCGAAAGAAAGCGTGGTATGATCTCCTCGATTTCTGAATAAAATTGGGTATATCTGTTAGACAAGTCGATGGATCTAGCGATCTCGCATTCGTCCCTCAGAATCGAATAGACCGTCTCAGGCGATGCATCTCCTGATCTTTGTATTTCTCCAAGTGTATTGTACTCAGAGAATCCATGTCGATATAGGATATCACAGAGTTCTGACGCGCGAGTCGATGCACGGTTATATAGTTCTAAGGCATTTCCAGACTTTTCTGCCCAAACCCCGCTAGATGCTACCACAAATACGAGTCCATTTGGAAGCCGGACTGCCGATCTTCTAATAGTTGGAAGGTAGGAGAAGTGTCCAAGTGATCCAGGCTCCGAACATAAGACGGCTACATGATCCTCACTTCCTCCGAAGGTACCGACTCCAGACTTTGCAGGGAAAGAAGCATAATTTAGACCGTTTTCTACAGCCCCCAGATACTCACCAAGCTCAAGTCGAGACCGGATGTTTTCTTGATAGTTGACTGTTTCAGAAAGGGACCAAAGCCTATTCAGGGCAAGAAAAAGCCCTACCACCATCGCACTTGAAGAGCTCATTCCAGCAGCTTGTGGAAGGTCAGCATCGAGAATAATGTGGACTCCCTTCGCTGTGTTGGGGAAATCTGTCAATAGCCTTTCCACGAGCACCTTGGGATAGATCATCCAATGTGACTTATCTGATATTGGGATGCCCTGAAGATCAAGGATCAGTTGTTCGCCTGTTTGGGCAGATTCGATGCAAATTCTGTCATCACCTGTACTTTTTGCTATAAAGTAGATTCCTAGGTGAACGGCACAAGTAACGCTGTCTCCACCAGCATAGTCTGTATGCTTACCAAGTACTTCAATGCGTCCTGGAGCGAAAACTTTGGTTACGCTTGTTTCTTTCCAACCCGAATAGCTAAGAAGATCGCTTATCATTATAGTAATTGCCCCGTTGCTCTTCCTGTGTTTTGCGTTTCATGAAATGTTCGGAATAGACCAGCTACTTTTAACAATTGACCAAGGATCAACTACTATTTACCAAAAACCAATTTTGAAACGCGGCCGTCAGGACCAACAGACCAAATACTTTCGGGGCCGGCTTGTGCAACACTCCAGCGATCGAGAGAATCGAGTAATTTCCATTCCTTTCCATTATTGAGCGAAATCGCCGAGCCTTTGGGCCCAACGACGACAGAGACTTCATCAACGCCAGCGGATCCATAAACAGTGCCCGTAAAAGGAATCGAGCCAAGCTCCCTCCAAGTCGAACCCTTGTCGGGTGTGACGTAGGCATTTGTCATCGTTGTGTCGGGTTTTGAATAATCGCCACCAAAGATGTAGATCATGTCATCACTAAAATATCCGGAATAACTTCCAGCAGTTGGTGATGAGCTGTACATCGGAGTCTCAAAGATCTCATTATTCTCAGCAAGACCTGTAAGTTTAATCAGATGCGACTTGACTCCCGAGGCTCCAGTAAGCATCCAAGAAGTGTTACTGTCCTCTTTGAACAGACAGGTACCGCTTGCTGCAAATCCGCCCTCGCCGGGCAAGGCTTTCGGAGCAATCTCTGGATCCAGATAGGCCCAGGTTCTTCCTCCATCTTTCGTTGTGATAATCACAAATCGTCCATCTATAGAATCGCTCCAAGCAATTCCTCTTCTAGAATCAAGAAAGTCGATGCAATCAAAGAAGGCCTTTTCTTTCCGATTTTGGAAACTCATGGACCAAGTCTTTCCTCCATTTCCAGTCCTATAGACTCTTGAATTTGATCCGTCACCAGACGACAAAAGAACTACTTCCAAAGGACTTATCACACTAATGTCTCTAAACTCAAGCTTCTCCGCGCCGGCTACTTTCCATTCCGTCCAGTTCTTACCACCATCCGAACTAGAGGCTACAGATCCTTTGGTGCCACTAATCCAAATATTTTTGGCGTCAAATACATCTACTGCCTGATAGCGAACATCCGAATTTATCGATGTATTTTCCCACTTTGCAGTGTCCAACGACAGCTTCTTGGAGCTCGAACAAGCGGACGATAGTAGAAAGAAGCAAAGAGTGCTGGCTATTGAGAGAATTCGAGTGTAAGGAATGATCCTTTTCACAGTAAAAAGACGCATATAAATATGGTTAGTGCGATTATACCCGCCATTTGGATTACTTATCATACAACGAAAGATTCGTGTTTTCATGTGGCGGATTTTGTTAATCTAAGGCACAGTGTGTGATAGAACTATGTACCAATGTGGATTGTCCACTGTGGACGCTCCTAAATTCAACAATCCTCCAAACATGAACTTATTTCTACCCAAAATAGGCCGACTTTTTGCGATTCTGCTCGCAATTACAATTTTATCGAGCGGCAATCTGATTGCTCAAAAACAACTCAAAAAGAGAGTAGCCGTATTCTCTTTCGACGACAAGACCAATCGTAGCTTCAGCTGGTTCGATTCGAAAAAGAGTCCCGGGCAGGGAATGGCTGACATGCTTATTACAGAGCTCGTGCAGTCTGGTAGATACATTGTCCTTGAGCGCACGGAGATGAGTGCAATCTATAAAGAGCAGGACATTGGCGATGGAAGACGCGTCAACGATGTTGGTGATACCCTTGACTTTTTTCGCGCGCTTGGAGGCGATATGGACGCTGAGGAAAGATTGACGGGAAGAAGAGGATCAGCTGTTACGGACGAATCAAAGGCGGCGAAAGATAAATTACTCGGGGCCGAGATCGCAATTATTGCGTCAATTTCAGAATTCGGATACAAGGGTGGAGAAACTGGCGCCATTACAAAAAAACTTGGTGTTGGCGTAAAGAGTCAAGCCGCTGTTGTTGGTCTTGATCTCCGCCTAGTAAATACTTCGACTGGAGAGATTCTTCATGCCGAAAAAATAAGAAAGGAGGAGAAAAAACGAGGGCTGTCGATCAGGAGTCCCAAACTCGGCTTTTCTAATAAAGACCAGTTCGACGACTCGATTGTTGGTAAAGCGACAAGAAAGGCGATTGAAAATATTGTCGAGCTAGTCAACGAGTATTCTGATCAGTTTGAGTGGAAAGCCAAAGTTGTAATTATGACCGGGGGTAATGTGGTTATTAACGCAGGTTCTACCAGTGGAGTCAATGTTGGTGACAAGTTTACTATCAATCGGGCAGGAGAAGAACTTATCGATCCAGATACGGGTTTGAACCTCGGCTCTATTGAATCAAAAATCGCGGAGATCGAAGTCATTGACAATAAGATAGGGGATGGAAAAGCTTAGATGTGCAAGGTCCTCTCAGGCAACGGCATCGAGCGTGGAGACATCGTAAAGGAATCGAAATAGATCTCACAATAATCAAGAAATGAAAAAGCTGACATCAGTCCTTTTTGGGCTAACCATAACTTTTGGTCTTTTCGGCCAAGTGAATTCACAGGACATCTGTAAGACGATTTCAGAAGAAAGAGTCGTCGTCTATGACATTCTCAACAAGAAGAATAAATATGATGGTTCCGTGACTCACACATTTAAGGATGCTAGTTATGACGGTTCATCATCGAGTGTAACGGTCGAGGTTGGATTCGAAGACAAGAAGGGAAAGGACAAAGAGTTCAATATGGAATTCGGTATGGAATGCGCCGGAGGCGTTGTTACTATGAACATGGATAGATTTCTTTCACCCGAGATGACCAAGAAGATGGAGGGTGTCGAGTTCAAGATCGAAGCTGATGACATTGATTATCCCGGCAATCTGTCCGTTGGACAGACACTCGGTGACGGTTCCATGACAGCGGATGCCCTCATGAATGGAGAAACAAAGCTTGGAACGATTAGCGTCAACATTCTGAACAGAACCGTTGAGGCGAAAGAAATGATCGAAACTGAGACAGGGATTTACGAGGCCTATAAGATTAGCTCAGACTTCGAGTCGAAGGTTAAATTTGGTCCGATTAAGGTAGGCGGCTTTAAGGGAAAAAGCATCACATGGTGGAGCCAAGATCTTGGCTTGATGGTCAAGTCTCAGGACCTCGATAAGAAAGGAAAAATTCGGTCTACAACCCAGCTCAAATCTGTGACTGTACTTTAAACGCGTCATGGGTGGTGCGTTTTGAGTTGTGCGAAAGACACAAAACGTATATCCCATTACTCATCACTTTACTTTCACGAAGGTCGTCCTCTCTCCGCTATTCATTTGGATGATGTAAGTGCCAGCCGGCAGTCTGGATATTTCAATCTGGCCCAGTCTGGTACCCGCTCCGGCCAAAGAAATGTCCAAGACGGCTCGACCCGCAATATCAAAGACCTTTCCATCTCCTTGGCTATTCGTCTCAATATTTAATACTGTACTCGCTGGATTTGGGTAGACTTGAACTGTTGCAAGCTGATCAGGTAGATCATTTCCTTCTGTGTCCACAAAGATCGGACTCGATACGAATCCCAAATTGTCCACCGGTCCTTCAAGTATTCCAGGAATTGAACTTTCAGGCAATCCAAACCAATCACGAATGACTTCGTGATAGACGCTTCTGTAGTCGATGCCAAATTCAGGATCATCAAATCGATTTAGTCGAGATAGATCGGGTTGATCTCCAAAGAATCCACCATTGACGCCCCTTCCGAAGAGTATGAGAGGAGCTCCTGCTCCGTGATCTGTACCCAAAGATCCGTTCTGTTTCACGGTCCGGCCAAACTCAGAAAAAGTCATTACCATGACTCGATCTGCATGTCCTAGAGCCTCTAAGTCGTCTAGGAAAAGCTTAATTGATTCGCTGAGTTCTCTCCAAAGATTTCTGTGACGACGCGGCTGATTGCCATGAGTATCAAATCCATCCATGGAGACCTGATAGACTCGGGAATCTAGATCCCCGTCTATCATTTTCGCAACTGTAGCTAATCTTGATGAAAGAAGGTCATTTTCAGTATCACCCGGGTAGCTGACGATATTTCGACCTCTATTTCCAGCGTCATTGATCTGACCGGCGTATCTTACAGAGGAATTGGCTACTTCTCGGACATACTCCATTTCCGCGCCATATAGGGTGTTCGGAATATTTTCGAGGCTATTCAATTGACCTGATTCTACTAGCCTATTGAAGACTTCCTGTGATGCAAATGACATTCCGACGCTTGTAGATCCGGATCGAAATAACTGATTAGAGACACCAACTTGCAGTGCTAATGGTTTTTCAGGTGGATTTTCCTCTAACTCAGGGTTCTTGTGGTGTAAGTATCGTCCCATCCATCCGTCATCAAGAAAATTATCCCGATCGCCTCCTGAAAGCCAGATATCTGTTCCCCTAAAATGAGAATGGCTCGACTCTGGATATCCAACGTTTTGGATAATCGCCATCTGTCCCTGATCGAAAAAAGGCCTTATTGGAGCCATCTCAGGATGGAAGCCCGTGTCATTATCGATTTGTATCACATCGTTTCGCGCGATTGCCAGGTTTGGACGATAGTTATAGTACAAGTCATTACTTATTGGAACGATGGTGTTCAAGCCATCATTTCCACCGTCAAGTTGTATCAGCACCAGAATTCTGTTCGAGTCTGCTGCGGACAAAGCGCTGGTAAAACTTGATTGTCCAAGCACATTTATTGGCCGTGAACCAAACATCGCGGCGCTTCCGATTCCAGCAGCACCCAGGGTACTTAAAAATGATCTTCTTGACCAGCATCGATGATCGTGAACGTGAGCTTCTGAATTATCAAGATTTGCTCCTTTTTTCTTTTCCATTGCTTATACCAATTGAATTTCAGGAATACCCATTAGGTACTCCATGAAAAGCTGCATGCGGATCAGACCATCCCGATCTTCAAAGTTGAATTCGTACCATGGTCCTCCATTGAGAAAGCGCTTGCAAAGCGTTTGAATGTACTCGGGAGCATTTGCTATGTCATTTGGAATCGGCGCATTATCTATGTCTCCTCCAAATCCAAATTCAACTGGAGGAATGTCGAGTTTATCGAGAGGAACTGGAGATATGTGTTGGGCGAGGAGAATTGGAACCCTGAACATGGCGTCTGACTGACCCAAGTCATAAAGTTCAGCCATAAGTCCCTTGAAAGGCTCGAATCCAAAGAAGCCGGCGTCGTTCTCTGGTACCCAAATAAAATACTCCATCACCAGCCATCTATTTGGTAGACTTGATGTATTTATCCAGTCACGTCCGCCGGTCCAGCCAGCAACATTTGGTGGTGCGAGCAATAACTGACCAGCTTGAAAGCTGAGGAAAATTGTTATTAGACTTGACTGTTGATCCAGTTCATCCATCATCTCTCCCCAGAATGCCGTGAAATATTCGGTAGGTGATTTAATTTTCGACGAGACGACCTGAGAGTCGAAAAAGGCCTCAGATTTCAGCAGAGCCCGAACGACAGGTTCGATTTCCATTCCCGAAGAAATGAAAAGCGAAGCCATCTGATTTACAACATTATCGTCGACTTCATGATGGACAAACTCCCGATACAATTTCGAACAAATAAACCAGGCGGCTTGCTCACTTTTCTTGTCGAAGATAAGTTCGTGTAGAGAATCGAAATCGAATCGCGCTCTTTCGCCAAATATGGTTTTTTGACCCGTGTCATGAAAGAAGGGCTCGAAGTTGACTTTCATCTCGTAAAAATCGACCCAATATCCTGTTAGGGCTCTTGCTACCTGGACGATGTCGTCTTCTGTATAATTGGGATTGCCGAATTTGTCGTTGATTCCAAGGGTAAATAGCTCAAGCAATTCACGGGCATAGTTCTCATTTGGCGCTTGCTTAATATTCTCGGCACCATTCAGGTATATGAGCATTGCTGGTCCACGACCTATCTCGAGGGTGAAGTCCTTGAAGTTACCAAGGGCATTGCTATGCAAAAGCTGCCAGTAACGGAATCCAAAAGCTGCCAGAAAGTATTCTTCGTAGGACGTGACGAAATGATTTGACCAAAAAAAGGCCAATCGATCTCGGATTGTCCCACCCATGAAACCGTTTTGAATATCGTTCCACAGTGAAAAGAGATAGCCTTCATTCCGCTCAGAAAAGGCATCGAGCTGGCTATCGTCCTCTGGGGGAAAATCGTTGAGATAGTCTGGGTTTTGAAGGACTGGTGCGTCACGTGCCTCATCCATCATTTCATCTACAATCTGAGCTACTGACCTTCCAGTTATCGCGCGAATTTTAGTAGGTTTGGCCGAGAAAGTGGCTCTTCTTAGAAGGTGCTTCGCCTCTCTTTCAGATAAATTGCCCTGTTTGGGATTGAGGCTGGATCCAATTCTGGAGGAAAGATTGCTCGGTCGAGTCTGGGATGACTCCTTGTGACTAGTCCCGTTTGAAGTATTTTGCAATAGTTGGGCTTTCAGCTTTGCCGGAATCCTGTTCGCTATAGCTTCAAAAATATCTGGTCTCCCATCCTTAATTCTTCTTATATGATGCCTAATGTCTGTATCGCTCATTCGACTTTTATTTGCTGAGGTGTCAAAAGGAGGGTATTGCCAGAGTCACGAAAGACCCGCGCTAAGGATTTCTTGTTGGGCTCGCGAAGCATCTTTAATTGATCTGTATTACTCAATGAATAATATTCCGATCGGCCAAGTATTTTACCACTGGCTGCACCAAGAGAGGTCTAATCCGATATCTCATTTCTCTTTCCGCCGACCCTACCGATAAATCCATATGTCCCTCTCGAACATCAAAAGGCTCAATTAGGTTTAGATTGGCAAATGATTCGAGGATGACTTGCGCATCGCTCTCTTTCGTGTTGAATATTTCAGCGTGCTCTGGAATGTTGAGACTACCGTGTTCTAGAAAGGCTTTGAGGGAGAAGGCACGATCAGCGTCAAAGCTTTCAAGAAAGGAAAAATTCAGTCGTTTAAGATCTTTGACCTGGATTCTTCCATTAGATTGATCTAGGACAATCGAGTTAAGCCAGTATATGAGAGCAAGAGTCAAGTTCTCGCCCGCCTCCTTGTAGAGTCCTTCAAAAAAGTGTTCCTTTAGGACTTCCTGTTTTTCGTCCGCAGTGTTTGCTCCAATAAACCGTCGTCTGATCAGAGGATTCAGTTGCTTTGGCATGACAAATTCCAGGGGTAAACCAGATCTCATTTGCCGATTCAGAATCACGGATTCGAGATTCTCCTTGGTAATCTTAGATAGTTGGTGAACCACTAGAAGATTGCCAACCTTAGTGCTAAGTTTGTCCACCAATTGCCAGGATTGCTTACCCATCGTCGCGATCCAAAGAATGACGTCGTCAGTTTGAGAGATGAAGACAAGGACGTCTTCTATCAATTTCATTCCCGAAGTAGTGCGGAGAAGCAGATGTTCGATGTTTTCGATCATACAAATCTGTTGCTCGTCCTTGGATGCCAGAGCCTTATGTTTTCTCAAGGAATCGCGCAATTGATCGAGCGATGTTGAACGCCCAAGGCCCAGCTCTTTTGAGATAAGTGAGCAGAATTCTTTTTCGTCGCGAATGCGTTGCTTAATGGCAATCCTGTTAATGCGACACTCGGCAAAAAGCTCGTTTCCGGCAACGTTTAGGAGACTGGACATTCCGGCTCCATGTGAGCCGACGATGAGCAGACCGTTGCAGACGCCCTTTTTCCAAATATCGAAGTGTTTCTTAATTCTGACAAGGTCGCTCTTCCGCCCATCCAAGATGGCCGGATCATGTACAGGCCTCAGTGAAAAGAGATGTTGGTACACGAGGGGGAGACGACTAACTACGCGATCTGTGCTACTGTAAAAGTCAGGCGAATAGAGAACCTCATCGCTTTCTACTTGCTCGATCCCAAGTGCTCCTTTTCCAAATCGAAGCAATGATCGCAGTTTCCGATATGCCTGCCGTAATATCACTAGAATCGTGAGCCTTACTGATTTAGCTCGCGAAAGCGTCTGATCTTTCAATCGTTCCATATCAAGACTTGCCAAGTCTTTCACACTAGACACTGACGAGTCTAGCCTTCTCTCTGAAGCTAGCTTGGTTAGAAGTCGTCTCCATCCCGTCGCCTTAAGCTCAACGAGTACAGAATAGAGTTCTCCTCCAACATTTTCAGCCGACAATTTTCTTTCTTCGAGCAGTTCATTTGCACTCGTCAGAGCCGTGACTATTGTTTCGTCGCAGGATTTGTAGGCTTCTTCAAGTGAGTATTTTCTTTTTCCATTGTCGTCCAGAGATTCCGAATGGCTAATAGCAGCTTCAAGTCCAACGCGAATGATTTCCTTGGAGGTTTCAATAGCTGCTCTAATATCCTGACCACTTCTGATGACGCTTTCGGGTGCTGATCGGAAACGATCCAATAGAATGGAATCAAAAGACTGTTCAACCCATGTTCGTGGTTTGGCCTCAAACCGGCTGCTTCCGGGTTGAATACTCAAGCTTTGGGGCGATCTATGAAGTTGCGTCGACCGATTCAGGTTTTGAATGCGTGCACTCCAAGAATCGATCTGAGAATTAGCATCGATGGCTTCTTCATTTGAATCCGCCTCAATCGTAAGATCTTTGTCGATATCTATTCTCAGCCCATCGAAAAAACGATGGAGCGATTTCCAGCTCTTTCGCTTCTTGGGACTCTCAAAGAAAGTCTTTGAGCGATCTTCAAAGTCTCGATTTTCTTCCAGGAGTGATTCTATTTTTTCAATAATATCATCTCTGGATTTCTCTAGGACGAGCTTAGAATAAGAACTCAGACTGACGCTCGTTTCGCGTCTCAGGTCTATCAATGTAGCACAGAGCATGAAAAAATTAGCAGACTCATTCAACCATGACTGCCATTCTCCGATTTCATTTGAATGTGTCTGAACCACTTTAGATAAAGGGACATCTTCATTTCGTTTACTGGCCAAAACGGTATCCGATAGCTCGATGTCCTCCTCAAGACTTGTAAATAATATATCGTAATCCAATGGCTCATCCTTCCAGTCGCCAAAGGACTTTATTGCTGTCAGAAGTGACAGTTGTAACCTATCAATGTTTTTTACCAGCTTCTCGTGAGAGGCAAAAAGATCCGAATGCACAGGCCCTTGTTCTGAAAAGGCGGCTGTTTCAATCTCGTCAATCGCAATGTCCAGCTCTATCGCGGCTCTGAACCACGACTCACATGCTGTTTCTAGAGGTCTGAATATTCCCGCAAAATCTCGATAGGCGGATTTCACTTTGTTCGCTTCAGCCTTTGTTAAACGAGATCCGAAATGTTCAACAGCTAAACCTTTAAAGGGTATATGTTGGTCCTGTCCAACGCCAAAAGTTGATTTGGAAAATTTAATAACTTCCGCTAGGCCCCTCGATATCGCGTTGCCGTGATTCTTGTATCTGGAATAAATATCGCTCGGCAGGGGGCGGACGTACTTGACCGGTAAATTCGCAAGTCTGTCTTGAAAGTAGTGGTGTTGATGATCCCAGTAGCTTTCAACTCCCCTCGACTTACTGAGTGTCTGCAGCGATCTTGAGATAGGTTCGAGGAGATGTTTGCAGGCTGCATGGAGATAGTCATAGAATCCCGATCGAAAGAGGCTGAGATCCAACGCGTCGCTGGAGGAGTTGATCTCGGGAAGTATTTTACCGAGATCATCCAAAGATTCCTGTGCTTTATGTAACAGCTCGTACTGGACAGAACTTGAGACGGATTCATGAATCGGTCGAAAGGCTTTTGCTCGACTTCTGGACAATTTCAGAAGACTGCGTTTGTAGCCCTCAACTTTCTCTTTATGCTTCTGAATAGAACTCATTTCTTAGATCCCTTTTCCTCTGAATCAGCGCTTGAACCTAATTGATCTTGAATACTGGCAACCGTGTTTGCCCCATGATATCGTGGAATGAGGCCGAGGCGCCTGAATTCTGCTCGTGATCTTTCGGTGACATCGCTGAGAAAAAGTGACTCAAAACGGGTATCCAAAACATAGGCCTTTACTTGCAAGTGTGTCACAAAACCGTGATCATATTTGTCTTTGACAAGCACCACGATTGGCTTCTGCCTGAAAAGATATTTTGAGCTTGCAGCTACGTTATACGCCACGGTCTTAGCCTCAGCTTCGTTTACCCAACCAGGTAAATAGAGGTCTGTCACAACTTGGCAATTGAGTTCTCCAGCATTTGCGTTGCTAACTTGACTAGCCATAACTTCGGAATTTGGAATGGTCACAAGATTGTCATCCAGAGTTTGGATTCTAGTAGACCTCAGGCCAATTGAAACGACCTCGCCATAGGAAGCTCCAACTCGTATTCTATCTCCGGTTTGAAATGGCTGATCTGTGATAATGAGCAGTCCTCCAAAAATGTTTTTGAGAATATCTTGTGCCGCAAAACCAACGGCGACACCAATGGCGGCTGCCGCCGGAAGTAGTGCCGATCCAAATACGGATACGGCCAAGTAAGAAAATACGAGGACCCAAATGCCCATTCTTATCATCGGAATAAGACGTTTGTAAAATAGTCGCTGACTTGGTCGTCTTTCCGCTATCTGTTCCGCCACGTAAACAAAAGCATTGATCAACAGAAAAGTGATCAACAAAATGAAGAGAGAGTAGGCGATTTTTCGGCCTATCTCAGGGAGGTTGATACCTAAAGGGTTTTCTTGGACCAGATCTAAGAGATTGTCTGGTTCGCTGAGACTAGCTTGAATGGAGTCCAGGCGGGCTACTATAGAATTTAATTCGGTCTTCGACACCAATACAGTATCCGCCGGAGAGACTTGCGCCGAATCAGGTACCTGCTGCAATGGCTCTGCGTTCGAGCCCCCAAGTATAATTTTGTTGATGGCGTAAATCCCCATCTCGAAATAAGGCTTTTCTACCTCGCGGATATCTGCATTGTGCGCCAAAGAATACCCACTCCTAGGAAGGAAGAGAATGAGAGTCGAGAGAAAGACTATGAGAAACTTTGTTTTGATAGGAAATAGCTCGGTTGAGGTTCTTTACAAAATGCGGTAAAGTGTTCAAATCATCAAGTTGTAATGTCTCTTTGCTTGATCTTATTAAGCACGATAGCTACTCTGTAGTTCAATCCTTCTCGTCTCCACTATTTGATCGCGAGCAAGAAATAAAACCGACTGTCCCGCAATGAGCAAATGGAACGGGTAAATGTCACAGTCGATCAACCTTGATGATTCTCGAACTTAATTCTCGATAATGAACAAGTCTGTCTTAATGCTAATGTGGCTTGTTGGCGTGATACTCATTGCTATTTCGTGCTACAGATTGAATAGACCTATCATCGAGGGTGATATTCAAAGTCGCACAAGTGAAGCTTTGGCTAGCGGTGGATTCTCTTGGGTGTCCGTCGAAGCTTACGAACAGACGGTGAGACTAATCGGAACCGCTCCAGATTTGGATGAACGATCGGACCTCAATGCAATTGCAAATGCTATCTATGGTGTCACCGATGTAGATAACAGAGTCATTTTAAGTGAATTGTCTAGAATACCATCTAATGCAAAAGCGGGAAATGAAGATAGGCGGGCAAGCGATATCGAAATTGAAGAATGCCAAATTCAATTTGATGATGCTTTTTCTAGTGACTCTATCGAATTCAAGACGGAGAGCTCAGAGATTAGATCATCGAGTCATTCCTTTTTGGACCGGCTCAGTGAAATCGCCAAGGAATGTGCTAAAGTCTTCATCGATGTAGAAGGCCATACAGACTCAGACGGACCGGCAGATAGCAATTTGCGGCTTAGCGATAGGAGGGCCAACGAGGTGGCAAATGCACTAGTAGATCGGGGAGTCCAGAGGGATATGTTACAAGCTTTGGGTTATGGGGAAGTGAGGCCCGTCGGAGATAATAAGACCAAGGAAGGGAAGGCCATTAATAGGAGAATCGAGTTTAAAGTCAGAGGAAGCTAGCCATGGGATATTTGTTCGTTAAGATATTACTTTGGCTTCTTGGAGCGTCGATGCTTGGTATTGCGGTTGGTTGGTTTCTCCGGAAAATGTCTAGCGAGATGGGCAAGCCTAGCAATGGAAGTTGGAAATTACTGGAGAGAGAGCACGGGGCCCTAAAAAGAGAGAAAGTGACTGCGCTGGCAAGCATTGACGCCCTTCAGGAAAATGAACTGAAACTGAAGGAAGCACTGGAAGACTATGACGACTTGCAAAAGAAATTGGAAGTATTCGATTCCTTGCGAAAGGCGAAGGAAGACTTGGAGCAAGATCTAAAATCAGCAAAGGAGGAAATCAAAGGATTCTTCGACATGAAACGAGAGGTTGAGTCAAAAGACTCTCAGATTGACGAACTGAAGCTAAGTCTGGCAAGTGTAGAATTGGCATCAAAGGAGCTAGCTAGCATTAAAGACCTCGCCAAAAGGCTAGAGAAAAGGAACTCCCAGCTAATTGCGGATCTTAAGCGACAAAAGGCTGCTGCAACGCAAGCTGTTGGATTCAAAAATCGTATCAGCGAGCTCGAGCGAGAAATATCTAATCTCGAAACGACTCTAGGCACTCGAGCATCGTCCGTTCATGATGAAAAGCTCTTGGGGGAGTCTGTTCTCTCTGAGCATATAGATGATGGCAACAGGACTGAGATATCTTCTGTAGAGGACGCTGGATCTTTCACAGAAAACACAATGGCTAAAAGTGTGCAACGTCGCTCTTCGATAGAGGAGATTGGGGGTATTGGCCAAGAATTGGGTGCCAAGTTTCGGGAAATGAATATCGATTTTGTTGATCAGCTACTTGAGCGAGGAAAAGACCCAGAGGGTCGGTCTGTGTTGGAATTCGAGTTCTCCTTTTCTCCCGAGCAGATTGTTGAATGGGTCAAATGTGCTGATCTGTTTAGAATCGCAGCTATTGATGGTCAATGGGCGGAGTTACTCGTTGCAAGTGGCATAGACTCTGTGCAAGATTTAGCAGGACAAAACGCTTTACAACTCGCTGGGAAAATTCGAAATATAGATCACTCTGGGTCGAGAATATTGCAAAAAGCAGAGGCAAGCATTACCGAACTTTGTTCATGGATTGATGACGCCAAAAAGCTTGATAAGGCGACCACTTTCTAAATCGGCAGGTCATATCTTAGCAGCTTATTAGACTCAGAAAACCTTCGCCGTTCTCGTCATGCGCCTTTCGATTTTCCTGCTTTACTGTTGCCTTTTCCCTAGCCAGCTCTTGGCACAATTTTCGATCGGAGGCGACCAGAGGGTTAATCCGGAGGACTTCCAATTAAGTGTTTTTGCTCAAGGATTGAATTATCCGATAGGAATGGCCCTCCTACCAGACGGCTCGTTATTGCTGGCGGAAAACAAAAGTCAAAGTTTTTTCCAAAAAAATAATTCTCGACTGGTACGTATTGTGGATGAGAATGCCGATGGTGTGTCGGACTCGATCGAAACGATTTTAGATGACCTAGCTGTGGGTAAGGCTTCCGACTTACAGATTGCGGACAATTTTGTGGTTGTAACGGGTCAGGGAGACTCAATTTTGATATATCGGCTAGACGAGAGCTCAGGGTCATTTACGCTGACGGAGATTGGAAATATCACAATTCAATATCCAGAAAACTGGTTACATCAACATAGCACTTTGGCCTTTCGGCACGCGATAACAAGTGAAGATCGATATGAGATCTTTACCAACTTTGGATCTGAATTCAACATCGCACCGACTCAAGGCACACCGACTTTTGACATGAGCTTCGGGCCATCAGGTTCGGCCCAGGGCGATAGCATCGTTCGATTCAGTTTCGAGGTAGCGAACGGCGAAATAGTCTCTGCAAGCGGAGTGCAGGACATCATTGCTATTGGTCTTAGGAATGCAGCAGGAATGACATTCCATCCAGAAAGCGGTGATCTCTACTTCCAGGACAATGGTATAGACGGACTTCAGAATTCCAGGGAGGCACATAGTGCGGACGAAATCAATTTTCTACCACTTGATCAAATTGGAGGAAGTTCGATTGAGTTCTTTGGTTTTCCTGATAACTATGAGGAGTATTATACCGGAGTTTTCGTTGGTGGTGATGGAGAAAGACCATTAATATCTTTTCAACCCATCATCGATTCGGGAGTCGAAATGCAATCAGAGGGACCGAATGATATTGCCTTTGCACCCAGTTCTTTTCCTGAGGGTTTGGACAAGGGGCTATTCACAGGTTTTCATGGTCATTTTAATTTGGGAGGGGTGGCGAATGAAGAAAACCCCGTTGTTTTTGCAAATCTGACGGACGGGACTTACTTCCATATTATCTCGAATCAGGAAGATGGAGTGGGGCACATAGATGGCTTGGCTGCATCAGATAGTTCACTATTTATGGCAGATATTTCTCCAACAGGTGTGCTCGGTGAAGCAGGATCCAATACCGGAATCATATACAGATTAAAAGTCAAACCCAGCACTGAAACCTCCTCGGAAGAGCATCCAAGTACTGTGAGGCCACTGCAGATTTCTGCCTATCCAAATCCCTTTTTGAGTGAGTTAGGTGTTTCACTTCATAGTGAAAGTTATGGCCCAGTTCAATTGGCTCTCTTTAACGAATTGGGACAGCAAATCTTTGTGAGTGATCACTGGATAGAAAGAGGTGACAATACGATTTCGCTAAATACAAGAGATCTTCCATCCGCGAGATATCTGATATCAGTCATTGGCACTGATTCGATCGAAAGTTTGGTTGTGATCAAGAATTAGCGAAAGAATGAAAAAAGCCTGACTTGTTTAGTCAGGCTTTGCAATTCCCAGGGTTGCCATCAATCGTAAACCGCTGTTGAGACCTTCGAAAAAGACTTTTAAATAATCGGATAGTCTTTATCAATCCACCCAATAGTTCCACCATTAAGGCTTCTCACATTTTTGTGGCCACGAGATATTAATACGAGAAGTCCTTGAAGCGAAAGATTTCCCCTATTACAAACTGTAACGATCGGTCTGTCTTTATCTTCCGGTAAACCAGTTCCAGCTAATAGTTCTTCCATCGGAATACTTACAGCTCCATCTATGTGAGCGGCTTCATATTGCGATGGTATTCTCACATCAATATAAATTGGTTTAACACTCCCTCTTTCTTTATAGGCCTGGTCGACTTCAATTGTATTGAATTGATTTCGATTAAGTTCAATCATCTGATCTAAAAGCTGCTCTTTTTTATTAATACTATCGGGTTTTGACCTTGAACCCGCTGTATTTTTAAACATCTCAGGGAAATGTGTTCGAAATGAACTTGCATATTTGAAAGCGTTGTCAGGGAAAATAATTACAACAACGGCATCGGAATCGTCTTTTAGAACTTTTAAAGCTCCGGCTACGGCCATTCCTGAAGAGGGACCTGCAACGATACTTTCTTCTCTATTGATACGTAGGCACATATCAAAAGCCTCGCGATTAGTAACCTCTACAAGCTGGTCATAGAGTTCAGGCTTAAAAAGTTCTGTTTGTTGTAACTGCCGTAAGCTTCGAACTCCCGGAATGTCGTGGCCTTCTTCTGGGTGAATTCCAATTACTTTGACATCAGGATTTTTTTCTTTTAAAAAGATTCCTGTCCCGGTGATTGTTCCACAAGTCCCAAGAGCTGCAATGAAATGGGTAACTTTCTGATCTGTCTGTTTCCAAATTTCAGGACCTGTAGTTTTATAATGTCCTTGCGGGTTTGCTGGGTTTACATATTGATTAAGCATATGAGTATCGTCTTTTTCTGCGGCTTCCATAGCGCGCGCAATTGCTCCTTCAGGCGCACCGGGAGCAGGGCAAAGAGCATCTTCAAGCTCAATAACATCACATCCAAAGAATTTAAGCAGTGTTCGTTTTTCAACCGGGATCATGGAAGATAGTGGAGATTGCAATGATAGCTCTCTAGCATTGGCAAGCATTGTAAGTGCAAATCCCGTATTGCCCGAAGTTGGCTCCACTAAATTTTTAACGTCACCAATGAGATTTTTCTCAGTTGCATCATCAAGTAGATTCGCAGCGATTCTGTCTTTTATCGCTCCAAAAGGGTTATACCATTCGAGTTTTGCAAAAACTCTTGCTTTTTTAAAGGGGATAACTTTATTGATTTTCACTATTGGAGTGGGATTATCCGCATTAGATAAAAGCTCCGTGATATTTTGATATACTCTTTTTTGATGGTTTAGATTATTTGCCATTTGTCGCCATAGGTCGTGGAATGCCTCGCTCTTTAGTTTCGCATTCTGAGTTAGTATTTACTCTGGTTTGAGATCTTGATTGAAATATTCTATAAGGGCATTCGGAGTCAAGGATTCAAGGTTGCAGTGAGCGCGACGTGGGATTAATTTTTCCCCTAAGAGACTCCCTTTAAGGATGTCAGTGCCCAAGTTCTTATCGGCAAAAAGTACTTCTTCCAAAGGAAAGAGAATTGGTCTCGTAGGCGATCCTGAGAAAAGGATACACTTGCCCTGGGCAGAAAAAGAGGGAAATATTGGCCTTAGCGCGACCAATCGTGCGACTATGAAGGCCAGTAACACCGCTATCATTGAAGAGGAAGCTCCCCGGGTAGGACTTGAACCTACAACCCCGTGATTAACAGTCACGTGCTCTACCATTGAGCTACCGAGGAATAGCGGATCGCAAATATACGCAACCCATTACTTGGGTTCAAAGGATTAGCTCATAAGCTTTATCAAAATACAGTGAACTCAAGTCACAGTCTAGTTTGCTTCCCAAGAGTTATTTGCTCTATTGACGTCTGGTAGATACATGTCAGGATCGATCTCCACTTTTGTGACCTGTCCAGCTGGGAATAGTAGTTCGGCTTTTCGAGTTCCGTTCAACCATGTTGAAACTGGTATCGCTTTTTCTTCTGTCTTTCCGTCCGCATAGCTCACCTTAACAGGAGTAGGGAAAACAGAAAGACCAAGATCTTCTATTGAGACAGCTACACCTGACTCGTCCGACGTGACATTTTGGATTGCTTGGTCCAAAGTCCAGTCTTGAAAAAGCCATTCTGTCCAAAACCAGTCGAGATCCTCGCCCAGACCGTTTTCCATTTTATTAAAGAAGTCATATGGAGAGGGATGTTTAAAGGCCCATGCTTTCGCATAGTCCGAGTATGCTTTCTTGAACTTCTCCTCTCCGAAAATGCCTCGAAGTGCATTGAGTCCAACCTGGGGTTTATTGTAGGACGCTATTCCTCTTGCTGGAGAGTTTTGTGGGTATCGATCGCCGTGACGCATAGGTGGGACTTCCCTACCGGTTCCAGCTATTCGAAAATATGATTGCCGTTCGGGATCGTGGACCGTGTCGTCATCCCAGAATTCGCCATTACCCTCCGCCGTATTAAACGAGGTGAGTCCCTCGTCCATCCAGGTATAGGCCTTTTCATCACTGCCAACAATCATAGGAAACCACATATGCGATATCTCATGATAAGTGACCGAGAATAGACTGCGAGGGCTCCTAGCTCGGCCTATCAAAGTCATCATCGGATATTCCATTCCTCCACCGACAATACCCTCAACAGTTGTCATATGTGGCCAGGGATAGGGAAGTAACATTTCTGAGAGATGCTCAATGGAGAATCGGGCAAATTCTGCCGAGCGATCCCAAGAATTTCGATCCTCTCTATAGAAGGCATTGATTGCACTAAAATTTCCAGAACCGAGATTCGCTCGAGTGGCATCCCACAGATATTTGTCTGATGTACCAAATACAAAGTCTCGGACATTTTCAGCTTTGAAATTCCAAGTCAGCAATCCAGACTCAGAGTCTAATGTCGATTTTCCAGCGGACATGTCATCTGAAGCAACAACGTGAATAACAGAATCTTGAGACGTCGCTTCTGCAAGACGTGTGCGCGTCTGTTCACTCAAGACGGACTCTGCATTGTTAAGAACACCCGTGGAAGCAACTAGCCAGGCTTCCGGTACCGTAATGTTGACGTCATAGTCAGCGTAGCCCATGTAGTGCTCTCCCGCCCCCATGTAGGGATCGGGGTCCCAGCCGCGTAAATCGTCATAGACGGCGACCTGTGGGTACCAGTAGGCTAAAAAGTAGACTTCACCATCTTGCCCATTGCGAAAACTTTTTTCAGGTATTTTTTGAGACCAAACGATCCTGAGTTTTCGTGTCTCGCCCGATGCCAAGGCCGTGTCTCCATTGATTATCATCTGCGTTCCCTGAACCAAATAGCCGACTTCGTTTGACCGATTTCGCAGATGCATTCTCTCGCCGTCAAGTTCAACGAGACTAATGGTCATCCCACCAGTGACCTCTGCAAATCTCGTTCTTGGTACACCTTCCTGATAGACGTTTTGTCTGAGAAGAAGAAAAATCTGTTGAATGCTATTCGGAGAGTTGTTTTTGTAATCGATGCTCACATCTCCCAGAAGAGTGTTCTTACTCGGATTGACTTCTGCGTGGATTTCGTATTTCGCATGATTCGTCCAATAGTTGTCTCCAGGGTCTCCATTCGATGATCTCGTTCCATTCTCAAGAGCTTTCTCAAATTGGGGTGTCGGGAATACGGGATAGGGGATAGGCCGTTTTTCCTGAGCAGAAGCGTCCAGATTGCACAACAAGACACAAAGAAGAAAAGTAGATATGATTTTCATTTTCGTAGGTTTAACAGCTCGAATCTACGGCTCTCCGAAGATTAATGTTCTAGTTCAGGATGAATTGGTGCCTTGAGATTTGTATACTTTCTAAACCATCCAAAACGATCTCACAATAGCATGAATAGACGCTCTTTTATCAACAAGGCAGGACGATATTCTGTCGCGGGTTTAGTTGCCTCTTCCTTCGCTTGCAAGGAAGCTTCAGATACTACAAATGATGTGGCGACGGAAGTTGCAGGTACAATGGCCGACTTAAGTGACGGTATTCCTGGTATGATGCATCTTGAAAATGTAGGTGTGCAGCTTTACAGCCTTCGATCCATAATCGATGGCAATTTTCCTGAAATACTGGAGCGAGTAGCCAATGCCGGATATCAAGAACTCGAGTTTGCCGGCTATCATGGACATAGCGCTGATGAGTTGAGGGTACTTTGTGAGAAATTGAGTCTTAATCCAGTTTCGACGCATATCAGTATTGATGAACTGGAAAAGGACATGGATGCTAGTATTGGCTTCGCTGCCGACCTTGGAATCGATTATCTAACTTGTCCGTGGGTTGCAGAAGACCGAAGAAATCCTAAGAGCTACGTGGCGATGGCTAGCTTATTCAATAAAGTAGGAGCTGCTTGCCAGGCAAAAGGAATTAACTTCGCTTATCACAATCACGATTTTGAATTCATCGAGTATGATGGAAAGGCGGGATACGACATCCTTCTTGATGCCTGCGATCCAGATCTCGTGCAACAAGAGATAGATCTCTATTGGATAACGAAAGCAGGTGCTGACCCATTAGCCTACTTTGATAAGTATCCTGGAATATTCCACCTATGTCATGTGAAGGATATGTCGAATATGGATTCCAGTCAGGATATTGCAACGGTTGGTACCGGAGGGATTGACTTTGCTAAGATATTTGCAGCTGAGAATTCTGGATTGAAACACTTTATTGTGGAGCATGACAATCCGGTTAATCCAATTGAAAGCATTACAGACAGTCGTTCCTACTTGGCAGGGCTTCACTTCTAAGGTCAGACTCGATGATGATCAATATAATCTGTCTGCTGAGAAATAGAGCTAATTCGAACTGAGGTCAACTAAGCGGAGACCTTCGCCGTGGACTGTTACAATCTGAAGCTTGGGGTCTGCTTTCAAATGTTTTCTAAGCTTGTTTACATAGACATCCATGCTTCTCGCGTTGTGAAAGGTATCGAGTCCCCAGACAGTCTTTAAGACTTGGGAGCGCTTCACGGTCTGGTTCATGTTTCTCAGCAAGACGCAAATGAGTTCGAACTCTTTATTGGTGAGTTTCCCGACCTTTCCATTGACAGTCAAGATTCTAGCGGGGACATTTAGACTGGAATCACCAAAGTGGTAGGCCGAGACTTCTAGATCTCCAAGCGTCCGATCATTTCTTCTCAGGATTGCTGTCAATCGGAGTGACAGTTCTCTCATGCTAAAAGGCTTGGTGACGTAATCATCAGCACCAATTGACAATCCTTCTATTCGGTCATCAATTTGGTTTTTCGCGGAGAGAAACAGGATGGGCATGTCCGGTGTGTTCGTTTTAATTCGTCTCGCAAGAGTGAATCCATCTTCTTTTGGCATCATGACATCAAGAATGCACAAGTCGTAGTTTTTCGACTTTAGGCCCGACCAAGCTTCTATACCGTCCGTGAATAGATCGGCTTTATAGCCCTGGACACCGAGGTACTCGACGAGAAGCTGTCCCAGATTAGGATCATCTTCAGCAACCAAAAGGGAATAGGCTTTCTTATTCATGGCTGTAAGGCAAAAATATTCTAAAACTTGAACCCTTTCCAAGCTTGCTTGAGGCAGTCACCTGGCCTTTATGGGCTCTCGCCATCGACATGACATAAGACAGTCCCAGGCCAAATCCTTTCACATCGTGAACATTTCCGCTTGGCACTCGATAGAATCTCTCGAAGATTCTTTTGAGTTTGTCTCGCCCAATTCCAAGGCCTTTGTCAATCACCTCGATTTCTATTCCATCCTCTTTGTCACTTGTTGTGACACGAAGATCTGGCTTATCGGGTGAGTATTTATCGGCGTTGTCCAGCAAGTTGCTGAGCATCTGTCTGAGATGCATTTTGTCACCTTGCACCAAATGCTTATCCGCATTAAGATCAAGAACTACTCGCCCCCGTCGGGAGGACATTCGTAAGCCGAAACTGTCATGGATATCCCTTATCAAGTCGTGAATGTTTACAATCTCAAGCTTTAAGCCAAAGTCACTCTGATCAAGCAATGACATTTGGAGCACCTTTTCTACTTGGCTAGAAAGACGATCTGCCTCCGTAGAAATCATCGACAGGTACTCAGCCTTCTTTTCTTCCGGGAAAACGACACTGTTATCGGAGAGAGCTTCGCTTGCGAGGGATATGGTAGCGATAGGTGTCTTAAGCTCATGAGTCATGTTGTTAATAAAATCGGTCTTGATCTCTGAAAGTTGTTTCTGTCTGACAATTGTCCGAAGTGCGTAAGCCAAGCATCCCAAGACTCCGAAGGCCAAAAGACCAGAGAGAATCAAGCTGGTCCCAAGTTTTCTCAATAAGAACCACTTCTCATCTGGAAATCTGATAGAGAGCAGTGTTGGCGTCGCTTTCAATTCTTGATTGCGATCAAACGACAAAAGAGGGAAGCTTCTTGCAGAGGACAAGCTCAAGTTGCCATCGTCATGCTTTTCAATCCATTCGTTATTGTCGGGATTGAATACACCCCATGTGAAGTCGGCCGTAACTCCATCTATGGCCAATCTCTCTTTTAGTATCGGTCCAATTCTCTCTATGGGTTCTAGATCGCGCGTTTCTTCGCAGGCCGCGCAATCGGATTGAATTCGGATGGTCACTCCATTTTTGCCACTGTTAATCAGACTGGTCCAATCGATCTTGTCCGAGTCTCGAATCATCATTGTGTCTGCGATTGCAAAGACGCTTCGGGTACTGAATATTCCCGATATCGAGTCTGATGTCACAATCTTTTTGGAGCTATTGACGGCTTGGACCAAAACGTTTGAAAATCTGTCTTCAACCATAAGCTCATGGGTCAGTCTAGCTACGGCTCCCTCGACCGTTGAGTCGAATCTACGCTGTTCCTCCGCGATGCTCTGCTTCCAAATGAATCCTTGCAACACAAGGATCGACAAAGATGCAACGGCCATAGCCGCTATAGTCCAATAAAATTGTCTTGCCTTCATGGAGTCTACTACCTGCTAGATGGTGGACAGGATTCTAGGGTTGGGGTGATTTAACATTCTTTAACAAGTCTATTAACGTTGATTAGGAAATGGAATCGTTTATACATGAAACGTGACTTTAATCAATCAACTACCAGACCATGCTTATCAAACGCACAATCGCCTTTGTTATTCTATTCCTTGCCTTATCCATCCAAGACATCTCAGCTCAGACTAGCGGAGTAATACGCTACCAGGAGACGGTTAAACTTGACGTAGACCTGCCTCCTGAACTTGAATCGATGCGTGATCAAATACCATCCTCTCAGCAAAATGAGTCCGACTTGTTTTTCAATGAGCGAGCTTCTCTGATGAGGAGTGTGGAAGAGGAAGACCAAAGCGAAGAAGCGCCACCAACGTCTTTTGAGCATAGTGACGGAGGCATGATGGTCAATTTTCGGATGCGCCGATCAGACCAACAAACCTTTGTTGACTTCGAAAATGGTAAAACACTTGAGAAGCAAGATCTATTAGGTCGTGATTTCCGAGTAGAAGGCGACTTAGAGAGAAGAAAGTGGAAAATAGATTCCAATCAAGTAAGTGATTTTCTTGGCTTCATGTGCCAAAAAGCAACTCTGCAAATGGATAGTACTTCGGTCGAGGCTTGGTTCACGACTGAGATTCCGGTACCGGTTGGACCATCGAGCTTTAATGGCCTACCAGGAGCCATTCTTGTGCTGACTATTGATGACGGACAGCGCACTTTTCAGGCTACAAACGTTAGTCTGGGCCCTGTCGAAGATTCTGTGCTAGTTCCACCGAGTAAGGGAAAGAAGGTGTCAAAGGAGGAATACAAGAAAATCGCGGACGAGAAAATGAAAGAGATGAACATGTCTAGAAATGGAAGTGGGGCAAACATCATTCGTGTTGTTAGAAATTAGTTTCCGCCGTTCATAATTCTCATTTCAAATAAACTTGGATCGATAGCTACTCAAGCTTCTTCCTAAGAATCTGGCAATCCAATGAAAACGATTCTCGCACTCCTGCTAGTACTATGTCTCGGCTCCAGCAACCAAGTTCTCCTTTCACAAAGTTATAAAGTTGAGGGAGTTGTTCATGATGTTGAAGGCAATACCTTAGCTGGGGCTTCAGCCGTAGTTCTTCAAAAGTCGGACTCTGTAATGGTGGCATTCGGGATAAGTAATAAAGAAGGATTGTTCAGTTTGCGCCGGGTACCTGTCGGAGATTACCTCCTCCAAATAACCTTCGTCGGGTTTGAAGGACATATCTCTGAACTTTCGATTGTATCAAATGATATCATGCTTCCTCCTATCACAATGGAGGAGTCCACTTTGATACTGGACGAGCTGGTGGTATCAGCTGATCATATTCCAATGACGGTCTCTGGAGATACCCTCGAATTCAATGCAGACGCTTTTGGTATGCCAAAAAATTCGAGCGTAGAACAATTGTTGAGACGACTGCCTGGAGTTGAGGTGGAACGAGATGGATCCATAAAGGCGCAGGGTGAGGATGTGAAAAAGGTCTTGGTGGACGGCAAGGAGTTCTTTGGAAATGATCCAAGCATCGCGACCAGAAATCTTCCAAGCGAGGCCGTAGATAAAGTTCAAGTATTCGATAAGGCATCAGAGATGGCGGAATTCACCGGAATTGAAGATGGCGATGACGAAAAGACGATCAATCTGAAACTAAAGGACGATCATAAAAACGGTAGATTTGGCTATCTCCAAACAGGTGGAGGAAGGTCGGAATATGATGCCAGATACAAAAGTCGAGCTAGTATCAATCACTTCAGTCCACAAACTCAGGCTTCATTTATTGGAAATCTAAACAATGTCAACGAGCAGGGATTCTCAATTTCAGAGTCGATCAATTTTGGAGGTGGGTTTTCTTCAGGTGGAAATATGCAACTGGCAGGAGGAGTCCCCAATGGTGGTGATGAAGATGGCTTTACAAGCACGAGAGCGGGCGGAATTAACTTCAATAGAGACTTCAGCGCAAATACCTCGTTGAGGTCGTCCTATTTCCAATCCGGAGTTGAGACTCAAAAAGTAGGCGTCTTCAGCCAGAACACCTTAGCTGGCTTGGGCTTGAGTTCTTCGACTGAGGGTAGTCTCGCAAACCGTAAGGATAACACGAGTCATAAATTCGACTATCGCCTGCTTCACAAACTTAGTCCCGCCAGCGATTTTCAGATTAAGGGGTCTTTTAACCTTCGGAATTCGGCCGACGACAATAATACAATTTCTGTCACGACGAGGGACGACGGCCAGGAAGTCAATTCGTCTGATAGATCACTGCTGTCAGAGGGACGCAATTATGGTTTGAATGCTAAGTCGATCTATCGTCTGCGTTTTTCCAAGCCTGGAAGAAATTTAGTACTTGATGGCCAAGTTGAACTTAGTGACTCGGATGTAGATGATTCGGTCGATGCACTCAATTCCTTCGCGGAGACTGAAGGTTCGGTAAGTGAACGATTGCTTCAACAACAGCTTGGAAGCAGCATGATATTGACGGATCGCCAGAAAATATCTTACACAGAACCCTTTGGTGGATCAGTCTATGGAGAACTACATTTTGAACGCAGGGGGCTGAATGACGATCAGGATAGGCGATTCATCGATGGTCTGGGTGGGGCTTTTATCGACTCCCTAGGGTCATCCTCAACGCGATCATATTCATTCCTTACATCTGGCATGAACCTAAGGTGGGTCGGGGAGAGTAATCTTACCCTTGGTATTGATTTCCAATACTCTGATTTATCAGGAGAAATATTGAACAGGGGAGAGAGTGTAAAGTCAAACTTCAAAAACTGGCTCCCAAAACTCGATTTCAGCAAGCGAATTGGGCAAGACTCTAATCTTAGATTTAGCTATTCGACCAGCACAAGAGAGCCTTCCTTAAGGGAGTTACAACCTTTTGTTGATAATCGAAATCCAATTTCCATATTCTCCGGTAATCCCGACCTAGAACCTGAGTATCGGCATTCAGCGAATATCAATTTTACTTGGTTTGACACGTTCAGCTTTACGAATCTCTTTAGCTATGCCTATCTCCTACACTTTAGAAATCGCATCACAATGGCGAGGATTATTGATGATCAGTTGCGCCAAAGCGTAACGCCAGTGAATTCCGGTAGCTCCAATGTGGCTGGTTTCAACATCAATTATGGCACACCCATCCGGTCGCTTGGAATCAAGATGGCTCTCAGAAACGCCAGTAGTATTCAATCTGGATTGGAACTGATCAATGGGGAAGAAAATAAATCTCAGAACATTAGAAATGAGTTGAGCCTTCGACTTCAGAATCGGAATAAGGACTTAGTAGATATGTCAATAGCGGGAAAGGCGACCTTCTACGGAAATCGATATTCCCTGAACGAAGATCTAGAAAGGTCTTATTGGAATCGGTCGATAGAAGCTGAGTTACTTTTACTTGCTGGCGCTGATTGGAAATTTGAATCGCTCTTAGACTATCGATTCATCGGTGACGAGCTTTTCACTGGAAAGAGTTCCATTCCAATATTGGATTTCGGAATCTATCGTTCGGTATACGATGGCAGAGGGGAGTTGTCACTCGTCTTGAAAGATGCTCTAAATCAAAATGAAGGTGTCAGCTACCTTAATCAATCTAACTATATTCAGGAGTCGAGGATTAATTCACTCGGCCGCTACGCCCTCTTTAGTCTTCGATTTAACTTGTCGAATGTTGGAAGGCAAAACAACATAATCGAATTGGAAATGTAAACTGCGGGCCAAATCTAAAGCCGGACTAACTGTCTGGCTATATTCCTACTGTACTCCAAAACATCTGCGATAGAGTTCATTGAGAGGCAGGGAATGCCAAATTGAACCTGAAAGCAGCTTGGGAGTCGACAGATTATGAGCAAAAAGCGATTTAGATACGATGGGGGCCTCGTTTATTCAACCCACGGTGGGAAGCAGTGCCCGAATTGTTCGCGACCAATTGATGATTGCAATTGTCCTCGACATTTAAAGCCTCCAAAGGGCGATGGTATTGTCAGAGTTGGACGGGAGACAAAAGGTCGGAAAGGAAAAGGAGTAACAATTATCAAGGGCCTCGGGTTAGAGCACGATGCTCTGACAAAGTTGGCAAGTAAATTGAAGAGTCAGTGCGGATCTGGCGGAACCGTCAAGGAGCACGACATCGAGATCCAAGGTGAACATCGAGACAAGCTCGTAGCTCTTCTTAGCAAGAAAGGCTATCAAGTTAAAAGAGTCGGGTAGATTCTAAATCGGCTAGCTTCGTTCTATCACCTATCCGCCGATCTCCAGATTCAGGAAATGAATTCCGAGGATTTACAGGAGTTCATCGACTTTCAGGGATGATAAGATCTGGTGAACAGTATCTAATCCTAACCAGAACGCGACATTTTGATCAATTTGAGCTATAGGCACAAAAAAAGGCCGACTTCGAGATGAAGTCGACCTTTTTTTCGAATAGCTTTATTTTTTACTTGTCGCCACCAATCGCGACTCGAAATCCCGCTTTTAGTGCGATGTCTGAACCATCAAAAATAAAGGATGCTTCTGCAAAAGGTGTTACCGAACCCATCGGCGCAAAATTCGCACCTCCTTTCGCAACCAAGGTCGTTCCAGATGTACTAAAATCTGAACCGAATCCATCGAAAAGTTCACTATCGTAAGACCAATTCCAGATAGCAAGACCACCGCCAACATATGGAGAGAAAGCTGACTGCGCTGCAAGGTTGTAGAGAGCGGCAAGCTCTATAACCCAATATGTAACTTGGTCTACGAGGTAGTAATCAAAGACACCGTTTGCCGTAATATTTTGGCCTGCGATTGCAACGTCTTTTGCTACGTTAACCCCTAAAAGAAGGTCAGTTCCATCGAGTCTCAATCCAATTTCCGGGCCAACCATTATCGGGCTCTGGGCTCTCGCGAAATCGGCTGTGAAGGCTAATACAATTAGTAGTACTGTGAGTGATAGAATCTTTGATTTCATAACTGATGAGTTTTATTAATTAGGGTGTCAACTAATGAGCTACTGGACATTAACAAATTCTGTCCACTTCTCTATCTAGTAAACGACGAAAATTGCTTAAAGAGACCATTTTTATTTCTGAGGATATTTTCCTTGAACAGTGTAATCTAGCAAAAAATAAGCATGATAATTTTCAGACTCAACTGCCATCGAAGCAATCAGATATTTTGGACGGGATCTTGATGTATAAAAGATGAAAAGTTGCCACTCCTAATCCAAGATTATGCTAGTTAAACCTGTTTTTTAGAAGTTCCAGCATGCAGATTACTCTATTTATTGATGAATTGAGGTCCGGAGGTGCAGAGGGCCAAATGTTGATGCTTGCTCGAGGTCTTCAGAGTGAAGGACATCAGGTTCGGATTGTCGTTTTTTATCCTACCGGGGACAACTTCGAGAATGCGACTTCCCTCGAGGGCATCGAAGTATCGACACTCTTTGAAGCGAAGTCCAACAATAGATTGGTCTCGCTGTACCGTCACCGGAGCGGTGCACTCCGACTTCGGCAATTGTTGAAATCAAGCGAAAAACCTAATCAACGTCAAGTTGTGTATAGCTTTCTTGAGTGGCCGAACGTCATCGCCCGATATGCTGCCTCTGAACTTCAAGAGACAGATATTGTCTGGGGCGTTAGAGGTGCTGATGATCAACTGAGTAAATGGAGAGCACTTGCTTTTAGTCGAGGAGTTAAAAAGTCAAATACGGTAGACCTCATTATCTCAAATTCCGAGAAGGGCCTAGCTTGGCACAAGAAGGTCGGTTTTAGACCGAGGCACTGGGCGGTCATCGAAAATGGAATCGATGTAGCGAGATTTGGACAGGAGGATTCGGAACTCGAGAGACTCAGGTCAGACTTGTCCTTGCACGACGGCCTAGAAATAGTTGGGATCGTCGGTCGGCTCGTACCCGTGAAAGATCACTCAACTTTTCTTAAAGCCATCGCCATCTTAGCGGAGTCCAAACCGAATCTAAGAATTCTTATTGCTGGTACATCCGAAAATGATGCCTACGAAGCGTCTCTTAAAGAAACTGCCGAAAATCATGGACTGAGTGAAATGGTCACTTGGATGGGACACGTTGCCAAGATTGAAAACATATATAAAGTTTGTGACGTGGTTGCTCTAACTAGCATTAGTGAGGGCTTTCCTAATGCAATTTGTGAGGCGATGGCTTGTGGTGTACCATGCGTATCGACAGACGTAGGCGACGCGGCGAAAATAGTTGGAGAGATGGGGAAAATAGTACCTGTTGGTGATGTGAAAGCGATTGCCAACGCGATCCAGGAAATACTCGATGATTTAGATCGATATCCGCCGAAGCAACTAAGAAAAAGTATCGTGGACAGGTATAGTGTCAAGTCACTTGCAAAAAGAACCGTCCATGAAATTGAAAAAACGAGAGTAAACTAATGTGCGGAATTGCTGGACTCGTCGATTACAGATCGAGACTTGGCGATCTAAGGAAAAGTACAGAGGATTTGACTGATTGCTTGAGTTACAGGGGTCCGGATGCATCGGATTACTGGACTCACGAAGAAACGCGTCTTGGATTAGGACACAGAAGGCTTTCAATTTTGGATCTGTCAGAATTGGGAAAGCAGCCGATGAAGTCGGCAAGCGGCAGATTTATCATTGACTTCAATGGCGAAATTTACAATTTCAAGGGTCTTAGAAACTCATTGAAAAAAATTGGGCATCACTTTCGAAGTGATTCAGATACTGAAGTACTTCTTGCTTGTTTTGAGGAATGGGGTCTAGAAAAGTCTGTTTCGAAATTCAATGGTATGTTCGCTTTCGCGCTTTTTGATCGAGAAACACGAAAGCTATATCTAATCAGAGACAGGCTTGGTATCAAGCCACTCTATTATGGTTGGGTCAATGATGTTTTCGCTTTCGGCTCTGAACTCAAGCCTTTTAAGACATTACCAGAATTTAGAAATCCGATTAATAGATCGGCTCTTCGAGAATACATGTGGAATGGCTACGTGCCACATCCATATAGCATCTATGAGGGAATATCGTCCCTGACTCCAGGGCATCTTGTAGAGATTCAACTTTCGGAAGGGGGCCTACCTGTTGTGTCAAGATCTAGGGCTTATTGGACGCTTGAAGATGCGATTGCCAGTAACGGATCCTTCAAAGGCACGGAGGAAGATGCCTCAAGGCAGTTAGAATCTTTACTACTTGACTCTGTCTCTCTTCGCATGATCGCGGATGTTAGCCTTGGTGCTTTTTTGTCGGGTGGTATAGATTCCTCTCTTGTTGTATCCCTGATGCAATCGCAGTCTAACAAAGCGGTCAAAACATTTTCAATTGGATTCGAAGAGAAAAAATATGACGAAGCAGGATTCGCTCGTGAGGTTGCCAATCATTTGGGGACGGATCATTCAGAACTATATGTGAGCGGAGACGATGCAAGGGAAGTTATTCCCTTACTATCCTCGATGTATGATGAGCCCTTTGCTGACAGTTCCCAGATACCGACTTACCTCGTGTCTAAGCTAGCTAGAAAAGATGTCACGGTTAGCTTATCTGGAGATGGCGGAGACGAGTTATTTGCTGGATACACGGAGGCTTACGGAATGCGCCACTTGTGGAAGAAGCTAGCTTCCATCCCCGGTCCCATCAGATCAGGCATCGGATCGATTGCTGGAGTCATTCCAAATGCCCTGTTGGGAGTTCTAGATGCTCCCTTGTCTGCTGCATTGGCGAACTATGGGCATTCCGGAAGCACAGGAACTGAGAAGCTTCAAAAGTTAACAGAAATTCTGAAAATCAAAGACTTCGAGCAATTCTATCGAAGAGTCAGATCTCATTGGGTTGAAGAGGATATTGTACTCGGTGATTTTGCTCAACTCGACTCAATATATGATTCACCAAGGACGAAAAATATATCTTCAAGTTTACTGGAGAGGGCGATGTTTATGGACCTGAATTCCTATTTACCGGATGACATCTTGGTCAAGTTGGATAGGGCGAGTATGGCAGTCAGCCTAGAGTCCAGAGTACCATTGCTAGACCATCGTGTTGTCGAGTTTGCTTGGTCTTTGCCGCTGGAATACAGATCCACTAATCAACAGTCTAAGAAATTGTTGAGATCAGTTCTGTATCGGCACGTTCCAAAAGAGTTGATCGAGAGACCGAAAAAGGGATTCGGAATTCCAGTTGGCGAATGGCTTGCCGGTCCACTTAAAGATTGGATGGAGTCTCTAATCGAACCATCTAGATTGAATCAAGAAGGTTTTTTAAAGACAGAGCTCATTCGATCTCGATGGATTGAGCACCAGGAGGGCAAGAAAGATTGGGGACACTACCTCTGGGACGTAGCCATGTATCAATCATGGTTGGATGCTAAGTGATTAAGAATTCTGCCATCAGTATCGAATCGACAATTTTAGTATGAAAGCGAGTCAGGAAATGATCGCCAATCTTTCGGAGGCTTCTTTCAGAGCGAAAGATCGTCTGGACAGCTTCATAACCCCAACTAGACTAGCAAGATCGATAGAGATGTCAAGGCGAGGAGGAAATGAAGTATTTTTTAAATTTGAAACTGAGAATCTAACCGGGTCTTTCAAGATCAGAGGTGCATTGAATAAGCTTCTCATTCTGCGGGAGGAGGGTAACGATGAGGTGGTCACGGCTTCGACGGGAAATCATGCCTTAGCTGTTGCCCAGGCTGGTCAATTACTAGGTATTAAAGTCAATATCTTTGTACCAAAAAACATAAGTCCCGCAAAGCTCGAGAAGTTAGAGACTTATAATGTTGAAATTAATCTGCTTGGATCTGACGGAATTGACGCCGAACGAGCAGCTCGAGAGTGCTCAGAAAGGGACGATTCACCTTATGTCTCACCTTACAATGACCTTGATGTTGTCGCGGGCCAAGGGACGATAGCTATTGAAATTCTTGAACAGCTCAAAGATGTAAACAAGGTCTATTTGTCATTGGGTGGAGGCGGTCTGGCGGGTGGCATTGGAGCCGTTCTCCAACAAACGAATCAAGACATAGAATTAGTTGCAGCTTCTCCTCGAAACTCGCCAGTAATGGCCAGAAGCATAGAAAAAGGCGAAATAATCGATTTTCATTCTCTACCTACCATTAGCGACGGTACGGCTGGTGGTTTGGAATCGGATTCGGTCACATTTCCACTTTGTCAGTCTGTTATATCCAGGCACATCGAGCTTCAAGAAGACGATATTCGTGAGGCGTGCAAGTATCTTAATTTTGAAGAAGGAATTCGTGCTGAAGGTGCTGCAGCTTTAGCGCTTGCAGGGCTACAAAAAGATCCTCGCCATTCACAAGATGAAAGGGTGGTAGTAATCCTTTGCGGCTCCAATATTGACGAAAAGGATTTAAGGCAACTAGGATGAAATTGCTTAAGGAGATTCAGTAGGAATCCTTAGATCAATAATGCTTCGCTAAATCCAAGTATCGGGGTATCCAATACTTTCTTTGCAAGATCAAGTGTAAGAGTGGTATCCCTAGGCATATTTGGTGCCCAATTTAAAGATGAAGCACTTTCAACTTTGTCGCGATCTGGGCAGGCAAAATGCTCTAGCATTTTTCGACCAAATACATCGCGACTTATGGACTCTGTGCCTGCCACGTTGATTTTTCCAACAAACTCAGCGTCACATAGCTCAATAATAATATCGACAAGATTGTCGACCCAGATAGGTTGACGGACGACATCTGAAAAGAATCGAACATCCTCGTCAATCGCTAATTTGGACATAAAATTCAAGATGCTTCTGTCTGGAATGTCAGTCCCAAATATCAGCGAGGTGCGGATAATAACGTAGTTCGAGCAAAGCTCCTCAATTGCCCTTTCACCAGCCGCCTTGCTTCTCCCATAGATCGAAAGTGGTTCGGGCTGCGCATTGTCATCGTAAGGTGCTCTTCTGCCATTGTGAATCACATCGCTGGAAATGTGAATCAGTCTTGTATTGAACTTTTTGCATGCCCTGGCCAGATTTCTAGCGCCTTCTCCATTGACCTCCATCATCAAAGCCTCTCCTCGGACAGGATTAACGGCCGCGAGATTCACTAGGCAATTCGGCTGAAAGCTTTTGAAAAAATTACGGATGGATTCTGGCGAACAAATGTCTAGCGATTCTTGCTCAGAGATCTCGGCTGATTTTGCTGGAGCGAGGTACTCTCTGGCTAGGATCTCTAATTTGGGAGTTAGGTAGCTTCCCAAGTACCCACTTGCTCCCGTCACCAATATTTTATTCAATTTGGCGATTGTGTCTGAGTGCCAGGTATGAAATTGAATCTGGCCGCAGATACGGCAATTGAGCTTTCGGATAAAAAGTGGGGAAAGGCTGCTACAACCATTCCGTTAAAGGCGTCGATACCGATATAATCGCCGAAAAAGAGATCTGGGTTTGTTGCGAATGGCTCTATCCTTAACGTTTCATACTCAAAGCTTTTTCCTCCATCAACACTTCTTGCCAGAGTTAGCTTTGTTTGGGTGGACCCTAAACCAGACCTATCGAAATAGACCAAGTTTACAGATCCATCCTCCGGGTCGACAGCCATCCACGAAAAAAACTGCTCTTTTCCATTTGAAATCTGATCACCGTTGACTCTGTTTGGTATGCTCCATGATTCTCCCTGATCGTCTGAGTAACCGAGAAAAATGTCAGGATCGCCATTCCGGGTATCGATCCATGAAATGTAAATTCTGCCATTCTGAGGACCCTCCGACAGGTCAACTTTGGTTACGGGCATCCCGTTGTGTCTGCTAATTCCGTTTATACTGATATCCCAACCTCCGGGTGTATTGTAGACCAGCTTGTCTATGCCGAAGTTTTGGCCACCATCAACAGATCGATCAAACATAATTCCATCTGAGGAAGCCCAAGCGATGTAGACATTACCATTTGGTCCGATCGCTGGCACAGCGCCTTCTACAGTTTCGTCGCTGTCAAGGCAGTCTCCGGCCTTGTCCGATACGATGACTGGTGGTGAAAAGCTTTTGCCCTCGTCAATAGAATAAGAGAGAAGGATTCGACTTGAGTCACCAGGCGCATCGCTCAAGTACTTGTCAAAGCGTGTCCATGAAATGTAAAGACGATTTTCAAAGGTGGACTCGCTTCTGTCGGCCACTAGGTAAGGTTTGTCCTCAAAGGGTTCAAGGGAGCCTGGATGATCTAATACTGCAACGGGTTCGTCCCATGTGACTCCTCCATCGAATGATCTCTTGAGAAATATTCCATTCCTGGGGTTTTCTGGATTCTCCTCACGAAGTCCGCTAAACGAAATGTAGCTGTGGAAGAGCCGCCCCGTCTTATCGAATACTACAGCATCATCTCCTTGAACCCGTCCATCCGGATTAGCGCTCATTTGTTGATTCCAAGATTCGCCGCCGTCGAATGTGTGGTAGGAAAAATTGCTGATTGAGGGTATCTCTAAGAGTCCCACTTTCATTCCTACCCCAACGACATTTCTCGGATTAACAGGGTTGATTGCAACTGAGATTTCTACTGGATTGAAATCATCCTCTATAGATATGCGAGAAATGTTGCTCGGTCCGGCACAAAAAAGATTTAGTAGTCCGAAGACTAGGAGGGTCAGAACTGCACCATAACCCTTCGGGAAGCTTTGATTAGAGTCTTCGTCTACCGTCAATTACTTTTTTTTTCTAGGTCAATCAGGTAGTCTCCGTTCTCTAGAATCAAAACAGAGTCAGGTTGTGTGGTCATGTCAAAACTGTATCGATTTTGTGAACCTGAAAAATCGAGAGAATGCGTCTTTTTCTCTCCAGCATGATAGATGCTAAGGGGTAAATCTAACTCAAAACTATTCGCGCTGTCCTGTGATAACTCAACTTCAATACCGTCATCGGTGGATTTCCATGACCAACTGACCAATGGAATATTTGGGTCATACAACCACTGTTGAAAGAACCTCTCCAAATCCATTTGACTGGCCTTCTCGGCTACTTTTTGAAAATCATCAGATTCTGCGTTTCCATCCCTGAACTTTTGGTAGTACGTCCGAATACTCTCTAAGAAGGCCTTTTCTCCAATTTTCATTCTCAGCATGTGAAGTACCATTCCGCCTTTTTGATAGGAATTGGTATTCAAATGTTCGTTAGGATCGATAACGGAATAGTCAACCACAGGCTTATTTGGCTTCTGCTCGTGAAATCTCTTAACGCTTTTGGCCATTCTATCCATCACTTTGAAAAAAGCCTGCTTCCCCTTGATTTGCTCAACATAGTAGGCCGTCATGTAAGTAGCGAAGCCTTCACTGAGCCAGATATGCGCCCAGTCTGCCTCGGTAACGGAATTTCCGAACCATTGATGAGCAATTTCATGTGCAAGCAGATTGTCAATGGGACGCTTTGGCGCGTTAACTGCTCTCTCGTTGTAGAATATTGAGCCAGCATTTTCCATTCCACCATAGCGAGTTTTTGACTGGACGTTAGCAAGTTTCTCATAGGGGTAATCTCCAATCGTATCCTCGAGAAAATCAAGTATCGGTCCCGCCAATTTGAAGTCCTCCAGGCCACCTTTATGATCTTGTGGATAAACCCATGAGGAAAGGGGAGTATCATTGATCAGACCTAGATGTTGAACGGAAAATCTGGCCGCACCAAATACCATCACTTTAGTTGCTAACTCAACTTCAGAATGCCATTTGCTAAGTCGCCTATCCCCGGCGATATCCAATTCTTCGACGAGACTTCCATTGGAAACGACTTGATAGTGGGAGGGAGCATCAATTTCAAATGTGACTTTGGCCTTATCACTTGGATGATCATTACTGGGTAGCCAATGTCTCGCTCGATTAGGCCAATTGTCTCCGAAAAATGTACGCTCGTCGAATTTGTTCTTCGATATTACAAGTCCGTCTTGTGGCACACCTGAGTAGGAGACTATAAGCTCGCAGGTGCTTTCCCTGCAGGCCGTACCACTTTGAACCTCGATTCGGTGATTTTCATGAGTAAAGTCAAGCTTAGATCCATTGACAAGAATCTCGTCGATCGTCATACCCTTCCCTTCGTCATTTAAGGAGATTAGGTCTAGACCGATTGTCTCTTGGGTAGCGTCTAAATTGTCGAGAAGAATAGTGGCGCGTCCCTTTATTCGATTGTTGTCATCTGAGAGAAATAACTCAAATCGATAAGACTGGACGTCAATCAAAGTCTCAGGTCCAGATCTTGATTGAGGACCGTTTTCAAGATTAGTTACATCTGAAAAAGACACTAGAAGGGAGCTCAGAATCAGAGCAGAAATAGTGAAAAGGAATAATCGCATCTAATCTAAATGGTCGAGAATTTGTGATATGGATGATTTAAGATCAGGACGAGAAATGATTTGGTCAACAAAGCCTTTGTCAAGGAGAAATTCTGATCGCTGAAATCCTTCCGGGAGATCTTGTCCAATAGTCTCTCGGATTACTCTCGGTCCGGCAAATCCGATTAGGGCATCTGGCTCTGCGAGGTTGAAATCTCCGAGCATGGCGAAAGACGCCGTAACACCGCCGGTAGTAGGATTGGTCATTAGGGAAAAATAGGGGAGGCCCTTGGCTGAAAGCTCGCCGAGGAATGCGCTGGTCTTGGCCATTTGCATGAGGCTATAAGCACCTTCCATCATCCGAGCACCTCCAGATTGTGAGATGATCAAAAGAGCACATTCTTTTTCTATGGCTTTCTTAATTGCTCTCGTCAGGATCTCGCCGACGACTGATCCCATGGATCCACCAATAAATGTAAAGTCCATACAAGCAATGCTAATCGGATGGTCATTGATTTTTCCATAGCCAGCTCTAATGGCATCATTGAGCCCTGTTTTTTCCTTCGCAACGATTAACCTGTTCTCGTAGGTCTTCTTGTCTTCGAATTGCAAGGGATTTGTGGCGGATACCTTCTCTCCAATTCTCTCGTACTCACCTCCATCAAATAGCAGTTCGAGATAGCCTTCGCTGTCCATTTGAAAATGAAAAGAGCATTTTGGGCAAACCATAAAGTTTGCTAGGAGCTCCTTTCGGTTGATGGTCTCCTTACAACCCTTGCATTTAACCCAGTAGCCGTCCGGCACCTCGGTTTGGTGATTGCTCTCTGTCTTTATACCTGCCTGTTTCCTCTTGAACCAACTCATGTGATGTATTAGTTGCTTTTCCGATTCTTCTCTAAGCGTTCGAAGATAGGTGTTCCTTGTTTTGCAACAAAAGGTTTTAAGTACAAGGGCTCATAGCTAGCAAGGTCTTCATAGAGGCCAGCATTGAATCTTCTCTCACCTAAAATCGCCACTGCGACGGCGTGAGAAGTAACATCGGAGTTTGAAATGACTTTTCTATTTCTGATCAGAAAATCTTTTGACAGTCGTGGGACACCCGATCCAGCTATGACAGGATTGTCTCCGTCATGTCGTGAAATCCAGTTCTCTGCTTCGTCAATCGTCAATGCAAGAGACTCGACGTCCTCGCTAGTTTGGTGGTCACTCTTTATTTTAGCGGCATAGACCTCACCTCTCCGTGAGGGCAGAATACTAAATATATTTTGTCCACTTGATCCTAGATGATTGAATGATCTCACGAGATGACTACTTACAGAAACGAGGGGAATCTCTAAGGAAAAGCAAAGTCCTTTAGCGATACTACTTCCGATTCGAAGACCGGTGTAAGAACCTGGCCCCCCCGAGATTGAGATGCTTGCAAGCTGCTTTTTTCGTGATTCAAGCAACTCTGAAATTATGGGACCAATTCTCTCACTATGTTTTCGGTTTTCGCTAAGCTTTGCCTGAGCGATCACTTGACCATTTTCGACGAGAGCCACCCCTAAAAAGTCTCCGCTTGAATCGATTCCTAGTATCACTTTCGTTTGGAATTTGCTGGAGTGGAAGGTAGTTAATTGAATGTTTTGAGAACAAGCCATATGACACTATCTTGATCGCCTTGGAGAGCTTGAGAGAGGCTGTTGATCACCCGGTTTGTCCCTTCACACTTGTAAATGAAATTAACAGATGAAAGTTTACGAATCATCAAAAGTTAGAAATATCGCTTTGATCGGTCATCACGGAAGTGGAAAATCAATGCTGGCTGAGGCAATGGTTTTCAATGCCGGGCACATTGATAGAATGGGATCGATTGAGAATGGGACTACGGCCAGCGACTACCATCCCAGCGAGGTTGAGCGTCAGATGTCTATTTTTACCTCCTTACTGCACGCAGAGTGGAAGGATCACAAGATCAATATTCTGGATACACCTGGCTACCCAGATTTCTTAGGGGAAGTTATTGCATCTCTACGAGTTGCCGATGCGGCCGTTTTTGTGATGAATGCAGCAGAAGGTGTGCAAGTTGGAACGGAGGCTGGTTGGATCAATGCAGCTGCAAATAATACTCCGGCACTATTTGTTTTGAATCACCTCGACAAGCCAGACTCGAGTTTTGATGTCGTGGTTTCTCAGCTTCAAGAGCGATTCTCTAGAGGAGTAACCGTGGTGCAGTTGCCAGGTGGTCCAGGAACACGGTCAATTATCGATGTCCTACTAATGAAGCAAATTACTTTTCCAGAAGGGTCCACGGAGGGAGAAATGGGAGAGATCGACGCAGACTTCAAAGAGCGAGCTCAAGAATTGCACAATGAGTTGGTAGAGAATATCGCTGAAAACGACGAGTCGCTCATGGAGCTATATTTCGAAAAGGGAGAGTTGACGGAAGAGGAGATGAGGAAAGGCTTAGCCGAGTCGATGAAGAAAAGGCAGCTCTTTCCGATATTCTTGACCAGTGCAACGAATAACATTGGAGTTTCTCGACTCATGAGTTTTGTTGCAAATGCCTGTCCGGATCCACTTTCTATGCCTCCGACCGCAGCAGAACCTGAGCCTTTGCAAGCCGATCCGAATGGTAAAACTGTTGCTCTTGTATACAGAACTATGGCCGAGCACCACGTTGGTGAGTACTCGTTTTTCAAAGTTTTTTCCGGATCCATAAAAGCTGGCAACGACCTAGAAAACGCACAGTCGGGTTCATCGGAAAGATTCAATCAGATGTATGCGATCAATGGGAAAGAAAGGGAAACCGTTGAGGCCGTGAGTGCCGGCGACCTTGGTGCAGTTGTCAAACTGAAAAATACTCATACAAATAATACCTTAAGGACAAAGGGTTCGAAGGTAGTCATCACGGGAGTAGATTTTCCAAATCCTAAGTACAAGATGGCCGTGAGAGCTGTCAATCAGGGAGACGAGGATAAGCTGGCCCAGGGGATGCATAGTATTCATGAGGAGGACCCATCACTCAAGGTCTTGCATGACGCTGATTTGAACCAATTGCTGTTGGCGGGTCAGGGGGAAATGCATCTGAAGATTGCGGCCTATCGGCTGAAAAACCGATTCAATGCTCCTGTTGAATTTGTGCAGCCCAAAATATCTTATCGAGAAACCGTGACGAGGCGGGGTGATGCACATTATCGACATAAGAAGCAGAGTGGCGGTGCTGGACAATATGCCGATATAACTCTCTACGTTGAACCGATTCGTGGCGAATTTATAGCGCCTAAAGAAGTCAGCGTCAGGAATAAGGCCGAGAACACGACTTCTTGGGGAGCCAAGATAGAGTTCATTGACGGCATCGTAGGTGGAGTTATCGACATGAAACGCTTCTTTAGTGCTATTCAAAAAGGTGTCATGGAGGCTCTACAAGTTGGGCCAGTTGCTGGATATCCAGTTGGTGATATTCGAATAGTTATTCATGACGGAGGCATGCATCCCGTTGACTCCAACGACAACGCCTTTCGGATGGCAGCCAAAATGGCATTTCGTGATGCATTCAACTCTGCATCACCAACTATATTGGAGCCTATTCAAAATCTGAAAGTTCTCGTGCCAGAATCACATATGGGCGATGTTCTCGGTGATCTAAACACAAAACGTGCTCGAATCCAGGGAATGGAAGCTGAGGGAATATTCCAAAGCGTCCTAGCCCATGTACCGGAAGCTGAAATGTATCAATATTCTACTACGCTGAGATCTTTAACTCAGGGACGGGGAATCCATACTGAAGATTTCTATGCTTATGAAGCCGTGCCTCGCAATGTTCAGCAAGACATTAAAAAGGCCAACAAATCTAAGGACGAGGAGTAGGGAGAAAAAATTTGGCCAAAGGTTCCTTTTGGAAAGTGGCGGGAGAGAGACTTGAACTCTCGACCTCCGGGTTATGAATCCGACGCTCTAACCAGCTGAGCTACCCCGCCAGAGGGGACGAAATATACAAAAGTCGCCAACACTTTAGAACCACTTATGCGGCTTAGCAATAATTTCTAATGCACGAGTGTGACACTCATTGATTTGGTCTGCGAGCCATTCGTAATCTGAACGATATAGATTCCTCCAGGGAGCCCAGATGCGTCAAGATTTAACTGAAGAATCCTCCTTGGATTAAGCTGACCTTCAAACAAAGTTGTAACAACTCGACCATTGAGATCATAGAGTTTGACGTCTACTTCCGATGCCTCTTTAGACCCAATATCAATTTTCGAGATTGATGTCCAAGGGTTTGGATAAGGAGTCGAAATAAACAATTCGTCTTCTAGTGGTAGCTCATTTATCTCTGAGTCCACTCCAAATAAGGTGTAATAGAGAACTAGCTTAGGTCGAACATTCTGATCAAGGCTTTCGCTTGATGAAAAGCCTAACTGATCATTTCCAGAATCTGCAAATATGCCGATGCCGTGGTTGTCTACATCATTTATTATCCACGTCTTTATAATGGACAACTGATCTTCAGGAATAGCAAGTCTCAGGACACCTTCCCCGAAGCCTTGAAATGATAACATTGGAGTCGTTATTCTGTCTGAGTCACCCTTTGCCCCCGGTAATTCCCAACTTCTACCGAGCTGGGCAGAAAGCCAAGTTGATTCAGACTCTATCCAGTCTCTGTTTAGTACTCTAGCAAAAATTGTGTCGAAACTAGGGTCGATGACATGAATCTCGATTGCAGCTGAGTCGATTCTCACTTCGGGTGGCAAGCCTCGCATGTCCCAGCGTAGCAGGGTAGACTTGATAGGTGTAGACAAAACACTGAGTCCTTGGCTTCTACCGAAATTAGTGCCCTCCTCATTTTGGTATATGTAGTTGTCAATAGATCCCTGATAACCAAGAGAATCTTGGCTCAAACTGATTGCATTTTGGCCCATTGAACGTGAGACAAGCACATGTCTTAGTTCCTTGGAATATCTCCCAACAGCATCGAGAACAGATAGAGATATTCCATACACGCCCGGATTATTGAAGGTCGTTTCAAAAATGGCCTCCGTTGATACCAACACTCCATTTATCCGCCACTCATAAGAGTCAATTCCATTAGGGGATGTGCTGGAGCTTGCGTCAGCAATAAATTCGTAGGGGAGATAGCCTCCATAGCTTTCCGTAACAATATTGGCCTGAACGCCGGCTACAATCACAACTGGGACAACGCTTGATAGAGAAGTTGCGCCTTCATTGTCTTCAGCCAGAGCGGTAAGTTCATGAGAACCTACGATATCAATAGTCCAGTCGCAGTCAAAAGGGGAAGACGTGTCCATACAGGAAGCTATCTCTAGGCCGTCTTCAAAAAATGTAACTTTGCTTACGCTTCCGTCCCCGTCGCTAGCGGATGCGGATATTCTGAACTCTTCTCCCGCTTCAAATTCTTCATTGAGATCAGGAGTCGTGATTGAAACTGATGGGGCCTGGTTTTGCTGTTCCGAGATAGAAACGTTGACTGTGGCAGATATTGTGTTTGACCCATCGTCATCAAAGGCAGTTGCTTGCAACTCGTAATTTCCTGGGTTTGGACGCCAAATGCAGTTGTATGGAAATTCGGTATCCTGACATTGATCAATGAAGCTGCCATTTGCAAAAAACTCGACCCGTGTAATTTCCCCATCCTGATCTTGTGCGTCGGCCAGAACAATGATGTCTGATCCCGAGGGGATATTCATGCCGTTACTAGGCTCTGTAATTGATATACTAGGTGCCTGGTTGACAATAAAAATTGTGACCTGAATGGCTGGAGAAGAAGAGCTCAATCCGTTGTTATCAATGGCCTTGGCTGCAACTGAATAGACTCCTTCACCAGGTTGCCACGAGCAGGCATAGGGCGCGTCTGTATCTACACAGCTCGGTATTTGTTGTCCATTTACCAGAAAGTCTACCTCCGCAATCGATCCATCTGGATCAGATGCTGTCGCAGTCAGCATTACTTGCGTTCCTTGCTCAAAACTACTCTCGTTGCTCGGGCTTGTCAGTGATACGTTTGGTGCTTGATTTTGAGGAGAGTTTACACTGATTGAAACAGGAGTTGAGAATGTCTGTGCACCGTCATCATCATCCGATCTAACTTTCAATTGATAGGTGCCGGTGTCTGGAATGATGGTGCACTGGTATGGAGCCACGTAGTCTGTGCATGCTGTTAATGCCGTATTGTTCGAAAAGAATACAACCTTTGCGATTGAACCATCTTGATCACTCGCCTGGGCTCTGACGACAATTGGCGTCCCCGCTAGGAAGTTCTGTCCATCATTTGGTTCAGTAATAGATGCTGATGGTGCGACATTTTGGTGCTCCGTAATTTGAATTTGAATCTGTGTGTCAGCAACTGCATCGTCGTTATCCTTGGCCCTCGCCTTAATGGTATGAGACCCAACCGAGCCGCTCCATGTGCAGTCAAAGGGTGGAGATGATATGTTACAATTGTTGATTTCTTGGCCGTTGTCAAAGAAAATGACATTAACAATATTGCCATCACCGTCTGATGCATTGGCTTTGACAACTACAGAATTTCCTTCCTCGAACGAGCTGTTGTTTGCTGGCTGAACGATGCTGACTGTTGGGACTTGATTTTGCGATACATTAACCACGATTGAAATGGACGGGCTATTACTCGTGGCTCCACTATCGTCTTGCGCCCTTGCCCTTAACTGGTAGGACCCTGGCGTAGGAGTCCAAGAACATTCGTAAGGAGATGCTTGTCGAGTGCATCCTTGGATTGCGGTATCGTTTTGGAGAAAGAGTACTTCTGCAATACTACCGTCGGGATCACTAGCCACAGCGCTCAGATTTATAGAACTTCCTTCTTCGAAACTAGCACCTTCGGAAGGACTCGTCATTGATACGTTAGGTGCTTGATTAGCAGCCTGATTGACCGTTATGCTTATTTGAAAACTCAGAGTTTTCAGTCCATCATTATCCTCAGCTCTGGCTTGAAGAAGGTGATTGCCCAAAGGAGGAGTGAAAGAACAGGTGTAAGGGGGGGTAGAAATACTACAACCAGAAATGAAATTTGCGTTTTCAAAAAACAGTACTTCTGCTATCGATCCGTCTGAGTCACTTGCGTCGGCCGTAATCGTAACTAGATCTCCTTCAGTAAAGCTCTGGTCGTTCGAAGGACTGGTTATTGAGATCGTTGGTGCTTGGTTTACTTGCTCTACAACAAGTGTCCGTGAAGGAGAATTGCTTGTCGCTCCATCGTCATCAGTTGCTGTAGCTGACCAAGAGAAATTGCCCGTCCCGCTGGGCGTCCATGAACACTCGTAGGGTGCTGCGTTGTCCGAGCATCCGCTGATAAAATTGCCGGCAGAAAAGAATTCGACTTTACTTATGGACCCATCACTGTCACTTGCATCTGCTTTCAAGGTTAGGCCTTGACCTAATGCAAACGTCGAAGCGTCTGGAGGGCTTGTAAGAGTAAGCGATGGAGCTGTATTTGGCGGCTCGTTAATTTGAATAGTTATCTGCCCGGAGACCGTCGAACCACCCTCATTATCCTTTGTCGACGCATTGATCTGATAACTACCTACACTAGTTGGTGTCCAGTTGCATGTGAATGGTGCTTGAGTGTCTTGGCAGCCGTCAATGAAAGAGCCGTTTTGGAAGAATTCAACTTTAGAAATTGTGCCATCTATATCACTGGCATTTGCGCTAATCAATACCTGTGTCCCAAGATCAAATGCACTTCCGTTAGATGGTGACGTAATCGATACAGCGGGGAGCTGATTCTGGCTTGTCACAAGTCTTGAGTTTGATCGTCCTGGCAAGCCCTGATTGTCTACAACTTCGAGGTAAACATTGTGGTCACCAATCGATGGAAACCAAGAACACTCAAAGTCGGGGGCCGATGGATTACATCCTGTAATAAGAGTACCGTCTCTATAATAATTGGCAGTAGAGATACTGCCGTCAACAACAACTGCTCCTTTGAGAGTGACAGCGTCTCCCACATTGAAATAGATCGGATCACCCAGACTAGGGTCAAGGTTTACGGCTGGCGCCAGCTTGAAAGCGATGTAGGGAGAGCCAATAGTAATCACAGGTCCTGTGCTCGGGCTCCAGTGTTTTAGATATGGAGGTGTCTCGAAGGGCGCACTGTCGCTAACTTGATTAATCAAGTCTACATTGTCGTACATGATCGTCCGGATTTGCATTCCGAGTGGATCGACCGTCACAAGCTTGAACTGGTTAAACGATCCACTTGCTCTTGTCCATGACTTATCGTCATCGTTATTACGGAGAGGAGCTCCCCATGTGCCAGAGCCGACATAGACTGATCCCTTTGTGTCGTTTCGGATATAACCATTATCTCCGGAGCCGGAAGGTTGAATGGGCCACGTCTGGAAAACAACGTGCGCATCTCCTTCCAGAACGAGATCAACTTCGTTTTGAAAAAAGGCCTGCGCCCAGGCAGAATACTGGCTGTTTCGATCTCCTTTCGTAGACGTATGCGGTTTTATCGATCTATGATATTGGACAACTTTGAAGTCTACATTGCTATGGGTGGCCAAATCGTTCTCGAGCCAGGTTTGCTGATCTCCCGCTGGATTAATTTCGGAGTTGAGAGTATAGACTCTCAACTGATCACCACCGATTGTATTTGCGAAGTAGACCTCAGGGTTGTTTACATCGAATACCTTATAGATGTCATCATTGCTTAGCTCATGGTTTCCGCGAGCCGGGATAATGGGAGTCATTCTGCCATCAGCTCCGGTCGTTAGCTCCCAATCGTCTAGCCAAAGGTTCCATTTCTGAGCAGAGTTTTCATTTGTCATATCGCCATCGAACATGACGAACATTGGGCGCAGTTTGGCGACCATTCTATTTGCCCTCGTTCTAGCGTCCCTAAAATTTCTAGAGTCACCTCCGACAATGAAATTGAATTCAGAGGGTTGGTCTGGTGCCGTTCTGAACCAAAACCTCTGACTCGATCCATTGCTGTCCACAATGACATAGTAATAAGGCGTGTCCGGCAACAGGCCGGTAAGTCGCACAAAATTATGCTGTAAGGCGAAATGAGTCTCGACTCTGTCCGGGGCTTGACTAAGGGGGTATGAACCGCTGTTGGTCCCGAAATCTGTCGGGCCGAAATGCAAGATGGGATTACTGCCACTGCTCTGAACCCAAGCAACAACGGCCGTCGTCGAAGGGTTATCCCTCCATATCACGCGGTGTTTCTCTGTATCTCTCGATAGAAGAGGGTCGCAACTCAGCAACAAGCAAATGGACGCTGCAAGCAATGAGAACACTCGTGAATCTACGGAGAGCATGGTGGGGGTTTGTAATTTATAGGTTGATCCTTAGCACCTAAGGAAAGGCGAAGCAGTTTTTCCTTCTTTACCGATCAAAGTTCCTCAAAATAGGCTATCTGTCTTTGCGGTAAACTACCAAATGATATGCTTAGAGAGGGCTATATTTGCAAATGCAAAAGGAGAATTCGCCAGTTCATTTATGTGAGGTCGGACTTAGGGACGGCTTTCAATTTATTGATCGTTGGATCCCTAGTGATTTCAAATTTGATCTCGCAAAAAAGATATTAGCAAGCAAGCTTGACGAAGTCCAACTTACTTCTTTTGTCAGAAAGGATCTCGTTCCTCAAATGGCCGATGCGAAAGAACTTGTAGAAGCCTACAATGCTTCGAATATTGATCCGAACTGGAAGAGAGCGCATGTTCTTGTGCTAAATCGAAAGGGGCTAGAACTTGCTCGTAAGGCTGGTGCACGAGCGATCGAGATTAGCATATCAAGTAATGAAGAACATGGACAAAAGAATGCTAAAATGTCTGTCAGAAAGGGTTTATCTGATGCTGTTGCTATTCTAAGTGAATGCCGGGAAGATGGGATACGTGTGAGGGCCGGTGTGCAATGTGTATTTGGTTATATAAAACCAGGCGATACAGAAATCGAGCAAATTGAGATGATAGTGGCTCGGCTTGCTGAATACAGGCCAAGTCTTATCAGTCTAGCAGATACTACGGGGATGGCAAATCCTAATAGTATCGATCAAATAGTACAAGCCAGCAGGATTCATTGCGACGATATTTCTATAGGCTGCCATCTCCATGATACTCGAGGTCTTGGACTTTTAAATGCATATCAAGCGTGGAAAAACGGTGTCCGAAGTTTCGATAGCTCTCTTGCGGGTATGGGAGGCTGTCCATTTGTCAAGGGAGCAGCTGGCAATATTGCAACGGAGGATTTGGTCTACTTATTCAATCGAACTGGAATCGATAGGAGCCGCGATCACTCATTGATGTCTGAAATTGCGATTGGAGTTGAAGATTACTTAGGAATGTCCTTTCCTGGAAAGGTTCATCAGGTTAAGAGACTCGAGGACAGTGATGTGGGATAAAGTTATCGGTCAAGACAAAGTTGTCGATTTGTTAAAGCGGTCCATTCGAGAGGACCGTGTTGCCCATGCTTATCTGTTTCATGGACCTTACGGCGTTGGGAAGAGGGCAGCGGCCATTGCCTTCGCTTCTGCCTTGCAATGCAAAAGCGGGGATGAATCAAGCTGTGGAGTCTGCAACGGCTGTTTAAAGACGAAATCTCTCAGTCACCCGGATGTACACGTGTTTTTTCCAACACCAAATGGCGTGTCGGCAGATGAGGTTCTGAGGCGAAAACGGATTCTCTCCGAGGATCCATATTCAATCATAGATTTTGTCAGGCTCCCAACAAGCTCGAAGTCGACAAATTTAAAGTCCTCCTATCGGGTGAGTTTTATTAGGGAGGACCTTACAAAACCAACCAGTTATTCTATACATGAAGGGAATTATCGAGTCATCATTCTGTTGGACGTTGAGAATATGAATGGTGCAGCAGCCAATGCATTTCTAAAATTACTAGAAGAACCTAGAAAAAGGACGGTATTCATTCTCACGACCCAGAGTCGTTCTCGTCTTATTCCTACGATGCTGTCCCGTTGTCAACCTTTAAGGTTTCAGGCCATACCAAACGATATTCTGGCAAGGCATATTCAAGAAAGACACGGCATAGACTCGGATAGATCGGAAAGTGTAGCAAATTCATCTTTCGGCTCATATAGTATAGCAAGATTGCTGCTAGAGGGGGGGGATTCTAAGTCGAAGGAAGATGTTCTGGCCTTTGTAAGGGCCTCAGCTACAAGCGATTTTGCTCGTATAGAACAAATAATGAATGTGTGGAAGAAAGAAGGAAGAGAGAGTATCAAAGGATTCCTAGCAAGCCTACTCAATTGGGTACGAGACTTGATGCTTTTCAAGCAGCTTGGATCAGAAGCGATTCTCGGATTTCCTGAGTGGTCAGAGTCCTATGATAAATTTTGGAAACGTTTTCCCAATGCTCAACTCGAAAATATGGTGATCTCCGTGGAAGAGGCCACAATTAATATTGATAGAAATGTGGCTTTAAACCTTCTTTTCTTTACCTTGGCGACAGCACTCGGAAAAGCAATGCAGGGTGTTTAGTTTTGAATCTTTAGTTTTCTCACCTTCTGAATTTCGCCTATAGAGTATTTTTTACAATTCTGATAAGTCCTCTATACTTCGTCTCGTGAAAAAAAATACAAGTAGCCTTATCCTAAAAGGCAAGGTCCGTTTGACTGCAAATCCTTCTATGAAGGGTACAGCAACACTATATGGTGACAGAGTTGTCATCAAATGCCGAACGTTTTTCAGCAGTTTCAAAAGGGAATTCAAATTTAGTGAACTAGAGTCCTACAACTGGTGGGCCGGTCGCGGTGACGCCAATTTCGCTTTTTACCTGAAATCAGGAGAGGACATTCTAGTCTTTTTGAAAGGAGCTGGGAATTGGAAATCTTTCCTTGACGAAAAGTTTGATGAGAAACTAGGTCAGAATATGACTCCTCCAGTTGACCCGAGCCCTGAGGAGAAAGCTCTTGCGGACCTTCTTCGACCCATTAAGTCCTGGAAAGGTTAGGAGCTAATTAAGGCTTGATATTCGGACTCTCTGAATCCTGCCAAGTAGCGATCACCACTTTCTAAGAAGGGTCTTTTAATTAGCATCGGATTGTTCGCAAGCAACTCTGCTAATTCATGCGTAGTCAACTCCACGACCTTGTCTTTATATCCACCTTGTCGGTATTGTTGGCCAGAAGTATTTAGCATCCTTTTCGCTTCGATACCAGATTGCAATGCTGAGTTGATTTGATCAAATTTGGGAGGCTCCTCCCGAATATCTATGAGCTCATAATCTTGATCATTTGAATCCAAGAAGGCCATCGCCTTTTTACATGTTCCACAATGAGAAAGGCCGTAAAGTCTGATCATGATTCGGATTGCTTCGGAGTAGATATTAAACGTCGTAGATGGTTCGTTCATCCTTTTGATCACGTATTAATGCTAGAATAGCATTGTGTGAGACTATGAGATGGGTTCTCTCTTTGTAGTTCAGTTCAATAGCGTCGTTACGAAGAAAAAACGCATAGTCACCGGATTTTGCCTGCAGCGGTAGGTAGGTGACGGGATGTTGGGTTGTTCTTAACACATCGTCGCCTTCCTTGGAATTTGGAAGAAGGTAGCCGGGACCGGTATTAATCACGCGACCACCTTGGACTCGATCTTTGTCTTTAACACTTGCTGGCAAAATGAGTCCGGCTGCTGTACGCGAATCTTCACCTTCGGGAATAATCAAGACCTTGTCGCCTACCATAATCAACTCTCCCATCACTCTTGGTTCAATAGTCATAGATCTATTATAGGTTTTGATGTAACAATTTTAAAATACTGTTTTGATATAGCTTTAAAACTCTCTCTCTAGAATAGTACAAAGCCCTCTTCCTCGAATGTGTAAGCCAATCCGAGTAGTTGTCATTATCGGCGAGTGAACTGAAGGCTGCATCTAACTTAGATTCGAGATTCTCCCATTCAAGATGAAACCCGATATTATGCTTTCTCATCTCTTGACCCAAAGGACTCTCGGGATCTGAGATCGCAAAAATTGGACATTGACTAGATATGGCTGGAATAATTTTACTCGGGATGAAAGACCCTCCTGATCCCGTCTTTTCTGTTATGACACAAAAGTCAGACTCATGTAGTGTCTGAATAAAGCTTTCTTCCTCGAGTAATCCGCCAAAAGAAAACCTCTCATCATTTGAGTTTTCTATCCACATCTTCACCTCCTCGGAATTGCTTCCTCCTCCGTGGATTCTAAAGTCGAAGCTGCTGCGACTTGTCGATAGTATTTTACAGAACTTCAGCAGATCCTGCTTCGATCCGATATTTCCCGAATAGAAAAGTTTAGTTGGACGAGAATCTCGGTCTGCCTTTACAGGCAAGCCTTTGCACAAGGATTCTAAGGAGCTGTTCAGGAAATTTGGTACATAGTCGATAGCGACATTCTTCAAATTGTCCTTCTGCAGCTGATCAATCATGGCCGGAGATATCGAACTCCACATGTCATAGCCGTTGAAAAGTTTGTTCTGAATCCATCGAAATATTCTAGTCGAGGATCCACCTGAAATATTGCCAGCTGCAGCCGCTTGTGCGGGAAGGTCCTGTATGTTTAGCCAAAGAGGTTTCTTTGCCAGAAATTTTGCTAGTCTTCCGAATGCAACGGCACCCATCAGAGGACAAAAGACCATGATCATGTCTGTTTGTCGAAGCTCCTTCCATCTTCGGGAAAGAGATAGGAAGAAAGAAAACTCGTAGAGTAATCTTTGTGCCAAGGAATTGGGATTATTTGGAATATATAGACCGTGACGAGAGACCCTTACCTCATCAAACTTCTCTTCAGTAATAGTCCAGCCATTCAGGCCGCTTTTATCCTTCCATTCGGGATAGTAGGGATAGGAACACCGGACTCTAACCTCGAACCCTCTCTGACTCAGTCCTTGGGCAAGATCTGTAAAAATAACAGCGCCACCAAGTTGGTCTGGCTTGAATACATTTACGACAATTAAAACCTTAGGTTTACCAGTATCAGGCGGTTTCGGCATGTAGTCTTCGTTCCCAGCTGCTTATGATCTGTTCGAAGGTCTGACGGAGATTAATACTAATATCCCAATTTGGATAATGATCTCTCATTTTTCGTAAGTCAGAATAATAACAGATGTGGTCACCCTCTCGATTGGTCTCAGAGTAACTCCAGTCCATTTTCTTTTCGGAAATTTCCTCAGAGAGATTAAAGGCTTCAATCATAGATATCGAATTGTCCTTTCCGCCGCCAATATTGTAAACCTCTGCAACGCGTGGTTTATCAATGAAAGCGTCCATAAAACTTACTACATCGTGTGAATGAATATTATCGCGAACTTGCTTCCCTTTGTAGCCAAAAACTGTGTAGTGCTTGCCTTCCAGATTGCACTTAATGAGATAACTAAGAAAACCGTGAAGTTCTACTCCACTGTGGTTCGGTCCAGTCAGGCATCCGCCCCTAAGGCAACACGTTGGCATTCCGAAATATCGACCATATTCTTGAACCATTACATCAGCAGCAACTTTCGAAGCACCGAAAAGGGAGTGTTTTGATTGGTCTATTCGAAAGGTCTCCGGAATTCCGTGCACATACTGTTCATCATCGTAGTCCCATCGAGTCTCCTTTTCCACTAGCGCAATTTCATTGGGTGCATCACCATAAACTTTGTTCGTGCTCATATGAACAAAAGGGGAGTCCAATGAAAATTGTCGATTCGCTTCCAACAGATTAATTGTACCTACGGCATTGACGTCAAAGTCAACAAGCGGAATGTCCTTGGCCTTGTCATGAGAAGGCTGAGCCGCAGTATGAATTATTGCATCAAACTTCTCCTCTTTGAAAAGCCGAAAAAGTGGTTCACGGTCTCTAATATCAATAGCTTCGTGTCGGAAAGACCTAGTATGCTTAAGTAATTGACTTGTATTCCAGGAAGTATCACCGGCAGGTCCGAAGAAGAATTTTCTCATGTTGTTGTCAATTCCAACAACTTCATGACCTTGAGCATCGAAGAATCGAACTGCTTCAGAGCCAATGAGACCGGACGACCCGGTGACAAGTATTTTCAAAATGTGCGAAGTATTTGGTGGGACGAGCAATTGGTCATTTGCTCAGGTACAGCAGACAGGATATCAACGGATCGATTAAATGCTTGATCCATTTCTCCCTTAAGCTTGGCTAGAATAGTAGAAAAATCAGTTGCCTAATTCAGTATGTTATAGCTGGAATAAAGTTACCAGCGCAGCAGCTATTGCTACTGAAAACAGTGCCAAAACCTTTAGGCTCCGGTTTATTTGGTTAGTCATAACTCTCTTTGGTGGAATCAAGGCCTACAATCCGGACTACTGGGATAGGCGATGCTTATTTACCTGACGGGGTATGAATGAACAGAATACAAAATCGCATGAATAAAATCTTCATAAAAGCATCACTAATCCTTCTTTTTTGTTTTCCAAGTCTCGAGCTGGGTGCTCAACCTTTCGGAGCTCCCGATTATGCCGAGAATGCAATGGTCGTTTCCGCGCACCAAGATGCAAGTCTTGCTGGACAGGAGATCCTGAAAATGGGTGGCAATGCAGTTGATGCTGCGGTTTCTACTGGCTTCGCACTGGCAGTCGTATTTCCCGTGGCAGGAAATATCGGTGGAGGGGGATTCATGGTCATTAGATTTCCTGATGGGAATTCGACATCCTTCGACTATAGGGAGACTGCTCCAGCAAGTGCCTTTCGTGACATGTTTCTCGATGAGAACGGAGACTACCTGCCAAAGGTCGCACGATTGGGTCATTTGGCCTCTGGAACGCCCGGGTCCGTCGCTGGGATGCTTGCAGCACATTCGAAATACGGAAAGCTTGATATTGCAACGGTATTAGCTCCAGCTATTCGATTGGCTGAAGAAGGCTTTGAGTTGACTAGAAGACAAGCTCGTCGATTCAATAATATGCAAAACCGATTTGCGCCCTTTGAGGGGACCATGAAATACTTCTCGAAGGAAGGACTAGAATATCAAAACGGAGAGCTCTTTGTCCAAAAAGATCTTGCCGAGGTGCTTAAGAAAATCGCAGTTCATGGCAGGGATGGTTTCTATAAAGGTGACACGGCCGATCTGATTGTTCGCGAAATGGAGAATGGTCGAGGAATGATCAGTCACAAAGACCTCGAGGATTACCGAGCTATAGAAAGGGAAACGGTTGTCTCGAGCTATAGGGAGCATCGCATCATAACAATGTCGCCGCCTTCTTCAGGTGGTATTGCCTTAGCTCAACTTCTTAACTCTGTTGAAAGCTATGATTTAAGCTTGATGGGTTATGGTTCCAGTGCAAGCTCGCATTTGATGGGGGAGGCCATGCGCAGGGTGTATGCCGATCGTGCGGAGTGGCTGGGAGATCCAGATTTCTATGCGGTTCCTCAAGAGGAATTGATTGCTAAAAATTACAGCTCGCATCGGATGGGCGGTTTCCATCCGTCTAAGGCCGCTCTTAGTTCAGAAATATCGCATGGTCAACCAGCGCCAAAGGAGTCTATAGAAACGACACACTACTCAGTCGTGGATTCGGACGGAACGGGCGTGAGCGTTACCACAACGATCAATGGTGGATTTGGATCAATGGTTGTTGTTGACGGCGCCGGGTTCTTCTTGAACAATGAAATGGATGACTTTAGTTCAAAACCCGGAGTACCAAATATGTTTGGACTAGTTGGCTCTGAGGCCAACGCCATCGAGCCTAGAAAACGTATGCTCTCATCCATGACCCCTTCGATCGTTGAAGACAGAGAAGGGCGGTTGTTGATGGTTCTTGGAACCCCCGGCGGTGGAACGATCATCACCCAGGTCTTTCAAACGATCGTCAATGTTATCGATCACGGAATGACCATACAAGCTGCTGTTTCAGCTCCGCGCATACATCATCAATGGTTACCGGACGTCCTTTTTCACGAGCCATTTGCCTTTTCAAAAGATGTTCAATTAAATCTGGAATCGCGAGGCTGGGAGCTCCGAGCGAGAACAGGCTACGTTGGTTCTGTAGACGCCATTCTCGTCAAATATGATGAAAACGGTAACAGTCGACTTGAGGGAGGCGCCGACCCAAGAGGTGACAATACCGCTAAGGGTTTCTGAGAAAATGTCTAGTCTTCGTAAGCTAGCGACCTATTCGCTTACAGGTCTTTCCTTTGCTCGGATCACTTCATCTAAAACTGGAACTGGATAGTTGCCTGTGAAGCATGCATTGCAATAGCCATGAGGGCTAGAATTTGCTGCTTTGACAGCTTTCATCAATCCCCGTGGACTTAGGTAAGCAAGAGAATCAACCTCAATGAACTCTCTCATTTTCTCGATGTCATGATCAAATCGATGTGCCAGTAACTCCTGTTTACTAGGGAAATCCATTCCATAATAACAAGGGCTAAGGACTTTGGGGCTTGCCACGCGAAAGTGTACCTCTCTAGCGCCAGCCTCACGAATCATCTTTACGAGCAACTTACAGGTCGTACCCCGCACGATGGAATCGTCTACAAGTACAACAATGCGATCTTTCAATACCCCATCAACAGTATTGAACTTGCATCGAACTTTTCTTTCGCGTTCATCCTGTCCTGGTGAAATAAAGGTCCTCCCGACGTAGTGATTTCTGATTAGGCCAATTTCATATCTACAATCCTGGCCAAGTTTTTGACATTCGCTTACATAACCGAGCGCGGCCGTATTGGAGGAATCAGGGACTGAAATAACAATGGTTCTTTTTCCGACGGGATCCTTGGGAGTAGGAGCCTCCAAAGCCAACTGCTTTCCGATTTTCCTCCTAATTTTATCGGTCATCTCACCGAAAATGATTGAATCAGGCCTGGAAAAGTAAACATATTCAAAGACGCATTGGCTGACACCGTAAGGTTGATCCAACTGGTAGGACGTGAATTTTTCTGTCTCAATCGTATTTCTGTCGATGACTACAACCTCACCTGGCTGCACATCTCTAACATATTCGACGCCAATGATATCAAAAGCGCAGGTTTCTGAGGCGACAAAATATTCCCAGCTCTCTAACCTATCTTTTGGCCTCTTCCGTCCAATACAAAGTGGACGGAATCCACTTGGGTCTCTTACGGCTATGAGGGAATCCTCAGTGAGTAAAACAAGCGAGAAAGCTCCCTGTACTTGGGATACAGCATCTACAATTTTCTCCTCAGTTGATTCTTTTGCACTGTGCGCAATTAGATGCAGTATGAGCTCTGTGTCTGAAGACGTTGAGAAGACGGCTCCTTTTTCGAAAAGCCCCTTTCTTACTTCGTCTGTATTGGTCAGATTTCCGTTGTGAGCAATCGCAATGTTTCCCACTTTAGGGGAGTAGATCAGAAAGGGCTGGATATTCGCAGGATTCGTCGATGAGCCTGAGGTTGAATATCTGGTGTGACCAATTGCAGAATCTCCTAGCAATTTCGAGTCAAATATCTCGGGTTTGGAAAAGACATCTAGAACAAGACCAAAATCCTTGTAGATAGGCATGATCTTCTTTTTCGACTTTTCGTCGAAGGATGAGGTCACGATCCCGCAAGATTCCTGTCCCCGATGTTGCTGGGCGTGAAGCCCAAAGTAGGTGTCTCTCGCCGCTTGGACGGTGTTAAAGGCACCAAAAACAGCACAGTGGTCGCGTGCTTTATCCATTGACCTAAGGGTATTGCTTACTAAAACACAAAGACGATGGTTAGACCAGCAAGGATCCCGACCCCATTCATAAAAAGGTCGGCGCTACTAAAGCAGTTAAATTCCAAACTATCATCATATAGCTCCTTCACCACACCTACACCAGCCGCGCTTCCCGCGGCTAGAAAGCCAGCCAAATTCTTATTTAGACCAAATTTCTCTTCATAAATGTACTGAAAACCGAGCGTTAGCAAAGTTGAGCCTACGAAATGCATCAATCCATCGGTATTTCGAAACTTGTTGCAATCGTCAAATGGATCTTCTAAAGCTGGGTTTGCCAATACTTGAGCTCCGTGGGAAGCCAAGTTTTGGAAAAGAGCTTGAACAGATTTCTCCCTGCCATTTACAACTATTCCTTGGATCGGTGGGCCTACAATACTATTGCTTAGTCCAATCGTTTGTGCTAGAGCAAGATCTGGCAATAACGTGAATGCAATAACAATTGCAGCTGCAAAAACTCTACCTCGTTCCAACTCAATACGCGATTAATTCCGAATTCTTAGGACTATGAAAACTGGTTAATTACCGTCCTAATAAGAATAAACAAAATTAGAATGGGACAGATGAACTTCACGGTAAAAGACCAAAATTTTCCGAACCAATGATCGTTGATACTATCGAATCCAGATTCCATTTCCTTCATCGCGCTACTCGTTTTCCAAACGTATCCAATAAATACGCAAATCATGAATCCACCTATTGGGAGTCCATAATTGTTGAAGATCGCCGAGAAGGTTCCGATTAGGCCTGATTTGACCGAAACCAAAACCGCAATGGCTGTGATAACAAGACCAATGGTCCACGAGGCCTTTTTACGACCCATGGAAGTTTCGTCGATAAGGAAGGAGGTAGGTACTTCTAGCAAAGAAATAGTAGAAGTCAACGCAGCCATACTTAGGAGCGTGAAGAAGCTAACGCCAAAAACTAAATTGCCTGTTGTGCCCATTGTTTTAAACAATTCAGGTAGGACATTGAACACGAGCCCGTCTTCATTAAGCAGTTCACCTGTTGGACCAAATATTTCGATACCACCGGCTTGAGCAACGTACATCGACGGTATTATCAATAATCCTGCAATGAAGGCAATTCCGACATCCGCGAGGGTCACGTAAGCGGCGACTTCAGGTATATTCTCTTTCTTATCGAGGTAAGAACCATAAGTAATCAAAGCACCCATACCTAGGGATAATGAAAAAAATGCTTGACCCATGGATTGAAAAATAACCTCGGGAGTCATTCCTGAGATACTTGGGGTGAGATAGTGTGAAAGGCCCTCCATAGCCCCGTCGAGCGTCATTACATAGCCGATCATTATCAAAAGAATGCCGATAAGCAGCGGCATGAGAATCTTCGCGACCTTCTCGATTCCGTCGCTAACTCCTCCAGATACAACCTTGATTGTTGCAAGCATGAACAGAATGGAGAAGATAGAGTTTTTTACCGGGTCGCCCAGGTTACTGAACCAGCTTGCCGTCTCGTCATTACCCAAGAAGATCAGGAACTCACTAAAAACGAATGATAGAGTCCAGCCTGCAACGACTGCGTAGAATGATAGAATCATTACTCCACAGAGAATGCCCCACAATCCGACGGCGCCAAAAATTGGATTCCTCGTTAGTGATCGAAATGCGCCGAATGGATTTCTATTGGTATGTCGTCCTATCGAGAGTTCGGCAACCATTACGGGGTAGCCAACGATAAAGCACAGGAAGAGGTAGATAATTAAAAATGCACCACCTCCGTTGCTTGCCACTTCGCTTGGGAATTTCCAAATATTGCCTAGTCCAACCGCGGAGCCCGCAGCCGCTAGTATAAATCCAAATTTGGATCCCCATTGACCCCGAGAACGTGTTTCTGTCATATTGATAGAGTGGTTAACAATTTCTAACTCGAAACGAAAGTAGCAATTGGGTATCGTCCTTCAAAATGGTGTAGTTTTTTTGCCATTCTCTACAAAATAGTCTGAGGCCTATTCCTATGCTTCCTATAGCCTTGACTTCATTTTTAATCTGTAAGAGATTCGTCGACTGTAACTATCACCGACAATATCCGCTGCTTCTCAATGGACTCGACTCGCAATTTCAAAGGGCCAAACTGTAATTCCTGTCCTTCGTTTGGAATGTCCTCGACGAGGTGAAAAATCAATCCACCAAGCGTCTCAAAGTCAAAATTTTCTGTGTCAAAAGAAATGTTTTCGTCTGCTTCCAAATCATCGTTCACTAGTTCGGCAACGTCATCGAGGTCGATCCCAGCGTCAAAGCGATATCTACCTCTGGAAATTCTCTCATATTCCGACTCGTCATCTTCTGGTGACTCGATCCGGATATCTCCCACAATTTCTTCCAAAACATCCTCCATTGTTACCAGACCTTCCGTTCCACCGTATTCATCCACAACTACAGCCAAGTGAGTTCGCTTTTCTTGGAAATCATTTAGGAGATCGTCAAGCCGCTTGCTCTCTGGTACAAAGAGAGGTGGACGTGCAATGTCCTCAAGGCTTGGACGTTTGCCTCGTCCATTCCCACCTATGTAGGGAAGTAAGTCCTTCGCATAGATGATGCCAGCAACATGATCTAGGTTTTCTGTAAAAAGTGGAAGACGTGAGTGACCAGACTCCGAGATAATATTTATGGCTGATTTCATGTCACTGTCCGTTGGAATACCAGTAACATCGACTCGGCTTGTCATAACCTCAACAACAGTTTTCTCTCCGAGATCAATGACAGAATGAATAAGGTCTCTCTCAGCTTCCTCAAGCGTTCCTGAAGCTTCACTGAGGTCTGCCATGGTTTTTACATCGTCTGACGATATCTTGACTTTCTCACTTGCCTCGTTCTCATCGAACTTGGCCAATAACTTGGCTGTTGGACCAGAAATAGGTCCAAACAATCTTTGCCCAAACACTAGCAAGCCACTAACAGCGAGGCTATAGCTTTTGGCATTGCGACTAGCAGCAATTTTTGGACTGATTTCGCTTACGATTAGCAGGACAAAAGTCAACACAACCATTTCCAAAACGACAACAACCGTTTCTGACCAGTTGTAAATGTCTGCAAGTTGGAGCGTTAAAAATGCGGCAAGTGTAATAACGGAAACGTTGACCACTGTATTCAAAACAAGAATTGTGACCAAAGATTTGGAGCTGTCCTCAAGAAGTCTTTGAACTCGGACACTTTTTTTAGTGTCAATTCCCTCTATCTCAAGCTTGTCAGCCTCGGATAAGGAAAAAAGTGCAACTTCTGACCCAGATATGATTGCAGAAAGCAAGAGTAAAAGTACGAGGACAATGCCCCCGATAGCTAAACCCAGAATCCCAATTTGTGGACCTGTAGTCAGAAGAACGATATGTAGCGAAATAGAAAGGGGGTCCTCCACAGAAGTGAAGTCTGGTAAGTATGAACTAAGCTAATGTAATAAGCCCATTATCTAAAGAAATGAGATTAACGACTGACTCTTGGATGGTTCCAAGATCGCTCCAATTGGCTTTGCGTGATTTTCAAGTCCTTTTTCAACAAGTAATTCGACGACGTCGTCCTTAAAAGCCGGAGAGACACTTACAAGCAATCCACCACTCGTTTGAGGATCGCAGAATAGATGTTTTTGACGGTCACTTATTTCTCCAATTTTGGATCCATAACTTTCCCAATTTCTGATAGTCCCGCCAGGTATACATCCCTTTTCCAAGTAGTAGTCTAGATCGGAGAGAAGGACGACATCATCCTCGATAATATTGGCTCGGACGTTGCTTTCTGAGCACATTTCCTCTAGATGTCCAAGAAGCCCGAAGCCCGTCACATCCGTCATAGCATTGACCCCCGGGATTTTAGATAACTCGCATCCAACAGTATTCAAGACTGTCATCTGCGCCGCAGCAACTCCTCGATCTTTCTCTTGCAATAGGTCCCGTTTCTCTGAAGTAGTCAAAATGCCGACGCCTATCGCCTTTGTCAGAAAAAGTATATCTCCGGCACGAGCCTTCGAATTCTGCTTAAGCTCGCTTTTCGCGACTTTGCCGGTAACGGCAAGACCGAAGATGGGCTCTGGTGAGTCGATACTGTGGCCACCAGCGAGCGGGATTCCAGCTTCTTGACAAGTTGTTCTTGATCCTTCAATGACCTGTGCCGCTATCTCTGGTCCCAGTTTATTTATTGGCCAGCCAAGGATTGAAATGGCCATAAGCGGCTGACCACCCATGGCGTAAATATCACTTATTGCGTTGGCTGACGCAATTCTACCGAAGTCAAAAGGGTCATCAACAATCGGCATGAAGAAGTCGGTTGTAGAGATGATGCAGGTTCCGTCACCAATATCGAAAACGGCCGCATCGTCTCTTTCTGAATTTCCGACAAGTAAATTAGGGTAGGAGGAATAGGTAGTTTCAGTTTTTAGAATTTGCTGAAGAACAGACGGAGCGATTTTACAACCGCATCCAGCACCGTGGCTATACTGTGTCAATCTCACTAACTCCGGTTCGATCATTTTAAAGCTATTTGACGTTCTAGTTCATTTGCAATTTCTTCCATATCTATACTCTCGAAGACAACTTTCGTCACAAGTTCAGGCTTGTTCTTCGATAATCCGTATGCGTAGGATTTATCATAGTACTTGAGAAGTATTTCGCAAGCTTCCTCGATTTTTCCTTTCTGCAGAAGATTTATACAATAGCTTGTTTTCTCCAAACCGAGACGGTTTTCTAGCTTTGCACTAGAAGCGACAAGATCTTCAACGGGTAGTTGCCCATAGCTCTCAAGTAGATGCTTAACCCTACTTTGAAAGGGGATATCAATAAAGTAGTGTTTGGATGCCTTGATGGAATTAAATAGATCGTGTGGAATTATTCGATGTCCAATTCGTCGGGACTCATCTTCGACCCAAATGGGCAGCTTAGAATTTAACTCCTCGAGTTTTTTTGCGACACGATTCTCGAAGATCTGCTGAACCGGCTGATCATTTAGTCCAATAGAACCGAATGCCGATCCTCTGTGGTTTGCCAGCCTCTCAAGGTCCAAAACTTGATGGCCTCTGTTATTTAAACAAGATAAAATCTCGGTTTTTGCAGAGCCGGTGTAGCCTCCTAGGACGAGAAATTCATATTCAGTTGTGAACTTGTCTAAAACAGATTGTCGATAAGCTTTATATCCGCCGTCAAGGACAAAAGTATTGATATTCAAAGCAAAACTAATCAGCCAGGCAAGGGATTCACTTCTCATACCTCCACGCCAGCAATGGATGGCGATGCTGTCACCTTTTATCTTGCTTTCTACTTCAGAAAGCAAAGCTGATATTTTAGGTGAGACAAATTCGAGCCCGGCCTTCACGGCATCGCCTTTTCCTTGTTTCTTATAAATCTTCCCAATAACGCCTCGTTGCTCCGTGTCGAAAAGTTCGAGATTTGTTGCACCCGGGATGTGTCCGATTAGGTATTCCTCTTTGGTTCGAACGTCAAGAACAGCTATGTCTGTGCTGAGGTCGAGAAAGTTTTCTAAAGCTATTCTTTTAACTTCTGCTTGAACCAAGGATTGTGTGGAATTAATTTGGGAAAGACATTGTCTATTTTTAAAGTTCGATTCATAAGGATCGAGCTTAATAAACAATATGTTTAAGCTATCTATCTAGAACAAGTATCACTATTATTACTCCGAAAATAACTGTTGAGACCCATGCGAAAAAGCGTAGTCGAATCTAAAGTAGGAATCGTAGGAACTGGTATGATGGCACGTGGCCTAGCCCATTTGCTATCGCAAAAAGGCATCTCCTTAGGAAAAGTCCTCACGCGTCGTAACATAGATCAAATTGACGACTTTCCTCGGCAGAACGTCCTGACAAACTCTCTAAATGAATTGATCGACCACTCCGATATTTTGGTTGAATGTTCTGGCGATCCAATTCACGCTACCGTGATCGTAGAAGCCGCGTTTGAAGCCGGTCTTCCAGTTGTTACTCTCAATTCAGAATTTCAAGTTACTACAGGAAGCTATTTTGTTGGAAAAGGTCTTATTACTGAATCTGAAGGAGATCAACCTGGGTGTATCGCGGCCCTCTTCAGAGACGCTCTTGATATGGGCTTCGATATAAAGGTATTCGGAAACATCAAAGGATTCCTCAATACTAATCCAACTCTTGAGGAGATGAAGTACTGGGCTGAGAAACAAGGTCTTTCTGTCAATCAGACTACATCTTTTACTGACGGGACGAAAGTTCAAATTGAGCAAACACTTGTTGCAAACGGACTCGGAGCTGACATATATAAACCTGGATTCTTGGCGCCTAAGACGAACGAGATGATGGATGGTGCTTCTATCCTGTGTAAGTATTCCGATGAATTGGGCGGTCCGATCAGCGACTTTATTATTTGTCCTGGTAACCCAGGAGTGTTCGTTGCGGGAACGCACGATTCATATCAGGAAAAATATCTCAAGTATTTAAAAATGGGTGACGGTCCCTACTACACTTTGGTTCGACCCTTCCATTTGTGTCACCTCGAGATGTTCAAGACCATTCGGAATGTCATTGAGAGGGAAGATATTCTTCTAAACAATGGAGTTGACCCTAAATATTCTGTAGCAGCGGTGGCAAAGAAGGACATGGATCCAGGATATTTTCTAGAGAAAGGAATTGGAGGATTCGATGTTTGCGGAAGCTCTTTGCCAATCGCGGATATCCCTGAGCACGTGCCGATAGGATTATTGCAACGAGCAACTTTGAAGAGAAAAGTTGAGCGTGGTCAGACTATTCAATGGGACGACATCGATATGCCAGAGACTAGAGCTACGACCATATGGTTAGAGATCATTCGTCAAAGCCTAGAAAAACATTCCCAATAAATGGGACATTCTTCGCTCTTTCATAACTCATGAGATCTCCAACACTGAGTCGAGTTTCATAGGCGGGTTGTTCGTAGTTTTCGCTTCCAGAATTACCTCCCAAATGAAGATTTTAGTTTGTATAAGCAGCGTCCCAGAGACAACTGCTCCTGTAAAATTTACGGATGATGGTAGCGCTTTCGACTCGAATGGCGTCAATTTCATTATTAACCCATACGATGAGTGGTTTGCTCTGACCAGATCCATTGAGTTGGTTGAGAGGTCCGGCGGTGAGGTCGTTGTTATAAATGTTGGGAAGGAAGCGAACAATTCTCTCGTGCAAAAGGCCCTAGCCGTTGGAGCCGATAAGGCGGTTCGCGTTGATGTGGATCCTGAAGACTCACGTCAAGTGGCTCAAGAGATTGCGAGCTACGCAAAAGGTCAGGACTTCGATTTGATAGTCACCGGGAAGGAAACAATTGATCATTCGTCAGGACTAGTGGGAGGGATGATTGCTGCGATTTTAGATTGGCACTTCGAATCTTTTGTTAGTCACCTCGAGATTGAGGGGAATAAGGCAATCCTTCATCGAGACATAGAAGGCGGACACGTTCGAGCATCGATTCCCTTGCCTCTTGTAGTATCGGCTTCAAAAGGAATGGGAGAGCAGCGGATCCCAAATATGAGAGGGATTATGATGGCTAAAAAGAAACCAAATGAAGTTCGGTTAGCAGAGTACTCGAACACGAATACCGTTACTAGGAGCTTTAGTGTCACTCCTTCAAAGTCGGGCGTTACCATGATAGACCCAGACAATATGGATGAGCTCGTTCGCCTTCTTAAAGAAGAAGCAAAAGTCATCTAATCAAGACAACCCAAAGTCACATGTCTGTAATCGTCTATCTTTCTTCCATTGATGGAAATCTCTCAAGAGTAGAGAAAGAGACCTTAAATCTAGCACAAGAGCTTGCCTCCAGTAGAGGCAGCGAAGCAATCGCTCTTTGCTTCGTGACCACTGCTGAAGAAATCTCTTCGTTCGGAGTAAACCATGCAGTTCTGGTTGAAAATGTTTCAGAATTTGATTCAAGACAGCATTCTAGGATACTGGAGCAGCTAGCAAAGGAAAAAAATGCCTCTCATGTTTTGCTGCCGCACAATTCTAGTGGGAAGGCACTGGCTGGAATGATTGCGATCCTACTTGAGGCAGATGTCGCAAGCGATATAATCGACATGGACACGGCCGGGAAAGTTTTTACAAGAAATAGCTATTCAGGAAAGGCGCGAACAAAAATCGAGTTTAACTCGAACGCAGTAGTCTTGACTGTTAGTGGAAGGGGATCTGTTGAGAGATATGAGGAAAAGAATGTTTCCGTAGAACTATTTGAGGAGGCTCCAGAATCCCTCATCGAAATTCTCGAGGTCGTAAACCAGGCGGGTGAAATCAATTTGGAGGAGGCCGATCTAGTTGTCTCTGGAGGGAGAGGTCTCAAGTCAGGAGACAATTGGGGCATCTTAGAAGACTTAGCGGAAGAAATAGGAGCAGCAACGGCGTGTTCCAGACCGGTTGCCGACAGTGACTGGCGACCACATCATGAACATGTCGGGCAGACGGGGTTGTCGATCAAACCTAGTCTCTACATCGCGGCAGGAATATCAGGGGCTATTCAACATTTGGCCGGAGTCAATAGCTCGAAAACCATTGTTGTTGTAAATAGTGACCCAGAGGCTCCCTTTTTCAAGTCTGCTGACTATGGTGTTTGCGGAGATTTATTCGAGGTCATTCCTAAATTGACAGAAGCAATACGGGCTACGAAGTAGTTCCTGCCACGGCCCTATGAGTCAAATCATTTTTGCCATACTTCTCATCGCGTGTATCGCTTTCTCCTTCAGGGTCTATAGAAGAATCTGGAACACCATCAGGCTAGGGATACCCGGAGAGGAAGATAGATCCTCCAGTCTAGCTTGGAAGAGAACGATCCTGATTGCGTTTGGGCAAAAGAAGATGTTCAAAAAGTGGCTACCTGCAACGCTACATGCTTTTATCTATCTAGCATTTCTCTTGACACAAATTGAGCTAGTTGAAATTATCCTGGACGGTTTGGTCGGTCAGCACAGAATTCTTTCACAATCGTTTTCAGGTCTTTATTCGACCACGATAAATCTGGTAGAAATACTTTCTGCCCTCGCATTACTCGCAACCATAGTATTCCTACTTCGCCGAACAGTATTGTTGATCCCGAGATTTCGAAAACCCGAAATGAAGGGCTGGCCAAGTCTCGATGGGAAACTCATCTTGCTTGGTGAACTGGTTTTGGTTTTTGCCATATTTACAATGAATGGTTCAGATTATCTCCTTCAAGACTTGCGACCAGTGGACTACCCAAAGATCCAGAGTATTCTGATTAGTCCGGTCTTTATAGCACCGATATTTTCCGGGTTTTCTGCAGATTCCTTGGTGTTAATTGAACGTTCTGCGTGGTGGATTCACGTCCTGATGGTGTTCGGATTTATCTGCTATTTGCCCTATTCAAAGCATTTGCACATAATCTTGGCCTTCCCAAATGTCTACTTCAGCTCTCAGCGAAGTTCTGGTCAGATTGACAATATTCCGGTTATCACAAGAGAGATAAAGTCGATGATGGGCCTCGGGCCAGAGAATACGGATGACGAAGTCCCAAGCTTCGGAGCAAAAGACATTTTCGACCTCAAGAGGAATACTTTATTGGCAGCATTTGCTTGTACAGAGTGCGGAAGATGTACGGATTCCTGTCCTGCTAATCAGACGGGAAAGACACTCTCTCCACGGAAGATCATGATGGATATCAGAGATCGCTGCGAGGAGGTTTCAGCTAAGTTAGAGGCTGGTACCACAAGCATGGATTTTAATGATGGCAAATCGCTTTGGGATTCGATTTCACAGGAAGAGATTTTTGCTTGTACATCTTGTCAGGCCTGCGTCGAGGCTTGCCCAATCATGATAAATCCATTGGAGCCGATCTTAGAAATGAGACGCTATCAAATTCTCAATGAGGGCAAAGGACCCGGAGATTGGCTGCCGATGTTTACCAGTATAGAAAACAGTGGCTCAGCATGGCAGGTTCAATCCTCAAGAACGGAGTGGATCAATGCTTAATCTTTCCGTGAAGACATTAGCAGACTTGGCTCAAGAAGGTAGAAGTCCAGACATTCTATTTTGGGTTGGCTGTGCAGGGAGTTTTGATCCGCGAGCACAGAAAATCGTCAAGTCATTTGCTTCGATATTGACGAATTTGGAAGTCAATTTTGCGATTCTTGGCGATGAAGAACAATGCACAGGTGATCCCGCAAGGCGTGCCGGAAATGAGTTTGTTTTTCAAATGGTAGCATTGCAGAATATCGAGACACTCAATTCATATGGTGTCAAGCGAATCGTCACAGCCTGCCCGCACTGCTTCAACATTCTTAAGAATGACTATCCCGCGCTGGGCGGCCAATACGAAGTTATTCATCATACTCAGTTGCTTTCTGAATTGATGGATAGTGGACAACTTCGAATAAAGAGCGATGGAGCGTATCAAGGTGAGTCGGTGACTTACCACGACTCATGTTACCTAGGAAGAGCAAACGGTATTTATGAGATTCCCAGAAGATTACTTCAGGAATTGAAAGTCGACCTCAAAGAAGTGAAGAGGTCAAAGTCCAATGGTTTTTGTTGCGGAGCCGGCGGAGCGCAAATGTTCAAAGAAGAGGAGGAGGGAAGTGGTCGTGTCAATCAAGAAAGAGTTAGGGAGCTTGCCGAGAAAAAATGTGGAGTAGTTGCAGCGAACTGTCCTTTCTGTACTACCATGTTGACGGACGGAATAAAAGAAATCGAGGAGGACATCAAGGTGGTAGATATATCGGAAATGATTCTTTCCGATATGGATCTAGAGAAAAAGCTCAGCACGAGTGTGATTCGCAAAAAGGAATGACTTACGTGTAGCTATTTTCCTTTAGATCGCAATTCCTTAGGCAGATATTTGTCCTGAACAGATGGAGCGCTTGGTCTTCCGTCGTACATCCAAGAAAGAATCCAATATCGCTCGCCATCATTGAAGAGCTGGATCGAATTGATTCCTCTTCCTCCCACTTCGCCGTCTTCCGTCGCCTTCCATTCATAGGTGCTCCATACCTGCGAAAGGGCCCCTCGTTCTTCAACCACTCTGTGTATCTCGTACTCAAAAAAGCCGGATTCGACTATTCCTCGGCTTGATTCATGAAATTGTGCTAGACTCATTTCATTCAGTTGGGGCTTCCCGTTTTCGGCCTCAGAAACGATGGATACTCTTGCATCTGGATAATGGAGAGTTGAGTCCCGAGCCCATTGTCTTTCCTGACCTGCAGGTCCAGAAACGACTTCGTAATATGCTTGAATTATTGAGTCGATCGATGCGACATCATTTGGATCGGCAGTCTGCGCCTCGAGATTCTTATTGAGTAAAAAAAGCAGAATGATTGCCAGGCTAAATCGAAAGTAGTTCGTCATAAATATTGATTCAGTGTTGCTTAAAATTGACGCTTGAGGGCATAGTTGATGATATCCAAAACAATTTAGAGTTGCTAAAATGAGCTAGACTAAACGGCACATTTTGTACAAAACCGAGACTCTGGGAGGTACATCAATCTTCCAAGAGGAATCGGCTCTTTGCATTTTGAGCATATTCCGAAATTCTCATCGGTACATCTGGCCAATGCATTCTCGAGTTTCAACAAGCGATTCTGCTTTTCCCGAAGCGCAGCTTCGTTAATCGATCTATTATTAATGGCGTCCATTCGGCTGAGTCTTCCAATGGCATTCTCCGGCGCGATGGGTTTTGTCAGCTCTCTAAGATCTTTGATCTCAATCTCTATGTTCTGAATTTCTGAACGGATTTTCGTCTCAAGATCAGGAATAAGCGGACCAGTCATCTCGGCTCAAAGATAGTTGGAAATAAATAGGCCAATCGTGCCTGTTATTGTTACATAATAGAGAAACACAGGGAGTGTCTTTCTTATAACGGTCCCTTCCTGACCAACTAGGCCCACAACCGCGGAGGCAGCTACCACATTGTGTACGCAAATGACATTGCCAGCAGCACCGCCTACGGCCTGGAGCGCGACAATCCACGTAGGATCAGTTCCGATTCTTTCACCCACTCCGAATTGGAAAAGTGAAAACATCATATTGCTTACGGTATTGCTACCCGCGACAAATGCCCCTAATCCTCCGATTAACGGTGCAAAGAGTGGCCATGCCGATCCAACAAGATTTGCGACTCCGTCTGCCAGAACGATAGGCATTTTGTCAAGTCCGGCGGATCCGCCTGTCGAATTGATAAATACTTGAACCATCGGCACAGTGAAGACCAATGCAACCGAAGCTGGAATTAGAGTCTTGCCGCTTTTCGACCAGGCGCGCTTGTAGGAGTCGAAATTCATTCTGTGCAAGACGAAAGTAATGATTGATACAAGCACAAAAATGAATCCAGGTAAATAGAGAGGCTGGACACTTGAAGTTATGCTAGTCCCAAATATTTCGATCCATCGAAAGGTGAATAGATCTGATTGAATAAAGGACTTTATGCCTAGAGCGGGTACTCTAGTTGCAACGAGGAATAGTGCCACAAGCAGGTAGGGACTCCATGACTTTACGAGTCCCAGATTGTCCCGAGTGCCAATTTCCTTGTCTGTGATATCGAGCTCACCAATCCAACTAGACTCCCACGTACTTTTTGGCCCAAAATCCCATGGCTCTGATCTACTTGGTGTTAGAAAATTATTCTTGGCTGCGAGTGTGACTATGCCTAATCCAAAGAGTCCACCCAGAATAGTGGGAAATTCCGGACCCAGATATCTAGCGAAAATCAGATATGGTATGGTCATCGAGAAAGCGGCAAACAGAGCAAACTTCCATATCTCTAGTCCTTTCTTGAAAGACCTTTCTTCACCAAAGAATTTTGTCATGAAAGAAACGACAAACAGTGGAATGAGTGTTCCAGCGATCGCATGAAGTAGAGCCACCTTGAAACCAATATGCGCCAGAAATCCAAGCCAACCTGATCCTCCATCCAAGAATCCGAGATCAGCAGCGAAACTGCCCACAGCAGCGTCGCCAGAGAGTCCTGTGTTTACGCCTACGAGTATCGGTGTACCCAAGGCACCAAAAGAAACTGGAGTAGATTGTATCATCATTCCTGCGACGACGGCTGCCATCGCGGGGAATCCAAGTCCGACCATCAAGGGAACGGCGACAGCAGCGGGTGTCCCGAAGCCGGCTGCTCCTTCGATAAATGAGCCAAAGAGCCACGCAATAATGATGACCTGAATGCGTCTGTCTGGTGAGACTTTCTTAAGACCAAGTCGGATCTCTCTCATTGCTCCGCTTTCTTGCAAAGTATTTAGAAGCAGGATCGCACCAAAGATGATGAAGAGGAGAGTAGAGGTGACTATTAGTCCATGTACCGTAGCTGCCGCTACTTGAATCCAAGGAATTCCCCAGACGAATAGCGCAAGTAGAGCGGCTGTTATGTAGGACAATGGCATCGCTTTTGCCGCGGGCCAACGAAGACCGACCAAAAAAATGGCAACAACGATTATGGGAAGAAGACTGAGAAGGGTATACAAGATCCTAGGTGTTTGAAGGACCAGCATGTTAGCACATGGATGGCTGGTCGTCAAGCTAAGACTTCAGTGCTGAAATTGTAGAGGTGTCATTTAAAGTCTCGTAGAGACTTTAAGGAGTATCTATACCTCATCGAATTGACCCTTCTGGCAGATCTACTATTTCTGTTGCTCAAGGATCTCTCCAGGATTCACAAATCGATCTTCCTCCCAACTATTCTGCTGATCGTACAACTCTCTATACCTACCTCCTGATTTGTAAAGCTCAAGGTGAGAGCCTCTTTCAACAATTTGTCCATCTTCTATCACAAGAATTTGGTCGGCTGAGCGTATTGTCGATAAACGGTGAGCAATAACAAACGAGGTCTTTCCTTCTCTAAGCCTCTTCAGACCCCTTTGAATCAATGCTTCGCTTTCTGAATCGAGTGAGGAAGTTGCCTCGTCCAAAACGAGAATCTTGGGATCTGCCAGAAGAGCTCTAGCAATAGAGATACGTTGACGTTGACCGCCTGAAAGCTTGACGCCTCGCTCTCCAACAATGGTGTCATAGGATTCCGGAAAATCCTGGACAAATTCATGTGCATGCGCGATTTTGCTCGCCTCAATGACTTCCTCTCGCGTCGCATCTGGTTTAGTGAAGCTAATGTTCTCTGCCACTGTCCCGTCAAAAAGAAAATTCTCCTGAAGAACGACTCCCAATAGATTTCGATATTCGCCGACTTTAATCTCGTCCAGATCACGCCCGTCAAGACTGACCTTACCTTTTTGCGGCTTGTTAAAAGACATCACGAGACTGACAATAGTACTTTTTCCAGATCCACTGGAGCCAACAAGGGCCGTTGTCGAGCCAGCGGCAGCGCTAAAACTTATCCCTTTCAAAACAGGTTGATCTTCGTTGTATTCAAACCAAACGTCCTCAAATGAAATCTGGCCGGTAACCTCTCCAAGAGTTTCTTTGAATTCATCCTCTGCATCGTCGGTCGTTTCTTGAAATATCTCGCGTATGCGATCCAAGCCCGCAAAGGCCTCTGATATTTGGGTACCAATATTCGCCACTTGAATAACTGGTGCGGCGAGCAAGCCCGTGAAGAAAATGTACATGATGAAATCTCCAAGGGTCATTTCCCCTCGAAGCATTGACCCACCACCGATGATGATCATGACCACACCAACTAGGCCAATCACTACAGAACCGAATGAGGTGATCGCAGAAACAGAAGTGATAGATTTCTTAATGTTGAGAAACAGTTTTTCAATGCCGCCTTCAAAAACCGATTCTTCGCGATGCTCAACTCCGTAGGCCTTAACAATTCTAATTCCACTTAAGGTCTCACCCAGTCGGCCGCTAACTTCAGATCTAATGACTCTTCTCTCTCTAAAGATTGGTCTTAAGCGCTTAAAGGCGAATGCCATTCCTCCACCAAATACAACGAGTACTAAGAATATTATCAGCGTCAATTTAGTATTCAAATATAGCAAGACTCCCAGCGCTATTATAGCCGTGAAAATACCACCAAGGAGTTGAATTATTCCTGTTCCGACAAGATTTCTGATGCCCTCGGGATCTGACATTATCCTCGATATCAGGGTGCCAGATTTTGTGTTATCGAAAAAACTAATCGGTAGGTGTGCAATATGAGATTGTACTCGTTGACGCATTTCCATGATGGCTTGCTGCGCGGCGACTCCTATGACTTGCGACAATGAAAAGGTAGTCAGACCTTGAATCACAGTGGCTGCTCCTACGCCCAGTGCCAAGGGTACCAGCATTTCGTGTCTCGACTCTCCTATGATTGTGTCGACGAGGTATTTTGACGAGCCAGGTAATGCCAATCCAGCAAGTCTGTTCACGATCATCAATAAGAAACCCAAAGCCAGACGGCCTCGGTAATCCCACATGAGAACCTTGGCTTCTTGCCAGGCAGACTTGTAGTTGACTTTCTTTTTTTCTTCAGTGGCAGCCAAGGCAATTCGCGTTTCGGAGTGGAAGAGAACAGAGACTAGAACGACCTTATTCTAGATTGATCCGACCTATTTAAGCCTTGATTGCAACGCCTCGACTTTGTCCCGCGCTTCAAGCAGAATGTCGTCAATATCGACATGCCTAAAATTTCCTTGCCGGCCTACAAGGGTGATGTTAGGATGTCCTTTGAAGAACTCTTCTAACTCCGCGATCTTCGTTTCGTATCCGATGTCATAGACTGGATAAACACCGGGAAGCTGGACAATCTTGGTATCTAGAATGTCTTCCTCCATCAAGAGGCCCATCGAAATCAATTCGGCTGTTACCGATTCGACAGTTGATCCCTCTCTAGTAACCTCGGCCCCGACAACCGTTTCGTCCGTAGGTTGGCCTTCGCCCAAGAAGTTTTTGAATTCGGCAACTCGATTGATTGAATACTTCTCGTCCGCCACGTAGAACCACTGGTTCTTTGTCATGAACGGTTTCTTAAGGTGAAAATAATATATCGACGATCCTTTGAATCTAAGAGCAACTTCCTTGCCCAACATATTTGCGAGAAGCGTTATTGGAATCGTCGATATTATGTGATCGAACTGCTCCTCAACTATCCGATTTTCGGTTTCGAACTTGCAGTGGTACGGGCCGTCTTGGTTTTTTGCAATATCGGTGAGACGATGATCTCTATGGATGGAGTGTTCAAGTCGTTGAGAAAAAGTCTCCCCAAATGAACCATAGCCACCATTTTTTGGATACCAGTAGTCACGGAAATAAAGTTTTGACTTACGTTCTATGAGATCTCTGAGGCCTGATACTCTGAGCTTAGCTCGACCCCACTCAGGTGATATCTCCGATGAGGGAATTCCAAAAAGTTTTTCAGAGTAAGGTTTGAAAAAGAAATCATTTAGACCTTTACCAAACTGATTGAGAACCATGTTCTCAAAGTGTGTCTCTGGACGTTTTTTCTTGAATAGATAGTTCCAAACAATATCGATACTCGGTTGTGGAAAAAACTTCAAGACAACCTCTACGGCATTCACGGGATCACTTATCCATTTTCCACGGACGAATATTGCTGTGTTTCTGACGACCTTGTTCATTTGAACCAAGGATTTTACTTCCTCGAGTAAATCGGGCTCGGTCGTGTAAAACCGGTGAGGACCTATGTCACAATCGAAATCATGCCACCGAAAAGATCTGGCTAGTCCACCGGTATATGAGGCAGCTTCGTATATCTCGAGATTGTCGTGATATTTGCTCAAAAAATATCCGGAGCTTAACCCCCCGATTCCTCCACCTAATATTCCGACTCTCATGCTCAGACAATTATTTATTGGACTTGTACTTCCTGTTGCTGGGCAATAATACCTTTTTTAAATGTCAAGGGATAGGTACTTCCTTAATGATTCATAGTTATGCAAAGCTACCAAATTGGGCTCAAGACTACCGTCCTAATTGATGTTCAAGACCGCGTAAAACCATATCTTCGTCATGCCTCAAACAGAAATAAATGTCAATCAAGCGAAGAGAATTAATAGAAAAGGTCGGATCGGCTGGAATTGTTGCTGTTGTAAGAATGGATGAACCAGAGAAGGTCAAGGATACCTGTATGTCGATTCTGGAAGGTGGTGTTGAGTGCCTAGAAATTACCATGACTGTACCCGGAGCGATTGATCAAATCAGACAAATACACGATGACTTTGGAGATCGGCTTGTACTTGGGGTAGGCTCCGTGATCGATTCCGAAACATTGAAACGAGCTGTGGATGCAGGAGCACGATATGTTGTTAGCCCCATTTTGAAAGCGGAATTGATCGCGACTAGTCATAACCTAGACGTTCCAATAATGCCAGGTGCTTTCACCCCGACGGAAATTCAGGAGGCTCATGAGCTTGGAGCGGATGTAATAAAGGTGTTTCCTGCCGCTTTTTTCGGTCCCAAATATATCAAAGCCGTAAAAGCTCCTCTTCCACACCTCCGATTAATGCCAACAGGAGGAGTTAGCTCAGAAAATGCAGGTGACTGGATACGTGCGGGTTCGTTTGCACTGGGAGTTGGTTCTGCCCTCGTAAATCCAGAGGCCATAGCGGATTCGCGGTTTGAGGATATTAAGAAATATGCAGCAAGTTTAGTTGAGGCCGTTAAAAGAGCTCGTCAAGAAATGAAAAAAGACTAGAGAAGATATGGTTGTCACTTTTGGAGAATTGATGCTTCGCTTGACCCCACCATCACATCAACGTTTTGTACAGACCTCGATACTCGAATCAACATTTGGAGGCGGAGAGGGAAACGTTGCTGTTTCTCTCGCCAATTATGGAATTCCGACCTCATTTGTCACGAAATTGCCTAAGCATGAAATTGCACAGTCTGCGATAAACTCCTTGCGTAGGTATGGTGTTGATACATCTAAAATCGTACGAGGCGGAGACAGAATCGGAGTCTACTTCCTAGAAATGGGCGCTAGCCAGAGGCCTTCGAAGGTTATCTATGATCGTGCAAATTCGGCAATCAACTTTATCGAATCTGGTGAGATAGACTGGAATAAGGTATTCGAGGGGCAACAGTGGTTCCACTGGACGGGCATTACTCCGGCTCTTGGTGCATCTGCAAGATCAAATTTAGTTGAGGCTTGCCAGACCGCTCAGGAAATGGGACTAACGATAAGCTGTGATCTGAACTACCGAAAAAAACTCTGGACGGTTGATGAGGCTCGAGAGTGTATGAAGGGTTTGATGAAGTATGTGAACGTTTGCATTGCCAACGAGGAAGATGCTGATCGATGTCTCGGTCTGAGGGCACCAGAGAGCGATGTTGAATCTGGAAAACTTGCCGAAGAAGGATATCATCAGTTGGCCTTAAGACTAAAAGAAGAGTTCGATTTTGACACCGTTGCTATCACCCTCCGTGAGAGTCATTCCGCTTCAATCAACGGCTGGAGTGCTCTGATGTTAGATGAGAAGGATTGCATAAATCCCTATCGCTCAAAAGAATACAGCATTCATCTGATAGACAGGGTAGGAGGTGGCGACTCATTTGCTGGTGGTCTCATCTATGGACTTCTTAAGAAAAATTCTAGCAAGGAGGCCGTTGAATTTGCTGCAGCTGCATCGTGCTTAAAGCAGACAATCCCTGGTGATTACAATCTGATGACCGTTGAGGAGGTTGATAAACTTGCCCAAGGTTCTGGAACAGGCCGAGTTGAGAGATAGACTGAGTAAAGAAATTCTAAACTGTCAAACACAGAAACTGTCTTGATTCAATTTCAAAATGCACTAACATTAGAGTCATTTTCGGATCGATTGGAAGCTTTCTGGGAGCTGTCAGGAGAAAAGATTCGACTGATTGAGCGGAATTTTGATTTATCAAAAGGAGCTCCCGTTTACACGGTGAAAGGACAGTACTCCACCAGAGGATGGACCGAATGGACTCAGGGATTCCAATTTGGATCTGCTTTTTTGCAATTCGATGCCACTGGAGAGGAATACTTTCTGAAATACGCCACGGAAAACACCGTGAAGTACATGGCTTCTCATGTTACCCATATTGGCGTCCATGACCATGGCTTCAATAATGTAAGTACCTACGGAGCTCTCCTTCGTCTAATGAACGAGAGCAAGGTGGTAGAAGATTACTGGCAACGAAAATACTTAGAGATGGCTTTGAAGGCATCGAGTACGGCTCAAGCTTCTCGATGGACCGATTGTGCTGATCCTAATTTGGGCTATATCTATTCGTTTAACGGTCCGCATTCACTTTTTTCCGATACGGCACGCACCGTTCGATCACTAATTCTGGGCCATCAATTGGGCCATCATTTTTCGACTGAAAATGATCGGAAAGTGTCACTATTGGACCGGGCAGTGAAGCACTTACTTACCACAGCTAGATACAATGTTTACTACGGCGAAGATCGCGATGGCTATGATGAAAGGGGACGAGTTGTTCATGAGAGCATATTCAATACAGTAGACGGAAACTATCGATGTGCATCAACTCAGCAGGGTTACTCGCCGTTTTCAACATGGACTCGCGGACAAGCTTGGGTAATTACGGGATTCGCTGAGCAAATTGAATATATATCGACCCTCAAGGGAGATCAATTGCAAAATTGGGGTGGTCGAGATGAAGTCATCGACATTCTTTTGAATGCGTGCAAGGCGAGTGCAGATCATTTTATCGAGAATACTCCTGAGAATGGAATACCCCTATGGGATACCGGTGGACCATCAAACATGGAGCCGGTTGATAGCTCGGCCTCGGCCATCGCTGCTCAGGGCATGTTACGTTTGTCCAGATATATTGGGAGTGAAGGGAAAAAGTATGAGCAGGCGGCTCTCAAAATGCTTGATACGATGCTGTCTGATGACTTTCTCGGTATAGATAAAGATCATGAAGGTCTTCTTCTACATTCCGTCTATCATTGGCCAAATCGATGGGACTATGTTCCAGAGGAGGGCGGAGTTGCAAAGGGAGAAGCGACTATGTGGGGCGATTATCACCTAAGAGAACTCGTTCTGTATGTACAGAGATTATCTGAAAACGGAAACTATCTCAAATTTTTCCTTTCCTAGTTGTGAAATTGACTGCTATTAATATCTCGCTGTTTATATGAAGTATCTCCTCGGAATCGATATAGGAAGTTCTTCTGTGAAAGGATCCTTACTTGAAATTGAATCCGGATTGTGCACTGCTAGTGCGCAATTCCCTTCCACCGAGATGCAAATCAGTACTCCAAAGCAAGATTGGGCAGAGCAGGATCCAAACCAATGGTGGGCAGAAACCATAAATGTTACTAGATCCCTCGGAGACCAAGTTGGTGGGCTTGAAGGGCTTGTCTCCGGAATCGGTATTTCTTACCAAATGCATGGCCTTGTCTGCTTGGGAAGATTAGGTGAGGTGCTTAGACCTTCCATTATTTGGTGTGACAGCAGGGCGGTAGAAACTGGAGAGAAAGCCTTCAGTGATCTTGGACAAGAATATTGTCTTGGGAATTTGCTCAATAGCCCAGGAAATTTCACTGCATCAAAGCTCGCTTGGGTTAAGAGGAATGAACCTGAGATATTTGATCAAATATCAAAGATCTGTCTACCGGGAGATTTCATTGCCTACAAGATGAGTGGAGATATTCAGACGACAAATACGGGATTGTCGGAGGGGATAATGTTTGATTTCAAGCGAGATGCTTTGGCAAACGAGCTATTGGAATACTTCGGTTTTGAGACAAAGATATTGCCACCAAGGGTAGATGTCTTTTCGCCACAAGCTTTTGTCGGAAAATCGGCTGCAAGTGAACTAGGAATTTCCGAAGGTATCGCAATTAGCTATCGAAGTGGTGATCAACCGAACAATGCATTGTCTCTTGGTGTATTTCAACAGGGTCAGGTTGCTGCCACCGGGGGTACATCGGGTGTTGTCTATGGAGTTTCCAATCTTGTGAAATCTGATGCAGAATCTAGGGTAAATACCTTTCTGCATGTAAATCATTCGACGAATAATCCTAGCTACGGCGTCTTAATGTGTGTCAACGGTTGCGGGATTACCAATCGATGGGTCCGAGACAACTTGGCAGTCGATTCCTATCAGGAAATGAATGATCTCGCCAAGAGTATCGATGACGGTTCAGATGGATTAAAAATCTTTCCCTATGGAAATGGGGCTGAAAGAACTCTTTCCAATATCAATTTGGGCTCTAAATGGAGCGGTCTTGATCTTAATCGGCATACACGGGCTCATGTATGTCGTGCAGCTCAGGAGGGAGTCGTTTTTGCCATGATGTACGGAATTGAAATAATGCAAGAGCTAGGAGTATCGACGAACAAGGTCAGGGCGGGAAACGCCAATATGTTCTTAAGCGATACTTTCTCTACTGTGTTTGCACATGTCTCAGAAGCGGAGGTTGAAATCTTCGACACGGATGGATCCTTGGGTGCTGCTAGAGGTGCCGGAATTGGTTGCGGCGCGTACTCAAGTATTGAATCGGCGTTTGAGCTATTGAGACCCCTCAAAACGATTAGTCCGAATTTCGAATCGAGCGAGAGATACAAAGAAATCTATGCTGACTGGAAAAGTGAACTTGATATTTATCTCTCCAAACCGCGAGGGTGATAGGGCTTAGATTTGTATCCGATGGGAGATATCTGGGACTTTCTCGCCATCGAAGATATCTATCCAGACTCGAACATCATCGACTTTTCTCTCGTAGCGAATAGATCCATTATTCCTCAGAATCAAACTGCTGTCCATCTCAACATCGTTCTTCGAGAAAGAAAAGGCGGTGACAACTAGTTGACTAGCGTTCAGCTTTGAGCTTTTAGATCGATATTGAGGATAGCTACTCTCAAAGGGGTCGTCTAAGGACTTCACTAAGGTTGCGCCATTCAGTCCGATGTTCTGAATCTGCAATCGTCCCTCTGGTCGTAGAACCTCGATGTTTCCGTTTTCAGTTTTGATCTCTGATTTAGAGTCAGAATTGGCAATTCGAAATAGAGATTCGACACTCGCCTGACCCTGAGAAAGAGAAACTTTATCAACAACAACGACGCAATTGGCTTTCTTGCTTATGAAGACGCTTCTGACGGCAGAAGCCAATCCACTAAGATCTTGTCCATAAGACGAGGACATGTCGGCTGACCATGAAGAATAAGCGTCAGACTCTGTAGATCTGATGAGAGTGGCAATCGCCTCTGATCGACCTCGTCCTACAAATCCATCAGAAAAATCTTGGCTCCTACCGTTAATTATGAGTACGTTTTTGTTCTCTGGGCGACGCAAAACGGTCTTGCTCTGACCTTCCATTAAAGAATCGGAGCCAGGATGCGAAATGAAGAGCTCTCCATAGGCTCCAATAACGATAGATCCGAGATCACCATGTTCTCCATGAATAGGTCCACCTAATCGAGTAGCAACCATTAGCTCCGAGGGACCACCATAGTCTCGATATACGATCGAACCACTATCGAATTCGTCCAAGGAAGGACCTTGAACTGGATTAGCATCCTGCGTCCTTTTGTCAAACCAGGCTAAGCCAAATCGATTGTGATTTGCCAACCACTTGCTGCCAATGAAATTGGAGTAGCCGTCGCTTTTTCTATTCGCTACCCAATAGGCAAGTGAGGAACTGACAAGTGTTTCAGTGTCTCCAAAATCAATAAGACGAGGCTGGCTTCTCCTTTTTGTATAGCTGTGACTGGCAAGGAATCTAATTAAGCCGGTCCAGTTTATGGCATCCTGAATGTCAATTACTTCAAAACGATTTAACACGTCTGTCGCTAAAGCTAGATATTCTCCTGCGTATAGGGCTTGGGAGGCAGAGCCTGGAAATGAACCGTCATTATAAAAAAGTCCGGCTCTGTCGACAATTGATTTAATCCCCAGATCAACCCACTGAGTGACCCTACTGTTATTTCCAAACTGTCTTGCAAAGGTTATTGCGCCAACAAGGAGCGCAGAAGAAGCTTGAATGGGAAGAAATGATTCTTGTATATATGCTCTTGGAATAGGAGCAGAGCTTGAGTCTTGTCCGGAGCGGCGCCAATCATTGTAGCTTTCCTCAGATTGGAGTTCTTCAAGAGCTCGATATATACTCTCGAGTCCCTTTTCTGCAACACTAGCCAGAGCTTCAACACGTGCCCCATTTCCTATGAATTGGCCAAGCCAGTCACAAGCAAGGCAGATTGAAATGGTATTCTTTGCTGCGTAGTCGAGACCTATCGCTTCGCCATTACTATTTTCTAATCGGTGCCAGACCTCAATTGAGGAAAGACCTCTTAGAAGGGCAGCAGAGTGCTTTGCATGATCGTTAACTTGCGTCAACAGCGTGTGAAATGATGACTCTAATAGCTTTTCTGAGTAGTCCGGAATATCACTTGTCGAAAGCGACTGAGCTGCCGTGATATCTATGTCCAAATCAAGAGCCATATTTGCCCGTAGGTCTGGTGTCCATCTCAAATCAAATCGATAGACCTCACGCATATCTATGAGTTGACGCTGGCCGAACAAGAGCTCAAATCGTTGATCTTTCTCTTGGCTCAAGAAGATCGCATTGGATTTCACAAATGGAATTCCAATTAGAGTACTGAGGCTACTGCCTATGAATTTTCGTCTACTGTTTTGCATAGCAGAATTACATCGATTGATAATCTCGGTTTCGTGCTTTCGGATGGAAAGGCTAGAATTTCTGGACTTGTTTACTGCTTAGCATATGCAGGATATCGTGTACTTCGTCCAATGTTTGTCTGTCACAATAACTGTGTTATTTTGGGTAACACAAATAACTCATATGAAAGCATTCCTCACTCTCGTCATTTTATCTTTTGGCATATCGCTCTCAGCACAACCCTCAGGTTTCTTCGCTGCCAATCAACAAGATCAATTAGAAATCGAAAAATTGTTCTTAGAGCTTCCGAAGTCTGATCGATTCAGAGCGCACCTCAAAGAGCTGACTAAAGTGCCGCATCGAGCGGGTTCTCCTGAAAATAAAGCAGTCGCTGACTACATCCACAGCGTAATGACGGAAGCTGGAATGGCGACTGTACAGCATCCATATGACATTTATCTGCCAACTGGTCCAGGTGATATCGCAATAGAATTGGTAATGCCTATCAGAATGCCCCTCAATAACCAAGAATATGCCCTCATTGAAGATCCCTACTCACAACAAGATGTAGGCCCAGGCTGGAACTCCTACAGTGGATCTGGGGACGTCACTGCTGAAGTTGTCTACGTGAACTATGGTACTAAAGAGGATTTTGAAGAGCTAGAAGAGCTTGGTATTGCTGTCAAAGGCAAGATTGCAATCGCCAGATATGGGGGTAACTTCAGAGGATACAAAGCCAAATATGCTGAAGCCGCTGGGGCACTTGGATTGATCATGTACACCGATCCGGAAGACTCCGGATATATGAGAGGCCTAAGTTATCCTGAAGGCAGCTATTTTAGTGAGAGCACCGTTCAAAGAGGTTCAGTGCTAGCGCTGGATTATTCTGGTGATCCTCTGACTCCATTTGAACCCGCTTTGCCTTTAGATGGAGCTGAGAAAATTGACCGCTTAGATCCGAAGGATGTAGCATTCCACACCATACCAGTGACACCATTGCCATACGGATCGGCAAAGGAAATTTTGGGGCGGATGACTGGTTCGGTCGTACCCCAATCATGGCAAGGAGGATTACCCTACACTTATCGTCTTACAGGTGGTGCCGACCTTAAAGTGAGGTTGATGGTGAAGCAGGAGAAAGCTTTCACTAGAGTGCAGAATGTGGTAGGCACTTTCGAAGGAAGTGAGCATCCAGATGAATGGATCATCATGGGAGCTCATTATGATGCATGGGTTCATGGTGCAAGCGATCCCAATAGCGGGACTGCTATGCTGCTAACATTGGCAGAGGCACTTGGCGAGATGATTCGTCAGGGCCACATCCCAAAAAGAACCATCAAAATTGCTCATTGGGACGCTGAAGAGCATGGCATCATTGCTTCTGTCGAATGGATAGAGCAGTTTAGCGAAGAGTTAAGCAGCAAGACCATAGCCTACTTTAATGCCGACGGGGCTTGCTCTGGTTTACGATTTGGTGGATCATCAGCGCCAACCCTTAAAGGACTTCTTGTTGATGCAACTAAAGCTGTTCCTTATACGGATCAGGACATCACGGTTTATGAGCATTGGTTGTCTCAATTGACTGATCAAAGTAAGGGACCACGAATTGGCAATCTGGGAGGTGGATCAGATCATCTTGGTTTTTACGCACATCTTGGTATACCCAGCCTTGGTGCAGGCATGCGCAGCCCAAGCCTTTATCATTCAGCCTATGACAACTTTCATTGGTTCAAAACTTTCGCAGATCCAAATTTTCAAAGCGGGCCAACGGTAGCAAAAGTGTTTGGCATCATGGCTTTGAGACTTAGCAATGCGGACATAATACCATTGGATGTTGATCGAATTGGCAGCGATCTGAAGACGCATTTATCAAACGCAAAAGAGAAGATACAAGCCTATGCTCCTGATCATGAAATGACAGCGTTAATTGAGGCCATTGAGCAAATTTCTGAGGCGTCTAAGAAATACGAGACTTTGGTTGAGAAGAAGCTCGAGATGGGCCAGCTGAGTTTAGGAATCACTCACGAGCTTAATCGCAATCTAATTCAACTAGAACGTGCTTTCGTTGACAAAGAGGGGATGGCCTATGGTAAATGGTTTCGCTCCTTGTATGCCTCTTCTGATCCCTATAGCGGATATGCATCTTGGATGCTTCCAGGATTGCTCTATGAAGCTTCACTGTCATCGACTGTGGGTCTGCCCGATCTTGAGAAGCGATATCTTGCCTCATTCGACAAAATTACTGAGAGCCTTGCGAATATGTCTGCGTTGTTGGAGTAATTTGTAGGGCTGATATTTATCTTCGGCTTCATGTTTAGTCTGCGAAAAATAGAGTATAGCCACGAAAATTCTGAGTCAACGCTTAGGATTGATCAATTCTCAGGCGATCAAGGCTCAGTGTGGGCTTTGATTGGTAATTCAGGCTCTGGCAAGACGACTATTCTAAATCTTCTGTCAGGAATTATCTCGCCACAAACAGGAGAGGTTTTTGTGCGCGGGCAGAATCTGGCTGAGTTGGGAGAGAGTGAGCGCGACCAGTTTAGGGGCAAGAACATTGGGATCGTCTTTCAAAAGGATCGCTTGTTGGACACCCTGACAGTTGAACAAAACTTGGAGATGGCACAGTTCGCATGTGGTCTCGAAATTGATAGATCGAGAATTGCGGAGGTTTTGTCAGGCGTAGAAATTGAACACCTTTCAAGACGTTATCCTTCTTCTTTGAGCGAAGGAGAAAGACAGAGAGTTGGCATCGCGAGGGCCGTGGTCAATAAGCCCAAGTTGATTCTTGCAGATGAACCAACGGCAAGCCTGGATAATCGCAACGCGGCTCGAGTGATTGAACTATTGGAGGGAGAAGCAAAACGTGAGTCAGCAACTTTACTCATCGCTACTCATGACGAGAGGGTAAAGTCGGGTATTGGTAATGTTTTCGAGCTGGATGGGGCTGAATCGAAATGAATCTTAGGAAACTGACCTGGTCATACATTCGGAAGCGAAAACTCTCATCGGGCCTCAATGTCATTCTCTTGTCCTTAGGGATAGCCTCAATCACGAGTCTAATCCTTGTCGGCAGTCAGCTGGAGGACACCATGGCGCGCAATGGAAAAGACATAGATCTTGTTGTTGGAGCCAAGGGATCACCTACTCAACTAATCTTGTCAAGTATCTACCAGACCGACGTTCCCACCGGAAACATCTCTGTTGCGGATGCTCGCTTGATCGAAGAAAATGACTTTGTAGAATTATCCATCCCGCTATCAATTGGGGACAGCTACAAAGGGACTAGGGTCGTGGGTACAAGCGAGGATTATATAAAGTTATACGCAGCTCTTTTTGAGACAGGTAAAATCTGGTCGTCGGAAAACCAGCTTGTGTTGGGGTCGAAAGTAGCCAAGAAGTTTTCGCTTGCTCTCGGCGATGAGCTTAATAGTACACATGGACTTTCCGGCGGATCAGACCACGAAGAGCATGGATTGATCGTTGTCGGCATTCTTAAGCCTAGCTCATCGGTTCTTGATGACTTGATCCTAACATCTACAGAGACGATCTGGTCGAGTCATACATCAGAAAAAATAGATCTTAATTCGCTACCTCCGCACTTGCGACAAATGGCTGCTGCCTCAAGTCGAGCAAAAGACGAGAAAGAATACACAGCTCTCTTGATACAATATGCGTCTTCTGCTGCCGCCGCTTCTTTTCCTAGATACGTGAACAGCCAGACTAACATGCAGGCAGCGTCGCCGGCGGTTGAAACCACCCGATTGTTTTCGCTTCTCGATTCCTTCTTCATGGTCGTCCGAGCATTTGCTGCGCTTCTCATTTTGGCGTCAATCCTCGGTCTTTTCGTTGCGATGTACAATGCTTTGAAGGATCGTATGAAAGACATCGCTATCATCAGAAGTCTTGGAGGATCAAGAAGTCTGGTGCTTAAGCACATGCTATTAGAAGGACTTCTGATATCTTTCGCTGGTGCTTCGCTGGGAATCATACTAGCGCACATAGCTGTCGGTGTGTTTGGTGCCTGGACCGCTGCTACTAGAGGAATTACTTTTTCGGCACTTTACTTACATCCAGCAGAACTTCTGATCTTGCTCGGTGCCGTTTGTCTCGGACTCATAGCTGCGTGCATTCCTGCCTGGCAAGCCTATCAATCGGATATTCGCTCCTCCCTCTGAGTGATTCGAGACGAAGCCCTCTTGATACTTTCCGCCCTCTAAATATTAGAACTTCCGGCAGTCTCTTGGACTGAAGATGTGTATCGAAGTGCTTTCAATGCTGGAACACATAGAGTGTGTATTTAATACACACTGGCATGTCATCGAGTATACCGAATATTGAAAATACGGAAGGATTCTGGGATCGAGTGGGTCTTTGGCTCTCCGGTATTTGCGTCATTCACTGTGTTTTGACGCTCGTATTTTTTGCAGCCCTTCCCTTAGGCTCTACAGTTTTTGATTTTGATACTTGGACGCATTTCGTTTTGGCGCTTCTTCTCGTACCAACCGTGGCAATTGGGTACAGATCTTCAATCAAGAAAGGCAGGCCATTCTACATCAGAATGCTTTTTCTAGTCGGTGGAAGTCTTGTTCTAGTCGGTCTGCTCGCTGGTGAATTATATTCCGAAACCGCGGAATCCATTCTGACGATCTTGGGAAGTACGGGTCTGGTTATTGGTCATTGGAAAAATTGGCGAGGATAGTATGAAAAGGCAAAACTTCACATTAAAGCAGGAGACCATCGATCTCCTTGACCAGCTTGCGAAAAGATACTTTGAAGGAAATAAGTCAAGGACAGTGCGCGTCGCTCTTGAGACCCTCGCACATGGATTGGAAAAGGAGGGCTGGGTGATCAGCGGCTATTCTCCTGTTGAAATTGATTCCGAGACGGATTGTCATATCTGCGGCAATATGTTCGAAGAGGGAAGAGTGCTATACAGACCTGTATTCGAGAAAGGAAAGGGCCCCGAGGCCATTCCAAGGATACCTGAAGAGTTGTGGCTGGATTGCCCGACTTGTATCTCCGGCTGACCGAGAACTCACAACTCATCACACTCATCTAGATGACGTAAGAGTTTGTGGTTTGTGGTTCGTGGTTCGTGGTTTTTTTCTAAGAGTTTTGCGAACAACACCGAGTAAGGCGTTTAATTTCTTTTTAAGAAGAACAACACGAGCCAATACTTCAGAGTATTTTTCGGGACTGATGTAATTCAGATCTCTTAGAATTAAAAGCTGATATCCCAACTCCGAAGCTGAGCCGAAGGCCATTTGAAAGAAATGTGCTTTGTCCTTCTGAGAATATCTCCCACACCCTTCAACGAGGTTCGTTGGGACCGATGTCGTTGATGATCGAATCTGTTTCGTCAAATGAAATCTCTCTTCACTCGGTAGATTCTTGGTTAGTTGGTATATCTCAAGAACGAGTTGGTGAGACTCTTTCCATACATCGAGCTTCGTATAATCTTGCATAATTCTTGGTTCGTTTCCGTGTCCTGGCCTTTCCATATAAAGACACATCTTGAGCCAATCCATAACCACGAACCAAGAACCACAACCACAAACAAGAAAGGGAACCACCTGACGGTAGCTCCCTCTCAAAGTCCTCAGTTCCCTTTCTTTTCCCTAAAACGGTAGGTCGTCATCCGCAGTGCTTGGAGCCGGAGCGCCACCACCCGTTTGAACTCCCGACGAGAAATCTCCTCCACCTGCATTCCCGAATGAGCCACCGCCGCCACCTCCACGGCTGTCAAGCATGACCATGTCGCGTGCCTTGACCTCGGTGAAATATTTGGTATTTCCGTCTTTGTCTTCGTAAGTCCGAGTTTGAAGAGATCCTTCAATGTAAATCTTAGATCCTTTCTTCAAGTACTCGTTGCAAATTTCCGCGAGACGTGCCCAAGCAACGATGTTGTGCCATTGAGTGTTGTCTACGAGATTACCGCTGGCGTCTTTGTAGGAATCACTTGTTGCGAGTCTAAGATTCGCAACGGCCGTTCCGTTACCCGTGTACTTCAGCTCCGGGTCTTGACCGAGATTACCTACGAGAATTACTTTATTTACACCACGTGCTGCCATTATTCATATTGGTTTGTTCATGAGTCCATCGAACATCGCTGGTGTGGATGTCGACTTTACCTATCTAAAAGACACATTTGTCCTTTAGACATAACCAAAATAATCATTACGGTGACAGGAGTTCTCTTCGGAATGTGAAAGAGTTACGAGTTTTGAGTTTTGAGTCTCGAGTAGTCAAGAGTAGTGAGAACTCTCGAGTGTTATTCCAGCTATATTCGAGGAAATCTAACCACTGAGTCGACCTATGATTGATGCCCTTTTGGATGAGAGCGAAAAGCTAAAGAGCGATCTCGATGCCACCCTCGCTGATGCTGACTTAATGAAGTCACTGGCCACTTTTGTTGGTCTGGTTAGGAGACTTCGGCTTGAATGTCCCTGGGATATGGAGCAGACTCACGAGTCGGTCAAGGGATTGCTGATCGAAGAGACCTATGAGACCGTAGAGGCCATTGCGGGAGGAGATCTTGAAGAGCTGAGAAAAGAACTGGGTGACCTTTTTCTTCATGTTCTTTTTCATGGGGCCATAGCTGAAGAACATGGAGAGTTTTCCATAAAAGATATAGCCGATGCGGCCATAGAAAAACTATATACCCGCCACCCCCACGTTTATGGAGACAAGAATGTTGATGGTACATCGGACGTGCTGAAAAACTGGGAGCAGATTAAACTCAAGGAAGGAAAGAGAAAGAATCTGCTGGACGGAGTACCTAGCTCGATGCCTGGTCTACTGCGCGCTCATCGAATTCAAGAGAAGGTTGCTGGCGTAGGCTTCGACTTCCCAAACTCAAATGATTGTTGGCAGAAAGTAGAAGAGGAACTAGGCGAAGTCCGTGATGCAATGAAAAAGGAAGACCATCAGTCGACTAAGGAGGAGATCGGCGATCTCCTGTTTTCTATAGTTAATTTCGCTCGCCAAGAGGGAATACATTCTGAAGATGCTATTCAAACTACTAATCGGAAATTCTCAGACCGATTCGAGTTCGTGGAAAGGAGAGTTACCGAGAATAGTCAGGTTCTCGGCGAAGTCCATTTGGATATACTTGACGAGTATTGGAATGAGGCTAAGAATAGATATGACGAGCTCTGACCCTCCTCATTAAGATCTCAATCGGCTACCTTGCTCGCAGAGTGCTAGTAAACTAGCATCTTTGTTTCCATAGATGTATACTGCATGTAAGTGCTAGAATAGTAGCATTTTCTATGTGCCAACAATTGGCCAAAAAGGCTATGAAGGCCACATTATATAATAGGTGGAAAAATAGATGAAGAGAATCGTTTTATTACTGCTAATTGGTCTATTTGCAGTTAGTACTGCAGGCTGTGGTCAAAACAATGAGTGGGAGGAAGATCTTGATAAATTCTACCAACTTGTTATGAATGAATCTAGCCACATATTTCATCATTATAATCACGATAAATGGGTGGAAGATTACTCAGTTCTTTTGCAAAAATCATCGGCATTGTCAAAAAATGAAATCAGAGTTGAGTTGATGAAGCTGGTTGCAAAACTACAAGATGGGCATTCAGGTACCTGGATTAGAGACATGATGATTTCCGATGAAAACACAAAATGGTTTCCTATTAGGTTCTATTACTTCGAAGAAGGCTTGTATGTAATAGCCTCGGATCCCAAGTATTCAGAATTCATAGGTGGAAAAGTAGAGAAGATTGGTGATTTCTCTGAATCTGAGGCATCCAAAAGACTTTTCGAAATATCCAACGGAGAAAATATATATGGTGACAAGTTTAAGGTGCCTTTCTCTGTGATATATCCACCAATTATGAAGGGATTAGGACTAATTGCCGATATAGATATTCTACCCTTGACAATTAGACTATCAGACGGTACTACGAAGCAAATTCAAGTTACTTCGCAAAATTACACAGAGGGAGTGGGTGGCTTTTTTGATCAATTTGAATCACCATCTCTTAATTCCGTACGACTAGACAGGAAGTTTAACATTGAATGGCCCTCGACTAAATGGGCCTTTGAACCTCCTTATCGTTTGGATTATTTGGAGGAAATGGGAGTAATATATTTGAAACTTAATGTGCTTCGAGATCCACCCAATTACTCATTGATGGATACTTATGCGGAATTGTGGGACATTGTTGAAAAAAAGAAAGTTGACAAACTAATTATTGATTTGAGAAGCAATGGAGGAGGAAATTTAGATAATGGATGGCCATTCATATTTAAATTAAGAGAATTCCCAAACTTAAATGATGAGAAAAAACTGATTGTCCTAACTGGTCGTCAAACATTCAGTGCTGCAACCGCTTTTATGAGTATGTTGGAAACACACACCAATGCTACATTTATTGGAGAGCCATCTGGCGGAAGACCAAATCAAACAGAAGGAACCAACGTGTTTCCCCCTCCGGTTCTTGAGAATATCGGATTAGATGTAGTGTTATCAAGAGGAAACTGGACTCATACAGGTCCTCTTGATCCTCGTGAATTTATCGAGCCTGACGTATTGATTCAAGAATCAATTACCGATTGGTTGAATGGGATAGATAGAGTATATGATGAAGCTATTAAGCTGAATTAGTCATTTTCATCATTACGAAGAGTCCTTAGGTCAGAAGGGAGAGAGTTCATGCTTTCGAGAACTAGCTCCGGCTATCGACAGTGCAGCGGTAAGGCTGGGTAGAATCGGAAGGACCCTAGCAGACATCGACATTGATTGAAATCGAACAGGCAACTAATTCTAACATTGTCCGCATTTTTGTCAGCACTGCCTCCAGATAGCCCGTGAACATTGAGCTTTACGTACCCTCGGCAGGAATCGAACCTACATCTAAAGCTTAGGAGGCTTCTATTCTATCCGTTGAACTACGAGGGCATTCTCTGGCTCGCCAATATAGTGCGATAGGGAGATAGTTTTGGGTTTTGAGTTTGTAGTTCGTGGTAATATTTGTGGGCTGACTATTTTGGTAAGAGTCATCTACTAATTCCAACTTCGTTATTCATCATTTGAATATTTCCGTTTTTGGGCTAGAGCTCTAATCCGACTATCTTTTTGGATAAACCAACGCCGAACGGATTTGAAATCGATTCTGACACTCGCCTTTCTCTTTCTCACTCTTCCTGCAAATGCGCAGGTAGAGATATTCACACCCGAAGACGTCTTCGATCTTGAATGGGTCAGTGATCCACAGATTGCACCAGATGGAAGGAGCATTGCATACCTACGCAACTCTTTCGATAAAATGTTGGACAGGAGTCGAAGTGAGATCTGGCTGTCCAATCGAGATGGGAGCGTCAATCGACGGCTAGAATTCGAGGGTCCTAGCTCGCAAGCACAATGGTCGGCCAAGGGGGATCGACTAATGTTCACATCGAGTGAATCTGGAAGCAAGCAGATATACCTCGCTTGGCCGGATGAAGATCGCACTCAAAAGATTAGCTCCTTGAGCTCCAGCCCGTCATCGATGCGTTGGAGTCCCGACGGAAAATGGATCGCTTTTCGAATGTTTGTCGAGTCCAAACCAGGCTCCAATATCAAGATGCCAAAGAAGCCCGAAGGCGCAGAATGGGCCGACCCACCACGCATGATCCGTGACCTCAAATTCCAATCCGACGGTTCTGGATTTAACAAGCAAGGAGCCTCTCATGTTTTTGTGATTTCCTCAGACGGAGGAGCGGAGCAACAAGTCACGCACGGCGATCAAGGATTTAGTGGATCGCTGGAATGGAGCAATGATGGTAAGTCGATATTTGCGAGCGCAAATCATCGGGAGGATCGAGAACTCAACTCTAATGATTCTGACATTTACAGAATCACGGTATTCGGCAAGGCTGTCAATAAAATCACCTCACGTAATGGGCCAGACCTGTCACCTGTCCTATCACCTGATGGAAGGAAGCTCGCAATACTTGGCTACGTCGATAAGCTTATGGGTTTTCAAGCATCTCAAATCTCAGTATTAGATCTAGAATCAGAAAAGATTATTTCGACCACTCGGTTTGAGGACAGTGCAAGTCAGATCAAATGGGGTAGCGATAGCAATTCTATCTACTATGCCTTCGATAAAGACGGGAACGGTAAGATTGGCCATCTAGACAACGGCGAATCACAACTATTGGCTGAAAACCGCGGAGGAACGACCATGGGAAGACCATACGGAAGTGGGTCTTTTAGCGTCGCCAATGATGGAACAATTGCCTACACCTACGGGACGAGCGACAGACCTGCTGAGCTCGCGGTTCTTAATCCTGGGAGCTCCGATGCTCAGATTCTGACCTCCTTAAATGACGACCTCTTCGCTTTTACGAAACTTGGCACGGTGGAAGAACTCTGGTATAAGTCGAGTCATGATCAAATCGATATTCAGTCCTGGATAGCCTACCCACCAAATTTCGATGCATCCAAAAAGTATCCACTTCTTCTTGAGATCCACGGTGGACCCTTCGCAAATTATGGAGATCGATTTTCGTCAGAGGTGCAAATGTATGCATCGGCTGGCTATGTAGTGCTGTACGTCAACCCAAGAGGAAGCACGAGCTATGGAGCTGACTTCGCCAATCTGATTCACCACAATTATCCTAACGAGGACTACGATGATCTTATGAGCGGGGTCGATGCCGTGATTGCCAAGGGATTCATCGACTCAGATCAACTTTATGTGACAGGAGGTAGTGGGGGAGGAGTGCTATCTTCTTGGATAGTAGGTAAGACCGATCGATTCCGAGCAGCCGTAGTCGCAAAGCCTGTGATCAATTGGTTCAGCTTCGTACTGACAGCCGACAATCCACAGACCTACTACAAATACTGGTTTCCAGCAGCACCCTGGGAAGATCCGGAGCACTACTACAAGCGCTCACCTATTTCATTGGTCGGCAATGTTAAAACCCCAACGATGTTACTCACTGGAGAGGAAGATCGACGAACACCTATGTCTGAGACAGAACAGTATTATTCTGCTTTGAAGATCCGACAGGTACCAACAGCCCTAGTTAGGATTCCTGGCGTTGGTCACGGGATTGCTGGTCGTCCAAGTCAGATGATCGCAAAAGTCCTACATGTCTTAGCTTGGTTTGAAGAACATCAAGACTAAGAACAAAAAACCACATACCAAGAACCAAAAGAACCTTGTGGAATGGTATCGCAAGGGTAAATATCTGGAAGTACTCGATCGCAAAATCGAAGTATTCTATGTAGAGCTAGGTGACTCTTCAGCAGAAGCTTCGAAGACCGTAATGTTGCTTCACGGTTTTCCAGAGTCATCTTTCTCTTTTCACAAGGTAGTTGAAGGTCTCGCACAGATATTTGATCGAGTTGTTCTGGTAGATCTTCCGGGCTTCGGACACAGTGCAAAACCAAAAGACTATCTCTATTCGATTGCCAATCAGAGCGACGCCCTTCTAAGTGCTTGGTCTCAGCTTGGAGTAAAAGGAGGGCATATCATCGCGCACGATATGGGCGATAGCATCGCGACAGAACTCCTGCATAGATTCAATCATTCCCAACTTCCGAGGGATTTTGATGCAGGACTTCAGAGCATAGCACTGACGAATGGCGGAGTGATTCTCGAACACAGCCAGCTTCGTTGGACACAGAAAGTTCTACTTTCACCCCTTGGCAATATCTTCCGGTTCACCGCCAACTATCGCCTTTTTAGTCAACAAGTCCGAAGTGCGCATGGAAATGAGAATCTTGGTGAAAGTGATATTCGGGACTTATGGAAGAATCACAAGAACAATGGAGGACGAGCAGTCCTACATCGACTGATCTACTATTTGAAGGACAGAGAGACATACGAATCTAGCCGATGGCTTCCCGCCTTGCGCGAAGCAAAGATTCCGATTCACATCGTCTGGGGTCTTGACGACAATGTTGCGCCTCGAATTATTCAAGAGCAATTAATTTCTGTCGTGTGTCCAAGTGCTTTTTCAACAAAGATGCTGGGCGTCGGACATTTCTGTCAGCTAGGCAGCCCTTCAAAATGGACAGACTCGATTAAGACCTTTTACGAGTCAATCTAGATCAGAATCAAATACGTCAATTTTGCCACGGCCACTCGATCGTTAAGAAGCAGGTCTCGCCGAGGGTCGAAAATGTCTTCGCCCTCCTCTGTCAAATGGTAGGAGGTATTGAACACGAAAAACAGATCGCTACCAGGAGTGTGAATCCAATCAACACGAATGTTGGCCTGCATGTCCCTTGAGAAATTATCGTATTGAATAAGAGCTTTCGCAAACAACTTTCTATTCAGAGCCCCAAGGATAGAAAGCGAGGCCGTCGTCGCCGTGAATTCCCCATTATCTGTCGGTAAATCGATACTAGAATATATCAAACCGCCCTCCATTTGGAGATATTGTGACTGTCGAAATCCAAGGGTGGCACCGAGATCTGTCCGATTGCCGCTAAAGAATCCACCAGTCGAAAGGAAACCCGATCCAAAGGTTCGTCTGCTTGAATCGGTTTGTCCCCTAACTCCAAGCTGATTGAAAGTATAGTCATCTGCTTCGATGATGGCATTTGGACGAATTTCAAAGTCACTTTCCAGGCGTTCGAAACTTCGTGTAACGCCCACAGAGAGGTTGTCTCTTCTGTTGAACTCAATCGTTGTTGTGAGGTCAATCTCATTGGACTGTTTTTCACCATCTTGTCCAGCAATAAACTCGAGGTCTGAGTCGAATGTGACACGTCGTATCAGAGGAACTGCGCTCCATTCGACAATCGGCTTGTAAGTCAAAGCCGTTCCGAGACGGCGCATATCCCGTCGCCTGACGAATCCAAGCGCGGGAAAATAGTTTTCGCCAACGCCGGTGAACTCGACTCCACCCGCGTAGGTATCGTTCTGTATGCTCAGTCCGACATGGCCTGCCCTTCCTTCACGCTCAAGATTGTCATCATTTACTTGGGTAATCCAAGTATTAAACTCTGAGGCATTATAGAATCTGTACTGAGCATCTAAGCCAAGGCTGGTGTTCCTTCCTTCTGCCGTTGACACGTTTGTTAATATCGCACCAACAGTGGCCCTTGGGAATACGCTAGTTCGGATTCTCGCAACCGTGTTGTTTGCAGAATCATTCCCAAGAAACTGTTTGAGTTCTTGACCCGTCTCGATATTAAGTAGTCCTACAGAAAAACGACCTACTTGTCCAGTGACACGGGCACCTGCTAGTATGTTGTCTGATAAGCCAATTCGCCGAGAAAAAAATGTTTGAGTCGATCTTGAATTGCCATGTTCAAAGAGACCAGATCGCTCAAGAAAGAACTCCCTTTTTTCTGGGAAGAAGAGACTGAATCGTGTCAAATTAAGTTGGACGTTGTCAGACTCAACCTGAGCGAAATCGGTGTTTACGGTCAAATCCAAAGTCAAATTTGAGGTAATCCCATACTTAACATCGACACCAAGATCTTTTGTGAAATCGCTGGTGGTAATTTCCTCACTTAAGCTGGCTCGTGATTTTTGAGCTCCCGTAATGATGTAAGGCTTAATCTCAATATTTTTGCCTCTTCGGATGTTTTTCAATCCAGTAAGACGGCCGTATTGCGAGACGGCAGATAAGACACCAAAGGCACCAAAATTCCCACCGAATTCTAGGCCGATCGCTGGCCACATTACTCTTTCATTTTTCCGATTTATCATTCGAGAAAGCATCAACCCAAAACTCAGGTCGTCCCCCTCAGGAAATCGAAGTTGTCGAAAGGGAATAGACACCTCCATTGTCCAGCCTTTATCAGTTATTTGGGTCTCGCTTCGAAAAACGGCGTCCCATGAAAAACTATCAAGAGTAAGGCCCTCGTCTGAGATAGTCGCATCATCCTGCGTTCCCAGTGCGTTCATCTCGAAGAGATAGGCGTTTCTGCCATCTTGAAAGGTGTCCAGAGAGATATAAGCATGGTCGTCTCTGTCGTTTCTTCCACCGCGTTCGAGGTTTTTTGCTCGGATCAATTCTGGATTATCGTCCAGGAAATTGAAGGCGAAATAGAGAAAGTCTCGATCATATGCAATTCTGACTTCAGAGTGCTCCGTTGGGGCCGCACCATCATCAGGCCATACTTGAGTAAATGAGGTGATGGGAGCGATTGTCTGCCAAACTTGGTCGTCCAGATTGCCGTCCACATTTGGAGGGGACTCTGTAAAGACAGCCTTAAATTCGTTGGAGCCGGCAGTGCTTTGGGCCGATAGATGTGTAGGTAGAACCTGAGTTGCGAAGCACAGAGCTAGAACTAAAGGGAAATATTGGTATTTCACGCGTCTTTTGTTGATGAACGAATCTCTCTACGTAAAGAACTGAAGGTCGTTTCAAAGCATGAAAATCAAATCCTAAATCGGAGTAATGATATTGCGTATTCTGCAGAATGATCAGGAAAATGAGATGCACAAGTCAATATCGAGCTGCGCTAACGCTCTGTCTATTTGCCCTCGTTTCGTGTGAACGAGAACCGGGAAAAGTTGTCTCCCCTGCACCAAACATTGTATTGGTGTTTGTAGATGATATTGGATATGAAATAATTGATGATCCCGATAATCTCTACGACACTCCACATATTGATTCTCTGAAATCCTGGGGCATGAATTTTACTAATGCCTATGCAACACCTCTGTGCACACCAAGTCGTGTACAAGTTCTGACCGGAAAATACAATTACAAAAATTACAGAGGTTTTGGACTGCTGAATCCTAGAGAGAGCACTTTCGCGGATATATTGAAAGGAGCAAATTATAGCACCTTGGCGGCTGGTAAATGGCAACTCTACGGTAATAGAAGACAAAGGGCCTTGGCCAAAGGAAGGGGTTCATTGCCAAACGAGGTCGGCTTTGACCAAAGCGCCTTATGGCAAGTCACGGAAAAAAACGGATCTCGGTTTAAAAACCCTTGGATTGTTGTAAATGGAAATCAGGACCGACAATTCAATGGACGATACGGTCCAGACCTATTTGCAGACTACATCGAGGGCTTTCTCGAACGTCCGAGGGACAATCCTTTTCTTATTTACTACCCGATGGTCTTAACGCACGATCCATTTCAACCAACTCCAGGATCGGATGGCTATGAGGATTTCGATCCAGATGCAAGATTAAATGATTCAATGTGGTTTGCCAATAACGTGACTTACATGGACAAACTGATTGGACGACTCAGCTCTAACTTGACACGTACAGGTTTAATGCAGAACACGCTTCTACTCTTCGTAGGAGACAACGGGACCGACGTTGATGTCACCAGTAATTTTTTGAAGGGGGCAATTCGAGGACAGAAAGCCTATTCCACGACATATGGGACCCACGTCCCACTCATCGCAGTCTGGCCAGAGGAAATAGAAGGCAATAGTCTAAATACGAATCTGGTTGATCTCACAGATGTTTTTCCAACATTTGCTGATGCAGCCGGCATCTCACTTCCAGATAGTTTAGACCTAGATGGTCTTAGTTTGCTGAACCAGCTCAAGGGGAAAAAAGAGGCTGAAGTTCGGCGATCAATCTACACCTACTATGCTCCTGAATGGGGTGGCTTCAAACACAGATCTTGGGCTCAGACTCGTGATCGAAAATACTACAATGATGGGAGCTATTATTTTCTCGACCTAGATATCATGGAGAAAAATCCAGTCGCGGTGGAGGATCTCAACGCGGACGAGTTGTTGACTTATAAATATCTTAAGAGTGAAGTTACATCTAGACCAATACCCAAAGCCCTCAAGGACAATGAATAGAGCAAGTTTCTGGATTTTTTTCTTCTGTGCTGTGTCCCTGATTTGGGGATGCACCGATTCAACAAAAGATGAAAGCGGCACACGACGGATAGGGGTATCAATATTGAGTTCAACAAATCCTTTCTTTGTTGAAATTGGAGAGGTTATAACTACCGAGGCGGCGAAGCACGGATTCGAAGTACAGGTCGTTTCTTCTGACTTTGATCCGACTCGGCAATTCAATCAAGTTCAAGACTTCGTTGTTAATGGTTTCGATGCGATAGTTCTCACACCGGCAGACTCTAGAGCTGTTGGATCTGCTGTAAAATTGGCAAATGATGCTGGTATTCCAGTTTTCACAGCTGACATAGCGGTCCTTGCAGATGATGTCCAGGTCGTCTCACATATTGCGACGGACAACTATCAGGCGGGTCAGTTGGCTGCACAGGCCATGATCGAAGCGACCGGTGGAGCTGGAAATATTGGTATTATCGATCATCCCGCGATCGAGTCAGTAATATTGCGAACCAAAGGCTTTGCAGATATGCTAGCTGAGAGTCCTGATCACAGCCTAGAAATTGTCGTCACACTCCCAGGGGGAGGGGTTAAAGATCAGGGATTCAAGGCCATGCAAGATATGCTTCAATCTCATCCGGATCTTGTGGGAGTTTTTGCGATCAATGATCCATCGGCATTAGGGGCTGTTGCTGCCCTGGAAGATGCAGGAAAATTAGAAGCTGTTAAAATAGTAAGCGTTGATGGGCAGGCTGAGGGAATTGCGGCAATTGATCAGGGAAAAATATATGCCGATGCAGTTCAACATCCAGATTGGATAGGAGAGAAGACGGTCTCCGCAATCATATCATATATGAACGGGGAGGAGCTTCAGCACGAAATTCTAATACCTACCGATCTCTACAAGGCTGGTAATAAGGAGTAACATCTCGTCCATTAAGTCCGGCGCGCCGCGGAGGGATCTTACTATTATGAACGCGATTTTCGAGAGTCGTCACCAAACGAGGTGTAGGTTTTCTTGTCTTCGATAGACCCAATACCGGTCTCCATTTTCATCAACTCCGGCCTCTTCTTCCTGCCTAAACTCCACGAGCTGATCGTCCCACTCAGCTACCTGTAGTTTGGATTGCAGTTCAATAGAATGCCATGTTGAGGATCTGAGCTGAATATCACCACGTCCTTCAATGGGTTCTTGCCTATCCCAGAGGCCAATGAGGGGTCCGGCACCGTGCCCATGGTCGCCAATAGGATGGGTGTAGATCGTACCATTTATGCCTTCAGATTTCATTTGTCGCAAGGCTGCCATCAGTATGTCATTTCCAGTTCTTCCTGGATTCATTTGGCCAAGAAGAATATCCTGAAGTCGATTGGTTTGAGCCAGTCCATCACGAAGACCTTTAGGTGCTTGAGTCTCATCCTTCCTAAGGACATAGCCTAGGTGCTGCGTGTCTGTTTTGAGTCTCATAGCTATAACTCCAAAGTCGCACCACAATAAATCACCTCTTTGAATTATTGTATCCCCGGTACTATCAACTCCACCCCTGCGCTGGACACTAACAGATGGATGAAACCAAGTTGTCATTCCTAATTCCTGAACTCTTTGACGGAGCCACCATCGAACATCGTCTACCGTGCTTTCTCCCGGTGTGATAACTGCACTGGAAAAAGCTGTAGATATCATGGCATGAACGCTCTCTTGGATTTTCCGGTATCTACTCTGCATTCCCGGAATTCGCTTTGCTATATAATCCACAGCAAGACGAGGCTCTCTTCGAATCTTTTTAACCAAATCAGACCCAAGTGCCTTTTCAAGTTCCTCTCGTTCTCCCGAGTGTAGTCCATCTGCGAAAGCTTGTACACCGTCGATATTTAAAACGACGTTTTCTGGATTTTCATTCTCGACGAGCCGACGAAGGAGGCCCCATTGGCCGCCACCCCATAGTTCCTTGCCTTCTACACTTTGGTCGGGATCTTTGTAAGCTTCAAATAGCCCACCTTGGTCTGAACCCCCAAGAGCGAGGCGTTTAACACTGCCGTCATCTTGTCTCGTGAAAACGTAAATCGATCGCCTTCTTGCTGCAAAAGTTGTTGCTGAGGTGATTGACCAGAATACAGGATCTTCGGCGTACTCTCGCATCGATAATATCCACATATCGACATCGTACTCGTTCATCAATGTCGGAAGAGTCTCCTTTAAGCGCTCCTCGAGCCATAGTTGTTGCTCTATAGCTTGTGCGCGCAGACTCGGCAGATGATGAACACGAGCCACAGCATTGGCCCGAGGATTACTCGCTACCTGAGCCTCAGACGTGTCAAAAAATATGAACGAAAGTAGAACAAGAAAGATAATGCGCCGATGAGCTATCTGCACATTTCTAGGGCTATCCATTTTATTGACCAATAACTAATTACTTATAACAAACGACTACTCAAAACTAATAACTCAAAACGTCTTATTCGTACATGTTCGATGGATCCATTTCGGCAAACTCCACAAGGAAGTCGGATATCTTGTCCGTCACGTCTTCAAGATAATTTACTCCTTTCTCTAGCGTTGAGGCCTTAGGATCACCAACGCCGGTATCTTCGGAAACCTGAGTCCACTGTCGCGGCGACCAAACCCACCGTTCTCTCAACCCTCCGACTTTCGGTTTCTTTTCAGCACCATCGCCAGCTTCAGAAAGTGGTAAAACTAGATCAGGTTCGATGTGCATCATAACACAAGTCTCCATTTCACCGGCATGATCACCAGGTTCATCGAAGTACTTATTTTCGTCTAGAATTCTAAACCAATTGCAGGCACAAACGAATGGAGACTCATACTCGGCAGAGATTTCCCGGATCATCTGATTGAAATTATTTCCTCCATGACTGTTAATAATCATGAGTTTCGGAATCCCTTGATTATACAGTGAATCCACAACATCACGGATCAATGCAGCTTGGGTTGACGGATTCATATTGATACAGAATGGAATATCCAATTGACCTGTATTTACACCAAAAGGAACGGCTGGAAGGGCAAGGACTTTGACGCCTCGGTCCCAGGCTTTCCTTGCCGATTCATTGGAAACATATTGAGCTTCGTATATGTCCGTGGCATAGGGGAGGTGATAGTTGTGCGCTTCAGTGGCGCCCCATGGAAGAATGGCTATATCGATTTTTGTTGACTTGATTTCTTTCCAATTCGTTTCTCCAAGTACGTACGGGCGTCCAGGCATCGTATCTAATCATTAAGTGAGTTTTCAGGAAGACAATAATGTTCGATAGGAATGGTAAGAAAAGCAGGGGGCGAAAAGAAGTACGCATTATTAGAAAATGAGAAAAGAAGGATTACGTATCAAACTCCTTTTGTGCCTACTGACCTGCACATTGTCACTCACTGATGTCCAAGCTCAAAAGGAAAGTCATGAAATCGTTGTAGAAAGATATGCTCGATTACGGATGCTACCTAGTGTAGCAAGCGAGACGCGCTTTCAGTTTCCAGCATATGCACGAGTTCAAACACGGAATTTCGATGGAATGTATTGGTACGTCGAGTACAAACAATACAAAGGTTACATAATCGATTCGGCCATAGAGGCCAGTGACGATTTGAGAGCTTTACTTCTAAATGCCGAGGTTGGTCATCGACTTGATGAGAAAGACATCGCTGTACTAGATGCGCTCAAGAAAGCACCGGGTACGATTGATCCAAATGTCATTTTAGCTGGTGATCCAAATGCAGAAAGGCTCAGAATCGAATTGACCCAGAAAGGAATTGTTGTAGGTCTGAGTGGCGGCTTGGCCACGCCCATGCAACCGCCTAAACTGGCTGATTATTGGAAGTCATCCTTCCAACTTGCGGGTCAATTGGGTTACCGTTTCAATACCGTTTTTGAAATCGACTTCGAAATAAGCAATCTGGGCCTTCCTATTGATGAGGAGGCGGCCTTGCTCCTACTAAATGAGGATAACAAAGACCAGGATCTCGAAGAGAGTCTTGCGATAAGAAGTGCCTTTTTGAATTTGAAATTCCACATGGGTGGCTATAATGCTCGGGTCTCACCTTACCTTTTCTTTGGAGGTGGAGCCTTTGTTTTTAGAGCCTCGAATGCAGAATTTGAATACACAGAAAGCAATCCACCGGATTTCCTTTTTCAAGATGACGAAAGTGTGTCGGGGTTCAATCTCGGGGGAGGATTGGCTGTTCATATTGCCAGACAGACTTTTCTATACGCAGAAGCTTCGGGACTATTCGGAGTTACTCGAAATGAAGGTACCTTCCTCATTCCTATTCGAACCGGATTCTTCGTTCTGCTCTAGGCGAAAAGGCAAGGAGATCTGTCCTTGAGACCTCTAAAGTAAACCTCGATCAACTAGGTCCATAAAGTGAGATAAAATCGACGAGACCTCTGGTGTGTCCTCAACAGAGTCATAGACTTGCTGAAACTCGGCCTCGTTTAGATGAGGGTATGACTTTCGATAGGCATCTAGTCTATTTCGTTCATTCTCAGCACTTAGCTCTGGGTGAAACTGAGTTCCGTAGACCGGATACTCAGTAGATCGAAAAGCTTGATTTGGAGCTACTGCACTCGTTGCAAGCTCGACACAGTTTGGAGGCAATTCCGAAACACGATCTTGATGTCCTTGTTGCGCCAAAAATGTCTCGGGAAAGGACGAGAATAAGACATCCGTTTTGCCCTCTGGTGTCAGTTGAACGGAGTGTGTTCCCATCTCAGATTGAGACGTATCGTGGATTACCTTGCCTCCCAATGCTCTAGCCAGGAACTGATGTCCCCAGCAAGAACCAAAAACTGGAATTCTTGAGTCAAATACATGCTGCAGAAAATCTATTAATTGATCTGTCCACTCATAGTCCTTAGTCACCGAAAAGGCACCAGAACCTCCAATTAAGAAAGCATCGATACCAAGGGAATCCTCATTTCTCAAGTCACCTAAAATGGGATTGAGAACGCTCAAAGAATCTTCCGAAATATCGCAGGACGAAATGAAAGAAGATTTTTCTTCAGCAAGGATGTCAGGTTTGACACGTAATTGTATGAGACCGACTTGCAACTATATGCCCTTAATATGTGAGAAGTGGATATCGTACTCAAAGTCCGGAAAGCTTTCCTTTAGACAAAGGTAGAGCCGACGCAGAGGTAGACCAACGACGTTGTAATAATCACCATCGATTGAGTCTATGAAAAGACTGCCGATGTCGTCCTGTATTCCGTATCCACCAGCTTTGTCCATTGGCGATCCAGTATCAACGTAGTTTCCAATTTCATCGGAGTCCATCTTGCCAAATTGCACAACTGTTTCCTCTCGTTGCGTGATCGACCTACCACTATTCGCGTGTCGCAAACTCATACCGGTAATAACTGTGTGGCTGTTTCCACTTAACATGCTCAAGATCTCTATGGCATTCTCACGGCTTGTCGGTTTCCCAATAATCTGATTATTAAATATAACGCTGGTATCGGCTGCAAGAACCAGTGCCTCTGGCCGGTTCTCAGAGATAGTCCGACATTTTAGATCGGAAATGCGATCAACATATTGTCCTGGTGTCTCATTCTCTCTTACGCTCTCGTCGACATCGGCCGGGACAATTTCAAATTTAAATCCAAGACGGCTAAGTAGACTCGACCTCCTTGGAGATGCTGAAGCTAATATTAGTCCTTGGGGTTTTGCAAACACGTGCGACTCTGCTAATTATTGATGGGCCAATATAATACTCCGAATTGTGTGAGGGAGAAAGCCATGTTTTCGATTATTTGTAATAAACTTGCTTCATTTCCATTTCCTATCTTTCTCGCATGAAAATCTTGACGATATGTAATCACAAAGGGGGCACCGGGAAAACCACTACGGCCGTGAATTTGGGTGCCGCGATTAGCCTTGCGGGTGTGAAAACTCTTGTTATTGACCTTGACCCACAAGGTTTTCTTTCAGACTTGGTTGGGGCTGCTAACCCTCCGGTAGAGCGGTCTTCACTTGCCTTATTTGACGCAAATACATCTGGCTCGGACGTTCAACCATATAGTCTGGCACCATTCGATCTGATTCCCGCAAGTCTTGAATTGACCCATGCTATGAAGAGGCTTAGTAGGCCAGTTGATGTTCTGTGGCTAAAGGACTCCCTGGCTGACATCAAGGGCTATGATCTGATAATAATTGATACAGCAGCAGCCTTAACGGTATACACATTCAATGCTCTGGTTGCGAGCTCAAAAGTTCTAATTCCTGTCACGCCCGAGCAACAGCCTGTTACAGGAGCCGACCAAACCTATGAGACGTGCAAATTGGTACAGAGGAAACTGAACCCCAATTTGGACGATCCTATTTTTATCCTAACACGTGTAGACGGGAGAAAAAGATCACACGTTTTTTACACGAAATATTTAAAGGAACGCTACAAAGATCTCATTGCAAAGTCCATCATACGGACTAGTAGTTCTTTGATTTGGAATCAAGAATTAGAAGGGTCAGTTTCGGTATTCGATCGGGATATATCTTCTCGCGGAGCCATTGACTACGCAAATGCCGCTGACGAAATATCGAAGTGGCTGGGACCCGATTCGCTTGGCAATTTCAGTGAAAGCGAGGCTAGTAATTCAAACCAGAGGAGTCTAGAATTTTAGATGGGAAAACATCTACTAAGTATCATTGCCCTGTCAATTGTATCCGTAGGTATCATATACCTGCTTGGATTCGACAATCCCTTCGTAAGTCGCATTGTTGGTTCTAGTCCAAATGCAAAACCGCCTGGTGACTTAGTCGATCCTGTTCGGGGTCTCTGGGGTCGGGCGCGTGTAAGCGAGCTAACTAATCTAGAAGTTGATAATAACCAGTTGAGCGATTCTACTCAGATCGTGAGAGATGAAAGGGGTGTCCCACACATATTTGCTAGCACTAGTTCCGACGCTATTTTTGCACTCGGTTTTTCTGTTGCTCAAGATCGCCTGTTTCAGTTGGATTTCATTCCCCGAGTTGCCGCAGGACGGCTCTCAGAAATAATGGGCCCAACAACATTGAATACGGATCGCTATCTGCGATCTATTGGTTTGGTTTGGGGCGCCAGGAAGAATCTAGATAGAATAATTGGAGAGGATGGAGAGGAGCTGAAGGCACTAGAAGACTACGCGAGAGGAGTTAATGCGTATCAATCAAGTTTGAAAAAGCACCAACTGCCGCTTGAGTTTCAGTTACTGAATTACACTCCCGATATATTTACGCCTCTGCATAGTTTGCTTGTAGCTCAGTTCATGGCTTACGATTTGTCTTTCAGAAGTGAACACACAAGCTATGGACCCTTGCAAAAGTCGATGAATCAGAGTGACTTTGAAAAACTTTTTCCTTTGTATTCATCTGTTTATGTACCGGTCGTTCCGAATCACTTGGACATGAACCTTCCCATTTTTGGACCTCCACCAATTGATTCCCTTCAGGTAAAGAATCCAATCCCATCTGCAGATCCTGAAAATGGAAGAGATCTAGAAAGCATCGCCGATTCAACTAGCGTGTCTCAGGGACCCTCACATAGAGCCAGAAATATTGAAAAGCCACGACTTCCAATCGCAGAAGGTTTCAAGGATGGCTTTGGATCGAACAACTGGGTCGTAGGACCAAGTCTGACTAATTCAGGAATGCCCTTGCTTGCTAATGACATGCATTTAAGATTGACACTTCCATCGATATTCTATGAAGCACATATGGTGACTCCCGAAGCCAATGTTCGTGGAGTAGCACTCCCTGGCACCCCTTTTATCGTTCAAGGCTTCAATGACTATCTGGCTTGGGGTTTTACGAATTCGGGTGCGGATCAAATAGATCACTATGAATTGGAGTTGAACCCAGCAAGGAATAACTACATGTTGGATGATGTGTGGACTCCTTTTGAGCTAGAGATCGACACACTTAGAGTTCGAGGTGAAAATAGTAAGCTCGATACGCTTCGAATATCTCATCTCGGTCCGATGATCTTTCACGATTCTCTAACTGTTGCGATTCAATGGACGGCTCACAAAAATAATCGCATACTTCTTGCGGCCATGCATGCCAACAAGGCGAGGAATATGTCAGAGTTTGACGAGGCGATGAAATTTTGGGACGGTCCAATGCAAAATATCGTCTATGCTGACGTTGAAGGAAACTATGCCATTCGGACTACAGGACATCTCCCTATCCGCAATACGGGACATGGCATCGGAGTCTTAGATGGATCGGATTCCAAAAACAAGTGGATCGGTAGAATCCCTTTTGATCAACTCCCTTATTCCTTAAATCCGGATCAAGGATATCTCGCTTCGGCCAATCAACAGCTAAGCGACGATTCCTATCCCTACTATACCGGCTTCGATTGGTACCAATCACTTCGATCAATAAGGATTAACGATCTATTGAAAGCAAAGTCGAAGCACGGTGTTGAAGACTTCAAAGACTATCAGAGTGACGAGTACAATGTTGAGAGAGATATGTATGTAAGTCTCATTGATACTCTATCAGGTCTATCAAGGAAAGCGGAGATTGTGAAGGATGTAATTGTTAAATGGAGTGGAGAAGCCAAGGAAAATGAGACTGGCCCTCTTGCCATGTATACTTTCTTGAACGAATTGCGAGATTTGGTTTGGGACGAATTCGAAGACCTTAGAAAGCCAAGAGATCCTAGGCTATATATTTTACTTCGAGATGAAGCCAACTCGCCTTGGTTGGACATTAGGTCAACATCACTCAGGACTGAAACAGCTTCTGACATCTTGAGAATGGCTCTGGGCAACACGTCAATCACTCTCGAGCGTGAATTTGGATCGCATTCCTCGGATTGGACATGGGGTGAGCATCACTCACTTACCATCGAGCATGTAACGGGATCGGATCTACTATCGCCTTTTTGGCGTGGACCCTACTCTGTAGGCGGAATGAATAATACATTGTCTCCTGCAGGAGGACTAAATGCGACTCACAGTGCTAGTTGGAGAATTATCGTCGACTTTAGTGACTCTATTCCTAAAGCAATTGGAATCAATCCAGGAGGGCAGAGTGGCGATCCTCTGAGTAGACATTATGACACAGATTTGCAGCGCTACGTCTATCACCAATACAACAAGCTCGGAAAACCAAAGTCACCGGCAGAAATAGTGGCAAGCTCAACCGCATTCATACGTTAGAAAATGAAGAAGATATCCTTACTGCTTCTCGCAGTTCTATTCCTTAGCTGCAGTACGTCTAAGATCTTCATCGATGATGACTTTCCCCAAATACAGGAGGAGAACGAGACCTCGCCTGGACTTGATCTTTTAAAACATCAGGTATTTCTGCTTGGAGATGCTGGAGAGGAGGACGCGCAGTTCCTGGCAGTTATGGAGAGCCTTAGACAGGTCGATGCTTTGTCAGACGTGAGTTCTACACTTGTTTTTCTTGGCGATGACGTCTATCCCGCAGGCCTGCCAGACAGCTCAAGCGAGGCTTATCCAAGAGCAAAAGCAATAGTCGATAGATATTTCAGTGAAATTGTTGATTACGAGGGCAAGGTGGTATTTATACCAGGTAATCATGACTGGCAAGGTGGTTTTAAGGGTGATGAGAGTGGGGTTGTTCGTCTTGCTAACTACATCAATTCAAAGAACGATTCACGTGTCAGTTTTTTACCGGAGGACGGACTTCCTGGGCCGCACGAGATAAAAATCGAAAAAGGGATTCGCCTTGTTGCAGTCGATTCTGAATGGTGGGTCAATAGAGAAGGAAAGCCATTCGAGGGTGCGTCCTGGACCGAGGACGCGGAGGAATTCGTTGCTGATATGGAAGACATCATTCGGAGAAACAGGAAACGAGATCTGCTGGTTGTTGGTCATCATCCACTTAGAACTAATGGTTTTCATGGCGGGCATATGCCTTTGAATATGCACATATTTCCCTTGACGGATATACATCCCGCTCTGAAGATTCCACTACCGATTATTGGATCGCTCTATCCTCTTTACCTTCGTTCTGTAGGTGGAGGTCCGCAGGACGTGGCGAACAAGTACTATCAGCAATATACTGATATGCTTTACGGGCTTTTTGATCGCACAGACGACATCGTTTATGCTGCAGGTCACGCACATAGTTTGCAGTACTTCAGATCTGGTTCAACGCGACACTTCACTCATGAGATCGTTAGCGGGTCGGCATCAAAATTGAGGCATGTTGCTCCGGGTAACGATGCAGCATTTACAGCAAGTGTAAATGGCTTCGCCCTTCTAAACTACTATCTTGATGGATCTATTTGGATGGAAATGCACTCGATCGACTCATCTGAGCCTCTCTTCCAAATTAAACTTAAGAACGAAAATCTAGAAGACCTTGATGAGATTGCTGGTGCTGAAGAATCCGAATTCCAAAGGCCAGATTTCCCAACTTCCGTAAAAATGGCGATTGAACCTTCTGCCGACTGGGGAAATGCTCTCAGCTACCTTTTTGTTGGAGAACATTATAGGAAGGCCTGGGCTACGGAGATTGAAATTCCTGTCTTAGACCTTGCAAGGGAAAAGGGTGGTCTTGAGCCCGTCAAACTAGGCGGATCTGCTCAAACCAACTCATTGAGGGTGAAGGATGATCAGGGACAAGAGTACGTCTTGCGATCGATCAAGAAGGATGCAACTAGAACGGCAGTAAGGTTCCTTAAGAGCGAAATTGCAAACAAAGTGATTTCCGATCAAGCGACTGTCCTAAATCCTTTTGGCGCCTTTCTGATTCCCAAGCTTGCGGACGCGGCCGGGGTCTATCACACGAATCCTCAAATTAAGTTTGTTCCGGATGACCCTCTTCTCGGTATTTATCGGGAAATAATGGCAAATCAAGTCGTCCTTTTCGAAGAGCGCCCGGATGACGATATGTCTCACTTGGCAAGCATGGGGAATGCTGAGAAGGTCATCAGCTCTAGAGATCTTTGGAAAAAAATAGACGATGACATAGATCATCGAGTCGACTCACGCCATTTTCTTAAGTCAAGACTTTTTGATGTCTTTATTGGTGACTGGGACCGCCACGCTGATCAATGGCGCTGGGGAGCCTTCGAGCCTGATGACAAGCAGGGAAAGATCTATCGAGCGATACCACGAGATCGTGATTTTGCCTTCATGAAAATGGATGGATTCATTCCATGGATTCTGAAAAACCTGACCCTCAGACAGTATCAGAACTTTGATGATGAATATGGTTATTTAAAAGGCTTAACTAACAATAGCAATCCGCAAGTAAGACGCTTTACCGCTGAGCTTACTGGACAGGATTGGGAATCAATAGCTAGAGAACTACAGGAATCCTTATCTGATGAAGACATCGAAAAGGCGATGGATGGATGGCCGAAAGAGGTTTCAGAACTCCATAGAGAGGAATTCGTCGGGAAACTCAAGGCTCGTAGAGATAAAATCTCTGTTATGGCAAAAGATTTCTACAATCTTCAGTCTGGGGTAGTAGACGTCGTTGGATCCAACAAACACGAGGAGTTCATTGTTACCCGTGGACCCAACTCGACTAGAGTTGTGATAAACAAAGTCACGAAAGAGGGCGTGTTCCGCAAAGAGATTTTCAATAGGGAGTTCGATCCTGATGAAACAAGGGAGGTACGAATCTATGGTCTTAGCGGTAGGGATGCCTTTACAATATCGGGTAGCTCCAATCAAGGTCCATTGATTCGAATGATCGGAGGAAGAGGAGAAGACAGCTTCGATATTGATGACGGGAATAAGGTCAATATTTATGACTCAATCAAGACTACAACCGTTTTGCGGGACGGTGGAGCAAAGGTCTATTTGGATGATGATCCTGCCAATAATGAATACAGCATTTTCGGGTTTAGTTATAGTAACAGCGTACCTAACTTCCCCATAGAATTCAATTCAACCGATGGCTTTTTCTTTGGAGCGGGCACCACAATAACCAAAGGTGGATTCAGAAAGAGGCCTCATGCATCCATTCAGTCCTTCTCAGCTAATTTCGCACCTTCAACACTCGCCTTTAATCTCTACTACAGTGGAAAGTGGATAGACGTATTTGGTGACTGGGGCACACAGATTGCCACACGATATCAATCTCCGACGAATGTTCGTAACTATTACGGGTTAGGAAATGAGACGGTAAATGACCAAAGTGACAGTGAGTTTTATCAAGCAAATATTAAGGGATTCGAATTCACTCCTGGCCTGTCAAGAAGACTAGGAACTAGTTTTGAATTCTCAATTGACGCTCCTATTAGGTTTGTCGAGGTCTCAGAAGATTCTGATCTATTTACCCTTGTTAATCCTGATATTTCTGATGAGACCTTCGAAGATCAAGTCTATGCAGGGACTTCTCTTACGCTTGAACTCAATACAAGAGACAACTCCTTAAATCCCCGTTCTGGACTTTTGTGGAGTAACAGTACGAGTTTTAATGTTGGTCTGTTAAGTTCTTCCGAGACCTATCAAAATATTTCGACGAGCTTCTCGACCTACTTTACACCGAGCTATAATCCTCAGATAACCTTTGCTTATCGAATTGGCTTTGATCATCTGATTGGAGACTTTCCTTTTTTCGACTCATCTACTTTGGGCAGCAAATCCAATTTGCGTGGCTTTAGGTCGACAAGATTTGCTGGAAGAAGTGCCGCCTACAGTAATCTCGATCTTCGAATGAGTCTATTTGACTATTCGAATTTCTTCCTAGAGGGAAGGGTTGGGGTTCTTGGATTTTTTGACGCTGGACGTGTTTGGACCGATGGTGAAGACTCTAATTTGTGGCATAGGGCAATTGGTTTTGGCCCATGGATCAATATATTGAATACAAGCATTCTCAGTGCAACCTGGGGTAAATCGAAAGACGAAACTAGCTTAAATCTCAAACTTGGATTCTTCTTTTAGTATGCAGTGTTCGAACACGTTTAGATCTATAACTCTTGTCCTCTTGTTGATTCAATGCTCGAGTAGCTCTGGCATTTGCCAGGTTGATGGCTCCGCAAACTCAGGTCGTTTTGCAAAATGGTTTTTCACAGACTGGATAGAGCTTGCAAGCTCTATTGGGCCTAATGAAGTTTCGCTAGGCGGTGTGTTCGCTGGTGGTGTTGTTTTATCTACCATAGCTGACGAATCGATGCAAATGCACCTTAGTGATGTCAATTCTGGTCTATTTAATAACTATTTGAATCTCACTAACACCTTTGGATCGACTAAAGCTTTACCTCTAGTGGCCTCGGGGTTTGTTGTTAGTCTTGCTACCTCAAATACGAAGGCTCAGGATGTCACCTTCACCTCTATGCAATCTATTCTTTATGCCGGAGCAATTTGGACGAGCCTAAAGTATGTAATCGGAAGACAAAGACCGGAGGACGGTGCAGGTCCAAACGAGTTTAGCTTTTTTACTCACGAACACAACTCGCTTCCATCAGGTCACAGTGGAACCGCCTTTGCAGGCATAACTCCGCTGGTGCAATACATTGAACATCCTAGTTCAAGACTACTCTATTTTATCCCTATTGGTACTACTTTGGCCAGACAGAAGCTCGACAAACATTGGCTTAGTGACACAATTGTCGGCGGGCTGATCGGTTATCTGACAGGCAGATCTCTTAGTAATCTGCACAAGAGCAGCTCTGAGGGAGCAATATTTAGTACTGATATTGGCACTAGCATGATCGGTGGACAATTGGTGCCTTCGATGGTGATCCACTTCTAGCCTAATCAGTTCTTCGGGAATTTCTAATAGCCATCAAGTGAGTCAGTTAGGTGTGAACTGATTTCATATATTTTCTGTCATTCCACTTACACCTTCATCCTACAACTATTCCTCTCATGTCCGAGTCAGCACAACGATTTTCTTCACGATGGACCCTTATTCTTAGTGTTCTCGGAATAGCGGTTGGCACTGGCAACATTTGGCGATTTCCTCGAATAGCTGCATCGACGGCTGGCGAGAATGGCGCCGGAGTATTCCTTATAGCATGGGTTAGCTTCCTTCTTTTGTGGAGTATTCCACTCATAATCGCGGAATATTCGATGGGCAAGAAAGCTAGACTAGGTGTAGCAGGTGCTTTTGGAAAAATCGCCGGCAAAAAGTACACCTGGATGGGTGCATTCATTGGCTTTGTTGCGGCCGCCATCATGTTTTATTACTCCGTTGTTGCTGGCTGGTGCATGTACTACTTCTCGACCAGTTTACTTAACGACCTTCCTCTTACTACGGAAGCCTCGACGGCCATTTGGGATGGATTTCAAAGCTCGGGATTTCCCGTGTTCTTCCACCTTGTTGCTATGTCTCTTGGTGTTCTTGCGTGTGTCAAAGGGATAAAGTCGATCGAGAAAGTGAACAAAATACTCGTTCCAACTTTGATCGCAATTGTTGTTCTTGCACTCATTCGGGCTCTGAGTCTTCCTGGTTCATTTGAAGGGGTCAAGTACCTATTTACACCAGATTGGTCTCAATTCGGCGATCCAAATATTTGGCTTCAGGCACTAACCCAAAATGCCTGGGATACTGGCGCCGGTTGGGGACTGATATTGACCTATGCGACCTACATGCGCCTAAAGGACGGGGTCGTAAAGAACTCCATTATCACCGCAGTAGGAAATAACTTAGTCTCCATTATGGCCGCGGTCATGGTATTTGGGACTGTTTTCGCTACCCTTGGGACATCAATGACACAGCCCGAAATACTGGCGATAATGAAAGACAGCGGACCAGCATCCACGGGTCTAACTTTCATCTGGATGCCACAACTATTTGAGCGAATGGCCGGAGGGCGTGTTCTCGCTCTTCTGTTTTTCCTTGGGCTATCATTTGCTGCAATGAGTTCTTTGATATCCATGATTGAATTAAGCGCTCGTCAGTTCATTGATGGGGGAGTCGACCGAAAAAAGGCAGTCATAGGAATCGGTGTAGTTGGATTTATGCTGGGAATACCATCTGCCATAAATCTCGACTTTCTTGCCAATCAGGACTTTGTCTGGGGCGTCGCATTAATGATTTCTGGAGCTTTTGTTTCATTTGCTATTGCAAAGTATGGTGCTCAAAAGATCCAAGAAGAGGTTGCGGTAGACGGCGATTGGAAGGCTGGTAAATTTTGGATATTCCTTATCAAATATCTAGTGCCTCTACAGGCTGTGATTCTCTTGGTGTGGTGGATGACCCTTTCAGCTACAACCTATGCTCCAGATCGTTGGTTTGACCCCTTCAATGGCGCAAGCGTTATGACATGTATAGTGCAGTGGGCTGTCGCAATGATTGTCTTTGTATTCTTCAATAAGAAGATGACTGCCAGAATCCTAGATGAAACCAGTGCCTAGTAAGTACTACCATTTATTGAAAATAATTGGATCGAGTAGGACTTTGATTCATACAAATGGGACTTAGCCTTGCCAATCATCAATCGTTATCTGTCGCTAACATGCTAAATCGATTCTTCCTATCAATTCTTCTGGTTCTGACGCTCAGCGCTTGTGGAGATTCATTCTCGTCTGAGCCAGAGTTACCAATAATTAAGAACCAGGATGAGCTTTTGAGCATGATAAATGCTTCAGATGCCAAGGTGACGGTGGTAAATTTCTGGGCTACTTGGTGCCTTCCCTGTGTCGAAGAATTTCCTGACTTTGTACAATTTGGCAAAGAGTTTGAGGATAAAGGAGTAGAAGTAGTATTCGTATCTGCTGATGATGAAGACAACATGCCAGGTGTAGTCTCCTTTCTTCGGGGTCAAAAGGTCCCATGGCAGTCATATTTAAAAACTGGGAGAGATAATGATTTCATTCCAAAATTCAGTGAGAACTGGTCTGGTGGATTGCCAGCAACCTTCATTTATAGCAGTAACAAAGGACTCGTAGACTTCTGGGAAGGAGCATCTAACTACGATGAGTTAAAGAATAAAGTGAGCGCGATACTTGAGTCCTAAATATATAATTAATAGAGACATGAACATATTTATACAATATACCAGAAGAAAAACTAGCTTTTTGTTAGTTATGCTAAGTCTTGGTCTGCTTGGATTCAATTCAACTGACGATATTCAGGCGCAGGCAATTATCGGGTCCGCATTGCCAATGCAGAATACATCGTTCACAAAAGTGGACGGTTCTACGACCACATTAGGAGACGTCAAAGGAAGCCAGGGGACTGTCGTTGTTTTTTGGTGTGCGTCCTGCCCGTGGGTAAAAAAGTACGAAGAAAGAATGGCAGCGATCATTTCCGATTATTCGCAACAGGGTTTTGGATTTGTCTTGGTGAACAGCAATGATCCGGTTGCTTATCCAGAGGACAATATGGAGGCCATGAAGGATCAAGCAAAGGACGGGACCTACTCCGTGCCTTATGTCGCTGATTCGGGATCACAGTTAGCTAGAGCCCTAGATGCCAAAAGAACACCTCACAGCTATGTCTACGATGCCAACGATATCCTACAATATGTCGGAGCTATTGATGATAGTCCGTCAAATGCAGCAAAAGTACAAGACACGTTTCTTCGAGATGCTCTTGATGCCGTCAAAGCAGGTACTGATGTCGCTGTGAAGGAGTCCAAATCCTTTGGTTGCAAAATCAAGATGCAAAGCTAGGACACTTCGACTTAAAAAACATCGGCTTTGGGTAGACATTCTTGCCGATTGAACAGAATCCCTGATGTTGCCCATTGTAGAACATTTTTACACCATACAGGGTGAGGGTTTTCACGCCGGAAAAGCTTCGTACTTTATTCGTCTAGGTGGTTGTGATGTTGGTTGCACATGGTGCGATACAAAATATTCTTGGCCTATGGAAGGGCACTCACTCCACGATGAAAATGTACTTCTAGATATTGTTGTTAGCCATTCTGCAACAAGAGTTGTGATCACGGGAGGTGAGCCCGGTATGCATGACCTTAGTACACTCTGTGATCTATTTTCTCAGAATAAGATCAAGACGCAGATCGAAACATCAGGCGCTCATCGATTGATAGGCAAAATTGATTGGATTACTCTTTCACCAAAGAAATTCAAACCTCCGACGGAAAATGTTTACGCCTTGGCGGACGAGTTAAAGATAATAATATTCAATAAATCTGATTTTGAATGGGCAATTTCAGAGGCTAAAAAATGCAAACCTGAAATTCCGAAATATCTCCAGCCGGAATGGGGAACGCCAAGCATGATTCCCCTGATTACCGACTTCTGTAAAAGCAATCCAAGTTGGGCAATGTCTCTCCAGCAGCACAAATTTATTGACATTCCGTGAGTCTGAATCGATTTATAGATTCTTTACACGACCCAGAGTTCGATATTTCAGATAAATCGTCCTATGTACTCCGTCATCAGATTGAGAGAAGTTCAGTCTATTCAAAGTTTGCCGAACAACTCGATGATCTAGAATTCCCGATTGCACCTTACATGCCCATCGAGATATTCAAGCGACCGGAATTCCTATCTGAGTTTTCTTCTGCTGAAATCGTTTTTAAGAGCTCAGGAACAGGTGGGAATAGGAGCTCACATCCCGTAATGAGCTCTGGTCTATATCGAGAGACTGTAATCGAGGGATTTACATCGGTATTTGGAGAAGGTCCTTTTACTTTTGCGTCACATCTTCCTGGATATCGAGAATCTGGTGCTGAATCATCTCTGCTTTTCATGGTTGAGCATCTAATTTCAAAGCTCGGAAGTGGCAACAAATCGAGCTTTCTAGAAAATACCGATTCACTGAGGTCCATCGTACACAAGTCCGAGAATGAAGGACGGCAACTTGTTGTATTTGGTGCCGCTTTTGGCTTAGCTCATTTTTGTGAGCATTCCAAAATAGCTCTACCTCCAGATGCCATTGTGATCGAGACTGGTGGCATGAAGACTTTTAGGTCCGAGATAAATCGCGCCGACCTACACGACTTTCTGTCGTCTTCATTCCAACTTGATAGGTCGCAGATCTACAGTGAGTACGGTATGTGTGAACTTCTTAGCCAGTGTTACACCAGGGGTGGATCTGGATTTTATGCCCCCAATTGGTTGGACGTCCGAATTGTAAATCCAGAGCGCCCTTGGGTTGAGGCGAAAGATGGAGCGGAGGGCGCTATCGCTGTCTTTGATTGCGCAAACGTACATAGTCTATCAGCCATTTTGACGGGTGATGCTGGTATCGCAAACGGAGATTCTTTTGAGGTACTGGGTCGCTTACATCAAAGTGATCTGAGGGGCTGCAATTTTCTTATCGAGGATCTGTTGTATGCCTAGCTATCAAAAGTCTCACTTGGCTGCGTGGAAAGATGTTTTGCGCACTTGGCCCGAGAGTGAACTCGGCAAGTCGACCATTGAGAAGGCCTATTTGCAGTCTAAGCACTTTCCAAGCTTTTCCATAGAAACGGCACTAGAACAGCTCAGCGGAAGCATTACAGAAACAACTGTTTCGGACTGGATTGGAAATCGATCGTCAAACAGATCCGCCTCTGTTGTTGTTCTAAATGCAGCCAATATTCCTTTCGTAGGATTTCGAGATCTCTTTGCATGTCATCTTCTTGGCCAACGATATGTGGGAGTATTGTCTAGTCGGGACAATTTGCTTTTGCCGGCTATCTGTAGATACTTCGAGGAAAAATCTGGAATTGGTCTTACTGAAAAGATTGAATTTACTAGTCTCGATAAGGCATTGAAGGATGCAGACAAGCTGATTGCAACAGGGAGCGATTCTACTATTCGGGACATTCGATCTTTGGCTATTCCGGAATCGGAGAATGTTCTAGTGAGAGGACATCGCATTGGTGCGGCAGTGCTCGATGGGACAGAAAGCAAAGTGGAGTTGAAAAGATTGGCCAAAGATTGCCTTCAGTACGACGGACGTGGTTGCAGGAGTGTCGCACAGCTTTGGTACAAGAATCCAGAATCCTTGGTGGGACTCAGCGAGAGTCTAGAATCCTACAGAGTGGCAAATAGACCTAGCAATGAAACTGTTGAGTCACTACGAGTCGCCATAGCTTTCGAACGATCTATAGGAAGTCAGTATTTCTCTGGAGATGGGTATTTAATATCCAAAGGAGAAGCTCTTGCGCAAGGTCCTTGTCACATACGAGCAACTATTTTCAAAGACAGAACAAAATGGGAGAAGTGGAAAGTTGAAAAAGCCAATCTCCTGCAGTTTTTTGCTGCAAGGAATCATGAGGGCTATGACGGAATTGAAGACTTCGGAAGTGCACAGAATCCAAGTATTGAATGGGATCCAGATGGCAGAGATTTGATCGACTTTCTGATAAGATGATCCGTTACCCTAGACAATAATTTAGCCTGTCAAACGACTCACAAGGAGAGATTCGACGACTGGAACAATGTCATTCCAGGATGCCATTGGTTCTTTGCTTATTGTTACAAACCGCGGAAGGATAAATACATTACTCACTCCGCTAATTGATATCAAGCTATATACGAAGGAATCATTCTGAGCCTCTTCGACTGTGCTGACGCTTACAAGACCAGAGTGAATAAATGTAGACCCTTCTGAAGAGAATTTTAAGCTGTGAGGATTAGGTGTCGGATCGATCGATATCGTTGCAGACAAAACTATTTTATTTCAGGTGTGTTGCTAAAGATAATCAGAAACCTGCTTCTCAATCCGAATCCTCCAGCGTGTCGTGTCTGACAAACTAGACGTAAGAATAGATCCAGAAATTACAAAGGAATTGGAAAAATCTCCTGATGGGAGTATCGCGAAATCCAAAGATTCTGACGGAAAGATTTCCAAAATTGTTGATACGGCAAGATCAGTTACCGAGGAATTGGCTAAGGTCGTAGATCTTAAGGTCAAACTTGTTCAAACGGAGGCCGAGGAGCGGATCAACGAGAAGGTCAATCACCTAATTCAAAAATCGCTTGGCATGCTTCTTTACGGCATGGTTGCTTTGATGTTTTTGATAGGAATTGCCCTTTTAATCGGTGAGTATTTTGATAGCTCAGGCCTCGGTTTTCTATCTGTCGGAGCGTTTATTCTGTTAGTCACTTTAGTCTTGCGAAGCTTCAAACCAAATTGGTTCAAATGGCAAATGAATCGCGTAGACATCGCTGGGTTGCTGGCTGCAAAATCGAATATCACAAACGGCGAAGATGGAAATGACTAAGCAAGAAATTGAAATGGAGCTTGAGAAGAGCTTAGCTAAGATCGATGGGTCTTTTGATGAGATTAAGAATGAAATTACCAAGCCATTTGATGATGCTATCAAATTGGTAGGGGAGAATCCCTTAATGGCTATTGGTTCAGCTGTTCTTGTTGGCATTGTTGCATCGGCCCTTCTTGGTAGAAATTCTTCTCTGGATACGATGAATACACTTGACAGAAAATCAGCAGAAATTCTTATCGAGGCAGGTATCGCCAACAAAGAATCAGGTATGAGCTTGAGCGAATCCATCGATGCGGCAATTCGAGAGACTCCTATCAAGACGCTCGAATTTAGGAATAATGGAGATGGACCTTCATCCCGTCTTTTAAGCTCGTTCCTTGGTTCAAGCGTAGCCAAACAAATAGGACAAGCACTGTTTAAAAACGGCCTGAATCTAATAAACTCTCTGGTTCAGGATAGAGTCAAAAGATCCTAATAAAGAACCTCTAATTCGTCTCCAATTCACCACCGTTTCTGGTTTCCATTGTCAGAATCTTGGAACTGAAATTGCCGGTCTCGATTGGTATATCTTTGCTGTAAACTGATATTATTTCTTAAATGGAACTCATCCTTTTTGGACCACCAGGAGTTGGAAAGGGCACTCAGGCCAAAAGGCTTGTGCAACATTTCGACCTTCAACACTTGTCAACCGGAGACATATTCAGGAAGGCAATGACGGAGGAGACGGAAGTCGGCAAAATCGCGCGGTTATACGTCGATCAAGGAAAGCTTGTACCGGATGAAATAGTTTGGGACATCGCCCGCGGTGCCTTGGAAGAAATTGAGGGAAAAGGCTTTGTGTTGGATGGCTACCCAAGGACAGTACCCCAGGCACTTTGGCTAGATGGCTTTCTTAGTGGACAGAGGAGACGAAATCCCATCGTCGTCGTCATCGAGGTTCCGGACCAGCGAATTATATCGAGACTTACAAAAAGACGTATTGACCCAGAAACTGGGAAAATCTACCACCTTGAATTCAATCCCCCTTCGGATGATGTTCCGAGCGATAGATTAATTCAACGAGTCGACGATCAGGAAGATACAATTCGAAGACGCCTGGTCGTTTATCGGAACCAGACTGAACCGGTTCGGAATTACTATGAAGAAAAGGGATTCGTGAAGGTTATCGACGGCGTCGGAGATATCGATAATGTCTTTGATTCAATAGTGGCAGCTGTGGAGCCACATATTGAGGTAGACAATGGCTGACACAGCCAAAGACCTTATTCAATTTTATCGGCAAGAGATCGACACAGCGCTCGATGATCTGAAAATGCCAAATCTTCCAGAATCCCTTTACAGCCCCATCAAGTATTCCTTGGCTCCCGGTGGAAAAAGGATTCGACCGATATTGTGTTTGCTATCCTACGCTGTCTTTTCTGATGATTATAGGAAGGCCATGCCAGCTGCCCTGGCCTCAGAAATATTTCACACCTTTACGCTTCTCCATGATGACATAATGGACAACGCAGAATCGAGACGTGGCAGGCAATCCGTCCATAATAAATGGAACGATGCTGTGGCGATTTTGAGTGGGGACATGATGATGGCCCTGAGTTATCGGAAGATTCATGAATGTCAGACCTCAAACAAGTCGGCATTGAATTTGCTATTTGATGAAATGGTACAGAGGCTCTGTGAAGGTCAGGCCCTTGACTCAGATTTCGAAAATCGTTCAGACGTAAACTTGAATGAATATTTAAAAATGATCTCCTTCAAGACAGGGGCACTTATCGAATTTTGTACAAGTTCTGGACCGGTTATAGTCAATGCTGGTGAGAAAGCGATTAATACCCTGAGTGAATTTGGACGATTTCTCGGTAGGGGATTCCAGTTGCAGGATGATTTGCTGGACTTGACCTCTGAAGATCCAAAGTGGGGAAAGCCCATTGGTGGTGACCTGCTTGAGGGTAAGAAGACATACCTCAGTCTAAGGTCCCGAGAGCTAGCTGTCACGGAAGAAGACAAAGAGATGATGGAGGCCTTTTTTACAGGCACAGGCGCTCAAGAAAATCAGATCGACTCGTATAGGGATTTATTTGAACGGCTGGGAGTCTTGGAGATCACAAAAAAATTGGCTCTAGAAAATTATTCCAAAGCAATCGATAGATTGTCAGATCTTCCTGGCTCTCCGGCTAGAGATGGATTAGCTATTGTTGCAGAACAACTCCAAAGCAGATTAAGATAGAATGGTTTCCAGAGAAGTTACCGTCGTAAACCGGGCAGGCGTTCATACACGACCAGCCAGCATGATTGTCCGAGCCGCGGCAAAATTTAAAAAATGCCAATTTTATATCATCAAGGATGGCTATGAGATAAATGGCAAGAGTATTATTGGAGTGATGACTCTTGCGGCAGAACAAGGTGCTACTTTGACCATCCAATTCGATGGAGAAAACGAGGAGGAAGCGGCTGACGCTATTGCTTCGATATTTGCAGATGGTTTTGGAGAGGAGATTGGCGATCTGCCTGACGAGTAAGCCACTCACTTGTCTTTGATACCTTGCGTTTCCATTGGACGAATCACTGTCCATCGAGTCCTTTAGTTTACCAAACACTTCCGACCGGTCGTAACCAAATAATCAGTATTGTCAAAGCTCTCTGAGATAGAAAACACAGAAAAGGTATTCGAAGGCGTAGTTGTTGCTCCTGGCATTGCTATTGGTCCAGTCCATCTCTATTCCAGAGAAGGATTCGAGGCGGAGAGAGAAGTTGTGCAAGACGACGAGGTGGAATCTGAAGTTCAAAGATTCATCTCTGCCATTGAAAGGTCCGAGAGGGATGTAAGAAAAATAGAAGCTGTCGCCCTTGAAAAGATAGGACAAGAGAGTTCTTCCATTTTCGAAGCTCAGCTTTTAATGCTTAGGGACCCTTCCTTTTTCGATGAAGTCATCGAAAATATCTCCACGGATAAACACACAGCCGATTTTGCTGTCCAGTTTGTGATGAGTCATCATAGACACAGGATGGAGCTCAGTCAATCAAAGTATATTCGGGAGCGGGCTGAAGATATGGCTGACGTGCAGCATCGAATTATTAGACACCTTCAGGATAGGAAGGGCTACTCCAAAATAGAACTGCACTCTATTGTTGTCGCTGATTATTTAACTGCCGCCGACGTTATCCTTTTTAGCAGGCGGAATATGTTAGGCTTCGCCCTGGATTTTGGAGGAAAAACGTCTCATGTTTCAATTACAGCAAGGAGTCTTGGTATTCCGGCCATAGTTGGTACTCACAATCTTTCTCAGATGGTTACCCATGGAGATGTGATAATCATCGATGGACCTGGGAAGAAAGTCATCACAAACCCTAGCTCAGAGACAATTGATCGATATGAGAGGCTAGCCTCAGAGCATCAAGACAGCGTTGAGGCTGGCAAGGCGATTATTCCCTTGCCTTCGACAACACTGGATGGTACCAACATTGTCTTGCTCTCCAATATCTCCGCAACAGGAGATATCGCTCAAACAATAACCTATGGACTAGAAGGCGTAGGTCTTTTGCGAACCGAAATGTTTTTCCTAGGACGCTCTCGCTTTCCTGATGAGGATATGCAGGTACGTGCATATAAGTCTCTTCTTTCAGATTTGGAGGGTCGTCCGGTAACGATTCGCCTCCTAGATATTGGTGGTGACAAAATGCTACCAATGGGACATCGTGAAAAGAACCCATTTTTGGGATGGAGAGGCATCCGGGTTCTATTGGAAAGACAAGAATTATTGATTCCGCAGATCAGAGCCATTTTGCGGGCCTCTGCACATGGACCTGTCAAACTTCTCGTACCCTTTGTGACAAATGTGGGCGAGATAAGGGAAACTCTTGCCGTCCTGAATAGATGCAAGGAAGAACTCAGAGGAGAAGCGATCGACTTTGATGAAGACCTGCCTTTTGGCATGATGCTCGAAGTCCCATCTGCCTGTCTAATGGTGAAAAAGTTTACACCCTACGTCGATTTCTTTTCACTCGGAACGAACGATCTTACACAATATGTTCTGGCTGTTGATCGTGGCAATGACCTCGTGTCTGGAATATATCGATCTCTGCATCCAGCCCTGCTTCAATTAGTAAAGTATTCCGTAGAATCAGCAAAAGAGGCTGGCAAAGACATAAGCATTTGCGGCGAGATGGCTGGGTCGGTGGAGGCCGTTGCAATATTGATCGGGCTTGGGATAGAGAATCTGTCCATGGCTCCTGTCTGCCTGCCTGACGTAAAACGTGTACTCCGATCCTTGGACAAAAAAGAGGCTATTCAATTGGCTGAGAAAAGTCTGGAATGCGTCGACTCTGATAGCATCTATAAACTGACCGAAGACTGGCTGACTGAGAAAGGAATCTATTAATCACTAGAGAAATATTTGCCCCAGAGCACTTTCTGAGGCATTCGTTCAGGCGAAATTTAAGACTCCTTTGATTACACCAAAATTTGGGTCTATCCAATTTTCGATATCACCTTGTAATTTCTCGGGGCTCGAATGATGTGTGATCCAGTTTTCAACGCGGGTCTGCCCGTTTCGAAGAGTATCGAGAACGTATCGAAAATCTTTATCAGTGGCATTGCGAGATGACTTCAAAGTCATTTCGCGACTGTGGAACAGAGGACTTTCAAAATTAATCCTGCCACTAACCAGACCGACAAATATTAGCTGTCCCGAGTTATTGACCAATGAAAAAGAATTTGTCATTGCGTTTGAGCTACCCGTCGCATCGAATACTATTTGAGGCAAGTCTCCAAAGTGGTCTTGTACACCTTCGGACAAATTATCGCTTTGCAGACCAGTCAAGTTAAGCTCAGTACTAGCAAATTCCGTTCTCGAGCTCACTCGATCTGTCACTGCGACCTTGGCTCCAGCAATTTTTGCAAAATTTGCAACTCCAAGCCCAATTGGTCCCAGGCCAACTACTAAGACGGATTTGCCGGCGAGAGAATCAGCGCGTCTTACGGCATGTGCGCCGATAGCCAGCATCTCCACAATTGCGGCATGATCTATTGGGATATCGTTTGAGGGGTGCAACTTGTTAATTGGCAGAACGAATTGTTCTCGCATTCCTCCATCGCTGTGTATGCCTATGACCTTCATGTTGCTGCAGCAATTGTAACGGTCGACCCGACATGCGAGACACTCTTCGCAGTTTATATAAGGCTCAACGGCACAACGGTCGCCTGCCGACAATTCGCTATCTGAACCGTCGACAATTTTCAGTACCTCGACACATAGTTCATGTCCCAGCACTCTTGGGTATTCCATGAACGGAAAGTCGCCATTAAATGCATGATAATCGGTGCCACAAATACCTACGGAGAGAGTCCTGACTAATGCCTCGCCCTTTTGCAAATCTCGGGGCCTTCCGCATTCCTGCAATCTGAGAGTTCTGGGTGAGTTTAGTACAATCGATTTCATAAGATCTGCTTGGCTAGAAATACAACATCTGAATTAAGACGATAAGTGAAGTAGACAGGAACTAAAGAAAATTTTCAAATTGAATTGTGAGATGGACACAGGTACGGGGCACTTCTAAAACGAGTCTCATTTAGCATAACACAATTCAGCCACTAATTTTTGCCTCAAGCATTATAACATCGAGTGGATCTTTTTGCTTAGGTTTCTATCGAAATTAAAAGTCGTGTATCACGCCTGAATTCAGTGTCAAAACTTAGAAAACTAGTCCTTTTTCTCGTCTTACTGATGTTCTCTACAACAGAGTCTATGGCTCAGTACGGAACGCATTTCGGCCGAAATAAAATCCAGTATGAGGATTTTGATTGGGAGGTACTAAAGACGAAGCACTTCGATATTTTTCACTACCCAGAAATGCGTGAGCTCGCAGAAATTGGAGCCGGATTTGCGGAGGAGGCCTACGAAGAACTTGAGAGCAAATTTGCTACTTCTCTCAATCGACGAGTACCGATAATATTCTACTCCTCAAATCTGCATTTTAAGCAGACAAACGTCATCCAGAACTTTATACCCGACGGGGTTGGGGGATTTTTCGAATTCTTAAAGGGAAGAGTTGTAATCCCAGCCAACGGAAATGTCCATAGGTTTAAGAGAGTCATTCGGCACGAATTGGTGCATGTCTTCACCCACGCCAAAGTCACGAGGGTCCTATATGATCACAGGCAACCAACGGAGAGATTTCTACCTCTGTGGTTCACAGAAGGGTTAGCAGAATATTGGTCTGGCGAACCGGATTATCAGCACAATATGATGATCAGAGATGCGATAACGTCGAACTTCTTGGCACCACTCGACAACATCTATCGTATCAACGGGACATATCTCATGTACAAACAGGGAGAGGCAATATGCAAATTCCTGTCAGACACATACGGTGAGGATAAAATCCTCAAACTCATGGAAAACTTCTGGAAGAATCCCAATTTTAAGAAGACCATCGAGATCACTGTTCATGAACATTTTGGTGATGTTGCTAAAAAATGGGAGATTTGGTTACGAAATAGCTATTACGAAGATCTAAAAGAAATGGAGCTCTCTTCTTTGATATCTGAGGGTATCTCCATTGCTGGATTCAGTGCAAAGCCTGTCCATTTCAAACATGAGGACGGTACCCAAGCAATCTATTATGTTGGAAATAGGAATGGCTATACCAACCTCTTTAAGGTCAAGATAGACTCCAACTATACACCAACTGAGAAACCTGAGGTGGTTATTGAGGGGGAGAGAAGCAACAAGTTTGAGTCATTTCATTTTTTCGAAAGTAAAATGGATCTGACAGTAGATGGACGGCTTGCTTTTGTCACGAAATCCGGAGAAAGTGACGTAATACATGTTCACAATGTAGAGACAGGTGTTTTCGAAGCCACTTATGAATTTGAAAATCTAGTTGCGGTATATTCGCCGAGCTGGAATCCAGACGGGACAAAATTAACATTCTCGTCTATCGACAAGAGTGGGTTCTCAGATCTATACATCTTTGATTTGGAGAACGAGATATTGAGTCAGGTAACCACAGATCACTACGATGATAAAGAGCCGAGTTGGAGCCCCGACGGATCAACGATCGTTTTCTCCAGCGATAGAACCTCTCTCGGAAAGAGCGACGCATATAATCTTTTTCTCATGGACCTCGAAACGGGAGGCATAAGATATCTGACCTTTGGCAAACGGCATGATTTTTCGCCGACTTGGAGTCCCGATGGTAAGATGGTGATGTTTACGAGCACTCAGCCGGACGAGACAGGAAAGAACGACGCGCAAAACGTTTGGGTTGTCCCAGTTGAAGAGGAGAGTATTGGTGACAGCGATATAGCGTCCGTGGGTCTGGTTGCTGGGCACACTGGTTCTAGACCTCATGGAGCCCGCCGAGTAGCTTACCAATTGTCCAATGTTACCTCTGCTATATACGACCCAATTTGGACGGAGGATGACAAATTGGTCTTTACAAGTTTCGAGCATTTTCGCTTTTCTGTCCGATCGATGGGAGATATGGATGATCTCATAGCGGATTCCAAAAAAACGGAGACTTTCAATTTCTCGAAAGTTGGTTCCCCATGGAATTTCGAAAAAGTAGGCGAGGCCGAAGGCGTTTCTAATCTACCATATGAGAAGAAATACAACCTCGATCTTGCTCAAACAGAGCTTAGCCAGAATGCAATATGGGGGACATCTGGAGGCGCCTTTCTCGCGTTCTCAGACATGTTAGGTGACGACTATTGGCAAGTTGTTCTCTATTCATCCTCTCAAGGAACAGATAATTTTCTAAGAGGCTTGTCATTCGGAATTTCTAGATTACAACTGAACAGGCGGACAAATACATCCTACGGAATATTCAGGCACGCTGGCTGGCGCTACGATATTACAGATCCCGACGCCTCTCAGACTTTTCCGTTCTTCTGGGAATCTCTGATGGGAGGTGCCGGAGCAATAAGCTACCCACTTTCCAAATTTTCGAGAGTTGAGTTTGGAACTCAATTGGCACATAGCAGCAAAGATATTCCGATCGGAAACATCAGCAGACAGGCGGTCCTTTTGTCAAATTCGGTGTCATTCAAACATGACAATGCCCTATATCACTACAACGGTCCCATAGACGGTTGGCGGGCTGCTTTGACGGCGGCATATACGACGGATGTCAAAAACTCCAATGTTAATTACTTCACCTTGATTGGTGATGTTAGACACTACCTTCGTATAAGGGACAACGTAACTTTTGCCTCTAGATTCCTTGGGAATTACAACAAGGGTCGTGAGGCTCGGCTCTTTATACTCGGTGGCAGTTGGGACCTCAGAGGATACCCGCTTTGGAAAGTCAGAGGAAGAAAGATGTGGTTCACATCACAGGAACTTCGCTTCCCAATATTAAACCGACCAGGTCTGTATGTGCCTTTAATTGCCCCGTTAGGGATTGCTAATCTTCGAGGAGCGCTATTCTTTGACGCTGCACACGCCTGGAATTTTGAATACAGTACCCAAGAGCAGAATATTTTTACCGGAAGAACAATCGGATCCTCAGGACTAGGATTCCGATTGAATTTATTCGGCGGTTTTGTTCTGCGCTATGATATTGGATATCGTTTCGATGGAGGTCTTGACAATTTTGAGAAAGATCGATTTACACAGTTCTTCTTTGGTTGGGATTTCTAATGGGCCGAATTCGCTTTCTACTTATTGCTTTCGCTGCTGCGGCAATATCAAGCTGCTCTCCACTCAGGTTTAACCAGCAACCCATTGTCCAATCGGGTGATTGGACAACCGATGGCGGGAATCAAACAAGAACCAACTCAGCTACCGATGCTAATGTCACACTGCCACTAATGTTAGCGTGGACCTACAACGCGACCGCTGGTTTTTCGGATAGTTCGCCCCTTCTGATCGACGGAAATATATATTTAGGAAATAGGAAAGGAGAGGTTCATGTCCTTCGAGCAAGTGATGGAAAGCGCGTCGCCATACAGGGTTTTGGGAATTCAATTGAAGCCTCGCCTGTTCATCACGAGGGACACTTGATTGTTCCAAATGCCTGGGGTAAGACTGTACTTAAATCTTACAATCTCGCCCAAGGTAGAGAAACTTGGTCTTATAATGGACCGCCAATTGAGGGAGGTCTCATTGCCTATGAAAAGTCGGTTATTACCTCGGACATCGAAGGTAAAATCTTCAGTTTGAATACTATAAATGGGGACGAGAATTGGAGTTATCTACCAGATTCCGTCGCTGGCTATTACTCAGCACCAGTATTGACTCAGGGAAAGAGCATCTTTGCTGACAGTGATGGAGTAATTCGCATACTTGATCCAACTACAGGTGCACTGCTTGATACGGCTAAGCACGGCCAACCTGTATATAACAATATCGCCGTTATTGGTGACGTACTATTCGTTCCAGGATATCATGGTCAGTTTACTGCTTACTCAGTAGCTAGCCTCGAAAGGAAGTGGACCTATAAATCTGCAAGTGATCTTGTAAAGTTTGGTGCTCCGAGCATCGTCAAGGGATTGTTAGTCGTTGGCTCAACCGATGGTTTTATTCGAGCTTTTGATCCTGGGTCGGGGAAGCTTCTGTGGGAGACGCAGTTTGATGGCGCAATAGTCTCTGCGCCCTTAATTATGAAGGACTACATATCAGTCGGTACAACGGCTAGAGAGCTTTATCTCTTAGATAGAACGACAGGTGAGATAGTTTGGAATGAGAGACTCCGCGGGAGAATAAAGTCGGCACAATTAGTTGCCGGTGAAATCTTGGTGGTAATGAGCGAACCAAAATACGTTTATGGGTTTTCGACACAACAGGGAGTAAATGCGACAAATTAGTTTGTTTATACTCTTTGCTCTCCTTTCTTCCGTTCAAATTCTCGTCGCTCAGAGCGGGTCCGGCTTCATTACTGTAACGAGCAATGCTGATCATGTAGCGGTCTACGCAGATACACTATATCTCGGTGATGCTGATGGTTCATTCTTTTCGCTTCCAGTTGGTCGTACAAGCATAAGTGTCATTCGGCACGAGGACATTGCCTCTTGGGACTCACCAAAACCCAGCAAGATTGTAAAAATTGTCGCTGGAGATTCTTTAAGGATAGAACTGCTATTTCCCAACATTTATCGATTCAATTCTTTTCCTATGGGAGCTAAAGTTAGAAATGAAGAGGGAGTTGAAATAGGAGTGACACCTTTCATCTATACCTCGGCTGACATATTCGAGGGGAGATTGAGTTTCTCTAAATCAGGATATGAAGATCGCGTTTTGGAGAGGGTAGAACACGGAAATACAAACGTGATACTGACTGTTATAGATACAGACGGAGAGGTTAGCCTGGAGGCCTTCAAGCGGAAACCGCAACCTGTGAGAGGCAAACTCGTAACGGCATCTATAATGGCGGGTACCGCCATTGCTGCGGGATTGTCGATCCATTATAAATTCAAAGCTGATCGTCTATACGATGAGTACGTTGATATTACGGACCCGGCACTCCGGCCCGATATATTAAAGTACGATCGATATGCTGGTGCTGCTCTCGGTGCAATGCAAGGAGGACTTGTATTGTTAGCTGTGAGACTCGCCTTCTAAATTTAGACGATGACAATAGAAGCATTGAAGGACCAGCTAAAGCTGGCGATGAAAGCGCGCGATGATGTCAAACTTCGCACGATAAGATCCGTAATTTCCGCTTTCCAGAAGCGAGAAATCGAGTTTCGAACAAATGGCAATGAAATGGCTGAAGACGAACTTATTTCAGTTATTACCAAGCAAGCCAAAATGCGACGGGAGTCGATTGAAATGTATCAGACAGGAGGGAGGGAGGAGCTTGCCCAATCTGAACAAGCAGAGCTCGATATTCTCTTGACCTATCTTCCGGAAGCTATGTCAGAAGAAGCCGTTCTTGAAACTGTGCGAGGCGTTATCGCTGCAACCGGAGCGGAAAGCATGAAGGACATGGGCAAAGTTATGGGTACCGCCATGGGCCAATTGAAAGGAAAGGCAGATGGATCGGTAGTCCAGAATGCTGTTCGGCAACTACTCTCAAACTAGGTTTTTCAGATGGGTTATACAGACATTGTTGTATTAGTGGTTCTTGGACTTGGCATGTGGCGAGGATTCCAAGGAGGAGCTATTAAAGAAGTCGCACAGATATTTGGTATGCTTGTCGCTTTCATGATGGGCTTACAGCTCATGAACGTCGTGGGCGATATCGTCTCTGAAATCCTTGGAGTTGACAGTTCACTTGCTCCGGCTTTAGGATTTGTGACGGTCTTTTTGGTATTGCTGTTGATTGTCCACTTCTTGACAAAGTTTATCTCATACCTCATGAAAAGTATGAAGTTGGGTTTCATAGACAAATTTAGTGGAGGCCTTCTCGGCGCTTTGAAAGCGGCCCTCGTGATATCCATTGTCATGATTCCATTGTCGGAGATAAATATACCTTCGAACGAGCAAAAGGAAGAGTCTGCATTGTATCCAGCAGTCGAGGCTGTAGCCCCTATCACATGGAGCTTTGCGAAACGTTTTTGGCCATCGGCTCAGAGCATAAGCGATAAGATTGGAGGTCGACTAAAGAAGCAGATCGGAGTGGAGGAGGAAGAGGCTATAGACGCTGTAGAAAACACAGTCGAAATAGAGCAAAGCCAAGAGCATGTCCCCGAACCTCCAAGTCCAGAAGAATAATTTCTTTTTAAGTGAATGTTCACATCTTCTTGCTAGTCAGGCTTCCAAGGCGGATTCTTGATCCTTATCATACCACCTTTCCGTTCGACGGAAGAATGCACAAGAAATCAGCCAATGGCATCCAAACCCGCCCTGTGCGATCACGGGCATATCTCAGTAGTTAGCTCTTCTTTTCCGCCATCAACAGGCGGAAGCTCGATCGTGATGGCGAATTTACTCAACTATTTTGATCCTAACAGCCTAACACTGCTCAGTACAAAATGGCCGATTGAGAAGATTAGGGATGCTCAACTCAAAGTGGAGAGGAAGATTGTATATCGGCGTTTTGGTTTTTCACATCGTCTGAATCTTGTCAAAGAGAAGTTTGGAAGACCGAGAGTGGTAAAACGAATCGCGGCTGAAGCCAAAGCTAGTAATTCTATCGCTATCGTTGCTGTATATCCGGATCTCTTCCTAATGTCCTGCGCTATGGACGCTGCTGAATTAATTGGCGTGCCCGTATTCCCGTATTTGCACGATACCTTGGTTGAAACTCAAAAAGATGAGTCCGACCGGAAGCTTGCGCGAAAGATTCAGAACAGGCTTTTTAGCTCAGCGAAGAAGATATTTGTCATGAGTGATGGCATGAAGTCGCTTTTCAAAAGAAAATATTCGCAAGACGCGATTAGTCTAGTCCACACCTATCCAGAAACAGATGACCTTGAAGACTCTGGTTCCAGCAAGCAAACTAGTGTTATGTTTTGTGGTGATCTGTACGATATCAATACTGCGGCAATTAAGAGAATTGCTGAAGCTTGTAGCGCCTTGGGCCTGAAGCTTAAGATTTCGACAACAAAGGATGCAAATTATCACGAAAAGCTCGGTTTCGACATAGAAAGCATAGAGATCGTATTCTTTCCTGAACGAGAGGATTATTTGAAGGCATTGAGGGACTCAAGCATATTAATCCTTGGTCTTTCTTGGCCTGACGAAACCACCATCCATTCGGATGAGATGTCAACTATTTTCCCAACGAAGACCTGTGAGTATTTAGCTTCGAACACTAAGGTTCTTGTTCACTGTCCAGAAGAGTACTTTCTGTCTGAATTCTTTGAGTCAAATGCCTGCGGGATTTGCGTGTCTAGCAGAGACCCTGATATTGTTGCTTCGTCAATTAATGATCTACTTAATCTTCCTGAGGGAAATTCGATCGTTGAGAATGCAAAAAACACGCTCAATATATTTCGCGTAGAAAATGTAGCCCCAATTTTAAAAGCTAGTCTCGAGGACTCGCTTTTAAAAAATAGCTAAGGTTTTTTAGTCTTTGCTGATCTCGCGGTCATCAGCCCTAGCAGAATGAGTGCACCGCCAAAGATCTGCTCTATTTGGATTTGCTCAGCTAAATAGAAGTAGCCGATTGCGATCGCAATAATCGGAACAACGTTTCCATAAACAGCCGTTTGTGAGGGCCCTACTCTGTTGATTCCCCAGTTCCACAATACATAGGCTAGGCCGGTGCTAAAGAGACCAGAAAACACGATCGCTGCCCAAAGACCGGTAGACATATCCATTAGGAACTGAGTGCCGGGCCAATAGGGAATCGATACCAGGACAAGGAGCGGATAGATTGGCAGAAAGGCATTAAGAGCCAGGCGGTTGGGACTAAGCTCTTTCAAATAGGGACGGCAAAGTGAAGTATAGCAGCCCCATGACATGGCACTAAGCAGAATTATGCCATCTCCAAAAAGAGTATTGCTTGAGAAAGAAAGACCTCCATCCTTAAAAAAGGCGATTACTGCAGCTCCAATGATGGTGATTAATATTCCAAGCCAGACTTTAGATGAGACAGTCTCTTGCCCGGTTACCTTGCCAGTTACAGCTGTCCATACTGGTGCAGTGGCTGCAAATAGAGCCGCATTACCCGCTGTCGTATGGAATAGTCCATATATAAAGAACATCTGGAATAGAAAATTTCCAACGAAACCAATACTTAAGAATCGTCCTATGCCCTTTCTCTTTGGAAAAATATTTCTGAGAGAAAAGCCCTCGGTTGCAAACATAACGACCGAAAGAAATACAAGCGAAAAAGCAATCCTAAGCACATTGAATACTGTAGGATGAATCTCTGCAAGAGCTCCTTTTGTTATCGCGAAATTTGACCCCCAAATGAGGGCGACTAGAAGAAGTGCAGCGTCTACAAGACGACTTCTTTGATTCACTTAGTTGACCTTGAAATTAGAATCCACGTTATACAGCTTCCAAATATTCAGAAAAAGAAGAAAGCCGTAACAACTCAACAGAGAGGTCAAAAAATAGAACAATGCTTCCTCAATAGGCAGTCCGAAGAGTAGAAGAGGAAGAGAATACTGCTCAACAATAGTCCAAATCCCTTGGTTTAGAGCTAGCAGATCGATTAGACAAAAATAGATCGTCGAGACTGTCAAACTGAAGAGCAGTGTACCTGCATTCTCATAGAGTACGCTACTTTTCCATATGGTCAAACCTAGAATTATGGGTGTTGCCCATGACAGAAGAAGCCCTGCGTAGAGATGTTTTTCTCCTAGGAAAAGGAAAAAGACACCAAGTCCAAAGAGAGCGCTCAATAGAATTCGCACTGGCCAAACAATCAATAAATCAGATCCCGATCGGACAGACGGCAATATTTCCTTTCGATAACTCAATTTTACTAAAATCAGCAGAGAAACCATCAAAGGAAGAAGAATGAAGAAGCAATATTCCTCAATGGGGACAAAGCCTACTTTCCCGATGATTCTGTCCTGTGGAGACCACCAAATTCCGCGATATACGAGGTAGTTATCCCACGGAATGGTATAGATAAATGCAATTGAGCTAATTGATACTAGAGAATATCCTATTCGCTTATTGCTAAGCGGAATTTTAGATCTGCGACGAATGGTCCAATAACCCAATCCAATTATGGGTAGTATTAGAAAAAGGCCGAGAAATAGTGCGTAGGACATTTATGGTTTTTGGAACAGATATTGGGACCTAGCTTCTGGGCGAAGACGTCTTTCTTGATTCATTTTCTATGTCGTCTAAAATAATCCGTGCACTATTGTATCCTGATGCCCCCATTATTCCACCTCCAGGATGTGTACTTGCACCAGTAAGATACACGCCAGGAAGCGGGCTTCGGTAGGAGGACATTCCTATTCGGGGACGCTGAAAGAACATTTTGGAGACATTCATTTCTAGGTGCATGACATTTCCTCGATGTAAACCAAGATTGTCCTCGAGCCACTTCGGGTGTTGAAAAAGCGAGCCGACAATACTGTCCCGTGTACCAGGTGCATATTTTTCGAATTGATTGAGAATGATATCTTCTACTTCCTCTGCTCTGTCTTCCCACGAACCCGAACTCATGTTGTAAGGGAAGTACTGGGCCCAAAGCCAAAGTGCTTCGCAATCAGGTGGGCATAGACTTGGGTCTACAGCAGAAAATGACATGGCAACGATTGGGGGACAAGAGGAGGGGCGACCTCTTTTGTATTCGGTATAGGATCTATCAATCTGGTTTCTATTCTCGCAAAGGAGTTGCATGGCCACTCTTGAATCGTTGCTGCTGCTAGCCTCGTATTTCAACGGCTTTGAAAGGGCCAAACGAAGTATGGCACCAAATCCATTTCCAATCTCTTTATCCTTGATTGGGCGTCCTAGTTTTCGGCCTTCGAAAAAAGACTGCGTGGTTCTAATGTGTGACGCGCAGAGGACTTTATCCGAGCTAATTTTATCATCTTCATTGAAATGAATATCAAATCCTTCGGTCAAATTTCCTGAAATCTGATTGACATCCGCCCCCGTAAGAACTTCTCCACCGTGATGTTCTACGCATCTGGCAAGCGCCTGGGTCAACATTCCAGAGCCACCTTTTGGACGAGCCATTCCCCCCACGTGATAAAGCGGATGCCATAAAACGAATGGGCCTGTCATAGCCCTTGATGGCGGTGGTCCAGATTGGGCTGCCATCCATGCCATTTGAGTCTTCAACTTTTCACTATGGAAATACTTGTCTAGCAGCTTGCCATAGGGTTTACGAACCGCATTCAAAATAGCGAGAGGAGACGGTCGGTCAATTGAATCGAAAGTCCTTTTTAGGGATAGAGGAGAGGGCGCTTGAAGAAAGGACTCTCTGACAGCCTGAGCAAATGGCGCCCATTTGTCTATGAAATTACGATAGGCCAAACCTTCACCAGGAAATACAGACTCCAAGTGATCGACTGTCTTCTCTAGATTTCGATATATATAAAACTCGCTTCCATCTAAAAAGGGAGAATAGAACAAAGGGTCGACCTCTATATACTCCAAGCCGAAGTTGTCTAGTTCAAGTTCTTCGATGATGGGCGTTAATCGAATAAGAATATGAGCGCTTCCGCCAAGATCGAACTGATAACCCGGTACTAGCTCCCTAGTGGAAACTGCTCCACCAACAATATCACGTTTCTCCAAGACAGCGACCTTTAGTCCTCGTTTTGCGAGGTAGGCGGCTGAAACAAGCCCGTTGTGTCCAGCTCCCACGACGACAAGATCATAGTGCTGTGACATCAGAAGGGATTAGTTAAGAATAGATATAACAAGACTAGACTCACAATTACTTTAATCGCCCTATCTGGAATACTTCTGTTTTTTCTGAAATAATTCCAAGCGACGCCAAATGCTAGCATCGCGGAAGTAAACAGGAGAGTAAATAAACTTGTATGCAAAAGTGACATTTGGTTGGGACCGACGAGGTATCTGAAACCAAGATTGAGCGGCGAACCATAGAGCAACATCAGATGGAAAACATAAATCGCGAGAGTTTGATTTGCGGCCTTTTGAATCCACGACAAAACACGAGATGTCTTTCGACCTAATCCTGACTCTAACAAAAAAAGAAGGACGAGAAAAACGAGTAAAAATCCGGACTTAAACAAGACTACTAATGGGTTGACGTTCCAATGCATACTTCCAAAATACTCATGCCCAAATCCGAGAGGCCCCTTAGAAAATCGACCGGGTAGGCCACCATCGAAAAGTGAAATGGCGCCGGCAACAACGATTAAAGAAAGTCCCACTATTAAGAGCCATCTTAGTCTCTGAAGCGGGGGTTGCTGATTAGAGTCTGGTCTAAGAAAGAATGCCGCGAGGAATCCAGCAAAGACATAGATCGACCACGGAAATATTGGAAATTGCGATCCCGTGTTTGATGAGAGCATCGCTTCAAAAATCGGCGAGATCGAGAAGTTCGGTGCGTTACGCCAAATGAAAGGACTGATTGCAAGAAGCACTGGCACTAGATACACCACGAACGAGAGCAATACTCGTTTCCGCTTCAGAAGCAGAACCCCCAACTGTAGCAAGAGCAAACTAAAGCCTATAAGATGAAGTGCGTCAAAGCTAAAGAGCTTGTCGAACAACTCTGGAGTGGCATGAGATCGAATTTTACTGAGCGAGAAGAATGGTAGGTGGAGAAAATATCCTATTAAAAGAAGACTCACATAACGAATTATTCTGTCCCTTGGGACCGATCCCCAGGTCGTGTGAATCGACCATTTTCTAGTAGTCGCGATGCCAAAGGCGACGCCAGACGCAAACATAAACATCGGTGCCGTGAATCCATGCCAGAAACTGTGGTAGCCAAACCAATTTTCCGTCCGATAGCTTATGTCCAGTAGAGCATGAAAGCTATGTCCCTGAATCATTAGAACGACAGCGCAGAATCGAAATAGGTCTACAAAGAGCCATCGACTAGAGGAAGGGTGCTTGTCAATTAGGTTCACTACGCTTCGATTCATTGTGAAGCGATTTTAATTGAATAGTCCTGACTTTGACTTTCATCAAAGTAAAATTCCTCAAGAGGATGTCTGAGCTGCACTGTTTTGATCACGACCTGATTCGAGCCTGCCCGCATAATAGATACTGGGCAATCTCCGCAATTGGTTTAGCTGGAATGGATATCCAGAAAATACAAATTAGATCTGGTCATTAATTGATCTTGTCGAAAGCTTCTATTGAGTGGTCCGAGAATCGACGGCTTAGCGCTTTTTGTCGAGCATGGCATCGAGCTTCAGAAATCGCTGGATCATTTCCGTTTTTAAGTTTGCCTCATGAATAGCGTCAAGTCCATCTGTGAAGGGTCTGAAAACCTCACACACCGTGCTGGAAGACACAAGAGGCGACAGACCCTTCTTTGTGTCGCCCTCACCGGATAGACCTTCTGGACTTTGCTGTGGTTTTACCTGTTCGACTGCAGAGGTAAAAAGTGTTACAGCTCGTTCCGGAGAACCCTGTTTCCAGGCTATGTAGCTATTGAGAACATGTGCCTCGGCACTTCGGAAATTGGACGCGGTCACAGCCTCGAAATAAGAACGGGCTTTCTCGAGATGACCTCGCATCAGGGCAACCTGACCTAGGCGCAATATCGGGGCTGTTTCTTCCTTATTAAGGGCCATAGCACTCGTATATGCCTCTTCCGCTGCATCTATATCGAAGAGTGCGTCGTCGTCCTCGCACAGGCTCAGGTACCCGAGTTGAGCGAAGGCCCGTGTGCTACCCGAATTGACTTGCACCAGTTTTTCCCAGGCCGCCCGGGCCGCAGTAAACCTTCCCAATTCCCGCTGCACATTTCCGATGTAATAGAGTGCGTCCTCGTGTGTTGCATTGCGCTGTAAAGCATCCTGATAGGCAGTCTCTGCTTCTTCCAGCTGCCCAGCCAATCGAAAATCAGTGGCCCTCCGATAAGAGCGCCAGAAACGTTGTTCTTCCGTTTCATCCACTTGCGACGTGACCACCTTTTCTCTGGGCATGTCCATGCTTTCAGAACGCGATTTCATCAGTGCCACAATAGCAAAAAGAATAAGCAAAACGGCGGCAAGAATGGCTGCGGGCTTTCTCATGTCAATCCTCCCGGCCTTCAATAATGTTTAGGGTTTGATTGACCTCCACCTTATAGCTACGTTGGATCAGCCCACTGGGCCAGATCACCTCCAAGGTATCCACCAGTGTGTGATCTCCTAAGCCAAAATGTTCGCTCATCATATTTTGCGATAAATATGAGCTCTGGGCGCCCAGTTGCCGGATCTGGGTTTCCCCAGCTGCGACCAAGCGGAGTCGCGCACCTATAGCTGAACGATTACTCTGAACACCTTCAAGTGATACCTTCAACCACTTGTTTGATGTGTCCGCATCGTTGCGAAGCAAGACCCCCTGCGCATTGTGATTGACTACGAATAGATCCAAATCACCATCCTGGTCATAGTCGGCAAAGGCGCCACCGCGCCCAACTTCTTCCGTATCGAAATACGATCCACTCACATGAGACACCTCATAGAATCCATCTTTCCCATCTCGATTCCAAAACACTTGGTCCTTCATTCCGCGAAGCAGATGTGGTTCCTCCCTATTCTGAAAAGTACTGCCATTTACAACAAACAGGTCTAATCGCCCATCATTGTCATAATCAAAGAACGAAGTGCCCCATCCTATATAGTCCAAGGCGATCTGACCGACACCAAACCTGTCGGCTTGATCCATAAACTGCAAGAACGGTCGCCTTATTGGACCGCGTAGAGTGTTGTTGTAAAGTGCATTTTCTTGAGCAATCCAATGGGTTACAAACATGTCCAGATCAGAATCGCCGTCCCAATCACCAATCGCGATTCCCATGGCACCCCGGTAATCGGCCACCAAGGCCTGATGGCTGATGTTTTCAAAGGTGTCGTCACCCAAATTCCGAAACAGGACATTGTCCGACACATCATTCGCCACATACAAATCGATCCAGCCGTCTTCATCGAGGTCGACCCAAGTTGCGGATAGGCTTCGTCCATCTTGATTTGCCACGCCTGCAAATTCCGCAACTTCCAGAAAGGTGCCCTTTCCCGTGTTTTTATAGAGAAGGTTACGCTCTGGTGCAAAAGAGGATGGGTTCAGACTCGCCGGATTCTCGACATCGTACTGCAAGGATGTCTTCTGTCCATCCTCTGCAATATATTTCACATAGCCCGCCACATATAGATCGAGCCAGCCATCCTTGTTATAGTCACCCCACGATGCGCCAGCCCAGAATCCATCTCCTTCGTACAAGCCAACGGCTCGAGTTTGGTCTGTAAAGCTAGGTCCATGCCCTGAGTCTGAAAGGCCTTCGTTCCTATAGAGAACGGAACGCCCATAAGCTGTCACAAACAAATCGAGCCAGCCATCATTGTTGTAGTCAGCCCAAGCCGCAGCCATCCCCCAGCCTTGAAAATCCACACCTGCTAATCGACTTTTCTCAGTAAAGGTGCCATCGCCATTGTTATGATAGAGTTGGCTCCGCGTTGTTGATGTTCCATCGTTTGTCTCGGTGAGTGGACCAGACATGTTCACAATAAACAGGTCAACCCAGCCGTCATTGTCATAATCACCCCAGGCGACCCCAGAACCCATGTCTTCCGGTAATTGACTGGTGCGTGTTCCATCGAAATGCGAAAAGCTGATTCCTGATTCTTGAGTAACATCGGAAAACTCTACCCGAGGATAATCATCGGGTAGTGAGCGACCGAGATCGTTGGTAAGTCCCTCCAAAGCTTCACCTGGATTATAAGTCTCGGAATCGAAGACTTGCATCCAAAGGACGAGCAGGGTAACTATCAAAAACAAGCCCCCGAAAACTGTCGTATAAAGCAAACGACGTTTTCGGCGAGGCAAAGAATTCAGCATAATTGGTCTTGGGTTATCTCTCTCATATACCAGTATCGACCTCGACTAATTCGAAGCGCCTTGTGACTTCTGCACAGTTATCACCATTTCATCTTCCGAAATTACAGAGACCGGGGTAGTGATACCGGAATCCGCACCAAAGAGATCATTGAGCAAAAATTGGTCGACTTTGCGGTATAGCAACCGCGCTTTGACATTGAGTTCGGTAACAGGGCGCTCCGGCATAAGAGATGCAGAAGGATCGCCTGCTGAAACTGAGCTGGGACTAGGAAATGTAAACTTGGCCTGATCTGAAAAACCCGGAAACAACGAGCGACGGTAGCGCACTCCGACCATCTCCCAGAGGTTGTGCCGGTCGATTAGGTTTCCGTACTGATCCACAGGTTCAGCTTTGAAGATAAATGAGCCAGGTTCGATAAAATGCTGCTCATCACGACGACCCGAAGCAAATACTTGGTTCCCTTCCTGGTCTGTGACAATCAATTCAACCCAAGCCTGAATGATATCGAGCGGCCCGGTGGGAAAATCGTGACCAAGTTTATTATTCGTCACCACAACTTGCACCTCCACTTCGGCACCTGCAAGGACTTTTTCGGGAGCAAGTAATTCAATTGGGACAGCAGGTCCGCTTTTCCATTTGTCTGCAATTTCCGGAATCTCAAACTCTCCACGAAGCCATTTTTCGGTCAATTCGACCTGCTCGTCGGCACCGGGCAGGTCGAGATGGGCGGGCACAAACTGATTAGCTCCGAGGAAACGATGGCTCCTGTGCTTCTTATCCTTGGACGTGCGGTTATAGTCCAGATTATCCCCACTGGCCGGATCAAAAGATTCTACGAGCGGCATGTGACATTCTCGGCATTCCACTGTTTTTGTAGGATCACCCGGGGTATTCCATCGGCTCTTGCGCCAGTTGTCGTACTGATTCTGAAGTTGAACCCATCCGACGTTGTTAATTTCTTCGTCAATGAACTGCTTGTGACATGCTGCGCAAAATTCCGGACTCTTAAACAAGCGGCGCTGAAGACTCTCAGTATGCTTGCGTGGATAGGCGCGAATCAGGAAATCGCTGAATTTCTTGGCTGTTTCGTGCTCGCGTAACTCAAACAAGTAGCGGTCTGGCTGAACAACGGTATAGGCGGCGTTCCCTTTGACGTCGGTTTCCTCAATTGCATGACAGCCAAGACAGGAAACCCCTTCATCAAAGCCAATCGGATTTGTCAGATCGTCTTGGTACAGGTTTTTGGTACCGGCAAAAAGGGAAATGGGATCATGACATCCACCACAATATCGGGTGGATTCAGCCCCGTTTTGTTCACCCATGGTATGCTGTACAGCCCGAAAGGCAGGATCCATTGCAGACCAACGGTGCGCACTGACCTGCCATTCCTCGAGAATCTCCAAATGACAGCCAGACCTTCCACAAGAAGCCGATCCACTTAAGGATCGAGCATCAAAAGCTTCACCGGTACTGGTTTTCGCTAGGCTGGGGGAGAAAGGCTGGTCTTCGCCATAGAGATAGTTATAGTCATCTGGCAACTCGTTATTTAGCTCGACCGGTTCATAAGCAAATACGAGCAAAGCCAGCATGCTAAAGAACCCTGCAACAATTAACGACAGATTTATGCCATACTTCTTTTCCGCGACCAACATGGCACGAATCATGTGATGATCACGGGCCTTGTAATCACGCCAAACAATAATCAAAATATGCGGCAGGGCTGCCGCAACCAGAGCAAAGGTTGAGACGATGTGTACAAGATCCCAGGCATAACTAATTCGAGTCTGAAAAAGGGCTTGGTATGTGACAACTAGCCCCGAAACAAGTGCTACGATTGTGGCCACCATCGCAAAGTAACCCGTCAACTTGATGTGTGTCAGGGGCATTTCTCGATACTGCCGCCAATGTCGAAACTGATACCAAGCAAAGGGTAGCAATACAATCAAGCCCACAAGGGTATGAATTAGAACCATGAACTGATTTGAAACGCTAAAAGGCAACAAATAGATGGATAGTCCGCTCAAGGTCTCGAAGAGCAAAAGCCCACCAACCCAATAGGCGATACGCTGTTGCCAGGCTTGAATTTTGGGATGAGATACTGAAGACGTTTCCATGGCGATGGGTAGATTTGATATACTTCAGCGACCAATATACTACTACCTCGTTAGTCCGCCTGTAGGGGAATACCTTGCATTTTGATGTTTTTTCAAAAGAAGAGACGGGGATCCTTAGTAGGAGGAACTTAGAGTGGCGGAGGAGGGGGGCCCCGGATACCTAGACTGGTTGACCATAGCTTTGCTGTTAATGAGCTTGGTCTTCTTGGTCATTATAACTTCCAATACCTACTTCCCTAAATCAATCGAATCAGCAGCTGAATTTCTAAGACGATCTCGTTGATGCACATAGACCATCGTAGTCTCGATGTTCTTATGTCTAGCGTGAGCTTGTACCTGTTGTAGGGTTGCTCCGGATTCCAAAGCAATTGTGCAACCGGTGTGTCGCAGTGCGTGAGCTCCAATGGCCTTGCTGAGACCAGCCTTTATGGCATTTTTTCGAACGACCTCATACACAGCATTTGCGGAAAGGCGACCGTCTCTATTTACGTGACTCACCGATCGCCAAATCGGACCATCGCGATGCTCATAGTGCTCCTTGACCATCATAATTTCTGTGTACACGTGATCTGGAAGCTTGACATATTGGTCAGACCCACCTTTGGTATAAGGCAGATTTAGAATCCAGAAATCGCCCAAACGTGCAATATGATCATAGTCCATCGCAGCTACTTCTGAGCGGCGTAAAACGCAGTTAAGCATCACGGTAAGCATGGCTTTGTCACGTATGCCAGACAAAGGATGTTCACCGGCCACTTCCAGTAGAGTCTCAGCTTGATCTCGTGTAAGAAATGTCACAACTCGATCTTTGTCCGCAACACCACGCACCGGTCTAACAACCTGGCGATGGGCTGGATTTACCGGAATAACCTGTAGGGCAATAAGCCACTCAAAGAATCCGCGAAGAGCTGCAACTCGGCGTTTTATGGTGCGAGGTTTGCGACCCAAGTTTTCGAGCTCTTGGATGTGTTTGTTGACATCGACGAAAGTTATCTCTCGGACTTGGCTAGTTTCAACCTCATCTGTACCGAAAAACTGGACAATGTCGTTCTTGTAAGCTCGACGAGTATGAGGTCTGTCAAACTTTAATAGAAATAGCTGTAGGAGATCCTGTTCGAGAACTCTGTCTAGAGCATTACCCTGATTACCAGTCTTTATTAGCTTTCCCATATATTACTTGTGATAATAAAGGTTATCACAAGTAATATATGGGAAAGACCTATAAACTCAAAATCAAAAGTCTGAAGTCCTTTGTGCCTTTCTCGGACATCCAGAAAGATACACGTCGTCAAAGTCTTAAGAGGCACGCCCAAAAGGCAAATTCCAAATCGTATCAGATATCAAATGGTACCCGTGAGTGCGCTTTGTACAGCCTCGCGTTTATTACGTGATATACATAGTCCTCAAGCTCTGGTATTACTACCCACAAGAACTCAGAAGTCAAGTGCTAGTAGAATACCCAAGGCAATGCTAGGACCTTTCGAATTTTCCAATCTGAAAACAATCATACCAATCATTTTCGACGACATGAACATCCAAGAAGAAACCGTAGGCGCGCTCGTAGCCGCCGATTATCGGAAAGCCCAGGTTTTTAAGCAATTTGGAATCGATTTCTGCTGCGGCGGAGGTCGGACGGTCAAGGAAGCCTGCGAAAAGAAAGGTGTTTCCCTGGGAGAATTGGAAGATGAGCTCAACAAGATTCAGGCGAAGGATCAATCGGCTGAACCAACAAACTTTAACGAATGGGATCCTCGTCTTCTGGTTGAATACATCCTTTATACTCATCACACCTATGTTCGCGATAACATTCCTCTCCTTAAGGAATTCACTAAGAAGGTGGCCCGAGTTCATGGACAGGCGAATCCCGAAGTCGTGGAGATCGCAGAACGATTCGACGAAGTGGCTGGCGAACTCGAAGACCACATGATGAAAGAGGAGCGCATCCTCTTCCCATACATCAAGCAGTTGGCGGACGCGCGGGGACAGCAAGAAGCGCTAGATAAACCTCCATTTGGCACAGTTAATAACCCGATTCGGATGATGGAACTCGAACATGAGCACGCCGGCGAAATCCTTGCGGAAATTAGGCGGCTGAGCAATGATTACACGCCACCGGATCATGCCTGCACAACCTACAAGGTATCCTATTTCAAGCTCGAAGAGTTCGAGGCGGATTTGCACAAGCACATTCACCTGGAGAACAACATCCTGTTTCCAAAGGCCAAATCGATCGAACAGGAAAGTATGGTCTCCTGAAAACGTCAAAAGAATGATTCCTCCCCGTCAACTCAACGAGATCGATGTCGTTGACTTCGAACGGGACACTCTTCACATCCTCTACCCCCGGAGATATACCATGACATAGAGCGTGCCGGTACCATCAAACTTCCAAGGCCTAGGCCTCTTGATTCACCCAGTCCCGAGGCGTCAGCTTACTTATCAGACCAAACGGCCAATTCATTTCCACCTGGCTCTACAAACTGGAATCGTCTTCCTCCAGGGAATGAGAATATTTCTTTTGAGATTTTTGCTCCACCGTTCCTGACCTTTTCTAATGTAGCCTCTAAGTCTGAGCTATAGAAAACGATTAATGCAGACCCCGTGTCTTGCGTAGCAACAGCGCCATTAGAAAAGAAACCACCATCGATTCCAGCCGAAGTCTTATAAAAAGCTGCATAGTCCGAACCAAAGTCTTCAAAGCTCCAATCAAAGACATCTACAAAGAACTTCTTACTCGCCGATATATCTGTCGAAGCAAACTCGACGTAGTCCAATTTTTCGTGTTCTGACATTTTGTGTCCTATTCGGGTTTAGATTCTTGGGTATTCCTAATTAATCCGAGCTTGATCACCTTCTACCGAAAAGAAATGGACTTTGTCCAATTCGCAACTAAACTCCTCGCTAGATCCTGTCTTTGTTCTTGGATCGACCTCACTCAAACGCGAACGCATCTTGCCAAAATCGAAACTTGCCTGATAATCGATCTGACCACCAAGTGGCTCAACATTCTCTATGCTCCCTGAGCCAAACCTGACGGCGTTCTCAAAGCTCTTACCAATGTGTAAATCCTCGGGACGGACCCCAATCACCACTTCAGATGCCGTATAATCCTTCAGAGCCTCACCAGAAATTTGTATGGAGAGATTCTTTGCGAGCTGAAGCGAAGCATGATCTCCTTCCTTCGATAGACCAGCTTTCATAATATTCATTGGAGGTGATCCTATAAACCCAGCTACAAAGACGTTGGCTGGTCTTTTGTAGATTTCCATCGGGCTATCTATTTGCTGAATATCTCCATCTTTCAAAATCACAATTCTGTCACCCATCGTCATTGCTTCAACCTGATCATGCGTCACGTAAATCATGGTTGTCTCCAAATCTCGGTGTAGCCTAGAGATCTCCGAGCGCATCTCTCCGCGAAGCTTCGCGTCAAGATTTGATAATGGTTCGTCAAACAGAAACACCTCGGGCTTTCTAACGATGGCTCTACCGACAGCAACACGTTGACGCTGACCTCCCGATAAATGCTTTGGTCGGCGATCCAATAGATCAGTCAATCCTAAAGTCTCTGCAGCCTCTTGAACTCGCGACCTGATCTCTGCTTTTGGATATTTTCGAAGTTTCAGTCCAAAGGCCATGTTGTCAAACACACTCATGTGTGGATAGAGTGCATAGTTCTGAAATACCATTGCAATATTTCGATCCTTAGGTGCGACATCATTTACAACTCTCTCTCCAATTCTCAATTCGCCCCCGGATATACTCTCTAGACCTGCTATCATTCGGAGGGTCGTGCTTTTCCCACACCCGGAAGGTCCGACAAGAACTACAAATTCTCCGTCCTTGACTTCGAAGGAGGCATTTTTTACAGCTTCTACCCCACCGTCGTACACTTTCTTAATTTTATCCAGGCTTACGCTGGCCATATTTATCCTTTGTAATTAATGTTAACAGTCGTTCAAGAAACGGATTTCCAGAAACCTGTGCGAAGATTAGCTGGATCCTGCGGTAAATTCAATAAGCCTTGTAATTTTCTTGCTTATAATATGAGCTAGTCAGCACATGACTACAAATATCTTCGATAAGCAAGGCAGAACATGAAAGGCTCCAAGGTCACAATATATGATGTAGCAAGCAAGGCCGGAGTGGCGATCTCTACGGTCTCTCGAGTTCTTAACGACTCGTCCGAAGTATCTGATGCTACTCGGAAGAAAGTTCTGTTGGCGATAGACGATTTGAAGTTCAAACCCGATCGAACGGCAAAGAGTCTAGCGGGCCAATCATCGGACTGGCTTGCCGTAGCTGTACCTTCAAGTACTTCTCCTTTCTACAACGAGATTCTCAAAGGTATCAAGGACTCTCTTAGAGCTCACGATTCCGATATGCTTCTCTGTAATTTGGGGTCATCGAATCCAAGGGAAACCCTAATGAAGTTTCTCGATCGAGGAGCCGTTGATGCTCTTCTTTTGATCTCACTCTCCGTTGATGACGAGTTGGTGTCAGAATTAAAGAGTCTACAAGCTCCAATTGTACTCATCGGTTCTGAATCAAACGAATTTGATTGCATCTACTGGGATGAGATTCAGGGTGCAAAAGATGCCACAAAACATCTTATTGATTCTGGACGAGATAGGATCGCGATGATAACTGCTAACAAAGGTGCAGAGAAATCATACACCAGTGTCTCAGCGCTTAGAGAGAGTGGATACAAGGAAGCCCTGAGAGACGCCGGTATTCGTATTGACGAGCAACTGATTGCTTCAGGGGATAGCGCTAAGCATGCGGGCTACAGTGAGGAATCTGGAGCTGAGGCTATGCGTGTTTTACTTGATCGCAACACTGAAATAGATGCCGTATTTTGCTCATCTGACGTTCAAGCCATTGGTGCTTGGAGTGTTTTGACAGAAAAAAACATCTCAGTTCCAGATCAAATTGCCATCGTGGGCTACGATGATTTGAAAGTCAGTAAATTTCTCGGTCTGTCGAGCGTTGACCAAGATTTGTTGAACACTGGATTTAGAGCGACGGAGTTCATACTTAAGAAGCGTAGCAGAATTGATGGTGATGTAATACATGAAGTAATACCGCCTCAACTACGTATCAGACGATCTAGCAGATCTCAACCTTAACCACATTCTTAGTACTACGTGAGCATCAAAGACACCATTGCGAGCAATCTAGATTCTAGCATTTACTCCTCTTCGTTAGAGGAATTCGGAAAGACCTATAAAGGCAAAGTTAGAGACACCTGCATCACAGATGATGGATATTACATTCTAGTTACCTCTGATCGAATATCTGCGTTTGATCATGTTTTAGGTGAGGCTATTCCATTTAAAGGACAGGTTCTCAATCAAACGGCTGCCCACTTTTTTGAAAACACCGTAGACGTGATTCCAAATCACATTGTGAGTCTCCCCCATCCCAGTGTTACAATAGGCCTTCATTGTGAGCCGATGAGTCTTGAATTTGTCGTCCGAGGATACCTGGCAGGTCATGCCTGGAGGGAGTACCGAGATGGTAAGCGACTACTATGTGGCAAAGAAATGCCAGAAGGCATGAGGCAGAACAGCAAGTTTCCTAATGCCATACTCACTCCTTCTACAAAGGCTGACGAGGGACACGACGAGGATATTACCCGTCAAGAGGCGATCGGCCAGGGCCACATCTCAGCTGAGGATTTCGATTTTTTAGAGACGAAGGCTATTCAACTATTTGCAAGAGGCACCGAAATGGCCGCGGAGCAAGGACTTATATTGGTAGATACCAAATATGAGTTTGGACGACTTCCAGATGGCAATTTTATTGTCATTGACGAGATTCATACTCCGGATTCTTCCAGATACTTCTATGCCGACACCTACGACGAACTACTAGAGAAGGACGAAGCTCAGCGTCAATTGTCCAAAGAGTTTGTAAGAGAATGGCTGATGGACCAGGGATTTCAAGGAAAAGAAGGCCAGACGATGCCAGTTTTGCCTAATGATTTCCGAAGCCTGGTATCCGAGAGATATATTGAGTTGTACGAAGTCATCACAGGAAAAGAATTTGAGCCGTCTTCAGATTCGAGCAATATCAATGAGCAGATTGCATCTGAATTGGCCAGGCTAAGGTCGTAGTCCATTGGTGATCGGATTGATTTGGAGATATTTTGATATCTTGATTTTTGAACAGTCACTATTTTTCGTTACCATTTATAGATTGAATTGTTAGCTCACTAACACAAACTCCGAGACCTTCTTCCCCCACCGTTAGTGAGAACAGTTCAGACAAAACCTTAAGCCCGTTGCTATCCACCAGACACAAACCCAATGAGTAGAAATGGACTATTCTGGGCAGGACTACTCCTCTTCGCCCTTATATGTATTTTTTGTATCTCAATGAATAGAGGACCAATTGAAGCCAAAGCAAAATCACAAGCGATTGCGGCCTTGTCTGACACCGGCATTAATACCTCTTCTCTCAACATCCAATACAACGGTCTTGACGCGTCCATAAGCGGTGGCTCGAGTGCCGAACTCCGAGACCGTATTTACGATATCGTCAAAGTTAATGATGGTGTCTGGGGTAATGTCACCGTCAATCCTCCGGAATCCATCACAGAGCTTCCACCGGTCACTCCGTCTGGAAACTTCGGATCGATCCGACTGGAGTACGACGATAATAGTGTCAAGATAGACGGGACGGTATCTTCTGAAGAAAATAGAGATGCGATCAATAAGGCTCTTGTAAGTGAGTTTGGTTCGGACAGAGTTGAAAACAATCTGCAGATAGACTCAAGTCACGACGCATTCCCTTGGATCGGTGTCATTCCTCAAATATTGAGCAAAATACGATCTGGAGTTACCAACGGAGGACTCGAAGCCAAAGGAACAGATTTCAGTTTATTTGGAACGGTTCCCACAGGCGAAGATGGATCTACGATCGAAAAAGAGATCGCCGATCTTGCTAAATTGCCAGGCCTGACTAACGATCTAGATATCTCTGCAGCACAGTTTGCTATTAATCGTGCACTCGCCGGCAAATCAATAGAATTTGAAGCTACATCTACTAAATTATACGGAGGGGGAATGGAAATCGTGGATCAAGTCATTACGATAATGAAACGATATCCAGAAGTCTCGGTAGCCGTTGAAGGTCACACCGATAACGCCGGTGAGGCTCAAGCAAAGATGGCCATAAGTAGAGCTCGCGCGCAGTCTTGTATGGACTATATGCTTCAGAAAGGTATCGATGACTCGAGAGTTAGTTTTACTGGATTCGGAGATGAACGACCTATTCGCAGTAATGAAACAAATGAAGGTCGAGCTAAGAACCGTCGCGTTTCCTTCACCGTCAATTAGTACAACCACACACACCCTTATAAAGAGAGAATATTACAGGAGAACCCTATGCTAAATCTGATAACTCAAATTGTCCTGTGCTTGCTAGCAGCAATGCTATTAGGATTTGTTCTTGGCTGGCTCGGCCACAAATTATTTGGAAACTCAGGCATTTCTGAGGAAGAGCACAATGCACTACGCGCTCGATTAAATGAGAGCCGTGATAAGTCTGCAACTCATGAAGCCTCTCTTAAAGAATGCAACGAGACACAAACTCGAATGCGTTCTGAATTGGCTGCTGCCAATGCAAGAGCCGCCGACATGGAGACTATGGCCAGAAAAGCTGAAAGCGATGCTAGATCTCATGCCAAACTTACGAGCAAGGCAAAAACCGCAAGCGCTGTTGCAGCTCCTCTCGTCAAAAAGACTGTAGTGAAAAAGCAGACTCCTTCTAGGAAAGCTGCTCCGAAGAAGACTGCAAAACCAGTTGCAAAGAAAGCGGCACCTGCAAAACGGAAGCCGCGGAAAAAGCCTGCTCTAAAGCTTGACAAAAAAGACGATCTCAAACTAATATCTGGAATCGGGCCGGTGATTGAAAAGCGACTTAATAAATTGGGAGTTACTCATTTCCATCACGTGTCGAAATTTAGCAAGGCTGACATTAAGAGAGTCGGCGAAGCTATTGAATTCTTCCCTGATCGCATTACCCGAGATGATTGGAAGGCACAGGCAGGTAAATTCCACAAAGAGAAGTACGGACGGAAACCCTAGTTCAGACACTCATGGCATTATTAGAGAGCCCGTTTCTCAGCTGAGACGGGCTTTCTTATTTCCACTCAGAGTCGCCTCGAGGATCGAATTCTTTCTTCCAGATAGGTACGTCTTCTTTCAAAGTATCAATCAAAAAGCGTGCTGCTTCAAACGAATCTGATCGATGGGCTGAGGATACTGCAACAAAGACGCTTGCCTCTTTAATGTTTACTTCACCAATTCGGTGGATTAAAGCTATTTTATTCGGCGACCACCTCTTAAATGCCTTTTTCACGAGTAGCGACATTTCTGAAAAGGCCATTTCCAAGTAACTCTCATAGAGGAGTTTGATAGTCTGCTCCCCTCCTGTCCACTCTCTAGTGGTCCCTGTGAAAGTACAGATTGCTCCAGACCTTGAGTCTTCTAGCCATTTCATCGCTTCCGGAACTGGTATGCTTTTGTCTAAAATCTCGATCCAAGCTAGGTCGTTCTTTTCAAGCATGATCTATCCACCGCTGACAGGAGAAATGATTGCAATCTCATCACCTGGGTAAAGAGCGTGGTCTTCGAGGCTATACTTCTGATTGACTGCAAAGCGCAAAAAGCTTCGCATCTTTGCTATTTCCGGATAAGATAGTTCAAGTAAATTTATAGCCTCTTGCACGGTTGACACATGATCAGAATCCAATTGGATATCTGACTTACCTGTCACCTCTCGCAGATAACTGAAAAGCTTGATATGAATTACGTCCTTTTCTCGAATCACCCTACAAACCCTCGATTATTTCTTCAATTCGAAATCGAAGGAAGTCGGATTGATAAGTCTTTCCAAGATCAAACAATTCGCAATTTTGGATCATTGGGCCTAATGTCATTCTAGATACCAAGTCTAATTGATGAAACAGGATCTGCTTTTGCCGCTACGCGAGCAGGGATATATGCTGCAATCATACATAAGATTAATGCCAATATTCCGATCCAAATAAAATCTATCATACTAATATCTACGGGTGCTGTTGTCATGTAATAGGTATCGGCCGGAAGTGGAATAACATTGAAGTTTTTCTGTATGAGCAAAAGCAAAAGTGCGAGCACCTCCCCTATCGCGACTCCAAGCAGACCAATCCCCAGTCCCAGACCAACAAAGATTCTCTTAATTTGGGACTTGCTTGCTCCAATACTCTGAAGCACACCAATCTGCGGTGTCTTTTCGAGCACCGCGATGAGCAATGTGCCAATAATATTGAATGACGCCACCAGAGTTATTATTGATATCACTAAGGGAATGATTCCTTGCTGAAGCTGAACCCAAGCGAATATGTGACTATAGATGTCACGAACTGATCTGGCCCAAAATGGAAATCCAAGCCTTGCCTCAATTGTGGCAACGCTAGCCTCAACCTCTTCCCACCCAGACAGCTCAATGTCTATTCTGGTCAATTGCGAGCTTGAGTAATTCAGTAGAGATCTCGCATTATCAAGAGAGATAATAACGTAGATATCGTCAAAGTCGGCAAAGCCGCTGTCGTAAATTCCCGAGACTTCGAATTGCTTTATAGTCGGTCTCGAAGCTGATTTCTGATCAATGCTTGCCCCATCTATCCTGCGATTCGAAAATAGAGTTACCATAGATCCAAGGTCAGTCCCTAATCTCTCTGAAATACTCTTGCTAAGAATAACTTTCTCTTTTCCATCTAGTCCTTCTTGCCCTAGGCTTAGGCTTCCGTCTACAAGGTAGCTCTCTAGAAAATCCGGCGCTTGGCCGAGACCCCAAACAGATACACCTTCAATTTGTGACCTAGACTGTATCAACACAAACTCTTCTACCACAGGTCTCATACTTTGAATCTCAGTCAGTTCAGACAGATTGGCCACGATCTCCGAGGCGTTTTCTATCGGCTGATCATTCATATTCTCGACTTGCACATGTGACGAGAAACCGAGAATCTTTCTTTCAATTTCAGAACTGAACCCTCTCGTGATGGAAAAAGCAATAATGAGTGCTGCAACACCGACGGCTACGCCACCAATAGCGACATACATCACAAATCGAATAAATCGCTTGCTTGCTGACCTGCTCTCCAAGCCGAACAAGTAGCGTTTTGCTAAGAAATATGGGAATTTTCCGACGATGTAAATCCGGCGAGGTAAATTGCTAGACGGGAGAATTAGGCATTATTAACCTATGGTTCAAGAGTAGATAATCCGTCAAGTCGTATGTTCCAAAAAATGATCACGACACACTTTTTAGAAAGTAAAAATGAATCAAGCAATACCCCAAATCCCAAAGGCTATTAACGAAGTTGTTCGTTCCTATGCTCCGGGGTCACCAGAAAGAAAATCTCTCCGATCTGCTTTAGGTCATTACAAAGATGATAAAGCTGATATTCCGGTAATAATTGGTGGTAAGAGAATTTACACCGGTGATGTAGAGACAATTGTGTGCCCCCACGACCATGGCCATTCGCTTGGCCAATTTCACAACGCAGGCACAAAAGAGGTTCAAGAAGCGGTTGCCGCTTCTGAGGCGTCGAGAAAAGAATGGTCATCGATGCCATGGAACGATAGAGCGGCCATTTTCTTGAAGGCGGCTGAACTTTTGGTTGGTCCCTATCGAAATAGGCTGAACGCTACTACTATGCTTGGTCAAAGTAAAAATCCTTACCAGGCAGAAATCGATGCGGCATGTGAGCTGATAGACTTCTTTAGGTTCAATGCAGAGTTTATGCAGCGGATCTACAGCGATCAACCCGAGTCGTCACCTGGAATCTGGAATCGGTCCGAGTATCGTCCTTTAGACGGATTTGTATTAGCTGTTTGTCCTTTCAACTTTACTTCTATTTCTGGTAATCTTGCAGCAGCTCCAGCTATGATGGGCAACACGATCGTTTGGAAGCCATCATCCACCTCGGTTCTGTCGACTTATGCGATTTACGAATTGCTCGAAGAAGCAGGCTTACCGGCTGGTGTTATTAATTTTGTCCCAGGACACGGTCCGGATATCGGAGGTCCCAGTTTTGCATCGGAGCATTTTGCTGGACTTCATTTTACGGGTTCTACAAAGACCTTCCGTTTCATGTGGAAGACGATAGGAGATAACATTGCTAACTACCGCAATTATCCACGTATCGTCGGAGAGACAGGTGGAAAAGACTTTATTGTTGCTCACCCGTCAGCTGATGCGAAGGCTGTTGCCACGGCTATCGTACGAGGTAGTTTTGAATACCAAGGGCAGAAATGTTCAGCTAGCTCTCGAGTTTTTGTACCGACTTCATTGTGGCCTGAAATAAAAGAGACAGCTCTTCAGCAAATATCAGAGATAAAAATGGGAGATGTCGAGGACTTTGGAAATTTTGTCAATGCGGTCATCGACAAAAAATCTTTCGATAACATCTCAGCCTATATAGATGAAGCTAAGGCGGATCCAGATATCGAAATTCTTGCAGGTGGCGGTCACGATGATAGCAAAGGTTACTTCATCGAACCAACCTTGATGCTTACTACGAATCCAGGCGTACGCGTAATGTGCGAAGAGATATTCGGCCCCGTCGTATCTGTTTTCGTGTACGACGACAACAAGTATGACGAAACTTTGGAAATAGTGGATAAATCTACTCCTTATGCTCTTACGGGGGCTGTCTTCGCCCAAGATCGGAGTGCCGTTTTACACACCATGGATGTACTTGAGCACGCAGCGGGCAATTTCTATATCAACGACAAACCTACGGGAGCTGTAGTTGGTCAACAACCATTTGGTGGAGGACGCGCTTCAGGTACCAACGACAAGGCTGGTTCTATCTTGAATCTTGTTCGTTGGACTTCACCTAGATCGATCAAAGAAAATCTCAATCCGCCTCACGACTTTCGATATCCCTTCCTTTCTTCGGAAGAATGAAATGGTCCTCGAAAAAAGATGCTAAGAAGGAAGAAGAGGTCGATGTAGAAACCGTCCCTTCTTTCTTTGTCAATGCCTTTGCTTCGACAAGCTTCAGTACACCGGAGACTAGCTCTAAGCAAACTCGAGATATGTTTTTGGATCATGGCCCAAACTTCGGAAGCCGAATAAAATACGATAGATGTAAATATCGATGTCCAAATTGCGATTACTTCATGTCCTGTTCTGATTTCGATTGATTATGTCCCTTTCAACATGATAGAAATCGACCGAGATTCTAGAACGCCCCTCGCTGACCAACTTGCGATCCAAATAAAGTATTTGATTGCTGTGGGGAATTTCAAACCCTTGGAGACTTTGCCTTCCACTCGCGAGCTAGGCGAGCAACTAGGTGTTTCTTTTCATACGGTCAGAAAGGCCTATCAAGCGTTGGTGCGGGACGGAGCAATTGAATCGAGGCCTGGTAGCGGATTCAAGGTAAAGCCCTCTACATGGCGCTTAGACGAGGAAGTCATGGAAAAAGGAGCTGGGATCATCCAAGATGCTATCAAACAACTTGTGGGACTTGGGCTCTCAAATCAAGACATCGAATACATTCTCGAAGAGCAGATCGCCTATTCTGATTTGGGAGCGGCTGCCCCCAAAGTTGTATTTGCCGTCAGCTTCGAGGAATTAGCAGATAACGGTGCTCAATATCTCTCAAAAAGATTACAGCAAAACGTCATTGGTAGCACAATACGCGGTCTATTAAAGCATCAGGACGCAGACTTTGTTATCACACCTCATCGATTCATTTCTGATGTCCAAAACAACCTACCTGACACACTGGTGGTAGGAGTCTTTATATACCCATCGCCTAGTGCGGTAGAGAAAGTTGCTACTCTTCTTACGAGTCAAACTGTAGGCTTGATCACGATCAAACCCGATAGCATAAAACCTATTACACGGGAGATTCAAAAACTTTCTGGCTTCACTGGCCCCATTGTAGCCACATCAATCGAATCTTCTCGATCTGATCTATCTAGCTTCATGCGGGAGGTCGATTTACTGATCTATACGACAGGCTGTCGTCGTCGTCTCAGTCCTTTCTTTGATTCGAAAAAGCACGCAGAGATCGACTATGTGTTGAGTCAGGAGTCTCTCATGAAAATAGATACGGTAGTGGCGCGAAGAAAAACCTAGCGTGTTTAGACCTTGCAAAGCTGCATTGCATTTACAGTTGAAGTCAAGAAATAGGATGGCAGTCGCCATTATTGCGAAAGCTAATTAGGAGGCTTCGGAGGTGTTGCTGAAGGAGTTTCTGAAACTACTTGGTCTACATCTTCATCTTGCCCAGGATATTTCACTCGGAAATGATACATACCTGAGAGAATATTCAGGAAGGTCACTTTCACCTTTTCCAAGTCAGCGAAAGTCAACGGACAGAGATCAAGCTGTTGATCCTCTAGACGAGATCGAAAGATAGAGTCTATCAGGTTCTCCAGTTTTTTTACTGTGGGCTTTTCAAGGCTCTTTGCTGCGGCCTCAACACTGTCTGCCAGCATAAGAACTCCCGACTCCTTCGTGTTTGGTCTAGGTCCAGGATATCTAAAATCTGCCTCAGCGACTACAGATCCATCTGGGCTTTTGGCTAGCGCTTTCTGATAAAAATATTCCACTCTCGAGGAGCCGTGATGCATAGGAATAAAGTCCTGAATGGTCATTGGCAGTTTGTGCTCTTTTGCCAGTTGTAGTCCATCCTTTACGTGGTTGACTACAACAAGGGCACTCATCGAAGGCTGAAGATTGTCGTGTGGATTCTGAATTGAACCTTGGTTCTCGATGAAATACTCCGGTTTCAACATTTTTCCGACGTCGTGATAGAGGGCCCCTACTCTTGCGAGAAGCCCGTTTCCACCAATCGCTTCGGCACCTGCCTCGGCCAGATTTGCAACTTGCAGAGAGTGGTTGAAGGTGCCAGTTGCTCGTAAACTGAGCTCCTTAATCAAAGGATGATTTGTGTCTGATAATTCCATAAGAGTGACATCTGTTGTCACGCCAAAGAGCCTTTCGTTGAGCCAAATCAAGACCGAAAACATCATAGTGACCATGACTGCGTTGGCACCGAGGTGAGCTAGAGTTATCAATAGTCGCCTCCAATCCTGTACAGAGTTTGTCAACTCGAAACCGACCAATGTCACAGCATAGGACAAAAATATCAAAGCTCCAGTCACCATTATTTGAGTCCGTGTTTTAACATCTCTCATCGAGAATACACCGACAGCGCCTGCGAACAATGACAGAAGAACAAAGCGAAAATCATTGCTGAAATAGATGGCTCCAATTAGTGTCAGAGAAATCAGTGCAAAGATCCCGACACGAGAATTGTAGATCACAGTCAAAATTATCGGAGCAATAGAAAGTGGCACGGCAAAGCGATAGTCGGCTCCTATTCTCACTGCAATGGCCAAAAATAGAATGACAATTCCCACATTGACAGCCAGCAACGCAAGATGCCTATTGGTATAAAGTAGATCGTGCCTTAACAGTCTGAGAAACAGATAAAAAATCAAAAGACTGGCAATGATGAGAATCGAAAAGCCAGCGAGTTTAACCCATCTCTCACCGAGGCTTTGTCTGTCTTCAATTGACCTAGAAAGAGATGAGAGGGCCGCCTTGTTCTCTTGTGTAACCACCTCTCCTCTCGAAATGACTTCCTCATCTTTCTTAACAATACTTTTCGTTCTCGCAATTTCGCTAAAAGCATTACTCCAAAGGCTTTCGGTTGCTCGACGATCGAAAATATATTTTGTATGAAAGGAAGCATCAAATAGCTGCGTTGCAATTTCAATCTGGGCCGTGTTATCAGAAAACACCTCTTCAAATTCTGTCTTCACCAAAGTTCTGATGGTCCCTTGATCAACCAAGCGCTCATATTTTTGGTCGAAGGAACGAAGAGTACTCTCATCAAGGACGGTAATTGTCTCACTCTTAATATCACTCAGCGAAATATTGGTCACTTCCTGCCTCGAGTAAGTATTTAGGGCCTCTGCTACTGCCGAAAATATTTTCCGATCGAAAGTTGCTGGTCCAGAGAACACACCTGTATTTTGCATCCTCACACTGTAGGACGAGAGAAGCATGTTCCAACGCTCTGGCGAGAGACTAATCGGTAGCGTAGCCTTAAGATTGGTGAATCGGGTAGAGTCGAGCAAGGCCTCTGATAGATTCCCTTCCTCTTTGTTCTTATTCCAAGAGGTCGCAGCAGCCAGTGAGTTTTCGATCTTGGCCTGCAAGGAATCAAGCGACACGATAGATTCCTTGCTGGGATCAAAAGTGAGATTGAAGGTGGCAGGCACTCGACGTTGGATCTCTAAGTGTTCAATTTCAAGCTCGTCCTCCGACTTATATATGGAAAAATCAAAAGGGGCTACAATGGCATTGCCAGTCCAAACTTCCCCGACAGGGACAGATAAGTCAATTCCCTTTTGCGAAGGAAGTCCCAAGATTGCAGCTGCAGCTATTGATAGAAGTATGACCCACCTAACTAAGCCCGAAGCGCTCTTCGCAACGACTTTAGATTCCTCATTGCCAGCCTCCAATTTTTTACCAACCGGAGTAGCCTTCTGCTTCCGTCCAAAAATATTCATTCGTTCCATTTACTCCTCGACTTCTCCACCTATTTTTGATGCCAACCATCCAAATGCCAGGCATAGCGCAGATCCAATGGCCGTGTACCATGGCCACGCTATCCCTTTCAAACCTTGTGCGCTCTTTTCTGTTGCCGACGGATAGAAATCAAAGATCCACGTTTCTGTAGAAGATGAATACCACACGCCAAATATTATGATGACCATAACTATCACAGTCGAGAGAAAAGCGGCAATGGCACCCTTCTCGTTTGGTCTTCGATCCCTAAGAGACAGTAGAAAAGCACCTAAAAGCCCTCCGTATGTAAATGACGCTATCGCTAATCCGAGCTCTACTACTGGATTTTTCTGATCTTCGAACAATGTCGCAAACACGATGAATACGAGACCCCAAAACAGAGTCGCTCTCTTCGCGACACTTAATGATTTCCCTTCGGAGTCCAGTCGCTCTCGTGTCTTCTGTGGTAGGAGATCAAGCACCGTAGCGGCGGAGAGTGAATTGAGCGAAGATGAAAGAGTACTCATCGCAGCTGCAATAATTCCAGCCAATAAGATACCAGATACCCCGGCTGGAAGTCCTTCGACAATAAACTTGGGAAACACCTCGTCACCTCTTGTCAAACCAAGAGTATTAATACTTGCACCATCGTAGTGAAGCCACAGCAACAGCCCGATGACTAGAAATATGGCAAATTGAATCATGACACCGATCCCACTTCCAATCAATGCCTTTCGGCTGTCGGCTAAATTCCTACACGTGAGAAGTCTTTGAACAATAATTTGGTCTGTACCGTGGGAGGCCATAGAAAATATAGCTCCACCAATGGTTGCCGTAATTATGGTGTAAGGCTGTACTATCCACTCTGAAAAACTTCCTTCAAAACCTGATACAAAAATATCTAGTTTGCCAGAACTGGCCAGCTTGGATTCAAAAAGTCCACCACTTTCACTTAGGGCATAGATGGCCCACAGCGCACCACCAATATATACGCCCATCTGAACGACGTCCATCCAAACGACTGCCTTAATTCCTCCGATATAGGTATAAATAATGGTGATAAAACCAATAATCGCAATTATTTCGAAATAACTGAACTCAAAACCAGCCATGGAGGCGATGATTTTAAGAGGAATTGCAGTAGCGAATAGACGGACACCATCTGCCAAAAGCCGTGTGACGATGAATGTACTTGAAGCAGCTTTCCTCATTCCTGGGCCAAATCTTTGCCCCAGATATTCGTAAGCCGTAGAAATCTGCCCTTTGTAGTATTTAGGCAAAAAGTACATGGCTACAAGCGTCCTTCCAATGATGTACCCAAAGGTGATCTGAAAAAAAGCTAGAGTGCCTCCGTAGCTAACTGCTGGAATCCCGATTACCGTCAGAGTACTGGTCTCTGTCGCAATCACTGAGAAGCAAACAGCCCACCATGGTAGTTCTCGACTACCCAGAAAATAGTCTGAAGTATTCTTCTGCTTTCCGCCGGCTATAATACCGAAGGCGGCAACGCCAATTAGATAGGCAACAATAATTATGTAATCTATGCTTGCTAGCATCAGGCGTTTAGAAGGTCAAGGAGTTCTTGCTCGCTCAGTATAGGGATTCCGAGCTTCTTGGCTTTCTCGGCCTTCGATCCCGGGTTTTCACCAACCACGACGAAATTCGTTGAGTTTGAAACGGAAGAACTGACCTTCGCGCCGCGCTTTTTCAATTTATCTCCAGCTTCACTTCTTTTGAGCGTGAGCAGAGTGCCGGTCAGAACGAAAGTCTTTGATGCGAGCTCTGAGTCCTGATCCACAAGAATGACTTCGCTCGTATCTCGACTAAGTGGTAGACCAAGATCTTTCAAATCTTCGATAAGCTGCACGTTCGAATCGATCTGAAACCATGCAAGAAGACTTTTTGCGATTTCTGGTCCAATCGAATCAATCGAACTAAAGTCCTCCTCACGGCCAACCGAGATCTCGTCAATTGACTGAAACGAAGCTACCAGTGTCTCCGCTACCGTTTTACCTACGTGTCGAATTCCCAATCCAAAAAGAAGCCGTGAAAGTGACTGAGTCTTTGAATCCTCGATCCCTGCCAGAAGCTTATCTGCTTTCTTTTCTGCAAAGCCCTCCAGTCCAAGTAAATCTTTGCGGTCTAATCTATAAAGGTCCGCTAAAGACTTTACAAGACCCGATTCTGATAGTTGGACAGCTAACCTTGATCCCATTCCATCGATGTCCATCGCCACACGAGAAGCAAAATGCTCTAGAAGACGAACTCTCTGTGCTGGGCAGGAAATGTTTTCACAGAATATGTCAGCCTCCTCTCCTCTTCTCCTTAGTTCTTCGCCACAGTGGGGACATGAAACCGGCATTTCCCACACCGCAGCTCTCGGCTTTCCTGCCTGAGGAATCACGTCGATGACCTGAGGAATTACGTCGCCGGCACGTTTTACGGAGACTACATCACCTATTCGTAAATCCTTGGATCTGATGTAATCCTGATTGTGAAGTGTCGCTCGAGAAACCGTAACTCCACCAATATTTACCGGCTCTAGGATGGCAACCGGCTTGATGGCGCCCGTCCTTCCCACACTGATTTCGATATCGTTTAGCGTTGTGACGGCTTCTCTCGCAGGAAACTTCAACGCTATGGCCCATCGGGGTGCGTTTGCAATGGCACCGAGTTCATTCTGTAGTCGGAAGGAGTTGACCTTGACAACGATTCCATCAATCTCATAGTCGAGCCCATCTCTATCCTCAGTCCATTTATCACAGAAGGAAAATAGCTCTTGGAGGTCATCGATTTCTCTTGTGTGATCCGATGTTGAGAATCCGAATCTGCCTACCAACTCCAGCGCTTCGATTTGTCCCTCTGGAAGGTCGAATCCTTCACAGGGGCCCATGGCATAAGCAAAGAAGCGCAGAGGCCTACTAGCTGTTTTTCTTGGATCGAGCTGTCTTAGAGATCCTGCTGCACCATTTCTCGCATTAGCGATAGTCTTTTCGCCCCTTTCCGCAAGAGCTCTATTGAGATTCTGAAATTCTCTCTTCCCGAAATAGCACTCTCCTCTGACTTCAATGATACTTCCATTCAATGAGTCTGCATGAGTAAGTGCGAGCGGAATATCACCAATGGTCCTGACTTGCGCTGTCACATTTTCTCCAGTCTGCCCGTTTCCACGAGTAGCGGCGACGGATAGGAGGCCATCGACGTATATCAACGAAAGTGCGATGCCATCTATCTTTAATTCTGCACTTAATTTAGGCTTCTGATCATCAATTCGGCGTCCGATGCGTTCATGCCAGGCCTTCAAATCTTCCTTCGAAAAGGCATTGCTAAGGGATAGAAGAGACTCTCTGTGAGCAATTTTATTGAATGATTCGAGCGGCTCGCCCCCTACTCTATTCGTTGGAGAGTTTGGAGAATGAAAATCCGGGAATCGCCTCTCGAGTTTCTTTAGGTAATCGAAAAGACGATCATATTGCCCATCTGAAATAAGAGGTTGGTCATTGACGTAATACTGACTGGCGTGATGGTCAATATGCTCGACGAGTCTTGGGATAAGGTCGGCGGCTGCTTCGTGGTCTATGGCCGTAATTTCAATCTTCTCGAGATTTCGTAGCAGGGACAGTGTCCCTTTTAACAACGACATATCAATTCGATTCAGTCCCAAGTGAGTCGAGATAACTCTGGACAGCAGATCTAGTAATTTTCATACGGGCTCCGGCGAGTCCGAAATCGTTAGGAATCGACCGACCATTGACACGTAGGCCTAGACCTCTTATGCTTTTATACAACTCAAACTCAGAAGCAGCTCTAACCTCAACTGAATCACCCGTTTCGACCCAGCGCGGATAATCTGTAATGCCATCCCTGGTCACCTGCATGGCTTGAATGGCACCGTCCGCAGCGACAATACTGAGACTCATCGTGTCTGGTAAAACAAATAGATTTTGATCTGGAGTAAGAGGTTCAGAAAGGGTTACTGTTTCAGGAATCTGTTCATTTTCCGGCAATTCCGCTGTCCTATTTGGACTAAATAAAAACCATAAGATTGCCACTAAGGAAGCTACAGTTAATAGAAGTCCGAGTGACAATAGGACACCATTGTTGCTCTTCTTAAAATAGGGCCCTTTTCGAGGTGTTTTCTTGGCCGTCCTCTTATCCGCAGAAAGAGGTTTCTCTCGCTCAATTTTATTTGTCTCCTGAGTTTTACCGGTTTTCCTCGCAAGGTCCTTTCCAAACCGAATTTCCTCGCTGGTCTTCTCCACTGGGAGTTTATCTTCGCTAGTGGCTTCCTGTGTTACATCACTGGCAAAATCTTTCTTTGGCACAAGCGGTGGATGTGGCTTGAAGCCCAAGTACTCCGTGGCTAATTCTCCTCGATAAGTGCCATCAAAGGTTTTTTCGACGCTCGATTTGACAAGGGAAGCAGAGATTTTCAGAGCTCTAGCATATCCTCCGGCAAGAGAATTGAGATATACCTTGTTAAATCTTGGATGGTTTATTAAGCCGTTTCTTTCAAATTCATCGATTACATGCTCATGGATCATCGTCTCTCGACGAACATCCCCAAGACTGAGTCCATTTTTCAATCGAATAAGATGTAAGTCGGCATAGAATGAACTGCCTTTTATTGGCCTGTATGAGTTTGTCGATTTACTCATAATAGTTCACCTATTTCAATTTCCTTTGGCATACTGACAGTGTGGTGCGTGGTGGAATTGATTTGTGTCCTCCCTGGGTAGGGATTAATGTCGGGAAGACAGGATTTGAACCTGCGACCGCTCGGCCCCCAGCCGAGTGCGCTACCGGACTGCGCCACTTCCCGAATGCTACTAGAATGTCCTATTCATCTTCAAGTTTCTCAAGTAAATTGGTAAGAAATTTCCTTAATTCAACCACATCTTTTTTAAATGCGATGGTTGAATCTTCCTCGTCACCACCCCTGGCCATGACCATTTTTGCACCTTCCAAGGTGTAACGAGCTTTCCTTAGTAAATACTGAATGCGCTGGATCGTATCTAGATCAGACTGATTGTAAATCCGATTCCCAGCTCTATTTTTTTTCGGTTTTAGCTCGGTAAACTCCGTTTCCCAATACCTCAATACATGAGGCGGCAACTCCATCATTTTACTCACCTCACTTATTGAGTAATAGAGCTTTTTGATTGGTTTCATAGATCCGAAAGGTCGATATTCTGCCTACTTATCAAGGCGCTAGTTGCTTAAGATTTTACTTTAAGGAACATAAAGCTAATTATTAGAAAAACACAACTAATTACTACACTTTAGTACCTTATGCAATTGAGCTAAAGCATTAATATGGCTTTTTGGAATAGAAAAATGATGAAAGAAGTAAGCGTACAAGAATTGAAAGAACTCAGAGAGAACGATTCACTGGAGTTCTTTTTGCTGGATGTAAGAGAAGAGCATGAGCTTGAAATTGCTAACCTCGGAGGAAATAACATACCTCTTTCTGTTCTTCAAGATCGTATTCAAGAGCTTGAAGCGAAAAAAGAAGAAAAAATAGTTGTCATGTGCCGATCCGGAGCTAGGTCTGGACGGGTCGTACAATTGTTAGACAGCTTGGGATTTCTGGATGTCGCAAATTTGAAAGGTGGAATTCTTGCCTGGAGTAAGGAAATTGATTCCTCTGTCCAGAGCTACTAGTGTGTCCTCGTAGCCGTGTACTGGCTGTCACTGGCCCGACGGCGGTAGGTAAGTCATCCCTCTGCCTTGAATTGGCAGATCGTTTAGGTGCTGTTTTAGTATCGATAGATTCGAGACAAATATACAGAGACCTCAACATTGGTACAGCTAAAGCAAGTCCTGTAGATCGAGGAAGAGTTGAGCATCTCCTTCTCGATGAACTCGATCCCTCTCAAAATGTAAGTGCAGGTGATTACAGTGCGAGGGTTCTTGAAGCGACCTACTCCAAAATAGCTAAGGCTCCCGTTATTTGGTTAGGTGGCTCTACTCTCTATCTCCACTCTCTCCTATTTGGAATCGCGAATATTCCTGAAATCGATCCTGAGATACGACGAAGACTAAATGTTGAGTATAAAACCAAGCCTCAAAGCTTGTTTGAGGAACTTCAGACTGTCGATCCTAAATATGCTGCCAGCCTAGATGTGACCAAGTCGCAACGATTAGTGAGAGGACTCGAGGTCTATAGAGCAACCGGCGAGTCCATAAGCTCATTTCACTCGAAGACTAAAAAACCTCGGTATCCTTTCGACATTTCGCTTTGCGTCTTAAGTCGAGAAAGAAGTGAACTACACAAGCGTATTAATGCCCGCGTAGACGTGATGATTGAAGCAGGCCTGATAGACGAAGTGAGTGACATCTTGTCTAGATATCCATCTGACGAGATCCTACCGGGCTTGAATAGTATCGGCTACAAAGAAGTCGTTTCCTACCTGAAGAACGACATTGATCTTATTGAAATGGTTCGCTTGATAAAGCGCAATTCGAGACGTTATGCAAAGCGCCAAGAGACGTGGTTTCGTAAATACGAGGGAATTTCTCACCAGATTAATCTTAGCAAACTTTCTCAAGAAGAAGCCTTGGGAAAGATGATCGAACATTTTAATGTCTGAGACCCTCTGACACTATTTATTTTGACACTATGTCAAATGGAAAAGAGCCTGTTGATGCCAGTAGCGCCCCTTATTAGCGATAGCTAAGACATCAAGATTTAGGTGTTCAAAGAATACTTTCCACGATTCGACACTCCTGAAGTGGAGATACTCCTCCTGCGAGTTCATCAATCCACCTGATCTGATCCTATTCGCCAGCTTATCTAAAAGTGTCAACTGCTTTAAATCCCATTGAGTCTTGTAGACTGACTCAAGTACGATGACTTCTTTTGAAACACGCGAGGCTTCGCGTAGCACAGTTTCAGCATTCTTGGCGTGATGGAGTACGAATACCAAAAAGCAGACATCAAAATGGTCGTCCTTATATGGAATATGTTTTCCATCATATAACTCCAGATTCAAAGAGCTTTTATTCATGTCAACTACGTCCATCAAAATGACGTCAGCGCCATGATTCGTGGAGCAAAGCTCGCCGAGATATCCTTCAGCACATCCAAGATCCAATACTCGCTTATTGTCTAGTAGAAGCTCTGAGGACTTACTTATCCAACTGAGTTTATTCTTGGATCGTCGTTTTTTGTGAGCCTCAAACATTGTCAAGGATCTCAACGGACTTTGTATGAGATCTAAGTAACCAAACAAGTGCCCAGACCATCCATGCAATAATGACAAATGGCCAGTATATCGAGTGGGAATAGCGCAGATAACTTCCAAGACAAATGGCAGCAAGAGTATACCATTCCCATCTAATAGGATGCAGGAAGGGTAGAAATACCATTAGAGACATCAGATACCACGGGTGGACCGTAGTTGCAGTCATGAGATAAAAGCTGGCGATCCATACAGCAGAGGCAACAAAACCAATTCGACCACGAAAATTTTGGATCACGATGAATCCGAAGCTTAAGATGAAGATCATCCGCAAAATGGGCCCAATAGTTGGACCCCATCCTTCAACGCCCGTCCACCAATTGACAATTTTCTTCAGGAGATAGTATATACCGGCATTAAACTCAAAACTCTTGACGTAGAGGTCAACTGATTCGAAAATATTGCTGATAATCTCGAGATTGAAATAGAAGGATGCCAAAATTGCGGACACAAGAAAGAAGACAGCAGAATACCGATAGCCAATTTTCTTTAGAAGGATAGGCAGGAATATTATTGGATACAGTTTAGTCCAGCTAGCAAGTAAAAGACCCGCAATTGCAAGAAGGGCCTTCTCTCTGCGAATCCCAAATATCATAATAATTAGTCCCAAAACCATACTTGCCTCGGCGTGGGCCTGACCAGCACATTCTACCAGAACAAGAGGGTTTAAGGCGTAAAGAAGGACAAGTTTGGGCCGCAGAAGCGAGGCTAGGACGAGCATTGCGATTAATTCTGCACATGCTCTGACAAGCTTAATCGCATAGTACGAGCCAATCCAATGGGTAAACGAATTTGAGTTCTCGAATAGTCCACCGAAATAGAAAAGAACCTGTGACAATGGTGGGTAGACAGCGAAATATCTCTTTGAATTCAGGGCATCATAAATCGGATTGTTGTGAAGTGAAACAAGCTCGGCTGAATTCGGAGGAAGGGAAAACGGGTTTCTGCCGCTATGTTGAAGCATTCCATCCCAGATGTACCTAAAGGCGTCATCACTCAGTCCGGGAAGCCAGGTCATATATAGAAGACGCAATAACACGGCTAAAAGGACTATCTCCTTTTTCGACAGGGCATCGACTCTATAGAGAATAAAGAGAAGAAAGAAACTGGCCATCTGAGAGGCCACAAAAACGGGGCGATACTCCTCTATCGCACCGGTAAAAAATGATACGACCTGGAGTAATACGAACAGGAAAATGACCCTGGAATTTGTCGGCGATCGGACAGATTGCGTCAGGTCCATGGTCTTAAATCAGATTGACGAACTTCTAACGGTGGCATCGTGCGATTGCTCGCGTGCCATTTTCTTTAAACTCGAGGCTGTCAGCGAGTTGCTCTAGGATAAAGACTCCCCTCCCTCTTGGACTAAGCAAATTTTCCTCCGCGAGTGGGTCAGCGATATCCTCAGGGTCGAAACCTTCGCCCTCATCTTTGACATCAATCTCAATTGCAGTCTCATCACTTTTTAGCCCGATGGTGACATGCTTGTACGGCGAGAGCTTATTTCCATGTTCAATACCATTCGTCACTAGCTCTGAACCAAGCAATAAAACCTTGTCCAATAACTCCTCCGAACACTCTGCCTTCTTGCAAAAGTCTTCAATGAAATCAACAGCCAAATCTAGACCATCGAAATTACTTTCTATAACAAGTTTTCTGACTGACAACTACCTAATTACCGCTGCTTTTACTAGTACTGAATCTAAGCCATCTGATTCCACCCGCATAAGATAGATCCCAGAGGGGACTTCGATTCCATTTTTGTCCTTTAAATCCCATTCAAGTCCGCCGTTTCCATCAATTTCTTCGAGTGATCGAACAGGTAGACCGTCCATTGTGTAAATATACACTTCTGCAGTTATTGGCAAACCCGCAATAATTAAATCCTGATTGACTTCTCTAGCTTTGTAGGGATTTGGAAATACAAAGACGTCATCCAGATTGTCGGTGAAACTAGCCAAGGCCGCAACAGAGCCCTCCGCAGCTAAGCCGGATCCGTCTGCTCCTCGCATGTTAACAACGATTAGGTTTGTCTGTAATCCGATTGCACCAACAAAACGATCCACCAAAGTCAAGACTACTTCACTTGGCTTTAAGCTGTCATAATCAGCTTCGCCTATTCTTCCCCCTGGCTCTAATCGGTAATTTTGGGTGTTCGAAGCGAAAGAGGGATCAAGAGCTTTATTGAATATCAAACGTGTCTTATTACCCGATAGGCTTTCCCAGGACAAGAGGTAGAGGTCATTGTGAGTTAACGATGGAATGGAAAGTTGAACCACCGTATCCGCGAGAACGCTACCAGACACATCCTTTAGCCCAGATACTCGAAGAGATATGTTGCCAGTCAGTCTTGGCTCGAAATAGAGTCGGGCTTTTTTACCTCCACCTGCTACTACCACGCGACTTGGCATCAGCGACTCCTCTACCACAAAACTGCTCCTTGCAGCTATATCGGCTAAGGCGCCATCAAAGATCAGTTCAACATCATTGTTTGGGTATCCGACCGAGCTCAAAGCTGGAATATTCCCAAGACTAATAAATCTTCTCGGTGAAAGGGGTGACAGTTTGCCATCCCGATTTACAGCAATTAGGGCATAGTCATAATCACGATCAACGTCTGCATCAACATATTCCTGGCTTCCTGAAACGATAGCAAGAAGATCCAACTCGCCGCCTTGCATACCTCTCATCACCTGAACATCGTATGTATTGTCTGTTTGCCATCTAAGTAGCGAAGTATTCTCTTGGGTTCGACGAGCACTTTTCCATCGAGGAACCGCAACGGGCGCATTGGCGAAATCATACTCGAAACTGTGCATGAATTGATCGGAGCTGTTGGTTATGACCTCCCGATTTCCATCTCCGTCGAAGTCTTCAATTACCGTAGAGACACTTATAATACCATCAGCGTCACCCCGCATTAGATTGCCACGATGAAACACAGGATAAAGACCTTCCTCGTTTGCTTTCAAAACGAACATGTCAGGTGGGTGTACTAATACGACCTCCTTGATTCCATCGTTATCAAGGTCTCCGGAATTTAGCGAACCACTCGTAAAGACATTTCCATCAACGGCCAAACTATCAACCAAACGATAGCTATCATTGCCATCTGTTTCGAAATGATAATACAGGCCGAAAGCAGCATCATATTCCCGATCAGATCTTCGAGCTGAAAAATTGCTTGTATAGGTAATGAATTCGTTGAGGCCATCTCCATCAAAATCACCAGAGGCAAAGCGACTGCCGGAAATACCATATCTCCGTGTTTCAAACCTCCAAGTTTCGCGATAGCTGTTGTCACCGGTCGATTCGTAAATAATGAAATCTGCGTCAGAGTCCATACTTAACAAATCCATGTTGCCGTCTCCATCAAGATCATCATGGAGAGCTTTCGCTTGACCTAAAGCATTTGCTGATCCGCGACCCAGTTGATCCGATCGATCAGATTCTTCGATGGACGTTCTGTTCAGAAGTCGTGCGACTCTGGAATAGCTTCGGTCGAAATATTCGACAATAGTCCACTCATCGGTATCATGTGTAAGAATCTCTGTCCTGCCATCTTGGTCCAAATCCATAAAGTCGGCTGCAAAAGCTAAGACAACCGAATCCGGATCGATAATAAGATCTCGGTCCGCCGTTGTATCTGGGAAGGAAAGAAAAAAGCGATCGAATCCTCTTCGATATTCCCACAACAACCAAAGCGGTATTTGCTGAGTCGGTAAGGCTTGAAGTAAGATCTCATCATTGCCATCTCCATCAGAATCGCCAACAGCTTGAGGGATAACGGGTCTTCCGTTTATAGCGAATCCTGTCCCACTGCTTTTTATGAAATCATCTCCATTCCACTCATAGTGAAAAAGTGAATCGCTGACGGAAAGGTTTTCATATCGATTGAAAAATATTTCCTTAAGACCGTCTCTATCCAAATCCATGCTAGAAGGAACGAGTCTTCCTGCGGGCACGGACAGCCTTCTCTCAACAAAGGCACCGATGTTTGAGTCGTTTCTCGGAATGGCAATATCTAAGGGACCGATACTCTCCGTAAATCCAGAGACATTCGTCACATGTAGAAATACTTGGGCTTCTCCGTAGTCAGATTCTTCGTTATTCCAAACAACTTTCTGACGTCTAGATCGACGATCACTCTTAACAAAGTAGCTCGCCCCGTTCAGCTGTATTTCAAGTTCAGACTCGACTAAATCCTCTGATGATATCTCGGCTAGAACACCCCACCCGCCATTTACGAGGGCGTGATCAAACTGAAAGATCTCTACCTGAGGAGCATTTCGATAAAGATAGACTCGACGCCAATCTTCCAATACTTGTCCCGTACTAAGCTTCGTGCTAAGTCGTACGACGTAACCTCCTTCCTCCAAGGAAGAAGTATCTAAGCTTCCTAGAACGCCTTCACGAACTTGACTTGTACTCTCGCTGACAATCGGAATCCATGTTCGAATAGAGTCGATTGAACTTGTGAGTCTTCCATAGTCAAGGGTGTAGTTCAAGAACAATGGAGCTATCACAGATCCGATGACGTCAACCTGTCCATCATCTAGCGAGGAATCTCTGTCGGGACTTGAAATGCTAACATTTGTTGGATATGGCACACCAAGAGCAGCTGCAATATCAATACGACCAGAGCCGGCAAAACGAGTATTGCCAAATTGACTTATGTCGATTGCCGTCGATTTTAAGATTCCCTTAATTGCTTCTGGGCTTAAATTCGGATCTAGTGATTTGAGAAGAGCTGCCGCTGCTGCTACCTGGGGCGCTGAGATACTTGACCCAGATACCTTGCGGTAGATCATCGTATCTGCAAGAGACACGGTTCCATCTTCAAAGGGTCTTGGAAGTGTTGTTGTATAGACCCTAGATCCCGGTGCGCCAACATCGATACCAACTCCACGTGCGGCCAAGGACCCCAATCTCTCACCCGCCTCATTGAGCCAGGCTGCACCAATAACTTCCGGATAGTCTGACGGATAGTGAGCCTCCTGAGAACCATCATTCCCTGCTGAGGCCACAACAACAACCCCTTTTGATTCTGCGTATCGTATAGCGTCTCTCACTATAGGCGAATAGTAAGAGTCTCCAAATGATAGGTTTAAGACATCTACACCTAGGTCCGCACCATATATGATTGCAGCCGCCGTATCATCGTCCTCCCCAGCTCCATTTCCACCAAAGGCTCGTAGAGCAACGATCTTGCAATTTGGTGCTACTCCAGCAATTCCAATCAAATTGTTACTCTCCGCAGCAATGGTCCCAGCCATTTCTGTCCCGTGAGTAGTCTGCCCAGGTCGGCCAACATGATTATCGGGATAGGGGTCATTGTCTCGCTCGACATAATCTCCATCAATCAGAGATACCCTCCAATCGACAAAATCGTAGCCTCTAATATCATCGACATATCCGTTCGAGTCATTGTCAATTCCATCCAAATCGGAGCTGTCGAAAACACCATTTCCGTTTATGTCCTCGCCAGGGTTAATCCATATTTGATTTCGTAAATCGGGATGATCGAGCATTATCCCTGTATCTACAATTCCGATCAGCACATTGGGGTCACCCTTGGTGACATCCCAAGCATCGAATGCTCTAATGACATCAAGATGATACAAACTGTCTTTATGGACATCGTTGATATTGTCATCAAAGAGGGCTTTTTCGCTGTCACGATCGACTGATTCATATAGCCCATGATCAACGTGGGCACGTCGGTTTATCTGGACATATTCAACATCAGGATTCGAACGCCACATCTCAATCTCATCCTCGGGATCTACACCTCGAGCCAAGTGAAGAGTATAGATTCCTGTAAATTCCGCTACTGCTCCACTGCGAAGTGGAAAAGTCTTGCCAAGCGCCTCAACGTCATCAAAAAGATCTTGATCTTGTAAAAGAGATCGATTTATCCTTGCGTCAATTGACTGCAATTCGATCCCAAGCCGTGCCGGAGCGCCTCGCTTAAATTTAATAATGAGTTCGCTTCCATCCTGAGCCAGGATGCTTGATTGGAAAAAAGTCAAAAGAAAAAGACTGAGTGCAGCTATTCTCGACGTCTTACTAAAAGACTTGCTCATTGAGTAGAGTTGTTGAGAAAATACCTGCAAGATCTTCCGCGAGTCTGTCCCGACTATGTTTTTGAACGAAATCCTCATCTGGTGAAGCAAGCCGATCGTTTTTCCAGCCCTCATAGAAATCCAATATCGCCTCAGCAATTCCTTCAAGGTCGTCAGGGTTAACTACCTTGGATGCGCCGTAGCCGGAAAGAGCGTCTTTCGCTGCGCCTTCAGGAACGAGACCCAAAATGGGCTTTCGAGTCCCGAAGTATTCGAAGAGCTTTCCAGTGGAGATAGATTCTCCGCCTATTTGATTTCCTACTGTCATCCAGAGTACATCGCTACCAAGTAAGTGCCTTACAGTATCTTCGTGATTAAGATATCCGTCGTAGCTAATATTTTCTTTTAGACCAAGTAGGTTTGCGGATTTGAGTTCTGCTTCAGATAAGTGTCCAACAAAACGGGCTTCTATATGTTCTCGGAGATCTGGCCTAGCTCGGAAGGCCATTGCCAATCCTTTGAAGAAATTCTCGGGACTTTGAGCGTGATAGAAGATTCCGGCATAACACAAAATCAACTTTTTGTGTAGCCGGGGCATCGGTGTTAAGTCCATATCACTTGGATCAAAGCCTTGCGGAATCACAACAACCTTGTTGAAACCACTAGGCCCCAATGTGCGGTCTACAAGAGCCTCCATAATCTTTCTATTTATGACCGTAGCTTTCTTGCAGTACTTGAGTACATCCACCTCCATTTTCTGATGCTTTGAGCGGTGAAAACCTGTTGGATATATGTGTCTAGGATTTCCAACCCAATCATCTCGAAAATCGCACACCAAAGGAAGTCCAGAGAACTTACTTAGTTCGACTCCAATCAGATGAGCCGTGTATGGTGGTGCAGAGCTAAATATTAGATCAAAGTCGTTGTTTGAAAGGAGCTCTTTCCCTTTGTTAACAGCGAAATTCCTCCATCCCTTCTTGTTGTCTGGAATGAACAGAAAGGAACTCATCCAAGAAGCAATGCTTCGAGCAGAGGTACTCGGCATGGCGACTTGTTTCTTTGATTTAAACAAGCGGGTAGGATCTTTCGACTGAGTTCTATGAATCTCGATTCCTTGCTCCTTTAGTTCATCGGCAAGACCATCATCAAAAGCAAAATAGCCTCGAGGTTCGACGGTAAGAACTACCGGCTCATATCCAAATTGTGGCAGGTATTTTACAAACTTAGCGATGCGCTGTACACCACTCAAAGCCATCGGCGGGAAATAGTAGGCCAGCACCAATACTTTTCGTTTTCTCTGATTCAAGGCTAGTTCTTTTTTCGCTCTGTGTGTAATTCTTGTAGCTGCATCTTAAATAATTATCAACTCTCGAGGTGAGGCTGTTAGTACCTCGGAACCCGTCTTGGTAACATGTACGAGATCTTCAATTCGAATACCGAATTGATCGGGAATGTAGATGCCCGGTTCAATGGTAATGACCTGTCCAGCAATAAGTCGGTCAAGACTCGCGTCAGAAATCCGTGGATCCTCATGAATTTCCAATCCTACACCATGTCCCGTGCTATGCACAAAATATCGTCCATAACCTCTATTCGAAATATGATCTCTAGCGACTTTGTCAACGTCCTTTGCTTTCCGACCTTCCCTAATGTGATCAATGGCTGATCTCATGGCGTCCAGCACACATTGGTGGGCTTTTGCTTGATCTGAGTTTGCCTTTCCCAAACATATCGTTCTGGTCATGTCGCTACAATATCCCTCGAGAACACATCCATAATCAATAACAACCAGGTCGCCGTTTGCCAATTTTCTCCCACTTGGATGGGCATGTGGCAAAGCGCCATTTGGCCCTGAAGCAACGATGGGGTCAAAGGAGGTTTTTTCGGCGCCCCTCGCTAACAGCTGGTACACAATTTCAGCACTAATCTCCCTCTCTGTCAATCCTGGCTTGATAATCTCCAAAAGATGATCAAAGACGCTGTCTGCCAGTTGTTGCGCTTTCTTGATACTCCTTACCTCGTCTTCTGCCTTGACCGATCGAGCCTGCATGAACACCCTGTCGACACCTACAAAATCAAGCTGGTCAAACTGATCAACAAGCACTTCGTGCTTTGCAACACTCAGGTCATCAGACTCAAAGAGACATCGGTCCAAATTATCGAGAAGGCCAAGCCTCTTTATCTCGTCAAATGCTGTTCCACTGTTGTAGATATGAATCTGAGAATTCTTGACATCGTTTTCAACGACGGAGGCATACCTTCGATCGGTGAAAAAGTATAGTGTATCACCAAGGGACAGAACGGTCGCAGCGGAACCTCTAAATCCCGTCAGCCACCTAATATTCTTGAGCCCGGTTACAAGAAATGCTTCGGCACCATATTCAGATGCTTGATTTTTGAGCCAACCTTTTCTCTGCACACCAATTAAGGTTTCACCGAATAATTCGGAGCTTCCTTCGTAATAAAAACGTCGTGCGGGTGACTTTCCCTCAGTCCGCTAGAGGTGACCCTGACGAAACGAGAATTGCTCTTTAGATCTTCGATGGTCTTGCAACCGCAATATCCCATTGCAGCTTTTAGTCCTCCCATTAGCTGGTACACAACTTCTGAAAGAGAACCTTTAAAAGGTACACGCCCTTCGATTCCTTCAGGTACGAGTTTCTTCAAATCATCTTCAGCGTCTTGAAAATACCGGTCCTTACTTCCATCTTTCATGGCACCCAAGGAGCCCATTCCTCGGTAATTCTTGAATCTTCGACCTTCATAGAGGACTGTCTCACCTGGACTTTCATCAACTCCGGCGAACATTGATCCGATCATGATTGTGTCAGCTCCCGCGGCAATAGCTTTTGGAATGTCACCAGTCTGTTTAATTCCACCATCGGCAATAATGGGTATTCCATGGGCTTTTGCAGCTGAAGAAGCCTCCATTATGGCTGTAAGTTGTGGGACGCCAACGCCCGCTACAACCCTCGTTGTGCAGATAGAACCTGGGCCAATTCCCACCTTGACGGCATCTACTCCGCTCTCTATAAGAGCAATCGCTCCAGAGCCTGTTGCGATGTTTCCTCCGATCAATTGAAGATCCGAATATGCATTCTTAACATCTTTGATCATGTCGAGGACGCCAACAGAATGTCCATGGGCCGTATCCATTATTATGAAATCGACACCTGCGTTTTTTAGTGCCTCTACCCTATCCAAAGTGTCCGAGGTGACACCAACAGCCGCGCCTACACGCAGCCGGCCCAATTCGTCCTTACATGCATTTGGAAATTGCTTCTTCTTTTGAATGTCCTTGAAGGTAATTAGCCCTTTCAGGTATCCGCCTTCATCAACAACAGGCAACTTCTCGATTTTACTGGTCTGAAGAATCTCTTCAGCCTCTTCTAAAGTGGTTCCGATATGAGTGGTAATCAACTCGTTTGAGGTCATCACTTCTGACAGAGCCAGATCACTACTTGGTCTAAAACGGAGGTCTCGATTTGTCACGATGCCTACTAGCAAACCAGCGTCATCCACAACAGGAATCCCTCCGATACTATATCGAGCCATTAGTTCGAGTGCATCTGCGACAGTGTTCTTAGCTTGTAGCGTAATCGGATCCAAAATCATACCCGACTCAGATCGCTTTACCCTCCGGACTTCAATTGCCTGATCGGCGATAGACATGTTCTTGTGAAGCACTCCTACCCCACCTTGTCGTGCCATCGCGATAGCTAGTTTCGACTCCGTCACCGTATCCATCGCCGCCGAAATCAGAGGTATTCGAAGGTCAATACCCCGGGTCAGTCTGGTAGTCGTGATCACTTCTCTTGGCATCACTTCAGATCTATCTGGAAGCAATAAAACGTCGTCGTAGGTAAGTCCTTCTAGGGTGATTTTGTTGTCCATTTCCAATCTATTTCAGAGAAACCAAATTTTTAACTGTCCTGACTTCTTTCATGGTCAAATTACGCCATTTTCCTCTTCTCAATCCCTTAAGGTTTAGACCTGCGTACTCAATCCGTTCCAACCTTGAAACATCATGGCCAATCACCTCAAACATTCGTCTAATGTGCCTGTTTTTTCCGTGGTGCATCATTATGCCGATTTCTTTCTTCTGATTGTCTGCGTAAGCAACGTCATCTACTTTCAGTAGCTCGGCATTTGATTCAAGGCCCTTAGTGAATTTCTCCAAGTCCTCTTCTTCAATCTGGCCGTTTCTTGATTTAGCGAGATACAGCTTTTTGACTCTATATTTTGGATGCATAAGTCGTTCTGCCAACATCCCATCATTTGTCAATATCAGGGCACCAAGTGTTTTTCTATCGAGTCGGCCTACAGGGAATATCCCCTTATCACTAAGGGACTTATCCAGCAAATCCATTACTGTTGATCGATTCCGTTCGTCTTTGACAGTCGTAATTACATCTTTTGGTTTATTTAGTAAGATGTATATGTGTTGAGGTCGAGACAGGGTCTTCCCTCCGAATTTGACCAGATCGTCTGCCTGTACTCGATAGCTAAAATCTGTAACCGTAATTCCGTTTACTTTGATCTTTCCCTCCTTTATCAACTCATCGGCTTCTCTTCGAGAGCAAATTCCGGCCCTAGCGATAAACTGATTAAGACGTTTCGGTTTCGTATCAATCTCCGGTGTAGGAGCAATAATTTTTGGCCCTCTTCCTACCCGATTCTTGGCCGTGGGCTTACCAGACTTTTTTGTTCTTCGCCTTGCGGCCTCCGCTCCTGGTCTAGAAGGACCTTTTCCTACTTTTTTACGCTTCATCGGATGGCTGGTCTGGGTTTTCTAGCTGGTCTGGCTCATCTAGCTGGACTTGCTGTTCTGAATCTTCGTCCGCCAATCCTATACCCTCTTTCTTAGACTCAAGCTCATCCTCTTCAATGAGATTTCCAGAGGGGTCAACTTCTAATCCAGAAGTCATTGGATCGGACTGGTCTTCCTCCAATTCTGTCATCGTTTCTTGGATGGTGGCGGCATGCTCTGTGAATTCAGGGTCACGTAATATATCCTCGACCTCTTTCATCTTTGGTAGCTCCTCAATTCCACTTATCCCAAATTCCTCCAGAAATCGTTGGGTCGTCCCATAAAGCAGGGGTTGGCCGACGCCTTCACCCCGACCGCAGATCGTGATGAATCCACTGTCGAGTAATTTCCGAACTCCATAAGTACTATCTACTCCTCTAATATTGTCTAATTCCGGTTTTGTGACGGGCTGTTTGTAGGCAACGATAGCAAGCGATTCGATGAGTGCACGAGTCATTCTCTTTTCTCCCTGATCCACAAAGAGGGGTCGGATGGCATCATCAGCGTCTCTGACTGTCGCAAATTGAAATCCTCCTCCCCATTTTTTAATTCTGAAGGACGAAGAAGATTCCTCATAGTGCTTGTTGAGCGCATCGATAATCGAAGGCACCTCACCTCGATTTGTCTTTGCACCGACTCCCTGCTCTAATAGCTCGGTTATTCGAAGCTCACTAAGTGGAGTTGGGCTGGCGAAGAGTATCGCCTCGATATAAAATCTCAAATCATCCATTCAATCCATACTCGGGTCTCTGAACAAGGAAATCTTCCGCATTTTCTTTCAATACAATTCTGATTCTGTGATCTCTAACCATCTCCAAGATGGCTAGAAATGTAACTATGATGAACGATTTCGTTTGAAGATCTACCAAATTGGAAAAGGATATCAAGTCTTCCAATTTGAGCCTGTTCTTAATAAACTCTATTTGGTCTTCTGTAGTAAAGTCGAATGGCTCGATGTTATGTAAGTCAGGCTCCACGCTTCGGTCTAGTACACGCTTTAGTGCCTTTATCAATTGGAAAACGGATACGTCGTAAGTCTCTTCCAGATCGACGTTTTCCATTTTCTTTTCGTCGGATCCAGCCATTCCACGAACATGCAGAAAGCCCCTGTCTAGGTAATACTTGTCAAGCTGTTGTGACGCCTCTTTGTATTTGACATACTCTAAAAGTCGATCCACAAGTGTTTGTCTTGGATCGATTAATTCTCCATCATCGTCTATTTCTTGTCTCGGGAGAAGCATTTTCGCCTTTATGCCAATTAGCATTGCAGCAACATAGATGAACTCGCCAGCCATATCGAGATTTACTTCCTCCAAGATTTTCACGTAGCCTAGGTATTCATCAGTAATCTTAGAAATCGGAATATCATAGATATCCAACTCATCCCGACGAATGAAAAAGAGAAGTAAGTCCAGAGGACCTTCGAAATTTTGTAGTTGGACTGAATACAAGGCTGGATGCTGGAGTCTGGAGATTAGAAACAGCCTTTCGAACAAAGCACTGTAGCTATTCGAAGTAGCAAATTTCCGATTCGGAAAAGTAGTGAATTCGCTCTAACCCTTGTGCCAACAAGTTGCGAATTTATTGATTTAATTATCCCCGATTATGACTTTTAGATCTTGGACTTTACTGCAAGATTACGAAGCTTCTTGTTGAATAAACCAGTCGACAGTCCTTTTCAATCCATCCTGGATAGTTACTTCAGGAGTCCATCCCAAAGTTTCTTTGGCCAATTTAGCGGAAATGACACTTTGCCTTTGCTCTCCGGGTGCGGCTGGTGCATGAATCTCTTCAGCTTCTGAAGCCGTGAAATTTTTGATATGTCGAAAAAGCTCTACGACATTAGTTTCTACGCCTGTCCCGATGTTCAACACCGCTGATCCTTCATAATCCATGGCAGCGAGATTGGCTCTGACAACATCCTCAACAAAGACATAGTCGCGGGTCTGTAAACCGTCTCCATTTATCTTAAGAGGCTGCTCTCGTAGCATTCTCTGAGAAAATATAGCAATTACCCCGGCTTCTCCGTGAGGATTTTGCCGTGGTCCGTAGACGTTGCCATATCTCAATGCAACATACTGTATACCGCATGATGCCTCGTAATAATAGAGGTAACGTTCGGTATTGAGTTTAGCAATCCCATAAGGCGAGAGAGGTCGTTCTACGTGGTTCTCATCCTGAGGGATATAGTCTGGCTCTCCGTAAATCGCCCCACCAGTAGACGAAAATATGACTTTCTTCAATCCGCTCTCCTTGCCAGCCTCCATGAGATTTAGAAATCCCAAGATGTTTACATCTGCATCAAATCTGGGGTCTGCAACAGATTTTCGAACATCCATCTGTGCAGCCAAATGGAATATTGTCTCAAATTTATTTTGCCGGACACACTCAGCAGCTTCATCACTTCTAATGTCCATCTTATGAAATGTCGCAGAAGGATTGATATTGTGCTCATATCCGCCTGTCAAGTCATCCATAACATGGACATCAAGTCCGCGTTCAATGAGTGCATCGACTATATGCGAGGCTATAAATCCTGCGCCACCGGTTACTAGAATTGGCATGAAGTGAGATTACTTATGGTTTTGAGGTCAGCGATATTACAGAGAATCTCGAAGGCTTTAGTAGATCCTGGGAGAGCCTGTAAAGATCGTCGTCTGTAATTTTATCGAGATTTTCGAGTGTTGTATCGAGATCCGTAACCTTATTGTAATACAATTCAAGTCGTCCCAATCTCATCATCCGATTGCTCATGCTTTCCAATCCAAGCATCATCGAACCTTTCATTTGATTTTTCGATTGTTTCAGTTTGTTTTTCGACAGTGGTTTTTGCTGAAGCTTCCAAAGCTCTTTGAAAATAAGGTCCCGAGCTTGGTCAACTTTCTTCAGATCCGTCGCCATATATACTCCAAATTCTCCTGTATTGGATATCATATTTGCGAATGAATATATGTTATAGCAATAGCCGAATTTCTCCCTGATATTCTGATTTAGAAAGGACGACATTCCTCCTCCCAAAACAGCATTCAATAAAGTCAGTTTTAGCTTCTTCGAATTGTTTAGGCCAAAACTTCGGCGTCCAACTAAGAGATGCGCTTGATGAAAATGGGTATCATCTCTCGTAATATTTTTCGGATTGTATCTAGGAATGGCCTTTATTACAGGCTTTTTCTTGCCCTTCTTTGGCTGCTCGCCCTTTTCCATCGCCTTCTCGACCAAGCGTACAGCTTGATCGTGCTCTACGTTGCCTGCAATGCTAATTACTATCCTATTTCCAGAAAAATGGGATTTAGTAAAACTGACTAGATTCTTTCTTGTGAACGACTTTACCGTCTTCTCGCTACCCAAAATGGGCCTGCCAAGGGGGTGCCTAGGATACAGAGCAGCATCGAAACTCTCGAATATGACATCCTCAGGGGAATCCTCATACATCTTCATTTCCTCAAGGACTACGTCCTTCTCCCTTTCGATTTCCTTTTCCGGAAATGAGGGATTGAACACGAGGTCTGTCGTGATATCAATGGCCCTGCCCAAGTGTTCATCTAAAGCACGAGCGTAGAAGCAGGTATGCTCACGACCGGTAAATGCGTTTAGATAACCTCCGACGGATTCCATCGACTGTGCGATGTGATGAACACGGCGCCTTGTCGTCCCTTTGAAGACCATGTGTTCAACGAAATGGCTAATTCCGTTTAATCTTTCTGATTCATGTCTGCTACCATTGTCGATCCAGCAACCTACGGCTACGGATCGAACTGAGGGAATCTTCTCTGTAACAACTCTGATCCCATTGGATAAGGTCGTCTTTTTGAAGGCTGAAGAATCGATATTAGTAATTATGCTCATTAATGTGATTTACTCCTATACCTCAGCAGAGATCTTCTTTTCGGATAGATCCCTAAATATTTCACCAGAGTATATTAAGCTGCCAACTAGATATGCGGATACCTGTATAAACAGCTTAGCCACCAAAAGTCGAGTGACCTTGGTGGCTAAGCTTAAATCAAGACAGAAAAGAGAGATTATCGACGATCACGGCCTCCGCCGCCACCTCTACGATCTCCTCCACCACCGCCTCCACGTCGATCTCCACCACCGCCACGCCGATCTCCACCGCCACCACGACGGTCACCACCGCCTCGTCGATCTCCGCCGCCACCACGATGACGCTCAGGCTCAACCCAACCTTCAGGCTTGGTCAAGAATGGCTTCATACTTAGTCGAAGTTTTCCGCCGTCTTTCACTTCAATGAGTCTGACTTTAACTTCGTCTCCCATGCTGAAGTGATCGTTGACATCATCAACGTATCCGTAAGCTATCTCTGAGATATGAAGAAGGCCCTCGTGTCCTGGCATGAGCTCTACAATAGCACCAAATGGCTGAAGGCTTACGATCTTTCCGACGTAGTCCTCACCTTCCTCTGGAAGCGTGATGATTTGCATGATACGAGCAATCGCCTCATCGGCTTTCTCGCCGTCAACTGCAGCGATCGTTACATAACCTTTACCATCCTTCTCTTCGATGTCTACCTTACACTCGGTTTCTCTTTGAAGAGCTTGAATGTTCTTTCCACCTGGCCCGATGATGGCGCCGATAAAGTCGACTCCAACTTCGATCGTGGTCATCTTCGGAGCATACTTGGAAGTCTCGTCCCGAGGCTTATCCAGCACATCATTCATGATGCCGAGAATATGCAATCTGCCAACCCTCGCCTGCTCCAGCGCATCTGACATCAGTTGCTGAGACAAACCACCTTTAACTTTGACATCCATCTGACAAGCCGTGATACCTTTCTCTGTACCCGTTACCTTGAAGTCCATGTCACCAAGATGATCTTCTGTACCTAAAATATCCGAGAGGATTGCGGTACGATCTCCATCAACGATTAGGCCCATCGCAATTCCGGCGACGGCAGCCTTCGTAGGCACACCAGCATCCATCATTGCCAATGATCCTGCACAAACACTCGCCATTGAGGATGAGCCATTTGACTCAAGAACCTCACTAACGACTCGCATCGTGTATGGAAAATCTACTGGATCTGGAAGTACTGATTTCAAGGCTCGCTCAGCTAGCATGCCGTGTCCAATCTCTCTTCTACTTGTTCCTCTCATCATCCTAGCTTCTCCAACAGAGAAGGGTGGGAAGTTGTAGTGCAAGTAGAATGTCTTGTCCGCGTCATCAAATAGGTCGTCAACCGCCTGCGCTTCTCTTCCACCTCCTAGTGTCAAAGCACCCAATGCTTGAGTTTCGCCTCTCGTGAACACGCATGATCCGTGTGCTCGAGGTAGGTAGCTAACTTCAGCCGTAATGTTACGAATATCAGCAAGACCTCTTCCATCCAGTCTGTAACTGTCATCGAGAATTAGATTTCGAAGAATATCTTTTTCTACATCGCCGATAGCTCCTTTGATATCACTTGCCGTCCAGCCCTGCTCTGTCTCCGCAAGCTGCTCTTTTCCATTTTCAGGATCGTTCTCTCCTAGGAAATGGACGATAGCCTCTTTCTTTATGTCAGAGATACCACCATAGAATGAAAACTTCTCGTAGTCTGACTTAATGTGATCCGTTAGGCGTTGCGTGAACACAGGTCTAACTGCATCGACGACTCCCTCAGGAAGTACTTCTGCGAGATATTCCATCGGCTCATTTTGACCGAATGCCTCTTGAAGCTCAAGCTGTGTGTTACAAATCTTAATAACGGCATCGTGTCCAAAAGCGATAGCAGCACTCATGTCAGCTTCGCTAATTTCTTTCATCTCGCCCTCCACCATCGTGATCGAGTCAAGCTTCCCCGCAACTATCAGATCCATGTCGCTTTCCAACTGCTGATCCAAGGTTGGATTCACGATAAACTCGCCATCAATCCGTCCAACTCTAACTTTGGCAAACGGTCCTTGAAATGGAGCGCCTGTTAGAATCAAAGCCGCAGAGGCAGCACATCCGGCTAGGACATCAGCACGATTTTGTCCATCGGAAGAAATGACATTTGCAATGATTTGTGTCTCATTTCTAAATCCATCGGGGAAGAGCGGCCTGACCGATCTATCTATTAGTCTGGCCGAAACGGTCTCACCATCAGATGGGCGACCTTCTCTCTTAAGAAATCCTCCTGGAATTTTACCTCCTGCGTAATATTTCTCTCTGTATTCCACCGTGAGTGGGAAGAAACTCATTCCGGGTTTTGCTGGACCGCAGACGGCGGTAACGAGAACCATGGTGTCGCCAGTGCGAACTACTATGGAGGCATCAGCCTGTTTTGCTAGCTTTCCCGTCTCAAAGCTAATAACTTTATCTTGTCCTAAATCGACACTTACTGTTGTCGCTTCTTTCATTTTATTTATTTAGTTAACCAAGCAACGAAAACTACAAACCATTGAGATCTGACTTTACAGGTCTGATATCTGTTTTGGGCGTAGCTCACCCATGAGGTTCACTTATGGGTTTCCGTTAGTGAGGTGTTGTGGGAGCTCCTTTACCTTCTCCCTTGTTTTATCGTTATAGAATGTCTGCATTCGGAATTCAGGATGCAGACAAGCTCTTACTTACGTATTTCAAGCTCTTTAATAATTGAGCGGTAACGTTCGATATCGACTTCCATGAGATAGTTCAAAAGTCGACGCCTTTTTCCAACCAATCGCAATAGACCTCTTCTAGATGAGTGATCTTTGACATTGCTTTTTAAATGCTCTGTCAAATGCTTGATTCGATGGGAAAATATTGCAATTTGGACTTCGGCTTTGCCGGTGTCGGCCTCGCCATTTCCAAATTTCTTAAATATCTCTGCTTTCTGTTCTTTGGTAATCATAGTCCTCTTTAGATTTTACCATGCTAAAGAAGACGAGATGTATTTCTCGTCTCTTATATAGCTCATCAAGATAGTGATTCTATGTAGCTAATACAATCAGCCTGATCCTTGTTGAGTTGCTCTTTCAACTCTTCAATTGAATTGAACTTCTTCTCGTCGCGAAGTCGTTTAATAAAAGAGAGTCTCATGTCCGAGCCATAAAGATTCTCGGTAGAATTAAAGAAAAATGTTTCGATACTAATTCGATCTTCGTCCGACACAGTCGGTCTTGTACCCACATTGAGCATTCCATAGGCTTTAAAGCCTTGTTTCGATTCTCCCAAGACTAAATAGACTCCCAATCGCGGAAGAATCTTTCTTTCATCGTCAATTTGCAGATTTGCAGTTGGAAATCCGATGGTCCGTCCTCTCCTTTTCCCTTCCATAATCTCTCCGGACAACTGAAATGGCCTTCCTAAGAATTTAGCTGCATTCTCAACTTTCCCCTCTTCTATCATCTTTCTTATTGAAGAGGAAGAAATAATCGCACCTTCGTCAGTTAGCTCTGATTGTCTCCTGAATGCGAAACTGTGCTTCTGTGCCAATTCATTCAATAGTGTATCGGTGGCATCTCGATTCTTCCCAAAGCTGTGATCATAGCCTAAGACCAAAGATTTCATTCCAAGGAGATCGATGAGGTAGTTCTCAATAAACTCTGTTGCTGTTTTATTGGCAATTTGAGGGTCGAATGTCAAAAGGCAAAGGAAATCAACTCCCATTTCTCGAAGTGCGGTCAAGTTTTCGGTCTCAGAGCTTAATCTAGAGACCATTTCACCCATTAAAACCTCTCTAGGATGGGGGTCAAATTGCACAACAAGGCTGACTATATCCTCGGTCTTTCTGTTGAGTTCATCAGAGCCAGAAATTTCTAGCTCTAACTCCTGCTTGGCCCTCAGCAAGTCCTCGATTAAATATCCATGACCTCGATGAAAACCGTCAAAACTACCGAGCGTGAGCACGCTGAAGTAGCTGCTTGAAAAAGACTCTACGTCTTTTGTAGAAAGGCTTTCGTAGACTCCTTGCTCGGCAATATTTCGTAGATCAATAAGCCGCATCTCTATGCCTCCATGTCTCTTAGGCGTCTTGGCTTAATAAACTGACTGAAGTCAACTCCAAGCGCATTGGCTAACTCCTCAATCTTCCAAGAATCGTCAATATTGAAATTTCCGCTTCTGGTTCTTCTCAGGCCAGAAAGATGAGCACCAGAATCGAGTCTTTTTCCAAAGTCATCCGCGATGCATCGAATATAGGTCCCTTTAGAGCAGTCAATTTCAAGTTCAACTAATGGCAGATCCGATCTAAGAAGTGTGCAAATATCAATTTGAACGGGTCGAGCCTCCCTCTCAACTTCTTCGCCTCTGCGTGCCTTTTTATATAATCGCTCACCACCGACCTTTTTAGCGGAGTACATCGGTGGAGTTTGCAAATATTCTCCCTCAAAGGAGGAGGATGCTTCTCTTGCAAAATCTTCCGTAATATGATCAAAATCGTATTGACCTGTAGACTCACTCTCGGAATCAAAGGATGCTGTAGTTTCTCCCAATTTCACCTGAGCTAGGTAAGTTTTCGATTGGCCTGTCAAGTATTCTGCATGCTTTGTCGCCAGTCTCCCCACTAAACAAACAAGAACTCCAGTTGCGAGGGGATCCAGAGTGCCAGCATGGCCGATTTTCCGAATTTTCGTAGACCATTTGAGAAAGCGAATTACATCAAATGAACTCCAAAAGATAGGCTTGTCGATAATGAATCCGTGGCCTTCTAATGTTTCCGGCATTGGACTTCCCGGGGAAATTATTGAAAGCTTTCCTTTAGGTGTCTCGATTAGCATCAAGCTTCCCTATTGATCGCTAGACTCGTCTGGAATATTTGCCTGACTAATTAAGCTCTCAATTTTGTCGACATGATCTAGAGACGAGTCAAGAATAAATCTAAGCTCAGGTATCATTCGAACCTGATGTCGAATTCTTGAACCCAACACACCTCGAATTTCACTTCCGATTTCAACAAGCGCATTAAATCCATTCTGACGATCTTCGTCAGTTGGAGTGAGAATACTGACATAAATTCTGGCGATAGAAAGGTCGCGAGTGACCTTCGCATCAGTCACCGTGATGATGCCCTTCGACAATCCCTGATGGTGGGTATTAAGAATCGCTGCTATCTCCCTTTGAATGAGACGACCAACTTTTTCAGTACGAATACTCATGCCCTAGACCTCTAGAGACCGTTTCGTTTCAATAATCTCGTAGGATTCAATCTGATCGCCAACTTTAATATCGTTGTAGTTCGTTATTCCTATTCCACACTCATAACCACTGACAACTTCTTTCACATCGTCCCTAAAGCGTCTCAATGAAACGAGAGTGCCTTCGTAGATCTGAACGCCATCGCGAACCAGTCGGACAGTATCGTTGCGTTTGATCTTGCCCTCGACAATGTAGGATCCTCCAATGGCTCCCAATTTCGGTACTTTAAAGACTTCTCTAACCTCAGCAACTCCAGTTGTTTTCTCACTCAATTCAGGAGAAAGAAGGCCTTCCAAAGCATCTCTAACATTTTCGATGGCATCGTAAATGATGGAATAGGTCCGAATGTCGATCTCTTCTTGTTCGGCGAGTTTCTTCGCTCCAAGCATAGGTCGGACATGGAAACCGAGAATGACGGCATCAGAAGCTGAAGCCAACATTACATCACCTTCCGTAATGGCACCAACGCCAGAGTGAATGATGTTCAACTGAACTTCGTCCGTTGAAAGCCGAAGTAGGGAGTCCTTGAGAGCCTCAACAGATCCAGCTACGTCACCCTTTACAACGATGTTCAGTTCTTGGAAATTCCCAAGTGCTAGACGTCGCCCAATATCGTCGAGCGTAATATGCTTCTTCTGTCTGAATGAACTTTCTCGCTTTATTTGTTTCCTGTTGCTCGCAATATCTTTCGCTTCTCGCTCATCATCAAGAACAACAAGTCGATCGCCAACTTCGGGAGCTCCATCTAGACCAAGAATCAGGGCTGGTTCAGATGGACCAGACTCTTCTATCTTTACATCTCTTTCGTTGAACATAGCTCGAATCTTACCGCTGTGCTGTCCAACAACTACAAAGTCTCCAACTCTTAGTGTACCACCTTGAACCAAAGTCGTGGCGACAACTCCTCGACCTTTATCAAGTCTACTCTCGATGATCGTGCCATAGGCGTTCCTATCTGGATTTGCCTTTAGTTCAAGTACTTCGGCCTCAACGTGAATCTTCTCAAGCAAATCGTCTACTCCTTCGCCCGTTATTGCAGACACGAGAGAACACTGAACTTGACCGCCCCATTGTTCAACGAGAACATTCTGATCAGCAAGCTGCTGCATTACCCGGTCCGTATTGGCGCCATCTTTATCGATCTTGTTTACAGCAACAACGATTGGCACCCCACCAGCTTTAGCGTGATTAATCGCCTCAATAGTCTGGGGCATAACAGCATCGTCCGAGGCAACAACCAAAATGACAACATCCGTGACCAAGGTACCACGCGCTCGCATGGCCGTAAAAGCTTCGTGTCCAGGAGTATCTAGGAATGTGATTTCCTTTCCGTCTTTCAGCTCAACAACGTAGGCTCCAATATGCTGAGTAATTCCTCCAGACTCACCGCCAACAACGTTAGCCTCTCGGATATAGTCAAGTAATGAGGTCTTTCCATGATCGACGTGACCCATCACCGTAACAACAGGATTCCTTGGCTTCAAAGATTCTGGATCATCGTCCTCGACTACAAGATCCTCGTCGCCCATTTCCGCGATAAACTCAACATCTCGGTCGAACTCTGCAGCAATCAATGTTATGGCATCGGCATCTAAACGTTGGTTTATCGAAACCATCATCCCTAGCTCCATACAAGCGCCGATCACATCGTTGATTGATAGATCCATCAATCCCGCCAATTCATTGGCAGAAATAAACTCCATCACACGAAGTACACTTGCGGCTTCTTCGGCATTCTCTGCCGCATTTGCCCTCCTTTCAGCGTGCTCTTCTCTCCTTTGCCGTCTTCTCTTTTGCCTGCTTCTACCACCTGCTCCCTGACTTATCCCACGAAGGGTATCCTGCAAGTTTTGCTCTACAGCTTCGGAATCTACAGCAGCCCCTTTCTTTTTCTTCTTATTGCGTCTTCTTCCAGAATCGCGGGTATCTGTAGCGGGTTGTGTCGTAGTTGGACGGGTTTCAGTAGTAGTAGCTGCAGTTTTGGTTTTCCTTTTTCTCTTTTTTCGCCCTGGGTCTCCAATACCGGAGAGATCAACTGTTCCAAGTACCTTTGGTCCGGTCAGGGTGTATCTATCTGCTACAATTGTCCCTGTGTCCGGTGAGGCAGCTTCTTTATTTTCTTCTGAACTTGGAGTTTCTTCTTTGTCTTCGGTAGGAGATTCTGTCTTATCTTCAGTCGGTTCTGTGCTGGCTTCAACCGGTGCTTCTCCTTCTTCAACAGCCTTTTCTGTAGTTTCTTTTGAAGTCGCTTCTGCAATGGCGACTTGCGATTCCTCTTCTAGCGAGGCTGGCTCTTCCTCTTGAACTTCTTCCGCAACAACTTCAGGTTCGGGAGGAGTCTCCACTACTTCAGGTTCTTGCTCTACGACTTCTTCGATTGGCTCCTTTTCCTCAACGACAGGCTCCTCAATGACCGGCTCCTCTTTAACGGGCTCGGGTTCGAGCTCGGGCTCGGGTTCGGGCTCAACAATAGGCTCGACTTTTACAGGATGCGCCTCTGCTGTCTCAGCAACGGGCTCCTCATCGTATTCATCACCCAAGAAGACGTTCGCGCCCTCACCGTCAGACTCCTCGGAGCGACGTTTTTGAATCTGTTCTACACGCTTTTCGTGGCGCTCAACAGCTTCTCTTTCTGTAGCAAAGCCTCGGAGCAATGCATCATGCATCTCCTCGGTAAGACGGGCATTGGGACCAACGTCCTCAAGCACCATTCCTTCCGTCTTGAGGTAACTAATCAAAGTATCTCTGGCAATATTTAGCTCCTTGAGAACTCTAAATAGCTTAATTCCTTTTGACTTTCCTTCTGGCATCTATATGGTTTTGTGTGGAAACACCTTCGAAAGGTGACTCTTTTAATCCGGCTATTCTATCTACGATTCTTCGTCAGTCGTTTCCGGATCAGACGGTTCATCAGAGCTTTCGACCTCAGCAGTTACAACTTCCTCTTCAACTACGGGAAGATCCTCGCTGGGCTTCTCTGAAACTTTGACTTCTTCTTCTTTTGGCACGTCGGCAACTTCCTTTGGCTTGTCGTCATCGACAGCCGGCTCATCATTGAATTCTGACCGCATGAGCTTTAGAATAGCTTCCGATATTTCACGTTCGAATCCAGCTCTTCGGCTTAGTTCTTCAACAGATAGTTCAAGAACGGCCTTGGCTGTATCGCAACCAATGTTCTTGAGCCTTTCAATTGTTTCGGGCCGTAAAGCATCACCGAACTCCTCAATTTCAATGTCCTCTTCGGTGTCAGATATTTGCCGGTAAACGTCAATCTCCATCCCTACAAGCTTGGAGGCAAGTCGAATATTCTGACCACCGCGACCAATGGCCATACTAACTTCGTCGGCCTGGACTACAACCTTGGCTCGTGTTTGCTCACCTTTCGTTATAGACACAGAAATTGGTTTGGCGGGAGAAAGTGCTCTTTTGATTAGCTCGACAGAGTCTTCAGTCCATTCAATAACATCGATATTCTCATTGCTCAATTCACGGACTACAGCATGAATTCTGACACCTTTCATTCCAACGCAGGCACCAACAGGATCGATTCTCTCATCTGAAGAACTGACGGCAACCTTCGCCCGGTCTCCGGGCTCTCGAACGATTCTCTTAATCTCAACAATGTCATCATAGATCTCTGGAACTTCGAGCTCGAAAAGCCGCTCCATGAATGTCGGATCCGCTCTTGATATGATTACCTGAGGATTCACACCAGTCTCTCTCCGCACCTCTTTTACCATGGCACGAACCATGTCTCCTTTTCTGTATCGGTCTCGATAGATTTGTTCTTCTTTTGGAAGAACAAGCTCAACTTTATCATGAATGACGAGGACTTCTTTCTTTCTGACCTGGTAGATTTCACCGATGACGACTTCTCCAACCACTTCAGAATATTCCCGATATACTTTTTCTTTTTCGAGATCTCGGATTTTCTGTCCAAAGGCTTGCCTCGCCATGGCAACGGCCCGTCGACCAAAGTCAACGATCTTGATTTCAGTTGCGATTTCTTCTCCTAACTCGATCTCGTCGTCGATCACCAAGGCATCGGCCAATTCGATCTGAGTGACAGGATCTTCGAGGTTCATGTCCTCGACTACTTTGCGGACATGATATACCTGTATATCTCCATTGTCTGGATTGAAAATGATATCGAATGAGTCATCCGCACCATATCTTTTTCGAACCATCACACGAAAGACATCCTCCAAAATCATTTGAAGGGCGTCACGGTCGATTCCTTTCTCACGGGCAATCTCTGCAAATGAGGAAACAAGAGTCGTACTCTGCATAATCCTAAATTAAATTTCTACCAAGGAAGCACTATCCTTGCTTTTGTTATGTTGTTGTGAGCAATTGTTTCGTTCCCTTTAGAGTTCTCGAGATCGATACTTTCAGGATTCGAAACCAACAGTTTTCCCTTTCTTTTCTTTTCCTCGCCATCAATCAAGACATGTAGTTCGATCTCTCGTCCAACATGCTTCGAATACTGGCGCGGAATCAACAAGGCCCTCTCCTTTCCAGGAGAAGAAACACGTAAATCAAACTTCCCTGCAATCAAATCTTCCTCTTCAAGTCTGTTAGACAGACTTCTGCTGATTTTCGTACACTCATCTAGACTAAGTCCAGAATCTCCATCGACATACACTGTTATGGTCTGAGATCCAGTAAATCCCTTCGCTTCCACTTCCACAACAAACATGTCGTCTCTTTCAAACGCGTCTTCTGCCCACTTCTTCAGTGTCTCGTTCTTATGAGTGTCCTTGAGTTCAGGCTCTGCCATCGCTCTTCAATAATTCAAAGTTACATATAATACAAACGCCCACCCTCGCAGGCAGGCGTTCAGATAAATCTTCGGCCCGAGATCGGCTCTAGAATTTTAGCTCTAGCACCCATCCCCGAATACAGAATATAGGAAATATATTGGGACTTAGGAAGTCGTTTCTGATACGAGCTCCGTCGTTTGTGGTTTTTATATAGACCTTGTTAAAACTGCTACATGAGATTTGGCATAGACTCCATTACTCGTCTATTTAGGCAAGAAAAAAGGCCGGCTCTCCGTAAAGATTATTCCCCTTATTTGGTAGACGTAGACGCCATCAAGTCCCGTGCAAGTAATCGCTCCACAGGCGAGAAGTGCATCGACAGATGTCTGCGCTTCCAAGTCCGGAAGAAGCCTAATTAGTATTCTATTCCTTAGACTCCAGACTAGAATCTGCTCTCAACTATTAGAAAGGAGTCCCCGCTAGCCCTCTGAAAAGCTTTCTCTTTTTAGCTCACTACCTATGAACCTTGATAGACTTTGTATTCACAGCATTACTAACAAACCATGGAGTTTGTCCCAGGCGTTGGATGCCTACGCGGTCAAAGGAATTGGTGGCATTAGCATTTGGCAGAATGTCGTTGAGAAAAATGGCGCACAAGTTGTCGCTGCCATGCTTCAGGATTCTCCATTGGAAGTCGTGTCTTATGTGCGCGGAGGATTTTTTGCGCATCAATCAAAGAGTGATCGGCAAAAATCGATTGATCACAACAAGATCTTACTCGATGAAGCTGCTGAAATCGGAGCGCCTATGCTGGTACTGGTATGCGGTTCTGAACCCGCAGAGTCATTAAAGAAATCCCGCCAATACATAAGAGACGGCATCGAATCCTTAATTCCGCACGCGGATTCTTTGGGCATCCAAATGTCCATTGAACCTCTACATCCAATGTATGCTGATTTCCGCTCAGCAGTAAATTCCTTGAGCCAGGCCAATGACTTTGCGGAGTATTTTGACACTAAGACGGTCGGCGTTGCTGTTGATGTATATCATCTTTGGTGGGATCCCAAGCTAGAAAAAGAAATTGCTCGCTGTGGTGCCAATAACAATCTTCAGGCCTATCACATCTGTGATTGGAAGCTACCTACAACTGATATGCTGAAAGACCGTGGGCTGATGGGCGAGGGATGTATCCCGATTAAGCAGATATCAAATTGGGTGAATGCAGCTGGATTCACTGGCTTTCATGAGGTTGAAATATTTTCAACTAAATATTGGTCGATGGATCAGCATGTATTTCTAGATCTAATTATCGAGGCATTTAACAAACTACAAGACTAATAAGAATGGCAAATTCTGAAAACCCAGTTTTGCATCGTGTTGGAATTATTATGAATGGCGTGACGGGTCGCATGGGTACTCGTCAGCACTTAGCACGATCTATTGTTGCCATCAGAGATGAGGGAGGCGTCCAAATAGGACCCAGTGAATTTATCATGCCGGATCCGATTTTAGTGGGTCGCAATGAACAAAAACTCAAAGGTCTTTGTGAGGAGTATAATGTGTCCGAATATCGGACCTCATTGGATGAGGCCTTGGCTCTTCCTGGATATCCCCTCTATTTTGACGCACAAATAACAGGGCGTAGGTTTGAAAGCGTAAAAAAAGCGATTGATGCCGGCAAACATATTTATTGTGAGAAACCCACCGGTTTAACACTTGAAGAAGCCATGGCTTTGTATGGCCAAGCGAGGGACAAAGGCATAAAACATGGTGTTGTGCAAGACAAATTATGGCTACCTGGATTGATGAAAGCCAAGAAACTCATCAACGAAGGTTTTTTTGGTAAAATACTATCCCTCAGGGGAGAATTCGGATACTGGGTTTTTGAAGGCCACACTGTCGCTATCAATCGACCCTCTTGGAATTACAGAAAAGAGAACGGTGGAGGCATCATCATGGATATGCTATGCCACTGGAGGTATGTTCTCGATGATATTTTTGGCGCAGTGAAATCGGTGTCTTGTATAGGTGCAACGCATATCCCCGAGAGACTTGATGAGGACGGTAATCCTTACAAATGCACAGCCGATGACGCGGCCTATTCCACTTTCGAGCTCGAGGGTGACATTATTGCTCATTTCAATTCTTCATGGGCCACTAGGGTAAGGAGAGATGATCTACTCACTATTCAAATTGATGGCACCAAGGGATCAGCCTTAGTTGGGCTGAGGGACTGTTTGACGCAGACTTACAATGAAACACCCGTACCTGTTTGGAATCCAGACATTGACCAACCGATAAGGTTTTTCGACCAGTGGAAAGCATTTGATGCGGATACTGAATACGAGAATGCTTTTAAGGCCCAATGGAAATTGTTTCTTAGGCACATCGTGACCGATGAACCTTTTCCATGGGACCTACTCGAAGGTGCAAAGGGCGTACAATTAGCCGAAGTCGGCCTCGAAAGTTGGCATCAACGAAGATGGCTTAATCTTGACAATCTCAAATAGCTATGTTGAAAGTTGGATTCATTACAGGTGGTAGCAGGGGTATCGGTCTAGGTATTGCGAAATCCTTGATTAGAGAGGGCTGGTCTCTAGCCATCAACGGAATAAGATCGGCAGATCAAGTAACAGAGGTAGTCAATGATCTAGGTCGTGGAAAAGCCGACATTCTATACGTTCAGGGCAATGTTGGTGACGCTTCCGATCGAGCGAGGATGTTGGAAGAAACGATGGATCATTTTGGTGAACTTCATGCACTGATCAATAATGCGGGGGTCGCTCCAAAGGAACGCCTCGATCTATTGGAAACGACCGAAGAGAGTTTCGATCGTGTCATGGACATAAACCTTAAGGGTGCATTTTTTCTCAGTCAACTTGCTGCGAAAATAATGTTGCCCCAGAGTCAAAACAATAGTTCAAGACAATTTTCGATCATTAACATCTCTTCCATTTCTGCCAGCATTGCCTCGATTAATCGCGGCGAATATTGTATTTCCAAGGCAGGTATGAGCATGGTAACTCAATTATTTGCAACTCGGCTAAGTCGAGAAAATATTCAAGTATATGAAGTACGGCCTGGAATCATAGCGACAGATATGACTGAAGCGGTCAAGGCCAAGTACGATAGATTGATTGCCGAGGGATTGAGTATCCAGGAACGGTGGGGGCAGCCCGACGATATCGGAAGGGCCGTGGCGTCCTTATTAAGAGGAGATTTCGCCTATTCTACCGGGCAAGTATTTATGGTTGATGGGGGTCTAAGCGTCAATCGGCTATAGATATATTGTTGTACGCTCCGATAAATTGAATCTTGGCTCGCACGCTGGAAGTAATGAACGCCCAATGAACTTTTTGCCAGATATCTATGGCATCAACTCAACCTAAATTAAATAATGAATCGACATTTGGTTTGGAGAAGCTGCTGCGTGTTGGTGGTGATTATCACCGGGGTGACTTTCACATCTTTTGTGACTCCTAAAAGCGTTGCAGGTCCATTTTTTATGGGCATGCCCTATACGCTTTGGGTGGGATTGCTGGTCACTATTATTTTGCTTGGGCTTACCGTCGTCGGCTCTCTCGTGCATCCTGGTAGGGACAAAACCAATTCCTAAAATAGCTCCCTATGTTTAAAACACTCATTGTAGCTGGAATCGTCTATTTGGCGCTGTTGGTTTCCTTTACACTACTTACTCGAAAGAAAGAAAAGGACAGTAAGAACTATTTTATGGCCGGTAGCAACATCGGGGCTTTTCTAGGGCTCTTCACCTTTGCCGCAACCTTGTTTAGCACATTCACTTTGCTCGGCATGCCTGATTTTTTTCGGACGCATGGAGTGGGTGCATGGATATTCATTGCCGTGTCAGATTTAGTAATGGTCTTCGGCATTCTTTGGGTCGGCTATTATCTACGTAAGAAGACAGAGGGAATTGAGTATTACGGCATGGCCGGATTTATGCAACATTGCTATAAAAACAAGCTTGCTGGATACGTGGCTTTTGGAGGAGCCTTCCTCTTCTTAATTCCTTATGTCGCCATTCAAATCAGAGGAGTAGCGATTTTTCTTGTTGAAGCTTTTCCAGATGGGGCTTCGTTATCGATCTATGCTGTTTCTATGGTAATTATCATTCTGATTTATAGCGAAATTGGAGGACTGAAAGCAATCATATACAGTGATGTTCTCCAGGGAATATTGCTTCTAACTGTCATCTGGACCATTGGGATCATTTGTCTTAATCGCATGGGTGGCTTGAGTGAGATGTTTGCAAGCATACAATCACAAAATGAGGCTCTATTATCTACTCCGGGTCCCACAGGACTATTTGATTTTCAATTTCTATTTGGATCGATGATTGCCATTGTGATGATCCCTTTCACCCAGCCACAAGTATCGACGCGGCTTATGATCATGAAGGATACCAAGGCTCTCTTTCGCACTGCGATAGGACTGGGTAGCTTTGCAATCTTGGTTATCCTCCCAACCGTATTCATTGGGATGTATGGGGCTATTAAATATGCCGACGCCTCTACTGCAGAATTCTTAGGGAACACTCTAATCACTGACCAAGCTCCTTTCTTGGGAGCATTCGTGATCATAGGATTAATTGCGGCTGCGATCTCCACCGCTGACTCGCAAATATTTGCACTCGGTGGTGAAACCAGATCATTACTTAAGGGGGATGACAGGCAAATGATAAAGCGAGCTCGTCTGGCCGTTGGGATATTTGCGGTTTTGGCCTTGACCTTTGCCCTTCTTAGTAGTGATCAATTGGTTCTCTTGGCAAGAGCAAGTTTCACCGGAACATCCTTGCTAGCTCCGATGATTTTCACTGGTATTTTTTCAAAAAAGGCCAGTGACTTAAAATGGATTCCGATTTTGACCGGAATCGCCATTGCCCTATTGGTTAGTTCTCAATTGGGCCTCATGCCGGGAAACATAGCTGGTATCAGGCTTGACTTGATGTTGTTAATCATTTTAACTCTGGTCAGCTTTGTTGCGGCGATGCTTAATAGAGACTAGTAGGACAATGGATTAAGGAAGGAATCTAAACCAAGGAGTCCCGCCTTTCTTCATTCTTCGTCTCTGGAAAATCGGTCATATAGTGTAATCCCCTAGACTCATGTCGCATCTTCGCACAACGGATTATTAGATAGGCGACGGCCACTAAATTTCGCAACTCACAAAGAGGAACTGAAACCTTCGATTTTTGGAAAAAGTCTTCCGTTTCCTCGAAGAGCATTTTCAGACGTCTCTCCGCTCTATCAAGTCGAAGTTTTGATCTGACGATACCAACATAGTTGGACATCAGGGATTGTACCTCCTTTCTGTTGGAAGAAACTAAAATCCATTCTTGGGGATGCTCTGTGCCGCTATCATCCCAGTTCGGGATTTTTGGAATCTCTGGATCAGCTGCATGGTATTTTATGGCCGACTGATAGGCTCGTTCGGAAAAGACAAGAGCTTCTAATAGCGAATTACTCGCAAGCCGGTTAGCACCGTGTAGCCCTGTGCAGGTTACCTCACCGCAGGCGAGAAGTCCGTCAATGGATGTCTGCGCGTGCAAATCCGTGACCACCCCGCCACAGATATAATGTGCAGCAGGAACGACTGGTATAGGCTCCTTTGTCATGTCGATTCCAAATTCTTTGCATCTCGCTGCGATCGTTGGGAAATGCTTTAATATCTCCTCCTCGCTTTCATGCGAAATATCGAGCCAGACGAATTCATCTCCAGATTGCTTGAGCTGGTCGTCGATAGCGCGCGCGACGACATCCCTTGGTGCAAGTTCTTTTCTATCATCATAATCCGGCATGAATCGGTGTCCCGCTTGATTTCGAAGTATGGCCCCCTCTCCTCTCACGGCTTCGCTGATTAAGAACGAACTCGCTTCCGGATGGAAAAGTGAGGTCGGGTGGAATTGAATAAACTCCATATTTGCGACGAGCGCCTTTGCTCTGTAAGCCATGGCAATCCCGTCGCCTGTGGCAACTGTCGGATTTGTTGTGTGAGAGTAGACTTGACCAGCTCCGCCAGCCGCAAGGAGCGTGACCTTGGCAAGGATCGGAAAAACCTCGCCGGTCTTGTCAGCAAGTACGTATGCACCAAAGCAGTGCGTATCGTCTCGTAGACGTGTCACCATTTGCCCAAGATGGTGCTCTGTAATTAACTCCAAAGCAAAATGGTATTCGAAAATATCAATATTGGGATGGGACCGCGTCTTTGACAAGAGAGCACGTTCGACTTCCCTTCCGGTCGCATCGGTTGCATGGACGATGCGATTTCGACTGTGGCCTCCTTCTCGCCCAAGGTGAAACTCTTCTTTTTCGCGAGTAAACTGTGCTCCAAGTTGAATGAGTTCTCGAAGTCGATCTGGACCTTCCGTAATGACTACACGAACTGCATCTTCATTGCACAATCCGACACCCGCTACCAAAGTGTCCTGAATATGCTCCTCGAAACTATCCTCGGGATGTATGACTACCGCAATACCGCCTTGGGCATAGTTTGTATTAGATTCGGCTGATTCCTTCTTAGTGACGATCGCAACGCTGCCGTGCTCTGCCACTTTAAGAGCATAGGAGAGTCCAGCCGCTCCACTTCCAATTACAAGAAAATCATACTGCATATTCGGCATTTCTGGCGAGTCTATTTTGTCTGAATTGTCTGGCTTTTCTTGGCTATCTGAAGCTCAAGCTCCTCTGAAGTTTTCGAACGCCAACTCCTTCGTCCATGTTGGCTTTCTGTTTCTTTGGGCTTCGTGGCTAGTTGGTCATCAAATAGGCTTTGATAAATTCTCCAAGGTCTCCATCCATGACAGAGTGCACATCCGTTTCCTTCATTTCAGTCCTGTGATCATTGACCATGGTGTAGGGCTGGAAAACGTAGGACCGAATTTGACTTCCCCACTCGATCTTTTTCTTTGTCTTGTTGAGCTCGTTCTTAGCGGCCTCCTGAATTTCTCGCTCCAGTTGGTAGATTTTGCTTTTCAACAAAACCAGAGCCTTTTCACGATTCTGCAGTTGCGATCGCTCTTCGGTACATTCAGCGACGACCTTGGATTTCTCACCATTACTAAGCTCGCCTTTCCATATCAATCGCACTCCTGTTTCAACCTTGTTGACGTTTTGCCCACCCTTTCCTCCGGAGTGGAAACGCTGAAGTTCAACCTGATCCATGTTGATATCGATTTCGATAGTGTTGTCAATTTCGGGATAGACAAATACCGAGGCAAATGACGTGTGCCTTCTTCCACTGGAATCAAATGGAGAAATTCGAACCAAGCGATGAACACCAGATTCCGCCCTCAAATAGCCGAAGGCGAAGTCGCCTTCAATTCTAAGAGTTGCACTCTTTATTCCTGCTCCCTCTCCAGGCTGAAGCTCAAGGACCTTGACATCATATCCTTTTTTGTCGCCATATCTCCTGTACATCCGGAGTAGCATCTCGGCCCAGTCTTGGCTCTCGGTACCCCCTGCCCCGGGGTTTATCGTGACAATAGCGTTCCGATTGTCGTCGACATCCTGAAGCATGTTCTTGAGCTCGAGTTCGTCGAGTCCTTTAACCAACTTGTCTACCTCAATGTTGATCTCTCCTTCGAGGCCAGCATCAGGATCCTCGCTGGACATCTCGGTCAGGGCTTCTACATCATCTACAATCGTCCTTAAATCAGACCATGAGTTTAGCCAGGTCTTTTCTATCGACAGAGACTTCTCAGTTTGCTGAGCCGCATCTGGATCATTCCAATAGTTGGGATCAAGACGGAGTTTTTCAAACTCCTTTACTTTTTCTTCCCGCCCAGCCAAGTCAAAGATACTCCCGTAATTTCTCTAGTCGTTCTACTAGTGAGGCTATATCGTCTTTTGTAAATCTGAGCTCCATAAATGGTTATGAGATATTAAATTTGCTGAACTTTGGGCTTATTGAATAGCATTCGAATCTGCTGACCGATCAATCCCCCCAACAATCCGAGAATGCATGCAATGCCGATAATTAAGATGAGTACAAGTCCTGGGGACAGATCTCCAAGGAGATGACTAAAGAAGTCAACTAACTTTGAGGCCGGATCTTTAGCAACTATAAAATTCCAGAAGAGCAAACTCATCCAAGCAATTCCAAGAGCGGCCATGCCTTGTATCGGACCGAATTTCTTGCCGAAATATCCGGCAAATACTCCAGCCAGAATGGTGTATTCCCATCCCACGAAGAGATGTATGAGAATAGATAAGGCAATTGCTAAAATTAGAATCATTAGAGGCGTAAATATTTTTGGTATTCGATTCGAGAGCTCTCAGCTTCTAAAGAAGTAATCCTCGAATTCTCTTTCACTCCTAAGAATTACTCGTCTCTCATTCTGTTAACGAAATTCGTTATTCTGACTACGGCCTCCTCTATTTTTTCCATGCTGGTGGCATAAGAGCATCGAAGAAAACCAACTCCACTTGGACCGAATGCATCACCAGGTACACAGGCAACTCTTTCTTCCTGAATCAATCTGTTGGCGAAGTCCTCGGAGCTAAGCCCCGTTGACCTGATATCTGGGAAACAATAGAAAGCGCCCTCAGGCTCGAAAGTTGGAAGACCCGCAGCACGTAGACCGTCGACAATAACTCGACGTCTCGCATCATACGATTGACGCATCCTCTCTACATCGGGTTCACAGTCTTGAATTGCCGCAAGAGCCCCGGCTTGAGACATAGTTGGCGCGCTCATCACAATGTACTGATGAAGCTTGTACATCGTTTGCAGAATCTCACGTGGTGCACATGCAAACCCTACTCGCCATCCGGTCATCGCATAGTTTTTGGAGAAGCCTCCGAGAAGGACAGTTCTTTCTCTCAAATTACCAAGCGAAGGCATGCAGACATGTCCACTTTCAAGCGCGGAACCATAGACCAATCTGTCATAGATCTCATCGCTGAGAACCATGAGATTATGCTTTTCCGCTAGATCAGCAATCTCAAGTGCATTCTCTCTGGACAGAACTGCACCTGTCGGATTATTGGGGTAGCCCAAAAATAGGACTTTAGTTTTATCCGTAATTCGACTTTCAATATCTGAGGCTGTAACCTGGAAATTATTCTCGGCCGAGGTTGGCACATAGACGACCTTTCCACCGGCGAAATATGCTGTTGGGCCATACGAGACAAAACAGGGCTCGGGTATGAGAATTTCATCTCCCGGATTTAGGAGCGCAAGCTGAGCTAATTGCAGTGCTTCACTAACTCCGACAGTCACGATGATCTCATCCTTTGGATCGTACTCGACCCCATAGAGATTTTTCAGTTGATTCGCGATTGCCTCGCGAAGTTCAATAGTCCCAAGATTGGCTGTATATCCTGTCTTCCCTTTTTCCAAGGAAGTGATCGCTGCATCAATAATAGGCCGAGGTGAAACGAAATCTGGCTCACCGATACCAAGAGAAATGACGTTATCCATGGTAGCGGCAATTTCGAAGAAGCGTCTGATGCCACTTGGAGGGACGGAAAGTGCTCTTTCGGAGAGCATTTTATCGTAATCAATACTCGACGAAACGAGCTGCATTTTGTTGTGGGTTTAAAGAATTGCGTGTTCAATCAATGCGCTTAAACTTACGCTTATTTACATTCCAGTTCCAGAAGAATCATTTTAATCCTCCAAGTGAAATATGGAGGGCAATTTCACATCGATCTTTAATGAAATCATATCAAGCCGAAGTCAAAAAGGCGCTTACTAAGTTAGGAGTTACAGGTCGTATTCCTTCGGCGCATTTAGGTGGCAAACAACTCTTTTCATCGACAGGAAAAAAGCTCGAGATCACATCTCCCGCAGATTCCATGAAATTGGGTAGCCTTCGTTTAGCGGGAATAATTGAATACGAAAAGGTATTAGCAAGCTCTTCTAAGGCTTTCGGTATTTGGAGTGATATGCCTGCACCTCAACGAGGAGAAATTGTACGTCAGATTGGTCAGGAGCTCAGAAAATACAAGAAAGAACTAGGAACCTTGGTTGCCGCAGAGATGGGCAAGATCTATCAAGAAGGTCTTGGTGAAGTGCAAGAAATGATCGACATCTGCGATTTTGCCGTAGGTCTTTCCCGTCAGTTGTATGGACTCACAATGCATTCAGAACGGTTACATCACAGGATGTATGAGCAGTGGCACCCTCTTGGAAACGTGGGAATAATTTCGGCTTTCAATTTTCCTGTTGCGGTCTGGGCATGGAATTCTATGTTGGCTGCTGTTTGTGGCAACACGACAATCTGGAAACCAAGCGAAAAGACACCATTGACGGCTGTCGCCTGCATGAACATCGTTCAAAAGGTGATGAAGAAGAACAAGCTACCTGATGGCATCTTTTGCATGATAGTCGGTGACGCGAAGATCGGAAAAATGATGGCTGAAGATTCTAGAATACCTCTGATCTCTGCGACTGGGTCGACTCGTATGGGCAAGTCCGTTGCAAAAGACGTGGCTGGAAGACTTGGAAAATCTATTTTAGAACTGGGTGGCAACAATGCCGTGATCGTTTCTAAAAATGCCGATCTCAAACTAGCCATTCCCGCGACTATATTTGGTTGTGTAGGCACAGCAGGTCAGAGATGCACAACGACTAGGAGATTGATCATTCACGAAGACGTCTACGACGAAGTCGTCGATATCATGAAAACGGCTTACAAGGGAATAGTCGAAAGAATTGGCAACCCGCTTGACCCAGACACACTAGTTGGTCCGCTGATCGATAATGACGCTGTCAAAGGAATGCGAACGGCATTAAAACAAATTAGAGCTGAAGGCGGCAAAGTACTTTTTGGTGGGCAGGTCTTGAAAGGAAAGGAATACGACAAAGGAAATTATGTCATCCCGGCACTTGTTCAAGCGGAAAACTCCTATTCCACGGTACAAGCAGAGACCTTTGCTCCCATCGTCTACCTAATCAAGTATCGCACGATGGAAGAAGCCGTTCGATTTAACAACGATGTGCCTCAAGGACTATCCTCAGCAGTGTTCACCGACAGTATGAAAGAGTCCGAGTATTTCCTAAGTCATCTTGGTTCAGATTGCGGAATCGCAAATGTGAATATCGGTACCTCTGGTGCGGAGATTGGAGGTGCATTCGGAGGTGAGAAAGAAACTGGTGGAGGACGTGAGTCTGGATCGGATGCGTGGAGGGCATACATGCGACGGCAAACGAATACTATGAATTGGTCTGATGAATTGCCGCTGGCCCAGGGAATTGAATTCAATATTTAGTACTTGGTTTGTGGTTGGTGGTTAATGGTTTCGGAAAGACTAATCCATTGGTGAGAATTACCGGGACGAACTACTTACAAAGGAAACACTAACCAAAAAAAGGGCCTCCGATTTGCACCGAAGGCCCTGCAGATCAATAAAGATCGAAGTTTAGCGTCTAGCTCACTACTTTATCAAGCGATCCCGCTGACGCCATCCAAGATGCGATTTGCTCTTGGTTAGGCGACTCAGGAGCAAGATGTTTTTCCTCATTGACGGAGGCCAAAGCGCCCGCTAGAGTCTCTGCATCTTGGCCTGCAAGCTCAGTTGGAGAACTAACTCCACCAGCAACAAGCAGCTCTGCGAAATCAGGTGACATCTCAGCTACCCTGAAAAGGTCGGCATGATGAACGAAGGTCAAGACCTTGTCTTCTTTCAAACCTGACGCTTCTACTATTGCTGCGCGTCCATCGGGAGTGCTGCCTTTGGCCAGCAATTCCTCAACAGAGGCAACTTCAGCAGCAGCCATTTTCTTTTCATAAACAGGTCCTATACCCTGAATCTCCTGAATCGGCGTTCCGTCTGTTGAGACAGTTTCAGCACTGTTAGCTTCTGTGACTTCTTCGGCGGTTTCATCTGAAGCAGCAGTTTCCTCGGCAGCTAGTTCTGGAGCATCTTCGTCTGACGACTCAGCGACTTCCGTTTCAGCTACGGGCTCAGCTGTATCTTCCGCTACGGTTTCGACAACTTCCTCTGCAACAACTGGAGCTTCTTCCACCTTAGGTGCAGCTGGAGTTTCCTCAGCTACTGATGCGGTTTCCTCAAGAGGAATACCACTTGCTTCTGCTGCTTCCATTTTGGCCTTTAGATCGGCTAGCCCGCTCATTTCGCCAATTGTTGGGGCACCAGATGCTCCTTTAGCAAACTTGTCGATTTCTCGACGTTGGTTTCGCTGTTCTGTACGCTTTACTTTACGCTCCTTGCTTACTACAGCACGCTGTGCAGCTTCCTCTTTAGCTCGTTCGGATAGGACGATTTTCTTCTCTTCTACGTTGAACTCGATAACTCTTAAGGCGAGCTCTTGTCCAACCGTATAAACATCTTCGATTTCTTCGCTGATGTTCAACAGTTGTGAAGTTGGTACGAAAGCTTCTACTTCAAGTGGAAGTTCAACAACAAGTCCAGTCTCCGTGAATCGAGCAACCTTTCCAGGTGTATCAGCTCCTTCTGGGTAGGCATTGGCGAATTGATTCCAAGGATTGGTTTCAATCTGCTTATGGCCAAGAGAAAGTCTTCTGTTTACTTCGTCAATATTCAGAACAACAACATCGAGTTCTTGTCCTTTCTTGACGACTTCCCCGGGGTGGCGAATCTTCTTTGTCCAAGAGAGATCAGAGATATGAACGAGTCCATCAACTCCAGGCTCCAGCTCAGCAAAGACACCAAAGTTCGTCAAGTTTCGGACGACACCTTTTGTGACAAATCCGATTGGGAATTTCTCTGCCAAGTTTGACCATGGGTCAGGGCTCAGCTGCTTCATGCCGAGGGAGATCTTTCTAGACTCCTCATCAACACTTAGAACTTTCACCTTAACCTTGTCACCCATAGTTACCATATCGGTAGGATGCTTGACATGCTGAGTCCAACTCATTTCGGAGATGTGAACCAATCCTTCGATTCCCTTCTCGATCTCAACAAAGGCTCCGTAGTCTGTGATTGACACGATGTGTCCTTCGACTTCTGTTCCTTCGGCAAGCTTTGCCTTGATCTCTTCCCAAGGATGAGACTCAAGCTGCTTAAGACCAAGTGAGATTCTCTTTCGCTCTTTATCGTAGTCAAGAATAACGACCTTAAGAACCTGATCAAGCTCAACCATCTCAGATGGATGGTTTACACGACCCCATGAAAGGTCCGTGATGTGAAGTAGTCCGTCTACGCCACCGAGATCGATGAATACACCGAAGTCCGTGATATTTTTGACGGTTCCTTCCAAGACCTGTCCAGCTTCCATGTCCTCGAGGATCTTTCCTCGTTGCTCTTCAAGATCTTTCTCGATAAGCGCTTTATGGGAAACAACAACGTTGCCATTGATCGGGTTGATCTTGACAACTTTGAATTCCATTTTCTTTCCGAGATACGCATCGAAATCACGAACTGGTCGGATATCGATTTGCGAGCCGGGAAGGAAAGCTTCCGTCCCTAATAGGTCGACAATCATACCACCTTTAATTCGGTTGATGATCTCTCCCTCAACGATGCCCTCAGTTTGGTAGGCCGTCTCGATGGTCTGCCATCTAAGCAGCTCTGTAGCTTTCCTCTTAGAGAGAATAAGCTGGCCGTTTCTATCCTCGATTCTTTCGAGATAGACTTCGACCTCCATTCCAATTTCTGGATCTTCGTCGAATTCATTCTTTTGAACAATTCCGTCACTCTTGAAGCCGATGTCAATGACGACGTCTTTGTCTCCAAGACTAACGATCGTTCCAGCAACGATCTCATTTTCAACAACTGAAGTCATGGAAGACTCGTACATCTGTTCCATTTCCTCATCCGTCTCAATAGCAGCTTCCGCAGCTTCTTGAGCCTCTCGGGCTATTTGATCAAGTTGATCAAATGTAAAGACGGTTCCTTCTATTTCACCAGTAAAACCAAGTGTCGACAAGTCAATGGGCTCTGGAGCTGACTCTTCTGCCGACTCCGGCGAATCTTGTTCTTCAGAGGAAGCTTCGGTCTCGGTTGATTCCTCGCTTGCATCATCAGCCGATTCATTTGCGTCTACTTCTGCTTCAACTGATTCAACTGATTCAGCCTCGGGTTCAGCAGCATCAGCAACTGGCTCAGATTCCTCCGTCACTGGTTCAGCAACTTCTTCTGCTTCTGGTTCGGTTTCATTGACAGCTGGCTCCGTATCTTCTGCTTCGGGCTCCGCTTCATCGGTAACTGGCTCCGCAGCTTCCTCCACTAGGGCTTCGGCTTCTTCAGTTACAGGCTCAGTTTCTGCTGCTTCGTTTGATTCAGTTTCTTCCACTGCTTCTGTAGCTTCTACTACTTCGGCGACTACTTCAACTGCATCTGTGGATTCTACCACCTCTGCAGCTTCTTTTATTTCTTCGGAGGCTTCCTCCTGTTTCAGCTGATCATCAGCCATATATATTCCTTGATACAATATCCGGGATAAATAGATTTGACCCGGACAAGGTCTGTGGAGGGTCAGCCTTTCGACTTCGCTCCGGTTAAAAAAAATGAATCCAACTAAGCTCTAAGTGAACTCAGTTAATCCACACTACTTTCCGCTTCATTGCCTGAATCAGACACAAGCAGTCGAATATCAACGATTGTTTTAACTACTTCTAACTGTTCCTCAAAAATCAGCTCCGTTGTATCTACAACAATAGCATCAGAGGCTTTTTTCAGCGGAGCAATATCCCTGTTTTGATCTTGTCGATCCCTTTTGATCAACTCTGACAATACAAGTTCAAACTCAACGTTCTCTTCTCCCGACTTTTCTAATTGGTCAACCCGTCTAGCTGCCCGAACTTCCGGTTCAGCATCGAGGAAGATTTTAATGTCAGCGTCAGGAAAGACGACCGTCCCAATATCTCTTCCGTCAATAACTACACCAGAACCTTCATCTAAACAACGACTGGCTAAATCACGCTGATGATCACCAACCAAATCTCTCACAAAAGGTATTTGGCTGATTCGACTGGCTAGTTCACCCGTCTCTTCACCGCGAATTGTATCCGTAATGTCTTGACCCGACCATTCTACCACAACACTCTCCTCTTCTCGAATAAATTCAAGTTCGGAGTTGATGTCGCCTACGGAATCTTCAGAATGATCCAATCCCCTCGCGTTCAATGAAAAGGCTATGGCCCTATACATTGCACCCGAGTTAATGTGAAGATAATTAAGAGATCCAGCTAGGGCTTTGGCTGTGGAACTTTTACCAGATCCTGCCGGCCCATCAATAGCTATAATCAAGTCGTTAGACGTCCAATAATGTCAAAAAAGCAGAACGGAAATATAGGGTTTCTACTTCGATAAAGCCAACATGCTTGGGTTTTCCGTGTTCAGTTTTCCGTGTTCTGAGATTCACTAGTTCGCACCAACCGTCTTCCTGACGATAGTAATGTCGTTCGGGTAGGTAATTGGGCCAATAATGGTGCTTATTGTGGGTCTAGCCGTGAGATAGATCTCCGTTGGCTCCCCACCTATCCCGGATAGGTTTGCAGCCAAATTAAATAATTCTCGTGCATTGCTGGAAAAGAACTTAAAAAGATCGAGTTCGACCGCGACAGGGATATTTGTCGAAGCTCCCGGAGAAAATTCAATTATTTCGTTGAATGTTCCACTTACCGTTTCCTTTCCCTGCATGAACATGGTCCAGTCAAGCTTCACCAATTTTGCTACTACATTGTTATCACTTGGGTTATTGCCTGACACATTGAGTGTTAGCTGAAGTGGTAGTGACTTTCGCGTAACACCTTGAAGGAGCTTTAACCCATCACTAGCGCTCAAATTGTCGAAACTTCTTACATCATCGAGCGAAATGCCATTAAGAACGGTGTCCGAGACTCCAGATATATGAAAGTCCATTTTCTTGAGATTGGCCAAATTCTGCAATGTCGAGCAGGACAATGGCCCCACAAGAATAGCGGCGATTAGGAAGGTTTTTACCTTTTGCATATTATATAAGTACTTACTAAATGGTTGCTCAGTCAATTCATTATCTGAAGGTAAACGAATTGCTGTAAGTACATTAGAAGTAAACACGGACAAAGAAGATTCTCCTTGAACAAAAATACTTTCGGTTATTGCAATCTTTTTCCGTTTTGTGTGTCTAAGTAGATGAGATAGAGATTCTAATTCGATATTTACGATGATAAGTACCATGCTAAAATTGAAAACATCCTTAACTCTAATATTTTCGATTTTTCTGATGACATCCTGCAGTGATCCGGCTGCCAATCAGGACAACGAAAACGATCTGTTTGGAAAAGTGGTTGATTCTACTACAGAGCAGGGTCTTCGTGGCGTTGAACTCAGACTTCTTGAGTCGGACGAGCTCGTAGTTAGCGATCAAGATGGAAAGTATGCCTTCGAAACTGTCCAGAACGGAGACTATACCTTACTCGTCCATAGTAAAGCACACATTCCTAGCTTTACTGCCATAGTTAAGCAGAACACTAATTCCATTGAAAAGGAAATATCTCTATCGGCTAATGCCTCTGGAGAAGGTGATTTAATCCAGTTTACAATGGGTCAAGAGCAGACTATTGATGGATTAGGCATTCGCTTTAGTGAGGTAACGAGTGATTCCAGATGCCAAATCGGAGTTCAATGTGTTTGGGAAGGCTCCGGAAGAACGGCTCTCGATATCAGTGCATTTGGACAATCTATCCGGATTTTCATCGATACAAATGACTTAAGCGACTTCACCTCTACGGTTGAGGCTTTCGGAACTACTATTTCTCTTGATTCACTTCTCCCCCATCCGGAGATAAATACCACGATCGATCCAAACGATTATGTATTGACTTTAAAGATCAACGAAAAGTAGACTTCACCTTTTGTTAAAGAAAAGCCCCTAGAGCATTGAGTTCTCAGGGGCTTTTTTATTGGATGTTAGTTTTTTAGACTGGCCCTGAGTGCTTTTGCGGCAAATATGGATCGCTTTTTCTACATTATGCTTTTAATAGCAAGTTGTCGCACATATATTTGATTTGCTTTAATTCAAATTACTGGCCTGTTCCGTGGCAATGGGTCAGCAACAAAAAACCAAACTATGCAGAAAGTAATTACAACCCTGCTCCTGGTATTTCTTGTTGGGACGAGTCTTCAGGCTCAGAACGCAGAAAGTATCGCGCGGGACCACATGAACAACGATTGGAAGGCGAAGAGCCTTGTACAATCTGACGTTCAAGGGGCAAGAATCAGTGATTCTGTTCCGACTAATACTGGTCTTCACCATGTTTACTTCCGACAAGAACATGCGGGAATTCCTGTTCATGCGGGAATTTATAACGTCTCCGTTTATAATGGCGATGTTGTATTCTCAGGCTCATCCTTTATTTCGGATCTTGCTGGCAGAGCTGGCACTACATCTGCCTCACTAAGTGCTGACGACGCGATTAACAGGGTGATGTCCCATATAAGCGCCAATCCAAGTGATCTCTCACTTGTTTCGACCGCTCCAAATGTTGCCATATACTCCGCAGCGAGCATTAGCTCTAACGACATCAAAGCAGAGTTGATGTACATGGAGATCGATGGTCAGGTACGTCTCGGATGGGGAATGACTGTCTGGTCCTTGACTTCCGACAGTTCACCTTACGTTTATGTTGACGCGAACAACGGTAGTATTGTCTACGAGCGAAACATGACTATCAACGATAACTGGCTACCAGCTGACCATAAGACGGCGACGGCTGATTTAGAGGTCGCGGCAGCGAAGTCTATCCCCTACGCTTTTGCGAAGGCATTGCCAAATAGACGGGCCAATGATTATACAGTCTACAACTGGCCCGTTGAATCGCCCAATCATTCAGCTCCACCAAATCCAGCTGACGGGCGTACCATTGTAGCCACAACGGGAGATCCAACAGCTTCACCTTTGGGGTGGCACGATGACGGTACCTTGACCTACGAGACCACGCAAGGCAACAACGTTGATGCACAAAAAGGTGGTGTGGAGGCAGATTGTGGAGCGACTTTGGACTGTAATGTAGCCCTCGACTTGACCCTAGACCCAACGGCCGCAACGAATGTCGACGCAGCAATTATCAACCTTTTCTATTGGAACAACCTCATTCACGATGTCTTTTGGCATTATGGCTTTGACGAGGTCGGAGGAAACTTCCAGGAAGTCAATGCCGGTGGTGGTATTGGTAGTGATTACGTTATTGCGAACGCTCAGGCGCCCGGAAACTGTAACGCAAATATGTCCACGCCGCCTGACGGTGGCAACGCGACCATGAACATGTTTAACTGTGACATTGCAACACCAACAAGAGATGGTGACTTTGATAACGGAGTGGTTGTTCATGAGTATGGACACGGAATTTCCCTTAGAATGGTTGGAGGACCAGCTACGACAAGCTGCCTAAGTAACTCTGAGCAAGCGGGTGAGGGATACGGAGATCTTTGGGGTCTTTGGCTCACAATGGAGCCGGGAGATGCTGGTACAGATTCAAGAGGAATCGGAACTTGGCTACTCGGAACAGGACCTGGTGGGCCTGGAGTTCGGACCCAACCCTATTCGACCAATATGGCAGTAAATAACCATACCTATGAAGATGTCAATTCTGCTGTAGTACCCCACGGTGTTGGTGAAGTTTTCGCAACAGTCCTATGGGACGTAGCTTGGGAATTCGTCAGTCAAATCCCTTATGATGCTGACATTCCAAGTGGATCAGGTGGAAATAACGTATTCATGGAGATCTACATGGATGCCCTACAGATGATGCCATGTAACGGATCGCAGCTTGACGTTCGAGATGCCTTCATGGCGGCTTTGGACACATGGAATGCAGCGAATGGTGATGCCGTTGACGCTTGTTCAGTCTGGGCGAATGCCTGGGGACCTCGAGGTTATGGTGCCGATGCTATCGATGGAGGAACCGCAAGAGGTGATGAGGTGAATGGCTTTGCTATGCCAAACTCGTGCCTATTGGAAGTCATCGTGACGATGAGCGCTGCACCAGATCCTATTATGGCTGGCGAAGACCTAACTATTACTATTGACGCCCTTAACAACACTGCGGCTGGGATGACCAATGTCGTGATATCCGATGTGTTGACTAGTCCATCGTTTAGTTTTGGTGGTGACAACTTGGTTCCTGTAGGCTACGTTTCTGACACTTGCGGTGTCGGATCAGCTCCAGGTGGCACATGGACTTGGACTATCCCTAGTCTTGCTGCCGGGGTGACTGCGTCTTGCGATCTTATAGTTTCTCTTCCAGCGACTCCATTTTCGAATATCATCTTCCAAGATGATCAGACGACAGCAACAAACTGGACTCCTTCTAACAACAGTCCCGGTTTTGACTGGGTACATGGGACACTGGGACCTACTAGCCCAGGGTCAGGTGGAAATAACTGGTTTGCTACTGACGTCAATGTCGTAACTGATCAATACCTCGATCTAAATGCTGCCATTGATGGACCAGAGCTCACAGTTCTGCATAACGTCAATACGGAGAGCGGATTCGATGGTGGTGTTATTGAAGTTAGCACCAATGGCGGAGGAACTTGGGTTGATGTCCTAGTGGCTGGCGGTTCATTCGTAGCCAACGGATATAACGGACCGATTTCATCTAGCTTTGATTCGCCTATCGGAGGCCGAGATGCATTTTCAGGCAACCTTGGCTGGATCGAGACTATAATTGATGTAAGTGGGGTCACTTTACAGTCCGTACCACTTCAAGTTCGATTCCGATTGGCTACCGATAACTCGGTTTCATCAGTTGGTTGGACTGTTGATGATGTGTTCATGGGAACAACGGTTACGCTTTGCAACGGTGCAGACGGATCATCAACTGAGACCGGTGTGGGAATCGCTGGTGCCTTGTTGCCTTGTCCAGTCGTTATAGCTAACAACCTACCGGTTGAATTGACTTCCTTTAGGGGACTCCATGCTGATGGTAACATCACACTCGACTGGAATACAGCATCAGAGGAAAATAATTCTGGATTTGACGTTGAGCTTCGACTTGCCGGTGAAGGCTGGCAGACTGTTGGCTATGTCGAAGGAAACGGAACTACCGAAACTGCAAATTCTTACAGCTTTACTCAATCCGATCTTAAGTTCGGAATGTATTCTGCGAGACTGAAGCAGATCGATTTTGACGGAGCCTTTGAGTACTCCAACGTAATCGAGATTCTCGTTCCCCTACCTTACGATTACCAACTCGGAGATGCCTATCCCAACCCATTCAATCCAACTGCAAAGTTTGAGCTAATTGTTGCAGAACAACAGAATGTTAGGGTAGAGCTATATGATATGACTGGTAGAAAGGTCAAAACTCTGTTCGATGGAATGGTTGAAGCAAATACTTCGCGTCCAATCAAAATAGATGGATCACTACTACCTAGTGGTAGCTACATCTACAGAGCTATTGGAGAGACCTTCACTACTCCTTCTAAGTCTCTTGTGCTTCTGAAGTAGCAAAGGGCTGGTAGAATTGAAGAGGGGTCGCTTGTGCGACCCCTCTTTTTTATGTCTTCTTTATGAGCCTATTTCCGACTTAATCACAGTCGGAATATTGAGCTCCGTTCGACCCGAAGGATTTGCGGCAGAATTCTCAGATTGACTCTTCTATGTTGTGATCCGGCTCTCAAAAACCACCGCTCGAGTCAGGGAATTTTTCCTCAGAGATGAATGCCAGGTCTCGAATCCGAGAGACCGATCACGAGCGTGTTTGAAAATGTGGTGAGCGTGACGCAATCTAGATCGAATCTTTAATAAGGATGAGCATGAATTGTGGTCCCAGATATTGCCTAGTTCTCCTTCAGGAGCTTTTTTACTTCTTAGTCATTATGTGTCTTACGACCTGCCGACCTTGGCTTAGAAGGGCAACATAGTGCCCTGACAGCACCTCCAATCCTAAGTCATCTTTTCCATCCCAATGAACCCGAGAAGAGAGAACCTCTAGAGTGCGGATGTTACGTCCAAGAAGGTCTACGATGACGAGACTGACTTTGGATTCATTATTCAGCTCCAAATCGATATCCACGCCATTCGAAAAGGGATTAGGAAAGGAACTGATTGAGAGTTCAGTTGCCATTGGAATCTCCTTAGTCCCTTCTGTATCCGTTGTAGCCTCGACTAGGTTATGAAGCGTTTCAGACTCCAAATCGTACCAGGTGTCAAGAACTCCAGATGGCCATTTGACCTGCACAGAGTCAATGACCGTAGTTCCGCCCAAGCCGAGAGTTTGTGTGTAACTTGATTGCGAGCGATAACTTGTCGATGCCGTTATTTGCCTACGTTGAATGTGATCATTGCTATAAACTGTGACCAAAGCTCCGATTCCGTCTCGATTGGATCTCGTTCCTTCAACCTTAAATTTGATCCAATGCCCAACGTTATCTATTTGGCTCTGCCACAGTGCGAAATTGCTCGCATTATTGAATTCGGCAATGTCAATTAAGCCGTCGTTGTTGAAGTCACCGATTGCACTTCCCCAGGTTCGAACTGGATTTGTAGTCGGCTCAAGTTGTGGCTGTGAAACGAATGATTTCAAAAGTGGAGAGTCATTCAAATTTCTAAGCATATGATTTCGAGTTTCTCCATTTCCATCATAGTCCTCGCCAGAAACTGAGACATGCAAATCCTCCCAGCCATCCAAATTGAAATCTAGAAATAAAGCGCCCCAACACAGAAGGTAGACACCTACTTTTTGACTATCAGTAACATCCTCGAAGCTTCCATCGCCTCTATTTCGAAGCAGAACATTACCTGGAGGTGAATTCGTCAGATACAAATCAAAAAAGCCATCGTTGTCATAGTCAGCAACCGCAATTCCCATGTTGTCAATTTTGATTCCAGAGCCTGACTCGGAGCTGACATCACTGAACTGCATATTGCCGTCATTTCTAAATAACTGATTGCCTAAAGCCTTGTCGTTTGCGATGTAAATGTCTAGGCGTCCATCGTTGTTGTAGTCTATCGCCGATGTGGTCAGCGCAATTCTGGCTTCTGCCACACCCGATGTTGCTGCCATTTCTGAAAAACTACCGTCTCCAAGGTTTCGATATAGAAAGTTTTGCCCCTCGTTTGCTGAAGTCTGAAGCTGGGATGAAACAAAGATGTCTAGGAGACCATCGTTATCGAAATCCGCCCAGATTTGTCCCGAACTATGTGGTGAATCACCATCTATACCTGCCACAGCGCTAACATCCACAAAACTCAGATCACCCTGATTCTGATATAGCTTATTATTACCTAGGCTATAGCTGACAAATAAATCGAGATCACCGTCATTGTCATAGTCGGCCCAAGAGACCATCTCGGAATCCAAGTGCTCGATTCCATCCAATAGCAAATCTGCTTCTGTGAAACCTAGACCTGCTTCGTTTATGTAAACTGAGAAAGGAATTCCAGGTCCGTTTGTGATTATTAGATCGTCAAATCCATCCAAATCGATATCCAAGAAACTTACGCCGCTTCCAAAATTCGTCCTGTGTGCATCCATGACTTCATGTTCAATTAAGAAATCTGATGTGACATTGTGGTAGCCTTGAGAGACAAGGAATTCCGGAGTAAGAAGAAGCGCGATAATGGCACTAATTATTGGAAGTAATCTGCGGCGCATTGAGACGAAATATTTTTTTGATTCTATCTTGAAGCCTTATCGATTTCTCTGAGAATATAACTTCCAATCGAATCAGTTTACTAGATTCCTCCATGAGAAAACTCAAGCACGAGGAGATTCCGCGTCACACTGCGGATGAACTCAAGGACCGCGCATTTCATCCGATTCTTTGTGTCTTAGATAATATAAGATCCGCAGAAAATGTTGGATCGATATTTAGATCGGCTGACGCCTTTCGCATAGAAGAACTCATACTGACCGGAATAACTCCCACTCCTGCTAAGAAAAACCTGCATCGCTCTGCCTTGGGTGCTCAAGATATTGTCCCATGGAGGTCTCAGGACATGAAGACTACCATTCAATTAGTCGACGCCCTAAAGGAGCAAGCCTACACAATAGCCGCACTTGAGATCTGTGATATTTCTACTGAGCCTAAAAGACTCTCTCAAAATAATTTTCCCCTTTGCATCATTCTAGGCAATGAGATCGATGGCGTATCTGAAGAGCTAATGCAGCGTTGTGACTTAGCCTTTGAAATTCCGCAATACGGATTCAAGCAATCTTTGAATGTTGCCGTGGCGACCGGGATTTGCCTCGCAGAGGCAGTCGCTCGATATAGGGAGTTAGCCGCAGATCGCGATGACCTTGTCTCAGATCCCAGAGACTGATAGTGAATTGACAACGGGTTTCGAATGCAGAGCCCTCGGCTATGCTACTAGCCATGTTGGTATTCTCCCCAGCACACCCTTAACACATTCGAGATCTCGCCAAGAGTACAAAAACCTTCCACCGCACTTAATATTGACGGGAATATGTTTTGGTCAGTTTTCGCGACATCCGACAATGTCCTCAGGTGACCCTCAATTACCATCGCATTCCTAGCCTCCTTGAAGGACTTCAGTTGCTCAATTTGTCTGTCTTGAGTACTAGAATCGAAACTGAAGCTGGACCCGACTTCATCTCCTCCAGCATTTGTATAGGCGTTCACTCCAACAACGATTTGCTCCCCAGCCTCAACCATCTTCTGATATTGGTATGCCGATCGCGCGATTTCTGACTGCATGTATCCATTTAAAACGGCTTTTACGGCACCACCCATCTCATCGATCTTGGCTATGATTTCCATGCTGTCCTTTTCCATTTCGTCTGTCAAATATTCGACGTAATGAGATCCACCAAGCGGGTCGATAGCACTCGTGATTCCGGACTCCTCAGCAATAATCTGCTGGGTACGAAGAGCTGTCCTGGCGGCGTTCTCTGAGGGCAAGGAGAGCGCCTCATCGGCACCATTTGTGTGTAGGCTCTGTGTACCGCCCATTACTGCAGCCATGGCCTGGATCGTTACACGTGCGACATTATTCTCGATTTGTCTTGCGGCCAATGTGGATCCCCCTGTTTGGGTATGGAATCGACACATCTGCGCTTTGGGCCTCGTAGCACCAAAGCGATCTTTCATAATTTTAGCCCATATCCGACGAGCTGCTCGAAATTTGGCAACCTCCTCGAAGAAGTCATTATGAGCATTAAAGAAAAATGAGAGCCGAGATCCAAAAACATCAACGTCCAATCCTTTGTCTACGGCCGCTTGTACGTACGCTATTCCATTTGCCAAGGTAAAAGCCAATTCCTGCGTTGCCGTCGATCCAGCCTCTCTAATGTGGTAGCCCGAAATGGAGATTGTATTCCAGCGTGGTAGCTCTTTGGCGCACCATTCGAAGACATCGGTGACGAGTCTCATCGAGGGTGCTGGAGGATAGATATAGGTACCGCGGGCCGCGTACTCTTTTAATATGTCGTTTTGAATAGTGCCACCGAGTCGAGAAAGATCCGCACCCTGCTTCTTTGCTACGGACACATAAAATGCTAAGAGTATAGCTGCTGTGGAATTTATGGTCATGGATGTTGTGACCTCATCCAATTTGATACCCTCGAAAAGGGCCTCTACGTCCTTTATTGAATCGATCGCAACTCCTACCCTTCCAACCTCACCTTCCGCCATTGAGTCATCTGAGTCATATCCAATTTGTGTTGGGAGATCGAAAGCTACGGATAGCCCGTTTACGCCTTGGCCTAACAGGTATTTATAGCGCTCATTTGACGCCTTAGCCGTAGAGAAACCAGCATACTGGCGCATCGTCCATTTACGTTGACGATACATTTCGGGATAGACTCCTTTCGTATAAGGGTACTCCCCCGCTTTCTCCTCAGCGTCTTCGAATGTACTTGGAATCGGAATTCCTGAAGGGGTTTGGAATTCTTCTGACAACGACATTATGGATCTCGGTTTGGACTTTTGATCCTAAACCAGAGCTCTCTATTGAGGTTTCGGAAAAGCAGAGCATCAGATTCTCAGAACATCAGATTGTCCGATAGTCCGATAGTCCGATCAACCGATTGTCCGACTCGATGAGAATAAAATCTCTCAGGCCTTCCAGATTACCACACGAAACATCTCTGGCCGAAAGTCCAAGCAATTTTAATTTCGCATTATCGGAGAATCGGATATCACTTCTGAAGAATCATCTGTCTCTGCGATTGAGCACCGTCTAAATCAAGACGGTATAGATAAATTCCACTTGGCAACGCAGAGGCATCAAATTCTACTGAGTGTTTCCCAGCACTTAAATTCCGATTAATCAGTAATCCCAGTTCCTGACCCATGACATTATAGACTCCTAGCCTTGCGTGTCCGGATTCCTTCAGGGTGAATGGAATCATAGTACTGGGATTGAAGGGATTAGGATAGTTCTGATCAAGACTGAATGACTCTGGAAACTGGTCGTTTTCTGCACTAACATTTGTCGTTATCTCCCCCTCTCGGCCCAAGCCCCAAAGAAAAGTATGTTTGAGAAGAAGGAGACCATCGCTACTGGCGATTGCAGCTGCACCATCGTCCATGAAGAAGGCCGCACGCCTAGCCGGTGCATCTCCCGCTTCCATTGCACTTCCGGTCTCATTGGTAAACAACACAGACTGGGATCCCGCACTAGCTACTGTCTCTGCTCCTGAACCCGGTAGTCCCCAGTTCATGGCTGCTGTTGAGTTCAGAACCATGGCATCACCTGTATATCCATTTGCAATAGGATGGGCGGCATTGCTGATATTTATCGTATCAAAAGCGCCAGTCAATCCGAAGTTGGTGCCTTCAGTCGATCCTGTCATTCCGAGATTGTCGTAGAATCCTGAGTCCAGTGAGACTACAGGTATAGCTGCGCTTGACCAATCTGCAGCGATTTGATCGGGATCAACGCTTCCAGAAATGACAATCATATCACGGCCGTTGGCGTCGTCTGTAGATGCTGTTTCGTCACTCTTGATTTCCACTGTCAGAGAAAGACTGATAAGCATATCACGAATTGCTATATCCGATGCGTTTAAGTCTGAAGCATCCGCGACAACAAGAAGAACCCCAGTTGCAGTGCTAATTCCTCCCCCACAAAGCTCTCCCCCTCCTGCACTTATTGTCGAAACCGTTACACCTAACGAAGACCATCGATTAAGGACTGGATCCCAACCGATATTAGCATCGTGCCGAGCTTGGCTTTCTGTAATAAAAGAGACATCTACTTCGTCAAAGGGCTGGCCCTGAACGGTCTCTGTTCTCATGATTCGAAGCGCAGGTTCCTCTCCCCAAGGTGTTTTCAAGGTTCCCCAGCCATCGATAACCTGAGTTACGGAATGCAAAGTATTCGCATTGATTGGCCCGGTTTGTCTTACCGTAAAGTCCGATTGGATCGTTTTTCCAAACTCCATTGGAAAATCCAATTGAAGATCGCCGGGATCAGAAACACCCTGTAGGTTAATCGCCCCCATTAACAGAGTACCGCGACCAATTACCGATGCGCTTGAAACTGTGAAATAAGTGTAGCCATCGAATCCAAATCCGCTGATACTGTCTGGAGTTACTAAGACGCAATTTGCAGCCTGAAAGCCTGCGACGTCATGACCTGGATGAGACATTGCCGCCGGATCAAAAATTTCGACAAAGTAGTCGATGGGTCCAGGATCGTTCTCAAAAGTAAATCCTGACATGTCCCAAACTTGGTTGGCTCCAGAGGCATTTCCAAGGGCTTGAAGCTGAGCATCATCAGCCGCCGACTGGATATCGACAAAATGGGTCGCTCCAGTTACTCTACTTCCGCCTCGCTCGGAAAAGTCGTCGAGTGTAATTTGAATTTGTGCGCTTGCCGGGAGGTTTAGCGAGGAAATGATGAGGATTGTAAGAAATACAAGACGATTCATTGATTCTAGCTTTAGGTGAGTGGCATGTGGACATTTGTCCTTTCAATATACGATGTGCCTTTTATGATAGAATAGGCTCAGAAGAAAGGTACTTGGTTCTTGGTTAATAGTCTTTAGTTTTGGGGGCCAAGAACTATCTGCAATTACTAAGAACCAATAACCAAAAACCAATGACCATTTCAGTTGAATTTACTTGCCGCAAATTCCAAGCGAGACTGACACTCCTCTGCCCCAAGAACAGCCATCGAAGGAAGCAGATCGGGACCCTTTCCTGAACCAGTGATAGCAAGACGAGTGGGAAACATTAGTGCTCCCATTTTAACTTCATTTTTCTCCGCTACAGATGATATTAGAGATCTTATTTCGTCTTCTCTGAAATTATCAAGTTCAAGCAGTCGTTTAGATAATGATGTTAATAGTATGGCACTACCAGGTTTAACTCGCTCTAGAAGGTCCTCGGGGAAAGAATCAGGTGAAGTTGAAAAGAACAATCCGACCATTGGCGCCTCTTTGGCAAACTCGACCCTCTCGGCAAGCAAAGCAGCTATAGCTTTCATATCAAGCTCACCAGTTGAGAGGCCCGCCTCGGTATATTCCTTAGTAAATTGCTCTGCCAAATCTGAGATTGGCTTTCTAATCAAGTGTTGCTGATTGTACCAGGACAATTTATTCAAGTCGAATTGCATTCCAGAGCTTCCAATCCGCTCAAAGGAGAAATCTTCAGTCATCTCAGACATCGAATAGAGTTCTTGTTCCGTTCCTGGATTCCAACCTAAGAACAATAGGAAGTTTATCAATGCCTCGGGCTCGTAACCCGCAGACATGTACTCATGTAAAAATACAGGAATCCCTGCCTTTTCAGCCTTCCTTTTCGAGAGTTTTCCTCCGCTTGGACTTAGAATCAGGGGCAGATGAGCAAGCTCCGGAGCATCCCAAGCAAAAGCCTCATACATATAGACATGCTTTGGTGTAGAAGGTAGCCATTCAACTCCTCGAACGACGTGTGTTATGCCCATAAAATGATCATCAACAACGACGGCAAGATGATAGGTAGGCATGCCATCCGATTTTATAAGAATCTGATCATCAATCGTGGATGAATGAAATTCAACTTCTCCCCTCGTTTGATCTTGAATCCTAATTATCTGATTCTCTGGAATCATTAGTCTGATTACAGATGGAGCATTCTCCTCAAGCAATTTATTAACTTCTTTAGGAGCCAAGGTAAGAGAATTTCTCATTCGAATTCTAGTCGAGGAATCGTACTTCGTCACCTCTCCCTTGTCAGCTGATTCGTTCCGAAGAAGCTCTAACTCCTCGGGGGTATCAAAGGCGTAATAGGCCTTTCCCAACTCTATCAATTGCTGGGCATGCTTGAGGTAAATGTCTCCCCTCTCAGATTGCCGATAGGGTCCATATTCGCCTCCAGACTCCGGACCTTCATCAATATCCAAACCAGCCCATTTTAAGCCGTCAAGAATGTCTTTTTCAGCACCTTCTACAAATCGACTGCGATCGGTGTCTTCTATACGCAGAATGAACTTCCCGCCATTCTTTCTTGCGAATAAATAGTTGTATAGGGCCGTCCTTAGACCACCGATATGTAGTAATCCTGTTGGACTTGGGGCAAATCGTACTCGAACCATGCGTCAATTTTGTTGGATGGGTCGAGACTAGATGCAGTCTGCTATTGTTCCTATATCTGGAAGTAGGTCATTGAAGACCTGAAGTGCTAGCCGAGAGTTGTTCGCCTATTGAAGGTCGTTTTCGAAGCTCTGTTCGTCGTCAGAGTAGTAGACCGTAACTTCAGGCATGACATAAAGAACTTGCTTGGGTATCTCGGAATAGCTTGAATGTTCTGGACTTGGCGGCGGGGTCAGAAAACTTGTTAGGATTAGAGTCGACGTTAATGTCAAGAAGCAGACGATAGCCGCTACCATTACATAAGAACCATATCGACTGGGTAGCCCTTTTCTTGTTAAGGCCTTTTCGCGCTTCAGTGCCTTTTTACGATTGTCAAGTTTGGAAAAAAATCCTTCGTCCATTCCTGGAGAGACATTGATTCGTTCATTTCTGACACCTTCACGAAGTGTAAACCAGGCGTTGTATTGCTGTCTGCAGCTATCGCATTGACCGAGATGCAAGAAGAGATCACTTTGATTTTCCAAACTGAGTTCACCATCTATATGCTCCGAGACCATTGGCAAACACATGTCACACCTTGCTGTTATATCGTTCGACATCATATAATACTTTAGTCGCTTATCTGCTTGAAAACGTCAGAATTCACAGGGCTTTCCTCAAGAATGAGGCTCAATTTTCTTCTTGCTTTGAATAGGCGACTTTTTACCGCGTTCAGACTGGACCTGGTGACCTGACAGATTTCATCGTAGGACAAATTCTGATATTCCCTTAGAATTATAACCTCCCGATAGTCAGGACTAAGGCTAGAAATCGCCTTCCCGACCAATTCGACCAACTCGTGTTTCTCCAACTCCTTGTGTATAGACCTTCCTGAACTCTGCACGGATTCATCAAAAGTCTCGTGCTGTCGTATTTTCCGCTGTCGAATCTTGTTTAAGCACTTATTCCTAGCTACGGTAAATAGCCATGCTCTTAAGGACTCGAGCTCGATCAACTTTGACTTGCATTCGTAGGCTTTTAAAAATGTGTCCTGAAGAACGTCCTCTGCTTCATTCTCATTTCGAAGCATGCGCAATGAGAAGGCATAAATGCCTTGTTTATAACGATTGTAAATCGCTACAAAAGCAAATTCATTGCCTTCATAGAAAGAACGAATCAAATCCCGATCTGAATTCATATTTGTCCTGGTTGCATAGGTAACGACTCGCAAGATCAATTTAGTTGCTGCTGAGTGTATTATTTAACTCGTTTCTGTTCAATTCGCTGAATAAGAAGACAAAAATACAGTTGTTTTTCGAGCCGATTGAAGGTCATCTTCCATTGAGTATTCATCTAATTAACTTGATACTTTTTACTCCTTCAGTTACGTTATAAGGCTTTGCATAATTTTCTTTTGTAGAGACTCCAAATATTCAGACGAAGAACTTTTAAGTACATGAGATTCAATATAATATCAGCTGTTTTTTGTGCATTCCTCGGTATTGGGATGCTAGTCGTTTCTGGTTGCGGCACCAGCGAAACCACAGTAAACCAAGGTGCTGAGTTGGTAGATAAGACCCAGAGCGAAATTCTAGCCACCTATGATGGCTTTACTCTTGACCGAAAAGAATATGAAGCAAGATACACGCGTACCTCTGGAGAGAAAAAGGCTGGAATAGCTCAGCCGATGTCTGAGTACGAGGACTTTCTTCAGCGTTATGTAAACTTCAAATTGAAAGTTACCGACGCCATTGCAAAAGGACTCGATACAGATCCAGAGCTTCTAAAGGAATTAAAGCAGTACAGAGATCAACTTGCTCGTCCCTATTTGGTTGAACAGGAAGTTGTTGACTCCTTGGTAATGGACGTTTACAACAAGCAGCAAGAACAAATAAGAGCTAGTCATATACTTGTGCAAGTGGACGAGAACGCCACTCCAACAGACACGCTAGCCGCTTTCCAGAAAATTTCTAGTCTTGTTGACTCGGTATCCACAGGGATGGACTTTTCCGATGTCGCCTTTAAGTACTCTGAGGACCCATCTGCAAAAAGAAATAAAGGAGATCTTGGATTCTTTAGCGGTGGTCGGATGATTCTTGCCTTCGAAGAGATGGCCTACAATACTCTTGTCGGCGAATCTTCCGTGCCTTTCAGGACTCGTTTCGGATATCATGTTTTAAATGTAACAGATCGTAAGCCGGCCGAGCCTGAGATTCGAGCAAGCCATATTCTAATTCGTACTTCGGGCCCTGATACAACGGAAGCTTTCGAGACAATCCTAAGCCTGCAACAACGAATCGCTTCTGGAGAAGACTTTACGGAGATTGCAACACAGTATTCGGAAGATACCGGTTCGGGTAAAAAAGGTGGTGATCTCGATTTCTTCCCAAAGGATCGAATGGTTCCCGCGTTCGGTGAAGTTGCATATAGTCTTTCAAACATCGGTGATGTTAGTGAGCCTGTGAAGACACGCTACGGATATCACTTGATAAAGCTTACAGATCGGAAGTCTTTACCCACTTATGAGGAAGCTTACGACGACGTAAAGAAAATTGTGAAGAGACTTCCACGTGCGGCGCAGCGAGAAGAGGAACTAGGCGCCAAATTTAGAATGGAAAATGGGTCCAGCTTTATGGAGGGCAACATCACTGCACTTTTAGCCGGGGTGTCTGATGACTCGTTGAATTCTCACTTCCAGTCGGCCCAAATTAGTCCTGCAATCTTGAATTCCAGTATTGGGTTAATCGCTTCGGACACATTTAGCGGACAGGAATTTGTCGATTGGTATCGCGCCCTGAGACCAATGCCGAGCATCAGGAATCAAGAACAGCTTCGATCTACTATGGAGCGATTTCTCAATGTCAAGGCCATTGACGTAGCCTCGAATTCTTTGGAAGACCGGAATCGGGAGTTTAAGGACTTAATGAATGAGTACAGAGATGGCATCATTCTTTTCCGTGTAATGGAGGATTCAGTTTGGAATAGAGCTACTGAAGATACTCTAGGCCAGCGAGCTTACTACAATGCTCGGTCAACGAGCTATCAATTCCCGGAAAGAAAGCGAATCTTAAGTTTCTACTCAGCGAAAGATTCTTTGTTAAAGGAAATCGACCTGCGAATGAAGGCAGGAGAAGGCTTGGACCTCACTGCACTACTCGAAGCTGATGCTATTTTCAAAACAGATACGACCTTTGTGTCAGATTCGACAAACTCCATTTATGATCGCGCTCTTCCTTTGAGTCCTGGTGAGTCAAGCGAAATAGCGCCTTATCGTCGTGGTCACATTCTTTTATTTGTCGATGGCGTAGAAGCACCGAGACAAAAATCCTTTAAAGAGGCCCGTGCTGAAGTGATAACAGGATTCCAAGACCAGCTGGAAGCAGAATGGGTTGAAAGACTCCGAGCACGTTACAATGCCAAGGTTTATCCAGAGAACTTGGTGGGTGTATTTCCCATGGCCGATCCAGCGTCTAGCGAGTAATCAGCAAGACCCATTTGTGAGGACCTTATTTATAGAAATTTATAGCCTCAAAAGGAGATTAGAAGCATAGGTAGAAATAGCGTCCTTGTAAGCATGTTGATTGGACTTGCTTCCGTGGTTTGGGCTTGTTCAGAGCCACCTGAGGAACCCAACTATGTGGCTAAGCTGGGAGATTCCTATCTACTTAGCGAGGAGCTTGATTTCGCTCTAGAAAACGCACCTTTGAGCCTAGATTCCTTGCAGGCAAAGGCGCAGGTCGTGGACAATTGGGTGCGTAATGAACTCCTTCTCCAGGAGGCTAATCGGAAGAACTTTGATACAGACCCCGAAGTTCGGAACCGACTTCGGGACTCCGAGAGATCAATACTTGTAGCCTGGGTTGTCAGCCAGCTCCACGAGAATGCACAAGAGCCTTCAGAGCTTGAAATTAGAAACTACTACGAGGACAACGTTTCTAAACTAGCCCTTCGCGAGCCGTTTGTAAGAGTCCGTTTTCTTTCTACTTCGGACAGTTTAGCAGCGCTTGAGGCAAGAAAGCAATTAACAGATATGCTGAATGCTGAATCGCCAGATTCCTTGTGGCAGTCCGCAATTGATAGATTTGCGTCCGATCGCGAGGCGGCATCTACCCTATCGGCCAACTACTACCCAGCCAGTAGATTATTACGATCTAATCCTACCGTTTTTCGGTCTCTACAAGGGAGAACAAGGCCTTTTGTTGGGCCCATTGTAAAGGAAGGAGATGTATTTCAGGTCTTTCAGTTGGTGGAGCAAATACCAGAAGGATCAAGTCCAAAACTGGATTGGATCCGAAATGAAGTCCGAAATATTCTCTGGATTCGTAAGAGAAAACAATTGGTAACACGGGAGGTTCAAAACCTCCGCAACAAGGCCCTTTCATCGGGTTCCCTGCAAATAAAATAGTCCGTCACTTTTTGCGTTATAAAAATAGAATGTGTGACTGACACGCAGGAATTTAATCGAGCATGAATATCTCTACTTTGAAATCAGCATTTGTATTATTGGCTTTTCTCTGTGCCACAATTACTACGGAGACCCTAATTGCACAAGACGGCCAAGTTCTTGATCAAATCGTTGCGAGTGTTGACGGGAAAATCATATTGAAATCGGACGTAGACGCCATGGTGGCTGGGGCAATGCAGCAGGGGCAGCCATTCTCAGACGAGCTCTGGAGCTTGGCACTCAATCAAATCGTTGACCAGAAAGTACTCCTTTCCCACGCTGAGCAGGATACAAATATCGTGATGACGGATGAGGCCATCAATGGTGAAGTGGATCAAAGGGTTAGGCAAATTCTCCAACAAGCTGGCGGAGAAGATCGTCTCCTTGAGCTCTATGGAAAAAGTTCAGATCAAATCAAAACGGAGATACGTCCAGAGGTAAAGGACCAACTGATGGTTCAGAGCTATCAGAGAATGAAATTTCAAGGCATGAAAGTCACACCGACGGAAGTCAGGGAGTGGTTTCACAAAATCCCTACCGATTCGTTGCCAAATTTACCAACCATTGTGAGAGTTTCTCACATCGTAAGATTTGCCGAAATAGATCCCGTGGCGAAGAATGAAGCCCGCGAAATCTGCGAGACTATACGAGATTCTGTTCTGACTTCCTCCGCGACGATCGAAGATCTTGCTCATTTTTCTGACGACACTTATTCCGCCCAACGAGGAGGCCGAATCGACAACATTAAACTTAGTGAACTAGTACCTGAGTTTGGCGCCGTTGCAGGAAGTCTAGATCCAGGTCAGCTATCTCATGTTTTTGAAACGACTTTTGGGTGGCACGTCATGCGTCTTAACAGCAAGGTTGGTGACGTCGTTGACTTCAACCACATTCTTATCAAGGTAGACGAGAGCAAATTTCTTCCAGAGACAGCTACAGATTTGCTAGCCCAACTCTCAGATTCCTTGAATACACATAATGTCCCTTTAGGCATTCTAGCAAAAAGACACTCTCAGGACCCCATTAGCGCTCAGAGATCTGGTCACGTAGTCGACCCAAGAACCTTCGAGCGAGACCTTTCTCTTGATGCTCTTGACCCGACTTGGAAGATTACTCTCGCTGATTTGAAAGAGGGCGAGCTTAGCGAACCCCGAGAGACGAGATTGCTTGATGGCAAGAAGGCATATCACATTGTGAGGCTCGACAAAAGACTCGAAGCTCACAAGGTCAATCTTGAACAAGATTATGAGAGAATTCAGGAAATCGTTCTGCAGGAAAAACAGGCTGCCGAGATTGGAAAGTGGATTGATACATTGAAAAAGAAAAGTGTGATTCGCCAGATTTCCGATCCTGGCGAGAGCGACTCAGGCACTCTAACAACCGGTACTTGATACAATATGGAGGCTAAAGAAGACATCCTCGCCCAGGCAGATCAGCTGAGGCAATCATTCATTGATCTTCGAAAGGAGATTGCCAAGGTCATTGTTGGGCAGGACGAGGTAGTTGAGCAGTTATTTATCTCCATACTCTCTCGCGGCCATTGTCTCCTTGTTGGTGTTCCTGGTCTAGCAAAGACTTTGCTCGTCAAAACCCTATCAGACGCCTTAGAATTGAACTACAACCGGATTCAGTTTACGCCAGATTTGATGCCTGGTGACATAACCGGAACGGAGTTGATTGAAGAAGATCGTAGCACAGGATCTCGGGAATTCAAATTTGTAAAAGGACCGATATTTTCCAATATCATCCTTGCCGATGAAATAAATAGAACTCCTCCTAAAACTCAGGCCGCCCTACTCCAGGCGATGCAGGAGTATAATGTGACCGCGTCGGGGCAGACCTTTACATTGCCACAACCATTCTTTGTTTTAGCTACTCAGAATCCTATTGAACAAGAAGGAACCTATCCCCTGCCGGAAGCCCAGCTAGATCGTTTCATGCTCAATCTTTGGCTCGACTATCCTGAGTTTCAACAGGAAGTAGAAATCGTGCGGAATACAACGACATCGGGTCAGGTCGAAATCAATACGATCATCGACGGTCCTACACTACTACGATATCAGGAATTGGTTAGGATGGTACCTGTCGCTGACAACGTGATCGAATATGCCGTAAGACTTGTAGGGAGCACTCGTCCTGGCAAAGCCGGTAACGAGGAAGATCTAGCAAGCAAATATCTTTCTTGGGGAGCTGGACCACGAGCGTCGCAATATTTGATACTTGGTGCAAAGGCCATTTCTCTTTTAAATGGCAGAGGGACTCCGCTGATTGAAGACGTTCAAGGTATTGCTGTCCCGATTCTTCGACATAGATTGGTTGCCAATTTCAACGCTGACGCCGAAGGAATCAATACTGTTGATGTAATCAACCGACTCGTCAAGGCCTCCTAAATAGTCTTTCGACACACTGTGTCAGACTCGTCCTCTACTTCCCCAGGACCTCTTTGGACAGTGCATTGTGACAAGCACATGAGGTAGATCAATCTGACAACGCGAGCTTCTCTTCTTAGAGATCTAGACGTCTAAATCTTCGACTTCCTTCGCATTTTCCATGATAAAGGCATATCTGCGCTGAGCATCTTTCCCCATCAGGTCACTCATAGTCCTCTCTGTTGACGCACGCTCTCCGTCAGGAATAACGACTCTGAGCAACATGCGCTTGTTCTTATCCAGCGTAGTTTCTTTGAGAGTTGCAGGCATCATTTCGCCTAATCCCTTAAAGCGCTGGACATCGATATTAACTTTGCGTTTTCCCTTTTCTAGATCAGCGATGATCCTTTCTTTGGAGCGTTCATCAAGAGCCCAAAAGGTCTCTTTCTTTGTGTCGATCCGATAAAGAGGTGGTTGGGCAATGTAGACATGACCGTTCTCAATGAGAGACTTCATGTATCGATAGAAAAATGTTAACAGGAGTGTGGCGATATGATGACCATCGGAGTCAGCATCCATCAGCAGGATCACTTTGTCGTATCGCAGACTCGACAGATCCAAATTGTCACCCATCCCGCAGCCTAATGCCTGAACAATGTCGGCTAATTCCTTATTAGCCTTTACCTTTGCATTTGTGGCCTGCTCTGCATTTAGAACCTTTCCTCGAAGAGGAAGAATGGCTTGCGTTTTCCGATCTCTTCCCTGCTTGGCTGAACCACCCGCGGAATCTCCCTCCACAATGAAAAGCTCACTTTCCGAAGGATTCGTAGAAGAGCAGTCGGCAAGTTTCCCTGGGAGATTAAGCCTGTGACTTATTTTCGTTTTCCTCCGTACCTCCTTTATGGCAGCGCGGGAGGCGAGTCTCGCTTTTGCAGACTGGATGACACGAGCCGCAATGGCGTCACCGGTGGTCGGATTCTCGATTAAATATTGCTCAAGCTCAACTCGGAAGGAACCAGAGATAACAGAACGAATTTCCGGATTATTCAGCTTTTCTTTTGTCTGGCCCTGGAATTGTGGGTCGACCATGAAGAGGTTGATAATCGCAAAGAGACCCTCTCGAATGTCATCGGCTGTGACCAAGAGTTTTTTGTCGATTAGCCCATGCGTATCCATATAATTTCGAACAGCCTTGACCACGCCGTCTTTTAGACCCGTTTCATGCGTGCCTCCGTCTTGGGTCTGGATACCGTTGACATAACTCTTTATCCGATCCTTGTGATGATCAGTCCATTGCATGACCAATTCAATTCGAACCCCATCTTTGAGCTCTGGCTGCTTGACTTCAAAGACATCGGCATGAATCTTTCCGAGTTTCTCTTTCTCAATTAGATGTGCCAAAAACTCTGTAATACCCCCTTCATGGCTGTAGAGGTATTTCTTGCCGTTCTTCTGATCACTGAAGGTGATCTTGAGGGTGGCATTCAGATAAGTTTTCTCCTCTAACCAGGATGCAATAATATCAGGATCGAAATCGATTGACTCGAATATTTCTTCGTCCGGCCTAAAATATATGGAAGTCCCTGTGCCTCTTGCGGCTCCTTTGGGTTTGAGCTTAGAGGTCGGTTTACCTTTAGAGTAGCTTTGGGTGTAAGCCCTGCCATCTCGCTTAACCGTGGCGACGAGCTCGTCTGACAAGGCGTTAACTACTGAAGAACCGACGCCGTGAAGTCCGCCTGAGGTGATGTAGTTTGAGCCGTCGAATTTACCACCGGAGTGTAAGGTGGTAAGAATGACTTCTAGTGTTGGCTTTTTCTTTGTCGGATGCATGTCAACAGGAATTCCCCGACCGTTGTCTGTGACCGTGCAAGATTGTCCATCTTGATGGAGCGTAACATCAATCGAAGATGCGTAACCATTGGTTGCCTCGTCAACGGCATTGTCTACAATCTCCCATAGGAGATGATGTAGTCCACCTTTGCCGGTGCCGCCAATGTACATTCCTGGCCTTTTCCGGACTGGATCAAGACCTTCCAGGACTTGAATATCTTTTCCAGTATACGTTTTCGATTTAGCCATTAAATGGGTTTTGAGTCTTGGGTTGTGAGTTTAGTGTTAGTATGATCTATAGCCCCATTACTCGAAACGCTTTATAGTTTTTTCTCTATTGGAGCCTGAATGCCAATCTTCAAACTTCCCTTTGTGATAACATTTTTCCCCTTGTTCGCGCGATTCATGACCGGAAACTTAGTCGTACGAATTATCTCCTCCCGTCCCCTGCTTGTCTCTACTACTAATCCGTCCCGCGCGGCATCGCTCACCGTTGCACCGATCACTCGATCGCCCTTTTCCAATTTCATTCCCATGACTCCGCGACCAGCACCTTTGAATATGCTTATTTTCTGGACAGGGAAAATGAGAGCCTTGCCATTGCTCGACGCCATGCAAATGTTTTCGTCTCCGGCCGTGACTTCGACGTAAAGTATTTCATGATCCTTGTCAGGTCTCATGTAGGTCCTCCCCTTTTTCGTAGATGTTTCTCTAAAAGAATCGAGGCCGAATCGAGCGCATTTTCCTGCGCTGGTTGCGCAGACAACGAATGGTCCACTGTCTACTTCTTCTAATAGTCCATCATCGGAAAACAGGGCGGGTTGATCTCCTTCCGGTTCAGCAAGGGGCTTAGGCAGAACTTTGTCGTTCATTACGACAACACCGACAACCGTTTCCCTATCCGCAAAGTCAAACAATTTCTGAATCGGGACTCCATGTCCTGTAGTGGTCATTAGCTTGTCAACGCGTGTCGTGTAGGCTTTTCCAGCACTCGAAAAAATGCAGACCGTATCCAATGTTGATGCTCCAATGGCCCAACCAACATGGTCACCTTCCCTGACTCGGATGGCAGAAAGTTCTGTGTATGATTTCTGGCGTTTGATCCAGCCATCTCGAGTGACGATTACTGTTCCATCCTCTTTGACGATGTAATCCTCTGCAGAGAACTCCTTTTCCTCAACTGGCTCTGAAATCTCTGTCCGACGGGCATCGGAATACTTATCGCGAATCTCTTCGAGCTCTTTTCGAACTAAGGAGTTCTTTGATCGAGTGCTTCCGAGAATCTTTCTAAGCCCTTCTGCCTTCTTTTCCTTATCGTTCAGTTCCGTTTCAATGTCATCTATTTCAAGCTTTGAAAGACGATAGAGCTTGGTTTCAAGAATCGCATCGGCTTGAATTTCAGTCAGTTTGAAACGATGTCGTAATCTTTGCGAGGCATCCGCTTTATCCTCCGACGCACGGATAATTTTGATCGCCTCATCTAGCGCATTGAAGACGATGACAAATCCTTGGAGAATGTGGATTCTCTTTTCAAGCTGCTCCAGATCATACTGAAGCCTTTTTGTGAGGACGATCAATCGATAGTCTAAGAAGTGCTGCAAAGCCTTCTTCAGATTGATTTTAGCAGGAGTGGGCACATCGGGATTATCCGATGGAACGAGGCATGTCAGATTTACGTGGAAACGCGTTGCGAGAGGCGTGTATTTGAACAGATATGACATAGCCGCCTCAGGATCTGCTCCTCTCTTCAATTCCAATGCGATCCGAACATCATCAGTCGACTCATCGCGAATATCGATGACTTGAGGTAGTTTTTCCTCTCTGATATGATCGGCAATCTTTTCAATCAGATCGCTCTTATTTATGGCATAGGGGATTTCTGTGATAAGAATACCCTTCTTTCCATTGTCCAGTTTTGCGAACTCGTATTGGGCTCGAATATGGAGTGTCCCCTCACCTTTTTCGTAAATCGAGTCGAGCTCTTCTTGCGTGTTAAGAACCTTCCCTCCCGTAGGAAAATCTGGACCCTTTACGAATTCCAAAAGGTCTTTCGATTTCAGGCTAGAATTCCTGCTCAGGGCAATTGTAGCATCGACAATCTCTCTCAGATTGTGTGGTGGGATATGTGTCGCCATTCCGACGGCGATTCCCGTGGCCCCATTGATCAATAGGTTTGGGACTTGAGCTGGAAGTATAGTTGGCTCGCTTAGGGAGCCATCGTAGTTGGGTCTAAACTCGACCGTATTCTTCGTGATCTCCTGCAGAAAACTGACGGCGAGAGGCTGGAGTTTGGCTTCGGTGTATCGGAAGGCTGCTGGAGAATCCCCGTCGAGAGATCCGAAGTTTCCATGTCCGTCAACGAGCGGGTAGCGAAGGGAAAACCATTGCGCCATGCGGACCATGGCATCATAAATTGCGGAGTCACCGTGAGGATGATATTTACCCATGACTTCACCAACGACCGTAGCACTCTTTCTAAACCGACCCTCTGGAAGCAAGCGAAGATTCGAGTACATGGCGTACAATATTCTTCGTTGAACCGGCTTTAATCCATCACGAACATCGGGCAAGGCTCGACTCGTTATTACAGAGAGAGCGTAATTTAGATACTTCTCTCTCGTGGTCTCATGGAGAGGAATATCTATTACTTTCGGTGAGGACATTTATGGCTTGTCTAGCTATCTAGCTTTTCTGGAGTGTCTAGTTCGTCTAGCATTTCTGGCTGTTCATGCTATGCAAGAAGGCTAGCTCTGCTAGGCAATCCAGAATATATTCAATCCATGGGCCTCGGATCGTGAGGGGTACTTGAATTTTGTCTCGGAATCAAAGGAATTTTACCAATTAGGGGCTCTTAAAACCTAAATATCCAAGTTCACGATCAGTGGTCACCGTAGATGATGTATAGAAGGAGGGCCCGGACAGTTCAGCAAGAAGATTCTTAGGAAGATCCAAATATCTACTGTATGTCTTCACAAGCCTCTTATTCACCTGGCTAATATCCAAGACTGCAAAAGATCATTCACCGATTGGATCTCACTGAGAGTAAGGTCTGGTATTCGGGTGCTATGTTTTGTGTTTTCGCTTGTGAATTTCATTACGCTTGCTGATGACTGTACATCGACGGCCGCGATAGTCCATGGATCTTGGGAGCCGTAAATAAAGATCATATTTTCAGCCTCTGTAGAAAGCCAGGATGAGACCTCTGCCATGGGATTTGAATTAAAAATAGTTGGAAGGCCAAAATCAACGAGCTCGGGAATATTCCGAACCAAGTCCTCGAGATGATCTTTCTTCCAAGCATAGTTTCCAAGTTCAGTGAGAGCCTGATAGCAATAAGGTGTCCAAAAGGCAGCTCCTGAATCGGAGAAAAACAGGAATACATTGAACACCCTGGCATAGTGGTCAAACAGCTCTAAGTCGGTAGCTGACTCATCTGGAATGCTACCACAATCCTCGGATTCGGAACTCCAAAATTCAAAAACATAGTCCTTCCTTACGGAGTGATAAATGATGTTTTTGTAGGGTATAGTAAATTGAAAATTTACATCGAAGTCACGATTTACGCTTTGCACATAATTATCAAAGATCGGAGGCATGAAATCGAGCCGTTCAAGGATACGTCTTTGAAAGCTTTCGATATTGGCCCGGCATGAAGGAGAACCACGTCTTGAAAAATCGCTCAAAAACCGACGATCCTCTTTTTCCAACAATATCGGAGCAACGTATGCGACCGTTCCATTTACATCGTCCGGAAAGAACCGCCTGTGGAAAATCGCAGTGTCACCTCCCTTACTGACACCACTGGAAATCCATGCATTTGGATATATTTCCTTGAAGAGTTCAACTATGCGATGATGATCATTGGATGCCTGCCAAATAGTGAGGTCCTTCCAATTGTGAGGGCTAGGTACTGAATCCCCGTAAAATCGATGTTCAACTGATAGTTGATTTGTAGACAGCCTCGATGCTAATTCACGCGTTAATGGATTTCTTCGAGCGTAGCCTTCGGTTTCGAAAATAATTGGCTTATTCTCATCGACGTGTCCGAGGAAAAGCTTCTGTTTGAAACTCCGTCCATCATTCGAATCGTGATCTATGGGTTGGTCGATCATTATTTCGAAAAGGCGCTTATAGTGATCAATAGTCGTCAATTCCGTCACACTAGCACCTGGAAGAGATTGAAGTTTTTCCAAAATGTCCCTTTCCTCCATTGGGTCGTCTTCAATGAAGACTGACTCACCGGAGCATGACAGTAACACAACAGTCCAAACTATTATCGCTATGCGATGGATATATTTATTCCGAACCATTTGCTAAGATAAATACATCGCCACCTTTATCGCGAGGCACAATCTTTAGCACATCCGCTTTAGTCAATAGGACAAGTGTATGTGAGGCCAATTTAATCGGCACAGAACATAAATCAGCAAATTCAACTACGGTAATGCCCTCATTTGTACTCAAGTGCTTCATGAGTAGCTCTTCCTTCTCGCCGAAAATGAAGGAGACATCCTGAGGAGAGCTTTGATGTTTCATAATTCGTCTCATCTCTCTACTGGCATCTATGGCCTTGTCGCCCACTCGAATGGTTGCAGTTTGTCGTTTTCCTCCATCCTCAAGTACAAAAACAGGTCTCAATTTATTCTCTCTCACATGGAGGGCCATCACAGAACGCGACCTCGATATTTGAACCAGTCTAGATTCAATATCGAGTGGCGAACTGCAATGATTACTTAGTGCTTGGTCTATCGAAAACTGCTCCTCGATTGGGTCCTTAACGCCGAGGATGCTTCCGTCATCGTCAACTCCAATCAACAAGATCCCACCGCTTGAATTGGCAAAAGACACCATCTCTCTGACAAAACGAATGGGTTCAGGAACTCGATTTTTGAATTCGAGATACTGCCCCTCCCCTTGTGCGACGAGTTTCTGAAGCTGAGAAAATGTCAAGGTCGAAGGATTTGTCGAAGATTACCGAGAATAATACTGATTTACGCCAAGCCAGAATTCTAGTGCCCGTGAAGGAGGGAATTACTTGGGGTGATCAACCGATCACGTCCTCTCGTTTTGCAGATCGATCCATCAATTCTGCCAACTCATCGCTGGGGTCGTGACCTTCGAAAAGGACACGATAGACGGATTCGGTTATCGGCATATCGACACCGAGCTTATAAGCCAGAGCGCGAACGGATTGGGTTGTTCGGACTCCTTCCGCCACCATCTTCATCTCTGACTGGATGGTTTCCAGCGATTTGCCTCGTCCAATTTGCTCACCTAGATATCGATTTCGAGAGTGTTGACTCATGCAAGTAACAACGAGGTCGCCGATGCCGGCTAGTCCCCCGAAAGTCTCACGTTGAGCTCCCATTGCCATTCCTAGTCGAGTTATCTCATGAAGTCCTCTAGTAATTAGGGCTGCTTTGGTGTTGTCTCCCCCTCCAAGTCCATCGGCGATACCTGCTGCTATGGCCATAACATTCTTTACAGATCCTGCTACTTCTGTCCCAATTAAATCCAAGTTCACGTAGACCCGAAAAGTCTTCCACATGAAAATCTTTTGGACCTGATCCGCAACATCACGATTGCTTGCTGCTGCAACGACGGTCGTGGGAATACCTTTCCCAACTTCCTCGGCGTGGCTTGGTCCGTAAAGGACGGCAATCTTGTCTGGGTCGGCTTCCTGAAGTACCTCTCGCAGCACTCCACTTGTTGTAAGAAGGGTATCCGTCTCAATTCCTTTCGCCATTGAGACGATGAGGTGATCGTCCCCTACTAAACCGGAGATCTTAGAGGCCACAGACCGAACAGACTGCGAAGGAACGGCAAAAACCCATACTCTGGATGACACGGCAGCTACTTCAAGATCTGAGGTGATCATCATTTCTTCAGAAAGATGAACATCCGGCAGATAATCCGCATTTTCTCTAGAAGAACGCATTTCCTCAGCCTGCTCCTCTCTTCTCGCCCAAAGACAAACGGGAATTCCTTTATCTGAAAGCCCGGCCGCAATGGCAGTGCCCCAACTTCCTGCTCCCAGAACACTCACTCCCTTCTCCATCTTAGACCTCTTCTTGGTTTATCGATCCTAGAGAGGGTTTGAAAGACTTTACTCTATTCTCGTTTCCTTTTAGGAGTCTCGAAATATTTGATCTATGTGCCCAAATTATTCCTGCTGATAAAAGCACGCCAAAGACTACAAGAGATGTGCTAACCGTTTCGCTTCCTAAATAGTACTTGCGAACTGCGAGGGATACGGGAAATATGGCAGCAGCTAGCAAAGAGGAAAGGGATACGTACCGAGTTGAAATCAGGACGATCGCAAAAGTCAAGGCTGCCAACAAGACCGCAAAAGGAGCTAGAGCAATTAGCCCTCCACTAGCCGTTGCAACACCTTTTCCGCCTTTAAATTTGGCATAGAGAGGAAACATGTGTCCAACGACGGCCATGGCAGCAGCCAGCAGCGCAAGAAATGTCCCAATCTCCCAAGCGGTCATGAATTCGGGCAAAGCATCATATTTAATTTGAGAAATAACGAGGGCGGCAAATGCGCCTTTTGCCATATCGACAAGAGCCGTAAAAACTCCAGCTTTCCAGCCTAGAACTCTAAAGACATTTGTTGCTCCTGCATTGCCACTTCCGTGATCTCTAATGTCGAGTTTGAAGAAATATTTACCTGTCCAGACGCTGGTAGGAATGGAGCCAACCAAGTAGGAAAAAAGCGCTATGAGGAGAATAGAAATCAGATGAAAAGGGGTGTCAGGAAGTCAGGTGTCGGAGGTCAGATATTTGGGAGTTTGTATAGTTGAGAAAGTTTAATTCAGTCCAAGGCGACTTGACCGACAATATGATGTGCCGAGCCTAAATCCGCAAGCAGTTCTTGCGCCCTAATGACGTCTCCTGGATCAACAACGGCCACTAGACCGATCCCAAGATTGAAGCTCTTTCTCATATCTACTTCCGGCACTTCTCCCTTCTGTCTTATTAGATCGAAAATTGCTAGCTCTGGCCAACTACCCCAGTTGAAAATCGCCTCGAATCCATCAGGAATGATCCTGCTGGTATTACCTTCCATTCCTCCTCCGGTGATGTGGGCAAGACCTTTGACAATTCCAGCTTCGGCAAGATGCTGGATCTCCCTTAGATATGATTTATGGACGGCTAAAAGAGCCTCTCCTATGCTTTCACCACCTAATTCTTCTGGTCGGTCGCTGACATCGTATTGAGCAAACAGGGCTTTTCTCGCAAGTGAGTAGCCGTTTGTGTGTAGGCCGGTTGATGGCAGTCCTATCATAACATCACCAGCTTCAATTCCCTTGCCATCGATAATATTTTCTCGATCCACTATTCCAACCACAGTGCCCGCCAAATCAAAATCACCTTCCTTGTACAAATCTGGCATCTCGGCCGTCTCGCCCCCGATAAGTGCACAGCCATTCTCTTTGCACGCCGTTGCAAAACCCTTAATTATCTGCACGGCTTTCGTCTCGTCCAGCTTTCCCGTTGAGAAGTAATCCAAAAAGAAAAGAGGTTTGGCGCCACATACTGCAATGTCGTTTACGCAGTGATTCACTAGGTCCTGCCCGACTGTGTCGAAAATTCCAGCTTTGATGGCAACTATGATCTTTGTACCAACCCCATCAACAGACGAGACCAGAACTGGCTCATCGAATTTTTGCGATGCAAGAGAGAAGAATCCTCCAAATGCGCCGATGTCTGTAAGTACGTCTTCGGTAAAGGTTTGCCTAACTAAAGGCTTGATTTGATCAACAACTTTCTCGCCGGCTTCGATGTCAACTCCGGCGTCTTTGTAGGTCAGCATTTATTTGGATTAAGGGTCAGCTGGAATATACTAGTTAACTCGGATTTCCTCCTGCTTGGTGAAGTTTTCTCCGACGATAAATAAGGTGTAGACTCCATTCTTCATGTTATCTGTCCGAAAGGTCAAAGAGAAGGCCTCGTCTTTTCTGACTTGACCGTCGTACATAATCTTCAAAGGAATGCCATTAGTATCAGAGAGAAAGATTTGGATAGAATCATCTGTATCGAGGGTCAAGGCCAGTTTATTTTCGCGTCCATCTTTGCCCATTATCATTTTATAATCTGATATTGGATTCAACTTGCGACTTGCCCACTTTTCTGTTATTGAGTCTGATAATGGATAGTAGTACAAAGTCGCAGGAACACCATTTCTTACCTCACTAAGCGTGTAGTAACCTGCAAGGTCTTTAGCAATTGCTACTGCTTCTCCCTGCGGCTCCATGACATAAGGCAGTTCACGAACCGACATGGTATCTTTCTCCGTTACAAAAAGTCCACTATAGGTCTTCAAGATTCCCAGATCTCCCCGGAAATCGCCACCCACAAGACCTTGAAATTCCTTGGATCCAAAGCCAATGTTTGGAAATTCCAATGAAGCGAACTTTTTCATCTCAACAACAGCTGTAGAATCGAATTTGGCAGGCAAAGAGAATAGTGAAACAAGAGTGCTTCCTTTGTTCGCTATTACCAGACTATGATCAGACTCATCGTAGATTAGGGTTTCAGCGTTTTGAGGCCCTTCGTCGTAGGTAAACCGAATGGTTTTGACATCATCAATAGACCCGCTTTGGTTTGACAAGTCTATCGGCTCAGCTACGCGATGTATTTGATATTCAGTGCGAACTCTCCCATTATCGCCAATGTCTCCGACGAATAAGTAAGAAACACTATCTATCAAACCGATGGCAAGATCTTCCCAGTCTCTCGCCTCAATACCCTCAAGATTTAGGACGTAACGAGTTACCCCAAGCGTGTCAATCGCAAATATTCTCGCGGAATCTCCAGAGTCATTGTGGGTCCACAGAATTCCGTCGTGCAGATTGCTGGCAACCAACCCGGATGCCTCGTTTATCCGGTTATCCTGGATTTGTCCAAGTGTCCTTCGATATTCGATCGCTGTCTTTTGAGCAACGAGATCCTGTGCCCAGCAGGATACAGTAAGAAAAAGAATGAATAGACGCATCTCTCAGAATTAGGTAGAGTGACCAGTATGGGGTCCTTAGTAGAATTGTCCTCCAGAAGGCATGTTTCCTCTGTTTAATATCTCTACAAACTCCGATAACATAGCAGCTGTCCCGCCCCATATTTCGAAGCCATTCCAGTCGTAATAAAAGACATCTAGTTCACGCCCCTGCTTGATGCGGATTTCCCTTTTGAGGTTTTGTTCGTCGAGCAGATGTGAAAGTGGAACTGAAAATATCTGATCAACCTCCTCTATACTCGGCAAGAATTTCGGGGGACTTTCGAGTGCGGCAACGAATGGGCTCACTACAAAATCAGAGGGAACGATATACATAGAACTAAGCTGACCAAGAACTTTTTCTTTCGAGACCCTAACGCCTGTTTCTTCCCAGCATTCGCGCAAAGCGGCCTCCATAGCTGTCTCCCCCGCATCGATTCGTCCTCCGGGAAAAGAAATCTGGCCTCCATGTTCTTTTAGATTCGCGACTCGCTTGGTGAACACGAGTTCGAAATCGTTTCCGGAAGGAAAAAGAAGCAATAGAACAGCTCCCTTCTTAGAACTGGACCTTGGCCGGCGACCATGAAATACGGGAGTTCCGTTTAATCTTGGTCGTACTCGTTCTTGTGCCTCTTGTCCAGGGAGGTCTTGAGAGAGAAGATCTTTAATGTGAGAATAGATAAGCAAGTAATGGGTTAGGCGTTGTGGGTTGCGGGTTTTTGCCGTTGACTAAATTCTTGATAGCGAATGGATGACAATTCTAGTTGTTGAGGTAGACTGTTCTTGGTTCTTGGTTCTTGGTTCTTGGTCCTCAGTTCTTAGTTTCCAGAAGAACCTCACCCGTCATTTCTTCAGGTATATCGAGGCCCATTAAGGCGAGGCAAGTCGGCGCAATATCTCCCAGTTTTCCGGGCTTCAAGGGCCCATCAAAACCTTCTTTCACAATTATATGCGGAACGAGGGCCGTTGTATGAGCAGTATGGACACTACCATCTGGATTTATCATCTTGTCGGCATTGCCATGGTCGGCAATTATTTCGACCGAATAATTGTGTTTTCTTGCCGCATTGAACACTAATTCAGCACATGCGTCGACCGTCTCCACGGCTATTACGGCAGCCTCGAAGACACCGGTGTGTCCCACCATATCTGGGTTCGCAAAATTTAAGACGATGAAATCCGGTTGATCGGAATTAATCTTTGCGACAACTGCTTCTGCCAATTCTTGGGCACTCATCTCCGGTTGCAAATCATAGGTTGCGACTTTAGGAGATTGAGCCAGAACACGGTCCTCTCCCTCGAAGGGCAGCTCTCTTCCTCCACTAAAAAAGAAGGTTACGTGGGGATATTTCTCAGTCTCGGCTGCTCGGAGCTGAGTTTTGCCTGCTTTTTCGAGAACCTCGCCAAGGGTCATTTTGACGTCGTCCTTCGGAAAAGCTACGTCAACTTTGAAAGCTGAGTCGTAAATGGTGAATGTGGTGTAGCCAAGTTCTATATCCTTGCACACAAAGCCTCCAAAATCTTCGTCAGTGAGTGTCGTTGTTAACTGTCTTCCTCGGTCGGCGCGAAAGTTGAAGAAAATGATTTCATCACCGTCTTCGATTCTTCCCGAATCAACCGTATCAGCCTGAACGATAGGCCTAATGAATTCGTCCGTAATCTCGGATCTGTAAGAGGCCTCTATGCCATCAACTACATCGTCAAAAATCTGACCTTCGCCTTTTACTAATAGATCATAGGCCAACTCAATGCGCTCCCATCGTTTATCGCGATCCATCGCGTAGTACCGTCCAATTACTGAAACAACATCTCCGATCCCATACTCAAGACAGTGATTCTGTAAGCGACGGACATAATCGGCTCCTCCATTAGGAGCAGTGTCTCGCCCATCTGTAAAAGCGTGAATGCAGAGCTTATCCTCCCCCAATTCTTCCTTCGCGGCCATCTCGATAAGTGCAAGAATGTGCTCGATACTCGAATGGACGCCTCCGTCGGACACTAGGCCCATTAAATGTACTTTCTTGTCGTTCACCTTCGCCCTTTCAAAAGCCTGCTTCAGTGCTGCATTTTCGAAAAACTCGCCAGATTCTATAGCTAGATCGATTTTGGTGATGTCTTGATACAAAACTCGACCTGCGCCTAGGTTCATATGCCCGACCTCAGAGTTTCCCATCTGGCCCTCCGGAAGACCTACGGCTCTGCTTGATGCTTCAAGTGTAGAGTGCGGATACTGTGCAAATAGCTTATCGAGAAAGGGCTTATTTGCAGCATCTATAGCTGAGACCGAAGGATCCTCGGCAATACCATAGCCATCTAAGATCATGAGTAGGTGCTTGGTCGTTGGTAATTTGTCGCTGGTCATGGGTATTTAGTCATTGGTACGTTGACGTTGGTCATTGGTGGGACTAAGCATATTCTGCTGAATCGCAGGGGAATATTCGGAAAACCGAACATGGCACACGGAAAACTATCCCTCTCACACCCTATAATCTTTTACCTTTTTAAGTGTTCTTCCGGTTTTGGAATTAAACATCATCATAGATGAGCATTTAGGACAGGATATCTGGCTAACTCCTTTTCTGTCAGTGACTTCATCAGGATCATTGGTGTAGCTTCTACATGTTTTACAGTAGAATTTCCCTTTATTAGGCTCCAGGTTACTTAGATCAAGAGGGAGTCGCATGAGCTTTGAGAAGTAATCACAAATGTCCGTCAAATTACATTCAGAGCATTTCGGAGCACGAGCGATACATGTATACCTGCCGTGGAGGATTATTAGGTGATGGGCTTCAGCCCAGGTTTCTTCCGGAAGAACACGCTTCAGTTGTTTTTCGACTTTATCAGTTGTGTTGGCATTTTTAGACAAGCCTATCCGATTCGACACACGAAAAACATGAGTATCCACTGGAAGAGCGGCAACACCAAACGCCACGGAAGACACAACCTGAGCCGTCTTCCGACCTACTCCAGGTAGCTTCACCAGGTCATTGATCTTCCCAGGTACCTTGCCTCCAAAGTCAGTCATTAACATCTGGCCCAATCCAAGTAGGTGCTTCGATTTATTATTTGGGAAGGAGATCGATTTAATATGCGGAAATATTTCGGCAACAGAAGCCTTAGATAGGCTCTCTGGTGTTGGGTATACCGCAAAAAAACCAGGAGTCACAATGTTTACACGCTTGTCGGTACATTGAGCGGAGAGTAGTACGGCGACTACCAGTTGATATGGATCTCGGTACACCAGCTCCGTTTCTGGTTCTGGAATCGCAATTCGTAAACGTCTCAAGACCTCCAACCCTTTATCCTTTCGGGACAATTTTTCGTTCTGGCCTTTACCAGCTTTTTCAGAGATCATTCGTCTTTTCCAGCCCAGTCGATAAGCTTATAATATTCAGATCGAATAAAAGCCCGAACAGCGTCAGTCCGCGCATTGAGAAGATGCACGGGTTCGTCGATATGTACTGAAGTCAACCATCCATTCCAATCGACAGATCTCATTTCCTCTTCAGTCTCAAATGCATCTACGGCCACGTAGTCGTAACCCTGACCTGCTGGTTTTCCCTGTAGTGAGGAAAGAACCCAGCCGGTAAGTAAGTCCTGGTTCATCCCATGCTTAATGGCTGGTGCCCATATTTCCTTCTCCATCTTGATGTAATCCTTTGACCCCTCAGGAATAGACTGCATGAATCCGATCATCATGTATTCGAAAGGCTCGTCGGGATTGTTTGTCCACATCCTGTCTTTCTCTTCCCACCATTCCTCCCTCATATCCTTCAAAAGGCTCTTTCCTGTCTCAAGAATTTCGGTCTTTTCGTCTCCAAGAACCTCCTTTGCTACGCGTTCTATCTCCATAGGCATGGCAGAATTCCATCGCTGCGCCTCACTTAATGTGATTACTTGAAGGTAATTATGATCAGCCTTCTCATCTAGATTCCTGAAGAAATGCCAAGAGGTTACGATGCCCTCTCGTACGGTTGCTTCAGCTAACCCTTGTCTGTCCTGAAGCATATTCTTCTCGAAGCTCTCAATGTTGGCTTCCTCAACTTCGATGTAATTAACAAGCTGAAAAAGATTTGTCTCCGATTGGGCTACACATAACTGCGTACTTAGGAGAAGAATCGGCGATAATGAGATGGACGCTTTCATTCTATTAATTAAGTAAATTGGCAATTGAAACGAAAGGAAGACAAAAAGCCTTGACTCATCATTAGAGACAGAAGTCAATAATCAATCAAAACCCGTTGTCAACGAAGCCAAAATATAAAATGCTACAGATTGCTTTTATTTTTTTTGTGTGCGCTTACGCTATGCTTCTTGCTTGGAATATGACTGGAGCCGTTGAGATGCATTCGTTGAATGATAATTTTACAATAGAGCTCTACTCGGGCGAATTAGAAGGTACTTACCTTAGCCCTAGTGCTAACTCCTATGTAAAAGATCTAATAGAGCATCACACATCTACTGAATATCGACCCTTCAGAATTTTATGGCATCAATTGTGGTACAATTGGATCACGGATGGCTACGATCAGCAAATTTGGTTTAGACCTCTAGAAGAACTCGGTCCACTGTACGCTATTTATATGCGAGATAATCTCATATTTCTCCGACTGGAGTACTCCGGAAAAAATCGGGTCCTACGAGCCGAGTTCAGCCGAGACGAATTCGAAAGAGAATTGCGCCAAAGGCTCCAAGGAAATCAATTCACACGCTAGTGAAAGATTGTATTTTTGGGCAGCTTATTATGGCTAAAGTTAAAATCCGGCTTTCCTTTATATTCCTCCTCTTCCTGGCTTTCCAGGATGTGAAATCTCAGGATATCCCTTTCCGGACATTATCAGAGGAGGCCCAAATCTCACTCATCACATTCTCGTCGGGAGACGCATTCTACACGGCTTTTGGCCACACGGCCATTCGCGTCAATGATCCTTCAATTCAATGGGATTTAGCTTACAACTATGGCACTTTTAATCTCGATGATCCCGCCTTCTATCTCAACTTTGTCCGTGGGAAACTTCAATACATGTTGAATCGAGAGAGTTTTGACTTAACACGCAGAACCTACATCTATTTTGATCGAAGTATCACGGAACAGGTTTTACATCTGGACAGAGATCAAAAGCAAAAGATCTTCAACTACTTGGAGCACAATGCTCGACCCGAGAATAAATTCTACAAGTACAGCTTCTTCTACGACAACTGCACCACAAGAGCGAGAGATGTTATTAGACATGTTCTGGGCGAAGACTATTCAACAAACTTTGAAGGAGATCAAAGAAGCTTCAGAGAGCTTGTTCAGGAAAGAGGAGCTGAACAGCCTTGGACTCGGCTTGGAGCTCAACTCCTTCTGGGATCGCCTGCAGATAGTCAGATGGATTTGGAAAGCTCCGCCTTTCTACCAGACAATCTATTCTTTGAATTTGCAGAGGCGAAGAACGGTAATGAAGCTCTGGTCTCTAGAACCGACACCTTGTTCAAAGAGAGTTTTCCCCGAACACCTTCTTCTATCCCGTGGCCTTTTCTAACGACAAGTCTCCTTTTGCTAGTCGGCATCATCGTCAGTATGTCCGCTTGGAAAGACTCTTTCAAAATGCAAGGTTTTGCATCTTGGTTCGACGCTATCGTTTTCTTCATTGCTGGCATTGTTGGAGTCGTGCTGATTTTCATGTGGATTGGCACAGACCACGGAACGACCAATTGGAATATTAACCTAGCTTGGGCCTTGCCGACAAACCTAGCGGTCGCCTATTTTATCTCTCGAGGTTTGTCTGGAAAAAGGCTGACTCTATGGCTGATTCTTTCACTTATCGGGATAGTGATCGCAATGCTGCTGCAAACTTTTGGCGCTCAGGCCGTTCCTTTGGGTATTTTTCCGTTCGTTGCCCTTCTGACGCTCCGCGCTATATCAAGACTACCAAAAGAGGACACGTGAGTTGATTCCTAGGACTAAACTTTTGCCAATCCAAGGGCTCTTCTTCCTCTTTTTGTAAGGCTTAGAACACCGACTACATGTTGGCAGGCCAGCCCCTCAGACTCCAAGTATTTAAGCATGTCCTCGTCATCAATGTAACTTGCTTTATCTTCATTGACCATCGATAGAGCGTCAAACAGAGGGACTTTAGTTTTCTTTGATGGGATGCAATTGTCACAGTTATCGCAGCTGTTATTGTGTCGCTCACCGAAATAGAAAAGAATGTCTTTTCGTCTACAGGATCTCAACTGCGCATAACGCTGCAAGTATTTCAAGCGCTCAAGGTCGTTGGGCAGGTCTTTTCCAACCAGTCGATGAACTTTTTCGCTGAGAGAAGATCTCTCGCGACTTCTCTTGATACGCGAAAACTGCATCGCGACCGAAGCTTCGTTGTAGAGAAGAATCGCGCTTGCCTCTCCTCCATCTCTGCCAGCCCGACCAGCCTGTTGAATATATTCCTCGAATGAAAAGGGAAGATCGTAGTGGATGACGCTTCGCACATTTGATTTGTTTATTCCCATTCCAAAGGCCGATGTAGCCACAACGATTTTAGTGGCTTCTGTGAGCCAGTCGTTCTGGACACGATCACGTTCGGACTGGTCCATACCCGCGTGATAGAAATCCGCGCTTATCCCAGAGGATTGTAAATATCGAGAAACGGCTTCGGCGTTTTTTCTGGTCGCCACATAGACTAACCCTGATTGATCGTGGCGTTGAAAGTATCTCGAGATCCAGACTTTCTTACTCGACTCGACGACCACCTCCCAACGAAGATTTGGCCGATCATGACTATTTATAAATCGAGCCGGATCCCGTAACTCGAGTGCATCGCAAATGTCATCTTGAACTTGAGGAGTCGCTGTTGCTGTCAACGCAACGATACTTATATGCTCTCTTACGGCTTTGAAAGCTGATGAGATCAACCGGTAGTCTGGCCTAAATTGATGTCCCCATTGACTAATACAATGTGCTTCATCGACGACGACAAGACCGACATGCCCATGAACAATGAACTCCTGAATCAAGGGGTTCTTAAGCCTCTCCGGTGCTATGTAGATCAGCTTGATCTTTCCCTTCTTGGCTTGACCTAATATGGACTTGATTGACCTATTTGTCATAGATCCAGCAAGGGCCTTCGCTGGAATTCTCTGTCTGCTGAGATCCTCGACCTGATCCTTCATCAGGGCAACTAGAGGCGAAATTACGACGGTCGTTCCTAGCAGTAACAGTGACGGAAGTTGATAACAAATCGACTTCCCTCCTCCTGTTGGCAGGACGGCCAAAGTGTCTCTTCCATCCAAGATCGATTCAATAATTTCGCGCTGCCCAGATCGAAATTCTGAATAGCCCCAATGTCTGTATAGTATGTCCTGCAACATGTCCTTAGTAGTTTGGGCCGATGCGATTTCTCGTATCTAGCTTTTCGTACTAAAGACACATTGTAAGAGCCGGCATAACTTAGGAAGCGTGTTCCGTTTTCCGTGTTCCGTTTACCGGGGTTCACGGGATACCGTACACCGTGGTCAGCTAATCTTGACTACTCTGTCGGGAGTTTTTGACTTCTCACTTTGGGCAATTGTAATTACAAGCACGCCATTGTCCATCTTCGCGCTGATATTTTCCAGATCGAGATGACCACCTAGTTCAAAGCTTCGTTCAAAGGACTTGATGGGGTATTCTTGCAGGATAAAATTCGGCTTGTCCACCTCTGGCTCCCGAGTCCCAGTTATATACAGTATATCGTCGGTGACCGAAATATTAATGTTGTCCGGATGGTAGGTCAAGGCGTGCACGCGAAGCTCCGTATGATCGTCATGTTCGATGATGTTGACTGGTATGTTATGCTTGGGTCTTCGAAAGCCCCAGCTTCCACCTTTCATTCTCATCTTCCTTTCCCACCCTTCAGCTCCGTGCCTGTGTCTGTTTCCTCTTCTCATAATAAATTTAGTTTTACTTTTTGATTTTGTTTGATTGTTCATTCAATCAGGTAGACGCAGGAGCAACGACATTACTTTAAATCAGGAAAAATATTCTTCGTAATACTCGCCTAGGGCGGCTCGCAGCTTTGTAACTGCATAGCGTTTTCTCGAGATAATAGTCTTCAGATTCTCATCACTCTCATCGGCAATCTCCTGTAGGGTGAAATCATCGATCTCGTTTCGGATGAAGACATCTTTTTGATTCTCGGGCAAATCATCCAATGCGGATTCAAGCAAATCAAAGAACTCATTGCTTTCCGTCTCGGCGATTGCGCTGTCATCGTTTTCAAGTTCATCAAACTCAATCTCACCAGAAAGTGGTTTGATCTTTCTGTGTAAGTCAATAATTCGATTCCGAGCTGATCGATATAGCCAGCCCTCAATGTTTTCAATGATTGCCCCACGATCGAGAGATCTATAGAATCCGAACCAAACATCTTGTACCACATCTTCAGCAGCCTCATCAGTCGCTACTCGAGATCGGACGAAGCGGCGGAGAAGCGCATCGATGCTATCAAAAATCTCACGGTCTATGTTGTCGGTCATATAGAGGTAGACGTTCGAAAAGGCAAAAGACTCTGATTGGTCCTTGGTCAGTGGTTTTTGGTTTTTGGTTTTTGGTACAATTATTAGTCGTTCTTTTACAAGCGAGAATATGCTCTTTTCACCCTTAATGACTAATCTTCCAAACCCTGCCTTAATGTCTCCGTAGGACTAGCTTTTAGATGAACCCTTACCTCAAGCCCATGATCAGAATTGTTGCACTTCTCCTTACTCTGACTCTCGCGAGTTCATGCGCCACTCCGGCACCAATCAAACAGGTGAAGCCAGTTGCCAAAGCCGATTCGACTGAGAGCAAGGACGATTCGCCCTTCAAGCCTTTCAAAGACATCATCACCGACAAGGCAGTCTCAAGCGATGGCCTTTTCAATGTGCACAAAGTCGCTGAGGATTACTTCTTCGAACTCCCTGACTCGCTTCTAGATCGTGAGGTATTGTGGATCAGCCGGATAGCTCAAACTCCCGCTAATCTGAGTCCCTTTATTAATGGTGGAACTAAAGTTGGCGAGCAAGTCGTCCGATGGCAACGCAAAGACAACAAAATTCTACTCAGAAAGATTTCCTATACCAGCGTAGCAAACGACAGCTTACCTATTGCTCAGTCTGTTAGGGTCAACAACTTCGAGCCCATCATCCAATCATTCGATATCAAGGCATTGTCGGAAGACTCCATGGGAGTTGTGATCGAGGTCACAGATTTATTTGTGAAAGACATACCTGCGATAGGTGGTTTGAGCACTGGTCAAAGGACTCGATTCAAAGTAAAGCGGCTTGATGGCAGTCGATCCTTCATTGATGAAATGAAGAGCTTTCCTGAGAATGTAAACGTGCGGCACACCCTGACTTTTGAAGCAGGAGAACCTCCATCCAATAGCGGCACTGGTACGATCTCGATGCAGCTCTATCAGTCCATGATTCTTCTTCCTGTGGAAGCAATGGTGCCAAGAATTGAAGATGACCGCGTGGGCTATTTCTCCGTCTCGCAGGTTGATTTCAGCTTGCAGGACCAGAAGGCTGCTAGTCGATCCTATATTCGTCGATGGAAGATGGTGCCAACAGACGAGGAGGCCTATCTAAGAGGAGAGCTCGTCGAACCAGTTGATCCAATTATTTACTACCTAGATCCCGCGACCCCAGAACGATGGCGTCCCTTCTTTTGTCAGGGCATTAATGATTGGCAGGTTGCCTTCGAATCGGCTGGATTCAAGAATGCTATTCAATGTCGAATCCCTTCCGACGACGACAATTTTGATCCCGAGGATGTGCGATACTCTACCATGCGCTACGTCGCCAATACTACGCGCAACGCCGTGGGTCCCAGCGTCTCAGACCCGCGATCGGGTGAGATCATCGAAAGTGACATTATCTGGTATCACAATCACATGCGATCCTACAGAAACCGCTTGATGATTGAAACGGGCGCCTCAAATCCGGGAGCACGTGCTCTTGAGCTTGACTCCGATCTGATCGGTGAGACGATGCGTCAAGTGATCGCGCACGAGATCGGTCATGCCCTGGGTCTCCCCCACAACATGATTGCGAGCTCTGCCTTTCCAGTCGATTCCCTTCGATCCCCCACTTTTACTTCAGAGTTCGGAGTCGCGCCGACCATCATGGATTACACGCGTCAGAATTACATCGCGCAGCCCGAAGATGGTGTTACTCGATTCATCAGAAAAATTGGTCCTTATGATCACTATGTCATCAATTGGGGATATCGATGGTATCCCAATATTGACGACCCTACTTCGGAAAAAGCAGTTTTGGACCAGTTGATTCTGGATAAGGCCGGTGACAAGATGTATCGATTTGCGAGTTCCACGGCATACAATCCCGATGCTCAGACAGAAGACATGGGCGATGACCCCGTCAAGGCGAGTGGATATGCCGTCGAGAACTTAAAAAGAGTTGTTCCAAACTTGGTCGAGTGGACATCTACAGACGGATTGGGCTACGCCGATCTTGAGGAGATCTATGGCGAGGTCTTAGGAATGTGGGGTCGATATATGCGACATGTTGTAACCAACATCGGTGGCGTCTACGCGAACCAAAAGAGCAGCGACCAAGAGGGTATGATCTACGAAGTCGTGTCCAGAGAAAAGCAGATGGAATCTCTCGACTTTTTGGTAGAACAAGTTTTCACGACGCCTACCTGGCTCATGGACGATTCCATATTGAGACGTATTGAACCAGCTGGAGCTGTTGACCGAATTCGCGGACGGCAGGTTTCCATTTTGAACGGTCTTTTGGACCCGACTCGTCTTCAACGGATGATTGAGGCCGACTTGTTGGATTCCTCGGAGGGTTATCCATTGATCCAATTCATGAACGAACTGAAATATGGAATCTGGAGTGAGATATCTCTCGCTCGTCCCGTGATCGATACCTATCGAAGAAATCTTCAGAGGGGATATCTCGAGAGGATGGAATTCCTTATGACGGAGGAGTTCAGTTCAAACTTTTCATTTTTCTACGGCACGAGAGTCGATGTCAGCCAGTCTGATATTAGACCCGTCGTTCGAGGATTGTTGACTACGATCTCACGAGAGGCAGGGATCGCTAGTCGGCGGACACCTGATCTGATGACACGCTATCATTTGAATGATGTCGTAGAGAGAATCAAAGATATTTTGGACGGCAAAGATGGGTAGCCATTTGCGGGGTGCGGAGAAGGAATAAGAAAGCCGTCAGCATTCAGAGATCAGTCTTCAGACCTAAAAGTGTTCAGTGTTCCGTGTTCCGTGTTCCGTGTTCCGTGTAGGACGTCTGCTTGCGCTGGCTCCATAGTCAAGGACCCCTGCGTCGGTTTCCGTTTGCCATGTTTCCTAGGAATTATTAGACCATCAGCAAATCTTGCTGATGACCATTGTCGTTATTTTCGAAACGTACAGGATTCAATAGCTCGAACGCTGTAACCATCCATGGTATTTCTGCAAACTGCGACCGGCTACCCTCTTCTCTAAGGACTTAGTTCTCAGCCTCCTATCTACTTGCAAAGCTAACTATTAGTAATTATACTATATCGATACATAGCGATCTCGAAGTGAGGCAATCATATCATAAAAGAGATCCCCCTGAAAAAACCCAAATACCCAATCCTATGAGGCATCTCCATTCCTTATTTGCTATAGCTATATGTCTTCTTTTTTGTACCACTTCTGTCTACGGACAGAACAAGGCCGCAACACAAAAAAGGGCATCTATGATGGAATTCGCTGATTCCAAGCAGTTTGATCAAAATCTGCCAGCCATGGTCGGAGCACAAACAGTATGCTCTGGTGGTTCAGCAGCTGGTTATGCATGCGATGGCATCGACTTGATGTCATTTCTTCCTAAAAGCATGTTCGGAAGTAGTTCTGTCAATGACATTTGGGGTTGGACGGATCCAGTCTCCGGTGACGAATATGCCCTGCTGGGTCTAAGCAATGGTACAGCATTCGTGAATGTGACCGACCCAGTCAATCCCGTCTATGTTGGTTTGCTGCCTGCGCACACCAGCAATTCACTATGGCGAGACGTCAAAGTCTATGAGGATCATGCCTTTATTGTTAGTGAGGCCAGTAATCATGGAATGCAAGTATTCGATCTTACTCAACTCGGCGGTGTCTCGAGTCCCCCCGTTACCTTTAGCAATACTGCCCACTATTCGGGTATGAGATCTGCTCACAACATCGCGATCAATGAGGATAGCGGATTCGCCTATACCGTAGGAAACGGTGGTGGTGGACAGACCTGTAACGGCGGTCTTCACATGATCGATATTTCGAACCCCACCTCACCTTCCTTCGCCGGTTGCTTTTCCGACGATGGATACACACATGATGTTCAGTGTGTCACCTACTCCGGTCCTGACCCGGATCACCAGGGAAAAGAAATATGTGTTGCTTCTAACGAGGACACTATTACAGTGGTCGACGTCACTAATAAGTCGAATCCAATCGAATTGAGCAGAACGGGATATCCTTCTTCTTCCTATGTCCACCAAGGCTGGTTCACAGAAGATCAGGTTCACTTCTATCAAAACGACGAGCTCGATGGTGGAAATACTCGCACATTCATTTGGGATATGGTCGATCTCGACAATCCGGTACAAGGCGCAACTTTGACACAAGGCACGCTAGCCAAGGATCATAACCTATATACCGTTGGCGAGACGCTCTACGAATCCAATTACACCACAGGACTTCGGATCTTTGACATCACAAATCGACTAAATCCTGTTGAAACAGCCTATTTCGATACATTCACCCCCAACAATGGCAGTACTTTTAACGGTGCCTGGAGTAGCTATCCCTATTTCGATAGCTCAACAATCATTGTAAGTAGCTATCAGGAAGGTCTGTTCATTCTGGCGCCGAGCAACAATGCTCCGACAGTGGCGATTACTGCTCCTTCAAATGGATCGAATTTTCCAGACGGCTCATCCGTCAACTTTACTGGTACCGCCACTGATACCGAAGATGGAAATATCGCGTCCAGTCTTGCCTGGTCCTCAAATCTCGATGGTTCACTCGGCAGCGGTGCAAGTATTAACAGCACTCTCAGTGTAGGAACTCATACTATTACGGCCCAAGTAACGGATTCTGGTGGTCAATCCGATAGTGACAACATCACAGTCACAATCGACCCACCGATTAATGATCCTCCCGTCGTCAACATCACCGCCCCCTCGGATGGGTCGACATTTGCTAACGGCGCAAGTATCAACTTCACCGGGACGGCGACAGATACAGAAGATGGCAATATCGCTTCCAGTCTTGCTTGGTCCTCAAATATTGATGGTTCACTTGGCAGCGGTGCAAGCATAAACAGCACTCTCAGTGTTGGAACACATACTATTACAGCGCAAGTAACGGATTCAGGTGGTCTATCCGACAATGATGCGATCTCGGTGACTGTTGATCCTCCAATCAATCAGCCTCCTGTCGTTAATATCACGGCACCGGCCAATGGTGCGAATTTCGCTGCGGGTTCTTCGATCAATTTCACAGGAACGGCAACGGATCCTGAAGACGGTAATATTGCCGCTAGCTTAGCATGGACTTCTAATGTAGATGGAGCTGTTGGCACAGGTGCTAGCATCAATACTACGCTTAGTGTTGGAACACACACCATCACAGCTTCAGCAACAGATTCGGGTGGACTTTCCGATAACGATGCGATCTCTGTCACGGTAGATCCCCCTGTAAATCAGCCTCCTGTCGTTAATATCACGGCACCGGCCAATGGTGCGAATTTCGCTGCAGGCTCTTCGATCAATTTCACAGGTACGGCAACGGATCCTGAAGACGGCAATATTGCCGCTAGCTTAGCATGGACTTCCAATGTAGATGGAGCGCTTGGAACAGGTGCTAGTATCAATGCTAGCCTTAGCGTTGGAACGCACACCATAACAGCTTCAGCGACAGATTCTGGTGGTCTATCCGATAACGATGCGATCTCTGTAACCGTTGACCCACCTGTAAATCAGCCTCCTGTCGTAAATATCACGGCACCAGCGGATGGCTCGAATTTCAGCTTAGGAAGCTCGATCAATTTCACAGGAACGGCAGCCGATCCAGAGGATGGTAATATTGCTGCAAGTTTGGCATGGACATCTAGTATAGATGGAGCCATAGGCACCGGTGCAAGCATCAATGCTATACTCAGCGTCGGTTCGCACACGATCACAGCTTCAGCGACGGATTCGGGTGGACTATCCGACAGCGATGCAATCTCTGTCACAGTGGATCCTCCCCCAAACCAGCCCCCAGGAGTGGCCATAACAGCTCCTGCCGATGGATCTAATTTCCCTGCTGGCACATCAATCAATTTCACGGGGTCTGCGACCGATACGGAAGATGGTGACATCTCAGCCAACCTTGCGTGGAGTTCAGATTTGGATGGCGCTATCGGTGCCGGTGCGAGCATCAATGCTACGCTTAGCGTTGGAACGCACACCATCACCGCTTCGGCGACAGATTCTGGTGGTTTATCCGATAGCGATGCGATCTCTGTCACGGTAGATCCTCCCCCCAACCAGGCTCCACTTGTAAATATCACGGCACCGGCGGACGGGTCGAATTTTGCAGCAGGTTCATCGATCAATTTCACTGGTACGGCTAGCGATCCTGAGGACGGCGATATTTCAGCTGGCATGACATGGACTTCTAATCTTGACGGAGCCATCGGAACGGGAGCGAGCTTTAGCGCCACTCTCAGTGTGGGTACGCACAAGATCCTGGCAGAGGCCACGGACTCTGGTGGACTTTCCAACGATGATACCATTTCCGTAACGGTCGATCCTCCTGTCAATCAGCCCCCAGTTGTCGACATTACGGCACCAAGCGATGGGTCGATTTTCACTTTAGGTAGCTCGATCAATTTCACTGGAACGGCAGTCGATCCTGAGGATGGCAATATTGCAGCGAGCCTGGCATGGACATCTAGTATAGATGGAGCCATTGGAACGGGTGCAAGCATCAATGCGACGCTCAGCCTCGGTTCGCACACCATCACGGCACAGGCCACCGATTCTGGTGGACTTTCTGACAGCGATGCTATTTCTGTCACCATAGATTCTCCGGCCAACCAGGCTCCCGTTGTTGCGATAACTGCTCCTGCAAATGGATCTAATTTCCCTGCTGGCACATCAATTAACTTCACAGGGACGGCTAACGATACAGAGGATGGTGACATCTCAGCCAGCCTCGCGTGGAGTTCAGATTTGGATGGTGCAATCGGGGCCGGTGCGAGCGTCAACGCTACTCTAAGCGTGGGTACACACAGCATAACGGCACAGGTCACGGATTCTGGTGGACTTTCAGGTAACAATGCCATTTCTGTCACTGTAGATCCACCTGTCAATCAACCACCTGTTGTCAATGTTACGGCACCAGCTGATGGGTCGAATTTTGCAGCAGGCTCCTCGATCAATTTCACAGGAACCGCTACGGATCCTGAAGATGGCAATATTGCGGCTAGCTTGGCATGGACCTCAAGTGTGGATGGAGCTATCGGGACGGGTGCCAGCTTCAATGCTACACTCAGCGTTGGTACGCACACCATCACGGCTTCAGCTACTGATTCAGGTGGACTTTCCGACAGCGATGCCATTACTGTCACAGTAGATCCGGCTGTCAATCAACCACCAGTTGTCAATGTTACGGCACCAGCTGATGGGTCGAATTTCGCAGCAGGCTCCTCGATCAATTTCACAGGAACCGCTACGGATCCTGAAGATGGCAACATCGCGGCGAGTCTGGCATGGAGCTCTGACGTGGATGGAGCTATCGGGACGGGTGCTAGCATCAATGCTACACTCAGCGTTGGTACGCACACCATCACAGCTTCAGCAACAGATTCTGGTGGACTTTCCGACAGCGATGCTATTTCCGTCACGGTCGATTCCCCAGCCAATGAGGCTCCTGTAGTTGCGATAACAGCACCCGCAGATGGATCAAGTTTCCCGGCTGGCACATCAGTCAACTTCATAGGGACGGCTAACGATACGGAGGATGGTGACATCTCAGCCTCCCTTGCGTGGAGTTCGGATTTGGATGGCGCCATCGGTACGGGTGCGAGCATCAATGCTACACTCAGTCTAGGCACGCATCAAGTCACTGCTTCCGTTACAGACTCGGGGGGTCTAACTGATTCGGAGAATGTTTCGGTAACGATCACGCCAGTTGGAGGATCAAATCAGCTTGAAACCCTGCTAGCCTCTGGTGTTAGCAGTGCCGCATGGACGACCGTTGTGACGACTAATAATTACAGCAGCATGGTCGCGGTATGTACGCCGGTATACAGCAATAACAGCGTTCCAAGCGTTGTTAGAATGAGAAATACCCTTGCTGGTAGCTTCGAAATCCAGTTGCAGAACCCAAGCGGGAGTGCCGTCAATGCTGAAGATGTGCACTGCCTCGTTGTCGAGGAAGGACAGTGGGAGCTCCCGGATGGAAGAGATCTTGAGGCGCAAAAGTACAACAGTACCCTGACTGACGAGAACAACTCTTGGGGAGGCCAAACTCAGACTTATCTGAATAGCTATAGCAACCCAGTCGTTCTAGGTCAAGTCATGACTACTAACGATTCCGACTGGTCGGTCTTCTGGAGCAGAGGCTCTAGTGCGACTAGCCCGCCGTCTGCTACTACCTTGCTAACTGGTAAGACAGTTTCAGAAGATAGCGACGTAACGAGAGCCGACGAGACTGTTGGTTTTGTTGTCCTCGAGGCCGGAATAGGATCGGCTAGCGGAACACTGTATGAAGCACTTCTCGGCGCAGATAGTGTTGAAGGTATCGACAACTCTCCTGCTTACACCTATGGCTTCAATCAAAGCTTTAGTTCTGCACCCGAGGCGGCTATTGCGACGCAGTCAGGGATGGACGGAAACAATGGTGGATGGGCGGTTCTCTATGGTTCCACTCCCCTCTCGTCTTCGACTATTGGTTTGGCAATCGATGAAGATCAAGTCGGCGATAGTGAGCGCGTGCACATCACGGAGCAGGTGGCCTATCTTGTATTTGAACAACACGTCGATCTTCCACTAAGTGGTCCTGTGCTTCCACCGGTTGTGTCCATTACTGGTCCAGCGGACGGCTCAAGCTCGGCAGACGGAGACAATGTGAACTTTACCGGAACGGCAAACGATCCAGCTGATGGAGACATTAGTAGCAATCTAAGCTGGTCATCCAGTCTTGACGGAGCGATCGGTTCAGGTGCTAGCGTAAACACAACAGGCTTAAGTGTTGGAAGTCACTTGATAACGGCTTCGGTGACTAATTCAGGTGGCCTTAGCGATAGCGATCAGATATCTATCAGTGTTGCCCCGGTTGGAGGAGCAAACTCAATAGAGACAGTCAGTGTAGCAGGAGTAAGCAGCTCCGCTTGGACCACTGTCAATCTTAACAATTCATACGTGGACATGGTCGCGGTATGCACGGTGAACTATGCCAATAATAGCTCGCCTGTCGTGGTTCGAATGCAGAATGCTGCGGGTAGCAGTTTCGATATTAGTTTGCAGAACCCTAGCAATAGCAGCGCGAACGCCGAAACAGTTCATTGTATTGCCATGGAAGCAGGCTCAGGTATACTGCCAGATGGTCGGAGCATTGAAGCACAGAGCTATCTAAGTACACTGACAGATCAGAACAATTCTTGGGGTGGACAGGCACAGAGTTACTTACAGTCCTATTCCAACCCAGTCGTTCTTGGTCAGGTGATGACCTATAATGATTCGGATTGGTCTGTTTTCTGGACGAGAGGTTCCTCTAGATCGGCTGTTCCAAGTTCGAGCACTCTCTATACCGGCAAGCACGTTGGCGAGGATGGCGATGTGACCAGAGCTGATGAGACCATCGGTTTCATCGTGATTGAGGACGGAATCGGTAGCATCGGTGGTGTACCGTATGAAGCTTCACTAGGATCGGATATTGTAAGGGGAATCGATAACGGTCCTCCTTTCTCCTACAGCTTCACCCAGAGCTTCTCTGGAACACCACAATTTGCTGTAGCCACGCAGGCGGCGATGGACGGTGCAGACGGCTCTTGGGCCGTCCTGTACGGATCGCCATTATCGAGTTCGTCTATCAATCTAGTTGTCGACGAGGACCAACTCGGCAATTCTGAACGAAGACATACAACGGAGCAAGTTGCTTTCTTAGTCTTTGCTAGCCATATCAACACCAGTTATGGAGGAGCTGCTGCAAAAATGGCTGGAGAAGAACTGGCCGTATTAGGACTAAATAGCGATCTAAGAACAGAGGCTGAGCTGCCGAAAGAGGTCGACTTAACGGCCGCTTATCCTAACCCGTTCAATCATCAATTGACGCTTCAGTACACGCTTCCGGAGCCAAGCCATGTTTTGATTGAGGTCTACAACATGCTCGGTCAGAAGGTGCAAACTCTCGTTGACGCGAACTCTTCCGAGGGCACTAAGACAGCGATTTGGAATGGCCGTCATGACAGTGGCGCTTCGCTCAGTTCGGGTGTTTACTTAGTTACCTTTATGGCCGGTGACATCGTGAAGACGAAGTCGGTCGTGTTGGAGAGGTAATGGGCTTTAGAGTGATGCGTGTAGCGTGATGAGTGATGGGTTTCTAAGGAGCCGCTTGACTGGTGTCGGGCGGCTTCTTTTGTGTTCTGAAATTGGTGTTGGGGTTGCGGGTTGCGAAAATTCAGGATTGGGGGCACCAAGCGATTAAGGGCAGCCGTCACTCGGCTTAGAACTACGAGAAACGTTAAACGAAGAACGAGCACGCTCCAGCCTTCGTTTTGCAAATCCTAGATCTATTTTAGAAGAGTTCTCTTTCTATTCTATATTGATCGAAACAGCATCCCAGAATGACACGATCTCTTTTCCCAAAGGCTCTCTTTCTTATCGCTCCTTTTCTCTTTCTGAATATCGGATGTGATTCGGAAGAGCCGCCTACTGCGATGCAGGTCAATGAGAGCGAGGGACAAATCGATGTCTTGTCGAGCTCCGGCGAGTCGATCCTCTCCTTTGTGACAAAGGCCGAAGTGCCCTCTGACTCAATTCCCGAGTACTACACACGCAACGGCTTCATCCATCCTCTCTATTCCCCAAATGGAGTGAAACTGACAGCTGATTATCCCAAGGGCCATATACACCAACATGGAATCTTTCATGCTTGGACGCGTGCCCTGGTCGAGGGGGATACTGTCGATTTTTGGAATCAACAGGCCGAACTTGGGACGGTTCGTTTGAAGAATCTTGACGTTGCCGAAGAGGGAAGTCAACTGTCCGTCTTGAGGGCTAATTTGGAGTACATAGCCAAGCGAAGGGCTGGTGATCTGGTAGTCGCCGAGGAAGACTGGACTGTGAAAATATTTGACACTACTGATGCATTTCATCTGCTCGATTTAGAGTTACAACACAGGCCACTCATCGACAGTTTGACGGTTCTCGAGTACCATTACGGAGGAATGGGCTTTAGAGGAAATGAGCTCTGGAATCTGCATCCTTCTGAGACCTCGCCCTATGACTCATTGGTATTTGTCCAGACCAATGATATGATTGGCCCTTTGGAGGCTAATCATTCGAGACCAGAATGGATCGCCATGTGGGGAATTGTAGGTGCAGATACGGCGGGATTTGCAGTTTTCCCCCATCCCAATAATCTCAGGCACCCACAGCCCGTGAGAGTCCATCCAACGATGCCGTATTTCTCGTTATCGCCTATGGTTCTTGGACCATTTACCATCTACAATGGAGAGGAATACCGAGCACGATTCCGCATTGTGACATTTGATGGCACTCCAGATTTGGAGAAGATAGCGGAGTTAAGAAAGGATTATTACTAGAGGTGGGGAGCTTCCAGATGATATGGTCGATTGGCTTTGCATCCGTATTCTGCAAGGAGGACCAGAAGATGCTGGCGGACTAACAGAGTCCACTTTTAAAGGACGTTGGGTTGAAGACAATGGTGATATCCAAGCAGGAACTGGATTCTCTAGCCCACTCCAGGTAGGTGTTGGCAGGTACTATTTGCAGATTGAACATCGCAACCACCTGTCAATCATGAGCCAATTACCATTGTCGGATTACTCATGACTATCACGCTCCTCGATCTGCTCGCTTAGGGCCTCGGCAAATTCCGGATATTTCATGGTAGCCCTATTGAAAGCGTCCCGGGAAATCGTATACAAACTACAATAGGAGACAGCCTTGATACTGGCATTCCGTGGCTGATTTTTGATCAGAGCGATCTCCCCGAAGAAGTCGCCATTGGAAAGTGTATCAAAAACCTCCTCTCCTTCTGGAGCAAGCACCTCGAGATCGCCATGGACAACAAAGTACATTTCGTCACCGATTTCACCCGCCTTGAAAACGTACTCATCTGCCGCCACGAGTCGAAATTTCAGATGATCTGCAATTTCCCTCAAATATTCGGTCGAAGAGTTCTCAAACAAAGGTGAGTTTTCAAGAATATCCTGCTTCACGTGAAAGACTACCTCGCCTCTTAGGCCTTCCGGAAGACTGTTGAGGAAGTCTGCCTCATAGTGCCCTCGTTTCTTACTCCAGGTATAGGTAAAGAAGTGGTGGATCTTTCTCTGAAGCCGCCGCGGGATATTATGGTAACGTGTAATTACGGAAAGACGCTCCAGATTCTGGACATATATATCATGAGCGGGGTCTTTTCGGAAAAGAAATCCTGCAATATTACCGACTAGATATCCAAAGAAAATGAAGCCCGTAATCATAACGAGGATTGAGTATAGCGTCTGTGCAACTCCAACTGGAATTATGTCTCCGTAGCCCGTGCTCGTTGTGGTCTGAACAATCCAATAAAGAGAATTAACATATACAGCCGTTTCGTTACCTCCCTGCTCGATTCCTCCCATAGCGATCCAGCCGCATGCCATCCAATGTGTGATTAGAATCATCCAATAGGCACTAATGACGATTACAAAGTAGTTCGAGAAACGAATAGAATAATGCCGCCAAGCATATTGCACTCGCATCACTTTGACCAACTTTGCCAGACGAAATAATCCGAGAAATAGTGAGCTTGAGAATAGTCCGACAGGGATAATGGCTAAGAGATCAAAAACGAATTGACCCCGATAATATTCAGCCTTAGTCTTCTGAACACCGATCGCAATTCCGGTCTTATTGTTGCGAACGCGAGCTAAAGTGACGAATATATCAGCGATGAATAAAGCGGAGGCGAATAGCTCGAAAGTGATTGAAGCAACATTCACCTCAAAGTCGAAAACAACTTGGAGCGGAATCTGAATCGCAAAGTAGGTGGCACACGAAACAACCAGAATATCCCACATTAGGATCTTCCTTGCTGTCTCGTGCAGTGAAAATGATTCGTCGATGCTCAGCATTCTGTGTTCCGTAATATCAGTCTTAAGTCATCAGTCGTCAGTCGTCAGAGGATGCATTTTATCCAAGGCGTGTGGACTCCCGATTTTCCGAGAACCCGAATTTCCGACTCCCAATCTGATGACTGACGACTGCAGACCGATGACTGTCCTTCTCTATTTCCCCCAGAAAACAAAAGTGCCATGAGTGCCAGCAACTAGTATATCGACCAAGCCGTCCTGGTTGATATCTATCACTTTCAACTCCGAACCGACCCCCGATTTGTTGTGAATCAGCTCAGGTTCAAATTCCACACCTCCATCTGAATTAACGACGGTGCGGTACCAATACAGAACCGCTTCTCCATCGGGATCGGCATCTGATATGGTATCCATGTGAGCCCAGTGCCTCTTGCCAGAGACTAAGTCCATGCGTCCATCTCGGTCAATATCTGCGAGTACTACGCCGGAATGGAGTTCCGAAAAAGCTACATCTCCAGGGTTCTTTATCGAGAGGTCGCCCATAATGTTATGCTTGATGAACGAGATCTGGCTATCGCTTCGAACTTGCTCATACCACGACATTCCCCATCCATGGCCGCGCGTAGATGCAACAACATCGTTCATCCCGTCCTCGTTGAAATCATGGATCGAAATCATGCCACCACCATAGCCTTTGGATTCGCTGCCGAAATTTTCCTCGTGATAGATCCACGTCCCCTCCTTCTCCACGGGCTGCTCCCACCAACCAATGGCTTGAAGTATGTCATTTCTTCCATCGCCGTTAAGATCGCCGATCCCCACACCATGAAGACTGCATCCTTGAAACATCTTGTCAGAAACAGTTGTGACCGACCATGCTCCATGCGGATCGTTCGGATTTGGCTCTCCGTAGGCCATCTTCCCGTCTCTTCCGGCATAGACGAATTCTTTCTCTGGGTCAGAATCGACATTCCCACGGACCACAATTTCACTACAAACATCGGGGAGTACTTCTACCCTATCCCATCTTCTATTTTCTCCTTTTGGATTGACATGCATAGTCAATGGTCTCATCTCCGTAATTAAAATGTCTGGCCAACCATCACCGGTCCAATCTTCAGAAAAGGTCAACATATTTAGCATGTATTCCTCGCCCGGACTGAAGGTGTGAGCCGGGTAATACTCTCGTCGATCTAGATAGTCAGGGCCCAAATAGTAGTAGGGTCCGGAAATAACATCCATATGACCATCATTGTTAAGATCCGCTGCATCGGCACCCCAGGCATAAGCAAAAGGAGATATGCGTTGCTTTCGAAAACGTGGCGAAACAGCTTCTGCCTCAACTTTCAACAGATTCAAATCTTGGGCCACGAGATCATCAAAAGCGATGCTTCCCGAGCCGAGATATACCCCAACTTTTCCGAATCCGTCAAGTGGAAGATCGAAAGGATTTTCAGGATCGACAGGAGCCAGAGACTGGGCGAGACCACCTTGCACATAGTGCCTTTGGTTATTCAGGTGATTCTGAATCTCGTTTCGTCGAACAAATATCTCGGCCGTATTCCATTTTCCTGATTCGACTTGGACGGGTCTGGCCCAAATTTGCGGTGAAAAATCTAACTCAGGGTCATAGGCACTAACTTTTGAAGAAAGACTCCCATCTTGTTCCAGAACTACGCGGTAAGAGCGCAGCGTAGATCCTTCGATCGCTATGAGTATGCCATGCATGTTCCCCATCGACTCTTCGATTCGAATTAGAATCCCTGCGTCGCAAGGGGTATCACATCGGAATCTGGTAAAGAATGCGAGGTCTTGATAGGACTGATCGAAAAGCAGTGCTCCCTGGCCATCATTGCCCAGCAGGCGCGCTCCATCGGCCGTCCATGTTGCAGAGCCAATCGAAGTCCATTGATCCAATTGCGATGCTTGAAATCGATCATCCGGAACGAAGTCTGGTGCCGGACTCAACTGGGCATTGGCTGTCGTCGTCGCAAAAAACAGAATTGTAAAAAGAATTGAGAGGCTTCTTCCGAACATGGCTCTACGATTTTTATTAGCTAACATGACCTTCCTTTTGATATAGAATTCAAGAGTCTGTAAAAAAAGAACTCCTCACTCCTCACTCCTCACTCCTCACTCCTCACTCCTCACTCCTCACTCCTCACTCTTCCAGAGAATAGACCATATAGGTCGGAGTTCTATCACTCTCCTCCAGCTGAGGCAACTGGGCCCAGCGTCTTGTTCCAATAGTAGATGTTACGACATACTGTTGACCATTGACATCGTAAATCGTTGGTTTGCCTTCCGATGCACCAGGAACGCTAGTCGACCAGAGCTCCTCCCCCGTCTCGCTGTTGAAAGCCTGGAATCTTGTATCTGTGCCAAGAAAGATCAGCCCACCGGCAGTGACCGATGGGCCACCGATGACAAATATGTTGGTACCAGAATCGGTGATCCCCTGCTCGACCATAGGCTCAGAACGACCGATCGGGACTTGCCACTTCATGCTACCATCTGTCATATCATAGGCGGTCATTCTAAACCAAGGAGGTTTGATAATGGGTAGGCCATTTCGATCAAGAATGTGTTTCCAGGCACTTTGGTATCGGACATCCATGGGGGCACCCACTTCGTCATTCGAAATCTTCGTCTCTATATCCATCAGAGCGAGATCTGGATTGGAGAGAAACATCTGGAGATTGTTGAGCATGCCGGCACTAACCATCTGGAAGCCAGGCATCATGCCCTTCCCATTCTGGACGACCTCCTGAAAATCGTCATGGCTCAATCGATCTGTCACCCCGATCAGCGAAGGGACATCACCTTGCCCCGCTCGGTTGGCGCCGTGACAGGCAATGCAATAGCTCTGGTAGACTTCTTGGCCCTTGTCGAAATTCGAAGAACCCGTACCTGTTTTTCCTGTGACGATCTCCTCTAGATGCAGAACTGATGGAAGGTTATAGCTAATCACAAAAAAGCTAGCATCCCGGGGGTCAGCAGCACTTGAGCCCCAATTCGCTCCGCCTCGATTACCTGGTACCTGCAAAGTTGGGATCGTGCTTGGTGGCGTATATAGCCCTTTGTAGTTCATGGATTTGACCATCTCGACCAATGAATCGCGATCATCCTCATGCAAGTAGGGATTGATATCGCCATCAAGTGACATCGATGTCGGGATGAAGGGCGGTGGTTTGCTCGGAATAGGTTGAGTTGGCCAAGCCTGCTCTCCTGGAATATCAGATGCCGGCACAGGAGTTTCTATGATGGGCCAAATGGGTTCACCTGTAACCCGATCGAATACAAAAACAAGCCCGGTCTTCGCAGCAAGAACAACGATATCCCGCTCCTTGCCATCGATCGTCACCGTCATAAGAACGGGGCTTGACGATAGATCGTAGTCCCACAAATCGTGATGGACGGTCTGGTAGTGCCAAATTCGCTCTCCTGTTCTGGCATTGAGGGCGACAATAGAATTGGCAAACAGATTTTCTCCAGGACGATCCACCCCATAGAAATCATAATTTGCAGACCCCAAGGGGATATAAACAATACCCCGCTCTTCATCCACACTTAGACCACCCCAAGCATTTGCTCCTCCACCAATTTCGGGTCTTCCTTCCGGCCAGGTGTCGTATCCAAATTCTCCTTTCTTTGGTAGGGTGTGAAATACCCATTCGAGAGCACCCGTCTTCACATTGTAAGCACGGATGTGTCCGGGAGAAGCGAAGTATCCTTCCCCGACCGAAGATCCAAGGATGATAATATCATCGTAGATCGTGCCAGGCATCGAGCTCGTTCCTCGGGTGACCAGCTCGGGATCCACTCCAAGATTATTCCTGAGGTCAAGTACTCCTTCATCAGCAAAGTCCTTTGACAATCTTCCAGTTTGGGCGTCGACGCAGACGAAATAATAGGCACCAACAGGATAGAGGATTCGTCTGTCAGATCGATCTTCATTTTCCCAGTAGTTGATTCCTCTCGCTCTAACGCTTCCAGGGACTTCTTCCTGATAAGACCAGAGCTGCTCCCCCGTTGCGGCATGAAGCGCGAGCAATGCGCCCCCCTCTCCGAATACATACATTGTAGAATCAATGACGATCGGATTCATCGATATGGCACCAGGAGTTTCGAGTCTCCAGGCCTCTTCTAAAAGATGGACATTTTCTCGATTTATCTGGGAGAGATTGGTAAAACTTGTGGCGGCGGGCTCAGCCTCAAATCGGGTCCAAGTATCGTTCAATTCTTGGGAGCCATCTGCTTGACATGAGAACGACAACATAGCGGCGAAAAAAGGGAAGACTAAGAACTTTGTAGATTTATTCATTGACCGTTATGCTTTTGTAGGGCTCTAAATTCGATAACTTTTTGATACATTCCTACATTGCTTAATACAATTGGCTAATTAGAATCTCATTTTGTTTGGAGACTTTGTAAGTCAATCAATTTCCGCAAGACTTTTCAGCTTGTCCAAGTATTTTGAGAACTGACATATGACTCCTATGAAATTTGCTCCTCTCTTATTGGTACTAGTATTTACCTGCCTCTCATGCAGCAATTCCGAAAAAACCGAAACGGCCTCGGCCTTTGAGTCCATTTTTAACGGCATAGACCTAGAAGGCTGGCATCTAGATCACATCGCAGAGGATGACTCCCTTGCCCAAGAAGTTTTCAAAATCGAGAATGGAGAACTGATTCTGGACACACCTGGCACGGAGGAATTCGTCTGGCTGACCTATGACACTCCCCAAACGGATTTTACCCTTCGATTGAAATTCGTCGCTTATGCGGACGCCGTCGGAAATTGCGGGATTCAATTCCGAGATACCTGGGTGCCGGACAATTTTCCACGACATGGATTCGATCTAGCTTCCAATGTGCCGGAGTCTACTGGCTTCATCTGGGACTTTCAAGAGCAATGGCTTCCCTATGCCATGGAAGGCGGCTACAAGGCCGAGAATTTCACTGGCTATCACCCTGAAGGATGGACCTATAAATGGAGCACGGACCCTGATCCATGGAATGTATTCGAGGTGAGCGTTGTTGGGAAGCAGGTCAAGTCAGTATTGAATGGTAAAACTATTATCGACTGGGATGGAGCGGAGAAAATTTTATCTGAAGGGCACATCGCGATTGAAGTACATCGTCAACAGGCCTTTCGGTTTAGGTTCAAGGATATTGAGTTGAAAAGAGGATAGGAGATAGTCGTCAGTCGTCAGTTGTCAGCCTTCAGTCGTCAGTCGTCAGAAGAAATACATCTTCTTTCCTGAAGACTGACGGCTGACGGCTGATGACTGACAACTATCCCATATATTGAATCCACATCTTGATTCACACACGTCACTTTCTCACCTGACAACGTCTTTCGCGGACTAGCACTTCGTTTATTTAACTTGATCTCTTCTAGCACAATCCCCGTCGACTACCAACTGGTTACAAGGCGGCTACGCCTTCGCATTGCGGACGACACGGATATTCCATTTGTTTTTTCAGCCTCGCGCTTTGAAGGATTCAACGATGGTATGGCCTGGGAACAACCAAAAAGTATCGAGGAACTGGGGAGTAATACAGAGAAGTACTTGAAAGCTTGGCGCGAGGGTCGGTCCTATGGATTCACGATCGAAGATCGAGTGAGCCGTGATCGTTTTGGCAGAATATCTATTCGCGCTACCGAGCGAAACCGTGTATGGGATATTGGATTCTGGACCCACCCAGATCATCAAGGAAAAGGAATCATGACGGAAGCTTGCACGCGGGTCATCAAATTTGGTCATGAAGACCTATCGGCTATCGCGATAGAGGCAAGTCATGCCCTTTGGAATTCCGGAAGCGAAAAGGTGCTTAAGAACAGCGGGATGAAGTTCGTTCAATACAACGAAAGGGGGCTTTTTAAGAAGGGCGATTGGGTCGAGGAGAGCTTGATGAGAATCGAGCTGGGGAATCGATAGTCCGAGGATCCGATAGTCCGAAATTCTGATTCTCCGATGATTCGATGGTCCGATTTTCAGATAGGCCGATTGTCCGAAAGACAGATTATCCGAATACCTAGAAGGATCCCGGAAAATCTCTTCCGGAATCCGACGAATTTGAGTGAAGACTGACCAAGGATTACTTTCACTGATTCGTAGATCAGCTACTTGGTTCTAAACGAACAGTCAGAAATCCATAAATTTGCTGACTGAGTCTAAGAGACTGATGGGAGATCGGCGATCCGGACCATCGATATTTCGGAGAATCGGAAATTCAGAAAATCGGATCATCGGACTTTCGTCCCCTCGCCATACTTGGCATGACTATTGCTTCACTACTATATAACTACCGAGCAGTAGTTCATCGACATCATCTGGAGCGAAGCAACTATTCGATCCATCAAATTACCTGCAGCATGAACCGATCACATAGAATCGAAAATTGGACCGTTACATTCCTAATGTATTTCACCTCGTTTGCCTTCCTGGGATATCTCGTAATAATGCCTTAGTCTCCTTTTCTTGAAGAAGTATGACATTAATCAATCGCTGCAATGTTGCAGCCAGACAGAACTTAGAGTAACTGTTGAATAAGACCCTCAAGACTCCGCTTTGGATCCCTAGATCGCCCGGCATGAACCGGTGAGGGCTGCAAGACCGCAGATCGAGGCGCCGTTATCCAGTGAAATCTTTCGGAGGCCGTCATGACAGAAATCTCACTTTCCCCCTTCCCCTCTGCGATGTCCGCCATCGCTCTGAGCTCATCCTCTAACATGTCCACATCGAGATCTGGCCATCTTAATTGAATCTGACTATTGTCGAGTCGATACTCAAGTCCAATGAATCTAGCTGTACGAGAGTGAAGCACAGCGCCAATAGCCTCGCGAGTACCGATATGCACGTGCGGGACGACATGCAGGAAGGCATAATCGTAGTCAAACCATCTGTCTTGATCAACGGCACTCATCCTCGATAATCTAAGTTTTCTTTTCTGGACAAGGACAATTTTGCTTTGGCTTCTATGGATTCAGATACAAATCACGCTCTCCTTTTAGCCTCAGGGAGAAGTAGTTTATATAGGCCTCTCGATTGGCTTCTGCCGAATCAAAACTGGAGCTCGTCCCTTCTGGAGCGTGCATGAGAAGTTGATCTGGAATCAATGTTATGATCTCTTCCAAAGAAGACTCATCAATCTTCGTCGCTAATCGCTCGTCTGCCTCATTCAGATTACCGGCAAAAGGCAGAAGAACGTGCCGATTTATCATTGGAAAAGCCGACTTTGCCTTCGCATTATCCATAGACGCCCAGTTGTGATGGAAGTACAAGGCAGCCCCATGATCAATCAAGTAGAGCCGTCGATCAGAGACCATGAGATTGGGGTTGCGAACAGTTCGATCGATGTTGGTGCAAAGCGCATCTAGCCAAACGATCTCGGCAGCCAGATCTGGCGTCACAGAATCCGCTCCTGAAAGCGGATTGAAATTGAAGGCTCCATCTAGATAGCCCATCCCAACGTTCAGTCCAACGCTGGCTTTGAGAATGTCTTGGATCTCAGGATCGCGCTCGGTTCTACCAAATCCTTCCGGCACGTCGATCAAGGCTACTTCCGGCACCGGCAATCCCAAAGCCAAAGCTAGTTTTCCGACGATGATTTCAGAAATCAGAGCCTTAGCTCCCTGACCTGCACCTAGAAATTTAACCACAAAGTTTTCTGCCTTGCCCTCGTCATCAACGGCCTCCACCAAGGCGGGTAAGGATCCACCCTCGCGGAGGGCGACAACGTATCGTGTGGCATGAAGTGAACGCATACTGGTAAGAAGCTTCTAGTCTCTTAGCTCTAAAGGAGGACAATCGCGTCAGATCAAACTCGTATCAAGCGATTTCGGTTCGAACTGGAAACCGAAAGTCCGATTATCCGATACTCCGATTGTCCGATGGTCCGATTTTTCGATAGTCAGATCATCTGATTGTCCGATAGTTCGATTTCTGATCGGACTTCGTGATGCCTGAATATCAACCTCTCCAATGTTCTGTGTATCGCTCTGATTTCGTATCATGACATGGTCCTTGGTTTTTGGTCCTTAGTCATTGGTCAACTGTTTTCAATCAACGATTGTAATCGTTTCGATTTACATGGTTTGACTTAAGACAAATGAGCAATAGCTGGGGACCAAAACCAAAAACAACGAACCACAAACGAAAAACAATTGGCTAAGAAGTACGCGAAAACTGTCGACACCCTCGCGGGAAAGAAACTCATCTACATCATCCTTCTTGTCGCCGCTGTTGGCGCAGGAATGGGATTCTATGCCACAGAAACGACTTATCAAATCGAGTCAGCTGGATTGGAAAACCCCAGTGTATGCTCGATCAACGAGTGGGTCAATTGCGACGCAGCGCACTCATCGTCTTATGCATTCTTAGGCGGAATTCCTGTTGGCGCTTGGGGCATGTTGCTCTACGTCTGGCTCTTTGTTTTAGCACTCGTTGCTTTGGCCGTTAAGGATTTAAAAAAAGGTCGAGCTGCATTGGTACTGGGAGGAATACTCTCATTCGTTGCGGTACTATTTTCGATTTACAAAGCAACGCATCTTTTAAAACTTGGAGTTCTCTGCCCTGTATGCGTCGGTATGTATCTGGCGAATCTTGTTCTGCTAATTCTCTTTGGGATGGCCGCGAGAAAGGGTGTCGATACTAGCTTCTTTGGACTCGACAAAGAGTTTTTCTCCAATCTCTTCGAGAAAGAAGGAGGACCCAATCTTAGACCACAAGTAGCACTTTATGCCATCACCGGCCTCGCCATTATGGGCTTTGGCTTCATGGCGACTAAGACATATGGCATCGACAATTTTCAGATGAGAGACTTCGATCTCGACCGAATCTCATCTCAATTCTGGAGATCTGCTCCGACGCTAGCCGCGGTACCGGAACACGCACCAACGTGGGGTAACCCGGATGCCAACGTCGAGATTGCCGAATTCAGCGATTTTGAGTGTCCTGGCTGCAAGCAAGCATCGAGCAACATGAGAGCCTTTCTCTATGAGTTCAAGGATCAGGTCAAATTCCGATACGTGAACTACCCATTAGCTACCGATGTCAACCCAACACTAGGCCGAACCATACATCCGAACGCTACCTTGGCCGCAAAGGCGGGCATCTGTGCCGCGGAGAAGGATGATTTCTGGAGTTTCCACGACGATATTTTTGAGCATCAGACGACCTTAGGAGCGCGGGTTGTCAATGAATTGATTACGGATCGATCCTGGGATGTCTCTGAATTCGAGTCTTGCTTGAATAGCACTGAAACACACGCGAAAGTCCTCGCCGATGTCGCGGCTGGAAATGCTGCCGGCGTTAGAAGCACGCCTAGCGTATATGTTCAGGGACGTTTACTCAATCAAGGTACACTCGCGCCGATTCTAAGGAGGATTGTTAAGGACGCAATCGAGAGAGGATAAGCGGCGGCAATCAGTCGTCAGTCCTCAGTCGTCAGTCTTCAGTAGTCAGCTATCAGTCGTCAGAGAGGACTTTCTACGAGCTTATCGACAGATTCGGCTGTCTTCCGAGTTTTGGACTCGTTCACCGTCGACGGTTTGCCCGATGCTGGTATTCAGGCTGATCTCAACAAATCCGTTATCAGGAGCTGGAACTATCCGTGGGTCCCTCGCCCAATGGTTCATCGGAGCTCGTCATCTGGAAAGACATAATTCGCCGACTGCTATCCGCCGTCCAATGGACGTTCAGTGGACTTTCGGTTTGCAAAATGCGATAGTAGTCGTCGAAATCTCGTAGACGAAGATTTAGGTGGATATAGTTTCCCGTAGGAAGGGCATAGCCCAGATCTGATGGTTCATTCGCCCAGAAGCTGATAGATATCGTCGTCCTTGCACCGGACCCAACTTTCAGGCCAATCCAGCGAGCAAGCTCACCTCTGCCATGAACGGTTCCGACTTCGTAAGAATTTATGATTTCTGGCATGAGCTTTTCCTCAAATTTGGAATAGTATTCTAGTATCAAGTGTCCCAGCATTAGCTGCAAGACATCAGGAGTCAGATTTCGCCGACTCCAAAGGCTAATATAGTGGTTGGTCAATGGTTATTGGTTGTTGGTCATTGGTGTTCAGGAAAAGTTCTAGGTTTTTCGGACAATCAGACAATCGGACAATCGATATATCGCTCAACCGAACTTTCTGATGTTCTGAGAATCTGATGTTCTGACGTCCCGATGTTCTGATTTCCTTAGCTTGCGAATTGACACAGCTACATCCTATTAATCCCAGCCCCTCAGCTCCTCAGCCCCCATCTTCCTGTTTTCCCTTCTTTTCATATTGTTTGCCTTTTCGGGCACAGAACTCATCGATGCGATACGCGAGGGAGACCAACAGGCCTTCAAGAAACTCTTCGACCGGCTCTACGACGACCTTTTTCGTTTCCTCCTCCGTCGCGGTCACGACGCTGAGACGAGCAAAGATCTCATTCAACAAGCTTTTATTTCCCTTTGGGAGGCGAGAGCAGCTATCGAGGCCAGCCCCAGAGCGCTCCTTTTTCGTATGGTGATAAATCGATCTGTCAATCACTACCGAGACTCGAAGAACCACGCCGACCTCAGTCTAGTAGATCTCCCAGATTCGTCCGGCTCTGCCAGCAAGGAAGTCGAACGAAAAGAACTGAAGCAACAGATCCACGCTGCCATTCAATCCTTGCCAGATCGAAGGCGTCAAGTTTTTGAGTTATGTTATATGAGCGGACTCACTTACCGTGAAGTTGCGAGAGTCTTGGATGTGAGCATAAAGACCGTAGAGAATCAAATGTCGACGGCGTTAAGAACATTAAGAAAGGCCTTATCAGATGATGCCGAATAGAAATCTTGAAATATTTTTTGAACCAATAGGGGTAACCCGTTTTTCAAGTGACATAGGAGTGATTGTTCAACCAATAACACTCTATTAACAATGTTTAAAATGCACTTTTCAAATAAGATGGCGACGCACTTCTCAAGAGTCGCACTCTTTTCTTTTTCGATGATTTTCCTAGCAGCCTGCGACAGTAGCGATCTCGGTGTGAATCCAGATGCCGAGATGAATACGGAGTTTGTCGATGACTTGACAGCAAGTTTCAGCCTTTCTGACGACACGTCAGACAAACTCGACGATCACGCACGAGACAAGCCTGAGCCCGGATTCCTATGGTACGCGGCGGCTGAGATCTACAACTCGGGAGACCAAGACAAAATCGATCGCATTCTTGCCAATGGCCGAACCGGCGTTCTTTTCGTATACGGCCGCGGTTTTGGAGGACACGGACAAAAAACAGACGGTCGACTCTTGCATTCTGTGCTAACAGATGCCCAGAAGGAAGACGCAAAGGCGATTCGAGAATCCTATTCGGACGACATTCAAGCTCTTCGTGAGAGCCATGACAATGGAGATATCACTCGTCAGGAACTACGGACAGAAATTGGCGCCATCAAGGACCAGATCTTTGCGGAAGTTTATGCACTGCTAAGTGCCGATCAGATTGCGGAGCTAGATCAACTTATCGCAGATCTTGAAGCGGAGCGCGAGGCGAGAAAGGCTGCATCACAGGCTGCTATGATTGATGCCTTAGAATTAGACGGCAGCCAAGCTACGACCGTTCTTGATCTTATCGAGGACCTACAGACAGATATCGATGCTCTTATGGAGCAAGTGGAAGACGGATCGATCACGAGAGAGGAATTCCACGACTTGGCCATGGCCGTCAACGATGCCTTATTTGAGTCCTTAGAATCAACACTTAGCGAAGCCCAATTCACGATCGTCCAGATCCATAACGCCCTAAAAAATCGCCGATTTAGAAGAGGATTTGAAAGAGGACATCAAGGACGCGGCTAATAAACACTTAGAACACTGAAGAAGAGGAGCTCTCTGGGGCTCCTCTAATTTAAATTGGAAGAACATAGATTACATAGCGACAACGACCTCGAACTAGCCAAGCACTTGGACAACTTGAACTCAGGAGTGGATAGCACGTCTAGCGATCCACTCCTTGCGCATGTAGAGAAGTACAAGGAGTCTAGTGGTAGAGATGTAGAGGGTAAAGCGGATGTTTGGAATTCTCTCCAAGCAAAACTTGATTCTAACTCTCAAAAAGTGGACTATGCCCCACTTCGTCTTGTCACGTCAAGACTCCTTGGAATCGCCGCAACCGTTCTTGTTGCCGCTGTTGCTGCTTGGTTCTGGTTGAGTCCAGGAAGCGAAATTGTGGAGTACGTCGCTCTGGCTGGAGAAGGTAATACCACAGTGCTACTGGAAGATGGAACGAACATTTTGCTACGGCAAAACTCTAGATTGAATCGAGTAGATGAGCATAGCTTCGAATTGGACGGAGAAGCCTTTTTCGTGGTCGCCCACAATCCTGATCGCGTCTTCAGAGTTTATGGCAATGAAGGATCGATCGAGGTGCTCGGCACTGAATTCAACGTGGATACCCGCCTTGGGAAATTGAATACTTATCTCAAAAATGGAAGTATTCGTCTGACATCTTCGTCTAATTTTATAGACCTAGTACCTGGGAATGCAGCTGTGATTGAAAACGGAAGGGCTAGCCTTGAAAATAATCCATCCGAGCGGGAGTATCTCGATTGGCAACTGGGCTATCTTGAATTGAGTCAGACTCAGGTAGAAGCGGCAATCGAAGAACTGACGCAGCACTTCAACATCAAGATTAACATGCCTTCCAACTTAATTGGGGAGACGATTTCCGGATCGTTATCACTGGAGAATTTGGAAACTAGTTTGAACGATCTTGGCCTTGTATTAAATGGTGCCTTTGAAAAGCAAGACGAATCTACATACAATTTTATCACGAAGTAGCGCCCTCCTAGTCGTCATACTTCTCTGTTGCTCTGGTCAAGTATTTGGTCAGAGCCTTCGTTTTGATAACGCTCTCGTTTCCACTGTCCTTCAAGAAATTGAGGAGACATATGGCACGCGCTTCTTGTACCGAGATGCCTTGGTGGCCGGGAAGCGGATTTCACTTTCAGGCGATCGGGATGAGATTATTGCTGCGCTTGAAGAGGAGATGCGTGACCATGACCTGACTATCGGGAGCAGTGGTTCTCGGGATGTCATGGTTGTGACAGCCGCCAGTAAGGTGGAGATTGAGGAGGAGCGTTTTATTCTGGGATTTGTGATCGATGCAGAGACTGGAAGCCGACTTCCTGGGGCAAGTATCCTGCTGTATTCATACCCTCTGGAAAATCCTGGAAGCACCTTACGCGATGACCCGCAAACCAAAAACAACAAAGCACAAACCTCCCTCACCGGTACCATCACCAATGTAGACGGCCGATTCTCACTACAAACCACAAACCAAAAACCACAAAGCATCGAAGTTCGATATATAGGCTACGAATCGTACACCTTAGAACTTTCGGACGACCTGCCTTCCGAAATATCAATTCGCCTGAAGCCGATCATAAACTCTGTTTCCGAGGTCACAGTCTACGGCAATCACTTCCAATCCAGTCTCGATAGTACCTGGCACTTCCTGATGCAGCCCTCCCTCCCATCAGGCTACGACGATCAAAGCCTATTGCGCGACTTTCAAGTTCTCCCCGCAATCGCTATCACTAGCGCAGTAAGTGGTGACATCAATGTGAGAGGCAGCCAATCGAGCGGATTCAGAGTAGAGCTGGACGGCGCTCCAGTCTTTGGGCAACAACACCTCTTCGGTCTTTACGATGTCTTCAATCCGGACGCCATTTCTCAGTCGGCACTCTACTATGGGGCGAGCCCTAGCACTTTTGAGGATGCCGGTGGCGGAATCCTATCCCTGAAAACTCGTCCAGGATCGATGACGTCCACGCGAGCCATGGCCTCTTTGTCAAACTCAACTGGATCACTGTCGATCGAAACACCCTTGATAAAGGAAAGAGCATCCTTGATGATATCCGGCCGATCGTCAACTCCCTATGCTAGCACTTGGTATGGCAGCGAGAACGTGATAGCTCGAGGTCTTGGAATTCCGGTCTTAGTCTCGACCCGAGAAGCGGGCTTAGAACAAAACCTATTCGAAGTTGACCCGACTGGCTCCTTTTACGATTTGCATAGCCGCGCTCAATTTGAGTTTTCGAATGGATCGAGAATAGATGCTACTGGCTATTTCGCTAGCGAGAAGGCATCGGCCGAATCCACGATGCTCATCGAGTCAAGATTGGTACCAAGCCATCCTATTAGATCAGCAACTATCGACAATGAGCAGAATTGGGAAAATAACCTAGGCAAGCTCTCTTATGCTTGGGCACCACGAGCCAACCTACATTTGACGACGACCGTCACCACATCCAATTATGAGGCAGAGGTTTTCAAAGAGGACTTCGTTGAGAGAGGTCGGCTAGACACCAGTTTCGCCTTGTATCAGAATGTAAATACGATGAGTGAGCATAAACTCTCACAGCAGGGTCTCCTTATTCTGGACAATTCTAGCTCTCTAGAAATCGGTCTTCGCGCAAAGAAAATACGTTCTTCATTTACGGACATCTTGGACGATGAACAGCGAGTAAATGCGTCGATCGAGCCAACTATTTTGGATGGCTCCCTAGGCTACAATCTCAACAGGAACAGCTGGCAGATGGCGTTAGGTCTTCGCAATCAATATGATCTAGAGCGAGGAATACAAGTCCTTTCTCCAAAGATCCACCTTGCTGGTAGTTTAAGCGACAATTATTCCGCAACGTTAAGCCTGTCACGTAACAACGAATTTGTTCAGAATCTTGATCTGGGAAGCGAACTGAGAAGCAACATCTGGTTCGCCGGAAATGAAGAATCCAAGCCCACGGAAACCAATACAATGTCCCTTTCCAATCAGATTAAACTGGGTAGCCGAGTAGCATTCCGTGTGGATGCCTATGTCAAGAAGATTAACAATCTGTGGGAATATCGAGCCGGTCTTAGAACGGAAGGCTTGGACCGAGTAGGAGTCGTGACCTATGAAAGCGAAAGCCTCTCCCGTGGCATCGAACTAATGTCATCTTTCCGACTCTCGAGTTCGGTTCAGGCATCTGCAAACTACACATGGTCTCATTCCGAGGTCTGGAACGTTCGAGCAAATAACAGTGAGCGTTTTGACGCCGAGTGGGATCGACGGCACCAGTTTTCTTCCAGACTAAGAGGCGACATCAACGAGCACTTCTCTTTCTCCGTGACAGGATTATTTGCTACCGGCGCTCCAAACGATTTGCAGTACCTCGCTCATGGAGAGACGGAGCGTCTTGGAAATTATTTCCGGATCGATGCCGGTTTGGATTCGAGATGGGTTATCGGAGGGAAGCCCCTATTCCTGTCTTTCTTTGTCTTCAACGCCACGAATCGGGAGAATCCTTGGTATCGTACACCCGTCTCCTTTGTAAATCGAGTCACGCCTCAGGGCGGAGATCAGCAGCCTAGGTTTTTAAATGTCGATGTCTTTGATCTTGGCATCATTCCGAGCTTCAAATTGAGACTTGCATTATGACCAATATTCATTTGAGATGAAAATCGAGAATCCGCACGGCATGAATCTAGTCTAGCCATGTCGTTACAGTGCAGGTAGTGATTATATTAAGAGAGGATGATCTTTGTTGTCATGTGTCAAGCCAAGATGTACGTTAAACCTTGACTAAAAAGAAAGCTTTTCATGCGCTCTTTAGCTAAATCGATACTTACCTTTGGAATTGTTTTTCTGACATCTCCTATTCTAAATCTTTCTGTTAGCCTCCAGGCGCAATATTTTGAACCTGCCTACAACCTGATTGGACTTCGGGATATAGGAAGACAGCCTACACCCACTTTCGCAGATCTTGACAACGATGGGGATCTAGATGTCCTCATGGGAGAACGAGGAGGCGGTCTCTACTTTTCCGAAAATACGGGAACGATATCAAATCCGAAATTCGCCGCAGCTCAAGCAAACCCCTTTGGTCTGGTGCTTGGCGGCATTCATACAGTTCCAAGCTTCGTCGACATTGATGGAGATGGCGACTTTGATGTATTCGTGGGTGAGTGGACTGGAAATATCCATTACTTCGAAAATACTGGAACGATATCGAGCCCTGCTTTTGGCCCTCCAATGACCAATCCATTTGGCCTCGCAGTTGTTGGGAATTGGGTCGCACCAGCATTCGCCGACATGGATAACGATGGGGATCTCGATGTCTTTTTCGGAGAAAACGACTCTGATCTATTTTATTTTGAGAATACAGGAACGAGTTCGAGCCCTGCTTTCGGACCACCAATAACAAACCCTTTTGGCTTTGCTGGTATCAATATCTTCGGATCCACACTCAAACCAAACTTTGTCGATCTAGACAACGATGGTGATCTGGACGGCCTTGTAGGAATAGGAGGCAGTGGCAGAATCTCTTATTTCGAGAACCAAGGCACAAGCTCAAATCCCGTCTTCACCTCAGAGCAGCTCAATCCCTTTGGCCTTGTGGTTGCAAGCAATCATTATGAAGCACCGGCTTTAGCAGATTTAGATAACGATGGAGATTTCGATGCAATCGTTGGAGAAAATCACGGTAAGATATTTTATTTAGAGAATACAGGCTCAGTCTCAAATCCAATCTTTAGCTCTCCACAAGTCGATCCCTTTGGCCTAACAGATGTAGGCTCCAGAAGCATTCCAGAATTTGCCGATCTGGATGACGATGGCGACATGGATGCGCTCGTTGGAAATAATAGTGGGGACTTCTACTATTTTGAGAATACAGGAACACACACGAATCCCGCCTTTGCACTGCCTCAGTCCCATCCATTCGGCATGACAGCCGTGGGCGAGGAAGTTGCTCCAAGCCTCGTCGATATTGACGGTGATGGCGACATGGATGCCTTCGTAGGTGAGGAGTTTGGCAGCACATTCTATTTTGAAAATACAGGCACGAGTCTATCTCCGGTCTTTGCGAGCCCACTGACCAACCCTTTTGGCTTATCGGATGTCGGCTACAATAGCCTTCCAGAATTTGCAGATCTTGATGACGATGGCGACATGGACGCTTTCCTTGGCGAGGAGCTCGGTAGCATCTTCTATTTTGAAAACACAGGCACGAGTTCTAGTCCGGCCTTCGCTACTCCACAGACCAACCCTTTTGGCTTATCGGATGTCGACGACTTTAGCGTTCCAGTTTTTTACGATATGGACAAAGATGGCGACTTGGACGCATTCATTGGCGAGGAGCATGGCAGCATCCGCTATTTTGAAAACACAGGCACAAGTACGAGTCCAGCATTTGTTCGACGTGGACTTAATTCCTTCGGCCTGGCCAATGTCAGCTTTCATAATGCACCATCAATTGCAGATCTAGATGGCGATGGAGAGCCCGATGCTATTCTTGGTGCCGGCAGTGGCGGTATCTTTTTCCAACTCAACATATTGGTGGCGCCCTTACCCGTTGAGTTCTCTAATATATTCGTTCAAATTGACGATGGCATACCAACTCTTTCTTGGACCACACTAAGTGAGACCAATAATGCTGGTTTTGAAATACAACATCAATCTGTGTTAAGTGAACCATCTTTTGAAGAGTGGAAGAGCCTCGATTTCATCTCAGGAGCCGCAACCACTAATGAGCAGAATGACTACCATTACCATGCAAGCGAACTCACCCCAGGTCGACATCGGCTTAGGATTAAGCAACTAGATTTTGATGGCAACTTCGAATACAGCGAGGTAGTGGAGTTTCTTTTGGAGCAATCCGGCACACATGGAATCAAGCAAGCCTACCCAAATCCATTTACAACAAATGCACAATTCTCTGTGATAGTGGCATCGGACCAGAAGGTCAAAGTATCGATATATGACTTGCAGGGTCGCTTTATTGCCCTTGCTTTCGATGGTCACATGGAAGCCAATCGAGAGCTGCGAGTAACTCTGGATGCAAGCAATTTCTCGAGTGGTATCTACATCTACGAGACCTTAGGAGAGACCTTCAAGGATCGGCAGATGGTGACCGTGATAAAGTAGTGACCAGTCACACCGGCTAGGCTTTTCAAGACCTTTCGGCTATTCTCCCTCAACTGCGATCCCTATGCATTGAATAATCGACTCGAAGCATCTAAAGGCTGAATCTGTTCATGAAGCATCTAGCTTGCCTCTTTTTGTCAATCTTGCTTTTCTTCGAGTGGGCTCATGCACAGACACCATCAATCAAGGCGACCCAACTCCAAGAGCCAATCCAACTGGACGGCCATCTTCATGAAGCTTTCTGGGCTAATTCTGAGAAGGCAGAAAACTTCCTCCAACGCGTGCCATTGGAGGGCGAAGCAGCGAGCGAAAGGACAGAGGTTTCTATTGCCTACACGAGCACGCACCTCTACATCGGGGCCATGCTTTTTGACTCTGACCCCGATGGTATCATTGGATTTCAGAAGCAACGTGATGCCAATCTTCATACAGATGACAACTTCCTCGTGGTCCTCGACACCTTCCAAGATGGAAGGACCGGTTATCTTTTTGAAGTAAATCCTGTGGGCCTCATGGGTGATGCCTTAATCAGTTCTACTGTCAACAAGAGTTGGGACGGATTGTGGGAGGCAAGAGTGCAGCGCAGTGCCCTCGGATGGTCCGTTGAAATGGCCATCCCATTTGGAACGCTGAATTTCGATGCAGAGAAGTCGACCTGGAATATCAATTTCCAACGCACGATACGAAGAAAGAATGAGGACGTCGTCTGGAACGGACATCGCAGAAATCAGAGTATTTTCGAACCGATTTATTCTGGTGCGCTCACTGGCCTTGAAGGCATGTCACAGGGGATTGGGCTCGAAATCAGACCTTATCTTATCGGTGTAGGAAATCGACTTGCCAGCGAAGACAATGATATTGATCTGGACTCCAATGCCGGCTTTGATATTGGATACAGCGTGACACCAAGTCTGCGAGCGGCGTTCACATACAACACGGATTTCGCCGAAGTCGAAGTAGATCAAAGACGTGTCAACCTAACACGCTTCCCTCTTCTATTTCCGGAAAAACGAGACTTTTTCTTAGAAGGTTCAAACGTGTTTAGCTTTGCACCTCGAAATCAGGTCACACCATATTTCAGTCGCAATATTGGTCTCCAAGAAGGCAGACAAATACCCATTGCCTATGGAGTCCGCCTCGGTGGTCAACAAGGCCCCTTCGAGATCGGTGCACTTCATGTAAATACAAAATCGACCGCAGAGACCGCGAGCGAGAACTTCTCCATCGGACGAATAAAGCGAAATATTCTAGATCAGTCGTCGCTTGGATTTGTTGCCACGCGTCGGGCAAGTGCTATTCTCGAAGACAAGCCTGCATTGCCAGATCGATACACATTTGGAGTCGACATCGAATTGACAACAAGGACATTGTTTGGAGACAAGAATTTCAATTTTCAATCCTTCATCGTCTGGAACAGCATTTCTGTCCCAGATGAAATCAGTTCAGATTGGGATCGTACGGCTAGAGGCTTCAGGTTTCGATATGACAACGAGCCCTTGATATTTCAGACCTCGTATCGGGAATTTGGTGACTTCTATAAACCGGCGCTTGGCTTTGTGAGTCGACGAGGATTCAAGCGTGCAGAGCCACAAATCCGCTATGAACCCCTCCTTCTTGAAAACCCTCTAATTAGAGGACTCAGCTTTAGCCTGGCCTTCGAAAACCTGCTGGACCTCGATGGTACTCGACTGACCAGAGGCTTCAAGGCCACCCTCCTCGGCATCGAATTCGAAAGTGGCGACCTCATTGCTCTAGATGGCGTTTTGTCGAAGGAATTACTAGAGGGAGATTTTCAAATATTCGATGATCTTGTGGTCCCATCGGGCGACTATGATTTCAAGGAGCTTTCCCTTTCTCTACTCAGCGCCGGACGACGAAAACTCTCAGCGAATGGTCTCATTGAACGAGCTAGTTTTTGGGAAGGTACTCGTAATCAGTTAAGGATTGGTTTAAACTACAAACCCATGCCCGGGCTGAGCTTATCGCAGAGCTGGAGTGTTAACGATGTGACGATTCCGGCAGGATCGTTCAGGACCCATCTTTTCCAATTCTCAAGCGGTTGGCAGCTGAACCCTTGGCAATCCGCGACCACCCTTCTACAATTCGACAATGTGAGCGAACTTCTGACTCTATTTTTTCGCTATCGATGGACGGTCAAACCAGGCAGCGACATCTACTTTGTCCTGTCCAGAAATTGGGAGAATGCGTACTCGGAAGATCTAGACCCTCTAGATCGATTCCGACTGAGAGCCTTCGAGACCGGTGCTAGTTTCAAGGTCAACTATACCTATAGACTCTGAGTGGGCTGGGATCAGTCATCAGCCTTCAGTCGTCAGTCCTTCCCTATCAGGCACCAAGCTCCACACTTTCAGATTGTTAGTGAGATGAAGCAGGACCAACAACCAAGGACTCCTTCTCTCTGTCCTATCTCTACCCCGGAATCGTAATAGGAGTTACACAACCAAGATGTAATTCCGATACGATGAAAATCTTTTCTTCCGTCCTGCTCATCCTTGTCCTTATTTCAACGACAAGAGCCGATGTTATCCGCGTCACCGATAAAGCCGATGATTTCAATCCCAGCAATGGCACCTGCAGCCTCCGAGAAGCCATCGAGGCAGCAAATACAGATTTGGCCTATGACGATTGCCCTGCCGGAAATGGGAAGGATGACATAATTTTCGACGTCCAAGGAGTTATTCTGCTAACCAGCGATCTCCAGCAGGTTGAAGGGGATCTTAACTTCTATGGTCCTGGATCTGATCTATTGACTATCGATGGCGGTCTTACTTACAGAATATTTTCCTTAAATGGACAGCTCGATTATTCGATCAGTGGTCTTCATCTCAATGCTGGTAGCGCCTCTAGCGGGTGTGTCCATCTATCTTCATCATTCGGCCATTTAACCATTCTAGACTCTTCCATCACGAATTGCATTGCAGTAACTCACGGTGGAGGTGTCCGAGCAAAAGGGGACTTAGAAATTGTAAGATCGAATATATCTGGAAATACGGCAGGTTTCGATGGGGGCGGTGTCTATTCCGAAAGGGACGCTAGCATTAGGTACTCAACGATATCCAATAATATTGCCATTACCGGCGGCGGTATTTTGTCTCGATCATTGGACGACCTTACCGTTGAGTCGAGTACAATCAGTGGCAACAGAGCCACGCGGTACGGGGGCGGTATCTACTTTAACAAGACTACTAGTATTGGAGACCTTCGAGTATTTCATTCAACGATCACTGGGAACTATGTTGGACCAAGTTCCAATATTGCGGAGGGCGGTGGAATGACGATTGAACGAGGTGGTACGGTCACGCTATTCAACAATATTGTCGCCAATAACTTCGACATAACGAACATTTCAGCCACTCCCATTCCAGACATCTCGGTCGCTGAAGATCCCTCGTCTTTCATCAGAGGCTCCAATCTAATCGGTGATCAAAGTGGCGCCGAGAGTTACTTCGTCATTGGTATCCCCAATGCTAATGGCGACTATGTCGGAAATGCGGCTTCACCTTTGGATCCACTGCTGGGACCCTTGGAGGACAACGGAGGCCCTACCGAGACTCACGAACCTTCTAGCACTTCTTTTATGGTTCTTGACAGAGGGAGTTGCGAATTCCAAGCCTGGGACCAGCGTGGTAGGTCAGGATCAGTTTTGACCAGAACTTACGACGACCCGACTATTACCAACACTGATATTGGATGCGACATTGGAGCCGTCGAATACGACGCTTCAGCTCAGCCTCTCGACTTCAATGTCAAGCTTCTCCTGGACGGTGCCTACAACGGATCATCCACGATGCATAAGGATCTGAACAGACACATTCCTCTTTCGCATCCCTACACTGCCTCACCCTGGAATCAACCCTATTCTCAGAGCTTCAATAGCATTCCCTCGAACATTGTGGACTGGGTTTTTGTGTCCCTTTACAGAGGGATCCCTAGTGATCTTGACCTCAAGTGGTCCGGCTCATTTGGCTTAACAGATGGAGGTCTGTTGATAAAGCCAAGCAACAGTTACTTCCCTCACGTCGGCAACCCCTATCCTCACTACATCGTGGTGCAGCACCGCAATCATTTACCGGTAATGTCTACGAGACCTTACACCTTGAGCTGGAATATCGACTCCTCCTTCTACAACTTTAGCTCTGGTGCAGATGCCGCCTATGCACCAAGCGGATCCGCTCTACGAGATCGAGGCGATGGTTCCTTCACCATCTGGGGCGGTGACGGCAATGCAGATGACTCGATCACCGCTTTCGACTTCTTGAATGTATGGTTGCCTCAAAACGGAGGAGTCCCTGGCTATCACTCTGGCGACTTCAACTTGAGCGGTGATGTGACGTCCTTTGATTTCTTGAACGTCTGGTTACCGGCGAACGGGCTTGCATCCCAAGTACCATAGTAGTAAGCGGGAGGATGTCTAGCGTGTCAATTTTACTTCCCGAAATTCGCGAACTAATCATTGCATATTTTTCCCAGGAAGAAATTAAGTGCCTCGAAGAACATCCACCCACTTAGATCCGAACATCTAGTGTGTCAAGATTAAGAGATCGGTTATTTGCCGCAACCGGGCATCTGGACGGCGCTAATACGAGTCGAATAGTCTGTCGCGCCTTCTTGGTAATAGTCTCCGACGTACCAGATGGTGCAATCGTCCCTAGGGTCGATTGACGTCTGCGTATAGTCTTCCCAGCGAAGCGTGTTGCTCTGAGGGGCACTTCCGGTGACCAATACAAGCTCGTCACTCGCAAGTTGGCCCAGGCTGTCAGCAGGCGTCCGGGCTGCAAAGCGTTGCCCGGCGAAGTCCTGAGCCGAGCCCCAGGAATACCCAATCCCAATATTACCGTAGCCATCCATGGCCGGACTCGGGAGCCAGCGGAAGGGTCCGGAGTCAGCGGAGTCTCCAGGAGCAACAGCGGGCGCGTACGTTCCCTGCTGGTACAGAGCCATTGACCGAGCATTATCTACTCGGAACTCATACCAACGGACGCCGCCGCCCACGGATGGATTGAATCCTTGATCGCCATATTTAGGAGCGGGGTCGGCCTCAATAGAACCAGTGAACCCGACGGCTACAGAATGAGCAGCCACTACGGACTCCTGATCGCCTCGGCGGCGATACGTCACACGGGCCACCAGTTTGTCCCCCTGTGCGTCTAGTCGTTCATCGGTTCCGGGTTGGGGGACGCAGCGCGTCAATTGTCCACCACATAGAAAGGCGTAAGGGTCCACAGGAATTTCAACGGGGCCTTCGAGCCTCGTGTTTTCGATGCTTTCCCAGTCGACGTGGTAATTCCAGACCAGAATCCTGTCATCCCCTAAAAGGCCATTCAGTTGTGAACCCCCAGTGGCCAGCATCGGGTTAGGAGCGCCACGTGGTGGAAGCTGCGTGCCATCGAGATCTGCGTTGTTGAGAAAATTTACGCCGGGTACGATGATGCATAGCTCGCGTGCTGGCTGGCCTGCGAGCATCTTGTCTCGCTCTACGACGCAAGCATGCTTTTCGATGATTTCGTCGCCGGTACTGGTCGGCACGTAGTAGCCATCAGGCCATACGGCTGGGCGGGGGTAGTCCGGAAAGAGTGGGCGGACAAACTCATACCGGTACCACTCACCCATTGGGTCAGCTGTCGCGCTTATCGCATAACACATTGCAAAGCTGCCATCAGCTTCAGGAGCTTCGCGCCGAGCATCACGGTCGCGCTGACCTTGTTCGGCTAGCACGGCGACTTCTTCTGGCGAAAGTCGCGCTGGATGATAAAGCGCTACCGCCGGGCCTGGTTGATCAATCTTACCGGGTGCGCTTAAGACCGGCCCGTCTTCCGGCCTTGGCGCTGGGGGTTCATTCGCTCGGCGGGGAAGCCTGCGGAAAATGGGCATAACAACAAGCCAGCGTTTCGCCAATTGATCATAGGTAACAACCGTGTCACCGTTGTTGATGTTTTCGCAGGCACCCCCAAATCCACGAAAGAAATTGCTGTTCTCGACCGGACCATAGAGCACGTCCCCTGTCTTAGAGAAAATCGCGGTCCGTGTGTTAACGGTCTGAATGACATGCTCAGGACCCACGGCGAGCGAGTTGTCCGATGGATTGCGTTGGATGCTCGTACCCTGAGGTCCCTCGAATCCGTGCCCCAGCCCCTCGAAGGAGGCAACTCCGAGCACCTCGAACGAAAAACCCTCTTGAAGTTGGAGATTCGACACCGCAGCCGGTGGTTCTGGTACTCCACGAAAGCACGCAGATAGCAGAATTATGAGAGACATGATTATGATGACGGGAGCGAGGCGCATGAGCTATTGAGATCGGGTTGGAGTATCGAAAGATACGGGGCTATCGACTCACAATGACTTCTTTTGATTTTTTAACGCATGGTTACCGGCGATTGGGCTGGCGTCGCAGCTACCCTAGGGTCGTCAGTTGTAAGTGGTGAGTGGGTGAGTGTGGGGGACCAATAACCAATAACCAATAACCAATAACCAATAACCAATAACCAATAACCAATAACCAATAACCAATAACCCTTGCCTTTCGCTTAGCTCCTATTCAGGTTTGCTCAAATCCTCGTCAAGCATTACACTGTATCAATTACACAAAGGTATTCGAGTACTGCACAAATCACCCCGCAGATCACTCGAGGCCTGTTTACTACTCCCCTATCTGGTGATTTCACCTAATCACTAAGACAGATTAGGGTGTAAATCGAATCAGGCAGATGCCTTAACGCGAGGTCTGATGGCGATGCGGGCATTATACAAGCTCATCCTCTCAAATCACCAAAAGTCCTCACTCATTTTTATAGAGGCCTTCTGATGAAATCTAACTCGATACAACTTCTCCTTCTCAGCCTAACTGTTCTATTCACGTTTTCATCGCTAGAAGCTCAGACACCGAGCTATGTCGCCGACGTCGATCCGGTGACTCCTGGAATTCAGACAACGTATATGACCACTGTTGCGGCTGGGGCCTTTACCGTTGACATCTACATGTTTAGCCCGGGGCCTCCTGCTGTTGCTCCCCCAGTCGACTTTGACTATGTCGTTCTTTCGACCGAATTCAACGACGCCGGGGCTGTCCTCGGCTTTGTTCCTGGATCGACCTTTTCCCCGCCTGCGATCGGGCCCTGCCCCGGACCCTCCTGCTCTATCATCTCCGGAGCAGCTGCACCGATTGACCTCGGTAGTGCTGCTCCCATTGGACCGGGTAGCCCGCTTCTGCCGCTTGGTTTTGTACCCGGAGCCCTAGGCTTCGGTGGTCCCTTCATTGGCACCAACGGCGGCGTCGGCATCGTTGATACAGGTGGCCTTTTCTTTGGGGGTGGAATCGGGCTACCCGTGGCCGGGACACCGATTTTTCTCTACACACAATCGTTGTTGCCTCTGGCTGTCGGGACCTCTGATGTGGCCCCAATTGGAGCCTTTGGATGTCTACCTGTCTTAATGCCGTTCTGTGGGCCAGGGCAGCCCCTTGCCGGACCAGTGGGCATCTGGCCAGACGTTGCTGAAATCGGCTTCGTTGGTACCACCTCAACATACGCTGCCACTCCGGTGCCTGCTGCTGGGCCCTTATTTCCGGGCGCCATTAACCCTGGCGTTGTCATGGTCGTGACGTCTTTGCCGGTCGAGTTTACCGCCTTTGAGGCTCAGGTACAGGGTCAAGATGTGTTGTTGCGATGGGAGACGGCTACCGAGACAGACAATACCGGTTTCGAGGTTCAACACCTTGCACCAAGCCATGACATTCGGCCAATTAACAACTGGATGTCAGTCGGTTTCGTTGAAGGAGCTGGCAGCTCACTGGAGGCGCAAGAGTACGGCTATCGCGTCAGTGATCTTAACGCGGGTCAACATCTCTTCCGGCTTTTGCAAGTCGACTTTGACGGCGCCGTGGCCTTCAGTGATCAAATAGAGGCCTCAATTGAGGTGCCGGGGACCCATGTGTTGAGTGCGGCTTATCCGAATCCATTCAACCCCATGGCCCGTTTCACGCTGGTTGTGGCGGAGAGTCAGCAGGTTTCTGTTGAGGTCTTTAACTCGATAGGAATTCGAGTCGCGACGCTCTTCGATGGTTTGCTAGCTGCAAATCAGTCGCATCAATTCACACTCGATGGCACGGCACTCCCAAGTGGGACCTATATCTACCGGGTCACTGGATCGAATTTCTCGGACAGTCGGAGTGTTTCGTTGCTGAAATAGTTGGCGGTCATTGGTCCTTAGTCCGGATTAGTCGTCAGCCATCAGCTTTCAGTCGTCAGATAGAGACAAGTTCTGAAGACTGACGACTGATGGCTGAAGACTTCCTCTCTTACAGTTTCATATTAACGCCAACCCTAACAACCGTCCCGTTGAAACCAAACTGATTCACCTCCCATGGATACTTAAATCGCCCACCGAGGTCCGTGACAAAGTCTCCACCAGTCACGATGACATCGGGATAGACATTGAAAATATTATTTCCTGTCAGGTTGACCTTCATGGTCTCGGAGACGTCGTAGGAAATGATGAGATCGGTTAGCAGTTTGCCAGCGAAGGTCTGGTCATTGGCTGGATCCGAACCGTGTTGCCAAGTCACCTCGCCAAAGTAAGTATTGTTGAGTGAGACATTCACTTTGCCAAAACTAGCCGTGGCACCCAAAGTCGATTTCAAATTTGGCCGAGCCGTCGTTACTCTTGACTGCTCCTTCCGATTGAAAATATCGTAACCCGCTGTAGCCAGTTGACTCGGGGTATTGATCGTTCCCTCGATCTCCGTTTTGTTGTAATTGGTCGCCCAGACAAGGTCAACATAGCTAGAGCCCAGTTGTACGCCTTCGTAGTTCAATACGAAATCCACTCCTTGCGTTTTGGTATCCAAGGCATTGACGAAGAATTTGATACTGGTGACCGAGTTATCGATAAGGATCGACTCCACGACGTTGGTTGTAGTATCGTCCCCATCAAAGCCAACTTCACCCGTGAAGAGAACCCTATCATCTATGGCGATATTGTAGTAATCAGCACTGATCGAAAACTGGTTACTTAGCCGATAAGTCAATCCACCAGCCATATTCAAGGAGGTCTCCGCATCCAAAGGTGCCACACCGAGACCTTGGATCACCGAGCTCACATTGTTAAAGGTACCCTGATTGGACACCGTACCACCCGAAACGAGCGTCTGGACATTGCTCAGATAAATCTGGTGCAATGATGGTGCACGAAAACCGGTACTGACAGAGGCACGGACGACGCCGTTGCCGCCTGCAAACATTTGCCTGGCAGCGAGCTTCCATGAAAGGTTGCTACCAAAGTCAGAATAGTTTTCAAATCGGGCTGCTCCACTGAGAAGAAAGGTCTCCGTCACATCAAAGTCTGCACCAACATAGGCGCCAACATTTGTTCGTCCTTCGGAGAGCTCATTATCTGGCTGTAGTCCAGGGAAGGATTGCGCTCCCCCATCGATGTAGGATTCCTCCTGACCAGCACGGACTTCAAAATCTTCTCGCCTAGCCTCGGCTCCCGCCAGCAGAGTGATGTTGTCCACTTGTCTGGATAGATCGAGGTTGAGAACACCGGATCCGAAGGTGTAGCCACCAGGATCGAAACTAGTTGGGCTGCCTTCTCCAAGGGACACGTTAATCGAGTTGCCCACGGTATAGTCGGCCACGTTACGTCCATAACCAAAGCTCATATCAATGTCCCATCCAGCTATGACGGATTTTGCACCCGCTGTACCATAGAGATCTTTGACGGCTGTTTCGAAAGTCGGTCCGAAACCATTGTAGGCTTGTCCGTCGGGAGTTAGCAGACCTGAGTCGTCGGTAATCCAGTAAGGAGCTCGGTAGAGAGCATAGGATGTGCCATCTCGATAGGTGTATCCGCCGAAGGCATAGAACTCGCTGACGCCGTCGTCCATTTTCTGGTTATAGTTGCTAAAGAGGCTGTACTTGTCGTACTCAGGCTGACCGACGATCATACCTAGATCGGGATTGGCTTGTTGCCAGGCCGTAGTACCATTAAGTATATCATCATCTCCAAAGACGACTCCGAAGAGGCCATCGCCTCCGGGCTCCCCTGCTCGATTGGTGTTATCCTGATGGTAATAGCTTCCTGTGAGATTGAGGATTCCGCCATTGCCAAGCTTGATGCCCGTGTTAACATCGCCACTATAGAAGAGGCCGTCACCTTCGGTCGTGATGCCGGAGGCCACACCAAAGTCGGTCCCGATTCTTTCCTTCAGAATGATGTTTACTACACCTGCGATGGCATCGGAGCCATAGTAGGCCGAGGCACCGTCACGCAGAACTTCCACGCTTTCGATGGCGGAGGTCGGAATGCTTTTCATGTCGACACCAACTTCTCCTTTTCCAGGTGTGTCGTTGACATAGACGAGAGCGCTTTGATTTTTTCGCTTTCCGTTGATGAGTACAAGCGTCCTTGATGGTCCAACATTTCTCAACTCAGCGACATCGAAGTGAGCCGTGGCGTCCGAGATGGTTTGGTTGGATGCATTGTAGGAGGGCACCTTAAAATTGATCATGTGCTCCAGAGAAACCTGGCCACTGTTTGCAAGAGCGGCTGCGTTGATATTATCGACGGGCACGGCGGATGTAAGCACGGTCCGAGGTTCTCCCCTATTTCCCACGGCGACTACTTCATCTAGATCGATTCCGGGTACCAGGCTGACATTGATCGTCCCACCTTGACTGACTTGTTGAATATCGGTTTTGTATCCGATGTAGGAGAATCTGATCGATACGGGGAAGTTGTCCACCTGCAGGGAGTATTCACCATCGACGTTAGTACTGGTGCCTCTTTGGGTTCCGAGTATTACGACGGTCGCCCCAACGACGGCCTCTTGTGTCCGGGAATCTATTATGGTTCCGGATACAGTCGATTGGGCTTGTAGGGTGGTGAAGGAAGACAGGACGAGAGCGAAGAGTAGCGAGTAGTAGCGTTTCATTGATTAGCCTCTGGGTTGGTTGTTAAGACAACTACAAGGCCAAGTGTAAGAAACTCCATACTTACAATCCAAATGGATTGGTTTTTGGTTCGTGCTTTATGGTTTGTGGTAAACTCAGATTCCAGTCGTCAAGGGTCAAGGGAGTCGATTTAAATAATTGGTGGATCGGGGTGAATTGAAAAGAACCACTAACCAAACACCAATGACCAATGACCAAGAAAGGGCGAGTTTCAAGGTGAACTATACCTATTGCCTATAGTCGTCCGGCGCTGCGTTCATTTGCTGCTGACGATTTCGCGTTGAATACCCTTATAATAATTGTCAAAGCAACGAAGTGAGGGAATCTAGTGAAGACTCCCTCTCGTCACTCGCCACTTCCTTCCTTACTTCTCCAAGACGACCGTTCGGACATCGCTGAAGCTCAGCCCTTCCACTCTATAAGCATACAAACCACTCGACAAGCCTGTCCCGTCTATGAAAACCCGATGCTCATGATTCGCATTAACCTTCCCTTCAAAGAGCGTCTTTACCTGTCGACCTCTCATATCATGGAGGGTAACCTTGACATCCTGACTTTCCTTGACAATTAAGCTAAAGGTGGCTCGTGGATTAAAAGGATTTGGATAGGCTTGACTTAACACGTGAGACTCAGGAAGATCAACAACCAACTCGACGTGATCCGAGACATCGAAGCGACCATCATGATCGAGCTGCTTAATCCTGAAGAAATGCTTACCTGGCCTAAAGCCTTCTAGATCATGGGAATAGTGTTGCGTCTCAGCACTGTTTCCATGACCTTCTATAAATCCGATACTAATCCAGTTCTGTATCGGCAGCGCACCATTCACCTTTCGAAGATGTTGAATCTCAAACCCCGAATTGTTTGACTCAGAGATCGTCTCCCAAAATAACCTGACTGTGGATCCTTCTGAAACGGCGTCAAAACTGGTCATCTCAACCGGTAGTGGAAGCGCGACCGTCACGGTCGATGGCATGATCCCGGGGAGCGGTGGAATACCCAATACGCCAGGTGCAGCAATTGGCACACCGGTGCCAGATGCATAAAGCTCAGCTACAGCAGGGAAGGCTGGACCAATCCCACCCGGAATTGGCAAGAGCGCAGTCGGAGGTAGAGGTGGCCCAGGAAGAGCTCCGGAGCAAAATAATGGTGGACCGATGGGAGAAGGACAAACAAATGCTCCCACTGGAGCAACATCGGTAGTTCCTATTGAAACGGCGTCCACGGGTGTAGTATGTAGAACTACCTCGCTATAAGGTGGTGGCGGGGTTCCACCAAAAAAAAGCGTAGCCACGCTCCATACACCAACTCCACCATCCGTAGCCGTAAATGGACCTCCTGTACCCAATCCACCGGGGACATAGGCCATCGGCGTCATTACAACTCCCGGAGCAGGTATTGCTGCCAGAGTGAAAAGGTTAACAGGGGCCGGCGTCATGGAAAATAATCCAGGCGCCGCTAATGTAGGTCCAGTGGGCGGTGATAGAATGCCTGGGAGGTCGTTGTACATCAATGCAATTGCATATGCATCGGCCAATGAAGGAATTCCATCACTGATATATGTCAGGTCGAAAGAAAGTGCAGTCGAAGGAGCTACGATTACACTGGTTTGCAGCCCAGGTGTCCCAGCGTCAACATCGACAGCGAATGCTTGGGAAAAGATAACTGAACTGTTTATAAATATAATAGATATAGAAAATATAATTAAATAATAGATTTTTCGCATTGCCTCTGCGTTTATATATCTTTGCCCGCATCCGAGAAAGGGACAATAGATAGGTGATACAATGAAAGCGGCTAGAACAAATGTTTAGATCGAACCGCCAATTATCCGGCGACGAGTTTGCCGACACGACTCTTCGTGTATACCTCCTTGATATTTTGATTGTAGAGATGATCCGAGTAAGGACAATCAAATTTGCCTACGATGAAAGGGGGCTACAAAGAACCTCGATCGAATATACACTATTACATAGTGATAGAAGAATTAATTGTAGTGGAGTCGACTACGATGGGAATCATGGATTGAACTCCAGCCGTTTCGAATCGCAAGGCTTCTTTCAGCTGGGAGACATTTTCTCGATCGATCTGGGTGAGATTTGTAAAGCTGGTCGCTCCAGGCTCAGCTTCGTATCGGTTTCCCAATGACGACCCACACTGCTCGATCGCGCAGAAAAGCTAGACATCCGGCTCCTAGAACCGACATACTCCATCTGGAAAAATAGCATCTAGTTTGTCTCGCTCCTCGCTATTTGGTGTCCAGTCGATGTAAATCCCATTTGCGATAGCATCATTCAGACTTTGAAGCTCGCATTTAAATAGGTCTTCCGTAAATGGCCATCCAGCAACTGTCCGAGAGGTCTCAAATATCGGAAACCTTGTATCACAAAGACTCATTTCGTTTTCAGCCTCATCCCCCATATTGTAATTCCAAGCGTCATCTCCGGAATACAGCAGCACTCCTTTTTCGTCGAAACAGGAGTCGATGGCACCTTCAGGTCGGTTCTCTTTTAGGCTCAGACTTGGCTTGGCCAGGCTGTTTTCCATCCACTCATCGATGACCTCAAATGCTTGCGGTGTTTGGTCAAAGCGCTCCTCGCCAATTATCGTGTCGGTAGACCAAATTATGTGATTGGAGGCTTCTCCATCGTGATTCAGCATTCGCTTCCTCGTCACAAAGGATTGCCGCGAATTGTGCATGTCCAGCTCCCTTTCCAAATAGTGGCGCCAATCGATAATCGGTATATCGATGTCTCCTTGAAATACCAGGCCGGAAGATTCGATATTCTCGATAGCGCCAGGATCTGCCATTCCGCGGAGTGCAGGAATCGCTCCATCATCGTCGGGACTAAGATGCATGTTGCGAGCGGAATGAACATCAAGGTCCTCACCCTCGATAAAGGGCGCACCTTCTTGAACCATATCTGCTTCATTTTTCCAACTACCAATTCTTGCGTTCAAATCCAGAAATTCTGTCGGAGAAATGAAGTCGTCATTCAAGGCTTTGAGTCCATATTGGACCCCCGTATTATCAAATGTCCGACCTGCGAAGCCGTCCTCAGCCATACCATAGATATGCTTGAGATCCTCTCCGTGTGTCCAAACCGTTTTTTTCTGTTCTTCTTCTGAGATACCTGGTGCCGTACCGTAATGAGGATTTAGAGTCAAGGCTGATAGCCCCCTCCAACCATTTATGCACTCGCTCAGGCCGGGCGCATCTCCTTGAAATGGGTTTGGAATAGTGTCCGACGCATTCAAGCCTTGGAGTCGGGACCGATTCGACCATATGGCCCATTTGGAAGAGGGGTCTTTCGCCACCTCGGCATCCATGAAACGTTCCAAGAGCTCGCAATCGACTATGTGTATCCCCTGAGTCACCATGTCAGGATAGGAATACTGAGGAATGGCGGCGTCGATTAGCCCGGGATGGTTTTGTGCGTAGACATACTGCTGGATTGCCCCTCCAGAAGCTCCGACTCCGACGGTATAAAACGGCTCGCCAATAGATTCGACAAATCGATTCTTAACCATGATGGCCGTCTGTCCGCCCAAGGCTAGGTTATAGTGGACTGATGCTCGGGTCCCCGTCGAGTAGACGACCGCATAGCCTTTGGACAATCCATGCTCGTAAAGCATGCGGCCTCGATCTGGTTTCCCTTGATAGTGGCCAACGCCAACACCGCCTTGAAAATAGTAAATCAATTTTCCTGACCAGGCGCTCGCGACGATCTCCTCCTCTTCTACGACTTCACCAGTCAGAACGGCCGTGCTATATATAAATCGATTGATGGTGCCTCTCTCCCATCGGACTATGAAATCCACCTCTTTTCCGTCCATGGTCGTCGTCTTGGACATATCTGAGGAGGCGGACTCGTCAATGGGCTTGAATTCACCATCGGCCTTCGATTTGTAAACGTAGGAAACAACTCGATCCATGGCACAATCTTCGTCCAAGACTTCTCCAAGTCCAATGCTGGAGCGGTGCTCTTCTGTCGCACAGAAGAAGGGATCCTGAGGCGGACCGATTAAGTCAATCGCGACATTGGACGGATCTGGGCTTTCCGAGCAAGAGAGGAGACAAACAGCGAGAATCGGAAAAACAAGTCTATTCATATGTATAGGATCGATTGATATTCAACTTACAAAACTTCAACAGAAACATTTCGAATTGAACGCGCATCGGAAAATCGACTGCCTATCTCTTGCCTTTTGCCAGCCTCTTCATCAACTGTATCTGCCCAATGTGATATGTGTCATGTAGAACAATCCCGGTGATCAGATCCGCATATGTAGTCTTGCCCTTATCACCCGCTAGGTCATCAAATCGCTTTGCGGGAAATGCTTCTATCGCGTCGACTAGTTCGTCGTGTGTCTCTTTGAGTAGCTTCTTGTCGCGAGACCATTCTCCTTCGTTCGCTTTGTCTGGAGTACTTGGCCAGTTCGATGGTGAGCGAGGGAAGCCGCCGTGCTTGGCATTTGTTAGTCGGCGATACACCGCGTAGTTCCAGTAGGCGATGTGCAGTGCCAGCTCCCAGATGGAGTGACGATCCGGATCGGGCTTCCACGAAGCATCCTCTGCACTCACACCTCGCAGCGATCCTAAAAGGGTAGCACCGCCGTGCCAGAGCTTGACTCCGGGAGCCGGATCAAGGTGACGAAGTGCTTCTTCAATTCGTTTGTCAGACATTTTCTGGTACCAATATTATTCAAATCTGCATGCCTTAGTCGCTATTCGTTTTACGGCATTATTGATTGAATGGCAAGCAATTCGTCATCCTGGGCCTTCCCTTGTCATCTTGAAGACAATGTTACCATCGTCAGATACACCGAAAGGAAACCAGTCCGAACAGCTTTCAAGATCGATACCGGAGCCTGAACCTGCGACGAAGAAACCGCTTATAATCTTTGGTTAGGAAATGTAGATCGGATTCTGGGAGGTCTTCGCTTCGCTTTTTATATATCCTGATACCACTTGGCTATTTCTTGACCGATGAAGTGAGGATGATCTTCTTGCACAAAGTGTAAGCCCTCACCCATATCTACCAGTTTAGTATTTTTATAATTCTCTTTAACATAGGCCACGCCTTTTTCTCTAATAATTGCACCAGGGTGCGAGTATAAGCATAGCTTGGGGATGGGGGTTTGTGTTAACCATGTGGCATAGTCGGCCATCAACTTCTGCATGCGCTCTGGCTGACCATTAATAGGAATTTCTTGGGGCCACACCCGCACCGCCTTGCGGCTGGCTACAGTTGGGAATGGGGCTTTGTAGTAATCAAATTCCTCTTTAGATAGTTTTCGCACAATCATATCGGGCAGCATCTTTTTAACAAACATGTTGCCCACACTGGCCATCAACCAGCCGATGAGGGGCGCTCTGAGCATCTTAAAAGGAGTAGCCATACCTGGGGGCATATCCTCCCAGCGCATGGGCTTTATTAACGCATCCATAAAGGCAATCCCTTTTATGTTATCTCGGTGCATATTTGCATAGTGGAAACCTAAACCAGACCCCCAATCATGAATAACTAGGGTCACGTTTTTTAATCCCAACTTTTCGATAAACTTTTCTAAATAGTCATAATGATCTTGAAAAGTGTAGGCGATGTTTGGTTTGCCAGATTTACCCATGCCAATTAGGTCAGGGGCAATACACCGACCTTGAGAGCTTAGATGCGGGATGATATTTCGCCATAGATACGAGGAAGTTGGATTACCATGTAAAAACAGAATCGGGTCACCTTCACCGACGTCGACGTAATGCATCTTGGAGTCATTAACATCCATGTATTTGGACTCAAACGGGAAGTCTGCGGAAATATCTGTATTCATAAGGAGAAATGTAAGATGTAAAGATTATAGCAAAGTCTAAGTGTCTATCCCCACTTCTTGGCCCATTTGCAAAACGAATCGAGGATAGATTGACCTGCTCCCCTCTTCTCATCCGGCCTTAGATGGGGATTTCGCCGTTTTGAGGTGTCGTTCAAGGTAGATGTTCGGAGTCATATCTCCGAATGATTGATGGGGTCGGCAGATGTTATAGTCCTCTCTCCAGGCTTCGATTTTCTCTCGTGCATCTTCCAGGCGTTAGGAACCAATGCAGGTTCAAGCATTCGTCACGGAAGCTTCCATTGAATGATTCAATGTAGGGGTTATCTGTTGGTGTGCCAGGCCGCGAAAAGTTAAAGGTCACTCCGTTGTCTTAGGCCCATTTGTCCGGATCTATTATATTAGTCACAGCTGACAAAATGCTAAAATCCAATGGATAATATCTACCGATCGATTTCACTTCTCACGATTCTTTTCCTTCTCGTCCAGTGCCAGGTTGACCATGGCGAAAAGTCGTCAGAGAATTCGGAGGTGGCAGATCATGCGGTCCGCTCGCTACGGGGTCAGTTGTATTACCCGGCTGATCCTTCGGAAGCTAGCCTCGAGAATTTCCAAAAGGCGAAAGTGAATTTCGAGAAGAATCTAAATGATTTAGATAATCTGATTTGGTATGGTCGGCGCACGGCATATTTGGGAAGATATGCTGATGCTATTTCGATCTACACTCAAGGACTATCCCTCCATCCAGATGAACCCCGACTCTATCGACATCGGGGACACCGATACATCTCCATCCGTGAATACGACAAGGCGATCACCGACCTGAGCAAGGCGGCCGAATTGATCGAAGGAAAGGAAGACCAAATCGAGCCCGACGGATTGCCCAACAAGCTCAACATCCCACTTAGCACACTGCATGGTAATATTTGGTACCACCTCGGTCTTGCGCATTACCTCAAACATGACTTTGAGGCATCGCGAGCTGCCTACGAACGATCTCTGGATAGCGGTCAAAACGACGACAACATCGTTTCAAATTCCCATTGGTTGTACATGATCAATCGCCGACTTGGAGATGAGAAAATGGCTCGGGCGGCTTTGGACCTGATTAGCGACTCGCTGAATGTGATTGAAAATCATTCCTACTATGATCTCTGTCGATTTTATAAGGGACTGATTCCCCGAGATTCACTTTTAGCGCAAGACGGCTCTCCGGCTGGAGATGCGATGGCATATGGTCTAGCCAACTGGGACTTCTATCAGGGCGATTTGAATACCGCCGAAGATGGATTTTCGAGACTGATGGAAAAGGGAAATTGGGCATCTTTTGGTTTTCTAGCCGCAGAGAAAGATTTGGCTGGGTTGCGGTAGCATTTAGAATGAGGTGAGTAGCTATCTATCTCTTTTTGGTCGATTCGTATAATCAAAATTTAGAACTTCAGCTCTTATGCAAGATCACGTCAATGTAAAAGCTAATTGCTATGCTGCCCTTAATATTGTCGGACTATGCCTGTCGGCTCTATCAATCGCCTGCACGCAATCAAATCCACCAACGATCGCCTCCCCACAAATCATGACTGTCGAAGGTCCAATCCCAGTGGATAGCTTAGGCCTCACCTTAATTCATGAACACGTTTTCCTTGATTGGAGCGGAGCCGATAGCATAGATCCGCAAAAATGGAATGAGGAAGAAGCATTTCAAAGCATTCTTCCCTATTTGCTCGACATGAAAGCAAGTGGCGTCCGATCCTTTTTGGAATGCACGCCAGCTTATCTCGGGAGAAATCCCAATTTGTTGAAACGTCTTGCTGAGGCAAGCGGCTTACAAATTCTAAGCAACACCGGTTACTATGGCGCCCGACAAAATCAATACCTCCCCGCCCACGCCCATACTTCTGACGCGACGGCCTTAGCGAATCTATGGATCGGGGAGTTCGAGAACGGCATAGAGCAAAGTGGCGTTTACCCAGGCTTCATCAAAATTGGTATGGATAGCAAAGAGCCGCTGACCCGGATGGATAGAAAGCTAGTACAGGCTGCGGCTCGCACTCATTTGGCGACAGGCCTTACTATCGTAGCACACACAGGCGATGATGCCACAGCAATACAGGAGTTGCAGATCTTGCAAGAGGAAGGCGTTGCACCCGGAGCTTTTGTTTGGACCCATGCCCAAAATGGCAGTGCTTCAGGACATGTCGACATGGCCAAAAGGGGAGCTTGGATATCCTTGGACGGATTAGGCTGGATAGGTCCCGACTCCGCCTCCCAGGATTCGACAGCTCTGTACAAGTATGTGGATTTTCTCAAAAATCTCCGAGAAAACCAGCTACTACATCGTGTGTTGATCTCGCATGACGCAGGTTGGTATACAGCAGGAGAAGAAGACCAAAGCGGGTTCAAGGCTTATACGCCTATCTTTGATCTCTTAATCCCGACTTTGCTGCGAGAAGGCTTCAGCGATGCCGATGTTGAGCAACTGCTGGTGGAAAATCCGAAAGAAGCCTATGGCATTGGCGTTCGACCTTATCAAAAATAGTCCGCATTGTCCTTTAAAACCGAACTTGCGATGTCAATGGTCACATCTCGATCAGATGAAAGTCTTCAGCCTTCAGTCGTCAGGCCTCAGGAAGAGTTATTTCAATCAGCTAGCAGAAAGCGAGTGGTGAAAAGAAGTAGAGGCCAGCGACTAATAACCAAGAACCAATTTGAAGACTGACGACTGAAGGCTGATAACTACTCCTAGCTAGCCGGCAATCGCCTTTCCGATCTCCTTGTTGGTCACCCCCAGAGCATGAAGAGCTCTGATTACAAGATCAAATGAAACGGCGGGATCGTTGGCCTCGGCTTTGGCGATACGGGATTGACTCGAACCCATTTCCTCAGCCAGAATAATCTGAGTCATACTCAAATCCTTTCGTTTTTCCTTGAGGAGGCACGACAGCGCATATCTTAGCTCGACATACTCGACCTCTTCAGGTGTCAATTCAAGAAAATCTGCATAGGAGCCAACCTTCCATCCAGCCTTCTCGAGGCGCTTTCTTTTTTCAAGTTTCATTGTTCACCTATTTTGGGATATCTCTTTATACATCTTCATTCGTCTCCGTGCGTTTTCAATCTCTCTCTTTGGCGTCTTACCCGACTTCTTTGAAAAAACACTTAGTACAATTATCGCATCTGGATCAATTCTATAGATCAATCGCCAATTGTGCATTCGGTCAGCAATTCTAAGTTCATGAACAGATTCCGCAATGGAGGGCATGGGTCGGGATAATGGCATCTCCAATCTTCCGCCTTCTTGCAGTGTCCGAAGACATTTGCCAATCTTCATCCTTGCTATCCTGGAAATGGTGGAGATTTCACCTCTCCACTCATCCATACCGTTTTTTTCTGATATTTTCTTATCATGTCACTTACGACATATTAGTTAGTTCCAAGATTTTCTTTTCACCAACTAAAGACACAATTCAGGACAGGGCATAACTAAAGAGGAGTCTTCAGTCTTCAGCCTTCAGTCGTGAGTCGTGAGTCGTGAGTCGTGAGTGAACCCCTGAGGGCTGACAACTCACCTTGGTTCTCACGCCGATCCTGCGGATCGTCATATGAGGTGACCATAGACCAATGACCAAGTACCACAGACCAACTATCCAATCTCCTTGTTGGTCACACCAAGAGCATAGAGTGCCCTTAACACGAGCTCTAGAGAAATGGCTGGATCATTGACCTCAGCCTTTGCGACACGAGATTGGCTAGATCCCATCCCAGAATGGGCAATCACATGATTACCAAACTTCTACGCAGAGAAGGATGGCTGGTCAACAGTAAGCGGGTACATCGACTCTGGAAGCAGGCAGGACTGCAAGTAACAGGTAAACAAAGGAAAAAACACAGACCGGCCGAGGAACCAAGGCAAATACTAACTTCGAACCCGGTACAAAGAGCGGGGTCACTCCAGGTCAAACATTATTATTGGAAGTATTACTTGGCTACCCTCATTGGTAAGTCAATGAAACTATCATTAAACCATTGTATTTTTAATGGTTCTTTAGCATCATCAATTGTCTCTTCACTAACATTATTTCCTGTACCATAGTTAATTTGATCGAGGCTATTTTTGTTGGCATTTAACACCAAAACTAAACGGCTTCCCTTGGATATTTTCTTACTGGTTATATGTGTGTTAGCAAAAGCAAGGGTTTCATTTATTCCTGGAGTTAACGGTGATCTCTCACTCATACTTTTTAGAAGACTGGCTCGGCCCTTAAAATGCGACAGCTGAAAATATTTCCCATCAGTTTGTAATTCATATAGTACAACTACAAAATCAAAGTCTTTTTTATTGATAGTTACATTGAGTTCGCCTGAAAATTGTCCACTCGCAATAAATGATTTTTCTACAGCTTCGCTGACAAACTCGAATCCATTATCAACATAGATTTTATCATGCAGTACTCGACCTGTTGAAGACCGATTGGTTGTAGTCCTGTCTGAAAAGTCAACGGCTTGTTCTATATGAGCTAATGTTTTTGGTTTATTTTTTATCAGCTGTGACTGACTTTCTGGGTTACGTATGTCCAGATAGAATTTTTTTGAGTCATTACTCATGGCATTAATGTTATCAACATGATGCCACTTGTTTGTCCCCATCACCTGATAGTTAACCTTATTTGTTAGTAAATAAGGCTTTCGTGCGCCTTTTAAAACATAGTCAAACCATTGATAAATAACTTTGTCGATACTGATATGCGCTAATGGATCCATTTGATAACCTGAGACAATGGGTCGTGGCATTGAGCTAGCACCTAGGTGATCATAGGGTCCAATTAACAAATAATGTTCGGCATTAGTGTTGTACTTATTGTGCTGATTGTAGTAATACAAGCTGCCATGTTGAGCATGGTCAAAATAGCCAGTGATAGAAAGCACAGGAATGTTTATTTCAGTAAAGTCATTCTGATAGGGCACCATATTTTGCCAATAATCATCATAGGAATCATGTTGTAACCAACGCTGGAACAAGGCGTTGGGATGACTATCAACTTTATCCAAGTCCTTGAAAGCACTGCCTTTCTGATACCATTTATCGGACGTGTTTTCCCAACGGGGGTCGTAATAAGTGCCAAAGTCCATAGTCGAATTGTTTCCCACTAAATGAAACCAGGGCAAACTGCCGGTGTTGAGCACACCATTTTCAGTCAAGTTATCACTTAGGCCCGGTACTACCGCGGTTGACGGAACAATTGTTTTTAGCGCAGGATGCAATTTTTTTGTTGCAGCCCATTGAGCAAATCCAAGATAACTTCCTCCGTACATTCCAACTTTTCGGTTACTCCATGTTTGCTGGCTGATCCATTCAATAATGTCATAAGAATCGCTTGCTTCGTGTTCATATGGCACAATATTATCTTCGCTTGTACCTTTTCCTCTGCTGTAGACTAAAACGCCTGCATAACCGCTCATTGCTGCTTCTTTGGCTTTATTATCAATGCTCCAGCCTTCTGCATAAAGGTTATAGATCAACAGGCTTGGCAATTTCACTTTGACATCTTTTGGTAGATATATTGTTGCCTGCAAAGACGCACCGTCCTTGGTCTTTATTATCTGATTTTCTAATGTAACTAAGCTCTTTTGTTCTTCCTGTTTGAGTAACTTTTGGGCCAGCGGCTGGATCTGTTTTAACATGGACCATGCGTTAAACTGCAAAACCAGCTTCTTTTTGTCGTATATATCGAGTATTTGTAAGTCTTTAAGCTTAGTTAGCAGTTGCGACAACAGTTCTTCTTGTCGATTGACATTACCTCCAAAAGAGTCAATAGCGTAAACAGAATAGCGTCGATCGATTTTCTTATAAGATTTGATAAGCGCATCGGTGAAACCCTCTTCAAATTCTCGATTATTGAGTTTTTGGTCTATTTTTGCATCAGTATAAGTTCTGAAGTGAATTGTAAATAAGTCGGTGATCCAGGGGTTTAAGGCTCTACTTTGTTCAGTTAGCTGATCAATTAACCCACTTGCTTTTATATAGTTATTAGCCTCCATCTGCAATGCGATTCTTTCACGAATGGGTAATATTTCCCGTGTGTCGTCTGCCAGTATTTCTTCGGCGAACAAAGGTATAATCCCACTTTCTTCAATTGTACTTATTCCTAGCTCTGCTGGTAATTGCTGGCTTGACGCTACAACTATGTTACTCGAAATTATTGCGTTTAGTAAAAAGAGACTGAGTGAAATAGTGAACTTGCACGGGTATTTCATTATTAGATCCTGAAATAGTTTAGATACTGAAGAAACGTCGTAAACCAGACCAAGGTATGTGAACCCGTTTAGATGTGCTTGATCAAATGGGACAATCGATTGCTGTTTTTTTCTAGGGTAGCTTGTTGGATACACTATCCATAAAATGCCTTTTGAGGCCGGTACAAAGAGCGGGGTCATTCCACAGGAATCATGGCCAATATGACACTTGCTGGACGGCAAGACATAAGATTAAGAAAGGAATAGGAAATTGCGCCTTACAAAGAAAGCCAGGAGAACTTTATTCTTGCTCCTTTACTGGCAGCTCCAGACATTCTAGCCAACAATGTCATATCACTTAACTCGAGGAAGGATGGACATGAGATCCACCGGACAGCTCCTATATCTCAAGCCATTGTAAGGCTTCAGTCTTCAGATCCGAAAACCACTCCTCACTCCTTACTTCCCAAGCCCCAAAACACAAAGGTCCCCCTCGTCCCCGAGGTAACGATATCCAGCATCCCATCCTCATCGATATCTAGCACCTTCACCTCAGAGCCGACCCCAGACTTATTATGAATCAGATGAGGCTCAAATCTAACACCGCCCGGTGCGCCCTCCTCCCTCACCGTCTCGTACCAGTAGATCACAGCCTCACCATTCGGATCGGGATCTGTAAAGGCGTCAAGATGCGACCAATGCCTCTTTCCCGTGACAAAGTCCATCACACCGTCCCTGTTGATGTCGCCCAAGGTGGCACCGGAATGAATCTGAGAAAAGGTGACATCCCCGGCATTCTTTGTTGAGAAGTTGTCCATGATCATATGCTCGACAAAGGAGATAACGCCATCAGCATCACGTTGCTGCTCAAACCACGCGAGGCCCCAACCGTGGGCACTTAGACTTCCCACGACATCGTTAAGCCCATCGTTGTTGAAGTCGTAGACAGCAAGTTCAGCTCCACCTGGATGTTGCGACGGTCTCGTAAATCGGCCGAAGTTGGCCTCGTGATAGGTCCACTTACTCTGGGCCGACCATGCTGGAGGCTGTTGCCACCAACCTCTGGCCTGGACAATATCAGCTCTTCCATCTCCGTCGACATCGCCGACTCCCAGACCGTGTGCATTGCAGCCCGTGATCACGCGTTCCGAAATTGCATAGGTCTTCCAAGGACCGTTGAGATCAGCAGGATCCGGTTCACCATAACTCACTTGTCCACTACTGGAGACATAGGCGATTTCCGGCTCGCCATCGCCATCAATGTCGGCACGGATGGCGGTCTCGCTGCAGACGTCTGGTAGCACTTCGACTCGCTCCCAATAATGCTTTTCACCCTTCGGATTGACGTACATGACCAAGGGTCGGCGTTCCGTGAGAATGATATCCGGCCATCCATCGCCATTCCAATCATTGGCGAAGGTGATCATATCGTTGATGTATTGCATGCCGGGATTGTAGGTCCGAGCGGGGTAGAACTCGATGTAGGATTCGAGCTCAGGACCCAAATAGACAAAGGGACCCGAGATCACATCGGGAGAACCGTCTTGATTTATATCTGCCACATCCCCTCCCCAGGCATAGTAATATGGATTGAGATTTTGGACGGTAAAGTCTGGGGATAAGTACTCCTTCTCGAAGTGAAGCTTGTTAAGATCCATTATCGATACATCACCAAACTCAACCGATCCAGAGCCGAGATAGAGGGCGAAAGGCCCTAAGCCATAACTCTCAACGAGAGGCTCGACGACTCCGGGATAGCCTGCAGGACCCGGTGGCGGCGGCGGGACAACTTTGCCTCCCGGTATGGCATTTCGAACTCCATTGAGATGGTTGAATATGACATTGCCATCTAGAAAGACCTCGACGGTATTCCACCCTCCAGCTTCAATCACGACCTCCTCTTGCAGGGCCGCCATGGCTGCTTCTAGAATAGGGCTGGTAACGTCACCTTCCTCAAATGATACTGGCGATCGTTTGGGATCCTGAAGTGAGACCCTCGACGTCACGTCGCCACTTTTATTTAGCGATATTTTGTAGGGATGAAGTGTTTCACCTTCAATCGAAATCATGACAGCCTTCGCCCCACTATCCTCTCCCTCATTTTCAATTCGAAAGACCAAGCCCGCATCGCAGGGCTCTTCGCATTTGAACTTTGCATAGAAGGCCAGATTTTGATAGACCTCGTCGAAGAATAGCCAGCCACCCTTTCCTTCAGGCTCGATGCTCCCCTTTATGAGTTCACCATCTGCACGCCACGCGGCATCGCCAAAACTGGTGTATCCGGCCATTTCATTCGCCGTGTAGCTTCTGTCTGGAATGAAGTCTGGTGCGGGACTTTCTTGACCAAAAAGGGACGGGATTCCGATGCCTATAATGAGAAAGAGAGATGGAATTATTCTTGACATGTGAGTTGTAATTATTGAATGGCTAGGACATTGAAAGCAGTCGTTCTCGTATTTCGTTTTTCTTAACCAACAACTAAAAACCAATAACCAAAAACCAAAATCTAGTCCTCCAATGAAAAGACGACATACGCTGGCGTCCTCTCACTCTCATCCGGTCTTGGCAATTGAGGCCATCTTCGAGTTCCAATCGTCGACATGGCGACATACTGCTTTCCCCCAACCTCATAAACCGTCGGAATGCCCTCACTCGTCCCCGGCACAGCCGCCGACCATAACTCTTCACCCGTGTCGCTGTTGTAGGCGCGAAGCCGATTGTCCGTACCTAGAAAGAGCAGGCCTCCACCGGTAACGGCGGCGCCACCTTTTACAAAAACAGTCGAACCCGTATCCGTCATTCCCCGCGCAACCATCGGTTCAGAGACGCCGATAGGTACTTGCCATTTGATGACACCTTCGTTCAGATCATAGGCCGTCATTCTGAACCAGTTGGGTTTGATAATGGGCAGCCCATCTCGGTCCAGCACATGTCGCCATGCAGATTGGTAGCGCATGGTCAAGGGCGATACAACCTCCTCACTCGAAATCTTGGTCTCCGCATTGACGAGAGCCAAATCAGGATTTGAGAGAAACATTCGCATCTGATTTAGCCCACTGTCTCCAAGCATTTGAAATCCCGGCATCATGCCCTTTCCATTTAGAATGATGGATTGGAAGTCATCGTGATTGAGTCGCTCGGTGACACCCACAAGCGTGGGAATTCCTCCCGTCGGCTGTCCCGTCCTATCAAGTCCATGACAGGACATGCAATAGGTCTGATAGGCTTGTTGACCTCGATCGTAGTTAGAGGTCCCTGTCCCGGTTTTTCCTAAGACTATTTCCTCAAGCTGCAAAATCGATGGCATGTTGTAGCTCACCACATAGAAAGACGCATCCCGCGGATCGCCTGAGGTCGAGCCCCAGTTTGCTCCACCACGATTTCCCGGTACCTGCAAAGTTGGATTGGTACTTGGCGGTGTGTAAGGCCCTTCGTAGTCCATCCTCTGAACTAGATCGATGAGGGAATCTCTATCGCCCTCATGTAGGTAGGGATTGATGTCGGCAGGAATCGACATTGTCGTGGGAATGAAAGGCTCTGGCTTTGTCGGAAAGGGTTGCGTAGGCCAAGCCGCTTCTCCAGGAATTTCAGAAGCTGGCACGGCGCGTTCCTCGATCGGCCAGATTGGCTCACCGGTCTCTCTATCGAAAACGAAGAGCGTGCCCATCTTTGTTGCAAGCACCACGATGTCTCTCTCCTTGCCATCGATAGTGGCGGTCAGAAGAACGGGTGTAGCAGCGAGGTCGTAGTCCCAAAGATCGTGATGAATGGTCTGATAGTGCCAGACGCGCTCTCCCGTCCTGGCGTTAAGGGCGACCAAGGAATTCGCAAACAAATTTTCTCCGTGCCTATCGATGCCGTAGAAATCATAGTTCGCCGATCCCAAGGGGATGTAGACGATGCCTCGATCCGCATCAACGCTGAGACCACCCCAGGCATTGGCGCCTCCTCCCTTTTCGGAGCGACCAGCAGGCCAGGTTTCATATCCATATTCGCCTTCCTTTGGCAAGGTGTGGAAGATCCAGACTAAGTCGCCGGTGATGACATTGTAGGCTCGGATGTGGCCGGGAGATGCAAAGTAACCCTCACCGGGTGAGGAGCCGAGGATGATGAGATCTTCGAATATGACACCGGGTGAAGGACTCGTGGCCCGGGTGACCAATTTTGGATCGACGCCGAGGTCATAACGAAGATCGAGAACGCCATTGTCGCCAAAACTAGTAGCCAAGGTGCCGGTGAGTGCATCGACGGCTACGAGGTAGTAAGAGCCGACGGGAAATATAATCCTCCGTTCGCTTCGGTCTTCATTTTCCCAATAGCTTAAGCCGTGCGTCCTGACGGATCCCGGGACCTCTTCGAGATAAGACCACAGTAATTCTCCGGTCGCCCCATGAAGGGCGATAAGCGCCCCATCATCGCCGATGGCGAAAAGAGTAGAGTCGACCACGATCGGATTCATGGATTGTACGCCTGCCGTCTCGAATCGCCAGGCCTCTTTTAGCTGGGAGACATTTTCTCTATCGATTTGGGTGAGATTTGTAAAGCTGGTGGCTCCGGGCTCTGCTTCGTAGCGGGTCCAGGTTGTATTGAGCTCTCGTTCTGGCTCTGCGCTGCAAGAGAGAAGTAAAACACAAATCGTGCAAATGGATAAGGATAGGTAAATCGATCTGTTCATATCGGCTGGGCGAAGGGATTTGATGTGTTAATAAAAGTCGGCATCTTTCTCCATGAATCCAATAGGAGCAGGTGCAATTGGTGACCGCACGAACAGCACTTAATTCTGGCTACTGGGCACTGGCTGCTGGGTGCTGCTGGGACCAGATACTAGTAACCAGCAGCTAGTAGCCAGTGCCCAGCAGCCTCATTTTATCTTAGATGACCCTTCATTTTGGAATGATCTATGCAGCCGACGCTCCTGCTTCTGCTACGGCATGATCGTTCTCTACAGAGCTACCGCTGACACCGATGGCTCCGATGACCTTGCCATTGTCATTGGTTACAGGAACTCCTCCAGGGAAGGTGATGAGTCCTCCATTGGAATGCTCGATGTTGAAGAGCGGACCACCGGGTTGAGAGAGTCCTCCGATGATGCCTGTGTTCATGTCGAAGTAGCGCGCCGTTTTTGCCTTCTTGATGGAGATGTCGAGCGAGCCCAACCATGCACCATCCATGCGGGCGAAGGCTACAAGATTTGCCCCTGCGTCCACAATGGCGATGTTCATTTTAGTGTCGAGTTCTTCGGACTTTTCGATCGCCGCGGCGATCATTCTGTCGGCCTTTCTTAAGGATATGTTCATAGAGGTCTGGGTTGTGTTTCCGAGATTAGTGACGAGAGTCACAATGTAGCGTTATTTAGGATTTCTTCAATAGGTACCATCAAGGACAACGTTGCAGCAGATACCACAACCTAAGGTCCTGCCTCTCGAGAATTTAAAAGGGTTTAAGAATCACGACCGGTATTCGATGCAGGGACCGGTGGCTATCTAAATCAGGATGGCTTGGTGCAATTGGATGCACTCATCATAGATGGATCGACTCATGACTTTGGAGCGGTAGGTGGTGTGACGCGCATCAAGAATCCCATTACGCTCGCCCGGAAGATCATGGAGGAGACGCCCCACTGTTTCTTTGTCGGACCGGGTGCAGATCGAATGGCAGAGAAGCTGGGCATCCATCTCATAACGAACGAAGAATTGCATACCGCCGCCATGCGCGACTTCTACCAAGCCAAACGGACCGATGGCCCATCTGATACAGTCGGCGCTATCGCGATGGACAGCAAGGGCAATGTTGCAGAAGCCGCCACAACCAGTGGCACTCCTTACAAGCAAGCAGGCCGAGTCGGCGATTCCCCGATCTATGGTGCCGGCGGCTATGCGGAAAATGGGATCGGTGTGGCGGGGGCCACGGGACAGGGTGAAAATATTATGCGTGTCCTGCTTTCCAAGTACAGCTGCGACAAGATGAGAGATGGGATGACTGCTCGGGAGTCGGCGGTGGCTAGCATACAGTATATCGACGGTGTTATTGATGTGTCGATGGCTCTTAGCTGTTTGCGAATCTCCATTTTCGATCGGCGAGGTCAGCTGCGCACTTTTACCGGCCAAAACTTAGAGCTTTGGCTGGTCGAAGAGTCGATGCCTCTTTACAGGAAGGGATAACTTCCATGGCGCGGTATATTGTCTATCTATCTCTAACCAAGCATACTAAAAGACGAAATGAACTATTATTGTATTTACCCATCAGGTCGGGAATTTGGAAGCCAACTCTCATTCCAAGATCATGTCGCCAGGGTAGCTCCTTACGAATCACATTTAGAGATTACTTACGAAAGTCCATGGGAAAAATTAGCCATAAGATTGGGTCGTGAGGAAGCAATCAAACTAGCTACTTCTATCCTTTCGTCGTTAAATCATCCGACTCGAGAAGGAATGGAAATAGCCTGGAAGCCGAATCGATTCATGCCAAAAATAGATAAGAGATCTTGGTCGACACTTGTTAAAGCCAGTCCTTTTGATCCCCCTTGGCCTTATATGCTAAAAGATGCTAATTCAATATCAATCAATAACGGTTCTTCATTCATGATAGTTAGAATGAAAGTAGAGCTAACGTTGGAATTGAGAAGTGAGGACCGAAAAACCACAGAATACAAGATTATGCAGACTTTAGATCACAACTGTTCTGCAAGACGAGAGACAATTATTAAGGTTGATAAAAACCTCTCCGAAAATCTACCTACTCACAACACGTTCAGAATTAGAGAGGTCAAATTGGTAGGGCTTTTTGGTATTCATTCTGACCAAATTGAGCTTTGATCTGATCGGTTTCGTTGTAATACCCCAGAATTTCCATTTTGAGGATAGCGAAGTCCGTCGACTCGTAATGTCCTCAAATGGGTGTCAGTTTCGCGTTGTCTGTCCACTGCAGATATACACTCCTTCTTTCACCCTGATAGCTATCGTAAACATATAATAACACCGTGTCACATTTTTGCTGGTACAACTCAGGAGTGTAGTGCTCCAAGCCGGTGCTGGTCTGGTTCTCGCTACTGCGCATGGTATTGTGGCCACAATCCATAATTTTCGCAGTTGAAGGTTTGGATCGATCCTAGTAATTCTTATTGTCTGATTCCCTCAGAACTAATCTAGCGACCCTCTAACTTCGTCCAATGGCAATTAAAAAAACCGAACTCTATTCCTCTCTTTGGGCATCCTGTGATGCGCTGCGCGCAACAGGTGGCATGGATGCTACCCAGTACAAGGACTACGTACTCACCATGCTCTTCGTGAAGTACGTGAGTGACAAGTACGCCAACAAGAACGACATCATCGAAGTGCCAGAAGGGGCCACCTTCGAGGATATGGTAGCCTTGAAGAACCAGCCCGACATCGGTGACCGGATCAACAAGCAGATCCTGCGACCGCTCTTCGCTGCCAATGGATTGGAAGGCTCCATGGAATTGGCCGACTTCAACGATGATGACAAACTCGGTAGTGGAAAAGAGAAGGTAGACCTACTCACGAAGCTAGTTGGGATATTCGAAAATCCCGCTCTGGACTTTAAGAACAACCGAGCTGATGATGATGACATTCTAGGCGATGCCTATGAATACCTCATGCGCAACTTTGCCACCGAAAGTGGAAAGAGCAAAGGTCAGTTCTATACACCAGCAGAGGTCTCGCGCATCATGGCGCAGATCATCGATGTGCACAGGGCAGAAACGCCTTCCTTCACGGCCTATGACCCCACCTGTGGTTCTGGCTCATTGTTGATGAAGGTGTTACAAGCCAGCGCGAATGGACTTACGCTCTACGGACAGGAAAAGGACAATGTGACGAAAGGTCTCGCCATCATGAACATGTGGTTGCACGGACACCCAGAGGCAAGTATTCAAGGAAGGAATACCATAACCAATCCGCAATTCAAGAATGAAGACGGAACGCTGAAGCGCTTCGACTATGTCGTAGCCAATCCACCCTTCTCCACCAACACCTGGAGCTCGGGCATCTCGCCCTTGGACGATGAGTACAATCGCTTCCGTGGCTATGGAGTCCCACCGGACAAAAACGGGGACTATGCCTTCCTGCTTCACATCATTGCGAGCATGAAGAGCACAGGCAAAGGTGCGATCATTCTACCACATGGTGTCCTGTTCCGTGGCAATGCCGAAGCGGGCATAAGACAGAACCTCATCGAGCGCAAACTCATCAAAGGCATCATCGGCTTACCGGCCAACCTCTTCTACGGCACGGGCATACCCGCCTGTCTCATTATATTGGACAAAGAGAATTGCGATGAGCGCCAAGGCATCTTCATGATGGATGCTAGCAAAGGCTATAAGAAGGACGGCCCCAAGAACCGACTGCGCGAGCGCGACATACATCGCATCGTCGACACCTTTAATGAACAGGAGCAGAAAGACAAGTACTCGCGCTTCGTTCCTTTTGAGGAGATAGAGAAGAATGAATACAACCTCAACATCCCGCGTTATATCGATTCGCAGGAGGCCGAGGACCTCCAGAACATCGCTGCGCATCTCCAGGGCGGCATACCACAGGCCGATGTGGATGCCCTGCAGGACTATTGGGAGATCATCCCCTCCCTGAGGAGCAGCCTATTTTCGCCTTTACGCGACGGATTCCTACAATTGAATGTGGACGAGCGGGAGATCAAAAGTAGCATATTGAGCCATACAGAGTTCGAATCCTACCAGACTGAATGCGATGAGATATATGTGCGATTTGAACAGGCAAACGATTTCCTCATGCGCGGCATCAGCGAAGAGACACGCCCCAAAGACTTCATACGCCAGTTAAGCGAGGACCTACTCGAGCGCTATACAGACAGGGCTCTCATAGACCGCTATGCCATCTACCAGCACCTGCTCGACCAGTGGAATGCGAACATGAAGGATGATTTATACATCCTTGTCGAGGATGGCTGGAAGGCCGAAGTGCGCCGGATCATTGAGAAGAAAAACGGTAAGGAAAAAGACAAAGGATGGGTCTGCGACCTACTGCCCAAGGAGATCATCGTAGCGCATTACCTACAGGGGGAGGCGGCACTGGTACAGGAACTGAACACGCACCAAGAGCAACTGAGCGCAACGCTCAGCGAGATGGAAGAGGAACATGGTGGAGAAGAAGATACCCTCTACGAAGTGAGCAAAACAAGCGAGGCCAAAGCGGCATTGCACTCTTTCAAGAAATTGGCCTTGGCCCAGCTCGACACCGCCCTATTGCGCAAACAAGAACGGTTGAATGAGGAATTGGAAGACGCTCTTACCGATAAGAAAGCACTGGAAAACGAGACCGTTTTGGATGGGTCGAAGAACAACCGAGGCAGCATCATTCTGAAAGCCGTGAAGGCCAAAATGGAAACCTTGAACGGTTATGAAGAAGACTTTGTCCTATTGGAAAAATGGATGGAAGCAGGAAAGGCAATTGCGGCCCACCGAAAGCAGATCAAGACCTTGGCTACCAAGACCGATGCGCTGATCGCTAAGGCATTGAAGCAAGACCCCGAAGTGGAAAACCTTAAGGCAATCGCCCTCTTGCAGGACTATTTGAAAACGCAAGAAGAACTGAGCACGGCTAAAAAAACCCTCAAAGATGCTGAGAAAACCTTAGACAATTCAGCCCTAGCCCAATACCCCAAACTGAGTACGGACGAAGTGCAGGACTTGGTAGTTCAACACAAATGGTGTGCGACCTTGAGCAAGAGCATAGTCCAAGAAGTGGACAGCATCTCACAACGCTTGAGCTCCCGCATCAAGGAATTGACCCAGCGCTACCACTCCACCCTACCCGAATTGCAAGTGGAACTAGCAGGCATAGAAGAAAAAGTGCAAGGCCACTTACAGCAAATGGGATACGTATGGAATTAGTGCAGTCGGAAACAAAAAAAGGTACTCCGGGAAAAGATGCCCAGATGACACATCAGGAATGGGTTCAGAAACCACTTGCTGAAATAGTTGACAAAAATGCGCCTATTTGTTACGGCCTTGTTCAAGTTGGACCTCATGACTCCAACGGAGTGCCAGTACTGGCGATCAAGGATTTAACGGCAGACTTCAAGTTAAATTTTCACTATTCATCTGTTGAGCGAGAAAGGGACTATAAAAGGAGTCGGGTAAAATTTGGAGACATTCTAATCTCAGTGAAAGGGTCAATGGGCAAAATTGGTGTTGTGCCAGCTCAGTTTGTCGGAAATATTAGTCGTGACTTAGCTCGAATAAGACTTTCGGAACAGGTCTATTCCGACTATTGCTTCCATATGCTTCAATCCGACTTCATGCAAAAACGAATTGCCAAAAAGACTGTTGGGACAACAAGGTTTGAACTGTCGATTGCAACTTTGCGACAAATTACAATTCCCCTCCCCCCCACGCTCCACGAGCAGCAGGCCATAGCCGAGGCGCTGAGCGATATGGATGCGATGATCCGCAGTCTAGAGCGCCTCATCGAAAAGAAAAAGGCCATCAAGCAAGGAGCCATGCAGGAATTGTTGAGGCCCAAGGAAAGGTGGGTGGAGAGATTCGTAGAATCTTTCTGTTCCATTCGCACAGGCGATAAAGACACCCAGAATAGAATAGAGACTGGAAAGTATCCTTTTTTCGTGAGATCGAATAAGATCGAGAGAATCGATTCGTATTCCTTCGATGGTCCTGGAGTGATTACCTCTGGAGATGGCGTGGGTGTCGGAAAAATATTCCATCTAGTAAATGGCAAGTTTGACTATCACCAACGAGTATACTTGATGCACAATTTCAGCAATACCGTTGACATAACGTATTTCTATTACTATTTCTCAGAATATTTCTTCGATCGAGTAATGGCTATGACAGCAAAATCATCTGTAGATTCAGTTCGAAGAGACATGATAGCTGAGATGGATATCCCCATGCCACCATCAGTTGGAGGACAGAAGTCAATCGGAAAAACTATACAATCCATGGATATTGAGTTAGGATTGCTCGAACAAAAACTCACCAAAACCCGTCACCTCAAGCAAGGAATGATGCAGGATCTATTGACGGGGAGAAAGAGATTGGTGTAAATAAATAGATTATGGAGCTAATAGACGCCAAAGTCAGAAATGTGCTGGATCTCGATGATTACTTCTTCGTCGTTCCGGATTATCAGCGAGAATATGTTTGGGAAGCCGATGACCAAGTAGATCAGTTCATTACAGATATCGACAATGAATACGACCCAAATGCTAACAAGCAAACTGGTTATTTTATTGGATCCATTATAATCGTAAAGAACAGAAACAAGTTCGATGTAATTGATGGCCAGCAGCGACTCACAACAATAATGCTCAGTCTTTGTGCTATGCGTGAGTCACTCAAAAGCAAAGAGTCAGAGCTCGATAACAAAGGCAAAAATTACTTGAAGAAGATCGGCTCCTTTCTTTCTGACTTTGATACAAAAACTGATGAAGATCAGATGCGCCTCGAACTTCAATATGAGGAGAGCAATGGCTATTTGGAACATGTAATTCTCGACAGGCCATTTACAGCAGACCACAGCCCTTCCACTTTGAAGATGAGCGCTGACTATGACCAGCTCAAAGAATACTATAACTCCATCGCGGAAGAAGGTGCTACGCAGTTGGTAAACAATTGTAAGTACTTTCTGACTGCCATAGAGCTTGTTGTGATTAAGTCAGAATCGCTTAGCAGTGCATTGAAAATTTTCGAAACGATCAATCAACGAGGCGTAGGCTTGAACGCCATGGATCTCGTTAAGAACCTCCTATTCAGCAAGGCCAAGGAGTCCGAGTTCAATAAGATCAAGGACATTTGGAAGACTATCAATGCCAATCTCCTTGCATGTAAGGAGGATAACAAGCCACTCAGAATCCTTCGTTATTTTCTAATGGCACGATACCATGATGGAATAATTCGAGAGGACAGCATCTATAAGTGGATCATTTCCAAAGACGGAAAGGGTTCTACAAATTATGAGAACTCTCCTCTGGTATTTGCCAAGGAACTAGAAGCGATGTCCAAACGCTATAGTGACCTGATTCTTGCAACGGAGAGCTTGAGCGATCAAAGCACCTATCCAGCGGTTACCAGGATCGGATTTGTAAATAAGTACCGATCACGTCAGCATTTAATTATGCTCCTAGCACTGCATCCTCAAGTGGCTAAGAGTGAGATAGAGTACCTCGCTTCTCAGTTGGAAAGCTTTTTCTTTTTCAGCAATTCGCTTAAAATCCAGGCGAAACGAAATGAAGCCCTCTTCACTGATTGGGCATTGAAGCTTCGGAATAAGAAGACCAAAGAAGAAATTGCTGATGTGCTTCGATCGTCGATGACTCCATATCTCCAAAAATTGGTTGGAACGTTCCGATCGAAGTTCTCCACGATTCGAAGGAATGACTATAGTCCAGCATATCGGGAACGGTTCATCTTAGGTATGCTCGAGAATACACTCAGACTGAAATCGGGCCTACAATCGATCAACCATGACTTCCACCATGGAAAGCAGGTCGAGCATATTCTGCCTCAAACTCCCAAGGATAGGAAGATACCAGATGAATTTTTGGACATGGAGGAGTACAAGAATGAGATCGAGAAGCTAGGAAACACGACACTTATAGAAAGCAACATCAATCAAGCCCTGAACAAGGTCCATGACCTTGGTGGTAATTGGTTCTCGCAAAAGCAATCGGAATACATGAAGTCAGATGTGCTTAGCGCATGTCTATTGCACCATGATTATCATATTGGAAAAGACACAGCACTAAATCGAACCAAGGAGGAGCTGGCTTATAGCTTCAGAGAATGGAATAAAGACTCTATCACCAAGCGACAGGCGATCCTACTGGAACTTGCATTTGAGACTTGGAAGCTGAACGGTGTGCGTTTGGACAAAATGCAGAGTTGAAGGAGCATGTCTGATAAGAAAACTGAAATCGGTAAATCAGAACGTGTGACGCAGAATCGTGTGATAAAGCTTTTCACGGAGGAGCTCGGCTATACCTATCTGGGAAATTGGGAAGAAGGAGATAGAGTTCTCCCAATCGAATCGGACCGGCTCAAGGCCTACCTTCTGCGTCAAGGCTATAGTGAGATATTAGCGGACAAGGCCATTGAGAAATTGGTGCGAAGCTGTGCGGTTTCAGGCGGTCTGTATGAGGCCAATAAGAGGGTATATACCATGCTTCGCTATGGGGTGAATACCAAAGAGGAAAAGCGTGATCTCAAGGAAGATGTTCAACTCATTGATTGGACGAATCCTTCCAACAACGACTTCGGCATTGCGGAAGAGGTCACGGTAAAAAGCATACACGACAAGCGACCAGATCTAGTGCTATACGTGAATGGCATCGTCCTCGGAGTGATCGAACTCAAGAACAGCCGCAAAGGGGTGGAATGGGGTATCCGTCAGAATCTGGATAATCAGAAACCCGAATTTATTGAGCGCTTTTTCCCAAGCATGCAGCTTTGCATGGCGGGTAACGATACTCAAGGCATGCGCTATGGTACCATCGAGACAAGTGAGAAGCATTACCTCACCTGGAAGGAAGAGAGCGAAGAGGAATTCGACTATATCCTCGACAAACACCTGAGCCAGTTCTGCAACAAAGATCGCTTTCTCGAGATCGTACACGATTTCGTGGTTTTTGACAAAGGCGTTAAGAAGCTCTGCCGCCCCAATCAATTTTTCGGGGTCAAAGCAGCACAGCAACGTGTACTTGATCGTGAGGGAGGTGTGCTATGGCATACACAGGGAAGTGGCAAGAGCCTCATCATGCTCTGGCTCAGTAAGTGGATATTGGAGAATGTCACGGACAGTCGAATCCTCATTATCACCGATCGGGAAGAGCTGGACGATCAGATAGAAAAACTATACATAGGTGTAGAAGAAAAAATAAGACGCACCACTTCGGGCGCTGACCTGATCTCGGTACTCAACAAGAAGGAAGACCACATCATTGGCAGTCTGATTCACAAATTCGGCCGAGCCAATGACGAGGGCGACATCGATGCCTTCATCGAAGACCTCAAAAAGAGCTTGGGCAGTGACTTCAAGGCCAAAGGCGATATCTATGTTTTTGTGGATGAATGTCACCGCACCCAGTCGGGCAAGTTGCATGCAGCCATGAAGACCATCCTTCCTGATGCGCTCATTATCGGCTTCACGGGTACTCCCTTACTCAACAGAGACAAAGAGAGTAGCATCGTGACCTTTGGCAGATACATTGGCACGCCCTATCGTTTTGATGAGGCCGTTGCGGATGGTGTGGTGCTCGATCTCATGTACGAAGCGCGGGATGTGGAGCAGTTCATCACGGACCAGCAGAGCATAGATGAATGGTTCGACATTGAGACCAAGGGATTGACCGATGTGGCCAAGGCCCAGCTAAAGATCCGGTGGGGCACCATGCAGAAAGTGCTCGGTTCCAAGAGCCGATTGGAGCGGATCATCTTCGACATTATCAAGGATTTCAAAGTAAAGCCACGACTCTCGGATGGCTCCGGAAATGCGCTGTTGGTTAGCGGAAGTATATACCAGGCCTGTCGCTATTTCGACCTATTCCAGCAGGCGGGCTTCAAAGAGTGCGCCATAATTACCAGCTATGAACCCCATCATGGCGATATCAAGGGAGAAGAAACGGGAGAAGGAGATACCGATGCCTTGGCCAAGTATCGCATCTACAATGAAATGCTCAAGGGCAAAAGTGTAGAGGATTTCGAAGCAGAGGTCAAAGCACAATTCATCAAGGAGCCTGCGCGCATGAAACTCCTCATCGTGGTCGATAAGCTGTTGACAGGTTTTGATGCCCCGAGTTGTACTTATTTGTACATCGACAAGAGTATGCGCGACCATGGATTATTCCAGGCTATCTGCCGCGTGAATCGCGTGGATGATGAGAGCAAGGACTACGGATTCATCATCGATTACAAAGACCTCTTTAACAGTCTGGAAGATTCCATCAACGACTATACCTCCAAAGCCTTTGACCAATACGACGAGGAAGATGTAACGGGCCTATTGAGGGACCGGCTGGAACTCGGAAAGGAACGGCTCGATAGCGCATTGGAAACTGTCAAGGCTCTCTGTGAGCCCGTGCATCCGCAGGATGAGCCAGCCTTTATCCGTTACTTCTGTGGGGATACTTCCAAGCCCCTGGACCTGAAAGACCATGAGGACCGCAGAATAGGAATGTACAAGTCTGTGGTGAAACTCATTCGGGCTTTTGCGAATGTCGCCAACGACCTGCAAAAGATGAAGTACACCGCGGCAGAGATCGAGCAGATCAAAATCGATGTCAAGTTTTATACAGACATGCGCGATGCCATCAAACTTGCCAGTGGCGAGCATTTGGACTTCAAGCGCTTCGAGCCAGGCATGCGTCAATTGATGGATATGTACATCGATGCAGAGCGCAGCAAGACGATCTCTTATTTCGAGAACGCTTCGCTGATCGACCTCATCGTTAACATATCAGAGCCTGACATTCCTTACACAGACAAGCGCAAGCGAGAGGCCATGTGCGAGACGATAGAGAACAATGTTCGCAAGGTGATCATTGAGGAGCGAGAGACCAACCCTGTTTTTTACGATAGGATGAGCGCCTTGCTGGAAGAACTCATTAAGCAACGCAAGGAAGACACAGAGGCTTACGCAGAATATCTCCAACGTATCAAAGAATTGGCAGAGCAGGTAAGCCGTCCAAGTTCTGCAGATTATCCAAGCATTTTGGATACAGGCGCTAAACGCTCTTTGTACGACAATCTAGAAAAGAACACAACGCTAGCCCTTGCTCTTGACAGTGTTATCCAGAGCAGCAAGTTGGATGGGTGGCGTGATCATCCCTTAAAGTTTAAGAAGTTGAGACTGGCGGTGAATGAGTTGCTAGGCAGCGATGACCTCACCGATGACATCATGCCCATCATCAAAGCGCAACGTGATTATTGAAGAACACATACAGATCAATGACCTGCGCATAGATGTGGTCCGCAAGGACATCAAGAACATGCATCTCGCAGTCTATCCTCCGACGGGCCGTTTGCGCTTGTCTGCTCCAAACAAGACCGATGAGGAAGTACTTCGCTTGTTTGCCATTTCCAAGATCTCTTGGATGCGAAAGCATATCAAGAATTTCGAGGAGCAAGAACGTGAGAGCCCAAGAGAGTTCATCAGTGGAGAGAGTCACTATCTGTTCGGAAAGCGATACATACTGGAGCTTGAAGAGGGAAAGCGAAATGGTGTGCGAAAGAAGGGTCATAAGAAGTTGATCCTGACCATTCGTCCTAACCATGACCTAGCAACGCGAACGCGTGTGATGCGAGAGTGGTATCGTTCTCAATTGAAAGGCCTACTTCCTGAGTTGATACAGCAATGGGAAAAGGTCATCGGAGTGAAGGCCAAAAGCTGGGGAGTAAGGCGTATGAGCACGAAGTGGGGTGCCTGCAACATAGATAACAAGCGCATTTGGTTGAATCTGGAGCTCGCCAAGAAACCGACGATCTGCCTGGAGTACATCATCGCGCATGAACTCATCCACCTTCATGAGCGTCATCATAATGAGCGCTTCATTGAACTCATGAATCGGTTCATGCCGAAATGGCGACAGCATCGGAAGACTCTTAGTGAGCTACCTGTGGCTCATGAGGAGTGGGGGTATTGAGTGGCTCTAATCTAAGAGAAATAAATTCTTCTTTAAATTCATGAGAGGCTGTAACTGAACTTGTTGAAAGGCCAATAAGTCCTCACGCGAAAATGGTCGCCGCCACCTCCTCCTGCAGACTTCATTCGGCAACAATTAATAATTCTGGGACTCAATAAGATTCTGAATCCTAAAATTGAGCTCGCTGGAAATAGTCATGCGAGTCATTATCGAATAATCTTGAGCCTACTGTATTCGGAAATGGATCTCAGTTAAATATGCCATATCGCCGGACAAATGACCACATTAAAGAACCAAAGACTCTTTCTTTGTTATGAGGTAACAATATTCTCTCCTATGAAAAATTATAAATTTCTCGATTTCTCTCATGCAATTGGTTGTCGATAGGCATTGCTACTACTTATTCTATCTAATTCGATCAAACACACTGTAAGCTCAATTACTTTTGGCCAATAATTTCATTGACTTATTTGCTGGTTGTGGAGGCCTTTCGCTTGGATTGATTAATTCCGGATGGAAGGGCGAATTCGCAATTGAAAAATCCGAGGACGCTTTCGCAACTTACTCTAGGAATTTGTGCGGCAAAAAGACATCCTTTTCTCGTAACTGGCCCTCCTGGTTAGAACATAAAGCAATGTCAACCTCTGAATTGCTTGAGAATCACAAGAAGGAATTACGCCAGTTACGAGGCAATATAAAGTTAGTAGTTGGTGGCCCACCCTGTCAGGGGTTCTCGTTCGCAGGTCTTCGTGCAACTGATGATCCACGAAATACACTGTTTCAAGACTACTTTAACATCGTAAAGCTGATTCAGCCTAAATATATTCTGCTTGAGAACGTATGCGGTATACAAAGAAGATTCACTGAAAACACCCGTCCGTATTCAGAAGTCATTGCATCAAAAATCAAAACCATTTCATCTAGAGGATACAAAGTGTACTCTTCGGTGGTCCAGTCATCAGTTTTCGGAGTTCCTCAACCGAGACCTAGATTTATCTTAATAGCGGTCCGGATAGACAAAGACGATTCGTCGATATCTCCTTTTCAATCTATGTTGGAAGGGGCTGCATCATTTCGAAAGAAACGAGGTCTTGATTCAGAATTCGTCTCGGTGAAAGAAGCTATTGGGGATTTGGAAATTAGGAGACAAAAACTCGTTCCCTACAAGGACAATCCAAATTTTAAACAAATTCAGTACACAGGAAGACGACACCTGTCGAAATATCAAGCATTGATGAGAAAAGGCCTCGACCCAACATTTTCACCGAATAGTTTGCGACTGCCCAATCATCGCCCAGAAACTATTTCAAGGTTTGGAAAGATTCAAAAGGAATGCAAGCGAGGATCTTCGCTCTCACCAAAGAATCGAAAGAAATACAATCTGAAAAAACATTCGTTAACACCATTACACCCTTCCAAGATTGCGAGGACGGTGACAACTCTTCCTGACGACATGATTCACTATAACGAACCACGAATTTTAACAGTTAGAGAAAATGCAAGACTCCAGTCCTTTCCCGACTCATTTCACTTTGAAGGCAAATACACAACCGGTGGCCTGAGACGAAGAGTAGAGTGTCCGAGATATACTCAGGTAGGAAATGCTGTACCGCCTCTCCTGAGTGAGGCGCTCGGCGAGATGCTAATTAAACTATAAAAAATGTCACCGGAAGATGAAAATATTGAATTAGTTAATTTCATAGCCAACGCTCGACTCAAAGATGTTGTCGGAAAGGGGCTTATTATTAGCGACTACATTGCAATAATTGAGTTAATAAAGAACTCTAAGGATGCTGGGTCATCGTCAGTGAAGATTGACTTCCAAGTTGATTCCGAAACCGCAGAACCGGTTCTCGTTATTTCTGACTTCGGAAAGGGAATGTCTATGGAAGACATAAAGTACAAGTGGCTGAACATTGCCTATTCCCACAAGAAGAACAGTATAAATTCCCGTAAAATATATGCTGGCAACAAAGGAATTGGCAGGTTCTCTTGCGACCGACTAGGCAAGGAACTCACACTTTACACGAGGAAAAGTGGCAAGACGTTTATTTCGCTAAGCATTGACTGGAGTAAGTTCGAAGTTGATGACGAAAAGATGGAAATCGGCAATATTAAAGCAAGTGCTAAATCCCTCTCGACGCCCGAATTTAAAGCTGCAACAGGACTGAAGGCATTCAAATCAGGTACGATACTCCGTATTTCCAATCTTAGAAGCGAGTGGAGCTTAGACAAGCTACGCTCCCTAAGGAAGGAACTGGAGAGATTTATCATCGATCCCAGCCTTAATTTCAAAGTTACATTACTTTCAGCGTTCTTTGATCCTCATCATGAGGTAAACCAACCAATAGAAAATCGGATATTTGAAGATCTAGAGTTTAGAACAACTTCGATATTTTCCAAAATTGAGGAGAATGGAAAAACCCTAAGGGTTTGTCTTAAGCATGATGGAGAGGAGATCTTTAATTCCGTGGAACGAAATCCCTATAGCGAGCTGAGAAATATTTCTGTTAAGATCTATTTCTTAAATCAGCCTGCAAAAGCATTCTTCAAACGAAGAACGGGCTACAGATCGGTTGAATTTGGTTCAATTTTCCTTTTTCTAAATGGATTTCGGGTCTTTCCTTACGGATCAGAGGGTGACGATTGGTTAGGAATTGATAGACGAGGTTTGCAGGGCAACAAAAGGTTCTTTAGGACCCGAGACCTTGTTGGTTTTTTCGAAATTAGAGACAAAACTGAAACTTTCAGCCCAGTGTCAAGCAGGGAAGGACTCGTAAGCAATCAAGCATTCGAGCAATTAACTTCCCCAAACAGAATCATTAATAGTTCTCTAGACAATCTCAAACTCTATGGCTATTTCCACAAACTGATGCGAAAACTTGAAAAATTTGTCGTGGATGGTTTGGATTGGGACAGAATCGAGAGATTTGTCAAAGGTTCTGGTGAAGAAGCATTGCTTGATGGACAGTTCAATTACAAGGAGGAGAACAGACATGTTTTGGAAGAACTAGGTTCAATAATTAATATTCGAACTCCTTCAAAACACCTAGTTGATGTCAGTATTAATCTCCCTTATTTAGGGGAGTTATCAGGTAAGAAACGTGAAAAGTTTAAAGCCGTGTCATCGGCTTTGGTGAAAAGAACCGAGAACAAGTCAATTGACTCTTTGTCGCCTTCTGAAAAACGCGATGTATCAAAATTCATTAGTCGAGTTGCAAAAGACTTTGAGGTAAAGGAAAAGACCAATAAAAATCTTGAAAGAAAGCTCTCAGTAGAAACCAAACGCAGAATATTTGCAGAGCTGGAAAGTAGCACTGACGTTGAACGTATAATGCAGCTGCATCATCAAGTAAGACTCGTTGCTGGCAGTCTCAGAAAACGATATGACAGAGTCGTTCGAAAGCATCGAGAAAATCCAGAATTGCATTCGAAGGAAAAGCTCATTAGTGAACTTGAATTTGGGATTTTCGAAATCGATAAAATCAGGAATGTGACGAAGCTGGCATCCAAGGCAGACTTCGATCTTTCAACCAACTCAATTACTGACGATCTAGTTCAGTATATCCAAGAGTATCTGGGTAACTTTAAAGACGTTTTATTAAGTTGGAATGTGAAGATTGATTTCGTTAATCCTAAAGATATTAGTATTCGGAGAAAGTTTAGACCAATTGAAATGTCCATGTTAATTGACAACATTGTAAGCAATGCTGGAAAAGCGGGGGCCAATAAATTAGTTATCTCTATTCAGAAGAAAAGGGATAGTGTCATAATCAATTTTGAGGATAACGGTAAAGGCTTGACAACAAGATATCTACCAGACGAGCTTTTTAAAAAAGGAATCTCTACAACAAAAGGTTCGGGAATTGGACTAAATCACATACAGAAAATAGTGCAAGGATTGAAAGGGGACGTGCGCATAAACGGTTTGCCAGAAAGCGGTACCTCTGTCAAATTGATATTCCAAAATTGAACACACAATACACAATACTTTGGGTTGATGACGATGAAACGTCGACTGAACCTGATCAGGCTGACGTAACTGATTTGCTCGATGGATATGGAATAGAAACGATAATAAACTTCGTGGCGGGCACAGATGGAGAATCACCAACGGCCGCCTTTCATGAATATCTTGACAATAGTGAATTGGATTTGATCATTGTCGATTTTCATATGCCAGGACTGGGTGGAGACGAACTAGTTCAATCAATACGAAAATCAAGCAACGTTTATCTTCCAGTTATTTTCTATTCCTCCGCAGGAATTGACGCTGTTAAGGACGCCGTCAGGAAGAGGAGTCTTGATGGCGTTTACATCGCTGATAGAGACCACCTGATCGTCAAAATTACAGATGTTGTTAAGAGTCTTTTAAATAAAGAGCAAACTACAAAGAGAACTCGTGGAATGTTGATGGAGGGTGTAAGCGAAATAGACGCAACAATGAAGGACGTATTTGAGAGCGCCTGGGAACTATTGAACCGAGATCAAAGGTCGGCCATCGCCGATAAGGTAAAAAACATGGTCCGTGACCGTGCCAAAGACGTTCAGAAAACTGTTGATGTTTTTCCTAGTGAAGATAAATTCTTCGACCATATGAAATCCAACTTCATGAGGGGATACGATACAAGGACTAGGTGGAGAATATTGCTCAGTGTCCTACGGGATGCGCAACTCGATGAAGGCCTCTTGTCTGAACTAAAGAAATTCTGTCATACGGACGATAGCAACAAGTCACTGAACGACACTCGCAATTTATACGCTCATACGACGCGAGCAAAACTTAGCCTTCAGCATTCGACCGAAACATGCGTCGATATTCGGTTGAAACTACGTTCTCAAACCAGCAATTTGTTGGTTATCGCACGTGAGTTGGCTAGTAAATAGTTTCAAACAGACACATCTCAAACTCGCCGACCAGATTCCCATCGACTCCAATCTCATTCGGCGCATTCGCCATCTCATCATAGGGCGACCACCCATCGTTGAAGCTGTGGTTCAACAACCAAATCGCAATGCCCCTCTTCTGATATTAAAAACAGTTCGACTGCGTGCACCCTTATGCTCATACTTGCTCGGGTAAGAATTCACCAGTACGACCTCCAAGATCTCCGACCAAAATCTGATTACCTCCCCAACATCGACTCATAGACTACCCTCGCTCTTTGGTAGTCAAGCTTTGCAGCGACCTTGTCATCCTCTCGAATCAAGTCCTCCTTCATCTCTCAGCATTTGTCCACGGCCTTATTAGCCCACTCGACACTCTCGCTAACCAAGACGGCTTTCTCATCCACCTCAACCCACATCGGATTAGTGTGTGAGCTCGGATAGGGGTGTATTGCATTAAGTGTGTCAATCTCCTAGTTCAGGTTTGAGTTGGGTTTCAAATCTGATATAGAATTGAGCTAGTGCACTTTTCCAGTTGTATATCGGCCGTGTCCATTTGGCCGTAATCTTCTCTTGTGCAAGGTAGAGAAGTTTCATCAAGGCCGTGTCGCTCACAAAGGCACCCTTTGTCTTGGTGACCTTCCTCAGTTGACGATGGAAGCTCTCTACGGTATTCGTTGTGTAGATGACTTTCCGAATTTCTCTGGTATAGCTAAAGTAGACTGTGAGTCGCTCCCAGTTTCTCCTCCACGAAGAGATAACCATGGGATATTTCTTTCCCCATCTTTGGTCCAGTTTTTCCAGATTCAGAGCTGCAGCTTCAAGTGTATCTGCTTTGTAAACCATCTTCAAGTCCTTCATGAACTCTCGCTGATCTTTCCAGGGTATGAACTTGAGGCTATTGCGAATCTGATGCACAATGCATAGTTGAACTTCAGTACCGACAAAGGTCGATTCAATCGCGTCTGCAAAGCCTGTCAGGTTGTCAATACAGGCAATGAGCACCTGTTCGACACCGCGGTTCTGTAAGTCTGTCAGCACGTGGAGCCAGAATGAAGCACTCTCATTCTCGGTCATGTACATGCCCAGGAGCTCCTTCTGCCCCTCCAGATCGACCCCTATAACACAGTGCACAGCCTTGGTCGTTACCTTGCCTTCTTGCCGAATCTTGTAGTGTATGGCGTCGAGCCAAAGGACACAATACGTAGACTCTAGAGGACGCGAGCTCCATTCTTGGACTAGGGGTAACACCTTGTCTGTGATCCGGCTTATCGTGGCCGTAGAGATGTGCGTTCCATAGAGCTCACTCAGCATGTCGCTTATGTCCTGATAGCTAGAACCGCGCGCATAAAGATGAATGATTTTCTCCTCAATATCAGCTCCAAGGACTCGCTCTCTCTTGGGTACCAAAACGGGCTCAAAGGAGGCATCCCGGTCTCTTGGGGTCCGAATATCGACCTCACCAATGGAGGTCTTAACGCGCTTGCTTCCCTTACCATTGCGCCTGTTCCTGGTAGGCTTCTCAGAAAGATGAGCGTCCATCTCGGCGTCCATTGAGGTCTCGAGAAAGTTCTTCATCAAGGAGGTAAAGGCTCCGTCGGGACCTAACAGACCCGCTCCGCCTACCATCTTCCGATAGGCATCCTTCTTGAAAGCCTCGAAATCAAACTCCGGAGATGAAGGATCGAGTTTATCGTTTTTCTCTTCCATTGTATATCCAAGTTAAAAGTTATAATAATTAACTTGACACACTTAATTGAACACCCTCTCGGATAGATCCGAAGCGACATCCAGCTAGACTCCTCGATCTCATATTCAAAGGCCAGATCATTCCACGACCCATCCGCGCTAATCTTTGTCCTATCCACCGACTCCCCATTCACCACAAGCTCGACCTCCACATCCCTCGACTCACCTAGACGCGCCCGCTCGATATGCCAGTAAGGCTGTTCCGTCAGCGATCGACCGGCTATAAAGCGACCCGCCTCCCCTTTCAGCTCGTCCAACATCGCATTAACCCGAGCCGTGACCTTGACCTTGCCAGGTGCCGACAAACTGACGCGACTATCCTCCACACCAACCTCCTCTCCTTCGACTTTGAAATCGATGATGTGGGATCGACCCTCCGTGACATAACTCCGCCCTCGCTTTATCGAATCGAGATATTTCTCATAACTAAGCTCACCATCGACCTGCACGTAGCTCCGAGCAAGACCGACCCGCTCATCATAGGTACAGGGAAAATCCGTCTCTCCACTAATGCGCACATCGAATCCACTATTCAAACTGTGGTACCACATGTTCAGCTCCCATGGAGCCGGCGTGTCTCCAAGCGAATAGAAGTCGACATTTCCCAGTGCAACCGATACAATGAATTCGTTCGCGCCGATCCCATTCAATTTCGGCATCTCATAGTTCGGAAGATCCGTCGTGGCTACCTCGGGTTCTAGCCCCCATCCAGAGTGCGCATATCCAACCAGGGCACCCTGCTCCTGCGCCCAAGACAATATGGGGACGGTATAGCTTGGCCATTCTTCAATCTTAGAGGTACCGGGATAATCATCCTCACTTACACCCAGGAGAACGATGTGCCCAGCATGTGCGGAAGGAAAACCTGAAATCTCGACATCGTTTCGAAGAATATTTTCACTGGTCGATGAGGGGTCAACTGGGGGAATTCAGCCCATAACTAACATTTACCAAACACTAGTATTCTGAGGTTCATATGCCAAGCCGATTAAAAGTGTTGTATTTCGGCACCTAAACATGTTCCTTGGTATTCTGAGCAATACGTTCTGTGCCGGCACTGCCCGCCTCATCCTTTAAGAACGAAGTCGGTCTACGAAGTCTAGTGTGACTCCATTATGATACTAATCATTAATCACAATCGACCATGAAAACAAATCATTCTCTTGCTAGCCCTTTTCTATTACTAGTCATGCTTCTGGGAACGACGTCAATCGTTCACGCCCAGCCGGGTACTGTCAAAGCCTACCAAAAGATAAGCGCTGTAGAAGGCGGCTTTACCGGCATGCTTGCCGACGGCGACCGGTTTGGTAATTCCATTGCTCTCCTCGGGGATCTAGATGGAGACGGTGTTGGGGATATTGCTGTGGGTGCACCTCAGGACGATGATGGAGGCAATAGTCGAGGGGCGGTGTGGATTCTGTTTCTGAATGCCGACGCCACTGTTAAGTCGCACCAGAAAATTAGCGACACACAGGGCGGCTTTGTAGGCATTTTGGATGACACCGATGATTTTGGCCTCAGCATCTCTTCTTTAGGAGATCTTGACGGTGACGGTATTGGAGACCTCGCCGTTGGCGCACTTCAGGCTGATGATGGAGGGGCGCAACGCGGAGCGGTATGGATATTATTCTTGAATGTAAATGGAACCGTCAAATCGCACCAGAAGATCAGCGATACCAGTGGCGGATTTGGTGGCGGCCTGTCCAACAGCGATGAGTTTGGAGTAAGCATTGCACGACTCGGTGATCTAGATGGAGACGGTGTGCTTGACATAGCGGTGGGCGCTCACGGTGACGATGACGGAGGTGGAAACAGGGGGGCGGTTTGGATTCTATTCCTTAATAGCGACGGCACCGTCAAGGCGCATCAAAAAATCAGTGCTACATCCGGAGGCTTCGTCGGACCCCTGAGCAACAGCGATCTCTTCGGCAACACTCTCGCTCCCCTGGGCGACCATGATGGGGATGGGATCTTCGATTTGGCGGTGGGTGGCGCACTCGACGACGATGGTGGCCTGAATCGAGGTGCAATTTGGATGCTCTTCCTGAACAGTGATGGAACTGTAAAGAGCGAAGTAAAGATCAGCGATACGCAAGGTAGCTTCACAGGGGGGCTGAGTGACGGGGACGTTTTCGGGCCGGCGGATGGGCTTGGAGATCTAGACGGAGATGGAATTCGCGACCTTGCGGCTGGAGCTTCTACGGATGACGATGGAGGCACCAACCGAGGTTCGATATGGATCCTTCTACTCAACCTAGACGGAACCGTAAAGTCACATCAAAAAATCAGCTCTACAACTGGTGGCTTCGCCGGTTCGTTAGACGACGGAGACGTGTTCGGGACAAGGGCCGGTGTTTTGAATGATTTTGATGGAGATGGGGTTACTGATTTGGCCGTTGGTGCGACAGGAGATGATGATGGCGGCTTCGACCGGGGCGCAGTCTGGGTGCTATTTTTGAACGGCGATCCCGTCAATGTACCTCCGACGGCAGATGCTGGCGGTCCTTACAACGGTAACGAGGGCGCAGACATAGCGCTGAGCAGCGCGACTGCCTTAGACCTTGACGGAGACCCCTTGACCTTGTCGTGGTCGGTTGATACCAGCCCGACTTCGGTTACGTGCACCTTCTCCGACGCTTCGATCCTCAACCCCAGCCTAAGCTGCGACGATGACGGAACGTTCACCGCAACCCTTACCGTTGACGACGGAACCGCCACACGGTTACAGCCGATGCGACGGTCAACGTAGCCAATGTCGATCCAACGGTGGGCGCCGTCACTGTCCCGACCGACCCGCTCAACATCAACGAACAACTCATCACTGGCGTCAGCGCCGATTTCTCTGACCCCGGCGCGAATGATACTCACACATGCACAATAGACTACGATGACGGCACCGGCTCGCAGGTCGGCACCATCAACGGTGCGACCTGCGAGGGGCCAGACCACACCTACGCGGAGTCCGGCGTCTACGAGGTCACTGTCGAAGTCACCGACGATGACCTTGGCTCGGGCAATGCCACGGCTACTTCCTTCATCGTTATCTACGACCCCGCCGAAGGCTTCGTCACAGGCGGTGGGTGGATCGACTCGCCCGCTGGTGCCTGCCCCGTGTTTTGCAATGATGCGATGGGCACAGCCAATTTCGGCTTCGTCTCCAAATACAAGAAAGGAGCATCGGTCCCGACCGGACAAACCGAGTTCAACTTCACAGCGGGTGACTTGAACTTTCACTCGACGAGTTACAACTGGCTTGTAATAGCCGGGGCCAAGGCGATGTATAAGGGAGATGGCACCGTAAACGGCGATGCTGGTTTCACTTTCCAGGTCAACGCAATCGACGGCAGTCTGCCCGGTGGTGGCGATGTGGACAAATTCCGCATCAAGATCAAAGAGTCTGGCGGTGGAGTGATCTATGACAACCAGATGGGCGCCAGCGACAACGACGATCCGTCTACGGCCCTTGGCGGTGGGCAGATCAAGATCCACAAAAAGGGCAACGGCAACGGTAATAATAATAAAGCGGTCCTTGATGACGAGCCGGATGTCTTTGCTTTCTACGGATCGTATCCCAACCCCTTCAATCCGGCGACGACACTCGGCTACAACGTGCCGGAGTCTGCACACGTCAGCCTAGTAGTATTCGATGCAGCGGGCCGGGAGGTGATTCGTCTGCTTGATGGAGCGAAAGAGCCAGGCAGGTACGAGGTCATATTTGATGCCACTGCACTCCCGAGTGGCATCTACTTCGCACGATTCAAGGCAGGCGATGGCTTCGCCCAGACCCAGCGCTTGACATTAATGAAGTAGAACTGAGCTGCGAATAGGATCGCCTAAGAAACAAGAGTCCCAACTTCAAAAAGAAGTTGGGACTCTTTCCGTTTTTGCAACCATTAAGTAGAGATGACACAGAGCGGTCCGGCGGCTGCCCGTATTTTTTCCTTCTTTACTCCTACCCTACAGTTCATCTTAAAAGCTAGCGTACCCATTCGATAAAGGGTACGCCGTGTCTGAAATGTGTCTACTTAGTAAGGGTAAGCTTCCCCGAAGCGTAAAAGGAGCCTGCAGCAAATCGATAGAGATACAGCCCGCTTGGCAGATTTCCAGCTTCAAAGACCACCTGGTGCTGACCTGAAGTTCGCATTCCATCAACAAGGCGGCCGACTTCTCTACCCGAGCTCGTGTAGACTGACAGGCGAACATGCTCAGCGTTAGGTAATTCGAAGGCGATGGTGGTTGAAGGATTAAAGGGATTGGGGTAAGCCGGTGTCAAGGAATATCCCTCAGGCGATTCCCTTTCAGAAGCTGAGGCGAGATTTCCTCCTCCATTCTTCGCCTTGTGAATCACGATGTTGCCTTGTTCGATTGCTGTCATCGGATCAGCATCATCGGTATCACCTAGTTGATTGTCATAAACGACGACATCTCCCGCCATCTTATCCCAGATCTTAATCCGGAATAGGTCAACATTGGTCGAGGGTGTTAGCTTCTCATCCGTGGCTGTGAGCATAAACCCGTAGTCCCCGGTACCATTAATCGAACCGGATCCTTTATATTTTGCCTTATGGCCTGCCACAACGAGCCAATCGTAACTTGCGGAGTGAAAATTAAGGTTGGCCAGTTGGAATTGAAATTGCGTCTGGCCTGTCGGGATGGACGCCCCTTTTTTATACTTCGAGACAAAACCGAAATGCGCTGGGCCTGTCAAATTTGTATCGGTAGTATAAGCACCCACGGGCGAGGTAATCCAACCACCACCAGTGACAAAGCCACCCGATGGATCGTAGACTACGACAAACTCGTACGTACCCATCCCGCTTTCTCCGGCAAGATCATTTACTGTTAAGGTCAAGGTGTATACTCCAGGCTCATCATAGGTGTGGCTTCCGGTCGCGATATCTACTACTTGGTCGACGGAGCATTCTGGATCGGATTCAGAATTACAAAAGGTATCGTCGCCCCAATTCCATATTACACTATGACTGTCGCCAACGTCAGGATCCGTAAACGTTGCACTTACGGTAATGGGTTGATCCGAAATGTCTACAGGTTCAAGTGGGGCTGTAAACACATCAACTATTGGAGGATTATTTTCTCCCTCTTGATATAGAGCGGTAACATCTAACGCGGTCAATGCTCGATCGTAGTATCGAACTTCGTCCAACGCGCCAATGAATGGATCTCGAAGACCATAGAAGGAATGGTTATTTGCTCCAATCGCCAATGCTCTAGTATCATTTACATTTGTGTTCGTGACGGATAGATCTTCGACATTATTGTCCAATTGACCGTCGATATAAAGAAGGAGTTGGTCTGACTGTACATCCCTCACACCAACGACATGATGCCACTCATCATTCGCGACAATAGTACTTGAAGTGACAATTGTTGTTGTCCAGGAATCGTCCCTGAGAATAAACGATATTTCTCCGTTCCCGCCACCTTGCGAAACGGTCGGGATTCTAAATCCGAATTCCTGGGCAAGTCGCTTTTCAAGGTTGATGACTTGCTTACCGATACTTGAACCGTCCGCTTTAATCCAAAAAGAAAAGCTTCTGGACTCGCTAGATGGTGCTTGTGGAAACAATGTAGTTAAGATGTATTCGCTTCCTCCATACAAATATGCTGAATCAAGATTCCCAAATCGATCAGCAATGGGAAGTGGTTCGGGATTCGAGAGGAGTCCATGATATTGATTCACTCCTGAATCTAACGCGTTATTGTCAAGCTTATAATGAGCCAAAATTCCAGTCTCGATATCCTGAGATTCGGCAGATGTACTGAAAAGCAAGACAAATGCAATTACAACTAATGATCTAATCATTTTACTGAGTGGTTAGGTTAGAGCTCTGTGACCACCCAGTATATCATCAGTCGTGTTTTTCCATTAGTGGAAGTGCGACAACTTAGTCTCGCTACACGACATTGTCGTTCTGTCTAAGACTTTCGGCGCTCGCCTAGAGATTAGGCTTCTCAATGGCAGAATTTAGTCGCCATTCAGTCGGAGTCATACCACATTCCTGCCGAAATACAGCGCTAAAGTGATTCTGATTTCTATACCCAACTTCATATGCGACTTCTTTGACTAATTTGGAAGTGTCTTCCGACAAGACTTGCTTTGCCCTTGATATCCGTCTCAACTTTATATACTGCCCTGGTGTCACTCCTCGAAGCAATTTTATCTTCCTCTCAAGAGACCGGGTACCCATCACCAATCGTTCAGCCAACATTGAGGAATTGAAATCCGGATCCTTAATACCTAAATCCGTTTCAATTTGCAAGACATTGGAAAACGATTCTGCAGACTTATCGTCCTGAGTTTCGGCACCCAATGAGTTTGCAAGTTCGTCGGTGACTGTGAGACTCTCTTGAAGATGCTCTCTTGCATCGGAGCTAAGAGATGCAAATTCTTCCAATTCTTTCAGACGATTTTCTAACTCTCGTATCTTATTGAGTAAGTCCCGATTGTTTATCGCCAACGAGTCTGATAAGGCAAGTGCCTCTTTATTTCTCCTTGTAGCTATCTCGTATTTCCTTCCTTTCTTCCTGGCCACTGCCGCAAGGTTCGCAGTAAATAGGAACAAAACAATAAATAGAATAACACCGCCGGTGGTGCTGTACTTTCTCATTAAGTACCACGGTGTTGAATGTGCAATATGGAATGTTGTCCTGTCCCGTGACTCGTTGAAAACAGCCAGATAGGATTCCTGCCCCACTCCTCTATTAAATATCGAAAGCGAGGAGCCAAATATAGTTGCCCTCGGTTCTAGGTCTGAATCCTGCCAATAGAGTGTCGATGAGGAATTGGAAACGGTAAACAATTCTTCTTGTGAATCCCCATCTAAGTCTCCAGTCTTTACGATATAATCAAGATCATGGCCAACGGTAGATTTACTAGACGAGTTCGTGGTCAGATCGTATTCCCAGATTTCATTGGGCTCCTTTGCAAATACTATCCGTGGATTTGAACCTCTTTCAAATTCGAAGAACAAGGGGCGTTTAAATCTTTGATTGATGGATCCTTGGTCAGACAAACGCAAACGCCAGGGCTCTGATTCGACAAGAAATATTCTCGTTCCTCTAGCTGGAGAAAATTCTGAGTATAAGACAAGCACTAATAAATTCTTCGCAAGACCATTAGGGCCGCCATATATAAGGGAAGCATTCTCAGTTCCCAATGGAAAAACTCTCTCAATTTCGAGCCCGATGTCTAATTCGAAAATGACTAGTCTATTCACATCGTCTCCCATCCCGCCGGCGTTGGCGCCATTTCGAGAAGCTGCCCCTGTTACTGCCACCTCGGTCTTTCCGTCTCCGTCAATATCTGCAATAACCACCTTCCCCTTACCTATCGCGTTGCCAATAATCTCTTCGTCCAATTTCCTGCCTTCCGGCCAACTGTGGAGTAAAACGCCACGCGGCAACATCGCGTATCCAGTATTCAAAACCGATAGTAGCCGTCTTCCCTTGCCATCTGTCGATTCAACTACTTCCATTTCTAGGACGCTTGGATCCCAATCGTAAGTGGTACCATCAGGATCTATCCTATCCTTCCCTCCTGTGAGAAATATCTTTTTTAGTTTTTCGCCAGTCCTGGATACGACGGTAACGAATAGTGAATCATCAACGACGTGAGGTACTAATACCTCCATTATCTCGTCATTATCATAGTCTTGAAAAAATGCGTCCCCAGCTATTAGGCCGCTGAAATTTGCCTGCCCCAGAGTCGTAAGGTCATTCGAGTAAATGAGGACATCACTTAATTCTGTCCGCGTATTTTCTCTAACCGCCACCGCTTCATCTTTGCCGTCGCCGTCCAAATCAAAAGGAACGAGCTTTCCATCCTTCTCGTCCTGCTGCAGAAATTCCATGGGATAGAGATCGTCTGGTGCGTTAGATCCTCTACATCCGAAACAACTAACAAGAAGAAGAAGGACGATTTTCTTTAATTGGGTCGTTGAATCTTTTGTATCCCTCATATCACATAGCGATTGGTCACTCATGATACAATGTTCTGTATTGCCGGGCATCTTCAGATTCCTGCAATCTCATCGATGAAGATCTATCCACTCCCTCGAATCGATCCATAAAGAACGATCAAATCAGTTCAGGAGCTTCCATTTGATCCTAAGCAAATAACTATAGGGCTATCTATCAAATAGGTCGTCTGATGTGGTCGCGCTTCAAGAACTCGAACAAATGTGGCCAAAACAGACCTGAGTCTGATCTCGCCCCATGCCATAAAGATGGGAATCGCGAGAAATGCTTTTGAGAGCTGGAATAAGAACACGGAAAGCACTGCCTAAGACTGCCTACTTCCCCAAAATCGACTCATAGACATCCCTCGCCCTTTGATAGTCCGACTTTGCAGCGACCTTGTCATCGTCTCGAATCAAGTCCTCCTTCATCTCCCAGCATTTGTCCACGGCCTTATTAGCCCATTCGACACTCTCGGTGACCGAGACGGGCTTCTCTTCCACTTCAACCCACATCGGATTCGTGTGAGAGCTTGGATAGATCCTAAGCGACATCCAGCTCGACTCCTCGATCTCATACTCAAAGGACAGATCATTCCACGACCCATCCGCGCTAATCTTTGTCCTATCCACTGAGTCACCATTTACCACAAGCTCGACTTCAACATCCCTCGACTCTCCCAGACGCGCCCTCTCGATATGCCAGTAGGGCTGCTCCGTCAGCGACCGCCCAGCGATAAAGCTACCCGCCTCACTTTGTACCTCGTCCAACATCGCGTTAACCCGTGCCGTGACCTTGACCTTAGCAGGCCCCGACAAACTGACGCGACTATCCTCCACACCGACCTCCTCTCCATCGACCTTGAAATCGATGATGTGAGATCGACCCTCTGTGACATAGCTCCGCCCCCGCTTGATCGAATCGAGATACCTTTCATAGCTAAGTTCACCATCGACCTGCACGTAGCTCCGAGCAAGACCGACCCGCTCATCATAGATACAGGGAAAATCCGTCTCTCCACTAATGCGCACATCGAATCCACTATTCAAACTGTGGTACCACATGTTCAGCTCCCATGGAGCCGGCGTGTCTCCGAGCGAATAGAAGTCGACATTTCCCAGCGCCACCGAAACGATGAATTCGTTCGCGCCGATCCCATTCAATTTTGGCATCTCATAGTTCGGAAGATCCGTCGTAGGCACCTCGGGCTCTAGCCCCCATCCAGAGTGCGCATATCCAACCAGGGCACCCTGCTTCTGCGCCCAAGACAATATGGGGACAGTATAGCTTGGCCATTCTTCAATCTTAGAGGTACCGGGATAATCATCCTCACTTACACCCAGGAGAACGATGTGCCCAGCATGTGCGGAAGGAAATCCTGAAATCTCGACATCGTTTCGAAGAATATTTTCGCTGGTCGATGAGGGGTCAATCTTCCCCGTGAAGAACTCCTTCTGATAGTACCAACATGGACCCCAAGCCAGGGAGGCCCCGATGTTCAAGTCTTCCCCGCGAATCTGCCTGAACATATCCTCCGGTTTGACTCCTTCTTCTGGACTTTCATAGTGACTGCATCCCGCCGCATGAATATGATGGTCGCCGCTAAACCAATTCAGCGAGGCCATGTCTATCCAACGCTGGAGCTTGAAATCGACTTCTAAAGAATCGACGCCCTCAGGCACTTGAATAGTCTTCTCTTGGCTAATGTATTCAGGACCCCGTGTGTAGACCACCTGAAACTCGCCTGGTGGTAGAAGGACGTATTCTTCATCGGCTCGGTAGATTTGAGGCTGAAAGAAGAAATCAGGAAAGTCATCTCGCATGGCTTGTCGCCGTGAAGGCAAAGGGTAGATTCCCGTGAGTTTTTGAATCCTGTCTTCTCCATCGCCAAAATTATTGCTGGCAATTCTATCTCGATAATGCTCACTCCACTCCCCCTCTCTTGACCTTTGATCGACACGGTCCACCTTGTCCGTGAAAACAAAGGAGGCCATCGTGGGCTCTCCATCGTGGTCCTCGACTCCAAGCTTGACCTTGACCGCAGGCCTCGAGTCAAACAAAATATCGATGGTGTTGCGGAAACCGATGTCCTGGCTTCCTTGCCCCGCATTGAATCCAAGATTCACCATCCTTTGGCCCTTGACCTTACTAAAGATCTGGAGCACCGCGTACTCCAAGCTGATGCCAGTCAGCTCTTTTTGCAGGGGCCTTCCACCGAAGATCTTAGCTTCAATAAATCGATTATCGAGTTGACCCGGAGTGATGGCATTTTCTGGCCGCATCTGGGCATCGTTGCTAGACTTATGGAAAGAGGGCTCGGCATTTGGGCTTTCTGCTGTGAGTCGCTCTCGGACTCCGGCACCGTTATTCACTTTGATCAAATAATTAGTCCATCCTTCCTGCATCATGAGGGCTGTTGCCGGGCCTCGCTCCACTTTGACTCTGCCCTCGGCGTTGATCTCGACATAGGCAAGGACATAGGGGTCTAGGACCTCCTGGATTCGGAGAAGGGTCGATTCTTCGTGGGCCAGGTCGGCGAGGGACTCAAGTCGGTCGCTGTCGACATCTAAAAGAGGACTTCCGATATATTCCAGTGCCTCGCCCACCCTCAAGGCCTGGGCTAAGACGGGTTGCACTTCGGCGTCGGTGATGGTCGGCAAGACTTGCGCTAGTCCGGCCTGCGCGAGGGTCATTAGCAAGATGGTCGTGAAGATCGTCAATTCAATTCTTTTCATGATTGATTCCTTTTGGATATTCGTCCCCTCATACAATAGAGTCTAGGAATAGAATAGTACTAGTTCGACGATATGCCAAGAAAAGCAGTATTCACTCTAAGACCTAAATTGGTGTTCAAATCTAGATCTCCAGCTAGTAGCAGAATGTGCAGACACATCTTCCTTAATCACTACTCGCGTTGCTTTTGATAGACCTAGCTATCGAAACTGACCACTGTAAACTGAAGACTAACTAGCCGCTTCGGTCATCAAGATCCTATATGGAAGGCGGGCTCTAGATTGTATCCCAGTTCTTGTAACCAAAACATAAACGAGACCGGGCAAAGCGGGATTTGATATTCGTTTCTGTCGACTCCTTCCACCTCGGACCTCTGAGGAATCGATAAGTGTCTCATTAGCATCAAAGAATTGAAACAACAGGGTTTTATCCGACTCATTCGTAAGAATAAAAGTACCAGTACGAGTTGCAACCGACAATTTGTAGAAATCTCGATCGTCCGTCGTTTTCAAATACGCTTTTAACTCGACTCCGCGATTGATATCAGCTGCAAATGCAAAAAAATCGTTGGGTTCATACTCATCTAAGCTGTCTAAATTTACTTGCAATGTGTATGCATCTGGGGTGCTACATCCTTCAAAACAATTGATAGCAATGTGATAGAGACCGGCCTCTTCTACATAATCATATTCGTATCTGGATCCACCGACATAACCTGTTCCGTAGATCCTCAACAGGGTTCCATTCTGAAAGAGTACGATCTCTAGTGGCACAGTGCGTGGAACTTCATCCATTAATATATCGACTGCTCCCGCCATGGGTAAGTTAAACGCATAGAAATCGATATCATGTGGCATCCTCAAGGTGCCGACCACAACTTGGCCCAAAGCAAGTTCAGTCGCATCCTCAATTGAATCGTTGTACTCATTCTGATCTCTCGTATCCACCGCAATATTCAGGGTGTACATTTTATCTGAAGTTTCTTCCCCTGCATGTTGAGAGATTGCAACAAAGTACTCTTGGGCCTCCAGTGTCACTGTCGTCAAATGGAGAGCTAGCCCGTTGTCTTCGCCTGAACTGTCCACTCCGAAGGTATCTGCGATTTGCTTCTTACTTCCATCGAAGAGCCTGAGAAACAAGGTTTGATCTTCTGGAACAGGATCGATCGATATATCAACTACAGCGACTTGATCTAGTTGAAAGGAAAAGAAGTCCTGCTCTCCACTGAGGCTTATGTTGCCTTGTGTCTGGGATTCCGCATCGATTCTTGTCGCCGTTTCAAAACCCTCGATCACTTCAATTGGCTCGCTTGAGTCGCAAGACCAGGTCAGTAACACAAGGAATAGATATGCTAGCTTTCGATGTACCATCCTTGTCCCCTTGACTTTGCTAATGATCTGCTGTAAGTCGCTCTCGGACTCCAGCAAGGTGGTCGTGAAGATCGTCAGTTCAATTCTTTTCATTGATCCCTTGACTACTTGAGCAATACTGCCGAGCGGGTCTCCCGAACGATGCCATCGACGCGCAGCTGATAGAAAAACAAACCGTCTCCCAAGTTATCCGGCTGCCAGAGCAATGTATGTAATCCTGTATGTTGTAAGCCTGGTTGCATCTGATCCACCAATTGTCCTAGGGCATTGTAGATGTGCACTTCAACAAAGCCAGCCTCAGGCACTTTGTAGCTGACATAGGTTTGGCCTCGAAATGGATTAGGATAATTCGGCAGTAGCAGGAATTGCTCCGTTATCGGATGGTTTGTTTCGTTGGTGCGCACGCTGTTGGGCTGCCCTGGCGTACCGCCCCAAGTGAGAGAGGCGAACCAGTTTTCGGGTATGGAATTATCAAGCTCGGAATTGGTCAGTTCGATGGTCGCCCCTGCGTAATCGGCAGCAGAGGGCCAGGGATCTTTGTCATCGTATGTGAGCGAGTCCACAATAACCCTAGTGGCATCCGATAAATGAAGATAATCGCCCCCCTTGCTCAGGTTAAATTCAAAGTCTCCGATACAAGATACAGCATCACCATGAGCAGCATGGAAGGCCATGCTATCTGCACATAACACGATATGTTGCCTTGGCTCTAAGAGCGTCGCATCTGGCACAATAAAAGGAGGCGCTCTGCTCCCATCACCCAAAGACCATCCAGCTAGATTTACCGTTTCTCGCGTTGGGTTAAACAGTTCGACCCATTCCCCTGCATTCAGGGTATCAGAAGGGTGATAATTGATTTCATTGATCGTAATCGGCGGTGGTGCCTCAGGATTCGTGTTGGATTCTCCCGGTGAGCCGCCCATGCGAGCTGAGCCTTGCCACTGTTCGGGAGAAGAATTGTCTGAGCTAGCATTTATCAGTTCCAGGGTGGGTCCGAGTCCATCAGGGCTTGATACCCAAGGATCATGGTCGAAGTATGTTAGCGAATCGATCAGCACACCCCTTGCATCACTCCATCGAACCAATTCGCCCGAATTCCTCAGACCAAAGTCGAAGCTACCCACGCAGGACGGTAGATCTGGAAAGATCGTATGGAATGCAGTAGAGTCCTGACACAGTACCAGGTATTGACCCGGGCCAAGCATGAGTTCTGGCAAAATGAAACGATGCGTAGAATCGCTATCGGCGAAGGTCCAGGCCTTGAGGTTTATGGCTTCAGTTCCTTTGTTAAAGAGTTCTACCCAATCACCACTATCAAGAAAGGAAGGGGAATTATAGTTAATCTCATGAATGACCACATCCCTGCCCTCGGCCCCCTCAAATAGAGCAGTGACCTTGAGGCCATCGTGCGGATTCAGGGTTATTATGGGGACTTGCGGGAGCGATGGATCGGACCAAGCTCTAAACACATAACCAGCTCGGGCTTGTGCATGAAGTGTAATCGGCACTTCACTAAAATATAGACCCGGCCAAGGGTATGAAGCTGGTACAACCGTATTAACCTGGACTTGCCCGCGTTGGGAATCTGTATTCACTGTGATTTCTACAGGCTCATTCAGATCCAGAGTTTCCTGCATGTGCGACCGGATGATTGCAGGTCGTAACTGGGCAAAATTGCGTCGCCTTTCGATTCTTCTCTCCCAATCATCCAAGTCCCGCGTCTCCTCCCAGCGTTCCATTTCCCTTTGCATTTCAGGTGCTACCAATGCGGCTACACTATCTATCAGGCTTTTGTGGAAGTCCGGGCGATACACTGTATTGAGCAAATCAGCCATACGGTTAATAAAGCGCCATTTAAAGGTGGGATTACGCATTAAGTACATTAGCATCCCATGCATCCAGCTAGCTCGGCCCCGGTCGAGCATGTGTTGGAGTTCGTTTTGATCTAAATCGCTCCAATCAAAATCGAAAGCGATCATGCGCCAACGGCCTTCGGCACTCCGGGGGCGCCACATGCGTACGTTTCCATAATCCACGCGACCATAGAAGATGTTGCTAACATAATGCTCCAAGAGGCTCTCCATATCGACCCGTGAAGCGGATAAGGTAAAGTTAGTATCAGCCTGGAAGGCCGGAGAGCTTAGAAAGTTTGTGGTTTGACGATAGTTCGAATCATCGCCATCGATCACACCTTCCGACCCATCAACTAGGTCCACATCGTCTGTACCATAGTTGTTCTCAATAAAGGCGGCGTTTTTTCGCTCCATCAAGGAATAAACCCCGTGAAATGCCCCATTGAGAAACACGACAACTGGCCTGTAGGCTTGCATATCGAGATGGCCTCCAGCAAAGTCATTGAGATTGGTGAACACCTCATTTTGACTTCTTTCGTGCGTGCCGGCACGAAGCACCATCCCATCAAAGCTATCCAGATGAGGTTTTGAAGGAAAGAGCCCCCTCTGTTCTATCCGATTTTGACCATAGCGCCCTCGCGCCAAAAGGCTAAGCGATTTTTTCTGGGCAAGACGCCCAAAGTTGCCAAACACCTTAATGCCTATGCCCATACTAAATCCCGGTGTTCCGTCCGGCTCAAAGTACTGGACATGAGCACTGCGTTCCCAATCCTGCCAAAAGTTTTCGCACCGGGCCGTACAACCGGGGCGCTCAAGTCCGTCAACCAATATGCCTGTCTCCGGATCATATAGATTTGCCGGATCCGTCACGACCGATACAACCGGGAGTGAAAAAGTATCATTAATCCAATAGGTTTGGGTAGATATGGGGCTCGGAAGTTTGCCCGATTGAAATGCACGCAATCGAAGCGTTGTGGTTGTGGCGATGTTAATCCTTGTGGTCAACAGTGGACTTTCCGCTGTCGGAACCCGACCATCAAGGGTAAAACGAAGCTCCGTCTCAGGCTCTAAAGGGTCCGCCAGCTCAACTTGAATAGATCCTGAGAAAAATCCACCTTTCGTTTGAAGCTCTGGCATTGGAGCCATGCCATCGAGCCCGGGTGATAGATTGGGCGCATTGGGCGTAGGGCTTTCAAAATACTTCCAATCTGCTCCCCCATCTGGTTGCCGACCGAAGGAAATGTCGACCTGCTGAACTGGAAAAGAAAGGGTATCGACGGGAATGAAAGAATCGCCCATAAACAGGCCCAGAGCCTCGCCCTCGGCGCTGAGTTGGAAGCCGACGTGGAGTACGCCTTCATGGGGTTCGCCATCGAGCCACAACACAAGAAAACCATGTGCAGGAATGGTAGTCAGGTCTGGCCGGATCGTCGGGATACTCCATTTTGAAGGATTATCAAGATCATCTGACAGAAAATATCCACCAATATCGAGCGCCTCGTCTCCCGCATTATAAAGTTCTACCCAGTCATCATAGCCCCCGTATTCATCAACCAAAACTGAATCGTTGACGGCACTGATCTCATTGATGAACACTGCCTGCCCAACGGCCGGTGTAGAACCCAGCAATAGAATTAGAATAACCCTCATAGTCTACAGTAGTGTGCCTAAAACATAGTGATAGTAAGGGGTCGAACATAACTATATACTATGGCAAACATAGACCTGCAATGTCTCTGGGAAATACTGTTAGCTTGCTATCTGCAAGGCATTCCTCACCAATATTTAGAAATACTAAACACGCTTCCTATTGAATGAGGTGACATAGATGCCATCGCTATAGTCCAACGATTTTTTCTCTACATTTTATTGGGTGCTGCGAGTTCTATGTACCCATTCCTTTTGTAAGAGCCCAATTACTCTCCATGGCATCTATCAATGCTTCCTCCAGTTGCGAATGATCACATAGATACACTTTTTGACATCGATGCTTTGCCGCTTCGATAGACGGGTGCTTCGAAGACGCCGGTAAATCCTCACTCGCAAATACCTTTCCAATGACATCAGGAAACTTGGCGGGATGCGCCGTTGCTAAACAAATAGACTTGCCTTCACCAAGTTCATTACGCAATGCGTCAAGCGCCGCGACGGCTACTGCACCATGCGGATCGAGCAAATAATCTTCCGCTTCATAGAGCTCCTTAATTGTGTCAAGGGTCAGTTCATCAGAGGCGCTATAAGACAAGTATCCTTCAGAAAAAGCTTCGTGTACCTCATCCTCGAATTCTACACGACCATTTTTATCAAACTCATTCCAATATTTCTTGATCAACTTTGGCCTTCGTCCTATCGCGAAATAGAGATATCTCCAAAAGTTGAGCGGGACTAAGATGTCGATCGCTGATGAAGGCGTCTCTTGAATCTTCTCTTTTGAAAATACTCCCTCCGCAAAGATGCGACTCAAACAGGCATTTCGATTATTGGCAACAATGAAAGTTGTGACAGGCAATCCCATCAGTCTCGACAATGAGCCTGCGCAGAGATTGCCAAAGGCGCCCGACGGGACCGACATGTGCACACAATCACCTACAGATTCGACTAGCTGAAAATATCCGTAAAAGTAGTGAACGGTCTGCATCATGACCCGACCCCAGTTGCTTGAATTGACGCTCGATAACTTAAGCTTTTCCTTGAATGCCTTGTTCGAGTAAAGCTTGTCAATCACCACATCCAAATCGTCTGCTCCCTCGCGACAGTTGAAAACCCCCACTGGGTGAATATTTGCGTGGGGAAGCGTGGTCATCTGACGCTCTTGTTCTTCCGTAATCAAATCCTTGGGATAGAGAAGCCAAGCATCAAGGTTAGATTTTCCTGCAGCGAAGTAAGCAGTTGCTGGCCCCGTATCACCAGTCGTAGCTACTATAACAGATAGATGTTCATTTTTCCTTTCCAGGAAATAGCTGACAAGATTTACAACAAAGGCCAAGCCCACGTCTTTGAACGACAAGGTGGGTCCGTTGAAGAGCTCCATGACATAGCAGTCCTTTCGAGACTTGAGAGGACGTATTGGTATGATCTCTTCCTTTTCAAAAGGTGCGTAGGCGTTTTTGAGGAGACGCCTTAACTCGAGCTCAGAAAGGATGGATCTATCGATGAACAAGGACAATATTTCGAAAGCTAGATTGACATAGCCCAAGTCCTTCCAGGCTTCTAGCTGCGCCATCGACAATTGCGGCAGGGTCTCCGGCACGTAGAGTCCACCGTCGGATGCGAAGCCGTCTAGAATAGCCGTCTCAAAATCGACAGGACTTCCTCCCCCCTTATTACTTAGATATCGAATCATTAATTCTATTCTCTATTCTCTATTCTCTATTCTCTATTCTCTATTCTCTATTCTCCAGCTTCCAGCCTCTAGTCTCTAGTCTCTAGCCTCTATTCTCCAGCCTCTAGTCTCCAGCCTCCAGCCTCCAGCCTCCAGTCTCTAGTCTCCAGCCCCTAGCCTCAAAAACAGCCGCTGCAATCATTATATCTTGCACAGCTACCCCCGTGAGGTCTACAACAGAAATCTGCGTGTCATTGCTTCGCTGCAAAGATGCATCTTGAATCGCGATTCCAAGCTCGACGACTTTATTTGCCGAAATAAATTTCGATTTTGTGGCTTGATAAATTTCACCTCGACTCTTGCTCTGAGGGATACTATCGGATATAACAAGATCGGCAAGGCGCAGGATTTCTCCATCTAACTCTTGTTTGTCCGAGGTATCCGAGCCGACTGCTGTAATGTGTGTGCCGGGGCGAATGTCCTTTGCCGATAGCAGGAAAGTTTTTGCTGGCGTTGTTGTCACAATAAGATTGCAATGCGCGGCGAGCTCTGCAGTGTCTTCCGCAATTTGGATATCATATTCGGGACCCATCGCCTCCACATAGTTCGTTGTGGCCCGATCACTTCTTCCCCACAGCCAGACATTCTTGCAGGGTGTATGTTTTTGCAAATATTCCAACTGAAGTTTTGCCTGTCCTCCTGTACCGATAATCCCAATAGCTTCCAGATTATTCGGGGCGAAGAATTTAGCTGCAAGGGCGCCAGCGGCGGCCGTACGTATATCAGTTAGATAACCTTCGTCTAAGAGGACTGCTTCTGTTTGACCTGTTTTTTGATTGAAGAGCAACATCATTCCTTGACTGGAAGGAATGCCTAGCTCGGGGTTCTTATAAAATCCGGAGGCTATCTTGATGCAATAGAAATCCTCCCTCTTGATGTAGCCATATTTAATGTGTACATCGCCGGGTGGATCATCGAAAAGGAGTTCGGCCACGGGCGGAACGACAGCGTTTCCATTACTATACTGGATGAAGCCCTCTTCCATCGCCGCGACGAGATCGATGTCTTTTAGTAGAGATTTTATCTCTTCCAATTCGATTATTGTAGCCATTTTGGGGAGCCCTTATCTTTGGTAGTTGAGTCGCTTATAAGCCAGTAAGCCGCTAGAATACAAAATATTCGAGATAGTCGTCAGCTTTGCGCCACAGCTGAGCACAGGCCATCGAGACTAGTACCGCGTAGAGTTTTAGAAATCTGATATCTTTTTCCAGCTTGGCAGTCATAAGCTTAATCCTGTCTAATTGAGGTGAAGCGATTTTGGAAATACGGGCCCGTCCGAGACTTACTTCGGCCTGCATACACCCCAGCCACCTTGAGGTCTCCGCGCAGTAAGAAATTGTGAATTGACATAGATCCAGGGCAGGTTTCATGCAAGAAAAATGACTTATGTTTATCTTCGTTCGAATCACAAAACTTCTGAGAGAACTAGAATATCTATGTCAAAAAATTTACTTTCAACCTGTCTAACTGCCTGCGTTTTTTTGCTGGCGAGTTGTACTCAGGGTAGCAGCTCCAAAGACTACACAACCGAGGCGGTTTCCGGAGAGTCGCTTGCCATAATGACGGCTCCGCCAAATGTACCAACTCCAGTTGGATCGCGTGCGGCCACAAAGCTTGTGGTTGAGATGGAAATCATCGAAGAAGCAGATGAAATGGTTGATGGTGTCTCCTACGTCTATTGGACCTTCGGTGGTACCGTTCCTGGAAGCTTTATTCGAACTCGAGTTGGAGACGAAGTTGAGTTCCATTTGATGAATCATCCGGACAACAAACTTCCGCATAATATAGATTTGCACGCTGTAACCGGACCCGGTGGTGGTGCAACCTCCTCGTTTGTGGCTCCAGGTCACGAAACGGTTTTCTCTTTTAAGACCTTGAATCCAGGTCTCTATGTCTACCACTGCGCCACGGCTCCCGTCGGGATGCACGTCGCAAACGGGATGTATGGATTGATTCTGGTCGAGCCGGAAGGCGGACTTTCCCCAGTGGATCGGGAGTTCTACATCATGCAAGGTGACTTTTACACCAAAGGCGACTACGGAAAACCCGGAGTCCAGCCATTTAGTATGGAGAAAGCCATCGAGGAAGATGCCGACTACGTCGTGTTCAATGGCAAAGTTGGAGCGCTCACAGGCGACAACGCTCTGCCGGCAAAGGTAGGAGAGACGATTCGTCTGTTTGTAGGAAATGGTGGTCCAAACCTAGTTTCCTCTTTCCATGTTATCGGTGAGATTTTCGACAAAGTGTATGTTGAAGGTGGTTCTCACATAAATGAAAATGTTCAAACGACACTGATTCCATCTGGTGGTGCGGCTATTGTGGAATTCAAGGTAGAGGTACCCGGTACCTTTATTCTGGTTGACCACTCCATTTTCAGAGCCTTCAACAAAGGCGCATTGGGTATGTTGACAGTGCAAGGTGAAAACCATGCAGCCCTCTATTCCGGCACTCAGCAAGAGGGTATATACTTGCCAGAAGGGGGAGCCATCCAAACAATGCCTGATGGAGCCGAGGCTCCGGAAGAACCGGTGGCAACTACACTTGCCGAGCGAATGGAGCACGGTGAGACGGTCTATCAGCAAACCTGTTTTGCTTGCCATCAAGGAGATGGAGGTGGATTGACGGGTGCTTTCCCTCCCCTAGCCCAGTCCGACTATCTAAATACCGACTCTAACCGTGCGATCGATACCGTTCTTAAAGGTCTCCAGGGCGCAATCACAGTAAATGGTGTGACTTATGACGGTCTCATGCCGGGCCAAGCTCTATCCGACGAGGAGGTGGCCAATGTGCTCACTTTCGTTTACAATAGTTGGGAGAATAATGGCACGGTCTTGACCCCGAATGATGTGCTAGCAAGGAGGTCGGCTCACTAGAGATGAAGGCAATTCTAACGACATTGGCATTGTTTTCTTGGAGCATTTGCTTCGGACAAACTACGTCAATGTCGTTGATTGAGGGAGGAAGTTATCTCCCTCTCTACGGTGTCGGCAACGATCTAGTCAAGGTTGACGACTTCTTGCTCGACAACGAGCCCATCACTATTTCTGAATTTGTCGATTTTGTCAAGGAGCACCCTAAATGGAGACGATCCAAGCTCTCCGGACTTTTTGCCGACAAGAATTACCTGTCACATTGGGTTTCTGATCTCGACCCTAGTGATGAGTTAGACGTGATGGCTCCAATCACCAATGTCTCCTGGTTTGTAGCTCGCGCCTATTGCCAAGAGCTAGAAAAACGACTTCCCACCGTTGATGAATGGGAGTATGCAGCCATGGCGGACGAAACTAGGGCCGATGCTCGTGTTGATCCAGCATACAATCAACGCATTCTTTCATGGTATGAGACGCCACGATCCTTCATGAAGAAAATCGGACAGACCGAGGCCAACTATTGGGGAGTATCTGATCTTCATGGACTCGTCTGGGAGTGGACTGAAGACTTCAATTCCGTTCTAATCTCGGGTGAATCGCGAAAAGACCTAGACACAGACAGCAATTTGTTTTGCGGAAGTGCGTCGATTGGAGCAACTGACCTGATGAACTATGCCGCCTTTATGCGCTATGCCTTTCGGGGAAGTGTCAAGGCAAATTATGCTGTCAGGAACCTAGGATTTAGATGTGCAAAATAGAATGAATCAATCAATACCAAGCATCGCGATTCTTTGCTTCGCGCTTTCACTGACGGCATGCCAAGGAGAGGCTGACAGCCCGAGCTTCGAGACGACTACCGAAGCCCTAGCAAATATTCCAGAGGAGCTTCCCGATCTATCGATCTACCAATTGCCTTCGACCTGGGAAACGCAGGATGGCGAGATATTGGAATTGGTCGACCTCCGCGGAAGTGTGGTTGCAGCCGTCATGATTTACACGACATGCCAGGCTTCCTGCCCGAGATTGGTTGCAGACATGAGAGCTGTCGAGCGTCAGGTGCCTTCAGACTTGAAATCGAAAGTCAAATATGTCCTCGTCAGCATCGACCCAGAAGTTGACACGCCCGAGCAGTTGAAGACATTCGCTGTTGAAAATAAAATGGATTCTGATAAATGGGTATTTCTGCATGGCTCGCCCGACCAGGTTCGTGAATTTGCGGCTGTATTGGCCGTCAGCTACAAGAAAATATCTCCAGTCGATTTTTCTCACTCGAATATTATCTCTGTATTCGACTCAGATGGTGTATTGCGTCATCAGAAGGAAGGACTGGGGGTCAATAATGAGGAGACCATTGCTGCGATTGTCAGTTTGGCAGCGGAATTACCAAATCCATGATGAAAACAGCTGGCTTGTTGTTGGTCTTCTTTATCAACTCGGATGTACTTGCTCAATCCGTTTGGATAGCTCCTCAAGTACGTCCACGACTGGAGCTTAGACACGGATACAAACAGCCGCTTTCCCAGAATCTAGACCCTGCGGCCTTCGTTTCGCAGCGAACTCGCCTCAATCTTGGCTATCGCGACAAGGCTGAACGGCTTGATGTGTTTATAGCTTTTCAAAATGTCAGAGTGTGGGGAGACGTCTCAACTCTAGCGCTCAGCGACAAGAACGGGACTGGGCTCCACGAGGCCTGGGCCAATATTATTTTCAATCCCGAGTGGGCGTTCAAACTGGGAAGGCAAGAGATTATCTATGATGATCATCGCATTTTTGGATCCGTCGACTGGGCGCAGCAAGGCCGGAGCCACGATGCCGCCCTTGCCCGATACAAGACCAAAAAGCACAAGATTGATATTGGTTTGGCTCTTAACTCCGAAGGAGAATCGCTGAGTCGCAATATCAACAGCCCGTCAGGATACAATAACTTCCAATTCGTCCACTACAACAATAAGGACGTCGGAAATGCCAGTCTTAGCCTATTGGCTTTGAATGTTGGAATACCGCAAGTTGACGGGCAGAATAATAATGAGCTGTACTATTATCAGACACTTGGTGGAATAGTCACGCATACTGGGGGCCCACTAAAGAAACAACTCTCGGCCTATGTTCAAACGGGTAAGTCGGGGCAACAAGATCTTTCAGCCTTCTATTTGGGCGGAGAACTTGGTGTGGCGATTTCCAAAGAGACGAGCGCAAAGCTTGGCTTCGAATACCTGTCTGGGACCGATTGGGATGAGCAAGATGCTAGACATTCCTTCAATCCAATATTTGGCACGAATCATAAGTTTAACGGCTACATGGACTATTTCTATGTTGGCAATCATGCTAACTCCGTTGGGCTTCAAGATTTCTATGCCGGTATTACCCATCGATTAGGTAAGACAACACTTTCCGTCATCCCTCACGTTTTCATGGCAGCCGCCGTTATAAATCCAATCGTGGGTTCCGACAATCTTGACGCGAAGCCTGATTCCTACCTCGGATTTGAGACAGACCTCGTCTTAAAGTATGTGCTAGCTGAGGGCGTTACCTTGGGAGCTGGTCTTTCCTATCTGGAGGCAAGCGAAAGCATGAGAATCCTCAAGCAAACGGATTCAGACCGTTCGAACTACTGGGGATGGATGATGGTGACCGTGAGCCCAAAAGCAGTGAGCTTCTAGTCGGTCACGACAGGTGAGTTAGGAAACTTAGGTCCTCTTTCCTTGTCGCATTTTTTTCACCTAGTCATAACAGAACAGCAAATATAGAAGTGACTTATCCATGAGTAAAGAAACAAAGACTAGACTATTGCCCCAAATCATCGTTGGTGTTGTAATCGCTCTGCTGGTAGGTAGCAGCGCCCCCTGGTGGTGGGGAGAAATCTTTGGACCTGAGATTGCAGAAACAGAAGAAGAATTGCCCCTCGGCACACAAGCATCAGACAACGAATTGCTTGACGGCCCTGAGCAGCCTTCCTCCGATTTTTCTGGAGGTACTAGGAGAAGCTATTCAGCGGATTTCAGCTTATGGCCTGTAAGTAATTCAGAGAATGGTTCGGTCAGTCTGGGATTTGGAAATTCCTACGTCATGGCACCATCCAGCAATACCTGGATTGGATCTGGACGACTTGAGATCCCCATTCTCGAGGGAGATTTCGTCTTTGACCTACGATTCAAACTTCTGGAGCGCCAGCCTTCGGCATCATTAAATTTCGACCTTACTGGAAGTGGAAGCGATGCCGAATCCCTTAATATCTTCTTTACTGTTTGGAATGATGATAGCATCGCTTACACCATAACAAAGGGTCGTGTTCGGTCGGGTGGCGGTCTAGCTGTTCCACACGGTATTACGGAAGAAACAATCGTGGAAAGGGAGCAGCTATCTTCAGATTTCAAGGACCATGATTGGTCAAAAGGAAGCGAACTTAGCTTGAAGCGAGAAGGTGGAAACATGCAATTTTTCGTGAACGACAGATTCGTCCGCGAATTCGCTGTATCGCTGTTTCCAATAGCGAAAATATCGATAGCTGCTGCCTTTAAATCAAAAGTCCTCATCACATCGATTGAGGCGCGGGAGAAGGGATAATAGAAGCAAATAAACCCATGGCATGGGTTTAAAGAGGCAGGCAAATGTCACCAAAGCACTCACCGGCTGACGCCTTAAAACTGGTGACCGATATCCAAGAACAAGAATGTGGATCTCGCAGCGCGAGCATTTGATGGTCTGCATTGCTCACTAACCCTCACTTTTCCAAAGTGACACCCACCGATTGAACAAAGACGCGGATTAATTAGAAAAAAACGTCTATACTGCCTAATCACTATATGACTGTATTATTTACTATGATTATACCAATAACAGTCTTGCGTTGAGCAAAAACAACAATCGAGAAATAGATGTATTACTCTGTATTAGACCTTACTCCCACGACAGATTCTTGGATACCAGAATACCTCTCAAATGTAGGTAGACTCGTCGCAAATCATGGTGGAAAATATCTTGCCCGAACGGCAAGCCACGAACAACTTGAAGGCGACACATCAGAGGCCGCACTAAGGGTCATTTTGGAATGGCCGTCAAAGGAGGCTGCAACGGCATTCATGAACGATCCAGAATACTTGCCTCATCTCAAGGCGAGAACGGAGGGATCCGTCAGTAACCACTACTTGATAGAAGCAAGGGACGATTTTGCTTAAGAGAATTGAATAAGTCATCAGTCGTCAGTCGTCAGAATATTTTCAAGGTAGGACGAATCGATATCCCGGGATATCGGCAGTCCGAATGACCAATAATCAAATACTATTCTGAGGACTGAAAGCTGAAGGCTGACGACTGAATTCTGACTGCGTTTCCTTATTTCACCAAAGTCACGACCTCTCGCACCCCAAAGCACGCTCCGCCAAGTCACACAATGAACCGTCCGGCGACAAGGCCAGAGCCGTCGAGCTTTAACAACTGTGTCTGATTAGTGGCTACGCTTCCATCGAACAGCCGTTGATCAACAGCCCAATAGATTATTTGATCAGAGCGTTATCCTGTCAATCATTCTCTTCCTGTGAACCTATGTTAGGGTTGATCTCCCAAGCATCTTTCAAGTTAGGGTTGATCTCCCATGCCGCGTCTTCTGACGAACTGCCTCCAGAATCTTGCGACCCTGCCGATGCGTCTCCGCCGCCTGAGCCACCTGAAGCAGCGGCAAGATTTGCCTTTCGGGTATCTTCCTTTTCTTTAGCCCATCCACCGATCCCTCCCGCGGCAGCTGATATCCCAACAGAGGTCCAATTAATATTTCCCGCCGATTTGTGATTGAAGGCATTCATGATCTCCTGACTGGCAATACTCCCCAAAGCTCCACCGACTGCACCCCCTAAAGGACCACCATAGAGACCTACACCAGCAATCCCACCAGCGACTCCTGACGCTAATGCATTTTCCCCTGCGACCTCCCAAGTGGATTTTTTAGTTAATGCTCCAAATCCATTTTTCTCTACGGCATTCTCTAATTGAACCGCGCCACCTTGAAAGGCCCCAGCGAGAATGCCACCGGCAACAGGATTTCCTGTAGCGCCTCCGATCGCACCGGCCACGCCGCCGATCGCATCTTGAGCCGCAAAGCCGTAAATATTGAAATTTTTCTGAGAATGAGAAAGCGAATACGATATTCCACCCATTCCAGCTCCTATAAGTGCAGCTCCTCCAATGGCGCACCCGCCCTCTGATACGGCGATGCAGGTAACACCTGCAGCAATTTCCAAAGAGCCAATAGAAACACCAGCTATTTGTTTACTGTGGTCCTTAGCCCAGGACCAAACGGAATGGCCTGTAGGATCGGTATAGGTGATTGGATTGTTAAGCCCAAAAGCATAACGATTGTGGATATCAGACTGATGTAAGCGGCCGCCGTGTTGTGTATCGGCGCTGATAAAGCGACCTAAATCAGGGTCATAGAAGCGAGCACCGTAGTAGTACAGTCCACTGCTTTCGTCCATTTCTTTGCCTCCGAACTTGTAGCGGAAGTTATCGGAGCCTTCCGTTTCAGCATCGTAAATGTCTCCATAGGGTAGATAGATCATCTTTCCCTCCTTAACCCCATCAACATTCGTAGTGATTCGTGTGCTGTTAAGTTGATCCTTGTGGAAATACAGCGTACCAGAGCTTGGTATACCCGCATAGCTAGCGCCATTTTGAGCAGAGGCATTGGTACTGACCTGTGCACTGACCGAGGCAACAAGCCCTCCCGGTGTCCTGATGTATTTTGTCTGAAGAACGCTATCGGAAGCAAATTCCGTAATCTCGAAATGAGAGTTGACATAGCGCGTCGTTATGTTGTTTTGCAGGTCTACCTTTTTCACACGTCTACCTTTGTGGTCGTAGACAAAATTGTAGAGAAGGGTCTCGCCCGTGGAGACAGTTGTCAACTGATTGAGCGCATCGAATTGGTACATTGTCGAATCAGATCCAGCAGCGCCGAGCTTTGCGATCATATTTCCCACCTTGTCATAGCTGGCCGAAAAGATCGTATTTCCGAGGCTATCAAATCCTGAGGTAACTTGGTAATCATCCGAGGAAATATCATAGGTCACCTCGTCTTTTAATATCAGATTCCCAGAGTCGTCATAGCTGTACTCTTTTGTGCCGTAGACTCCTGATGCTGTTGTTAGACGTCCAACATCGTCATAAGAGAACTGCTGGCTAAAGTCACTATCAGCCACGTCGGATATGGCCGTAATGTGTTTGAGATAGTTGAAATCGAATGTATGATCGAGGAGCACCTCAGCATTGTCGCTTCCATCAGTCAGAGTATGTGTACTGAGAAGACCTGTAGGATCGTAGGTGTACGCAGCTTTAACCCCGTTTCCGTAATCGGCGGTCTGACTCTGACCGCGTGCGGTGAATGAATCGTAGCTCACAAAATTGAGGGCTCCGGTTCCATCATCCAGATCAAGGTCTTGCAGCCGACCGGCCGGACTGAAAGTATAATCTAGTAGAGCACCATCTGGGTATTGCATTTGGATCGGCTTTTTATCTGGTCCGTAGCTTCTGCCCGTCGTGTAGGTATTTCCGTCTTGAGTCATCGTCGTCGTGGCAGGATTGCCGTACACGTCGTAGGCATAGCTATAATCTTGATCTTTGCCATAACTCACGCTCGCCAGCCTCCCCATGGCGTTATCATTCTCAGCCAAGTCGTAGGTGTAGGTCACAGTCTGAGTTTCGGCAACTCTGGAGATTAAGCGCCCGAGGGCGTCGTTCGTGTAGATCGTCGTGCTGTCATTTTCCTGTGTGACTGTGCGCGTTCGAGCGGCATCGTCAGGGAAGTAGGTAGTTGTCCCAAGGCTAGCGTTTCGTTGCTCCGATTTTCGCCCGATGGTACTATAGGTCAATGATTCAACAATCCCCATGGGGTCGATGGACGAAAGGGGTCTTGCGAGTGGATCAAAAGTATATTGTGTAAGTGATCCGTCCTCCGCAACGCGCGATATCATTCGCTTTTTCGACTTAAAATAATCGATCGTTATCGCGGTTGTTTTCTCATCAACCGTTGCATTTGCGTGCTGTGTCGTAGCCGTTTTGCCATCATAAGTGATAACCGTTACGGTGCTATCTGATTCACCCTTGGGCTCAACAGTCCGTGTAACGCGGCCATAAGAGTCAAAGGTTTTGGTCCGCCATCCCGAGGGTTCATCGGTGGAGAAATAGGGCATCGATTGTCTCACGATCCTGTCTTTATTATCACGTTCTTTGTCAACCACCGAAACCGCTGTTCCATTATCTCCGAGAGTCTGAACACTCGATGTTCGACCGAGTCCATCCTTATACTTTTGGGTCCACCCCCAAGTCAAACCCTCCCAGTCACGTCTAGTCTGGGTCTCGACGATGTATCCAACATTACTCTGAGTTCGCGAGCTAGTCGTCAAAGCCACCATATCGCCATCTGGATTTGGACCAAGACTTTCCGTAACACGACCCAGTCCATCCAGCGTCTTAGTTATCGTTACCTCGTTGGGATCGGTCGTGCTGGTCTTGACACCTAATCCATAGTCATAGCCATAGCTGTGCTGAAGCGACACCCCATCTGCATTTGGAGGACTGGTTTTCGCAGTGAGGAAGGCATGGTATGTAGCATCGTAAGTATAACTTGTCGTGTCCCCGCTATATGTGGTGGAGCTAAGTCGATTTCCGTATGGATCGTAGCTATAGTCCATCGTGATCCACGCATTTTGCTGGTCGTCCCATTGCGCCTCGGTGAGGAGATCCCTAGTGGATTGCGCGTTGTCATAGGTGAACTTTATATGGCTCAATACCGAATCCCCAGCGGCGTCCTTCGTTTCCATCTTCTCCGTCACATAGCCAAGTTGCCAGTTGTCCTCGTCGTTGTCATAGGTCTTGTGGGTGTATAGTGCATGGTTGAGATCAATGTCCCCCAGATCTGCCGCAAGCGTCGCATTTCCGTAGTCATCATACTCGTAATCTTTACCGAGTGTAAAGTCGTACTCTCCAAATGTGTAATGCTCGATGCGTGTGTTCGTGAGCTCGATATCAAGGACACTCGTATTGCCATCCACGGGGTAAGTCGTCGAGTGGGTAAACTCGGTCCTGGTCATCATAGCGCCATCAGAAACGCGACTCACTATACTTGAGTCTGGGATATTCGTATAGGGAAATAGTTGCTGGAAATAATTATCGGATTGGGTGTCCGATTCCTCATTGATAGTCGTTTGGGAATTAAACCCCAGCCATCCGCGCCCGCTTAGATCCACGCGTGCGCCGCTGTAAAAGTATTTGTAGGAGTAGTCACCTCCCATTCCGTCAGAGCGAGTGTATTCTGCAACAGCATATGTTGGGAAATCTTCCAGGACGACCGGGAAAGATGCGCCGATTGTTCCCGTTCCCGATCCATTCGCCGCAAAGCTTGCCCCAGAAACTCTATTCATCAAACTGCTTGCCGCGAGAGTTCCGTTTTCGGCTTGGTCGCCCTTGGAATAAATCGTGGTGTCTGGCAGAGGTTTGTAAGTAACTTCTATGCTCCCGCCTATCCCGTTGTTGAAGCCGGTAACCAAGTCCGTCATGGCCTGCGTCGCTGAAACGATCGAAATGTCTTCGACTTGATTATCCGCTATATCGACGTGAAGAAAATCAGACTTAGCATCTCCGTTGTGATCAAGAGCTAGTAGTTGTCCCCCTGAGTTGAGGGAATCAAAGCTGATGACCTGGCCTTCCATAAAGCCTGAGCCATGTGAAAGAAAAACATTTAGTGTGAGTGGCGATGTAGTGGCAGGGGCTTCGGTATAGATCAAGTCCATACGACCATCGCCATTGAAATCCATTGGCGTAAATTGAGCCGGATTCTGGGTCGTCTCAATCCCCGTTGAGAGAGACACGCCTGATTCAAAGTTAACCCCGTTCGAGAAGAAAATAAGCAATTCGACTTCGCTGGAATTCCAGGCTGAAAATACCAGATCAAGCAAATTGTCACCATTGACATCCATAGGCAATAAGGATCCGTTGCCGTCAGCGGCTAGTTGTTGTTCAGCTGACTCGATAAAGGTGGTTCCATTGGATAGAAGGACGCTCACATCCAATGCATACTCATCACCACAATTGGTACAGGAGGTGTGAATCAGATCTGACATACCGTCTCCGTTCACGTCTCCGGCGAGCAGATTTCCTTGAGTGAGATCGTCGAAGCTAAGCTCCTCATCAGCCGTGAAATTGTCACCTGTCGAGAGAAGTGGAGTCACTAGCAGAGGCTCTCCGTAAACCATCCCCGAGGCATAAACTAGATCCGACTTTCCGTCTCCATCATAATCAAGCGACATCAAATTGCCTCCACCACTCGAGATACTATCTGAATCAAAGTGACCAGCCTGTGTCAAGCCATCGTCCCCGGCCAGAAATACATCAAGTTGTAATGCTACACCCGATTGATTTATGGCATAGACGAAATCGACCGAGGCATCCCCGTTTACATCCATAGGCAAAAGGTCACCTCCGCCCGATGATCCCTCTAAGGTGAATGTTTGCTGACTTTCGAATCCAGATCCATCCGAGATATAGGAGGTTATTTCGGGAGCACCAGCGCCTGAAGCATTAACGATATTGGAAAAATCGACCAGTCCATCGCCGTTTACATCCATGGGAAATATGGTCAGGTCCCAATTCTCGTTCGAGCTTAATTGAGAGGGGTCATCGAAGTCTGGTGCATCCGTGTTCCAATCAAATTCCGTTGCGGGCAGGCATCCACCTGCGCCGGCACATTCTTGCACTGAAATCAACTGACTTCGATTGGTTGCCGATCCTTGCTGATAAGTAAACCTGTACTCCAAAACCGGATCGTCGCCCAGAAAGGTCGATATCGAAGTGAGCCGAACCTGCTCTTCGACCGAGGTGCTGCCTTGATACGTCAACTGGATGTCGTCGCGATCCTCATAGGCAAAAACAACCGATCGCTGAGGATCGAGATTTTCATTACCGGTATAATCGATCCGTGTGGGAAAATAACTCCCTTCTGATTCCGCTTCATAAGAAACGGTTAGCGTGTTTCCGTGAAGATCGGTGATCTGATTCAAAGCCCAAACCCGTACGTCCTCCCGGCCCAGAGCTTCGATGCGTGCATCGTCCGATACGCCGTATTCCATCAGGACGCCTTCTTTGGTATTGACCTGAAAGGAGCATGGACCACTGCCACAGCTACCAAGGGACTTAATCTTGGACCATGACTCGATCTCTGTGTGATAGATAGAACCGTCCGCTCCGTAACTACCATTAATATTTATCAGTCGCTGTCCGTCGAGGGCGTATTTATCGTCAGCGTTGTACTGTACACTTCCACGGATGCCATCTTGAGCCAGAGTGCGGGCCGTGCGCTCGATTACGGAGAAACCATTGAGTCGCCATCCCATCCCGAGCAGACCATTACCGCCCTTGCTATTGTAAAGAAGCGAGAGTTTCGGAGCTAGTTTACCGGTGCCTGGTGGAACCTTGACAGGGATAGAATACTCGGCTCCCCCGTTTAGATTAACTCGAAAGTGACTATCCATTTTTCCAACAAAGTCTGTTGTCGTTTCAGTGGTCACGACATCGGGGAGAACGCTCATAGAAGGCGCCTCGGTCTCCCTTTGTCCAGAGCAGGCGGCAAGTTGAAGCAATAGGACAAAAGTACAAAGTATAAATGCGGGCTTAGGTGTGAAATTTGTATTCATGACCATCAGAAATGTGGACGGCACCAGAAGTATACCGCCAGATTTGGGTAAGGCTCGGCTGATTTAGTTCGATGCAATCAACCGCCTTCTGTCGAACTAATTGAAGAAAGGACGCGACGAAAAGAGATTGAAGAGGCTATTGCAATCCGAGCATTTGAACCAGATCCATTGGATACGATAGCGACTTAGTAGCTGATTCATGATGTAGTTTGTGCCCGTCTCCTGTTGCATCTGGACCTGCAATACCAACTATACAAACCTTGAAGAATCTGTCATTTGAACTGGTGCCGTCGTAGTCGCAATTATCCATTTTTATCCCCTCAAACTGTAGCTCAAGGCTATTGTCTTCCGCGAGACTTGAATCGAAGCTCCAGAGAGAAATCACTTCAAATGGGATATTTTGATAGGACAAGTCAGGCAAATCTTTCACCTTCTTATTACTGTCATGGTAAATATCTTCCCACCAGTCGCCGAAATCCTTTATTGGCTTATGATTCTCTAAAGGATTCCATTGAGTAGATTCATACAAGGTCCAAGCTGGCGCCTGATCGCTGCTGTTGGTGTCATCTTGTACGCCCCAATCAGCCAAGGCCATCGAGCCATCCTTTTCAATCGAAAAAGATTGAGAGGTTTCAATAGATCCAGATGCTGTATAAGCCATGATGTCAATCGACTTAGAAACTTCTCCCGAGAATTGTGTGGAGACGCTGGACGAGACGTTTGTTGGCCAGTGGTCCTCCAGGAATTGGCCGTCAGTTATGCTCTCTCCATTGCCTCGAAGGGGAACAACTCCGAGCTTGATCATAGCGGGAAAAAAGGCGTGTATTTTACTATCATTGTTGTCCTTCAGAACATTACCCGGAGAAATCCCCTCGCTTTTCATCGACAACAAAACATAGTAGGTGCCCACCGCTTCGCCACAGTTTACGGAAGTCAAACCCAAACCTCCATTTGCCAAATAAACGTGCCACTCTAGCTTGATTGAACCGCTAAATTCTTGCGTGTCCCCTTTGATACTCTTCCAATCATCTTCGGAGGCCGTATGAGTGAAAGAAATGCTTTCGCTTACCATGGCATAGCATGCCCCCTGCGGTGGAACGAGGTTGTCCATTCGGAATTGGGCTGGCTCGTAGTCGGCTGAAGGCCCAGAACTAAAAGCGAAATTGATTGGCATATCCTCTATTGGAAAGGATACACTTGCGGCCTTTGCGCCCTCGTTGACCGTTCGGATGTGTCGCAGAACTTCTTCCGTGAGTCGATTGGCCTCTTCTTTCTTTGTCTCTTCTTCTGAAGATATCGTCTTCACTGAAACAACTCCATCCTCGGATATCGTTGTTGCCGGGGCCTCTTGATCAGTAACATTTAGAATGAGGTTGATGTAGCGTAAGGGATGATTAAATTGGTTCGACGTCTTGGTGTAAACCAAGAGCTTGGCTGCTCCCTTGTGACCTGCGTGCGTTATATCGGTCAGGGCACTTGTGTGCGAGGCATCCGCGTTGACCAATGCGACGGTGGCGCCGGCAGTCAAGGCCTCCTGGAGGAATTCATCTTGACATCCCTCCGAGCTTTCACAGTCGATAACAATGATATCGAACTTCTCAATCGATTGACCCATATTGTGTTTGCTTACCTTACCAAGGGACTCAAGCGCTGAGACCAGTTCGCTTTTCATATCACCAAGGAAGAGGATATTTTGTGTCCCAATTTGAGAGCGGTCAAGCGAAGTAGATTTTGTGTTGATCGCCTCATTTGGTGTCGAGCATGCTATAAAGGGGATAAGCAAGAACAACATCAGGGTGAGTCGGCCGAAAGCTAGGGAAGTCGCAGATCGCGGGTCTAAAGGTGTAACTCTACAATCCGTTGAATTAATCGACAGATAGGATTTATCCATGAGGATACCTCTGTTGTTGGGTGATTTAGCCTTGAAGGCACAGAGAGAAGAAAAGGTGAGTGCCTTATAATGATAGGAAGTATGCCATTATAGCGATGTAGGACAGAATAGTGCAAGTCCTTCTGTTTCATGGACCTCACCCCTCACTCCTCCACTCCTTTTGCCTCTCTTGACCTTGGCCCTCTCTCGGTTAGAATGATTTCGCCGGACCCAGCGGGGCAATTCGCTATCTGCGAGACATCCTGAAATAATCGAAATAAAATCTGCAAATGTCGAAAAGTATACAACAATAGATTACGGTGGCTAGCTGTCCTAGCCTGCCCAGTGGCGTTTCTAGCACAGTATAGCTTACGGCAAGTTGCTCGATTCTCTCCGAAACATTACACTGTGGATATGGATCGGTTTTCGACGAACACTACCCGGCCTTGGATAAAACTAGTCTAGGGATAGTCACCAAACCAGATCAAATCAAGACCGTCGCATCCCAGGTCATCGGTGTACGACAGACCGTCCATCTCTAGTCTGATCGATTCAGACTGCGTGTCATAATTGCTTAATTGTGGAATTGAGCTTTGTTTAGCCCACGAGCTCACTTCCTCGAGCAAAAAGACAGCTTTCGATAAAACAACAAAGAAGGCTTGTTATGAAGTTCACTACGAATCAGCCGATTCTCTCAGTCCTAGTCGTCCTTTTACATGTTTCAACACTAGGTGCCCAAACGCCAAGCTACGTCGCCGATGTCGATCCAGTTACCCCTGGTATTCAGACGACCTTCGCTACGACAACTATTGGAGGACCCTTCACGGTAGACATCTACATGTTTAGTCCCCCGCCTCCAGCGATCGGACCTCCGGTCGATTTTAATATAGTCGGGCTTGCAACTGAATTTAACGATGCTGGACCGGTATTGGCCATTGCAGGTCCGGGCTTTCCCCCTCCTTCTCCTGGGACCTGTCCCATTGCTTGTACGATCTTGGACGGTGCAATATTCCCATTCGACTTTGTTCTTGGGGGTGCGGCCGTGCCTGGTACACCTTTGGCAGGGATTGTTTTTCCACCCGGGGCGTCGGGAACAGGCGGTGCGTTCATGGGCACTGATGGTGGGGTCGCTTTGGGGGATCTATCCGGCTTATTATTTGGAGGAGGTTTTGGCCTTCCGGCTCCTGGAATTCCGATTCTTTTGTACTCCCTCAGCTTATCTCCTGCAATGACGGGAATTTCCAACGTTGCCCCGATAGGAATTTTTGACTGCCCCCCTCCGGGACCTCCATTTTGTGGACCCGGTGTCACTACGCCCGGCCCCTCGGGAATCTGGCCACTTGTTGCTGAAATTGGGGACAATCTTATCTCAAATGTCTCCTATACGGCCTTACCGGTACCAGCAGCGCCACCGCCTTATAATCTTGTAGCGATCAACCCTGGCGTCGTCACGGTTACTCGCCCACTTCCTGTTGAGTTAAGTAGTTTTGAGGCGCATGTAGATGGTAGCGATGTATTGCTGCAATGGGAGACCATTTCAGAGTCGAACAATATTGGATTTGAGATCGAGCATCTCAAACGCAACCATGGGACTCTACCGATCGACAACTGGACGACCATCGCCTTCATTGATGGAGCGGGCAGCACACTGGAGACTCAGCACTACAACTATGTGGTCCATGATCTTGATCTAGGTATGCATCGCTTCAGGTTGAAACAAATCGACTTGGATGGCGCCTCTGCCTTTAGCGATCAAATCGAAGTTCGGGTCGATCTGCCAGGTACACATATTCTGAGTGCCGCTTATCCGAATCCATTTAATCCAATGGCCACGTTCACGCTCATCATGGCGGAGGATCAGTCGGTTTCGGTTGAGGTCTTCAATTCGATTGGGGTTCGTGTTTCGATGCTTCACGATGGCATGTTAAGCGGTAATCAAATCCACCAATTCACGCTTGATGGATCACAGCTTCCGAATGGGACCTATATCTATCGGGTTAACGGATCGAATTTCTCGGAGAATCGAAGCGTATCGTTGTTGAAGTAGGAGCATTATCGAATACCACTTCCCACTCCTCACACCTCACTCCCTACCCCTCACTTCCTTAACTCTGGATTCGCGCCTGGTCGATCAGAATGGTCCTGCGAGTCCGTTGCTGCACCGAGCTAACCGTCCAGCAGGACAAAACTAAAGAAATAGCCTCTGGACTGAGCAACACCGTGGCAGCCCATGCAGCCTCCCACTTCTGCAATCCGATGGAAATTTGTCTTCCTAAGGATTGTCTTGATTCGCTAGCCTTCACAACCTCACCTATCTGACTATCAGAAATTCGGAAATTCGGAAATTCTGATAATCGGATTATCGGATTATCGGATCAAGAGCTTCCACCTTCAAGCAACTCCTGCGGTGTTGTCCCTAGCACACCTAGCCATGTGCCGATAGCCGTGTCAAACAAGGCCGCATCCTCCTTCGCGATAACCAATAAGCCGCCAGAGATCTCTTGAACTTCCAGTATCGGTGTTTGGAAAGCTTGCTCGATCCAGGATTGTGTTCTGCGAGCCCATGCCCATACGGAGTTTTCTGACCGAACCCATATGGTTGTAGGATCCGGCTCCTTCTGTGTACCACCGTCACCAATGGAATCTACATCGCCGCCGGATGAGCTAGAGGAACTCCCTGAGGATCCAGAGCCCGTACCGCCGCCCTTTGGTTTACCGGGCGGTGGGCCCGGACCCTTCTTGCTTCCTTTATTGGGTTGATTTCCCTTTTTTATAGCCTCTATTGCTTCTTTGAGGGCCGCCACTTCTCGCGCGGCGGCAGCGATAGCAGCCTTGCCCAGCTCCTCGACCATTTCCGGTATATCGTCATTTATGCGATCAACGTCGTCCCGCAAGTGAGGTGGAATATTTCCATCCAACAAATCGTCAGCCTTCTTCAATTTGTCCTTGATGCGCTGAATTTCTTCTTCTGCTTCGGTGATCTGCTTCTGATCGTCTCCAGGAGCCACTATTACTTGGCCGTCAGCCACTTTTTGTGCTAGGGCCGCAGCGTCAGCAGCTTCTTGCCCAGCTTCGGCAACCAGCGCGGCGCCAATGAACTCCTTGGCCATATCGATCTGGAGACCGATGGCATTGCCAAGAGCCACACCGCCAATAGCGACCGCGGCCTCTTTTTTCTTTTCTAGCTTTTTTAGTTCTTTGAGCAGTTTCTCAAGTTCGAGCGTGAGTTTGATTTCGTCAGCCATGGGGAAAGCCTGTATTTTTTATTTGCAGGGGCTAGGTAGATAAAAGATAGGCGATAAATGTCGGCAAGGACGACCAAACTTAGTTCGAGAGAAAATTACCGACAGAGGGCAGGCGTCTAAAAAATCAGTTCTTCAAAACAGTCCGCCGGCAGATCTTTAACAAAATCAGCTAGTCGTTTTAACTCTAGGTAATGGTTCTTCAGTTTTGGCGTAGGCACGGTATAATTGAAATTCTTATGCCGCCAAAAACACATCGACGCGGCGGCAAATACTGTGAAGGGCTGCAGCGAACGCTTTTCCGAGTCGGTGAGATCAACTTCTTTCAGATATCCTTTTACTAGGGCATTCACTTTGGTTAAATCGATTGTAGGCCCCGCGGCACACAGGCCGATGATGGCCATTCCGATATCGTAGACTCTATAAAAGTATGTCGCCTCTTCAAAGTCCATAATCACGACGCTATCTTCCGCATCGCTGACAATTACATTGCTGAAAAACACATCGCTGTGAATAAGCGATTTTGGAAGATTCAAGGAGAAAAACGGTTCGATATACGCTTCCATTTTTTGTAGCCAAAGATGAAAAGGCGATCCAGGATCGTACAGTTTCACCTCATGAAAATTCTCCTTTCCATAATTTCTTATCGTCTTGGGAAGATAATCTGGAGCATCGATTTTGTGCAGTTTCCCCATCTGGCGTCCAATCAATGTGAGTAGATGATTAGGCAGATCGGCCATTATCTTGCCCTCAAGGAAGGATTTTACAAATATGGGTTTCCCCTCATAAGTGCCTACGAGAGAATTTTCTTTCGTCTTACAGGGTCTCGAAGTCCGATAATCCTGCCCCGCCAAATACTCTAGCAACAAAGCCAAATTGTCAGCCTCTTTTTTGGATTTCTGCTCACAAATCGTCAGTACAAACTTACCCTCGTCCGTAACTATTTCGTAATTGGTATTCTCAGAGCCACCACTCAGAACCTTTGATGATATGAGGCCGCCAATAGTATATCGAGATACTATTGTTCTGACTTCCTCGCTATTTAGATTTGTGAATTGCGTTGTGTTTACTTCGGCTCTTTTGTAAGACGCTATCAATTCCCATGGCTCCGACAAAACCTCTTCTAAATGCTCATGGTCGCAGAGATACACTTTTTGATAGCTATTGTTTGTAGTTTCAATAGAGTATTGCTTTGCCATCTATGGCAGTTTCTCTATACCAAAACTTTTTAATGATCTCCGAGAATCTAGCTGAGTGCGCCCCTGCCAAACATAAGATTTTTCACTCTTTGAGTTCATTTATTCCAGCTGAAGGCCATAAGATAATATGAGACGTATTTACAGCAGATATATTCTTCCCGGCCTTGTCTTCCAATCGATCATCATTGGTGGTGGTTACGGCACCGGCAGAGAAATCGTCGAATTCTTTCTCAGCAAAGGCCCCGTCGCTGGTCTCCTTGGTATTCTAATAGCCATGTCGATCTGGAGTATAATCATGGCCATCGGATTCGAATTCGCTCGGCAAGAAAAGCTCTATGATTACCGGAGATTCGTCAAGGCACTCTTGGGGAGAGGATGGATTTTATTCGAAGTCCTTTATATCGCAAGTGTCATCCTAACGGCGGCGGTTGTAGGATCGGCCTCTGGTGAACTGCTCTTTGAGATGTTTGCCTTGCCAAAACTGACGGGCACGCTAATCATGGTTGTAATCGTCGGTTATTTGGTTTTCAAAGGGAGTAGCCTGATTGAAAAGGCCTTGTCGATTTGGTCTTTGACCCTCTACCTTGCCTATCTCATCCTCATTATCGTAGCTTTTTCCAGATTCGGCGAGTCCATCCTCCAACACATCGGTGAATACAACAGCGATGCATCTTGGCTTAAGGGAGGATTCCAATACGCTGCCTACAATCTCGCTGCCCTTCCGGCTATTCTATTCGTATGTCGACATTTCGAACGTCGAAAAGAAGCCGTCATCGCTGGCCTATTGGCCGGACCTTTGGCGATGATACCTGCCATATTCGTTTTCATTGCGATGCTAAGCCAGTATCCCGAGATCTTGAGCGAAGCGATCCCAGCCAATTATCTCATCGGTCAATTCGATTGGCCAGTATTCCAACTTCTCTTCCAAATCATTCTCTTTGGCACTTTCATTGAGACAGGAACCGGAATGATTCACGGCTTCAACGAACGGATCGCCGGCGTGTATAAAGAGCGTGGCACATCGATGCCGGCCTATCTCCGCCTAGTCATTGGCCTGGTCATTCTTGTATTGGCTGTTTTCATTGCCGATTTGTTCGGCTTGATCCAATTAATATCGAATGGATACGGATACATCACTTGGGCCTTTTGGATTGTCTTCCTTATTCCCCTACTGGTTATTGGGAGCTGGAAAATTTATAAAAACCAGTAATGGGTTATGGGTGCTGCGTTGTGTGTGATGCCGTGCATCCCAACTTCTAAAGCCCCCAAGCCCCTTATTTTCCGTTCAGGACTTCAACGACGCGTTCGAAACTGATCCGAAACCATTCAGAGTAGCTGCCATCGTGTCGTTCGAGCTCTGTTCGAATTTCGTCTGCCGAGGCGTATCGATAATCGGCTACCTCCTCTTCATTCAAAATGGGCTGCGCATCCGAGCGGCCAATTAGTACATGGTCGTACTCATATTCAATCAAGTCCTTTTCAAGTTTTGCCCGGTATACAAAAGAGAACACGGATTGCAGATCGCAGGCCAAGCCCATCTCTTCATCTAATCGTCTATTGGCCGCAACTAACACTGTCTCATCAGGTCGAGGGTGGCTGCAACAGGTATTCGACCAAAGTCCCGCACTGTGATACTTGTGGAGAGCCCGCTGCTGAAGAAGGAATTCACCGTCGGAATTGACCACAAAAACTGAGAAGGCTCGATGTAAGACACCATCGATATGAGCTTGCAGCTTATCCATTTGCCCGACGGGCTGATCGTGCTCGTCGACTAAAACTACTTGCTCTTCACTTTTCATTTTGGTCATTTAAATAGTCGGATTTATTAGGGATGGAAGACCTAAAATACCGCTTTTGGTGGAATAAATACTCCTCACTCCTCACCTCCTCACCTCCTTCCTACTCATTCAGCCAGTCGAGGGCGTTCTGAACTAGGCGGTTAATCATGGGGTGTTCTATCGTATCCATTCTGTGGCCGGGGACTATGACCACAACCTTACCTTCACCAAAAGTGTGAGCCCAACCTTGAGGGGCGCGCCCATTTTCCACAGAATGGCTTTCCAAGAAAACGGAGGTCTTACTCTCATCCATGTCGACCTCATATTCCTCATCCGATACAATGAAGGGTGGGACGTCCTCTGTGAGATTTGCCATCTTACCGGTGGGGCTCACATTTATTTCCGTAATTTTTGGGTGTCGGATAAAACAGGAGCGCGCTATAAGCGCTGGGCCATAATCGCAGGGATAGTTGCCGAATCCGTCGTGGTAAAGAAGCATTCGTCCCCCGCCGTTGACGTAGTCGACAAACTTCAATGACTGCTCTTTCGTGAGCCACTTTCCTTTCTCACGATCGGGATTCGTGTCGCGATGTTTGTAATACTCGACGAACTCGTTTCCTTCTCTACTCAAGATGATGAGATCGTAGTTATCAAAATCATCCCATGGTACCTCATAGTCCATGATGACGACGGCCTCCCAGTCCTTATCCCGCAGCTTGACCACCAAGTGCCGATCCAGCGGAGCCACACGATGCCAGCCGTCTCCGAGGATGGCAAGGACTCGCTTTTTGTTTCCTTTTGTGTCTTCGAACGTCGCCTGCTCGCTTGCGGTCGAAGTCTCTGCAGAACTTTGAGTGCACGCTACAGACGATAGCAGACAAAACAATAGCAATATTATCGAAACCGGGTTTCTCATATCTAGATACCTCATGTGTAAATCTATTTCGCAATATAGAAAGCTTTGTAATTTTTGTTTACACTATCCCTTGTCAGTCTCTGCCTTCAAATCGAATGAATGATATGCACTCACTACTTTTTTCCCACATCGGTGTTTTTCCAAGATTATGTGGTCTAATTTTTTGTCTAATACTTCTCACAGGTCTTAGGGGAGAGTTGCGGACAACGGAGACAAAGCCATCGGACGAATTCTCCCTTCTCGTATTTTCCAAAACCGAGGGCTTTCGTCACACCTCGATCGAGTCAGGAGTTGCTGCTATCAGTGCACTGGGAAGTGAACACAGCTTCTCTGTCGATGCAAGCGAAGATGCATCCGTGTTTTCCTCTGACAATCTTTCCCGCTACGATGCAGTCGTATTTCTAAATACTACGGGGGACGTACTCAATGCATCTCAGCAGGCGGCCTTCGAGGGCTATATTCAATCAGGAGGTGGATTTGCAGGTATCCACGCGGCGGCGGACACGGAGTACGATTGGACCTGGTACGGAGAACTCGTAGGCGGGTACTTCAATCATCATCCAGAGGTGCAAGAAGCCAAGGTACATGTACTTGACGGGCATCACCCTTCAACCAAAGGACTGCCTGCACGATGGATCCGAACAGATGAATGGTACGACTACCGAGCAAACCCGCGCGGCAAAGTGCATGTGCTTGCAACACTTAGCGAACAGAGTTATGAGGGTGGCCTAATGGGTAGTGATCATCCTATCGTTTGGGCTCATCAGTTCGACGGAGGTCGCTCTTGGTATACAGGACTAGGCCATACGGAAGAGAGCTACGAAGAGCCCCTCTATTTGCAGCATCTACTCGGTGGCATCCGCTGGGCTGCCGGAGCTGAAGATGGCGATGTGGCCGCGACGATAACCGGCGCCTTCAAAAAAGTCGTGCTCGATGAGAACACAACCTATCCTATGGAGCTCGACATCGCCGCGGACGGCCGTGTGTTTTTCATTGAACGAGACGGATCTGTCAAATTATGGAATCCAGACACAGAAACGACACGGATGGCCGGGTTTATACCCGTTACCACGAAGATCGAAGACGGATTGCTAGGGCTTGCCCTCGATCCTAATTTCAGTAACAACAACTGGCTTTACCTCTACTACTCACCGCGTGACGAGAGTCCCAACCGCCTATCACGATTCACTATGAATGGGGATGAGTTAGATATGAAAAGCGAAATCGTAGTGCTGGAGGTACCAGTGCAGCGTCTACGATGCTGCCATAGCGCTGGCGCAGTCGAGTTCGGTCCGGGCAACAATCTTTACCTCAGCACTGGGGAGAACGCTGGTGGATGGAATAATCAGGGCCAGTTTGAAGAAGGCTTGTACGGCTGGGATGCCTTCTGGGATAACGAAAGAACTACAGCCAATACCAATGATTTACGTGGTAAAATTCTCCGGATACATCCCGAGATGGATGGCAGCTACACCATTCCCAAAGGCAACCTCTTCGAAGACAACGACTTGCTCACGCGCCCCGAAATTTACACAATGGGACATCGCAACCCCTTCCGCTTCGACGTCGATCCGAAAACCGGATGGATCTACTGGGGCGATGTAGGCCCGGGCAATAATCCCGACGAAGAACGCGCTCCAACGGGATACGAAGAAGTGAACCAGGCAAAAGGCCCTGGTTTCTTCGGGTGGCCGTATTTCGTAGGTCCAAATGCTCCCTACCGAGACTTTGATCCGAAGACGCAAAAACTCGGCGAATGGGCCAACCCTAGGGCGCCCGTCAACGATTCTCCAAACAATACGGGTCTTCGACAACTTCCTCCTGCTCAACAGGCTTTCATATCGTATTTCTATACCCCCTCCGAAGAGTTTCCTGAATTAGGTGCAGGCGGCATGTCAGCCGCGGCGGGACCAATCTATCGATACGATCCCAAAACAGCTGGACCGCGTGGCCTCCCAGCATATTTCGATGGCAGCGTTTTTATCTATGAGTTTATGCGAAACTGGATCATGGAAGTCAAGCTTGATGAGCTTGGTGAATTGATGGAGATCAATCCTCTGTTCCCCGATGAATTCTTCGCCCGACCAATTGATGTCGAAGTTGGACCGGATGGCCGACTCTACGTTCTGGAATGGGGCCTCGATTTTTGGGGCCAGAGCCGTGAAGGGCAATTGACTCGTCTCGACTACTACGGATCGCAAGAGCAGCCCTCGGCACCCACAGCCAACTCTAATTCACCAGAGGAATCTCCCGTTCTTTTTTCCTGGCCACTGACTGGAAGCTTCTTCGACTACGGGCATCCGATGCTCTATCGTCTTGATATCCCAGAGGATGAAGGAAATGAGCTCACACTTCAGTCATACCTAGGACACGACACCCATACGCATGAGTTGCATATAGAACACACTGCTGAAGGGCAGATCACGGTGATGCCGGATATCTCGCATGCTCCCTATGTCATAGACGAGTTCGTGGAATTGGAAGCTCGTTATCGAAGAAACGACGATTCAGTTCTAACAGAGCGCATTCGACTCCACCCACGTCGTTGGCAGGCAGAAAACTATTCGAATATCAAAGACGCTCAGGTAATCGTCACGAACAATCGCCAGTGGCCCTACTTTGCCGAGGTGACCGAGGTGTTCTTAAGAGCTGGCGACGGCGACCACGTTACCTTTGAAAATGTCAATTTAATGGGGATCGATGGTGTCAAGATTCGCCTCGAGCCGGAGGCTGCTGGCAGTGTTGAAATACACTTGGGTAGTCCCGATGGACTCCTTCTAGCTAAATCGACCTTTGCACCGCCCGCAGATACCTTAAGCGCCACAGAAATGACAGGTGATCCTCCAGATGGCGAGGGCGCCCCTCGTTTCCAGGTCACGCGTATTGAGGGCTGGACGGAGATCCCGCTTTCGTTTTCGGCTCCTGATGGACTTCAAGACCTATATGTGATATTCAAGAGTTCGGAATCAGGCAAAGTCGCGAAGTTTGACTGGATCGAATTTCAGGCCACTAACTAAATGGACAAAAGGCAGTCTGATCGGTCTGCTCCTATGTCCTATCTGCTTCTCAAAGAGATCTGTGCAATGCTATAGCAAGATAGATTCTGTTCTATTCTACGCTAGCGAGAATCTTTTCTAGCTGATCGGCTGCATTCGAGAAATCCGGATCAACTTCAAGAGCCTTTCGGTACAGCTCGATGGCTTTTTCCCTATGTCCTTGCTCAAGGTGAATCTCAGCTAGGCTATCCCAAGCGTTGGCCGATTCAGGAAAGACTTCAGTTGCAAGCTCAAGTACAACTTGGGCCCGCTCCAAGTCATCAGCAAATGCCGCCGTGTAGCCGACGGAATTGATTCGACTCCTTACAATGCCAACAAGTTCATCGTCATTTTGATATGCTTTCCGAAGGTCCCGAAGGACACTGACGGCATCTTCATCCTTCAAAGCAAGATCAACTTGCGATACGACCTCATTCATTTGCGAAAATCTGGCGGCCAAGTCAGATCGGCTTTGTTCAAGAACGGAAGACTCAATCCAGCGACCGTTTACGACCACGGCACTCGGTTTTCGTGCATTTCGAACATCTTCCAAAGGATTATCTGCCAAAAGTAGAAGATCTGCGCGGTATCCTTCTTTTATCTGCCCAAAACGATGTTCATCATCTATATATTTGCGAATAAAATCACCGGCATTGCGCGTGCCTATTGACAATACATCGTAATTGCTGAGACCTGCTTTGACCAATTCTGTTAACTCCCTGTGAACAGACTTCCCTGGAAATAGCCCCGTCACAGATGCATCCGTTCCTACGACTTGTAGAATACCCGCCTCCTGAAATGCTCGAGTCAGCTCCTGCATGAGATTGTATTTCCACTGTCCACGGATAATGAAATTTTCGATTTCCCGTCGTCGATTAATGCCCTGTTGCCAGTCCGCCAGGGTATTTGGATGCTGATACTTCATTTCCCCGTCCTGGTGGATCATTTCCATGCCATCCCACATGAGGAAGTTGGTGAAGGTGAATGAGAGATCGGGCATAATGGCGACGTCATTTTCCACAAGTACTTTAACCAGTTCGGGTATCATTGACAGATCGGGTCTGTATCCCCTATCCATGTTTTTCGTGCTCCGAGGGCCTTTGAAGTAGGTGAAGAAAAACTCCTCCGTATGAACGACGGCATCCTGTCCTCCTCGCATGGCCTCCAAAGGATCGAAGTTGCGTGGCACGTGACCGAAAACAGGCATGTTTTGCTTCCTTGCCTCGCCCACGATCGCATCAAATACTTCCTTAGATACGTTGTTATAGATCTTGATAAGATCAAAGCCGCTTGCCTTTAGCTCAGCTACTTTTTCGCGTGCGAAATCGACAGATGATATTGAATAAGCGTTACTTGCCACCCGCGGATCGCCGTCGATGATGCGTTCGGTGGCGTAGATATTTGGTCCGATAATCTCCTGATCTTCAATCTGACTCCTTTCACGTAAGATCGACCTTCCACGCGATTCAGAACCACCTAAATGCATGACGGTGGTGACTCCATAGTGAAGATAGTTCACGTACTCATCGGAGCGCCGAAGATGGGTGTGAAGATCTGCGAATCCCGGCATTAGGTATCGACCTTCTCCATCAATGACTCTGATACCATCTGGTAAGAGCGTGTCGTCTACATCTCCAATTCTGTCTATGCGTCCATCGATAACGATGACGGACTGATTCTCAAGAACACCTTCCTGATCCATGGGGACCACGTTTACCCCAACAATGGCGAAGGAATTCGCAGAAGGAGCTGTCTGCGCGTGAATCTGCACAGGAGATGAAATAGTGAGGGTGCAAAAAAGGCTGAGTATTGAAATCAGACTTAAAGATCGGAGTCGGGTTATCGGCATCTCTATAATGATCATTTCAACTTATCTATTGTTCGGGCTAGGCGGGTCTGGACTCATAGCGAAATTAATAGTCGTTTTGTTGCGAGGTATTCTCATTGCGATCGATAGATTCTGAATCATCTTCACCTATTCGCTGAGCAACACTAGCTCAACCAGGGTGACCTGAGTGAAAGTGACACCGCCCTGAAGACTGATGACTGAGGACTGATAGCTGACGACTTTCTTTTAATCTTTACAATGTCTATATTCATCTTGACAGTGTCTTGATAAACTCTATCATAGTTCTAATCCCTTAATTGCCGTATACTTATGAATAAGACCTCGAACTATCATCACGGAGATCTCCGAAGCGCGCTCTTGACCGCTGCCGAGAAAGAACTGGAAGAAAAAGGTGTAGAATCCTTTTCACTTAGAGGTGTCGCGAGGCGTGCTGGGGTCAGTCACGGAGCACCGGCACATCATTTCGAAGATTCTCGGGGACTCCTAACCGAATTGGCAGCACTAGGCTATCACCGATTTATGGACGTACAGCTGCGCCGGAAACAGGATGCCGCAAAGGATCCAAAGTCCCAGCTAGCGGCGTCAGGCTTGGGATATATAGATTTCGCAACCGAAAACCCCGCTCTTTTCCGACTAATGTTCTCTTCACAGCGTCCAGACCAGACATCGAACGTTCTGTCCGAAGCTGCAGATTTGGCCTTCTACAAGCTCGTTATTGACGTTGCACATATTACCAAAACCGACCCACTTCACGATCGGAATGCAATGACTGACGTTGTTGCTACCTGGGCCCTTGCTCACGGACTGGCTGATCTTTTGATCTCAGAACGTTTGGATCGCTTTTCATTCTTAAGCGATATGACTCCGATTCAAAGGGAATTCGTGTTTTCGGAGATTATCCTTCGCGCAAGCACAGTAAAGCCTGAATAGGCGGCACTGGTGAAATGCCTGGGTAACTAAATATTGAAATAGCTCGTCTATAAAGACGATGCAAAGCTGTGTTAATGTTTGACCCTTAGAATGAGACCAAACGATTGAATCGAACAACATTCATTGTCCTAGTACTCTCTCTTTCTGCAATCCTCTCTTGCGGTAGCAATGATCTGGGTCCCGCTGCAATGACCGAGGAGGGCTTCTTCTACTCTGGATCGACCGGTCTTAGCTATGCCTTTGACATTCCGGTGGAGGGTTCCGCCCCTTTTCCCCTTGTTGTTTTTGGCCACGACTCCGGAGCGAATACTAAAAACGAAAATAAGGACTATGCACGCCGCCTAGTCGAGAACGAAATTGCCGTACTTCGTTTCGACAAGAGAGGCGTAGGAGATTCGGAAGGTGTTTATCAACGCGGTTTTGCGGACTTCGAGCTGCTTTCAGGCGATTTAGTTTCAGCTGTCGATTTCGTCGTGGCCGACTCTAGAATAGACCCTTCTAGGATCGGATTACTCGGTTCGAGCCAAGCCGGATGGATAATTCCGATGGTCGCTACTAGATCAGAACACGTTTCATTCGTTGCCATCCTGTCAGGACCAGCCGTGACCGTCGCACAGCACAATTACTGGGTCGAAATTGCCGAGCAAGAGAATCTCTCTATTTCAGAGCTTTCAAACCAATTGGCAGAATTCCAGATACCAGGGGGTGACTTTGACCCTCGTCCCTTTATAGAGGAGATGACCGTTCCCGGACTCTGGCTTTTGGGTGACAAAGACAGGATAATTCCCGCTAGGGAAAGTGCTCATATTGTTGAGGATATAGCAAATGAACTGGGAAAGGATTTTACGGTAATCATTTATCCGAACACGGGACACGGACTTCGTGACGTAGAATCGGGTGACCGAATAAACTTCTGGAATGATCTGACTCCTTGGCTTGACTCCAAAATCCACTGATGTCGCCAAGGCTGGATGCCAAAATCAAAGACCTTATTCCTTATTCGCGATTCGCGATTCCTCTGTGCCACACGCGTAGGTCTTTGGTCACGTCCCAGCTCGTTTTCCGCCTTCCTCAGCCTCTTAGTCCTGCAAGAAGGCAAATATCGCAAGGTGAATCTCCTCACTCCTCACTCAGCTCTCCGCACTCCTCACTTCCTTGTCTTATATCACCCCATTGCCTACCATTATCACCAGAGAGATTCTTCATTGGGACCGACTCAAACTGAGAGAACATTATGGATTTGTCACGACGGGATTTCACTAAACTTGCCCTCGCCGGAGCACCAACTCTTCTCGGTCTTAAAGCTAGATCGGGACATGAATCCGGGATCTTGTCAGGCGTGCAGGCGGACCCAAATCGATCACTTATTCAGGGCGTACAGTTTGGAATTCAGCCCTTCTGCTATCACGATCTCGTGATGAAACGCGAAAACCGATCAGAACTAATTCGACGAATAGTCGAGAATGGATTCGGGATGGCAGAGATCCACGCCACCTGGGTCGAGCCTAGTTTCAAGGGACCCGGCGTCACTCTCATTGAGGCACGAGAAAAACAGCGCGACTGGCGCATAAGCGCCGAGCCAGAATACTATGAAGCGGTCCGAAAAGAATTCGATGACGCTGGCATCTCCGTATTTACCTATTACGTGAATATGGATATTTCCTATCAGAATGAGCTTGTCGACTATAGTGTTGAGGAGATCGATGCCACCTTTAGGGCGGCGAAGATACTTGGAGCGAAAGGCTGCATCGGATCTCAAGGATTGCGGGCGACTAAGCGCCTGGCGCCGATAGCCACCAAACACAAAATGTTCATTGGTGTCCACAACCACTCCAATCTCTCGGACCCCGACGCATTGAACAACGAAGAGAGCTTCATCAAAAGCTTTTCCTATGGACCCGATGTAATGGCTACGCTCGATACGCGCCATTTTACCGCGGCCAATGGAGATTGCATCGATTTCTTGTCGAAACACCATGAACGCACTTCAAGTGTTCACCTTGGTGATCGTAAGAAGAACCAAGGACGCAGCGCTCCCTTTGGACAGGGCGATGCCCCGATTATTGAAGTCCTTCATATGATCCGAGATAACGAATGGCCCATCGTTGTGCTGCTCGAGTTTGAGCATGGGACACTTCGCACCGGAGTCGCTGAAACTCAGCTTATGTTCGATTACTGCAAACGCGCCCTAGCCTAGTTGCCATTCCATCAAACGAAGAAATAGGATGTCATCACTGATCAAGCCCTTTCTGCTTCTGCTCTGCTTCGTTCTCCTTGTAAGCGATTGCGTACAAGCTCAGTCGGAAGAAAGCCCAGAATATGATGTCGCATTCATTGGTCCTCGCTTGTCCGATCCCCTGATGCAGCAGAACAAGGAGACTTATGTCATTTATGGCTGCGCCTATTGCCATGGCCTCAATCTCCAGCCGGTGGGTGAAGCGCCCGATTTGAGAGAGTCCATTATCGTAGCTACCGATGTAGATGCCAACATCGTCGGCCCACTTCTTCGAAGAGGGATTCCCCAAACGGCGAAGTCTTCGCCTATGCCACAATTCTCGGACCTGAGTGACCGAGAGATTAAGGCAATCACCTCTTACATTCACTACGAGCGGGCCCGTTCTCGCTTCGAAAACCTATCGCCGGTGGATGAGACTACTGGAAACGATGAAGCCGGGAGAAATTACTTCGAACAGAACTGCGTTTCCTGCCATGTAGGAGACAGAGCCCTGACCGAGATCGCCAACAAGTTCGGAGGCACGGATCTACGCAAGCAAGTGCTCTGGCCAGAGAAATTTCGAGGGACTCAATCCTTCAAATTAGATCATCTTAATAACGTCAATTTCCAAGAGGGACGAAGGAAGCATCAGGCTTTGATTGAGAATTACGTTGTGCAAAACGTCGAAGATCTTTTGGCCTATCTGCAGTCTGCCCAATAAATCGGCTTCTTTCCTCGATCACAGCTCCTCCAATTCACTCCTCACTCCCCACTCCTCACCTCTTCAGCCTTAGATATGTCCCAAATAAAGTAGCGTTATAACGATCGTATCATATACAGCGTGCGCAAATATCCCATACCATAAATTCCTCTTGTAGTAAAGGATCAAGGCATGGTAGCCTGCCCCAACTAAAGCAGCATTTAGCACATCTTCGCTTCCTAGTTGAATGTGATAAGCTCCAAATATGATAGCCGTGATTAGAAAGCCGAGTAGCGTTGCATACTTACCCCCTATCATCTTCTCGAGACGAGTGAAAATGAATCCATGAAAGACTATTTCTTCGTAGAGTCCACCTATAATCCAGCTCATGACGAGGATGAAAATATAGAAGCCGGTATTTCCTCTCAGTTTATCATACAGTTCAACTTGGACCTCTTCGAATTCGACTAGATTCTCCAGAGCTGGAAAGAAGATTAGCTGCATGAAAGCTACAGTCAGAATTGCGACTGCACTGCCAACTAAAAAAGATTTTAGGCTGCAGGACTTCAGCCTAAATCCTAGGTCAGAAAAGCTCTCTCCAAAATATTTTAGGTAGAGCCAAATGAAAAGTAGTATCGGAATACTATAGACAAAGGGACCTGGGATAAATCCAGAATGTGGTAGCAGCGTAACTATGACAATTGCTAGAAAAGCAAACAGGATTTTCTTAATTTTCATATCTAGAGTACATCGGAATCGACATGGAAAGTTGCACCGCTCCTATATTCCGACTATAGGACTAAATGAGTGTCCTTTGAAACGTTTTCATAACCGAGACTCTTACACCGGTTTAAAGAGGAATAAGCCAAAATTTTAGTAGAATGAATAAGACGATTTTATTGACTCTTCTCCTGGTTCTCGCCGCGATTCCAGCACAAGCTCAAACCCCGACAGCAGAAGAAGTGCCAAAGGGCGAAAGTGACAAAAGTCCCAGTGATCTAAACAAAGACGTCTCTTCGGTGGATAATATTATCCATGCCCTTTACGAAGTTATTTCGGGACCAAAAGGTGCACAAGTCGACCTAGAGCGATGGAACAAGCTTTTTGTCGAAGGAGCCATCCTTGCCCCCACTGGGATAAGACCATCGGGAGAACATGTAATTCAGGTTACCACTCCGAAGAAATACATGGCAGAGGTATTCAACGGCGGAGTCATGCCTTGGAATTTTTACGAAGTTGAAACCGATCGAACTGGCGATAGCTTTGGGGCGGTTACACAAATATTCAGCACCTACGAAAGCCGTCAGAATCCCACCGATGTCGAACCATTCGATAGAGGAATCAATAGTATACAATTGTTCAATGATGGCAATCGATGGTGGATAGTGTCGGTTTTCTGGGACCGGGAAAGATCCGATCTACCGGTACCATCGAGGTACGATGGATAGTTGTTGGTCCTTGGTCACTCTGTCCCGTCCTAAAATAGTTGACAGGTTGTTGGTTTAGTTTAGATGTACTTGTGCTGGCGTTTTCAGCCCCAGTGAATAGTGTTTTCTTTTCGTGTTGTAAAGCCAAATGGACTCTCTCAAGGCTCTCGTTGCCTCTTGAACTGATTCAAAGGGTAGGTCCATGTAGAACTCGTTTTTAAGTATGCCATTGACCCGCTCGGCCACGGCGTTCTCGTAGCAGTGGTTCTCTTCGGTCATGCTGATCTTCATCTCGTTTTTCTTCAGCAATCTTGTGTAGGCTTCGCAGCAATATTGTATACCTCGATCGCTGTGGTGTACGCATCCCTTGATTCTCTTCATCTGATCCATAGCCATCTTTAGGGCGCTAATAGGTCCTTTCGCAGCCAAGGAAGGAGCCACATGGTAACCGACTATAGCGCGACTGTAGAGGTCTGTTATTAGAGAAGCGTAGCAGTGGTCGCCTGACTTCAGTCGCAAATAGGTAATGTCAGATACCAGCACCTCGTCTCGCCTCTCAGGTGATTTTCCTTTAATCAGATTCTTGTGCTTTCTATAGTGGTGATAAGAGTTCGTCGTCCGCACTCCACGTCTTCTGGGCTCAATCAAACGGCCTGTGCGTCCAAGCAATTCGTATAAGGCATCTCTACCAACAGGAATGAGATGCTTAATCTCGTCGTAGACCTTGCGAACTCCTGACCGAGCAAGCAGAGAACGATAGTGGTCTACAAGAGCCAATATGCGTCCTTCATCTTGCTCCTTAGCTTTCTTACGACGTAGATGATCGTAATACCCCTGGCGACTGACTCCGGCATACGCGCTCATTGCACGAATGCTACTTGTTGAACAAGCTAAAGTCATGACTTCGAACCACTCTTTTTTTTGACATCTTTCTGAGGCTTCAGACCATGATACTGCATCCTAGCCCTCAGCATTACCACCTCAAGGTGAGAATTAGCAAGAGCTGATTCCAGTTCTTTAATACGCTTCTCCTGCTCCCTGATTTTATCCTTTTCGTCCTTCATCTCAACTCTAAGTCTTACGTGAGTGGAATCATACTTGCCGAAGCGCTCGATCCAACGCCGAACAGTTGTCAAACTCATTCCATAAGAACGGGTGACGTCATTCAGAGACTTGAAGGTACCATTTTCAATCTCAGAGACCACCTTCCGTTTGAAGGCAATCGAATATCTAATCGTACTCGGGTGAGGTTTATCTAATATGCTCATAGCTCGATATATTGTGTCAAGCTATTTCAGGATCGGATACTCCCCACTCCCCACTCCTCACTCCTCACTCCTCACTCCTCACTCCTCACTTCCCAGCCCCTACCATTGTCTCGCCTGTCCATTCGACGCCAACCATGCATTCAAGAAGTCGAATGAAGTCACATCAGAACTCAAATCAAAATCGCCCATCAGATAGCCGGGTGGAGATCCGTTGGCGGAAAGCCAGACGTTCAGAAAGTCTAAAGAAGTCACATCTTCGCTAGCATTCCCGTCACCTGCCCACATCGTGAACACACCAGATCGATCCCTCATCGCAATCCCACCCGAGCTAAAGGCAGCATCCAGCGCCGAGGTGAAGTCATATATGGCAGAGCCATCCCATTCGATCTCTATGGGTATTCTGGACATAACTCCCAAGTGATTCCGCTGCTCGATTGACACAAAATAGTTACCTGGATCGAAGTTGAAATAGCCTGAGCCCGTTGAGTTGAAGAGCTTACCGTTTATGTCGACTCCGTAAGCCCTGGTATCGACTTCTACAAGACCTCCAGCATCCAATCGACCTCCTCTCCAAATTCGGACCAGCACCCAGTCGCTTGTCCCCGCTGGCACGGGGGTCAGAAACTCGCCACCAGAATGAGTCCACGGTGCCACATTAAAGGGATGGTTGGCCGGTATGAGCCCCGCCGACTCAAGATCCGAGGTCATGCTGTTCGTGCCATCTACATAGGCTCCGTCGAGAAATACTTTCACGTCCAGTTTGTGACGCTGACTCACGGCTCGATATTCTATCGGTCCGATGTCACAGCCTTCGTCAGCATTTGGCACTCCCGCAATATCCACTTCTCTATCTGGCGAATCCAAGTCGCTGGTAGCTCCGACCTGATCACGTGTCTCACCAGGACATAATCCGGCATCTATTAAATTAAGTGAAGTCGGTAGAAGGGCGTGGTGTGTCGTCGCCCGCCCATTTAATTCAAGAGTTCCAACATTTACAACAATCGGACTTGTAATATCACCGACATAGTCTCCATTGACGTTCGGGTTACCAACTGGCCAGAGGACTGCGTTATTATTAGCGGCACCGATGAGGTTTCTCGTTGAATCTATTGATTGAGTACAGGCAGGTTCGACGAAGTTTATTATGTCTCGCTCATCTCCCGACGTCGTTTCTGTATTCAGAGCGAGAATGTTATTTCTCAAAGTAATATTCTGATTTTGAGAAAAGCATAAGAGGTGGATCCCCGCATTTGCAGACTGATTGCTATAGACATTATTGTGAGTAATAGTTACTGTTTGATCTAGTCCGCTTCCTCTAAAGTATATGCCCCCGCCTAAACCCCCTGCAGTATTGGAAGAAAGGGTGCTACGTGTTATGGTCAATGACTCCGATAGACTAGCGAAAATTCCACCGCCTGAAAGGACTGCAGAGTTTCCCGATATGGACGAGTCCTCAACCAACAAACTAGGTCCACCGCTTAAGTATAGTCCACCGCCATTGCTACCGGGGGATATCCCAGTATTTGTGTTGTCCAAGACATTGACGCGTTGCAGAACCAGATCTACGGTACTATGGATTCCGGCACCCCTATCCGTGGCAAAATTGTCGTTGATATTACAGTCCCGAATGGCGAGAGAGCCAGATAAGCCACTGGCCCTAATACCTCCGCCTATATCCGCCGCACCTCCATACAATGTGACGCCCGAGAGTTCGCTATCAGCGTTCACTACATCGAAGTTAAGAACACTTCCAAAGAAGCCGCCGTTTATCAATAACAGATCGCGACCTGGCCCAACGATTTGGACCGCTCCAGTTATTGTGGGCAAGGCCTCAATAAGGGAAATCGTTCCGGTTACGGAGAAGTAGATCGTATCAGTGCCGGATCCAACCTCGCAGTTGTCCCAAGAGCTGTTAGTGTTGGCCGATTTTATGGCCTCTCGAAGGGTGCAGCTTCCATTGCTGTAGTCGATATCGTCAACAATCGTATCCACCCAAATGTCGGCAGCATAACCGGTCAGTGGAAATAGGAAAAGGATTAGGGCGGGAAGTATTCGCATAGTAATTCGCATTTTGTATAGGTCGCTTATTACTTTTTACGATTTTGCGGACAGAATAGGACAGAATGGTTGTTTGTTTTTGGTCCCTTGTTGTTGGTCATCTTCCGTGAGTGCACCCCTCACTTCCTATTGGCAACTACCGGGGTCTATCACAGCATTGCTGGTTGTGCAATTGCAATCTACGTCTCCCAATTTGGCATCACTTCGAGATGAAGAACATTCGACGTCTGCGTCGGCCAAACACGTCCGATCTCCAACTTTAACTGTAATCTTCATCCTTGATGTGAAATTGCAACTTTCGTTATCTAGTTCATCCGTACACATCGCTCCTTGAACGGGGTTAAGATGGTTAACTAGTGGGTCCGCATGAGCGCCAAATCCACCACAAATACCAAATTTTTCCGAACCTTGTGCCATAACCTGAGTCATGGCTTCAGCACCGGCGATTGATCGAGCAGCTAGTGTTTTTATAGAAAGCTCTCCAACGATCCATTTGGCATTTCCGAAAAACTTTTGCTGATAAATCGCATTTGCGACGCCGGCTACTGCACCAGCATTCAAAGCCGTTTTAAGAGCATCTGCACCACACAAACTATCTGCAAGGTCAAAAGTGACATCGACCGCTTGTTTGCAACCTTCAGCACTCCCTGACGAGGAACTGCTATATGCCATAATTGGCAAATATGCAAAGCTCCCTGAAATACCTCGGCAACTCAAGCCATTTACTTCTGTACCATTTTCTGGAAAATTTAAACTAAGCAAAGGGCAACTGTTGGCGGTTTCATCTCCACAAGACGAAACCTTCATTGTGCATCTGCCATTTTGACATTCAATCTGCGACTGGTCGTTATCTGTCGCGGCATCTCCTATCTCACCAGACGTACAAATTTCGCCAGAAGCTAAGTAGTCGAACATTCCGTTCTGGACAGAGACTGGATACCTTGGTGTGAGATCGACATTGGCGGCTAGTTGAGTAAAGGAAACGGGATCAGCTGTGGCGCCTCGCCTTGAACCAACTCCCTTTGTTCTTCGATCGGGATCGTGATTGAATAAGGTAGAGTTGATAGAAATGTTTGCGTTCATTTCCCCAAGATTCTTCGTTTCAATCGTTTGCTCCCCAAGTATGTAGTAGTCCTCTCTTTTGGGCCCGGAGGGAGTTCGAATTACTTGGTTGCTCGGCCTAGAAATAGACATTATCGTTTCCGACCTAAGTTTATTGTCGTCGTCATGCATGGAAGCGATTTTTGACCGAAAACAGGACATGACGTCCCAATGTTTTTTTGCAGTCCGCAAAGTAAAGGAGCAGCGTCTCCTCAGTGCTCTGCTCTTCAAAGAGAATTCCTAGGACTCCCTTTCATCGACAATCCGAGCTGAGAGCTCATTGACGATCCATATAATAGAGGTGATATTAACACCGCCAGTGCGAGGTGTTGATGTCAAAACACACCCTCCCCACTCCTCACTCCTCACTCCTCACTCCTCACCCCTCACTTCTCAAAGGGACGTCCCCTCCACCTTCCTGTTTTTCACGTACTTCTCCAACCAAGAATCCTGCTCCCACAACAAGTGCTGGATACTCTCTTTGGCCCGATAGCCATGACTCTCCTTCGGCAGCATCACAAGTCGAGCCGTCGCACCGAGGCCTTTCAAGGCGTTGAAGTATCGCTCACTCTGTAGCGGATAAGTACCCGAGTTGTTATCGGCCTCACCGTGGATCAGGAGCAATGGCGTCTTCATCTTGTCGGCGTGCATGAAGGGCGACATCGTGTTGTAGGTATCCGGGCTCTCCCAATAGGATCGCTCCTCACTCTGGAAACCAAAGGGTGTCAAGGTCCGATTGTAGGCTCCACTCCTTGCGATGCCTGCTGCAAACAAGTTCGAATGGCTCAGCAAGTTAGCCACCATAAAGGCACCATAACTATGACCGCCAACGCCAACCCGATTCCGGTCGACGTAACCCAGCGCATCAACCGCGTCGATCGCAGCCTTGGCATTATCTACGAGTTGCTTTCGGAAACTATCGTTAGGCTCTTCTTCGCCCTCGCCCACAATTGGGAATGCCGCATTGGCCAAAATGACATAACCACGAGTCACCCAAAATATGGGCGATCCGTAGTTTGGATAGATGAACCTGTTGGGATTTGTCGTGCTTTGACCCGCGCTGCTCTTGTCCTTGTACTCTCTCGGGTAGGCCCAAAGAATCATCGGCATCTTCTCTTTTTCCTCCATGTCGTAGCCGACCGGCAGGTACAAAGTGCCCTCCAGATCCAAGCCGTCCTCGCGCTTGTATTGAATGACTTCCTTGTGCACACCCTGTATACTCTTGAAGGGATTCTCGAAGGAAGTCACTGGGATAATGGCTTCCTCTTTTCGAATATCTCTGAAGTAGTAATTTGGATAATCACTCTGAGATTCGATGCGAACGAGGATCTTCCCCTCCTTCATATCGATAGCGTCGTATAAACTTTCGAGTCGATCCGTATAAGGTGACTTATAGATCCTAGTCGTTTCCAGCGTCGCTAAATCGAGCTCATCAACAAATGGAAACTGGCCCTCTGCCGAGTGCCCATCGCCCATAAGGAAGGCCTTCCCATCAACAATGTCCAAAGCATTTCTACCGAATCTATTCCGACTTGACACCAAGTTACCTGGATCGGCATATCGATCTTGATAGTTATAATCGAAGAGTACCTTTGCAGCCTTCGCTGGATTTGATGGATCGAATAGATATGTTTTCGAATTCCTCGTATTCCACCATCTATCGTAGAGGATGGCGTGCTGATCGTCACACCATTGAATCCCTGCATATCGATTAATGCTTTTGGTCACAAGAGAAGGCGCTCCATTGAATGGCGCAGCTAGTTGATAAACGGCATCTCTATGACTGACTTCATTCTCAGGGTCACCCAGATCGAGAGCTTCGGCCCAGTAGATTGTTGACGATTGATCGGCCCGCCAACTCATACTTCGACGTCCTTGCCGGGTCGACATAAATCCTTTGGGTCTAACTTCGTCTAGTGGGACATCATTTACAGTTGCCACGAATTCACCCGTACTCGAGTAGATCGTCTCCTCTAATGGGAATCTGCCATAAGTCACGAGATAAGAGAAGGGCCGCTTGACTTTGGATACCATCAAGTAATTCCCATCGGGCGAAAAGCTAAGATTGCGATACATATCGGCCGAGAGAAATGAATAGGCCTTTCCGTTTAGATCGACTTTCTTGATTTCCGAGAGCGCTAGCTGCTCAAAGTTCTGCTCATCATTCGGGTTCTTTAGAAGATCTTGATAGGTCCTGTTTTGGGCCTTCGCACCATCACTCATCGAGATGGTTGGACCCGCAGGTACCGCCTCCGCAACATTCACCAATTCCTTTCTACTAGATGGAAGCATTTTGACGAGCAGAGCTGAGCCATCTGTATACCAAGTAATAGCTCGCCCCATATTAGCATTGACCTTGGCCTCGCTCAACTTCCTTGCCAATGCATTTTCAATATCCAGTACCCATACAGCTACACCTTCTCCAGTCGTATGAAGGAAAGCCATCATTTTCTCATCAGGTGACCAGCTAAATCCAGAGAGTCTCGCATGATCTGGTAGACCTTGCACCTGCTTGGCGTCTTGGTCGATCGCTTTTTTGACCTGCAGATTATTGTAGAAGGTCGTTCTAGATCCGATGTTCGTTTTCGGATTTATTCTTAGTCCTGCGAGTCGCATCTCGGGCTCAGAAAGCTCAGCAATCGACTTGAAGGCATCGCGATAAATCAAGACTACATTTTCACCCTTGCTGTCTATCTGAACACTCGGGGCGAGAGGTGCTTCCATCAGCTCGAGTATTTCACCTGGAGGACTTTGGTAGCTGAGGTTTTCTTGAGCTAGCAGGCTCGCTATGGGTAGGGAAAGAAAAAGAAGAGCAAGGGATATTCTCATGGCGATTTAGGTTTGACTCAAGATATGGAATAGAAGCTAGCGTTTTCATTGAGAGAAAACGAAGCATATCTGAGCCTTCATTGGAGAACACCGTTCAGGTAGCTGTTGGCCACCTCAGACAAATTTAATTGGAACTTTCATTCCTCGTATATCTCATGCCAATACGGAGCCTGACTACTTCTTTTTATATCAAATCGTTGTAATAACTAACATTGCTTCTCTTCCCGGCACGCGACTTGCTGAATTATTTTTCCACCAATCCATCGGGTCATCATTTGTATTGAGATGATCCCGTAAATATTTCATATTTGGAGAGATGAATAGAGGTAAGGTCCCGTCAGTAACGAAATCAACCAAATGACTCAAGTCGAAAATGTCAAAGAGTTTAGACAAAGCTGGAGCAGGGATTCGGCTATATCCTGATCCTGAGTCGTCAGTAAAACAAAGAATCCATCTTATCGCGATCCATCTTTTTTGGCCATGAGGACTGACGATTGGTTCAAGGCCAGTCCATCCCACATCTAAAGTCACCGGATCCAGTGGTTTCGTCGAATGAGCCTTTGCCATTAATTCGTTCTGTTGTTGTTGCAACTGGGAGAACCATTTCATGGCGGTATCAGCGCCAACACGCCCTGACTTCTCTTGCTTACCCCAATTGTGATCGTTTTCGTACACTTTCTTACTGTCTAAGCAGCAAATAAATCGCGCTTTTAATAAGGTTTTCCAGATTACCTTTTCCAGCTTCTTTTTGCTAGGCGAAACAAGATCGCTGTTCTTTAAATCCATTTTACTAAAAGCCTTCTGCAAACCTAAGTTCGACCCGATGAGCTGACGAATTGGATTTAAATAGTGATAAGCATTGTCGAAAATATTGCCCAGTTGTTCTGCTAATTCAGAGAATTGCATGAACATCTCATTTGAAGACGTGCCCGTGGATTCTTGTCCACCTGAACCAGAAATAGACGTACCAATAATGCCTAGAGCCAATGCCGGTACGCCTGCGGCGGGACCAAGCTCGGGCTCAAGTGCGAATGTCAGTGATTCCGTTAGACTTGTTACAATTCCCAATATTGGATTCGTGTGGTTGGTCTTTACTTCCTTCATTTGCAGAAGGGACTCAATTTGAGAACTAAAGGTGTTCGTTCCGGTGAAAACAGTATTTATACAAGTGTGGATTATGGTCATATTAGCGTCGGCTCCTGCTTGATAATTTGACCATTCGGTTAACATTTCATAGACCGTATCAAAAGCTGCATCGCCTTTGTGTAAATCGTAAATCGGGTCAACATCAGCAGACACCACGGCCTGTTTTAGACCCGACAAATTTTCGGATAAGGGAGGATCAATAACCACATTTTTGGTCAATTCATTGTAGGCACTCTGTTCAGTATCCGACAAGATCGGTCTGTCTTCTAAACCGGAAGGAAATTGTTTTGAGAGATTTTGCTTGAAGTCCAAAAAGGCTTGTTGACTTACAAAAGGAGTCCCAGAAGAAATATCAAATGTGACGGAAGTTATAGCCTTCACTAAGGCTTCTGCATTTTTCGTAGTGGTAAAATCAACATCTGATGACATGAGACAACGTGGTTTGGTGATATCTAAATCTATTCCATGACTACTAGAATAGAATAAATGAAGGGTAAAATGTATAGATACTATTCTCTTAGTGTTATTTAAGCAATCCTAAACCCCTATTACAACTAGAAATTCAGGCCAAAGAGAGAATTTTGGAAGGGTCCATCCTTGATGATTTTGGATTCCACTCCTCTCTTTCAATGATCATCGCAAATGGCAATGCAACATATACCGACCTCTACTCCTCTCTCAGCCATCTGCGTTGATTACCGGTATTTCGCTTTGAAACTCGGTTTCCCGAAGATCGGCGGCGAGCTGATGGAGGTAAGTCTGCTCGGAGTCAAGATCAGCACTGTACTGTCCCCATGCCGACACCTGGAAGCCAATGACAACGCCGAGTACCACGATAAACAACTCTAGACAGACGGCGAATCAGTTCTGCTCGCGGATGGCTTTTTTAAGACGCGAAAGAATCATCGTTTTATAATCGTTTGTGTGATACCACAGCCAATTCAGTCCGAGACACCCATAGTAGCTGGACTGAACTCATTTGGTGACCGGTGCCATTTCTTCGTAAAAGTAAGCAGGGAAGTCCGCTTGTCCGGCTTTGTCTTTATGCCGGTTATAAAATTTTCGACCACGATCTTCCAGTAGTGGCACGCTCTCACCATTGGTTTCACTTAAAATGGTAAACAAACGTTCTTTCATTTCTTTAATTCGAACTTGGTGTTCTGGCGCGGTAATTAAGTTATGGCGCTCTTGTGGATCGTTAATCACGTCATAAAGCTCATCGGTGTCCCAAACACCATGGTATCGGATATATTTGTATTGCTGTTCAACTAAAGCATGAGTGGTTGGAGTGTGTGGATAATTCCATTCCCAGAAATATTCGTAAAGAAAAGCATCGCGCCAATCAATATCCTGGTCTTCTATTAAAGATAAAAAGTTGTCGCCGTGCATTTGCTCAGGCTTCGCCACACCCGCTGCGGCAAGTAATGTTGGAGCAATGTCGATATTGACAACGTGCTGATCAACTGTGGTGCCTGCCATTTCTGCGTTAGGCATACGGACTAATAAAGGAACCTTAATCGACTCTTGATAGGCGGTGCGTTTATCGATTAAGCCATGCTCACCAAATTGAAAACCATTATCGCCCATATATACAAAGATGGTATTTTCTAATTCACCGATAGCACCTAAGTGTTCAATGGTGCGTGCTACGGCATCATCAATGGGCTTTAATGCTTCATGGTAACGCTTGTAATAAAACTCTAAATCGAAGTCTTCCAGGTTATACGCGAAATCCGCACCATGGCGACTATTACGCTGATTAATTAACCAAGCGGGCTTGCCTTTGCGGTTTTCTTGTGTGTCGGCATAAGTTGCCGGTGGTGACCACTTCGCATCTTTATAAATGCCACGGTCTTCATCACGGGGTACAAAATCTGAATGAACACCTTTGTGCGATACATAAAGGAAAAAAGGTTTTTTTCCTTTTTGCCGACGGCTATTCATCCACTCAATTGACATATCGGTCAACTCATCAGTTATGTAGCCTTTTTGTGCTACTTGCTTACCGTTGACGTTGTACCCGCTATAATCATTTTGTGGTACGACTCGGCTTGTCCCATGGCCGTCTGGATAATAGGTGCCCTGTCCCCTAAATGCCGCCCAGTGATCAAAGCCACGCTGTGGAGCATTGTCATCACCCATATGCCACTTACCAATGAAGGCCGTTTCGTAACCCGCCGTTTGTAAGTATTGTGGAAAGAAAACTAGGCTAGTATCCACTTCATGATAATTATCGACCACTCTATGTGCATGGGCATATTGGCCGGTTAAAATGCTCGCACGACTGGGTGAGCATAAGGATGTGCTGACAAAGGCATTGGGAAAATACACCCCTTCTTTGGCAAGACTATCTAAACCAGGGGTCTTTAAAAATGGATGTCCAGTGAAGCCCATTGCATCAAAACGATGGTCGTCGGTCAGAAAAAATACAATATTGGGCTGCTTGACTTCAGCATTGTGCGTGGCTTCCTCGCTTGCACATCCAAAATTCGCCAATAATGACGCGGTAATAAGAGTCATTAATACGATAATACCTTTCATACTCCCTCTTTAATTTGCTGAGCTATCGGTGATCATAAATTACAATCCCGGCCATTGCATTGTGTTCTGTGTTCCGTGTTCCGTGTTCCGAATAAGAGTTGTTCAATAAATTGGCCTGATGTTCTGATGTTCTGATGTTCTGATGTTCTGATGTTCTGATGTTCTGATGTTCTGATGTTCTGATGTTCTGATGTTCTGATGTTCTGATGTTCTGATGTTCTGATGTTCTGATGTTCTGATGTTCTGATGTTCATCGAAATACAAATACTCGCAACGGCAAATACTACCCTCCTTTGATTATGAAGCATGTTCCGCCCTTATTCCTCATCGTATTTCTTTTTGCCGGTTCAAGCCTTTTTGCGCAGGAAAAGAAAGAACTGGACAGTGACATCGTATACAATGAGGACGATATATCCTTCTATGATCTTCCATCTCTTCTCACGACCGCAGAGGGAAATCGAATCACGACCGTTGAGGAATGGCGAACGATCAGGAGACCTCAAATTCTGTCGCTCTTTAGCAATTTGATTTATGGACTAACTCCTATTCCGGAGTCGCCGATAGAGACCTCCTACGAACTGATCCGAGAGGATGCTTCCTTCATGGATTCCAGAGCAACTCGGAGAGACATTCGAATTAAATTTTCGAACGACAAAGGCGAGGCTGAAATGACGATTCTAGTCTTCGTTCCGAATGAGGCTAGCAAGCCAGCTCCCGCCTTCATGATCCATAGTTTCGATGACACGAAGTCATCGGACTTTGATGCCGACCCTGACAAAGAGGGCATGATCAAAAATGGCTGGCCACTAGGGGAGTTTTTCGACCGAGGCTACGCCTTTGTGGCAGTGTATCAAAAAGACCTCGTGGCTCACAATGAAGTCTCTTTCGAAGAGGGTATTCATCCCCTGTTTTTCAAAGATGGGCAGAGTTTCCCAAAAGCAAATGAGTGGGGTGTTCTTTCCGCGGTAGCTTGGGGCGGGATGCGGGCCTTGGATTATCTCGAGCAAGATGCCGATGTGGATCATGACCGAGTTGCTCTCATGGGCCATTCGAAGATGGGCAAAACAGCCCTCTGGACGGCCGCACAAGATGAGCGATTTGCCCTTGTCATTTCAGCCGAGTCTGGCTGCGCTGGCGCAGCCTTATGGAGACGGAAATCTGGAGAGACTCTGAAGAAAATGGTTACGCGCTTTCCCTATTGGTTAAATCGTAATGCGTGGAAGTTTATTGATCAAGAAGCCGACCTTCCCATCGACCAACACATGTTAATTGCACTCATGGCACCCCGGCCTGTATATGTGGCCAGTGGATCCGAAGACGGTTGGGCGGACCCTCGAGGCGAATACTTGTCGGCCTACCATGCCAGCGAGCTTTATGAGCTTTATGGAAAAGTGGGACTAAAGGACATAGATAGCCCGCCGCTTAACCAAGCCATAATTGAGTCGGATATCGGCTACCATCTCAAAGACGGAGGACACTCCGTGGAAGAATATGACTGGCTGCGATTCATGGATTTCGCGGACTTTCATTTCAAGTAAAATAGAAATCCCATTCTGGTGTGAAGGCGAGGTCAAATATTCAACTATAGACATCTCCCAATTACCAAATCTCCAGTCAGAACTCCACCACCTAATCCGAAACGTCGACAGATCTGTTTACTTGGAATTGAGAAATCCATCTTGTCAGAAGCGGGAGTTCTGCCTGCCGCGTAGAAATTTATTATCTGTGATTTGCCGGTCCTGGCTATTATCATTGAAGTAATCGGTACCTTACAAGTATCCACCAATAGGAATCTAAGACACACACGGTGGCGATGGCAGGCCATAATCAATCGTGATTTCCAACTACCAAGCACTATGAGCAATCCAGATATCGATAAAACTCTGACGCAGCAGTTACTTTGTGCAAGCATACAGACATACACTGCCTTCAATGCAGGTTCGGCGTTTCCAGGAAGCGACCCGCTCTCGATCATAAAAAATCCCGAGGGTTTGACTTACAAAGAAAGCTTTTCAGGTCAGGACACGTTTGACAAGGGGCTGAATCAGGAAGTACTCTTTGGTCTCATCTTCGCAGTGGATGCAGAGCCGGGCAGCTATGTCTTTGCCTTCCGGGGAACGAAAGGAATCTCCGAGTGGATCGACGATTTGAAAGTTGCAAAAACGAAATTCGTTCCTTTGAAACCCAACTCTAAGAACCCCCTTCCGGACAAGGCATTTGTTGAAGATGGATTTTGGGAAATCTACAAGTCCATGCAGAAAGAACTTTTCCGAAACGTCGAAACTCTTGGAGTCGAAAAGCTCTACATCACAGGACACAGTCTTGGCTCCTCCTTGGCCGAACTTTTCACCTTCGAGGTCGCCTACGACGGAGAAATCCCGTTTTACAGCAGCAACTTTGCCTGCCCGAGAACAGGCAACGATGTCTGGGCCAAATACTACGATAGTCTGACAAAGGGCGAGGGTAATCCGACGATCCGCGTCGTGAACACCGAAGACCTCGTGCCCAAAGTTCCGCCTAAAATCATGGGTTTTGCCCACGTCGGCGAAGCCTACGACATTTGCTTCAAATCGGACGACTTTCGAATCCTCCCGAATTACGGCCTTCGACACTCAGCGGACAATTACGCCCGGACACTGGCTCACGTTTTCGGCACGTCCGTAGAATGCCAGCTTGAATCATCAAAACTGGATGATCTCAAATACTGCTGACGGTTACAGATCAGCATCGACGGAAGTTATCGAAAACAAATCACCAGCAACTTCCATCTCGATCAGGGGCCGGTGATCTCACCCAACGGTGATCGCATTCTGTATACCTCATGCGCATCAGGGCAGCGGGAAGTTTTTGTGATGGACCGCGACGGAAGTAATGCGACACAACTTGTAATTACATCCGAATTGTCGAATTAGCCTAGAGCAGCACCTAGCCCGATATATCGTCCCTGTCTTTTTGAAAGCTACTGAATAAAGAATAGCTTTGGAGTGGGATGGTTCTAACATTAATCCCTCGTGATTTACCACAAGCTATATCAGGACGTGTCAATTCATCTTCCCCAGCCCCGGCCCCTTAGCCCCTAGCACCCATGAAATTCTTCCACTTGTTGCTCCTCCTGATTCTACTATCGGCGCCACAACTTGCACAATCCCAAGGTCTCCCTCGAGCTAGTCCTGAATCCCAGGGAATCGCCTCTTCAGATATTCTAGACTTCATCGAGACGGCCGACCGAGAGATCGACAGCATGAATGGTATAGTCATCGTTCGAAATGGTCATGTCGTCACTGAGGGATGGTGGACACCCTACGACGCTGAGAGCCCACACTTGCTCTACTCGTTGACAAAAAGCTTCACATCCTCGGCAGTAGGCATGTTAATTGATGATGGTAAGTTGAACCTACACGACAAAGTCCTCGATTTCTTCCCCGAGTACGCGCCCGAAGAACCGAGTACGAATCTCAAGAATATGAGAGTCCACGATCTCATCCGGATGGCGACCGGACACCAAAATGAGGTCTCGCTCTACTCTAGCGATGAACCCTGGGCCAAGTCCTTCCTCGCTCATCCCGTCCCTCACATTCCTGGTACCCATTTTGTCTACAACACACCGTCCACCTATATGCTCTCGGCCATAGTCCAGAGAGTTTCAGGAATGACGACCGAGGACTATTTGACTCCTCGATTATTTAAGCCTCTTGGAATCAAGAATCCCCTTTGGCAAAAAAGCCCACAGGGTGAGTCCATCGGTGGAACGGGTCTCAGTCTGGTTACAGAAGATCTTGCTAAGCTGGGTCAACTCTACTTGCAGAAGGGCCGATGGAATGATCGGCAAATCCTTTCTGAGGAATGGGTCGACGCTGCCACTTCCCTCCAAATCTCCAATGGAAGCAATCCCGACTCCGATTGGCACCAAGGCTATGGCTACCAATTCTGGCAATCTCGATTCAACACTTACCGAGGCGATGGTGCCTTCGGTCAATACTGTATCGTCATCCCCGAGCACAATACCGTCATCGCCATCAACAGCGGTGTCGGGAATATGCAATCTGTCTTAGATCTAGTTTTCGAAAAACTTCTCCCAGCCTTACGAGCGGCACCCATCCCTGAAAGTGCGGACGACCATGAGAAATTGAGAACAAGCTTGGCCTCTCTCGAAGTCAATACCATCGAGGGAAAGTCGCGCTCCGACCTCGCCACGAAGGTTAACGGCAAGGTCTTTTCTCTTGATAGTAACGACCTTGGCATCGAATCCTTGAGCTTCGATTTTGCAGACGATAGTAGCAGGCTAACAATGCAACTACCCGAGGGAGAATCTGCAATAGAGATTGGCTCTAGTGAATGGAAGAGGAGCCAAACCACTTTTACGAACGACAACAGACGCCTGAGCTACCTAGCCGAGCATGCCATTGCAGCAAGCGGTGCCTGGACAGCTGACGATGTATACAGCATAAAACTGGTCTACTTCGAAACTCCCTTCTACACTACAATGAATTTTCAATTCGACGGAGAAAAAGTCTTTCTTGCGATCCATGGCCATCTGACCGGGCGTCCCAATCCGCGTATCGAGGGCCGAGTCAATTAGAGCGGAAACTTCTATTGATCACTGGCCGGATAGCACTTCTTATTACTCGATACTCGACTCTCGAATCTCGACACTACCCATATGAATCGCACGGTACCCAATGGGATGCTCGTGATGATCTTGGCAAGCTTGTTTCATCTGGCAGTATATTTAAACTGCAAGCCGGTGACTTTACTCGATCAAGGAGAATGCTTCTGATTAAGTAAAGCATCTAGTCTTCGTACTTTTGAAAGTCCGAGCCATATGATTTGGGCTTTTTTTGTCAAGCTATTTCAGGATCGGATACTCCTCACTCCTCACTCCTCACTCCTCACTCCTCACTCCTCACTCAGCCTCTAGCTATGAGTCCGAATCATTTTTCTTTGATTCTGCAAGCGCAATCCCAATTCCAATTCCAATGGCAACACCGCTGCCTATTCCGATAGCGAGCCCTAGGGCGAGATTGCCAAATGCTGTACCAAAGGCTACTCCCAGAGCGGTCCCTATTCCCGAACCTAGAGCAGCACCTAGCCCGATATATCGTCCTTGTCTTTCATTGTGTCCCTCTTTTGGTTCGGTCATATGCGATTATAATAATTGTGGGTATTTCGGAAACTCCATGAACTAATACAAATGTTGATCTAAAAGACTCTTCAGCCCCTCAAATCGCCGTGGCCTTGATACACCGAAGCGTCAGAACATTGGATCTAACTAACCCTCCGTTCTGACGCTCAGACTATCTGATTATCTGAAGTTCTGATGTTCTGACAATCTGATATTCTACTTAAGTAGGCTCATCCGCCGACTCTGCATGAAAGTCCCAGCCCGCATGGAGTAAAAATATATTCCAGTCGGGAGACCCGTCGCATCAAAGACGACCTCATGTGTACCAGCTGAATACTCCGAGTTGACTAGGCTCGAAACCAGTCTTCCCGTCATATCGAAGACATTAATTTCAACCAACTCATTCTGCGGAAGACTAAAACTGATTCGAGTCACTGGATTGAAAGGATCGGGATAATTGGGTTTCAGCGAGAATCCCTTTTCGTCATTTACCAAAACTTTGTCCAATTCGCCATCGAGAACATCATCATCCTCAGTGATTTCACTTTCAGCGATTTTAACTAAGGCTGCGCATCCGGCTACGCTGTAAGCAGCCGCATCCATAACCGCAGTCGATTTCGGTTTTTTCGGAACGGCCACATGATAATCTGCCGATGCAGAATTTCCCGAAGCATCTTCCACCGACAGCGTAATAGTATAGACTCGACCATTTCCTCCTCCTTGCCTTTCGGCACGAAGCGATACATCCTGACATGAAGCATCGATCAGAATATCATCCAGGGTGTCGCCATCTCCTTTTCCAATTGTATTTTCATCTTCATCACTGGAGACAGAACTGATCACAACATCATCAATAGTCAGAGTTTCGTCACACTCATCTTCGACCGTGACGCCCATATCGGCCAAATCGAGGCTGTGATATTCATGGTTTGGAGGCCACAAAATTAAGGTCTCTGTGTCGACGGTTAGTACTGGCGGAAGCGTATCCTCCACTTCAACAGTACGCGTAGCTGTATCTGACAGGCCACTTCCATCCGTCGCAGTATAATCGATCTCGTAAATACCTGGAGTCTCGGTATCTACCGATCCAGATGTAGAAACCGCAAGGTCACCCCAGCAAACGTCTGTCGCTGTTGCACCCAATTCAACATAATCATCTACTCCACACTCCAGCGTCATATTCTCGTCACCAATGATCGAAACAACAGGATCCGTTGTATCCTCAACAGTAATCTCAACGCTGTCGGAATCTGTCAGCCCACTTGGGTCCTCTACTTCCAAACTTATTACATGGACTCCAAGAGCTAAAGTGACCACGGGATTTACGCCATTAACCGTTCCACCTCCTTCAGAAAATGCGCCCGTCCATGTGTAAGTCAAACCATCGCCATTGAGATCGAATGATCCGCTACCATCAAGTTGTACACTACTTCCTGTTGGGCTGGCACACTCGATCGTCTGATCTCCTCCAGCATCTGCTGTAGGAGGAACGTTGATGAAGTCGGGAATCGCCGCACCAAGATTGGGTCTAGGTCCGATATTTTCCGAGGTGTCTCCCTGCTGAGGACTTCCGGTGGCTACCAAGAGAGAACGAATCGTTTGAGAAGTCTGTGGAACGGCTAACTCGTCGAGCGAAATCCCCTGGATGGATGCCGCAGCACCTGCAACCGTCGGTGAGGCTGACGATGTACCGTTAAATGACGAGGTATACCACTTATTCCGATCTGCAGGACTGTCCGGATCTGTATAGAATCCGCCGTATTCCACGGTCATAACGCCTGTGCCCCATCCTTGCAAATCTACTCTATCACCGTAAGATGAAAATCCCATTCTCTGGCGATCGCTACCACCGATGTTGCCAGCCCCAACGATAATCGCACCAGAGTCTCTGAAGGACCTATCAAATGTATCTCCGCAGGCAGCTTGATCGAGATCGACATTTCCATTTCCTGCCGCTTGAACCACAACAAAACCCGATGATGTAGCTGTTTCAATCGCATCGTAGGCCGATTGAATCCATTCGATGGGTCCGCAATTGGTAACGGGCGCGTTTTGGCAAGATCCCGGAAGACCACAAACTCCAGTTTGTACTTCCAATAATATCACGTCACCAGGTGTACCATCGGCGACTGCCAGTAGGATGGCATTACCAGGTGCAAATCCAAGATCCATTGTAATCGAAGGCGCCAAGCCCCCTAGCGCGTCATATACCATTCCAGTGACACCTATCCCATTGTTGGCACCAAGCATTTCACCCATCACAGCTGTGCCATGGGCATTACAAGGTGGACTCGTACAGGGCGTACCTGGAGTCGCGACATCGCCCGCGTCAAGCAACTGCGTCACTCCCGATAGGACGGCGAGGTCCTCGTGGGTTTGATTCCATTCTCGCTCTACATCATAAATAGTAACTCCAGATCCAGTACCGCCTGGAATGGTCCAAGCGTAGTATGAATCCAAACCAGCTGGCGCCACATCGAGGTAACCTTGATTTGCCTCGAAGTCAGGCGTTACAGCCTGCAGGATATAGGGGTCTGGCGAAGCCTCTGGAGCGACTTCGACAAAGTCTACTCCCTGAGTTTTCAGCATTTGATCAACAAAGGACGCGACGTCCGAGCCTGGCTCTAGCTCGTAACGATACCATAGTGAAAGGTCTTGTAAATTTTTTCCTGACTTTGCTTCAGCATCTTTCTTCAGTCCTTGCAAGAATGACCTTTCGACCTGAAAAAGAGGTGAAGATCTAATAATCTTTGAGTCTTGTTCAGATGGAATCAGAGATCGAAGGCCTTCGGCCGCCGACTGTGAATCAAAGCGAATATCGACAAAAACACGTTTTGTCTGTTTGAGATCTTGAGCAATCGTGCTATTGAAACCGATGCCGGTAAAAAGAAGGATAAGAAGAGTGACAAGGGTCAGCGAACTAAATGTTTTTTTCATGGCCGAGATTATTTGGTAATACGACAGAATGTCGAGGCAGAGGTGGTTATATAAATATGCGCCTTTTCTGATCAGAATGGACCATACCATGAATTAGGTGTCAATCAAATGCCTGCCTCTATGCCTCTATGCCTATTTTCCCAAGTCCCCAGCCCCCCAGCTCCTCAGCTCCCCATTCCTCAGCCCCTAATAAACCCATGATACCTTCCCATCCAGTAAGCCAATAACCACGATCCTCCGTCATCCTCGTAATCTCCGCCACGCCCGCCATCAGCGTAATAAATATTACGATTCCATCGATCAAAATTTCTCTCATCGGCCGGTAGCAGATGATCTAATTGCCTCCTTTCCTTTCGACTCTTATTTGGCGACCATCTGATATCCTTCCTGTTGCTATTGATCATTGGCCATTGGCGACGGTCTGTAGGGATCTCCTGTAGGTTTTCTATAGCAGCCTTAATGTCGACATAGTCCGGATCTATGGAAGCCGTGACGAAGGCAAAAAATGCCGAGTTATCCCCTCGATGTGCCCAATAATGCCTTCGGGTAGCTCGATGTATCGCATTTCTTTTCTGCGGATCATGCTCCAACTGTATGAGCGGATATAGCGCTACATAACCCAGTTGATTGTCAGAGTGGTTGTCTGAATCCGGAAATAACTTCTTCATCGTTAGAAGATTTTCCAAATACCTGTGCTCCTTGATCAGCTTGTCATAATGCTCGCGGTATTTTTCAATCCCAGTGATGTGATAAGACACTTTCAAAAAGGAGAGCATTTGCGCCGAGTTCAATCCGCTTTCCAGATAATTTTCTGGGTCATCGTTTAGGGCTTCGGGGTTCCAGAAACCCCAGGTAGTTCTTTCTCCATCCCAATCTATCAACTGATAATTATTATCAACTAGATAATCGATAAGCTCACTAGTTTGCTTCTTAATCAGTTTTGCCTCCACTGGATCATAACGGGCGATATGCTCCCAGTAGACATAAAAGGCCATGAAATGACCATCGATTTCATCACTAGATGTATCGCTTTTCCATAGTAACTCCCCATCCGGAGTTTCCCTCCACTGTTCACTCATTTCCGCTCTTTGGGATATGGGGACAACGCTTCGCGCCGTCAAACCTGGAACACCAGATGCATTTTGCAGCATGATCAATGCGTGCATGCCCTCTCTCGCGGATTCCAAGAAGGCTCGATCGCCTGTTGTGGCATATGCCAAGGACATAGCCACGACGTGATAGGCCGTCCAAAGCCCATCGTTGTCATTGTCTGGGATTGAATATGAACTCGGATTTTCAGCATCGTCCAACTGACTAGCAGCCACCAATCCCCTGCGTCGATGCCAGTTCTTGACGCGCATTTCTAGAACGTCAGCCTTTTGAGACAGTTTTGTGTCACGTAATTCCAACTTACTTATTCCCGTCCCGGTGAGAAAATAAATCGACTTCCCATCTTCAGATATCTCAATACCCTTTATGTCATCACTAGTCAGATAGCGCTTTCCAGCACGGTAATACCATTTCCGTTCCGCATCTTCGGGTTTGTAAAAAATGGCTCCCTGCGTGGTTCCAATCCAAATATTATCTTGCCGATCAACAGTCAATGCGGTGACATCTTCGACTGGTAAACCTTCGCTTCCTCGAATTGAATTCCAATTTCCTAGAGTATCAAGACGACTTATACCAAGGGGTGTCCCAAACCAAAGATTCCCTTTGCTGTCTTGTGCGATGTCTGTAATGTGCGAGGCGAGAGGTCCATCTATTCCATAATTTTCATGTCCTTTCAACTTTGAAATTGTTGGATCATAGGTGAATAGACCTTGGGCAGTACCAACCCATATCTGGCCCTTCGATTCCTGAATCGATGTGATGAGCTGATTCGAGAATCCTGAATCATCAAGGCGGGATTGCCGAGCTTCGAAAAACGCCGAGACGATCTCCTCTTCGTCTTCCGTCAACGATGCTCTTACATGTTCCAGGAAAGGGTCATCTGCGACAGGTATGTACTCCGTCGCGTTTGACTTAAATACTTCATAATCCACATAATCCAAAGGTGCAATGATGTTTGGAAGAGTGTAGTCTGAATCAGTTTGAGAGCTCTCTATCTCTTGGGCAGAAACCCTTGCGTCCTGCGAGACAAGAAATATCAAAATCATTACAAATATTCTCATGGCAACAATTTTAGTCATAAGCGAGGCACTGGATTGGTATTTCTAAAATACATATTCCATTTGGTCTGGATCGTCAGAAACCAGCAATTTTCAAACTTTCTCAGCCCCTCAGCCCCATCTCCTCACTCCTCACCTTTCACTTCTCACTTCTCACCCCTCACTTCTTATTCCGGAAGCATCATCCCACGTACCATATCGAAGAATGGCACATCTTCCATATTTTTCCTTGCTGTAAGCAACTGCTCTGCATCGGCACCGGCTCGATATCTCATCTGGTCGCTTCCATCGCTTGCAGCCTCGAAAATGACATCTGCGACTAAATCTGGAGTGCTCATATTTGCTGGGTCAAAAGCGGTCTCCATGGCTTTCATCATCTTTCCGACGGTCTCATTGTACTCGCTCAGCGACTCGTCGTGCTGAAAATCCATCGAGCGACTCCCAAAATCCGTTGCAATCGCTCCTGGCTCGACAATCTTCACTTTGACTCCTATCGCAGCCAATTCAAAATGAAGCGACTCACTAAATCCTTCGACAGCAAACTTCGTCGAGTGATAAAGAGAAATCAGTGGAAAGGTCATCTTTCCTCCGACTGAAGAAACGTTGATAAACATGCCGTCCCGGTTTTCTCGGAAGTGAGGTAGCACAGCTCTCGTGACATCAAATAGTCCGAAAACATTCACGTCGAACTGTCTCGCAACGCTTTCTCTTTTGGCAGACTCAAATGTCCCCATTAGACCATAGCCAGCATTGTTTAATACAACGTCGATCTTTCCAAACCTGGCAAGTCCTTCTGCTATAGCGGAATCGATACTTTCCAAGTCTTGGACGTCGAGTCTTGTTACCAATGTATTATCGTGTGCTCCCAACTCCGACTCGTTTTCAGGCGTCCGCATCGTTGCGATTACATTCCATCCTTCATTCTGAAATTTCTTTGCCGCAGCTCGTCCAATTCCAGTGCTTGATCCCGTGATTAGTACAGTCTTTCCCATTTCGATTTCTCCAGTTTTTTAGTTGATGATTTCTCTTTTCATCTACTTAGACTTCCCCCATTTGTTTGAGTGCTTGTCATCTCAATCAGCCACCTCTCGCTCGGATCGAAAATATATTCATACCTCGATGGAGACTCAGAGAGAGTATATCCCACTTCTCACCAATATGGCCTTCAAGCAAAAAGGGCGATCCCCTAAAGGATCGCCCCATTTGTCTTCCGAAGATTCTCGTCGCAGAATATTCAGATGAACTTTCCGATTTACTTCATGAGTGTCATTCGCTGGGAATAAGAGAAGTCACCAGACTCGACACTTAAGAAATACATACCGTTGTTCAAACTCGTTGCGTCAAATACCAGTCGATGATTTCCAGCTTGGAATATCCCGTCAGCCAAGACAGCAACTCGTTGACCAATTGAATTATAGACCGTTGCACGAACATGTCTCTCCTTTCCTATCGCAAATGGAATCAAGGTCGTAGGATTGAAAGGATTAGGATAATTCGAGTTAAAGCTGATCGCTTCCGACTCTTGACGATCAATGAAGCTCAGGCTCTCGTCCCCGCTTGCAACAATCTTAAAGCCGGGATCACAATCCCAAGCCGGCGATCCATTGTCTGCTGGCTCATAAGGCAAGCTACCCGATACACTTGTCACGCAAAAATCGACCGTAACCGGTGTCTTGAGTCTAGCCGAGGTCTGAAAAGAGACGCTACCATTCGTTCCTGTGGTACCCGAATCTGACTCGTTGAAGCTTCCTCCAAATTGACCAGAAACACTCACGCCGCTTACAGGATTTCCTTGGTCATCTTGGATCGTCACGTTCGCGGTGCCTCGCACCCTCCGATTACCAGAAGTTCCAAATGTAAGCGAAGCGATGTGAATTGAAGTACCACCACCCGGTCCACCTGAACAGGCATATCCTGGGTTGCTATTATCTGCTGGGTCATAACTCAAACTTCCCGAAACATCAGAAACACAGAAGTTCACCGTTGGTGTTCCTCTTTGTTTGCCACTCGTCGTAAAGGTGACTTGGCCCGAGCCATTTGTCGTTCCACTTACCGATTGGGTGAAGGTGCCACTGAAGTCACCCGAAACCGAAGCGCCGCTTACGGGATCTCCTTGATCGTTTGTTACCGTCACTGTAGCTGTACCTCGCCGTCTATTTCCATTGGCCGAGACACTACCAGTCGTCAGGTTGGATACAAACATCGAGGTCGGCAAAACGACTGGAGTGTCGTCAAGCTCGAACTCGCATACACCGGTGTCCCAGACGAAATTCCCCCCCGAAATCACGTACTCATTGGTATGCCAAAAAGTATCAGTTACCGGATCAACGCTTGTTGAAGAATAGTCACCCGATCTATTGCCACCAGTCTGGACTCCGCCACCTGAACGACAAACGGTCTCTGCAGAATTCATTATTCCACTTCCACTTTGTGAGGCGGTTTGCCCTGCAACACCAATTGACCAAAATGTACTGGCACTCGAAATGGAATAGCCTATTCCAATATCACCAGCAGCATTTTTGGCAATTGAGGGCATCCATCTGTTGTTGCCATCATTTGGAGCGAAGATTCCTTCCTGATGTTTGGACCAAGTACCACCGCTCTCTCTCATCTCGTACCACTTGATGCCTCCGATTCCACTACCAACATTCACGGCATGTGAGGCAACCATGGATCTGTAGGAGCCATAGTCTCTAACTTGTAAACGGTGCATCAATCGGTCACTCAAGGTCTCAAGAGAATTGCCTGGAGAAGGCTGTGTTATACAAGCTTCTCGGTTTGCCGAGCAAAAATTCGAATTGTATGGATCAATTGAAATGGCTGCAATCCGGGAAACCGTAGTAGCTCCGGGATTGGAGAAGTTTGGATTGACTTGCCAAATATCAAATAGATTGCTTCTGGACATGGCTGTTGCAAACAAGGCTGGTACATTTCCTGGATCCGGTCCATCAAGATCAGCCGCAACAAAACCGAACTCTGATGTGCCAATATTCTGACCCACCATAGTCGCTGTGTTTCCTGCGTACATGGCCGCCTTATCCATGGCGCCGATATAAGTGCCTGTGAAGGAGCCACCGAAAATATTAGCCATGATCGTGATCGAATTGGAAACGATGCCATGCTTTGGATAATCATTGAATCCAATTCCAGAGAAATCGAAAGCGTATCGATTGTATCCGCCTAGAGGATCACCTGTCTGCGAAATCGCAACGCACTGTCGGTAGTTACTACCTTCAGAAATGGCGAACTGACTGATCAACCATCGATCGTCATTCTCGTCATAAATTACAATCGGGTCACCATCATTTGTGGTTTCGCAGGGACCTCCCAGTCCGATCCAAAAGTCATTTGTGGCAAATGGACCACCTCCTAGCTCATTTCCATTCTTGTCATAAGCGGCCGTTAGACTGTTGATCATCTGGACGAAGTGATTGGGACCAACTTGTCCATCGGTATCCGGGGGCATGACTCGATACCCATTGATCGTTGCATTGTCTGCATTGGATGCTCCGTTGAATGAGGTTAATGAAGTGGATGCCAAGGGTCCATCAAAACTCTGAACTTGAGATGGTGAGAAATCGAGATTGTCTTGCTCGACTGCTCGGGTGTCTTCCTTGAATCTCCTATTAGGAACCTGCCTAGTGACACCAGAAAAGCTGGGCCTTACAGCTCTGCTTTGGTTCACTCTATCGCGAAGAGAGTTTAATGGTTTGTTCTCAGACTTCGAGCTGTGAACTTGACCGTTGTTATTTTGTGCATTCACTCCCTGAGGAGCGAGCATAGAAAAGGTAAGCGCTACAAGCGCGCCAGTAATAATTTGCCTCATTACGTGCCTCGTTATGTTGATGTGGCTGAAGTCGCCACGGGGATCATTCAGTAGAATGTAGTTGTATAGCTATTCCTTTCCAAAATAAGTATCTATACTACGTATTATATGTGCCTTATGCCAAAGAATGATGGCATATTTAGTCATACTCGAAATAGGAACGAAGAGCCGATTTCGATCAACAAAAGATGACAAAAAGTAACTATTTCCCTGGCCTATAACTCCGCTCTGCGTTCCTCTCCACATCCTCCCTATAGAAGTGAACTGGTCTTAATTCACCGGCTGAATACAGTTCAGCCTGATCGTTGAAATGGGGATTGCTGGGATCACCACTTTGTCCACCTGCCGTAACCGCCACAGCCTTGACCTTGTCTCCAAACTCAACAATGGCAACGAAAGAATTTCCTCTCGTGCCATACATTCGTTTTGTCTCATTGAAAGTCCGCTGGCCATAAGCAGCCAATGAGCCCCATGTGGCCGATGTAAACCCAACAGGAACGCTATGTTTGGAGTCATCGAATGGTTGAACAATGTCACCAGTCAGTCTTTGGAATCGATTTATTTCGCCCCAAGGTTTTTTCCATGTGCCAAAATCTGATCTAAGTTTCTCCATCCCTCCCTTCATGGATTCTAGCCAGATTGCCTTGTACTCCATGTTCTCCATTACCTCGCCCCGTCTCAGCCCTTTCTGACGAGCAATTTGGCTCGCCATTCGCCTGAGCTCTGTCGCCCAATAAATCGCAACTGAGGTTGGTATCGATTCCACGGAGAATCGGCGATCCCATCCCCTCAACATTTCAACTGGCTCGGCAATATGTGATTTGATATCCATTTCGCTGGACGCACCATCGAAAATTATGAGCAGCTTAGGAATCAGATCATCAAAAGCTGTGAGATAGGAATCGTAAGCGGCCTCCCTGAGGCTCTCGATGGTGAAATCATTCTTGCCAGTCAGAACTTTTAAGGCATGGACCCCGCGTGCGTTCTCACTAGCTAAGTTCATGTAATCGGGAAAATCATCCTCCTCCGGACTGTTTTCTCCAGTGACCGAGAAGGGCCAGTTATTCGTATTTTGAATCCAACCGTTCGAAGGATTCTTGACCAGAATTGACTCATCAACGCCATGTAATTCACCCCAGTCGGTCTTCGAAGTTGATCCATCAATCAAGCCGGAATAATCAAAATTTGTGTCACGCTCCGGTATAAAGTTGGAATGGAAGTAAGCAATGTTACCATCGGCATCGGCGTAGACAGTGTTGTTTGATGAGTTGGTGTGAAACTCCATGGATTCGTAAAACTCCTCGTAGTTTTGAGCTTTCGTCCTTAAGTAGGATTGCTGCAATGCCTTCAATGGCTCCTCCATAATTTTAAAGGAAACCCACTTCCCATCCTCATCTCGAATAATTGGACCGTGATGACTTCGATATACGGTAAACTCTTTTGATTTCATCTCACCGCCATCCTTGTAATCGATCTTTACCACCTTGCTTGACAAGGTTTTTTCCTCTCCGTCGTAGAGATAGAGAAGCTTGTCATCCTTCTCGATGACAGTCTCAAGAAAGTGGTCGATATTATCTGCCTGAGACGATGTATGCATCCATCCCGTCTTCTCGTTGAATCCCTGGTAAATGAAAAACTGTCCCCAAGTGACCGCTCCGTAGGCATTCAAACCTTCCTCAGATACAACATGGACTTCAGCTCGAAAGTAGAATGAAGTATGTGGATTGATTAAAAGGAGCGCATTGCCATTTTTCGTATTCGAGGGTGCAATAGCAAATCCATTTGAGCCTTGTGGCTCGGGTTCAAAACCATCATCCTCCGGAATAGCTGTCGCGAGGCTAGACTTTGGATCGCCCCCGTAGAACTCTTCAAGGTCTCGCATTGAGATTCTTTCAATATCGCCACCTATGCTTCCTTCGCTAAAAGACAAAGCCATCCATGGCTCAAATCGATTGAATACCCTTGGTTCGACTTCTGGATGAGTGAATAAGTAGTAGTTCAGTCCATCTGCCCAAGCGTCCATTAGGTCCTTCAACCACTTTGGACTATCGCTGTACATTTTCTTCAGATCGACTGGATCGATGAAAAGTCGCATCCTCAAATCCCTATAAATCTCAGATTCTCCTTCAGCCTCAGCCAAGCGGCCCATCGCATTCAAGAAGTTGACTTCGATTCGATTGAAGTCATCCTCGGCTTGGGCGTAAAGCATTCCGAAAACGGCATCAGCATCAGTCTTCCCATAGATGTGCGGAATGCCCCATTCATCTCTAGTAATATTGACTCTTTCCGCGCGCTTTACCCACTGAGCGGTTTCGCTTCTCGTAAATATTTCTTGGCCTGAACAAGATGCGACACATAAACACAGGAGCAGCGAAAGGTATTTCATGATATTATCGAAGGATGGTAAACGACGGAGATAAGGTACAATATACTTCGTCCTGAACTCTACCCTCTTTTCATCTCTACATCTCGACTTCTCTCTTATTCTTAACTATTTAGGGATCCTTTCAATCTACTTTTCGTGCATATACTACTATATGGGCATGTTTTCATGCCGTATTTAGTTCACATCACAAAAGGAGGCCATGACATCTATTTTTGCAACTACTAAAGCAGCGAGGACCCTTTGGTCCTTTTCTGTAATCATTTTTACGCTAATGTTCATTGGGCAAGATCTCTCTGCTCAATCGAAATCTAAAAAAGCTGGGCGACAATTTGCCGTACAGGATTTACCTATCGAAAAGAATCCCCAGTACTCTAATAATATATTGTCCGGTAGCTACGTCCCAAGCGAATTCGGAACAACGGGGACAAATAGTCCTGGGTGGCAGACGCCAGCTGAGTCATCTCTATTCACAACGAATGGAACGATAACAGAAGTTCGTGGGTGGTGTTTAGAGTATTACGATTTGGCTGATACTGGCGGGACATCGGATATCTTCGATTTCGCTGATGAAAATCGACTTCATGGACCGCAAACTACGGCAGACCTTTCTGCCACCTTTGATGCTCTAAATGACCCTGCCTTCACAGAGGGTGATCCGCTCTATAAATCCATTGCTCTTGCAATCTGGGCTATCAGCGATGGAACGCTTGTCCCAGGTGACGCCGACGCTCAGACAATAGTAAATAATGTGATCAGCGGCACCTACCAGCCTCAGGCTTTCGTAATGTTGCAAGCCCGACTTAACAGTCTTCAAGACTTTATCGTGCCTCTTCAGCTCATAGATACTATTCCCGAGGTCACTCAGGACTTAGGAGATCTCCCAGAATCTTTTGATACCACTATTTCTTTAGACGGACCGAGACACACTGTAGTACCAAACCTATACTTAGGATCTTGTATAACCGCTGAGAATGACGGACATCCGGATGAGAGAGGAAGTGGCATTGCTGGTCTCGATGGCCTCGCCGGAGACGATGCAGACTTTGGAATCAAGGAAGAAGGAAACTGTACAGGGCTAGATGACGAGGATGGTGTGCAGCTAAGTACCCCTCTTATTCCTGGATATCAAGCTTGCATCGCGATTACTGCGACAAATGGTCTCGGTTCAGCCAATCTATATGGCTGGATAGATTACAATGGCGACGGAGATTTCGACAGTGACGCTAACGAGTTGCTCTCTGGTGGCGATTTTGCGGGCGGGAGTGCCTCATTCACTGGCAATCAATCTGATGCCAGTTTCTGCTTTGACGTACCAAGTTCAGCAACTTTTGATGGAGGCGAGACCCACATGAGATTTCGTTTGACCACGGATGCTCTCACTTCGCCGACTCCTTGGGCAGGAACGGCCAGCGATGGTGAAATCGAAGACTACTATACGCCCTTGGCTTGCGTCGGAAATCTTGTTTGGCTAGATGATGGAAACGGTGGAGGATTCCCAAATAATGGAATCCAAGATGGAAGCGAGGCTGGAATATCAGGCCTTGACGTCAATCTGGAATGGGCTGGTCCTGACGGGGAAATCAACACTGCTGGAGACAATCTAGTCTATACCTCGACAACACTCCCCAACGGCACCTACAACTTTTGCGGATTGCGTGCTGCAGACGTCTTAGTCAATTCAGTACCTGAATCAAGCCTTCTGACGGATACAACGACGGAGGCGATTACAGACAATGCTTGCTTCAGTACTGTAGATGAGGTGATTCGAACTTTCAACGTCACTGAATCTTTCATTGTTGAGTCAGTTGTCGTCGGATTAAACGTCTCCCACATACGTCGGGGTGACATCATTTCTAGAATCGAATCTCCTTCTGGTACTCAGGTCGCACTCGTCGGTCTTAATATGACAGACACTTTTGACAACCTCAATGTCTGCTTTGATGATGTCACATCAAATCCGATGAATAGCGGATCGGATGACAATACAGCCGCTGCCATGTGTGCTAGACAGGTAAAGCCAGCTAATGCGCTCTCCAATTTTGACGGCGAAAACGCGCAGGGCACTTGGACCATGTATGTCTGCGACGATCGAAACAACCAAATAGGCTCTTTCCTAGGAGCACAGCTCGACGTTTCTGGATCCACTCAGACAACTAGCGCTGCAGGTAACGGTAGCTACCAAATCTCTATCCCAAACGCTCCATTGACGGCTCCCTTTCTTTCTCCAGAGGATGCCACAGCAGACCATTTGGATAGTGATGGAATTGCCGACGGACCTGGAGCCACGGCTCCAGTTTTCACTATCGTGCCGGCGGATTATAGTACACCGACGGATGGAAGCACTTATTTCGCCTTACCTCTTTCGGAAGCGGGATTCCAAGATAACCCAGGCAGCATAAATGGATACCCGGATTCCAGAGATGATTTGACATTCGATTTTGGATTCTTTGAGTCTCTACTTCCTGTTGAACTTGAGAGATTTGAAGCTGGATCGATTAATAGTGGCATTCATGTAGAATGGACGACTATCTCGGAGAAGGACAACGCTGGCTTTTCTCTCGAGATACGCGGCCCTGGAACGCCTTTTCAAGAAGCAACATTTATTGAAGGTGCTGGCTCAAGCGATCAAAATCAGCACTATAGTTACGATGTTGAAAATCTTCACACCGGTATATACAATCTCCGTCTCAAACAAATCGATTTTGACGGAAGCTATAACTACTCGAAGATCATAGAAGTGGACCTGGACCTAGGTCGAAGCTTTCAGTGGGACAGAGCTTATCCAAATCCCTTTAATCCAAGTACAACTATTGGTTTTAGCGTAAAAGAGCAAGGTCAAGTCTCCATGAAACTCTATGATCTTGAAGGGCGAGTAGTCAAAAAGCTCTTTGCAGGCCATACTCAAAGTGGCAGCATCCAGCGTGTTCATATTGAGGCAAGCAATCTGCCAAGTGGAACTTATATCGTTCGCATTGAAGGGAAAGACTTCTCTGCTACTCAGCCGATCGTTTTGCTAAAATAGTTCAAAGCTATTTCTGGCTCCAGAGGGGATTGTCATTATTGGCAATCCCCTCTTTTGTTTGTGCCACTTCCATTTTTGGTTGAAGAGCCTCCCTGCTGGTTGAATTATCATGACTGGCGGTCTTGCGAGGTCGTCTTCGATGAAAGCTGGCTATGTCAAAACGGAGATATATGCCATCCAGTCCTTCTTTTGTCTGAGCAGTGGTTCTTTTCTACTCGATAAACATCTCTTGGCTCATCTTCATTAAGCTGAGTCCACATTTCCGATTTGACATATCATCTTTACCAATCGGCCAAGCCGATTTAGGCTCATTTCGTTCGTCTTAACATGTAGCACCGAAAATAAAGCCATCGCACCGTGGAAAAAACAAAAATTAGCCCGCTCTATTGGAAGATCCTTGCTGTGATTCTCGTATTTATGGCCTGGCCTCTAGTCGTTTACATCCCGACCGCCCTTTTTGCAAGTCTGATCTCCTGCCCTGTCAACGAGGGTGTCGCTAGAAGCTGTGAAATCCTCGGCGCGAACCTCGGTCCCGTTCTATTCTCTGGTTCAAATAGCGTATTCGCTCTGTTGTACACCATCCCATGGGGTGCTCTCTTTCTCTTCATCTGGTTTGGGGTTCGACTCAAGAATGAGTGGGAAAGCTCAGATATCAATACGAGACCTCTGTAGGCATTCTGGCATTTCTGGATTGTCTAGCTGATCTAGCTCTTCTGGCTGCTGGCATCTGGCATCTGGCATCTGGCAGGATATTGCATAGATAATCCTGTTTTAGCATTTTCATTTCACAAGAGATTAAGTGCCGTGACTTTGACACCTCTGGGCAATAGAAAGGTCGAGGGTGTTCAATTAAGTGTGTCAAGTTAATTATTATAACTTTTAACTTGGATATACAATGGAAGAGAAAAACGATAAACTCGATCCTTCATCTCCGGAGTTTGATTTCGAGGCTTTCAAGAAGGATGCCTATCGGAAGATGGTAGGCGGAGCGGGTCTGTTAGGTCCCGACGGAGCCTTTACCTCCTTGATGAAGAACTTTCTCGAGACCTCAATGGACGCCGAGATGGACGCTCATCTTTCTGAGAAGCCTACCAGGAACAGGCGCAATGGTAAGGGAAGCAAGCGCGTTAAGACCTCCATTGGTGAGGTCGATATTCGGACCCCAAGAGACCGGGATGCCTCCTTTGAGCCCGTTTTGGTACCCAAGAGAGAGCGAGTCCTTGGAGCTTATATTGAGGAGAAAATCATTCATCTTTATGCGCGCGGTTCTAGCTATCAGGACATAAGCGACATGCTGAGTGAGCTCTATGGAACGCACATCTCTACGGCCACGATAAGCCGGATCACAGACAAGGTGTTACCCCTAGTCCAAGAATGGAGCTCGCGTCCTCTAGAGTCTACGTATTGTGTCCTTTGGCTCGACGCCATACACTACAAGATTCGGCAAGAAGGCAAGGTAACGACCAAGGCTGTGCACTGTGTTATAGGGGTCGATCTGGAGGGGCAGAAGGAGCTCCTGGGCATGTACATGACCGAGAATGAGAGTGCTTCATTCTGGCTCCACGTGCTGACAGACTTACAGAACCGCGGTGTCGAACAGGTGCTCATTGCCTGTATTGACAACCTGACAGGCTTTGCAGACGCGATTGAATCGACCTTTGTCGGTACTGAAGTTCAACTATGCATTGTGCATCAGATTCGCAATAGCCTCAAGTTCATACCCTGGAAAGATCAGCGAGAGTTCATGAAGGACTTGAAGATGGTTTACAAAGCAGATACACTTGAAGCTGCAGCTCTGAATCTGGAAAAACTGGACCAAAGATGGGGAAAGAAATATCCCATGGTTATCTCTTCGTGGAGGAGAAACTGGGAGCGACTCACAGTCTACTTTAGCTATACCAGAGAAATTCGGAAAGTCATCTACACAACGAATACCGTAGAGAGCTTCCATCGTCAACTGAGGAAGGTCACCAAGACAAAGGGTGCCTTTGTGAGCGACACGGCCTTGATGAAACTTCTCTACCTTGCACAAGAGAAGATTACGGCCAAATGGACACGGCCGATATACAACTGGAAAAGTGCACTAGCTCAATTCTATATCAGATTTGAAACCCAACTCAAACCTGAACTAGGAGATTGACACACTTAATGCAATACACCCGAAAGGTCTGCATTTTCGAACTCTCGTCTTCAATCTAGCTTTACCTTATGACTCCGTCACTGAATCCAAATGATGTGGCTGTCCCAATACGTGGATCTTGAGCCCAATAAACGGTTAACAGTGGACTGTCAAGTGTCAACTGATTTCGTCAAAACCCTTAGAAAATGCGATCTTTCCTCGTTCTCCTCCTTGCCTTTTCAGCCCCTCAACTATTGCTCTCTCAGTCCTCTCCTGACGGCCAACTTGGTCAGCGACTTGGATTTAGCTCGGATCTAGCCATCGATGGCGATCACATCATAGTTTCTAAGACCGGACATTCTTCCTTAGAGTCTTCACCTCCGGTTGAGACGGGAGCCATCTTCGTCTTTGAATATGCCGAAGGCGGATGGATCGAAAAACAAGTTCTCGAGCCAGAAGACTTATCGGTCAAAGACGGTTTCGGGCACGCCATTGCAGTTACTAGCTCAGTTTTGGCAATTTCTGCCCCATGGGCCAAGGATGGATGCGGCACCGTCTACACTTACATTCGGAGCGATATCAACGAATGGATAGCATCAGACAAGATCAACATTCCAGATTGTTTGAAAGGAGCTCACATGGGAATGTCCTTAGACGCGGTGGACAACGCTGTTGTTATTGGTGCTCCAGATTACAATGATCACGGCGCTGCCGGTCTCGCTGTATATCGGGATTCCACTTGGACATACCAGCCACTTGAAATCGAAGGATTAAAAGAAGGCGATAAATTTGGGAGTGCTGTCGCGATCGAGAAGGCCGGCATATTAGTGAGTTCATTGGCGGACAGCTCCGGTGCAGTCCATTTCTTCCAGCAAGAGGGTCTTAATACAGTTCATGCTCAGCGAATTGACAACCCCTTTGGTGCTGAAAGCTCACACTTCGGATTCGATATAGACTGGGTTGCTTCTCGAGCCATCATTTCCGCACCAGGATCCCAACCTGGCCGCCGGTCCCGAGGGAAGAATTTTGAAGGCAAGGTTCAGATCATTGATCTCGACCAAACATCCCAGCTCTGGTCCTTGGGAAAAACGATTGAAACTGATTCTTTGTCGGTCTCAGGATTTGGGGCAAGTGTGTTACTCAAGGGATCGCACGTATGGATCGGTTCTCCAAACGGAATGGAAGGCCGAGGCGTGGTCCACACCTTTGGTCTCGATCAATCGAGCCAAGAATATGAACTACTCCAAAATCTCCACATCGAAGATCTGAGGTCAAGAGTTGGCTTTGCCATGAAAATGGCAGTCGGTGAAGATATTGCTGTCATATCAGCTATAAATAACGATTTTGGCGAAGGCAGTGCCTTTGTGTTTATGCAAGATGAGCACTCAGCTAACTGGCGATTGAGAGTCAAACTGGAAGATCTCGGTCGAGGTCTTGTTACTCTCAACGGTGATGACATCCGATGCGAAGACGGCATGGCCGACGAATTCTCCTGCTCTAATGTCGACATTCTATCCTTTATGCCAAACCATGAGGTGGGTGCATCTAGAGGAATGATCGTAAACGATGTCTGGGGCTGGACCGATCCTCAGACTGGCGCCGAGATTGCCATCATAGGCCGAGCTGATGGCACCTCTTTCATCGATGTAAGTGATGCAAACAATCCAGTCTATCTCGGCGATCTTCCCGCAACGGAAGGTACGCGAGCTCATTACTGGAGGGATATTAAAACCTATCAAAACCATGCCTTCATTGTTGCAGACAACGTCGGCAATCACGGAATGCAGATTTTCGATCTGACTAGACTGCGCGAACTCACAGCCACACCCGTCGTCCTCGAAGTTGACGTCCTCTATGATAACATCGCCAGCTCCCACAACGTCATCATCAACGAAGATTCTGGCTTTGCCTATCTGGTTGGCAATTCTGATGGAGGCGAAACCTGCGGAGGCGCTTTGCACATGGTTGATATTCGAGATCCAAAGAATCCAATTTTTGCAGGATGTTACATCGACACTTCCCATCCCAATGCCGGCCGGGGCGGTATCCATGATGCTCAATGCGTCAACTACACCGGTCCTGATGAGGAGCATCAAGGAAAAGAACTATGCTTCAGCGCCAACGAGTCGATCTTCTTGATCGTTGACGTCTCTGACAAAAAGGCACCAACCACAATTTCATCGAATACCTATCCGAATGTGGCCTACACGCACCAAGGATGGCTAACTGAAGATCAAAGATATTTCTATCTGAATGATGAGGGCGATGAAACCTCAGGCAAGGTCGACGCAACACGGACCATGATCTACGATGTCGCAGATTTGGACGATCCGGTTCTTGTAAAAGAGTACTTCGGCCCGACAAATGTCTCGGATCATAATCTATATGTCAAAGACAACTTCATGTATCAATCCAATTACGTTGGTGGACTGCGCATCATCGATGTAGCAGATCCAGTCAACCCTGTGGAGGTCGGCTTTTTTGACACTGTACCTTGGAGTGAAGACGGTCCAGGATTCACTGGGTCGTGGAGTAACTACCCGTTCTTTAAAAGTGGTACGATCGTCGTTAGTAGCCAAAACGAAGGGGTGTTTTTCCTCAAGCAACGCAAGACGGCATTGTAGTCGAGCAGCCATCTAACTTGAATGGCCCAACAATCAAATTGTACATGAATCGGTTTTACCGCTCCTAGTCTCTTAGCATGACACTCGGTAAAGAATTTCTATTCTTCTTAAGCGGTCTAGGCGCCTTCAATGGATTCATTCTTGGTGTATTTTTTCTCTTCTTTGCAAAGCAAAAAGGAAGAGCCAAGATATTTCTGGCCTTTCTACTTCTTGCGCTTAGTGTCCGAATTGGAAAATCGGTCGTCCTCTCTTTCCAGGATGAAACGTCGAGACATTTACTTCAATTTGGATTGTCAGCCTGTTTTCTTATCGGTCCAAGTCTATTTCTCTATTTGAAAACCGTTCGGGGAGAGAAAGTTGACGCACCCAAGTGGTGGCTTTCTCCGCTCGTCCTATCATTTATTTTCATTATTGGAGCGGGTCTCCTCTATCCTTATCAGAGAGAACCTGTTATCTGGAATGCGGTGATCGTGAAGATTATCTACCTGCAGTGGACGCTCTTTGTCCTAGCCAGCGCAGTCTTAATTAGAGATCTATTTGCCAGCCTTTTTCGATCATTCAAAGAACTGTCTCCGAAGGATAGATGGCTTCTCTCGGTATGGTTTGCAAACGCCGCCGTTTTAGCTTGCTATCTCGTTTCCTATTTCGTCAACTCCTTCCCATTCTATATTTCCGGCGCTCTCATTTTCTCTGCCTTGACCTATCTAATGGTCTTCTATCTTTTCATATTGAGAAAAGGCGAGGCCATTTTTTCCGATCGCGTTCCTATTCGACGTGGATTTTCGGATAGCGAGAATCGCGGTCTATTTGATCGCTTAAACAAATTGATGTTGGAAGATTCCATCCACCATCAGGCCGATCTCAAGTTGGCAGGACTCGCTGAAAAACTAGGCACTTCCTCACATAGACTCTCTCAACTTCTTAATGAAGACGGACGAGGAGGTTTTTCCTCTTTCATTAATATGCATCGCATCAATGACGCACAGGCTTTGATTTCCAGCATGGACCATTTGACACTGGAGGGGATTGGCTACGAAGTTGGATTCAACTCGAAATCTGCCTTCTATTCAGCTTTCAAAAAAGTGACCGGTATCACTCCGGCTGCTTATAAGAAACGAGCCAAAATGGAGACGAAGAGTCAAGAATGAAGGAGAGCTAAAATCTTTCAGACAACGCCGGCCTTGCATCACACACTTGTGACTGCCAAAATGCCGAATCGTAGCGATTTATAATTCCGTACTCCTAGATCATCGTTTCGAACACGATGGAGATCTTAAAAAGGGATATTAGGCTTATGATTTCAAGGACGGCTCCGACTCCTCCTCACAATATCTCATATCGATCTAATGATTAGACTGACCCTTATACTTTTTCTCTTTCTGCTTTCTTGTCAAACGGATTATCAGGTGTCCTTTGTCGACGCTGATCCAGTAAAGGAAACGATCATGGACGGACTTCGACGTCCCTGGAGTATGTCTTTCATTTCGGAGAACGTGGCCCTGCTAGCAGAAAAAGACGGCGACTTACTCAGAGTTAATTTGCTTACGAAGACACGTGTCGCTTTGACCGGGATTCCGGAGGACTTAGCGGATACCTTAAGCTTGCATCACGCTCTGTATCGACCCGGTGAATTCCCTGGACGCTCCCCAGAGGGGCTCAGAACCAAGTACAATGCCGGCTTATTTCAAGTCCTAGTCGACCCAGATTTCGAAAGCAATCAACGAATCTTTCTGTCCTACGCAGCCGATGCAGAGGGTGGTTCGACAACAAAAGTCATAAGCGCGATTCTAAAAGTAGATCGCCTCACGAATATCAAAACGCTACTGGTAGCAAGTCCCTACTCGGCCGGGCTGTTTCACTATGGTGGAGGCATGGTATTTGGGCAGGATGGCAAGCTCTATATCACAATCGGCGAAAGACTTTTTTCTGAGGCCCTTCAGCCAGATATGCCAATTGCCCAGGACCTGCAAGATCGACGTGGTAAAATTTATCGATTGAATCCAGACGGAAGTGTACCAGATGATAATCCAGTCTTTGAAGAGGACACGCCACCGGGACTATTTGCTTTAGGCATACGTGCAGCGCAGGGCCTTGCTCTTGATCCCGCGACAGGCGACATCTGGTTCTCGGAACATGGTACAAACCAAGGTGATGAGCTAAATCTGTTAAAGAGCGGAGCCAACTACGGCTGGCCAACGATTACGACAGGGACCTATCGTGGGCCGGGATATTCTCCACCAAAACTCGAGGACCGCGCATTTACACATCCCATTTGGTATTGGAGACATACTATTGCCCCGACGGGTTTGACATTCTACACGGGCAACGATTTCCCAACTTGGAAGGGAGACCTAATTGTCCCAGGTCTGTCGGCTGGTAACTTTTGGCGACTACGAATCAAGGACCAGAAAGTCGAGAGTCTAGAGGAGATATTCGTCAATGAACGGGACCGTACTCGTAATGCCATCCAGAGTCCTGAAGGAAAACTCTACATTCTGACCGATGAAGTCAACGGCAGGATAATTCGGATAAAGAATCGCAACAACGCAACTAATTAATCGAGGTCTAAGCAGACCCACACCACATTTTGAACAAGAAAATAATGAAAACGCTTACCCTCCTCGCCTCCCTTATCCTTTTTCCCATAGTCGATTCTGCCCATGCACAATCAGACGAAATGGCACTCATAGAAGAAACGATCGGTAACTATTTAGATGGCAGTTCCTACAACAAACTTGCACAGCTTGAAAGCGCCTTCGCAAACGATGCGACCTTATATCTCAATGTTCGTGGCACGGCCTCAAGACTAACTCCAAAAGAATACATCAAGTTTTTCGAAGATCGAGAGGAAGGTAGCTTCAATGGCCGGGTTGGAAATCTACTTTCGGTCGATCTCTACAATGATATTGCAACCGCGAAGGCAGAGATCCTCATAACCGAAAGAGGAATGCGATACGTCGATCTATTTCTTTTGAAGAAACTCGAAGGACAAGGATGGAAGATCATTAGCAAAACGGCCACGATTACCCATGAGGCGGAGCAATAGTCGTCAGCCCTCAGCTTTCAGTCATCAGAAAACGTGATCCGTGATCCGTATTCCGAAAACTCGATCAGATTGAAGGGGGAACTTGGAAGAGACGGTACAGCAGATAAAGCAGAAAAATCAGCTAGTAATTTAAATCTGATACCTATTGAGACGAAATCGAATCTGAAACTCTGTCAACCAGCTGGAAGCACGTCCCACGGAACACAGAACACGGCAAACGGAACACCTCTACCTGACGACTGAAGGCTGATCTCTGACAACTTCCCTTACCCGAAGCTGTCCTCCCAGTCTTGGGCAACACTTGCCAATGCTCCGCTAATTTGAATGAGAGCCAGAGTCAGCGATGCAGCCTGATAGTTGAATATATCTCCATGGTCTTTAATCACTCCTTTCGGCACTTGGAATATCCAGAAAGGATGAGACTTGGAAGCGTCCTTTGCTTTTAGTTCGTAAGCACGGTGCTTGTATTCCCCATCCTTAGGCCACATGGTTGGTAGCTTGAACACAAAAGACGGGCTGGGGCCAAAGGGCGCGTGCGGTCCTTCAATACAGTGCCAGGGCTGACCGAAGTTTGGAACACCTGGCAACGGATCGCATCGGCCAGACTGGTCATCATGCTTTTTGAAGCTATGACTTGCAAGAGCAGGATTGTGACCATCGGTCTTTCCTCTTTTCATAAACTCCCATTTCCAACTTGTGTCTGTATCCGCCTTCGATGTAACAGAAATGAGCATTGGAGGATCATATTGGACAGAGCCGGAGCTAACCGTTTTACTCCAATCTTGACCTTCAAAAAGAAGAATAATCTCTTGAGCAACGGCCGATTCAGCAGCCGAGTTCAATGATAATATTAAGTCTGGCATATGAATCGGAATCCCATTCTTTCTCACTTGGGCCGTCTCCATAGAACCGGTGCTTTGAATCTCAAGATCTCCATTTTCGATCAGCGCAAGGACGGAAGATTGTAGAATAAACGCGCCCATAGAGTGGCCTGTGAAAACCAAGGGCGAAACGGAAGAAACCGAATCCAATGACTCTTTCGTTGCGTGAGTAATCTTACGAACGCATTTTGTTAGAGCATCACCTTGTCCAATCGTGCCCGCAACACCATATCGATTATGAAAACTTGTGTGAGTGACCACGGGAATCCGAGAGAGCCATTTTGACACCTTACCACTCGGGTCGCCGTTCCATCCTAGATAGATCCCTATGACTCTTCGACCGTGACGCTCCATTTCTCGCAGCATCAGGGACTGCAATAAGCGTCTGAAGCTTTCGAGGTTCTTATTGTCCCACTTAGCATTGTTATGCCAACCATGAATAAATAGGACAACTACGGCCCCATTATGTGATTTCCTGCGGACTTCTTGTATTCGATCTAAAATCCCATCGAGCTGCGATTCCTTTTCAAACTCACCCTCGTCACTGACTTCAACAAAACAGAGATCGAATTGGTCTTGCGTAAAAACTGATTCCGGGAGCGGTTCTTGAGCGATCGCCTGCGCGTCGGCAGCATCAATTTCTGGACCTGGTATCAGAACAGTCCAGAGAGAATTATCGCCATATGGTCTTTTCGGTTTCATAACCCTTCTTTTATTGGTGCTATAACCCTTTATTACATATATAGCGACATTTCTCCAATAATCAGACTCACATTCTTTTCGCCATCCTAGGGACAGAGAAGGTGTCGACTAAACCAAGATCGCTTGGATCACATAGAATTGAAATCACGCCATCGCTTTTGCCATTAAAAGATATTCCCGCGAAATGCGGTCACCAATAACGAACATCGTCATCATGAAAGCTTTACTAACCCTTTCTCTTCTCCTCATTTTAAGCTCCGGACTCTTAGCGCAGGACAAAAAAGCAAACAAGAATATGAGTTTCTTCCTAACGAGCGTCGGCTCAGGAAACGGTGCTGACCTCGGAGGCCTTGAAGGTGCCGATGCGCATTGCCAATCTCTTGCGGAGGCCGTTGGTTCTACGGGAAAAACTTGGCATGCCTATCTAAGTGCAGCGGCGTCTGGAGAAAATGAGGCCGTTCATGCCAAAGACCGAATAGGAGATGGTCCCTGGTACAACTCAAAAGGAGCTGTCATTTCGAAAAATGTTGATGGACTTCACGGAGAAGATGCCAATCTATCAAAAGAAGGGTCGCTGAGTGAGAATGGAGAAGCCATCAATGGCCGAGGAGACAGCCCAAACAAGCATGACATTTTGACCGGATCCAATCTCGACGGCACTTTATTCGTCGGGGACGGAGATACGACTTGCAGCAATTGGACCAGTCAGGGCGAAGGTAGCGCAAGATTGGGCCACCACGATCGTACGGGAGGAGGTGATAATCCTACTTCATGGAATTCAGCTCACGGATCAAGGGGATGTAGCCAAGCAAATTTGGAAGGTACCGGTGGAGACGGTCTCTTTTACTGCTTCGCTAGTGAGAAGTAGGGAGTAAGAAGTGAGGAGCAGGGAGTGTGGAGTTTGGCAGAGCACTCTCCACTCCAAACCTCTCACCTCTCACTGTCTTCAGTTTTCAGCTCCATAACCAAATCGAGGGCATCCGGCACGACGTCACTGCTCATAACGATCAGTGAGCCTTCCTCTGCATTCTCAATAGCGAAGCGGATAGCTTCATTCTCTTTAGGAATGACCGTGGTCTTCTTGTTCGGATCGGTTTTCTTGATCCCTGCCTGAAGCATTTCGATCAATTCATCCTGAGTTTTCCCACGCAGGTTCTTGTCTTGTCGAATAATGATCTCATCGCACATCTCCGCCGCTATTCCTCCCATTTCCTCGTTGTCTTCTCGCCTCCTATCTCCTATACCAGCAATAATTCCAACTACCTTCGTGGCCTCCAGCTCATCGACAAATTTATGGAGAGCTCTAAGTCCCGCGGGATTGTGGGCGTAGTCAACCAGGACATCGAAATTCTTGAAATGGAATAGATTGAGTCGACCAGGAGTTTGGGACGAGGATGGAATAAAAGACTCAAGCGCCGCCTTCGTATCCTCGATACTGATGCCCTGAATATGAGCTGCCAAGACGGCTGGAAGAACATTCTGGATCATGAATCGAGCCTTTCCCCCATAGGTCAATGGTATCTGCTCAACCGGAAGAATTCTCATCTTCCATTCGCCTTTACAAATAGTGACAAAGCCATTTTCGAATACAGCTGTGATCCCACCGCGACGCTGGAGCGCTCTCACGTGACTGTTGTTCTCATCCATTGAGAACAAGGCCAGGTTGCAGTTGATACCCTTTCGCATCTCATAGACCAAGTCATCATCGGCATTGAGAATCGCATAGCCCTCCGGCAAAACGGTCTCGGGAACGACACCCTTGACTCTAGCCAACTGCTCTACAGAATTGATGCCCCTCAGCCCAAGATGATCGGCGGCAACATTTGTGACAATGGCCACATCGCAATATTTGAATCCCAATCCCGCCCGGAGCATCCCTCCTCTTGCGCATTCCAGGACAGCAAAGTTTACGGTCGGATCTTTCAATACAAATTCTGCACTCACGGGCCCTGTGCAGTCCCCCGACATGAGTAATCGGTTTTGGATATAGACTCCGTCACTTGTCGTATAGCCGACTCGATAGCCCTTCATCTTAGCGATGTGCGCCATGAGGCGAGTCGTTGTTGTTTTTCCGTTTGTACCCGTGATGGCAACGATGGGAATCCTTCCATTGTCTCCTTGCTTCGGGAAAAGCTTGTCGATCACCGGGGCAGCAACATTTCGGGGCAGCCCATCTGTGGGAGCCAAGTGCATCCGGAATCCAGGCCCTGCATTGACTTCGATTACCGCACCACCAGTCTCAGACAATGGTTTTGTTATATCTGTTGTCATCACATCGATCCCGCAGATGTCGAGATCAATGATTTTCGATATCCGTTCCGCCATCGCAACATTGGCAGGATGGACGATGTCGGTTACATCCGCAGCCGTTCCTCCTGTACTGAGATTAGCCGTGTCCTTCAAGATCAATTGCTCTCCTTCGGCCAAGACACTTTCAAGAGTATATCCGGCTGCCTCGATGAGATTTTCTGTCATCTCATTAACCGAAATCTGAGTCAATACCTTCTCGTGCCCATAGCCACGTCTTGGATCACTATTTACGACATCGATCAGTTCTTGGACGGTGGATTTCCCATCACCCATTACATGAGCTGGAGTCCGCTTAGCGGCTGCCACCAACATGTTATTGATAACAAGTAAACGATAATCGTCACCGGTGATATACTTTTCGATGATCACTCTAGCGGAAACTTTCTTGGCAGCATGAAAGGCTTCCGTGGCCTCTTCCAAATTCTGAATATTGACCGTTATTCCCCTACCATGATTACCATCAATAGGTTTGATAACAAGAGGATAGCCTACATAGTTACAGGAACTCTCGAGGCTACTTTCCCGCCTGATGATCTCTCCCCTAGGCACTTCAACTTCTGCTTGTGAGAGAAGATACTTTGTGTCCTCCTTGTCGCAGGCCAGCTCGACCCCAATGCTACTCGTTTCGCTAGTGACGGTAGCCTGTATTCGTTTCTGATTTGCGCCATATCCCAGTTGACACAGGGAATATTGATTTAGACGAATCCAAGGAATTCCTTGCGACTCCGCCTCTAGAACGATGGATCCAGTACTTGGTCCAAGTCGATTGTCCTCGCGCAGCTCGCGCATTTTTTGAATGTCATCCTCTAGATCGTAGTCTTCTCCCTCAATCAGAGCCTCGCAAATTCCGACAGCCGCTTTGGCCGCATATTTTCCGACCTTTTCCTCGGTGTAGGAGAAAACGACATTGTAGACACCGTGCTCACCATAACCGCGAGTTCGGCCGAATCCTGTATCCATTCCCGCCAGAGTTTGAATCTCCAGCGCGATGTGCTCGATGATGTGTCCCATCCATGTCCCTTCATCGACCCTTTGAAAGAATCCTCCCGGCTCTCCTACTGAGCATCGATGCTCATACATCGTTGGAAACATGGCTTCCAAGCGCTCCTTGAATCCATCGATCTTGTTGGATGGCCTCTCCTCCATCTCCTCAAGATCCAAAACCATCACGATTAATTTGTGCCGTCTCACGGACCAGTAATTTGGTCCCCTCATGGCGTTAATGCTGACTATCTTCATGGTGTCTTATCGTCTTTGGTCGTATTGATGGAGGTGAATCGCTAACATAAGGAATTGAGAGAAAATGTCATGCTAGAACGCGGATTCATTATGATGTTCTAGCCCTCTCACATAGCTCGATTTAATCTATACATGTCTCTGGAAAATAAAGGAACACTCATTCCCATTGGGGGAAACGAGGACAAGGGTCATCAAGACTCGGGAGCACACACTCTCGAATTCATTGACGAGGGTATTCTGGCTCACGTGGCCAAGGAAGCCGGAGGTGTCGATGCTAGAATCGTTGTTATACCAACCGCTTCGAGTATACCGGACGAGGTAGGTGAAAATTACCTCAAAGCTTTCGACAAATTAGGCTGCAAGAATATCGAAATACTCGATATTCGAAAGCGCAAACAATCTAAATCGACCGACTCAATATCGCTGATTGAGCAGGCAGATTGCGTGATGTTCTCAGGCGGTAATCAATCAAAGATCACCGACAAAATTGGCGGTACTAAATTGCACGACCTTCTCCTGAAAAGATACCGCGAGGAGGAGGGCTTTGTGATCGCTGGGACCAGCGCGGGTGGCATGGCGATGTCTCAGGAAATGATCGCGGGCGGAAGTAGCACGGAGGCTTTCGTCAAAGGCGCCGTAATGATGTATGAAGGTCTTGGCCTTTTACCAGGTCTAATCATCGATTCCCATTTCATCCGCCGTGGCCGCTTTGGCCGACTAGCGGGTGCGGTCGCCAAGTTTCCAGACTTGATTGGAATTGGACTAGCCGAAGACACCGGACTAATCATCAAGGATGATAGCATGCTTGTAATCGGATCGGGCATGACGATCATCTTCGACGGCCGGGAGCTCATTCATAACAATGAGAAGATCCTGGAATACGGCACTCCGATGACCTTGGCAAATCTGAACACGCACGTCCTAGCCAATGGCGATCGCTTTAATATTGCCGAGAAGAGAGTCGAGGTTCTTCCGGTGGAGGCGGATTTCGTGTAGCCAATTCGGTGTTCCGTGTTCGATTATCCGTGTTCCGGATATTTCCTCACGACATTCTATTCGAGATACATTGGGAGGATGCGTCTAGGTACGGAAAGTGAGGAGGGCAAGGCAAATTGGGAGAGGGTTTCCAAATCGCGAAGCATAATCAGGCTTTCCCATTGCCCCAAAAGCGCGTCAGTGCTGGTGAAGGTGTTTGTTCCACTTAACCGAATTCGGTAGATTTAAGGAACGTATCTCCGCAGCTTTGGGCTGGCGAAGACCAAGCCGTTAGCAACAAAGAACACTAAACTTCCCGAGGCCGAAATCATGCCAGTATTTGTAAGCCACAGTCAGAAGGACGAAGCCGCCTATACTGCACTGTGTCTCGCGCTTGACGGACAGAATATTCCGCGTTGGGACGTATTGGAGATGACCCCGGGCAGTCCATTGGCAGAACAATTACGCAAAGCGATTGATGAATGTGAAGCATGCATTTTCGTCGCTACCCGTCGCTCACTTAAATCCAGATGGTGTCTCGCGGAGCTTGGCGCTTTCTGGGGCGCTGGCAAGGTCGTCGTCCTTTATGTAGCGGACCCAGAAGTCACTGAAATTGACCACCCTCCACAGTTTCAAGGAAATCTATGGACCTCTGACGCTCGTCGTCTGATCGAGACGATTCGTCCATTGGTTGTTCCAATAAAAGAACCAAGTCCAGACCCAAATGATACACTTACGGTCGCTCGGCAACGGGTGCTCGAACACCTGACCCGCAAGGGATTTCAAATGATCAGCTTCGCCGCATTGCGAGAAAATGTGGATGATCAATACTCAGACGTGTTTCTTCGGGACCTCGTCCGACATTTTCACGCAGATTTTCGCAAGGCGAAGATCAAGGGCGGAAAGGAAGGGCTCGCGCGACTCTAGCGCGTTCGACACGCTACTCCTCCCGAAATGTTTGTTTGTGATGCCTCCAAAACTGCACATTGACACACCCGACCTTGAGGCGGTCTGACGGTAAGCTTGTTGCTCAGCGTGACCGCTTTCGCTAGATTAGTGCAAAGTGCCCCGCATGCTTTGGGCACCTGATACCTGCTGATAGCAGTCGCTAAAACAACGAAACTAGAAAAACATGCCACAAGAAGAAGAGCACAAGTATTTGAAAATCGCCCTTTATGTATTTGGCGCCATTTTCATCGTAGGTGTCCCCGCAATGATGATGTGGATCTGGCCTTCGGGATGGGGTTGGACACCGGCACAACCAGAATACGAGCAGATGATTATGGGTGTGTACATTACCCTAGGAATATTTTTAATTCGTGCTGCGAAAGATCCCATGGCTCATACAAGTCTTATATGGTTCACGATCTGGTCGAGTATTGTCCACGGTGGAATCATGCTAGTTCAAGCCCTCGTTGATGATACTGAGAAGGCAAACCTTTTAGGCGATATTCCAGCCTTATTTCTGGTAGCAGCTGTGCTCTGGTTTCTCATGCCCAAGACAGCTAATAGCGTAGCGAAATAACTGCAGGCTATGAGCTCAGACAAACACATCGGTCGACTGGTCTTCACCAGCGTTATGATTTGTGCCTTGCTGATGGGATGCAAACCATCGACCACCTACGACATCATACTGCGCGGCGGCGATATCTTCGACGGCAGTGGTGGCGAAGCCTACGTGGGTGACGTGGCGATTGATGGTGACATGATCGTCGCGCTTGGGGACATCGGTGCTGCCACTGCATCCATTGAGATAAACGTCCAGGGCCTCGCGGTAGCCCCTGGCTTCATCAACATGATGTCTTGGGCCAACGAGACATTGATCGAGGATGGTCACTCGCAAAGCAATATTCGTCAGGGTGTGACGCTCGAGATCATGGGAGAAGGCAGTTCCATGGGTCCTCTCAACGACGATATGAAGGCGACGATGACCAGCCTTCAGACCGATATCCGCTATGACGTGGAGTGGACGACGCTGGCGGAGTACCTCGAATACCTCGAGCAACGCGGCATCTCGCCGAATGTGGCGTCGTTTTTAGGCGCAGCGACTCCACGCGAATATGTGATGGGGCACGAGGACCGCGCGCCCACAGCCGAGGAACTCGAGCGGATGCGTATGCTCGTTGGAGCGGCCATGGAAGACGGGGCCTTGGGAGTGGCGTCGTCGTTGATGTATCCGCCCGGCCTCTTCGCCGAAACCGACGAACTCGTGGAGCTTTCGAAGGTCGCCGCTGAGTACGACGGCATGTACATCTCGCACATGCGCGATGAAGGAGCGCACATGATAGAAGCGATCGATGAATTGCTGACGATCGCCCGTGAAGCCGACATACGTGCCGAGATCTACCATCTCAAATCGTCCGGACAGGCCAATTGGCCTTTGTTCGACCAGGCGCTTGAGATGATTGAGGATGCAAGGGCAGAAGGCCTCGAGATCACCGCCGATGTCTATACCTATGCTGCGGGTGCGACCGGGCTGAATGTCACTATACCACCTTGGGTGCAAGAGGGTGGTTTCGAGGCATCGCTAGAGCGAATGAGCGATCCGGAGAAGCGCGCCCAGATCATTCAAGAGATGCGTAGCCCGTCCGACGAGTGGGAAAACATGTTCCTGATGTCTGGTTCGCCGGAGAACATTCTCATGGTCGCCTTCAAGTCCGATGCACTGAAGCCGCTGACGGGTAAGACCCTTGCAGAGGTGGCGGAAATGCGAGGAACGACACCGGCGGAGACGATCCTGGATCTAATCGTCGAAGATGGCAGCCGGATCGAGACGATCTACTTCACGCAATCCGAAGATATTGTACGGCGCGTGGTGGCCTTACCTTGGGTCAGCTTCAATTCGGACGCGGCGTCGCTGGCGACAGAGGGCGTGTTTCTGAAGAGCAACCCGCACCCTCGAGCCTATGGGAGCTTCGCCCGCGTATTGGCGAAATACGTTCGCGACGAACAGGTCATCACGCTCGCCGAAGCGATTCGCAAGCTGGCCGCGCTACCGGCTCGAACATTGCGAATAGATCGGCGAGGTGAATTGAAGCCGGGCTTCTTCGCTGACGTCGTTGTCTTCGAGCCTGAGGAGATTCAGGACAATGCGACTTTTATCGAACCGCACCAGTACGCCTCGGGCATGGTGCACGTCTTTGTCAACGGCGAGCAGGTGCTGAGAGATGGCGAGCATACAGGAGTCACACCAGGAAGGGTCGTACGTGGCCCGGGGTGGACGGGCAGGGAGCGCTAGAACTTGAAGACTTCCATTGGCTGAGAACCAGAAATCCTAACACACTAAAGGGTATCGAGGGGACTGGTGACACCTAAGTGGCCTTTATTCAGCACGTGTTGTAATTAAAAAAGTACTAAAATTGTTTGGCAGTCTTTTTTGTTTTCAGAGAAATGATGGCATTTAAAAAATTGAATTGTTACTGATCTAATCATATATGACACAATGAAAATACCTTCTTTGCGACTACTACTTCTCACCCTAAGCATTCCGCTTATCGTCCTTTTGGGGTGTGAAGAACCAGGAATTGAAGAGATTGATCAGAGCTCAAGCGAGATCCCTGATCATATTAGGCCAGCTTTGTTAGAGAAAAGTTCTTATGAATGGTCACATGCGGAAAAAATTATTGGTTTCCGAAATATAGACCAAATCTGGAATACAAGACTCATTGAGGCCGGCGATGAACCTTACCCCTTGCCCAGGGATGAAACCCCTGATCTGCTACAAGTAAAGTTCGAATACAATGATAGTACCTATGGCCTGGAAGAGTTTATCGACCATCATCGTATTCTGGGGTTATTAGTCATAAAAGATGATATGGTTGTTCTCGAGCGTTATTCGCAAGGTAACACACCCAAGAGCAAATGGATATCATACTCAGTGGCAAAATCTGTTGTATCCATGCTGATAGGAGCAGCCGTTCAAGATGGTTTTATTAGCAGTCTGGATGATCCTATCACCAATTATCTGCCCGAACTTGAAGGTAGCGAATATGAAAAAGTTAGCATTCGTCATGCTATGCAAATGGCTTCTGGCGTGAAATGGAATGAAGAGTATAATGACCCGGAAAGTGATATAAGAAAATACATATCCATTAAAGAAACTTCCGGCATGCTAGATTACCTCGAGAAACTGCCGCGAGTAGCTCCACCCGGAGAAAGATTCAACTACAATTCCGCTGAGACCCAACTTGTGGGACTAGTGTTGCGAGCAGCAATTGGAAAAAATCTATCTTCCTATTTGTCCAGTAAAATTTGGAAACCTTTCGGGATGGAATCAGATGCCAATTGGTTGTTACTAAATCCGGATGGTCCGGAAGACGGAGGGTGTTGCATTAGTGCAACCCTTCGGGATTACGGTCGAATTGGTCTTTTTGCAATAAGCGAACACAAAAATAAACCGGCTAATCAGGCAGTACTTCCCGAAGACTGGATGGAGGAAACGACTACCCCCTCTCCTGCTGCTAACCAGTATGGAGCGCTTTGGTGGCTATATCATATTGACTCGACTAGAACGTATGCGGCTTATGGCATTTTTGGACAGATGATTTGGATTGACCCAATTGAAAATCTCGTCATTGTAACTCACAGTGCGTGGCCCGAAGCTCTGGGGCAAGGGGAAGATAACTTCTATGGGTATAACGCTGCCTTTGCAGCGGCTGTTACTGAGTTACTGAAGGAATAGCTTTTTTACCAAATTTATTCATTTAGCAAGACATGAAAGGTTCATGAGTGCTATGCACACTCAAGTCATTTATGCAGATTTGAATTGATCCCAAATCCTGCTGCGGTATAACAAGGCCATTAACGGCCGACCGAATGCGTGCAGCTTTTTGCCTTGCTCTGGCCGGCTGTGTCTTGTAGCTTTGAATCAGCAATCTTCCCACTGTATTCGGCGGGTTATGGCCGGATCGTTAGGCGGTGGAATTCGCTCTGCGGTCTGCCTGTTCGGTATCATGCGGCGTAGCCGGCGTGCGTCCAGTACCAGCGCTAGCCGACTGGATATCCACGATCGAACGCGACTGAAGAAATGTTTCAGGAAGAAAAAATGAAGCGAAATCGGTCAAATTGGTCGCCGATCGCTCAAACACTCGTCTTGGACAACGGGGACCTTTAGGTAATAACGACGTTCTGCTGTGCGTATGGTACTTGATCTCACAAAATCCATCGCACGCTGAAAAATGCGCTATCTGTTTTTCTGCCTTTTCCTGGCGTCGTGCACTCAAGCTGCCGACCAGATTCCATCTCAGTTTATTCAAGAACTGGAAAGCCTCCATCTCGAACAACGACAAGCTCGAATTGGCTCGTTCTGGGCTTCGTCCCCAGCGCTACCACTGACTGAGTCAGATTCTCTTGCTGTTTTTCTTTTCAGGAGTGATTCCTCTCAGGTCTCAGTCGTTGGAGATTTCTCTGATTGGAAGCCAGAAACGTTCGAAATGACCCGAGTCGAGGGAACGGATCTGTGGTACCGGGAAGTGATGTTCGAACCAGATGCGCGACTGGATTATCAGTTCGTGGTCAACGAGACGATGTATTCGATGGACCCGATGAATTCGTTTCATGTGTCAGGAGGATATGGGTCCAACTCTGAACTGGCCATGCCGAGATATGTACAGCCCGAGGAAATCAATATATCTGCAGATGTATCGAAGGGTAGCCTCACCGAGCATACCATCACAAGCCAACATCTGAACGGTAGCAGAAAGGTTTTCGTGTACGCCCCACCCGGATATGACGCCGTGGCAGAAGTGGCACTTGGCATTATGCTTTTTCACGATGGGTCGGACTATCTGAATTTGGGAAGCATGCCAGCCATTCTTGACAACCTGATCGCCTCGGGCCAAATTCAACCCATCTTTGCCCTGTTTCTTGATCCTGCCGATCGAATGGAGGAATATGCCGGATCGCACAATAGGGCTTTTGTCAATTTTGTAGTTGAAGAGTTCATGCCCTGGGCAAATTCCGAATTCCACATTTCATCGGATCCCGCGCGGCGTGGAGTCACCGGAATCTCACTTGGAGGCAACATTTCTGCTCAACTTTGCAACGAACACCCTGACGTCTTTGGCCTGTGCGCGCCCCTGTCAACCGCCTTCGGCGTTGACCGCGGCGCCCTTCTCTCCCGAATTGCCGATTCGGACGAGTCCACCGTCAAGTACTATGTTGAGTGGGGTACATATGAACCCTCGATTTCGAGATATTCATCGGAGTATTTGGGTGCGCTTCGCAATAATGGCAATGAACATCTGTGGAATGAATGGCATGAAGGACACTCATGGGGTATGTGGCGTGCCCACCAGGATATCATGCTGGAGTACTTTTTTCCCGGTCCAAATGCAACGTCATTTTAGCTGCTTTCGGCCATTATTTGATGTATCGAAGAACTGGTAATATCACCGTTCATCCAGCTATCGGATTATTCCTGTAGGTGATTCTGTGTGGTTTACTTTTCGACTTGACCGCTCGTGAAATGAGCAATCCGTATAAAGCTGCATTTGTCGTCGGAGCCTCTCAGATTGTGTTAAATGTCGACCTTGTGTTGCAAGGAGATCGGGGTGTACATACCGGTGCCGCAGGTACGGTCTTGCTTGTCGTCACATGGCTCTGTATTGCGTTTGTCTATTCTCGCCTCGGAGGGAACAGCCGTAAATCAGGTCCTGATTCCGATTAAGACTAATTCACTTCTAGTGCCACCTAACCCCTGATTGCTACCGACCTTGGGCCGTCAATCTGCAATTGACTTTACGCTTTCCTTTCGCGTACTTGATCTAAACCTAGTGCCGCCCAAGGCGGTAAAACTGGACACCGTTATGCCACTAATTCTGAAGGAGGACGATATGGATATGAACAGCTTGACCCCAGTCCTTTTGGTAGCTTTTATCCTGACGCTTTTCGCCTGTGGCGATGCTTCGGAGACAGCTTCGTCACAGGACACGTCAACGGACGTGGCGGCTATCGATTCGGTGACGTACCAGGGCATCGACGTCTCCCACTTCCAGGGTACCGTCGATTGGGTTGCCTTGAAGGCGGCCGGCCTCACGTTCGCCTTCGCGAAGGCTACAGGGGGAAATACGGAGGTCGATCCTAAATTCACGGAGAACTGGGAAGGGATCAGAGATGCAGGCCTCGTTCGCGGTGCCTATCACTTCTTCTTCCCCGACCTTGACGCCAAGGCCCAGGCCGAGAATTTCATTGCCACGGTGCACTTAGAGCCGGGCGACCTGCCTCCTGTGCTCGATATCGAGGTCAGTGAGGGGATGTCCGTAGAAGGGATCGATGATGGCGTCCATGTCTGGTTGGAGATGGTGGCCCAAGCTTACGGAGTCACTCCCATCATCTACTCGAATGAGTCGTTTATCGCGGAGTATCTGTCCAGCGGGTTCAGCGCCTACCCGCTGTGGATCGCCGATTATAGCGAATCGGCTCCTGCTGCACCTGGAGACTGGATAACATGGACCTTCTGGCAGTATTCTGAACGTGGTCAAGTCAATGGGGTCGATGGTTTTGTCGATCAGGATCTCTACCAGGGCCCCGAGGCTGATTGGGAGCAATTGCTGGTACAGAAAGCGCGCTAAAGCGTTATTGAGATTAAGCCGGTGCTTGCGCGGGCTGTGCCTTGGTGCTACATTGAATCCGTGTGCCGCTTTTTGCGGCATAGCTGGTCCGTTATGCGACTTCTCGTCGTCCGAACTCAAAAACGAATTACTGGCTCTGATGAGGATCGAACCAACTTTCAAATCCGCATCTCCGTACCAAAACAACGTCTTAGCTTTGCCGGTCACCGATATGGACAAGGCGTCTGACTGGTACTGCAAACACTTTGGTATGACGGAGATCGAACGGCACGAACAGCCTGTACCGACCGTGATCCTTGAGCGAGACGGTACACGAATTGGTTTTTCGAAAAACGGCGGCGATGCCTCTCAGGATGGCGCCGCAATACTCGTTTCGAACATCCACGAACTCAAAGACGAGTTCGAATCAAACGGAGTTGAGATTGGCAATTGGCGCGTAGATGAACGGGATGGTCAGAAACTTCAGGTGTTCTTTGTGGTCGCTCCAGATGGACTGTGCTACTACATTCACGAACCCATTGATGTCGCATAACAACACGATACACGCGGAGCCGCCGAAGGCGTGTTTTGAATGGAAAGATCACTCCGGCGGCCCGGTGATCGTGACCGTTAGTTAGCCACCGAAGGTGAATTATGAACTGGTTCTCCAACCCTGATTTTTGGTCTTTCTTTTACGACTGGATGTTTCCTGCAGAATCGTTTGAGCAGGCAAAAGAGCAAATTGACGACATCAGGAAACTCTCTGGCGTCGGTACGGGAGCAGTTCTCGATTTATGCTGTGGTCCTGGAAGACATAGCGTTCCCTTCGCGAAGATCGGCTTTGATGTTACCGCAGTCGACCTTCAGGCGTTTCTGCTGGGAAAAGCCGAAGAATATGCAACACGGGAAAACGTGGCTATCGAATTTGTTGAGGAGGACATGCGACAGTTCAAGCGAACCGAGTCGTTCGACCTAATCATTAACATGTTTTCGTCCTTTGGGTATTTTGAAAACCCGGAAGAAGACTTCCAGGTTCTTGAAAACGCCTATCATTCACTGAGAACGGGAGGCCGAATAATGCTTGATATACGTGGAAAGGAAATCCACGCTATGGAAAATGCAGAAAACTTTTCTCACGAGATGCCTAATGGCGATCTTATCTTTCATCGAACCAGAATTAATGACGACTGGACCAGTTCGCATTCAACTTGGATCTATGTCGAAGGTGAGCATGCGCATACCTTCCAGTTGACCTATAACCTCTACTCGGGAGCAGAGATGAGAGCGCTTCTGAGGAAGGCTGGTTTTTCCGATGTGCAAATTTATGGGGATCTCAAGGGAGCTCCGTACAATCACAAAGCCAAGAGACTTGTGGCGGTAGCAGAAAAGAACTAAACGGTGGCTAACAAACGCATCAACAAGGACCCTCCAAACCGTTGCGCAGTTTTCCGAGCCGGCTATGCGCAGTGTTAGCCCATCAAGGAGCAGAAAAAATGAATATTAAATTTCGAGAAATGGATACCCATGACATCCCCGCTGTCTTCGAGGTGCGCTTGTCCACCATTGAAAATGCGGTAACGATGGAAGAATTGGATGAAGATTATGGCATAACGCCTGACTCCATCTCAGAATCAATGACTTCCAGAGCTAGAGGCTGGGTGTGTGAGGACTCAGGAAATGTGGTTGGTTTCGTTATGGGCGATGGTATTGAGGGAGAGGTTTCTGTTTTGGCGGTCTACCCTCAATATGAAGGCAAAAACATAGGGGCTACGCTAATGAAGTTTGCCCAGGATTGGCTTTTTTCCAAAGGGCACGCCGAGCTTTTTTTGATGACAGACCCAGATCGTAGTGTTCGGGCTCATGGTTTCTATCGTAGCCTTGGATGGCAAGCTACGGGCACGATCGAAGACGAAGACGAGCTATTTACCTTACAGCAGCCAAATGGCTAACAAATCGCGCAACTCGAACGGCTACGCCGCCGGTTCGCTCAGCGTTATCCTCCTCAAGAATGCTCACCCGCACTTCAACCAATGACTGACTCGAAAAGCCACCGACAAATAGAGAGCCTCCTTGAGACGCTGCCAGGAATTTCCGACGCCAGTAATGGTTCGTTGGTCGGCTCCACCCCAACAGATGTTCCAACCAGGAGCGCGACCCAATGAAAGACATCCCTGGAATCGATGAAGACGGCAATCCTAAGAATGGCCCCTTTAAGCTGTTCTTCAAGAACGGCTTTGTCTCTTGTCAGGGTGAATTCGACAACGGAAAGAAATCAGGAAAGTGGAAGTACTTTCTCAATAATGGCCAGATGCAGTCCTCCGGCAGCTTCAAGGACGGAAAGATTGTTGGTCGGTGGAAATGGTTCTTCAAGACTGGCGAACCACGGGGGACGGGCGGCTTCGACGATGAAGAACAAAAGCACGGTTCATGGAAGCGATACTATGCCAATGGCCAACTCTGGGATGAAGGTCGCTTCGAACACGGCAAGAAGAAGGGCACTTGGAAGGTTTACGATGAGGCGGGCGAGCTCCAAAAGACGCAAACTTTCAAGTAGCGGAGCGGGCGCCCGATGGATTGGAGAACGTCTGGAACTAGACTTTCCCAGAAGCGGCGGATAACAATCGCATGCACCGGAACGGCGGGCCCGGGTCGAATTTGAAATCAAGCATCACGTAGCGTAGCTTGCTTGTTGCGCCTAAACTCCACCATTATATCGCTAAGCAACGGTCCGTATGACAATATTGGTTTGTCCGTTATCGAAAGTTGACCAATCCATCGCCGTCCACTCTCCGGACGGCATCGTTAGCTTGCTCGACCCCGGATTCTCCTTTCCCGAAGTTGGGCTGATTTATGCCGACCGGCATCTGCGCCTTCGTTTTCATGACATTCACGTCCCTACTGAAGACGAGGTCATGCCCTCGATAAGACACGTGGATGAACTGCTGACCTTTCTTGCGCAATGGGATCGGACAAACCGGATCCTCATTCATTGTCGTGCAGGAATTGGTCGCTCGCCAGCGACCGCGTTTATCGCAGCGTGTTTCCACAATCCGTCTGCGGATGAACACGGTATTGCCACAGTGTTGCGCCGTGTGGCTCCATTCGCCCGACCAAACGAAACATTGATCAGGCTTGCCGACGACGTAATGAAAAGAAACAACCGGATGATCAGGGCAATCTCGGATACCGAACGTGACGTCCCGCCGCTCAACCATGACGAGGGTGAACCGTTCGAAATGCCCTCCACGTATTGACCGTCGACTCGATGAAGCTATCCTACAAAAGCTTGCGATACGGGACATAACAATCGCATGCACTGGAGTTGCCGGCCTGGCGGAATTTGAAATCAACGTCACTGACGGCAAGCCGATGCCACCAGCGATGAGCCGTTCGCACCTGTCTCACCCATCCACTCCCGATGATTGCCAGCGACGGCGCGTGGGACGGCGGTAAGACGCACCCGCGCTCGGCAGGCACCAACAGCCGTGCCCTCGGACGCTACGTTCGCGAGGAGGGTGTGCTCCCACTCAAGGAGGCTATCCGAAAGATGAGCCTAGCCCCTGCTCAGCATCTCGAACGCCGCGTCCCGATGATGCGGAACAAGGGCCGTATCCGCTTCGGTGCACATGCCGACCTCGTCGTCTTCGACCCGGCGACAGTTATCGACCGAGCGACTTACCGCGAATCGACGCTGCCGCATGGGCATCGAAGCGGTCGTCGTCAGCGGGGTACTTGTGGTGCTAGCTGGCCAAATTCGAGATGGTGTGTATCCAGGGCAATCCATCCGCGCCCCATGGCGCTCAAACCTACTGAGAGCGCTCCGGTTTTCGCTGTTGTGATTATCGGCACTCATCTCTATGTTCCAGTACCACCACAGACTCTTAGGTCCCACTAATCCTATTAACTTAGGACTTACGCATCTCTTTCTTCAAAAGGGCGATATCTCCGTCGAAATTGCTCACTGATAATCTTAGCACTGCGTAAGTCCTAAGCTCCAAATCAAATGTAATCAGAGAAAACATGAAAGGTATCCCAAAAATCTTCAGTCTGACCTGTATTATGCTCCTGCTAGAGATGTTGTTTGTTATGGCTCCGGCGCAGGCACAGCCCTATACTTATGTCACAAATTCCGGCTGCTCCACCGTCTCGGTCATCAACAATGGTGAAAACACGGTGATAGGAAACTCTATTCAAGTTGGTAACCTCCCAAGGGGACTTGCTATCACCCCGGATGGTAAGTTCGCTTATGTCGTCAACTTTATCGGGGACAACGTTTCAGTCATTGATCTCAATAGTGAGGGTAATATTGTGGCGACTGTTCGTGTGAGTGCTAGACCAGACGATGTCGCGATCACTCCGAATGGGGATTATGCCTATGTTACCTCATTGCTTAACAAGATCTCAGTCATTGCCACGGCAACCAACACTATCGAGACGACAATTTCTCTTCCTGCGGGCAGTAGGGGCCCGGGAGGCATTGCTTTCACCCGGAATGGCTATGCCTATGTGGCCAATTTTGGTTCTAACAATGTTTCGGTTATTAACATCAATAACCAGAACACCATAGAAAAGACTATTGAAGTAGGCCGGCAGCCAACCGAGATTGCCATCACCCCAGACGACAGGTTTGCTTATGTCACCAATCATGGTTCTGCCAGTGTCTCAGTCATCGATATCGAAAAAAACGAAGTGGATAAGACCTTTACTGTGGGCACCAGACCATTAGGTATAGCCGTGAGTCCGGATGGCAAGAATGCCTTTGTCACCAATGTCGGCCCTAACGCCCTTGGCCCTGACTACGTCTCAGTCATCGACATTACAGCTGGCACGGTGGATAAAGAGGCCTTTACTGTAGGCACCGATCCGTTCGGCATAGCCGTGAGTCCAGATGGCAATTATGCCTATGTTGCCAATCGACTGTCGCACAACATTTCGGTCATCGATATCGAAAACAAGGAAGTGGAGCATGTACCTGTGGGTTGCGCTCCGTTTGACGTTGCTATTGGTTCGGAAGCATATACGGCCGCCACGTATGACGTCGTCCGAGCGCTTGACCCTGGAACTGAATACGTGAATCTAACAGAAGGACCGACTGCCTCCCCTTATGTGAGTCCTTTGGGGAAGAAAACAGCCGTCATGATATTCGTGGAGTTTCCGGGGAGTTTTACGCTAACCACACAGTCTATAGATGACCTTCGAGATGCAAGGCTGCCTAGTGAGGTTATTCAAGGAAATGAGGGTATTCAAGGGTTGAAAACTCAAACGATAGAAAATGTAACCTTTTCGCGCTGGGATCAGTTTTTGAGTGCCCTGAAAGTAGCGATTGGAGATGCGAATACTGATCAGTACAAATCACAGATTTTGCAACATGCCGTGATTCCTAAAGAAACCCCTCCGGCGTCTCTGAGCACCAGGGATCTGAGTACGAGTGCCGTCGGTCAGGATAAACTTGGGCACGGAGAGGCTCAACAATTGTTTAGGGAGCAATCCTATGGAAAGATGCAACTTGAGGTTACGCCTATCGATGGTTGGGCACGTATGCCGAAAACGTCAATAGAATATACAGGTGGCGACGGAGTGTTTACCTGGGAAGAACATAAAAAGTACATTGCCGATGCTCTGACTCGACCAGAATTCGCCGGTGTTAATGTCACTGATTATGATATGGTATTTATCGTAGCGGCACCCACAGCCGAGAACTCGATGTCAGGTAGTCTTCATGTAGGAAATATTTGGTTATCTCCTGCATATGTTCGAACACAAGGCAATATTGACGTGGGTGGTAGTTCGTTAGAGCTATCGGTCGTCACCTTTGGGAACGATAGCTACACGAACCGTTTTACAAATCTTGTGCATGAAATGGGGCATGTGTTCGGCTTGCCGGATCTGTATCCGTTCTCAGATTTCTCGAGCGAGACGGTTGTCGGCCCCTGGGATTTGATGGACAACATTTTTGCTGGAACTACATTCTTCGGATGGCATCGACACAAAATGGGGTGGCTCGATCCGTTGCGAAAAAAGTATCTCAAGCAGGGAGAATGGTCCGGTATCGTCAGCCCCCTATCATCTTGCTGTGGCACATCGATGGTGGTCATTCCCGATGAACGTGTCGATAGACCTTCTAAAGTGTTTGTTGTCGAACTGACCGAACCCGTACTCCAAAGCGGTTCGACAACTGAATACTCAAGCAGTAATGGCGTTTTGATATATAGTGTTGACGCAACAATTGAAAGTGGTCACCATCCTGTGAAGGTCTATTCCAATAATCTTGCAGATCTGTGGCAGGCACCCTACACAACTGGCGACACGTTCGACCATTCTGATTCTCCGATGACAGTTGAAGTGGGTCGAAAAGTAGATAGAGGGTACGAGCTAAAAATAAGCGTAAAGGATAATTCTTTACCGCCCCAAAGGGAAAGGGTAGAAGGTGTCGTTCTAACATTCACACAAATCGATGATATGGTTGAGATCTATCTGAACGGCAACAGCATACCCGCGTGGACACATGATATATTGCGCTATAATGAGCCACCTGTAACGTGGTCCGTTCCATTGGTATCTGGGAGAACAAATAAAATTGAAGTCAAGGTATTCAATAGAGCCGCATCAGGGACACTGCACGGCACTGTTGAATTTCGCTATTCCGACGGAAGCCGTATTAGCCGTATTGAGGAGCACAGATGGACACTTAAGCCCAATTATCAAGTCCCGAGGGCCCCCGATCCGTTTGAGCATTACACTGTCGAGATCCCGTACTGATCTAGGACTTACGATCTTAGCTTTGAGTAGCCGCTGTGACCTCAACCCACGGCGGCTAAGCTTATCCGTTAGATTGCAGACAGATGAATATTCACACAATAACGGCGATGGTTCCGATTACCGATTATCTGCGATCTGTCCGATTCTACACGGAGGGGCTAGCGTTGAGATTAATACGCGGGCGCGAAGATATCGGCTGGGGGCTTCTAGAAGGAGAAAACGGGTGCCAGCCGATGATTGATTGCTCCATCCTTTCGCCAATGAACGCAGCCACCGTCGTATATTATTACACTGCAAATCTTGAAGAAGTACGTGCACGCGTGGTTGTTGCTGGATACGCAGCAGAACCGATCGAAGAAACCTTTTACGGCATGACTGAATTTCGCACGCAAGATCCAGATGGAAACAAAATTTGGGTAGGAGCCGCAAAGCAAGAAGCAATCTAACAATTCGATGAACCGGAGTCGAATTGCGTCGCGCGTTGGCTTCGTTCATTATATCTTTCACTCGGCCCGGTTATCGTGGCCGTTAGGTGGAAAGGAAAAACCTAAGGTCTAGTCAATCGTCACTACATCTATTGTTTCGTAAAACCAAGGCGTGTGCTGGTTTGTTACGGCTGTCCATTTCCAGCTACCGTTGATCCGAGTGGCACTAAGTGTCATCAACCCGATCTCTCGAAAGGTAGTGTCGGCAGGATTATCCCTGTCATACCAGAACATTTTCCATGAGTAATAAGCCAACGCGTTTCGATCGTCGATCAGACGAATCCGCGGCTCGCCTGCTTCATAGTAGTAATCGACGCTGTCCCGACCAGCCAACATATTGTGGAATTCGAGAATGCTCTCCTTTCCCTGAAAAAAGTAGCCTTGACTATTGATCCACGTAGCGTCATCCGCAAACTGCGAAATCGCGGTATCTATATCTCTTTCGATCATTGCTGTCTCTCGCTCTTCAATCATATTAGCCAGAGTTACGGCAGCTAGATCGAATTCTCGATCATTTCGGGGTGAGGATTCTTGGCAAGCTATATGCGTTACTGCAATGATGAGGGCAATTAGTATTCTCATATCTATTGTGCTAGTATTATAGCATCAATAATACACAAATTAGTTTAGAAACCGCAAAGGGGAAATTTCTTTTCCAACTAAGCCCTGTGATGCCGCGCAGTTTTGGCGACTGATACGCAAGTCGTTAGATTAAAACAATCACAGCCATGCCATCGAACTAATTTAGAGGATCTCCGATGAAACGCAACTCGCTATTTATTGTGCTTTTATTGTCAACAACTGCCACGTCGACTCTATTTAGCCAATCAAGTGAAAGTGCTAGCGACAGTGTTGTACAGCTTGATCAATTGACGGAGTCGGTCGCAAAGGATTATGAGACTCACTTGCAGGAGCTGTTTATCCATTTCCATGAAAACCCAGAGCTTTCCATGGGAGAGTTTAAAACTGCAGCTCGACTAGCTGAGGAGCTCAGGAGCGTGGGTTTTGAAGTTCACGAGGGCCTTGGTGAGACGGGCATTGTTGCCATCATGAAAAATGGCGATGGCCCGACGGTGATGATGCGGGCGGATATGGATGGACTACCCGTGAAAGAGGACAATGGTCTGCCTTATATGTCAACAGCAACGCAGATGGATCCGATTACAAACGAACTTAGACCTGTGATGCACGCCTGTGGCCACGATGTTCATATCACTTCATTGGTTGGCACTGCTCGCCAAATGGCAGCTACCAAGGATAAATGGTCTGGGACTTTAATGCTAATTGGGCAGCCAGCAGAAGAGCGCATAATGGGTGCTCGAAAAATGATGGAGGACAATCTCTGGACAAAATTTGGCAAGCCGGATTATGCTTTAGCATTGCATGTCGCAGCGGATGTTGAAACAGGAAAAATTGACCTTAAGGAGGGGGCGGCTTTTGCGGGTTCCAATAGTGTCGATATAATTATTCACGGAGTCGGAGCTCACGGGGCCTCCCCACATAGAGGCAAAGACCCGGTTGTCTTGGGGGCGCAAATCGTGCTGGCCTTACAGACGCTTGTTAGTCGTGAGTTACCCCCCAAGCATCCAGGCGTGGTAACGGTAGGTGCCTTCAATAGTGGCTTCAAGCACAATATCATTTCAGACCGAGCACACCTGAAGGTCACAGTACGCAACACTAGCATTGAGACAAGGGATTTACTTTTGAACGGGATCAAACGCATTGCTGAGAATCTAGGCCGGGCGGCTGGCTTAACGGAAGATCAGCTACCTGAAGTTATTGTTTCAACAGAAGAAGGAACGCCGCCGACACTGAATGATCTCGAGCTAACAAAGCGTCTAAAATCTGTCTGGGGTCGAGCTTTTGGTGAGGAAAATGTAATCGACCAAGAAGATCCAGGCATGGGGGCAGAAGATTTCCCTTATTTCACTACAGACCCGTACATCCCCAGCGTTTACTGGATGGTTGGAGGTACGCCAAAAAAAGATTTTGAAACCGAAAAGAACGGTGGAGTCGCTGTGCCTAGCCATCATTCTCCGCTTTTTAAAATTGACCCAGATCTGTCAGTTCCGCAGAGCGTGCAATCCACTATAATCGCACTTATGGAACTAATGGGAAGTCCGTAATAGGTCTTTGAGGGAGATATGTCAGTGATCCGTGTGTTGGAAGGACTACATGCCTTTTCTGGAGGTGCCATCGCCCTGGGAGTTGCATGGGTAGCAGGTGCAGGGCCTGCGCCTGCCCTGCATAACAGCCGCGTCAGCAAAGAGACATAACAAGTACGCTCAAACGGACGCGGAAATATCGCACAGTTTGGCTTAGCGTAAGTCGGCCAGGAAGATTGTCGCAAATGCAAATAAATGAAAAATACAGTTCGACTCCTGAGAATAATCATGCCCATCGTTGGGATAGTCTGTGTTGTTGTATTCACACCATGGGGCATTGTACGAGCATGGTTAGCACCCTTACCTGATACTGTCCAAGAACAAGTCGATAGCGCTATTGATCGTGGTCTGGATGGTATCATCGTATATGTCGATCAATCCGGGGCCCCTCCTAGCCTATTCTCTGCTGGCTGGAAGAATAAAGTGACTCAAGTACCAGCCGATCCGAAAGCCCTGTTCAAGATTGCCAGTATCAGCAAGCTGTATATCGCCGCTGCTAGCGCAAAGTTGGTCTATCGGCAGAGCCTGTTGCTGGATGAGACGCTCGCTGATCTCTTGCCAGAACTTGTTGAAAGAATCGAAAATGCTGAAGAGATCACCTTGAAAATGATGTTGCAACATCGGAGTGGCATTCCCAATTTCACGGACGATGAAGAATTTGACTGGTTCACTCCCCATACGGACATCGATAAGGCTCTGGATCTAGCATTGGATGAACCTGCAGATTTCAAGCCCGATGCACGCTACAGCTATTCCAATACTAATTATCTCTTGATCGGCCGGATTCTTGACAAGGTCCTGGGATACAGTCACCAGCAATATATCGATAGCGAAATTCTGGCTCCGCTCGGTCTTACGAATACACACAGTTTGCTAGGCCAGGTAGAATACGAAGATGTTGTCAGTGGCTACTGGTACAAATATGACGAAGATCTCAGGTATCTTGATTTTGTAGTTCCCGGTGGATCGATGGTCGCAACTGCACAGGACGTCGGTATATTTTTGAGAGCATTGAATGATGGCTCATTACTGAATAACGATGAGCAGGCTATCTACTCCTCTATTTACGAGTATGAGCATACCGGCTGGTTACCGGGATACTACAGCATCGCACGCTATCACAAGGACATTGATACTGTGGTCATTCAGTTCGTGAATACAAACGGCGAAGACACGTCTGGAATATCCCTCGTCGTATACAATCGGATCGTCAAAATTTTGCATAGGCAATAAATTTCGACCTCGAAATCTTCGTCTTCTTGTCCACTGCAGATTTTCCAAAGGTACGCCGGCCCTCACTCATGTATCGGTATTGTCGACAATCGGGTCAAAGACAATCACTCTCACCAAGAACCAACAACCAACAACCGCTACCCACTTCCGTGGTTGCTTTTGTGTTGGGATGAGCCGACTTTGAAGAAGTGTCTTATTCGGTGGAGAAAGCCATTCAATTTGAAACAACTCTAAATTTTAAATCGCCATGAAACTCGTCTTACTTCTACTGCTATCCTTGTCATGCACCGACCTTCTATTTAGCCAGACAGAAGATTTTGAGGGAGAGACACTTGGCGGCACATCTTTTACGACCAGTGGCTTCCTTTTTAACGTAACCGGAGATTTCTTAATTAGCGAAGCGACCAATTTTTCCTGCGACGCAACAAATCCAGGCACAAATAGATACTTGGATACGGGATGGCAAGATGGGCCGTCAAGTGGTGTCCTTGGAAGCATTGTTCCGAATATTCCAGGAACTACCTTTTCCGTATCAACTGCATCGACTCAATGTGCTTGGACAGGACAAAGTGACGGTGACAACAATCTTAATGGCACAATCCGAGTTACCGGCACCAAAGTAGATAACACTACGATCTCGGAGGACATTTCTATTTTCACAACCATTCCAGATGACGAATTGCTACCCTTTGATTTTTCTTTTGGGATTTGGGACGGTGTGATATTGAAATCACTTCAATTTGAGCTTATAAGTCCGGCGGCAGTTGACTATTTAGCGATTGACAATTTTGTCTTTGAAAATATTGCAACCCTTCCCGTCGAGATAATATCTTTCGATGCCATAAGTAGAGATGACGCGATGCGTCTATACTGGTCAACAGTCTCCGAAATCAACAACGCAACATTTGAAATTGAAAGAAAGGATGTCGCAGGCGAGTTTGGAACGATCGGTGAGATTGAAGGAAGGGGTACGTCCACGACAAGACAGGATTATACATTCGTAGATCAGAGTCCACAAGAAGGCGAAAATATATATCGGCTAAAACAAGTCGACTTCGATGGCCAATTTTCATACAGCCAGACACTAAGTGTTGACTATGTCAGCAAAGAAAGGCGAATAGGAGAATTTTATCCAAATCCTAGCCCATCAGGCATTGTGAATCTGGATTATTTGTCACTAGAAAGCGAGGAGCTGAGCGTGTCAGTTTTGGATATTGCTGGGAGAATAATACACAATGAGATCTTTCAAGTGGCAAATGGAAACAACAAACTAAATCTCGATCTATCCTCTCATGCAAAAGGGATTTTCTTTGTCGAATTGGGGTCAAGAACAGGTCCAAGCTACCGACGGCTTATCGCAAACTAGGAACAGCACCCCGTTGTGCGACAATAAATCATTACCTCGCCATTATTCAGATGAGTGATAGAAAAGAGCAATTGCGCAACATTCTAATTCAATTTGGAACGGTCTTTTTCTCCGTCGTCCTCGCATTGTTGGCTGACGATTGGCGTGCTAGCAAAATAGAATCCGCAGAAGAGCACCAGATCCTGCTTCAAATGAGAGGAGAACTGGCAGAGGATGCCAAATATCTGGATATGTATCGTATTCGACTTGCCCGTCGGGATAGTGCAAGCAGCCGATTCATTCAACAGTTACAAAGTGCAGCTCCAATTGATACCTTGCTCCAGTCGGCCACTATGGTTACACGCATTTGGAACTACCGCCCCACCTATCCGACATACAATGGGCTCTCGCGGTCTGGTGATTTGGATCTTATTCACGATTCGGGTCTCAGGCAAGCGATCGTCGCTTATCACGACGACCAAATTGTCTTAATTGACGACCTTCGGGCAGCATCCGCGAAGCGCATTGATAAAATGAATGAGTATTTAAGGGAGTATTTTGGCTATCGTCCTGATTCCTTGGAGTCGTGGGAATATGTTTTTTATGGATCCCACGCGAATCTGCTGAAAGACAAACGGCTTTTGGCTGAAATTGGCCATTCAGGTAGAGGACGAGAGGCGCTGGCTAACAGAATTGCTAGCCGTACCATTCCCATGAATGAAGAGTTGCAAGGGAAAATTTCTGCATATCTGGAGTAATCGATGTATGAGAACAGCCCCTCCCAGTGCCAATTGGCAAGTAACAAACGATTTGGACTGGCATGACTGATTGAGTCGGCGGGAAGCGATTACCTTCTGCTAGCAGGGTGAACGCTCGTCGCAATTCCGCCAACTGTTCGGCATACTGAATGAGAAATCGACCCCTACTCTAATTATCGAGCCGACTAGCGATGGTGATAACTAATGAATGCATTCGAATTGCTTTTCATTTTTCTCTTCCTTGTAAGTCTTGTTACTTTCGCAACGGTGGGTGTACTCCTTCTTTCTCGCCGGAGAGATGCGGCGCTTAGAATAATTCGTCGCTACTCCATCTGCTTAGCTGCCTATTTGGCGATCGTGCTGGTGTCGTCACTATTAGCTTCTCGCGAGCAACTCACAATTGATGAACCTCTATGCTTTGACGATTGGTGCATAAGCGTTGAGAGCGTCGAAGCGAAGGAAGCGCAGGAGTATGTTGTGGCAATGAAGCTTTTTAGCCGAGCCCGACGCGCTCCGCAACGTGAGACTGGCCTAGTGTTGTATCTAACCGACTCCAGCAAGGAGCGTTATGCCTCGGTACTCACAGAAGGAGACATCCCATTCGACATCAGACTCCTTCCAAACGAGTCGGTCGAAGTTTCGCGCAGATTCAAGCTTCCTTCTGGCAGCACTCCGATGGGTGTCGTTGTTGCTCACGAAGGAGGTTTTCCCATTACTTGGTTCATTATCGGCGACGGCCCATTCAAGAAAGCTCCGATTGTGATGCTTTCACACAGGACGCGGTCGTAACCGAACAAAATCACTGGAACGAAGCTGGGGCGGGGCACGTCACTTGCCAATGCCGACACGCTGGACCACTCGCGACGCTCAGTTCACCCCTTAGCCAGTCTTCAATAGGAGTTTTTTACATGGAAGTAGTAATTCGATTTGCACAGAAATACTCTACGGGAAGGGTTATTAGCGTTCTATTTATTTTGACTATGACGGTATATTTTGTAATGCTGTCTTACTCAATTCCGGCTGTTTCTGCATTTGCGCCTGACTTACCAATCTTCGATTTGTCACCAGCAGGCTACTCACTCACCTATGCAGATGAGTTGCTAAATGCTTTGGGGACAAAAGGGCGCGAGACCTATCTATCTTCTCAGCTACCATTAGATTTCATTTATCCTGGCTTGTTTTCTATTACTTTTTCACTGTTGCTTGTTTGGCTTTTTGGGAAAACATGTCGTGTTAACTCCAAAATATATTACTTCGCATTGGTGCCATTTTTAGCTGGTATGTTTGATTATGTCGAAAACATATTCATCATTAAGATGATACATTCATTTCCAGAGCTACAAGCATCAACCGTTAATATTGCAAGCACATTTACAATTCTCAAAAGTAGCTTTACTATGTTTTTCTTTGTCTTATTAATTGCTGGTCTAGTCTTGTTATTTAGACAGAAAGTATCGAATACTCGTCAGGTCACCGATAAATGAGCAAGACGGATCACCAACTTGGCATGCATCGGTCGATCAACCGGCGTGACTTTATATATGGCAGCAGCCTTGCCGGTCTGGGTCTCATGCTCTCACCTGGCTGTACATCGACGCCATCCGAAATCGATACTTCACTCACCAGTGACTACCCTCCCACGCGGACCGGAATGCGGGGCTCACATCCCGGTTCGTTTGAAACAGCCCATGCCCTTGCCCGCGAAGGAAAAGAGTTTGACAATCCGATTGACCTCGACGAGCAATATGATCTTGTCGTCGTCGGCGCTGGCATCAGCGGCCTGACCGCTGCATATCAGTATCGGAAGAAGTTCGGACCCGAATCACGCATCTTGATTCTTGATAATCACGATGACTTTGGTGGCCACGCAAAGCGAAATGAATTTCACAACGACGGAGACATGCGACTGTCCTGGGGAGGGACGATGAATCTAGAATACCTCTCCTTCAATGAAACGGTGCTCGAGTTTCTGGTAGAGTTGGGGATCGACGTGCATCTACTGAACAAGGAGCTGGACTTTCACTACGGAGGAGATAAGCCGGCGATCTGGTTTGACGCCGAGACCTATGGAAGCGACGTCCTCGTGCCCGGATTTTCCATGTACAGCAATAACCTGGACGCTTTGGACAAAATTGATCGCTTTCCCATCAGCGAGTCGGGACGTGTTGCACTGAAGGAATTCTATACCTCCAAGGTAAACGTCTTGGAGGGAATGGACGAGTCAGAGATTGATCGGGTGCTGCACAAGACGAGTTACACAGATTTCCTCTCCCGCTATGCTGGCCTACCCGACGAGGTAGTAGAACTGTTCATCAAAGCGACCGACGGCTACTGGGGTGTTCAGACACACAGCATTTCCGTCGCCGAGGCCATGCACGCCTGGTTGCCTGGATCCCATCTCCTTGGAGACGCTGCCGATCAGACGGCGGGCCTCGAGGAATCCGAAAAGGTGGCGATGTTTCCCGATGGAAATGCCTCCATTGCTCGCCTCCTTGTGCGCGCTCTCATTCCGGCCGTCGCCCCGAATTCGGAAGAAATTGCTGTGGCGCGATTTGACTACGCCCAACTTGATCGCCCCTACTCCCCGATTCGTCTGCGCCTCGAGTCAACGGTTGTACATACCGCAAATGTGGACGATCAGGTCACCATCAGCTATGTCCAGAAAGGAACGCTTTCCCGAATACGTGCCGGACACTGCGTTCTAGCCTGCTACCATGCCATCATCCCTCACCTCTGCCCCGAATTACCGGAAGCACAAAAAGAGGCGCAAAGCTTCCAGGTCAAACATCCCATGTTGGTGACAAACGTACTGGTCCGAAACAGAGAGGCCCTCGACAAGCTGGATATCTCGGGCGCCTACTGTCCCGGGCGCATGCATGCGAAAGTCTGGTTGATCAAAGGGGTAGACACGGCGGGATACAAAGCAGAAAACAGTGAAGGAGGTGCCGTGCCGCTGATGTTCTGGGGTATGATGGCTCCTCCAAGTCGTGACCTCCCAATTCACGATCAACTTCGGGCAGCGAGGCATTCCTTGCTGGCCCTGAGCTTTGAGGACTTCGAACGCGAAGTTCGAACAGTACTTGACGGCATGCTTGGACCTGCCGGTTTTGACGTCGCCAAGGATATCTTGGATATAACAGTCAACCGATGGCCTCACGGATATTCTTACGGATATCTCGACCTTTGGGACCCCGATTGGGAAGCCGGCATGGCCCCGCACGAGATAGCGCGTCAGCCTATCGGAAATATCTCGATTGCCAATTCAGATGCTGCTGCTTCCGCCTACACCCAGGCAGCCATTGAGGAGGCATTTCGAGCCGTAGAGGAGCTCAGCTAGTACATCTTTGCTTTACTCCTCGCTATTTGCCTGTAAATCGAAATCTCATTCGTTCCTCCGGATGACTTCGCACCTCGGTACATCCTTTTTTAAGAGAGTCCCGGTTTCACTATGAATCGATATTAAGTAGTTCGCCGAATTGGCCGGGCCTTTAAGCGAAATTCTGCCTCGGCAAAGCTAGCAAATGCTAGACTCGACTTGTGTCCAAAAACCACGAACAACAAACCACAAACCAATAATTTCCTAAGGGATTCGTATAATGAATAAAACGGACCAATCATCTTCATATTGAATTTGAATCAGAGAGGTGGTTTTTGTAAAAAATCTAATCCGAAACCAATAAAATGAAAAGAAATAATTTAGCTCTGTTTGTTGTATTGATGCTGGTATTCAGCGCGTGCGACAGCCAGAATGGCATGGAAAGCGATGAAGCGCCTGACACGATCAGCATGAGTGCCGCTAATAATGGCAATAACGGAAATTCAGCCAACGGCAGCAACGTCCTCGACCAGATAAACCTTGATCTCGTCGAGCGAGATTTCGAAGTCAGCATGGCCGAGATCTATACCGATCCGGAGACCGGACAGATGGGAACCGTAATTTTCGCCAACAACCGCGGAAACAAGCAGTTGTCTGGTGATTTCGTTCCGGACGACCCGAGACGCGGGAACGGTACGGAAATCTTCAATGTCACGGACGTTGTTGATGGAGCCACCGCTAGTGGCCTTTCCGCCGGCGAGACGACCGCTGCGATCAGTACGGCGATGTCGACCTGGGACGGACTGCAATGCTCTACCATCCCCATCAATGACATCGGTGGCGTGGCGATCGACTTGGGCTTTGTACAGAACATTTTGGGTTTTGGCGGAAGTCAGGCTCTGTTTACAGATGTGATGCATGCAGGCTGGCTTCCAGCGGGATTCTTCGACCTGCTCGCCCCCGGCGGCAGCGGCTTCATCTTGGGCGTGACCTTCACGTTTATCTGGACTGACGGCGGCGATCCCACCGACATCGACGGCAATAGGAAAACCGACGTGGCTTTCCGGGAAATCTACTACAACGATGCGTTCTCTTGGGCCGATGACGGTGGAAACTTCGATGTTGAGACCGTAGCGCTTCACGAGGCGGGGCACGCCCTCAGCCAGGGGCACTTCGGTAAAATCTTTGGTACCCCTGCGAATGGGAGGATTCACTTCTCTCCTCGCGCTGTAATGAATGCTGCCTACTCAGGCGTTCAGCGTGACATTGGGAGAACCGACAATGCAGGGCATTGCAGCAACTGGGGTGCTTGGCCAAACAACTAGCGCCAATTATCTCCTAGACTAGACACAAGCGACACTTATGGCCGTGTCGCCATTACATGGAGAGGGCGGGTTCCAAACGGGCCCGCCCTCTCTTGCGTTAAAGTCAGATCCAACCTTGCTACACCATTATCGGCCATTATCTGCCATTTTCCACAGAATGCACGTCCAAACCATGAAATCTATGATTGGAATAAATCAGTGAATAGAGCAATTGAGCAATTACGACGTGTGACGGCGACGCTGCTAGATTTTAATAGACCAATCCACTCTCTTCGACCCGAAGTTGTCGAGTTGACGACAATACTAGCGAATTCGCAGACCAGTCGGCCCGCATCGCATCAAGACATTTCTAATGGTGAAACTCGAACGTCAAACGGCTTGGCTCTATCTCCGACAATGGCCGCCATGTGCACGGACGACTTCACCCGAACAGTCGCATTTATCCGTGGTACCCATGATGCCATTGTTGATATTCGGAAACGATTTTCCGATCGGCCGGCACGCGTCCTTTACGCCGGGTGCGGGCCCTACGCAACTCTGGCCACCCCCCTTATGGCAATGTTCTCTGCTTCCGAAGCGACCTTCACGCTCTTGGATGTTCATTCAGAATCGATTGTGTCCGCCAAATCTATCATCGATACACTTTGCCTTTCCGAATCCCTTGTGAGCTTCGAAACAATCGATGCTGCTTCATATCGGGTATGTCCCGACAAGCCCCCCGATGTCATCCTAATCGAGATCATGCAGGCTTGTCTGGAGTCAGAGCCACAAGTAGCCATTACACGTCATTTACTGTCGCAGGCTTCGAGTGCGATCCTGATCCCAGAGGAAATACGTATTGACCTAAGTTTACTAGACCCATCAAATGAATTTGGTCTTGAAAGCTTAGGACCTAATGGAGGAGCCACACATGGCGACCGAATACCTGTCGGATCGGTATTCTCCATTAATCGAGAGACCGTGTTTTCATGGAAAGATTTGTCAAGTAACCACCTACCTGGATCATCACTGCGAATTCCTGAATCCGCAGAGCGACGATACCAGCCTATGCTTTCTACTACAATTCGGATATATCAGAAGCACCTACTTAAAGATCATGACTCGGCATTGACCTGTCCTAGAACCCTATCAAGTGAAGGAGCAATTGAGGCTGGCGATTGCATTCATTTTCACTACAAACTAGGGAGGCATCCGGGACTAAGGACGGACATCAGTCGCTCGCGGGTGTGTCACTGACCTCCTTGCGCTAGCTCCAAGATCCTCTTTTCGATAAGCTTTGCCGTAATATCGACGAGACTCATTTCCTTGTTTTCAAGTGAAATTAAACCTCTCCAATGGTAGCAAATGCGAGGCTCCGTTTATGTCCAAAAACCACGGACAACAAACCACAAACCAATAGTTGCCTAAGCGATTCTCAACACCTATGGTGTGCTTTGGCCTGCCGCCCCTCGTTTGGTTTCGCCAACTCTGGAATTGCAAGACGATACGATTCGTTGCAGCCCGCCACCGAAATCCTTTTGAACTCGCGGCTGTCTGGTCGTCACGGATTTCAGTGTAGTGTCTCTGCCTACACCAAAATCAGGACCCTCCAAATCAACATTGCAACGCGGATTCCGTACACAACAAAATTAACCAGCGTAAGATCTCATGATGATTCCGGTACATGTCCCGTCCTCTGGACAGCAAGAAGACCATTCAACTGAATTAATCACAGCAATGCGTTTGCTGAGCGGAAAGGACTGCAAGCGGGACGCGTCGCAGGCACAGGTACTGCTGGTCCGACTGTCGGAAAGTCGGCAAAAGGACATTGCTCTAGATGCCGAAGACATCCTAAAGGCTTCATTATCTAAAAATTGGTTCGATGATGTTGTCCCACGCTTTTCAGAGCTAGAGAGAATCGCCGAAGTGTCACTTAGCAAGAAAAATTCAAACCCCGACCAAAGGCGAATTCTGACTCTCGGCGTGGGCATGTTCATTCTCTTGATCGGTGGCGTCCTCGTATTCAAAAGTGCAAGTGGAAGCGGAGGAGAAGGCCCACCTTGGATCATGATCGCACTCTTGGCAACCTTGATTCTGGCTGGATATGGCGTTTTCATGAATCGCAACTAGAGATTCGATTCCACAGAGCCGTAATCCTTCGGACCCATTTCTAGATAACGACTACTGCGCAGCCATTGGGGACGCATTTCGAGCCATAGAGGAACACAGCTAATCTCATTTGCCTTGCTCAATATAATTGCACATGCGAAGCTCCGTCCAAGTCCACAAACCAAAAACCAAAAACCACTAACCGTTAGTTCCCGTAAATAGCAATCTCATCTAATCCTTCAAACGACCTGGCTCCACGATACATCCCTTCTGTATTAAAGGGCATCGCGATATTCCCTTTCGCATCAACGGCGATCAATCCACCGTCTCCCCCAATACCCACTAGTCTTTCCTCGACGACTACCCGAGCAGCATCCTCAAGACTCAAGCCTCTATACTCCATCAAGCACGAGACGTCATAGGCGACCACACCTCGAATAAAATACTCACCACTTCCGGTGCATGAGACAGCACAGGTCTTGTTGTTAGCGTAGGTCCCAGCACCAATCATGGGACTGTCCCCTACCCGTCCGAACTTCTTATTAGTCATTCCGCCAGTCGACGTAGCCGCCGCTAGATCCCCATTTTGATCACAGGCCACCGCCCCGACTGTACCAAATTTCGATTCTTTAGAAAGCGAATGATCAAGTTGAAAGGAATCGCTACCCTTTATCTCCTGCCATTGTTTATAGCGAAGATCATCATAGAAATAGTGTTGGTCTTCACGCTGACATCCGTGAAGATCGCCGAAATTATGCGCGCCTTCACCTGCAAGAAAAATATGCTCGCTCTTGTCCATTACAAGACGAGCTAGAGAAATCGGATTTCGAATTCCGGTAACCAATGAAACGGCGCCTGCGTCGAGATCCGATCCATTCATTATGGAGGCATCCATCTCATGGGAGCCATCGGCTGCGAATACACTACCCCTCCCTGCATTAAACAATGGCGAGTCTTCCAAGGACCTTACTGAGTCCTCGACGGCATCAATAGCCCGACCTCCTCCTTCAAGAATCGAGTACCCAATATCACGCGCTTCCTTCAAGGCGGCTAAGTAGCCTGCCTCTAAAGACTTCGTCATCATCCCCTTTACTAGGGTCCCAGCCCCACCATGTATCGCAATAGAATAGTTCGCCATTTTTGTTTGTCAAGATTCAATTTCCGTCTCCCTCCAAGATAACAAATGCGAAACTTCGCCAAGGCCCAAAAACCAGAAACAACGAACCACTAACCAATAACCAATAACCACAAACCATTATTTGCGTAACCGATCCGTTACCCTTATACTCGTAACCAATCAGTTACCCATTCCATGCGCCGAGACGTATTCCAAGCTATTGCCGATCCAGTCCGCCGAGACATCATTGGACTCCTTTCCAAGGAATCCTTGAAACTCAATGCAATCGCGGCCAACTTCGACATAAGTCGACCAGGAATCTCGAAGCACATCAAGATTCTAGAGGAATGTGGAGTGGTGACCATTGAAAAGAAGGGTCGTGAACGACATTGCAGCATCAAGCCTTCGGAGCTAAGCGAAGTAGCTGACTGGGTAAACCAGTATCGCTGGCTTTGGGACAGCAATCTAGACTCTTTTGACAAATACATAACCGAGCTACACGCTAAACGAAAATAAAATGACTCAAGACTCTGCCGCAAACCGAACGCTCACTGTTGAGAAAATATTATCAGCTCCTAGAGCCCTGGCTTGGGATGCATGGACACAAGCTGATCACATCGAGGGCTGGTATGGGGGACCAGGAAATACAACTGTAAAAGAACTTGAATTCAAGGTCGGCGGAAAGTGGAGCTTCGAAATGACCATGCCTGGAGGAGGGCCCGCATTTAACTTCTATGGCGTATACCAAGAAATCATCGATCAGGAGAAGGTCGTCTGTTCTGCTCAATTTCCTCCCATGAGCACAAACCTAGTCCTAGTCGCCGAATTCGAAGACATGGGCGATAAAACGAAATTCACCTTCAGCATAATCCACGAGACTGAAGAGCATCGCAAGCAGCAGGAAGAAATGGGCGTGTTGCAAGGATGGGGCAAAGGATTCGAAGCATTCGATCAGTACCTCCAGGGTTTAGCATAGGGAAGTGAGGATTGAGAAGTTAGGCGTGAAAAGTGGTGGTGGGGAGTGTAGATCGTCACTCTTCTCAGAGGGTGTTCAATTAAGTGTGTCAAGTTAATTATTATAACTTTTAACTTGGATATACAATGGAAGAGAAAAACGATAAACTCGATCCTTCATCTCCGGAGTTTGATTTCGAGGCTTTCAAGAAGGATGCCTATCGGAAGATGGTAGGCGGAGCGGGTCTGTTAGGTCCCGACGGAGCCTTTACCTCCTTGATGAAGAACTTTCTCGAGACCTCAATGGACGCCGAGATGGACGCTCATCTTTCTGAGAAGCCTACCAGGAACAGGCGCAATGGTAAGGGAAGCAAGCGCGTTAAGACCTCCATTGGTGAGGTCGATATTCGGACCCCAAGAGACCGGGATGCCTCCTTTGAGCCCGTTTTGGTACCCAAGAGAGAGCGAGTCCTTGGAGCTGATATTGAGGAGAAAATCATTCATCTTTATGCGCGCGGTTCTAGCTATCAGGACATAAGCGACATGCTGAGTGAGCTCTATGGAACGCACATCTCTACGGCCACGATAAGCCGGATCACAGACAAGGTGTTACCCCTAGTCCAAGAATGGAGCTCGCGTCCTCTAGAGTCTACGTATTGTGTCCTTTGGCTCGACGCCATACACTACAAGATTCGGCAAGAAGGCAAGGTAACGACCAAGGCTGTGCACTGTGTTATAGGGGTCGATCTGGAGGGGCAGAAGGAGCTCCTGGGCATGTACATGACCGAGAATGAGAGTGCTTCATTCTGGCTCCACGTGCTGACAGACTTACAGAACCGCGGTGTCGAACAGGTGCTCATTGCCTGTATTGACAACCTGACAGGCTTTGCAGACGCGATTGAATCGACCTTTGTCGGTACTGAAGTTCAACTATGCATTGTGCATCAGATTCGCAATAGCCTCAAGTTCATACCCTGGAAAGATCAGCGAGAGTTCATGAAGGACTTGAAGATGGTTTACAAAGCAGATACACTTGAAGCTGCAGCTCTGAATCTGGAAAAACTGGACCAAAGATGGGGAAAGAAATATCCCATGGTTATCTCTTCGTGGAGGAGAAACTGGGAGCGACTCACAGTCTACTTTAGCTATACCAGAGAAATTCGGAAAGTCATCTACACAACGAATACCGTAGAGAGCTTCCATCGTCAACTGAGGAAGGTCACCAAGACAAAGGGTGCCTTTGTGAGCGACACGGCCTTGATGAAACTTCTCTACCTTGCACAAGAGAAGATTACGGCCAAATGGACACGGCCGATATACAACTGGAAAAGTGCACTAGCTCAATTCTATATCAGATTTGAAACCCAACTCAAACCTGAACTAGGAGATTGACACACTTAATGCAATATGTCCCGTCCTAAAATAGTTGACAGGTTGTTGGTTTAGTTTAGATGTACTTGTGCTGGCGTTTTCAGCCCCAGTGAATAGTGTTTTCTTTTCGTGTTGTAAAGCCAAATGGACTCTCTCAAGGCTCTCGTTGCCTCTTGAACTGATTCAAAGGGTAGGTCCATGTAGAACTCGTTTTTAAGTATGCCATTGACCCGCTCGGCCACGGCGTTCTCGTAGCAGTGGTTCTCTTCGGTCATGCTGATCTTCATCTCGTTTTTCTTCAGCAATCTTGTGTAGGCTTCGCAGCAATATTGTATACCTCGATCGCTGTGGTGTACGCATCCCTTGATTCTCTTCATCTGATCCATAGCCATCTTTAGGGCGCTAATAGGTCCTTTCGCAGCCAAGGAAGGAGCCACATGGTAACCGACTATAGCGCGACTGTAGAGGTCTGTTATTAGAGAAGCGTAGCAGTGGTCGCCTGACTTCAGTCGCAAATAGGTAATGTCAGATACCAGCACCTCGTCTCGCCTCTCAGGTGATTTTCCTTTAATCAGATTCTTGTGCTTTCTATAGTGGTGATAAGAGTTCGTCGTCCGCACTCCACGTCTTCTGGGCTCAATCAAACGGCCTGTGCGTCCAAGCAATTCGTATAAGGCATCTCTACCAACAGGAATGAGATGCTTAATCTCGTCGTAGACCTTGCGAACTCCTGACCGAGCAAGCAGAGAACGATAGTGGTCTACAAGAGCCAATATGCGTCCTTCATCTTGCTCCTTAGCTTTCTTACGACGTAGATGATCGTAATACCCCTGGCGACTGACTCCGGCATACGCGCTCATTGCACGAATGCTACTTGTTGAACAAGCTAAAGTCATGACTTCGAACCACTCTTTTTTTTGACATCTTTCTGAGGCTTCAGACCATGATACTGCATCCTAGCCCTCAGCATTACCACCTCAAGGTGAGAATTAGCAAGAGCTGATTCCAGTTCTTTAATACGCTTCTCCTGCTCCCTGATTTTATCCTTTTCGTCCTTCATCTCAACTCTAAGTCTTACGTGAGTGGAATCATACTTGCCGAAGCGCTCGATCCAACGCCGAACAGTTGTCAAACTCATTCCATAAGAACGGGTGACGTCATTCAGAGACTTGAAGGTACCATTTTCAATCTCAGAGACCACCTTCCGTTTGAAGGCAATCGAATATCTAATCGTACTCGGGTGAGGTTTATCTAATATGCTCATAGCTCGATATATTGTGTCAAGCTATTTCAGGATCGGATAATACACCCTCTTCTCACCTCACACCCCACTCCACACTCCACACTTCTCATCCCCTCAGCCTCTCAGCCCCCAATTTGTCCAATTGCATCTTCCGATCACCAAGAAACCAAACTTTTCTTTTCTTCATACGTCTTCCATATATAACCCGTCGGATGTATGCGAAGGCCTTTTTTACCCCTTTACGTTCTTGTCGTTTGGCTTTTAATATGGCCTAGTACCGGGTGTGCACAAGAGACTGATTCACTTACTGCAATCGAAGCCCTGAACAGCGGCGACTACCTTCAAGCTCGTTCAGCTTTAGCTTCCCTCCTCTCCGATTCACTTGCGACCAGTCCTGAAATTGTCGAAGGCTATTTCGAAAGCTATTTGAATACCGGTGAATATGATGAAGGTATTCAGGAAGCTGCCTCGCGTATTGCCGCCAATCCAAACAATGCCTACCTGCACCACATGCATGGCAGACTACTATCTGTAAAAGGACGGTGGCAAGAAGCTGAACAAGCATATATAAAGTCGGCTGAGGCAGACAACACCTATTGGAGAAATGTCTTGTCCATTGGTGAGCTTCTCGAAGATAGAGGCCAGAGGCGCCAAGCCTTCAATGCTTATGCCGTGATATATCGAGCTTACAAAAACGGAGATTTCCGAACAAGTCGTGATCTAAGAATCGCAGGCCAGGCCTGTGCTCATCTGGGTCAATTTCACGATGCGAATGCAGCCTTCAATACAGCCTATCGGATAGATCCGAAAGACACACAAAATTTACTTTGGTGGGGTCGGCTGTTTCGCGAGAAATATAACATCGAAGAGGCCCAGCGAACGCTTGGAGAGGCGGTTGCGATAAACGGAAGCAATGCAGAAATACTCGTCGAGTTCGCTCAGGCCGGCAAAGGCTTTGCTGCGCAAGAGGCAATCGCTCAAGATGCCTTAGCGAGTAACCCAAACAGCGTTGCTGCTCTCAATATTCTGGCGGGCCTTCGGATATTAGATAGTCAGTATGCCGATGCTCTTGAACTCATGGACAGAGCACTGTCGATTAATCCATCATCGACTCAATCCTTGGCTCACAAGGCATCCGTGTTTCATCTACAGGAGAAATTTACAGATCGAGATCAGGTAATCCAGCAAGTCACAGCACTGAATTCGAGTCCCGGAGATTTCTATTTAACAATGTCTAAAAATGCCGGTCATCGATTTCGATATGAAGACGCCGTCGACTTTGCACGCAAAGCCACACAAGTCGATCGGGACAATTGGCCCGCCTACGCTGCCTTGGGCACCGGTCTTCTAAGACTCGGCAAGACTGAAGAGGCGAGACAGAATTTGGATATTGCATTTGATAAAGACTCCTTCAACTTGTTTGTCGGAAATTCTCTGACCTTACTAGATGAGTACGAGGATTTTGGATACTTGGACAGTGAAAACTTCACTCTCCTCATCCATGGGTCGGAGCAAGATATTTTGGGGCAACAAATTCTCGAAATGGCAGAACTCTGCTATGATTCTCTCAGCGCCAGATACCCCTACCGGCCCACAGGCAAGATTCTAATCGAAGCCTATAATGACGAAGGTGATTTCGGTGTCAGAATCGCCGGAGTACCTCATCTTGGACTACTCGGTGTCAGTTTTGGCGACGTCGTTGCGATTCAAACACCGGAAGCGAGGGCAGGCCAGGCCTACAATTGGGCCAGAACCTTGTGGCACGAGATTGCGCATACCATGGCAATCGGTGTGTCGGATCATCGCGTTCCCAGATGGTTCACGGAGGGACTTTCTGTCTACGAAGAGCGACGAGCAAAGCCAGCATGGGGACGCGAGATGGACCTCGAACTTTACTCGGCACTCGAACAAGATAAATTGCTACATCTAGCCAAGCTCGATCAAGGATTTACGAGGCCTAGTTTCCCTGGCCAAGTCCTCCTCTCCTATTACCATTCTTCGAAGATCATTGGCTACATCGCTGACACTTACGGATTCGATAAGATCATTGCCATATTGGAGAATCTTAAAACAGGCATAGGTATCAACCAGGCTATTGAAACTGCACTTGGAGAATCGACTGGGACATTGGACAATGCCTTCTTCCAGAATCTTAGACTGGGCCAAAAGCAATTCGAGTCGGTCTTAAGCGGAATGCCCGATCTTCTTAATGAGGCGAAGGAGCGCAGGCAACGCTCATGGAGAAACTTAGCACGGCAACTGACAATCCCTTTTTGAATCTACTGAGCCAAGCTCGCGAGCAGCTAGCAAGCGGCGATCTTCCCGAAGCAAAAGCTTCTTATATGGACGCCTTGAAAATGTACCCACAGTATGTCGGGCCTGGAAACCCCTATCTCGCCCTAGCACAGATCTATAGAACTAACGGCGAGACAAATCAAGAGATCGATATACTTGAAGACTTTCTTGATATCTCAGAACACGGTGCCGAGGAATCTCGCAGACTTGGAATGCTTTATGAAGAGTCCAATAGAATGGCACTAGCCGTGGGCCAACTGGAAAACTCTTTGCAGATCGAGCCCTACGAAGCTAGCGTCTATCAAAAGCTCGCAGCTATTTACACCGCAGACGGCAATCATGATAAAGCCGCTCAGGCGAACAGAGCCCTACTCGCTTTGAAACCAGTAGACATGGCGAAGGCTTATCTCGATCTAGCACAAAGTCTTTACGACGGAGGCCAGATTGCCGAGGCGAAAAGAGCGACACTTCAGTCACTTGAAGTCGCACCAGGATTTAGAGACGCCCAAAGACTCTTACTAAAAACCACCAACCAATAACCACCAACCAAAAAGGACTAAATACCAACGACCACCTTGCAACCGTTACTAGAATACCAACCGCAACCCATAACCCGTGACCCGTTTTCTCTTCATCGCCTTTTTAGCTTTCAGTACGACGCCCAGCTTCGCCCAAAACGACCATGGCTTCCGCTTCGTACGGATTCAATATGAGGATGCCGGTGGTTCCGGTCAAGGTTTCGGTCGAGGTAGAGGACGTGGCGGCGCTTGGGCGCACGACTATCCGACGGCAGAACTGAACTTCTACGAGGCGCTCGACAGGACCACAAAAGTACATGTTGCAGGTCCTCCAGTCGTGTTGAAACTCGACGACAAATCGATCTTCGAATATCCGATGCTCTATCTATGCGAGCCAGGCTATTGGATCATGAACGACGAAGAGGCCGACAACCTAAGGGAATATCTAAACCGAGGTGGCTTCATTCTTTTCGACGACTTCCGTGGCGAATGGGAATGGGAGCACTTCGTCCAACAAATGAAACGTATTTTTCCTGACAAAACGGCTGTCGAAATCTCTCCTGAGCACCCAGTATGGAATATCTACTATGATATCGATCCTGTTGCAGCCCCATCAAATGTCAGCGGCGGTGGATACTATACAGAGTTCGATGATCGATACCTGGCCTTCTTTGACGAGAACGGCAGAATGATCGCCCTCGCATGCCACAACCAAGATATTGGTGATGGATGGGAATATCCAGATAGAAATTGGGACAACATTTCGACCATCAGTTTTCAAATGGGCATCAACTTTCTCATCTACGCCCTTACGCATTAATACGACAAACATTTAATACATGTCAGACAGCAATCTAGGCAGTAACGGATCTGCGGAATCTTTCGAGGAACTTCAAGCAAGTAAAACCCGAGTTGTCCAAGAACTTCGAAAAAGAATAGTTGGACAGGACGAGGTCATAGAACAAGTGCTTATGGCTCTCTTTGCTGGGGGCCATTGCTTGATAACTGGCGTCCCTGGATTGGCCAAGACGCTATTGATTAAGTCGCTGGGCGAAATCATGGATCTGAGCTACAAGAGGATCCAATTCACTCCCGATCTCATGCCAGCCGATATCACAGGCATTGACGTCATCGAAGACGACAAGAAGTCTGGCCTTCGAAATCTGAAATTTATCAGAGGCCCCATTTTCGCAAACATCATCCTCGCCGATGAGATCAACAGAACTCCACCAAAGACGCAGGCTGCCATGCTTGAGGCAATGCAGGAATATCAGGTCACAGCTGGTGGAGAGCAAATGAAATTGGAGAAACCCTTCTTTGTACTTGCGACTCAAAACCCGATCGAGCTTGAAGGCACCTATCCCCTGCCCGAGGCTCAGTTAGATCGATTTATGTTCAACATTGTCATCGACTATCTATCTGCAGAGGACGAGCTGACCGTAGCGTTGAACACAACTTCAAAAGATCAGGCAGATCTGGAAACCGTATTGAGCGGCGAGGACATTCTCAAGTACCAACAATTAGTCAAGCAGGTTTTTGTACCCGAAAACGTTGGTAAGTTTGCCGTTGACTTGGTTCGAAGTACGAGGCCGCGTGAATCCGATTCCCCCGACTACGTCAAAAAGTGGGTCGGCTGGGGAGCCGGACTTCGGGCCACACAATACCTCTTACTTGGAGGAAAAGTCCGGGCCGCTTTTCATGGTAGATACAACGTCTCCATCGAGGATGTGAAAGCTCTTGCATTACCGGTACTTCGCCATCGAGTCCTGACCAATTTCTATGCCGAGTCAGAGAAAGTCACCGTTGGAGATATCATTGATCGTCTCGTTATCGAGACCAAAGAAAGCGTCTCTGGCTTGAGCTGATAATATGAATACACACGCTGCCACACGATTCATTAAGCCCGATGTCCTCTCTAGGATTTCGAGTTTGGAGGTGCTGGCTCGTGGTGTCGTTGAGGGATTTCTGGGCGGACTCCACAAAAGTCCCTACAAAGGATCTAGCGTGGAATTCATGTCCTATCGCCCCTACATGCCAGGTGACGATCCGCTGCGCGTAGACTGGAAGCTCTTTGCGAGATCTGATAGGCACTATATAAAGGAATTTGAAGCGGAGACCAACGCTGCCATGCATATTTTGGTCGATGTCAGCCAGTCCATGTCTTATGCATCGGGAGAGATATCGAAAATGGACTACGCGATGTTTCTCGCGGCCTCTCTCTCCTATCTAATGATCGGACAAAGAGACGGAGTTGGTCTCACTTTTTTTGACGAAGATATTCTAGAGCGCATACCGCCAAAGAGTAGTAAGAGCCACTTGCACACACTTCTGTCTCGAATGGAGAGTCAGGACGTGGGTGAAAAGACCGCATTTGGAAAGCCCCTTCACAAGCTAGCTGAGCAGTTGAACAAGCGAGCATTTGTCGTGCTTATTTCAGATTTGTTGGACGACCCAAAAGATCTCGTTGACGGCCTAAAGCATTTTCGCTTTAAGGGTCACAATGTGATCGTATTCCATCTTCAAGATCCGCAAGAAGTCGACTTTGACTTTAAAGACCTCGTCGAGTTTGAAGATCTCGAAACCGGAGAAAAGGTTCTGATCTCAGCTGAAGAAGCCAAAAAGCACTACACGGATAATCTGAACAAATTCCAGAACACCTTGCAGAAGGAATGCGGTTTGCTCGGGGTTGACTATCAGCCAGTCCGCACCGACGAACCTCTAGACGAGGCGCTCTTTACATATTTGGCGGCGAGAAGAAAATGAAGCGGAATCTAAAAACTAGTATTGACGGAATCGGGCATCTTTGGTGTTCCGTGTTCGGTGTTCCGTGTTCCGGAACATGGGCACCCTTCTACTTTTCTTCCTTTCCGATACTCGCTACGACATTGGTCGGAAATGCACGGCCTATTTCTCTTTTAAAATCAACCTCAGTTGCCAGCATTCGAAACGCACAACCCACAACTCAAAACCCAATACGGTAACGAGTATTTCAGTTCTTAGTCCATATTTCCTCTTCGGCTTAGCGGCGATGGCACTTCCCATCCTCTATCACTTCGTGCGCAAAGTGAAGGCCAAAAAGGTTCGGTTCAGCTCCCTCATGTTTCTGACGGCCACGCCCAAGGAACTGATAAAGCGCCGACGTCTGAGAGACCTCGTCCTTATGGCCATGCGAGCAGCCCTTTTTGGACTTCTAGCCCTCATGTTTGCACGACCATTCATACCGCAAGACAAACTCCCCTTCTTTTCTTCTCCCGATGCAGAATCTGTAGCCTTCCTCCTGGACACTTCTTACAGTTTGGGCCATGCCGATTCATTCGAATCGCTCAAATCAACTGCCCTGACCGAGATTGGAAAACTGAATGAGGACGACGAGGCCACGATCATAACATTCTCAGACTTCGCGAAGCAGGAAATACCTTTGAGCGAGGAGCCTTCCTTACTGACTAGTTTTGTCGAAAGCCGACTTTCGACCACCTATCGAGGAACTGATTTCTATCAGGCATTTCGTCTGGCTGAGGAGGTGCTTGAAGACTCGAAGCACGAGGACAAAAGGATCATCGTGATATCTGATTTTCAGTCGAACGCTTGGTCCGGACCAATGGAAAACTGGAAGCTAGATCCCGAAATCCGATTCGAGTCTATCAGCGTTGCGCAAGAATCCCAAAACAATGCTGCCATCGAAGATCTTGCCGTCACTCAAAAACGACGCGGTGATCAGGTAGCTCTTCGCTACGATTCCAGAATTTCTCCCTCTCAAGCAACCACGTCCAATTTATTGGTTGACGACACAAATCTTGGATCGCAAAAAATCCCGTCTGGAGCATCAAGACGCATTACCTACCAAAACATCGCACCCAGAACGGGAGTTTTCAGAGCTGAGCTTTCTTTAGGCGACGATGATCTTGCTGCGGACAATGCCTTCTACTTCACTTACTCTGTAAACGACCGTCCATCCATACTTGTCCTCGAAGATGGCCATCGAGAAGCTCTTAGCGACGCCTTCTTCCTTGATAAAGTATTCGGACTGGGTGAATCGTCCTTATACCAATTCGAGTCCGCGCCCATTTCCAGATTGAGCCGATCTCAGCTAAGAGGACAGTCTGTCGTATTTCTTCCAAACCTTTCCTCACTTTCCTCTGGTCAAACTGGAATCCTTCGAGAGTATGTCGAACAAGGTGGCAAGCTTATTCTGTCTTTTGGCCCGGCATCCAATCCATCGAGACTGTCAGCATCTTTAAACACCTTGGACGTTGGAAATATTGAAAGCATTGTAACGGCGCGCAGCGCACAAGGAAGCGAATCCATCGTTGGAGAAATTGACATTCGGCATCCAATTTTTAGCCTGTTTGGAGATGTCTCAAGCGGAGCCATTTTGAGACCGAAATTTCGTCGCTACGCTCGCATTGAGGAAGCGCCAAATGCAACCGTAATTGCAAAATTTGACTCTGGTGACCCATTCCTAATTGAGAACAGTCTCGGTCAAGGCAAGGTCATCACCTACACCTCAAGCATTAACACCTCGTGGACCGACTTTGCCGTCCAAGAGAGCTTCGTTCCCTTCCTCTACCAACTGGTTTCCTATACCCAGGAGTCAGCAAATCAGATAACTCAATTTAAAGTCGGCGAGATTGTGAGCTTACCAAACACATCCGGCTCTGAATGGGAAATTAGAACACCTGATGCGTCAATTTTTAAGCTCCAACCCGACAGCTCGAATTCAGCCTACTTTCGGGAAACTGAACTGCCTGGACATTATCTGGCGGTCCAAGGGTCGTCCTCATTCGCCTTCTCGGTGAATGTCGATCCGGAGGAATCTCAATTGGACTATAGAGACATCGAGGAAGTCTATGCATCCGTGGTCCCACCAATGAGCGAATTTGAGGGCACTTCAGAACAACTAGCGGCAATAAATCTTGTGCAGGAAGAGAAGGGTCAGAAATTCTGGCGCATACTTCTTCTTTTTATCATAGCACTTTTCTGTGCCGAGACTTTCCTAGCAAATCGAGTTTTCATCAAGAAGAAATCCTAGTGATATCATGAGATCATCTTCCAGCAACAGAGTCGATTCCCTCGTTCGAGAAATTCGGAAACGATGGCGACGCAGGTCGCTTATTCAAGGGACCGCTCTCAGCGTCCTAACACTTCTATGTGCATCCTCTCTTGCTCTTTTAGTGCGCATCAATGCACCCAACTCAACTCAAACAGTCACCGCTATTCTGGTCATCGGAGGTGTAGCCCTTCTGTATGTCCTCTACAAATACGTCTTCAAAGCATTAACTAACAAAGTAGACGACAAACAACTTGCCCTCTATATAGAAGAGAACGTTCCAGAGCTGGAGGACCGATTGAATAGCGCCGTTGAGATTCAATCTAGCTCCGTCTTCAACACTCAGGAGCATAAGCTTATCAATCGCTTGATGGATGATGCGGCCTCGAAGACATCTGGCCTCTCCCTATCAACGATTATCGACCAGAAGAGAGAACGATTTCTTAGTTACGCCGCAGGAACAGCGCTATTTCTTTTCGCGATTCTTGGATACAGCTCGTGGGATAAGATTGGATTTCGAAACGGACAAATCAGTTTGGCGCTTCCAGCAAAAGAAGAACCCTTCCTTAGAGTCAACCCGGGCGACGTTGAGCTTGAAAAAGGCGATACCCAGGAAATTGTAGCCAACTTCCGAGATGATATGGAGGAAGAAGTTGCCCTTCATTACAGAACAGGTGTAGAAGGCGAATGGCAAAAAGAAATTATGACGCCTGGCCTAGACAGCAGGTCCTTTCTCACAGAGTTTGCCAACATCCAATCCCCCATCCAATACTACATCAGCTATGACGGGGAGCGCTCCAATCCATTTGAAATATCTCTTTATGAATTCCCTCGCGTTCTAGAGATCAATCAAAGATATAGCTATCCCTCATATACTCGTCGGGCACCACGAAACGAGGAAGACACCGGAGACATTCGCGGCTTGAGTGGCTCAACCGTACAGCTAAATATTGAGACAAGCGGAAGTTCTAAAGAGGCTAAGATTGTTTTTGACGATGGAAGAGAGTTGGCGCTCAGCTCCAAAGGTGACGGAAATTTTCAAGGCCAAATGAATCTTCGAGAGGACGGTTTCTACACGATCCAGTTGACAGACGAGACCGAGAGACAAAACAAATTTCCTGACGAATACCAGATCACTGCCCTTGAAGACGAAAAGCCCTACATCACTATCACTGATCCCCAAAAGGACGTCAGAGTAAATGCGATTGAAGAAGTCCTAGTGGCGGTCACGGTGGAGGACGATTACGGCGTCAAGGATGCAAGGCTGAAGTTCTCCATCAACGGCGAGGAAGAGCAAAGCCTTGGTCTGATGAAAATAGATGGCGAAGACGAAACGACGCCACCTAATCTGGAGGAAATTAACGGAGAGCACCTTTTCTATCTGGAAGATTTTGGTCTACAACCCGGCGACGTTATTTCCTACTACGTCGAGGCAGAAGATTACCACGCCGAGAAGCCAGAGGCGTCTGACATGTACTTCATCGAGGTCATTCCATTTGATCAGAAATATTCTCAGGCCAATAATGCCGGCGGTGGAGGTGGTGGCCAAGCCAGCGCTATTGTTCTTAGTCAACAACAAATCATTTCTGCGACCTGGAAGCTTCACCGTGAGAGAGATGATATGGAGGAAACCGAGTTTGAAGAATCTCAACTGGCACTCGCTCAGGCTCAAGCAAATCTAAAATCGAATATAGAGGAGAGAATAAACTCGACGGCCTTTTCACTGGAATTGAGACTAGATGAGACGAATAGAAAGATAGTCGAGTATCTGAGGGAAGGGACGAAAGAAATGGCGAAAGCCATCGAAGAGATCGACGAAGGAAGACTTCACCCGGCCCTTACCCCTGAACGAAGGGCATTGAATAATCTTCTTCGAGCAGACGCTCTCAACAAAGAGAAACAAGTTGCTCAGAATCAGGGCCAAGGTGGCGGTGGTGGCTCTTCTGCTACTGAAGAACGCATGACGGAACTAATGGACCTTGAGTTAGACATCTCAAAAGACAAATACGAGACTCAACGGCAGCAGCAACAAGGAGGAGCCTCACCTGAAAACAAAGAACTAGACGAAGCACTGCAAAAAATTAAGGACCTTGCTCAAAAGCAAGAAAAGCTTGCAGAACAAAACAGGCAACAGGAAGCCAAAGGCGAGGACAAGAAAAGATTTGTCGACCAACTCAAGCGAGATCAAGATGAACTGAGACGACAAACTGAATCACTTGCCGATGATCTACGACAACAATCCAGAACCAACGAGAAGATCTCGAAGCAAATGGAAGAGCAGCTCAAGCGGGTCGCCGAGAACATGAAACAGGCGGAACAGGCCCTCCGAAGAGACGACTCACAGCAAGCCGTTACTAAACAGCAGCAGGCATTAAATGAGTTGCAGAGACTGCAGGAGCAATTATCCCGATCTGGAAACAGCAATCTGAAGCAACAAGCGGAGTCGCTGGCTCAGGACTTCGAGGACTTTAAGAACCAAGAAGAGGAACTAGGCAAAGATCTAGATACAAGTACTCAAGAAGGTGACGGAGAGCTCAACCAATCTGACATCGATCGAATAAGCAATCAAAGAAAGGAACAGCTCGAGACTTTAGATCAACTAAAGCAACAGTCTCAAGACCTACAGGAAATGAGCAAAAGAGATAATCCTGAAATAGCTAAGGCTGCAAGTAATTTCCTTCGAAGGATGCAGCGAGAAGATCTCGAACGAAATATGGAAAACTCCGGGCAATCGATTGAGCAAGGATGGACTGAATTCGCAAGACGAGCTCAAAAAGACATAGAAAGCACTCTGGAGCGGATGGAAGATCAGGTCAGAACTTTTCAGAAGAATCTTCCCGGAGGAGAAGGCGAAGATCTAGCACAGACACTCCAAGAAGTTCGAGAGCTAATGCGACAAATGGAGTCGATGCAGGAGCAATCTGGAGAACAAGATTCTTCGTCCCAATCTCCCGGTCAAGAAGGGCAACAAGAGGGACAAGAGCAAGGGCAAGGTGAGGGACAATCACCTGAGTCCTCGGGAGAACAAGCCGGTCAAGGATCAGGCCAAAGCCAAGGTCAAGGTCGAGATGGGCAAGCAGCCCAGAGAAGAATGCAGCAGCAGATAGAGCGAGCACAGGAATCAATCGATGAACTTGTGGAACGTCTCGAAGGAAATCGAAATGCGCAGCGATCTCTTCAACAAATGCGATCTGCCTTGACGGACGCAAGCGGTACTGGGACAAGACTTGAAGGAGACTCAGCCAAGAGTTTTTTCGACGATGAAGTCTTTGCCCCACTGTCTCAACTAGAACTAGAACTGGCACAGCAACTAGATCAAATCGAGATTCAAAAGAAACTGTTTGGAAGTCGAAAGAACGATGTCCCTCCACAGTATCGCGACATGGTTGAAAAGTATTACGAGTCACTTTCAAAAGGGTCGAACTAGAAAAGAATGTTTGAATGGCTTTTCAAGTTTAGCAGACTCAATTTCTCCGAAGGCGAAATTGGATTCCAGGTAACACCAGCGAACCTGTGGTTTGCACTATTCATTGTGGCCGCACTCGCTCTTGGTTTTATTTTTATCTACAGTCTTGCCACGATTTACGGTAGTAAGAAAGACAAGGCTCTTTCCTTAGGACTTCGCATCCCTGTATTACTTCTCTTGGCCCTCCCCCTTTTGGAGCCCGTACTAATAACTCCAGACGTCGTCCCAGATGAAAACTTTGTAGCCGTACTCGTGGATGAATCTGCAAGCATGAGTATTCCTGATGGTAGCAATGGGACTCGCTTTGACGATTTGAGACAGATTCTCTTTGATTCGGATACGCCTCTTTCCGAGTCTCTCTCGGCCAATTTCAAGATCCGCTACTATAACTTCAGCGATCAAACCTCCCGCTTCACTCCTGTGCCCCTAAGCCCCGGTGCCCCTGAGCCCCTGAGCCCCCGTACCCCCGACTCCCCGAGTACAAACCTAAATCAAGCTCTAGAACGCGTCGTATCAGATTTCAGAGGCCTTCCACTTGCCGGTGTCGTTCTACTTACCGACGGCGGTGACAATAGCGATGAGCTTGCCCAAAATGCGGCCCAGAACCTTAAGCAAGAAAATATTCCTCTCCACATAGTTGGCCTCGGTCAAGAGAGCTTCCAACAAGAAAGAGAACTGCTCACCGTTACCTCCAGTAAAGCTGTCGAAGAAAACACTGGTGCCGAGATTGATCTAAAAGTTAGAAGCTGGATGACGGAAACTGAGCCAGTAAAGTTTAACGTCTTTCAAGGGGAGCAGCTGGTTCACAGCGAGCTAAAAAACTTGAAAGGTGGCGGGAAAATTGATCAGTTTAGCTTCTTCTACGAACCACAAAATGTTGGAGTTCAAAATTATCGTGTAGAAATAGAGACGGCGGCCCAGGAAATTAACAAGGTCAACAATAGTGAAGATGTACTGATCGATACCCGAAAGGACACTATTCGAGTCCTTTACTTCGAGGGCAATCTTAGGAAGGATTTCAAATTCATTAAGCGGGCTCTGGAAGATGATCAGGTCATCGAATTCGCATCAGTGTCTAGAACAGGAACGGGAAAGGTGTATCGCCAGGGTATAGAATCCTCAGAGCAACTTTCAGGCGGATTCCCATTGACAGAAGCGGCCTTACATCGATACAAAGCCGTAATTCTGGGAGACATCGAGGCCTCGTCTTTCTCGCTCGAACAATTGAGACTTCTGGAGAATTTTGTCCGCGTCCGCGGAGGCGGACTCCTGATGCTGGGTGGACGAGTTTCTTTGGCTGAGGGAGACTATTGGAATACGCCGATCGCCGATTTGCTACCCATTGAAATCGATCCCGGAAGAAGGACAATCGTCCCGCCTCGATTTTCCGATCCTCGATCTACGGACGAAAATCAAGGATTTGTATTTCAGCCCACCGCTGTAGGACTGGAAAACCCGATTCTTAAATTTTCTCCCGACACACAGATCAATCGAAGTCGCTGGAGTAGCATGCCAAGATTGACAAGTATCAACTACCTCGGCTCACCAAAGCCAGGGGCTCTGGTACTGGCCGAAAAACCTGAAGACAAATACGGACCAAGCGAGCCCCTCCTAGCTATTCAGCGTTACGGAAAAGGACGAAGTGCAATTCTAGCGACAGCAAGCACTTGGAGATGGCAAATGCAACTCCCAGCAGACGACGCTCGACATGCTCGATTCTGGAGGCAACTGGTTCGATGGCTTTCGGCCTCCACACCGGATAGAGTCAACCTTGATCTTGATTCTAGAATCTACGCTCCTGGCGAAGAAGTCAATCTTTCGGTTGATCTATTTAGTGACACCTTCAAAGCGATTGACGGTGGTGATGTATCGGCCCTGCTTACAAAGCCCGATGGAAGCATTGAAAGGATCGACTTTCAGGCGGAATTAACGGAAGATGGAAAATACAGCAAGGACATACTTCCTCAAGTGAACGGCCTCTACAAGTTGAGCGTTGTTGCCAGCAAGGATGGTCAAACTCTGCTTTCGACAGACCAGCACTTTCAGATTAGACCTTCCAACCGAGAGTATTTTGATGCCACACTCAAGCGAGATTATTTAGAGAGCTTAGCTCAAACAGCTGGTGGCTTTTACTACAGCGCGGACCAAGTCTCAAATATTCCGACCAATTTGAGCCAAAGGAAAACGAGCACATCGATTTTTACCTGGGAATATCTTTGGGACATGCCCTTCCTTTTTGGAATTATCTTGCTTCTCCTATCCATCGAGTGGATTTCACGGAGAAGAAAAGGTCTCCCATAAAACATGAAAATTCTCTCTGCCCTTCTCTTACTACTCTTGCTTGCCAGCAACCCACTTCTGGCGCAATCCGATCAACAGAATAGTTATGCCTTATTGATAGGCGGGCTCGGGGGCGGACCTGAATACTCTAATAATTTCCGCGACTATCTATTCCAAACAAAGAATGCTCTGATCGATGAACTCGGCTTTAGAGCAGACCATGTTGTTCTCCTTGGTGAAGCTTCTATCTCAGATCAGGGCTTCGTAGACGATGTTTCTAACGCTGAAAATATCACGCAAGCGTTTAAAAACTTTAGTGGATTGCTTGGAGCGGACGATCAGTTCTTCCTAGTTTTCTTCGGACATGGAAGTTTTGATGGCGACGAGGCTTATGTAAATATCCCTCGCAAAGATCTCGGTGCAAGAGACTACGCCGAACTCTTGGATGGCATTAAGGCAGGTAGAATTGTCGTAATAAACACGACCTCAGCCAGCGCACCATTTATCGATGCATTAAGTGGTCCAGGGAGAGTGATCGTGACAGCAACAAGGAGAGGAAGTCAACGAAACGACACTATCTTTCCGAAATACCTCGTAGAGGCCTTGGAGAACTCGGCATCCGATTTGGACAAAAATGGAGATCTTTCGGTGCAAGAGATTTTCACCTATGCTTCCGAAGCCACGGCACGAGAATATGAGACCGCACAAAATCTTGCGACTGAGCACGCACTTCTCGACGATAATGCAGATGGCGAAGGCTCCCGACTCGATGAGCTCGCGGGTGGAAGCGATGGTAACCTCGCATCACTGACCTTACTTCGACGAGGAAATCCTGTCCTTGCTTCAGGACAAGTTGTGGATCCAGTAAGAGCAGCCGAAATACTCACTGAGAAAAACAGACTCGAACAAGAGATTGCATCTGTCAAGAGTCAGAAAAGCCAACTTCCAGGGGAAGATTACTATTCCCGTTTGGAGGTGATCTTCGTCAAACTAGCAAGACTCAATGCCAGTATAGAATAATCGAGCTAGATCGTGAAATCTCTTGCGCTTCTCATATTAAGCCTTCTTCTATCTGCCTCCCCGGCACTAGATGAAACGGGCTTTCGCTTTGTGCGCATTCGCTACGATACCGTCCCCTATGCTCGTGCAGCCACATGGGCCTATGACTACCCTACCGCAGAGCACAATCTATACGAGGCGATAGAACGAACAAGCAACATCCAAATCGATGGAGAACCCATTGTTCTTACCCTAACAGACGATCGCATCTTCGAACATCCCGTACTCTATTTGTGTGAACCCGGCTACTGGCAAACAAATCTCGCCGAGGTGGAGCAGATGCAAAAGTACTTTGCACGCGGTGGTTTCATGATTATCGATGATTTTCACGACTATCCGGGATATGGAGATGATCAGTGGGCCAATTTCTATTACAACATCAAACAGGTATTTCCGGAACGTGAACCTGTGGAATTGTCGCCCAAGCATCCGATTTGGTCCGTCTACTTTGATATTGATCCCATCTCCGCTCAATCAACGAAACCCTATTTCTCAGGTGACGACGACCGCTATTTTGGGATCTTTGATGACGATGGCAGGATGATGTGCATCATCTGCTACAATCAAGATATCGGAGATGGTTGGGAATGGCCCGACAGAAATTGGGAGGCAGAATCGACTGTCAGCTTTCAAATGGCCATCAACTTTATCATCTACGCGATGACACATTAGTCTGGGACCATCTGGACTAGATGGGCTTTCTAAATTTCTGGACGAGATTGACATTCTGGGCGGGATGGTGTATCTGCTTTGCTCGATGTAGTCATAAATTCTATTCGACAAACAAACCATACAAATCAATGGCTAAAAATAAGGTCTACAAGTTTGAGGCTGAGATCAAAAGAGTAGCAAACAAGAATTTCGCCTTTGTCGAATTTCCTTACTCGGTCTTGGACGAGTTTGGCATCAAAGGACGAGTCGCTGTAAAAGCTAGAATTGACGGATTTGTCAATCGCGGATCCCTTGTCAAGATGGACCATCACTGTCATACACTGGGATTGAGAAAGGAAATTCGCGAAGCCATCGAAAAAGGCTTCGGAGACATCGTCGAGGTTGTGCTAGAGAAAGATGATGAGCCTCGCGTTGTCAAGCTTCCAAAATACATGCAGATTGTTCTAGATGAACATCCGACATGCAAGAGCTACTTTGAGGGTCTGTCTTTCACCAACCAGAGAGAATATTTTGAATGGGTTGACGGCGCTAAAAAGGAAGAGACAACCAAACGCCGGATGGGGAAAATGATCGAGATGCTGTCTGAAGAGATCAAACATCCTTAGAAAATTATAAAAAATTAACATCCCTAGAAAAATGGCATCCCAAGAAAAAAAGCCTACTGTGCTTGATCAATATCTCACCGTTTTAGCCTAGACTCCCTCCTGTATACGCTAGGTGTTAGACGCACTCAAAAGCTAAAAAGGTGACATCGTCATCTGCAGGACCTAAACCCGACCTTTTGATGCAATCGGTCTCTAATTTCGCAGTGATATCCTCACTCCTCACTCCTCACTCCTCACTCCCCACTCCTCACTCCTCACTCCCCACTCCTCACTTCCTTTCCCCTACTCTCCTCAGTACTTCGGTCTTCTCCGCATCGTTCAAATACGGCCAGTCCATGATTTCCCCGATCGTTCTCCTGCAGCCCCCGCAATAGCTATCAAGTCCCATCTTGCATTTTCCAACACAGGGCGAGGCCACCTCTACTTCCGGAATTTCATCCTTCCTATCCCTCATACTTTCCCAACTCCCATCTTGCATATATCCAATCTCCAACCACAAACCAATAACCACTCACCAATAACCATCACCCCTCTTCCTCCAGTTCCGGGGTATTTCTCAGTTCAACTGGACCAGTTTTTGCTTTTCGCATCCGAAGGTTGAGAAGCTCGACGAAAATCGAGAAGGCCATGGCCCCATAGATGTAGCCTTTCGGAATCTCGAAATGAAAGCCTTCCGCCATCAAGGTAAAACCGATCATCAAAAGGAAGCTCAAGGCCAATATCTTGATAGTAGGATGCTCATTGATAAATTTCGAAATCGATCCCATAGAGACCATCATGATCAGAATTGCGATGATAATCGCCGTAACCATGACCCATACCTCATCAGCTATTCCAACAGCTGTGATGACCGAGTCTAGTGAAAAGACCATGTCTAGCAAAAATATCTGAGTCAGGACGCCAGAGAATGTGATCCCTTCCTTGGCGGAGCCCTGCCCCTCTTCTGCACCTTCCAATTTGTTGTGTATCTCGTGAGTGGCCTTGTAGATGAGAAAGAATCCTCCAAATAGTAGGATCAAGTCTCTCCCGGAAAAGGCATACTCCATGACTGAAAACAGGGGTTCAGTCAGTCGCATCATCCAAGAAAGACTGAGAAGAAGTGCAATCCTTCCTCCCATGGCAAGAAGCAATCCTAAGTTTTGCGCCTTTTTCTGCTGCTCCTCTGGAAGCTTGTCAGACAATATCGAAATGAAAACGATGTTGTCGATTCCCAAAACGATCTCTAACAATGTTAGAGTCAGCAGAGAAATTAGTATGGCCGGTTCAATAATTCCTTCTAGCATCTCTTTCTATTTTGAAAAGTACATGGGTCCAATTTTTGGATTCCTTGTCTTGGAGGTTTCTATTGTCCCAGAATCACAGTCGAGCCTAAATTGTCGCATTCACCTTTAATTCCTTGCTCTGGAAAGCCTAGCCAAGGCGGCAATAATAAATATAATCTGTTTGAGGAGGCGCGTAGCCGCTCTCCCGAATTATTCTAGAGACCTGCCCTCTATGATGAGTCCCGTGATTGATGACGTGGCTAAAAATGTCGGAAAGCAAAGTCTTGAACTCCTCTCCCTCATGGGTTTGATAGCTAATGACCTCTTCAGGGTCTGCATCTAGTCTCTCAGTTTCCGTTTTCCACAAAGTGTTCAGGTACTCAATCCGCATGTAGAGGGCCTTTACGTCGAAGGAATCCCAGACTCCGCCAGTCATGACGTGATCCGATATCCGACTCAGCCAGATATCTTGGGCATTTGTGACATGACTAAGCAACCTGATGACGCCTGCTAAGGACTCGCCCTTCAAGTTCATGAGCTGTTCCATGAGCAATCGACTTGCCCAAAGATCATATTCTAGAAGCTTTTTAACCTGCGCTGAATTATTTATCACTGGATTGTATTAGGTGGATCAATCAAAAAGCTCGAAACGATGTAAGTTCTCAAAGAACACGTCTGAATCCCATTTTCACCAACAAGCTTTACGAATCGCAATATATTTCCCGAACCAATGTATTACCCGTGAAAACAGGTATACCATATATCTTAAACCTTAGATCAAATAATATCGATGGCTGAGACCAAAGAAAATGTTCAAGTTGGAATCGTAATGGGAAGCAAGTCAGACCTACCCATTATGCAAGATGCAGCGGATATACTTGCAACCTTTGATATAGTCTGTGAAATGCGCGTGCTCTCCGCCCACCGAACTCCTATCCAAGCAGCTGAATATGCCGAGACGGCTATGGGTCGTGGACTTCAAGTTATTATCGCTGGAGCTGGCGGTGCCGCACATTTGGCTGGTGTCCTGGCCGCCTCAACACCATTGCCTATCATCGGTGTACCCGTACCTTCGAAGCACTTGCAAGGAATGGACTCTCTCCTTTCGATAGTCCAGATGCCAAAAGGCGTGCCTGTCGCGACCGTTGCTATTGGAGGCGCAAGAAATGCCGGTCTATTGGCCGTTCAGATAATGGGGACAGCTAACACCACGCTTCGTCAAAGATTTATTGCCTACAAAGCAGCCTATGTTGATATGGTAGCTGAGATGGATGAGGAGGTACAGAAAGCTCAGGAAAGTTAGCAGTGGGCAGTTTTGAGTTGGGTGCTTCAGGACAAAATGCCTTAGCCTCAAAAATGACAATATGGGATGAAGGTCAAATCATCCAAGCAAATTCAAGTAATTGCCAGTCCAGAACTGACAACAACCGCAAACTGTCCACCGTAAACCGTTAACTGTCTCATGGCGTCTGGTTCAAAAAAGGTTATCTACGCTGCCTTGGCGGGCAACTCACTCATTGCCGTAACTAAGTTCGTTGCTGCGGCAATTACTGGCTCTGCGGCGATGTTTTCGGAAGCTATCCATTCCTGCGTCGATTCAGGTAATCAGCTTCTCCTTCTTCTTGGAATTAAGAGATCACAAAAGCCACCTGACAAAGACTTTCCTTTCGGTCATGGAAAAGAAGTCTACTTCTGGAGCTTCGTTGTTGCCATCCTTATTTTTGCAGTTGGAGCTGGGATTTCTATATACGAGGGAATTCACTCCGTGATGGATCCTCATGAAATTGGAGATCCGACGATCAACTACATTGTTCTGGGTCTGGCTTTCGTGTTTGAAGGATTTGCATGGCTGTTTGCCTATAAGGAATTCAACAAATTGAGGGGGAATAGAGGGTTTTTCTCCGCCATTCGACAGTCCAAGAAACCTTCAATATTCGTCGTGCTATTTGAAGACAGCGCAGCTATGTTGGGATTGCTAGTGGCTGGTATCGGAGTCTTCTTAGCAACAACTACAGGAAATCCGATTTGGGACGGAATTGCCTCGATTCTCATCGGTCTGATTCTCGCCGGAACAGCAATCTGGCTCGCTTACGAAACTAAAAGTCTACTGATTGGCGAAGCCGCTGATGAAAAAGTCGTTGAAATCATCGGGAATATATTGGAAAAGAGTCCGCAAATTGAAGCCGTAAATGAGATCCTGACTATGCACATGGGCCCTGAGACCGTACTGGCCAACATCTCCGTCGATTTTGCGACAGGGCTGGACTCAACTCAACTCGAGTTGAGCATCGCAGATCTCGACAGGAAAATTAAAGAAGCACTCCCAGACGTTTCTAAAGTCTTCATAGAAGCGGAATCTTGGGTAAAATCTTCCTAAGGCAGCCAAGCAAACAAAGCAAATAATGCTAGATTTCTCTCTCCTAAGATGTCCAAAATGCAAGGGAGATCTCGAGTGGCCTACTGACAATGCTCGCTGTACAAACTGCGCCAGCCTATATCCACAAATGAATTCTATCGCTCCACGTCTACGCGTGAACGCGCAAGCCGCAAATTGGGACGAGATGCAAGAGGAATGTGACGCATGGTACAAGAGGCTGCTAGACGATCCTGATGAAGCCAGGAAATATTATGAGAAGCTTTTTGTCCCCTTCAAAGATTTCATAATACCTCTGCGGGGGAAGGTCCTAGATATAGGTGGTGGGAATGGACTTGTGAGGCAACATCTCGATACCTCAGTCGACTACCTATCTCTCGATCCAAGTAGCTTTTGGTTCGACATTAAATGGAAAGTCTTACATCAGGCATTCCCCTTCCTTGAACAGTCACTACCTCTCGTCGATGCCGAGGCGGAACACCTACCTTTCCCGGACGCTCAATTTGATGCCATCACTTCTTTCTGGTCTATGAATCATCTTTCCCGACCTGCTGAAGCTATGGATGAGATCTATAGATGTCTAAAATCCGACGGTCTAGTTGTTCTAGTACTGGAATACATGGAGCCGCGATTTTTCGACATTGATTATTTCAACCACATCAGCAACAGACAAGGATTCAAATCTCTCCTAAGTGTAATCAAGAGAAAGACCTTCAGTGGCTTGAGAATTCGACCTTGGCCAGTCCCAAGCGATCACACGAGAATTGGTGAACGTGAAATTAAGGCATGGACGAGGGGTCGCTTTAAAATTGCTAATAGGGCATGGGCAGATGGCAGTCTCTTCTTTGTCCTGAGAAAAATCTAGCTATTCCTCTCGTAGACTGAAATCCAGATTTGCTGTTTTTGAAAACTCATTCTGAGTTACATCTACCTGAAGTATGTAGTCTCCTTCTTTATCTGGAAGGTCCAATTGGAGGTATTGATAATCGTCAACTGGGTGAACTGAGACCTTATAGCTGGCGGCTACAGACTCATTCTTGCCAGAAAAAAGATTCAAGACCTTAGCGATTCCTTGTCGCTTTTTCCGTTTCGATCGGAATGAGACTTCAACATCGTAGTCGCCTGTTTTCAAATTATATACCTCCACATAGAGATAAGGCTTGTCTTCGGGACGCAAGATAACAGCCCCCCAAGGCTCGATCGATAATTCTCCCCTCTGCCACTCGCTCGGAAGACTCTCTACCCCCTCCTCAACAGTCTTAGCTAGAAGTAAATCACTCAGATTAAGAACGCCCTTATCGTATTGTTTGGCTTCATGTCTGAATCGCTTGACAGCCATGGCGTCTCCACCATTTGCAAATATTTCTAGTGCTGTAGTCCCACCTCTACCGTCCGAGCTATAACTGATGTACCCTCCCCATTCGGAGTTGAAGCGGTCCTTATTTGCCACGAAGAGTTCCGACTTGAAACCAAGTTTATTCCATTCCCCCGAACCTGTCGATTGCTCGAAGAGATTTGACGAGAGATCGATCTTTACACTCCTGCTGCTTAACACAGAATCCAAGGGCACAGAGTAAGCGATGACCCGATCTACGCCACTTCCCTTCCCCTTAAAACTACTCTGTCTCCATTCAACTGGAAGTGCATCGGCTGGCGGCTTGAAGAAGTAGAGCTCTGGATTAGACTTTGCTCTCGAATCAGCATCGAGAACGTAGTCTGCCATATTCGCTTCCGTGAAATCAAAGAGGTCACTAAAGGCTTTAGCCGACGGGCTATAAAGACGCCATTCGTCAGAAAAGTCGATTCTCTCAAAAGCGAGTGTAAATTGTCCGTAATTCCACATCTGTAAAGTCGTCCCATGCCTGCTATAGACCCCCGGATTGTCACCGCGGAAAATTATCCCATCGATAGTTGAATCTTTCAGAGGTTCTCCATACCTGATAAATGTCTCTCCACGTTCCGTATCCCTCCCCAGCTTGCCGGTCCCTTCATCGAAAAGCAAATCCGAGCATACTAATCGAACTAAATGCTCAACTTTCCTTTCATTAACCGAAGTGCTGAGAATAGGGTCACGAAGACTCCAGAACTCATCTGCATATACCTGACCTTGCAAATCATACTTAGCCTGTTCCTGAGGCCGAAGAAGCATTGAGATGTTCTCTAAGGCATGAACTTCAAGATCAGAAAGTAAATCTTTGCCACGCTGAATCATTCCAGCTGCAACATCTGAATTGTCCATTCGGTGCATTACGGAAGCAGCTAGAAACCAAGTGAAGGAGTCATCTGGGAACTGAGTTTGCATCCTTGTGACTAAATTCAAGGCGCTATGGTAATCTTTCTCAAGGAAGTACAATTGGGCGAGCTCCTTGTAGACCTGAATTCGATTCCTTTCCAAGCGAAGAGATCTCTCCAAGAAATCGACCGATTTCAAATAGGCATCTCTGGCATGGTCGTCCTCCGTGACAAGAGGCCCAACCTGTTGCTGAATGACATCGAGATTTAATCTATCGGGAGAGAACAGTTTTCTCTCTACACCAGGTGACTTTCGATTTCTGATATCAAATTTCAGACGGTTTCGCGAAATGATGTATTTACCCTTTTCATTGAGACCCAGCTCCTCCAACGCAACGGCACTTTCGGGCGTTAAGCGCAGGATTCCTTTAGCTAGATCGACCCGTTTCATCCGAGTCATGAAGGGAGGCATGCGCCGGTGGATACCTTGACGAAAAAGGATAAGCTGTTGCTCCAAAGCATGGACCTTGTTTTCGGCTGAGTCAACGGCTTTGTTTATTAGACTTCGAGAACGTCCTCTGTTTCGCAGTTCATCGCCGGCGTAGATGTGAGCCAGAGTAATGAGTGCCTCTACGTTGCGAGGTTCTTTGTCGATGCAAGCCTCTAGTTTCTGTGCCCAGTCCTCATGGCTTTGTCCCTGTGATTGGACCACTCGGACACAATCCTGCGCAATCAATCCTTCCGATCCCAACAAACACAAAAATAGTAATGCAGACAAACAGGCCCTTAATCTCTTGATCCTCAAAATTAGGCTGTTTCTGAAGTATTTCATTCTTAATGTTGTTGAGCCATTTAGAAGAGTTCACGCATGGCTCAGACGTGCAATTTCTTCACTATTCGATGAAGATATCCTGATCAGACTCTACCGTCTTCCCTGTCAATCGATCGGTGACCTTCAGGGTGATTGAATAAAGTCCCGGCGCTTGCTCTGAGGCATCCATAATCAGAAATTCGTTCTCGTTAGCAACGGAACCCTCTCTTTCGTACTGAACCGAAACGCCTTTCTCTTTTCCAAAAATGTTTTTGAAAACCTTCTTGACTCCGGTAGAGAGATCTTTGGGCGCGAGAACCGCCTCAACTTCATAGGACGACTTACCAGCGCTCATTTCCAAGTTATAGGTCTCGAAGTATAAGTAGATTGGATCATCTCCCTCTACAACACTCCAAGGCGCTGGGCTGATCGAAAATCCATGCCTCACGATATCTGACGGGCCTAAAGGTTTTCCATCCTCGGTTTCATTGATGGCATAAGATAGTATGACATCAGATACGGCCAACTTGCCCTCAGAATAATCTGGTACCACTACATCGCGTCGTTGAACCGCGACGGTTCCGGCACCATCCGTTTCAAATTCTACAGATACCTGATGCTTCCCAGGAGGAGCCAACATCTTCTGAGTATCCGTCCATAGATTCGCCTCCTCAAACTTTGCGATCTGGGATGTTTTCAGACCATAAATTTTTCTGCGACGCTCTACCAATATTTCTCTGTCTTCAGAGATCAGGAATGATCCAGTTGAGATATTTACATCGAGTTGGGCTTGCTCAGGATCGTAGTCATTGACTGGAATCCCATAATGGACATATACATCCGTGCCTCCCTCTCCTTTGAAGGTTTTCACTAGATAGGGAATCTGAACCTGTCTACCGGGAGCCTCATACTCATAGACCTCGGGTGTCTTTCGATAGGTCTCTTCTGCTTTTAATACATAGTCATAATCCTTGACATTGCCTTGGCTCAGGAATTTGTCGGCAGAAGGTGAATAGAGACGATATTCGTTATTTCTGAATGGGTCTTCAAAAATGAATCGAAATTCTCCATAGTCCCAGATATTGAAGGTGTTGTTCTCTAAAACTTGTCGATCAAATTTCGATGTCTGGAATTGATTCTGGCTAATTCCTGTATTATTGTCGTCAGTCTGCTCAGTGATGTTGTCTCGAATCCCGCCTGCAAAGACTTGATCAAGGATAGCTTCAAAACCACCGGTCAGTACCAAATCCACTTTCGGTGGTCCATAACGGACGACAATCCGACCACGCTGCGTTTCCCATCCTTTCTTTTTCAATGCTGGGGCACCGTATAACAAGTCCGCATAGACCAAACGGGAGTAGTGTTCTAACTTTCTTTCATTATATGGCGTTAGGTAACGGGGATCCTTTGAGGTCCAAAATTTGGACGCAAAAGAGATCGGCTCCTCACCATAGGCGCCCTTTTCGTCGTCATTCTTGAGGAATAGTTCGAGGTTTTCGAAGGCCCTACGAGTCTCTTCTCCAAAAGCATTAAGAGCCGTTTCATAGCTCTTCGCACTGGCATCCATGCGACCTTGTTTGTAGTGAGAGTATCCGAGATACATCCAGAGTATAGGTTCATCGGGATAGAAGACGTACATAGTATTCAACATATCCTGAGCATCTTCCATGGAGTCATTCAGGGCGTAGACCTTCATTAAATGTCGATAGGCCGAGAGTCTTCTAGAATCTGATTCAAGAGCTTTCTTGAGATGAAAGGTGGCTTTGTCATAAGCCCTGTCCCCTCTAGCACTGAGATCCTGAATTGGTATTCCCTGTTTTCGGAGTCTATCGATGTCGAAGGTATCGTCAAACTCCATTTCCATCTGATTGGCACTATTAACGTAATTGAAGGACTCTTGCTGCACCGCCAGAGCTTCTTCAATTTCTACACCCTCAGTTTGATCATCATTGCCATCCGCCTCACCAGATTCCGTATCTGCTGCCTCCATTCTTTGAGATTGCTCTCGGCGAAATATTTCGTTTCGTAAACCAATTGTCGGAAGACTTATGGCATTTCGATATCGCCAATAATCGTGAATGGCGAGAATGCCCAATTCCTCATGGGCAACGGCGTTTTCGGGATCTACTTTTAGTATGCGATTAGCTATAGATTGGCGCTTAGCGTCTCTCAATCGGTCAACCAAGAAATTGCTACCCTCCGTTCTGAGTTGCTCGATTTCAGCAACTAAGTACTCCAAATTTCCTGGATCGTATTTAAGTGCTCTCCCAAGAGACTTTCGAGCTTTCCCATAATCCTTCAGAGGAGTCTCAAAATATATTCGAGCCAACATGTAATGTGCATCGGCTCTGGCTTCATCTTTCTCGACGAGTAGCTGGAATTTGCTCTCAGCATTCGAAAACTCCTCAGACTTGAAGGCCAAAATCGCGTCGTTGTAAAGACTTTGTGTTACCTGTCCATTTGCGCTTTGGGTTAGCAACAAGAGGGTAAAAAACGCGGTGCCAAAAATTGAAAAAGACCTTTTCATACGAAATCGATTATTGATCGATGATATTGATTACGGAAAATATTAACTGATTGCTTTAGATGGCAGTTCCGTGTTCAAAAGGAATGCTAAATGGTCGGAATTGCCGCCTGACCCGTGCACCTTAGACCAGATATTGACCCCTTGCATTGCATTTCGGGGCATAAATAAGTTATGCGACAGCTTTTCCCGTGTCTTTCTAGGTAAAGCGACCAGACCTCATGCCACTATTGAGGCTAGGATCGCACTTTTCTGCCATGTAAATCCTAGTAATCATGTCACTCTCGCGTTCCCTGTTTTTTCTGCTCCTTTTTACTATTTGCCATGATCCAGTGATGTCTCAGGATGTCAACTTGTGGGAGGAATCCTTTGAGTCCTTTTCGTCTTTTCCGTCCCTATGGGACCGCAGCTCCAGCTCTTGGAGTTTGGAATCTGGCTCAGCAGCGCGGACAGGGCAGAACTACATTCAGCACAAAGGGCCCGAAGCAGCATCAATGACCAGTCCTGACTTCGACCTAAGCATGGTTTCATCCATGCGAATTTCCTACTACGCACGTCGTTCTTCTACCTATTCTTCAAATGCTTTCGAAGTGAGAGCCTCTATCGATGGTGGTGTATCTTTCCCTTTTGTAGTACTGGACAGTCTTTCTGCCCTGCCTAGCAGCTCGAGCTCGAGCTATTCGGAAATCGCTACTGATATTTCTCCTGTTCTATTGGGAAATAATTCTGTCATTTTTCGATGGACGACCGTGGGAGGCAAGTCTGCCTCTTCAGTTGTGAGAATAGATGATGTCCTCTTTTACGGCCAAGGAAGCATTCCGAGGAATGTTGTCTCGCTATCAGGACCCGAGGAGGTTTTCGTCAATCGAAGTTTTGATTTAAGCGTTGATCTTCAATTGGATCAGGCCGAGGACGGAATGGCTGGAATCTCTTTTCAATTGGACTTTTCACCGGAATCTTTGGAGTTCATTTCGGCGGATCTAGGGAGCGTCGTTCCAGAATCTTGGTCCATGGAGACGAACTCTCTTGACAGCTTGGTCAAATTTTTAGTCCTAGGAAACGGAGTCGACGAAATTAATGAGGGATTACACGAAGGTGTTATTAGGATGAATTTCAATGCGCTAGGCCTTGGTCGATCTAGCTTAGAAATGAGCGATCTTCTCGCGGCTCAGTCCATCCCTAGCGCCAATGAATTGCCAATTGAACTCGGTGAAGCATCCCTTTCCGTCTTAGTGCGCGATGCTGTAGCCATTTTTCGATCGGAGACAGACAGCTTGGAGTTTGGAATGCTTCACGGAAACGAGGCATCAAGAAAAAGTCTTTGGGTTTACAATGATGGGGACTCCATAGATCTAATTATCGACTCCGTTGGCGCATCAAGTCCACAATTATCAGTAGACCCGTTCATAGCGTCAATTCCGGTCGGCGATTCCTTGGAGTTTTCAGTTGAATTGGATCCAAATCTTCTTCCAGTAGGTGCTTTTGAAAGTTCAATCAGCTTTCATCACAACGCCTCCGCAGAAGCGTCTAACATCGTGGTGTCAGCGACTATTGAACCAAATAGAGGTGATACCAACCGTGATTCCATTGTTGATTTGTCCGATTTAGTCTTGACCATAGACTTTGCACTTGATCGAATTCAGGCCGATGTCAGCCAGCTCTTCGCCGCTGATAACTTTCCTTTCCCATTGGGAGACGGTGATTTAGATGTCCGCGATTTGACGGTGATGGTCTATGCCATATTGCGTGACCGCTGGCCAGATGACAGTCCATTGCCAAGAACGGGAAAGGTGTCATCGAAAATACCACTTGTCCTTTCGAACAGTGTGATTGATTGGGTCCAAGAAGGTGAAGGGATCTTCCTTGATCTCCCTCCTGAAATTGATATTCGTGCCGTCTATCTAGAAAGCAGTGATTCACCATCGAATAACGGTTCACACTTTCTGGCAGCAAATCACGAACAGGGCTATTTCAAAAGCCTGGCCTACAAAACTAATAATCCGATCAGCTTGGAAGACTCTCTCGGTTTTCCAACTCCTAGTTCAAATTTGCAAGTCTTCAAGGGCTATGCAGTTTCCGCAGATGCATCGAAATATGCCATAGCGAAGCTAGGCCAAAATGGATCTCTCCCTAGAAAGCAACTCGATATTACAATCTTTCCAAATCCCGTTTCTAAATCTAGCGGTGGCGACATTAAGCTTCATTTTTCTGAAGCTAAGAAAATAGACTTCGACCTAATCAACATCTTGGGCCAATATATCTCGAGTCATATAAGTGATGAGAATGGCAAAGCAAGAATCTCAGTGTTAGAAATTCCATCGCCAGGACTATATTTAGCCGTTCCAAAGAATCTCCCTATTAGAAAAATGCGTCCTTTCCTAGTAGTTCAGTAATACCTAAATTTCGAGACCTGCAACTATCCGCCCAAGTATTGCCTCTAGTAACAAAATCATCTTACAACCCGGACAGCCTCATCCTTCGATCAGGACACTTGGCTACGATTGTCCCTGCCCTTTTCTCTCAGGTCGATTACTCTAAATTAGAAAGAGATCACGTAACGCTTTCTGACGGCGAGTACTTAGCCTTCGATTGGCTCAGAGCACCTAGCCCGACCAATAAGTTACTTATAGTGATCCCGGGAATCGAGGGAGAAAGTAGAAGAAATTATATGATGCGAACGGCTGAGGCGGCTGTCTCTATCGGATGGGATGTTGTTCTATTAAACCTGAGAGGCTGCGGCGGCGTTTCCGTCAATGTGGCGAAAACCTATCACGGCGGAGTGATCGATGACCTGCATGAATTCCTCTCAGAAATAATAGCCAAACAGCCTCGATACGAAATAATAGATCTCGGAGGGTTCAGCCTAGGTGGAAATATCATTCTAAATTATCTCGGAAATCCACGCCACGAGAAAGCAGATGTAATAAGAAAGGCCTTTGCCTTCTCGGTCCCCTGTGACTTTCTTTCCTCAAGCCACAAAATGAAGTTTGGCGCCAATCATTTTCTATACGGGAGGCGTTTTGTCAAAAGTCTCAAAGAAAAAGTAGGGGCTCATCGTTCTCTTTTTTCTGACTCAGTAGACTGGGAAGCCGTAGATAAAACTCGGTCCTTATGGGATTTCGATAATCATTTTACAGCCAAGGCAAATGGATTTGAAAATGTACGAGACTACTATAGCCAAGTCGGAAGCCTACAGTTTCTGGCTGGAATTAAGAAGCAGAGTCTTCTTGTCAACAGTCTAAACGACCCGATGCTTAGCCCGGAATGTTTTCCTTTCGAGATTGCAGAAAATAGCGAGTTCTTCCACTTTGAATCTCCAAAACATGGAGGTCACGTCGGCTACGGAAACCAGCTTCGTTTGAAAAGCTTCTACTACACTGAAAGGATTTTGGCCTGGATGGACGACAAATAGCTGGACATTGTCATCTAACGTTCGACCCTAAATGTTGGGTAAGCCAAAGTGATTCTGCCTTCTTCGGCTTCGAAGCGGTCAAGAATAGCCTCCCATATTTTCTCCCTTCGGCCACGTCTTTTTCTGGGCTCACACAGAAAGCGAATGGTCAGTTGGATGCCCGAATCCTTTACGTCGGTGTAGACGGTAGGAGTTAGAGTTTTGTAGGATATCATATAGCGATTTGCGGCCTCCTTCACACTCTTCTTTGCAGATCCCGAGAGAGGTGCTGATTCGCCTTCCGCGATCTCAAAGAGAATCTCCTTAGCTTTCTTCCAATCCGATTCGAAGGTAATCAGAACGTTAACCTCATCCCAGATGTACTCAAGTCCTTGACTGTAATTGGCGACGTTCTTATTGAAAACACTTTTATTAGGAATCTGGATTACCCGACCTGTGCTCTGATCAGCATCAACCCAATTTCCAATCTCAAGAATGGCAAAAGTAAACACTCCAATGTCTACGACATCTCCAGCCGTTCCATCGATTTCAACTCTATCCCCTAGTGAAAAGGGGCGTCGTATAGCGATGAACATCCAAGCGACGATGTCAACGATGGGGTCTTGAAGTGCTATTGCAAGGCCGGCGCCAATGAGGCCCAGGAAGGTGCCAATTGATCCAATTCCACTGAACCATATGTTGCTAAGCAGCAATACAGAAAGTGCGAACACGGTGTAGGAGATTCCCTTTGACCAATAGTACTTGGTCCGTAGCTGTTCATCCTTTATTGACCTCCTTAGCAGTTTCTTTGTAACCCTACTAATAGTCCAAAGAACCACAACGACTAGGCAACTCAGAAGAAACTTCCCCCAAGTGTCACCGGTCATGAATGAAGTGAGATCAAATGTCTGTTTTAGTTCTTCCAATCGAATCCTGCTTTACTCTACGTTTTTATCCAATACAGTGAACTGAAAGCATATATCCTATCAAATTTGTATAAAACCCGCTTGCAAGATAGTCTAGACAGGCAACTCAAGCTAGATAGTCCATATAATCTATGTTAGCAGCCAAGCAATCAATTTCGGGCAACAATGAACGACATTCTATAACACTCGAAGGACCGCAGACTATTTACTTTATTCAACTAGATAGATACTATCAGAATTTCTTGGACTCCATTGTCTTGCGACTATGTGCTATAATACTCGTTTCGTGTTTGTCCTCTTGGAACACCCTAGAGGGACAGGATTCGTTGACCGTCCGGGTTCTAGACAATCAGAATCCAAGAATTGTTCAGATCTATTCACCCCTTTCTAATCTGATAATAGTTAACCCAGCAAATGGAGAAAGGGAAGCTCTGATCTCGAAAAATCAGATCGTATCTCTAATGGGTAATGGTAACGAAACGGAAGTCTCCTGGTCTGAACGTCAATTCTCGACTTCAAAACTCCGATTTAAAACCAGAGATGGGTCACCTGTCCACCTTCGATATGGAAAAAGTGCAAATGAACTTCGAGATCGACCGTATCGAGGCATTATCGAAGTGGGCCCGGACTATGAGAGTAATTCTAGACATCTTTTGATTACCAATCGAATTCATCTGGAAGATTATGTATCCGGAGTAATCGCACGGGAGTATCCCTTTCGAGAAATGGAAGGAATCAAGGCTCAAGCGGTAATCGCGAGGACTTACGCTCTCGCTGCAAAAAGAAGTTTTGGCTCTCGCTATGAGCTGACCGATACAGAATACTCGCAGGTCTATGGTGGGGCATTAGCTGAAAACTATGCAACCAGAAAAGCTACTTTCGAGACACGTGGTGAGGTGGTTATGTATAAAGGAAGGATGATTGAGGCCGTCTATTCCTCTACCTGCGGTGGGCATTCTGCCAATAACGAGGATGTTTGGGGCACAGCACCAATGCCTTACCTTCGTGGAAAAGCTGATCCTTTTGATGCACACTCACCCTTCTATAATTGGAGTCTCGATCTAAATAAGAAAGAGGCTTTTCAGATTCTTTCCAAATTATCCGGAATTGATATCAAAAAGGTGGAACTGGGAGAGATCGCAAAAGGTGGCTACGTTCAGACCGTAGTTCTGAGAGGAAACAATAGAAGTAAGAACATTTCCGCCTCCCGAATGAGAAGAAGCATGAACCAATTAATCGAAGGGCGGGGCTTCAGAAGTAACGTCTTCGAAATTGAAGAATCTGGAGACATTCTTCACGTTAGAGGAAAAGGATTTGGTCATGGAGTTGGTGTCTGTCAATATGGAGTCAGCGGCATGGCTGCCAGAGGCTTTTCCTATCGCGACATTCTGGACTTCTACTATACGGACATTTCAATCGACAAGCTCTCGTCAGCCGACTCCTGGCCTGAGTTCAGCCTAGATCCTGCATTCCCAGAAAAAGCCATCGAACCAAGTTTTGTTGCTGAAGTCGAACAAGCAACACCCCGGACTGAAACTAGAAAACCTAGGCAACAAGCTAGAAGCTCAAGGAGAACATCTTGGAATCCTTGGGGAAGCAAAATTCCTGAATCCCTACGACAAGAGAAACGACGCAAAGCATGGTAACACCCAAACCCTGGAGATTCATTTCGACCTACATTCTAGTCACCTTCTTGATTGCGATGAATGTCTTGTTTGCTCAGGAGACCGACTCTTTAAAAGTTGATCTGCCCGAAGTAATCATAGAATCAAGTAGAAGCCGAGATCAACTGAATTCAGCCGGCTTTGCAGTCGCAGTTCGAGAGGTACAAGAAATCGATCGGCCATATTCAGAATTGGGGCTTAGGAATATTGCAGGTCAACTGCCTGGTGTATTCATCTCTCCGCGATTCAACCCGAGTGTAGGAGACAGAATAATAATGAGAGGAGTTGGTTGGAGATCAGCCTTCGGAGTCAGAGGAATCAAAGTCGTAGTAGATGGACAACCACTGACCATGCCTGATGGTCAATCTGTTCTAGATGTCATTGACAGCTCTCTAATTAATCGAGTCGAAGTATTGCGGGGCACAGCAAGTTCGATGTGGGGAAACTCAAGCGGTGGCGTTCTTTCTCTTTACACTGGCTTTGGAGAAAAATCAAGGACAGAACTTTCCGCTGCAGGCGGATCTTTTGGCTTGAAGACAGGCTCGGCAAAAATCGTCAGAATTGACGGAGACAATAAAATACTACTTGCAACTTCCTATCTGGACCTTTCGGGATTTAGAGAATACAGTGATACCAAAAGAGCAAGGCTTAGTGCTCTTGGTGAATTCAAACTTTCAGATGATCTCGTCCTTAGATCACAAAGTTTCTTCCTTCACACACCAGAGTCAAATAATCCTGGCTCTCTCTCCCAATCTTTGCTAGACGAGGATAGAGAACAGGCTTATGTTCGCAATTTCGAAACACGGAGCGGGAAAAAGTTTGATCACCTAATCTCTAGTTTGGTCCTGAAGAAATCCCTACACAATGCCTCTCTGGAAGCCCAAATATTTGGGGGCATTCGTTCTTTGGAGAACCCGCTTCCTTTCGCGTTCATTGATCTTAACCGAAGATCTGTTGGAACGAGACTGGCTTACCATGTCGATTCAGAGGCAAGCCTAATTAAGGCGCGATGGTCTATAGGAATTGATGCTCAATATCAGTCGGACAATCGCAAAAACTTTGGCAATAATGAAGGAGTCGCTGAAGAGCCATTACGGCTGGATCAACAAGAAAAAGTTGGCTATGTAGCTGGCTTCGCAACTACAAACTTACGACTAAATAATTTATCTCTTGCTCTTTCCTCGCGCTTTGATCAGTACTCCTATTCAGCCGATGACAGACTCCAGGAAAACGGAGATCAATCAGGAACAAGATCTTTTTCTGCCTTCAATCCTGCCGCTAATTTGAGTTTGGAGGTCACGACCGGCCATGTCATCTATGCTGGAATCTCAAGCTCATTCGAGGTGCCAACTACCACAGAGCTTGTAAATAACCCAACACTGCTTGGTGGCTTCAACCAGGATCTCCTTCCTCAAGAAACGACAAGTTTCGAAGGTGGAGCCCGGGGAAATCTAATAACGCAATCATCTCTTATTGAATACGACATTGCCCTTTTCGACAGCAGAGGAGAAGACGGACTTATCCCTTTCCAAGTCGAAGGAGGCGAAGACAGAACCTTTTTCAGGAATGGTGCAAAATCCTTCCACCGGGGAATTGAAGGACAAGTTATTCTATCAAGTTCAGCGGGCAATTCTATCTCTGGATCATTCTCACACGGTAGATATGAGCAGGAGCTAAGCGAATCTTCAAGCAAGACGAATATTCCAGGAGTCCCAGCTAACCAAGTGAATTTGACTTTTGCCACCGAGGCTTATCCAATTCTTGGAAAAGTAAATTTCAGGTCAGTCTCAAAAATGTATACCAATTCGGCAAATGATGCGGAATCGTCAGCTTTTAAACTTGTCGATATTTATGTGGCCTATCCATTTGAGACAGGCCGTATCAATCTTCGGCCCTTTGCCGCCATCGAAAATGTCTTGAATGAGGAATACAACGGATCAATTGTTATCAATGCTTTCGGTGGGCGGTTCTTTGAACCTTCTCCCCCAAGATCCTTTCTTTTTGGGATCAAAATATCTGCCAAATAGATATTGCTCTCTTCCTCACGACTTTCTTAAGCCGACCAATTAAATCCACGCCGCAATTGCCATGAAGGGACTACTCCTCTCCTTTTCCATGCTCCTTTTTATCATGTCAAGCTCCGATGTTGCGCTTGCCCAGGCCGCTCAAGCTCAATTCATTCATGGCTCTGCTGATCCAAGCCTTACGAAGGTTGATATTTATGTTAACGATACTGTTTTGGTAAGCCAATTGAGTTTCCGTCAGGCCACATCTTACATCGATCTTCCAACCGACATAGAGTTCATCTTGTCTGTTTCTAGATCTGGAGAAGGACCCGATGCAGCCCTATATCGATTTGAAAAAGCTTTGGCAGACTCTGCGAGACTTTTCAACATTTTCCTTCGGGGTGTAGTTGATACGACACTATTTTCCCCGAACCCGGATACAAATGAATTGAGATCCACAGCTTTGCAATTCCGAATAAACCCTGGCGCAAGAATAATTCCTCCGGGAGACCCTCAAAAGACATGGGTCTACTTCTATAACGGAGTCACAGACGCTTCGGCCTTTAATATCTGGGCTTCGGCTGATTCAACGATTCTCAGCACTATCGGGCCTCTTCAATATTCAGACTTCACGGGCTATGTACCCAGAGCTCGAGGACCCATGGTTTTCGACCGAGTCAACGCCTTCGATAACACCATCCTTGACAGTTATCTGCTTGACTTGAGCGGAGTACAAAATTCAACAGTTGCGATTTTCACTACGGGATTCATGGATCCTGCCTCGAACCAGAACGGAGCTGAGTTACAGTTTCATGCAGCATTGGCAGACGGTACAGTGCTTAGCTCAAATATCGTGACAAGTAATGATGGCCATATTCCCCGCAACTACGGTCTAAATAGCGCTTCTGCCTATCCTAACCCGGTTGCACGAAAAGTGAATTTTGCCCTAGCGCAGAACCTTGATGTAAGACAACTCGACATCTATGACTCCCTTGGTCGTGTGGTCAAAACTGTCAAAGGAAAGAAACAGAATATCAATGTTGATGGGCTTCCAATCGGTATGTACCATGTGATGATCGAAGACAACACTGGAGGAATTCACTTAAGTAGTTTCTTCCTTAAGTGACAGGCCTATCTTTGGACCCTTTGCCTCAACCTGAGAGCCTGAGGTCCATATTGCTGTCGTGTTCATTCTTTGGGATGTCCCAAGCTCCCTCGTGAGCAAGAAGCATTGGCTTACCAGGACTTAGTGATTCACTGGTCAGCTTGTTTTTTCTCATTTCCTAGCCCATTACTCGGCCACCAAAGAACCAGAAGGCATCTTTGAAGTGTTTGATCTTGGCACTTCCGCCCTTGCCGTCGATTGCAATCACATCGAATCTACAGGGCGATCCTTCCAACTTTGTCTCATAGAGATAGGCCTCTGAAGCCTTCCAGATTCTTTTTTTCTGGTCCTCACTTAAACTTTCTTCAGGACTACCAAATTGATCTCCGCTTCTGTATTTCACTTCGACAAATACAATCTGTCCGCCTTTTTCGTAGTCCTCATGTGCTTCGAATGAAATGATGTCTATCTCATTCTTCTGGTAGCGATAATTTCGCTCCATGACTTTGTAGCCTAAATCCTCGAGGAATTTAACGGCTAGGTCCTCTCCATTCTTTCCGATAGCGTGGGTGTCTTTCAAATCGATGGTTAAGTCTGATTGCGTTCTACTACCTTGATAACTCTCTTCATTTCTTCCTCCTCTCCTGTTTGCATGCCTGGAATTAACACCTCTAGCTCACGCTACTACTTGCCAATTCGCCTTCAAGCATCAGTCCCAAACATTTCTTCTTCAGAATAGCATTGAATGTAATTCATTTCGCAAAGCTAATTGGACAAAATGCTGTTACTACAAGGTTTCATGTTTTTATCATGCCATCTAAACCGAATCGGTCATAGTTTATAAGCTTGAAATGACTATGGCTCCACTAATTACACTTTCTTCAGATTTCGGATATCGCGACTGGTATGTCGGGGTCATGAAGGGCGTCATTCTAAATCTCGCTCCCGATATCAGGATTGTAGATGTTTCTCACGACATTGCTGCTCACGATATCATGGAAGCCGCACTCTTATTAAAAGAGACGATTCCGCATTTCCCAGAGGGCAGCATTCATGTATGTATTGTGGATCCCCAGGTTGGGACCGGAAGAATGCCGATAGCCATAGACTGTGGATCCTATTTTCTCATCGGTCCAGACAACGGTATGTTTTCTTTGGCGCTCGAAAACGACCTTAGACATTATCGAGTTTATCATCTAGACAAGCCCAGATACTGGAGGACTGAGAACCCAGACAAGACCTTTCACGGTCGCGATATCTTTTGTCCAATTGCAGCTCATTTAGCAAATGACATCCCAATCGATCAATTGGGTACAAGGATCGAAAAAATCGCAGAATTAAGATGGGTCAAAGCAATAAATGACGGAGCGGGAATTCAAGGCTGGGTGGTTCACATCGATCGATTTGGAAATTGCATCACGAACATATCTAGGGCTCAATTTGAATCCCACCCGCGAATTCCAGTCGTAAAAGAAGAAAAAATTCAGTTGAAGGCTTATGTTGGGTCAGCTATCGTCGACGGAATCGAGGAAACCTATGCTTCCGTTCAAAAAGGTGAGATTCTAATGCTGTTTGGCTCAAGTGGATTTCTGGAAGTTTCTGTAAATGGAGAGGACGCCGCTTCCTTGTTCTCGATTAAGCGCGGTGATCCGATCAACATATTGTTTAGCTAGATTGGAAGAAGGATCATCAAATATCGACCCCGATTGGAGAATCAATAGATTGGCTGCGCATTCAATTGAACAGCAAACGATGGCTACAGAGTCCCAGCATCCTAAAAAAGACAGAGCTGTCATCAAGTACTTCCTCTTATTGCTGGCCGTCTCTTTAGTCTCAAGTCTAGCCGTCTTTTTGGTCCCCGATCGACGCCCACAGATAAAAACGGATTTGATTTCTCGAGCCGTAGAATCAATTGATATAATAGTGCCGAGTTTCGAATCATCTGACCCACAAATTTTGACGGATTTCATTCGAGGTCAATTTGAGTGGGACGCCTCCCCTCCACATATCTCCGAGGCCTCTTTACGCGGTGCAGGGATTCAAGAAATTGTCGAAGGATTTGATCTGCCGGCTTTTATCTACGAAGACAGGGCTGGTGGATCTATTCTTGTGTATACCTTGAGCTATAGGGTACTGGATGATAATTTGATCGATTTGGAGATCGAGGAAAATATCCTTCAAACCATTTCGGAGGAATATCAATTGGTTGTAGCGAGAGCCCCCCTAGGAAGTCAGGCAGTCATGTGGCGTGAGTACTCCTTTATTTTCCTGGCCGTTACAGCGTCAGAAGATCCGGTCTTGTTGTCTCGTGTCAACCCAAAACGTTCTCCTTAGAGAAGTTGATATTCACGAGTTTCTTCACTGACATTTGGCGGCATACCAAATCAAGTGGAGTGTCATGATGACTTACTTGCAAGCAGTAGCTAGCTCATTAGCTTGGCTTCAGCATCCAATTCAATTCTAAAGGTCGTTCCTCTGCCGGCTCGCGACTCCGCTAGGACCAACTCACCCCCGTGATAGTCCTCCACGATACGTTTAGCTAAACTCAAACCTAATCCCCACCCTCTCTTCTTCGTACTGAATCCGGGTCTGAAGATGTGCTTAGCATTTCGTTTCGAAATACCCTTGCCTTGATCAATCACCTGTATTGATATTTTCCTCCCAATCTGTTTCGCCTCGACTCGAATAATTCCTGGCTTATCTCCGGAGGCGTCAATTGCGTTTTTGACAAGATTCTCAAGAACCCACTCGAAGAGTTCCACATTGAGAAAGGCGTAAATATCTTCCGGCACTTCTGAAACAAGTCTAACGTGCTCGCTCATCTGAGGCAACCTGCGCTGAATGTACTCGACTACCTGGTTGATCGCTGGTGCAAGAGCTACTCTTTCAAGGAGGGGCTCAGATCCGATTTTCGAAAACCTGTTGGCTACTCTCTGCAGTCTCGCAACATCCTTATCAAGTTCTTCAGCAATTTTGTGCACTGAAGCGCTTTCGTCCATTCTTAGGATTTCGGACCAACCCATCAGGCTCGATATGGGTGTTCCTAGCTGATGAGCCGCTTCCTTAGCCATTCCTACCCAAAGATTACTCTGCTCATTGCGCCTGACGTAGGAAAATCCCAGATAGCCAACCAGAATAAATAACGAAACGAAGAAGAATTGGATGAAGGGTAGATATCGCAACCATTTTACTAAGTCGGACTCACCATAGTGGGCAACTTGGGATATACTACCTGTACTCCCAGCATCAAATTCGATGACTAAGGGCTCATAAGTTGTATCAAAAGACTTTGCTATCTCAAGAACTTTACTAGAGTCTGCCAGCGTCCTGAGTGAATCAAAACCAGCGATTGACCAGGAATGAATTTCGGATGTTTCGGGGTCCGTAATGACTACTGGTACTTGTATCCATTTCTCGAAGACAAAATTGTTCAGAATGAAGTCAATTTCACCAGAGGAAGCTGGCATATTCTCGGCCCAACGTAAGGCTGCCAAAAAGCTGTTTAGCTTCTCTACACTCAGCTTACCACCGCTCAAAGATTCGTTCGATCTAAGACTTGAAATCACGGATTGCATCTCCCTCCATTCTTGCGGATAAGGATTAACATTGGGAGGCGGATTCAAAAGAATCTCTAAAGCATCTGCGTATAACTTTATAACTCGCTGTTCTCTTTCCTTTAATTGCGAAGTCAGCCAATTCGTTACGAAAAGGGAGCCCACGGCAATCAATACCGCGGTCAATATGAGACCTAATTTTAGATTTACGGCAAGTCGATAGGAATTCAAATCAATTCTCCCAGTTCAGTCATCAGAGTCAGATAATCATCTGACGTCGGAAGCATACAATTAGCTCCATCTTCTGGCCGTGACCAATCAGAAGAAATCCAGCCTAGAATTTATTAGCACTTGTTGCCATGGAAGAGCCAAGCTTAGCGTCACCGAGCAAGAGCTCAACTAAGAAGCGTCAACCATTAGGGTCTGACTTCGCTTAGGCCCAACAGAAACCATAGAGATCTTAACACCCGACTCTTTCTGTACGAAATCAAGATAGTCGTGAGCTGCTTGAGGAAGATCATTCATTTCCTCCGCCGATGTGATATCATTGGTCCAGCCCTTTAGCATTGTGTAGTCTGGATTAACCACGGCCAAGTCATCACAACAAGCTGGAAATGCTCCTCTCGGATCTCCGTCATAGGACGTAGCAACACCAATTTGATCAAGCCCGCTCAATACATCAAGCTTTGTAATGGACAGCTCTGTAATACCACTTAATTTTGCGGAGTATTTCAATGCCGGAATGTCTATCCAGCCACATCTTCTCGGTCGGCCGGTAGTTGCGCCAAACTCTGCACCTTCAGCTCTTATTTTCTCTCCTAGTTCGTCATGTAACTCGGTCGGAAAAGGACCTTCGCCTACACGTGTCAGATAGGCCTTGGTAATACCAATGACTCTTTCTATTGAGCTCGGAGGTATACCCAGTCCAACACATGATCCACCGGAAGTCGGATGACTCGAGGTCACGTAGGGGTAGGTTCCGAAGTCAATATCAAGAAGTGCTCCTTGGGCTCCTTCTGCGAGAACGTTTTTACCATCATCAAGCGCGGAGTGAAGCATGTGAATGGTATCAGCTGTATAGGATTTCAATCTCTTTCCAATTGCGACGTATTCGTCCAAAACGGAACCAACATCGACTGGCTCATGACCAAATTTCCATTTTAGGAATTCGTTATTGCTCTCAAGAAGAGGACGAAGTTTCCGAACCAATTTATCCTGATCAACAAGATCATGCATGCGCAGTCCGGATCGCATATGCTTATCTACATAAGCAGGGCCTATACCCTTTTTTGTAGTCCCGATCTTTGAACTACCAGAAGATTTTTCTCTAGACGCATCCCTGCTTTGGTGGAATGGAAAAATAACATGGGCTCTTCGAGAAATATGAAGTCGACCCTCAACTTGGTAGCCGATTTTCTCGACTAATTCGATTTCCTCAAGAAGGGACATCGGATCTACGACAACACCGTTGCCGACAATGCATTCGACTCCTTCATTGAATATCCCGCTCGGTACAAGGTGAAGTACGAACTTCTGGTCGCCCCATGCGATTGTGTGACCAGCGTTAGCTCCTCCTTGGTATCTCGCTACGAAATCAAATTGTGGGCTGAGAAGGTCTACAATTTTACCTTTCCCCTCATCGCCCCACTGTGATCCTATTACTATTGTTACCGGCATCTCTTCCGGGTTAAGGGTGGCTTATAAACAAAGGAAAGGCGACAGGTAAACCCATCGCCTTCCAATAAATAATTGGCTTCAATTAATTCTATGCTGAAGCGTCTCCTTCATAACTCGCAAGTGCATCTTCTACACTCTCGAAGTGTTTGAAAACTGTGATTAACTTGGTAATTACCAACAAGGATTTGATCCGATCGGCTACGTTTGCAAGCCGAAGATCTCCGCCAGCATTTCTCATTGAGGTCATTCCAGCGATCAGCGTACCGATTCCACTTGAGTTCATCAACTTAACTTTGCCTAAATCAACAACAACATTTGACTTCCCAGCTTCCTTAAGCTCTTTTAGATCTTCTCGCAGATCATTTCCATCTGGGCCGCCCATAAAGTTTCCACGCATGGAAATCACTACAGCGTTATAACGCTCATCAACTTTGTAATTCATATTGGTTTCTAGAATACATTTTTACGATTTTTTTGCAGCTAAAGCTTTCAGTTCAAGCACCGCGGGCGAAGCTACAAATATCGACGAATAAGTACCGACCAAGATACCAACAATGAGTGCAAATGCAAATCCTCGTAGTACCTCACCGCCGGCGAAAAATAATACCAAAACTACAATAAGCGTGGTTCCAGACGTCACCAAGGTGCGACTGAGCGTACTATTGATTGATCTGTTGACCATCTTATCGTAGGCTTGAGTTTTGAATACTCTTGTATACTCACGAATTCGGTCAAAAACAACTACTGTGTCATTTAATGAGTAACCGACGATCGTGAGCAAGGCCGCGATAATAGCCTGATTAATCTCTAAAGAGAACGGAACGAAGTTGTGAAGGAGTGCAAAAAGCCCGAGCGTGATGAACACATCATGCGAAAGTGCCAAAACTGCGCCAACTCCAAATCGCCATTCGAATCGAATCAGGATATAGCCAAAGATGACGAGAAGAGATGTAATGACGGCCATAATCGCACCTCGTTTCATATCACTAGAAAGGCGAGGCTCAACACTATCTCGTTTAATCATCTTTGGATTGGAACCAGAAAATTGACTCTCCATCGTCCCGGTTATCATTCCCTGGACGGAGTCAAGATCTCCCTTTTCCGTAGTCCTGACCAAGAGGGTACTTTCGTTACCATAAGTCTTGATTTCCGCGTCAGATTCCAAGACGTCCCCCAAAGCCTGCTTTAGGTCAGTCGTGGGTATGACGATGTCGGTTTCAATGACAAATTCAGAGCCTGACTGAAAATCAATTCCAAGCTTCAAACCAAAGGTAGCGAGCGAAATAGCACTCACTAAAATGAGTACCCCGGAAATAACATATCCTATCTTTCGTCTTTCAACGAAATCGATATTTGTGTTTTCAAATATTCTCATATCGGTAATTCTTTATTCGATTAACCTATTGAAATCTTCATCTTGCGCTCTTGGACCATATAGTCGACAACAAGTCGCGTGACGATAATTGCAGTGAAAAGTGAAGAGACGATACCGGCCATAAGCGTGACAGCGAATCCCTTGACAGGACCCGTTCCGAAACTATAAAGAATGGCGGCAACCAGAAAGGTTGTTATGTTGGCGTCTAAAATCGCACTCAAGGCATTGGCATAGCCACCTTGAATTGCAGCTTTTATCGTTTTACCTGATGCCTGCTCTTCGCGTATACGTTCAAAAATGAGGACGTTGGCGTCAACCGCCATACCAATTGTAAGGACGATACCTGCAATTCCTGGAAGAGTAAGAGTGGCGTTGAAGCCTGCTAGTATTCCAAATATGAAAACCATGTTCAAGGCGAGAGCGAGATCTGCTACCAAACCAGCAGTCTGGTAATAGAAGATCATAAAGATCGCAACAAGTAAGATTCCAGCGATTACAGACCAAGTACCGGCCTTAACGGACTTCGCTCCTAAGCTCGGTCCAACGGTAGATTCACCGACGATACTGACTGGCGCAGGAAGCGAACCCGATTTTAGTACGGTTACGATGTCATTGGCTTCTTCTAGTGATTCGAGACCTGTGATTTGAGACCTACCGCCACTAATCTTGCCTTCGACGTTGGGATAGGAATAGACGACGTTGTCCATTACAACGGCAATCTTTTTGTTGACATTGGCTCCAGTTACACGTGCCCAGGTAGTCGCTCCTTCGGAGTTCATCTCCATCGCGACCTGAGGACTGGCAGTGTACTGATCAATTTCGGCGCTGGCTTCAACGATCGTTTCTCCGCTTAGCTCGGTGTTTTTTTTGACTCCTAAAGCCGTGAATACTTCTCGTCCCGCTTCATCCGTTCCAATTGGATTTGCTGTCCACATCAAGTCGATATCACTGGGCAAGAATCCTCTGACCTCATCTGCAAAAAGAAGAGCCCTAGCAGCTGCGGTATCTCTCGCCAAAGCACGGCCTAGTTGCACGTCTCCGGCACTAGGCTCGAATACTCTCAATAGGAGATTGCTTGATTCCTCGATCGCAAGACTTTCCTCTGTGATTTCTGAGATGTCGAAGGTGGTGTCCTCCTCTGCAACAGCAATTTCACCATCAACTGCGCTTGAGTCTGTCGCCACAGAATCTGGCGCTGCTTGTTGTTCGTAGTAGTTTACGATCCTGCCGATAGCGCCTTGGGACTGTGAAGGATCAATCATGAGCCTGAATTCCAATTTGGCTGTTCCTTTAAGCAAATTTCGGACTCGCTGAGCATCTTCAACGCCCGGGAGCTCAACTATAACTCGTCTTGTCCCTTGCTTTTGAATAGATGGCTCAGTTACACCAAATCTATCAACCCGGTCACGAATAATCTCGATCGCTCGATCGACTGCATTCCCTGATTCAGACTGGAGAAATGAAGCAACCTCGTCATTTGTTGATCGGCGAGTAATATTTGCCGACGAGCTTCTGAAATATCGAGAAAGTCGGGCATCTGGGTCACGGGCTTCGAACTTGCTTTGGAACAGGTCAACTAGATCAGCTCCAGATGCGGCAGCTTCTTCGGCGGATTCTGCCAACACTTCGTTGAAAGCAGCATCTTTATCTGTTGCAAGTTCACCAAGTAGCTTATCCAATTGAACCTCCAAAGTCGCGAGCATGCCACCTTGAAGATCCAGACCTAGCTTTAGTGACCTTTCTTTCGCTGATGTCAGCTTTTGAAGATTTTCATCGTCAAATGTCTCTAGATCGTCCCCAGTCAATGAGTTTCTTTCTTTGTTCAGGCTATAGTTCTGCCAGCTTGGAAAGAGATAGTAACCTGATAGGCCTAAGAAAAAGACCAGGCACAGGATTTTAAATCCGTTATCACGCATTTTATTATGTGTAAGAGGGTTAGGTAGTGGGTAAAGAGCAGCTGCTCTTATAGTTTGTCGAGAATGCCGACGTGCCTATGGGCCAGATGGGGAGATTGAGCCAATATGGGTTTGTGAACCTATTGGAGCCCAATCACTTACGAGACTTGTATAAGAAAATACTTCTATAGGCGAAATATATAATATATTTCGATTTTCGAGGCTACTATCCAAAAGATCTATGTCCTTGGCTGTCTTCTTCGCGACAACACTACTTAGGATCGGAGAGATGAGAAGATTTGCTGATATTATTGTCTCTGAGGACTTTGTCTGATGAGCCTGGGCGCCTATCTCAGTCGATTCTTCCTCGTTTTCGATAACAATTAGCACACCTCCATTCGCGCTCTGAACTAGCATGAGCGTGAAAAAAGCAAGCGACAAGCTTGCTGAAATTATCTTCCGGAATTGGTTCAAAAACCTTTGGTAATATCTCTTAAAAAGAGCTGATATATTAGGCTAATTCTTGATCGGCGATCAATGAAAATCGCTGTCAACGAATTGTGCATTTAGCACACCCTCCTCCACTGAGAGTTCCCTTGTCTCTCAGCCTCGATTCCACTGCACAACTTCATCCAAACTCTTTCTCTCAAGAACAGGGACAGTAGCGTCTGAGGAAGGATATCCCACGGGAAAAAGGATAAATGGTCGCTCATGAGAGGGTCGGCCGACGATGGAGTTCAGAAATTTCATCGGACTCGGAGTATGAGTCAGAGTCGCAAGGCCCATATTGTGAATCGCTGAGATGAACATTCCACAGGCGATTCCACAACTCTCAGGCACATAGTAGTTCTTGTGCCTTTTCCCTTCACTGTCGATTTCAAACGGCTTAACGAAACAAATGACGATCCACGGAACGATTTCGAGAAAAGGTTTTCTCCAGTCGGTCCCGATAGGTTCAAGATCTTTGAGCCATTCCTGCGACATTCTTCCATTGTAGCTTTCTTTCTCTTCCTCTTCAGCTTGAACCCTTATCTCTTTCTTTAATTCAGGGTCATTTATCGCGACGAAGTGCCAGGGCTGCTTATGAGCGCCACTTGGAGCTGTAGAGGCAGTCATTATGGCCTTCTCTATTAGGTTTCTGTCCACGGCTTGATCTGAGAAAAAACGGACAGATCGCCTTCTTTCTAATAGAGCGTAGAATTCATCTGCACGTTTTTCCATTTCTGACGACTCGATTCTAGTAAAATCGAGGGCTTCGGTCGGGAATTTGTTATCGCTATTCATTCAAATGGGTTTTTTCTTCAATTTGACCTTCGAGAGTTCATTGCACTGGACATCGGCTGGGTATATAAAGCAGTCTCTCATTCTGCTTGTCATCGACCTCCTCATCAAATCGATCTGATCTCCTTTTGATTCGCAATTTTGACAATCGTCAGCATGAGCATTTGATTGACCGCGCTCAACATCGATTGAATCGATATTCCGATTTTTCTATGTTTGGATCTGACCAGCCATCTCGGTCTTAATCCAGCATCCAGAGCTTGCATCCAGATTCAAGAACCCAAGTAGTCCTTCTGTGAGATCTGCGTTAAATTAAGACCGAAGACTCTTTTCATAGTGTTGCCGTGCCTATCATTGGCAACAGTACAGAAGGTTTGGGATATGATTCCAATCATCCAACATTAGGTGCACCTGCATTCGAAATATCCGCTCGAATTGCGGTCGGGATGAAACAAGCACATCTTTGACCTTCCGTCAGATTTACCTGCACGCGCAACATGCAGGGCGCCATCTTGGAATCTCATTCCATTCATCAAACGAAGACGCCCATGTTATCAAAAAAGCAAGCGCAGATCTTTTTCTTTGGAGGCACGATCATATCGTTCGCGATATTTCTCGGACTTTCTTGGCATACGATCTTTAAAACGGTCCCTGAACAGACCAATGACCAAGAAATCACCGAGGAAGTCGTTCGCGGCAAAGGAATCTGGGAAAGGAACAACTGTATGGGTTGTCATACCCTCCTGGGAGAAGGCGCTTATTATGCGCCCGAACTCACAAAGTCGTATGAACGGGTCGGACCAGCGATCATCAAATCTATCATGATGTCGCCAGTGCCTTGGGCGCCCAAGGGAAGACAAATGGTGGCCTACAAAATGAGCGAGGCGGACGCAGAGGCCGTCGTGGCCTTTCTTAAATGGTGTGGAGAAATTGATCTGAACGGCTTCCCACCTGAACCCAATCTCAAAAAATACTTAGACACCGGGGGACAATAATGAAATACAAATCACAAAAAGTCGCCTACCTATTTTTCGCTCTCTGCATGCTCCTATTGGTCCTGCAGATCGTTTACGGATTCATCATGGGATTTGCCCGAATTGGCTTTGATGAGTGGTTCCACGCCATCATTCCGTTTAACGTAGCACGTGCGACTCATACCAACCTCCTAATAGTCTGGCTCCTCTCTGGATTCATGGGAGCTGCCTATTACATCATTCCGGAAGAATCACAGCGTGAGTTGGCTTCGGTCGGTCTGGCCAAACTTCAGTTCTGGAGCTTTGCCGCAGTCGGCGTTGCAGCCGTAATAGGCTTTCATTTCAACTGGTGGGAAGGCCGTAAATTGCTGGAGATTCCGAGACCGCTTGACTATCTCGTTGTAGTTAATGTCTTGCTGTTCTTGGGGATTCTGTTAGCGACACTTTGGAAGGGGAAACAGCGGACAACCACGTCCTTGGTTCTAGTCATGGGACTCGTCTTTGCCGCCCTCCTCTACTTGCCCGGCATGATCGCGTTTGACAACCAGACTATGGATTCGTTTTTCCGCTGGTGGGTAGTCCACCTCTGGGTTGAAGGTGTTTGGGAACTCATCATGGGTGGTATCCTTGCCTTTCTCCTCATAAAACTGACGGGTGTCGATCGTGAGGTTATCGAAAAATGGCTGTATGTCATTATAGGTCTTACCTTCATTTCTGGCATCCTAGGAACGGGTCACCACTATTATTTCATTGGTGCGCCTGAGTACTGGCTTTTGATAGGTGGTATTTTTTCGGCACTGGAGCCGCTGGCCTTTTTGGCCATGGCGCTCTTTGCCTTTTCGATGTACCGGAAAGGTGGCAAGAAGCATCCCAATACAATCGCTTTGTACTGGACACTTGGATGCGCAATTACATCCTTTGTAGGCGCGGGATTGCTGGGCGTAGCTCACACTCTACCACAGGTAAATCTGTGGACCCATGGGACCTTGATAACCGCCATGCACGCCCACCTCGCATTCTGGGGAGCCTACGGAATGCTGGTCTTTGCCATGATCTCCTATGCATTGCCACTAATGACTGGACGGAAATTGTACAATAATACACGTGGACAGATCGCGTTCTGGTGTGCGAATATCGGTATGCTAGGAATGACTACCGCGCTTGCCGCCGCCGGCGTAGGCCAAGTTTATCTGGAGAGAAAGGTCGGGATGAATTTCATGGACGCCCAGAATGAGCTGTCCGTTCACTTTATTGTGATGCTCGCGGCTGCTTCCTTGTTCACATTCGGAGTCGGTCTCTACATCGTCGACTTTTTGAAGTACGGAAAGCCCCGTGAAGAGGCGATCGAAAATACCGAAGACGTTTTTGTATCAGCAACCGAATAGAGTCCGCATTTGAAAATTGCCGAAGAACCCTACTACTTGAAAATCGGAAAAGAAACTGATGTCTTCGAACACAGCTTCCGAAATAAACTTCCGCTTTTACTGAAGGGACCAACTGGAACCGGAAAATCCAGATTCGTTGAGTACATGGCTTATCAATCGGATAAGCCATTACTCACGGTAACCTGTCATGAGGAAACGTCGTCGACAGACCTTATTGGCCGGTACATCATCCGCGGTGCAGATACTATTTGGGTGGACGGGCCGCTCACCCGGGCAGCCAAGGAGGGAAGTTTTATATATCTGGACGAAATAGCCGAGGCTCGTCCCGATATACTCGTGGCTATCCACTCCCTGACTGACTATCGCCGAACGCTGTTTATCGACAAGCTTGGGAGTGAAATCGAAGCTCATCCTGATTTTATGTTATTAGGTTCCTACAATCCTGGTTACCAAAAGGGATTCAAGGAACTCAAGCCTTCGACCAGACAGCGATTTGTCTCGATTACTTTTAAGTATCCGACCGAGAAAATCGAAAATGAGATTCTGATAGGCGAATCAGGTGTGGATGCTGCTACGGCAGCCAAACTGGTGACGGTCGGAAATAAGATTCGGAATCTGACAGAGCTGGGCTTGTCAGAGACTGCGTCGACAAGACTGCTCGTCTATGCGGCGAAGCTAATACAGACCGGACTCCAGCCAAGACTGGCCGTTAAAGTTGCGATCCTCGAACCGCTGTCCGACGACGAAGACACTGTTCAAGCGCTCGAAGACATCGCCTACCTCGCCATCTGAGTCATGGAAATTGGTGAAGCCCTTTTTAAGCGCCTCGTCCTTTGGCAAAAACGAAAAAGGGTAGAGACAGAAAATATAGATGCCGTATTTCTGAAGGATATGGCTCCCCGGCTAACCATTGTTGCACGGGCCCTAACCTCTGCTCCGATCGAGTTATTGCCGGCCGTCAACGAGGGCGGATGGAAAGGCGATACATTTTACCTGCCGGAAAAAGCCAATCGATTCCCCTCGCTTGAGCTGAATTTTAAGCATTATCTCTACCGCGTCTTTTTTCTGAGTCACCAAAAGTTATTGCAGCTTAATAGCAGCAACAAAATTTCGCAGGACGAGGCCAGGAAGGCGGCCCATGAAAGCGCGGGTGAGGTCATGGATTCGCTTGAGCGGGAATTTGTTCATTTCCGAAAGCTACACGAAGAGCTTATTGGTTTTGAGGAAGTGGAGGATTACTGGCTGTATGGGAAATGGATGCATGATGACACACTTCTGGGTGCATCAGAGCTAGAGCATACAAGTGATCTGATCGGCAAATCGCTTGGCGGCGAAATAACCACCGAGATTGAGTCCAAGCCTGTGGAAGAAATGACGACCATACAGGTCGACAACGAGAAACAAGAAGAATTTACACTGCAACATTACTTCGAAAAGATCGAGACTGCCGAGGAATTTGATGACATCTGGCGGGATTTTGAGGGCGAGGACAACTTGCAGAATGACGCCCACGCGCTGGATGAGTTAAATCTCAAACACACTGTCAGAGTAGATGATGTTGTGCACTCGGTTTACAAAGCTGACTTTTCTGGGCAGTTGTCCATCGCGGAAAGCAAGGCGCTGAAAGAGAAAGGATTCTATTATTCCTATCCCGAATGGAATGGTTCGGCTGGTCGGTACAGGAAGGATCACTGCCGAGTGTATCCCTTGCTATTCAAGTCGTACAAAAGTGATTACGCCTCTAAAACTGTGCTAGACAGTCGAAATATTATCAAGGCACTCAAACGAAATTTGGTTCACTTCTACAACGCATCCACTAGAGTTAATCGGGTCAGTCATGGAGATCACTTTGACTTCGATCAGGTTTTGGACATGTGCGTAGATATTAAATCCAATGTCAGTCCGAACGAAAATATTTATATCTCTAAACGGAAACGCAGGAAAGATTTGTCTATCCTGTTTTTGATTGATCTGAGCCTATCGGGAGACAGCTATGTCGGCGGACAACGGGTCATTGATATCGAAAAACAAGCTGCCATCGTGTTGGGGGAAGTATTTTCGGAATTTGACATCGATTTCCAGATCGACGGTTTTTTTTCCAAGACAAGGAATTATTGCTCGTACGTGACGCTCAAGCATTTCAAGGACGACTGGAAAAAAGCACGCAGAAATGTTGGAGCGATTTCACCCCAGGGGTTTACGCGGATAGGCCCCGCCATCCGCCACGCCGGCTTTCTGCTCGGCAAACAGCCCTCTCGATCACGTTGGGTCATCCTGCTATCGGATGGTAAGCCCAACGACTACGATCGCTACGAGGGAAACTATGGCGTACAGGACATCAAACAGGCCCTCAAGGAACTGCACCAAAATCACATCGAAAGCTACGCTGTAGCCATTGAAGAAGAGGCCCGGTATTATCTGCCGCGGATGTTTGGAGTCAACCACTACAGCATCCTGACCAAGCATCACCAACTCCCGGAGGTCGTTACGAAACTCTACCGGCGGATTGCAGTGAGCGCCTGATGATTTAGCTTGCTTCGCAGTTCAGACCTGGTCTTGGGTAACGCCATTTCAAAAATGGTACTCAATTCTGCAATTCGGACACCTCAGGGAATAATTGAATTGAGCTCCATTAGGAATTATTTCTCTATTCATTCAAGGCAGTCTTGACTTCTATTTGACCTTCGAGGGTTCGGTGCACAGGACATCGGCCGGCAATGTATAGCATTCTTTCTTTCTGCTTGTCATCCAAGGTGCCACTGAATCTAATAGACCTCGTCATCAAATTGATTTGACCTTCTTTTGATTCGCAATCTTGACAATCCTTCGCGTGAACTTTGGAATGGCTAAGTTCGACATCGATCGAACCAATATTCCACTCTTTTCTATTGGCATACATTCTTAGCGTAATCGCCGTGCAAGCACCAAGCGCAGCAAGCAGGTGACCGTAAGGCGTTGCACCGATGTCGTCTCCACCCAAGGATAGTGGTTCATCAATAAGAAATGAATGCCCAGCCGACTTTACTCTCGTTGTATACTTTGGACCAGAATTACTCACTCGAACCACACCCTGCTCTTCTTCGCCTGACTCTTTCGTCGCCTGTGTATCCTTCGATAGGTATTTTACGGCCCAAGCGGCTATCACGCCAGCCGCATATCGGGAATCGTCTCTTTGGGTCAACAAGTGATCTGCTCCATCCAAGGAAATAAAACTTTTAGGATGCATTGCGGCGTGATATAGACGCTGTGCATTTTCAATTCCGACAACCTGATCTCCTGGTGCATGCATGATCAATATGGCTTGCCCAGAAGTCTCTATCTCTCGTTCTAGCTTATTATCTCGAAGATCATCCAAAAACTGTTTTTTGATAGTAAACTCCCTTCCTGCCAGAATAACATTGGCTTCACCTTTTCCCTCAATTTCATCTTTCTTTTCCGTGAGCAAGTGCTCGATGTGCGCTGGATCCGCGGGACTTCCTATCGTTACGATGGCCTTGCCACTTTCGATGTGTCGAGCCGCCTGGAGAACAGCCGCTCCACCCAATGAATGTCCAATTAGAATACTCGGTGCCGCATAGTTTTGGGTCAGATATTCACTGACATCAATCAGGTCCGAAACATTGGATCCAAAATTGGTATCGGCAAATTCTCCGGTCGAATGTCCTAATCCAGTAAAATCAAAGCGAAGAATTCCGCACCCAGACTCAACAAGACCCCTGCTTATTTCTCTCGAAGCACGTAAATCTTTCGAGCAGGTAAAACAGTGAGCAAAAATTCCGAATGTGTGAGGTGAGCCGCTGTCTGGCAGATCAAGATTTGCTGAGAGGCTCTGACCAAATCTATTGGGAATTTCTAATTTCAGGGTATTCATGATGGCTTATGTAGCTTTGCTAGGAGTCTGACTTTTCTGGCCCACGGGACTTTTCAGTTGTCTTGCGAGATCTATGTTTAACTATCTGAGAAGGGCACAATTATTTTTTACTGTTCAAGTTGGAGACATTGCGCATCAATTTATTACCAGTCTTACTCTTTGATAGGCATCAAATAAAAAGCGGACCAAGACAATACTCAATGTCTCGATCCGCTCAAATTTTCAGTCAGAACATCCAGATCAGCTGGGTAAACTAGATCAACATTCTTGCTGGGTCTTCTAACAATCCTTTCAAGGTAACAAGGAAGGCAGAGCCGACAGCTCCATCTACGACCCTGTGATCGCAAGACAATGTAACCGTCATGGTTTTGCCTGCAACTACCTGACCACCGCGAACGACGGCCTCATCTCTAACAGCTCCGATCGCCAGGATACATGCATTTGGCGGGTTTATAATTGCTGTGAACTCACGGATGCCGAACATACCAAGATTACTTGTAGTGAAGGTCGATCCCTGCATTTCATCGAGTCCCAATTTCTTGGTCTTGGCACGAGAAGCCAAATCGTTAATCGTACCTGCAATTTCTGCCAGACCAATTCGATCCGTATGCCGAACAACCGGCGTGACGAGTCCTTCAGCTACAGCAACGGCTACGGCTACGTGGATGTCTTCATATTGCCTTATCACACCTTCTGTCTCCAAGTAAGATGAGTTGACCTCGGGATGAATCCTAAGAGCGTGGGCACAGGCTTTGACAATAATGTCATTAAAGGAAATCTTTGGAAGACCTCTCCTCGCTCCCTCTTCGTTTATCCGACCCCGCATCTCGACTGTCTGAGCCATGTCGACATCCATGCTCAAATAGAAATGTGGTGCACCAAACTTGCTCTCGGCTAGTCGACGAGCAATGGTTTTCCGCATTTGAGTCAAGGCTACATCCTGAACTCCACCTGACATTCTTACCAAGGCTTGTGAACTTGTCACAGGAGCGGTGCTTGTTGAAGAAGAAGCAGGCGACGCGCCTTCAACATCTCGTCTGACGATTCTACCGTCAGGACCTGACCCACTTATGGAAGAAAGAGACAGTCCTTTGTCAGCCGCCATCTTGCGAGCAAGAGGAGATACTTTGATTCGTCCATTGCTACTGGCCACTGGCTCAGCAGAGCTCGAACTTGCTTCAGAGACTGGACTTGATTCTGCCGATGATTCGGATACATCTTTTGACTCAGAGACTGTCTGCTTGGCCGGCACTCCGCCAGCATATTTTGCCAATATCTCAGAGACATCTTCTCCAGCCTTCCCGAGAATAGCAATAAGTCCACCAATCTCAATTGCATCACCTTCCGAAGCAACCTGTTTTAGCAACACGCCATCGTCGTATGCTTCAAGGTCCATTGTCGCCTTGTCTGTCTCAACTTGAGCAATAATATCACCAGAGGATACTTTGTCTCCTTCGTTCACAGACCATTCCACGAGGACACCTTCTACCATCGTGTCACTCATCTTCGGCATTTCAACCGCAATAGCCATCGATTTCTGTTTTTAAATATTAATAATAATTGACACTAGACGTAAAGGACGCTTTTACTCGCATCAACGATGTCCTTTACCGTCGGGATGTAAATATCGATTAGATTCTTCGCATAAGGAGCAGGAGTATCACGGTTTGTGACCCTTGCTACCGGTGCATCGAGATGATCGAATGCGCGCTGTTGCACCTGGAATGCTATCTCAGAAGCTATACTTGCGAAAGGCGTACTTTCATCAACTACGACCAATCGATTCGTCTTTTTGACTGAATCCGTGATCATATCCCAGTCCATTGGACGAATAGTTCTGGGGTCAATGACCTCAGCAGATATACCATCCAGCTCCAGCACTCTCGCCGCTTCCATGGCCGTCCAGTAAGCTTTGTTATGAGCTACCAATGTTACATCTGAACCCTCACGGCCAATTCTGCCCTTTCCAATAGGAATCAAGTAATCGGGTGCGTCAGACACTTCACCCTTCAAACCATACATCACTTCACTTTCCATAAAGAGAACGGGATCGTCACTCCTGATGGCAGATTTCAAAAGACCCTTTGCGTCGTCTGGATTTGAAATCGAAATTATAATCAAGCCAGGAATAGTAGCGAATAAGGACTCTGTTGAATTTGAGTGAGTCGCTCCAAGCTGGCCGGCAGCTCCGTTTGGTCCTCTAAACACAATAGGCGTTCCATACTGCCCTCCAGACATATATCGAACCTTTGCTGCATTTGACTTGATTTGGTCAAAGCAAACAAAGGAAAAATTCCATGTCATAAATTCCACGATAGGTCGAAGACCCATCATAGCAGCACCCAGTCCGAGGCCGGCGAAACCGGATTCGGAGATCGGGCTATCTATGACCCTTTTCTCACCAAAGCGATCGAGCATACCTTGAGAGACTTTGTAAGCCCCATTGTACTGGGATACTTCCTCCCCGATGAGGAAGATGTCCTCATCACGGTCCATCTCCTCAACCATCGCTGCGCGAAGAGCTTCTCTTAATTGTAATTCAGCCATTTCTAATTCTTTACCTGTACTTTAATTTTGGTCTATCGAAGGAATGGGAAGTTGTCGTCCGCATATACGTTCTCGTACATGGCGTCCTCGGATGGCATTTCGCTTGCATCCGCGAACTTGACAGACTCCAGCACCTCTTCTTTTGCATCGTCGTCAATCTTATCTAGTGTTTTGAGGCTAGCAATTTTTCGACCGAGTATATAGGACTTGAGCTGTAGGATTGGATCCTCACCTTTACGCTCATCCATCTCTTCCTTCGTTCTATACTTTTGCGGGTCAGACATAGAGTGTCCTCTATATCGGTAGGTCCTCATTTCTAACAAGCAAGGTTGGCCTTGAGAAGCTAATTCCTTGAGCTCTTTGATAGCTTGGTAGACAACGAATACATCCATACCGTCACAAACGGCACCGTGCATATTGTAGGCCACGGCTCTTTTATATAGATCCGTTACGGCAGACGAACGCTCGACAGAAGTGCCCATTCCATAGAGATTATTCTCACAAATCAGAATAGAAGGAAGCTTATATAGCCCAGCTAGATTCGCAGCCTCGTGGAATGCTCCCTGCTGAATGGCACCATCGCCAAAATAGGTCAGGGTTACATTGTCTGTCCCTTTATACTTCTGCGCAAAAGACGCACCAACACCTAAGGGTATTTGTCCACCAACTATTCCATGACCTCCAAGAAAGTTATTTTTCTTGTCGAAATAGTGCATCGATCCTCCTTTCCCTTTTGAACAGCCATCAACCTTGCCAAAGAGTTCGGCCATACATTCGTTGGCTGTCATTCCCAATGCAAGACCAATTCCATGGTCTCTGTAGGCAGTAATAAAGGCATCCTGGCGTGTTGTTGCCCAGGCTGAACCGGTAGAAACAGCCTCTTGCCCGATGTAAAGGTGGAGGAAGCCACCAATCTTTTGCTGACCATACATCTGAGCAGCTCTTTCTTCGAATCGACGCTGAAGAACCATGCTGGTGTACATGTCCATCACGTCTTTCTCGGAAAGACCTAAATCTTCGTGCGTTGCATTGACATCTTTATAATGCCGGAAGGTAAATTGTTCGTTCTCTAAGCTGACAAGTGTTTTCTTTGCTTTCTTGCTAGCACTTGCTTTCCTCGCTACTGCTTTCTTTGCAGTCGTCGTCTTGCTTGCTGCTTTTCGAGCTACTGTCTTTTTGGCGACAGGGCTGGCTTTTTTGGCTGCGGTTTTTCGGACGACGGGCTTTCTTGTTGTTGCCTTTTTCGATACTACCTTTTTCGCGACAACCTTCTTCGCAGGTGCCTTCTTTACAGGTGCTTTTGCCCTTCTTGCCTTGGATGCAGTTGCTTTTGTCTTGCTTCGCGATGCAACGGTCTTTGTTGCACTGCTTGTTTTCTTTTTAGTCGATGAAGCCGTTTTAGCCATAAATTATTTCGTAGATAAACTCTTTTTCCTCAAAAGGGATTGAATCATGATGATAAGAGATCGTTTCCTTTAGGAAAGTGACCTTTTCGTGACTTTTCTGTCGTCATGAGAGCTTACTATAATACGGATAGAGGTCTGATCGATCAAATATTAAGTCAGGCAAGACGAGTTTTTCGTATTTCGATCTACAAAGAGTATTATCCAGCAAATTCAACAATGGCTAAAAGCTTGGCAGAGGCAGATTACAATTCAAAGCTCTACGATGTAGAGGCACTCAAAAGGAGAGATCCCGCAGAGCTTGACAAACTGGTCCGTGCAGAAAGTGCTAGGGTCTTTCGCTGTATTGCGAGATTAATATCAGACCTTGACGAAGCACAGAGTTTAACTCAAGAAACCTTTTATCAAGCACTCAAGAATTTCGATTCATTTCGAGGAGAGTCCAAAGTCTCTACCTGGCTTTGTGCTATTGGAGTCAACCTCGCGCGAGCTCATCTTAGAAAATCGAAAAGGGTTGAATCCATAGGAGAAAGAGAGTTCGATCAACTAATCCCGAGTTACAATTTTCTTGGCCTCCGATCGGGTTCACAATTGAGTCCGCTTGGACAGATGGAGCAAAAGGAGAAGATTAACATGTTGCACAAGGCCATAGATCGACTCCCAGAGGATTACAAAACTGTTGTAACGCTTCGAGACCTTGAGGAACTAAGCACCGAAGAAACCGCGGAAATACTCGACATAAGCGAAGGCGCTGTTCGAGTCCGTTTACATAGAGCAAGGCAGGCGTTAGTCGCCTTATTGAGATGATTAAAAACCTTATCAAGCTAATGACCGGCCAAGCACCTAATTGCGAAAAAGTAGATTCCTTCCTTCTGGACTATCTGGAGGATCGGTTAGATGTGAAAACTAAAACGCAGTTTGAGGAGCACATTTCTTTCTGCAAGAGATGTTCTGCCTATTTCGACAGCTACAAAGAGACCCTTGGATTGCTGGAAGACGCGCGAAATATCTCCGCTCCTCCTGAACTGGCGGATCTTACTCTAGAGTTTCTACGTTCTCGAGACATCTAAGTCGGATAACTACCGGCATTGCCCTTTGTCTTTCGGAACAAGGCGACCCCAGTCGTCTGCATATGAACCCAAATCACGATCTTGACAGTCGAGACGGGCAAACACCAGATTGCCTTGTCATCATCCCGACCTTCAATGAGGTAGCAAACATTGCTGCCATACTTGACCACGTGATGGGTCTCTCTCCTTCTTTTGACGTCCTCGTTATCGAAGACGGTTCCCCTGACGGTACAGCTAAGGTTGTTCGCGAACTCCAGAGCAAGTTCAGTCAGAGAATTCACATGATAGAACGCGAAGGGAAACTTGGTCTAGGGACGGCCTACGTAACTGGATTCAGATTCGCTTTGGAACGTAGCTACAATTGGATCCTCCAAATGGATGCCGACTTTTCGCATGATCCTGATGATCTTTTGCGACTTCTAGAAAAAGGCCTAAGTGGCTACGATATGGTAATCGGTTCTCGCTATATCGAGGGCTTTGGAATTGTCAATTGGCCACTGAACCGCTTACTCCTCTCCTATGGTGCAGGAATGTATACTCGAATGATTACTCGAATGAAGATCAAAGATGTGACAGCAGGATTCAAGTGTATATCAAGGGCAGTAATCGAATCGCTCAATTTGGATCAGATTAACTCTAATGGCTACTCATTCCAAATTGAGGTAAACTATCGCGCCTGGAAGTTGGGTCACAATATAACAGAGATCCCTATCATATTTACAGAGCGAGTGCAAGGGACATCGAAAATGAATAAGGCTATCATTGGAGAGGCTATAATGAAAGTTTGGGAACTAAGATTTCGATCCATCTTTGGCAGATTGTAAATTCCGACGAAACAACTCTCCTTTGTAACTTTTGGCTATCCACTTGAGAGTCCAAATCTACTTTGCGACAGAAATTAATAACACTACTAACATCACGGCTGAAAGCGAAAACAACTAAATGAGTCTATTTAAAAAACTAGCTATGCCCACCGAGGGGCAAGAGATTACCCAAGAAAACGGAAAGCTCAACGTTCCCAACAACCCTATAATTCCATTCATTGAAGGAGATGGGATCGGCGTTGATATATGGAAAGCCACCTCGCACGCATTAGATGGAGCAGTCGAAAAAGCTTACAGTGGTGAGCGGAAAATTTCATGGTTTGAAATCTACGCTGGCGAAAAAGCAAAAAACACTTTTGATGAGTGGCTACCAGAGGACACGCTAACCGCGATAAGCCACTATCTAGTTTCGATCAAAGGTCCCCTCACGACACCTGTCGGTGGAGGCATGAGATCATTAAATGTAGCGCTAAGACAAAAGCTAGATCTCTTTGCTTGCATTCGGCCCGTAAGACACTTCGATGGAGTACCCTCTCCTGTCAAGGCGCCCGAAGAGGTAGATATGATCATCTACCGTGAGAACTCAGAGGATATCTACGCAGGAATTGAATTCGAATCTGGAACAGACGAAGTAGCAAAGCTTCGTGATTTTCTTCAGAACGAGCTTGGTGTTACATCTATTCGATTCCCCGACACCACAGCATTGGGCGTAAAGCCAATCTCGCCTACGGGATCTAAGCGACTGATCCGAGCTGCGATACAATATGCGATCGACAACAACAAGCCCTCTGTTACCCTAGTTCACAAGGGCAACATCATGAAGTTCACCGAGGGTGGATTTCGCGATTGGGGTTACGAATTAGCGAGAGAAGAATTCGGAGGAGAGCTTCTAGATGGTGGACCATGGGTCAAGCTACCCAATGGCATCATTATTAAGGACGTTATCGCCGATGCTTTCCTTCAGCAAATCCTGACACGACCCAAACAATACGATGTTATCGCGACGATGAACCTCAACGGTGACTACATCTCGGATGCTCTTGCTGCGCAAGTAGGCGGAATCGGAATCGCCCCGGGCGCAAATATCAATTTCGAAAACGGAATTGCTTTGTTCGAAGCTACCCATGGCACGGCGCCAAAATACGCAGGACTAGACAAGGTCAACCCAGGATCTCTAATTCTCTCTGGTGAGATGATGCTTCGATACATGGGCTGGGGTGAAGCCGCCGATCTTGTAATAAAAGGTCTAGAAACTACGATCGGACAGAAACGGGTTACCTATGACTTCGAGCGACTTATGGATGATGCGACTCTCATGAAATGTTCTGAGTTCGCCCACGCCATGGTCGAGAATATGTAAACTGGCTTCTGGTTTCTCATCCGACGATCGCGAGGCGTTCCGTCGGATGAAGTTGCCTGCAGATTTCGGTCTGGAAGGATGCTTGTCAGATCCAGCTTTTGTGGTGCGGTACTGGACTAAAAACAATCGTACCCTTAGTCGGCGAGGGAATTCGTCGAGGTCACTTTGAACGTAACTGGTCGAGCATATCCTTCGCATTCTGATTTCGAGGCATAAGTTCCAAAGACTTCTCATAGCTCTCGATCGCCTTTTCTTTCTGATCTAATTTCATGTAGGCCTCGCCCAAGCTATCCCATAAATTTCCAGACTCTGGAAAGCTATTGACATTAGCTTTGAACACTAAAAGGGCTCCTTCAATATCTCCAGCACCCATCACCTCGTAGCCTAGAGCGTTAAGCCCATCCTCCCCGAAATTATAGGCTCCTTTACCATAGAATTTTTCCTTCAACTCATCGTAGGAAATAAGAGCGGCCTCAACTCCATCAGCTCTATACTTTTCTCCTAACTCCTCCTCTAAAGCCATGGGCCTTGGACGGCCTCGGTGGCAGGTGTGACACCACATATTAACGGCCTTATCCCCGCTCGGCTCTATTTTTTCTAAATGATCATTAACACTGCCGAGGAGCCGAAGCATCTCTCGCGCGCGATCTTTATTAGGGTTGTCATCGGAGACAAAATCGAAAGTAGAAAGAGATTGTCCCTCTTCACCAACGTGGCAATGCGAACATCTAACACCCAGCGATCTAGAGAAGCCTCGCATAACTGGCGCGAGCCTTTGTCCAGTCCAGTCTTTCGGGAGGACTTGCATGTTTTCTAAGGAATCCGGCCAAGACCAACGATTCTGACCGTTTAGATCAGTCGCCAAAAGGAGACAAAGAGCAGATCCAACAAAGAGATTCACAAGCTTTTTCATAAGACCCGTTTGTTAATTCACTTTACACTCTAGATAATAACTAGCTAGATCTAAGAATAGAGTCTATTTTCCCCACAATGCAAGTCTCCATATTCTACCCTAAGCAAAATGCCTCGATTATATCTCATTGCCACATTTTTTTCCTTCCTCCTAATTTCATGCTCTGGCCAAAAGGCCGTCGTCATGCCAGCACCTGCTCCACCAGCAATTGATGATCTCGATGTGGCTCTATCAAGTATAGAGGAAGACTTTTTGGCAAGTCATATTGAATTTCTAAGCAGTGATCTACTAGAGGGACGGGCGCCAGGTACCCGAGGTGAAGAACTAGCCGTCGCATATATCTCTTCTCAGATGAGACAGCTGGGATTAGAGCCCGGTGCTCCTGATGGGAGTTATTTTCAAAACGTACCCCTCATGGGAACGAAAATCGAAGCGAAATCGGCCTTGACCTTGACGGATAATGACGCCGAGGTCACCGAACTCGCTTTCAAGAATGAGTTTGTGTTCGGCTCCGATCTTGATGTCTTGGAGCAAAGCACAACTGGTGATCTAGTATTTGTAGGCTATGGGATAGATGCTCCAGGAAGCAATTGGGATGACTTTGGTGACATCGATGTAAGTGGCAAGATTCTGATTGGCCTTGTAAACGATCCACCAGCTAACTCCACTGAGCCAACACTTTTCCAGGCAGATACTTTGACTTACTATGGCCGCTGGACTTATAAATGGGAGGAGGCACGCAAACGAGGGGCAAAGGGCTCTTTCCTTATACACACATTGCCAACGGCTGGTTATCCTTACGCTGTAGTCAAGAATGGCATGTTGCGCGAACAGATTCAACTAGAAACACCTCCAGAGAATCCTCTCGAATTGCGTGGATGGATTTCTCAACGGGCAGCAGAAAAGATCGCAGAATTGTCCGGCACCACTTTGGACGACTGGTTCAGGGCTGCATCGAAGAGAGCTTTTGTGGCTCAAGAGCTTCCTCTAAGTCTTTCCTTCGATGCTGGCTATGAGATTCGAAAGTTTAATGGGACGAATGTCATTGCAAAACTTACAGGGAAATCGCATCCGAACGAAGCTATTGTCTTCTCATCACATCATGACCATTTAGGAATTGGACCAGCGGACACTAGTGGCGATACTATTTATAACGGTGCTCTAGACAATTCGACTGGAATTGCCATGATGCTGACGACAGCTCGTGCACTGGCTTCGATTCCAGACGGACATGACCGGACGATCTATTTCGCTAGTGTTACGGCTGAAGAATCAGGACTATTAGGTGCGAAATATTTTGCTCGCTTCCCGAGCCTTCCCGCCAATCAAATGGTGGCCAACATCAATGTTGATAGCGGAAACATCTTCGGCGAGTCCACCGACATAACCGGCCTTGGTTCTGAAATGAGTGATCTCGAAGGATTATTTGCTGTAGCAGCTTCTCAAGAGGATCTTTCTGTTACCGGTGACACGAAGCCCGGTCAAGGATATTTCTTTCGAAGCGACCAACTGGCTTTCGCGCGTATCGGTGTACCCGCTGTATTTATTCGAACTGGGAATAAATTCGTTGATCAAGCGCCTGATTACTTCTCCAAGATCTCCGGGGAATACAACATGAAACGATATCACAGACCGGCCGATGAATACAGCACAGATTGGGATCTCTCAGGCCTTGTTCAGCAGACGCGAGTTACTCTAAGACTTGCAGAACACCTTGCAAACAGTCACGACTGGCCCGAATGGAAAACCGGTGCAGCCTTTGAGGCAGCCCGAAAGGAGAGCATGAAATAAAATTCTAAGGCGCTAGATAAAAATCAAATCAGGCTACTTTATAACACTCAGGTTTTTGCTAACTACACCAGACATTGATCTGACGTGTATCAAATAGCTACCAGCTGAAAGGTCTGACACATCAATCCTTACTTCATGTCTCCCTCTCTGGTATTCCTTCCTCGCAAGATTCTTGCGAATTCTACCCAGCATATCCACGATTTCTATTTCTAGATGACTTGGTTCAGGCAGTGATACTTCTACTGTCGCACTTGAATGCGCCGGATTCGGATATGCGATAACCTCGAATATGGCACTAGGTCCTTCCTCTTCATTCGACACCTGTGTAGGATTGCGAAGACGAATGAACACGAGTCCATCTTCGTTGCTCGCTCCGCTTACTTTGATGTAGTAGGTCGAACCAGAAACGGTATCGAATTCCAAATAAGACTGTTGAATCACGTTGCCACTTGCTCCTGTGTAATCGTCATTGCAAACCACTTCTCCCAAAGGATGAGATGAACCGGACCAAACACTTAGAATGGTATTGAAGCTTGATTTGAAACTCTCAACGGCAACCGTACCAGTTGTATTCGCCGTATAAGAAAACCACATAGAGTTCTCTCCATCACCACAACTTGAGGTGGCTTCATTGGCTTCCTGAGTATTGGCATATTGGAACTTGAAATTGCCTGTCTCTAATTCATTACTCATCTCGTGCGCCTCTGCCAAATCATCTCCGAGAGGTCTACCTGTAAAGAATGAATACTTCTCTGACCAATCGCCTTCACCTAGACTATTAATTCCAGAGACCCTCCAATAATACCTCTTGCGATCCTCAAGCCCAGAAACACTGAGTCTGCTTTCTGTGATATCGGTAAAACTTTGGACGATATTTGTAAATACAGAGTCCAGTGCCAGATCAAATTTGTAATTATTCACGGGGTATCGAGAATACCAATTCACTTCATGCTCAAGAGGAGCACCCGGTAAACCCGATATTCCATCAGTTGCGATCGGCCCTTCAGGTGTTCTTACCCCCAGGGAATCTTTTACAACAACTTCAGCGCCTTGAGCGTGATTTAAAGCCAGAGGATTAGACAACTCGAATACATTTTCTGATTTCGAAACTATTTGTGCCTTTTCTTCTGATGCCGTATTTGAATCGATCACAATTACATGTCCGACATCAAAAGCTGTATCCGCTGCTGCACTCTGGAGCCCTTGGCCACCTCCTATCATAATTGAGGTGTTGCCCGATGGTGCAGGTTGAGTGAGTGTCCCCGCTCTCGGTTCTTGTCGCAAGAATATTCGCTTGTCGTAACCTTTCGTTATGAGCTTTTTTTCGTCGATGGCATAAGCGCCACCCATTTTCCAATTGAAATAAAGTGCCCAGACTTCATCTTCATCAACGTTATTGTGCGACACCTCAAAAAGATCCAGATTGATCGGAGCGACCTGATCGAGGTCGTAATACTTCTTGACCATTTTACCGATCGAACCCGAAGCAGCGGCCACAAAGTCACTCTCTACGGCAAGCCAAGGGAAAGAGAAAGAATCTAATACTAATACCGCACTTCCTTTCGACTCGATGTTAAATCTAGAAAAGAACCAGTAGACGTTGGCGATCTCAAAGGCTTTCGCTAGATGACTAAAGGCACCATCTGTTTTAGGGTTTCGTATCCCTCCATCTTCCATCGTCAAATCTTGGAGAAGCTTACCACAGACATAATCTCCAGCTTTGCCGGCGGCTTTCGTAAATAGATCTGGCCGCTGACCGGGGACCTTGGCGGGTAGATAGCCCAAGATCCACTTGCACCAGTCTCCAAGTACTTGGAAAGAAGCGGTCCTTCTTAAGACCTCCACGGCAGAAACAGCGTCAAGTTCTTCTGCATTCGGTGTGTAGCTTTTCAATCCAAAAGCTAAGGGATTTGGATTGATCGCAATCTCGATTTCTTCTTCTGTCGTATTGAATCCATCCTTGCTGACCTTAGCTTTGACCTTCGCTGTTATTGGTTTGATTACTCCAGGAACCCAAAATATTGCATCTCCCGTCCCTTCGGAAGTAGTTAGAGGAAGCGTCAAAGTTTTGGCACAGGATTCCGTATTGCAAAAGACGCCGTCGCCTTGATCAGGGGTCACAACAGATTCGGGCAAGCGAATCAATTCTCTCGTCAGCTCGATTTTGGCACCTTCAACTGGATTTCCCGCATTATCAGTAACGGTAATCTCTACATCAACGCATGCGGAAAAACATCCGGCTTGTAGGCTGCCATCTCTGAATATATTGGGTCGAAATCTGAATACTCCTGCGGGTGTTATCGGCCCGATATATTTGTCAAAGCCAGACTTCACCGCATCAAGATTACCATTGATACCCGTGGAGATAGCCGCGACTGTTAATGGTTGACTGGTGATGCGCACACTACCACAATTCAATTCGCTGCATTGATCCTTGATTACAGCAGGCTCCCCATTTACATCGGTACCAGTGACACGGGTCATCAGGGGCTTCCAAATAACTGGAACGTCTTCCAAGACCCCGTTTCTCTGCGCTCGCGCGCTTTCGGTAATTTTATAAGACTGCCTGACGGTCACATTCCGTGAAGGGGCAATATTTGCATAGGTCGTATCTGTCAATGGCTCAAGTGTCAGTCTCTTCGCGTTGACATTCTGTAGCTCCTGACTTTCGGGATATTCTGGCACTAATAAGAAGGATCTACCGGCAGAAACGTTCGTAGCGGCCAAATTTCCTTCATTTACTATCTGGCCTATTACATGCAAGGTATCCCCTACATTGAGATTGCTGGCCGACAAGCCCAAAGACGCTTTTAGTACGGCACCGGAAACGCGGATGGTTTCTCTATAGGTGTGGCTCTCTCCGTCGTCATCCGTGACCGTTAGCGAAACTGGATAATTTCCGACACTAGCGTAGGTATGTGTAAAGACTGGCTCGCTTGAGCTGTTACCATCTCCGAGGTTCCATGAATAGGTATCAACGGGCTTCTTCCCCTCAAGCTCGACCTCTCTAGAGTTGTCAAACCCACCATCAAAATGGACATCCAATCCCCTAAGCTGATCCCATTCAAAATATGCGATGGGTGTTCCTGGAGGTAGTGACCAGACAGCGTACCAGTCGGTATAAATTACTGACCTTCCATTCCACAAACTTGGCGCTCCTGCGTCTATAGCCTTAAAAAGATTGAAGGCGTCCGGACATGTTTCGTATATGCTAGGCCCACCCTGCGAGCCTCCACCAGTCGAAGAAAAGCCATATTGCCCTTCAGACACAAATCGGCGTGTTAAGGGTTGATTCAGGATCTGGCCATTACTCGGGACCCACTGGTCCTCGGTTGCCACAAGACTATATTCATTGAAGCCAACCTCTCGATCTAGAACTTGAGCGGCGACATTTGGGAAGGTGGCATATATTCCTGACCCGCATTGGTGATAGGGAAATAAGAAATAGCCGTATTGGTATACGTGGCGAGTCACCTTAACAGAGTCGACGGCAGACTGAGCTTGGGCGTCAATTCCAGTTAGAAATATTGCGATGGTAACGAGGAAAGCAGGCCGAATTCGCATGACAGATGGGGTGAGGATGATCAAGGGTTAGAATGATCTAATGCTATCCTATCACCGATATATTTGAGCGATTAGGCTCAGGCTCCTCTGTTTGTCGACTGATGGACGGATTCGAAAAGCTTGTCATACTGTTCGTAATGCTTGGACCAGTCTAAGTGCTCGACCACTTTCCTAAGACTTGTAAGAGGAAGTGTCTTTTGTTTTCCGCTTAAAAGATTTGCCATGAGTTCAAAAAGATTATCCTCATTGTCATAGAAAACAGGAGAATGTAAAAGAGGGTTCTGAAGGTTCTTGGGGATAAGCTCTGGATAGCTCAATCTTTTCGGCAAAATTGGATGACATCCACAATAAATAGCCTCCATGATAGCCAATCCGAAAAACTCATGTATCGAAGTAGACACAACGATATCTGAAGAATGAAGCAAACGCGTGTACTCCTTGAAGTCCTCGACATAGCCATAATGCAAAATTCTCTCCGCATATCTCGAAAATGCGCGTTCAAACTCCGGAGGCTGTTCTTCGAAATGTTCGCCAGCTAGAATCAGCTGAAATTTGTGACCAGCGTCATCTAAGCGATTCATCATCCTAAAAAAGTCACCTGGTTTCTTGTCGTATTCCCACCTCTGATTCCACAGGACAGTTGGCAAGTCGTTTGACCCTCTCCACTTGCCTTGTTTCGGCGTACTTGCTTCACTTTTGTCATGGGCTTTCAATTTCATTCCAAGATGCAGGACACGCGATTTTCTTCGGATATCCTGACTGGTTTGAAAATGGGTATAATCAGGAAAAGCCTTCAGCATTCCGGGTAAAGCAGAAAGAAACTGGTCGTGATGAAAACCTGAATTGAATACAACACAATCTGCAGCTAAACACGAGAGATAGTTGATATAGGCGTAGGTATAGTCAGGCTTCTGACCTTCCCTTAGTGGGTAAGTAAGTTGGTTCTCATGAAAATAGAGAATGACAGGAAGCTCACTGAATATGTCGCGAGTCAGTGCCAAAAAGGTTGGCACATTTACCATGTCTGTTGCGAGAATCAGATCAGGCATGAACATCTCTTCCTTGAGAAGTTGTCGAGCCTTATTTGCCAAGGTCACACTTGCACCATGCATTCGCCACTTCCAAAATCGATCGGCCATAGTGATGGCTTGAATCTTGTGCTGAGAATGAGCAACAAGTCCGTCAAGAAATGCTTTATGTGAGCCTCCGTAATAGGGCTCTAATGCAAGAATATTCAATGGCTCTTAGTAAAACTTCGCTATCAATGGAAGCTAAGTCTTTTTTGCAGACACATTGTCATTGACTTGACCAAGCTGCAGAAATAGACTCTTTAATCATATCAGCCAAAGAAATCATGACTCGAAAGTTATTGGAGTCAAATGAGACTTATTCAGATACCAAGGGTGGTTTTCCAGATCCAAATGAGACCTCTTTTGGTCTCGTCAATATTTCTGAAGGCTTAGTTCTTTCTGTCGGCTAGAAATACCTCCTCCTCCTCAGTGGAAGCAGGCCGGACGATCGCGACGGATCGAACCTGTAGGTTTTGCCTAAGCACGGGATCCCGTACTTCAGCTGCGGTGACTAGTTTTTCATCACCTGGTGAAAAATCAAGAATCCTCTCGGTTAGACGGATTTTAACCGGCTTTTCAGAGACATTCTTAATGATCATTCCTCTTCGTTTACTCATGCTATAATATCGTGCGTCCTTGTCTTGTAAGCTGTGCCTTTTCCTTGAATAAGTACACGACTTATTTGACGACGAAAAGCCCCTTTTAGTTACAGTTTGTGAATCCAGTGCATCTTTCCGATTATTAGTTATTCCAACACAAAAGCCCTGATCCCATTACGAATGGCCTAGGTCATTTCTCAAGGCTAAAAGCAACACAGCAACGGCTTTCGAGCCAAAACCTCCAAACAAACATGAATAAGCTAGTAACGGAATTCATTGGTACGTTTTTCCTTGTCCTCGTGATAGGCATGTCAGTCAATCTAGGATATATGAACGCCGCTCTCGCCATCGGTTGTACCCTAATGGTGATGGTTTATGCCGGAGGTCATATTTCTGGAGCTCACTACAATCCGGCTGTTACGCTGGGAGCAGCAATGGCTGGAGCCATAGGATGGAGCGAAGCCGTCAAGTATTGGGTCACGCAAGTTGTGGCCGCCTTTGTCGCTGCCATCACTATTGGCTACTTGACGGGAGATCTTTTTGCAGCTGCTCCCGCAAGCGAATTTTCGACAGGCGCTCATGTACTAAATGAGTTCCTATTTACTTTCGCTCTTGTTCTAACGGTATTGAATACTGCCGTATCGGACAAAACAAAAGGTAATTCCTACTATGGTTTGGCGATCGGTTTTGCTGTTTTCATTGGAGCTGCCGCAGGCGGCGGTGTCTCGGGTGGTGCTTACAACCCGGCCGTCGGATTGGGCCCGATTCTCTGGGAATCGTTCCGAGGAGATACTGCGAATCTAGCTCACGTATGGATCTATTTAGTTGGTCCCCTTCTCGGTGGAGTTGCAGCTGCCTTCATCTATAAAATGCAGCACAACGACTAAGGCAAGAACTTCTAATTCAAGGGCGTTTCGATAACTTATCGGGACGCTCTTTCTATTTTTGGGCTATCTTCCCTAGGTAGAATCATAGGAACAATCGACAATAAAAAGGACATAGAATTACGGCTTAAGGCCATCGATCTTTCAATGAGATTTGGCGCCAGACGTCTGTTTAAAAATCTCTCCTTGAGTTTGTCCAAGGGAAGTCATCTTGCTATTACGGGACCAAATGGATCGGGTAAATCTACTCTCTTAAGAATTCTCTGCGGTCTTACGAAAGCTACTTCGGGAATCATAGAAGTTAAGGGACTTGGTGATCCTAATTCAATTTCCAAGCGAAGGCTAAATTGCGGTTACGTTGCGCCGAGTGCGAATCTTTACGAAGGTCTGACAGCCCGAGAAAATCTTGAATTTATTGCTGAAATTCGACCTGAACCAAACTTGCAAGAGTCATTAGATTCTGTACTTGAGAACATTCAGTTGGATCAGCGCTCAAATGAATTCGTCTCGACTTTCTCCTCGGGAATGACGCAACGTTTAAAGCTAGGAGCAGCTATTCTGGCCAAACCTTTCTTCTTGGTACTTGACGAGCCATACAGCAACTTGGATCAACAAGGAATTGATCTTTTTGACGGGCTAGTTAATAACCAGCTTAATTATGGAGCCGTAATCGTAGCGACTAATAATCCGGATATCGCGGCTAGGGCAGAAGCTAAAATCGACATTAGAGATTTCCCTTGGTAGGATTTGGAGAAGGATCATTTGGACATAGAACGAAGATCGATCCCCTATCCTCTCCTTTCTCTTTGTGATCCACCTAATCTGCACCTCTCGCCCATCGAATCCGGCTTACAAGAGTTTGTTTAAATTGAGCTTTGAGAACAATCTTCTATAGGAGGCAACTTCAGAAATCAAATATCTTGATCTATCCGAGATTTGAATTGCATCTGAGGTCTTTATCTCTGGCTTGGAAATAAAAATCCGACCCTTTTCCTCGGTCCAGGTGATTTGTCCAGAGTCTCGAAGATCGAGCAAGAGACTTTTGACCAAGTCGATTGTCAGTCCAGATTTTTCAGCCAGGCCTTCTATATTTAATTCTCCCTCCTTTGTTACAACTTTTGCGAGAAAGAGCCTGGTAAGTAGCAGGGCCTCTTTCACGTCCCATTTAGAATTCAATCCCGGAGTTAATACGTAAATGTGCGGCGGCCTGTGCTCCCTTATGACTCTTCTGGCTACATCCGAATTTGGCGGAGAGGACCAAATTGCGAGATGTTTCTCTCCTCTCAATTCCTTTCTGGATCTTCCATGTTCAACCAGCACTTCACCCTCATTCCAAATTTCCAAATTTTCACCTAGCCTAGCTTTCAACTCTTTCAAAATACTGTCTCTCTTGTCAGAAAGCCGATAGTCATGAAAGTCTGGAAGAAACTCCTCCGCTGGTATTTCCTTCTTGCTTCCACTAGCCCGAAGCGCTCGGACGACCATCTTGGGAGTCATGCCCCCACGGTAAAGATCAGGCTCAACCTTGAACGCAACATCAAGGGGATAATTTGGGAATTCCGAGACAGTAGTCCTCCACCAGATAGCTTCGATTGAACTACCATCCTGGCCAACTACCTGGAAACGCGTGTGATCTTTCTCTTTCCCAAAAGGAATAGGATTCATTAGGCGAACCTCCTTCGCTCCCCACACTGGGCTTGGATTTGCCTGGCCGAAGGGTGCCAGCTTGAAAACATTACTCAACCACTGCGGATTGATGTCTCCTATTTCGATCCAATCTTCGATGAGAATAAATGGCTTAGGAATTCGCCCATCAAGCTGTTGTTTGACTTGATGCTCAAGCCCTTTTGTAAAAGCTTCAATATTTTCAATTGCGAGGTGAAAACCTGCAGCTGCTGCGTGTCCGCCTCCTCCTAGTAGCAAGTCTGAATTGGCCATAATGGCCTTTTCAAGGTGCACCCCTTCTACGGACCTCGCCGAAGCGCGGCCTATGTTGTCTTCACCAATAGAGACGAGGGCAGTCGGTCTTTGATAACGTTCTGCGATTCGCCCAGCCACAATTCCAGTAACTCCTGCGTGCCAGTTCTCACCACAGAGGACAAAAGATCTTACATTTTCGAAATCACCAAGCATTGAGATACTCTGTTCGACCTCTATCTCTAGGTCTGCGCTGATGGATTTGCGTTGTTGATTATAGCGTTCAAATTCACCAATCATAGCCTCCGCTTCGGCTTGAGTCTTGGTGATTAGCAACTCAACACCCAGCTTCGCATGTGCGAGCCGACCCACAGCATTCAAACGAGGCGCAATAAAGAAGCCAACCCCTTCGGTATCTGGGACCGGAGAGTTTTGGACCTTAGCCAACATCATCAATGCCTTAATCCCCGGCCGAGGATCGCTCTTCATTCTATCTAATCCTTCAATCACTAGAAATCTATTCTCGCCGGTCAGAGCGGCAACATCAGCAATCGTTCCGAGAGCTACCAGATCTAGATACTCCTCTGGCTCAGGCCGACCCTCCTTCTCAAACATTAGGCAGACTAATTTATAGGCTACACCTACTCCACAGAGGACATTACTGGGGTGATCCGCATCAACACATTGGGGATTAACCAAGGCAAGAGCATCTGGCCTGACTTCGCTTAAAATGTGATGATCAGTGATAATGAATTCAAGACCTATAGATTTCCCAAAAGCTACTTGCTCAACATCGACAGATCCGCAATCACAGGTTACAATTAAACTTGCTCCTTCCTTGGCAAGCCCACTAAGCCCTTCTTCATTGAGTCCATGCCCTTCGCCAAATCGATTTGGTACATACCAATCCACGTTGATACCGAGTTCAACAAATGCGTCGTACAGAAGAGCAGTCGAAGTTTGACCATCTGCGTCAAAGTCGCCCCAAATAACGACCTTTTCCTTCGTATTTCGAGCCTCCAACAAACGATCCGCGGCAATCTCGATTTCCGGTAGAGCTATTTTCCCAAGTAACATTTCGCGACTTGGATAGAGAAATTCCCTAACCTCGTGAACATCTTCAAATCCACGCCGAGCCAACATCTCAGCCACAAGAACTGGAATTTTCAATTCCCTAACTAAACTCGAGACAGACAGTGATGCGCCCGAAAGGGCCGCAGACTCTCGCCAATCAAGACTTGTATTGTCGGAAATTATCGACATCTAGATATCCAAAGGTAGTATGTCATCACCCGATAGATCAGACCAATCAAATAGTTCAAAATCCTCAAGAAACTCGGCTTCCGTCATTTCTGCATCTCCATCCTCCGGGACGTCTAACCTGTCGCAAAGGACGGCATATGGACAGTCCTCACATCGCTTTAGTATCGCGGTCTTGGAATAGTCATTACGCTTGAGCCTTGGGACGATTTGATCAAGCGCCGAGCCTAGTTTTTCCTCGTATGCCAAAATATCTTGGTCGCTCAACTCGAATAGGACAGGATCTTCAGGACTTCCAGCGTACCAGTACATGAAAGCAACATTACTAAGTTCGAGCCCGCTCATGCCAGGCAAAGCGGAGAAGCATTTTTTTAAAACGATAGGATAGATCACCGTTTGCCAATCCAGGCGGAGTCTCCCCATGTTTTGCTCCGGGTGATCCACCGTCTTCCAATCTACTATTAAGGCACTTCCATCAGGTCGAATAATTATCCTGTCGTACCTTGCCAAGACTAAGACTTCGTCCACAATCATTTGAAGCTGGGTCTCCGTAAACACGAGGTCATCATCTCCAATTACAGGCGCGAATTCCTTGTAATTTTTCCACCATTCCTTTATCTCTTCCTCGCCCGAATCTTTGATAAAATCCTGGACCTCGACGCCCGCAGCTTCCTGCTCAATCAAGTCATGAAAGAGCTTACCTTTTCGCATTTGTTCTTCCCTGCTTGCGGTCAGTTGACTTGCAGCACCCGGCCAATTCAAGTCTTCGCCATATCGTAGCCAGAACTTTCGTTCACATCTATCGAAAACATTGAGAGCTGTTTTCGATACCGATTCTATTTTGAGTTCTTGCTTATCCATTTTCCGCCGCCAGTTCTTGGACTATCCTTGATGCCTTTACTTCATAGTTTTTCCCATCCTCCTTGGTATTCCACGATATCGAGATGACGCGCTTAGCTCTTGTAATGGCGACATATAGAAGTCGCATATCTTCTGCGATCACATCCGCTTTGGGATCGGCACTAACTGGAATTGCAGATTTCGCCTCGAACGATGAAACCGTATCGGGCGAAGCAGATCCCCCGAACAAGTCGGGAGATGACTTGTTGGCGATGGACCTTGGCTCATCCAAATGTGTCCTGTCATTCAATATCTGCAAAAGCCTAGACTTTGCCATGAATGCTGGATAGCCGCCTAAGCTTCTATACTCGCCAAAGAATCTGTCGTTGAAATCATAGTGAAACCTTGAAGCTCCTGCGTGCAATACAAAAACGAAATCCCACTCCAAGCCTTTCGATTTGTGCAGAGTCGACACACTTACCTTGTCAACCTGAGGCTCCATTTCACTCATCTCGTCTTCCAGTCGGACGCGATTGTTGTTGAGAGCAGCAATTAGAACACCTGAAAGCTCAGGCAATGTCAGGTGAGGATCATCTTCCGACCAACCTTTAACTAGAGATGCTATCCGCCTTCCGACTTCCGCTTTTTCTTTCTTTAGGATGTCGTCAGTGATAGTTAAAATTAGTTGATCAATGGGAAGTATTAGAGCATCAAACCACCTCTTCAATCTTATTCTGAAATCCTCCAGCTCACTATTTTCAAGAACGAGATACTTTCTCTGAATTGGCGATGGATAGAGAAAGTCCTCCAATTCGATCCCCTGAAAAACACGCAGGTTCATGTTTTCCAATTCTACGAGGTCTGTGTCCGTTTGTAATGTTTTGACAAAGTGATAGACTTTATTGAGTAGGCTCGTAATCGAGTAAGCTTGTGCATTTTGTCGACTAGGCTTGCCTGCCGGATAACATAATAATTCAAGTATATCACTGAGGCCACTTGCAGTCTTTTTTGACTCAGACGAGGTTTTCAGCATCTCGACGTGTGGAGCCTTCCGTTCTTTCAACGCACTTATGACATCAGCACCTTGGTTGTTGTTTGGCGTAAGAATGGCATAGGTAAAATCTTTTCCCCTATAAGCCTCCATCCATTTCATAACTCGATCACATGTAGCCGCTACTTCGAGAGATCTCGATGGATATTCGTGAAAGAAGACCTTACTCTGCGATTCAGGGGGATTCTCTTGAGGATCACCCGGCTTAGTTGGCTCAATAAATTGTTTTCTGAATGAGAGCTTCTTAACGAGATCTATTGGATGATCTTCAACAACTTTCTTAACCAGATCGTTTGCTAGATTTATCACGGAAATTCCGCTGCGGCCTGCCTGCAAAAGAGGTCTTACTTCTACGTCCGGTCTATCAAGAAACTGCATCAGATAAGCTGGCTCTGCTGAGGTGAATGTGCTCATAATGGCTTGATTTGGATCACCAACGCGAACCCAGTTGCCCCCTTGACCGGAGAGCATGGACAACAGATCTTGTTGCAAAGGAACGCTGTCTTGAGCCTCATCCTCTAGAATAAAGGGCCATCGATTGCGATAACGGAGCAAAATATCAGGATGATCTCGAAGTAGTCTAACTGAATACCTGACTAAATCATTGAAATCAACAGCTCCCCTACTCTCGATCTCTTTTTGATAGTCTGCGTAAATCTCAGCTCCAATTTTCAAGAGCTCATCAGAGATATCAAGGACTCCCTGCCTGCTCTCGATCAAATCGAGGAGTGCGTTCGGATTCAGCAAGGAGTCTTTAGAGCTATCCATTACCGTCTTTCCGACATTCCTTATCAGTTTCTTCAACTGTATCGGACTTCTGACGTCACTCTTACTCCTCAAGCTTTCCATGCGTCCGGCATTTACACGACACCAAAGGTCGACCGCATTGTCCAGAATACGTGCAACGGTATTCTCGTCTAAAACCTCGAATCGCTGATCCAGTCCAATAAGTCCTGGGTTCTCCTTGAGTATTCCTCGAGAAAGACTGTGGAGAGTTCGGACATCGTAACCTGTCGGAAGAAGTGATTCACTATCAAGCATCTTCATAATGCGCGTCTGAATATTTGCAACGGCGGCGTTCTGATAGGTCACAATCAAAACTCTCTGACTACCCTTGATCCTATTCTTAATGAGACGAACCGCTAAGGCACACAATGTGGTCGTCTTGCCGCTTCCTGGGACAGCAGAAACGCCCATGTAGCCACCTTCGTAGCTGGCCACTGTCTCCTGAGATTCCCGTAAACTTATTTCACCCATCCGCTCTCTTTCAGATTTTCTTGCAGCAACTGCATAAGCCTATTGTCGCCAGACTCCGAGCTGTCCTCTTGACTTGCACAGAGATAAATTCCATCCGAGCATCGTCGGCAAAGACCTGTAATCAAACGATGCAAAGTATTATTCCTGTTTTCTATGTCTTTATCATCGGTCCACTTTTCACCCACCTTCCATGCCCGAGAGAGTACGTGGGAATTTGTCAGTGACTGGTGTATCGGCTCCCACCATCCCATCGAGCCGACATCCAGCCAAAATTGATATTTGACGACTTTATCTGTCAACAAAAATGAATACACGGGAGCGAAAAGAAGGAGATTCGCTGACTGGATATTGCGATCAATTTCTGGATTAGGCGACGCAACGACTCCTTCATAGATCATTTCGATGTAGGCTTTCCCAAGCTCTTTCTTATCGATCTCCATATAAGCTGCTACATCAGAGAATTTTCTGGCTGAATCGATTACCGTCCTGATCTTATTTCCCATCCTCTCTCTCTCCGGATGGCGATTCAACTGATCCCCGAAGAGCGTTCTCATAAATTCTTCCAGAGAATCTAAATTTCTAGACTTAACTTCATCAATCCATTCACGAAGATTTTCATAGGCCTCCACATTGGCACTTCCAATTCGGTCTATTTGGGCAGCTGTAAACTCATCGATTGAATTCAAGATCTTTGACTTGGAGTCCAAAGCAATTCTCGCAAGGAGTTCTGCACGAACGGTGTCGATTCCAGGTATGAACACACCCAGCGCTTCCCTTAGAGAATAGAAATCAAGCACGACCTGCCAGGATGGATTGACCAACTGGGCTATACTGAGCGATGCTCGAACGAAAAGGTCATTCTTGAGTTTTTCGTAGCGGCGTATGATCGAGAATGGAACCTCGGCATCGTCCAATCTACGTGCCAAATTGAACTCTAAAACACCATCTACATAGGGTGCAACTAGCGCTATCTCATCTGGCCTGATACCTTGTTTCAGGAGATCAGAAATCTTTGCTACGACCGATGCAATCATCTCTGTTCGATACCTCTCAAAGACAAAACCTTTTACCGCTGTAGACGCCTCCCTGTCGATGATTGCTTCTCCAAATCCAAGAGAAGCTGAAAGCTGTTTACCGAAGGTGACTGTCTGCCACTCTTGAGGCTCTGGGACATCCAGCTCAATGGTCTTATCAAGACCTTCGGCAACGGAGATGGCTCCAAGCTGATCAATTCCCATGAATCGCCTGTAACCCGCGTTTGTGTCAAATACGACTCGAGAAGAAAAGCTCGTACCGATTGTCTGCTGAACAAAATCCGTTGAGAGGGGCACACTCTCTTCAAAGTTGTCAACGAGGAGGTGTTGGCATTTCGAAGTATACCTGTCAATGAACTCTTCCTCACCAAGAATATCTGTGCCGAAGCAATCGAGAGTCAACGAGATGTCCAAAAGATTCCGCTCCAGCAAATACTCTCTATATTGATTTACAATGCCGGACGCCAGTCGATAAAGATCTAGACGTTCTGCCTCTCCGTTCCACGCAAGAGTTAATCTTTCTAGCGCTTGATCCAGAGGATAGCGATTGATTGCAGCTTTGTTCATGTTGTCCAAAAGCTGCGAGGCTATCTGTTGCGGTCTCAAAACCAAACCTCGAAAGTCGCCTCTATCATAGTGAGGACGAACAAATCGAAGAAGCACGTATTGAGCTGTTTCGTAGGTGAGAAATCTGGGTGGGCGGCCCTTATTTGCAAATCCCTTTGATTCGAAAATAGCAGGCCAAAATGTATTGACCGCATCAAGAGCTATTCCATAAAATGTTGTAATTCTTGAGTGGGCTTTGCTCTCACGGAATACCGGTTGGTCGCGATATCTGAGAACAACTTCTCTTGATGGGCAAAGTATCCAAATAGAACTGGGAGAAACACCAGTTTCAATCAGATGGACGGCCCTCTTCAGCAGATATTCTGATTTTCCAGAACCCACTGGACCTTTGAGCAGCATCGAACCCGCCGGGTCTTGAATGAATCTATTTAGTGCTTCTGTCTTAGGCATTTCGCTGCTTGCATTATAGCCAACGGGATCATTTGTGTTACCGCTCAGAAAGTGTCTTTTGAGCAATTCACAGAATATGCCGCTTTCGTTCTTCGGAAGGATGTATTGAATGAACGAATCGTGTGGGCAAATTCACTACCTCGTTAGGGGAGTGACCTTGTTACCCTTTGTCTTTGAAAATTTTCTCTTCATTTTGATGAATGAGCTGCCGAATCTTGTCACCAATGGTCGGCAAAACACAGACCGGTAACAAAGATTTTCTGATAACCTTCATCCATTAGAGCGCGAGAAGCTCCTGCCATACTTGCCCCGGTTGTTATCACATCATCGACCAGCAATAATTTAGGATCCTGTGGGACGAGATCACTTGACACAACAAATGCACCCGTGGTGTTTTCGAGCCTATCGTCAATATTTAATCCCGTCTGCATCCTAGTCTCACGCCCTTTCTTGAGCAGACCAAGGTCCATTGGAATGTTGAGAACCCTCGCTATTCCCTTGCAGATTTCCTCGGCTTGGTTGTAACCTCGCTCAAGAAATCTAGCCCTTGAAAGGGGCATGGGAAGTATATAATCAACATCGACTTCTTGATGATTAAGTAGCGCGGTCGCCAACAGTTTTCCGAGATGAAAACCGTAGCCACTTTTGCCTCCATATTTCAACAAGCGATGTAACTCTGCCGCTGCCTGTGTGTGGTAATTCCATAGGCAAAAAGAGCCTGACCAAGGAATTTCAAATTGATTTAATTTTTGATTCAACTCGAAACCATCTGCCTCCTCAAATTGACCTAAGCACGAAAAGCATATGGGTAGGGGCGACGAAGCAATCGCGCAGCCACAATTCAGACATGTAAAGGGAAAGAGTAGACCGGTGAGGTCGCGAAAGAGCATGAGGGTTTCCCCTATAAAGACACATTTCAAAATCAGGCACAACTTATCCCAGCAATAAATGCTCAGAATATGCTTGCCACTCGAAATTAGCAGCTTGCTAACACCGCAACTCTATACATATTATCTCGATACTATACTTCAATGATCCCCAATTGATAACAGCTTAAATAGATGAGTTTCAACATTTATAGACGTGAAACAATTAAGCGATTAGGCCTGGCTGCTGCAGGACTAGCTCTGCCAAAGTTGAGCACGTCGACAACTAAAACAACTCACATCATCTCCTTGAGCTTTGATGACGGATTTAAGAAATCATTCTTTCGGACAGCTGATATTTATGAACAGCACGGACTTGAGGCTTGCTTCAATGTACTCGCCTCCGGCCATCATGCAGATTTCGTTGAGCCTGATGAGTACATGAAAAAAGAGCTCCTTGGCGATTTTGAGGATTGGGCCGAATTGCAAAAAAGAGGGCATGAGATCATGCCTCACGGATTCAAACATGCAAACTTATCCAAACTTCCATTCACTGAAGCTCAGGATCTGATAACTCGCTGTCTAGATTATTTTTCTGACAATCTGGAGGGATTCCGCTCCGAAAATGCCGTCTTCAATTTTCCATTCAACGCTTCTTCCCCTGAACTTGAAAATTGGTTAGATGGCCATATCAGGGCTTATCGATTGTTAGGCGATGGAGTAAATGCCATGCCGAGCAAAAACATTAAGCGCTTGACCTGTTCCATGGGTCGCTTTACCGAGATGGAAAAGAACCTAAGAAAAGAAACAATCGATTTTCTAACGCAGAAAAGCGGCTGGTTTATTTTTAATCTCCATGGTCTTGGCAATGAGGGTTGGGAGCCTATCAGCGATTCATTTTTAGACGAATATCTGGATGAGTTCAAAAATGTCAAGGGATTAGAATTCTTGCCAACGGCAAAGGCTGCGAATACAGCTACTTAATCTGCAACAGCGACAGATTCGGTCTTGAAACTTCCTCTCCCTGTATTGAGGAAGGCCAAAAATTCGTCCTTACTCGCCATTCCTGCCCAGAGGTGAAGAAGCTCCCCTTGTGGCGTTAGAATCGCATAGGTGGGTAAAGCAACGGTGCCGGTAAGTTGGAGCTGATATTTTTGCAGCTCGCGTCCGCTTTCGGGATGATCCGTATATAGCTGAAGGAGTACGAAGTCGTCAGTCAGGCTTCGGGCCACACCAGTTTGTCTGAAAACAGTAGACTCCATCTGTCTGCAATTAGAGCAGGTGTATCCCGTGAAATCGACAAAAATCGGCTTATTTTGGGTCTGGGCTTTGGAGAAGGCCTCACTCATCGCTACTTCATGATCGAGTGTGTTGTTACTCAGCCAATTAAGCTCACCACTATCCTGACTTCCTGCGGCCAAAGCTGTAATCCCAGCCAAGCCAATATCGGTCGCCTGTCTCGGAGGTAGGTAGGCATCTAAATTGTTTAGCGGTCCGCCCAAAAGTCCTGGGATGAGATAAAGGCTAAGTGCCAGAAATGACATTCCCATCAGCATTCGTCCCGTTCCTAATTTCTCGACAAGCGGTTCATGACCAATCCGAATCTTCCCAAGTAAATAGATACCAGCGACGGCGAAAATAACAATCCATGCCGCGATGACAAGCGGTCTTGAAAGCAATCCCCATTGCCAAACAAGGTCAGCATTTGATAAAAATTTGAAGGCCGCGGCCAGCTCGACAAATCCCAGAGTCACTTTGACAACATTCATCCAAGAACCTGATCGCGGAAGAGATTCAAGCCACTTTGGGAACATGGCAAAGAAGATAAAAGGAAGAGCGAAGGCTCCACTGAAAGCTACCATTCCAAGAATCGGCCAGATGAACTCTTTGCTAGCTGCAGTGGCCAGAAGAGCTCCAACAAAAGGCGCCGTGCAGGAAAATGACACGAGTGTTAGCGTGGTACCCATGAAGAGAACGCCTGCGATACTTGTGCCGCCTTCGCTACTCTTTCGATTGAAATAATTCAAAAGCCCGTTCGGAAGCCTTAGCTCGAACATCCCTAATAGAGATAGAGCAAAGGCAACGAATACTACACCTATGAATAAATTAATCCAGGGATTGGACGCGATTGTTTGTGCACCAGCGGCTCCCACTAAGAGAGCCATTAAGACTCCTAAAGCTGTGAAGATGACTATTATCGATAGACCATAGAGCAACGACATGCGAACCGCCTGTCCTCGATTTCCCGACTGCTTTGAAAAGAAGGAGATAGTCAGAGGAATCATAGGAAACACGCAAGGTGTCAAAAGAGCCGCAAATCCAGCTCCGAAAGCAAGAAGTAGGAATGCCCACAGACCTTTGCTTTTTTGAATTCCATCGACGCCAATGGGAGCAAGACTCGCATCAAGACTCTTCTTTTCAACAGCAACCATTGGACGGGTTGATCGCTTGACATCTTTGGTTTCAGATAGAACGGCTTCCTTTTCCGAATCTCCTGCCTCTTCTACGGCTGCTACGATAGGCAGAATTTTTTCTGCCTCTGAGTCCGACACTTCTTCCTCCTTCTTTACAGGAGGAGTCACCTCTGTAGCATCTTCAGCCACTTCCACCGATATATTACTGGGACTGATCGTGAAACTTAGTTCGAATTCTTCATTCGCTGGAATGCATATATTTGCATTGCAGTACTGATACCTAATCTCTCCCTTTATATTGGCTTCTCCTTCCGCTTCTTGCGCGACGAAAACTTCAGTTTCAAACTCCGCGATTCCTTCGAAAGACCGAACGTCCATCTCGAAGTTTACATCGTATTTGACATCGGGCTCGGACTGAGTGAAAACTCCAGACGGGTCAAGTCCATCAGACATCTCCATGAGATCGATTTCGAGGGGCTTCCCTCCCTCGGAATCCATAGCATATAAATACCAATCAGGGCTCAACTCCACCACAAAACGAATCATGGTTGATTCCCCAGCTTGAACTGGATCTGGATCAGCAACGATCGTCCAGGTCACATCATCGGGACCGCTTTGGCTAGCGAAGCCAAATGAAATAAGAATCGATAAGAAGAGAAAGACTGCTTTCACGTTTCCAAGTTGAGGAATTGGTTTAAAACCGAGACACCAGATATGTTGCCACCGAAGTCCCTTTGTTACCATCTAGGAGCGATCCGGATTTAAGTGCAAGTTTTGCGAGTCTCGGTTTCCCATTTGCCATGACGACGAAAAACTTGCTAAAGAAAAAGGACATCCCCAATATGAGAACGTCCTTTTTAGATATACTTCGAAATGCTTGCCTAGTCGTCCATTGGAACGACTTGAACCTTTACCTCGACGGTTACATCAGCGTGCAATTTGATGTTTGCAGGGAAAACGCCAAGTGACTTAATTTCTTCAGTCAACTCGATCTTTCTGCGATCCATCTCAAGTCCTTTTCCAGCCAAGAAGTCAGCGACATCCTGATTGGTTACGGTACCAAAGATCCTGTTCTCCTCACCAACACGTGCAGGAATAACGATTTCAAGGGCTTGTAGCCTTTTACCGAGCTCTGCTGCATCGTCCTTAACCTTGTCTAGCTTGTGAGCTACCTGCTTCAGATAGTCCTCATGCTGTTTCTTATTAGCTGCTGTTGCCTGAAGTGCATAACCTTGCGGAATTAGATAATTCCTTCCAAAGCCATTCTTCACTTTGACCACAGCCCCCTCTGATCCGAGAGTTGGGTGATCTTTCTTTAGAATTACTTCCATGATAATATTCTTTTCTGGTCTAGAGTCTATCGAAGATTGTCAGCTACATAAGGCAATAGCGAAAGAAATCTCGCGCGCTTGATGGCCCGCGTAATTTGTCGCTGAAATTTTGCCGAAGTGTTCGTGATTCTTCGTGGGATTATTTTCCCTTGCTCGTTAACGTGCTTTTTGAGAGTCTCGATGTCTTTATAATCGATGTACTCAATTCCAGATGCCTTATAAGGGCATTGGCTGCTTGTTTTTGTTTGACTCGCGGGAGTGACGTTCCGGACTAATGGCCGGCGTTCGTCTCGTTTTGTTCTTCCTCTTGATCGTGCCATGATATTCTATTCTCTATTTATTTAAGTCCTGCGATAGCTTCCTCGGCTTCAGACTTTTGTCCGATAGCAGCTGGAGTGCCTTTTGTCTTCTCGTAATGACGAAGCATCTTTGCGTCCAACTTCAACACCATATAGCGCATGATGTGCTCGTTGATTCGAAGAGCGCGATCAAAAGGTGCTGCGATTTCGGCAGGTGCAGTGAAATAAAGATTGACGAAATAACCTGACGTCTTCTTTCTGATTGGGTACTCGAGATGTCGAATTCCCCATTCATCTACTTGAAGAACTTTTCCGTCGTTCTTTCCGATGAATTTGTTGACTCGGTCTACCATGTCTTTTAAGCCTTTCTCGTCGAGAACGCTATCAAGAATGTAGATCAACTCATAGGTATGAGAGCTGTTTTCAGCCATTTTCCCTCTGGATACATTTAGGTTTGAAGTCCGAGTCTTTGCCGCGGTAAGTTAGTTCCGCGAACTCTCGAACAGGGATTTTGTGTTAGCCTTTCAAGGTAAGGAACTATCTATCGGTATTCAACCATTGGGAGGGTGTGCGTAATGTGCCATGCGCCTTGAGTGGGAATAGACGTTTTGCGTCTTGCGTGGTGGGTCCTGAATGAAGGGTTTTTCTACGGACCTTTTTTCCTGCCGATGGACTCGGTCGTTGAATTTCAGACTTCTCATACCGGTCCCCAATTCTTACTCATCACGCAAGACCCAAAACCTTCCTTAAATTTCCGCCGTCTTTCTAATATTATCCTCTGTCCTTAGAGGATTTATTACTAGATCAAGGTCGCCATCCATGATGGATTGCAGCGAAAAGTTTTTGTTGTCTCCTGTCAATCGATGATCCGTGACACGTGCCTGTGGATAGTTATAGGTCCTAATCTTGGCTGACCTATCTCCAGAACCCACCATTCCCCTTCTCTCCTCGGAACGTTCCGCATCTACCCTTGCACGCTCAGCCTCATAAAGACGAGCCCGTAATACTTTCATTGCTTTTGCACGGTTCTTTATCTGACTCTTCTCATCTTGACAGGTCACAACCAATCCTGTTGGATGGTGAGTAATTCTTACGGCTGAATCTGTCGTATTAACCGACTGTCCACCGGGACCACTTGATCGGTAGACATCAACCTGGATGTCCTCATCCCGAATATCGACTTCAACATCTTCTGCTTCTGGCAGAACGGCTACAGAGGCCGCTGAAGTATGAACTCGCCCCTGTGATTCAGTCTCTGGAACTCGTTGGACACGGTGCACACCGCTCTCAAATTTCATGGAGCCAAAGACATCCGGCCCTTCCATCGACATGATTATCTCTTTAAAGCCACCCTTTGAACCTCCGTGACTGTTCATTAGATCTACCTTCCAACCTTTGGCATCCGCGTACTTTCGATACAGTCTAAAAAGATCGCCAGCAAAAATACTAGCCTCATCTCCACCGGCACCTGCGCGAATCTCAACAATAGCATTCTTTGAATCAGCTGGATCTTTCGGGATTAAGAGAACTTGTAGCTCGTCTTGCATGGAATCAACTGAAGACTCAAGCTCTTTGAGCTCCTCTTGAGCCATCTCAACAATCTCATCGTCCGACTCCGCCGAGATCATCTCTTCGAGATCCTCCATCTCGGAGAGCGCTGATTTATACTTTTTAATCACCGCTACAATTGGTCTCAGATTGGAATACTCTCGGCCCAATTCCGTCATTTTCTTGACGTCAGTAGCTACCTCAGGAATAGCCATTTGGGAATTGAGATCTTCAAATTTGGCCTTAATTGCTTCTAAAGCAGAAAGATCTATCATCGTTATCGGTCAAGGGTGAATCTTTGGCACTGGTCTAAAAGACGCCTGCGCTAATCTACTAACTAGAAGAAGAAGAAATGATTCTCTTTCCCTTTCAAATTCCAGCTTTTCGTTACTCGACGGTAACACTCTTTGCTAGATTTCTGGGCTGATCGATATCGCATCCCCTTAGGGCAGCAATGTGATATGAAAGCAACTGTAGTGGAATTACGCTTAAAAGAGGAACGAATGGTGTCGAAGTTTTAGGAATCTTGATCACGTACTCGCTTAGCTCCTCAAGTCTAGGACTATCACGATCCGTGATCGTCAGAACGTAGCCATCCCTTGCAACTACTTCTTCGATGTTGGAAACAACTTTTTCGAAGGTCTGATCATCTGTTGCGATGAACACTACCGGCATGAGCCGATCGATCAGGGCAATTGGACCATGCTTCATTTCAGCGGCCGGATATCCTTCCGCGTGGATGTAAGATATCTCCTTTAGCTTTAGCGCTCCCTCAAGTGCTACAGGGAAGTTGTAGCCCCTACCCAAGTAAAGAAAATTATTTGCCATTCGAAGTAATTTCGAAATCTCAAGGATTCTTCCATTGTCTTCGAAAACCTCAGCTATTTTATCGGGAATAGCGTAAAGCTCTCCAAGCAAGTCATTGAACTCGGCATCAGAAATTTGCTTCTTCCGTTGAGCAAGCTTCAGAGTGATAAGCGCGAGCGTTGTGACCTGAGCCGTAAATGCTTTCGTAGAAGCTACTCCGATCTCAGGACCAGCATGAAGATATACACCAGCATCGGTTTCTCTTGCGATTGTTGAACCAACCGCATTACAGATACCAATGGTTAATACACCATTTTTCCTGGCTTCCCTGACAGCCGCCAGAGTATCTGCAGTTTCGCCACTTTGTGAAATGACAATGACGACATCCTCCTCTGGATTGAGGATTGGGTTTCGATATCGAAACTCACTTGCATACTCGACCTCAACAGGCACCCGAACAAGCGACTCTAGCATGTACTCTCCCACAAGCCCTGCGTGCCAAGACGTTCCGCAAGCACAGATAATAAACCTTTTTGCATTTTCAAGCCGATCCATCACATCGACTAATCCACCCAACTTAATTTGGGAATCCTCAAGTCTAATCCTGCCTCTCATACAATTTCTAAGAGATTCTGGCTGCTCCATGATTTCCTTCAACATGAAGTGGTCATAACCGCCCTTCTCTATCTGATCCAGATCGATCTCCAGTTGGTGGATCTCCGGAGACAACTTTTCATTGTCAATAGTCATGACCTCATATCCACCATCCTTGATCACAACCATCTCTCCGTCGTTCAAGTAGACGACTTGATTGGTGTGCTCGACAATTGCCGAAGCGTCGGATGCGATCAGAAATTCATCATCGCCAACACCAAGAATTAGCGGACTTCCCTTTCTGGCGGCAATCAGCAGACTATCATCTTCCTCAGCGACAACAGCGATACCGTAGGTGCCTCTAACTTGTGTCAGAGACATCCGAATCGATTCTTCTAGTGATGCTCCCGTAGATTCTCGAATGTTGTGAATCAGATGGACAAGGACCTCGGTGTCTGTCTGACTAACAAACTTGTAACCTTCAGAAATAAGCTTGTCTTTTAGCGTCGAATAGTTCTCGATGATACCATTGTGAACTAGAGCAAACGAGCCATCTCTTGATATATGAGGATGAGCGTTCTCGTCGCTGGGATGTCCATGTGTTGCCCAACGAGTGTGACCAAGACCAACTTTCGCGTCAATTTTTGTCCCATTTATCGAGTTTTCGAGATTTGATACTTTTCCTTTCTTTTTCCAGAAATTGAGTTTGTCGTTTACGACAGCAATTCCAGCCGAATCGTATCCTCTGTATTCTAGCCTTTTCAATCCATTGAGCAAAAGCTCAGCTACGGGCTTATTGCCCTGATATCCTACAATACCACACATTGAATTTTGGGTTTTGCCTCGGCGACCTTGGAATCCAGACGGTGTATTAGACTCCTAATGCGATCAAATATTTAACGGGTTTTGACGGTGAGTATTTGGGGCATGGCGTTATACCACAACTCTGCCAAGAACTTTCGCAATATCTCCTACCTGTTGAATTAGTTCCCTGAATTGTTCGAAATAGAGGGACTGTGGACCATCGCTGAGCGCTATGTGGGGATCCGGATGTATTTCGATCAACAATCCATCAGCTCCGGCAGCTACGGCGGCTCGTGACATTGGCAATACCTTGTCTCTAATACCCGTCCCATGACTTGGATCAACAATGACTGGCAGATGGGATTTCTTGTGCACGACAGGCACGGCAGAGAGGTCTAATGTGTTTCGGGTATAGGTCTCATAGGTTCGAATTCCACGTTCGCATAAAATGACATCCATGTTGCCATTTGCCATCAGATACTCCGCACTCATTAACCACTCATCGATTGTCGCAGACATGCCCCTTTTCAACAGGACGGGCTTCTTGCACTCACCTAAAACTTTCAGAAGTGAAAAATTCTGCATACTCCTTGCTCCAACCTGTAAGATATCTGCGTAGCTCGATACCATTTCTAGCTGGTCTGGCTCCATGATTTCTGTTACAACGAGTAGATTATTCCTGTCTGCTGCAGCTTTCATGAATCTCAAGCCCTCCTCGCCTAGACCTTGGAAAGAGTATGGTGAAGTTCGAGGCTTGAAGCCGCCTCCTCTTAAGATTTTACATCCAGCCTTAGCGACCTCGGCGGCGCACTGCTCAATTTGATCCTCACTTTCTACCGAACAAGGGCCAGCCATTATGACAACATCGTCGCCTCCAATTTCTATATCTCCGACGATGACTTTCGTCGATTCTTCCTTCCAGGATCTACTGGCAAATTTGTAAGGTTCTGTTACGCGGAAGACTTCTGACACGCCGTGCATCAGTTTGATGTGTCGAACATCAAAATCCTGCTTTACGCCGATGGCACCTAAAACAGTGTAGTCTATCCCTGAAGATTTGTGAACGTCAAATCCATACTCGTCAAGCTGGGTGATGACTGCCTCAACGTCTTCTCGCGAGGCCGAATGATCCATTACTACTACCAAGAGTTGTTCGTGGTTTTTGGTTGGTGGTTTGCGGTTAGGGAATATACCACCGATGTCCGATGAAATGGGGCATTAAGAATTAGAATTAGATAGCACGCCGTTCTGCTCGGCTTTCTAGGAGGTGACACAAATCCGGCCTCGTCCTAGCCACTATATCTTTCCAGAGAAAACTTCTCTCCAAGATATCTTTTGCGGACCTCAGGATCGGCAGCCAATTCTTCTGCCGTTCCATGCTTCAGAATATTTCCTTCGTACAAAAGATAGGCCCTGTCTGTTACTGCCAAAGTCTCATGGACATTGTGATCTGTAATCAAGATACCAATGCCTCTATGGCGCAGTCCAGCTACTATCTCGTGTATTTCTTCTACAGCAATCGGGTCAATGCCCGCGAAAGGTTCATCTAGAAGAATAAATTTTGGCCTGATAGCCAGAACGCGTGCAATTTCGCATCGCCTACGCTCACCTCCGGACAATACATATCCCTTTGACTTTCTGACCTTGCTCAGACCGAGGTCAGATATCAGTTCCTCTACCCTACTGTCCTTCTCTTCTTTGGATATTTTCTGAAAATCGAGAACAGCATGAAGGTTGTCTTCTACAGACAAATTTCTAAAGACTGAGGCTTCTTGAGATAGATAGCCAATACCTAGTCGTGATCTTTGATACATGGGCATGGAGGTCAACTTATCACCGAAGAGAAATATTTCTCCTGCATCGGGTTGTATCATCCCAACAATCATATAGAAGGTCGTTGTTTTGCCGGCACCGTTAGGACCAAGAAGACCTACAATTTCACCACGACGAACCTTGAGGTTCACTTCGTTTACGACACGTCGTTTCTTGTAGCTTTTGACCAATCCTTTGGCCTCAAGTAATTCCTCCGCCTCGCCCTCGCCTATGTCGTTCATGAGATCATTCATTTCTATTGGCCAAAATAGCAGACAATGTTTGGATCATTACCAAGACATGTTCTCGTTTGGGCCTATTTGCTTCGAGCCATTCAAATCCAGGTAGACTGAGATTGCTTGGTATCGATCCATGTTCAAAATAAGTACCCTCGTTCTTCTCGGCCCGAACTTGCTTAATCTCACCATTCTCGAAGGAAAAGCTAATGGCTTCAGAAGCTAGCTTGAAAGCATTGACTTTCGTGCTATCAGATTCATCCACCTGGAAAAAAACTGCCTCGGCTGCTGGTGTAAACAACATGCTTGAAGCCTGACCATCAACGAAGGAGGCATAGAGATTTATGGCTCTCGATTGATTGATCTTACCCGTCGCACTGACTTCAGCAGCCACAAAGGTATCACCAAGAACCAGCAAAGAATCAATTTCTTGGTCCTTCAATAGTATCCGGAGACTGTCACCTGTTATTTGCCTGACTCCACTCCAAAGTATGGGATCAATCAAGATTTCTAATACCTCTTGCCCCGAACCTTCCACCTTAACATAGGACAGGGAATCTGAGACGGACTGATAGTCCTTGTTCCAAAGTTGGACTTTTCCGGACGCTGAAAGAGAGTCACTTCGGGCATCTTGCTTCAAGCGGAATTTCTCAGCACGTATACCAAGTGTATCACTCTGAGTCGAGTCATGTTTAACCTGCATCGCGAAAGGATTGCCACTAACAAGGGAGAGACTGTCATTTCTGCTGTATCGAAGACGGTCACCAAACAATGCAAGTTCGTTCCAACTTTGACTGAGGCTGTCCTTCTTCTCTTCATTATAGAAGACCGCGACCTTGCCATCTGCGTTTGTAATTCCAGTATTTCGAAAATGAGTCAGCGAATCCGCAAGGATCGTTGAACTTTCCTCATACAAAATGACATCGTCTTCAAAAATGGCAACTTTCTTATTGAGATCGTAGGCACCTCGATTACTCTCGAGTACGATACTACTATCTTCTAAACTCAGAGGCTCCTCAAAATCTGCCCATTTCTTTTCGAGGTTATAAATAGCACTTTTAGAGCTAATGATGGCCTCTCCATCTGTCAACCTTACATTCTCATATGCCTTTCCGATCTTATTGATAGAGCTATAATCAACCCTCTCTGCCCAAAGCGTATCGGACTTGTCGACAATCACAACTTTCCCTTCTAGGATTACCCTGCCTTGGCGATCATAATTTGTAGCTCTATCAGAAAAGAAGAAGGTGTCATTCTGCCTGAGACGCACTCCTCCTCTTAAAAATTGAATCTTCTCTCCGTTCTCCTCAACAATCCGTCCATTTTGCGCCGAAATGATCTCAACCAATTTGCTGGTTGAGTCCTGACTTGCCTCTACATTATTCACCTGACCAAAAACTTGCCCAGAGAAGAGAAGCAAACAAACGGTATGGGACAGGCATCTTATCAATTTGACAGCCGGACTACTCCAGTTAAATTCTTTATTTCGACAAGACTCAAATCCTCATTTGCGACGAGGTCGTAACCTTGGAGCTCCTCACTTGCAGACACAATGGTCACATAGCCGGATGTGGAAACCCGCCTACTCTTCTGCTCCCAGAAAAGATATTCCGATGTCAAAATCTTCCCATCTTTCCCCTCCAAAACAACTTGTGATTTTGCAATTAGACTTCCTTTGTCGCTTTGATAGACGACTTCGTTGGCAGAAAGAAGCCCACTCTGGCTTCCAGCCTCGTCATATAAAGAAATCTCTACTGGGCCTGAATCTTCACCTTCACCTGGACGAAGAATGGAAAAAGTCGAATCACCTTGCTCATACTGAGCCTGATAACCGGCTCGAATGTGAAAGCGCGGAATTGAATTCTCGAGGACATTTAAGTCTATATCCCAAGACTCTAGCTCTGGACCATCACTTGCCACGATTTCGGGCAACGTTTCCTCGGTCCTATCCCCACAGGAAATCAGCGAAAGCGATATCCCAAGGACTAGAATCGTTTGTACAACAGATGGCGTGAAAGTTGTCAATAGGATTACTTTTTAATACCCATCGACTTTGCCAGGCGACTTTCCATCGAACTGATAAAATCAAGTGACACTTGATGCTTGATCGCCGAACGAACGATAACAGATCGAAGAATTTGATCTGCCACTCCAAGTCCAGCGCTAGACTTTTTCAAGAGTGGTTTCATTATCGAATCAATAACATTCCATCGATAGCAAATGAAGCCAATCAAACCAACCGCCACTTTTGCCATGTCAGGCCAAAATGCAAGCCAACTTAGACCTGCGGTGAAACCAAGAGCCTGAAAGCCCACATTGTCTAGTAGACGAAGAAATTTACAGGCTAAGTCACCACCGATAGACCTTCTTACGATACTCCACCCTAGAAAGGCTAATAATGAAATGGCAACAGCAATCCACGGTGGAGAGATCAAAAGCCCCGCTAGAAGAGACCATAGCCCCACTGATTTTGGTGATTGATAAATGACTAAGGACTTTTCTATTAGGCTATTTATCGACTCCTTCTCAAGGACTTCTCCGGCAAATTCCTTTAGCAGATCAACTGTGGTTCGAAACCAAAGTCCGTTCGCAGCAAAAATGCCGCGAGGGGTATCAACAAACTGCTCGCTATCCGATTCTAATCCTTCCAATTTCTCTATTTTTCGTGTTCTATTTTAAGCTAATCCTATTCCCATAAAACAAAAATGATCTTTGCCCAAAATTTGGTATCCTTGGACAGAGGAATCGTAACTTTCATTCTAATTTGAAAGTATGACGAAGCAGACATTAGCAAGACAAGCGAGCTTATTGGCTAGGCACGTATCCTATGAGTGGAATCGAAAATAGTAGGCGACATGAAGAAGTTTCATCTCTCGATGAACTAGCTAGCAAACTCCATCGGCTGGGTTCCTCAGCACCAAGCTTGGACTCCAAAGAAAGATTGCTTCGAATTACGGTAGCAGCACCGGGTTGGGATGTGCTTACCTGGCTTTCCATTCAAGATTCCCCACAGAAGTTTTTCTGGTCAAGCAGAGATGGAATGAACCAGTTTGGTGGCTTTGGTGCGGCCATGACATTCCGAAGCGCAGACAGCAAACAAACTTCCTTTCTCATGAATAAGATGAGAGAGCTGCTAAACCACGCCGATCCCGACACAAGATTCTATGGAGGAATCTCTTTCAATCATCGCTCAGCGATCGCAGACGAGTGGAGCAAATTTGGAGCAGCTTCTTTCTGGCTTCCAAGGTTTGAGCTTCAAAGGAAGAATGATCTCAACTCGCTGGCGATTAACTTGGTCTTACCCCGAGATACTCATCTTTTGGAGGACATAGAGTCTCTTCTCGCAAGGGCTTCGTTCGATAGAGACGCTATCCTGCATGATATTCAACTTCCAAAGTCAGACAGAATTGGCAATGTGCCAGAACAAGATGTATGGACAGAAAACATCGAGTGGGCTCTAGATGCTTTTGAGCACACGGACTTGGATAAGGTCGTCCTAGCCCGCCGCTCCGTATTCAATTTTAAGGAAAGCGCTTTAGGAATTGACATATTGCAACAGCTGCGAAAAGAAACATCAAACTGTTTCTATTTTCTGTTTCAAGCTGATGAGTCAAATAGTTTTTTCGGAGCATCACCGGAGCGTCTTTTTAGAAAGAAAGATCGTCAAATGAAAACCGAGGCTGTTGCCGGTACTCGAACATTGACAGGCGATCCCAACCGAGACGCTGAACTTGCCTCCGAGCTTCTTACCAGCGAGAAAGACAGACGCGAACACGAATATGTTCGTATCTCGATTCACGAGGCCTTGTCACCATTAATGGATAGAATCGAGGAGGAGTTAGATCCGCGAGTAATGCATTTAGAGCATCACTTGCACCTCCAGACTAGTTACAAGGGACGCCTCAAGGAAGGCCACGCTGAACTTGATATATTGAACGCTCTCCATCCGACTCCAGCAGTTGGCGGATACCCTGGTGAACTTGCACTTGAGGTTTTAGATCGTATCGAGTCTTTCAATCGTGGATGGTACGCAGGACCAGTTGGGTGGCTCGCAAAAGACAGTTCTGAGTTTGCCGTAGCCATCAGATCGGGTCTCCTTTCTAGCAAGCAGCTCAATCTATACAGTGGAGCCGGCATCGTTCCTGGTTCAGTTGCTGAAAAGGAATGGCGCGAAATTGAAAATAAGATCGGTGACTTCCTTCGTCTATTGAAAGAAGCGTGACAGACCAAACAGCCCGTTTAAATATTCTATGGGCCAAGCTTATTGTTGAGACCTTATTTCGACGAGGTGTCACGACTTTCTTCCTTTCTCCAGGCTCTCGATCTACTCCCCTAGTAATCGCAATCTCCCAGCACCCAGGTGTAGAATCAATTGTCCATTACGACGAAAGGGGTTCAAGCTTTTGCGCACTTGGCTTCGCAAAATACCAGAAGTACAAGAAGTCGAGCTCTGGATGCCACGCCGCATGGGTTTGCACCTCTGGAACGGCCTTGGCAAATGCTCTACCCGCAGCTATCGAAGCTTGGAAGTCTCATACTCCTCTCGTCTTTATCTCGGCTGATAGACCACCAGAGCTTAAGGAAAGAGGTGCCAATCAAACCATTGCACAAGACGATATCCTCAAGCCATTCTCTAGATGGCAAGGCAGCTTCGGCGAAGCACCTGACGAATCTGAGATATTGGATGCACTGAAGTTGATAGATGAGGGACTAAGTTCGTCTGTCGGATTCAATGCTGGCCCAATTCATGTTAATCTTGGTTTCAGAAAGCCCTTGCACGGCAATCTAGATGAGATTCCTTTACAGTCGGATTTTAGGAACTCAGAAGTTTTGGAATGGCTCAACGAGGTCGCAAAGCCGAGTTCTATTGTAGATGAGATAGTTGACCTCGACTCCATTTCATTGAATGAATCGTCTCTTGCGATCCTCGGCGGTGAGACAAGTATTGAAGATGCCCATGTTTTTGCACGGTTTTGTCAAAATATGGGTATTCCACTAATTGTGGACGCAGCCTGCCCTCATCAAATTACAGGTGATCAAATCATTTCCTATGGCGACCTGCTGGCACCTGAACTTTTCGATGGAGTCGTGAATCTTATTCATCTTGGAGATCGAATCACCTCGTCCTCTATTCAAGCGGAGATTTCTCGACGGTCCGAGCTGAACTACATCCATATTTGTAATTACTCAGAGCTTGTCGATCCTGGTTTTTCGGTATCGGTTTCTTTGAAAGGGAGGCTAAAAAAGTCCGATTCTGAAAAAGTCGTGCCTTTGAGAATGCCCATCTCTTCTCGGGAAACGGAAATCGAAGATGTATTTGAAGACTCGTTAAATTTCTTATCGGAGGCCAGCGTTGTTCAAAACATATGCCGTCTCACGCCTGAAGAAAGCCCGCTTTGGATCGGCAATTCTCTTGCCATTCGACAAGTAGATTCTTTCGCGAGCAAAAAGGATATCCCCTTTCTTCGCGGAAGCAACCGTGGTGCAAGCGGCATCGATGGCCAGATAGCCTCCTCCACTGGTTTTGCAAAGGCAGCAGAACGACGAGGAGTTTTACTAATCGGAGATCTTGGTTTCCTTCATGATCTAAACTCATTGAAGCTTTGCGACGAGCAGGCCATGACTATCGTTGTTATCAATAATGACGGAGGTGGAATCTTTTCACTTCTTCCAATAGCCAAGCACGAGAATGTTTTCGAAAAGTATTTTGGAACCCCTCATGGGCTCAGTTTTGAATCTGCTGCTAAGCTTTTTGGATTAGATTATGTTAATCCTGATACACTTAAGGATTTTCGAGAACAATTTGCTAACTCGCTCTTATCCGAGAAATCGACCATCATCGAAATTGAAACCAACAGGGCTGACACTCAAGACTTAGCGGTCAAAGTACGCAAGCTTGTGTCCGAGTCGAGGCCACGAATCTAATTCAACTCTAACCCAGATTTAACGTGATAGACTGGCAATCAGCTGCGACTTACAAAGACATTAAATACGAGAAAGCGGAAGGCATCGCAAAGATTACGATCAACCGACCTCATGTTCGCAATGCATTTCGTCCCTTGACGGTAGACGAAATGTCAGATGCGATGAACAATGCCAGATTCGACGAAAACATCGGTGCAATCATTCTGACCGGTGAAGGGAAGGAGGCCTTCTGCTCAGGTGGTGATCAAAAAATTCGAGGAGATGCCGGCTACAAGGATGAGAATGAAAAAAAAGGCATGATGCGCCTGAATGTTCTTGACCTTCAACGTCAAATCCGAACCTGCCCCAAGCCTGTGATTGCGATGGTCGCCGGATGGGCCGTCGGAGGCGGACACGTTTTGCATGTCGTTTGCGATATGACTATCGCGGCCGACAATGCCAAATTCATGCAGACCGGACCAAGAGTCGGTTCTTTTGATGGCGGTTTCGGTTCTTCCTATCTCGCCAGAATTGTGGGTCAGAAAAAAGCACGAGAAATATGGTTCCTTTGCAGACCTTACAACGCCGAAGAGGCCGAAAAAATGGGACTCGTTAATAAAGTTGTCCCCTACGAACAGTTAGAAGAAGAAACCGTGGACTGGTGCCGCGAGATAAATTCGAAATCGCCTCTTGCTATCAGATGTTTGAAGGCTGCACTTAACGCGGATTGTGATGGTCAGACCGGTCTTCAAGAGCTTGCTGGAAACGCCACCTTACTCTTCTATATGACTGAAGAAGGACAGGAAGGCCGCAACGCATACAATGAGAAGCGTCCCCCAGAGTTCGATAAATTCACTCGCAACCCCTAATAAAGTGGCGATACAGAATCCCGAAGTCTCCAAGACCAAAGCTTGGATTCTTGCCACAAGACCAAAGACCCTTTGGGCTGCTTTCGTTCCAGTCGTTCTTGGTTCGTCAATAGCCTACTATGACAACATGTTTGTCCTTTGGGTTGCACTGGCCACACTTGTCATCTCGATAGGAATTCAGGTAGCCACTAACTTCGTAAACGACATATCCGACTTTGAGAAAGGAGCTGACAGCGATTCAAGACAAGGCCCTCTTCGAGTAATTCAAGCCGGCCTATTGTCTAAAAGTGAAATGAAAAGGGCCATCGTTGCCGTTTTTACTTTTTCCTTTCTCCTCGGCCTCGTATTGGTCTACCGTGCAGGCTGGCCCCTTTTAGCTATCGGAATCTGCTCAATTATTTCAGGTATTCTTTACACGGCGGGTCCCAAACCTCTGGGATACATCGGGCTTGGTGACCTTTTTGTTTTGGTATTTTTTGGACCCGTTGCAGTTGCCGGTACCTATTTCGCTCAGGCCATGACCTGGTCAAATGAATCTATTTTAATAGGACTGGCCCCTGGTCTCTTTTCTGTTGCGCTCCTGGCCGTTAACAATCTGCGAGACATTGACGAGGACCGACTTGTTAATAAAAAAACCCTTGCCGTTAGATTCGGTCGAGGTTTCGCTAGATGGGAATACATCGTGTGCATTTGCGGCGCTTGCCTTCTTCCTATGCTATTATATATCTCTTCTGGAAATCATAGAATGAGTATTGCAGCTAGCTTTGCCATACTTTTTTCCATTCCCGCCTTCAAAATCGTTCTCCATGAAACAGGTGGTGAAAAATTGAATCCTATACTCGGCCAAACAGCAAAGATTGCTTTGGCATTCAACCTTGGCCTAGCAATTCTTTGGCACTTCTAACACGAGAGAATCTCCAATCCCCTGCTATTCGCTGTCCCGTCTCTTTTTGGGCTGAGATCAAGGGCGATGCACTTGCCCTGCGAATTGACAATCGCGAGTATTCCTACAAAGAACTTGACGAGCGGATCTCACACGCCTGTCTTTTGATTGAAGAAGCAGAATTAGAAGAACGAGTCGCTATCTATTTCTCCAGGACTCCAGACTTTATCGTCATTTTTTGGTCCCTAATGAGGGCTGCGAAGCAAGTCGTCGTGCTGAATCCACAAGATTCAAAGGCTGATAATAGAAAAAGACTTTCTCAGCTTTCACTAAATCCGGACGACCTTCTTAGTACCGAATTTCTCAAGGACATGCCTGGAGCCGATGGGCATACCAATTTCGCTGAAATAGATCTTGCCAAAGCCGGCACAATCCTTTTTAGCTCTGGCTCTACAGCAAAAGCCAAGGACATACATCACGAGTTTAGAGCACATGCCTATAGTGCTCTCGGATCCAGTAGAAATATTGAATTGTCTTCAGACGATCGATGGCTCTGGATACTACCAGCCTATCATATGGGTGGCCTTTCTATTCTATTTCGATGTTTTTTCGCTGGAGCCTGCATTGTCTCTAGCGATGACAAAAACATAGCGAATCTGATCAGTCAGGAAGAAGTCACACACGCATCTTTGGTTCTGAGTCAATTTCGAACCCTGGTGAGCACCTTCACTCCGAATGAAGGCACATCTTTGAAGCACGTGCTACTCGGCGGAAGTGCTGTTCCATCAGAAGTGGTCACGACCGCCGATAGACTGGGCATTCCAGTTCATCTCAGTTATGGCTCAACCGAAATGGCTTCACAAATTACCACTACTAGTCTTCCCTTGCTTTCCGAATCGCCGACTCGATCTGGCCAAGTCCTCCCATATCGAAGTGTAAAGATTTCTGAAAGTGGAGAGATATTGCTTGGTGGCGAGTGTCTATGCTCAAAGATAAACGGCGATCACATTTCAACCGTCTATCAAAATAGCGTGGCTCATTTCCCCACCGGGGATCTCGGACATTTTGGTGAAGATGGCCAACTCTATGTTCTAGGCCGCATGGACAATATGTTCATCAGTGGAGGTGAGAACATTCATCCAGAACTAATCGAGAAAGAAGTTACGAAGACTGGGCTGGTCCAGCAGTGTTGGGTCGTTCCAGTGGATCATGAAAAATGGGGTTTCAGACCGGTAGCTCTTATCCAGCCTTATTCTTCAGAAATCGCGACTGAACTTCAAGAGACGCTTGAGATCGATTTAGCCGGCTTTATGCAGCCAGATCATTTCTTTCCTCTGCCACCCCTTTCAAAACATCGATTGAAATACTCTAGGCCTCAGCTCGCAGAATGGGCGACAAGGGCTTACTCAGCGATCACATAAAACTCAACCCGATTTGGTTCGAGTCGAAGATTCGAAATAATTAGATCTTGCGACCTGTCTATGTCCAATCGGATAACTCCCGTTCCATAATCTTGTCGGATACTTTCACGACGAGCGATAACCTTAAAGTAGGCCTGCCCAGCTCTTTCGTATTGATCGATCGGTACCTGAAAGCGGACACGAACTTGATTCGGTTGAAAACGATATTCGTTTTCTCCTGGCACTGAGTCTTCGAGCTCCACCGGAAGGACTCGAACCACCTCGGTAAATTGAGTCACAGGAATCACAAGCTCCACTTGATCAACGTTTCTCTGAATAATAGTATCGAGAGAATCTAAGACTGGAATTGATACCGTGATACCGCTCGTTCCTAGATTAACATTTTTATACATCTCGGTTGGCCAATACTCCATCGATTCTAATATCGAGCGTGCACCTGAAACGGTTATGGAGTCAGGACTCACAGTTGGGTTGCCCCTTAATCCATACTCCGGATTAGTGGTCATCAATTGCGACCTAAGCCGAATCGGAATGGTCTTCGTCAATCTCTCGTCCAAATCAACCTGAACTCTCTCTGTCGCTAGGCTAAGTAAGTTTACCCCCGGAGGCATTTGATGAGCCAACTCCTCGTTCAGTCGTACCTCTCCACCCTCATTCGGTGCTTGTATGGAGAGATTGAGTGGCTCTAGATGAACGGGTAACAAAGCCCAGCCCGGTCCAGAAAATTCCGCTCTGACGGAATCAGGGAGCTCAGCAGAGGGCGCAAATCCATCAGGCACGTTGACCAACTGAGTTTGAATATTTTGCTCAATCGTCCAGTTTTGCCTCATACTGACCACAAACCAAACCACCATGGCAAGTATCGCTGAGACAATCGCTGTCCATAGACGGCGAGGGTCGCGTTCTCTGACACGACTCTTTCGAGACGGAGAGATGACCCAATACAATAATTTTTCGAACCTAGCTTTCACGAATAAGCAATCTTTTGTCTAGGCAAAGTAATCAAAAATCCTTTTCACTAGTTTCCTTTATGCAGAGAGAGATGAAACGATCCAAAAGGTATAGAGGATGAGAATCTTGATGGTTCTCGACCTCGAATTTCCAACGGACATTCGAGTCGAAAACGAAGCTATTTCACTCATCGAGTCTGGCCACGAGCTAACTCTACTTTGTCTTTTTGGTGGGAATTCGAAAAAGAGCTTCAATCATCGAGGAATTCAGGTCATCCATTCTTCTGTTTCTACTTTTCGATTTAATAAATCGAAAGGTCTTGCTTCGCGCTTTGGATTCTTCGATCGGTTTGTAGAAAAACAAGTAAGATCTCAACTTGGAAAGTCTAAATATGACTGTTTGCATGTTCACGACCTCCCCCTGCTGACAGGTTGCATAAAAGCTGGTCTGGGTAAAATTAGTATCGTCTCCGATCTACACGAAAATTATCCTGCCGCCCTAAATCATTATGCATGGAGCAGCGGCCGCTTTGTAAACAAATTGGTTTCACCGAAACGCTGGCAAAGAAAAGAGCTCGCTGCGCTAAAACTCGTTGACCGAGTAATTGTCGTGGTGGAGGAAGCCCGAAATCGACTTGCGAGCTTAGGTGTCCCGCCTGAGAAAGTCTCAATCGTTTCGAATACAGTCAACCGACGAGAATTTGATCGATATCCAGATGAGGCATCGATTTTGTCTAAAGGGCACGAGAGATTTGTTGCGGTCTATGTTGGAGGTATCGATGCACATCGAGGATTAGATACAATGATTGAAGGACTGCCTATGTTGATCGAGAGGCATCCACAATTCAAGCTTCTCATAGTAGGATCAGGGCGAACAGAGGGGAACCTTCGTGCTCTTTCAAGCAAGATGGGTCTCGATGAACATATAGAGTTTACAGGGCGAATGCCGATAGAAAGTATGCGATCATTTATCAAGGCTGGCAATGTCGGGGTCATACCTCATCTTAAAACAGATCATACTGACAGCACAATTCCACATAAACTATTCCAGTATATGTACCAATCGAAACCGGTGCTCGTATCTAATTGCGATCCCTTGGCACGAATAGTAAAAGAGACTCAGACGGGATATATTTTTGAATCCCGAGACGCCGAATCATTTGCCAAGCAAATGGGCAATTTGGCAGAATTGGAGCTCACCAAACGTCAAGCAATGGGCGAGCGTGGTCTTCAAGCCGTTACAGCTAAATACAATTGGCAAGAAAGCGCACGGGAATTGATCAAGCTATACAGAGAGCTGTCTGCGACAGATTGAAAGGCGCATCTTAGACCTTTCCCTTCGCTATAAAATCGAGATATTCTGCCATCATTCTTGATTGCTCAATCCGATTATACTTTTTCAAGACCTCATCTGAGATCCGAAGTCCTTTCACTTCTGTCTGTCTTTCTTCTTCCCAAGTTCGATATAAACGAGCCAAAACTGATTCCAGACCCTCTTGATCGTCATAATCTAGCATTTCGCCTGAATCTGTCTCCAAGAGTATTTTAGCCGCATCTCCTTCAGACGAACCCAAGCCTAAAATTGGTACTCCACTGGCCATGTATTCAAACATCTTTCCCGGAGTTATTCCGGCCATCGTTTTTTCGGATACACGGTTTATCAGCAATAAAAGGAGATTGCTTTCAAGCATTTCCTGCAACACATTTGAGTGAGAAACTGCGCCAGCAAAATCACAAATATCGTCCAGACTATTTCTCAAGATTTCCCGGCGAACACTAGCGTCGACAGAGCCAAAAAACCGTAGTTGAAGGTGTTTCAGAAAGCCTTTGCTACGCATGTGAGATATGGCCCTCCACAAAGAACTTGGATTCCTTGTTGGTCCTAAAGTGCCGGCGTAAGTAAGGGTAAATCTATCAGATGGGGCGGGCTTTCCAAAAGAAGAATAGTCGTCCGGATCGAAGCCGTTTGCAATCACTTTACAATCAATCGAGTCTTCAATCGACTCGAGGCTCGTTTTACAAGACGGACTGACTGTGGAAACCATATCGGCTTCAAGAAGAACACTCCTTTCGTAGTTTGCGTCGAACCAAGCCGCTAATTTTGACTGCGGCATTTGATCCTTATAGTCGATTTCAGTCCATAAATCCCTAAAGTCGGCGATCCAGGCTATCCCTGTCTTTCTCTTGATCCCGCGAGCAATTAAATGGGTAGAATGAGGAGGTCCCGAACTAATAATTGCCTCGATCCCCTCCCTGTTTACCAAATCAAGCCCCGCTTTAATCGCCGGTTTGACCCAAGCACGGCGTGCATCGGGAATAAAAAGATTTCCTCGAATGCTCCGAGAAAGACTCTCCCTCCAATCCACTTCCTTTTCGCTCGAAAAACTTGTGCTAGCTCCCTTCTCTTTTCCGACGAATCTGGCGTAATAAGCGAAAGGGTCCCACGAAGAAACTCGCCTTACTTTTGTTTCAGGAGGTATTTGGCGAGCAAGCGTTTCATCAATGACGGGATAGGCACCATTTCCGACGGTAAGGACCACAGGCTCCCAGCCAAATCTAGCAAGGTACTTTGTAAACTTTAGTACTCGCTGCACAGAGACGCCTCCTGCAGGCGGAAAGTAATAGCTTATTAGGAGGACCTTTCTCAAGATTGAGACTTCTTTCTAACCGCCTCGACCATGTAGTAGCGATTTGTGTATCGACGAAGAAGGGGCCGGATTCCAATTTCACTAGTCGGGCTTGTCCACTTTTTTGACCTTACAATTTCCCAACCTGCTTTATCAAGCAACCAATCGAATTGCCAATCTTCAAACTCGTGATAATGGCTGTCCCAATGATCCTTTTTATTTCTATATGCAGACTTAAACCAAAGTCTCATTGGTACGCTAGCAAATAGCCTTGGCGCTTTCAAGTCTTTCAGCAAATTATAAGGTGCTACCATATGCTCAAATATTTCGAAGGCCGTTACCACGTCAACATCATTGCTCAATTCCGTTTGTGGATCCACATCTAGATCTCCGACTGTATTGAGAACTTCGAATCCCTTCTCGTTCAGCACATCACTTAGCTCGTTCCGGTTTCCGATATCTAGAATCTTTGCTGGTGGCTTAAGAGTCTTGTCCAAGAAAGAAAAGGTCTCGATATAGCGCAGATCAAGATGCCTGCGAACATGTTTATCCATTTTCCGACTCGTCAAGGACAGGACTCTTCTTCTTTCTGAAAAGGGGTAACAAACCGAAAATGAAAATACCAAGATAGACCAGAAACGAGCTTATCCAGGAAATCCAAAGCGACCTTGTATTCGAAACCGGAGAAAACTCCATTCGCACACTATTTGACCCCGCTGGCACCACTACTCCTCTGTTCATATGATTCACCCTTAAGATTTGAGCTGGCTCGTTGTCTACTAAAGCCGTCCAACCGGCGGGGTAATAGACTTCGCTCGCTACGAGTAACCTAGCTTGATCCGTATTTACTTTCCACTCAATTTCTCTGGGGCCGTAGCTCTCTAAAAGAACACTGGCTACTGTATTTGAATCAATTGTTGCCGGAGATATGGAGTCAATTTGATCAAAGACAAGGGCTCGTTTCGAAAGGTCAAGATTGGGATCTTTGAGGCGCGAGAGATGCGCTGCTTCCTCGGTGATGACTTCTACATCTTCAACGAAATACGCCCTTGATAGGACTCTAGTCAATTCGTAAACCCCAAGACCACTAGCTTGATCAGAATGAACCAATCGAGATCCCGGAAGGCTTCCATTTGCAACGAAGTATTTTACCCCATTGAGCTCCATACCTCTTTGAGACGGCAAACCATGATCTGTAAAGGCCAGCTCATCCAAATAGACTTGGTAGTTCTTCAATTTTGCGCCATGATAGCCAGAGACAGACTCATAGAAATAAGCTGGTCTTGAGTTCTCAGTCGGCGGAGCTGCAAAGGACGCGACCCTGAAATGTCCTGGTCCGCCCGATTCGGCCACTCGATCCAAAATGAATTGATCGTAGCCCCTCTTGGCGACACTTTTCTCTACGTTTGAATTCGTAAAAGACGCACTTGTCAAATGGCGTTTGCCGACCCCATATAGATCCAAGAGAACCAATAAACAAAGACCAAGCCCAAATAAAGACACTGGAATTTTTCGACGGACGAATAGAAATAGGAGTCCAAAGGCGACTAGAACGAACATCACCGTTCGAGTTGCATCCTTAGTCATTAACTCACTACGCTCTGCGACACTCTGATCAAGATATCTCTGTGCGGCCGGCCTTACCTGAGGATTGTCGAGGGCTACCTGATTTTGCTGGGCAATTTGTCTCGAAATATTCTCTAACTCGGTCGGTCTTTCAAAGTCGAGGAAAGATGTGCCCATTAGCATAAGAAGGGCACTCACAAGTAAGGGAATACCGAAGGAGAGCGAGGCTTTTTTTAGATCAAATGATGTCGTATTTACATCATCGACAAGTCTAGCAAGACCGAGTCCCGCAAGAATCGCGATGGCTATAGCCGTGCTGGCCAACCAATTCTCTGGCACCCTGAAAGAAGAGAAGAATGGGAAGTAATCGAAAAAGAGATGATTGACAAATTCTGTATATCGGCCCGTCGAAAAAACAAGAGTAACGAAGGTCGAAATACCCAAGGCTATACTCGCAGCACTTCGATTTCTCACGAGAGAATAAATCGCAAGGGCGATCGCAACACCACCTATATAATGAGGTCCAGCTGTAAAAATCTTTGTGCCCCAGTAAGTACCCATACCTCCTCCGTAGAGGTTTGCTACGAGAAGAGTGCCAAGTTCTCCCCAAGTATGGCTCCACGCCATGGCATAGTCCCAAGCCAGTCCTGACCCTCCTCCCCCTACGTTGCTGCCCCTCATAGTGAATGCCTTGTATTCAAACTGAGCCATATAAGGGTGTGCAACCAATAAAAGGGCTAATACACCGCCTCCTATCAGGTAAAGGCTCGTCCTAAGCGCCTGTTTTGATTCTCCAGACCTAACTTTCGAAACGGAATCTACGATCCACCAAATACCAAGAATAAATGCGAGGTTGTAAGTTATTTGAGGATGGCCGGCACGAAGATTTATCGCTGCTGCTGCTGCTACTAGAAGGCTGGATAGAACACCCGGTCTCTTCAGATGATAAACAAAGGCCAAAATCAGCCAGGGTGCATAGGCGATCGTGATATACTTAGAGTTGTGACCTGCTAACAATAGGATCGGCAGATAACTTGTCAAGGCTATCGCAAGTGCTGAAAAAAGCGAAGCCCATTGATTTCGGCTGAGATAATAGACTAGGCCATACATTCCAAAAACGAGGACAAGGAATTGAGCCAGCGGCCACATAAATGGAGAAACGAGTCTAACCAGGGAATCTACTTGAAAAACCTGCAGAGGATAATTGATCATGTATCCCGGCATCCCCCCAAACATATTAGTGGCCCACAAAGGCTCTTCACCGGTCTCATCACGATGTTCAATCATCGACTGAGCCATAGCTCTCCACTGTACCGTATCACCTCCAACAAGGTTTTTTCCCTGAAAAATAACGGGTGAAAAGTAGCTGAGACCGACAGCTATCAAGACAACAACTGCTATTATATGTTTGGATTTTTCGCTTAATTCAAAGCTTGATGTTGAGAGCTCCCTTGCCTGCTGGGGTGAATTCTCTCCCTCTGCACTTCTTGAGGACTTGGCCTTAGCCTCTGCGCTTTTTGACCTAGCCTTAGATCTATTCTTTTTCGCCATCTTGCTATTCGATCACCTTTGGTACTCGGAAATAATCTTCATCGGCTTCTTTCGCACTTCTTAATGCTTGTTCTTTGGTAATCCTCTGAACAACCTCGTCCTTTCGAAATCTATTCGAGATTTCAACAACGTGGGTAAGAGGCTCCACTTCCTCCAGATCTAATTCATTGAGCTTGTCAACGTATGAGACGATTTTATTGAGGTCGATCTGTATCTCATCCATCTCCTTTTCGTTCAAGTCCAATCTGGCCAGATGGGCAATGTATTCTACGTCCTTCCTATCAATACTCATTTAACTGGGGCAAGGTGGCTTCTCCCATCGGAAATTAGTTCTTCAATCGCATCACGAACCTTTGCAGATATAAGAAGAGGTTTTTTTCTTGATTCTTCGTCAAGCTCCACTGGGCTTCCTATCACGAAGACAATCTTTCCAGGCTTTGATACCATCCTTCGCTCATCCATGAACTCATAGGTGTTGATCAGAGCTATAGGTACAATTTTGACCCCTGCTTTCCCTGCTAACTGAAAGGCTCCTTTCAGAAATTCGGTCATATCTGCCGACCAGGTTCGTCTTCCTTCTGGATATATCAGTACAGACTGTCCTTTCTTGATTTGCTCTGCAGCATCGTTAAGAGATTGAACAGCCTTTCGAGCTGTTGATCGGTCGACGAATATATTATTTGAACTTCTAAGTGCCCAACCAAGAAAGGGCATCTTCGCCAAATCCGCCTTGGCTACAAAAGCACAAGGAACTGGTATTCCTGACAAATGGACTGGGATGTCGAGAGCATTTTGATGATTCGAAACGAAAATATAAGGGCCCTCTCTAAGTTTCTCCTTTTCGACGACCTTCAACCTATATCCAGTTGGGCGTAAAATAAAGTCCGCCCACCATTTGCCTCTTTTTTTGAATCCTGCAGGTGATTTTGAAAATCTGTACGCGACTATTTGCCAAATGCTAAAGGCAACCGTCATTAAAAAGAACCAGACGATGAAAAAAACGAAATGGCATCTGGTCGCCAGAGAAACGGGTATTTGCTCAGACCGAATAATCCGTCCTTCTATCAAATCATTTTCTGGATTTTCCGAAAGGCCTAGTGCCGAACTCAAAGGTATTCTAATTTAAAAGGGGGCAAGCATATCGAAGGATAAGCTATTACCGTACATTATATATCAAAGTGGCAAGTTACTATCAAACACCCAAGCATAAGACATGATTTCAAGAGAACACATTGAAGAATCGTTGCAGATTAGAGAAGGATTGGAAGGCTTGACGGCTAGCAATATAGCAACATTATATAGACGAGCACCGCTCAACAGGCGCACGACGAGACCAAAAGACATTTGGTCGATGTACCAGTCGTCGTCGCTTGTGGTTTCAGCTTGGTGGGAAGACAGACTTGTCGGAATTGCAAGGGTCCTAAGCGATGGAATCGAACACTCATTTCTCTGCGATCTAGCTGTAGAGCCTGATGTTCAAAGACTGGGAGTCGGTCGTAAATTACTGAAGGAAGTCAGAGAGGCAACGAAGGGAACAGACCTGATGTTGCGCGACTCTCAAATCCAATCGCAATACTACGCCAAAGCTGGTTTTTCGAAAGTCCAGAATGCCTGGATGATGAAGGCCTAGATGCCTCGGATCCGAGCTCCGTTTGGAATTTGAAAGAGTCGGCCTAAAATATGTCCTCTTCTCGAACAATTTTTAGATGGGATTTACAGAAATTCACTCCTGGAATTCTGTTTACCAATTCCAAAACGAAATCCATTTCTTTTCTATCTCGAACGTTTCCAAAGACCGTAACGGAGGATTCTCTTACGTAAAAACTTAGACTGTGAGAGTCCTGATCGCTTAGTTGCCCCTCTAAAACGTCTGCGATTCTCCTTGCCAATTTCTTATCCGCAAGAGATCGGGCGTCTTTAACCCTTAACACCTCAGATAGCGTAAACCACCACTGAAGGGGTTGTCTTAATACCGCTGGCATAATGTTATCAATTTTTGTCTCTCCTTCTCTAGTTGCTACCGAGAAAATTCAACCTGTTTATCACGCCATGCACTTTCTGACGCTTGTTCGATTCAACGAGAGGCTAATACCCGCTGTTTCAAAGAGTGGATTTAATTGACCCAGACTGCATCAATTGTTTGGACAAAGTTCAATTAAGCTTGAAGTATAACTTTATCTATTTCTCATAAGATGTTACTCCAGAACTAATAGTTAAATGCCTGAGAAGCGATTCTTGATGTCCTTGTTTGGTTGCCTAAATCTCAAAAATTCCTTCAATGGGCCCGTTTTCAAATGAATATCGAACTGGAAAGAGGTAAAGCGTCCGAAGGGAATCCAGTTAATTGCCATCTCCCAGTCATGGAAATCTCGCAGTAGAGACAGACTCGTTGTCACAACGTCTTTTTGAATAAAGTCAAAGCCTGATCTACCTTGGACTTTCCATTTCGGTGTAACTGATACATCAAAGCTAGAATTTACAGTAGCTTGCCTCACCGCGGTAAGACTGCTTTTTGAGTAGGTGTAATTCATATCAAAGCGCAGTGACCAAGGGATCGAAAAATCCGCATATCCTACCGGTGTGTTATAGTTTTGAGCTTCAAAAGCGTCGCGAGCACCGTCATTGGCTTCGAATCCCGAACCAAAAGCATCGCCAGTGCCAGAAAAAGGTCGCTGACCTGTAGACGATTTTCTACTACTGCGAAAACTTGTCCTAGCAGAAAGGGAGAAATTTGTCAATCTAAATGGAAGTCCAAGCCTATTTGAATAGGCGGCATTGAATTTTCTTCCCAGTTCGTTTATCTGATAGGGATCAAAATTCGAGCTAAAGTTCAAGTCTAGCTGATCGGTGATTCTTGTCCGGCCTGTTACCCGAAGTGCCTGCCACTTAAGGGAATCTGCCGATGCTCGGTAACCAGACGCCAAATCCAAGTTTAGAAGCTGGAATGTCCTGAAGGCCTTACTGGAGCTACTATCGGGATTGGCTGTTCTGGATTGAAATACATTTCCAATTCCGAAGTTGATATTGCTGTTGTCCTGCGCTGATATTCCACTTCTAATGGGATAAAACACTTCCTCCCCATCAGCATTTGTGTAACTCCTAAAATAGTCGAAGGGCGCCTTTTGGTAGTCCGGCTGAAAAGAGTAGGAAAGAGTTGGTCTGACGATGTGTCGGAGCCCACTAAGAGGCCCAAGTCTCAAAGGAAAAGTGCCGTAAAATTCTGTATTGGCATTCAATGAGCCCTGAATTTTTCGAATCGACGTAAAGCCCGACACAGTCGTACTTGTAACAGCGTTTGTTGAGCTATTATAGCTTTTTCGGTCTGAGTTTAAGTACCAATCCTCAGTGTATCGAATGCTTGGTGTGATATTGAGCCTGAATGCCTTATCCGTGAAAGGCAGTCTCTGTATGGAAAAAGGAGCATTTATGGGAATATTGTGCGATGCTGAGAAATCGAAGCGTTCATTTGCCATCTGGCCAGTCGCCCTTGCAAACTCATCTCCATCCAACAAGGCCTCAAACCACGAAATCTCACTAAGGCTGTCTAGGGCCTCATCTCTCGTAAACTGATATCTATTATTTAATCTGCTTGAGTAGCCTAGGGAGATCTTTTCGTACCAAGCCTCTGAACGTCCTGCCGCCTTGGCTCTTTTAAATGGATTACTTGTCCTCTGGCTAAAGCTAACGGAGGGTAAGGTCAGGCTTACTGATCCATTTGTTAAGGACTGACGCTGTTGACTACTTACTGAAAGGCTTCTACCACTCGACCAGCGCTTGCTATAGTTAACGTTAGACGAAATATCCTGCCTAACCTGACTATTGTAGTCTCTGGCAACTGTTCTCAAATAGGACGTCGTCGAGAAGTTGACATTTGCATTCAGTTTACTAGACGGACTTATTTCTTGATTGTGCTTCATCCGGAACGACCAGGTATTTCGTCGGATTTTTGCCGCATCTGGATCTCTTTCATACCCAACACGCTCATTGACATAGTCAATTCCCAACTGCCCTGAAAAATTGTACCTCTTCGCGTATCGATATAAAGGGTTCACCCGAAAACTACCAAGAGACCATAACCCGCCTTTCACCTGAAAGTCCATGTAATCATTCATCGCCCAATACCAACCGAAGTCTTGCAAATAGAAACCACGTTCATCTTCTCCATAGGTCGGCGGAAGTGGTCCGCTTCGACGCCCTTCCGTGGCTGGAATAAAGCCGAATGGTAGCCAGAATGGAAGGGGCACATTAAAAACCCGGATATGGAGTGGCCCGGTATAGATCCACTTATTATCGACGATCTTCATTTTAGATGCCCTTATGTGATAGTGAGGATCGCCTTCATGATCACAGGTTGTATACATCGCGTTCTCGATAAATAAGAGAGAGTCGCCAAATTGTTTACTTGTATGTCCATAGACATAGGCATTATCAAATATGGCCCTTGAACCCACGACTCGACCTCGAGAATTCTCCATGTCGTACTGAATTTCATTTCCAGAGAATGATTCTTCTCCTTTCTTGAAACTCGGACGACCTCCATCTGGACCAGATTTTGATCTAATGGTCTGAGAGTCGATATCAAGGCCGATGTAACCAGCATTCAATTCATATTCATCGCTCTTGACGGAAGCCTTCCCGAACAACTCACTTATTCGAGTGGAATCGCCCAGGCTTATGACTAATGAATCTTCGGAAGAGAAATGAATCGGCCCTTTACTTCCAGAATTATCACCAAGGTCGCCTATGCGAGTACTCGTTGAGTCATCCGTCTGACCGAGAAAGCGGAGGCTGTCAACTGGTGACACGAGTAAAGAATCCGGAGGGCTGACTTTAACAGAAAGGGTATCGATCTCTTGCCCAAGAATATTCCTTGGTCCGAGAAAGAATACAAGTACAGTAAATGCGTAGACCATCCAGGGAGCGGCACCAAAACCCGAGTGGGTTTTTCGATATTGCTCAACTAGAAAAAAGGTGATGGTCAATAATAATCAAAGTGTACTATTCGAAAATTAGATGCGCCGCCCCGAGCATACCTACCTGGCCAGGTCTAGTTTCTCTCAGTATTTTCAGCTGATTGGTCAACCCGCGCACCGCGTTTTGTTTTAACGATTCAAACATCGGATCTAATATATAGTCCCCTGCATTTGCCACTCCGCCGGCTACAACAATCGTTGGTATGCTTAAGATGTTTACGATCGAACCTAAGGCAACACCTAGTTTGTGCCCCGCCCATTGCAAAATCTCTATCGCCAGATCGTCGCCTTTTCTGGCTTCGTTATGTATGGTCCTAGGATCAATCGATTCAAGACTGTTCAAAGAGCTCGATTCATTTCTCAAAGCGCTTTTAGATGCAAAATCGGAAAGATAGCGCTGACCCACGTAGGCCTCGACAACTCCTTGAATACCAGAATTCGAGTCTGGACCATCGTAGTCAATGATTACATGTCCGAACTCTCCTGCTCCACCATAGGCTCCACGAAACAGCTTTCCTTCGTGAACAATTGCACCGCCAACACCGGTCCCAAGGGTGACCATTAAAAATGAGTCTATTTCTTTGGCTACTCCGTAATAGGCAGAACCAATCGCCGCAGCATTCGCATCATTGTCAACGACAATATTTTGAACACTAGGGAGCCGCTTCTGAATCTCTTCTTTTACATTGACACGGTCCCAACCTGGAAGGTTTGGTGGACATTCTATGGTTGTTCGCTCTAGATTAACTGTCCCGGGCGCCCCAATTCCGACACCTGAAATGGAAATCCCTTGTTGCTCACATTTCCTGATCCCTTCAACTATCTCATCTAGAAGATGTGAGGGGCCTTCGCTCGCTTTGGTAACCATGCGATGCTCACTTACGGCACCTTTTCCTTCCTCAAGGACACAAAACTTCATGCTTGTGCCTCCAAGATCTACACCTACCGAGTATCGACCTTTGCTCAATTATCGTCCTTTTTTTCGACTTTATAAACGACCTCGCCTTCTTTCGACATCCCATATTGTGTTCTGGCGATAGTCTCGATGTCTTCGTCAGAAACCGGTGTATCGAGCTGTTCCTGAAGTTCTCTATTCTGCCGCGTCAGCTCCGCGTTCTCCTTTTTCAACTCTTCTAGCTCGCTTGACCATCGATACCTTCCAACAACACTATGGCTGTCGAAAAAAGCTACCCAAACTAGCAATGAAAGTAGAACAAGGGCTAAGATGTAGCCTTTTAGAGAACGCTTCGGAGAATCTGACAACATTTGGGCTTAGATCTTGAAAGTGCTCATTCCTGGAAAAAACGCGCTGCTTCCCAGTTGCTCTTCAATCCTTAACAGTTGATTGTACTTCGCAAGTCTATCACTTCGACTTGCTGATCCAGTTTTGATCTGGCCTGCATTGGTTGCAACGGCCAGGTCTGCAATTGTCGAATCTGCGGTTTCACCTGATCGATGACTGATAACGCAGGTGTATTTGTGGCGATGCGCCAATTCAATTGCATTCAGAGTCTCCGTCAAAGTCCCAATCTGGTTTAATTTTATGAGGATTGAGTTGGCCGCACCCATCTGAATTCCCTTTCCAAGTCTTTCGCTATTTGTAACAAACAAGTCGTCTCCAACTAGTTGAACTCTGTCGCCGACAGTGTCATTCAATAACTTCCACCCATCCCAATCATTCTCACCCATTCCGTCCTCAATTGAAATAATTGGGTATTGATCAACCCAGCTCTTCCAGAATGCAACCATTTCTTCGCTATTGAGCTTTTTGTCTGGGGCGCTCTTCCAGAATACATAATGACCATCTTGCACCATTTCGCTTACCGCGGGGTCAAGAGCGATATACATGTCCTTTCCAGCCGTATATCCAGCTTTGGTAATCGCCTCTAGAATGACTTCAATGGCCTCTTCATTGGATCGAAGGTTAGGCGCAAATCCGCCCTCGTCTCCTACGGCTGTTTGATAGCCCTTCTTCTTCAAAACGGCTTTCAGATGATGGAAAGTTGCTACACCCATTTGAAGTGATTCAGCGAAGGTCGATGCTCCTGTGGGCATAACCATAAACTCTTGCATGTCAACGCTATTGTCTGCATGCTGACCGCCGTTGATAATATTCATCATCGGAACGGGAAGCGTCCGCGCGTTCACGCCTCCTAAATATTTGAAATATGGCATCTGCATTTCGGCGGCAGCCGCTCTAGAAACGGCAAGCGAGACACCAAGTAGAGCATTTGCTCCAAGACGACCTTTATTTGGGGTACCGTCAAGCTCAATCATAGCATGGTCAATGCCTACCTGATCAAATACCGAATGTGACAGCAAGTGTGTTGCAATCTCAGAATTGATATTGTTGACGGCTTTCATGACGCCTTTGCCCATGTAGACTTCTTTGTCACCGTCTCTCAACTCAACAGCTTCATATTCTCCTGTCGAAGCTCCGCTCGGAACAGCTGCACGTCCAAGGTGACCATTTACGGTATGAACATCTACCTCCACGGTAGGATTTCCCCTACTGTCAAGAATTTGCCGGCCGCGAATTTCAGAAATAATGCTCATTTAGTAAATGTGGGTTTAGGTTAGTTAATCCAGTTAATTTCCCTCGGAATTATAAAATAGACAAGCGAAATAATTAGGAAGAGACGAAACAGCTAGGGTTGTCGAATGAAACTCATTTGGGCCAAGCTATTGTGGCCCTTCAATATCGAGTAAGCTTCGCCAAGAGCTGGAAATCCCTAACTCTTTGACATTCTACGCCGAACCATTTCATCGACCGCCACACCAATCAATATGACAGCCCCAATGACGGCGAATTCCAACCTCGTAGGAATGCCGAGAATGTTGATAGCGTTGTAGAGAACCCGCAGGACCGCCGCAGCGATGATAACCCCCAGTATCGATCCCTCGCCACCTCGAAGGCTACATCCCCCGAGAACTGCCGCAGCAATGGCGTAGAGCTCGTAGAAATTCCCAAAGGCAACAGGTTGGACCGAGTTGACGTCAAGCGAAAAAAGTACTCCAGCAAGTCCTGCCAAAAAAGCCGAAATCACGTAAGCGACAATTTTGACCCTGTCGACATTGATTCCTGAGTATCGGGCGGCATTTTCATTGCTTCCGACAGCCAAAATGTATCGCCCATAATTGGTTCGATTCAGAAAGATCGACGCCGTTATCCCAACTACGACTAGAATAAGAAATGGAACAGGAAGAGAAAATGAATCACTGATCGGGATCTTACCTATGGCCAGACTTCGTAATCCATCGAAATCGGTACCAAAGCCTTGGCTTTGATCTTCAGTCACAAATCTAGCAAGCCCACGATAGAAAAGAAGTCCGCAAAGAGTCACAATAAAGGGTTGGAGACGAAGCTTGGTAATGAGGAGGCCATGGAAAAGTCCGATGAACAAGGACATCAATAGAATGACGAAAAGCGCACCCCCAATGCTCCAAGATCCTCCGCCAAGCATTAGTGCTAAACTTGCACCAGTGAGCCCGACAACGGAACCACTAGACAGATCGATTCCACTGGTCATTATTACGAAAGCAGCTCCAATACTAAGAATTCCAAAGAGCGAGGTCCATCGAATGGTGTTTTGGATATTGTAAGCATTAAAGAATTTCGGCTCTAGAAAGGCCGTTGTCGCGACGACAAATACTAACAGACCTAATATGCCAAGTATTTTTTTCATGCTGCTTTACCAGTCCCGGTAGCAAGAGACATTATGGACTCCTCGCTAATCTCGTCCGATCTCAAATCACCTACCATATTACCTTGGCGCATTACAAGAACCCTGTCAGAGAATCGCAAAATTTCCTCAAGATCGCTGGAAGCGAACAGTATACCTGTACCTTTTGAAGCTTGAATTCTAAGAAGCTCATATATCTCCTGTTTGGCACCTACATCTACTCCCCTAGTCGGCTCATCTAAAAGAAGAAGTGCTGGATTCAATTCAATCCATTTGGCTAGGACGATTTTTTGTTGATTACCGCCAGAGAGCGTATTAGACAGATCATTTTCAGACCGACAGGCAATAGAAAAATTATCTATCGCCCTCTTAGCCAGGGTACTTTGATTCTTATTATCGAGTAAACTCAAGCTTGAATCCTTTGCCAAACTAGTAATGACCACATTTTCAGCAATTGTTTTCGTAAGAAAAAGGCCATTTTGCTTACGATCCTCTGGCACTAGGCCGATTCCAAGGTCCAAAGCTTGCTTTGTGCTTCTTAGAACCACGGATTTTCCATTGAAGATCACTTGACCTTGTAGAAATGGATCGAGACCAAACATGGCTTCGAGGAGACTTGTTCGCCCCGCTCCTACGAGTCCCGCGATTCCTACAATCTCCCCACGCTTGATTTGAAGCGATATCTGGCCACTAGGATATTCTTTAGTAGATACTTCCTTTAGTTCAATCAATTCAACACCAATATCTTCTCCGTCACGTTCTTCAAAGGAAATATCTCGTCCAACCATCATGGCAACCAAGCGCTCTTTGCTGATATCTTTCCTCTCAACTTCTCCCTGATACTGACCATCCTTAAGGACGACTACCCGATCTGCAATTGCTTCTACCTCTTTCAGCCTATGAGAGATATAGACTATCCCGATTCCTCGGGCCTTCAATTCTTGAATTAAGAGTAGCAACAAATCCGTTTCTTGCTGCGATAGACTTGAACTTGGTTCATCAAAGATGAGCAGTTTGGCCTCGTATGAAAGAGCCTTCGCTATCTCAACTAGCTGCTGTTTTCCGATCGTTAGTTCTGCGACTTTGTGATCGGGTTCTACAGTCAAGCCGACCTTCTCCAGAAGTATTTTAGATTGGCTTAGCATTTCTTTACGGCGAATGAAGACTCCCTTCATCGGTTCATGACCCAAAAATATATTTTCAGCAACCGAGAGATCTGGAGCAAGATTAAGCTCCTGATGTATGAGCGCAATCCCTCGATCCAGTGCATCCCTCGCATTTAGCATTTCACAGGGTTCGCCTTCAAAAAAGATGGATCCTTCATCGGCGCGAACAAGACCAGCTAGGATCTTCATGAGAGTAGATTTTCCCGCGCCGTTTTCTCCAACGATAGCCAGGATCTCTCCAGTGTTTACGCTTACGGATACTTGGTCCAGAGCCTTTACTCCGGGATAGCTTTTAGATAAATCAAGGGCTCGAATGAGTTCAGACATTATTTTGTCTGAAGTGCTTTGACTTCGTCCCAGAAAGTCTGTGCGTTTTCCTTTCGCACTTCTATAATAGGAACCTCAAGAAAGCCGCTCTCAGGCAGAACCGAGTTGTCACCCCTTGCCAGTGCACTGAGAATTCGGACAGATTCGTATCCATACTGATAGGGTTGCTGGCTGATGGTACCTTGGACATGTCCGTCTAGTATTCCTTGCAATGTTTCATCGGCCTCATCAAAGCTCACCAATTTGACTTCTCCAAGCTTATCCGCCTCGCGCAATGCACCAAGATTGCTGGGAGTATTGTAAACGAATAATCCTACCATCACTTTCAGATTTGGATAGGCAGTGATTGCATCTTCAGCATTTGATTTCGCTCGAGAGTAATCGAAATTGTCTGTCCGTGTGTCGAGAATTGTGTAATTGGATCCGACTATGGCACCGTCATTAGGATCGAATGACATAGATAGCAAAGCCTGTTCAGGCCTATCGAATAGTTCATCAATGACTCCTTGACGCCTCTGCTGAGAATTGAGCTGCTCAAGTCGACCAACAAACATCATCACTTCTCCACCCTCTGGCGCAACTTCTTTAATCATCTTCCCCGCTGCACGTCCTGCTAGATAGTTATTCATACCGATGAAGCAAAGACGGTTTGTGTTGGGCGCATCAGAGTCTTGCGTAATGAGAGGCGTAATGGCGGCAACTTCATTAATAAACGATTCCTGATTAACGGCATCAATCGGACTCATCGCTATGCCCTGAACGCCCTTTGTCAGAGCTGCCTCTATCATTCTCTTTTGGTCCGTTATTCCTTCAGGGGGAAGTAAGACCTCGGTCGTCGCATTGAATTCTTCTGAAGCGTCTTTGACACCTTTTGCAGCCATGTCCCAAAATGGATTCACCCCATTGGAAACGAAGGCTAAAGATACCGTGTCTGAGTCGCCTTGAACTTCCGCCGACTTGTCTGCGCAGGCGAATATTGCGAAACTCGATAAAAGGATTATTAGCTTTTTCATAGCACTCTTTAAAAGACGGTCATGCCGCCATTTACGTGAATATTTTGACCAACAATAAAAGACGATGACTCACTTGCCAAGAAGGTAATCACTCCCTCCAGATCCTGAGGAAAGCCCCACCGACCGGCAGGCACTTCCCTTAAGTATTGGTCCTTTACAGATTGCGGATCTTTGACGTGTCGCTCAACAGGAATCCAGCCAGGTGAAATCATATTTACATTGATCCCGAAGGGTATCAACTCACGAGACATGCTCCTTGACCAACCATTCTGACCACCTTTTGCAGCAACATAGGCACTGAAATTGGGAACGCCTAGATGAAATACTTCGGATCCGATATTGATTATCCTACCCCATTTCTGTGCCTTCATGTGAGCTAAGACCCCTCGTGTCAAAAGGAAAGGACTCTTAATAAAGAAGTCCAACATACTCTGATAGAATTCCCAGTCGTAATCCTCGATAGCTTTGTGAGGTTGATCTGGTGTGGCATTGAGAACTAGAATATCGACTCCACCTAAATCTGCCTCGACTTTCTTTACCAAAGCATTAACTTCAGTTTCATCTGTCACGTCTGCCTGATAGACCATCCCGACAAGACCTAGCGCTTTGAATTCTGTGAGGGTTTCCTCAGCTTTTTCCGAGTCATGAAAATAGTTCAGTGCTACTTTCGCGCCGGCTCTTCCAAGAGCGAAAGCCATGGTTTTGCCAAGACCTTTTGTACTTCCTGTGATCAAGGCCGTACGACCTTCCAGGGTAAAGAGTGACTCTGAATTCGGACTCATTTTGTCAAGATCTGGATTTATTGCAGAGTAAGCATGCTAATATCTGTGGCATTAACTATCACAGATTTTCCGCTACATAGTTGGTGAGCATGGTATACAAATGTAGAGTCGTTCCGCGTCCTTCAAAGATTCCATGTGACCGATTAGGATAGGACATGAAGTCGAACTGCTTATTGTGCTCTATCAATTTATTGATCAATGCTTCGGTGCCCTGATAATGTACGTTGTCATCACCGGTACCATGAACGAGTAAGAGCTTCCCTTTCAAGTTCTGTGCATAGGTGATCGGGCTGCCATTCTTATAGCCTTCTGCGTTGGTGTGTGGATTGCCAGAATATCGCTCTTGGTAAATGGTGTCATAATACCTCTGATCTGGAACAGGTGCGACTGACATTCCCATCTTGTAGAGTTCGGGATATCTGAACAAGGCATTCAAGGTCATCGATCCTCCGCCACTCCAACCCCAGATTCCGATTCGGCTTGAGTCCACATATGATATCTCCGAGATATGATTTACCGCAGTAGCCTGATCAATTGAAGCTAGAGTCCCGATTTCTCCATAGACCGACTTTCTCCAAGCCCTGCCTTTTGGTACCGGTGTCCCACGATTGTCCACACTCATTACGATGTATCCCAATTCTGTGAGATGGTGATGCCACAAATATCGACTCCCTCCCCATCGGTCTGCGGCTGTTTGACCCCACGGCTCGCCGTATACATAAAAGAGTACCGGGTACTTATTTGTTGGATCAAAGTCACGCGGACGCATTTCCCAACCATCCATCATTGAGCCATCCTCCAGTTTGACCTGGAAAAAATTGACTGCTGGCCTTTTAAGTTGAGCGACCTCTCCTGAAAGACTCTCATTCAGGACGAGTTGCTGGATCAATTTGTGATCAGGAAGACTAATGAGCTCAGTCACCGGGACTCGATCAAAGGAAGAGTAGTTATGGATAGCAAACTTCCCACCGGCTGATATTTGATATCGATGAAATCCAGGCTGAGCTTTTGGAGTAATTCTGACCTTCTCGCCTTTTCCGTCGAGAGCTACCTGATAGAGATAAAGCTGAGTCGCATTCTCTGGCGAAGCCATGAAATACATCTGGCCCTGGTCTTCATCCAATTCGACAATGGACATCACGTCATAATTACCCGGAGTCAAGAGCTTAGCATCTCCACTTTTCCGATCAATTCTGTAGACGTGCTTCCAACCGTCAGATTGGGTCACCCAGGTAAAGCTTTGTCCGTCTGTTGACCAAATGAGATCGTCAACAACATCTAGCCAAGTGTCGTCTTCATCAACATAGACGACCCGATGTGATCCAGAAGCCACGTCGCCCAGTATGACTTCATTTCTGTTTTGAGCTCTATTGAGATGCTGTATGATGATCTCCTTCGAATCTGAGGCCCAATCCATTCGCGCCACGTAGTGATTCCTTTCGTCGTCCGATAATGAAAACCATTTCGTATCTCCACCGCTGGCGGAAACAACACCGACCTTGGAGGCTGAATTTGTTTGACCTGCCTTCGGATATTGAACAGGTACGACAAAACTGTAAAGAGAGTCTGTATTGTTGATCATCAGAAAGTCTTTGATGCCACTAGCATCAAGCTGCCAAAAAGCGATCTTGCTTCCATCCGGACTCCATCGGAATCCGTCCCTCAAGAAGAACTCTTCCTCATAGACCCAATCAAAGGTCCCATTGATTATCGTGCGAGAGCCATCACTCGTAAGCTGTTTGACGCGGCTATCATCCAAATCCTCGACAAAAAGATTATGCTTTTGAACGTAGGCGACTCGTGAGTTATCGGGAGAAAACTTAGCAAACATCAGAGTCGACTCTTCGAATTCCTGACCCAGTTTCTTGAGCTCCTTGGTTTCAAGGTTGAAATACCAATAGTCACCTTTTGTGTTGGCTCGCCACACCCTTCGCGTATTGGTAAATATCAAAATTTTTGATTCGTCCTTAGACCAAATGTAGTTGCCGATTCCTAATCCACGTTCAGCACCTGTGGGAGTTAGTTCTTTGGCAGAGACCAGCTCCTCTCGGTCACCTCCATCTGCGGAATAAGCGACGATTGAAGTACCCTGAGAAGACCTTTCTAAAGTCGCATATCTTTCACCATCTGAGAGCCATCGGGCGGGGCCAAATCGTTCCGATCTAAACTTCCCTTCAACAAAAATATCTTCAAGGCTAACATTGGGACTTTGGGCCTCAAGCGTCCCAGAATTCCCAATTATTAAGACGACTGTGAAAGTCGAAAGCAGAACTGATTTGATTTTCATATAGTTAATTCGATTTGATTTCCTTCAGGGTCAAGAATAAGACTTTCGTAGTAACCATCCCCTGTAGTTCTTGGATCTCCTAAGATTTCAGTACCACTACTCCTGAATTTCTCTGTTACTGAATCTACAGCCTCTTTTGATCCTAAAGAAATCGCTAGATGAGCCAAGCCAATAAACGGCTCCAAACTCATTTTTGTGATGGAATCGATTTTCATCATTTCGATTCTTGGGCCTGATTCAAAACTGAGGAAATATGACTTGAAACCTCTTAATTTGTTGTGATAAATTGGGCCCGATATCGCTTGGAAATGGTTCTCGTAGAACTCACGCATCATTTCTAAATCGGAGGTCCAGATGGCGAGGTGCTCAATTTTCATATCGCTGGTATTGATTCGATATGATACAAAAAAAGGCGACCTCAAAATGAGATCGCCTTCTAGTAGCGGGGGCAAGATTCGAACTTGCGATCTTCGGGTTATGAGCCCGACGAGATACCACTTCTCCACCCCGCGATGTATGGGGAGCCAAATGTAGGTAAAGCAATCGGCTCATGCAAGTACTTTTCAAACTATTGCTAGATTATTTCGGTTCCACTGATTCTCGTCAGGATAATGCCACGCCTTCCATCCTTGGTCATTGCGATCTAGGAGTATTGATCGCCCACAACGAACAATATTTATCTAGGAATTAGAAAATAAATCCACTACGAAACGTGGTACAATCTCCGTTGCTTTTCCATAGCTAGCCCGTCCAAAGGATGAGCCTTGACTCGAAGGCTCCAGATTCAGTTCCAGTGTTTGCGCACCTGCCTGATTGGCAATCTGCACAAATCCAGCAGCGGGGTACACATTTCCAGATGTGCCTATCGAAATGAAAAGATCACACTGAGATAGGGCTGTGCTAATAGTCTCCATATACATCGGCATTTCTCCAAACCAAACGATATGGGGTCTAAGAACATCGTGTTCTCGACAGCTAGAACAAATGCTTTTCCTTCCTTGGTCCGATCTAATCTCTTCAACGTCGTCGCAGTTAAGACATCGCATCTTGAGGAGTTCTCCATGCATATGTAGGAGGTTTTTACTCCCAGCTCTCTCATGGAGGTTGTCGATATTTTGCGTGACCAACAAGAATTTGCCTGAAAATTTCGACTCCAATTCCGCAAGGGCCAGATGAGCTGAATTTTCTTTGACCTCGTCTGACAAAAGTTGTTGTCGCCGGACATTGTAAAAGTGATGGACCATATCGGGATCTCGATCAAAAGCTTCCGGGGTAGCCACATCCTCGATCCGGTGTTCATGCCACAATCCATCGGAGGCTCGGAAGGTCTGGATTCCAGATTCGGCAGATATTCCAGCTCCGGTGAGAATTACGATAGAGTTGAACATCGAGCTAAATCCTTGTGCTAGACTAAAGACAAATCAAACCATTCATTGACCATGTCCATCGACCGGGTATCGCCATTCGAATGAACCCACTCATTCTTGCTCTCAAAATAGCGATAGTCACTTGCCCAAGACTTATGATTTTGAGCCAAGTCCTCGAGGGCATCCAGAACGAAGTGCACCTCATCATCGCTGGACACGGGATGAAAAGACATCCTTATCCATCCAGGCTTTTCAGAAAGAATACCACAGCTTATTGACTCCGTTATGGCCTTTGATTTCTCTCGGGACACTTCGAGAAGATAGTGTCCATAAGTACCAGCACATGAGCATCCACCTCTAACTTGAATTCCAAATCTGTCGTTCAGAAGCTTGACAGCAAGGTTATAGTGTAAATCATCGACGTAGAATGAAATCACGCATAGGCGTTCTTTGATGTGATCCGCCATGACATGGAGATTGTCAATTGCCTTCAGTCTATCCCAAATATTGGAAATGATCTCCTCCTCTCGAGCAAGCATCATTTCTGGTGACATTTCTTCCTTGAGATTTACGCACAGAGCAGCACGAATCGTTTGGAGGAAGGCTGGAGTGCCGCCGTCTTCTCTGGCCTCAATTTCGTCGTGGTACTTGTGTTCTCCCCAAGGATTTGTCCAATCGACTGTTCCGCCACCTGGGTTGTCAGGTATTTTGTTCGTGTAAAGCGACTGACAGAAAATCAAAATCCCAGAGCTAGCCGGTCCACCTAAAAATTTATGCGGCGAGAAGTAAATGGCATCTAACTTTGCTTCCTCATCCTCTGGATGCATGTCGATGCTGATATACGGGGCAGAACACGCGAAGTCCACAAAACACAAACCTCCATGCTGATGCATGAGCTTCGAAATCTCATAATAAGGAGTCATTATTCCTGTCACATTTGAGCACGAAGTTACAGCAGCAATTTTTCGCTCTCTCTGGCTGTAAAGATCAAGAAGTATTTTCAAATGGTCGAGGTCCACCTTGCCATCAGGACAAGCCTGAATAATCTCAACATCGCAGATAGTCTCAAGCCAAGAAGTTTGGTTCGAGTGATGCTCCATATGAGACACAAACACGATCGGGCGTTTCGACTCCTCGATTTCCAAATTTTCCATGTAGCTTTCGTGGAGTCGAAGGCCAAGAATCCTTTGGAGTTTATTGACAACTCCGGTCATCCCTGAATTGGAAGAAATTAAAATGTCCTTTTCTGATGCGTTGACATGCCTCTTGATTGTCTCCTTGGCTTCGCGGTAAGCCAGGGTCATCGAGCATCCTGTTACAGTTGATTCTGAATGGGTATTCCCAACGAAAGGTGCTATCTCATCACGTAGTAAGTCCTCTATGGGTCCGTACATACGCCCGCTTGCCGTCCAGTCGGCATAGACTATTTTTTTCTTCCCAAATGGTGTGTCAAATTCTTGATCAATGCCGATTACATTGTCTCGATATTTCTTGAAGTAGTCTTCCCTATTCACCTTGCAGCATAATATTTACGAGTACTATTCCGACCACAAGTCGATTTAGTATAGCGTTATTTCACCAAGTCCAGACCTAAGGTTTTTCCTTTACGAGTCGCTGGAATACCATTTTTCATCCACTCCGGCTCAGGCGCATCCATAAGGTAATGATCAAAATACTGTTGCATGCGAATAGCCCAATCTCTCTTATTCTTGTACTCGTTCAATCCATGCTTTTCGCCGTTATAATTTAGCATCCAAGCTGGTTTTGCGAGGCGTCGCATCGCCACAAAGAGTTCGATTCCTTGATACCATGGTACTTTACCGTCATCATCATTGTGCATCATCAGAAGAGGGGTCTCGATCTTATCAGCTTGGAATATTGGCGAGTTGTCGATGTATCTAAGGGGTTTTTCCCATAGCGATCCACCCAGTCTACTTTGGGTACGTTCGTACTGAAAAGCTCTACTCATCCCACTGCCCCATCTGATCCCACCGTAAGCACTTGTCATATTCGAAACAGGAGCACCTGCTTCAGCAGCTCGAAAAATGTTGGTTTCCGTTACCATATATGCAATCTGGTAGCCACCCCAGCTGTGACCCTGGACACCAATTCTATTCGAGTCTACAAATCCCTTATCTACCAAACTTGTCACCCCGGGGATCACGGCATTCATTGCGCTTTCACCAGGGTAGCCAACTCTGTATGGGATGTCTGGGACGAATAACAAGTAACCTCTGCTCACATAAAAGGAGAAGTTAATAGAGGAGCGTGAACTTGCAGGTGCCCGATGTTGATGCAAGTTGTCAGACATCTTTTCGTAGAAGTAGACCATCATCGGATACTTTTTTTTTGGATTGAAGCCTTCGGGTTTGTAAAGCATGCCACTCAAACTCTTCCCGTCGGCTGATGTCCAGTTAACTAGCTCTGAGCTACCCCACAAATACTCAGATTGCTGAGGATTGGCATCACTCATTCTGGTGATTCCGTCAAAGGTATCATCGCTAACCCAGAGGTCTGGAAATTCCTCGAAGGTCTCCTGTGTGAAGAGCATTCGGCGTCCATTCTTTGAACGAAGAGGTCTCGAGAATCGCTTGTCTGCATTCAGAAGACTCTTTGGAGTTGACCTTCCATCAAGCTTAATTATCGCGTAGCCTGAAGCTTTTGATTCCGTGTCAAAACTGGACAGATACGATTCTGTGAAGGGATCAATAGTCTTTTCATCAGGATCGAGTTTCAGATAGCGATAGCGAAGATTATTCTGTCTCCCTTCGCCGTTTGTTAGGGAAAGAGGATCTTCCTGCCCGGCAGGATCCAAGACCCATAGATCATATTTGTCATACACAACAAATCGATCGTCTTTTGTCCACCCTGCTGCACCATAGGAATCTGGTTCATAGGGCCAATCATGTAATTCATTGTAAAAGTTAACATCGAGCGCAGACGTTAGATTAATAGCCGAGCCGCCTTCAGTCGATTGTGAAAACCAAGCTCGTTCATTTCTGTCCCACCACGTGATATAATCTCCGGATGTTGACAGCCTAGCTTGGTCCTGAAGTTCTTTTAAAGCAAGTTTTTTACCTCCGGTATTTAGGTTCACCAAGTAGGTATCATGGAGCCGTGGGAATTCCCACGAGATCTCTTTCCGATATGGGATATTTGTATTACTGATCGCATAGTCACCCTTTTGCTCGGGACCAAGATTTATACTTGGAATTAACTCATCTGCAAGTTGATTGACCTTTCCTCGGGCTAAATCGACAACCGCCTGATAGCTTCTTTTCTTTTCGTCCGAAAGCTGAACCAATTGCATTGGCTGAATCAGTGGATCTTGCCAATGCCATACGTCAAGATCTACGCTATCGCTATCGGGCTCGTCATCGTCCTCACTTGGTCTTTTTGGGGCGGTATTAAAAAACAGCCTTGACTCATCATCAGAGAAAGACAATTCACCATTTTCACTCAGAGCCCAGTCGTCCGGGATACCCTGACTATCCAAGTTAACCAAAACGCGCGTCGAATCCTCTTCGACGCCATTCCAAAAATATAGCTTAAACTCCGGCTCCTCAGTATCGAAGCTATCCAGATTTGATAGAAAAGCAATTAGACTTCCGGATTTATTCAATGTCAAATCCTCATATTCTCCCTCCCCTGATTGTAATACGAACTCCTCCTCGTTGCCTGACTTTTTCATATAAGTGCCATCCGAAAGGCCATCCTTGCTTGATTTGGAATACGATATGACTCCTCCTTCATCGGCAAATTCGTAGTGGACAACATCATCAATTTCCTGACTTGATCCATTTGCCAAATCTATCAAGACCAAACTGTTGCCGAGCTCCTTTTCATCTCCTTTATCGGCTTCTGACTTGGAGTCTGCTGAAGTCGAATCCTCTTCCTGCTCTACCTTTGTAAGAACAGCCAGAAAGGCTCCCTCTTCCTTCGGCATTTTAAATGACATCACATTCGCAAATGATCGAGTGGTCCCCGACTCAAGATTCAGGACTTGTAGCGAATCTTGCAAAGCATCTTTTGATTTATCTTTATTCTTCTTGGCCGCTTTTACAGAATCTTTGGGCGGTTTGATCAAAAAGATGACGTGCTCCGAGCTTGGCGAAAACATCGACTTTTCCCCTCTAGCAAAAGAATAGGACTTGGATCCATCGGCAGACTTGACATGGAGAACGCCATCACGATCTTCAGGGGCCTGACTATAACTGACCCAGTCGCCATCAGGAGAAATAGACCTTTCTTCTATCCGATTCCAGAATTCGTAGACCTCATGATCAAGGGCTTTCTTCTGGGACCAAGCGGAGTCGAATGAAACAAGAAAGAAAATGAAAGCAATAAAAGCTCGGGCCATATGGTTTTCAGAGTTGATTTCCGCCATTAATAATTATAGTCGGAGATGGCAGGAGAGAAAAACAAAGCGAGATGAAGAGACGATGGCTTAAAGAACTTTAGGAGCCGTGTACCCCATGAATACAAACAGAACTGTCGAGATGACAATTCCAATCATGAAGCAGGTATACGAGTTGCGCAAAAGAGCGAATTTCCTCGTCAGGACTGATCCGAGACCATAAATGTCCTTTGACATATTTTTATATATCTCTTTGTCTTTCTCGATCATGTCCATCATTTCATCGACGAACTCAGTTTCTGAGAGACGGGTGAAATTGGCAAAAAAGAGTAAGTTTGATTTACCACTTTTGAAATCAGCTAGCTGAGCATTCGATTTTGGTACTCGAGGCCTAGCTGCCAAAACAGCAAAAACTATTGAGACAAGACAGGTTGCAAGAATTGCAGTAAACGGTAGGAGGAGCCAATCATTCGTGTCAAGTTTGCTAGCCAAAGAAGCAAGGATAGCCGACAGAATAATACCATTGATACCTATCATCATGTTCGCCTTTCCATCTGCCAGGGCACTCAAATCTATATGAGTCCGATACGATGATTTGAACAAAGTCTCAACCCCCTTAGACATGGCGGGGGCCTTCTTCTTTTTAGTCTTTCCCTTGCCGTTACTTTCAGTAACTGTCGACTTGGATCCCGATTCTTTTACTGCTTCCGTCATAATTGTATTTCATAGTTAGGAGGTGCTCAAGATACATTCTTCCTAGAAAGCTAAGATTATTTTCTACGATTATATCTCAAAAGAAGAGCACGACCACCATTTCCCTCATTCGCAATAAACATGTCTCCCTGAGAATTAAATTCTAGTCCCTCAGGTTGCTCATGATAAACACCGGGGAGGTCAAACATGGCTATTATTGATGTGCCTCTGAAGGATACCAAAGATTTTTTCCCAGACGAGACTATATAGAGAAGCGAGTCAAGTGGATTGACACGTAGGGCGGAAGGTTTAAAAGTCGAAATATGGAAAGCGCCAGCGCCAATAATCCCACCGAGGTCTTCCAGCTCGACTGATAGAATCGGGGTCTTCAACAATTTCTTCTTTTTTAGGTCAAAAGCGTACACCGATCGAGATGTCCTTGACTGCCCTTTTCCCGGGGACTCTTTGCAAGCTATCAGCAGTTGTTGTTTGTCTTTCAAGTAGGCAAGTCCTTCTGTATCGTTGGACGCGCCTAAAAAAGTATCATAGCTCTTTACAGATTTAATATCTTGGCTCTCGTCCAACTTAAGCCTGAATAGTGTTGCGTCACTGCGCAGTATCCAAATAGTCTCATCAATTACCTGGACATCCTCATAGTCCCCTCTTTTACCCCATTTTTGAGTCCTCTTTAACTCTCCTGTCTTTACATCTATGAAATATAGAATGGCCTTTTCGTCTTCTATAGCGACCAGTGTAGAGTCGTCAAAAAAACTGAGTCCAGATATCTCTTCAAGAGATTTCGGAAGCTCGAATATCTCATCGGGTTGGTTAAAGTCGTAGGGAGAGTCTGTGAGCTTTGATTGCTTATCAGATTTGTCTTTTTCGCATGAAGGCGCAAAAAGACAAAGAAGAAGTGGTATGAAGAGGATGTAGCGCACTTCTAAAGATACTACTAAGGACGATCAGGTGGATAACAGAAAGGTTCTAAAATAAGAGGAGCCAAAATCTCTCGACCCTGACTCCTTTTTTAATGCATATGGACGACTATCTGAGTCTATTCTACGACCTCAGCATGTCCGTTACTTACAGACTCAGCTTCTGCTGCGATTTCCTCTGTTAGGTCTTCCGGCTCCTCTGGAACAGGCTCGCCCTCGATCATCCCCATCTGGATTTTGACACCTTCTACGATTTTCGCCTTATGGTCATCGTTGTCAATAAGCCATTGCTTTGCAGCTTCTCTTCCTTGACCTACTCGAATATCTCCATAGGAAAACCATGAACCCGACTTCTGCATGATATCGAACTCAAGCGCAAAATCGATAAGCTCGCCATTCAAGGAGATGCCTTCTCCATAGATAATGTCGAATTCAACATTCTTAAACGGTGGCGCCACTTTATTCTTTACAACTTTGACCCTAGTCCTGTTGCCGACTACATCTGTACCGTCTTTGATTGCTCCGATCCTTCGGATATCCAAGCGAACAGAGCTGTAGAACTTGAGCGCGTTTCCTCCAGAAGTGGTCTCTGGATTCCCAAACATGACGCCGATCTTCTGGCGAATCTGATTGATAAATACCAAGCAGGTCTTCGTCTTACTAATAGAGCCTGTCAACTTTCTAAGAGCCTGACTCATAAGACGAGCTTGCAATCCCATGTGCGAGTCTCCCATGTCCCCCTCGATCTCTGCACGAGGAACTAGAGCAGCAACGGAGTCGATGACAACGATGTCTAGCGCACCACTGCGCACAAGTGTGTCGCAGATTTCAAGCGCCTGCTCACCCGTGTCCGGCTGGGAAACGATTAAGTTTTCCGTGTCGACACCCAGTTTCGCTGCATAGCTAGCATCAAATGCATGCTCAGCGTCGATGAAAGCGCAGATGCCTTCCAACTTTTGAGCTTCAGCAATAATGTGGGTAGCCAATGTGGTCTTTCCCGAGGATTCAGGGCCATAGATCTCAATTATTCTTCCACGCGGTACACCACCAACACCAAGGGCAAAATCCAAACCAAGTGAACCTGTGGAAATGGTGTCCATCTTGACTAAAGGCGCATCTCCAAGTCTCATAATGGCACCCTTGCCGTAGTTCTTTTCGATCTGTTTCATCGCCAAGTCTAGCGCTTTGTACTTAGCGGTTTCTTGTCCTTTTGCCATTTAATTATCTATTAGGGGTCTTTTCTGTAAATCGAATATCAATACTTTCCTCATGCAGTACCGTGTATTCTTGTGGAAGCTGGCAGCTTAATAGTCCATATTTTCTAGAAAGAAGATTACAATCTGGACTAACAGTATTAGTCATTCCGGCTTTCTAGTTAAAGACACGAATGCTCATCCGACATAACTTTTTCTTGATCGATATTAACTAAAATCCGCGTACCGGTATATGAAAATTACATATGTTTACATATGACTTAGTTACGCAGGATCTCTCTTAGTTCGGATCCCAATGAGATCGACTGGCAACCTTCCTTCGCTTTTTGGTTTCAATTGGACAACTAAACTCCAGCCAATGAAAAAGCTACTTACAGTAATATTTGCTGCCACTCTCGCCCCGTCAATCTTATTCGCCCAGTTTCCAAGCACGGATGAGGTATTAAAAGAAAAGAGTAAAGACACGCCAGAAGCCCAGAAGCCCATGGAGAAAACTGATGGCAACTCTGACGTTTCATCTCTAGAAAATATCGTCCACGCCCTTTACGATGTCATTTCAGGTCCCAAAGACGTCCAAATAGATTTGGAACGTTGGCATAATCTTTTTGCTGAAGGTGCCATACTGGCTCCTACCTTTAGAAATCGACAAACAGGTGGCCATCAAATGCAGATCGTGACTCCGACAGTGTTCATGGACCGCTTTTGGAATGGAGGACTAAGACCTCAGGCCTTTTATGAGATCGAAACGGATCGCGCGACTGATAACTTTGGCGCCGTAACCCAGATATTTTCGACTTATGAAAGCAGAAGCAATCCTGCAGACCTCAAACCTTTCCAAAGAGGCATTAATAGTATCCAAATAATGAACGATGGGTCACGCTGGTGGATCGTTTCCGTCTTTTGGGATAGCGAGCGCGCTGACCAACCTATCCCCTCCAGATACGGAGGATAGATTTAACATTGGCGATGTCTTAATTGCTCAAGCCAATCGGTCAATATTAATTCGATACCCTCATTCCTTCAGTATAAAATAAGTCCGAATTAGAAGCTAGGCCGACTCCTCACTCCCCACTCCTCACTTCTTCTAGGGTATCTGCGAAGCCTGTCCATTGCCTGGCAACCAAATATTTAGGAAGTCGAAGGCTGTAAATTCGCTGTCCATGTTGAAGTCGGCATCGTTATATGCGGGAGACAAACCATTCAATGGAAGCCAACCGAGTAGGAAGTCATTAGCCGTAATACTTCCATCTCCATTGTCGTCTCCTCCCCACATGCTCCATATACCGTCTATCAGAACCATAGGATTTGTCCCAAAGGCCTGATCGCTTGCCGACAAGAAACTATAATTGACAGCACTAGCAGATGGACCAACATCGATGGGGTCTTTAGAAGCAATGGAAAGATGGTTTCGATGATGAATCACAGGATGCATGTTGCCCCCGATCTCGCCAAAAAATAGAGGACTCAATCCATCAATATCAACGATTTTTCCGTTTGATTTAAGAAGCCCAATTTTAAATCCTTCAGGAATAGTTTGAGGGGTGCCAGGATCGTTTCGAAGTTCGACCTGGACCCAATCGACGACATCTGACCGAGCTCCGGTGAAATCAGGAACGCTGACTCCTCCACCATAGGGGTCTGTAAGTGGCAGAAATCCACCGGTATTCAAATCGATATCCATGACTGCACCACCCTGCAATACATTAGCAGTCGCTCCAGCTAAAAAAGCTGTAAGGCTAAGGGTAGACAGACCGGTGACCTCGAGAACAACATCATTTGCGTTGACCGTTACCGAATAGGAAATTCCTCCGAGCGATGCAATCGTAGCGAAACTACCAGAGCATCCTCCGGCGCATGTCATGATTGTAAATTGATCACCGACAGTAGGAATGAAATTGTCGAACAGCCTTGCGTCAATGATCCCACTCATCGTGCCAGAACCTGAAACCACAAGCTGATCGTGATCACTCGAAGTCGGCCCCGGAGTTGCCCCACCCAATTCAACAAAATAAGTTGAACCTGCACTTGGCATCCAATCCCCAGTCCAGTTCAGAACACCCGGCGAAGCACCTGGTCCCGTATCTCCATCCTGCGTAAAAGTAGTCGTGACATCAATCGCGCCGTTTCCACTAATAAGGCCTCCTGCTTGATGATTAAGATCGGCAGTAAAATTACTCGTGCCAGTCACCACATCTATCAACCCAGCGTTGGAGAAATCAACATCAACTATTTGCGTTCCAGCGCTAGATTTTCGAAAAGTGGCTCCCAGTGAATTTTCAAAACTCGGCGTTCCCGAAAACAAATCTATTGGACCATTTCCAACAATTTCAAGGAGTCCATCGTTTTGGAATTTAGCGGTATCTCGAAGATAGAATATACCCGTTGCTTCAAAACTGAAAATGCCATCGTTTTCGAGGGTAGTAGCTCCAGTGAGATGCTTTGTCGTTGCCCCAGTCACGGACATCTTGCCAAGGTTTTTCAGAATACCGTCGCCTGATATGTTACTATTCGATTTTTCGAATCCCATATTATTAAAATTCAAGTCCGCACTAGCCGGGATACTCATTGCAGAGCTAGAAAAAGTCCTGCCGAGATCAGACCCACTCAATTCACCAGAGAACTGATGAATCCCAGTAGCAAACTCTAGGCTCGTCCCTGCCACGGTGTCGTAAGTTCCACCTGCAAAAGTACTAGCTCGGGTAAAACGGATCCCGCCCGAGACTACATCAATCTTTCCTCCCTGATTATCTAGTACTAGGTCCCAAACTGCGGTGACGGCATCGGTTGATTTACGTATTGTCCCACTTGCGTTGTTCAGAAATACCGGAGTACCTGAAAACACATCTACAAGTGCATTGCCATTCTTAATTTCGAAAAGACCGTTGTTGACCATCGAAGATGTACCAACGAAATAGAGAATAGGATCATCATATACCTCAATCGTTCCATCATTGACAATAGTCGTATTGCCAGTCAGAGTTTTTGTAGCACCAGAGCGAAAAGTCAATAGTCCAGTGTTGGTCAGGGTCCCCCCTCCCGAGATGTCTGAGCCGGCTTTTTCAAAACCAGTGCCCAAGAAATTGAGGGTCGCGGCAGCTGGAATCGAAATAACCGAGGTCGAAAATAGTCGCCCAAGATCACTTCCGGACAGTGTTCCAGCAAAAACATGTATCCCAGTCGCTAGCTCGATAGAGGTACTGGCCGCGGTGTCGTAGGTCCCTCCCGTAAAAGTACTTGCTCTCGTAAACTTTATACCCCCAGATGTGACATCGATTTTCCCACCTTGGTTATCTACTGGAACATCAAATGTACTCACGTCTCCGTCAGTGCTTTTCCTTATGATACCACTTGTTTTGTTCGTGAAAACTGTCGTTCCCGAGAAGAGATCAATGGGTGCTGCAGCATTCTTCAATTCAAAAAGACTGTTGTTAATTAGTTCAGCGTCCGTTTGGAAATAGAATATTCCATCATCATAAACCTCGATTCTGTCATTGTTCACAAGGGTTGCAGAATGTAATTTTTTTGTACTTGCGGTCGTAATTTTGAGAAGGCCATCATTAGTAAGCGTTCCACCTCCCGTTATTGAACCTGAGGTTTTTTCAAATCCCATGTTTGAAAAATTGAACGAGGCAGCGACCGGAATAGACATGGTGAAGGACGAGAATATTCTACCAAGGTCATTCCCTGATAAATCACCTGCAAAAACATGAATGCCAGTTTTAAACTCTAAATTCGTTGAGGCAGCTGTATCGTATGTCCCGCCATTGAAGGTACCCGCTCGGGTAAGAAGGATGCCGCCAGTCAGGACTTCTATTTTCCCTCCGTTGTTGGTCACAGCAACATCGATTGTTTGGTCTCCAGTCGTTGTCGATCTTCGAATTATTCCTGTAGAAGAGTTGACCAAGCTTGGCGTACCTGACCAAAATTCTAGAGCGTGACCAGGGTCTTGAATATCTATCAATCCATTATTGGTCAAAACAGTAGTGCCTCTCATATAGAGAATTCCAACACCTGTTAGAACGATAGATCCATTGTTGATAAATGTAGTTAAACTGGAAAGATGCTTGGTTCCGGCGGCCACGATGTTCACAATACCGGAATTCGAAATTTGAGCTCCACCAAGATTACCACCGGTCCAATTCCAAATGGCGTCAGTGCCAATCGAACTAGCTGCCGATATATTGATCGTGACCGACTGATTTAATGTGTTGCTGCCTTCTAATGAAAAGCTATTTATTGTCTTTGTCCCCGCTCCGGTATTAATCGTATTGGAACCTGCCAGGTCGATCACCACATCGTCCCCTGCTCCCGGAAGTGCGGGATCACTGTCCCAATTCATGGCATCAGTCCAGGATGCACCATCACCCAATCCGGTCCAAGTCACGGTAGCTTTTATTTTATCTTCTTCATCCGCATCAGCGACGAGTAAATCAGAGGAAAATATGCAGTAGGTGCAAAGAAGTAATGTGCAAAACGTTTTCATAGCATTACGTATGTCATCCCGTGTGAGGGACAGGTGATAATTTCTTCAGAACGAAATCTTCGACCAATAATCTCGATGGGCGACAGACTATTTAGACTACCGAAAATCCAAGAAGAATGGGCTCAGAATTCAAAAATGATTTTTATTCTTTCCTGCTAGATTCTACATAGGTGGAATTAATAATGCCTATCTAGCCATAACTCATCAAGCGTGCTCTGTGGTAATCTTAAACTCATTCACAAATAGCCAAATTCAATAGAGATCGAAATCGATGAACAAAGTCCTTTTACTATTCGCTATTTCCTTGCTGGCAGGTTGCCATGAAGGAGCAAAGACTACAGGCTACACAGAGAACGGATCAGAAGAGAATTCAAATATTCGCTGGGTCGATGATAATGTCATTCGCTCAACCGAACTCCCAGAAGTTGAAATCAAGGTAAATGAAGAATTCGAGTTCCTTGGCAAATTTGATTTTGAGATAATCGCAAATTCTGACGAATATTCAGCTGACATTCTCGGCAAAGCAATCGCTTCGGGTGAGAGATATGTGTTCTCAAAGGCTGATTCTAATCACGATATAATTAAGCTCTTCATCGTCCAATTTGAAGGCTTCTTGCCTGAAAATGATTTAATCTACAATTACAATTTTGACAACGCGGACTTCATTGGAGAAAATAAATTTCGTCATAATACTTGGTACTATGACACGAAAGAATCGATAAATGATAATCCGAATGGAGAATGGGCAAGAACTATATCCTTCTTAAAGGAGAAAGGTTTTTCCTTAGAAGATCATGTGATGATGTCTAGATTTGTTGGACTAGCTAGTCAGGATAGAAAAAACGAAATAATTATCTTCTATCACGAAATGCTCAAAAGTTCGACTGGGTATTCGCTGAAAGAGTGGCAGGATCGTCAACATACTCAGGAAATAATTTCAATCGATAGCACATTTGCTGCGCGATCAAGAAATAGTTTTGCAATCACTAAGGGCTAAGCGATCGTCTTGAAAACAGTCTCTATTTGACTTCTTCCAAAGAACGAAAGGTTCTAAAAAGAAGGTAAGTCGTTGCGAGTGTTCTGTTGATATCCCGATCTCTTGTCAGGCTTAGCTTTTTCACATCCGTGACTCCCTCACTAGCAATCGCGGTATAGACCGTTCCCACTGGTTTATCCAAAGACCCTCCGCCCGGACCAGCAACACCGGTCGTGCTTAGACCTATATCGGCTCCAAACTTCTGGCGAACGGATTCTGCCATCATCTTTGCCACTTCGCCACTTACAGCACCCTTCCGATTTAGGACATGCTCATCCACATCAAGCATTTCTACCTTGGCTAAGTTAGAGTAGGTTATAACCCCGCCTTGAAAGAAATCAGACGAGCCAGCGTATCGTGTCAATCTGTCTCCCAATAGTCCTCCGGTGCAGCTCTCCGCGACAGCTACTTTAAGTCCTCGTTCTCTCAATCGAGACCCAAGTTTTTCTTCGAGAGTATCCCCTGCTTCTCCGTAGATATAATCGCTTAGCGCCTTTCGAATTCGATTTTCAAAGGTGGTTAATTCTCTTTTGGTGCTCGCTTGATCATTACCCTTTGCAGTTATTCGGATTCGAACACCCGTTACGGCATTAGGCAACCATGCAAGACTGAGCCCTGCGTCAAGAAATTCCGAAATGTCACCGAGTTTTTTTGCCAACATCGACTCCCCCGTTCCCGCCGTCAAAAGTGTCTTTTGACAGATTACTTTCAAGCCAGACAATTCACTCAATAGGGGTGCGATGTGCTGATCAAAAATGACCTTCATTTCATAGGGTACACCAGGAACTGCGATAAAGGAAGTGGCACCTGGAGCACCAATACTCTGCCGATGCATCCACAGACCTGGAGCCGTTCCTTTTGGATTCTCGAGGACCTCGGCACCGTTTGGAACCAGTCCGATTTGTCGACTCCCCTCCGTCACCTCTCTACCTCTGTGACGCAGTTTCTCAGCAACGGATGCAAGAACGGACTCATCCATCTCCAGCTCAACGCCTGCAAAACTCGCGAGGGCATGTTTGGTAATATCATCATGAGTCGGGCCAAGTCCGCCGGTCATTATGATCAAGTCGCAATCGAATGACATGGCCTCCATAGCGGACAGCATGCTTTGCATTCCGTCGCCAACGGTCACTTGACTATGGACTTCAAAACCGATGGCATTAAGGCGCTGGCCCAGCCATGCTGTATTTGTGTTGATGACCTGACCAATGAGTAGCTCGTCACCAATCGTGAGAATACCCGCCTTCATCTAAGCCCTCCAAGATGCGGGGTCTTGCTTCCATGCTTTCAAGGTCGAAAGATCATCAGCCGTAATTCGCTCCTCCTCAACGGCGACCTCAAGAAGGACGTCATAATTTGTGAGGGTCTTAAAATCGACCGCGGCCTCAGAAAAAGCTGATTTTGCCTTGGGCAATCCATAACTAAAAATGGCCAATACTTGTTCGGCATAAGCCCCAACTTTTGCAAGGGCATCAACTGCGTTCAACGAGGACAATCCGGTCGAGATAAGGTCTTCGATTACCACAACACGATCACCTTCCTCAAGGAGACCTTCTATCTGATTTGCCTTTCCATGCTTCTTGGCCTTTGATCGAACATAGGCCATCGGCAAATCGAGAAGATCGGCGACCCAAGCGGCGTGAGGAATTCCAGCTGTGGCTGTACCCACGATTACTTCCGGCAATTGATCTTGACTCATGAGAATATCGACAAAACCTTTTGCTATCGTTTTTCTTAGGCTCGGATAGGATAGGGTCAACCTGTTGTCACAATATATTGGTGACTTGATTCCTGAGGCCCAAGTAAAAGGATCATCGGGCCGCAAAACGACGGCGCCAATTTCGAGAAGTGACGATGCGAGACTTGACGCAAGAATGGGATTTGTCATGATTAACTTGCGGCGGCTTCTTTTTGGAAATACAAAATGCCCGTGTACAGAGTGAAGGCAACTGTAATCAAAAGGAAAACAAAAGTAAAGGGAGAATAAAGTAACCAATCTGCCAGGCGTCCGAGTTCAGGAAGGACTGGTGTCTTTGTAGCAGCGATAAAAACCAAAACAGAGATAACAAAGGTTAGCTGGACCGTTGTTTTCCATTTTGCTAGATGTAGGGTAGGAATCGATTTCCCTTGGGATTCAGCCCACATTCTCTTTGCTGTGATCAAAATATCACGCGCGGCAATTAGACCAACGGCCCACCAAGGAACAACGCCGGGAAGAAGAATAGGCATAATGCAAAGGGCAGAAAGCACTAATACTTTATCAGCGAGGGGATCTAGAAATTTCCCAAGACGAGAGGTGTATCCATGCTTCCTCGCGATTTTTCCATCAAAAAGATCCGACAGAGCCGCAAGAATGAATATCACAACGCCGCACACCTGACTCACAAAGCTGCCCTTGAGCATCAAATAAACGAAAACGGGGGTCAGAATAATCCGACCAATTGTTAGTGTGTTTGGTAGGTGTTTCATCGTGTGAGACTGATGGAATATAGGCATATCAAAGGCAGTTTGCTGTCGACCTTGTTAAAATCAGACACCCAAAATACCGCTCGGCAAACGGAATACGGAACACGGTAAACGCTTGAAGTCTGTCAATAAGTACATCTACGAGCTACCAACATGTCATAATGTCATAAAATGAGGCCTTGGCATCTCTTTTGATATACAATGATTGAAAGATTTGACAACCAACCGCAAATACACAAAAGCAAGAAATGGGTAAGATTATAGGAATCGACCTCGGAACGACTAATTCAGTTGTTGCCGTAATGGAAGGAAACGAAGCCGTCGTTATTCCAAACGCCGAGGGAGGCCGAACAACCCCTTCGGTTGTTGCCTACAAAAAGGATGGCGAGCGACTCGTTGGAGCGCCCGCAAAAAGGCAGGCTATCACCAATCCAGAAAACACAATATTTTCAATCAAGCGATTTATGGGTCGAAAGCATGCTGAAGTCGGATCGGAGTTAAAAACGGTCCCTTACAAGGTGATCAAAGGCGACAACGATACAGCTCGTGTCAGCATCCAGGATAAAGTTTACACACCCCAGGAAATTTCCGCTGTCGTTTTGACGAAATTGAAGCAGACCGCGGAAGAGTATTTAGGTGAGAAAGTTACCGAGGCTGTTATTACGGTACCGGCCTACTTCAACGATGGCCAGCGAAAAGCTACCAAGGAGGCAGGCGAAATAGCCGGCCTTGAGGTAAAGCGAATTATCAACGAGCCAACGGCCGCTGCATTGGCCTATGGCGTTGAGAATAAAGGCGATCAAAAGATCGCAGTATTTGACCTCGGTGGTGGTACTTATGATATATCGATCCTAGAATTGGGTGACGGCGTTTTTGAAGTCAAGAGCACCAATGGTGACACACATTTGGGTGGAGATGACTTCGATCAGAAGTTGATTGACTACATCGCTGACGAATTCAAGAAGAACGAAGGTATTGATCTTAGGAATGATGCCATGGCACTACAGCGACTCAAAGAAGCTGCTGAGAAAGCCAAAATGGAATTGTCATCGGCCAACACAACCAACGTAAACCTTCCCTTCGTCACTGCGACCGCTGAAGGACCGAAGCACTTGGTCTTAGATATTACTCGTTCCAAATTCGAGCAGCTTTGCGACGACTTGATCAGCCGAACTATGCCTCCAATGGAAAAGGCTTTGAAAGACGCCGGATTTAGCAAAGCCGAGATTGACGAAGTGATCTTGGTCGGTGGTTCAACAAGGATGCCCAAGATTCAGGAAGTTGTAGAGGAGTTCTTTGGCAAGAAGCCAAACCGATCCGTGAATCCAGATGAGGTTGTCGCACTAGGTGCTGCCATTCAAGGCGGTGTTCTCTCAGGTGATGTTCAAGATGTCGTCCTTCTAGACGTCACGCCATTGAATCTCGGAATCGAGACTCTTGGTGGAGTCATGACGAGCTTGATCGAATCCAACACAACAATCCCAACGAAAAAATCAGAGACCTTCTCGACGGCAGCTGATAATCAGCCATCGGTTGAGATTCACGTTCTGCAAGGAGACCGGTCCATGGCTCAGGGCAACCGAACCATTGGTCGATTCCATTTAGATGGCATCCCTCCTTCTCCGCGTGGACTTCCTCAAGTCGAGGTCAGTTTTGACATCGATGCCAATGGAATCCTTAGTGTGTCTGCAAAAGACAAAGCGACGGGTAAAGAGAAGTCTATTCGTATCGAGGCATCCTCCGGACTTTCGGAGGAAGAAATCGAAAAAATGCGACGAGATGCCGAGGAGCATGCCGATGAGGACAAAGCCAAGAAAGAAGAAGTCAGCAAGTTCAACGAGGCCGACTCGATGATTTTCACGACTCAGAAAAACTTGGACGAGTTTGGCGACAAGCTTCCCGCTGAAAAGAAAGATCGAATCGAAGCTGGTCTTGTGACTTTGAAAGCTGCTTTTGAGTCTAAGGATCTAGCTGAAGTCGAAACCTCGATGAACGAGATGAACCAGGCTTGGCAGGATGCTAGCCAGGATCTCTACAACGCCCAACAAGAGGCTCAAGCCAATGCCCCTCAAGGTGATCCAGAAGGTGGTGCTCCCCCTGACGATGTCACGGATGAAGGCGAAGAAGTTCAAGACGCGAACTTCGAAGTCGTCGACGAAGAAGAGAACTAGAGAAAAGGCCCCGAGTGGGGCCTTTTTTTTGCCGTAAAGTGAAATATCATTCATTTCTTGTTTTCATCTTTCGAGCATAGTCAACTCGTGACCAGACTGAAGAGAAAATGCAGGATCTCTGTGGGATATCGATAACATTGTTGCACCCGACAGTCCGTCTACAGCTTTTTGTATAGTTTCACTATTGTATCCGAAGACCTTTCATCGCTGACGCTGTTGTACACGACTTTGTTTTTCAAGAATTGCATTCCAACTCGATACTTTTCATAGTAGATATCAATTCGACCAACAAGGCCCGTCACGTCGGTTTCGTCACCTTCGATATTAAGAAATGCTCCAACGAGCGTTCCTGTCAATGAAAAAGTCCAATCTTCGTAGTAGCCTGTAATACGATTATCGAGCAAAAGAAAATATCCGGTATTTGGTTCGAGTCCCTCTTTTTCAAAGGGACGAAAAGCTAGCCAGGTTGTCGATACACTGTTCACCCAGTTTTTCACAGGGAAGCTGTAGGACAAAGTCGTAGGATATCTAAAAAACGATCGTCCACCGGCATTCTCAGCAAATAGAAAACCGGGATTAAATGAGAGTTTCCAACGATCAAAAGATTCGTACAAGCTCCCTCCAGAATTCGTCCGAACGGCAACCGAGTCTTTCTTGAACGCAAAAGATTGGGGAAAATCGATTGCAGCTTGAATGATGTCCAATGAATCGGCATTATATGCCATGAAAGGTACGATCGAGGATTCATATCTGCCGACTTTCCCCAAAGAATGACTGTGCCTAAAGGTAAGCACCTTTCCTTTTTGAGAGAAAAGGCCGGTTGGGTCATCATAGTTGATTTGCCCCGCAATCTGAGCATTTACAGCCGTAGCAAAGAAACTTGTGAACAGAATACAGAAAACCGTTTTCACTCGGATCAAACCTTCTTTTTTTCTGGACTCGGCCGAATTCGATCGTTAATCGTCCGCGCCAAGCGCAACTTGAATCTCCATTATTCATTGGATGCTAAACCTCCGTTCTTCCTCGCAATATACTTCCTGCCGGACCAATTCCCGCATCTGCAATCTTTACTTTAAAGTAGTCCATCTCTGAATTATTCGGACGAGAATCGATCCAGCTGAAAAGAATGTGCCAAGCTTCGCGTCGGTAAATTACCCCTTCCGCAGAGCTAGGTATACACCGACTGGATCACGGACAACAGCTCCGCCTGGCTCTTTAAATTCTTCAATGATTTCACCGCCACCGTCTTTCAAGCATCGGAGGCTTTCAGCAAGATCATCAACAGGCAAGTGAATCAGCCAAACAGCTTGGCCCCTAGCCTGCTCATCCTGACTCTGAATAATTTCCGCAGCACTTGTGTCCTTATCAATCTGCATTTTAAACTTCGCGACCTGACCTAACGCAGCTTTCGTTTCGTTACGCTTGACGCTCCAACCCACCACGCGATGATAGAAGTCCCGACTAGACTCGGCGTTAGGCACCGTCAATGAGAGCCAAGAAATCCTGCCCTGGCGCTCATTCAGATTCGTTGAAACAGACTCAGGAGCGACAACAGGAATAAGACCGAAGGCCGCTCCATCGGAATCACCAACAACAGCCCATTGGCTTTGGCCATCATCGGCTTTGCCGTGCATGAGTTCCTTGCCTCCCATCTCAAGCGCCGCATCCACACTGGCAGCTATATCATTGACCTGAAAGTGAGGCATCCACTGCAAAGGCATTCCCTCATATTCGGGAATACGAGCCCCGAGGCCAATCACCGGTGTACCTAGATTGTTCATGAGGTCATCGCGCCAGAGCGGGTTTTCGCCTGTCGTGAGAATCGACCGGTAAAAGGCGACTTCGTTATCATGATCAGGTACGGCAATATCGGCGCTCAGCACGCCGCCGGCAGCGGGAATAAAAGGGTTTTGCATTCCAGTCAGGTGTCTAATTTAGTTCAATAGCTATAAAGAAAGTATTGAGTGTCTCCATTCTTTCGCACTACTCCTTGCGTAGGAGATCATTAGGCTCGAGCATTTCGGAAATGCCTATCCTAAGACTCAGGGCTCACTACCACTAAGGTGTTTTTTCATGTTTTCTCGAAAGAACAAGGTATCAAAAGCCACTAAAAGGTGCATCGACTGTTGAAGCTGTCCAGAATAATCCTGATATTCGATGGATCGTGCCAGACGACCCACCCCGCCCTCGACAGCTCTACAGCCTGCTACACTATGAAAATCGTCGACATTCTCTTTGTTATACTCTTCATCTATTTCGCCGAAGTACAGTTCAACGATGCCGACCCCTATATCTGGGTAACCCTCTATGGGATCGTGGCATTGGTACCGCTCCTCGCACTTTTCAATAAATACAACCTTCCGCTGGTAAAATTGGCTATGGTATTATGCTTGGCCGGGCTGGTAATGACTGGGCCTGGGGTCTATGAAATTCTCAACCAGCAAGATGGTGCCAGTATCTTCCAGGAGATGACCCCTGAGAAGATGTATATCGAAGTGACACGGGAATTTCTGGGTTTATTGATTGCTCAGGCGTGCCTAGGATTCTACTTTTTCAGATCGCGACGAGCCCAAGGGAAGGCGAAGACGACCATTCAAAGCTGAGAAGTTGTTTGGGAATTAGACTGCAAGCGAGAGAGCTGAGATTGCGCATCCTCGCCCGTCTTTGTCATCTTTTGCGATGTCCAATCTCTTACTATTCTAGGAAGGTCCGGAATCCTCCGTACGCCATCCGAGCGGCATCAAAGCCAATAGCAAATGGATCAATCAAATCGGCCATCCTTGGATCATTGGCAACCTTTTTATTTGCCAAGTCGCGCGACTCTCGAGATTCAAAGACGACCCAACCAAATACAATTGTTTCATCTCCTTCTGCTTCGAGCACGTCTGTGAAGGACCGTGTACCCTCCAGTCGTAAATCGTCACCGATACACTCTCTGTAATCAAGTGCGCCATGTTCCTTCCAAATGTCAGCCACGAGTTCTGAGACTCGTTTGTATTCTTCCAATCGGTTTTTTGGAATTGGAAGAACGAACCCATCGATGTATTGAGACATGTTATCTACCTCCTCTGAATCATTTTTATGCACGAATGACTGAGCTCTCTCTCAATCCCCGCGAGTGAAGACAATCTCGCTACTCGCTGCTTTTCCAAAAAGTCGAAAACTAGTTTCAGAGCTCTTCTCGATATTGAATCGCAATTCTCCTTCCTCAATGTCCAAAACAAACTCACCATCACTCAGCGACCAATTCCCTTTCATGGTTTTCATCCGGCCGTTTTTTTCGCTTTCTAGCCAAACACCTCCAGAGGGTTTTAGCTGCATCTGCATTTGAACATCTGCTTGCACACCTGTCCACTCTCCTAGTAGCCATTCGGCCTTGATTTCGGAGGCATCCGGTCTTGTTTTTTGAGTACTTTCCACGGAGTCTTGAGCTTGACTGGAGGATAACGGAACTCCTTTTGCCATGTCCTCTGGAAATGCATACCAATACCATCCTAGCTCGTCATCTAAACCTGTGTGATAGATATGTGGACCTCCGCTAGGACCGCTAACAACCGTGAAGGCATTCCAGTCCGCGTCCAATTGAAAACTATTTGCATTGTTACATTCGTCGACCTCAACGCTCCGCTCCTTCAAGCTGAACATCCAGTGTGCTCGTTTCCCACTTGCCTTTCCGATGTTCATACTAAAGGTCTCGTCTGCAAAAAGGGCCATGCCGATCTGACTGTAGCCTTGATCCCATCTGCCTGGAGAAGAAAATCCCGGTAACTGGGTAAGCAGTGAAATGTCCGTGGCAACAACGATGAGGCCTTTTGTAAGGCTTCTGCAGTTCACTGAACCATAGTTCCCTTTTGCCGGGACTTCTGGTAAGGTTAATTTAAACTCGCCGCTGTCAGAAATGTCGGCGAAGGTTTGAAGGCGACCAGCGCCGTGAATTCTCAATACCAATGTTGGAGTAGCTTTTCTATCCCAATCAACAAACTGGCCAAGAATAAAATTGTCTTCCATGCCACCTTGATCTGGACCTTGGGGGCCCGATTGTGATTGGGCCGAGCAAGCTGGGACAAATAGTAGGAAAGCAAAGACGATACTAAATGGCTTCATTTTTCTCTCCTGTTTTGCATAACTCATGGAGTGAGTCGACTAAGACTTCATTACAAGAATCGGGCAAGACAAGAATAAACGCAAACAATGAGTCTTTCTTTAAACCTCGCGCACTATTTCTCAGACGTCGTACCTGCTCCCCAATTCACATTGGGTTCGGGACCCATTTCCAATTCAAGTTTACCACCTTTCAATAGTTCGCTTGCAGGAAACTTGAAGTCTTGTAGGGTCTCGCCGTTCAATGTTGCTGATTGGACATACTTATTTAGGCGCGAGGCATTTACTGCTTCGATGACAAAGGTATCACCTCGACCGAATCGTCCACCCAAGTCAACTTCAACTTTCTCATAAAGCGGACTAGCAATTTCATAAATCGGATCAACACGGGCGCCGCCATCGGTTTGAAACAAGCCCAGCGAGGCCATAATAAACCAGGCGCTCATTTGCCCCTGATCTTCGTCTCCCAGGTAAGCATTGGCCAATCCATAGCCATAATATCGATCAATGATTTGCCTGCTCCATTTCTGTGTGAGCCATGGCTTGCCTACCCAATTGAACAAGAATGCAAAGTGCATTGACTGTTGATTGCCCTGGACCACCGGATAATTCCAGTATTGATCATTTTTTCCGTTGAAGCGGGTTTCATCGCTATTGTTGAATCCCCAATCTAGGCGTTCGATGAAACGCTCTTTTCCTATCGATTCAGCCAGGGCCGGCACATCCTGCGGCACAAAAAAGGTTAACTGCCAAGCATTGCCTTCAACATATTGTTTATTTGCTCCTGATTTATAGGGATCAAAATCGGGCATCCAACTTCCATCGGAATGCTTCATGCGGGCATAGCCAGTCTCCGCATCAATCACATTCCTCCAGTAGTAGCCACGCTCGATAAAGGTCTCGTAATCGCTCTCCTTTCCCAGTGATTTTGCAAACTGAGCAACGGTCCAATCATCGAAAGCATACTCCAAAGAATTTGAAAATCGACCTTTGTCGTAAGGCACATATTTATGCTCTAAGTAGGCTTCTAGATCACGATTTCCCGCAAAACCACCGCCAACTTCTCGTCCCGGTACCGTCTGCATCTTTTTCACGGCTTCAAAGGCTTTCTCGACATCAAATCCATCAATGCCCATTTGGTGTGCAGCAACAATAAGCGGGATCTCATGTTCAGCCACCATCACCGGAATGTATTCCATTCCTGCTGGTCCTTTAGCCAACCAACCGCCTGCGTCATACATGGCAAGCTGAGAATTTACCCAGTTGTTACTCCAATCAGGCGTGACCAAATTCCAGAATTGGTTCAGATTCCAAAAGGTATTCCAGAATGCATCACATCCTATAACCGGCGAGGAAGGATCCTCCAATTGCCTGACTTCCTCGTCCGCATCAACCCATTGACCATTTACATCGCTGAAGATATTCCGGCTAGCCAATGAACGATACATATTGGAATAAAACCGCATCTTCTCTCGCTTATCGTTCGTGGAAATCGTCAATCGATCAAAAAGATCATTCCATGCATCGAGGTTGTTTTGCCTCACCGCTTCGAAATCCCATCCGAAAGGTTCGCTAATTTCTGTTTCTAAATTCTCCGACGCATTCTCAATACTCACGAATGAAATCGCTGTGCGAACCTGTACCCCTTTGTTTACCCGAGTGTCGAATTCGAAATAGGCCCCGGCATCGAGGCTATTTATTGCCTCAAGAACCGCCGTGTTTTCCTGAGTCCCGTTCTCTGTCCAAACACCATAATTCGATATGGGCTGATCGAACTCCGCCACAAAATGAACAATATATTCCTGCGAAATCCCACCGCTCCAGGTATTAGGCGACAACTGTTTGCTAAAGCCTTCAACTCGATTATCAGTCACCTTTTCTATGAAGACCTCCTCCAATTTATAGGGATACTCCGCTGGGTTTTGCAGATCGAGAAGTATGCGAGACCCTTCTTTTCCTTCCGGAAAGGTGTAGCGCTGAAATCCGCCACGGGTAGTGGCGGTGAGTTCGGCAACAATATCATAGTCGGTTAATTCCGCTTTGTAGTAGCCGATGGGAGCTTCTTCGGTTTGGGTATTGATCCGTGAACGGTATCCCTTATCCGGACTTCTCTGGTCGCCAACTTGTGTAATTAGTGGCCCGTTCGTTGGCATAAACGAAAGTCCTCCCATCGTCCATTCATGAATGTGGCTAAAGCCTCCAATCGTCTCGAAAATCGGGTCATAGCCAGCTTGCCAACCCCTGTTTTGATTGTCGGGGCTTAATTTCACCATACTAAAAGGCATCCACGGTCCCGGTGCGATCATCCAGCGTGAATGTGCCGTGCCCATTTTGGTGTCCGCGTAATCCGCCAAGGTGATTTGTTCTTGAGCGCTCCGTTCAAGCTCCCCTGATTGAACTTCTACGCCATCAATCAAAACACTGTACTGACTTTGCCGCGACGCCGCTACCGCGGGCATGGGAGCTTCAAAAACATAGCGACCCGTTTCAATGTCGGATGAAAAAATCACTTCGCTGTCAAGCAAGACTTCTAATTTAGGTGTCCCTGAGAGGTGCTCCACATCGACGAGAAGGACTTGAGCACGCCCCGATTCGGTTTCGATTTCGTAGTTAGCAGGACTCACATCCCGTACGAAAACCTGATCATGTACCTTGAGTTTTGCATCGACTGGACCTTCAAGTCGAATCTGATCAAACATTAACCAAGATCCTTGAAGCGTCGTCATGCTAATGCTGTTACCTCCCGTTCTAATCAGCTTGGCAGGAATTGGAAGTTCGATAATGTATTCCTGTCCTTCCTTGGACTCCCCTTCCAGCGTCTTATTGCCAGAACCTTCGGGCAATCGGTACTTCCATGATTTACCATTGATGGTAATCTTTAGAACCGGTATGTCTTCAACATTAATGTCTTGAATATCGACGATCAATTTCCAGTCGCCATTTTGAGGAAGCTCTTCGATGCTAAAGAGAACATTCAAGGTATGTGAACGCCAACCGGACGTTCTCCATGTCCCTCCCCATTGGTCGCTCGGCCCTGGTAACACGTAGGGCCAATCATCCTCAGGGGTCGATGAGCCCACTAGAAAAAAGCGATCTTCCCAACCAAAATCGTTTTCGATGAATTGATCGTATTCATTGGGAGCGAGAGAAAATTCAGAACTGCTATTATCGGATACTCCGATTTGCCAGATCGTCCTATTTTGGATGTTCGATGATTGAATTAGGAATCCACTGAATAAGATGAGAAATCCGAGTTTCATAGCTTGTACTTCTGTGTGCTCTGGGCCGTGTGACTTTCAGGTATATGGGCGTTTTGAATATAGGATAATTCCCGTGACCAGCCTGAGCCCCAGATGGCTTTCTGCGACAACAGAGATACGAGCAATTATCGAGACTGAGGATGATTTTAGCTTGTCTGCGAAAGCCAAAGCTGGCAAAGAGAAGTCGATGTGGGGTGCAAGCGTTTGTTAGACAACCGCGTGACTAATCAATGTATCCGCTGGGCGATCCTGATTGCTATCCGTTCCGCTAGGCCTGAGTATTCCGTGAGCATATCAGTCGCGTGACTTGCCCCCGGGATGATGTTAAGCTCGAGGCTTGCGGAAACTGTCCACGCTGCTTTAGTAGTCTCTTTCAAAAAGCTGTCATCACGAGATGCTACAAATAACCACTTCGCCCTACTCTCGTCTATTCTCTCGATCGAAGATTCACTAAGAGAACCGGGCGAAAGCATTACATATAGAGCACCGTAACCATTGAATCGGCCAGCTTCCGCAATTTCCTCTCCGCTATAGCTAGCCCCAACAAATCCAAATCGAGATTCGTCGAATCGCGTATCCGCGCTCAAGAATTTGTGCGCCGCAATGACATCTAGCTCTGCATCCCAAATCATCGGATCGGCTGATTTTTCCCCAGGCACGAACCGCCCAAGATTTGTACTTTCGCCATGCCCCCTTAGGTCAAGCCGTAACGAGGCGATTCCTCTTTCTTGCAATAAGTTGGCCAGTTCAGCGTAGACACCGCGTTCTCCAGCAGCCTGGTTGAAGAGAAAAACTGCAGGATATGGTGGATTCGACAACGGCAATTGCAGGTCGCCGATCAACTCCCAGCCGTCACTTTCGATCACGACGCGCTCGACCTTTGTCACAATTTCCAGCTCAGGAATCGATTGAACAGAACAGCAGCAGATCAAGATGATGGGCAGAAAACATGCTAGTTGCTTTACCATCAATAAAACCTCGGGTTGTTTAACGCAACGGCCATAACCCGCCATTTCTCAGGACGAGAGTTGTCTTCAAAGTAACAAAGACAATAAGGGCGAGGCAAACTGAAAGCTACACTCAATGGGTCGGCAGTTAATGGCCTTGTTATACGTCTTGCCTATCGTCTCATTGTTCGCCACAAGACCTGATCAGCTATCACTCAAGTCAACAACGGTTGTGTAGATAGCGGCGACTCAGTCATCTACTGAGAAGATAGAAGCCGACCCCATACATCTGGATGTTTCCAGACCAAGAACGCGCCCGCAACAAGCACCGCCAGTACGTTTGCCACCACAATTGTCCACATGGGCAGGAGTGAACGAATGGGGCTCGTCAATAAGCCAATCGCAATTACGGTTACTACAAAGCCCGAAACAATCATGACCAAGACCGTCCTTGCCCGCGATGGGTGTTGCTCTGAATGCAGGACGAGTCCAACAACGATCAGTCCAATGGCGAGCGAGATTAGCAGGTGGAGCCCGCTGTACCAGGCAGCTGAAGTCACGTCGAGCTGGGCAGGCAAGCCCAAGGCCGCTGCGTCACTCATTCCTGTGAATAGAGATTTGCCGAGGAGGTCGACCGTAAAGAACGCACCGCGGGCCGCGAGGATGTCAAAGACAGCATAGAACGCGGCGGTGGAAACGGAGCCTATTATTCCCACGGTAATACCCTCCCGGACAGTTAGACTAGTCTGTATCATAGAACTTCGCTAATTTGGCAATTGCACGGTACATGCTCGATTGCCTAATTCTTGATGTGGTGCCAAAACCGTCGTCTAGACAACGAGAACACCGCTACACGGTCGCTAGACTCCCAGGGAGGCAAGCGACACAACTAATTACAAAGCCCCTCTTACAAACGCAAGCCGGTAAGCCAATGGTTAGGCCGCGAGTGACCTGCGCCGTAACCCGTCTGCTTCACCGCTTCAGTCCTCGCCATTGCTACGCTGTCGCATCGGCACGAAGCCTTTCAAGGTGTTCGATTGCCATTTGCGCGGCGTTCTCGATCACCATCGATGGCGCCTTGGCTCTCAGCATGACGAACATGCCGAGGACTGAAGCGGTGAAGAAGTCCGCCTCCTCTCTTGGATCCACGGAGCGGCGTAACTCACCTCTGCGGTGTGCGTTGCCCAGCGCCGAGCAGAACGCTTTCGACAGGCGTTCGAAGTATCGCTGTACAAACCCGGCACCACTGGGGTCAACGGCCGAGTTCGACGGCCGTATTGCACAGCAAGCAACCGCGACCCGAAGCAGGGACCCTGCCTGCCGATGCGAAGAATATCAACAACGCACGCACTTCGGCGATGCCCGCCACTTTTTGATCCAAACGGTTTTTCAAAATGGTGCGCAAGAATGGCGCTTTGGCTGTATTCAAAACTGCTTGTCCATCCATCGGCTTATCTTTTGATTGGCGGTCTTCATTTGCTCCACATTTTCCGTGTCAGGATTCTCCATTTCGTCAAGTAGTCCGTAGCGCCGGGCACGGTTGCGTTGGTAGGCACCACAGAGATGGAAACCGATACATCCTGGATTTTCGAATAACGCCGCCAGCGTCTCTGCGTACCATGCGCCTTCATTGCGCGTGTACTCACCTGGAACAGTCTGCCATTTCATCCTGGCAGCGTCGGCAAGTAGCACCGGCTTTCCCGTCTTTTGGTGCCATTCTAGTAGATGATTCACAGGATCGCGAAAGTCCTGAAAGGAAATCACATCGACAAAAGGCAGTGCTGCATTAACCACCTCATTTGCAATGGGGGCGTTGGCCTCGTAGCGATCACCCAGAATTAGATGGTTTTTATCGTATCGCCGGATGGCGTCGTGTGTGGTTTTATAATAGCTGTGCGCCAACTCAGTCAGTTCTTTACGACCTGCTTCTGTCTTGAGAAGATCAGGATCGAAAATCGGCCCGCGCCACTCGTTCCTTGGTCTCTCATGAATCCACGTCGGGCAGTCGCTATAGAAGTAGCCGATCAGGTTTGGGTCGTCATACAATTCTGCACATTCCGCTCTCGCTACATAGTTGCACCACTCTTTCCATTCCTCGCTCCTGAAGTCGAAATGGATTGTATGCTTTTCCCACTGGTGTGATTCCATAAACGGTAGCAGGTGACAGTAGGGCATGTTAAGCGCTCTGTATTCGTCCACGGTAAATGAACGCGAATGCCTCCATTGTCGCACCGACACTTCCTGTACCCAGCCAACACTGTTGAAGCCCAAGGCCCTTAGGTTTGGAGCAACCGATTCCTTGATCCATCGAATGGTGCTTCCGCCATACTTCTCACGCCAGATGTGAATGTTTTCTGGATAACGCAATGTCGCAGGGTCGATATGGTTCACACCCATCGTAAAGAACGGCTTCTTGTCGGGGGTGATCAGCCACCAACGGTCCTTTCGCCGTCCGAGCGTAAAGAATCCCTCGGGCTCGACCTGAGTTGTCTTGATGCTAGCGGCCGCGGCGCGCAGGCTCAGTGGTGCCAGCGTCAATCCCGCGCTCAGGGTCAAGCCGCTTTGCAAAAATCGTCTTCGACTTACTTGGTTCATGATTACGGAAATGGTGTGACAAACAAATTTGCGCAAAACAACCATCTCAAGAAGAATTCTCCGAGGGCCCAGACTAGCTATTTCTTAGGCCACATTCTTCAAAGAGTGGTCTTCTTACTCAATGTAGAAAACTACGCATACCGGAAGTTTCTATTTAGTTACCTTCACCGGAAAAGCTAAAGCAATTTATCTAGGATTTGCAAGTAAGAGAATATCGAAGCGCCAAAGGCAGTAACGTCAATCCGCATTACCCGCGCCGGGCGGAAAGCGGTGATTCGAAGTTATGGTAGCGCCGCGGTAGGAGAGGCGCAACAGCCTGAACGGACCCCAAGAGCGGGGGAGAAACCCATTTAGGCGCGAAGCGCCCACGCGAGACGCCCGGCGTCGGAGTACATGCGGGGGTTATGCGCCAACTCTCCACAACTTCCAGACATTCCCGAACAAGCAAAGCGACACTTAGCCAATTCAGAACTAGAGCGTCCTGGATCGAAAGTAAACGCAAGGTTCAAGCTCGACTGGCCCGCGCTCGAATCGGCCGTCAAAGAGGCATTGAGAATGGGACACTACGCCTACTCAACGGAAAAGAGTTACCTATCGGCGATTCGGGATTTCGTTCGCTTTCACAACTTTCGAAAACCTTCCACCATGGGTGAAAACGAAATCGTCTCCTACCTCTATACTCATGTCTTGAACAAAGGCCCTCTTGGCGTAATTAGTCCGCTCGATACACTTTAGGCTAAGAGTATTGGAGATCTAATCATAGCAAGGAGCTTGACCGTGAACTACCGTGCCAAGAATACAGAGGATATTTCGGGCGCCTCCATTATGCGGCGCCTACGCACTGAAACTGTTGCTTACTCCTCGTTGAGATCTAGGATGCGACCATACATCTCGACGACGTTCGAGTCCAATAGCTTGCCCGCCAACTGATTTCGGATGAGCGAAAGTGCGGCGCCATCGGATGCCTTTCTGAGTTTCATATTTACAATTAGCTCGGCGTCTTGGTCAACCGCGAACAGATAGCGCGTTTCATTTGCGTTTACCCAAACCATGCCAGTATGCTTCGATTTCCTCCAGTGATTTCCCTTTGGTTTCTGGGAGAATCTTCCATGCAATCCATAACACTGGGGCCGACAAACCAGCGAACAGCCAGAAGGTACCTGCTGAACCTAGATTTTCCAGCAACCAGGGCACAATCTGAATCAACACCGCATTGGCTCCCCACAACAACAAGGTCACCAGCGAAACGACACGGGCGCGGATCCGAGTGGGGTATATTTCGGAAATCAGGATCCACGAGATAGGGCCAAAAGAGAAGGCAAAGCAGGCAATAAAGAACAGCAAGAAAAACATCAATGCATAGCCTTCGACCTGGTCGGTATAGAACAAGTAACCAATCATCAAATGGGCTATCACGATGCCAGAGACACCCCAGAGCAGTAGAGGTCGCCTTCCTAGCTGATCAATTTTCCAGATCGCCAAGATCGTAAACAGGACATTTACAACGCCAATAATGACTTGACCACCTAAAGCGTCTCCCTGACTCAAGCCAGCATCATTTAAGATTTGTACACCATAATAGATCACGGCATTGATTCCGCTCAATTGGGAAGAGACCGCTACAGCGATTCCTACAAACAGGGCGATCCGCATACCGGGCGCAAATATTTCCCGGAATCCAGCCGAAGGGGCGTTTGCAACGGCTTCAATCTCATCAATCTCCTTGCGAGCCTTTTCGGAGCCGTCGACTTTGCTCAAGATCGACATCGCTCGTTCCTTGTAGCCACGAACCACCAACCAGCGGGGACTTTCCGGAATGAAGAAGAGCATGACAACGAACAAAAACGCTGGAATCATCTCCGCGCCAAACATGGTGCGCCAGGCATCGTCGGTGCTCCAGAGGAAGTTGCCATTGGCAATCAGGGCATTAGAAAAATAGGCCAGCAAAATGCCAATGGTAATTGCAAACTGGTAGAGTGCCACCATTCGACCTCGTATAGCCGCTGGCGAAATCTCTGATATATACAAGGGCGACAACATCGAAGCCATACCAACTCCCACGCCGCCGAGGACGCGATAAACAATTAAGGAGATCATATCTGGGGCAAGCATGCACCCCATGGCTGAGGCAAAGAAAAGCGCTCCGGAAAGTAGCAACACTCGTTTACGCCCAAAACGGTCGCTCATCAGTCCTGCAACACTGACGCCAAGGACGCATCCGACCAAAGCCGAGCTAACAAACCAGCCCTCCAGTACAGCGTCCATAGCAAACTGATCTTTCACAAATCCAATGGTGCCAGAAATGACCGCCGTGTCGAATCCAAAAAGAAAGCCCCCCAGTGCAGCGACAAGGCTGACACCGAGAACAAACCATTTATTACCTGAATCGGACTGATTTTGCATGTAAACTATTGTGGTTGGAAATGTGAAAAAACAGGAGCATGTCTGAGAATCTACTAGACTGGATGCAAGCAAGGAATTACACCACCGAAGCGTGCAATGCAAGTGACTAAGGAATAAATCCCTCCCAGTAGTGCGGAAAATAATCGGGCCTAGGCACAAATTGAAATCGGTCGGGGTCGATTTCGAACTGGCGATAAATACATTGCCGCTGTTCAATCCCCAACTCGGCATAAGCTTCAGGTGATTTCTCGGTCAAGGGAGCGTGCCGGTAGCCAGGATTGAAGTGCCAACTAAGAGATCCATCGGCTTCGACCAAGGGATACCAAGCCAGTCCCTTATGGGCCCTGACTTTTTCATATTCGAAGCCATAATCGCGGTCGCACCACGCTCCAAAAGTGAGCGGGACATCAGGATCTGCACTGATGGTGGCATGTGCCCAGGCTGGAGGAACGATCACGACATCGCCGGGGTCGGCATGGATGGCAAAACATCGTCCTGGGTCATCATCGGCCGATTCCTGCATATAAATCACGGCTCGGCCTGACCAGATTTGGTATACCTCCGGTGTGGACCAGCCGTCTGCAAAAGCGGACACCTTGTGGATATGTCCCTGACTACGCACGGGTTCTTTTCCAAGTCGACCTTGGGCGTAGGTCACTGCTCCATACAAGAGGTGCAGGTCCTTAAGTGTCTGCCGGTGGATCCTTTTCCCAACATCCATCATGATTCCATATACGCAGTCTGGTCCAACTGAATCGGGGTCCATCAAGCTCGGTCGAATGGCGTCCAGACTTCTGTGTTCGACCGCCGGGCCTAAGCAATCAGGTCCCAAGGAGAATCCCAGCGGAGAGGAATGGGGCGAGAGGTCAAGAGTCGGCTCAAAGCTAGGGCTTCCTGACATAGGCTTTGATAGTTGCGATTTCTCGTCCCTCGCTTTCTCCAAAGGGCCGGATGGTATAAGGTCCGATCGATGCCGGTACCACGAAGGTCTCGGCATAGTGTACCTCGAAGGGAGAGAATGCCTGATCGGGACTCTCGACGAGGGCCGTGCGGCCTTCCACTAGATTGAGTACATGCACTGTGCCCCGTGTGTCGTGAGCCACGGTGCGGCTAAACCAGTGTCGTCGGGTTTCGATAAACTGCGACCCATGCAGGCCTGTGCGTTCTTCCCGACAGCCATCCGACGATGAAAGGATTTCGATCTGGTTGATCAAGTTCTCCTGCGTCCAATCGGCTATCCGGTCCCAGGCGATAACCTCGGCTCCATGAGCAATATTGATGGGACGTGGTTTTCCGTCGAGGCCTAGGCGACCCCAGTCCCAGAGTTTGAAGGTGAAAATGTAGGGTGTTGCACTGATTTCCAGCACCATGCTGTTTTGTCCCTGGCAATGCACTGTACCGGCAGGGATCAAATGATGGTCATGCTTTTGAACCTGCCAGACGGCCACGTGTTGGTCTGCTTCAAAGGGGGCCTCACCTTGCTGGGCCACTTGAAGAGCTTCCACCATTGCATCTGGCACGACATCATTCTTTAAGCCAAGGTAGGATCGGGCTCCCGGAGCTGCATCCAGAAAATAATAGCTTTCATCCTGCGTATAGGACATTCCGAACTGGGACCTGATATAACTATTGGTCGGATGCACTTGAAGACTCAAGTTGCCTCCCCCCATGGTGTCTAGAAAGTCGAATCGAATGGGAAACTCTTTGCCGAAACGTTGCATCACGTCCGTGCCGAGCAAGGCCTCGGTTTGAAAAAAAACTAAATTGATCGCCGGGGTTTCAAACAAGGTATCGCCAAAGCGGAGTAGCAGACTGTTTTCTTCTGGTACGCAGTTGAAACACCAGGCATAATTCGCTTGGTCCGGGTCCAGTTGACAGACCGATTTCATCCACTGTCCGCCCCAAGGTCCGGGGTCAAAAAATGGAGCCAGACTAAAAGGTTGAGAGGTGGTGCGTTCCAATCCCGACTGCAAGGATGGACCCGAAATCATTTTGGGTGCATCGGCTTTATTGGTGTCCAAGACAAAGTCCCAATCGGCCATTCCTTCTTGCTTGAGTCGGTCGCACATCCGCCAATCGAGGAAATAGCCCTGCTTGTACAAACGCATTGGATCGCTGTCCTTATTGTGTAGCCCGATACTGTTGACCTCGTGCCGACGCATACGCTGTTGTATTTCCCAACGCGCCATGTCGGCATAGATCAACACATCCCAGGTCGCTTGAATAAGAGATGCCCCAATGCCGACTACCAGTATGATGCCCTCTGAAACGAAGTCGATTTGATCTCTGAGTTCGCGCAGGGCTTCCGGATCCAGAAGCTCGTTGAGCTCGCGCTTGCTCATGCGGCCAAAGATCCGATCCTCTGTTACATCATCGGCCACCATCGCTTCAATGTAGGAAGGCGGGTAATAGGCGGACTGGGCTTGGAAAACGCGAGTGGCTTGGAGGCCATGTTGAAGGTGATCGGCGATCTGCGATTCATCAGCCCCATGGTAACACTCTACGACAAGGACTTGTCGTGCTTGCGATCGGCTTTTAAGGTGTTCGGTCAGATGTCGACCAATCGCTTCCCAACCAAGGAGGCAAGCATCCGTATCTGGCATTTGAATAGAAGGAAATTTATTGAAATTGGATTTCATCGCTCCAACAATTTGGAAGACATGAGATGGTAGGCTCCCAGCAGTGCCGAGCGGTCTGGAATCCGGGCCGCAACTACCGAAACTGGCGCGGAAGGTGTCCAGGCAAGCGCCTCGACTTGTGCCTGTATAAAAGGGAGAATAGCCGCTGCACTTTTCATAACACCACCGCCTAAAATGACCCGCTCAGGGTCGTAGGCATGGATCAAGTTGACGACTCCGGTAGCCCAACAAGTCAGACAGTGTTCTTTTAATCGTATCGCCAGTTCATCGCCGGCTTCTGCACATGCAAAGAGCCATTTAAAGTCAGGATCATGATCGGCCAGGCTGCTTTGCCCATAGTCAGGATCTTGCAGAATGAGATTGCTCAATTGCCAGGAAGAGGCTTCAGCTTCCAGGCAGCCTCGGTTGCCACAGGTACACTGCCGACCGTTTGGACGAATGCTGAAATGCCCGCCCAGACAACCGGCTTGAAAGTGTTTCCCATGCAGCAGCTGACCTTCGATCAAAGCAGCCGTACCTATGCCAGTCCCAAGGGTCATCATCGCCAAATCATCGACACCCTGTCCTGCCCCGAACTGCCATTCACCGATCAGAGCCGTTCGGGCATCATTCTCCAGTACAATGGGCAGATGAAAGGTCGACTGAGCCCAGGTCACAAAATCAAAGGCACAGGCATCGTCATATTTTTGATTGGTACTGATAACCCGCATGGCGGTAGTATCGACAATGCCGGGGATCGCGATTCCCAGCCCCCTTACCGTGCCATTTGATTGCGCGGCATGTGCCATCAGATTATGAACAAGTCCTTCAATTGTTTTCAGGGAGGCCTGAAGTCCCTGTTTGGACTGCGCCGGTCGGTTTAGCTCACGGACGATGAGACCGTCGTGAATCAAACCGGATTTAATAACTGTCCCTCCGAGGTCCAGGCCTACAATCATGAGATTCCGGTATGAGGTAGATCGATTAACTGAGGGCGACCGTCCACGTCCATGAGTCGGGCTGAAAACCCTTCACTTTGCACGATATCGTAGTTGTGACCGGCATCCGAAGGCCAGCAGGCTCCGAAAATCAAGGGGATAGCCCCGATGTTAGCGCTTCGATGGACGACATGCGCAGGGATATAATGTAGGCTACCCGGAAACATGCGTTCGGCCCAGGTTGAGCGTTGCGCATCCATCAGAATCAACATCCCTTCGCCTTCCAGACCCCAGTAATATTCTCCCCGGTCGGCCTTTTCATGAAGGTGGCCTTTTGTCATAAAATACTCCTGACCAACACAACCTGGATACAGGATAGTTCGACCAAAAAACAGGCCGCCTTCCAGGCCCTGTGCTACCGGTAAATAGGCTTCGACCTCGTAGAGGATTTGATCCGGCTTCATACGCCTCCGGGCGGCCTCATCATCGAAGAAATCAGACAAATCTTGTATCCGACGGGTGGTCTTGGTGACGGTCTTTCCACTTAAAGCCCCACTAAAGGGGGCTATCAGCACAGACGGCTCGATGATGGCCTGATCCGTATTCATGATGGGTCGTTCTGGCTTCAAGGAGGCAGATTTGATGTTCCGAACAGTGCTCAACTTACGCAACTCCGGGTATCCCCACAAGATCAGAATGCAGGTCAGGTCGCTGAAACCAAGCCGAGGAGTCTACTCGGAGATGCTACTACACAGATACTTTGGATGGGCACTTTTGGATTCAACATCCTGAGCTTAAAGGCTTGACCGTCGGGTCCGGAGGTAGCGGACACGGATTCAAAATGGGACCAGAAATCGGTGAGATGATCGCAAAAACTGCTCTGGGAGAAGGCCATGGATACTCCAGCCGATATGTTTGGAGGCATTTGGACAACAAGACTACTGGCCTGGAGGAGGCTAGATCTGATCTGTGATCTAGGGCACTAATAAATACCTAGCTAGGTTTGAATCAGGTCTAGGATTATTTTCAAAAGGCATGGACATCGACAATTAATATAATGGCATTGCAACAAGCGGAGGCGGCTATATCGACATCGGTCATGCAGGGAATTAAATATTTAGCCCTTTGTTTGTCTTTTGGGCTTCTCTCGAATTGCCAGAGTCGCTTGATCGACAACTCGTTACTTGGACCCCAGGTCGACGTTAGCTATTCCTTGGAAGTACAGCCTCTTTTTTCAAGATCCTGCGGTGGCGGCGGTTGCCATTTCAGCAGTTCACAAAGTGGTGTCAACCTTTCGAGCTACCAGCAAGTCATAACGAGCATCGGAGTAGCATATGGAAGGCTTATCGTCGATCCAGGCGACGGTGACACCAGCCCGGTGATAGACAAAATGCGTGTCAATCCTCAATTCGGAGGGCGAATGCCAATAAGAGGCGGACTTTTGACCTCTGACGAAGTTGGAATTATTAAAACATGGATCGACGAAGGGGCTCTTAATAACTAATGTCCAGCCTCGATCAAATATTCGCAAGACTAAGAATTAATGCAAAGGTAAGGCGCTTCAATTTTAGTTTGTTTTGGTGTCTTTTAGTCGGTCCTGTCCTGCTCCCAAGCCTGCAAAGTGCGGAGGCCCAAGCGTATAAAACGGAGATTGGACATATTCAATTTACTTCGTCCGTTCCCTTGCACACCTTTTCCGGTGAATCAGAAAAGTTAGTAGGAATGATAAATCTTGCTGATTCAACGGTCGATTTTTATGTGGACCTTTCAAGTCTTGAAACAGGGATCGGTAAACGCGACAAGGACATGCGAGTTAGCCTTGAGACCAAGAAATACCCCTTCGGAGAGTTTTTCGGAAAATTGGTGAGTCCCTTTGATCCTCAGCTTACTACGGAGCAACAAGCAAGAGTCCGCGGGACGTTCTCACTGCATGGACAAACGCAAGAAATTGTGGTTTCTGGTTCTATTCAAAAGTCGGGAGCGTCTATCCTTATTAAAGCTGCTTGGGATATACTCCTAGATGATTACAATATCGTGCCTCCAAAATTGCTTTTCGTCAAGGTGGATCAACTCCAGGCCATTCACTTGGAAGCCTTGCTAAGCCCATACAAAGGTCAGTAGCGTGCTGAGTAGATTAATTTGCTTCTTAAGTATTGCCCTCGTCGGTTTGATCATTAGTTCACCGGCATCCGCGCAGATGCAGCGGCAACTCGCTGACCCAGGAGGACCGATCGACGAAATATTTTGGGCGACGGAGGTAATCGGGCTGAGTTCGGTGACAAATATACCCAAGCGCAATCTGAACTTCAGTATCAGGCATGTCTTCGGAGTTGCCACAAACGGAACACAGGATTTGTTCGGCTTAGATGCAGCTGCAAATATTCGCTTTGGGCTTGACTACGGAGTGACAGATCGCGTTTCAGTTGGCTTTGGCCGTTCTCGCTTCGACAAACTCTATGACTTCAGGTTTAAAGCTAATCTTCTCCGCCAAACAAAAGACAACAGTATGCCCATTGAGTTGGCGGTCAAAGGAGATATGGGTATTTCAACATTGTCAGACGGACTTGATTTCATTGACAAGCTGAGCTACTTGAGTTCCCTTCTGATCGCGAGGAAATTCAGCGATCAGCTCAGTATTCAAGTCTCTCCCATGTGGGTTCACTTTAACACCGTATTTCGAGAACGAGGAGCAGGAGACCAAATTTTGGAGCAGAAAAACGACCTCTACGGTCTTGGGCTAGTCGCCAAATATGAATTGAATGAACGTCTTGCCCTGCTCGCAGAATTCGTACCGGTTTTAGGAGCACGATCAGACGGTACCAAAGATGCCATTTCACTCGGCATGGATTTAGAAACGGGAGGTCACGTTTTCCAGCTCTTTATTACCACCTCCCAATCAATGACTGAACAAAACATTCTGGGTCGAAACGTGGATGATTTCTTTGAGGGCGATTTCCGAATCGGCTTCAACATCCATAGAGTGTTCGCGCTCTGACTAGACTTGAAGCAGGTATTGCAACTTAAAGAAGAACTGCCGACCCGATTGACTTATGCCATAGGGCTCTTCGAAGTTGAAATAGTCCAGGGTAGATCCAAAATAGACGGCTGAAAACGCGTTGATCCGATAGGTGACCAGTGGATCCAAAGCAAAGCTGTCTGAAAAATTATTGTACTCTGCGATAACTCTAAGAGAGAGTTTCCGACTCGCTTGATAGTCGAATCGCGATCTGAAAATATATCCACTAAATATTTCTTCGCCAGTCGCGCGATTATCCAGTTTGCTGTAAACAAAAGATGGTGAAATTCTTAACTGCGAAGTCGGTCGAACGGTAGATCGGAATCTGTAATTCAGTGAATTCCCTTTTAAAGGGTTATCTACGTCTCGCGATATCTGAGGGCCGAAGTCAGCATCACCTCCCAAAGTGATGAATCGATTAGGACTGGAGTCCAGAAAAAGTGAGAGTCTTCTAAGTCCTTCGAATGTTTGACCTGCAAATTTCTCGTCATTTACAATGTGATAGCGAATACCAATGAAGGTTTGTCCTCTCAGGTTCAATCGAATGCCTGGTCTAAAGAAGCGATCCTTCCACTCGCCGTCCCAGTTCCAGTCTTGGCCAGCTACAAAATCAGGATTGACTGTAGTGATCCACGAATTTCCAGGTCGAAAAAGATAGGCGTTAAAAGTTGTAAAACCGTAAACGCTGTTTTGTCGTTCAAATCCGTTGTCTACTCTGAAGGTTGGACTGAAGGCTTTTATATCCGTCTCCATCAAAAAATTCCGACCGGAATTTCCGAGTTCAATGGAGCCGCCGAGTCCCGAAAAAGTCTCACCGTCCAGTGCAGATGTATATCCATCTCCGAAGGTTTGCTCTCGAATGTTTTCCGAAAGCTCTGGACTGTCTGGTTCTTCCGTATACGATCCAACAAGATGCCAGCCAAGGCTAAAAGAGCTTGTCAATCTCTTTAATCCATCGAATCCAAAAGTTGACCCCGATCCACCCTCATCTAGGCGTCGATCCGTAATCATCCCACCTAAGAAGCTCCCCTCTCCCAGACTTCGCTTAACTCTGAAAATATTGGAGAAGCTTGCCCCGCCTGTGAATACAGCAGAATTTTCTTCAAAGGGAATGATGAATGGCGAGTCCAAATCTCGTCCACCGATATAGCCGACGCTTACTTTGTCGTATCTGCCGGTAAGCTTCGCTGCAAAGGCCGGGTTATTGATTGATCGGGTGTATACAGTGGATATTTCCGTATCAAAAAGGTCGCTACCCTCCTGAAAGAATGGTCTACGCTCGTCAAAGAATAGAGCAAAAGTTGTATTGACATCTACCTGTGAAGGATCAGCCTCAATCTGACTAAAGTCGGGATTCAAGGCGAGGTCAAGATTTAGATTAGGGCTTATGCCATATTTAATACCAAGAGAAGGATCCAGATTTATCTTCTCATTTTTAATGCCAGAACTCGGGTCATCCCCGTCCCGTAATGACGCACCTTGCGAGCTTGTGATGGCAGGGAGTAGCTGGACATTTCGTCCGACGGAAATTCCTTGAAGTCCTTTGGCCTCACCAAGTTGACACATAAAGCACGAATTGTCCCTGCTTAGAGGATACCATGAAAACCGAGTTCGATCGGATCGTGGCTGTGTCACATAGAAATTTATTTTCCATTTCTGTAGATCAAGCTGTGGATATCGAAGTGATTTAAAGGGAATGGCCATTTCAATCTGATAGCCATCATCAGTGACCATTCCAGCTGACTTGAATATGACGTCAAATGAACCATCTTCATTATCGATAGTCATTCTTTCATCGCCCTGGATCCCGAGGGGATTCACAGCGAGAAAGTAAGCCCACTCACTATTGCCATATGTATCTAAAACGAGAGCGAAATAATCATCTCGCCATTGGTCATCTCTCTCCGACAATGATCGTCGAATGTTGGATGGATCTTCGAATAGCTTAAATGAAACGTACAGATTCTCCGAGTCATAGGCGATTTTCGCCCACATGTCGAAAGCCGGCTTAGTGCAATCTCCGGGATAAGATTCGCAAAAATTGTCAGCATGAGATGCTGACCTCCACCCTTCATCATCTAGAATACCATCGATCTCGATCTTCTGAGAAATTCTAGGAATTGTGATACTTGGATCTTCGTTGGGTCGAAAGTCCCTTGCGTCGGCTGACTGCTGTGCTCGTACTCGTGTAGCAGAGATGCAGAGAAACAGGAGGACGGAAATGCCAATTCGCTTGGACATAAGGGCTGATTTCTTGTTTGGTGATGATGGTCTGGAATCGCCCAGCCCGACATGTTGATAATTCAACATACACAAATACTGTTGATATTTCAACACTGAGAAAAGGTACACGAACTATAGGTGACAATACCAGAATCCCTTTGTTACTCACTAGCCAAAATGAGGAAAAGTCAGCCCTAGGGGTCGGCCTTTCCTCATTGACTATTTTAGCCACCACGCTAAATTTTATCCCTGGAATAGGTATTGAAGCTTGAAGAATATCTGACGGTCCGTCTGGCTCAAACCATAGGGTTCGTTGTAGTTCAAGTAGTCCAATGTTGAACCGAAATAGAGCGCGGAAAAAGCGTTCAATCTGTAGGTTATTAGTGGATCCAAGGCGAAAGAGTCTGAGAACTTGTTGTACTCCGCAATCAGTCTAACTGAGAGGTTTTTTGTCGCTTGATAGTCAAATCGCGACCTGAAGATATAGCCACTGAATATTTCTTCACCTGATTTTTCGTGTAGGCTATTATAAACCAAGGAGGGCCGAATCTTTAGTTGGGAATTTGGTTTCATTGTCGAAAAGACATTGAAAAACTTCGAATTTCCAACAGTAGGATTATCCAAGTTTCTCGAGATACTTTCGCCAACATTTCCTCCACCACCGATAGTCATGAATTGGCTGAAATTCGAGTTTATGAATAAGTTCGTGCTTCTTACACCCTTCAAAGTAGAACCAGCGAAACGCTCATCATTGATAACATTGGTTCTCAGATTGAACTGTGTTTGTCCTTTTAGTGTGCCTTGGATGCCCACCGCAACAAATCGGTCTTTCCACTGGCGATCCCAATCCGCATCGAGACCGGCAACGATATTTGGAGATATTCGAGTAATCCAATCGGTCTTTGGATAGAATACATATTGTTGAAAAGTAAAACTCTCGTAGATACTGTTCTTACTTTCGAAGCCATTTTCGGCTCGGAATGTTGGGCTCGAAGCTTCCGCTTGTGTAACCATTACCCAATGTCGGCCAAATCGTTCGAGTCCTATCGCCGCCGCTGATCCATTGAATGACTCTCCATCGAAGGCCGAGGTATAGCCGTTTCCAAAAGTTTGTTCTCGGATGTTTTGAGAAAGTTCTGGACTATCCGGCTCAATTGTATTTGAGCCGACAAATTGAAATTTGAGATTAAACGTTTCAGTCAAGCGTTTCGCTCCATCAACCCCAAAGGTTGTGCCAGAGCCACCGGCGTCCATACGTCTGTCCGTCATCAAACCGCCAATGTAATTACCTTTCCCAAAGGCACGCTTCAATCTGAAGATGTTTGAGAAACTGGCTCCTCCACTGAAGACCGCAGAGTTTTCAGCAAAAGGTATATTGTAAGGCGAGACTTGATCACGACCACCGATGTAACCAAGGCTGTAATTGTCGTAGCGTCCCGTAAGCTTCGCAGCGACAGTCGGATTATTGATCGAACGTGTGTAGACCGTTGATATTTCGGTGTCGAAGAGGTCACTCCCCTCTTGGAAAAACGGTCTCCGTTCGTCGAAGAAAAGTGCAAAGGTCGTGTTTACATCAACCTGGGACGGATCAGCCTCAATCTGACTGAAGTCCGGATTCAAGGCGAGGTCCATCGTTAAATTTCGATTGATGCCATACTTTACTCCAAGTGATGGTTCGGCTGTCAATTTCCCATGTTCCAAGCCTTCCGTTGGATTTTCGCTGTTTTTCAGGGAGGAGCCCTGAAGTCCAGTCAATGCTGGTAAAAACTGAAGATTGCGACTTTCGCTGATGCCCTTGATTCCTTTTATTTCGCCGAGCTGACAGATGAAACAAGAGTTGTCTCGATCCTGCGGAAACCAAGTATATCGGTTTCGATCGCCACGAGGCTGGGTAACCCAAAAGTTAATTTTCCAGTCTTGGACAGATCCAGCTGGGAATCGAAGTGATCTAAATGGGAAGGCTAATTCGACTTGATAACCATCCTCTGTCACCATTCCTGCAGATTTGAAAATTACGGTGAATGAATCGTCTTCATTACCTCCATTGATAATTCTGGTGTCTCCCTGAATGCCCAATGGATTGGTAGCAAGGAAGTAGGCCCACTCGCTGTTGCCAAAGGTGTCTAGTATGATTCCAAAATAGTCATCTTGCCAAATGGCGTCTCTTTCAGATAACGTACTTCGGATCTCGTTCGGGTCGTCCTTCAGTTGGAAAGAGACATAAAGATTCTCATCGTCATAGCCAACGCGAACCCACATATCATTTTTTGGCTTGGTGCAATCGCCTGGATAGGACTCGCAAAAATTATCAGCCAAGGCCGCCGTTCTCCACCCTTCATCATCTAAATTACCATCAATTACAATTTCACCTTCAATGAAAGGTAAATTCAAACTGGTTACAGACTTTGGATTAGGTTTAAACTCATCTTCCGCTGGAATAGAACCTCCTGGATTCTGAGCAACTAAAGATGGCGCGCTAGAGAGGCATAGACATACGAATAGTGTTAGTAACGTAAATCGATGGATCATTTGAATGGTAGTTTTCTGCACAAAAGAAGAGATGATATGTGCGGACTACGGGAGGGCGTTCCGAGATGTTACAAAAAATGCTAAAAAATTAGCACTTAGTTGAAAAATCAACAGTTTTTCGTAGTTTTGCTCCATTCCGGGGTAGATTTCTATGCCGAAAGTCCTTCGAAGGAAAGGGTTCAAAGCTTTTCAGCTTTCTAGTAATAAATGGATCTCGGTGACAGGAAATCTTCCATCTAACTAGACACAAGCAAGCTAGGACGATATGAATGACATGGGCTTAGCAATAGCAATCTTGTTTTCTCGAAATAGCTCCAAAATCATTTCTCGTACTTCTCGCTGCACTGACCAATGCTGACCGGGCTTAGTTTTGATGAGAATGCGTATTTTTTGCCCCCACGCATCTATATCTTCTGGGCCGCTAACGGTAAAGTCGTCTAAGGCAACCGTGTTGACCGTAGCGAGCTCCCTAACTTCGTGCAATTTATCTCGCAGGAGAGTTTTAACTCTTACGATGTCCTCATCATGGAGAATATAGACCTCAACCTTTGCCCTACTCCACCCAGACGTCGCATTGGATATTATTCTAATTTCTCCATTAGGAACGATGTGTCTCGTCCCACTCAGATCACGAAGGGAGGTCGTCCTCAAGCCAATTCGCTCAACGGTTCCAGAGACGCCCGCGGTTTCAATATAGTCATCAACGTGAAATTGATCTTCCAACATAATGAACAGACCGGCGATGGCATCCTTGACCATCGTCTGCGCACCGAGTCCTAAAGCAAGGCCAGCAACACCAACGCTCGCTATTAGAGGTGCGACATTGATTTGCAATTCACTCAGTATGGTTATTAGTGTCGTAACAAATATGATCACCATTCCGAGACTATTAACGAATCGAAAGACGGTCTTAGTCCGATAGTCGAATTCGCTGTCCTCTTGCTTATCCAATTTCTGGACTGTTTTTGCAAGAGCTTTTGTCAAATATCGCAGTGCAAACCATGCAATGACAGCTACAAGTAAAATTATTCCAATGGACGATCCTCTGTCTATGAGAAGATTTACAAATTCATTATCAGTCATGTACTAGGTCGAAAAAGGATTACAAATGACAAAATTACCTCGCAGGCAAATCACAAGATGTGATGACCAAAATCAAGATAAGCTATTACTTCTGTATAACGGGGAATAGTCATCCCTAGTAGGCGCCCCGGCGGCTCATCATAAGTGCAGAGGAGATCAGTTTCCAGACAAACTAATTTGGAAGACCCTTAATGGTCACTCTACCGATTCTATTAGAACTGCTTTGATGGATCAACAATTCATTGTCTTTGGTGACCCACATGTTTCGGACGATTCCGACACCCGATGGTATTGCCCAACTTTGGAATTTCTCTGTCTCTGGATCAAAGCGAACCAAAGCGTCGGGCCTCATTCCAGATTCGTTATACCAAACCTTGTCATCAATGACGGCCAAGGCATAGGGATGCGAGCGCACACCACTGGGAGAATCCCACTCCTTTATCTCACCGGTGCCCGGGTTGAGTCTCCCTATTCTCCCCATGCTAGAGTTTACAAACCAGACCATTCCGTCACTTGAAAGGCCTAAGCGACGTACGCGCGAGCGCGCTTCAGGAAGGTCGTAATATTTCACTTCCATACTCTCGGGATCAAGAGCACCGATTTTGTTCGTCCCGTTGTATGCCACCCATACAGTGCCATCGTCTGCGACTTGAATACCGTAGGGTCTTGACTCTGTATCGATTTCCTTTATCTCTCCATTCCGCGGATCGAGGCGCCCAAGCATACCAGCTCCCTGCGAGGTAAAAAACAGTTTTCCGTTCGGATGGAAAGTAGCCGTATGTGGATCTCTTCCCTTCGTTTTGTACTCAATGATCTCACCAGTCCCGGGATCGAGCTTTCCAATCGTTGCATTGCTATTGCCGGTATACCAAATGTAGCCCTTCTCGTCCGGGACGATGCTATGTGGTCTTGCACCTGGAGGAAGAGGATACTCCTTCATCTCACCAGTCTCGGGATCGAGATGCCCAACAAGGTTTCCCCACATACCCGTCCACCAGATGGATCCATCTCCCGCTTCGATCGGATCTCGAGAGCGCTGTCCTAGAGTCGGGACTGTCCATTCTTCGAACTCAATTTCCAGATTTCCTTCGACTAGAGTGGGGCGTCTTTCTGGATTCTCCGGAAAGTGCTCTAGCAAATATTCTGCGATTGTCACGGCGTCATCTTCCGACATAGTTACCATGCTGCCCATGACCTTCCTCCACTCGTCTGTGCTACTGTAGCCTGCGGATCTTGTAATATTTCGGGCTCCGTGGCACGACAAACAAGTGGCCTGGACCAGCCCTTTGGCAGGGCCTTCAGGCAATTCGGCTCGAGATCTGGATTGTGCCACAAGTGTGTCCGCAATCAAGAGCAAAGATAGAGTCAGTAATAATATCGGAAGTCTATTCATTTCATTCACCGTTCTGACTTGATTCAACAAAGCATAAGTGGCGCATATCATTCAGCCATGAAAGATACACCATTGATCAAAGACAATGACAATCTTCGCGACCAGGACGACCTGGAGTACCATTCGAATCGTTTTCGGAAAAACACCAACAAGCGATTTATATCAGGAATTTCGCAGCTCTCGTTTGAGAATCTTACCGGTAGCGGTCATGGGCAAGGAATCCACAAGCTCGATTTCACGAGGATATTTGTAGGCGGCCATGTTCTCTTTTGACCATTCTATTAGGCTTTCTGAAGAGGTCTTCGCTCCATCTTTGAGGATCACAAATGCTTTTATTTCCTCGCCATGAGATTCATGCGGAACACCAATCACTGCGGCTAAGCTAACATCTTCATGGCTAAGCAAGACTTCTTCGATCTCCCTCGGATAGACGTTAAATCCTCCTCGAATGATCATATCCTTCACGCGATCGGTTATATAGAAATAGCCGTCTTCATCCATCCTGCCGATATCGCCGGTAAATAGCCAGCCATTTTTGATGGCAGCCGCGCTTGCCTCTGGTCTATTGTAATATCCCTTCATAATGTTAGGTCCCTTTATCAATACTTCGCCATGCTCTCCGACTGGAAGTTCATTCCCATCGGAATCTGCTATTTTCATTTTAACACCCCAAACAGGAGTTCCAATCGACCCAATCTTGGTTTCATTCTTGTAATGATTGAAGCTCGCAATCGGACTTGTTTCAGACAGGCCATAACCCTCGAGAATTTTCACTCCAAATTTCTTGTTGAAGGCCAACATAACCTCAACCGGCATGGCGGCTCCACCGGAAACGGCTGCGGTGAGATTTTCCGAAATAGATTTTAAGTCGTATTTCTCCGCGTTGGGATGATTCAAAATGGCCCAGTACATTGTTGGAACGCCAGCGAAATATGTCACTCGTTCTTTTTCCATAAGAGACAAAGCTTCGTCTGGATCGAATCGAGACATAAGGACTAGTTTTCCGGCCGTATATATTCCGCAGTTCATTTGAGCCGTCTGACCAAAGGAATGAAACAATGGCAGGCAAATCAGATGAACCTCTGGATCTTTACGAAGATACACGTCATTGTCCGCGAGGCGGGCATTCAACAACATGTTTGCATGGCTCAGTTCCGCTCCTTTGGACTGTCCTGTGGTTCCGCTGGTATATAAGATGACAGCAGTGTCATCGAACTCGGTGCTGACCGTTTCAAAATACTCCGATTCATCCTGAACAAACGTCCCTAGCGTATTGATGCCCTCGAAGGGAGAGACTCTGTTTGGGTCCCCGGTCAACAAGATCATGTTTTCACAGGCAACGGTGTCGCGATATCCTTCAAAACCATTCTGACCCATGGGGAGTTGCTCGCTACCTTCGAAACAGAAATAAGCTTTGGCATCCGAGTCTACCAGATGGTAAGCGATTTCACGTCCTTTCAGAAGGACATTGAGAGGAACGACGCTAGCTCCAGCCTTAAGGATCGCAAAGTACACGATCGGGAAATGAGGGACATTGGGACAGCTAAGAGCAATTTTATCTCCCTTGATAATCCCCAATTTCCGTATGCCATTGGCGACCCGATTGACTTCTGAACTTAAGTCTCTATAGGAGAGCTGGCTGTCTCCGAAAACAATCGCAACCCGATCTGGATATCGACGGGTACTTTCTTCAAGAATGGTTGCTAGATTAAACAAGGTTTGAACACGAATTTCGGTTTATTAAATATCTGATGCACTAGTCAATAATGATGATACTAAATTCGAGTTGGAGTTAAACCAGTACAGATCATTTGTAGCACTAGTAAGGATATGCTGATTGCCTATGCTTTTTACCCTAGTTTAGAGACTATTAACCTCTAGCTCATCCATGGACACCGCTTCTCCCGCCACACCCTATCCTCAAGACCGACTATTATCGCTGGATCTGTTCAGAGGTCTGACTATGTTTCTCCTAGCTGCAGAGGCAGCTCACGTTTATTTGAGTATAGGAGATGCCTCCGGTGAAGGGAGCATTGGATCAATGATAATGTCGCAATTCCATCATCATCCTTGGAATGGTTTGCGATTTTGGGATTTGATTCAGCCCTTCTTCATGTTCATCGTAGGAGTGGCTATGCCGTTCTCATTGCGCAGTCGGATGAAGAAAGGAGCTAGCTGGCAAGAGGCATTTCGGCATATTCTGAAACGCTGTTTCTTGCTATTTCTATTTGGAACAGGCCTGTACGCGATTGCTGCGGGAGAACTGACATTGGAATTGTGGAACGTCCTGACACAGCTTTCCTTCACCATCTTGGTCACTTTCTTGCTGATGCGATACTCCATCAAGATTCAGCTGATCGCATCGATGGCATTCCTTCTTCTGACTGAGATTCTGTACCGCAGCTATGACCCGGCTGCGCCCTATGTAGCCGGCGAAAATTTCGGATCTTGGCTGGATATGATCTTGATGGGAAAACTGAGTGGAGGCCATTGGGTAGCCGTTAATTGTCTTCCGACGGCGGCACATACGATCTGGGGCGCCATCTGTGGATCAATCTTATTATCTTCCAAGCATCTCCCCCGTGAGCGCATTAAGCAGTTTCTCATAGCAGGAGCGATTGGACTGTTCGTCGGTTATGGTTTGGATTGGGCTGGGATTACTCCGATTGTCAAGCGCATCTCAACCACAAGTTTCACCATCGCATCGGGTGGATGGGCCCTACTGGCGTTTGCTTTTTGTTATTGGTTTATTGACATCAAAGGCTATAAAAGCTGGACAAAGACATTCGTCATTTTTGGTACCAACTCAATCTTCATTTATCTCTTTTTTGAGCTACTGGGTGGATGGCTTCGGAAATCGAGCTACATATTTGTAGATGGCTTTCTCGGGATGGTGGGCATTCCAGAACCAATTACGGCTGTTATCAATTCTTTCGTCGCTCTGGGCATCATGTGGTACATGTGCTATGTCTTATTCAAGAGAGGCGTCTTCTTCAAGATCTAGAGGAAATTCAGAGAGTCGTGCTGGCTCCCTTAATCATCCATATCGATCTAATAAGTTATTCCAAAACAAGCGAACCTTACTCCAAGGTCAGTCGCTGATTCTTCGGGTATTCAACTTGGTAGGAAAATTTCTTGGAGGCAGACTCTCCGGCATCAAGTGTCATTCGCCAGGTGAGAAATCCAGTTTCCTCATTATATTCGGCACCGCCTGTTTCCTCAGACTTGATCTCGATCGAGTTATTTGTGCTTAGTGGAATTTGATCCATGATCACCAAGTCGATAGATGTCGTTTTGTTATTTCTATACTCAATTTCCCATCCTCTCGATTCTGTTTTCTTCCTTGACAGGGTACGCCTCTTAGTGAATTCCTTAGCTCTCTTTCTATTTAGCTTGATGTTTTCATCTCGGCCGAGAGACACTACCAATGTATCCTCGACTCCAATTTCTAGGTAGGTCTTTCCGACGTAGGTCCCTTCAAGAAACAGATTCGCCTCACCAGGCTGAAAATAGAAGTCCTCCCAACCAGACATTTTTGCTGTCAGATAGGCATTCCGATCAAGTTTTGGAATAGCAAAATATTCGAATTCGGCTGGAATCTGTCGCTCGTCAATATCTACCGAATGGGGTTTTCCATCTGACTCTATCGTGTAGGGGAGTGAGATCTCGTATTCAATTGTTGTAGCATTGAAGTTTTGGTCGGTTGGTACAACAGTTATTGCGTCCATTTCCTGTGATTCCTCTAGTTCCATGACCCCGCTTGCCGCCATATCAGCCGACGATTCTAATGAAACGGATTTCCGAGCCGCGTTTTGACTCATTACTCTTGAAGACATTGGTGCTGGAGGTGGCGTAAAGCGAAGCCGCCAGGGCTCTAGGCTCGGTTTATTCCCTGGACTCCTTGGATTTCCAGTAGACAAAGTAAGAATCACATTTTCCCAGCTCTCCCCAGTTGCTTGCTGGACATTAGCTGCATAGGTAATCTCGACTGGATCATTCAGCTTGTCGACCCGAAGATCATAATGTGGCTGCCACCCGGCTCTATAGGTCAAGTAAGTTAAGGTGACATCACTTTTTACGGCTCTCGTGGATTGAACGGTCACATCAATCTCAGCAACGCTCCGGTTTTTACTGTTCGCATTGAGCTCCTGCAGTTGACTATTAATCTTGCGTACTTCCTCCTGAAGGGGAATTCGCTTTGCATTTATTTCGATCCTGAGCTTCTTTAACTCCGTCATCTTTTCGCGAAAGAAGGCCGTAGCCAGCTTTAGCTCGGCAATATCAATTTTTTTTTCTTTGCCATCAGCAGAAAGTGCAGCCAAAAGCAATTGCTCCTCTTTATTATAAACATCCTGTTCTGCAAAGAGGAGTTCTAATTCTCCTTCTAGTTCCTTTTTTCTTTCAAGCAATGTTGCGATCGCGTCCGAGTGCTCGTTGAATTCAAGAAAGTTATTCCTCTTGACAACCGAAAGAACAACAAAGCCTCCTGTTGCTGATATCTGAATCGAGTTTTGATCGATGTTAGGTGCCAGCTCAGTAAAAGTGATAGTTGAGCTACCCACAGGTATGTCTACCGTCGCTATCCTCGTAATACTTGCCCCTGACCTGAAAACGGTAACCTTTGTTATTTTCGATTGAGCAGGGATATCTGCCGAACTAAGAATTGTAGGTATCAGCAGGAAAAGGGAGAGGAAATATTTCATAGAAAAGGTATTTCGTTGCAAAATCGCGCACCTCTAATAAACGGCTCGTTTCGGTGCGATCGTATACACCGCCGCAGCGAGTCTGCAAATATTCTGTTAACCATATTCCTTAGTTCTTGGAATTCACCGGAAAGTCGGAATTACCAGCATTATTCAGGTGGTCTGATTATACTCTTAATATCGCTTAGTGGACAAAGAGGGCTAATCCCCTGCCCAATAATTAACCATCAACAATTATCCTGTTATGAACTTCGAGTTACCACCCTTAAGGCATTGTTGCTTCATCGCCCTTTTTGCACTGCTATTTAGCTACACCACAGCCTATTCCCAAGCGGGACAAGTCCTTTCTCATCAAGAAATAGCCGATGGTGTCGGCGGCATCCTTCCTGGTACTCTACAAGCTGGTGAACTTTTTGGTTTTGACATCACTCATCTCGGAGACGTTGATGGGGACGGCGTACCCGATATCGCAGTCGGTGCTCCACAACACGATGGTAACTTTAACGACGACGGAGGAGTTTATGTCCTCTTTCTCAATCCCAACGGCACGGTTAAATCAATTCAGACTATAGCCGCGGAACAAGGTGGTTTTACGGACCCCTTGGAAACCGTAGCCATTCTTGGAACCGCAGTTGAACAAATCGGTGATTTTGATAACGATGGCGTAAGGGATATGGTCATGGGCGCAGCACGAATCACCGACGGTGACGGGCATAGCAACGCTGGAGCCGTTTTTGTCACCCTTATGAATCCCAATGGTACAGTAAAGTCTCACCAAAAACTTACGGATGGCTCTGGAGGAATGTTGGGCCTCCTCGCCGCACAATCTTGGTTTGGATATGGTGTCGCCAACATCGGTGACCTCGATGGCGACGGCACAACCGACATCGCCGTTGGGGCACCTAGCCTTGACGAAGGTTACGTTTACATTCTCTTCCTGAATCCGAATGGCACCCTAAAAGCCAGTCAAAAACTCGGAGAAGGAATTGGAGGATTTACCGGAAATCTAGATGCGGGAGATTGGTGGGGCGTGGACTTGGCCAACATCGGAGATTTGAATAACGACGGTGTCACAGATCTCTTGGTAGGCTCCCGGGGAGAAGAGGAAGTCTGGATTCTATTTATGAACTCCAACGGAACAGTCAATTTTTCCCAACAAATCGCTCAAGGAATCGGAGGATTTACAGGATCATTGACGGCAGGCGACAACTTCGGCCGAGGCGTTTCAAACGCACTCGATATCGACGGTGATGGGGTTAATGACATCTTTGTTGGAGCGCGCAGAGACGACGATGGTGACACAAACCGTGGAGCCGTTTGGCTTTTGTTTATGAACACCAACGGCACGGTGAAATATCACCAAAAAATTTCTGATACACAGGGCGGTTTCACGGGCATTCTCGAAAATAGCTACGAATTTGGTTCTAGTATCGGAATCGTTGGAGACTTGAATGGAGATGGAAAAATCGAACACGCCGTTCATGGTGCTGGCAATGGCTTTGCAAGTAATGGCGCCGTCAATATTCTTTTCATGAGAACAGATGTCGTAATGCCTGTCGAGCTCATCTCGTTTGATGCAATCGTTGATGCAGACAAGATTCTTGTTAGATGGGAAACTGCAAGTGAGGAAAATAATTCCGGTTTTGAGGTCGACGCTTATGATCCAGCTCGAGAAATCTGGGAGACCATGGGATTTGTGGATGGAGCTGGCACAGCTCAAACCAATCAGAGCTACGAATTCGAAATCAATGACCCAAGTGAGATCTATACCAAATTCCGATTGAAGCAAATTGACTTCGACGGAACTGTTTCCATCGGAAATGAGGTTGAAATCGTTAGAGATCTTCCTGGGCCTTATCTACTCTCGGACGCCTATCCCAACCCATTCAACCCGACTACGAATTTCAGCCTCAGCTTGGCTCTTGAGCAGAATATTCTAATCGATCTTTTTGATACGGTAGGTCGGCATGTCAAATCACTGTTCAGCGGTGTTCTGGCACCTAATACGGTGCATAACTTTACGATTAATGCCGAGGGACTCCCAGGTGGAAACTACTTCTATCGTGTTCTGGGTGATCAATTCGAAACGAGCAAACGAGTTGTTCTTTTGAAATAAAGACAATCTCTGTCGGCCAATCTTCTGGTCACGTGAATCTATCGACTGGAAAAGGTCGGCCTCTCGGTCGGCCTTTTTCTGTGTCAATTCAGGGCGACAATTATTAAATAACCAATATATCCAGTTTGGTCAATGCTGGTGACCCTTCGTTATATATCCACGAAAATCTGTGATCTGTATCGCAAAACGACTTGCAATTTCAGCAGCGCTTGGATTTCTTACAGGTCGTTCATCCACATCAGATAATGGACATGGGTGATGGCCTTTTGTGGTCTTTGATTAAGATCATGTATACTTTACTGAATCACTCCTTAATATTTTAGACCTAGGTATTAGGAAAAACACGAAAAGTGTCATTGCCAATGGACGCTTCCAACGAGATAAACTCCGAGGTGCACTTTATTAAAAAGTGCTTGACACAAGCACCAGACGCTTTAGAATGAGACCGAAAGGTCAAGATGGCTCTATCTGACTACTTAAAATGACTAAGCATTATGAAACTCTTTAGCTCCAGCATTTTCATTTTCATCATTGTTTCAGCGGTTATTTCTGTCCCGGGACAGGCAGCCGTACATAATTTAACGGTCACAATTGACCAGGCACAAGAGTCTACACCCACCGGGTCACCAGGCACAGGCAGTGCGACGATGACCTATGACGACGTAAGCGGTGAATTGTCCTGGAATATCTCTTGGACTGGTTTGATAGGGGGAGCGGCCATAGCGATGCACTTTCATGGGCCTGCCGCACCAGGCATAAATGCGGGGATTCAGGTTAATTGTGGTGCTATCAGCGGCCTGACGTCTCCCTCCATTGGAAGTGAATTCATCAGCGCTCCTCAAGCCGCAGACTTGCTCAACGATCTCTTCTACATCAACATTCACACAGCCCAATTTCCAGGGGGTGAAATCCGCGGCCAGGTTCTGACTGCGCTGCCGGTAGAGTTGATCGCCTTTAAGGGGGTCGTTCAGGACCAGACTCTTACTTTGAACTGGGAAACAGCCAGTGAAAACAACAATGCCGGTTTTGAGGTGCAAACGCAACAGCTTAGGCATTGGCAAACGATGGGTTTTGTTGAGGGCCACGGCTCAACCAGCGAGGCCCAGTCCTACACTTATTATATATCGGACCTCACCCCCGGCACCCATTCGTTCCGGCTCAAGCAGGTGGATTTCGATGGAGCTTTTGTCTATAGCCCAAAAGTGGAGGCCACGATTGACGTCCCACAGGGCATTTTCCTGTCTGAAGCCTATCCTAACCCCTTCAATCCGTCTACGACCTTTACCGTTATTCTTTCAACGGATCAGCAAGTTCGCGTAGAAGCCTTTGACGTGTTCGGACGGAGCCAGGCCGTGTTGTTTGAAGGTGCGTTGGCAGCACAGAAAGGCCACGTCATCAGTTTCCGGGCTGGGAGCCTGCCCAGTGGTTTGTACTTGTTGCGCGTTTCGGGCGAACAGTTTAGCGCCACACGTTCTGTGACTTTATTAAAGTAAGAAGGGCGAGATCGCCTATTAGGTCTACTCGACTAGTGATGATACCTTCGAAAGACTAGACTAAATCGGGATCGAATCTAAAACGAACTGGAAGATCGATCAATTTGGGCTTAGAACATCCCAAATGCTGTAGCCCTCCATTCTGATCGCCTCCAGATATCCTCCCACGAAAAAGGCGAGGAAGATGACTAAAGAAAAGACTGTGAGATAAATCATCGCCAAAATCACAGCCTTGAAGATCGTTTTCAGCCAGGACTGCTTGTACACATTCCTCATCGACAAGACCATGTATAGAAAGAATACCGGCAGAATCGAATACAATGGAATGAAGTCGATCACGAATCCAACAATTAGCAAGAGAAACATCACCGCATGAAGATGCAGCGCATGAATGAAATGCTCCGCATAGAATCGAGATCGACGGAAGTACAAGAGTTTGAGTAGAAAGGCAAAGAAGGGAAGTAGAAAGAAGGCAGATGGTGGAATAGAATCCAAGCCTTTCAGGGCCATCTCTTTTCTATACACTGGATCATTCATGACTCGCGTTATCACCTTTTGTGATGTCTTTCCCAGCTCACTATCTACTCCATCAAAGTTCAAATCAATGGGACCGGCCCCTCGCTTATCGGCCACAAGGGAATCTGGAATTGTTTTGTCAGTTTCAATCCCAGAACTCGTCCCAGTGGAGTCAATTGTAATTATCTCATTTGTGACCTGCTCAAGCATCTCCTGCGAATTGTCGAACAGACTTGCCGTTTGAATTTTCGCAACAAAGAAAAAGAGGATACTGAGGATTAGGTACAGCCGAAGAGGGTTGATAAAGCTAACTCTCCTTCCGTCCAAATACTGTCGCGTGATCTCTCCTGGTTTGGTAAACATCAATGCCAAACTCTTGATCGACTTGGAATTCAAGTGAAAGTGATCGCGAAAGAAATCTCCAAACAGGGTCTTTAAGGAGACACGATGCTCGAATGCAGACTGGCCGCAGCTGAAGCAGTAATCTCCTTCAAGATGGTTCTCACAATTACTACAGTTATCAAGTCGACGACTTTCGTTAGGCATGCTTTAGGTTGTCTTCATAAATACACTAAAGTGAATCTTGTCTTATCACTCCCCACTCTTCACTCTCCTTAGTATTTCGGTAATTTCCAGCCGTTCTGGTACTTGACCTGCGTGAGCTTGTGGACATCGTCATCAACAAAACGATTTCTATCCGCATCCCAGTTGATCTTCTTGCCAGCCTTCCAAGCGACGTTGCCCATATGAGCCACTGTCGCTGCCGCATGTCCGACTTCTATTCCGGCATTTGGAGTTTCTTCTCCCCATAGACAAGCCATGTAGTTCTTGGTGTGCCGATCAACATCATTTCCCTGCTGCTTCTCGCCTTCTGGCACTTCCATAAGAAGCTTTGGCGGACCGCCCTCGACATACTCATCCTCTGGTATTACATACCAGCTGTCACGATTTACAACAAGCGTTCCATTGTTGCCAATGAAGGCGACTCCGTGGGTCGTCTGATAAGGACCTAGATCGATACCTGTTGCATGCTCCCATAACATGGTAAAGTCACCAAAGTCATATATCGTTTGCAAGGTATCGGGCGTCTCCGAAGCGTCATCTGGATAGGCCATCTTCCCTCCCACTGCCATGACGGACTTCGGCGTAGTCGCCTTCATCCCGAAAAGCGCGTAGTCGATGACGTGCACGCCCCAATCCGTCTGAAGCCCTCCGGCATAGTCCCAGAACCATCGGAAGTCAAAGTGAAAGCGATTCTTATTGAAAGCGCGTTTCTGCATGGGTCCAAGCCACATGTCATAATCGACTCCAGCCGGAGCAGGTCCATCGGCTAGATGGGGTACTGGCTTCATCCAACCCTGATAGGCCCAAGCTTTCACGGTGCGAATATTACCAAGCTTGCCGGAGTGGACAAAGTCGATCGCATTTCGCCAATGTGGTCCACTCCTCTGCCATTGTCCCATTTGGAAAATCTTGTCATGTGCCTTCGCAGCGTTAAGCAAGATGTCACATTCCTGGATCGAATTGGCCAATGGCTTTTCCAGGTAGACATGTTTGTCCGCCTCCAAAGCATCCACAGCGATCTTACAGTGCCAGTGATCCGGAGTACCAATCACAACAAAATCGATATCCTTGTTGGCCAAAACCTCTCGATAGTCCTTGTAGGTCTTCGGCATCATTCCTTGAGCCTCGCCCACCTCCTTGGATCTTTTGTCGATGACAGCATCGTCAACATCGCAGACAGCGATGCAGTCCACACCATATTGTCTTAGAAAAGACCGCGTATCGGTGTTTCCCATTCCGTTGCAGCCGATGACTCCAAAATTTATTTTGTCATTAGGTGAAATAATCTTTCCCTTGCTAGCCGATAATATCGCTGGGAAAGCAGTAATTGATGCGCTGGCGACGGCCGTCTTCTCAATAAAATTTCGACGTGAGAGCTTCTTCGATTTCTTCATCTCTGTATTCTTTTAGTTAGAGGCTTAGGTGTTAATTCTCGTCCAATTTTGGACTTCTATTCAATTTTCGTTATCAATTTTTCTTCAACAAAATTTTCGCCGCTCAGCTTCAATATATAAGCTCCCGACGCGAGTCCGTGGTCATTTAATTGAAGTCTAGTCAAAGACCCTACCATCGCAAACCCGCTTTCAATCAAGTCTACGAGTTGACCCCGAATATCAAATAATTCGGCCCGATAGTTCTGGTCTTTCGAAACGGAGAATTCAATGGTAGTTGTGCTACGAAAAGGATTAGGATAGGCGTCTCGGACTATGACAAATTGTTCTTGCGGAATCTCGAGCTCGATAGAATGTGAGGTCCAAGTGGTCGCGTCAAAGTCTATCTGCTTTAGCCTAATTAGGCGTCTCCCAGCTGGCACATCGTCCAGAACTATTGCATAGCTGCTTGAAATATTTTCTCCGCCATTTGACTTAATAAATCCGTGGTCTAACCAGTTATTCGGATCTCCTACGGCCCTTGACTGAATTTTGAAGCCCAGCGAATTTATCTCGCTTTCGGTTGACCAATTGACATGAACCCGACCGTCCTGCACTCTTGCATCAAAAGAACTTAGCTCGACCGGTAAAAGAAGAGGAATGCATGTCGAGGTTAAAGAATAGGGGTTTTCCCAACTCGCTTTGTTGATACTCTCGTGATAAACCCTAATGTAATATTGCCCAGGAACGACTCCTGACGCAAGCAAGGAAGTTGTAGAATTGGTCTCTGCGAAGAGGCTAGAATTAGAACTTGAGAAATCACTCGGCGGCGTCATGTAGAAATCGACCCGGGCATTCAATCCTCCGCCACCGGCTTGAAAGACAATGTTGCATTCCAAGTCTGGATGCGGGTTGGCACTTAAATCCAAAACGAACCAATCAGGATCGTTTGTGGCTCGGTTTTCTGGAGCCGGAGCCTGCGTGCTTCTAAAATTTGGAAGACCCATATAGCCCGTTCCTGATTTTATTCTCCAGGCGTATTTGGGATAGTCACCCTCATCAATGGCCCGAGCAATATCTTCAATTTCGTCCGTTTGGCTCAGGTGCCAAGCGTCAACATCAAGAGTATCGCTTAGAAGGTGTGAAATGCTTGGAGAGGCTGGATCTCTTGGCCGAGGTCCAGTTGCATCAAAAAGAAGTTGCCGCTCAGCAGAAACTATGAGGTCAACGGTGGACGTGATATAGGTGTAGCGAAGATTCTGTGGCAGAGGCATTACAGGATTGTCAACACTGCCGTCCTCAATATTTCCCGCACCTTGCTCATTCAATCCAATAATGATATCGTTTTCATCTCCGTCAGCATTGACGTCATCATTCCAAAAGCCAAACGCGATGCAAGCCTCATCACCACCGTACAAATATGGCGAGTGTCGACTTGAAAAAGGAAAACAAGAACTCGTTGCGAAACTATAGCGAAGATCTCTGACGGCCTCCGAATTTATGTCGGGAATACCGTCTCTTTGAAGATTGGAGTCTGAAGATTCTTCTTTTTCACCACTGGGTGTTGGGAAGGGATTTCCCAGGAGATTTGATCCTCGATGAGGCGTGGCCAATGTGACGAGCTTTTTTATTCTATGCCCATCAGCACCACTTCTCGCCCACCACTGCCCAGAAGTCCTTTGTAAATATTCTCGAGCTATTAGTCCACCCATCGAATGACCTACGACAAGTACGTACTCCTTATCCGGATTTGCCTGAAGGACCTTGTCGATCATTACTCCAAGAGCATAGCCTTGCTTATAAGACGAAGACTCATTGGAATCGGATGTTATGAAGCTGGGTGAAGATCCGTCCTGAATAAGTATTTGAGGGTTCGATTCATTCTCATTCCAGAAATTTTCCCAGTTGTAGGCATAGAGGCAGCCCGGCGATAGATCGTTTGTCAAGTTGTTGAATTCTAGCAAGACATCGTCATCATCCGTCCCTTCTAGCCCATCCGCTCCCCAAATATTTGTTTGGGTGTTAGCATTAATGACTCCGTGAAAATATTGCGTTGAGCCATAGATAGCGGCTATTCGCGATTCTCCAAAGAAATCGATCCAAGAATCCTGGCTACCTGTAAATCCGTGTGCGAAAATAATCGGATAAACACATTGATTGCTTTGTGCGAAAAGGGCTCCCTCCTGTCTTGGGTTGACTAGGAAAAAGATGTTCAGAAGGAGGAAAAGTGCTCTTCTTGCAATTCGATTCAATCGCTTGCCTTATATCGATTTGTGTGCAGGTATAATCGGCATTAAGTGTTCAAGCATCAAGGAATGATTCAACAAATGCAGAATCCGGAGTCGCTCCTCCTAATTGTTCAACAAAGTGCTTCGCCAGGTTAAAAGAGAAGCCCAGTCCGTGTCCAGAAAATCCTCCGATCCATGATATTTTTGAAGATGAGATTCTAGAACTAATTTTAGGTATGTGATCCTTTGTAAAACCCATTGTCCCTGACCATCGTTTTGTGGCGAAGGAATTTGAAGCACCTTGAATATGATCTCGGGCATACTTTTCCAAATCCATTTGAACGTGATTCGTCGTCAGATCGTCATATCCCTGTTCTTCGTCTATATGCAAATGTCGAGCACCACCCAGTATCACTTCCTCATCGGTTTGCCTAAAGTAAAAGAATCCAGAATGAGAATAGACAGGAAACGGAGCCCGAACGCCTTTGTTGAGGGCTAACATTTGAGCCCTAACCGGTCTTATGAGATTTGAGGTACTATCAAGCAGTTGAGGTAAAAAGGCATTCGTGGCAACTATCACCTTTTTGCATTCAACTTGAAAGTCCTCACCATGCACCTTGACCGTATCGCCCTTCTCTTCTATTCGCAAGACCCTTCTATTTTCTTCTATCTTGGCACCACTTAATGCTGCGAGACTTCGAACCAGCTTTACTGGGTTCACTTGACCATTTTCAGGCAGGAATAAACCACCCGCCATCCCATTAATTCCATATTTGTTTTTAAGCGCAGAAGGGTCCAGATAATCGCATTCAAAACCATCTTCCCTCATCAATTCTAAACTCTCCTTCAGTTCGTTGACGGATGAAGCTTGGGGCTCACCAACGACCGTTCCTCTGAATAGCATGTCGCAGTCCGTTTCGCCAAAATGCTCCTTCAGTAGTCTGAGATTGTCTCTTGAAAATTCCCACAAGTAATTGGCCTGATCTCTTCCTCTCGCCTTTACGTCTGCGGCATAGTTCTCTGCTGTACCCATTAAAAGAAAGCCAGCGTTCCGACCACTCGCCTCAGAAGCCAATCGACCCGCTTCCAAAAGCAAAGTCTTTCCATCGTCCTTTTTGCCGAGCCAATAGGCTAGTGAGGTTCCGGTAAGGCCTCCTCCAATTATCACTGTTTCGACTTCTGGGATAATGCTTGGAGTCGATTCATGCCAAAGACTGCTTGTCACGCTATTATTGTTTGCTTGAGTTTATCTAGAATAAAAGAATATACGCCTCGATAATTCAATGGTCAGTCACCCAGACATTCATATCTCAAATCAACAACTCGTGATGGCTGCTTTTCCTATCTTTTCACCCAAATCAAAACATATCTGACTTAAAATGTCCGAAGCTCAAAAAACTCCTCTTTACGATTTTCATGTCAAGCATGGCGCTCGCATGGTGCCCTTTGGCGGCTTTGAAATGCCTGTTCAATATTCCGGAATTGTGGACGAACACCTTGCTGTGAGGGAGACCGCAGGTCTTTTTGATGTCAGCCATATGGGCGAGGTAATATGCAGGGGTCCTCACGCCGAGGACTTTATTCAGAATCTCATCACAAACGACATCGCGACCCTATACGACGGAAAAGCTCTCTACACTGTAATGTGTCGAGAAAATGGAGGAATCGTCGACGATCTCCTGATCTACAGGGTTAATGAGCAGGAATTTATGATCGTCGTCAACGCCTCGAATATCGACAAGGATTTCGATTGGATGGTCAGTAATAACCCGATGAAGGCTGAGCTTGAGAATGTTTCTGATTTCATGTCTCTATTGGCAATCCAGGGCCCTAAAGCCATGGGAATTGTTCAAAAACTGACTGACATCGATCTTTCAGAGATCGAGTATTATCATTTTCATGTTCCGGCCTCAGGCACCTTCATGGGATCCCAGAAAGCGGTGTTATCCCACACGGGATATACTGGAGAAGCAGGCCTAGAAATCTATTGCGAAAATGAAAAGGCTGAAGAAATAGCGTCTGCTATTTTCGAGGCGGGGAAAGACGAGGGACTTGTTCTCGCTGGATTGGGTGCTAGAGACACCCTACGACTCGAGGCGGGGTACTGTCTATATGGCAATGACATCAGTGATCAACACAATCCGATAGAGGCTGGACTGTCGTGGGTCACAAAACTGAATAAATACTCTTTTATTGGAAAACAGTCACTCGAAGAGATCAAAGATCGTGGAGCCAATAGACGCCGCGTATCATTCGTAATGACTGAAAGAGGTATTCCCCGACAAGGCTATAATATACTAGATATGGAAGGGCACAAAATAGGAGTCGTGACAAGCGGATCGCAGTCGCCAGTTCTATCCTGCGGTATCGGAATGGGCTATGTACCAAATGAGAAACAGTACTTTGGCGCAGGAAGTCAAATCCAAATTCAAGTTCGAAATAAATCCATTCCGGCCGTTGTCAAAAAGGCCCCACTACACAAATAGTCGCCTTTTTCAAGCTGAAATTTGTCTCAACGCGCAGGACGAAGCTCACTAGGGTCTCAAATAAATTGAAAAGACGCTTCGTGAATCTTAAACGTCTTTGAGTAATATGACTCTATTCTGCAATAGACTTGGAGGCATTTTTTGGACATTAGAGTACACTTAACACCCAACCGAATCGTCGAGGGAACCCTCGAAGGACGCACTGCGGTCGTCGTAGATGTCCTTAGGGCCTCGTCAACGATATGCACGGCTTTCGCCAACGGAGCAAAAGTTATCATACCAGTTGAAGACATGTCTGCAGCCGGTCGGATACTTTCCAATCTTGATGAGGATATCTCTGTCAGTGGTGGTGAGAGGGATGGCGTAAAAATCGATTCATTCAACCTTGGAAACTCTCCACTCGAATACACCAAGGAAGAAGTTGAGGGAAAGACAGTTGTCATTAAAACCACGAATGGGACTAATGCCATCATCGCATGCAAAACTGCGGATGAGATTCTCATCGGATGTTTTGTAAATGCAAAGGCCCTTTTGACTAAGTTGGTCGACATAAAGGAGCTGAGCATTGTTTGTTCTGGCTGGCGCGGAATTGCTTCTTTTGAAGACTGTATCTTCGCAGGTTATCTCATTGATAAAATTAGAAGCAATGGCGAAGAGCACTCTGTTGATGATGGAGCACGCCTGAGTCTGAATGCCTATTTGCGAAATAAGGGTCGACTCAAAGTTGCCCTGAGAGACTCTGATCATGCTCGAAGACTCATTGAGATGGGTTTTGAAGAAGATGTGACGTATTGTTCAAGCCTTGACCTAGTGGATCTTATCCCTTTATATAAGGAGGATAGAATCGTCGCAGTAGCGCCAAGTGTACTTTCAGAAACTGGCGAATCTGCCTAAGTTTTTGTTAAAGTAAATTATCACTGCAACTCCCTAAGCTCTTATCCATAAGAGATATGGATCATTTTAATAAATAGAGTTGCCCACAATACATGGCGAAGCAATCCACTAAAAAAAGAAGGTCAACGACCAAGAAGTCGAACAGGAAGGCCGTCTCTAAATCTGCAAATAAGGTCTCTTATCCGAGGAGGAAGGAAATTCTAGGCCTAATCTTGATGGTTTTGGCACTTCTACTTCTTCTGTCAATTACGACTTTCTCGCCTCTGGATAGAATTGTCAGCCTATCGGAAATGTTCAACGGAGATCCAAAGCCGGCAGACAATGCGCTTGGACTTGTTGGGGCCTTTATTTCTTATCTCCTTGTTGAGAGGCTTCTGGGCTTCCCAATCGCTGCTTTCACAATCCTGCTCTTCCTCGCCGGATACAAAGTATTTCGACACCAATCGACTAGACCTCTTCGATGGGTAAGTCTCTTAACAGGCCTAGGTGTATTGATCACCTCCTGTATTATGGGTTGGTTGACCATTGTTGGCCAGGCCGATTTGTCCTTTTGGAGTGGAGATCTTGGACTTTCAATTGCACAGGGACTTAGAAGAATTCTGGGCTCAGCGGGCTCATTCATTCTTCTCTCATTGCTTACGGCGATAGGTGTCTTGCTGAGTATCGATCGGGATATCCAACGTTCTATAGACCGAATAGAAGGATTTTTTTCAAAAATAAGTCAATGGGTCAAAACTGAATGGCTAGCCCATTCAATCAAAGAAAAGAAGCCCAGAAAAGAGAAGGCAAAGCAAGAGAAGTCGGAAGCTAAAGACAGCAACGAATCTACACTCCGCTCGGAGGCCGAAGAGCGGGAACGACAACGCATGGCATCTCTCCAAGATGGCGATGTCGAAGATGATCGACTCGTAAATGATCTTTATGTTGGAAGCAAGAAGGCTGAAAAAGAAGCTCCGCCCTCGGGCAAGATTGAATTGGATGTCACGCCAAATAGAATTCTAGAAAAGCGCCCCAGCTTGACTCTCGTTCAGGAGAAGAACGATGAGCCGGAAGAAGTGGAGCTGGATATCATTGAAGTCGATGTTTCAAAAGACGTCGACAATCTGGATAAAGTCCATCGTGTCGCTGCTGATATTCCTGAATACAAATTTCCATCGACGGAGCTTCTTGACGACGACAGTCAGGATGTATCGCATATTGATCGCCAAGAGCTAGAAGAAAACAAGCAGATCTTACTAGACAAGCTTGCAACCTACAATATCGAAATTACTCGAATCGGAGCAATTGTTGGCCCAACCGTCACGCTGTATGAATTAACTCCTGCACCTGGTGTAAAAATCAGCAAGATCAAATCATTGCAAGATGATCTGGCTATGGCAATGGCCGCACCAGGGATTCGAATGATCGCACCAATACCAGGTAAATCTGCCGTCGGGGTGGAAATTCCAAATCGAAACAGGGAGTTGGTCAGAATTAAGACGCTCTTGAATACGAGGGCCTTTACGGAGGCAAAAATGGAACTACCAGTTGCTATTGGAAAGACAATCGAGGGCAAGGTTTTCGTCGAGGACTTGACAAAAATGCCTCACCTCCTCGTTGCGGGTGCCACAGGATCGGGTAAATCTGTAGGTATCAACAACCTCATCGCCAATCTTCTATATGCTTGCGAGCCAAGCAATCTGAAGTTTGTCATCGTTGATCCAAAGAAGATCGAGATGCAACAATACGCTCAGATCTACAATCATTTTATCGCAATGCCCGAGGGAAGCGAAGATCCGATTACAACTGACACGAAGGACGCGATGAAAGTCCTGAAGAGCTGCTTGCAAGAAATGGAGAATAGATATGATTTACTTTCAGGTGCCGGTGTTAGAGGCATTAAAGACTACAACAAGAAATTCAAGGGAGGGCTTCTACCTGATGGCGAGGGCCATAAGCTACTGCCCTACATCGTCCTCATTATCGATGAACTTGCCGATCTAATGATGACTGCCGGAAAAGAAATCGAAGGTCCCATTGCTCGGCTTGCTCAAATGGCGCGAGCTGTCGGCCTCCATCTGGTAGTTGCAACGCAGCGACCATCCGTAAACGTGATCACAGGACTTATCAAGGCTAATTTCCCAGCAAGAATCGCCTTTAAAGTCGCCTCTGGAATTGACTCAAGAACCATCATTGACCAGCATGGAGCGGAACATCTGGTTGGAAATGGTGACCTCCTTTATATGAATGGCAGTAAGACCATCCGATTGCAGTCGCCCTTCGTTTCTCTCGAAGAAGTTGAGAGAGTCACTGGATTTATCGGCGGTCAAAAAGGTGTTGGCCCCTATTATCTTCCAGCCGTTATGGACGATGATGATACCGTGCTAGATGGCCAGTGGGACAAATCAAATCAGGACGACCTATTCGCTCAGGCGGCAAAAATTATTGTTAGGTCACAGCAGGGTTCGGTATCTCTCCTGCAGAGAAAGTTGTCAGTAGGTTATACGAGAGCAGCAAGAATTGTTGATCAGCTAGAATCGGCCGGTATTGTAGGTCCCTTTGAAGGTTCGAAAGCTCGGCAAGTTTTGGTCCCGGATGAGATTCAGTTGGATCAACTTTTGAAGAGCTGACTGGCCACTAGCTTCTGGCTGGCTTGGTGGAATACCAAAGTTCAGCGTGATTATTAGTAGTTATTCAGAAGCATTGAACAGGACGGGGTTCTTTCAATTAATTTGGAGATTCCTTCTAGCTATCTTTGAGATTCCTAGGACGATCAATTTGCTTCTACAAAATGTATGATTTTCAATCCATTCCTCCATTAACCAACTTACCAAGCGTCTTGCTAATTTGCCACGAGGCCAGTTAGCCAGTTAGCCAGTCTCCTGTATGCCCAGAGTAGCTATTATCATCGTCACATGGAACGGACTCCATCTGCTCCAGAAATGCCTAGCGTCGGTTGTCAATACGGACTTTGATAATTTCGAGATCGTTATCGCGGACAATGCCTCGGAAGACGGAAGTGGCGAATGGATAGCGGCTACTTTTCCCGATGTTAGAGTAATTCGGCATCCGGAAAACTGGGCCTTCTGTAAAGGAAACAACGAAGCCATTCGCCAAACAGATGCAGACTACTACGTCCTTCTTAACAATGATGTAGAAGTCCCGAAAAACTGGCTCCGACCGCTCATCGATCACATGGAGGCAAACAGGGATGTGGCGGCTACTCAACCAAAACTCCTGCAGTTTGATGATCACAGTTTATTCGAATACTCCGGTGGATCTGGTGGTTTTTTAGATAAGAATGGCTATCCATTCACCCGCGGTCGCATCTTTTTCGACATGGAAAAGGACGAGGGGCAATATGACGATGTCATCGACGTTTTTTGGGCCACCGGAGCGTGCATTTGCATGAGGGGCTCTGCTCTCCATCTCGTTGGCCTTCTTGACGAGAGTTTTGAGCTACACATGGAGGAAATTGATCTGTGTTGGAGATTTCAGCGACACGGATTTAAGGTCCAAGTGGTCCCACAATCTGAGGTATATCACATTGGTGGTGCCTCTCTTCCTCAAGGAAGTCCAGAAAAGAGTTACCACAATTACAGGAATAGTCTCGTCATGTTAAAAAAGAACTACCCAAAGGAGGGATTGGTCAAAGTTCTCCAACGACGATGGAAATTGGATCACATTGCCATGCTTCGCGCCATGGCGAAATTCAACTTCAAGGAATTCGGGGCTATCAGAAGAGCCTATCGCGATGCTGAAATAATGAGTCACGAATTGAAGACTGATCCGGCCGCAAGATTCGATGTCTACCCAAATTATTCTGGAGACATAGTCAAAGACTATTTTGTAAGCAAGAAGAAGAAGTTCTCAGATCTGGACATCTAGTTCATCTGATAATTGTCGATGGATAGTTGATAAATATCAGATCCTGTATTGGTCCTAAAGCTCGGGTCGATATGTCTTTCGTCGTCTCTCGAGAACTTGAACCACCCAAACGATGGCGATAATTATAAGCAACATTCCGAGAACAGACACCTTTGCTGGGACTTCCGAGAAAAGGAAATAAGCAAGGACGGAGGCTATCACGGGCTCGATAAGGCCACCAATTCCGATAACGGCAGCAGGAAAATATTTGACAGCATAGTTGAACGAACCATGTCCAATAATTTGGGGAAATAACGCGATCATCGCACAGATGAAGTAGAACTTCGAACTATATCCAAATAGTCCTTGGCCCGAAACGCCGACGCCGACAAGAACTGTGATGGAAGCCACGAGAAAAAGCGGAAATACATAGGTATACCAGTCCAAATCCCGACGCAAAAATCTGCCGACCAGAAGGTAGAGCGAAACGAGGAGCGCAGCAGAAAGAGCTAGTGCATTACCAATTGTCGCGTTGGGAAACTGGCCAGTACCCGGATCGGCAAATCCTATTATTGCAGCACCCCCAACAGCAACCATAATGGCAATCCACACCTTCATTGGGAGTTTCTCTCGCAGGACGAAGAATGCCAAGAGCGCCAGAAAGATGGGTGTCGTCGAGACTAACACTGTAGCTGATGCCACGGAAGTGTGGTAGAAAGCTTCTATCCACACGATAAAGTGAAGCCCAAGAAATATGCCCGCTAAGACAATTAGCCGAGACTCTGACAATCGAAGAGCACGAATCTTGGCGATGCGTGAGGGTATCAAAAATGGTATCAGAAATACCACTGCGAAAATTGTTCTCCAGGCTGCCACAACGATTGATGGCGCTTCGCTGGCATATCGCACAAGAATTGAAGATATGGACGCCGACAAAAGACCCAAGCCAAATATGAAATAGGCCTGGCGCGGCCTAGATTCAATATTCACATGTGCTTCCTTTGGACTATCCAAACGAATAGCCTAACGAATTCTATCTGCTGACTTGATCAAATCCACATCTGCCTGAACGGCCTTTTTTGCCATACGAGCCAAGACGTACACTAGGGCAGGAATCATCAGGATCGCGTAATATCCCGGTGACAAGACGCCGTCCAACAACTTTCTCAAAACCTCTAAACGATATACGACAAATATTTCAAAGGCAAACCAAGCGAGCGTAATCCACTGCAGATAGCTTAGAAAAGATATTTGCCGCGATCTGTCCGAATATGAAATCATGGCTATGATGGCCATTATTATCGTCGCGCCAAGAAAGACTGACAAAAGCGTAAATAACCACTCACCTCCCTCTAGGCCCGTCATCCAGTCCCCCAGAAAGAAGTATACAGCAACTAGGCCGATGGATATGAATAGATAGGCCGATTGAATCCTTTGAATCATTACGAGGCAAATTTTATTTTTTTAACCACTTGTTCTGTAAATGCAGAACAAGATGTTGATCCTCCGACATCACCAGTTAGGTATTCACCCTCTTTGTAGATCTGCTCGATTGATTTTCTGAGCTTGTTGGCGGCATCTCCCTCGCCAATGTGATGAAGCATCATTTCGGCAGTGAGCATTAGTGCCGTGGGATTTGCCTTGTCTTGGCCAGCTATGTCAGGGGCTGATCCATGAACCGCTTCAAATACGGCCAATTCATCACCAATGTTTGCACCGGCGACGAGACCTAGTCCTCCAACTAGAGCAGCTGACAAATCACTTAAGATATCTCCAAACAGATTGGTAGTTACAAGACCATCGTATCGCTCTGGATAGGAGACCAACTGCATGCACATATTGTCGACGATTCTATCGTTGAATTCGACTTCAGGATATTCTTTGGCCAAATCCCTGCCAATATTTAGAAACATACCGGAAGTCAATTTGAGAATGTTCGCTTTGTGAACCAGTGTAAGTTTGATTCCATGCTTACTACAATATTCGAATGCAAAGCGCAGAATTCTTTCTGATCCGGTCTTGGAAACTCTGGCAATCGCGTCTGCAATGCCACGTTTTTCGTCCATGTATTCTAAGCCGGAATAGAGCCCTTCGGTATTCTCTCTAAAAATGACCAAATTGACGTCGTGGAAAGGACTTTTTACTCCGGGTAATTTATTGCACGGCCTTACATTTGCGTACAAATCAAGCGCCTGACGGATTTGAACGTTTACGCTTTTAAATCCTTTGCCAACAGGGGTGGTGACCGGGCCTTTCAAGGCCACTCTATTTTTCTTGATCGACTCTAATACATTTTCGGGAAGCGGGCTACCCCATTCTTCAAGAGCAGCCGTACCGACGATATGCTCCTCCCAAGTAATATCAACTCCTGTTGCCTCAACCGCACTAACAGCCGCAGCTACGACCTCCGGTCCAATGCCATCTCCAGGCAAAAGTGTGATTACGTGCCCCATAATTCCAATAATTAGTTGTACAAAAAAATACCGGCAATGACCTTACTCATTGCCGGTATAAAGGTTATCAGATAACCAAATATAGATTCAGCGACCCCTGTGTTAAGAGGTCACGACTTGACGTTTCGTCGAGTAGTTGATTCTAAAGGTCGACGCTTGCCGAAGCTCTTCTTGAATATCGGTCACAACACCCATTTCAACTGTGTTGTCTACACGCAGGGATACGATAAGTCTCGGTTCCTCGACAAGCTTCGTATACATGACATGTCGCATGTCCGGCAATTCGACAAGTGCATCATCAATCTGAATAGCCGTCACTCCCTTATTAGCTCCCGCCTTTAGCGGACCAGCATAGACATAAGACACCAAACGTTTTTGCTCAAGTTTTTGCACGGCCTCTGCGTTAGGGAGACGAAGCGTGACCTGAACGGTTGTCTCTCTCAACACTGTTGTGACCATGAAGAAAATCAAAAGCATGAATATAATATCAGGCAATGAAGCCGTAGGAATATCCTGCTTTGTCGTGCTCTTCTTTTTAAATTTCGCCATAGATACCTTCTATAGAATTCAGTGCTAGCCTTGGTCGGGCTCAGCAAGTGAAATCTTAATTTTAAATTTCTCCTGGATTAAATTGGGTGCATCGGGTTCCAAACGAGACACATAGTCTTCGTATCCACTATAGCCCATATTGCGAGCTTCTTGATCACGAATCTCCTTATATGCCATTTGCATTTCGTCAAGCACATTGATGAAATCGAGATAGTTAGTCGCTCGAGTTGTCTTTAGCGAAACAATTGCCAATCCTGGTCTAACTGCATATCTAGGATCTCTACCGTTGTTAGTAACGTGGGCAATGACCTGAGATCGAACAGAAGCCAAATTTTGTGGCTCATCTTCAACTAGGATCTGACCCTCATCGTTGACAAGTACCTTAAGAAGATTCCGCTCCTGTATTGGCGGCGGAGGCTCTTCATCCTCAAGAGGAGGAGGAAGCTGCATTACGATACCTGTATCAACATCAATAGTCGTCGTCACCAGAAAGAAGATGAGAAGCAGGAAGGCGATGTCAGCCATCGATGAGGTCGGTATTTCGGCCTCAGTCCTCTCTCTTTTTTTAACCATCATAAAATCGTCCGTATTCTAGTTTTGAATAGTACTAGTTGAACAGGCTTTTCAGTCCTGAAGCAATAACCCCCACGATCGAAATAGCAACAAGGGCGATCACAGTTAGAATGGCTGCTTCATTGAGACTATCTGCCAACAAGTAGCAAATCCCGAAAACTGCGAGTGGGACGACGAAACTCAAAACAGATCGCAAGCTATGCTTTCCATTAAAGAGATTTCGAATCCCCAGTAAGATCATAAATCCAAAGCCAACAGCAACGAGTACCGAGGTAATAAGGATTACAATGTTAGAATATTCTGCCATCATTCTTATAGTTTAGATCGGTGGATTGACTAATCGTCGTCTGAAGAAACAGCAGCTGCAGCAACACTTGAAACCTTTCCGCCTTGCTTCATAACTACTATCGAGTCAATCAACTCAAGAGATGCCTCCTCCATATCACCAACCAATCGGTCGATCTTAGAACTTGCATAGTTGTAAAAGATCTGGAGTATAACGGCCACAATAAGACCAAAAACCGTGGTCAAAAGGGCGATTTTAATACCACCAGCAACCAAACTTGGAGAAATGTCGCCGGCCTTCTCGATCGCCTCAAAGGCGAAGACCATTCCAACAACAGTTCCCATAAAGCCAAACATCGGAGCCAATGAGATGAAGAGAGACAACCATACTAGTCCTCTTTCTAAAAAGCTCATTTCAATAGAACCGTAAGACACAACAGCCTTTTCGACGGCATCAATACCATCGTCGGCCCGCATCAAACCAGCTTGGAACACGGCGGCAACCGGTCCACGTGTGTTAGAGCAAACTTCTTCAGCAGCTGGAACGCCGCCATCATCTAGGGCTTGCTTAACTTTTACAATGAATTTTCGAGTATTGACATCGGCCATGTTGAGCGTAATAATTCGCTCGATAGCTATCGCTAGCCCGATTATCAAGCAAATCAGCACAGGCCACATCCACGCTCCTCCTTCATTGAAGAAGTACACTAAGGTATTAATTCCAAATCCGCTGGCTTCTTCAGCTTCTTGCGGCAGCATGGAAAGTAGAGTCATTATCTGCATGAGTAGGTATCCTTCGTCGGTGAGGTTATAAAAAATTGAAAAGATGGAATATCACAAAGGGCGGAAATCCATCCGAAATTTAATGTAGTGAATAGCTCCAGAAAGTATGGCGCAACTCACTGCAATAATATCCAAACCCGCGGCCATTGTCAATCAGTTTTAGGGCAAGAAATAAATGCGTTGAAAAGTCGCTCAAAGGGTTGACAAACCAAGTCTCAAAAAGTGGCTGGATTGGTACATACAAATTGATGATTGGAATTGGTCAAGACAAGCGAATCTTTTCCCTTGAGAATCTTCCGAACGGACGGAGCAGTGACCCCTTATTTCAATTTGTTAGGTCTATTGAAAAGGTCCTACTTTGATTGATCTGATGACAGGCCCGCCATGCTGATCCTAGACATTTCTATTGATTAAGGGCCATTTCCCCCGCTTTTTCCCATTCTTCAAGGGCTTTTTTGAAGGTAGAGTCCACATTGTGAATGACTGGATACCAAGCTCCGACTCCCCACATCCGGCGCGCGATGTAAGCTTTGAGTCTCGTCTCAATCACCACCTCATTTTCGGCGATCTCTTCTTCAGATAGGTAGAAAAATTCTGATTCCTCATCTTCTCCTGGCAATTGCAATTTCGGAACGACTTTCAAGCCGTATTCTTCCTTCTTCGCAAATTCCCAAAACTCTTGCATAAAGGCATCCGTGATTTCGAATTTTTCGTTGAACTCGTCCTGCTTTCCTTCCCAATTGTCTCTAAACTTTGGCCGTGACTCTATCCAGTGCCTTACAAAGGCCCGATCAGATCCCGATCCCGTGACACCTTGTACCACTCGATTCAGGTCCCATGGAATTACGACGTCCGGAACGATGCCTCCTCCGCCTACAACCGTCCTACCATTGGCAGTCTTGAATTTAAGGCTGTCCGGAGTATTCTCTAAGAGCTCGTCAATGTCCTTCTGCGCGTCACTCGCATAACGATCGCGATGTAGTCCATAGTAGCCCTCCTTGTCTCCTCGTTCATAAGGAATCTGGATAAGGCGACCTGAAGGAGTGTAGTATTTCGAAGTCGTCATTTGCAGCACGCTTCCATCTCGAAGCTGGAATTGTCTTTGAACAAGTCCTTTTCCGAATGTCCTTCGTCCTACTACCAAGCCTCGATCGTGATCTTGAATAGCACCAGCGACGATTTCAGATGCAGAGGCAGAGTTCTCATCGACCAAGATTATGATCGACCCATCTTCAAATTCCCCATTCCGACCTGTCTCGTATACAGAATTATATTTCGTGTGCCGGCTTTTTGTAGAAACGACGGTCCTTTGACCTCCCATGAATTCGTCGGAAAGCTTAACGGCCATATCGAGATAGCCACCATTGTTGCCTCTAAGGTCAAACACCAATCGCTTCATTCCCTTTTCCTTGAGCGTTTTGATTCCCTCAACGACCTCTGAATGCGTTGTCCTTGCAAACCTGTTGAGCTTTATGTATCCCGTTTGGGCATCCACCATGTAGACGGCATCTACCGTGTAGATTGGGATTTTCGCTCTTGTAATTTCGTAATCGAGGATTTTGGGATAGCCAGGTCTTTTGACATCGACATTGACTTTCGTTCCTTTGGGGCCTTTTAGATTGGAATCGACATCGGCCTTTTTCCAGCCGAGAGTTGAAACCCCATTAACAGAAATGATTCTGTCTCCCGCTCGGATTCCGACTTCCTCGCTGGGTCCTCCGTTAACTGGCATGACAACGGTAAGTGTATCGGCTCCCTCCTCTCCTTCGGTCCATTCGTATTGGACCCCAATTCCTTCAAATTCTGCCGAGAAGCTCTCGTTGACCTGCTTCATGCGGTCCTTAGAAATATAAACGGAGTGAGGGTCTAGGCCACTGAGCATTCCTTCGATAGCGTCCTCGGTAAGTTCGTCGGCATCGATATCTTCGACGTAGTTGCGAGAAATCTGACCATAGACGTCACCCAGTTTCTTAATCTGGTCAACTAGGGTGTCATTGGTGAGTACCTGCTGGATACCCATTCCAGTAAGCGTTCCGATTGCCAGGATTGCAAATCCAATGGTATAAAACCTTCCCTTCGAGAATGTCATTGTTGCTTCGTTCTTTTGATTCAATGCTCTATTGTTAGGAGCGCTCTGTGATTCTCACATTAAATAAGTATTTCTGTTCCGTTTGTTACGGGGCCCAAATTTTACCTAAGAGCCGTCCATTCTTTTGAGTGAGATCGGTTTTTGAATGTAACGGACATCGTATTGGCAAACCATGTAAAAAGCGTTCTTCCATATCCTATTTCTCGATAACGTCGCGGATCTTCGTAAAGTGTTTGTCCCCACACAAAACCGATCTTTTTTTTCGACTTTCTCAAACGCGCCGCCACTCTTTTATATAACTCGAAATCCTCACCAGCGATCAAGTCTGGTCTGTAGCCTCCCAGTTCTTCGAATAGAGTTCGCCGGATAAAATGACATTCCCCTCGGCCCATGCCTATTCCAAGCTTGTTCATTAGCATGAAAATAAAATCACAGGACCCCAATACGGCCTTATCTTGAAAGCCTGCATCCGCGGGATGGACACCGACCCTGCATGTTGATGCACCACGCTCCATCGCCAAGTTCAAAAGCTCTGATATGAGCCTGCCCGACTGCGGTGGTAACTCGACATCGGCGTTCGTAAAGAATATATAGTCACCCGTCGCCAGAGCAGCTCCTTCGTTCCGGCCTTCAGATATCGTTTGTCTTCCCCTCGAACTGTCGTGGATGGTTAGCTTGTCGGCATAGAATTTTGCGATCTCAACGGTCCTATCTGTGGACCCTCCATCTGATATTATCAGCTCACTGCGATATGGCCAGGTCTTAAACGCTGCAGCCCAGTGGCTAAGAGTCTTTTCAATTAGTTTCTCTTCCTGAAAACATGGGATTACAATACTCAGCGAGGGATTGTCTAGCTCAATATTACTCAAGGCTTCCGAAGGACCTTCAGAAGCCCCCGATTGCTCAAGTTGTAAATTTCTCTTACTAGCCATTCGATTTGAATATTGTCGTAAAACCCCAGGCATGGCTGTTTAGGGTCTTCTCATCCAGCCTTTCATAACCATACGACTGTATATTGCATTTGTTGATTGAAACGAAAACAAAGAAATCTCTCTCTTGATGGAAAGACTCACTAACAAAGCGATCGCCAAGGCTCTTAAAGAAACTGGATCGATGATCGACCTCACCGGAGGTAATCCCTTCAAGAGCAGAGCCTACCAAAATGGAGCGAGGACACTCGAGAGACTCGAGGCCTCGGCCTATGATTTAGTTGCTGATAATACTTTGACTGAAGCCAAAGGAATCGGAAAAAGCATTGCTAGAGATATTGCAGAGTTGATTGACACAGGCTCACTCAAATCTAGGGACAGTTTACTCGGAGCTATTCCTCCTGGACTTCGGGATTTACTTCGAATAAAGGGCCTAGGAGCGAAAAAAGTCAGGCAGTTGTGGAAAGAGGAAGAGATAACAAACCTAGACGAACTAGAAAGCGCTGCAAAATCGGGAAGTTTGGATGAGGTCAAAGGTTTCGGTTCAAAATTAGGTGCATCAATTATTACGAACATAGCTTTCGTTCGCTCAGCTACGAAGCAGCGCCGACTAGCCAATGCGGTGACCGCTCTACAAGATTTTACTCAAGCTCTGAACTGTTCCAAAATTTCTTTCGACTTCACCGGCCAAGTCCGAAGACAATTGTCTGTTGTTGACTCGGTTGAAATACTTATCGCTAAAAATGCGAAGTCATCGACACTCGATATCGCGGAGCAATATCTTCTAAATATTTCAGATAATGATTCCGTTATTAAAGCTGAAAGTCAAGATGGCTTCCCGGTGGAAATCAGTTTCATCGAAGAAGCGAAATATGGCAGTATGCTTTTTGAGTCTAGCGCCACACCGGAATTTTTAAAAGCTTTCTCAGACAAGTTTGAGCTGGGAGAATTCTCCAGCGAAGAGGCCTTGTTCGCTGAGCACGGAATCCCTGCTATTCATCCAGCTCTAAGGGATAATGAATCAGATTTTAACTTGGCTCTAGGAAGCGAGCAACCAGATTTGATTGAGGTAAAAGATCTTAGAGGTACTTTGCACAACCATTCCAAATACAGCGACGGTGCCCATAGCTTGCTGGAAATGGTTGAGGAATCAAGAAATATGGGACTGAGCTACTTTGGCATTTGTGATCACAGCAAAAGTCTACAAGTCGCTAATGGTCTCAGTGCAGAACGAGTTGGCGAACAGCAGATTGAAATTCAACAACTGAACGACGGCTTCGATAAGAATTTCAAAATTTTCTCGGGTATAGAATCTGATATTCTTGGAGATGGAAGCCTCGACTATGACGATGAGATTCTTGCGAGTTTTGATTTCATCGTGGCAAGTGTTCATTCTGGATTCAACATGTCTCAGGACGAAGCAACGGCTAGGTTGATTAGGGCCATCGAAAACCCTCACACAAGAATCTTAGGACATCCGACGGGAAGAGTCCTTCTGTCTCGACCAGGCTACGCCATCGATCACAAGAAAGTGATTGATGCTTGTGCCGCAAATGGGGTCGCGATTGAACTAAATGCAAGCCCCTATCGTCTCGATATCGACTGGACTTGGATACCCTACTCGATCTCCAAGGGCGTCTTAATTGCCATAAATCCCGATGCCCACAGTATTCAGGATTTACATTGCTGGGAATGGGGTGTTCGAGCTGCTCAAAAAGGTCGACTGACCAAGGAGTTTTGTTTGAATGCCCTGGAGTCACAGGAATTTCAAGACTGGATAAATCGGAGTTAAGTGAAATCCTTTCTTTTTGGACTTATTAGCGGACTCGCTCTTCTTGCTTCGGTCGGCGGGCTCATGTGGTTTCTGAGTTATAGCACTGAGGAGAACTTTAGTGGTCAACTGAGATCGGACTATTTGCAAGAGCTGGTTGACATCTACAATCCTGATGAGAGTCCATTAATCAAGTCTAACAATAGACACGATTCTATTTGTGGTCTTGCCTATGCGCAAGCAGAGAATGATCCCTGGACTCTCGCTCTATTCCGACAGACAGCTATGGGAAGGCTTGGAGAGTGGTTCGGAAAGGATCTACGTCGTCTGGACAAACATGTCAGAGAAGTCGGAATTCCATATTTCGCGCGGGAAGAATACAGGTCACTAAGTAAGGAGGATAAAAATGATCTAGATATTTTTACCGGCTGCATCAATGAAGCCATGAAGAGCCCCAAGATGGCTGGGCGGGATGAATTTGTCTTGCTTAAACTTGAGCCAAATGAGTGGGAGCCTTGGGACAGCATTGCAATTTATCGACTTCTTTCCTGGTTAAGTGCAGAGGTTAGAATTGACCCATCCATCAATATTGAGCACCCGAGCCTTTTTGGCTTCATCGAAGAAAAAAGAGCTGTGGCAACCTGGCTTCTATTTTCTGGCCAAGAGCATAACTATTCTTTTGTGGTTCCAAAAGGCGATAAAAGCCACCTAGGAGCCCGGCTAGTTTACGGGTCTGCATCCGAGTCGCCGCTCGTTCCAATTACACTGATTGAGAAAAGAAAGCACAGACGAGCACTGTGTTACAAAGGGACTCTAGTGTGTCCTATTGTTACAAAAGAAAGTGGGACAGCCATTATGCTTCCAAATGCGGAGCTAAGGATTCAAGAAAGAAGAATCAGGGCAAGTGCCAATGATCGATGGCCCATAACCGAGCTCGACAAAATAGTTTATAGAGATGGAGAGGAGGAATTAGTCGAGAGGAGACTAATGGATCGACAACTCTTCTTAGAAGAGAAGCCAGACCCTGCTGACTTTCCCATCGACACAGTTTTTGTCTATGGATATCAGGAAACCAATTTCCCTCGAGATACCACTCTTGTATTGATGGATACCGTCAGCGCGAACGTAGTTGTTTCTCCTATTTTTAGTAGTCGATCTGATCAATCCAAGTGGCTTTCCTTTCTTCTGGATGACGATCTTGTAACAGGTCATTCTACTATAATGGCTAGCGGAGGAGTCTATTCAGGTTCAAGTGGATCCTCTCGAGACTGGGGTCCCAGCGAGATGAAATTGAGACTTCGGAGGGGTTGGTTTCGGGCTAACAGCAGCAAGGCAACTCTTCTAACGAAGAAGCTGGAGTCAGTCGTTGACAACGACAGTTTGCTGGCAGCCGATTGGTATCTTGACAGTTCGAGCAATTGGGCAAATGAACTGCGAACTAAGCTTCTCCCCTTCCTGCGGAAGGCTGAAGACTCTGCTGACGAGTCTATAAGTTTGTCGGCAAAATATGTCAACAACTGGGATGGGAATTTCACAAAGGACAACATAGGTGCCTCAATTTTTTCTGAGTGGATGTCAGTCTTTAAACAAGACAAGGGTGAATGGCCCATCTTCCCTCCAGCTTCGGATAGCCTCCGTTTTCCGCCGAGCGACGAAGAGTTGGAAGAAACCTTGTCCCGAAGTTTTGCATCGTTGCAAAGCAACTTAGGTCCAAATACTGACCAATGGATGTGGAATCGGGCACAACCGGGCAGCTTGTTCAAAGCTGTATGGGCTTCTGATCTTCTATCTCAAGACCTTCCAAAATCAGGGACGACAAAAGCATTCCCGATTCAAAACTCTCATGGTGGTCACTTTTCCACTTTACGATGGCAGGCATCGGGTGACGATCGAATCAACACCGCCGCCTGGTATTTCTCAGGAAGCAATGACTTTCGTGACGAGGCAGTCTATTTTAATGATGCTCACGAGGCTCGGAATCTTTTTGGTCGGCTTTCATCAAGTTATGATCCACAGGAGTACCGTCTTGGCCTCGCTGAACCGGTAGCTAAACACCGGATTCAAATTGTCCCAAAGATCACGGCTAATTGAGTGAATACACAAAAATCCTCTTTGTATATCGGAATCGATGTAGGCGGAAGCAAGACTAAAGCCTATTCTAGCATTTCTTCGGAAGAATCTGTCAAGGAATGGCAAGCCGCTGGAGCCAATCCTTCCCGTTTGGCCTACGCCGAATGTCTCGAAATTCTTTCCTCATTATTTATAGAAATTCTCTGCGACAATCCGGTCCCATTGAAAAAGCTAGTAGTTGAAATGGGTGTGGCCGGAATTCGTGGAGAACAAAATTCTGCGACTCTGACAAAGGATCTCCAAAAGCTTTTAACCGACAAGATCCCTGAGTCGGAGTTATTTCTGAATTGCGTAAGCGACATCGAAATGACAGCAAGGATGGACCTTGGAGAAAAGGGAGGAATTTCCATCATACTTGGTACAGGTTCATCCTACATAGTAATCGACAAACAAGAAGAGATTTTCCAAGGCGGAGGTTGGGGTTATTTACTAGGTGATGAAGCAAGTGGCTTTGCGATCTCGATAGCTGCGGTTCAACACTGCCTTCTGTGCATCGATGGAAATGTTAGGGACGATTTCACTGAAGGACTTTTGCAGGAAATTCAAGCAAAGGATCGATCTCAATTAATCGATTATGTCTACTCCAATAAAGACGGAATTCAACATCTGGCAAAGTGGATTGTCCAAGAATCTTCCAAAGGCAGCACGACCGCGAAAAGAATATTGGAAACAGAAATTTCCAGCTTGCTTGATCACCTGCATATTTTTTGCCAAAAACTAGAATTAAACCTTGAACCAAGAATTGTTTTGAATGGAGGACTCACTCAAAACCCCGAGATTCAGCGACGATTCATTTCCACAATGCGGGATTCTTCTTTCAGCTCGTTCGACATCTCTGTCTCAAAAATCGACCCCGCGAAAGGCGCATTAAAACTCGCTCAACTCAATACTTAAACCCTCGATCACCTTGCAACTATATTCCTTATTAGTTATATAGTAGTTGTATTCATTGGAGGCTAAGACTACTTCTGACCTTAAGGCACAGGGAGGTAGTCCGTATTAAAAAAGCGGGATTTCGGATGCCTGCTTTACCTTACGACCTCTTTGGATAGGGTCTGTCGATGGCAACAATTCCTCTATTGCTGTGCTTGCCTCCTCATGTCCTGCCTCGGCGGACCCATTTTTTTGTTTGCGAAAGATCCATCTCCACGGCTCCATATCACCCCCGCTGTGAGAGACAGCTAGACCTTATCTTAATCATTCGTCTGCATTTCCGTCCCTCTTAACCTGTTAGAAGCACCGAGCGGTTGTAATGTCCTATATTCGTGCAACCAACTAGATTTTCTCGAGCATGCAGGTCAATCACAAGATCTTTTCCGATCCGATTCACGGATTCATCTCGATCCCGAAGGGCCTAATCATCGATCTAATCCGAGAACCCGTCTTCCAACGATTAAGGAGGATTCGCCAGCTCGGAGTGGGTTACAAAGTTTTCCCAGGAGCCGAGCACACTAGATTCGGACATGCACTTGGTGCAATGGCGCTTATGCAAGACGCTCTTAAGGTCATCTCCGACAAGGGCACAGATATATCTTCCCAAGAATGGACTGCTTGCCTCGCGGCAATTTTACTCCACGATCTAGGACATGGGCCTTTCTCGCATACGCTTGAAAATTCTCTGATCTCCGATTTCGAGCACGAAAACATGAGTCTGAGATTAATGGATGGGCTAGCTGATATATATGGTCCTGAAATGTCGATGGCTAGAGATATGTTCAGCGGGAAATATCAACGGCCATTTTTCCATCAGCTAATCTCGGGCCAACTCGATATGGACCGTTTAGACTACCTTCGTCGAGATGCTTTCTATACTGGTGTGTCTGAAGGTGCCGTGGGCATAGACAGAATTGTTAAAACTCTTCGAGTAGACCCCATCGAAGGTGGTCCCGATTCTACTCTAGTTGTCGAGGAGAAGGGCATCTATGCCGTGGAGAACTTCCTTGTAGCTCGGCGACTAATGTATTGGCAAGTCTATCTTCACAAGACCGTCCTTGCTGGCGATTTCATCCTTGAGGCCCTTTTCAAGCGCGTCAGAGAGCTTGGAAAAGAAGTCAGCACGGGATCTTCTAGGTTACTCTTTTTTCTCCAGAATGAGATACGGGGAAATGAGCTATTTGAAGACGGTGTGGTTGAAAAATATGCATCGATGGATGATGTCGATGTTCTCTATTCTCTGAAGGAATGGGAGTCTCATCCAGATCCTATTATCTCTGACCTATCAAGAAGATTTCTAAATAGAGACTTTTTCCGTGTCCACTTTCTCAAACGATCTCGTGCTTCACCAACAACGAGTTTGGCCTGGAAATCGGGAGTCGAAGATTGGCTAAGCCGCCGAGGATGTGACAGAAAGGACGTGGATTTCTATTTCGGAATTCTGGACTCGTCTCACTCGGCCTATGTTGAAGACAAGGATGCTATATTGATAATGACCCGAGATGGAAAAAGAGTGAATCTCGAAGGAATGATTGACCATGCCACGGTAATACCAGCGCTGTCTCGGCCTGTCGTTCGACCCTACCTATGTTATCCCAAAGAAGTAGAACTTGATCTTAGCGCAGAATAAGACTCATTAGAGACGCTATCTAATCATAAGTCTTTCTCTATAGCATAGATGCTCTCCAAATTCCGACCTTTCTGAGCAAAGTCAAGTCCGTATCCGAGGACGAATAGATTTTCAACCTCAAAGCCCACATACCTTAAATTAAGTTCAACTTTTTGAGCTGAGGGTTTGTGCAGAAGCGTAGCCACTTCCATGCTCTCGGGTTCGTAAATAGATAGACGGTCAAGTATAAATCGCATAGACACGCCGGAATCGACAATGTCCTCGACAATGATGACGTGACGTCCTCGGATCTTGGCATCTATCTGTTTCAGTTCAGTGACGTGTCCCGAACTCACTTTTTGTTCACCGTAAGAGGATAGTTTCATAAAGTCGACCTCACAATCGACAGAAATGGCTCGCATCAAATCGGCGGTAAAAATGAAGGCTCCGTTTAATATGCTGACGAGAATGGGCGTCTTGTCAATGTAATCTCGATCAATTTCCTTCCCCAGTTCCCTCACCCTTGTCTCTATAGCATCGCGAGAAATAAAAGGTCGGAAAGACTCTCCATTGCAGATAATCTTTTCTCCTGTGGGGTGTATTTGTTTGTCTTCCGCTTGCATTAAACTAAATCTATGATGGATTACATTCGAGGAGAATCGCCAACTCCGATGCTGAATCTAGCTTGAAATTGTCCGAGATGCCATAACCTGGAATCCAAACAATTTCTGTACCCGAAAGGACGACTATTTGATTTCTTCTGCGATGGTGCTCAAGCTTTCTATCTGTCAAGTAGTCACTAACTAATTTTGATCCTCCAAGTCCCAGAGGACTAAATCTGTCGCCATTCTTCCATGGTCGCACAGTCAATGGCATTTTGACTTTATTAAAGTCTACGAACTCCCTTGCCGTCTCTCCGAGATCGTAATTGCCGTGGTCGACTATTTTGACGCATAATATAAAATCACCGACTACGAGATCTCTCCCTATGTGAAGCAAATTCGTAGCAGTTTGACTCCCGATCGTTTGATCCCTAATGCGGAGTAAAAGGTGGTCACCTTCGTTGTAGATCACGATTGATCCATGTTCAACGCTTTTTCCCTTTTGCTTTTCAGTCAAGCTTAAGAGGCGATCGACGAGGATCGAATCGAGCTTTGCCTCAGAATCGAGATCACTTATACAGCTAAGCAAGAGGGCTTTACTTAAATAGATTGACGAAGCTTTGAGGCCTTCAATTTCGACAGAGATGGTATTTTCGTCAATTTTCTTACATAATCGAATTTTCAGATTCGCGATTGCGGGATCGAGCAATTCGCTCTCCAAATGCTGCAGTTGCTTCGCTGTATTTGAAACACGACCCTTAAATCCTTCTCCATATCGAGATTCGACCATAGGAACGACATGGGCTCGAATCCATGACCGAGTGTATTTGTCGCTGTCTAGATTTGATTTATCCTCATTCCAAGACAGCTGCCTGCTTTGGGCATAGGCAAGAATTTCCTCACGGCTAACATCCAAAAGAGGTCTGACGACTTTGATGCGGTCTCCCAATTTCCTTACTGGGGTCATGCCCCTTAAGCCCTTCATGCCAGTGCCTCTGAATAGATTGTGCAAGACCGTCTCCACTTGATCATCGGAGTTATGGGCAACGACAACTTTTTCGATGCCAAGAGACTCGCAGAGATCTTCAAAGAATCGGTATCTGATATCGCGGGCCCATTCTTGCACACCAGATTCCGGTCGCGAATCTCGCGCATCACAAATATGGATTCGCGCGGAGAGTTCGGAGCTCAAGTGCTCGCACAGCTTTTGGTCATGGTCTGATGCCACGCCTCTCAAACCGTAGTTGACGTGTGCAAGATGGAGTTCGAGCTTGGGGACCCGACTAAGAATATGACTCAAGCTGACAGAATCGACACCTCCGCTGACTCCCATGATTACTTTCTCGCCGGGACTGACATAGCCATCTTTAAGGATCCTGTTGAGGAGGTCGACTGGCATTTCCCTATCGCTCTAGGTGGCCTACTCGACCAAATCTGCGATCCAACTCATCGATCGAAATCTTAATCATTGTTGGTCTTCCATGCGGACAGGCATAGGGCATGTCACATGCAAAGAGGTCATCAATCAGAACTTGGATTTCCGTTGTGTTGAGGACTTTTCCAGTTTTGATTGCAGATCTGCAAGAAAGAGATTTTGCCAAATTGTCTCGGACAGCTGTGTTCGATGTGTCTTTGTAACTCTTATATCGATCAAGGACTTCATCAAGAAGCGATCTGTTAGATCTCGCTGCAACACCGACAGGTTCGCCATGGACAGCCAGTGTCCTTCCTCCGAAGGACTCGAGTTCGAAGCCTAGTATGGTAAGCTCAGATTTCAACTCCTCGATTAATTTTAGATCGACAGGATCGTATTCCAAGGTCATCGGAAAAAGCATTTTCTGAGTCAGCCATTTCTCGCCTTGGAATGCCTTCAAGGCCTTCTCATAGAGAATTCGCTCGTGCGCTGCATGCTGATCAATAATCATTGTCCCCTCATCTACTTCGACGAGGATGTACTTTTTAAGTAGCTGCCATAGAAGCCGCTTACTTGCAGCGATAGGCTCATCCTCTGGTCGGCTATGACCTGTTGATGTTTCAGAATATTCTTGGCTGTCATTCTGACGAGCCAGTATCCGTTTGGCTAATTCGAGGCCGTCGGCTTTAAATGCATCTCGTTGACCTGGCGCGGACTGAAAATTATACTGCGGATTAATGACCGGCTGAAAGCTTGAATGACTCTGTCTCTGTGCAAAGTTTGACCGAGGAAGTTCGCCCATTTTTCCTTTCAAGTCGAATCCGATTTCTGGGATCAGATTCGCTTCTCCGAGGGCCTTTTTAATCCTAGCATACATGAAGCCATAGATACCTCTTTCATCATCGAATTTTACCTCGGCTTTGGTGGGATGCACGTTTACATCCACATGCTCTGGATCCAGATAGATAAATAGAGCGAAAAATGGAAATGAGCGACTCGGAAGAATTTCACCATAAGCATTGCTAACAGCGTGATCTAGCGATCTACTTTTGACATATCGGTCGTTGATGAATAGGTATTGATCACCTCGAGTCCTTCTGCTAAACTCTGCCTTGGAAACAAAGCCCCTCATATGGAGACTTTGAATCGACTGATCCACGGGGACCAGCCGCGCCTTGAAAGATTCCCCGAAGAGGTCCACAATTCTTCCTTCCAGTCTATCGTGGAAAGCATCGTCTTCCCGAGGCGAAAAGCTGTAGACCGGCAGCTCATCATGGACAAATATGAATCCAATTTCTGGGTGAGCTAAGGCAATTTGTTGAAAAACCTCCGTCAGATGCTTGTACTCCGTGGCGTTTGATTTAAGAAAATTACGCCTAGCTGGCACATTGAAAAAGAGGTTGTTGACGGCCACTGAAGTTCCGGACGGAGTGGCAATGGGCTCGAATGAAAGGTCAGCGCTACCATCGACAGACACCATGGTGCCAAGCTCATCTTCGTGCCGCTTGGTCTTAAGAACTACTTGGGCTACGGCCGCGATTGAAGCCATGGCTTCACCCCTAAAACCAAGCGTTCTAATATTGTGCAAATCCTCACTTCGAGAAATCTTACTTGTAGCGTGACGAACGAAGCAAAGTTTAGCATCGGGAGCAGACATTCCACTGCCGTCATCTATGACATGAACAAGTTCACGCCCAGCATTTTTGATAATGATTTTAATCTGAGTAGCGCCTGCGTCTACCGCATTTTCCACCAGCTCTTTCAGGACAGATGCAGGCCGTTGCACTACTTCCCCGGCTGCAATCTTGTTGGCTAGGTCGTCTGGTAAAACCTTGATAATCCCAGAACTAAGGGCGACAATTCCTGAGCTTTCTTCAGACAAAGTTTAAAGCTGTTGGTAGATATAGAGGGCGATGATGAGAAGAATGCCAGCAGCTACAAATCCGAGTTGGAGTCGATTCTTGCGAGGAGATTTTCGGCGGAATCTCATTCTCCGTTTTAATTCCTCTTCCTTCTTCGGGTCCCAATATCGTGGCTCGTAGCTAAACTGCCTGTTCTTTCTTTGCTTTCGAAGTAACATACTTTGTAGACCATATTTCGGAGAATATGTTCGAAGCTCAGATCAAATCAAGACGAGTCCAACTCTTTTTCAGTTTAGTGTTTCCTGCTGACTCCTAGACCGGGAATCTCTTTGATAGCAATCTGCCCGTCCACGAGAAATAGCCCATCAAACGTATCTTCTTTCAGCAAAAGGTGGCCATCAAGATCAACATAGTCCGCATCAAGGGCGATGTGGGCAGCTGCGGTGATGGATAGAGACGAAGCACCCATACAGCCAACCATAACTTGAAGCCCGAGTGTTTTAGCTGACTCGATAAGATTTCGAGCCGGCTTTAGACCCCCTGCCTTGTCAACCTTAACGTTTATTCCGTCATAGCAATCCTTGAGTGAATCCAAGTCTTTCAGGGACTTAAGGTCTTCATCGGCAATAATTGGAAGTGGAGAACGATCTCGTAGCCATGCGACATCCTCAAGACTTCCAGCCGGAAGCGGTTGTTCGATCAGCTCGACTCCTTGCTTTTCAAGCCATTCAATGATTTCGATGGCATATTCTTTGTCTTTCCAAGCTTCGTTAGCATCGATCCGAATGTTCTGATCGCTAACTGACCGGATAGCATCAATGATTTCTTTGTCGTTCTTTGTCCCTAATTTGACTTTCAAGACCTTGTATTCCTTGGCCTCCAAGGATTTATCCTTTATCATCTCGAGACTATCGATAGCTATCGTAAAAGAAGTAGCGGGACCTATCAATGCCTTCAATCCAAACAGCTCGCCAACTCTTTTACCCTCAAGTTGGCCAATAATGTCAAAGTATGCGATGTCAAGGGCAGCCAGCATAGCCGCTCTTCCCTTGAGATGCTCTCCCTGATACAGGTCTAAGAAGCTCCGTAAGGACTCAAGATCTTCGAGGTCCTCATCGGCAATCGACTGAAGAAATTCCAAGCCTTTTGGTTGATCTTCTTCATATCGTTTATTGGGCGCACCCTCCCCCATTCCTATAAGATCACCTGACCTGATTTGAACCAAAACATTCTCGATTCCAAGCTTTGTCCATCTAGCAATAGTGAATGGATATTTGTACGGAAGATTTAGTGGTTCGGCCGAGAGGCGGAGCATTCAGTGTCGGGGTTTGAGTTTCGAAAAAGAGGTGGTCAGAATCCAGTAATATGATATTCCAGTGATGCCTTTCAGCTGTAATCCTTTTTAAACTGTGGTCTCCATCGAATGGAATATTTCCATTCTTCCATGCAGCGCTTGTCAGCGCAGAAGAATGAGGCTCAGATAGAAGAATGGAGCTGATAGGATCATCGAATCAAATCTATCGAGCATACCACCATGACCCGGGATAAGATTGCTCGAGTCCTTGACTCCAGCTGCTCGTTTCAGTTTGCTCTCAGCTAGGTCCCCTATTGGGCCTATGATGGAGGCTATCAAAATCCAAGCAAGAAGAACTCTGATATTCAAAAAAGGAAGCAGATAGTGAAATACTAAAAATAGACCTAGTGCCGAGAACACTACTCCTCCACTAAAACCTTCCCAAGTTTTCTTTGGAGAAATCACGGGGGCCATTGGCTTGTTGCCTAGGCTTCGCCCAACGTAATAAGCTCCAGTGTCGGCAAACCAGATTCCCACGAAAGCTGTCATTGTGACTTTGAAGGCTTCTTCGTCTACTAGGCCGTAGGAGTTACCATCTCGGAGGAGCAATAGAAAGCAAAGTAGGGCGACGGGATAAATGAGACTGGAAATGCTCCCAGCGAACAAATGCATTCCTTTGTCGACGTTGATAAATACCAGCAAGATGATTAGCAGACCCGTTGCGACAAAACCAAAGCTAATAGACCAGGAGAAATGAACGCTGGCCAATGCAAGTCCTCCAACCACTAGACTAGTAGCCAAGACTAGTCTCGACGAATCGACCTCAAATAGCCTGAGATATTCCCATTGTGCGATTAGGGCTATCGCGGCAACAAGGGCAGCGAAATAGTGCCCTCCCATGTAGGTCGCGAAAATAAAAACAGGTAGGAGAAGGACCGCGGCTAGGACGCGTTTAACGGAGTTACTCACGTCAGATCTGAATCTTTTTGTGGATCATCGGGATTATTTCCTTTGTCGGTTTCTATCTCGGAATCAGTATTGGGGTCACTTGACATCGGAAGAGAATCTTCATTCAACGAGAACTTTGCGTCAGTGAGTATTTTCTCAGCCCGATCCTTAAGCTCGGTTCTGACCATGACATACACATAGCCTCCCTTTCCAAAATTTAGATTATAGCTACTATCTTTCTTATTCAAGATCACAGAATCGATTCCTTCGCTTTGCAAGTGATCCCGATGAATAAGAGCAACCCATTCATCGAGCTGCGTTGAGACAGCAACCCACTCAGTTTCTTCTTTATCAGTCATGATTAACAGTGCTTGAAGTTTGAATTGGAATTTTGTTTTGGGCAGTTTTGTTAAACCACCACATAACAGAAGCAAATATAGCGATCGCTATTAATGCGACCCAAGTTGGAATGACCATCTCGTCCAGGGCCTTCGGATCGAAATCTTCGCTCTTTTGAGCAAGATTGCCAGCAAGAGTGAGAAATCCATTGTTAGCAAAATGGATAATTATTGCTGTCCAAAGAGATCCGGTTAGCCAGGTAACGTAACCCATATAGATACCTAGGACTGAGAGAGGAATGGCTTGTGACAGACGCAAATGAAACAAACCGAATACGATTCCAACGATGAAAACAGCGGCGATGCCACTCGTACGTCGCTCAACTTGTCTTTGCAGATAACCACGAAATGCCAGTTCCTCACAAATTGCTGGAGTTATGGCCAGGGTAAAGAGTGAGAAAATCAAACCAAGCTCACCTTCAAGAATGGCTTTCTCCAAGAGCTCGACCTGGCCTTCTTCTAATGCCCTCAGGAATTCGGGTAGTGGAATCATTTCATTCAAGTGGCCTAGCCATTGAACAATTGGAAAGAGACAAGCAAGACCTAAGAGAGCGATACCTACTAAGCCCCAGTCAGGCTGACGAAGTCGCAGAAAACCACTTCGATTCGACTTAGAATTCCACTTTGCCCACATCCAAGCAAGACCACCAAGTCCAATGAACTGACCGATCGCATTAGAAAGTAAGAGAAGATCTGGTCGATCGACCATCGCTTCAGGATCGGTTACCATCTCCACTCCGCCAAGTGCAATCAAGGCGATTGCCGATGCAATCATGTAAAGCAAAAATGCCGCAACAATAAATATAGTTGAAAGGAGAAGGGGGTTAAATTTATTCCTTTCAAGCCATCCATCCAGAACGACGGTACCACCAGCCGGTGCAAGATCGAAAATCTTCTCGCTTAGGCTCTTTGCTGTCAGGAGTGGCTCCTCCTTTATTTCATTCGTTTGGTCCAAGTGCTCTTAAATTTATTGCCTTGAGACTCGCACCTGCTCTATTAGACCAATCCAGTTTCCGTCGAAAACAACGACTGGTTTACCTAAATGGGATGCCAAATCTTCAGGATTATTTTGACCTTCTTTGTTATCAAGAAAGAACCCTTCGAAGTTAACAGAATCCGGTGGTAAAACAACAAGATCACCCATCTCTTTTCCTTTTGAGGCCTCTGAAAAGCACTGAAAACTCAGAAGCCCGCTGACCGTCACCGGTCTTCCAAAAAGTTGATTCTCAGCGATAATTACATCCACCTCCAATCCATCGATATTATCGAGTACTGGCTTGATTCGGTCGCGAAGAAGTGGGCCCGCTAATTCGCCGCTTATAAAGGTGAGTTTCATCGGATCTATCTTCTCCGGAAAAAGCTCACTTTGGAATTCGAATTCGTTTAAGAAATCACGACACATTCCGACTCCATTTTCCATCAAGGGGTAGCCATCGTATTCATCCTCTTGGGGAAACTCTACTCCAGAATGAAGAAACACTTCGTCCGAGCAGTAGACGAAGCCTCTACCAATTTCGGCCCGATGCTTTTCTTGCTTGCTTTTTACCCACATCACTAAATCCTTCCCCTCTCGCGAGGTGAGGGGTCTCAACTTATTCAAGTCTTGACGATGTCCAGTTAATCCAACGGGAACGATCGACACGGATTGAATAGCGTCATTGAGTGCATACAGATCGTTTATGGTCCGCTCAAGAGCTTCTCCATCATTGTGCCCAGGCACCAGTACTATCTGGGTGTGCATCTCAATATTATGGTCCCGGAAGAAATGGAGCTTGTCCATAAGTCCATCTTTCTGCCGCTTGTGCCCCATCATCTTACGACGAATTTCGTCATCGGTACAATGCACAGAAATGTAAATCGGAGTCAGTCGTTGCTCGACGATCCGATTCATATCACGCTCTGTCATGTTTGTCAGGGTGATATAATTCCCGTAGAGAAAGGACATTCGGAAATCGCCGTCTCTGAAGTATAATGCCTGCCTGAGACCAGATGGGTTTTGATCTACAAAACAGAAGATGCAGTCGTCGCCACAATTTCGAACTCTGAATTCCTCAAGAGAAAGACCGAGGCTATCGTATTCTTCTTTTTCTATGAGCTCCTCAAAAACCTGATCTCCTCTGCGGATTTTCATGCGCAGTTGACGTTCTGTAGTTTGAAACCTAAAGTCGATTTCATCCCGCACAGTTTCTCCGTTGATCAAAAGGATTTGATCTTCGGGTCGCAAGCCTGTCTGACTGGCAATTGATCCGGACTCTATTTCGATTATTTTTACGGGCACTTATTTACGGACAGGACGATACCTTACCGAAGCTTCTATTAATTGTTCGTGACGAATATATACCGACACGCCAGAAATTATCAATGACACGTATCCATCTGATAGACACGAATGACTTCGAGAAGGACATCGATTTTCTTTGGAGTCAACTTCGTGAAGACGAGCAAATAGCTGCCGACAGATTTGTCCGACACCGTGACAAAGTATGCTACGTTATTTCTAGAGCTGTCCTTCGATTTTTGTTGGCAGAGGAGCTAGAAATCCTGCCTCTTGAGATCAGCTTTACCCAGGGTGAAAAGGGAAAGCCATTCCTCTCTGACAAAATGGGATCGCAGCTCAAGTTCAACATCTCACACTCCCACCAAAAAATTCTAATCGCGACTCATCCTCGCACCGAAATAGGAGTTGATCTAGAATGTATTCGACGTATTAGAAAGCTTTCCAGCCTAGCCAAGCGATTCTTTACTTCATTCGAATACGCACAATTCGAAGAATCAGAAGATAAGCTGTTGTGTTTTTTCAAAATTTGGACACTTAAAGAAGCGATTGTAAAACTTTCTGGAGGAGGAATATCTGGAGGATTGAACTGGTTTGACGTTAGCACCGATACTGACCACAATATGAATCAACTTGTGCGCTCAGACAGAGTGATTCATTCAGTCCAAAACACCTTTCTACATGCTATCGACATTGGATCGGAATATTGCGCTGCTATTGCGATCGCTACCGACTCGCATACATGGAAAGTCAGTCCTTTATCGAGCATCCCCAAAAGGTCACTACTCGGGAAATAGATAATTTGAGCCAATTCTTTTAAGCCGAGATGTTCGAGGCACTTTTTAAAGTGTCGCCGGAAAGAAAGTCGAGCTTAAAGTCTTCCCTACTCGCTTTCTGACACGTCACAATTTTTTCTCCTTGTATCTGTGAGATGCGTGGCTTGCCAGCCTTGCTCCGACTTGAAGAACTGGATTGCATTGACTCCACAATGTAATAGCTGCTCTCCAAGATGGAATGAATAGTTCATCCATGCTTGGGCTAAAAGGTCGTCCACTTGAATGACGACGTTCCATATTTTCTCGTTCCAAACCTGGTCGTGAGGAGTACCGATAGCTTTGATGAAGTCCTCAACCGATCCAATTTGACGTGCAGGAAGGCCCTGGCGAGAGAACTGAGAAGCAAGCGTTGCCTCTTCGTGAAAAAAAGTTCTTACTGCCGTGCTATCACCGGCACGCATTCCATCGAACAAGGTGTCGATCACGGCTCGAACTGCAGTTTGTTCTGACTCTTGGCTAGCTTCGCTTTGTGCGTAGCTTAGCACAGGTGTAAGAAACCAGATGCTTAGAAGTAGAATTGTATTTCTCATGAAATCAAGGTAAGTATCGACATCCAATAAGTTTAGTCGAAAGTCGCAAGCCGAACTTCGATTAATCGTTTTCGAGTGAGTCGAAAATGATGCGGAGGAATCTCTCTGAGCTCATGAATCCACTCCCCCATGCGGCTGGAAACTCTGAAAAAATATCATTGGCAACAGCCTGATCGGCCGACATTCCATCGGCTTTGGCTTTCTCTGCTAGTTCGACAGCTTTGCGAACTACACCCAGATATATTTCAAGATCATTAGTTGTTGCTAGGGATCCGTGACCAGGGATAATTTTAGTCTCTCCATTTGACATGGAAAGGACTTTTTCACCGGCAGCTATTAGTCCACCGACATTGCCTCCAGAGTTGAGATCGATATAGGGGAAACGACCATTGAAGAAAGTATCTCCCATATGAAAGACGTTAGCCTCTTGGAAGAATATGATGGCATCACCATCAGTGTGAGCAGGAGGCACATGAATGACCTGAATCGTGTGGCCATTCATATGGAATGTCAGTTCGTCCGTAAAGGTGACAATTGGGAGTTTGGGTGCCGAAGATGCGCTAATATTCTTTAGTTCATCGCTATTCAAGCGCGTTCTGACGTTGTCGTGGGCCACGATGATCGCTCCTCTCTTCCCCATATTCTCGTTTCCGCCCGTGTGATCTCCATGGTGATGAGTGTTCACTAAGAAGCGAACATCATCGTCGGTAATCGTTTTGACTTCCGCAATAATCTTCTCGGTTAGCGGCGCAAACTGGTCATCGATCATGAATGCACCATCCTCACCAATATTGAGCCCAATGTTTCCTCCGGATCCTTGCAGCATGTAGATACCCTCGGCCACTTTCTCATGACTAACGGTCACATTGCTCATATCGCCCTGTGCAAAGACTGTGTGAACGCTGGCGCAAATGGTAAGGGTAAATACGAATGTTCTAGTGAAGACAGACCAAATCATGGGTACGAACGTAATGTTAGTTAGTAGATTTCGCGACTATAAAGGTGAACCGAGCTTAAATATAATGATTCGCCAGCATCCTACACCATCGAAGCAAGAAGTGCCACTAACTAGCATCTCTGTTACCCGCTTTATTCAAGAACACAATGCAGGGGACAAGGAAGCTTTGAACAAACTAGTACGCCTGGTTTACAACGAGCTACTCATAGTGGCTCGGGCCTACAGAAGTCGAATGGGTGCGGGTGTGACCCTCGATACAAAAGCAATTGTGCACGAGGCCTACGAACACATATTCAACTCGAGCAAGCTCGACTTCGAATCTCGCAAACATTTTTACGCGACCGTCTCGCAAGCCATGAGATGGATAATTTGCGATTATGCCCGTCGAGCAAAAGCGGAGAAACGAGGTGGAATGGTCGAAAAGCTATCCATTACCTCTGCTGGAAAATTGTTTGGTGATGAAATGCAAAGCTCTCAAATGAGCCAAATAGATCTAATTCTGTCGGTGGACAAAGCCCTGTCTGAACTCGAAAAGATTGATCCAGAAATGACCCAACTCGTCAACCTTAGGTTTTTCTTCGGTCTTTCGATCGAAGAGGCGTCAAAGGCTCTCGAAGTTTCAACGAGGACGCTTAATCGAGAATGGCGAATTGCCAAGCTCTATCTCGCAAAATGTCTAAAGGACTACAAGGATCTTGATATCACTTGAAAATGGGAAGCATGACTTCTTTATAGTCTCCCAATTTAGATAGATCGAGTATCGTATGTGATCCATCATCTGCTCGATGATACATCGGCTCAAATTTTGCTCCAACTACGAATTCACTGGCCCTGTAAGATGTCCGAGTGTACATCGTCTGATTAAAGGTCTCATCCATTCCAAGAACAGTTACCAAAATCTCTGTTCTAGCTTCCTCGATCTCCTTCAAACTTTGACCCCACAATGGGGAATCTTCCGAGAGGGGATGGACGATGGTCCAACTGAGAGCCAGTGCGCTTAGAGTGTCCCTTTCAAGGTGTAGATTGTAAAACTGTCTCTCTTTTTTTCCGTCGATGATTTTAATGCGCGATAGAAATACTTTTGCATGGAGCTCCAGCACTTGGTGATTGACCTGATTCGCAAGTCTAAACATCAAACCTACACCATCTCTGTAGGGACTGAGCAGAATATTATCGCTCGTTTTTATACGTGAAACAGGCTTTGAAAACCGTGCAAATACGACCCCCGTTACCAGTGCAACCATGATGACCCCGGCAAAAGTCTCGAGGATGACGAGGAGATTAGGAATTAGGCCCTGTGGCGCAAGAATTCCATAGCCGATTGTAGCTGAGGTCTGCACACTAAAATAAATGGTATTCAAAAAGAAGGTTAAGGTGTCCATTTGCGGAGAAACACCGATAGCCTCACGACCACACGCGAAATAGGCGAATGAAAAGACAAGGTTAGTCGCCAAGTAGAGCAAAAAGGAAAAAAATAAAAACTGAAGCCAAGTAATAGTCAGCAGCCAGTTGAATGCCATTCGAGATTCAAAGAAGCCCTGACCAATACGTCTAACATTGAAGGTGCCATCACGATTAACTAGACGCTGGAAGCCTGAACTAGCTTTCCCATAACCTGGGTCTTCAATTGCTCGCGATTTCAAAGACATAGAAGGAGTGAATTGTATTTCTTCAGTATCATTACTTGGCGATTATATTAAAAGACCACTTGAAAAGCACATCTAAGAAAATTAAGAACGACGCTCTTGAGCTCATTGCTGACGGCATAGACGCCGTCCGGATCGACCGACTCCTATCGAATTTCAATCCCGGCGAAGCCTGTCGTCATGCTTCTGATGTATTAGTCCTTGCGGTTGGGAAAGCCGCCATTCCTATGGCCCAAGCAGTTCAAAAATCTCTCCTAGCCAATGAGATCCCTCCTTCCAAAATCAGTTTGGACCTTACTGTACCTCTAGGATACGAAACAGAACTAGAACTAGGTCATCTTCGTCATGCCGGACATCCAAAACCAAATGATGCCAGTAAAAAGGCTGCAACGGAGGTACTCGAAAAGGTCTCAAGATTGTCTGCGACGAGTTTCGTCTATTGTCTGATCTCGGGTGGCGGATCGGCCTTGTGGTCGGCACCTATTGCCCCTCTTAGTCTAAATGATCTATCTGAAACCGTTGCTTTTCTTCTCAATGCCGGTCTCGACATTCATGAAATAAATTCGATTCGATCCAGGCTAACAACGACAGGAGCGGGAAAGCTGGCAAAGGCCATTGACCCTGCTAGATCGGAAGTACTCATCTTGTCTGACGTTCCGAGCGACGATCCACGCATCATAGCGAGTGGGCCCTGCTGCAAGGAGAGACCCTATACCGAAATGATCGAAGTATTAGAAAGACACAAACTTTCGGCGCGGCTTCCCAAAATAGTTATAGATGCATTGATCTCGTCAAATGTGGGCGAAAAGGCGGAAGAGTTTGTCTATCCGAAGAACAGAATACTGGGTTCAAATTCTGATGCTTGCAATGCCATGATCGAAAAGGCAGAGATTCTTGGTTACACCGTCAAGTCTGCGAAGTTGGAGGGAGAGGCAAGGCAAAAGGGAAAAGAGATTGTGGAGTGGGCAAGGAAACGCCCAAGTGGAAAGCATGCCATTATTCTGGGTGGGGAGACCTTTGTGACAGTGAAAGGAAAAGGAGAAGGCGGTAGGAATCAAGAGCTCGTGTTAGCTAGCAGCATCGCCATGGACGGCTTAGAAAGAGCGATTTTTGTAGCAGCGGCTGGCACAGATGGAATCGATGGCTTTTCGGATGCTGCCGGTGCATGGGCTGGAAATGAGTCACTATCACAAGCACAAAAATTGGGTCTGAGTGCAAAGAATTATTTAGAGAACAATGACTCACACAATTTCTTCCGAGCCCTTGGAGCTCAAATAGTCACTGGTCCAACGCACACCAATGTGATGGACATCGCCGTCGTTTTGATCGATGATTGAGGCCTCCCAGTTCTGGAGCGCCCTATTAAGTGGCGACCCGCTGCATCGCGGCTTTCGTCTTTTGCTCCAATGAACGCTTATAGCTGAAGTCTCCTTTGTAGTTAAGCGCTCGTTTGTAATTAGCTCTGCTCTGCTCGAGATCCCCAAGCTCTTCCCAAGCTTCGCCCGCATAAAATGCAGCCCAAGGAATCCATCTTTCTCTCTCATCGAAGGAGAAGCTCAGGGTCGATTCATAATATTCAATGGCCTTCGCGAGTTCGCCTTCGTGATGGAAGGTTCGACCGAGCATATAGTGCACCTGAGTCCTTTCAAGCTCAGACAGGGTGGTATCCTTTTCGATTTTTAATAAATGAGTTCTGGCAATTCCAGACTCACCCGCATCCTGAAGGTTTGTAGCCTTTAATATTTCAATCTCGAGTTTTTCTGGTGGATGATCTAGGTACTTCGAGGCCCTCTTCCGGGCGAATTGGTCGACATCGAACTCCGAGTCGCCAATAACTTTCTTGTAGTAGCTCTGTGCCTTTTCTCGTTCACCAAGAATATCATATGCGAGTCCAATTTTGGACAAAGCAGGAGAAAGAAGAGCGCGTCCTTCGAAGGAATCGATAAAGCTCTGAAAATGCGGAATGGCCTCTTCGAATTGGTTCAGCTTGAAATAGGCATCTCCAAGAAAGTAGTGTGTAAACTTCGGAACATAGAGTTGATCATTATTTTCGATTTCCAAAAGATGATCCGCAAGTTCGATAACCTCTCGAGATTTTCGGTCGCTCTGAAGAGCATAGATTTGCAGGAGCGATAGAAAGGGTGAATTGCGGTCATCTTCAAAGAGATCGTCTATTATTTGTCCGCCACCCAATTTGGATTGATTCACGGTCAAATCGGCCATAGCCAGAATTACCTTGGCTTCTTCTTGAAAATAGTGTGCCTTCTCGGATGCCAATTTTAGCGATCTTAAACCCAAGTCGACCGTCCCCTCGTATCCAAGAATACTAAGTAGTTTTCGGTAGGATGATGGAACCGAGCCAATCATGATTTGCAGGACCCCAAATCCCTTATACGAATCCCAATGCAGTGGGTATCGATCGAGATTGTTTTCAAATGCCTTGAAAGCCCTCCTGGCTGCTAAAGCCGCTCTCAGATTTCGGCCCTGCCGGGCATGAACAAAGGCCTGCTGTAATTTCAATTCGGCCTGCATTAGTCGGCCCCAAGGATCCTCAAAATCGAGAACACCGGAATCCAGAAGAGCATCTGAATTATTAATAAAAGTGTTTGCCAGAGAGTCGGTCTGCTCAAACATGGCCAAAAGAAACTCTGACCAGCATTTATGATATTGTGCCGCCGCGAACCCATCCTCTTGCTCCCCCAAATCCTTGATGAGCAAATTGGCATTTTCTAAATCAAAACTGAACAAAGCCGACCGAAGATCAATCATCAAGCTCTCTGACTTCGTGCTTGTAAGCAGCATCCCAGGAGTTCTCTCAGATGCAGATTGGATCGCAGCCTCCGCCTTATAAGGAGAAAGGAAGAGGCAGACTAGAAGTAAATATGTGAGAAAGCCAGCCTTCACTTATGCGGGCATCGCCACCCTCAACTTGTCATGATCGACGAGCTGGTCATAAGGCGTCAATTGTCCCTCAGTAGATGCCACTATCGTGGCTACGGCCGCGTCACCTGTAACGTTTACAACAGTTCTAATCATATCAAGAATTCTATCAACGCCCAGAATGAGAGCAATCCCTGCGCTTGGTACTCCAATCGCTTCAAGGATGATGACCAACATGATTATTCCTGCACCCGGCACAGCAGCAGTTCCGATAGAAGCTAACACGGCCGTGAGTATAATCGTCATTTGAGCGGCCAATCCGAGCTCCATTCCCAGCGCTTGGGCAATGAACACTGCCGCGATCGCCTGATAGAGTGCTGTACCGTCCATATTGATCGTTGCGCCTAGTGGCAAAACGAAGGATGACACCTCTTCTGAAACACCCAGCTTTTCCTCACAACGCTCCATGGTAACGGGAAGCGTCGCTCCACTGGAGCTCGTGGAAAAGGCTAGCAATTGTGCTGGACCAATTCCCGAGAAAAACTGCTTCAAAGTCAGTGGCGTGAAAAACTTAACCATCGATGAATAGGTCAAGATAACCTGTAGTGCGAGACCCAAGATGACGCATATAGAATAGAATCCGAGCGCTGTTAGTATCTCAACAATTTGATTCAAATCATCATTCGCAACTGAGTTTATGGTTCCGGCAATTAGAGCAAACACACCAATGGGTGCAAGAAGCATTATGATGTCCACGATTTTAATAACCACATCGTTCAGTCCATCGAAAAAGCCAAGTATATATTTGGATTTGTCTTTATCGATCTGAATGATTCCTATCCCAAACAGCAGCGCTACAAAAACGACTTGAAGCATATTTCCGTTGTTGGCAGCGGAGCTAAAAAAGTTGTCTGGAACGATGTCCACCATAATCTGAAGAGGGCCTCTTTCCTGCGCGTCGTCGGCCGCATCTTGCCTTTTTTCTGCATCCTCAGCATAGGATTCTTGTAGCTCCGTCTTCATACTATCAGGTACGGATTCTCCTGGGTTTAGCAGATTGACTACGAGAAGACCGATGATTACAGCAACAGCCGTGGTAGCAAGGTAGATGGCGATGGTCTTCCCCCCTATCCTCGACAATTTCCTAAGGTCTGACAGTGAAGCGACCCCGGTGATTAGGGAAGCCAATACCAAGGGAATGGCGATTAGCTTAAGCAGATTGATAAATATCTTTCCAAAGGGCTCAATCCAATCCTCTGTGAAAGCCCCCCATCCGTTTGCCGCTGCAACGATACCATAGATGAGACCTAAGATGAGGCCTAAGATAATTTGCCAGTGAAGCTTTTTGTACCAGGGCATATGTGTTGGAATAGGGTTTTTGTGGACTAGCGACGGCTATAGGATACGATTTGGCTCAGTCTTTCTCCATCTCTCTCAAGCAATACTAGATATTTTCCGTTTGCGAGCAATTGGGGCTTCCATTCGATCGAATGCTTTCCACTGTCGTAAACCTTAGTGACCGTAGACTTAACGAGTCTACCATCAATCGAATAGACTTCTAGGTTTACTGCCGCTCGACTTGGGCTAGTGAACTCGATAGTTGTAGATCCGGAAAATGGGTTGGGATAGTTCGGCAATAGCGAGAAGCTGTCATAATTTGGCTGCTCATTCTCAGTCGGCGTCCCAACGGTTACTGTAGACCGGATGGGCATGGACTTATAGGATCTTCCATTTCGGAATGCAACTAGTCTGATAGGTACTTCTCCACCAATGCTTACCGGAAGATCAAAAGAGATGCTCGACTCACCTATGGAATTATTCGTTGCTGTATGGTAAGAAGTCTCATTGACCCATACCTGAAGCGAATCGTATTCCGATCTGGAGATCACCGTCGCTAAGTTGCCATCGGTGTTGTGGTTGAAGTCGGCGAATTGTGGGGCTAAGGTCACGGTTGGAGGTGGAGCATTTAGTAGCTCAGGAATAGTGAGCGTCCACAAACCCCTACCATAAGTCGCGACGACGACCTCGTCACCAGACGTCTTCATATCCCAAATTGCAACGGCCGGAAGGCCAAAGTTTGAGTAAGACCAAGATGCTCCGTTGTCTTCAGATACATATATCCCAATCTCCGTTCCAGCCCAGATGGTATTCTCAGCATGAGGCAATACCAAAAGACTAAGGACGGCGACATCAGGGAATCCATTGCTACTTTCCTCTCCAGATCCGAAGCCACTGAGCTCCTCCCAAGACGAAGCAAGATTAGTCGATTTAAATATTTTTGATCTGTTAAAAACCGAGTAGGCTAAATAAACGGTATTTGGATCCCTTGGGTGGGTAGCAATTTTTGTTATCGTATTAGATGGAAAGCTATCGGCTGAGATGTCGATTCTACGAAAAGACTCTCCTCCATCTTCTGACAAGAAGAGCTCGGCTTCAGGATCGTCTCCCGGGACAAGACTTGGAGGACGACCATAGGCCCACACAATCTGAGGATCAGCCAGACTTATTCTTGCTTGGGCCCAAGATCTCGCCGACCAGCCAATACGAGGACGAAGCTGCCACTCGTCTCCCCAATTGTCTGTTTTCCAGATTCCATTAGCACTAGTAGTGAAAACCAACTCGCCATCTTGGCGCGACCGATCGATACGAGTCACAAAACCAGCATTCCCTCTGCCGGTATCTCCCAAGCTAGGCATCGAGGTGAATGAACTTCCTCCGTTAGTTGATCGTCTCAGGCCATTGTATTGAAAGCCCGCCATCAGTAAATCAGGGTTGGCCTGACTCCAAATCGACTCGAACCCATCACCACCGATTTCGAAATTCCAAGAGGTATCACTTTGAGGATTCACAGGTGAAACCCAAGAGCCATTGTCCTGTGCACCGGCGACATATTTATGTTCCGTTGGGCTTTTATCGGCGCCGTAAAATTGAGAGGTATTGTAGCCACCTGACTTGGTAAACCACGTATTGCCGTCGGTAGAGAGGCCTACTCCTCCGTCATTTCCGTTGAGAATTTCAAAGGTCTCTGCACCAGCATCCACGATAATCGCCTCGAGGAAATGATTATCGACGTGAACGTCGTCCCCACTTGAAACATTTGTATGAGACCAAAATGGTTTGAAGGAATCGCCCCAATCGATCAGTAGTTTTGATTCAGGAAGGTCATTTGGTGCCCAAATCGAACCAGGAGTCAATGTGGGCCAGGTAAAATAGATTTGCTTGAAAGAATGACCACCACTCGTCGCGACTCTAATGTCTGGATTGTCTGGGTCATAATCGATCGCCTGGACAAATAGATATTCCCTGCCGAGAACATTATCATCGTCGTCTCTTTCTATCAGATTGAAGGCGCCATCATTTACTTGATCTCTATAAGAGACCATTATCTGTTTGTTGTTGGTAACGTCCCATACTTGGAAAGGAACCTCTGAATAGTCTTCGTAAACATAATCACTGGCTGGGACGCCAGAGCCGTCCGGTGCAGAGAAGCGATGCGCCTTTTGGCTAAGGCCTGGACCAAATCGGACTTCTACCGAGACAAAGTCGCTTTCTGTTACGCCGATGGCGTCGTTATTCGTGCCCAGGTCAAGGCCACCTCCTAAGTAGGGTGCCGTGAAGTTGACGAATGAGAGAAAACTGGCGGTATTGTCCTGAACTATTCGCTTGATCCCCGTGGTCGTCTCACCATTATCAAGAACAGCGATTCTAAACAGCTGGATTCCACCTACAAAGACGATATTCTGGTTAAAGGGATGGACCATAATCGTGTTATCATACCAACCTTGCGATCCTAACCAATTGTCGGGAGCATCGGAATTTCCTCCAACTTCTGCGAAGGTTTCTCCAAAATCAGTCGATTGATATAGGGCTGATGAAGAACTCCCGCTTGCAGGATCTACGTATACGGCAGCGTAGACATGGCTCGGTGAAGAGGGAGATACTGCCAGTTCAATTCTGTCGGCGTCAACAAACGAAGCTCCAATATCGAGCCAAGTCTGTCCTGCATCGTCTGACTTATATACTCCCTGCCCCAGTGCAGCTGCGTAAAGCCGATTAAAATTTCCTGGGTCGGATTTTAGATCTTGAAAATTTCCTCCGTCGAAAACCCGGCTAAAGCTCGATCCACCATCTGTAGACCTATAAATTCCAGTTGTGGTTGCGGCCAGAATTACATTCTCGTTTTGAGGATCAACGGCTAGTCTATTTATTCCGACGAATCCGTTGTCGCGCGTTGTCGAAGCAAGTTGGCTCCAAGAATTTCCCCCGTCAACTGATTTCAGGATTCCATTTCCGGAAACGGCCCCAAGATTTCGAAATCCAATCTCTCCAGTTCCAGCATAGATAACATCTGGGTTGCTCTTCGCCAGAGCCATAGTCGAAATAGCCAACTGAGGAAAGTCGTCCGTCATTGAGATCCAGTTATCTCCTCCATCGATTGTCTTCCATATTCCTCCACTCACACTTCCGGCCAACCAAGTCTCGCCAGAGGAGTCTCGTGGATCAACAACAATGGCCCGCGTTCTGCCAGGGACATTACCGGGACCGCGCTCGACCCAGTCAAGCCTCTTTTGGACGGCACCTCGCGAAGCAATCTGCATCTTCCGAAACTCATCCCATTGATAGCCCATTTTATATCTCGGAATGCTGTCTCCTTTCGCGGTCCTCATCTCCATCTGAGTTTGAACCCATTCGTCTGGATAGGAGAAAGCCGCCTCATTCCCAAAAGCGAGCTCCTCGCTTTTGATATCGGCGTCTTGATGATGTATCGCCTGCTCTTCGCTTTTTTCGACGGCCCACCATCCCATCACAAGCGCGACTGAGATGACAGTCGCAAAAATTCTGCCCATCATATACGTGTTTGTATTTCGTGTTTAGATCTGCTCGTCACTACTTGGACCGCTGCGTCTCCTCCATCAATCCCGTCCTAGCATTCAATACTAGTCTAAACTTGCTGGATGGTCCCTCCTCCGCTTTGACAATCCCAATGGCTGGGATAAGCTCAAGCCGATGGTCATCGTACCATTGAACAGAACCAAAATAGTCCTTTCGCTCATAGACCACACTTTTATCAGCAGCTTTGACAATCGAAAAACTAACGGTGTCGTTTGGATTGTATTGAGATGCAGGAGTGATCATAGAAACCAATACATACTCTCCAGTCGAGCACTCTTCGGCCTTGGCCTCGTCTCCAAGAATCTCTTTTGCCATCATGTCAAATTCTGAGAGTTCCTCCTTTATCTCTTCCTCCTTTTCTGTCACAATTTCTGGTGTAGATGAGCACGCTCCTACTCCTAGAATTAAGAAGAACAATGAAACATACTTAGTCTTTTGATACATGTTTGGTGGGAATAGCTGAAAAAAAGTGTGCGAGAATGAAGATTAACATTAATTCCACGAAACCATCGAATTGTTTCTTGTTATACAGTGAATCATTTCCGATCTTCGGAAGCCAATTACGGTCCGGTAGTTCAGTTGGTTAGAATGCCAGCCTGTCACGCTGGAGGTCGCGAGTTCGAGTCTCGTCCGGACCGCAATGCAGAAGAAGTAGGTGAACCGTTGCCCTTGCATAACGGAACTATGCATTCATTGGCACATAGTCTTATTGATCCCGAGGCAACTTCTAGTGATCAAAAATTCCGAACACGAGCTTTATTGCTCACAAGTGCCACTTGTATGGACATTCCTTCTAAGCCCTTAATACCCATGAATGGTAAAAGGAGCATCGAGCCAATTGGAGAAAGTGAAGACAAACTTTCCCTTCTTTTGGTCGAAGACAATCCCGAGACTCTTATTCTTGTCGGGAGAATGTTGCGCAAGAGATATGATGTTACCAAAGTCTCAGATCCCATCGAAGCCGAGCGCGAGATCCAGTCCAGATCCTTTGACGGTATTCTGATGGACATCAACTTGGGCGCGGACAAATCCGGTATCGATCTTCTTGGCCACGCTCGGGAGACGACGCCAAATCAATCAACTCCGATTTTAGCACTTACGGCCTATGCCCTTCCTGGGGACGACGAGCGTTTTCTCAGCTATGGTTTCGATGCCTATTTGGGGAAGCCCTTTACGAAGGATCAGTTGATCGAGAGGATCGCTGAAGTCATAGGATAGCTCTTCTAGCTTTTCTGGCTAATTTGAGCAGTTGACCTATTGTTCTTATGAGAGTGGGCTAAATATCGGCGTCCACTAGGTCAGTTACGACAAAATATCTCGGATCGTCAATAGACTGTTCGATGACCTTATTGAAGTTCGAGCTGTTCTTCTGAAGCAAAGTCACACATTCAGGACTTAGGTGTGTAAGTTTCACCTTCTTCCCTTCCTTTCGGTACTTGTTAGTTACGCTTCTAATGGCCTCTACCCCGGAGTGATCGCTTACCCTCGACTCTATAAAGTCAATCTCGATATTTTCTGGATCCATTAAGGGATCGAACTTGGAATTGAAAGCCGTAACCGAGCCAAAGAATAGCGGCCCCCAAATTTCGTAGACCTTTGTCCCATCTTCCTTAACTCGTTTTCTCGCACGAATCATTGTTGCGCTCTTCCATGCAAAAACGAGGGCCGACATGATTACTCCGACGAGAACCGCAATTGCGAGGTCTTGCCAAACCGTAATCGCTGAGACGGTAATTAGAACAACAGCATCAGCTGCAGGAATCTTATTCATTATGCGGAAACTACTCCATGCAAATGTCCCGACTACAACCATGAACATAACGCCCACCAGACCGGCAATCGGAATCTGCTCAATCAAAGGAGCTCCGAAGAGAATGAAACACAACAGGGCAATCGCTGCTGTTGCTCCGGAAAGTCGACCCCGCCCACCAGAGTTTATGTTTATGATCGACTGACCGATCATCGCGCAGCCACCCATTCCTCCGAACAATCCACTCAAAATATTGGCTCCACCCTGAGCTACGCACTCTCGATTTCCGCTACCCCTTGTGTTGGTCATTTCATCCACCAAATTGAGTGTCATCAGTGACTCTATCAACCCGACGGCTGCTAGAAGAAATGCTGTAGTTACAATCAGACCGAGGTGACCAGAGATCGTCTCGAAGAGTGTAAAAATCTGGAGCTGAAAGCTTGGCAGTCCACCTTGAAGTCCCTCTCCTCCTCCGTCGCGAATAAAGGACCCAACCGTGCTGACATCTAGACCTCCAAAAATCGTGACGCATGCCACCACAATAATCGCCACAAGAGCTGCAGGTATCTTCTTGGTCAGTCTGGGAAGAAGGTACATTATGGCCATGGTGAGCGCTATGAGCCCAAGCATGATGTATAAGGGACCACCTTGAAGCCAAGACATCTCGCCTCCTGACCTAACCTGAAACATCTCGAGCTGAGAGAGAAAAATCACGATGGCGAGACCATTGACAAACCCCATCATCACCGGATGAGGAATTAGTCGTACGAATTTTCCAAGCTTGAAGGCGCCCGCCATGACTTGAATACCACCCACAATAAGAAGCGTGATGAATAGCCACTGCAGTCCAAGGTTTTGAATGGGCTGTGCTAACGCAAGTCCCGCTGCATTTCCCTGCTGAATCAAATGAACCATCACAACGGCCATAGCACCGGTGGCACCTGAAATCATCCCTGGTCGGCCTCCAAAAAGTGACGTGACGATGCCCATGATAAACGCTCCGTAGAGGCCGACAAGTGGATCGATTCCGGCTACGAATGCGAATGCAACTGCTTCCGGAACGAGAGCGAGCGCAACCGTAAGGCCGGACAAAATATCGTCCTTCGTATTAAAGGTAAAGTTGCGAATTAATTGGCGCATCAGGCGGTGTGGGAATTGAAAAACACCCACCTACATGCTTACGAAGCGGTAGATCCTCTGCCCTTGATTAATCGACCGTATTCCCGAAGACTACACAGAAAAAGCGCTTCTGATAACTAGATATTTGAGACTAGATGATAGATACTAGGTAATGGAGGTCAGATCCTAAAGGCTGGGGCTGGATACTCTGGGTCAGCTGCTGAGGAATTGCATCAAGAGGCCTCCACCCAGAATGAGTGCTTGCCTCTGGCCATTCATGGTTGATATCAAAGTCCCTGAAAAAGGGGCGGACTATTCTAGATCCTAGAATCCATTCTCTAGGTCTCTAACCTCCAGTCCTAAATGCCTCAAACATAGCTGAAAGCTCCTTTTCAGAAAGCAATCCTTGATCCAAGAGTTTCTCAAGTGCAATCTGTACCGACCGAGCTCTTTCTTTATCAAGATCCTCCCTTGGACTTCCAACATCCAAGGATTGAAGAGATGCCTCGTAGAGGAATCGCTTGACATATTCGGAGGCCCCACCCTTTCCAGAAAAGTCCAATTCGTGGGTTACGGTCGCTGAACCCGCGTTGACTTCTAGAAGCAAGCGATAGCCACCGAGAAATTTCCGCTTTCTTTCTATTTGAATGACATCGTCATAGCGAACTTCTCGAGGGCTGTCGAAATCTGTATTCTGGTATACAAATCTATCCTTTAGAAAGACGATTCCATCTTTGCCAGATTTCATCAGCGTAGCATCGAAAAGAGCAAGTACCTCCTTGGCGTCATAACCCGACGCATAGTCTCGAAGCGCATTGCGCAAAATGGAGCTGGGAATTCTTTCCCCTACGTAAAGGCCATGTTGTGGTGCCGTGGGTAGATACTCTTCGGCGAGGGACTTGGCCATATGACTTTTTGTTTAGACTCTATGGAAGAGTCACCTGCGTAAGGAAAAACGAATCTATCATCTCGATCGCCGGAGCCGGGAAAATAGATAGGCCGAGCTGCGAGGCAGCACAGATACCTAGAACTACGGCTGAAATCAAAGGTAAAGTAGCACCAACCTTGGCGAAGGATCTTTGATCAGCCTCCTCGTTGGGCGACTTCATGAACATGTATACAAGGACTCGCAAATAGTAATAAGCAGATACGACAGAGGCAAGGAAGCCAATGATGGCCAGCCACAAGAATCCGGACTCAATGGCCGGCATGAAAACTCGAAGCTTTCCAATGAATCCAGCAAAAGGCGGAAATCCAGTCAGACTGAACATGAAGAATGCCATGCATACTCCCAGAAAAGGTCGACGGATTCCAACACCAGCAAGCGAGTTCAATGTTTGAACTCTTCCAAGCTGCTCATCCCATTCGAGTATCGCCATAACGCCAAAGGCACCTAGGTTCATCAGAGTATATATCAAGAGGTAGAATAGAACACCGGAATATCCCTCTGCATTTCCTGATACAAGACCTACTAAGATATAACCCGCATGGGCCACCGATGAATAGGCAAGCATCCGCTTCACGTTGTCCTGCTTAATAGCGAGGAAATTCCCAACCACCATGGTTATGACTGCAACAACGGCGAGAAGATTGCTTACCGCCAAGTTTTGAGCTGGGAATAGATGCCAAAGAATGATGAGCAGAGAGGCAAAGGCTGCGGCTTTCGAGGCCGTTGCCATGAATCCGGTGAGTGTTGTCGGAGCCCCTTGATAAACATCTGGAGTCCACATATGAAAGGGTACCGCTGCAACTTTGAAGAAAAAGCCTACCAAGAGTAGAGCCAGACCGAGCCAGAACATCATGCTATAGCCATTGGCAAGGAGAGCTGCGGCAATACCTGGTAGAGACATCGTGCCTGTTGCGCCATAAATGAGTGCGATTCCGTAAAGAAAAAAGCCAGTTGAAAAAGCTCCTAGCAAGAAATACTTCAGAGCACTCTCAACAGAGCCAAGTTCATCCCGAACGAGACCTGCCAAAATATATAGGCAGATCGACATCGTTTCCAGACCAACAAAGACAACGATCATATTGTTGGCCGAGGCCAGCACCATGGCTCCCAAGGTGGCAAACAAAATCAGAGCGTAGACTTCTCCATAGTTATGCTTGATCTGCTCCAGATAGGGAACGGACAATGCAATACTGATTCCAGCTGAAATGATCAGCACGATATTGATGTATGAAGCAATCCCTCCCACTCTGACGGTATTCATAAAAGAAAAACCCGTGGATCCCATATGGGCAAACTCAACTACACCGGCAGTCAGAAGCGCTGCGATAGCCAAAAAGGGAATTAGCTTAGAGTCATTGTTAAAGCAATCGATGACAATTACAATGATGCCCATCAAACCCACTATGAGCATGGGATAGATCGACAGGACGTCAGCGCCTAAGGAATCGTACATACTATTGGTCTGCGCTCAAGGCATCAATTGCCCTGGCTAATTGAAAATCCAAGTCACTTACTTTGTTACCTGCATCGTGAGTTCTGAGTGTCAGCTTCACAGTGTTGTAAACATTGAAAATCTCGGGATGGTGAAATAGTTCTTCTGCTTCAAATGAGACTTTCAAGAGAAAGGCGATTGCCTCGCGGAAATTCGTAAAACTAAACTCCTTCAAAAGGCTGTCATCGCCAAAAGACCAGCCATCCAAGTCAGAAAGCCTGTCTTCTATCTCGTCTGTATTTAGTGCTTCTCTCATAGAATAAAATTCAATCCAAGAATACAAATCTCTCACACGTGAAAAAAGGAATAGAGGGTGAAAACTTTGGCAAATCACAGAACACGTGGTAGCGAGGAGACCGTCAGGTGGGCTGAGAGATCTTGCAGTTCAAATCTCCAATGAACTGCGCAATGCGAGGGATGACGATGCCGACTCGTGCAGCACATACAAGCTTTCAGGGTAATGCGAGGCCTGACCGTTGGAAGGCAACCAGACATTTAGGCAATCAAAGGAGGTGACGTCGCTACTTAAATTGAAGTCTCCATAGTGGTATCCAGCAGGACCTCCCTTGTTGGGCAGCCAAACGTTCAGATAATCGTTCGCCGAGATAAAGGGAGATGGGCTATAAATCTCCCAAGTGTTGATTTTCATCTATTCAGGCTTATACATTGTCTTGGCCTACTCTTTGGAATTTCTCTAAGAATCTTTCACCCGATTCATCATGAAAAATCGATCCATTGCAATTCTCTTCGCCGCGAGCCTAGGAATAACCAATCTTTCGCTATTTGCGCAGCCCTTAGACCTTGTTTTTGCCAACTACAGTAATCAGAGAAATAGGATTTGCCTAAATGATGGGATGAGTCCGCCCACCTACACCTGTGCTGATGTAAGTACAGATGCCTTCGACACTATTGGTGTGGACATAGCTGAATTAGATGGAAATCCGGGAGCTGATATCGCTTTTGCGAATCGGAACCAGAGAAACCGAATCTGTCTAAACAGCGGCGTAGGGACATTTACGTGTTCCGATGTCAATACCCAATCAAATAATTCACTAGACGTGGCTGTTGGGGACTTTGACGGAGTCAACGGGATAGATTTTGCGATTGCAAACTTTACTTCAACGGAAAATAAAGTCTGCCTTAATAACGGAAGTGGGAGCTTTACCTGCTCGAATGTCTCCACGGACGGCAATGATACCCGCAGTGTCGCCGCCGCAAATCTTGATGGTACCAATGGATTAGATTTAGTCTTTTCGAACATCGCTCAGCCAAACAGAGTTTGTTTAAACAATGGATTGGGAGTCTTCACCTGCTCAAACGTGAGTAGCGCGATAAATAACAGCGTTGAGGTAGCAATCGGGGATATCAATGAAGATGGCCCTTTAGATCTTGTTTTCGGTAACTCATTTCAAAAAAATACCTTTTGTCTAAATAATGGCTCTGGTGTATTTACTTGCTCAGATGTTAGCCTTGACACGGGACGAACTCTGGGCTCAGACCTCGGCGATTTTGACAGTTTGAATGGCCCAGATCTAGCTTTTGGCAACTTCGGAGAGAGAAATCGCGTCTGTCTGAACAACGGGACGCGCCCTACACCAGGATTCACGTGTTCTGATCTCTCGGCCATTGCCGGCAGAACGGAAAGCATTGGTGTTGGTGACGTGGACAACACCGATGGTCCAGAGGTCATAGTGGCCAACAGTGTGGAGAGAAACAGGAATTGCCTGAACAATGGGGTCGGGGTCTTGACTTGCGGCGATGTGAGCACAACTACATTTAACAGCGCAGAAGTCGCCATGGCACCCCGAGGGGCTCTTGTTTTGCCTGTAGAACTGGCTTCCTTTGAGGCAGAAATAGACAGGGACAAAACGGGTACCAAGAGAATACAATTAAAATGGACTACCCTGAGTGAGCACAATAACGCCGGATTTGAGGTGCAACATTCAATGCTAGAATCTTTCGTCCGGGACGGACTGTGGTCGACGATTAGTTTTGTGGAGGGAAGAGGCACAACAGACGAAATGCAAGACTATGACTATGAGTTCTCCCCCACATCACCTGGAATGCATTTTTTCCGACTCATGCAGATTGACTTCGACGGAACCTTCGAGTACAGCCCAGAGATTGAGGTGCTTTTTGAGATCGAGGATGAGTTTTGGCTCTCAGAAGTCTATCCTAACCCTTTCTATTCATCTGCCACCTTACAATTCACCGTTTCAGTCGATCAATGGGTGCAAATTGACTTGATGGACACCATCGGAAGAAGCGTTAACAGACTCTTTGAAGGATCAATCTCTGCCAACAGTAGAAACGTATTAGAGATTGACGGGAGTTCATTGTCCCCAGGTATCTATTTCTGTGTCATTCGAGGCTCAACTTTTAACGGGACAAAACAGCTTCATCTGATTCACTAATTCAATTATTGGCATAAGTGACTTCAAATAGAATCATTTTCTTGCATGGGTGCGGTCGGCCTGTTACCTTCATCGCAGTCATAGAAGAACCCTATTTTAAGCGCTCTTGTTTTTCATAACAGCCATCCTTCTTTACCTCCTATGGATAATCTTCTCCGGAAGATTCGACGCCTTCCATTTGGTTCTTGGTGCCTTCTCCTCTCTCTTGGTCGCATTCGTTTCCCATGACCTTTTATTTCAGGACGATAGACTCAGTCTTGGTGGACGGCTTAGCCAGGGCTTCCGATTTGTGGGCTATATTTTCTGGCTTATTGGCCAAATACTAATGGCAAACATCAGTGTGCTAAAGCTCGTCTTTCATCCAAAAGTCAATGAGCAAATCACCCCAAAGATTTTTCGATTCAAAACGTCACTAAAAGACGACTTTTCCAAGTGGGTCTTTGCCAACTCGATAACCTTGACACCAGGAACGGTTACCATCCGGATTGAGGGAGACGAGTTTGTCTGTCATGCACTGACTGGAGAAATGGCAGATAGTCTTCCGGGCGATATGGAAAAGCGGATCGCCGCAGTTTTTGAGCCGGGTCAATAGATGCATGCCTACTTCGAAATAGTCGGAATAGCCTTGCTGCTCCTTATGCTACCGGTGCTTTACCGTGTGGTGATAGGCCCTACTATTATCGACAGAATGATCGGCGTGAACATAATTGGCGCCAAAACGACTGTTCTATTGCTCATAATTGGGGCATTATTTGATCGACTGGATATGTTCGTCGATCTAGCGCTCACATATGCCCTTCTGAATTTTATTGGCTCCTTAGCCGCTGCTCGATTTCTTCAACGCAGGAAAATACAACTGGATGAAGAAGCCCTGATTGCCCAAGAACAAGCTGAGGCGAGCGTATGATTAATATTCTCTCCATCATACTAATCTCACTCGGTGTAATCGTATTTCTAGGAGTTGCGATAGGCATTATTCGACTGCCCGACTTCTACACTCGAAGCCATGCCGCTTCTAAAGGAGATACCCTTTCAAGCTTCCTCATATTGCTGGGCTTTGCTGTATACATACTGCACGATCCGACCCTCGCGACCGTACTTGTGGCCTTAAAGTTATTGTTTATATCACTATTCATAAGTCTGGCGAGCCCAACGGCTTCCCATGCTTTGATCGACGCAGGATATGAAATAGGATTGAAGGCCTGGACACGTGAAGACATGGACATTGACCACAGATACGATGAGTGAAATAATTCTTCTTCCTCTAACTGTTTTAGTCCTTATTAGCGCCATAGCTGCTATTCAGATAAAGGATTTACTATCTGCAGTCATCATTTTAGGCGCTTATAGCTTTCTAATGTGCCTTTTATATGCAGCACTTGGGGCCGTCGATGTTTCATTTACGGAAGCTGCCGTGGGTGCGGGTATTTCGACCGTCTTGATGATTGCGACTATTCTAAGGACGACAAGAAAAACAAACGATTGAAAATCTTTAGTTTCATAGCGGTTTGTCTAACGGGCGCATTTTTGCTGCTTGCCACCGCTGATTTCCCAACTTGGGGAGATCCAAACGCGGCAGCACACAGCACGATGGCCAACTACTATGCGGAGCATACTCTGGATGAGACCACCGTACCGAATATAGTCTCGGCTGTTCTTGCTGACTACCGAGGATTTGATACCATGCTGGAGACGATCGTCGTCTTTTGTGTCGGGATCGCAGTAATTCTCTTGCTTCGGGCTCCCCTGCCTTCTAGTTCAGGTAGCAGATCAAGACTTCCCTTCATCAATCGATTTCGTTCTGTTAGAGAACGACCCAAGCCTTTGGTTCAGCCCGTTCAGAGAGACTTGATCGTAAGAACAACTAGCCGTCTGCTCTTTCCAGTCGCCATGCTCTTTGCGCTATACGTCATCGTCCATGGACATCACAGTCCTGGCGGAGGATTCCAAGGAGGAGTGATCCTAGGTGCGGCCTTCATCATGTTAGCTATCTCCTTCAATCTTCGCTTCCTTCTTGAGAGACTATCAGCCCGAGCTCATGTGATACAATCCACAATTGGTGTTGCTATTTATGCCTTAGTCGGATTTGCCGCAGTACTCTTGGGCCAGAATTTTCTCGACTATGGAGCACTTGGGCCTCTATTTGGGATGGCTGCTCCCGCCGCACGATCCTTTTTCATTTTTGTGATAGAAGTAGGAGTTGCGCTGACCTGTATGGCCGTCATGGCGTCGATTTATGCCGACCTTTCTTCCAATGGCAAACTTGATGAGGGACTGTAGATGGCAGAAGCATTAGGACATTGGAATTACGTCTCTATCATCCTTCTTATTATGATTGGGCTTTGGGCCATGATTGCCAAGAAGAACTTGTTCAAGAAGATCATCGGGATGGCCATCTTCCAAACGGGAATAATCTTCTTCTACATTGCATCCAGCGTTAAAAGCGGGACGACGATCCCCATTATTATTCATGAAAGCAGACAAGGCGAAGCTGCTGCTGATTTATCTCATGGCGCAGAAGCCGTTGTCGATGCCAGCCATGGTGCTGCAGAAGCAGCACATCAAGTTGTAGATGCCGCTCTCTACACAAATCCATTGCCCCACGTACTCATGCTGACTGCGATTGTGGTTGGCGTAGCAACATTGGGTCTTGCTCTGGTCATGATTCAGCATCTTTACAATGATTACGGATCATTGGAGGAGGACGAAATACTCGAGAAGATCAGCTAGATGGACCAACTCCCTGTTCTAATAATCATTATTCCCCTGCTCACAGCATTTCTCGTGAGTGCGGCTAGCTTGGTAAAGCCCAAGTTTGCTATTCCGGTCTCAATGCTGGGATTGATTGGATTGCTCGTAGTTACGGTCTTGATGTTGTTAGAGGTATTAAAGACCCCAGATCCGATTCACTATGTAATGGGTGGATGGACGGCGCCCTATGGGATCGAGTTTGTTGTTGACAGAATGAACGCCGGCTTATTAGTACTTGTCGCCTTCACCGCCTTGATCACGCTGATTCATTCTATACCACTCCTGGAAGATAGCTTAGGAGAACGGCAAAATTTCTTTCAAGTCCTGTATCTCTTGTTAGTAGCCGGACTTGCAGGAATGACGATCACCGGAGACGCTTTCAATCTCTATGTGATGATCGAGATCGTAGCTTTAAGCTCTTATGCATTGATTGCGCTTGCTGGAGGACGAGCAAATCTTGCCGCTCTGCACTACATCATTCTTGGATCCATTGGTGCGGGACTTTATCTCCTGGGCGTTGGCTACCTCTTTCTAAAGACGGGCTCGCTAAACATGGCCCAGCTTCGAGAGATCATTCCACTGGCTCAAGACTCGCCGACCTTGCTCGTGGCCTTTGCTATGATCATGATTGGGCTCTTCATAAAGATGGGACTTTTCCCATTGCACTCATGGCTACCCAATGCCTATACGACCGCGATCGATCCGGTTAGTACGCTTATCTCTCCTCTTGCAACAAAGGTGACGATCTATGTCATGGCGCGGATGATGTTCTGGGTCTTTGATCCCTCTTGGATATTCGGACTCATGCACGTCGATACTCTCATGGTCTGGATTGCCTCTATTGGAGTTGTAGCAGGAGGACTTTATGCCTTAGCACAAAACGATATCAAGCGCATGTTGACCTATATCGTTGTGGCAGAGGTTGGCTACATGGTTGGCGGCTTTTGGCTCGGCAATCAAACTGGGTTTACTGGCGCCTCATTTCACATTCTGAATGATGTCTTAGTGACGCTTTGTCTATTCATGGCGATGGGATCGATTTATTATAAGACTGGCAATTACACTCTGACTCAATTCCGCCACCTCTTTGTCAAGATGCCCTGGACGATGGCCGGCTTTGTCGTGGGATTATTAACGATTATTGGCATCCCACCCACTAGCGGATTCATTAGCAAGTGGTACTTAATATCGGGAGCCATCGAGGCCGGTCAATATCAGTTTGTTGTCGCTCTCATCTCAGCGAGTTTGATCAATGCTGTGTTGGTGTTTAGAATTATCGAGACGGCTCTTATTCGAACAGAAACGACGGCGGACGATTTGGACGAAGTCTGGAATGAAGCACCCGCCGTGATGGTTATTCCATTGCTCGTTGTAGCCGCTAGCATTTTAGTCCTTGGATTATCAGCGAGCTACGTTGTGGAAAGTTTGATCACCCCCATACTCCCGATATAGTAGATGGAAGTTGTTCAATCCATAACACCCCTTCTGATCCTAGCAATTCCTTTGCTGGCTCCTCCCTTGATCCTACTTTTCAGGAAGCAGCCAAATATTAGGGAGGCTTGCATCTTCGCCGTATCCGGTTTGCTCTTCTTCATGGTGGCAAGTCAGTACAGCACCGTCGTAGGAGGTACGGAGCTTAGATATGTAGTGACAGAGCTATTGCCCAATGTCCCAATCGAACTTCGAATAGACGGACTTGGAATGATCTTCGCCTTGGTGGCCTCTTCGTTGTGGATTCTGACCACGATGTTCTCGATTGGCTATATGCGAGGTCATCATGAGAAGAATCAAACTCGATTCTACGCCTATTTCGGACTGGCCTTGTTCTCAACGATAGGCGTGGCCTTCTCTGCAAATCTATTCACGCTCTACCTTTTCTACGAAGCCCTATCGCTGTCGACCTATTCTCTGGTGGCCCATCATCAAGATGAAGAGGCTAGGAAGTCCGGTCGAATGTACTTGACCAATTTGTTTAGCACCTCGCTAGGATTGGTCTTGCCTGCCATGTTGATCATCTACTATCTGAATGGAAACTTGGACTTTGTACCAGGTGGTTTCCTAGAAGGTGATGCATCGAACACCGTATTGATAGTCCTACTAATCATGTTGGTCTTCGGCTTTGCTAAGTCAGCCTTGATGCCTTTCCACTCGTGGTTGCCCAATGCCATGGTCGCGCCAACGCCTGTGAGTGCCTTGTTGCACGCTGTGGCTGTCGTGAAGGTCGGAGTATTTAGCATAATCCGAGTGATTACAGAGGTATTCGGACCAGACTTAATGAGCTCGTTATCCTTGGGGTCGATGAGCGCCAGCACTTTGGTTGCTACGATTGCATCTGTGACTCTCATTCTCTCCTCCTTAATGGCCTACAAGCAAGACAACCTTAAAAGAGTCTTAGCTTTCTCAACAATAGGCCAGTTGGCCTATATCATTTTGGCGATATCTATTGTAGCGCCGATGGCCATGCAGGCTGCCATGGTTCACATTGCTTTTCACGCCTTCGGAAAGATTACACTCTTCTTCTGTGCCGGTGCCTTCTTCATAGCGACCAACAAGAAGTACATCAGTGAACTATCGGGAATCGGCAAGGTCATGCCAATCACAGCAGGTGCTTTCGTCATCGGGTGCATGAGTGTTATTGGTCTCCCACCAACGGCTGGACTCATGAGCAAGTGGACTTTTGTGACCGGAGCCTTCCAAGCCGAGCAAGGCATTTTTGTCGCTGTTCTACTAGCTTCGTCCGTGTTAAAGGCGGGCTACTTCTTCCCCATAATTATCACCTTCTTTTTCGGTAAACCTGCAAAGGCGGCTGAAGGGGGCTTGTTCAAAGAGGCTCCGATGGCCTGCGTGATCCCTTTGGCGATCACGGCTTGTGCTTCAATATTTTTCTTCTTTTATCCAGAACCGTTTTTCGATCTGGCAGAGATGTCGGTTGCTCTAATATTCGGTAACGCTCCATGACAGATATCCAACACGGACCAGACGAACTTCACCACGATGCATGGCCAGGCTTTGCTCGAGCATTCTATGTTGTTGCGGCGGCACTAATCGTGTATCTGGTTTTTATCATTTTCATGTCAACCGGCGGAGGTGGACACTAGTATGAGTGGACAAAACAATCCCAATGCCAGACGCTTTGTCTGGGGCTTGATTGCCCTCTCGGTGATCCTTGCCCTGATCGATTTTGTGTGGTCGAATGATCATCCGCATTTCGATGTAGAGACTTGGCCACTTTTCTACGGCGCCTTTGGTTTCGCCTCGTTCGTCTTCTTGGTCTATTTCTCCAAGTACATTCTTCGTCCTTTAGTATCTCGCAAGGAAGACTATTATGATTCCTAGTATCCCTCCAGGCATACTGCTGATTATTGGCGCTGCGCTGATTCCTTTGTTGAAGGGACGGCTTCGGGATGGCTACATGCTATTGCTGCCCATCTTGGGAATAATGAACCTGACCGGGCTGGAAGTCGGCACCTACTGGACCTTCCAGATTCTCGACTACGATATTATTCTGGGGCAGGTCGACAAACTTAGTTTGATCTTTGCCTACATCTTCCACATCGCGCTCTTTATAGGGACGCTGTATATGTTGAAGATTGGCACACTCTTGGAATTTGTAGCCGCAGGTGTCTATGCCGGATCGGCTATTGGGGTCGTCTTTGCAGGAGACTGGCTCTCCTTCTTTGTCTTCTGGGAGATGCTGACTCTACCGGCCGTTTTCCTTGTTTTGGCACGCAAAGAGGACAAGTCTTTAGGAGCTGGACTTCGATATATCATCATGCACGTGACGGGAGGTCTAATCCTTCTATCCGGTATTCTCATGCACGTGGCCGATGCTGGGAGTCTCGAGATGACCAAGTTGACACTCGATAGCACGGGGCATTATTTCATGTTCTTTGGAATGGGAATCAACGCGGCTTGGCCACTGGTTCACACTTGGTTGACGGACACTTATCCGGCCGCTACTATTGGCGGTACTGTCGTCCTGAGCGCCTTCACAACCAAGACTGCGGTCTATGCCCTGGCTCGGACCTTCCCGGGTACTGAAGAGCTCTTGTGGATTGGTGGCGCCATGGTGACTTTTCCAGTCTTTTTCGCGGTGATTGAGAATGATCTTCGCAAGGTTCTCTCTTTCAGCCTGATCAATCAGGTGGGCTATATGATGATCGGAATTGGCATTGGCACCTCTATGTCCTTGAATGGTGTCGCGGCACATGCCTTCAGCCACATAATTTACAAGGCGCTCTTGTTCATGTCGATGGGTGCGGTCATGTATCGGGTTGGATCTACGAAGGCAACAGATCTTGGCGGGCTTTGGAAGTCGATGCCTTATACGACAGTCTTCTGTATCATTGGCGCTCTATCGATTTCTGGCTTCCCCTTATTCAGTGGATTCATTTCGAAATCGATGGTCGTGGGAGCCGCAGCAACGGGCAATATGATGATTCTCTGGTTTGTCTTGCTCTTTGCTAGTGCCGGTGTCTTGGAACATGCTGGAATCAAGGTGCCCTTCTTTGCCTTCTTCTCGCACGACGGCGGGCATAAGGTTGAGAAAGCTCCCATGACGATGCGTTTGGCCATGGGCGTCGCTGCCTTCCTGTGCGTATTCATAGGCGTCTTCCCGCAGTATTTATATGCCCTCCTCCCTTACGATGCACCTTACATTCCTTATACAGTCGGCCACGTTATCACGAGCATGCAGCTCTTGGTTTTCGCGGGGCTCGCCTTCTGCTTGCTACTTCTTGGAGGTGTCTATCCGGCAGAGAAACGGGCGACAAATCTGGACTTCGACTGGTTCTATCGCAAGGGTGCCTCTTGGGCGGTCGATGCATTTGACAAGTTGAGTAGCTTCCTAAATAAGGGAAGTAAGAAATTGGTCATCGATGGCGTCGCGTCTTCATTGGCCAGCTTTGCCAGTAATGGTCCGGTTCGGATTCTTCACGGCTTGCTCGCTCCAGTCTGGGCCTTGCAAGGGCTGTCCCAGGAGGAGAAAGATCATCGGGCTTTTATTCACTATTCCTCGTTTGAGCGAAATGCTTTCTCGATCGGTTTTGCTTGTGGACTCGGGATTCTCTGCGTCGGCCTTTTCTACTGGTTGGTAAGCTAGTCTTAGCTAAACTTACTTGGGGGCATTCGGAATGGCCAGCCCGGTTGGCTGTCAAAATAGTATCTTGGCCACCTAACCCCTATCACCTTTTCCCCCATCAAGACTATCCTCGGCATTCTAGCTCTGGCAATTCTTCTAGTGCCGGTTTCAAATCTTGTTGGTCAAGCTCAGGAGGACTGTTGTAATCGAGACTCGAGCTACGTCTTCTATAAACCGAATAACAAATTCGGAACCGAGGGTATGTTCAACCCGGGCTCGGTCTTTGTAAACGAGGCTTTCAATGTGCTTCGAAATAATTTCGATACGCGACACGTCTTAGACATCCCCTTCCGGCAAGCGATACGAAATCTAAACAGACATTTACGACACCCCCGGGAAATCATCGAAGGCTACAACGCGATCGAAGGCCGGAATTTTTGGACCGATGAAGTCTTTCCCTTGAACGCGAGTTCAACCCGTGCTGCTTGGTACCCCAATTACGCCTTGCACATCATCGGTGAAGGCATGCTGGTTCGCAAGCTGGAAGAATGGTACGATTATCAAGGTGCTCCCTATCCAAAACTATTTTCCATACTTACGACGGCCTCCTATCAATACATGAACGAAGTTGTGGAAATTGGACCTTATGAAGGCAACTCCCCTGATCATATTGCGGACTTCTACATCTTCAATCCGATAGGTTGGTTTCTTTTTAGCTCGGATACAGTGGCCAATTTCTGGTCGGATTTGAGACTTTCCTATTGGCCTCCACAACCGATGTTCAATCCCTACAACGGTATCCTCGGAAATGCAGGAGAGCAATACATTATCAAATTCAAAATGCCAAAGTCGGACCGATTTGATTTGTTTGTGGGTTGGGGAATCGATACAACGGGGGGCTTGTCCTACAAAGCCGATGACGGCAGAAATTATAGCGCCGGCTTTGGACTTCAGGCGAATCGACTCGTTGAATCGATTCGACTTCAACAACGATGGGTCTATCCAGACCTAAAGCCGCACTTTGTATTCCACATCGATCAAGATGACTCCCTCCTACTCTCCATCACTCAGACCGGTGTAGACGATCTAGATTTGCACCTGAATATCTATCCTGGATTTTTCCCCGGCAAAAACTGGGGCCTCTATTTTGCTACAGATGATGCCCCCGGTACGCATTTCGGAATCAGCTATCGGCTGCTGCCGATTGGAATCTTTTTTGGCAAATAATCGGAGCTTGGTTCTACTTGGAAATGACCTGATATCCTTGGAATGTCCAAAGGGCTAATTGTAGAATATTTTTTTCGTCTGCCCACTGGCCTTTAAGAAATAGACCCCTTTGGGAAAACGCTCAAGAGAAATTGTGTTTTTTCCTTGGTCCAAGAAGCCTGTATCCACATGCCTCCCCTGTAGATCGAAAAGTTGATAAGCACTTCGCTTAGTCTCAGAAGTCTCGACCGTAACTTGCGAGTTGCTCGGATTTGGGTAAAGTTGAAACTCAGAAACTCCGGAGGGCGATTCAGAACTCTCGGCGGTAGAAATGACCTGACACATCGAGTTTTCAGAGATCGGGTCTTTTAGTTTCTCCAATGCAGCTTGCTGTGTATCGCTCAAGGACGAGCCAATCAGGCTATTCGTCTCTTCCGAATCGGCAAGCAAATCGTAAAACTCTTCAGTACCATTTCCAATACTGATGTATTTGAACTGCGGATCTCTTGCGGTCCATCCATCAAGCGATTCCGCATAGGCACAAGCTCGCTCGTCTCCGTTAGCGCCATCCAAGAGAAAGTTAAAACTTCGACTGTCATGGATTTCTGGCATGACGGCACCACTCATCTCTGCGACAGTGGCAAACAGATCGGTAAAGCCTATCAAAGCATCGTCGGCCTGTCCGCTTCGAGAAACGCCAGCTCCACTGATAACCATCGGGACATTTACGCCTCCTTGATAGAGACTGCCCTTGGCCTTGTCTCTGCTAAAGGGTGCTTGTGCAACCTGGCCGGGCGTGCCGTTGTCGCCAACGAAAATAATAATTGTATTCTCTCGTACACTGGGAGGAATACTTGCGATAAGTCTCCCGAGCTCATGATCTAATGCCTCTATCGCCGCCAGATAGTAGGGCAAGGGATTGGACTGAATATCCGCGTCTGTTCCAGATAGGGCTCCTTGCGAGTGCAAATCGGAAGGTGGCAGATGGAAGGGTGTGTGAGGCGCATTGTAGGCCAGCCATGTGAACCAAGGATTGTTTGCTTGCTGGGCAATCCAATCTATAGCAAGGTCGGTTAGTTTTGTTGTTACATATTCTATACTCGTGCTTGTCTGCCCGGCTGAAGTTAGATTCCAATTTTCATAGTCTCCCAGTCCTCCACCTAGGATGCCCGAAAAGTGATCCATCCCAAATTGTTCAGGGTAGTCTGAATTTTGATTTACAGAACCACCTAGATGCCACTTTCCAATTAAACTCGTGGCGTAGGCCCCGTTGGATTGCTCGTCTATCAATTCGAACAAACTTTGCTCATCCGTTGACAAGATATCACCTGGTTCTAGGACGCCGGTAGTTGATGCGTATTTACCCGTCAATATTGACGAACGAGAAGGAGAACATGTAGGACTCGACCAAACATTGATAAAGCTCAGTCCGACAGTTCTCAGCGAATCGAGTGTGGGCATGTTCGCCTTTGTAGGTCCTGTTAGAAATCCCGGACTTGGATCGAGACCCATGTCATCAGCGATAACTAGGAGTATGTTGGGACTCTGCGCAAGACTCACACCAGTCGAGAGAATCAATATCAAGAGGGTGAAAAGGATCGGCTTTTGAGAGCTCAAAATATGTGCTGTTGATTTTTGGGGAATGACTACACTGGTCACTAGTACTACTTGGACGTACCAAGTCAATTCTCATTCCTTACTCGTTCGATAAGGCAAACTAGGCCAAGATATTGTCCATATACTTAATCAAGCCTTGTGGATTTCATCTACAACTACGCAATGAAATGCAGTCATTCCTCTAGCAAGGATTTACTTCGTTATTGAATGGGTGCTCATAATTAGCCCAACAAAGGAAGCGAGCGCTTTCGGTCTCCAGTAAGGTCAAACATAGCGTTCGCGATCGCTGGTGAGATCACAGCAATTGGTGGCTCCCCTACTCCGTAGGGTCTTTCTGAACCTTCGACGATCACTGTTCTTATATCCTCTGGCGTATCTGAAAGACGAGCCATAGGATATTGATGATAGTTCGAAGCGGACATCGAACCATCTCTCACAGACAGGCTCTCGTACAATGTCGCGCTGAGACCCATCATGCTAGCGCCCTCGACTTGGGTTCGTATACCTTCCGGATTGATAGACACTCCAGGATCGATAACTTGAAGAATCTTCTTGACCTTAATATCACCGCTCTTCCTGTATACCTCAATGTAGGCCGCGACCACCGTACCTCGATCTTCCGCACATGCGATGCCACGTCCTACTCCCTCTTGAGCTGATCCGGCCCAGTCACATTCATCTCGGAGTCGCTCAAGAACCTTGCGCATTCTCCGAACACGAGGCTTGTCCTCCGTCAGATAATCGAGTCGAAATTGCAAAGGATCACGTCCGGCTTTCAAAGCAAGTTCATCCATGAAGGACTCGACGGCAAAGCTATTTGCAAACATGCCGACCCCTCTCCAAATACCCGTGCTGTATGGCATGTATTCTTGGCGCATTCTAGCATGCCGATTCTCAAAGGAATACATAAACCTAGCACCATGTCCAGCAGAAAATGTATCCGCACCAAGCACCGTTGTTGCGATGGACCCAAGTGCCTTCAAGACCATGTCACCGGACACCAGGAGATGATTGATGGCTTCTACATTTCCGTCTTCGCTCAGCACCGCCGACAATCGATGTCTCGTTGGAGGGCGATGGTAGCCATTGAAGAATTCCTCCTCTCTAGTTCGGAATAATTGGACCGGAGCATTCATCTCCTTCGAAATCATCGCCGCATCGACAGATGTACTGAGGAAAAATCGTCGACCGAATCCTCCTCCGATGTGTGCGGGTCGAATTTCAACATTGTCCTTGTCCATATCAAGCGCATCAGCGACTTCACCGAGAACATAGTTCGGGTTTTGAGTCCCGGTGATGATCAGGGCGTGATCTTCTGTCACATGAGCGATGGTTCCATTGGGCTCGATTTGCGCGTGAGCAGCTGCAGGGGTCCTGTATTCTTGCTCAATCAAAGACTCATTTTCCTCTAAAGCATCAATCGATCCCTCCTTCTGAATCGTCACCATCGTGCCAGTCCCCTCAGACATCAAGGTATCGATATCCGCCTGCTCCCACTTTGTATCAATATCCCACTGCGCATTTAATTTCCGAAGACCCATCTCGGCTGCATATCGTGTCTCTGCGACTACAGCCATCATTTCTTCAATCACAAGAATTCGAAGTACACCCGGAAAAGCCTTGGCAGCGGCTATATCTGTTGTTCCTCTCTTTGCGCCAAGAAATGGAGATCTCAGGACCGTGGTGTAAAGCATACCAGGTAGGGATTGATCGATTCCAAAGATGGGCTCACCCATGACCTTTGGCTCCAAATCAACACGCTTCCGATGGGTACCGATGATCTTAAATGAAGACGAATCTTTCAACTTTGGTGCATCTGGTATTTCCCACTCCGTCTGCGATTGAGAGACCTCGTAATAGGTGCTTTCATTTGATCCGCTTGTCAGAATTCCATTTCGCACGCTGACGCTATCCAAAGAGACAGACCATTTCTTAGCCGCAGCTATGCGTAGCATCTCGCGCATGGTTGCAGCCGTTTCTCTCAACGGGATGAAAAGTGCGGCGGTACTCGAGCTCCCACCCGTTCCTAACATATCGGAAAGACCAAGCAAAGTCGAAGCCGGGACGACCTCGATTAAAGCTAGGTCGACTTCTAGCTCTTCGGCCGCCATCATGGCGAGACCGGTGAAAACGCCTTGGCCCATCTCCATTTTTGGTGAGTGCAATTTTATCCGATTTTCGGCCATGATTTCAAACCAGATATCAGGCCTGAACTCAGAAACCCCAGAAGGTGAATAAAACTCGCCGGCAAATTCGGTAGCTTTCCTTCTGAGAAAGTCGCGCCCGAAATAGATTCCTATCACGCTGCTACCTAAGACGATTCCGCTACTCTTTAGAAACCAGCGTCGGGACTTTTTACCTTCTCTCCCTTTTGAATTGACTTTAGATTTGCCTTTCGATGTTGATTTAAGCATCGCCTCCCTCCTTTTCCGACTTGAGCTCCGCTGCCCGATGAATGGCTTTCATGATTCGGAACTGAGTCCCACATCGGCAAATGTTGCTGATATTGTCATGAATGTCCTCATCGCTTGGTGATTCGAAATCATCTAGGAGCTTTGCCGCCGCCATCATGAATCCTGGCTGACAGTATCCGCACTGAGGGACGTTTTCCTCTATCCATGCCGCTTGAATAGGATGAAGGTCGTCTGGATTGGGTGACAATCCCTCGAGAGTCGTTACCTTTTTACCCGCAACCAATCTGACGGGATATGAACAGGATCGAACGACGTCGCCATCTACATGAATTGAGCAGGCACCACAAATTCCTCGGCCACAGCCATACTTCGTTGCCTTTAAATCCAGCTCGTCTCGAATGACCCAGAGTAGTGGCATGTCTGGATCGATATCAACAACTGTTGCTGATCCGTTAATTTCAAATTCTATCTCCACGACTAATTATGTGTAATGAGTTTCGACTGGTGTGTCGTCGGATAAATCAGATCTGAGAGCTTAGCTGCCAGTCGGAAATAGCTAGCTTAAATTATCCAGGCTTAGACCCGATCATGAAATACTTCTAGGGCTGGTTACAGCAGTTTGGGACAAACTCGACTTTAACAAAGTACGGCGTGCTAACCATAGTTCTTTCGTCAAGAAAGACCAGAGTAAATCGACTGCAAACCTAAGGACTTGCCTGGTAGAAACGGGACATCGAGAGTGCATGCCCTCTTTTACACTAGAGTCTCCTTCTGTAATCTCGAAGTAATTCTACTCTGTGGCTCCGGTCTCGTAGAAAGCTTTAATGTTTGGTATCTCAGCCGGAGAGTCAAAGTTCGGAGATTCGATGGCGGTTCTCTTTATCTCGATATTCTCTAACAGATCTCGAGAGGCTACTTCACTATCGTTTAGGAATCGACCAGGTGCCAATCCAAGCCAAAGCATTAGGATCACGAGAGGAATAAGCAGTGCAATTTCTCGCTGATCGAGGTCTTTCATGATGCGATTCTCTTCCTTATCAAGGGGTCCCCAGAATATCTTGTGGATCATCCAGAGCAGATAAAAGGCCGCGAAGATAACTCCTGTCGTTGCAATCGCTATGAGAATTGGACTTCCAATAACGCTACTCTTGAAAGAGCCTACCAAGATCATGAACTCTCCCACAAATCCGTTCAGGCCGGGTAGGCCTACGGATGCTAGAACAGAGAACACCATGAAAAAGGTCAAGATGGGTACTGAACGTGCGATTCCACCAAAGTCCGACATCAATCGGGTGTGACGCCTCTCATAGAGCATGCCAACGATAATAAAGAGTGCGCCAGTCGACAATCCATGATTGATCATTTGGATCATTGCTCCTTGCAGACCTATGAGATCAAAGGCAAAGATTCCTAGGACTACGAAGCCCAGGTGAGAAACAGAGGAGTAGGCAACCAATTTCTTAGCATCCTTCTGTACTGCCGCAACCAAAGCGCCATAGACAATTCCGATAACGGCTAGGACAGCAAATATCATCGCATATTCTTGTGCCGCATTTGGGAAAAAAGGTAGGCAGTAGCGGACTAGACCATAGGTGCCCATTTTCAACAAAACACCAGCTAACACAACCGATCCACCCGTAGGAGCTTGGACGTGTGCATCCGGTAGCCAAGTATGGAGAGGAAATAATGGGACCTTAATGCAGAAAGCCAATGCGAAGACGCCAAATAACCAGGTTTGCGTGCCCATCGGCAAGCCGACCTTTATCAACTTGTACCAGTCTGCCGTAAAGACTCCGCCATTTACAACATCACCTGCAACATATCCAAGATAGATTATGCCAGCCAACATCAAGATCGATCCTACTAGCGTATAGAGCACAAACTTGATCGCTGCGTAGACCCTGTTTTCCCCTCCCCAAATACCGATGATGAAGTACATCGGAATGAGAGTCAGCTCAAAGAAGATGTAAAAGAGTATAACATCGAAAGATGCGAAAACACCCGTCACCCCTGTCTGAAGCAAGAGTAGTAGTGCGAAGTAGCCCTTGACATTTTTCTTTATGTAGGTCCAGGAGCAGAGAACAACGATAGGGCCGAGAATCGTCGTCAAAAGAATCAAAAGAATGTTGAGCCCATCGATTCCAACAAAGTATTTTATATCGATATCGCCCATCCACTGAGCACCAAGGTCGACCAGTTGAGCTCCAGATAGTGATGCGTCATATCCTTGGTATAGAGCCATCGATGCCATCAACGCAATGACAGTGGTCACCAAAGAAATGGTCTTTATTACTTCCTCCGATTTAATGAAAAGCAGAGCCAACATTCCAATGAGTGGAATGAAAATGACCCAAGAGGTGATGTAAGGAATGAATGCGCTACTCGACATGTACTATGTTCGCCTACTGCGTTACGAAGAAAAAGAGAACACCAAGCACCATGACCACACCCGTGGCGATCGCAAGTGCATAGTTCTGAACTACTCCGGTTTGACTCTTCCTGAATAAATCTCCGATGTTCGTCGCCAAATTTCCGACACCATTGACCGCTCCATCGATCACAGAGGAATCAAAAACGGCAAGGCCCTTCTCTGAAAAGTTGACAAGAGGTCCCACGAATATTTTTTGATAGATCTCATCAACGTAGTATTTGTTTTCCCAAAGCCTGTAAAGTCCTCCAAAACGACTCTTAACCGATTCATCGAATTCAACTCCTTGCTTTGAATACTTTATCCAAGCAAAGGCGATTCCAATAATTCCTACAGACGCTCCAATCGCAATCAAAATAGTCTCCAATCCGGCTGAGATCTCTGCAACATCCATTCGCTCAGCAACGGGACCTCCAAAAGACCCACCCAAGAAGTGGTGAATCCAGGAGCTCATGCCAAAGTATTTTTCGAATAGGTGCGGCACACCGAGCCATCCAGCACCGATCGACAATCCACCAAGAACCCACAAAGGTAAGGTCATGGTCCATGGTGACTCATGAGGATGAATCTTATCGGCATCTGGCCATCTTTCTTCACCATGGAAGGTCAATATCAAAGCGCGAGTCATATAAAAAGCTGTCAACAAGGCCGTGACTATGCCAAATCCCCACAGCATATAGCCTACATTGCTGCCACCGTATCCTTCTTGAAATACTTTAAATAGGATCTCGTCTTTCGAGAAAAATCCAGCGAGAAGTGGAAATCCTGAAATAGCAAAGGTCGCGATGAGGAAAGTCCAGTAGGTCGAGGGCATATATTTCTTCAAGCCACCCATCGTCCTCATATCTTGAGGATCGAAATGCTCTTCGTGACCATTGTGCTCGAGCTCATGCTCCACATGATGCATCGCGTGAATCACACTTCCAGATCCGAGAAAGAGACAGGCTTTGAAAAAAGCGTGTGTCATGACATGGAAAATCGCCACAAAAAAGGCACCGCAACCGGTAGCTAAAAACATGTAGCCAAGTTGGGAAACAGTAGAGTAAGCAAGTACTTTTTTGATATCGTTTTGGGCAATGGCAATTGTGGCAGCAAAGATTGCTGTAAAACCACCAACCAAGGCAATGATCATCATAACAACAGGCGCCTCAAGTACCACTGGCGACATTCGAGCCAGAAGGTACAAGCCACTTGTAACCATTGTAGCCGCGTGGATCAATGCCGACACGGGTGTCGGTCCTGCCATGGCATCTGGAAGCCAAGTATAAAGAGGGATCTGAGCGCTCTTTCCAGTAGCTCCTATGAACATTAGCCCAACAACCCAAGAAACGGTCGAGGCAGACATGTTCGATGCACCGGCCATGACGGAATCGAAATCAAGCGCTCCAACTTCCTTGACGATGATGAACATGGCTATCAAGAATGCAAAATCGCCAATTCTGTTGACGATAAAGGCCTTCATAGCGGCCGAGCTGTTATTCAGGTCGGTGTACCAGAACCCGATCAGTAGATAAGAGCAGAGACCAACTCCCTCCCATCCTAGAAAAAGGCCGACGAGATTGTCACTCAATACGAGATTGAGCATCATGAATATAAAGAGATTGAGATAGGCAAAGAAACGCCAGAATCCATCGTCTCCATGCATATAGCCAATCGAATATACATGAATCAAGGCTCCAACCCCGGTGACGATCATCGTCATCAAGAGGGACAGTTGATCCAATCTAAAAGCAACGTCAATGCTGAAATCTCCGACAGCAGCCCACTGGTAAAAGGTTACTACCTCAGTCCCATGTGCACCAAAGAAGAGTGTAGCGGTAAGAACAAAGGGTATCGCCACGCAAGCCGTGGCAAGCCAACCAATGAGGCTCTCATTTTTCCTGTAGCCAGGAGCAAAAAGTCCGACCAAACCATTGATCGTAGCCCCTGCTAGTGGGAGAAGAAGTATGAGAAGTACTTTAAAGTCCATAAAGGAGGTCGTCAGATATCAGTCGTCAGTCAAAAGGAAGAGGCTTACCATTTGAGAAGATTGATATCATTAATATTGACCGTCTCGAGGTGCCTAAATAGTGCTATAACAATCGCTAGACCAACGGCGGCTTCAGCAGCTGCCACGGCGATCACAAAAAAGACCAGTATTTGGCCTCCCGGATCTCCCAAATATTGGCTAAAGGCCACGAGAGTCAAATTCACAGAATTGAGCATCAATTCGATCGACATAAAAACGATTATGACATTTCGCCTAAGCAAAACACCCATAACACCAATCGTGAAAAGAATTGCGCTCAGGGACAAATACCAATTCAGGGTAATTTCCATCGCTTAGACCAACCTCTTCTTTGCAAGCAATACCGCACCGACAGTAGCAGCCAAAAGTAGTATTCCGATCACCTCTACCATGAGAGCATATCGGGTAAACAGTTCTTTTCCAAGAGTTTTCGGGTCTCCAAGTTCAACGGAATTTGCTGCTAACTCTTCGCCGATACCTAGGTCAAAACTCTGGGCAACGATCGCCAATATGAAAGCTAGTACTCCAACGCTGGCCAGAAAGCCAGCAATTTTCTTCCAGTTTATCTCATCCTTCTGAGGAAAAGTCCCCAGATTCAATAACATGATCACAAAGAGCACTAAGACCATGATCGCGCCAGCGTAGACTAGAATTTGAATTATGCCGATAAACTGCGCATTCAGCATCAAGTAGAGACTTGCGATGCAAAAGAAATTGAGAATGAGCCAAAGTGCTGAATTGATAGGATTCTGGGACGACAACATCCCAATTCCCGCTACAATTGCCAGGCCTCCAAATAAAAAGAAAAGTATTGTTTCTAACATGTACTAAAACGTATCACCCGCACAAATCCGTCTGTGTCACGCCTTTGGGTTATGAACGTGGGTGCTACCGTATGCTTCTGCCAACGAACTTCCGCCAAAACTAGATAAATCTGCCTCCTTAGCCAAACAATCTGTCCGAAAGAAAGATGAATTAAACTGGCTTTTCTGGAGCTTCAAGCAAATCTGGCTCTTCTGCCTAGTTCAAGGCGGTGTCAAGGAAGAATGTACATCAATTTCTTCTGGAATCAGTGCTGGAAATTGAGTAGAATGAGCCAGACCTAAATCAATCAAAACTAGCCTCGCCAAATAAGCCAGATCGGCTAAGAGAGCCATAAGTAATAGGCGTGCTAGATAAGCCAGATGAGCTAGAAAGATGAGTAGAAGAAACTATAAAGGGGAATCAATTGCCGTCAGTTTTGACCTAAAAACCTGCATCCATGCTGGCCGCTGTTTGATGGGTTCACCAGATGTATTTAATCTGGATAAAAAACCATGGATTCAGCCTGATGAGGGAGAAGCTGAAAAATTGATCAAGACAATAAAAAGATGTCCGTCGGGTGCGCTACAATATCAGATTGAAGATGCATCAAAAATGGAAGCGCCCGGTGAGAATAAAGTTACAATCCGCCCTAATGGACCACTTTTTGTGAGGGGTGATATTAATGTTGACGGTGCCGACACCTGCCAAACCCGACTTAGCCTCTGCCGATGTGGCAAATCCAAAAACAAACCTTATTGCGACAATGCACATAAGGAAGCGGGATTCAAGGATCCGGGAAAACCGGTTATTGATACAAGCAAAATTGAAGAGCTTGTTGCGGTCGGAGATCTAGATATCAAGCAAGCCGACAATGGCCCTCTTCTATTAACTGGGAATTTTGAAGTCTTTGGTGCCAGCGGCGATATGCTTTTCTCAGGGACCAAAGCGGCCCTCTGTCGCTGTGGAGCCTCAGAAAACAAACCTTTTTGCGATGGCCGGCACAAAGAAATTGGATTCACTAGCATCTAAGTACTAGATTGTTAGTCCTTAGTCAGACAAGGCATGGTCTTTTTGGCTAACAGGCTTTGGGACAGCCACAACAAAAAAGCCCCGCGAGTTTTCGCGGGGCTTTTTTTATGCCAATCTAGCTTATCTGGCCTTTCTGTCTTGTCTTCTAGGCAATAGCTGGAGTCGACGACCTTCTCTTAACCCAGAAGTAGAGGACACCAAAAGCAACTATCAGAATACCGGGGAAAAGAATCATCGTACTCAAAGTCTCCTGTCCGGTAAATAATTCCAGAGCGCCTTCTGCCAGACCTTGCGCAGTTCCCTCTGCTCTGTTCGAATCAATCCATCGACCAATGATTGGCTGAAAGATTGAGGAAGAGAACATTCCCATGGCGCCAACCAAGGAAAGACCTAGAGCGCCACTCGCCGGAATATGCTCGGCCACGAATCCAAGCATGTTGGGCCAGAAATAGGCGATTCCAAGAGCAAACACAAAAGCTGCGACATAAACCAATCCTCCAGTCAGAGTCGTAAGCAGGAAGATTCCCAAAGTAGCTAGTATTGCTGATCCCCAAAGAACTCCTGTAGTGTCGAACTTTTGAACAACTTCACCACCAAAGAATCTTGCTACCGCCATTGTTCCAGTGATCAATGCAAGAACAAGAAGTGGTTGCGCTCCACTACTGCTAAGAATCAACTCGACCCACTGAGTAGGACCGAATTCTGTTATAGCAGTAAGTGCCATACAGGCGATAATGAATATGAAAAGTGGAGAAATCATGGCCTTCAAATTGCCGCTAATCGTTCCCCCTTCTGGTACCTTCGCACTTGGCCATAGTTGACCCCAAAACATATAGGCATAAATGAGGGTTGGAATCAAAATGACCCAAATTTGAGCTTGCCACGGCAATCCTATCGTAGTCATACCAAGTGAGATCAAACTTCCTATTACGATTCCGCCCGGGAACCACATGTGAAAATGATTCATCTTCTTCGACATCTCGTTGCCGCTGTAAGCATCGGCGATCATTGGATTACAGGCCGCCTCTGTACAGCCGTTGCCTAATCCGATGAGCAATGTCGATATCAATAGAACCGAATAGCTTCCAGCGTAGATAGTCAATAAAATACCGATAGCGTGTGCCAAGAAGGCAAACTTCATAATGATCGAGCCACCAACCTTGTGGTATATAAGACCACCAATCACCATCGAGATCGGGAATCCAAGGAACCACATCTGATTGATAAATCCCAGTTGTTCGCCGCTCAAACTAAGTTCTTCTCCTAGCTGTGGCAGAATGCCAGCTCGAATACTGAATGAAAGAGCCGTTGTAATGAGAGCAAAGCAGCTACCAAGAAACAGCCTCTGTTGATTGATCTTATTTTCCATCTGATGGTGTTTTGAGCATCTCTTTCAGATGCTGATTATCCGTGTTTGTAAGCTTATTGCAGCTTCTTGTCATCTTAAGCCGCATGCATCGCATTTGACGTGAACCGTTTTGCCCGGTCGAATATTCGCTGTCGAATTAGGGGTGTTCTAGGCCTGATTGTAGATTCTCAATATCTCGATGCACGCTTAATCTATTAAACCAAAGCCGACAGTACAATTCAGAGTGAGTTTAATAGATGGCTTCGAAAAGAATTAAGAATGAATGGAATGTATTATACTGACGATCAATTGTATTTGACTCCAGCCCTTTTGGTGCATCAAACGGCTTATGCAGGGAATTAGAGATCTGTCCGACATCGTCGCTATTGAGAGCGTCCCTCTTGCAGAGAGGGGCTTGCCAGAAAACACCTACGACTTAGTAGCTCGAAGCACCAATTCGAATGCCTCAGCCATCGCCTTACAATTCTTCTTGTCGGTCAAAGACATCGAAAAAAGCGTGAGCTACAGTTACGCTGAATTTTTAGGCAAAATTACCCAAACCGCGAATTATCTCCGCTCTATCGGCATTGAACGTGATAGTAGCCTGAACCTAATCTTGCCCAATCTGCCTCAAACACTCTTCCTAATGATTGGAGGAGAGACGGCAGGAGTCATTTCTCCACTTAATCCAACACTTGAAGTGGAGGGACTAAGACGTTTGATAGAAGGATCAAGGAGCGATCTTGTTGTTACTCTGGCACCTTTGCCTGGAACCGACATCTATCAAAATACGATCGCTGCCTTGGAGGGTCTCAAAGGGAAATACAAGCTTATTACGGTAGATCCTGGGCATTTTTTGGGTGGTATTAAAAGAACTGGATTGAAATGGGCACGAAAGAAGTTAAATCTTCCGAAAATCCCCGACAACGTTGACCTCATAGGCGATTTTGACTCTCTAGTGGAGACCTCATCCCCAAAAGCCTTGTCATTTTCAGATTTGCCTAAGGCAGACGATATCGCATCGATGTTTCATACTGGCGGGACAACAGGACAGCCAAAGCTCGCACTGCACAGCCACCGCAATGAAGTGTGCAATTCTTGGATGGGGTCTGTCGCTGCCGGGGTTGAGACATCGGGTTTTGTTTTCCTTTGCGGATTACCTCTTTTCCACTGTAATGCATTCACAGTGACCGGGCTCGTTCCGTGGATGTTTGGCAATACCGTAGTACTCGGGACTCCCAAAGGATTTCGTGGCGAAGGCATGATCGACGATTTTGCCAAGGTCGTTTCCTACTTCAAGATCAACTTTTTCTCAGGAGTGCCAACGATTTACAGTCGCCTTCTTGAGAAATTACCTGAGAGGTCAGATCTGTCGAGTTTACGTTATGCTTTGTGCGGAGCAGCACCCCTGTCAGAGAAACTTGTAGAAAGTTTTGAATCGAAAACTGGAGTCACAATTCTAGAAGGTTATGGATTGACAGAGAGCAATTGCATAGCTACAGTTAATCCATCTGAGGGAAGCCGTAAAGTTGGCTCCGTCGGTCTTCGACTCCCCTACTCGAGCCTACTTATCGCCCAGAGCCGAGAGGGAAATTTTCTGAGAGAAGCTGGCCCGGGTGAAATCGGCAGAGTTTTATTGAAAGGTCCACACATATTTCCAGGTTATCTCGACTCAGATCACAATAGTGGCGTTTGGTTTGAGACCAGCATTGATGACGAGGTTTGGCTTGACACTGGAGATTTAGGATATCTTGATAGTGACGGTTTTCTTTGGTTAACGGGAAGAAGCAAAGACATAATAATTCGCGGGGGGCACAATATCGATCCTTCTAACGTCGAGAAACTCCTCGAAGACCACAAGGATGTAGAGAGGGCGATTGTAATTGCACGGCCAAGCTCTGATCTGGGCGAAGTTCCTGTTGCCTATGTAACCCTCTTACCTGGACATCAGACTTCCTCCCTCGAATTGACAATCTATTCGCGACAGCATTTACCTGAAAAACAGTCAATTCCCGAAACAATATATGTAGTTGACGAGCTTCCGCTAACTCAGGTTGGCAAAGTGCACCGCCCGACCTTGCGTCATCAGCAAATCAAGGCGGTATTTGAAGAGGAGATCAGCAAACTTCAGGGTGTTGTATCGACCGATGTAAAAGTAGTGTCGGACCCGGAGCATGGTACAAAGGCTGAGATTTCTATAAAGACTCACACTTCCGTGGACTATGCTCAATTCCAAAGGGAATTGTCAGCTGCACTCGGTCGGTATACCATTTTCTATACCACCACCCTGTCTACTTAGAACCTGATTTTCGGTTTCGATTATTGATCGAGTGTTATGAAACCAGTTTACCGATCAGATATCACGAGGCTATCACAGAGGTATTATACTTTTCTAACAATTGAGAATGTTAGTGGTTTTTGGTTGGTGGTTAGTGGTGAGAGATTGGGGGTGAGAGACAGGAGAAACTGAAGTCATAACCAAGAACTACAAACCACAAACCAAAAACCTCCCGCCCCCTGATCCCTGTCTATCTCAGCGCTGGCGCCGGCAAAATGAAGGAAAACTTCGTTCCGCGATTTAAGGTGCTCTCAACATCCAGTTTTGATCCATGCAGCTCAACAATTTTCTGGGCAATTGCAAGGCCTAGACCGGCGCCACCTGCTTTTGATCGGGATCGTGACTTATCTACTCGGTAGAATCGATCGAAAATAAATGGTAAGTCCTCCTCAGGTATACCTTGACCGGTATCGATTACTGAGATCTCTACACCTGGTCCCTTCTTGTCTGGATTGACTTGCACTTTACCGCCAGATGGCGTGTGTTTGATAGCGTTATCTACCAAATTTGAAATGGCGCGTTCTACCAACGATATATCGGCATTAACCAAATACAGACCCCCTTCAATAGATGGTTCTAAAGAAACTCCTTTTTCCTTCGCCTTGGGTGCGAACTGGAGTACGATATCCTGAACAAGTTCTGCCAAAGAGAAGCTCTCAATTTCAGGTTCGATTTGACGGGCGTCCAGCTTCGACAATTCAAAAAGTTCTGAAACAAGAGAATTAAGCTTTTCGCTATTTCGAAGTGCCGTTGCGATGTATTCCGTTCTATCCTCCTCATCAAGGGAATCCCCTTTCAAAAGAATCGTCTCAAGATAACCTTGGATCGATGCCAGGGGACTGCGAAGATCATGAGAGACGTTAGCTATCAATTCTCGACGCAACTGATCAACGCGCTTTAATTCGTCGACCTGAACCGTGATCGTATCAGCCATATGATTAACTGAATGAGCCAATTCACCTATTTCGTCATCTCCCGATACGACGATTTTCTTGTCGAACTCCCCTCTTTCGAAAGCCGCAACTCCAGCTGTAATTTTTCTAAACCTGCCGGTCACCTGTCTGAACAATATCAAACCGACCAGTCCCGTCAATAACAACGACAATAACAGTCCCAAGGCCAAAGATCGGCCAATATAGGAGCCTTGTAGCATCGTAAATGCTGTCTCGTACTTAGATCCACCGAGGATAATATATAGATAGCATCCCTCCTCGCCCATGATCGAGATCGGAGCAACAGAAAAGGGCTTGGTCCGAGTTGGATGTAATGGATCCATGTTTCGAATCAATCGGAAGTCTCTCTGAGACATAAACTCATCAAGAGGTTTTGTATCAACCACTGTGTGATGAATATTCCGATCGTCTGGCAGATATTTCGCTTTGATCATCCCATTCCCGCCTAGCAGATAAATCTCGATTCGCCGATTGATTCCCATGAGATGTGAGACGATTTCCTGAATCATCTCGTTGTCGATCTTATCCACAAGGTGTGGCGAAAATTCCCGAGCCAATTCGGCCGAGAGACTTTGATTCAACTTTTGATCTGCCTCGTCAACAAGGTCGATGAAGCCTCGGAAACAAAGCGCCCCAATGATCAGACCCGAGCCAATCAGAATCACTAAAAAGACACTTGATATTTTTACGTAGAAGCTGGATAATCGCACAGAATTTATCTTTAATATGAGTTATTCCTTCGTCCTCTCTGAGGCTCAGAATCTCAGAAATTGATGGTGTGAACTAGGCGCTAATTTCGCTAGCCTCGATAAATTTATATCCCATCCCCCAAACCGTTTTGATGTATTCCGGATTGGCAGGATCGCTCTCTATCTTTCCCCTTAATCGATTAATGTGGGAGTTAACAGTATGGCTATAGCCGGCATATTGATATCCCCAGACTTGATCCAACAGATCCTGCCGGGAGTATGCTTTGCCTGGATGGGTCGCAAAAAGGTAGAGCAAATCGAACTCTTTGGTGGTCAACTCGATGTTATTTCCACTAAGCAGTACAGTGCGTCTCTCCGGTGAAATATTGAGATCACCGATCGCGATCGGTTGATTAGCATCCTCGCCATCCTTTCCCTTATCCATGTTCACTCTTCTTATGAGTGCCTTCACCCTGGCGATCAACTCTCGGATGCTGAAAGGCTTTGTAAGGTAGTCGTCAGCTCCTATCTCGAGACCCAATACCTTATCAATCTCCTCGCTCTTTGAGGTCAGCATTAATACAGGCACGCTATTACCAGATGCCCTGATTTGCTTGCAAACTTCCAGACCATCGATCAAAGGCAGCATCAGATCTAGTAAAATGAGATCGTAGGTATTTGCCATAGACAGCTGAAGTCCATGCTGGCCATCTGCCGCGTGATCAACTAACATGTCGGTATCCTCCAAATGAAGGGTCACTAACTTCGCTATGTCTCTGTCGTCCTCAATTATCAGGACTCTTTTCTTTTCACTCATTGTTTCGGTAATTATATACAGCTAAGAACGGACATAAGAGCTGCGTAAACATCACAAAAGAGTAAACTGTCTTTACAGAGATTAACTTTCCGCATTAACCCACTGTATTGGATAGTGTCAGATTGCCAATATTTATTTCTACCCGATCGCCGGTTTCAAGAGTGAAAGAATCGTCCGGCACGACTCCCGTACCTGTCATTAACAGGCATCCATCTGGAAAATCGAGTTCGCGGTACAAGAACGACACAAGCTCTTGATAGGATCGTTTCATGCTAGAGCTGCTAATGGACCCTTCAAAAACTGTTTCGGCCCCTCGCTCAATTTCAATGCTGATCTCGATATCTTTGAATTCTTCTGAGCTAGCGATTTGAATGGCCGGCCCTAACACACAGGATCCTTTGTAAAACTTGGCCTGTGGCAAGTACAGAGGATTTTCTCCCTCTATGGATCTAGATGAGACATCGTTGCCGAGGGTATACCCAAGGATCTCAGCTCGAGAATTGATGACCAGACATAACTCCGGCTCGGGCACGTCCCAAGTACTGTCTTCCCGGATCCTAAATGGCTCTTCCGGGCCTCTTACCCGCCATCCAATTGACTTTAGAAATATCTCTGGTCTTTCGGCATTGTAGACTTTGTCGTAAACATCGGCAAGGTCTGATTCACTCATCCGCGCCTCTCGACTTCGAAGATAGGTCACACCACAGGCCCATACTTCGTGCGCATCATCTAGGGGGGCGATCAAGCGATCCGAGACGGGAGGACCGAGATCAGCATTTTGTAAGATTTGGACAATCTCTTCCCGACTAGATTTGAGGAGACCCGAGAAGGAAAAATCGAGACCTAAATAACGACCATCCAAGGCCCATCGCGGACCATTGGAAGTTAGATGACGAGTAATTTGCACGTGTTTTACTAGTGATGGGTGAAAAACTTGGTCGATAGAGAATAAACTATTTGAGAGTTAATATTTAGTAGTGAGCTTTGTCCTGGCATGAATTGCAATAGATAAGTCGTCAATTATTACACCTCGTTTGGCTCAAAATAAAAGTAGGACTTTAAATTAATGTCGCATCTACTCAATGAGCGAATCCTTAACTAGATATGCCTCTTCATTTTCCTTATCTTTCAGGCTTCTCTCAAACCACCATCCTGAGCCTTGGGAATATTTAGTCGAAAAAAGTCTGACCAGAATGCGGACGATCGCCCTCTGAGCGGATCTGCACCTAAAGAGGAGTCTGATGACACCTCCTTTACTGGCATTCCTATGTCCCTTTTCAAGAAGATCCGCCAGATCGAGATTAGGACGAAAGGGCTAGTAGACAGTGTATTTGGAGGCGAGTATCATTCGGCCTTCAAAGGACGAGGCATTGAGTTTAGGGAGGTTCGACCTTATCAAATTGGCGATGACATAAGGAGCATCGATTGGAATGTCTCGGCACGAACGGGAGATACCTTCGTAAAGGTATTTGAGGAAGAGAGAGAGCAAACCTTGATGATGGTAGTCGATATCTCTGGCTCCGAAAATTTCGGAACGGATACTCAATTCAAGAGAGAAGTTGCAGCCGAAATTTGCGCCGTCGTTGCCTTCAGTGCAATTCGCAACAACGACAAAGTTGGACTGCTTTTATTCTCAGATCAAGTTGAGCTTTTTGTCCCTCCGAAGAAGGGTCAGACGCACGTCCTTCGTCTGATCCGAGACCTCTTTGCGCACAAGCCGATCTCCAAAGCAACGGACATGCAAATTGCTCTTGATCACATAATGCGTGTTCTCAGGAGAAGATCTATTGTACTCCTAATCAGCGATTTCCTTGAAGCCGATTTCGCGAGATCCCTAAAACTTGTAGCCAATAGGCACGATACCATTGCTGTGCATCTTTTCGATCCTAGAGAGGAATCTCTTCCAGAAATCGGTCTCCTAGAAGTGACCGATGCTGAAACTGGAGAACGAACCATACTAGATACGAACTCTAAGTCGTTTCAAAGACAGCACTCGGAAGCTGTAATGGATAGGCGCATGTATCTTTCAGGAATGTTCAGACAAATGAAACTTGGCGTCATCGAGGTCAATATCGGAGAGGACTATGTGGATCCACTCACAAAATTTTTCAGACACAGGAATAAATCGAAGAGGTAGACCTGAGGCAAAGGCAAACAAATATTTTGCGAGTGGCGCTCGCTTTTCTAAGCATAGCGATCTTTGCTAAGTCGGATGCATTGGCGCAGGTTCGTATTTATGCGCCTGTCGATTCTGTAGATATTGGTGCCCGGTTTACGATTCAGATTGTTGTAGAACACAGTCCCGATTCCGACTTGTTAGTTCCCGAGCCAGATAGCCTCGGTTCAACGCTCGGAGATATCGAATTGATTGAGCTACTCAAACATCCGACTCGAAACGAGACACGTGGCGGCAGGGTAGTTCGGATCGACAGCGCAGTTTACACGGCGGCGGCTTTTGCGGTCGACTCGGCCTACGTCCCCCCTCTTAGCGTCAAGATTGTTGGCGCCGATACTGTCGAATACCAGACTCCGACCATCTATATTCCCGTCAAGAGAAATGTCCCTAAAGATTCGAAAGAAATGATGGACATTGCCCCTCTTGCTACCTTTCCTTGGCCGTGGTGGACTTACGCTCTCGTCGCTCTAACTCTACTCCTCGTCATCGGAGCGATCTACTACTATTTCGTCAAAAGGAAGAATGAAGAAGTCGTGGAAGAAAAACCTGTCGAAAGTGAGATTCCATTGGACCCCTACGAGCACGCCATGGCCCGATTGAGGTTATTGGAGGCACAAGACCTGACATCTTCTACAAGCGTTAAGCCATTTTACGTTGAGCTATCCGAAACCGTAAGAGAATTCATCGATCATAGATTGGCAATTCCAGCGCTTGAACAAACTTCCGGCGACCTAATTCGCAACGTGGAAAGACATTCAAAAAGGGGTGGACGCGTTTCTGGTAAATCACTAGAACTACTTAAACCAGTGCTCCTAAACTCAGACCTCGTCAAATTCGCGGATTATCAGCCAAAATCTAAGGCCTCCTTCGAGTTACTCGAGCGAGCCAAAGATCTGATCAAGGCTTTGGAGCATTCTCGACCAGAGAGACCGCGCTTTGTTGATTTACCACCTCAACATCCTGATCATCCCACAATTGATCGAGCCCAGCAGGATCCGGAAGCTGAGTTCGTACCGCGAGTTTGATTGAAATGAGTCTACCAAATTTAACATTCCAACATCCCTGGCTACTTTTCGCTTTAATAGCGATACCAATTTTGGTATGGATAGAATGGAGCGTCTACCAACGACGTAATACGGGAATGCGCTTCAGCGACATTCGACTGGTAAAAAATCAGGGCAGATCAATTTGGACTCGATTGACAAGACTTCCATCTCTTCTTAGATATCTCGCGCTCGCCTTGTGCATCATAGCGATAGCAAGACCGCAGGACAAGAATACCGTAAAGGAACAATACGCTGAAGGAGTGGACATACTCCTCGTTCTTGATACCTCAACATCTATGAAGGCTCAGGATTTTAAACCAAATCGATTTATTGCTGCCAAGGACGTTGCCACAGAATTTATTCAAAACCGAGTCTCAGACCGAGTAGGTCTCATCGTTTTTGCTGCCCAGGCCTTCACACAGGTACCACTGACTTTGGACTATGACTTTTTGCAACGACTCATGGACGAAGTCAACGTTGGAATAATAGAGGATGGCACGGCTATCGGTTCGGCAATCGCGACGGCCGTGAATAGACTGCAAGACTCTGCAGCGAAAAGTAAGGTCGTTATCCTGCTCACCGATGGCCAAAACAATCGCGGTGAGATAGACCCCAGTACTGCAGCCGATGTCGCAGCATCCATGGGTGTTCGCGTTTACACGATAGGCGTAGGGGCGAAAGGAACAGCTCCATATGTCAGAAATGACCCCTTCCTCGGTAGGCGAACACAGCAGATACCGGTTGAGATCGATGAAGAAATGCTTAGCTCTGTCGCAGCAAAGACCGGTGGCCAATATTTCAGGGCAACTAATAAAATGGCGCTTCGGAGTATCTACGAAGAGATTGGCGACTTGGAAAAGACGAAGGTCGAAGAGCGCGTATTCACAGATTATGCAGAGCTCTATCATTTCCTTTTGTGGCCGGCCTTAGCTCTAATTATGCTCGAACTGGGTTTGGTCAGTACTAAACTGAGGAAATTCCCATAATGGATTGGTTGCACCCGTCATTTTTCGTCGCGCTAATCGCCATTCCTATCGCGATTGCTTTCATGACTTTTCTGGCCTTTAAAAACCGGGAAACCATTAAGCTATTGGGCAAGAAAGAGACGGTCCAAAAGTTGATCGGACCTATTAGTCAGAGAAGACGACGTTGGAAGGCGGCCTTTATCGTTCTAGGCTTGATTGCTCTCGTGACTTCGCTAGCTGGGCCACGCTTCGGCACAAAATTAAAGGACATAACTCGAGAGGGAGCTGATCTGATCATCGCTTTGGATCTATCGAAGTCAATGCATGCCCAGGACGTAGGAACGACGAGACTTACCAAGGCAAAGTTTGAATTGACAAAGTTGATAGATCAGCTTCAAGGTGATCGAGTTGGGCTTGTCTTCTTTGCTGGCGACGCCTATACCCAATGCCCCCTGACTTTGGACTATTCGGCCGCTAAGCTTTTTCTTGACCTCGCAGACGTCGACCTGATTCCTAATTCCGGAACGGATTTCTCGGCAGCTCTTCAGCAAGCGATGCGCATGTTCAATTCTACTGAGACAGAAGGAGTCGTAAGCACTCGATCTAAAGCACTCCTCATCATTTCCGATGGTGAGAATCATGTAGAGGTGGAAGAGACCCTTAAAAATGCGCGAGATGAGGGAATCGTAATTTACACAGGTGGAATTGGAGAGACTGAGGGAGTACCTATCCCAGAATTTGCAAACGGACAGCAGGTCGGCTACAAAAAGGACTCCGAAGGACAGACGGTCGTGACTAAACTCGAGGAGGCAATTCTTCAGGAACTTGCACAAGACGGAGGGTATTTTAGAATATCTAAGACCACCAGCGAACTTCCGAAAATCCTTGGTGCTCTAAAGAATTTGAACAGAGAAGAATTTGAAAAGCAAAAGTTTGAGGAGTACAGCGAACAGTTTCAATGGCCGCTTGGCATTGCGATTTTCTTTCTAGCATTTGAGAGAATCGTCAGTGATCGTGCTAGGCGTCGAGAAGAAGAAGAACCAGAAGTGTAACCGTCACACCCGATGAGATATTTATTCAGCGTATTGATCCTTTTGTCAATGATGACAATCGACGAGACCCGAAAAGGTCGAGAAGGGAATAAGAAATTCTACGAACAAAAATATGAGGAGGCTGAGACAAGTTTCCTTGCTGGGCTGGCCAGCATAGACGCAGGCGAAAAAAGTAAGTCAAGTTCAGGGCTATACAACAACTTAGCGTCCGCTCTCCACAAACAGAAGAAGTTCGAGGAGGCTGCTGCGTCTTTCCAAAACGCTGTTCAAACTGCGAACAATCCAAAGGAGCGATCCCGCGCCCTCTTCAACTCTGGCAACAATGTAGTTCAGATGCAGCAACTCGATGCTGCGTTAGACTTCTACAAGCAGGCCCTCCTGGAAGACCAAAGTAATGAATCCGCGCGGTACAACTACGAGTTCGTTAAGCGCCTCAAAAACGACCAACAGCAAGAAAATTCTGGGGGGAACGATCAGGACCAGGAGAAAAAGGAGCAGCAGAATCAAGATCAAAAGAATCAAGAGCAGGATGAAAATCAGAAGCAAAATCAGGAGAATCAACGTAAGGAGGATGCAGAAAACGATCCAGAACAACAGGAACAGCAAGACGAACCCGAGCCTGATCCTAATCAAATGAGCAAAGAGGAAGCTCAACGAATCCTTGAAAAACTACAATCCGACGAAAAAGAATTGCTAAAGCAGTCTCGCCGAATAAAGGGCAATGGAAAAAAATCGAAAAAAGATTGGTAGCATGAGAGCCTTCTTTATTGATCGAAAGCTACATAGTCAAGTTCTTAGCTTAGCGATATTCCTCATTGGCTTCGCACAAACTCTCAATGCGCAGACAGTCGAGATTCAAGGTTCAGTTCGCGAGAACACCGTTGGACTCGAGGAGCTAGTAACCTTTGACTTAGAGATCAAAGGTATCCCCGCCAGTGATCTTCAAACCCCAAGACCACCTACGACAGAAGGACTGAGGCTAGTCCAAGGATCACCCGCGCTCCAAACCAAGATGAACATCATCAATGGAGTCGCGGACATTAGCTCAGTATTCTCGTGGCGATACCGGCCGGAAAAACTGGGCGACGCAAAAATAAATTCAGGGCTCTACAGTCTGAGTGGAAAGACTTACAAAACTGATATCATCGAAATCAGTGTTGTACCGCAAGCAGACCGTCCCGTACGATCCAACAGAAGACGAAGATTTGCCGATATTCTTGACGACTCGCAAACTCAAGCTCCAAGAGAAATCACGGATGAAGATGCATTCATTCGAGTCCGAAACAGCGACAGCTCTGTCTTTCTCAACGAGCAAGTTACCCTTAGTTATGATTTGTACGTTCGAGACAACATAAGAATAGGTACCTCGAGACTGGCGGATTCGTGGGACGCTAGTGGCTTTTGGCGTGAAGAGCTCGAAACAAACCCAGGTTCATCTTCGACCAGCAGATCTGAAGTAGTCAAGGGTCTACGTTACAACGTCATTAGGCTTAAACGTGTGGCACTTTTTCCAACGCGAATTGGACAACTTGAGGTAGAACCTCTACGAATAGAGACTGAGCTTTCGTCACCGAATGCCCGCACTCTCCCCTCTTTGTTTTTCTCGAGAACCACACCCTTTCAGGCCGCTACTCTAGCTTCTCCTTCTATATCTATCAAAGTTCTGCCCTTGGGCGAGACTACTCCAGAATCCTACACAGGCGTATCGGGAAAACTCAGTGTCAATTCTCAAATTGACCGAACTGAAGTCGAGGTTGGTGAGCCCATCATGTACACAATTAGTTTCAGAGGTCAAGGCAAAATCGCGACGATATCCGAGCCTGATTTGCAGCTGCCGAGCTTGATCGAACAGTACGGACCAGAAGTAGATTATTCAATCAACCGTTCCGGCACAACAATATCCGGCTCTAAAAAGTTCGAATTTACACTGATCCCGAGAAGCGGCGGCAAGCACACAATACCGGCGATCACCTTCAGCTACTTTGATACAGATCAAGGTATATTTAGAAATCATCGAACAAATGCCGTCACCCTAAATGTGAAAGGAGAGGTATTATCGGAGGCTGAAATAATTGCAGCCGGTAAATTCCCTGGCAACGATATTGCTGACTTAATACCTATCGCAGGATCTTGGGTAAAGAAATCTGACAAACCGATTCATAAGAACCCAATAGCGATGGGTATGCTCGGAATACCACTGCTCCTTCTTGGTCTCATCTTTGGACTGAAACAGTACACGAATTATGCCGAGAGCAACCAAGGCCATATCAGAAGCAAAAAAGCCCAACAACTGGCCAATCGTCACTTAAAGAAGGCCAATACCGAGTTAGAGAATGGGAATTGGAAGGAATTTTACGATGAAATTCGATTTGCCACCCTACAGTTCATCTCCGATCGCAGTGGTAAGACGATCTCAGGGTTATCCAATACTGAGATATCAAACGTTTTGCGCGAGAAAGGTGCCAGAACTAGTCTTTGCGCCGAATTTGAAAAGCTTATGTCCGAATGCGACCAGGCGAGTTTTTCTCCAATCAAACCTACACAAGATCAACTTAAGTCCGCTGTTGGCAGAGCCTCAAACATTATAGCCGACTTACACGACCTTCTAGCTTGAGCACAATAGCTTTCATATCCATAAGCTTTCTTTGGCTAATTCCCGAGGCGTTAATTGCGCAGGCTAGTGAAATTACGACCGAGGAGATCCAGGAAACCGATCATCAAAAGCTCTTCCTTGAAGCTACGCGCCAATACGACGAAGGTAATTTCGAAGAGGCGGGCAAAAGGTATTTGAAGATCGTAGAACTTGGATGGGAGAATGGCCCTCTCTATTACAATATGGGAAACACCTTCTTTAGATTGAACGATTTGGGGCAAGCTGTTCTTTTCTACGAGAGAGCTGCGCGGCTTATGCCCGGCGATGAAGCTCTTGCTCACAGCATTCGGGTAGCCAAAGCTAAGACGGCCAATCGATTCAGGCTTCTGCCAAAACCTTTCGGGCTTAGGGCCTGGAATAAGCTGGTCTTTGCGGTACAGCCCTCAGGCCTTCTCTATATAGGTCTCCTACTCTATCTCGTTGGAATATCCTTCCTGATATATCGAATATGGCTTGGTTACAGGCAAGAATGGATTCGTCGAATTTGGTCTTGGTCTCTTGTTGCAGGTATAATACTTCTTACGATGGCCTATGCGGCAAGTTGGACGCTCAGCAATCAAAGATCTGCTGTCGTAGTCGATACAAAGACACCGTTTTTTCAGGACCCGGGAGATCTGAGTCAATCTGAACTTGAAATCCACGAAGGCCTAACTGTCGATTTACTCTCGGACAGAGAAGGGCTTTACGAGGTCAGGCTTCCAGATGGACAGACTGGCTGGATCTCTGCCAGTTCGATCGTCGAAATTTGATCTTTAGGCACAACTCCGCTATCTAAACCATGGACTTACCAATTATTCGCAAACCGGGATCTGGCTGGATCGAAGTCGTTTGTGGTCCTATGTTCAGTGGCAAAACTGAGGAGCTGTTAAGGCGACTAAAACGAGCGATAATTGCTCGACAGCACGTCCAGATATTCAAACCGGCCAGAGACGTTCGCTATTCTGAAGCCGAGGTCGTTTCGCACGACGAAAACTCTATGGAGTCCGAGATCGTCCACTCACCAGGTCAGATAATTCTACTGAGTGCTAGTGCTAATGTAGTGGGAATCGATGAGGCTCAATTTTTTGACGAGTCAATTGTGGAGGTTTGTCAAGAGCTTGCCGATCAAGGAAAGAGAGTCATCGTCGCAGGTCTTGATCAGGACTATCTGCGAATTCCATTCGGACCAATGTCACAGCTCATGTGCGTTGCAGAATTCGTAACAAAGCTTTCGGCTATTTGTGTTGTCTGCGGCGGTCCTGCATCTCATTCACAGAGACTCGTGAGTGGAAAGGGAAGGTTTTTACTTGGATCGCGCGAAGCCTATGAACCCAGATGTAGATCGTGCTTCGAACTACCGAAGGATCTAAATACACACAAGAGGAAAAAGCAACTCGAAAAGACTGCGAAATAGTCGCACATTTTCTCCTCTAGTCCTAACATGTAATTTAGTAAGGAGGTTCTTACTTTTATCTTTCGACTTTTCCCCGATATTTAATCTGATTCCCTATCGAATCTGGAGCTTTTTCAATAGGTTTAGATTGAAAGAGATGAACCTCAAATTGCATAGAATAAGCTAAGCTATGGCCTCTGACGCCTACCTCGTTTCGGCGCGAAAACACCGCCCTCAATCCTTCACAGACCTCGTTTCTCAATCCCATGTGACGGAAACTTTGCAAAACGCGATCCAACGAAATCGAGTTGGGCAAGCTTATTTGTTCAGCGGACCACGAGGAGTTGGAAAGACCACCGTTGCGAGACTTCTAGCGAAAGCTATCAATTGCCAAACAGAACTGGCCGACCGAAAGGAGGCAGAACCCTGCGGAACTTGCGAATCATGCATCACAATATCCGAAGGAAGAAGTCTAAATATCATCGAGATTGACGCCGCGTCAAACAACGGGGTCGAAGATGCCCGTGAACTTCGGAACACGGTTAGAATCCCGCCGCAAGGAGCGCTGAAAAAAGTCTACATCATTGATGAGGTTCACATGATGTCAAATGCGGCCTTTAACACTCTTCTTAAGACTTTAGAAGAACCGCCTGACTACGCACACTTCATCTTCGCCACCACAGAACCTAAGAAGGTTCTTCCCACGATTTTATCGCGCTGTCAGCGATTCAACTTCAGAAGAATTTCCGTAACTGAGACTTACGAAAGACTCGTACACATTTGTAAACTCGAAGGAATCAAAGCGGATGAAGCTTCTCTCATGCTCATAGCTAGAAAGGGAGACGGTGCTCTTCGAGACGCTCTTTCCGCTTTCGATCAAGCTATCTCACTTTGCGGAACGAACATAAGTTACGAGGCTCTTTCTACGGCCTTGGGCCTGATAGATAGCGATCAATATTTCGACGTAACCGATCTTATCCTTCAAAGTGATCGACCAGGACTAATACGATTTCTAGACCGAGTGATTTCAGAGGGCTTTGATCTCGAGGAATTCCTGTCTGGATTGTCAGAACATCTCAGAAACCTATACCTCGCTCGGTCAATGTCGGCCACAGATCTAATTGACGCAGACACGGAGACAAAAGCACGCTATGCAAAAAGTGCGGAGCCCTTTTCCGAGGTCGATTTGATGCGTCTATTGATGATAGCTTCTGACACACAGGATGGTCTTCGAAGGGCGATTCACCCTAGACTAAAGTTGGAGCTTGGAATGTTGAAAATGGCATCGATTTCGTCGACGTCGGAGATAGGAGAGCTGCTCGAATTAGTTCGAAAGAACAAAGGCGTAATGCCGCAGGCAGCCACAACACCTTCCAAGAAATCTGGACCATCTTCCTCTGTTGAAGTCCACGCAAAAACCGAAACAAAATCAGCGGATGCTCCTACTGCTCGAATGCCAGAAGCAAAGGTGAGTATTAAGGAAAGAGTTGACACCAAGCCTGTTCAACATCAATCTCTTTTGATGGGCAGTTCTGCGGCGATTAAACTCGACCTCAGCGAAGCAGAGACTCCACCCCCGATGACCGCTGTCTCGGATCCTCTGGAGATTGTGTCGGAATCAAAAGTAGAAACTATCCCGGCAAGTGAATCAAAAGAGGTAGTAGAGAAGGCTACGGTCCCTGCGCCTTCGACAAACATGTCGAAATTGATATCAGAAGACTCCGTACCGAAGCGCCCTACCCTATTTGGTTCACCTGCTTTCTCTTCAGCACCTCCCAAGCCCCCAGAAAAGGAATTAAAAAACGAGACAGAGACGGCCGTCATACGGGACTTGAGCCCAGCTCTTGTGTTTTTAAATGGAATCTGGGATAAGTTCTGTGCGCGGATTATTGGAGACCGGATCCAAGTAGGCGCCTTGCTTAAGCATGCCACTGTGGAGAATTTCGGCGAAGGTAAAATCTGGTTAAAGGTGCCCGATAAATTACACTCTGACTTGCTCGCTTCTGAGTCCGTTTACATACTTAAGATGCTTAACGAGGAAACCCAGAAATTTCGTTTCGATGCTTTGGTATTTATTTGTTCCGAAAGGTCAGAACCAGGAGCAATCATGGAAAGCAGTCAAGAACAACTACAGAATGAAAATCTAGAGAAAGTAAAAACGGACAATCCAGTTGTTCGTGATCTCTTGGATCGATTTGACGCCACAATCGTCTGGTAAGAAGCTGAGACCTAGGCTAGCGAATTCCGCCAGACAATAATCTCAACTACGAACTAGCTCTCAACCTTAACCAATACCCAAATGGATCTTAACATGGGCGACCTCTTCGGCAAGATGATGGAAATGCAGAAGCAGATGGCTGAAACTCAAGAGGAACTCTCTAAAAAGTCAGTTACGGTAGAAGCAGGGGGTGGTATGGTGGAAGTCACCGCAAATGGTGCAGGTCGAATCAGCTCTATCAAAATTGATCCAAGCGTTATTGATGCCGATGACAAAGAACTCCTAGAGGATCTCATCCTCGCCGGGATAAACAAGGCCCTCGAAGATGCCGCCGTGATGGCGAAGGGGGAAATGGGAAAGATAGCCGGCGGTATGATGCCTCCGGGAATGGATCTTGGCTCCATGGGTCTCTAGATTAATTAAATGCTAGTCACATCCGAGGCGATCGAATCTCTAGTCGAAGAGTTTTCTCGCCTACCTACAATCGGAAGAAAGACTGCCCGCAGACTCGCTTCTTATGTTCTAAAGATGCCGAGAGCCGAGGTAGAAGGTCTTTCAAAAGCCTTGATTGCTGTCAAAGATAAAGTGATTGAATGCGAAACATGCATGAACGTCACGGACGAAAGTCCCTGCGCAATTTGTATATCCACTAAACGAGATCAAGGACTCATTTGTGTTGTCGAAGAACCGTCGGATGTCATGGCCATCGAACGTTCGAATGAATTTAAAGGTGTATACCATGTTCTAGGTGGTGCCATTTCACCTCTCGACGGAATCGGCCCAGACGATTTGAAAATAGCCGAGCTAATCAAACGTGCAAGATCTAAAGTTTGGAACAGCGAAAACTCAGATGACAGTTCTTTGCAGGACAATGAAGGTCAGATCCAAGAAATTATCCTTGCTCTAAATCCAAATCTGGAGGGAGATACGACCTCTCATTACATTGCTGGACTTCTCAGCCCATTTGGTATCAAGATTACGCGTATCGCCCGCGGTCTTCCCGTTGGAGGGGATTTGGAATTTGCGGATGAAGCTACGCTTGGAAGAGCCCTCGCTGGAAGGAGAAGCATAGACTAATGTCATATGCTTGAAAAGAGGAGTAACTACATTATTGCAGGTGCTGTTTTATCAGTACTTCTTGCCTACCTAGTTTACCCCAGCTTAACGACCTTGGTTTTAGGTCTTCGACTCGAGAACATTTCCAGCTTTTTTCAAGGCTGGGATTCTGCAAATATAAGAGCTCTTGTCAACTCAACTTGGATAGCCCTTCTTTCTGTCATTGGAGCAGGGTTTGTGGGGACTTTCTTAGCTTATCTCTTTTATCGAGTCGACTTTCCACTTCGTAAAGTTCTAATGGGAGTCGCCGTTCTACCCATGGCACTTCCACCGCTTGTTGGGGTCCTGGCTTTTCTTTTCCTTTATGGCGAAAGTGGGATAATACCTAGAGGTCTTCAAGCCATTTTTGAGATGAGCGAAGTCCCTTTTTCTTTTGAAGGTCTGACTGCTGTATGGCTCGTTCATGTCTATACTATGTACGTCTATTTCTACCTCTTTGTGAGTGCTGCACTTAATCAAATTGATAGCGGTGCACTTGAGGCTTCTAGCGATCTTGGCGCTTCGGGATTTAGAACGTTTTGCAAGGTTTTGCTTCCTCAATTACGTCCGGCACTCGCCAGTTCGAGTATCATTGTTTTCATGATATCGATGGCGAGTTTCACGGCCCCACTTTTATTCGCTGGAACAGAGAATTTCCTCACTCTTCAGATATACAACTACAAGCTTAATGGAGATCTTGGAGTCTCTGCATCGGTATCGGTGATTCTCACTTTCATCTGCTTAATTTTTCTTCTTCTCCTAGAGTGGAAAAATTCCGAGATAAGAAAATCTTCAAGCAAAGGCGTGGGACGCCGCGCAAAGAAGATTGATGGCATGTTTGGAAAAGTTCTTTGGGCGGGAGGATCTGTTACCCTTCTCGTTGTGCTTCTCCTTCCGGTCTTGACCGTCGTTCTTGTTGCCTTTGCAAAGGAGGGATCCTGGACTTTTCAGATTTTACCAGAGGTCTACACCATCGAGAATTTCACCAAATTGTTCAATGACCCAAGCGTCTTTGCCCCGATAAGAAATAGCCTGTGGATGGCCGGCCTAGCTACATTTGGAAATGTTCTATTTGGAGTCTTGGCGTCAATCGTAGTAGTCAAAAGCGCCATTAGAGGAAAGATGTTGTTGCGCCTGCTGACGATTCTACCATTCGCGATACCTGGAACAGTAATAGCCCTGAATCTGATTGTCACATTCAACCAACCGAGCCCACTTTCCTTCGGATCGGTTTTGGTCGGCAGCATCTGGATACTGCCCTTGGCTTATTTCATTCGGAATATTCCCTTGGTGGTCCGAGCGACCATAGCCTCACTAGAGACCTTTGACGATAGAATTACAGAAGCCTCGAAAGATCTTGGCGCAGCAAACTTTCGGACAATGCGGGCCATCATCTTACCGATTATCGCGCCAGGGATAATTGCAGGAACTCTGTTGACCTTTGTTACAGCTCTTGGAGAATTTGTATCAAGTATCATGCTTTATGTCTTCAACAATAGGCCGATAAGCGTCGAAATTCTATCCAATTTGCGTCTATACGACTTTGGTGCAGCTGCTGCCTACAGTGTCTTCCTTATGATATTAGTGGGTCTCTCCGCCGTCGCGGCTAGAATGCTCAATTCCCGAATTCGATACACTTCCCTGTAAAAGTCGCAGGTAATCTCGCGGACCTTCACATCTCCCATACTCCCTAATTTGTACCATAATCTTCGGAATCAATTGGCTTAAATATGGCGTAGACCCAAGCCCATTTAATGAGACGTGGAAAGGGTTTTTGTCAAAATGCCCTCTTACCATTCAGCGGAGCACAAAATAATAATCGGAGGCCGTGTTCGTTAGCGTCTTAGAGGGAGATAACCATCGTAAAGATAAGAGGTAGCTTATACGGCTTAGTTGATACAAATTTAGGGATACTGCTCTAACCAACCATTAAGGACACGGGCGCTATCTATTCTGCAACAAGTCAAAAATAGCTATGTGTCTCAGACCCATAGAGCTGAAGCGCTCTGAGCTGCCGAATCGGCAAGCTTTTTCCTGAGATTTACATCCCGTCGATAGCAACTGAGCCCCTCCCTCAACATATCTCTTCTTTCCTATGTTTGGCCTGGACTTTTTGGTCTCTGGATAATCGTAAACTCAATTTTCCCCGACACTGAGAACCAGCACGACGGCCCAACTGAATTCGAAAGACGAATCGTGGCCATGGCGGACACAGATTCGGTCAAAACGGATCTATCTGGGCTTTCAGTTGACTCCCTGGGGCTAGGTATTCTAACCACAGTTTCTGCAGATACGGATTCAGTTGCTGTACCAGTAAATGGAGTTGTCCCGCCCGGATTGAGTCTCGCAGCGGCTGATACAGATTCTGTTGCAATCTTCAATCCTCTTGATAGGCTACCGGGTCTAGTGAAATATCTGACCCCGGTCACTAGAGATACCTTACCTGGGCTTGCGAAATATTTTGACTCCAGTTACATCGCACGTGACTCATCACTCGCCGGTATGAACGATGTCAATGCAGACACCTTCTACGCCCCTCTCGTTGAGAAATACTTAAGAGGTTTGGTCCGAAAGGACCCTCCTATCGCTCGGCTATTTGAGCGAAGGAAAAGACCCTTAAGTCCGAAGCTGAACACCTCCTATTGGAAGCATGAGACGGAACTTGATTCCACCGGTCAGGGATATCGATCAAAAGAAAAGGCTGGAGCGATTGATGTTCGATATCCAATTCTTGTTGGCGAGGAGTATTACAAAGCTCAGCGTCTGCGCGAAGACCTTGATATCAGCTTCCGACAAATTGTGTCCCAAAGAGATTCTCGACGTCAACAAAGTAGACGAGGTCTCGGTCTAAATATTGTAGTGCCTGGTGGTCGCGAGAGCGCTTTCACGACGATTTTTGGAAAACCCGAAGTCGATATTCGAGTACGTGGACAGGTCGACATTGATACAGGCTTTGCCTATGAGGAAGATGACAGGAACGTCTCGGTCAGTGGAAGCAAAGGGCGACTTGATCCTGATTTTGGTCAAGCGATCAAACTTGGAATAACAGGAACGATTGGTGATAAACTTGAACTTGGAATTGATTGGGACACGGAGAGAACTTTCGATTTCCAGAACAGACTCAAGCTGGAATACACCGGATATGAAGATGAAATCATCCAAGGAATTGTAGCCGGTAACGTTCTTTTACAAACACCCTCTACCTTAATCAAAAGTGGACAGAGTCTTTTCGGAATTCGAACAGACTTCCAACTTGGTGGAGTAAAATTCACCTCAGTCGTTTCGCAGGAGGAGGGTCAGGGTCAAGAGCTGTCTGTTAGCGGAGGCGCGCAAAAAAGCGAGTTTGCGATTCGACCGACCGATTACGAAGACAACCTCTACTTCTTCCTTGGTTACTACTTCAGAAATCGATGGGAACCAGCCTTGAACACGGCACCAGAAAGAGGTGTGATTGTTGAGATCGACCCGATTACAGATATCGAGGTTTGGAAGCTCAATAGAAGACGGACCGAGCAAGACAATGAACGAAGAATTATTGCTTTGGCCGGACTTGGCGAGACCTTAGGAGACAATTGCACGCTAGACATCAACAACGCCAACTCTCCGACCGAAGGAGCAGACTGTTTCGATGATTCATTCCTTGACGAACTTCGAGATGGTAATTCTGCTGTTGATGATTTATTAGCCGCACGTGGAATTTCTACTTCGGAATTCGAGGAAGGAGAATTTGTCCTCCTAGAGGAAGGAAGAGATTATGAGTTTGACGAGGCTCTCGGATATCTTTCGCTTCGCACAAGGCTAAGTGAGAACGATGCCTTGGCAGTCTCCTATCGTTATAGAGATGGAAGCAACAGAGTAAATGAGATTGGTGACTTTGCTGCAAACAGCTCAGGTGCCGATGGGCAGATAAACTCAAACAGACTGGTTCTAAAGCTGCTCCGAAGGGCCAATCAGATTACTACTGACCCGACCTGGCTCCTGACGATGAGAAACATCTACAAAATTGCTGGTGGCCGGATTGACGAAGAAAATTTCGAAATCGATATCTTTTATGAGCGACCAGGTCAATTGGCAACCAAGAGCCTACCCCGAGACGACGTCTCGTCGAGAGAGTCTCTCCTTCAAATGCTGGGTCTGGATCAGCTAAGATCAGATGGAACGAGACAATCTGACAATAGAATCGACTTTGCGACCTACGGCATCAGACCCGAAAGCAACCTTCTTATTTTTCCATATCTCGAACCATTCGGATCTCGAATAGCAGATTTTACAGACAATCAAGATTTCATCTTTACTCAGCTATACACTGAAAAAAAGACGACTGCCGTCAGAGATACCGAGCACGACATCTATAGAATCCGAGGTGAATCACAGGGGGCGGTTCAATCGGTGTACAACCTAGGTGCCTTCGGTGTTGTCCAAGGGTCTGTCGTGGTCACGGCTAACGGAAGTCCTTTGACAGAGGGCAGTGACTTCAGTGTCGATTATGGCACTGGAACCGTGACCATTATCAACGATGCCTATCTAAGTGCTGGCCGAGATATCCGGATCGGTTACGAGAGAAGTCAAGTTACTGCGATTCAAAAGAAGACCCTCCTCGGTCTTAGGGCTGATTACAACTTCCTTGATAAGATCAAACTGGGATCAACGCTCATGCGACTGTCAGAGAGGCCTATCTCAGACAAGCCAAGGCTCGGAGAAGAACCTCTTTCGAACGTCATTTGGGGCGTAGACGGCTCGGTAAATTTCAGGCCTAGATGGTTGACGAGGGCTATTGACGCCATTCCATTTCTGCAGACGAGGGAAGAGAGTCAAATCGATTTCAAAGGCGAGTTTGCTCAGCTGAGACCAGGTCACCCAAATAGTTCGGCTTACAGAAGGACCCAACAGAATCTCGAAAACAACGGCCTGAGCTTTTCACCAGATGAAGAGAAGGGAATATCATTTATAGATACCTTCGAGGCGATTAGAATCTCGACACCTCTTGCCCAGGCAAACGCCTGGCGACTTTCCTCAGCTCCAGACTCGATTGGGGTTGTTGATAGAGGTGGTATTCAACTAGCATCGGATTCGGTTCGTACGAATTGGAGAGCTGGCCTAGCGTGGTATACGGCTGAAAGAGGTCGAAACGCACAAGAAAGAATAGCACGAGACGTCGCTTTCAATACATCTAACTATCCGGCCATTCGGCCTATTTTTCCGACCGAGGTCTTTCCAGGAAAGCAGCTTCTACCGGAAGAAGAAGGACAGCCTATCTCGACCTTTGACATCTTTTTTGATCCAAGGGACAGAGGACCTTACAACTATACGACGGACTTTAACGACTTTGTAAGTTCACCCGAGGAGACTTGGGGCGGAATCGTTACAACGCTTCCCGAAGGTTACACAGACTTCGAACTAAACAATGTTGAGTTCATCGAGATGATCATGGCCGTTCATCCTTCCGATCTAGCTCGTCTGGAATCTGACGACGCCAAGTTGTTTATTGATCTTGGTTCAATCTCGGAGGACATTATTCCGAACGATAAGCTCAACACTGAAGATGGACTTGTTCTAGAAAATATCGCGTCAATCGAACGTGATGAATGGAGTAGATTCCCCACCGGCATCCAGAACGATATTATGGAGGTCGATCAGACAACTGGGAGGACTGAGGACCAGGGATTGGACGGATTTCCCTCATCTACTCAATATGCTGACTATGGAATTACAGAAGAAACAGCCTTCCCTGAATTTGCTCAGGCCGTCGAAGATGCGAGAAACACCGGGCTTATTACTGAGACTCAGTACAATCGTATCAAGCAGGACATCTCTGGAGATGACTATTTTCGTTTCAACGACGACAGCTATTACAATGACACTCGATTCTACACCACAGAAGAACAGGGATATTTCCAGCGAAGATTCCTTCGCCAATTTGCTGCCTATGAACTGAACTCCTTTGAAGCCAACAGGGAAATAAGAGGAAATACTAGTCTGCCTGGCAACACTCCTTCTCCGGATACTGAGGACGTAAATGGTGATGCTACGCTTGATTCGGATGACCGCTACTTCCAATACGAGATCCCGCTTCGAATATCTGATCTTGACCGACTATCTGATGAAGAGGAGGACGTCGTCATTCAACGAATTGACGGACAGAACAGACTAGGTGAGACTTCGCAATGGTACTTGATTAGAATCCCAGTAAAAGAGCCACACAGAAGCGTTGGTGGTATCAGCAGTTTCCAAGAAATGCGATCAATCAGAATGTGGACGACCGGCCACAGTGCACCCATCACGTTGCGGGTGGCGAAGTTTGATCTAGTTGGAAGTCAGTGGCAGAAATCATTTACGGTCGGTGATACGCCAACTGTTGGCGAGAATGTTACCGTCTCAACGGTCAACTCCGAGGAAAATCAGAATGCCTACAAAATTCCTCCAACTGCCGTTATTGACGAGATTCGATCCGGTACCACCGGAACAGCCAAAAACGCCAAAGAGCAGGCTTTGGTAATGACTGTGAAAGACGCCATCGAGGGCTCCGAGTACGCCATATTTAAGCCTTTCAATCAAGGCATCGATCTTCTGAAATACTCAAATGCGCGCATGTTCTTGCACGGTCATGATATTGATCGAACATTGAAAGACGATGGAGATGTCAGAATTTTTATCCGTTTTGGCTTGAACCAAGATCAAGACTATTACGAGTACGAGCAGCCAATAGTGCTATCAGATCCACAAGGTGAATCTAGCGAAGTATGGCAATCGAGTCTCGATGGAAGCAACGGTGGATTTATCGATCTCAATTCAATGAACATAGAATTGTCAGAGTTCAATAAATTGAAGGCCGTTAGGGACGATTCTGTATCTCTCGGAAGACACATACCCGATATTATATTCCCCATTGATCCAAGCAGTCAGGCCTACGAATTCGCACCACCAGGCACGCGACTTAGAATCAAAGGAAACCCTTCCCTCTCTGGAGTGACCACTATCACTATGGGAATTCGAACCTCCAGCGCCTATCAAAATCTAGAAGTTTGGTTCAATGAGCTTAGGGTAAGTGGATACGATGAGGAGAATGGAAATGCGGCTCTAGCAACCGCATCAATCAAATTGGCAGATCTTGGAAAAATTGATGCCAACTTTCAGTTCCGAAACGAGGGCTTCGGTGAACTCTCTAGTGGGCTAGGAGACCGAGAGAATGTCAATCAGAAGAATTGGTCCATCAACACAAGTCTGAACTTGCACAAATTCCTTCCAGAGAGATACGGCTGGAATATTCCAATTTCCTACACGCTTCGGAATGGATTAAGCCGACCTCGCTATGCTCCGGACAAAGGAGATATTCGATTGCAAGAGCTTTTAGATGCGGCACCGGATCAGGACAAAAAGGAGAAAATTCTTAGGACAGCCGAGACCGTTTCTTTCGATAGATCAATTCGAATACCGCTTTCGAAAAAGGGATCAAAAAATGCCATTGTCCGAAATACAATCGACGCCACTCAGATTTCTTTCGCTCATCAAAAATCTGAATCAAGCAGTCCGAATACGGAAATCAATGACGGAAGAAATTGGACCGCTAATATTAGCTATCGCTTAGCGACAAGAAAACCGAGGACATTCCGTCCACTTTGGTTCATGGACGACGTGCCTTACGCCAGCTTCCTAGGTGGATTGCGAATGAGTTACGTCCCGGACAATATTACAGCAGGAGCTAGCGCAAATAGAAGCTTTAAGCAGACGAGGGACAGGTCGGTCCTCGTTCTTAAGGAAGATTACACTCCATCTGACTCCCTTCTTTTCGCATTTGAAAATGTAGATCGCTATCCACTTCGAGAAACGCATTCTTTTGGACACAAGAGAAACCTCTCGCTAACGCATAAGCTTTTCAACTTCTTCCAGGTTGGATTTGACGCCGATGTTACCCAGTCGTTGAGAGACATTGCCGTAGACACGACCTTCTTTGTCATTTCGGAGGATTTCGCGTCGCGACGATATGATGCAAGACAAAACGTTGGACAACTCATCGGCCCAAACGGAGATTTCGCCGGAGATTCAACTGCCTTCCAATACACTCAGCTCAATCTGATTAGCCCGGGGAGTATTATTCGAAATATTCTGAGCTCTGGAGGGTCAGCAGGTGGCATTCGGACAGACAGAGCTGGTCAACGATACTCCGCTACAATCACACCTCGCTTTAGTCAGTACAAAAAACTAAGCTGGTTCAAGCCTCAGCCCATTTCATACCAGTCACAATTTAGCTGGCAGGCGGGACCTATTGGTCAAGAGGACTTTGGTAACTCCGTCTCGAACAACATGTCGATCCGCGGAGGTCTGAAAATTGCACCTGTAGAATTCTGGAAAAACTTCGATTTCTACAACCGTCTCGAAAAGGCCGACAAGGATAGAGTGGATCAGGGAAGAATCGATCGCGCTAAAAAGAATCAAGAAAAGCGGACAAGAAAGGAAGAGCGAAACAAGGTGAAGGAAGAGAGAGCTAAGATAAAGGATCGTCGAAAAGAGTTAGAAAAGGAGGCTGAAGAAGGAGGACTGAGCCTTGAGGAATTAGCAGAGCAAAAAAGTATTCCGATTGAAGAATTGGATCCTGAATCGATTCCAATGCCGGTCGATACAACCGGATTCAGCATTCCTCTTCCAAAAATAAGTCCCATAGCAATAGGTCGAAGGATATTCCTAGCCCTTACCAGTTCTCGAGACCTTTCCTTCACTCTGAGTCAAAACCGAGGAGGAAGCTCAAGCAATATCCGCGGAGGGTATGGATTCTTTAGACGGAGAGACGAGCAGGGTCGACTTCTTCAGAATCCTCCCCTAAGGTATCGGCTGGGATTAGACAGAATTATTGACCCAACACCAGAGCTTAGGTTGATTGACGCAGCGCAGGGAATCGTGGTTCAGGACAGACTTACAAGTGGAAGAAATTTCTCCGCCAGAGGCGACCTGAACGTCACCCCAACCTTCAAAATCGACTTCGACTGGAAATGGAGTGTGTCTGATACGGACAACATTACCTACCGTCCGCCAGAAAACGGATTCGTTCCGCGCAACAGTCAGAGAAGTGGAAAGGAAAATGCTACTGTTTGGATATTTGGTGGCAACTATGAAGAATTATTCAAAAGACAATTTGCCAAATTTGACGGCAGTGAAGTTCTCATAGATGACGACAATGCGAAGCTTCCATTGACCAACAAATCTCTTGTAGATGACTTTACATCTGTCTATGTCAGAGGATTAGGCAGAGGTGGAAATACAGGCTTTTTACCTGGGCCTGTTCCTAATTGGTCCCTATCCTATACCGGTTTGGGATCTTGGCCAATCTTGAGGGCCCTTGCTCAATCAGCTACCGTGAGGCATTCGTACACCGCTACTTATGATTCAGGATTCAAAACCAACTCTGGTGCTGGCGTAGATCCGGATACGGGTGAAAGACTTCTCAATCAGCGCAACGTGGGGGGAACAGAAATTATTTCTGTCGTCGATTCTCTAGAGATATCTGATGTCAGATTAAACCAAAAATTCCAGCCTGCCATTGGAATCAATGTGTCTTGGAAAGGAGGCTTACAAACAGACTTTAATTGGAATAAGAGTAAGTCTCTTACTCTTGGTACAATCAACTCGGATCTAGCTCTTCAATCCTTGAATGAAAAGTCGATAAAGATAACTTTTTCAAAGCGAGGTATGAGACTGAGAATTCCTGGTCTTTCAAGAAGAAAGTTGAATAACACGATTCGTTTCACACTGACATTGTCGACTAATGTCTCTATTCGAGAAAGATTCAGATTGGAATCGGATATAGAGAGCCGGCTCCTAGACCCCGGAGCAGCGCTCAGCTCTTCCTTGCAGAAAGAGGAAAGACTGAAATTGGAACCTAGGATTGCCTATACCTTTAGCAATCGTGTAACAGCAGCCGTGTTTGTTGAATACGATCGGCTAATCACAGAAGGAAGTCAGACTCCCAACAGAACGAAAATAAACGGCGGGTTCAACTTCAAAATTCAGATATCAAACTAAGCCTGAGGCGACCCAATTGGGGGACTCACCTTATACCCTAGGTCAGCGGGACATTATTATCAAAGACCTTGGTAGCATCGACTATCAAGTGACTTGGGATTTGCAAAAGTCAATTCAATCTGAGTTGATTGATTACAAAAGAGGACTTCGAGATAGTTATGTCCCCAATGCTCTACTTCTTCTCGAACACCCACACGTATTTACTCTAGGTAAAAGTGGAGACAAGGAAAACATGCTTGTCAATTCGGAGCAGCTAAAAAGTGTTGGTGCAAGCTTGGTGGAGATCGACAGAGGTGGAGATATAACTTATCACGGACCCGGTCAATTGGTGGCCTATCCCTTATTAGACCTTGACCGATATACCACAGACATCGGTGTCTATCTAAGGAAGCTCGAAGAGGTAGTTATTAGAACTTGCGCGGAATGGGGGATTATTGCCGGCAGAGTCGAAGGTAGAACGGGAGTCTGGGTCGGACCTGACAAGAAGGGCCTCGAACGAAAAATTTGCGCCCTTGGAATAAGATGTAGCCGGTGGGTCACCATGCATGGATTGGCCCTGAATGTAAATCCAAACCTTCAATATTTCGGGCTTATGAATCCGTGCGGAATCACGGATCGTGGAGTTACATCAATGCTAAATGAACTAGGAAGAAATATCAAGATTCATAAGGTCAAAAATAGCCTCGCCAAACATTTTCTTGAGGTTTTTGATTCTGAGGAATTCAAACAAGTCCCTTTTGAGAGTCTTTATCAGACAGTTGATAAAATGTAACCTATTCTACCGCTAGCCATCACACTTGAAGCATTGAATTCAGAAATCAGATAACAACCAGCTATCTGGCAAACACTAGATCTTGTCCTTAAAGTCCATGCGCGACAGCTTTATCACTCTTCTTTTTACTCTCGTTTTTTACTCGCATTCTTTCGGCCAAAGCCAAGCTGGACTGACTGAATTCAACAACAAGTTAGAAATTTTCTTTCGAGGCACGGTGAGTTCCGGCCTCGTTGACTATAGAAAAATAAAGAATGACCGAGCCGATCTTGACGCCCTCATGGTCGATATTAAAAAAGTCAGATTGGGTGCATTGAGGGGCAAAAAGAAGAAAGCCTTTCTAATAAATGCCTACAACATTCTTGTTATTAAAAATGTTGTAGATCATTATCCAATTGAAAGCCCACTTGATGTCGACAACTTTTTCACCTCGAAAACCCACGAACTTGGAGGAGACATGGTCTCGCTCGACGGACTGGAAAAGGGAATTCTATTCAAAGAATTTCCTGATTCTAGATTGCATTTTGTGCTCGTTTGTGCGGCTGTTGGTTGCCCTCCTCTATGGGAAAAACCTTTCACCTCTAAAGACTTGGACCTGCAACTAAGTCTGGCCACCAAAAAAGCACTAAACTCAACTATCTTGGTTGACACAAAGTCCGATCCCGATGTCCTCTTGATCTCAGAGTTATTCTCTTGGTATCTCGCAGACTTTGGAGATAGCGAAAAAGGCCTTTTGCATTATATAAAAACAAAAGGATCGCTTGATCTCGGTAATAAATCGCAGATTAGTTTTCAAAAATATAACTGGGCGCTTAATTCCAAGTAAGCTCCGAAAATCGTATCATCCTTTTTTATCCGTATTAATCATTTTTCCGAATAGCTAGATGGGTTTTGTAATTATTCTTGTCGGTATTGGGGTCGTTCTAGGCCTATTGGCAACATTTGTAGTTCCGTGGAAAGACTCTTCCGAGGCACTCACTGCCAACGTCGTCGTGGCTACCATGGTATCCCTTCTTGTTGGTTTCTTAATCTTTTACACAACAGGCAAGACGACTATGGCTTTGGCCGGAGCGCTGTTGAGTTCAGTAGCCGCCATTTCACTGTGGGCCTTCTTCAAGATTAGATCGATGATGTAGCACCATTTGGATTTACAAAAAGAGTTTGACCACGTCGGAATTGTGGTCGCTAACATTGACGAGTCACTTCCAGTCTTTCAATCATTGTTTGGAGACAATACCTCGCCGCATTTTGAGGAGCTGGAAAGTCAAGATTTGAAGATTGCATTTCTTGATGCTTCGGGACTTAGAATTGAACTTCTGGAGTCCCAATCCAAAAATAGTCCGATTTCAAAATTCCTTAAGAAAAGAGGTCCAGGTATCCATCATGTTGCCTGGAAAGTCAAGGACATTTTTGAAGCCTTCTCCCTCTACAAAAAAGCCGGGTTTAGGCTCTTGAGTAAGAAGCCCTACGAAGGGGCTAACAATAAACTTGTATTTTTCGTTCACCCGAAAGACAGCTCCGGCGTGTTGATCGAGTTTTGCGCAGAAAAGAAACAATGACTAAAGCCTAGTCACACCTCAAAGATGAAATCCGAGTTACTCGAAAAGATAGATCGTCTTCCTGATAGTCCAGGAGTCTATATCCACAAATCGAGCAAGGATAAAACGCTATACGTAGGCAAGGCCAAAAGCCTTAAAAAGAGAGTAAAGTCTTACTTCCAAAAAAGTCGGAATCATGACGGTCGTCTTGAAATCATGATTTCCAAGATTGCCGATGTCGAGACTATTGTCACTGACACGGAGGCAGAGGCGTTGATCTTGGAAAACAATCTAATAAAGGAGCTTCGTCCTAGATACAACATTAACCTTAGAGACGATAAATCTTATCCATTTCTATGCATTAAAAACGAGGCTTTTCCGAGAGTTTTTCTGACTCGGAAGATCATAAACGATGGCTCGAAATATTATGGTCCTTATACGAGTGTGAAGACTATGAATCTTATGCTCAACACCATAAGATCGATCTTCAAACTTCGGACCTGTAGCCTCCGACTTTCAGAGTCCAATATCGACGCAGGCAAGTTTCAAACTTGCCTGGAATACCATATAAAACGATGCAACGGTCCATGCATCGGGCTGGAATCCAAATCACGCTATGACTCGACCATCATGCAAGTCGAAAAGCTGATTCAGGGCAAAACAGGTGAGCTCTTGAAATTACTTGAATCTGAAATGAAGGACCTTTCAACCCGAATGGATTTCGAAGAGGCGGCCAAACTTCGAGACCAGATGCACGCTATTAAGAAATATTCGGCTAGGCAAAAAGTCGTGTCTGCGGACGGAATGGATCGAGATGTTTTTGCATTGAGTTTAGACAGAGACGCAAAGTTAGGATGCGGTGTTGTTTTCAATATTCGAGAAGGAAAACTTATTAACCGCTCTCACAAATTTGTACATCGAGTCGCTAATGCTTCCGATGAGTCTATTATGCAAGGTTTTGTTGAGGACCATTTCCTAAAAACCAGCTATCTGCCGCAGGAAATTTATTTGACTAATGCCCTAGAAGAAGAGGACGCCCTCCAGGAGTTGATGCTGCGCGAGTATGGTAGGAAATTGAAAATACTCATCCCAAAAATTGGTGAACGCGCGTCTCTTCTTAAAATGGCCACGGCCAATGCCAATCTCCTCCTCGGCGAATATAAACTCGAATTGGAGAAACGGGAGGAGGGTCGTGTTCCTCAAAGCCTTATCGACTTAAAGGCAGACCTCAGATTGGAAGAAATCCCTCACCATATTGAGTGTTTTGATATTTCCCACCTGGGTGGAACGGGTACCGTAGCATCTTGCGTTGTATTCAAAGGGGGTAAGCCTGCGAAGTCAATGTATCGATCCTTCAAAATCCGCAGCGTTGATAAGCCCGATGATTATCAGTCAATGCGCGAAGTCGTGCATCGCCGGTATAAGCGATTGCTCAAAGAGGAAGAGCCTATGCCAGATTTGATCATAATTGATGGAGGCAAAGGCCAACTTTCAAGCGCTGTTTCGTCGCTAAAAAATCTTGGGATATACCAGGACTCAGTCGTGGTTGGACTTGCGAAACGCATGGAAGAAGTCTTTGCACCAGGGGATTCAGATTCCATTCTTATTCCGAAAGACAGTGTCGCCTTGCATCTAATCCAGAGAATCCGAGACGAGGCCCACCGATTTGCCATCACTCTCCAGCGAAAACAGAGAAAGGGAATTCTGAAGTCTGAGCTCCACGATATTAAAGGCATTGGTTCAAAGACCGCTCAGAAACTTTTGAAACATTTCGGGTCTGTTAAGAAAATCCGGATGAGCTCGAGAGAAGATCTTGAGACCGTTGTTGGGAAAAACACAACGGATAAAATGATCGAGTACTTTGTGCAAAAAGAAATTGATCAAAAAGCGATTGGAGAAGCCCGCGATAAACTTGGTGTCTAGCTTGAAAACACAGATCCTAATTAATGCCTAGCGAGAAAATCATCGCAGCCTTACCTTTCGCCATTGGAACAACCATTACAACTATTATTCGATACAGCAGCGCTCTTCTGACACTTCTTTGCCTTCTGGTACTACTTGGTCCCTCGAATTTGGAGGCCCAAAACGCTGCGGTCCGAGGATTCGTCACCGATCAATCGAATGGCGAGTCTCTCCCCGGTGTCAACGTCATTCTTGAAAAGACCGACACAGGAAGACGCTATGGCGCCGCTAGCAACGTCGATGGTTTTTTTGCCGTACCCAGACTTCCGAGTGGAACCTATTCGTTGCGAGCATCAATTTTGGGATTCAATACGCTTAACCATGACATAAGCCTGGGACCAGGAGAACTTAGGCTATTTAATATCGAATTGATCCCTCGCGTCGAACAACTTGATGAAGTAACGGCTGAATCGGAGCGAAGCACTGGCTCAGCAAATACTACGGCTGGGTTTCAGCGAGCTCAGGCCAAGGACCTTAAACGCATCCCGACACTGACCCCGGGAGGAGATCTCGCATCCTATCTCCCAACCCTTCCCTCCATTGTATCTTCCTCCGATCAAGGTGGACAGCTCTTTGTGCGAGGTGGAGAGGCCAGTCAGAACCTCGTCATGATAGACAACATGTTAGTTTATCAACCCTTTCATGTACTCGGATTTTTCTCTGCCTTTCCTGCTGACATAATTAACAGAGTAGATATCTATGCAGGCGGATTCGGAGCACAATATGGAGGACGACTTTCTTCTGTAATCGACATCCACTCAAGAAAGGGAAATAAACAAAGAACGGCTGGTGCCATCTCTATGGCGCCTTTTCTTAGCTCCGCTCGCATAGAAGGACCCATTGATCCGTCAGGAAAACTCTCTGTTCTTGCAACAGGACGTTGGTCCTTCGTTGAACAATTTGGTGACCGCTTAATCTCTGAATCTCTACCCTTTGTTTTTGGAGACAGCTTTGTCAAGTTCCACGCCGACATCGATGACAACAAGCAAATCTCTATTACTTCTCTCCAATCTTATGACAAAGGCAGTATCGGCTCGAGTTTCGATCTCAACTCGAGGGATGAGGTCAGCTGGAGAAATGGTGCCCTCGGATTCCGATACCTCTTTCTTCCTCGAAGATTACCCTTCATCATAGACTTTTCAAGCTCTGTTTCAAACTTCTCCTCGAAGTTTGGAGATCTCTCTGATCCTATCCGAACTTCTGAAGTGAGAAGCTTCAATACCTCTGTAAACGTTACTCAGTTTCTAAATCTTGTCGATGTGAAATGGGGCTTTCATGCAAGGACCCTCCATGTTCAAAGCAAACTCGATGGACTATTTCAGGGGCTTGCCTTACAGGAAGAATGGGTTACGGAGGTCGGAGCCTTTATTGAACCAGATGTAAAAATAGGAGAACGTTTGCTCCTGACACCTTCCCTTCGAATTCAAGCATTTCCAAGTAGGAATAGGCAGTTTATGGAACCACGTTTTAGAGGTGTCTTCAAAGAAGGTGGACATCAAGTCTCCCTCGCCGCGGGCATTTATCATCAGGAGTTGATCGGTATCAACGATCGGCGTGACGCTGCAAATGTCTTCACGGCTTGGTCTGTAATTCCATTTGGCGACGTTCCCGAGGCCATACATTTACTGGGTGGCTATCGCTACAGATGGCCTAAAGGATTGGAAGGATCCGTTGAGCTCTTTTATAAAAAACTGAATTCACTGAGTGTGCCTGAATGGACAGCCTATCCGAGATTCACCACCAGGCTTCAACCTGCCGATGGAAATGTTCTAGGCTTCGACCTTCGAGTCGAATATGATTCGAATATCTTTTACGGATCGCTTTCCTATGGACTAACAAAAGTCGAATACAACGCGCAACAAGAGACCCTTCAGCTATGGTTTAATTCAACCGAATTATCCTACAACCCTCCTCACGATAGACGACATCAAATCACAGCTTTGGGGACTGCTGAATTATTTGGTTTGACATGGAAAGGATCGTGGCAATTTGGAACGGGATTCCCTTTCAATCAAGCGACCGGATTTGATGGATTCGTCCTCCTTGACGAAGACGTTGACGTCTTCACCGAGGCAGGAGATCGGAGAGTCATTTATGAGGAGCCTTATGGTGCTAATCTACCCGCCTACCATCGGCTAGACCTAGTGGCTGAGAAAACCTTTACCCACAAACGAGCTCGATATTCACTTCAGGGCGGTTTTATAAATGCCTACGATCGAGCAAATATATTCTTCCTTGATGTTTTCACTTTGGCGAGGAAAAATCAACTTCCAATAATTCCAACTTTTGGAATCAACATTGAGTTTGAATGATGAAAATCCAATACATCGTCATACTGCTTGCATGTTCGCTCTTCCTTGGTTGCGATGAAACCGTGCAAGCAATAAAGCCCGATGGCAAGCCCTATACACTTTTCGGATTTCTTAATCCGAGAGCGGACACTCAAGCTATTCGAGTTTTTCCAATTGATGAAGTCCTAGAATTAGAAACTCGAAACCAGATTGACGGCGAGCTGTCCACGACTAATCAGTCAACAGGTAATTCCTTGACTTGGCTAGATTCACTAGTCACTTTTGACCCAATAAATAACGGACACGTATTCCATAAAGCCTTTTCTCCTGAATACGACACGCCCTACGTGATCACGATCACTCGCTCGGACGGTGCACGATCTCAGGTCGTCACCCACGTTCCGCCTGACACTCGTGCCGCATTGAGTGTCGTCAAGGATACTGGGACAGATATTGAAGCTCAAGTTGATTGGGAGGGAGCTCCCCGTGTTCAGGCGAGTCGAGTAAAATATAATCTACTTTTTGAGATCGATGGAGAAAGGATTGAAAACTTTTATGAGTTAGAAAAAAATGCCCAAAGGGTCAATTCCTCCAGCAATTGGATTCTTTCCATTCCCTTTGATGACGACGCTCGTCAAATTTTTCGTGAACTGAATAGACCACAGGGATCACGCCTTTCTTTATGTGAACTGGTTATAAGTGCTCTGGTTACTAACGAAGATTGGAATCCCCCTAACGGTGATTATGACCCAAACATTCTTGTTCAACCAGGTACCTTCACCAACGTCGAGAACGGTTTCGGCTTTGTCGGTGCTGGATATCTAGACGAAATAACATGGACTCCTGATAGTACCCAGATCAGAGGTGCCGGATTTCACTACAACCCAAATTGTTATAGGAACTAGCCCTTTTGGCTTTCATATATCTAGTCCACTTTTCGAATCCTATCGTTGCCCATGATTAAGCTCAGATCCTCCTTTTACTTTGCAATTTTGTGTCTCTTCTTGAGCATAGGTAGCGGGGAATTAATAGCACAGCCTTTTACTCTTACCTTTGCCGATCACAATCTAGAAAAAGTAGATTTTGGCAATTTGAAACTCGCCGATATCGATCGGGACGGAAAACTCGACGTGGCGGTTGTAGGACTAACTAGATCTGTCGTCCTCGAGCCCGTTTTAAGTCTTGTTAGATTCGACAATGAGACCGAGGTGCCTGGACCGGGTGGCACAACGATTGTCACCACAACTTTTGGGCAACCAACTGGCACTATTAATATCTCAGGGGTTTGGATGGGATCTAGTGACTGGACAGATTTCAACGGCGATGGCGAGCTGGATCTAGTGATGATCGGAGCAATCAATTTGGAAGAGCCTTTTCAATCGCAAGCTAAAGTAGCTTTTGAACTCGGTGGCATTCAGTATTCCGAACAAGTACTCGATGACGTCATTGGCGTCAGGAATAATTGCATGGCCGTGGCTGATTTCAATGGTGATGCCGAAGACGACATATTACTTGCTGGAATTGAGGACAACGGAAGCTATTCCACTCGCCTATACATTCACGGTGATCAATTCAATTTTGCAGAGGAGAATACCGGAATCCCTGGTTTCGCGTACTGCGACATCGATTCTGGTGATATCGACAATGATGGCGATCATGACTTCGTAATCTCTGGCATTACAGAAAATGGTTATCGATCCTGGATCTACATCAATCAAGGAAATGGCGATTTTGCCCGTTCAAACTCTGTCATTGAGCACTTTGGATACTCATCTGCAGGATTTTCAGACATCGACGCAGACGGTGATTTGGATTTGGCACTTGCAGGAGCCCAGCCCGACCCGAGGATACTGAAGGGTTTCAGCAAAATCTACCTAAATAACGGTCAGGGGTCTTTTACCGAATCCTCCATCCAAGTTAAAGGTGCATTTTATGGTGATATAGAGTGGGTAGATTTCTCAAACGATGGATTACCTGACTTGTACATCTCTGGTGCTAGAGCGCCCTCTGGAGATCGTGTCGGTTCCATATATCTAAATCTTGGAGGAGGAGAATTCAGGCTTGCCATGAATGCAGGAGAGTTCATCTATTCCTCTTCAGCTGTAGGCGACTATGATGGAGATGGAGACGTCGACCTTTTCCAGACAGCGAGTTTCGTGGTCAATCAGTATCGCAATGATCAATCTACAATCAACGATCCACCGTCGGCCCCTTCTGCTCTAGGTGCAGAGGTAAATGGCAGTAGTGTTGGACTGTCTTGGACAGCAGGATCTGATGATCAAACGATGAGTGCAGGTCTAACTTACAATCTTCTCCTCAAGCGTAATGGAGACGAAGTTAGTGCTCCTCTGTCGATTGAGTCTACGGGCTCAAGAATAGTACCCAATGCTGGTAACATGGGACATTCCACATCTTGGAACCTAAGCAGTTTAGAAGCGGGTAGTTACGAGGCCTCAGTACAAACCATAGATCAGTCATTTGCAGGGTCTCCCTTCTCAAATACCGTCACATTTATTGTGACATCCGGCGGTACGAGTGTCGCCAATGAGAATGATCAACCAAAAGAATTTGGTGATCTCATCGAGAGTTACCCCAATCCCTTCACTGACCGACTTTCTTTGAAACTGGGTTCAGCTAGAGAAGGAGAATCTTACGAGATATTTCTTACCGACATGATCGGTAGAACAAGATCAATTGCTACACTTCCTGGCTCGACTAAATCTTTCACCTGGAACGGGCGAGATGATCAAGGAACAGTGGAAGCCGGATCCTACTTCCTAACTGTTAGACAGGGCGATCAGGAGATCAGCCAGCTCATCGTAAAGCTTTAGTTATTTCTACTCGGGGAAAACCCACTCGACGCTAAATCGGCCCGTAGAACCAATGAAGCCATAACCATTCTCGACGTTAGAGAATGTGCCTGGCTGAACGAGTATCTCTGGATCAAAAACCCCACCAGGCGCAACCCAGTCCTCGCTCAACACTACAACCGTCATACCCATTCCAGCCAAACGCTGCCCTAAATTTGCAACGAGGTCAGAAAGATCTCTATTGTTTGTTGTATAGTTGATGTGGGTAACCCAATCACCTTGGTCGCCTCCCAGATAATTAGTAGTCCCTTGAGTAATCATGACATCTCTGAAGGGTTGATCTTCCAGTGTCATATATCGGTACCAGAGCTCTATTTCGAATGGCTCCCGGTCTAAGCCACGCCATATAATGTCCTGTGAACCAGTTGGAAAGACAGAGTCGTGATCGGATGTTAGAGTTGCATCCCTCACCTCCCCAACAATAGCACTCGGCATAGTTGTCGTGGCCGATGTAGTGCGTCCCTGTTCATCACTCACCTCAATCTTATAAGTGTGACCAGCTCGGACTCTAAAATGACTTGTGAAAATCAAGCCCGTACTTCCATCGTTCAAAGTCACAAGCGAATCATTCCATACCCTTTCTTCACCCGTGGTCAAATCAGTAGATTTTAAACTGGCCTGCAGATTGCTGGGATCCAATTCAAATGTCTGTCTGACTGGAATTACCCTAATGAATTGATCATCGAGCTTTGTATCCAGTGAACCGAAGATCGTGAAGAATCGATCATCATCGATGAAAGGATCTACGCTTGTTTCGCAGGCCCCAATGAAAACCATGCAGAGAATTAGAAGAAGTAAGTTGTTGCGGGCCGCAAATTTTATTGCGCTATTAGGTTCAGACTTATACATGCATTTCATGATCAGAGGATATCGAGTCTAAAACCAAAAGAGGGAATAATTGGTAATTGGTTCACCCTACGTAATGTGAAGAGGTCCAAATAAAAGAGATTAGGCCGATTGTAGGTATTGATCGCTCCGACCTGCATCGTGGCGTTGATTTTTGGTCGAATTGCGAAAGTCTTTTCCAAGGAGACATCCAGTCTGTGATAGAAGGGTAATCGTGCATCGTTCGGTAATCCGTAAAGAACGCGCAACTCACCTGGAATTTGCGCCACGTTGACAGAGTCAACAGGTTCATCTTGAAGAATCCATTGATCAAATCCTACGGCCCGTGAGAAGGGTAGCCCTGAACCCAGCTGCCATCTGACGTTCAGATCAAAGCCGGAATACTTAAATGAAACCAGCGCATTTATCTGATGACGCCGGTCATGGGACGGGCTGAATTCCAACTCGCTCGTTCCAAACCAGAGCTCCAATGATTCCTGAGTGGCTGTATAATCGACGCGGTTATAACCGTAGTTGATGTAGGAGTAAAAGAAACCGGCGTCGAACTCAGCCCGGAGGTCTACACCTTTAACAGATCCTTCTGCTGGTTGAAGTCTTGTTGTAAATCGAGGAAGAGCCGTCCACTCACCGATGACGAGGTCTTGAAGACTTTTTGCAAATCCCTCGATAGAGAACTCAAAACTGCTGTTGGGTTTGATTTTATATCCAAGGATATAGTGGATGGCTTTTGGCGCGGAGAAACCGAGTGGAGCCGGAGTCCATGCCGTAAAAATATCACCCGCATCTCTTCTATCGTTCAGGCCTATAATTTGCTGGGAATATATCCCTGTCGCCGCGCTAAACTGATGAGAACCAACTTTCCAAATAGCTTTAGCCCTGGGCTCCAATGATGTTGAACCAATAGACGGAAAGGCCTGAAGTCTCGCGCCTCCGGTCAGATTAAAACCCTCCCAAATTTTGACATCGGCTTCTATATATGCACCGGCTTCCGTGATAAACTCTGTTTGATCCTGAAGATCTTGAAATTGCCCGCCAAGCTGATTATCGAGATTCTGGGAATAAACGCTGAGACCGGTGTTAATATCAACTCCTCCAAGGAAGTATCTAATATTGGCTTCGCCTCCGGTTCGGCTAATACTTGAAACTCGCTCTGGTTTACTTTTTGGACCAAAACGATTCTCCATCCGGGAATGCGTAATGAGGATCTCGGCCAGAACAGGAAGATTGGCAGGGAGCAATAGATAGCGTCCACCCACAGCAAAGTTGTCCCATCCTACTTCACTGTCATCCGTGATTCTTGATTGGGCTCCGTCCTCTTCCGTAACCAATATGCCACTATCGTGGGTTTGCATCACGGTAACTGAAAGTCGACTGTTTTCGGTCAAAAAAGCATCGAGTTTTCCAAACCTATCGCCAAATCGATACGGAAGCTCCTGGTCCACCAACTGCGGTCCAAGCTTGTCAACAAAAGATTCCCTTACCGAAGTTATGAAAGACAATCGGCCAGGTATGATGGGCCCTTCTATTCTACTACTGGCTAAGAAGGGTGAAAAGGAAGCTGATCCGGCGAATTTTTGTTTGTTGCCTCCACGCGTACTGACATCGATTACCGATGACAATCTTCCACCAAATTTGGCACCAAATCCACCCGCGTAGATATCGGCTTCTCTAACAATATCTGATGGAAAGGCAGAGAAAAAGCCCAAAATGTGGAAGGGCTGGAAAATTTGCATTCCATCGACAAAAACAGCGTTCTGTGACGGAGTCCCACCTCGAATGAAGAGTTGTCCTCCTCTATCGCCTGAAGAAACAACACCGGGCAAGGTTGTCAAAAGACCTGCCAAATCAGCAGACACGCCTGGAGTAGGGACACGCTGAATATCTATGGGTCTAACCGACTGGAGACCAGCCGTAGTAGCACCGGAGCCAGCATCCCTTTGTCCTTCGACCACTACTTCGTCCAACAAAGCTTGATCTTCGGATAAGGCCACATTTATGGAAAAAATCTCTCCGGCTGTGATAGTCACACTTTGTGTAAAGTCAAGATATCCAATGAAAGACACCTTAAGATCATAGCTACCACCTGGTACTCGAGAGATCTGATAAAAACCATCGCCATCACTGGCTGATCCATAGAATGCTCCGGCCGCGTTGCTCAAGGTTGCGTTAACGCCCAAGAGAGGCTCTGCGCTAGCATCGTCGGTGATAAATCCCCGAATTGATCCTGTGGATTGAGCCACCAGCGATGTAGTAAAAAAGAAAAGAACCAGAATGGCTCTAATAATTCCAGAGAAAATAACTCGCTTCAATTCCTTTTTGTTAGCTTCTCCTCAATGAATCGCATTCGGAAAAGACATTAGTTGATGCTTACACTCTAAGCTAAGCTGAGATTCCTAATATTTAAGGTCAGTAAATTATCCAAGATCAAGAAAATAACAAATGCTAAACTACATTTGGGCCGGGCTAATCATTCTTAGCCTGGTCTTCGCTCTCATTTCCGATTTTGGTGACATATCTCAAGATCGATATCGAAACGATCAAGCCATGAAAGTCCAACTGGCTTTCGTTGACGAATATAGTCCGGAAGATAGGCGACAGGACGTAAAAGTTACTTTGGCGGCCAATGAAGCTAGTCGTCATTTTGGAATCGCCCAAACTTCGGATCTTGTTTTCGACGGGACCTTGTACAAAATGGACGCCGGAATGGAGTTGCGCTTTGCACAAGATGCCGAACTTTCCGAGCCACTATCGACCATTCGCTCTTCAACGGGAAAAAGACAAAATCAATTGCTTGCCAATGTCCAACTCTCGACAGTCGAGGCCGGACTAGGAACTGCCAGAATCACCTTTAGACGAGTTCGATTTGTCAAGTTGAATGCGATCTCTCAGGCTGCCATCGATTTCGCTGAAACGGCAGTAACCATTGCTCTGTCCTTGATCGGCGTGCTAGCTCTTTGGTTAGGCTTACTTCGCATAGCAGAGAAGTCAGGCTTGATCAACACTCTTGTCAAACTCGTTCAGCCGATTCTAAGACCTCTCTTTCCGGGAATCCCGAAAGACCATCCAGCGATGGGAATGGTAGCATTAAATATGACAGCAAACATGCTGGGTCTCGGGAATGCAGCGACACCCCTTGGTATAAAGGCGATGGAGGAATTGCAGACGCTGAGCAAAGAAAAGGGAACGGCTACAAATGATATGGTCACCCTACTGGCATTGAATACCGGTAGCGTTCAGCTAGTCCCTCCTGCACTGCTAGTTGCAGTTTTAGGTATGCAGATTAATCAATTGATTTTCGCGATTATCCTAGCCACGCTCCTTTCGACCGCTGCAGGAGTCGGCGCGGCAAAATTACTTCAAAGATTGCCGAGCTATCGCAAAACCCAGCCCGAATTAATTGCCTAATACAATGAATCTATTACGCGAAATTATTGACCTTGCCTCCTACTTTGTCATTCCGGCTCTGATAGTTGGCTTTCCCCTTTATGGTCTATTCAAGAGAGTAAGAGTATATGAGGAGTTTGTGGAAGGAGCCAAGGAGGGCTTCACAGTTGCCGTAACAATTATTCCTTACCTCGTCGCAATACTATTTGCCATCGCTATGTTCAGAGCATCTGGGGCTATGGACTTCCTAATTGACGGGCTTCGTCCTCTGCTCGGTGCCATTGGCGTACCGTCAGAATTGTTGCCGATGGCCATTGTCAGACCGCTAACAGGATCTGGATCAGCAGGCATCGTACTTGACATGATTAATGAGTTTGGAGAGGACTCTATATTGGTAAAAATGGCTGCTACTATGTTTGGTTCAACGGAGACCACATTTTACGTTATCGCGGTTTATTTCGGCGCTGTAAACATCAAGAAGACTCGGCATGCTGTTCCTGCTGGACTATTTGCAGATATAGTGGCAGTTTTTGCGTCGGTCTACATTGTAAAATGGCTCTTTGGGTAAAGGAGGCAGGAGTTCCAAATAGCTGCGGATGCACCTGCTAAGCAATTAAAAGTTCGTAATATAATAGAGCGAAAACAATCGTAATACTATCAATCTTGAATGCAAAGGGCCGAGGCCCCATTGCCGGAACAAGATTTGCACTATCTTCGCGTTGCAACTAATTCAGCGGCATTTTTATCAAAGAATGAAATACACCTTGTTACAAAGATTACTATTTGTATGGATGCTCCTAGCCATAGGTCTTCCCTTCGATACTCTTGCCCAGAATGCAAAGGAGAATTACAAGAACTCCGAGCGAGCCAAACTGCTTCTAGCAGAGACCAATCCCACCGTTGTTCACATAAGTGTTGACGGTCTGCGAGGAGACGCCGTTTCAATTCTCGGTTCGAATAACCTACCAAATTTGCATAAGTTAATTTTTGAAGGCAGCTCAACTTTGAATGCCCGCGCGGATTTCGACTACACGATAACCCTACCTAACCATAGCTCTCAGCTAACATCGCGAGGTGTCCTTGGGCCAAACGGACACAACTGGACATCGAATGTGGATCCCAGCCCGACTCAGACCCTTCACAATAACCCGGGTTTTATTGACGGCTATTGTGCCTCGGTCTTTGACCAAGCCCACAACTATGGATTACGAACTGGTCTCTATGCATCTAAATCGAAGTTCTCGATTTTCGAACAAAGCTATAATTCCGTCGGAGGTGAACCAGATACTACAGGAGCTGACAATGGAAGAGATAAAATTGATGTCTACTTATTCGACTCAAGTATCGAAGGATTAACCTCCCAACTGATTGCGGACATGGAGATTAATCGCTTCGATTATGCCTTCATACACCTAAGAGATCCCGATTCTCAGGGGCATTCCTCTGGTTGGGATATCAACGACGCCTCACCATACTTAGAGTCTATCGAAAGAATCGATCTGCAATTAGGTCGAATATTAGGAATGATCGAGTCTGATCCCTTCTTAAGAGAAAATGTTATTGTAATTCTCACAGCTGACCACGGGGGTGGGGATCCGTACACCTCTCACACTGTGAATAGTAGTTTGGTCAACTATCGGATTCCTTTCGCAATTTGGGGGAATAAAATTCCAGTTGGACAAGACTTATACAACATCCCAAATATTGATCGAGTTGATCCTGGGACATCCCGACCGGACTATGCCGATCCAAATCAGCCTATTCGAAATGGCGATGCCGCGAACCTCGCCCTTAGATTTCTTGGCCTGCCAGCCATTCCGGGTTCAACCATTGGCTTCGCTAATCCCCTAGGAGTTGGCAATTCACCATTCCCCCGACTTGAGATCCCTCTTGATCGGGTCACCTTCAAGGACTCGACTGCAACCTTGACTCTTTTCCCCTACAATCCTCTTGATGCTGTTCTTAGCTATTCGGAAATCGGATTGCCGCCAGGTCTTAGTCTTGATCCAAACACCGGAGTAATCTCTGGGGCTCCAACAGACTACGGTAGCTATGAAGTTTACTTAGAAGTCAGCGATGGTCTCACTTCTAGTGCGGTTCTTATGAATTGGTCGGTGCTTGACCCTCCACCTGTGCAGCTTTGTCCCGCTGATCTCAAAGTATTTCCTTGGACCTTCGATCCCGGTGGAAATTTGTCCGTTTCTTTCGACGAGACAAGTGAGGAATTGACCATATCTGGGTCCACAAGAACCACGGAAACAGCTGAACTTCTGTTCTCTGAAGTCGGCTTCGAACCTCAAATCGGGCAGGACTATTCTGTTCGGACGGTGTTATCCTCGTACGACGAAGTCCACTCGCATACCCTTGCACTATTCATCGTGGATTCCAGCAATCTTAGGCGGCTTATATATGATTTCGATACCCTTCCAATCGCGAGTGAGATGAATGCGGTGTTCACAGCTCAAACTGGTGACGACCGATTTCAGATCGTTTCCGGAGGTACTCCTGTCTCGACTGCGACAGCCGTAGTCTCTATGCTCACTTTAGACGGTTGTCAGATTAACCCACCAATTCCGGAGTTTGTTGAATTAGAGAAGCCAGCTGATCAAAAATCCTATCGCGATCAAGATCTAAGTCTACAACTTTCGGCCACTTCACCAGCAGGCAACACACTAGTCTATTCGGCCCTTGATCTACCGCTTGGGCTGCAATTGGGCTCTCAATCAGGTCTGATATCCGGCAAGATTTTTAATGACGGCAGCTACGACCTTATTGTCTCAGTAAGTGATGGAATTTCAATGGTGACCAAGGCTTTTGAATGGCATGTGGGAAATCTCGTCAAGACAAAAGTTATGCTCCAAGGACCATTCGATGGCACCGAAATGAGTGCATCGATCGAAAGAAGTTCGATTCCACTGGCGCAACCCTATAGTCGATCAATACTAGGTTTTGATACTCATGAATTTATCCATGGCGATGTCTCCGATGACATGATTGATTGGGTTCAGGTTGAACTTCGGGAGAACACAATCGACAAGAATATTCTGGTTGATGTAGCAGCAGGCATTCTGCTTAAGGACGGAAGTATTGTAGGTCCAAATGGAGAACCAGGAGTAGTCTTTTATAAGTCAAGCTCCTCTGTCCTATACTACATAGTCGTCAGGCACCGCAATCACTTGGCTGTGATCAGCGATATACCAATATTAGTCGAGGGATTGGACAGCCAGGGCTTATTGATGGACTTCACTACTGGACTAGGTGTATTTGGGATAGATCCACAAACTGAAGAAAACGGAGTATTTGCTATGTGGATGGGCGACGTGAATGGTGATGGTGAAGTTCGATATAGTGGATCAAACAATGACCGGGCCAGCTTATTGGACCAGTTGCCTGGTCCAACGCCTTTTGACCTCTTGACGGCCTATCTGTCAGGAGACATCGATTTGAATGGAAGGCTGAGCTATTCAGGAATCGGAAATGACCGCGTTCTAATGTTGGAAGTCCTTGATGACCCATCAGCATTCTCAATTAGGTCTACACAGGTCCCCAAAATCGCCAACTGATTTAGAGCGAATTAATTATCGAACTGATCGTAAATTGATGCCATCAAGAATCCGATTGAATGGCAAGCATTATTGGAATTATCTGGCAGGCGCCAAGGTCATTTATGATCTTGTTGGTGAAAATATACCAAGGTGCTATCTCCCCTTACCTCTCCAATTCTTGTCGATACACTCCAAGTTGCTCCCAGTACTCAATCGAGGCGCTCAAGAAATACGGGTTCATAAAAGGGAGCATTATCTCTACTTGGCGAATCATGCGCTGCAATCCTTGGGGCGGACACGGACATGATCCACCAAAATGGTTCGGAGAAAAGCTGTCACATGAGCACTAAAAATCACAGATCGAAGTCGAAAGACCTCGTCTACAAGTTTTCTGTTCTCACGCTATCTGACACAAGGACTGAAGAAACAGATACAAGTGGATTGTACATAAGTGAGACCTTGTCGGCCTTGGGACATGAGCGGGTTCACTACGAGATCATACCCGATGAGCTTGATCAAATTTCAGATCGTGTGAAGCTATTCGCCTCTGAGTCTGACTTATTGATCACGACCGGTGGGACTGGCATTTCGAATCGTGATTCCACGATAGATGTTGTCACGAAAATATTGGAAACAGAACTGCCGGGTTTTGGAGAAATATTTCGCGTCCTATCCTATGAGGAAGTGGGCCCAGCTGCAATACTATCGAGAGCAACATGCGGAGTACATAACAACTGTTTGATTTTTTGCCTTCCAGGATCACGAAATGCCGTAGGTCTTGGAATGGATAAAATCATTGCACCAGAAATCAATCATCTTCTCTGGGAACTACTTGTCAAATGATTCCTTTTTGCAGACCGGACTTTTGAACAGACCCAGAACCAGTGGTAAAAATCTTTCGACTTTACAATACGGCGGGCAATTCCGTACAAGATCTTGAGTTAATCGAACCAGGTCGACTGAGCATGTATGCTTGCGGCCCTACGGTTTATTCTACTCCCCACATCGGCAATTTTAGGTCTTTCCTTACAGCTGACTTGATCGTGAGAACGGCACGCGCCATAGGGCTTGAAACGACTTACGTTTCAAATATAACAGACGTTGGACATTTGACTGACGATGATCTTGCCGATGGATCTGGCGAAGATAAAATGACCAGGGCTCTCACTTCAAAGGACGGGAAACAGTTCGCCAACATTTGGGAGCTCGCAGATTTCTATACACAAACACTCTTGGACGGATCATCGGCGTTGAACCTCCTTCCGCCGGAAGTGCGGCCGAGAGCAACGCAACACATGCGAGAGCAAATTCTCGCGGTGGAGGAGCTAATTAAAAAGGGTCATGCCTACGAAACCGAAGATGCTGTTTACTTTTCAGTTGCCAGCTTCCCGTCCTATGGAGAGCTGAGCGGGAATACAGAAGCTGACAACTTGGAATTGGGAGTCCGTGAGGTCGTGCAAGACTCAAATAAGAAGGACCCACGAGACTTTGCCCTCTGGAAAAAGGATAACAAACATCTCATGCAATGGCATAGTCCATGGGGTTGGGGCTTTCCTGGATGGCACATCGAATGCTCTGTGATGGCCATGAAATATCTTGGCGAGACCTTTGACATACATGCCGGAGGCGAGGATCTAATATTCCCACACCATGAGTGTGAAAAAGCTCAATCGCAATCTCTCACTAGCAAGAAGTTTTGCAACCATTGGGTCCACACACGCTTCCTTCAGGTGGAAGGAGCAAAAATGTCTAAGAGCAGCGGTAATTTCTACACTATCTCCGATTTAATCGATGGAGATGAGATCACAGTTGACCCCTTTGCCTTGCGATACTCTCTGATATCGGGCCATTACCGACAGCCATACAATTTCACCCTTAAGCACCTGAGCGATAGCTCAAAGGTCATAAATCGGTATCGAAATGCAATTGAAAAAGTAGATCAGGCCCTAGAACTTGCATCAAATGTCGGAGATCTTGGATTTGAGAAAAAGCTCGGCGAAATCTATGACAGGACGCTGAATGCCATGCTGAACGACCTTAAAACACCAGATGCCCTCGCAGCAGCTCTTGAAGGTATCAAAGAAATTAATACTGCCGAATCTCTAAGCCTCGATGATGCGCGACATGCGCGCATGTGGCTCGACAGAACTAATAGTCTTCTTGGCATTGTCGAGTACGACAATGGCGAAGCGAGCGAGCAAGTCAATGAGAGCAAGACTCGCGACGAATTGTCTGTCAAAGTGGACACTCTTCTAGAGGAACGAAAAGCAGCGAGAGAAAAACGAGATTGGACAAGAGCCGATTTGATTCGCGAAGAACTGGATGAACTTGGCGTTGTCGTAAAAGACACTGCACAGGGGACGACATGGCATAAAAAAACCGGCCTATAGCCGGTTTCTTGAGCGGGTGATCAGATTCGAACTGACGACCTTCACGTTGGCAACGTGGCGCTCTACCAACTGAGCTACACCCGCTTATCGAGAGGAAGATTGTAAGGTATATCACAATCTTTATCAAGAGTATCGTTCAAAGCCCCTGTGAATTAAAAGTTGCTTTCATTCAGAGCCTTTTTCATTTCTTTAAAGTACCCGACTGCAACGCAGATTACCTTTCTTTATTAATTAGAAAAAGTGACGGAAAAGCAGAATCTCGCATCTCGTATACTTGGGTCTATAGTTTAACAGTACTAACAGAAAGTCTATGTCCGCTCAGATTATTGATGGAAAAAAAACGGCATTGCAGCTACGAGAAGAAATTGGAGATCTGGTCGAAACTTGGATTGGCGATGGAAATCCAAAACCCTTTCTCAGTGTAATTCTGGTTGGCGAAAATCCAGCATCCGCTTCATATGTCAGGGGAAAATCTAGGGCCTGTGCCAAAGCAAATATTGGGAGCGATACGATAATTCTCGACTCAAAAGTATCAGAGATTGAGTTACTTGAGAGAATCGAGGTCCTTAACAAAAATGAAGATGTACATGGAATTCTAGTTCAGCTTCCTCTCCCCGACCATATCAATGAAGATCGAGTAATATCAGCCATCTCACCTGAAAAGGATGTTGACGGATTTCATCCTGTAAATGCTGGAAAACTTTTGATTGGGCAAAAGGCCTTTTTACCAGCAACTCCAGCAGGCTTGATAGAGCTACTTCGTCGCTACAATATTGAAACCAGTGGAAAAAGAGCAGTCGTCATCGGAAGATCTAATATTGTTGGCAAACCAATAGCCGTCTTACTTGCAAGAAAAGGAACGGACTGTACGGTCACCCTTTGTCATTCGAGAACAAAAAACCTTGCTGATAGAGTCCGAGAGGCTGACATCGTAGTAGCGGCAATCGGCCGACCCGAAATCATTACTGGGGACATGTTGAAGCCTGGCGCGGTGGTACTGGATGTAGGAATAAACAGAGTCAAGGATGAAACGAGAGAAAGAGGATACAGACTTGTAGGGGACGTCGATTTCGACTCTGCAAAAGAAGTCGCCTCATTTATCACCCCAGTCCCGGGAGGTGTTGGGCCAATGACTATTGCTCTTCTATTGAAAAACACTTTTGATGCTTGCAAGAACTTGAATGAAGATCAGGCCTGATCTAAAGCAGTATTGGAATTATCGATTGAAACCCTTGGGTCTGACTCTTCGATTTCAGTAACAGTGGGCTCTGCTATAACCTCTGTTTCTTCGGCGCTATCGTTCAATGGCGGAATGCCTCTGAAGAAAATCAACATCAAACAGACTCCGGTGACGATTGCCATGTCGGCGACATTCCAAATTGGAAATAGTGAGATATAGTTTCCTCCAATTCCAGGAATAAAATCTGGAAGTCTTCCATCCCAAACATGAACATGGATAAAGTCTACAACCTCACCCCCGAAAAAGCCGGCATATCCAAAAATCTTTCCATAGAAAACACGATCTATAATATTTCCTATAGCTCCACCTAGAATTAAAGACATGCTAAAGCGATGTCCCTTAGCGCCTTTTTCAATCTGACCTAGATATACAGCGATCAAAACCGTCGCAATCATTGCAAAAATCGTGATCATTAATGGCTTACCAAAGGTGACACCAAATGCCATTCCTTCATTCTGTGTAAAAGTGATCTTCAACCAGTCGCCGAGCACGGTGAAAGAATCACCAAGTTGCATACTCGTCTTAATCTTGATCTTTGTCACCTGATCTATCAGCAGGACAACAAAGACTACTATCGCAGTTCGCATGAATTGATTTTTTGAGAGGGTCTAGCCTGCCGCCTTTTTTGCCTCAATGCTAATCTCTGTGTGTGGAACAGCCATTAGCCTTCCTTTTGATATAGTCTCTCCAGTTATCTTACAAACCCCATAGGTCTTATTCTCGATGCGTTCTAATGCACGATCTAGATAACCAATATATTTTTGCTGCCTTGCTATCATCATGAACTTTTTTTCTCGCTCCATGGCATCCGTTCCGGCATCGGCCATGTGATAGCTATATGCTGTATCCTCAGCCCCCTTATCTCCTCGTGAGACCTCAAATCTCATCCGCTCAACATCTTCGATCGCAGCTTTTCTTTTGGCCAAGATGAGTTGCTTAAATTCTTCTAGTTCGGCTTTGTTATAAGTTGTCTTTAGGGAGACTTCCTTTTGACCTTGGGCCATTTCTTGTTGCGACATTGTGGATTCTATTTTTCGCTTTGACGAATGGTCAGATGAAAGTGTTCATCTTCTAATTCGAACATTTCAGACATTTCTTCTACTACTTCTCTATCCAATTTCGGTGCCAGAACCTGCTCCTTTATCCAGTCACCATGAACTGCAATAGCCTTTTCAATTCCTTCACTCCCACTAATAGCTAGTTCAATCCGATCTGTTACTTCAAAGCCCTTCGTTTTTCTAAGGTTCTGGACTCTATTTACTATTTCACGTGCAAGACCCTCTAGACGAAGCTCGTTACTAACGCTGGTATCGAGTGCAATCGTCAAGCCATCCTGTTGACCAACCAACCAACCCTCGATTCCCTCGCTTCCAATCTCAACTTCTTCTTTCAAAAGATTCAGTGTCTCTCCATCAGATAACTCGAGTTTAAAATACCCGTCTTTTTCTAGTTGAGAAATCTCCTCAGCACCCCAGGCCCGTACTCGAATATTTACATCTTTCATTTTGGGCCCGAGTTTCTTGCCTAGTTTCTTGAAATCTGGTTTTGCGCTTTTCTTGATTAGGCCACTTGAGCCGGCTATGAACTCGATGTCTTTAACGTTGGTCTCATCAAGAATTAGTTGACGCATTTTCTCAACAGACTCCTTCTCGTCACTACTCAAATCAGCAATCATGAGTTTAGTCAAGGGTTGCCTTACGTTGATCTTTGAATCATTTCTTAAGCCTAATACGATTGAACATGCGGTTCTTCCAATCTCGACCTGGCGTTCAAGCTTCTTATCTATTGCATCTCGATCAAATGTAGGATAGTCGGTCAGATGCACCGATTTATCACCGGTATCTTGATTGATTGATAAGGCACGCCAAAGCCAATCAGCCAGGAAGGGTGAAATAGGTGCTGAAAGTTGAGCCACCGTTTTGAGACATAGAAGGATAGTCTGGTAGGCACTTGTCTTATCAAGATCGCTTTCTGATTTCCAGAAACGTTTCCTTGATCTTCTTACGTACCAGTTCGAAAGATCTGATACAAAGGCTTCAATGCCTCTTGCAGCTTTCGTCGCATTGTAGCTCGCGTACTCTTCATCTGTCAATTTAATTAGGGAGTTCAATCGACTGAGAATCCATCGATCCAACTCCGGTCGATCTGCCAGAGCGAGATCACTTTCTTTACCAGTAAAGTTGTCAATGTTGGCATACGTGGCAAAAAAGGAATAGGTGTTGAAGAGTGTCGAAACGAACTTTCTTTTCGTCGAAGTTAACCCTCTCTCAGACCATTTCAGATTTTCCCATGGACTTGCATTTGAGGTCATATACCACCGAACAGAATCCGCTCCGTGCTCAGCGATGGTCCCAAATGGTTCAACAGCATTGCCTTTCGACTTTGACATCTTTTCGCCCTTTTCGTCCTGGAGCATGCCATTTACAACGACATTTCGAAAGGCCACATCGTCATTGATCAATACTGAAATCGCGTGCAAAGTGTAGAACCATCCTCTAGTTTGGTCTACTCCTTCAGCAATAAAATCCGCGGGAAAGGACTCTTCGAATTTGTCGACATTTTCGAATGGATAGTGCCATTGCGCGTAAGGCATTGCTCCTGAATCGAACCAAACATCTAAGAGCTCTGGGACCCTTCTCATGGTACCTCCATCTGGAGCTGGCCATGTGAAGTCATCGACAAATGGACGATGTAGATCAAGCTCGTCGTCATTTGGAATCTCGTCGCCACATCGTTCGCGCAGTTCAGCGACAGAACCGATAACCTCAAAGTATTCCGATTCTTCTTTATCAGAGCGCCAGATAGGCAGCGGCGTCCCCCAATATCGATTTCGAGAAATGGCCCAATCCACATTGTTCTCCAGCCACTTTCCAAAACGACCTTCCCCGATGGAAGCTGGTTGCCAGCCTATCGTTTTATTTAGCTCAACCATCCGGTCCTTTATTGCCGTCGTTCTGATGAACCAGGAATTGACAGGATAGCTCACCAGAGGAGTTCCTTTCCTCCAATCGTGTGGGTAGTTGTGCAGATAGCTCTCCTGGCGATACAAATTCCCTTTCTCCCTAAGATCTCTGGCAATTACTTTGTCGGCGTCTTTGAACCACATGTCTTCAACCAGTGGAACACTCGAATCAAAACGACCATCACGAGTGAGGGGATTGAAGAGTGGGAGATCGTTTTTCAAGGCAACAGCATAGTCATCAGCACCAAAGGCCGGAGCCAAGTGCACTATGCCCGTTCCGTCCTGAGTCGATACAAAATCAGCAGATAACATTTTCCAACACTTTTCTGCACCGGGCTCATTTGCAAAGAATGGATAAAGTGGCTGGTATGTTGTCCCTATCAAATCAGCGCCCTTAACCGTCTTAACAACGCTGTAGTCTTTCTTGAGTACACCTAGGCATGACTCGGCAAGGATAAGAACCTCATCATTTTCCTCGTCATCAAAAGTGACATAGGCATAGTCAATGTCCTCACCTATGGCCAAAACTGTGTTGGAGACCAAGGTCCAAGGAGTCGTTGTCCATGCAAGAAAACTCGTATTGTCCTCATCTACGAGATTGAACCTTACATAAACACTTGGGTCTTGAATCTCCTTGTATCCCAGACTGACCTCATGAGAAGAAAGAACCGTGTTGGATCCGGGGCTGTACCATTGAATCTTATATCCTTCGAAAAGAAGACCCTTCTCATGAATCCTTTTGATGATGGCCCAGACTGATTCGATGTATTTGTTCTGAAATGTCACATAGGGGTCGTCAAGATCGACCCAGTATCCCATCCGCACAGTTAGATCATCGAATTGATCTTTATATCGCAACACACTTTCTCGACAAGCAGCATTGTATTTTTCAATTCCATACTCCTCGACCTGATGTCGCCCTTCAAGTCCTAAAGCCTTTTCGACCTCTATCTCAACGGGTAATCCGTGGGTATCCCAACCGCCCTTTCTTTCGACTCTTCTACCCTTCATCGTCCGATATCGACAAAACGTATCCTTGATGGTTCTGGCCATCATATGATGTAGGCCTGGTTTCCCATTTGCCGTTGGGGGGCCTTCGAAGAAGACAAAGGGCTTTGCATCCTTTCTGATTTCAATGCTTCGATCAAACACCTTCTCCTCATCCCATTTTGCAAGGATTTCTTCTTCTAACTGAGAAGCTTCGAATGATTTTAGCTCGGGGTAAAGACCCATTTTTACAACTGAATAGGAATTAGAAAGACACGAATCGAAACACCGAAAATACGGTATTTTCGTATTGATTAGATAAGCTTAGACGGGGATTCTTATAAGCTTATAAAACGCCTAGGAAATTGAGGACACAAGTCCCTTGGTCAAAGCAGTCAACTTTGGCTCTGCTTCCGCAGCGGCAGCTAGAATCTCCGGAATGGAAATTGGCTTTAAAGCATCGGGAAAGCATTCGTCTGTAATTACTGAGAACGCAACAATTTCAATTCCCATATGAACTGCGGCAATAACCTCAGGAACGGTACTCATGCCGACCGCATCAGCACCAATTTTCTTTAGGAATCTATACTCGGCTCGCGTTTCCAAATTTGGTCCCAAAACAGAGACATAGACACCACGCTGAAGATCAATTCCTTTCTCAAGGGCCAATCGTTTTGCCAGTTCAAGAAGCTCTGATGAGTAAGGTTCGCTCATATCGGGGAATCGAGGTCCCCAGCTATCTTCATTGGCACCCACTAAAGGATTGAATCCTTGCAAATTAATATGATCTGTGATCGCCATCAAATCGCCACGGCGGAAATTGGTGTTCATTCCACCGGCAGCATTCGAAATTATTAATGTCTTAATTCCAAGCTCTCCGGCTAGACGAACTGGAATTGTCACTTCCTGAGCAGAGTAACCCTCGTAGAGATGAAATCTTCCTTGAAAGGCGATTACTTTTTTGCCTCCAAGCTCCCCATAAATGAGCTTGCCAGAATGGGACTCAACCGTTGAAACTGGAAAGTTTGGAATCGAGGAATAGTCTAACTCTTTCTCAATATCGATCTCTTTGGTCAGTCCACCCAGACCCGTGCCCAAGATGATCCCGATCTCTGCATTGGGGTTCAATTGTGTTTCTACAAAGACTTTTGCTTCGTTGACTTTCTCTTTCAGTGTCATCTTGGTTTTCTAATTTAATTCTGATCAGAAAATATCGCGTTTCCAACTCGAACATGACTTGCCCCTTCTTCAATCGCAATATCGTAATCAGCTGACATACCCATTGAGAGAATATTGTCTCCAACAAAGGACTTCGCCACTCCTTCGGAAACCAATTTGAGTTCTGCAAATTCTCGTCGAATAAGATTCTGGTCACTGGAATAACTAGCCATACCCATGAGACCTTTCAATTGGAGATTGTTGAATCTTGATAATTCTTCAACAAATCCGATCGCCCTCGAAGACTCAACTCCTTGCTTCGTTTCATCGTCAGATATCTTAATCTGAGCGAGGACAGCCACAACTTTCCCTCTAGATGCAGCTAATTGATCCAGCTTCTCTGCCAATCGAACAGAGTCTAGGGAATGAATCAGAGAGCAATGGTCAACACAGATCTTCGCCTTGTTTCTCTGAAGATGGCCAATCATGTGCCAGTGAATGTCTGCCAAGAGATCAGGTCGATTTTCTTTCATCCATCTATGCTTCTGCGCTAAAACTTGAGGACGATTTTCTCCAAAGTGTCTTAGTCCGAGATCGGCCGCTTTTGCGATGACGGCAGCATCGACTGACTTTGATACAGCAACTACGGTAATATCATCACCATTCCGACCGCTCTTCATGAGCGCCGAGTGAATCCTTTCATTGACTCCCTGAATCCTGGCCTTGAGCCTTCTAAGCTCTTCCTGCTTGTCCAGCATTTCTATTTCAAGAAAACCATTTTTCGAGTCTGCGAAAAATTGGGACTCTGCAGATGATAGAAATAGATCCCAGATGGAAGGGCGTTTCCCCCGGTTGCAATAGCATCCCAACTTGCCAGATATGTCCCTGGAGCCAGTTCTTTATCAACTAGAATGGCTATCTCCTGTCCTACTGAATTAATAACACTAAGACGGACCTGCGCCGCCTCTGGAATACCATATTTAATTTTCGTCGAAGGATTAAATGGATTTGGGTAGTTCGCTTCCAAATAAAAATCGTCTGGAACGATAAAGGCATCGTGCTCAATAGCCGTATGAGTCGTTTTTTTAACCGAACCCCAGAATCCAGAAGCAATCCTAAAGTCGGGTCCTCCAGAAACAGGATTCAAACTTGAGCCGGTATAGCCCGTCAAAATGAAATTGTCTGAGCCAGCCGTTTGGTTACCGAAGTTCGTTGTCTGAACAGGTATCGCAAATTGCGCCGCAAGCCACTCGGGGCTGACAAGAAAAAGCGTCAGCAGTGTAATTACATGAATTCTCATATAGCCTACTTCTTATTGTATGCTTCTTCGTGAAGCAACTTACCTTTCATTTCAGCCGGCTTGTCCTGCTCGACAGGAATACGATTTAAATTGGAATACGGATCTTTACGCACACCGGTAACCTGCCACGAAATTTTCATTCCACTAGTCCCTCCTGAAATCGTAAAGCTGCCTTGTTCTATTTCCTTTTCGATAAAGACGGGTGCAAAACCTCCAATCGTCGTGAGCTGATATCTAAACTCTGTATTCAATGCCTCGAACCAATCGGGCATCGAGACTACAGCTCGGCCCTCACTATCTAGATAGACATTCCCGTTATAGATGTTGAGCATGTCGTCACTTTCAACAAAGGAGTGATAGAGGTATTTATTCTCTGGATCCAAAGGGTGATCAATCTTAAATGAGCCCGCTCCTTTCTCGACATTTCCAGAAACCCTCAAGTCTCCTTCAATGATCAGGGAACCATCCGCCGCCACGCTGGCCATAGGTAGGCCATCGATTGAACCCTCTCGCTCTGCGGCAGCATCCGCTGACCAAGCGATCGATATTCCGTCAAACTTCAACACATCACCGGCAACGGCTCCCGTTGGATCAAGGTCGACTGGTGAAATAGTCCCATCGAGTATGTTTTTGGTAAGTACAGCATCAGCCCCAAGTTTATCATTGGAGACTGCCAAATCTCCCAACTTGGCTTCGGTGACTGCCCCAGCCTCTAGCTTAGCCGTCGTAACGGAAGTGGCGTCAAGTTTCGCTGTTGTTACAGCTCCCGCTTCAATTTTTCCAGTCGTTATGGCTCCCGCAGCGACCTTTTCACTAGTCACGGACAAGTCTGCCAGCTGGTCTGTGTCAATTGACCCATCCAATACGCTACCGCTCCCCCAAACGACAGCACTACCATCAAATTGAAGTGATTGGCCAGTCAATGCACCGTCAGAATCTATTTTATCTGGTGTCACTGCAGCATCTTCGATTTTGCTAGTAGAGATAGCAGCTGCTTCAATATTGCCGCTTATCACCGAAAGTGGGACAATTTTGGATCCATCAACCGATTCGGCGGCTAATTTTGCAAGGGTAACGACCTCGTCTAAAATATTGATTGTCTCGACGGCGTCCTCCGCCAACTCCAAGTTTGTTATTCCTCCGGGCTCAACACCGCCGGATTCCATCTTCCAAACCGCACTCGTTCCATCAAAACCCAAGACCTCGCCTTCTGCGGCAGCATCCGTGTTCAATTTGCTAAGCTTTATTGTCGATACTATGATTTTTTCACCATCGATCGATTCATTAGCGATTTTATCAGCTGTAATAGCGCCGTCAGCAATCATATCTGTTTCAACGGCGTCTTCGTCGATTTTAAGATCTACCACACCGACAGCTCCACCACCTACTAGGCCATCTCCTGCCACAATACTTGTTATTCCCGTGTTGGGTGCCTCGGCCCAAGAAATGTCTTGACCATCAAAAACCAAAGTTTCTCCCACATTCGCACCAACTGTGTTGAGCTTCTCTGCCGTCACGGAATTATTTGCTAGTGACGAAGTGACTACTGCCCCATCTGCGACTGCTGTAGCATAAAGGCTGTAAGGAGAGGCAGTAAGAACTGTTCGTGGGGACAATTCGGCAGTACCATTCACCGCAATACCCAGCCAATATTGTTTATCAAAAGCGAGGTTGAGAGGGACAAGTTGGCCTAATATTGCGGTGAATACGCCCGCTGCTACACCCACCGTTTTACTCTCGGTCCAAAGAGCATTTCCGCCTCCTGCCTGATCATATATCTTAAACGTTATGCTATAGTCATCGTCTGTTACAACCTCCTGATTGTTGTCAGTCAAGTAGCCCTGATATGAGATCGTTTTTGGAGCCTGAGCAAAAGCGGAATCCAAGGTAAGAATGGAAATGAGACAAATGACGGTAAGGAAAAGTAAGCTTGATTTCATGCTAAATCGATTGAGTGTTCGCTAGGCAATAAGACTAACTATTTGCAACAAAGTTTAAATGGTGGAAATGAACTGGAGCTATTGAGAAGCTAATTATTCAATTTAGACAGTATCTGTACGCAGTACTTCCATGGGACTCTTATTCGATACTCCAAATGCACTGGCAAATCCAACAAAAAGTGTTAATAAGACAATTCCAATAAAAGTAAATCCCAGGCTCGACCATGGAATTGATAATGGGATTTCGAAAACGAGTCTTAAAACTAGCAGAGAGGCTATCAAAGCCAAGATTAACCCTGTCAAACTCGACAAACAACCAAGTAGAAAGTACTCGATACTGTTGATTGTTCGAATCTGACTCATTTTTGCGCCGAGTGTCTTAAGGAGAGCATTTTCCTTGAATCGTTGAAAACGACTCATGGTCAGAGATGCGATAAGAACAATGATTCCTGTGAAAATACAGAACAGTGCCATAACCCTCACGATCAACGAAACTTTAGAAATTATGTCGTTCGCTCTAATAAGGACGGCGCTCGCATCCACTATACTCACGCTCGGGAAACTCTTTACTAATTCCCGCTGCAGCCCGGGCATATCGGCCGAATCTGTCTTACCAAGGAGAATGAAGAATTTTGGAGCATCGTTCAGAATTCCCTCTTCAAAAACGAAGAAAAAGTTCGATTCAAATGCAAACCAATTGACTTCACGTATAGATGATATCGTAACGTCAACATCTAGACCTTGAACATTGAAACGAATTTGGTCGCCAAGGCCGATCTTCAGGTCCTCTGCCAATGAAGCTTCAATAGAAACACTATTTCCTTTTTCATTTCTGACCCCATGCCAGTCTCCCTCAATGACTTTCTCGGATGACTTAGTGTTGTTTCTGAAGGTAGATCTATACTCACGACTCAACGCCCAATCTTCGATACCAAGGCTTGAATCAGCTTTGATCTCACTAATACTGCGACCATTGATTTGAACCATCCTCATTGTCACAACAGGCGAGTCGTCCACAATTTCACTACCTCCTGCGGTCATGACAGCGCGAACACCATCGGCCTGGTCCTCTTGAATATCATAGACGAGTGTATTTGGAGATCCCTCCCCACCTATGTTCTCAAATCGACCTAATAAGGAGCTTTGAACGACTGTCAAGGAAGCAATTAGAAATGTGCCTAGCCCTAGCACGACCAACAAAGTCGATGTTTGGTTGTTAGGCCGATACAAATTGGATATTCCTTGTCGAATTGGATAGGACAAAGAACGAAATCGAAGCTTCCTCAAGCTTCTGATTAATACCTGGGCGACTATCAGAAGAACAAATACAACCGCTAAAATACCTAGAATAAGTCCGCTTCCACGAGCCACACTCGCTGTTAAATAGACAGCAAAACCCCAAAAGAGGAGGAGAATCAAGACTACATATGGAAGGCTACTCTTAATGTCAGAGCCCTCCTCTACTCCACTCCTCAGGGCATTCATCGGCGAGATTTTTTTGATCTGCGACAGAGGAATCAAAGATGAAAGCACAGAAACTGCGCATCCTGCAAAAAATGCAATAAAAACGGCAGATGGCCTTGCCGAGGACTTAATGGCAACCGGAATAAAATCTTGCAGGACTGCCGGAATGCTTGAAACAAGTGCTAAACCTGCCAGAACTCCAATCAAACTACTCAAAACTCCCACAATTAGAGATTGGATCACAAATATGCGCGAGCAAAGATCTGGGCCTAGTCCTATGCACCTAAGAGTCGCAATGATTGGTACCTTCCTTTTGATATAAACATAAATCGACGAAGCAATTCCGATACTTCCAAGAAGTAGTGCCACTAGACCGGCAATGCCAAGAAATCTGTACAAGTCCAGTAGGGCGTTCCCCAGATTTTCAGCTGCTTCATCAACGGTCGTCACTCTGAACTGAGGTTCGGGAAATTTTTCGCGCAATTCTTCGGCTGATTCTGCAGAAAACGAAGTACTTTCATCAAATTTGAACCTGAAGCGCCTGCTAACTCGACTGCCTTTTTCTAGTAAGTCTTTATCCAGGGTCCGCAAAGGTAAAAATACCCTTGGACCAGAAAACATTGACGCAGCAGCCGCCTCTCCAGGCACTTCCTCAAAAATCCCTCCAATTTCGTAGGTCCTACTTCCCACCTTGATGGAGTCACCTAGACTAATACCCATCTGAAGTATTAAATTATTATCAAGTAGGGCATAATCATTTTCTTGATAATCCTGACTGGCACTACTAGGAGTCGTGGGAAATTCTCCGTAAAAGGGAAACGTTCCTTCTTGAGCTCGAACCTGAACCAATCTAGCATCTCCGCTTGACGGAAAGAGCGCCATTGAAGAAAAGCGAAGCTCTTTAGCCCGAGCACCTCCAAGACTGTCGAGTTGAACCATATCTTCCTGATCGAACTCTTGCCGAGAAGAAACTACTAAGTCGGCCCCCAGAAGAGATTTAGACTCTTCAGCGACGGCGTCTTCAAGGTTGAGACGCAGGGACTCAATGACGACCACGGCGGCGACGCCAAAACAAATTGAAGAGACAAAAAGGAGCAATCGAAGTCGATTTTTGCGCATTTCGCGCCAGGCCATCTTTAGCGCCCAAAAAGATGAAATCTCGCCCTTCCTCGGGAGTTTATCTGTCATTTATACGAACTCAGGTAATTCTTCAAGGGGCACACGCCGACCTTTTTCCAATACGATTTTACTTAGAGTTTTCTCGGCGAGTGCCAAATTGTGTGTCACAATGACTAATGTTGTCCCAGACTGCTTATTCAGATCAAACAAGAGATCTTCTATCTGCTCTCCTGTCCCACCATCAAGGTTTCCAGTTGGCTCATCCGCGAAAAGAATTGCCGGCTCCTTCGCGAAGGCCCTTGCTAGCGCAACTCTTTGCTGCTCTCCCCCAGAAAGTTGAACTGGATAATGATCAAGCCTGTCACCAAGACCGACTTTTTTCAGCATTTCTTCCGCCCTAAATTCAGCATCGAGTAATCCTTGTAGCTCCATGGGCACCAACACATTTTCGAAGGCATTAAGAGTAGGAATCAATTGGAAATTTTGAAAGACAAAACCAACAGAATCTCTTCTTATTTTTGCAAGCTGCTCCTCATTTAGAGAGTTGAGATTATTACCGTCGAGAATTATTTCTCCACTTGTAGGCTTCTCCAGCCCAGCACACAAGCCGAGCAGGGTCGTTTTCCCAGATCCCGAAGGACCTATAATGGACATACTCTCTCCTCTCGGAATATCAAATGAGATGTCTTTCAGGACTTCAAGTTGTCCTGAACTGGTTGGAAATGATTTGGAGACTTGCGACGCAGAAAGAATCGAAGAAGATTGGTTCATTAAGTGTTAATCGCGGATCGAGATAGCTATTTCTATATAATATGAATGAACCTAGCTACGAATATCAGCCCTTCTTGATTCAGATCACACATGAACCTCGCATTCTTTTTAAAAGTCAGAAGTCCCTTCAAAATATTGACCTCCATTCTGCTTGTCTTTTCTGTTTTTGCTTGTCAGTCCGAGAAACAACCTGCCCAAAATAGGAACGACATCACAAACGAAACGGCGGAGACTGACAATAGGAACGCCATTCTCTTTTTTGGCGACAGTATTACAGCGGGGCTAGGTGTCGATCTCGAACAAGCCTTTCCATTTCTGATTCAGGCGAAAATTGACTCACTTGGCGCGAACTATAGAGTAATTAATGGAGGGAACAGTGGAGAAACAAGCTCAGGCGGACTTCGAAGAATTGATTGGATGCTGCGTGATACTGTAGATGTGTTTATCTACGAACTAGGTGCGAATGACGGACTTAGGGGTATCGATCTGGATATTACTAGATCGAACTCCGAGACCATTTTACAAACCGTTATAGGAAAATATCCAAATGTAAAGTTGCTTGTTGCTGGTGGGATGCTGCCACCCAACCTCGGTTCGGACTACACAACAGAGTTTGCTGAGATCTACCCCGCATTGGCAGAAAAATTTGATGCCCAACTAATCCCATTCATTCTGGAAAATGTCGCTGGAATTAGTGAATTAAATCAGTCAGATGGAATTCATCCTACTCCAGAGGGGCACAAGATTATTTCTAATACTGTTTGGACTTATCTTGCGCCATTACTCGATTACTAAATAAAAAAATGCTCAAAAGAGCCCTTCTCTCGATCTGTATTCTTTCTGTCTTTCTTGCTCTTTTTATTGGGGGCTCGAAAAACTCTGTTGGCGAATACATAAATAAGTCCGGTATTGATAGTCTAGATCACAAAATCGGCCAGATGTTGATGGTTGGCTTCAGAGGATTGAAGGTCAGTGAAGCTGATCAGATCTATTGGGATATAAGAGATCGAAAGCTCAGCGGAGTTGTCTTGTTCGACATAGATGTACCCAGCAAGTCGAAAACCAGGAATATCCGTTCTCCGAAGCAGCTCAAGCAGCTCACTAAAAAACTTCAAAGTTGGTCCGAGACACCACTATTTATTAGCATTGATCAGGAAGGTGGACGAGTCAATAGGTTGAAGTCGAAATATGGCTTTCCGTCCTCCAAATCCGCCCAAGAGCTTGGTGATTTGGATAAGATCGAGACCACGAGGTCTGCCGGTAGGAAAATTGGATCTACGCTAAGCAAGCATGGATTAAATATGAACTACGCTCCTGTTGTGGATGTGAACACAAATCCTGACAATCCAATCATTGCAGGACTAGAACGAAGTTTTTCTGGTAATCCTGATAAGGTTACAAAGCACGCTAAAGCATTTTTGGAGGGGCAGGCTGAAGATGGTGTAATTGGAGTCTTGAAACACTATCCTGGCCACGGCTCTTCAAAAGGTGATACACATCTCGGAATGGCTGACGTAACGGATACTTGGCAGAACTTAGAACTGGAGCCTTACAGAACGCTGATTAAAGAGGAGTCGGTCGATGTCATCATGACTGCTCATATTGTTAATAGAAAGCTTGAGCCCAGCGGCCGCCCAGCTACACTTTCACGTACTATTATTAAAGGTATTTTACGTGACTCATTAGGCTTTGAGGGCGTTGTAGTGTCAGATGACATGCAAATGGGTGCTATCAGGGAGCACTTTGGTTTCAAAGAGGCTATCAAACTCGCCTTGGAGGCGGACGTCGATATACTCATATACGGCAACAATTCCATATACGACGAGGACGTTTCCCTCAAGGCTCTAAGTATCATTCGCCGAATGGTAATCGAAGGGGAAATTCCGGAATCGAAAATCGAAGAGTCGTATCAGAGGATTATGCGCCTCAAGAATCGAACTCTTTAGCACCGCCCGTCCACAAAAAAAGTCCCAGCCCTCGCCTACAAATCAAGACGGCGAATCCCGTTCAAAGATTAAGTCTGCATCTGTCCTCTGATAGGAAAGATGTGTGACTGAGTAGATGACGATCAACTATCTCTCCGTGAGAGACCAGGACTCAATCCATTTATCCAATAAAGCTCCTAGGAAGCATATACAAAATGGAGAGATCACTTCTTACTAGCGTGGCTGGGGGCGAATGGGATAGCTGTATGACCAGCAGCAAGCGAGCGTATCGCGACAGAAAAGTATAGGAAAGGAAAAGGGCATCGATTGGGCAATCGACACCCCTTTGTTCACCCTATCAGGCAAGATCAAATAATACCGGGTCAGAATTGTGAAGCGAGGTAGTCCGAGATTTTTCCAACTCGCCGGCATTTGATCCTTGTCCCATGCGTTATACCGATGTGTCCATCGGAATTATAACTAAGATACAAATAACCGGAAAAAGTTTAAACATCAAAGCCTTTTTTACAAAAAGAAGGGGATCTCATTGAGATCCCCTTCAAAGTCAGATATTTAGATCGATCTTAGTTGAACAAGTATCGAATTCCTGCTCTCATTCTCCAACGGGATAGACCACTTGAAATGTTGAATCGGTCATTGCCCAATCTTTCGTCGTCAAAGGAGAAGATTGGCGTAGTGCCATTATCCTCGTATCCTTCGAAGTCAATCAAATGATAGTCAAACGGATTGTTGTAAACGACGCCCCAGTTCTTGTTCAGCAGGTTCGCGAAGTTGAAAACATCGAAAGACAACTGTAGACGTTGTCCAGCGAATCCAACATCTTGAAGTAGCTTAAGGTCAATCTGAGATTCGAATGGAGTTCTTGATCCATTCTGCTCAGCATATCCACCTCTGTTGGAACTCAAATACGCGTCATCTTCGATGAATGTATTCAATGCGTCCCACTGACTAGCATCCTCTAGGTTAATCTGGTCAGCTGAAGCAGGAATCCAAATCAGTGATCTGTTTCGACTCGTGCTTCCAGTCTCGTTGTTCAGATTTCTTGCATCGCGACTTCCGTAAACGTAGGAATATGGCTCTCCAGATTCTCCTTCGTAGAAAAGAGATATCGTTGTATTCATATTTCCTTTCTTCGTCCAATCCATACTATAACCAAGAGCAGCTATAACTCTGGAGCCCAATGAGAAGTCAGAGCGACCTAAAGTAGCTTCATTTCTTCCATTGACGTTGAAGGCACCTCTCCACTGAGACGAATTCTGCGAGGAAGTACCTTCGAAAACAGCTCTTGAATCACCAAAGGTGTAGGCCGCATATAGGTTCAATCCACTTCTGAATTGTTTTCCGATTGAACCGGTCAAGTTGTAAGAACTGCCTTCGCTTGTGTTGGTCGCCAAGTAGATAGCCGAATAGGTCGGATCAATGCTATCTCTTCCATAGACGCTTCTGTTATCTGGTCCTCCCGTCCAAGTGAATTCACTTGTTGGATCGGAATTGACGTTCCGGTAGAACACATTGTTAAGCATCTTGGTGTAGATACCTTCCAAAGTCACATTCCATCCGTCACCAATCCTTTGATCCAGGGCTAAACTGGTTCTGAACACCTGCGGGTATTTGAAGTCCTTAGCAAAAAGGTCAACTTGACCAGAAGGAACCGTAAAGTCCGGGTTCGTTGGCTGGTCTTGAGGATCGGGATTGAAGGGTTGATCTTCTATTGTGACACCTCCAATTGAAAGTCCATTGTTTACAAATGCACCACCTGGCCATACAAATGGAACTCGAGAAGTGAACACTCCAACTCCTCCTCTTATAATGGAAGATTGATCCTGCGCTAGATCGTAGTTGAAACCAAGTCTTGGCGAAAACATGATCTGACCTTGGGGTAACTTCCCTCCTTCAGCACCATCAACGTTATAGTGTGCGGCAATGGCCGGCAATGTACTGCTGTTGAAATCGCTGGCGATATCAGCTTCCGTTGAGATAAAGGGAATATCAACTCTCAACCCGGCCGTCACATCCAACTGATTATTGACCTGAAAATGGTCCTGAACATAGAATCCGAGCTGGAGAGCATCAAATTCTGCCGCTGCGGCGGATCCGTCACCAGCTATATTGTCAACAAGTGAGTAAGATCGGAAAAACTCTGAGGCATTGTTTCCAGCGATGAAGTCAGCAACCGAGTCAAACTCATAAACGCCAAAGTTTTGACGAATGAAAAGGTTGTAAAAGCTGATGAACTCGTTATGTGTTCCAAATGTGAGAGTGTGGCGCCCTTTGTATAGGTTGAAGTTGTTCGTAACAGTCAGAATGTTCGAATCCAACTGATTGGCTGTAGAAAACTGCTCACTACCAATTCGAATCGACCCATCTCCGTCATCGATGTCTAGATATGGAAAGTCAGAACCAATAGGATCCCTGTCGTCTCTCACCGTGGTATAGCCAATAATCAAGCTATTCGATGCATTATCGCCAATGACAGATGAGAGTTCGAGAGCTGATGAATTGGTTGTCGTCGGAAAGAATACTCCATTGTTTGAGAAGTTGATAGTCGTTCCACCTGAACCATTTGTATTGATCTGCTCCGCTTTTGTGTATTGATGACGCAATACCAGGTTATTGTTGGCGTTGAGAACGAAGTTCAACTTTCCAAACAACTTGACTCCATCGAGATCATCGGATACATCTCCGAAAGCGCCGGGATCATAGTTATAGGTATCTTTAAGGAATGAACCCAGATTATTCAGCTCGGCTTGAGTTGAATTGCCTCGATAGGTTCCAAAGTCAAATGCCGTTGGAGTTTGATCCTGCTGAATCTCAGCATTGGCGAAGAAATGGATCTTATTCGTTTTAATCGGGCCGCCAACTGAGAATCCATAGGTCTCTTGGCTGAAGTCGGCAAGTTTGGTCCGATCATCATCGGTTTGACCGAGTCGCTCGATTAAACTACCGTTTGTTTTTCCGGCAAGGCTTTCGTTCTGCTGGAAATAGTAGGCTGTGCCTTCGAACTGGTTCGTTCCACTTTTGGTAACCGCATTGATTCCACCGCCTGCAAATCCACCGAGTGTGACGTCATAAGGAGAAACCACGACCTGAATTTGATCAAGGATGTCTACACTAAATGGTGAGATGCCCGTTTGGCCACCATTTGTACCGTTCGCAGCAAGTCCGAAAACGTCATTGTTTACAGCTCCATCGATATAGATAGCATTGTAGCGATTGTTCATTCCGGCGATGGAGAATCCTCCTCCGAATGATTCTTTTGCCTGAGGGGTCAACCTTGTAAAATCATTGAGATTTCTATTCAAGGTCGGCAGGATGTCAATGGCCTCCGCGCTTATTTCAGTGGTTGCACCTTGCCCCTGTCCTGAAAAAATGGCCTCTGCAATAACTTCAACATCATCCAGAGCAACAGCCGTCTCAGATAGAGCGACATTCCAACGGAAAGGCTTACCTAGTCTCAACATGACGCCGTTCTTGACGTCGTTCTCGAAGCCCGTGTAGCTTACAGTAACACGGTAAGGTCCACCTACCTTCATGTTGGCGATACGAAACACACCATCAAGGTCCGTACTAGCGCCGTATAAAACACCCGTTGGTACATGAAGTGCAATAACGTTTGCTCCCGGCAATTCCTCGCCTGAGCCGTCTGTGATGAGCCCTGTCATAGAACTCGTAGTTACTCCTTGAGCTAACAGCTGACTCGAGCCGATAAAGCAGAGAAGTAAGAAAAACGATAATTTCCTTTTCATTTCTGAATAGTTGGTTGGGGAAATGGGATTTTGCCAAATAGCGGCTTTCTTTGAGTCGGATGTTACCCCAAAAAATCATTTGAGGTCGTTACTATTTTGTTAATTCCCGCGTACTAAACTGATCTTTCACAGAACCCGCACAGACGGTGGAAAAAGACCACTTATTTATCGTCAGAATTTTGGCCTCTAAGACGATAACCCTTCAATAATGACTCATTTCAAGGAAAGATTACCGACCTCTTCCTAATTTGGAACGGATCCTATTTTGACATTGAATGGGCTTGGATTCCCAGCGAGAATATTGAGAAGAAATGCCCGGTCATTATTCAATCCAGAGTAAGCTATCAATCCATCCATATTAACATCGCCGCTTCCATAGGCTGTAATGGTCGAGAATGGAGACGGACTCGCTAGGGTCGACAGGATTTCGGCCCTATCATTTGCAACTCCAGAATAGCTAATCCGATGGTCTCCGTTAAGGTCTCCTGGCCAGAGTAAGACTTTCGAATCCCGCTCAACCGCACCATCAGATCCAAAGTGACTCGAGAGGGACTGAGTAAAATCAAAGCTTGCTGAAGCTCCCGTAAAATCGACCGCCACTGCGGTCATTACAGCAAGATGGCTCTTGTGATCGGCGACTAGGTAGTAGAATCCTGGGCCAACACCATAAAACTCGATATCAGTACTTCCATCCCAATCTCTAATCACACCGTCGCTGTACAGATAAGCCGCTCGCTCAGTCACCTTGCTGCTAAGGGCTGGATCGGTACGGAGTTCAAGTCTAATCCAATCTACTATATTTGGGGAGGTTTGAATATCTGGCGTTTGTGGTGACGCCGGATAAGGTGGTAGACTGGGTATCAGCGAGGCTGCTGCTAAGTTCGTATCCATGGAAGCACCGTTCCAGGCCGCGTCGAGCAAGAGACTGCCACTAAAAACTAGCGACTTTGTATTTTTGATACTTTCATTTGGCCCGACCCCACTCGGAGTGAAATTAAGGTCTGTACTAAGAACGATCCGATCCACCTTTGTACCATCCTCTCTTTCCCAGAGATTAACAAAATATTCTCCGGCACTCGGAATCGCTACCTGAGCTCGCGACCCGTCATCAATCGTACTCACCCAAGTCCATTCATTGTAGGTCGTGAAACCGATATCTTTTAGACTTGCAAGGGGATCTCCATTCAGACCCATGTGGATCGAATTCTCGCCCGCATTCCGACCGTATGCACGATACCAAACGTAGTAAACTCCTGATGTATTAAAGTAAGCGTGATATCTCACTTCTGGCGCGCTGGTCTCGTAACCTTCCTCAATCTTTGTGCCATCGTCGATAAGAGGAATCAAGTAGACCCCTTGCTCGGCTCCAGCAACACTTCTCTCTATCTCCCAGGTATCACTTCCTTCAGGGGCATAGTGAGACTCATATTCCTCAGCTTCCATAACCAATAGTCCTCCCTCCTCCTCGTAGATGCGATCTGTATTCAATACACCTGGCACAAATCCGATATCAACGGAAGTGTTTGAATTTCCGCCTGGGCCTTGCTCGTCCCCAAAAGACAGGGAGACTGGGAAGGTCAGTGCACACCATCCAAATTCGTCGAAATAACCGTTGTTATCCTTGTTCAGGTTGTTATCGGGATCGACCACAATTGAGCTGGTAAGATGACCTTCGAGAACCATTCCTGCAACGAATTCGGAGCAAGGTACTTGGATAATGAAATCGCCTTGCCCAAGTCTTTCGAACAGGTATTCGCCCTGCGAATTAGTCATCGTTTCAGCAACCTTGAAATCTGGGGTTCCATCGAGATTGAGATCCTTCCATGCAAAAATATTAACACCAGGAATCGCTGGTTCGTTGCCCTCCTGAGTCCCATTTCCGTCTAAATCGAAGAACAGCTTATTTCCCAGAACCATATTCCGGTATGACGATGGTTGACCGCATGCAATCGCTTCAGTGTCCGCATAGATTGAGCTCTCATCTTCCTGCTCGTCATCGAGGTCCATTTGCTCAAACGTCCACGCCTCAGTAATCACTAAGGCAAAAAGCTCTTCAGTTTGATAACCCTTTGCCTCATTACCGGTGCTAACTAAAAAGAAGTTATCGGGAGTGGATGTGAACCCTTCAATTCCATAGATCGTCTCGTTATGCAAGTCACTCAGGTCGGTGAAGAATTTCGTATTGCTTCTCTCTCCAGTCTGGGAATTTAGATTGGAAACAGCTGTGTTTCCACCACCCTCGCTTATACTGACGACGTAGAGATCGCCACTGTCATGATCGATGGCTAGATCTCCTGCAGTGTAGTGGGTCGTGTTATTAAACTGGACTGCTTCGATGTCTGCCGGAGGACTCAATTGAGTTATGGAGCAATCGTCTCCAACGCGAAAGGTAAAAATCTGATCTCTCTCATTGCCCGGTCGATGATTGACACCATACCAGGTATCGTCAAACCCATCATAAGCCAAACCATCTACATCTGGATAACCGAGATTCACGCAGGTAGTGAAGTCGTTAAAATTAGAAGCGGTAGAATAAACGAGGGTAGCACCATCTGCTGCGTAGAGCTTATTTCGCGATGAAATAAATTCTATTGCTTCAACAGAGGTCGTTGAAGACACGCCATCAAGAGTCGTCGGACCGTCGGGATAATCTACATCACTGTCATTGCCCGGCAGTGAAAAGCGGAGAAGATGATCTGGTGCCGATTCGTCTTCACCATAGAGGTGATCCGCCATCGCGAAACATGAAACTGGGTCTGGATATATTTGCTCGTCTCCATCATTGACTTGGGCAACAATCATAAATGGAGTAAGCGCGATGAAAAGAAAAAGGAAGGCGAATTTGTAAAGCACTTTCATAGATTATCTTGCGGGCCGGAATCCTACGGCCTTGTTTCAAGCACTGCCTCATTAATTTATCCTCTCCAAGACCGGCTTAACACAAAATACTAAAGCGAACAACGTGCCAAAAAACGTGAATGTAGTTGGAGCTGGCCTCGCCGGACTTTCCTGCGCGATTGACCTCCAAAATGCCGGTTTCGACGTCAATATTTTCGAAAAAACTGAAACTGTCGGAGGAAGAGTAAAAAGTGACTATGTCGACGGATTCATTTTGGACCATGGTTTTCAAGTCTTACCAACTGCCTACCCTGAAACGCGACGAATTCTGGACTATGAGGCTTTAGATTTAAGGCGATTCCGAAGCGGCGCCCGGATATGGAACGAGCTCGAATTCCATGACATCCTAGACCCTCGTCGGCACAAGGAAGCTTGGTCCAAGATTTTCGGACCAATTGGAAGTTTTGGAGACAAGCTCAAGGTTCTTCGCTTTAGTGAAAACCTCAAACGCAGATCAATCAGGAATATTTTCAAATCGGAGGAAATCGCCACCTGGGACGCTCTGACTCTCAGAAATGGGTTCTCCGAAGATCTTGTCAACACCTTTTACAAGCCATTCCTCGGGGGGATTATGCTGGACTCTGAACTTCGCACGTCGAGTCGAATGTTCGAGTTTGTAATGAAAATGTTTGCCGAGGGTGAAGCTGCCATCCCCGCGAAGGGAATGCAAAGCATTTCAGATCAGTTGGCCTCTAGACTTGAGCGAGGAACGGTTAATTTTGGATCTGGCGTCGCTGAAATTGCCGACAAGAAGTTGATCCTCGAGAATCGAGAGACATTCGATTCTGACATATTGATCATAGCAACTGACAATCCGAGTGCCTCTACTCTTGATCCACGGGTTAAAATCAAGGACTCGAAATCTGTCACCTGTCTCTACTACTCTCTTCCGAAAAGAGACTCTAGAGACGCTCTATTGTATTTGAATGGAAGTGGAGAGGGTAGAATCAATAATTTGGCGTTCATTTCTCATATTGCACCTGAATATGCGCCGCCTAACCAAGACCTCGTCTCGATATCTGTTTTGACAAGCGGGGAAAGTGAAGAAGAGCTGCGTGCCGATGTTGAAAAAGAACTTGGTTCATGGTTTGGCAAGGAGTCCGGCGCCTGGAAGTTTCTTAGGATGTACGACATCGTTCATGCACAACCCGATCAGTCCATTCCCGAAAATAGCCTGAGTGAAAGGAGTCAGGTATTAGATCGAGATGTCTTCATCGCAGGAGACTACCTTACTACGGCCTCTATCAACGGAGCCATACAATCGGGACGTAAAACGGCTGATATAATAATCAGGTCAAACTAGGACGGGATCCCGTTCGGCTTCCTCAAGGTCTGGCTCCTTTTCTAAGGCTCATTCCCAAGTCCCTTGATTCGAGAATACCTAGTCTCTCTCGAATGGACCAAGCTTTAAGATTGGGTCTCGCCCAAATTTATATGGAGAGAGCTTGAGTTACTTTGTCCGCAGCCTCAGCAAGAGTGATCGCTGTTTCCATTTCGATATCTGAGTCCTGAATAATCTTCAGACCCAACTCGGCATTGGTACCTTGGAGTCGGACGATCAGCGGGACATTGATATCGACGTTTTTTGCGGCCTCTAGAATACCATTTGCAACCCGATCGCATCTTACTATTCCGCCAAAAATATTAACCAAGATGGCGCTTACATTAGGATCCTTTAGAATAATCCTGAATCCAGCCTCGACCGTCTCAACATTGGCACCACCACCAACATCTAGAAAGTTTGCTGGTTCGCCTCCGGCGATTTTGATAATATCCATGGTGCCCATGGCTAGGCCTGCGCCGTTCACCATACAACCGACGTTGCCGTCAAGCTTAATATAGTTAAGACCGTGCTCACTGGCTTCAACTTCCAAAGGCGCTTCCTCATCAGTGTCTCTGAGCTCAGCTAAATCTTTGTGCTTGAAGAGGGCATTGTCGTCAAAGTTGATTTTGGCATCCAAGGCCATAACATCACCTTGCTCCGTTACAACCAAAGGATTGATCTCCATCAAAGACGAATCGGTAGACTCGTATGCTTTGTAAAGGATGTGAATAAACTTTACAAATTGCTTGAATTGCGATCCCTCTAGGCCTAGAGCAAATCCCAACTGGCGTGATTGAAACGATCGTAGTCCTACGGATGGATCGATCCAAACTTTGTGGATCAATTCTGGCGATTTTTCAGCCACCGTTTCTATCTCAACTCCACCTTCAGTGGACGCCATGATAACGTTCATGGAATTGGCTCGGTCAAGAGTAATACCCAAATAGTATTCTTTAGCGATATCTACTCCGGAGGCAATTAGAAGACGTTTTACTTTCTGCCCCTCTGGACCAGTTTGATGGGTGATCAACTGCATTCCAAGCATTCGCTCAGATTCTGATCTGACCTCATCAATAGATTTGACCACTTTCACTCCACCGCCTTTGCCTCTTCCACCTGCGTGTATTTGAGCTTTGACAACAAATATGTCCGACCCTTCTTCCTTTAGTTTCTCGGCGCCTGAAACAGCTTCTTCAACCGAAAACGCCACTATTCCCTTTGGTACAGGAACGCCGTGAGCTTCTAAAACATCTTTAGCTTGGTACTCGTGAACTTTCATTTTATTGACTTGAACTGGGTCTTGGAGTTAAATATCGAACAGTCCGAAATGTACGAAAAAGGACTTGGCGTGTTCGGCTTTTGTCGGCTCTCATTCGGACCTCGCTCAGTCTTTTTCCCCTATTCAAGTATTGTTCTCGCTCCTCTCAGTATCTCACAATCGAGAACTAACAAAAACAACGGGTAATCTTTCCCCTTAAATAAAAAAGCCGACTAGGGCCCAACCCAGTCGACTTTTTTAACCTTAGATGTGCTTGTAGAGATGTGCCTTTGTAAATTTAACAGCTACCCAATAAGCTGTTCAATTAGTAACGACCAAGAAGCATCTAAACTGGATCACTGTACGGTTACTTAATACTATATTCAACTACTTTTTCGATGAGAAAGACCTTCTTAGTGTCACCATTATGACGATAATCCAGTTAGCAGAAGTATTTGCAATTCATCGTCTCCCATCCGATGCTGTTATTTCAAAAACTCTTTTGAACCAAAAATGGGTATTCATTGCAAGAACAGACGACGAACTTTCGATAGTTTGTCCTGAGAACCTATTCAGTTCTAGCACCTGCGAGTCTCCTTGGCGCGCGTTTAAAGTTCAAGGACCCCTAAATTTTTCCGAGCTTGGAATCCTTTCCGAACTTGCTACAGTATTGGCCGAAAGTGAAATTTCGATTTTTTGCGTATCGACTTTCGACACCGACTATATTTTGGTTAGAGCCGAAAAATTTCAGAGAGCAGCTCTTGCACTTGTAGAAGCAGGCCACGCTGTAAGACAATCAAAAGTGTAGTGCTCTAGCTGAACTCAATCTGCAAAACCTGCCCTCCTTGAAAAAACTCTCTCAATTCTTTCTTCTTCCACTGACTGGTTTAGCAGCACTCTATCTTCTTGGACCAAGGGAGGCCGTCAAAAACGACATCAAGTTCGACCCGAGGGTTATTGGCGATGATTTGGACGATTACTTAAGGGTCTCTGAGGCAGAATATCCAACGATCATTCCTGGTGCAGAAAAGGAAATTATTTGGGCCGACTCTAGCAAAAGCGAGACGGAGTTTTCGATAGTCTATTTACATGGCTTTTCTGCTAGTAAAGAGGAGATCAGACCCGTACCTGATATTGTTGCGAAGGAGCTTCATGCCAATCTATTCTACAACAGATTCAGAGGACACGGTAGAGACGGTGACGCTCTAGGCAAAGTCAGCGCGAATGACTGGATTAACGATGCCTTGGAAGCCATTGAAATTGGTCGCCGGATTGGTGACAAGGTCATCGTCGTTTCAACTTCGACCGGATCAACCATAGCCAGCTGGGTAGCGGGCCGGCCAGAACTCATGCAGGATGTGGTCGGTATGATCATGGTTGCCCCTAATTACGGTCTTAAAGCCGCGGGTAGCACACTTCTGACTTTTCCTTGGGCCCGAAAGTTTGTACCAACTCTCGCCGGAAAATCAAGGTCATTCGAACCTCTAAACGAAGGAAATGCCAAGTGGTGGACAACAAAATATCCGACTGTAGCCGTACTTCCGATGGCTAGTCTCATCGAGGAGGTCATCGATACCGATTTTAGCAGTGTTAGCCAACCGGCCCTGTTCATCTACTCAGAAAAAGATGATATTGTTATTCCAGAAAATACAGCAGAAATAGCAAGGAATTGGGGAGGTCCCTCCACTACGGTTCACTTGGATTCAATTGAGGACCCAAACAACCACGTAATCGCCGGTGATATAATGAGCCCATCAAATACCCAAAAAGCAAGCTTAATCATGTTGGACTGGATTCGAAAGCTCTAGAGATTCTATATTGATGCATTAATCCAAATTGCAATCGATATGAAATCTCGAATCAGCTCTCTCTTTTTAATCCTCTGTCTCGGAGTATTGTCGTCCTGCGGAAATAGTATCAAGCTCAGTCTTACTGAGCCCGCTCCACTCTTCAATGGTCAAGACCTTGACGGCTGGAAAATTCATGGGACCGAGAAATGGTATGTTGAAAATGGTGAACTCGTGTGTGAAAGCGGACCAGACGCCGAATACGGCTATCTATCGACCAAGCAAAAATTCAAAGATTTTGATTTGACACTGGAATTCAAACAGGAAGCAAACGGAAATTCCGGAGTCTTCTTTAGGTCTTCGATAGACGGGACAAAAATCGCCGGTTGGCAGGCTGAAGTAGCACCTCGCTACAACGACAGTGGTGGGATCTATGAATCTTACGGTCGTGGCTGGTTAGTCAAACCAGACCCCGTGGATGACACCGTCACGATGGGCGAGTGGAATAGCATGCGCTTGAAAGTAGTCGGGGGCCACGTTACTACGTGGATAAATGGCATTCAGATGATTGACATAGTCGATGACATAATTGGAAAAGCCAATGGATCAATAGCCCTTCAAATTCATGATGGAGGCGGCATAAAGGTTCGTTGGAGAAACTTGGAAATCAAGGCTGTCTCTTAATCTAAGCTCGCTTTGAAGGCTCTTGAGATAGTTGAGGAAAAACTTAGGCTCTCAACGAGAGACTCGCCTAATTTGGAAGCCAAGCACGTTATCATCGAGACCACGGCGGCCGGTATCAATCGGGCTGACCTTTTGCAAAGAGACGGAAAGTACCCTCCTCCGCCCGGCGCTTCTGACATTCCTGGCCTCGAAATATCTGGAACCGTTAGTGAACTTGGGCCTGATGTTACATCCCTTTCCATAGGCCAAGAAGTATGCGCGCTTCTGCAAGGCGGTGGATTTGCGGAATACTGTGCCGTCCATGAGGACCTAGTATTGCCTCTACCCGAAGGACTTGGTCTCTTAGAATCAGCATCGATTCCGGAGACCTATTTCACTGTTTGGGACAACGTATTCCGTCGAGCCAAGCTAAGTGAGGGTGAGTTTTTCCTCATTCATGGGGGCACAAGTGGAATTGGTTGCACGGCAATCCAGCTGGCGAAGGCCTTTGGGGCGATCGTTATCAGTACGAGTGGAAGTGGCCGAAAAGCTGAAGCTTGTCTGGCCCTAGGTGCTGATTTGGCATTGAACTACAAGACCCAAGATTTTGTATCAGAGGTCGACTCTTTCACTTCTGGGCACGGAGCCGATGTGATTCTCGATATGGTAGGTGGAGACTATTTTCAAAGAAATGTCTCTAGTTTGGCAACGGAAGGAAGATTGGTTCAAATTGGTCTGCAACAAGGGTCAAAGGTCGAACTACTTCTTCACGTCGTCATGCAGAAGAGGCTTTCAATCATGGGCTCAACACTTCGTGCAAGAAGTGTCGTCGAAAAGCGACCCATTGCGAGGGACTTGAAGAAATTGGTTTGGCCTCTGTTTGAATCCGGTCAGATTAAACCCGTAGTTCAGGGTATCTTTTCCTTTGAGGAAGCAAATGCAGCTCTCGAGATAATGGAGCGTGGAGAATTGATTGGCAAGCTCGTCCTTACTCCTTAGTAGGAAATACCCATTCCCCTTTATCCGTCAGAACGCTGACCAAATGGCGCTGGAAGGAATTAGCCTCCGCAAGGAATCTGGGGGACACATTCAGGGATATCAGCCGGCATAAAGCCGCAGGAAGACTGCAGGGCAAATCCGACATTACTTCTGACGGTATTCGACGGAAACCACTTAAACTCCGAGCTATATCCAGCTCCGACAAAGCCAAGGCCGTTTTCAACATTAGAAAGCGCGCCCGGTTGAGCCAAAATTCGCTCATTGAATTCCCCTCCCGGAGGAAGCCAACTTGGATCCCCAACGAATACCGTAACGGTTACGAAGCCTAGTCCAATTGTAAGATCATTCAAACAACGTCGTTGATACTCAAAGACGATCTCTCCAAAGTCCCTGGCCATATTTATTTGAAACTCAAAACCGTCACTGATTTTAAGTAGCTCTTCCCGGTAGGATATATCAAATGGAACTTGAACGGATTGCGAAATGGGTGAACCAGGTGGGAAAGGATTGACTGGTGGCAGTGAAAAGGTTTGGTAGTTGACTCTCGCTTGCACGATGTTAGCGTCAGTTCCTATAATCCTCATATCAACACGAGACCTGTTACGGGCATTATCGGGTCCAAATAGTTGAATGGAATCGGGAAGCGCCACAGTTGATGAACTCATTTGTCCATCACTTCTGACGACCTCGAGCTGATAATTGCTTTTAATGTCCGGTGTAAACGCCGACCAAAAGACATGTCCTTTAGAGCTATCCGGAAACATGGTAAATTTATCTTCCCACTCAATACGCTCCCCAGTATCGAGATTGACCGAAAACACTTTGGCATCCAATGTCTCTCCTTGTGGCAATCCGAGCTCGGTAGTAATCGGAATTACCCTGACTCGTTGGGTATCGGCACCTGCATCGAGCAAGCCCCAAATAGTGTAGGGTCGATCGTCTCCGATTATTGCATCAACTCCTTCCTCACAGCTGAGAAAAGTTAGGCAGAGCAAAAGTATTGGTATGTGTGAAAACCTTTTCAACTTAGAATTCCCATTTCATTCCGAGGGTAGGTACAAAAGGCAACTGATCTACTCTCCTCAATGTAAATATGTCCAATGAGAAAAGATTCTGTCGATCGTATCCGTTTAGTATTCCGCCATTGAGAGTGATCTTCGATCCTCCTTCGATGAAAAATGATTTCTCCATATTAAAATCAAGTCGATGATAAGTTGGGAGAATACCTCCATATGGAGAATCGTAAATGACCCGTTCTTGACCCGGATCTTGAGATAGGTCGACCTCCCCGTCTACAAGAATGAATCCGTCAAATGCTCGGACTTGGTTGAACGGAAGACCGCTACCGAAATTCCATCTGACGGAAAATTCGATGCCTTTCCAGTTGGTGGAGCCGAGAAAATTAATCTGATGTCTCCTGTCGTGCGGAGGTCTGAAATCGAACTCGCTCTCGCCGAACCAGAACTGCAAGTTGTCCTGCTTAGCCTGATAGCGGACAGCCGAAAGTCCGTAGTTGAGAAAGAAATAGTACTTTGGCTTTCTGACCTCCATTCTCAAATCGATTCCTTTTGCCGTGCCGTCAGCTTGCTGGAGCGCTGTACTAAAGGTTGGAAAAGGAGTCCACTCTGAGATATACAGATTCTTAAGATCCTTGAAGAATCCCTCGATCGAAATATCTAGCCAATCATTTAGTGAAGATTGATAGCCGACAAGTCCATGCACAGCCCTAGGCAATTCCTCATTCGGTGACTCTGCCCAAGCTGTGAAAATATTAGTGGCATCTCGCCTATCACTAAGTCCAACAACGTTTTGGTGATATACGCCTCCTGCTGCACTGAATTTGTGTCGACCAAGATCGTAGAAAATCTTACCTCGCGGCTCAATCGTGACGCCCTGATCTCCGACGATTTGAATTACACCACCGGCTCGAACCCGCAGTCTTTCCGTAATATTGATTTCGGGTTCGAAATAGGCACCAGCATTTGATGACCGGGCAAAGTTTGTATCCAAGTTTTGGTACAATCCACCGAGTTCAGCTGTAAGGTTGGGAGAGCGAATAAAGAATCCCCAGTCGACCTGGTATTTACCAGCGGAATAGGTGGAAGCATTGAATTCGGCATTGAATCCGTCAACCTTCGAACTTCTTGATGGATCGCCGCTAGGACCAAGCTCTGTATCCAACCTCGATACGGAGAATAGCACCTCTGCTCGCATTGGCAGAATAGATGGTAAGACGAGATACCTCATGCCCATCGCAAAATTATTCCAGCGAATCTGGTCAGCTTCTAGGGGCTTCTCGGGATCCACGGATCCCTGATCATAGGTATACAAAATGGAGGCTGATACCTGATGCGTCTCCGTTAGATTGACATGGGTTTTGGCATATACATCTCCGAATTTATAATTCAGCGGCTGATCGATGTATTTGGCGGCAAATCGATCAATAGTCGAGGCCCTACCAATCGCCATAAAAGACATCTTGTTTTTGAAAACAGGGCCCTCTATCATGGCCATGCTAACGAAAGGAGCTAGGGATAAAGTCGATCCATATTCCTTCTTATTGCCATTCCTAGTCTGGACGTCGATGACGGATGAAAGTCGACCCGAATACTTTGAACCATAGCCACCAGCATAAATATCTGCCTGCTGCAAGGACTCACTTGGGAATGCTGAATAAAAACCAAGAATGTGGAAGGGTTGATAGATAATCATTCCATCCATTATTGTCAGGTTATGAGCTGGCTCGCCTCCACGCACAAATAGCTGCCCACCTCGGTCACCTGACGTAACCATGCCTGGCATAGCGGTGAGATAGTTCACCAAATCCCCCGAGACATCCGGGGAGGGCACCATATCAATATCGGCTGAACGGACGGATTGCAATCCTGCAACTACATTGGCTGCGCCGGCCTCACGTTCTGCCTCCACTACCAACTCATCTAGATTCAGTGCGCTCGGTACAAGTTCAATGTTCAATCTCAAATTTGCATCTGCGCCGACTTCGAGGGTATCCACATAGGTATCATATCCGATGTACGACGCTCGAACGATGTAAGTCTTGACTTCTAAGCGGGCGATAATGAAAATACCGTCTCCGTCAGTCACGGCTCCAACGAGGTCTCCATCTCCACCATCGAGTGCGACGTTGACACCAAGGAGGGCCTGACCATCTGACTTGTCAGTTACAAATCCGCGGACGGCACCAGATTGTCCAAGGGCCTCGCCGAGACCTAAGAATAGGCAAAGAAAAATCCCGAGACACAAGGTCGGGATCGCGTGGCGAGACATTAAAGGAATGGAATTCTCAAGCATCAAAGAAGGTATCAATCAGGTTGCTGACTAACTAGTAAATCGAGATGCTGTTCACCAGTTGCATAAGGGCGTTACGAATTGCCTTCCTCCCCTTCGAGGATTTCTCGCTCTTTGTCGAGATCCCTATTCAAAGCTCGTTCCTCCGTGAACTTCTCAGGATAGCGAGCTTTTAGCTTGTCGATGTTGATCTGAAGAAGCTCCTCAAAATCGAGATCAAGCTCGCGTAGTAAAATGGCAACATACCACATCAAATCTCCAATCTCCTCTTTGACGTTGACCACATCGAGATCTTTTCCGTAAAAGATCTTACGTTTGAAAGCATCCATGAGTTCGCCAGACTCTGTTGAAATCCCCATGGCTGCATGCAGGAGATTCAAGTCGTGGCCTTTATCAATTAGAGTTCTAGATGACTCTTCTGCAAAAGTATTAATATCCACGAGGCCTGAATGTTGTTGTTTGAGGAGTGCCGATTATTGCTAGGCCACGGCTGGCTTCATATCAAGAATTTGATTGCATAGTCCTTTCCATACATCTAAATCTGCAGCAATTTGAGCCCTCAATTCTTTCAGCTTCGCTTTGAGCTCCATTCTTTCAGACTTTGCTTTATTATCCAATGATCGATATTTATCCATCGTCATTTTCGCTGCCTTCATAGAATCCGAAAGTCGATCAGCCAAAGCTTCAACCTGACCCTTTAATTCTATAGCCATTCGATCCTTCGACTCATTAAGATGATCCATCAGAAGCTTTCGATCGGCAAGTAGCAGTCTTTTTTTAATCATCAAACCATCGGTTCTTCTCAAGTTTGAGGCAAGCCCAATCTTACTCGCTATCCAGATCATGTATTTGGTCGGATCAAACTGATACCAGCGAACACCATTTCGATAGTCACCTGCGAAAGTGTGATGGAAATTGTGGTAACCCTCCCCAAAGGTCAGAAAGGCCAATATTGCATTATTAACGGCCGTGTGCTCCGAAGAATAAGGTTGAGCTCCCCACATGTGAGCCAAGGAGTTTATAAACCAAGTAAGGTGATGAGAGAAAAAGAGTCTCAATAAGAAGGCAATCACAAAAGCGCCAAGGAGGTCACCTGTAGCAGCCCAAGCAATAAGAACGGCAAATACATTTAGTACCAAGAGGCAAAGCCCGTAGTACTCGTCTTGAAATCGAAGTACTCTGTCCTTCTTAAGATCCTTCAAATATCTGTCATCCTCTCTCCGTAAACGCTGGCGAAACATCCACGTAAGGTGTGAAAACCAGAAACCACGCTCTGCATTGTAGGGATCAGGTTCTGTGTCGACATATTTGTGATGCACGCGATGATCGTGTGCCCACTCAAAAACACTTCCCTGCACGGCCAAGGTCCCGAATAGAAGTAAAATCCACTCAAATGGCTTCCGTGCGTCGTAGGTTTTGTGAGCGTAGAATCTGTGATAGCCTGCTGTTATAGCAATCATGGAAGCACACAGGTAGAAAAAAGAAATCCCAAGCAATGTCCAGCTAGGTGTATTGCTCATCAAATAGAGTGGCAATAAAATCAGCAACAAGATGTGGTAGCCCCCTATAAAACCTAGGGATATCCAATCCGTTTTTGTCTCGTCGTAAAATGACTGTGGTGTCTTAATCATGGTTCTGTTTTGGTCGTTCTTCTCTATCCCTTCTCCGCAATAATTCACGCTCTCAACGTTACTTGTACTTTGGACTGCTCGAATGCTTCCCGGCCAGCCACACTATGGAAGTAATCTTCTTCGAATATACAATTTCCACTTAAAAATACTAGTCGCCGGTTGAGCTTGCAAGTATCTAGCTCACTTTGTATCGCTTCTTGACATGTGAAATGGACTTATTGACCATTTTCTCCAAAACCTTGAAATCGATGTCCTCGTTTTTCTTGTAGTAGAAACATGATCTTCCTGTTTTGTGCTTTCCGATCTGGGTAAGTAAGTCCTTATATTCGTCAAAACCAGACATCACATATATAGTCATGTTCTGCTTCCTTGGAGAAAAGCCTGTTATTGGCATATCACCTTCTCTTCCACTCTCATATACATAGTGGTAACTGCCAAAACCGATGATGCTCGTGCCCCACATCGCAGGCTTTAATCCGGTCAATTCTTTAAAAAATTTAAGGACCTCCTTTGCGTCCTTTCTCTTCTTTTCGTCTTCTATGGAATTAAGGAAAGCTGACACGCTGAGTTTATTTGCAACGGTTTTGTTTTGAGCTTTGGCCATGAATGGGTAATGGGTAATGGGTAATGGGTAATTAACTTCTACTTGTCCCTTTCTGGGGTGTATTGCATTAAGTGTGTCAATCTCCTAGTTCAGGTTTGAGTTGGGTTTCAAATCTGATATAGAATTGAGCTAGTGCACTTTTCCAGTTGTATATCGGCCGTGTCCATTTGGCCGTAATCTTCTCTTGTGCAAGGTAGAGAAGTTTCATCAAGGCCGTGTCGCTCACAAAGGCACCCTTTGTCTTGGTGACCTTCCTCAGTTGACGATGGAAGCTCTCTACGGTATTCGTTGTGTAGATGACTTTCCGAATTTCTCTGGTATAGCTAAAGTAGACTGTGAGTCGCTCCCAGTTTCTCCTCCACGAAGAGATAACCATGGGATATTTCTTTCCCCATCTTTGGTCCAGTTTTTCCAGATTCAGAGCTGCAGCTTCAAGTGTATCTGCTTTGTAAACCATCTTCAAGTCCTTCATGAACTCTCGCTGATCTTTCCAGGGTATGAACTTGAGGCTATTGCGAATCTGATGCACAATGCATAGTTGAACTTCAGTACCGACAAAGGTCGATTCAATCGCGTCTGCAAAGCCTGTCAGGTTGTCAATACAGGCAATGAGCACCTGTTCGACACCGCGGTTCTGTAAGTCTGTCAGCACGTGGAGCCAGAATGAAGCACTCTCATTCTCGGTCATGTACATGCCCAGGAGCTCCTTCTGCCCCTCCAGATCGACCCCTATAACACAGTGCACAGCCTTGGTCGTTACCTTGCCTTCTTGCCGAATCTTGTAGTGTATGGCGTCGAGCCAAAGGACACAATACGTAGACTCTAGAGGACGCGAGCTCCATTCTTGGACTAGGGGTAACACCTTGTCTGTGATCCGGCTTATCGTGGCCGTAGAGATGTGCGTTCCATAGAGCTCACTCAGCATGTCGCTTATGTCCTGATAGCTAGAACCGCGCGCATAAAGATGAATGATTTTCTCCTCAATATCAGCTCCAAGGACTCGCTCTCTCTTGGGTACCAAAACGGGCTCAAAGGAGGCATCCCGGTCTCTTGGGGTCCGAATATCGACCTCACCAATGGAGGTCTTAACGCGCTTGCTTCCCTTACCATTGCGCCTGTTCCTGGTAGGCTTCTCAGAAAGATGAGCGTCCATCTCGGCGTCCATTGAGGTCTCGAGAAAGTTCTTCATCAAGGAGGTAAAGGCTCCGTCGGGACCTAACAGACCCGCTCCGCCTACCATCTTCCGATAGGCATCCTTCTTGAAAGCCTCGAAATCAAACTCCGGAGATGAAGGATCGAGTTTATCGTTTTTCTCTTCCATTGTATATCCAAGTTAAAAGTTATAATAATTAACTTGACACACTTAATTGAACACCCTCCCTTTCTGCAAACAAATTTCAGCGCAATTTACACTGACGACTTTCGGATTCTAAACCGAAGTCTCGTAAATTACACCCCAATTTAATACTCAGCCCCTCAGCCCCTCAGCCCCTCAGCCCCTCAGCCCCTCAGCCCCTCAGCCCCTCAGCCCCTCAGCCCCTCAGCCCCTCAGCCCCTCAGCCCCTCAGCCCCTCAGCCCCTCAGCCCCTCAGCCCCTCAGCCCCTCAGCCCCTCAGCCCCATGTCATAAAACCGATGATCCTTATTCAGGACCCATCCCTCTTTTTCATAGAGAGCAATAGCCTTCTCATTCGAATCTTCAGTTTCTAACGATAGACCCAAGGCACCTTCTTGTGATGCGAATTCGGTAGCGGCGTCAAGCAAGAGTTTAGCTACTCCTTTGCGCCGATGACCCTCGTGAACAAAGAGGTCATTCAATATCCATATCGGTCCCATGGAGACGGAGGAAAATGAGGGATACAATTGTGTAAAGCCCGCTAGTTCATTGTCAGAAGACTCGGCGATAAGAATGATCGACTCCTGCCCTTCAAGTCTTTCCAGCAAAAAGGCTTTTGCCCCCTCAATATCAGATGACTGCTTATAAAATTGTCGATAGGAATCGAAAAGTGAAGCCACTTGATCAACATCTTCAGGCTCGGCAAATTTGATAATCATATTGGTTGTACTAATAATGTGTTAAGGAGACGAAATTCCGTTTCACCGTAGACTGACTTTTTGAATCCCTCTGACGGCATTCATCAAATAAAGCTCACCCCGATGTGTCAACTCGTCGATTGAGATAACTCGTTCTTTAAGGACTTTCTCGTCCAGGAGTTTTGCTCTCAGACATCCACCCAATAGACCCGAAGAAATCGGAGGTGTCCAAAATTGGCCTTCAGACTCGACAGCTATGTTAGCGAAACAGCTCTCGGTAATCTCGCCTTTAAAATTGAATAGTATCACGTCTTTCCCTTTGGAGTCAAGAGCTTCCTTGTAGACCTCTCGTCGTGTTGTCTTGTGATAAAGGAATACATTCGTTGAATCAATCGGCTTGGCAGAGAAACCGATCTCACTTGCAAAGCCCAGATCTCCTACGAGCTCATGTTCTTGAATTTCAAAGCTCCCGTCGCGATTATAGAGGAGACGTAGTTTCAGAGAGTCATCCTCTATAGACTTAAATCGGGATAAGTCGTTTTTCAATTTTTCTAGATCAAAATCAAAGCCGAAAAAGCTTGCAGAAGAGGCAAGTCTACTCAAGTGATATGAGAGCAGTACGATGCCCTTCTCCTTTTCTACCAACATCGTTTCCAAAAGCTGAAATGAAGGTAATCCTCTATTGAGCACTTTGGATTTGAGAACACTCTCGTTGTACTCATTGTCTACAACAGAATCCCATACAATTCCACCACCAATACCATATTCCGCTCTTCCTTTTTGTTTGTCGACCAGAACTGTCCGTATGGCGACATTGAATTGAGTCTGTCTTTCTGGCCCTATGTATCCTATCGAGCCGGTATAGATATTACGCGGCCCGCTCTCCACTCGCTTGATGATCTCCATCGTACTCCGCTTGGGCGCCCCGGTGATTGATGCACAGGGAAACATGGCTTTGAGAATCTCAACCGTTGAGGCCTCTGTCTTGCAAGCCACTTTTGAAGTCATTTGCCAAACCGTCGGATACTGCTCAATATCATACAAAGACTCTACTTCAACAGAGTTGTTGACGGCAATCTTCGACATGTCATTTCGGATCATGTCAACAATCATCACATTTTCCGCCTGCTCTTTTTCAGAGGATCTTAGGGTCGCCCGCAGAGCTAAATCTTCTTTACTGAACAAGCCTCTTCGGGCCGTTCCTTTCATAGGTTTCGACTCGAGGTATTGGCCATCTAATTTGAAAAACAGTTCCGGCGATACAGAGCATATGGCCCAGTTTTCGGTTTCCATGAAAGCGGCAAAAGGAGCCACTTGATCTTCCAACAATGAGGCAAAGAGGTCTAGAGCTTCACCAGTAAAGTCGCAATTAAGTCGATAGGTGTAGTTGACTTGATAGGTGTCACCGTTGCGTATTCCTTCTTTTATCTCCTTGAACGAGATGGAATACTCCTCTTTTGTGACGGAGGCGACCCAGTTGAGAGACTTAATTCCTTTGCTTTCGACAATAGGCCGATCTACCTCACTAGGTGGACCAAACAGCCCAAAATATAGCAATGGAAATGAACCTGGTTGATGGGTCACTAGAACATCGTCAAAGGCAAGAGCGGCTTCGTAAGAAAGAAAGCCAAGTGCGAAATATCCTTCACTCGTCTTCTCTTCAAGATACTCTAAAATCGGAATGACTTCATTCAGATCGTTTGTCTGCCGAAGCTCTATGGGATTGGAATAGCGAAGCCAAGTTTGAGTCTCTTCCTGCCACAAAGTGACAGAAAATGATGTCTTTTCTGCATTTCGATTCACACCTTGTCTGCATTAAGGTCGCTGTAGAGGGTATAAGTACGGAGCTTTTTAGCAAGATCTAGAGATCTCTTGATCCGAGTCTCCTCCCTTTTTGCCGATCTCACATAGTGTGCTAATGAGCGCCGCACTCCAGGTGTAAAACCAAAAAACCTTTCGGCGGCATCTTTGTCCTGATCTAGGACAGCGAGAAATTCCTCTGGAATGTCGAGATCATCTGGATTGGGATCCATCTCAATAGAGACATCGACCAACGCACCAAGCATAACACCCAACTCGCGCATCATGTCCTTTCCAACAAAAACGTATTTGAAGCCTTCCTTCTTACTAAGAATGGCCCTGCGGTAGGTCTTTTCAAAGATCGTTACCAATATCCTCCTGCTCTCTTCCTGCAACAGGACCTCAGCAAGCTCGGAAGGAATTTCGAGGTAATGATACTTTGCTTCACCTGGAAAGCGAGAAATAATCGAGGTAAAAGTATGGACAGTAGTAGGAGGCATACTGGGAAAATACTTGAGTCGGCGAAAAGTTTTGAATCTAGGTCAACTTGTAGCTTACTTTAACGAAGTTACGATCTAGACATCAAACTCGACTCAAACACGAGAGGAAATGCGAAAGCTTGCTACCCTGCTAATTTTAACCAGTTCAATCGGTCTTCTTTCTTGCTCCAGCTCAAATAAAGTATTTGAAGACAACAGCTCGACAAAGGAATTCTACGAGCTCCGAATTTATGAGACTAGCTCTGATGAGAATGCCACACTGCTAGACAGGCATCTTTCTGACAACCTTATCCCGATGTTGAACACAGCCGGAATAGACAAGATTGGCGTGTTTGAAGAGAGCGCATCAAATAGGCCACCTTGGCGATACGTACTAATTTCCTACGACAATGTGCAGCAATACCTTGATGCAACGGGAGGTGATTTGAATCGAAATATTAGCGAGGCGGCTTCTTCAAGTTATAAAATGGTGAGCAAGACACGGCCCGTTTATGACAGGATAAAAAGCAGTTTCTTTGAGGCATTCGATGTTTGGCCCAAATCGCAATCCCCCCTCTTCGGTTCAGATAGGATCTTCCAACTGCGTATTTATGAGAGCCAGAGCGAAGACGCTGGCAAGAGAAAAGTGCACATGTTCAATAACGGAGAAATCCCAATCTTTAATGATGTCGGACTTACCCCGGTATTCTTCGGCGAGGCTCTTTCTGGACATAATCTACCCAACTTGACCTATATGTTGACTTTCAAAGACGAGGCTGAAATGAAAAAAGCTTGGGAAGGTTTTCTAGCACACCCTGATTGGGCCAAGATGAAGGAGGTTGAGATGTATAAGAATACTGTTTCCTACATCTCTAATATTGTCTTAAAGCCTCTGGATTATTCACAGCTGTAAAAGAAAAAGACAGGGAAGAAAGCCAGGTCGGCCGGAGCCAAAGCTAACGAATTTGGCTTTTCGTTCACGTTAACGACACTCTAGAGGCAAGCCAGATCGGCAATAAGAGACAAATGGGATATGCGATTACCTATCTGCCTGTCGTATCGATGGCCGCAACAAATATTTCGAAGAGCAGATCCCCAGAACTATAGGCAAGATTCGACGGCACAATGATTTGCCGCTCCCCCTCTAGCTTCATACCGCGTGATCCTTCATCAAATCCATCAATGGCCTCGCGATTCCCAATGGTAAACGGGAACTGTCCATTTTCAACAAAAATCTTCGCCGGCCAAGTCCACAATACATACTGGACATTAACTCGGTCTCCAGTCTGCGTCATGATATCCCCATTGCCCTCTTCGAAATCGAAGTACTTTAATCCTGTTTGAGTGACAGTAAAAAGTGAATCATCGACAGTCCGTGGGACGAGAACATCCAGAGCTTCGTCGCCTCGCCAGTCGCACGCGGCAAGTGTCAATACGGCAAAAAGTAGAAGTGTTTTAGAAAGCAGGTCAGCGTGGCGCATTATAATCCTCCAGGATCTCTTTGACTGATAAATGTCTCGTAAATGAGGGTTGCATTTCCTGGAATACCCCAATCTGAACTTCCCTGTGCTCCAAAGCCTAAACTATCTGGAACTACTATTTGTCGACGTCCGCCCTCATGCATACCGTATAAGCCGAGTACCCATCCCCGGTTCACAGGTGCGAGCGTTCCAATTTGATCGATACTGGTACCCGCGTCGTAGAGAAACTCAATTTCGTCGATATAAGATGAATCTGAGGCTAGCCACAAACGGAATGTCCCCAAGAGAAGGTCTCCTTCAACTACAGGACCATCGAAGGGTCCATTAATAATATCAAAGTACTTTATTCCAGTCGAGTCCTGGACAAAAAGAGAGTCTCTGACCGGAGTCAATACGGGGTCATCTTCCTCCATATTACTACTATCGCAAGACGCTAGCATGAAAATGGCGAAAACGAAACCTATTAAATAAGAATATTTGCTTGTCATTGGGATTTGTTTGTCGCTCGTCTTTATTCTCGGCTTCGGGCCTGGTTCCCTCTGCCCCGTGGCATAAATTTGTAACCCTGTAATAAAGCTCTCGTAGGCCGATTCAACTAGCAATTTGGGAAACACTCTGATTCATACGGACAGTCTTAGCAAGATATACACCTCTCGAAAAGGTGATATCCACGCGTTGTCGAATTTTGACCTGAAGGTTGATTCAGGTGAGATCTTTGGATTGCTTGGTCCGAATGGAGCAGGAAAGACGACTCTGATAAAAGTCCTTCTTGGGATAGTCCGCCCGACGAGTGGTTCGGCAGAACTATGCGGCCAAAACGTACTCGACCACAAAGCCAGAAATAATGTTGGGTATTTGGCCGAAAACCATCGCTTCCCATCCTACCTGACCGGCCGCGGAGTCCTTGAGATATATGGAGGAATTGGGCAAGCGCCCGTGAGCGAGATCGCCATCCAGCGGATTGCCGAAAAAGTTCAGATGCGAGAATGGCTTGATACGCCGATCAAGAAATACTCAAAAGGAATGATGCAGCGTATTGGCCTCGCACAGGCTTTGTTACATGATCCAGACATCGTCTTTTTGGATGAACCCACTGACGGAGTAGATCCCGTTGGACGAAGAGATATTAGAGATTTCCTTTTATGGCTCAAGGATCAGGGCAAGACCGTGTTCTTGAATTCCCATCTGCTATCTGAGGTCGAAAGACTTTGCACCCGAGTCGCCATTTTGAAAAAAGGAGAACTGGCATTCAATGGCACATTGGAAGCATTGACTGGGTCTGGAAAAATATTCCACATTAGAAGTAGCGCTATTCCTAAGGAGCTTTTCGATATCGGTATTCAGATTATCGATAAAGGAAAAAGCGAAAGTGGTCATACCAATTATGAATGTCAATTGAACAGCCCATCAGATTTAAATCCGTTCATCGATCGGCTTCGTGCTGAATCCGTTGAAATCGTGAGACTTGTTCCGGAAGAAAAATCACTCGAGGATTTTTTCATCGAACTCGTTACGGAAGAGGACGATTCATGAGTCTTGGAATCATCCCTGAAATTGTCTTATTGACCTTCCGAGAATTGAGGTCCAACTGGATCATATTAGGTCTGTTCATTATCTCGACCTTGATTTGGGGCTTGATGGCACTCGCCCTAAACCTGGATGTCGTTGATGGGACGCTCACGGCCGCCAAACTCTTTGGTCAAGATGTAGAAATGTCTGACAACGATATCCCGAACAATTGGGATATTAGCAAACTTGTCTTTGGAGTTCAGCAATTCATTGGAGGCATTGCCTATTGGGCAGGGATTCTCCTTTCTCTTTTTGCGACGGCTCCTTTGATAGCCACAATGCAGGACAAGGGTAGTATTGATCTACTTTTGTCAAAACCAGTCTCGCGATCTCGAGTCCTATTCTCAAGATTGACAGGCGTGTTTTCATCCATGTCGCTATTGCTAATCTATTTGATAGTGATGGTTTGGATTGTGATGGGTGTAAAAACCGGCATCTGGACTTACCAGTTTCTTCTGGCAATTCCCGTCATTCTTTTAATGTTCATGGTGATGTACTCCGTTGTCACGGTGGTCAGCGTGCACGTCCCTAGCACGGCTTTTTCTTTGATCATTACCTATGGGCTAATCTTCGCGTCAATCATTCTTGGATCGAAAGAACACATTGCGCCACAAATAAATCTCCCATGGCGGCACCTCTATAATGGTCTTTATCATTTACTTCCGAACTTCACCGAGGTCACGATGACTGTAGCGCAACTTGCAGGAAATGAACCCGTAAAGTCACTCTATCCAGTGCTATCCTCTGTGATGTTTGCCTTCGTGATGTACCTGATAGCTTTTAGAAAATTTAGTCGAAAAGACTACTAATTCAGTTTCAATATGAAAAACCTTTTCCGGTCACTTCCGGTTCTTGCTCTTGTTTTCTCAATGGGCTGCGGTGATGATTTCGCAGCAGTGGAAAATCAACCCGCTGTTGCCAAAGCTGCCTTCGAAATTTTACCTGAGAATGTCGAAATGCTAGGCTCGATCAACTTCGAGAACTCTGCCTTGGCGGAGAGAATGAGTGAACTTCCAAATATGGGCGCCGGAGAAGCTCAAGCAAGATTAAACGACTTCCTTGAGATGACCGGTTTCGATCCCGCCAATGACCTGAACCGAGCTTATGTCACTATGAATGAGTCTGAGAAGCAAGCGGACTTTGTCATTTATGCAGACGTCGATCAAGCTAGGATGGAATCCTATATCGATTCAGAAATGGGCAGTGATGTTTCGAAAATCACTATTAATGGAGCGACCGTCTATAAAGCTAATCACGACAATCAAGATGGACATTCTGCATACTTCTCTGTCGTCAATGACGAGATGATGATTGCATCCTTTACTAGGGATGGGATAGAAGGAATGTTAGACCGTGTAAATGACGGTGGGTCCTCCCTTGCTAGTAATTCAGAGATAATGTCAATGGTAGATCGTGTTCAATATCCCAACGGAGCATGGGGCGTCGCTATTAATCTCGACATAAAGGAAGGATTGACAAACACCGAACTAAAAACTTCTGACAAGAACGAACAACAAATTATGGAAATGGTCAGAGCCGTTGGCATGGTTGAGAATGTAGTCTTCTCTGCAGACATCTCTGATATTAATGACGTCGAATTTGTACTAGACGCTGGTGTTTCTGCTGAGCATTCAAGCTCTGATGCTGTCTCTCTCGTTAAAGGAGCTCTTGCGGCGGCAAAAGTGACATCGAGCAGTTCTCCAGAGACCATGGAAATGCTAGACGGAGTGAGAGTCAGTGATAGATCTGGTCGTGTAGTCATTCGCGGAGAGCTTCCGCAATCGATCGCGGCAAAGATAAAGTAAGGACGGGCTAGTTTGGCTGGTCTGGTGAACAGTCAGCTCAACATTAGCTTGAAGAATTAAAAAGGTCGAGTCTTACGGACTCGACCTTTTTCTATGTGGAACTGCATCAAAATACTTCCAAGGGATTGCTGCGAGTAAAACATTTCGGCTCGAAATCTACGAACGAAGCATCAAGTCTCCAGACGATCTGACGGTCTAATTTCTCGATACCCAGAAAACCGACTTCCAAATTTCCTGACACCCGAAACCCGTTTCGGGAACCCCCTCTCCAACTCAGATATAGATCTCGGATAAAAAATCCCTACCGAGAATGATCTACGAAAATTTAAAAGAAATCAACTTTGAGCCCAAAGGCCTTGAAGCTCTTCCAGCTCGTAAACGGGTTCTCTTCACCTCTCCCGATTACTATGATGTTCAGTATTCGATCAATCCACACATGGAAGCGAATATCGGGAAAGTTGATAGGGAGGAAGCCTGGATCCAATGGACCAAACTCCGAAAGACTTATACAGAAATTGGACTGGAACAGCACATAATTCCTGGGGCACACAATATGCCCGACATGGTTTTTTGTGCAAATCAATCCTTACCCTTTTTAGGCAAGGATGGGCAGCACGGGGTGTACCTGAGCCGGATGAACTCGAAATACCGGGCTAAAGAAGTAACTCATTTCGGCAACTTCTTTATGAACAAGAATTACTCTCTCGAGCTTCTTCCACAAGATTTCGAGGGCTCTTTTGAGGGAATGGGAGACGCCCAATGGCATCCAACTAGACGGCTTCTTTTCGGAGGCTACGGCTTCCGCACAAACATTGAAGTCTATCATCACATATCCGACGATCTCAAAATTCCGATCATCGCTTTAAAGCTTGTCGATCCAGATTTTTACCACCTCGACACTTGCCTTTGCATGCTGACCGAGGATAAGGTGCTCTACAATCCAACAGCTTTTGATGAGGAGGGCATCGAAATGATCAAAGCCATGTTTAGCGAAGCCATCGAGGCTCAAGACGACGAGTCAAGAAAACTATTTGCCTGCAACGCACATTGCCCCGACGGAGAAAATGTGATCATTCAAAAAGGCTGCGCAAAGACAGTAGCCCTTTTGGAGAAAAATGGTTTCACGATTCACGAGGTCGAGACGGGTGAATTTCTGAAGGCTGGAGGAAGTGTCTACTGCATGAAGATGATGTTCTGGTAGAATGGTCTTTGGTTGTTGGTCTTTGGTCGGGACTTAAGACTGTTGACCACTCTCGATTGACGATACACGATCAACGCAAATCGAATTCACCACAGACCAACAAACAAAGACCAAGGACCAATGACCTATCCTCAGAAACCTCCCCCGAGCGAGACGGTAACCTCAGCAGCTAGGGGTGCTTCGATTGCGAAATCAAGCTGAGAACAGACCCTCAGAACCTGAATCGGTTAAGACCGACGTAGGAAAGCTGAATCGTCCTATGGCGCGCCTGGCACATCCAAAACCAGATTACTATGAAGTCCCGCGACGCCGCCGTTTTTGCCGAAGTGCTCACTCTCAACGAAGAAGTCACAAAGCCTTTTCCAAAGTCGACAAAAATTTACATCGAAGGATCTCGACCTGACATCCAGGTTCCAATGCGTCAAATCGAATTAGAGGAAACTCCCGCTAGTTTCGGCGTCGAGCAAAATCCTCCTTTCCCGGTTTACGACACTTCTGGCGTTTTCACCGATCCAAACGAGCCCATCGATCTGAGAAAGGGTATTTCTTCTGTTCGTTCAGGTTGGATAAAAGAGAGAAACGACACAGAACAGCTTTCGGCCCCCTCCTCCTCCTTCGCCAATCTCCGCGAGAACGATCCCAAGCTAGACGAGCTTCGCTTCGAACATCGACGAACTCCAAGACGTGCAAAATCTGGTCATTGCGTCACTCAGATGCATTATGCCAGAAAGGGTATTATCACTCCAGAGATGGAGTATATCGCGATTCGCGAAAATCAGAAGCTCGACGAAATTCGCGACTCAAGGCTGATAACTCAACATTCAGGTATGCCCCTGGGTGCGAGCATACCACAGAAAATTACTCCAGAGTTTGTTCGAGATGAAGTGGCTCGCGGAAGGGCGATTATTCCGGCTAACATCAACCACCCAGAACTTGAGCCGATGATCATCGGTAGAAATTTCTTGGTAAAGATCAATTCCAACATCGGCAACTCTGCCGTGAGCTCTTCTATCTCGGAGGAAGTTGAAAAGATGGTCTGGTCTATTCGGTGGGGCGCAGACACATTGATGGATCTATCTACTGGGAAAAACATCCACGAAACCCGAGAGTGGCTCATCAGAAACTGCCCAGTCCCTGTTGGAACCGTACCTATTTATCAGGCGCTGGAAAAGGTTGACGGAACGCCAGAAGATTTGACCTGGGAAATCTTCAGAGATACGCTAATTGAACAGGCCGAACAAGGCGTTGATTACTTCACGATCCATGCAGGCGTTCTGCTTCGATACGTGCCAATGACCGCGGAACGACTGACCGGCATTGTCTCGAGGGGTGGATCGATCATGGCAAAATGGTGTCTCGCTCATCACAAGGAAAACTTCCTCTACACACATTGGGATGACATTTGTGACATCATGGCAGCCTACGATGTCAGCTTCTCGATCGGTGACGGACTTCGTCCCGGATCCATCGCAGATGCCAACGACCGTGCCCAATTTGGAGAACTCCAAACTCAAGGCGAGCTAACAAAGCGAGCTTGGAAGAAAGACGTTCAGGTGATGAACGAAGGTCCGGGTCACGTGCCCATGCACATGATCAAGGAAAATATGGAGAAGCAATTGGAGTGGTGCGATGAGGCACCCTTTTATACGCTAGGTCCTCTAACTACGGACATCGCACCTGGCTATGATCACATCACCTCGGGGATAGGGGCCGCCATGATCGGTTGGTACGGTACAGCGATGCTGTGCTACGTTACACCGAAAGAACATCTTGGTCTACCCAACAAACATGACGTAAGAGAAGGCATCATTACTTATAAAATTGCAGCTCACGCAGCGGATCTTGCGAAAGGTCATCCAGGTGCCCAGGTCCGAGATAATGCTCTTTCGAAGGCCCGATTTGAGTTCCGATGGAATGACCAATTCAATCTTGGATTAGATCCGGAGAGAGCTCGAGAGTATCACGACGAGACTCTACCTAAGGAATCGGCAAAAATCGCTCACTTTTGCTCCATGTGTGGTCCTAAATTTTGCTCAATGAAAATCACACAAGATGTTAGAGACTATGCTAAGAGCCTTGGACTAAAATCAGAGAAAGAAGCTCTCGAAAAAGGAATGGCCGACAAAGCCGAAGAATTTGCGGAAAAGGGAGGAGAAATCTATCACTAGTCAGTTTTGGGTTGTGGGTGATGCGTTTTGGGTTTTTACCCACAACACATAACGCAAAGCGCAAAACTGTTAGAGTTCCGTGACAACTGTCTTGTCAGCAATCCGTTTATTGATTCAGAACCTAACCGAAGCAGTATTATGGCCAATATTATTCTGAATAAAGAGTGGAACGCGAAGGAATCAGAGTGCACCAATCGGTCGACCTACATGAGTAGACGGCAAGTCATCAAGAGTCTGGGCCTCGGTGCTATTAGCCTGGGCACCATGGCATGCGTCGGAAACTCTGGATCCATGGCTGGCAACATGCCTATTGTCGATGGACCATTGGACACCATTCCCAAAAATGCTCCTTGGTCACTCTTTCCTGCCACTAAAAATGAGACCTTTACGGTTCCAGAACGAGTAGTGACAGAGAGATTAGCTGCTGCCAGTTACAACAATTTCTATGAGCTTGACCCGAGCAGCAAAGAAATTTGGAACAAGGCTGGAGCGTACAACCCATTTCCATGGACGATAGAGGTATCTGGTCATGTCGAAAAAGATTTCGAAATTGGTTTGGAAGACCTTTTCAAGAAAGTCCAGATGGAAGAACGACTCTACAGGTTTCGATGCGTCGAAGCATGGTCCATGACTGTGCCATGGACGGGTTTTACCCTGAAGTCCTTAATTGATCTTTGTAAGCCTACGTCGAAGGCGACACACGTCAAATTCACCAGTGTCAACCGACCGGAGGAACTGCCAGGACAGAAGGAGACTAAGTGGTACCCATGGCCTTATTTCGAAGGGCTCCGAATGGACGAAGCCATAAATGAACTAGGATTTGTTGCCATCGGTGCTTACGGCGAACCTCTCCCGAAGCAGAGTGGGTCTCCCCTACGAATGGTGTTGCCTTGGAAATACGGATACAAAGGGGCTAAAGCGATTAACAAGATTGAGTTCTTGGACAAGGAGCCAAGCACTTTTTGGTTTGAGCTTGCTCCATCAGAATATCCATTCCTTTCTAACGTAAACCCAAGTATCCCCCACCCTCGCTGGAGTCAAGCCACTGAAAAGTTTATTTCATCGGGTTCGAACGTAACGCGCATTCCGTCTCAGATGTATAATGGATATCAAAAGTGGGTTGGCGATATGTATCCAGAGGAAGTCGGATAGGAAGTTTTGAGTTTCGAGTGCGGGTTTCGAGTTCGAGTCTCCAAGGAGCACTCCTCACTCCTCACTCCTCACTCCTCACTCCTCACTCGTCCTGGATCTCCATGCCGAGCCAAGTACCTATTCCAAGCGAACACTGGAATGATGAGTAGCAATCCAGCGACGAAACAAATGGCCGCGTTGATCAAAGACATTCGCCAGAGGGCACGCGCGATTTTGTTAATGACCACCGGCTTCGAAGAGTCGGCCTTATAAGTGACCTCCAACTCCTTCTCGTCGCGCACCATAAAAAGCAGAGACAGCGGCAAGGGAAGTGTCTCCTTTATCTCGAGACCTGACTGGTCTGAAAAAGCCAAATCAATTTCACCGTAGGTAATCTCGGCTCTTTGATCTACATCAACTTGAGTTACTTGAGCAAGCGTTTTATAACCATCATCCAAAGTGGACTTTTGGTCTAAGCCGGCATTAACCAGATAGAAACTATAAAAAAGTAGAAGTGCGGGGACAAGCCATAAAAGCTTGGCGATGACCTTAATCATACTGTATTTGTTCGTCTATGATAAGAAAAGGTAGGGCTTCCACGTGTCGTCCATAGTGCCGACGTAATCTCGGATGAACATCACATGACTGGGTCTATACAGCTTACCCTGAAGACTCATGTTAGCTTCTTCTGGGGTACGGTCTCCTTTTCGATTGTTGCAGGGAACGCAAGCAGAAACCAGGTTTTCCCAGGTATCTTTGCCGCCCCTCGATTTTGGAAATACATGATCCAGCGTCAATTTATCTTTTGATCCGCAGTATTGACAAGTATGTCTGTCGCGACGAATAATATTTTGCCTGGATAGCATAACCTTCTTGTATGGAGCTGGAGCATATCGTCTAAGTCGAATAATGCTTGGCCACGGAAATACTGCACTTGATGAACGGACAGAGCGTTCCTTAAGGTCGTGAACAAGTTCTGCCTTTTTCAGCAGAACCAAAATCACGGCTCTTCGAACACTACAAACGCTTATTGCTCTGTAGTCAAGATTCAGAACAAGGACGTGTCCATTCATGGTTAGGGTGAAGATTGAATTTTAGGAATCTAATTAAAACTGGGAGTATATAATTGGAATATTTGGCATTGTCGGAGGCAGAGCTAAAAGCACAAGTGTTCTTGCTCAACGTTGTGTGGCATCAGAGCTTATTAGCATTACACCACACGCATTTAGATTTGATGATTTCGGATTAGAGCATTTCAGCGATCCATTTTTTTCAGTATCGTAGGACGATAAAAGAGAAATACATAGGAAAGGAAGTCACGGTGAGTAAGCACGGTCTTTCTCTTACTTTTGCAAAGTTCATCTTCATTCATATCGAAGGTTAGAGCCCAATCAGCTGCCATCGGAGTAGTTCTTCTACTCGGACTGATAGCCCTACTCGTTTGGTTTTCACCGATCAACGTACCCTATTCCGTCGAAGCGCGTGGCCGAGTATTACCTGTTAAAGAATGGTTGCTTGTTCGCGGGCTTGATGGCCGATTGGTTTCCGAGCTCAAGAACCATGCTAGGGGCACTACCGAAAACTTTTCCGTTGCCCAGTTTGAAAGGCAAGACGCGATTCGATTTGCGATTGAAGAGAGGATTCTCAATAGCGATGTTTCTACCGCTGGAGATACCATTGGCACCGTTCATTCTAGCCAAAACGAGCGTGTTCTAAATGAAATCCAGGGCCAATTAGAAGCTGAAAGAGCGACTTTAAAATTATACCAAGCTGGTCAAAAGGCCTCAATTGTCTCGGAGGCGAGACAAGTCCTCCGTCGAGCAGAGGCCCGGGTAGCTGCGCAGACATTGGTGGTTAATAGACTTCGCGAATTAGAAAACAAAAATGCTGTAGCTGTCGCTCAACTGGAAGTGGAGCAAGGGAATCTAAGGGTCTTTGAGTTGGATGTCGATATTGCAAAAGCCCAGCTGGAGGCTGTGCAATCGGGTGAGCGGGCCGAACTTGTCGATCTCACTCGCTCAAGAATCAATGCTCTGGAACGAGATATGATAACCTTGAGACGTAGGCTTGATGATTACACGATCGTCTCCCCTCTCTCTGGAGCCATGTATCATTTTTCGACTAGTGACACGATGATGGTGATTGCAGACACCTCGTATTACGTTGTGTCAACCCCTGTTCAATGGACAGAAGCAGGCTATCTAGATACCGGAGATGAAGTCGTCATGTATGATCCTTCGTCCAATCAGCGACTAATGGGAAAAATTATTCGAAAGGAAAATTTTGTGAGGTCCTTTCAAGGCCAGGCAGGTGTAGTTGTCATAACCGCCGTTCAGCCTATTGCAGGGGGAAAAACGATTCTTCCTGGTTCATTGGTCGAGTGTAGTATTCGGGCGGAAAAAGTTAGACTTCGCGAATGGCTACGTCGATTCATGAGGAGCAACATCTCTTAAATGCGAACAGAGTGTAAATATCTAATCCATGTAGATCAGCTTGACTACATCCGAGATATGACAAGGTCATTCTTGCAACTAGATAAGTACGCCGCCTCTAACGGTGGAAGCTACACGGTCCGTAGTATTTACTTCGATTCTCCTAATCTCGCAAACTACAACGAAAAGATTGAAGGCCTGAAGATGCGAAAGAAACTTCGCATCAGAGGATATAATAAGGAAGATTCGTCCAGTATAAATTTCCTCGAAATCAAAAGAAGATTCGGGACTCCTATTGCCAAAAACCGAGCTCCGATTCTTTATAAAAATGTGAACCAGTTTCTTCACACCGGAGATCTCGATCTAATTGAAGAATTAAAAGGATTTCCCAATGCTCGAGGTGATGCTAGCAGATTTATGTATCAATTAAATCGTTGGGGCTACAAGCCGATTGTAAATGTTGTCTACGATAGGGAAGCCTATGTTGGTCGCTTTGACAAAACCATCAGGTTGACATTTGACATGAATCTTCGGTCTCAGATTTTCCCTCGAATGTCAGAATTGTACAATGACGATCCACATGTCTTCACCTTCCAAAAACATTTTATTCTAGAAATAAAATACTTTGGAGCAATCATGCCAGTGTGGGGAAGGACTCTTGTCAGGCATTTAGCGTGCAAGCAGGAAGCTCTATCAAAATACTGCATGTCGATTGATAGTCATGATGTTGACCTCTCAGAATTCAGTGTCATTGCTAGAACGAGTACTCTTCTGGACGAATACGATCTTGAAATTGCAGATTTCATCACATCTGGAGCGGAAGAAAAATCTAAGTCATCTATTCTCTACCCCATTTTGCCTTAAGAAATGTTTGAAGAAGTCCAAAACGCGTTTGCATTTAGCTTAACCTTCGGAGAGGTAATTGCCAGATTCCTTGTGGCACTCGTTTGCGGTTTCTTGGTCTCCCTTTTTTACAAGTGGTCCTATAAAGGAACCAGCTATTCGCCCAGCTATGTGACCTCTTTGGTCCTTCTCTCTATGATCACCGCAAGTGTGATAATGGTCATCGGAAACAATCTAGCACGCGCATTTGGACTCGTTGGTGCCATGTCGATTATTCGATTTCGATCAGCGGTCAAGGATACACAAGACATCATTTTTATCTTCTATAGCCTTGCCATGGGAATGGCAGCCGGAGTTGGCCTATTTGTCGTTGCGATAAGTGGCACTCTCTTTATTGGTCTCATTGTATGGCTACTATCGATCACCAATTTTGCCGTCCCGATTACCCGTGAGTATTTGCTTCAATTTAGATACCTACCAAATGGAGCCGACACACCGTCTTATCTTGAATCTCTTCAGGGCTTCACTTCGAAGTACAAACTCATCAACGTCAAATCGATAGGTGAGGACGAGAAAATTCTGGAGCTGTCCTTCTACATCAAGTTGCGGGATATTGGATCAGGTGAACGACTGATGGAATCCCTAGGAGATCAGCAAGGTGTACAAAATGCCAACTTGTTCTTTGACGAAGTTCAAGTCTAAATAAGCTTTAAGAAACAGAAGAATTACTATCTCGATCCCAGTGATGAGATTGCAACTAGTCGATCGGAATTGAGAACAGGATCTCTCAAATAGATCATACCGGTATATCTGTTCTCGGTATTGGAGAGACGACGTAGCCCCACTGAGGTGAAGTCAGGAAGATATTTGTATTCGTAGAGTCCTTGCTTCAGTAACACGTCTAACATATACATCTTCTCTTCCTCTTCCCACTCCATAACCATCGTATCCTCGACAGCCCACCTATTGAAACTTCCAGTTAAATAAACAGGGCCAGGCATTTCCTTTTCATCTGGTGGCACGAGGCGAAAAAGGACAGACAAATATTCACCATTTCGAACGGGATCAGAGGTTTCTTCAATTCTTGCCGTTCGAATTCTTGTCTGCCCGTTTTGCAATTGAAAATCGAAGACGTCATCAAGCTGAGCGAAGTCTTCATCAACTGTCACTTCATATGGAGAGCTTTCAAAATTAGTAGATATAACATCCACTCCTGCTGAAAAGCTAGTTAGATCCATCAGGCGATATCCGCTACTTCGAGCAAAGGCTTCATCCGGCTCCAAGAAAAATCGTAGCTGAGGCAGACTTATCAATGATGGATTTTCAGAACAGCGAGTGTTTGTGAACTCGGAGTTTCTTATGAAACAGGCTTTGTAGTCAAAGGAATCAAAAGACGTTCTATCCTGTGGCTCATAAAGGTAAAAAGGCTGGACTCCGCGATCTATCGTTCCTCCTAGAAAAACGGATTCGAGAAATAACTCGGATTGTCCTTGTCCTTCGTTTATTAAAAAGGGATGCGTTAATAAGCTGGTATCTGGATCGTCTGGATCAGAAACACGCAGCAAATAATTGCCTCCAATTTTGAATTGTATACTCTCATTCGGAAAGGAATAGCTGTAGTGGGTATAGCTAATCTCAGTACTGTAGGACTGCTCGTAGTCGCTAATATAATCCGTCTCAAATCTGGTCATGTACTCGATAGGAATCAAATTATCCGACTCCCAATTCCGATCCATGTGACGAAATTCGATGAGGAGAGATCGTGCATCTCTTTCCAAAACGTCAAATTCTAGGCTGATGGTTTCTCCATCCCTGATATTGATAAATGGCAACGACGCCTCTTCACCGCTATATACCTGAACAGACTTGACACTCTCGTCCGACTGAATAGTGTAGTCCCAGCTGGAATATCCATATTCACTTTCATCACCCGAGCTTCCTTCCTCTAGACTCTTGCAGGAAAGCACCCCAAGGAGGATGAAAAGTAGAAAGCTTGTTTTACTAGATATTGACATAGGCTTTAGAAATAAAAAGGCGTTTGAGTAGAACCCAAACGCCTTGGTATAGCTCCTTAGAACTAAAATATACTCAGTCCAATTCCTACGGAAAGTCCTTGACGCTGCTGGAGGCCAATTTCCTCATCGAAATTGCCGGAGCCTGGAACGCTTTCCCTCTTTTGATCTGCGTCATAGAAAAGCTCATACTCAAGATTCACGGTGACGTATTCGTTGACGACCATTCCCAAAGCATTTCTCCATCTCATATCCGGACTCTTTTCTCCATCTCCAATAAGAGTTTGCCAAAGATTGAATTCTGACTTCAAAATAATATTTTCCATGAGTGCTTTTTCACCGATAAGGGAAAAATCAAGTCCACCCTCGTTTCTGACCGACTGGTCAATGCCATTTCCGTATCGAGGACGGAAAGATTCGTCATTTACAAATGTTTGCTTTGCACCAACTCCAATTCTTGCCTGTAGCCAGTCTAGTGGCTCCCATGCAACACCAGCCAATTCATTTAGGTAAGCAGGTGCAAAGAAAGAGGAAATAGGATCTTGAGCACTTGCGTCGACTGCATAGTCAAAACCTTCCTCTAATTGCGTCAGAAGGTTGAAAGCCAGAAACGGTTTAAAGATTGGATGCGTATCGTAGGCCGCTTCAATTCCGTAACGAATGATGTCTTCGGTCTTGCGCGTATCGATGTCTCCCAATTTAGTTTTTCCGTTTGCGAACTGAAATCTATGCAGTTGACGCAAGGTGCCATTTGATCTCATGGCGGTGCCATCGACACCTATTTTTAAAGTCGTGGCATTTTCACCCCCGCCGACCCAGTTGTCAAAGCTGGCTCTGGAAAAAGCGATTTGACCGCCTAAGGTCGGGATCCAGGTATTCAGTGTTTTATAGAGGCTATCCTCAGGAGCTGCTGCTCCATCTAAGTCTTGTGCATTGAGGTCTGACACCGAAAAAAGAAGGCATAGTAAGAGAATGATAATAGCGTAGGGTTTCATATCAATCTTGGAGATTTAGTTACAGTTATGGTGGCTATTACTAACGGACGAGTTTAGTGGATCTTTCGATGTTGTCCGAGAGCAATCCGATCGTATTTGTGACTCTGATGTCCAGATTCACCAGCTGTTTTATGGATTTTAGGTAGTTGCTTTCCAAAAGAGCCAATTCAACAATGAATTGACTAATACTTAACTCGTTTTGTTGCACGCCGTTGATTTCTACTCGAGCTTTTCCCTTTGGATGAAGCATAACCAAACTATTGTTTGATGACACGTTGAGACCCAAGGTGTCAAGTACTTCTATTGGAACAGGCCTCACTTTCCCGCTTGGAGTCTTTCCAAGAAGTGAAAGCGATACGACTATTCTTTTGTCCAAGAGATCGGTCAGCCAAGTCTGTTTTCCTAGCCTAAGTGAATCGCCGTCTGGGAATTTGAACAGGCCTCTATCTGAACCCTCAACGCTTACAACGGCAACCCCAGATTCATTCAATTGACCGGCTAAGTATTTCGCTCTTGCAAGAGTCAATGCCGCATCAGGCATCCCGTCGCCATTTAGAGCTGCCTCTCGAAGAAGTAGAAGCGATCCCTTCTTGGCAAGCTCCGATACAGACCTGCATAAAGCCTGAAGAAGGTTTTGATCAGCGGTCTGCACCGCAGAGAGATAAATGATGGTCATGGAATCAGAAAAAGTTTCTTATCAATTCGACTAAATCACCGAGCTTGACGCCATGCACTCCAGATCGAATCCTTAGACTTGAAGTAAAATCGACTATTAGACCTTGGAGTGCGTGAATAGGAACGGCAATCCAAAAGGATCTACAACGCCAGACCAGAAAGCCGAGCGCGATGCCACCAAAAATAGAAAGAACGGCTTCCGGAAATGGCTTATTGAAATGCAAAACAGCAAATGGAAGTGCTTGAACAAATATGGCATAGATGCCAAGTCTAGGTTTCGTTCCGAAAAGAATGAATCCCCTCCAGGTATATTCCCAACCTATCCAGTAGAGAAGAAAGAGCAGTTCGTATATAAGAAAGACTTCCCAAGAAAACGCTGCTCGCTGAAGATGAGGATAAACCTGGCGAAAGTCTGCCGATCCGGTAAGGATCCAGGCACCTATTATCACAAGCGGTAGATAAAGGAGCATGATTTTCACCGCAAATCGCCAATCTCCCAATCCTAATCCCATCGATTTCGCACTCCTTTTAAGAACGAAAAGTGATACCAGAACAGGAATGACAAAGCCGCATATAAACTGAAAGGCAAACCACCATCCCCAGGCAAGGAGATCGAGATTACCGGCGGTGAAGTATTGCGAAATCTCGCGGCGAAAAAAACGACGGCTACCAAAGGCAAATTGTAGAATTACTAGAAAGGAGGCTAAGATAAAAATCCAAACCACTTGCTGGTCCAATCCTTTCCAAACTCTTGTGAAGTCTTGTGCTTCTTTCCGCAATCTGCTTATCATGCCCGTCAAATGAGACTAGGAAGAAAGGGTTTCCACTTCAGCTTGTGCCGTTGTGAGTTGTTTTGATTTAAATATATATTATTGAAATCCACAGGGGAATAGGGTCAGCCAACAAATGAAAATCGTCTCTCTAATTTTTGCACTTCTTGTGCTCCTTGGTCTGTTAGAATTTGAGTCCGAAAAGACATCATCGGATTCGAATCAACAACTGGATGACTTCTCTGTCTCAGATGGCTCCCTCCATAAGGCTGACTTTTTCAAATTAAAATATGGAGAGATTAAGCAGGAGATAGATTCGATAATCCAACAAAGTCGTGGCGATGTCTGGGTCGAAGAGACCCTAGGTGGTATGAGTCTCGAGGAAAAGATTGGCCAGCTATTGATGGTGGATCTCAACTCAAATGCTCTGAAGGGAATGAAATCACCAGACGAAGTAATCTCCCAATATCACGTCGGAGGATTTCTTGTCCCGCGCCTGAGTGAACCCTCGCTGATATACCGCACTACAAGAAGATTGCAGACATCTTCCAAAATCCCACTATTCTTTGCGGCAGACTACGAAAGAGGCGCAGGTCGATATCTAAACAATTTTACCGAGCTACCTTCGTCAATGGCTCTCGGATCTTCGCGAAATTCAGAACTAGCCTGGATGGCTGGAGCACTAACGGCTTTAGAGGCCCGATCTTTCGGAGTGAATTTCATTTTAGCGCCGGTTGTTGATGTCAATAATAATCCTAACAATCCGATCATCAACATCCGATCATACGCGGAACAGGCTGGTCTGGTGGCCGAGATGTCCGGAGCCTTTCAAAAAGGAGTTCATGCTTATGGCGCGCTATCTACTTTCAAACATTTCCCAGGTCACGGAAACACGGTAACAGATTCTCATTACAGAATGGGTACAGTGAATTCTTCCTTGGAGGAATTGGAGAAAGTCGAGCTTTTCCCATATCGAAAACTATTCGGGGAGAACAATCAACCCGATGCCGTCATGACGGCCCATCTATGGATCAAGGCAATCAATAAGTATCCCCGTCCAGCCACTTTTAGTAAGACAGCATTGCAAGGGCTTCTCCGAGACGATCTTGGATTCAAGGGGATTGTTATTACGGACGACATTGGTATGGGAGCGCTTAAAACGAAGTACACCTACACGGAGCGAGTCGTCACCAGTATTATGGCGGGTGTTGACATTCTCCTCGGCCCACAGGATCTCGCGAGAACCGTTCGGGCTATTAGTGAGGCCATAGAAAATGGCGACATCCCTGTGGAAAGGCTCAATCAGTCCGTTGAACGCGTGCTTCAAGCTAAGGCCAAAATAGGACTCGATGTCCAGGCAAATTTAAGCCCGGAAGTCTACTCTTATCTCAATAAGGCCCCAATTGGAGAAGAGATCGCAACAATAATTGCCGAGGCATCAGCTACCAGCCTCGGTAAATGGCATGAGCTCACTCCTCTTGATAAGGAGGCACCATTTTCCTTGGTCCAGATTAGCAATGTAACGAAATCCACGGCTGTTCCTGCTGCCATGAACCGTCTAAATTTGGAGCTCGCCAAGGAGCATAATTTAATCGAGCATCGCGTGGGTGAGTTCACGCCGACGAGCAAACAAGATGCAATAATAATGGCTGTCAAGAACTCTGATGGACCAATTGTTCTTTCCCTTTTTCTTCGAATTCGAGGAGATAAAAAAGGAGCAAACCTTTCCAAGACTCAGACCGATTTGGTAAACGAGCTCCTTTCATTAAATAGGAAAGTGATAGTTGTTACCATGGGCAGCCCCTACGTTGCAGAACAATTTCCGAAGGCCGATGCTTTTCTGATCTTTTATGACCAGAGTATCGCAAGCGTTCTTGCGGCGAAGAAAGCCTTATCGGGAGAACTCGATCCGGAAGGGCGGCTACCGGTGAGTATTAGCTCTTTCCCCTATGGATCCGGAAACTAAGGGGACGGCCAAGAAAGAAGTCGTCGGTCTTCAGGAAAAGCATGTTATTTATACGCTACCGGGCAATCCGCCGGGAGAGAATTGAATCCCGATAGACTACTTCAAATGACTGAAGCCTTTGTAATCGGTATTTCTGAAGACGGTATGCTGAAGGCTGAAGGCTGAAGGCTAATCGTTGAGGCCCAAAAGTCTCAAAAGCGTCTGAGAATGTCTCAGGCATTCCCAAGACTGTCATTACCCACCGCCTCGGAAATCGATGACAGATTCGCTGACCGCAGCCTCGATGCAATATACATATTGATCTCCTTGACTAGACTTGGGCCTTCGTATACCAGCGCAGTATAAATCTGAAGAAGACTGGCTCCAGCACAAATCCTAGACCAGGCACTTGGTCCATCATGGATTCCACCCACACCGATTATCGGTAGATCTAGTCTGGAGTTTCGAAAAACATATCGTGTCATTTCCAAGGCAGTGCCACAAAGAGGCTTCCCACTGAGACCGCCTCGCCCAATTCTATCTAACTCGGCCGATGAGGTCTTTAGCTGATCTCTGGAATTGCTGGTATTGGTCATAACCAGACCTGCCAAGGGATATTCAGACAAGACTTTAAGAAGTTCGTCTAGGGAGTCCTTTGCTTCAGCACGCTGAATTTCTACAGGAGAAAGTTTGACTAAAATCGGGACGGACAGCCCTTTTGAATTACGAATCTCAAAAACACGATCTAGGAGAGCAATCATCGATGCGGGATCTTCGAAAGTTTTGCCCTCCGCTGTATTGGGACAGGACACGTTTAAAGTGACAAAGTCCCCACTCTCCGCCAGGGTTTCGAAGCTTAGACAAAAGTCGTCCAGTCCTTTGGATCCCAAGATATTTGGGTCATGGGTCTTAGTGATATTGACTCCGAGCGTCATCTGAGTTTTTCGACGTCCAGCTAAGCGAGCCCCGACCGCTTTCGCCCCAATATTGTTCAGGCCCATCCGATTTATCAAGGCCTCGTCAGCCTTCAATCTAAACGCCCTTGGCTTTGGATTACCGGCTGAGGCCCGTGCCGTCACAGAGCCAACTTCCATATGGCCGACACCTGCCGCGTCCCAAAATTTTACCAACTCGGCGTTCTTGTCTAGACCGGCTGCAATGCCCACTGGATTTCTGAAATGTAGACCGAACAGATCCTGAGACAGAGATGTGTCTTGGTAGGAATAGATGCCTCTAACAAGAGGCCTGGCAAATGCGGATAGTCTTGCTCCAACGATTCCAAGATGGTGGGCTCTTTCTGCATCAAGCCGAAAAAAAGCAGGCCGAATTCGTCTATAGATACTCAAGCCAACACAGGTTTGATCTTCATCTTTCCTGGATCTATGGATCGAGCAATTCTCTCCTGGTTGTCGATCTGTGAATCATCGTTGATATCGAAATTGTCAATAACGTCTATGACCGCCTCAAGGGTAGTATGCAGCATGATCTGCTGTCTTAGGGCACTGGCGTTACGGAATCCCTTGAAATAGCCACCGTACATCCTTCGCATTTCAAGCACGCCCTTTCGTTCACCGAGCCATTCGGCCTTCATAACGAGATGCTCTTTTACAACTTCAATTTTTTCTTCCCAACTTGGAGGATTGAGAATTTCGCCAGTCTTTAGGAAGTGTTTGAAGTCGCGAAATATCCAGGGATTGCCGATTGCTCCTCTTCCAATCATGACGCCATCACAACCAGTCTCATCAAACATAAGTTTGATTTTCTCTGGAGAGCTTGCGTCTCCGTTTCCGAAAAGCGGAATGCCCAGACCTGCTTCGTCTTTAATTTTTCGAAGCCATTCCCACCTGGCCTCTCCCTTGTACATCTGCTTCCTAGTTCTCGCATGAACGGCGAGCGCCTTAATTCCGCAGTCTTCCAACTGTTTAGCTACATCAACAATATGGAGACTTTGATCATTCCAACCGAGCCGAGTCTTCACCGTGACCGGTTTATCTGTTATCTCAACGACGGCTTTAGTAATAGCCATCATTTTGGGAATATTCCTCAATATCCCAGCTCCACCGTCTTTGCAAACGACCTTCTTGACCGGACAGCCAAAATTGATGTCAATTATGTCAGGATCGGCTTCCTCAACAATCTTCGCTGCTTCTCGGACTTTATCGATATCGCCACCAAATATTTGAATTCCGACAGGACGTTCTTCCGGCCGGATATCCAATTTCATTCTTGATCCTTCCGCGCCATAGACTAAACCGCCAGACGAAATAAATTCGGTATAGACCACATCAGCACCAAACCGTTTGCAGATCAAACGAAAAGGTGGATCGCTTACATCCTCCATTGGAGCAAGGACTACGGGATAGGGGTCAAGTTGTATGGGTCCGATATTCATGGCTCCGACTCAAACCGAAAATGTGGATCGGAGATCCACGGTGACTGTAAATATCAAGAGGCATTCTAAAAATTGGCCCCGGCATCTCAGAATGCGATGTCAAAAAGTGGAATCGAAGCCAACAATCGAGCACTAATCTGTGTAACAATGCAGAATGCTCTCTCGTAGATGAAAGTAAATTAACCGGACTCTTGAATGATCGTAGGACTTGCCATAGTTGGACTTTTAAGTAGCTTAGTCGCTGCCCTTCTGACTTTAGTTAACGTGATTCTAGCCGCTGTCGCGACGATCGCGATTTGGAAGAGCTTTTTACTTACCGGCTTGAAAGTCGGCTTCACTTTGTTAATTCTCGTTCCGATAGTCGGAATCCTAGTCTACTTCTTCTGGGGACAGAAGAAAGTCAGAGATGCCAAATAATGAAATTCATGGGTAACATGTACCGCTTGACAAAGACAGTATTTACAATTGCCTTCGTGTCCATGACCAGCATGCTCTTAATGGGCTGTGGAAGTGGTGCCAATCTCATAGACCGTCTGCAATCCCCTTTCGGTCACGGTTTCTTCGGAGTTCTAATTCTCTTTCTCGCGGTATCGGCTGTCATCGAGCTTGTGAACAGCAAGCGTGGATTGACGGATAAGCTGGTGTGGGTCTTTGTGGTGGTATTCTTCCCCATCGGAGGATTTATTATCTACCGTCTATTTGGACATCGGACAAAATACTAGACCTCGATAGTCAAGTAATTCGCAGATTAGGAATATTGTGAGATAGCTTTTTGGTAGACCGCTTCGGTTTTCTTTAGCATCCCATCTAACAAGAAATTTTCCTCGAATATTTCTCGGCTCGCCTGACCCATTTTTTGTCGAAGAGTCTCGTCTCCAACTAGCAAATCTATTTTCTCGAGAGTAGCATTAACATCGCTTTGGGGAATTAGAAATCCATTGACCCCGTCATGAACCGCCTCTCTTACTCCACCAACATCTGACGCGATAATTGGAAGTCCGCTTCGCATCGCTTCAAGAATGCTAATGGGAAAGCCTTCCCAATTTGTTGTTAACACGAAAAAGTCCGAATCCGCAAGAATTTGCGCTACGTCGTGTCTGTTGCCCAAGAAATCAAATTTCTCTCCTGCACCAAGTGAGTCTGCATAGGCTTGCTCGCTGTCCATCGACTTTCCTTCTCCGACTAGGTCGATCTTTATTTGCCCATTCATCTTGGCAACCGCCTCGATCAAGGTTCTATGATCCTTTTGTGACGAGAATCGAGCGACCATAACTCCCTTTACGAGGGCATCTCCCTGTAGAGTGGCTCGCTCATTTACATCGGAGATCCCATTGTGGATCGTGAATGTCCGATCGGCTTCTGCGGTCCCTTGCGCTATTCCATACTGACGATCCGACTCCGCCACCGTTATCAGCAGGTCTCGCTTACATCGAGAGGCGATCATTCTTTCCAATGATCGAGCAGCAAAGATTCTTTTCCTGCTCATTCCTTCTGCGAATGACCATCCGTGGACAGTGAATACACATGGCAGGTTTCTAGACTTAGCGGCCAATCGTCCCAAAATTCCCGCTTTGGATGAATGACAATGCAATAGGTCCGGGGAAAAAGAGTCGACTAGTCCTTTTAGGCTAGACAAGGCTTTAATATCACTAAGCGGGTTTATTGGCCTGACCAGTGTAGGTTCAATCTGATATTCGACCTTCATTTCACGAAGCTGATCTGTAAGATATCCTTCGCTACCGGTAACTAGGAGGAGTTCATTATCCTTCTTGAAGTGATTCAAGATATCAAGGAGATGCACTTGAGCACCGCCTTTTTCAGGAATCGTTATGACATAAAGAATCTTCAAGATAGTCCTCGGACTTCGTTATAAATGGATTCCCACTGATCAACAATGAGATCCAGATCGTAATTCATCTGCACGAATTTACGACCGCCAGAACCGAGTTGCATTCGTTCATTCTTCGACATTGACAATACGATATCCATGGCCTTAACAAGACCGTCTTGATTACCTGAATCCACGATGAATCCGTTGATACCATCTTGCACAATCTCGCTATTCCCTCCCACATCTGTGGCAACAATCGCCAGTCCAGAGGCAGATGCTTCTAAGAGCACCATCGGTAGACCTTCCCAAAGTGAAGACATGACGTAAAGATCGCTTGCTTTCATGAGTTCTGACACATCGTGACGCCGCCCTAACCAACGAAGATTTTCATCACCCAGTCCCAATGAACTTGCTTTGCCTTTGAGTTCATCCTCTTCCTCCCCTTCCCCTACTATCAACAAGACAGCCGAAGGAATCCGTGTTTTAAGCTCAAAAAAGGAATCGATCAAGAGCCCGTAGTTTTTCGCCTCAGTCAAGCGACCCACAGCGAGACAGATCAGTCGGTCTTCTAATCCTAGTTCTTTCCTTTTGGATGATCTCAGACCTTCATCTGGTAAGAACTGAGAAGTGTCTAGGCCATTTCGCATCAGTCGGATTCTATTTGCCGGCGCAGCCCCGATCTTGATATATCTATCCACGGCAGCTTGACTGACATTGGTCGTGAGGTTGCAAAACTTGTCTGTCATTCTATAGGCCCTCTCTACCCACTTACCTCCTTCAATCGTATTGTGCGCTGTGCAAACGAGTGGTTGACTAAATGAAGGGCTCGTAGCGCGCGATACTCTGCTAAGAATGTTCGCATGAACCATGTGACTGTGCACAACGCTCGGCTGGAACTCTTTCAATAGTTTGGCCAGGCTGAAAACAAAAAAGGGATTTGGTAGCCCCGGTTGCATGTCTAGAGAGCGAACAGCTACTCCTTCATTTTCCAGTGTATCAACGAGGGCAACTGGAGTTGTCATAGAAATGACCGATACTTCCCAATTCCTTCGCTTTAGACTTCTGGCAAGGTGAGAAACCTGAACCTCAGCACCGCCCATCGCAAGAGCAGTGGACACAAAAGTGATCTTCTTTTCACGATCCAACAATTACTTCTAACTCCCTCAGTGATTTTCAACTACAAACTATAAACTTTTTCCTGCGTACTGCCTAGCTTAGTACGACTCATCAACTAAAGTACATGATCATCAGGAATTTTCTCGTCCTTGTTAGTCTTTTAACCTTTCTTTCTTGTGGCTCCCAAGGCGTTCAAAATCGACAAGATGGAGATAGAGTCGAGCTAGAACCGAGTGTACTTCTGATCTCGATAGACGGCTTCCGATGGGATTATTTTGAAAAAGCAGCAACCCCAAACTTTGATCGACTCATTGAGAATGGTGTTAAAGCAAGTTCATTGATTCCCGTTTTCCCGACGAAGACTTTTCCCAACCACTATTCAATAGTCACTGGTCTCTATGCCGAGAACCACGGAGTCGTGTCCAACAATATGTACGATCCTGTTTTCGATGAACGATTCTCTCTATCGAATCAAGAGGCGATAAAAGACGGAAAATGGTGGGGCGGCGAACCGATTTGGGTCACCGCCGAGATGCAAGGGCAAAAAGCAGCCGCATTCTTTTGGCCTGGTTCCGAGGCTGAGATAAAAGGAACTCGTCCAAGCTACTATGAGAGTTTTAATTCTCAGACTCCGCACAGCACACGCATTCGAGGAGTCGTCAATTGGCTGACATTGCCTGCAGATGAGCGCCCCACTTTCGTCAGCCTCTATTTTTCGAATGTAGATTCGCGAGGGCACGACTTCGGCCCAGAATCGCCCGAAGTGGTTCAAGCCATTGAGGATATAGATTCGGACATCGGAGAACTTCTAGGGCAACTTGAAGCCGAGAAGCTACTAGACCAATTGAATATCATCATCACATCCGATCACGGAATGACTGCAACGGACAATCAGAAAGTCGTTTTCATAGATGACTATGTTGACCTGAGTGACATATCCGTCACGGACTGGTATCCCATTCTTGGAATATTTCCAGCAGACGGGATAAGCCTAGACAGTCTCTACCAGCAGTTACACGGTAAACATCCCGAAATGGACGTATACAAAAAGGAAGATCTGCCTGCAAAATATCACTTCAATAGTCATAGAAGGATACCGCCGATTCTCGGAGTTCTGTCAGAGTCTTGGGCTGCAACGGACAGAGCATTCTACCCGAGATTGGAAGAACGCCTTCGGACAGGAGCCACTCACGGCTGGGCACCAGAAAACAAGTCCATGCAGGGCATTTTCCTTGGACATGGACCGGCTTTCAAAGCAAGTTCTCAACTTGGAGAAGTTAATAACGTCGATATCTACGAATTGATGTGTCACATTCTTGGATTATCACCAGCAGAAAACGATGGCAGCCTTGAGGGATTTCAAGACGTGTTGAATCCATAGTAAATGAAGGCCATTTCCCGACTTAATCCCTATTTGTGGCGATATAAGAAGCTTCTTATACCGGGATTGATATGTGCTGTTTTAGCCGCCCTGTTTTCGCTTCTTGTCCCCATGGTGGTGCGACAAGCCGTTGATGCCGTACCTCGGCTTTTAACGCTTAACAAACTGCACGGAGTTTCTCCTTTTGGCGACCTGATATTCGGAGCCTCCGTCAAGACTTTAGTAATCCTCGGCGTGACGATACTCTTGCTGAGCATCATCTCGGGCACCTTTCTTTTCATCATGAGGCAAACCGTTGTCGTTTCCTCTAGGCATATTGAGTATGATTTGCGAAATGAGATGTATGGGCATATTCAAAAGCTCTCCTCCAGATTCTTTCAGAATTACACCACAGGAGACGTGATTGCGCGATCGACGAGCGATATAGAACAAATTCGTCGATATGTTGGACCCGCTCTTATGTATGCGACGCGAGCGATAATAATCACAATCTGCGCTTTGGCTGTCATGACTATTATCTCACCCTCTCTAACTTTCTATGCAATGTTGCCGATGCCCGCTCTGGTTATAAGCATCTATTTCATGTCGAAGATGATTCATTCCAGAAGTCAGGCAATTCAAGAGCAGTATTCTTCCCTTACGAGCAGAGTTCAGGAGGTTTTTGCAGGGATCCGAGTCGTAAAAGCATATACCTCGGAGGACAAAGAAGCGACCCATTTCGCAAAGGAGTCCGACATCTATCGAAAACGAAATCTCTCTCTCGCCAGAGTCGAGGCGACCTTCCGTCCTCTCATGGGGCTCATTATCGGGCTGAGTATTATCATCGTCGTTTGGAGAGGAGGACTACAAGTTATTGAGGGCGTCATCACGATCGGTAATATCGCGGAGTACATAATCTATGTTTCTCTCATGACATGGCCAGTCGCCTCTTTGGGTTTTGTGATGACGATGGTACAGAGAGCTGATGCCTCCATGCTTCGGCTTTGTGAGATATTAGACACCAAGCCCGATATCGCCGATAATGGGCAAACAGATCATGATGTCTCAGCCATAGCTGGAGACATTGTATTTAAGAATGTGTCTTATACCTTCCCCGGTGCCTCAACGCCGGCTCTTAGCGACATCAATTTTAGTATCAAGAGAGGTCAAACTCTCGGCATCGTTGGTCGGACAGGATCTGGCAAATCGACCCTAATAAACCTTATCCCGCGACTCCAGGATGTAAGCTCCGGGACTATCGCGATTGATGGACATCCAATCAAAAGCATCCCCGTTGATATTCTTAGATCTTCTATCGGAATCATTCCTCAGGAAGCATTTCTATTCAGTGATAGCGTTGGGAATAACATCGCCTTTGGTCGCTTGGGTGCTGATCAACATTTAATCGAGCAAGCTTCAAGTGATGCCGACCTTTTGGAAAACATATCTGACTTTCCAGATGGATTCGAAACCATGGTGGGAGAACGCGGAATCACTTTAAGTGGAGGACAAAAGCAACGTGCTTCTATCGCTCGAGCACTCATACGAGAACCAGCCATTCTGCTACTCGACGATTCACTTTCCGCGGTCGATACAGCAACGGAAGCTCAAATATTAGATAATTTGAAGAAGCATTTCGGACAGCGAAGTATCGTCATCGTCAGTCACAGGGTTTCAGCTATACAGGCTGCAGATTTAATAATTGTCCTTGATGAAGGCAAAATAGGCGAATCCGGTTCGCATCAAGAGTTAGTAGAGCAAGGCGGCAAATATGCTGATCTTTATAAGAAACAGCTCTTAGAATTGGAGATCGAGTCCATTAATTGAAAGACTTACAGAAATAAAACAAAGATCAGTTCGTCCATTTAAAGAGGCGAAAAGAATATTCTAGTGAGCGAGAAAATTTCAAATATCAAGAAGAAGCCAAATAGGATCGACGGAAAACTATTTCGCCGCATCTTAAGCTACCTGGCGCCTTACAAAGCTTGGGTAGTCCTGGCCTTGATTCTCTCGTTCATGGTGGCATTTCTGGGTCCTCTCCGGCCCAAACTGGTCCAGGTCGCAATTGATGGTTACATCCAAGTGGGCGATTCAGGTGGTCTGTTCGAAATCATCTTGATATTGATCTTAGTTTTGATCGGCGAGTCATTTCTCAATGTCATTAACAACTATTTGACCCAATGGATTGGTCAAAACGCCATCTTCGATCTCAGAGATAAGGTATTCAAACATATTGAACGACTCCCTCTTCGATACTTCGACAGGACTCCAATTGGGCAAATCATCACGAGAACAACCAGTGATGTAGAGGCTCTCAATACCGTGTTATCAGCTGGTGTTGTTACCATTCTAGGTAATCTTTTAAAACTGCTGTTTATCACCTACTTCATGTTTGCTCTGGACTGGCAACTCGCGTTACTTGCGATTGCTGTGATGCCAGTGATGATCATGGTCACATTTATATTTAGAAAAAAAGTAAGGGTCGCCTATCGAGAGACCCGGAAGCAAGTTGCAAGACTGAACTCCTTCATGCAGGAGCACATCACGGGCATGCACATTATCCAAATGTTCAATCGTGAGAAGGAAGAGTTGAAACGATTCACGGCGGTAAATGGAGATCACCGCGCCGTTCACATCAAGACGATTTTCTACTTTGCTGTTTTCTGGCCAACTGTCGACATCGTTGCTTCCTTGGCTCTGGGCATCATGATCTGGTATGGTGGAATTCAAGCAATACTTGGATCTGTTTCTTTGGGCGTTCTCGTCGCATTCATTCAATATGTGAGACAATTTTTCGACCCAATCAGACAGCTTTCAGACCAGTACAATACTCTTCAATCAGCGATGGCTGCTTCCGAGCGAATCTTTGGAGTCCTGGATCTTGACAGCGCCATCACGGAGGTCAGCTCGCCGATTCCCCTGCCTAGTTCCAAAGGTCACATCGAGTTCAAGAATGTGTGGTTTGCGTATGATGACACTCCAGACAAAGAATCTGGTGAGATAAATTGGATCTTGAAAGATGTAAGCTTTTCGCTTGAACCAGGTCAAGCTGTCGCTTTAGTCGGAGCTACCGGATCGGGCAAATCGACCATCCTAAATGTCTTGCTTCGATTTTACGAAATACAAAGAGGAAGCATATTAATTGACGGCACGGACTTGAGGGAACTGTCTCTTAAGCAACTTCGAAAAGCCATCGGCCTTGTGCTCCAAGATGTATTCTTGTTCTCTGGAAGTATCTACGATAATGTCGTAATGGATGGAGATGAGGTGACTCTTGAAATGGTTGAAAAAGCAGCCAAACTTGTAGGAGCGAGCAGCTTCATTGAAAAACTTCCAAAGCAATATCAGCACGATGTTAGGGAGCGGGGTTCGACCCTTTCCCATGGGCAACGACAGCTACTTTCTTTCGTCAGGGCATTGGTTTACAACCCGGCCATACTTGTCCTCGACGAAGCCACCTCTTCTATTGACACGGAGTCTGAAGAGTTGATTCAGTCTGCCATCGATCGACTTATGTCAGAAAGGACGACCCTTGCCGTCGCCCACCGTCTGTCAACTATTCGCTCTGCTGATCAGATATTGGTGATCCACCATGGTTCCGTTAGGGAAAGAGGGACTCACAAGGAGCTTCTTGATATGGATGGTCTATATCGAAGACTCTATGAGCTGCAGTACCGAGATCAAGAAGCAGCTTAAGAGGAATGTGGAAATATTCGTCAAATCCGGCTAGGACCAAAGATGAATCCACGAATTTCTCGTCAATAGACTTCGAGGCTTTCCTCATCTTCTTTTGTCTTTCACCCGAGCTAGAATACTAGCTACCGAATTAGGACCCTTTTTCATTCATTTCGTATTATCCGTCAATCACATAACCTCCAAATTGAACAACCGATGCACAATTTAAACCTATTTCTACGATCGTCTATCCTGATCGTAGCACTCTCTTTTGTTGGATGCCAACAGGCACAAGATTCGGCAGACTACGCAGCCGATGCTGTTGAAGATGCTGTAACGTCCAACGACAGAACCACCGCTTTGGCAACTGATTTCCCTCGCCATGCAGCTGCACTGAGGGATTACGCAATGGCCATGCCAGCCGACAAGTATGGCTTCAAACCTGTACCCGAAGTTAACTCTTTCGGTCAGTCACTAACGCATGCTACCGGTGCAACTGTTGGCATTATCAGCGCTGTTTCTGATTTGGCACCTCCAGAAATAAACATGGAAGCGACTGACAAGGACGAAATCATTGCGAATATCGAGGCAGTCTATGCGTGGGCCGGAGAAGCTGTCGCAGCAATAAACGACGCAGACCTCGAAAATGAAGTTTCACTTTTCGGCGGCTCTCTTAATACAACCGTTGCCGGAGCGATTGATCTTGCTTCAAACCACAGCACTCACCACAAGGGTGGTCTGGTGGTTTATCTTCGATTGAATGGCGTGACTCCTCCAGCATTTGCAGGAATCTAGTTCGATCCGAGAATTGAAAAAGCCGTGCTATTTCATAGCGCGGCTTTTTTAGTATCGAAAATTAATACTGGCCAAGTTCAGACCTACTCAAAAGGAGAAGTGAGCTCCTTTGTTGTTAACGCCAGAGCGTGAGGTGCCACTCTTTGGTTCTCCTGTAAAGAGAGAGTCCGAATCCTCCAAGCATGATGAACATACCAAACCAGAGCAGATTGATAAAGGGCTTTTCGTAAGCTTGAACAACAATCCAATCGGCCTCCGGAAGGGACATTCCCTCCACCATGAGTCGAATTTCCCCGCTAGAAATATCCAGTCCAGCGAAGGTGAATGAGGCCTGCCAATCGGCGATCCGATTTTGGATAAACTGCTGGGATCGATCTTTCATGACCAGATAAATGGGGCGAAGAGTTCGCTTTTCCCCGGTGCTGAGCTGAGTCACATTGAGAACAGATGCCACGGCAATCTCTACATCGTCCGGGTTGACTTGATCATCCATAGGAATCGTAGTAAGATCGATTCCTAAGTCAAATTTCTCAAACTCGACTTCATAGTTTCCATTATCAAGAAGAATGCTAGAGCCTTGCGTCAGCTTTATTTCAGCTGGGGCATCCTCTCGAGTATTATTCTCTGTTTCGAACATTGCCGAAGGCCCGACGGCCATATACAAATCCTTTTCAAAATAGGTCTTAATGTCGGGATGTTGAATCCACTGATCAGAGCTACTCTTATACACAACGGGCTGCAATGAATAAGACCGACCGCGATCATCTACAACGTCGAGATCAAAAGCACTGTATCCTTCTTTCGTAAATGACTTCCCTTTGTAGGTAACGGTAAACCCCTCAACCTTTCTAGTTTCTCCGAGCTCAAGAACAAAGTTTGATTTGTTGTCATTGGCTCCCACTCGATTGAATTTCCCATCGATGGGATTGCTGAATCCACTTGATGCGATAATTCCCATAATCATCAGGGCAATACCGATGTGGCTAATGGCCCCTCCGGCCAATTTCAAATTCCCGCGGCCAATCTTCCAAAGTGCTGCCATATTGCCGTAAAGTGCAAAGAAACCGAAAAAGACTAACAAAAGCGCGATCAATGCTGGCAAATAGTTCGATGATCCAGTGAGAAAACTCCCAATGGATGCGGCAATTTCTGGATTCTCTAGAACGGCAGGAGCACTTTTATCAAGAATCCAAGTCTGGGTAAATGGTGACATCCCTAGTACCAAGGCTGTCGAGAATATTGACGCCATAAGAGGGCGAAGCAAGACCTCGTTTACTCGTTTGGCCGACATTTTATTCCACCAAAATAGTTGCCCTATTCCCATGAAAAAGACGAGTCCCGCTGTGAGGGGAAGAGTCCAACGATTGTAGAATTCTAAAGGGACGCCAGAAGGAGACGACCTAAATAATTGACCCAGAATAGGTGTGCTCGTACCAACGATGATTACCATTCCCAATGCGCAGAGAATGCTCGCACCCGTGAACATCATGAATTCACGAGAGAGTATATTTGCAGGTTTGGAAGGCTTCGGAAGATCCTTTAATCGATAGAAAAAGAGTCCAAAACCAACAGCTCCCATGGCAAGTATCCAAGCAAGTAGCTGATTGTACAAGCCAAGATCAACGAAGGAGTGAACAGAGACGTCTCCAAGGATTCCACTTCGTGTCAAGAAAGTCGAATAGACTACCAGCATAAAGGAAAAGATCGTAAGCAAAAGCGCGCCCTTATGACTAGATCCAGATCGCTTTTGCGCAATCATCATGTGTATGGCTGCTATTCCAATTAACCATGGTACAAAGGAGGAATTCTCGACCGGATCCCATGCCCAGTAACCCCCAAATGAAAGAGTCACATAGGCCCAATAGCCGCCCATGATAATTCCTCCCATTAGAATCATATTGGCCATGATAGCCCAGGGCAATGCAGGCTTGACCCACTCGGTGTATTGCTTCTTCCAAAGGCCTGCTACTGCGTAGCCAAATGGTACAATCATCGAAGCAAAACCGATGAAAAGTGTAGGAGGATGGATGACCATCCAGGGATTTTGCAGCAAGTCATTTAGACCTTTTCCATCGGCCGGCAGTCCCCCAGCAAGCAAGAATGGCGCATCTGGAAATTTGTCGATCAATAGTGCGAAGAGTGATGATCCAATAGTGATAGGGCCTAGCTGCACCCCTGCGATCATAGAGATAAGAAATACCTGACAGAAGGCTATGACACACATTACAGGTGCAGTCATTTTTCCTCCCCATTTTAGTACACCAATTCCAGCTAGGAAATTGAAAATGATCCACAGTAGAAATGAGCCCTCCTGACCTGCCCAAAGAGAAGAAAAAAGAAATCTATTTGGTAATCCGCGGGACGTATTGCTCCACACATAGTGAAATTCAAACCTATGGGTGAAAATCAAAAACCAAATTAAAAATGTAGTCCCAACAATGAAGAGAAACGAAATAATCCAGGCACGACTTCCAATCTTATTCCATGGGTTTTCTAGACTTAGATTTCGAGATGCTTTGAAATAAGCATAGCCGCAGGCGCCGCACGAAACAAATGAAGCCAGAACTAAAAACTTGCCAAATAATCCGATCATAGATGTTTTGCTTGGGCGATATCAAGAAGGTCAGACGGTCCTGAAAACAGGACATCTTGAATTATCTACTCCAAAGTTGTTTTCGAGTTGTTGGATTTTCGGTAATTAATACCCCTTTTAATCAATTCTTGCATTTGGTTAATATGCTTCGGAAGTATGAGCAATGCTAAAACAGAAAGCATCGAGCCGAGAAATGGTGTAAAAAATGCGAAGCCTGCGGCCGGGGCGGCAATTGTACCCGCGACGTTACCGGGAATAGTGTCCTTTATTCCAGACCAAATGCTAAAGAGGTAGAGTCCAATTCCAAAAAAAACAAACCAGATCCCAACCGATATTGGATGAATCACAAAGAGACCACCTGCAACGGTTGCGAGTCCTTTCCCCCCAGCCAAAGAGCCCTTGCGCATGGAAAGCCACAGGTTATAATTATGACCAGCCACTGCCCCGATCAGGGCAAGCCAAGGCACAACTCTGCTCTCCTCACCCAACTCAGATGCCAACCACATTCCCACAAATACAGCGACTGCTCCTTTGACACCATCAAGCAACATTACCGAAACGCCCGTCCACTTCGATCCGGTAACAGAGTAACTATTGTAAGCTCCTACATTTCCCGTCCCCGCCTTAGTGATGTCTTTCACACCTTTAGATCGAACTAGAAAAAAAGCGATAGGGATACTGCCGACGAGATAGCCTAGAAGAACGACGAAAACTAAGCTCATGACAGATGGGATAGGCGTTAGAAAAGATCTGACTATGCCGACTCCTTGGATATGAAGAACCAACTTCATAAATGGTGGGCACCCGCCCAACTTCTTTCAAAGTCCTCTGTCTTCCGAAGAAGAATCACGAATGATTGAGGCCGGTTGTCCGAATTGGAGATAGACGCCCATTAAATGCATATTCGGTTCTTATATGCAAAGAGGAGCCGGCATTGTCAGAATGCTAATCCTAAATATAGAAACGGATCGCCTTATATAAGGGCAAAATTCTGTGGTTCCAAAAACCAAGTTCTGAATGTGAAGTGTGACATGAACGAAGCATCACAAACCAAGCTAGTCTGACCAATCTTTTACCACGCTATTATTGGGAATCGATCTTGCATTATTTGAATGTCTCTCCAGTTATATATATTCGACGCTAAGCGAGACTTCCAATCAAACTCAGTAGCGTGTCCGAGACTTCTACCAACTCGATTAAGGGACCCCTCCTCCTTGCAGCGATGCGACAGGGTGCCGATAGAGTTATATCTGAGCGGAGTTACCTAGATGACATCAATGTCTTTCCGGTACCTGATGGTGACACCGGAACGAATTCGGCCAGCACAGTGGCCAGCATTCTCGAGGATCGATTCCCAGGACCTGAATCCGAGTCGTGCGGGGAAATGGCGGCCAATATGGCCGACGCCATTCTATTAGGTGCCCGTGGAAACAGCGGCGCCATAATGACTCAATTTTTTCAAGGAATGGCATCGGGACTCGCAGGGCATGATGACTGTGATCCCTCCGTTTTTGCGTCTTCCGTGGAGACAGGAGTCCAATGGGCTTACGACGCGGTGAGTAAACCTGTAGAGGGTACGATCTTGACAGTGATGAAGGATTGGTCTCTATCTCTGAGAAAGAATAGTAAAGAGTCTGACATGAAGGTCATCCTTGCAGCCAGCCAGAAAGACCTTAGAATTAGTCTTGAATCCACACGAGAACGGATGATGGAGTTAAAAGGGGTCGATCTTGTAGACGCTGGCGCGAAAGGATTTTCGCTTTTGATTGAAGGATTTTCGGACTTTCTAGTTGACGGGAAAATCGCGTCTCAGAAACCGAGATTAAAAAACGTTCTTGATAAGGCAGCAGAAACAGCCCATGATGTAGCCTTCGATGAGGAGAAATATCGTTTTTGTACAGAGTGTGTCATCTCGGGAAGTGAGTTGAGCGCCATTAAATTGCGCAAAGCTTTGGAAAAATTGGGGGACTCGGTAGTGGTCGCAGGTGCTGATAAGAAATTACGTCTTCACATTCACACGGATGACCCAGAAGGCGTTTTCAACAAGGCACGACAACTAGGTGAGATTATTCAAGAGAAGGTGGATGACATGCATATGCAATTTTTGCATCGCAATAGAAATCCAAAGCGGTCTGTAGGCATTGTGGTAGACTCCGGTTGCGATCTACCTAAAGAAATTATGGAGAGCGCATTAATCCATGCAGTACCTTTTAGGATTCAATTTGGACAAGAGGGTTTTATTGATAAGATCACACTCACTCTGAGTGAATTCTACAAAAGGTTGAAAACTTCGAATGTGCATCCAACCACATCTCAACCATTAGCCATAGACTTCAAAAGGGCTTATGAAGTTGTATGCAAAGAATATGACGAAGTCATTTCTCTACACGTCCCAGCAAATCTTAGCGGAACAGTGCAAGCTGCCCAAAACGCTTCCAAATCTCTTGGAAAGAATATTGAGATTTTCGATTCGAATTCTGTTTCCATCGGCTTAGGCCTACTAGCCAGAGCGGCCGCTGAAATGGCAAACGAAGGAAAGAGTGGATCTGAAATCCTCGAGGAACTGAAAAAACTGCGCGCATCGGCAAAGGTATTCTGTATTCTTGATACTATGGAGTTTCTAGTTAGGGGCGGACGCGTTGCAAAGATCAAAGGAGTCGTTGGGAAATGGCTTAAAGTGAAACCCATTCTATCAGTCTCCGATGACGGGTATCTTCTTCCAGCCGGCACGGTTCGTAATCAGAATAAGGTTCTACCGAAGCTAGTCGAACTTGCTGAAAAAGCTTGCAAGGGACGGAAATCTGCAAGACTTGCAGTTGCACATGCTGACGATCTGCACACCGCCGAGCGGCTTAAGGAAATGATTGAAAAAAATATTCGGGCGAAAGACCTAATAATTTCAGAGATTTCACCTGCAATCGGTGTTCACGCAGGTCCCGGTGCCATTGCTATCGCTGTCATCGGGGAATAACCACAAATACTCTTTACATTTATGCCCAAGTTCGAAACCATTCAAGAAGTTATAGACTCACTCGAGAAGAACTTCAAGAGCGAAAATGCTACGGGAGTTACGGGAGTCTTCCAGCTTAACTACAGCGGAGACGGAGGGGGCGATTGGTATTTGGACGTCGACAATGGAAAATTGTCTGTCACAGAAGGCTTGTACGAAGATCCAGATGTAACAGTAATTTCCTCTGCAGAAGATTGGTTAGATATTGCCAACGGAAAGGAAAATCCAATGATGATGATGATGAAAGGCAAACTTAAAATCAAAGGATCGATAAAATTGGCAACTAAATTGCAGTCATTATTTTTCTAATGCTTAAAGTCAATGGATTCAATAAGCCAAATAGTTCTTGGTGGAGCTATAGGCGAAATAGTCCTCGGAAAAAAACTCGGTAACACGGCAATATTGGTAGGTGCAATAGCCGGCACCATACCTGATCTCGATGTTGTCTTTTCTCCGTTTGTTAGTGAAGCCACACAGCTGAGGCTTCATCGCGGTCCTACTCATTCTGTATTTTTCGCCTTTGTTGCGGGTCCCATTATTGGATTTATTTTTTCGAAACTATTTCGAAATAGCAAAGCGACCCTGACGGAGTGGATCAGCCTGTTCTTTTGGGGACTCTGGACTCACCCCATGTTGGACATCTTCACCACCTACGGAACGGGTTTCTTTGAACCCTTCTCAAACTACCGAGTAGCGCTAAATTCGATATTCATTATCGATCCACTCTACACAGTTCCTTTACTGCTCTCATTATTGGCGGCCTCCGTTGTCAGAAGAGAAAGTAGCTGGCGAAGAAAGTTTGCCACTTTTGGTCTTACAATAAGCAGTCTCTATTTAATGTGGGGCCTAGCGGTTAAAATCGAGATCGACAATCGCATTCAGGCTTCAATCGAAGCGAACGGCTTTGAGGTCAATCGATTCATGAGTGCGCCGACCTTCGCCAATAGCATCCTTTGGCGTGGTCTTGTAGAGACGGAAGATGCTTATCTCGAGGGATACACATCACTCTTGGGCGGTTCCGAAATCACTTGGACGAGGTTTGAGAAAAACAACCACCTCCTTACAGGTCTTCCGGAGTCCCCATTCATAGAAACTTTGAGATGGTTCTCAAAAGACTATCTTCATGCCTATCAAATCCCACAAGGCGACATTTTGGTGTCCGACCTTAGGATGGGTCGATTTGGATTTGACGATGCTCCACTTGTTTTTACTTGGGATACCGAAAGCTATAAGCAACGTGGAACGGATCCGTCTAAACTAGGAATAGATTTTGGCCTCTTTTTCGATGAGCTCTTTACTCGCATAAAGGACGAAAAAAAAGAGCAAGATGCCGTTGGTAGTTAGTTTGTGATTAGTTGGCTGAGAACGGTATTTTCTATCAATGCAACTAACTAGCTAAATATCAAACCCTTTTGTCTGGCGCAAAAATATACACAGAAGAAGAAGTACAAGAACTCCTTCGACAAGGACTCGCTCTTCAGGAGGATTCTCTTTCTAAAGAAAGAAAGGAGACAGCGGGACTCTCTCTTGAGGAAATTAAAAGCATTGCGGAGGAGGTTGGAATTGATCCCTCTTTCATAGGCCTGGCAGCTCAAAAGAATCACAAGAAAAAGGATGTTGAAATTGAGAAAGGCGTATTAGGGCAAACCAAACTGGTGACCCTACATCGAGAGATCGAAGGAGATCTCTCAAAATCGAAAATCGAAGAAATCGTAGACCATTTTCGAGCCTCTCACGGTCAACGTGGAGTACTTGAGAGAGTAGATGATAAATTCGAATGGAAATCAGATTCAAGCGGCAAGCCTGAGTACTATCTTCGCGGCGAAAGTCACAATGGGATAACTGATCTTAAACTAGAATACAGACCCTTGAAAGGGCAAAGTGTTGGAGAGATAATTCCCACTTTCATTCCCATGGTGTTCCCCCTCTTTGCCATTTTTGCTGGCGCTCCATTTGGGGTGATAATCCCCTTCTTTCTCTTTGCGGCATTCATGACAGCGATGGGTTTTACAGCGACAAAGAAGCAGTTTAACAAGAAAGAAAAACGAGGAATGCAGAAAGTCGAACGACTTCTCGCTATCTCTGAGAGCATCGTACAAAGGGGATATGCAGCTAAAAACGAAAATCAGAAGTCGAAAGCTGCGGAAAGAATTGATGATAGTCTCTTGATGGACAATTCGAAGCAGATTAGTTCAGACACTGTCACAAAACCACACGAGCGTATTCGATGAGTGAGCGTTTTACTGAGGAAGAGGTACAAAAAATATTAGCCCGGAGTCTCCGACTTCAAGATGCCTCACTGGCCGAGGTCGCTAAAAATAGAGAAGGCTTTTCGATTGATGAGCTCGAGGAAGTTGCAATGGATCTCGGTATATCCAAAGAGTTTCTGCATGAAGCACTCAAGTCGAAATCCGACAGCTTCGTTTTTACACTGAGAAAAAGTAAGCTGGGTGGCATCAAAGAATTTGAGGTGAGTGGCAATGTGAGAACTCGAATCACGGAAGATGCCAAGTTTGAAATATTGCAGCTTCTAAGGAAAGAGCTAAAAGGAACCGGGCCAGCAAAGGGAACGGTCGAAAATATTGGAAGCTCATTTGAATGGACTATTGCGGATTACACATTCACTGCGAATGCTGGAGATGGGGAAACTGACCTGAAATTAGTCCATCGCCCGGGAGGTATGAAACTCCTATTCAACCTAGTTCCAATAATTTTCGGAGCAACCGCTTTGCCCATTGCCTTTGGGGTCGGTGGACCGGTGGCCGGCATGGCAATCTTGACCGTTTGGGTGGCGTTGACAATCATCTTCAATGGCTTGTTCAAATCGCGGCTCAAACGACAGACAAAACTATCCCAAGAGGTTTTCCAGAGCATCGAGGAAATCGTCATGAGACATTCTAGCTCTGGCAATATTGCCGAATCAGCGGAAGAAGAAGCATCGGATAAGGCTTCGCGAATCGACCTCCAGGGTTCGGAGGGTTACGATCTTTCCCAGAAGGAATCGAGAAACGATGGGCAAAGAATTAAACCCTAGATGAAAAAAGAAAAAACATACAGTGACGACGAAGTCCAAAAGATCCTATCCAAAAGTCTTCGCCTTCAAGAGGAATCAATCGTACTCAGCAAGCTAGCAAAAAACGACAGAGAAAAACTGCAAGCCGATAACTAGCTAAAGGATTTCTCATGCAAGTTAATTCCTGCCCGAATTCTAGATTGTGTTTGTAGGGAAAGCACTCCTCATTTCCGCCCCAGAGCTCTATTCAACATGCTCTTGTCCCCTGTCATTTCCCAGTAGATGAGCGACACCGGAATCATCCCCGATTTGTTAAATTTGTCCATAAACTCGCTCAGTACGAATTCGCCATTCCGCTGTCTGGCATACTCGGCAATCAGTTTCTCGATCTCGATTTTCCCTATGACGTAACTCGTCCCATAGCCGGGTTGACGAAGATAGAAATGCTCCTCCCCTCGAATGGTATTCCCATCGGCTGGAAGTAGACCCCAAGGTGTCCATGAAGATGCAAATTCAGCGGCTTGGTCGATATTCATCCCGCCCTGATGCAAGTGAAGTGCTGCCAATCCACGAGCGCATCGTTGCGCGAGAAGAATCCAGATAAGTTCACGTGCTTTGGGCTTATCGTCAAAGAGACCAGCGTGCATCATCATCTCTTCCATTCCTGTGGCCATCCCCTCCGCTCTGCCATCAAAGATATTGTAGAGTGAAGCTTGCTGACGAATCGGACTGGGATGGGGCTCCTCGCCCATTCGCGCAAGATCTATCCAATGATAGTCATGAGTTCGCATCGGCAACAGGTCTCGATAGCTTATCTCAGAAAAGAAGCCTCTTATGCCTTCAAATTCTACAAAGGAATTGATCCGAGCTTCAAGCGCCCCTCTCATATAATCCTTCATCGGAAGAACTTCCTCGTCCTTAAGAAAACTCAGGTATTCATCAACGGCTTCTTTGAAGCGACGAGAATACTCCTGAGGGTCGGTTATTTTCTCAAGTCGATCGATTGAATTATTACGGTGCTGCTCCAATCTCAGTGAGGAATGAGCTCTTGCTAGCTCCCTTTCCATCAGCATTTTCTCATCTTGCCATGTATACGGCAATAGGTGCACACGCTGCAGATTCATTGTATAGATTGATGGTCCCAAATTCGATTTGCCCCTTACCTTTGGTAAGCTTGATTCAAGCCAGGCAAGAAAATCGTCCGATGCGTCTTTCGCCTTCTTCATGGCTTCAGAAAGATTGGGTCGCGATGTTGCATATTCGTCCGCAAGGCGCGCGAGGGTCTTAGATTGCCCTTTGATGTTGCGAATTCCACCCCTCCAGAGGTCTGTTCCGGATCTGAGATTCAGATTCTCCTTTGCTTGCTTATATAGTGCTTCTGCCGACCCAAGTCTTTTTGCAATAGATTTTGCATCGGTATCAGAAAGTGGCTGTTCAAAATAGGCCCATTGTATGTTGCCTTCAATATTTGGTGATTCTCGTTCAGGTACGTCGGTAAGATCTGGATAGAACCAGACATAGAATCCGGGATCTCTAGACCAAGGCTTTAGGGCTTGTTGATATAATTCCAGGCCGTTCATCTCGGCCCAGACTAGATACCAATCTACTTGATTTGAAATGGACCATGAGGTTGTATCGATTTGGGCAAGCCTTTCTCGCCAAAAGGGTAGAGATGCCTTTTGCAAATCCATAGCCTTCACGGAGTAATCTGGAACCCCATCTTTCATTTCTGGCGTTTCAAATTCACGCCACTCCCCAAAAAGATCGACAAGTTCTGGAAAGGTATCCTGTCCCGATACAGGAATGCTCGTCATTAAAAGGGCGACAAGCAGGCAATGGAGCTTCGTCATGATCAGCGAGTTTTTGCTTTTTGCGCCAGACTTTTTCCGACGTCTGTCAATAACATACGACCAGACTCCACAATGATCGATTGATTCTTCACAGCAAGGTCAACCACTTTTTTTGCGTGCTCCGGTTTCCACGAAATGTGCTCGTGCAAATGCTCTATTCGGCTCTCATTTTCAGCCCCAGGTACGCCCTCATGATTGGAGAGATGGATGACCAACATTTGCTCAGCAAATTCCCATTTTTGTCGAACACGTCTTAAGATATTTGCAATAAATCCTTGATCGGGAGCTACTAAAAATGTGACGAGAAATATTAGACCAACAACGCTAGCCATAGAACCTGCTATGGATACGTTGAGCCAATGTGCTAGCCAGTAGCCCAGAAGAGAGGCAATCGCTCCTATAAATATACTACCCAGTAATAGCCACGAAAGCCGGTGAGTCAAAAGATAGGCAGTGGCTGGTGGGCCAATCATCAGAGCAACTACGAGAATGGAACCGACGGCATCAAAGGCACCAACTGCCGTAACGGATACCAGAGCCATTAATACGTAGTGCAAAACGACAGGGACAAATCCCAAACTTGCAGCGAGGCCCGCATCAAAAGTCGATATTTTTAGCTCTTTGTAAAAGACTAGAGAAAAAAGAAGATTGACAAAGAAAATCACTCCCATCACCCACATCGCCTTCGGCCCAAGATCTACGCCTCCCATCGCGAATCGATTGAAAGGGGCAAAAGCAATTTCGCCCAGGAGAACTGCATCCGTGTCCAAATGAACATCACCAGCAAATCTGGTGATCATTATTACGCCAATACTGAATAGAATTGGAAAAACGAGCCCCATGGCGGCATCTTCCTTTACAAGTTTTGTGTTCTTCACGATTTCGATTAAGAAAACACTCAGCACACCAGTGGCAGCAGCGGCGATTATTAGTAATGGAGACGATAAATCATGCGTAATAAAAAAAGCGACAACGATGCCCGGTAGGATGGCATGCGAGATGACATCGCTCATCAGCGTCATTCGTCTTAGCATCAAGAATACACCGGGGACGGCGCAAGCGGCTGCGACTAATACAGCTATGATTTGTATTTCAATCTGGAAAGAAGACAAATCAGCTTATAGTTGAAAGTGGTAAATTGAGAGTCGTCCTAGTTTGCTCATAATCTTAATCCTCCTGGTTCAGAATCCAGTCTTCCCTGACCCGTTTTGCTCCCCTCTCGGTCAGACTCCAATAATCTCCTCCGAGCTGATCAACAAGACCATTTTTCTTTAATTCTTTCAGACTGGGCAATACACTTTCCGGATTCGCGGTCATCAAACGAAGGGCGGGTACTTCGTGCGGATGATATACGGATTCATGCTTCTCTGCCAAGTGGTAGAGATTTGAAAGGACAACGGCGACCTCAAGATTTTGTCGCGTCCTCAATCGCTTGATCCCATTCCACAGCAATCCTCGTCTCGGAGCAAAGAAAAGACTGAACACAACGATGGCTCCTGCAACTAACACGATCGTTGGTCCCGTTGGTAGCTTCGGGATAGTGCTAGACATGAGCGACCCAACAACTCCAGAGACTGCTCCTATAATAGCAGCTAACAAGACTACGATAGAAAGTCTATCCGTCCATTGCCTTGCTGCGGCAGCGGGCGCAATCAATATGGCGCTCATGAGCACTACTCCAACTGTTTGGAGCCCGAGGACTATAGCCAAAACAATTAGGAAGGTCATCAGGATGTCTACCTCTCTCATTCGAAATCCCTGACTTTGACCGAAATCTCGATCGAAGGAAAGAAGCTTGAATTCCTTCCAAAACAGGAGCATCACAAATATCCCGAATAGTCCGAGACCACCAATAATATAGAGGTCCTTTTGAAGCAAGCCCGCCGCCTGACCAAAAAGAAATTTATCGAGACCAGCCTGATTCGCCAAGCCCTTATTCTGAATCAGAGTCAAGAGAACGATTCCAAAACCGAAAAAAGACGACAGCATGAGCCCGAGGGCAGCGTCATATTTTACTCGACTTGTCTGAGTGACGGCCATGACAATGAGTGTGCCTGCCCATCCTGCCAATGCGGCACCGATCACCAAAACCAAAGGCGCCTTCGATCCGGTCAAGAGAAAAGCTAAGGCTATACCAGGCAAGGCCGCATGCGAAATAGCGTCACCAACGAGACTTTGCCTGCGGAGTACAGCAAAGGTCCCGAGACTTCCACTAACGAGACCAAGGCCCGCTGCACCAAGGGTAACGGTCCGAAGTGTATAGTCAGTAAAAATTGAAAAATCGAACATCTATCCTTCCTCGCTCATCCTGTTAATCCGGCGGTTTTCTGAGCAGCAATCCGTCTTCGATTCTCTGCCGTCTCAAATTGGAGTAAAATTTCCAGTGCTCAGCTCTGCAACTGCTCAATAAAGGCCACGCGTCCACCATAGGCTATTCGCAAATTCTCACTTGTAAACACTTCATCCACAGGGCCTGCCGCAATTTTTTGCACGTTTAAGAGAAAAACCTGATCGAAATATTCTGGCACTGTCTGTAAGTCATGATGCACGACTACGACCGTCTTCCCACGTTCTCTCAGGTTGCGAAGCAAACCGATTATAGCACGCTCTGTCGTCGCGTCAACTCCTTGGAAGGGTTCATCCATAAAATAGATCTCTGCATCTTGAACGAGAGCTCGCGCCAAGAATACCCGCTGCTGTTGTCCACCTGACAATTGTGATATTTGACGATCCGCCAGTTCGTGCATTTTAACCTGCTCCAATGCTGCCATGGCTGCTGCCTTCTCAGCCTTGCCTGGTCGTTTGAACCAACCTAGATGACCGTATCGACCCATCATGACGACGTCCAAAACATTAGTCGGGAAATCCCAATCAACACTTCCCCTTTGGGGAACGTAAGCAACTCGCTGTCGATCATCCGTGTAGGGCTTTCCAAGGATTTTTACTTCTCCTGCTGCCCTTGGTATAAGCTCGAGAACAGCCTTGATCATGGTTGTCTTTCCGGCTCCGTTCGGACCCACAACGGCCATGAGGACTCCGGCCGGGACCGTTAGGTCTATGTCCCAAAGAACCGGTTTGCTTTTGTAGGCAACCGTTAAGTCCATGACTTCGAGAGCTGGCGTGGCTTTGTCCATAGTTATTTGGTCAATCCTGCGACGATGGTGTTTACGTTGTGTCTAATCGTTCCTTGGTAGCTCTCTTCTGGAGTACCGGGATGGCCAAGGGCATCGGAATAAAGACTTCCTCCAATTTCAACATCGAAACCTCTCGATTTTACTGCAGCCTGGACGGCCTCAATATTTCGTGGGGGAACCGAAGACTCTACAAACAAAGAGGGGATTTCATTGTCAGCAATAAACTGGGATAAGGCTTGCACATCCGCTGTTCCGGCTTCCGATGCCGTGCTAATCCCCTGCAGTCCGCGCACGTCCATTCCATAAGCTCTTCCAAAATATCCAAAGGCGTCATGAGCAGTAACGAGCACTCTCTTCCCCTCAGGGATGGATGCAATGCCGATCTTGGTGAATTCGTGCAGGTCGGACGCTTCCTGGAAAAATCCATTTTTAAAACGATTTCGATAGAGATCAAAGTTGGCTGGATCCATCTCTCCCAAAACCTCGACCATGCTACTAGCAACCTTCATCCATAGTGTTATGTCGAACCAGACATGCGGGTCAACATTTCCTTGAAACTGCTCCGAAGATATTAGAAGCGAGTCTTCCAGAGTTTCGGCAAGCGCAACACTGCGAATGCCCATGCCATCCATGTTCTCAAGAACTTCGGCCATTTTTCCTTCGAGATGAAGCCCATTGAAGAGAATCAGTTCGGCCTTGGCAAGTTTTGTGACATCACCCTCTGACGCTTTGTAAAGATGGGGATCGATTCCAGGCCCCATTAGGCCTTGGACCGACACCTGCTCACCTCCAATCTGCCTGGCAAGATCGGCGATCATTGTCGTTGTTGCTACGATATCGATCTTGCCGTTGTCTGGCTCAGGAGTGGAATCCCCGCATCCTAGCAAGAAGGCTAATACTGATAATAGCACTAGCGAAATGAGTTTTATCGATCTTGTATTAAAGGTCGTCATTAATCTGTCTTTGCAATTTAGAGGTTTGATTGAGAGCTGCGATGAGCATTGTTAGCTCAATGAATTCTAGTTTCGTGGTTAAGCTGCTACCTCAACCGAGATGTGCTCCGCCGCACGCCGACCACATACTTTCGTCTCCCCGCTCTCCAACTGAACTGTCATCGGTCCATCGAATGGCGCGATTTCCAAAACCCTGAACTTGGTATTTGGATAGAGACCCAGATCGCCGACGTAACGCAAAAGCTCGGCATCGTGATCGGATACTTCAAGGACAGAAGTCTCCTCTCCAGCCTGCACCTCTACCATGGGGCGAGTTTCTCTTTGAATCATCGTTCCGTCTCTCGCTGGAATTGGGGCACCATGCGGATCGAGAGTTGGAAATCCCAACTTTTCATCTATTCGATCCTCAAGTTCTTCAGATAAAACATGCTCCCATTTTTCGGCCTCATCATGGACTTTGTCCCACGGCACGCCCAAAGCTTCAACTAAATAAAGCTCCACCAGACGATGATGCCTCAGCATTTCTAGGGCTAGGGCTTCGCCTTCCATTGTCAGTCTGACACCTCGGTACTTCTCGTAGTCAAGAATACCTTGTCCTGCCATTTTCTTGATCATAGAAGTGACAGATGCTGGGGCGATGCTAAGATGATCTGCCAGATCATTAGTCGACACTGATTCTCGATCTTGCTGAAGCTCATGAATAGCTTTAGCATAGTCTTGTATGCTTTCTGTCATAGTGCTAGAATTATTTTTAGACATACCTAAATATAAGACTAGATGTGCTTTAATCCAATAGGAATAACTTAGAAGATCTCCTTACTCGGATGAGGCTTCTAAGCTCTGTGACTTCTCGCCGACGGAAGGCCAAAACCCTGATAGAATTTTGCCATGGCCCAATTCCTCGCCCCTTAGCCCCCTAGCCCCTTAGCCCCCTATTCCCTATCTTCAATTAAACGCTAAAACAAGAAGAATATCATGCCCTTCTCTCTCCCTGATTTACCCTACGCACACGACGCCCTTGAACCACATATCGATGCCAAGACCATGGAAATCCATCATGGAAAGCATCACAATGGCTACACGACAAAGTTGAACGCAGCCCTTAAAGGCCATGAAGAAATGGCCGACAAGAGCATCGAAGACTTGCTAAGAAATATCGATGACGTTCCGCAAGCTATCCGTGGCGCAGTGAGAAATAATGGCGGTGGATTCTCCAATCACTCTCTTTTCTGGAGCATCCTCTCCCCAGACGGAGGTGACCATACTCCAATGGCCTCTCAACTCGATGAAGCATTTGGGTCCTTCGTGGCTTTTAGAGACCAGTTCTCCAGTGCAGCAGGCACAAGATTTGGCAGTGGATGGGCTTGGTTGGTCGTGGACGGTTTCGGCAAATTGAAAATTTACTCGACAGCGAACCAAGACAGTCCTCTCATGCAAGGTGACACTCCAATTCTCGGCCTAGATGTCTGGGAGCATGCCTATTATCTCAACTACCAGAATAGACGTCCAGACTACGTCTCTGCATTCTTCGACCTCGTAAATTGGAAGCAGGTAAAAGAAAATTATCGAGCAGCGAGAGGATAGAGCCTAGAATGAATCTCAAACGAAGCCTTATCGCATCTGCGGTGAGGCTTTTTTTATATGACTGATCCGTGACTGAAAAAAAGCCACTTCCCAATAGTTTTCTTTTTCCGATCCCAGTCTTGATATGGGGATCAACTTGGTTCGCCATAACCTTTCAGCTCGGAGATGTTGAGCCAAGCTTTTCGGTTTCCTATAGGTTCATCCTTGCTGGCCTGCTATTCATTACATACTGCTTAATAAAAGGTATATCACTAAAATTCAGCCTCAAAGATCACTGGGCGATTTACATCCAGTCCCTATTCCTTTTTGGGCTGAATTATCTGTTTGCCTACAATGCGGAACGATTTATCGCCAGCGGACTGGTTGCCATCGTTTTCTCTCTGGTAATTTTCCTCAACGTAATATTTGGTCGACTAATTTTAGGCAGCCCCATTCGAATGGAGGTCGTAAAAGGCGCTGTATTAGGCTTGCTAGGCACAATGATGGTATTTTATCCAGAGGTTTCCGGAATTGAAGGGGTTGCTGATACCCTTCTCGGATTGGGATTGGCTGGTATAGCCGTTGTTTTTGCTTCGCTTGGAAATATTGCATCGGCCTACAATCAAAGAAATGAACTGGCTCTTATTCCAAGTGTGGCCCTAGGAATGCTCTACGGTGGCCTAACGATGTTTGTCGCTTCCTACCTCCTAGGATACACTCCGAGTTTTGACACAGGACCACACTATGTTTTTTCACTTCTCTATCTTTCGGTATTCGGATCAATTCTTGCTTTCTCGGCCTACTTAACACTTGTTGGAAGAATGGGTGCAGACAAGGCTGCATATGCCATAGTCTTGACTCCGATAATCGCGGTCATCGTTTCAATGGTCTTCGAGGATTTCGAGCTGAAAGCCCTCACAGCTATAGGTATTGTTCTCATAGTCGCTGGTAACTTCTTGGCTCTTCGAAAGCGGTAAATCCTTGTTTGCTACAGAGCGAACCAACACGGTCATTCTGAATTCAAGAAGAACATTCTAAAAAGCACTTCCGTGAAAAAAAATCTTGCTCTCTTTCTCCCGATTATTCTTGGTCTAGCTGTAACGGCCTTTGTTGTGTCCAAGGACCAAAGCACTGAAAAGTACACAAACACATCTGCTGAGCCAGAAGAATTCAGTATGACGGTTTGGAAATCACCAACCTGCAGCTGCTGTCAAGCATGGATTGATTATATGATCAAGAATGGCTTCGAATCTACGAGCTTCAATCTTGAGGACGTTACCGTTCAGAAAAAGAAACTAGGTCTAAACGATAGCAAACTTTACTCCTGCCACACCGCAAAAATTGGAGATTATGTTGTAGAAGGCCACGTACCCGTCGCAGACATCAAACGCATGTTGAAAGAGAAGCCAGATATCGAAGGATTGACTGCCCCCGGAATGCCCATGGATTCACCAGGAATGCGTGGCGAGATTCCAAAAGGATATGACGTATTAGCGATCAATAAAGATGGCAGTACAAGCGTCTATTCCAGTTATTAATAGGACCGGCGAAGAAATATTTTGGATTCCTAAAGCCGACGTCAAACCTCCTGACATTCCGAGCCCCTTAGCTCCTGTGCCCCTGACTCCCGATGACTAATAACAAGATTCGTTTTGTAACAGCCGCTTCTTTATTTGACGGACACGATGCCGCCATAAACATAATGAGGCGAATTCTTCAGTCCTCCGGCGCGGAAGTCATCCACCTAGGCCACAATCGGTCTGTCAGAGACATCGCCGATACCGCCATTCAGGAAAATGTGCAGGGGATAGCGATTTCATCTTACCAAGGAGGACACATCGAGTACTTCAAGTACCTCTACGACTTGCTTCAAGAACGAGGAGCTGGACATATCAAGATTTTCGGTGGTGGTGGAGGTGTAATCGTTCCAGAAGAAATTCGAGAACTTCAGGATTACGGAATTGAGAGGATTTACTCTCCCGAGGACGGTCTCGAAATGGGCCTTCAGGGAATGATCGATGATATGTTGCGGGTTTGCGACTTCCCCTCACCTTGCACGACGGATATAGAGGGAATAAAGCCGAATGAGCACCTAAAAATTGGACGTGCCATAAGCGCCATTGAATCGGGTGTTTTAAAGCTTGTTGGTGTGAGCTCCGATGGTGAGATGATCGAAGAGGACACTCTTCCAAGCACTCCGGTCCTTGGGTTAACTGGAACAGGTGGTGCGGGGAAGTCGACCCTCACAGATGAACTCATTAGACGATTCCTTTCAGATTTTGAGGATCTTTCGATTGCCGTTCTTTCCGTGGATCCGACTCGAAAGGCGACCGGCGGAGCACTCCTCGGAGATCGTATTCGCATGAATTCGATTTATGGGGACTACGCAGATCGTGTATACATGAGATCGCTCGCTACACGTCAGCCCAACAAAGCTACATCCGCTGCTCTCGATGACTCGATTGAACTCTGCAAGAAGGCGGGTTTCGATCTCATCATTATAGAAACGGCAGGAATTGGGCAAAGCGATACAGAAATAGAAGAGCTCGCCGATATAGCACTTTATGTGATGACTCATGAATTTGGAGCACCTACGCAGCTCGAAAAAATCGGCATGTTGGACTCCGCTGATTTTGTAGTGCTCAACAAATTTGAAAAGAAGGGAAGCTTAGACGGCCTAAGAGATATTCGAAAGCAGGTGCAGCGTAATCGGATGCTATTCGATCGAGATCCAAAAGACATGCCTGTATATCCGACTATGGCTTCGCGCTACAACGATCCCGGTGTATCCAAACTGTATCTGGCCCTTCTTGAGAAACTCAATGAGGACTGGAGTTTTGACCGATCATCCCAACTCTATAGCTCGATAGACCTCGGAGATATCGATCCAAGTGCTCTTTCTCTTATTCCGAGCAACCGCTATCGATATCTTGGAGAGATCGCTGAGAACATTCGTGCCTATCACCAAACAACTCAGACGGAAGCAGAGCTGGCTAGAAAGTGGGGTCATTTGCACGCTGCTGGTGAGATCGAAGAGGATCCAAGACTCCTGGAAAAAGCGCAAGAATTCTGGAACACCTTGCATCCGGAATCAAGGAGAATGCTGGAGGGCTGGAGTGCACTTGAAAAGAGCTACAAAAAAGACGAACTGGTTTATCAGGTTCGTGGTCGAGACATCAAGGCTCCGATGTATCGGGAGTCATTGTCTGGCTTAAAAATCCCGCGTGTGGCTCTTCCCAAATTATATGATGCTGGAGACCGAATGAGATTCCTTCGCGAAGAAGGACTACCTGGATTCTTCCCCTTTTCAGCTGGTGTCTTTCCACTCAAACGAGCAGGCGAAGACCCAACCCGAATGTTTGCTGGCGAAGGTTCACCTGAGCGGACAAACAAAAGATTTCATCTTGTCTCAGAAGGACTTCCCGCTAAAAGATTGTCAACAGCTTTTGACTCGGTCACCCTCTACGGTTTTAACCCGGACGAGCAGCCTGACATCTATGGAAAAGTTGGGAATTCGGGAGTATCTATTTGTACGCTCGATGACATGAAGAAGCTTTACTCTGGATTCAACTTAGTCGACAAATCGACCAGCGTGTCAATGACGATAAACGGTCCAGCAGCAATCATTCTCGCGCTGTATATGAACACAGCGATCGACCAACAGATCGAATCAATACTTAAGTCTGATGGAAGATGGGAGCAGGCTCAAATCGCCGTAAATAGTAGTCTCGGAGATTCAATACCACAGTATATCCCCTATCACGGATCTACAGGCGATGGTGCAGCAACGGCCCTTCCGGAAGGTCATGACGGAAGTGGATTGGGACTACTCGGGAGTTCGGGTAAATCACTTGTTGAGTTGGGAATTCTGGATGAGGAGGAATTTGCCTCCATCAAGGACGGAACTTTGCGAGCCGTAAGGGGCACAGTCCAGGCCGATATTTTGAAGGAGGATCAGGCACAAAATACCTGCATATTTTCCACGGATTTCTCCATGAAAATCATGGGCGACGTTCAGGAGTATTTCGTCCAGAACGGAGTGCGGAACTACTACTCCGTTTCCATCTCAGGCTATCACATCGCTGAGGCAGGAGCCAACCCAATTTCTCAGTTGGCCTTCACCTTATCGAATGGATTTACGCTGGTCGAATATTATTTGGCCCGAGGAATGAGCATCGATGACTTCGCACCAAATCTATCATTCTTTTTTTCCAATGGATTGGACCCCGAGTATAGTGTCATTGGGCGTGTAGCAAGAAGAATTTGGGCGATCGCCATTAGGGATCTCTATGAAGGCAACGAACGAAGTCAAAAGCTCAAATACCATATACAAACCTCAGGTCGAAGTCTTCACGCTCAGGAGATTCAGTTCAACGATATACGCACGACGCTGCAGGCGCTATCTGCTATTTATGACAACTGTAATTCTCTGCACACCAATGCCTACGACGAGGCGATAACAACTCCGACTGAAGAAAGTGTGAGAAGAGCGATGGCCATTCAGATGATCATCAATAAGGAATTAGGGCTGGCAATGAACGAGAATTCGCTTCAAGGCTCCTATATCATTGAAGAATTGACGGACTTGGTCGAAGAAGCAGTCTTGATTGAGTTTGAAAGAATCAATGATCGTGGTGGCGTCCTAGGTGCTATGGAGACGATGTACCAACGAGGCAAGATTCAGGAAGAGTCCATGTACTATGAGCACAAAAAACACTCGGGCGACCTTCCCATCGTTGGCGTAAACACATTTGTCAATGAGCTTGATAAGAAATCTTCTGAGACAAGAGTCGAGCTTATGCGATCAACAGACTCGGAAAAACAAGCTCAACTGTCTTCTCTTCAAGTCTACGAGAATCGCCACCCGGCACGACGAGATGAGGCACTAGATCGTCTAAAGAAAATCGCATTGGAAGACGGTAATATCTTTGAGGAGTTGATGGAAACAGTTCGCTTCTGCTCCCTTGGCCAAATCACACGAGCCTTATTTGAAGTTGGAGGTCAATACCGACGTAATATGTAGATGAAGCAAGCAAGATTGATTGGAGGCTTCGCTTTACTGCTAGCCTTTTTGATGCTCCTCCTTTTCCAAATTTGGCAAAAAGAATACGAAGTTAGAGGGACAATCCTAGGTTTCTCTATAGGAGAAGATGCTGTCATTATCGATCATGGAGAGATCGCGGGATACATGCCGTCTATGATCATGCCGTTTTACAACTCGAAGGAGGTTTTCAAAGACTTCGTTGTTGGTGATAGCATTTCATTTACGCTAGTTGTGCGAGGAGGAAACGCCTGGCCTCAAAAGCCAGAATCTTTGGGTAAGAGCAAAAGACGTGATATTTCCGTGTCTCCGATTCCAGAAGATATACTTGGTAGCAATATCCCGAGCCTTCGCTTAGTTGATCAAGACAATCGACCCTTTTCACTGACCGACCTTCAAGGTGAAGATCTCTTGGTCAGTTTCATTTATACACGCTGTCCGATTCCAAACTTCTGTCCCTTGATGAGTCAGAATTTCGCTGAGATCGCCGCAGAAAAGCTGACTAATCTGAATCTTCTTAGCATTTCGATTGATCCTGAATACGACCGGCCAGAAATTCTCAAGTCCTATTCATCGCGCTATTCGGAAGAAATAGACAATTGGACTTTCGCAACTGGAGACAAGGAAGAGATCGATCGTTTCGCCAGCCGCTTCGGTATTCAATACGCAAGAGAGGGAGATGATATGGAACTCATCCACAATCTAGTCACGATGCACGTCACCGATTCAGGTGTGATCCGTCGGATTTGGAGGGGCAATCGATGGATGCCCCAAGAAGTTATTGATCATATCAATCGTGAACGAGGCGATTTATCTCATTAGATCCACAATCATTCGTAACGAATCTGAGCGCCAATCAACAAATCAAGTTGATGACCAAATTCAAAAAATGACCTTGAGACTTCCCGTTTTAGCGTTCCTCTTTTGCTTTATTCTGAATGGCTGTGGCACTGACCACTCAGCTTCGGGATCACACGGGCTTTATGGAAAATTGGTGGTCACTGGATCAAGTACCCTAGCTCCTTTAGCGAGCGAAATGGCAAAGCGCTTTGAAGAACTGCACCCTGGTGTTCGTATCGATGTGCAAACTGGAGGCTCGGGCAAAGGAATCTCAGATGCAAGAAATGGAATAGCCGACATTGGCATGGCTAGCAGGGCATTAAAGGATGTTGAAACCAAGCTCGTGTCGCATCAGATTGCTGCTGATGGGGTTGGTCTGATTCTAAACTCGGAGAATCCCATTGGGGAGTTGAGCAAGGAGCAAGTTGTCGACATCTACCTCGGAAAATATCATAACTGGAGCGATTTGGGAGGTCCAGATCTAGAAATCACCGTTGTGCACAAGGCGGAAGGCAGAGCAACACTCGAGGTTTTCCTTGAGAGGTTTGATCTGTTCAACCCAGATGTCCAGCCAGACGTAATTGTCGGTGACAACGAACATGGAATAAAAACCGTTTCTGGGCTGGCAGGTGCTATCGGATATGTTTCAATTGGAACGGCAGAAGCAAATATAGAAAACAGCGTTCCGATCAAGCTTCTCCCTCTTAACGGGATTGAGGCAAACTCCGCCAATGTCGCTTCTGGAAATTTCCCACTGAGCAGACCACTCATATTCGTGACGACGGCAGCACCCAGCGAATTGGTCAATTCATTTATTGAATTCTGTAAATCTGGGGTCGTGCAAGACCTCGTAGCATCTCAGTATTTTGTCTCTGTCTAGATCGGACGCGTGGCTAGACAATGTTGTAAGACTTTGTGCGGGAATTTCACTTGCTCTCGTCTTTTTGATTCTTGGTTTTTTACTTCGAGAGTCTATTCCCGCGTTGAGAGACATTGGAATTGGTCGCTTTTTTAGTGATCCATCTTGGAATCCACTTTCAGAGCTCTACAACCTTATTCCGATGATTGCTGCTACGGCACTCACAAGTTTCGCGGCCATGCTTATAGCTACCCCTTTCGGAATTGCATCTGCTGTCTTTAGTCACTTTTTCGCTCCAAAACCCATCTCACTTCTTTATCGACGCCTAGTCGAATTACTCGCCGGTATTCCTTCTGTTGTGTTTGGACTCTGGGGACTAGTCGTTCTTGTCCCGATCATCGCCAGGTATGGTGGAAGTGGTCAGTCACTCCTAGCGGCAAGTTTGATTCTTGCACTAATGATTTTACCAACCATCGCATTGACCTCTTATTCGGCGCTTCGAGCGGTCCCGCATGAATGGATCGCTGGAGGAGCAGCCCTCGGTCTTGACCGCAAGGCCTTGGCTTGGCGAATAGCTTTACCCGCCGCCAGGCACGGAATCGGAGTGGGGCTTTTACTGGCGCTGGCACGTGCACTCGGTGAGACAATGGCGGTATTAATGATAGCAGGGAACGTAGTCAAGCTACCAGAGAGCATTCTCGATCCAGTCAGAACTCTAACGGCAAACATCGCCTTGGAAATGGGCTACGCTACAAGCTCTCATCGATCTATTTTATTTGTGAGTGGACTCATCTTACTGAGCCTGGTAATTTTTGGTGTTCTTGTGAGTGAAGTAATCGCGAGGAAGAGAAATGGCTAGAGGAGATCGCCTTGTATTCAGTCCGAGTAAGAGTCGAAAATTCCCGAAGTCATGGGGTGATTTTTCAGCCGCATTATTGCTCTGGCTCTCCGCAAGTTTCGTGGTATCAGTGCTGCTTTGGATTCTGGGAGACATCCTTATCGGTGGACTTTCTGAGCTCTCTCTCGAATTCTTATCAACTGCCCCGAGTGATGCCGGCCGATCAGGTGGGATCCTTCCGATCATCACTTCCACCCTACTAATCTTGTCCATCGCTATTGGTGTATCGCTACCCTTATCACTTGGCAGTTCCATTGTACTGGCTGAAGGATCGTCCGGTTTTGTTAGATTAGTTCGACGAGCACTGGACGTTCTCGCTGCAGTCCCTTCGATTGTTTTTGGCCTTTTTGGTAACGCTTTCTTTTGCATCGCCCTTGGAATGGGCTATTCCATATTGGCCGGAGGTCTGACACTTGCTTGCATGGTCCTTCCTATTCTCACCCGCACGACAGAACAAGCGATTCGAAACGTTCCTGATGAATATCGATTTGGAGCGGCCTCTCTTGGACTAAGTAAATTTACGACGATCAGAAAAATAATATTACCAATAGCATCCCCTGCACTCGGAGCAGGATTTGTATTGGGAATAGGCCGAGCTTTGGCTGAAACAGCGGCTCTTTTATTTACTTCAGGATATGTGACAAGACAACCCGAATCTCTACTAGATTCTGGCAGGGCCCTCAGCGTACATATTTACGACATGGCTATGAATGTACCTGGCGGCAATGAGAGAGCCTATGCAGCGGCCGCAGTTCTAATCCTCCTACTCCTAGCTATTAATTCGATAGCAATGGCTCTCATGAGACTTGGAGCGAGAAACAATAGCAATCAAGACTTAATTAATTGGAGATGATTGAAGTCAATAAACTGACGGTTAGATATGGCAATAAATTCGCCATTAAGGATTTGAATATTCAGATTCCGAGAAACCAAATCACTGCTATTGTAGGTCCATCTGGTTGTGGAAAAACAACATTCCTCCAGGCAATTAATCGAATGACTGACCTGATCCCAGATGTACAGGTGAGTGGATCGATTAGGGTCGACGATACGAATATTGAATCGAGTTCGAGAACAGCTACCGAGCTGCGAAAATCTGTAGGAATGATTTTCCAAAAACCCAATCCTTTTCCCATGTCGATTCAAAAAAATATTCATCTGGCATTAAAGGAGCATGGAATCAAAGACAAGAAAAGACGAGCTGAAATAAGTGAAAAGGTCCTAATGGATGTAGGCTTATGGGACGAAGTAAAAGATCGGCTTTCAGACTCAGCCTTAAGGCTCTCAGGAGGCCAACAGCAACGACTTTGCATAGCTCGGGCAATCGCTCTTGAGCCTGATATCTTGTTAATGGACGAACCTTGTAGCGCCCTCGATCCGATCGCATCTGCTACTGTGGAGTCTCTCATAGTCCGACTCAAGGATAAATTTACAATCGTAATTGTCACACACAATCTGGCTCAAGCCCACAGAATCTCCGACAGACTTGCTATTTTCTGGGTGAAAGACGGGGCAGGTCAAATCATCGAACAGGGGCCTACTAAACTACTTTTTGAGTCACCTGTAGAAGCTATCTCCAAGGCATATTTAAGTGGCAGTCAGGGATGAGTTAATTTCCCTCTCTTATTTCGTCGCCCTCCTTGGTGCAACGCTTGCGCCTACGATCAAGGCCCCAGCGACAAGAACCAAATTCTTAACGATGTATTGGCCTTCCATTGTAAGAACAAATGGAAAACTGGTCCAAACAACTTCGGGCAAAAAAACTAGAGGCAAAAGAGTACCTGGCATCTGCAAGAAAAGAAGAAGCAGAGTCGTCCTTAGAAATTTTCCTGTGATTAGTCCCACGCCTATCAGGACCTCCCATCCAGCAAGCACAGGTAAAACAGATCTGGATTAAAGATAAAAGAGACAGAGTCTCGAACAAGTTGCTCAGCCGGACTGAGTCCAGGGAAAAATTTCAGAATACCAAACCAAAAGAAAACCACCCCGAGGCTGACCCTTAAGATTGGCAATCCATTGTTGGACATGAATTTGATCATTTGACTATCTAGGATGTCAAATTTTCTCTCAGACTTTTCGAATAGTGTTGCCATTTCAGTTCTCTTTTTTCTCCCTTACGATTCTATATATAAAGCTTGGACACTCAGCGCTTCCGCGTCAATCCTTCACCCTTTCATCATTTGAAGAACCTTGTCAGCAAAATGTGACCAGGCAAATTGCTTTTTGTGCTCTTTCACATTCTTAGACATCTGGGAAAGTCTGGCGGGGTCATTAATAAGTCCGAGAACGGCATCCTGCAGTGCCGTCTGATTGGCTGGCGGCACTACCATCCCTACTTTTCCATCAGGAACGACCTCCGAAAGGCCTCCCACATTCGTCACAACTACTGGCTTATCAAAATGAAATGCAATTTGAGCAACCCCACTTTGCGTAGCCGTTACGTAGGGTTGAACCACCAAATCACTAGCAACGAAATAGTCGCCAACTTCCGCTTCGGGAATGAACTCGTCTCTAATTAACACATTATTTTGCAGGTTGTGCTCCTCAATAATCGAGTAATAGCTCGATGGATCATCATAGAACTCACCGGCAACAACCAATAGAACATCAGGCCTCGATTTTGCGATCTCTACAAGGGCGTTCAATAGAGCGTGCAGACCTTTGTATTTTCGGACAAGACCAAAAAACAAAATAACGGGTCTATCAAGCTCAATCGACAAGTGCTTTCTGGCCTCTTTTTTACTTTTGTCGGAATTGAATTGCTCGTAGATCGGATGTGCCAGATTGATTTGTGGCGTGAATACATCTAGAGAATGTAGATCGTCTCCGACCGATCTTGCCATGGTCACTATCCCCTTAAGGTGATCGAGAAAGAATCTGCTAAGTCGGGCATCACCGGGTTTTCGTTCGTGGGGAATGGCATTGTGAACGACAGCGTAGGATCGGATACCCTTTCTACGCAATCGGCGAAGTATCACTCCATAGGCCGGTGCAAAGAATGGCATCCAATAATGAAATATGACGACGTCCGCACCCATTTCCACTATCTCTGCGGCGGCCTTAAACCACGAGACCGGATTTATAGAATCAATTACTCTCGGAGCTGAAATTGCTTCTTGATTCTTATCCTCAACAAGCTGAGTTTTACCCGGAAAAAGCGACTCTGGGTATTGTCTAGAAAAAGTAACCAACTCAACGCTTTCAACTCTCTCGCTTAGCGAGTCTCTAAGAGCATGGTTGAACTGAGCAATCCCTCCTCTGAAGGGAAGTGCCGGTCCTACCATTACTATTTTTTTGATTTCTTTCAAGTCTCTAATCAATTTCGACAAAGATATGCCTTCTTGTCGACTTCGACTTAGACGGGATCGATGATGTTGTTGTCGGGGCACCTTACAACGATATTGAGGGAGAAGATCGTGGTTCTGTCTGGATTCAAATGATGAATGCTGACGCTCCACAGATTTGGTGAGTAGTAGCTACATCATGCGCGTCAGAAGTGAGTCATTTGTCGCGACAAGGGTCTCATCGTGACCAGGTAGTCCGACAATAGTTATATTAGGTATTCTCCTTTAGCAATACTGTTATCGGCTTTGTCTCTAATTCGACCCGAAAAATGGTCCAAAATTAATCCCATTGTCGCATAGTCTTATAGAAAAGACGTCATATCTCTATTATGTCATTCGGCCTAGCTTCATATTCATACCAATTCAGATGAAAATACTTGCATCCACAAGATCAACAATCTTCCTACTGCTTCTCATCTTTGTGTCATTGTCAATTTCCGACGCCCAATCACAGGCACCTAAGAAAATGTCTTACCAAGGAAAGTTAGCAGACAACGACGGAAATCCTGTATCCGACGGATCTTACAATATCAAATTTTCAATTTATGATGTTGTCAATTCCGGGACAGCGATCTGGGAAGAAACTCAGGGAGTAACGGTTCAAGAAGGACTGTTCAATGTTCTACTGGGCGATCTCAATGCATTGAATCTCGCCTTTAATAATCAATATTGGTTGGGTGTAAAAGTAGACTCAGATGCAGAAATGATTCCGAGGACGGCTCTTGCCTCAACACCTTACAGCCTACACGCAGTGACAATTGCGGACAATTCAGTGACCAATAGCAAAATCGTCAACAACACTATTGATCCCAGTAAGATAATGAAAGGAAGTGACGGACAAGTTTTTGTCACCGACGGAGGAAATGTTAAATGGGAAACTCCAGAACAGGCGCCTAGAATGTTTAAATGGCGAACAACAACTTCCAATATTGTCTCAAATTTAACCCGGATAGACCATCCAGATCTGAACAACAACCCCGACGCCCACCTCGTTGTGACACACATTTATAGAAGCAATTATATTCAGGCCGTCGGAGTTTGGTATAGCGGGGGAAAGTGGACTATCTACACAGAGGACACGACAAACATGCCATCTGGTGAGGATTTCATGGTCATTTACCAATAATAAATCCATGAAAAACCGACAGATAACAATCCCAGCTCTCTTGTGCCTCAGTCTGTTTTTTGCTGACTCCGCCTTATCACAGAGCACCCTTTCTTCGAGCGTTCTAGGCACAGCCGCGTCCAACGCAAGTGCTAGTGGAAAAGTACTTCACGCAACATTAGGACAAACCTTTGTGGGTGTTTCTGGGGCCAGCGGCAAAAACACCGGTGCGGGCTATTGGTATTTGATTACCCAAAGTCAGGTATCAACGGATATCGAGACAATCAATACTGAGCCTGGCTCATTCTCCTTGAATGACAATTACCCAAATCCTTTCAATCCTGAAACAAGTTTTTCCTTCACTCTCCCCAAACAGGGGCAAGCAAAACTGGCCGTCTTTGACATGCTAGGAAACGAGGTCCAGATTATTGTCGATGGGGATTTGCCGGCTGGCGAATTCCGGACAACATGGAAGGCAGATGGTCTTTCCTCTGGTACTTACTTCTATCGTCTTGAGAGTCAAGGATTGGTGATCACGAAGAAGATGACGTTGATGAAGTAGTTGGTGGTCAATTGTTTTTTTTGGTCATCGGTACTTCGGCAATGACCAAAAACCAAGAACTAACCACTAACAACCATCTCCGGCTTCCTCCTCGCCTCACTAATCTGCTCATAAGCATAGGCGATCTTCAAAATGGTTGGCTCTGAATATTTGCCGGCGAAAAAAGAAATTCCCACTGGCAATCCCTTAATAAATCCACAAGGGACGGTTATGTTGGCATAGCCAGCCCGCGCAGCCGGGGAAGACGATCCTCCTCCGAAGGAATCTCCATTTATATGATCCGTTTTCCAAGCAGGCCCACCTGTAGCTGCGACTAAGACATCGACATTGTGCCGCTCGAGGGTTGCATCGATTCCCTCGGGACCAGAAAGCCGAATCATCCTTTCGAGGGCCGCCTTATAATCCTCGTCGCCCAAATCCCCTTTCTCTTGAGCTGCAATAAATATCTCTTGTCCAAAATGTGGCATCTCTTTATCGGCGTTTGCATTATTGAATGCGATCAAGTCGGCCAGAGTACGAACTTCCACATCTGGCGGGCAGTTCGCGAGATATTTTTCTATATCCGCTTTGAATTCGTATAACAAAACATCGTAGGCAGATCCTCCGATTTCTCTTCCTGTCTCAATTTTGGCGTCATCAATAATAATGGCTCCTGCTGATTTCATTTGTTCTGTTGCAGCTTCTATGAGATCATCAACGCGATCGTCAAAGCCAAGAAAATTTCTCACGATTCCAATCCTTGCTCCATCCAGTCCTTGCGGATCCAGATAACTTGTATAGTCGACCATCTCGAATTTCTTAGAATTCGTTGTCGATGGATCCCTCGCGTCTTGCCCAACCATCACGTTCAAGAGTAGGGTGGCATCTCGAACGGTCCGTCCCATGGGACCAGCCGTGTCTTGCGAATGAGCGATCGGAATAATCCCTGACCGGCTTACTAATCCGACGGATGGCTTGATGCCGACTATGCCACAAGCAGACGAGGGACAGACAACGGACCCATTCGTCTCAGTGCCAATGGCAAGAGCTGTCAGATTAGCTGAAAGTGCCGCAGCTGATCCCGAGCTCGAACCGCAAGGATTCCGACTAAAATCATAGGGGTTATTGGTCTGCCCTCCCCTTCCACTCCAGCCAGAGCTGGAGTTGGTTGATCTGAAGTTCGCCCACTCACTAAGATTAGCCTTCCCGAGAATGACGATACCAGCATCGCGCAATTTTGTAACGAGACCAGCATCCGCTTTTGCCCAGTTAGATTCCAGTGCAAGTGACCCAGCCGTCGTTTTCATTTTGTCGGCCGTATCGATGTTGTCCTTGATGACAATCGGAATTCCATGCAGGGGTCCACGAAGTTTTCCGGCAGCACGCTCCGAGTCTAGCTGCCTCGCTATCTCAAGTGCATCAGGATTTATCTCAATAATTGAGTTTAGTCCTCCTTCAACTTGATCAACAGATTCGATTCTTGCAAGATATTTATTGACTATGGACTCGGAGGTGAAGCTCCCCGACCCCATGGCTTTTGTAAGCTCGTCGACCGTCAGTTCTTCTAACTCGAAAGTGTTGATGCCTTGCACGCTCGACTCTCTTGCTCCGCCGGTTTTACAGGCGAGTCCACTGAAGCCAATAGCCAAGCCTGCTCCAGAATTGCGAATGAAATCTCTTCTTTTCATTATTCGATGGTTATGCTTTTTGAATTTAGTCTACGGCCTCAGGTCTTGTCGTACCAATAATCGAATTAATCTAGCCGATTCCAGCCTCGTTTTTACTAAGTGCTCCGAGAACACAAAGCCCAGCCTTGTCCAAAACTAGCCGGTACTTAGGAAACTATGCCGATTCCTTCGTATTATCCCTCGGCCCAATTCCCACAATGTCTCACCAAATTTTAAGCGCTTGAAGGATCCTCACGATATAGGTTTTCTACAAAAACTGCGTGATCCTGTAGCCAATGCTATCGACAAAACAGGCATTACTCCTGATGCTCTTTCGTTCATTGGCCTAATTGTCGGCATTGTCTCCGGGGTTTTAATCGCCTACGGAATGTTCGCTTGGGCTTTTGGAACCTTGCTATTCGCCTCCATCGCCGATGCCATCGACGGGGCCATTGCTCGTTCAAGAAACATCGCAACTAAGAGAGGTGCTTTCATGGACTCGACCATGGATCGCTTTGTAGATGGCATAATCTTCGGAGGAATTGCTATTTACTTTTCTCAACTAGGAAATCATTTGATGGTTGGAATGACCATCGCCGCCCTCGTATCAGCACTCACGACAAGCTACACTGCGGCAAGGGCTCAGTCTCTTGGTGTATCCAAATATGTGGGGCCTATGAGCAGATTCCATAGAGTTGTACTACTTCTACTGGGCCTGCTGATACCTCAAATTCTTCAATATTGTATAATTGCATTGGCCATTTTAGGAACAATTACCGCCCTAAATAGAACTCTGGTCTATTCGAAAATGCTAAAAGAAACAGAATAACCCTCTCCATTGTGAGCGAGACAAAATTACGAGAAAGCCGAAGTACAAAACAAAGCGGCGAGGCTAAATCCAAAATACTTCGATACGCCACACGAAGTTTTTCTAAGGTCACAGGCGCACCAATCATGCAGTATTGCCAGATTAGACCTGATCTATTCGTAGGCGAACAGTATCGTAAACTTGGGAAGTCTGTTTTGGCTAAGGCGGGTATTGACAGCACGATTAATATGCGCATCGAATTCGATGACAGAGAGCATGGCCTACATTTTGAGCAACATAGACATTTCCCGACCGTGAATGACACCGCACCCAGTCTCGATCATCTCGTCGAGGGAATTGAATTCATAAAGGAGGTCCACCAAGGTGGCGGCAAGGTTTACATCCATTGTGAGGGAGGCATGGGCAGAGCTCCTAGTATGGCAGCTGCCTATTTAATGTACACGGGCATGGAAATGAAAGAGGCCTTGACTCTATTAAAATCGAAGCGACCCTTTGTTCGTCTAGTACCAGAGCAGATTGAGCAACTCAAGAATCTCGAACGCCACTTGCTCGACAATGAACAAAGTCTAGGTCTCCAGTAGATCTAGATCTATTGCGAGTTGGCTTTGATCTAAATGTTGTCCCTTTAAATGTCGAATCACAGTCTCCTGTGAAAGGTGACTTGCCGCTTGTACTTCTAACTTATCCCTTAAGCGATAGGTGAGATAGGAGGCGAAGAAAACATCACCAGCTCCCGTACTATCCTCGGACTGTTCTGGGACTTCGGGTCCGTAATGCACGGTTTCTCTTCCCTGTAAATAGATTGCTCCCCCCTTACTGGCTGCGGTTACTACCAATTCACGGAGATCAAATTGATCCACTAGATTCTCTGGAGACTCGATCTCTAGGGCGACTAGAATCGATTCTAGCTCTTCCTCATCGGCTTTGACAAATTGACACAAATTCAACACTTCCTGAATTCGCGGATGTGCTTCCGTGACAATCCTTTCGCCATCTATCTTTCTTACGAAGCCTTGAATATCTATACCGAGATTAATTCCAGTATTGGCGAGGTGTTCAATACATCTTAGATCTATATCTGAAGAGTGGAGAGGGCCGAGATGAATATGCCCCTCAAAACCCGTCAAATCCGGCAAATCTCTTGGCTCTATAGTTTCAGAAGCGTCCATCAGTTTTAACTCTCGCTTATCCCCTCTGAGAGTTAGATCAAAGGTCGTAATCGAATTTCCGCGGCCACCTGAATACTTCAGTCCAAGAGTGTTCAACTTCGATTCAATCAGAGTAAGAGAAGAATCGAAATTACTTATGATATGAGTGTCTAAGCCGAAAGACTTATAGGTAAGTCCGGAATAGGTCACTGCTCCTCCAATTTTGGCGAGAGTCTCGGAAGGCAGATTTATCCGATCGAGGGATAGAGAACCCACGACCATCGCGCTGTAGCTTTTCATCGATTTGAGACTGAAGCTAGATATGTCCTTTCATATGTTTTTGGACGCATCGAGTGTAGGATAAAATTTGAGATCGAAAAGGCTTTAAACATTATGCTTCGCAACACTCCTATCTGAGTGAGCCTAGCGAAACTGTTTCAGAGATGACCTCTTCGCCATCAATGTTTCTGATCGACATGGAGACCAGTGGGTCAGACTTTGACCAATCTATATTGATCATCCCATAATTCTCTTGCCGAAAATTTTCCTCGCTGATCCTGAATTGATTTGGCTCTACGATTTTAGAACCACTAGGCTGATTAAGCGAGCTGGCCGTGATCTCATAGAGTGGATAACCAATCCCTCTTGGATCATCTTGGGGTAACATCGAAATTTCCGATAAATGACGATCACCCGAAAGCAAAACGACTCCTTTTGCGTTGGTTGATTCTATTAGAGAAAAAAGGCGTTCCCTTTCAAGAGGTAGATTACCCCATTTTTCCCAGCCATGATTGTCTGGAATTGCCTGTATACTTGTGATGACAATTCGCAACTGAGCTTCCTTACGAAGTTCTCCCTCTAGCCAGGACCATTGCTCGCTTCCTAAAACACTTGCACTCTCGTCGTAATTCGGCATGTAACGTCCCATGGACGAAGGTGCGGATTCAGGTAATTTTACTAGATCGCTTCTGAAGCTCCTCGTATCCAAAACGATGAACTGGATCCGTCTCCCTGGCGCGCCTGTTACGCTCGAGTGATAATTACCTTCATGCTCTCTTATTTGATCAGCCAGTGGAGAATTTAGATAGAAGGTTTCAAGAAACACCTCCCTAGACTCATTGCGCATTGGATAGTTGACTCCACCGTCATTCTCGCCATAGTCATGATCGTCCCAAGCAGCCATTATTTGCGTCTTCGACAGCAGTTTTCTGAGATTTTTGTTTTCCAATAGTTTGGCGTACTTCGCTCTCATGACGGACATGTCCTCTGTGTCGCCATAAATATTGTCACCAAGGAAAAGGAAAACATCTGGCTTCTCTTCTGAAATCTTGTTCCATATGGGGGCCTCATTTTGCTCACGGACACAAGATCCGAAGGCAATAGCCTCAATTTCGACGCTTTCATCAATTGGACGAATTTCGAGATTAGTACAGGAAGCAAGGCCGATTGCGGCAAATAAGGCCAAAGTCTGCTTGAGCATTTTTGATTGGAGTCTGGTGTATCTCAATATACAATTTGAGTCAGCAAACTCATCCTTCTCGGGCAATAGGTATAAAACCAATATTAAGATAATTGACTATATCGTTATGCGGTGTTACATTTGTTTAACATTGGCACCCGTTCCAACACACCTTGAATCACCTTATTAATTATGCGATTAACTACCATGGCGATGGCCATATTTCTTGTACCTAGTGCTCTGCTCAGTCAAGGTCTCTGTCCAGCTGGACAAGAGACTGTAAGCACGGGAAACTACAGTGTCACGTACTACGGAAATACAACGGATACAGTCAATAATACTTCGTCCTGGTTCTATTGTGTCGAAGAGTCCAACGATAACGATATCAGTCACACAGTCGTTGCTTTTCCGACCTGTTTGGCGCTCTCCGGTAGTGCAAGCAGCTCAGCGGGTACATGGGGACCAACAACCTCGGACCTCAATCCTGGTGACGGAAGCCCCTCGTTCGGGACCGATGGGTCAACAGGAATTTACGGATTAAAGTTTGATGTCAGTGTTCCAGATGGTGGAGTCGGAATGTATTATTTCACATTGGATAATATCTACGAGGAAGGCACGGCGGCTATTACGATGAAGGCTGGAGGAAATACTCCAACCGTCAGCATTACTGGCCCTTCTCAGTCTTGCAGCTGCGCTGGAAATTATTCAATTGATGGAAACGTCTTCAATTCAGATATCCCAATTGGTCTAAATGATGTTGAACTAAAACTTCGAGACGATAATCTTCAAATTATGGGATATGCGAATACCAACCCATCTGGAGATTATCTATTCGAAAACGTCGCGACCGGAAGTTATACCATTGACGTAAATGAGCTTACAATTCCTTCCGGCGTCATTGCAAGTTCGTCAACAACTGGTCTTCCTGTAGATCTCAGTCTTTCATGTGAGCCTGCCACTCTTGATATCTCTTATAGGAATCAGGTTGCTGGAATAATCGGAGATCTCGTCTGGCACGACTACTGCCTTGCAGATGGTATTCCCGATGCTACAGAAATGACACTTGGCCTAGAAGGTGCAAAAGTGAACATTTTCGATAGCGGTGGCACTTTCATTGCGTCTGCATATACGGACTCATATGGAATCTATCGTCACGATGGACTGGCTGCCGATGACTACACAGTAGAACTTGATCTTTCTGACCCCGCTATTGAGGCTTTCATAGATGCCCAAATTGCTGCGCAGATTCTCAGTGCACCTGTGTGCCCACCCACTGAAATTAAAGAAGGGATAGACACAATAGGAATACTAGCTGAAATGACAACAGCTGGGGTCGTGACAGACGCCCTGCCAGATGGTGGTTCAAATTACGGATACGATTTTGGGATGAAGGAATCCTCACTAGATGTCGAACTTGCCAATTTCAGCTATATAGTTAAAGACAATAATACGGTTGAGATTCAGTGGACGAGTAGTTCCGAGATCGATTTTTCTGGCTACCAGATACAGTTGCAAAGAGATGATGAGACCAGTTTTACTGACTACCATTTCGTTCCTGCGCGCGGAGGAGCCGCCACAGAGACGACCTATGATTTCGAGTTGGCTAATCTCGATGGAGGAAAGTTCTTGGTGAGACTAAAGATGATCGATACAGATGGATTAGTTAACTATTCAAGCACTCTAGAATTCGACATTGTTGATTTGGATTTTGAAATAGTTGCCTATCCTAATCCAGCCAAAGAATCGGCAAACATTAGGTTTGGATCAGGACTTGAGGGAGCCTTTAACATCACTTTGTATGATCAGCTAGGAAGAGAAGTCAAAAATGTTTTCTCAGGTGTTCTGGAAAAGTCAGAATACTTGAATATTTCTGTAAATGTGAGCGACCTTCCAAATGGTATCTATTTCGTCTACCTAGAATTTCCAGAAAAAAGTACTTTCACGAGCCTTTCCGTAGCAAGATAATAGTCCTCAACAAGAGGCTTGGATTGAGGGCTGTCGTTTAGAACGGCAGCCCTTTTTTCTTGGATTCAGGTCAAGAACAGATGACAAGTTGATTTGACCTTGGTTGTATTATTACTATATTATTGAGTGGTCATATACCACTCTATCAGAATGATGATGATCTGATGATAGGAAGCTCTTTTGAGATTAGAGCAGGGCACGTTCAATCCGAGATCAAAATATCAAGAGGTCTCTCAATCCGAGATGCAATGAAGAATCAACTACTAAAACTATTACTACCGTGCATATTTGTTTTTTGCGCAAGCTACAACCAAACTCTTAGAGCCCAGAGCGCTGCTGGAGCTTGTTTTGCAATATCCGATTCGGCAATTGGAGAAGCTGGAAGCACCGGTGATGTTCTTTTTTCTCTAGATTTATCTGACATAGCAAATACCGCTTCTGATGATGGTCCTACGGGCACAAATTTAGCTGAGGCATCCGAATTCGTCACGAGTAGAAATAAACTCTATTTCGGAAATGGAACAGAAATATGGGTATCAGACGACACCGATTTTTCCGATGCTAGTCTATGCGCCGTCGTTCCTGGAGCGACTGATATCGACGGACTTAGCTATTCCCGTGGCACTGACACATTTTACATCAGTGATCGGCTTGGTACGGGTAGCCCCGGCGGAGGTGCCGGTGGAGCTGGAGAACCTGAGGATCAGCTTATTACGGTTAGAATCGATGACTCATGTGTTCTGACCTCATTGGGCACAAGCACCATCACGACTCTTGCAACAACTGGACTTGCTGACGTTGATGACATCGCGGTCGATCCTTTTACAGGCAGACTGTATGGCGCTGTCAACACAAGTAATTCAGATGGTACTTTTTTAGTCGAAATCAATCCTCTCGACGGATCGGTCGTTTCTACAGTTCAATTGGACATGCCCTATGGTGATATTGATGACGTTGAAGGCATGACTTTCACTCACGCAGGTGTGCTAATTGTCTCTACTGGCGAAAGTGCCGGTACTACGGGAAATGGTGAAGGTCCAAATTCAAGTGAGGTCTACGAAGTCAATCTGCTAACTGGTGTGGGAGTTCTACTCGGCGACATCAATGACGGAGCCGGTTCCGACCGATCAGATTTCGAGTCAATCACTTGTGGTCAACCTACTGATTGTCCAGGTCCTTATTCACTCATTGGAACGGTATTCAATCAGGATGCAGCCGCTCCACAAGGAATCGGTGGTGTACTTATCAAGCTTAGAGATGACAACAGAAACGTAATTGGGTTTGAAACTACCGCGGCCGATGGAAGCTATGAATTTACGATCACAAGCCCAGGTCTATACGATATCGACGTCAACGAAACAACTATCCCTGCTGGTTTGATCGCGACAAACGAAACTAATGGCCAGACTATCGACATTGATCTTACTTGCGCCCCTTACCGTTTCGATATTCCCTACAGAACAATCGTGCCTGGTATCATAGGTGATTTCGTCTGGTATGACTATTGCACCGGCGACGGAATTGCTGATGCAACCGAACTTACTCTTGGACTTGAGGGCGCTCCTCTCGACATAATCTTCGATGGCGCTTCGGTAGCAACACGCACGACGGATTCTTTTGGAAATTATTACGTCGACGGATTACCAGGTGGAGAGTATACCGTGGAAATGAATATCGACGATCCTATTGTGGAGGCATTCCTCGATCTGCAAATAGCAGAGATCATTCTATCCGACCCTGTCTGCCCTGCTCCTGTTGCAAGGAAGCTTAATGAGGGATCAAATCTCTATGCTGAATCGACGACTCCAACAACTATCACGGACACTCTACCTCCGGGTGGAAGCAACCCTGATTTTGATTATGGACTCGAAGAAACATTGTTGGACGTTTCACTAATAGATTTCAATGTAGAAATGGATGAAGATCAAGCTGTCTACACTTGGTCAACTCGATCTGAAACTGACTTCTCTGGCTTCCAGATTGAAATCATGGCAGATGCAGAGGCGGACTTCCGAGAGATAGCATTCGTTGAGGGCCAAGGTGGAGAATCCATCGAAACTCAGTATCGATATGAGTATTCATCAATGCCGAACGGTCTCTTCCAGACGCGATTGAAGATGCTTGATATCGACGGACGCTCCAGCTACTCTCCAGTTCTACTAGTTGATAATCGTAGCTTGAAATCTGAATTCGCTCTCTACCCGAATCCAGCTTCGAATTCATCGACATTCACTCTTCAGTCAAACAGCAATGAGGAATTCCATGTTCGCTTAATAGACCAACTCGGTCGGGAAGTAGAAACACTTTACAGCGGAGTTGTCAAGGAGGGTCAAGCAGTCACGAAGACGATCGATGTCTCCCAACTGTCTCCAGGCATGTATATACTCGACATTGCGGAGAAAGGAATTAGTTCACAAATCCCATATTTCGTGGTGAGGTAAACTAAATCGAGTTTTCAAAAAGGCCGGTCATTATGATCGGCCTTTTTTGTTTGTGGTAACTATTGCGAGTACCTTTCGAGAGCGATCAAGAGAGCCTTTGGATTTCCTTCACAATTCGACCTGATTTATCAACTGAAAATCGAGCACACTAGCGAATTTTTGAAGATACTCTGCGTACTATGATGGCATAAAAAGAATACAAATACCTATGAAACGATCTTTCTCCTTCCTGCTACTTCTCTCCGTTTTTTTCGTCCATTGTACAAGCGTTGCCGCCCAAGACAAGGTCGAGTTTGATCAAGAGGTCTTCACCTCTGGACTATCCGCTCCCTGGGGTATCGCATTTCTTCCAGATGGCCGTCTCTTGGTTACTGAGAAAGCTGGCGTGCTAAAGGTGATTGATAACACGGGCACGGCATCGGTTATTACGGGCACACCTGAGGTTTGCGAATGCGGCCAAGGTGGCCTTCTGGATGTGCAAGTCCACCCGAATTTCGAGGCAAATAATACGATTTACCTATCCTTCTCCGATCAAATGATGGATGGAGAAGAGAAACTGGGTTTTACGGCGATCGCTCGCGGTAAACTGACGGGTGGCGCTCTCGAAGACCTTGAGGTCATTTGGAAAGCCGATGAAGAATTCTATAGCAAAAAAGGACAGCACTTCGGTTCGCGAATCGTGTTCGATGCGGATGGCTTTTTATACTTCAGTGTCGGAGATCGAGGCGAAAGAGACAGAGCTCAAGACCGCAGTATGCCGAATGCTGGTATCCACAGAATTCACGACGACGGACAAATTCCAGCGGACAATCCCTTTGTTGGAATGGATGATGTTGTCCCATCTTTCTACACCTATGGCAACAGAAACCCGCAGGGAATGGACATCAATCCCGGCACAGGTGAGATCTTTGCAGCAGAGCATGGACCAAGAGGCGGCGATGAGCTAAATCACATTCGATCGGGAAAAAACTACGGTTGGCCGGTAATTTCTTATGGTATTAACTACAATGGCTCTGTCTTAACTGAGGTGACAGCCAAGGAAGGAATGGAGCAACCTAGTTGGTTCTGGAAACCCTCCATTGCAACTTGTGGCATCAGCTTTTACACAGGAGATATCGCAGACTGGCAGAATAGTCTCTTCGTCACTTCACTCAAATTCGGCGAGCTGCATCGTTTGACGCTGAACGGAAATTCAGTTATTCACTCGGAGGTTTTGACCAAGATTGATGGTAGACCAAGAGATGTATTAACCGGACCAGATGGCAATATTTATATCGCTGTTGACGGTGAGGATGGTCGAATCGAACGACTGATACCGAAGGAGTAGTGGGTTTTGAGTTGTGAGTCTTGGGTTAGATGCCAGTGATTAGTTGACATTGGCTGACAGGAACAGCAAACCCAAACTTGACTCCGATCCATACTTGAATCGAAATAAATAAGCACCTGTTGAGAAATCGAGAGGTGTAAACTCATAGCGATACTCTCCAACAGTAAGGTTTTCATCCGCGAGTACTTTGACGATTCTTCCCAGAGTGTCATAGATCTCTAGTCTAACTACAGTTGGCTCGGTCAGCGTGAAAGACAAAGTGCTCGAGATCGCAAAGGGATTTGGGTAGCTAGAAATTGCTATTTTTGAGGCTGGAATCTCTTTATCCTTGTTCACAGGATCAGCCCTTTCGATAACAACATCCTCAGGATATCGATCTCTCATTATTGCTGTACTTTCCAAGATTCGAGGCCAATTCTCAACTCCCTCTCCATTCCGAGGATAATTGTACCATTGCCATCCCAAGGCGCCAGCGTAGCCAAGAATATGTAACTGGGGATAGAGATCTCGATAGAAAATCCCATGGATAAAATCTGGATTCCCATCCCCCGATCCACTGGCCGTTCCACCCATGAAGAACTCCCCCACAACAAGCGGTTTGTCCAAGCCCCATGTCTCGAATCCTTGGTGAAAGGGAGATAGCGAGGTCTGAGCCCATTCGTAGTAATGGACGCCGTAGAAATCTAAGTGGCCATCAGGATCACCACCGGCGGCAAGAAGTCTGTCGTCGGTATAGTAGTTGAAATTGGTCTTGGCATGAAGGGTTGAATAGAATTCCTTCGCCTCTTCCATGGAAAATGGATGACGATATCGCATACTTAAATCTGATCTGATACCAGCCAATTTTAGCTGACTCAATTCAACTCGGTTTTCATTTTCCGTCATAGAAGGATTAGAGTCCGTGGAGGCAATGAAGGACCATGATCCATTTGTGACTAGAGCCCGGGGATCAGCTCGGTGAATGGCACCTGCCGTCAGGTTGATAAAGCGCTGAATTGATGAAATGGGCACATGTTCTACAAAGCCCCACCCCAGCTCGTCACTCATCCCTTCCGGCTCATTAAATATCTCCCACGCAATGAGAGCAGGATGGCCGGCAAGTTCTTGCACCATAGGTGTCAAAGCATTCTCGATGTAAGTACGGGTTCTGCTGGGGTCCTGGAGAAGATTGCGAGCTCGATTTTTGATGGACTCACTGTTCGAGGAACGTAGCATGTCAAATGACCAAAGACAAAGCACAAGGCCGACATCGTTTTCCCAAGCTAGATCGAGAATGTCTCTCAAATCATCTATCGCCCCCTCCCCTGGCCCAACTACATCAAGGCCAAACCATTCTGGAGTATTCTCCCCGTTGATATGCAACCATAGACGCATACTATTGCCGCCTGCTTCATGCAGCTCAGAAAAGATCTCATTGAAACGAGTAAGATTCGTGTTTCCAGGTCCAATATCCCGTGCATAGCGAACCCACGAAATGTTGGCTCCGCTTAAAAACAAATCCTGTCCATTGAAATCGATTCGATCCGTCCTTTGACCCAAAACCAAAGCTTGGCTAGTTAGAAGGAGTATTAGAATTGAAATGACACGAAACATGAGTGGAGTACTTCGAGAAATCCCGTATTGATTCCTGAATATCATGGCCTTGCTTGTCCCTGACCCATTTGTTCAAACATTCCCCTTCTTGGAACGTGGGAATAGTCATCTAGAAAAACAATGCTGAACATCGTTCTTATTCATCCCGAAATTCCCAACAATACGGGCAACATAGGACGGCTATGCCTAGGATCTGGAAATGGTCTTCATCTCGTGAAGCCTCTTGGATTTGAGATCGATGATAAAAAACTCAAACGTGCCGGCCTAGACTACTGGCCCCATCTTGATGTTTCTTACTACGATTCTGCCGAAGATTTCTTTGATCGGCATCAAGGCAAAAAAATGGCATTCCTGTCTAGTCATGGCGACAAAGAGTATTGGGACATTCCTTTCGAAGAAGACATGTTCTTGATATTTGGAAAGGAGTCTTTAGGACTGGAAAAGGACCTACTGCAGGAAGTCTTGGACAAAACCTACCGAATCCCCCTTTTCAGCGATAAAGTTCGAAGCCTGAACTTAGCAAACGCAGTCGGGATCGTAGTCTATGAAGGCCTCAGACAGACAACGAGAGATTGATTCTCAGATAACCACTAGGCCCGTAGCCAGGGCGTTATAACTCACTTGCTTGAGAGAATCCTGGAATCGGCCCATGGCGCAAACTAGCCCATAAAATGTCGTAAACGACACCTTTCTAGTATACGTTTACGACATATATTCCGATAGCTAATTTAATCAAAGTGGATATACCGCACGAATATCGACTCTATAAACGAAAGCAAATGACTGAATCTAGAGAAGCATTACCTCATTTTATGGCAGAACCCATAAAACTCGGACAGGAAATTAGTATCACGGGTAAATGGATACCTGGTAAAAAAGGGGGGCTGTTCAGAAAATCCGCCGAGTCCAATGAGATGTTGAGAAAGTGGGAGGACATCCATTTGGGTGCTAAAAACTTTGATGGGATCTTGTCAACGGAAATTAATCATGCAGTAGGTCAGGACGCCGTACTAGTGCATCACGTGTTTAAGAATTCTGATGCATTAACAGACTATTTTTCAACCGTAGCTGATGAACATGTTCAAGCACTCACCAAAGTAGCAAGGCCAGAAATTCACCTGCTTAGAGGTGCATCCATACCTATTGCAGCCAGAGAAGCAATTAATGGAGTAGATGTACCCGGTGTATTCGGAGAACTACTGTTCGGATATGTTAAGGACGATTATATACGACCTGATCCAGAGAATGCCATTCAAGTAACAGCCAAATGGACCTGCAAACCTGACGATGCCAGCGCCTTGGAGGAATTAATCTACTGGTGGCAACGGGTAGGAACGGATGCCTACTCCTTGGAAAAAGGTTTGGTGAGATTTGAAGTGTATCAAGTTGTTGGTGAAGATGCCTTAATCATTCATGAGACTTTTGAGAACAGTGACGAGTTGAAATTCCATTTATCAAAAGGGACGGCAGAAAAATATAAAAAGGACATTGACAAGGTCGCTACTCCCGAATGCTACTTCTTTAGGGGTCCGGTTTCCTGGACGATAAGAACCTATTCCAAATTTCTACGCTTGCCTGCTACTTACTCGAGTCAAGGAAGTCATTTTATTCAGCCCGGAGGAAATATGAGTGATGGGTTAATCGCTTAAAGAGTACCTTTTATCCGGCCAGTCCTGCGATACCAGTTTTCCTGAGAGACATTTAGCAAAAAGATCGAAATATCCCCCGTGGGTCTTACAAATAGCCTACTACAGTACCGAGAGCGGGAGTAGAACCTACCCCCTCTCGACCCCTGACAGCCCAAGAATACAGGGTTTTTCCCTCTCTCTCCCCTCCAAAGTCCGGCTACTGAGGGCTACACCGGCCTACAAACTGGCCTACAATATCTTTTTGGCCCTCTCCATTTTCTATTTCCTTGGGATACCTATGTGGTATGGAATAGTCTTCCCTTTGGGCCTTCAACACTAGAGTGTTGCCTAAGCCAACAACATATCGAGACCCCAAATTTTGTGAGTTCTTGAAAGGCGGCGGAATATGCCAGAAGTGTGGTCACTGGTTCGAGGCTCTAGTCGGTTGCCATATAAAGGGTGGAAAGCCCAAGGGATCCGATCTCCTTCAAGTCCGATGTGGTGTTTCAAATGTCACATTGAAGACCAACATCAGAGGGGTTTTGGAGCCATTCTAGATGATGGCCACAATATCGCCGAAATGATCCTCGAGAATATTGAAACGTTTTATGGCTCGAATATCAATCCATATCGAAGAGTTGAGGGTTTACAATTGGCCATCGCTGGATCTGTTGAAAAATGGCCTATGGAATTTATTCGGAACGAATCAACAGGGCTAGTTTAGTGGGGCTAGCAATTAAAATAAACGTCCCTGAACTACTTTCTGGAAACCCAGCAATCGTTCGAGTAGGTCGTGATGGATCGGAGACAACCGCGAGTGTGTTGCACCTCCTCTCAAGATCAGACGGGGTTTGCGGAAGAATTGTCCAGGGGGAAGATGATGAGGGTCCATTTGCACAAATAGAGATATTTAAACAATTCAAAACCGATCCGGTGATTGACGTAATCCCCGTCACGGAGAAGACCGACGGGAACCACATTTATGGATGGTTACCCATTCACCCAGGAAGAAAAAGCGCGGATGGGCCAAGGATTGCGTTTGTCCGCCCCGGTGACGAGAAACCACACTCTATTGATGAATTCATTGTATTGGGAAAAGCTTATAATTGGTTGGGGCGGGTTTGGAAGAAAGATGGAAAAGTGAAGGTGGAATGGTTCGGAGATGTCAAAAAAGACGACGAATGGGAACCGTATCGGATTCCGACAGCCTCACCTTGTAATTGTAGGCAATTCTAGCGGTTGTGTTTATTATACATTAGCACAATAAAATCTAACGTCGGAATAACTGAGATCGAATCAATTTGGAAGAGAGAAAGAATAAATACCCTGTACTATTCCAGCCGAATAATCATAGTCAGAAAGAGGATTTTAAGAAGCAATGGCAGGATTATATTAATGAATATGGTTACTCCTGCCAAGGCGTGCGTTTCCCGGTGCAGCTTCAACTTGAGGGAGAAATCAAAGATGCAGATTTTAGAAATGCTTATTTCCGCAAGGGAATTAAATGCGAGAAAGCTACACTTGTAGATGTTGACTTTAGCAACGCAATATTCGACGCGCGGTCCGAGTTTGATAGAACCATTTTTACTGGCGAAAAGACTAACTTTTCGAATGCATTTTTAAGAGGTTTTCTATCCTTTTGCAACGCGCGATTCCGCGCCAATTTAACTGACTTCTCTGGAAAAGACACAGAGGGCATTCTGGACTTTTCGAGCGCCAAATTTTTAGAAGGAGAAACCTCGTTCAAAGGTCGAGACTTTAGTCAAGAGAGGCAAAATTTTTCAAATGCAAAATTTGAAGGAAATAGTGTTTCTTTTGTCAATTGTGATTTTAAGAAAGGCGTACTCTTTGATAACACAACATTCGATTGTAATGCTTCTTTCCAAAATGCCACATTTCGAGGATCGTTGTCACGATTCAAGTTGACTATATTTAGTGGCGACGATACCAATTTTCGTGATGCCACCTTTGGCGATGAGAAGTTCTCGTTCTTCGCCAATTCTCGATTTGAAGGAGAGGGCGAAGTTAGTTTCGCGGGGGCGTATTTTGGCAATATTTTAGAACTGAAGGGCTGGAAAGACAAAACTGTAGAACATTTGGTGTTCAATAATTCCTCGAGAGTGGACTTGTCGAACTTGACCTGGCTAAATGACAAGGCTTATTGTCGTCTTGTAGACGCGAATCTCGCGAACGTATCATTTCTAAACACCGATCTACGTCGAGCCGAGTTTATTTCCGTTAATTGGTCAAATGCTCGCGGTAATTTTACGTTGTACGATGAGAGATCCACTTTGAAAGCGGAAAGGCAATTTGAAAAGCTTGAGATATTGTATAGAGATCTAAAATACAATTATGAAAACGCACGTGATTACGCGACCGCTGGAGCTTTCCACTATCGCGAAAAGGAGATGCGCCGATTGAAATCGAGAACGACCAAAGCCAATAAGACTATACCTTTTCTATACAAAATTTTTAGTGGTTACGGTGAGAGGGTCAAAACGCCATTGTTTTGGCTCGCTGGTATTTTTATTGTAGGAGCTGTCTATTTCAAATTTAATGGGTTGTCCTTTTCGAGCGAAATTGAAACAACTCACGCATACGCAGAATCATTGGTCTATAGCTTTCAGAATCTATTCTTTCTCAGACCGCGAAATCCTGCTCCTTACGGACAATCGGGCGAGTTAGTAAGAATTGCCCAATCTTTACTGGGTCCATTTTTTCTTGGCTTGTTCGGACTGGCATTGAGGCAACGAGTCAAAAGGTAGTAATATTGAATCATGGCTAGGAAAGCGAACACCAAGATTGATCCCAAACACAAACTTTTCGCCGAGCGAAAGGAGCAAGGGTCGACCGATGTTGCGGCCATGGAAGGATTAACTAAGGCAAAACATCCTGGCAGGATGGCCCAAAAATGGAAGAAGCGCGACGATGTCATCGCCTACCGAAAGGAGATCGCTGTTGAGGTTCAGGCAAAACACGGTGTCGATCGTGATTACATCATGCGACAGCGAAAGAAGATTGTTGAGAATAGGCGGGCTCGACACACCGACAAACTGGCAGCACTAAAGGCCATGGAGAAGTCTCTCGGCTTCGACGTGAAGGAGGTAAAAGACAAAAAGTTTATTCTGGAAGTAATCTGGAACTAGCCAATGGGAGCAGCAGCGCCAAAGATTGAGCTGTCCCAACCCAAGGAGGTCGAGATAGTCAATATCAAGATCGGTCTCAATCGGGCCTATCGATCGATGTACGAATGGGACAAGCGCTATTATTTCAATCGCGGCTCAAGGGGATCAGCCAAAAGCCGCGAGCTGATGACAAAACAAGTGTTGGCTTGTCTTGCCAACCCAAAAGAGAAGGTACTCAGGCTCAGGAAAGTCGAACGAACACTCCGCGAATCATGCTTTGCTTTGTGCAAACAGGTTTGCAATGACGTATTGGGTCTAACACCTGAGGAGGTCAATATCACCAAAAGCCATATGAACGCGGATTTCGCGAATGGCTCTCAAATGATCTTTAAGGGGTTCGACAATCCCGGTATTATTAAGTCAATGGTCGGGTTGACGCGGATCAACATCGACGAGATGGACGAATTCAGCGAGGAGGACATTGACGATATTGATGGGTCTCTCCGAGGTGATGAATTCCCAACCTATCAACAGTTGACCGGCTCATGGAACCCTCATCGGAAGCGCGCGCCGTGGCTGAGAAAGAAGTATCCAAAGGCAATGGAGACCGACGACACACTGTTCGAGGTCTCATCGGTGTACGATAATAAGTTCTACGGAGAGGGAGCACTCAAAGCCATCGAGAAGAAAGCCGAACTCAATCCCAATCTGAAACGGATGATACTTTATGGAGAGTATCCGGAGATAGATGACGATCTAGTTCATCCCAATTGGGAGCTGGTGGACGAGGTACCGGAAGGTGGAAGGGTTATCTATGGCATTGACCGAGGATGGAATCATCCGACTTGTCTTGTTCGGATCACATTCTTTGATAGAGAGGGCGGATATCATGCCCATTGGGATGAGTTGATCTATGAGTCTCACCTCGAGTTCAATGACATGGTGGAGAAGATGAAGAAGACAATCGGCGACTACAACCATGAGCCAATCCTATACGACTATGCCAGCAAAGCAGAGATGGAGTCGCTTAAAAAGGCCGAATTCAACATGGTATCAGCCGACAAAGCCATTGATGCCGGTCTTAATGCAGTTAATTCAATGAAACTCCATGTTACAAGACGTTCCTTTAATCTACTGGAGGAGAGAGACGAGTATTGTTTCATCTTCAACAAGAAGACCGGAGAGTTGACAGATCGTCCGGTAGATTACAAAGACCATGGGATGAATGCCGGAAGATATGCTACACTTTATTTCGTCAAGAAGAGCGGAAACCCACTAGACCAATTCTATGCCTAGAGTTATTGCAATCAGGGCTACGTCACGAGGCGATGACAAGACCTTGTTCATTGTTGACACAGATCTTCACGCCTTCAATTCGATAGAGACGAGAGGAGTTGAATGCGCCAGCTCAGAACATAGAGAGGGGTACCCCCTTTTTTTAGGAACCGAGGGCATAGTCCCGTCCGTACTGGGGTGTCTGTATAAAAGCCCATTTTTTGGTTTTCGCCCATGCTGACGGCCGCCCTCATCATAGCGACCGTCTCCGTCATGGCAAATATCGGACTTGGAATCACCTTTTTCCTTTGCAACCGACGAGCTAATAAGACAGCCGTTGCACTTTCGAGACTTCAATCAAAAGTCGGTTCTCTACGAGACGAACAAACAAAATTCAACGATCACATTTGCAAAACCGCCCTCGATGACGATCCAAAAGTGATACACGATTCGTTCACGATGGCGAGAACCATTCAATTACCTGTTTTTGAGGCTTCTGTATGAACCAAATCTCCGCTCTCACCCATATTCGACGCCAAGTCCAATTAACCAGGTCAACCGAACAAGTCAGCTCCTTTCAAACGTCTTCCCTTTGTCCCCCGTGCAAACCGGGAATGTCGACCAATCGAAAGATTCTCAGTCGTGGAGCCTACATCGGCTGGGTTTCCTATTTGGTCGATCTAAGATCGGACGAAGTGGCGACTGCAATGGAAACGGCCACCGTTGAGAGATGCACCAGTCAATCAGAATGGGAAAAAATTCTTCCCTCACATCCTTGGGTTCGTCTATTGGGCACCATGGACGGATCCGGACCGCGTAAAAACTGGAAATGGCTTCAAACTAGCCTCGATTTGGACGGAAAGTGCTTCTTTTTCATCATTCGAAATGATCTAGGAGTCCCGGTCCAGCTCCAGCGTCTGTGGAAAAAGTATTTCACGGTTGAACCCGTATTCAATCAAGACATCTCGGTCTCTCACTATAAGGTGTACTATATGCACCACGCAAAAAGGAAATACGTTGAGATTGATAAAGATGACATTCTTTGGTTTAGAAACGAACATCCGGAAGACCCCCAAAAATGTTGTTCAGTAATCGAGGCCGCCGCCTATGAAATTGACATCGACAAGTGGATGAAAATCTATCGTCGAAATCAATTTCAAGACGGTGGAGTTCCAAGAATTGGATTTACAACGGACGAGGAAATCTCAGCCGCCCAAGCGAGAGACTTTCAAGATAGATTTATGAAGGACTTTCAAGGCCACGAAAATATCGGAAGGGATCGACCTTTCGTAGCTGGAAAGGGTCTTACTCCTAAGCTACTCCAGATAAAAAGCAGAGACTTGGAATATGTGACCGGTGCAGGAATGAACAGAGAAGACCTCCACATTCTTTTTCGTGTACCCACGACGCTATTCAAAGACGACAACAGTCGAGCCGCGTCCGACAACACCAAGTTGTCACTCTACGAACTTTTTACTAACAATCGGGCAAAGGATTTGCAGGACGAGCTCATAGTGTGTTTTGAAGACGCCTTCAAGGTTGTTGAACGTGGCAAGCTCCGAATTAAAGCCGACGAAATGAAACCGACCGGCCGAAAGACTCAGAAAGAGATTGACGAGATCGCTATTCGGTCCGGAATCGACACCATCGCAGAGATCCGCGCGCGCGATGGAAAGAAGTTTATTCCCGGTACGGATAGACTCTTGGTCAACCACCAACTCCAACCCCTCGACGCGATAGATGCAGATCAAACTTCCGGATAATCTTTCCCAAAAAGAGGCAGAAATAATATTCACGAAAACTGCCGAATACATTTTCAACGCGAAGTTGCGTCGAGAATTCAGGCGTTTACGCGAGAGCGAAGGCATGACGGCTTTGGAGGCGTGCGAGGCCTTAGAAGCTAAGTACGACGGGCAAAAGAAGGCCAAAACGATTCATAATTTGGTTCACGAAAGACCCGTTGATTACTCCACCGTCAATCGCCACGGCGTCCAAATCATTTCTCCAAAAAGCTAAGATTTACCCCTTCAAAGAAGTATACCCGAGAAGTCGGGAGTGACAAGGCGGTTAAAATATATTTACTTGATTTCCAATAGTTGGTTGTACCAAACTTTTGGAAATGCCTCGACGAGAAACACTTTCTAGATTTCTATCAAGCCGCGTTGACGAGCTCGCAACGGACGGATCAAGCCGTCTCGATATTCTGCAAAGAATGGCGACTGACGCGACTATCGAGACATCGGAAATTGATTCCATTATGGCCGGAAGGACTCTCCTTCCCTCCCCGGACACCCTTCGATCTTTTGCTAACACTCTAGACGTTCCGAATGATGATCTCCTAACTCTCGCACGCAGTGACGCCGAAGCCTATGGCACGGAGTCGACCCAGCGTGGCCACACCGCCACAGCACCCAATTTGTATACCAGGGCTTTCGAAGTCACGTCGGATCACAACACCGAAACCGATGATATGTCCTGGACCATCAACACCGATGGTATCGATTCTTACGGGACGATCATTCGCGCCGAGGGCGCAGACTTTTCCTATTACAAGAAATACAATCACGTTCGCTATTTCCACGGCGATCTCGTTTTAGGTGGCTCGAGTATTTCCCGAGACGGTTCCAATATTACCGCCTTAATGACGCCAGGCGATTGGGACACGGATCACGACGAAGTGATGCACATCAAGCGAAAAGCCTTGAAAGGTTGGATTCGTGGAGCGTCCGTCGGTATCGAGCCGAATTGGAAAGAATTTGAATACGACGAGGCCTTGGAGGCTTGGGTCTTTAACGAGTGGCAGCTCGTCGAGTGGTCTCTCGTTCCTTCTCCATCAAACTCCGACGCATCGATCTCTAGAAATCGATCTGTCATCCGGCACGCCGAAAAACTAACGGGTCGATATCAGGACCCCGTTCTCGAGGCGGTCTCGAAACTTGGAATGGACATCGAGGAATTCAAGACCGAAATACGGTCGCTTTCTCCGTCCGCTCCCGTCGCTCAACCAGAACCGAGCGTTCGAACCATCAACCCCAAAGAAGTCGAAAGAATAGTCAAGGAAGCCCTAGAAACGGCTCTTGGCCAACGCTAATAACTAAACTGATGAACTCAAAATATTTCAAATTCATATCGGCCTTAACGGTCTTGATTCTTGGCTCAGTCTACGCTTTCGATGTACAAGGTGTCGATATGGGGTCGATTTCTGTGTGCATAGATTGGCTTGATGGATGGACGTCACACTCTGATACATTGACCACATTGGCAGAAGGAGTAGCCGTCGGAGGTGCAACCCGCGCTATTGGTGGCAATACCGGAGAAGAAGGTGAGGAAACTCCCCCGGCCGAGGTGCCCGTTCCGGATAATGAAAGCTTGACCCGAATCATCAATGAGGCGGTAACGCGAGGATTGGAATCCCGAATTTCCGACACGAATCAAATCCTTCCGACGGCAACACCAACACCTAGCGACGCACCGATCACCTTGGAAAATACAATTCGTAGTATCCAAGCGGATGTGATTGGCGAAGTATCTCCCCTTTGGAGAAATCACGCCGTTGATTTTCTAGAGGTTCAGACCATGAAGGCGCTCGGTCGCTCAAATTCGTCTGGACTTGAGACAGCATATACTGACAAGCGAATGAAAATGACCGAAGATCAATTCGGTGCTGAGATTCGCGCAGCCGCCCAATTCATCGAAGACGCCGACATTCCCAAACGTGCCAAGCAGCGTGTAAAAGCGAAAGTCTTCCGACTCTTGACAACCGTCGATCCCGCCAATCCAGAAACCGGAACGCTTCTCGTTCCTGTAGCTTTCTTTGCTGAAATTCACGTCGCCGCAGAGGAGTATGGAGTGGTTAGAAAGTACTGGAGAAACATTGGTCCGATCGAAACGGGCGAAATCAACTTGTTCAACGTAGCCTCTAAGCCATCGGCCTTTTGGATTGGCAAGTGCAGACCCGTTCCACTTACATCGGCAACTTTTGGAAAGGATACGATGAAAGCCGAAATGCTCGGCGCGATTCTGCCATGGTGCGACACCTTCAACAGACACCAGACTTTAGTTCAGTTGTCCGATATCGCCAAGATGATTGGCGAGGCGTTCTCGGAAGCTGAAGACAAAGCCGGATTTATCGGTGACGGTTCACCAGTATTCGGAAACTTTACAGGCTTGTTAAATCTCGCCGGAGCTGATACCTACACGATGCCCGTTGGAATGACATCCATCGCTGACTTGACGTTCCAAGATTTAAACCTAGCTCTCGGAAGAATGCCGCGATCAAGTCGAAAAAATGCAAAATGGTTTGTTGGAACCGACGTTCCAACTGTCTTGAGAGGACTTACAGACGCAAACGGTCGATTCATCTTCTCCGATCCAACATCTACGATGGATGTTCCTCGGATTTGGGGTCGTGAAGTTGTCGAGGTAAGCGTCCTTCCTGGATTCGCCGAAGACGCGGTGTCTCTCCCCTTCATTGGTCTTGCCGATCCTAGTTTCCTTTACTACGGAGACGAAAAGGAATTCGAGATTTCGATTTCGAAGGACGCGACACTCTTTGATCTTGACGGCAACGGAGACCGTGACACCGTCGCCCACGCATTATTCCAGGAGAATAAGACAGCGATGAAAGCTATTGAGGCTTTCGGAGTCGGTTTCCCCCGACAAGACACCATTATCCAAATCGAAACGGCAGCAGTCTAAACTCAACCTAATCATGGCTAAAAAAGCAAATACCGATAAGACCGTCGACGATCCAATTGTTGATGATCCTCCCGTTGAAAATGAGTCAACGGATGACGCTCCGGACGAAACTCCCGCAGTGAAAAATAAGCCGGAAAAACCCAAGGTGAAATTGGGTCCAATTAAATTTCACACCTTCAATCGAAATGGATCCTTTGGGATCTATAACGAAGATGGCAAGGTCCGCGGTTTTGAAAGTTACAAAATGACCTATGTCCATCCGGAGAACAAGCAAAAGATATGGGGAACCGTCGCCCAAAAACCACAAGGCTACTACAAATTGCACGGACTCCCAGAAAGTTGCTACACGGAGCACGACTCCGACCCAAGACCCAAGAAGAAGTAAGGAAACGGCGGTCTCTCGGGGCCGCCAATCCGCTTTTAAAGCTGTCCGAAAGGGCTATATCAAGCGATAAACAATGACTGACCCGAATGCGGCCATAACAGGATGGTTTGAAGGCGATCCCAAATTGTATGGAGGGGTCAAGTACACACCTAGAGTTTACTATTGCGACGGTGAAGTAATCACACAGGTTTGGGTAGACGGAAATGGAGTTGTTTCAAAAACGGTGCCTTCTGGCGAATGTCAAGCGATTCCTGATTGTTGTGACAATGATTACAAGATAAAGGTCTTTTCTACCATCGTGGCCGAAGGAGGGACCTTTGATCCCGGTGCTATGCCAGGGGGCTTAGGCATAGGGGCCTTCGTCCATCACTTTATTGTCACTTGCCTGAATCACAACGACAACGTCAAGCTGAATGGAAGCCCGTGGGGCCTCAAGGATTACTTTAATGGTGACGCCTTTCCGCCGGGAATTTATCTAGAAAACGACAACGTTTTCACCGTCGACGCCGGCGCAATAGGAACCAAACTAAATTTCAAAGTCAGTATCAAAATACCAACTGCATGAAACGATTAGTCCTATTGATATTGCTAATTATTCCAGTTGAGGTGGATGCCCAAATCATATTCGGCCGAGATACTAACGGTACTTGGACTTGTGCGGCTACTGAATCGGGTAAGACGTGCGAATTCAGAAACTCTAAAGGCGTACTTCTTCATTCTGAAGACTTCGAAACGGTCATTAATACGGATGTATCGAACGGAACATGGACTTGCACCCCTACAGGCTCAGGTAAAACTTGTGAGTTCAGGGACTCTGCCGGGACTCTTTTAGAAACCGAGGAATTCGACGACAATACGGATGCATCGAACGGAACTTGGACGTGCGCTCCAACAGGCTCAGGTAAATCTTGTGAGTTCAGGGACTCTGCCGGGACTCTATTAGAAACCGAGGAATTTGACGACAATACAGACGCATCGAACGGAACCTGGACGTGCGCTCCAACAGGCTCAGGTAAAACTTGCGAGTTTAGAGACTCTGCTGGGACTCTATTAGAAACCGAGGAATTCGACGACAATACGGACGCATCAAATGGAACATGGACCTGTACGCCGACGGGGTCGGGAAAGACGTGCGAGTTTAGAGATTCGGCGGGTTCATTACTCGAAACTGAAGACTTTGACGACGAGACGACCACAGCCCTATCAGACAACGCGGACGGAACGGCGGACTACACAAATGAGACCGGGGCGACCTTTCCCGTCGTCACATACATCCCAAAATACACAGTTGGCGACGGATCACCGATTGTCAATGATATCCCTTGCAACGTTCTCGACGGTCGCTATGGAGATTCCTACACAGATCAGATTCAAAACAAGGAATGGCAGTGCTTGATACGAAGCGGTTCGCCAGTCTGGAAACAAACTTCGGGCGATTTCTACGTTGAGGATTATAGGTATTCGGGGGCAACGGACAATGCCGTAATTGACTCAACCAGATTTGCGGGTGGTGCTGGTGCAACGATCGTTTTAGAGTCGGGTCGAGAATATGAGCTCGTGAGACGAGTTGATATTACGCACATTAATCAGACTTGGGATCTTAATGAGGCAACGATTACGATGCAAGATGAAATCGTGCATTCAATTATCGGATCCGTGGTGAATGTTCACACGCTCGATTCTGTAGCTGGCTTGGAAGTCGGAATGGAGTTCACTTTCTCTACTACAGACGGGTATGATGGCACATCAATCGGCGGGCCTTTTTCCATCACATCCATTGACGGTCTAGAGGTTACAGCGAGCAATAGCGCGAACCCGATTTCATTCCCAGCGACATTTTCGACACAGACAAACTTCATTGATGTCCTAGCCGATGGGACGGAGATAATGAATGGTGTGTTCGATGGCAACATGGATAACAATGATACCATTGCTAGGTGGGACGCATCTACTATGGTTCATATTCATGGCCAGACTTTCTTTCATGATAACTATCTGTTAAATCATGCGGGCGAATTTGTAGCACCTTCAAATAATAGTGGTGGCACTGTTATTAAAAACAACGTGTTCACGAACAATCTCGGTTCGGCGGTTCATTTCGGGAGATCCATTGACGAACGACCGATATACATTGAGGACAACCACTTCTTCAATACAGCACTGGATAACGACAGACTCGGACATGCGGACGCGACACTGGAATGGAGTCTGTACACGACTCTTGTCGTTGTTAGAAACAACTACGCTTCTGGTTCTCCTGAAGCATTTATTGACTATGGTGCAGGATCGCCAGCCGGATCTATGGGCATGACAGTCTACGGAAACTATGTCGAGAACTATGAGGATGGATTTCTCGATTATAACAAAGGAAACGATTGGGGACTAGGCCGAGAAACATGGAGTTATGTCTCAGAGCCAGAGCGTTCCAAGATCATCGTGAGGGATAATGTCATGTCAAATACTGGACAGAGCAATATCGAGACCAGTGCGGCAGGGACGACAGATGAGGCAGGCCACAATGTGTCTTGGGTCGACAATCAGATGTACAACTCAAGTCTGCTTATTGCCCAAATGGATAGCGTTGAAGTGGCAAATAATCTGATCGTTATCGAGGACGAAATGCTTTCCGGGATCGACACGACAGCTAGTTACTCATTCTATCATGGAGTTGTGACGTTTAGAGCTAATGGATCGATTTACAATAACAAAATTTATGGAGGTACTTTTTCGATCCGTTGGGCAAACTATTTCAGAATATTTCCCGTCTTCGGGATTGCAGAAAACGAGATGTCTATTACAGACAACCTTCTGGCGAATTTTACGAGAGCCGGACTATATGCCGATCAGCCAACACTCCGGGACAGCGTTTCTCTGATTACGTTCTCGAATAATATCGTGAGTTCTGATGTTCAGGATACCGTCTCACCAGTATCCGTTGGTCTCGGTCAGACCTCTGTCACTATATCTACTAGGCAGACCTTTGACAATAACTATATCGCGTCCTACGACAGGACAAACACTCTTAATAACAGCCCGCTCAGAGTGAGCGCATCGCCCAGTCAGTATCCACCGAACGGTGGGACATATTCCAATAATTACGTTGCGGGCGATTATGTCTATTGGGCCAATGGGTCAACAGGTGGAAATGTTGTGAACAACAACACAATTTCCAACTCGGCCGGAAATGTTAATCAACTCAACGGAGTCGTAACGCGAGGGGGTACGATAGCTGACAACACATTCACCGACGATCCAGAAATAAGGTTTTTTACGACTCCGCGTCTGCCGATCGTTCCAGCTCCGATGATTCCTCTTACCTATAATTAATGTGCCAATAGGATGTACTCTAAAATGTTTACGTTCGAAACCTTGGTGAAAGAATCGCAGGGTTCTATTCCTGAGATGGACACGTGTGATGAGAAGTACAGAGAGACGGTCGAAAGATTGGGAGAGGTTGCAATTTCATACATGGAAGGCTTTTGGAACCGACGCCTAATTGTGCGGCCATATATCCGAGTTGCGTGTCAGTGGACGTGTTCACCTTGCAAAACACATTCCATCTTCAACAGTGACCAGTGGCCCGTCGTCCAAACGATCGGATGTGATCAATTGGAGATTTGCAACTATCTACAAGAGTTCCAAAAGGGCATCGTCTACACTGGAGCGAATTCTCCTCCTTTCAAAATTGCCTACTACGCAGGATTTAGACCCGAAGGATATGAGGCCAGCGACCTACGGAAATTAAGTGATGACATTGTGAAAGCCCACGCCGACGCCTATTTCGAGGGATGGCCGCGGACTACATCCTCTCCGGGCCCACTTACGGAGCTACCTCCGGCCATGCCCGAGGACTTGCGTGACATTCTTCTCCGCGCTGCCCTTTATCTCATTCGAGAAAGAAAAGTTGGTCTTGAGGGAATGCAATCGAAAACACGAACGGTCGGTGTCGGTGGCGGTGTCTCGGTCACGACGACCGCAAACGATAAACAATTTCTAAGACAGCTCGCGAAGGACAATTCTAAATACCGTCATGGCATCTAAATTAAAAAACGTCCCTCATCTAAGTCTCATAACCGGTTCCGGGATACCGAACAAAGTTACAGGCGAACGAACGACCATCGTGGTTGATGATGTGATTGAATTCCCTATTGGCTCGTTCCGGTATCTCGGTGTTTTGAATACCACAGAATACCCTTTGGAGCCGCCGGAAGGATATGATTTCTACGTTGTCGAGGACTACGAAATCAACGCCGGTGCCTTGGGTGCAAAAAATACCAAAGGGAAGCCCCTAGGAAAGCTATCCGGCCGTGAGGCTTTCGAATTCCTCTATGGGAAAAACGCATTTAGAGGCGACGTCCCAAAAATCCCTCGATTCATTCCACTTAAAAAAGCCTAGTGGAAATCCAACTTAAATATCAATCTGATATAGACCTAACGAAATACGCCGATTGCCTGGGTAATAATGTCAAGGCGACACTTGGCACGATTGCTAAAAGGATCGCACGGACGGCCGCATCAAAATACATGACCAGTGGAAGCTCTCCCGATATCGTCGGCATCAAGACGGGAAGACTGCAAGCCAATGTTTTGTCATCAGCGATAGGTGGCGCCAATACAACCTTGACCATCGCAGAGGATGGTGGAGGGTGGAAGCTTAGACAAAGTTCTGATTTGGTGTATAGCGGCATTCAAGAGGCCAAAAAGCCATTCATGGCCAGGGCCCTCAACGATGAACTGGATCCAGCCACTGAATTACTCGAGAAAGCTCAAATCAAAGCCATCGAAGACTGTGGCGTCTAAAGATCAAAAACATAAAGCCCTTTTTGAGTTCGTCGCTCGCCACTTACAATCGTGGGACGCTGGATTTCGTGGTGACCATTCCATGCGAAAAGTCAGCATTGATGCAGACGCTCCGAGGCATCGAATGCTCATAACCAAGGACAAGCGGTCTTGCACGGTCAAATATTTCTTGGTCACGTGGATCGGAATGCAGGACAACACCAACACGCCAGGGTGCTTTGAATACGAACACCGATTCCAAGTTGACGTCTGGTTTGGCTTCTGGGACTCGACGGGCAAGGTGCCCTATATCACATCTTATGATCCAGATTCCGAGGAATACCACGACCCCATTCATACATGGGATTTGCCCGAAACAGGAAAAGGTCTTTTCGACAATATCCTAACGGCCGCCGAGGAGGATGATCTCGGGAAGCTCGGTCTTATCACCGCTTTGGGATGTGATTTCGAATGCACGGTCAGTGGAGAGGAACTCGTCGCCTCCCCTATTGAGGCTTTTACAATCGGTCTCGAATGGTTGGACGAACAAGCAAAAGAACCGGTCTATCACGCAAAATTTGAAACACTAATCTAAACCAATAAAATCATGACAGACGTCCGAGGTGGGTATAGGAAACTCACATTTAGAAAAAACGGTGATCAATCGACAGTCGCGGAGTTCAATTCGAGTGCCGTGGTTGGAGACGTGTCACAAACCCCAACCTTCGAATGGGATGACGACCGAAATCCAAATGGAAATCAGAATTTCGGATTGTACACAGTGGGCGCTGCCTATGGAATAAAGTCCGATAGAGGCGGTGCGATTGATACAGCTCTCACCTTGCTCTACACCGACTATACCATCGCAGACGATCCAGAACCCTTGGATCTCGTCATCGATGAGAGGGGCGGTCAAAAGATCATCTTCAACATCAAGCCAGGTGTCGACGCGATCACAACCGATCCGGGATATCAGAAAAAGAAATACAGGATGGTTAGGATCGAGGCCTTCGGCGACGCCGATTGTGTCGCTGTTTCGGAGACCTTCGATGCATCGTGCTAGAGTGTGGAAATATTCGACTATGAATATTCCGACGAACTCGCCCTTGACGATTTAGCCGAGGCTTGTAAGATTGTAGGGTTTCACATCGACGACGTGTTCAACGACAAGGTTGAATCCGTCGTCATTGATGTCCCTCAAGCTCAGGCGCTTTCGTTGGTTCTTTCCGTGGAAGATCAATCGGTCGAGTTTTGGAGACGCAGGAAAAACGAATTCACGCCCATGAGACGAGCTCGCGGAATGAAACTTCGAGCCGAGTTCCAAGAGGATCTGTTTGTTAGGCTTTGCTCCAAGTTCCTCGAGGCCACAAGAGAAATGATCGCTCGGGGAATGTTTGGTGTTTGGGATGATCAATACGACCCCAACGACAAGGATAAGCCCGAGCCAAAGCCGTTTTCTATCGATGCGATCCGGGCCTCCCTTCTGCCTTCAGACGCTCAGATTGTTTTCACCATATGGCCCGTGGAGAGATCTCTCACGTGGTTCAGGCTCCGAAGTGAGCATTATCAACACGAAATCATGGTTTCCAAAGAGAATGCCCAAGAGAAAAGCTGAAATAGGATTAGACGTTAAGGATAACGGCGGCATAAAAGTCGTCAAGGACACGGAATCTGCGTTTTCGAAATTGCAAAAAAGAATTAACGGTTTCAAGAGTGAAAAATTGGCTAGAGGTTTGGCCAAGGTTAGTCAAGTAGCCGCCGACTCGGTGACGCAGTTGACTAAGGTCGGCTTTAGTGTTCGTGACCTGGCCACAAAGGGTTTCTCCGCCATGACAGGTGCCATATCTGACAACTCGGAGGCCGGAAAACGAATCAACGGCCTATTCAAGACGATGCACGGCATTTTATTCAAGACACTTGGGCCCGTCTTGTTAAAGGTCATTGGATTCCTTGAGAATCTGTTCGCCAATCCTGCTTTCAACGCCGCCGTCGACGTCTTCGCCAAGGTCGTCGGGGGTACGCTCTCTTTTGTCTTTGACAAATTGGTACACGTCGCCACATGGGCTATCAATGCCGCCTCGGCCGTCACGGGATTCATCTCGAAAGCCGCCGGATTCTTAGGCTTTGACGAGTTCGCGGACAAAGCCGACAATTTCGCCGAAGGTATTTCGCGCGTAGCCGACGCCATAAAGGACTCCGGCGAAAAGGCCGATAAAGCGACTTTTAGTCTTACACAATTCGACGAGATTAAAAAGAAAATTGCGAAGCCAGGACCGGCGATTCATTTTGTGTCAAAAGATGACCTAGAGGAGGTAGATATCAAGATTGGAGCGATGGCGGGATCGCTGGCACTCTTAAACGAAATTGCTGAAGAACTCGAGGAAAAGTTTCTTTTTTCTCCGGATTCAACGAGTCGGATCAAGATTTTGGAAGACCTTGACGCCTACAAGAGAAAGATAGAGGAAATAAAAGAGGTTCTCGATAGACCCAGTCCGGCCATTGGTCCTATCGCAGAAGACGAACTCGAAGAAGTGGAGATCATCATTGGGAAAATTGCTGAATTCCACGACTATGCCAAAGAGCGACTTGCAGTGATCACGGAATTGGGAATAGAGGCAGGACTCGCCATATCTAGTGGAATTGGTGCAGCGCTTGCCGGAAATCGTGACGCCTTGGTAGAGATTGGACAAGACTTAAAAGCCATCACGGCCGACTTATTCGCGTCCCTTGCGAAATCATTTGCCGCCCAAGCAGCTGCTGCTGCGGTTGCCGGACATTATGGGAAGGCCCTTCGCTTATCAGCTGCGGCCGCTCTTTTGAGTGCCGGAGGTGGATTTGTTTCAAATCTTGGATTTGGGGGCGGCGGAGGTGCTGCTCAGGGATCTCTTGGAAATCTTGGATCTGTTTCAACAAGTGCTCCTAGTGCATCGATTTCCGGCCGGATAATACCACAGACCGTTCCCATTATCCAGAACACAACTATTGTTCAATTAGATAGCGACCTCCAACCCATCGTTCGGGAAATCAGTGTCCGACAGAAAGAGAGCTTTACGACATGAGAGGATACAATACCGTCATATTCTCCGGCTCTTGGAAGACGCTTTGCAAGCCAGACGCCCGATTCGAGTTGAGGTTAAGAGATGGCATTCCAATTGATCCATTTTTTATAGATGAGGTTACCGGTTTTGCACCGATCGTCCTTGGAAAATCAGACCACAAAGAATACCTCCATATCAACGATGGTGGTCGGCACGAATACCAACCGATATGGCGGTCGGGAGTGAAATGGAAATTCCGCGATCGGACCGGTGTTTCGAATGTTTTGAACGCCAGCATCTACGACGATCATTCCCATCGCTTGTATATCTACGACGAGAACGATGATCTTTTGTGGGATGGCCAAATCATTCCATCGGGTTCACGTTGCGCTGACCATTGCGGAGGCTGTGCTAGAAAGCCGATTGTGACTATTCGCGCGGAATGCGATATGTATTTCCTCGACAGAGTGACCCTCCCCCAAGACTTTGGCAGTCTAGAAACGACGAATCGCCGGACGTACATCGAACACGTCGCGCGCGTCTTTTCCATAATCTCTCATGAGGATATAGTAACGCTCGAGACCATAACCTCATGGACACATCCCGATGTTTCGGGAAGTTGGTTGGATCAAGTAGAAGTCCATTCAGCCGCCGAATATAAGGAGGACATGAGCGTATTTGATTGGTTCGAGGTTTTACTTCGACGAAAAAGACTGTCGATAAAGAAAGCCCCAGGGCGCTATGTGCTGAGTCAAGAACATTGGCAACGTTTCGCATCGACCGCCTACACGCAGACGATGAATTTGACGTCCGTCACGGTGGGCGAACCTGTGTTGAAAGCGCTATCCAGTCCGGAGTCGATTGATCTTTGCAAACCTCCGGTGATTGGCATCGCATCGGAAAGGGAATGTATTCCGTCTAAACCGTCCAATTGTGCCTCGGTGACAACGTGCATTCAATTGACCGAATCGGCCAACCTTATCACGAACGGAGATTTCGACGGCGGCGTCCAGGGGAATGGAGATCCAAACGATTGGACGATGACAACCCCAAATAATAAATGGGCGCTTGAGGCATCTTCCTATGGGTCCGGGAATGCGATGAGGTGGGATTTGCTCCAAATGGGATTGACGACGTTTCCGGTGGATTATGGAGATAACACCACTGACCTATCCTCCATCATCAAAGAAGGGAATAAGTTCAAGATTGCGATGTCGTGGAAGATTCATCGTTCCGAAGGAAAACTGTCGATCGTTCAGCAATTCCAACTTGGGCTCGGTACACTCTACGCCGACGCCGACGACAATTGGATAGCCGACAGTAATACGGCTTTTCAGGGAGACTATTCCCAGCGATCCCAATGGAGTCACTTATTCAGTCTTGAAACCGGAGAGATACAAGCCGAAAGTGATTTAACCTTGGATTTGCGGATGTTCAATCCACAAGTCCAACTAGCGGCCGAACCCGATGAGGTCGACCCACCTGATCAGATAATGATCGACGACATAGAAATCCGAGTCCGGCCAACGGACGGGTTTCTCACATGTACCACAAGAGGTTGCGTCCAAAACCAACAGGCCAACGCGACATCATCCATCATCTTTAGAACGGGAAGCTCACCAAACGACCCCGACGTGGTTGGTGGCGAGGAAATCAATTATCTAGGAGCGGTAACGGTATTGGGCCTTGCCCTTGCGGATTCTTGGGCGATCAACGGCACGAGTGGAAGCCTGGACGAGACATGGATCCGGTCCTCCCTTTCGATGACCTATCTATCCTTCGTCCTCCGGTTTATCAACTTGAAACTCCCTACGAGATTCAACAAAATCGACGACCGAATGCAATTCACCAACGCGGCCAACCAATCCGAAATCAGATATCAAAAACGGCTAATTGGAAACGGAAGACAGCTTCTGGAAATTGCCGATTTGCCTTTTGGGTCTCTACCGGCCATTGATTTCACTTCAACAGGTATTCCCGTAAAGAAATGAAACTATTTAGTGGAATACGCTACCCAATGAAAATCCAAATCGGCCTCCTAATCATGGAGCTCGCCGATCAGGGTATGGTGTACGGGGTCGACTACATCACCATCCACACAGAAAGGACGAACGAGGAACAAGCATTTCTCTATCGTGCGGGGAGAACGATCAAGCAGATAAAGTACAAGGCGTCAAGATTGAGACGTGCCGGCCATGAATTCCTGGCCGAAATCCTTCTCGCCGCTGAGCCTAATCGCCGAAAAACGAAAGTAACGAACGCGGGCCCAGGAGAGAGTTCTCACAACATCAAAGAAGGTTGGGATATTGCCCTCCTAGTCGATGGAAAAGTCTCTTGGAAATCGAATGATCCGCGTTGGGCGCTTTTCGGAAAGGTTGCAAAGGAAATGGGACTGATTTGGGGAGGAGAATGGAAAGCCAAGGACCTTGGCCACGTTCAACTCCGGACCGGAAACCCTCTAACATATTAATCCTCAATACACCAATGCCTTTCTCATCGATGAATGAAACATATCGTTCTCTTTTCCTGCCTCTCTTTTATAACAAGCCTTGGATCGGCATCGGAATTGCCTTCACTAGTGGAAGCCTATCTGCCCTACAACTCGTTCAAGGAATATTGGGTGTGATTGCAGTTTTGATATCAATCGTCGTAGGTATTCTTACCGGATACTACCAGTGGAAAAAGATCAAACACAAGAGGTGGTTAGATGACTAAAGTTCGATTTGATCATGGGCCAAGAATAGAATTCAGACCTGACGGAGAAGGAGTACTCTTAGAGAAATTCGAGATCACTGTCTTTGACGGGAAAAGAAGAACAGATTATAGTGTGCCTAGAGCCTTCGGTTCAGATGGCGATTCTAGGCCAAGACTCACATCATCATTCTTCGACAAGTGGGGAGGTGCTGCTTTCGGTGCGATTCCTCACGATTGGGACTATTGGATTCAGGACAAGCCACGAAGAATTGCCGACCGTAACTATCGAATCATTAATCGTGAGATCTATGGGTTCTTGACGAGCTGGGGAAAGTGGTCCGGTCTTCGAGTTGGAGGATGGGTGGCTTGGCGTAATAATGCCAAGAAGAAAGCGAAGTATGGTTTCGAAAGTCGGTTCCATGATGACTTTATAGCCGCTTACACCATCGGAGATCATCCTCCATGCTCACTAAATTAACGACGATGAAATACATCAATAAAAGAATCTTAACCCTAGCGCTGCTTCTTTGCGCCCAATCCCTTTTTGCTCAGAGAACAGTTGAGTATACCAACTGGCAGCTATGGCGAAGCTCTAACGATGAAGCCAGAGAGATCCTTACCAAGGCCAAGGCCGATGGGTTTGATGCGGTAGTCTTTTCGCTGACCCCCCTCTACAACGCTTCCAATCGTCCCCAGACAAGGGACGGGGAAGGAGCTACATTTACATCCGGTAATCTTGGTCAAATCGACACGGTAACGGATCAATGGTTAAACAACAGAAAAGCCCATATTGATATTGCTCAGTCTGTTGGACTGAAGGTTTCTTTTCTTCCGCTTTGGATCGACAATTATGTCAATAATATCTACCGAGCTTCGGGAAGGAATATTGACGGGTTCAATTTAAGAGTCAGGTCCTACTGCGAGAAGCTAGGTCGTAAAGGTTTGTTCTCTCATCCTGCCGTTAAAACCGTGGTTTTTGGTGGTGATTTCCAGGCACCAAAAGATATTACCGAGTTGGCTACGCTGGACGCATGGAGGCAGTGCAAACAATTCACGGGCAATAAGCGCATCGGGTATCACACCGGTGGGCATCCTGATGTAACAACCATGCTGTCGCAAAATGCGATTGGCTTGATAATTGAATTGTGGCAACAATCAGGTCACACGAATAGGTCACCTGAATACAGACTAGAGTTTGCCCGAAATGCTTTTGGTGGAACAGGCGTTGAAATTGTCTGGGGCGAAAGCATATATCACAATATCGATATAAACGCATTCCATCCTGATCCAGCCGAGAGGGGGGATTGTGCCACGTGGGAAAGGGTTAGGGATTCAATAGAAGGCGTATTGCCTCTTTCCTATGTCGTTAATTACGTGGCTGGAACGAACGAGAGTCACCAGAACACAGACGGATCAAATGATGTGAATCACGAACCGTGGCCTTGCTTCAGTGGATTGACAGCTTCTCAGGCGCTAGGAACGCCAGGAATCAGAAGCATTGTGTATTTGTGGAAGGGAGATCAAGAAGAAACGGAAGATGATCTACTACCGAATCCTATGAGGCTTATTAGACTCGTTCAGGATGGAGATCAATACAGAGTAGAGAGCAAGGGAGCGCCTGTCTACGTCGAAGGGAGAAGGCTGGACAATCAGAACCCTTTATTTAGATCAGACCTTACAAGCAATATAGGAGCGTTCTCGATCCCCGATGGGCCACACGTGAGACTCGTGACCACGGACGGAGGAACAGAGTTTACAGACTTTACGCTGGCTGAGATAGGAGAGGAGGCCCCGCCGCCTACGGGAGCAACAGTGATGTTTGAACTGCTATCAAACGGGACGTGGCGAAGAGTAGATTAGATTGGGAATTTGTATCTAGCCGAGATGTGTTAAAGAGCTTGCACCAGCCCTTTTGGCACTTCAAGGTGGAATCGACCAAAGGGACTTTACTCTAGCACAAATAGGGGAAGTCTTCCACCAGATTCGGAAGTGGTGTATGAGCTACTTAGTAATGGTACTTGGAGAGCAACTGGGAGTGATGTTTCGTTGTAATTCTGGATCTAATTAGATTATTTACTATTCTGAGCAAACCAGATGGACTAAACGTATTTGAATGACCGCAAAAGCAAAAAACAGGAGTCTACATAAAGCCAAAAACTCGAAAAAAGATGAGTTCTACACCCAGCTTTCGGACATCTCTAAAGAGCTTAAACACTATAAAAAGCATTTTAAAGGAAAGGTCGTGTACTGCAACTGTGACGATCCGCGTGTCAGCAATTTCTTTCATTACTTCTCACATAACTTCGAAAAGCTAGGCCTTAAGAAGCTAATTACCACTTGCTACAAGAGTCAGCAAATGGATGGATTTAGCCAGAATGATTCTGAAAAAGCCATTTACCTGGAATACGATGGTGACAGGAATGGAAACAACATACCTGACCCCGAGGAAATAGGCATCAAACACCTGGAGAGTGACGGTGACTTTCGTAGCACAGAAAGCATTGAACTGCTTAAGCAGGCCGACATCGTGGTGACGAATCCTCCTTTCTCCCTGTTTCGCCGATATATCGCTCAACTCGTTGACTATGACAAGAAGTTCCTAATCGTTGGAAACCAGAACGCAACCACCTACAAAGAAGTGTTTCCACTAATCAAGAATAACAAAATCTGGCTCGGTCATAGGAGCGGAGACATGGCGTTTCAAGTTCCTGATTACTATGAACCGAGGGATACGCGATATTGGGTAGATGACGATGGTCAGAAGTGGCGAAGCATGGGCAATGCCTGTTGGTTCACCAACTTAGATCTAAAAAAGCGCCATGAAGATCTGATCCTATATAGAAAATATACTCCTGAGGAATATCCGACCTACGATAACTACGACGCTATCAATGTGAACAAGACCAAGGATATTCCGGTAGATTACGAAGGCGTAATGGGCGTTCCTATTACTTTTCTTGATAAGCACAATCCCGACCAGTTTGAGATTGTTGGTATCGCAAAAACTTGGTTCGGTGCAGCATCTAAAACCTATCCCAAGCAAATACAAGTCAATAAAAATGGCGAAAAGAAGGAAGTGACAAAATTGAACGACGCTCCGGCAATCAAGATCGATTCTGCTCCGATCAGCAAGACTCATTACATCGTAGGAAACAGTTACTACGAAGCTACTTACGTAAGAATCTTAGTAAAAAAGATCACAAATGGAGATTGAATTCAAAGAAATAACCGTTCGCGATCTTGCTAACGGCTACGAAGACAATGAAGAGAACGGTGTAATTGGATACGGCGGCAAGTTGGACGTCCGGCCACCGTATCAGAGGGAGTTTGTCTACAAAGACAAACAGCGAGATGCTGTCATCGACACTGTTACTAGGGACTTTCCGCTTAATGTCATGTATTGGTCTGTGCGAGAAGATGGCGATTATGAGATCATAGACGGGCAGCAGCGCACAATCTCTATTTGTCAATATGTCGAAGGTGACTTTGCTTTCAATAATCTGTATTTCCACAACTTGCAGAAGGACACTCAAGATCAAATATTGGACTACAAGGTAATGGTATACCTTTGTAGCGGTACGGACAGCGAGAAGCTGGAATGGTTTAAGACCATCAACATCGCAGGTGAGGAGCTGACTAACCAAGAATTAAGGAACGCCGTGTATTCTGGCTCTTGGGTAACCGACGCAAAACGGTATTTTAGCAAAACTGGCTGTGTGGCATACGGATTGGGCGGGGACTATCTGAACGGCTCGGCCATACGTCAGGACTACTTGGAAACGACGATCAAGTGGCATAGCGAGGGTGACATCGAGGAATACATGGCGAAGCATCAGCACAAGCCTAGCGCCAATGGGCTATGGCTGTACTTTCAGGAAATAATCGCCTGGGTGAAGGCCACTTTTCCTACATATCGAAAGGAGATGAAGGGCGTTGCATGGGGTAGCCTTTTCAAAGATTTTAAAGAACAGGAGTTCGACCCGAAAACTCTCGAGACCAAAATCTCAGAGCTCATGGAGGATGAGGATGTAAAAAGTAAAAAAGGAATCTATACTTACGTCCTTGATGGCAAGGCAAAACACCTGAGTATTCGTGTCTTTAGCCGAAACCAGAGGCGAGAGGCTTATGAGCGACAGAAAGGTAAATGCCCAGTATGTGGAGAGCATCTTGAGATTGATGATATGGAAGCCGATCACATAACACCTTGGCACGAGGGCGGAAAAACAAATACCGAGAACTGTCAGATGCTTTGCAAAGAAGACAACAGAAGAAAATCCGGGAAATAATTTGTCGTCTCATGCTTCACCTCCAACGGTTTTTGGAATAAAGGAGGCAATGAACTATGTATTCTAGCCTCGGCTTTCTGGGCATATTATGGATTCAGTTCTAGCCCTATGAAATTACGATTCTTGGCTAGTGCTACTACTCCCGTTGTACCTGATCCGCGAAAAGGGCCAAGTATTATCCCTTCTTCGGGGCATCCTGCCAAAACACAAGGCTCAACTAGCTCGGACGGGACGTGGCGAAGGGTGGATCGAGGCAAGTTTCGTTCATTGGTCTGTTATAGGTACATTCGTCGCCTTGAATGTGGGGCTCCTTGAGCAAGACCAAAGTTTTACCATGGTGCGTGCATACAGTCACTATTTACAAGGTAGACTTCGGCAGATCATGGCGAAATAGACTTTCTAGTTGTTCTTACGGAGCCGTTTGAAAATCGACAATTTATGGTAGCTGATAGTGATGAAAAAGGGATGACCTTCGATAACCAACATTTTAGCTCTACATGTGACTGCCTAGACGGATCAAGTTCGAATACTGAAGATTGGTTTTGCAGGAGAGTTGATATTCGAGCAAAGGCACCTAAGGATAGGCACTTTCGTACAAAGGACGAAAAAATAACTGATAGGGTATTTGAAACGTGCAAGGAAGAATGTGATAAAAAGGGCCTATCGATATATATCTGGAACGATGAAACGAAGGGGCAGATTAAAGCTGTTACTAGTTACGGTCAAGGTCTTGAATTCTCAAAAAAGCAACTTTGTATTTTCAGGTTGGCAGAAGGAGCTGGTCAACTTAAACCAGATCCTCTGAAAGACAATCCGAGTCACTATCTTATGTACAAAGCAGACAATTTCTCTGTCAATATGCTGACTGAATATAAATATATAGAGATACCAATTGTTTAGCCATGTCCTGAGAAATATCAGTAATTCCAGATCTCCGATTATTGTGGACAACTACAATGTCCTTCATTTCCAGGAGTATCCGATGCTCTATGAAGGAACGAATGAGTACGGAAGCTGGGTCATTGGTCATCTAATGGAGGAAGATTATGATGATGACCAACTTCGATTCCTTCATTTCCTAGTAACCGAAGAGGAGCACGGGCGATTTAAGTCTGGGCAATTGCTATACCGAGATTTGATTAATTCTAGTACGGAGTGTTATGCAATTGATACCAACGTAGCAATTGAGCCGATCCAAACATGGCTTACCAGTGCTGATGAAATACCGGACGACGCTCTCCCCAGCTCAAATTTCGTACTTCCGCCGCGCACCACAGCTGCTTCAAATCAGTACGTGACTAAGCTAAGCGGTCAAATGGCTGATGCGCATATGGGTTTTCCCGGAGAAATAACTAGAATTAAGGATGCGTTCGTAAAATTAGTACTCTCGGCTTACAGGTTTGCTACAATGGGAAAGGATAATTTGGACATTCACCAGCTAGCGTACAATCCAGCTAGCTTCGAGATTAATTTAGAGGTGAATTACGAGGCTTCAATTTTCACGGACGAAGAAGAAATCCATAAATTGGCTTCCCTTGCTATTTCGTCGCTTCAAAAGGAGATAACTAGTGGTAGGATTCTGGATAACGACAAGAAGTTAACTCCAGACATTTTGATTGACTCTTTGTCCAAAATGCTTGAGGACGGGAATAGTAATGCGGTAATAAATCATAAGCATGTAGAGTCTAGCGTAAAGGAAATGTTAGATGGGTTCGATAAAATGTCATCAGGTGTTGGAAATGGGTATAACAACATTCATTTACTGAACAAGAATAAGTCGGAAGCAGAAGCATTGGAATTGGCTCATTTTGACAAAGAATACCATTTAAAAATTGACTCTATCAATAAAATGGTTGATAGCATGAAGGTAGCTGTCAGAGACGAGGATACTTCCACTCACCGCATCCAAATATTTAAAATAAGTCTCAAAACTGGAGTAGGAAACGCCTATCTGAAGTTAGATGAGACAGGAAATATTGCTGAAGTTAGCATTCGGGTAGAAAAGGAGAAGTTGAAACCTAGGTCTAAATTCACAGAGAGTCTTGATCGCCAAGAAATGATCGACGTCACGGCTTATGCAATGCGCCTTGATGGCAAGATTACCTCGCTGGAAGACCTACGATAATATATCAAATATCGGCCTTTGTAAGCAATCCTCACTTAGTTAAATATGCGAAGAATTTACATACTCACTGACCCTGATTTTCTTTCCTTCAGTTCACGCTGCGACATCTTCGAAAATGACCACGATGTGGCTCTAGCTGTCCAATCCAAGCGGTCTGGACACATTGTCGATTTCCAAATGGAGGAAATTGTAGCTATTGACCCTCGAACAAATGCTGAGGATTTCGTCGGCTTTCTTGTCGACTGCGATGATGAATTCAATGTGATTAGCCCCTCTTCCCTACCCATAGAATTCAAACAAAAAATAAAGAACTGGTGTCCTGGTAACCTCTAGAATCTATGTCTCAATTTGACTTCAAGGCCGAACTGCCTCCTGCTATAATCAATTACGACCCCGAAAACTTCGATCTTAAAGAAGTAGTTGACGAAGTTTTGGGACTGAAATATCACATCGAGGAATACGAAGAGTATTACGAAAAAGGACGAGAGATCATCACCGCGCATCTCATAAACGAGGCAGAATTCGAGGGTCACCGTTTCAAATTGAAGCAAAGAAGATTACGAGTATTCCGAGAGACTACAAGAAATAGAGCTGGAGCTTCAGGAAAGACGTGAGGAGCTGAAAGAGATGAGACGAACAGAAAGGAAGAACTTGGTTGCGGCGATAGTCAATATCAAAGTGTATCTGGAAATCAAGAAGCTCAAAAAGAAGAAGAGGAAGTGGTACGGTGAGTAATTGATCAAACCTGTTTTGGCACTAACTATGGAGTCCTGAACGCATTTCCTTCGAATCCGTGAATAGGAGTTCTTAGATAATTTCTAAGTACCAAAGAATCGCTTGTGACTCCGATCCAAGTTAAGCCGTCAGAGTCAAGACGAACAAAATCATCGAATACATTGCTCTCAAAATGCATTGTCGAATCGACATGATTAGGAATTGATATTTTGGCGGAATAGTTCAATCCTGTCTGGTGTATTAGATCAATCCTAAGTCCAAGCCCATTCATTTTGCGGGCGCCATTATTATCGATTTCATACCCAATCCAAGCTCCTTCAATTGGATCAAAATCTTCCGGTAATTTTTCGTTGGATTCAACACCACACCCCGCCGTCAGTAACATAGCCAAAATTAGATGTCTCATGTCTTGATTGTTTGCTTCTTGGGCTCCGTGGTTTGTAAAACAATTGAGATTCGAGTCTGAACGGTTCCGTCAGGACTTGTCAACTCTAGAATAGTATGACTTGACTCTTGAGATATCTCCAAATTTCCAGCGACGTAGGTCCCCGCAGGTTCAAACACCTTAGTTTTCGACTTTTCACCAAGTTTGGAAATAGCTATTTCTACCATTTCAATATTCTTTTCTTTAAGTGATTTCCCAGCCTCATATCTCATGACAGTTCGATGGCTTACTCCTGCAAATTCAGCGAATTGGGGCTGAGTCAAACCATATTCCTTTCGCAGCTTTACAAGTTCGTATCCCTTGTTTAATGTGTCCATGATGGTAAGTTTATTACTTATCTAAGTTGCTTTTTGTGTTATTACTACGTTTATTGCATTTGTCCAGTGACATATACGTCACAATATAACTAAAAGTGACAATGCAAGGACTAAACAACAAAAATGGCAAAAGATACTTCTCAGTAGCCGAGACGTCGGAATATCTCGAATCCGTAAGTGCTCGAACGATTTATCGAGGCATTGAGAAGGGATCTATTCCTTATACCTCTGTCGAGAATGTCAAGTTAATTCCGGCTTGGTGGGTGATGCGAGATGAGACAAAATACATGGTCAAGTTGGCCGGTGGTTTTGAGTTGGGCAAGGTTGAGGGAAATGAACTCGTCGCAAAAGTCGTCAAGGATGGCGAAACACACACAAGAAGTATTCCGATGTCATCTTTGGAGTCTTTTATCGATAGCGAAGAAGTCGTCGTCTCTTACTCCGACACATTTTCCGAGATAGTCTCAGGAGTCCGTGAATTAGAACCGCAAGATTGAAATTGGTAGAGTCGACTTTTTGAAAATGTGAGGTTGCTCTTAACCTCATAGCCTCCTTGACCGACTCAACCACGGGGTTTTCCATGCCTCCGGAAGGCCCCACTTTTTGAAAGATTATGACTGACACATTTGAGAAAGCGAATGCAGTGAGCGGAATGGTCGAATTCTACAAAGAAGGAGACACCCTCCCCCCCATCGAATCGGATGAGGTCTTAGAAGTTGGCAAGGACTCACTCCATATGCGAGAGTCGATATTGATTTCACAATGTCCAGACCTGGTTGACTTGAGTTTGATGTTTTCAGTTGATTTTAGTCAAACATTACTACAGGAGCCTGGAATAGCACTACGGATCGACAACACTATTCAAGCGCTCAGCGCTTTAGAATCGGAATTGACATCCTTGGGATTGACGGTCGTCAATTCTAGGAAATGGCGCTTCAATGCTCGGAGTCTCTTTCGGATTTTGACCGAGAATGTCCCGAGGTATTCGGAATTGGTGTCGATGGTCTGTCGGCTTCCCAAAAAAGCACAGGTCGCATGAACACAACCGAATTATTGAAGGCCATTTTCTATGAGGCTAAGTCGACCAAGGAAATTGGTCCTTACCATTGCCAAGTTTTTGAATTGATGCAGGGCGGCGAGGAAAGAACCTACGCCGACATCATCAAAGACTCGGGAGTTGATCAGCCATTTGCTAATGGCTGGATTTGGGATTTGGTAGAGGTCGGAATACTCAACACATCGAGTTCCGACCCCAATCCAAGCCCTACGATATTCAAAATTAACATCGACTATCTAAAATTAGACCAGGAGGAAGCCGATGAATAGCGCAGTGATCCCAACAACGAACACGCCCGCACGATCAGCCTATCGGCAAGGAGTGATTCTAAAGAAATTGAGTCCTGATAACTGGTATTCGGTCAAGGATATCAACGAGCTCGTCCCCTTCGATGTCCGCCACGTGGTATCGAGATTATGGACGCGTGGATTCCTCAAGAGGAAAAGGTTGGGATATCTACACCGATTTGAATTCAAGATGACGGAGAAGGGATTGGCCGTCGGAAATAACTAGGAATGACACATGGATCTTTGTTTTCAGGTATCGGAGGATTTGACCTTGCAGCGCAATGGATGGGTTGGGAGAACAAGTTTCATTGCGAATACGCAGACTTTCCCCGGAGAACTCTAGAATATTATTGGCCAAATGCAAAATCCTATCTCAACATCAAAACAACAAGCTTCTCTATTTGGAGAGGATCGATCGATGTCGTCTCTGGAGGATTTCCATGCCAAGGATTTTCCCAAGCGGGGCTTAGAAGAGGTGTTGAGGACGACCGTTATCTCTGGCCGGAAATGCTCAAGGCTATTGAGGAAATCCAGCCCAATTGGGTTGTTGGCGAAAATGTTACTGGAATCCTCAGTATGGCAGATTCACCCGAATCTGACGCCCTCGTATTCGCTAGAGTGGAAGAGCGAAAGATTATTCGATTACAGGACTTGGACGAGTATCGTGGAGTATATCTACGACAAGAGAAAATGCTTGTCTCGAGCATCATCCAAGGACTCGAAAAAGCAGGGTACGAAGTACAACTCTTTGCTATTCCGGCTTGCGGTGTCCAGGCATATCACAAGCGAGAAAGGATCTGGTTTATTGCCAACCGTAAGGAAGGAAAACTGCAAGGGAAACGTCCCTCAAGTCAATCGACACAAGAGCAATCTGGAGGATTGGGCGTCGACCATGCTACCAACGGCAAACGCATCAGACGGGGAGAGAGGGCCACACGAGACGTCCGTGTCTTATCAGAACGGATCTTGGAGACGAACAAGTCTCACGACTGGCACCAAGTTCGGGGCAACTCTCCAGGCGGTAGCGATGTTGCTTCCGACAGCGAGGTCGGGCGGGTCCCGGTCAAATCCAACTCCGGAGAGAGTCAACGATCAGCACAACAATCTGGAAACGGCAATCTCGAGACTGATTTATCCAACAAAATTATATCCGACACCTTTGGCGAGCGATTGCGGAGAGAAGGTCACGGGTTTGGAGAACCAAGATTCCCTAGTGAAAAGGGCGAGAGAACTGGCTGGGCCAACTTTCCAACTCAATCCCCTATTTGTAGCCGAACACATGGGATTTCCTCCCTCTTGGACGGTATTGCCTTTTCTAAATGGCGATCAGAATCAATTAAAGGCTTCGGTAACGCAGTAGTGCCCCAAATCCCATTTCAAATATTTCAAGCCATTGAATTCACCGAAAGAGAACTAACAAATGACTGAATTCATCATGGCCGCGACACTGGCCACAGCCGTTTGGCTCTACGTTTTTCCCCACTCCGTTTTGTGGTTATTGAAATCCTACGGTCTTCCAACCATCTATTACGCCGAAGTCGAAGGAAAAAAGCGCATTGTTCGAAAGACCCCTCGATTGTTGGTCAATTACCTCTACAAGTTCACCGGATTTGTCATATCTGGAGCTTTGGCGCTGCTTGTATTCGTGTTATTGAATAAGGCATTGGGATACGACGTCCATTTCTCGTCGATGTGGGCAATGATCCAAGAAGGGGCGACGAAATGAGAGTGTTTTATTTCTACATATCCCACTATACGCAAAGCCCAGGAGAAGGAAGTCACACGGCGAAATGGCTATTCGAAAGTCATTTGTCAAAGCTACTGAGGCAAGCAGAAATTGAGGACGGAGAATTCATTGTGAGCACTTATGGTCTTGCCGTCCCTGAATCGTTCGTCATCAAACTCTATGAAATGATATGGGCGAATGTATCGGCAAGGTTTTTCAATTCTCGAGTAAAGATCGGGAGTCGACACAAAGAAATTGATCCCTGCATTGAGGATCAATCAACCAACCATCGAGGCGATGATTGCAATTTACTTGGTGAGCCTATTGGCAATGGCCACCTACAACTCAACCAAAAAAAGAAAATGAGAAAAATAAATTTGGGCGACAAAGTCCAACACGTTTCCGGATTTGAAGGGAAGGTGGTTCAATATTGCGAACACCTGAACGGCCATCCCGACACGGTATTGGTAGATCCTCAAGCACGGAAAAAAGATGGGTCGACCTTACGTGGAGAGTGGTTTGATGTTGATCAGCTTTCGACCTCTTCGACTCTAGGAGGAGCAGCTTCACCGGACAAACAGTCGGCAACGGTTGCCCAAGATGGACCAGTGGAAGAACGCGAGCTCGCCGAGGCGTAAGAAAACGGACTATTGGACGTGGTGCCCTTCCCCGCCACGAATGGTAAATCGGGAAGCCCGAAAGGGCGTGCGCTTTGAGCGGATCGAAGTAGGTCAAGCCATAGAGTCCGGTATAGTAACCCAACATCTCCTCCCCGAAGATGGACCGAATCGGGGGCTATTGCAGGGTTGAGAAGTGGTTTCTCGCCGGTTTCATAAGCCGGAATACGGTGGTTCGAATCCTCCCCCTGCTACACTAATCAAAAAAAGACAATGAGACACAACGAAAGACGATTTCAATTCTGCAAGATGAAAGAGTCTGTCTCGGAGTCGCAAAGCAAAGTCCAAGGGCGTCGTTGCTCGGTGCTTGCAGATCGAGGAGCCTTTGGCACAATCACAAAAGAGGCCACACTATGAGCCCAGCCGACGGAACGCTAATCGCCCTTGTCGTGGCCGGCATCATCGCCCACGCCTGGCACCAGATATCGACCTACAAGAGTAATGGGTGAACCAACAAGAGAAATAGTCGACTTAATTAGCGACGCCTATCGCGGAGACAATTTGATTGGCTACAAGGTGTCAAAGACGGAGCACAATGGCCGGCAAATTTGCGTCGTGTGCATTGAGACGGGGGAAGCCTACACCCATGCGGTGATTTCGAATGAGGACTTTGAACGGGTTCATTCTTTGATGGCGGAAATATTAGAAACCGAGGAGGACCGGGCATGAGTGAGAATTGGACATCTGATATAAAAGAAGTTTCAAGGACAGTTTGTCGATTGGCAAGCGGAAAACCCGCGCCAATTTACACTCTCAGTTTTTTGAGAAGCGTGGCCGGCAATCCAGATAAGTATATCACGGAAAAAGACGAAGATTCAAAAGAGGCTATTCGGATAAAGATGGACAACCGTCGCCGCGAGATCAAGGACTTGGAAGTAGAGATAGCCGGGCTGCAAGACGAAATTGAACTCCTGGAACAGTGCATCGGTGAGGATGATTTGTCGATCATTCTTACCGCCGAATACGCCCTCAGAAAGTCCGAGGCTTTCCATGCGTCAAACCTATCCGCCAATGTTTAGCACAACGAACAAGACTGGCCGGCACGTCATAACGACGAGAGCGAACACGTTAGACGAAATCCTAAAGATCAACGAGGGTTTTCGCCAACTTCAAATCTCGGCAAAATTACTTGCTTTACTTGCTGACTGCCTCTTGGATGAGATCACTTTGTCGACTCAGGAGAGAGGGGGTCATTGGCATCCGGGATACTTTGCCCCCAATGGTGCAAGGATAGACTTGGGAGTTTACAGGGATGATAGGGTTGTGCAGTATTTCCCGAAAAGGCTTGATGGGTTTTTCGATCCGAGATACCACGATCCAAAGGACACGGCACCGGCGGACATGGACGTCATCAATGAGTTTCAATCGACCTTTCACAAAAGGAATGGTCTGTCAATGCCGGCCACCGTTTGGGATAGGATGTTGGGTAGCGCTTCGATGAAGCCGATCAACACAAAGAATGCCATTCATGGATGGTTATGGAACTACCAGAAGGGAGCAAAAAAATACAGGTACTAGGTGAACTCAACCGAAAGAAAAATACTTCTCGAAAAGCGTTTATCGGCTCAGGTCGAGCTTGATGCGCTCAATGCCGATAAGGAAAGTTACTACGGAGATCTTTGGCCTTTATGGAATCGGAAAGTTGCCTCGTGCCAAAATAGAATCCTTTGGGTTAATTCTATCCTAGAAGAAGCAGACAGAAGGAATGAGACGCCAGAGAACCATGGGTAAAAAGATGGACGCTCTACTCATCAACACCGTCAACAAGATATCGGAAGACTTGGAATTGACTCGTATCGTTGGACAACAAGTCAACTTCAAAGAGATAGCCGATTTCGATTCAGGAAGCTACGATTTCGACGACGTCGCTAAAGCCACTATCCGTCTCAAGAATTGCATCGCCGATCTAAAAAGCCATTACGAGAATGGACGGGCAATCCTTCTATCCCTCATCGTCGACAAAGCGGAATCTGCCGGCCACCGCGGTTTTCCCTTGTCCAGTCCACCGAATACGAGTTCTCCGAAAGGATCGCCATCAAGGAGTCGAAGATCAAAAAAATGAAAGATGAGGTCGCAGCGATGAAGAGACTCGAAATCGCCAACCAAAAGGCCGCCATCGTCAAGACGTCCGTTTCACTCCGAATCGAGAAAAAGAAATGATTCAATTGTATGTCATAACTCACGAATCCTTTATCGATGATGGGGCCCCGTGGAAACCGTTCACAAGCCTCGAGAGCGTCCGAGAGGCCGTCGCTGACACGGCGGAGTTGATTAGGGTCGAAAGTGGTGTGATCCTCCAATACCACCACGCTAAGACCATGCCGCGAGAATTGGGCTTTGTTGCCTCAGTCACTTCAACCGACATGGGCGTGTCTATTCCCACGGAGACCGTTAGGGGTAGACATAGTGTATTTCAGTTTCTGATCAAATCATATCTCGAGGACAAAGTCAAATTGGCTTGGGAATCTGCCGGCCACGAGGTAGGGGTATAGCCATGGGAGTAGCTGCAATTGATAAAGTCTGGAAATGCCCTATCGAAGAAGAGACAAAATTCTTTGTCTATCTGCAAGCTCTGGCCGATTGGTCGGACGATAATCTTGAGTGTTATCCAGGAGGCGATGCGCTGGCGAAAAAGGCGAGGTGTAGCCGCCGCACGATAACTAGATTTAACAATATCGGGAGTGGTTTAGGTCTTCTTGAAATCAAGCAAAAAAAAGGAAAAGGGAAATCCAATCATTACAAAATGGATCCCTATGTCTTGGCTAAAATTACGGATTTGAAAATCCGGTATGCGCGAAAATGCATCGATATCGGACGGCCAGTTATTCCGATTCGCCGTCGATATGATCAGAGAGGTATAGACACGGTGTCTATACCAGTACCGACACCAGATGTCCCACCGAGTATAGACGCGGTGTCTAGGGTAGGTAGACACGGTGTCCACGGTGATGGGACACCAGATGTCTATACAGTACCGACACCAGATGTCCCACAAACCATCACTAACCATCAATTAACCACCACGGGAAAGTCGAAAGTTGAAATTTTGAATAAAGAAATAGGGATCGCGTTTCCAGTGTGCTTGGATCTCGTTGCTCTAACGACTACGACTCGGAAAAGAGTTCTCGAGGTGTATGGACTATTCAAAGCCGGAAAGCTCAAGCATCCCACCGGGGTTCGCAGGGCTCTCGAAAACGATTGGAATCTCAATCACATGAAAGATGCTCCCAAGCCAAGAGCTACCTCCCACGTTCCGACAGCCACCGAGGCCAACCGAGTCGAAGAATCTCGACGGAAAATGAACGACGCCGAAGCCTATTTCAACTCCCTTTCGGCGGAGGAGCAGAATTCAATTCTCGACCAAGTCGACGCAGGTCTTGACGCATTCAATCATGAGTTGATGAAGGAATGGAGGGACAATCGGTCCGGAATAACGATCCGAACCCTCGTGATGAAATTCGTTTTCCAAATCATGCCAGAGGTCACCAATGCCTAGACTACGAAATCAATCCATCGAATCGATCGACGAATTCATTTCCTTGGCTGGGATTGAAAAAGAGTGTTATGCCCTCGACGCTCAAAAGGCCAAAAAACGTGGAGAAGACGCGAAGCAAAGAGACTTCCTTTCCAAACGAGATTCGATGGATGAATTGATTCTTGTATTGCGTGATGAAAGGGCAGCTCATCCGATGTTCGAAAAAGTACTGGCCAGAATTAAATCAATTTCAATTAAGTGACTTTCGAAGATCAAATAAGGGAGATAATCGAGGAATTATTCGATGAGAAAATTGGTCCGCTACTAGACCGTTTGGAACCTCGTTCACTATTGACGGCTGAGGAATTGGCGACAAAGTGGAAAATACCCTTGGATTCAGTTTACGAGATTTCAAAGAAAAGACTTCCAGTCGTCAAGATCGGTAATAGGAATAGATATCGAATGATCGATGTCAAAAACTACGAGGCAAAAAAACCACCCATCGACTATACCGCGAAACAATCGCCCATTTCGATCAAACCTTTTCCCTCAAAAAAACGGAGGGTAATAGGATGATTGCACTTTTACACCTCATCGCCCGTGGTGCCGGCGGTGGTGTCAGTTTTAAACCAAAGCCTAGATGGATAAAAGCCTTGTGGAACCTCGAAATTGCCATGGAGACCGAGTTTGGGTCTGCGTTTCATGTCGAAATTAGAATTCCTCGAAAAGGGGTGAATCACCTGGAGGCCAGTGGATGCAAGGTAAAGATTAATTCAAACCATCTCGACATTGCGAAAGATGACGTAGGCTTCCCTGTCGGAATTCTACCAAAGCCGATATGATGTTAATCGCTTTTCTCAAGGGAGGACCGAAGGCTGGTTCTCATTTATCAATCGAAAACGACCGCCGGTTGTTGGTCTTCAAGGGAGATGGATCGATTCGGCAGTTATACATCAAGGATGGAAAGTCCGACGGTCGAACGGTCAACTATCGCTTCATCGGAGAACATCCTTTAAACCCTTGGGAATTGATTGTCGTGGATAGACTGCTAATCGGATGATTGAAAAACAAAGGCCCTTTTCCGATAAATACACGGAGGGAATCATAGTCCTCAACTACGTTGGTATTGTTGATGGAGAACATCGGTGGACGCCAAGATTCTACTCTACGTTTACTTTGAAGGAAGTCCAGGACGAACGGCCAAATTCTTGGTTATTGATGCTAAAAAGCAAAATCACTGTCAGCGAAAAAATGAGACTTTTTCGAGATTGCTTCGGTGAGCTCGCACAGGAAGGAGTCGCACCGTCTGAAGATTATCGTCTCATCGCTCCTAAAAATGTGAAAATGGAATCGTATTTCGGAGGAGAACAAATCAAACTACTGTAATGGCAAGAAATATTTCTTTCTTCCATACTCAGGATCAAATCCGAGATCGATCAAAGACCGTGACACGTCGCAAAGGATGGCTATTCCTTGAGGTGGGGGACGTTCTCAACGCTTGCGAGAAATGCCAAGGATTGGGTAAGGGAGGAAAGATCGTCAAGATTTGCCGAATCAAAGTCGTGTCGTTAAAAAGAGAACCGCTAGACCAGATAACCTACAAGGATACATACCTCGAAGGATTTCCAGACTTGACACCAGAGAATTTCATCTCCTTCTTTTCTGAGTCAATGAAGGTCGATAGATATGAAATAGTGACTCGAATAGAATTTGAATATATTTGACCCAAGACATCAATCAACCAATTATCCGATGTTTTTGCGTAAAGGCTCCCCATTCTTACAAGTCCGATTCAAGGCGTTGCCAGGCTTTGGTGATACCAGCGAATTAACGACCAAGACCACGAATGAGGATCTGGCCGAGAGGATGGAGGCGCTGATCAAAGACATCGCAGACCGTGCGATCATCGTTCCAGAGTGGCGCGTCCTTCTCGATAAGTTAAAGGCGAAGGAATTAGATCTCCCTACTCTTTATCAGAACCGGGACAATCTCGCCGAATTGATCCATAGAGGAAACGATCCATCATTCGTAGATCTTCTTGTTCGCTTATTAGAGACCGACAAAGACTATATGTGTCTTCGTTACGCCGAAGTGTTGCGACGAAGAACTCCGGCAGACCGTCGACTCTCTTGGTACACGGCTAAAAATATCACTGATTTATGCCTCAACTTTGAAAAGGGAATCGGCACAAAGGGAGGACAACCGATAAAGCGAAATTCCGTCCGCCGTGGTCCATTGCGAGTTATTTCTAAAATCCTAACGGCCGAACTCGGAAAGACTCAACGACGGGTAATATTCGAGAATGTCAATTTCAAGGCCGAGGATGATTCAAGAAAGATCCACTTAACCACGGGAGAACTAAAATCCCTCCTTTCATTCATGACGCCGGAGGCTCAACTCGTTGTTCGGTTCGCTGTCGAAACCGGAGCGGACCGGGGTGTCATCCTTGGGAAATGGGTGATCGACAAGACCACCGGAAAAAACAGATGGATACCTGGGCTTCGAAAAAGAGATTTTGAAATTGAAATCGACGAAGAAGGAGAGTTCGTTGGCTCGGTTTGGTTGGAGGATAGAAAGACAGCCAAAAGGAGTCGCCGGGTTGCGATATGTGGTGACTTGGCCAAAGATTGCGCCGAGCGGTTATTTACTCGACTATCCGCCGATCCGTTGATCGATATCAGATATTCCCAGTGGGATAACATTTGGCGGCGTGCAAGAAAGAAGGCTAATCTTACTCACGTAAGGTTCAAGGATCTCCGACATACCTTTTTAGGACTTGCCGAGCGTTCCGGGGCATCTCTTGCCACTATTAAAGTTGCTGCAGGACATTCTCGAATTGAGCAAACTTCTCAATACATTGATCAAAAGGCGGCGTGGTCGCTTGAAAACGCCAGAAAGGTCGCCGATTTGCTTGGAAAAACCGGATAGATAAAATGTTTCAAAATTTCTATTTAGACGAATCAGTTGTTATTTCTGATCCATGGGAGTGGATGGGAGGAATATCGTCAACTGATTCAGAGATTGATTTCCAAATGGAAGGTGTTAGGTATCTCGGAAATATGGCAAAAGTTATTGATGACCGTTCATTCGCGATTATCGGGTCGTCTGTAATAGAGAGAGAAGTTGAAGGATTGATTTCGATCCTCGTTCCAAAATTAAAATCTGACAATCTTACTTTTCATTCCAAAATCCAGTTGCTGAAAGCATGGGAGCTGATTCCCCATATTTTGCTTGACAATGCTAACTTCGTTCGAAAAATAAGAAACAACTTTGCGCATAAGTTAGACAGTGATAGCCTTGAGTCCTTAGATGAGCATAAATTTATTCATATGAGAAGGTGTCTAAGTGCAAACTTTGGGCATAATTTACAAAAACTCCAATCCGATCTACCCAGTGTTGTGTTTGGGCACTTCGTGAATGAGACAATGGCCGGCATTCATTCCTGTCGCTCAGGCCTGAAAAAAATAAGAGCCTTTATATGGGAGAATCCAGATATAAGGTCAATTGTCACTGATTGGACTTATATTGAGCCTACAAATGAGCCTACACAGCCAATATAGAAAGGTTGGAAAACTAATGGTGACGGGTATTCTCTCCCAGTCGTCATGTACCGAGAGCGGGACTTGAACCCGCACGACCCGAAGGTCAACGGATTTTAAGTCCGTTGCGTCTACCTATTCCGCCATCCCGGCATGGATGCTTGGACGCCAAATCTACTCCACACGCCCTTCTTTTCAAATCGAAATTGAATCCAATTTTGCTACAGCCTAAACAAAGAGAAGTCGCATTCGTTTCTATATCTATGTCCACAAGCGCGACCTCTCATAGTATTCAAGAGCAACTGGCTCTGCTAGATGACAATTCCTACGCTCCCTATAGCGGGCGCAGCCAGAGCTGTCTCTTAATTCTTGAAAATGGCGAATGGATTCCTGGTGTTAGAATCGAGAACGCGTCCTTTCCAATGACAATCACAGCCTTCCAAAATGCATGGGCGACAGCGATTGCGGTCGGAAGATCTGATATTTTCGCCGTGGTTTTTGATCAACCAGTTTCTGATCTTGAAGCCGGCATCATTGAAGGTTCTATCCCTTACTTGAAAAGGAATGGAGCTTGGTCTTTCTCCCTAACTGATGAGAAACTTAAGGATGTCATCGGTAATAGGGTTGACGTCGTAAGATCGGCTGATCATTTCGATCGCCTGGCCTTGATGCACGAATGCAAGGCCAATCTTTCAAACGCCTTTGTGCCTGAGTCAGATTTTCCTGTTTCTTGTGTGCTAAGAATGGAGAACGGAGAATTTGTCTCCTCTGTAAATGTTGAATCGCACTATTGGCCCTTCACCCTTTGCGCTGAACGAAACGCTCTGAGTACGGCTTTGGCTTATGGCCTGAGTTCGCCCGCCGAGATATATTTGAGTTGTGCCAAAGACAATCAAGCGTCTCCCTGTGGAGCTTGTAGGCAGGTAATCAACGAGCTAGCACCGGATTCAACGGTCCTTATGGATCGGACAGAAAGTAGCATCGAAGAGATCTCTCCTCTGGCACTTCTTCCGGGACCTTTCCTAGGGCATAGTCTTAGGAAATAGCAAACCAGCGTACTCATTGTCGATTAGCTTTTCCTATCCTCTCCTCGCCATATTAATCGGGATACTTGTAGCCGCAGGTTTCACCTACTGGACCTATTCCCACAGTCATCCAAAGCCTCGTGGTTCTAAAAAATGGTTACTGATTCTCCTGCGCGCAGCTACTTTGACTCTAATAATTGCTCTTCTGGCTGAGCCACTTTTACGTTCACTATTCCAGGAAGAGATCAACCCACTAGTCACAGTGCTTGTTGACGCATCCAGTAGCATGGACGTCGTTACAGATTCCAGCTTTGACATTGGCAGTACTTTCAGAGATATCGAAACTCAATTAAAGGCGTCCAATGATGACATCGATGTTCAATTTGTGACCTTCGGTTCTTCCATTGATGAAATTGATGCCTCTTCAATTTCAAACCCAGATTCAAACTTTTCTAATCGATCGCAAAGAACGGACATTTCGCAAGCACTCGAGGAGGTCCGATTGAGGAATCAAGAGCGAAATTTACAAGCTGTAGTCTTGGTTTCTGACGGACATTACAATTCTGGATCTAATCCGATCTATGTATCCGAAAAATACCCCGTTCCAGTTCACACTCTTGTGCTCGGAGACACCCTAGATCGAAAGGACGTTAAGATTTCCAGCATTAGTACAAACAACATTGCCTATCTGGGTAGAGAGCTGCCAGTACGAGTGAGTCTCCTATCTGATGGCTATCAATCTCAGACTGCATCCATCACACTTCGCAACGACGCTGGTATTCAAGACGATGCTCAAATCAGACTACCCGCTGATCAATCCGAGCTGTCCATAGACCTGTCTTTCCTTCCTCAGTCTGAGGGCTCTCAAAATTTACGGGTATCGATTACTAGATTTGAAGGTGAAGCCAGCTACAGGAATAATAGCATGAGCACCGGAGTTCAGGTCCTAAGTAGAAAGCGAAAGGTTCTTTTAGTTGGAGGATCGCCGGACCCTGACCTAGCGGCCATTAGATCAATGCTGTCTGAAATTGACGACATCGAGCTCAGCACGATTACCCAAAAAGATGCGACCAGCTTCTACGAGAAAGAGGCAGGCTTGATTGATCCTAAAGACTTTGACGCAATCATACTTTGTGGATTCCCAAGTTTCTTGGCCTCAAATGCTATGACTGCAAAGATCAATGGGGCCTTAGCCGAAAAAACTCCTGCACTCTTTATCACCACGCGATCAAGCAATCTCGAGTCTTTGGATAGAACATATGGTGAGTACCTTCCTGCTAGACTGAAGAACCCTCGGACTGGTTTTGTAGAAATTGGGCTGCAACCAAGTAGCTCCGGACTGAACCATGCCACCTTTAAGATCGACGACTTACCTGAGAATATTTGGAACATGCTTCCTCCTCTCTGGGCCAGCGAATCACTCTGGGAGGCGACTCCAGACGCTCAAACATTGGCTACCCGAAACATCCGTGGGATTGCCCTTGATGACCCTATCGTTGTAGCGCGTTCTAGGAATCAGGTGAGGAGTATCGCCTTACTTGCTGCTGGGACTTGGCGCTGGAAAACGATGCCTGAAGACTTGGATCCCATAAAACACTTTTGGCCAGATCTCCTTTCCAATTCGATCCAGTGGATTACGACAAGCGAAGATGATAGGCCGGTTCGCGTCAAACCAGTACGACAGCGATTTACAAATGACGAATTTGTACAGTTCTCGGGACAAGTATATGATGAGAGTCTTAACCCGGTCAGCGACGCTTCTCTTGAATTGGTCCTCTCCGGACCCGACGATGAAGTTTACAACCACGGGATGCAGGTCGTTGGAAATGGTCGCTATTTTGTTGACATCGGCCGGCTACAGATGGGCACCTACAGCTTCCAGGCTAATGGTAAAAGAAACGGGGCAGAAATTGGAAAAGATCAAGGAAGGTTTTCTGTTGGCGAAACAGCGGTAGAGTATCGAGAGACCTCCGCCAATGCCCAAATCATGCGCCAGATCGCATTTCGGTCTGGTGGTCAGAGCCTTAATGGATCCAATCAAAATTCTTTGGGATCGCGCATCTCGGCCTCAAATCCACTCCGTAATCTTGTTAAAGAACAAGACAAGGAAATAGAACTTTGGCGAAACTATGGTTTTTTAGCAGCATTGATAGGGTTGCTGAGCTTGGAGTGGTTTTTCCGAAAACGCCAAGGTCTGCACTAACTGTAACAGAAGATGGACCGAGGCGAGTTACACACCCTTCTCTCCCCACCATCGAAAATTGATTGAGTTTTGGATCTTAGTACAGAGGTATTTAGAAGCAACAAGTCTGGGGTAAAAAGCGAATTCCTCGTTTTATTTGGCAACCCACTCTGTGATATATATGATATCTCAGAAAAAGACTTGGTTTCATTTCTCAAAGGTGGTTCGAACAAACAGCAAAGCTGCGTAGCAGCTCTGACGATGTCCCGATTGCTCTGGGCTTATTTCGACCTAAGTGACGAACACAGAGTAGATGCCCTTTCTTCACTCATTCAATATTGCGTTGGAGATTCAGCCACTGAAAAAGAAATTGGTGAGGTTACTGATTTACTCATCTTAATGAATGAGCGATGGTCAAAGCAAGATCCTCTGGATAAAGTGACTGCCGAGAAAGTGCCTGGATATAGGACCCTTTCCTATTTCGAGTTCATTGACTACGCATATTCTTTGACGACTCCTCAATTGGAAGAGGATGAATTTGAGTACGAAGAATCTTCCTTTGACGGTGAAAAAATATCCCTGCCCGAAGCAATGGCCATGTTTAGCTCAAAACTTCTAGACGAGGTGGATAATCCTGAGGAGCTCGATCAGGCAACGATCCTTGCTAGCGCATATTGGGACCTTTGTCACTCTATTGATTCACCGGATCTCTTCGAAGAAACACTGAACAGTATTATTCTCGAGTTGGCGAGCTCGGAAGGAGACCGAAAAAAAATCAAGTCTCAAGCACACGAGATGGTTGCTTACTACTTGACTCTCTTTCCAGAGAAGACTTCACCCGGAGTCAGAAGCTAAGCATTTCGCTTTCGCCATCTCCAATTGGTCAAAGGCGTCTAAGAATTGTCCACAAAAAAGGATTGGAAGAGCGAGTCTCCCAATCCCAAGATCTTCAAATAGAGGAAGTTTTATCCTCCTCGACAATCGATTACTCTCCTCCGAAGGCAAATCTGATTCCAGCACGAGCTGCGAGATTACTACCGTTGAAATAGTAGACCAACTCACCAAAGGGAGCGAAAGCAGACTCCGTAATAAAGTCAGCACCACCCTTCAAAAGGAAACTCGCGGAAGTATCTGACTGACTCTCTAGACCGGTGACAGACACCGAGGTCCTAGACATGGCCAAACCTGCTCCTACATAAGGGTAGTAAGACTCTTGCTCTGCGACTGAAAAGTTTAGAGACCCTTCAACGGTTATCTGGCTTGCATCAGCATCAACACCACTGAAGGAAGTGTTGTCTATTAGGTAATAGTCACCTGCTACATTGGCCGTCAGAATTAACCCACCAAGATCTACTGGTGAAGTACCGTTGACACCTACGAAAAAGTTGGTACCATCGAAAGATAAACCGACCTCAGGTCCGACCGCAAATTGCGCCTTAGCGTCTTGCGTTGATCCAATAGCTAACAGTGCAATACAAATAGTTAAAAATGCTTTCATTGAATTTCTGGTTGTTGCTCCAAATTATTGTTCGATTGCGTGTATCCATAGGGATAAAAAAAGTTCGAGGTCGTAATTACTAACTCAGAAGAACCCAAATATTAGAATAATCACTCTTTTACAAGCTTGAGGAGTTTCGTATTCTAGATCAACATTCACCTCTATACTATGCCAAGTAGGTCGCATTTATTTCGCCCAAATTATAAAACAGTCCCGATTCCATACAACGGCTCTCCGACCCCTAGTCTTGGAGTCGAGATGGAGCTGCAGCTTTTGGATCCGTCGACATGGAATCTCATTTCAAAGTCGGTCGAAATTTTGGATATCGTTGGAGACGATACTCCTATCAAACAAGAACTAACTCAATCGACGGTTGAGATCATTACTGGAGTATGCAAAAATGTTGCCGAGATAAGAGCAGATCTTACCAAGACCTTTGAAATGCTCTACGAAGTTGGGGACAAGATAGGATGCTCCTACGCTGGCGCAGGCACCCATCCTTTCGCTCAATGGAGAGAGCAGAAGATTTTTCCAAATGATCGCTATCAAGATCTCGTCAATCGAATACAATGGCCGGCACGCCGACTCATGATTTATGGCCTTCATGTCCATGTTGGAGTCCAGTCTGGAGAAAAAGCTATCGCAATTCTAAATGCCTTGACGACCTACTTACCGCACTTTTTAGCTCTTTCAAGCTCCTCTCCATTTTTGGATTTTGAAGATACTGGCCTAGCTTCCGCACGAGCAAAGATATTCGAGGGAATGCCAACGGCTGGACTGCCCTTTCGACTCGGCAACTATGGAGAATTTCAGTCTTTTATGAATTCCTTGGTCAATGCTGGAGCCATTTCTACGATCCGGGAAATTTGGTGGGATATTCGACCTCACCCAGGATTTGGTACGCTAGAAATAAGAATTTGCGATATACCTTCGACACTTTCTGAAGTATGCTCGCTTACGGCTTTAATTCAATGCATCGTTGTTATTTTAAATCAATGCTACGATGATGGTAATATGCCCGAGCTTCTTTTCCCTTGGATCATTCGAGAAAATAAGTGGAGAGCTTCGAGATATGGCTTGGAAGCCCAGGTAATTACTGACAATCAGGGAAATCAGATGCCTTTGAAAGACTCGATAACGAAACTAGTCCAAGAATTAGGCCCCATTTCAAAGGAACTCGATTGTGAGAAAGAACTAAACGGAATCAATACGACTCTTGCCCTTGGGTCATCCTCAGATCGGCAGCGAAAAGTCTACGCAAAAACCGAAGACTTCAGTTCAGTAATGAAAGATCTTAGCGATGGTTTAAGAGAGGACGTATTCGGAACGCCATTCTGTTAGATTCTGTGAGCCAAATTGAAGAGAAAAAGTCGAAAATTCCTTTGCTGCTGTTTGTAACCGCAGGCCTTCTTGCTTTTATGGTAGCCCTATTTGCCTTCATTGAAATGGGTACGATAAGGTCTATTTATCTTGGCACAGGACTTTTCTGGTTTGCTGCGGCCGCCCTCTACGTAAGAGGCTAAGCACTCTCAGCTCTATTTCTGAGTGGAGAATCCTCTTATTACGATTTTTCCAAACTGCCTTCCCTCCTTGATGAGATCAAAGGCCTCCCTGCTGTTGGAGAAATCCATTTCCGAGGAAATGACTGGAGTGATTCTATTCTTCTCAATAAAATCGACCATGCGTTCATGCATGTCCCTGGATCCAACCGTCACTCCCTGAAGTCTTACATTTCGCATGACAACAAGCGGCAAATTGAGCGGCGCGATGGCTCCGCCTAGGACTCCTATTAGCGAAATTATCCCATTGGATTTAATAGCCTTGACAGACTGACCAAGTGTACTTTCGCCTCCAAGCTCAATGATATGATCAGCTCCCACACCACCTGTTTCGGACTTAATAATCTTTGACCAAGCCGGCTCCGAGTTGTAGTTAATAAGTAAGTCAGCGCCCAGCGCTCTCGCCTTCTCAAGCTTAGCATCGCTACTCGATAGGATGGCGACCTTGACTCCTGCCGCTTTTGCAAACTTAAGGACGAACAAACTCACGCCACCGGTCCCTTGAGTAACTAAAAAGTCTCCTTTCTTGATAGATTTCTCCTCGAAAAGTGCGTGCCAGGCGGTTAGTGCTGCGCAAGGAAGACATGCAGCCTCTTCCGGACGATAACCCCTCGGAGCCCTGACGACTTCGTTTTCTTTCAGAACCACCGAACTTCTTAATAATCCAGACCTATTTGCACCAAAGGCATTCTTTTTTAGATGCCCAGTCGGCAATTCACCATTGACCCAGCCTGGCGCAAAAAGCGGAGTCACAAGCTCTCCAAGATCAAGATCTACCTTCGAACCCTTCCCGACTACCCTAGCTGCAGCATCAGATAACGGTATCAAAGGAAATGGAGCTCCCGGATCGTAATGTCCTTCAACGACCAGTAGATCACGGTAGTTAAGTGAATTTGCCTCTATTTGAAGAAGTATTTCATCGTCTTGAAGGGCATATTCGAGAGTGTTTTGTCTCAATTTAAGATGTTTTGAACCGAATTCTTCATCCAATTGAAAGCAATGAGTTACAATTTCCTGTTTCATGATGCTATCCCGATCCAGTTTTTGCTCTTATATATATATCTTGACATTTTCTTCATATATTATATATCTAATTATGTTTAATACTTTTAGACGTATTTTATCAGTATCCAGATACACTTTTTGACATATTTTGTCTCATTATGGAAACTATAATGAGACAAACGCGAAGAACAACATGCGACAAGAAACGAGGCTAGCTGTTTTGACGGAGTACAGCGAAAACCCTCGTTAAATCACTTCTAAAGTGAGCATTTCAATAGAAAGCCGAGCTTGGTGGAGGTTCGGCTTTTTTCTTTGTTTCAACTCTTTCTCCAATTTCTAAGTCGCCAGCGTATTCTCTATTTATCTTTGTAGCGAATAACAATGATTAGGCAGGGCTACTTCGTACTCCAAAAATTTGGCTTAATTGAGAATACCAATGATAGGATTGCTCAGACGGTAGCGCACCAAACCCTATTTGTATGACAATCACTCCTCGAAATTGCGCAAGGATTTCGAGCTGTGGATGAAAGTCCCAACACCCCCAGCCAGCTTTGTGGCAGCCATGAATGAATGTGCTAGCCTAGCTCTTCTTTCCTGAGTCACCGATCGACTCTCTCATAGAGGTATCAGCTTGGATATTTCGCAGGTTGTAGTAGTCCATAACTCCAAAATTACCATTGCGGAAAGCGTCCGCGATTGCCTTCGGAATCTCGGATTCGGCTTTAACGAGATTTGCTCTCTGCTCTTGAACGGCCGCGCTCATTTCTTGCTCATGTGCTACGGCGGCTGCTCGGCGTTCTTCGGCCTTAGCTTGTGCTACTTTCAGATCAGCCTCAGCTTGATCTGTCTGTAATTTCGCACCGATATTCTCACCAACATCGACGTCGGCAATGTCGATGGAAAGAATCTCAAAGGCAGTACCAGAATCTAGACCTTTCGACAAAACAACTTTTGAAATAGAGTCCGGATTTTCCAGAACCTCGAGATGAGTATTACTTGAACCGATAGTTGAAACAATCCCTTCTCCAACTCGAGCAATAATCGTCTCCTCCCCTGCTCCTCCAACAAGTCGCTCAATGTTCGCTCGGACCGTAACTCTAGCAACAGCTCTTACTTGAATGCCATCTCTTGCAACTGCAGAAACGGGCGGTGTCTCTATGACCTTCGGGTTAACGGAAACCTGAACGGCTTCAAATACATCACGCCCGGCCAAATCAATTGCTGTGGCCCTTTCAAAGTCCAAATCGATATTCGCTTTGTCCGCAGAAATGAGTGCATTGACCACATTCCTGACTTCACCACCAGCTAGATAGTGAGCCTCTAATTTAGAAGGTTCTACCGGGATCCCTGCCTTATGCGCCGTGATTAGACTGTCCACAATCACCCTTGGGGGCACCTTTCGAAGACGCATACCAACTAGATCCCTGAACAGTTTTAATTTGACTCCGGAAAACAGTGCCGTGATATACAAACCAATCGGCACGTAGTAAGTCAGAAGTAACAGGCCAAATACGACTGCGGCAAGAATGATTAATAATGGGGCCATTTAATTATTGTATCTAATTGTTGAGTTGAGCTAGACTAGAATATAGAGTTATTGAAGCAAAAGATCGGCTAAGTCTGGTCTTCTCAACTGAGAGTACCATTTGGGACAATACTCGAGCTTGCCTCATCGTATTGATCTCGAAGACTCTATCCAGATCGTCGAAAGTCTCCACTCGCTCCACCCGTCTTGCTGAGTAGACGAATTCCACTGATCTCTAAATTCTTGGAGACAGATTTACACATATCGTAAACCGTCAGTGCCGCTATACTCACACCCGTGAGAGCCTCCATCTCAACTCCCGTAGATCCTTTCGTTTTAGCAAAGGCCTGAATATCTACGCTGTAATTATCCTCATTTAGAGACAAATCAAGGTCAACGCTTGTAAGCTTCAATTCATGACATAGAGGAATCAACTTGCTCGTTGACTTTGCTCCCATGATTCCAGCTATTTGTGCGATCGTCAGCACATCACCTTTTTTGATATCGTTTTCTTTCACCATGGAAAAAGCTGCTTCGCCAAGCAAAACACTCCCTTCTGCAACAGCTGTCCGCGTGCTTTCTGACTTTGGACTAATATCGACCATATGTACACCTCCTCCCTCTTTCAAATGCGTAAACTCACTGCTCATTATTTATCCTTTCTATTTCTTCATCACTAAGCTGAATTCCTGACCGATCGCCTTTGCCGAATACCTTGATCGAAAGAAACCACAATACCAGCGCGGCAATGCTAAGCCATGGAAATTTGAAGTAGACCCCCAACAAAGCCAAGCCTACACAAAAAAGAGCCGAAGCAATTTTCTTATGATTCATTAGGAAATATTTTCCGGAGTGTATTCCGTCGGATCGAAGTCCGGATCTGGATATTGCGGATCAATTGAGTCCAGAGCCTCCTCGAGGATCCGAGCAACTATAAGACAACGGTGCCACTTGTTTTCAGATGGAACGACATACCAGGGACAATTATCAGTTGAACATTTGGACAAGGCAATCTCAAATGACTCCATATATTTGTCCCATAACTTTCTCTCTTCTAGATCGCCCGGATTGAATTTCCAGTTCTTTTCAGGTTCTCGGAGTCGTTCTTTGAATTGCTCTAACTGGTACTCCCTCGAGATATGAAGCATTACTTTGACGACCTTCGTGCCGTGATCTGAAAGAAGTCTCTCAAAATCTTTGATATGGCCATATCTCCTTTCAGTCATTTCCGGAGAGGCCCATCCATGTACTCTGACAATTAGAACGTCTTCGTAGTGAGATCGATTAAAGATTCGAATATATCCTTTCCTGGGAGCCGTGTTATGGACCCTCCACAAAAAATCATGCGAGAGTTCCTCTTTACTTGGCGCCTTAAAACTCTGAACCACACATCCTTGTGGGTTGACCCCTCTGGTAATGGCTTCGATTGTGGAGTCTTTGCCACCTGCATCCATCGCTTGAATCACAAGTAAAACGGAGTGTTTGCCTTCGGCATATAATGCCTCCTGCTTCTTTGCGATTCTAGCAACGGTAGAGCGAAGTTCTTCCTTGAGCTCTTTCTTATCGAACTCGGTCCCATCTAAGCTATTGCGCTCGGATAAAGAAAGCTTTTCACTTGGCCGAACAATATATTTTTGGGTCTCAATATTCATTTCTAACACCTGCCGACAAACCATAGCATTCAAACGACTGAACACTTCTAGTCACCGTCTCCAATAAATGTATTGCTATTGTCTAGGCTTCGCCATCTGACGGGGCATCTTTGGCCTCGTCCGTTACGGCCTTGCCGATCGTTTTGGATTCTTCCACGATGGTATCAGCAACATCACTCGCTGTTTCTTCAGCCGCGCCGGCTACATCCTCAACATTTTCCTTCGCCGTCTCTGCCACATCAGATGCTGCATCTTTGGCCCCATCGACGGCTTCTCCAACTTTTTCGGTTGCTGTATTTGCGGCCTCCTCCGTTTTGTCCACAACTCCGCCTGCCGCACTTGCAACTCCAGCTCCTTCGACTTCGGAGACATCTACAGCATCGCCATCTGCTTCATCGTCCTTAAGGGCATCAACTTTCGCCTCCGCTTTGTCAGCGAGATCGGACATCGCCTCTTTCGCTCTATCGGCTGCATCTCCCGCCTTTTCCTTCATCTCACTGGCGAATCCTTTTGGATCTTCTTTTATTTCTTTCGCAATTTCAGCGGTCTTGTCAATGACATCCTCAGCCTTCTCCTTCATATCATGCGCGAAGCCTTTTGGATCGTCAGCTATTTCCTTTGCCTTTTCCGATACTGAATCGAAGGCCTCTCCGGCTTTCTCTCCCAACTCGGTCCCTACCTCTTTTGCCGCATCGAAAACATCTCCAGCCTTGTCTTTTACTTTGGACGCAAGTTCTGAGGGATTCTCCAAGGCATCTTTTGTGACGGCCTCTGCTGATCTAAAAAGTCGTTTAAATATATCTCCGAAACCCATGATGATCTTGTTTTATTATGTGTAAAAGAACGGTTCAGTATAACGATTCCTGCGCAGAGTCGGCAATTTCGAAGTGGCTTTTTACATGCTCTCCAAATCACCATACGCTGTCCGGCTATTCTCTGAGAGCTGGATACATTGAGGACTTTCCATTAGGAGAAATCAATGATCAAGTGTCTCTCGATGAACAAACACTCGAAGTTGATTTTCACAGAAGGGAAACTGGGCCCGCTTGATCTGTTAGTGTCAGTATATTGATCCCAATACTCCTGCGGAAATAAAAACTTGGCTATGATCCTTAGAATTCTCCCACTACTACTTCTTTCCGCAACATCCTTTTCTTGCTTCAAAGCTACAGTTATTCCCGCAGAGATCGTGGAATTTGAGCAGAAAGTGGAAATGAGCGACTCGTCGCCGAACAAAAATGGTGTCACCCCTGGAATATGGCCCAGCACTTCTGGCGGCTTAGATCTCGATTCGAATATTGAGAAGAAAATTGATCATCTTATTTCACAGATGACACTTCGTGAATTGGTAGGCCAAACGATTCAAGCTGATATTAATTCAATCAAGCCACAGGACATTCTTGATTATCCACTTGGATCTGTTCTAAATGGTGGCAATTCCGCACCTGGAGCAAACGTCCGCGCACCAGCACCAGAATGGCTTGCTCTAGCCGACGAATATTATTACGCTTCGAAGGATACCTCCGGCGGGAAAATTGGAATTCCAATCCTCTGGGGAACGGATTCTGTTCATGGTCACAACAACGTAGTTGGTGCGACAGTTTTTCCACACAACATTGGATTGGGTGCAGCTCGTAATCCGGAACTCATTCGGAAGATCGGAGCAATAACGGCCTTAGAGACCCGAGTGACTGGACAAGATTGGACATTCGCCCCAACGGTTGCCGTCGTCCGAAATGATCAGTGGGGTCGAACCTACGAATCCTATTCGGAGGATCCCAAGATCGTTGCCGAATATGCCAAAGAGATGGTGGAGGGTGTCCAGGGTGCAATTGGTGATGATGATTGGATTGTTGGCTCTAAGGTTATTTCAACTACGAAGCATTTTTTGGGAGACGGAGGCACAATAGATGGCAAGGACCAGGGTGATAATATCGATAGCGAAGAAGACCTTCGTGACATCCATGCGGCGGGTTATATCCCTGCTATTGATGCCGGTGTTCAAAGTGTCATGGCTTCATTCTCTTCATGGAATGGAGTTAAAATGCACGGGCATAAAGGACTTCTTCAAGATGTCCTAAAGGACAAAATGGGATTCAATGGTTTTGTCGTCGGAGACTGGAATGGTCACGGGCAAGTAGCAGGTTGCGACACCAGCAATTGTGCCGCCTCCCTAATGGCTGGGGTTGATATGTTCATGGCTCCAGACTCTTGGAAACCCCTATTCGCCAACACCGTCAAGCAAGCAGAATCAGGAGAAATTACAATGGAAAGACTCGAGGATGCCGTCCGAAGGATTCTTCGTGTCAAATTCCGCGCTGGACTTTTTGAGGCTCCTGCTCCATCGGGAAGGCCATACGCTGGTCAATATGATTTGCTTGGCAACCAGGAGCATATGGAAATTGCTCGCCAAGCGGTGAGAGAGTCTCTAGTCTTATTGAAGAACAATGGCGTCTTACCAATTAATCCGAGTGCAAACATTCTTGTGACTGGTGATGGAGCTAATGACATTGGAAAACAAGCCGGAGGGTGGACTCTCTCTTGGCAAGGAACCGGAAACTCACACGAAGACTTCCCAACTGGCAGCTCAATTTGGGGTTCAATTCAAGCAGCTGTTAAAAACGCAGGTGGTACAGCAACACTTAGTTTGGATGGACTATACACAAAGAAACCCGATGTGGCCGTCGTTGTCTTTGGCGAGAACCCATATGCTGAGTTCATGGGTGACATCACTAACTTGGACTATCAAGCAAATGAACCAAACGATTTGGCACTCTTACGAACGCTGAAGGATCGTGGAATTCCAGTCGTTTCAGTTTTTCTTTCTGGCCGAGCTCTCTGGGTCAATCCGGAAATTAACGCCTCTGATGCTTTTGTAGCCGCTTGGCTTCCTGGCTCGGCAGGTGCTGGTGTAGCTGATGTTTTAATTGCCAAGGAGGACGGATCAGTCAATCATGACTTTAAGGGCAAGCTCTCCTTTTCATGGCCAAAGTTTGCTACACAGGCCATTTTGAATATTGGAGACGAAAACTACGATCCCCTTTTCCCATTTGGCTTTGGATTGACCTACGACACCAAGCATTCCTTAGGTCGTCTCTCGGAGGTTTCAGGGATCACCGAAGAGACACGGGATCTCGGAGTCTTTTTCAACGAAGGTTCCAGCTCTTTACCCTGGAATCTCGTAAATGAGGGCGAGGTGAGTTCTAGAAAGATAGATCGAAATTCCAAGGAGGACGCAATTGCAGTCTCTTGGACAGGTGAAGGTTCGCTTGTGATCTCCGGCGACGCTGTAGATTTCGTGCGCGAGATGAACGGTGATGTGGCCTTGTCTCTAGAGTACCGGGTCGAAGGAAGAACAGACGGACAGGTTTTCATAGCTATGGGTGAAGCTGAAATCGATATAAGCGACGAATTGGCTAAAACGGAAATAGGAGAATGGGGTCGCCTTGACATAACGTTAAGATGTTTTGCAAGCAAAGGTGCGGACATTTCTCGATTGGAACGTCCTTTTACTCTTACGGCCAATGCTGGCACAATTATTTCGATCTATTTCGTCGGACTTAAATCGAACGAAGGGCAGGCTAAGTGCCTCTAGCTTAGAAAATTCGAATACTAGAGAGTGACCTTGCAGGCGCTTTTTGACTTATCAAAACGAGCATCTGCCATTTCAAGTAGCTCTGCCAAATAACAAGAGTTCTCCAAAACGGCTTGCTCATCCTGCATGGATCTAGCAATCTCAATAAGGCCTTCTATAGCTTGGCGTCTACCCGGTTTATCTAAAAGTGCTGCATCGTAGTAATTCCTGGCCTCAACAAATTTCTCATCTTCCAGGAGTAAATCAGCGAACATCTCGAAAACCGGCTTAGGAGGCGAGGGCGGACCAAATTCAACTGGCATATTCTCCTTAATCTTAACCGCCATTTCGAGAATGCCATATGCATCATCCCTTCGTTCTTCTTGCCAGGCTTCCAGCGCTTTCAGCTGTAGCTGCATGATTTCAGTTTCTTGCAAGATGATATATTTACCGGGATCTGCAATAATTACGTCTAGGCGCTCGGCTTGATCTTTGAAACTTTGACCATTGTGAGCTGCAACGAGAGCTTCGGCAAATGCAAGGTTAGCTCCTGACATGGTGTACACTTTGTTCAGATCAACCACATCAACAACTTCCTTAGAAAGTTCTCCAGGAAACTCATGGATAAAATGAGCGAGCATATGAGCTAGATGGTGGTGCATGCTTCTCGATCCTCCTGACTTTACTTTTTCACTCAATTCGATAATTTCCGCTTTGGCTTTCGCTATCTGTCCAGATTGAATATAGCCATAGGTGAGCCACCACGTCGCATGCAGACCTTGTCGTCCCTTCTTCAGTGCAGCTGCTTTCGACCTGACATTAGTAGCGTTCGATTCCGCCCAGAGACCGAGTGCCAGGAATATATGTGAAGGCATATGAAGGGCGTGCGCTGCGTCTGGAGCAATACTTGCGTAGGCCTCGGCGGCCTCCAATCCAAGTGGCGCATGGATGGGATCGTCGAAACTGTGAACGGCATAGTGGGCCGCGCCCGGATGAAGCGGATTTGCCTCGAAAACCTCAAGAGCCAGTGCTCCCGCCTTCACATACTTTCGAAAATCACGCGTTCCTTGGCAACTCCCGAGAATCGAAAGAGCATAAAAGGTCTTGGCCTCGTTATCCTCAGGATAAGTCGTCGAAAGAGTTGCCATGGCACTAGCAAATTTGTCGTCTCGTTCTTCCTTGCTTCCCTCTCCAAAGAGTATCTCTGCCGTCGCGAGATAGTCCCGTTCTCGTTTGGTTACAGCTTTGCCCGCTCGCTCCTTTTTGTCAGATCCCAAGCGGCCGAGAATATTCCGGGCTGTATCAAGATCCTGCTCGTTCCAAATGGGGTGATTTTCTGTCATAGCCTCCCCCCAGTATGCCATCACCATGTTCGAATCGAGATCCTGCGCCTTCCTGAAGGCTGTGGCGGCGTCGGCATACTCAAAGGAGTGGAGCAATTTCACTCCGCGCTCAAAATCTGAGATCGCGCTCTCGTTTCCACTCACTGGGAAATCGATCACTCCTAAAGAAGATTCGTCTTGAGCCTGACATCCTGTGACAATCAATAGCAGGAATGAAATCTGGAGGGACAATATTCTTATCATGGCAATATTTTTTTGGTGCGCAAGGTGCAAATTGGGTTCATACAGCAGATGCGTGTCTTCTTAAGAACGTCTATTTGTAGCAATCTACGACTTAGAGATCACGATCGAGCTGCTCTTCAGTTCTCTTCAGTTCAAAGTCGCCCAGATCTGTAATTGCCTCTTTAACAGGTTTACCTGACATGGGATGAACCCAAACTGGGTTTATTTCAGCGAGTGGGATAAGCACAAAAGACCGATTCATTGTCCCCGGATGTGGAACAGTTAATCCCTTTTCGTCAATGGTGAGATCTCCGTAACTAATGATGTCGAGATCAATAGTTCTTGCGGCCCAGCGAAGCTTGCGCTGGCGACCTTGGCTCTTTTCTATCGCTTGAAGTTTCGAGAGAAGCTCTCTTACTGAAAGTTCAGTTCGTAAGGAAACAAGAGCATTAAAATAATCATCCTGACCCTCTGGTCCGCCCTTCATTGGGGCCGATCGATAGATCGAGGACTGACTACCCAATTGCCCTAACTGAGAGATACTCTCGCGCGCCCTTCTAAGTTGTTGAATGGGCGAGTCCAGATTACTTCCTAAGGCAATGAAGCAGAGAGTTGTCTTATCGTTCTGCGGAGTATTCGACGTAAATATCCCGAACGACGCCAGGAAGCGGAGCATGAGGTTTGTGCACTCTGACCAATATTTCTTTAACCATCGCATGTTTTTCGAGGATTCCTTTTGATATTTCTTCAGCCAGACTTTCGATGAGTTTGTAGGTCTTATCCATCACCTCTTCCCTAACAACCTCGTAAACTTCGTCATAGGCAACAGTTTGATCCAGCTCGTCGCCGGTGTGCTTTGCGACCATCATCTCAACATCCACATTGAACCGAGCTCCCAATGTAGCCTCCTCCGGAAAGACTCCGTGAAAGCCATGAAACTCCATTCCTCGCAAGACAATTTTATTCATTTTCTTTGTTGCTAATTATGGCCGACCAAACTTTCATTGCCTGTGCGTGAGCTCGAACATTATGGACCCGAATGATATTGGCTCCTTGGTTTAATCCCCAAAGGTGAAGGGCAATTGATCCCGGATCTCGATCGAGGGGACCACTCTCCCGTCCTTCTATTTTCGGAATCAAGCTTTTACGAGACGCACCTAGTAATAACGGATACATGTCATTCGACAATATTCTCAGGTTTCGAATGAGATCTAAATTGTCTTGAATCTTCTTTCCAAAGCCAATCCCTGGATCTATGATCACACTATTGATTCCTGCTCTCTTAGCCTTGCCCGCCTGCATTATTAGAAAATCTGATACCTCGCGGACAACATGAATGTAGTTTGGATTCTCTTGCATGCTTAGAGGATTACCTTGCATATGCATCAAAACGATTGGAGCCCCAAAGTTGGCACAGACTCTGAACATCGTTTCGTTGCGCCCACCTGATATATCGTTGGCCATGTGGGCACCCGCAGCTAGAGCTTCTTCGACAACAGCTGGCTTGTAGGAATCTATGCTAATAATGGCATCTGTTTCCAGCGCGAGTTTTTCAATCACTGGAAGCACTCGAAATATCTCTTCTTCTTCATCTACTGGCTCAGCCCCCGGCCTTGTAGACTCTCCTCCAACGTCGATAAAACTAGCACCGTCAGAAATCATTTGCTTAGCATGTGCTAGAGCTGCATCTACTTCGATGTATTTATTTCCGTCGCTAAAACTGTCCGGGGTCACATTAAGGATACCCATGATGTGCGCTTCCTCTAAGTGGAAAATATAGCCACTCTCCGTTTTATTTGTCCCGGGGGTAGGACGATCAAATATTATCTGATGCTCCGCTGCCACAATCTAAATTAATTTACTTCGTCCTTAGCTGGACAAGGGCCAGACGAAGCATAAGAGATGAGTAGGAAATAGGATTCTAGACGGCCAAAAACCAAAGCTTAACTTTCCGCAGTCATAACATTCTCGAGACGTCCCAGTCCTTCGATTTCTACTCGAACGACGTCTCCCGATTTCAACCAATCCTTTTCCTTCCTGCCAAGCACAACTCCTTCAGGCGTCCCGGTAGAAATCAAGTCTCCCGGTAAGAGGGTCATGTATTGGCTCAAATAGCTAATACACTCCGCTACGGAAAATATCATATCCGAAGTGTTTGAGTCTTGTCTTAAGTCGCCATTGACCCAACATTTGAGACTGAGATCTTGAGGATCTCCAAATTCATCTCGAGTCACAACTTCTGGACCACATGGAAGAAATCCATCAAGGGATTTACCCAAAAGCCACTGACTTGTCCTTGTCTGAAGATCTCGAACACTTAAATCATTGAGAGTGCAATATCCGAATACGTGCTTTAATGCATCCTCAACCGAAACGTTTTTTGTCTCTCTGCCAATAATGGCTCCCAACTCAACTTCGTAGTCATATTCCTTGGCATTATTTTGGAGAAGAATTTCCTCTCCATTACCGCTGAGCGTGTTGTTGAACTTCGAAAACACAACAGGATGCTCGGGGATGTCCATCCCTGACTCCATGGCATGCTTCCGATAGTTGAGTCCAATGCAAATAATTTTTTCGGGGCTTGTAATGCACGGACCAAACTCTATCTCCTGCAAAGCCTGTCCCCCGTTGAAAGCACTGACACCAGCTTTCACTGAGTCGTAGTCGTTGATGATATCGACCATCGCGTAGAGATCAGTATCACCACCCATGACGTAATCTAGATCGAATCCTGAGTCTCCTATAAATACACCAGGCTTCAAATCACCCATGTAGTCATAGTATTGGAAAAATCGCATTGTTCTTTGTAGCTCCTTCTGTTAGTAGATGATGTAATTTGTGACTTGACTAAGATATAGTAATATTCTTTATCTGAACAATTCAATGGAATCTGAATGATTCTTTCCCTTGCTCATTCTCTATTTAGATTCCGTAGCCCTCTCGCTCTCTATTCGATTAGCTCAATCGCATGATCGTAACTAATACTCTGTGGAATTGAGAGTGCTTTTAGACCTCCCTCGACTGTCAGACTGCCTCCTAAGTTACCGGTGCTTGCCCGTCTAATCATCATTCCTCGAGATGGAGAGAACCAGAAAGTACTCCTTTCCATCCCTGATAAATTTGCTATTCCTGCCACACCAGAACTCGGTTCGAGCTTTCTGAGATTCAGATTTAGCGAAATGAAGGCGGATATTTCTATGATCTGTTCGCCACCAATCAAAGAATCTCCCACGACCTCATAAATGCCCTGCTTTTCGATGGATAATCCCACCTCCGGTTCCTCTCGATGATTATCTACCCAAGTTAATCCCTTCTTCAGTTCCTTTTCCGGAAGTGGCAGGAAAAAGTCGAAGAATTGCAAATTAATATCGCGCAACTCTTGGATCCCTTTAGGAACGATTGGTGAGGAAAGAGTCTGTATTTTCCCATTCTTTGGGAAGGAAAGCAGGAAGTGCTGACCTATTAGGGACTCTGTGTGAGGCTTCTTCTTGACTCCCGGAGATGACATTGAGAGGGTCAATGAATCGTACAGAGCCAGAGCGGTGTCCGGAGCGACAAAGACAATTGAAATCGTCGAGCTATGGACCATATCGATAGGTATGCTTTGACCACTTGGCGCAGTCATTAGAATGGTCATATTCGAATTTTCTCGGTATCGAAATCCATCTTCACCTGAATTATATTCAGGCGCCTGTGCTTGCAGATCGGTGCCTAGCACACATAGGAAAAGTAGAAATAGTAACGGATTTTGCATATTGCCTCATATCAGACCAGCTATTGGTGGAGAAGCCTGCCTTTGATTAAATAACGCAGATATTTGAGACGTAGTATTTCAACAAAGGTTTGGAGATTTGGATCAGCTTCAGAATGCTGAGAATATAAAAAGGGACTCAATTTCCACTGAATCCCTTGAGCTTTCAAAGCAAGAACACCTTGGGACCTCGAGTCCTAGGTGAATTAGTTTTTTAGAGCTGCTTGTGCTGCCGCCAAACGCGCGATTGGGACTCGGAATGGTGAACAGGACACGTAGTTCATTCCAACGTTATAGCAAAACTCAACAGAGCTAGGATCTCCACCGTGCTCACCACAAATTCCGACTTTTAAATCGGGGTTTGTTGATCGTCCTCGTTTCGTTCCCATTTCAACCAACTGGCCGACTCCGTCTTGATCCAATTGCTGGAACGGATCGTCTTGCAGAATCTTGTTTTCGACATAATGTGGCAAGAATTTCCCTGCGTCATCACGGCTATATCCAAATGTCATCTGTGTCAAATCATTAGTTCCGAAAGAGAAGAATTCCGCTTCTGCGGCAATTTTATCAGCCATCAAGCAAGCTCTTGGAATCTCAATCATCGTACCAATTAGGTAGTCAACAGACTTTCCTTTCTCGGCAAACACCGTGTCGGCGGTCGCTTTGATAACATCTCTTTGACCAGAGAACTCAGCAAGAGTCCCGATGAGAGGCACCATGATTTCAGGAAGAACCGTGACACCTTCATTGCTTGCATCAACGGCGGCTTCGATAATCGCCCTTGCTTGCATTTCCGTTATCTCCGGATACGTTGTCCCAAGTCTACATCCTCGGTGACCCAACATTGGATTGGACTCTTCGAGCGATGCTACCATGTCGTGGACTTTCGAAGCAGGAACACCCATGCTCGCTGCCATCCCATCGATATCTTCGCTTGTATGAGGCAAGAACTCATGCAGAGGGGGGTCCAGGAGACGAATTGTCACTGGCTTTCCGTCCATCGCCTTGAAAATACCGTAGAAGTCTTTTCTTTGCTCTGGTAGCAATTTCGCGAGCGCCTCTCGACGGTCTGCTTCATTCTCTGCAAGAATCATTTCACGAACGTGCGTAATTCTGTCTCCCTCGAAGAACATATGCTCTGTTCGGCAAAGTCCAATTCCTTCCGCTCCAAACTCAACGGCCTTGGCCGCATCCGCAGGTGCGTCAGCATTAGTTCGAACTCCCATCTTTCTGAACTCGTCGGCCCAGGACATGAAAGTTGCAAACTCGGCATCCATTTTCGCATCGATGGTCGGCTGTTGCCCTTTGATGACCTCTCCCGAAGTACCATTGATAGAAATCCACTCTCCGGCATTGAACGTGTCTCCACCGACGGAGAAGCTTTGGCTTGCATAGTCAATTCTGACATCTCCACAACCTGCGACGCAAGGCTTACCCCATCCTCGAGCTACGACAGCAGCGTGCGATGTCATTCCACCTCGTGAAGTTAGAATTCCTTCCGCGGCATCCATTCCACCAACATCTTCTGGACTTGTCTCGATTCTAACGAGCATTACCTTCTCGCCCTGAGCTTTCGCTTCCTCGGCATCAGATGCGGAAAAAACAATTTTTCCAACTGCGGCGCCCGGTGATGCAGGAAGTCCTTTAGCGACCACCATTCCACCGCTTCTATAAGCCTCTTCGTCCTCAAAACGAGGGTGAAGAAGTTGGTCAATGTGACCGGGCTCAACCAAATCGGCTACGGCTGTTTTCTTGTCGACTTTTCCGCTGTTGACTAGATCGACTGCTATTTGTACGGCAGCTTTTCCAGTACGCTTTCCATTCCTAGTCTGAAGGATAAATAAGTTCTGGTTCTGAACCGTGAACTCGATATCCTGCATGTTCTTATAGTGATCCTCCAAGTTGGCCATTGTCTCAACCAACTGTGTGTAGGCCTGTGGGAATACGTCAGCCATTTCCTCCATCGGAAGTGGAGTTCGGATTCCAGCAACAACGTCCTCACCTTGGGCATTGACCAAGAACTCTCCGTACAATTCATTAGCGCCAGTAGAAGGATTACGGGTAAAGCAAACACCTGTACCGGAGTCGTCACCCATGTTGCCATAAACCATGGCTTGAACATTAACTGCTGTCCCAATCAGGCCACGAATCTTGTTAATTGTTCTGTACTTGATGGCTCGATCGCTATCCCATGATCCGAAAACAGCATCGATGGATTTGTCTAGCTGAACACGTGGATCTTCCGGAAATGGCTCACCAACATGCTTCTCATAGATTCCTTTGTAGAGCTCAACTAGCTCTTTAAGATCATCTGCGGAGAGATCAGTATCCTCCTCGGCACCTTTCTCAGTCTTTAAGCCATGCAAGGCGTGCTCAAAATCATCATGCTCTACGCCCATGACAACGCAGCCATACATATCAATGAATCGGCGATAGGCGTCATAAGCAAAACGCTCTCCCGATTTTTTTGCTAGACCTTCAGCGACCTTATCGCTCATGCCTAGATTGAGAACTGTATCCATCATGCCTGGCATAGACTGCGCGGCTCCAGAGCGGACAGAAACGAGAAGTGGATTCTCAGCATCACCAAACTTTGCTCCTAAGGCCTCTTCGATATGAGCGATTCCTCCACCGACCTCGTCACCTAGACTTTCAGGCCATGCTCCTTCATTTTCGCTAAAGTAAGCACAGCACTCTGTACTGACGGTAAATCCAGACGGCACAGGCATTCCAATTGAGCTCATCTCGCTCAAGTTGGCACCTTTGCCACCTAGTAATTCTTTCATGGATTTGTCTCCATCGGCTTTTCCGTTTCCAAACAGGAATACCTTCTTTCCACTCAGTGAGGACATAATTATTCTTTAGTGTGATGTAAAATGGGATCGTGGTCGACGCGGTCGATTTAGACAAAACCAAGCGCTTTTTCTGAACCTTAAAGATACGAGAAATCACGGCCTTCATCCAATGAATGTCGCTTCTTAAAAGCGCTTCCGAATCTCAAATAGCCGCCTTTATTGCAAAGAGCTCGGAAATGACCCTCAAAACTGAAGTAGACCTTACTCAAGATTAGACTTAAGTTGAGCTTGTTCACAGATCACCAAGGATTACATTGCCTGCGAAACAAGACCAATCGACCATGAAGCACTTCATTTTATTCCTTTCACTTTTCACTCTAAACGCTGAATTGTCGGCACAGGAGGCCTACCTACTCTCTCCAGATCGGGTCTTTGATGGCATTGAAATGCTGGAGGGATCTAGTGTATTAGTCATTGGCCAAAAAATTGTAGCTGTTGGACAGAATCTGGATCTGCCCAACAATGTCACGGTCCAAAAAATAGACCTTAGTGGAATGACCCTCCTACCTGGACTTATAGAGGGTCATGGCCACCTATTTCTCTATCCATATGATGAAGCCAACTGGAACGATCAGGTCTTGAAAGAAGATCTTAGTTACAGATCGGCGCGTGCTGTCGTTCACGCCGAGAAAACTTTGATGGCCGGCTTTACGACTCTTCGAGACCTAGGCACGGAAGGTGCTGGATATGCTGATCGAGGAATTAAACGGGCTATAGACGACGGAGTCATTCTTGGTCCGCGACTCATCATTGCGTCGAAAGCCATCGTCGCTACAGGAAGCTATGGGCCTACAGGTTTCTCTTCAGAATTCCGGAGTCCTCTTGGCGCCGAGGCCGCTGACGGTCCAGACCTTGCTAGAGTCGTTCGCGATCAGATCGGACATGGGGCAGATATCATCAAGGTCTATGCTGATTACCGCTGGGGACCCAATGGTGAAGCCATGCCAAGCTTCTCTCTCGATGAGCTTTCACTGATAGTCGAGACTGCTAAGAGCAGTGGTCGGCCGACAGTAGCCCACGCAGCAACTGAGGAAGGAATAAGGCGAGCAATCCTGGCTGGAGTAGAGACCATTGAACATGGCGATGGAGCTACCCAAGAAATATTTCAAATGATGAAAGAGAAAGGAGTGGCGCTTTGCCCCACACTTGGGGCTGTTGAGGCCATAAGTGGGTACCGCGGTTGGAATGGGAAAGCGCCCTATCCAAAAAGGCTTGAACTAAAGCGGCAACAGATGAATGATGCTTTGTCTGCCGGCATAAATATTTGTGCTGGTAGTGATGTGGGTGTCTTCGACCACGGTGACAATGCTTGGGAATTGGAGCTCATGAGAGATTATGGGATGGAAGCCATCGAGGTTCTAAAATCCGCTACCTCGGGCAACGCAAAGACTTTCCATCTCGAGAATCTAGGATTGATCAAAAGAGATTTTTTGGCAGATCTGATAGCTGTAGTTGGAAATCCTCTAGACGATCTGAGCATCTTACGATCGCCCAAATTGATAATGAAAGATGGGACCCTTGTTAAAAAACCTCTATAAGATCTCGAGTCTGTGATCAAAAGATAAGGCATAAAGAAAAAGATAAAATTCGCCAATACATTATTAAATTGGTGTTTATGGAACCTAAGTATGGAGCATTCTTTGAATAATTGGAGGCAATATTAACTTTTATGGAGGCAACCATGAATACACTCTCAATCTATACGGTATTGGAGGAGCAATGCCGGAATATGCCGGCCGAAGAATTCGGCGGTTTCGTAATCGACTTAGTAAGCTACAGCAATGTCATCGAGATATATGTGAACGGGCGGCTATGTCTGGACAGTTATAAAGATCATGTTCGTCGAGTCGGGACGCCAAATGACATCTCAATAGCACTGAGATTTCTAGATTATAAGCTAGCTCTTTCTCTGCTTTTTGAGTTCGATGAATCTGGATTTCCCATTGGGGTCTCTCATCGAGAAACAGCACAATGAATCCTGATGTCATATACAGAAAACTTCAGAGGGGAGGCACCAATCTCTCTTTTGAGGAAGAGGATGTCAGGATCACAAGGAACAGGGATGCTTTCGACATCTTTGTCGAGGACAAGCTCGCTGTGAAAATGTGGCGTTTCGGATGGCTCAAACTCGGATCAGACGAAGAAGCTAGCAAGGCGGAAGATTACCTTAGACTTCTGGGCAAATCAAAGTTGGCTACAAGGCTTTAGAGGCCTAGAGCTCTGATTATATTCGCATACGATCTCTTTCAAGGCCAGGACTATCGTACACTATCGTGCTCAAGAATATCATGGCGGGCCACAACGCGGTCAGTGATGGTCTGCGGTGATTGAGGCTGGATCAAAACGCGCGGGGACCGATAAGATTGGCTATGTCAGTCTTTATTAGTCACGCGCACGTTGACAGAGTTCTTGCGGACGGACTCAAGACCCTCATTTCGGATATCACGTCAGGGACGATCCCGGTATGGTTTTCGAGCGAAACGAGAGCGGGCGGAGGTATGGAGTCGGGAGAATATCGCAAGCAGATCTGGACTCAGATCAAAAAGGCCAAAACCATCCTGGTCATCATCACTCCTCAATCCAGCGAACGACCGTGGCTGGTGTGGGAAAGTGGCTTTGCGGAAGGCCGCAAAAAGGAGGTGATGCCGGTTCTCTTCTGGATCGAGAAGAAGCGAATTCACTCCGTGTATCAAAATCATCAGGTTTATCAGGGTTCGGGAGAGGACAGCCTGACCAGTATCACGAAGATGATCGAGTTGGTGATCAAGACTCAGTCGGGGCAGACACCAGATGATAAGAAACGGAATAGCTGGGCACCTCAGATCGAACAGTTTCTAGAGGAGGTAGAAAAGGAACAGCAGGAGTCGGAAGAACGCACTCTCTTTCACGACCACTTTCACACCCAAGACACTGCCGAGAAGATGAGCGGCAAGTGGTTGGCTCAATGGACGAAAATCCTTGCCAACGGGAAGGAGAAAGATTTCGAAGCGGACTCCTTGCGGGTGTGGTCCGACGAGACGAGGATCCGGATGGTGGGAGACGGAGCAAAGGGGAAGCCTTATCCGATGGAGGGAGTTGTCTCGCCGATTGGTCAAATTGCTCTCTCATATTGGAGTGAAGGCGACACTGCAATATGCGGAACAGTCTTACTTCGGCCCTTGGGAGGAAACATCGCGAGCGATCTCGTCGGGACGTGGCAGGGCTTCACGGCCAAGAAGCTACGATTCGCGGAACTCAAGTATGTCCGTGGACGGGTCGTGATGACGAGACTGCCCAAGATGGCAACCGGCAAGCAAATCGAAGAGGCAGAGGCGTTTCTAAAGGAAGCGCTGAAGAATTCTTGGGATTGGGTGGTGTGAGGCACAAGTCTAGACGACCACGCCATACAAAGAAAATGCTGTTCCGAGTTCGAAATTTGTGAGGCCAAAAACCTCTAGAGAGTTTGGTCTAGAAATGTGGGCGATCGCAAAGGGAAAGTAAAAATACTACCTCTCCAGTCGCAATCATAGACGGAATTTTGGGGGCTTATGGAGTCGCTCAATCCTCACTAACCAACAAAACTTGATTATGTCAGTATTTATTAGTCACGCGCGCAATGACAAAGCTCTTGCGGACGGACTCAAGGCCCTCATTTCGGAAATCACGTCAGGGACGATCCCGGTATGGTTTTCGAGCGAGACGAGTCCTGGAGGCGGAATGGAGGCTGGAAAATGGCGCAAGCAGATCAATAAGAGGCTCAAAGCTGCCGAGACCATTCTGGTTATCATCACTCCGGAATCCAACGAACGGCCATGGCTGGTGTGGGAAAGCGGCTATGCGACAGGTCAAAAAAAGAAGATAATGCCGGTTCTCTTCTGGATCGAGAAGAAGGAAATTAACTCCGTGTATGAAAATCTCCAGGTTTATTTTGGTTCGGGAAAAGACAGCCTGACGAGTCTCACGAAGATGATCGAGTTGGTGATCAAGAAAAAGAACGGGAAGACACCAGATGATATTTTGCGGCAGAGCTGGGCACCGAAAATCGAACAGTTTCTGGAGAAGGTAGAAAAGGAACAGCAGGAGTCGGAAGAACGGAAAGACCACTTTCACACCAAAAACACTGCCGACAAGATGAGCGGCAAGTGGTTGGCTGAATGGACGAAATTCAATGCCAGCGGGAAGGACAAAACTTTCGAAAAGGGCTCCTTGCAGGTAAGGTCCGACGAGAAGAGGATCCGGATGGTGGGAGACGGAGCGAAGGAGAAGTCTTATCCGATGGAGGGAGTAGTCTCGCCGAACGGTCAGATTGCCCTCTCGTATTGGAGTAAAGGCGCCTCTGCGATATGCGGAACAGTCTTGCTTCGGCCCTTGGGAGCAAACGTCGCGAGCGACCTCATCGGGACGTGGCAGGGCTTCACGACCACGGCCAAGAAGTTACGAATGGAGGATCTCAAGTATTACCGCGGACGGGTCGCAATGACGAAGCTACCGAAGCAACCGACTGACAAGCAAATCGAAGAGGCAGAGACGTTTCTAAAGGAAACGCTGAAGAAATCTTGGGATTGGGTGGTGTAAGGCGCATGTCCGGACGACCACGCCGTACATATATATATATGGCGTTCCGAGTTCGAAATTTGTGAGGCCAAAAACCTCTAGAGAGCTTGGTCTATGTCTCAGCCTCGACCAACTAGTCCTCCCCCTTCGGCGTTGCAATCTGCTCAAATTGCATGAGCCCTCCTTCCCTGCCGAGCCCCTTCAAGGCCGCATCCAAAGAAAAGTTTATAAAGAGAGTCAGCGCCCCCCGATCGAATGAAAGCCAATTAGGATGAACCTCTTCCATCGATGCAATCAAGGGCCGACTCCGCTCTCCCAGAAGCTCGGTAACTCGTACTGCTCGCAATACAGCATTGGGATCATCTCCTTTCATCTCAGCTGCCAAAACATCCAGGGATTTCTCGGTCTCTCCGATGTAAGCAAGCGCGGCTGCTGACTCAGATCGAACGCTTGGCGAGGAGTCTTCCAAAGCAAGTGTCAGTGCGTCCACACTTTTGTCGCTGAAATCACCCAAAGCCCGCAGTCCGATGGCTGCCCAATAGCGCACAAGTGCGTTCTCGTGACTTAGTCTGGCTACAAGTTCATCTCTTGTCTCCATGCCGAGTCCGACCAGCGATGCCGTTGCGTAAACTTCGCTCAGGTCCATAGACCTTCCACAGTCATAGATCGGTTGAGCTTCGCAAGAAAGCCATGCCTCCGTCTCTGGAATGAAACCAAGATCTTGTGTGTCAACAACAAACGATGTCAGCAAGGAACGGAATTGATCTCGGATTGGAGCATGCGCTTCGGAGGATGCAAGATTCCGAATCTGAAAGGGATCTGCAATTCGGTCATACAATTCCTCGGCCGGCTTGAAAGGCCCTGCATAGTGAATTTGTGCTGGGGTCATGAAGCTCTCCTTCGCCTCGCGATAGATGTCCTTTCTGATATCGGAAAGATCCGAGTAGGCACTGGGCTGGTTGTAAGATAAGTGAGGCATGTAATTTCGAACGTAGATCCATCGCTTGTCACGGACCGATCGCGCAAGTTCGAAGGCCTCGTCTATGCGATCCCTTGTTCCGAAAAGATAATTCGCCTCGGGTCCTTCTTGTGCTCCTAGGAAGGCCGTGCCTTGCATATACTCGGGAATTTCTATCCCAGCGAGACTGAGAACAGTCGGCGCAAAATCAACAAAGCTCAGAAGACGATCTAATATCACTCGATCTTCCGCAGGCGCGAGATGCTTGTACTTCTCTGGGAAATGAACCATCAGTGGGACATGCATTCCAGAGTCTTGAAGAACTCGCTTGTGACGTGGCAATCCTGAGCCATGGTCTGAATAGAAGAAAATAATCGTATCGTCCGCCAATCCATCTTCTTCTAACTCCGAGAGAATTCGACCAACGTTTTTATCCATAACGCTAATCGCATCGTAGTAACGCGCAATCGTCTTGCGGATGACTGGCGTATCCGGATAATAGGGAGGAACTGGCGCGAGCGCAGGATCATGAATTTCGTCCTCGCTCAAGAGGCTCTGTACTTCACGCTGAAATCGCTCATAACTCCAAGACATCGTTCTTGATTGATGCGTGACCATGTCGTTGAATATCGCGAAGAAAGGTTGGCCGTCTTTCTTGCCTCGCCAATGGGCCGTATTGTTCGATTGATCAAAAGACGCCGCGATTATCGCAGCCTCATCAGCTGTGTTGTAATCCGTTTTGAAATTATTGGTCGTGTAGTAGCCTGCTTCTTTGAGATAGGACGGAAATCCGCGCATATAATCAGGCTGATCGAAATGGGATCGGAGCCTCTGGGTGCCAAGGCTCGTTGAGTAGACACCATTAATCAGCGTAGAACGACTTGGTGCACAAACAGGAGAAGACGCGAATGCCTGCGAGTATTGAACCGAGCTCATCGCGAGCTTATCGAGATTCGGAGTCTCAGCATAACTGTCCCCGAGGTAGCCAAGCGTTGGACTCATGTCTTCGACCGTAATCCAAAGAATATTTGGCTGTTCTGCGGCTTGACCTTTAACATCTTGCGCCGCAAAAAGACAGAGGAGCAAAATGACGATTAGAAACTGGAAATTGCAGCGCATAGTTTTATTTAATTTAATTCCATTGCGAGCTCTCGGTACTCGTCACTCGAAGTTCGTTACTGTTTTGTGACAACTGATTTTTAGGATACGGGTATGCTCTCGAAATTAATAATATCATTATGCGTCATTTACCCATAGCATTAATACTGTTTGTTCTCGCTATCAGCATCGGCTGCAAGGATGACCCGGTCATCGAGTTGGGCACTCCTGAAAGGGCCACAGCAAAGCTTGTTCTTTCCGAGCGACAGATTGCTCTAGTTCCTGACTCCACCGTGACTCTCCAGTCCAATTTCACAGATACGGATGCCATGACTACGGCAAATCCTAGTCTATCGTGGACCATTGACGACGAGTCGATAGCAGAAATTAGCTCAGATGGATTTGTCACTGCAAAAGTTATCGGACAAACACTGGCTATGGCTTCATTCGAAGGCGTCAGAAGCAATCCGAGCCTAATTACAGTTGTCGAGAGCGCAACCTCGATCGCCAGAATTGATGTCGTTCCTGATACTTTGGTGACAGAAAAGGGCAAGCAGCTTTCTCTTGATTACACAGTCTGGAATTTGAACGGAGATCGAATCAACGAGGGGACGCCTATTTGGTCCAGCTCCGCATCAGCTATTGCAGAGATCAATCAGGTCGGGCAAATCGTCAGCAGGTCAAGAGGTATTACCCAAGTTCGCTTGGAGTTCGATGGGCTTAAAAGTTTGCCCATTCCAGTTTCTGTTTTTGGTGAGAAAAAGTCAGGCTCCTTTTCAGGCCTCAGCGACTATAGCGCTAATGGAACGGTCGATCTGCAGGAACAGCCGGACGGCAGCCTTAAACTCGAGATAAGGGATAGTTTTAGAGTTGACTCCGGACCGCGTTTAGATATCTACTTAACAGCTACTGACTCAATTGACGGTGACAGCATCAAGCTCGGATTATTAAGAGCCTTCGAGGGAGCTCAGTCGTTTGCCGTGCCTTCAAATGTGAATCTAAATGAAATCGAGTATGTCATCATTCATTGCACCACCTATGATCAAAGCTTTGGGCGCGCAAGAATTTTGTAATCTCGCCATTAGTAGTAAAAGGCAGAATTGAGATTGATGATGAAATAAATGAACATCCCCGCCAAAGCAATCCAAAGAGATTTCTTTGCCCTCGAGGGCGATTCACTCCACCAGACACCCGCCAATACTAAACCAACAATCGGTATAAAGAAGCAGATTACTCCAAGAAAGCCGATCCCTTTGCTGTCCCTTTTTGTTCTTGGAATGGTCGTGCTGATTCCGGCAATCCTTGTCTGACTCCTTTCTATGGGTGTCATCTTGACCGGAGAGTTTGAAATCTTTTCTCTTGGTTTTCTGAGTAGGGGTTCAAGATCAACTGGGGGTTCCGATTTTTTCTCAGTTCTATTTCGCTGATGCATCAATGGAATTCGATCCATCTCTTGCTTAACCTTCGCCAACAAATCGTTTCTATTGGCAAGACTGTCAAGCGCCTTTTGAACACTTTGAATATCATCCGTCTCCTCTAGATGAGACCGTAGTTTGAATACTATGGCAATCTGTTGATCATAGCTGAGCGCCTCAGAAGAACGAATGTCTTCAATTATTCCTGCTACGTAGGAAATCGGAATCTCCGGTCTGGACGGCATAGGGTCCGGCAAAGGTATTTTATCCGGCAAGGAATTGATCGCTCGATTGAGAGAGAAAACAGAAGACTTATCGCCACTTGAGTAATCCACCATTTGAAGCTTTGAGATAAGTGGAGGGAGTAAGGACAGGTCGAGATCTTTTCCTAAGACAACTGGAATTATATTCCTATCCAAAGAAATCGCGTACTGATATTCTCGCCGACATGCGTCTGAGGCCATATAATGTGATGTAATGATCATGATGAACACATCCGCCTCTTCCATCTGTGAGAGGATTGTGTCCCACCATTCTTGGCCTCCTGAGAGAGCATCATCAAACCAGACATCTTGCCCCAAATTCTTGAGGTCGCTTACAAAATCTTTTACCCGATCTGTATCTCGACTGGAATAGCTAATAAACGTAGAGGCCATAGTATTACCTTTCAGATAATTGTTCGATTCAGGCATTGATGCCCTAACTATCTGGCGATAAAAAACGACCATAAAGATCATTAGGCAAAGAGTTCAGCCGCTCTGCCGTTTCGAGCTTCAGGGCTAATTCCTTTCCGGGAAGCCTCTTTGTGGTCCATCTCGGCCGCGAAATAGGTAACTGGAATCCCCCTTTCCCTTGCAAGACCTAACTCTTGATAGCTTATCTGGTGGCCCCCGAAAGCGTAGATCATTTTCGAAATGGAAAGAATCACCTCGGTGGTTTCGGAAATAGAATCGTCTTCATTCAAACCACCCCAAATGGAGTCTTCGATTACAAAGATTTTGTCGACAAATTTTGAAAAACCACCATTCTCCTCGAGAGATTTTGAAGAAACCACCCCAATGGTGCGGAAGCCCATTTTCTTAGCAATTGGATAAACCAACCCGATCCCTTTGGACGTGGCCCCGGCGTTGATGATCACTTCAGATGGGTCAAGCCCTTCTAGCACGGAGACAAAATGCTCCTTGACAAGAGCGGGTTCCTCGTAGCCTAGAGCCGAATATCCAAGGATGCTCACTACATGCTCGAATTCGTACTTAAGGGCCTTTATTGCCTCCTCACTCGACAATGGATGGAGCTTTAAAGATCTTTCAATATTATCAAGCGCCTTCCATTTTGACTTTTGAATCCGAGATCCGCCCTCTCCTCGAACTGGGCTTAAGAGCAATTTATAGAATCTGACATGGTCAATAACGGAGCCCCATTTAGAAGGAGAGCCGATATCTTTCCTTGCTTGCACGTAGCCATCGGAAATTTCTGCGACCAGCGGATCACGCTCGTCGACGCTGCAGAGAAGTTGAACCAGTTTCGCATCGGTTGCCGAGATAGCGTTCCAAAATGATGGTTCTCTTCGATACTCTTCCTCAACTTTTTTCAAGGTCGACTTCATGGATCTCATGTCCGACTTACTTATTCCTGGATGTCCGGTCAAGAGAGATTTGATGGCCTCGAGTCCCAAATAATTCAAGTGCGGGTATACAGGATTCTGATCTAATTTGATCTTCAATTTGAATGCTTCCAAATAATTTGAGCTTGCGTGGGAAAGACATGAAAGCCTTCCTTCCTTCGTTGCTTCTAAAAAAGCAAACCTCTTGTAGGCGCCTCCTAGGAGGCTGAAGCGTTCTGAGGTTTTTCCCATTTGCAGTAAAAGCTCCAGTTTCTTGGTTGCCTGGGTAATTAATTCTCTGCCCCGTTCTTTTCCTCCTTTTTGGCCTTTTAAGAAAAGTGAAATTCCATGACGAATTTTTGCATTGGCCATTTTTTCCACTAGCGATACGGAAAATTCTGCATTTTCACTTTCAGCCAGTTTGTCAAAGTATTCAATCGCTCTCTCGTAGTCCCCAAGTCCTAAATAAGCGAAGGCGACATTCTCGATAAACTTTGCGTCTTTGAGCCAATCACCGTTGACCTCTTGAACTTGATCAATCACCTTCTTAAGTCTTTCCGTCATTGTGGAGCGCCTGCTGGCCGACCCGTCTTTAGATGAGATCCTGATGTTGTGCAAATCTATTATCGGTTCTACTGGGTCGACATAGGATTGGCGGCCTCTTACTTGTTGCTGCGTTTGAGAGCGCAGCATATAGAACGGATCTCCATATACTTGATAAGCACCCCATGTATTTGAATCGGGAAATGACTCGTAGATACTCCTTCTGGCTTTCAGGACTGCATCACCAAAGGACTCGCCTACAAGCATCGCTCTATAAAAAACAGAGGCGAATTCAGAAGCAGCAGCATCTTCAACGGCCCACCCAGCAACAACAACGGCCTTGACACCCATTTCGATCAATGAGATGCCAACATTGGCCGCGAACTCGTTCGTCTGCAGCATCTCATCCGTCCGCTTTCGAAGAGAGCCGAGATGACAGCAGTTCACAAATACTAACTCTGGCACAATTCTCAGCTGAGCCAATTCGGCAGCCGACAAACTCATGCCATCCCCTATCGCCAGACCTGAAGGTATTGCCGAGTCAGTTCTATCGAGGATTCCATGGCCGGCAAAATGCATTATCTGATAGGGTCGTTCAAAAACCCGCTTCAACAAATCCAAGCTACTCTCTTGAATAGAACATTCTACATGGTAATCGTCTTCCGATGACTCGAAGACCGAAGCCACCTCATCTGCTTCTGCGCGAGCGCTCAGCAACTCAGGCAATTCGGATTTGGGGTCACCTACAATTAAAACTGTGTTGTTTGGAGAGTGACTGACATTCTTCCTAAACGAGGAGGTCTCCAACTGCCTGACAAATCCGGCTCGAACGGCAACGGGATCATGATCACCACCTGTGGTATCTTGAATCAACTCCCATGGCATTTGCGCTGTCTCTTTATCTAGAAGTAAAATCGTATTCTTTCTCTCTCCGCCAATTTCCTTTAGCTCATTGGGAATCAGAAGCTCAAACATTAGTCTTGCGATGCGCTGATCCCACCTGGAATGTTTTGATGATCTCAATATAAGCGAATTGACGATCTTGTCTTGTGTTCGGACATCGGTAATTTCAGCTCTCGCCCTGTCGGTCAAAAAGGTGAATCTAACTTGTCCGTCATTGGTCTTCTGGATTTTAAGCCGTTGCCACCAGTCGTTCTCTAAGACATTCAAAGCGCGTTTCCTTCTGCCTGGCGCTCTCTTTAGACATTCACTAGAAAGAGAAAACACCGCGCCTTGCCACTCCTCCTCTAAAATGCTCTTGAGAGTATGAACAGCTCTGATAGCCTTGTCTTCATATATCTCGATAAACTCGACAGCTTCAATAGGATGGATGCCCTTTTCGCCCTTTCCAGACAAAACCTCATTTGCTTGCTGAATTCCAATCAATATCGCCTGAATACTTTGTCGAAGAGAAAAGCTACCATATTGCGTGCCAACCATAAGGCAGGAAATCCCATTGCTTCCATTCCTTGAGACAGTATGGGAATTCAAAGACAGAGACTTGATGGCCATGGTCACACTCTTGACGAGCTTTCCTGGACTCAGTTTACCAAACTCACCCAGTCCGATTATCAGGGCGCCCTTAAACTTCTTGGAGATTTTCGGTCGGAAAAACTGCGATGCTCCGATCTCTCCGGGATATATACCTAACTGGTTTCGGTCGGAAAGCTGTCCTTCTAAACAGATATCAACATAGGCCTCTGCGCTGACGATTCCATCACCGTCATAATGTCCCAAGAGCACAGGATTTTCGGCGAACCAAAGATCTCCGTGAGTAACATGGACACGAACCTTGGCTGGTTCTTTGCTTGAGATCGTGGTTGAAGACCTCTTAACAAATTGCGACAGATCTTGCTCGATGTCTTTCATTTCTCTCTAGAAAGAATGGCCGTCATTTCACCCGCTTTCTTGGGTCCTGAAAGAGAATAGAGTCTGCAATTTTTTACCGGCGAACTTTTGTTCTCTTTCAATTCGAAAGAATCACATGCTTCGTTTTTCTTGCAAATTTGCTGACATGTTGTGATGCTTCTTCTTCCTTCAACGGCGTGACTTGACAAGAGAGTGTTCGTCCTCAAATCAAGCTTACTCCCTATCTCTATTTTCAAACTCTCTTTAGTAAGGACTTCCCTATCTGTAGACGGAGTCGCTCGCCTAATTTCCATTCGAGGGCTCGAACTCGGGGCATGATTTTTCTCGATGACAAGATCTGCTTTTGATGCCTGCCATGCCTTGCTTTCCTCGATTCTGACCTCCTTGTGAGTCTGGATCTTTTCCTTTTTATCAGCAGAGTAGATGGAGTAAGTCCTCGGAGAATCCGGAGCGTTGATTCGCACGGATTTACCGCTACGTGATTTACGCAAGACCTTGTCGGAATTCCCCTTGCTCTTCAAGACAAGCTGACTGGATTTACTTCGTAGCCAACGAATCGGGATCTCGTTATTCGGGAGTTGAAATTGACGCTTTACCTCCTTTTGTATCCCGAGTTCAGCAATTCGAATACAATTGTCATCACCCACTCCCGGACGGCACGATCCGTCGTTAATAGTTTCGCTTGCGGAAAGAATACTGTACTTACCATCGCCAGATATATTGACGCTTCTCAAGGATGTAGTCTTGGCCTGCCCCTGTCCATTTTTATAGCGGACAACCCGAGACTCAAGATCTAAACCATTCTCTCTCAGATACAAATAGAACCCATCGTCCTCATGAGTCCATCGCAAATCATCTGGCTCAGAGCTGCTGGAAATCTCTCGTTTTCTGAATTTACCTTTAGGTCCTGAAGGAAAACTCACAACATAAATCTTGTCTGGTTTGAACCCGCGCTCGGTCTCTTCATATTTCCCACTTAAGTAGGCAAGAGCTCTTCCGTCAGGCCTATAGGCGATCTTTCGAACGTCATCGTAGGACTTCCAAAGTGTCCTTCCATTTCCATCTATAATGGCGAGAGAATTCACAGAGCTGAAGCCACTATTCTGATCTTTACGAAGTCGTTCTTTTGTCTCAATTAGGGCTAAACTTGAGTGACTAGGAGACACCTCGAAAGAACTAATTCTGTCCTTCTTTGAGGTATAAATTTCTATAACCTCATCTCGGAGAGGGTAGTAGCGTTCCATACTTCGATATTCAATCGAATCTCTTCTGACAAGAAGCAGGTCCTCTTCGGAGACGATTTGCCCATCACCCGCACCAGCGGTGTAGGTCAATGCAACACCTGTGGCCAGAACGGCCGTGGCAATGGCACCCTTCATCGGATTATTCATAACTAGCCCTCATCAGGATTAAGTCGAACATGAAAGTGATTTGAGTGCCCAGGGGCGTCGTACAATATTGTATTTCCACTCTCACTGACGACATCGAATCCGACCTTGTCGATGTCAACAAAAACAAGCTGGACATCGCACGATTGGACAAAGTCTTCTATGAGTGACTTTGAAGATGCAGAGTCATAATCTCTTGGAGTTTGGACAATGTGAAGTGGGGAATTTATACCGTCTTTACGAATGTACCTGACGTCGATATCAAGGCCAATCTGATGAGAAGAATGACCGGAAAACCTACCTCCATTCTTTTTGCTTATGTCATTAATTCCCAATTTGACTCCGCTTCCTGCCCAAAGTCGACCGACGTTTTCGATGCAGGAAATGGCTTTGGCTGTTCCCCAGTCGTCCTCATCAACGCCATCCGAACCATAGTTGTGTTCGTAACCATTTCCACTGTCTGGCAAATTTATTCCGCCTCGAAGCTGTCCATCCGAATAGCTGCCATCAGCTCTACTTGGGTCAGGGTCACACTTATTGTTGGAAAAATCGTGATAGCCTTCTACAGCGTTATTTTGTTCAACTCGGTCTGAGAGTCGGTCACCGTCTCTATCCCAGCGATTCGCTTGTCCACAATTTGGAAAACTTACACCAGAATCTTGATCATCAAACTCGTCTTCAAAAATATCTGAAAATTCCTCTTGATTATCTTCCGGGTGAGAATCACACGATGAACAAGCAGAAAAGGAAGTCAGCAGGATCACAGTAAAAAAGAGATTAAGCCACTTCATAATCCTCCTCAAAATAGTTGTAATGTTTAGGAAGAAGCCGGCCCACGTATTTGAGAGTAGGTGATCTGAACAGATCCCCAGGTGTTACCCAGTTCGGATTAGTGAACATCTTTGCAGAGGATGAAAAGCTGGTAGCAGAAGTCATCGCTTCTCCGTCATCTTCTATCGTCGACATAAAGTTTTTATAGCTCGTAAGGTGTGACTGAAGTTCTTTAGCCGACGCAAATATATCAGAGCTAATGAACTCATCCGAGTTAGACTGCGATATGTATTCTTCTAGTGCTTGCTCAAAATCTATCTGGGTGTCTTCCTCTGGTTGAAACTGTTCGGTTTCACTGAATAGGAGTTGCGAATCACGAAACGCCTTCGCGAGACTCGGCGATTCATAATCCCTTGGTAAGTGTAGACCGGGCTGACCAAAAGCGACTATGGCGCCATGTGAATGCGACGGGTAAAGGCGGAAATCTGAGCCAGAAGGGCCCTTCACTTCGTTAAAGCACCGGAACACAAACTCAGAACAGATCATGGATCTGACATTTCGTTCTGCAAGGGCGGAGGAAATCGACGCTGCTTTTCGCAAAGTGAAAAAGATCAAGGGTCCGAGAGCCGGTACGTGCTTGATCGGCTTGCTTGAAATCAAAACAGCCAAGAGGATAATTTGCTCAAGGGCGAAACGCCCACCTTGCTCAACGTATTCTGCTCCAATTTGGAGAATCCGAGACATATCGAGTCTGTCTGCATTTTCATGCCGAAAGACTTCTACATATTCATTTGGACCAAGACTCTTTTTGAAACTCTGTCGAACGAGCCCCGCCGCGAGTGCTTCAATGATCTTCCCATCACCTTCGTAGATAGCAGCGTGATTTATCGGTACTCCATCAAGAAGCCTAATGGCTTTCCCTCTCAAATAATTCGATCTGGTAAGAAGAACGTCACCAGAACGCAGGTCTTCTTTTTTCATGATTACAGTATGTTAGGTAGATGTTTTACTCCGAGAGTCCGGAGGACATCGAGGACAGTCCGATTGAGTCCGGCGGGAAACTGTATGGAGTCTTCATGCTGACCCCTCAAATACACGACGGCTTTGTCTTCCTGTCCTTTGAAGGCAGACATATATTTTGATTTCCAAAGCGACAGATGAGATTCGAGTTGATTCAGCCCTGATGCAAGAGCTCGCCAAACACCTTTCTTGTTTTCATTGGTTCGAAAGATGACATCTGACTTGACCCACGATTGGAGATTCCTGTTTAAACTGTACATGGAGTACTGAGTCATCCCACGGATTCGTTTGAAGTCCCTGCTTTCTGAATCATTCAACAGAGGATAGACCTGTTCGATTTGCTCCTCAAGACTCAGTTCACTTGAGGAGCTCTTTCCTAATCGTTGAGCAATTCTTTCAAGTAATTCATCGAGTTCTTCTCGTTGGCTCAGATAGACAACGCGGGAAACTCGTAGCATGGAATAGAGATCAAGAAGCCGATTCACTTTCTCATTCTTTTCTCTTTGTTTCAAACTGATAAAATTCGATATGAGCTGACCCAGATAGCCGAATATTGCGGCAACAGCACCAAACAATAGCGCAGTCAGTCCTGCGTCATTCAGCGCCTGGATCAATGGAGAATTTGCTATGTCGTTGATTAGATCTGTCATATGCTTCATAGAAGAAGACCGAGTCGAAACGACCCGGCCCACGTCATCTATTAATTACATGGCGATTTCTTCGCCGCTACAACGTCCTTTTTGAATCGATCGTCTGATGCTACGTAGCGCGCCAACCGCATCGACGCGAGTGAAATTGAGACCAGTATTAACAACGTTGTCATTCTCATCATCGCCATCATTGATAGTCACTCCTCCCCGAGTGAGCCATGTCTCGATGTTTTCAACTGATGGAAGTCGTCCGTTAGCATTCTTGAAGAAATGCTGCATGAGTAAAACTACTCCGGCAGCCACAGGCGTTGCTTGGCTGGTACCATGCTGAGTTGATTCTCCGTGATCATTGTTGATTCCCGCCGAAGTGACAGGTGCACCTGGAGCAAAAATATTTGTGAAGCAATCATTGCTTCGTGACAAGTGAAGCCGTTGTGAGAAGGGAGTAATACGATCCCGACCTGACTCAAATACCGTTGCACCGTCACCGTAGCTGAATGAACCTTCTCGTTCGTCATAAACGGCACCTACGCTCAGGCACTCTCGGAGTATCGCGGGATAACCCATGCCTTGTGTAGAGCTATGGCGGAAAAAGTCATTTCCAGCCGCGACCAGCACAACGACATTTTCGTCACGCAATTTTTTAAACCACTGCTTTATCGCATCTGCAGAATTGGGTCCGCCATCAGATCCATAATTTCCACCATCTCCCAGGGACATACAAACAGCCGAAATGTTATAGGCCTCTCGGTTATCGTAGACCCATTTTAAGGCGTCGGATATCATTCCAAAGTCGCCACCTCCATTATTTGCAAGTACCTTTATGGGGATGACATTTGCGCCTGGCGCTATACCAACATGATCTCCGTTGGCCGCAATAATACCTGCAACGTTTGTCCCGTGACCATTGCCATCTGCGGCGTTACTCGAACTTCCGCCGTTGTCATTTGTGAAATTGACCTCCGTCAGAACGCGACCAGAAAAGTCTACGTGAGAGCTTCGGAGGCCAGTGTCAAGAACCGCTACCGTCATCCCTGAACCATCCACCCCAAATTTTCTTCTTGCCTTTGGAGCCTGTATCAAGCTCGAGACTTCTTTCAGAAAACCATCTGGCATCGGCTCATCGAACTGCCTTGGTGTGTCAACCGGTGCGACTTTAGTCGCCATTAATTCCAATACTTCTTCCATCATTTCTCAGGTTTGCGGCACGCAAGTGCAATTCATCGATGGGATAGCATGTAACTGGATCTGCTACATCGTGCCATTGTTATTTAGTGCAAGAAATCTGATTTGATATGTCCTTTCCTTGCACTTGGTATGGCGTCAGATCTGGAAGAAATAGAACATCCTGCACTCAAAAAGGCACTTCATCTATTCAGACTGGAGCAACCTAGTTTTCACAACCTGAAACTCCTGATCACTAAGAACTCCGCTCGCTTGAAGCTCTGCAAGTTTGGACAATTCTTCGGATAGACTGCTTTGACTAGGTGATCTCTCACCCGGATTTCCAAGTTGATCGATAACGACTCCGATCCTGTTTTGTAGCTTTCCAATTTGACCAATTAGGTGCCTTTTCTGGATCGGGCCAAAGCCGAAGATAGATCCGTTGAAGTGGACATAAGCCTCTTCGTCCCTTTCTTCGATAACAATATTGATCTCGGCGGGCCAGGTGACCAAGGTGACGAGGCTTATTTTTTCTTTGCAAACTATGCTGTAGTTATCAAGCGAACGGACCTCCAAGTTCGATTCGGTAAGGGCCAGTCGGCATATTTCCATAAGCTTGGAGGCAGGTAGATTTACATGAATCGATTGTGTATGTCTCGTTTTCATTTCATTGCTACTTTTTGAGATTGAGCGCTTTAAGGCTCGGGACAATCGACTTTAGAAAAAACGAAAGTGCCCATATCAATCCGATTATGGCAAGGATTATTGCTGCTACAGCGTCGCTTATGCTTACCAAAAAGGAGGGCACTATTCCATGCAAAAGGGCGACGATAAAATTTGCCAGAAGGGAGCTGAGAATTAGAAGAACGAGACCTTTGTTTTGGAGAAATCGGGTATGCGCCAAAACCAAGCAAATGCAGAATGCGATCTTCAAAATCATCAGGACAGACAGAATGGTCGCAGTCACCGACTTTGGAAAAAAAGCATAGGTCGCGAAATAGGCAATCGTCCCAAAAGGTACGGCCAGTAGAAGTGACACCATAAACAGAAAGTGGAGAAATACCATGAACAGAAGCACGAGTCCACCGAGAATGAAGAGACAGGAACTCACACAGCTTGTAGGTCCTTGAACTTTCGCAGTCTTTCTCTCTTTCAAGATTAAGGACAAGCCAAACATGAGCATCGTGAACAACAGAGGCCCATCAACCATCGCCAAATATCGAATTGCGTAACCTGGCGGCTTCTCGCTTTTCATGGCTTTTTCTATCTCGGAACGATTGTCGTCATCGAGGCAGTCCTCTCGAATATCACTCTCTTCGATACTCGCGCAGAGTTGAGTTAGACTGGGCGACTTGCTCTCAATAAAACTCGGCCCTATCAACTCGACAAGAACGACGAGTGCACAAAGCACCAAGGAGACGATAAAGAGGGGCTTCTTTAACTCCATGGCTAAGGTAGTGTTATTCTGCAGGAAGCTACTTTCGAGCAGCTCCCTGCTTGAGATTCAGCCTTGCAACTAAGTTCTAGCCTGCCACCATTCTCCTGGAACAGGAATTTCCTAGTCTCTTTTCTCTTCAAAAACTCCCTTTCCACATTTCCAGAAAGAAGCGTGGGGAGTCCATCTGCGCCAGTCGACTTTGCGACGACCTCAAGACAAGACTCCGATAAAAGGGTAACTCCTATTCGTCGTGTCTTTTGAAAATATTTGCTATCGCTTGGAGCAATTGAATATCGACACACTTTGCCTTTTGGAAGCTCCAACTCGGTTTTTGCAAATCGATTTACACAGTCTTGCGACTGACCCACTATCTCATCTTTTCTTGCTGTCCTCTCATTGAACCACTCCTGAATCTGGACGAGACTGGGAGGATCGGATCGGGATCTAGAATCTTCCTTTGCCAAACCAAAGACTAGAAAAGCGATGAATGCAAGGACAAAGAGAACAAGGATCGCTATGGCAAGACCAGGCTTCACTTTGACACCGTGTTACATTATCTACTGTGTTCCTAGGGGGAAATAGACCTTTGGACTCAGTTCAAGAATCTTATAGATTCTGCCGTATTTCGTATTCCACCAATTGGTGTATTCCTTCTGGAGTGCCTTCGTGTCTTTAGATGTCAAGCCATTGGAATTCACTCTCAATACGACCTCCGTTCCACCGGGAAGATTAATATTCTTCCCAGGCGAGCTGGCGACAACCTTTCCACGTGCTCCAGAAGTAACACTGAAGTTCAGCTCTTTCGATGGCCACAGTCCGGTGCCAGCAATCTTTTTCCCAGCATCCCAAGGCCTCAATCCTGCGACATCAGGAACACGAACCATGGACGGACCCTTGGAGACTCTCAGAATAATCACGCTGTCTATTGCCACCTCTGCGTCCTTTGGAGGGAGAGAGTTGACTACGCTATAAACCGGTACATTTGCATTATGAACAAATTGAACCGAATCCGAGACAAAACCGATTCCGCGAAGCTGTTTTAGAGCCTCATCCATCTCTAGATTTGCGAGTTGTGGCACCATGGCCACTTCTGTTGGCTTGTCCTTGTTGGTTAGCGCGATAATCGCCCAGGCACCACCGCCGATGACAGCAATTATTCCTAAGACTAGCAGAAGAATCACCCACCATTTAAGACCCTTCGATTCTTCAGGCTCTAGCCCCTCAACTTGTAAACTAACTGTGGGTCCTTCTACATATAGCTCATCTGGATTTTCTGTACCAGTCATATCCAATCGGACTGGATAGCCACCTGCATCAATGCTAGAAGCATCGTCAATAAGGAGACGATAGTCTCTCGTCTCACCTGTTTGAAAAAGATATTCCGTCGCATCATCATCGTGAAGGCGAATCAAATCTGAGATACTACCCGCATTAACAGACGCCAATCCCTCGATAGATCTTCCGGACTGGTTCGTAACTGAATAGAGAATAGTCGTCCGTCCCTCGGATTTCGATTTGACAATCGAACTAGAGGTGGATATTGCAAATGGTTGATCAGACATCGAGGTTATAGGTTGAGGTAAGATGATGGATACATGGAATCCCTCATTGACCTGATGAAGAGATTAAATTGTGATAAACCCTAAGGCGATTGCCACTAGATAAAGTCCGAGAACAGAAATGTAGGCCCAGCCTGGAGCTGCACTTGTTATTTGGCCAAGACCGTTTGCAGCCGATCCGCCATAGGCCTTACCCACGATTCCAATAAAAATGGTTGACACCATCGCCCAGACGCAAATAGACATCACGCCGACTGACTTCTGAATAAAGCCCATTAAAAATCCGACGAGAGCGACAAATATGAGTAGCACAACTCCGACCCAACCCGGGACGCTTTGTGTTGTACCAGATAAGATTCCAACTTTTCTTGTAGACATGACAACTTTGTTTTGATGAGTTTCCAAACTGAGGGAATCAGATATCATTGGACTCCAGATGCAGGAATTAAACGATACTTTTCTTCGTCCGGTGATTGAACTGACTCTACCCTTAACGCGACAAAGAATTAGAAAAGAGAACAGAGCAGATTCGACGTCGTCTGATCCGAGTCGAATTCTTAGCTCAATTCGTGCTCGCTTGTCACGTAAGCCGGCTTCTCATGTTGGATGATCCTGGCTATCTCCCAAGAGAAGGAATCTGAACCTGCCGGTCCTTTGACTGAGATATGGAATGGGCGAATACGATTTTCTTTGATCGAAAAGTTTTCCCTGACCTCGAAAGGTTCTATTCCCGTGGCTGTCTCTAAAACGGTCTTCATGCCATTAAGAGTGCCGCGAATTTGGGAATGCAAAACCGATTTTGATATTAAAAGCCTGAGGCGGCCAATTCCCGGGCCAAATCCTATACCGTCCTTCGCCTCCGTCCTCACTAAATAGTCATAGCCCACCCAGGTCGCCAGAAACGGAACGAAATTATCTGAGGTAGCAAATGGATTATAGTAGCTCGAGATATTTTCGATCGTTTTCTCAAGAGAACTGTGTTGCCAGGACATGACATCCAGCAGTCCATCCATGAGTGGAGACTGGGGCGCAGACCTCCTATAAAGATCTGGTAATAGTTGTAATATCTCATTCTTGGTCATAGCTCGTAAACGACGTTTATTTCATGAGACCCTGAACAGAAAAGCCAACTAGGAGGTAGAGATACTTTCTCGGTAAAACTATCCTGAGACACACTGAGGTAGGATTGTCCTCGGTCGGCGCTCGCATAAACCCCTTGATCTCCTCCGGCAAAAATCGTATTCCTATCCTTATTTAAAGTGACAGACCGAATTGGATAAAACCATTCTCTAGTTCTATTTGGAAGACCAGATCCAACATGAGGAACGATCCACTTCGGACGCTGCTTGGCGGTATCCAAAATAAGCACTCCGGCTTTGTGGGAAGCAGCCACAGCGTAACGCCCCATGAATGCGATGTCGTGAACACTTCCGCCCGTCCATCCTGATTTCAAGGGTTTCCAGCCTACTGGATCCTGGCCTCCGCGTCTTATTTCTTTTCTAAAACAAGCATCACCTGGCTGATTACCAGCTGTTGCCGTTCCTGCCCAGAGAAATCGCCTCGCTCCATCTTTCTGGGTTTTTAGGACTCGAATGTCTGAACCTTCAAGCCCGATCTTTTGAAATTGGAACCCCTCGCTACCCAAGGTCGAATGATAGATCCCCTTTCTGTCTTTTCCTGCAACTGCTAAGTGTTGAACACCATCAGAATCGAAGGCAGAGGTGACTGAATAGAATCCTAAATTTTGGTCGTCAGGGTCTACAGATAACAAATTCGGCACAGACGACATTTGATAGGGAAGCTCGAACAAGCCTGATGCACTGGCGATGATGAGATATCTATTACCACCACGTTCAAGCCACGAGCAGTCATAGATTTCGAAATCGAATTTCGGTGACCAGCTCAACCACGTCTCTCCATCATCTTCTGAGAATGAAAGCGTAGAAATGACTTTACCCGATCTCCCTTTTGATTCGGACACCACAACGAGATGTCCGGCATTCTTTGGATCGCAATGAACAGCCTGGGCCTGCAGAGATCCGAAATCACCCACTTTTTCCCAACCTTGTCCATCATCAACCGATCTATATATATCACTTCCAGAGCACGAAAAAAGTGCAAAGGGATAGAAGCGACTACGGGACAGAGAACTCACATCTACATCTGGTACGTAATCAACCTTTAGCACCACATCTTTAACAACCTTTACTGCGGGATCAGAGAGGCAAATATCATAAACAGATGATGCATGTAGGGAGCTACCATATTCCCATCCTCGTTCATTATTGCCCTCTGTAGGTAGAGGATTAATGGCGGATCGAAGACGAAGACGCACGGATTCCGCAACTTCGTCTTTTCGAGATTCTTGCCCAATTAGCAATGTTGCACGAACACTGACGGCTTTATATTTCGCCCATCTCACCTGCACTTGTGTGCCCATCGGTTTACGACTATCTAAAACCCTGTTTATTCGCTCCAAGACCTCTTCCGTCTCAATAGACGACATATATTCCTGTGTCAGAAGTTCTGCCTTCCTCAATCCTGACTCAACAAATGGGACCAAAATAACGTCAACTGTCCCCGGCTCAGCGAAGGCCCATTGCTCGGCTCTTGTATATGCTTTTGCTCTTGCAATCATGCGGGATTCGTGCATAGCTATACTTTCGAAGTCAGATGCTGTGACGGCCCTTCTCAGCGAGTGCAATTCCAAGGGTCCTCTCTTCATGGCCTCATCTAAGCTCTCTTCGTCAATACCACCGGTCGCCCTTTCATGGTTAGTTACTTCGACTCCCTCAAGCTCAATCTCCTTGAGACTATGAACCCCGACGTTGCCCTTGACGCCACCTCCATATCGGTACCAAGTAATCAACTGAGCGCCTCGCTCCGGACATGCGCCGATACTGGTTCCACTTATTTCTGGAGCAAATGATACTTTGCCCGAAAAACGATCGGAAACGTAGACCAAATCAGTTGGTCCGTAACCCGCGAAGCTATCTACCTCTTTCCAAATTTTGAAGCTTTTACCTTTGAATAGAATTGTCTCGCCACGTTGGCCTTGCCCATGACTTTCTACAATCTCAGAGGCGACGAGCAAATCGAAAGCGTCTCCTGATGGCGAAATAACGGGGGCCATTTTTAGTTCGAATACTTGTCCTGCCAGACCCGTGCTTTTTCCAACAATTTCGCCATTGACTTCTTTACAGTTAAGTGCGCTGACTTCTACACTCTGTTCTCCGGCTTTCAAAACACTATTTCGTACAGTAAGAAATTCGACCTCCCCTCCTCTTCCATCTGAATCCTTTGCAATGATTTTGGTAGATCGTGGAATCTCGATGTCGCCTTCAATTTCGTCCTTCCTACTAATTTCAACTTTCACGAGAGCGGACGAGGAGGAATTGATCTGAGAGCCAATTAGATTGAGGAATTCCACATAAGCTTTCTGAGGAACTCTGTTCAGGCGGTATAGGACGGTCTCGGATAAGTGAGCAAACAGCTCCAAAAGCGTGACTCCTGGATCGGATGGCGACAGATCAGTCCACGGAATGGACTTGCGTTCGAGAATCTTCATGGAGCTAGCCATTAAATCCTTGAAGTTGCGATCGTCTAGGTTGGGGCTTGGCAATGACATGATCTATTGATTCAATTCTTGATGTATAATGACTTGATCTTCCTCCATCGAGCTCTTCGTGCGATAACTGATATTTATCACGAGTAAATTTGGACTCTCAGAACTCGAATTAACAGCGAGATCTACAATCTCGACTCGCTTCTCAAATCGATCGATGGCTTTGCGAACGATGTGCTTGGCAAGCCCCGCCGTTGACGGAGTGTTTTGCAAAAAAACTATTCGATGTAAATCACATCCATACTCTGGCCGCATAACGCGCTCACCCGGTCTCGTCGACAATAGAATTTGTAGGGCTTGTTTAATCGAATCTCGACCGGATAACAGACCCACTCCTCCACTAGCTGCAAATACCAATCCCGCAGAGTTGACAGATTCTGTGCCATCAGGATGAACAAATTTCCACGTACTATTGATATTTTTCTTAAGCAAATTCATATTCCGCAATTGACGAAATTTTGCCCTGGATTCGCGACTTTGTATTTAACGGTTCCTGGCAGCGTACCATCAGTTAAACCAGACAGATTTTGCATGCAAATGGGCTGACCCTCAACAAAAGCCAAAGTTGAGTGACCCTTTTGAACAGTAAGGGTGGACGTACAAGGCTTGGTCGAAGCAGACACATTCGAACACTTGCTAATTCCACGGCCAATGGGATCGGCTCCTCTCAAAATTGGAGAATTGGAAATACGCACAAAGTCCTTGGATGCTTTCTTTGCAACTGTGCCAGGCACATGTTGACAAATTATTATCGCTTTTTTGGTGACTATCAACATACTAAGCCTTTTCAAAATCAATCCGAGAAGCTCGGAGTTTCAGACCTTTCCCTGGGGACTCAATCACCAAGTCGACTTTCGAATGAATCGTGGTCAACTCCTCGGCAAAAACTATCTGACTTCCTCGCTGATCCACGAGTGAAATAGAACCGAGTGCATCATCAAATACGATTTTATTTCCACCACGGGTGAGGAGGCTATATCGCTTTGCTATGCCGTCTTCTATTCCTGAATCTGAAGGAAGACCTGGTCCATACAATCCGCCAAGAACTATTCCATTTGACAGCCAGGAATCGAAAAAGAGACAAAGCACCTTGTCATCTTTGTCTGGGAAAATTATCAGTCCTTTATCTGGAGCCGCTCCAAGATTCAAAACTTGTAAAGAGTCTGTTTCTAGATCCCCGAAAAGGTCTAGAGATACTTTTACCCTTGCGTTTTCCTGGTCCAACTCTTTTACGGTTCCCTGGGTCACAATGGGACGACCTTCTCTTTTTGGAAGAAGAGGAAATTGAGTATCGAAATGTGTGAGAAAACCGAACTCCTTGGAAAAGACGTGGCGGACGTTTGCGACGACAAAATCACTAGGGAATTCCGTCGAAATCCCAGAGAAGTGGATTTTCCGGCCAGGAGAGATCGACGCGTTTCCATCGGCAACACCCTCTGCAGTAATCGAATTAGTTGTTGCAAAGTCTAATGAAGATTGAAGAATTGCCTCCAGCTCTTCCTCGGATTGAACGGACTCATTGCAATGCTCGGCAGCAGGTGATGAATGGAATGATTCGCGAGAGAAAGTGTATGAACCGAGACTTCTTTCACTCTCGGTCACGGTACTTGAAAAACTTCCACCTGTAGAAGCCGACCAGGCATTCCCAGATATTTCCTCAATTCCGAACTCTTCAGATTGTTTAATTCCCAGCTCCAACAAAGTGTCATCCAGGCTCAGATCTAGAGCCGGTTGCTGTTTTCCAAGAACCGTGAACACATTTAGTTCAGAACCAGAAATGGAAAAATACCATGCGTTTTGGCGGGCTATTTTTCTGAGAACTTCAAAGTTGGATTCACCCGTCTGGAAAAGACTGGCCAACTGAACTCCGTTATCTGAAAGCTCAATACTGAGACCTGCTTCTGAAGCAATCAGCTCGATGAGCTCCTTGGAAAAAAGATTTTCATGCTTTCGCAATGGACGATTTTTCTTGAGTCGGTGAAGACGGTTCTCAGACTCGACGATCAACCTTGCACGCTTACCTGTTAAATAGACCCATTCCGTCGTAGAGATTTCACCATCAAAAAGAGCATCTTCATCAGTCTGAACTTTTACGGAGATTCCGACTCCTCGGCGCATTTCTACGCTCTCGAGTTCCGAAACCAAAATGTCATCAAATTCAATTCTGCAGCGGCTGGGCGCACATATTTTTGACTCAATTTCGATACTCGATATTTTTTGAATCATATCTAGGCCCAGGGCAGATTCACCTAAGGCAATTTCCAAGAACGGAATATGAGTTATTGTATCAGCCATCACTTACTAAATCGTAGAGGGACTTTCAAAACACTTGCTCTTCTTAGCCGGAGGGGATCATCAACATTGTTTATGATCGCGAGTGTTCGCCACTTAGCTGGATCACCGTAGTAGCGATGTGCGAGGTGTTCGAGACGCTGTCCAGCGACCGTTGCGTCACTGCTGCTTGCATCAATTTTTTTGCCGGTGTCAATTTCTTGCCCCATTCCAAAAACATCAGCTATCTCTTCACCTGAACCTTCATCTAGGTCCAGCTCCATTTCATCCTCTTCTTCCCAACTTTCTATGATCTCGTCGATAATATCGAAGGGTTCACCAGGATCTGGAATAGCATGCGACAGCATCGAAGCTTCGTCGATGCTCATTGACTCAATTGCTTCTACGCTGCTCGGAATATCGTTTCTTTCACGGACGCCCACTTCTGTGTCCTCAGCTACTCGGATAAATCTTAATTTCATCCACGACCTTCTAGGCACTCCTCTCTCGTCGAAATAGTCCAGTCTTTCAGAAACGGCTGCAATAACCCCCAGAATATTCCAGGTGTCTCCCCAGATAAATCGAACCTTTGTCATTCGATCTTTAGCGAGAACCTGCTCTTCTAAATTGTTTTCTGCAAGACTCGAGAGCTTGCTGGTGTGGTCTCTAACATCCAAAGAAAGTTCTTGGCCAGCTAATCCTGAATCGAAAAGCAATTCGAAGTCGATTTGCGTTCGACCACCACCAGTAAGCAGCAATGGAGAATCCGTGCTTTGCCCCGAGTTCAGGAGACCAAGCAGATTGCTTCTTTCTCGCAATCCCGCGATTCGCTTAACCGTTAGCGACTCAGGATTAATCCAAGCTTCAACTGTAGTTGGATCCGGTCCTTCTATATGGAAAGCAACTCGCTCCATGGATCTTTGGTTTGTTGACGAGTATTTGTAAGACTGTAAGCTCGAATGCCCGTCTCATCGAGTGATTTCTCAAGAGAATCAAGTTTAGCATCCAAGAGAATCGGCCACGAATTCGTGATATTGGCATTCATTTCTTCTAATCCTTGCTGCTGATTACCAGGCATTAGACTCGGAAAATTCACCTCTGAGAGGGGATGTTCTAGCAACTCGGTATAGGGAAAAGCGGCTTTATCTCGGAGCTCTATTTTTGGTCCTTCGCCCGAATCATCGTCGACTTCGACACTTCTTCTTGCCGAGCTGGCTGGTTTCTGACTTGCAGCAGAGTTGGATTGGAATGAATTTTCGAGATTTGAATGTCTCGAACGAACTTCCTCGCTTTGCTCAGAGCTTCGAAAAGCAACTTCATCGCCTCTTTCTACAGACTCAAATTGATTATTCAGCTTGGGCCATTTCGCGATGTTCATCACTTGTCCTGCGCCTTCCCTTGATCCATTTGTCCTCATCGCTGGCTCTTCAATTGCCGAACTATCGACGACATCTTGACCAAACATTCCCGCTAGCTTCGGACTTTCAAAATCTGCCTCAATGACTACCTCTTTCCTCGATTCCTGGACATATTGACCTGAGACTGTTGTCTCGTCATCGAGAAAGGCTTGACTAGAAGAAGGATGGCTCACAGGTCTGACAGACTCTAATTCCCCTTGGCCTTGGCTGGGTGCTTCTTTACCGTCTTTGACATCTTGGGCAGAATGCTCTGGCTCAGATCTAAGTGGAGACTGCACGGCATTGTTTGAATGGCTCAAGATTCCATCTTTCTTCACTAATGCATTGTCATTATCAATATCGGAAACTGGGTCTTTTTTTTCGAAGCTCTCTTCCTCAGACGAAGACTCGAACTCGAGGGCATTTTCCTCTAATGGATGGTCTTTTCTGGCAAGCTCGACATCACTCTCTTCCTTGGTCGATACGAGTCTATTCTTTGCGAAATTCGCGTCAGGACGACTGACGCTATGCTCTTTTTCTCCTAATGGATTTCCTAGAAGTAGCTTCAACCAGTTATCAGGAGCATCAGGATATTTTATTCTCAGAGCTGAAAGTGCAGATTCAATATCACTGGAGTCATCCGACAGAGAAGTATCGCCTTCTACCGAGAGCTCGATAAACTGATGACCAATCTTATTTAGGAGAGACCGCAGAAAGCTCTCAAAACGATATGTCCATTTATGAAGCAAGCTCTATCCTCTCGCAAGCCAGCTTTAGCTTTGCGATTGCGATTCCTTGTGACATAGCATCCAAAGGCGAGATATTCCATTCGCAGGGGAAGCACTCGAATAGATTCCAGCGCACGTTTTCACTGGCACCATCGTTGCTCAAGAGAATAATCGAGATCGATTTCCTCTCAGCCGTTCCCTTGGATACACGATCCATCCAAAGCCATAAATCGTTGGACTGTGACACACCGTAGTTCAGCGTAATATCGTTGACTTGTGTCTGGCCTGGCAAGGCTCGAACACCTTGGTGACCAGCCTCACGAAATCGTATAACATTGTTCTTGACTCCAATTCCATCCACGGAAGTGAAGAGTCCCAATGTTCCGGCGCCTGAGATTTCGACACGGAAGTTGAAAGAGCGTTGAGGATCAATTTGCATGACGACCTACCTTTAATTTTCTTCGAGCGAAGCGCTCTGATATTGACTAATTCGGATAATGACAAACTCGGCTGGTTTAAGAGGGGCAATGCCTACCTCTGCGACAACCTGACCTGCGTCGATGACTTCAGGTGGATTTGTTTCTGAGTCACATTTGACATAGAAAGCTTCTTCAGGAGTGCTGCCCATCAATGCTCCGTTTCGCCATAAAACCGTTAAGAAAGCACCTATGTCGCGCCGAATGTTCTGCCAGAGTGTCTCGTTATTGGGTTCGAAAACTACATAGCGGGTACCTTCTGCAATGGATTCTTCAATCATGTTGAACAATCTCCGCACTGGGACATAACGCCATTCACTTGCTCCACCAGCTAGAGTCCGGGCTCCCCAAACTCTAATACCCTCGGACGTGAAGGACCGAATGCAATTGACTCCTTCTTTATTAAGAGGCCCCTGCTCTGCTCTCGTTATATTATATTTTAGACCGATGACGCCTCGTAAAGGCGCATTGGCAGGAGCCTTTTGGACTCCTCTTTCGGCGTCGTTTCTGGCCCATAACCCGGCTATGTGACCGGATGGAGGCATCGAGATGGTTTTGCTAGGCTCAAAAGCATCTGCGGCAAATACCCATGGAAAATAAAATGTGCCATGTGTTGACTGGCGCGGTTTCAAACCTTTCCCTGCGGACCTCGCTTTGACTTTGTCTTTGGAGCTGGATTCAGCAACCGTCTTCACTTTCAGAAGCATAGTCAAGTCGTCCACTTCTTCCTCGGAGTCCAAAATGGCTACTCGATCTCCACAATTCTCGCAATGTGTCAAGACATGCTCGTAGTCTTTCGCCGAGGTAAATCCTGGTGCAATAACGATCGCTATCTCGTCAATCTCTTCTAACTTTTCTAGACCGCCCTTTTTTCCCTTGCTACCTACAAGACTACCACCCTTACCTACATTGACAACGTAACAGAAGCTGCCACCATTGATAAAAAATCCTCTTACGGCATTATCGAGATACGTCGATTCCGCACCATCTTTTCCGTAAAGCCTTACATACTCGCTCCAATTCCGAATGGCTTTGCACTCGTTTACATGATTTTCGGCTGCAGCGGCGATTCCGACGGCACCCATGGTACTGGTTCCGACAGCTTCAATAGGACGAGGTCCAGATGCTACCTCCTCCACGTATATACCGGGTGTTAAATAATTTGGCATAGCTTTATTAGGTGATAAGATTTTTGAAATTGATTTCTACTGGCGAACTAAGCTGAGAGGTGTTCACATAGGACGTCATTGACCGACCTTTTGCCTTCACGACTACTTTCTGCTTATTTGAACTCGGTACAGACTCGAATCTAAATTGACCTTTCTTGTCTGTCTGGCAATGCTTGTTCAAATCTGGAAGACTTACAAGCGCATTGGCAAGTCCCACGTCTCCGGGTCCACTGACCTTCCCAGACATCCCTTGTCCGGGACGTAGTCTTAATTTTAAAGGACGAGTTACGCTTGGTGCCACAGTTTCTGCCCTCTCGATCTTTACTGGTAGCTTCAGGAAAAAAGAAGCTTGAGGTGCAATATTCAAAGTCGACCAAGCGATTTCTTCGGGTCTCACATATTCAACTTCCATAAGCTCGTTTTCAAGAGCTGCGAGTAGAACGGTAAAAATAATGTTCGATCTCTCCTTTGAACTGGAGGCCCAAGGAGTTACGAGATAAACAAGTTTTAAGGAAATCGGCGCCAGAGAAGAATTTCTTAGAACGGGGTCCTCCCCAAATCCGATGAGAAAAAAGTTGATTCCAGATTCTGCCCTTTCCGATGCCAGCTTCGGCTCATCGAAGCTGATCTTTGAATCGATACCGAGCTCTCGGTACCATTTCGAAATCATCTTATTGTAGGGAGTAATCATTGATTGCATTTCGTTAGAGTACTAATCAAGGCGATAGATGAGCTTGACATAGATCATTCGAAATCAGAAATAGCTTCGCGCCACGTATCCTGCAGCTTCTTCGCCTTTGCCTTTTCATTTATCCGATCAAGAATGGAGTCCGTGCCAAAACTCTGGGAAGAAAACTTATGCTGCACCACCTCTTTTGCCACCATACGGAGAGTCTTCTTTTGCCGTTGGTAGGCCAAGGCAAGAAATCCACCCAAGAGAAGTAGAAGTCCGATTACACCTCCGGCCGTCCAAAGAATCTTATTCCCCCCTTCGACACCCGTGTTGATGACTCCCTTACTTTCCTTGCCGAGTTCGCCGCTAACATCGAGAATAGTCTTCGCCAATAACGATGCTGTCTCGTCTAGGTCGGGATAAACCTCTTGTCGATAACCTCTACCGACGTGAGTCATCGAACTGTCTATTAGAGTCGATACTATGAATCTCAATTGTTCTCCAAGCAACTCATCCCTCATGTTGAGAAGATTCGAAAGCGCGTCGTCACCTAGCAGTTCGAGTCTTATGTCTCTAACACTGTTGCCAAGGGACAAGCCAAGCCTTTCAAAGAATGCGTCCTCACCGTTTCTCAAAAGAAGCGAGTCCAGAGAGTATACCGGATCTGTTATTGCCGCTTCCAAATAGGCTGCGATTTCCGATTCATGCAAGGAGCTGTCCAGCTCAGTCACGATATCAGACGCGATGAATTTCAAATCCTTTCGTATTCCCCGAACAAGTTGTTCGCCGAGCTCCTCTACGGACTCCTCTTTAGCACCTTTAACAACGGATCTACCGACGGATGACAGGCAGGAACTGAGTAGCAGACTTAGACAGAGTAGTCCAAGAATTGAGTTTGTGAAACGAAACATATTGGCATGGTTGATTCAACCTTGAAGGCGACAGAAATGACCAATCCAGAACTGAATGATTCAAAAAGACTTTTTTGAACCCACCTGTCGGATCCCAAATTCCCTTCCTCGCTTGGTCAATTACAGATGAAGTGGCCAGCTGCAATTTTCTCGTCTTGATCCAATCGCCTTGTCTCTATCGCCTTCCTCAATACACGAATCAAGAAATGCTATGCCATATTTCGGACTGGGAGTCGATTACGAATCTGGAGATCCTTTATTCAAGTCACTCGATCAAGGTTTTGTAGACAACTTCCTCGATGTCGTAAAGCTACAAGACGAAGGAAAACCAGATATATCCAAAGGAGAACAAATCCTTAGAGAGTTTTCCCCTATCCAGACTAATCGATCGGAAGATCTGAACAACCCGAAAGAGGCCGGCTGGACTTACGTCGTGAATCCTGACGATCCAGATCGAGATGAAATAGTCGAAATAATGAAACCCTTGGCGATCTTGAGAGGGATGGCAGACCCGTCCCTACCTCTATGGTATGATTGCGAAAACGACGACGACTGGAATCGATGGCTGGAAGACAATTTCTTAGCTCTCGAACTTGAAGGCCGACAGACACCTCAGTTTGTGCTTCTAATTGGAGACCCTCAACTCATACCATTAAAATTTCAATCCCTGCTTTCAACCTCTCTTTCCCTTGGGCGACTGGATTTCAACGACCTCACAGATCTTTCCAATTATGTTCAGAAAGTGGTAAGACTCGAGGGATCAAATGACCATCTGCTCTCAAAGGAAGCCATCCTATTTGGTCCTGATGGAGGCGTCAATGATGCAACGCACTTCAGTCGGCAATACATGATAGAGCCCTTGAACGCAAAGCTTGAAGATCGATTTGGATTCGCCTCTAGAGCTCTGATTGGAGACGAGGCGAGAAAATCAGAGTTTGTTGAGTTGCTAATTTCTAGCAATCCCGCACTCGTGTACTCAGCCTCGCATGGAATCGCTGCATCGAATCAACCATTCGAATTGCAGAAGCGCGTCAACGGTGCTCTCGTTTGTCAACACAGTCCAGATGAAAACATGGACAAGTGGTTGCTCACGGCCGACGACCTCCCTTCCGACACATCCTTCCTTGAGGGTTCACTCTATTTTCAGTTTGCATGCTTTGGCTATGGCACTCCAGCGGAAAGCGATTTTGAGCATTGGTTTAGAGGTGGTCCAGCCCCATTAACGAAAGAAGATTTCGTTGCGGCAATTCCGAAGAAGTTGCTCGCGAATCCGCATGGTCCTGTAGGATACATTGGACACGTTGATACCGCATTCCTTCATGGCTTTTCAGATCAAAACGACCCCCATCTTTTGGAAGATTGGCATCCGCGCATGGCGCCATTCGTGACAGCCATCGAGTCAATTTTTAAGGTTCAGCCGATTGGTCGAGCGCTTAAGGATATAAATGCAAGACTCAACACAACCAATCAAATTATTACCTCAACTATCGATAAGGATAAAAGGGGCAGATATGAGTGGACAGACAAGTTGACAAAGAAATTTATCGACTACTGGATCATGCGATCCGACGCTCAAAACTACATGCTATTGGGTGATCCGGGAGCACGTCTCCAAATACGAGCCTAGTTATGATTTCCGTCGATCGATTTATGGCAGAAAAGCCAGAGTCTCTAAACTCTGGATTGGCATTACGGGAAAAAGACAGAGCCGAAAAATTCTTTCTCTCTGGCAAAGATTACGGCCGCTTCCGTTTTGAAGAGAGAGTTTATACAGACAAATCTGTCCACGAAGAACTGGTACATCTTTTCAACGGGAAATGCGCCTTTTCGGATAGTTTGATTGAGAATCCTGATCTACACAATATTACTCACTATCGACCGCCGAGTCATAGTATCTCTTCGGATGGAAAACTGTCGCGAGAGCACTATTGGTGGTTAGCCTACGAGTGGGACAACATCTATTTAGCATCCGGAATTTGTAGCCGGGCCAAAGGGTCTCGATTTGAAGTCGAATCAGAGCGTGCTCCTGTTCAGACGGGGCTCGAATTCATTCATATTGAAAAGCCTCTACTACTCGATCCATGCAAAGATAATCCAGAAGAGCACTTTGTTTATGACTCGAAGGGTTTCGTCAGCAGTGATTCAAACCGAGGACGTGTTTCTATTGAGACTTACAACCTGAATGACATTTCCTTTGTCGAGCAACGAAGGATTGCATTCCAGAGACTCCTTGATACCTGGTCTGATTTTCTTGCCGATGACCAGAACTCAGAAGGGCTTCAATCTTTGCTTTCTGCCGCTTCTCCATTTCTTGCGATGAAGAGACAATTCATCAAACAATGGAGCGAAAGGGACAGTACTAGTGTCAAGTCTATTCTTCCGGATCAGTCCTTTGACGCAACTAGTCTTTCGAGTGAAGAAAAGGTTCAATCGACCTTCGAAAATTTCAAAGCTTATCAATTCTCGAAAAGCAAAGACACCCTCAAGTCCCAAGAATCAACTTCGAGCTACTTCGAACAAAGCAGATTCATTCGGCAAGTGGACGTTAAAAATTATCGTGGCATAAGAGATTTAAGCATTTCCATGCCAGTTGGCGATTCAAGCTCGGCTGGATGGCTCGTATTATTGGGTGAAAACGGAACTGGAAAAAGTTCACTATTAACGGCAATTGCACTCTGTCTCGCAGACGAGGACTATAGAGCGAGACTGGACATCACTCCGAATAAGGCCCTGGCCCACGGAACTGAAAAAGGATTTGTAAAAGTGTACCTGTCTGGGGAAAATGATCCAGTCGAGCTTCGTTTTGAAAAGGACGAAACAAGTTTTGAATCCAACCAATCCGAAACGAAAGTCCTGCTCCTTGGATACGGCGCCACGAGATTGTTGCCTCAAGGACCACATACTGGGCCCGACAAATTGGACTACATCCGGGTCGACAATCTATTTGACCCATTCGTACCCCTAGATACCGCGGAAGAATGGTTGGACAGTCTTGGTGAACTTGAATTCGCCGAAACAGCTGAAGCTCTTCGTAGCCTTCTAGCCCTCGGAAAAAATGACATGTTCATCAAAGACCCAGCAGATGGCAAAATAAAACTAGTCCACAACGGAGTTCCATGTCAGCTATCACACTTGAGTTCGGGATATCAATCTATGGTTGCCCTTGCTGTCGACATCATGTCGGTCATGACCCATAGATGGGGCGACATGGCGGTAGCAGAAGGAATTGTCCTTATCGACGAAATCGGTGCTCACCTCCATCCGAGATGGCAGATGAGAATAATAAAGTCGCTTAAGGAGGTTTTTCCTCGCGTGCAATTCATTGCTACAACTCATTCACCGCTTTCTCTCAGAGGCTTGGAAGATGGAGAAGTAGCTCTTCTGAAATATGACGAAAACGGAAATAATCTTGTCTCCGATTTACCGTCTATCAACGGCCTTCGGGTCGACCAACTTCTTACATCAGAGATTTTTGGTCTCAACAGTACGCTCGATCCCGACATAGAGGATCAATTCCAAGAATACTACTATCTTCTCGGCCTCGAACAGAGAAGTGATGAGGAGCAAAAGCGAGTCGACTTCCTCAAGGAGGAGCTCAAGCAATATGAAAATCTAGGAGACACAAGGCGACAGCGATTGATGCTAGAGCACATCGATGGCTTCATTGCAAGAAACCCTGACCTCGTTTCCAAGAAGGCAAAGGAAGACTTAAGTCAAAGCACGAAAACAACCTTCGATGATATCTGGAACTCTGTCCAATTATGATCGCGATAGACAGAAATAGCATACCGATACCTGAGTATCTAAACACGCCAGAAAGAGGTGGACAGTTCGAAAGAAAGCGAGCCGAAGAGTTCTTCGCTCTACCCGAGAATAAAGAGAAAAAAATGCATCCGGAGTTCAAGGCCTATAAGAACAAGAAAGTGGCTAAGGCACTGGTCGACCTATTCAATGGTAAATGTGCATACTGCGAAAGTACCTACATGGTGGCAAGTCCTACTGACATCGAGCACTACAGACCCAAATCAGCGGTCATGGTGGATGGAAAGCTTAAGAGACCGGGCTACTATTGGCTTGCAGCTGATTGGGAAAACCTCCTCCCCTCGTGCATCGATTGCAACAGAATTCGTCAACACAATATCGTAGGCATTGGCCCACTGAAACTCGGAAAGGGAAATAGATTCCCCTTGGATATGAACCTAGAAGACAGGAAAGACCTAGAACTCTCACCTGGGGTTGAACAGGAAGAAAAGCGACTTCTTCTAGATCCGTGTCGGGACAATCCAGAAGACCATCTAGAGTTTTTTGAAGATGGGACCGTCAGGGCCAAAAAGAAAAATGGCGGTCAACAAAGTAAAATTGGAAGAGCCTCCATAGAAGTTTACGCTTTGCTGCGAAAACCACTGGTAGACGAGAGAAGATCTCGCGCTCTTCAGGTACTAGACCAAATCGCAACGGCAAACTTCCTATTGAAAAAGTTTGATAGTGAGAAAGACGATGAAGTGCTAGAACACCTTAAACGAGTCGTCGCCGAGCTAAAAAGACAGATCGCCGATGACAGACCCTACCTCGCTCTGACGCGCAAGCTCGTCAAAGAGAGACTACCCATTCAAAACCTCTAAGAGGAGAATCATGTCCAAGATATTCGTGAGCTATAGAAGAGACGACAGTGCCGGGCACACCGGAAGGCTAGTCGATCACCTCGTAAGTCGATTCGGTTCTGATGCTGTCTATCGAGATTTAGAAAGCATAGAAATTGGGGCTGACTTCTCAGTCGCTATTGAAGATGCTCTAGCGCAGTGCGAAATCTTGCTTGTTGTTATTGGAGATACCTGGTTCGATGAAACGAACAAGAAAAGACTTCACAAAACAGGAGACTGGGTCCGCCAAGAAATCGCCTCAGGTCTTCGAAGGCCAAATATTACGGTCATTCCTGTCCTAGTTGACGGTGCAATAATGCCTAAGGCGAGCGAGCTGCCCGGTGATCTAAAATCCCTGGCCATGAAAAATGCCATGACCGTATCTGACAAGGATTGGGATCATCATGTTCAGAAGCTTGGCAATAGTTTTGCACATAAGGTCTCAAATACGACGGTAAGCAATAATGAGCTTGATAGTGTCACTATCAACAATAGTGCTTCACAACCCAAACGAAAGTGGGGCATGATCGTCGGCTTGAGTATGCTCGGAGTCCTGCTACTTGGCGGTATAGGATTCGGGATATATTGGATGACGAGGTCGAACGAATCTAAGCAGGTTGTAGAAGTCCCCGATTTAGTCGGCTTAGAAAGAAACCTATCTATGCAGATTCTTACGGAGATTGATCTTACAGGTCGAGCTCTAGTGGACCCCTCGAGCACGGATCCAACGGGCACTGTGACTCGCTTGACACCCCAGCCTGGCAAGAAGGTTAACAAAGGGGCCACGGTCGTCTTACTTTATTCTGAAGGTTTGGAATTGGCTGAAATAACTACTCCCTCTGTTGCCGGCCGAACCATTCAGCAGGCTGAGAGGGCCTTCGAAGAAGCCGGCCTTATTCCGAGATTTATTGGACAGACAAGCAATTCGATCGAGGAAGACCGAATCATCCGAACCACTCCGGCTCCGGGCGAAGTCGTTCCGGAAGATTTGACAATAACGGCCTACTACTCCGAAGGACCGCTTCAAAACGCATCAAATGATGTGGTTGAGGACAATTCAAAACCTGGCATTGTCAGAATTCCCGATATGAGAAACAAGGCAATAGGTGAAGCAAAGAGAACTCTGGCCGGCTTAGGATTCAAAGTTAAGACAACGGCAAAGCTCGATAAGAAGCGAAACAAGAACATCGTGATATCAACTAATCCTGCATATGGATCGGAAATCGAAGAAGGCAGCGAAGTGAACATTTACTATTCTAAAGCTCCAACTAACATCACGGATTTAAGCTCGAAATACGAACTAAGCGAGTCCGTACAAAAAGACTTGCAGAGAACAATAACCAGCAACTCCCCCCTAGTGAATCATCTCAGAAATATCAGGTGTCAGTCTTCCACACAAGGAAAAATTGCCTGGGACGGAGTTAATAACACTACTTGGACCCAGAATAACCTTAGTAGATTGTGCAAGGGAGCCGAAACTTCCACTGAACCCGGAAAATGTTTCGACATGGTTGTCAAAGGACGTCTCTCCTATGGATCGGGCAACAGCTGGAATCCTGCGAATGCAGTAGACCTCTGCGAAGGTAGCACCAACGCAGCAAATACTACGGCCTGTTTCTCGAGATATGTGCAAGCCGGTCGGACTTGGAGTCAAGCCATAAAACAGTGTTCAAAATAGATATGCTGAGAATGGATATCCAAGGCGAGCGAGTGTCTAAGACCTCGGTCGAGTCCAATTTTGTGCTATTTATCACTTAAAGTCCTGGCGTCGATTATGACTGGCAAGAACCATCAACCGCCCTTATCAGCTCAAGGCGGAAGTGACAGCTGTGTCGATCACTCCAAGCCCATGAACTGGTACTTCATGATAGTGTCGACCTTTTTCATCGCCGCTGCTGGTACTTGGGTGACGGAGAAAATCGTTGTTCCTCGTCTTGGAAAATATACGGGAGATGAGGTCGCCGATGAGAACAAACCTTTGGAGGCGAATGAAAAGCGAGGACTTTGGTGGGCTTTATGGTCTGTTCTTATTCTTTGTTTGATGGTGGTTTGGGGCTTGCTCGATGGAATTATTCCTGGTGATGGATTCCTTTTGGATGAGACCAAAGACGTATTGCGCTCGCCCTTTATGACTGGCATCGTAGCCTTCATCTTTATCATTTCAGCCATAGCAGGTATCGCCTATGGTATGGGTGCGGGAACGATTAAGAACGACTCCGACGTCATGAATGGCATGGGTAAGGCGATGGAGACGCTCGGCATATATATGGTCCTCGTCTTCTTTGCAGGTCAATTTGTCGCCTATTTCAAGTGGACCAATCTCGGATTAATATTCGCGGTGAACGGAGCCGAGGCTTTGCAGTCTTCAGGACTCGGCCCAATTCCCTTAATGATTGCCTTCATCCTTTTGTCTGCGATTATTAATCTCACAATGGGATCTGCCAGTGCCAAATGGGCCATCATGGCACCTGTCTTTATTCCGATGTTTATGCTCCTTGGCTACTCTCCTGAACTGGTTCAAGTCGCCTATCGGATTGGCGATTCAACGACAAATATTATCTCCCCGATGATGTCCTATTTCGCATTGATCGTGGCCTTCATTCAACGCTACGACAGGAATGCCGGCATCGGCACGATCGTGGCAACGATGATTCCGTACTCGATATTATTCCTCATAATCTGGACCATCCAATTGATTATTTGGATCACATTCGAACTGCCACTCGGACCAGGATCGAATATGTTCATCCCCGTCGGGTAAGAGTGAGGTCATCTCAAGCGACTCCGAGAATGAGTCGTCAGCCTTCAGCTCTCAGTCGTCAGATAGTCGCCTCAACCTGCTCGGGCAGTATCCGAGTAAGTACTGCGCCCGTCACGGCCCCAAGAACAACACCGCCTAATAGGATCGAAACAATGACCAGCATATCAGGTGCTGCGGTAGCCAGACCCCAAGCTAGTATGCAGCCTGGAACCCACCAGTACGCATTGTCAGAATGCTTGCGCAAGATCTGCCATTGTAGCAAGCCTAGAATGAGACTTCCGATCAGAACGCAGGCTAGAAGTGAGAAGGGTAATTCGATCCCGAGGGCTGCTGTCAAGTCCCAGGCAAGAAAGGGCAAACTCATACTAATCACGGATGACCACATCCATTGTTTATAGACACCAATTCGTTGCCTCAGAAGCCGAGCTTGCATGTACCCAACTCCCGCTCCCATGCCTATACCGACAATAGACTGAACATTCGCACCGATCAAATCGAGCAGGAGTGCCAGTACAATTACAACGGCGAATCCCAAGAACCAGCCTTGAACCGTTGCAAAGATCCACTGCGAGTAAAAGGATCGAACTACTGGTTTCGATTCTGAATCCATAATAATATTGGTATTTTCTACTGCGCGACCTAATGATGGCGATTAGTTGCAAACTGCTGCGCGGCCTTTGAAGAAGCTAAGAAAACACAACCCTTGCTGCAAAGCTGAGACCGTCTTTCCTAAGCCCGCATTCTCCCGGCTCTCAGCTCCCCAGCTCCTTCTTTCCGAGCCCCTTAGCCCCCTAGCCCCTTTAGCCCCTAAAAAACCGATTCCGTAATCCAAACATCCATCCGTGATGTACTCTCTTCAAAGTCCCTGGCCACCTCCGCGTCAATCTTACCCTGTGCCTCAAGCGCTGCCACAAGACCGTGCAAGGACCACACGTTGTGCGGATGATCCTCTAGCTCAATCCGATATTCCCTTTCCGCCTCAGCAAAATTACCGACTTCCATGAGTGCAGCCCCTAACCAGTGACGGGCGGCATAGGGAATCGGTTCTGGTTCATCGAAAGGTTGGGCTTCGTCAAATTCGACGGCTCGACGGAATGCTTCGATGGCTTCTTCCATTTTACCATCGCTCCGAAGCATCTCACCCTCAAGAATCGCAGCTGAAAGTCCCATAAGTTGCTTAGCCGAATGCATCCTGAATTTCCCATCCGAATTGAGTGCGAGCTTTTCAACTTTCTCAAGATACTTTTCCGCCTCCGATCGTTTCCCCGTTTTAAGAGCGGCATATCCCTGTGCGAAATCCCAGAACCCTCCTTGAACATCTCCTTTTGGACGATTGGTGACTTTCGAGATTTCGTCATATCGACCAAAGCGCAGAAGTGTCAAAACCTGATACATCGAATTTCCCGACTCCTTTGCATAGTCCCGACCCGCCTGCAAGGCGATGGCGCTTTGACCATCCATCGAGGCAGCAAACATCAGCATGTGGAGGTTGTGAGTTGTCGCATACGAGAAGCCCCGATTCTTCCTCGCCTTATGGTCCGATTTATAGGCCATAATATTTGCTCGAACGGACTTTCCCCAAAGCCCTACTTCATTCCATGCGTGGGAAGGCATGTGCTGAATGTGACTCGCCACCGGGATAGCGTCGCTTAAGAATTCCGCGCACTGAAGGGCCAACTCAGGTTTCTGACTAGACTCGGTAGCGTGTATGTAGAGGTGACAGGCGCCAGGATGTTTGATATTTTCATCCAGGACTTTTGTTAGCACTTGGTGCAATCGCATCAGATCGGGATCTTCTACATCACGGGTTCCGCGACGCTCTTCTAGCAAGAAAAGTGAAACCGCATAGACCACCGCAACCTCGTGATGCTTCGGATGCTTTTCATAAACGAGTTTCATCCGTTCCGAGAAGGCCTCATTAATGGAATCCAAACTGTCCGATACAAAATCGGCCGGGTAACGATCACGAGCAGCTAGGATCAAATCCCGTTCTAGTCCCGATGCATCCTTGGAAAACTCAAGGGCTTTTTCGATAGCTGCATGCGCAAAAGGAGCCTTTTTGGAATTCATCGCTCCATTCAGGAAAGAGCCAAGCGCGAAGGCCTCGCCCCAATAACAGATTGCGCAAAGAGAGTCTGCGAGTCGGGCCTCACGAAAACTTCGGGCCGCATCATTTACGTTGTAGGCATAGCGTAACTGAAGGCCTTGATTGAAATATTCTTGCGCTGCCTTGTTCTTGGTCGAAACCTTCCAAGTGTGCGGACCTAAAGCAGACGGAATGTAGTCGACTGATTTTTGAAAGGATGGAATTTCATTTGGTCCGGAGGAAGAATTGAGAGACCCTTTCGTGCCAGAACACGATGTTGTAATTAGACAAAGAAAGACGACCAGTAGCTGGGCTAATTTCGGGTTCAGGACATGCACCATGACTCGTGATATGAAAAGTGTTTATTGGCAAATACGATTCCTAAAATATAGAATAATTTATCTGAAGGATAGATTTATGACCGCTATTCGACCGACGCAACTCGAAACGCCGAACTCGAAACTCACCCCTCCTTTGAATCTTGCATGAAAAGGCGAAAAGGTATGGAGAACATCAGGTCTCTGATGGCTGAAGACTGAGAACCGAAGACTGTTTTTGTTGTTTACCGACACCATTCGACGTATTTTTGGCGCTCGTCAATTCGATGGTCAGGTAGCTCAGTTGGTAGAGCACAGGACTGAAAATCCTGGTGTCGGGGGTTCAATTCCCTCCCTGACCACACTTGTTCCTACAAGCCATTGCACCCCAATGACTTGCAAAACTGGGTGCCAACATAGGTACAACATTCCCTTCCTTTTGCATCTTTTCCTGCGATTCTGACTTTTTCAAAAGTCACAAAGATGGTACTGGGAATACCGACTACTGATCAAGCATTAACCAGATTAGTCACGCGCAGATCAAATCGGAGATGTTTTTCTTATGCATATGTGGGTTCGATTCCTGCCGAGGGTACCGGATCTCTAACGATACCAGCGCTTCTAGGGTTGTGTGCACGCAAATGTGTACGCAAAAGCCACGAATCGCCAGCAAAACGACATCACTGTCCACCAGTCAATTTCATGGGATTGGTACGCCTATCAGATATTTAAATCACTCTAACCTATAAAGCAATGACAGAGACAATTATTTTACTAGGAGGCACAGTCACTATTCTGGCACACCTTCTCTATTGGGAAATCAGAGAAAAAAGGAAAGCGAAGGAAACGATTAAGCAGCACTACGAAGAAGCAATGCGAGTCTGACACGACCTAGTAGAACTTGGAATAATACCCAAGGGAGAGTCGATGCGGTACATAGGATGGGGCCACGAGGGAATACTGTCTTACGTTCAATACTACATCGGAAAACACATCGAGAAGAAATGAAAATCATCACAGACCCTATCTATGGAATACGCTATCCAGCAGATAAGACTAGCCCGGAATGCCGGTCTATCTGTGAGTAGATATTTCTCCCGAAAGACTTACATACCTCGGAAACTCAAATCCCAGCTTTTCCTCAGCGTAACTCATATCACCCGTTATACTGGAATGAGCTTTATAGCCTGCACTAATTAGATCAGTGATGTAAAGTTTGTTGTATATGAACATGAAGAAAATTTTAGCGAGTCCCAAAGTACATATCTGTGTAGCAAACATTATTCCGGCCCATTTCCAATCTCTCCTTAATAGTGGAGGCCAAAAACCGAAAAAGAGCACTGTCCACGCTAACCCTACTGGCGCAATCTTGGTTGATCGTATATTTTTGTTCTTAAAAACAATTGATGTAAATGCCATTTATGCGTCGTTGTTTTTTGCTTGTTGACAGGAATCTAACCAATTAAGAATCGTCTCTAAATGCATATAAGCCGTTATTTATCCGCAACCTTGGTAAAACTAGCTGAGAAATACCCCTACATCAAAGTAACCGATCATCTAAACGGACTTTCGAGGTCGAGCATAAAGGAGTGTTATACTATATAAATAGCGATCCTACACTACACAAGAAGCACAGACACGATCTTCTGGTTATCTTGATTGGGATGGGTAGCTCAGGGAGAACACTAGAGGAAGCGATTGAGGCTCTGTTGCATTAGTTGCTAAATTTCCGTACATGCGGAAAAGTATAGCAAATTGCTACCCTTGCTACTTCATTGACCAATCAGCCTCAGACAAAGACGACAATGACAAAGTACCTTATCGTAATTATTGCTTTTGGTTTGTCCGCCTGCGACTTTACGATGCCCGAGGAAGATTTTGTGATCGATGCCTTTTCGGGTTCATTCAGGACGCCGGAAAACACCCCTGGCTATTATTGGGAATTGAATTCATCCTTCAATAGAATAGATGGCTCCACAATCTACTTTGACGCGACCCTGATCGAAAGGAAAACTTTTTTAAATGGCCCTTTAGTGAGCACTATGTCTTGCACACACTCTCCCGACACTTTTTCGTTCTTAATTTGCTGGAAACTCGATGAACAAGGTCGTCAATTTTCAAAACTCGTATTTCAAATGCATGAAGAAGGTGTGTCGTGGGTGACAGGCAGGGCAGTATTAACTCTCTTTACCCGTCAGTAAGAATTTAATCTTGTTGAAAGCCTCTTAGTAATATTGATTGGTATTCTAGGAGAGCCAGCAGGGACGCTAGAGGAAGCTGTCGAGGCTTTGATTAACTAGATTCTGCTCTTAGCTGATCGGCCTCCATACAGGAATGACGATACTTTATACCACTTTCGCAGCCCTATAGCTCTAAAAATATCTGCAACTCGATTCCTTTTAAGGATTTCAAGAGTTCCTACTACTACAGGAAAACCGAATTTTAAAATGACTGAAGAAAACGATTTAGAGGGATTGGGCGGCTGGCTCATTCTCGTTGCAATTGGAATTGTATTTTCTCCAATTAGAATTCTTTTTGTAACAATTCCAATCTATTCGGAAATATTTTCAACTGGTTCTTGGGAGATCCTGACCACCCCAGGAGCAGATGCATACAATCCACTGTGGGGGCCTATAATAATAGGCGAGATATTAGTGAATGGGGCTTTGATTATGGTGTGGTTGTATATAGCATACTTATTCTTCACCAAGAATAGAGTTTTTCCAATATTTTACATTGGCATTATATTGTTCACATTGATTCTCGTAATTGTCGATGCCTTTTCTATTGCACTAGTCCTCCCAGACGAACCAATATTTGATCTAGAAACGTCAACAGAATTAGTTCGGTCTATAGTTGCCTGTATTCTGTGGGTGCCATATATGCTCATATCGAAGCGAGTTAAGGCAACGTTTAGAGAGTGAATCACTCGTAAGCGCCCGGTGAAACTTCCTAAAACCCGTTGACCCTTTGCCACGTCTCCGTTTGAGAGCAGTTCGAAGAGCATTCTAGCGTCAAGCGGAAAACATTTAGGGTGGGCAGCGGATAGAAATTATCCGCCGCGTCAGATGCTTGCAAAGATTATATCATTTCAAAAGGAACAATTGCTTCGTAATTAGTCCTTCTTCCGTTGTCAGAACGACGAAATACGACCCACTTCCTAGCCCATAGTTAGAACTATCAAACTGAATTTGATGTGCGCCTATCTCTCCAACACCATCTACCAAGGTGGATATTCGTTTTCCTAGAATATCGAAGACATCTAACTTGATCCTCTGTTCTTTCTTCAATCTAAATGTGATCGTTGTCGTCGGATTGAAGGGATTAGGATAGCTTTCAATTGCTGTATTCTCCGGACCAGTTGTGACCTTAGAGTCAACAAAATCCAATAACATCACATCATCATTGGCGGCACCTACACGCGCATTCGGCCCCGGATTCTCAGGAGAACATCCCTGTATGTGCGCAATGAATGGACTCCCGTTTGACGAGAATCCACCATAAAGAGTAATACTGGTTCCTGAGCTAAACTCGACGGCCGAACTAGACGGTGGTGCACCAGGCATTACATAGTCGTTTGCATTTTCCGCGACTTCAATTTCTCCCGAGGCAGTGTAGATCGAAGTTCCTGAATCGTAAGACGCAACATCAATGGAGGCGGCACACGTCCTCTCAAATGCTCCAATCGTACATCCTGGCGTAGTTGATCTTGCATAGCCATTGAAATCAAACAAAGCTTCAGCGGGATAATAGGATTGATTGCAAACTCCCAATCCAATCACAGAGCTCGTTGGAAGAGGGTTGAAATCGTCGTTGTCAGGATCGACTAAATCGGGATTAAAGCTCACATTAGAAAAGGCGAATTCATCGTATGTAGGAGTATCGTTGGCCCCATTTGTCTGAAACTCTGTCAACGACTGATTAAAAGTTGCTTGACCCCAGTGAACTACAAACTCATCATCACAAGGAACCGTCTCATCAAAACATGAATCATATAAAAGATTGTTAAAGACGGTATTTTCATCGGAACTGCTTCCTGTCGGGTATCCAAAATTAATAATTACATCCTCTATCTCATGAGATTTTATAGCCCCATTCGCGTCTCTATAAAGGTTATCAAATGGTAAGACATTGAGGAAGGTTTTTTCATTTTCTTGCCCAGTCTCGTCGCCAATATCAATGCCTTTTGTATTAAACACTAGATTGTTGAAAACCTTAGTACCAACCATTCTTGGCACTCCAGCCACTCCAGCTAGCTCACCTTGCTTGTCCACCAAGCTGATGGCCACCCCACCATTATCGTAGAATGTATTGTTAAAGACTAGATTATTCTCAGATTTTAAGGCGACGTCGTCATAAGCGCTACCAATTCCATGGAAGACAGAGACTCCTCCGTAGTGATAAAATCCTCCAATAAACAGATTGTTATAGACTTGGGTGTCACTAATAGCACCAAAGTTCAGTCCGTTCGCGGCAAATGAACTTACCCAAGGAAACTCGTTTTCGTCCTTAAAAATATTGTTTCGAATGACGTTGCCAGTATTGTCGTATAAGTTTATGCCGCTGTGTACTCTGTTACTAAAGAGATTTCTCTCGATAGTGAGGTTGCTAGACTTGGCAAGTAGTCTCAAGGGACTGTGGCCGCAGCTACCGAAAGTGTTGTAAGCTATTAGTCCCTCTGAATCCCCCTTTGGAGTACGGGAAATATCTAGAGCGTGGCCATAAGATGGTGTTCGGATAGCATCTTCGTCTACTGGTTCTTGTTCCTCTGGAAGGAGCTGTCCGGGCACTCTCAAACAATCGAAAGTAGACTCAGTCACTTTAATACCACCAGTACCAGTGTATGCTCCTGGCTGGCCAGGCGGGGTTTTAGTCAACGTGATTCCTTGAGCTACTTGATTTCTGTCATGCTTCTCATCCAAAGCATCTACATAGAACCGTTTCCCATATGCTATATCTTCCGCAACTCCATCAATTGACATCGACTCGAAATGCAATACCTTTATGTTTTTAATTTCGAAATCGTCTCCATTCAAATGTTGAATCAAGTCTACCCTGTACAGCTTCTGACTGTTGGGTTGATCTATATGGCCAATAAATGTAATATCAGACAATGTCAGTTCATGAATATCGCGGAGATAGATCATCCGGTAGTAAGAATAGACCGGCTCGCTTGTAGAGCAATCGGAAATACAAACATCAGCTGCGCGAATCGTTGCTCGCTCTCCTGGATAGGAACTTATTGATTTCCTATTTCCGTCAGCGCCAGAACCATAAATGGTGATTGTGTCAAGGGTTCCGCCTTTTGATATGTCTATATCCCCCGGACCTTCTCTAATAACAACTTTATCCCCTGGAGATAGAGTCTTTAAATGAAGTCCACGAAGGGTACAAAATGGAGTCGTGGGATCTCTCGCGTCACTTAGTGTAGCGTCGTCACTGCAGTCGCAGTTGTTCAAGTCAACGAAGATGTAATCTGGATCTTGAGAGAGGTTTTGTGGATCTGACGAACCTGAATCACATGTCGCAGAATCAGGCCAAATGAAAAGAGGGTCGGGCTGACCGTAGACGAGGACTGGAGATAGTAAGAGAGCGAAAATACAGGTATATTTTTTCATGGCTTGACCTCATTCTAATTGTCTCTATTTCTATCCTGACTCAATTCTTGAATCTTCCTTTCTTGCTCTTCGATCTTTTGGTTTAACTGGATGATGTAGAGGGTTAGTTCTTCAATTTTTTCCAAAACAGCCGCTTGGTGTTTTCCCAATTGAAGACCTTCGCTTTCAACTACTAGTGCAGACGGAATATTGGGAAGATGTCCGTTCTTGTTGATAAAGTGTTCCAGTTCGTCAATAGATCGAAGATTGTAGCCTTCCTCAAACACATAATCCGACCATGGGCTAGCCTCGACTTTTATTTCTTCGGCGACGATTTTTCCGTCAACTGATAATTGATACCCAGCCGGTCTAGTAGCGATGCCAATTTGAATAGACGGATCAGTTCCTGTGATTTTGACTTTCCCAGTCCCATAAAAATATGCAGAAAACCCAGCTGTGCTATATCCAGCTATTGCTATCGCGCCGTTAGTACCTGACGCAAAAACGCCATATTGATTAGGATTTTGTGCAAGTCCATAGACACCAGCTCCTGCCGCTGTATAGAGGTTACTAAGGTACCCTTCGAGAGCGAGACAGTTGTTTCCAGTCGTACAATTTCCCAAAACTTTTACTACCGGTTCCCCTGGATTCTCCGTAGTTCCAGAATAAATTATCTGAGCAATGGCGTCATTTGAAGGTAGAAATGAGAAAATAGCAGAAATGGCAAAAACGTATAGAGTCGAAAAAACCTTCTTCATCTTGTTTATTGGTTTAATGAGTTTCCAGTAAGGATAAGAGTTATCTGAGGACCGTCTTAACCCTCCTGCATCAAAGCTATGATAACTCAAGTCATTGAAAGGTTTAATGTTAAGGGCATGAATATCGATGGCAACCATGGGTCGGTATGATGTAGATCCTTTGAAAATGTGGTTCTTAGTAAGGCGTCGAAATGATCTGAATTGGACTATTTTGTCGCCTTACTATATGGAAAATCTTGAACGGCACAACCTTTGAATGGTGATTTAATGAGAAGAAAAGTATTGATCTGGGGCAAAACCTATCCCGAATTGTCAAAGCAATATGATGAGACAGTCTGTACTGCCGGTTGTTTGGAAGATGGATCTCCTATCAGGCTTTACCCCGTTCCCTTCAGGTCTCTTGACATAGATTCTCAATTTAAATTGTACAATTGGGTTGAGGTTGATATTGTCAAAAATCAGAAGGACAATAGGCCAGAGAGTTACAAACTCAACTCAAAGAATATTACGATCGTCGGTAAGGTGTCGACTCACGATAAGAAAAAGCTGTATTGGGCGTCTCGCTACACCGTAAAGGAAATAGCTAAGATTTGGAATATGCACCCCAGAACGGTCTACGACATACCAGAATCAGAACTGCAACGAGTCTACATCGGGCCAATGCGAAAAAGATTTGTGTTTCGTGGAGAAGATTTGATACGTTATGAAGCACGCCTTCCTCCTGCCGATCACAAGAAGAAGATCGAAGAAATGAGACTCTACAAGCCCGTCAAGACAAAAGAAATGGTACAAGTAGCCTGATGCCTTATAAGCGTGGCAAATACTGGCATATCTGGAAACGAAGTTTAATCGGCTTCGGTGATTCAGGACGGCATTCGACCGGACTCCTCGCTGTAGGAAATGACGCTAGAAAGTTAGCCGAGTCAATGGAATCTCTTTTGGAATCTATCGCACTGAGAGCGCTCACCAATCCCGATTATTACCGGATACTCGAATCATACCGAGACGGAGTATTGTCCATTTCAGAGCTATACAAGGCGCATCAGCAGGGGATGATCCTTGATCTACTAGCTCACCTTACAGATCCTCTTATTTCTGTTGCAGTAGATGACTACGTGACGAGAGAGCATGACAGAATCGTTAAGATTGGTTTGCTCGATCTCAAAGAAATATTGCAAAGCAAAAGAATTTCCTACCTCAGAGATCCTAAGAATCTCCTGCAATTCCTCGCAGACGTTCAGGACGGTAAGTTTTCAAGACCCCCAATCAAAAGAAACTCCGTCAGACGTAGACACATGAGAGCCATATCAAAGCTCCTCCGGTATCACATCGGAAATTTCGAGCGAGATAATGTATTCTCCGATGTTTCATTTCCAGCAGAAGATGATTCCAGAGGTATTATTCTTGAGATCCGGCAAATACCTGAATTCCTATCTCAGTTTAGCGGAGAGGTTAAAACGATAGTCAAAACAGCCATCCTGACGGGAGCAGATAGAAACGTCTTATTTAAGATCAAGAGGAAACACGTAGTCATAATGTCTAACGGTACGGAGTGGTCAGCAGAACTATTCCTGGACGACCGAAAGACGAAGCACCGACAGAGAACAGTCACGGTTGTCGATTCTTTAGCCAAAGAGATTTGCGACCTCATGCACAACAAGGAGCCAAACGATACGGTATTCAATCTAACAGTCAATCAATTCGAGAACTTCTGGAGGAAAGGAAAGGCGGAAGGGTTTAATCATATTCGTATGAAGGATCTTAGGCACACGTTCACGGCCCTGGCAGAAAGATCAGGAATGTCTCTCAGCGATATTTCCGCAACGGCAGGGCATAATAACACCGCTCAAACGGCAGAGTATTTGCGTAAGAACAGAGCACAGTTCGATTCTGAGAAAGCCCGACAAATAATGAAACTGGCCTCATGAACAGTCAACTTCTATGTGTACGGAATTGTGCACGCACCACTACTCAAAACGACTCTTCAAGGGGCCTGTACCCTCCTTGCGAAACTCCCAGAATGACCGCCAGTATTGAATATACTACCCATTACTCAAACCGCACGATCCCTGCCGAGGGTACCGAATACTCAATGATACCAGCCCATCTAGGGGTTGTGTGCACAGGCTAAATAGCGATAGAACTGTTGGAATTCTGTCCACTTCTCGACGAGTTGTGTGAAATGGCTCTTTGGTAGCTCTTGAAGAGCGTGTCCGAAGCAAAAAGAAGTAAAGAAAAGAAGGCTCTCTTTTGAGGGTCTTCTTTGTTTTACAGCGGTTTTATTGAGGCAAATTTAAGTCTAATTCTGGACATTATTCGGCACTATTTTCAGATTAAACAGCAAAATAATTCTGGAACTTAGTGTTAAGTAGCTCATGATCGTCTTACATATCCCAATATGTAGCAACCTTTTACAAAGCCGTACCTCAAGTAAATTATAGGTACGCCAATCTGTTCAGTCCCCACAACAAATCGCCCGTTTTTCAGTACTATTATAGTAACCGCTCTAGCCACACGTTAACGCGTGAGCACGACCACTAGATCTGAGAGGTGAATGAATGAAGTCTATATACCCTTTTAATCCTGATTTCGAGAAAACGCGAGAAGCGATAGTTTTCTTCTCCGACGAACTCGATGAGATAACGTACTACTACATCCTAAAGATGATGTACTTCGCTGAAAGAGCCCACCTTGAGAAGTATGGGCGACTCATTTTTGGGAACGAGATTGGGGCAAAAAAATACCCCTATGGGCCGGTGCCGGAGCAAGCGTACCAGATGGTAGTGGATTCCTCGGCTGGAATTGAAACATCGTTTTTCACGGATACCTCAACAAATATCGTTACCCCGACAAGAAGGGCGGACGAAACAGTCTTTAGTCAGTCTGACGTTGAATGTCTACGGACGTGTCTTCCTCTTGCTGAACTCACCTTTCCACAACTTAGAGACCTGTCTCACGACGAAGCGTACGAAGCTTCGGATAGTCACATGACGATAGAGACCTTTACATTAGGGATGGAGAATAGAGAAAGTATTCTCGAAGATTTGAAAGATCCGTTCCTTTAATGTCTATATGGCAAGTTTTTAAGGGACAAGTGACGTTTCCTGATGGGACTGAGAAAGACAAATATCTCATCGAGATTTGCAGTACACCAAGGCTATTTCTGGTCATTAATTCTAAGCTTCCCCAGCAAGCAATCGATGACTCTCATTTGAGATTGGCTTGTTATTTGACCATTGACCACGGGACTCACACATTTCTCCAATACGACTCCTTCATCTCATGTAAAAGAGCATGGGATACAAGTTGTTGCCAGGGCTTAAAACAGGTTGGAGAAATAGTTACATCGGAGTTAAGACGAAAAGTCTTGACCGGTATCCTGGATTGCCCTGTTTTGAAAAGATCAGAAAGAACTGAAGTATTTAGGGCAAACTCGGAGATGGCAAGTGAGATCATGAAAGCGCGAGAAGAGCTCTAAGCACTAGATGAATTCATTAAAGTCCCGATGAATCACGAGATTTATTAGCTCCCTACAAGTCTGTCGATAGCACTCTCTAGCGTCCACTCTGAATCAATCCCCTTCTCTACCAAAAGGGACAAGAGTACAATCAGTAATCGATGTTTCGAATCTTCGTGCAGTTCTGGATCTGAACTGATATAGAATAGCTCGCCTCCGTATTCCACTTCACAAAGGCCGTTCGGGTGTTCTGTGACCTTGATGGCATGGTGTTGAGAAAGGAGGAGAAGTTTGTCTTTCATTTGGCACAACTTGCGAATGAGATGAAGATTTTCCATACGTATGGGCAAAGTTCTCTGAGTTATTATTGCCAAGAAACTCTCTTTTGACCTAATGACAATTCGAAAGCGATGTTACTTCCAGAGTGAAAAACCCAAATTGAATTCGACCACGTTAAACGACAGGACAAGACCATGAGAGATAGCGACGCCTGCTTTCGCTAGAGTATCGAAGCAAGAAAACAGGTAGAAGATTGCCACCTCCATATTTTCTTTTTGGGATCATATGCTGTTCGAATATTATTTTCGGAAATATGAAAGGCAATTACCTTTTTCCAATACTATGAACACAATAGCGGCAATGAGTGCTAAATGCTTAGATCACTTCTCACTATTACAGCGTCATTCGAATTATTGAATTGAGTACCTCGTGATGCAACCTCCCAAGGTTAACTAACATATGTTATTGCCACATCATTCAATAAATCGTAAGCTCAGGAGAAATAGTAACTCTTGGACACAAGAAACAAGTGGCAGAATCAGGTCAAATTAAGAAGAAGGAACGGAAGGATATTTCAGCTATCCATCAGTGGCTGAATTCATTGGCAATATTGATAGCCTTAAGCATGACAACCTTCACCTTTTTTAGTAGCGACAAATTCCAAAAGGACCAAATAAAGCTTGTCTCTCTCTCTCTTTTATCGAGTGAGGCGTTACCTCTACTAATTAAAGACATTGACCTTGATAAACCGCATGAACTTATCTTGGGATGGGATGCCGTCTTTTACAATCCGATGGATCGTCCGGTCTCTATTAAAGACTGCTATGTCAAAATGACAAGTAAGCAATCAGGAGCTTTCTTAGGAACCTGTGAATTATATGACCCTGGCCCTTATCTGAAACACGACTGGGAGCAATTCAACATGCCTGTAACGATTGAGCCAAAATCACCTCGCAGGGTAATATTAAAGGTAACACCTTTTATGTTTTCCCCTTACAAACCAGGGGGGTTAATTACACCGACACTTCTAGTTGAAACCGGTAGTGGGGCCTCTGTATTTTTAGAGCACAGAACAATGCCTTTACCCATGACGGGAGAGGAGCCAGATGATTTTGAAAGGCGAGCTCTCGATTGGTATTGACGTGCTGACATAACCGACAATTGACACGCAACACTGGTCAGTACCACTTATTAGCAACTCTTAGGCGATCTCATTCAGGGGCAAACTTAACTGTCTACGTTTTTGTCAGCACTACCTCGAGAATAACCGTCGTTATTGAGCTTTAAATACCCCCGAAGGGACAACACACCACGTCATTTTTCCATAATTATGGAATATATGACTGATTCAAATATCTGGATAACCCTCTTATGACGTACTGACAACTGGTGCCAACTGCTCTTTCTAAGCGCTTGTCTGGAGTTGGCAGTACCACTAATGGCGGTCTGGTGCCCCAGAGAAGTACGCTATTTGTCATCATTATTGACACCACTTCCCTTGGAAGCCCGGCTGTCATTGGGTTTTAGATACCACCGAGGGGAATCGAACCAACTATATAGAGTAAATGACAACAACTAAGATCGCAAATTTAGTCTACAGCATGACTTCTTCTGGAAGTCGAGCACATAGACTCGATCAAAGGACGTGATATAGTCCAGACCAAGAGCTCTTCCCTCTACGCTAAGAAAGCTTGAAGGCTGAGAGCCTTCAACGGAGATCACTAGCCACAGCTCGTTGCACTTTCTTTTGTATTCTATAATTTTGGAAGACTTTTCACTGATGCTTTTTTGGATAGATTGGCCGTCAATCTTTGGAATCCAACCTGCCCTCCTTAGACCCCAAGTAGGCCGCATCCCCTCCTCTAGTACCCGTCCTTCAATTTTGTCAATACAAGTCGCAGGCTTATTAACCTTAAATCGCCCAGGGGGAGCTTCTTTCAGTTGTGCCGCAAGCGTTTCTCCAACCTCTGTCCCTATAGCTTTTTCTTCTTTCTTTTTCAATTGAATTTTATCGCGAAAGCTAAATACGGCCCAAATGGGTCGGCCTTCGTCGGACGTGGAATACTAATATATCTGGGAATAAAATAGCTGGACTTCCGTCTAATAATTAATGAAAGATTCCAGATACCTATTTTTCCTTGTAGCACTGCTTCTTTTTGGCTGCGATTCTTCCGCCATTGCGATCGAAGACGATCAACCTGAAATCGATCTTGACTTTAATTACATTTCTGGTCGCATCTATTCTCCCAATACTATGCTGGATCATCCGACTACTATTAGATGGTTTGAGTCTGGTAAACTAACTCTATACAAGCACTCGGCAAATGACTTAGGCCTCTTTTCACTGACCCTAGGAACCATCTCAACTTCCGGGAACTTCACTCAACATGGCCCACTTATAAAGTTTTTTGATGGGGTGACTTCGGGCCGGTTTGGAACTTTGAGTCCAGATTTTGACAAACCTTCGACTTTTCTCCTTATCCCTAGTGATCGAACATCAACAGCTTGGGTTTTTGCCACTCATGAATCAAAGCAGAGTTTTGAAGTTGAAGGACCGTCAATTTCCAAGCGATACAAGTATCATTCAACAAACGGGAGCACAACTCTGCGTTATGAAGGTGGAAGAGATTACGTCCAGTACTATGATAGCACATTTGTGACATTTGAGCCTAACGGGATATACACATTTACGACTCATAGTCGCATTATTAGAGATGGCCAACCACCACCTGAGGGGACGCTGCACGTTGATTTACGGTCCGGCGCCTACGCTGCTTTTGACCAGTACGTTATATTGAAACCAGGCAGAGTGAAAATGACTCTATGGACTATTTCAGGTGATGAACTAGTCAATGTACATTTTGGATCTTCTTATCTGTACAAGGAGGTGCCTTTTCGAGACCCTTAAAAGGATAAGGAATACAACCTTTCTCATGATTTCGATAAATTAGTGATAGGGGTGACTCATGAATCAAAAGTTGGCTATACCTCTCTAACTAAAAGTGTTAAAAGGCAAATAGCAAAGGATGCTGAGATACTATTAACCGGTCAGGTCAAGACTGTTAAATGGACGTTTTTTGAAAGACCTACAACTGGGAAGGCTGATTATTTTAAGGGTCGCCCATCGTTTTCAAAAAAGATGCTGGCAGCTCATCGATCGTTGGAAGAGCCCTCCTAGCAAAGTCGATCGCAGCGGTAGACTGATCATTGTGATATGACTCAATAATACGTTTGCTGTTCATTATTGCCTCTGGGTCGTAGGCGTCTTTGATGACCACCTTATCTCCTTTCTTACTTATTTTTGGCCACGGATAGTCAACCAAAATATGAACGTGGTTGTGTCTCATGAACCGCACGAAGGATCTCTCTGACTCAGTAAAACAATTCCGAAGCGCGTCTAGTGTTGTTAAAAACTGCTTCACCCAAGGAATCATCTCATATTTATCGCGGTGGATGTTTTCCCTTTCATACAGTTCAAAGAGAACTCCGAACAGATATATCCAGAACAAAGGATATTCAGCTTGGGAGGCAAGATTACGGACGATTCGGTGGGACAGTATTTGAAGTTTATCCAACCAGGCCTGAGTAGCATAGACCTGGGGACGTCCCTTCTCAGAAATGATTACGAACGCTTTCTTTTCGTCTTCTGATAGAGTGCGACCTCGATGCTTCTCAACTGCGTTAATTAAATTTTGTCGGCGGGGATGATCCGACGCCATCCATTTATGAAAATCCCATTCACTCATAGAATGGTGGATGGAGATAAAATATTGGCCCAACTAATCCACAAATGGACACCAATATGAAGTTGAACTTCTATGAGAAAAGAACACAAAAATATATTCAATACAATCATAGGGGTGTTTTGGACAATTAGAAACGGCATTGGACTAATTAGTGCGATGACAATGGTTGCAATTATGGCTTGTACTCAATTTCCAAGTACAGCTCTTAAAAATTGTCACTTGAACGGGTGCCAGTTGCGTTTCGTAGCACTCTCAAAGGCTAGAAAGCGACCTCAGCCATGTAAATACATGTATATGTTTATCACATGAGATCGATCTGGGTAGTAGTTGTACAATTAAATGATTCATTTAGATCCGTCTCAAGTATCTACAAGCGACTTTCCCCATATACTCTTAAGTACGAGGCTACGGGACAGTCTCCAGAATTATGACACCCCTCGCAAATTTACCATTCTCTTCTCTAGCTTGAAACCTGTGCAGGAACATTGAAATTGATAAATAAACGGCGGCGACTTGATTGAGGTAGAGAAAACAACAGCCGGAAGGAAGTCGCCCATTGTCCCCGAAAGATTTACAGAACAAACTTCGATGTTCTTAAGGGTATTATAAAGGAGGTTATACACCCCTTATTGAAGAACATAGAGCGCGGGTTCACTTTCGTTATTGTAAACCCTCGTAACTTACTACAAACCTAATACTTACGGTTTCACCTGCTGTTCGAAAACTAAACTTCCTTACGCGGCTGACTCGTCAATGGGGCGGAGTGATGCCCACAGAAATCTGCACCCCCCCCCAACTATTTTGATGGAAATGGTACTCCAAATCAAAGGCATGCCTTCGATTATTCCTTGGAAACGGTAATGCTTGGATTCAATCCAAAATGGGATAGTTGCTAAAAAAAGCTAAATAATTATATTCCTTGTTGAGGCTCCCCGCATTAAACTTGGCTAAAAATGATTGAAAACCTTGATCCCCTTTCATGGGAGAGATCGCGATTAATTCCTGTATCTGGAATTAGAAACGCGGTCGAGCAGGAACAGCGAGCTACGTCTGCCCTTTTGGCTGTCATGGAAGCTGTAAACGAATTTGGACGTGGTCTTGTTAAGGAATTAGGAGGGCCATCAAGGCCGATAGAGACCTTTACGGAAGTTCCCTTTACGCTGTCTGACGGAAGAAAACTACGTCCTGACGGAGTTATTCGAACGATCGGGGGAAAACGATCTTGGGGGTGCTTAGTGGAGGTAAAGACTGGAGCGAACGATCTAGGCAAGGATCAGATAGAATCTTATCTCGATCTTGCCATGGAGAAGGAATTCGATTGCGTTCTTACCATCTCAAACCAAATCGCTATAATTCCGGGCGAACATCCTGTTGATGTAGATGGAAGAAAACTAAGAAAAGTCGAGCTTTATCATCTTTCGTGGTCGCGAATACTTACAGAGGCGGTGCTTCATAAATCGCACAAAGGAATTGAGGATAGGGACCAAGCGTGGATTTTAGGCGAGATGATAAGGTACATGCAGCATGAAAAAACAGGTGCTCTTGACTTCTGTGATATGGGGGAGCATTGGGTAGGAGTAAGGAACGCAGTCGAGCAAAGAACTCTCAGATCAGCGGATAAGAAGGGAATTGAAATATCTGGCAAATGGGAAGAGCTTGTTTCCTTTACGGTTTTACGGCTAGGTCGAGATCTCGGGACAGACGTTCAGGAGGTTCTATCAAAAAAGGAGAAAGCTAATCCTTCGTTACGCATTGAGAGTATCGTTTCAGAGCTATGTGATGATGGTACAATGTCGGGGTCAATCAGAATTCCAAATACGGCTGGTGATATTGTATTGAAGGCAGATTTAAGGGCCAAGCAAATTGTAGCATCCATCAAGATTTCCGCACCTCAAATAGGGAGGTCTAGTTCTAGAATTAACTGGCTTCTGCGCCAGCTAAAGAACACCTCTCATGACACAAGGATTGACAGTTGGGCCACAGGGTCAAGTTCGTCTATGTCAGAGCTACTTGGCGATGTAAAGCAAAATATTTCTATCATAACTCCAGCCAACAAGAAGAATCTCAGATATTTTACAATCTCCGTTTCGCGGCCTATGGGATCGGGTCGGCAGTCCAGAAAGAAATCGTCGTTTATTGATTCTGTGATTAAGGTTCTGGATGAGTTTTACGTCGACGTCGTCGAGAACTTGAAAAAATGGACTCCTCCCACGCCAAAAATGCCGACTACTCAGCCCCCTGCTTTCGAGCCCGTCACGCAAGATGTTATTAGTGCATCAGAATTGATTTTGCCAGAATCAAAGGTTGCACTCAGAACGGAAACGCATAACATCCATAGAGATGACGAAGCATCTGACCTGCCGTCCTCTGGGTAAGAAAATAGATGGATGTCCAATAATTAGATTATGGTATTTCTAATCTGATTTGCTGGTTCTGTAATCAACCGCGGAATTGCCTTACCACTAAGGTCTCTATTGATAGAATTTCTTTTTGCCAGTTGGGTAAAATGATTGCGAGCAGTTCCAGATTTAATATCGGAGGTACCTTCCTGATCACTCCTCCATGCCACAATCTCCTCGTGCGTCACGGGATTGCTAGTTTCCTTGTAAATTGCTTGTATGGCCGCGAGAGTTTGATCCACTGAACTCAGATGTTCTATAGCGGCAGACATTTCCTCGTCACTCAGACTTCTCTGAATGAATGACACCTTTTTTTCCTCGAACTCCATCGAATAGCCAAGTAAATCCCTAACGGGACCAAAGTTGTTCTTGACGGCCTTAAGAAGTATTCCTCCCGAATCTGTTTTTCGCATGTTCAGAACAGAGCGAGACATATTGTATTTCATGCGAGACCCTAAAGAAGTAGATTGCGCAATATTACCGCGACTGGAGGCCTTACTGACATGATCAAGCATGAGGGTCGTAGTCTCCCAGTTTGCTAGATTCTGGAAGATCTTCGTAATGTCAGCCTGGGAAGAAACGTCAACTCCAGAGCATGCTACAGACAAACTATCTAGAATTACGAGACCGACTTTGAAGTCTTTGATTGCTTCGATTATTTCATCGTTAGTTGAATCTCTTGCAAGTGACTCCTTCAGTTGTAGATAATGAAAGCGACCTTCGAACCTTGGATCATCATTTGAAGCCCCCATACCCTTGAGCACGCTGTCTATTCGCCTAACTTGCTCATCGTAGTCTAACTCGAAATCGAGATAGAGAACAGACGTGGGGACAGTCTTGAGACCAAATAATGGTTTGCCCATGGCTACCGTAGCTCCGAGAAAGAGGGCGAAAAACGATTTCCCACTACCCCCATCGGCAGAGATCAAAGTTGGGAATCCTTTACAGATAAGATCCTGAACAAGCCACTCGCGATCACCTGGCATCTCGTAACCGTAAAATGGCTTGACCCTAGACTTTTTTCTTTCCGAAGTATCCGTGCATGCACTTTGCACTATAGGAGATCGTGCATCATTCACCAACGATCCATCACCGAATGAAATAGGAAATTCTCTCGAGATTTTCTCTGCAAAATCAAGCGGCGATTCTTGCATTGCTACCCCCTCTGATTTCAGTAATATCAATAAATTCTACCCTGTCTGTTATCGGTAATAAAGAGCTGTAGATCCTTCGAATCTCTAAATCATAGAAATTATCTCCAACAAAGTATATCAAAGAAACGCCTCTAAGGCAGCGGCCCAGTCGTGGATCCCAATCCAAATTTTCTCCATAGGCTGTGGCGTTGTACCCAAAGGTGGAGACCAAGAAATCACAGTCTGATTCTCTCTCCGTTAGGAAGATCGGGGCCAAGGGATTCTCTAGTTTCTTGGCTAGTAGCCTATAAGTTCGATACAACAAGCGAAGGCCAGAATCTGTTGAGTGCAGACTTATATCTCTTCCGAGTCTATCATCTGAATTGATTTTCTGTGAGAGTATTCGAACATTCAGAGCGGAGCGAATTGAGGTCCTTAGATAAATAGGCAAGCCGTCTTCGTTGAGATAAACGAACTGATCTCCATGGTCAGTCGATGAAACTAAATATTGGGAGGTGGTCTCAGTGTTTCGATCAAGGAATTGCGCACGGAATTTGGTATGTTCCATTTTCATTTGGTATTTAAGCGCTCACACTTGGCTGGCCGGCTATTGGGCGCTTTTTGGTTCTACTTTTCGGCTTGGACGCGCCCTTCTTCGAGCCAGTCGTAAATATCTTCCGTTGGAAATAGAATCGAGCGACCTCTTTTGATAAAAGGAATTTGCCTTCGACTTTTCAAGTACTCAATTTTTCGACTAGACCAGCCTGTTAATTTGATCAGTTCGGCCTTTGTCAGATATGGTTTTGTTGAGGCCTTTCTGATTACGTCGGGTAGAATCTCATTCAAGACGCGACGTGCGCCCTCCATAGTCGCTTCAACGACGGATTCCCTGTCAAGTAGTGCTAACTGTTCCATTTGTACCCTCTATTATGCATTGTTAGTATGCAAAGGGTAACTATAAATAGAGCTGGTCGACGAACAGTATTCGGTAACTATCCGGCAGAATATCGGGAAACTAGCTATAGTTTCAGCTCAGAAATTGATGGAAGGTCCCCTTCTGGCGGTCCGGTTCCACTAATCTTAGCAACGGAAAGATATTTTTTCCCACCTTTCTGGCGGAAAGTTTTAAAAGAATCGTAGTCGGCACCGAATTTTGATTTGATACCATTTTCGCTCATTTGGTTTTCAACGTAATCGAACGTCTTGGTCATAACGGGCTCCAATTCCTTGCGAAGAACCCATTCACAGTACCTGACAAAAACATGTCTCGAGCGACTTACCTCATTCAGTAGCTTGATCAAGCGTATTCCGTACTCGACATTGGAATATACTCTTGCTTCAAAGAAACTAGTTTGTATTTCCGATTTATAGTCCAATTCATCGTCTATGCAAGACAACAGTACCGACAAGACACGCAGTTTTAGTCGAAATTCGCTCTCTTCATGGAACAAGAGATTTTGATATGTGACGAGAGTTTTCCAGTCACGTAAATCTTCGTGTTCAAAAGTGACCGGTGAAAAGCTGTGGTTAATTGGCAGTCCCCTTTTCTGCTCCTCGTTGCGATAGTAGAATGCATCTCGGTCTTTTTCTTTCACACGGAGATTTTGCATTTGAATTCTCAAATCTGTCAATGCGGGTAAGCCATGTGTATCGAGCATCTCTTTTTTACCAAGAAGAAATTTCCGGATTCGTTCTGACATAAGAGTTTTCTCCCTCTCCATATCATCGATGAAACTCTCGGAAGGGAAGAATCGCCTATCCCAAACATTGATTGTCGCCATGTAAGAAATAAAATACACCCTATCCCAGTTCTCCTGCTTTAAAACCCACTCCATAGCTTCTCCATTAAGTCGTCAACCGCATCTTGGTCGAATGATTTCAAATAGCTCTCCGTGATATTCAATTTTGAATGGCCCAAAGATTTCGAGATCGCATAGAGATTATCCGATTGGGTTCGAGCATAGTCGGCGAAGCTATGTCGGGAAACATGCATCGATAGACCCTTGTCATCAATACCAGCACGTCTAGCTGCTTTTCGAATACCCTTGTTCGCCTGAACATTGACACTGGAAATCTTCTTCCTCAGTGTGATCGGATTTAGTGCATCAGTCTCAGACAGAAACGGTAGAAGGAAGTGAGTCTCCATACCTCTGTATTTCTCAACTATTGCCACCGCACTTTCTGGTAGTTGTATCGAAATCGTCTTGCCGGTTTTCATCATCTTGTAAGTCAAACGCGAGTTTCTTACGTCTTCGGCCTTTAGTGTACACATGTCACCAAACCGAACACCCGCGCAATAAAACGAGAGCATAAAGCAGTCCCTCCCGTAGTCCGCCCAGGTGCCAACAGGAAGCGTCACAATTTCTAGAGATTGTATCTCCTCGATAGAAAGTTTACGCCTGTTTGGTGCCTCTGGCTTGGGAAGATCGAAGGCCAGAAATGGATCGCTGTCCCGTTTGATTAAACTGCGCTTAATCGAATAATTGACCATCCCTTGCACCCTCTGAAACTCTTTCCTCCGAGTGTTAGGAGAATTGCCGATAGATATTAAGTATTGGTCAAACTTGTTTAGATCATCTAAAGTTAGATCGGGGACACCACCAAAACACTTGATCAACTTACCCTTAGTGACGATCGACTTTCGGTGTTGCCAGAAGTGATCTTCGGTATTTAGAGATTCTATATACAGATCTACGCAAGCCGAGAAGCCCGACCCTTTACCCGTAATAGCTCTCTTGATTTCGTCTGCCCCGCCTCCATCAAAACTCTTCTTGACGGCGTCGTTGAGTTGTTTTTGTAGTTGCTGCTGTAAAGCCGGCGCAATGGGATGACTCTTCCTTACTTCGCTCTTAGTCTTATTCCAGTGCTTCGGAGCGACGTTGATACCCGTTGAAATGAAATTCGCTTTTCGGTTCTCTATTATCCTGATCCAGATTGGAGCCGTCCCATCTTTCCTCTTTTTGGACTCTCGTAAAACTAGCTTTACAGACACTTTTTAGCCGATTGGTACGACAATTGGTACAACAATTATCGATCTTTGTTGCACTCCTTAGATGCTATACAGTTCTATAAGTGATATATTTCATAGAGTTCGAGTAATAATCTACCACTACCAGATGCATGGAAGTGCAATAGATGGAGTCCCTCCCTGACCACACTCGTCCCCATAAGTCATTTCGCCCCAACGACTTACTTACCGCCTGAGGACATGCCTGTCACCATACCGATAACTATAAAGGCGATTACATGAACGATGGTTAACATCGTCCCCTCTCCTACTCGTTTGATCATTGTTACTACTGTCATTGTATTTCCTTTCTTAATAGCCCTTTGAATGGCTATTATTGCCGTAGGTTAGCTCCCGTTCCGTCGTTGTTTCGAGCCCCGATGGCAAGGCGACTTCCATAAGCCGACAGCGACACCGAATACCTACGGAATAAAACGGTTAGTTACTTGTAACTATCGCAGTATATATATACGGTCGTTCTTAAAAACTCTCCATCGTTTTGGTCGACCTAAACTTTACTTATCAATAGCCTATTGCGGCAACTGACTCGCCTGCCCGTTGGCCGACAACCAGATATTCAGGAAATCCAAGACCGTTGGGACGCCATCAAGGTTGAAATCGGCCGCCTGATACAAGGCCGGCCCTCCATTTACCGGCAGCCAAATATTGAGAAAATCGAGTGCAGTCACATCACCGCTTGCATTCCCATCTCCACCCCATAAGCCAAATATTCCTGTGCCTAGGTCTTTCATCGCGAGACCTCCTATCGAATAAGCTTGAGTGATTCCAGACGTGAAATCATGGATTGCCGTTGACCCTTCTATTAGATTCAATCCAATAGCGCTCATAGTCGATAGATGATTTCTATGTCCGACGATCAAGTGATAAAACGAAGATGGTCCATCATATAAGTCGTGGAAATAGAATCCAGTTGCTCCATCGGGGGACAAGATGCTGCCATCTTTTGTCAAGAAAACGGCTCGCTTGTTGTACCAGTCGGCCGAATTGCTGTCGGTGCCGGCACGTGGTCTAATCCAAATCCAATCGACTATTTCTGGATGTGCAGCAAGAAAGGAAGGCTCAACCGATACGTCCGGCACATCCTCATAGGGCTGAGCGAGTGGGATTAAGCCCTGCGCTTGAAGCGCAGTCGTCATATCATTGCCGTTCCAAGCTCCAGAGAGAATGAGCTTGGACTCTACATGAAATCCACTAGGGTTCAGGTCTTGTCGTTCAGTGGAACCGATATCGCAGCCATCTCCTCCTTGTGCATTTGTAATTGGGGCGTCCCATGGTCTTGGATCGCCTGAAAGGTCGGTCGATTGACTATAAAGAGCGCAATCTCCTTGATCTATGATCGGACTCTGAAAGGAAGGGTCACCGATTCGGTCGAGAAGAGGATCTGACCAAGTCTCAAAACTAGGATCCGAGATAAAATTGAAATCGCCCAGATAGTCTTGACCAACATTCCCTTCGAATACGTCGAATACAGCCGGATCTCCGACTACCAAGCTACTGTAGATTTCCAGATTACAAGAGCTGCTAATTCGTATTCCATTTAGTAATTCATCGCCAATGTTTGCGTAGCCTAAGACCGTAGAATTTGCCAATTGGAGACTCCCTCCAAAGCAAATCAAGGAGCTATAAAGAAACCCATCGTACGGCTGAAACTGCGTTATCATTGAAGAATAAATTCCCCCGCTTCCTCTACTAGAAATCCCTCCCCCCTCGGCGCTGAATGTTGAACGATGAATATCGAATGTTGTATTTGCACCGATCTCAAGAGCCGCACCTGACCAAGTAAAATCTGTATTGTAAAAATTAGAATCGTAGATCTCCAGGTTTCCAGCCATGTGCCTGACGGCAGAAAGATTACTGTCTCTAAAAATGGCATCGCCCTGAAATACAGTCACGGCCTTTCCACCAGGTATCACTCCACCGTTTATTGGACTAGTAATCGAGGAACGAAGGAGACTTAACTTACTGCCATTCCTCACTTCAAAGCCTGCGGCACGATATTGTATGTTGGCGTCAGAATCTGTCATCTCAACTTCTCCGAGGTTGATGAACATACATCCACTCTCGCACTCTAAATCCACATTACTGAACGTCAACTTCCCATTTCCTTCGATTACGATAGTTCCAGAACTTCCTGCAAGAAAAATATCCGCCATGTTGATATCAAGGTTCCTCATATCAACACGCCCCCCATCTATCTCTATTACTGGAAGTGGTGTTGAAAAATCATCACGATATCCCTTGATAGAGATGTTTTGAGCTTCTCCATCAATGATAAAATCATTCTGAATGTCAGCAGTCATTTCGTTTAACTCGACCTCCTGCCCGGCAAGACTTGAGTCGAAGGTGATGAGTCCTCCATTGTCGATGTCAAGAATGGATTGATTGAGAGATCCTGGCCCGGTAGCATCGGTATTCATCACAACAATACTAGCCTGTGCTATCAAAAAGGCCGGCGCAGCAAGGACAAAAGTAAATGTCAAAAACAAATTCTTCACTTTCATGAGTTGCTAAAGTAATTAGTTTGGCACGTGACCGCCGAACCGCGCGAATGAATGATGACACCTTGTCTTCTCACACGGTCGCCTATTCTAGCGCCAATATCAAATTTTTCAGAAACATAGGCCTATTGCAAATATATTTCGGGAGTCAGGGCAGCGTCCGCTATCGTGTAATAAACCACGCTAAGGATTTGCGTGGCATCGAGAGCAAACGGCTCAAGTCAGAATCGAAGGATTATCAGCAAGACTCTTTCCGACCATCTATTTCTCCTACGCTTCCACCAATTCATTCATTACAGTCTTAATACAACCTCTCTTTGCATCCCAAAAGTTTCCATGTGCCCCGTTCCATGATCCTATGACTAAGATAGTGTCTTTCGACAAAATTGGTGTTTGATCAAATTCACATGGAAGTTCTCCATCTTCGTCCGTAGAGAAGATGGAGCACCCGGTGAGTACTGTAAACAAGATTAGAAATATGTTTTTTTAGGACTGTCACTAGCTAAAATTAAGCAGGATCACTTTCTTTGTTTCGTCGCTTGTCTACCGCATATAGATTATTTGGGAAACCTGTTGACGGTATAATAAAACGGTCGTTTTAGGAAACTGTCTCCTCTCTCCCCTTCTCATCGTTGGTAGCTTCTATCTCAAGTCCAAATAACTGGTTTACTTAATCTAAGTCTACTTTATACTCAAGAAATGAGTTAAGTAAACTGAAGCGGCAACTCGAGGCTCTAAAAGGTCCGGCAACTAACTGTGTAAAATCCCTCAGCGGGCAAGTATGAGTTCGTGATGCAGGGGTTGGACCTCAGGTATACAGGCTAAGGAACTTGAGAAGCCATACCGTTTGCAGGCAGCCACACATTTAGGAAATCAAAGGCAGTCGCTGTAGAACTCATATTAAAGTCTCCGCCATAATATCCTGCCACTCCCCCATTGACGGGCAGCCATTCATTGAGGAAGTCAAATGCCGTCGTGCCGCCGCTGCTATTCCCATCACCTCCCCACATTACAAACTCACCGGCTATGTCTCTCATAGGGTTCGTCCCAAAGGCCTGGGCCAAATCTCCTGTGAAGTCGAACGAGACGTTCCCTTCAAAGGCTAAGGGGTCGGCGCTCATGATGGCGAGATGATTTCTGTGATACACAACAACGTAGTAGCTACCACCGTCAATACCAGGAAATCTTAAAACACCGCCATCCAAATCTGTAATGTGTCCGCTGCTACGTAGAATTCCCGCTCTTCGACCAACAATATCTGACGGTATGATTCCACTCCGAAGTTCAACAAGAATCCAGTCAACCATATCCACAGGTATGCTCGCTAATGTCTCCGCTCCTGTATAATTGAAGGGAGTCAAATCGTAGGGTTGAGTGAGAGGAATAAACCCTGCTACGTTCAGACCCGCATGCATACTTCCACCTATATGTGGTCCCGCAAGAAACACCCTAAGATTCAAATACAAGCCCACTAAATCATAAACTCGGACATGGCCAGCACCGTCACCCGTTCCATCGTTTAACATAGCCCCGATGGCCACACGGCTCCCATCAGATGACAATGCCACCGACCACCCAGACCAATCAACTGCTGCCTCGCCGTCTATATCTCCACCAATCTGGCTCCATTCTCCACCCACCATATCATAGACTCGGACATGGCCAGCATGAGTTCCTATTTCACTGTTTTTGTAAGCTCCAATGGCCACGCGCTTCGCATCAGCTGACATCGATACCGACCACCCGGACCAATCCCCCATCGCTTCGCCATCAACATCAGAGCCCACCTGGCTCCATGCTCCTCCTACGAGGTCAAAAACCCGGACATGGCCTGCGCTGTCACCCATTCCATCATTACCATGTGCCCCAATGGCCACCCGGTTCCCATCCGTTGAAAGTGAAACCGATTCCCCGAACCAGTCTTGAGTCGCTTCGCCGTCAATATCGACGCCCACTTGCGTCCAGCTAGCACCCACCAAATCATAGACCCGGACATGGCCCGCATCTGGTCCTGCACCGTCATTTTGATAAGCCCCGATGGCTACACGGCTTCCATCAGCTGACATCGATACCGATCGCCCAGACCAATCATCAGCCGCCTCGCCATCAATATCTCCCCCTACCTGGCTCCATACTCCTTCTAGCAGGTCATAGACTCGGACATGGCCTGCGTCGTTTCCCGTTCCGTCATTGGCAAAAGCCCCGATGGCTACACGTATTCCATCTGCCGACATCGACACCGAAGCCCCAGAAAAGTCTAATGCCGCCTCGCCGTCTATATCCTGTCCGACTTGCGTCCAGCTAGCACCTACTAAGTCATAGATCCGGACATGGCCTCTAAATCCATCATTGTCAGTGCCACCAATGGCAACACGGCTTCCATCTGCCGACATCGACACCGAAGAACCGAACTTGTCTCCTGCCGCCTCGCCGTCTACATCCTGGCCGACTTGCATCCAGCTAGCACCCACCAAATCATAGACTCGGACATGGCCCGCATTAGATCCAGTTCCATCATTGAAAGGAGCTCCGATGGCCATACGGTTTCCATCAGCAGACAGCGACACCGAATGACCGAGCCAATCACCTGCCGCCTCGCCGTCTATATCGACGCCTATCTGGATTTGTGCCAGGATATTACCTGGTATCAGGTTGATATATAATATCGTAACGGCGATAAGGAAAATACGTGGCGATACCAGAGATCGTCGGACATACTTAGGGAACTTCATTATTGAGCCTTAGAAGTAGCAATACATTACATGTTGGAAACAGGGGATAAACGGCAATAAGGAGAGTTATTGTATTATTTTACAAATACTTTGGACCAAGAAGGACACTACTATGGGACCTGGGAAGACATACCGTTGGCTGGCAGCCACACGTCTAGAAAATCAAAGGCAGTCGCTGTAGAACTCATATTAAAGTCTCCGCCATAATATCCTGCCACTCCCCCATTGATGGGCAGCCATTCATTGAGGAAGTCAAATGCCGTCGTGCCGCCGCTGCTATTCCCATCACCTCCCCACATAACAAACTCACCAGCTATATCTCTCATAGGATTCGTCCCAAATGCCTTTGCCACATCTCCTGTGAAATCGTACGAGACACTTCCCTCCACAAGTATGGGGTTCGCACTCATGATGGCAAGGTGATTTCGGTGATACACAACAACGTAATAACTACCATCGTCAATATCAGGATATTTTAGAACACCTCCATCCAAATCGGTAATGTGTCCGCTGCTACTAAGAATTCCTACTCTTCGTCCAACAACTTCAGACTGCATGACTCCACTCCGAAGTTCAACAAGAACCCAGTCAACCATATCGGCGGGAATGATGATAAGTGATTCGGACCCCGCGTAGTTGAATGGAGCCAAATCGTAGGGTTGAGTGAGAGGAATAAATCCTGCGATGTTCAGGCCCGTATGCATACCTCCACCAATATGCGGTCCCGCAAGAAACACCGTAAGATTAAGAACCAGCGGATCTGGATCATAAACCCGGACATGGCCTGCATTAGTGCCCGTTCCGTCATTGAGGGAAGCCCCGATGGCCACACGGCTCCCATCAGCCGACAGCGACACCGAATTCCCGGAATAGTCACTTAATGCCTCCCCGTCAATATTTGCGCCCAATTGCGTCCAGATACCACCCACTAAATCATAGACCCGGACACGGCCTGCACTTCCTCCCCTGGCTCCAATGGCCACGCGGCTCCCATCAGCCGACAGCGACACCGACCTCCCGAAATTGTCATGCTGCTCCTCTCCGTCTACATCCTGGCCGACTTGCACCCAGCTAGCACCCACCAAATCATAGACCCGGACATGGCCTGAATCCGTTCCTGTTCCGTCATTTCCATTGGCTCCGATGGCCACACGGCTCCCATCAGCCGACAGCGACACCGACCTCCCGGAATAGTCACGTAACGCCTCCCCGTCAATATCGGCGCCCACTTGCGTCCAAACACCACCAGCTACTAAATCATAGACTCGGACATGGCCAGCAAAGTCAGCCGATCCGTCATTTCCATAGGCCCCGATGGCCACACGGCTCCCATCAGCCGACAGCGACACCGAATCCCCGGACTGGTCGCCTGCCGCCTCTCCGTCTATATCGGCGCCCACTTGCGTCCAGCTACCACCCACCAAATCATAGACCCGAACATGGCCTGCATCGAGTCCCGATCCGTCATTTTTAAAAGCCCCGATGGCCACTCGGCTCCCATCCGCGGACATCGATACCTTCCGCCCAGACCAGTTGTCAACCGCCTCTCCGTCTATATCGGCGCCCACTTTCGTCCAGATATCACCCACTAAATCATAGACCCGAACATGGCCTGTTCTAAATCCCGTTCCCGCACCATCATTGGCGTAAGCCCCGATGGCCACTCGGCTCCCATCCGCGGAAAGTGAAACAGATTCCCCGGACCTGTCCGGGGCCGCTTCTCCGTCGATATCGGCGCCCACTTGCGTCCAGCGACCACCCACTGAGTCATAGACCCGGACATGGCCTGCATCTGGTCCCGATCCGTCATTGGCGGGAGCCCCGATGGCTACACGGCTTCCATCCGCTGACATCGATACCGATCGACCGGACCAATCATTTGCCGCCTCGCCGTCTATATCTCCGCCAATCTGGGCTTGCGCAAGTACATTACCTGGTATCAGGTTGACGCATAAAATCGAGATAGCGATATGGAGAATACCTGGCGACACCAGAAATTGTACAAAACCCATTGAGAGATAAAGTTGATTGGTATATCGTCAAAACCGTTGAGATGTCGTAAGAAAGGGTTTTTCATATAGACTTACAAATATGTAACTTCTCGGAAATGATGCCGGTATTCTCCGCAGGCAAAGACAAAAGTCGAGTTACTCGATTATAGGACGAAGAGAACGTGAAAGTGAGCCACCCCGCTTAGTTGAAGGAAACGAGGTGTGCGGTTGAGCGAGAGGAACAATCCCAGTGGCACTCACGGACAAATACATACCTCCTCACCTAGAAGTTTGTCATAGACCAGAATAGGGCGCATCTGGTGCCGTTTCATAATTTCTATGAGCCTCATGGGCCACGCGGCTCTCAATTATCCAAATCGAATTGCTTTCTATAAAAATGTAATAGGCACACATAAAGGACGTTATGTACCCCTTTATATGCTATACTTAGGGCATGGATTATGAGCATCCAAAAGACAAGCGATTAGTCCTTTCGTCAAGGGCATCTCTCCCCTCCTCCACTTCCCTGCCAGTTCCTACCGTCATCGAGAGCGCTGGAGCAAAAGCTAAAAAACGCTTCATCGAGTTCTTCACGGCCAACATCCGGAATGCAAATACCCGGGACGCCTATGCCCGGACGGCTGTTCGATTTTTTGCCTGGTGTGAGATGCAAGGTCTCGAGCTCCGGCACATAGAACCCTTTCACGTGGCCTCCTACATCGAAGAAATGAAAAAAGACTACTCCCCTGCTTCGATTAAGCGGCACTTGGCTGGTATTAAGATGCTCTTTGATTTTTTGGTGTTGGGCCAGGTTGTCTCCGGTAACCCAGCCGCGATCGTTCGAGGCCCTAAGCATTCGGTAACAAAAGGATCGACGCCGGTGCTAAGCGCCAAAGACATGAGGCAACTTTTAGATTCGATCGATACCTCGACCGTCGCAGGCTTACGCGATCGGGCGCTGATTGCGCTCATGGTGTATTCCTTCGCTCGTGTTAGCGCGGCCATCAACATGAAAATGGGCGACTACCTACAAAAGGGATCCAAAGAATGGATCTTTAGACTTCATGAGAAAGGAGGCAAGCGGCATGAGGTGCCTGCTCACCACAAAGCCCAAGAATATCTCGACGCTTATATAGCAGGAGCAGAGCTAGATGCGACAGATCGCAAGTCTCCCCTCTTCCGATCCTTCGATTTCCGAAACGGCTCGCTCACGAGCAGACCTCTAACACGGTTTCAAGTAACCAAAATGATCAAACGCCGCGCCAAGAAGGCTGGGCTTAATCCGGATTTAGTGTCAGCCCACTCCTGCAGAGGAACAGGCATTACGATCTTTCTGGAAAACGGAGGTACGCTGGAGCACGCCCAGCGAATTGCCGCTCACTCAGATGCTCGAACCACCAAGCAATACGACCACAGCGAGGATAAAATTGAGCAAGGCGAGATTGAGAGGGTCAGAGTATAAATAGTTCCTGATGTACCTCATTCATCAAGAGCTATTCGAATATCCACGCATTGAACGTACTGCGCATTCAAGCCTGTTTCGATTCATTATCGATAACCCTCCCATTATTTTATTGGTATTCGACAGACTGATCCCGGACGACCTCTGTCGCCTAGGTTCCTGGGCCAAGCGATTCGGTTCTTCGTTCTCAGTACATCCGGATGTTCTTGCCCCAAGGACACTCATCTGATCCGCAAGCGGTATCTCGAATGGTGCTAGGGTAATCTTGCCCCGGCGGCTAATTCGGGATCAAGCTCGATGGCCCGCTCATAAGCCGCCAACGCCTCCTCATGGCGACCCAGACTATACAGGGCGCCACCCTTGACTTGCAAACTATCGATTGATGCCATTTTAAGGGCTTCGATGGGAACAAGAATCTGCAGCGTCATCTGGTAGTCCCCTGCAAAGCTGAATGTAGATGCCTTGTCGATCAGCCTAGTTACCAGCTCTTCTTCTTCACTTTGTTCTGTTACCACACCTGTTTTCGCCGGCTCACCCATGTAGGAACTCAGCTTATCAACTACACCATTCCAATCGTCAAAGAGGTCATATTGTTGATGACCCGAAATACGGTGATCCCCTCGGTCGCAATCTTCGAGGCGAACGGGAATAATTTGTTAACTCCTTATCCGTTGTGGCTTTTGCGATTTCCCAAGCCTCGTTCAACTCCTCGTCCTGAAACCCTGGTGTTTCATCTCCTGTTTTTTTGAGGGCCGCTGCGCTAATACAAATGATGAAATAACGGCTTGACGTGATGGCTTTCGATATCTGTTTCTTGAAGCGGCCTGGTTTTAAGCTTCTTTACGGTGGCAGCGTCTTCACTAGCGCAGCTGAGAAATACTTGGTTGGCAGACATTTGGAAATAGAGTGGAATCAATGGCGGCGTTTAACGAGAGCGTCGGGTTTTGGTCGCTAACACCTTAACCATAAGAATATAGTTATTCCAACTGCGAATTTAGCTTCTCACCGCAATTGCTGAGAACGGGCTTATAACCTCCTTTATAATCCCTTTTATGGTCTAAAAATAAAAGAAGGCAAATGGGTCTCGTCCGAAAGCTCGCTTCGGCGATTCCCCCAAGAGAGTCACACTGCGAAATATTCACTCACTGCCTAGGTCATCAAGCCAACGCTTCACCGTTTCTGACGTGGGACTCCCTATGGCCTCAAATAATTCGATGGAGCGTAGGTACATCTCTTCCGCTTTGTCCAAGTCACCCGGGTTTGGTACACAGTCCCCAGGTTGCCGTAGGTAATTGCCATCCCTTCTTTGATACCCAGCGCCTCATCAATGGCCAGCGCCTTACTATTCATTTCCAGAGCTTTCTCCACCTCGCCCAGGGTTTGGTACACAATCCCCAGGTTGCTGTAGGAATTTGCCATCCCCTCTTTGTGCCCTAGCGCCTCCTCCATGGCCAGCGCTTTCTCATACAACGCTTTCGCTTTGTCCAGCTCACCTCGGTCTTTGTAGACACTCCCTAGGTTGGCTGAAGGCTAGATTTGCACCAAAAATGCTTGGATTATACCTTTTCGGGGCGTTGGGCAAAAACCTCGATTTCGGTATGCTAGACAACCTTCCAATAACTTATTATTATCTGAATATGATAGGTTTTATTAGATGTTAGATCTGTTAAATGTACGGACGTTTAGTAGCCAAATACGGAGCTATTGTCATTTATTCGGTAAACCAAAAAATTGACCGTCTAACGCGACCAAGTATTGAGTTGGAGAGATCCCTGCCCAGATCGGAGCCCCTATTGACCTCTTCTAGCAATATTCGAATTTGGCTAGCGTATGATTTACAGGATTCTAACACTCCGGGGTCTTGCTCCAACACTTCCAATTGACTAAGGCCATTCGACAGCTCGTCTAAAGTTGACAAATCAATTCTAATTGGCGGACCACCTACAGCCGAATGAATTATTCCTGCGTAGAAAGCAACTACTTCGTTTGCATCGAATATCCAATTTTCAAATTTCTCTTCGCTCGGCGCTGACGGAAGCTCCAGCTCTTTAAATCTTCGATATATTGATCTTAAATACATTCTCGTATGGAGTTAACCTGTAAACGTAACTATTCTGCCATCTGGCTTATAAATTCCCATGACGCTTTTTCCTTTTCCATTAATCTGGACCTTTGTACGTATTTTCAGCCCTGAGCTGCCGTCCTTTAGGGTCATCTTGGTTCCCAAGTGCTTATGCTTGTTGAAAAAGTCTTGAGCCGCCTTTGTGTATTGTCCTACTGAGCGACCTTTTCCATGTTTAAAAGTGTGATAATTTATTGAGCCTATCCTTGTACGGAATGTAGATTTATACCAAGCAGATCGGTTCCATATTGCTCCCAAAGAACCTAGTGCCTTTACAATTGCGAATGGACCAAGCGTCAAGAACAAGTTTTCGCCAAACGTCGATGCGGTCCGGACGGTAATATTTCCTTTTCTGTCGGAGGTGATACCTAATCCTATATCACTCTCTGCTCTCAGCATCTCTTCCACTTCAGTGACCCAACGCCAATAAGTGGGCTCATGAAGAATTTTGGTATCGGATCCTCGATCGTTTCTAACGCATCCCCAGTTTACTCCTGAATCACCCGAACATCCCTCGACAATTGAACTGTTAGTATATACAACTAAACTATTGTCTTCGCCGTCGTCATAAATGAGTTCGCCATCTTCATCGTAATATTGTGTTGCTATGGCTTCTCCTTTTAGGCCCGAAGGATCTACAAAGATTATTGGATTACTCCCCACATAGGAATAAGGAGTTGCAAATTCATCAAGCGGATCTCTTACTCCCCATCTTCCGATCACACTGTCATAGAACCGAGCATTAGCATAGTGAAGACCGGTATCCGAATCCAATTCGTGCCCGGTATAGTTCTCTAAGGCCTTGGTCCCGGACTGGGTGGAGCGACCTGGCATTTCAAGTCCAAAGGGATAGTAGTCGGAGAAATCGGTTACTACCCCTTCGTCATTCAAAACGACCCGCGTACTACCTAAGTGATCTGTCAGGTAATAATAACGGGTTGCGTCTACGCCATCCGTGGTAAAACTTCTGACCGATGTCCAATCTGAACAGGTGAGGATTTCACACCTTGCCATACGCCAATAATAGGTCTGGTTTGATTGCATGGCAGGTGCCACCAATTGACCATTCCACACCTCGGAAAACTGTGCATCTACATAATGAGGCAAGCTCAATGCTTGATCTTCGTAGATCTCGATCTTGATCACATCGGTCACAGGCACCAGAGACGCTGTATCGACCGACCAAGTCATTACTGGACTGGTCCCTGTCGTTTCCCCATCGGCTGGAGAATGTAAAATCAGTCCATCGACTACTGGCGGATCAGCGGGCTGGGCCCCCGTCGTAAAACGCCAAGCATCAAAAGTATTGTTGCCGGACCAGGCACTACATAGACTACCTTCATCGCGACAAGCTCGCACGCGCCAGAAGTACTGCTTGTTATACTGGTCAGCAAAAGACGCTCCTGAGTTTATCTCTGTGACATGTATTGGAACGGAGGAAGCAAAAAAGCCTCCGGTAATGATTTGGTACTCGAAAGTTTCTGCGGGGATGCCTCCGGTAGGTATCCAAGTGAGCGGAATGGAAATCCCCACATCCGTATCCGCGTTGCCGGGGTAATCAATATGAGGCGTTCCGGGTGGCGTCGTTTCGTCTACCGTCACATTAAAGCCAAAAACGGCCGATTCACTCCAGTCGCTTCCAATTCTTCCGCGAACTAGCCAAGCATAGTCTTGTCCGTCTTGCAGGGGTAGCTCCGTTGGAGCATAAAAATAGCTGTCTGGATACAAAGGAAGCGATGCCGAATGAATCAAAGAAGGACTGCTCACCGCACAAGCAACTCCTGAACATAAATAGAATTCGAGTTCTTCAAAAGACGGGCTTCGTTGCCAAGTAAATAGAGGGTACTCGGCATTTACAACGGAATCATCCGCCGGTAACTGCAAAGTAATGGAATGACCAATCAAGAAGCTAGAGGAAGTAGAGAACGTGACCACGCCTTCGAATTCTACTTCAAGGCGCCAGGTATATTCCATTCCTGCGACCAAGCTAGGGCCTGCTGTTGCCGCATAATCTAAGTTTTCTCTCGAAGCCTGATCAACGACTGTTGTAAATATCGCTTCACTGTCCTCGCAGGTATCGCTCGCCTGGTCGTCGCAGATATAGAAGGACACTGATCCTTGGGTGTCGAAATCACCTTGTAAGTTCCAGCTAAAATTAGGCGTCGACACAATTGAGCCTCCGTCGGCCGGTACAAGAAGATCGATGTTTGCTGGATCGAAAATAAAGTCCTCTGTAACTTGGCCCGTGCTCATGGAGACAAAAGTCAGAAGGACGAATAGGCTAGACGTAGCTCGGGCCAATAATTGCGTAGTCATGGCTAGAAGATTATAATGTGAATGGGCTAGTTGCTGCTCGCTGGTGGTTCGATCCTTCCGATCGTTCTTCCTCCTGCGGGGATGTTGATATGCTTCAAAACACCGTTCTCGTAGACCGCCAGAACGGATCCATCCAGCCCCCTTATGTAAGTCCGAGTACGGTCCGCCCCATTGTGAGTATCCACGACCTGAACCCGTAAGTTGTCTCCATCGTAGTGATATCTCGCCTCGTAGGGATCACCACCTCCGGGAATAGGCTTGGTCAGTTTAGTTGGCTGATTGAAGCGATTGTAAGTATAGGTTCTTCCTGCCCAATCGAGCGTGGCGCTTCCGTTGCTGTTGTAAATGAAAGGCTGTCCATTTACGGTCGTCAATCTATTGCTGCCTGCGGCATAACCATTTGCAAAGGCCCCATAGGACGACGAGGAACCGGCTCCCTGACTCAGTTCACCATTCCTGGTAAAGGACATGATATTTCCATTGTCATCGTAGATCATTCCGGTCAAATCAAAATCATTGGTCGCATTTTGTGGGCCACTTCCTATGAAATCTGCTGCCAACAGCCGATTCAAACCATCGTACGAAAAGTTATAGGCACCCTCGAAGAAAGTTGGTCCCAATGTAGGCCCCATCCATTCTACCCAAGAAATATTACCGTTTTTTTGTCCCGTAGCACCATTGGGCCCTGGATCCTTGTAACCCAGGTTCATGGAGAATCGATCGGCTCCAAAGGTGTCTGAAACGGTTGAGGGCTGGTTAATCTGAGTGAGCCAGTCGCGGATATTGTAACTATAATCCATGGTCTGAATAGGCAGCCCAGACAGGGCATCGCGGCCTAGTTTAAGTTGTTCTATCTGACCCGTGACTAGATACTTGTAATCGGCCTCAATCTGAATATTTTCGTGGCCTCCGATAGATGATCTTGCCTGTGTCAATCGACCAAGACGATCATAGTCATAAGAGAAGATAACATGCTCGGCAGGGTCAGCAGAGTTGTGCTGGTAGTCAATTGACTTGGTCTCACCGGTTGGGAAGTAGGTGAATTCAATATTTTTGGGATCCTCCTCCCCCATTGTCTGCTCGACAGACTTTACCTGACCGAAGTAATCGTAGCCGTATTTTGTCTTGCTCTTTTCGGTTTGAACAATAGCCAAGCGACCGACGAGATTAATGGTAGACGACTCGTCATATCCGTCATAGATATACTGTGTTTCAAAAAATTTGGGTGCCGGTGGCCACGTCCCATTCTCGTCCGGCCATGACCGGTCATTAAAATCAATTGTAGATAGGTCCAGTGGTAGAGGCTTGAACCACATTTCGCGCTCTATATCGTCTGTTGGGCCTGATGTATTGGATGTGCCTACCAGATTAAGGGGTGCAGCATCTACAATTTCTTGAATCTCTTCGCAAGCAGCTTGACCTTTTTGATAAAAAACGAAGCGGTCCCGAGACCCCGTTATATCATAATCCTCCATAGGTGTTAAACCAAAAATTTCCTTCTCACCAATCTTTATTCGAAAAAAGTCCGTTTCATCGGACAACAGCATATTTCGAATATTCGTGTCTCCGGTACTTCCTCGCCAAATTTCGACCGTCGTTTTATAGTTTTCTTCCGCCCCCGAGACAGAGATAACATTCATGTTGGTCTGGTATGGGTAGTCATCGCTTGATATTTTGGAAGCATCGGTGCAGGGGCAGTAGACACCCGATTCTACCATGCGGTTCATTTCATCGTACTTACTATAGATGTTCTGTCCGTTGGGATCGACCGTCACGCGCAGGTTGCCTGAATTGTCGTAATAGTAGCTGTATTCAGTATCGATATCAGGTGTGTCTTTCGATATGAGCTCACCTCGCGTATTGTAAGCGTAGCTTGTTACCCAAGAGGGGTCATTTCCAGAATCAAAGTAATTTGGAGGACGAACTTCAATAAGCTGGCCTAAAGCGTCATAAACGGATTCGGTAATAAAGTGATCACCCGTATGAGTAATTGTTCTTGACAAGACCTGAAGGCCTCGGGCATCGGTGTAGGTCTGGTGATCGTTGTTATTTTCATCTTTCGTCTCCGTTAGCATGTAATTTGAGTTCCTTCCAGGAATGGGAGAGCCATCGGCAAACAACGGTGTTTCCAATCTGTAATTCATAAGGACTTGGTCTGAAGTCTCCGTGAGGGAAGGTCTGATGGAAGCGACAGGCAGTGAATTTAGATAAGTCGTTTCTTCGAAAGGACGGGTAGCACTGTTGTAATGACCTGAGGCTCGAACCCCGGGATCCGTTACTAGACCTAGTGCGGGATCAGCAGGAAAAGGCTTGTAGACTTTGACGGGCTGATTACGTCCGTTTAACTCCGTGCTAGAAACGACGGCACTGCCCGTGGCATCTAAACTGTGCAACTGAATAGTTGCAGCAGAACCATTCAAATATTCCTTCGAAATTCTGAAGGATGAATCAATTTGTTTATCGCCCTCAAAATGAGTCTTGGTCTGTATCGAGTTTGTCAGACCTCCCGTTTGCCGCGCCAGCTCATATGCAAAACGAGAATCTTGGTTTATCGTCGAATACTTTTGTTGAAGTGTTTGTGTCAGCCGACCGTGCGTATCGTATTCGAACTTTGTGAAAAGAGAATTGTCGTCATAAAAATACTCGATGCGCTTTCTATCATCGTAATTGATAGTAAAGTCATGATCAGGAAAAACCGATGTGACAGAGGACTCTACCCTTTGAAGCAAAGTCCGCTGGGGAGCTACATACGTGAATTGGAGATTTTCTCCGTTGGGACCCAACTGGTCAATCACATTTCCATAGCCGTCGTACTCCTTTATCTCCGATGTTTTGACCCATTCGGTGTCTGATTCAGAAAAAATTGGAGCCAGAGACTTCGGTGCGGCCGACTTGTATATATAAGTTTTGTGAGGACGCCAAGGATATGGGTCACCTACTAATTGATCCTCCACCAGTTTACAAAAACCAACTTCGTCACACTGTTTTCTGGTATTTATTTCAGACCTATGATAAACCCATTCAGCAGGATCTAGGCTATTTCCAGTATCAGGTGAGCTGTAAGGAGGAAATATGTCATCTGGATCGGGATCATCGTCTGGATCGTCCTCTGTCGAACCAGAAATAAGTTCTTTTACATCCGTGCGATACACTGCCGTGAGATTATTGCGTGCAGCCATTTCTGTGCCATGAGCCTCCTGGAAATGGTACTTATAGTCCGTTCTGACTAATGGGGAATGATCTGTAATTTCTTCCTTTGCATTTAGAATAAAATACTGTGGATCATATTTGAACTCAGTGACAGATAATAGAGGATTGGACTCGTCAAAATTCGCCGTGTAATTGGTTTGCGCCCGAAGTTGCATCCCACTATTCCATTGTATGGCAAGACCCACCGCCGCACTACAATCGGGATAAATGTCGGACATAGAATGTGCACCCAGGAGATAATTTTTTGTACTTGTGCGAACGATTCGATCGCGTGACTTCGTCTGATAAGCAATACCCCAATTGAGATCATGGTTGCTGCGCATAATGAATTCGGCTGCGTCGCCAACCTTTAGTCTGAGATACTTAACGGGTGATATAAGTGAAAACGGTCCCGCGGACTCATCTCCTAAGTCCGTTGTGTATTTCGTCGTGACGAAAGATCCATCCTCTCTTGTCTCTGTCACTTGAGGATAGACCACCCGAGCCCGAGACCGACCATTCGGAATGAACGCCGGAATACTGGAATAATGGCTAAATACTTTGCTAGGTATGCCGGTAAGGCTACCCATTCCCGCTACTCCGTAGCTGAAGTTTCTAGTTTTGACGTAGCCTGTACCAAGTGCAGGTTGCGTAAGAAATTCTGTTGTGATGTTTGAAACTCGAACGCCACCATCTGTGGCGCCAATTGGATAAGTATTTGTCCCGTCACATCCTGTAACGCCAACTGTTTTTTGGAAATAAGCCATCTGCGTAGACGAAGCTATTAAGTCCGGCTCATAGGTAACAATATCCTTGTCGCCACTTGGATAGAGAATTGACCTGAGACTCCAAGCCCATTGCGAGCCAGGTCCGGCGCAATATCCGAAATCGGAGGTATTGATGGCATCACAACTAAGATCATTAAAATAGACAAAGTCATATCCTGGTAAATTTGGAGCCACACCAGAACCGTCGTTTTCAAACTCAATACTATTAAGTTTCCATCTCGAATAGAAGGGTGCCGGACCTCCCGCAGAAGGATGACTCTGGTCCATATTCAGCAAAGCCGACTTGACCAACTTAGCTCCAGAAAAACCCTCTTTGGCATACAACGAGACTTTTTCGAGTCTAATCTTTCCAACACCCTCAAGATAGTCGTCGGAAGATCGCTCATTTGATTTGGGTGCGTTGAAAAACTTAGCAACATGTGAGGGAGTCTCGACAAATAATAAATTGTGATGCTGATAGCGAATTGGAAGTAAATCCGTGTCATTGGGATCATCTAGTTGGGACGATCCGATATCATCATAGTGGAATTTTATCCACGATCCAGTCGAGCCACACTGAGGTATATTGTAGATTGGATCTCCATCTTCATCGTGTCCCGGCAGGCCGACTCCGCAGGGTATTTCGTTTCCCAAAAAGTCAGAACCCAATATGGCCAGAAGTCTCCATGAGTTAACGTAGTATTCTGTTTGTTCGCCAAAGTGATAGTCAACCTTGTTCGTCGCGAGTGTCGGTAAGCCAAAAACGTATCGGACACCACCGGTATTAGTGACAATGAAACCATCATAGTCATTTTTATCTACGCAGAGTGCCTGTTCCGCAATGCAGCTAGTTAATGTGCCCGTACTAACATTCAGTGGAAAAGGATGCTGAACAGGTGTATCACCCCCAAGTGCTTCAATCTTCCATGCTTTCCAATCCGTCAAATAAAATCCGTTCTCGGGATCCAGCGGTGGGTATGTTGAAGGGATAGCACTATCCATCACTTTAACGAAGGTATTGCTGAGTCCCGGAGCTGTAATGTTATATAGATCCGGTTGCATGACAATCTGGTTGGAATCGTCAGAAAAATCGGCACCATAGATGTGATGAATAGGATTGCCTGATTCAACAGTCTGACTGTAACCATTCGCTATGTCTCTGACAATCGAACCGGGGTCATAGGACCATCCTAAACCAACCCAACTCGACTCTTGATCTGGCTTGATTCCAGATTGGTAACCAAGTGAAACCTGATAATCCAGTCCCCCTCTTCCTGGCACTGTTAGTAGCGGAATATCTAAACCTAAATCCCCGCCTGAACCGACTCCCGGCTCGATCCCTGCTGCAGGTCTCCACACATCGGGATGGATGCGATAGTCACTAAAGACGTCTTGCGCATGAACGAATGTGGGAGTGGCGATAGCGAACATCAATAAAGTAGAGATGCTAAATAAACGGATCTTCATCTGTCTGAGTGTTGGGTTATTGATTCCTTTCCCGACTCTTCAATTCGAATATTTCGGATGGAAGTGGTCAGGAATTAATTCTGTCCTTCACTAAGACATTCGCAAAAGCGCGGCATATTGCGACAAACTGCGACGACTTTTTTTTAAAGAGGCTTCAAATCGAGCGAATCAGTGACCTATTCACGTTAGCCGACAACGTGGATGAGCTCGAAAAGAGGCAAATAGAGAGCAATCAAATCCCACCGATAATGATGCCCTCAACCATAATCAGTACCGGCTCGATGACTGAGGTCAGTCCTTCGATAAAGCTGTCCATCTCCGAGGCGCGTATTGCTTCCCCAAATGAGTCATGACTTGATCCAAGCGAGAGGTTTCCTCTCCAACGGAGACCCTCTGGTGCACCAAGGCCGGAAAAAATGCCGGATTTCTCGAGCGACTTACTCAGCCCGCTCCCGAGCCTATACCAATAGCGTCCGACAAGGCTTTGCGGATGACGACGTTGTTAGAGTTTTCGGACAAGATCTTCATGCTCTCAAGTAGGTTGACGCCGTTGCCGAGTAATTGACCAAGGGTTGAGCAAAAATGAACAAGAAAGTCCGGGTTTGGAGTCGGCCTATGAGGGGCACCTTGAGCTTGAAGCCGTCCCAGAACGACCGACCCTTATCTGTACGCAGGGCACCGGCACCGCCTACAACCACTGCGACCAACAAAAGGAGAAGAATCCATACTCTGTTCAGCAAAAAATCGCTGATGCTGACGATGAAGAGCGTCGACCTCGCAGTGCAGCCATTCTAAATTTATTTGTCGATTAGGAAAAGCCCCGATAGTGGGTACCCGGGGCTTGTCTAGAAAATATCTTTGGTGGAGATCGTTTAGTTGATCTTCATTTTCAGCTCCTTAATTTCTTTCCCTTGCTCGATGAGGTGCAGCGTCAACTCCTCAATGGTCTTGAGTAAGGCGACCTGAGTTTCGCCCACGTTGAAGGAGCCTTTTTCCTCGACGGCTTTGGCCGACGGGAAGTAAGGCAAATGCCCTTCGTCCTTGATGAAGGACTCGAGTTCAGCCAGACTCATCTTGGAATAGTCCTCCTTGAAGACGTAGTCGGCCCATGTGCCGCTGGCCTTTACCTCGATTACATCAGAAATGATACCTCCCAGCACAGCCAATTTGTACACCGAACTCTCATTTCCCCCGATGGCTACTCGGTCCGCGAACAGTCCCTTTCCTCCGGTAAAGCTTCCACTCCATGCCGTGTTATTTGCTGATGTTACATTCAGTCCTATTCCCAAGCCGTCCTGTTGAACCTTAACAGCTTCTGCAACAGAGCTAGCATTGCTGACTCGCGTATAACTCCCTATGCCAGTACCTTGTTGATATACATAGGACCCATAGTTAGTCGTGCCAACGTCCATATACGAATACACGCCAATACCACCTGCACTGGCTCTTCCCTCAACGCCATGGCCACTGCCCATGCTGCGGCCGTAAACCCCTGTTCCTGAGCCTGATGTAAGTGAATAGACTCCGTATCCCGTTCCTGATGCATGAACGTATACCCCGGAACCAGCGCCAAGAGATCTGAACGAACCGGCATGACCGGCGTTGTCGGCCCTAGCATAGACGCCTAATCCAGATCCTGTGGCATAGGCGTGTAGAGCCGTGCCGGAACCTGCAGTTCGAGCGTACACACCAGTACCATTTCCATCTGCTCTTCCATAAACCGCAATCCCGTCGCTGGTTGCTTGAGTGAGTGCATAAATGGCACCGCCGCTTCCCGATTGAAAAATGTTCAGGGCTGTGGCAGACGAATCCACCCATGTCGTTGATTGTCCAAGTAGTTTCGCGTTGAAACCAAATGAAAATAGGAGGGCGAGCGAGCTGAAACTCACTATTCGAAGCAAAGATGTTTTCATTGAAGTGATAATTAATGATGACATAAGTAAAATGGACATTCATATCACCCAGAGGCGTTTCGTCCATCGAATGAATAAGGGAGGTCTGGAACACAGAGTAATTCAGTCCTCCTTCTATTATGACATTCGTATTTCCGCACGAAATTGCGACAGGTAGTGATAACTTTTTTAGTCCCTTTGGAAAACACTCAGACGAATAGTTAGCTCGGTCATGGGTTTTTTTCTCACTTTTATTTTTGATTCCCTCATTGGGAGTCAAAAATAACTAACCGACCACATGGATCAGCTCAAATAGAGGCAGATACAAAGCGATCAGAATCCCGCCGATGATCACGCCGACCACCATGATGAGCACGGGTTCGATGACAGAGGTCAAGCCGTCAATGAAGCTGTCCATCTCCGACTCGTATTGCTTCCCTAGATGTGTCATGACCTGATCCAACCTCGAGGTTTCTTCTCCGACGGAAACCATCTGATGCACTAAGGCCGGAAAGATGCCGGACTTCTCGAGCGGCTTACTCAGTCCGCTCCCTCTCCTAACTTGCGCCATCGCGTCCGACAAGGCCTTGCGTATCACGACGTTGCTGGAGTTTTCGGACAAGATCTTCATGCTCTCAAGTAAGTTGACGCCGTTGCCGAGTAGCTGACCAAGGGTTGAACAGAAATGTACAAGAAAAGCCCGGGTTTGGAGTCGGCCTATCAGGGGTATTTTTAGCTTGAAGCCGTCCCAAAACCATCTCCCTTTCTCCGTTCGCAGGGCACCCGCACCGCCTACAATCACAGCAACACAGAGAAGAAGCAGAACCCATCCTTTAGTCAATAAAAAATCACTGATGCCGACGATAAAGAGCGTCGGACCTGGGAGTTCCGCGTCAAAGGAAGCAAACATTTCAGAGAAGGTGGGTACGATCGAAGTCAGGAAAAAGAAGACGGCCAAGCTCGCTACAAACAGCACCATGGTCGGATAGGACAGGGCCGCTTTTACTTTTCGCTTCAGATCTGCACTCTTCTCCAGGTGGTCGGCGAGGCGCGACATGACCTGATCCACAATCCCTGCGCTCTCCCCTGTCCGAATCATGTTCACATAGAGATTGCCAAAAATCTTGGGATGCTCCTGCATCGCAGCCGACAGGGATAGGCCCTTATTAACGGCTTTTGATAGATCGCTGAGTACGTCTGCCAGTTTCTTGTTGGTCGCCGTTTTGATGGACGCCTTCAAGGCGTCGGCCAGATTCAACTTGGCACTAAGCATAACCGCCATGCCCCGCGTGAACTTGATGAGATCCTTTTCCTTGGGAGACCGCCAGAACAGGCCTTGGCCAGCAGAGGCCGACCCGCTTTTGGCTTGAGTCGAATCTTTCTTAAATCTGCCGGACCGGTGGGCGTGAAGGGGATGTGTCTTTGCCATGGCCTATTTATCTTCGATGTAAATGGACTCCGATGCCACGGCTGGCGTCCATTCTTCCTCTAAGCGCAGCATAACCGAAACCGAGTCTTCGATGACCAGCCCCCATCCCTCCAGCTCAGCCAGGATTTCATAGCCACGCAGGTTCCAAACCAGGGAATCCGGACCGATGAGGGGTCGAATTTCGAAGGCCTGAATGCGCAGCTCGTCCTCATGCATGAGGACGTCATTTCTGAAGAGGAGTGAGTCTCTCCATGCATAGTGAACTATCTCTCCGTACTTGTTTTGAAGAGACCATGCGTCCAAAACACGGGCATCGAGCGTGGTGCTGTAGAGAAAGTCGTCGACCAGCTGCTGCCGAATCTGATGCGAATAGTTTTCTCGCAACAAGGCCCTCTGCCGGTTCAGAAAAGCCGTATTGGAATAGAAAAATAAGGACAAGAGAAGCCCTGCCAATAGAGAAGTCAAGATAAAACCAATCGCAAACTCCATGAGGGTAAAACCCTCTTTTCCTTTTTTTTCTAAAGACTCCTTCTCTCTGAGAATGGTCTCGCTGCTTGGTATGTGTTTTGACCTTATCACAAGGAAGACCGCATCGTCTTTAGAACGACATAGGGCTCGTTTCGCCGCGCGCCGTAGACCTCCACCTCGATCATAATCAGCCGGCGGTCGAAGCTGACCTGTCTCCGGATGCGCCACTTTCCTTCCTCCAGTATTCTCGTGTCCGAAAAATAGGATCTGTGGAGTAAGACCTCGTCCATCTCGGTTTCCGCCAGCATGAGTGCCACCGATTCGTAGTGATTGGCCTTCGAGCTGGCGAACTGCATCAGGAAGAGACCGGACACCATCGCGACAGAAGAAAACAATACCATCGCGACAGCGACCTCTACCAGTGAGAATCCGTTTTTGTCAGCGATATGTTTACTAAGAAAGGTCACTTCTTCTTTGGGGACGACCCTTGGGGGCTCTGCGGCTCCGGTTCTCGGGATTTTGGTGGTTCCGAATGGCCTCTCCTCAGATTGGAGGTCAAGGGCAAAAAACGGCCAAGCGTCTTTGGTTCACCGTAGCCCTCCATCCAGACGACTTCCAGATTCGGGTTGTTGGGACTCAGCAAAGGGCTTAAGAAATTCGCCGGACGATCCCTTACATCGATGTCGGTATTGAAGAGCCAGTTGATGTAGTCCGAGGGGTCCCGGTAAAAATAGAACTGGTAGGTCAGGGCATTCCCTTCTAGGACCCCGTGCAGCTCTGTTTCCAAATTATTTACAATAGAGCCGCGGACCAGCGTACTATCACCAAGAATGATACGACCGCGTGATCGGTCCGGAATGACATCTGTTTTTGGAACGACAAGGCTGCCTTCAAAAACCGACCGGTTTTCGATTCGTATTGCACCGCCGTTGTTGATCTCCTCCGCCGAGATATAGGCCGTACTCGGGTAGCGGATGTAGACATCGTCCTGGATATGGATGGAATGGTTGGACAAGAGCTGACCGAAGCCACTCACGCGGTCGGTCAAGGATAGCCCATTTCTACCGTAGAGCGTCGTGTCGTGGAGTCTCAAATCGCCTTCCAGAGACAAACTGTCGCCTGCGACGATGGCGCTGCCCGGTTCAAAGGCAAAGGAACCGGTGATGCGAATATCACCCTCCACTACGAGATTAATGGCGCGGTCGAATAAGGTGGAATCGGCATCGCTAAATGTTTGGTCGCCGCCAAAATAGACGATTTCATTGTTGGAGATCAACTGCCTCGCCCGCGTTCGCTTTTCATAAGGCCAAGCCGAAGCTCGGCTCGCACCAAAGGCCAATAGTTGCTCAAAGCCAAACTGTGTTTCAGAAAAACTCTCGTAGAAAAACTCCGGCTCTTGGATGAGTTCAATCGGAAAGCTCTCGCCATCGATCGAACCCGTAAAGGGGATACCTTCCAGCGATTCCAGTCGTGTCCCTCTGAATCCGACTACGATATCCCCGCCTATGTTGGTTTCGCCTGCGATACTCAGATTGGAACGGTCGTCCCATTGGTAGACCGCGTAGCGCAAAAGCTGACTAGGCTTCTCGCCGACGACGGCTCGCGTGACATAGCGTGCTCGCTTTTTTTCTGCTGTAGACCGAATAAGCAAATACCCTCCGTAGGGCTCGATATCTATGGAGACCGTGTCGCCGGTTGCGATGGCCAGGGGCCAGCCCTTCGTGCGCCACCTGGGATTGTGTTCCAGGGAATCCATCGCGACATACAAGGCCGCTTCAGAAATATAGCGCGCCTCGACTTGGTGGCTGTCCTGTTTGATTAAGCGGTATTGGGCTACATGCAAACCAAAGAGAAGACCTAGAATTAAGGTTAGTAAACTGATGAGAACGAGAACCGAAACCATCGCCGATCCCCTCTCCTCTTTCATTATTTTTTTTGTCGTTGTTCCCATTCTCTCTGACCGCCAAGGTCGCACGCTTCGCTGATAGGACCATTTTGCCCTTATGGGCAACAGACCCGAAAGGGCCCATCCATGAACACCCAAGCTCTCCAGTACGTCAGCTCCGCCGATCACACCCAAAGCGAGCATGGGTGTAAATCCTTGCGTGACGATGACGCTCGCCAGAGCTAGGAAGGGCGCAAAGGCCAAGCGAGAACTCCTGGTGAGCCTCTTCAATGCCATGCCAGCCAATCCAAAGACGGCGCCCAAACAGAAAGCGATGTAGAGGATCCAGACGGCGTCCCATCCCATATAGAGCCCGATAATAAAAAGAAGCTTTACATCGCCCATACCCATACCCCGCTTGCTGGCGCAGCGACGATAGATTTCCAGTACAGCGAGAAGGCCAGCGCAAAGGCCAATCGCGATGAGGCCGTTGGGCAAGACGTCCTTGCCCACAACCCATGGACACAAAACCATCCCTGCTAGGATCAGCCCGTTTGGGATGATGCCTTTGCGCAAGTCGGTAAGACTAGCGACTAGCAGTATCGAGTAGAGGATTAATGTTAAGGACATAGGTATAGGGGCCCAAAGTGGACCTCAATCCGGTGTTCTCTCCACCAGATTCCCTATTTGATCTACCTGCCACACATTGATGGTGCCGTCCTTGTCAAAGTCCACATCGGAGGTCGCCGTGGCCATAAAGTTGACGTCCGTCGCATTCTCCACCGTATAGATGTAGTAGCCATTTCCACCGGCCGACTTCACCAAATCCTGTATAAATCCAATCCGTACCAAATCCGGTGAATACTGATCGTATTCATAGTAGTGGGTCATCTGCAGCGAGCGGATAAGTTTGAGCTGGGTTTTCGCCTCGCTCATCTTGGCCCGTGTCGTGATGTCAAAAAAGTTGGGGATGATCAGCAAAGCTAGAATGCCGATGATCACCAGGACCACCATCAATTCCGTCAAGGAGAAGCCTTCTTCGGAGCGGTAGTCCGGATCCTGATTTTGCGGCTCATGGATTGGGCGTTGTTGTGTTGTCATTGTTTTACCGGTTAGTAGGTAGGATACAAGGGGGCTTGCCTGGCCTGGTCTGTCCTCTTGGGTCCCGTGTGTTGTTGTATTGTGTTCTCACGTATCACCTGCGTCTACCTGCTGGATGAAGACTGACCAAATCAGGTGAAGCCAGATCGTAGTCGAAGTATTCTCCGTCTAAAGATATCCTGACTCCCTTTTTCGCGATTTTGCGGACCTTGGCCTCTCCAATCGATTCGCCTTGCATGAGCTGATGCGTCTTCCCTTTGTCGTCCTTGATCAGCGCTACATCTCCGATCACACCGAGCAACACATAGTTTGGGCGCTTGTCTACTACCGGTTCTTCCTCTTCGGCAAACGCGTCCATCTCCGGCGCGACATTCAGCAGATAGAAGGGCACCTTAAAAGGATTGGTCGATCCTTGTCTGAAGGGCTCAACCCTCGAATGGATCAGGTCCGCCTTCAAAGAAAATTTGCTCTCTACGCCCGTCGGCAAGGGATGCAAGTCGCTGAGAGTTAAGGCCTCATTGGAAGGCCAGAACCGCCATACCGCTACCAGTGCAAGGATGCCAACGAGGATGAAAAGGATTCGCTTCTGATCCATTCTAGCCCTCCCCGCGTAATACAATGAGCCGCAAATCAAGATTGGACTCGATCTCGCCCGTCGACTCATCGCTGATCTGACTGCGGACCGATTCGACTTTTATCAGATAGCGCGACGCTTCAATACTCGACACAAGCTGTCCGATACTATCAAAGCTACCCACGACATCGACTTCCATAGGTACTTCCCTGTACTTGGAATGCTCGGTAACGGGTTTGGGCTTGAGCTGCAGAATGGATACCGAATGCTTTTCGGCCAGTTCATTGAGCTCGCCCACGAAAGTCGACATATTGTCAGACGAAGGCAGGCTGACATAGATGAGCTCAAAGCGCTCTCGTAATTGCCGTTTCTCCGCTTCCAGCCTTTTCCGGTTCATTTCCCAATCGGCCGCCGCCGCTACGCGCTCCCGCTGACTCGATAATTCAGAATAGCTATTCACCGTGTTCTGAATCCGAGGAAAGAATTGTTTAGATATCAAAACTATCGCCAAGACCATGATGGTCATCGCATAGGCTTTCCACCGGTTGTCTGAGAGCCATGTGAGTAAGGCGTCCATAGTTGTCCTATAGTTCGAAGTTGATATCGAGGCCAAACTTGGTCACCGGTAGAGGGTCGGAAACTTCGACGTAAATCCGGTCTGCACGAACGGTCTCGGTATAGTCCAGGCCCACGCTCTTGATATGTTGGTGGAGCTCGAGGCCAGACAAAAATTGGCCGATGGATCGCTCGTTCATGGAGTAGCCCTCGACGCGCGCCTTCCACTGATTTCCTTCACTCCTGGTGACCGCCATGTTCTCCAGCCAGGCCGTAGCGGGCATCCGGTCCGAGAGGATCTGCATGAGCCCCGCCGTGGCTGTGCGTTCTCGCACCACCGCCTCGGCCTGCGAGACCTGCTCTTTGAGAATATCCAGATCCTTTTCTATTTGCCGGACTTCGGCGTCCTGTACTTTTAGATCAACGAGCTGCTCTTGACTCTCTTCCAATTTGCTGGCCAGATATCCATCCGATCCCGTGAGCCCCACCAGCAACAAGGCGATGAAGGCGCCCAACATGAGAATGCTCTTAAGGGCATCGGCCTTGTCAATGTCTTGTCGGCCTTTCTTTTCCTTCTCGGCATCAACTAAGTTCAATCCACCCAGGAAGGCATAGCCCGCTTTGAGGGCTTGAGAAAAAGACCCGAGCGACAAAGCGCCACCTTCCTCTATAACCTTATCACCCAGTTTAATATGGACAGGACGGATGGGCGCACTGGAAATATCGGCGCCGGTCAGGGCCGCGGCGATCTCTTCCGCTTCGTCCCCACTCACCCAAATCTCATCGGGGCTGGCCCACAACTGATTACCCCCGGCCCCATCCAGTTTCTCTTGCAAGTCCTGCCCGATTCTAAAAAGATTGGCCTGCAGATCAGGTCCCTCGAACTCAATCGTGCTCATGTCGGAGACGATCCCATCCTTCGATAGCAGAATACTGGCATGCTCCGCCCACCTTGAAATCACGACCTTGGTCCCTTCCTGAAATCCAGGTTGGTAAGACAGCGCGTAAATAAGATCGAGATCCGGGCATCCCAGAGAAACAAGATTCACGCCCAGCTTCTCCGCCACGTCCTCGATCATCTTGACCCAGGATAGTGGGGTTACACAAATAGCGCATCGAACTTGGTCCTCATCCGCATATATGATGTGATTCTCGATGTTGAAGTGCTCTATAGCCGCTCCGGGAGGAAGGATCTGCTCGGCCTCGGACTCAGCCCATTCTTCAAGCAAATCGAGGTCCTCCAAAACCGGGGCCTCCCTCACAGCCAGACGCATATGAGGGTAGGCCCCACCAAAAGCCATCACTACTTTTGGCATAGATGCCGGGCTGATCAAGTCCGACAATAGGTGATCGATGGCATGCTCCAAAGAATCTTCGATAGGGACTCGGCAGGAGGTGATGGCCTCAATCGTGTTCCATCTAAGACGAAGGTGCGTCGCCTCAAGCTGGTCGCCGTGCCAGGACAAGCCCATCGATTCTCTATGGAGGAAAGGGATTTTTATTTGCTGTTTTCCTTTTGCTTTTCCGTCTGATCGGACGCGTCCTTGGTGGGAGACTCACGTGCTTGACTCTCGGGTTTCACAAGCTCGGAATCCTGCACAGAGGCGTCTTCTTTTTCGAGGCCGTTTTTGATGCGCTTGAAAAAGCGAAGGGGGTCCTTATTCTTGTCGATGTCCAACTTCAAGGCGCCCCGCCGCTGCTTCCACCGCTCGTCGTCCTGTCCATCGCCGTAGAAAATGTAAGGCGTGACAAAGACGACCAACTCGGCTCGGCTGTGCTCCGTTGATGAAGACCGAAAAAGCCTTCCCAAAAGCGGAATACTACCGAGGATGGGCACCTTGTTGTGCACCTCTCGGTCGAACTCGCGAATCAGTCCCCCAAGAATAATCGTCTCTCCATCACGAAGACGGACGGTAGAGTTGAGAACACGTCTATTGATCGTAGGAGGAACGTCAGGATCAAACTCGCCAACCGGACTGCTGAACTCGGGTCTAATTTCAACGGTCACCTCGCCCTTGCTCCCCACCCAAGGCGTGATTTCTAGCTTTGTGCTCGCCTCGATTTTCTCAAAGCGCTGCTGGTCCTGAATAAGGAAGGACTGATTGTTGTTGTAGAGCGGTGATGTGGAGGTGTTGAGCAGGTAGTACTGCGTCGTACCTATATCGATGCTCGCCGAATGACCATTTATCGTGGACACCTGAGGCCTTGATTGAATCGTCAGCTTGCCTTCTTGGTCAAGCGCATTGATTCTCGCATAGAAGTCGTCTGGCAGGAGACCTATTTTGTGCGTTCCAAAAAAATCGTTGGCCCATCCAAGGGCCTTGTTCAGTTTGTTCGCGCCAAGACTTACGTCCAGCGCCTCCCCCATCGCTTCTCGAATGACGTTACCGTCTTCGTCGACCACGGCATCGCTCTTGCCAAACTGGAAGCGGCCTCGTTTGGCATCCTCGGATATGTCACTGCTTCGACCAAACTTGAGCCCCAATTCAAAGACATCGGAGTCCTCAAAATCAATGACCAAGGCCTCGATCAAGATTTGCGGCGTGGGTTTGTCGATCGCCTTGATGAACTGCTCGATTCTGGCTATTCCGTGACTTGAACCTGTAACTAGAAGCCCATTGTGCTCCTTGATCGGTTGGATTTCTGTTGTACCTAAAATTCGAGCGGGAATATTCGTGAGGGAGGAATCGGCGCGCATGTGATCCAGGACAATCAACCGGCTTGTGATCACGCCGTCGTTCCCGTCCTGTCCCACATAGAGGGTCTTGCCCTCCAGCCTGAAACTCAACTCCGATCCGCGGAGAATCGTGTGCATGGCCTCCTCGATCTCGACACCGTCCACCTTGGCCGTGATGTTTTTTTCCGGTAAGTCAAAAACGACCACATTGAGGTCCTTCATTTCGCCCGACAGGGCATCTAGCAATTGCTGCACGGGTACATCTTTCGCCTCGATACTAATCAGCCCATTTTTGGCCTGTATCCAAAGACCCGTTTGGGCTCCATTTTCTTGCTGTTTGAACCGGCGTGCACGATCGACCTCGAAAATGCCATCCCGATCGTTCAAGGTGAAGCCGTTGTTCTCGAGCAGACTTCTTAGTCCCACTTCCACTGGCAACTCCCGAAGCATTCCCGTCACATTACCGGTCACTCCACTCTTCACCACGATATTGAACTCGGCGTTTTGCTGCTGAATGGCGCGAAGAACGTTTTGTATGGGCTCTTCCTTTAGATCGAAACTGAGCTTGCCATTGGCGACGACTACATTGGGCGGAATACTTGGTGGCGCCTCTTTGGGAGGCTGGGGTTCTAAGATGTGGATCGCGCCTTTTTTGCGGTGAACCAGATTGTACTGCTCGGCCACAAACTCGATGAGCTCGGAGACCGGGATGTCCGACAGACGAAGGGTGATGTTCTTTCGAATCGAGTTGTCTACGACCACGCTCACTTCATAAGCCTCGCCTATGCCCCGGATGACCTCGCGCAGATCCGCATCAATCACATTGACGTATTCCACAATGGGTTCGACAGGACCCAAGTCGATTTCTTCTTGTGCTAGCGCCTTTGCTGGTATCAACATCAGACACAACACGGCACAAAAGGGCCATAACCTAAATGCACTATTCGGATGTTTCACGTACGACCTCTTCAACACTGGTTAATCCTTTTCTCATGAGTTTGAGTGCCTGCTCTCTGAGCGTACTCATGCCTTCGGACAAGGCAATGCTGCGAAACTCGCGGGCATTAACTCTCTTGGTGACGGCTTCAGAAAGGCGATCCGACATCGGCATGAATTCGAAAATGGCGATGCGACCGGCGTAGCCCGTTCCGTTGCAGTGCTCACATCCCACGCCCTTCCATGATGTGTTTTCTTTTTCTAGACCTAGCTCTTTGGCGATGTCTGATTCAATGGATCGCTCCTCTTTGCAGTGCAGACAGACCCTTCGCACAAGTCGCTGCGCAATAACGAGTCTCACCGAAGAGGCCACGAGATAGGGCTCGACGTCCATGTTGAGCAGTCTCGATATGGATGAAGGCGCATCGTTCGTGTGCAGAGTTGATAAGACCAGGTGTCCCGTCAAGGCCGCGCGAATAGCAATACTTGCCGTCTCTCCATCTCTAATCTCACCGACCATGATCACGTTTGGATCTTGTCTCAAGAAGGCCCGCAAGGCGCTTGCGAAGGTGAAACCTATATCCGCCCGAATGTGGGTTTGGTTGATCCCCAGAAGGTTGTATTCGATGGGATCTTCAATCGTTGTGATGTTAATATGAGGCGTATTGATCTCATTCAGTCCAGCGTAGAGGGTTGTTGTTTTCCCTGACCCTGTGGGACCGGTGACGAGAATCATCCCGTGGGGAAGCGAAAAGGTTTTTCGTACCAGGGCGAGTTTTTCTTCTTCGAGACCCAATCCAGATAGATCCAGATTGAGATTTCGCTTGTCGAGAATTCGGAGGACAATCTTTTCTCCAAAGTCGGTAGGAAGGGTCGAGACCCGAATGTCGACCGTGGCATCGGCGTCTTTGAGGCGGATCCTTCCGTCCTGTGGCCTCCGTTTTTCTGCGATGTCGAGGCTCGCCATCACCTTCAAGCGGGAAATGACGGCACTCTTTTGCAAAAGGGATATCTGCGCGACATCATAGAGCACACCGTCCAGTCTGTAGCGAACCCGAAAAAGGGTTTCGTAAGGCTCCAAGTGGATGTCACTCGCGCCCGTCCGTATGGCACGCCGGATAAGAGAGTCAACCTGTTGAATAACCGAACCGGTCAAGCTCAGTTTTTCGAACGCATTGTTCGTTTGACGTTTGTCGTTCGTCGTTTGACGTTGTTTTTCGTTTGCTGATTGGTTCTGATTGTGCGCCCCTCGTTCAGCAGTCGAATACAACTTGTCGGTTAACGACAAACGGTTAGCGGTAGACGAATTCCCGCTTCCTAGCCCTTTATAAAAGGCATCCCTGATCCCGGCATACTCCTCCTCTGTCTTCTTCACAAAATTAATCTTCAGCCCACTCAAAAAGGCCAAATCGGATTCGACTCCGCTTCCGGGCTTTTCCTGCACGGCCAAATACAAGTCCGATCCGGACTTGCCTATAGGGATGACCTTATTGGCTTCGCAGAGCTCAGGAGATAGGATCTCTCTGAGCTCAGCTGTACTGAGCTCTATGTGTGATGCGTTTTCGATTTCGGTGATGTTCTAATCGAGGCTTCTATTAGGACATTCGCATTCCGAGGAAGAATTGCGACAGAAAACCGAAAGTTTTTTTGAAAGGAGAGGAAAATGGGTGCTCAGACGCCCTGAATTCCGGGTCGAACCACTTGGGCCTTGGTGAGCTGAGAGTCCGAATACGGAATCATTTTGGGCTCTTGCTGTCAATAAGTAGGATAAATGGTGTTTTTATAAGTAGATAGAGCATAGATTTTTTTGAAAGCTGCTATGATTTGTCGACATTTGTTCAACCATCAAGCTTGGTCTTTACAAGACTTTAGCCGCTACACTGTAATCCATCGAGGCAGGTTGTGAATATAAATAGAAAAGCTGCGCATCGGATGTAGAGACGGTTACGAAATCCGTCTACATCTTGAAACCAGACTGGGCACATATAAAGAGGCTCGTTGATCAAGCGCTGGATCTTCCCAGTCTTGAACGCGAGGCTTTTCTCGACTGGAACTGCGAGGGATTTCCAGAACTTCGTTTCCAGGCTGGAGAACTATTGTCTGAAAAGACGGAGGTGGCCTTGTTCGATTCCGGCAAAATCGAGGCGGTGTCTCGGAGTATTGGGTCTCATTTCGCGCCTGACTTGAGTGGCGAGATCGTTGGTAGCTACCAGCTAGGTGAGAAGATCGGACAAGGTGGCATGGGCTTGGTCTACAAGGCATCACGGTGTGATGGTCTCTACGAAAAAGAGGTCGCTGTCAAATTGCTCTTTGCCCGATTGACGATGAACCGCGAGGAGACGATTCGTCGATTCCAGCTTGAGAAACAAATTCTGGCCCAACTTGATCATCCCAATATCGCACGGCTCCTTGATGCCGGCATGACTTCTGGGGGACTCCCCTTCTTTGTCATGGAGTATGTGGATGGACGGCAACTGAACAATTATGTTCGCGACCACGGCCTAGGTCTTGATGAACGTATTCAACTATTTCTCGACATCTGTCGGGCTGTAGAATGTGCACATAAGCACCACGTGATCCACCGCGATATCAAGACAACGAATATCTTGGTACGGGGCGATGGCAAGGCCGTCCTGCTCGATTTTGGTATCGCGAAGTTGCTGGAGGGGTCTGATTTGATCGACGAAAAGTACAGGGATACCCAACCAGAATACCGGATAATGACTCGGCAGTTTGCGAGCCCTGAACAGATCAAGGGAGAGCGCTTGACCTTGGCATCGGACATTTATTCGCTGGGCGTACTCCTCTATCATTTGTTGACTGGCCGATCTCCCTATCCAAGCGACCTGGATAATCTCGCAGACCTTGAGTGCAAAGTATGCGATTACGTTCCCGCAAAACCAAGCAAGCGATTTCATAGCTCCGACATGGATAGCGATGAAGTCATCGATCAAAGCTGCCAGGAGTTGAAAACTGATCGGCATAACATCCGCCGGCTTCTTTCTGGTGATCTCGACAGCATTGTCGAAAAGGCCTTGCGAAAAACCCCTGAGGATCGCTTTAAGGACGTGGCGGAATTTGCGACAGACATCGAGGCCTTTCAAGACAGCAAACCAGTTGCAGCGAGGCGAGGTCGGGCCTTCTATAGACTACGTCGCTTTGTTACAAGAAATCAGGTCATTCTAAAATCCTCTCTGGGGACGGCCATAATCATCATCCTATTCACCTCTTGGTTCAACGACACAAAGCAGTCGAGAGTCGGAAAGAATTCATTTATTACAAGTACCGCACATATCCGTCTTCCATTTTATGATGAGGGTATCGAAAACCCCATTGTAGAGCTCGAATATGGCGTCGTGTTACGAGAAGAAGGCCAGGTGAAAGAAGCCATGAAAATGATAACAGCTGCTGTCAAGCGAATGGAGGAGACAGCGGGCTACACGTCAACAGAATTGGCTAGAGCTTACTACGAATTGGGATTGAGCTATTCACATAACGGAGAATTTAAGAAGGCATGCGAATCGATCCGCTTTGCCCTTCTACAAATTGAATCCGAACGGGATAATCATGCTCAATGCAAGATGTTTCTACATCTTGGTCTAGTTGAGATGAGGCGAGGTCGACTCTCAGAGGCTGAAAAGGCATTAAGAAGTTTGACAGAAATGCAGGGGGACGCCGATGAGTTGACACATAAATTAGGCGAGCTCAACCTGCAAAGTATCGTCAATAATAATCGACTCGAAGTGAAACATAGTGCGGAGTAATAAGACGACTCTTAGCTGGATTCTAGTCTCAAAATCGAACCCATCAAGGACTCATAAGAAAAATCATCTCGACCTTGAAAGCCCTTTCTCGGTGCCATAATCACCAAGCAGATTTGGCATCCTCACCTCAGCGAAAGGCTGTACTGGCCGCATCATCTAAGCAACACTTTTCTTCTCCGCGGTTTTGCTGCTGTGGAATGGTTTTGAGCGAGGCATCCTGAAGATTACGACTAGGCCTCAATGTTGTGGTTGGCCGCCATCTTCCGTATCGTCTCGGGCTCACCGATGATGGTCAATTGGTCGCCTTCCTGCAGTTTCGTATGTCCACGAGGCACGATGATCTCGTCCCCTCTTCGTATCAAGGCCACGAGGGCTCCATCGAGTATCTGTAATTGGCTTAGCTTTTTGCCGATATGTTTGCCGGACTTCTCTTCATGGTCCAAGACGATTGTCATATTTCGATCGTGCCTCAACATAATTTCTCTTAGTTCCTGATTGGTCTTCGCGGTGATCCAGGCCTCCATGAAACCGTCTTCGTCCACCCGTTCCGCTATCTGTGCCAAAATTCGAAGATGTTGACCAGGATTTCCGTCAGGGCTTACTAGGAAAAACAAGGCCTTAACAACCTGCGCCTCATTTCTTGGCTCGTGAAATTCATCTGACGGTACCACGACCCCATCTTTCGAGCGCACGATGACCATTTCTGCCTGCATCAAATCGACTTTACGGATGTGCGGGAGGGCCACGCCGTGGATTACCGGAGTAGAACCAACTCTCGTACCCTGTTGAAACTCGTCGAAGATCTCATCCGCCGATCCTGGCACACGGTGCTCCAATTGCTCAGCCACGAGCCGGACTACCGTATTGAAGGATTGCCCTTCTTCCAGGTCAATTGCAAAGCTACGGGCCACTGTTTGATCGAATGGATCATCCGCTCGCAGCCCTTTTTCCTTAAGGATGTTTCGAAGCTCTCGGTCGAGACCCTCATACCGCCTCCTCCCCAATCGTTCGAAAAGGTGGAAGATCGCCCCGTCTCGCGTGACACGTTTGTTGGCGTAGTTGAAATACCATAGGGTTCCGAAAACTACAAGTCCGACGACGAACAGAACCGGGAGCCAGCCCATCTGAGAGATGAGCCAAATCGGGCCTACAATCCCTGCGATTTGAAGCCAAGGGTAGAGCGGCGTTCGATATCCGGGATCGTAGGCCTCTATATGACTCTCTCTCATCACAATCACGGCCAAACAGACCAGTGCGAACATGACCAGCTTAAAAGCGCCCGCTAACTTGGCAATCTTCGTGGGGTCAAACAAGAGCACAATGACCAAGATGATGGCAACGGTGGTATAGATAGCCGTCGTAGGTGTGCGTCGCTTGGACATCGACCGAAACCGGCCAGGCAATAAATTATCGCGACTCATGGCCAGCGGATAACGAGAAGCGCTCATAATGCCTGCATTGCCCACCGAGGAAAACGCCAGAACCGCAGCCACCGTCATTAGAATCGCCCCGTACTTTCCGACCAACACCTCCGCGACAGTAGCCACCGGTGTGAGGTCGCCCCCATTTTGACCGAGAACATCAGCCCCCACTACACCGATCATCACAGACGTCCCAACAAAATAAACCACGATGGCGGTACCAAAAGCCAGAAACATGCCGAGGGGCAGATTCCGATCAGGGTCTTTCACTTCCTCAGCGACGCTAGCAACCTTCGTCAATCCCATGTAGGAGACGACGACCAGTCCGGCAGTATACGTGATAGATGCCCCTTCGGTGGAAAGCATTCCAGCGAAATGACCAGCCTCCATCGCAAACGCTCCTAGCCCTAAAAACCACGCCAGAAGTATGAGTAGGCCAACGACGAGGAAAGCCTGAAAAACGGAAGACTTCTTAGCGCCGACCATGTTGACGAATCCAAATACTATGGCAAAACCGGCAGCTATAGGCCCGATCTGAATATTCGGAAAGAAGAGGCCTAGATAGGCCCCTACGCCAATCAGGGCAAAGGAAGTCTTTAGGATTAGGGCGATCCAAGTGCCAAACCCTCCAATCGTCCCGAGCAAAGGCCCCATACTTCGATCCAAGAAGTAGTAGATCCCCCCAGCTCTCGGCATGGCGGTCGACAACTCGGCCTTGCTCATCAGGCCAGGCAGAAGAAGAAGGCCAGCCAACAAGTAACTAAAGGGCAACGCGCTCCCAGCCGAGGAAGCAGCGAGGCCTGGTAAGAGGAAAAAACCCGAGCTGAGCGTAGCGCCGGTCGCAATGACGTAGACATCAAAGAGCCCCAGTTCCTTGTTTAGCCGTTCAGAGCGTTGGAGCAGTGCCACAGGTCGTCAGGTTGTGCCTCCGCCCAAAACCGGTACCGAAGCATTGAAAAGGCAATCCCGGCCTTCCTAATTAGTTCGGCGGGTCACAAAGGCGCATTAAAGGGATCAAAGAGGAATTTGTTCGAGAAGATGTGTATATCGCATGTCCGGGTTCCCTTTGTGTTCTACCGGGATTAATCGCTATCAGTCTCTGATCGCAAGGACTCAAAGCTCGCGAATGCAGACTCATCGCCGGAGTTAGTTAGGTGGTGGTCGGCATCTACAAATAGCCTCGTCGACCACTTAAACAGAAGAACCAAATGACCGAGACTGTAAATACTCCTATATCGTCTGCAATGGTGAGGTTAGACCTTACGGCAAGGGGCCTTTGACATTTTGCATACCGAACTGTGGCGTCCCTACATTGAGCCTCCTGCTACGATGTCGTCTCCCAACACCAACAGACTCGATATGAATACTGCTCGACCCCTTCTCCTCCTTTTCCTTGCCCTCACGCTCCTAGCTTCTCAAGCTTCAGCTCAGGTTACGGCCATCAAGGCTGGACATGTAGTTGACGTCGAGGCCAGTACCGTGCTCGATAATCAGATCATTTTGATCGAAGATGGAATTATCTCGACCCTCGGACCAAACATTTCCATCCCCAACGGAGCCACCATAATCGACCTTTCTAGTGCCTATGTGCTCCCTGGCTTGATCGATGCGCACACCCATCTTGCCCTGACCGAAATGGCAGGTGCGGACATCAATGACTATGGCAACTACTACCTCACCACCTTGCTCGAGCCCACAGCATTTCGAGCTCTTCAAGGAGTAACGCACGCACGGTCCCTATTGGAAACGGGTTTCACGTGGATTCGAGATATAGGCAATAACGGTGTCTATGCCGATATAGAATTGAGGAGGGCAATCGAGGGAGGCTGGATTCCAGGTCCCAATATGATCGCTTCTGGCAGAATCATTTCGCCCTTCGGCGGCCAATTCCAGATGCAACCTGAAAAACCGGATCTCGGAAACCCGGAATATTTCTACGCCGATACGGAAGATGAACTCCGAATGGCCATCAGGGAGAATATCCACTACGGTGCCACTTTGATAAAATTGGTCGTAGACAATCAACCCTATATCTATTCAGTCGATGACATTAAGGCGGCTGTTGACGAAGCTGGTGAAGTTGGAATTAAGGTGGCGGCCCATGCCTACAGTGAAGAAGCTATTCACCGCGCGGTACTCGCAGGCGTGGCGTCCATCGAGCATGGAAACAACCCCAGCGACGAAACCCTCAGCCTCATGAAGGAGCAAGGTACTTATCTCGTAGGAACAGACTTTCCTGCATCTAGAACTGGTCAGGAACGATTTGAAAGGATCCTCGAGCGTAATAGAAGAGCCTATGCACTTGGTGCTCCCATGGCTTTCGGCTCTGACGTCGTCTATTCTAGAGAGGGATGGACCCGCGGAGAGCTGACTCTAGAATTTTTGGAAAGCTTCACCGGAGCCGATATTCCCAACGACTACATCTTAAAAATGCACACCTTGTTTGCAGCTGACCTTCTAGGTATCAACTCTGGACAAATCAAGAAAGGATTGGCAGCAGATATTATTGCGATATATGAGAATCCACTCGAAGATATCACGGCTCTCCGTTCGGTTCATTTCGTCATGAAGGATGGTGATGTCTACAAGACGGACAACAAATTCCATTGGGAGACACCGAGATCTATGAATAATCCTCGTCGTAAACCACGTCGAGTTGAAAGATAAATCAGAAGGACGGGTCACATTGTCAGAAGAAGTAGGGCACTGATATTTGACCCAATCAACCTATCAAAAGAATAATCATCTATTGTAGGCAAGGCTTAACTTTTCTTCTGGCCTAGGAAGGCCATGATCTCGATTCTTCAAAACCAACCCCAACCTGCAATATGAAACTCTCTACTAGAATAGCAGCTGTATTGCTGCTCGTTTTCGCTCTTTCACAAGTCACCCAGGCGCAGACAATTATTTCGGAGATCGGTTACGACGTCGACTTCAACGGCGTCACAAAATGGGTTGAATTTCAAAACACGGGTAGCACGGAAGATGATCTGAGCACAAGAATCCTGTGCAACTTCCCTACCTATCAAACCGGTGGACTAACTGCCCACGATGGCAATATAGTCGTGCAACCTGGCGAATTTGTTGTGATCGCGTGGGATGGCTTAGGTGAAGGAGATGGCGAGCTGGGGCTATATCTCGATATAGAATACACATCAATATCATCAATCCTCGACTACATACAGTATGGCGCTGGTGATCACAGACGGGCCAGTGTTGCGGTTGGTGCCGGAATTCTAAGTTCCGTAGACGTTTTTGTACCTGCCGCAGCGGCTGGCGAAACTCTTCAGCTTGTGGACGCCGCTGGTGGTGGGAAAATTTGGATCTCGAGCCCCTCGACTGCTGGAGCTGCAAACGTAGCAGTCAATACTTCAGCTGAAGTCGATACACCTCAAGAAGCCTTCGACGTAGACATCTACCCAAATCCATTCAGCTCTCACCTTGATATTGCAGTGCCTTTAGGATCGGAAATTTCAGTTATCGACATAGCCGGAAGGACTCTGATACAACAGAAAGCTGACCAAGGTCGAATTAGGATTGGAGGAGACGAACTTCCTTCAGGATTCTTTTTCGTTCAAATTACCAGCAACAACAAGTCGGTAATGAGAGGTGTTACTCGCCTGTAGAATATTCAAGCTTGATCGAAAACCTTTACTACTCAGCCAAGGGGATTAAATAGCGGACTAATAGAAAAGGCTCCCAACCACAGGGAGCCTTTTCTAATGTTAAAAATTCTTGTTCGTGCCTATCTCGATAGACTCATCTTCCTCGACTGAGTGATTCCGCCCGCCGTCAAAGAGTAGAGATAGGTTCCACTTGGAAGATTGGTCGCGTCAAAACTGGCCTCATGAAGTCCGGCGGATCGACGACCATCGATCAAAGTTTGCACTCTCTTCCCATCGATACCGAATACCACCAACTTCACGTGACCAGCAAGCGGCAATCGGAATTGGATTTTTGTACTTGGGTTAAAAGGATTGGGAAAGTTCTGGCCCAAGCTAAAGTCTTCCGGCACACCATCTGACCCGCCAGACGTTGCAAGAGGATTGGCAACAAACTTAATCAGCTCGTAACGTCGACCGAGAACCGCTGCAGTTTCAATTGGACTCACACCAAACCAATCTCTCAGTATGGTAGAGTAGACTTGACGATAGTCGACGTGATGCTTCATATTGCCAGTCGCGTCTAAGTCCGTCAGACTCGGATGGGTCCCGAACATTCCCGGACTCACTCCTGGACCAAATGCCATCATCGGAGCCGCCGTACCATGATCCGTTCCGCGACCAGCATTTTCCTCGACTCGACGTCCAAACTCAGAAAAAGTCAAAGTCAAAACGTCTTCATCAAGTCCATCTGAAGAAAGGTCATTGTAGAATGCTCGAATTGAATCACTGAGATTCTTCATCAAACGTGGATGTCCTCCATCTTGATTTACATGTGTGTCAAATCCTGGGAGTTGCACGACATAAATCTTTGCACCTAAACCACCTCTAATTGATCTTGCAACAGCCTTGAGACTATCGGCAAAACGAGCAACCGTACCACTTGGATAGGTCGCATTGTTTCCAGATCCATTATAGGCATTCCGAATGGCCTCGCCGTACTTGACGGTCTGATTCGCTGTATTTCTCAGAAACCAAAGCTGATCTCCGGCGGCATCATCTGTTACATCAGAGGTATCATACAATTCGCCTCTATCCGCGATGAGTTCAAAGGTACCAACCGTCGCCGCACTTACGCCCATTCGAAATTGTGGTCCTTGCATCAGGATCGGAGTAAATGACCCAATTTGAACCGCTAGTGGAGATATTAACTCCGTAAAGTCTGGATAAGCAGCATCAATATGGCGACCAAGCCAACCGGTGTTTTCAATGACGTTCTCATCACTTGACGAAACCCATATGTCAGTCGATCGGAAGTGTGACAGGTTAATATTGTCATAGCCGACACCATGAATTACCCCCATCTGGTCCATGTCCCACATCTCTTTCATCCCAGACAAGTTTGGATTGAACCCAAACTGATCATTCATGGGTAGAGTGCTGTCCTTCGCAACTCCAAGATTCTCACGTGCATTGTAATAGGCATCATCCTCGATCGGCACAAAGGTATTGAGACCATCGTTGCCACCAGAAAGTTGGACTAAAACCATTACTCGGTTTGTGTTGGCTTGAGACAAATTCTCAAGAAAGCGACCACCCGCAAGAGAACGAGCAGGTGTCGAGCCGATCATAAATGCACCACCGGCAGCAGCCATTCCGATTCGCGAAAAGAAATCACGTCTGCTCCAGGTGCTATGGTCCGCTGCATGAGCCTGACCGTGAGCGAGCGAATCTCCCCTCTCCTTAGTCTTCAATTCTATTTCCTTATGTATATCACACATGTCGGTATATCTAAAATTTGGTTTGTGAGCTTAGCTCAGCTGAAATGCAGGAAGTTGGATAAGGAATTTTACATACCGTTCCAGGAGCTGGGTCGCTTGATCATCCGCGGGATTCCACTCATAATCAGGAGAAGACGCGAGAAAAATGTCACCATACTCAACAAGATCTGCCTCGTCGATATCACGGGCCAAAATCGATTTCGCTAGATCGGCGGCCACCACACGAGGGTCGTTGGGATCAGTCGACCAACTCAATAGCTCCGTTTTGTCGATTCCAAAGCGCGTGATCATGTTAACCGTGAATTGCCACCTCGTTAAAAGTGATCCAGACGAAATCCAGTTCCGATTTCCAGTCCAACCTTTCACGTTCGGTGGATCCATTACATTCTGGCCCCACTGCGTCGAGTTTGATCGAACCAAGTTGATGAGCTCATCACTTTCAATTCCTGCTCCCATTACAGGAATTAGGTTAGTTGCAAGCTCTAGAGGCTCTTTGATCCTCGAGCCAATGAATGCACTATCAAAGAAATGCTCACTCTTAAGTAAGGTGCGTATTACAGGCTCAATTGCAAAATCGTTGTCGACCATGATTGTCGCTAGCTCTTCGATGATATTGGGATCGGGTACAGCATAGACAAACATTTTATAAATTTTGTCGACGGTGAATCGAGCTGTCTCCATGCCTCTCTCGGCAAAAATAATGTCGATTAGATCATCGTAATTCCAGTTGCCCGTTTGTCCGAAAATCGTCTTTTCGCCAGCGTCGTGGTGAAACTCTCGGAATTCCGTCTCATAGCTCTCAGGAAGGTCTCGCCATCCAGTAAGTGCTCGAGAAACCTCAAGGACATCATTCTGAGTATAATTCCCAACACCCATCGTGAAGAGCTCCAATAGCTCTCTTCCGAAGTTTTCGTTGGGGTGATCCTTAAGATTCTGGTTGCCATTGAGATAGCGCAGCATCGCAGGCGACAAACCAATGTCGTGAACGAACTGTTTATAGTTTCCAAGCGCGTGCGTTCGAAGAAGGTTATAGTAGTCGTCCATAAAGGCTGTATAGAAGACAACGCCCTTCTGAGTTACAAAATGATTACTCCAAAGAAAGGCCATTTTTTCTCGAAGCCCATGATTCAGCATACGCCGAACCAGCTTATTTTTGTAATTCTCGGACGCTTCGTCATTCAATGTTCTAAAAGCATCCTTGTCTTCTTGAGGCGCGCTAGATGATGGTGGCAGTGTATTCCATATATCATCTCGATCTGGAGTCGTAAGCTCTAGAGCTTGATCCACCATCTGGTCGACGGCTTCAGTGGGTGAAAGAGAGAGAATATTTCTCGCCTTCACGGGAGTGGGGTCAAAGCCGCTTCTCCTAAGTAGGTGTAGTGCTCGTTTTTCGTCCCAGGGATTGTCGGTACTAGGTACAAACGGATCGAGACCCGTTCTAGTTTTTGTCGTCTTCATCGTGGCTTACTTATGGCAATTGTGTGGACTGCCAGAATTCGAAAATGTATAAGGAAAATATTGACGGACTTTGCTTATACGATCTTGTAATTTAAGAAATTTGACCCAAAAAGGGAGACGCTTTCCCTTATCTGACCAATCTTTTTCGGAAATACTCCTTTACCGGCCCCAACCTAACTTTTTCCTTAGAGTCTCAAAGTATTCTTGGCCCTGTAATTTGATTAGATGCAAATCAAAATGGGCTTTCTCGATCACCAGTGGTCCAGAATTGCGCAGATACTCCTTCGCCTTTCCATCCACCGAGACCGAGAAAATTTCTTCATCTGATGTGACCATTAGAGTCACTTGCACATCGTTTGGCAAAATGATTGGTCGTACCGTGAGAGTATGTGGCGCAATAGGAGACACCACAATTACTCCAGAACCCGGTTCAATTATTGGACCACCGACGGAGAGTGAATAGGCCGTCGATCCTGTCGAGGTTGACACTATGAGTCCATCTGCCCAATAGGTATTCAGAAATCGCCCATCCACATGGGTTTCAATCGAGATCAACTTTGTTGTACCCGATCTACTGACCACAAATTCATTACTGGCATAACTCGCATCTCCATTAATGAGCCCTTTGAGAACTGTCCTCTTCTCTATTGAATAATTCCCAGACTCTAGAGCAAGAACCATTTCTTCGATATCGCTAATGTCGACGTCGGCTAAAAAACCGAGTCGCCCGATATTCACGCCTAAAATCGGAATGCCCGCTTCTCCGACTTGATGTCCGACCTCAAGAAGGGTGCCGTCCCCGCCCAAAGAGAGAACCATGTCTACACCAGATGTGACATCCTCGGAAATGAATTGATGAAGCCGTTCCGACGAAAGAGGGCTATTGGCTGACAGTCCCTCTTTAAGACAAGCATCGATTTTATACGAAATCGAGCGCTCCGCCATCAAGTTGATGACCCGTGCTGCGGCGTCCCAAACATCCGCCTTTTGCGTGTTACCCGTTATTCCGTATATCATTTGTGGTCTTCTCAGCTAATATTACAAAAGTATCACATCTATGAAGATGTAACGCCCTTGTCTCATCGAGTACCTACCTTTGAGTGAACCCCAAAAGATCGCCTAGATGAAACATGTAGTCATTATCGGGAACGGAGTTTCCGGCATTTCAACAGCTCGAAATATCAGGAAGCTGAACTCAGATATTCGCATCACGGTTATATCGTCGGAGACGGACTACTTCTATTCGCGAACCGCCCTCATGTACATCTATATGGGCCACATGACCTTCGAAAATACCCAGCCTTATGAGAACTGGTTTTGGGAAAAGAATAGAATCGATCTCGTTCGGGGGCACGTCTACAAATTAGAGACGGAAGCTCGTGAGCTGCACTTGAGCACTGGACAGAAGGTCCAATTCGATGATTTAGTATTGGCCCTGGGATCAGCCTACAACAAATTCGGGTGGCCAGGACAGGATTTACCGGGTGCTCAAGGTCTTGTTAACTATCAGGACCTGCAAGAAATGGAGAGGAACACCAAAGGCATAGCTAGTGCCGTCGTAGTCGGAGGAGGCTTGATTGGAATTGAGATGTCCGAGATGCTCCATTCCAGAGGAATTCATGTCACTTTTTTGGTTCGAGAGCAGGGTTATATGGATTACCTTCTGCCCAAAGAAGAGGCCGAGATGGTGGGTGAAGAAATCTCTAGTGCTGGTATAGATCTCCGGCTCGGGACCGAACTGAAGGAGATCGTCGCCGGCGCTGACGGTCGGGTTTCGAAAGCCATTACTAATACAGAAGAAGAGATAGAATGTCAATTTGTGGGATTGACTGCAGGAGTGCATCCAAATATTGATCTAGTCAGAGATACCGACATCGAGCTTGGAAGGGGAATTAAAATTACGAGACAATTTGAAACGAGTGTCTCCGGCATATATGCCGTTGGAGATTGTGCAGAATTTCGAGAACCTCTCCCCGGTCGGCGCCCCATCGAACAACTCTGGTACACGGGGAAAGAGCATGGCAAAACCTTAGCAAAGACCATTTGTGGTGATCCGACTTCCTATAAACCTGGGGTGTTTTACAACTCAGCGAAATTCGTCAATCTCGAGTATCAGACCTATGGAGACATTCGAGCTAATTTACCAGAAGAGCAGGAGACCTTATTCTGGAGTGACGGCAAAGGAAAACACTCTATCCGCATTACTTACGAAAAGGATGGAGAGAAGGTAGTCGGCTTCAATGTCTTTGGAATTCGATTTAGACAAGATCAATGCTCAAGATGGATAAGCACTGGAGCCACCTTGCGAGAGGTATTGTCTGAATTGGGAAAGGCCAACTTCGATCCTGAGTTTTTCAAGCAATACGAATCGCAAATCGTTGCCCAATACAACTCTTCTCACGCTGACAGTCCAGTCAAGCTTAAGCGAAAGCGCGGACTTACCTCTGAAATGTTCGCATAGACCTTAAGCAAATTTAAAATGGAAAATTACGATCTAAGTTTTCAGTTGACCTCCCCGACTACGAATCTCAACAAGGGAGAAAAGATCGGGTTAACGATCCTGGCTTTTGGAATGCTTGCCCTCCTCATAGCCTGGAGGGGCGCAGGTTCCGTGTCTCCACTTACCTATTCAGGCATCGGTCTTGGGCTTACAATTGTAGGAGCGCTGGTGTATTACTGGCAGAAATACATGACTAGTCCTGCCGGAATAAAAAACGATGGATTACAGCTTTCATCAACCACCACAAGAGGAGCTATTGGATGGGTTCTCGGCATTGTTATGACAGGATTTTATATCCTGCTTTACTGGTTTCCGTCCACATTGGAGCACCTGATTAGGATGGTGGATGGCTTGAGCTACACCTTGAGAGGCTCGAAGGCCGACCAATGGTTTCTCTACGGACTGTTTTACACGATAGCCGTTGTAGTCATGGGATTTCGCATGATTATGAAATACAGGCATTCGCCCTACCAAATTATTAGGACTATTTCGGTAATGTTCTTTCAGCTGGGCTTCGCCTTTCTTATCCCCGGTCTTCTAAAGATGTTTAGTCAGCCGGAGTTTTACTTCTCCTACTTCTGGCCCTTGAAATATCAATATCTCTGGCCAAATGATATTTCCTATCTAAGCAAAGCCAGCAACCTGGGCATCTTCATGGTGCTTTGGGGCGCAATCATGACTTTCATTGCAACACCAATTCTAACCTATTTCTTTGGCAAAAGGTGGTACTGCTCGTGGGTCTGCGGTTGCGGAGGTCTGGCAGAGACCATGGGGGATCCTTTCAGGCAACTATCGGACAAGTCACTCTCCGCATGGAAGGTCGAGAGATGGATGATCCACTCCGTTCTAGTATTTGTTGTTCTAACAACCCTGCTTCTTTGGACGAACTCAGCTATGGAAGGAGCACTTTTAGGAGAGGCATCAAGGTCCTTCTCCAAGAGCTATGGGTTTTTGATTGGCTCGGTTTTTTCCGGTGTGATCGGAGTTGGTTTTTATCCCTTGATGGGATCACGAGTCTGGTGCAGATTCGGCTGCCCAATGGCCGCAGTGCTGGGCATGTTCCAGAAGTACTTCTCGCGCTTTCGTATTACAACCAACGGAGATCAATGCATTTCCTGTGGTAATTGCTCTACCTACTGCGAGATGGGAATAGATGTACGTTGGTATGCCCAACGAGGACAAAACATCGTCCGTTCATCATGCGTCGGCTGTGGTGTTTGCTCGGCCGTATGTCCTCGTGGAGTTCTTAGTCTGGAGAATGGGCCCAAAGATAATGTCACTCGTTTCAATGATCCAGATCTGCTTTACGAATTGCCAGTTGTTGGCTAGACCCGCGAACGAAAATGTCGGAATCATTTGACGAGGGAGTGATACGACGGTAAACAATTTAGGCCATCGTTGCGCTTTCAAAGCTCCTGGGATTTTTCCAAACACCATTTCGGAAAACATCTTAAGAGAGAAATTACAACGACAGCCTAAATTGTCTACTGAATAAGTCTTCTCAACCTTGGCTGCTCAAGCGTCACCATAAAGGACACACGGTGAGAATATCCTAGACCCGAAGAAAGTCCAGAGAAGTTGCCAAAGCCATAGTCGAAGGAAATCTGCCTAACGTCAACACCTGCTCCAACAGAAGGAGAATACTCTAGTCCATACTTGTCAGAAACTCCAATATTTCCGATGCCACCGCGAATGGCAACGATTCCTTTGAGGTTCAACTCACCACCTATTCGGGGGTGCAGAGACATCCCTCCGGCGTCGATAGCGTAAGTTCGCAATCCGTCAAATCGAAGGTCTAGGTCAGCTCCAACGGTGAAGTTAGTAAGTCCTTCGTCCGCTAGGGGAATGAGAACTCCTGAACCCAGTCTTGCCACCGGTAAAATAAGTTCAGTACCTCCTTCGGGTACGATATCTCCAAAAACTTCTTGAAGTGGCGCCAGTCTTTCTTGGTTAACACTCCAGCTCAATAGCATCGTCGATGCATCTTGAATATTGAATCCGAACATAAACTTTTGAGTGCGATATTGCGCTCCCAGGTCAAACGAGTAGCCCCAAGCTCTGGAGTATTTTCCAATCGCTCTTCGGATAATCTTACCCGTAACACCAAGAGATAAATTCCGGCTCAATGCTCTTGAGTATCCTAGCAAGAAGGCATAATCAGCCGCATTGAAGGTGGTAATAAAGTTCTCAGGATTCGGTCGAGGTTGATCTCTTACAGGGTCCCATGCCCCCCAAGTGTTTTTGATGTCGTCTACACTGGATCGTATATAAGTGACCCCGAAGGTAGATCGATTAGTCACTGGAAATGCGATACTACCGTAATCATATGACACGACACCAGCAAATCGCTCATCGTGCATGAAAGCTCCCTGTGGATACTGTAGTCCTGACAATCCAGCGACATTCCAATAGCCTGCGGTGACATCGTTTACCAAGGCGATGTTGGCTCCGCCCATCCCTAGCGCCCGAGCTCCTACGCCAGTTTCTAAGAATTCCGCTCCGTATTTAGCTATTGATTGCGCATCAACTCCCAGACTGGGAATAGCTACTAGACAAAGGCTGAGAAAAAGTGATTTGAATTCGCGTGCTCGTAAAAACATCAAGCTTAACTGTTCTGTTGCTAGAAAAAAGACCTGGTAGCAGTTCTGATAGTGATAAGTTCTAGATGTGGTCTGTTAACAACTCGCCAAAGAAGTTAAGTTTTGCAACAGTTCTCGTTGCCTCCTCAGTCGAGCTTTACCTGAATTGTATAGATTCGTTCCCCTTAAAGCGACAGATACACAAGCCCGAATCTGGATATTTTATCGGGCGATATAACCAGTCAAATCCAACGATTTCTGCTTATTGAATACCTTAAAAAGATCCAGATTTAGGACAATTCCAGAAGGCAGCTATATGCTCCGTCACACTGGTCCCTGTCGGGCCTCGTTCGTCGAGTTTCCTCCACTTGCTTCAACTTGGGGTTTTCTTGCAACATAGACTCGACGATCATCTCATTTTCATCTGCTTCAATAGAGCAGGTGCTATAAACTATACGCCCGCCAGGAACCAGTAAGTCTAAGCCTGACCGAAATAGAGCCGTTTGAAGTTCAATCAAGTCTTTCAAGTCACTTTCTTTTCTATTCCAACGAAGATCAGCTCTTTTTGAGAGAACTCCAGTCCCGGAGCAGGGAGCGTCTAGCAAAATCGCGTCAAAACGCCCAATCTCGTTTGCTTTCGTCTTGGTCATGTCGCCTTGATACGGCTCGACAACTGTGGCAGACATGGCCTCAGCATTCTGTTTGACCATTTCCAAACGCCGCTGGCTAAGATCGGCAGCTACCAATCGACCAGAATTCTGCATTAACCCGGCTATCTGCATCGATTTCCCACCTGGCGCAGCACACATGTCAAGAACACTTTCGCCTGGTTTGGGAGCTAGAAGATCTGCGGCCATTCCAGCACCACGATCTTGAACAAAACACATTCCTTCTTTGAGAAAATTCAGAATTGGCTTGATGCGAAGGACTTCAAATAAATAGGGATCATCCTCAACCTCCCGATAGGCAATCCCAGCTAAGTCAAATTTCTTGGAAAGGTCAGCTATCGAAGATTTAAGCGTATTGACCCGCATGAAAAATCTTGGGACCTCGTTATTCGCATTTAGCAATGCTACGAGTTCATCGTCGCTCATATGAGCAGCCCAGCGCTTAACCATCCACTCAGGATGTGATCTCGTCACAGCTAAATAATTTGTGCGAGGATTCGCCTTTGGCTCTGGAAGACTTTCTCTTTGCCGGTCGATCGTTCGGAGGACACCATTTACCAGTCCTCCAGCTCGATCCATGACCTTCTTTTTTGCAAGATTTACGGCATCATTGATGCTAGCGTAAGCCACCTCCTCCTGAATTAAAAGCTCAAATGCGCCAAGCCTGAGCACAATTCGAAGTTCATCTTGCAACTTCGAAGGATCTCCTTTAACGAAACTATCGATGATAAAATCGAGCCAAGCTTGCCAACGAGTGACACCGGCAACGAGATGAGTCGCTTTAGGATTTTGGGAAAAGGACGAGTCGTCGTCGTTGTGTGAAATAAACTGTGATGCTTGCTGCATTTTGAGCAGCTTTTCAAAAGCATCGTATCGGGCTTGATCAACTTTTGCCATCTAATTTGTAAATGGCTTCAGGGTCCTACTTCTTCGACATGCGCTCTGCCCGTCTCCAATCGAAGTCGTCTCTAGCATCCTCAAGGTCACTCTCTGTACTTCCATCACTTTCAAATTCAACATGCAATCTTTTGTTGACAAATACTGAAAAGAGGCCATCCCCCTTTTTCCCGTCTCTATAGCTAAACGTCTCAAGCGCACGATGTTCGCGAAACTCTATTGTCCTCTCATATCCATCGTCAGATTCCCTCTCATACTCGGAGTTAGCCCAAGCTAATCCAAGAGTTGCAAGGCCAGACATAGAACCAATATCGACGATGTTCAAATCAAGACTTGCGTCTGTGTCCTCATCGATATAACTGCAATTTGCCTCTGAGACGCTTATACCAAAGGTCGAAGTCTTTTCGCCCGAGCTAGAAACACGCTTAAAGTCTCCGAGCTCTTCTTCGCACAGTTCTTTCAAATCTTTAAATTCAATCACCACTATATCCTCATCGCCAACAGCTTTCCCCAAAGCCCCCAGGGCTCCTGCAATTCCGTCGATAGCGTCGTCAAGCTCTCCTTCTTCTAATGACTTTTCAAGATTTTTCGCTGCCTTCTCGATATCCTCCTGGGCATTCTCGAGATTTTCAGTCATTTCCTCCATTTCGGTTTTCTCTTCACATGCTACAAGCGAAGTGCCCAAAATCAAGATGAGAAGAAGTGACGTTCGTTGGACTAAAGCATTCATTTTGTTGGAATCGGTTTTATTGACGAGGGGTATCTGCTTCGAGATGTGTTCAATATACTACCTTCCCACCAGATGCTAAGAAAGCAAGGAGTCAAATAGGTCCAATAGATTGTCTAGGGTCCCTTTTTCAGTGAAATCTTGAGTTTTTTCGATCCCACTATCGCGATCGAGATCTTTAGAAAGAGCCCTTGAAATGGCCAATCCAAGAGACTCAAAATCGCCAACCTTAACCAGCTCACCATAGAGGCCGTCTTTTAAAACCTCCCGTGGTCCGCTTTTACAATCGGTCGCTACTACATTGCAACCGAGAGCAAGACCTTGAACTAAGGACCCTGGAAGACCTTCGTAGAGAGAGGAAAGAGCATAAACATGAGCATTGGCCAAATATGGGAATGGATTAAGCTTGAAACCAATGAAGTCAATGTCATCCTCAATTCGGAGACCCCTAGCGAGATCAAGAAGAGACTGAAAGTATTCTGGAGCTCTGCCAGTAGCTCCGATAACTACAAGTTTCGCGGATTGCGATTTCCTCGCTATAGCAAAGCCCTTGATCAAGGTTGCAAAATCCTTTTCGGGCATGACTCTCCCTAAACTCACAACCACCTTATGGGAGCCATCAAACCACTCATGGTTAATCACCTCTTTTGATCGCTCTAGTAACTCCTGATTGACAAAGGGCGTGTAGACGGTCCTAATTTTCTTCCTGTCAAGACCGTAGAAATTAATACTGTCTTCCTTGCAATCCTCGCTCACGGCAATCATCGAGTCCGCTCGCTTAAACATTCGTTTTGCAGCGAAAAAAAGCAAAGCAGCCGACAGACCACTGGAACGATTTGCATCTTCAGAAGGAGTTGTGGCTTCTCTAAGAACTACTTTTGGGCGTGGCGAGAGCCCTATGCATGAAAACACGGCGGCAAGATTTACGTGGATCTGAGACGAAAAAACGATATCAGGCGATAATCTCCTTATTAGAGTCCTAATTTTGGTGATCGATTTTAACATGCCACCATCCAAAACGAACAAAGGGATGGACTCATCAAGAAGTGATCGAAAAGGCCCTTCTTCTCTCGAGACGATAACAGAAAGTTCAAATCCTCTTTTGACCAAAACGTTCGAAAAGTTGATCATTGCACGTTCGGATCCTCCTCCTGAGAACGAACCCAATAGGACTGTCACTTTTCTAACTTCTTCTCGCATTAACCATTGGATTCAATTTGAAATATCTAAACCGGTGCCAGCCTCAAATGAGCATTTGTATCTATGGTTTCAGATCAGCCATTCGCCAAAGATACCATGACGCTACGGTTCGATATGGTTTCCATCTTTCTCCTATATCCACCAGATCCTTCGAGCTTGGTAAGGACTCCATTCCCAAACATCTTTGAACGCCCCGTTTGATGCCGAGATCACCAACAGGCCACACGTCTGGTCGTCCGAGAGTAAACATCATAAACATTTGAACCGTCCATGGCCCGATTCCAATCACGGAGGTAAATCGTTCGAGCAGTTCCTCATTTGACAAAGAAAGGCAAGCTTTGGCTCCCGGAAGTTGCCTCAAACTTGTTTTGTATGCAAGATCTTTCAATGCTCTAGTCTTGGCACCAGAAAGTCCCGCAGATCTAAATTCTTCATCAGCGACATCTAGAACTTTCCTTGCCGAGAATTTCGAGGACCCTCCGAAAATATCCATAACCCGACCGTGAATAGTACCAGCTGCCTTTCCCGACAGTTGTTGATAAACAACCGCTTTGGACAAAGAGTGAAATGGAGATTTGAAAGGACTCATCTCAATCTTCGGAGGGCCAATAATGGAAAAGACTTCCGCGATCGGGCCGTCACGGCGAGTTAATATTCTAACTGCCTTTTTCGCATCCAACTCTGGACGAATTAATTTGGCCATCGCGCCTTTACTAGTCTTGGTTTTCCATTTAGATCAAGCTCAGTCTCTATCCTCCTATATCCCGTTTCTTCCAAATGGTTTGCTACATCACTTGCAAAATCCTCATGGCACTCTAAGTAGATTCTCCCACCGTTTTTCAGCTTCATTTTGCCGTGATGTGAGAGACAACGATAGAATTTCAATGGGTCGTCATTGCAAAACAATGCCATCCCAGGATCATAGTCTCGGACTTCAGGCTGAAGCTCAGGCTTTTCAGACAGAGGAATGTAGGGGGGATTCGAGACAATAATGTCGAAGGAATATTCACCCGCTATATCATCAAGGAGTGTGATGTCTCCTGCTAAGAACTGGACATTTAAATCGTTATTTGTCGCATTATAGTGGGCTAAAGAAAGAGCATCCGCCGAAAGGTCAAGACCCGAAACACTCCATTCTGGAGCAGACTTTTTAAGTGCAAGGGCGATGCAACCACTCCCCGTGCCTATATCCAATATGTTAAATGGGACTCCTTTGTCTTCGATCTCCAGAATTCGATGAACGATCCACTCTGTCTCAGGTCTGGGAATCAAGACTCTAGCATCAACTTTAATATCCAGACCCGCAAAGTTCACCTTGCCCAGAATGTGTTGCAAGGGTCGTCCATCTATTCGGTCTGAGAGACCTCGCTCCAGTTGATCAAAATATTTCCCTGACAATTGGCTTTTTTCCAGATAAAGATCAAGTCGATCTATCCCGGCAATCCCCTCTATCAATAACTCAAGCTCAGACCGGATAATCGCTCGTTTTTCTTCCTCAATTCGTTCCAAAGCTTTGTCTAACCATTCTCTTGCTGTCATCGTCCGTCTATATACCTAGGATGTTCAAAATTCAGAAGCAGAAATATCGTTATTTTTTGCGCCGGAGGAAGTCAGAATCTATCTACGAAACTAGCTAAAATTAACCTAATCATGTCATCAGTACGTCCATTGCTCGAGGATATCGCATCGAATATTTGGTGGAGTTGGAATCCCCGAGCCTTGAAAATATTCGAGACGATAAATCCAGAGGTTTTTAGGGGAAACGCCAATAATCCATTGGCTGTATTAGCAACACTGCCCGAAGATTGCACCCTTTCGCCTGAGCTTGTGGAAGAGCTTAACGCAGTGCATCTCGATTTCAAATCCTACATGAACGAAAAGGGCGAGATGTCGAGCAAGCCAGAAGTCGCGTATTTCTGCATGGAATACGGCCTGCATGAGAGCCTCCGACTATATTCAGGAGGACTTGGCGTACTTGCAGGAGACCACACCAAGGCTGCATCTGACCTCGATCTACCATTCACGGCTATAGGTCTCCTTCTACGGGACGGCTACGGAGAACAGTTTGTGAGTCCTGACGGAATTCAGAGCGAAAGTTATCCCAGCATGAACATCGAAACCGCCCCATTGGAGGCAGTAGTCGATAGCAGGGGTGACCGAGTAAATATATCAGTCCCTCTAGAGGAAGGATTGATAGATTTAGAAGTTTGGAAACTTTCTATTGGCCGCATTGACCTCTATTTGCTAGACAGCGACAACGACAAAAATTCCGCCGAGATGCGAGAGCTAACCAAAAAGCTCTATCACGGTGGACAAGAAAGGAGAATCGAGCAAGAAATTATCCTTGGAATTGGTGGTGTCCGGCTACTTCGGCAATTAGGAATGAGCCCCGAAGTCTATCACCTCAACGAGGGACATTGCGCCTTTCTAATTTTTGAACTTCTTCGAGAAGAAATAGAAAAAGGATCGAGCTTCGAAGACGCTCTTCCAATCGTCAGAGAAAAATGTGTGTTCACGACACATACGCCTGTAATTGCGGGCCATGATCGTTTTTCTCCTGAACTCTTTAAGAAGGAGCTTTCGGGCTATGCAAAAGAATCTGGACTCGATATAGAAAAACTGATCCGCTTTGGCAGAATAGATCCTTCAGATGAAAACGAATCCTTCACGATGACGCTTCTTGGCCTGGACATGGCGAGAACATCCAATGGAGTATCAAAACTGAATGGCGAGGTTGCCAGGCGGCAGTGGCAAGAAAACTATCCAGATGTCATACCAGAAGATATCCCGATAGGACACGTAACCAATGGAGTCCATCTCCCAACTTGGAGTGCGCCAGAGGCCCAAGAATTTGTATCCAAGCACATCTCGGATTGGAAATCTAATCGGGCTGACAGTTCAAAATGGTCCGCATTGAATGATGTTAGTGATGAATCTCTCTGGGCCTACCGACGCCAGCTTCGAGGCAGACTCATCGATTATGTGAATGAGAAATTGGGTGAAACTCGACTTGACCCGGATGCCTTGACGATTGGATTCGCTAGGAGATTCGCTACCTACAAGAGAGCGACTCTTCTTTTCTCAGATTTAGAAAGAGCTCGCCGACTTTTTGACAATCACGATCGGCCGGTTCAGATTCTATTTGCTGGCAAAGCTCACCCCAGAGATCAGGGTGGAAAAGACTTAATCAAACGAATCTATGATGTGGCCAAAGACCCATCATTCAACGGCAAGGTTCTGTTTCTCGAGAACTATAACATGGAAATTGGGCGCTTCTTGGTCTCGGGATCCGATGTTTGGTTAAATAACCCGAGAAGACCGATGGAAGCAAGTGGCACCAGCGGCCAGAAAGTTGCTATCCACGGTGGTCTCAACTTATCTGTCCTCGATGGATGGTGGCCTGAAGGATTCGATGGAACGCACGGATGGGCCATTGGAGATGATGCCTCAGCCAACATCGAAGATGCGTCTATGCAAGACCCAAAAGACGCCGATTTCCTGTATGAGATCTTAGAAAACGAGCTCATCCCAAGTTTCTACACGAGAGATAAAGGAGGCCTTCCTAAAGACTGGATTGAAAGGATGAGATCGGCAATGACAAAATTGCCATCGGCTTTTTCAGCGGAACGAATGGTCAGGGACTATATCAATCAGTATTATTTTCCAGCCCGATAGATGAAAACTAGTCTCCTATTTTATCTGAAAGTCCGAGTATTGGCCGCTCGGCTCCGACCAATTAATTTCTAAGTTTTCGACCCTGGCCAATGACGGGCCAACATTCAAAGATCTCAGTAAAATTCGAAGTCTTTCTGAAGGACCTTCAGCTAGAACAGTGACACATCCGTCATTTTCGTTTCTCACCCATCCCTTGATACCAAGGCGTTTTGCGGCCGTTCTAACAAAATATCGGAAGCCCACATGTTGGACGTTTCCAATTACTCTAACAGATAACTGCCTTACGGCATCGGTAGTAGATAACTTATTACTAAATGCTCCAATTGAACTCATTCTGGTAACTCTCTGTTGGTGCGCGTCTTACAAGAGACGGAGGCAATATATACTAAACGCGAACCTATTCACTTTTCAACATTCGATGAAGATTGGCGAATTGCCCTTGGTATTCACCAAATCACAATAATTCTCCCTAAAGAAGCATCCTTTTTTCACACCATTGTCTAAATCCAGACTCTAATTCTTGAAAAGAGTCGATCACAACAAATAAAGTGTCCTGCAAATGCCAAACTTCGTAATCCTGATTTACAACGAGCTCTGGATCGAAGGGCTTTATATCGACTTCATCCGATAGTGCATGCACTACCTCATCTTTACTTGACAAGATACCGGCTCCAAATATGCGTCTTCCCTCCGACTGATTGATAAGACCAAACTCAACACCAAACCAATGAAATCTTTCCAGCGATATTCTATCTTGACCCTCAGCCACTAGCCCAGCTTTCCCGAATAGCTGATAGAAATCGGCAAAACTTGGATCTGTCAACATCGGCATATGGCCAAAAATATCATGAAATAAGTCTGGTGCCGGTGTGTAGGACATTTCGTCTCGACCTCTAATATAGTCAGTCGACGGGAATACTCTTTCCGACAGCAAGTTGAAAAAGTCTCTTTCGTGGAGTAATCCTGGGATTCTAGCCACTTTCCATCCTGTAGCATTATACAGATTGCGGCTCAGGTCTCGAAGACTCGGGATCTTCTGGGCATCGAAACCTAGAAGGCCCATACCGTCCAGAAAAACGTCGCATGCCCTCCCGGGTAAAAACTCCATCTGGCGCTCATACAGAAGCCTCCAAGTTTCGTGATCCGAGTCGGGATAATCAGGATACACCGTTGCCTCTCCGATGGGAGCATCCCTTTCGAGTCTCATCGGAATGCATCGAGGATCAATACCCTTTACTGCCGCCTTTTCGTAGGCACTTAGAAAGACTCCTGCCTCTTGGTTTTCCTCAACAATCTTCTCCATCAACATCTTGAATACTGGCTAAATCTAATTTCTGGAAGCGCTTTTATATTAACACCCCATACACCCCCAGGTTCTATTGATATTTGACGAAGCTAGACTCTGTCAGAGAGGTTTTTACTAAACTACTGATGTAGTTTTAGGCAAATATTCCAGCCACGATGAATGAAACTAGGCTCAATCCAAGCAATCCCAGTGTGTAGGGAAGTTGTGTATTGACATGGTCCACGTGATCACACGCTGCCGCCATGGAAGAGATAATTGACGTGTCCGATAAGGGAGAAGCGTGATCCCCATAAACGCCTCCAGACATCACCGCTCCTAATAACAGAGCACTGGAAATACCCAGACCCTCAGCCAAAGGAATTGCAACAGGAATAAGTATCGCGAAACAGGTCCACGAAGAACCCAATGTGAAGGATACGAAACAGCCCAAAAGGAAAATCATCCCAGGAATCCACCATATTGGCGCGTCAGTTCCTACTAGTTCGACCAAGTATGGGCCGATTTCTAGGGCTCGAGATATTTGTCCAAGTGCAAAGGCAAAAACTATCAATAGAGTCACTGGCACCAATCCAGAACTCCCCCTCAATACAACTTCAGTACTTTTCTTCAAACCCATCACCCTACTTTTTCCGCCACTGGGGATCGCATAGAGAATCATCGCCACCAAAATTCCCGCACCGACGGCCCAAAGGACAGAAGTAGAACCACTTCCCTTCATCATAGTCTGCCAAAAAGTAGCGCCCTCTCCTTCAACGACTTCTGAACCTGTAAAATAAAGTCCAAAAAATATCATAAGGACCATCGTCAGGATCGGTAGGATGAAATCCAATATGGAATTTGGAGAACCTTCTACTGGCTCAATTTCTGATACCTCCTCACTTATCATGGGCGTCGATCCCGGCCGAAGTAGCTCGCCAGTACTTTTCGCCCTTTCTTCTGCTTTCTTCATCGGCCCAAAGGACCAACCGGAAAAGGCAAGAAAGAACGCAAAAAGGATCGCAAATATCGCAAAGAAATTATAGGCCAATCCTCCAATGAGAAGGCCTACGGATTCAGAACCTGCGACACCTTGGGCAGCAAGTAAACCCAAAATATAGGCCCCCCAACCATTCAAGGGAATCATCATGCAAACTGGAGCAGAGGTTGCATCGCAATAGTAGGCGAGCTTTTCCCGCGGTAATTTGCTTGAATCGAAAAATGGACGACTTACCGCTCCCACAACTAAAGAGGTAATACTAGATTCGACAAAAACAATGAGTCCGGTGAAAAACGCCAGCAGCTCTGAGCCCCTTCTGGTCTTCCCCCACCCTTTCGATACTCCCCAATCAACAAAGCCACTCACTCCTCCAGAAGATTGAACCAAAGCGATCAATCCTCCCACCAATAGACAGAAAAAGACAATCCTCGTATTGCCAGCGTCGGAAAAAACCGCAACCATCTGATCGAGAAGCTCTCTCAGCCCTGCGATAGGATTTCCACCTACTAAAATAGTTGATCCAAGCCAGAGCCCAACAAAGAGAGAAACAAATACTTGTCTTGTCCAAAGGGCAAGAACGATGGCAACAATCGCTGGAGTTAGGACAATCCAATCCATAGATATTATCCTACTCAGACCATTTTATGTTGCAGCCCATAGAGGGGATCTGATCCTCAGGTATCTTCTCACCCTTTAAATACAGATCCAAGGCATCCGTCAAGTCGCTGGTGCTTGGCTCCACTCCAGGCCTTCCGTCGTCTAGCCTCCCACGGTATATCAAGAGGAGCTGATCATCGTAGACAAAGAAATCTGGTGTACAGACGGCGCCATAGGTCTTGGCAATCTCCTGACCGAGGTCCTGGAGATAGGCAAAGGTGTAATTCTTTGAGCTGGCCTGCATTGACATGGCCTCGAGATTATCCTCCGGATACATGACCGGATCGTTAGAGCAGATACCTACAAATTCAACGCCCGACGCCTGATAACTTTCGACGATTTCCAGCAATCGTTCCTCTATAGTTTTAACAAAGGGACAGTGATTGCAAATGAACATTACAACGAGTGCTTTGCTGTCTGCGTAGCTGTCCAAAGTGATCTGCTTCCCTCTGATCCCTGGATTGGCCGCCTTTAGCATGAAGTCAGGCGCCTTACTACCTAAATCCTGCATGCTCGACATTGTTAGAGCCATGATTCCTTCTACTTGTATAATGAATGCTCGTTAATGTACGTCCAAACTCGATTAGGAACTCGATATCTGAAGCTCGCCCCCTCGCTTATCCTTTGTCTTATTTCGGTGCTAGAAACATCAATGGTTAAATCGGTCCGCGATCGCAGAACACGACTAGCTAACTCAAAAGAACTGTCTTCCTTTTTACTTCCTGTTCTTGCAAATACTATTATCTGAGCAAGCTGAAGAATTTTATCTGGCTCCTTCCAACGATGAAAGCCGGCTAAGCTATCCCCGCCCATTAGGAGAAATAACTCAGCTTTAGGCATGTCAGCACTCAGCTCCTCCAAGGTGTCAACTGTATACGAGGGGCCTTCGCGACGCAGCTCCATATCGCTACACGAAAATCTTGGGTGATCAGCCACAGCCAACTGGACCATTCTCAGTCGATGATCTGGACGTGCTGAATCCGGCTCACTTGTTTTGAAAGGAGAAACGTTCGCAGGAATGAAAAGAATTCTATCGAGCTCGAATTCATTCCAAATGGTATCCGCGACTACTAGGTGGCCAAAGTGAATAGGATTGAAAGAACCTCCAAAAACCCCAAGCTTCATCTTTGCTCCGTGTTAGATCGTGGAGATAGTCTCTAGTCGCTTTTGAATCCCACCGTAGATAAGCTCGGCCTCTTTGAGCTCTGGACGTCCTGGGAAAATCTGAACAAGACGATTGTAGATTTCGATCGCCTTATCGAGCCTCTCCTTTTTCCGAGAGTCGACACTCACGTCACTATAGTCCGTCCAAGCCTGCATAGCGCCCACCAAAGCCATAGCTGCATATTTTGTATTGGGAAACTTGTCTAGCACTCGCTCAAATTGGATAGCTGAAGCTTGGTACTGCTCTCGTTTGTGGTAAAGTTTGCCTGATTCGTATTCTTTCAGAGCCTGCTTTTCTTGTAGCTCATCAATCTTTGCTCCAACATCGGTAGCCAGTGGATGCGTCCGATTTCGGTTCAGAAATAGCCTCAAATAGGTAATGGCCTTTTCTGTGTCCGTTTGATCAAGATCAAAGGGAGGTGAAAGATTGTAGTAGGATAATGCCCTCTTATATTCTGCGTCTACGGTTCTTTCGTCACCGGAGTATAAGGCCATGAAGCGCTCATATTCATTGGCTGCCAGGATAAAGTTCTTGTCTTGATATTGAGATTCGGCAAGTAGCCACTGCGCATCAGCTGCATATTCGTGGGCCCTTCCAAAGTCAAAGACGGAGGTAAGAGCAATCACTGCCTTGTCAAATTCACCTTTCTCGAAGTAGGTTTTTCCCTTTTCGTAGGCCTCAAATGGCGAGGCCGCTGTACGTGGATTTCCTCCCCCGCAAGCGGAAAGAAGGGAAAATACTGATACTAGTAAACTTGTAATTATAATTCGTTGCATACTTGACAATTAGGAGACACTCCGCTCATTAGAGTAACGACATGGAATTAGAGCTATTGCCCTGGTCCTTCCGAGCTAAAATCTTTCAATTCGACGAAGTACAAAGCTTGGTTCTCGTTCGACTTCGATAGGTCAATCTTACGTCCTACTCCCTCCCAAGCTCCAAGAGATCTTATTTCATTTCGTATATCGTCATTTTCATCGAACTCCCGAAATACATCCGATAAATAGCGACCAACATTATATCCAGCCAAAGCAGGTTGATCTGGTTCTCTGTCTAGGATCGCATCAAATTGACTTGCGAAGGTCGAATTCAAAACGAGACTGTCCTGAACAGAGGCCTGTGTAACCAATACTTTGCTTACGGCCGGCCACGTTTTATCCGGAGCTCCGCTCCATTCTCCGTTGCCTAATATTCTTAGCTCGGGCTGCATCCTTCTGATGGTCGAGTAAGCCATTTTTGTTGCTATCGTTGCACCCTCGCCAGTGATGGGAATGTAGATCGAATTAATTTTTGTGAGAGAGTCCGGCTCAATGAAATCATCAAGCTGGTACCATTCCCCAAAACGACCAATCTCTGTAATAAATTTAACATCAGCGCCCAGCTTCTTTGCTGTAATAGCAAAGGAATTTGCCATTTTTTCAGCCAGCGTTCCCGACTGATATAGGACCCCAAAACGCTTCTGCTGAAGACGTTGTGTTGCATAACGTGCCATGCTCTCTCCACGCGCAGCGTAAGACGGATTAATCTGAAACACATAGTCTTTTCCGTGGCTCACGCTATCTCCAGTTGCGAGAGGAACGACAAGTGGAATTTGAATTCGCTCCGCAATCTTAGAAGCCAGCATGGCCTCTTCACTGAACAGTGGGCCTACAACAACACCGACATTTTCTCTCTTCAGCTTTGTCAATACGGCATTCAATTCTCGTGACGATCCACCACTCGGGACGAAATTAAGTTGAATTGAATTTTCAGGATGTAGGGCGTTGTGTTCATCAATCGCAAGTCGCAATCCAGTAACCATAGACTTCGTCAGGGGCTTCACCTGATCGTAGTAGGGAAGCACTACTCCGACTTTGTGGACTGCGATTCCCTTGTCATCAGGATTATTCTCCAGCCACAATTGAACATTCCCAAGCAAGTCTTTGGCCCTTGTCTCAAACTTTGTATTCGGGTATCGATCAAGAAGAAATTCAAGGCTCTCCTTTGTTTCTTGAAATCTTTTTTGCTTGTAGAGACTTAAGGCCTGCATGTAGGAAGAGGCAGAACTAGACTCCAATTTGAAGTAGTTGAATGACCTTTCGAAATTACCTTGCTCGTAAGCCCTAACGCCAAGTCGAAAGTTACTCGAGTCCTGACCGGTGGCAGGTACGCTGCACAGACACAGTATGAGAATGGAGAAAATATGAATGAATTTAATTCGCACTAACTATTCCCACTCGATTGTTGCTGGTGGTTTCGAGCTGATATCATACACCACCCGGTTGATACCTCTAACCTCATTTATTATACGATTTGAGACGTATCCAAGAAAGTCGTGGGGTAGATGGGCCCAATCGGCAGTCATACCATCTAGGCTTGTTACAGCTCTCAAAGAACAAACGTTTTCATAAGTCCTTTCGTCTCCCATCACACCGACAGACCGAACGGGAAGCAAAACAGCAAAAGCTTGCCAAGTTTTTGAATACAGATTCTGGGCGTGCAATTCCTCTAAAAATATGTAATCTGCTTCTCTTAGAAGTTCTAGAGCGGACCGGGTAATGGGCCCTAACACTCGAATACCAAGGCCAGGTCCTGGAAAAGGATGGCGATCAACAATTTCTGAAGGGACATTCAAGGCACGACCGACGGATCGAACCTCGTCCTTAAACAGTTCTCTAAATGGTTCAACCAATTCAAAACCCAGATCTTCCGGAAGACCACCAACATTGTGGTGAGATTTTATTGTAGCCGAGGGCCCTTTGAAAGACACGCTCTCAATGACGTCCGGATAGAGTGTACCCTGAGCTAGAAACTTGACTTTCCCGCCAAGCTCATTCAAAACTGCCTCCTGCGAATTCTGAAATACCTCGATGAAGGTATTCCCGATAATCTTTCTCTTTTCTTCAGGATCATCAACGCCTTCCAGCTTATCTAAAAACAAATCGCTGGCGTCGACGGCTTTCAAGTTTAGGCTGAAATTATTTCGGAAAGTATCTTGAACCTGCTCCCACTCACCCTTCCTGAGGAGGCCATTGTTGATGAATATGCAGGTGAGCTGTTTACCTATCGCCTCGTGCAGAAGCACAGCAGCAACAGATGAGTCCACGCCCCCGGAAAGTCCAAGAATCACATGATCGGACCCAACTTGGTCACGAATCTCTCTGATTTTCGACTCGATAAATGACTCTGTACTCCAATCACCGGTGCAGCCACAAATCCCTCGAACAAAGTTTCCAATGACGATGTGACCTTGTGGACTGTGTACAACTTCGGGATGAAACTGCACGCCGAAGAAAGGTTGTTCTTTTGACCTAACAGCAGCGATGGGTGCATTCTCGGTATGCGCGATTACCTCATATCCATCGGGCACTTTGACTATATGATCTCCGTGACTCATCCAAAATTGACCAGCATTATCAAGGTCTTTAAGTAGATCGCTGTCATCATCTACAAAAACTTCGGCTCGCCCAAACTCTCTTTTGTCGGCACGTTCTACCTTTCCTCCTCCGATGTGGGCCATGGCTTGCAGGCCGTAGCAAATCCCAAGGACAGGGACACGATCTCCTCCCACTTTCCTCAATTGAAGAATTTCAGGATCAAGTTGCGGTGCATTTTCATCATAAACCGAATTCGGTCCGCCTGAAAGAATAACACCATCGGGACCTAGCGCGTTGACTTTTTCGACGTCAAGCGTGCAGGGATGGATTTCAGAATAGACTCCTGCCTCCCTAGCTCTTCTCGCAATCAGCTGAGTGTATTGAGATCCGAAATCAAGGATTACAATTTTGTTCATTAAGTCGTGGTCAGGCTAAGCACCCGTCATCTCGGCGTAGGCTTCAGCATCCATTAGATCATCCAATTGGCTTGGATCGGCAATAGATATCTTAACCATCCAGCCACCTTCGTAAGGATCTTCGTTTACAAGCTCAGGATTGGCATCGAGATTTTCGTTTATTTCAGTAATCGTGCCGGTGATCGGCATGAATAGTTCTGAAACGGTCTTGACAGCCTCGATAGTGCCAAAGACTTCGCCTTTCTCAAAGCTAGAACCGTCAGATTCGAGTTCCACAAAAACTATATCGCCGAGCTCGCCTTGGGCAAATTCAGTGATACCAATGGTCGCAATCTCTCCATCTTCGGAAATCTTGATCCACTCGTGTTCTTTTGAATATTTGAGGCCTGCAGGTGTGCTCATAGCTCTTAAATCTTGGTCTGTAATGTCGGGAGTTTGTGCGAATGTTGCGCAAAACGCAAGATAATATCTGGCGCCAAGCAATGCCTAGGCATCGGGAGACTTTAGGGAGAATTCCTCAAGAAAGTGAGTGTCGAAATCCCCGGAAATAAATCTGGGATCATCCATCAATTGACGGTGAAATTCCTTCGTGGTGGGGACACCTTCAATGATGAACTCATCAAGAGCTCTTCTCATTCGTGCGATGGCTTTCTCTCGACTTCCAGCCCGGACTATTACTTTCGCTATCAAAGAGTCGTAGTACGGGGGAATAGTGTAACCGGCAAATGCATGTGTATCAACTCTGACCTCTCTGCCTTTTGGCGAGTGGAAAGCCGTTATCGTACCTGGAGATGGCCTAAAATCTTTAAATGGATCTTCAGCATTAATCCGACACTCAATAGCATGTCCATTCAGGGTCCTCTCTTTGTCATCAAAATCGCAGCCTCTCGCAATATCGATCTGCATCTTGACCAGATCCTTGCCTATCACTTCCTCCGTCACGCAATGCTCAACTTGAATACGGGTGTTCATTTCCATGAAATAGAAATTCAAATCCTTGTCGAGTAGAAATTCGACAGTTCCTGCACCTTCGTAGTTTACCGCCTTGGCTGCGTCTACAGCAGCGGCACCCATCCTCTCTCGGAGATCAGCATCCACAGCAGGCGATGGAGATTCTTCAAGGAGCTTTTGATGCCGACGTTGAATGGAGCATTCTCGCTCTCCTAGGTGAATTGCTTTGCCCTTTCCGTCCCCCATGACTTGTATCTCAACGTGTCTTGGCCGTTCGACGAGTTTTTCGATATAGACATCAGGGTTTCCGAAATTTGCAACAGCCTCATTGCGAGCTACTGAGAACACCTCGTCTAACTCCTTTTCAGAGTGTGCCGCCCTCATTCCTCTTCCACCTCCTCCAGCAGTGGCTTTCACCATTACCGGATAGCCAAACTCAAGGGCAATTTCTTTCGCTTCATTTAGATCTTCAACAATGCCCGCTGAACCAGGCACCGTTGGAACACCGGCATCAATCATGGTTTTCTTCGCAAGAGCTTTGTCTCCCATGCGATTGATAACGTCCGCCGAGGGGCCAATAAACTTTAAGTTGTGGTCAGCGCAAATATTGCTGAATTCTGCATTTTCGGCCAGAAAACCGTAACCAGGATGTATAGCATCGGCGCCTGTAACTTCTGCCGCCGCGATTATCCGATCCATCCGCAGATAGCTATCTCTCGAGGGAGGAGGCCCTATACATACGGCCTCATCGGCAAAACGAACCGGTAATGAGTCTCTGTCTGCAGTCGAATAGACTGCTACGGTTGCCAGATCCATTTCTTGGCAAGTCCGAATGACACGGAGGGCGATTTCGCCTCTATTGGCGATCAGTACTTTCTTCATGAAGGAATTAGGTGGATCTAGGCGACAACAAAGAGTGGCTGGTCGTACTCAACTGGATTCCCGCTCTCGACCAAGATCTTCACGACTTTTCCGGACACCTCGGATTCGATTTCGTTCATGATCTTCATGGCTTCAATAATGCAAAGAACCTGTCCTTCAGAAATGACGTCGCCAACTTTCACGAAATTAGCATCATCTGGACTTGGTGCTGTATAGAATGTGCCAACAATAGGTGACTTAACGACAGTACCAGCCTCTTCAGGGTTTGCTGGTTCGACCGTGGCTGGAGCGGCGCCTGCCTCCGTCGGTACGGTTGCTGCGGAATAGGCCGGGACAGCCATTTGAGCTGCCATCGGAGCCACCGTTTGGTACGCGGTTTTTCGAATCATTATCCGAAGCCCGTCCTGCTCTACCTCAATTTCCGCGATGTCGTTTTCTTCGACAACTTTCAGAAGTTCTTGGACTTTTTTAATATCCATTTTCACTCGTTTCGTTAGTGTACTAGATTGAACTAGACACGGGTTAAATAGCTTCTTGATTCGACATCAACACGCAACACATCTCCTTCGTTGACAAACAGAGGCACGTTTATGACTGCGCCGCTTTCAAGTGTCGCCGGCTTCGTACCGCCTTGAGCGGTATCACCTTTCAATCCTGGATCAGTTTGCGTTACAGCCAACTCCACATGTTTAGGCAATTCAACAGCAATGGCCTCTCCCGTCTGAACATAAATAAGGATTTCAACATTTGATGACTCCTTTAAGAAGTCCGATCCTTTGACTAACTCACCTGGTACACTAGTCTGTTCAAATGTCTCATTGTGCATAAAGTGATAGCCAAAATCATCATGGTAGAGGTATTGAAAACCGTGACGCTCAACTCGCGCAATCTCTATCTTCTCTCCCGCTCTAAATGTATTGTCTACAACTTTCCCCTTTCTAACATTGCGAAGTTTGCTTCTGACGAAGGCACCTCCTTTACCTGGTTTCACATGCTGAAACTCGATAATGGTCCACAAATCATCTTTCCAAATCATGGTCAAGCCATTTCGGAAATCACTAGTATCAGCCATAAAATCTTATTAATTCCAATGTTTTAGTCGGAGATCCCTTTGTTGAGTACTCCTAATTTCCAATATATAACCCACGATGTAGGCTAGCAAAGCGCCTCCCATTCTGAATTATCTTCTGGGTTGCTTCTTCAATAGATCTACCAGATCGTCCGTTCCAATCGCTCCGGCAGAGTAAGTAAATCCTTCTCCATAAATAGCGCCAATTCTGTAGCCTAAAACCTTAGCTCGGGCTTCAATCCACTCCAAGTACCCTTGTGATGAAATATAGGTCTGTGCTTGGTCATTCTCTTCTGCTACAACGTTGAACTGGCTCGAATATGCGAGCATTGCCTTTTGCCGCTGATCCCAATACTCACCAACATCAACTATGATATCAGGTTCGAAATAGACGGACTGCATATAGTGTAAAATATGTTTGGGTCTCCAGACATCGTAACCCGCTCTTGATGGTAGCATTTTTAGTCCCGAATAGAAACAAGACTCTACTACCAAACTCGCCGCATGAGCATGATCCGGGTGTCTATCAATCAAGGGATTTGCGAGAATTATCTCAGGGCGATATTTCCGTATCACCTCCATTACTTTTTCTCTGTTTGCTTTAGTCAGCTCAATTCCGCCGTCTGGGATGCCCAAGTTTTCCCGCACTTCAATGCCTAGAAAACGACTGGCCACCGCCGTCTCTTCCCTGCGTAAATCAACGCTTCCTCTGCTGGACAGCTCCCCTTCAGAGATATCCACGACTCCGACCTTGTAACCCTTTGCCACAAGCGAGAGAACAGTGCCTCCGCAGCAGAGCTCAACATCGTCGGGATGCGCTCCAAATGCCAGTATGTCAAGCTTGTTCTTATCGATTAGATTACTCAATCTCGTGTTATGAGAGATACTTGATACCTAGCTAACAACAAAATTTACAATTCTACCAGGAACGTAGATTTCTTTTCTAAGCTCACCTTCGGAAAGATATTTGGCGATATTCTCATTCTCTTTCGCCAAGCTGAGAACGTCTTCCTTCGAAATTTGGGGAGACACCTCAATGTTAGCTCGAACTTTACCATTAATTTGCAAGGGAAGCACAATCGTATCTTTCACGAGATAACTTTCGTCAAGTATAGGCCATGAGGCATAGGCCAAAGTCTCACTAGCACCAAGCTTCTCATGCAACTCCTCTGCAAGATGGGGAGAAAAGGGGGACAGCAAGAGAGCAAATTCCTTCAAGATTGAGGAAGGCAAACTCTCCCAAGAATTGGCTTCATTGACAAACTCCATCATCGAGGAAATAGCGGTGTTAAATCTATAACCCTCTACGTCCTCGCTTACTTTCTTGATCGTTTTATGAAGGAGACGCAACTGGTCCTTAGTGGCTTCGTCATCGCTGATTTTGTGACTCAGAGCTCCTTCCTCTCCATCCGTAAACAACCTCCAGACACGATTAAGAAAGCGGAAAACGCCCTCTACGCCTTTTGTGCTCCAAGGCTTGACCTGATCAAGTGGGCCCATAAACATTTCATAAAGTCTCAGCGAATCTGCGCCAAACCGATCTACAATTTCATCTGGATTGACCACATTTCCCCGGCTCTTACTCATTTTGTGGGCTCTCGAATTAACAACGATAGACTCGTCCTCCACAAGCACAAAATGATCGCCTTTCTTAGTGACTTTCGATGGGTCCAGTTTGACCGACCGAAGAATCTCATCTTGGGCAGAAGTCATCCCCTCACGATCGACCTCTTCCACAGAAACCCAATCGCCCTTCTCCTGAATGTATCCTGTGTATTCAACTTCACCCAGAATCATTCCTTGGTTAAATAATTCCTGGAATGGTTCCTTAGTGGATACTACTCCAAGATCGAAAAGAACTTTGTGCCAGAATCTGGCATAAAGCAAATGCAGTACCGCATGTTCAGCACCACCAACATAAAGATCGACAGGCATCCAGTATTTCTCAGCTTCTAGATCAACAAGATTATCCTTGTTATCTGGATCGATGAATCGGAGATAGTACCAGCATGAACCGGCCCATTGAGGCATTGTGTTCGTCTCTCGCCGGGCTGGTTTTCCTGATTCTTTATGAGTCGTATTAATCCAAGTATCGATGGTGGCAAGCGGACTCTCTCCAGTTCCAGATGGTTTGTAAGACTCCACGTCTGGCAAGGCGACAGGAAGGTCCTCTTCTGGAACAGCGAAGTGGCCATCTTCTGTATGAACGATCGGGAAGGGCTCTCCCCAGTAGCGCTGCCTACTGAAAAGCCAATCTCTTAGCCTGTAATTGACCTTCTTGTATCCATGATTATTCTCCTCTAGCCATGTGATCATTGCCGATTTGGCCTCCGCAATTTTCATTCCATCAAGAAAACCTGAGTTTATAGCAAGACCATCTCCAGTATAGGCCTTGCCCTCAAATCCATCCGGTGTCTGGACCGTCCGGCGAATCTCAAGATCAAATGTTTCTGCAAACTCCCAGTCCCGATCGTCTTGACCTGGTACAGCCATAATAGCTCCAGTGCCGTAGGTCGCCAGGACATAGTCTGCTATCCAAATAGGAATCTCCTCACCGTTTGCAGGATTGATAGCGCGAGCTCCAATGTCAACGCCTGTCTTGTCCTTCTGCAACTCCGTCCTTTCTAGATCACTTTTGTTCTGAGCCTGCTTGATGTAGCTTTCAATTGCTTCCCCTTGGCTTTCTTTGCGAATAGCGTCGACGAGTTTATGCTCGGGAGCCACAACCATATAGGTTGCGCCAAAAATCGTATCCGGTCGAGTAGTATATACTTTCAATACCTCATCACTATCAACAATCTTGAACTCGATTTCGGCACCTTCTGAACGACCAATCCAGTTCCGCTGCATTTCCTTGATGCTTTCGGGCCAATCAAGATCTTCCAAGTCTTCGATAAGTCGATCAGCGTAGGCTGTAATTTTCAACATCCACTGCTTCATCGGCAGTCGCTCCACGGGATGACCTCCGCGTTCACTCTTGCCGTCAATTACTTCTTCGTTCGCTAGGACAGTGCCAAGGGCTGCGCACCAGTTTACTGGCACCTCTGCCTGATAGGCTAGGCCCTTTTTATAGAGCTGCAAGAAGATCCATTGAGTCCATCGATAATATTTTGGATCAATAGTGGCGACCTCGCGATCCCAGTCGTACGAAAATCCTAGTCTTTGCAATTGACCTCTGAATCGATCAATATTTTCAACCGTCGTGTCTCTCGGATGTGTACCCGTGTCAAGAGCATACTGCTCAGCAGGAAGCCCGAAAGCGTCCCAACCCATGGGATGAAGAACATTGAAACCCTTCATTCGCTTGTACCGAGCTAAAATATCGGTTGCCGTATAACCCTCTGGATGACCTACGTGGAGGCCAGCGCCACTGGGATATGGAAACATGTCCAAGACATAGTACTTCGGTTTAGTCGTATCGATTTCCTGCGGAGTACGGAAGGTCTTGTTTTCCTGCCAATACTTCTGCCATTTCGTTTCGATATCATCAAACGGATAGAAGGACATAGCTGTGTGACTCTGATTTTCTTGTGATGGACGGGCCGAACAAATAGCAAAAAAGTACGTGTTGTCCATTCAAAGGTTGCTGGCAAACAAACAGGCGTAATGGGTAGATCACCACATCAAATTCTAGCTGAGTCAAGAGTTATCGCTGTAGTTGGAGCTTCGCCGAGACATCACCGAGAAAGCAATAAGATTTTTCGGTATTTATTGAAGCAGGGTTTTAACGTTCTTCCCGTAAATCCACTCGCGAAAGAAATTCAAGGGATCGCTTCCTATCCTGATCTTGCATCAATTCCAAGTGATATCGAAATAGACATCGTCAATGTCTTTCGCCGACCCGAGCATGTCTTTCAAATTGTTCAAATGGCACTTGAAAGATCCATCCTACTCAAACACAAAATTCCCGTGATTTGGACACAATTGGGAGTTTCGTCCGATGATGCTAAGACTTTGGCTGAAGGGAATGACATTGAGTACATTCGTAATAGGTGCATCCTAGTCGAACACAGCCTGATGCCTACATCTTAATCAATTGGTGTTTGCTTGTATCTAGAAGAACGTGACCTAGTAGATCGCGAATAAGGTTTGGACCAAATCTCGATAGATAGAACAGCGCAGATATTTTTCTCTCTTGCAATGCACCCTGTGGAAGCAAGTGGTGAAACACATCTCCGATCTGCCCTCCCACTTCACTCATTTTGTTTTTCTGAATTCGGACAACTTTCTTCTTCAAAGCTGCGATTTGCTTTTCGACCGTTACCTGTCTTGCCTTGGAGGATTTTTTCATATTCCGGTCAATTCGGCCAACTTGATCTCCCAACTCGGAAAATGCAAGACCAATCTCCTTTTCCAATTTCCCGAAGACTTCCTCTAAATCTACAGAAAGCGAATCTATCGCGACATCCTTGAAAAAGTCATTTGGATCATGGTGTTGAAGATCTTGAAATTTAAGTCCAAAGCGCTCGAGTGATTTAGAGATTTTCGACTCAAGAAGAGTGACGCTTGCACGCGGATATATTATGGGCATTTCCATGTCAGCCCATTCATAAACGCCTTTCAGCTGAGCAAAATAGGAGGTTTCTCCCGGCCCAGCTACGTAGGCCACTGTTGGAAAAAGACTGTCCTGCATCAAGGGCCTTAGAACGACATTCGGACTAAACATTTCTGGTTTTGCATCTAGTCGCTTGAGTAGAGTGAACTCATCGATTCTTTCATTGTGAGCGACCCAACTCCCGCCTTCATAGCTGATTTTGGACCTGCTTATCTCATCAACATAAAATAGATTGTGAAGAGTAGGTTCAACCTGAATTTTGTAACTCCCTTCTAGCTCACCGGATTGTTTTGAAAGCGCATCATAGATACCTTGAGAGTCTTCCAATTCCTGCCGGAAGAGAGGTCGAACTATTTTCTTCAGTTTGGCATCATCTGGACTTACAACAATTATTCCGGTCCCTTCGAAGCATTTTGTGATTAGACTGCCAAATGCATCCTCAAGACTTCTACCTGCCTTATAAGTAGAGCTCACCAATTGAATTACAGATTCTAATCCCTCTCTCGCAGGGAGCATTGATCTCAATTTTGTGCTCAACTTCTCGATCTCTGGCTCGAGTAAAATCCTGCCAACTGGACCTGAATAGCCACTCGGTCTGGTTATATCATAGGAGACAAGACCATTTTCGTTGGGGAAGGAGGCGGAACGAATCTCTTCAAAATCGTGATCTCCTGTAGCCATCCAAAATATTGGCACACAATCAAAGCCTGTTTTTTCAGATACATCTCGTGCAAGCTGAATAGCGGTAATCGCCTTGTATATGATGTACAGCGGATTTATCAGCAAACCAATCTGTTGACCGGTGACAACAGCAAGGCTATTACCTGAGCTTAATTTGTCAATATTTTGGAAAGTTAAGTCATCCGCACGCCAGCGGGAGTTTTGTTCTCGCAGTGCCTTTCCAAGCTCAGGATTTTCTCTCAATCGAGATCGAAGATGATCACACCGCCCTACAATTGCCGACTCTGAATTGTAACTACCATTGTAGAAAGGTTGGAGGTTTTCATGCCCCTCGACGTAGTCTTTGAATAGAGTTGAAAATCCCGGAAGTGAAGAGAAAGGAATCTGTTCTGTTTTCACTTTTGGCTAGGATAAGAATGAAGATGAGACAAGCAACTCCTAGGATTTCTTTGTTCTTTCAATTTCGTCTCTAAGAATGGCTGCTTGCTCATAATCCTCTTCTTCGATAGCCTTATTTAGTTTTTGGGTCAGATCTTCCAAAGGACTGCTGGAAATGACGGCTTCGCTTTCTTCTACTACAAACTCTTGCGGTCCACCATCACTTTCTTCTGAAGGTATCCCCGCTTCTTCTAAGACAGCCTCCGTCACGTATATCGGTGCTTCAACCCGAACCGCGAGCGCTACAGCGTCACTTGGTCTAGCATCCAACTCCGATTCTGAACCATCGTGAGTAAAAGTTACTCGGGCGAAAAATGTGCCATCTTTTAATTCATTAATGACAACAAAACTGACCTCGGCATGCACCGACTCAAACAAATCTCTTAAGAGATCATGAGTCATCGGGCGTGGAGGCTCAATATTCTCCAACTCCAGAGCGATCGCCTGTGCCTCGAAGCCCCCGATGATGATCGGAAGTTGCCTCGTTCCCTCTAACTCTCTCAATACTAGAGCAAAAGCTCCACCCGATGAAGAGCTGGAGGAAAGGCCGAGAATTTCTACTTGAATCAAGTCCATTTATTACACGCTCGCTAATTCAAACCGCAATCCGATAACGCCCTCAAAAATATCTTGTTCTCACTCGGTGTGCCAACGCTGACTCGTACATAGTTTTTCAGCTTTTTATATCCGCTCATGTCCCGAATCAAAACACCTTTTCTAGCCAAATCCTTAATTAAATCCACAGATTTCCTTGAGCTCTTGAATAGAATAAAATTAGCTTGAGGTCGAATTACTTGAAGGTCGCTCCTTGAACTAAGCTCACTGTACATATTATCTCGTTCGGTCTTTAGCATGTTCAATCTCTCCGTCAAAAGCCCAGTGTCTTTCAATATTGATGTGGCAATGAAAGAGCTCAGCCTGTCGATCATAAAAGGGAGCCTAAGTTTGTAGAACTCATCCATTATTTGTGGATGGGCTAGGATGTACCCAATCCGAATTCCTGCAAGTCCGAGAGCTTTTGAGAAGGTCCTTAAGACTATAAGATTAGGGTAGCTCTTCATTAACGACAAGGCATTAGGCCCTTCCAAAAACTCAAAGTAGGCCTCATCCACGAGTACATATCCTTGACTGACCTTTAGAATCGATTCGACATTCTCGATTGAAATAGCTCTGCCTGTCGGATTATTTGGAGAAGTAAGGATTACAAGATCGGGATCCTCTCTCCTTAACAGGTCCAGGGTCGCGTTAATTTCAAGGTCGAAGTTTTCATCTCCAGGCAACTCGATCGTTTTTGCTCCTTGAAGTCTCACGGCCTTTTCGTAGAGAGAAAACATGGGATCGGGCAAGGCGACTTTGGAATTTTCAGTCAAGAGACACCTTGTCAGCAGGTAGACCAGTTCATTGGATCCATTTCCAAGCAGTATTCCATCTTCATGAATACCAAAATTGACAGATAAAACTTTCCTAAGATCGTCACCGAAACGGTCAGGATACCGGTTCCAGTCAATCTCTCCGAGTCCCTTTAGAATCTTTCGCTTAAGATCCTTCGGAAGGTCAAGAGGATTTTCGTTCTGATTGATTTTGACACTAATATCCTCAAAAGTCCCGACGGCATAAGCAACCTCTCGCCGAACTTGTGGATTAATTCTAGCCACTAACTCTTCTACGTTCTTCTTCATAAGAGAAGATAGAAAAGTCCGAACGAAATTGATCGAATCAGAAATGAATAGGTATCGCCCTGAGAGGTCTAAAAGCTAGAATTCGCTCTTACTCGAAATCGTCAACATCCTCCGGCTTTGTCAATTCGGGAAGTCCTCTGAAATCATACCCAGGCAGCAGCTCGTCTTGAATGTGACCAATCGTCTCATGCATTGCGGCGACGAATTTGCCGAAGTCTTCCTTGTATAGGAAAATCTTGTGCTTTTCGTATTGTCTCTCACCAACTCGCTTGCTTTCAGTAATTGTAACGAAGTAGTCCTCTCCAGATCGCGTCGATTTTACATCGAAGAAATAAGTTCGCTTTCCAGCAAGAACGCGTTTGGAATAAACTTCGTTTCGCTGACGTGAACCTCCCCCGTGATTGTCAGAATAGTCCTGCTGATGCGGTGGCTTGGTCTCGACTTCCGGTTGAATAATTTCTTCAACCTTTTCTTCTTCTTCTTTTGTTCGCTTGCCGAAAAAGTTACTTAACAAAATCCTGTTCCTTTATTGTAGATCGCTGCGGATCGTTGGTTTTAGTGTCGATGGTAGAATGCTTGAGACAAGAATTACCCACGGGACTTAAGGGGTCAAGACTTTGCCTCGAACAGTCCGAAAATATCCGAAAAAGTCGGGAAATCAAATGAATTCGATAATCGGGTCACATTTGAAAACTACAACATGCGAGCGAATCAATTCCAATACCCTCATTCTATCTTGTTACAAACAACAACTTATTATCTCAACAAGATTGTCCTTAACATCATTTCCACTTTGCAATACCTCTTGATGAGACAATTCCTGAGGCGAAAGTCCCGTCGCGTGATTCGAAATCAAAGATAAGCCAAGTACTGACAATCCTAGCTCTTTTGCCTTAATTACTTCACCGACGGTGCTCATCCCAACTACGTCTGCTCCCAGAAATCTGAAAAAATTAATTTCTGCCTTGCTTTCATAACATGGGCCCATGGTCCATAAATAAACTCCTCGAAAGGTCTCCAATCCCTTCTTTAAACATGCCTTTCTTGATTTCTCTGTCCAGGCAAGATCAAAAGGTTCGCACATGTCCGGAAAACGCTGACCGAGCTCTGCTACAGGGCCACGAAGCGGACTTTTGAATGACATATTAATCTGGTCTTCGATAAACATGACACTTCCAGGTGGCATGTCCATTACCATTGACCCGGCAGCATTGGTGAAAATGATACGTCCTATGTCTGCGTTAGAACATAGCTCGACAAATAAACCAAGACTGCGAATAGGGTGCCCCTCATAAGCATGAATCCTTCCCGAAAGAATTAATACTTCAGTCCCGTTCAACTTCCCAAAAACGATCGCCCCGTCGTGCCCCTTGACGGTCGAGCTGGGAAAGCCGTTAATTTCTGAAGTCTTAAGGACAATTTTATCACTGACGGCCTCAAGAACCGGATTGAATCCTGAGCCCAAAACAAGCGCCATTGCTGCGGGAAAACTTTGTTTTCCGAATCTATCGGCACATAGTTCTCTGAACGCCTTAACGGCCTTCGAAGTATCGAAATCATCGATCACTCGGTGCCTCATCCAGCTTTACAACTATCATGGTCATATCGTCGTGTTGCTCAGCATCAGCGACAAACTCCCTCACATCGCCCAGAGTCCGTTCTAGAATTTCAGCTGCAGAATAGTGTCCATTTGCCGACACAAACTCAGTCAACCTTTCATCTGAGTAAAGATGGTTCTTAGAGTTCATAGCCTCAGAAAATCCGTCGGTATAAAATACAAGGACATCACCTTGTCTCAGGGAAATGGAAACTTCCTCAATAGATTCATCGAATCCAGGTCCCTTAACCAAACCCATGCCCATTCCAGCAGGTTGAATAACCTCTGCAATTTGGCTAGGTGATCTCTTTAACAGCAAGGGATTGTGGCCAGCTCGAGCAAATTTTAAGGTTTGCGCTTTTGTATCAAGGACTCCATAAATCATGGAAATGAAGGTTCCTCGTTCAGAATTTTCGAAAAAGAGTGAGTTGGCTCGCCGGAGTAATTCTGCTGGCGATTGTGTTATTTCACAGAGTGACCTAATAAAGCCTTTGACTAGTGTCATATAAAAGGCTGCCTGTATTCCTTTCCCACTTACATCCCCGATAACCATGGCAAATTTGCCATCATCAAGATTTATAAGATCAAAATAGTCCCCTCCCACTTCCGTTGCTGCTTCACAGATGGCAGCAACTTGAAGGCCCGGAATCGATGGCATCTCCTGAGGCAGAAAGGAGTTTTGCACCTCACGAGCAATTTCGAGCTCTCTAAACATTCGTTGTTTCTTTTCTTCCTCATCTAGATAGGCAGGCTTGTAGGCACGAATATCATCGTGATCCTTTTCGCTTCGCAAACCGATAAACGCCAAACAAAGTAGAGTGGTCAGGATGCCAATCGCTATTAGAAATACCACGGGCAAGCCTCCTACTGCAATCGATTGCGAACGGCTCATCCAAATTAGATACCAACTGGCTAGCCCGAGATAAGACACAAGAAATCCATGATTTTTGAACGACCAAGCAAGCACCAAGCCGGATAGTGTTACCAAGGAAATATTGGCGAAAATACCCGAAACCTGAAGCGGTGCATTTGCCAGTAACATCGAAAACAGAGCAGCAATTAAATAGAATCGAATTGTGCCATTCTTTTTTCGATGGAAGAAGGCAAGTCCTCCTAAGAAAAGGACCGATGCGATTAAATAACTGGTCCAAATATTTGTAGCGAATACCTGTATAAGAGCGGGTTTAGGATTCTTGTGAAACAGGAATGACTGGCTTTCGCCCAAGAAAATGGGTGCATCTGTGATCCACAAGAAGACAACACAGAGTAAAAACAGTGCGGCACCAACTGATACCCCACGAATTATAGATCTGGCAATTGGCTTGTTAAAAAACTGCCCGTTCCACAACATGTCAATTTCTCGGAGCCTCACTGGCCAAACCTCACGCGAGATCGTGTGTGTCACCCCGCCTATGACAAACATAAGTAGACCAACGAGAACCGCGACAAGTAGGCTACCTGCTAAGGACAACCAGAATGTAAGTTGTGAACCGAAACTAGAAAATTCACCTGATCCAAAGGCTTGTGCTAAGTTACTCAGGGCTGCGCAAGTCGCGCAAACGATAGCCAGACGGAAAGCCAGTTTCCGATCAATCTGTCCGGCACCCAAACGCTTAATAAAGGAAATAACAAAAATCAGCCCTAAAAGAATTAATACAAAAATTGCCATGAAAAAGTGAATCTCGACAAGCGAGCTGCTTAATTCTTCCCAGGTTGTTCCGTCGGTATTTATGCCAAGGAATTTGGAGTCAACGAAAGCCGAGTCCTCAGAACTTGTAATCGGGACAAAGCTCGTTCTCATATCATGCAGGACACCGGTCACCGCTGAGATCTCCATTGTAGTTTTGAATCGATGCCCAGAACCCTCGACCTGGCCTGAATAATAAATATCCGCAGATCCAATAGCATTCCCTTCCATAGACGTTGAATCCAGTTGGGCACTGCGAGCAATAACGCTTCTTTCCAAATGGAAATTTGCAACATCATTAATTCTGTTTACGAATCGCCCAGGAAGTGCTCTTCTAATTGAATCTGGGGCAATAGATCTTGGTGGTGGAATACCAATCGAACGGTCCGTGATTTCCTTAATACTCGCTAGCGCTTTTTCGTTATCACCATCAGATCCTGAATCCACTGAGTCGTTGTCAAAATCAATTATGTCTCCACTAGTACTCAATCTAAGTGTATAATCCTTTCTTCTCGTGTCGTCGATTTCTCTCCTGATCCCAATTTCCCAGTAAAAGGCTGGAACTCGTTCGAGTCCACCATTCCGCAAGAAATCCATGCTTTCCTGGCGCCCCATATTGTACTGAAGGGAATGGAGCAGATCTTTGTCAAAGCTCTTAATTATATCGTAGTCGACATTGCCTTTTAGGTAGCCGTTTTCTTTCAGAAAACGTTCCGTTATTTGTCGAACCTCTTGTCTGGAAATTGACTCTTCCCAAGCTGCCGTCGGATGGAGCTCTGGCAAAATGAATATCGCCGAAAGAAAACCAAGGAAGGCTAAAATACCGAGGTAAACATCTTGTGTTGAGAGTCTCTTCAAGCTGTCTTTCCTCGGAAAACGTGATAATTCCTAATGCACCATCGGAGCTGACCAGCTGTAACCTTAACCATCGTCAATACCGGTATAGCTACTAGCATGCCAAGAATTCCACCCAATTCGGCTCCAACAATAACGGCACATAGAATAATAACGGGATGCATTTTCGAGACCTTTGAAAAGAGGTAAGGCTGGAGGATAATCGCATCGATACCTTGAATTATTCCAACCGCCAATAGAACCCCAGGAACGAGGGCGAAATTTCCCGTCTGAACAATCGCAACGATAATTGCCGCTACGAAACCAAGGACCGGGCCAAAGTAAGGAATGATGTTCACCACTCCAGTGAATATCCCGACTGTCAAGGCAAAATCCAAGCCAACGAAATAGAGCAATACTGCAGTGACAAGAGCAACAAGGATTGTCCGAAGAAGCAGTATCCAAAAGTACTTCCCAAGATTGATTTGAATTTTACTCCATAGATCAATAAATATTTCGAAGTATCGATTGGGGACCCATCTAAAAATCGCCTGCCGAATTTGTACACCATCTTTGACAAAGAAAAAGGCGAAAAAAGGAATCACCAAGGCGGCAAAAAGTATGTTTGTAAAAATACCTAGGGTATATCCCGCCAAAGAGGTAATTCTGTCCGACTGGAAGAGGGCCTCAAAAGTTCGTCCTATTCCCTCCACAAGCGCTCCTTTCGGAAGTGGTAAATATCCACTTATAAAGGATTCTATGGCGCCAGCTGCCGACTCAAGACGAGAAAGAGTCACTAGGTCTGACAAGTCTTCGGCTTGCTGACCAATAAAGGGTACCAATGAGGCTAGGACAGCGCCAAATATTGCCAGAAAGAGTAAGAGAGTAACTACAGATGAAATACCTCGAGAAACGCCTCTCCTCTGAAAAAAGGAAACCAAGGGGCTCATCATTGCCGCTACCAGAAGACCAATTATTAGAAAAAGGACTAGATCCTTTAGGAGAAAGAGAAGCCAAAGAATCACTCCTAGTGATACAACAAGGAGCAATCCTCTTAGGAATCTGTCTAAAGAAATGCGGCGCATGGTAATTAGTCGACAGGCATTGACAACGACGGCCTATACGATTGCCTTGCGGAATAGTTTAACTCCATTCATAGCCATCAAGCGCCTTCTTTATTGTCTCATAATCGAAACCCCGTCGGCGTAAGGCAGCTCGAATTTTATCGAAGTCTTTTTTCGTCAGAGCATTGCCCTTTCTTTGCCATCGCATTGCGATTGACTTTTGAGCAGCCTCGATTTCCAAATCGGAATTTACAAGCGAAGCCATTCCTTGTTCTATCCAACGAGTGGCGATGCCCTTTCTCACCAGGTCTCGCCTAATTCTGATGTGACCGTGATTCTTAGATCTCAACCGGACGTCGATGAAATCCAATGCGAACTGCCTATCATCAATTAGACCTAGTTCCTCGAACTCCTCCAGATAAGAATCAACATCATGGACGTTTCCTACAATCGTTCGAAATTTTGATACAGTCTCTGATCTAGTTCTCGGGCGATAGCTGAGGAATTGATAGAGCGCAGATCTTATCTCAGCAGGATTAGTTTTTAGCTGACCTTGATCTCCCAACTAAAAATCGAAGGTAAACTTGAGATTGGGCCAGAGTCCAATACCCTCCTTTTTCTGGACACTAGGAACTCCATTTACTAGGACGCTCTGTGCAATCAAGTTATCATTACCAGTCAGGTTGTAAATCTGAACTTGCAAGTTTGCTTGATATTTGGAGATTGCAAAATCATAACCCAAGCCACCATCAAGTCTGAAGTAGCTCGGCATCGCTTGATAGTTTACATCAACGGACCAAGCCGAGAAAGGATAGGCACTACTATACTGTCCTGCTAGAGTCAGAGACAAACTACCTAAGTTTTTAGTAAATGCACCTTTCAATAAGTGCGGCGCATGGTAGGGTGAAGCGATCCACCTTTCAGATCCTTGCTCATTTATCATTGAGCTCGAATAGGTGTAACTGATCCACGAATTCAAACCAGGTTTTGCAAAAAGCATACTAAACTCTGTTCCGTAGGACCGAAGATTCCCAGGAGAAAATGGCAGAGTGGAAATGAAAGGTATTGACCTATCGATAAATGAAGTGCCTAGATCCAAGCCAAGTGATCTCTCGGATTGTCCAACAAGCACGTTTGTCATTTTGCGCCAATATGCATCAGCGCTAAATGTCAATCTGTCTTTGTATCCCGAGAATATTTTGAAGTGAAGATCTTCGCTAAATGCAGGATCCAAGAATCCTTTTCCACTCGGTATCCAATTGTTCATTGCATATCCAGCTCCAAGTGCTGACTCTTCTATTACTCTTTGATTGTATTGTACTTGACGGCTATAGCCCAAGGAGGCCTGAAGCTTTTTCCCTAGCGGAGTGAATTTTATCTCCCCTCGGGGCAGAATGGCTATTCTTTCGACAGCAGACTGGTAGCTCAATCTTAGACCCGACATTATTTCCCAAGCCTCTCCCAATGACCAAACATCCTGCCCGTAAACGCTCGCCTCTCTTCGATATTGATTCTCAAGTCTTGCACCAAACACTCGATCAAGCCAATAGTAATTTTGATATCCCAGAGAAAGACCAAATTCATCCTCATGGCTGTCGCCTAGCCAAGTTGACCAGTCCCAGTTAAGCCCAATGTCGGAGACCCCAACATTAGGACTCATATCCAAATCATCCTTTGATTCCGACCCCAGATCAGAATCGGCTGAAGAAAGACTACCATCGAAAGCTTGGTAAGACGAAGCATAAATAGTCGTATTCAATAAGGTTTTCGTTCCTAGAATTTGCCGGTCGGTAAGCGAAAGGAGTTTGGTGTTCCATCCAGAATCGGATTGTTGAAAGACCTGACCATTTAGGTACTCGAGCATGGAGAATTCCTGTCCGGAACTAGAAAGATTATCTCCTGCCAGATAAAGGGTTGCCGAGACGCGCCGGTTCCGGTTAATATCGAGTTCGTAGCGGGAGAAAACATCGTAAAATGAAACATCCATGAGAGCCGTTCTTCGAGTATCTGGAAGAGAGGAACCCGGCAGTCCTGCATGCGAAACTCTCCCTCCTATAGAGAATCTGCCTAAACGTGAAATGGGGCCGCCTACGTTAAGGGAGGTGCTGAATGAACCCATCGAAGCGCTGCCACTGTAATCGTAGGAGCTTGGAGATTTCAATTTTGCATCAACTACCGAGGAAAGCCTTCCTCCATAGCGAGCTGGGATGACAGCGTCGTAGATATCAAGTGACTTGATACTCGAAGGCTCCAAAATGGAAACTAGCCCCTGCGCATGCCATGGCTGATAAACCGGAGCACCATCCAAAAGAAATTGGTTCTGGTCTGGAAGGCCACCACGTACCAGTAGGTTTCCACCTACCTCACCAGTCCTTCGTATTCCCGGTAGCCATTGAACAGGCTGAAACACAAAACCGTTCGAGGAAAATGCTGAGCTCTCGGAACGCGGATCATTCATCAAATCAAGTTCTGCTCTCGCAATTTCGAAAGTGCTCAGCTCTTCGGTCCGATGAGCGGCGTCCACAATGACCTCGATTCCAGAAAAAGAAGCCGGCTTTAATTTGAAGTTGTTAAGGTCGGAAAGATTTTGCTTCGACTTCCGATATCCAATGTGCGAAATGCTGACGCTCAAATCCGAATCAAGCGGTAGTTCGAATTTGAACCGGCCTTTACTATCGGTAATTGCCCCTAGCTTCAACTCACGCTGCAGTATATGGGCGCCTGCGATGGCCAGATTGGTCTCATGGTCTAGGACCTTTCCCTCATATACAGTGAAATCTAGTTCAACGGCAGTATGGCTTTCCTTAGGATCTGCAAAGACGAGTACTTGCCGCGAGGAAAGTTTTCTTGCATTTAAGCCGGAAGATGAAAGGACGCATTCTAGAGCATTCATCAAATTCGAGCCTCGATAGCTACAATCATGGCTTCGACCTGCTACCAATCTTTCGCCAAAAACTATGTCTACTCCAAGATCAGCCCGAATTTGTTCGAGCGATTCCTGAACCGAGGCTGGCTCCAAACGAATTTGCTGAGCGCTTAACGAATTAACTGATATGAATAGGCCGAGAAATAGAACGCTCGTGAATAAAGCACGAGAATAGAAAAGCATGTCGACGAGCGGTGAAACTCGTTCTCCGGTTCTTTCTCTCTTCAATGTAGATCTCCTCTGACCTTTAAGGTCAGTTCGTCAATTTGAATCCCTTGGTTGTCTTTATGACATCCGCTCCAAGAGTTTCTCCAATGGTATTCACAATGTAATCAACTCCAACTCCATAATCATAGGTCGCGTTGATTTTATCTGAGCCAAATTCCTCTTCAATTTCAATATCTACGCCATAATACTCTGATATTCTGCTCAAGGCTTCTTTTAACTCTGTCGATCTAAAAATGAACATGTCAGTCCAATGCAAAGCATCAGCAACGTCAACTCTGTGAGGTCTAGAAACATCACCCTCAAGCGTCACACGACTCATTTGTCCTGGTTCCAGAATTACCTTGTCATTTCCATCATCTTTGTCAGCAAGGACAACTGAACCTTCAGCAAGAACAACTTCGGTAAAAAAACGACTGGCTTCCATGCCAAAAGAAGTACCTAAAACTGTTGCCTTTGCGGTTGGTGTCGAAACGGTAAATGGATTTGTAGATTTGACAATGTCGAAAAATGCCTTGCCTTCGAGGAGCTCGACGTTTCTTTCAAAACCGACATCTCCATAAGTTCGATATCTCAAGGTTGACCCTGGGATGAGTCTGACGCTAGAACCATCGGGCAAGCTGATATTCTCTATTTGAGTGTCTGCGACTATGACTTCCGCTCTGTCAGAATCGAAGTTCTTCAATGCCAAGGCCGCAACGATGAGAATCGTAAGACTGGCCGCTATAAGCTTCCAGGAAACCCGACCTTGGGGTACAACTGGTTGCCATTTCGATGATTTCTCGGTTGACTTTTCGATGCGATCGCCTTTCTGCGCCTCACCTTCGTGGATTGACCAGGCTTCTTTAAAATCGTCGATCTCTGTTCCAATTCGATTTCCGATCGCTCTCAGGCCAGAGCTCCGTTTCAGAGCTTCCTTGATCCTTTCATGAGAGAAGTTTAATGACTTGGATTCCTCGACTGTCAATAAATCATCAAAGCCTTTTTCTCGAAGTTGGTAACAAACTAAAAGACCTCGATTTTCGAACAGGTCAAGCGACTCTCCTACGACCTCTTTGACCAAGTTTCGCCAAGAATGGAGTTCGATTTGAAAATCCTTTTTGCCAGCAGATTCTGCTAACAGCTGGGCACGTTCAGCTTCGTTCAGGTCTCCTAAAACTAGAATATCCTCTAACGATGTAGCCATACAATTTGAAGTTGGGTTATCGAAACCGGACAAGGCCGGCCTTTTGTATGATTTAGCCGCTTAAATGTAAGAATTGGTAACCGAAGGCGCCAAATTCGACTGTCAATCGTCAGCTTGTCCATAGAGAACGTCTTTCATTTTCAAGAATGCCCTTTTAACCTGCATCTTGACAGCTGCTTCAGTGGTATTGACCATCTCAGCAATCTCTTTATACTGATAACCATACTCGCGAAGCTCAATTATCTTTCGAGCTTTTGGATTCAATTTTGCAAGAGCTGTCTCCACATCAAGAACCGCCGCACTATTCTGTTTTTCCATTGGATGACTAGGTGGGATTTCTGGATCAAAAAGATTTTCCTTTAGACTATATCTACCTCTATAGTAATCTTGCAGCTCAAACAACGCGGCTTTCATTACAAAGCCCATCAGTTTATTCGATTCACGAAGATCCGGAAGACCTCTAAAAGTTCTGAGCAATGTGTTTTGCACAAGATCATCAACAATTGGCTTGATCCCGATTCTCTTGATAAAGAAGGCACGAACGATTGGCTGAATTTTTTTCAGAATGGCGTCTCTTGCAGACTCGTCTCCATTCTGCGCTCTTTCTACAAACGTACTTGTGAATTCCAAGGCTCGTGCTGCCATGTGTTCAGTGATTATTTCCCCTAGTCATGTGCTACTCTGATGATTAAACAACGAAACGGTTAAACACTTGTTCGAAAGCATTTCATGAGCAGAGCGAAAGCAGGCCCGAACCGTCAATCTGGTATCTTCAGTTGGATTGGCTCCTATGACAAAAGAGTTCGTTCAACAGATCGGTATTGGATGGCTTCTGTAAGATGTTTCGATGAAAGGTTTATACTTCCGTCCAAATCAGCAATTGTCCGAGCCACTTTCATAACCTTAGTATAGCCACGAGCACTGAGTCCTAGATTGTGCGAGGCCTTCTCCAATAGAGCCTTAAGCTGTCCAGATATTTCGCAAAATTCTCGTAGCTCCTTCGAGCCCATGTGTGCGTTGCACATTACGGCTGTAGTCTTTGAGAATCTTTCCTTTTGCACTGATCTGCCTTTTGAGACGCGCTTCGCCACTTTACAGCTTGATTCTGACCTTATCCCATCTCCTAGTTGCCTATTCTTTACCGGGGCTACTTCTATCTGAATATCTATTCTGTCGAGAAGTGGGCCGCTAATCTTGGAGTGATATCGTTGAGTCTGAGTAGGGGAACACTTGCACTCTCTGTTTGGATCATTTGTATGACCGCAAGGGCAAGGATTCATACTGGCGATCAGCATAAATCGAGATGGAAAGTCTATGCTTCCCCTAGCACGACTTATGGTGATATATCCATCCTCCAAAGGCTGTCTCATTAGTTCTAGAGCTTGTCTTCTGAATTCTGGGAGCTCATCGAGGAATAGTATCCCATTGTGCGCCAGTGACATTTCTCCTGGTTTAGGATTCGTTCCCCCTCCACACAGTCCTGCATTTGATATCGTATGATGTGGTGCCCTGAAAGGTCGCCGAGAAATCACGCTTTGTTTGGCTCCTAACTTGCCAGCTACGGAGTATATTTTGGTGGTCTCCATAGACTCCACCTTTGACATTCGCGGAAGTATACTAGGAATTCTTTGGGCCAACATAGTTTTACCCGAACCTGGTGTTCCAACCATAAGCAGATTGTGTCCTCCAGTAGCTGCTATTTCAATTGCTCTTTTAACACTTTCTTGACCATGCACATCCGAAAAATCACCAGCAAATTTCTCATCCTCAGGAAAGAAAGCCTCCTGCTTCTCACTTACAGAGACAGACTCAACCGTTTCGCCCATTAGAATTTTAAAGGCTTCAACAAGATTGTTAACGGGATACACTTCCAATCCGTCAACCATCGATGCCTCAGGTCCATTTTCTCTAGGTACAATCAGTCCTTTTTTTCCTGAAGCCTTAGCCCGTAAAGCGAGGGGAAGGACTCCCTTAATCGGTCGCAGATCTCCATCAAGTGAGAGTTCACCGGCAATGAAATAATCGTCAAGCTTACTCTGATCAATAATCTCGAAATCGACGGCAATGAGACCTAAAGCAATGGGTAGATCAAAAGAAGCACCTTCTTTTGGTAAATCTGCCGGCGCGAGATTTATGACAAACCTTCCCCTTGGTCTCCGAAAGCCTGAGTTCATTGCCGCTGCAAAAACTCGGTCGATACTTTCTTTTACAGCTTTGTCGGGCAAACCAACCACAACAAATTTTGGCAAACCTGATTCTTTGTGAACTTCGATTTGCACAGGAAGTGCATTCACCCCTTGGACTGCTCCACTCCATATTCGTCGTAGCATGTTTATTCCTTTCATTATAAAGACACCTTTCATGATCTGGCATAACCAAGAGATACACGAAACTCACTGTGTCCAGTTGGGTTAGCTTTTTCGAGGATAAATACATTCAGAAAGGAGGCCTCGTATTTCTCCTGTCTATGACCTAACACCGAATACATGAAACAAGCATTAAGGAACTACGCATGGGCCTTGGCTCTGCCCTTCCTTTTGGTCAACACCAACCTTTACTGCCAGGTAGCAGAACCGTCTTCTGAACTGCAAGAAGTCAAAGATGAACTAGCAGAATTGAGAGGTGAGTTTGACGCTCTCATAAAGACACTAAAGGAAAGAAGAGTCTTACCACAACCCGCTTTCTCGGCATCAGACGCGGAAGTAAATATCTCTCAGGCCTCGGTGAAGGGATCAGACAACGCGAAATATGCTGTCGTTGAGATGAGTGACTTTCAGTGTCCGTATTGTGCACGATACTCGACTCAAACCTATCCGAGACTTATGCAGGATTACGTCGATACCGGAAAGATTAAATACGCCTTTATGGACTTTCCCCTTATTTCTCTTCACAAGCAGGCTAGAAAAGCGGCAGAGATTGCCCGATGTGCAGGCGACCAAGGAAAATTTTGGGAGATGCATGACCAGCTGTTTGCTCGATTCCAAGAAATCGAAAAGCAGGACTGGACTAACTTCGGTACTGTTATTGGTTTAGATTCTGATGAATTTTCTGCTTGTGTAGATTCTTCCAAATATGCCGAAGCTGTTACTCAAGACATGACCGTGGCTAACAAGTTGGGCGTGAGAGGAACTCCAACCTTTGTCCTCGGAGAGCTAGCGGAAGACGGCGTGACGGTCAAAGGATGGAAAATGGGATCAGGTGCCCAACCATTCCAAATTTTCCAACAAGAGCTTGAGGCTATGCTCTCAGGAGCTGCATCGGAGTGATCTAGATTCCCAAAAGCTTAGAGTGGCGACAAGGACTTCGGTTCTTGTCGCTTTTTTTGTATTGGGCCCGCCAACTTTGCTAGTTCAGCCCATATGCTAGTTTACTTGCCGATGACCAAAGATGTGCAAGGCATGTTTGAGCTTCTTTGCCTTGTCGGGGCCAAATCCTGGTAGGGCTACGACCCTCTTGGTAAATTCCTTCGGATCATCTGCTCCTTCCCAGATCTTGGTGGCATCTCCATCGTAATTGTCAACAACAAATTGACAGAGCTTCTGTGTGCGCCCAGCCATCATGTTAACAAAGCGATGAATCGCGGGCTTTTCGGAAAAAACAGCCCCAAACTTTTCGGCGTCAATCTTTGCAATTTTGGCGTAGTCCAAATGACCTATCCTTTGCTTTATTTTTAGAGGTCCGCAAAAAGCTATTTCAGCAAGAACCCTTTGATCCAAAAGCATCCCTATCAGGACCGCATTAGCGCTCTCTCTCAGGTAGTCATCTGCCTCTTCAACTTTTGTAGCGGTACCTTCTTCATGTAGACGGTCTATCATCCTGCGAAGGCCACCTGTCAATTCGGTGTGATCCATGTTATCTCTATTTACTTGTGCCGGCACCCATGAGAACGGCAATTGGTTTTAAGGTCTCAATTTGTTCAAAAACGATCTTGATAGTCGAAATTATCGGAATAGCGAGAACCATTCCCCAGATTCCCCAAAGCCACCCCCAAAGGATAAGCCCAAATAAAACGAGGACCGGACTTAAATTCAATTCGCTTGCAAGCATTCTCGGCTCGACTACATTTCCCATAACAATTTGAACTCCCCCTACCAACACCAGCACTAGAACAGGCATAAATGCCGATTCAAACTGAAGTAGGCTTATTAGAAATGGGAGAATCGTGGCCATTATGGAGCCGATGTTTGGAACGAAGTTGAGCAAGAAAGAAAGAAATCCCCAGAGAAGGAAAAAATCCACTCCTAGAACCCACAGAATCACCGTCACACAGGTTGCCGTCCCAAGACTAATGAGTGTTTTCGTGGTGAGATAGGTCTTGATTCTGGCATCAATCGTTGTTATGACTTCTCCAATTTGACGAGAATTAGAATCGGAAAAAGCCTCTACAATTTTCCTATTCAGCCCGCCGCTACCAGCTAGAATAAATAGCATGAAAATTAAGACCAGAAAGAGATTCGTCAATATGGATATGAAGGATCCCAAACCCGTCGTCACATATCCAGATATCGAACTCCAATTTATTGACTCGAGAATTCCGTCCCAAGAAGCTTCAATTCCCAATCCTGCGGTTAAAGTCTCAATACTTTCAGCTATTCCTCTTATTAGTCCCCTAAGTTTCAACTCGTACTGTGGCAAAACTGTGACCAAAGATTGAGCACTGGTGTAGACCACGAATCCCACCAGGAATAGTATTAACCCGACGAAAACTAGAACGACTAGTAAGGCTATCACCGTAGGAATCTTCTTTCCTGTTAGAAAGAGATAAAGAGGCTTAAATATCGTGGCAAGAAAGAACGCCAAGACAAGTGGCAAAAGAACACTTTGCAATTCCAAGAGAACAACGCCTACAACAAAAGTAGCAACAATGCCAAGGGAGACTTGAAGCAGTTTCTCCTGAGAGAAAACAGTAATACTAGACTCTGGGATTTTCTTGCTCATTGATGGAGATTTGCGAGTTTTTAAAACAAGGCACTACTCAATATATGTCCTTCATGTCAAAGATCTAACCGAGTTTTTCTTGGAACAGACTAGACCTGCCTGTCGTTTTTAATGTTGCCTTCGAGTAGAAAAATCAACTCGATCAAATAAAAACCTGAGGATATATTCATGGCTGACGAAAAAATGGAAGAAAGCTGGGAGCGTGTAAAAGAGCAAATTACTTCGATGTGGGGTGAGATTGATGAAAAGGATCTCAAGAAAGCTCGTGGTAGCCTAGCCAGAATGGTCAATTTGATTCAGGAGCACTCTGGAGAAGAGAAAGCTTCGATTATGCAGAAGATTAGTACTATAGTCTAACTGCAGCCGATTTGTTCGAAAGCCTGGTTCAATTTGAATCGGGCTTTTCTTTTTTTAGGAGTTTTTTGTGAGATCCCGAGCCGGCTTCAAAACCGGCATCGAATGTGGACAATTTCTGTCCCTTCTTGGGGCACAAAGGACATGTATTTCAATTGTATCAGAAGGGAGAAAAAGAAGGCCGGCGGAATCAAAATTCAATTATCAACAGACCTTTTCGACACTTGAGCGACAGAAAAACAAAAAATAGAGATCACCACCTCAGCGAGTGGCAAGCCCTGCAAGAACTCACTGAAATCATCAAGTTGGGCGGAGGACAGAAAAGAATTGATCGTGAACATGATCGTGGCAAATGGACCGCTAGAGAGAGAATCGACAAACTTATTGACTCTGACTCTACATTCTATGAGTTGGGCTTGTTCACTGGTTTTGGCATGTACGAGGAAGATGGTGGATGTCCAGCAGGAGGGACTGTCATGGGCATTTCAAGAGTCTCTGGAAGACTATGTGTCATTGTTGCAAATGACGCCACGGTCAAAGCCGGAGCCTGGTTTCCAATCACGGCAAAGAAGAACCTCAGAGCTCAGGAAATTGCATTAGAGAATCATCTTCCGATTATATATTTGGTGGATTCGGCAGGAGTATTTCTTCCGATGCAAGACGAGATATTTCCGGACAAAGAGCACTTCGGAAGAATATTTAGAAACAATGCTCAACTCTCTTCCAAAGGCATACCCCAGCTCGCGGCCATAATGGGCAGTTGTGTCGCCGGGGGTGCCTACCTCCCCATCATGAGCGACGAATCTCTGATTGTCGAGGGGAGTGGCTCAGTATTTCTAGCTGGACCATTTCTCGTGAAGGCAGCTATCGGTGAAGATGTCGACAAAGAAACCTTAGGAGGAGCAGCAACTCATTCCAAAATATCAGGTGTGACCGATCATCTGATGAAGGATGAAGCTTCGTGTCTTGAAAGAATAAGAGAACTCGTTGGGCGCCAAGCGAAGGCAAAAGTTCTCGGTTTCGATAGGCAGAAAGCGACAGACCCATCTCGCAAATCCTCAGAGATTCTGGATATATTTCCTGCCAGTCGGACTAGTCCATTTGATGTAGCAGATCTTCTTAATTGCATTGTTGACGACGGATCTTGGATTGGATACAAAGAGGAATATGGCAAGACCCTGGAATGTGGATATGCTCGAATAGATGGCTGGAGTGTTGGCATCGTAGCAAATCAGCGAAAGGTCGTAAAGACAGAAAGTGGTGAAATGCAGGTTGGCGGAGTCATCTACTCAGATTCGGCCAACAAGGCAGCTCGATTCGTTTTGAATTGCAATCAAAAAGGTATCCCTCTCGTCTTTCTTCAGGACGTCTCCGGATTCATGGTTGGCTCCAGAGCTGAACATGGAGGAATAATAAAAGACGGCGCCAAACTTGTAAACGCTGTGGCCAATTCTGTTGTACCCAAATTCACCATAGTAATTGGAAACTCATATGGTGCTGGAAATTACGCAATGTGCGGAAAGGCCTATGATCCTCGGCTAATGCTTGCATGGCCAAGTGCGCAGATCGCAGTTATGGGAGGAAAGCAAGCGGCTAAGACTCTGGCACAGATCGAATTCGCGAAGTTGAAGCGTCGTGGAGAGGAGCCTGATGAGACAGCCAAAGCTGCGTTATTATCTAAAATCGAAAATCGATACGCCGAGCAGACGAAAGTGACCTATGCCGCCTCGCGACTTTGGGTCGACGAGGTAATAAACCCGCTTATGACGCGAGATTGGATTTCACTCGGAATCGATATGGCCAATCATCAACCAGAACTAGCGGAGTTCAAAACTGGAGTAATCCAGACCTAGGGGACTGGTCTTCAAAATCTTACTGATCTACTAATGAACTCACAATCTGGTGATCCCACCAGCTTCTGCTAAGCGGAGGCCTTTTGCTTCGTCTTTCTCTTCTTCTTCGCCTTCACGATTTCGAATATCAGCCCATCGTCGTTGGCATCGATCTGAATAGTTTCGCCTCCTTTGACCCATCCAGATAGAACATCTTCCGCGAGTTTGTTCGCGATTTCTTTCTGAATAACCCTTTTCAAGGGCCTAGCGCCAAATGAAGGTTCAAAGCCTTTATTGGACAAATAGTCCTTAGCAGCTTCGGTTAGAACAAGATCAAGTTTATGACTAGACTTTGCGAGCTGTGCGATTCGATCAACCTGAACAGATACTATCTCTCGCAGATTTTCCCGAGATAGTGGATTGAATATTATGGTCTCGTCGATTCGATTAAGAAATTCCGGTCTAAGTCGAGCTTTTAGCAAGGTCATCATTTCCTGCTGTAGCATAAGTTCTTGACCTTGGTCCATTACTCCCCCGAGTTCATCTAATCTTTTCTGTATTACCTCCGAACCTAGATTGCTTGTCATGATGATGATGGTATTCTTAAAGTCAGCCGTACGTCCCTTATTGTCTGTCAGTCTACCATCGTCTAGCACTTGCAGGAGAATATTGAAAACCTCAGGGTGAGCTTTCTCGATCTCGTCCAATAAGACAACCGAATAGGGCTTTCTTCTCACAGCCTCTGTAAGTTGGCCGCCATCTTCAAAACCGACGTATCCAGGAGGAGCTCCTACGAGTCTCGATACAGCATGACGCTCCTGATACTCGCTCATGTCAATTCGAATCATCGAGGACTCATCATTGAACAAAAATTGAGCTAGTGAACGGGCTAGTTCAGTCTTACCAACACCCGTTGTCCCAAGAAAAATAAAAGAGCCGATTGGACGGTTCTCATCTTGAAGTCCTGCTCTTCCGCGACGCACGGCATCGGAGACTGCAGTGACCGCCTTTTCCTGACCAATCACACGAAGTTTCAAGTGATCCTCCATGTTTAACAGCTTAGCTCTCTCACTCTCCAACATTCTTGTGACTGGAATGCCGGTCCATCTAGCAACGATTTCTGCTATATCGCCAGCATCAATTTCCTCTTTTAGTAGTGCACCGCCTTTCTGCACCTCTGCTAGTTGATTATTAACCGTAGTCAGCTTCTTCTCTAAATCGGGAATTGTACCATATCGAAGCTCTGCAACCTTTGTGAAATTTCCTTCCCGTTCGAGGGTTTCTGATTCGAACCGAACGTTCTCAATTTGCTCTTTTGTGTCTTGGATCTCTTTAATCAACTCTCTCTCTCTTTTCCAGCGAAGTCTAAGAGCATCTCGTTCTTCGCTCAGATCTGCGATCTCCCTCTCAATGCGCCCCAGTTTTTCTTCATCTAGATCTCTCTTGACGGCCTCCTTTTCAATTTCCAAGGTCCTGATTTGCCGCTCAAGAAGATCCAATGATTCGGGCATCGAAGCTATCTCTATTCTCAGTTTGGCTGCGGCTTCGTCCACTAAATCTATAGCCTTGTCGGGCAAGAATCTGGATGTTATGTATCGATAACTGAGCTCCGCTGCTGCAACGATCGCGCCATCGGTAATTCTAATTCCGTGGTGAACCTCATACTTTTCTTTTATCCCTCGAAGAATAGAGATCGTGTCCTCAACCGATGGTTCTTCGACCAGGACAGACTGGAAACGTCGCTCAAGAGCTTTGTCCTTCTCTAAATGCTTTCTGTATTCGTCAAGAGTTGTCGCTCCAATAGCTCGAAGCTCACCCCTAGCAAGTGCAGGTTTTAGGATGTTTGCCGCATCCATGGCTCCCTCTGCTGCTCCAGCGCCCACAAGAGTGTGGATTTCGTCGATGAACATGACAATTTGGCCATCGGATTGAGTCACCTCTTTGACAACTGCCTTTAGTCTATCCTCAAATTCCCCTCGATATTTAGCACCAGCAATCAAAGACCCCATGTCCAGGGATACAATAATTCGATCGCGCAAGGTATCGGGTACATCACCTTGAACGATTCTAATAGCCAAGCCCTCAGCTATAGCCGTTTTGCCAACTCCTGGTTCGCCAATGAGAATTGGATTGTTCTTTGTTCTCCTCGACAGAATTTGAAGAACCCTTCTGATTTCCTCATCTCGCCCAATTACCGGATCGATCTTTCCTTTGCGCGCCATATCATTCAGATTCCTAGTAAAGCGCTCTAGAGCTTGGAAACGGTCTTCAGCGTGTTCGTCATTGATGGTCTGACCTCCTCTCATCTCTTCCATCACAGCGACAAGGCGTTTTTTATCGACTCCCTCGTTAAGCAAAGCCGAACCAATCATATCCTTGTTTTCAGAAAGGCCCATGAGGATATGCTCAGAAGAAACATATGCGTCCCCTAAAAGCTCCGCTTCAGCAAGTGCCCTATCGAATACCCGTTTCAAGTCATCTGTGAGGTATTGACCGGAAACACTTACTCCAGAGACTTTTGGTAATTTCTCTAGCGACTGTTTGGCCACTTCTTGGAGCACAGACAAGTTTGCGCCAATCTTTTCGAGCATGCTTGGCACAATTCCTCCCTGCTCATCCATTAAGGCAAGCAAGATGTGCGCTGTGTGAAGGCCTTGATGGCTCAATGAAGCCGCATTTTCCAGTCCAGATTGGACCGCCTCTCTCGCCTTAACCGTAAACTTCTGAAGATTCATTTGTGATACTCTAGCTTTAAATTTTCAAATGGCAAATCAAACAGAATCGTCTTTTATCAGCTACCTGTGTCTGTAGGTGATTCTCCCTTTAGACAAGTCATAGGGGGATATCTCAACGGAAACTCGATCTCCAGGAAGAATGCGTATATAGTGCATCCTCATTTTACCTGAGAGAATCCCGAGTATTTCGTGATCATTTTCGAGTCTAATTCGAAATTGTGTATTCGGTAAAGCTTCAAGGACTACGCCTTCTTGCTTTATTGCTTGCTGTTTTGCCATAGGCTGGTTTTAGGTTTACAATTGAAGTTATATCCAAAGCCATTCCAAAATGAAATAGCTGACATATTGACAGTCTTCTAGAGTCATCACTTGATATTAACTGCCAGTATTAACTTTGTGATCCTTCATGTAGGCTCTATTCGCAATTATTGACAGAGATCCCGTAAATAAATAGGGTCAAGACCTGATAAAAAAAAGCCGACCTTCTGGAAGAAGGCCGACCTAAACTGCACTCTTTACTTAATCAGTCTAAAACTGAAGAGCACCGGGTATTCACTTCCTTTCGACAGAGCAAACCATCTAAGGGAGCAAATTTCTTAAAAATAGGTGGGGAATTTGCAGAGTTGCAGTAAAAATAGGATCTCTCCCTGAGATCAGGGAGAGATCCTAAATCATCATCAATTTACTTAATCAATGTAATGGTCTGAGTTGTAGAGAACTCTGTACCAGCCAATCTGACTAGGTAGGTTCCACTTGGAAGACTTGATGCTTCGATAGTAACCTCTTGAGCCGTTCCGGCTTCAGGACTACCTTCGAAGAGTGTCTTAATCTCACGACCACTTGCATCATAGAGGGCCATTCGAACTTCCTGTCTCTCCCTAACTGTAAAGCTAATCTTAGTTGAAGGATTGAATGGATTCGGATAAGCACTCTCGAGTAGGTAGTCTCCAGGAAGATCAACAATAGCGGACAACACTTGGGAATAAGAAGTCGTACCGTCATAATCAACTTGCTTCAATCGGAAGTTGTAAGATCCTGGGCTAAGGTTTTCGGCAGTGAAGCTGTAAGCTGACTCTGTGTCAACTGTACCGTTTCCTGTTACGAATCCTTTCTCAGAATACTCTTCGCCATTGAATGACATCTCTACTGTGAAGCCAACGTTGCTCTTCTCAGAAGCCGTTGTCCAAGCGAGTTCAGCATTCATTTCAACAATCTCAACTTCGAAGGAAGTCATCTCGACTGGTAGAAGCGGGTCTAATATTAAGCCAAGATCAAGTGTTGGGTTGTAGCTGCTAGGACCAACCGCATCTGGATTGTCTAGTGGCTCGCTTCCAATCTGAAGTGAAATTGGATCTGTACAAATTTGACCAGTACCGTCAGGAGCGCCATTGTCGTCGCTGTCCACATCATCATCAGGATCAGGAGCGTCAGCACCGTTTCCGTCTGAGCTGACAAAATTCTCAAGAGTCCCTCCATTGCCAAACTCTGCGGCTGGAACACAAATCAGATACGTACCTGGCATGAGATTGCCAAACATGTACATACCAGCTGTTCCGCTCACAGTAGTGGTTGTTTGAGAATCAACCTGAGTGTCAGGTGTACCATCTCCAGTGGTGTCCTTGATCAAAAGAAGATCAACACCGTCAAGGCCAACTTCGGCGCCGTTCAAAGTACCCGAGTTGTCAAAATCATACCAAACGGTATCTCCAAGTTTCAGCTCTGGCTGTCCACAGGTAATGGACTCCATGTCTGATCTAGTTGATGCAATGTCAGCAGAGATATCAGCAATTCTTGTTCCTACACCTGTGACGGTGTTTAGAACAAAGACCTCGTTGGAGTTTGGTCCCTCCGTGTTTGCTGTTTGACCAGCGCTCTCACCGAGTGAAACCAAAAGATCTCCTGAAGGAGTAAATGTTAGCCCTTCTGCATCTTCGTCAACATTTCCACCACCATCAAATCCTAGGTCCATGGCTACAGTGGTTAGAACTGAACCATCTGCTGGGTCTATAGTGATTAGGAAAGAGTCAGACTCATTACTGTTATTGGCGATACCATAGAGAGTGCCAGATATTGGATCAACAGCCAAATCATCAACGTCAGCCAAACCAGGCGCTGGAGTTGCGGCGGTTGTTGGGATGTTAAATGGACCAGCAACTGCTGATACAGTACAAGTTGCATCATCGATTCTGACCACACGAAGCTCATCATCTGGAGCACCCGCGCCACCAGCACCACCACCACCAGGGGCAGCTGTACCGTTTCTATCAGAGATGTAGAAAACATCAAGGTTGGCATCATATGCCATTCCGTCGATATCCGTCACACCAGCAATGACACCACAAGATGTCAAAGTCGCATAGTTTGGACCTTCAGAAACCCAAATCTCTGTGCCATCACCGAAATAAAGTTTATCTCTGTGGGTCACATATTCAATGGCTTCTACTTCGTCTGTACCAGTTACACCTAGGTCTAAACCGGTTCCAGCAATATCAGGAACGTTATAGGAAAACAAGTTATCTGGATCTCCACCAGAACCTTCAAAGTCGTGGTCAGAAACAGAGAAACAAGACGCTGTGCTTATTTGCGCAAAGATTTGGCTCGGAGCCAGAAGAGCGACAAACAGGGCAAGTCCTGCGATTGTGGACAGCCTACTACGTAAGTAGCCGTCCTTGTAGTTGTTAGCAAGGATCATTTATTTAGTGCAGTTTAATTAAACGGCCGAGGCCGTCTCAAAATGATAGCGAGTGTCAAGGTGCTATCGGATGTCCGAGGTAGAAATTACATCTAGGGACAAGACTAGTGTATTCCTATGTGGTCTCGAACTTATATATTAACTCTCATCAACAAACGTGCCAGAAGTACGGGAGCTAAGAGTCAAATTGGATAAAATGGATTATTTGATTAAAAGTATCGACCGGGTCATACTCTTCTTCAACTCCTCTCCACGAAGTTGGACTATATAAGTACCACTCGTGAGGTCGAATGCGTCTAGTCGGAATGTTTTCATCACTCCACCTTCCATTGGACCTTCAAAAAGATTCTTTACAAGTCTACCTTGCAAATCAAATAAATGCAGGTTAACATTTTGTCTTTCCTTTACGGCAAACCGAATGTTGGTAACTGGATTAAATGGATTGGGATAGGCTGGATCCAATACCATATCACTCGGCAGGTCAACGGTCAGATCCAGTTCAGGCGAATATCCATAGCTACCGTCAAAATCTACCTGCTTTAGTCTGAATTTGAATATTCCGATCTCAAATTCATTTATAGCAAACTGATAGTTGTTTGCTTCGCTAGTCGTTCCATTTCCTTCAACGAAAGCAATTTCTGAATATTGGCCGTCTAACCCAGCGTACTCAATTGCGAAGCCGGCGTTGTTTGTCTCACTTGATGTTTCCCATTGCAAGGAAATTTCTCGATCTTCTACTTCAGCTTCAAAATTTGACAACTCAACTGGGAGAAGTCCATCGTTGTCGGTCTGTCTTTCGGCGTAGGCCAAGTTATTTGCAGTTTCGCCATTGACCGCATCAACTCGAATCGAGTTGCCTGGATCTTGGTCTGCAGTCTCACAGCTTGTATTCTGAATATTGACGTATGGATAGGTAGCGTTGATTGCCGAGAAAATTTGTCCTCCGTCTAAGTCTTCGAATTCCCATGCACCGATTCCGTCAACCGGAACGCGGATTAATGTATCCGAACCGGCGGCAAAATCAAGATCAATATTTGTCCCTCCTGGTGGCTCTACCGTGCAAAGGACGTAGTCAAAAGTTGGACTTGGAATGAAAGCTGACTCAGGTTGACAATTAACTGTTCCAGGTCTATTTCTGTTCATTACAGCTTGATTTTCGCGCAATGCTGTTCCTCCTTCCGGCCATCTGAAAGTGAACGAAGCCTGGGACATTCCACTGCCCTCGCAGGCAGGTTGCGACTCAAGAACTACAAGAAGATCTAATCCATCGTCGCTTACGCCAAGTCTCAGTTGTACTGCTTGCGCATTCAAATCAGGTGCGGCAAATACTGAGACTAGCAAAAGAAATAAAAATTGTAGCGTCTTCTTCATCGAATTGCCTTTGGACCTTGGTGAGAGGTCGATTATCTCGAAAATAAGTACCCGCCGCTAATTCAATCAGTCCAACGGGTTTATACTATAACGAACAAAAATACAATAATCATGCCTACATTCGTATAGAAAATCTATTGTATCAATAATACGCCTTTCTTATAAGGAAACACAAGTATTAACTACATTGGTCAGGCCCCTGATCGACCAGATATCCAACAAATGATGAGACCCAGCCCGACGATTCTCCTTCCCAGCATCTTGGTTCTATCTCTTGGATTCACATCGACAACTGTTGAAGGGCAACGTTACCAAGATGACATCTTCAACAATATTGTTGTCACAAATAATATCGTCTATGGGAATGCCGTAAATGATCGAGGATCAAATCAAAACCTTTTATTCGATTTCTACGAACCGGAAGGAGACAACTTAGAAAAGCGGCCCCTGTTGATTTGGATCCATGGTGGATCGTTTGTCAATGGTTCAAAGTCTGATTTTAATATCGTTTCTTTTAGCGAGTACCTCGTCCCAAAGGGCTACACTACAGCCCACATCTCTTACAGATTAAGCAGCACACAGGTTTTGGGCTCAGACGCGTCAGTTGATACTCTGGCACTCTACGTTGCGGTCCACAATGCTGTTCATGACGCTAGGTCCGCCGTGAGATACTTTAAATTAAATTCTTCGCAGTATCGCATAGACCCCGAGCAAATATATGTAGCAGGACTATCGGCTGGAGCCATCACGGCAATTGAATTAGCTTATATTGACAGAGTAGAGGAGCTATATCCCAATGCCACACCTCTAGATGTGGAGGGAAATTCGGGAAATAATGGACCAGATTCCTCTGTACATGGAGTCGTGAGCTTGTGTGGAACTTCGATAGAACCCGGCATCATCGAAGGACCCTTGGACCCTCCCCTTTTTATTGCGCATGATGAGAGAGATCCAATCGTACCATATTCAGCAACTCGGGCAACCTTTGATAGAGCTGCTGCGGTTGGTACTCGGGTTATTGCTAATATTTATGACACAGGATTCCACTGTTCGTGGTCCATTCCCCTAATCGGATTGGTAAACCTTATAGATGTCCAAAATCAGCTTAGGGCATTTTTGTTTGGGACCATTGCTACCGCCAACGAAGAGATTTCGCTTGGTTCAGACATAGAAGTATTTCCTAATCCGTTTCTTGATTTTATAAGGATCAAATCAGGCAAATCGAGGGATATCGAATTCAGACTAGTCAACAATCTGGGTCAAGTCGTCCTCAGGGGAAGTATCCCACCAGGCACAAGCCAATTCAAGCTAGATTCTTCCCTTCCTCCTGGACTGTATTTCATCGTTTCGGAAGGAAGCCTAAATGAGGTGATCTCAGTTGCAAAATCTAGCTAGATTAGAAGTGGATGCATTTGCTAAAGCTGGGAAATCTTAATATTTCGATACCAAACTGGGTCCTCGTGGTCCTGCAATGCGATATGCCCTTTTTCCCCTGTTGCATAGCCTGGCATGCTTGCAAATTTTGAAGCCTCAACTCTCTTTTTCCAATCCTCAGAGTGAAGCTCATACTCAACAACTTTGGAACCATTGAGCCAATGCTCGACCTGATTTCCCTTGACTATCAATTTCGCCTTATTCCATTCCCCCGCAGGTTTAGAAACATCAACTGAAGGTGCATGCAAAGCATAGTTCGCGCCCGCAAATCTGTCAGGTCCGTTCTCAGCATCTGGGTGACACGTATTGTCTAGAACCTGCATTTCTGGCCCAGTGTGATAAGTCCTTTCATATTCGTCTGCCTCTACGACGTTATAAAAAACTCCGCTATTTCCGCAAGCGCCAATTTTCCACTCTAAGCTGAGTTCGAAATCATCGAATTCTAGATCGCTTATTATATCACCACGCTCTGACGTGACCTCACCTGCGTCATTTTTTGTGGCTTGAAAATGAAAAGCTCCATCGTCAATCACCCAAGAATTGGGTACACGGTCCATTTTGTAACCCCTCCAGCCGTTAAAGTCTTCACCATTTGATTCGTAAAGGACGGAAGATTCCGCCTTGGCTGCGACATCATCCATCGCTTGTTCTTTTGGCTCTTGTTGACAGGCGAGGCTGAAACATATCAAGGTAATTACTAGGAAAAGGGGCTTCATATTGACAATTGGCTTCGGTTAATACTGACACACGGAAAATAGCTCGGATTTACGTCGTTACCGAATTCCTTTTGACTCTTTACTAATTCTTGCATTAGGCTCATGGGCAAGAAAATGGATATGTCGACTCGACTAGAACAAATTGACTTTGAAAATCAGAAGTCATCTGGAGCTATACAAGGATCCTAAGAGCACGGACGACTTCCAGCATCGCCTCCGTATCTTTCTTGCAGTACTTTTCAAGGTTTGCTGCCAGAGCCAATTTCTGCTCTGGATCAGTGCAGGTCAAAAGCTCCATATAGGCCGCCTGAGCGTTGGAACCATCCTGTATGTCCAAGCCTTCGTAGCTCGTATCTACAAGTAAAGGAAGGACGGCCTTAATGGAGCTTCCGCCCTTCAGTCTCCAATCTATATAAGTACCATCTCTGAAGAGGGGTTCGGTATCCCAAAACCTATCCTCAAGCTGGAGAAGACGATCTCTGTATTCAGGTAGCAATTGGGCCAGCTCTAATATTTGTCCTTTCTCAAATCTAGCATTGTGAGATACTATGCTACCCTTAGGGCCTAAATCATCCAAGAGTCGTCTGGCCATTTCAGGCCTTGGATCGTCCAAGCTCGGCTCAAGAAATGAATAATGAGAAATGGAATCGTCTTTCTCTTCTCGGTGAATTGAGTATTGAAATACAAAATGACTTGAAGGGTTCGAACCATTCGCAAGCGGAATGACAGGATTGACAGATTCGAAATCTAGATAGGAGATGGGATATTTTAGAGAGGATAGCCGGCCCTTCAGTTTGACTCGGTCTACGATTGGGCCTTGTTTTTTGTAGGACGCGTAGAACTGTCCCTGCTTTTCAGTCAAGAGGCTAGAGTCTATGTCTTTCAAATCCCATTTCTCATCTTCGATCCACTGCGAAAGCTTCTTAGAAGAAAGTCGGGGAATATGGAATATGTTGTCCTCTGGAAAATCCGGCCAGCAAGAATTGAAAAAGGCACAAGAACGGCATTCAGGTTTGAGCACCTGCTTCGGTGGCATTTCATCCAAGAGCTGCTGCTTTAACCGCTCGTGTTTGGACTCGAATAAATCTACGCCTTCAGCGACGGATCCCGTCAGGTCCTGCTCGGAAAACAGACTACTAATATCCCCTGGCTGATAATCTTTCCCAATATGTTTGACCTTTATTTTCCTTAGGTCGATTGACTTCGAAATCACAAAAACCTGAGGTGCGAGGTCACGTCTGAAATCTGCGAGAGCATTTCTATCAATGCGCTTCTTACTTTTGACTTCGGTCAGATCCCATTGACCTTTGCCTACATATTCAAGTATATCGGCGCGAACTTGCATTCCCCCGTATTCGAAACCAGCTTCGAATATGACCGGCGTCTTTTCTTCAATGAGGTTTTTTGTTATGGTAATAGGATCGTCAAACGGGTCAACGAGAACTCCATTAGGATAGAGGGTTCGAGCCATTTCCCCGACCATTTCACCATTCCTGAAACGCATTTTCTGGGCCTCGGTAAATGCCCCTTCCTGACGTGACTCCTCCCACATCCGTCTTTCGCACTTCAAGCCAATTTTGTATAGATACTTATTTAGTCGTCGCACTGCATTCCATTTTGCCTTCTAGCTTACAATTTATTAGTACACTCAACTAAGGAGTATAGGCGAGTTTTTTTTGGATTCCGTAAGTAGTTCTTTAACCGCGAATAGCTTATATTTCGATCCCTCAAAATGCGCCCGTAGCTCAGCTGGATAGAGTGTCTGATTACGGATCAGAAGGTCGGGTGTTCGAATCATCCCGGGCGTACTTGTGAGGCTGGTTTGGGAGACTTTGTCTCTTCCTCTAATCTGGAATCAATCTCTTTGATTTAGATTTCTCAGCTCCCTATCCTTTCCTAAAACGGCGACGAGCTTTAGTCTTTCAACGAAATGGCCGACTCTCAGCTGTCCAAGCTCCAGACTTTTTCCAACTTCAACCCCAAGATTGACACGATATAATCCGAGTATTGGATTCAGGCGCCCACTTGTGTCACTCACAAGGACGGCATCGAGCTCGGCCCTAGGGACAGAGAGAATCTTGTCGAGCAGTTCTTCCGAGATGAAAGGCATGTCACAGGGACAAACCAAAAGCCATGTGGCTTTACTAGCTTTCATGCCTTCGTAAATACCTTGCAGGGGTCCTCTACCAGATACACTGTCAATAAGCTTCGTGACTGTCTGCGGCAGTGAAAGATCACGTTCACCGAGTGCAGCGTAAATTTTATCGACCTTTGGCTTTAGGCGGTCCAGAACTAGGTCGATCATTCGATTTCCGTCTAATCGATGAATTGCTTTGTCACTCCCAAAACGCTTACTCTCACCTCCAGCGAGAATGAGCCCATCTATATCACTTCCGATCACCAGCATGCGGATTGGGGAATGTATCGACATCTTCTTTTCCCTTCCGTTCAATAAGGCAAGTAAAGTCTTTCTCGATCAGGACATTCAGATCTGAGTCACCATACTCTAGCAAGGTTGAAATACTAACTTGATCTCCGTGTGCCCATTCTCTAGCCAAACTCTCAGGAATTTTTATCTCGATGCAATTATTTTCGTAGCTCGATTCTAGTTTTTCTCTGTCGGTGATCGAAAGAATGTAACTCAGTTTTCCATTAGGGCCAGGTCCGATGGCAATGGACTTTGCAAGTGAGCCTCTGCTTATCATTAATTCAACTTCTTGGGGCCCAAGGCGAAGTCGCAGACTGTTTTCGAAAATTCTAAGTTTCATTGTCCATTAGATGCTAGAAGACCTGTTCGGCGCACATACAATGGACGCAATATAGTCAGGAACGAGGAGTTGTATTTTGAAAGCATCTGAAGTCTTCACGCCGATGACACGAGCCATCGGAACAAGTTGGTTCTCGATTGGATAAGGACTTTGCTTTTGGTTACTCGGCCAAATTAATCGAATACTCTACCCCACTCATGATCTCATCTCTACAAAAGAATTTTGCTGCAACAACAGTCCTGCTATTGACCCTTGGAATTGGACTTGTCTCCGGCCAACAAATGGTAAATGGAGATTGGCAAGGATTTATGATTTCGCCGGGAATGGCAGCACTAGAATTGACCTTAACGATTGAGGAAAGAGGTGAAGCCTCCGGTATCACTTGGGTGGCTGGCACCTTTCCAGCTCGAGATGTCGAAATAGGATCAGATTGGTACAAATTCACTTGGTCTCCGGCTTTTGAAGTAATCTGTTTGATCAAGAAAAGAGATAATGGAACTTGGTCAGGAGCTTGTAAAGATGAGTCAGGAGGGAAGGGCGTTTTTGTAGTTGCACCTCCGAATCGATCACCTGCTGTGCCGGAAGAAATGGACTTTGAAGACTCGGTTATGATATGGGAGCAAATGGAGCCGAAGAAAATTGAGGAGTTTATCCCAAAAATTGAGGCGAGTAAACAGCTCGTTCTGGATGGGACGAAGTACAACTATGTTAGCACAGGTCAAGGTGATGTCACTGTTGTCTTTGAAAACGGAGAAGCAGATGAGCTGCGTGTTTGGTCCGAAGTTTATTCCAAGGTCGGCGAATTTGCAAAAGTATTCCTATATGATAGAGCGGGACAGGGCAAATCCGAGGCAAGAAATGGCACCAGAGATTCTGACACCATCGCAGACGAACTAAGAAGACTTTTGAAGGCTGCTGGTCAAGAAAGTCCTTTCCTTTTGGTTGGTCACTCGGCGGGAGCACTTTATGCAAGAAGTTTTGCTGGGAAATATATTTCAGATGTCAAGGGTCTAGTATTGATCGATCCGCTTCATGAAGGAGAGAAAATGGAGTTGTCCAAACTCGATCCGAGCTCTTGGACTAAATACCTAAATGGTCAAAAAATGCTCTCCCAATTGGCTCCTGATCCAGTTCAGGCGGAATTTGAGGAGGTGTTGAAGGTGATTGAAACGGGCTCATTCAGTGACGGCCTTGCAGACCTGAGTGTCCCAGCCAATGTCCTGACTCATTTTAACCCAAAGAAACAACCTAGATGGGTCGGAGAGTCAAGAGACGGGCAACTAGCGATTCAGGCCCTACACAAATCATTAGCTGACCGTTTCGCAAACGGAAAACTAATTGTCTACCCGAGAGGAAACGGATATATCCATCGCGAAAACCCTGAGATGGTAGTTAATGCAATTCGTGCACTCGTTGAGAAATAAAATCGCAGCTGTCGTCCAGACACTATTAGCGAGTTTTTGTCATGCTTCCCGATGAGGATTTTCCATTGACCTTGAGTTGGTAGATATAAACTCCGGGAATTAACCTAGAGGCGTTGTAGTTCAATTGATGCTCGCCAGCTTCTTTGAAGCCCTCGAATATCGTATCAACCTTTCGCCCCAAAAGGTCAAAAACTTCCACGGAAATATTGGCTGCTTGTACCAGATCGATAGCTAGCGTAGTGTTTGTCTGGAAAGGATTTGGATAGTTCTGCTCCAGGTGAAGAGAACCTTTTCCGGAGTCGGGCAAGTCATTCTCGACATCGGTTTGGGTCGCAAGACGGAGATCCAAAAAGGCGGCATATACTCCGGCGGCTTCGATCTGTGCGCTTGCCGATTCAGCAAGAGTATCGCTTACAACACGGGTATCAAGGGCGACCCATCTATCGGACCACTGATATATTGTCACAGCTTCGGGCGTCGAGGCGAGCAGGGAATCGGCCTGATAATTTATCGTCAGTTGGCCTTCCAATTGGGCGTTCTCAGGAAAGGACGAAATAGAATAGCTTGGGCTCACCTGCCTCACAGAATCCGGTAGTCCTAATTTGGGACTGGGAAAATTGAGATCTGCAACAGCAATTCTTGAGATGTCTTGACTTTTGTTCTCGACAAAAAATTCGAGATCTCTATTTCGAGAATCGAAGGAAACGGCATCTTCATCCACATCATACATGGCAAGTGATATAGTTGCGGGGAATGTGTTGTCAGAATCATCCTCGGCGTTAAAAATCAAGGTTGCTGTATCAACAACTCTGGGATCGATAGTGCCAGAGTAATTGAGACTTGAATTCATCATAGGTACCGGAGCAGGGTTGACACCCTGTGCCTGGACCTCCAGCCTTGGTAGGTTCGAGAAAACCGCACTACTTGTGATTTCCAAGGAAGGAGTTCCTGCGGGTCCAAAAGAGATATTCGGCAGAAGTGTAATCGCACCATCCAGCTTTTTTAGCGTAAAAATGACATCATCCAAGCTTGAACCTTGATTAGAGGATTTCTGGCTATTCAAAGTCGAGATAACTTCTCTGAGATATTCATAACCATTAACACCGGACAAGTCTCCTGCAATGATCAGCTCGTCTCCAATATTCACTTGGAAAGGAGGACGAATTTTCCCTTTATTTGTCCCTGTGTTCACCGTATTACCGAGGATCACACTTTCCGCTTGAGTAGGGAATTTGATAGCAATATCGGCGCCGCCGAAGGGTCTTCCTTGACTGTCTTTAACGAAAAAACTTGTCCGGTCATCATTGACTGACGCGGTCGAAAATGTGAAATCTATGAAATCGTTTAGAATGATTTCGCCATTGCTTCCAAGCTGGTTAGGCCCATCTATAAACTCAGTAAAGCCGAGTCCCTGTTCCTGCGGAGTGTGCATATTTGCCACGACGGACCCATACGTTCTGCTAAATTTATCGTCGAAGTACACCCAAGAATTCTTCATAGAATTGCTCTGGTACTGTTCCGTCTTTTGATAATCGCTGGATCCGGGGTCACTGGAAAATTCTGACGCCCAGCCTCTCGATCCATATTGATTATCCATAATCCCAAACTTCGTTAGATCCCTCAAAAGATTCCCGTCTTTGTCCTGGTATTCATCAAGCAGGCCAAAGACGTAATGCGCCAGTTCATGAACTATGGTTGCAGCATAGTCCACATTTGTCACCTCCAATGGTTCAACTTCATAGTGCGTGCGCGAGCTTGCTTCAGTATTCCCGGTCCATATCGGTGACATCCTCAGATAGCTACCTGTGTTTGCAGACAGGCCAAATTCACCATTCCGTGTCCTATTGACGTGTGGCCGCAGGTTGTTCTGTGCTACGATTTGGATATCAGCATCTTTCCAATTAACACCATTATCCCAAATCGATATTTTGGAAAGGTAGGCCTGGCCATTTGTCACATCCACCAGTAATTTGTTGGCAATAGCCAAGCTCCCGATAATTGACGATAGGTAGGTATCGCTCACGGGCCACTCAATGCTGACCACAAGGTTAATAGCCAAGGCCGTATGATCTACATGGCTGACCAATGTGTCTTTCGACAGATCGATCCTTTCCAACAACTGTTCTCCGTTTTGGTCAATGCTTAGGTTGTCGACTATGACCTCGTAAGCAATGTTGTCTACGTCACCATGATTCGGCCTCGTTGAAGGAACCTCGTCAACAAAGGCTCTAAGGAAATAGGCGTCTCCATCGCCGAATTCAGATCTAGGGAGTTCGAGGATCCCTTTCGAGTCGGTATTTCCCGTTCCCAAATACACGTACCTAGGACTAGCATCGGATACGTATTTGCCATAGGAAAATAATCGATCGTCAATTGGAAGCGCGACTCGCCCAAGGGGGTCTTGCATGACCTTGACAAAGATTGGCAAAACAGGACTTACTTCCGCGCAAGTGGAGAATTCGGATGTGTAAAGTTCACTCGTCCGAGTTGCGGTAATAATATTCTGGCCAGAGGAAGCAGAAATATCAAAAACTCCTTCGAAATTTCCAGATCCATCCAAGGTCACATCTTCGAATCTCAAGAAAAACTTCCCTTCGCCGAATCCTGACGGATCGCAAGCGGGACTCCCGAAAAACTCTATGCGAATATTCTCGGATGGATCACCTGACAGCATCGCGACAACTTGCCCTTGGGGATTTAATGATAGCTCAGGATATCCAGTATACTCAGAAGGATCATTGCTCAAGATCGAGTCATCAATTCCCAAACCATCGTTGTCAAAGATTCGATTTCCCGAGATTTCGAAGTCAACGGAGGAGATTTGATTAAAAGTGACTCCGTCTCCGCCATTAAAGGCTATGGTATTTCCCTCGCCAGTCCCAACTCCGCCAATAAGCAGCCAATCGTTGCTCAAGCTTCGAATTCCACTTTGACCGTTTCCCAATTCAATACTCGCCCCACGATCGGTTCCGATAAAGTTTCCTTGGATGATCAAACTATCCCTTGAAACGAGAATACCATATTCGGTATTTGCCGCAATCACATTTGAGAGAATTTCCGTTTTGTTGCCGCTCGACACTGAAATTCCATGTTCCCCATTGCCACGGGCTAGAGTCCCCGTCTTGTCCGTTCCTATATAGTTTCCTTGAATAGAACAACCACTGCAATTAATTCCGCTATCCGTATTTGCAGAAATCACATTCCCACTTTGCGACTCTTCGCCGCCAATCGTGGAATTAGTCGCAGATATGCCCCTTTCTTGATTAGGGATAGGATCAGTCCCAAATTTATCTAAGCCGATGATATTTCCAGAAATGATGGAGCCCTCTGGCGCTACAATACCGCTACGCGTATTTCCGGAGACTACATTTCCCAACTCTGTCAAGCTACCGCCTACGGTAATCTGCGCCTGAGCAAAAATGCCTTGTCTAGAATTCGGGATGGCCTGAGAACCCGTTATGTCTGTGCCGATCAGATTTCTCATTACTATCGCACCGATTCCGGTCCAATTTGCGATCCCTTGACTCTCCGTTCCGCTGATCACATTACCGCTTCCAAAGTCTTCGTTCCCTATTTCCATACCAAATATCCCAATTTGAGAATTTAGCGAACGGACTTCTATTCCATTCTGACTTGAAAAAGGGGTTGATCCAATAAGACCTGCAAACCCACTTCTACTAACACCAATGTGGTTTCCGAGAATTTTATTGTCAGAGTTGTGGACCCATATTGTCGTCGTAACATTTCTGAAGCTCTCAGCAGTGCCCCCAAATGTGTTGTTCTGGGAGTTGATCCTAACGATATCGCCATCCTCATTGATTGTGTCGGCGCCATCGTTGACTGCAATGTTGTTATTTTCTATTAAGCAGTCGTTTGCTCTTATGGAAAGTCCCGGAACGACCGTAGACCTTATAACTGTTGAGACTGCATTTTCCTCGATCGTTACAACGCTGCGTTCGTGTTCAAATACTACGCGACCTTGTGAGCTTCCGTCCAAAACGAGTGACTCATCAATTCGAATGGATTCCAAAGTTGTAATTCGTGGAATGTCGAATCGAATTTCATCTAAACCAGCAACCCGATCTGCAACATCCAAAGCGACTCCAAAATTGCATCCTCCCAATTCCGTGACGCAGGTCGTCGGCTGGAAATCCCTTGGTCCGGCGTCAGAATCCTCATTTACGGTAATTATCTGGACGGGTCGCGAAGCCATTATGATGGGTGGTACCGCACCATTTTCCCCATCGCTTCCTAGAACAAAATCTAATAGTCCATCCTTGTTCAAACGACCTAATTTCAGAGACTTGATTTTGGAGGCCAATTTGATATTTCTTGGCGCCGCTTGCCGAGGTGCCGGTATCGTCATCTCCCATTCTTCATTTTTGGATTTCTGCTCATCGTGAAAATCGAAGGAATGAAAAATGGATAAGGTATTTCCGCCAGGAGTGTAGACGGCGATGTCGTGTCCTAGGTGAGTCGAAAATGAGCCCGAGATTATCTGTGGCTTACCATTCTCCAAATCGACGAAATACGGAGAGGTGTGATGTTGACCGGCGTCGACATCGAACAAACTGACGTCTCCGGAAGCTTGGACCAGTACCAAATCATCCGACTCATTCCCTTTGAAGTCGCCGGAAGATATTCCGACAATCGGGGAGGTTGGTTTGAGAATAAGCTCGGGTTCTGAAAGACTTGTCGGAGCGAAAGGATCGCGTCCAGCAATTCTGAAGAGACCTTTTGATGTTGAATATATAGTATCGATGAGGTGGCTGCTTTTTAGTCGACCGCTGTGAAGGGCCAATATATCTTCGTCCGTTTCCGCGCGAATCTCTGGCTCCTGAAATCCGAGCCCAACATTTTTCACTAGAATTATCTGATTCTTATTACCAAGCTTGGTGGTAAAAAGGATGTCGTTTAATCCATCTGGTCTATCGAGGTCATCGACGACAATGTCCTGAAGATGTCCTTTGAAAGAGATAGTAGAAACTTCGCCAAAATCACCCTCGCCATTTCCGGCAATCCACGAAAGATACTGGGAATTCTTTGATGCGAGGAGAATGTCGATCTCACTATCCCCGTTAAAATCCCCTGTTTTTACGAAGTCAAAAAAGCCCGCAAGCTGCGAGGACCTTGCTTCTTGCTTAAAAGGATCTCCGGCATCTTCATAATTTCCCCATAGAAATTCATCACGCCCTGACTGGAAGACTAGAGATGTGTGCCGCTGATCTTGGACCACCGAAACCAAATCTTCAATGCCATCATTATTAAAATCATCCAATAGTATCTCCTTGAATTCGAGCCCACCAATATCGTAATCGAAATTCGCAAGCTTCGAAGATGATGAGGCCACACCTAGATTCATGTAGGGGTAGCTTATTCCTTCTGGATTAATAGTGATTTCTGGCTTTTCAGCTAGCTCCGGACCGGCCAGGGTCGACGTTAGAAGGAGTAATGGGCCAATAACGTGAGAAAGAAACCGAGTCGGATTGGGGCGTCGCATAATTGCACTATTAAGGTGAATAGAAGCGGGTGGGCGGCCTGAGGTCGGTTAACAGGAGTATAGTTGTTATTTCTGATTCTTAATAGTTATCACGCTTCATTCTCAAACAAAAATAGAATGGCTAATTAGGATTTATTGTTGAACGTAGGCTTCCGTTGGTATTCTCGTTTCTTTTTCGACTGATTCACCGGCGAAATATTGTGCGACTCTTTGGATAGAGAGTAATCCAATTTGATCTGGGTTTGTTTGTACATCTGCGAAAAGCCGACCTGAATCGACGGCTTCCAATGCCTCTTTTTTCCCTCCGAGACCAATCACTTTAACGCTTTCAGATTTCCCAGCTTTCTCGATGGCTGCGACGGCACCCAAAGCCGACTCATCATTGATACCAAAAAAGAGATCGATATCTGGATGTGCCTGTAAAATGTCTTCGGCCACTCTAAAGGCACGATCCTGCGATCCACCGGCTGGCAAGGTAGTCACCACTTCGATTTGAGATCCTGCTTGCCTCGCTTCGTCTATAACTTGATTGAATCCACGGGTTCGAAGGATGACTGACTCAACTTCGGGGTGATCAATAATTGCGATTTTACCGTTCTGTCCGAGTGCGTCTATCGCAAGCTCCCCGGCCATTCTTCCACCCATGAGATTGTCTATTCCCACATGTGCTTGTACTTCTCCCTCGCCAGCTAGGGACGCTATGTCAGCCGTAAAGACAGGAATCCCCGCTTCATTGGCCTGCTTGATAGTCGTTCCAATGGCTCGAGAATCAGCCGGACAAAGGATAATGGCATCCACGCCCTGAACTATAAAATCTGAGACCTGATTCTGTTGTTTCGCGACATCGAACTCAGCAGAGACGATTTGAATTTCGAAATTCTGCCGACCTGCCTCCGCCTCCAAACCCTTTATCATTTCGAGAAAAAAAGGATGAGTCATGGTCAATAGGGTAACACCAACCTTCATTTTCGTCTGGTCATTCTTGGCAGATATATCTTGGCTTGCTTCGGAGCAAGAGAGAAGTCCAAGGCTAAGAAGGAAAACGATAAGTAGGCTCGTTATTCGCATAGTTTTGTGTTAGCTTTTTGGCGGGCTGAAAAAGAAAAGTCCGAGAACGAAGCTAGTTCTCAACTCACAAGATTCAAAAAACTAATTACTGATTACTAAATATGTCCGCAGCACAGGATTACTATGACAAAACCTCGACTCTTCTTGCCCAGATAAGAGATTCTCAGATGGAAAATGTCGATAAGGCATCGGAAATCTGTGCAGAGAGCATCAGCAAAGGTGGTCTCGTTTTCTTATTTGGATGCGGGCACTCCCGCATTATGTGTGAGGAGATGACCCCGAGGCAAGGTGGCTTTGTGGGTTTTGTTGCGATGGTCGAACTTGCCATATCGAACCATTCCAATATAATCGGCCAAAACGGACTTCGCGGGCCCCTATTTCTGGAAAAATACGAGGGCTACGCTGAGGAGCTTCTTAAGGGATACAAGTTCGGACCAAACGACGCCATGGTGTGCATATCGACAAGTGGGATTAGACCGTTGATCGTGGAAATGGCAATGGGTGCGAAAAACAGAAATATGCCGGTAATATGCATGTGTTCTGTTCCTCATTCTGCTCAGTCCCCAGCCAATCATAGTTCTGGAAAAAAACTCATGGACGTTGCTGATGTCGTTCTCGATAACCATTGTCCTCCAGGAGATTGCATTTGCGAGATAGAAGGAATGGAATGGACTGTAGGACCAACGTCCACTGTCACTGGTGCAATGTTGATGAACATGCTTCGAGTTGAGACCGCGGAAAAACTAGTCGCGCGAGGACATATTCCAAACGTTCTTCCGAGCCACCAATTTATTGGAGCTGAGAAAAATGATCACCAACTGGACGATTTTTATGAAGGGTACCGAAAGAGCCTCGCTCACCTGTATCAATAACTAGTATGTCAAGCTACACAATCGGTTTTGATGTTGGCGGTACCCGTTTGAAATACGGAGCAGTCGACAAGAGCGGTGTTTTATTAAAAACAGAAGCCATCGATTCTGGCTATACCATGCAAGCTCCCGAATTGATCGAAAGGATGCTCGAGGTGGTCGGCAAGCTGGAGGAGGAATTGGGTAGTAAAGCACTTGCCTTGGGCCTTGGGTTTTCTGGTGCTGTTGATCCCAGCTTTGGGGTCGTACTCCTTCCAGGTAAAATCAAGGGATTGGAAGGCTATCCTTTCGTCAAAGAACTGAATGAAAAGACTGGGCTCCCAGTAATTGCTGACAACGATGGGCGACTTTCGATAGTGGCGGAGTCTAGGTATGGAAAGGCGAAGGATGTCGACTGGGCCCTAACCATAACCATCGGGACGGGTGTGGGATCTGGCGTCAAGCTCGACGGCAAGATCTTGCGCGATCCGCATCTTCAGTTTGGTACTCAACTTAGTCACACGGCACAAGGTCTTGATGGCGGCCATGTCTGTCTAACGAATGGTCGCGGAACTGCAGAAATGAGGTGCTCAGCTTTGGCTCTAGCTATCGCGGTTCGAAGTGGTCTCGCTCGCGGAATACCATCTTTGTTGAGCGATCAATATTTTGTTGATGCTCAAAGCATCGATTTCAAGTCAGTCGTAGATGCTATGCAGGAGGGCGATGATCTTTGCAGAGCCGAGTTTGACATTTGGGTAGACAATCTTGCCTGGCTATTGGTGAGTGCCGTTCATCTATATGCACCGGAACGAATTATTCTAAGCGGGGGCGCAGTCCATGCTTCCCAACTCTTCCTTGACCGAATAAAGCGACACGTTTCAAAACATGTATTTAGATATCCCGCCGATGAGATCATCGACATAGTAGTGTCTGATTTGCTGGATAAGGCGGGGGTCTATGGAGCCGCGGGAATAGCCTGGGACATAGTTGCCTAACTTATTCCGGCATATTTGATCGCTTGTCACTTTAAGATGTGCAGGGGCAGTGTAACTGATTCGGATCCATTGCCAATCTTCAAAAAATACAATCCTGAAGAAAGACCTCGGAGATCGATATCCAGAAGTTCTTCCCTCCCCTCCTCCAGAGGATTCTCAAAAAGTGTTCTGATTTTCTTTCCAACAAGATCGAACAACTCAAGCTTGATTACAGCCCTTTCTTTGATGGCAATCCGTATGGAGCTTCGCTGAATAGCTGGATTCGGAAATGGTCCTTGGATTAGAAAATGTGATGGGATGAACACGACATCAAGAACAGGTCCGTCCTTGATGGAACCGGATGCATCGAGTATCTGAATACGAAAGCGTGTCTGACCAATTTGAGGATTTGTCAGAATGAACTGATACTCCTGGCCACTGCTTCCCCCGACTAGCCCGATTTCTACGAAATCACCAGCGCGCTCTTGCTCAACTCTATAGTCAAGCTCTTCCGAGCCTACGTCGACTTGCCAAGACAGTATGAGTCGTTGCCCAAGCTGTTGAGCTTCAAACTGTTCAATACTCGAGAGAATTTGAGGTTGACAACTAGGTCGTGCCATGAGGCCACATATTTGGGAAGGAAATTGGTCATAGGGCGGCGCTGTTGGAAAACAGAGACTACCATCGTTCCCTTGCAGGTTGCAGGTGTCGGTTCTTGATGCTAAGTCAACAATTGGAAGAGCAAGCACACCTGTCAATTGGTTTTCACTTAAATCAAGGAATTCGATATTGGCTAAGGCACCAAGATCTTCAGGAATCGGTCCGGCCAGCAAGTTTTCAGATAAATTCAATTCCCTCAAGTTCGAAATAGAGTTCAGATCACCTGGGAGTGAACCTCTCAATCCATTTTGGGAAAGGTCAATCTCAGTCACTTGATCGTTTTCACAGCTCAAACCAAACCAGGAGCAGGGATCGGTATTGCTTAGCCAGCCATCTTTATTGCTCCATGAGTCTCCGCGGGAAGCCGTGTAAATCGACTCCAGAGCCAAACACTGTGAGTCATCAAAATTAATCCCCGAGCAAGAACTGCAGTCTGCGGAACTGTCAAGACCACAAAGGGACTGCTCCGATGATCCATCTATAAAACCGGGAAAGCAAAGAGCTTTCTGGCTTGAAGTCGCTGGGCCTTGAATTAGATTACAGTTCGCTATTTCGGAAAACTCGCGCGCTTGGGATTGGCTTATTGGAGATTCAAGTTGATTCCCTTCCAGCCTGAGTGAGACCAATCGTTTTAAGGACGTAAGCGAGGCGGGGACGGGGCCTGTCAAATTGTTGGAATCCAATTCGAGTTTTCGAAGAGCCTCGAGATTCCCCAGTTGATCTGGAATTGGACCGAATAGTAGATTGGAGGAAAGGACGAGTTCTCTCAATCTCCCAAGCCGAACAAACTCGTCTGGAATTTCACCAGCCAGCTGATTACCTGAAAAATCAATTTCTTCGAGCAAGTCAAGATCACCGTAACTCTCAGGAATCGGACCTGTGAATTCATTTTGATCCAGTAGCAATAACTTCAGCTTGGACATTCGAGAATATTCAGCCGGCAATGAACCACCGATTCTATTATTGCTTAGCCAAAGGACTTCGAGATTTGATAAGTCAGAAAGTACGCTTGAGAGAGTCCCCCGGAGCTGCCCAAAGAGAGCGCCTGTACCAGCCGCTCGGTTGTGAATGATCAGCTCTCGAAGCTCGGTCAACTGAGAAATCTCTCCGGGAATAGATCCTGTCAAATCATTTGAAGAAAGATTCAGTCTAATTACGTTGCGTGGCCACGATGTAGAAGTGCACGTTATGCCGAACCAATTACAGGGTTGATTGCTACGCAGCCATCCCCGATTATTTCTCCATATTCTGCCATTGGCCTCCTCAAATATTCGTTCTAAGGACTCGCATTCTGTCCTAGGAATCTGTTCGATTTTCGAACATCCCAGATACTGAGCGGACGAGTCCTGAGAAACAGCAAGTATGGCAAAACAAAAGAGAAAATATTTTTTTCCAATGTGGTACATTCTAGCACTTGCTGACCTGTTTAACTGATCTACCTAGATTTATCCATCTTGATTCGAAGGCTTTCCAATTCCTTGCGTAGTTACAATAGATACATATTCCTTTGCCTGCTCATACTCAACACATCTTGTACGGAGAAGAAGAAAACCAGCTCGATCGTTTTGTCGCCGGAGGCCATCAAGACTTTCAACCAGGCCAGCATTGCTTACGAAAAAAATAACTTAACGAGTGCATCTAAGTGGCTGGATAGCACATTGGTTCTTACTCCAAATTTCGCCAAAGCACTGCACCTTCAAGGAGACCTGTACCGAGATCTTCGTCTATTTTCAAAGTCAGATTCAATGTATCGACTCATTCTTGAAAGCGATCAAAATGCTGGGGGCGTCTGGTTCAAGCTCGGCACAAATGCCTTCCTCAGAGAACTACATGACGAAGCCATTGAGTATTTTGAGATGGAGCTAGCCGTAGTTGAAGGTGAACCCATAAAAGTGCGTGCTCAAATCGCGCGGGCACGTGCTCTAAAAGGAGATCACGAGGCTGCTATGTTGGCATTTAGACAGATCGAGAAGGAAGATTCGAGCTTCGCGACGATTTGGCCTTGGATATCCGACCTGCACGAAATGGATGGCAATATGGAGGAAGCCTATTCCTATGCACGGAAATCTGTTGCGCGCCTCGGAGGGAAAACAGAGCTCTTGTATAAGATGGGTTTACTGGCCTTAAGAACACAAAGATTTGACGAGGCCGAACTATTATTGCGACAAGTCTTGGAAATCAATCCACGTCACGAAGGCGCGAGCTACCAATTGGGAATGACATTGACTCAATTGAAGAAAACTAATGAAGCCAAGCAATATCTTGGACAAACTGATTCGCTACAAAATCTTAACTCAGAGATAGCTCTTATGAAGCTCCGTGCAGATAATAATCCAGAGAACCCAGCACAGTGGTTGCGCCTAGCTGGTTTGTATCGAGACGCTGGGGATGACAAAAGCGCGGACGAGGCGATGTCAAAAGCCAGATACTGGATGAACAAGAACGACATCGAATCCGGCAATTAAATTAAGCACAGAAATGTGCTTTCGAACAAAACAAACCAACTAATTACGTGACACACGGCATAGACGAAAAGCATCGAATTTCAACATCTCAACTTGACATGCCACCGCGACTACTTCTTGGTCCGGGGCCTTCAAATGCCCACCCAAGAGTTCTTAAGGCGCTTAGCAATCATCAGGTTGGTCATCTTGATCCGACCTTCATTTCCCTCATGAATGAAGTGCAAGAACTCATTCGATACGCTTGGCAAACTTCCAATCAAGTAACCATTCCCGTTAGTGGAACAGGTAGCGCTGCCATGGAAGCAAGTATCGCTAACACAGTTGAGCCCGGTGACGTGGTCTTGGTTGGAGTCAATGGATATTTTGGCGAGCGCATGGTTGACATGGCCGGACGCTATGGTGGAGATGTTCGTCGAATGGAGAAAGTTTGGGGCCAAACTTTTAGTATCGAGGAAATTCGGAGCGCCATGGAGGAGCACAGACCGTCCGTCCTGGGTCTCATCCATGCGGAGACATCTACAGGAGCCCGACAAGATCTTGATGGAGTAGCAGATCTCTGCACTGAACATGACTGTCTTCTCGTTATTGACACCGTCACTAGTCTAGGTGGAGTCCCTCTCTTTCTCGACAAATGGGGAGTAGATGCTGCCTATTCTGGCACACAGAAGTGTCTATCATGTCCACCTGGGCTTGCACCACTGACGCTAGGACCAAGGGTCATGGAGAAACTTGAAAAGAGATCTACGAAAGTGCCGAACTGGTACTTAGACATGTCACTCGTCGGCAAGTATTGGGGTAGCGAGAGAACCTATCACCACACTGCGCCGATTAACATGGTGTACGGAATCCGAGAGGCCCTGCGCCTAGTTGCGGAGGAAGGATTACAGGAGCGTTGGGACCGTCATCAGACAAATGCAGAATTATTCTGGTCTGGTCTTAATGATCTCGGAATGAGTTGTCACGTAGAACACGATATTCGACTTCCAAGTCTCACAACCGTCCGTGTACCTGAGGGAGTTGATCCAAAAGCTGTCACATCCACATTGTTGTTGGACCATAATATCGAGATCGCAAATGGACTGGGTCAGTTGGGTGGAAAAGTCTGGAGAGTAGGTTTGATGGGTTACAATTCAAGACCAGATAACGTGAGACGATTGCTATCCGCCCTCACTAGCATTATCAAATAGACGTGGAATTAGCTCTTAAGGATTTCCTGGCGGAGGTAAAGAAGAATGTAAGTGGCGATGTCAGAACGGACGACTACAGCCGGATTCTCTACAGTACCGATGCCTCCATTTACCAAGTAAAACCTCATGGTGTTCTCATTCCCAGAGACGGGAACGATTTACAGGCTGCTATTGAGTCCGCGAACAAATTTGGAATAGCGATAACGCCCCGAACTGGTGGATCTAGTCTTGCCGGTCAAGCAGTGAATGAGTCCTTGATTATGGATTTGAGTCGCTACATGGACAATATCCTTGAGGTTAACACTGAGGAGCGGTGGGTATGGGTTCAGCCTGGTGTCGTACTGGATGAGCTCAACATTCATCTCAAGCCTCATGGTCTTCAGTTCGGACCAGATCCTGCGAGTAGTAACCGAGCGGCACTCGGAGGTATCGTCTCGAATAACTCGACTGGAAGTCACTCCATTATGTATGGAATGACAGCGGACCATGTCTTAGAACTCAAAGGTTACCTAAGTGACGGGACGCCTTTTCACTATGGTCCAGAGGACGAAGACGATCTTAACCGACTTGCAAAAGGAAGCGGATTGAATGCTGACGTCTATCGGAAAATGATCGCCATGCGTGACGATCCACGCGTGCGGTCCATTACGGAAGGCGGGACACCGAAACATTGGAGACGATGCGGTGGATATAATTTGGAACGGCTTCTTGGTGAAGGTTTTTCTTACAATTTCGAGCACGACACACGATTCAATCTCGCAAAGCTCATTTGCGGAGCGGAAGGCACATTGGGCGTCATCAGCGAGATCAAACTCAATCTCGTCCCACTTCCAAAAATAACCGCACTGGCTGTTGTGCATTTCGACGACCTAAAGACGGCCTTAAAGGCCGTCCCCATCATTTTGGAAAAGAGTCCTTCAGCAGTCGAGTTACTAGACAATCTAGGTCTCACTCTCTGTCGCGACGTTCCAGACTACGCTCGTTTAATGGACGTCTTTATCGACGGACATCCCAATTGTGTTCTGCTGACCGAATTTTATGGTGAAGGTGAAAAAGAGCTAAAAGCGAAAATAGAGAGCTTAGAAGAGCATATCCGATCAAATAAAGTTGGACATTCTTCCACCGTCTCACTTTTCAATAAAGAGGCACAAGCCAAGGCGTGGAAAGTCAGGAAAGTGGGTCTCGGCCTCTTGATGTCAATCAAAGGTGACCACAAACCCATCCCTTTCATCGAAGACGCTGCCGTCCCTGTCGAGCACCTAGCGGACTATGTCACCAAGATTGAGAGTTATTGCAACAAACGAGGAACGAAGGTTGCTTACTACGCCCACGCTAGCGCGGGCTGTGTTCACATCAGACCTCTGGTCAACACGAAGGAGGCCAAGGAGATATCGAAACTGCCTGAAATCGTGGATTTCTCGGTCGATCTTTTAAGAGGTTATGGAGGATCCCTTTCAAGTGAGCATGGAGATGGAAAAGCACGATCTTGGGCTAACGAAAAGTTTTTCGGCCCAGAACTCTACGGACTTTATCAAGACATCAAAGGCTGCTTCGATCCCAAAAATATTCTCAACCCAGGCAACGTGGTCAATGCCCCCGACATGAGGGAGGACCTTCGATACGGAGAAAATTACAAGACGCTGGAAATTGACTCCGTCCTGGATTTCAGCACTGACTTGGGCTTCCACCGAGCTGTCGAGATGTGCAACGGTGCTGGTATATGCAGGAAAAAGACCACGGGGACGATGTGCCCCAGCTTTATGGTCACGCGTGAAGAAGAGCATTCAGTTCGAGGCCGAGCTAATGCACTTCGAGCCGCTCTATCAGGCAATCTCCCTCACGACGAGCTGACTAGTCAGCGCATGTACGAAGTCATGGATCTCTGCATCGAGTGCAAGGCCTGCAAAGCGGAGTGCCCGTCTTCGGTAGACATGGCAAAAATCAAATTCGAGTTTCTAAACCAGTATCACAAGAAGAATGGAATTCCTCTTCGCTCCAGAATATTCTCGTCGATATCTAGCTTAAATAAGATAGGCAGTGGACCATTGTCCGGACTGGCAAACCTGAGTTTGACCAACAAAGCAAGTAAGTCCTTACTCGGAAAAATCACCAAGACAAGTCGACGGCGTTCACTTCCAAGCTTTGCAAGACAACCCTTTGAAAAATGGTTCGCCAAGCACCCTTCTTCGACAGGCTCTTTGGGCAAGGTCGTTCTATTTACAGATACCTTCAACAACTATAACACGCCAAAAGTAGCCATCGCTGCTGTGCAGGTTTTGGAGCATGTTGGCTATGAGGTTGTTTTGTCAAATCACGGGTGTTGCGGGCGACCGTCCATATCGAAAGGCTTGGCCGAAAAGGCAACAAAGCAGGCTCGAACTACCGTGGATAGATTATTTCCCTTTGCTAGCCAAGGATTAGCCATTGTTGGCTTAGAACCTTCCTGTCTGTTATCGCTCAAGGATGAGTATCAATACTTGCTTGGAGACGAGAAAGCAAAGCTTGTAGGCGAACAGTCGATTCTGATTGAGGAATTCTTGCAAGAAGGAATCGATGAAGGATTATTCGATCTGGATTTGAAAAAGGAGAATCGAGAAATTGTTCTTCATGGACATTGCCACCAAAAGGCTCTCGTAGGTACTGATGCGACCAAGGCTGTTTTGTCCTGTTCTGGTGCCGAAGTACATGAAGTGGATTCGGGATGCTGCGGAATGGCTGGTTCTTTTGGATACGAGGAGGAGCACTACGAGTTGTCCATCGCTATGGCCAACAGACGTCTCGCTCCACACATTCAGCAGTCTCCGCACGATGCTATCATCGCCGCACCGGGGTTCAGTTGTAGGAGCCAGATCAAACACACGACCGGGCGAGTCGCTCAACATCCGGTCGAAATTATAGCAGAGAATCTTTCAGCAAAAAAGAACTAGCCTAGGATCCTTCTCCGGCTATCTAGAAATGATGATCAATATGTCTTCCGAGAATTGCTCTCCGCGGGGGTTAAGGACATACCAGCCACTGTCGAATTCTCCGGCATTGATCTTCATAGTAGAGATTCTATTTGCTTTGACATCGTGTCACCAGACTGTTGCCATGCGCTTTGAGGTAACATGGTGGCACTTGCATATAGAGATCGATTTTAGTAATTCGACAAGGGCCCTTGCGGAAATAGGAAGGACGTAGTGGTCACTTTTGATGTATTGATTTCAAAAACCGACAAATAGTGTAATGAGTGATATAGGAAAGATCGGATGGATTGACTTAACGGTAGAATCTGCTGGAGAATTGCAAGACTTCTACCAGAAGGTAACTGGCTGGAAAAGCGAGCCTGTCGACATGGGTGAATACAACGACTTCAATATGTGCCGAGAAGATGGCGAAGCTGTCGCAGGGATATGCCATAAAAAAGGAACGAACAGTGGGATTCCATCAAATTGGCTAATCTACATCGTCGTAGCAAACTTAAGTGAAAGTCTCGAGAGTTGTGTGTCACTTGGTGGAGAAATTCTCAAACCCAGTTCTTCAGCGGGTCCGAATGCCAAATACGCCATTATCAGAGATCCGACTGGATCCTGCTGTGCACTTTACCAAGCTCTCTAGTTGATTGCGATCAATTCGAAACCCGCCAGTTCCTTCCTTAGTAAGGGAGCTAGAGAATAATTCGGCCGAGAAGCATCAATGAGTTTGCCCTCAAGAAGATTTGGGTGGAGCATCAATTCGACGGTCCCCGATCCGAAATGGTCAAATTCCACTTTGGAAAACCGGTCTAGATCGTAGAGTTCGTCCGAGATCTTTAGGCCCTTAGAGACAAATCTTCGATTGACATATTTTTTCCAAATCAGGCGAAAAGAACTCTTGGAAAGGTCAGTCCTTGCCGGACGAGATTGAACAATTCTTTCCTGATTGAGCACTTTGCAAAAAGGCGAAAAAATACCGGGGTCCGTGTGAATGTGATGATGTGAGTCAACATAGCAGGGTTCGATCCCATTATTTCTCAAATGCTCAATCTGAGCACTGAGTTCATCTTGCACCGCTAGACCCTGACTTCGAGTCAAATATTTCAAACTCGATTTCCTGTAGCTCAATTTATTGCTACTGTAAAACACAGAATGCCCTTTCACGGATTGAGATAGTCCTTGCCCTTCTGTCAGATTGAAATGAAGACCGATGCAGTATTCCGTATTTCTCACTTTATCCACCGCATCATTAAAGGCGGCCCCGTTGGCCAAGAGAGAAGCTCGAGTGATTAATCCTAGTGACAGTCCTTGAAGAATAGCGTCGTTGATCGATTCCGAAGATCCCAGATCGTCTGCTGTTACAATAACTTTCACGTTCTTACCTTGGTGACAGATACTATCTCAAGTTTGTCATCGCTCTTGCGTGATATTTCGGCATTATCGAACCAAGCAATTTCAGCGAGGCCGCTCTCAATCTCGGTGCCTTCAAAACCAATGTCTCGCAATACTCGTCTAAGCGGTGCATTTCTTTTGCTAGCATTTAAGGCGGCGATAATACTTCCTTTCCCTTCCTCGAAATATTCATGGCGAAGCCATTTAAAGAAGGCCTCCTCGATTTTCTTTTCAGCTGCTCTGCATGAGAATACAAAGTCAAATATTCTTAATTCACGATCATCTCTCTTAAGACTTATGAAGCCAACGATTCCATAGCTGCCATGTTTGTCAGCGAGCCTCAAGAAAAGCTTGTCCTTGGATGTATCATCGAGTAGCGTTTCGAATTCATCATCCTCATATCGATTGCCAGACAAATTAAATTGATTGGACCTTCGGAGAAGCTCTAAACATCTCAAGCTCTCGTCTCGGCCAACTTCTCCGACCTCAAGCCTTTGTTCACAAGCCCTGAGGAAGTCCTCATAGCTACCGCTAAAAGTGTCCCGCTTGGTCTGTCTTCCTCGTTCCTCTTGATACAATTTACGCCGGGTTTCTCCTTCTTCGGAGGCTTCAATATTTAGTTCGGGGTAGTTTGAGATGTTTTCGATCTCGGAAGCAGCATAAACTCTAACCTGACTAGCCCTTTCCGTCACCTCTCGTCTTTCGAATTCACTGTCGTCGATCAGGGCGAATGCATTGATTCCCAGGTTGAGTTCGCTTGCCAAATCATCTAGGTTTTGACTTTTGGGTTTCCAGTTGATTCTGTGACTTACGAAAAATTCGCTGAGTTCAAATTTTTCCAACATTTGGAGAGCAATAGATTCTTCGTTCTTGCTTACAACAACCTGGATTACCCCTCTTTTATCTAAGGCCCGGACAAGCTCGACCGCCTTATTATTCAACTCAACTCCATCCCCATCATCACCGACAATTCCCTCCCACAAAGTATTGTCCAAATCCCAAGCAATACACTTCACTTTTGTAGCTGGTCCCGTAATGGACTCCGTAAGTCCCACGAAATCCAACCATGTAAATGCGATTCGCGCAGGGCGGTCTTCATCCACGCTCAACTCAAAACTCGTTTCCTCCTTAAAAGAGATATCAAAATTTTCAAAAGGAATACGGTGTCTATTCCATCCTGGCGCAAGTTTGAACAAATGCCGATATCTTGGATGAGCACCTTCGCTAGCCTCCAAGATTACCGCTTCTGATTCTTTCCCAAATAGGAATGCCTCTAGAAAGAAATAGTCAGGTCCTTTCCCAAATGGTTTCAGACTCGAAATGCTTTTGTGGTGCAAAAGACGAGTTGCACCGACCAATTTTCGCTTCGTGTCAAAAGGTCCAATTCCTCTCGACAAGGAACGAGCCTTGGATTTTAAGCCATTCCAATACGTCGATAGCGAAGCATGTTCTGACCGTGACGTCATGCCAGCGCTGCTAGGCAGTTTCGATTGTAACTTACCCCATCGTCTGAAATGGATTTCTGCACCATAGGTGAAAAGTCCGCCTATGCTAGAGTTGGGATAGATACCATAGACAAAACGGGCGCATTTCTTATCCTCTCGTTCTTGATAAAGAAGACAGGAGCTATAGCATTCAGGAACGGTGCATTCTGCACAGTGCTCTTCCCAGAGAAGAGGCATAACAGACACAACCAAGTCTTCGAATGGGTCTTTCGATTTGGGCTCGTCGATAGTTAAGTTCGCCGAGTCTGGACTGCCTTGCCAAGTGAGTTGATACACGCCGGAATATAGTCATATCTTGGCCGATCTAAACCCAGCAGAGCCAGATGAAGGAATTTGAAGATCAAAGTTTCATAGACACAGACTTTCGTGAATCATTCGAAAGAGCTAGCTACGAAGATTGTGAGTTTATCCAGTGTGATCTGAGAGATGCGGATCTACGAGATAGTACTTTCAAAGACTGCAAATTTTCAGACTGCAATCTGGGTAACGCCAAAATTGGGAATACCTCTTTCAAAGAGGTTCATTTTCGAAACTGCAAAATGATTGGACTGGAATTTGGAGTATGCAATAATTTTCTTCTAACACTCTCTTTCGAAAATTGCCAACTTGACTTCTCGTCTTTTCAAAATTTGGATCTTAGCAAGATGGTTATTAGCAATTCGAGAATTAAGGAAGTGGACTTTTCTGGTGCCAATCTGAGTGAAGTCGTTTTCGAGAAGTGCGACCTTGAACGTGCTCTTTTTCGATCTTGCGATCTCTCAAAAACTGATTTCAGCTCAGCTAGAGCATTTTCACTTGACCCAAGTCTAAACAAACTAAAAAAGACCAAGTTTTCGGCTGAGAATCTATTCGGATTGGTGGCCCATTTCGATTTGGAAATAGCCTAGAACGAGATAGTTTGGGTAATGCAGAGTCTACTTTTTAAGGAAACTCCCATCATTTAACTCCGTGAAGGCTTGTTTTAGCTCCTCTTGAGTATTCATTACTATAGGACCATGCCAGGCAACAGGTTCACGAAGTGGCCTACCTGAAATTAAGAGAAATCTTATCCCCTCGTCATAAGATTGCACGGAAACCTCGTCTCCCCAATCAAACATAACCAAGGATTTATTTTCGACTTTTGACTTTTGGGTTCCGATGATGTCTGTAGGCATTTGCATCGCATCCGAAGCATTTTCAAAACTACCCGATCCGGCTATGACATAAGCAAAAGCTTGACTCCTTGTATCCATCGGAAAAGTCTTTTTCTTGCCGGGCGCTACAGAGACATCTAGGTAAGTAGGGTTCGCCGCGATTCCGTCCACCGGACCTCGCTTCCCCCAAAAATCGCCGCAAATAATTCTTACCTTGGTAGCATCATCATCGATAATTTCTGGGATGTCTTTCGATTTGACTTCTTGGTAGCGCGGATCGGTCATCTTAAGACTTGCAGGAAGATTTGCCCAAAGTTGGAAACCGTGCATGGATCCTCCTGCGTCTCCCCTCGGCATTTCCTGATGCAATATTCCCTTACCAGCAGTCATCCATTGGATATCCCCAGGTTCGATAATGCCTTGATTGCCAATGCTATCGCCGTGCTCAACACTTCCAGCTAAAACGTAAGTAATCGTTTCTATCCCGCGGTGAGGATGCCATGGAAAACCATTGAGATAATGGGCAGGATTTTCGTTTCTAAAGTCATCGAGAAGTAGAAATGGATCTAGGTCGGTTACCCCGTCATACTGGAAGGCACGATCGAGTCGGACTCCAGCTCCCTCCATTGTAGGCTTTGCATGCAAAACTTTCTTTACTGGTCTGATAGACATGTTCTTTTTCTCGGAATACTTATGAACACAGACTCCAATCTGAGGCTGTCTTTCTAAATACACATCTCATCCTGAGTGGTTCAGCAAGCAGTAATCATCGAGGTAACAGAATGGGCGTAGCCGCATCACCAGTTACAGGAATGAGAGCTAGGCAGAGTCGAGTTAGGCCCCGAGAAGAGTGAGATGCTTCAACTTGTGATAGCATAGGGCAAGAAAGATGCAATGTCTGAGCGCGGACCAAACTGGCTCCTCCTCGATATCCAGAATAATCGCTCGATTCCCTTCGAATTTCAGTTGCACATTGTAAAGATGTCTGAAGGTTTCAACAAGAGTTGTCTGGCAGTTGAAATAGAGAGCATAAGAACTCGGAGAACGGTCCTTCCAATCAATTCGAATCGTACTTCCTCCCTTGACTAGAAATGAAGGCTCGCCCCACTTCAAAGTCTCCACCATCTTTTCAATTCCCTCCTCTTCTGAGGCAACATTTACGATAAGATTACGAAGGGCTAAAATCTTGGGTCTGACATGATCGGGATAGGACTCAAATTTATCTGTCAGCTTCTTGTCTGTCTCGATCGTCATATCGGCCATCTCTTTCTAAACATATCCAAGCAATAATCGCTCGATGTCTAGCTAGGTCGTTCCCATTCCACAAAGGCAAAAGCATTGTGGTTATGAATAGATTCAAAGTTCGTCACAGTTGCTTTGAAATAGGACACACGACTATCTGCTTTCAAGCGGACGGCTACGTTGCGAACGATGTCTTCCACAAAAGCTGGATTATCGAATGCCTGCATCGTGACGAATCGTTCGTCTGGTCTCTTCAGAAGTGGATATAGTGGAGCCGACGCCGAATCCTCGACCCATTCTATAATTTCTTCAAACCAAATGGCCGGCTTGTCTCCTTCTGGCTCGCCGTAAGTCTCTAGTTCTAGGTCCACTTGCCCTCTTTGATTGTGCGCCCCATAGTCGCTTATTTCTTTGCTGCATGGACACAAACTTGCGATAGGAATGGAGAGTCCCATGGTGACATGGTTCTCAGTGTCACAGCTCGATATGAGAGAGCATTCAACATCCATTAAAGCCGTCTTCTTAGTAACCGGCGCAGCTTTTTCAATGAAGTAAGGAAATGTAATTTCAACGTGGGCGCTGCTTGCATCCAAGCGTTCCTTTATCGCTCTTACGAGCTCCGGAATATTTTGCGTTGAGAGTGTTTCACTATAGCGACTGAGGACCTCAATAAATCGACTCATGTGGGTCCCTTTGACGTCAGCCGGCAGTCCCACTGACATGGCCACTGTTGCTACTGTATTTTGAAAGCCCTTGTCACGGTCTAAGACTTTGACCGGATATTTGAGACCGCTAATTCCAACTTTCTCGATCGCGACATTTCTTGAGTCGCCTGATTTCTGGATATCGGGAAGTTGATCGGCAGTATTTTCCATAGATAATGTTTTGATTCAGAACTTGGACAAGCAAGTTCTTCTCAGGTTACAGAATGCAAGGAAATTAGATTCTGGGCAATTAGATCATGGTGTTTGCAGGGACTACGGCATTCTTAGGAAGAACAACCAATCCGTCTCTTATATAATAGAATTCACCATCATATTCTTGAACTCCGCCGTCGTTGGTAATGCGACAATTCTTCCCTACAGCGACATTCCGATCGATAATGGTATTTCTAATAATACAGCCTTCTTCGATGCCTGGGTTGGCCGGTGCATCTACTTCCACCCTTCTTTTTTCTGGATCGTCCCAAGGATAAAAATCGGCTCCCATCACAATGCTCCTTTCGATGTGACAGTTTGCCTTGATACTGGCTCTTAATCCAATTACCGAGTCTCTTATAGAAGAATGTGATATTACTGCAGCCTCACAAATTATCGAATTCGAAATAGTACAATCGTGAAGCTTTGCTGGTGGTAAGGTTCTCGCCCGAGTGTGTAAGGGTGCATTTTCGTTAAAAAGATTGAATGCAGGTTGCGCTTTCGCTAAGTCAAGGTTAGCGTCAAAAAAAGATCGAATTGTCCCAATATCACTCCAATAGTCATCAAACAAATAAGAGAATACTTTCTTGTTTCCAATGGCATCTGGTATGATTTCTTTGCCGAAGTCTGTGTGGGAAGGATCTATAGCAAGAGCCTCTTCCAATATCTCTCTCTTGAATAAATAGATTCCCATCGAACCGAGATAGATTCGTCCCTGATTCTGCAATTCTTCAGGCACTTCACTTTCTAAGCCAGCTAGTTTATCGCCGGGAGGTTTTTCAACAAAACGATTTATTCTTCCGCCCTCAGCCGTCTGCAAGATACCGAGACTCGTAGCATCGTTACCCGATACAGGAAGGCAGGCAACAGTTAGATCAGCATCGTTTTCAAGATGCTGCTCGTACATTTCCCGAAAGTCCATTCTATAGAGTTGGTCACCAGACAGAATAAGGGCATGGTCATGCTGATGAGGCCGCATATGGCGAAGGCTCTGACGCACTGCGTCCGCGGTACCTTGAAACCAGTCTCCAGAATCTCGAGTCTGCTCTGCCGCAATAATTTGCACAAAGCCACTGCTGAAGCGATCAAAAAGGTAGGTTCTATTTATGTGCCGATTTAGACTGGCTGAATTAAACTGTGTCAGAACTAATTGCCTATTGATTCCAGAGTTGATGCAATTGGAAACTGGAACATCTATGAGTCGATACTTCCCTCCCAGTGGAACGGCTGGCTTTGCCCGTCTTTGCGTCAATGGAAAAAGTCTCGTTCCTGCTCCTCCTCCCATGATTACTGCAATAATATTCTTCATCAACTACTTTGGTTACTGTTGGTATTCTCAATTCAGGTCAAATCCGGTCTTTCTTATCGCGGACCAATTCTATCTTGACTTTAGTTCTTTATAGAGTGCAATATAATCTTGTACGGATCTATCCCAACTGAAATCTTCCGTCATGGCATTCTCAACTATTTTTTGCCAAGAGTCGCCAGACCATAGATCTCTTAGCTGGATGATTTTCGTCGCCAGTTCAGCCCAATCAGGGCTGAAGAACTTAAAACCATTTCCTTGCGACGTTGCGGCATTCCAATCGGAGATTGAATCTATTAGACCCCCGACGGCATGGACTAAAGGTATCGTCCCGTATCGGAGAGCGTACATCTGATTCAGACCACAAGGCTCTACTAGAGAAGGCATGAGCAACACATCCGCTGAAGCATAAAGTTTATGCGCCAAGACGTTGTTAAATTGAAGAATGGTTTGGAGACTCCTTGTATCGCCCCACTGCTCCTCAAGGACTTTATATTCAGATTCGAGATAGCTGTCTCCTGTCCCCAGAATCACACAAGCGAATCCCCGATGTTCTTTTAGTCTATGAAGGGCCTCTAAGAGAAGAGCTGCACCTTTCTCGCGTTTCAGACGACCGATGAAGACCATTAACGGCAATTCCTCATCGAGCCCCAGCTCTTGGCATAGTGCAATCTTGTTTTTTCTTTTACCCTCCAGAGATTCAAGGCTGAAATTATGTTCAATCAGGGAGTCTTGTTCTGGCGACCAAACCTCAGGATCAATACCGTTCAATATCCCAGAAAGTTTGTTCGCATTCCGCACGAGGGCATCGTTTAGTCCGTGTGAAAGCGAGGGATCGTCCAATAGCTGTTTCGAATAGGAGGGGCTAACCGTTGTTACAGCATCGGATTGGGAGATAGCGAGCCTCATCGAATTGATGTCGAAGGACCCATAGCTCATGTAATCATGAGCCTCAAGATGTCCCAGGCTGATGCCAAGATCTCGAAGAACCTGATTTGAAAAGCTGCCTTGATATTCTGCACTATGGATTGTGAAGACGAAAGGTGGCCTTGAATCGCTTCTTCCCCAGATTAGTGGAATCAAACCTGTGTGATGATCATGAACGTGGACGATACTCTCGTTGTCCACCTGAGTCTTTAAATAGTCAACAGCACACGCTTGAAAACTCGGAAAGCGCTGTGACTCGTTTTGAAACTGATCATTGCTATTCTGGATTGCGTAGACTCCTGGCTCATCAAAATGAAACGCAGGTTTGATAAAAAGCACAGGAAAGCCTAAATCCTTATCAAGCTGATGTACCGTGTAGGCCAGTCTGGAAGCCGCAAAATCAATCTGTCCTTCATGAATTTTCTGGGAGCCAAATCGATCCAAGAGGTGTTGATATCCAGGCATCAGGACACACGCATCAAGCCCGTGATTTCTTTGATACTTTGGAAGCGCGCCAACAACGTCTGCAAGCCCTCCCACTTTTGCTAAGGGTGCGCATTCTGCCGCAACGTGCCAAATTTTGCTCATGCTTTGCTGGGGTAGCTATAATGGTTTACAAAATTTAATCGAATCAAATGCGAATATATATCATTGCCCTCTTTCTAATTGCACTCAGTTCAAACATGCTTGTTGCTCAAGGCGTTGAACAATTTGGGCTGATAACGACACTTGGTAAGGATACTGTAGCCGTTGAGTATGTTCAGGCTGGAGTCAACTTTGTTAAATCGCAAGCTATTGTAAGAAGTCCTGTTGCTAGCAAAAGAGTGTACGGACTAATTTTCATGGGTGGTCAAGACTTCGCTTATGAATACGAATCCCGTGATGTTGAAGGAAAAAAAATAGACCACTTGGCAATCAACAAGTCTGCCGAGGTCGACGTTCAACTTCCGGCCCATGATTACGTCCATTGGCAGTATGATCGAATTTTGAGAGTTCTCAGCGCTTCGAAGGAAGAATCGATGGAAATCACACTACTCGCCGGCGAAACCAAACAGAAGTTTAAGTTCGAAAAAATGGATTCAAACAAGGTCAAAATTACCCATCCCTTTCGAGGTAGCATGGATGTGACCATCGACACGCTCGGTCGTTTGATCCATTTGGATGCTGCAAATACCACTCGGAAACTTACGGTGAATAGGGTTGACAGTGTCAATTTCCAAGAACTTTGGAAAAGGTTCTCTGAAATAGAGAAAGAAGGAAAAGGATTTGGCCAACTTTCCGGTCGAGGCTCTTTTTCTGTTGAAATGGGCGGTGGAGCTATCAGTCTAGACTTTGGCCAACCAAGGAGAAGAGGACGGGAGATTTTTGGAAAGGTCGTGCCTTATGGAAAAGTCTGGAGAACCGGCGCCAATAAGGCGACACATCTGAAAAGTGAAGTTGATCTTGTGATCGGAGGCTCAAAGATTCCGGCTGGCGAGTATACTCTTTTTACTATGCTCGAGGAGGAAAGCGGTAAATTATATATCAACAAGGAGACCGGACAAAACGGTCAACGATATGACGAATCTAAAAATCTAGTTGAGCTGAGATTGGACCGCGTACTACTGAAAGACGAGATCATTGAGGATTTCATGATCGACATTGAAGGAGGCCTATTGAGACTTCGATGGGATCAAAGCAGTTGGCAGCTTCCCCTGAAAACAGCAAATTAACTATGTCTCTTTCAGCCCAAATAGTCATTGGTCTGGTCGCAATCATCCATCTATATATCATGGGTTTCGAGATGTTTGCTTGGACTAGTCGAGGCCCAAAAGTATTTAAAAGTTTCCCGAAGGATCTATTCGAGCCGACAAAAGCGATGGCGGCTAATCAGGGACTCTATAACGGATTTCTCGCAGCTGGCTTAATCTGGGCCTTACTAATCTCAGATCCTCTTTGGAAAGAATGCGTCGCCTTGTTTTTTCTCTCTTGTGTAGCAGTTGCTGGAATTTACGGAGCCATCACAGCAAGTAAGAAAATAATTTTCGTGCAAACGGTACCAGCAGTAATTGGGATCGCGCTGCTAATCATATTCTAGTTCAATTTCTGACACAATTCCAGGTTAAGCTTGATATAGTTTATCGTGATGGAACAACAAGATCCGAAATTTGACGAGGCACTCTCGGCTTTAGATCGAGGAGATATAGAAGGTCTCCGTGGTCTTTTGTCAGAGCATCCCGATTTAATTAATGCAGTCTCCTATTCGGAGGAGGGATGCTATTCGGGCTATTTCTATCGACCTACCCTCTTGCATCACGTGGCCGGCAACCCGACACGGGGTCTCATTCCTGAGAATATTACAGAGATTACTAAGCTTCTTTTGGACATGGGGGCCGATGTTGATGCCTATTGCGGAGGCGGTCCTAGTCAGCCGACAACGGGTGGCGGAACGGTTCTCGGGCTCGTAGCAAGTGGAGGAGCGACTCAAGAGGCTGGACATAGTTATGCCTTGTTGGACCTGCTTCTCGAACATGGGGCCACGATGGACTTCGTAGGCGATGGCGGTCTCATGTGGATTTCGATTTATCATACTGTTGAGAATAGAGATCAGATCTTGGTCGCAAAGCACTTAGCAAAACGTGGGCATGAACTGGACATGTGTTTCGCAGCAGGGCTCGGCGATGTGGAGAAAATAATGACCCATATCAAGAGTGACGGGAATCTGAAATCCGGAGCGGATCGACTGTACAGAAAGCACTGTTCCCGTCCTTCAGTTACAGACCAAGATATTTGGCAAGATGTACTGCTCTTTGCCTGCATTTGCAATCACGAGAACATCGCTAGGCTGGCACTCAAGCATAAGGCTCAGATAAATGGCCTAAGGCCTTGGGGTCCAGCAGAATTAGTCACTCCTCTTCATGGAGCCGCATGGGCTGGTCAAACCGAGATGGCAGGCTTTCTACTCGAAGAAGGAGCTGACACTAAGATCAAAGATCCGGAACATGAGGCTACGCCGCTTGAATGGGCTCGGCACTGTCAAAGACGAGAAACCGCTGAAGTAATCGAAAATTTCATGGGCTAAGTCCTGAAGCGGAATCGGATGATGAGGCCGACAGATCGGGAAAAAGATAAATCACTGTCGATCATCAAAAAAAGAAGTCAACTTTCTGTCAATTCAGGTTGGCGTGCTTTGAAGTTCTTATCTTCGTGACCATGTCTCGTCTCAAAAAATTTATCTATTTACCAATACGACAGAGGCGGCTGTTGGGAATCCTCGTTGGAGGATTCTTTGTGCTGCTGTTGAATAGTCTCATTCTGTTTCTATTCGACAAATCGACCGCATTGCTTTATATGAGCAATGTGCTCTTGCATATAGTATTGGGAATATTGTTCATTGCTCCCTTGACGATATTTTTGATCTGGCACATTTTGAAGATGCCTCTTCGAGCAAATTTGAAGGCAACAGGACTCGGTATCTTTACAAGTCTCAGCTTGAGCATTCTACTTGTTTCTGGCATTGGACTAATTTATGTTGGTGCGGCTTACGGTGATGGTCTTCTTCTGTCGAGCCATATTTTTAGCATGTTTACGTCGATGGGTGCTTTCGTAGCTCACGTGTCCATGAAAAGAGGAGTGAAGTTTCAATTTCTTCGCTGGGGTGAGACTTTGAAGCAGAATCGGAAGAATCTTCTGAGGAACCCTCTCACGATAACAGTTCTTGGTGGCCTAGGAGTATCGGCCCTTTTCCTACTGATTCCGCTTCTGCAAAACATCTCGGGCTCTAACCGGATCGAGAGCGATAATAACCCTTTGTCCGAATCTCAATCCTTTCTTTCTCACGAGGGCTACTTAGATGGAGAAGATCTAGCAAGATCTGAGTCTTGCGGCACTACTGGATGTCATCCAGACGTACTTGAACAATGGTCTGAATCCGTCCACAAGTTCTCTTCATTTAATAACCCTTATTACGAAAAGAGCATCGAGAATATGACCTCGCGCTCAGGCAACGAGGCTACCCGGTGGTGTGCCTCTTGCCATGACCCACTACTTCTTTTCAGCGGAAAATTTGACGACGATTCACCAGTCGACAAACAACATTGGACAGCATTTGAGGGAATAACATGTCTTTCGTGTCACGCTATCGAAAGTCTTCGTGATATCAAAGGCAATGGCCGCTATGTTATTTCGATGCCAGACGAATATCCCTTGGCGAGGAGTAGCTCAGACATCGGTCAGAAGGTTCACTTCCAATTGCTTAGAGCTAAGCCTGAACCTCACCGAAATGCAATGCTAAGAGCTGATCTCAAGACTCAGGAATTTTGCGGGACCTGTCATAAAGTTGGAGTGCCGCCTGAGGTCAACAATTACAAATGGAAACGCGCTCAAAATCAATACGATAGCTGGCAAAACAGCGGAGCCTCATTAAATACGGTTCGCTCTTTTTATCTTCCTGCCGAGGCGACTAGCTGTACTTCGTGTCATATGCCACTAGTCCCATCCGAAGACATGGGTGCCGATGAAGGTATGATTCGAAGTCACCGCTTTGCTTCGGCAAACACAGCTATTCCGTTTATCAATAACCATACTGAACAGCTAAGACTAGCTCAGGAGTCTCTTCAGGATTCAATCGCTTCTGTCGACCTATTTCGTGTCCTTCTAAATGGAGTGGAATACGGTCCGAGTGAGGAGCTACCTGTATTGACTACCGGTACAAAAGTAGACCTTGATGTTGTCGTCAGAAATAAAAAGGTCGGGCACCTCTTTCCTGCTGGTACAAATGACTCAAATGAATTATGGTTAGAGTTGGCGCTGATTGCTGAAGACGGAGGGGAGTCAGTCATTTCTGGCCAAGTGGATGCCCAAGGCAGAGTGGATCCAGAAAGTCACTTTTGGGGCGCGACTCAGGTAGACGAAGCCGGCGGACTTATCAACAAAAGGAATCCTCAAGATATGAGGGCAAACGTATATGCCAGAGCCATCGGGCCAGGGACGGCCCACACGGTCCACTTCTCCTTTATCATTCCTGGCGGAGATTCGTTCAAGTCTATTAGCGCTCGATTGAAACACCGGAAATTCAAATGGTATTTCAACCAATGGACATTTAGAGGTGTTGTGGATTCTAGCTTGACGGCCACACCCCAAGTTGACACAAGACCTTGGTCTTTTAACAATAAACTTGCTCCGGAAATTCCAATCACGGAAATCGCAAGGGCAGACTGGACCAATGGGAACAGCTCTAGTGCAGATGCTCCACAATGGATGAGGTGGAACGACTACGGCATCGGACTATTCCTTGAGGGTGACACACAGGCCTCATTGGCTGCGTTTGGACGAGTTAGCGAACTCATGCCCAATTCCTCGGAGGGTCCAATCAATGAATCGAGGGTGTATCTTCGAGAAGGGCAGCTGACAAAAGCCCAGGAAAGACTAGCCGAGGCCGAGCGACGTCAACCTCTATACCTAAAGACCGCCTATTTTCGAGGTGTACTCCTTCAGGCGAATGGTCAATACGCTGAAGCCTTAGCAGAGTGGTTAAAGGTCTATGAGGAATTTCCTGCAGACCGGGTAATGCTTCTAAGGATGGCGCGAGTTGAATATCTCTCGAACCGATATGAGGAAGCGATTGTATGGCTCGACCAAGTTTTAGAAATCGACCCAGAAAGCATCGGAGCTCTGTACAATAAGATGCTGACTTTGGGTGCTCTTGACCGAACAGAAGAAATGGAAGCTGTACAAGCTCGATATTTGTATCACAAAGACAATGAGGATGAGCAGACGATGACGGCAAATTTCAAGAAAACACATCCAATCGAAAATCGAGAATCTCAAGCAATTCACACCCACATCTTGAAGTTATAGAAAACTGAAACGGGCTTCGAAATTTGAATCTGTATTAATTCGAGGAATGACCCAATCTCCCTTCGGATTCCGGTCCTCTTTTCTTAAACTTTAGTGTTTACCCCTCTTCAGAAAAATCGGACACCACAAAAGACCAAAACATGAATAAGTCGCTCACGATTCGTCTCGGAATAATGATGTTTGCACAATACTTCATTTGGGGCGCTTGGGCACCCACATTGGGCAATTTCATGACCACCATCAATATGGGTGAGTCAATCAATTGGGCCTACTCTTTGGGTCCGATCGCAGCCATCATTGCTCCTTTCTTCTTAGGAATGGTCGCGGATAGATTCTTCGATTCTGAGAAAGTATTAGGTGTTCTGTGTCTAATAGCCGGAGTCGCCATGTGTGCGATGCCAAGCTTCGCAGGGACATCAATGTTTCTTACTCTCTTGATGATTCATGCCCTTTGCTACTTCCCGACACTCGGATTGACAGCATCCCTAGCCTTTACTCATCTCGAGGACACTGAGAAGGAATTCCCAGTTGTTAGGGTTTTTGGGACTATCGGTTGGGTCGTTGCTGGACTTGTTATTGGAAAAATGCTCATGGCTGATGCGACTTCTCTGCCCCTTTACATAGGTGGAGGCGCAGCCATTTTTCTTGGACTATATAGTTTTTCTCTCCCCTATACCCCTCCTCCTTCAAAAGGAAAAAAATCGACATGGCGGGAAATACTCGGACTGGATGCTATCAAGGAGTTGAAGACTCCATCGTTCATGATCTTCTTACTAGCAGCAATGCTGATCTTTATCGCATTCGGCACTTATTTCCCATACGCTCCGACCTACTTCGCGCAATTCCATGACATACATGATGTCTCTTGGTTTGCGAATCCCAGCTTTGAGATGTCATTCGGACAAGCCTCCGAAATTATTTTCATGCTTTTGATTCCATTTTTCTTCAAGCGACTTGGGATAAAGTGGATGCTCCTAATGGGAATGCTAGCATGGGTCGCCCGCTTCACTCTATTTGCAGGAGCCGCGGTGAGCGGAGCTGTTTGGATGATCCTTCTCGGAATTCTGATTCACGGCATTTGCTACGATTTCTTCTTTGTGACAGGTCAGATCTATATAGACAAAAGAACCTCTCCGGCCATTCGAGGTCAAGTTCAGGGTTTGCTCGTTCTTCTGACCCAAGGAGTGGGCTTCTTTCTCGGAACTCAAATATCGGGAGCCTTCGTAAATGCCAATGGTGAGAACGGAATTCTAAGTGCCGAGATTTGGCAGTCTTTTTGGACTTACTTTGCCATTGCAACGGCCGTCTTTACAGTAATCTTCTTCTTATTTTTCAAGGATAATGCCGATGAAAACATCGCAGAAACCGCATAAGATTTCAATTATACCCTAACACCTCTCTTATCATGTCAAAGAAATCACGTCGACAGTTTATCAAATTGGCCGCCAGCTCAAGCGTCATTGCAGGAGCAGTACCCAGTGTTTTTGCTAAGAGCCCAGTTGAAATTCTTCGCCGTGAGCTCCCATCTTCTTTCTCACCAAACGAGCGAGTCGGATTGGGTCTCATCGGTTCTGGAGGTCAGGGAATGGGGGACACTCTCAACGCACTGAGAGTCGATGAGGGGGTTGAATTAGTTGGTGTGGCAGATTGTTATGACGGTAGACTTCGCCGTATCAAGGAGCTTACAAACGATCAAGTCTTTACGAGTAGAGATTACAGGGAGATACTCAATCGAGACGATATCGACGCCGTGATCATCGCAACGCCCGATCACTGGCATGCCAAAATCACGACAGATGCACTTGCTGCTGGGAAGGCAGTCTATTGCGAAAAGCCGATGGTCCATGACTTGAGTGAAGGCCCTGTTGTAATAGATGCTTGGAATAAGGCAGGCAAAATTCTTCAAGTGGGTTCTCAGCGCGTTAGCTCTGTGGCTTACGAAAAGGCGAAGGAGCTTTACGAATCTGGTGCGATAGGGACACTAAATCTTGTTCAAGCCAATTACGATAGAAATTCTGCGCTTGGGGCTTGGCAATACTCCATTCCTCCTGATGCCTCACCAGAAACAATGGATTGGGAGCAATTTCTTGGCAATGCGCCAAAGCGTCCCTTCGATCCAACGAGATTCTTCCGCTGGAGAAATTATTTTGACTACGGAACCGGAGTTGCTGGTGACCTTTTTGTACACCTTTTCTCAGGAATTCATTTCGTTCTCGGGTCCAATGGTCCATCGAAGGTTTACTCGACTGGAGGAATCAGGCATTGGAAAGATGGACGCGACGCTCCAGATATTCAAATGGCACTATTCGATTATCCAGAGACCAAGAATCACCCAGCATTCAACATGTCACTCCAAGTTAATTTCGCGGACGGAGCCGGCGGAGGCCAGTCCTTTAGATTTGTTGGAAATGAGGGTGTGATTACTATCTCTGGTCAGTCTGTCACTATTGCGAAGAGAGCTATTGAAAAGGAACCGGGATATTCAACATGGAATCTTCCTTCGGACCAAGCTGAAGCCTATATCACCAAGTACAGGGAAACCTATCCAGAGCCAGATAGAGCCGATCTGTCTGACACTTCTGAAGTCACCTATAGAGCACCTCGTGGATACAGTGACTCAATGGATCACATAAAGAACTTCATTCATGCTGTTCGTGAGAACGGAACGGTAGTTGAAGATGCTGTCTTTGGATATCGAGCCGCAGCTGCTGCTTTACTATGCAACAATAGCTATTTGAAGAATGAAGCAGTTAAGTGGGACCCAGAGAAAATGAAAATAGCTTAAGAGTTTAGAGTTTCGAGTAGGATATCTCTTTTAGTCCGTCGTAAACTTGGGGCTCGGAGCTCCGACCACGGTATCTCGGTTGCTATAGACTATGACTTCTGACGACTGAAAGCTGATGACTGACGACTGAATGCTGAATGCTGATGGATGACGACTGAGATCTGACAACTCCCTTTATCCTTCTCTCGGAGTCAACATGACCTTCGTCTGACTTTCAGCCGATTGCTTCGCGGCTTCCAAAATCTCCGTTACGATCATATTGTTCTCTAAAGTCAGAGTCGGGTGTATTTCCGTCTCTCCTTTAAAAATGGCGAGCAGGTGCTCAACGATATTGCGGATAGGCTTAGGTAATTCCTCGCCATCAATGAGTGCTTCAGGCACGTCCTCTTCCATTCTGAATCGTATATCTGAAGGATTTATGGCGTGTGCGTATCCTGTATTTCCGTAGACCTCAATATCCGTCCGAGTCACAGGAAAATTCCACGAGGCCTGAATTATACCCTGAGCCTCTGGGTATTCGAGCAAAAGCGTTGCTTCGTCTGGAACCCGGCTATAGACAGGATCGCTTTTAATTGACTGGGTAACCGCTGTCACTGAAATCGGGCGTTGATTATCCATGAGCCAGGTCATCAAGTTTGCTCCGTAACATGCGAAGTCAGCAAGCACCCCTCCTCCCGACTGACTAGGGTCGACAAGCCAGTCTAGAAAATGATCTTGCACGCCAATTTCCTTCGGACCTTTGTGACCATATCGCGCCACCATTTTGCGGATCGGTCCTATCAATTCTTCTTCCGAGACATACTCGTACAACATGTTGTTGGACGAATACCACGTCGAGACGAAATTGACCAGTATCTTGATGTTGTTCTCTTCCGCAATGTCTGCCATCCTAGATCCGTGATCTAAACTGACTGCAAGTGGTTTTTCGAGAATCACGTCGATCCCTAGAGGTGCTGCGATCTCAACTATTTCGAGATGATCAAATGTATTCGAAAAAGCCACTACGATATGCGCTTGACTCTCCGAAAGCATCTCTGAGAGCGTGTCATAACGACTCTTCTCGTCGATTCTAAATCGATTAGAGTAGTGATCTAGCAGCTCCGGATCCAGATCGAAAATTCCTACGATTTCGACTTCTGCATTGTCTTCCGCCAGATCAAGGAAGCTGTCAACGTGGCCATGGCTAAGACCGGCAATCGCAATCTTCAGAGACTGATTTCCTCTCTGAGCAACACTTATCCCTGGCGCGGCGATCAATAGACCGACAAGCAAAAGGGAGACAAAACCAGGTCTCATGAAGTAATAACTAGACGCCAAGTTCATTCCTTACTATTTCGACTCCTTTGACCATAGCATCCATCTTTGCCTTTGAGAGGTAACGGGCTGTCTGACTAAAGCCGCAATCCGGTGTTACGACAAGTTTTTCCGGTGGTACATATTGGAGCGCCTTCCGAACTCTATCGGCTACGATTTCTGGTGTCTCCACAAAAGTATTTTTCACGTCTATCAAACCAGCTGCAAAAGTCTTCCCTGCCTCCACGACAGCAGCACCCATTTCAAGTTGAGAAAGTTCACGATTGGCGAACTCCATCGCCAGTTCGTCGGCATTTAATTGTAGAATGTGATCGAGTATGGGTTCGTAGGTTCGATGTGCCGTTGGTCTTCCAATATAATTTCCAAAACAAAGGTGAACGGAAATTCTGGCATCCACTCCCTCAATCGTCTTGTTAAAAAGTTTGATAAACTCATCCGCACTGTGCTTATGAACGGCGTAAGATGGTTCATCTAACTGAATAAAGTCTGCACCAGCCGCAACGAGTTCTTTTAGCTCCTTGTTAATCAACTCTGCCCAGCGATTGGCTACACCCATGCGATCCCCATACAACTTCCCGGGTTCGATCCGACCTGCCAAAGTGTAGGGTCCGGCACAAGGGACTTTTAATCTCGAGCTAGTCCTAGATGAGGCATATTTGAATTCATCTACCAATCCCAATCCCTTGGGTGCAGTAAATTCCTCAATGGCTTCAAACTTTTCGCGCTGATCGTGAGCGCCTGGACCGAATCTTCTTTTTGATTCAACTTCGGCGAGACCTTCCAGCCAACCGTAAAATCCGGCCGTAAAAAATCCAAAGCGACGCATCTCTCCGTCAGAAATAATATCGACTCCAGCGTCTTCTTGATCTCTAATAGCAAGATCAACGGCATCGTTCATGGCCTCCTCAGCGTCACGATCCCCAAATTCGCCATTTTTGATTCTGTCGACTGCAGATACGTACCATGTAGGCCACGCATAGCTTCCAATAACACTTGTCTCGATCATGCTAATAAATTCTCTTAGTGGTGATTGCCCGATGAAGATAGCCATTTCGAAGGGCTAATAATCCTAAGCTGTGTTAATTCGGCCTGATATCTAGCGAAAGTAACAGAAATTGAAAAAAGACATACAGAAGTGCACAGTTTATCAGTAACGATCTTGAAGGGATGCAATGATAATGGTATTATAGCAGGGCCTGATTCACGTCAAAACAAATCCAAAATGCAATCTCATAAAGTAGCAATGCTAGGAACAGGTCTCATTGGCATGTTCTACACCATGACCATTCACAGTCAACGAAGCCGGGACAAAGTTGTCGTCGCATATTCTCGGACGGCTGAACGCGCCGAGAAATTTGCAAAGGAATGGAATATTCCTAGATCTACTACAAGCATGAAGGATGCCATCAACGACCCCGAGGTAGACACTGTCGTCGTAGGACTTCCAAATCATCTGCACGAGGAGGCCGTTCGAATGTGTGCGGAAGCGGGCAAAGCCGTTCTGTGCACAAAACCACTTGCGAGAACTGGAGAAGAAGCATACCGGATTATGAAGATTGCTGAAGATGCTGGAATCTTCGCTGGGTATCTGGAAGATCTCACATACACTCCGAAAACATTAAAAGCCGTAAAGTCCTGTCAGGCCGGTGCTCTAGGATCTATCCTTTGGGCGCGATCAAGAGAGACTCACTCCGGACCTCACTCAGACTGGTTCTGGAATATCGAGCAGGCCGGTGGTGGATGTATTGTGGATCTTGGTTGCCATTGTATCGAAATCGTTCGGAGCTTTATTGGAAAAGGAATACGACCGGTTGAAGTGACCTGCTGGGCTGACACCTTGGTTCATCCAATCGAGGCGGATGATAATGCCATTGGTCTTATTCGATTTGAAAATGGTGCCGTCGGACAATTCGAGGTTAGCTGGTCTTGGAGAGGTGGCATGGATTTGAGGGACGAAGTTTCCGGAACGGAAGGGACAATCTGGCTCGACCATTTCCAGAGAACTGGATTCGAAATGTACACGAGTGGAAAGGCCGGAGGCTATGTAGCCGAAAAAGCAGACAGTGAGTCTGGCTGGCTCTTTCCAGTCGGAGACGAAGTTGCCGAACTTGGATACATCGACATGTTCACCGACATGTTCGATTCGATGGAGCAAAAGAAGGATCCCATGGAGACTTTCTATGACGGCTACGTCGTCAATGCTATCATCGATGCATGCTATAAATCAGCTAAATCAAAAAAGTGGGAGTCGGTCGAGTTGATCGAATGGCGAGGATTGGAAAACGTACCCTCGCTCAGAGGCGAGCAACAAAAGCACAATGGTCTCAATATTATTAAGCGAGAAAGAATGCCAGGTGGAGAGGTGAAATTGATTTTGAAGAACCCCGATACCGGAGAAGTCACGCAGGAATACGTTGCTGAGTAAGAGAACTGTGGCGGAATTTCAACTTGAATGAATGTCACGGCTCAAAACAGATATCATCTAAATTGAAAAAAGCTTATCGAAAGGACCAAGCTTTTCTTGAAGATCTTGAGTCCGCGAGCGGGAAACAAGGTCTTCATGTTTGGTGGACTGGACAGAGCGGATTTCTTATTCAGTGGGAAGGCCAGCGACTGTTCTTCGATCCCTATCTCTCGGATTCGCTTACACATAAGTATGCTGAGACGGAGAAGCCTCATAAGAGGGTTACGCAGCAAGTTGTTGATCCTTTGCTTTTGAAGGGGATCTCCTGGGTGACCTCTAGTCATAATCATACCGATCATCTGGATGGAGAAACCCTTCTAAGTCTGCACAAAGCGAATCCTGATTTGGAGATTCTTGTTCCTAAGGCCAATCTGGTTTTTGCTGCGAAAAGGCTCGGGATGGAATCTTCCAAACTCTCAACTCTCTCTGACAAATCAAGCACACAATGTGGTCCATTCAAACTGCACGTTGTACCAGCGGCACATGATCTAGTGCAAAGAGATGAGGATGACGAGCTTAAGTTTATCGGGCTCATCGCAGAATTTGGTCCTTGGACGATATATCATAGCGGAGACACGAGGTGGTACCCTGAAATCCTTGATACTCTTGGTAGATGGGACATCGATCTCGCCTTCCTACCTATTAATGGGTATTCACCCCTAAGGAAAGTTGCCGGTAATTTAGATTCTCAACAAGCTGCTATTCTTGGAATGGAGCTCGACGTGGGTATAGTGATCCCTCATCACTACGACATGTTCGAATTCAACACAGCAGATCCAGAAGACTTCGAAAGGGAATGCAAGCGACTAGGCCAAGCCTATTTCGTAATGAGACCTGGAGAAAAATGGACGGGATCTAAATCCTAGTTCATCTTGATTATTTGGGGGGGCACCGGTAATCCATCGCCGTGGTTTTCACGTCCGGAAAGCTCGATGTTTTTCGCTACTGGGAAAACGACGGAAAATATCGAGCCCTCGTTAACTTCACTCTCCACAAGAATCTTTCCTCCCATCAATTTCATGAGACGATGAGAAATTGAAAGTCCAATACCGTTCCCTTCGTGATGTCTACCGTGGCCAGATGATTCTTGCCTAAATTTATCGAAGACGTGTGGAATAAAATCGGGGCTTATCCCAATTCCTGTATCGGCAATCTTGATCACACCGTCGTTATCTTTGATCTTGACTTCGATGTACACCGCTCCCTTTTTTGTAAACTTGATAGCATTACCAACAATGTTTTGAAGAACGCGGGAAAATGCCGGAGGGTTGATCATAGCCTGGACCGGTTCGGACGAGACCAGTCGCAGCACAAGTCCTTTCTCCTGAGCGCCCTTCGTGAAGAGCGAGATCGTGTCTTCGACTATCTCCGTAACATTCACGATCTTCATGGCAAGTGTTCTATTTCCGCCATTGTCTAGATTCGTGAGCTCGAGAACCGAGTTGAGCGTATCCATCAAGCGACTTCCACCCCTCTTTATCATATCTATCGTGTCTTCCCTTTCTTCATCCTCCATCTCGTCTAGAATATCTGCAGCTCCAATGATCGCAGTTAGTGGAGTTCGGATTTCATGACTCATGTTCGTCAGGAAATTCTCCATCTGCTCAGATCGCCACACGGCCTCGTTCTTTGCCGTGTTCAGCTGAGCCGTCCTTTCTACGACCAGTCCTTCCATTTCTTGGGACTTATCAGCGAGATGCTCGAAGATCGATCTTGAAAGGAAAGAGAGCAGGGTCAAAATGACTCCAGGTACAAGGAAGTAGGCTGGATCGCTCGCATCGCCAAGGATCTTCGTGGTATACAAGTCCATGTACTCAATTAACCAAATACAAAATATTGTAGCAGCCGAAAGGAGCAAGAAGAAAATCTGTCCTTTCTTATTGAGGAAAAATCCAGAAGCCATCGCCAAGAGATAATACACGTCTATGACTTTAGACTGCACGCCTCCGACCAAAAGAGTGACGAAAGTCACAACGATGTACAGAGCGGACATCAGTCCCCAGCTGGCCTCCATGTAATGTCCCCGCTTAGCAATTCCTAGAATTACGAAACAGAAAAGAGTGAAAACTCCAATGAGACCAATCGTAACGATTTTCTCGGTGAGTCCGAGATGCGGAATCAAAGAAACGGCTATTGGACCCGTTACTAAACAGCCCCAAGCAATGTAAGTCGTATACTTGCGAAACCAGGTCTCGATTTGATCCGAGCCGTGATATTCCCAGGAGGCTAGTGATGAAAAAAGCTTCATCATCTAGAGACCTTTTGAATCATAATAATTCGACTTTCTCTCCTCATTGCCTATAAGATTAGGTCGGTTTGCCTAGGTTCGAGGGATCAGGGGAAATGTGCCAATATTCCAGTTGCTAGCCTGCGCCACTCTTACTCTTAAGCCTACTTGGTAAAATAGCAAAACTTACACAGCATTAACAAATCAACCCCAGTTTCACGGTCGCTCGACTTTTGTGGGACTCCTCTTCACATTTCATCTTCACCAAAAATCTTCCGTGAACTTACCCGCATTGTAACGAACAATAACGAGCTCGAAAAGATCATTTTTGTGACACATTTCTCTCTAAATTTTCCCGAATAAATCTACATCGTATTAAGTATGCTACACTTAGGCATCGATGTTTTTTGCACATCTAAATCCCACGTGAAACAGGGAGGTTTCAGGTGTGGAGTGCGATCGCGCAGAAACCCGATATCCATGGCAATAGCCTTCGTGACACAAAAAGGAACCTCCTCGCTGTGCTCTTTCGCTCTGAAGGTTTGGCTGAAAAACCATGTCGCGATCGCGATAGGGCCTATACCAGTCGGCTGTCCATTCCCATACATTTCCGCCCATATCTGTCATACCAAGGGTAGATTTTGCAAATTGTCCCACAGGTGCCGTCAGACGAAAACCGTCTTCTAGGGTATTTTTTATTGGAAATCTTCCATTCCATGTGTTAGCACGGTATTTACCTCCTTCCACAAGGCTTTTACCCCAGGAATATTTGTCCCTGGAATTCGATGCTCCACGAGCGGCGTGCTCCCACTCGGTCTCTGTGGGTAGCCTTTTACCTGCCCAGGTGGCATAAGCTTGTGCGTCATTCCACGAAACCTGAGTAACTGGGTGGTCATCCGGTGCCATTTCCCCGTCAGGTCCCTCTGGGTAAATCCAGTTGGCTCCGTCTAGCAAGGTCCATTGACCGGCATCTTGCAGGAGTACTCCGGCATTACCGAAGCCTTCAGCCTCCGTTTGGAATCCAGTTTCCTCTACGAAGGCACGAAATTGAGCAACGGTAACTGGATGCCTATCAAGAAAGAAAGCTTCCATTTCTGCTGTGAATATCGGTCGCTCATGAGGCAAACCATCATTCGAACCAATATCAGTTTGGCCACCTGGTATGAAAACCATCTCATCTGGAATAGCCAGAGAGTCTAGATCATAGACCCTAGGACTCCAAGTATCTTGCTGTACAATAAGGGGAGCTTCAGACACCGTGTCTGCCTGACAAGAAAGCAGGAATCCAACGATTCCTGATAGAATAATGGTGAGTGCGATTTTCATAATTCGATTAGAAGACTCAAGTGAAGGCTAACGAAACTCTATCCAATCGATCAGGGCAACCATTCCGTCGCCTTTGGTCGGTGTATTGAAAACAAGAACCACATCAGTTAAACCTGAAGCATTTATAGAAATGACTCGCTCTTTCAATGCCATACCCTCGGGGGTTAAGTCAACCGATCCGAGCAATTTTCCATCAACACTACTTGACCGGAGCTCGATCGTACCACCAGCTGTGAATCCAGGAGGTACAAGCGCATTGAGCACGACCTCAGAAATCCTGCTAAGATCAAGCCCTTTGTAGATAGCATGTCCCTTACCGGAAGCCATGAGCACGTTCAAGCCTGCCATAGGTCCAGCCTCCTTGGGCAACTCCATCGCAGATGCAATCTCTGCGGCGTCATAGTTTTCGGCTTGGATTCGTGGAGATTTGAAGACTATGGTTTTACGAGCCGTCAATGGACCAGCTCCCTCAGCTCCTTTATCGGTGTAGGTGATCATCATTACGTAGCTGCCATCTTCTTTGTCTTTATTTTCCGGCACGAAGGATCCAGTGGTAGCTAGCCCAGCCACTTCTTCTTTGTCATCGGCAAAAGATTTAATGTATTGCACCATCTGCCTAGCATCATCGATGCTGACACTTGGATGTGCCGCCATTACGCGATCGCCCCAGACGCCTGTACCGCCTTTGACAATCTTGCTAGAGAGGTAGTTGGTCGAGCCTTCCTGTCCAGAGTACTTTTTGGCTATATCGACGTAGGCAGGACCAATGCTCTCCTCTTGCTCAACGTGGCAACTCGAGCAATCCGAGTTCGCCATGAGACCCTTTCCTGCGAAGGCATCTGAAGCGTCAGACAAAACCTGATGGCCTTGGGCGATCTTGGTCTTGTCGCGGCCTTGTGGTAGATAATCTATCGTAACTTTGACACTTGATGGATCGATACCACTACCAATTCCACCATCTTCTGCATCGGTTACTTTAACCGCATAGTCTATCTCTTCACCCGGAATAGCAAAAGCACCACCCTTAGTAAACTCCACATCGACCTCCGGAGCTGTATTACCGGCATAAATCGTGACGCTTGATTCAGAGCTATTACCATTTGGATCAGTCACGACCAAACGACTTGTGTAGACACCCGCTTGCGCAAAACTATGACTGGGATTCTTCTCGTTTGAGCTCGGCCCATCTACTCCTTCAAAAGCCCATTTATATCTGAGGCCATCTCCGTCTGGATCTACGCTACCTTCGCTAGAGAATGTTACGGTAAGAGGAACCGCTCCAATGGTATTAGCTGCTTTTGCCCTCGCGATCGGTCGGCGATTTCCCGCCTGGTATCGGATTCTTGAAAGTCGCGCATCAATGTTTTGGGAAAACCACTTCTTTCCATATTCCAGCACATATAATGTCCCGTCAGGTCCAAACATCATGTCCATCGGGTTTTGTAATTCGACATCGGTCATCATGTGCTCCATGCGCTGATAATCTCCATTTTCGTCCAGTGTCACGGCGGCAACGAAGGACCGAATCCACTCGTAGATGATTAGCTTGCCATCATAGTATGCAGGAAAAGAATCTTCAGTCTTTTCAAATGTATCGTGGTAGAATACGGGCCCAGCCATGGCATTGCGCCCACCTTCGCCCATAAGAGGAAATTCCTCTGATGGTCCATAGGGATACCAAATAAATGCGGGTTGTGCAGGAGGAAGAATTCTAGCTCCCGTGTTATTTGGAGAATCATTCAGAGGTGCACTGGGATCAAAGCCTGAGCCTGATTTTTTCGCGGCAAAATTGTAAGATTTGTAGGCCTTGTTATTGCCGACAAATAAAGGCCATCCAAAATTACCGGCCTTCCGTGCTTGATTTATTTCATCATGACCCTTCGGGCCTCTATTCTCCTCATCATCCCTCGCATCTGGGCCGACCTCACCCCAATAGAGATAGTCGTTTTTTTGATCGATTGATATTCGGAAGGGATTCCTATTCCCCATGATATAAATCTCTGGGCGGCCTACGCTTCCGTCTTTTGGGAATAGATTACCATCTGGGATGGAATAACTTCCATCGTCTTGAGGTGTAATCCTCATGATCTTGCCACGGAGGTCATTGGTGTTGCCGGGACCGCGTCGTCCGTCCCAAGGCAAGCGACCGTCTTGTCCATCTATAGGTGAGTAGCCATCCGAAGCAAAAGGGTTTGTGTTGTCTCCAGATGAGGCGAAAAGATTTCCATGCCGATCAAACTCAAGAGACCCTCCTGCGTGACAACATTCATCACGCTGATTCTTGTACTCCAGCAAGATCTTTTCACTGTCCATATCCAAGCTTTGCCCATCAAATACAAAACGTGATATACGTTGCCTTGGTATTTCGTCAGGCAAAGGTGAGTAGTGTAAATAAATCCAATTGTTGGTGGCATAGTTTGGATCTATGGCAATTCCAATCAATCCGTCTTCGTGCTCTTTGTGAACGGGCAGTGTTGTTACTTCTGCTCTTTGACCTGTAGCAGGATCATAGGTGTATATTGCTCCAGCTCGTTCAATTACAACAATTTTTCCACTTGGAAGGAGTTCGAGCTCCATCGGCTCCGTCAAGTTTTCTAAATAGGTCTCCTTTACAAATCTGTTTTGCTCAGGCTTCACATTGGAGGAAGTATATGTTAGAGGACTCGCTCCACCCACGGCATAGTGAATGCCACCAATCAAATGATTGAGAAAATGCTGTTCTGAATAGGATTCCTTTGTATGCCCCAAGCCAGTGTAAAAGGACCGACCGCCATCGAATTCGTGATACCAGGCTATGGGATGATAGTCGCTCTGAACCTCATCCATGTAACTCTTCTCATCGACTGTGATTAGGACGTTCACATTATCGTTGAATGTCTTATAAGAATAATACTCATCTGTTCTGGTCCACGTCTCTGGCAACCCATTAGTGGAGACATGGCTTCCATCTACGACCGTGAGAACTCCTTCGCGAACGTTGGGACTACTCGGATGACCATCGAAGTATCCTCCGACAAGGTTTCCGTACCAAGGCCAACCGTACTCGGTGTCCGCAGCACCATGCACACCGACATATCCGCCACCGGCTTGGATATATCTTTCAAAATGATCTTGCTGCTCCTCGGCTAAAACATCCAAGGTGGTATTGAGAAATATGACAGCATCGTGCTTACTTAACTCCTCCTGAGAGAACAAGCGAGGATCATAGGTCTCGCTGTATGCAAAGCCGTAACTGTCAGCTAAACTCTTGATGGCGGATCTTCCTTCCGAAATAGAAGCATGTTTGAACCCATCCGTGCGGTAGTAAACAAGGACCGAAGACCCGTTTGGGAAAACGAGTTCATTCGTCACACTCTCTTTTACCTCTGGGATTACGACCGACTTTGTCTCTTGACAAGTCGAAGCAGTTAGAAGGACACAAAAAAGAGCGAGAAAAGAGAGAGATATTTTCATCGATTTAGACTAGATTGAATAGCAAATATACTCGACTGTCTTCAATTAGTCTTGTCAAACCTCGAAATAGTCAAACAATGAATCGAAGAGAATTTGTTCGTCTTTCAGCTGCATCAGCCAGTCTAGCCCTTCTACCTAGCTTAGGTGCTAGCAAGTCAATAGCTTGGGCCGATAAACCGAATTTTATCGTCATCTTCTGCGATGACCTTGGCTATGGAGATCTTGGGATTTACGGGCATCCCAGTATCAAGACACCCAACTTGGATCGAATGGCGATCGAAGGTCAGAAGTGGACCAATTTCTATTCTGCCGCGAGTGTCTGTACTCCGAGCAGGGCGGGAATCCTCACTGGTCGGTATCCGGTCAGAAGCGGACTATCGAATTCAAAAAGAAGGGTTCTTTTTCCTGATTCAGCTGGGGGGCTCCCTAAGACTGAGATCACTATTGCGGAGGTCTTAAAAGAAAATGGATATAAGACAGACGCGATCGGAAAGTGGCATCTCGGACATCTGCCTGAACACCTTCCTCGGAATCACGGATTCGATTCCTATTTCGGCATCCCTTACTCAAATGATATGGATCGAGTAGGTGAAAAGGATTATTGGGAGGCCTTTCAGAATCCCGAGATCGACTATTGGAATGTCCCTTTGATCGAGAATGAGGAAGTCGTTGAGCGACCAGCGAATCAGCACACTATTACAAAGCGCTATACCGAACGAGTCCTGGACACAATCGAAAAGAACAAAGATGACTCCTTCTTTATCTATCTAGCGCACAATCTTCCTCACACACCACTCTTTGCCTCAGAGGACTTTAAGAATACTAGCACGAGAGGCTTATTTGGAGACGTAATTGAAGAAATCGACAACGGCGTGGGAAGAATCTTGGATAAGTTGAAAGAACTTAAACTGGAGGAAAACACGCTTGTTGTATTTACCTCGGACAACGGCCCATGGCTTCCATTCAGAGAGCAGAGTGGTTCATCTGGCTTGCTCAGACAGGGCAAAGGATCTACTTGGGAAGGGGGGATGAGAGAACCTGGAATTTTTTGGTGGCCTGGCTCCATCCAGCCTTCTGTTGTTGATCAAATGGGTTCGACTCTCGACCTACTCCCTACTTTCGCTGCCCTATCAGGAGCAAGCCTTGATAGCGAGCGTGCACTAGACGGATTCGACCTAAGTCCCGTTTTGAAAGGTGACGGTGCTTCTCCTAGAGACGAAATGGTCTTTTACAGAGGTCTAGAAATCTATGCTATCCGCCAGGGTCAGTTCAAGGCTCACTTCATTACGCAAGGAGCCTATGGAATGGGCGGATCTCGAGTGGAGCACGAACGCCCCCTACTCTATCATCTTGGTCACGATCCAAGTGAAAGCTATAATATCGCGGAGGACCATCCAGAGATTATTGAGAAAATGAGACGACTCAAAACGGCCTACGAAGAAAGCGTAGTCCACGGAGCAGATCAATTACTCACAAGAATAGCTGACTAAATGTCAAGGATTCAAGCAGACTAATTCTCGTCTGACATTCTTATGTCTCGTTTCTTAGGACCACGCTTGTCACCCTTAAATCCAGTTGGTTGAACAACCTTTACCTTGTCAGCACCGGAGGCTTTCATTTCAGCAAACATCTTGTCTTGCATGGTGCGCTTGCGTTCTGCAAATTCTGGCAACTGAGCTAGATTCTTGGTTTCCCAAGGATCATCCTGAAGATCATATAGCTCGTCAGTGTCCCAGATGCCATGATAGAAGATGTACTTGTATCGATCGTTGCGGATACCGAAGGTGGTCGGTGTTTGTGGAAAGTTGTACTCCCAGTAGTACTGATACAAAACGTAGTCCCTCCAAGAGATGTCCTCGCCTTTCAGTATCGGAAGGAAGGATTTTCCATCCATATGATCAGGAATTTCGAGCCCGGCATAGTCAAGGATGGTTGGACCAACATCGATATTCTGAATAAGATGCTCAACCTTCGATTCCGACGGAATCGTTCCGGGAAGCATAGCCAAGAAGGGGACTCTCATCGATTCCTCGTACATGTGTCGTTTGTCTATGAGACCATGCTCTCCGAAACTGAATCCATTGTCGCCCATGTAGATGACAAGAGTGCTTTCCGCGAGATCGTTTTCCTCGAGGTAGTCCAAAACACGGCCGATATTTTCGTCAAGTCCTACGAGCGTTTCGTTGTAGTCGCGATAGAAGTTGTCAAAGTCTGTTTCACCGTGATACATGTAGTCAACGCCGTGCCAAGAATTTCTCTGAGCGTTGACCCATCTCGGCAATCCGGAATAGTTTTCTTTCGTGTCGCCAAAACTTGGCGGCAGTTCAAGCTCTACATCACTATACATTCCTTGGTGTCTTTTCGCTGGCTCGAATCCCGCGTGGACCGATTTGTGACTGACATACATAAAGAAGGGCTCCTCATCATCCTTGGTCTCGTCCAGCCACTCGAGGGCGTAGTCTGTGACAATATCTGCTGTATAGCCCGCTTTTTCGATTGCTTCTCCGTCGACATTCAGCTTGGGATCGAAATAAGTGCCTTGACCCTTGTATGAGACCCACTTGTCAAACCCCGGTCGAGGTTCATCACTGGATCCCCCCATGTGCCATTTGCCCAAATAAGCTGTTTTGTATCCAGCGTCTTGGAGATATTCCGGAAAGAACTCGGCTTCGTCCGGCACCCTGCTATTATTGTCTATGACACCGTGTTTAGCGCTGTATTGTCCCGTGAGAATCGAGGCTCGACTAGGAGAGCACAAAGAGGTCGTGACAAATGCATTCGCAACATGCACGCCTTGGGCTGCCATGCGATCCATAGCAGGCGTCTCCAGCCAAGACGGCCGACCCATGAATCCCATAAAGTCATAACGATGATCATCACTCAATATGAAGATCACATTTTTCTTAGCAATATTCAGCTCACCCATATTGGATTCCGGCCTATCACTTGAGACTGTGCCAGTTGATTGACAGGTGAAGGCGAGAAAGAGAACTGATAAAGAGCCAAGGCGGATAAAGTTTTTCATTTCGAAACGGTCCAAATTTGCGATGGAGTGTGAGCAAGGTCGAAGGTCTCTCTCGCTCGTTCAATTATTGCTGGATTCTGTTCAGCAATGTCTACGAGTTCAGAAGGGTCGTTTTGAAGGTCATACAACTCGACTTTACCCGTGTACATGGGAGTTCTAATTGCCTTCCATCTTCCCATGCGAACAGCTTGCTTTGTCTGGTTCTGATAGTTTTGATAGAATTCCCAATAAAGGTGATCATGGTTATTTTGAACCCCTGTGCTAGTAAGTGTCGCCGTCATGTCGATCCCATCAATCGGATGACTGATCTTAGCTCCAGCTAAATTCGCAAGGGTTGGCATAATGTCAGGGAAATAGGAAATGTGATCCGATTTGGAGTTTGCCATTATCTTTCCGGGAGCCCATACAATCAAGGGTACTCGAATTCCACCCTCGTACAAATCGCGCTTGATTCCTCTCAAGGCTCCATTCGAATTAAAGAACTCAGGATCGACTTTGCCTTCGCTGTGAGGTCCATTGTCAGAAGTGAATATCACGATGGTATTTTCTTGAATTCCGTGATCTTGGAGTCGGCCAATAATTCGACCAATATCCCAATCCATCCGTGTGATCATGGCGGCCTTACCCTTCTCCTGTCGCGGCCAATCCTTGTCCTCGTACATACCGTACTCAGGGACTTCCATCCCATCTTCGGCCTCGTTGTTTACGTGAGGAATCGTGAGGGAGAGAAAAAGGAAAAATGGATCGCTACTATTTCGATCTATGAAGTCTAGTGCATCTTGGGCAATTACGTCGTGACTGTAAGTGATCTTTTCGATCGCTTCGCCTGCCCCATCTCCCCTCTTGGGTTCTGGTAGAACATTTCCTTCAAGTGGCACTCTTTCATCATTTCTGAAGAGATACTCAGGGTAGTAGTTATGTGCATGCCGTTGGCCAAGGTAGCCAAAGAAATAGTCGAAGCCTTGATTGTTCGGATGGCCCTCGCTTTCTGGTGCTCCCAAACCCCACTTACCAACGAGGCCAGTTTTGTAACCCGCCGACTTCATAAGTTCAGCAACAGTGATCACAGAGTCCAGTAGGGGCTCCTGACCCATCGGTTTAATTTCCTTGTTGCCTCTTATGTGGGTGTGGCCCGTGTGCAAGCCTGTCATCAGGACGCTCCTAGATGGTGCGCACACTGTCGATCCTGCATAAAAGTTGGTAAAGCTCATACCTTCTTCAGCCAGCATATCGAGGTTAGGTGTCTGGATCACACCTTGTCCATAGGATCCGAGATCGCCAAAGCCCAGATCGTCGGTCATAATTAGGATGACGTTGGGCCGAGTCTCAAATGACACATCCTGATCCCTGGGCGTGCTGTCTCCACAACTCGCGATTAGTAGCGCGATCACAAAGGCTCCTACAAGGCCAGAAGTCTGGTTCCAATTCTTCATGAACGAGCGTCTAGGTGAGTTAATTAAGAAAGAATACCGTCAAGGACGCCACGCATATAGGCAAAGGATAGCTTCATTCCTGGGAGAGGATTGTCAGCGTCGATCTCGTACTCAAGATTAGCACAACCATCAAATCCGCCCTTAATCAAAGCGCGAAAAATCGATGCCATCGGCATATTACCCTGCCCCACAATAACCTGGGAATCTCTAGCCATCAAATCAGATAGGTCTTTGATATGCAGATCGTGCAACCTGCCCTCTCCAAGGGTCTTCTCTACTTCCTCGACGATATTACGTCCAGTCCTAACTGTATGCCCTATATCTATACAGCATCCCATCCTCTTATCCATCCCCGCAACTTTTTCCAGGACGTCGCTTGGCGCTGGATACCATTTATCCTCGGGTCCATGATTATGAATGGCCATCTTCATGTCATACTCAATGGCCATTTTCTCGGCGAGCTTTAAGGCACTCGGATCGATGGTACAAACCATAACCTTCATACCAGAATGTTTGGCATACTCAAAATATTGATGCATGCCAGCTTCGTCACTATCATTGAGACCGATGTTTCCACCTCCAACAATTGTCAAACCTGCGTCTTCGACTTGTTTACGACCGGCAGCCCAAATCTTGGGATCGCCCTCGTAGGGTTGATGCATCGATTTCAAATTGATGTAGGGCGTGTTGAGCGCCTGAACCGCAGCAATTGCATCTTCCTTGCTTAAATTCCTAAGGGAATAACTTGCGACCCCGAGTTTAAGAGTCGGCTCTCCAGCCGTCCCCAGATTGGCGAATCTGCCTGAGACAGGATGCGGTAGCCCAGCGATTCCTGCAGCCGCTGCGAGGCTGCCTCCCTTGATAAAATTTCTTCGTGAAGTCATATTATTAGTCCTTGGTCTTTGGTTCTTGGTCTTTGGGCAAAACCGTTTTTTCTAAATACTGCGAGAAAACTAAATCGCGAATTTAGTACGGCTCGATCAATGATGTCTAAAGCTCGCGAATTTTTAGATTTCGGTACCAAACATCATCCTGGTGATCCTGCAAAACAATGTTGCCAACCCTACGATCAGCAAATCCTTCAATAGGTGCATACTTACTCGCCGCGAGCAATTTCTCAAACTCTTCGGTTCCGAGATCATACTCAACTACCTTTTTTCCATTGAGCCAATGTTCTCCATGATTGCCATTGAATACAATGCGACCTTGATTCCAGTCACCCACCTTTTTGATTGATCTGTCTTCTGACGGAGGAATCATATCGTAGAGCGCGCCCGCGATTCTTGTTGGTCCATTTTTTGCATCTGGGTGGGCATTGTCATCGAGTACTTGATACTCAAATCCCAATGCTGCATGAGCAGGAGGACGAGAAGTCGACATCTCCTCAGACACGTTGTATTTGATACCACTATTGCCGGCTTCGCTAATTTTCCACTCGAAAGAGAATTCGTAGTTGCCAAAAACTTCATTGGTCATGATGTCTCCACCTTGCAAAGGTTGGCCATCAGCCTGAACTGGCACATCGTCCGATTTAATTTTGTGGATCATTCCAGACTCAATCTCCCAATGCTCACCAGGGATGTCATCTCTACCTAGTCCCTTCCATCCGTCCAAATCTTGTCCATTAAATAACAGCTGCCACCCATCCGCCCTCTCAGCGTCAGTCAAACTATTTGCCACGGCTACTATCGAGCTAAGAGCTTCTCCGCTTTGTTCTTTAACTTCGTCCGCCTTTTGGTCACCACAAGCCATCAAGACGAGGAGAATTAAGAAGGCAAATTGACAAGGAGTGCAATATCGGGAGGTAGACATATTTGTATCAGTTTTATAATGCAATATAGGCAGAATCCTAAGTTTGCATAGACTCTTTTGAGAAGCGGCCGGTTCAGCAGGTGTAATTCGTATGGAGAATGACTTGCCTCCCATCGGAAGGAAACCAAACCAACAGAAAACCGAATGCCGCAATGCTATCATCGAGATTTAATCAACACTTTGTAGCCCATCGGTAGAACCAATTGCTGGGATCCAAATACTGGCAAAATCAAATCTGTGACATCTCCATTCTGAATGCGTTCACGCTTGCAAATCTGCCTTCAACTGCTACTCGGAATTTCCAGTGGTATTCGCATAAGATAGTCGTCTGCCGTCATGTACAACATCGACTCGTCCTCATTAAAAGCACAATTGGCCGTTGCCTCTCCTGTCATAATAGTGCCAAGTAATGTACCACCAGGATTAAATACCAACACGCCTCCAGGACCTGTGGCAAAAATGAAACCGGCCTTGTTGACCTTCATTCCATCTGGCAGTCCTATCCTTCCACTTTCAGATAACGAACCAGCATCGTAGAACAAACGTCCTTCGTCAATTCCTCCTTTCTCGTCAAGCTTGTAGGCCATCCAAATCACCTTTTCGGGATCTGAATTAGCCACGTAAAGCGTTTTTTCATCAGGAGAAAAAGCAATCCCGTTTGGTCTGGAAAGTTTGTCCGTGAGAAGATGAACCGCGCCTTCAGAATCGATTCGATATACGCCCTGGAAATCAATTTCCTTGGCAGGGTCTTCCATTCTAAACTCGAGACCATAGGGTGGATCGGTAAAGTACAGATCGCCGTTTGAATGATAGACTGCATCATTGGGACTGTTAAATCGCTTGCCTTCCCATTCTGATGCAATAGTTTCAAAAACTGAGTCTGGATTGTCTGTCAAGACCGGAGAAACCAGTCTCGCCATGCGCCGATCCCCGTGTTGAGCCATTACCAGCCTTCCTTTTTCGTCTCTGAGTAAACCATTGGCTCCGATCTCACCTCCGCGCTCTATATCGGAGGTGTAGCCCGCAGGATGCAACCATTCTGACAATCCTTCAGCTTCACTCCATCGCCAAATCTTGTTGGGTGGAATGTCAGTAAATAACAGAAAATTGCCTTCGTCAATCCACACTGGACCTTCGGCCCACTCGAAACCTTCAGCTATGACTTCTATTTTGGCGTCTTCTGCGACAAGAATGTGAAAGTCCAAAGTGCGGCTTTCGAGGCTGCCTGTAATTCGATATTCAGTAGCCGGAGACCGATCTGGCGGATCTTCGATAGCTGGCTTTTCGCTACACGAGATAAGGATCGAAAGAAGAACGAGACAGATCGATGGCTGGAAGAGTCCGGGCATGTCAATGGAATTAATGTTCATGTGTAATAGACGATTATATGTCGAAAAACTCTAGGACAAAAAGATCGATAAAGAAAAAGGTCGGCACAAACCGACCTTCCCTATCTGCAATTCCATCAGATTAATCTTTCTACATGCCACTCGTCATGATCAGGAGTGGTGAATTTTCAAAAGTGTCATAAATAGGACGCAGGCGCTCTGTGTTGTAGTGCGCTGCAACATCAACTAACTTTTTGTTGGTCCCGTCTACAAAGTCCACGGGGACATTTGTGTATTTGCCATTTCGAATACTTACCAGTCGACCGCTCTCACCCTTAAGAACCAAATCCAAAGCAAGGTTTCCGAATGCCATGGGCGCGATCGCGTCTAGCGCATCCGGCGCACCGCAACGCACTAAGTAGCCCAGTTTTTGATTGACAATATTGATTTTTCGGCCATTGTTGAACTGCGCAGAGTGGTGTTTGAGCAGGGATCCAATGCGCTCACCAATGCCGCCCAGTTTTTTGTGGCCAAATTGATCTGCCTCATCACCGGAGAATTGCATTTCCGAATCCCCTTTCAGCGTGGCACCCTCGGAGACAATGCAAACAGCATACTTACTGGGATTCTGATTCCTTGAATAGACCATCATCTCAGTGAGATGCTCTGGATCCACTACGTGCTCTGGGATTACACATCGATCAGCGGCACCAGCCATGGCTGGAAGTAAGGAAGTGAATCCAGCATAGCGACCGAAAACTTCTATCACGAGGAAACGCTCATGAGATCCCGCGGAAGTCCGCAGATCATGTGTGAGCTGAATCGTTCTTGAAATACAGGTTGAGAATCCAATGCAGTAGTCAGTTCCTGGGACATCGTTATCCATCGTCTTTGGAATAGCAACAACCTTCATCCCTTCTGCGTGGAGTCTGTGTCCGTAAGACAAGGTGTCATCTCCGCCAATAGGAATCATGGTATCGATTCCAAGCCACTCCAAGTTCTTCATGACGGTCGGCGTGACGTCATTTACCTCATCGGTGTAGGTCGACTTTAGATGATCTGGCATCGCGCTCTGAGGCAGGGTACTTGGCCGAGTTCGGGAGCTGTGCAAGAATGTACCGCCAGTCCGAGCGGCCCGATTAACTACATCTTCGGTAAGGTGAATGAAATTTTCCGAGTTGTCAAAGTCCTTGTCCGGTACCATGTCAACGATTCCGGCCCAACCTCTTCTGAGGCCAATTACTCTATATCCTTCTCTGTTTGCTCTTACTGTTACTGCTCGAATAGCCGGATTTAATCCGGGGACATCTCCGCCTCCAGTCAATATGCCTATCGTACCTTTGTACGCCATTACTGTTATGGGTTTTGAGTTGTGGGTTATGTGTAATTCGCGGAGCTGATGATTGAGACCGCTAGCTGTTGTTGATGAGTCTAACTCAAGACCCATCACACAAAACAGATCACTATTTCGGTACTCCGAACGCCGATAGCTTCTTCAACTCTGCTTGAGTCCAGGGTTGCTTACGGTCTTTCACTGAAGCTCGCACTCTCGCCACTTCGTCAGCCGTTATCTCCTCGCCTTCATTAGACCAGGAATTTCGAATGTGGTTAAGCAGGGCTGCCATCTCTTCATCATTGATGAAGGTGTTCCATGGAGGCATCGCTCCTCCATAGGTCAATCCATTCACTTCCAGCTCGCCAGTCACTCCGTTGAGAATGATTCGAATGAGCCTTCCTTTGTCGCCAATTACCCAATCCGATTCATCAAGAGGAGGAAACGCTCCCGTTATACCAAGGCCGCTTGCTTGATGACATGACAGACATTTCGTCGTATAAACCTTTTTGCCGTCGACCTTCTGTGCACTAGAATCATTTGTGATTCCTAGCAAGAAAACTAAGAATAGAAATACTGATAATGTTGATTTCATTGTTTGCTTTATCTCTCTGAAAATAGTGTTATTAGTTGCCACCCGGTTCGACCTTCGACTCCTTGGTGTCATCGTCACTCACCCATCTGTATCGGGTGACTCGTGCTTTTGGCCCTGCATCCCAGAAGCCATCAAACTCAGCTACATAAATACTGCCATCCGGCGCCAATTCCATTGAAATTGGTGTTGTGTCTGTAAGTGTGTCAAAGTTTCTGATATTTATCAAGCGTACGCCCTTCTTGGAGTATTGCAGTTTATCCTTGCGCACATCCTCCTCGACATCGTTTGTAAATACTCCCTCTCCCACTTCTGCCCACTTAATCCAACGTCTTGCCCAGTCATAGATGAAAACTTTGTCTTGGAATATATCAGGAAATCCGCCTTCGCCGTCGAATTTGTAAATCGGACCGAAAGTGGCAGAGCGTCCGCCGTCCTCGTAGTTATATTCCCAAATAGGTGGAACGTAACCTGGAATATCGTCTGGAGTCCATTCATTGTAGAACAGCTTTCCGATTGTTCTTGGCCATCCATAATTTTCGCCGCCTTTTATCGAGATATTGTATTCGTCGTAATCAAAGGACGCGTCTGGACCAACAACACCGATGTACATGACCTCCGTTTCAGGGTCAACTTTGAATCGGTATGGGTTGCGTAAACCATAGGCATAGACTTCCCAGCGCACACCTGCCTTGCCGAAAAATGGATTGTCCATTGGAATCGTTCCATCGCGATTTATCCTCAGAATCTTTCCTCGCAAATCTTGCAAGTTCTGTGCCGAGCGCTCAGAATCAGCAAGTCGTGACCAGTGAACGTCCTCTAGATTGTTCAACTCCTTGAAGTCATTGATCTCTTTTTCGGACAGTCGCCATTCTGGTCGCGCAGCAGATTGACCAGTGTCACCTGTTGAGAGATAAAGTGTCTTGTCTGGCCCCCATTCAATGTCACCAGCCTGATGGCAACACTGCGGTTCTGTTGGAACTCTTATGAGAACTTCCTCAGATTCAAGATTGATCATTCCGTCCTCGTAGCGATAACGTGAGAGCGTGTTGATAAATGTCTCGCGCTCTGCATAGTAGGCGTAGACCCACGGTTCTCCATTGTAGAAATCAGGATCTACCTCAAGACCGTAAAGTCCGTGTTCAATATTGGTTGGATTCGTTGTAGGGATCTCAGCGATGAGTCGAAGTTCATCTGTTTTGGAATTAAGGTGCCAGACCTTTCCTCGAAGCTCCGCGATCCAAACATCTCCTTCGTCATCGATCGCGATATCATCGGGCCACACACCCTCCGCAACTACTTCTTTCACTCTATATCCGGAAAAGTTTGCATCGACTGTACCGGCCGCCATTCGAATCCCTTGTGCCAGATGTTGGACAAAGTCTGGGTTTGACCAGACATGCGCAAAATGACCAAGCTTGGTGACAAAGACTTTTCCTTCGCCTTGCTTTCGAATCCAAGAAATGGGATAGTCATTTGCTGCCGTGCTTGAGGGACCTTCCTCTACTCCCACACTTGGCATATCCATAGAAAGAAGCACTCGTCCGTTCCATCTAGGATTGTTATCCAGAACATAGATCTCGTCCGCAATCCAAAATGACTCGCCGAAATGGCTGACGGATGGGTTGTTGGGCTCTTCGACATTTATTTTGACAGATTGAGTCCAAGGATGTTCAACAAACAAGCCTCCTCCGACCATCTCGCGATATTCTGGCCATTCGTAAAAAGCATCAAGCGCTGAGTGCGCTGCAACTAGGCCGCCCCCGCTACTAACAAATCCCAGAATGGCTTCACGCTGCTCAGCCGTTACGAGACTCGCTTCGTCGATCATATTTTCGGCCTCAATGGCATCCTCTGTGACTCGTTCTCCAGGGAAAGGAAGAGTCATCTCTCCAACCATGATTTTTCCCTCCCAAGCTTCATCGCTTATAACAGATTCGATCTTGATATTGCCATATCCAGGTGCGTCGAAATTTCCTGAGAATTTGTCTCCGTCTAGCACGACGTCTTGCAGATCGCTGACGTTGCCTGCTAGGTCCAACTTCCCGCTCAAATTTTCAGGACTTCCATTTAGAAAGACGCGGCCGTTCATTTTTCCTTGAGGTGAATCCAGTGTAACCGAATACACCCTCCATGAACCGGCATCTTGACTCTCTTCCGTTGTAGCCACCGTCGAGCTTCCGGGTTGTGAACCGCGAATAGGAACGTTTCCGCCCATCACATTTAGCGTTCCCTCGAAAAGTTGTCCTTCCAGAGTTACTTTCCCGCTTACTTCACCTAGAACTTCGTTTTCAAACGTAAACTCGAAGTCGGTTCCGTTCATAGTCGCCGTTTTCAACTCATCCTTTGCACCGAAGGCTTTAAACTGGATATGACCCGTGACATCATCCTCGCTGCCATCTAATTCCAGCTTGCCGTCAAAGTCACCTTGCGGTGTCTCGACCATGAATTGATAGTTCTTAAAAGTACCTTCGTAGGTCTCTGTATTTTCTGCAACAACCTCTGTCTCCGCAGACTTGTCAACCTTCGCCTTTAGTGTAGTATTCGACAGAAGAAGTACGTCGTAGTTGGCCAAGTTTTCTTTGGTAATGTCAGCCATATCTTCCGTCACATCAATCTGCAACTCACTGTGTTCGCTGAGATCTGCAGCTAAGATCTTAGACTGATCAATTGCCCCAGTATGTCTAAAGCCGTTGGTGTGAGTCAGCATTAGCACACGTTTCGTCTCTCTGCCCGCGGCAGGCTCCAGCATTTGTGCAGGAGAGTCATAGGCCATGACTTCTGTAACCGGCAATTCACGTGCGCGAATATTTTTGAATCTTACGATAGATCCATTATCGTGATTCTGCAGACCGACATAGCCCTCTCTTCCTCGGTTCGAGAAGAAGTCGTTTACTTTTATTTCGTTGAGCCATATTTCATAGCGCTGACCTGTTATTCTAATCTTATAGGTATTCCACTCACCGTAAGGTTTAGCGGCTGAGCGCTGAGCTCCTCCGAAGTTGTAAATAGAGCCTGTCCTATGAGTAGCGTCTCCTGAATCGTCTATTTGAATCTCGTTTCCCGAATTAACGGCGTCCATGGGTAATTCAGGTCTCGCAAAGCGTACAAAAATACCAGAGTTGGTCTTCTCCGATTCCACTTTCCAGTCTAATTCAAGCTCAAAGTCCTTGAAACTCTCCGCGGAGTAATAGAAAAGTCCCATGCCGCCGTGTGAAACGAGCGAGCCATCGGCTTCTGGAGTAAAACCACCTGGTCCGATCATGGTCCAGTTTTCTACACTTGTTCCGTCGTAGAGATCGAGCCAAGCCCCATCTGCGGGTTTTGTCACTTGTGAGCTTGTTGTGCATCCAAACAGGAAGGCACACATCGCAAAAGAAAATAGTTGCTTCATGTAATTCGTCATTTCATTTTTCATTTTACGATCCCAAAGTCATTGCCTGAGCTTTGAGTTGTTTTAGCCCTCCTTCCATCATTCGTGCTTCTACGAGACCATCTCCATCAGCATCTACACCATCTTCGACTTTCGACATAAGAGTGATCAAGTCTGCGACATGTTTCTTTGCCATGGCGATGTCAGTTCCATAGTTCGTCTTTTGAATATTCAATGCCTGAGCATATACCTCTTGAATCCACCCTGTATCTGCCGTTGAATTCCAGAACTCTTTTGGCGCATTCCAAACGCGAGTTAGATCAACACGAGGCTGATCTTCGGCTTTAATATTCCCGACCTCCATTTTCATCCACCCAATGATGTTATTGAGAGTTGCTATGGCCGATTTGTGAGCCATTCTTTCTTCCTCACCTCGGGTCGAATCCTCTGCGACACTTAGCCAGTTTTTTCTCAAATCACGACCGATGCCAATCAAACCAAGTTGGTTGGGATCCGTATTTAGTGGAGGCTCTTGACTATATCTTTTATAGTATTTCGGTCCGAAGTCTGTATAAGTTGTCTGCCACCTGGTTTTCCATCCATGCTGATTGGAGGCACCTTTGTAATCTTTTTCTCCCAGTCCAGAACTAAATCCCCAGACCGCTTGAACGACTCCATCAATCTCATTCTTTAGTTCCAAGACGCTTTCCGCTGACTCTGCATTGGAGGCAGATTCCTTGATCATCTCACTCAATTCGACTATTCGAGCCAGTTGTTTCTTAGGATCATCCTTGATAGCGGCTGAAAGGGGCTCCATCTGAAGAGCAAGAAAGCAGAGTGCAATCAGAATGGAAAAGAAGTTATATTTCATTTCTTGAATTTTGAGAAGACTCGTCAATTTAGACAACTCGATCCGAGAGGTCTATTGAAGTATGGATCCTCCAAGACGATATTGGAATATCGGAGATTATTGTCAGAGTTCGAATCGATTTGTCATAATCTCGTACCTTATCCATACGATAATTGGGGCGGAAGCGTTTCCAATTTCGATTGAGACATATTTTTCACAAAAGGACGTGCAAAATGAAATCGATTTCCAAATCAAAATTAGGTCGGCGCCAATTTGTTGCAGGTATTGGAGCAGCAGGTATCGGCATTACAGTTCTCCCAAGACACGTCGTTGGAGGAGCCGGATTCAAGGCTCCAAGTGACCGACTGAATATCGCATGTATCGGGATCGGCGGAAAGGGAAATAGCGACACCAAAGGTCTGTCTCTTCAGGGTAGTGAAAATATCTACGCCACCTGTGATATCGACGATGAGCGAGGAGCTGATATTAGAAACCTTTTCTCAAAGGCGAAGCACTTCAAGGATTTCAGAGACATGCTGGACAAGGAAGGTGACAATATCGATGCCGTCTCCATTTCTACGCCAGATCATACACACGCCGTTGCTGCCATTGCGGCAATGAAAATGGGCAAACACGTCCGAGTGCAAAAACCGCTAGCACGCACTGTAGCCGAAGTTCGGATGATGACCGATGTCGCGAAGGAATCAGGAGTCGTAACTCAAATGGGTAATCAAGGGAATGCTGGAGACGGAACGAGAGTTATTAGAGAGATGATCGATGCTGGATTGATCGGTACTCCACGGGAGGTTCACTACTGGACCAACCGACCTATCTGGCCCCAAGCTATAAAGAGACCTCTTGAAGTTTTTGACATCCCAGCTGGTGTCGAATGGGATCTCTGGCTTGGACCCGCAAAATATAGACCATACAATCCGGCCTACCACCCCTTCGCATGGCGAGGTTGGTGGGATTTCGGAACAGGAGCCTTGGGCGACATTGCCTGCCATGCCATGGACGCTGCTTTTGGTGCACTTGACCTAGGATCTCCAAGTTCGATCAAAGCAGATACGACTCCCCTATTTAGAGAAACGGCTCCTGCGTCTTCAAGAATCGAATACCTCTTTCCAGCCAAGGGTTCTAGACCAGAAATCAAGGTCGTATGGCGTGACGGAAATCTGACCCCACCTCGTCCGAAGGGATTTCCGATGACGGATGAATGGCCCTTCAACAGTAGTGGTCAATTGATTGTCGGGGATGAAGGAAATATCGTGGCGGACATCTATGGCAACGAACCAGTCTTTTTCACAGAGGCAGGTCCCCAGGATCCAAGTCTAGAGGAGAAATACCCAAGGTTGGAGTCGAGTTTCAAGGAGTTTATCGATGCCTGTAAGGGTGGACCCAAACCCGGATCGAACATCGTTGATCATGCCGGCCCCTTGACGGAAATGGTCCTGCTCGGAAATCTGGCTGTAAGGACATCCGAAATTATTCGATGGGATGCATCCATGGGAATCGTAAGCAACGTCGATGCAGCAAATGCCTATTTGAAGGAAGAAGCTAGAACTGGCTGGGAGATCTAATATCTGTACATGGCCAATGACTTTCTAATCATTCTCTCTCCTTCTCTTGGAATGGACTTTGAGAAGCCAACCATTATAGAAGCGTCTGGCAAAGCCACCTATATGAAGGAGGTGTCACAGATCATGTCCGAACTAAAGAAGACGAATGTTTCCGGCATATCGAAGCTTATGAAAACGAGTGAAGATATTACGGCGTCCGTCATCCGAGACATCAAACGATGGTCTGACACGAGTAGCTCCAAAAAGTCGAGAGCTGCGATAGCGGCATTTACCGGAGTAGTATATCAAGGACTTCAAGCAGGGGGATTTGGCGAGGATCAGCTGAAGACTTGTCAAAACCGTGTTCGAATCATCTCAGGCCTCTATGGCTACCTGAGACCTCTAGACGCGATTCAATCGTATCGCTTAGAAATGAAGACAACATTGCGAGTTGGTGGGCATTCGAATCTCTACAAGTTCTGGGGAGATAAAATCAACAAGGCTGTGCTTGCGGAAAAGTTAGAAATTGTATTAAATCTCAGCTCAAAGGAATACAGTCGACTATTGTCTGAGAAAGAATGCGGTAAACGAATAGTGACTGTAGATTTTCGAAATAAGCGCAAAGGGAAATTAACCCTTCTGAGTTACCACGCTAAGCGAGCGCGTGGCCTTTTGGCGAGAGACATTATCACCGCAAGAATCCAAAATGTCGAAGCGATTCAAGATTTGGAAATAGACAGCTACAAGTACTCTTCGGAATATTCGGGCGAGAGCAACTGGATGTTCATTTCCGACTCGTAAGTCTAACTAAAAAGCGGACAATGTACTCTTCCAGATAATCAAATGGAGCGAATGATCTCGATGAAACAAGACATTCGGTAAAATAACCCTCCTTTAAAGGCTCTTCCAAAACCGGAGTTCGAGGGCCTGAAGATCCTTGTTTTTTGCGAATATATAACGATTTAGTTATTCTGTACTAGTGCCTGCATCCCACCCCAGGTTATTCACCCTCCTTGAAATACTCCGCATCATAAAGGTTAGCCACATGAATGACTCTCTCCTAGTCCAAGCTTACCGCTTGGGAATTCGCTTTGTCCTTCTCGCCATTTTTCTGTCTTGCTTCGTCGCCCCAATCCAGGCTCAGCCAGATTTAAATGCAGCCTTTCTTAAAATAGAGGCAAACTGGAGTAAAATAATTTTTGATTGTGTTACGGGGGACAATCCCTCTGGCATACCAGGATCATCTACAGGAAAAGAGCCAGACGCCACGGGCGGTACGGACAATCTGGTGTGCGATGATTGGGAGGTGGATCGATATGAACGTCCACTCACTAGCTCAGCTCAAAACTACAGCGCCTGGCAGGATTTAGTAGAAGCCAGAGGACACTCCACTCAGGACTGGTGGTATTTTTGGATAGAAATCTTTGAAGCCAATCAAGGTGTAATGCAAGGATTTTTCCTTATTGAGATGGATACCGGAGTATTTAGCTTTGCCGGAGGAGCAGATTGCTCAGATTGGCTGCTATGGAATAATAATCCTACCTCCAATATTGTAGGAACAGATGGTTATGATGCTTGGAGCCAGAAGGGCATGGACTCTTTTACTGATACGGACAGCTCTGGTCCGAATAACGTTGGCGGTCAAAATGCGGTCTGCCAAAGAGCGGATTTTCTGGATGGACAGAATTCGACCGGAGGAGATGGATTTGAAACACAAGGCCCAAAAGAAGGCGATGGAGATATTTATGGAATGGTGCCCGCTGGCGAAAGCGATAAGGTTGTTATTATTGCGATGCGCAAATCGGCTCTGAGTTATCCTGGCGCAATTCCGAATTCGGTGGAATGGCGAGCATGGACAAACGAGCAAAGTCAAGCGCCAAATTATTATCAGCCTAATGATGAGTATGATCGCACGGCGCTCCCGGCTACGGACCAAGTGGGCAGTCCCTATGTTGCTTCTGCTTTTTTCCCAGTCAAGGGGAATATTAAAGAGCTCGATAATACCCCCTTCGCAACGGTAGTTTTTGTTGATCTGCCAGTCGAATTGAAAAATTTCACAGCAGTTGTTGAAGACGTGGACATTGTGCTGAACTGGGCAACTTCCTCAGAAAGAGATAATGCTGGATTTGAAATAGAGCAAAGCATCGAAGACGGAAGCTTTGTGTCCCTAGGATATGTTGAGGGCAATGGAACGACAGAAGAGGAAAAATCCTATCAATTCAAGGTTGCAAACGCAGAATTTGGTCGGCAAGTATTCCGACTCAAACAGATCGACTTTGACGGCACATTTGCTTACAGCGAGCAAGTCGAAGTCACGAAGGAACTCGCAAGCGGATATTTATTGAAAAGAGCGTTTCCGAATCCATTCAATCCCCAAACAAGTTTCAGCCTTCTTATAGATAGTGAGCAGCAAGTTGACGTCGGTGTTTATAACATGACTGGACAGCGGGTGGCTACTATCTTCAATGGCGTTTTGACAGGACAGGAATGGCACCAGATGACATTCGAGGCCGGAGGTCTGTCGAGTGGGAGTTACTTGATCCGATCGGTCGGAGACGGGTTCAGAAATACTCAGACAGTAGTCCTGATGAAGTAGCGACAGCGGTCACCTTACTAAGTGAAAGGGAAGATTTATCGCTTTGAGTTGTCTTGCAAAGCGCGTGACAACTCAAATGGGGAGCGAGGATATACTGGTCCTCCTAGTCGAAAGGATATTGAGACCAGACATCGGTCGGTATATTTTCAGACAAGTAGAAGTCTGAGATATCTTGCCAACGAGACAGATCACTTTGGGGGTATTGCTTCTTATATGCGGTGGTAATCGATGTAAGGATCTGCGACGCCTCCAGTGGCCGGCCACTCATTGCAAGAGAAAAGGTATAGAGAAAGGTATTCTCTGGAGTTCTCGCTTGATCAAAAAGTATTTTTATCTCAGCGAGAAGCGATTGCTTTTCCCCACGACTCAGTTCGGACGAAAGAAATCGCATTCGATATTTAAGCCGATGCGATGGCTGAAGAAATATCTCATCGAGCTGCTCCTCTAAGTGTGCCGCTGCATCTTGATAATCACCAGACATCGAGAGGCATTTGGCAATCAGGTAATTGACACTAGCCCCTCTCCCAAATTCATCTTTAAGGCGGATAAAAACAACGAGGGCTCTCGGGAAATCTTCGTTCTCCAGGAGGGTTTTTCCAAAGTTTAATAAATATCCAGTTTCGTCGGGATAGGATGAATTAAGATCCTCAAAGAGGGCCAAGGACCTCGGGTAGTTGCCGAGTTTAGAATGCAGATTAGCTAGTGAAGTCAAAAGGACGATCTCTTTCGGGTTTTTTTCAACTCCTTCCTCTAATACCGCCAAGGCCTCCTGGTCTTTTCCCAAACGACTCAATGCTACACTCAAATTATTCCAAGCGTCTGGTTCATATGGATCCAAGGCTATCACCTTTCTGTACTCGACCACCGCTTCACTGAAGTAACCAGCTAGTGCAAATTTATCCCCATTCAACAAGGTCACACGACTTTCGTCTTTGAAAAGGTTGGCCAGATCTAATAAGCTATCACTAGGAAACGAGATAAATAGGCCAGGCTGAGACAGAAGCTTCGCCGCCTCAACATTTTGACCATCTCGCCTGAGAGCCGAGGCCAAAGCATGATTGACTTCTTTTGAATTCGGATTAAGCTCAAGCACTCTTTTAAGCAGATCAATCGCCTGGCCCACGCGCTGCGATCCAAGGTAGATACTGGCAAGTCCAACACTTGCCTGCAAGTTCACATCATCGCTTTGAAGTATTTCCTCGAAACTAGATTCAGCATCTTCCTCTCTCCCGAGCTCAAGTTCGGTCTCGGCCTTCGCGATAGAGACCGCCGAATAGTTCTTCCTGCGTTGATGAGCGGCCTCAAACCGGCTGAGTGCGAGTTGGCTTTCCCCTTGTTCTCTCAATGCGAACCCAGAAAGATACCACCACTTAAAGGCCTGTGGTTCAATCGAAATGGAACGATCAAAGCACAATTGTGCTGCTTCATAGAACTCTTGCGCCAGATAGAATAAGCCTAGACTACCGAAATTCTGCGCTAATACAGACGTGTTCGCAACGCCGTCACTCCCCTCCGTTTTCTGTAACAGTCCTTCTCCAACTGCCGCAACGGCACCTGAAAGGGAGCTGAGATCTGGATGAATAAGTTCACGCTCCTCTGGGAGCTCAAATTCAGCAGCGGAGCGCTCCACCTCTCCGCATCCCGCGAAGAGTATGATGATCAAGCCAAATAGAATCGAGAGTTCTGCTCTTAATTTATTGTCGAATTTCATTGTAACTATTCAGCGCCATCGTTCTTGGATCGACTGCTAGCTTACTGCCATCTGACCAAGTGATAATAAGATCAACAATCTCAGTTTCTTCGCCAAGTCCAAATAGCACGCGAGGATCGGATGATGATAAGTAGCTCCCATCTCTCCTTGCGACCCGCATTAGTTTTTTACCTGATGACAACTTTAGTTCGACCACAGCTCCTGAGTCATTTCGTCCAAACTTATTTATCATACTTAGTCCCAGCCAACTTCTTTTGTGCCCGCTCTCATTGAGCCATATCTCGGCTCTCCCGGAATTATTGCTAATCACAAGGTCAGAGTCCCCGTCATTGTCTAGGTCACCTATTGCAAGGCCTCGGCTCACCTCCCTTCTCTCAACGATATCCAAACCTCTAAGCTCTTCCAAACCATCAGGACGGGCCAGATATATCTGGTTTCTTTCTGTCAAAGGAAAGGGATGATCAGGCGGGTGATCGGCGATAAGTCGTCTTATTGATCCGTTTAATACCACTAGATCCAGGTGGCCGTCGTTGTTTATGTCGATCCAAGCTACTCCAAATCCCGTGTAGTTTCTACTTGAAAAACCAATACTGAATTTTGAACTCTCATCGTAGTAATTGTCTCCATTGTCTTGGCGGTAGAGGGTGTTGGTCTCCTCCTTTAGGTGGGTAACTAGCAAGTCTTCATCGCCATCTGAGTCGAAATCTCCTGCCGCAATACCCATGCTTCCTTCACTTGCCCCTTGCGCGTTGACAGATAAGCCCATCATCACAGCCCGATCGCCCAACTCATTTGGATCGCCCTTTAACAAGGTGTTGGGATGAGCATCGTTGGCAATATATAGCGAGGATCCCCCTGCAAGAGTCACCGACCCAAGACTTGCTCTACCCGCAATATCACTACCTAGTAGCTCAATGGCTTCATATCCTTTTCCATCTTTGTTTCTAAAAAGGATGTCATTGCTAGCTTCATAAGACAAGGGTCCGCAATAGTCCACAAGTCCCGATTGACTTGTGCATTGTACATTTGCACCTATTCGATAATCCAGATAGTTACCAAGATACAAGTCAAGGAATCCGTCGCGATCGATGTCTATAAATGACGCCGCTGTCCCCCAACGCGCACTATTCAATTCCTCATACATTCTACTGAACGATCCATTACCCTGATTTTGGTAAAGGAGGTTCTCGCCATAATTCGTGATGTAGATATCAGGGAATCCATCATTATTCACGTCGCCAATTGCCGCACCCATTCCATATCCAAATGAATTAATTCCACTCTCTGTTGTGATATCTGAAAAAGAAAGAGTTTCCTTATCTAGATTATTTCTGAAAAGTTGATCGGACAAATAAGTCGAGTCACTTGGAGGAAAGGTAGACTGCGAATAGTGAATACTTTCATTGAGCCTGTTTCCCTGAACAAACAGAATATCAAGATCATCATCTCTATCAAAATCTAGAAGTGCCACTCCGGATCCCAATATTTCGGGCATAAGGAGATCCCCATACATTCCATTATAGTGCACGAAATCAACCCCTAGTTCGGCTGATCGCTCTTGAAAAGAGATCAATTCAGCTCTGCTACCTGCTTCTTCAATTGTGGACTTGTTATCCGTATCAGAACAGGCAAAAAGAAGGGGAATGATGTAGATAATTATTCGCAATTCCTTCAATATACTTAGATGAGTCCTTTTAATGTAGCTGATAAAGACTATGAATCGTCGATATCAACTACGTAATCGAAAGGAAGTTTATAAGACAGATCTGGCCTTCCTTTTCGTCTTGAAAGTTCTCGATCATGAAGGTCAGTAGCACGCAAACGCAAAACTGGCTTGCCGATTTTGTCGGCAAGCCAGTTTCAAATTACATCCTCAGGCCAATTTTCAGGGCCTGAGTAGGGACGGAGTTACTTTAATAGTGTCACGTTGAATGCGTCGTTAAAGTTCTCACCATGTACGCGAACAATATAGTTACCACTGAGCAAGCTACTACCATCGATAGTAATTAGTTGTGGCTCGTTGGCCCCAATCGTACCACTGAATACTACACCAAGTTGTTGTCCCAGCATGCTGAAGATCTCTACTGTGACCTCTTGCTCCACCGGAACAGCCAGCGTGAATCGACTCTGCGGGTTGAATGGATTGGGATAAGCTGTAGTCAGAACATGCGTCCCAGGTGTCTCAAGTGTAGCCTCAATTTCATCTGAATACTCGAAGGCACCGTCGTAGTCGACTTGCTTTAGACGAAAGGCATGTGTACCAATATCAAGGTCTTGCACTAGGTAAGAATAGGACTGAGCCTCAGTCGTTGAACCGTTGCCTTCAACAAAGCCGAGTGTATTCCATGCTTCGTTCTCATTCAATTGCACTTCAAAGCCAGCGTTATTTGTTTCTGAATTTGTTTCCCAGCTCAAGGCCACATTCTTACCCTCAACTTGCGAGGTAAAGGAAGCCAACTCTACCGGAAGCGACGTAAAGGTCGTAAAGGTCAAACAAATTTCATTGACTGTTCCTACATCGCCGCCCGCATTGTCAGAAATATCAAAGCTCCAAGTGCCGACATCATCACAGGTGTTGAAATCACTTAGAAGGGAAATCCCCCCAGAACCGAACGGCTTCCAGGCTCCCGAAACATCTGCAATGCCCGGATCGGGTGTAGCACCCACACCGTTTGTAGGAGCCGCGTCGTAAGCTTCAGCAGCGGCATCATCAAGAATGAATCCCGCCGCAAAATTATTCGCTGAAAATCCGGCTCCAGTTCCGTCGCTATCGCCTGCTCTAAACAGCAATGGCACCGTCACAGCGCATGCAGCGGGCGAAACCAAATCGACAATTAGGTCTCCTTGCCAGGTATGCGCGATATTAAGCTCGACGTCGACATCGAAAACGAATCCCGTCGCAGCTATAGGAATATCTACTGAGACCGCTCCATTGTCAGGTATATCAAGGGCAGGTTGAACACAAGTTTCGGTCACCACTTGAGCCGTCGCAATGCCTGATGAAAAAGCAAAGACGACCAAAAATAATGCGATTCTTGATATCATTGATCTAAGTAAAGGAATTGACGGGACAGATCTAACTGACCCGGTAGTAGTAAATTTTTGTTTCATATCTGGTGTTTGTAAGGAATGACTCTATACGGTAAGACCTAATTTATTTACCTCTATATGTCTATATACCGATAGGTAATAATACGACTCGGTGCCATTTATTGTCAATCAATCGAGTGACAATAAGCTTTTCGGGCTTGATTATCTTGCTTGTTACGAAACTACCATGAGCAAAAAGAGCCATTCCTCTGTTGGTCGAATCGGTTTTCCGTTCAGTGCATTTGGGTTGAGTACGAGCAACCCGAGTCAAGGCACTTAGACTTGATGGCTGCCCAATGTGGCGCCACAACTCAAGATGAAATCTCTCGCTAGATTGTCAAACCGGTATCCAGAAATAATTCTCCGTCTGAATCTCACTGTTGAGAGTTAGCGATGAGTGGTAGAATCCTTCGATCAATCAAGCGATTATAGCTATGAGTGTCTCAACAAAAAGGACCCTCTGTGTATAACAAAGAGTCCTTTTCAAGTAAAAAAAACAGAAAAAAAGCCTCCGCTATACTATGATAACGGAGGCCCAAAACGAAGAATCAGTCGATTACTTCATTAAAATCACCTTCTGCGTGTCAAGGAATCCTTGTCCAACAGAATGAATCAAGTAGGTGCCGCTGGTAAGGCTACCTGAATTGAAGGTCATTTTGTGCCATTGTTGTCCACCCAATAATCCATTGAATATGGTAGCTACTCGCTGACCCTGAATATTGTAAACACCGACATCAATTTGCTGATCTTCCGCGACAAGAAGATTGAATTGAGTTTGAGGATTGAATGGGTTTGGATAGGCATCCTCAAGAAGGTAGCCATCAACCAATTCACGAGTCAATTCCAGAACTTCGCTATAAACCGCAGTTCCATCAAAATCGATTTGCTTCAATCTGAATGACTGATTTCCGAACTCCACGTCGTCAATTTTGAAGGTGTAGCTTTGAGCTTCACTTATCGTTCCAGCTCCTGCAACGTAACCGACAGACTGGAATTCACCATTTCGGATGGCATGCTCGACTTCAAATCCGGCGTTGTTTAGTTCTGTAGCGGTCTCCCAATTCAGTACGATCGCATCGTCTTCAAACAATCCTTCGAATGAAACCATCTCAACTGGAAGTTGAGTTCCGGTGACTACAAGGATTGGAGCTGAGTCTATCGTACCAACGTCTCCAGCGGCATCATCTATAAAATCCAAAGTCCAAGCGCCTAGCGAGGCCTGCCCACGAAAGACCCGAAGGTCAGTTGTTCTTGGTTTATCTTGAAAAGCCAATCCGATTCCACCGTCAAAAACAGCACCAATATCAACACCATCATCTCCAACTGTTGTGTAAGTTCCTCCATCAATATAGCCATCACCACCGCCGGGGCCAGTGTTACAGTCGGTAATGTCACCGTCTGTTCCAGCAGCGGTCAGCGTAATTCTCATATTGTTTTCAGCACATTCGCCTGTAGTGTTACTGAGATCCTCAAATAATAGTACAGCTGGTGCGGCGGGAGGGGTAACTGTTAACTGAATATCACCGATCCAAGTGTGCGTGATATTTAGGGCAAGTGTCACATCAGTTATCAAGACATCCGGTACGGTACAAGTGAACGTTACAGGATTATTTTCATCGAAAGTAATGGGATAAGGCTCACTCGCACTAACGCATTGTGCATTTGCGCTCAAATTCGGCAGCAAAACAAGTGCAAGTAATCCAATTAAACTTGTAAAAAGTCTTTTCATATCTATTCTGGCTATAGTTTTAGTTTTGACGGTCGAAAGAGTCAACCTCCTTGGAATATTATGACATTGCAGTAATATTGCAAACTAAAGGTGAAAAATAATTAGTGCGGTATCCTACATCAGTCCATCAAATTCAATGGCTGATTGATACACCTCCATCATGATTTCCAATGTTGGTATCTCTCTGGTGAAATACCAATATCGTCTTCTCTACTCCAAGTGGTTTCGATGTATTTGAAGATTGTATCCCGAAAATCCTATTGCTACAGAAATGATATACAATATATCATACAAAAAAGGCCCTAGGCATGAAGCGAAGGGCCTTTTAGAAACTGTTCAGTCTAAAGCTATTTATTGAGAAGGCTACTTGACCAAACTAACCTTTTGAGTGGCGTGGAAATACTCACCAGTTATTTTAATCAAATAATTTCCGCTTGGTACTCCGGAGGAAGCATTGAATTCAATCCGCTTTCTTTGCTGTCTTTCAATTTCTCCATGGTAAAGCGATCGAACCAGGCGGCCCATCGTATTATAGACATCGACAGACACTTCTTGACTTTCGGCTAGCAATATGGTGAAGGACCCCGATGGATTAAATGGATTGGGATAGAATGCGTTGAGATCGAAGCCTTCCACAAGTTCGTAGGCCACCTCGAGTTCTTCGCTTAGACTGCTTACTCCATCGAAATCGATTTGCTTGAGGCGGAAACCGTGTGTTCCGTAATCGAGGTCCCGAACGGAAAAACTGTAGTTTTGAGTTTCTGAGCTCGTGCCTTCTCCCTGAACAAAGGCAAGTGCTCTCCAATCGGAGCCATCCTGAATTTGGACTTCAAAGCCAGAGTTATTCAACTCAGATATAGTTGACCAGTGAAGATCAATCCCGTTCTTTGTACTCATTCCATAAAACTCCGCGAGTTCTACCGGCAGAAGAGGGTCAACACAGACTTCCAAGGTCGCCGAATTAATGTCACCAGTGTCTCCTACGCCCGAATCCCAGACTCGAAGGGTCCATATCCCATTTCCGGCTCCACCCGAAAACCCTGCAAATGTTGCTGTAGTTGGAGGCGTAGCGGGAGCAGGTGCCCCTGCATCACCGGCAGACGCCATGAAATCGCAACTAGCTGCACAGACATCAGTAGCTCCGCCGGCTGCAGCTGCCTCGGTTGCAATATCCTTTGTTCCCGCGTCCGAAAACTGCCAAGATGTACCAAATCCATCACTCGAATCACCGCATCCCGCGGCGGTGGTAGAACCCGTCTTGTTGAATATGCTGACCACCGATGCGTCTGGGCTAATAAGAACAGCTTGTAGATCGCCGATCCAAGTATGTGTTAAGGCTAGGTCAGTAAACTGAACGGTGGTTATGAGATTTGGCAGCGCTGCTGAAAAATCGAAGGTGATATCTAGTGGAGCTCCACCCGGAAGTCCACATGCACCACCACCAGCAGGCTTATCTTCAATCGCACCTGCTCCCACGCCCGCTATGCTTGTACAGATATCCTGTGCCTGGGCATTTAGGTTGACGCTTAAAAAAGAAATTGAAAGAACAGCAAGGGCCATTCCTTTTGTTATCGTATCGATTTTCATATTTGTAGCATTTGAAGTGAGAATAAGCCGACCAAGCTAGCTTGCGTTAATGGCTGTGGTCTTATGAGGTCTATCCCATGAAAGTATGATATTTAAGATCGTTTTGTCAACTGAATAAGCAATTAGTCATCTATTGAATTTATAACAGTAGTAAGGTGAGATTGGTGATCGCTTATCTGACCTTGCGCGAAGTACCAAAAGCATCAAATAAATTATAAAGAAGGCTCTCTACATATCGCAGAGAGCCTTCTAAAAATCTAACAGACCTTTCGGCCTCATCTAGATCCAGTTTACTTAACCAAGCTGATCATAGAAGATGCGTCGAATTCCAGACCGGTAATCTGGATCAAATAGTTGCCACTAGGAAGGCTAGAGTCAGCCGTAAAATCAAATTTATAATGTTGTTGCGCTTCAAGTGGTCCAGAGAAGAGGGTTTGGACTCTTTGTCCCATAACGTTAAACACTTCAATGGTCACGTGCTCACGCTCCGCTGTCAACAGAGTAAATGAACCCCTTGGGTTGAAAGGATTTGGATAAAAAGGCTTTAGATCGAATCCTTTTGCCAGTTCGTTTGATATTTCAACGACATTGCTGTACTCGTACTCGCCGTCGAAATCAATTTGTTTGAGTCTGAAATTTTGGATGCCGTAGTCTAGATCTTCGACATTAAAGACATAGGACCTAGCTTCCAAAGTTGTTCCGGCTCCTTCAACAAAGCCAAGAATGTCCCAATCACTTCCTTGAAATTGTTGAACTTCAAATCCAGCATTTTTTGTTTCACTCTCTGTGGTCCAGTTTAGCGTCCACTCTCCATCGATGATACTTGCATTAAATGAGGACAACTCAACAGGAAGGGCGATGGCACACAGTTCAAGTGTGGTATCTCCTGTAAAAAGTTCTCCAGGATCACCGCCAGCGCTGTCTGATATATCTATTGTCCACAATCCACCATCCGCCGCTGCCGCCAAACCATTGAAGCTGGTAAAAGGACCAGCAGAAGGAGAGTAGGCACATGGTCCACCATCCTGACAAATAACAGCATTATTGTCGAGAGGAGGATTAGGGTCGCCAAGGTCAATCGCCGAAGCTGCCTCAGAATCGTTGAATGAAATAGGAGACGAGTTTAGCAAATTGCTTGAATCATCAAGTAGGGTCGGAATAACCTCGACGACGATTCCCCCGGGTGAGGTCAGAGTCGCGGTAATATCACCTACCCAAGTATGGTCCAGGGCCAGAACCAGTGTTACATCATTAATGCCAACTAAGCCAGAAGCCGAAAAATCAAATGTAGTCGAAACATCGGTCCCAGTGTCAAAGGGAAGATTGGGTCCAGTAGCTGTTTGAGTCTGGCAAGATTGAGCTTGAACAGGGCTTTGCAACAGCAAGGCAAGTCCGCAGAAAACAGCAAATCCACGGGATATATTCCTAAAAGTATTGATCATCTCGATGATATTTATTGGGTGATTCAAGGTGACAATGGCTTAAAATGTAAGCGCTTTGGCGCGAAAATTAGATTTACTAAGTATGGCCAAGAAATTCAGTCGATGACAACTTACAGATAAAAATGCCCTAAATGGGATGCTCGCAATTTTTTTATGTTAAAGGACGTCAAATAGATAGCTGTATTTGATTACAAAGCTTCTTCCTGCAACCCCATCCTCCATCAGGCCATCAAATTCGTTCGCTTGATTGAAAACGATGAACAGACCAGTGTTAGAAGCTTGAAGCCATCCAAGTCTCAGATTAGTCGACCAATTTTCATTCAGATCATTGTATTGAATCAGACTTTGAAGATAAATCCGTGGAGTAAACGAGTAGGAAAATCGAGCTCGAACCAAATTTGCGACAAAGTCACCTCTCTGGAGGTTCACATCATTTCGTTGCCAGGTAAGTTCAGAGGTTAAGTTTTCGCTAGCCCTCGCACGAAATGTAGTCGACAACACTCTTCTATTTCCATCGAAAAAACCACCAATGACTGTTCGATTTTCGAAGCTGAACTTCTTGGCTGGATCTGATATCACAACCAGCATGATTTCTCCGTTGCTATAGCTCCCTGGGTCAATGCTTATATCGTCCGTGATGAAAAAACCATCCTTTAGTCCCTCTATCAAATGATCGTACCCTGTATGTACCTCCCATCCATTTCTCCATTCCCAATGGTTGTCGAGATGCAAAAACATAGTTTCTTGAAATCCATCAAAGTCCCAATAAGAGCGATAACTTATGTGAGGTCTGAGCTCGTGCAGCCCTATAAAATTTTCTGGTCTAAATCTGTTGAGAACAAGAAATGAGGGCTTCCGGTAAGCGCTTCTTTGCAAAAAGCCGACCTCCGGATTAAAACCCGGGGCAACTTCTGAAAAGGCTGCATTGAGAATCCATGCTTCGGAATCGTAACCAGCCGATGCTAGAAAAGCATGTTGGCTCTCTGATTCTCCGGGAGTGGCTGTCCTTGCTAAGAAACCAGTGAGTGATCCGTATTGGCCAATTCCCAACTTTCCGTCGAGTCCGAAGGTGGTGTTTTTGTCATCGTCAGGAGAATAATCTCCACTTCCGAATCGATTGGAAATAATCCCACCTATATAGGATCTATTAGCCAACTCCTTTCGAACACGACCAACCGTAAAGTTGTTGGATCCTGCGAGGCCTTCGAGTTCTTGAGTCTGCATAGATAGAAAGCCAACTTTCAATCCTGCCACATCACCAGAAACCCTTCCTCCGCCTAGAATGGGTACTTCCGCCCCGTCCGTGATGCCAATTCTTCTACTGAAAAATAGATCAACCTCGCCGGGCAGACCGACCGAAAAAAGACCTGCGTTCTCCAAGAAGAAGGGTCGCTTCTCTGGAAAGAAAAGACTAAATCGGTCAAGATTAATCTGCTGATCATCAACTTCAACTTGTGCAAAGTCGGTATTGATTGTCGCGTCCAAGGTCAATCCAGCTGAAAGGCTATACTTGAGATCGAGTCCCGCCTCTGCATCAGATTCAAAGGACGAATTGTCAATGGTGTAATCTCTGGAGCTATTCCCTAAAAGATAGGGGGTGATTTTTAGATTTCGTTGGGCAGGTACAAGGACACCATCCATTTGTCCGGCTAGGGAAACTCGGTAAAGATTGTATTGCCTTGGCAATGGGGCCCAATAGGCTGTCTCGTTCTTACGTCTAATGTTTCGCTGGAAGTTGACTCCCCAGCTTTGCTCTCTCCCTTCTGGATAGCGCAACGTCTTGAATGGAATCTCAAATTCAGCCGACCAGCCTTGATCATGAGTTCGAGACACGACCGTCCAGGAGCCATCCCAGTTAACATTAATCCCACCGATTTGACCTCCCTGATTTCTACCAGGGGCACCTCTATTTCCTTCTCCCTCATTGGTTATCTGGGCGTCGTATTCGACGCCACCCGGATTGGTACCAAAAACGAATCCATTCTGATGATCCTGGAAGGTATCAAATACCATCTGAAAGGAATCAGACAGTGTGAGGTCACTGTCTTTCCTTGTATCCGCTATAACTATACCTGAAGGATCGGAATCGAAGCAGACAACAGAGACATAGATAGCATCCTTGGTGAATGATATTCTAACCTCAGTTCGCTCCGAAATTGACTGCCCATCATAAGGTCTTGTTTGCCAGAACTCGGAAATGGGTAGTATCGAGGACCAAATTGGGTCATTCAACACCTCTCCATCGATGTTTGGGGCAGTGGTGATTTGCTTAACTCGAAGATCTGGAACATCGCCTGCCTGAAGAGACAGTGGACCAGTGACCCACAATAAGATGGTAAGCGCGAATTGGACTTTTCTTTGTCGGAAAATTGAATATTGCATAGACGAAAATAGGAATAAGCTCCCAAGCCAGCCAGATCCTTTTCCGAATTACATCCAGATGACTCAATCTGCATTGATCGGGTGTGATTTTGCTTCTTGAACTCATCAAAGCACTATTTGCCTTAAGGGAAAATGTACCTAGGAGCTGGACTCAGATCCTTTCAGAGAAGTTGGCGGGGAGGAGCTCAACCGAAGCATAGCCGGAACCAATACAATAAAAAGCCGATCCTCAATAAAAAGAACCGGCTCTTCCGTCCTTGGCTGTGGACCTTATATCCGTCAGCCAATTCTCGTGTCGAAAGTCCTAGAGATCTGTGGTCTCTCAAGCGCTGATCATTGCACCTTATTTCATCAAGACCATAGATTTGAACTCTGCCTTATTTCCTACAGTTAATTTGTAGAAATAGACTCCAGAGGGAATAGCTTCACCACCAATCGATTTAGCATTCCACTCAATAGTCCGACTGCCACGGAATTGATTCTGCTCAAAAAGCGTATCGACTAATCTTCCAGACACATCGTATATTTGCAGACTTGTTGGCGCAGCCTCAGCAACAGTGAAACTGATGGAAGTCGTCGGATTAAATGGGTTCGGGTAATTCTGATTCAGCTTGAAGTTGCTAGGTAGATCGGCATCAATGTCTTCGTTGACAGTGGCCGTTGGAATTACGGTCACCACAATCATCTCACTAACAGCGGGATAGGTAAAACCATCCGCGACGAGGCTAACCGTAGCGTTTTCATTGTCACCTGTATTCGCGCCACTTTGCCTTGGAGCTTGATTTAGGCCTTCTCCTGGCGCTTCATTCACCTCTGTTCCCGCGTCCCACAACATGATCTGGTCTGTGATATCTCCACTGATGGGAAATCCGTTTTCGCCCCAAAGCGAAATACCCATCTCCGATGGTCCAAAGAACAAGTCATTCGATTGAACCATCATGGTTGCAAAGTTCAAATAGGCTCCCGGTGAGGCTTCAAATGTGAATTCGTAGGCGTTGCCAGGAAGCAGTGGACCTGGATCTGTAGCACCAACAGGGACAGCAAAGACTCCGGAGTCGAAGCCATTCTTCATACCTAGCGCATCTCCTAGTCCTCCAGCAGCTCCATCTTCAGCAAGGCCCTCTAGACCTTGTCCTCTATCTGCTGTGTCGGCTGAAAAGAAAGTTCTGCCCACTGGAGCAACCGTGAATACACCAGGCGCCTCGGGTACGGCCACTGTGCCGGTGGAAGTTGTTAGTGTTGCGTCTGTCGAAATGTTCTCGATTCTAATTGTGAAAGGGACTCTTCCACTTGGAGTCAGAGTAACCCGAACGACGGAAGCAAGATCAGGATAAGCCTGACCATCGTCTACCAATCGAACAAGACCATTTTCTCTCGACCCTGTATTTGGACCTGCCTGCCTAGGTGCTTGATCTTTACCAAAACCGGAAAGCTGATTCTTCTCCGTGCCTGCATCCCAAAGCAGAAACTCAGAAGTGATATCTCCCGAGATTTGCTCGCTTGCATCATCCCAAAGTGCAATACCCATTCCCGATGGAGCAATGAAAAGATCGTTTGACTGAACAAACATTGATGCTGCACTGAGATAGCCACCGGCCTTGGATGAAATAGTGAACTTGTAGGATCCACCGGGTCCGATAGGTCCAGGTCCGTCTCCCTCAACTGGAACTGGATTCGCTCCGGCTGTAGTGACTGCGTCCATATTTGCATATCCAACTAGTCCGGGAGGTCCTCCATCTTCTGCAAGCGTTTCAAGTCCAGCAATGGCAGCCTCGCCATCAGTGAAGAAGGGATTTGGTGCCATGTGTGTCGCCCAAGCCACAGGAGCAAAGACGGTGTTGATTCCAGCAGAAGCCGTCAAGACATCATTTAGTGGACCGAAGTTTCCGTCTTCAGCAAGACCTTCTAGTCCCTCGCCTCGATCAGCTTCGCCGTCCGTGAAGAAAGGATGCCTTGCAGAAGTGCTGACCCATACAATCGGGGTTAGAGGTGTGCCTATGGCTCCGCCAGTTGTCTCGATGGTTCCTGCCGAGATATTCTGGACTCGAACGCGAAACATATTCTCCCCAATTGGGCTCATGTTAACTCTAATCATCTCGGCCACGCCAGGATAAGTAAAGGCATCGTTGACGACCTGAACGACTCCTCCTTCATCATCTCCCGTGTTTGCGTCGCTTTGTCGCAAGGGTTGATTTGGACCTTCGCCTGGAGCCTCGTTGACCTCAGTTCCAGCGTCCCATAGTTGGATGTAGCTAGTAACATCTCCGACCATGGCACTTCCGTCTTCATTGTAGAATGGAATGCCGAGGCTGTCAGGAGCGAAGAATAGGTCATTGGATTGAACCATCATAGAGGCAAAATGCAAAGCTCCCCCCTGAGCTCCTGGCACTTCAAACTGAAAGACTTTTCCAGGGAGTAGAGGACCTCCCTCGGTGTTACCCTCAGGGACGGCAACAAGGCCAGAAGCCTGATTCGCGTAAGATGGAGCTATATTGGCTACTTCAACATCCCAGTAAAAGACTTGGGCGTTGAGATCGATTGTACCCGCCAACAAAAGGGTTACAACAAGCAGTAGAGATTTTTTCATTCCTAATCAGATATGTTTATGACGATAATGTGGAATGAAATTAAGATCGCTGGATTTCTAGGGTATCACAGAATTATAACAAATGTTGACTATCGAGCTTCGCCACGTTGTTTCAAATCTTTGCCGAATGGCTCCCATCGTATATGTTCACATTGAACAAGGACAGATGGCAGTAGGCAGTTTCTGGAGTTGGAGTCCTGTGTCCTCTTACTCGTTTCTGCGTTCTTTGCCTTCGTCCCTCATGCCATCGAGCGTCGATCTTCGACTAGAGCAAGACCTTGACCACCGTCTCTCTGTTTTTCCGCCCGTTCTGGTCCCCGACCTTTGATCAGTTGCTATTTACTGCTGTCCGCCCGTAGAGATACGCAATCACGTCATCAGCCGTATAGTGTGGATGGGCCGCCGAGCCCAGAGTTAGCTTTATCAAGTCGTCGCCTGCCGTAAATAATGGCTTTTCAACGCCGTCTTGAGTTCTCTGTCCAAGACCAATGTTGGACATGAGAGCGTTACATAAACAGCCTCGTCGTTCTGTATCTTCGAGCTTACCCCCTTTCTTGATATAGGTCTCCACCGGCTCTCCAGGGCAGCGAACCTGTAGCCTGTTTTTCTCATCGACATAAGCCTGCTGCAAATAACCGAGATCACAGATCCGAATGCGTTTGTCGATGTTTTCCGGCATCCCCAAAGTACCTTCCAACTCAAGCACCTTGAACGGAAAACCTGTCGCGGAAATACGTCCATCGGTCCGGACGACAGTAGCACCTTCATGAATTTTCTGAATCACCATGCTTTTTATTGCCGTGGGATACCCCGATTCGCCGGCAAGCGAAAAGAGGGATCCCACTTGAATTCCTGCGGCACCTAGTTCTAACGCTTCACTAAGTCTCTCAGGGGTTCCGTATCCCCCTGCCAGGTAGTAGGGATAGCCAACCGCTGCCACACGATCTAGATTGACAAGATCTCGATTGTCATAGACTGGGTTGCCGTCTTCGTCATAATTCTTGTTTCTGGGGGGAGCGTTATGGCCCCCTGCCACTGGTCCTTCTATTATCCAACCTGTGATGCACCCAGTGGGAAGTCTCTTATCCATGATGCGGGCAAGAGCGTCCGATGCCACGATCGGGAAAAACATAGGAGGCACCAATTGGCGTGGTTGCTCCACCAGATTAGCTGGATCCAATTCATAGTAATAGGAGGCGCCCGCTTCGGGTGCTCTCGAGGTATCTACATCGAGAAGAAGTCTTGCCGTCTCTCCGGCTGCTAATTTTGAAATCTGTTCCGCTTCTTCTATGGGAATACCAGCACCCATCAGAATGGCATCGACATCAGCCAGCATAGCCCCATACATACAGGATAGAGAATACCGTTTCATTTTGGCCAAAAGATTGACTCCGACCCATCCATCGTGCCCTTCCTTCGCGAGCATGACCTCGCTGTACGTCGCTGCACTCATAATTCGCTGGGAACGAACCGTCGGCTTGAAACGGTGGATGGGAAGCAGTTTATAAGGCTCTGTTTCTCCAAGCCCTTCCTCTATATAAAATCGGCCGATCAGAAAATCGACGATCTCCTGATCGGGATAAGACGCGAGTACACGCCGACGACCATGGGGATCGCCCTGCTGCAACTCACGCACCAGTACAGAGTCGATGGCTGTCCCAGAGACCACTCCAAACTCACCTGCTTGTGCCACATGCCGGGCCAAACGCCAGTTTGAAACGGCGACGCCCATTCCTCCCTGTATGATCTTAGGAGTATGTTCAAGAAATTTGCTTTTTTTGCTTTGTATGTCGTTCACTGCATCCACGCTATCTTGCATTATATTTATGATCGCCTTACGGAAGGCGTGCGAAGGTTACTGGGCTGATAATGGTGGGTGTGGCACCAAGTTTGATCCATTAGAATTACGCAAAACTCGGCGAAACGCTCGCCACAACCACACAGCTACAACGACGAGCGTCGTGCTCCTGATGGCTAGAGTAACGATGCTCGACAGGCCAAACTCAGTCGCCACAGCTGGAGCGAAAAACCAATAGTAGAGCCCAACGGCCGCTGCGGCCAAAAAGGGAAGTATGAGCTCGGCTCGTGCTTTCAGAAGCAAGACGATGAGGCCAACCAGCAGATAACTCCCCCCTGCCCAGAGTAAAATATTAAGGTAAATTGAGGGAGCCATTGACAAGGTGCTATCAGCCACCTTAAAGTAGCCCACCACGAATCCAGGAAAAGCAGCCGCGAAAATTCCATAAGGCGTTTTGAGCCAAGCTGGAGATCGGTGCGATTTTCCTATTGCCTGAATAGCAGCCTTAGAAGGCGATAGGTCAAGACAGCCTTTGGGAGTGCATAGATCACATGTAGCACAATGGGGATTGGCTAGATCCACAAAAGGATGTTGCCCGTAGAGCTTTTCAACAGGCAGGACTGGACAGATGGCATTACAGAAGCCGGCCTTGTGATTGAAGATAGTCCCAAGAACCAGAGCAACTAAAGCCACTGCGATGACCACTATGGCTAACGCAACGCCATTCTCATTAAATAAGAACCGACGTGCTGGCACCAAGACAAAGAGCAAGGTGATCCCAGCTAGTCCAACCGAAGGCAAGACCCGGGCGGGCAATATCCGATTTCCAAGACCTTTAGGCAATGTGTTGAGCGTGGCCAGTGGACAAACACCTCGCCATAAAGAAGGAGAAATCAGAAAGGTCAGCGGTAAGACTGGTATCAGAACCGTCCACAAAACAGTGAGCGTGAGGTCTGGCTTAATGAAGAAGCCCACGATCAGCAAGACCGTTACCACAATACCCAATACCTGAGCCGTCTTCCAGAAGACTAAATGACTTTCAGAAGGATATAAGGTGAGGGAAGATGCCATCAGGATTTGGTCAAGTTTGAGCTATTTATTTAGCAACTACTAAAATAATTATAGCGATTCAACTTGATGCAAGTAGATGACCTGTCGTTCTGTGGGGGGACTCACTACAAGTGAGGAGTGAGGAGTATCCGATCCTGAAATAGCTTGACACAATATATCGAGCTATGAGCATATTAGATAAACCTCACCCGAGTACGATTAGATATTCGATTGCCTTCAAACGGAAGGTGGTCTCTGAGATTGAAAATGGTACCTTCAAGTCTCTGAATGACGTCACCCGTTCTTATGGAATGAGTTTGACAACTGTTCGGCGTTGGATCGAGCGCTTCGGCAAGTATGATTCCACTCACGTAAGACTTAGAGTTGAGATGAAGGACGAAAAGGATAAAATCAGGGAGCAGGAGAAGCGTATTAAAGAACTGGAATCAGCTCTTGCTAATTCTCACCTTGAGGTGGTAATGCTGAGGGCTAGGATGCAGTATCATGGTCTGAAGCCTCAGAAAGATGTCAAAAAAAAGAGTGGTTCGAAGTCATGACTTTAGCTTGTTCAACAAGTAGCATTCGTGCAATGAGCGCGTATGCCGGAGTCAGTCGCCAGGGGTATTACGATCATCTACGTCGTAAGAAAGCTAAGGAGCAAGATGAAGGACGCATATTGGCTCTTGTAGACCACTATCGTTCTCTGCTTGCTCGGTCAGGAGTTCGCAAGGTCTACGACGAGATTAAGCATCTCATTCCTGTTGGTAGAGATGCCTTATACGAATTGCTTGGACGCACAGGCCGTTTGATTGAGCCCAGAAGACGTGGAGTGCGGACGACGAACTCTTATCACCACTATAGAAAGCACAAGAATCTGATTAAAGGAAAATCACCTGAGAGGCGAGACGAGGTGCTGGTATCTGACATTACCTATTTGCGACTGAAGTCAGGCGACCACTGCTACGCTTCTCTAATAACAGACCTCTACAGTCGCGCTATAGTCGGTTACCATGTGGCTCCTTCCTTGGCTGCGAAAGGACCTATTAGCGCCCTAAAGATGGCTATGGATCAGATGAAGAGAATCAAGGGATGCGTACACCACAGCGATCGAGGTATACAATATTGCTGCGAAGCCTACACAAGATTGCTGAAGAAAAACGAGATGAAGATCAGCATGACCGAAGAGAACCACTGCTACGAGAACGCCGTGGCCGAGCGGGTCAATGGCATACTTAAAAACGAGTTCTACATGGACCTACCCTTTGAATCAGTTCAAGAGGCAACGAGAGCCTTGAGAGAGTCCATTTGGCTTTACAACACGAAAAGAAAACACTATTCACTGGGGCTGAAAACGCCAGCACAAGTACATCTAAACTAAACCAACAACCTGTCAACTATTTTAGGACGGGACAGAGTGAGGAGAAAATTCTCAGCAAGCTTCGGCAAAGCAATTCCTTAGAATGAAATCTTTCTGAAGACTGAGGGCTGAAGACTGACGACTCCTAAGGTACCTGTGTCGACCTGGACGAAAAAGCACTCGGACCACCGGCTCCTTCCAGCAATGGAACACGGTCATTATTTGCTCCGGCGTATTTCACAACCCCATCCAGATTAACGTCCTCCGGGAAATATCCAGAATTGAAATTGAAAGGAGATGGACCGCCAGCTCGACTCAGTACGTCGACTCGATCATTGTTCGAACCCGTATACCTGATTGTTCCATCCGAATTAGTATCTCCAGCCCAGAGACCCCACTTACCCGATCCAAGGTCCTTCATGACTTCTCCTGATGTTGCGTATACCAAGTTTTCGTCTGACGTGAAGTCGAAATTTGCCGGACTGCTAAACAGGAAGTTCAGTGGATCTTTTGACATAATGGAAAGGTGATTCCGATGTCCGATCACAACATGATACTCGCCGGCGTTCAAGCCTGAAAATCCTAATTCGGCCGATCCATCGACGGCCGAAATGCCTCCGGTCTTTGTGATAAAGGCAGCCTGTTTGGCCAATGAACTTGCTGCGTCCGTTGAGCTCCTTAACTCGACCCACACCCAATCAACGATGTCCGGATGGCCGGCAAAAAAAGCAGCATCCACACTTGCAGACGGCACCCCGGCATATGGCTGATCGAGAGGCAGAATACCAGCTGAATTCATCGCCGTGTTCATTTCGGTGCCGTTCCACGCTCCAGATAATATGGCTGACAAATTCAATCTGAGCTCCTTATCTCCGATGATTCGCTGACTCTCTTCAGGCCCTCCATCGGTCGGAGTAAAGTTGGGATCCGTCGAAAGAAGGATTCTATCAACAAAAGTACCGTCTTCGCGAAGCCATAGATTAATCGTGTGCAATCCAGCGTTTGTAATTTCAAAACTCGCAGCTTCGTTGGAATCGTTCAAGCTTGCCCAGCTCCAAAAGCCGTAATTGCTACCTAGGCTTACATCTCTTAGTCCAACTAGCTCGACACCATCCAATCCGAAGTGTACCGAGTTGTTGGTACCGGAGTCTGCCCATCCTCGATAAAAGAGGTAATAGGTCCCTGTAGTCGAAAACTCCACTTCGAACTGAAGTTCTGAAGAAGTAGCAGCGTAATTCGTCGTTATTTTTGTCCCGTCATCTGGAAGTGTCACCATATAGGCGTCTCCAACAAAGTCCGCTTTGCTCGATTCAATTTCCCAAGAATCTGTCCCACGGTCTGTGGAACTGCTGAAATTTTCCGCCTCAAAAACGACCTGCCCTCCTGCCTCGGCAAAGGCTCCGCTTCCTGTCTGTCCAATACAAATTGTAGACACATTACTCTGATCGGACAATCCCGCCGTATTGCTAGCCCTAACCTCCAGATCATGAAATCCCTCTGCTAAGCCAGTCAAGGTCACAGAAAAGAGGCTCGAATCATTTGGATCTTGTGTCATTTCACCGAACAACTCGCCGTCAAGCCAGAGTGCAACCGATGAAAACGACGCACCACTCAAGGCACGCGCATTGACTTCAATATCAATTCCTGCGATATAACCGACATTGTTGGCTGGTGTGAGAAGTGATACTTGAACAGACAAACCATCATTGACTTCTCCAGGTGTACCTCCTATCGGCCCTGTTGCTTTCCATACACTCGGAGTATTGTTATCTCCAGCCGGATCCATCAATTCCAAAGTATTCCCCAGACCGTCAGCTTCGATTGGCCACGGCGCTACATCCAAGTAGCTGACCTCGTCCACCAAACATCCACTGGGGCTATAAAGTCTCAAGTGATCTCCTGACCCATCCAAGCCAAAAGAGAAATCGCCTGACTTGTTTGATATGGCATGAACACTCGAGAAAAGTGCATCATCTTGGACAAGTACGTGATAGCCCTTTCCGGGAATCGAAACGCCACCAGGAATCACAAACCAATTTTCGTTTTTCTCATCTTTGAAGGTCCAGCCACTTAGATCTACTGAGCTCGAACCGGGGTTAAATATCTCTAGCCAATCGCCGGTCAATGGTCCGCCGGGATCGTTGTCGTTATAGTTAATTTCGTTTATTACCAAGCTTGCTACTCCTGTGCATGCATTCTCAGATCTCACATATACGAGAACAGTATCCGAAAGAGCTCGGCTGCCAAACCCGTCCCATGCCTTTCCATGAATTCTATACTCTCCTGGCGGCGGAGTCCACATAATCTCGTAAGGAGCTGTCTCATCAGTCCCGATATCGAATCCACCCGTTTCGACCCTTACTGAATCAACAGAATCATCGGGATCGCTGGCGGTTAAGGAAATAGCAAAGGCGACTCCTGGATCAAATCGTGCACCATTCAACGGTAGGTCAATATTTACGATCGGCGATTGGTTGACGCTGTTCTCGGCATTTGGAGAGCCATGGACGACGCTCGATGCATACCAATCAGAAGGATTGTCGTTGGACGAGCCCAACAAGGGATCCAACGAAAGACTTGGTCCGTCTCCATCCGGCAAGCTATTCCAAAGACCACCATCCGAATATGTTAGACTATCCAGTATCGAAGCATAGGGCGTTCTCAATTCAATCCGCTCACCAGAGTTACTGAGATTGCCTACAAAGACACCATCAGGCTGAAATCCATATCGATTGAAGAATTGCTGAGAATCTGAAGCTAGGGTCAAAAATCCACCAGCCGCTACGCTGGCTCCTTGAGGAAAAGTATATTCGACACCGTCACTTAGTTCGACTCCACTAACATCAACGGCATTCGAACCGTTGTTCTTTATTTCAAGAAACTCGAAAAGGTCACCATCCACAAAATCTGGCAGACCGGGCGTCCCTGCGTTGCTCGGATTGTAGTGAATTTCATTAATGGCCAGATCCATGAAATAGCCTGTCGGGTAAAATTCTCTCGGACACATCGCACTCCATACACCACTTTGAAGGACTCGGGCCTTGATCATCGTAGTTGCCGTAACCGTGATTGGGCTGGAGTAGGCAGATGCACTACCGGATACACTACCCCCAAAGTTTCGAGGATCGCTTCCATCTGTTGTGTAATAAATAGTCCCACCGGTAGACTTAGAAAGCTGAACTCCAAAACCATTTGGCACGACCCCTCCATAGGTGTTGTAGGTGACGGCTGATAGATTGGGAATGACTCCGCGATTTTTCTTGTGTTGGATAAAATTTCCAAGTCGTTGAGGAAAGTAGACGTCGTTCATCCTCGTCAATTCGGTTTCCCAGTGAAGGTTAGACCTCCAGTTAGGTCTATCAATCGCATCATTGACGCTAAAACTGACATCGCCCCAGCGAGAGGACTCGGCAAGCAAGGGTACTCTTGCTTGGTCTGCCCTCCTATTGTATAGGGCTTTGAGACTATCGACCGTAAAATCTCCTCCGTTGTAGCACTGACATTCAAGTTGATCAGCCCAAAGAAGCCGAAACTCACCGTTATCGAATAAATTTTCTGGAACTGGTCCTTCCTTGTAGGAATAATCCAATGTGGGAGAATCTAGATGCCACTTTCCTCCATTTCCAAGAGTAAGATCATAATCCCAGACCTGGAATTTATACCCGCCATTTCCCGGTGTGATATCGGCTGAACCTAGACTATTATGATCTTTATTCCAGTCGAAATTGGCACCCAGATGGTTCAAGCTCAAGTAATCGGCAGCTTGCTCCATGTCGACATAGTCTTTGGCATTATTAAAGCCAGAACTCGAGCCAAGGTTGTTTGAAGCACTTTCTAGACTGGAATAAAATGATCCGTTTCCAGCCCAATAATCTCCGCTCTTCCTGACTTCGTATTGGTCCTCTGTATTGCCATAGTAGGCACTCATGAATTTCTCATCCGGACGTTCAAGGAGGTGGTAAAAACCACGGTATTCCCCATTGAGATAAACGTGAACCCACCTGCCGTGAGGAGCCGGGTAACCCAGCTTCATTTGCAGGTCAAAGATGAACTGATTTCTAATAAATTGAGCTCTGTCCTCATTTCCGAACTCGCCATTCAATCCATCCTGAGAGCCACCACGAAGTAAGAGCTTGTCGAACTCTTCGACTGGTTCTATTGGCCAGGCGTAACCGTCCGTCTCAAATATTGGATACCTTAGCTTAGGTTCTCCATATTGAGATTTGAACTCTAGGCGATAATGCTTCTTGGGATTGGCAGGAGATCCTCCCCATGTTTCAAATCCGGCATCGATGTGAAAACCAACCTCACTTCCGTCAGGATTCCAGTATTCTACCGAGACAGCGCTCTCTATAAAATTATTATTCCCACCGGAATAATTGATAATTGGCGCCGTGAGTGAAATCGTTGGAATGTCCTTCAGGGCATCCTTCATCTCAGCATCAGAAACGCCAACATGACCACTCATGTAACTTTGCGCTAGAACGTTGTCGAGGAAAATGTAGCTATGCGTCGCTATATCAGAATCATTGACTCCGCTTCCGTAGGCGATTGCTCGCACGCTCGTAGTTGTCGTTATCGAAATCGATCCTGAGTATAGCGTCCCTGTACTTGAGCTAGGAGCACTCCCATTTGTGGTGTATCGAATATTCAGTCCCTGTGATGAGCTTAATTGCAGATTGAAGCTGGAATCGAAAAAGCCTCTTTCGACAGAATAACTTGGGTCAAATGCCTTATAAAGATCGTCTCCTTGTGAGTTGCCACTCCCTGGTGTAGCTGAATCGAGGTATTTGCCTGGAAGAGATCCGCTGTTGCTTTCGAGCCCATAACTGACTCCATCGAATTGGACTGGGAATGTCGGCGCGTATTCGAAGGCGATTGTAGATCCATCCGGTTCAACAAGTGCTAGATACTCGCCGGCACTCGTCAGTCTGAAGTTGGTATGAAACTCCTGCCCCGCTACTCTGCGATCTTTGTTTGAGGCAAATACGATCAAATATTCATCCGGACCAACTACATGACTTGGAAAAGTCCACTTATCTAAATTGACCTCGGTATCTGTCAATGTATATCCAGACAGATTTACGGCCTGAGCGCTATTATTCCAGATCTCGATCCAATCCGAGTATTCTCCATCTTCGTCTAGCAGGCCTGAGACGTTGGCGGCTAAAAATTCGTTGACTACAATTTGAGCTGACCCGACCTGAGGGAAGCAAACAAACCATACAAGAAAAAGCCACAATCCACCAAAGATCGACGAACATCGTCGACTAATGGACTTCTTCAAAATTATAGGGCTGTTCATAGCTTGACCAATAGGCATGGTCCGCAAGTAGATCAATATTGGTGCCGAATATCTGATTTATGATAATTCTGCCGGTATTTACAGGACTACGCAAATCAATTACCGGTTGCCCCTGCAAAAAGAGGCCGTGGAGTATCTTAAAACGCTCCTTTTTCCCCGGAATTGGGCCATGATCAGATTGAATAATGATTATAGGCGGAACGGACTCGTTGTCAAGAATATGACGAATGGTCTCCTTCAGTTTCAAATTGATGAACTGAAGTTGCTCAATGTAGAGATCATCTGGATCTTCGGAATATTTCAACTCCTTCGACATGGAAAAGGGCTCCTGCGGGGGCACAAACTTTCCGTCTTTTCTAAATATGTAAGGCTGGTGCGGACTCACGAAATGGGCAAAGGCGAAAAACGGTTTCGAATCGAATTCGACTAAGCTTTTCAATCCTTCAAAATTGTCGATAACACGATCTCGATGCCATACATGTCCGCTCGCAGGCCGGAGGAATCTATCAATGATCAGTTTGAATGGAGTCCGATTCAGCAATAGCCCATTCACTGGATTTCTACCAAGAAAGTGACGGCTTGGAAAATGAAAATCAGCTCCTGGATCTTCGGTCAGCGAGTAACCTGTGGAGAAAGTAACCGATTTGTATCCAACTTTAGAGAGTGATTCGGCCAGTCGATTGTTCTTAATAAGCTTTGTCAAGGTCCGCCTGTCCTGTGACTCGGCTCCACGGATCGCCGCCTCTTGGTCCAGATAACGGGAATTTAGCATCGATGCTAAACTCAAGGTCGTCTGAGAGTAATTTGACATCGCGGTGTCATTTACCGCAAACCCTCGTCTCCTTAATTCGGAGATGAATTCTCCATTGTCAAAGGAGTAGCGGTCCAAGAGAAGATCTTCCCTCGCATAAGCGTCCAACACAATCCAATATACGTTGGGAAGCTTATCAAGGACTTGACTTGCCGGAAGATCGAAGAGATCCGCCCCGAGCTCTTCATCTCCTTTACATGCCACTGAACTTAATAAAGGAAGAACGCAAAGTAGGATTGCAAAAACATTCATGCTTTGAATGCTATCGCCACCAGAACTACTCTTCCTTTTCTTCCAAGCAGCGAAAATAATGACGACAAAGACTATAGCGAAAAATGGAAGTAGGACCGAATTTCGCGAAAGAAATTTGAGACCCAGATCTGCAAAGAAACTTTGCAATGGAGAATAAAGAAATAAGAAAAGGAGGATCACGCTGGTGGAAAAAGCCGCTCGACGATATCCGCCCAAATACTTTCCTAAGAGAGTCCAAAATATGAGTCCGATGGCCAAGGCAAATAGGCTAGGAAATATGACTGCGGACAGTCCAAGCATATCACGATTCACAGAGAGTATCTGAAGAACGGGAAGAACTGATATTAGGATGGGATGAAAGGCTCTGTTCATTTTACTAGCTCCTCTTGGCGATGGAATATAGCCCACTGACCCTTCACCCTATCAATAATTTCTTGCCTTTTGAGAGCCTAGTTGGACACTTGGCTAGCCTCGTTCTTGACGATGGAAGCAAGCTACCGATATTTGATTTTCTACCTCGAAGGGAGTTAATAGTCACCTACCCTGCTAGCTCAGTCCCTAGATCTCAATCTGGAACTTGACTTTGCCTGTAGCTAAATGCGCTCGGACCTCCCGCGCCAATCAGAATGGGTGTTCTGTCATTGCTTGCGCCCGAGTATACAACCCGTCCATCTAAGCTTGTGTCCTCCCAATAATATCCCTCGGCAAAATCAAAAGGACTGGGACCGCCACTAATATTAAGAACTTCGACGCGATCGTTTCCCCCACCTGTGAACCGAATCTCTCCGTTTCCGGAGGTATCACCGGGCCACAGCCCGAATTTGCCACCACCTAGGTCCATTTGGGCATCCGCACCAAATACTTGGCTCTGATCAGTGCTGAAATTCACTGTAGTAGGTGCGTCAAACTCTAAGGAGTAGTTTGATTCAGAGATAATTGAAAGATGATTACGATGACCTATTACTACGTAATAGTTCCCGGCCAAGACGTTGCCGAAGTTCAGATAGTCGTCTGAGTTCCACGATAGAACATTTCCATCCTTATCGACAAAGGCTGGTTGTCTGGCTACTACACTAGCTGCGCCCATTTCAGTTCGAAGCTCAACCCAGACCCAGTCGACTAAAAGCTGTCTCGTAGAAAAGTAATCCGATTGAAGCTCCAACTCTGGTAAAAATGAATAGGGCTGACTCACTGGAAGGAAGTCGTTTTCTACGAGATCAGTCCTCAATTGACTTCCAGTCCAAGCTCCACCAAGAAGAACCGTCAAATCTAGACGAACTCCCTTTTCATCGAGATTAAAGAGACGATAACTCTCCGCAGGACCTTGACCGATTAACTGAGAATTCAATTCATCTGTAATGACAATTCGATCGACGTTTGTACCGTCCTCGCGCATCCACAGGTTGATGGTGTGTAGACCCGGCGTCGAAATATCGAATTTCGCGCGGCTACCATCGTCGATACTATTGGCCCAAAACCACGAAGCATAGTTGGCACTACCAAGACCGACATCCTGAAGAGTGCCTAACTCTCCTCCATCGAGGCCAAAGTGCACCGAGTTGTTTGTGCCATCGTCTGCCCAACCTCGATAGTGAAGATAAAAAGTACCCGTCGTCTCAAAGTCGATTTCATACTGAAGCTCAGCAACGTTGCCGGCATAGGCACTTATGACTTTGCTCCCATCGTCCGGCAGAGTGACCATGTAGCCCTGTCCAACGAATGATGGATTCACCACTTCTTGCTGCCACGAGTCATCCGCTCGTGGGATGTTGACGCTGTAATTCTCGGCCTCAAAGGTCACGATGCCAGCCGTCTCAAGAAACGGTCCTGTAGACAACGGCCCGACGCAAATACTTTGGGCTGGAGTTTGGATCAGATCTCCGCTATCGTCTGTGACTCGAGCTGACAGTTCATAAATCCCATCGTCTAAAACTCCTAGATCCAAAGCGTATAGTCTTCCAATTATGAGACTGGCATCGCCCAGAACAACTCCATCTAGTAGTATTTCAACCTGGCTTATTCCTTTTCCGGAGAAGGCCTCGACCTCGGCTAACACCGATCTATTAGGCCCGACGAAAGCGCCATTTCGAGGAGAAATCCATGCGGCTTCAAAAACAGAAGATGGGTTGATCTCACCGGGACTTCCTCCAAAGTCTGGAGATTCCTGCCATTCGGCCGAGTCTGAATTGTCGCTCTCTCCACTCCACTCAATTGACTTTCCTGTATCCTGAGCACCTTCCGGCCAGGGTGATGCATTTGTGTATTCGACCTCGTCGACCTCACAAAGAAAAGCATTTCGAAGAACAACCCTCGATCCGATTCCAGAGAGCCCGAATCCAAAACTTCCTATGACATTTGATACTGAAGGATAGTGAGAACTGAATTCAGTTAGCTCTTCAGCAAGTACGAGGAAGCCGTTGGAATCGATGCTCGTTCCAAAAGGAAAAAAGTAGTAATTGTCTGGGTTTCCATCGCTCAGACTCCATGCGCTGATATCGACGCTTCCACCGGAACGATTGACAAGCTCAACCCAGTCGTCACCTTCACCCGTAAGGGGAGCGTACATGATTTCATTGATGGCTAGATCTGGCCCAGATAGGTTACAAACGTTCGGGGGGATTCCATCGGAATTGCCCTGACCAGGTGTCCCGCCAAATGGCTCCGAGACCTGCCAGTTTGCTCCAAGTCGATTGTCTAGATTGAAATCGGTAAGTTCGATACTGCGGCCAGATCCGTCAGCTCCAGATGGCCAGACCCCAGCATCGTCGAATTCGACTTTGTCGACAAAACAACCCGAGTCATCTACTAAGATTAACTTCTCCCCAGAATTTCGAAGCGTCATCCCGCTTGCCGAGCCAAAGCTTCCTGAGACATTGCTAATGCCACTGAAGAGTGATTGAAAAGCGCTGTTATCTTGAGCCAAGACATGATATCCTCCAGCCGGAATAGTGACACTGGGTAACTCAAAACCGCTTGTAGCATTTTCATCATGCAAGACCCAATTTCCCACGTTGACAGCGAAGATATTTGGGTTGTGAAGTTCGATCCAATCCTCTGGGACAAAGCCGACGACGGAATTGTAGTGAATCTCGTTGATCACCAGTGGCTCTCCGCACGAACCTGGGCTTAGCTGTCCGTCCATCCACGCAGCCCGATTGGCAAACCAATCCCTTAAATAGGTGACTTCTTTCTGGTAGGTATCCCTGTCTTCATAGCCGTTTGGATTGGGCCACACATAGGTCCCCAAGATATTCCAACGTTGGAAGTTTCGGATCGACGACTCGTCTAGATAGGTCCTGGTCTCGTCCACGAGACCTTGAATTGATACCGTAGTAAGATCTGATAGCCGTAGCTCATTCCACCTGTTGGCTAGCTCCCGCTGAAAGTCATCGTTTTGAAAAAGTCGAACCATCCAGGTCGGCGATATTCCATTGTCGATCTGCCAACCTGAGCTGACATCACCCGAACGATAATTCGCATTCGAAAAGGCGAGATTCATATCCCAAATTGGACCTCCAACCAAATGCCGGTTTTTATCATTTCGATCTTTGTGCATGAACCAGCTTAAGATGTAGGCATCGACGTCCTTCCCTAGCTCACGCAATATTACTTGGTCTAAGAATGAATCAACATCGATATAATTGGCCATACCATCCATGGGATCAGAGACCGAGCCATTGACAGTTTGATTTTCAAAATCAAGCCACCAATTCTTGAGATAACTTCGTTGACTTGACTGGAGCTTATCTCCCTTTGGATCCTTGTAGATGTAATTCCGACTACTACTACCATAGGGCGTTCTGAAGTATTCGACATCCAATTGATCACCCGAGGCGAAGCGATCGACGGCCATGATATAGCCCCCAGTCAAACTATCTCCGGCTACATCGTCATTGTCCAATTTGGCAATATCAACCCTAGCTTTGTCTTGCTTGATCTTCTCCGTAAGGTGGTAGACACCTTTGTAGTCTCCATCAATAATGAGTTCGAAATAGACCGTCCGTGGTGCCCATTGACCCATGCGTCTGCTTAATTCGTATGCCACGACATTTCGCATGAGGGACTTATCAGAATATGGGGCCGAGAATACCCAATCATTTTCGGAAGCCAATCCTAGGAGACTAACATTTATATCACTCCCGTTTGCCGCTCTGGTCTCTGCGGAATATTGCTTCTTGGGAAAGCTAGAGGAAGAAGAACCTCGAATCTCTATGCCGATCTCTCCATCATAGTCGACATACAGTGGATTCGACACATCTGAAGGATAAGTCCGCAAACCCTCTCCCTTGTAAACCAGTTTGAAGCCGACCTGAACTTTGGTTGTCTGGATGATGGTTTGACCATAGGTGTCAATGATACCGATCGGTAAATTGCTACCCGTCTGCTCAAGATCTTGACCTAACAGTCTAGAGCTAAACGCAAGGAAAATAGATAGAGCAAGGAAGTAGGTAAAGCGGGTCACTTTGGTAATGTTGTGCGATTGCCTCGCAAAGAATACTACCTGCAAAGAGTATTCCTGATATCAACATTTTACTTTTTCTCTTCTCTTTTATCGACCAAAGTTATAGGCAAATCCGAAATAGGGAATGATCGGAAAAGAGGCATCTCCCCAAGTAGAAGTAGGAGTAACCAAAAGAACATCCGAGGACAGTTTCTCGCCGAAAAATCTGAGTCCACCGGAAACCAGTGCTCCTTCAACCCCTGGAATAATATAATTTTCGGAAATCAACTTTAAACTATTGCTAACCTGGTGTTCGAAGCCAATTAGAATTAGGGGGCGATCGGCCCACTGGCTTTCATCATCACCGTCGCTGACTCTGCCCCATCCAAGACCAATCGTGGCCGCGGAGTATTCAGATCCCAATGTCGTAGACCCGTAAAAAAGACTTAGATTCGGAAAATCACTAAATCCTTCTCCTACAACAGTCACTCCGAAGAATCCAATTGCAGCTTGGAATTTTTCCTCCTTGATAATGGCGAATTTTGGTGCAGCATAAACTAACTGCGCAGGTGTGAATGGGACGATACTAACACCAACTGTCGCGGTAAATCGATCCGACACACCATAGGCTACCAAGGGGAAGAAAAGATAGTTGAATGAAACGTAACCCTCACCCTTCTTCACTGGTCTACCCGTAGGCCCGAAAGCGAGACGGCTGGTATTGGGATCTAGGCGTCTAAATTGCCCATCTTTTATCTCACCTGAAATCGGCTTGATGTTCTTTATCTCCGTTTTGTCAAAACTGAGAACCGAACCAGAGCGAAGTTTGATAGTCACGGTCGTTCCATCCTCCGCGGTAATGCTACCAACGAGTCTTGTCCCATCAAGCAGTTCGACTCGAACCAGAGTTGAGTCTTGTGTAGAGGCCTGGGCAACAAGCTCGCTCGAGAAAAGACAAGGGACTAGAAGGAGTAGAAGGAGTAGAAATTTTACAAAGATGCTTCTCATGGTCACTTTCTTTCTATTATGGATCCGTACAGAAAAAAAGTAGGCCGACACCAGCCGACCTACTACAAATAACTCTTCTCGCTACTCGAAACTCTAACTCTATGCTGATTCCAGTTCTGCTAGTTTAGCGAGGTTCACATGGACATGTTCAGCTGACTCCGCCATTTGAGCCGTTTCAGCATCATCCAATTTGATATTGACAATTTCCTCGACACCGTTCCGACCCAATCTGGCCGGTACTCCGATGAAAATATCGTTCAAGCCATATTCGCCCTGACACCATGCAGCGCAGGGGAGGACTCTTTTCGAGTCTTTTATTATAGACTCGCACATCTCAGCAGCTGCAGCTCCTGGCGCATACCAAGCTGAGGTGCCCATAAGCTTTACAATTTCACCCCCTCCCTTCTTAGTACGTTCAACAATGGCTTCGATTTTTTCCATAGACATCAAGGATGTCAATGGCATTCCTGCGATTGTCGTGAATCTTGGAAGCGGGACCATGGTGTCCCCATGACCGCCAAGTAAAAGAGCTTGAATATCTTTGATTGATACGCCGAGCTCCATTTTTATGAAGGCTCTATAGCGAGCGGTGTCCAACACACCAGCCATTCCCATGACACGATTGGATGAAAATCCACTGGCCTCCTTGGCTACAAAAGTCATTACATCCAAAGGATTCGATACAACGATAATGATCGAGTTTGGGCTATGCTCAACAAAAGCCTTGGTCACGGCACGAACAATCATGGCGTTTTTTGCCAATAGGTCATCTCTGCTCATCCCTGGCTTTCGCGCGAGGCCTGCTGTAATAACGCAGATATCTGAATTGGCGGTATCGTTGTAGTCATTTGTGCCCGTTATGATCGTATCAAAACCGTGTATCGGAGCTGACTCCATCATGTCCAGAGCTTTGCCTTGCGGCAGTCCTTCCACGATATCGATTAAGACGACCTCTTTGGCCATGTCTTTGCGTGCAACACATTCGGCCACGGTTGCGCCGACGTTTCCTGAGCCAATGACTGTTACTTTCATGATCTGTTTTTGGGGGTAAAAAGTTTACTCGGAAGATATAAATTGTTCACAATGAATGCCTGACGATTGCCGTAATATGTGCACATAAACATCATTTATTCTGAAACTAGACCGAAATACAATCCAAGTCTATATGATTCGGCCCATCTCCTTCTTTTTTGCTTGTGTTCTTTTGGCTTCATGTGCTAAGAATCCTTTACCCGTCGAACCCCAAGCCGCACCGCCGGCGAATCAAACTGTCGAAGTTCAGAATTCTGGCATCAGCGTCATTATATCTAAAAGGCCAAAAAACCTAATCTTGATTATTCCGGATGGATTTGGACCCTCTAGCTTGACCGCGGCTAGAGAATTTAAAGGGCTTCCGCTTGCTTTAGATGGTATCACGCATGGCAACGTCCAAACTAGATCGACAGATTCTCCCGTAACTGATTCCGCGGCCGGAGCAACGGCATATGCGACGGGCCACAGAACCTACAACGGCGCGATCTCTGTGGACCCTGAAAAACGACCTCTTGCTACTCTTTTGGAGGCTGCTTCGGCAAGAGGGATGAAGACAGGATTAGTTGTGACGAGTAAAGTCACACACGCTACTCCTGCCTGCTTCGCCTCGCACGTTCCCCAGAGATACATGGAAGAGGAAATCGCACTTCAGATTTTGGATCACAATGTTGATGTCATCTTCGGAGGGGGAATCGAATTTTTCCAGCCAAGTTCGTCAGGCGGGGCTCGCAAGGATGATCGTGATCTCCTTTCGGAAGCACGAAGCTCAGGAGTTTCAGTCGTGCTAGATCGCGATGACATGATGGCTTCAAATGAGAGTCCAATTCTCGGTCTTTTTAGCCGTGACCATATGGCATTCGAGATCGATCGAGAAACGACCAAACAACCTTCGCTCGAGGAAATGTCTCTGAAAGCTATCGGGCTCTTAAAAGGGAGTGAAGAAGGATTTTTCTTGATGATTGAAGCAAGCAGAATAGACCACGCCGGACATGACAATGATATTGCTGCACATATTGGAGATATCCTCGCCTATGATGAGATGCTTTCCAGCGTTCTACGCTTCGCCGATATTGACCGCGAAACCTTACTTGTTAGCGTAGCAGACCATGAGACTGGTGGACTGAGCGTCGGCCGAAAAGTAGGAACTTCAAGCACCAAAAATTGGCTTCCTGACGAGCTTAGAAATGTTACCGCGTCCTTGGATTTCATGGAGGCTGAGGCCTCAAGAACAAATAACCCAGATTCTGTTTGGGCCGCCGAAACCGGATTCGAGTTTACTGCAGAAGAACGAGCCCGACTCGAAGAAGCTAAATCTAGCGAAGTTTATGGCGCAGCATCAAATACAGTCGGAGCTATTATCGCAGAGCGAAGCTTGACCGGTTGGACAACAGATGGTCACACCGGAGTCGATGTCACTTTAGGGGCCTTTGGAGTTGGATCATCGAGATTTAAAGGCAGCATCAAGAACCACGATGTCGGTCGGTTCCTAGCCAAAGCTATGGATTTTGATTTGGATACCCTGACTGAGGAATTAAGAGAGAAATAGCTCAGCTAAAAGCAATTCGCTTCTTGCACTTGACAACTGACTCGTCCATCATTTTGGTGGGAATCAGCTGCCTACCCATTTGGTCCATTCCTGCAGATGCATATTAGTCTATTCGAAGAAGAACTAAACCCTGAGACCTTTCGACAGGAAGAGTTCGTGGTAGTGGATACCGAGACCACAGGACTGCGCGCTCTTGAGGAACGAATAATCGAGATCGCGGCGGTACGCATCAAAGGCGGCCGAATCACTGAGCAGTTTTCCAGACTCATAGATCCGGGCAGATCGATTCCTTTCTTCATTACCAGATTGACAGGAATCTCAGACGAGGACGTCGCGGGTGAGGAAGGCGCCGAATCCGTGATGCCTGAATTCATGAACTTTCTCGGCGATTCGGTTTTCATCGCTCACAATGCTCGCTTTGACATGAGCTTCGTCAATTCTGAATTGTCCCGATGTGATTTGCCTGACATGACAAACAGCATCCTTTGTACGGTTCGCCTTGCGAGAAGAATACTGCCCGCGTTGCCGTCTCGTTCTCTCAAAAGCTTGAAAAGATTCTTCAATGTCCCGGCAGATCGAGCCCACCGCGCTCTCGATGACGCCGAGGCAACGGCCAAGATATTTATCAAGCTTATCAATCGAATGGACGCCGATTCGAAAGTTGACTCGCTCAGCGACTTACTTAGATATCAATATCAAAATTACGGCGCATTAGGAAGTAACCGCCAGGCGATCGAAGCCTTAAAGGAAAAGATCAAGACGCAAGCACCTAAACTTCCAGGAGTCTATTTCTTTCTTGATCGAATGGGCAACATTATTTATGTGGGGAAGGCCAAGAATCTTCCCGAGCGTCTAGTAACATACTTCAATGGGATTGCGACGCACACTCCTAAACTCCGGCGTCTCGTCAAGAATGTTTCAGACGTGGATTGGCAGGCTATGCCAAGTGAGCTAGCGGCACTTATATTTGAGTCTCATGAGATAAAAAGACTTCGGCCCAAATACAACGTCGCAGACACCGAGTATCGACAGCTCCCATTTATTCGACTTGATCCCAGTGACTCGCTCAATCCTATCGTGATCAGATACGAAATACAGCCAGATGATGCGATGTACTTTGGCCCATTTCGAAACGGGAAAGACGCTCGAGCCTTACTCAAATTTGTACAGAGAGGAATATTAACACCACTGAGGTCACAAGGGGAGCAGGATCAATCCATGCAACGTGTAGAGCTCTTTCTTGCCGGAAGGGACTCGGAAATGGAGTTCAGACTTGAGGAAGAAATGATCCGCATGTCGGACGCCATGGACTTTGAAAATGCAGCTCGCATAAGAGATATCCTGAAAATTATCCGCAAGTATTCTGACGTGGACAGCATTGACTTGAGATCGGTGCTAAATAGAACGAGCCTATATCTCATCGCGCGAGATCAATCAAGCTTCGAATGGCTTCTAATTGACAACGGCCATTTAGAAGGAAGCGGACTTATTGATATCCAGTCCGACTCTACAGATAGACTTGCCGAAATGATAATGGCTCAGCACGACGCGCTTTCGGATGTTTTCGGGATGACGCGTTTTGAGAGAGTAGACGAAGTCCGGATAGTGCTCGGCTGGTTGATGCGAAATAGGGATCAAGTCTTTGAGATCGAAGAAATCGATCAAGAATCAGTCCAACAAGGACTTCGGGAATTTAGCTCCATTTTTCTTTCTGGACATTGATTAGATTGTTCGTCATGAAAAGTTGCCTTTACCTACTCATTCTGGTCACCTTTTGGCTATTCACAGCACCGAGGTTCTCTTTGGCTCAAGCGAAGCTAGAACACAAGGTGTACCTCATTGGAAATGCCTCCGATCTTGATTCAAAATCTGACTTCCTCGAAAAGCTCGCCACCGAAATAGAAAAAGACGACAAGCGAGCGAGCCTACTATTTCTGGGTGACTTCTCTAATGGTCCCGACCTTTCTCAGGACTTCTTGCTGTCCGTAAAAGGATTCGATCTTCGAGACAAAACGAAAGTTGGATTTATTCCTGGTAATAAAGAATGGGATGACTACACAGAAAATGGATATACGAGACTTAGAAGTCTTGAGAATCAGGTTGAGGACCTCCTATCTAATAGCTTCTATCCATCAGATGGGTGCCCTGGACCCTTTGAAAAAGAACTTGATGACGACACCATTTTAATCGCTATAAACTCAGGCTGGTTCATTCACCAAGAAAGCAAACCGAGCGGAACAGCTTCCAAATGCGATCTCCTTTTCGAAAGCGAGTTTTGGGAATTATTGGAAGACATCATCGAAGACAACTCCGAAAAGAATGTGATAATTGCATCGCATCATCCTGTTCACTCAAATGGCCAATTTGCTGGCAGGGGCAGACTAGCATATGAAAATATCCCTGTAATTGGCTCGGTCTTCGCTTCATACAGACGATTTGATGGGTCGCCAGACTATCTTTCGAACAAGCACTACTTCAACTATCGTTTCCATCTCGATAGAGTATTGGACAAATTTCAAGGTCTAGTATTTGTCTCCGGTCATGAGCATTCGATCGAAATTCAGGATATTAATGGAAACATCCACATCAACAGTGGAGCTGCAAGTCGCAAGCATATTATCAAGAAGTCCAAAGAGACACTATACAAACAGAAGAGCAATGGTATAGTGGTCCTCAGTTACTATGATGATGGAAAGGTTGAGACGACGTCGCTTGAACTGACTTCTTCGGGCCTAATCGAAAAGAACAAACAGACAGTCTTAGTTCCAGCGTGCTCAGAGTACGGAGAATACAGCACCTCAATCAATCACTTCTATTCGAAATGCGAGCAGTCGAATGATGTCACGATACTCCCCTCCTCAAACTCATCACGCAGTACAGAAAATCAGAGTGACACATTGAGGCAGGTCAAGACGGCGTTAGGAATTCCTGGGCTCCAGTACAAGGCCGGCGGGATTCGTTCTTGGCTCATGGGCCGCCACTTTCGGAATGAATGGTCAACGGAGTTAGAATTACCCCTGCTTCAGATGGAATCGACCTTTGGTGGGCTAAAGCCTTTTGCCAGAGGTGGAGGAAAGCAGACCAACTCACTAAAACTAAAGAACAGTAAAGGTGAGCAATGGGCTTTTCGTTCTGTCAATAAAAACACCGGACGAGATCCCTACGATCCATTTAGAAATACTATTGCAACGAGCTATACCCAGGAGCTCATATCAAACCAGCTTCCCTTTGGCGACGTAATTGTTTCCAAGCTCCTCGACAACACGGACATCCTCCACATGAGGCCACGCCCTTATATCATGCCGGATGATCCAAAGCTTGGGCAATTTCGATCTGACTTCGCGAATCTAATGGGGACTCTTGAGGAAAGACCTAAAGGAAAGAACAAGAGGCGAGAGGGTTTTCGAGGTGCAGATATTGTGGTTTCATCCCATGTGATGTATCGCAGTCTTTTCGAAGAAAACAAAAACGTCATTGACCGTGCCGCCTTTGCCAAGGCCATCCTCTTCGACTTCTGGGTCGGTGACTGGGATCGACATGGAGATAATTGGAAGTGGGCTGGATACAAAGAAGATGGCAAATATCGATTTCAACCCATCCCAAAAGACAGGGATCATGTCTTCGCTATATATGAGGGAGTCATTCCTAAAATCGCAAGACGAATGCTTCCCTTCGCCACCAACTTCTCACCTGAGATAAAGAGCGTAAAAAGACTCACCTACCAAGGTCGGCATTTTGTCAACTTTGTTGCATCTAAGATGGATCGACAAGATTGGCTAGACGCTGCAGATTACCTTCAGTCTATTTTTGCCCAAGAAAAACTTATTGACGAGGCCTTCAATGGCATGCCACCAGAACTCCGTGCCTTTTCCAAAGAGCGTATAAAATGGATACTAGTTCAGAGGCTTGCTCAACTTGACATCGCGGCTGAGCAAATATATCAGCGATTCACTGAGACTGGGCTGATAGTCGGATCGAACGAGAAAGAGAACTTTGATATAACGCGGAATGACAATGGCAGTGTCACGGTTCTTGTAAAATCCGGTGGTGGAAAGAGGACAATTTTCAACAAGACCTTCGATCCAGATATTACCAAGGAAATCAGAATCTACGGCCTGGCAAAAGATGACGAATTCAATCTGAGTGGGAGGGCTTCAAAATCCGTCAAAATTCGCATTATTGGTGGATCGGGAGAAGACATCATTAAAGATGCCTCAGAAGTGAGCGGAAGAGGATCACATGCAAAGATCTACGACAAATACGGTGAAGATGATGTGACACTAGGCCCCAATTCAAAGATCAAGGCTGAATATCAAGATCCCGTCTTTGACATTTACGACTACAACTATAGTAAAGTACTTCCACTCTTCTTCCCTACAATTTCGTCCGACCAAAACTTCACCGTGCTCGGTGTTTTTATTATAAACAATAGTGGATTTAACAAACCGGATTTCAAAAACAAATTCAGCGCAAGAGTTCAGTTAGTCCCTGATTTAAGAACCAATATCATTGAAGCGAAACACAGCTATCGCTACCTCGTGGGCAAGGCCGATTTAGTGACTCGATTCAGATTTGCGAGAGCTGATCTAGGTTTCGATGACTTCTACGGACTCGGCAACGCAAACGTTCGAAACAAGGATCTTGATGCATTGAACTATTACAACATCATAAACGATAACTATTCAATCGCCTCTGGCTTCGAGAAGGAGTTCTTCAACAAGAGTTTTTCGGAGACACTTTTTGGAATCGAACATTTTTTCCTCAAACCGAGCATTAGTTCGTCTGATATTGACGGTGGGCCCTCGATATTCGAAAGTGTACTTTACCAAGATCTTATCGGAATGGGTAAGAGAACGAATCTTGTCCTGCAGAACAAAACAGAAGTTGACTTCCGAAATAGTGAGACTTTCCCTAGCAAGGGTGCCAAGTTCGAGTTGGATACGACGCTAAGAAAAAGCGTCGGTAATAGCGATGTCATCTATGGAGGACTAGAGGCCTCAATCATCGGACACCGAACGATGTCTCTTTACAACCCATTGACTGTTTCAATGAAGTTTGGAGGCGGTTTTACTTTCGGAGACGAAATTCCATTTTACCATTTGAGTGCCTTGGGGAATAGCCAAAATCTTCGAGCTATCCCAAGCAATCTCCTTTTGGGTAGGTCTAGCACCTACTGGCAGAGTCAGGCACGATACTCCCTAGGCTCATCGCAGAATAAGATTCTTCCATTCAACTATGGTTTGCTTTCCTTTTTTGATATGGGACGAGTTTACAGCGAAGGGGAGTCAATTTCTCTAGACGATTGGCGATATGGATATGGTTTTGGGAGTTATCTCGCATTTCTTTCTGGGACTTATAGTCTTCATTTCACGTTAGGTCGAAACGACTATGATGAGTCTTTTTTCAAGTTGGGACTTGGTCTCGGTCTCGAATAAAAATAGGGCAAGAACACTCATTCCTTTCGGTATTTCCGTTTTCCTTGAGAAGCTTCTGAATCCTTCTTGATAAAGCAGTCTCTCAAACTTATACTCGTTCTGTCACCAACCAAACGAGTACATGATAGAACTGGCTCAAGTAGGAGGACACACTACCGGATTCGGTGCAACTAAACGATTGGATCGATGGTGGGTGTCACCATTGGCGGTTCTATGTGGTCTCCTGGCATTCATTCTCTACGCGACCTGGGCGGCCTTCCAGGGCAACCACTACTACGTTGGCCCATATCTTTCGCCTTTTTACTCACCCGTCATCTTCACAGACCTATCCGCAGCTGGAGCAGCTCCCGTTGATCATGCCTGGTTTGGTACTTGGCCGTCGTGGTGGCCCTCCCTTCTTCCTATCAGTCCCGCCTTGTTAATTTTAATATTCCCAGGACTCTTTCGATTCACTTGTTATTACTACAGAAAGGCTTACTATCGAGCTTTTGCAGGCACGCCTCCGGGTTGCGCCGTTGGACCGATCCCACGCAAGAATTACAAAGGTGAGACAGGGATGATGATCTTTCAAAACCTTCATCGATACGCACTTTATCCCGCACTTCTTTATATCGTCATCTTGTTTTACGATGCCTTCCTTGCTTTCTCATACAAGGGCGAACTTGGCGTCGGAGTTGGAAGCTTCGTTTTACTGATAAACGCCTGCCTCCTTAGTGGATATACTTTTGGATGTCATTCCTTTAGGCATCTTATCGGAGGCAAATTGGATTGCTACTCCTGCAGCATGAATGCAGGTGTCCGACACAAAGCTTGGTCCAAAGCATCTCTGCTAAATGCTAGACACCAGCTATTTGCTTGGGGCTCCCTCTTTTGGGTAGGATTTAGCGATGTATACGTGAGAATGGTTTCGCAAGGAATCTGGACTGACTTTAACACTTGGAGTGGATTCTAATATGATTGATGTTTCTGAACTACAACAAGTCGAAACCGATGTCCTCGTAATCGGCGCAGGTGGCGCTGGTTTGAGAGCAGCCATTGAGTGCTCGGCATTGGGACTGAAAACTGCGGTCGTCTCCAAGTCTCTTCTTGGAAAAGCCCACACTGTCATGGCCGAGGGTGGCATGGCCGCTGCCTTGGGAAATGTCGACCCCCGCGACAATTGGAAGATTCATTTTCGCGATACGATGCGAGGCGGTAAATTTTTGAATCAGTGGCGCATGGCCGAGCTTCATGCACAGCAAGCTCCAGAACGCGCACGAGAGCTCGAGCAATGGGGAGCGGTCTTTGATCGAACAAAAGACGGCCTCATAAACCAAAGGAATTTTGGTGGCCATCGATATCCTCGCCTCGCGCATGTCGGAGACCGTACAGGCTTAGAATTAATTCGAACCTTGCAAGATCATGGAGTGCACCAAGGGATCGACTTCTTTATGGAATGCAAAATTCTCGGAATAGTCAAGGAAGGGGATCGGGTGGCGGGAGCTCTCGGACTTTGGAGAGAAACAGGCAGATTCATTCTCTTCAAATCAAAAGCCATCATAATGGCTACAGGAGGCGGTGGCAAGGCATGGTCAGTCACCTCTAATTCATGGGAGTATTCTGGAGATGGAATCTCTCTTGCCTACGATTCTGGTGCCCAATTGATGGATATGGAGTTCACTCAGTTTCATCCTACAGGGATGGTCTGGCCTCCATCGGTTCGAGGAATTCTTGTGACAGAAGGTGTGCGTGGCGAGGGGGGAATTCTAACCAACAGCGAAGGCGAACGATTCATGTTTCGCTATATCCCCGACCGATTTATCTCTGAAACTGCAGAGACGATCGAGGAAGGAGAACGTTGGTTTGCGGGCGACGACTCCGCACGACGACCTCCTGAATTGCTGACACGTGACGTAGTTGCACGAGCGATTCTCGCAGAAGTAAAGGCTGGACGTGGTTCCAAGCATGGCGGTGCCTATTTAGACATTGCTAGCAGACGATCGGCCGAAGACATCAAGAAGAAATTGCCATCGATGTATCACCAGTTCAAGGAATTGGCTGAGGTAGACATTACAGCGACATCGATGGAAGTGGGGCCAACCCTTCACTACTTCATGGGTGGAATTCGGGTAGATCCGGATTCCCAACAGACCAATATCGACGGCCTGTTCGCTTGTGGGGAATGTGCCGCTGGACTTCATGGCGCGAATCGCCTTGGAGGTAATAGCTTGTCAGATCTCGTCGTATTCGGCGCTCTGGCTGGCCAAGGAGCCAAGACCTATATCAAGGGACTTGGATCACAGCCCTCCATCGATGATGATCAGGTCAAGGGAATTCTGAAGTCTGCAACGGTAGTTCTCAATCGCGAGACAGGCAACAATCCTTATCTGATACATGAAAAGCTGCAAGGCGTCATGCAGGAGCATGTCGGCATTATCCGTGAAGGTGATTCATTGCAAGACGGCTTGAAGCAAATCGACGGACTTAAGGAGGAAGCCTCCCTAGTCAAGGCTCATGGTTCCAGCCAATACAATCCTGGCTGGCATGAGGCACTCGATCTAAAATCGTTATTGATTACTTCTGAAGCGGTAGCTCGTGCTGCGCTTATGAGAGAAGAAAGCCGAGGTGCTCATACTAGGATCGACTTTGAGGGGGAAAAGGAAGAATGGGGTCAGTACAACATCGTTGTGGAAAAAGATGGCGACGACATGAAAGTAGACCGCGTCCGCCGCGGTCCAGCGCCTGAGGAATTAGAGAACATTGCTCGTGCCACCTTGGAAGAATTAGAGGGGAAAAATGATTGAACGAAAATTTCGGATATGGCGTGGAGATTCTAGCGGCGGCGAATTCAAAGAATACAGTACGGATGTGGATGATGGGATGGTTGTGCTTGATGCCATCCATCGGATTCAAACGCGCGAAGCCAATGACATGGCCGTGCGATGGAACTGCAAGGCAGGAAAATGTGGATCATGCAGCGTTGAGATCAATGGAAAACCTCGACTATCTTGCATGACACGCCTTGGAGATTTTCCAAAAGATGAAACGATTACAGTCCAGCCGCTAAAGTCCTTTCCTATTATCAAGGACCTTGTTACAGACGTGTCATGGAATTACGAGCAGAACAAAAAAATCGCTCCTCTGAAGATTGGCGAACCTGGCGAGGATGGCGATTACCGGATGATGCAGAAAGACGTAGATCGTGTTCAGGAATTCCGAAAATGCATTGAGTGCTATCTGTGTCAAGATGTGTGTCACGTCATACGAGATCAAGGTCAGCAAAAGAAATTCGTTGGACCAAGGTTTATGATCCGCTTAGCGGGATTGGAGATGCATCCTTTGGATCAAGAAGATCGTATTCCTGAAATAAAGAACGAGTATGGATCGGGAATGTGCAACATTACTCGATGTTGTACCGAGGTCTGTCCTGAACATATTGAGATCACGGACAACGGAATTATTCCCTTGAAGGAAAGGGTCGTTGATCGCTACTATGATCCAGTCACACGTCTCTTTAATGTATTCAAGAAAAAGAAGTAGGTGCACATCATGGCAATCGAGTTAAAGACCCTTTCGAAAACAGCCATAAAGTCCGCTTTAGAAAAAGCGGTACATTACAGATTACTCAATGAACCTTTGCAGGCTGAGAGTATTTGCCGAGATGTTTTAGACAACGAGGCTGGAAATCAAGCCGCCATAGTTTCATTGATCTTGGCTTTGACTGATCAGTTCCCAAAAAACTTGGGACCACAATATCGCGAGTCCATTGAATTAGTTGAGAAACTACAGTCAGATCACGATACGGTCTACTACCAAGGAATCATTGCCGAAAGGCGTGCGATGGTTCACATGAACGATCGCGGTCCGGAATCCGGTCACCTTGCTCACGAGTGGTTCGAAAAAGCAATGGTCTTCTACGAAAAGGCAGAATCCCTTAGCGAGACAGACGATGACTCGGCAGTTCTCCGATGGAATACCTGCGCTAGAATCATAAATAGACATCCCGCGATCTGCGCTCCTGTTTACGAAGAGTACCGACCATACATCGAGGACTGATATCCAAGTATTTTAAGGACCTGCCGGTCTACTCTTAAGAATACTTGGTCTGTTATCTGATTCATTTCTAGCGATTAGAATATCACTTGAATTTGAAGCAGAACCAGAGAACCCTCCTGAATCTGCGATTATCTTTGCCGTTTCAAACTAACTTAGACGATGTCCTCAAATCACGAAACTGAAGTCGCGAGTGGCGAACGATTTGCTTTCGGCGCGAACTGGAAGAGCTTTCTCCAAAAACTCGACGAAACGAGAATAGTCGCGGCTGAAAAAGCCCTCATCGATAGATTGGGAAGAGACCGTTTTGACGGTGAAACAGTATTGGATATTGGATGCGGTAGTGGTATTCATTCACTTGCTTTTAGAAGACTTGGAGCTGCAGTTCACTCATTTGACTACGACAGAGATAGTGTCGAATGTACTCTGTTTCTTCGCGAAAAATATTTTCCAAACGACCCGGAATGGACAGTTTCAGAAGGTTCTGTTCTCGATAAAGGCCTGATGGAATCCCTTGATAAATCATCCTTAGTTTATTCTTGGGGAGTGCTTCACCACACGGGTAGTATGTGGGAAGCAGTCTCTAATGCGTCCATTCCCGTCGAAGACGGAGGAATATTTTATATCGGCCTCTATCGGGATCGGGGGAAAATATCGGAGGTTTGGAGAATAATCAAGAAAACCTATTGTTCTTCCTTCCTTGGGAAAGCTCTGATCCTCTCCATATTCATCCCCTATTATCTTCTTCGAGGGATTGCTGAGGACCTCCTCAAGTTCAAAAATCCAAGGAAACGATATACAAATTACTACAATGCACGTGGCATGAGTAAGTGGCACGACTGGATAGACTGGCTAGGTGGGTATCCCTATGAATTCACGACCTTGGACAAAATGAAACAGTTTGTTGAGGACTTTGGGTTTTCCTTGATTTCGAGCGACACAGAATTCATGGTTGAGGGAGTATTTAGGAAAAACTGATTTAGTCGGGTCACTTAAATCCTGTGTTCTCCATAAACGAGCCACTAATAAAGTCTCTCGTTCTCACTCGCAGCAAGAACCGCCTGATAAATCCTCCTTTCTCTGGTCTCCTCTTTCTTCGCTACAAATATCCACTCTAAGGTGGCTCTCTTTACATTCCTAGGATAATTCTCCCAGTTCTCGAATGCGTCACCGTCTTTCTTCAATAAAGACAGCATGTCAGGTGGAATGATCAGATCTTCCACATCATTCAGGGCATCCCACGAACCGTTTCGCTTCGCCTCTTTGATCATTTCGAGACCAGAGGACGTCAATTGGCCTTCTTTTTTCAACTGAGAAATCTTTCTTTTATTGACGCGGCTCCAGTTGGCATTCGGATTGCGACGAGACACGTAGAGCAGATAACTACTCGCATCACGACCCTTCTTCTTGCTATCGATCCAAGCAAAACACATGGCTTCATCAATGATTTCTGGTACTGTGATATTAGCTCTACCGCTACCCTGTTTGAAGACTACAACCCAGACGTTTTCTGCGGAATCATGGTTCTCCTTTAACCATTCTCGCCAATCATCTCTTGACTTGGGTTCGTAAGTAGAATCTTCATTTGGCATGCATTCCACTCTCTCGGACAGTCTGAAATCGGCATTTCGGAAATTCGATCATTCACTATCTCGAATAATCGGAAAATCGGAAGTTCTGACAATCTGAATTTCTGCTCACTCTTCCACCACCAAGTTGACCTTAGAGTCCACGCCGTCTTTTTTTATCGAGAGATCATACTCACCGACTTCCAAATATCTAGTCCCATTCTCCTTTTCTTCAGGTCCGTCTTTTACTTTTTTATTTACAGACAAGTCGTATTCGATGTAGTTCAAACCTCGTTCAAGATTGACATTATCCTCATACCACGAGCCGCCTTCGGAATCCTGAATCTTCATTTCCGCCTCGCCATCAGCCGCAGACCAAACGACAATAGTTCTTTCAGGCAGATTTAGCTCAGACCAGGACGCCCTTTTATCTCCCCAAGAATCAGAGTGCTTAATTTCCTGAATCTCGTAAACGAATACGGGCAGTGCCATAACAGAGTCGACCATGGCATGGACTGGCTTAAGGTCAGCCTTGAAAATGGACCGACCATGTGTTCCAACGATTAGCTCTCCATCCCTCGGGTGCACCAAGACATCGTGTACCGGAGCACCAAAAAGTCCTTCGCTGAAGCTCATAAACTGCTCTCCGCGATCTAGAGATATATAGACCCCATGATCTGTTCCGACATACAGGATGTCTTCATTGAAAGGGTCTTCATGTATCACGTTGACGGGCTCGGTTGGCAGATCCAGTCCTAATCTCTTCCAAGTCTCACCCTGATTCTCCGAGACGTAGACATAGGATTCAAAATGATCCCATCGGTAGCCATTGAAAGAGGCATAAACCCTTTCCTTTTGGAAATGCGAGGCCTCCACTCTGCTTACCCAAAGCTTAGAAATCTCCGACGGCAGTGAATCTGAGATATTTTTCCAATCAGGTCCTCCCGAAACACTCATGTGAATTAGGCCATCATCACTTCCCACGTATACCAGTCCGAACTGAAGGGAAGACTCGTCAATGCTGGTCAATGTGCCGAAGGGGACGTCTCCATCTTGCCCGCCACGTGTCAGATCTCCGCTCACGTCTTCGAAAGTCTCACCTTGGTCCAAAGATCGATGCATCTTATTGGACCCCATGTAAAGAATATCCTCATTGTGACGTGATAGATGAATCGGAGTCAGCCAGTTGAATCGAAGTGGACGGTCTCCCAGCTCGTGCCTTGGTTTTACTCTCGTTCGTTTGTCTGCATGTCTGTCCAATCTAGAATAGTTGCCAAACTGTAGACCGGTATAGACCGTTGTATTGTCGCGAAAATCGACCTGCGTCTGCATGCCATCTCCCCCCATAATGTTCTCGTAAGGATAGCGTCCCGTTTGATGCCATCGATGCGATTCGGTGTAGCTACTTGGACCTACCCATACACCATTATCTTGAAGTCCTCCATATACTTTGTAAGGCTCGGCCATGTCTATTTCGACGTCATAGAACTGACCCACTTGAGGACTATTTAATTTGAACCAAGACTCGCCAGAATCATAACTCATATTCAATCCCCCATCATTACCATTGATAAGGTGGCCGGCACGATCAGGGCTAACCCATAGCGCTTGATGATCCGAGTGGACATTTCGTCCGCCCGCACTCGCCCAAGTTGCCCCGCCATCTTCCGAGCGCAGAAAGGGCACTCCCAAAATGTAGACAACTTCCGGATTCAATGGATCAACTCTAATTTCGCCGAAATAGTAGCCATATGTATTGAATAGACCGTCTATATACTCCTCATGAGTTCGAACCCAGGTCTCGCCGCCATCAGATGACTTGTAGACCTCCGCGCCTTTTACAGGAGTATCAAATAGCTGAGCGTTGGCATCTTCTAAGTAGCTTACGAGATCGAGATGATCAAGCTCTCCATCTGTAATCTGCTCCAATACTTCCTTTGCTTTGTATTTCTCAGGAAAGCTGTTGTCCTCCAAATACTCAGCGAGCTTTTCCTGGTCAACTTTATTGAGAAATTCCGCTCTATTCATTTCACGAAGATCATCTTTCGTTAGCGGCTCGCCGTCGGCCGCCTCGTCTTCCTCCTCTTCTCGCCGATCCTGATTATCGAGAATCGCCCAAAGATCTCCATTGGCATGAACATCCAAACCAATGCGGCCACTTCCTTCTGTTTGAGGAAATCCATTGTTGCCACTCGTGACTTTGACCCAAGTAGCGCCGTTGTCATCTGATCTGTGAATACCACTACCCGTACCGCCCTCAAGAAAATTCCAGGCTCTCCTTTCTCTTGTCCAAGTTGAAGCATATAAACGTTCTGGATTGGCGATGTCACGAATAAGATCTATTGCTCCAGAGTTTTCGTCGACAAAAAGAACTTGTGTCCAGTTGCTTCCGCCGTCCATGGATCGATAGACCCCACGTTCTTGATTCGGTGAGTAGAGATGACCAAGCACAGCTACTAAAAGGTGCTCGGAATTTTCGGCATCCAGTACAATCCTAGCAATATGATGGGACTCAGGCAGACCTTTGTGCTCCCATGTCACACCCAAATCTCGAGACACGAACATGCCGACTCCAGAATAGGAGGATCGACTAGAATTCTTCTCTCCCGTTCCAACCCAAACAGTCTCAGGATTAGTAGACCAATCAACAGCGATATCTCCGATTGTCATCACGGGCTGATTGTCGAACATCGCTTCGAAGCTAGAACCGTTGGATTTCGTCTTCCATAGTCCACCGGAAGCATAAGCGACATAAAAATGTGTCGGGTCGTCGGGATGAACATCAATATCTGTGACACGCCCGCTCATGACCGTCGGTCCGATATTTTCGAATGGAAGGTTTTTGACAAGCGAGGCTCCGTGATCTTTGGCCGAACTGGCCTCCAATCTCGCTTCAAATGGTGTGGCAGAAGGGTTTACCTGAGCGCGCAAAGTTCCGATTAATGAAATACAAAAAACAAGGGATAGAAAGATTCTCATGGTTCATGGGTTTGGTGCCCAAAGATACAAGAATCGACTAGGAAAGCATCATTACAGGGGGAGTGTGATTTCACTTTCTCGGCATATAAAATCAAAGCATCGAATCGTTTCTTCTATCGATGTTTGACGAATCTCTTTTCAAATATTTGGTTTTGTATCCTCTTTTACATTCGATATCACATAACATCTCGAACATGAAGCTATTCAGTTCCCCCATCAAATTCCTTTTCCTACTCCTTCCTGCCTTACTCATATCATGTGGGGGAGATAGCGTAGAAAGCCTAGCCCATCTAGAGAGCTATTCTACGGACGATTCCGAAGAAGCAAAAAATAATATTGGAAGCGCTGGGCAAATGAAAGATGCCGCACTTAGCCTTCTGTCTGGTTTAGACAATAAGCTTCGCACACAAGCTAGCTATTCATTTGACGATGACAGTTCACGGACCAAGTGGAGCAATCTTCCAGCCATGTTTGTCGAAAGAGACGGTGCACATGTCCGCGATCTTTCAAGTGAGCAACGAATGCTCCTTCACGATCTTATCAGAGCGTCGACAAGTAGTCAAGGATATCAGAAAATAGCAGGCATAATGTGGTTGGATGATATTTTAAGTGAGCAATCCGAGTCACGCGTCGCAACAGCCCGCGATCCAGAGTTCTTCAGGAAGCTTGTGGACTCTTGGTCCACGGACAACTATTGGTTCGTTTTCCATGGAAGTCCGTCTACAGATTCTTCTTGGGCCTGGTCTCTTCATGGGCATCACATGGCATCTATCTTCACCGTCGTCGGTGAAAAAGTCGGCTTTACTCCGATGTTTTTGGGTGCCGAACCCTTCATAGTCAAGGAAGGGCCCTTTGCAGGTTGGAAAGTTTTATCTCACGAGGTGGAAAGGGGATTCGAACTGGTAAGCTCCCTGAATGAGCTTCAACATAAGCAAGCTGTTCTAAGCAACGTGATCCCGAGAGACATTTTTGAGGGTCCTGGAAATCGTGGCTCTCTAGAATCCTTCGAGGGCATCAAGGCCAATGAATTGAATGAGGCACAACAACAACAGCTATTTTATCTCATCAATGAATATGTTCGAAATGCCGACCACGATACGGCGGAGAGGCAACTGAAAAGGATAAAAGCCGACGGTCTCAACACACTGCACTTCACCTGGATCGGACCGTCCGATGATATTAAAAAGCGATTCTACTACCGAGTCCACGGTCCTTCAATTCTCATTGAATATATGAGAGAACGCGGGGTGGGAGAAGATGCCGAGGCCGCAAATCACGTCCATTCTATCGTGCGTGATCCTAGTAACGATTACGGGGAAGACTGGCTCGGAAAGCACTACGAAGAACACGACCACCGAAACTAATTTCTCTTACGACTGAAAGCTGACGACTATTGGACATCATCTAGAACAATAAATACAACTCTAATAGTCTTTATTCAGTTCTTTAAATCAGACCAATGTCTCGCCAATGACCCACTATTCGTCTTTCTGAATGTAGTCATGAATTATTCCTTCCGTTGTTGAACTTTCTGATAGCTCTAGTAGCACTCGATTGACGTCAATAACCAGGCGGGAATCCATTGGAAACGCAAAACCATATCCTTGCTTGGCGTATTCCGCTCTGCTGATATAGAGATTCTTTTTTCGATTCTTTTTGAGATAGTAGAGTAGCTGTGGTCGATCATAGACGACTGCGTCAACTGTTTTCCGCTCCAGCAAGTCAATAGCAGCTACTAAACTCTCGACACCGATTACCTCTGTACCCGTATTTCGTAAGAATTCCTCTGACGGTGAATTTGCTATGGTCGATGTCTTTTTACCTGAAAGCTGCTCAATGGTCGTGATGCTGCTTGCTTGAATAGAAATAGATAAAGTGCTTGCAATTCCGGCAACCATTGATGTTGCAAATAATAGGCATATGACCATCCATGTTCCGGCTATTATCCTACCCAATGCTGTAATAGGTGCTTTATCACCATATCCTGTTGTGCTCATTGTTACAATGGCGAGCCACATACCTGTACCAATTCCTCCAAGCGGAGCATGCGGAAACTGATCTGGTGATTTTTTGCGCTCGGCCAGCCAGAATAGTGAGCCTACTACAGTAAGAATCAACAAGAAAACGCCAACGGCCAATAGCAGTTTGTAGCTAAATAATGGTCGAATCCTATCCCACAAACTGAACTCATTTTTCTCAGACATAATTGAGATACTCGAGTTGTAAAACGGTTGGGAAAATTGCATGGACTTCAAACGATGAGCTGTAATACTGATTGGCCCAACCACGAGGTCAACATCACTTTGATTCAAAGCCGCACTTGCTTCGTTGACGCTGTTCAGGGGTACATACTCGTAGAGCCACGATTTTTGACGTGCTATGCGTTCCCAGATTTCCAAGGCTATCCCTGAGTCCGTGTCGTGAAACACAAAGGGCTCACTCCCTGCGACACCCACACGTAGTGTTCTTGAAGAATCGAGTTCGGAATCTGATTGCCCCATAATCGGAATCGCGCCAAACACTAAAAGTATGAACAGAGCAATTGACTTTGCTATCAGCCTTCGCATGATAGATGGTGCTTTCGTGTTGGTATACATCAATGTGGAATGAGTTGAGTGCATGTTTGGGTTTGAATCTCGAAATTCTAAAGGCTTTTTTTATATCGGTACGACCCGTCGATTCTCATCGAACACATGAGAGAACGCGGCGCGAGAGAAGATGCCGAAGGCGCAAATCACGTTCACTGTATCGTCAAGGATCCTAATAACGACTACGGCGAAAATTGGCTAGGGAAATATAACGAAGAGCACAATCACCGAAACTAACCAGTCAGAACTACTTCCCTGACGCCTGATCTCTGAAGGCTGAAGACTGATTCCTGAAGCCTGACTTAATTTTCTCGTTGTTCAAAATCCTCGTTCTTCTTCTCATCCTGCCTCTTGAAGTAGAAGTAGACCACTCCAAGGGCGATAGCTCCGTAGAATAGAATAGATACGATACTCATTTGCCAAGCTCATTAAGTACAACCGCCGTACCATAGGCCAATATTTCAGCGGCACCTTGTTGGATCGTAGATGTCTCGAATCTAAGATTCACAACGGCATCGGCGCCCATTTGGGCGGCATCCGTCTCAAGACGAGCCAGTGCATTTTCTCGACTGTCTGCCATCAACTTCGTGTATTCACTAACCTCACCTCCAATGATATTTTTGAAGGCCGCAGTGATATCCCGCCCGATGTGCCGAGCCCTCACCGAACTACCCCTTGCGACTCCTAAGGCTTTAACGACTTCTCTTCCTGGGATGGTTTCCGTTGTGACAATGATCATCTTTAAACTGTATTTTTGGGGTGAGTATTCACCAGAAGCATTTAAAGCTTAGGTGACAATGACAACTTTCTAATAATATCGAAATCCGAACTGCAATGATGCGCTCGTCTTGTCGGCTTCCATCACTTCTTTAACTAATTTGGTCCGACAAGAGGATTCAGCCATGATGAAAGATACTGAAGACATTAGATTGTCTATTTTGAATAGTTTATCGTCCCACACCAAATAATAAGAACCGATGCAAGTAAGCGGAGAATTTGAAGTCAATCTAAAACCGCTGGACCCTTACGCTGAAAGCAAAGACGGATGTTCTCTCGGAAGGATGTCGATAGATAAGACGTTCAAGGGAGACCTTGATGCCACAAGTCAAGGTGAAATGCTGACCGCCATGACAAGCGTAAAGGGATCCGCCGGCTACGTCGCCATCGAACAAGTCTCAGGATCACTTGAGGGCAAAGAGGGAAGTTTCATCTTACAACATTTTGGCACGATGATTGGCGAAACAAGCCGACTAATATTAGAAGTAGTGCCTGACTCAGGGACACGTGAACTAAAAGGACTTAATGGATCGATGAAAATAATTCGTAAAGAGGGTAAACATTTCTACGAATTCGACTATAGTTTCGATTCAATCTAAAGATCGAATCTCGATGACTATATCAGAAAGACGAAACCCATTCCAAGTACTAAAAGGACAATTAATAGTACAAGTGTGATTATTCCTGCGTTGCCTTTGCCATCGACGATTATTGCCGGTGGGTTGTCTCTGGTATTTATTTCGGTTACTCTCATCACAGTCAGGCACCTCAACCCAATTGGATTTCCTATATGTTAACTAGATTAACTAGTCATTTCTGTAACACCATACAGCTATATAGTAGTTTTGCCTATTTACAAACACCGTTTACAAAGGTTGCAAACGATCTGGATAATTCTCACTAGACTTCTCGACTAAGTAAATGTCCTGCTTCAAGTGATTTGCCGCCCGACCTTCGACAAATTCTGTCAAAACGAAGCCGGTCAGTAGACGATTTTGAACATAATTAGGAAGAGCAAAGGTCGAGCACAGGTTCTCGCCTGCCACTGAGGAATAGCTTTCCACCAAATCACCTCCTTCGAGCAATATTCGCTGCTCGTCGTCTAATCCCTTGGACATGAGACGACCGTGCATCGTAAAGTAGAGCTGTCCACCTCTTTTTAATATTCTTCTGAATTCCGTCATCCACTTCAATTGCAGATCTCGGGGAAGATGAGTGAAAACAGAACGAGCATATATGTAGTCCAATGATTCATCTGAGAAAGGAAGCGGTGGACCAATTTGATTCTGATTAAACTCCGCAAAGTTTAGGTTTTCAGAACACCAATTCGCGAGATCCGCATTGTAATCAGTCCCATATAATTTGCTCGAGCATTGCTGATTTAATTGACGGAGAAGTCTGCCACTTCCGCAACCGAAATCCAGAATCAAATCAGACTTGGAAAGGGATACACTATTTCGATTTAGAATCTCAATCATGTCATCCATGACAATTTTCCCAGATTCCAGATATATAGCTGCCCATCGACATCCGATGATATCGTAAATTAGTTTGGCGGGTGGGACAGGAAATCCGTCTGGCGTTAATCCCTTCCTGCTTCTTATTTCTTCGAGAAAGACTCGGGGCGTGAATGCTTTCAGATTGAAATAGAGGTATTGACTGGGACCTAAAAGACCCAGACCGTGCAAAACGGATTTCAACTTCTTCTTAAAGATTCCGATCATGCTGCGAGATTAACGAGAATATTGAATCTCATCTCTTTGGAGAGAACCGACCGCCCCCTCATTCTCTTTCTCGAATCTCTCAAGAGAAGAGAAACAATCAATCATTCTTTTTCGCGCCCAAGAGACCCATTTCCTTGATGGCTATCATAGCCGGTCGTCAGTTCCTCGACGTTCAGTTTTTCGACTGTTTCGCCATCCACAACCAGACGGGATGCGGTCTCCGCCAAATCGATGAACTGTGACTCGCGGAGTCCAGCCCAACTCTTTTGTCTAATTCTACTAAGTCCAATCATTGATAGGGCTCCGATAGCGATCAGTAAAAATGACATTGCCGACCAATCCGCGTTCCCGAATATGACCTGATATCCATATGCCATTCCAAAACCTGCGAAAATGCCACCTGCGGTTTGAAGCAAGCTTATCCGTGAAGCATTTTTCGTTGCCATTCGAAGGCGATCGCGGGTTTTGCCTTCTTCTACTATGACCGATAGATTTCCATTTCTCCACATCCGGCCGCCAGACTCTGTCGACACTTTTCCCGCGGCTTTGAAGTTCGATCGAATCTCGCCTAGCAATTCGTGCCAATCAGCGTGAGATAGTCTACCAGGAAGTTCGGCTACAGCACTCACTCCGACATCATTGAACAGCAAGGTGTCCCGCTCTCCCAGCTTAATGTAGTAGTTGAATTTCTTAGCAGCCTCGGCAATTGCCTCTGGACTTAGGCCTGAAGCAGCTCCAATGCCTTGCAGCTCCTTTAATGATAATCCGTCCTCGGGATCAGGACTAGCCTGCTTTTTGGCCGCCTCCTCAAAAATACGGGCAATCTCATCCTCTGTAAATCGACGTGTGCTCATATTATCTAGTTTGAACGCTCCTCAACTCTAACAACTCGAAGTTTTTCTTCCGTGGAATAATTTAGGCCAGATAGCAAGTCGATCTTTTCCCCAGACGCAAGATCCAAAGCTTTCTTTGAAATCCTCTCCAATTGATCTTCTCTGTGCTTCGCCCATTTGCGAGATGATCGACGGCTCAAATAGATCGAAAGAGCACTTGCAAATAGAATCATCAAACCGATGGGTGCCGCTTCTCCACCGGCTCCAAGTCCTATAAAAAATAGAAGTGTACCCCATCCTGCCATGGCTAAACCAAAGCGTATAAATAACTTGCGCGCTCGATTCGATGAAGAGAGTCTCAATCTATCTTTTAATGGACTACGCTCCCTCACAACACTTATGCCTTTATCGTACCACTCCTCTCTAGGATTGAGTGCCTTAACTTTTCCTTTTGCGTCAAATGTTGTTCGAATCTCAGCTACCAACTCTGCCCATTCGGCCTCACTCAAATGTCGAGGTAATTCGACATTCCCACTGACACCGAGCTCATTGAACACCGTCTTCTTGCGAGGATTCATTCGAATCGTTCCTATGACCTCGCCCATCTTTTTCTCGGTACTGGGCTGAACAACTTGGTTCAACCTCGAGGCTGCTCTTTCGACCGCGGCGGCGCTGAGACCGGAGGCTGCGCCAATTTCCTTTAAATCAGAAAGAGTAAGTCCCTCTCTGTCGTCTTCTTGAGTTTCTTTTGCGGCTTCCTCAAATATCCGAGCGATTTCTTCGTCGCTAAAAGTTCTATCGTCTGTCATAGTGTCCTAATGATGGCTTGATTTGTAGACGGATATTTACAAGCCGAGTTTCGAAATGAGCTCAGACGGATCTCGGATAGTCCTTGCAGTGCCGATCAAGGGAGCATAATACTGGACATGGCTATGAGAATTGGTCATCTTGGAAGGAAAGTTAACATTCTCGGATCATCTGAACGATGCATTACAAACGGTCCCGCTTGCAATTCATGACAAAGGAAGCGGCCTCCTACATATCTCAACTACACATTTTTCCTATCTTCTGCTAACAACCAAATCTACTTCGATGCATAAATTTTTTGCCCTCCTTCTTACTCTATTTCTAGTCACGCCAGTTTTGGCTCAGGACACAGAAAAAGATCCAATCGATCTAATAAAGAACCAAGCCCTAGAAAATAGTCAGGTAATGGAAATAGCCTCTTGGCTGACCGATGTCCACGGACCTCGACTAACGGGCTCACCAAAGCTAGACGAAGCCTCAAATTGGGCGATGAGCAAATTCGAAGAGTGGGGCCTAACAAACGTGCACCTCGATCCTTGGGGACCCTTCGGAAGAGGCTGGAGCTATGACAAATTTTCTCTGCATGCCTCCGATGTGAGCGGTGGTTTTCCGGTAATTGCCTATCCAAAAGCATGGTCATCATCAACCGATGGCGTGTTAACAAGTGAAGTTGTTCTTCTCGAGTTAGAGTCTCAAGATGACTTCGCTAAGTACGCAGGAAAGCTGAAGGGCAAAATTGTAATGACGGAGAGTATTCGAGAAGTCGGTCCTGACTTTGAAGCCACTGCCAAACGCAAAAACGACGAGCAGTTGCTTGGAATGGCAAACTCCGCAACTTCTGGTGGAAGAGCCAGAAGAGGTGGATCGCGAGGTGTCTCATTCAATGCCTTGAAATCTGCCTTTATTTTTGCTGAGCAACCAGCTGGCATACTTGATAGAGGTTATAAGGGTGACGAAGGAACCGTCTTCGTCTCGAGTGCTTCAGTCGCCAATGATCCAAATGCAAGCAGGCAAAACAGAAAAAGATCGTGGGACCTTGATGCTGGTAGTGTGCCTCCCCAAGCGACGATCGCTGCAGAGCACTACAACAGAATTGCCCGGCTTCTCAAGAAGGGAATCCCGGTTGAAATGTCGATGGAGCTTTCTTCAGAGTACCACTCGGATGACCCAATGGAGAACAACGTTATAGGGGAAATCAAAGGTACGGACCCAAATATTGGCGACGAAATTGTCCTCATTGGAGCTCACCTTGATTCCTGGCATGCTGGAACTGGAGCGACGGACAATGCGGCCGGCTCGGCTGTAATGATGGAAGTGATGAGAGTTCTTACGAATGTATACGAAGAGCTTGGCCACGGACCTCGAAGGACCATCCGAATTGGGCTCTGGACAGGAGAAGAGCAGGGCTTGCACGGATCCTTCAACTATGTAAAAAATCACGTTGCCGCTTCGGAAAGAAGAGGGACACCACCAACTGAGCTTTTAGGAGAGCACGAAAAGATTTCAGCATACTACAATCTCGATAACGGCACCGGCAAGATCCGAGGAGTCTATCTCCAAGGCAATGAGCAGGTAAGGGAAATATTCAGAGAGTGGCTTGTGCCCTTCCGAGACAGGGGTGCCTCAACACTCACAGCACGAAGCACGGGCGGTACAGACCACCTTTCGTTTGATGCAGTAGGTATTCCTGGATTTCAGTTCATTCAGGATGACATTGCTTATGGTACGCGAACCCATCACTCGAATATGGACCTTTATGACAATCTTTCTGAGGACGATCTAAAGCAAGCCGCAGCCGTGATCGCTTCTTTTGCCTTCCAAACCTCTGAGCGAGACGAAAAATTACCTCGAAAAAAACTTCGAATGGCCAAGGAGAAAGCCGCTGTTGGTGGCGGAAACTAGAGTTGGCCATTGGTCAGTGTTTTGATCACGTCGTATGATTCGGTCTTGGCACGCTGGGTCATGGACAATTATTTAGTCGCCGATTGCGCCAACTTGGTATAGTTTGGCAGCAACAAATGACGAAGTCTTGGCACCCTTTTAGGACATTGCGATTTACAAATCAGCAACAAGGACTAACGACCTCTGATCAACTACCTGTGACCAATAACCAAGGACCAAATACCAAGTACCTCCTCGCGATCGAGTCTTCCTGCGATGACACGGCTGCGGCAGTACTGCGAGGACCGCAACTATTGTCATCTGTCGTTGCCTCTCAATTGGAGCATGTCGAGTTTGGCGGCGTCGTGCCAGAAGTCGCTTCTCGTGCTCATCAAAGAGTGATCGTCCCAGTGGTCGAACAGGCGCTATCAAAAGCATCCCTTAACAAACATGAACTTGATGCCGTCGCTGTAACCTATGGTCCAGGACTCGCTGGTTCATTGCTAGTTGGCCTATCATTTGCTAAAGGTCTTGCGATTGCTAAAGACATTCCGATGATCGGGGTCAACCACATCGAAGGTCATATGTATTCGGTTTTCTTGAATGAGAACAAACCGGAGTTCCCTTATCTATGCATGACGGTCTCGGGCGGGCATACCGAACTGACCATCGTAGGAAAGGATTTCAAACATGAAAAGCTCGGAAAGACTCGGGATGATGCAGCCGGAGAGGCCTTTGATAAGGTCGGTAAGATGCTAGGGCTCCCCTATCCTGGCGGACCAATTATTGATCTATTGGCAAAAGATGGCGATCCGAAAGCTCACCGATTCCCGCGTACCTTCCTTGGCGACTTTGATTTTTCTTTCTCTGGCATCAAGACCTCTGTTTTGTACTATCTCGATGATCTTGGAAAGGAAAAGCGGGAGAATCTAAATGACCAGGAGCTTGCCGACATCTGTGCATCATTCCAGGCTGCCGTCATAGAAATGCTAATTAAGAGGATTGAGAAAGGTCTTCAGAAGACCGGAATTAGGCATCTGGCCATCGTAGGCGGGGTCTCTTCAAATTCGGAGTTGAAGCGGCAAGCGCAAAATTTGGCAGACAGACTCCAAATAAGTCTTTATATTCCCGACTTACGATTTTGCACGGACAACGCAGCTATGATTGGTATTACGGCACATATGAAATATGCAGCAGGCTTTACCAGCCCACTGAGCCTTACCGCTGTCCCAAATCTTTCCTTAGCTAGCGCAGGATCGTTTTAGAAAACCAACCCTTCGGTTTTCTCAGAGAGACACCACTATGTTGCCAAAAATCCTACAAGATTATCTCAATTCCCTTCGGTCCGCGCGCCCGAACATGGAGGGCGATTTGACAGAAGGTGCTGAAGAGAGAATGGAAGCATGGCGCAAAAACATTGACGAAATCGATCACGCTATCCTATACCTGATCAATCAAAGAATGGAAGTAGCCAATTCAATTGGGGATATCAAGCATGCGAATGGATGGCCCGTCTACATGCCCAAACGAGAAGTTCTGGTTATCGATAAGGCAGCAGGTCGTAACCCGGGTCCTTTGCCCGACCCATCAGTCAAAAGAATCTTCGAGCGAATCATTGACGAGACCCGATCCGTAGAAAAATCTCACCTGAGTGATATCGATAGTGAGACCAAGACCGATTCAGAGTCCTGATTCATTTCTATGAAAAAATTCCTCTTCTCTTTTTTCCTACTTGGAATAGTAGTCCTCGGCTTCTTTGTATATCAAATTCGCTATGCATCCAGCACTCCAGACTATGAAGGAGAACGATCTGTAAAAATTCCCCCAGGGACCAGCTTCAGTGAGACTCAAGAGCTTCTTAACGATGCAGAAATTCTCGGCAGCAGCGTCGGATTCGAGCTTTTTGCAACAGCAAGTGGATGGCGAAAGCAGATAAAGCCTGGCCACTACAGTTTTGAATCTGGCATTTCTGTCTACGACATCCTTGACCGGATTAGAAAAGGTCTTCAAACTCCTATCAAGGTCACGATCCCCCCTGGTACTCGAGCAGGAGTTGTCGCAGCGGTCCTTCGGCGTGACTTGGATATCGACTCTACACTTTTCAGAGAGGCATTGCGTGACCCCGCGCTGCTCGAAGAACTGGGAACAGATGAGCTGCACGTCTTTGGACATCTCCTACCGGAGACCTATCAAATCTATTGGGCTAGCGATGAAAAATCCGTTATTAAAAGGCTTCACCGAGAGTCTAAATCTTTTTTCGAACGTGAAGCCAAGAACGCCAGCATGGAGGTCGATCTTAACAGAGACGAGGTCATTCGCATGGCTTCAATTGTAGAATGGGAAGCTCGCCTTGATGAGGAAAAGGCTCGAATTGCGGGTGTCTATCTAAATCGCTTGAAACGAAGAATGCGTCTTCAAGCCGACCCTACGGTGCAATATGCGCTGATCCAGAAAGATGGTGGTCGCATGAGACGACTCCTCTTCAAGGATTACGAATTTGACTCGCCATTCAATACCTATCAGATCGACGGTCTGCCTCCCGGACCAATCAACAATCCCTCTCCTGCTTCAATCAAGGCTGTACTCAACCCCGAGCAGCACAGCTTTCTGTACTTCGTTGCCAACGGAGATGGTACACATAGATTCTCGAAGTCTCTGACGGAGCACAATCGGGCCGCCCGTGAGTACCGTGCAATGATGCGCGTACGAAGAAGGCAGCAATCTGAAGGTTAAGAAAAGTTTTCTGGCGACCTTCCTCGCAAAGTCAGAACTAACTTGTTCGCTGCAATAGAAGGCAAGTGTGCTGATGCAGTTGATCCTTATCCACTTGGACGCTTGGTATGATTTTCTCTCCCATAGTCCACAGCTCTCCGGTGAATACTCGATTGTAAGTCTGCGAAACGATAGTTAATGAGGTATCAGATAACCATTGATCTATCTCATTCCTTGAATAAACCTGGGCGATGTAGTTGGCTCCATGTCCATATCCCGCATTCGCATGCTCGTAAACATTAGGATGGTAGGTATTCTCGTTGTATGGCACCGTTATGATCAGATATCCATCTTTCTCAAGAGCGTCATGCATGCCCTTGACCGCTGCACGATGATCAGGTATATGCTCGAGAGTACTCAGACAAGATACAAACTGAAATTTGCGCTTTAGATTGAGCTTCGTGATGTCGTCGCTTAATACTTTGTAGTGTCGGTTAAAAAAACTACTCCAATATCCGTCTATTTTATCTACAGCCACAACCTCGTAACCACAGATTGAAAGCAAATGTGGCCAAGATGAAAGACCCGGTCCAATATCCAAGATGGGACCCGTGCATAATTCTTGTAGGTGCTTGATCGCAAAGGCGTATTCCAGAGGTCTTTCATTTATCTCTGGGAAGGGTCTCTTAACTTGCTCTCTATCCAATAGAGGCGCGAGATATTTCCCGCCGATAAAGTTGTAGATCTTAAAAAGTGGATGAGCCATTATGGAGCGTTGACGATTTTAATTTGAAACGATAAATTTTGTCATCTTCGATATTTCTCCCGATCTAATTTCAGCCAGATAAATACCAGAACTGAGATTTGAAGTCGGAATCTCGAATTTAGTTTTTGAACCCAAGCGCGAGACGGACGGGAATATCTCAATTTCTCTACCAGCGATATCATAAATGCAAATATCCACTTGAATATCGTCTTGATGAACAACGTCAATCTCAACCTTTCCGTAAGTTACTGGGTTTGGATAAACCCCTTCCAGGTATATTCCGTCAGGGACATCTACAAAAATATCGAGAGCTTCGCTAAAGGCATAAGTCCCATCGTAATCAACCTGCTTTAAGCGCAGAAAGTATAGACCTGGACTTTCAAACTGGTGAGCGAAAGAATAAGAGTTCACTTCGGTCGATGTGCCTACTCCCTCGACCCAAGTAAGGGACTCAAATTCGGATCCCCTGGAATATTCAACCTCAAATCCGGCATTGTTAGTTTCACTTAACGTTTGCCAATTTAGAAAAACCTCCCTTCCCTTCGAATGACCTTCGAAGCTACTAAGCTCAACAGGTAATGGTACCTGCAATACACCGAGAGTATATACTCCATCCAGTGTTTGAAATTGATCAAGAAGCCCCTGCGCCGAGCTGGGTTCAATGATAAACTTCACCTGATCATCCGAGATACTAGCGACCAACGGTGCCCCCGTCCCATCTCCCACTATTTCAAAAACACCCGTAGACTCCTGAATCCGGACCAGGCGAACATTTGCAAGTTCAGGGATTGTTGAAGAAAATCCTGCATCGGAATAATCAAAAGTCAAAGAAACTGAACCACCCTCCACAGGCTCTTCGTCAGAGAAATCAATGCACCAGTGCCTATTCCAACGCGCCGTCACAGGAGACTCTGTGTCACCCAATGTGTATCCAGGAGTAAATCTGTTGTTATTGCCAAAAATCACCCAATCCCCAAGATCCTGCACCATTCCGAGGTTTTCAACACCGAGTCCAGAAGAATTAGCTTGATTTTTTACCCTCCATACTCCAACTACATCGCTTCGATTTCCAAGGCATGAATTAAAACCAATAGGCGAACCCGAGAAGGCCCAACTTGGATCAGAATCTTGCACAGAAATATCCCCGCCTAATATCCCGTCATAGAAATTCGAGCTGATATCACCGAGCCTTTGCCCCATACCTTCTCGAAACTGCCAGTAGCCCTCTAATGTGGGTTGGGAAATGGGATCGATCTGCCTGAACATATCAGTTCTGACTTCGACTGCCGTTTTTGCTTTATTCCAAACTCGCACTTCATCAATCTCACCTTCATAGTAGAACCTATCGAGAGTTCTAGATCCAATATGCGCAGGCGCATTGTTGTGGACCATCGAACTTGCTCCTCCCTCATACACTCCCCCAATATCTACACCATCTACAAAAATATTCATGGAGCTTGCCGAATTGATCACCCCAGCGAAATGATGCCAACGGTCAGTCAGATCTGAAGTAAATGCCCTTTTTGCCTTGCGGTCCTCCATTCCTCCTCCTTCGTTATTCCCGATGTGTACTGTCACCTCATTTCCCGATCCAACTGTCATCCAGAAACCTGCATGAATAAGCGGCCCCTGAGGATCATCTGATCTAAATGGATAAGTATGATCTGGAACGTTCTTTACCTTTGCCCAAAATTCCAAGGTAAACGGAATTGTCACATCGTTGAGCACGTCTCCCAGACTGACATAGTCCCCAGATCCATCATAGGACAGCGTTGTTCGTTCGTTTTGCGCATACATATCACTTGCTGTCAAGAGAAGTGTCAATCCGATTATCAATAATCTCGTTGTCATTGTGGTCATTGTGGTCATTGTGGTCATATTTATCTGAACCGGTAGTACCCCAGCTGACAAGCACCTAGGCATGTCTCGGTCCAATTATATAGTAATTTCATACTGCAATAGCTACCCACAAGAATCTCAACTCTTGTCCCTTCATTCTGTCCTACATACATTCCCTAGAATTAACCCAATTCTGAATGTCCCGAATATTATTCCTTACAGTTTCTTTTTGTCTTTTACTATTCTCACAAGGTCTTCAGGCCCAAGTCAACGTCGTAGACTCCACCAGTTTCTCAGGACTCAAGCTCCGGAATATCGGACCAGCATTTACTTCAGGTAGAATTGCAGATATCGCGATCCACCCAGAAGACAACAACATTTGGTACGTCGCAGTAGGTTCAGGAGGTGTATGGAAGACAGAAAATGCAGGCATCACTTGGAAGTCTCTTTTTGATGGAGAGACCTCCTATTCGACCGGCTCCATCGCCCTTGACCCTCGAAACCCAAACACCATCTGGGTAGGGACAGGCGAAAACGTCGGTGGCCGGCATGTTGCCTATGGTGACGGCATCTACAAAAGCTCTGACGGCGGACAGTCTTGGAGAAACATGGGGCTCAAAGACAGTGAGCACCTTTCAACCATCATCGTCCATCCAGACAATTCCGATGTAGTATGGGTTGCTGCCCAAGGCCCCCTATGGAGCTCCGGTGGCGAAAGAGGAGTCTACAAAACCACAGATGGTGGTGAGACATGGACCAAAACCCTGGGAGATGATGAATGGGTCGGAGCAACAGACATCGTAATGGATCCAAGGGATCCGATGGTGCTTTACGCAGCCACTTGGCAACGGCATCGTACTGTCGCAAACTATCTTGGTGGAGGGCCAGGAACGGCAATCCACAAAAGTACAGACGGAGGATTGACGTGGATCAAATCCCAATCTGGAATCCCCGGCGGAAATCTGGGAAAGATCGGTTTGGCCATTTCCTATCACAATCCGGATCAACTCTTCGCAGCTATTGAACTTCAACGAAAAACTGGCGCGGTCTATATGTCAGACAATCGTGCAGGTTCTTGGAAAAAGATGTCAGATACCGTTGCAGGTGGAACCGGACCTCACTATTACCAAGAACTCTATACCACTCCTCACGCTGAGGGCACGCTTTATCTCATGAATGTCAGAACTCTCGTATCCACAGATTACGGAGCGACATTCAAAAGCATGAAAGAGTCGAAGAAGCACTCGGATAATCATGCAATCGCTTTCCGGCCAGATGATCCTGACTATTTGCTCGTCGGATCAGATGGAGGCCTCTTTGAGTCATTGGACGGTGCAGAGAATTGGAGATTTATAGACAACCTCCCGATCACGCAGTACTACAAAGTCGCCGTTGACGACGCCCTCCCTTTCTACAATATCTTTGGAGGCACCCAAGACAACGGCTCTCACGGGGGTCCATCGAGAACGGACAATCAGCATGGAATTCGAAATGCCGACTGGTTCAAGACCCTCTTCGCGGACGGACATCAATCCGCTGTCGAGCCTGGAAATCCAAACATCGTTTATGCCGAAACTCAACAAGGTGGTCTATACCGAATTGACCTGGTAACCGGTGAGCCAATTTCGATCCAACCTCAGTCAGGTGCCGGAGAAAAGTATGAGAGATTCAACTGGGACGGCCCAATTGTCATTAGCCCCCACGATCCAGCCACACTCTACTTCGCATCTTACAGAGTATGGAAGTCTATAAACCGTGGAGATTCTTGGACCGCTATTTCAGAGGATCTGACACGAGATCAGGAACGATTTGAACTCCCTATCATGGGCGGAGTCCAAAGCTGGGACAACGCATGGGACCTACCTGCCATGTCCGTTTACAACACGATATCATCTCTAGCGGAATCCCCTGTTCAAGCCGGACTAGTCTATGCCGGAACAGATGACGGAATTATCCAGGTCAGCGAAGACGATGGGGGAACTTGGACAAAGATTGAGGTCGGGAGCATCGCAGGAATTCCTGCTACGGCCTTCGTAAACAATCTCTACGCAGACTTACACGACGCCAATACCGTTTACGCCGCGCTGGACAATCATAAGTATGGCGATTTCCAACCTTATCTAATCAAGTCGTCGGATCGAGGTCAATCTTGGACATCCCTAGCAGATGGCATTCCAGATAGAACTCTTGTTTGGCGAATTGTGCAAGATCATGTTGATCCCAACATCATGTTTCTGGCAACAGAGTTTGGCATCTACTTCACTCTGGACGGAGGAGATGATTGGAAAAAGGTAAACTCAACAGCCAACATTGCATTTCGAGACATTACGATTCAGAAACGCGAGAACGATGTAGTAGCAGCGTCCTTTGGTCGTGGATTTTTCATTCTTGACGATTATAGCCCCCTGAGAGAAGTCAACGCAAATACTCTTGGCGAAGACGGACAGCTATTTTCAATCAAAGACGCTCAGCTCTTTAGACCACGAAACGTGCACGGTGGATCACAAGGTGCAGGACACTACGAAGCGCCAAATCCTCCCTTTGGTGCCATTCTGACTTACTACATAAAGGAGGGATCTAAGAATTTGAAAAGCATTCGAAAGAAAGCGGAAAATGATGCCAAAGAATCAGGAGAATTGACCTTCCCTGGTTGGGAGGCCTTGGACGCCGAGAAGAATGAAGTCAAAGACACGGTCGAGATTTTAATCAAAGACACAAACGGATCCCTTATCAACAGAGTCAAAGGAAAAACTGGATCTGGAATTCATCGAGCAGCTTGGAATCTCAGGTACCTTTCCAAAGCTCCAATAAAGGAAGGCGAGACTCCAGGTAACAACGGCTTTCTTGCAACACCTGGACAATACTCCGCCACTCTCGTGAGAACATCGAAAGGAATTGAGACTCAACTTTCAGAGCCCGTGAATTTCAATGTCGTGCCTCTCTACGAGCCAACTTTGAAAGGAGGATCACCAGAAGAGATAGCTGCTTATCGCGTAGAAATGGAAGCTTTCCAAGAAGAGCTTGCCTTGTTCAGCGATCAGATGTCTGGATACCAAGATCGTCTCGATGCTATCCAACTGGCCCACTCCCGAGCTAGCAATCCTTCAAGCGAACTTTCCACTGCCATCTATGAGGCGATGCAACAATTGATAGCAGTCAGGACAAAGATGTCTGGTTCCCCCTCAAAATCTGAAATCGGAGAGCGAAATCCACCCTCCCCAAGAAGCCGATCATCTGCCGGCATCCGTGGACTCGGCACGACTTATGGACCTACGGAGTTGCAGAAACAGACCGTTGAAACAGCGAAGCTAGAGCTCGCCAATCTAAAGGCCGATCTTTCTTCCTTCGACAGTCTTCTTTCTCGCTTGTCGAGAGATCTTGAAAAAACAGGTGCTCCATCGATCATTGAATAAGACATCGGGTTGAGGGTCTTTGATTTAATTCGATGACCTTCATTTCTACTCCCTTTTGGAGTCTCTTTTCATCACCTCACTCCTTATCTAAAAGTGTTTTCATGAAGTTCATTTCCTCACTAGTCCTTCTCCCCCTTCTTATTAATCTTTCTTGCTCTAACCAGAGTAAAAATACTGAAGAGGCAGAGATGGCCAATAATCCGATAGTTCAGGCAGAAGAAGATATTCTCTTTTCCATCGAGGGTTTAGCGGGTCCCGAAGCTGTCCGATACGATCCCGGCCAGGATGTTTATTTCGTATCGAATTTCAATGGCTCACCCAATGACGATGCCAACGGATTCATTTCGAAAATCGGATCTGAAGGAAGTATTGAGAGCCTCGAATTCATGACTGGAAGCGATGAACATCCAATGCATGGTCCCCGTGGCATGGTCATCGTCGGCGATATTCTATGGGCTTGCGATCAGAACGGAATTCATGGCTTCAATAGGATCACAGGAGATCAATCTCACTTCGTCGATCTTAGTTCATTAGGCGCTCAGTTTCCGAACGATATCACTGCCACTCCAGAGGGCGTTCTCTACGTGACGGATCATGCTAGGTCCGCAGTCTATCGAATCGAGGACGGTTCAGCCACTGTATTTCAAGACGGACCTCATCTAATTAACCCAAATGGCATTACCTGGAATAGAATCAATAATAATTTAGTACTCGGCCCTTGGAAAGGTATCAACAAGGCGCTTCCTACTCTCAGTCTTTCCGGAACCGTCGACACATTAACAACGCTAACTGGCGGATTTATCGATGGTATCGAAATAACTGAAAAAGGTATTCTGCTTGCAAGTCAAATGGACTCCTTGATCTATCGATTCAATGACGGTGTTGATACTGCCATTATCAAAACAGCAGGTAAACCCGCCGATATAGGAGTGGACACACAGAGAAATCGGATAGCCGTCCCTTACATCGATTTGAACAGGGTAGATGTCTGGCAACTCCAGTAGTTAGTCATTGGTCAATGGTCCTTAGTGCTTGGTCGGTGAAACGTGTCTTAAACTTTCGACAATTAACTACAAATGACTAAGGACTACCGATTGAACCGAATCCAGTCTATCTCCACGACCCAGCCAGATTCCTCGCTGTCAATTAAGAAGTCCAATTGACCCGCTCCATGATCCTCCGAAACGGCTAAAGTCACTTCACGCCAATTATCATAAGCGGTATCCCTCAGAAGACCAAGGCCTGAATCTTTTACAGGATCGGGGACAATATCAGCCAAATAGCCTGCCTGAAAAGGAACGGCGGCTTGTCCTGATTCTGAGTTAAGAACACCACCTGCTATATCGGTAGCATCCTTGGTCCATTTGATCCTAATACTAGACTCTTTTAGAGGTCTGAATCGAAGTGTTACTGAAGAAACAGCGTCCAAATTCATCGGATCAAAGCCAAGCATGGATCCTCCGCGAGCTTTTATTACAGTAAGATTTGTGGAACCCCAATGATAACTTGCTGGTCGAGCGGAATAGGTCTGACGCTGAACTTTTTCACGACTACTAGCGTGCTCGGCTTCCTTGGTCCGAGGGTGCAATTTGACCGACGAACATCGATCACCCATTTTTGGGCATGCTACGATTTTAGCAAAGCGATCTACATAGTGAATGTCGGGATTGTGTGTATACTTCTTCGAAATCGTTAACTGACCGACCTGCCCCGTCTTACTTTCAAGAGGAAGCTCCGTGGTATCAAAACCCGTGTATGCGGTTACCACGATTTCATCGTTCAATGCCTGATCTAGATTATTTGCCGAATAGCTGAAGCTCTGATCGAAATCAAAAAAGCTTCCATTGGCAGGTTCGGAGATTGACACCGCAGGAGCGATGACTCTAGCGGAGCTCATGACTGGTTCGGCTCCGTCACCGATATAGTCTAAGCGAGAAAGCTGAGCGTCAGCATTGCTACCCCAAAAGCTCTCACCCCATTCAAGGACGTAAAGTCTGCCATCTGGTGACACCTCAACATCCATCGGGCTACTAAAGGTATGCTCTGGCAAAAACGGTTGCAGCTCTGCGGCACCATCTCGGTTGTCTACAGGCACCATCAAAATCCAATTTCGCATCCACTCATAGATCAAGTGCATACCGTCAAACTCCTTCGGCATGGCATTCACATGTGCTGATCTGGCATCATACCTAAAAACTGGCCCGGACATGGGCGTCGCACCACCAGCCTGTAACAGGGGCCACTCTTCCGATTCTCCCTTAGTGTAAGAGATCATGGCCGGTTGAGCTGGCGGTAGTTCTCGAGCACCAGTGTTAAACCTAGAGGGATTAACCGGCTTTTCGACAATTCGATACTCCTCGGCCTTTTCTACACCAGCAGGTATATAGGGCTCGTAGGGATCATTCTGACCATCCCAATAAGGCCAACCGAAAAATCCCGGTTCGCGTGCCTCATTGAATTCATCATTCTGCTCGCTTGACCCCACATCGCCCCAATAGACATACTCTGTCTTTTTGTCGATGCCAATTCGATAGGGGTTACGATGTCCCATAGTAAAGATCTCACCCCTATGTTCGTCATCGGCCTCAAAAAGATTGCCTTCGGGTATGGTGTAACTTCCATCTGCTTGAGGTGTGATTCTCAAGATCTTGCCCCTTAAATCATTCGTATTCATGGCAGTTCTACCCTGATCTCCAACTCGAGCCTCTTCCATGGTATGTTCTTTCCCAGCTTCGAAGGGACCGGAGTTGTCACCAGTGGATAGCCACAAATTACCTGATCCATCGAATTGGACGCTTCCCCCTGAATGGCAACATTTCAACCTCTGAACGGGGACCTCAAGTACAGCTTTCTCCGACTTTATGTCAATCATCTTTCCATCGTATACAAATCTCGAAAGCCGATTGATGGCCTGCTCTTCCAAACGCGTCGAATAATAAATGTAAATCCATCCGTTGGAATCAAAATTTGGATCTAAAGCCAAACCATGGAGACCGTCCTCAATCACTTTCTCAACAGGTAACCAGCCCACTACTCGGAAATCTCTAGCACCTGGTTCAAAAATTTTAATAGCACCGGCCCATTCGGTCACAAAGACACGGCCGTCAGAAGTAATGTCCATTTCCATTGGATCGGTCAAGTTTCCGGCAAGGCTTACCTTACGATAGCTGGCCGATTCAAAAACTGATTCCTTTTCTTTTTCTGGCGCCACTTCATCCTTGACCAAGGGTTCTTCCTCATAAGCCTGTTCCAACTCTACAATTGGAGCTGTGGTGTTTTTGGTCGATTGACATGAAGCAATCAAAAGAAGGGTGAAAATGAGAGTACTTGTGGAACGCATGATAGTAGGTATTTAGAATCGCTCAATATAACCTGAGCTTGAGTCGGAATTCAATTCTAAATTGACTCTCTAAGATATGTAAGGGGTCTTGATTGCAATTACACTTAGGACTATTCTAGTCAAGACAAGTCGTTAGCAAGACTTTAAACAAGTGAGTAGTTGATGGTCTCGACCATGATTTTTTTCAATACCTCTAATACACTAATCGAAGTATGACAGACCGAGCCACCTATTTCCCAGATGTACAAGACATCGCCTTTGAAGGCATCGAAAGTGATAACCCTTTGGCTTTCCGTTTTTACGATCCCAAAAAAATCGTCGCTGGGAAATCGCTCGCTGAACACTTCAAGTTTGCCTGTGCATACTGGCACTCATTCTGCAATGTTAACTCCGATCCATTCGGACCGGGCACCCGTCAGTTTCCTTGGGACGGAAGTAGCGATGCCGTAAGCAGCGCAAAGTCAAAAATGGATGCGGCCTTCGAATTCATGTCCAAACTAGGGCTCGAATACTTCTGCTTTCATGACTACGATTTAGTTGATGAGGCTGACTCGCTCTTGGAGTCCGGAAAGCGATTAGATGCAATTACTGATCACGCCCTCGACCTCATGTCATCCACTGAGATCAAGGTGTTGTGGGGAACGGCCAATCTTTTTTCCAATGTTCGCTACATGAATGGTGCCGCTACCAATCCAGATTTCGCAGTCCTATCCTATGCCGCCGGTCAGGTAAAACAAGCACTCGATGCCACAATAAAGCTTAATGGTGAGAACTATGTTTTTTGGGGAGGACGAGAAGGATATATGTCATTGCTCAACACCGACCTTAAGCGGGAGCAAGATCACCTTGCCAAGTTCCTCCATCTCTCGAAAGACTACGCTAGAGCGCAAGGATTCACTGGTACTTTTTTCATAGAGCCAAAACCATGCGAACCTAGCAAGCATCAATATGACTACGATGCTGCGACAGTAATCGGATTCCTAAACACTTATGGGCTTGCCGATGACTTCAAGCTAAACGTCGAGGTCAACCACGCTACTCTTTCTGGCCACACTTTCGATCACGAACTGACTGTCGCCGCTTCTGCCGGCATGTTGGGAAGCATCGATGCCAACAGAGGTGATTATCAGAATCTCTGGGACACCGATCAATTTCCAAATAATCTCTACGAGTTAACGGAGGCCATGATGGTCATCCTAAGATCTGGAGGTCTCCAAGGAGGAGGCGTCAATTTTGACGCAAAGGTACGACGAAACTCAACCGACCTAAATGACTTGTTCTATGCACATATCGGTGGCATGGATGTCTTTGCACGAGCGGTTCTTATCGCGGACAGCATTTTGACAGATTCCAAACTCGAATCCATGAGGACTAAACGCTATTCGAGTTACGATTCTGGAATGGGACGAGGCTTTGAAGACGGATCTTTGGACTTAGAAGCACTTCACAAGATCGCTCTTGAATCTGCAGAACCCGCAATGACCAGTGGCCAGCAGGAGCTTTACGAAAACATCTTAAATCGCCATATCTAGCCCTAATTGCTTCGACTAGGCCAACAAAAAAAGGGCACTGTCAACGACAGCGCCCTTCGAAATTCAGAAAATGATTCCTATTTGTAAAGGCTTTGCTTCCTAAAAGCTTTTGTCAATCTATAGTAAATCACGGCCCGATACTTATTTCGAACTCCTTTGCCATAGTCAGCCAAAACTTTAGCAATCGCTTTGTCAATCGCAGCATCTGTCGCCTTGACTCCCAGCTTGCCTAAGACAAAACTTTTCTTGACTCTTGCAACCTCCTTAGGATCGGTGGCAGACACCTTACAGGCATCTTTATTGTAAATAGAAGGACCACAGCCAGCAGTGACTGCAGTTAGAAGAGCCATATCAGGTCTCTTCTCACCAAACTTTTCAGTTAAGTCCTTCACATATTTAGCGATAAGAACGTCTCGTTTTCCCATTCGGTTTATACCATTAGTATGTGTAGAGATATCAGAACAAGGCATCCCGATATGGAGCCCTAAGAACCCTTCCAAACTAACGGTTGCTAGTTAATAATAAAAGAGTTTGAACAGCTCTGGTGCGCTTGCACTTCTATTTCATGGAAACCAAGCAATAGCTAAATACTCAGATAGCAATTCTTCGAAATAGGTCATCACCAGTCTGTAACTATTGATCTCTTCGAATTAGGACTAGCATGATTTGATTTCGAAGCCCTTGCGCATTCTTAAAACGCGAAACTTCAGTCATTTTAGTCCGTAACACTCGCGATTACAGACTAATTCAGGCACAAAACACGCCATTATGAACACCAGCAGTCGATTTGCTGTAGCTATCCACCTTCTAGTTATGTTGGCTCTTTACAAGCGAATTGATGGTAGTCCGCTGAAATCAGACCGCATGGCTGAAAGTGTAGACACGAACCCTGTGGTTATTAGGCGACTTCTAGCTGCGCTTGTATCGGCTGGCTTCGTGGAATCGAGACCCGGACCAACCGGTGGCTTCGTTTTGTCGGTCCCGGCGTCAGAAATTTCGCTTCGCATGATCTATGACTCCGTCGAGAGCGGTCCATTGTTTCACGCTCACTACGGAATTCCGAAGGACGACTGCCCGGTCGGATGCAACATCACCGCTCTTGTCAACGAGGTCGTCGAAGACGTGCATACAGCAGTCCGCGACACACTTGAAGGGCACTCCATCGATGCGCTCACGATACAGATAGCCGAACGTTCTGGACTGACCGAATACATAAATCAAGGTCTGAGTGCAGATAAAATTTACCAGCATTTTCTCCAGGAGCGAGAGTCAACTTCGAAATCGGAGGCAGGACCGACTGTCTGATTGAAATGAAACAGCTCTCCCTAAATACACGCAACAACCAAGAGGCTTCCGAATGGACCGCACACGTTTTGATCAATTAACTACCCGGTTCACCGAGTCAGTCATCCGATGGCGATGGCCTGTTGTCCTTCTGACGATTCTCATCGTCGGTGCAATTGGCTCAGGCGGACGTGGATTGTTCTTCGACAACGACTATCGAGCTTTTTTCTCCGACGAAAATCCACAGCTAACAGCCTTCGAGGAGCTTCAGGATGTCTACACGAAAAACGATAACATTCTTTTCGTTGTCGCTCCGAAAGATGGCAATGGATTCTCCCGGCAAAACTTGAAGGCAGTTGAGGAATTGACGGCTGGCGCTTGGACCTTGCCGTTCACGATACGCGTCGACGCCGTTACAAATTTTCAGCATACAATCGCGACGGAAGATGACCTAATCGTAGAAGACCTTGTTCTTGAGCCTGCAAACCGTAGCGACCGCGAATTGTCGTTTGCTCGATCGGTGGCGCTTAATGAACCGCTTCTCCTCAATCGATTGATTGATCCTGACGCAAAGGTGATCGGTGTCAACGCCACGCTACAGTTACCAGGTGAAAACATATCTGAAGTCCCGGAAGCAGCAGCTGCCGCTCGTGTTTTAGCCGAGTCGATCAAGGCGAAGTACCCTGATTCCGAGATCTATCACACCGGTGTTGCCGAGTTGAACAACGCTTTCATGTCGGTGAGCCAAAATGAGATGTCTCGTTTGTTGCCGATCATGTTCGCAGCGATGTTTCTAATTATGATCCTTTCTTTGAGATCAGTATCAGGAACGATAGTAACGCTTCTTCTAATTGTTCTTTCGGTTATTGTCGGCATGGGTTTTGGCGGATTTATGAAGATCGGCCTTACTCCGCCATCGGCACAGGCACCGACGATCATTATGACACTAGCGGTAGCCGACAGTATCCATATTCTGGTTACGATGCTCCGTAATATGGCAAAAGGTATGGCCAAACGGGAAGCGATTGTTGAGGCAGCACGAATCAATATGGGTCCAGTATTCCTGACCAGCCTCTCGACCGTTATCGGCTTTTTGAGTATGAATTTCTCCGACGTCCCCCCATTCAATCATTTGGGTAATATTACAGCTATTGGCGTCACCGCAGCATTTATATTGTCGGTCACATTCTTGCCAGCTCTCGCGGCTATCCTCCCCTTCCGTGTCAAACAGACGACCGAAACCAAACTCACATTCGTTGACAGGTTAGCGGAGTTCGTAATTGCGAAACGAAAACCACTGCTTATCGCCGCCTTCGGGATTACGGTGGTCTTTGTCGCTCTTATCCCGATGAACGTTCTCGACGATCGATTTGTAGAATATTTTGACGAACGTGTCGAATTTCGCCAGCACACTGATTTTATTTCGGAAAACCTGAGCGGTATTTACCAGATCGAGTACTCTCTCGATGGTGGCGAAGCCAATATTATCAGCGACCCAGCGTATCTGCATACTGTCGATGAATTCGCTAAGTGGTTTCGAGCACAGCCTGGTGTTGTACATGTAAACACCTATACAGATATTATGAAGCGACTCAACAAGAGCCTTCACGCAGATGACGAATCGTACTACACATTGCCCGCCAACCGCGAGGAGGCCGCACAGTACCTCCTGTTGTACGAGATGTCTCTGCCCTATGGTCTTGATCTGAACAACCAGATCAACGTTAGTCGCTCGTCGACTCGGTTCACAGTGACCATGGAAAACATTGCCACGACCGAGATTAGTGCTCTGACTGCTTCGGGCGAGAAGTGGCTTCGAGACAATGCACCAGAGGAGCTGTACTCCACGGGCTCGGGGCCTATTGTGATGTTTGCTAATATTTCCGGCATCAACATAAGCTCCATGATTCGTGGAAGTACTCTGGCGCTCATTGTTATTTCGCTTCTGATGATAATTGCGCTAAAAAGCATAAAGCTTGGGCTAATAAGCTTTCTCCCAAACCTGATGCCGGTGGCGATAGCCTTCGGGATATGGGCTCTTTTGTCGGGTGTTGTCAACATGGGCTTGTCGATCGTTATTGGAATGACGCTTGGGATCGTGGTTGACGATTCTATCCACTTCTTAAGCAAATACAAACGGGCACGTAACGAACAAAATCTTAGTAGTGAAGACGCGGTTCGCTACGCGTTCTCTTCGGTGGGTCGCGCGCTGATTGTAACGTCAGCGATTCTGGTCGTTGGATTCTTGATACTAAGTACATCGGTCTTCCAAATGAACTCATCGATGGGACTGCTAACTGCTATTACAATAGCCATTGCCCTCATCGTCGACTTTCTATTCTTGCCACCGCTCTTGATCTTACTTGATCGAGATAAATCCACTGCAACTGCAGACGGCGATGCCATTCTTGAGCCGACCGTCTAATCAAACTTTTAGCCAAAATTAAACAAAAATAACCATGTATAGGAATTTGAAAAATGTAATCACTCTTTTTGTAGCAGCCCTGCTCATGGCCTTGACGCTGCCCCTGTCGAGTTCTGCCCAATCCGGGGGAAATGCCACGGAGAAGGGACTTGAGATTGCAACAGAGGCAGATGTGCGAGACGCGGGTTTCGGCGACACCTCTGCTCAACTACGAATGGTCCTGAGAAATCGCCACGGAGAGGAAAGCGAACGATTGATGAGCAACAAGACTTTGGAAGTGGAAGGTGACGGTGATAAATCTCTCGTTGTGTTCAACCAGCCAAGGGACGTCAAAGGAACCGGCTTCCTTTCTTTTACCCATAAAGAGGGTCAAGACGACCAGTGGCTTTATCTACCAGCTCTAAAGCGTGTCAAACGAATCGCGTCGAACAACAAGTCCGGTTCGTTTATGTCGTCGGAATTCGCCTACGAGGATATCTCGTCTCAGGAAGTGGAGAAATTCACCTACAAGTATATAGGTGAGGAAACAGTGGATGGCGTTGATATGTGGGTTATTGAGCGAATTCCTGTCGATCCAAAATCTGGATACACGAAGCAGATCGTGTGGTATGACCAAGCCGAATACAGACTTCAAAAAGTTGATTTCTATGATCGCAAAAAGTCATTACTCAAGACGCTTGAGTATGGTAATTACGGTCATTTCCTCGACAAGTACTGGCGTTCACTTGAGATGAACATGGTGAATCATCAAACCGGCAAAAGTACGACTCTTATTTTCTCCGACTTCAAGTTCCAGAATGGTATGAGTGATCGCGATTTCGACACAAACAGTCTAAAGCGTGCTCGTTAGTCATACATCGCCAACTGCTGTGGGAGAATCTAATTTGCGGGTCTATTTAGCCCTGGCCCTTCTTATTCTTCTTGGCGGCCTTGATTTACTTCCCATTCCGGGTGTTTTTACAGGATTTGGACCTGGGAATGCGGTGGCGCAGGAAGTGAGCGGTTATTTGGAGGTTCAGGGGCGAGGCTTCCCGACAGACCCGCTTTCGTCAGACCAGCATGGAAACTCGGGCTCGATAGCGGCCGAACCCGAGATCTACTTTGAATGGGACAATGGCTATTCGAGCTTTGAGCTAGTTCCATTCCTTCGCGTCGATATGCACGACGCATCTCGAACTCATTTTGACATACGTGAGGCGGTGTACTTAAAAGCAGCTCGCTCCTGGGAATTACGTGCTGGATTTTCGAAGGTATTCTGGGGCGTTGCAGAATCGAGGCATCTGGTTGACATAATTAATCAAACAGACGCCGTTGAGAATTCCGACGAGGAAGACAAGCTTGGGCAAGCCATGGTCAACCTCAGCTTGATCCGAGGTCGCGCGACAATTGATCTCTTTGTCCTGCCATACTTTCGTGAACGGACATTTCCTGGGGTGGACGGACGACTTCGTCCGCCACTTGCAATCGCTACTGACAGCGCCAGATACGAATCAGACTTGGAAGAATGGCGACCGGATCTTGCCCTTCGGATTTCTGGATCCCTTGGAATGTTTGACGGTGCCTTGTCTCACTTCTATGGTACGAGTCGCGAGCCGACGCTTTCGGTGTCCGTAAATCTGGTCGGTGATGTAGAGATTCCCTCGCTCATTCCCATCTACGAAGTTTTTCACCAAACGGGCTTCGAGGTGCAGGCCACGACTGGCGGATGGCTCTGGAAAGCTGAGGGTGTGAACCGTGTGGGTCGGGGAGCCCAGAGCGTCGGATTGGTCGGCGGGTTTGAATACACAATTTCCAATATAAAGAACAGTGGGAAAGACCTCGGTGTAATTGCTGAATATCTTTTTGACAACGAAGAGGACATTCAATTCGGTGATCAAATGCTTCCACCGACACCCTTTGACAATGACCTTTTTCTCGGGTCTCGACTTGCCTTTAATGACATTCAGAACACCGCTATTCTTGGTGGAGCCATCGTCGATATAGAGCGTGGTTCAACTGCTCTACTGCTAGAAGCATCGCGGAGACTGAGAAACTCTTTGACGATAGAACTCGAGATCCGAGCGATGGTCAATGTCGCACAAGATGATCTACTCTACGGACTCCGCAAGGACAACATGGGCCAACTCAGTCTAGCGTATCACTTTTGATCGGAGATCTTTAAAGAGTAGGCTGTACCCTTGAATTCAGATCCATTCTCGCCAAGCTTTTCTCCTTTTCGTCAATTTCAATTGTCTTACAGTAAATGGGGATCATCAATCAAAATCCTCCAGGATTCCGAGACGGTTTCTTATTTTGATAACGCGCCAAATTTGCAGTCAGGGATCCTTCCAAGTCGGTCCGACCCTGTTTTTTAGCGAAGACCAAACTTTGCTCCTGAAGCTCAGCAGCTTCATCGAACCTACCTTGTTCTGCTAATGCCATTGCAAGCACTTCGATATTGCCCAAGGATCGATTGCCTTCGACCAAGGTCTGTGCAAGATTCAGAGAGCGAAGGCCGTCTCGAATCTCTTCGACGGGACAAGCGGCCAATAGTCTGGCCAAAAGATTAATAATAAGCCCCTCACTTGGGAGGGCTTCGTAGCCGGCTTCGAGTGCTAGACGGGCGGCTTCCCATCGCTGGAGCCCAACCAATGCCAAAGCCTGCCGGTGCCGGGCAGCTGCATTCGAGGGAGTCAGTTCTATCACCTTTTCGTAATGAATTACGGCCTCCTCAAGCTGGCCTAGTCTGAGCTGCGCGTTTGCCAAATTAAAGTGCGCGTTTACAAAGTCCGGATCGGAATCCAAAGCTCTTCGATAATAAGGGAGTGCGTCCAGATCTCGACCTTGCTTTGCAAGTAAGGATCCTAAATTGAAAAGCGCCATTTGGCGTATTGGATCTAGTAGAAGGGCCTCTTCTAAGTGATGCATCGCCTTTTCATTCTGATTCAGAGCCGTCAAGACGACCGCCAAATTGACGTGGGATTCTGGATTATCTGGTGCGGCTGCAAGTGCCTGCTCGTACGCCTCTTGGGCTTCCTCAAAGCGCCCCTCAATATATGCCCTATTGCCTCGAATCTTGAGGGCATGTCCTCCCTTCGTGAGCATTCTCAGATCATCAAGAAGCGGGTCTTTGAGGGTCACTCCAGCACCTCCTTTTTGGGCCAGGAAAAAGCGAGCTTTTTCATGATTTCCCTGAGCCCGATATGCCATACCTAAGGGATAATTGACCCTGCCTGCCTCGGGTGCCAATCGACGGGCGTTCTCGAAGTAGGTGATGGCCTCTTCATGAGCGTTGCGGATAGAAGCAACCCTCCCCAATCCAAAAAAAACCGATGCACTGGCCTCATCCTTGACCCGGGCTCGGTTCAAGATGCTTTCTGCTTCATCCAAGCGATTAGACCCGATATATCCTTCAGCCAAGGCAATGTATCCTGAAAAATAATCTGGGTTTAAGATAAGAGCCTGTTCAAACTGTTTGATGCTCTCTTCAGGCTGCTTTCCTTTTTTGAGAAGATGTCCCAAGAAATACGCCCATTGGAAGACTTTTGGATCCAAAGTCCGAGCGTTTACATAGCAAGCCTGAGCTGCTTCTTCAAATTCATATGCTTGGTATTGTTGCCCCATTTCTCCAAACATCCGACTCAAGATCCCATTCTCTGTGTCACCGCGCCCCAATATGGCGTCAAGGGTATCTTGAGCCGTTTTTAGCTGAGATCTTACTTGGGCTTCCATACTCTCAAAATCCGGAACTGGGATAGAGACCAAGACCTGTCGCGCTTGGGGCAACGCCGAGTCTGTTTGGCAAGCGACCAAACACACCAGGAGGCCTAGATACATTAAAAGAGACTTGCTCATTGGCCGCTTCCTTTCTCTAGTGTGTAGTATGTCCCAACCGAATAGGGGACTCCGTCCCATTTTTCCGCAGTCCCATCTGGCCACAGGACTTCAAGCGCCTTAAATGTTATTGCCGATCCCAGTCCGAACAAAACCCGCGAATCATTGGCCGAACAATAGCTGGCTGCCACCCGAACGCGGCGAACCAGCACCTCCCCATCTGCCAAGGTTAGAACTACTTTTGTACCATTGGACACCAGGCCCTGATCTACCAATCGCAGGCCTATCCAATTATTTTGATGCCCTACATTGTTGATCAAGAGTCGGGCTGGCCCATTGTTGTTGTTCACCATCACGTCAATATCGCCATCATTGTCAATATCCCCAAAGGCTGCACCTCGGCTCACCTCCGACTCATTAAAGACCGACCCAGCGCCTGTCGACACCTCTTCAAATCGTGCTCCAAGATTGTGAAGAAGTTGATTAGGTTGTTGCATCGGAAATGCATCACCCGAATCAGGCAGCACGCGAGGCAATACGACGGCCCCGTTGACAACCATTAGATCCAGTTTTCCGTCATTGTCATAGTCGAGCGCACCGGTACCAAAACCAGTAAATCCGAGACTAGGTAAACCAAGGCCGACTTCAGATGTGGCATCTTCAAACAACCCACCCCCCAGGTTGCGGTAGAAAGTATTTGTTTCTTCCGCGATGTGTGTCACAAATAGGTCTTCATCACCATCTCCATCGAAGTCGGCTGCCTCCACACCCATGCTTCCCTCTGGGATACCACTCTGATTGACTGCAGTCCCACTCAACAATGCTTCGTCTCGGAAACTGCCATCCTGTTGATTGATCCAGAGTTGATTGGGTAAGGCATCATTGGCAACGTAAATGTCTGGCCAGCCGTCACTATTGAAATCAGAGCTAATGACGCCTAAGGATCCTCCATAGCTTCCGGCAATCTGGGCATGGGCAGAAACATCTTCGAAAGTGCCATCTCCTTTGTTACGAAATAACTTGTCCGGTAGCGGCTGGTAGCTGGTCGGACCACAGTAATCAACTATCCCCGACTGAGTGAAGCAGTCCTTGTGTGTGGTCAAACTATAACTGACATAGCTGCCTACAAAGAGGTCTAGCCATCCATCGCGATCGTAGTCCAGAAACGCAGCGCTTGTATTCCAGCGCGAATCGTCTGTCTGACTTGTGTTCGTAACATCTTCAAATGTCCCATCCCCATTGTTGAGCAATAGTTGGTTCGGTCCAAAATTGGTCACATAGATGTCGGTGAATCCATCCTTGTCAATGTCCCCAACGGTAACTCCCATACCGAAACCGGGCGCAATAATTCCGGCTTCTGTGGTCACATCGGTAAAATGAAAACGGCCAGTTTCAACGAGATCGTTGCGGAAAAGGCGATCCAGGGGTGGCAGCTCATTTGTGAAGGGATAAATAGAATCCTCGTACCGGGTATCGATCCCAAGTAGTGCACCCTGCACCCAATACGCATCCAGATCTCCGTCATTATCATAATCGAAAAGCGCCACACCTGCTCCGATAATTTCTGCCATCAGGCGTTTTCCAGTCATGCCGTTGAAATGCACAAAATCAAGGCCAGCTGTCTTGGCTTGGTCTGTAAATATTTCCGATTTAGCTACTTCAATAGGATCGGCTGGTTCTGGTCCGCATCCACCCATAATAAATGTGACGGCAGATAGTAAAAACAGATAGCGTTTCTTAAACATCGTCAATTGATTTATAGATTCCACCAGAACGGCAGATCTCACTGCGACTATTCATACGCTTTCAATTTTGAATTTATTCCCTCCAGTCTGAGATAGGAGCTAGGTCGGCATCTTGCTCAAAATGATGGTGAATCGAGGTATGGATTGACGCTACATTCAAAAAAAAGCCTCCGTCGTAAAAAACAACGGAGGCTTTTGTTGGCTACAAATAAGCCGATACGCTTACTTCATCAAAACCACCTGTTGGGTATTGATGAACGATGGCCCGACGGATCGAATCAAGTAGGAACCACTTGAAAGACTACCCGACTGGAAAGTCATTTGGTGCCATTTTTGGCCAGCGAGAATTCCCTCATATATGGTCTGTACGCGCTGACCCATGAGATTGTAGACGCCAATATCAACCTGCTGGTCGCCCGCGATCAACAGACTAAAAGTCGTTTGTGGGTTGAAAGGATTGGGATAGGCATTCTTCAGTAAGTAGCCATCAGCAAGTTCCCGAGTGATCTCGATTTCACTGCTGTACACGAAGGTCCCATCGAAATCTATCTGTTTGAGCCGGAATACTTGGTTTCCGAGATCAACATCAGTGACCTGGAAAGCGTAGTTTTGCTCTTCTTGCGTTGTTCCTGCTCCTTCAACAAACCCCACGGACTGGAAGTCACCGTAGCCAACTTTATGCTCAATCTCGAAGCCAGTATTATTGTTTTCCGTCGCGGTAATCCAGCTTAGGTTGACGACATCGTCGTCGAGCGTCCCTTCAAAGGAAACCAGTTCAACGGGTAGTAGTGTCCCGACAACCCTGAGTATAGGTTGTACAAGAATCTGACCAGAATCGCCCCCGAAATTGTCGACAATATCAATAGTCCAACCGGCCAATGAGTTGCTACCCTTGAACTGCGCAATTCCCTGCCCAGTCCCGCCAAGTTCGGCGAGTCCACTTTCCGTGTCAAAGACCGCTCCGATGTCGTCGGGAGCCGTAGTGAAATTTCCGCCTGCACCTGGATAATCCCCACAATCACTGACGGCCTCCCCGCCTGCATCTGTCAAGGTGAATGGAACAGCAGCAATATCATCTCCACCGCAAATCGAATCTATGATATGCGCATTCGTGCCAGTGCCGTCATTAGTGAGATTGAAGTCAAGGTCACCCGAAAAAGTATGGGTCATTTCTAATGTAAGAGTGACGTCTGTAATGTTGGCCACATTTGGCACGACACAGTTTATGCTAACAGGAATATTCTCATTAAAAGCCATGGGAAAATCTCCCACGGCCCCACACTGGGCGGAAATGGCTGAATTAAAGGTAAACAGCATTGCAAAAGTGCACACTGTAATAGTAGCTAGTTTTTTCATTTTATTTGTGAAGTTTGCCTTCGAATCGGTGGGTCATGTCCTCCTAGACGTATTAAATTAACCGAACCATAATCCTTATTTTACAAAAAAAAGAAAGACTTGTAAAGTTTTAACTTGATTAAGCCTTCGCGCTGTTACCGAAATGTGGACGAGGGATGAATCTCGACCCCACCAATTGAGAATGATTAGATTTCTTGTCCAATTCCTTCGAAGGGGCACCAAGGCCTCGTTTGGCCTGATTCTATTAGAATCCAACAGTCAGACCTAGCGAGACGTTATCACGAGTTAAAAACTCTTCTACAACCGGAGATCCGGTCACGTCGGAGTAGGGTGTGTATTGGTCGTCAAACTCCTGATGCATCCACCCGATATCGAATCGGACGTTAGGAGCGACCTTAAAACCAACTCCTAATGTGACATATTCACGATCTTGATTCAAACCATCATTTGCTCTCGCCTCAGGCTGTACCGCGAAACCTCCCCGGATTGCTGCTACCCCAAAGTCGTATTCGGCTCCAAATCTGAAATTAACGACTGCGTCATAGTCTGAACGGATGTCTCTGTTTATATCGTTGAAATATCCCTCGTCATCGAAATTTCCATCCTCGGCATTCATCCTCATTTGGGACCAATCCACCGCTTCGAGATCCGCACTGATCAATAGACCACCGGTCTCAAATGCGCCACCTATTCCTAGTCTCCAAGGTGTCGAGATGCTATACTGATAACCAACAGACGACTCATCCTGACTGTAACTATCTCCGTTGTCAAAGGAAGTATCGAGGCTACGATAGAAATCTTCTTCGACCCAATAGTAAGTAGGAGTCTCTAGGCTTGCTCCAAATCGAAATCCGGGGATTGGACTTGTAGTAATTCCCGCTCGCATATTGGCTCCAAACAAACCGACTGTCAAATCTTCTCGGAAGGCTAATGAAGCGAAATCCGTTGTTCCACCTTGTCCGTTGTTGTCGTCATTGTTATCGACCTCGTCGAAAAATCTCTCATATCGATACTCTCCAAAGTTCAGGTTTAGTCCAAGACCGACATGTACATCTTTGGCAACTTCAACCGAACCTGCAAAAGTCATATCACGCATTCCTCCTGATTCAAACACCTCGCCTCGTTGTTCAAGCGTTCCAGCAGTGACGGCTGGCAGAAATGGAACAGCTTCTCCGTTTTCGTAGAGTCCTCTATCGAAGTCGATTCCGAAGGTCTCGTATCCAAGGAAGGAAAGTGGTCTCGAAAACTCGATGTCAAATACATCGTCATCGTTTCCATCGATTCCATCATCCCCCGCGCCTTGGCTAATGGTGAACTCATCGGACAAAGGCATTAAAAAGTCTGTAAAGGAATTGGCGTCATTATTTCCTCGGAATGACAATCCGCGATCAAAAGAATTAGTTTGATTAAATCCTACTCCGATTGAAAGAGCACCTCTCGCGGTTGGGACTTTGTTTACATAGGCCAATGAGCCCAAACCCGTTGAGTTGCTTGTCTGCTCCTCGAGTCCTCCAATTGATGAGCCTAGTCCATAACTCGCATCATCGATGGTGATTGTGCTGCCAAAAGAACCCACAATCTGCGAGCTCTTGACAAGTGACAATCCGGCTGGATTCGAATACACTGTGCTCCAGTCCGCGATTCCTGCGATACTCGCGCCTCCCATTCCTGTTAATCGCGCTCCCGTGGCCGGCAATCTCTCTGTAAATCGTATTGCGTCTTCTGCAGTTTGCCCCACCACTCCAGCTGGCAAAGCCAATGATACGAGCAGTGCTAAACCGAGCCAATTGTTGTTGATTTTCTTCATTATCATGTTGTTTATCCTCTTGCCCTCAATTCAAATTGGGCATAAAAAAGGCTTCAATCGACTGACATCAACTGTCTTTCCATTGAAGCCTTTATAAAATTCTATCGCCGGCTACGTGAGCTACCTTTGGATGAGCTCCTTGACGAACTTGATCTTGATGTACCTCTACTTGATGACCTTGACCCCGAAGACCTTGCCGAACTTCGGCTTGAAGATCGTGAGCCTGAAGATCTAGCTTTGCTTGAGGAACGTGATCCAGAAGATCTTGCCTTACTTGAAGATGATCGTGAAGACGATCTAGCCTTCGATCGGCTAGAGCTTCCTGTACTTCTCGTTTTCGTTCGACTAGAGCTTCCAGTGCTTCTAGACTTAGTTCGGCTTGAACTTCCCGTGCTTCTGGTTCTCGAACCAGAGTTCGAGCCTCTCGTCGAGCGAGTCGAGGATCGTGATCCATTACTTCTTACTCGATTGTCTTTTGTAGTTGATCTTGTCCTTGTGCCGCTTGAACCTTGTCTTGTAGAACTGCCACTGCGTGTAGTTGCCCGAGTTCGAGAGCCTGTGCGAGTTGTGGCTCGTGTCCTAGATGTCGTGCCTCTGGCTCCTGATCTAGTTCTTGCTCTATCTCTATCTGTTCTCGCTGTAGTTCCTCGAGCTCCACCTCGAGATAGTGTTGATCGATTATTTCGATTGGTGTCAAGGGTTGATCTGCCACCTCTTGTTCCAGCCAATCCTGTAGATCGACCAAGTGAACCGCCCCTTCTTGCGCCTCTTGCATAATTCGATCGATAGTTTCTGCCGTAGTTTCCGTATCCGAGTCCATATCCACCGTATCGATAGGGGCTATAGCCATAACCACCGTATCCGTAACCGTAACCGAAAGGTGAATAGTAATTATTCCACCTACTGCCCCATCCAAAACCTAGACCGAATCCACCATACCCAAAACTTGCATATCCAAATCCAGAGTAGTAGGGATCGTAGTAGCCGTTGTGAGCTGAATATCCAAAGAAAGGATCCCACGAATTGTATCCGTAAGGAGAGTTCCATCCGTTTGAATAACGCCACATTCGCGAACTGTAAGGACGGTAATAACCGTCATCATAGTAGTCGTCGTCTTCGTAAACATATTCTGTGACTTCGCTCTCGTCACCATTTTCGTCAACAATGACCTTCGTGACCTTACGATCATAATCTTCCCCCTCGTCTCGGTCAACTACAGCTAATTGCGTATAGCAACCAGATAGAATGAAGACGCCGACTAAGGCAAGTACTAATTGTTTTCCGATGCTACTAAGTTTTTCCATTATGCGGCCTGGATGGATTGTTGAGATACCTGAATGTAGTTCTTTAGACCCGGAATCGTAGCTAGAATTCAATCTTTCTGCCCTGTTTTCTATTAATCTACGCTGAATCAAGAATTTTCTCAGTCTATCTTTTTTGACCTCACCGACCTGGCAAGGCTATTTTCTATTATATATAGTCAACAAAAACTGCGCCGAGGGGTAGGAACCCCCTATTTTCGGTCTTTTTGACCAATTCTTTGGCAATATTGAACAAATATTGTCTACAAAACTGATCACATCTGTTCAAAATGGCGGACGCAATTACAACTAGAGAAAAAGACTACTCGCAGTGGTATATCGATGTTATTCGATCTGCCAAGCTCGCAGATTATTCGCCAGTAAGGGGGTCAATGATCATCAGACCAAATGGATACGCACTCTGGGAAAACATGCAGGCCGTACTGGACAAGATGTTCAAGGATTCAGGACACAAGAATGCCTATTTCCCACTTTTCATTCCACAATCCTTTCTGGAAAAGGAAGCTGAGCATGTCGAAGGTTTTGCAAAAGAATGCGCGGTCGTAACACATTCAAGATTAACAGCGAACCCAGATGGCGACGGCCTTATTCCTGATCCCGAGTCTCGCTTAGAAGAGAACCTGGTAGTCCGACCAACTTCGGAGACCATAATATGGGACTCTTATAGCAAGTGGATCCAATCTTGGAGAGATCTACCACTTTTAATAAATCAGTGGGCCAATGTGGTTCGATGGGAAATGCGGACTCGCCTTTTTCTCCGAACCTCAGAGTTCCTATGGCAGGAAGGGCATACGGCACACGAAACCTCTGAAGAAGCTGTCGAGGAAACCCTCACGATCCTGAAGATCTATGCGAAGTTTGCCGAGGAATACATGGCGATGCCGGTTATTCAAGGTGTAAAGTCCGAGAGCGAGCGTTTCCCAGGGGCAATCGACACTTATTGCATTGAGGCACTCATGCAAAATGGATGGGCCTTGCAAGCAGGCACGAGCCACTTTTTGGGACAAAACTTCGCCAAAGCTTTCGATTGTAAATTTCAAAATCGAAATAACGAATTGGAGTATGTCTGGGCTACGTCTTGGGGCGTGTCAACACGCTTGATTGGTGGACTGATCATGACACATTCAGATGACAAAGGACTTGTGCTACCTCCAAAACTGGCTCCTACACAGGTTGTCATCATTCCAATCTTCAAATCGGAAAATCGAGACGAGGTGCTTGGTGAAGCTCAAAAGATCTCTGAAGAGCTTGGAGACATAGGAATTAGAGTGATTGTCGACGACTCTGACGCTCATAGACCTGGATGGAAATTTGCCGAGTACGAAGTTCAAGGTGTCCCTATAAGAATTGCGATCGGTGCAAGGGACATAGGAAATGGCGTCGTTGAAATGGCTCGACGCGATACTTCTGAGAAATCCTCGATAGAAAGGTCTGCTTTGGCGGAAACCGTCGCATCTACCTTGGATGACATTCAAACCCAGTTATTTGTGAGGGCGAAATCGTTCAGATCGGAAAGCACATCGAAAGCAGATAGCTATGATCAATTCAAAGAGTTGATCAAGGCCGAGTCTGGTTTCGTCCTAGCCCACTGGGACGGTACAGCGGAAACAGAAGCAAAAATAAAAGAAGAAACAAAAGCAACAATTCGATGCATTTCTCTTGATCAAGAAGAAGAAGATGGCATAGATATGCTTTCTGGCGCTCCTTCAAAAGGACGGGTATATTTTGCGAGAGCTTACTAGATCTTGAAAGTCGAAGCCGACAAACAATCTCCCGCCGATTTACTTGCCGTAGCTCTGTCTTGGGTTTTCAATCCACTCCTAGCACCTGCGGCGGTCTTTGCTGTGTTGCTATTTCAGTTCGGCGCCACACCAAATGGAGTGTTACATGGCGTACTAATTGCACTAGGTCTATTTTTCGTAATTCCTGGCTTGGGAATCCTATGGTTTAGGAGCAAAGGAATGATTGACTCTTTCGACATCAGATTAAAAGAGAAGCGAGCCAAACCTGTCCTCCTTGGATTGGCTTGTAATCTCGCTGCGCTCGTTGTCATAGCAAGAGTCTCCTTCCCCTCTCAGCCTTTAATTTTTGCCTCGACTCTAGCCTTTTTTGTTGCTGGTTTGGCCATCTTTTTCATCACAAAACGATGGAAAATATCAATACATCTCACGAGTTATGCCGCCGTCGTTTGCGCCTTATTTGCCGCAAATTTCGAATGGACTTCGGATCTGGTTGGAGTGCTAGGCATGAAATATTTGTCGACGTGGCTTTCTGGGGCGATCATAGGCGGTGCACCCCTATTAATGTGGGCTCGAGTGCATTGTAAGGTTCACACACTCGCCCAAGTACTTGTCGGATTCTTTTTTGGCTGCGTTTGCCATCTAGCAGCATATTGGATATTGGCAACTATTTAGACGATGCGTCAGCCAAACTAAATCGAGAAGTCCAATTATTTTTTGTCCCAGAATTCCGAATCTAGTCGGGAATCAGAACTGGAACCCCCTCCTCTAATTTCGGTAACCCGACGACTTCATTCCACCTAAAACCAGCAAGAGAAATACGTTAATAGATCCGATACGAGAGGCAAACATTACCGCATAAACGGATTAATGACTATTAAGTATTTCATTCATTCACTATTTCTCGGAACGCTCTTACTCGTGGCGATTCCCGATGGTGTTTACGCACAAAACTGGGGTGTGGTGCGAGGTTCCGTTCTCGACTCCAACTCAGGTGAAGTCATTCCAGGTGTCACGGTCATCGTAGATGGGACCCAAACGGGAACAGCAACAAACGACCAAGGGAGGTTTTCATTTCGACTCCCAGAAAGGTCCTGGCTCATCAGATTTAGCTATGTTGGCTACGAGGCCGTAGAAAGGCAGGTAGAGACACGAGAGGAGGTGGATGTCGTTTTAACAATTCGACTAAAAGCTCTCGCCTTTGAAATTGGAGATGTAGAAGTTGAAGGCGATCGAGTTAGCGAGGATATCTCAACAGAGATAATTACACCAGAGCAGATTCAGCAAGTCCCCGCTCCGTTCAAGGATGCCTATCGAATATTGAAAGTCATGCCCGGCGTTGCGACCAACAACGAATTGTCGAACGAATATTCTGTTCGAGGAGGCGGGTACAATGAGAATCAAGTCCTGATCAACGGATTCGAAGTTTATAAACCCTTGCGGATCAGGCAAGGCTCGCAAGAAGGGCTGGGGCTTGTCAATCCTGACATGGTTCAATCCATGACTTTCTACACAGGAGGTTTCCCAGCCAGATATGGAGGGAAGCTCTCTTCTGCGCTGGACGTCGAATACCGATTCCCCAGCAATACCATTCCTTCGGGATCTGTATACATGTCAATGCTGGATGGCGGTGCAACGGTGGGCTTGTCTGGCTTGAACAACAAATTGAGCGCTAATCTCGGTTATCGAAAATCGCGTCCCGCAAAATTCTTCGGCACGCAAGACACAAAAGGAGAATACGATCCAGATTATTCGGACTATCAAACCGCATTGAAATGGGAGCCAAAAAATGGACACTCCATCGAATTTCTTGGTATGATTTCCCAGCAGAGATTCAGACTACAACCCAGATCAAGGAACACACAGTTCGGAAGCCTTGATTTTCTTCAGTCCATCCAAACGACCTTTACCGGCCAAGAGGAAGACGCCTATGATATTGGCTTCGGTGGAATACGGTTGGTCAATAATATCAACAATCGATTTACAGCCGTTCACGGGCTCTCGCTATTCCGCATCGAAGAATCTGAAAACATTGACGTCAAAGGCGACATCATTCTATTTCTGATACCCGACCCTTTTGAGCCCAATCCCAATTATGTGCCAACTGGAATCGCAACACAAAGAGATTTCGCAGACAACGAGGTGACGTTGCGTGATCTTGGTGTCCAAGGATCATACGTGCTAACCGGAAGAAAACAGGTCGTGGAGGCCGGCTGGTATGGCAAGCAGGTCAGTTTCACCGATCGAATTGATGAGCGAACGATTCTTGGAGGTCGGTCGATAGAAAATCTACCGGTCGAGACTTTGGTTGATAGTTTGAGAGACTCTGCCTCCCTAGAATCGAAGCAACTGGGAGCCCATCTTCAGCATGTTATCGACCTCGACGAAACCGAAGGTCGCTTGCTAGTAACAAGCGGTATCCGGACAGACTATTTCGACTTCAGTGAAGAACTCACTTTCTCTCCGAGAATTTCTGCACGATATCGGAGAACAGAAAACTTGACACTTTCACTTGCAGCGGGCGTGTACCACCAAGCTCCTAACTACAAGGAATTCCGCGGTTCTCCGCAAATCGGGACCCCTTTAGAATCCCTTCTTAATTCAAATCTAAAATCACAGCGTTCTGCCCAGCTAATAACTGGATTAAGATATTTCTATCCAGCCAGACGATTCTTCTTAAAGGCAGAAGCCTACTACAAAAAGCTGGACAATATCATTTCCTATGAAGCTCAGAATATCAGACTGGACTACTCCGGTGAAAACGATGCAAAGGGTTATGCCTACGGTCTAGACCTCCAAATCAGAGGAGAGATTGTCCCCGGCTTAGAAAGCTGGTTCAATTACGGCTTCCTCGTCAGTCGTGAAAAATTTCTCGACCAGTTTCTTAACGAATACAATCAAGGATGGCGACGTCGACCTAATGATCAAAGGCATACTTTTTCTGTTTTTGTTCAGGACTATGTACCAAATGACCCAAGCTGGAAACTCCACTTGAGATTACTATTTGGAAGTGGCCTTCCCTACACCCCACCGATTCCGGGAATGAGCTTTGGTGATTTCGAAACCCAAGTACCAGGAGAGCGACTCTCAGATCAGTATCCACCATACCAGCGGGTCGACATGGGCGCTACTAAAAAGCTAACTTTGTTCAAACCCAAAAACGGAAAGCCAATAACGCTTGGAATCACTGGCGAAATACTTAACGTTTTCGATCACCAGAATGTCATCTCGTATCAGTGGATCGCCGACGTCACTGGCCGATGGAATCGTATCCCTACAAGACTGACTCCCCGTACCGTTAACGTACGCGCTCGAATTGAGTGGTAGGAAATGAATAGCAAATCGCGGCAATCCAGATTGCGTCAACTCGGCCAATCCACAAATCAAACAACGTGAGAACTCGACGATAAATCGGTTGTAGACTTTCGAGAGGACCATCAATTGAAAAAGTTTTTTTTACTAAGTGTTTTTGTCTTAATCGGGACCCTGTCGACTGAGATAGCTGCGCAGTCTTCTCCGAGCGCAGGTGGTGCACTCTTTAGAAGTTTGGTCATTCCCGGATGGGGACACAAATATTCCAATCAAGGTCAATGGAATGGCGGCGCAAAATTTCATATTGGCATCGAGGCATCACTTTGGACCGGTCTAATTGGATCGGTAAGAGCTGAATCTCAAGCCATTCAAGCCTATGAAAGCTGGGCAACTTCTAAGGCTGATGTAACTCTCAAGGGGCGCAATCGATCTTTCGTTTTAAATGTCGCCAATTACGACTCTGATGAAGCGTATCGTGAGGCACTCCTGAGAAATCGAGCCTGGGACGTTTTAGATTCTGTTTCTGGAGAAAATTTCAATTGGGAGTGGGAATCTGAGGAAGCAAGAAACGAATTCAGAAGTTTGAGAGACGAGGCAGATTCTCTTGACAGACGACAGACATTTTTAATGATATCTCTTCTGGGAAACAGACTGGTCTCGGGTTTCAATGCACTGCGAAATGCACGTCGGAATCCAGAATCTTTTAGTGCAAAGCTAGTCCCTATTTTTTATGAAAGAGGGAAACTACCCCAAATTCATATCTCGGCGAACATCACTTTTTGAATACAAAGAATGAAGCATCGGATATTACTCTCTGTATTTGTCGTCTCAGTTTTGCTCATTTCTTGCACTAGATTGAATCAAGGACCTAAATCCTCGGGATCAGAAATCACAATTTCTACTTGGGCTCAACAGCCACTTCTGAAGAATCCGGTCGCCATTTCACATGACCCTGAAGGCCGGCTCTATGTAACAGAGACACAAAGGCGAGCTTCAGAAGATCTAGATATCCGAAGAATGCCGGGACTTGAACCTTACCCCTGGCAAATCGAAGATTGGTCGATGGAGTCTACAGAGCAAAGAAGGGAAAACATCAAGAGGCTTCTTGCAGACGATGGTCCATTCAACAACCCGTGGTTGACGGATTTAAATGGTGACTCGAAGAAAAACTGGCATGATCTCGAGACGAAATCTGAATTGCTCCACCTACTGGAGGACACAAACGGAGACGGCAAGGCCGATAAATCGACATTGTTTTCAGCTGGATTTGACGATGTAGTCACTGGAGTTCTCGGTGGCGTGCTTTGGAGGCCGGATGGTGTGTACGCAAGCGTAATTCCCAATCTGTGGAAACTGCAGGACACAGACAATGATGACCGCGCGGACCAACGCATCGCTATGTTCGACGGTCTAGGTGTTCACTCGGGAATCGGAGGACACGATATGCATGGCCTCAGGACGGGTCCTGATGGCAAGATCTACTGGACTATTGGAGACAAGGGTATAAATATTGAAACAAAGGAGGGACGTCGATTAAACTATCCCAACCAGGGTGTTCTCATGCGATCCAATCCTGACGGCTCAGACTTTGAAGTCGTGATGCATGGCTTGCGCAACTGCCAAGAAATAGATTTCGACGATTTTGGAAACTGGTTTTGCGTCGACAATGACGGTGACTATAAGAACGAGAAAGAAAGACTCGTTTACATCTTAGAAGGAGCCGATGCCGGTTGGAGAGTCAATTGGCAAATGAACTATTCTCAAACTTGGATCGATTCAAAGAATATTGACTCCTACAATCCCTGGATGGACGAGAAGCTGTACCTACCGCATTTCGATGGTCAAGCTAGCTATATCCTTCCCCCTATCATGAATTACTCGGATGGGCCATGTGGGTTTATTAGAAATCCCGGAACGGCACTCACTGAGGAATACAAAGATCATTTCTTTCTGACTCATTTCCCAGGTCAACTTCTTTCCTCATTCAGGCTGATTGAAGATGGCGCAGCCTTCAAAATGGTTGACGAGAAAACATTCGTAAAAGGCATCATGGGAACGGGCCTGAGTTTTGGACCCGACGGAGCACTCTACGTAGCTGATTGGAATGGCGGATGGTCTCTCAACGAAAATGGCGGAATTCGTAAAATCGATTTAGAGGGCGCTGAGAATCGGCCAATTCGGCTACGGACCAAAGAGCTCTTGACAGCTGAGTTTGAAGATCTGTCAACTAATAGACTCCTTGGGCTTCTAGATTTTGCTGATCGAAGAATCAGGTTGAAGGCTCAATTCGAGCTGGTCAATAGAAATGAACGCGCTGCCTTAATCCAGCTAGCTAGCAAGAAGGATGCTTCTCTCTTTCCTCGAATCCATTCCCTTTGGGCGATTAGACAAATTGACGCAACTTCGAGCGCCACTAAGAATCTTCCGATCTCGACTTGGCTCAAGGACAGCAACGATGAATTTGTCAGGCAAACCGTTGATCTCATTGGCGTTCTTAATTACAGCCTTCATGAAAAGGATCTTGCTAATCTTCTAACTAATGAGAACCCTAGGATAAAGCTGCAAGCAGGGCTCAGCCTTGCCAAAATCGGAACATCAGCAAGTAAAGACGCAGTTCTCAACTTCCTCGAAGGCGAAGGAGACGATGCCTATTTAAGACACAGCGGTACAAGAGCACTTTTGAAAACAACCTCAGAAGATCAGCTTGGCAGCCTTAGTAGTCATAGTTCGGTTCTTGTTAGACTTGCAGCGATAGTCGCCCTTCGCGCACAAGGAAGTACACAGCTATCTAGATTTCTTGCGGACGACAGCACCCTCGTACTTGAAGAAGCTGCGAGAGCGATAAATGACGACTTCTCGGTTGAGGGATCGCTCCTCGATTTGGCGAAAATGGACATCCAGCTGGCAAGAAGATCCGAGGTGATATTAAGACGAGTCATAAATGCCAATCTGAGACTTGGATCCGAGGGTGGTATTCGTCGGCTAATGACTCTTGCCTTGGATCGCGACAATCAAATTGAACTTCGAATAGAAGCGATCAATGCCGTTTCAACATGGGACACGCCAGCCCCAATTGACCGTGTTGATAAACGCTTCAGGAAAAAACTATTGAGAGCGCGAGTAGATGCTAGCGAAATTATCGCTCCATTTCTCAAAAATTTGCCGAACATATTGGAGGACAATATTGCAGGAGCCATATTTTCGTTAGCGAACCAGCACCATCTTTCTATTGCAACGGACTATATCGAAACCTTCTTGAACGACCAATCACGAAGTGGTTTGTCAAGAGTAGCAGCGTTTAAATTATTGGCGCAAAACCGTTCATATGATGAAATTGCTCCGTTTGTTAGCGACATTCATGATTTACGTCTGAGAAAGGAAATAGAATTACAAGGTGACCCAAAAAACGCTTCGGCAATTCTAGCTTTGGCGAAGGACACGATCGCTGATCCCTTAAGATCCATCTTGGAAAAGCAGGAGGCTATTGAAGAATTGGGCGAAATAGATATCGGAGTATCTGAGCCTTACCTAGTAGATCTTGCCAATCGTTTAAAGACTACGAGCATCCATCCTGCTCTATCTCTTGAGGTATTGGAACTGATCCAAAACTCTAGTTCATCCAAAGCCAAAACTCAGCTCTTGGATTCAGACCAAAAAGATCCGTTCAAACATGTTTTTAGCGGAGGAAATGCGACTAGAGGTAAGGAGATATTTGAAAATAACTCAGCAGCTCAATGTGCCCGATGCCACAGAGTCGGAGAACTGGGAAGTGAGGTCGGTCCAGAGCTGAGCAATATTGGAAAACTCAGATCCAAGGAACACCTCCTGAGGTCTCTCCTCAATCCTGCCGAGGAAATATCTCCTGGATTTGGTCTTCATGTATTAACAATGAAAGACGGTCAGGTATATTCCGGCAGTCTGACAGGTGAAACCGATTCGTCAATTTCTCTCACGACTATGTCAAACGGAGCGGTTTCAATTTTGAAGTCCGAGATTCAAAAATCTGAAGACCTATCGACAAGCGTAATGCCACCAATGGGCACCATTTTGATTCCTGCTGAAATCCGAGACCTTCTTGCCTTCCTTGATAGTCTTGAAAAATGACTTGGAAATATCGAGACTTCGATCCACATGGAGAACTATCCTTCCGTTTTTACTCATCTGGAAGTGAAGCTAGTACTTAATCGCTGGACTACGTAACTTCATAGGCTTTCAGTAAAACGAGGAGGTCTTGAAAACAACAACCAACCTCCACGCTGTATTTTTCCTCTCCATGATCCTTTTCGGATCTTTAGGGTGCACAAGCGGGGAGCCAGAACTTATTACTCTACCTAGCGAATTCGCGTCTCTAGAAGCAAGAGAAGCCGCTAAAGGAATTTCGACTAGAATTGAGGCGTATGTGACAAACTATGATCCTCATGCGAGGGTATTGTACATCCACGATGGACGGAGTGGACTTGAAGTATCTTTGAACCATGTGGATATGGCCTCTTATTTCGTCCCAGGAATCAAAGTTCGAGTAGAAGGTGAAACAGGGCTTAGTGCCGGCAGACCTGTTCTAACCAAATCAAAGGTCACGATTTCTGGGAAACAGGCATCCTTGCCTGCGCCAGATTTTGCCGGATATCCAAGCGAACTTCAAAAGTTATCGTGGAGGAGTCAGTGGGTCAAGCTAGCAGGCGTTGTCCGAAGGGTCTATTGGGAAAACGGAGAAATTCAGACTCTCGAGCTAACAAACAATGGCCAGAAATTTAAAGTTCGCTTAATGAGAGACTATGGCTTTGAGGCCAAAAGTTTTCTCAACCAATATGTCCTTGTTACGGGTGTCAACATCACTGAAATCCCTGTTGAGGGTGAACCTGGAATGGCAACGGTTTCGTCCTACTCAGCTGATTGGATTGAATTTGACGAACAGGCCAAGGCTACCGCCGGAAGAGAATTGCACATTCCAGTTGCAAGACTCCCGGAGGCAGACAGCATTGTCAGATCAGGAAGACGAGTATTACTAAGAGGCTCGATCGCCGAAAAAACTAAGACTAGCATTCTCCTTAGAGACTCATCAGGAGAGCTGGAAGTACCAGTATATGTTTCAGATAATATTTTAAGGGGCGATCAAGTTGAGGTCAAAGGTTTCTTGTCTCTCGAGCCGGCATCGAGGAAACTTGAATCCATTTCGGTAAGAGAAATCAACGACTATTCCTCCATCGAAATGATTCGAAGCGTACCCGAGTTATTTGGCATTTCCATCGCTGAAGCAGATGCTGGGCGACCCGTTCGAGTCGAAGGCCAAATCGCCCTCATTGAGGTCGATCGCGGCTTTGGCTATATCTTGGGGGATCCGAATGGGCTTCTGTTTAGGTTCGAACCTGATAGCTTGCGGAGTCTTCTTAATCCTGGTGACACTATCCTGATCGAAGGCTTCAGTGAAGCAGGGACATTCACAAATGCAATACGTGATGCTACTTTGAGCCTCATAGAAAAAGGCTCTCTTCCCGATCCTCTTTTGTCCGACGTATCTCTTTTGAAAAATGAGGTCGGGGCACAATGGGTAAAGGTTGGCGGAATTGTACAAGGTGTTGGACTTGACGATAGACTAGGAGCTTTCCTGTATATCAGAAAGGCAGACAATCTTTTTCGCGTCGAACTCGATTATAACGGGCCCTATACCGATTTAAAAAAATATGTTAACTCGAAGGTCGAGGTGCGTGGGATTAGCACTTCACTAACTAACAATTTAGGCCAGACTATCGGGTTTATGCTCTATTCGCCTGGAGCCGAATTTATAGAAATCACGCATCGTCCGGAAATCGACTCTTTCGAAATGGAGGTGATTTTCATTAAGGAATTATTGACATCTCAGGACAAGGGAGGCAACAATCATCGAGTTCATGTGAAGGGAGTTATCACAAACAAGCTCCAAGAAAATGACCTATATATTCAATCAAACGGTTCTGGGATTTTGGTGAATCTAGAAGGATCGTCTGACCGTTTGACAGTCGGTGACGAAATTAGAATCTCTGGATTTGTCGACAATTATCAGGGACACGCAAAGATTGATTTTGCGGAAGTCCAGAAAATCGGCTCCGGTGTTCTACCAGAAGCCGTGAAACTCTCGGCTAGGAGAGATATGTGTTCTAGTTATAATGCAAAATTTGTAACAACTGAAGGCCATCTAGAACAGATCGGAAGCGAACGAAATTCAAGAATTCTGACTCTGAAGAATGGCTCTCATTCATTTGATGCCGTACTTCCAGATGAAGGACTTGGTTATCCTGAATTTGAGCTAGGAAGCAGGATTCAAGTTTCAGGAGTATGCAAAAATATCTTGGAGCTTTCACTTGGCCTAACACCCGAGACGCGCGGGTCTGAAATTCTTCTTAGCTCTCCCGACAACTTGTTGATGCTAGCACCACCGGAAGGCTTCACACTCAAGCTTCTTCAGAAGGTATTGTCAATCCTAACCTTGATTCTCATTGGAGCATTGATCTGGGTAACGCTTCTCAAGAGACGGGTTGGTATTCAAACTGGAGTGATTTCTGCCAAGCTGGCAATTGAAGAAAAGTTGCGAACTCAAGCTCAAATCGCTAACAGGATTAAGTCGCAGTTTCTCGCGAACATGAGTCATGAAATTCGAACTCCCTTGACTTCAATCCTCGGATTTTCTGAACTCATTGGAGAGTCAGGCGACAGCCATACAAAGAATCTAGCTTCCATGATTGGTCGCTCTGGAACGCGATTGATGGATACGATAAACTCTGTTTTAGATGTTGCTCAGCTAGACAATGACGATATAAACCTCCGACTTTCAGCTCTCGATCTGGAGGAATTCCTTCTACGTTCACTTTCTCAGTTTGAGCAAAAAGCCAAAGAAAAGGGTCTTGGACTTACCTACTTGTTACAAGGGGATAAAAAACCCATAATTCTATCGAACGAGTCGGCCTTGGAGAGAATTCTCTACAATCTTTTGAACAATGCGATTAGGTTTACTGAAAGAGGTAAGATTAGCATCACCATTGGAACGGACGAAAAATCTGTTTACCTGAAATGTGCTGATGAAGGAATAGGAATTAGCGAGGAGTTCCTCCCTTTCGTGTTCGAATCTTTCAGGCAGGAATCCACAGGCGAAGGTCGTCTTTTTGAAGGTAACGGACTGGGACTGGCGATTGTCAAAAAGCTCACGGAGCTCATGAAAGGAAGCGTGGAAGCAGAAAGTACTCTTGGACAGGGCTCGGTGTTTACAATACGTTTTCCGAGAATAGATCTTGAGGCAATTGAGGACGAAATTATATCGTCAAAAGAGGCAAAAGAATTATTGAAGACTCAGAAAAATATTTCCTGAATTGATTAAAACTTGCTATTCGTTTCGCTATGGCCCTTGGGAACTTAGACCTTACATGTCTAATAAACCTGTCACCTTTAGCATCTACATAGTTAATAAGTAAGAGGCATGGCACAAAGGCTAGGAAACATTTCGAAGAGCTCTTTCCGGTTTATACGAGAAGGCTCCCTATATATTTATTTTGGTATTGCCTTGCTGGGCGCTGTCTACCTAGCATATCTCTCCTTTACCTATGACTCAACCATACAAGATGACAGGCTTGATCTTCGATCAGAACTGATAGCTAAGTCTAATATTGATGAGGCAGGAAGTGTCCCTTCAAGAGCGAGGCCAGACAATCAGTCTCAAAACTTAGACCCAGATTCTGGCGCCAATTCTTCCATTATCCCAGTTGCTTCGACAGATGCTCAGGATGAGCAACCTACTCCTAGCGCGACAGAGAATACGGTAGATGCAATACCCTTGCAACAGAAATCCACAATAGCAAAGGATATTCCTAGCAAACAAGCTATTGACAATCAAAGACGAAGTCAGAATCAAGCGCGAAGACCAGCTCCTAGAAATAGACGCTATCAGTGGGTTCTTAAATCCTTCAACAATCCTGAGTTTGCCAACAATTGGGTGCAGAAGTTTAAGGACATGGGACTCGGCACAAACGTCGTTCGAGTCAATTATGATGGAAATACTTGGTATAGGGTAACACACGGTGACTATCCATCTGTGGCTGCAGCCAAAGTAGTTCAGAACACGCTCCCCAACATTGGAGATGAAGACTATTGGATATCACCAATCAATTAATAGTCTGGTTTTATTGGAGCTTAGTGACTAATTTTCTATTCAAGACCTGGATGACCTTTCATTCGTTCTTGTCAATTTGAATAGTTTGGGAGAATTTCGGTCTTCATGCTTCGAGCCTTCCGTTTTTTTCTCTATTTGATTAAATCGGAAAATTAGATTCGAAGCATGATCCTTTTTCGTGATGAGCCGTGCGTTAATTAGTACTCCGATAGTTGTCTACCTTGCTAAATAACTTGAGGGGATCTGAAGCAGCCACTTTGCTTCAACAACAAAGTACATTAATAAATACGTTTCGCTAGATTTGAATTTACAGAGGTAAGTCGCAACTAGCTTGACTTGAGAGGCAAAGGCCTCTCGGAATAAACAAATAATAAAATACAATGGGTCAACAACAACTTCTTCTACTCGTTCTCGGTATTGTTATCGTAGGACTTGCAACTGTAGTAGGAATAAATGCTTACGGCGAGAACTCTATCAAATCTAACTGGGATGCTCTTCTTCAAGATGGAATGAGAATCGCAAGTGACGCACAGTCTTGGAAGCAAAAGCCAGAATTATTCGACGGTAGCGAAGACGATACGAAAGGCGATCTCGATGACTTCGATGAGCTTGATTTTAATGATATGGGATACACTGGATCAGTTGTGACAAGTGGGGGGCTTTGCTATACCAACTTGAATGGTAGCTTCGAGATAACACCAACCTCATCTGGACTAACTATCGAGGGTATCAGTGCCTCCAATCTTAATGTGATCCAACTTCTCGTTGACGGAATCCTCACAGAGAATATCGTTCTTCAGAAAGATGCTGGCGAGTCAGTCCGTGGTGGAATAGATCTTGGAACTGGCGATCCTGTTGGAGCTAGCGTTCCTTGCAACGCAGCTCCGTAAATTGGGAGACTGATTCTTAATTAGTCTGCATTACAAAGTGCGAAAAAAGGCCGCCCACCTTTCTTGGTGGGCGGCCTTTTTGGATCTACTGATGCCTTCTCCCGTATTTAGATTCTCAACAAAAATACCCAGCGCGACAATGGATGAATATAGGTTTAGCGGTGTAAATTCCTTCGGAGAGCAGGTCACTGGAACGCTTGTTGCAAAATCCAAGAGAGCCTTCAAGAAAAAGCTTGCCAGTCTTGCCGAAAAACACCGGTTTACCACTCGCAATGTTCAAAAGCGTCACTCCTATCTGTACAAAGTACGCCATAAGAATGGCACTGTCTCAAAAGGTGTCCAAAAAGCATACGCTCCAAAAGAGGTTGAAACAGCCTTTCAACGCCTCGGAATGGAGGTTATTTCGGTCCAAAAGAAAATCGTTGGACTTAGTATAAAGCCAGCCCCTTCTGACATAGCCATGTTCGTCCGATTGGCCGCCAACATGTTGAGAAGACATCTCCCCTTCGATGAAATTCTTACTCTCCTTGGAACAGATACTCAGAGCAGATCATTGCGTCAGGCCATCAAGGATCTTAGCTCGGATCTCAAAGGAGGAATGAACGGGAAGCAGGCATTTCTAAAGCAACAACACATTTTTGGTAAATTTACCTCCTACATGTTGGGGCTATCCACGAATAGTGGCAACATGGCCGAAATGTTTGAAGCGACAGCAAAATATCTCGAGCGCAAAAACGAATTTAGAAAACAAGTAAGAAAGACTCTTATAGTCCCTTCTGTGACCCTTACTGCTGCAATTGGCGTCTTCGTGTGGTTCGTTTGGAGTCTCATTCCTCAAATGATGGGCCTCTTCTCAAATTTCGACATTGAGATCCCTCCCTTTACAAAGGCGGCTCTGGCTTTTGCCGCTTTCCTGGACAACAACGGCATATGGCTTGTCCCATTTATAGTATTACTTATCCTTAGTCTTGTAGTGTTTTCGGGCACTCAGAGAGGCAGATTTATTATTCATCGTTACATGTTGAAAATTCCTGCTTTAGGGTCACTACTCCACAAACTTAACTTGGAAATATTCTGTAGGGTTTTTGGTGTACTATATTCCGGATCCGAGGAAAATCAAGAAGTAATGAGAGTCAGCGCAGAAGCAACGGGCAATTCGTACATGGAGTACAAAATTAAGACTACGACTATGCCTCTCATGATGAGTCGAGGAACTGATTTGGTAGGTGCGATGGAGGCTTCTGGCGTTTTCCTTCCACTCGCGATAGCAAGATTTAGGTCGGGTACAGAAACTGGATCTGTTCGGGCTAGTGCTGAAGAAATGGCCGATTTCTACGAAAAAGAGACAACTCTTAAACTCGAAACAACTGTTGAGACCATAAAAACGGCTATAGCCATCGTTATTGGTATCTTGGTTGCTATTCTAACAATCATCTCAACTGAGTCTGCCTTGATGATGCCTCACACGGGAGAACTTTACTTTCAGTGATAAAAAGACTACTAAAGAAAAAGTCAGAGGTAGAAGAGAAAGCTGCCGACGAAGTATTTGTGCACCTGAACGATGACAATAAAAGTTCAGGCGACGGTGCTGTGAGCAGTCCCTTGTCTAACAACACCACAAATTCGAGTATAGGCCATCAGACTGAAAAGACACTAGACGCTCTCTCTGATCGGGTCGTAATAAAATTACTTGAAAGTGGTCTTGTTACGCGGGATAATGTCAGAGCAGCGGTTCGACTCTGGACTCAAAAAGGCAAACGGCAGGCACTCTGGCGAACTTTCATCCACATGGAAAATGTAGATGATGCCTTGGTTTACGGGACAGCCGCCGATGTCTACTCTTTTCCGAGAATTGAGCTAACAAGTAAGCTAATCGACGACAAGCTTGTTAAGTCATTCGTTGATAGTCTTCCGCCGCGAAAAAGACTACGTCTTCTGGAACTCCAGCTTCTTCCAATTAGGAGTGAAAGAGATCAAAAAAGAAAAGTTGACAAGCTAATTTTCGCATCCTATGATCCGGCAAGGACCGTAGCGCTCAAGTTTATGCAAGAGTTAAATCTTCATCATTTTGAGATTTACTATACGCCCAAAGAGCTTCTTGTCCCGATTTTTCAGAAGCTTTTTCCGCCAAGAAACGAATATCTAGAAAGACTGGCCGAGAGTGATACGGCGGGAATGTTTGACCTCCAGACTACAGTAGCACAGGATGAAAATACATTAGTTGATCAGGAAGCCTTAGACGCAGAGATTAATAGATCCGCCCTAATCAATCTATTTGAGGCCTCTTTGCTAGAGGCAGTTCGAGTTGGAGCTTCTGATATTCACATATTTCCGAATCAGGACGGTAATACAGAGTTTCACTTCAGAATAGATGGAAAACTACAGCTGTGGCACGCTGAAGATAAAGTCCATCCCGAATCTATAATCGCTGTTGCAAAAGATAGATGTTCCAATATTGACAGATTTGAGAGAGAAGCGGCACAGGATGGTTTTATACAAAGGAGTATTGACAACACACTTATTCGATACCGGGTATCTATACTGCCACTTGCCTCAGTTCGAAGAGAAATTAAGGCTGAAAGCATAGTTATACGTGTTCTCGATGACCGAAACGTTTTAACTGGACTCGGAGGAATAGGCATCGACGACCTCTCCCTTAAACGATTTGAAACAGCCATCAGGCAACCACATGGCATGGTAATCATGACAGGTCCCACGGGATCTGGAAAATCCACCTCCCTCCTCGCTGCCCTTACGCAGGTTAGAGATCCAGCCGTCAATATTTTGACAATCGAGGATCCCGTGGAATATATGATCGATGGAATCCGACAAATAAAGTTAGGTCCCAGACTACACCTCGAAGAAGCCCTAAAATCTGTCCTCCGACATGACCCAGACATAGTGATGGTGGGTGAGATGCGAGACAAACACACTGCAGAATTAGCTATTAAGCTAGCCAACACCGGTCACCTTACTTTTTCAACGCTGCATACGAATGATGCACCCAGTGCTGTAAGCCGATTATACAAGATGGGAATTGAGCCCTTTTTGATTGCTTATGCGATCAACTTAGTAGTTGCTCAGCGTCTGGTAAGAAAACTGTGCAATACTTGTAAATTGGTCGACGAAGATTCGGACATATTGATGCTTGAGCAGCTAGGGTTTTCTTCAAAAGAAATAAAGAACATCACGTTTTACAAGGCTTCTATCAACTCGTTCTGTGAGGACTGTCTTGGTGTGGGCTACAAGGGAAGAAGGGCCATAGCTGAAGCAATGCACTTTTCGAGGCGCGTTCGACGAATCATAGTCGACTCGAAGGAGATGATTGATGAAGGTATGCTGAGATCCGTTGCCATCGAGGAAGGTATGAGATCATTAACAGACTCGGCAAGAGAAGTCATCAAAAATGGCGAAACCGCGCCCGAAGAAGCTTTTAGAGTACTGGTATCTGAATAATGCAAACATCCCTTTCACTACTGTCTTTGCTTCTTGTTATGCTGCTTTCATTGCAGTCATTCCAAATTATTACCAGAACGGAACGTCAAATTTATCTAAATGAACTGGAAACGCAGCTCACGGGAGTAGGTGTGCAAGTGATCGAGCGAATTGGAACGAGCCTGTTTGATATTTCGACTGATGGAGGAATTGAAGTCACGAGCCTAGATTCCTTGGCGGCTTCAATAGATTTTGGCGGATTGTGTGATTATGAATTGACCGCTGGCTCCCCTTGCAAAGCAATCGAGCAATTCCACGGAAAAGATATTATCATAGATAGGATGGGATTGATCTACAATGTCGGTATTGATATTTCCTACGTGCGAGTTGATACGCTAATCGTTGGATCAGATTCGACCTTCACTATGACACCCACATCCACAAAGCGTTGGGCTAAACAAGTTTCGGTAAATATCTCAAATCCAAATGTTTGGGTAACTGATCCGACAAATCCATTAGTGGTAAATATGGGACGGATTTATTCTTACTCGCCATTTTAGACTATAGCAAAAAGAAAAATGGCAAATTTACTTGATATGACATTGGCGGCTCTTTTGGCAGGATCTATTCTGTTAATGAGCTTTGTCACAATAAATCGAAATCAGTCGACCAGCTGGGAAGCAAAGCAGCATCTGGCCTCTAAGGTAGGATTGCTTGCTGTAATTGAGATCGTAGAGAATGATTTCGCAAATATAGGCTCCGGAATGGCCATTCCTAACAATGCGATCGTTTCTCTAGATACCACATCCACGACGAAAAGCTTTCAGTTTTATTCCAGAACGAACATTGCTTTTGCTGATTCTCAGCTTGTAAATTTTGAATGGTCCGAAGTTGGTACTGCAACAGTATTTAACGGCACGACTATTGCAGATATCCCGGTGTATCAAATTACTAGATACATCGATGGTGTCTTAAGAGGTAATAGTATCGCCACGATAAAGGAAATATCGATCGAATTGCGCGATGAGACCGGCACAACTGTCTCTTCAGCCAACTATCCACTCGCAAGAGAAATAGAGGTACATGTGGAAATTGTCTCGCCACTTGGACCTAGTAAAGTGATTCCACAGAATTCCTGGACGAAAGTTTTTAGGCCGATAAAGCTCAATCCAGCAAATACAATCAGTTAACACGACTATATTAGGAGCATATAACATCCAACTATAATGGGCTACTCTAACATCCTCCTCTCACTTTCTGCCATTGCAATCAGTGCCGTGCTGATACTTGCGATGCAGACCACCAATCAGGCAGCTAATGCAGATCTCGCTGTATACACTCACAGGGTAGAGGCACGCGAGTCGTCGCAATCTGCCTTTAACTTGGTAAAGAGACAACTCTACAATACGGAGGACTGGTCTGACCTTGATTCTCTTCAAATCCGAGACACGAAGTTCGGACGGAGTGAGTATAGTGTGAGCTCTCCAAGCTACACGATGACGATTCCTGGTGAAAAAGAGGACTTGGTATTCACAGTTACTGGAAAAAACGGGCCGGCGGAGCACAGAATCGTAGCAAACTACACCAAAACAAGAATCCCTTTATCGGAGCTTCCCGCTGCATTGAGATATACAGTTTTAGGTGAGGATGACGTAGAAATTAGGGATAAAGCTGGGATCTACGGAGATTCGCTTATCACAAATTCAAACATACACTCCAACAACGACATGAATCTCGATGGAGATTTGACGTACATGAGTATTGAGGGTTACGGTACCCATTTCGGAAATTTCTCAGGTAGTTCTGCCTATTTAAGTCCAAACTCTCAATCAAGCGGCGGGGATGTTAATTTCCAGGCCGCTAAAGTGGACATCCCGGAATTGGATATTGAAGCTATCAGATCTATTGCCACAGTGGTCACGACAGGAAACGTTGACATTCTCGGCTCGGGAGAGGTTGACATGTCGGATTTTCTAGGTGTTCAAGGCTACGGGACGAAAGACAATCCATATGTGTGGCTAATCGATGGCGACTTGTTTGTTAATGCCTGGGTAAAGTTTATCGGTCATTCCATAATTGTCGCTAGTGGAGAAATCGAAATTCACGATTGTGGTAAAGTTTCTTGTACCAGCTCCTTCCCTCCAGAAAATGGAAACGCTAGCGAGCTCAGGAATTGGACCTCGACAAATCTGCCAACTGGTAACCAATTGGCTATGTATGCAAAAGGAGACTTCATAATGAGCGACTATGCAGTGGCTGTTGCACAAATCTACTCCCAAGAAGACATTGATTTTTCCGGCGCACAACAGGAATATGCAAACGTGGTTGGTTCTATCATTTCAAAAGGAGACGTAAAGATCAGAGATAAATTCCAGACTTGGTATTGGCCTCTATCGCTAAGTCTTCTCGGACCACCTTGGGATTTCGAGTTGGAGGTCATCGAATTGACCGACTTCTCAGAATGGAGTAGTCGATAGAATCGATAACGTTAGGAGGTTACCTTGGCTGTTGCCAGAAGACTTGAAAATGAAGGAATTGGGTTTGAATATATCATACCCACATCCTTTGAAAAAATCGTCGAAGCGGTTCAAACGACTGCCGGCGTTGATAGAATCAAGGACTATTTCGAGTACCTGGTTAAGGCACCTGTAGGTGATCGAGAAGAAGCTCGAAGATATATATCTGAGTTAGCTAGAAGGATGATTCGAGTAGATGCCTCGGACATGGACTTCGGAGGACCAGCTAGCAATCAAAAAATTTGGTACCGAACAAAAGGTTTTAAAAGACCAGTGGATGCTGTGGGTATAATGCCTGTGGAAATATCCGATTTGGTAGTCCTAAACCTACTTTCTCCATCCCAGGTCTCAATTCTGCTTAAGAAAGGTGCCGTGGACTTTGGATATGGAGTCGAATCCGACACGGCAGAAGGCGGAAAGAGAAGGTATCGATGCACCGCATATTTCGATCTCAATCATCTTGGGATCACATTTAGACTTTTAGCGGAGAAACCATGGAACTTAGATGGTCTGGGTTTCAACGAGCATTTGAAAAGTCAATTTCTATTTAGAAATTACCGAGATGGACTTATTCTCTTTACGGGGGTAACTGGTTCAGGAAAGTCAACCACGCTAGATGCTATTGTGGACGCAAACAATAGAGACATCGAGGCTCACATCCTCATTATTGCTCAACCCCTGGAATTTATTCACACCTCAAAAAGGGGCTTAGTCAGGCATCGAGAAGTAGGAATTGACGTTCCAAGCTATACCTCAGGAATGGTACAATCCTTGAGACAGGATCCAGACATCGTCGTCGTTGGTGAGATGAGGGACGCAGAGTCAATAAACACCGCCATGGAAGTTTCAGATACTGGACACTTGGTCTTTTCGACCTTGCACACCGGCTCTGTTATGGAGACAATTGATAGAATTTTGGCTACCTATCCCCCAGAGGAGCAAGAACGGGTGAGGCACAGACTAGGAGACGTACTACGCTGCGTTGTTTCGCAGAAGTTGCTCCCAAAAGTTCGCGGCGGGAGAATTTTGGCAAAGGAAGCTTTGGTTTTGACGCCGCCAGCTAGAGCAGCTATTAAGAACGGCAATGTATCTGAACTGTACCAGATGATGTGGGAGGGATCAAAATTAGGAATGACGACTCTCGAGCAGGATTTGGCGAGATTGGTTCTGACGGGAGAGGTAGACATTAACACGGCATTGAGCTACGCGAACAACAAGAAGAGGCTGTCCCAGCTAATTCGCTAGTTCACAGAAACACCACAATTGTTGCGTAGTAAATTCACGTGACCTAATTTCTGGACTCAATATTAATTTTTAGAGAGTTTACTTTTAAAGTCTGAATTATAGGATGTTATCTTGATCTCATCCTACACCAAACATTGGCCATAAAGGCCTAAATTATAGGAGGTTGTACGTGAATCGTCAGAGTTTTGACGCGGTTCTAGGAATATTTGTCTCTCAGGACTATCTGGATGTATTTCTAGTAGAATGCCTTGAGGGATATCGAACTGGCAACATATATAAGCTGTCAACCAATAGACAGGCGAGCTTGGAAGGCAATGTCATGTTGGGTGGTAGCAGCGTCGGTAGCGGAGGACTCTTCGACGGAGGGGCTACAGATTTCTCCATGGAAATTGGTGGTCAACAATATTCCGCCTATGGCGAGGGGAAAGATCTTGAGCCATTCATTCATGATGGTCTCGATGGAGATGGAAATGTCAAAAAGCTTGAACGGACAGCTTTTAAGGCAACCGTCTTTACGAATGAACTTCTCACAATTCTTAATAAGAGCCATCAACAAGGCTTCAAAAAGATCCTAATTGCTTACTGTGTTCGAGAGCCGGAGGTAAGTTATGAGATGATTCAGATTGGTGTATCTGATTCCGACAGCCAATCCCAAAAATCGGATGCTGGTGGCATTCTGGATCAGTTTACAGCTTGGATGTCGAAAGACACGGGAACACGGGGCAGAAAAGGAAAGGTGTTCGATCACCTTAACCAACATATTCCTTTTGAGTATGACAAAGAGCGGGTTGCCACCCTAAACGTAGCCACGAGCAACGGAGACACAAACACCTTGGCTATTGTGCCAAGGGAACCGGACTCCATTACAGCTACGCTTCGAGATATACCTGCTAAAGAGGTTGGACAGTTACCGGCTGGTCACATTCTTGACTCTGAGCTGAGTCTTTTTGTCTCAATTTTATCCTACAAATTACCTGACAACCCCCATTTTGTAACAACCCTGCTGCGAATCGGGAAAGAGGAGACTCTAGTGGTCTTCATGAAGGGCCAAACACTCTATCACTTTGAAAGACTAAGCAATTTGTCGGTCTTTGACTCCGGCGCAACAATTTGTAGTAGAGTTCAACTAATACAAGACGAACAGCGACTGTTTAATATTGATCGGTTTTACGTCATATCGAGTGAACCAATTGATGGATTCGAAATAAGTTTGGAACAGTTTTTCTCTGACGCCCATGTCGGCACCATTGAATCACTTCTTGATCTTGATGAGAGACTGAATTCGGAGAATTCCTCTCTGACTCCCAATGAGATTCTTGCTCTGTCTAGTGCCGTTCGATTTGCAGAAGGTTGGGATGTAAAATCATCCTCTCCCCCGTTGAACCTTTTACCGTCCAAACTGATGGTCAAAGGAACGAGACAGTCGATCGGTACTCTAGTTTTTCTGCTGTTAACTGGATTGGTTGTCCTTGAGTCCTTCTTCTTGGCGAAATATTTCCTCAAAGAAAAGGAAATCGACCAAAGAAAGATCGAATATTCTCTAAGTGTTCCAGGAATTCCTCTCCAGAATGCCGGAATCCTGAAGGAACGAGTTGATTCTCTCAAGCAAGTTTATGCCAGGAACACCAGGAGTCTTAGAATTCTCGACTCTCTGCTATATGGCAGTGACAAATATACAAGGCATGTCGCCCAGCTTTCCTCTTCGACCGGCGAAATCAAAGGTCTATGGATTCGTTCATTCGCATCAAACAAAACAGGTACCTCCGTTCAAATGTCTGGTTCGGCGATGTCTAGGTCTCGGATAGCTGATTTGGCGAGGAAAATGAATGCCTCAATAGGAAGAGTACAAACTCGAGTTATAGGAAGGAGAAAAGTCTATGACTTCTCCATGGTTGCTCCAATCGACAATAAAATGCCCGAAGTCGTGACTTATCTGCAGGAATTAGCAGCACAAACGACTGATCCAGAACCAGCAAGTGAACTAGTAAATTCTTCGGCAAATGAGTAATCACCCAACTTTCGTTAGCATAGTAATTGTTTTAATAGCCGGCTTTGTTTGGTTTTCTGGTCACAAGTTGACTGGCAAAGACCAGAAGCAGGACAAGATTATTGAGCAAATTGAGAATTCCGAAAAGCTGGCAAGGATTCAATTGACGGCGATCACAAGTCTTATAAAAGAAGAGGCATCTTCTGAAGAGAGAGCCACTGATCTCGTAAAACGATGGAATTCTAGATACAAGATCATACCGGATGAGCTTTCATCTGCCGACTTGTTGGTTGGTTTAGAATCATTGACAGAAAGAGGCTTTGATTCCAGCGAAATCAACATTCGTTCCACTAAATCGACTGCGGATTTTAAGTATCACGATGTTCTTGTTTCCGGTACATCGACATTCGCATCACTTTACTCTCTTATTTGGCATTTGGAAAATGATCGTGAGTTCGTAAGGGTTTTTGATCTCGATGTTGATCATGTTGAAGTGCCTCGAGAAATCGGTCGAAGCGACAGAATGATGCAGATGGTTAAGTTCAAAATGGAGATTCACGCTTACTTTGGAGGGGCTGAAGGCATGAGCGCAGATCCCGAGCTGGAATACGGAATCCCTGTTTCACTTCTTCCTAAGGGGCGTCCCGCGCATAATTCCTTCTTCGCTTTGGTTTCAGCTCAGCTTCCCAAAAACACGAAAAATCTTGTCGACGTAGAAAATGACGAACTGATTGCCGTTGCAGGAGATCGAGCAATATTCAAGACCCCTACCGGAAATCGAGTTCTTGCCGTAGGCGAAGATGTTTATTTGGGGCAAATAACAAGCATTGATCCCGTTTCGGGGAAAGTATCCGCCCGGCTAAATAAACTTGGTGTGGTAAACGTTGTATCCTTGCAACTTGGATCCGAAGAACGCTATAGGCAGGCGCTTGGGAATGATCGACAATTTACACCTCTCATCAGAAATTAATTCTTATTACAATCGAGGCATCCTGCGGGATATTCCACGTCATTTAGGTAGCACTACATTATGATTTTCGAATTATCAAAAATTAAATATCTCCTGCTTATTCTGGTCTTGGCACTCGCAACCAATATTATTGGAGTGAGCCAAATTCAAGCTCAGGATCCTCCGCAGCGGCAAATTAGAACCTTTTTGCCACCGGAGCACCTGGTTTCATTTCCTGCAGCGACTCCAATTTCACAGTTTTTCCAGATGCTAGACCCGATTTTCCGTCAGGTAACGGGCAAGCAAATTGTCGATGCCAAGCCGACTTCCACAGCAATCGGTGTTCCGATAAATGGCCAGTACTTCCTCGATGCCTTCGAGACTGTTCTTTACAACAACAGTCTGACCTATGAAGAAACGGAAAGATATTTTATAGTCAAGGAGCTCTCCGATGTTGAGGCGACAGGTGAAAGTGATGCCAGTGGCGTCTTGAACGAAAAAGCCATCGACAATAAGCTGGCAACGAGCGAATCGAGAGAAATTAGAATCAATGCCATCCTCTTTGACCTCAATCTATCAAGAGTTAAACAAACAGGCTTTGACTGGAATGTTCTACTTGGACTTGGAAACGCATCACAGTCTGGTGGTGGTGGCAGTGGCGGCGACGGAGATGAGACCAGCAGAGGAATCGAACTTTTCCTAAAGACCGATAGAGTCTTCAATTCTTTGGACTCTTGGATTGTTGGACCTGACCAAATCAGTTTCCAGCAACTGCTTCGAGCTACCCAATTCCTAGAAGCAGACGGAATCGGCGAAACTGTCGCGCATCCAAATGTGACGGTTCAATCTGGTGAACAAGGTCGAATTCAAATTGGTACAGATATACCGATTCAGGTAAGGGACTTTGCAGGTAATACGATCACCAACTTTGTTTCAACTGGTATCATTATTGATGTGACTCCAACATTGATTCGCGGTGAACGAGTCATGAGTGTAGATACTGGCGAAGACCCCGAAAAAGAAGAGCTCCCTTTTATCCATTTAGATGTGAAAGTAGAGCGATCGAGTGCCCAACCCTTCGGAACGGCTGGTGTTGCTATTGACCGGACTACAGCCGATACGAATGTTCTCTTGGTTGATGACGAGATGACTGTCATCGGTGGATTAATCCAAAACGAAGAGACCGTCAACAGACGTGGAATGCCTTACCTCAAAGACCTACCACCATGGTTCTTTGGCCTCAGATATTTATTCGGTGTTACACAAAAAACGATCACTCAAAGAGAGTTATTAATTGTTCTGCAAGTAGAGCTTCTTGATACACTCGCAGAACGCTATGGAAAGATTGCTAATAGAAATATTCGAAATGACAGTCAAGCCAAGGACATTGAGTTGATTGAGCGTGTTGATCCTGATCTACTCGATCACATCATTCGCGAACTCAAAACAAATCCTGAGTTCATCAAGATTCAAAAGGCCGCAGGTGAAAGAATTAAGCCTTCTGCAGGCCGGAGTAACTAGGCTATTAAAATAGCCCAACGTTACCTAGATGATTTTTCATGGCGGCAGTATTGTATAACCAATACGTCGCTATGAAAAAATCAATTCTGTCCGGCTTTTGCATTCTGAGTACGACATTATTCCATACTTCCTGTGTCTCCACAACCGAGGTTTTCCGGGACGAGGTCAGAATCACTACTGAGAAGCTTCCGTGTTCAGACGACTGCCCCGAATACCGTCTTAGCGTTTACGGTGATGGGTGGGCAAACTACACCGGCTACGACAACGTCGAACTCATTGGTGACTTCGAAAAGTTCATTGGTAAGGAAATTGCTGATTCACTCATTGTCCTTTTCGATGAGACAGCATTCTTTACTCTTCCAGAGGACCTGCCCTCCCCCAACTTCCTTGCAAAACAGGATGTTGCTCTGAGTCTTAAGATGGGAGACTATTATAACAAGGTCTATTACGGAGATAAAGGACCAGCCGTCTTTCGAAAGATTGATCTACTACTAGGACAAATTGCTGAGGATGAAGATGGATGGCAGAGGCTGGAAAGTGATTCTTAGATCAGTAAAAATAAAGGTTTAACTGAATTCTATTTCTAGGATTCTGTACTCGAAAGTTGAGAAATACTTTTGCTCTCTAAAAAAGCCTAGCTTGCCATATAGACGGCCTAGGCTTTATAATTGATTAACCTAGTGACTAGGCCTCGACTTGAGACTCTTCGAGAAACTCTCTCAGGACATAGTGCAGGATTCCTCCATGCCTGAAATAGTCGACTTCAATGGGCGTATCGATTCGAACCAGAGTGTTGAAAGTGATTCTGCTGCCATCTGATTTGGTGGCGGTCACCTCAAGCGATTGACGTTGCTGCAGATCCTCCGATATCGGAATATCGAAATGCTCCGTCCCGTCAAGACCGAGCTCTTCTATTCCTTGCCCTTCCTCAAATTGCAAAGGCAAGACACCCATTCCAACTAGGTTTGAGCGATGAATACGCTCGTAACTCTTGGCAATAACTGCCTTAATACCAAGCAGAATTGTACCCTTAGCTGCCCAATCTCTACTTGAACCAGTTCCATATTCAGAGCCCCCAAGAATTACCAAAGGAGTCCCCTCTTCAACATACTTCATAGCGGCGTCATACATCGGCATTACCTCATCGCTGGGCAGGTGCTTCGAGTAACCACCTTCTGTACCAGGTGCCATCTGGTTCCTTAGGCGCACGTTGGCAAAGGTACCTCGCATCATGACTTCGTGATTTCCACGTCTCGATCCAAAGGAATTCCAATTCCGTCTGGGGACTTCGTTTTCCAGTAGGTATTTGGAAGCCGGCTGATCCGCTGCAATCGAGCCCGCTGGGGAAATGTGATCAGTTGTAATGGAGTCACCGACTTTGACTAATACTCGCGCTCCTTCTATAGCTTCGATCGAAGGTACTTCTGGAGTTAAGCTTGTAAAGAAGGGTGGCTCTTGTATATATGTCGATGTTGAATCCCAGGGATAGATCGATCCCTCGGCAATTTCAATTTCATTCCACTCCTCGTTTGATTCTTCGATTCCGTCATAGCGATTCTTAAACATCTCAGGTGTAATGTGGGACGCTACGTATCCCGCTATCTCCTTAGAAGATGGCCAAATGTCTCTTAGGTACACTTCCTGACCTTGATCGTTGGTACCTACCACATCAGACATCAGGTTTAAATCGACCGTGCCTGCCAGAGCGAATGCCACTACAAGTGGCGGTGAGGCCAGATAGTTTGCCTTAACGTGAGAATGTATTCGTCCTTCAAAATTTCGGTTTCCCGAGAGAACACCGCTTACGATAAGGTTACCTTCTTCGACCGCTTTCTGAACGGGTTCGGGAAGCGGGCCCGAATTACCAATACAAGTCGTGCAGCCATAGCCCACTAAGTTGAAGCCTATCTGATTCAAATAGGGAAGTAAACCTGCATCTGTCAAATAATCCGTCACCACTCGAGATCCAGGAGCGAGACTTGTTTTAACGTGCGGCTTTACTTTCAAACCAAGCTCGACAGCTCTTTTAGCAACTAGACCAGCTGCAATCATGACCGATGGATTGGAGGTATTCGTGCAAGAGGTGATCGCCGCGATGGCGACATCGCCCATCTTGATATCATACTCCACGTCTCCATCTAGGTACTTGCCAGTACTGTCTATCGCATCTTCTGGCAAACCGAATCCTTGTGGACCAACCTTTCTAGTCAAAGACGCTCGGTAGTCAGCACCAAGATCTGGCACATGAATCCTGTCTTGCGGTCGCTTCGGACCAGCCATACTTGGAACGACCGTTCCCATGTCAAGCTCTAGGGTGTCAGTAAAAATAGGGTCAGGGGTATCGTCAGTTCTGTACATGCCCTGAACCTTACAATAAGCCTCGGTCAACTGGACGAGTTCTTCAGGACGACCCGTATTCCTCATATAGTTGAGGCTTTCCGAATCTGTAGGGAAGAATCCTACCGTAGCTCCGTACTCTGGAGCCATATTTGAAATGGTAGCCCTGTCTGCGAGACTCATGTTGGAAAGTCCTGCGCCGTAGAACTCCACGAACTTACCTACTACTCCCTTCTCGCGAAGCATTTGGACGACTGTCAATGTTAGATCGGTTGCCGTCACACCTTCTTTCAGGGATCCGCTCAGCTTGAATCCAATGACCTCTGGGATGAGCATGTAGATTGGTTGCCCAAGCATTACCGCCTCTGCTTCGATTCCTCCCACGCCCCATCCGACGACACCTAAGCCGTTGACCATAGGCGTGTGACTATCCGTTCCAACTAAAGAGTCGGGGTAGACAAGATCGAGGCCGTCATCCATTTTCTTGGACCAAACGACCTTTGCGATGTACTCAAGATTTACTTGGTGAACGATACCGCGAGCCGGTGGCACGACACTAAAGTTCTCAAATGCCTGCGCTCCCCATCGTAAGAATTCATATCGCTCCTTATTCCGAGTGAATTCCATCTCCTTGTTTATCAGAAAGGCTGCCTCAGAACCATACTCATCTACTTGAACCGAGTGGTCTATTACTAGATTGACGGGGACTCGCGGATTGATTGAGTCTGGATCACCGCCGAGGCGAGCCATCGCGGATCTCAGAGCGGCCAAGTCAACGACGGATGGTACACCAGTAAAGTCCTGTAGCAGAACTCTGGAAGGCTTAAACGGAATCTCGGCTTCTATTGGCTCCGCTGGGTTGTAGTTCGCCAACTCTTCTACGTCTTCCTTTGTGACAATACGGCCATCGCATTCTCTAATAAGGCATTCGAGCAGAACCTTTATTGAAAAAGGAAGACGCGCAATGTTGGTGTAGCCCTGATCAATCAGTGCTTGGAGGCTGTAGTAATGAGCTTGGCCTGAGCCGGTATCCAGGAGTTTTTTTGCGCCGAGTAGGTCCTTCATCAGATAATATCGAGGTCTGAAAGTTTGTACAATTTCTTTAAAGGAAGATACAAAACGGTGCCCAGATATCAGATCGAAGCTCCTCGATATTTTCCGAAAATACCCAAGCTTTTCTAAATAATAATTGTGCCTGGGACCTATCTAACTTTGGTCGCAATGGTGTCTTTGTGACCCACTATATGTTGGCGAAGCTCGAACCCAATGTCAGATCTCGAGATAAACCCAGCCTTCGTTGCCGCTTTGTGATAGGTTTCGTCGCTCAAGTCTGGATCTGTTGAGAACTGGACCATGCTTTTATAGAAGCCTATGGTAAAACAGTCAAAATCGCTACCAAGAAGGGTTCGGAAGATTAAATTCGGTGCCCTTCCGGTTTCAACCAGATATACATTTTCCATTTCCCGCTCTTTCCAAAGTTCATCGGAATGCCCTCTTGCGGCGTTGAACATTTCGATATGAAATATTTCAGACTCCGACTTCAATGACCAAATCTCTGCCCATGAACTGGCACTCGTGGCAATAAATCGATGGTCAAAGTCCACAAGATCGCTGTAGTCATTAGCTGTCAACAATTCATCGGCCTTAGTTGGCCGAACTATCATCAGGTCCCAATGATCTCCTTGGCTATGCCGCATTACAAGCTCATCTCGGGATTCATTGTTAATGCTTTGGATTAGCTCGGGTAGAAATCCTGGAGCAGCCCTTAGCAAGGTAATCTCGAAAAGTTCTCCAGTTGATGCCTCAGATTGGGCCTGTATTGTCGGACATTGAATTGAAATAAAAATCAGGCAGATCAACAAGTATCGTTTCAAATTTTCCTCTAGTGTGACAGTTAAATGTGGTGTACATAATAACAAACGGGGTCAAACGAATTGTTCTGAGTCGTCTGATCGAAAGAGATTACCCTGGAGTTTATTTTTACTCAACCGCGGCGTGGATTAGCCAAATGTGAGTTTTTCAAGGCTTATATTTTCCGAGCAATCATATTCCTCCCTACCATGAGAATTGGACTTTTTCTTCCCTGCTACATCGATCAGCTATACCCAGATATTGGCAGAGCCACTCTGAGTATTCTTGAGAAACTGGGACACGAGGTGGACTACCCAATCGAGCAGACCTGCTGCGGGCAACCGATGGCTAATTCTGGCTTCGAGTCAAAATCGAAGGACGCAGTTGAAAATTTCTATAAAATCTTTGGTAGATTCGAGGTGGTAGTGGCACCGTCTGCTTCATGTGTCTTGTTCATTAAAGAACAACTGCACTCTAAGAAACTCAACATATTGGAGCTAAGCCAATTCCTAGTAGGCGACACTGGACTAGAATCAAAGAATGGAGAGGCGCTAACATTTAAATCCTATCCAAGAAGAGTGGGCATTCACGAAAGTTGTCATGGACTACGTGGTCTCCGCCTCGGGAAATCCAGCGAATTAGTAGGCGAGGATTTTTCCTCAATAAGATCCATCTTGTCAAGGATTCCGGATCTTGAGACAGTTGACTTGGACCGAAAAGATGAATGCTGTGGATTCGGTGGGACTTTCTCCGTGATCGAGGAAGCCGTATCGGTCCGTATGGGCCAAGACCGACTAGACGATCATCATCGAAACGATGCCGAGCTAATCACAGCAACAGATATGTCCTGCCTCATGCATTTGAGAGGTCTTGCGAAACGCAATAGCGATCCTATCGAAATCAGGCATTTTGCCGAAATCTTGGACGAGGTCATGGAATGAAACATGCAGAGAATGCAAGGAGCTTCATGGAGGACTCGGAGGAAGTCACTCGACACGATGCCGCGCTGTGGCACATCAGGGAAAAGAGAGATGCCAGAGCACAAGAGGTACCCGAGTGGGAAGCATTGAGAGAATGCGCTTCGCAGATAAAGGAGAATGTCCTTGCGCATCTGGATGAATACCTAATTCAGTTCGAGTTCAACGCTAAAAAGAATGGAATCCAAGTTCATTGGGCCTCGACCGCAGCCGAACATAATGACATCGTGCTCGACATCTTGTCTAAAGCAAATGCGACAAGAATGGTCAAATCCAAATCGATGCTTACAGAGGAATGTGGCCTAAACCATCATCTTGAGGCAAATGGAATTGAGGTAATAGACACAGATCTCGGGGAGAGAATCGTGCAATTAGCTGAGGAGCCGCCCAGCCATATCGTCATGCCGGCCGTTCATCGGAAAAGAGAGGAAATAGGCCAGATCTTCCACGATAAAATGGGAACGCCCGAAGGAGAAACGGACGCCACTGTTCTCACGAGATTTGCGAGGGAAGATCTAAGAAAGAAATTCCTCGGTGCACAGGTCGCATTAACCGGAGTCAACTTTGGCGTTGCAGAGACAGGAGGTGTTGTTGTTTGTACAAACGAAGGTAACGCGGACATGGGTGTTCATTTGGCTCCCATTCAGATACATTGCATGGGCATCGAGAAAATAATCCCAAGAGTCCAAGACTTAGGGGTTTTCACTAGACTCCTCGCTCGTAGTGGGGCCGGTCAACCGATAACGATCTATACTTCTCATCACCAGAGTCCAAAAGTCGGAGGAGAAATGCACATCGTGATCGTTGATAACGGTCGAAGTTCACAACTAGGCCGACCTGATTTTCGGAAATCTTTAGCATGTATCCGATGCGGCGCATGTCTAAATACCTGCCCTATTTACCGACGTTCGGGCGGCTATTCCTACGACTATGCCATTCCCGGACCAATTGGTTCAATTCTAACTCCGGGCATTGATCTGGAGAAATATTCATCGCTGCCTTTTGCCTCAACGCTGTGCGGATCTTGCACGGACGTCTGTCCTGTCAAAATTGATATTCATCAACAGCTATATAAGTGGCGACAGATTGTCGTTCAAAACGGATTTGAATCGCCGAAAGGAAAAAGGATGGCGATGAATGCAGCTGAAAAAGTATTTGCAAAAGAGTCGCGCTATAGACGAATTGGAAAACTGGCACGAAAAGCTATCCGGTTTTTACCCGACCGACTTTTGTATTCAAAAGGCAATTCGTGGGGACGGCAGAGAGATCTTCCTGATTCCCCAAAAGAAAGCTTCAAAGAATGGTACGTAGAGAGTAGAAGTGAATAGCAGAACAAAAATATTAGCCGCCGTTAAGGCCAACCTTCCTGAACCCAGTCCACTACCTAAATTGGACGACTTTTGGAGCGATGACGCCTCCGTTTCGAATAAAACCGATTCCTTTATCCAAATGGCTAAGTCCGTCAGTTCGCAGGCTTTGCGAATTGAAAAAAATGATATTGAAGCTTTATTAGAAAAGGGTTTCCCATCGGGACGTCGTTTTATTCATTCTGTCTATCTAGATCAAATGGATCCCATGACCCTGACTGATCCTCACGATCTTGATTCAGTTGAGCTTGCCATTATCGATGCTCGATTCGGTGTTGTCGAAAACGGAGCTGTCTGGGTGGACGAAGAGAATCTCGGATACAGAGCTCTGCCATTTATATGCCAACACTTAGTTGTAATTCTCAAAGAAGAGGATTTCGTTGAGAACATGAATGATGCTTATCGCCTCGTTAACAGCGATGCAATGCCGAGTTATGGACTCTTCATTGGAGGCCCCTCGAAAACCGCCGACATTGAGCAAGCCTTAGTGCTTGGAGCGCACGGGTCCCTGTCAAACACGATTTTAATCATTCCTTAGACCAGATTCCCGTCTAAGATCGGTACTTCGCCTTAAGTAATTCGGGGAAGGTCTTCATGACCTTTTCTACCTTCGGTTTGGAAACAGCCAAAATGTAAGGTTGACGAGGATTGAGCTCGTAGTAGTCTTGATGATACTCCTCTGCACGAATAAAATTTGTGTAGGCAGTCACTTCAGTAACCACTTTATTCTTCAGTTTTCCTGACCTGTCTATGGCAGAAATTTTACCCTCGGCGGCGTTTTTTTCCTCTTCGCTTCGGTAAAATATCGCAGATCGGTATTGTGGCCCTTTATCTGGTCCTTGACGATTTAGAGTTGTTGGATCATGCCCAACAAAGAATACATCAAGTAGAGTTTTATATGATACCACGCTCGGATCATAAACGACGCGAACAGCCTCAGCATAACGTGTCCGTCCACTAGCAACCTCCCTATAACTTGGATTCTCTTTGATTCCTCCAGCGTATCCGCTAGAGACATCTACGACTCCTTCGATTCTTTCAAACTGTGCCTCCGTACACCAGAAGCAACCGCTAGCTAAATAGGCTACAGCCTGATCCTCTGTCAGCTCCTCATTTGCAATCAACTTAACTGAATTATCGGAGCTATTTTGACCATTCGAACCTTGACAAGAGACCAATAGGAATAATGCTACAAGAAGAGCGCTTGGTCCAATTCTATTACTAAACATTGTAGGAGGGTTAACTTTGAGAGTCAAAAATTTGCTGGTTGATTTGCCGTGACTGCTATCAACAAGTTTGGAGAAGTGAAACTTGACAAATAGGCTTCTAGGTCCCCTTCTATCTACAATGTTACACTTTCGTGATTTAGCGCGAGATGGATTGACCTAGAAAGAAATTGAAAAAGACAATCCAAGCCCCATGTCTCCCTCTTGTATCATGGGGCGGAAGTTATTTGCCCTTTCCACCAAGTTTAAATTATTCGCCGCGTTGGCATCACCTTTGGCTTTCAAGATTCCAAAAATCCAAAAACCGGCTGCCATGGCACTTCCAACAAGAAGTCCTGTAGGGCTAGTCTCATTGAGGCAACCGGTTTGGAGCTCGACGTTCTGGCATACTCTTTCTGTACTGTCCAATGTCACGGCATATCCACCAACAAAACTTGCTAGGCTTCCCAGAAGAATAATCGTTCCTCTTTGTTGATTACCAGCATAGAATTGACCACCTCCTGGAAGGGCCATTGACAAATTTCGAGCCCGGCTAGGGTCTTTGTGGTTCGCTTTTGCGATGGGAGATAATATCCGAATAGAAGGATCCTGGGGTACATCCAACTTATTCATCAGGATGAAACCAACGAATCCTTTGTCTCTTGAGGCAACGGCATAGAACCCATTCTCCAGACCGTAGGCGAAAAGAGACGTTCCTTTTTCGAAGCGACCCAAGGCCCGTGCATCTTCATTGGCTTGATTAAAAATGAAGGCATTTGAAACGAGTACGGTCTCAATTCCATCCGGATTAGCCGACTTGCACTCTTCATAGGACTGAGCTTGCGCTTCCAAGCCAAGCGCAAAAACCATAGTACAAAAGACGACAAAGATTCGGCTTAATTCGAGAGGCATATTGTTCATTCGTTTCATTCGATTATCTAATCAACTAATTTTCAGAGCAATTCTATGTTCTAATGTTCCTCGTTCAACGAAGGGTATGGGACTATTCGGCTGACCCTTTCGAGTGAGGAATATATCGACCTCCATATAGATCCATTAGTGAATCTGTCCGTGCAGACATTTCCCTAAGTAAATCATTGTATTCCGCCCGAGTCGCAAGATTGTTTGTTTCGAGGGGGTCCGTCTCAAGATCGAACAACTCTTCATAGATTGGCTCCTGTTCGAAATATCGTGAGTAGCGGTATCTGTTGTCTCTAACTCCTTCGTGCTTTACGATCTGCTCGTGTTCCATCAAGTGCTCCACAAAAAACTCTTCACGTTTTTTCTCAAGCGGAACAAGCCCTTTGCCTTGAACCTCTTTGGGAACTTCAACTCCAGCCAGTTCAAGAATTGTGGGCATTACGTCGATATTGAGAACGATTTCTTCGGGCCTCTTACCAGCAAGGTCATCTCTTCTGGGATCCATGTAGAGAAGAGGAACTCTTAGTGATCGATCATAGGGTAACCATTTCCCTGCGAATCCGCGTTCTCCTAAGAAGTAGCCATTGTCTCCGATCATAACGATGACGGTGTTCTCGCTTAATCCCAAAACCTCAAGCTCCTGTCTAAGCCGGCCGATTACCGTATCAACACCGGAAATCATTCGGTAGTAGCCTTTTGTCATTTCAGCCGATTTCGTAGGATTGTCGAAACGCCAAAGCCATCTGTATCTGTTCATGCTGGTCTTTGGATCTTGCATGAACTCCTCCTGGCTACTAAAAAACTCTGAATCAGAAAGCGCAGGCGTCGCAATTTCAAGATCCTGATAAAGATGATTCTGTTCCTCGGGCCAAATGTATTGTCGTTCGTCATTGTCCTCAGCATGAGGGGCGTTAAAGCTGACCGTCAGTGCGAAAGGTTGCTGATTGGTATTCGATCTAAGAAACTCAATCGATCGATCACCAATTAGGTCGGTTACGTGACGCAAAGACCCATCTTCCTGTTCTTTGAAATATGGAGTTCTGTTTATCACTTCAAAGACGTCAAACATGGAATCAGTAGCGCCCTCTTCTACCTTCATTCCGAATTTTCCGATGTGCCCTGTCCGATAACCACCTTGTCTGAGCAGTTGGGGATAGGATTGGTCCGTAAAATTCCTTGCCAATGGCGGTGTAACAAATGTAAATTTGTGAGTTCTCTCAACAAGCCCTGTCAACATACTTGCTCTCGAAGCTGCACAAATGGACGTGGTAACAAATGCGTTCTCGAATCGGACACCCTCGCGACTCAGCTTGTCCATTTCGGGTGTGTGGAGATCGGAATTCATATTTCCCATCATATCCCATCGCTGATCGTCGGTGATAATGAAGAGTATATTTGGATTTTCCTTCGTGATTGCCTCGGTACTAGAGTCATCACAAGAGACATTTAAGAAAACTAGAAAGAATAGATATCGATACACGCGAACTCAGAGTTATAAGAAAATGATAAGTGTCCCGAATCAGGAGCGGGCTGAAATCTGGACACCTTTTGAATCTATCCAAAATGGTTGCCAAGCCAAGATCACGCTGTCGACTTTGACGTCGCTTCTCCTAGGTTTGACCTCATATTTCGTAATCCCTTTTGTGACTGTATCCCACTTAAATTGTATATCCTCAAGTCTGACCTGGAGATCCTCCTGTAATTTGAGAAGGTCATCATTCAAGTCTGCCAACTCATCCTCCGTTGCTTCTAATTTCTGTTGGGCCTTTCGGCTCATCCTTGATTTCGTCATTGTGGTACCTATTGATCTCCGTCTTCGTCCCGCAAACATGCTGAAAACGGTTTCCGCTACGCCGACCCACTGTGCCGTCTTCCGATCCCGCGCATCAGCTTCTCGTTCGTCGAGTTCGTTCTCCTCTCTTCGAATTCGATCTCTAATCCTTTCGAACTTTGGTTCGTATCGCTCCTGCAAATCGTCAATTTCTAAATCCCTTGCTTCTCTTGACGCCTGTTGCACTCTCATCTGAAATGCCTCGTCAGATTCAGAGCTTTTCTGAAACATCTCGAGATCCTCATGGGCGTGTATGAGAAAACGCTCAGATTGATACAACCAATCGGAAAATCCTTTGGAGGTTTTAGCAATCTCTTTTCCGCTATTCATGGATTCAGGAGTTTCTGCATAAGAAACTGCAATATCCTCCGGTACATCGGGTTCTTTCGTCAGCGATCTCTCCCAATCCCGAAGCCTAAGAGCACCGTCCCAATTGGTTCGACCAAACTCGTCCGGAGGATTAGCTAGAACCGCTATTGATTGAACCACGTCAATACCTCGCTTCTGGTCATAGAATCTCACTCGTGACGTAGCAAGTGCAGCGGGCAGATAATTGATAGAGGCACCACGGTCCATTCCGGCTTCCGAGGACGACTTCCAGACGGCAAAGAACCGTTGATCAACATTCGGATCTACGGAAGGAGCAAGGCTAGATCCCTTGGGGCTGACGCTCTCGGTTGCTACTGCCTCAGCCTCATGTTCGCTTCGAGCCTTACGCCGAGATGCCATTAGCTCTTTCACCTGGGGCCTAGTCATTGGACCTCGCAAGTAGGACATGACCCATCGAGTATTAAAAATGACGGGCTCACCGTCGTGAACATTGTGCATCAAGAAAACTCTTGATGAAAGAGAAGATATGATCTTACTAAAATCTGATTTTGATTTGGACCCCGCCTCTGAAATAGCACCCTCTAAGCCATCAAGTACTCTTAGTTTATCCCTTTCCGTCTGGAGTTTTCCAATAAACCAAGTACCAGCGTTAGACAATCCCTTGTAGTCTATATCCACAGGGTTCTGAGTAACCAAAATGGTCCCGACACCAAATGCTCTTGCTTGCTTTAACAAGGTAAGGAGCGGTTTTTTAGATGGAGGCTCTGCAGTCGGAGGGAAATAGCCAAATATTTCGTCAAAGTACAACAAGCTTCTCAGGCTTGTCGTCCCTGACTGTCGACGCATCCAAGTGATAAGACTATTGAGAAGAAGTGTCACAAAAAACATCCTTTCCGAATCCGAAAGATGGGCGATGTAAAAAATACTATGTCGTGGCTTTCCCTCAGCCGTGAAATACATCTTATCGATATCCAATGCATCGCCTCGAAGCCAATTCGAAAATTGGGGGGATGCTACGAGCGTATTGAAATCCATTGCCAATTCGAAACGATCCTTTTCCGGGAAAAAAGTATCGACATCGAACACGCCCATCTTTTTGACTGGTGGATTTTGGACGCTTTGAATGATCTTAGCAAGATCCAGGTCTTCATTCTTCCTCCAATGGTGTTCAAACAAGTTAGAAAGTAAAATACCTTCTCTAGACCGAACAGGATCTGCATCGTTGTCGATCATTCCAAGCAAAGCTGCCACGGTCCCTTGTATTCTCTCACGGAGCATCTCAGCATCTTCATCGAAATCCACACCTGGCGCGGCAAACGAACCCATGATGTTCACTGGAATACCCGCGTCTGATCCTGGGGTGTAAATCGTATACTCCACAGATTCTTTGAGCTTCTTTATACGACTTTCGTCTTGCCCCCAAGAGGCCAAGCCCTTCTTCCACTTGTCAGCAGTCGCTTGCGCATATTGCCTAACAGTCATCCCCTTTCGACCGGCATCATCGGCGTTAATCCACTCCTCAAAGCTCGGGGCATCGAGCTTTTCAAATTGTAGAAGGAGATTAGTCATATCTCCTTTAGGATCAATGATCAAAGCCGGCACTTGGTCAATAGCGGCTTCCTCAAGTAGACCAACACAAAGGCCTGTCTTTCCACTTCCGGTCATACCAACACAGACGGCGTGAGTGGTTAGGTCTCGGGCATCGTAGTTAATGGCCTCATCGGTCAATTCCTTCTTGACAGCATCATATCGACCGCCAAGAAAAAATGAGCCAAGTTGTTCTGGTGGGAGCTTCATTGTTCTCGTCTATATTATGGTTATTGGTTTCGAGGCTAGAGGTGACAAGCTAGTCCTCACGAAATGCAGAGAGGAGTGAGTCCCGCTCGAGCTTTCTTTCGCTGTTACGGGGTCATAACTGAAATGATAATTATCAAATTGACCTAATCTGTACACATTTCCTGCTCCATCGGCATAGCGATAATAAACTCGAACTTCGTTGTTTTTCCCAGCTGTATCTTGAGACGGAAAGGACATAGCACAAAATTGGACTAAAAGTAGAAGAAGGATTACGAATAAATGGCGGTAACTCATGTGATCAAAATAGAAAACCAGTCCACTACATTCTACGAGAGATTAGACCATTATTTGATCCAGAAATATAGAATTTTCTTCTTGAACCACTTGGTCGGAACTCGCTATTTTACCAAGAGTCAAGAAGACAACTCCCTCTTGCACAATGGACAATAGCCCTACTCGTACTCGCGTTTTCATCGCCGTCTCACTTCTACTTTTGAGCGGGCTTGTGGCACGGCTTGTCAAATTGCAAATAGTTGAGGCAGATGTTTATAGCGGCGAATCTGAGAAGAATGTTGTTCATGCTAAAAGAGCTCTCCCTGCCCGAGGCTTGATTTTAGATCGAAATGGTAATCTTCTAGTTCAGAACGAGACGACCTATAGTCTGAGAATCACTCCCCGGCAGTTTGAGAAAGACAAGATCCCTTTACTGGCTAGCCTTCTAGAACTGGCCGATTCTACCGTCGATCGACGTATAAAGGAGTCTCGAAAATGGAGTCCATATAGACCAACCAAAATATTCCGTGAACTACCTAGGCAAATCTACAGCCGAGTTCAGGAAAACATGTATCGACTTCCTGGGGTGAGCTTCGAGGTTGAGGAACGAAGGAAATATCCCTCCAAAGTGAAGGCAGCACACATTCTCGGTTATGTGAAAGAGATATCTCGATCTCAGCTCGAAGAACGAGATGATAAGAAATATCGGATGGGAGATCCTATTGGTAAGACTGGTGTGGAAGCCGCATATGAAAAAGTTCTAAGAGGAAAGCCCGGAGAAGAGTTTAGGATGGTAAATGTTCACGGTCAAGACGTAAAACCATATCTAAACGCTGCAGCAGATATCGCTCCTGAGAGCGGAAACGCTCTTTACCTCACAATAGATGCAGCAACACAGGCCGTTGCAGAATCTTTACTGGTAAACAAAAGAGGTGCGGTCGTAGCGATGGACCCGCGCAATGGTGAGATCTTAGCCTTTGCTAGCTCTCCCGACTACCACCCAGGGCATCTATCGGGCCTCGTTGAGTCAGACATCTGGACTAGCCTTCAAAGAGACGAAGCTAAACCTCTTTTCAATCGAGCTGCGATGAGCGGCCAACCTCCGGGGTCTACCTTCAAACCATATATGGCTCTGGTTGGTCTTCAGACAGGTGCAATAACCGAAAGGACGGTTTTCAATTGCCCGGGTTACTATCAATTTGGACGACGATTCAAGTGCCACGGAGGAGCCCATGGGCCGATGACAGTGAGGGATGCAATCAAAAAGTCTTGTAATGTATTTTTCTACAAGTTGATGATGAAACTGAATTTTGCGTCCTGGTCTGAATATGGCCAGGAGTTTGGCTTTGGTGTAAAAGTTGCTAACGATTTGCTGGAGCAGTCGGCTGGGATTTTCCCAGACTCGGCCTATTTTGATCGAGTACATCCTGGCTGGACCCGTGGTTATCTCGTGTCTCTCGGTATAGGGCAGGGCGACTTGGTGATCACGCCCACGCAGTCGGCCGCTTACATTTCAGCTGTTGCTAATGGCGGCACCTACCATACTCCGCATCTCGTTAAGAGAATCGTATCTCAGGATGGCTCCGAAATAGATCCTGGCCGGAAAGCTTCTCGGAAAATTTCGATCGACGCAAAACATTTCAAGACGGTCCAAGAAGGAATGCGCCGAATGGCCATGGAGAATAACTCCACGGTGAAGTGGAATGACGTGGTCGTCGCGGGTAAAACTGGAACATCTCAGAATCCACATGGGAAAGACCACTCCTGGTTTGTCGGTTTTGCTCCATTCGACGATCCGCAGATAGTTGTTTCGGTCTTTGTTGAAAATGGTGGCTATGGTGCGACAATTGCTGCGCCGATCGGCGGATTTGTTATGGAGCAATATTTAGACAAAACGACCACAAGCCATCCCAGATGGCTTTTCGATAGAATAGTCGGGTTGCAAAGCGAAGGCGTCGACTCAAGTGAAAAAACTGCCTGGCAAAAACTGACTACATTTGGAGAATCTGAAGAACAGTCTCACAGGGAATTCTATCGTGAAGTCACCCCGGTGGTAAAAGGTGACGATTTTGTCAATCCGCAAAGTTTAAGCGAAGAAGAAAATTGAATCAAGCATGGTTTCAAAGACTCGATTGGTCTCTTCTCCTCGTTTGGGCTGCACTGGTAGCGTCGGGCTTGTTAGCTATTTATTCCGCGACACATGGTCCGGCATCCGAATATCTTCTTCTTTCTGTTCAACAGAATTTTGAAAGGCAGCTAACCTGGGCTGTTATATCGCTTGTTGCGATGGCGGTGGTCCTAGTTATCCCGGTCAAATTTTATCAAGCAATAGCTTTTCCGTCTTACGGGATTGCCATTTTGCTTCTCGTCGTGGCCTTGCTTTTTGGACGAGAGATCAATGGAGCCAAATCGTGGCTTTATCTTGGCCCAGTTGGAATTCAAGTTTCGGAGCTCGCCAAGTTGGGAGCGATGTTGGCTTTAGCGCAACTGTTCGGCTCTTTGAGAGACAACACGAGCTATTTGCGAACGGGAGTTCTTGCTAGTTTCATTTTATTACTCCCAGCTGTATTAATCATACTGCAAAATGACACTGGAACCGCCCTCGTCTTTCTAGCTCTCATTCCGGTCATTCTATTTTGGAGCGGGATTCCTCTACTGGTCATGTCACTCATTCTTGCTCCGGTCCTTGCTGGTTATCTTGCCATTCTTTATTTGCCGGCAGCCATCGGATTTGTCATCCTTTTTACAGTCACGGTCTTCTTTGTAACTCGTTCAAAACCAATTACAGGTCTCGCTTTTGGGGTATTGGGAGGAACGACAGCACTTGTTAAGGTAGCCCTGACTAGCATCCTCCTGCCTCACCAAGTCGCTAGAATTGCATCATTTGTTGATCCAGAAGCTTTCAGATTTACGAGCGGTTTCCACATTATTCAGGCGCGTGCGGCAGTTGGATCTGGTGGTGTGTTCGGAAAAGGCTTCAGAAATGGAATGCAGACGCAAATGGCATTCGTGCCAGAGCAAACGACGGATTTTATCTATTGCGTAATAAGTGAGGAATTCGGTTTTGTAGGGTCCTTCACGATCGTTGCTCTATTCGCCTACTTGATTATTAGAATCACGCTAATAAATGGCTCGTCGCGGCATGCGTTTTCAGCTATGATGGCAGCTGGTGCCTCTGGCATTTTCCTTATCCATGTTCTTATCAACGTCGGTATGGCAATAACCCTACTACCTGTCATTGGAATCCCGCTTCCCTTCGTTTCTTACGGGGGATCCTCCCTACTTTTCAATTCGGTCCTACTTGCGCTTGTGATAAACTTTCACATGCGCCGTAATGAGTTTCCTAGATTCTCTCCAACTGTAACGGGAGGCAAAGCTCTCTAGCGGGGAGACTTTCCTCAAGTCAGCAATAAGCTAGGCCATTACGCCCATCGTGGTTACATTTTGAAAGGCTCCATTGGATCGATTTTCTCGGCGGTGTCTTCATGAGCGAGGAATAGCAGAAATATTATCGCCCTCTAAAAGCAGTGCTGTTCCAAGTACCCCTCTCTCTCATGAGAGGACCAATATCCGCTTCTCCAACACCTTTCATCATGTCTTTGCGAACCTCCAAGCAATCAGGTTTTTGGCTAAATAGCGATTAAGCTGCAAATAATATCAGCGAAAATGCACAAACCGATCTTTTGAAAACGTTTATCATTCCTTAAGAAGTTCTGTTTTTATTTCACATTCATCTGCTCCAAGAAATTGCCTTCGAAATCAAGCGCAAATGTCTATTGGGGGACCGTCACGACGGACCTTGGCACGTCGTATATAGCGGTCACTGAGATTGGGATTTGCCGACACAGTCTTCCTGGCGAACTGCCGGACAAATTCTTTGCCTGGCTAGAGAAACACTTCGATTCAGATCGGAGCATCGAGGATCAATCTAAGATCACTTTTACAAAAGATCTGCTTGCTGGATATGTTGACGGGAAAGAACTACCAGATGATATCGAATTAGATATCCAAGGGACGGAATTCCAAAAGCAAGTATGGGCTGAGATTAGCAAAGTCAATTTTGGCGAGATGGTTTCTTACCAAATGATCGCAAAAAACATCGGAGTTTCTGTTGGAGCACAAGCTGTCGGCTCTGCAGTTGGTCAAAATCCACTTCATCTATTTATTCCTTGCCATAGAATCATCGGTTCGAAGGGTGATCTGAGAGGATTTGCGGCAGGTACGATAATGAAAAAATGGCTTTTAACACATGAAGGCGCACTTCTCATTTAGGACTAGCTTTTTCTACTAGCTTTTATTCTTCTCCGTCGCCTTTTCTTTTTCTAACATTAGAGTCACTGGTCCATCATTCAGAAGTCGAACGTCCATATGTGCACCGAATACGCCAGTTTCTACTCTCTTTCCCAAAGTCATGGACATTTTTGAGACGAAGCCATTGTATAGGGTTTCTGCTTTTTCAGGCTTGGCAGCAGCATTAAAACTGGGCCGATTTCCTTTTCTAGTGTCGCCATAGAGAGTGAATTGAGACACTACAAGCACTTCTCCGCCAGTGTCCATAACTGACAGATTCATCTTGCCTTGATCATCATGGAAGATTCTAAGATTTAGACACTTGGAAACGAGCCAGTCTAGATCTTCTATCTCGTCACTTTGCTTGACACCCAAAAATATCAGTAGACCAGCACCTATTTCCCCGGAAATCTCTCCATTTACAGTGACTGACGATTCCCTAACACGTTGAACAAGAGCTCTCAATTCTCAACCTCGTAGTCTCTTAAGAAGTCAGTAAATTTCTTCAAGGCTCTCCCTCTGTGGCTAATCGTGCTTTTCTCTTTCATCGTCATTTCTGCAAAGGTGGTCGAAAAGCCATCTGGTTGAAATATCTTGTCATAACCAAAGCCTGCGCCTCCCCGCTCCTCTTCCACAATCTGACCAAGGCACTCTCCTTCGAAATGAAACCTCCTTTTTCCATCTACAAAAGCTATTACGGTCCTAAACCTCGCAGAACGCTCTGTTTTGGCCTCCATTTCCTTTAGCATTTTAAATCTATTCGCTCTGGCGTCAGCCTGGTCACCTGCGTAGCGGGCCGAAAAGACACCAGGAGCGCCATTAAGCCCATCGACTTCGAGACCGGTGTCATCGGAAAAAGTGGCTACATTGGTCAACTTCGCAATTTCAACGGCCTTCTTCATGGCATTTCCCTCTAGGGTATCTCGATCTTCGATAACATCCGGTGGGTTTTCGAAGACGTCACTCAATCCAAGAACCCGAATTCCAATTGGTTCAAGTAAAAGTCGAGCTTCATTCAATTTGTTCGTATTTCCAGTGGACATGAGTAGCTTCATCATGGAACTTATACTATATGTTTCTTATATTAGTGGGCTATTACCAATCACAAAAACAAGCGATTTCTTGTCTGTAGGAATTAAAGTAAAAGAAAACGAGACCATTGACAGGGCTCTTCGAAGATTTAAAAGATCTGTTAACAGGAGTAGAGTTCTACGTCAGTACCGTTCCAATATGGCCTTTACCAAGCCTTCCGAGACCAAACGGGAAGCACGTCAAAAGGCAGTAAGAAACGGAAAAAAACGTCGATACGAGGATTACTAGACCAATCTGGTCTAGCCATTCTGGCTTCTCTCGTCCCATCAGTATAATCTAGTCAACTCACTGTCCTTTCAAGACATCCGTGGCAAACCTATGTCCAATTTGATGATTGCAAAGTGTAGTCCTGCCAAACTCATATCTCTTGAGTTGGTCCATGGGAATTCAAACGACAGAATATTTAGATAGTCAGAGCGTCCTCGACCAATGCCGCCTGCTGTTTGGCATGCCTTTTAGATGAACCCGTAGCCGGGCTAGCGCTTGCCCTGCGTCCAACATAGGAAACCTTAATTCCCTTCTTTTCAAGCCTTGGTTTGATAAATGACCAAGCACCCATATTTGCTGATTCCTCCTGGACCCAAGCTATGTGGTCAGACCCATAAGCTTCTAGCGCCGTCTGAATCATATCGGTTCTAAGGGGATAAAGCTGCTCTGCTCTAATTATGGCAATGTCTTCATCCATCTGCCGCTCCTTAATTCCGGCAAGAAGATCATAGTAGACCTTGCCAGAGCACATTAGTACCTTCTTCGGATTTGATTGTCCTGAGGCGATGATTGGTTGATACTCTGATTCTGTGAAGTCTGAAATCGGGGACACACACAGAGGATGTCTCAAGAGACTCTTAGGGGTCATCACCATAAGAGGCTTCTTGACCGCGTCACGTATTTGTCTTCTCAACGCGTGGAAGAAGTTGGCTGGCGTGGTGAAGTTTGCGATGCGCATGTTGTATTCGGCACACATTTGCAAATACCTCTCCATTCGAGCTGAGCTATGTTCTGGCCCTTGCCCTTCATATCCATGCGGCAAAAGCATGACTAAAGAACTGGTCTGTCCCCATTTACTCTCGGCCGAGGAGATAAACTGATCAATTACTATTTGTGCACCGTTGGTAAAATCTCCAAACTGAGCTTCCCAGAGCACTAAGACCGAAGGATCGGCGACGGAATATCCATATTCAAAACCGAGAACAGCGTATTCTGAAAGGAGGCTGTTATAAACACGATACCCTCCCTGACCATCGGTGAGATGATTCAGAGGAACGTACTTTTCTTCTGTTGTCTGATCGAATAGCACGGAATGTCGATGACTAAAGGTCCCTCTGCCAGAGTCTTCGCCACTCAGGCGAACAGAATTTCCTTCCATGCAAAGGCTACCATAGGCCAAGGCCTCTCCGAGCCCCCAATCTACTTTTCCGGCGTCGTTGTATAGTTTGAATCTCCGATCAAATTGCCGGGGTAGTTTTGCGTGCACATTGAAATTCGCCGGATGCGAAGTCACAGCTTTAGCGATATGGTCAAGCTTCGATCTATCGAATTTTGTATAGACTTTGTCAGGATCTAGAAGTGATTCATCAAGAGCTTTCTTTACAGGATTCAAATCTGTTTCGAAATCGCCACCTTCTTCAACGGCCTTCATTTTCGTAAAGGAGCTGTCGAGGACCAATCTGAATGATTTCGAAATCGTATTAGCTTCATCCTCCTCCAATTCAGCATTTTTGAGTAAATCTGCTGTATAAATCTCCCTTACAGATTTGTGACTTTTAATTTTGTAGTAAAGCGCTGGTTGTGTGTAGGTCGGCTCATCACCCTCATTATGACCATGAACTCTATAGCAGAGCATGTCAATCACGACGTCCTTATTAAAAACTTGTCTATAATCGAGTGCCATTCTTGCGATGCGAACGCAGGCCTCCGGATCATCTCCATTGACGTGGAAAATCGGAGCTTGTATCATTCTCGCAACATCGGTTGCGTAGATGCTAGATCTGGCGTCCTGAGGACTCGTAGTAAATCCGATCTGATTATTGACTACGATATGAATAGTGCCACCCGTCGTATAGCCTGGCAGCTCGCTCAGGTTTAGCGTTTCAGCAACGACCCCCTGGCCGGCAAACGCGGCGTCGCCATGGATAAGGATGGGAAGTACTTTATCGTAGTTGACTAACTCATGCTGATTATCGTCCCACTGCAGTCTTTGCTTCGCCCTGACCATGCCTTCTACAACTGGATTGACTGCCTCTAGATGACTGGGATTCGCCGCGAGAACAACAGCTACACTATTTCCTTCTGGAGAGTAGTGAAGACCGCTAGTCCCTAGGTGATATTTTACATCTCCCGATCCTTGAGTGGTGTTCTTATCGATATTTCCTTCGAACTCCGAGAAAATCTGCTCATAAGGTTTGCCTAGCGTGTTCGCGAGGACGTTCAAACGTCCGCGGTGAGCCATTCCAATCACAACTTCATCGACCGCTTGGTCCGCAGAATCTGACAAGACCTGATCCAAAATCGGAATCAAGGTTTCGGCACCTTCCAGTGAAAATCTCTTGTGCCCAATAAATTTGGTGTGTAGAAACCTCTCAAAAGCCTCTGCCGAATTGACCTTCTCAAGGATCTTCATTTTCACCTCCTTTGGAACTTCCGTCGAGCTTGGAACGGCCTCAATTCTTCCCTGAATCCACGATCTCTCCTCAGGACTGGAGATGTGCATAAACTCGACTCCAACCTTTTGAGAATAGGTATCCCAAAGAATTTGAAGAATGTCCCGCAAAGGTAAGGACTCCTTTCCTCCCAATCCGCCCGTCATCCAGTCTCGATCAAGATCCCATACGGTCAAGCCATAAGTTGCTGGATCCAATTCAGGATGATCTGCTCTATCGTATCCTAGAGGGTTAATATCGGCAACCATGTGGCCTCGAACTCGGTAGGCGCGAATTAGCTGGATGACGCTGGCCTGCTTACGAATAAGAGCATTATTATCCGATGCTCCTGCCCGGCCAATGAGGGGGCTTGTGTCCAAAGATGTTGTCAGAGGCGGGGTCGGGATTCCAAGATGATTAAAAATCTCCTGATAGAATCCATCAGTCCCAGTTATCAATCCAGCAACATATTTGAGGAAAGCTCCGCTCTCGGCTCCTTGTATTACACGATGATCGTAGGTCGAGGTAATGGTCATGACTTGACTAATCCCTAACCTGCTCAATTCTGCTGGGGGAAGGGCCGAATATTCTGCGGGGTATGCAATAGCACCAACTGCAAGAATAAGTCCACGTCCCTCCATTAGTCGCGGAACACTCATAACGGTACCAATCATTCCAGGATTGGTTAGCGTTGCTGTTGTCCCCTCAAAGTCTGAGATTTCCAACTTTCCGTTTCTTGCCTTCTTAACCAAACCGTTGTAGCTAGCGACAAACTCGCCGAATTTGAAAGCCTCCGATCCTTTAATATTTGGAACCATGAGAGATCGGCTTCCATTCCTCTTCTCCACGTCAATGGCTAACCCAAAATTGACATGTTTTGGCTTCACGTGAACCGGCTTACCTTCTTCTCGCTTGAAGCTCGTGTTTAGCGAAGGGTACTTTTCAAGAGCCTTTACCAGCGCATATGCGATAATATGCGTAAAGGATATTTTTGATCTTCCGCGACCCAAATTGAAGCGGTTCATCAACTGTCGATTTTCAGTCATCAACTTGACAGGAATGTGCCTTACCGACGTCGCCGTTGGGACGCGAAGGCTAGCATCCATGTTATCCGCTATCCGTGCAGAAACCCCTTTTAAGACGACTTCCTCGAATGCCAGAGGGTCTTCATCCTTTCTCACTTCGGGACTAGCTACAGACCTAGGCTTTTGCTTCTTAGCAGGTACACTCGGAGCAATTGGGGCCTTTGCCGTGGCTGGCTTTTCTGTAGCTGGCTTAGCTGCAGCGGGAGTATTTGAAACGGGTCTCGTAATGGGCTCGATTTTCGCTGGTGTTGAGCTTGGAGAAACAGATGGTTTCTTGTTCGATTCAGGAATAGCAGCTGGTTTAGGGAATCTAGAAGTATGTTTAATTGAGCTAGAATCCGATCTGGACTTTGCCTCTTCCTGCGGCGTTGTTGAAATGGGCGACTCGGCTATCGTGCGATCGTTCCCTTCGTTTCCCTTCTGACTAATTGTGTCGACGTCTACCGCCACTCCTTCGGCCACTGACTTCTTGAAAAAGGACCTCCAAAGAGGGCTAACAGATTGCGGATCGGATTCATATTGCCGATACAAATCCTCGATATAAGCTGAATTAAAGCCTAGTGAACTCACGTGAATACTCTGTTAGCTGCTTGAACCAATGCCTGTTGAATTGAACTCCAAAATGCACCTATAACTATTTAGATCCCCTCAATAATCAAAAGAACATTCAGTTCTTCAGCCATCCTTCTGTCCTGTACCACGCAATCGTTTTTGACAGACCCTCCTCTAGGGATACAGTGGGAAGATAGCCCAAATCTTTTCTTGCCGCATGAATACTACAGGCCTTGACGGCAAATCTGATTTCTTCAGCCTTTTGGGCATTGAGCGGCGGATAACTTCCAGATAGTGCTCCTATCCACTCACTGATTCTGCCAACGGCCTGTACCGCAATTCCTGGTACTCTTACCATAATCGCCTTGGACCCTAGAATGGATTCACTTGTGGTTTTCACCTGTCTCCACGAATATATTTCGTCACTTCCAAGGAAGTATGTCCGGCCCAATGAAATCGACGATTCTGCCGCTCTAATCATACCGTCCACCAGATCTACCACATATACAAGACTAAGCTCCTTTTCATCTGGGTTGGAGACGACCGGACATAATCCCTGCTGAATGGACTTGAAAAATGTGAAAATGTCTCTCTCTCTTGGTCCGTACACCGATGGCGGTCTGACGATGGTTAATGGCGCCCTCTTAGACCACGACTTCATACTCACTTCCATCATCGCCTTGCTTTTTCCATACATACTCACGGGGTTCAAAGGAGAGGACTCATCAACTATTTTATGATCACTTCGCCCGACTGCAGCAAGGCTGCTTGTTATCAAGATTCGCTCAAGACTCTTTTGATTCTTGGAGCAGATATTAACAAGATTCTCTGTGGCACGTATGTTCGCCTCCAGAAAATCACCCCAATTTCTTGAGCGTGTCAGTCCTGCGACATGATATACGTGGCTTACACCACGACTGGCTAGGGCCAAGGTATCCACATCAAATAGGTCACCCTTGTAGATACGAACTGGTAGCCCTTCTAACCATTTGTGATCGCCACGCACGATGCACCTGACCTCGTCATAATTCTGAGAAGCCAAGAGACGTTCAACAAGATGGCTTCCGATGAAACCTGTCCCTCCTGTGACTAGTGCGGTTTTCACAGCTACTTAATGCGATTGAGCCTAACTACGTTTTCGATGTGATGTGTCTGGGGAAACATATCGACTGGCTGAATTCTGTCGATCTCGTACCACTCCTTAATCATCTCTAAATCCGCTGCTTGTGTTCTCGGGTTACAACTAACATAAACCAATTTGTCTGGCCCTAATTCGCCGATTCTCTTGACAACTTTTGGATGCATTCCCGCTCGGGGCGGGTCGACTATTATTGCATCTGGCTTTCCGTGCTTGGAAACGAAGTCCTGGTTGAACACCTTGAGCATATCGCCTAAGACGAATTTGCAATTGTCCACCTTATTTTCCTTTGCATTCGCTTTAGCATTCTCGATCGCTTGCTTCACGACCTCAACCCCAACGACATTTTTTACGAACTTCGAGATGAAGAGCGATATCGTACCTGCACCGCTATATAGATCGTAGACAGTCTCATCAGCTTTAGGATCTAAGAAATCCAGCACTACGCCATATAATGTCGCTGCACCTTTCGTGTTGGTCTGAAAAAACGCACTTGGCCCGATGGTAAATGAGTAGTCTCCAATTTTATCACGGATTACTCCTGGGCCAAAAATAGTCTCGACTCTCTCTCCATATGAGGTCTGAGCAACGGAGGTATTGATTGTATTTGTAAAGGAAGTTACAGCGGGAATTTCAGCTTTAATCTTCTTCGCAAGCCATTGAATATTGTCTTCGTTGTAGGCATTCGTTACGAGATTAAACATCAAATCGCCAGTCATTTCCCCCCGCCGAACAACTAGATGCCGAAGATACCCTTCATGCGTGCGAACGTCCCATCCTTTCCAGGATTTTGAATGGCACCATTCTCTGAATAGATTGATATAGCCGCTTATCTCAGCCGGCATTAGGTGGCATTCGTAAAGGTCAAGGACCTTGTCATAACTACCGGGGGCATGCATGCCCAAAGCAAAATTGGTATTGAAAACTTCCTTAGATGCTATTTCCTCCGTCGTCAACCAACGTTTGGCGCTGAAACTGAACTCCATCTTGTTGCGATAGGCATACGGAGTTTCCGCCCCAAGAGCAACAGGAACAGATAGCCCCTCGAAGCCACCTATTCGCTCCAAAGCCTCCTTTACAAGACCAGTTTTCGCCTGCAATTGAGCCGGATAAGAAAGATGCTGCCACTTGCAGCCACCACAATGTCCAAAATACTGACAAACTGGTTCTGTCCTATCAGGTGATGACTCAATAATCTCAACAATCTTGGCCTCTGCAAACTTTCTTTTTGCTTTTGTTAGAACAACTCTAGCAAGATCTCCGGGGGCACCTCCATTTATCATGACAACCCTTCCCTCCGGCTTCGAAATGGTCTTTCCTCGATCTCCAAACTTTTCGATTCGAATTACTAACTCATCTCCTCTTTTCAATATATACCCTTCTATTTATCAGTCTAAATTGTATGTGGACTTTACTAAGTCCATTCCGTCTTCAAATGAAACGACCTTTTTCAGTAGCATCTCCTGTTTTTCTGCAATCCGATCTGCCAATGCTTGAATGACTTCGACACCCAAATTTGGTAGTCGGTGTAGGAGTGTATCAAGGTCTGGCTTAAAAAATCCAATCAGTCGAGAGTCAGAAATTACCTGTGCCGATTCGAACCTTGTTCGATCGCCCATCAGGGATTCTTCTCCGAACATGGCATTGTCGGAAAGAATCTTTATTTCATAGGAATCTCCGTCCCTATCTAGTTTTGAGAGTCTGACCGAGCCACGCTGAAGTATGTAAAGACCCAAAGCCGGATCTTCTTCATGGTATAGATATTCCTTCGCCCGATAGTCCCTGAAATGCATTACCTCCGCGAGATCTCTGAGCGAATTCCCACTCATATGAGAAAAAGCATCGAGCTCCTGAAGTGTTAAAAGAGCATCGCTTTCAACACTACTTTTAGAACTCCTAAATAGGCGTTGCAAACTGAACCTAAATCCATTACTCATTGCAGAAAATCTTGTGATTTGGCAAGGTACGACATTAAAATGAATGCCCGATTCCAAAGTGTGCTCGTGGTCTAAGACCATCGGGGAATATACCTCTGACCGGATCATTGATCTTGAAGCCGAGATCGAATCTGATGATCAAATAATCCCAGAGCGTCCTCATTCCGATTCCGCTTCCAAGCCCCATTTGCTTATAAAAAGAGTCGAATTTGAATTTCCCATTGCTGTTTCCCGAATTCCGCGGCCCATACCAAACGTTGCCAACATCTACGAATAGAACAGTCGCCCAGTCGGCCTTAAGAAGATTTTGAAGAAGCACCGTTCTAAGTTCGGCACTTGCTTCGAACTTGATGTCTCCACCCAGAATGATTGCTTCTGACAATTGCCGGCTAGAGATCTCACCAGGCCCCAATTCTCGTAGCCCCCATCCTCTAACCGATGACGATCCACCGCTATAAAACCTTCTGTCAAATGGCACAGAGGCAGATCTACCCAATGGGGTTTTTCCTATTGGATGAGCCCAAGCGGCGATGGCTTTCCAAGCAAAATTCGAACGCAATGCAAAGGGCTTGTACTGTCTAAAGTCAGCCAGAAGCCTGACGTATCTTCGGTAGATCAAGCGACTATTCGACTCAAATCCGGGAATGTCACCCTCTATTTGGTCTGGAGTGAAGAGAAATCTGTCAAGCAAGTAAGGTACATTTCCTCCAATTTCAAAAGAGGTTTCTCGAATATGGCCTTTGTCTCGTTTGAACAAATCCGCAGATGCAGATCGAAGTGTGTAGCGAAGAGAGTTATTTATCTGCGGTCTACTATAATCCTCTAGTATTCTTTCTCTTTCAACGGCATCATTTACAAGACTAAGAAAACGCTCTGAAAATCCGGAAAGAGTATCTGGATCAGAAAGATTGAAATCGACTAGAGAGACAAAGGAGGTTAGTGTTGGAGAATGCCTCATTTCAATTCCTAATTGCGCAGACGCCCGAGCCTTAATTGATATAAATAGATTTTCTCTTCTCGCTGTCAATAGACTCAGAGAAAATCGCGTTCTGTTTCCATACGACGAGAATCTATCTAGAGCTTTGACTGGCCAGAATAGATAAGGAAGGGTTATCGAAGTCTCTATCTCGCCCTGAGTCGTATTGAATGGATCTAGGCCCTGAAGATCTGCCGCAAAAGAACCCGATGAACGAATCTGAAACTGCTCGCCTCCTCCGAATAGGTTTCCGTTCCGATAAGAGACCCCGGCACCAACCCCAATCTGGTCTGTTGTCTCGACGCCAAAAACTGCATTTCTCTGAAGCATAAAACCCTCCATGCGGATTTGATGCCTTCTCTTTGCTTGGAGATTTACTCTGTAGTTTAGGCGATCAACAGAATCTGGCCGATTGCGGATTCGGGTTTGGGCGAAAAGATCAGAGAATGAAAAAACGCCAATTCCATCCAGCTTCCTCTTGGTTCCGACAACTTTACTCTGATTGAACCACTCACCTGGTCTGAATTCTAAGAGATTGTATATTGCAGTCCCTTTTAATTTCTTTTCGTTTTCTCTCCGAAGTCGGACGTAGCCCTCATCTGAACTGAAAAGCGTGTCCTCGAGAAGCTCACTCGTCTCTGGTCCTTGTACAAAAAAGTCAACATCACCAAACTTGAAGCGCTCACCGGGACTAACGTCAATTCTTACGTCGAACGAGTCTCCAATAACCGGGCTCACAAAGGCCTTTACAGAATCGCGGACGACACGAGCGAATCCGAAATCGCGAAGAGAGTTTATCAGTTGCGTTCGCTCAAGTACCAAATCGGATTCCGAAAATCGCTGTCCACTCGGGACGTTTTGCATTTTGCCAATGTGATCGGGATCAGGCGAAACCAGCAGGGAGTTTTCAAAAAAAGCCGCCCTTTGCTCATCATCAAGAACCTCCAATCCGGAAAACTCAACTTTTCGCAATACCGAAGCAATTCCAGGTTCAATAACAAAGTCGACCGATGCCGTTCCACCGATGCGAGCAATGTTAACCTCAGATCTAACCTTCGCATCTCGATAGCCCTCTTGAGCATAAAACTGCCTGAGTCTTTCAACATCTTCACTTACAACGAGAGTGTCTAAAAAGGCAGGTGGTTCACCGCTCTCTCTAAATGCTTGACTAATGCGCTCATTAAGGCAACATCCCCTCTCGCCCAGTTGGTAGAGCCAAACCCAAAATGAAGCACCAGGAATTCCTAATAGTCGCCGGTTTGCCCTCGTTCTGAGCTGCAACTCAACAGTGAGCCTTGGGAAAATGAGATCGCCCTTTAACTTGACCTTTGTTACGACCGGATTTTGATTGGTCTCAATATCCGAATCTATAGATTGGCCATGTACAGGGCTGGATAAGAGATGAACCAGAAGCAGTAAACTTAGACCGGCAAGAGACCACCTTCCCGGCCGACTATATCGGCGCCAGTGTGATAGCGTATTGGTGTCGGGAAGAATATTATTCTTCCTCGAAATAGAAGTCGTCGTTGCGAGAAGGGAATTCTGGCCAGATCTCCTCAATGCTCTCGTAGGGCTCACCATCGTCTTGAATATCCTCAAGATTCTGAATAACCTCGAACGGCGCACCGGTTCTGTCGGCATAATCAATTAATTCCACTCTACTAGCTGGCCAAGGTGCATCCTTGAGGTACGATGCTAATTCCAGAGTCCAGTACATAGGGGCAATTTGACGAGGTTTAGTTAAGAGAATCGTTCACTTCGAAAAGTCGAAAAATGACGTTCCTCGTGACTATAGGTTCCAGTGACGACAAATGCAAGAGCTACCTAAAAAAGACTATGATATAATAAAAAAGGCCCGCTAAACAACGGGCCTTTCAATTCTAATCAAGAGAGGTCTTGGTAGACTCAGATCTCTTTTTGAGCTTCTGAAATTCCTTGGGACTCATCCCCGGAGCAAAGAAGTCGATCGGATTCAGAGGCTTGTTCGAACCTATTGTTCTGACCTCATAGTGGAGATGGGGAGCTGTTGATCTTCCAGTGCTTCCGCACTTAGCAATTGGATCTCCCTTCGTCACCTTTTGACCGACTTTTACATCAATCTTAGAAAGGTGGGCGTACCTGGTAACGTAGCCAGAATTCTTGTGAGTAATCTCGACGGTATTGCCGTAGTTACCTCGTCTAGCAGCGTAGGAAACTACACCGTTTCCAGCTGCAACGATTTGCGTTCCGCGATCGGCTGTAATATCAATTCCATGATGGGCCTTCCGAACGCGGTCAATCGGATGGAATCTCATTCCAAATCCAGAAACTAGCTTCCCTTCGATTGGAATGATCGCTGGCATTTCCAGAAGTCTAGACTCTCTCTTTTCTGCAATGCTAAGTAGATCTTTGGAACTACCAAGCTGCATTTGAAGCTGCCGATCAAGCGCATCCAATTTCGATGCGTTAGAAACTAACAACTCTCGAGTAGTACCTCCGTATTTCTCAAACTCGGAATAGACATCAGCTCCACCAACTCCAAGTTGCTTGATATCTTCATCAATCGGTTCAACTTGAAGAATTGTCCGATAAAGATCTTGGTCCATTTTACCAAGTTCGGACAATTGAAAGTCAAAATCTTCAAAACGCTCATCCGCCGATTTGAGTTGATTAATTAAAGCTTCGTTTTCTGATTGGAGAGCGAATTCTTGAGGGGTTCTAATCGAGTCTCCTAGGCCTAAGACCATGAGAACGGCGAAGATTAGAGAAACACCTAAGAACGATCCCAACCTAGCTAATTGTTTTTCTCTGGACGACTTAACCTCGACAAACGTGCATTGCGTTTGATCGTAGTAATAGTACTGATTTCTAGGGGACTTCATTAATTTCTTAACAGACGATTCCAATTCAATTTATTCAGCCTGAGTTACTTCTTCATTGATGTCTGAAATGGTGTATGCTTGAATTCTGGTGTATTCAAACACGCCGACATCACTTCTCCTAACTAGGCATTGGATAATAGGCTAACGAACACTGCCTTGCAAGATTAGATCACTTGAAAGCTCCACTATCATTGATTTTTCTTTCAAATCATTCATAGTCGTGTTCAAAATACTCGATTCCTCTACCCGGAGAAGACGACTGTTGTTTTTTTAACCGAATCCTTTCATTCAATCGATTTGAAAAAACATCAGCGGCGTTGTAGCCATAGTGATCAAGAAGGTGGTTCATCGCGACGACTTCGCAAATTACGGTGATGTTCTTGCCAGGTACGATGGGAAGTTTTACTCGCGGCAGTTTCACATTCAACAAATCGATATCGTCATCAATCATTCCTATGCGAGTATACTCTTGATCGGAATCCCAAAGGTGTAGATCGACCACAACTTCGATTCGTTTTTGATACCGCACAGCCCTGACTCCAAACATGGCACGAATATCGACGATTCCTAGGCCTCGCACCTCCATGAAATGCTCGACCAATTTCGTTCCAGACCCCATCAAGACTTTTTCTGTCTTCTTCGTAACGACGACTACGTCATCTGCTACCAGCCGATGACCTCGTTCAATCAAATCCAATGCGACCTCGCTCTTTCCTATTCCTGGCTGGCCCGTCAAAAGAAGCCCAATTCCGTAAACATCTACCAGGGAGCCATGAAGTGTTCTTTGTAAGGCAAATTGATCCCCTAAGAAATCCTGTAGGTAGGACATCAAGGACGATGTATTAAGTTTGGAGCGAAATACCGGCAGCCCCTTTTCTGCAGCCATCGCAGCGAGCTCAGGTTGAAATTCGTTGGATTCGCTTATGATCAAACAAGGAATTTCGTATCCAACAATATTACCGAATGCTTTCTTCCTTTCCTTTATGTCGAGATGGGCTAAATACTGTGATTCGGTATTGCCAATAATTTGGACTCTTTGGAAGGTAAAGAGATTTAGAAAGCCGGCAAGTGCCAGACCTGGCCGATGGAGATCTTTTTCGGTGATGAGCCTCCCTTCTTGATTGCCAGGAACGACCACCTCAAACGACAAGCCAACATCTGAATTCAAGTGCTCCAACAGAAAGGAAACGTCGATATTCTCTTTTCGAAATACTCTTGGTTTGCGATCCATTATCCTTGCACCTCAACGACCAATTGAATCTCTTTTAGAACCCCAGAAACCCGCAAACACTTCTCAAACTCCCCCTCAAAGACCGCTACCTTCCCTTTCGAGTGCACGGTCCAGGCCCAAAGCTCCGCCTGGTTTGTGGTACACTTTGTTGCTTTAATCAACTGGGAAATGACTTCCTCAAAGGTGTGAATCTCATCGTTATATAGCACAACGATCCATGGATCTACTGGCGAATTTTGGTCATCGATTTGTTCAATCACCAATGTCTCAATCTCTCCGCTATAGAGAGGATCCCACATCACTATTTCCAAACTCTTCGCCACTAGATGACAGGTTCAATCTCGACCACGAAGTCCTCCATTACCTGATTAGCAAGCAATTTTGCGCAAGCCTCCTCCGCGATGGACTTCGCCTTAGCGGCGTCTTTCTCGTCGATCATTAGCTCAACCAACTTCCCGATTCTGACTTGCTCAATACTAGAGTAGCCAAGTGAACCAAGCGCATGATGAGTCGCTTTCCCTTGGGGGTCTAAGATTGATGATCGAAGTTTTATTTGAATACTAGCTTTATGCATGAATTAGTTGTTTTCTGGAAAACTCTCCAGGTCTGCTCCAGCAACGGCTATAGCCATTCGGTAAAAAGCCCGACCGACGCTGAAAATTAGATAGGCAAGAATTGAAAATAGGATACCAGGTGCGTGAAAAATCAAAGACAACAGAGCTCCTAGGCTGAAAAAAAGAAAGACTGCGAGGTTCTCTTTAATACCACGTGCGGTCAATTTCGATACAGTATCGAACTGGACATTTGATACCATTAAGGCTGAAACGAGGATGATAAAGGGCACAATTACGGAAAGCTTTCCCCACACGAAATAGTCGAACCAGTCGGGAAATTCGATTGAAGTCAGGACTAGAGCAACAAGCAATATTCCTGCAGCTGGAATCGGAAGGCCCTCAAAATGTCCATTTTTTTCACCTTCTGATGAAATATTGAAACGAGCAAGTCTTACGCTTCCGCAAATCATTGGAAGAGAAGCAATCAATAGCCCCATAAGTTCAAAATCCTTCAGTCCGACGTGATAAAGAAGAAAAGCAGGGGCAACCCCAAACGATACAATATCACTGAGTGAGTCGAGCTGAATGCCGAATTCGGAGTCGCCGTTCGTCAGACGAGCAACCATACCATCAAGTGTGTCAAAAAAACCGGCCATGATAATATAGACGCCGGCTCTTTCAAATCTACCACTAGCTGATTCAACAAGAGAAACAAAACCGCAAAGCAAATTGAGCAAAGTAAAGAGTGAGGGGACTGCAGCCCTTCTCGGAATTCGCTGTGTGCTCGCCCGATCTATCATTGAGAGACGATAGTCGGAATAAGCGCGCCTCATTTCGACGCTTCTCTTTTTTGATCCTTGTTCTGGCGGTTCGTTCTTCATTCTAGTCTAAATGAGCAATCTGTGTGACACCTGCGACAACTTTTTGACCCGGCTTTACATCGATCTCAACTCCCGGATCTAGTAAAATATCCATTCTCGAGCCAAATTTAACAATACCAAAGCGTTCCCCCGCTTTAACAGCCTGATCTTCTTTGACATGAAATACGACTCTCCTGGCTATCATCCCTGCAATTTGTTTGAAAACCAACTTGCTACCCGAAGAACTTGTCATCCCAATGATACTCCGCTCGTTTTTCTCGCTTGCCTTAGGATGGTAAGCAACGAGGTAATCACCTGGGACGTATTCGACGTAATCAATGGTACCGTCTGTTGGAATTCTATTGACGTGCACATTCAGTGGGGATAGAAAAATTGAAATCCGATTGACGTCACCTTTAACAAAGTACTCGTCCTTTTCTGCAACAATCTCGATAACTTTCCCATCGGCCGGAGCTAGGACCTTCCCGATCCTCTCGGCATCGGACATCATAGGTCGCTCTGGATCCCTAAAAAAGTACAGACTGAATAGGATAAGTACGACGGCCAATCCGACGAGCAGTATTCTTAGCCAGGATGCCGAGACGAAGTAAGCAAAAACGCATAGCAATATCGACAAGCCGACTGTAATCGCTATCTGCGGAAATCCTTCTGGAGCTATCAAGTAGACATTAGTTATTATGCATAGGAACGACCAGAAAATGCTCCCGTTCTATCGTCGGTCTTAATCTCTTCGATCTCATGAACCGAGTCTCACTTCACACCCTGGGTTGTAAATTAAATTACGCAGAAACCAGTACCATTGCCCGAGAATTTATTTCCCGGAAATATGACATAGTGGACTTTGGAGATCCCGCCGATGTTACCATTATAAACACATGTACCGTAACGGATCAGGCGGACAAAAAATGTCGAAACGCGATACGTAGAGCGAAAAGAGCTAACCCCGATGCATTCGTTGTGGTTAGCGGTTGCTATGCACAACTCGAGCCCAAGCAAATCGCAGCGATCGATGGCGTTGACGCTGTCCTCGGCAACAATGAAAAGTTCAAACTATTCGAACTCCTTGGTGACTTCGAGAGAGCTCAAAAGACACAGATCCACGTCTCCTGTATCGATGACACTCAGCTCTACAATCCCGCTTTTTCTAGTGGCGACAGAACAAGGGCTTTCTTGAAAGTCCAGGATGGTTGCGATTACACCTGTTCTTTCTGCACCATTCCTTTGGCCAGAGGAAAGAGTCGATCTAGGCCTCTTGGGGATACTCTCCAACATGCCAAGGAAGTTGCCAATCTTGGATATAAGGAAATCGTTCTCAGTGGTATCAACCTGGGACTCTATGGCCTGGACTCAAACAGTAATTTACTTGAGCTATTAAAAGGGCTTGATCAAATTGAGCAAGTTGAGCGATTTCGGATTTCATCGATTGAACCGAATCTCCTTTCAGAGGATATTATTCGCTTCGTCTCGGAATCGAGAGCCTTTCAACCCCATTTCCACATTCCACTCCAAAGCGGGGACGACTCTGTATTAGGAAAAATGCGACGTAGGTACAAAACTGATCTATACAGATCTCGCATCGAGTTCATTCAGGAAATAATTCCAAATGCTGCCATTGGGATTGATGTAATTGTAGGGTTTCCTGCAGAGGGAGATAAGGAATTTCTTGCTTCGAAAAATTTTCTAGAGTCTCTGGACATCTCTTACCTCCATGTTTTCACCTATTCCGAGCGAAAAAATACTAAGGCTGCGCAGCAGACAGCGATCTCCGAATTCTCTGCGATCCCTATGCAAGAAAGGCACAGAAGAAGCGCAATTCTGCGTGAGCTCTCTAAGAAACTCCAGAGACGATTCTATTTGAAACATCTTGATACTGAAAGAAAAGTGCTTTGGGAGAAATCAAGAAAGGGAGACAAAATGAGCGGCTTTACAGACAACTACATCAAGGTGTCAGGCCCCTACGATAAAACCAAAGCAGAGACCATTTCGCTTGAGGAATTAGCCTCAATAAATGCCGAGGGTGAAGTGGAAATAACGTCCTCGCTAGAGGAGTTGTCTTTCAGTTTGCCACTTTTGGTCTGATCTGGCTGAAATGATAAAAGGAGGATTTTCACACTACCTGTTGACAACAATTTTCTTGTTCTTGCAAGGTGTCTCAGTGACGTGCTTGGCTCAAACGGAAGATCAGCAATTAAAAGTTGGACTCGTTTTATCCGGTGGCGGTGCCAAAGGATTCGCCCATATTGGTGTACTTCAAGTGCTAGAGAATAACGACATTCCGATCCATCTAATTGGCGGAACAAGCATGGGTGCCGTTTCCGGAGCGCTTTATTCATTGGGTTATCCACTTGACAAAATTGAATACCTCATTAACACCACGGACTGGGCAGACAAATTTGACGAGGCATCGGGACGGCGGCCCATGAGCATGGAAAATAAACTAAGGGACGGAAAGTATGTGTTGACTCTCCCATTAAGAAATCGAAGGAAGGTAGGACTTCCAACCGGATTTGCCGAGGGCCAAAAAGTCTCAGCGATGTTAAATAACCTCATGTGGCCAGCAATCGGAATCTATGATTTTGATGATCTTCCCATTCCCTTTGTAGCTGTCGCCACAGACATTGAAACCGGTGTTGCGGTCCCATTTAGATCTGGCTACTTGCCGGACGTTATTCGAGCCTCAATGGCTGTCCCAACATTACTAACGCCAGTTGAGCTGGATGGAAGACTCCTCGTGGATGGAGCGGCAATCAGAAATCTTCCGGCAGAAGATGTCGCCGCCCTTGGCGCCGATTACCTCATTTGTGCCGACGTATCCTCCGACCTTTCGAATAGAGATGAGCTCAAGTCAGCTCTCGACGTGGTTGTCCAGGCGGCAAGTTTCCAAATGTTTGTATCGAACGGAATACAAAGAAAATATTGCGATGTGTTAATCAGACCAAAGCTAGTTGGCAAAGGTATCCTAGATTTTAGTAGCCCCCAAGAGATAATCGAAGAGGGCCGTATATCAGCACGTGAATTGGTCGAGGATATTAAACACGACCTCACCGCCAAAGGAATTGAGCTTGCTAATTTTCGAAGGAGTCTTCTAGCCCGAGTAGACTCCGTTTTGATAGAGGACACCATCGTCGAAGGTCTTCAAGAAATTCCAGTTTCTGTGGTTCGGTCTCAAATAGAGACGCTCAACAATTCGTGGCAATCAAAAATAGCACTAGAAGAAGAAGTCGAGAGAATTTTTAGCACGGGATTTTTCAAGCTTGTCACCTATGAATTGAGGCCCATGAATCTCGGCTATAGAATGGTCATCAAGGTCAAGGAGAAGAAAGAGGACAACTTGCGTATTGGTTTCAGATTCGACGATCGAGAAAAAGCCTCTCTGCTTGCAAACGCGACGTATTGGAATGTTGGACTGAGGGGATCGAAGTGGCTTCTAGACGCTAGACTAGGAGAGAGATTCTATTTAGCTTCTGAATATCTAGTCGGTCTTGGAATAAAAAATCGTTTTGGCTTTCAGTTCATCGCGATTCTGGACGACAGAATCCAAGACCTTTTTCTCGATAGAGAGCGGACCTCAACTTGGAATATTCGGACATACTCGGCAGAGCTCGCACTCTCGACACTCTATGCAAAATCAGTTCTTATCGGCGCCGGAGTCAGAAAGGAGCTTTCTGTGGTTAGCCCAATTGTTGCTCCAGGCGGTTTGGGTTCATTTGATAACTCACCCTTCATTGGCTTTGTCAAACTCTGGTTCGATACCCTAGATCGTAGCTATTTTCCATCATCGGGAAATCTCCTTCAAATTGAGTCAGACAAATCGTCAGACCAATTTCTTTCAGACGTAAACATGACCCGTCACAGTCTGACTTTCGCCCATATCTCAAACTTTGCTCCAAAGTGGGTAGCAGAAAGCCGAATGGAAGTAGTCCGAAGTTCGCAAACTACTCCAAGTAACTATCTTCCCACTTTGGGTGGAGTCTCTTTTTCGATTCTCAAACGAGGCCGGTTTGCGGGCGCATCTCATGACGAATTATCTGGACACGTTACGAAAACAGCTTGGACCTCTATTCGACTAGAATTCCGAGAAAGTCGATTTTTGACGGCCGGTGTCCAAATGGGAAATGGCTTCAGAGACTGGGAATGGGATATCACCTCGGAAGAGTATGAAAAGTCGGCATTCGCCTCTATCGGTGCTTTGACACCAATTGGTCCTGTCAACTTGACCGTTTCTAGTGGTACCGTAAATCGACACAAAGTCGATTTCAGCCTTGGATTTGTGTTCTAACCAAGGACCGTAATTCTATCTTACTCTTTCTTCTCTTCAAAAGTCGCTGAGAATCCAAATGCGGCTCCGGCCAAAGCAATGTCTTTCAACATGTTGGACATCGGTCCCGCCATTGTTTCAGCCGTTGCTTCCAGAAGTGCAGGTAGATGAATCGTCAAGGCGAAAATCAATAGCAACAAAGCCAAAAGTTGACAGGCCAATTTTGAATGCTTATTGATAATTATCGACACCGCGGCAGCGATTAATGCCACTCCTATGAGGTAAACCCAAATGACCCCTCCAGGAATAGGTACCATCCCAGCCATGTCATTTCCGCTCATTAAATGCATGAGACCAAAAATGGCCATGGGTATTGCAAATACTGCTCGACCAATAGTAAGTGACTGCATGATTAAGTCGTTTTGTAGCTATTAAGAATCTTGTGACAATGGAAATATTAACCGGTATGAGCTTTGATTTCAATAGTGACTCACTTATCCCGCCTATATTCATAAAACTGGAAAATAATTTTCACCGGTCCGCGTTCCTATTTTACGCTGTGCCACGGCTCCTGTCCTGTAGATTGCAATCCAATTATCTTTGAGCTGGTCCTATAGATTCGACGCAAACAGAAAATGCAATTCCCCTATATAACTGAATATGTCAATACAATCTTCCAGGAGGAGGAAAAACGATGGGACTACATTTTTCTACGACCGATTCTGATTGTTTTCTATTTCTTCTTGCGAACTATTGTCTTTCCCATCAAATTTATCATTCACCGAAAGCCATGGGGATTCGAAAGCTACTGCATTGATTTTTTTCTCTCGCTTGGTACAAGATATTTGGCCACGCATGAAGCAGCCGAGCTTTTCATTCGCCACGTTCAAATCGAGCCAATAATTTATCGACATCTCATGTCAGAGATGGAATATGCCGATTTGCAACATGAGATCGAGAAAAAAAAGTTCAACGGCATTTTTGGAGACTTTAACGTTGATAGTCTAAAACAAATAAGGAGGAATGCATTGACCATCGGTCACGACGAGCTTTCCTACGAGATCGGAGATAACTTTTCACGAGATGATTTTCTTTCGGGAATCGAAAGACTTAGGGGTAAGAAACCCATAAATCATGAGGAGCTAAGTAAAAAAGCTCTCGAAGAAAACAAGAAGCACTCTTTTCAATTATTAGGAGCTACCAACGTCGTGATTCTGATAGTAATCACCATCACAATTTTTGGCGATCTGAGGACAACCGTCAAAGCACTTAATTCCTTTGATTCTGACTCGATCGTTTTGTGGTGTATGCGCATGCTCTACAAAGACCACGACGATGTTCTCATAGATCTTGATTTTTACCTCCCGGAGCCAGCCAATCGAAATCATTATAATTCGAGCGTCTTCTTTTCTGATCCGAGTCAATATCTATATGGTCATATCGCATTCGATGAGTATGTCTATCATACTTTGATGTCTAGATCCGCCTCTTCACCTCCATCTTGACAAAAGATATTTTTGGAGAGCTTCGCTCTAAGCACTTTCGAGCCTGTTATCCCAATATCACTAATTAATAGAATCTAGATGTCTTGTTACATAACTCGGACTGGTTCATTTCTTCCAGGCTCACCGGTCGAGAATGATCAAATTGAAACCTATCTCGGGAAAATGATGGGAGAATCAAAAATAAAAAAGAAGATTCTCGCGGCTAACAAAATTACGCAGAGACACTATGCACAGAATGAAAAGCAAGAGGCGACTCATGATGTATATGATCTAGCCGTTGAGGCTATCAGGGATTGCATTGGGTCTGACTACTCAGGAAATGAGATTGGCTATCTTTCAGCTGGGACAACCCATACTCCTTATAACGGTCCTGGACTGGCGAGCATTCTGCACGGTAAACTCAGCGAGCAGATGCTTGTAAATAACACCTTGGAGATTAATTCCAATTCCGGTATTTGTTCTTCTGCCGCCCAGTCTTTCGTTAACGCCCACCGGGCCATTGAAATTGGCGGACACAAAGACGCCCTTGCGGTCGGATCTGAACATCCCTCGGAGATTCTAAAGTCAAAGGTTCTTAGGCCACATTATGATTTCATTCAAATGTATCGTGAGATAAAAGAGTCGAAGTGGTTTATGTCGGTCTTCCTGCGTTTCATGCTCTCAGATGGAGCTGGCGCTTTTTTGCTGAGTAGCACACCGGACTCGACTGGCACCAATTTCGAAGTCAATTGGACCTTCTCGCAATCCTTCGCCCATGAGGCGCCTTTGTGTATGAAGCTCGAGAATAAGACTCTTCTCCTCAGTCAAGATATTCGAATATTAGCGAAGCATCTTGGTCCCTCCGTCGGAAAATTTATCAGCAATGCCATGACGGCCAAAGGCGAAAATCTTGATGATTACGATTGCCTTTTGCCGCACATATCTTCCTACTTTTTTATCAGGACTCTGAAAAATGTATTGCGCGAACAACTGGAATCGTCGGACAAGGAACCTGAGTATTGGACCAATCTCGCAAGCAAAGGCAACACCGGCGCTGCGAGCATATACATCATGTTGGATGAATTCGCCAAGACCAGAAGCCTTTCTGCGGGCACAAAACTACTTCTTTTCGTGCCGGAATCTGGCCAATTCAACTTCGTCCTGATAAGCCTTACCGTGGTTTGAAAAAACGTTTGGCGATAATCGGGGCCGGTCCCAGCGGGCTAATTTGCTTGAAGTTTGCGAGGGAATCTCTCCCAAATTGGGAAATAATTTGTCTCGAGAAGAATTCCTCTTGGGGTGGTTCTTGGGCTAAAACCCATCCAGAGTTTCTTTCTACCTCAACCAAATACACAACTCAATTTTCCTGTCATCAAAATTTTGAAATAGGCCAATTATCGGATCCATGGGATGAGTTTTTCAAAGGGAATGAGTATGGTCGATATCTCGATGACTTCGTCGATAGTTTCAATCTCTCTTCTCATATTCAGTTGAATACCTCGGTCGACAATCTCGATCGATTACCTGATGGAAAGTGGCGACTCTTGATCCGTGACCAAAGCTCAGAATCCCGACAAGAGGACTTCTCGCATATCATCTTCTGCACCGGTTTGGCAGATCAAGTGAAATCCGTCGAGGCAGATATACCACTATTAGAAGATCTCTCAGCCTTAGATCGGATCAAGGAGAAAACTATCGTCGTCTTGGGAGGCGGTGAAAGTGCAGTTGATGCAGCAGAGAGATTGGCTCGCTCAGAAAAGGCGAATGAAGTCTATCTGTCTCTCCGGTCGGGGATAAGGGTCAGTCCAAGAGTACATCCGATCAGGAATGTGCCCTCCGATTACCTGAGGAATAGATTGATGCTGTCCATTCATGAAAATATCCGCAACGGAGTTGGCCAGTTTTTTGTCGAGTTTAGGATTAAATTCGAAAAACTACTGCGATCCGTCTTTCCGTCGAGGCTGAAAACAGAGAGCGAATTAAAATCGACTCAGGACAAAAAAGCCTTTTGGAATCGAAAAATAAATGATCGTGCAAAAGGTAAGTTATTCAACATGTTTCACAACAAAAGTGATGACTTTCTGGATGCTATTGCTGAGGATAGGATCAAGGTCATCGGCCCAAATAAAGATCGATCCTTTCGGGCTTTCTCCGATTTTGATCGGACCAGCGAAATAGACCTTGAGCCCGACTTACTGATTCCCTCAATTGGATTTTCTTCACGTCTATCAGATCTAACGCAGGGAATGGTGTTACTCAGAGATTTCTACCTCGGTTGCATTCACTGTAAATTTGAAAACACCTACGCGGTTGGTTACACGAGACCAATTATTGGGAATATCCCAACGATTTCAGAGGTTCAAGCCATATATGTTATCTCTTTGATAGGAAATACCGAAAAGCGACCTCAAAATATTGACCGGCTGTTAAAGGCACAGACTGAGGATTTAAGGGTCCGGTATCCAAACATTGACATCGAATCCGTTTTTCCAGTAGACATGTTTCCATATTGCGACAAACTTGCCAATTTGGGTGGTTTTGCCAAAGAATGGAGAAAGGGAGCATCACTGCGATCAAGGATAGATTATTGGCTTGGTCCGGCCTCCACAAATCAATACTTCAAGAACGATCGACAGACAAGAATTTATACGCCGGGCCTGCTCAACTTCCTACTTTTCCTAATAAAGATCTTTGATTTCTTCTATAGAAAAGTTGCTAGAAAGTAGATAGTCACTTTCGCTCCACGACCATTGAGACACCCAAAAAGACCGTTCGCTCATGTTTTCCTGAGCACGTGAAAGCTAAGTCCTACCATTGCTTTAGAAGAATTCAATAAAAGCCGTGGTGAAGATATGTACGCCGTAACAGAGGAGAGAAATCCATTAGCAGGACTGATTAGTGACGATATATTCAGCGTCCTGACCCAGCACAATTTATTGAGCGAAAAGGCTATTCGCGATTATCAAATCCGGCAGCGTTTCCGCATTATGCGTAGCAACGGTATTCCAGCCTACGAAGCGATTGAAAGGCTTCGAGATACCTATGGCTACCTTCAATTCGACACGATTCGAAAGATCGTCTACGGATTGGGCAAGAAGTAGATTTCTTAAGACCTCAAAAAGGGGATCAAAGCCCCGTCAAACGATCGTAGCAAATGTAGCATAGCATTTGCCTTTGTGAGTTGATCCTAGTTTTCGTGGTGGGAATTTGAACCGGGTTATCACAGATCAATTGATGGGGTTTCTTATTATCCCGTCATCAATACAGTAGTTCGGTACCCAGCCGAAAAGAGCCTGCGTCTACTCTTAGACTTAATCAGCAAGCTGCCGAGAGGATTTCACTTCCGACCTCTTTGAACCGCTGCCAAAGTTATTGCTGTTGCAACAGATGCATTAAGAGATTCCAAACCTTCCACAATCTCGATTTTTACAACGAAGTCACTTCCCTTTCGGGCGTCCTCACTTATTCCGTCATGTTCGCCTCCCACAATGATGCAGATAGGTTTGTCCCAATCTTGATCCCAGATATCATTCTCGGCATCGCCAGCTGTGCTTACTATCCAATAGCCTCGTTCTTTCAGCTGCTGGAGACAATTGGTGAGACTACTAGCTCTCGCCACTGGAATCTTGTGGGCCGTTCCTGCACTTGCTTTTACAGTACCAGCGGTGATTGGAGCACTTGCTTTGGACGATACTATTACGGCAGAAGTACCAAAACCATAGGCGGATCTGAGAATAGCACCAAGGTTTCCTGTGTCTTCAATTCCGTCAAGGAGAAGTAAAACTGGCTTCTTTGTTTTCACTTCATCCGGATTTGCTGCAATGCTGCTCAGCACCTGCTCGAGATCGGCGTAACTAATTTCCGAAATCGTTGCCGCGACACCTTGATGGGGAGATCTTCCACCCAACTTGTCAAGTTTTATTGATGGTACAAAGGCCACAGGTACATTAAACTTTCTGGCTATTCCTCCAATCTCGGATAGGTCCCGGCTGCTGTTTTTCCGGTCCAAGTAGACTTTTTCTATCCTTGTCGGCTCAGTTTCCAACATCTCCCTTACGGCATTTCGACCAACGATACTTTGAATAGTATGAACCTTCTTTGACGGACCTCCTCTATTTCTCGAAGAATGGTTAGATCGGTGGGGACGGCCTTTATGCATCGAAACTTTTTTTATGGAGAGCGAAATCTTAGCAGTCAGCAATCAACTGCTGGTGGACGGCTTGGAATGGGATTTATCTACAGATCGGCTTCTTCGGAGCATGAAGACACCAACGAGCCCGAGCACCATTAATAAAACCGAAATAACTTCTGCCTGACTCATTTGAAGACCGAAAATCTCGTAGGTCTCATTTATTCTAATTTTTTCGATTAGAAATCGCTCAAAGCCAACGAAAAAGACATATAGACTAAAGAGCCACCCTGCTTTGTTCGTATGCTTCCTCAAAGACCAAAGTACCGAGAATATCAATAATGAAGCGATGGTCTCGTAGAGTGGCGTCGGATAGACACCAGTTTCTGGTATATCAGCGCCTTTATAAATTCTGTTAGGATAGGTCTCCGCCCAAAGGAAATCAGGCAACCACGCGGGCTTGAGATCGGGGTCCGATGGAATCCCCCAGTCTCCGTCGCCGGCAAGTTGACAGCCGATCCGACCAATTCCATAAGCCAAGATTAATCCGGGCGCCATCGCATCTGCAAGATCCCTGACAGGTATCTTCTTCCATTTCGCGTATAGCACAACTCCAATTGTACCTCCTAATAGGCCACCATACCAAGTAAGCCCTCCTCCAGAGAATATCATCCCAACTGGGTCAGCCCAAAATTGATCGAGATGCTCTAGCAGGTAGAAAAACTTAGCACCCATTATTCCAGCTCCTGCCGCGATCAATGCGATGTTGGTCATAAGATCCGCGGGAGAGATATTGACTATCTTCGCCTTTCCCTTCTCTTTGACTTTTGCTTTCACCGTCGGAACTCGACCGGTGTTGACCATTCTTTGTAACTCGAATCCAGATAGCCAAGAAGCGACCATCACTCCAAGGGCAACCATCAGTCCGAAGGAATACAGGGTGATCTCTGTCCCTGGGATGGTGAATAATTCAGGATGCATTTATCTGGAGTTAACTGTCCTTTCTGATTTTAGAAACTAGTCCCTTTGTGACGTGGTCGAGTTCTACTTCTTCCTGCTCTCCTGTTTCCATGTTCTTCAAAACCGCAAGACCCTTTTCCAGCTCATCCTCGCCAAGGATAAGACTCCATTTACTGTTCGTCCTGTTGGCCTCGCGCATCTGACCTTTGAATGACTTGGCCAGAAGATCGAAGGAAGTAGAGATGCCTGAATCACGAAGAGAGGAAATGATCGAGAAACAAAATTCGAGAGCTTGAGGATTAAGACAAACTATAAAAAGGTCAAGTTCATTGGCCTCTTCGAGATTTTGCTTCGTTGATTCCAAGGCAATAAATAATCTCTCCATACCTGCCCCAAAACCGACAGCTGGGATTGAGTTTTTCAGTCCGATAGACTGAGCTAAAGCATCGTATCTACCTCCACCTGCGAGGGCACTCTGAGAACCGAGATCGTCACTGACTAGCTCAAAAGTTGTTCGACCGTAGTAGTCCAGTCCGCGGACTAAAAAGGGATCTTCGGTATACTCAACTCCCGAAGCAGAGAGCAGTCTTTTCACGTTTTCATAATGCGTTCGGTCTTCTACAGAAATCATATCAATGAGGCGTGGCGCAAGCTCGACCAATTCACGCTCGTCGGGATTCTTGGTGTCAAGTATTCGAAGTGGGTTGGTGAGAAGTCTCTTTTGACTGGTCTCAGATAGTTTAGTCCGATGCGGCTCAAAGTAGTCGAGTAATTTCGCCCTATAAGCTTTCCTGTTTTCAGCACTCCCAAGGGAATTGAGTTTTAGGCGCCCACTATTGATTCCAAGTCTTTTATAGATCTCCATGAGGACGACTATGGTCTCGGCATCTGCCGAATAGTGCTCACTTCCAAGCAGCTCTACCCCGAACTGATGAAACTGGCGATAGCGCCCCTTTTGCGGCCGTTCTGCCCTAAAACACGCTCCGATGTAGAACAGTTTTTGGACCTGACCCTGTTGTTGCATCCCATGTTGAGCATAAGCCCTCACTACAGGTGCCGTCAGTTCGGGACGAAGGACGTAATTACCTTTGCTCCTGGGTATGACAAACATCTCTTTGGATACAATGTCTGTATCGGCGCCAACCCCTCTCGATACCAACTCCAAAGGTTCGATAATCGGGGTTCGTATTTCTCTAAAACCAGCTGTGCCGAGTACTTCTCTTAGAACCGATTCAATCTTAGTCCAAGTAGATGACGAAGGGTAGCTGTTTCCATCGGCAGAGTACTGCCATGGAAGTATGTCAAAAGTACCTTTTACTCCTTTCATTTGTCGGTTGGGGATCGATCGTGATAACAAAGACCTTTCTCCATACTGAGCAATGCGAATTTTGCTTCGGGAAAAATAATTTAGTCCTCAAGATTCCATTCCGAAAAGCTCTAATTCCCATCTGATAGCAGGCCTAACCAGCTTCTTCTATTAAGGAAAGAGCTTCTTGAAAGTCATTTGGTGGGTCGGATTGAAATTCGAGATAGTCTCCGCCTTCAGGGTGCAAGAAGCCAAGCTGGAAAGCATGCAAAGCTTGCCGACTTATAGCCTTAAGGGCCATTTGATATTGGCTACGAATTTTCCCAGGAGCGTTCTCGACCCGAAGAGACCTGCCGCCGTAGCTAGGGTCGCCAAAAATTGGGTGACCCATGTACTTTGCGTGGACTCGTATCTGATGAGTGCGACCAGTCTCTAATCTAAACTCGACTAGGCTGGCATATTTATATGACCGAACAACCTTGAAATGTGTAATGGCATGCTTTCCTCGCGATTCTCCAACTACTGCAACAAGCTTTCTGTCTCGGTTATCCCTTCCAAGAAAGGTGTCAATTGTCCCCTCTTGTTCTGGTATTCCCCATACTATAGCTCTGTAGGCTCGCGTGATGCTGTGGTTAAAAAATTGTTTTGCTAAATGAGCGTGAACGCCATCACTCTTCGCGATGACCATCACCCCAGATGTGTCCTTGTCTAGTCTATGTACAAGACCCGGTCGTATTGCTGGATCATCTGCGTTTTGTGGTCCCGCGTTTCTAGTGGAGAGATTTCCGGCGTCGCCCTCTAACTCGTCATTGGAAAAAGCCAAACCCTTACCTCCTACGTGATGCAAAAGAGCGTTGACGAGAGTACCTGTCCGATTTCCGTAGGCCGGATGGACCACCATTCCTGAGACTTTGTTAACGATGATGAGTGAATCATCTTCATGCAATATATCTAAGGGTATATCCTCGGGCAGAGCTTCGATTGGAGGAGACTTCATCAAGGTACAAACGATGCGCTCGCTTGGCTGCACGAGATAGGAACCTTTCGTGACAATTTTCCCATCGATTGTTACCAAGCCTTCCTTGATGCCTTTCTGAGCTTTCGATCTCGAGACGTTTGGAATGAATGACGTGATATACACGTCCAAGCGGGTCTCTCCAGCGTTTCCCGGAGGGACATCTAAGACCAATTCCGTCGCTACTTTTTCTGGCTCACTACTCATCAATTATGCCTTGGATTTTCTGGAAAATTTGAAAGAATGGCAAACTTGCGCCCCATAGACCGAAGAACATTTTTCCAGGCTTTCTCGGGAGGACTTTCAAAGAGACCATCTGCCTCATGTTTCGCAACTATCCATACACCTTCATCGATTTCGGACTGCAGTTGTCCCTTGCTCCAACCAGAATATCCAGAAAAAAGTCTAAGTGATTTCGGATCAGAATTGTAGATCGTGAGGTGATCAACTAAGTCCTCAAAATTCCCACCCCAACTGAGACCTTCTATCACCTCTTCCGAGTCTCTTATTCGATCAGGAAGTCTATGGATCATGTGAAGGGTTTCGGGTTGGACCGGGCCGCCTTTGAAAAGAGCTTGCTTGCTCGATTCGAGTTCTTTGATTACTTCCCCGACCTCGTAATCCATAGGATCATTTAATACAAGACCGACGCTTCCATCAATTCTATGCTCGCAGATTAGAATTACCGATCTCTTGAAATTAGGATCGCTCATCATCGGGTGAGAAAGCAGAATAACACCTGTTTTCAGCTCCTCATTTTTGAAATTCTCCCCGTCGAAATCCTCTGGTTTCATCCAAAAGCCTTTAGTATTCTGTCACAGGCATCTTGAAGAACATCCACCTCTTTTGCATAACAAAAACGAAGATAGAATCGGCCGTCTTCAGGATCATTGAAAAAGGACTTTCCCGGTATAGTCCCGACCCCAGCCTTGTAGATCAGGGTCTCGCAAGCCTCCTGATCGTTTCCAAAGCCTTCACGTTCCTCTGACAGATTCTCAAAGTTGGCGAGCACATAATAAGACCCTTGAGGTTTGGGGGCGTCGAAACCAACTGTGGAAAGAGCCTGGCAAATCATCTCTCTTTTCAGATCATAGGCCGCCTGAAGATCCGAATAGTAGCTATCTGGCATCGAGAATGCCGCATTTACACCATACTGAAGTGGAGACGGAGCACAGACAAAAAAGAGATCATTCAAAAGCCCCATTTTGTCGCTTATCTCTTGAGGAGCAATCGTATAACCAAGACGCCAACCCGTCATATTGTACGTTTTGGAGAATCCTGAGATTGTTATGGTTCTGTCCCAAGCTCCTGGAATTGTTGCGGGAGAAATATGTTGATGGTCATCATATATCATGTACTCGTACATCTCATCAGTAATGATATAGGAATCAAACTCATCCGCAAGTTCGACAACTTTTTCAAGCTCCTTCCTATTCCACACCTTTCCACATGGATTGGAGGGCGTATTTAGAATGATAGCTTTGGTTTTCGACGACATGGCATTTCTAAATTCATCGAAATCAACATCGAAATTAGGTCCGTGTAAACGTACGTAGCGTATATCGACTTCTAATAGTTCTAAGAGGTTTTTGTGGTATCCATAGAAGGGTTCGAATAAAATTACCTCATCGCCAGCTTCTAGGGTCGCAAAGATGGCGCAAACAAAAGCCCCTGTGGCGCCTCCAGAAACCACTATTTCCTCTGGAGATGATATCGGAAGCTTATTGAAGTTGCGAGCCTTGTCGAATATCGAATTTCTTAGCTCAGAAATTCCGGCATAAGAAGTATAAACAGACTTATCGGCATGGATAGCATCGATCGCACCATTTTTAATGGGATCAGGTATAGGCATGTCACAAATACCTTGTCCCAAATTGACTCCATCTACCTCATTTATCAGGTGTGTAATTGAGCGAATACCACTTTGCTTGAGTAGAGATGTCTTAGCTGCGAGCTTAGGCATAGAAAGGATGCTTTATAGTCTTGTCATTTCAGACAAGATCTACTTGCATAGTCCAAGGTAGTTCAGGAAGAAAGAACTGCTCTAAGTCTTCCACCTCAATTGATATTCAAGAGTCGATACTTGGACCTGATAATCAACTAAGGATCTACCATCCATTTAAACAGGAGCACGCTCAAAGTTTTTCCCAGGAAGCTGACGGACGAGATTCATGAGTTCAAGCTCAAGGAGACAAATTAGAGACTCGGAAATTGAAATATTGAGTGCCAGTGCAATTTGATCGATATGCTTCCCTTCAACAGACAATAAACCTAGAATTCGTGTCTGTGATGGATTCAAATCTGATAAATCAGCTTCTTCTTTCTTGAACAGTTCGACTTGCTCGGGTAGTGTTGAAAACTCAGCGATTATGTCTTCAACAGACAAAACACATTTAGCATGTCCATCGCGAATAAGGGCATTTGAGCCGCTACTCTTCTTGGAATCCGCATGGCCTGGAACGGCAAACACTTCTCTATTCTGATCTAAAGCCATCGTCGCGGTAATCAGAGCTCCTCCCTTCTCTCGGGCCTCAGCAACTAGGGTCCCTTCGGACATTCCACTAATTATTCTATTACGCTTAGGAAAATTTCCCGGGTCCGGTTTTGTACCCATTGCGAATTCCGAAACTAGGCATCCACGTTCCAATATTCTTGAGGCAAGTTCACGGTTGCTCGAGGGATAGATGATATCAACGCCGGAGCCGAGAATGGCAACGGTCCTCCCCCCTTCTGCCAAGGCTCCTCGATGGGCTTCCGTGTCAATTCCATATGCTAATCCACTAACGATAGTGTAGCCAAATCGAACTAAGTCTTTGGCAAACTTCAGGCTCATTCTTCTGCCATACTCGGAGGCATGTCGCGTGCCAACTACTGCCATTGAAATTGTCCGCAGCGCCGCTAAATCTCCACGGACCCACAAAAAACCTGGTGGGTCGAATGTATCGGCCAGACGTCCAGGGTAGTGTTGATCCCCGAGTCTCACCAGTTTGGCCTGACATTTCTCAGCGAGTCTAAATTGTTGGTCGACCACCTCGTCAGCTTTTGCCATCACTTGGACGACTGAATTGGCAATTTTAGGGCCTAGACCAGGAACGGAGGAAACTCGATCGACACTTGCCTTTGCGAGCCCCGTAGCACTTCGGAAATAGCGAAGCAAGGAATGGCTTTTTCGAGGTCCAATTGCTGGAACCATTGAAAGGGCTATGAGATAGCGATCTTCCTGGGTCAGATACCTCGAGTAGCTCTTACTTGGTTCATAGACTATCATTCAGATCTATTATCGTCGACCATGTTTAGTAGTCTAGATTTCAGATCTTCGATACCCATCTGGGCAACAGATGAAATCGGTAGAACAGGTCCAAACTCTTTCAATTCTTTGGAGACCTCTTTTACTCGCTCCTTCACTTCATCCTTCGGCATGAGATCAATCTTACTAAGAGCGATACAAACTGGTTTGTAGAGAAGCTCCTTGTTGAACTGCTCAAGTTCTTTTGAAAGAATCTTAAAAGAGCCGACAGGATCTTCGTCGGTGATCGGAATGACATATAGCAAGACTGCGTTTCTCTCAATGTGCTTTAGAAACTGAATTCCAAGTCCTTTGCCATCAGAAGCTCCTTCAATTATTCCAGGGATGTCAGCAATCGAAAAAGATCGATATTTAGTACAAGGCACAATACCTAGCTGGGGAGCTAAAGTCGTAAATGGATAGTCTGCGATTTTCGGTTTCGCTGCCGAAACGACGGAAATGAGAGTGCTTTTTCCTGCATTTGGAAATCCGACCAAGCCCACATCGGCAAGAAGTTTAAGTTCAAGTATTAATTCTTTCTCTTTCCCCTCAATACCCGGTTGCGCATACTGAGGAGTTTGCTGAGTAGAAGACTTGAAAAAGGAATTTCCTTTTCCACCCATTCCTCCTTTTGCTAATACAAATACGTCCCCATCGTTGATGACCTCCCCTAGCCGCGCTCCGGTCTCACGGTCTTTAGCAATCGTACCAGGCGGGACAAAAAGCGTAATGTCTTCAGCACTCTTACCTGTTCGATTGTTGATGCCACCTTTACCACCGTCTTCAGCAAAGTGGTGGCGATTATAACGAAGATCCAAGAGGGTATACAGATTCTTTCGGGCGGTCATTCTTACACTTCCGCCATGTCCTCCGTCTCCTCCCCAGGGACCACCCATGCCCGTCTTGTCTCTTTGAAAGGCGATACTTCCTGCTCCTCCGTTTCCACTTCGGACGGTAATCGTTACGTAATCAACAAATTTCATTTTGGACTGGTTCTAGTCGTCAACAGCTATTAAAGACACACTGAATGTCGCCACATAACCTCCTAGTTCAGAAAAAGGTCAACTCCAAGGTGGAATTGACCTTTTTCCGATTGCGAGTTATTTATTCGCCTGAAAAGAGATGCCTTTGACCTAGGCTATTTCTTTGATCTAGGGATACTCACGATCCAATCTGAGAATTCCTGAAGATACCGTCTAAGCAAGGCTCCAATTGCAGACAATAATTAGCTGTGGAAGATATAAAGAGTGGAGTATTTTTCCGAAGTTTGCGCCAAAATACAGATGATAGTGAAACGCGTTTGGCTATGCCAACTCATTAAGCTAGGCCGCCATCTGTTTTCTCGTCAAGTGCTTTCGAACCAGATAGATCAACTGGCCTTTGGTGAATGGCTTTGGCAGATAATCATCGAAACCTAGATCCAAGAATTTCTTTCTGCCACCCCTCCGTACCGTTCCCGTGAAAGCCACAATGGGTTGGCCTTTATAGCTCTCGTGAATTCTCAGTTGGCGCAATAGATCAATGCCATCTTTGTTTTCCTGCAAGTCAATATCAAGCAAAAAAAGATCGAAGGAATCTAGATTATCTAAAGAAAGAGCAGAGGAGAATCCCTCAACACCAACAACCGTTGCTTCCCCTCGCAACAGTCTGGTAACGATGTATCGAATACCCAGATCGTCTTCAACTATTAATAATCGCCCTGTCATTTGCCTCCTGACTAGGTCTTAACGCATGATTCGGAACGCCTCCGCCCTTACGCCAATATACTACTAACATGGAATCCAGTCAATAATTATAGCTGATTATTTTTTAACTGCTTATTCAGAGCAGTTTAGAGCATCTCGAGAGCTATTGCTGTTCCACCGCCGGTTCCATGACATATGGAAGCCAATCCATGCTTCTTATCATTCAATCTTAGTGCGTTAATCAATGTAACTATGATACGAGCGCCGGAAGCTCCAATTGGATGCCCCATGGCGATGGCTCCACCAAGAACATTCAAGCGTTCTTGACCGACCCCGAGCATTTTCTCGAAAAGAATGTTGTTTATGGCGAAGGCCTCGTTGTTCTCGAAGAGGTCGAAATCAGTAAGTTCAAGATCTAGTTTTTCGACCAGCTTTTTGACGGCCGGTATCGGAGCTTCTGGAAATCTCCAAGACTCGCCGGCTGAAATTGAGTGACCAAGGATCCTGGCTATTGGTTTAAGTCCGTGCTCATCAACAGCCTTTTTGCTCGCTAGAAGTAGTGCAGCCGCCCCATCACTTATCTGGCTGGAATTCGCAGCTGTCAAGACTCCTTCTTTGTCAAAAGCAGGCCGAAGTTTCGAGAGAGACTCCATGGTCGTATCTGTGCGAATACCTTCGTCTGCACTTAGCTCCCCATCTTTTAAGGCGACGGGAATAATTGTCTCAGAAAAACTTCCTAATTCGGTGGCCTTAGCTGATCTCAATTGAGATTCCAAGGCAACGGCATCTAGCTCCTCACGAGTTATGCCATGTTCTTTCGCGAGGCGCTCCGTCTGAACTCCCATCGCTTCATCTGTAAAAGGATCCGTCAATCCATCATAGAGAAGTAGATCAACGAGACCTTCGGGTCGACCCAAAAGGAATTTGTAGCCCCATCTCGCCCGATGAGATAAATAGAAACCTGTCTGAGACATGGATTCGGTCCCACCAGTAACTATCAAGTCTGCCTCCCCAGCCTTGATAGAGTTTGCGCCATTCATCGTCGCCATCATTCCAGATGAACAAACCATGTCGACGGTATATCCATCTACAGAGTCTGGTACATCAGCCTTTATGGCACTCTGACGAGCAATAAGCTGTCCGTGGCCGGCACCCAATACGTTTCCCATGACATAGTGATCAAGAGATGAGCCATCGACCCCTCCCTTCTCTAGACTTCCTCTTATGGCAACTGCACCTAGATCAGCAGGAGACATTTTGGATAATGAACCACCGAATCTCCCAATGGGAGTTCTTGCTGCTGAAACGATAAAAACTTCTTGCATTTATTTCTGCTGGATAGCCGCGAGTCACAATGCGGTAATTTTGAAAGGCATTAATTCATCGACACATAGGCGAGGTACAAAGCTTGAGTCCCCTTTCTTCCAAGGCCCATAGACCGGACCTTGTCGTAGAGATCTCGAGCGGATTCGAGTCCAGGAACTGATACACCTAATCTCTTCGATTCTTTGATGGCTATATCCATGTCCTTGATGAAGTGTTCCACATAGAATCCTGCCTCGAAATCGTCCCTTAAGATCCTTGGGGCGAGGTTGGTTAGTGCCCATGAACCTGCCGCGCCTGATTGTATAGACTTCAAAACGGTATCAGGGTTCAAACCGCTTTTTTTGGCGTAAACCATGGCTTCACAAATTCCCATCATGGCGCTAGCAATCGTTATTTGATTGCACATTTTGGTATGCTGGCCAGAACCGGCTGGACCTTGATATACAATATTCTTCCCCATCAAATTCAGGATGGGAAGAAGCTCTTCGAAGGTAGATTTCATGCCCCCACACATAATAGATAAAACAGCGTCTTGTGCGCCAACATCTCCACCTGATACAGGAGCATCTAGTGATTCCATCAAATTCGATTTTGCCTCTTCTTGAATCCTGGCCGCTAATTCTGGAGAGGACGTTGTAAAATCACAAAATCGAGTTTCGGCCATCGCATTTTCCAATAATCCCTCTGGCCCGAAGTAAATTTGCTCGACGTCTCCTGGAGCTCCGAGCATCGTAAAAATGATGTTGCACTTCTTAGCAATTTGAACGGGATCAGCCCAAGTAGCACCATTGGAAACAAGCTGATCACTCTTTGATTTTGTTCTATTATAGACGAGTACCTTATAGCCATGACTTAGTATGTGTCCAGCCATTGGTGCTCCCATAACACCGGTCCCAATAAATCCTATTTGTTGCTCCTTTGTCTTCATTTTTTAAGCCTAATTCTCTTTGATTAATTCGGTCTCATGACCGGACAAACTGTTTGTGAGATTACTCAATTTACTTCTGACAATTCTGATTCTCTTATCTTTTGGAAAAGAGATTTCAGGACAAGGATTTGCGATCTTCAACGATCGCAATCATCCTGAAATTGAGTGGCTAACAGCGGAGACCGAACATTTCGAGATCTCCTATCCTAGCTATTTGGCAGGAATTGAACATGAGGCGGCAAGCGTTGCGGAAGAGTCTTACGAGGTCCTGTCTTCAAATCTTGGGGTCAGCTTTAAAGACAAGATTCGGATTTTTCTCTCCGACGAAGATGAGATAGCTAACGGATACGCTGCTCCCATTGGCAACGGCTTCACAAATATATGGGTAAATGTCAATGAGTTTGCCGACATCTGGATAGGCAATGAGAAGTGGTTGAGAAAGGTCTTGGCGCATGAGCTGGGCCACATCTTTCACTATCAAGCAACTAGATCAAATATCGGACTCCTCGGCAACATTTTCGGGACGCAGATAAATCGCGCTTGGACAGAAGGGCTTGCCCAATATCAGACTGAAAAATGGGACGCTGCGAGAGGCGAAAAATGGCTCCGAACGGCTGTGCTCGAAGACCGACTCTCATTCTCCGATGGTCAGTCAATTTGGAATGGCAGGCTTTTGTATGCAGTAGGAAATTCCCAACTACGATATTTCGCCGACCAGTTTGGAGATAGTTCTCTTGTTAATCTTTTTGCACATCGATCCACAAGTCTCTTTGGCCTTGTGAAATATCACGACTTTTATTCCGCCATGAAGGAGGCGACTGGCAAAAGCTATCGTGAGTTTTACCAAGACTGGCGACGGCATACGAACATCTACTACAATTCCGTAGCTGCACAGCTTCAAACCATGGACAGCTTGAGTTCTGTCCCTTTCCCGATTTCCGATCAATACATCCAAGATCTAAAGGTTAGTCCTGACGGCCTTAATTACGCAGGTATATTCGTGAAGTCAATCGACGAACCCATTAGGCAGTTGGTTCTGATTCCCAATACTGGCGGAAATGAAAAAGTCCAAAGACTACACGATGCTGCTTTTGGTGACCAAATATCTTGGAGCAAAGACAGCGACAAAATCGCCTACTTTTCAACAGTTCGAGGACCCAAAGGCTCATTAATAAACGACGTTTTCTATTACAACATCCTGACCGCCGAAAGGAAACGAATAACTAGAAACCGACGAGCATCTTTCCCAAGCTACTCTCCTATCCAAGATAGACTTGTATATGTTGTTGCTGACGGAATGACGGCCAACATAGCCGAATATGATTTCGATACAGGAGATGAGAAGCTGATCACTCATTTTGTAGGCGACACTCAGGTTCTATCGCCGAGCTGGTCTCCGAATGGAAAGCAAATCGCCTTTGAGTTATTTAGCAAGGAATCAGAAAGGAAGATCGGGATTTTGGATCTTTCTAACGGAAAAGTCAGAACGGTCCTTTCTGACGAATCCACTTATAAGGACCCATCTTGGAGCGAAGACTCCTCACTTCTATTCCTTACCGGACACAAGGATAATATCCCAAACGTATTTGTCACCGCTGTTGAGGACGCATCTATAAATAAAGTCGAAAGGGTAACTCATCTACAAAACGGGGCTGAGATATTAGATTGGATTCCACCCGACTCGACTTTCGAAAAAGGTTCACTTCTTCTCAAGGTAACAAGCTCCAAACAACGAGACGGTATATATAGAATTGCTGCAGAGACTCGGTCTGATGAGATTGTAAGCACGGTACCTAAAGTCTATTCTAGTTGGACTCGTCACTCTCCGAGATTAAAGATTACTGGGAAAACAAGGGTGCGAGAGGACCTAATACAAGACCGCTACTCTCACAAAGCCATTAAGAACATTACGAAGGCGATAGGAGTGGCGTTTCCGTATACCGACTTCTCTAACGACTATGGCTTTGCAGGATTGGGGACATGGTCGGATCCACTCGGAAAACATTCTATCGGATTGTGGTCTGTAGTATCAGCAGCCAAATTTTCAAGCAGATCGAGTTTCAATTTGTCCTATCTCAATCGTGTCTTCGACCCAACTCTTCTTTTCAACATTTATAGAATACCGTCAACGGGCCGGACATATGGTGATGGTATTTTGCTTGAACGCTACACTGGTGCTGAGCTATTCGCAACTTGGCCGATTGAAATGGGAGCGCGGATTTGGGACATCGCAAATTGGGGAATTCGAATTAGGGCATACTCGGCGGACCCTCTCAATAGAGACGATCTCGGTGAGCTTGACCAGGACTTCCCTGAGCCTGAAACCGGGAAATTGCTAGATTTTCAATTTCGAGCCAAATGGAGACAACAAAAACCTTGGCGTAATAATCTGATCCATCCGCTCTTTGGCCGAGGTGTTCAAATAAAAATTGCCGGTGCTCCATCGGGCTTTGGTGTTTCAAAAGGCTACTTGCGACCGGAGGCTTCGATCTACAACATCCTTTCTCTTGTGGGAAAAACTAGACTCTATCTCTATGGACGAGCAAGAGCTCAGTTTGGCAAAACTTTTGCCCAAGATTTCCTCTATTTGAACAAATACGACTTTGCCAACATCAACCCATCTGGCGACCAGTTTATTTTCTTTGGAGGTCGTTCAGATCGTGTTCGGGGCTTTCGTCGCTACTCTTTTGGTGATCGAGTGTTCTTTGCGTCGGCGGAGCTAAGAATTCCTTTTGCCAATTCGCTCCAAACAAATGTTCTAGGAACTTTAGGGCTTGGAGCTGCGACTATCAGTGCTTTTGTCGATGCCGGTCAAATTTGGCAAAGCGAAAATCGTAGCAACAAGATCTCTCAAATTGGAGGTGGCTTCGAATTGAAAAACGCACTAAACCTTGGAGGTTTTGAGATAAGTCATGCGGGCGGAGTGGGATGGCCTTTAAATCGTGGTTCTTCACCAGACCCCGATTGGTACTACCGAGTTCGGACTGCAGTACCGTTTTAAGAAGTCATTGATCATAAAAAGGCCCAGAAATGAATTCCGGGCTTTTTTATCTGAAGACTGATCTCTGACGACAGAAGACTGCTTAACCAATATGGATTTGCAGTTCGTCTCTTCTGTGCTTTTGTCGAAGCTTTCTAAGTGCCTTTTCTTTGATTTGTCTTACACGTTCTCGCGTCAGACTAAAGCGCTGTCCAATTTCCTCAAGTGTGAGAGGATGCTCGCGACCGATTCCAAAATATAATCTTGTGATTTCCGCCTCTCGAGGATGCAGTAGACTCAAAGCTCGCTCGATATCGATTTTAAGAGACTCATCAAGGAGAGTATCATCTGGAGCTGTCTCGTCGTCATCCGGAAGAATATCCAACAATGAGTTGTCATCATCTTCATTGAAAGGCGCATCCATTGAAAGATGTCTTCCAGTATGCTGAAGAGCTTCTTGAATCTTATCGACATCCAACTCTAGCGCATCAGCGAGTTCTTGATGATTTGGAGCTCGTTCGTGTTTTTGTGAAAGAAGAGCACTTGTCTTACGAATCTTGGATATCGTTCCAATCCTGTTTAGCGGAAGCCGGACCACTCTGCTTTGCTCCGCCAGTGCCTGGAGGATAGCTTGTCTAATCCACCAAACGGCATAGGAGATAAATTTGAACCCTCTCGTCTCATCAAATCTTTGTGCAGCTTTAATCAAGCCGTAATTTCCTTCGTTGATCAAGTCAGCAAGTGAAAGTCCTTGGCCTTGATATTTCTTTGCAACCGAGACAACGAAACGCAAATTGGCCCTTGTCAACATGTGCAAGGCTTCCTGATCACCTTGTTTAATGCGTCTGGCTAATTCAACTTCTTGCTCTGGCTTCAACAATGCTATTTGACCGATCTCTTGAAGATATTGGTCGAGCATTCGTTGTTGTCGAGGTACGTACATAGAGAGTAGTAAGGAGTGAAATTGATTCTGTGAGAGTGGACGGATTAACAGAAAATACATTGATCCGTTCCCCCTAGAAGACTTGCTCTCTTGGTCTTTTGACGAGCAGAATAGTAACATATCCCATTAGTCATCTAAGGCTTTCCATGAGAGGTTCTTCCTAAGGTGTGGACTGTTCAAGCTATAGCAATAGTCAAAAACCGAATTACAAAAAAAGCCCACAGCCAAGAGGCCGTGAGCTTTTTTCAGAAATTGTCTTCTTTAGATAACACCAGCATAGAAACGAAAACGCTCTTCAGGAATTTCCGCATTGGGTATCTCGATAGGTTTTTGATCTTCAGTCCAGTGTGGAGAGAGACCATTGATCATAGATACCTCACTATAAAAATGTCTTGTATTAATAGGGAAAGGACGCTGTCCCGAATCAGCCTTCATGACTTCTTTCGCAATTTTTTGAGCAGTCCGCCATCCTGTCAGATTGCTAGACTCGTTCAACCTGACGTAAAGATCGTAATCTTTGTAGCCAGGATTGAAGGCACTAAACTGGAAGGGGTCAAGTATTACATCTTTGTAGGTTCTTTTGCCTCTGTACTTTGTTTCTAGTCTATTTCGAACGACCCAAGCAACGAGCTTTTGCTCATGTGGTCTTTTAGTTTCTGAGTAAATACATCGAGCAAGCCAGATGTAATCCTCCGTATTGAGAAAAGGCTCCTCCTCGTTGGTCACTGTTAGTTCTAAGCTATCAACAGGAACCGATACGATCACCTCGGCAGACTTCGATTTGCTTGATCGGTGGGGTGTCAAACTCGAGTCTATTGCAAAGGCAGACGAAATTATTGCGCAAACAACAATGAAGTGAAAAGCTATATGATTTTTATTGGCAGGTGCCATCAATTATTCTTTTGTGAAAAGACGCAAACCCAAGGTTTGCTGCTCCAATTTGGAACTGACCGGCTCTACGAGTCCTTTTTGCCATTGTTTCAGGCTCAATTAATGATCTATTTATTTGTAATAATTAGACTTAGCAATCTATTTCATCATTTCTTTGAATCGCCTTCGTGGAAGGTTGATATTCAATTCAAATGATCTTTATGTGACTAAATTCGACCACCATTAAGGCACATTGTTGTCCTTGTTACTGTACTTTTTTATCAGGCGATCAAAACAGAAGAATTGGGCCATTGTAAACCTCAAAAACGTCTGGTTTCACAGACACTTAAAAAACCCGACAGTCGAGGTCTTCTTTGCTTCTGATATCGTTGTTTGGCACACAGTCGCCAGACGGCACTGTTTTGGTTGAGAAACGAATAAGTTTGGGGTCTCTCAAAGCACCACCCAGAAAGCTAACTAGATGGTCAATCTCTTCCGTTGATAATCTTAGAGGAGAGAAGTCAGGAGAAAGTTGATCTCGAGCTTGGTCATTTTCTGCCTGGGCAAGGTTTTTATATCGAAGCAATTCCTTTAGAGCAAAGAAGGATGAGCCATGACCAAAGAGAAGTGGGTCTTTTAAATTGTACAACTGAGGTGTTTTGAATTTGTAGTTGTCTTCAACATTTCCACTAAACCCTCCCCTACCCAAGCTAATCTCATCTTGCACGCTAGGATTCTCGACTACCCCAATGCCTTCCAAATCCGACATCCCCAAGGCATGAAATTTCCCGTCACTTAAACCCGGTCCGATGTGACACTTTGCACAATTGGCTTTGCCAAAGAACAGGATTGCCCCCTTCAATTGGTCGCCCGAGAGTGCAAGTTGATCGCCACGAAGCCACTTCTGAAATGGAGCTTTGCTAGGAGCAACAGTTCGCTCAAACGCGGCAATAGCTAATGCCGCTGTAGTGTCAGTTATCTGCTCCGACTCAATTCTTTCTGGAAACGATTGACCAAATAACTCTTGATAAGAGGCGATTTCTCGAATGGCCTCTACGCTTAGACGAAACTCGGACATTGCCGCAATAGCCTGAGTTTCTACGGCTTCATATCCCAGTGCGTTCAACTCAACACCGGCCCCACGCCATCGGTCAACAGTTGACTCGTTTTCACCCCCCGATCCATACCTACCATCCCAACCCAAAAGGCTTTGAGTTGCGACGTTCAGAATGGAAGGTGCTCGAACATATCCGACACTTATGTCATCTTCGTGATATTCGGGATTCCTCCGTCGGAGTTCTCCAATGGTACCAAATCCCAAACCCCCTTCGCCGATACCCTGTCTTATACCGGCTTGAAAGCCTGCCAATTGATGATGACAAGACGCACAAGAATAGGAGTATTGGCCTTCCTCTAGTAGACTATTATGACCGAGACGAGTATCGTGAAAAAGAAATTTTCCCAATTCGATTTTACTTGGAGAAAGAGGATTCTTGGGATCGGCCGGAATTTGAGAGATCTCTGAATCGTCGAAGGATATCAAGGCCGACTTCCCCACTCCATCAGTGGCCTCAAGGACAAGTGATTCCAAGTCTTTGTTTAATAAGTCACGTTCACTATCGCCAAGGAAAGTGTCGCATGACTGAAGAAATACGAGTAGTAGGATTGCAAAGAATCCAGTCAGCGATAAGGACTTGCCAGATGCAGAAATCATCTTGGATTGAGAAATGGATATCGGGTTAGGGCTTAGAAACTCAATGACTTCATACAAGCGCTGATTGGCTAGAAATTGCGGTGCCCAGTTTGCTCCAGAAGGCCGAGGTGAGACGTAGGCCTATTTTCCTTGTTCCTAGGCTCGCAGATCGAAAGTCTTCGATTCAATAAGGAATCTCGCCTCCCTCTTTGTCATTCAACAATTTTAATCCATGCAAAATCGGAAGTCAGAATGAGAATAGTTTGCGACGATATGATATTGGGAGCCGAAGAAGCGTTTGCCATGTTTGGAGACCTTGAGCTGAGATCGGCTGTCGCTATCAATGAAATGTCTTGGTCGCAAATCGATGTCCTTCTTGTCAGGTCCCAATGTCCCGTAAGCAAAGAAAATATCCAGAATAGTCAGCTCCAATTTGTCGGCACCGCATCGGCGGGGTTTGACCATTTTGATGTTGCGGCGCTTAATGAAGCCGGAATTCGCTGGTCGAATGCGCCTGGGTGCAATGCGGAAAGTGTGGTCGATTTTGTCCTGGCTTGTCTATGCGATTTCGCGATCAAAAAGGAGACAGATTTTCGATCAAAAACGGTCGGAATCGTTGGCTGTGGACAGATTGGCAGTAGATTGCTCAATCGCCTTGAAATGTTGGGCGCGGAAGTACTAGTGTGTGATCCACCGCTGAAGGAAGAAAATACGCCAGGGTCTGATATTTTCATCGATCTGGATGAGTTGCTTGTTCGATCAGATATCGTCAGTCTACATGTCCCTTTGACCTCGACCGGAACACACAAAACCCACCAAATGATTGGTCCCAAGGAATTGTCGATTCTCGGATCAAAATCTTGGCTGATAAGCTCCTGCCGTGGAGGTGTAATTTCAGAATTAGCCCTCAAAAATGCTCAAATGAATATGCTTGGCCTTGATGTTTGGGAAAACGAGCCGAGGATCGATTCGGAGATTGTAGACATCGTTGATATCGCTACGGCACATATAGCAGGTCACTCCATTGAGGGCAAACTCGGTGGCACCATTGCATTAGTCCGTCAACTTGAGAAAATATGCGAAACCAAGTCGGAATGGAATATTCCTCGATATATAGAAGATAATTGGCCAGTGAAGGAGATCCCAGCTCCAGAAACTACCAGACAAATTTTTCATTTTGTCAGAGATGCCTTTGGCTTATTGGATGATGACAGAGCCTTGAGAAAAAGTCTTCTCTCAAATTCTCCTACCAATAAATTCCGGATATTTAGGAGTGAATACAAGATCCGACACGATTTCCAATCTCAGGTTATTGGGTGCCAATCTGAGATTTTGGCAAAAGAGATATCAAACTTCGGATTCTCAGTAAACCTAAAGAAGTGATGCTGTCAATCACGCGGGATGGCTCCCAGACGAAATCTATCGAGTTGGAAAGCCGAAACTCTTTAGAAAACCATCGCTATTCCTCCAATCCTTTCTGACCTTGACGAATAGTCTTAGGTATACATTTCGGCCTAGAAATTCCTCTATGTCCTTTCTTGCTTCTTGCCCTAGTGCTTTGATAGAGGCTCCACCTTTTCCCAAGAGAATTCCCTTTTGTGTTTGTCGCTCAACAATTATCTCGGCGTCAATAAGGTCTTTCCCATCTGGATTCTCATTAAAGTTCACAATCTGGACATGCGTTGAGTAAGGTACTTCCTGATAAAATTGGTCAAGAATTTTCTCGCGAATTATTTCTGATACAAAGAATCTCTCCGGATGCTCGCTAAGGATATCTTCCGGATAGAAGGGCGGTGAAAAGGGCAAATGGAGCTTGACGGCTTCAAGTAAATCTCCAATTCCTTCTTTTTCCAATGCAGATATATAGAAGACTTCGTGATGTCCACTCAGGAGAGATGCATTTGAAGCCTTCCATTCTTCCAACTGCTCTGCATTGAGAAGGTCTACTTTATTGACCACCAATATTGTGTTTCTCTCGAGCACCGTCTGCAAAATTGGAAGGTCTAATTTGTCTTTCGAAATCGGATCGATGACCAGAAGATTTAGGTCAGCGTCTCTGAGTGCCCGCTGAACATTTTTCATCATCGATTTGTGAAGGCCATACTTCGGATCCAAGACACCTGGTGTGTCCAAAAAGATCACTTGCAAATTTTCCTCAGACAGAATTCCCAAAATGCGATCGCGCGTAGTCTGCGGCTTTTTATTAACGATCGATAGCTTGGCACCAAGTATAGCATTTATCAGTGTGCTTTTCCCTGCGTTGGGCCGACCGACAATCGAGACATAGCCGCACTTATATATGGACAGGTCCATCAGGACAAGTGAGCAATTCTCATTGCCTTTAGCATTTCTGATACAGCCGTTCCAATTCCTACGAAAACTGAGCGTGCTATCAGATAGAATCCAATTGAGACTTCTTTCAATTCAGGGACAGCGTGGGCGAAGGCTTGATAATTTTGAAGGTCTAAACCGTGGCCGGCATGGACTCGCATACCAAGTTCATTGCTCAGTTTGGCCGCGCTCGACAATCTCGCTAACTCTTCCACTCTCTCGGCATCGGTGAGGCCATTGGCATAGTTACCGGTATGTAACTCTATACAATCCGCACCAAGGTCTTTGGCCATTTTGATCTGGTCGAGATTTGGATCCATGAAGAACGAGACAGTAATATTATTGTCCTTTAACTGCTTGACTGCATCGGAGAGCCGTTCTGTTTGGTTTCGGAGATCAAGCCCGCCTTCAGTCGTTATTTCTTCTCTCTTTTCAGGCACCAAGGTTGCTAGATTGGGTTTTATCTCGCAACAGAAATCAACAATTTCCTTCGCAATCGATAATTCGAAATCCTGCTTGCAATCCAGTTCCGCCGAGAGACGTCTTACGTCTTCATCGATAATATGTCGGCGATCTTCTCGAAGGTGATATACAATACCGGCAGCTCCATGATCAAGGCATTCCTTAGCCACAGCTAATGGGTCTGGGATTTGTTCTTTCCGAGCATTTCGGAGAGTCGCGACGTGATCAATATTAACAAGTAGATCTGGGGTCATCGAACGAAGAGTTAGACTGTCAATCCAATTAGTTTGAAATGATACAACTCTCCAAATCGTTTAACGTTGCTGAACTAGCTTGCTGTGACGACGAATGGTGCTATTTGCTGGGGAACAAGAAATGATTTCAAAAGCCTTTATTGCTAACTTAAATGCACGGTCTCGGTAATCGTCTGTTGAGTTCTCAAAAACCAGTTCTTCCAACCTGTATTGCCTCTTGCGTTTCTGATGTAACAGATACTGAATGGAAATCGCTTTCAATCCTAACTAGTTCTGCATCCAAACGATTTTAGCCCGCGCAAATTTTTCAAATGTAAAAAAGGCGTTCATTTTGGAGCCAGGATTGGATTGAAGCATTTAGAAATGCTTGCTGATTGGTTGGTAGCTGTGGGTCAAAAACCTTCGTCAGATTCTAAGATTTGAGGAGCGGGCAACTAAGCGAATTTCTGAGGGTCCCTAAATTGAAAGCCTATCATATATAGGTCGCCAATCAATCATTCTTTCCATTTGTGTGATGGTTTGCAAAAACTTTGGTAGTCACCTATTTTGACTCGGTCTAGACTGATGCCCTCTGCCCGAAGGTATTACGGACTATAATTGAATTTTCATCCATCAATCAGGGAAAACACATCCTATGGCGACTTCAGAAAGAAGTGCAGGAAACATTCTAACTCAACTGCTACTGGCAGTTGTGGCTCTTGGACTCTGCTACTATTTGTACCTTGCGATCACGGAGCCTTACAATAAAATCAAAGAGCAGAAGGCGATGACGGAACTCACTCGTGGCCGAATGGATAATGTTCGAACCTCACTTCGCTACTATCAGCAAGCTAACGAGACATTCCCTTCAAGTATCGATTCGCTTTTGATATTCGCGAAAACGAACGACTTCGTTCGGGCAAAATCCGATAGTCTTTTCGGTAACGGATTCAGTATGGACTCACTGATATTCTCGCCTCGAACCGGCAAAAAGTTTTTATACGCAATTAATGACACCTCTAGAGTAAAAATCTATGAGCTCAAGGATCCCGATTCGGATGATGCGATCGGAACCCTCGATCCAGATATTACGAAGGTGAACGCTGCTAACTGGGAGTAGTAGCATAATATTATCCAGCTTCTGCTGGTAGCTGATGGGAGCGGAATACAAAGCGTCAATTGAGTTTTCTGGCCAATTGATGCGCTACGCTGAGATCCAATCTAAAGGAGCGGATCAAAACATTCTAAGGAGGCTTGGGAGCTGCGAATTTGATTTCGATCTCGTTGCGGCTCTGTCTGGAGCATCGGGACTTGGTCAACTTCGAGCTATCTCAGATTCATTGCAGGATGTATTTGGAGACTCCGATTCTGAAAGTCTTGGGATAGTTTTGAATTCAAGTCTTTGCGATTCCTTTTTCACGCTTGCATCATCGGATTCAGACGAGGAGCAAATTCGAGATCAGATACACTACGAAAGTGAACTGCTTCGATCCGATTCAGGCGTAGACTGGGGAGACATACGTTATGAGCCCGTTCGGACTCAGTTAATCGAAGGTCGAGAGCACACCTGGTTTCATGTTATTAGAGTTAGCTCGCCAATAATAGCGAGACTGGAGACCCTGCTCATTCATCTTCCTATTCCCAACTATACTCTCACGACGACTTACAGGAGTGTTGGCTCACTCATGGAAAGCAGTTTGAATCAAGTTCAAAAACTTGACGAGGGAATTGGAAACACTATCATTGCACTCGGATGTTTTGATTCTCACCTCGAATGCAGCGTTGTGGACAAGGATAAATGGATATTTGGTCATTCGGAGCAAAACCGAAAGAGCAACAATCCGAGTTATTATACCGCATCGATCTTAAAGCTCTTAAAATTAGCGCCCAAACAAATAGGTAATATCTTTCTCTACGGAGAAGTGATGGATCGTCTGAGTCCGATCAACTTCGAGCAAATTTTCAGATATGCTCCGTCTAAAATTGATCCCTTCATCGCTTTCGATCCGCCTCCAACAAGTGCAGTAAGCGAATTGTCTTCCGAAGAATATGCCGCTTGTCTTGGCGCAGCTCTAAAAAGAGCCGCCTAGCATTGAGAATTATCTCAGGCAAATACCGAAACAGAAAACTCTCCGCTCCAAAAGGTCTTAGCACGCGACCAAGTACTGATCGAGTTAGAGAATCCATTATCAACATGGTTGTCAGTCGGCTTCAACTGGATGGGGCGCAGATTCTGGACCTTTTTGCTGGCACTGGTGCCCTCGGCCTTGAGGCCATGAGTCGCGGTGCCGAAAAGGTTACTTTTGTTGAGAGCAATACCAAGGTCGTCCTACATCTTAAGAAGAACATCGATATGCTAGATCTTCAGAAGGAGGCTCGCTGTCTTAGAGGGGATGCTTTGAGTTATCTTCGAAAAGAAGTCTACCAAAAATTCGATCTGATCTTCGCTGACCCACCTTATGAGCTAGAGGGTTTAACAGAAATTCCCGATCTAGCTATGAAGCACATAAAACACCAAGGCTATTTATTTCTTGAACACGACAAGAGGCATAGCTTCAAAACTCATCCGTTTCTTGACACTTCTAGGCCCTATGGTAGAACCACAGTAAGTATTTTCATGAAACCTCGCCAAGACGAAGATGAGAGCTGAGGAGTTAATTTCTCAACCTAAGAATTATGATCAAAGCAGTATTTCCTGGGTCATTTGATCCATTCACGTTTGGACATCTCGATATTGTGGCAAAGGCTTGCTCAATTTTCGACGAAGTCGAGATAACAGTTGCTGTTAACGCTGGGAAAAACGCTCTTCTCTCTCTTGAGGTTCGGGAAGAGCTCATCAGAAAATCGACTTCCAATTTGGATAAGGTGAAAGTCTCAAGTTTCTCCGGATTGATTGCCGATAAGGCTCGTGAATCGGGAGCTACTATTATAGTCAGGGGAATTCGGCAGTCTGGGGACTATGAATATGAGGCAAGAATGGCCTACGCCAACAAACAGCTTTGTCCAGATGTCGAGTCAGTTTTTCTTCTTCCGAGTCAAAAATTCGCTCTTATATCTTCGACATTGGTGAGAGAAATCTATTTCCACAAAGGAGATATATCACTGTTCGTACCTGAGCCCGTAGAAAATTACCTTCGAAGCAAAACCAAATAGTCTCGTAATGCAATTCGAATCCATAAACCCTAGAATAGCGGGTCTCACTCCTTCGGCTACGATGGCAATGTCCGGAAAGGCAAAGGAATTGGCGCGAGAAGGTCATCCTATCATAGCCTTAAGTGCCGGCGAGCCCGATTTTCCTACACCGGCTACAATAGCGGAAGCAGGAATTGCTGCTATTAGAGATGGGCACACAACCTACACCGCCAATCCAGGCCTCATTGAATTGAGGACCGCGATAGTCGAAAAACTCCATAAGGATAACGGCCTCTCTTATCAGCCAAATCAAATTCTTTGCTCAAACGGAGCAAAACAATCCGTAGCCCAAGCAATAGCCGTGCTTTGTTCTCCGGGTGATGAGGTGATAATCCCGGCCCCCTACTGGGTCAGTTACCCAGCCATGGTTGAACTAGCAGGTGGTATTCCCGTCACGATTTCGACGAAAGCGGATAATGACTATCGAATAAGCCCAGAACAGTTAAGTAAAGCCATTAATGAGAACACTAGGCTATTAGTTCTTTGCTCTCCCTCAAATCCAACTGGTTCAGTTTATAGTCCTGATGAGCTTGCGGCCTTAGTAGATATTTTGGGCAAGCATCCCAATATCTTTGTGGTAGCCGATGAAATTTACGAGTATATAACTTACGATGCTGTCCACAAGAGTATTGCGAGCTTCGATGGCATGTTGGAACGAACTGTCACTGTCAACGGGTTCTCGAAAGCTTACGCCATGACAGGCTGGAGGCTAGGCTATATGGCCGGCCCTGAATTTGTTGTTAAGGCTGCATCTAAGATGCAAGGGCAGTTCACCTCTGCACCTTCAAATATTTCTCAAAGAGCTGGACTTGCTGCCCTGAAGATAGATCGTGCTGATCTTCAGCCCATGATCGATGAGTTTCGAAAAAGAAGAGATCTAGCTGTCGAGACTTTAAATTCCATTCCCGGCGTAATTTGCCCCCTTCCTCAAGGAGCATTCTATGTTTTTCCTGATGTTTCTTCCTATTTCGGAAAACGATCTTCGTCTGGCCGAGTAGTAGCAAACTCCGAGGACATGTGCTATTACTTATTGGAAGATTGGCATGTAGCCTTGGTTCAGGGATCGGCTTTTGGATCTCCCAAAGGGGTCCGATTGTCCTATGCCGCTGCCATGAGTGACATACAGACAGCGTTAGAAAGAATTAGTAAGGCTCTCGCTGATCTTAATTAGGAAGACATTTGCCTGAAGAGTTCCAGCCGCAAAATTTCAATCTAGAACGTGATTCTCATGATCAAATGAGGTTCACGCCCCCCGGATTTAAGCGAGACAAATATTGGCTTCATCTTCTTCTCTTTATTGTTACGGTAGCGTCAACGATCTTTGCCGGCTATCTCCTTGTTGGTCGAGGATTACTTTATGAAAGACTCGGTTGGACATATGCCTTTCGTGATGGCATTCGTTACTCAGCTGCATTTCTCTTTTTCCTTACAGTACACGAGTTCGGGCATTATTTCGCGGCCCGCATTCACAAAATAGCCGTCTCACTCCCCTACTATATCCCAGCTCCTCTATTCTTTCCTCCATTCAATCTTTTTGTAATCGGCTCCTTTGGCGCTGTTATAAGAATCAAACAGGCGATACCCTCAACCAAGAAACTATTTGACGTAGGAGCAGCTGGTCCTTTAGCTGGCTTCGTCGCTGCAATGTTAGTCTTGGCATATGGGATTTGGCGTCTACCTGGCTTCGAATACCTCCTGAATATACCGGGACATCATAGTATTTACGAGCAACTTTATGCGAGCTCGAATGCCTTCGCCGAAGCGACTCCACAGTCCGAGGGCACGATTTCGATTTACATAGGCGGTTCGCTCCTTTTTAACGCCATTGCTAGTCTTTCGGAGAATTTTCCTCCGATGTTTGAGCTCTATCACTATCCATACCTTTTTGCTGGATGGCTTGGCCTATTTTTTACTGCACTTAATCTTCTGCCTGTTGGTCAGCTAGACGGTGGCCATATCGTTTTCGCGTTGCTAGGCAAAAAATGGCATGGAATCATTGCCAGAGCCTTCGTCCTTGTACTAGTTCTTTCGGCCTCAATTGGACTGTCCATGGAGCTAGGGCCTGAGTTTGCAGCAAAATGGAAATATGGCAGTCTAATGGTTTGGGCAATCATCTCCGTAGTCATTTTTTACTTCATGACCAGGCTCTACAGAAATCAGTGGCTTTTTTGTATTGGCGGTATGTTGGCCATGGTCACATTGGTTGTTGCAGCTCGTCTGGCAGGTCCAACGGTAACTCAAATTGGTTACAGCGGATGGTATCTATGGACCTTATTGATAGTTCATTTCATTAAGGTGGATCATCCTCCGGTACTCTACCACGAGCCTCTCGATCCTAAAAGAATAGCCCTTGGGATCCTAAGTATTGTAATCTTTGTAGTCTGCTTCAGCTTCAGACCAATTTATCTTTCAATCTAAATAATTAGGACCCAGACCTAGGCTACCAACACGCAGAATAGACCTATCATCACTAAGGGTAGAACCATTTGAGTCTGAAAAAAGGGCATATAATATTGGCCGCGAGGCATGGCCTGATAATCCTGTTTATTGGGATATTCAGTTTCTCCTGTGATAGCGTTCCTGGTCTAGACGAGGACATTGGAAGTCCACCCCAAATTGAAAACTTCGATTTCAGTCCCTCGGAGGTAGTTTTTGAAAACCTCCCTCCCGGGCAAATCGTTAACGGGACTATTGCACGAATTCCGCTGAATCTCTCGGCTAACATTCTCGATCCTGAAGAAAACATCAGCGATGTTAGCTTTTTTGTTAGATCTCCTATCCCACCCTTTGAGAAAATCGCCGAAGGTAAATTGATCGGAGCTGGCTCTGGGAATTATTCGACCGTTTCCGAAGTTGAAATTCCTAAGGGCAGCACGGGAAAATACGCCGTTGTCATTTTTGCCTCTGATGCCAATGGGCTTCTTAGTAATCAGGCTAGAGCAAGTTTAAATTTCCAAGTCGAGGGTGGTGAGCCTCCAGTGTTACTCTCTATTGCCGCGCCAGATACCGTATTCCGTCCAAGTGCCGAGGATCCACCGGTACTGGTTGGCATTGTCGCCGAAGCCATCGATCCTGACGGTTTGGACAACATCGCTAAGGTTGTGCTTAGAACTTTCGACAATCAAGAATTTCCCCTCCGGGACGATGGCGGAGCAGGTGGATCAAACTCAGGAGACGTGGAAGCTGACGATGGACTCTTTACCATCACCATCCAGGTGGCCAGCACAAACGCCCTTGGACCCAATACCTTCAAGTTTCAGGCAACTGATCGTTCTGGGTTAGTTTCCAATATTTTGGAGAAAACTATAACCATAGCACGATGATGAGAAGAGCTCTGTGGTTAGTCATTTTTTCTGTTTCCAGCATATGTTCCCAGGCAGGATTCTGCCAAGTTTTGCCTGCTGCTAAAGCGAGTCAATTTAGCTTGGAACCCGCTGATGGGATATCCGAAAATGTTATCACTAACCTACATATCGAGGACGATAGATTGTGGGTAGGACCTTTTCTTAATACTACGGCCGACGGAGGATTGAGCTGGCAAAAAGTTGATGCTGACAGTTTAAGCAACGGCCAGGGTCGGGTCTTTTCTTTAGATGTTGAAGGAGACGTCATCTGGGCTGGTCTCGGGTTTTCCAAGCGAGATGAGCTTAGCGGAGGTGTTGACTTCGTGCCCACAGCAAAAGGATTTGTCTTTTCTGAAGACGGAGGTGAATCATGGACCTATCGATTCCCTCAGCTGGATCGGCCAGGAGATAGCTCAGTGGTTTATGGCGTTTCGACTCTCGAAGCACTACCCATAATAGTCCCCGAACAGAGCCCGCCTTACGATATAGACTATGACCCGGAACGAGGTACCGTTTGGACCGCGGCATGGGCTTCTGGAATCAGACGGTCTGATGACAAGGGATTGACCTGGCAAAGAGTCATTCTCCCTCCGGACACGCTCTTAGAAATTAGTCCTGAACGCCGTTATAATTTCGTTTACTCTCCCGAAAGAAGAGATATTGAGGAGGCAAACAATTTCCTCGGATTTGCTGTTCTAGTTGACGAGGCAGGAGATATCTGGACAGGAAGTGCTGCAGGTTTGAACCACTCCATTGATGGAGGGCTTGGGTGGAAAAGATATATTCAGAACGAGATCCAAAGCGGTCCGATTGGCAATTGGATTATTTCGATCGAGGAACAGGAAAAGGATGGTAGAAATTCCATTTGGGCGGCAAGCTGGCGTGCCACGGGAGATAATGAGCAATTCGGAGTTACAGTTACGAGAGATGCTGGCGAGACCTTCGACACCTACTTAAGCGGCGAGAAGGTCTATGATTTCGCTTTCGACGATGGCAAAGTCTATGTAGCTGGTGACAATGGACTTTTTGTTTCCGATGATGATGGCCAGAGTTGGACATCCATCAACTACTTCGAGGATCCGGATCAACCAGACAGAATCGTAAGGTCGGGAATCAGCGTGTTTTCAGTAGCCGCTTCCGAGGGTGTTCTCTGGATCGGCACAGAAGATGGATTGCTAAAAAGTCTAGATGGAGGAGCAAGTTGGAAGCTTTTCAGAACCGAAGTTCCACTGAGTCCAGCCAAGCCAAGCGATGAAATCCCAGAGGTCTCGACCTATGCTTATCCCAATCCATTTTCGCCTAGAAATGATCAATTCGTACGTCTACGATATGAGCTTCCCAGCGAGCAAAATGTCAAGATTGACATATACGATTTTGGAATGAACCCTATCCGGTCTCTCCTTGATGGGTCAAGAGGCCAGGGAGTCAGAGAAGAAGTTTGGGATGGTTTAGACGATAGAGGGGTGGTTGTAGCGAACGGTGTCTATTTCTATTCAATCGATTCGGACAATAATAGCGTTAGAGGAAAGATTCTCCTGATCGAATGACAAAGTGGCTAAACATATCGATCGTTTCTCTGCTGATGCTTCTTTCCATTGGAGTAGATCTAGAAGCTCAGTCTGCCGGAGCCTTTATTCGGCAAGGATTTGGTGCACGTGGGATAGGCATGGGCAATGCCTTGGTGGCCGATATCTGTGGCGAGGCCAGTCCTTTCTACAATCCAGCACTCGCTCCTTTTGTGGCTCGACAAAATATTGAAGTTTCACAAGGACTCCTCACCCAGGATAGGACACTTCAGTTCTTGCAGTTTGCCGCTCCCCTTCGTCCAAAAGCCGGTGTTGCGGTTGGTCTAATTAACGCCGGAGTTTCTGGTATCGACGGGCGCGACAACAGCGGATATCACACGCAAGATTATTCAGTCTCCGAATTCGCCTCGTTCTTGAATTTTGGTGCAAAGGTGGGGTCAAAAGCTGCTCTCGGATTGGGGCTTCGGTTTTACAGATCTGATCTAGTAGAAGAAATAAAGCCGGAAATTTCTATCGGCTTGAGTCTTGGTCTGGCCATTCTTGTCAATGAGGACTTCACACTTGCGTTTGCTGTTGATGATCTTCTAGCTCGCTATACTTGGGACTCCTCAGGTCTTTACGGCGATGATGGTTCGCAGACTTCCAATCGATTCCCGATCCGCATGAGATTTGGTGCCGGCAAAAGGATGATGGATAAAAGACTATTAATCTTACTCGAGTACGAATCACAGTTTGAACTCGCGAGAAAGTCTGTCTCGATTGTATCAACGAGCGGCTCTTCTCCAAGCGTCCTGACAGACAGAGAGGATTTGAGTTTACAGAGTAACCAATTTAGAATTGGGGCCGAATACAAAATGGTCTCAAACCTTCACTTGCGAGGTGGAATTGGCCAGCCAACGTCTACGTCGGCAGGATCTCTTATTCCATCACTTGGCTTCTCCTACATGGATGAGCTTGGTCAATTGGGTATCAGGGCTGATTATGCATTCCGCCTAGAATCTTATGGACAAGGATCCAGTCATATGATTGGTGTAAGTATATTGTTATAGGAAACCATATTTATACCAGAATAACCCTAGTGTTCGCGTTGCCGTTTTTTCGACATTTTTATCAGCACATCTAGACAGCATTGAGCAGAATGAGACCAACATATTTGTCGCTTGATTTACTAGGCGTACTGATATTTCTTCCTGCTCTATTCTGTTTATCGCCGAAGTTCGGACAGGCACAAAACGTTGGAGTCCGTTACTTAGAGATTGGCGTTGGTGCTGGCCTAATGGGTGCTGGATCTACCGGTGCTTCGCATGTCTCAGGTCCACTTTCCTTGTATTGGAATCCTTCAGGACTTGCCGAAGGAAATAGGAACCAAGCAACGGTTAGCTATATGTCTTGGATTGCAGGATCTCAGGTTTTTTCTCTTGCAACAAGATTAAATGCCGGAAAAAATGCCGCATGGGGTTTTGGTGTCGAAACGGTGTCTCTTGGAGACTTTGAAGTCAGAGATGAGCCTGGTGAATCCATCGGATCCTTTAGTGCCGACTTTAATCTAGTCAGCTTAGCCTACGCCAGAAAAATAGGGAGCCTAAATCTTGGTATTACTGCTAAATATCTCTCGGAACGCATTTTTGAAGAAAGAGCTAATGGCTATGCAATTGACTTCGGTGCCCAAGCGGCTTTTTTAGAGGAGAGGTTAAAAGCTGGCTTCGGAGTACAAAACCTCGGAACAGTTGAAGATTTCGGATTTAATAACACAGAGCTACCAAGAATCATTAGGGCTGGAGTTCACGTCAAAGTTTTTTCTGTCTATTCTCAGGAGGACAGGGAAGCGATTGTTGATGCCTTCCTAGTTACAGAGTTAAATCTCATTCAAAATCTGGATATCACTCAATATCATTTTGCGGCTATCGTCGAAGCCTTTGAATCCGTGACAGCCAGCGTCGGCTACGTGAGTAATAATGACGCCTCAAGTTTTAGCTATGGCCTTGGTTTCGCTTATTCCGAATTTGATTTTGACTTTGCGTTTCTTCCTTTCAAACAAGGAATTGGTTCGGCAGCTCAGGTAGTATCAATTTCCTATGCATGGAAATAGCTTAGACTTCGGGAAAAAGTTTCGAGCCTGGTTGAGCTTACTTCGGCCATTGAACTTCTTGTTGTTTCTGGCCGGTGTTGCAACTGGTGGCGTTCTAGCTGGTGGACTGATTCCCGCATCAGAATCAAAAAGTCTTTGGATTGCGATGCTTTCGGCTGCCCTAATAGGAGGAGGGGCAAATGCGATCAATGACTATTTTGACCTGTCTATTGACCAAATAAATCGCCCGGAACGTCCACTTCCATCAGGGTCGATAGGACAGAAGTCTGCATTAATAACATGGATCGTTTTCAGTCTTTTCGGGCTATCGCTCTCCGCTTGGATTTCAGTCTTCCATTTTGGCTTAGCGGTCTTAACTGTGGGTCTTCTCTGGGCTTATAGTTCACACCTAAAAAAGCAGGGATTTCTCGGTAACCTTACCGTAGCATTTGTCGTGGGAAGTTCACTTCTTTACGGTGCAGCGAGCTTGGGCGATTGGAAATATGCACTTCCTGGATTTGCCTTCGCATTCTTGCTTACCTTGGCCCGCGAAGTTGTAAAAGACATCGAAGATCAAGAGGGAGACAGGCTTAATGAAACCACTTCTCTGGCTCTCCAATTTGGTACAAGGAGAGCTTCTCGAGTGGCCCAATCAATCTTGATATTGACAATCGTCTTGTCTCCCTTTCCACATACATTCCTTTCTTACGGAGGATGGTTTCTTTCTCTTATCGCCGTTTTGTGTGTGACTCTTTTGGCAATGATATTGCAGCTAAATGGACATAATTTGAACAAGCAAAGTTACACAGTAGTGAGTCACCGTCTCAAAGCTAGTATGATAGTTGGCATGACGGCGTTGTGTCTATCCGGTTTTTAGTACCCCATTGTCGAGGCGGACCTTGGAGAATTTCGACAATTCAATCAACCTGTAAAAATGAAAATTGCGCTCGTCCAGTTTGAAGTTTCTGATGATCATGAGTCGTGCATTCAGAGAGGCTTAGCTGCAGTGAGGCAAGCAGCGGAAAAAGGTGCCAAATTAGTAGCTTTCCCTGAACTGGCATTCACACCATTCTATCCTCAATGTCGCGCAGACAATTCTAGTTTAGATCTAGCTGAACAGCTGGACAACAACACCTCAATCACACGTTTTCAGTCTCTGGCTAAGGAATTAGGAGTTGTCATTGTACTCAATTTATATGAGCGCGATGGAGATTGTGCTTTCGACTCTTCCCCAGTAATTGATGCCGATGGAAAAATCCTTGGTGTTACGAGGATGATTCACATCACGGACTACGAAGGTTTTCATGAGCAGGGATATTATTCTCCTGGTGATCAGGGAGCACCGGTCTATAATACGGCTATTGGTAAAATAGGGATAGCCATTTGCTATGACCGGCATTATCCGGAATACCTTAGACTACTTGCCCTGAATGGAGCAGAGCTTGTTGTTGTCCCGCAGGCAGGGACTGTTGGTGAGTGGCCAGAGGGTCTATATGAGGCGGAATTGCAAGTCGCATCATTCCAAAATGGCTACTTCATGGCTCTCGCAAATCGCGTGGGCATCGATGGTCAGCTTGAGTTTGGCGGTGGATCATATGTAACAGGACCAGACGGCAGAGTCTTGGCTCAATCACCATTTGGCCAGGAGGATATATTGCTCTGCGATATCGACCTTAGCAAATGCGCCGATTCTCACGCCAAAAAGCTATTCCTTCGAGACCGGAGACCTGACGTTTATGCCGGATTGTCAGAGAAAAGAGACGCGTAGGCCTTTCGGAATTTATTTGCGGAGTCCTCCCAATTCATTTCCGATCTGAACTTGGAGGTATTGAGAGACATCTGATTCAGTTGGGCCGGATTAGCCAACATGGAATTGATTGCTCTTGCTATAGCATGAGATGACTTGGAGTCAACGGTCCGTCCAATGTCGTAATTCTCAACAATCTTGGACATCTCGGGGAGCTCGGAAACGAGGACGGGAAGCGAGGCATTGAGATATTCAAATAGTTTATTGGGCAGTGCGAAGCGATGATTGAGACAGCTGTCCTCCAGCAATGATACGCCGATAGTGGCATCCTTGGTAAATGACAGAAGTCGTTCGTTTGGGACGGAATCTAGAAAGTGAACCCTGTCTTCCAAATTCAACTTTGACACCTCGGTTTGAAGCTGAGATTTTAGAGGACCACCTCCAAGGAATACACAATGCGCATTTTCTATTTCCTGAAAGGCATCCACCAATTGAAAACAGCCTCTCGATTTTGCCATTCGGCCTTGGTGCAAAATCACATTTTCACTTGGATCCAGCCCAAGTTTCTTCCTCAATACTTCTCCCTTAGGAATATCCTGCGCTTCAGGAATGTTAAAGAGGATCGTCGGACGCTCAATATTATAGGCATCCCTCAAAGTGTCTGCTATTGAGTCACTTACTGTAAATATCAGATCGGTCCTTGGGATTGCCTTCGATTCTACCCATCTCCAAAAAAGACTAGACCAAGGTTTCTCTTTGGTCGAAGCAACAAATGGATACAACTCCCGACTGTCATAGACGAGACGAGCATTCTTTTTGACCGACGCCTTAGAAAGAGCTGTCAAAACAAAAAGATCACTGGCATGAAAAATATCTGCTTGGATTCCTTTAGCTTCCTGAGCAATTCGTCTGCTCCAAGCTCTAAAAAATCCCGGACCCCGGCCTCCAACTCGCAGTGACTTATAAGAAATTCCCTCTATATCAGGATATGGTAGATCAGGGAGATTGTCGAGATCGACGACCTGAACTCGAAATCCATTCTCAGACAGAATTCGTAGTTGTTTTAGTGCTCTTGAGTTTCGTTTGACCGAGCCAGTCATTGCAAAAAAGACTTCTTTCATTTAATTGACTTGCGGTCCGATTTTCCTCGACATGACGCTAAAATAGGTAATCGCAAACTTGTTAGACTATTTTAGGATTCAAAGTGTATTTTATGGCTTCAACCGCGAATCACTCAGGAGAGCTGTCTCGATGTTAATAAATAAAGTCCCAACTCCAGTATTGGTTTTACTGGACACCTTAGTCCTTGCAATTGCATTTGTATTCGCCTTCAGAGTAAGGATGGGTATATGGAATGTGCTGGCGTGGAAAGACGGTATGCCAGTCGCTCTTGTCACCATTCTAGTGGTTTATTTGGCGGCGCTATATTTCAGTGGTCTATACAAGAAGCCGGGAACGCAGCATGCCTATCAATCTTTTCTACGGCATGCCATTGGGATTTTCGTTGCCTGGGCAGTAAGTATTGCCATTGCCTATGTAATTGATCCGGAGAGAATGCCTCCCAGAACAGTTATCTCGGTGCATGCCTTGATTTCCATGCTTGGTATTCTAGGAGTCAGGTCAGTCCTATTCCATTTGAAATTATTTGGGCAGTTACCTACAACCTCGCATCCACTCAAGAGCGTTGAGTCTAGCTATATCGAGGAGCTGCTTGGAAAGGAGCCAATTAGTTATGACGTCAAGGAAATGCGGAATTTCTTCTCGGGTAAGTCCGTATTGGTGACTGGAGGTGGTGGTTCTATTGGTTCCGAGCTTTGTCGGCTTCTTGTAAGTCTTGACGCCTTTAAAGTCGTTGTGGTGGATGTGAGTGAGTACAACCTCTTTGTTCTTGAAAATAGTCTACGTCAAGTCCCCTACAAGGGTGACTTGATTTTTCGTCTCGCCGATGTAAGAGATAAGGAGATTATGCACAACATTTTCTTAAGTCATCGGCCTGACATTATCCTTCACGCTGCTGCGTACAAGCATGTCCCGCTCATGGAGCGTCATCCAATCGAGGCCTTCAGGAACAACACTCTTTCAACCATTTCGATTATCAAGCTTTGTGAGCAGTTTGAAACTGAACAATTTGTTTTTGTCTCGACTGATAAAGCCGTCGAACCATCTAGTGTTCTAGGAGCGACTAAGCGAATTTCTGAATGGTATGTGCGCGCCGCCAACTCTCCGATCAGACGCAAGATTGTTAGATTCGGTAATGTATTTGCCAGTCAAGGAAGTGCCGTCGAAATCTTTGAAGAACAAATTCGTGCTGGAGGACCGGTCACTGTCACGCATCCGGACATGGAACGTTACTTTATGAGCGTCAACCAAGCTTGTATCCTCATACTCCAAACCGTCTTGCTAGACGAGGCACCTGTATTCATTCTGGATATGGGTGATCCTATGAAAATCAGTCATATTGCCAAGAAAATGATTGGTAAACTTGCGGGAAGTACAGATATCGAGATTGAGTATACAGGAATGAGACCCGGGGAAAAACTTTCTGAGACACTCATAACCGAAAATGAAGAAATGATTGGGACTAGACATCCATCTATTAGAGGGGTAGTAGGTAGCCCGTCATACAGCCGAACCGAGCTAGACCAATTCATTTCCTATCTCTCGACTCTTGCACGCGATAACAAGCAGGGCGAACTGCGAAAATCCCTCTTTTTAAGAGATTTCAGTGCTCTAAATCAGGATCAAAAAGTTAAGCATTAGTTGACCATTCAGTCAGAGAGGAGCCTTTAGAATTAGGAACTTTAGATCTTTAGGTGACTAAACAAAACCAATAAGGAGGTATAGGGCAGCCTGCTGTTGCTGCCTTTCAAACAGGAATATTTATACAGCTATCTCTGCTACCAATTTGTAAACGAAAGCTCCTTTCAGGAGTCAAAATGTGGGCGACTTCTTCCAAGTTCTTCAGCGGAAGTCGAGCAGAATACAATCATCATGGATAGCCAAATGATCAATAGGGCAAAGTTGTCTAAAATCGCGATTCTCTTAGTAGGAATAGTACTAGTATTTAGTACTGATAGCAATGCGCAGTTCGATCCCAGTTGGTATTCTCCAGGCAACACCTATATCAAGTTGGGCGTGGCTGCAGACGGTGTTTATCGAGTCGATCTCAGATCAGGAAATCTTGACGGAGTCGATATTTCGGGAGTCAACGCATCAAGCTACAAGATTTTTGAAGATGGAGTCGAAATCCCAATTCTGCACGACACGAGCTCTGGTAGAAACGAACTCGTATTCATAGGAGAACGAAATGATGGAAGCGATGAGGACTTTGCATATGGGTACAATACAACTAGAAGAAGCAGCGCTTATCACAGTCTCTATTCCGACACGACATACTATTGGTTGACTTGGGATGGAGCAAGTGGATTGAGATACAATTCGACCACTTCTCAATCGGGCGCGGGGATAAACAACGTCCAACACTCTAATCACCTTGAATCAGAGCTTGTCTATCACAACGGTTCATCATCAGACACCGCTTCCCCTGTATATGTCCTTGGTGAAGGGTATATCATGCACACCTTTAGTCAGACTCCAACCTCGGCGGTCGATATTACCAAAGAATTTGAGATAGCAATTGATCAACTGAACTCAAGCCAAAATCTCGACTTTAACTTGAGAATGATTGGGGGGTCATCATCCCGTCACTTGGTAAACCTATATCTAGAGTTAACTCGAGGAGGAAGTACTGAATTCTATCTGATCGATACAGCAGACTGGTCCGGGTATACTTTCGTGGATTTGACCGGGTCTATTCCTGCATCCGAAATTCCGTCGGGTACTTCGACCCTCAAAGTAAAGGTTGAAGCCAACAATGCTTTTGGAGGGAATCCCAACCGATCTCATGTCGATTTCATCGATGTGACATTCAATAGAAATCTTTCGGCTCAAGACGGCCAACTGATATTCAACGCTCCAAACGGATCCGCGAACAGTTACCAACTTTCTGGCTTTCCTGGTGGAAATCTTACGGCATTTCATCCCTCGACCTCTCGTTCGCTCTCCTTTGGCGGAAGTTCATTCGGTGCAACAGCCTCTAGTGCCAGTACTTATTTGGTCTCTCAAGACGACAATCGGTTCGACCCAGGCAGTGTTAAGCGTGACATCGCATCAGATCTAGCTGCTACATCCAATAGCTCGAACTATATCATTATTACGACGCCATTTCTGCGGAATACAGCAGAAACTCACGCCAATTATAGACAGTCTCCGACCGGCGGCTCGCATCAAGTCTTGGTGGTTGAGGTGCAAGATATATTCGACCAATTTGACTACGGAAGAAAATCACCCATTGCGATTCAAAGATTTATAACTCATGCTTTCAATAATTGGTCAACAGCACCAGAGAATGTTCTCCTTTGGGGAGACACTATTTATGCAAAACCTGGATCTGTCCGACCAGAGTGGGAAGTACCGTGTTTTGGTAAGTCCTGCTCAGATAGCTGGCTCGCCTTGAACACGCAAGGAACGAATGATTACATTGAAGCGGTATCGATAGGCCGGATTAGCGCGAGAACTATAGAGGAAGGTCAGACCTTTATCAATAAGATTCAAAACTATGAATCGCAGCCACTATCAGATTGGCAAAAACGATTCATATGGATGACGGGCGGCTCGAATTTAAGTGAGCAGAATCGACTCAACGGTTACGCACTAGATTGGGGCGACAGATCGTTTTCAAATCCAATTGGTGGGGACACACTTAATTTCTTCAAAAGTGACGATAGCGCACTTGATCCAACCTTCATTGATTCTGTTGATACGGCTATCTCAAATGGCTCGGCATTACTTATGTTTTTCGGCCACTCGGCAACTCAAACCTGGTCAATTGTCACCAACCCTCCAGAACAGTTCAATAACCCTGACGAACTCCCACTGGTCTTCTCCTTAGGTTGTTACACTGGCGCATACGGATCAGGTGCTGGAGTGGATCAATCAGAGCAGGTATTCGGAGAGCGTTTAGTAATCGGTTCACTCAACGGAGCGATAGCGCATTATGGTGGATCTGCCGCAAGTTTCATTACTCCTGCTGGCGAGGTAGCTGATCCTGCTTTCGACATCATGTTCCTTGAAGGAGAGAGGGTCTTGGGCAAGGTAATCAAAGAAAACAAACGACGTTATATTACCCGGTCTGCAAATCCAAGCGCACTAAGCATCTCGACTACACTTCAGTATAACTTACTTGGGGATCCAGCGACAATATTATCTATTCCGAGCTCGCCCGACCTTCATGTCACTCCAGCTCACGTTTCCCTAAATCCTTTTGCACCAAGTCCTAGCAGCGACGATAGTCTGACAGTAAACGTTCGCCTTACGAACCGAGGCCTTCTGCCATCGACAGATGTAGTCGTCGAACTTCGCCATTGGGATCCAGCGAACCAACTTCAGAGCTACAGAAAAACAGTTCCAGCATATTCTCGGCCTTCGAACATGTTTTTCAGAATTCCAATTGATGAAGGTTTAGTCGGGGAAAATCGATATCAGATAATTCTTGATCCAGACAACTTTGTGTCGGAGGAAGTTGAAACGAACAATACGACAGAAAAAACGCAGATCATTTTTGGATCGGGCATTTTCCTAGCGCTTCCAGCCCAAGACGGAATCGTTAATTCTCTGAATACTACCCTCAGCGTTGTAGTTGCTAGTACCCAGGGAACACAAACCCCTATTCTTTTCCAGATGTCTAGTAATCCTGATTATTCCGGTGCTCAAGAATTTACGACTACAGGTGAGCTTCTGGCAGAATGGGATGTAAGTGGTATGCAAAATGGAACGACCTACTATTGGCGTGCAACAGTTGACGATCCAAGCCTTCCACCGGGATGGAAAGAAGGCCGATTTACAGTTAGGACTGACCTTACAGACAGTGGATTTTTCCAACAAGATCCGGAGTTCTCAAATAACGAATTTGGGAATTTCTTGGACTACGATGGACAAAATTTTGAATTCGACGATTTCAAAATCGAGGTTCAAGTCAGTGAGCTTGGACAGCTTTTCGTAGCTGGAAACCAGATCTATTTTCTCTTAGGAATGGGAGTGTCAGTGTTTGACAGAGGAACAGGTGTAAAAAAAGGCGATGCCTTGTGGTTTCATCCAGACCTCAACAATACGGATCCTCCTGAAGTAGATGCACAGAGATATCAAGATGTAGTTGATACGGCAATCGACGGGGACTATATCATTTTTTCTACCAGGTTCTTGCAAATACCCGCTGGGGAACCTTTAACGGAGCCTGTAAGGGCAGTCTTACGGAATCTTGGTTCGGTTGAGATTGACCAAACGACCTACGACGATGCCTACATTGGAATCTTTAAAAAGGGAGAAGGTTTAGTTACTGAGCTACTGTCACCAGGAGTCAGACAAAACGTCGATTTCAGTTACGATCTCCCCTTTAATTTCGGTCAGAGTTTTGTTCTCTCCCGACCTCTAGGCCCGACCTCCAGATGGATTTCCGGTGGAATTGAAGCCAGTCTACAGAATCCAAATGCAAGACTCGGACTCTTGGCGGCAGACCTCAATGGCGTACCTATCACCGATACCACATGGGTCGATCAAGGTAATTCGGCAGCAACAATTGACTTGCTTAGTATTGATGCTTCTACGCGACCACAGATCAAACTTAAAACGATTTTTGAGGATGCCTCACAACAGAGCACACCGCAACTGGTTAATTGGTACGCAACTTTTGACTTGGTACCAGAATTGATGATCGATCCTGCGCAATTCAGGCTTTCTGCAAATGAGGTATCGGAGGGTGAAGAGATCACTGTTTTCAATCAAATCACTAATCTCAGTGATAGTGAAGCAACGGAGGTCATCGTTAAGTATGAGATCGTCGATAGAAACAATGTCTTACTAGAGGTTGCAAAGGACACACTAGATATGGCCATCGCTGGAGGTCAAATGACTGAAATCCAGAGATCACTTTCGACCATAGGATTTGCAGGTAGAAATCAGTTGATAGTTACCGTTCAGCAGGGCTCTTTTCTGGAGGCCATTGAATACAACAATACCGTAGTGGGAAGCTTTACTGCCGAGGGTGATATTCAACCACCAGAAGTAACTGTGCTTATTGATGGAATTGAATTTTCCGACGACCCCCGCGTGATTACGAACCTAAATGACGAATCGGTACCCTTTGTCTCGGCGAGACCAACAATAGAGGTAGTAATAAAAGATGATAATAAGTACTTGGCTCTTGAAGATACTACGAACCTGACAGTCCGATTGGATGAAACTGTTGTTGAATATGCACTTCCCAATGTTTCATTCATTCCAGGAACCGCCGAAAAGAATGAAGCCCGCTTCGTTTATGATGCCGAATTCGCACGTGACAGTACTCACACTCTGGTAATTACCGGTCGAGATGCTTCGGGAAATGCTAGCCCTACGAGCGAAGATCCCTATCGTGTCAACTTCCGAGTTCAGACGACAACGGAGGTTAAAAACATGTTCAACTATCCTAATCCGATGAATAGTTTCACGACCTTTGCTTTTCAGTTGAGGGGGCTTGATGCGGCTGTCGTAGATGATCTAAGACTTCGAATCTATACAGTCAACGGCCGCCTTATTAGAGAATTCGACATCGTGGAAGATCCGTCGCTACTGGATAGTGGGGTCGTTCAAGTTGGCTGGAATAAGTTCAGTTGGGACGGCACCGATGAGGACGGTGATCAAGTTGCAAACGGTGTCTATCTCTACAAAGTCATTCTGCAAGCAGATGGGAAGGATATGACTGACGACTTTGAAATTGAAAAAATTGCTGTAATTCGGTAAAGAATTATTGTTCTTTTGTCAGAAGGCGATCCCCAATTTTGAGGATCGCCTTTTTGTTTTTCATCGACGATCTCTATTATGGATTGCATCCACTTAAGACCCATCTGAATGAAATACATACTCGCGTTTGACCAAGGCACAACTAGTTCTCGGAGCATAGTCTTTGACCTCCACGGACAGATCATTAGCGTAGAACAGCAGGAATTCGAACAAATATTTCCCAAACCTGGCTGGGTTGAACACGATGCCGAGGAAATTTGGGCTTCTCAGCTTGCCACCGCCAAGGCAGCATTGAATAAAGCTGACACTACGGCCAATGATATTGCAGCAATAGGTATAACGAATCAGAGAGAGACGACGGTCGTATGGGACCGGCAAAGTGGTGACCCGATTCACAACGCCATTGTGTGGCAAGACCGCCGAACAGCAGCTTATTGCGACGATTTGAAAAGTCGAGGATTGGCAGAAAAATTTAGATCGAAGACCGGGCTTGTATTGGATGCCTATTTCTCAGGGACTAAAGTCCGATGGATTTTGGAAAATGTAGATGGTGCAAGAAAACGTGCTGAAAATGGCGAGCTGGCGTTTGGGACAATCGATTCTTGGCTAATTTGGAAATTGACCGGAGGAAAGAAGCACGTCACTGATGTCACGAATGCATCTCGAACCCTCCTTTACAATATTCACGATTTGGAATGGGATGAGGAAATCCTCGAAGAGCTATCGATACCTGCTTCTATGCTTCCGACAGTGAAATCCTCAAGTGAGATCTATGGAAATGCTGAATCGAGTCTACTGGGCGAAGAGATAGCTATCGCTGGAATAGCAGGAGATCAACAGGCCGCACTATTTGGACAAATGTGTATTGAGCCAGGCATGATTAAAAACACATATGGCACGGGTTGTTTCATGCTCATGAATACGGGCACTAAGGCGGTACCATCCAAAAACAATCTCCTCACTACTATTGCATGGCAGATAAATGGAGTGACCCATTATGCATTGGAAGGGAGTGTCTTCATTGCTGGAGCTGTAGTCCAGTGGCTACGCGATGGTCTGCAGATCATAGACTCCGCACCTGAAGTTGAGGGTCTTGCAAACTCAGTTGAGGATAATGGTGGTGTATACATGGTGCCAGCCTTTGCTGGCCTTGGTGCACCGCATTGGGACCAATACGCCAGAGGTATGATCATTGGAATCACCAGGGGTACAACAAGAGGACATTTTGCGAGGGCAGCGGTTGAAAGCATTGCCTTGCAGGTCAGTGATTTGATTTCCGCCATGGAAGCCGACTCCGGAATCGAACTGGCTGAGCTTCGAGTTGATGGAGGTGCCACCGCAAACGAAAGTCTTTTGCAATTTCAAGCAGATCTCTTGCAAGTACCTGTAGTTCGGCCTCAAATTCTCGAGACTACTGCTCTAGGAGCGGCTTATCTCGCCGGCTTGGCTGTGGGCTACTGGCCGGGAATCGACGCGATTTCAGAACAATGGAAAGTTGATCAAAAATTGGAGCCCGGTGGAGATGATACCATCTTGAGTAAGATAAAAAAAGACTGGAGCAGAGCCGTAGAAAGAGCAAAGAATTGGGAAGAATAAAATTCACTATTTAAGAAAGTCAGACTCTCTCATCAAATAACAACAAGCACATATGTCCGCTTATATCGCTGAAGTAATTGGTACCGCAATCCTTTGTCTCCTTGGTGGAGGAGTATGTGCTAATGCGAACCTCAAAAATACATATGGGCACAGTGCTGGCTGGCTATTTATTAACATCGGATGGGGTTTGGCGGTTTTTGCTGGAGTCTTTTGCACCGCAGCCGTCAGTGGAGCACATCTCAATCCTGCGGTGACACTAGGGCTGGCAATGGTTGGCAAGTTCAGTTGGTCACTCCTTCCTGGATACATGATTGCACAATTTATTGGAGCTGCAATAGGTGCTCTTTTGGTCTGGCTACAGTACCGAGATCATTTTGATCAGACGGAAGAAGACGGAGCGATTCTCGGTACATTCGCTACCGGCCCAGCCATAAGAAACCCTATATCCAATTTAATCTCAGAGACTCTCGGTACATTTGTATTGGTCTTTGGTGTCTTGAGCATGGCAAGTCCAGACGTCGGTCTTGGAGCTTTAGATGCCATCCCGGTCGCCTTCCTCGTTATTATCATCGGAGCCGCTCTTGGAGGCACAACGGGCTATGCCATCAATCCAGCTCGAGACTTTAGTCCTAGACTTATTCACTCCCTTCTACCTATAAGGAGCAAGGGAGACTCGGATTGGGGATATGCCTGGATACCAATCGTGGGACCTCTTCTGGGAGGTGCCATCGCAGCTCTTCTTTACACCAATGTCGTCATTTGATCAACTGAAAGGCGCTGTCTATCTCGATTGATTTAGTTCACTTAGTATCAATCTGAAGAACAAATTGCGGTTGGCGTTTCGAATAGACAGTCAATCAGGAGCTTTTAATTTTCTCGGCGACTCTCAAGGCCATAGCTGCAATCGTTAAAGCCGGATTCACAGCTGTTGAGGAAGGGAAGAAGGAAGAGTCAACAACGAAGAGATTTTCGATCTCGTGACTCTTGCACCAAGGATTCAAAACTGAGCTCTCGGGGTCGTGACCCATTTTCAAAGTCCCGCACTGATGGGAATTTGTTTCTATGCCCATGGCTTGAACTTTTACAAAGGCATAGCCAGCAGCCTTCATCATTTCCTTTGCTTTCTCGCCAAGTTTTCGATGAGCAACCAAGTTGTTCGGCTTCCAAAGTACCTGTATTTCGTCTGAATTGTTCAGAACTATTCTATTCTCTGGATCAGGTAAGTCTTCGGACATGACCCACCAGTCAATACTTCGCTTTGTCATGTAAGAGAGCATCGAGTTCGGTACAAGCGGTAGGGCCCCCTTTAACATGCTTGCTTGTAGCTTACCAATAATCTGAAGATTTCCCATTGGATAAGGAAAGTCGTCACTGCCAAAATAGAAGTCGTTGACTTGGAAGGTCTTTTGAAAAACGACTTCATTCTTCCGGCTGCGATGGACAGCCATCATTGCAGAGTTGTTGTGCACCATATAATTCCGTCCAACTAGATTCGAACTATTTGACAAATTCCCAGAGTGAAGAAGCAATGCTGCCGAGTTGACGGCTCCACAAGAAACAACGATCGTGTCGGCTCTCACTCTAGTTATTTCTCCATCCTTCTCGTATTCGACGGCTTCGATCTTCGAGGAATTCCCGTTGGCTATCAGTCGCCTTACAAAAGCTCGGGTTATCATTTCGACATTCTCAGACTCAAGAGCCGGTCGCACGCAACAGGTTTCTGTATCACTCTTTGCACCCAACTTGCAAGGATAGCCATCACAGGTGTGACAACGAATGCAGCTCCCTCCCTGTCGCAGATCAATTCCTATGGGTAAAGAACTCGGGGATAGACCCTGGCTCCTCAGGGACAAAATTAGATCTTGGATATAGGGTTCATGATCAAGAGGCGGAAACGGATACTCCGTTGATCGTGGAGGATCTGTCAGACCATCATCACGACCGTGCACCCTAAAGATCTTCTCGGCCTGTGCATAGTGGGGCTCTAAATCATCATAGCTCAATGGCCATGCTGGGGCTGTGCCACCTTCGTGTTCGAGATCATCAAAATCCTCTACCCTCAATCTCGGGAAGGCCGCACCAAATACCTTGGTGTTGCCACCGACATAGTAATGGACTCCTGGTTTGAATGACTTGCCATCTGGATCAAGCCATGTATCAGCGTTTTTGTATCTGTCATCCAGGAAGACCGACTCGGGATTCCAATTGTCCTCCTCTCTCGGGAGGTAGTCACCACGTTCAAGAATCAGAATTTTTGCACCACAGTCTTTTAAAGCATAGGCCAGTGTACCCCCTCCTGCTCCAGTTCCAATGATTACTATATCAGGGTTTATCATGCTCAGCCTTTCACAGATCCGGCAACGAGACCTTTGACGAAATATCGACTCAATAGGAGGTAGACAATAGCCGTGGGTAGCGCGGCGACAACTGCTCCGGCCATGACAACATTCCAATCAACCGAAAATGAACCAGACAGGTTATTTAGTGCGACCGTGACTGGCTGGGTTTTAGGATTAGGTACGACGGTTATTCCTAGAAGGAAGTCGTTCCAGATATTCGTGAACTGAAAAATAAAAGAGACAATAAACCCCGGTATAGATAGGGGCATGACTACTTTTCCAAAAGTATAAAAGAGTCCAGCTCCATCCACCTTCGCTGCTTCAATAATAGAGGTCGGTATACCAACATAAAAGTTTCTAAATATGAGAGTTGTGATCGGAATCCCATATATGACATGTACCAACACGAGTCCCGGGATGGTGCCGTACAGATTAGTCGCTTGGAGAAATTTCACCATAGGGAGCAAGACGGCTTGATATGGAATAAAGAAGCCGAACAGCATGAAAGTGAATAGTAAATCTGAGCCTTTGAATCGCCACTTCGAAAGAATGAAGCCATTCATCGCACCAATCAATGACGATATGATTGTCGCAGGGATGACCATCATCAAGGAGTTTAGAAGGTTTGGAGATAGTTTCGACCATGCCTCGCCGAATCCAGATTGACTGAGCGAGCTAGGCAATTTCCACATCTGTGACAGGCTGACATCGGCTGCTGCCTTTAATCCATTGGCCACCATGACATAGAGTGGTAAAAGATAGAAAGCCAAGGCCAGCGCCAAGACCGAATAAATCGCTATTTTATTGAACTTCTTTATCTCAACCCTCTGGATTTTTGAACATCGAGATCAGGTAGGGAACGATAATAATGCACGACAACAGCAGCATTATCATCGAGGCCGCAGAACCCAGATTGTAGCGAGTTGCCTTAAACATCATTTCGAAAACAAAAATACCAGGGACATCGGTAGCGAAACCCGGTCCTACTCCAGACATCGCGTATACCAGATCAAAAATCTTTAGTGAGACATGGATAAGGATGATGGCAACGGAGATTGTGATCGGTTTTAGCATCGGTATTACAATCTTGCGGTAGAGAGTCCACTCCGACGCTCCCGCAATTCTTGCGGACTCTTTTACAGACTCAGAAATTCCGCCTAGTCCACCGAGATACATGGCCATAACAAAACCAGAGAGTTGCCATGTTGCGGCAATCACGATAGGTATTAGAGCTACAGGTATTCCCCATTCGATTTGAAATTCTGCTCCACTTGGCCAGATCTTTTCGAAAACCGAATTTAAAGACCACATTACATCGGCATCTGTCATCCAGCCAGGTTTGAGGGCTTCCATGCCCATACTTGCTCTAACGGTGTTCACACCGATGGCTTCGAAAAGCAGATTTACTCCAGTCTCAGGATTGAAAATCCAACGCCAAGAAACTCCAGCAACAATAAATGACAAAGCATAGGGGAATAGGAAGATATTTCTGAAGAATGCAATTCCCTTAATCGTCCGATCAAGGAGGATTGCCAAGGTCAATCCCAAGCCTATCGATAGGAGAATGAATAGCGAGGTGAAAACAAAAGTGTTTCGCAAATCGGCCTGAAATCGCGGCATGGCGAACATCTCACCATAGGTTGAGAATAATGGCTCCTTGATGGAGAGATCGATAGCCAATGACTTCCAATTTGTCAAGGAGTAGAAAAAGCTCGTCCCGATGAATACATAGACAAAGATGAACACGAGTACTAGACTCGGAAGAAGAACAAGAAATGGAAGCTTGTTTTTCATGGTCTTAATAAACGAGATAGGAATAAATTCCTGTCATGCTTGTGGATTTTCGTCGGTCATTTCTCCTTACGCTCGCCAGAGTCTATTGATTAATTGAAAACAGAACATGGTACACGTACACGGCGCACATTTCTCTATTTTCCGATGCCTGCAGATTTCGCAGATTTCGACAAATTGGCTGCAAAAACATCTGCTTTTCCGTCTACTAGAAATATTGTCAGGGCATCATTTAAGGCCTGCTGAAAATCTGCTGGTGCAGCTGAGCCGTGGACTATAGTTGGTGTCATCCTATCCTTTTGATAAGAATCCATCGACCAATTCAAATAGCTAGAAAACTTGCTACGATCACAATCGGTCCGAGCACAAATCGACCCCTTTCTCACATTGAAGATCTCTTGTCCCTCTTTGCTTCCCATAGTCCTGAGCATTTCCTTTGTTTGCTCCGGATGAGGCGCTCCTTTTGCCATAGCAAATCCGTCCGAGACTAGCATGAATATGCCCTCGGTGCCAGGATGCGTAATCCATCCGAACTCTTCGTTGTCGAGGAGCCCTTTGTTTACAAACTCACCATACGCCCAATCACCCATAGGATAAAATGCGCATTTTCCTTCCAAAAGTTTGTCGACAGCTTGGTCCCACGATAGTGCAGAGTGGTCACTGTTCTGATAGGACATCATTTTGAAATATGTAGAAGCTGCGCGTTCGATATCTGGATCGTCAAATGAGGTGGATCCAGTCCAAAGGCCATTATAGCGGTCTGCACCAATTACGCCAGCCAGAGTATTTTCAAAAGCGATACCCGTGGCCCAAATACCAGCGTCACCCATGCAAACCGGATCGACGCCTGAAGCTTTAATTTTTTCAGCTATTTTAAAAAAGCCATCCCAAGTGAGCGCCTCTGCGACATCAATATTATTGTCCTCGATGATCGACTTGTTATACCACATCTCATTTGACCGATGAATATTCAAGACCACAAGATGTGGACCTTGATCGTCCGATATCATGTCCATCAGACTCTTTGGTGTCACCTCATTCCACCCCTCCTCGTCGTAGAGATCACTTAAGTTTTGAGTGAAACCGGGACCCGTATATGTATTAAGAATTTCCGCTCCAGGATGTGTTTGCCAGGTATCAGGCGGGTCTCCTCCAACAAGTCTTGTTTGTAGGACAGGTCGGGCCGCTGAGCCTCCTCCACCTGCAACGGCTGCATCAACTATTTCTACACCAGGATTTTGCGACTTAAACAAGTCGTAAACAGCTTCCAAAGCGGCAGCTTCGCTGCCGGATGTCCACCATCCGAAAACCTCCACCTCGTTAGCTGGAGTTTCTGGAGTTGAGTCGCCACATCCTAGATTGATGGCAAGACCAGCAATCAACAATGAAACCATGGCCAAGCCTCTTTTCACTAGATCCGCCACAGGTATCTCTCGTTTCTCCTTCATCGTTTTATTATAGCGTGTTTAATTAACCGTTGATCCACCAGTTGGACTTATCTCCGAGGTTCAGTTGAATAGTCTTTAGTTCTGTAAATTCGTCAATTGTAAACCGACCGAGCTCCCTTCCTAGCCCACTTTCACCGTAGCCACCAAAGGGTAGCTCGGGGTGACCATCCATGAAACAGTTTATCCAAACTGAACCTGCGCGTATAGCTCTGCTCATTCTAAAAGCTACATCCACATTTTTAGTCCACACCGATGCCGAAAGACCATACAATGTCCCATTTGCAATCGATAATGCCTCTTCCTCCGTTTTAAATCTAATGATGGAAAGAACGGGTCCGAAGATTTCCTCACTAGCAATTTCCATATCGGGGCTTACTCTATCGAATACGGTTGACTCGATATATCGCCCTTTATCAGATTCAATCACCCCACCTCCCAATTTCAGTTCGGCACCGGCCTCTTTGCCTGATTCCAAGAATCCCATAACTTTCTCAAAATGGCCCTCGCTTATTATCGAGCCGATCTTGGTCTCCGGATCCATCGGATCTCCGACTTTAATAGTCTTGGATAGCTCGACAACACGTTCCACGAATTCATCGGCGAAATCTTCCTGCACCAGAATCCGACTTCCACTGTTACAACACTCTCCCATGTTGAAATAGATGCCAAAAACGGTCGCTTCCACTGCACCTTGCATGTCGGCATCTGCAAAAACGATCTGTGGATTCTTTCCTCCTAGCTCGAGAGAGACCTTCTTCAAATTACCGTGAGAAGCTTTCACTATGAGCTTGCCAACATTGGTTGATCCGGTGAAGGAAAGCATATCGATGTGTCGATGTGCTGACAACGCGGCTCCCACCTCGCCCTTGCCATTAACAAGATTCACCACACCATCTGGCACTCCGGCTTCAGAGAGAATGGACATGAGACGGTTGGTAGTGCCTGGTGTCAACTCACTGGGTTTGACAACAGCCGTGCAACCTGCTGCCAATGCAAATGGAAGTTTTTGGCTAATGATCAGAATCGGAAAATTCCAAGGGGTGATCATCCCGACCACTCCAATAGGCTCACGCATAACGAAGGCCATCTTGTCTTTTCCTAGGTGATTGTGACTATCGCCATAAACATGCCGGCAAAGTGTGGCCGCATAATCCCACAATCCACAAGTCCATCCCATCTCATCTCGTGACTGCGATATTGGCTTACCGCTTTCTGCGGTCTCCAAGAGTGCCAACTCTTCTGCATTTTCCCTGATTAAAGTGGATACGCGAAGGAGAATCTCCATTCTCTCGCCTCCAGATAAATCGCTCCACCTTCCATCTAAAAAGGCCGACCTAGCTGAAGCTACTGCGTCTTCGACATTTTCTATTGAGGCTTCTTGGTATGCAGCAACAGCGTCGCCGGTGGCCGGATTAATTGTTGCAAAACTGGATTCCGTTTCTACAAACTGCCCATCTAAATACATTCTTATTCTCCTTTGAATTCTGCTTTTCGTTTCTCTCGGAAAGAGGCTACCCCTTCCTTTAGATCATTCGTTGTGGATGTGAAAGCCCCTGCGAGAGCTTCCAAGGTTCTTCCATTTTCTGACATGGTCTCTTTCGCCACTTGAACCGCTAAAGGCGCATTCGCTAATATTCTGTCTGCCAAAGCGCGCGTAACTGCCATCAATTCTGACGACGGATGTATTGAATTCACGAGACCCCAAGCTTCTGCCTTTTCGGCACCAATTCGATCTCCAGTGAATACCATTTGTTTGGCTCTTCCCTCCCCTATCACTTTGGGCAATCGCTTCGTTCCACCCCAGCCTGGAACAGTCCCGATACTTACCTCGGGTAAGGCAAATTGCGCATCAATCGAGGATAATCTGATGTCACATGCCAAGGCCAGTTCTAGTCCACCACCAAAAGTAAAACCATTGAGGGCAACAATGCTTGGCTGCGGTAATCCAGCTAGTCTGTCATAGATACGATGGCCCAAACGAATCCATTCCTGTGCCATGGCCATAGGGTCTAAATCGGCCCAATCGTTGATATCAGCTCCAACACAAAATGCCCGATCCCCCGACCCAGTTACAATAACACACTGGACGTCCTTATCTATTTCTATCTCGGCAATGATGCGATACAGCTCACCCAACATGTTTAGGTTGAGTGCATTGAGTTTCTCAGGCCGATTAAGGGTGATTGTAGCTACACGATCATGCTTCTCTAGGAGGATCTGGCTCATGCAGGAATATAAGCCCTCCTCTATTCCTTTGCGACCAAATCAGATCCGAGCGATGAGCATTTTGGGTTAAGCATTGGGAGGTTTTAGGTTTTCGATTTCTTTGTCCAGCCCTTTGAATATTTGCTTGGACAAAGTCTTGACAACTCCCCCAATGATTCTCTGACCCATCGCGGCCAGAGTTCCACTTACCTTTGCAGTGCCGTCGTAAGTAATTTCACTTGAGAAGTCATTCAGTGGTTTCATGTGCATTACAATCCGGGCCTCTGCGTTGCCGATTTTACTCTTTTGCCTGAGCATCAAAGTCATCGTTTCTGGTTCGACTTTGTCAAGCAGTTCGAGCTCTCCCTCAAAAGCTACACTAAAGAATCCTATTGAGATCTTTGAAATGGCTTGGAATCGATCTTCCTCGATTCTTACAAACTCTTCGACACCTGGAGATATTTCGGCCAGCACATCGGTGTCTTGCAGGAGCGCCCACAATGTCGATACATCGGTTGAAGCGGTGTGAACACCTTCAATTGTCATACCCAAGATCGCTGGTTTTTCAGTATCAGAAGTGTGAAAGGGAAATTAGAGAATTAGGAGGCCTCCATTTTATCAAGAGTAAGTATCGATGAACATTTTGCCCAATAATACGACATTAATAGACTCCCAATAGGTCTTAGTCGATCGATTTCCTCATCGATCCTGAGTTATTATCTAGGATATCCGAATTTTTCAAAAAGACTTGCAAGTCTATCGAGATCTCCTGGAGTTGATAAATCGAGGCAACGGAATCCATAATTACTGGACTCAATAAAATCATCTAGAAGCCATTGTTGGGGAGTAAATGGAGATCCGCCTGAGAAGGAGTTCGAGCATTGATCATTAGACTTCAAAAATTCAAGTTGCCGCTCAATGAGCTGGCAATATTCGTCAATCCCTCCGTCCCTGTTGTGACTTCGGATGGCGCGTTCTATGCACCCTTTTGAGACATCCGCCGTGAATAGATCAGGGCATTCTCGCACACAGAGGTCCAGGACCGAATTAATACCACACCAACTGGCACCAAAAGCGAGCCCATTGAAAAGACTTCCACGAGGCCAATACCCAGGTAGTTCAGGCTCGTTAGGACTGCCTTGAAGAAGCTTGGCCGTTAAGTCAAGATGTTCATGCCTAGCCAAAGTGAAATAGCTCGGACGTCCTCCATTCTTTACAATGCGTTGTAGTAGCAGAAATACTTCAGGACAAGAGTTTGGAATTATCGGCAAGGTCAATGTAATCCCTACCTCATTAGGGAGTGATTCAAAAGAGCTTGCGATTAAACCGTGAGTTAATTCTAAGTACTCCGGAAAACCCCATGTTTGATTAAGCACGTTATCAATGAAAGGAGTGGCACAATAGGGATGTGCAAAAAGACTGGCGCCATAGTCGAGAAGAACGTGAACCATCTCAAAATGGCCGGCATGAATCGCATTCATTAACGGCATTCCTCGCTCCCGCGGTTCCTCATGATTTAAGACAGCATCTGGATGTGCGCCATTCTTAAGGAGCAAGCTCAACATCGACATATTGCTGTTTCTAGATGCGTGATACAACGGAAATCCATCCGAGTGAAGACTCTCAGGATAGAAATTAGTATTGGCAAGGGAAGGATCCTGTGTCAACATCGACCGGACCTTGTCTAACTCATTTTCTTTGACTAAATCTATAAAGGTCGTTGTCATTTCAATTCAAAATCGACTTTGTCTATTACCTCTCCGTTCACTTGGACAGCGAGACGATGCTGCCCTGGATACAAGGCTCTCGTATTTCTAGGTGTCATATCGAATTGCTTTGTCCACTCGAAAAGCTCTCCGGCAGCAATTTCAATTTCCTTCCCTTTAAACACTTTGGGATTCATATTTCCGTTTGACCGTTGATAGAACATAATCCAATCAATCAACAGTTTCTGTTTTTTTGCTCCCCCTTTTAAGCTAAGATAGACGTCAAACTTTGTGTTCATTTTAACCTTCCGAACTTTCATGTCCAGTTTGACCTGCTCCAGCTTGACTTCGCCAAAACCAATAATTGCAAGAGCTTTCTTGTCTCCGGCCTTTATCAAATTGCGGAGAGCACGTTTAATTATCCATTGTGTCGATTCATCCTTGGATTTGGACCATGACTTCATTGTTTTTAGAAGCCAAGCTGGATGGTCCTTGCCTAGATCGTTCAAATGATTTGCTACCGACTTCTGGACAAACTTGGATCGGTCGGCCTTGAGGTTTTCTAATATCGGAAAGACCAAATCTAAGGGTAGATCAAGACGTGAGGCCCAAGGCAGTCTTGGACGTGGGCTTTCACTACAGAACCGGCGTACATTTGAGGAGGAGTCGTTACTCCACTTCAGCAATCGCTTCAGCGTCTTCTCAGGTTGAGACTGAAGATGAGGTCGCACGGCAAATTCTGAAGTAAAACATTGGGTGAGATAATAACAGGCATTCATGGCCTCCTTCCAATGGTCCTTTCCGTAATCATGTATGAAATCAGAGACCGGCCAGATCCAAAAATTGTCTTTGAACATCCCGTGCTCCATGTCCAGCTCGCTAGGCAGAGAACGAACGATCCATTCTAGAGATGTAGGAATGTCGTCTGGCAATGCCCGACGTAGAGCACTTGCAATATGTTTAGTTCTGCCTGTGAATTCAAGGTTGTTGAGTCCTTTCATCGCATTCTTGACAAAAGAGTCCAAAGGAAAGCTCGGATTCTCGGATTGAATCTGCCTCCCGAGAGTCGTTACAGCATCACGATCAATAAAGTCTTTGAGAAGGAAGGATTCGGCCATAAGTCATATTTCTTGAGACGAAAGTTATTTGTAGGCGATCTGTATTACGAGTACAACCAAGAATCAAGAGGCTTTGTTCAATCCTTTATGGTCTTTCACCTGGATCCCTTTTGCAAAGACAAATTCGGAACACGGAAAACTTCTTACCGACTCTCCCTCTCTTCGTCCGTCTGGACTCTGAATCCAGGTTTAAGACTCCTTTTTGATAAAGTCCTTAAAGGAGGCACTGAGGATTTCCGTCTCCATATAAATCCATGCCGCAGTGCTCCGGTTGCGAGGCTTGCTTATTGCGTCAGCTACACCGTTGCTTGTTGCGCACTCAATCACGGCAGCATCATTCCGCGAATAGTGAAAAAGGTCAAGGCTGCCATAAGGGCTGATGCCGGCACGGTAATTAACCAAGCGGCGGCGATTTTTGTGAGTGCTGATCGTTTTACCAAATCCTTGCGATAGGTTTTATTCAGCAACTTTCGTTCTCCCTTACTTAGCTCAGCCTTAGCTGTCTGCTTTTTCAATTGCTGCAACAAGAGGCCTTTTTGCTGTACCGAGGCTTCGTCGAACTCCACCAGAAATGCCTTTACCTGTGCCTCGTCCCGGCCTTCATAGTGATGCTCAATTTCATGGATAATCACCGCGTAGTTGGTTTTAATGTATTCCCGCAAAAATCCAATGCCGAACACGCCTCCCACTGCAATATGTGTTGAACTGACCGGCAATCCCAATTGTGAGGCAATAATCACCGTCACCGCCGCAGCCATTGCTATGCAGAAGGCTCGCATCTGGTCAAGCTGGGTTATCTCGGTGCCCACAGTGCGAATGAGTTTGGGCCCAAACATGGCCAGTCCGAGCACAATACCGATTGCACCGATCATCATCACCCATATGGGAATGGTCGCCGTGGTGACAACGCCACCACTGGCTACCGTGTCATGAATGGCCGCTAGAGGGCCAACCGCATTGGCAACATCATTCGCACCATGGGCAAAACTTAGCAGAGCCGCAGCAAATATGAGCGGCATGGTAAACATCGTGTTAATGCTGGCCTTTTCATTGGCCAGTTTTTTGGATTGTTTCGCAATTACCGGGCGAAGTATGAAATAGCCGGGTACCCCGCAAAGAGTTCCGATACCCAGAGCGGTTGTGATATCAATCTCCCAGATTTTCTTCAGCCCTTTCATTGCCAGGTAGGTGGCAAAGGCCATCACCATCAACGATACCATGATCGGCATCATACGACGGGCTGCCTTAATCATGTCTTTCTTGTAGGTAATGGTATGTTTGATCCAATACAGAAACAGTGCGGCGATTAGGCCACCCATCACCGGCGATATCACCCAGCTGGCAGCAATTTTGCCTAGTGTTGACCAGTTGGCTATATCCCAGCCGCCGGCTGCTATTCCGGCACCCAGTACCCCGCCAACGATTGAATGCGTGGTTGATACCGGTGCGCCGATCGCGGTGGCCAAATTCAGCCATACCGCGCCAGCCAGTAATGCCGACATCATCAGCCAAACAAACACTTGGCCATCGGTAATCATCGCCGGGTCTATGATGCCTTTTTTAATTGTACTGACGACTTCGCCGCCAGCGATCAGCGCCCCCGAAGCCTCAAATAAACCGGCTATTATAATCGCGCCGGTGAGTGTCAAGGCCTTTGAGCCGACCGCCGGGCCAACGTTGTTGGCGACGTCGTTGGCCCCAATGTTCATCGCCATATAGCCGCCAATCATGGCGGCGACAATCAACTCGATGCTGAATGGTCGATCAAGTACGTTGATCGTTGATACGTAAAGAATAATTAAAACAATGAACAACAGACAAGTGCCAAAATGGAACATCTCACGTCGGCCAAATAGAGTAGCTTTTTCTATCTTTTCAATATCCTTTAACTCCACAGGTCACTCCACTTATATTATTATTTAATAGTTACGTATCTCTGTCAAAATCTAGAAACCATTCAATCTATGTCACGACAACAATCAAAATAGAAAGTACTGCTCAGGACTATCAAACGTCCTGCTCCTAGATCCTTTTCGGATAGGTTATTCGGGTCACGGAAAACGGATCACGGAAAACTGTTAAACGACTTTTCCTTGCTTAATAATCTCCGCACCTTTCTCTCCGATCATGATGGAGGGTGCCTGGGTATTCCCTGAGATAAGAGTAGGCATAATGGATGAGTCGATCACTCTCAAATTTTGCATGCCCTGAACCTTTAGCTGGGTATCCACTACCGCCATATCATCTTGTCCCATTTTGCAAGATCCAACAGGATGATAGTCCGTCTTTGACCATTTTCGAATATAGTCCTTGACCTCTTCATCTGACTGGATTTCGACTCCAGGGTATCGCTCCTCTTTGATAAATTCTTTGAAAGCCGGCGCATTGAGGATTTTACGTCCCCATCGAAATCCTTCGATCGATGTTTTCCAATCGTAGCCATCGGAATCACCCAAAAAATTAGGATCGATGTTCGGGGCATCAAGGGGATTGGAAGTTTTAAGCGTCACGGACCCTTTGCTTTTCGGTCGGAGATTACATGTATTTATTGTAATACCGTGACCCTTAATTTTGAGCCGACCGTGATCTACAACATAGGCTGGAAGGCAATGTATCTGAATATCTGGAGACCGCACACCGTCACGAGTTTTAAGGAAACACCCAGCCTCGGCGACACAGGCCGTTACAGGACCAGTCTTGTACATCAAATACTGGATGCCATGCCTAATGGCCTTGTCCCATCGATCCTCCCCGTTGTAGCTTACCGGCTGGCTGCATTCCGCCGCGATATACACATCCATATGATCTTGGAAGTTTTTACCGACACCTGGTAGATCATGAACCACTTCGATGTTCATCGCCTCTAATTCTTCTGCCGGTCCAATGCCCGACAGTAGCAAGAGCTTCGGTGAGTTTACGGCACCGGCACACATTATAACTTCTGTCCCAGCAAAAATAGAAGTCTCCTTTTTCCAATTCTCAAGGTAGGATACGCCGATCGCCTTCTTGCCATCGCTCAATACCTTCGTCGTCCATGCGTTCGTCATTACCGTAAGGTTTTTACGGTTCTTGTTCGGATGGAGATAAGCGGTAGCTGCGCTTTCACGTTTAACGTTTCTTTGTGTCGTCTGATAGTAGCTGACACCTCTCTGAGTGGCACCGTTGTGATCGGGTGTATATGGAATTCCAACCTGCTGAGCCGATCTGACGAATGCCCTCGTCAGGAGGTTGGACTGCGTTTGATCTGCAACATTAACTGGTCCACCCTGCCCATGATAATCATCGGCAAAACGTTCGTTGTTTTCGGATTTCTTGAAATAGGGAAGAACCTCGTCATAGCCCCATCCTTCGCAACCGAGATCCCTCCATTCGTCATAGTCCGACCGATGGCCTCGAATGTAGATCATCGCATTTATAGAGGTGCTACCGCCAAGGGTACGTCCTTGAGGGTAATGCATTTCACGATTGTTAACCTGTGCCTGCGGTGAGGTTTGAAATCCCCAGTTGACTTTCTGTCCGACGAGCTTTGTGAAACCCGCTGGCATGTGAATCAAGGGCGATCTGTCCGGAGGACCAGCTTCAAGAATTGCAACATTAACCTTGGGATCTTCGCTAAGTCGACTTGCAACAGCACATCCTGCGGCCCCGGCACCTACGACGATATAATCAAAATTAGTCTTAGACATTACAATTTGAGATTCATGGCTTGGTCAAGAAATAGATTTTTGTCCATCTCTTTTAAATTTGGGCTTACAATTAGTTTGCAGTCGGAGCAATCAAGGATGTCTTCCTGCAAACGAATCCCGGGTGCGATTTCTATCAACTCGAGGCCACCTTCGGTCAAACGAATAACGCAACGTTCGGTGATGTAGAGAATGCGTTGACCTGTCTCAATGGCTCGTTTTCCACTAAAGGTAACATGCTCTACCTGATCAATAAACTTCTGGACTTTCCCCGGCTTGTCGATCTTCATTTCACCGTTTTGTACCGAGAGTTTTGCCCCTGCTGTAAAATAGCCTTGGAATATTATGCTTTTAGCCTTTGACGTTATATCAATGAATCCTCCTACGCCCGCGGTAACATGAGGACGTGCACTCAGGCGTGAGACATTCACGTTCCCTTGTTTATCAACTTGCATAAAAGAAAGCATGGACCTGTCAAATCCTCCGCCTTGAAAATAGGTGAACTGGTCTGGCGAAGGGACGATGGCTTTTGCGTTGGATGAGCATCCAAAAGCGAATCCAAGAAGAGGTACACCTCCAACGGCCCCCTGTTCTATCACCCAGTTAACACTATCCTGCTGTCCTTCTTCCAAAAGAATCCGTGGCACGAGAGCGGATATTCCGAAGCCTAGGTTGACTGCATCTCCTCTATTGATTTCCAAAGCTGCCCTCCGAGCAATGACTTTGTCTGGACCAAAGTCCGCTAGATCGAAATCAGACAATGCCGTGTCTTTCTCACCAGAAATGGCTGGATCGTATTGCGTCTGGGTAGTTTGCATCTGATTGGGATCCAGAACGATATGGTCCACCAATATTCCGGGTACTCTGACACTCTGAGAAGCTATCGATCCATCCTCTACCATACGCTTGACTTGAACGATCACAATGCCGCCATTATTCCTTGCGGCCACCGCTTGATCGTAGGCTCCCAGGTAGGCACCTTCATGTTCGAATGAAATATTTCCGTCCGAATCAGCAGAAGTGCCTCGGATAATCGCGACATCAATCGGAATCGATTTAAAATAGAGCCACTCTTCACCATCGAACTCTCTCAAACTCACGACCTCGGCTGGAGTGCTTTTGTTCATCCGAGCACCATTCAAACGAGGATCAACAAAAGTCCCCATCCCGATTTTTGTCAGAACACCGGGTCTCCCAGCTGCTGCCTCGCGATGCATATGAAAAAGTATGCCACTCGGAATATTGTAGGCCTCAACCTCCTCTGCATAAATCATCTTCCAAATCTTTGGAGATTCCATCGATGAAGGACCGGATGGCAAAGAGCCAGCAAGGACTCTTTTTAGGAGGCCTCTTTTAGCGATGTGATCTATACCATCAATACCGTACATGTCTCCGGCGGCAATGGGATGAATGCTTGTGATATTCTTAGGATGTTTGGTCTTTTCGAAATGCTCTCCCAAAGCTTTCAAAACTAGGTCGGGACATCCGAGACCACTCGACGAACTTACTGATAGTACACATTGATCAGGAATAAGGGCTACAGCTTCTCTTGCGCCAATAAGTTTTGACATTAATACTTCACCTCAACTTTTTGGCCGGTCCTAGATGACTCCAGGACTGCCAGGCCTACGGCCAAAGATCGAACTCCATCTTGACCTGAGGCTGCAGGAGAACCCTCACCTCTAACGGCTTCATTAAATAGTCCGACTGAGCGACCATACAATGTCTTTCTTTCACCTATCTCAATGGTTTTGACATGCTCACCTTGGCGCAAGGTGATATCTCCTATGGGAAATTGCGTCATGACATTTTTGGCGAAAATAGATCCTTCTGTTCCATGGACTTCCAGTCCGGTGGGCGCATGTTTAATTGTAAAGGCATCGTGGAATTGCGCGAGGACACCGTTGTTGAATTTCATCACACCCATAACAGCATCTTCGACACCAGAATCAGACATGCCTTGTTCAGCAGATATTGCGCTGACCTCCTCAACTTCCGCATCCAACAAAAAACTAAGGGTGTCGGCATCATGAACGGTAATATCGAGAATTACACCGCCGCCGGCTTCTGGTTTGCTAATCCTCCAGGTCTGCAAATTGGGAGGCAAATGAACGGCATGAAAAACTCTTGCCGCCAGAACTTGACCGATCTCTCCTCGCCTAATTATATCGCGAATAGTCCGATGGGTAATCGAGTTGCGAAGATGATGATTTGTACCCATGACCAAACCAGCTTCTGAACAGGCTTGAACCATCTCCTTCGCATCATCCAGATTCAAAGCAAGAGGTTTTTCACAAAGCACGTGTTTGCCGGCCGCAACTGCTGCAATAAGTTGCTCTTTGTGCAATTCATTTGTCGTCGATATGTAGACGATGTCTACATCATCCCTCGAGACCAACTCCTTTAAGGAATCTGTACTATGTGGGATGCTATTTTCTGAAGCGTAGTTCGAACCGCGCTCTAAAGAGCTACTCATCACAGAGACAACATGGCTTCCCACATTTTCTCTAATTGCAGGTATTACATGTTCACGTGCAATAGTACTGGCTCCAATGAGCCCCCATCCAAGATCAGTCATCTGTTGTTGTTGTTCTGTGTTAGCCTGCGAGTCAATTTACTCGTCAAGGGCTAAAATGTCGACTTAAGATGCGCTCGTCGTCCTTAGCAAATAATCCTTGGACATCCAGCGGTCTAGAAGTGCCAATCGACCTTAATAACAGGCAGCCTAATCAGGCGATCTAAGTCGTCAAGCAATACCTGACTGGCTTCCAAGCCATCTGATATCTTCAAGGAATTGGCCGAACGCACACCACACCAAAGCCTTGTGAAGGCGTTAATAGAACATGAAAGCCTTGGAAGATCGGAGTCCTTCCCCTTCGTTGCCTTACTCGATTCACCCAGCTCAACCACATACTCACCTTGGCATCCATTGAAGGAATCATCGGGATCAAGAAATCTGGTAATCGGATCTGTGAGGATCAATTGAAAGGAAACGGGTTTCCCACGATAGCTGGCTAGAGAAACGGCTTTTTCCAGATCGACGATTCGAGCTTGAAATACTGACATGGCATCGGCTCTCGTGGCATATTCATTCCCTTCCGTCACTTCCATTAGGCGGAATGGCTTATCAAGAAATTCTTGAATCTTGATACCCACGGGTTCCTCCATCTCAACAAATCGAACTTGATCAGAAAGGCCTTTCAAAAGAGAGAGAAGTTCAAGCAGTTGGTCAAAGTTCTGGTAGACAAAGATGTTAATCTCAAGTGGGCCATGTGACTCCTTATCCTTCATTCTTCCAAAAAAATAATGGGTCAATTCTCCATTGGTTTCAAAGCCCAGTCCAAAGTTATTTTTGTTGTAGAGGACTTCGAAACGAGTGTGCTCCGCATCAAGAATATTACAGACACCATGTTTAGTAAATCGAGAGATTCTAGCGTTATGCATGCGCTCCCAATCTTCCTCTCCTAGGCGAACTGGAGATCTTGTCTTTCCAGCAACCTTGAGTCTCCCCGGATCGAAAACGACATTTCGGTCGTCTGAAATATTTCCAAATCCCAGCTTTTCATAATAACCCTGATCAAAAGCACCGAGGATTGATAGTGCTGCTCCATTTTCAAACCCTTCAGACAACACTTTTGCACTTACCTTTCCTGCCAATCCTTGTCTTCGAAATTCAAATCCCGAGGTCACTCCCGTGATCGCAATCATCGGAATCTGAACGCCATCAAAATCAAAACTTCCAATGGAGGAGGACGATAAGCTTCCTATGACACCATTCAACTCACCGACAAAGGCAATGCAGTCCTCGTGATATCGCTTAACGATAGCGTGTTGTTCGTCATCACTTATCCAACCAACATCTTTCCATATTTGGATAAGGCGATCGGAATCTGTCTCAGGATTATATCGGCGAAAGGAATGCATAATTAGAATACTAGTATTGAAAACTGGTTTTGCAATCTTATAATATAAAATAACCCGGTCTTCTCAGGATTTAGTCCCCCAGATCACGTCACTTACACGGTCCATTGAATTAGCCTTCTGCGATTGTTCGACACGCAATAAAAGACTCTGGTGTGATAGTCACTTTTGAGGGAATACACCCCATTCACTTAGAATAGCCTGCGTGGTATTATGACGAACCCGTAAAAAGCTGAACATAACAAGACGCTCGTACAAATAGGCAAAAATAGACAACCAAAAACGATTTCAAAGTCGAAATACTTTCATCGAGCCTGCTCGAATTTAGTGTAAACTGGAAGTCTTCAAACTCTAGTTTAGCCCGATAATTAATGCCCAGATGTGATAGGATATTGACTCTCCTTGCTCTAACTTTCGGTTTTTGTCAGACAAAGAACCAAGCAAATGCGTCTAAAGAGGAGAGTTGCTAAAGAACTCTACAAGTATCCATCACTTCTCAAATTGTCCCGACTGGGCCTTTCCAGATCGAGGCGAGTTCTACATCGAATTAAGAATTTTAGCAATCGCAACGACGCGGAATTACTAAAGCCTGATGAGATAATTAAGGTTCCAATGACTGATCTATTGATTCCAGACGGTATCCAGTCGAATGGATCTAAGGTCCAGGTTAGGATCAGTGATCTAGGAGAAATTATTCTAGCTGAGGGACTCTCAGCGGTCAAGGAAGCAAGCGAAACTGGGATGGACTCGGTCGAGGCAATAGTCGTAGACCGAGGGCCAAAATGGAAAAAACTCCGCCTTTCTTTGGCAACGGAAGTTCAGAAAGATGGCTACTTATATCAGAAAATAGTTCATCCTGATCTTGACGTCTTTCCGGCTCTCCAAAACAACAATGATCGAAGTAGAATTGTTCAAGACCATCTTCCCAAAGATTTAAAGACAGTGCTAGATATTGGGTCGAACTACGGTCACTTCTCGAGATATCTTGAGGATCAAGGATTTGACGTGACGGCTGCTGAAGATGATTCTGTTACCGCACATATTCTCGAAATGGTTCGGGACGCTCTAGGGTATAAGCACAAAATATTCATAGGTGACGTTAGAAAATATCAACCTTCTGAACCAGTCGATATCATCTGGGCCTTCAGTATTTTCCACTTCTTTACCAAGACAGAGCCGGATTTGGAATCTCTTGTAGTAATGCTGAATCGATTAGCTCCGAAATGCATCTTTTTTCAACCTCCGCGTGACGATGAATACACCGATAGAGGTTGGTACAAGATATTCAAGCCAAGTGATTTCGCCGACTTGGTAATGAAGTCCGCGGGACTTTCCAAAGTAGAGAATATTGGGCTTGGTCAACATGATAGACCTATATACAAGATCACATAGGTTTGCTTGCCTTTATTCATATTGAGAAGTCTGGTGGAAAGACGATGGGTCGGATCCTTCGTCATGAATTCGGACTTAATCATTGCGATGTCCAGTCCTTCAAGCTAAGGGGAGATGGCTTTCCAACGGCATTCGATGCGGATGACTATGCAGAGCACCTAAAACTCTACAAGAATATCGAGTCTATATCGGGGCATTCTGTTCAGCCGCACTCAAATCTTCAAGATGTTTACCCTGAGGCGAAATACTACACCTTTTTTCGAGAGCCTCTCGAACGTTGCGCTTCACACTACAACTTTCAAGTTGACCAACTCGGAAAGACAGATACTTTCGAGCAGTGGATTCAGGATCCCAGATACTCAAATCGCGCTTGCAGATACATGTGTGGCCAAGAGGATGCAAATGCAGCTATTCAGATATTAAAGGACAAATTATTTTTCGCTGGTCTGACAAAGCGTTTAGATGAAACCCTAGTTTTGCTTTCCTCGAAAATAGGAGGAAGAAAAGTCGACTTTAGATACCCTCGCTATGGAGATAAAAAATCTATCATTTCGAAAATGCTTTTCGATCCGGGCTATGGGACAGCACCAGATGCAACAATTAGAAAGAAGTTGATGATGAATAAAGATCAACTTGCTCTCCTCAAACACTACAATAGCGAAGATCTCATCTTGTACGAGTACATGATCAATGAGTACTACCCCAAACTTGTGAGGGAGTACGGAACGACTTTGTCCAAAGATGTCGAAAACTTTAATTCCGCGCCGCCGAGGTCCTATATTTCCGCAAAGTGGCTGGCAGCAAGAGCGAAAAGAGAGCTTGTGTACAAGCCTTTTCTCAAAAAGAGAATTATGAAAGCGGAGGAAAGACTAGATGCGTCGAAGCAGGAGACGTTTTAATCTAGGTTCGCAAACTCCTCAACCCCTTTGACGAGGCGATCGACTTCTTCTTCACTAGTATAGCAGACACAACCTACTCTAACTAGACCCTGATCTACAAGGCCTAATTTTTCAATTACTGTGCTTGCGTAGAAGTCGCCATCGGAGACGAAGACTCCGTAATTGTTTGCCAAATATCGAGCAACGTCGGCAGACTTCTTCCCCGTCACAATGAATGATATTGTCGGAGTCCGCTGCTGCGTCGGGTCGGGTCCAAATAATTGGACTTGATCTATATTTCCAAGTTTTCGCCACAGACCTTCCACTAAAGTTTGTCCATTCTGGTGAATAATTCCAAATGCCGATTTCAATTTTTCTCTGCGTGTTTCGCCCACTCCGATAGACGAAATGAAATCGACCGCTGCTCCAGTCCCCACGATCCCTTCGTGATTGAGCGTGCCCGTCTCTAGTCTCTCGGATCCTTCATTTGGAGCCGGTGCAAGTTTTGGTACAGCAAGATCTGGGAGATGCGAGGCTTTGGAATACAACACTCCGACATGCGGACCATACCATTTATAGGCAGAGCAGGCGAGGAAATCGCAATTGAATTCTTTGACATCGATTAATTCGTGTGATGCGTAGTGCACCGCATCGACAAATATTTTGGCACCTACACCATGTGCTAATTCTGTCGCCTTTTTCACATTATTGATCGTTCCGAGTGCATTTGATGCCGCCCCAAAAGCAACGAGTCTCGTCCGATCATTCAAGAGCCTCTCGAATTCTGACCAAATTAATTGTCCAGTCGACGTATCGAAAGGAGCCTCTCTCACCTTGATATCATGCTCACCTAGAATTGACTTCCAGGTATCAATATTGGCGTGATGATCCAACTCAGTTACAACAATCTCATCACCTGAACTCCAATCTCTAGCTAAAGTACGCGAAAGGTGAAAAGTCAAAGTAGTCATGTTATTGCCAAAACTAACTTCGCCAGGCTCACAATGAAGAAAATCCGCAACAGCTTGACGTGCACCTAGAAGGGCTGCATCTGTCTCGACGCTCGTAGGAAATACCCAATGGGTATTTGCATTGTGATGGAGCAAATACTTCGACATGGCCTCAGCCACTTGACTGGGTACTTGTGTTCCACCAGGACCATCAAAATAGGCCACGGGATAACCAGCATGAGCACGACTAAGCGCGGGGAAATGAGATCGAATTTCTTGAACAGTCACTATAGTGTCGTTATTGGTTGCGTCGGAATATCAAGGAGGGCTTCTATTTCGCTATCTGGATCAAATCACCAAATCGACTCTCGTCCGTGGTCATTTCCAAGAGATAGGTGCCATTGGGCAATTCAGAGCTATCTAAAATAGATTGGTAGCGGCCTTGACTCTTCTCTTCATCTACCACGGTCCTAAGACTCCGCCCAAATAGATCCTTCAGTTCTAAAGTGACTCTTGAACTTTTCTCTAGGGAGTACTCGATAGTTGTTTGATTCTGAAACGGGTTTGGATAATTGAGAAACTTACCTTGTCGTTGCCCTGGTGAATCCTCAGAAGATGTATCAATTGCCTTCTGATAGACTTTTATATAGTCCACTTGAAGTTCTTGTGGTAGAATCGTCGTTGCATCAGGATTGCCTGGAAATCTTCCTCCAACGGCAAAATTCAGCAGCATGTGAAATCTTTTGTCAAATGGAGCAGGAAACGCCTGTCCTGCTGAATTCCACGTGGTCGTGGTCCAGAAAACGATATCATCAAAAAACCACTTCATCTGTCCCGCCTCCCATTCCAAAGCATAGACGTGAAAGTCATTGGAAGGTGAACCACTTGGAAGAAGGTACCACTTACTCGACGATTGATTGTTTGGCCACGACCCACCAAAGTGCAGTGCCCCGCTGGTTTCATTGGGCCTTCTTCCACTGAACTCAAGAATGTCGATTTCTCCGCTAGCAGCCCAACCACCATAGTCTTCGTCCGTAGGAAGCATCCAAAAGGCAGGCCACATCCCCGCTGTTGATGGCATTTTGGCCCGGATTTCGAATCGGCCATAGGTCCAATCCCCAATCCCCTTTGTACGCAATCGGGAGGAGGTGTAGTTGTATGACCCGACCGTTTCCTCTTTTGCCGTTATCGTTAGAATGCCGTCTGCGACTGTCGAATTGTCCTGTTTATACCATTGCAACTCCTCGTTTCCCCATCCACAAATACCAAGATTGCATCCATCTCCCGTTTGGAACTGCCACTTCGTCAGATCGACCTGATCGCCATCGAAATCGTCGGACCAAATGAGTTCATAATCTTGAGCTTGGGTCAATGCTGAAGTACAAACAAACAAGAACAAAGCAATCAAAAGTCTCCTAATCATATTTCCCTTGGTCTCGATGTTGGTTTCTTAAAGTTGGATGACTCTAGTTGGTAAGCTTTGGTTTCGAACGTGGCCTAGTGATAGCGCGCAATCCCTAATTTAAACAATTCGAAGGCTCCTCTAATTACAATTCCGACATTCTTAATCATCTCACGGGCAAGGTCAAGACGCTTATATTATTTTTGATTCCATCCCTAAGACTCCCAGAGATCTGCAGCTTCCAATACCTAGAACATGCGCCGACTTCTTCAAATAGCTATTTCATTCTTCAGCTTGGTACTTGTCGGCTTCGTGATATTAGGAATATTAAAAAGAGACGGGGTCGTACATCAATCACAAGTTGTCATCGAATCAGATATCGAGGAGGTATGGAGAGTTTTCACGGACACCAATACAATGCCCCAATGGATGTTTGGGCTTATCGAGGTGCAAGTGAAATCTGGTAGCTACGTTGTAGCAGGATCGAGGGTAGATTTCGTCTATAAATCTGAGACACTGGGCCAACCGATCATAATCAGTGAGGAAATTACGGCTGTAAATCCTCCTCATCTTTTTAGCTTCACTGGCTCGACTGAAAACTATGAGATAAGTGGCGAGGTTACCCTATTGGAGGTCGATGGAGGAGTCGAAATAAGGCAGTCGACTAAAACCAAAGGAAAATCGTTTATTAAGCGAGCCGTGGCACCCCTATTTATTTCAGTTTTTCAAACGTCTACCGATGCTATGTATGGAGGACTAAAGAGAGTGGTAGAGAAAGACAAAATGGGCGGGTAGGCACAAAAAGCTTGCAAGGATATTCTTTCCTTGAGCGGATTTCATGGGATGGCTTCTTTGCGAAGGACCTCATCGAAATCACCACACTTTGCATGCGCCGTGCAAATATAATCAACCTCATACTCTTTGACCCTTTCAAACAGACTTGCGAGATTTTCTCGTGCAAGATCGGTGTCATCAGAAAAGCCCCACATCGCCGATCGATATTTCCCCCAAAAGGGATGCGCTAAAGCATCACCCGCAAATAAGGTCCTCCGAAATAAATAGGCAGAGCTTCCAGCGGTATGGCCAATAACTTTGAATGCACGAACAGTGTCTTGGCCAACAACGAAAGTCGTGTCATTTTGGAATCCTTGTACTCGAACATCTCCTCTGCTTGGAAAATCAGTCATGTTAAAATACTCAGGCCATTTAGCCATCCAGCCTTGGTGTTCTTTGAATCCAAATAGGAGGGGGATTTCTTCTTTACCAAGATAGAAGATGCCATTCTTAGCCGCAGGCCATCCAGAAATATGATCTCGATGTGAGTGAGTTAAGAAAACCGCTGTGACATCGCTTTCTGACATTCCAATTCGATCTAATCCTCTCTTGACCTTTTCATTTCCGTCCAACCACCCAAGGTCGATTATTAGAGCACCAGCACTTGTCTTGGCCACGAAGACCATACTTTTAAATCGAGATCCCGTCATCTCCGCTGCTGACTCGTTCTCAATATTGAGGTGAGCCAAAACAGGATTACAGGAAGTCAGAAATCCTGAAAGAAGTAATGCAAAATAAAGTCCGAGGATTGGACTATTGACTCGCTCCAAAAGAATTATTAGTATCGGATTTATAAGGTCTCTCCAATTCTCAGAGGGATTTTATCTCAGAACAATAGGGTAATGAACCAGGAAATGATTACTTCGGATGTCTTGTCCTGCCATCATCTCGAGCCGTGTCAAGCTGCCTTTGTAAATCTTCTACCCTCCGTGATTCATCGCTGAAATGATCTACAGTTTCCTTTCTATCTAAGTAAATATCGAATAACTGACCTGTCGGACCATTTTCCGTCGGATCGATGTGAGCCGGTTCTGTAAACCCACCAGAGCCAAGTCCTTCGATTAGTTTCCAAAAGTCGTGTCTAACGGCGAAAGTCCCATCCAAGGAATGACTTATGATGTGGGGTCGAATAGGTTGAGAGTGCGGCCTACCAATCAAAGCATCTAGTATACTAAAACTGTCTTCGGCGGCGTCTACAGCAAACTCGTGTCCGAGGATCTCCGCGAGTGTTGCAAATATATCCGTCAGCATTACGGGTTCATCTGACTGTGAATTTGCCCATATTTGATTTGGCCATTTCGCAATTAGAGGAACTCTATGGCCTGCCTCGTAGATGTCTGCTTTCCTTCCTCTCAAACCTAGATTAGCCTCGTGATCAAACTTCTCGATTTCTGATGGAAGCCAATCGGCTCCGTTATCACTTGTGAATATTATCAAAGTGTTTTTCTCCGCGTCAATACGGCTAATCGCGTCTAGGATTCGGCCGACACCGCTGTCCATCATATTGACAAAGTCACCATATTTTCCGGCTCCACTTGATCCTTTGAATTCACCAGTAGGCAACCAAGGAGTATGTGGCGCAGGCAAAGGCACGTAAGCAAAGAATGGTTCATCAGTCGTCGCAGATTCTATAAATTCGACTGCTTTGTCAACTGTCCGACCTAGGACTTCTTCGTGCCTGAAATCCGGTGAAATAGGACCTGCTCTCCAGAAGCCTTTACCACCAGATCTGGCCCTTCTACTGGCTTCGATAGTATCAGTCGGAGCTTGGACAGCTCGATCATTTTCAAAGTAGACGTAAGGATCCATGTCTAGTGATGCTGGAATACCGTAGTAGTAATCAAAGCCAAAATCATTTGGCCCCGGACTTAAGCGCTCGTTATAGTCTGTACTATCCGCAGACCCCAATCCCAAGTGCCACTTGCCAAAACCTCCCGTTCTGTATCCATAATCTTGGAACATACTTGCTATGGTGGCACGACCATCCTCTATAAGAGAAGGGGAATAACCCCATAGAACTCCTGACTGTAGCTCCGATCTCCAGGCAAAACGGCCAGTCAGTAGCGAATATCTAGTAGGTGTGCAAACTGAGGCAGGCGAGTGAGCATCCCTCATATTTATCCCTTCCTTGATGAGACGATCGATATTTGGAGTCGATGTCTTGGCGTAGTAGTTGAGAGCTTTTATGTCGCCGTAGCCCAAATCATCTGCCAGAATCAGAACTACGTTAGGGCGAGTTCGATCTATATCTGAACAAGACGTCGCAATCGAAAGAGTCGCGATTCCAATAATCGTGAGGAGATAATTTTGATATTTCTTAATTCCTGGGATCACCTACTGGTATCAGAATTTTTATGTAGATCGAAGAGTTTTGTGAGTCTTTGAACGATCTCTGGATGATCAGAATATAGGTTATTGGATTCACCTGGATCCTCGGAAAGGTTGTACAGCTGGCCACCTTGTCCCTCTAAGGTCACATTTTTCTCGGTGAGGGGGTCAGACTGGGTAAATCCGCCTGAGCCAATTCCGAAGATTAACTTCCACTCTCCTTGTCTTATTGCGTACATCCCTTTGGATGACTGCATGATCAGAGACTCTCGCCCTGAATCTCCCTGGCCTTTGAATACTGGGGTAAGATCAAAAGAATCCGGCCCCGACTCATTCGGGAGTTCCAAGTCTGCCGCACTTGCAGCGGTTCGCATGACATCAACGAGTGAGATGGGATGCGCCGACGTTGTTGAAGCTTCGATTTTGTTCGGCCATTTTGCGATAAACGGCACTCGGTGCCCACCTTCCCAAATATCAGCTTTCATTCCTCTCCAATTGCCTTGAGAGTGATGGCCAAATTCCTCCTTTTCCTGAGTTCTCCAGAAGGGTCCGTTGTCACTGGCAAAAATAACCAGTGTATTGTCATCTACACCGGTGCTTTCGAGTGTGGACAGAATCTGCCCGATTCCGTGATCCGTTTGTGCCACAAAGTCTCCGTATTCTCCAGCTTCTGAATTGCCCCTAAAATCAGCAGTAGGAAGCCAAGGGGTGTGCGGAGATGCAAAAGCTACGTAGAGAAAAAATGGCTTCTCCGAATTCTCTTCAATAAACGACTGAGCTTTCTGCACTGTCACAGGAAGCACGTCTATGTGCCTAAAGCTCGGGGCAATGGGCCCTCCTCTAAAAAAAGCACCTGTGCAACAGGGCATGCTATCGTCGATCGATTCAGTTGGAAGCTCGACAGCATTTTCGTTGTGAAAGTATAAATAGGGCTCCATATCAAGTGAAGCAGGAATACCGTACCAATAGTCAAATCCTAAGTCACGTGGCCCAGGGCTGAGAGGCTTGGAGTAGTCTAAAGGCTCCTCTGAACCTAGCCCCAGATGCCACTTACCAACTCCGCCAGTAGAATAGCCGGCTTGCTGGAAGACATCAGCAATACTTGTCCTGGAAGTGTCTGGGAATAACTTTGAGTAGCCTAAAGTAACTCCGAATTCCATATGTGTCCGCCAGGCATAGCGTCCCATTAATATTCCGTAGCGCGTTGGAGTGCAAACGGATGAAGGAGAGTGGGCATCCGTGAACCTCATCCCTTCAATTGCCAGTTTATCAATACTAGGAGTCGGTATTTTTGAAGCTGGATTGAAGCTTCCAGGATCACCCCAGCCCATATCATCAGCTAGAATTACAACAACGTTTGGAGGTTGGTCTCCCGAATTAGCGAGTTCGATATTTTCGCATCCGAGTAGGCAAATAGACAAGAGCAGAAGGGCAGCAATAACTCGCTCTCCTGCACTACCCACGGAAGACTCAATTCCAGAAAGAGAATCAAAACTCATCTTCATTTTGGAATGACGTTCAAGAAAAAGCTGATCGAAGAAGCTCCAGGCTTTTTGGAACTGCGGTTAGCGCATCTTCCTTTCCTTCAAACTCCAAGGAAACATATCCCTTGTAATCATGCTTTTTCATCAATGCAGCGATGCGATCGTAGTCGAGGTCAAGCTCGTACCACGTCCCTCCACCGTAGTAGGTCTTGCACTGTATAAGGACACATTTTGAAGCAAGTTTTTCCAAGCGGTCGTAGGGGTCTTCAAGAAAATTCCCAGTGTCTAGGGTTACTTGAAGCCAAGGAGAGTTGATTGCATCCACAATTCGCAGAACACCTTCAGGTGTCAATCCCAAACCCCAATGATTTTCGAGGCCAAGTGTAACGCCGCAAATTTTAGCCTTTTCGACTAGCTTATGCATGGAATCAATGACCCACTCAAATCCTTCGTCTTCGGTATGTCCCTCGAGGACCGGTTCAATCCCACGATTTGCCATGAGTTCATTGAAGTTTTTACTTGTACCCCACCTACCAGTGTTAATTCTCATCGTCGGGATACCGAGCTCATAAGCCAATTCGATTTGATGCAGGGTCTTATTAACTTCTGATTGTCTTTTTCTTTCGTCAGGGGTTACAAATCCTTGATGAGTAGAAAAACCCATGAGGTCGACTCCATTCAAGAGCGCCCTCTGCTTCAACATTTGAAGATATGAAGGTTCTTCGGACTCCATCTGGATATGCAAAATCTCCACACCATCAAAACCCATTTCGGCAGCGAGGTCTATGCACTTTTCAATAGCCCAATCAGATCTCGATCCATTAAATCGCCAGAATGAATAGGTCGAAACCCCGATTCGATTTGGACGGCGAACAATGTCTTTTCGGGCCTGCTTGGCAGCAAGGACAGGAGCAATGGCAAGAGCTGGTGTACTTTTGAGGAAACTTCGACGGCTTTGCATTTTTCTGGCGTTTTGGTTAAGAAAGATTAGTGTGTGAGCATTCAAAATCCAATAGAGCGACCACATTTTTTCATTCCTCGTCGAACAGCTTCTATTGCCTAATTGACAAAGTGATGAAACGCCTAGTTCAATTCTCAGTAGCTTCGAGCCACATCAATGCAGAAAAACCAAATCAATAGTATAGGTCCGGGACTACTAGGCAACATGGGATGGCTAGGAGCGGGCAATTTGATCGTAAAACCAATCTGGTTCATCTTCATAACCTATATCTGTATTACGCAGATGGGCTTCTATGAATATGGGGTAATGAACGCGGCCATTGCTCTTGCAGCTATTCTTAGTGGCTTGGCGAATATGGGAACGTCCGCTTATACGATCAGAGAAGTTGCTCGAGACTTAGAAAAAGCAAGAAACTTCTATCGCGCCTTTTTTCCCTTCCGAGTAGTGACACTATTTCTAGCCTTTCTCCTTGCTGTTGGCTTTGGCTTCCTCTTGGGTCACGAATCAAAAGCACTCTTGGCAGTAGCGTCTGCGTCTATCTACATGTCTCTCCAAAGTTTAACACAATTTACGAGATCAATATATAGAGCAGCAGAAAATCTGAAATGGGAGAGTGTCTCAACCGTCGGTGAAAAAATGTTGGTTGTCCTACTTGGCAGTCTATTTGTATTTCTCAAACCAGAAGCCTGGTTTGTTCTCCTCGGAATGTCGCTTGGAATGTTTCTGACACTGTTATCGAGCTATTGGTGGGCTAGCAAAATGGTTCTCAAGAAGCAGCCGCACACTACGGAATCGCGGTTGAATTTCATCAAAGAGCATCTTCCACAAGCCTTTCCACTCGGGCTCGCGGCTCTGTTCATTCTCATTTACTTTCGCACGGATAGTGTCATGTTGGAAGCCATGCTTGGCGAGATAGAAAGTGGAGAATATGGTCTTGCTTTCAGATTTTTAGAAGCCTTCACGATGCTTCCGGCTGTGATGGTCGCGGCCTTGCTTCCGAAATTTTCGAAGCAATTTGGCAGCGGTCAATTCCAAGCCATGAGCAAGTTGTTTACTCGAAGCTCCGCTTTCCTGCTTTTAGCCTCTGTGTCGCTCGCCGCAATCACATCTTACTTTGCACCCTACGTGATGAGCTTTCTTGGAGAGGGTGATTCGGGTCATGCCTCGGCTTCTGCCCTTCGTATACTGATATGGGCTTTCCCTTTTACCTCCTTGGCCTATCTTCTCTCGACCTCTCTGACTGCCCTAAACCAACAAAAATTCCTTGCTTTGGCACTGGGAATTACAGCCTTGCTCAACCTCATATTGAATTACTTCTTAATCTCTGAATACCAAATCTGGGGAGCTTGTCTGGCAACGATTGTTACGCAATCCATTCTTTCAGTAATCCTTTTTTGGAAATACCTCTCAAAAAGGAAGAAGCTTCTAGCGTCCTAGAGGAGAAATTTATCGTAAGTCTAGGTAGCTAAAGCCGACTCGTTTTCTCCAAACGGTGGATTAGTTGGAGATCACCTACAAGAATCATTCGTGACAACGCCGTCAATGATCACCGAACAAACATGGGATGTGTATTCAAAAGGATCACCATCGAAAACGACGATGTCTGCATCCTTCCCAACCTCGAGAGAACCTACTCGCTCTGAAATTCCTAAGAGCTCTGCGCTTTCGATTGTTATTTTTCTTAGCGCGGCCTCATAGTCTAGACCGTGAGCTACCGCCAATCCTGCCTCGAATATCAGAACGCGTGTCTTAGGTACATAACCCTCAAATCCTGTTTGAAGGACAAAAGGAATCCCGGCTTGATGCAACTTTGCGGCCGTATCGAAGGCGAGATTCTTGGATTCGCCAGAGTTCCTTTTCATCGTCGGATGCAGAATTAATCTGACATTACTTTCTCTTAACTCGTCGATCAACATGTAAGCCTCCGCTGCAGAATCTAGGATGAGATCAAAGCCAAATTCTTTAGACAATCTAATAGCAGCCATGATGTCGACAGCTGTATTTGCTGATACTATTCCAGCCATCGTTCCATCAAGGACTGAAGCCAAGGCTTCCATATCCAATTTTAGCTCGCCCTCATCTTCCGCTCGTTTTATTGCATAGGCTTGCGCCTCCAAAAAAGATGATCTCAACATGGCCATTCCCTTGGACCTCGTTCCGGGAGATTTGAAAGTACTATTCAAGGACCGACCCATTTGGAATAACACTCCGAATGCTGGGTTGATCATGGCATCGTCAACTGTCTTGCCTGTAGTCTTCACTATCATGGTTTGTCCACTAGAAAGAGCTCCAGGACCATGTCCTGTATTCATCGTGGTCACTCCGTACGATCTCGCCCATTCAATCAAGGGCTCTAGAGCATTGTAGGCATCAATTGCCCTCAGCTCCGGCTGGATTACATTAGATTTATCGAGCTGGTCTTGATCAGCTGGAGAATTATAGATCCCAGAAAGACCAAGAGAGCTATGTGCATCTATCAGCCCTGGGGTGACAACCTTGCCTTCAATGACTTGGTATCCACTTGGAATGGAGACCAAGGAGCCAACGGTCGCAATTTTTCCATCTCGGACGATCACGACACCGTTGTCGATAACGTCGCCAGACATGGTGTAAACTTTCTCGCCCTTTATTGCCAGATTCTGAGCCGTCAATTCATTGACTGAGGCACTAGCGATAAATAGTATTAGGAAGACCTTAAGTAATTTCATTTTCATGATTATTCTCAATATCAATAATCAGCGACTAGATATATTTTGTCGATTAATTTTATTGCCACTCACCTTCGAAAACTCCATGGACGTGAGCCGATGCATTTCGGTATGAACCGAATCCACCTGTCAAATATTTTGCCTGTTCAGGATCATCACCGTCAAAAACGATCTCCCCTTCGATATAGGTCTTTTGGACCATGGTGTAGATGCTAAATGGGTCACCACTGAGGACGACGAAATCTGCATCCTTTCCTTTCTCCAAAGACCCCAGGCGATCATCCATTTTCAACATCCTCGCACCGGCAATCGTTAAGGCCTCGAGAGCTTTTTGTCGATCCATCCCGGCTCGAACAGCCAAAGCTGCATTCCTAATAAATAAACGGGAATCCAAAACAGAATCGTCTGTATGAAAGCCAACATTGACTCCTGCCTCACTCATGATCTTGCCAGTCTCTGGCAGTAGATCTACGGCTTCTAGTTTACCGCCTGGTGAGTCTATATATATCACTGATGCCGAAGCTCCTGCAGCTGCGACCTCCTCTGCTACTTTCCAACCTTCACTAACATGATGGAGCACGGGAATGAAACCGAACTCTTTTCCAATCCGCAGAGCCGTCAAAATGTCATCTGCCCTGTGAGTATGAAAGTGAACGATTCTCTTCCCTTCCATGATTTCGATCAATGCCTCTTTCTTAAGATCTCGATCGACTTCATCACCAGCATCTTTCTTCTTTTGGTACTCTTGAGCCCCAAGAAACAAGTTTCTCGCGAGGGAGGCCGAACGGGCTCTAGTCCCGGGGAATTTCCCACTACCTCTTTTTGAGTTGGTACCATTTGCCATCTTCATTCCTCCGCAAATCTCGGTTAGCGGATCCTTACAGAAAGTTAAATCATGCAGAGTCCTGCCATGCTTCGTTTTGAGATACAGGGTCTGTCCACTCATAAGATGACCAGATCCAGACATAATATTGACCGTCGTTATTCCACCAACTCGCGCTCGCCACAGATTATCATTCCGAACATTCACAGCGTCAAGCACGCGAACATCGGGATGTAAAGGGGCAGAAGAATCGCCACCTTCCACGCTTCCGAGATGGGAATGCGTATCGACAAGTCCAGGAAGAATTTCGCTATCTGGAAATTCGAGTCTTTCCCATGAATCCTGAACATCGACATCTGTCAGAGCGCCGACGTCAACAATTTTCCCGTCTTTGATGACCATTCTACCTGGGCTGAAACTTCCGTTGCCCACAGTATGAATGGTGGCTGCGTCCACGACCGTCGTCACTGTTTGTGCCTGTGACTCAGATTGTCCAAAGAATGCCAGTATGCATGTAAGAATGCAGATCGATTTCATTGTCATAATTCCTGTACCGGGGGAGATATCCCGATCTTAACTGTAAAGTTCAATTACGTGAGAATGCTATAGTAAGCGAAAATTTGGACTTGACCAACGAACTTTGAGAAGGAATTCTCGCGACGTGTTGAGAGTCATATCTGCAGCCGCAACTACCAAAACACTGGGTATTGAAGGAGAGATCGAGAACCACCTGGCGTGAGAGGAAAAAAGAAAGCCGAGTGCCTACACCTGACACTCGGCTCACATACCCCTTTCATTTGCACCTTAAAAGGATCAATTCCAGGGAGTCCATTTAGGAATAAAACTTATATGGGTGTGATGTTACCAGTATCAAATGGTTGAATCCCATTTGTATGTACACCCGGAATAATTTATTGCTAGTATTGGGTTATATTTCATAGACCCGCCCTTTTGAACCAAACACTTCAAAATTGAATAAATATTTCCTGCTCCTAATGCCTCTAGTCTTACTGTCCTGTCAGGCCTTCTCAGCGGAGCGCCATCTTTCTAAAGGGGAGACTCTCGTTTTTCTTGGTGACTCAATTACTCAGGCTGGCGAAGAAAAGCCCGATGGATACGTACAATTGGTACGATCAGAATTTAGCGAGAAGCACGCCAATCTCGGCATTAATGTAATCGGTGCTGGAATAAGTGGACACAAAGTACCAGATCTATTAGCACGTTTGGATAGCGACGTCATCTCAAAGAATCCGGACCTCGTTGTCATCTACATCGGAATAAATGATGTGTGGCATTGGTTCAAATTTGATCCTCAAGGGACCGAGAAAAATGTTTTTGAGTCTGGACTGAATGAGCTGATTGATAGACTCGAATCGAAGGATATAAGAGCCATTCTTTGTACGCCGAGCGTCATAGGAGAGAAAACTGACGGTCAGCAGGAATCGGATGAGATGCTTGCGGAATTCGCAGATGTTTCCAGGCAAATAACTCGTACCAGAGGACTTCCCAATTGTGATCTCAACAGAGCCTTTGAGCACTATTTAAAGTCCAATAATTCAGAGAATGCTGAGTCGGGAATCTTGACCTCGGATGGTGTTCACTTAAACAGCAATGGAGATCGCTTCGTGGCCAATTTCATGCTTCGTTCTCTAGGTTACTAATGATCCAAATGAAGAAGTTTTATCCCCTCCTATTTTGCTTTCTAATCGGTTGCAATGAATCTCCGGACATTGGAGGCGTCGATGATAGTTCCCGACCAAATATCCTCTTCATTTTTACTGACGACCATTCCTCAGATGCTATTTCTGCATATGGTTCGAAGATAAACACGACTCCCAATATCGATAGGCTTGCAGCCGAGGGGATGCTATTCGAAAATTGCTTTGTTACGAACTCCATCTGTGGCCCTAGTCGAGCAACTATTCTGACCGGAAAATACAGCCACCTCAACGGACAACTTGTAAACGGACCTCCCTTTGATGGAAGTCAACAAACCTACCCGAAAATACTGCAGGATGTCGGGTATCAAACAGCGATCGTTGGAAAGTGGCATCTTCGAAGTTCGCCAACAGGTTTCGACTACTGGAGAGTTCTGATAGGTCAGGGTCCTTACTACAATCCACCAATAGGATCTCCCTCTGATACAACGGTGGTGGAAGGATATACAACGGATATTATTACTGACCTCACCTTGGATTGGCTGCAGAATGAAAGAGAGGAGGACAAGCCTTTCATGTTGATGTACCAGCACAAAGCGCCACACAGAAGATGGGCTCCTGGCCCCGATCATCTAGACACCTACGACGATGTTGTCATCCCTGAACCTGCTACTTTGTTCGACGACTACTCAACAAGATCCAGTGCTGCTCGCGACGCGAACATGCAAATTGCTACCAATCTCACAGCAAGAGATCTGAAAATCGTTCCTCCAGACAATCTTACAGAGGAACAGCTCGAGCGATGGAACGCATCCTATGGCCCAAAGAACGAGGCTTTGAAAAAGGAGGGTCTAAAAGGTGATGAGCTCAGAGCCTGGAAATATCAACGTTATATAAAAGACTATTTGAGATCAGTCGCTTCAGTCGATGACAACATCGGACGAGTCCTCCAATACTTGGACGAATCTGGTCTGGCTGAAAACACAATCGTCATTTATAATTCAGATCAAGGTTGGTACTTGGGAGAGCACGGGTGGTATGATAAACGATGGATGTATGAGGAGTCATTGCGAACTCCATTTATCGTCAGATGGCCAGGTGTCATTGAGGCAGGCAGTCGGAATTCGTCATTTGTCTCCAACGTTGACTTTGCTTCTACCTTTCTCGAAATAGCCGGAGCAGAAACTCCAGAAGACATTCAAGGTGCTTCAATCCTGCCGATATTGAAGAAAAATGAAGCCCCATCTTCATGGCGAAATTCCTTCTACTACCACTATTACGAATACCCCGGTGCTCATTGCGTTCAGAGGCATTACGGAGTTAGAACGGATCGATACAAGCTGATCTATTTCTACAACATCGATGCCTGGGAGCTTTTCGATTTACAGGAAGATCCGGACGAGCTAAACAATATTTATAGCGATCCAGACAATGGAGAACTGATTTCTGTTTTAAAGGAGGAACTGGCCTCCTTGAGAGAGCAATATCAAGTTCCAGAAGACGACAGGCCCGTGGGTGATTGCTCCTATGATGCCGAGGGATGGGATGGATTTGAGTCGGACGAGTAAACTCAAAGTGCTTTGATGCAAGCTATTTGCAATCTCGACTAAGGGTGGGCATTGCTAGATTATTTTGCCAGCAGATTTTGCGGAACTATCAGTTTTCATACCATTATGAAATGTTCTACCCACCAGCCGAACGGCTACTAAATATCAATCAAAATGGATTGGAAAGGAAGACGACAAAGTTCTAATGTTGAAGATCGCCGAGGAAATAGCGGCGGTGACTCCTCCGGTGGTCCACGCCGCACAGGCGGTGGATTCAAGCTAGGTACAGGAACGATTATTTTGGGAATTCTTGCCTTCATGCTCTTGAAAGGAGGCGGAAGCGGTGGCATATTTGACATGTTGGGAGGTATCCTAGGCGGTTCTCAAGGTCAAGGCCAAGCTCAGACACAACAGCAACAGCAGTCTCAAAACAGGAATGTACCGATGCCCGGAAGCAATCCAGGATCGAGTAGGGCAAACAATGCGTCTACCGATGATCAGATGAAGGATTTCCTTGAGACAGTTCTTTATGATATGGAGCTGACTTGGCATCAAGAGTTTCAGCGATCAGGTCAAAATTATATCGAACCGAAGGTTGTCATGTTCGATGGTCAAATCCGATCAGCTTGTGGATTCAATTCAGCCGCTACCGGTCCTTTTTATTGCCCCGGGGATCAGAAAGTTTATTTAGACACGAGCTTTTTTAGTGAGCTAAAAAGACTTGGTGCACCTGGTGATTTTGCTATGGCATATGTCATTGCTCACGAGGTAGGTCACCATATCCAAAAAATTACCGGCATCGAACCAAAAGTTCGAGATCTGCAGCGCCGAGCAAACAAAGCGGATCAAAACCATCTGTCGGTTTTGATGGAGCTTCAGGCCGACTGTATGGCCGGTGTCTGGGGAAACAAAGCGAACAACAGAAGCCTACTCCAAGCCGGAGATATTCAAGAGGGATTGCAAGCTGCTGCTTCAATTGGGGACGATAGGCTTCAAAAGATGACACGTGGATACACCTCTCCAGAGACTTGGACACATGGAAGTTCTGAACAGCGTCAACAATGGTTTAGGCACGGCTTGCAATCTGGAGATATCCAGCAATGCGATACCTTCTCAGCCGCTGGCTTTTAATCTACGACAGCTTGCTGGATTGAAGCCAATTTTGGAAAGCAACGATTCTCCATAATTGGCCTGTCCAGTCGTGTTCTCCCTTTTTATGTTCGTCCCAAATATCTTGAACAAAATGGGAAGAGAATATTCCCTGCTCTTCGAGACCTATTGGCTCTAGCAGTTCTTCCACCCATTCTTTGAGCTCTTCCTTCATCCAAGAGCCCACCGGTACTCCAAAACCCATTTTAGGGCGATCAAAAAGAGTTCGAGGTACATACTTTTCAAGAACACGTTGCAGAGGCCATTTGGTCATGCCGTCTCTATTCTTGAGGTGTGACGGGACTCGGAAGGCAAATTCGACGATTTCGTGATCCAGAAGCGGGACGCGCGCCTCAAGACTAACAGCCATACTTGCACGATCAACCTTTGTCAATATGTCATCGGGCAAATATTGCTTGAGGTCGCAAAACGCAATTTGATGAATGCTATCCAGGCTGTTTTGCCGGAATTCTTCCCATCGTTTATCTAGCGCAATAGAACGTCCATCGTCCCTATTCATGGCCAACAAAAGATTCTCTGAGACGGATATCTGACGATGATAGAATTCTAATAAATCTTTCGAAGACATCATGCGAGATCTTCTTTCCTCAGACTCAATTCTCGATTGCTTGCTGGATCTGTTTGCAAGAAGCTTGCTCAGGATTCTAGCCGACCGAATTGGATGTGGAATTTTCTCGAGTTTCTCCCATCTGGCTAATCCCTGGGCATATCGATCATAACCTGCAAATAACTCATCCCCGCCATCACCGGACAAGCTAACGGTAACCGAAGAACGAGCAAGGCGAGAAACGAGGTATGTTGGTATTTGAGATTGATCCGCAAATGGTTCATCGTACATACCGGCTAATTTGGGAATAATGTCAAGAGAATCCCGTGCCGTGCAATACAACTCTGTATGGTCTGTGCCAAGATGTTTGGCTACTTCCTTCGCGTAATTCGCTTCATTAAATCCTTCTATATCAAATCCGATCGAAAAACTTTTAACTGGACTGGCGCTATTTGCCTGCATTAACGAGACGACAGTTGACGAATCAATTCCACCAGACAGAAAGGCTCCTAACGGAACATCAGATATCATTCTCTTTGACACCGCTTCATTTAGAAGTACATCTAAATCATCCACTAGCTCTTCTTTGCTGCCTTTGTAGAGATCACTCTGGCCTTCCTTAGCCATTTCCGATGCACTCCAATAATTTATGGGCGAAGAAAGACTTGAACTCGAAGAGATCTTCAGAATAGTACCCGGCGGAAGTTTGCTGACGCCCTCGTAAATGCTGAGTGGCTCAGGAATATATCCGTAGCGGATATAGCTAGATATGGCAAGACTCGACAAAACCCCTTCAAAATCTGGATGATGATGAAAAGGCGATAGCACGGATCCAAAAATAACAGAGCCGCGGTGTTTGCCATAGTACAGAGGTTTTATGCCCAGACGATCTCGCACTAAGATCAGATCTCGTTCTTCCTTGTCCCAAATAGCCATCGCAAACATCCCATTTAGTTCACGAATTGTTGCTTCTATTCCCCATTCCTCGAATCCTGCAAGAACGACCTCCGTGTCAGAATGGCCTCTCCAGCGAGTATTAGTAAGTCGCTTTTGGATATCACGGTAATTGTAGATCTCACCATTGAATATCAATGTATACCTACCAGATGCAGAATGCATGGGTTGAGAACCCTCTTCAGACAGGTCCAAAATTGATAATCGCCTGTGACCTAATGCAAGGCCAACATCGATGTCCAACCAATGACCGTCTGCATCAGGTCCTCGCTTGGAAATGCATGAAGTCATTTTCTTCAATACACTTTCAGGGGTTTCATTTAGAGCTGGTGACCAGAAGCCAGCGATTCCACACATTTATTTAGCTTTTTGAAACGAAATTAATAATCTAGAATGTACGTTCTCTGCAGTCAAAGCCTATCTTGAATAGGGTTAAATTATCATTAACTAAAAGCCTCGATGAACTTTAGGAATTTTGGGAAAAAGGATTGGAATGTTGGAAATGTCGGCTACGGAATGTGGGGGATGGCAGGATGGGTGGATTCAGATGATGAGCAGTCGATGCAGTCATTGCAGCTGGCAGTAGATCTCGGATGTAATTTCTTTGATACGGCTTGGGGTTACGGAGAAGGGAAAAGTGAGAGATTCTTAGGGCAACTTATTAAGGCAAATCCTGGCAGAAAACTCTTTTCCGCATCGAAAATTCCACCCAAGAATTTTCAATGGCCAAGTAGAAGAGAGTTCAGCCTGGACGATTGTTTTCCTCCAGATCACATCGACGAGTACTTAGATAAAACACTCTCAAATCTTGGATCGGACTCCATTGACTTAATCCAATTTCATACTTGGGAAGACTCCTGGCTTCGGGATGATCGTCTTGCACGAAAAATAGATGATATCAAAAGACAAGGTCTCGCTTCTGCTGTGGGCATCAGTGTCAACAGATGGGAGACTTGGAATGGATTAGAAGCTGTCAAAAGCGGCCTCATAGACTCTGTCCAAGTGATTTATAATATATTCGATCAAAACCCAGAGGACGAGTTATTTCCTTCTTGCGAAGAGAACGAAGTTGCGATCATTGCTCGGGTCCCTTTTGACGAAGGCACGCTGACAGGAAAACTGAGCTTGGAAAGCACATGGCCAGAAGGCGATTGGCGAGCCAGTTATTTTGTTGAGGAAAACCTTCGGCAAAGCGTCGATCACGCTGAAAAACTGAGAGCTGACCTGCCCGAAAATATGTCGATGCCAGATACTGCTTTGCGTTTTTGTCTTAGCGACCCACGAGTTTCGGTAGTCATTCCCGGAATGAGAAAAGCAGAAAACGTGAGATCAAACATGAACAGTAGCGATCTTGGTCCACTCTCTCAGGAAGTACTGAACAAGATGAAAGATCACCGCTGGGATAGGACACCCACAGAGTGGTCTCAATAACGAGAACTAGATGAACAGCCTCTCCCCATATGTTGAAAAAGTAGTTAATCTCATGGACCCTGCTGAGAATATTTTCCTCAGCGGATCCTATGAGCAAGCATGCGAAGCACTCCTTTCTGGAAAAACCGAGCGTGTGAGACAAATTGATGGACAATTTGCAATTGGGGTGAAAGATGGGGTGTCGATAAAAATGGCGCGCTCAATCGGGAGGCCTATGAGATATTTCCTCGCCAAAAGGACGGAAGGGCCCTGCTTGATAATCGCCGAAAGAATGGACGAGATTCTCGAGCAACTCAAGAAAGAAGGGCTGGAGGATCAATTTCATCCTTCCTATACTCGCATGGTGCCTGCTCATCACATCACATCCTTGAGACTTATTGGATGCCCAGATCCGAGCCCTGAATATCAGCGTTTCTTCGAACCTGAGCGAAATAGTCTGAATCCTGATCTCGACTTAATTGGGGAAAAATATATTCGGGCACTTGAAAAAGAATGCAGTAAATGGCTCAATCAAATTGATGATAGAGAACCTATTGGCGTCCTTTTCTCCGGTGGAATTGATAGCGGAGCCGTCTTCCTATTACTTTACCATCTCCTTTTACAAAGGGGGGAATCGCCAACTCGATTGAAGGCCTTTACCCTTTCTGTGCAGGGCGGTAGTGATTTGAGCCAAGCACATGAGTTTTTGTCGAAGCTAAATCTTAGTCTCTTTCTCGAATCTGTTGAGCTCGTTCTTGAAGACATCGATTTCAAGGAAGCGATTCGAGTCACCGAGGACTACAAGGAGCTAGATGTACAGTCTGCTACCATGGCATTAGCTCTATGTCAGGAAATTAGAAGTCGATATCCTGACTGGACCTATCTCGTAGATGGCGATGGCGGCGACGAAAACTTGAAAGACTATCCAATTGAGGATAATCCTGAGCTAACGATAAGAAGTGTTTTGAGCAATCTCATGCTTTATCAAGAAGGATGGGGCGTAGACTCTGTAAAGCATTCCCTCACCTATTCCGGTGGGCAGAGTAGAGGACATATTCGAACTTATGCAACAGGAAAGAAATTTGGATTCAAAGGATTCAGTCCTTTCTCGCTACCGAATGTAATCGACGTCGCTGAATCAATACCTTTCATCGAGCTGACGGAATGGGACCATGAGAAACTCTATGCCCTGAAAGGAGAAATTGTAGCTAGAGGAATCCGTAGAGTTACAGGTATGAATATGCCGGTAATGGAGAAAAAGAGATTTCAAAGAGGTGCAGTCGATTCAAGCACGTTTTCCAATATTTTCCCTCAGACTCCTGGAGAATACCGAAAGGCTTTTTCAGAAATTTTCTCAGTTTAAGCTGAGTCGTATCCCTCCCGAATATCAAGGTCTCAACTCGCGACAAGTCGAAATTCGTCGAGAACCGAAACCTGCTTTAAACTCAAGGATTCCCGTTTCCTTTTTTAAAGAAAATGAGTGCGCTGCAAATGGCAATCTGGAATCCGTTTCAGTCATATTGCTTGCCAATGCGGAATGCCCTCTTCGATGTACAATGTGCGATCTATGGGTGCATACTCTTGACTACCCTACTCCGCCCGGCCATACAAGCGAACAAATCAAATATGCGCAACTAGCTCTTGCTAAGACAGAGCAGATCAAGTTATACAACTCAGGGAATTTTTTTGATCGACGTGCAATTCCGAAATCAGAGCTCCCGGAAATTGCTTCCTTAGTCCAAGACTATCGGACCGTTGTTGTTGAGAATCATCCAAAGATAAATCTTAAGGCAGCGCCCCCATTTTCAGAAATAATCGAAGGACGCCTCGAAATAGCAATGGGATTAGAATCGATTCATCCTGAGCTATTCGCTTTTCTAAACAAGGGAATGATATTGAATGACTATATCGAAGCGAGTCGGTTTCTAAAGGCAGCTGATATTGATATTCGAAGTTTCATTTTGATTGGACTGCCCTTTCTGACGGTTGAGGAAAATATCGAGTGGACTATTAGAAGCCTGAAATTCGCTTTCGACAATGGTGCCTCAGTCTGCAGCGTCATTCCTCTCCGCAAAGACAGAGGAATATTAAAAGATCTCCAAATGAACTACACCATTCCAGAAATTTCCAACGAGATGCTAGAGTATGTTCTGGATGAGGGTCTTTCCATGAGCGACGGACGCTGCTTCGTAGACCTGTGGGATATAGAGGATGACGAAAGCGACATCTACAAGCGTATAGTGACAAAAAACCGCCATCAAAGAAAAGTAGTTGATTCGAATTCTTAAATATCTTTGGGCCTTTCCAAATACGCTCCTCGGCCTACCCTTTGTAATTCTTGGATATTTATCAAAGGGCGATGTCGTAATGAAAAACGGAACTCTTGAGGTTCAGGGTTCGGCAATTTCTTTCCTCTTGCATCGCCTCGTACCCATCCAAGGCGGAGCTGCTGCTATCACCTTAGGTCATATTATCGTTGGGCGAAATCAATCGTGTCTGGATTCATGCAGGAGCCACGAACTAGTCCACGTCCGACAAGCGGAACAGTGGGGTCCATTTTTCATTCCGGCCTACTTTTCCTCAAGCGCTTTAGCCCTTCTTCGTGGAAAGAATCCTTATTTGGACAACTTTTTTGAGATCCAAGCAAGAGAATTAGAATAGGTGTCTTGTGTCTTCAGGAAATAATTTTGACTTAGTAGTCATTGGATCCGGTTTTGCCGGCTCGCTCATCTCTACGATTTTATCAAAGGCCGGACTTAGGGTAGCATTAATCGACAAAGGAAGGCACCCTCGCTTTGCCATTGGAGAATCCAGCACGCCCATTGCCAACATGATCTTGCGCGATCTCTCCATAAAATACAATCTTGATTATCTCATGCCCTTGTGCCGTTTCGGCACTTGGCGTGAGCACTATCCAGATATCAATGTCGGCATGAAAAGGGGCTTCAGCTACCTGAATCATTCGATATTGAAAGAATTCGACCCCGGTCCCAATCATCAAAATGAATTATTCGTCTCAGCAAGCTCATCCAATTATGACTCGGACACACAGTGGTTCAGATCAGAGTTTGACTATTTTTTGGTCAAGAAAGCAAAAGAACATGGCGTTCTGTTACTGCAGAATTGTTCTGTCGAGAATGCTCGTTTCGCAAAAGGCGCTTGGGAGTTAAAGCTAGACCATGCCAAACTTGAAGCTATTACCACAAAGTTTATTGTTGACGCTTCTGGGTCTGGAGCTTGTCTTCCCAAACTTCAGAATCTCAAGAGCAATCTTACATCCGTCAAAACCAACACAAAGGCGGTGTTTTGCCACTCCGACAATTACGGCAAAACCAGTCAGCTTTACGATTCTTTCGCTGATGCTCGGTACGATCACCCTTATGACGTGGACGAATCTGTCGTCCACCATCTACTAGATGCCGAGTCCTGGCAATGGCAGATCAGATTCGTCAACGGAATTACAAGCCATGGACTCGTCGTAGATCAAAATCGAAACCCTACTCAACCCCTAGCCAAGCAAAAGGAAGTTCTTAGAAAATTTCCCAGTCTTAATAGATTGAAAGGTGAAGCTTCGCCAGTAAAGTATCAGCAGGAGCAAATTGTTACCGATCGAATCCAGAGACGCTGGGAAACGGCTACAGGCCCATCTTGGGCACTGCTACCTCATTGTTACGGCTTTGTTGACCCACTCCATAGCACAGGGATCGCCTGGTCGCTTCATGGTATTGAAAAATTGAGTTCCATAATCCTCCAGCACTGGGATAACAAGAGCATGAAGGATCACCTTGAAAACTACTCTAATGCTCTGTCTCAGGAGTATGAATTTATTGATTCTCTTTGCAGCATCAACTACCGTTGTTTGGGAGATTTTGACAAATGGAGAGCAGCAAGTATGCTCTATTTCGCAGCAAGTATTGACTACGAAAATCTCAGAACTTCGAATTATCAAAAAAAAGCTTTCCTTACAAGCGAGAATTTCTTATCGGCAGGAAAATCACCAGTTATGAAAATGGTGGAGGAAGCTCACATGAAATGCAGTGATCACGATTTCAAATCTTGGACCAGAAGATGTGTCGAATCTCATTGTGAGGTTAATCTATTCAGTCCAGAGACTCGAAACATGTTCTTTCATACCGCTGCAAAGATTTAAACACTACTTTCAGAGTGAGTGTCAGGTCCTCATGAAGCAGTTGATGGTGACTAGCTGACGGTCATATCAAGTATCGAGGCCACGAGAGCCTCGGCAAACGACTTATCGTTAATGTGGGCATCTAATTCTACCAGTTCCACATCCGGACTTATGTGTTTTCGAAGAGTGTCAAAAAGGACTTCATTGGCTTGAGTATCATGAAATAGCCCTCCTACTTTGTCCATCTCGCTTAATCCTCTTAGGGGCACAAATATCTTTGTTGCTCCGTGTGACTTTGACAATTTCTGAGCCAGAACTCTAGCAATTTTTTCAAGCTCATCAGCCTCTGTTCTCATTAGAGTCACATTGGAATTATGCTTGTAAAGAAGTCGATCACGAAATTTGGCTGGCACGGTATCCATGGCCCAAAAATTTACCATATCAAGTGCACCTAGAGAGACAACCTGAGGCACCCCTGACTCGGCTGCTGCCTCTAGTCTATTAGGTCCGGCACTCAAAACACCTCCTACTATTTCGTCACACCATTCAGTAGTTGTAATATCAAGTACACCATCAAAAAAACCACTTTCAATTAGCGCCTCCATTGATCTTCCACCAGAACCGGTGGCATGAAAGACAATGAGTTCGTGACCTTCGTTTTCGAGCAGTTCTCTAACCATGGTAACGCACTTTGTAGTTACCCCGAACATACTTGCGGCATAGAGTTTTCCCTCGCCACCTGATCTCTCTGGTTCTTTATTGCCCAGCATTCCGCAAATCCCTCCAGCGGCGTTGGATATTACCTTACGTGAGATTCGATTCAAGCCTGCTATGTCAACGACAGAAAACATCATCGTGATGTCTTTGACTCCGACGTAGGAAGAAACATCTCCGCTGGCGAGCGTGGACAAAATGAGTTTAGGCATCCCTATTGGAAGCTCCCTCATCACAGAACTTATGACTGAGGTACCACCTCCACCTCCCATTCCAATGCATGCATCAAAAGCACCCTGATCAAGAAGTTCTTTGCAGGCCTTCCTCAGGCCAATAGTCATGACTTCAAGGGCCTCTCCTCGATCACCCTTTGACCTAAGTTGCTCCAAGGTGTAGCCCGCTCTTTCGGCTAAAACTTCGGGGCCCTCCAAGGATTCCACTTTAGAGTTCCCCATAATTCCAAAATCCAGAACTATGGTTTTATATCCATTTTCTTCAATTAATGTAAGAAGATATTGATACTCGCTGCCTTTCGTATCCAGAGATCCAATAACGAGGACTGTTTTATTAGCGCTCATCGGAAAACGTTTTATTTAGGAGGAATTAGAGATTTTTTCTGAAGGTATCTGACGAAATAAGGCTAGTGAAAACTAAGCTAGATCGACCGCAATCAATTTTGCGATTCGTTCTGATGCCTTTCCTTCCCAATATTTAGGGATTGATCCTTTTTTGCCATTCCCATCGATAATTTTACCTAACTCGATCGATAGCTTTTCAAGATCTTTTCCGATCAATATATTAGTCCCCTCATCAATTGTAATCGGCCTTTCCGTGTTTTCCCGTAGTGTTAGGCAAGGTACTCCGAGATAGGTTGATTCCTCTTGCAGGCCGCCAGAATCTGTGACCACCGCAAGGGAGTTCATCTGCATCGCCATGAAATCAAGATAACCCGATGGACCAATAAATTTAATTGGCGAGCGAACAGCATCAAGACCTATTAAGTCAAGCTGTTTTCGTGTCCTAGGATGTACAGGGAAAAGGACTTGGACTTGATTAGTGAAGGCCTCCAAGGCGTGAATTATCGCGAGTAAATGTTCTGGGTCGTCGACATTCGAAGGCCGGTGAAGCGTGACCAAAACATACTTTTTTTCTTCAAGTCCGTAGGATTTCGACATAGAATCCCAACGCTCTTCAGCCTTGGGTTTAAGCCGCACTAAAGTGTCTATCATCACATTTCCGACTAGGACTATCTTTTCTTCTGAGACCCCTTCGTTTAAAAGGTGATCGACACCATCCTGCGAAGGCGGCAAAAGGAGGTCTACCACTTTATCTGTGATTAAGCGATTTATTTCCTCCGGCATGGCTCGATCGAATGATCTAAGACCAGCTTCAACATGTGCTATTTTAATATGTAATTTCGAACAAACGAGTGCGGCCGCAACTGTTGAATTAACGTCTCCATAAACCAGAACCCAGTCAGGCTGGATTTCGAGAACTAGTTGCTCAAATCTGATCATGATGTTGGCGGTCTGAACTGCATGTGAGGCAGATCCGATCTCCAGATTAAAATCCGGTTCACGAAGATCTAGATCCTCGAAAAACACCTTTGACATGTTGGCGTCATAATGCTGGCCCGTATGAACTAGAAATTGTTCAACGTTCTCGTGATTCTCGAAAGCAGCCAAAACTGGAGATGCCTTCATAAAATTTGGACGAGCTCCAACTACGTGAATGATTTTCATTTTACTTCTTTATTCCTGATAGAGAGAATGTAATTTATAAGTAGTTCGAACTAAGAGTCAAGATTGACTACTTGTCCGCTGGCCAGTGACTTTCGCACGGCAAATATAGCTTTCATCCCTTGATATAGTTCGTCAAATGGAATTGGTGCGTTGCCGTTTACTTTGAACGCTTTTACGGTTTGTTTGACCATCTCTGCCTGACCCTTGTCTTGTCCTTTTCCTTTCAACTTCGTCTTGCGGCCTCCTTTAGAAATCGACAATCTCATGAAGTCGTCCAGAACCAAAGCCTTTCCACCAGAATAGACTTCCAAGCGCTCCTTCGTTTCTGCTTTATCTCCAATGGTATTGTAGGCAAGCATACCAGTAGAACCGTCTTCGAAGGAAAAATTTATTAGGAGATTATCCTCATCAGCAATTTCAACGTTCTTGTTGGGGATCAAATTAGCAAAAACACTGATCGGCTTCGATCCGCAGAGTGCCATCTGAAGATCTAGAAAGTGTATCATTTCGCCAACCAACATCCCTCCTCCTTCGGCTTTCTCATGATGCCAACTTGAAGCTGGTATATGCCCACTATTTACGCGATAGATCATCTGTTTGGGTTGACCAGTTGAAAGCTCCTCCATCATTCTAGTGACTAAGGGAGCGAACCGCCTGTTGAGCCCAACCATGAGCCCTACTCTTCCAGATTCGTTGGCTGCACGGTAGGCTTTCTCGATTTCTTCGAGCCCTTCAAAAGTTGCAGACAAAGGCTTCTCTACAAAAGTATTCTTTCCACTTCGAAGAGATTTGATCGATAAATCTGCATGTGATTCGTGTCGAGTCGAAATGACGATGGTGTTTATCGAATCATCGTCAAATAAAGCCTGATCATCTGCGGTGATGTATTCGAATCCGAACTGATCTCCTTTTGAGCGAGCGGTTACTCCGGTCTTGGTGGCCAATCCCATAAATCTGACGTGGTCAGATTTCTTGAAGTTTGGAAGTAGCATTTGACTTGCGTAATTGCCGGCCCCAATAAATCCCAGGTTTAACTTGTCCAATGGTTTAACTGTCGTATCAGCAGTCAACTGGATCTTTTTCCCTATCTCTTTCTCCGTAGAATACTGTAGAACGATACCTGTAAAAGCCTCCGTAGAATCCTTAATCATCGCATAAGCATCCATAGCCTTATCGATGTCAAACTTGTGGGTCGTCAACATCTCGATGTCTAGATCTCCCGATGAAATTAGTTGAAGAATGGCTTCAAGATTTCGTTGCTCTGTCCATCTTACGTACTCATAGGGGTAGTCAATACCGCCTTCCTCATATTGCGGATCATATCTCCCCGGGCCGTAGGACATAGATACTGTCAGCTCCAGTTCCTTGTGATAATAGACATCACGAGGAATGTCCATCCCAACCGCTCCGACGACAATAACCTTGCCTTTCCGTCGGGTCACCGCACCGGCAAACTCCACTGGCTGACTAGATTTCGTTGCAGCCGTGATGATACATTTATCCACGCCATAGCCGCCTGTGAAATCGAGAATTGTCTTCTCTAGATCGTCAGAGCCTATCTGCAATGCGAGATCAATCTCTAAGTCTTTGGCTTGTTTGACCCTTAGTGGAGAGGGATCAATGCCGACTACGCGGCATCCGGTTGCCTTCAAAAGCTGGACCGTAATTAGGCCAATTAATCCCAATCCAGAAACGAGAACGAATTCACCGAGCTGGACCTTTGCCAACCTGACACCCTGCAAGGCAATAGCGCCAACTGTTGCGTAGGAGGCGTTCTCGAGAGAGACGTTGTCTGGGAGTTTTACCGCCAGGTTTTTAGGCACGCAGCTAATTTCAGAATGACAAGCATAGCCCGCACCCGCAACTGCGACCCTATCACCGACAGAAAAATTGCCAACCCCTTCGCCAACATCAACCACTATTCCCGCTGCAGAATATCCTAGTGCAATAGGTTTGTTCATCTTGGACATTACTGCTTGGTAGGTGCCTTTAATACCTTCCTTCCGTGCTTTGTTGACAACCTGCTTGACCAGATCGGGCCTTTGTCTCGCCATTCCAGCCATGCTCTTTTGAGCGAGGTCTATCACCATTTTCTCTGTTCCAGCAGAAATCAGTGAGGCTACGGTTCTTACTAAAATTGTGCCTGGTCTAACAATGGGTGGAGGAACGTCCTCTAACTTTAGCTCGCCGGATTTGACGTGCTGGACAATTTGTAACATTAAATCTGTTTATCGATAAATTTTTGATGCCAGAGTTCTAGAGTCAGCAGCTGCCAAATAAACATGTTTTCGTTCATTGATCTTGATGACTTTTCAAGAAGATTATCAACGGCACTGAGGTTGAATATTCCCCGATTTCGAAAAGAGTTGCTCCCAAGAATATCTTGAGTCATCTCCTTTAAATCGTTAGCTAGCCAAAGGCCTATGGGAGCTCCAAAACTAGATTTCTTTTGCTCAAGTACTTCATCTGACAAAGTACCGCGCATGGCCTCACGAAAGGCAAATTTAGTGATAGATCCATTAATTTTCATATCCACCGGGATATTCTGGGCCGCCCATTCGGCAAGTTTACAATCAATTAGTGGGACGCGGGACTCCAAGGAATTTGCCATACTCATCTTGTCATTGTAGAGAAGATTAAGACTTGGCATAAAGACCTTTGAGTCGACATAAAGCATCTGATTCAGGAATTCCGATTCGGAAACCGAATCAAAGTGAGATTCGTGGATTTCACTTTCGTTCATCGAATTCAATTCCTGCCACAGTCCTGGCTCAACGAGCTCTGCAAGACTAGCTCGGGATCCATAGACAGAATCCATTATGAATCTCTCGTTAGGTGCTAACGAGCCACTGCGAGCCATCTTCTTAGCAAGTCTAATCGGAGATGCTAGAGAGCTTCCAGGCATGCTAGGCATGGTTGCCATAATCGGCTCAAGAACGGAAGTCCTAAGAAACTTTGGAATCTTTTGATATTTAAGTGCAAGATCGTGGGCCCGATACTTTCTGTAGCCACCAAAGATTTCATCACCTCCCGCTCCCGAAAGAAGGACTTTAACATCCTTGCTTGCTTCTTTTGTCACCAGATAAGCCATAATTATCGCGGGGTCGGATACTGGCTCATCCATACAATAGATCAACTCGGGAAGAAGAGTTGAAACATCGGGGTCTACGATCAAATTTGTATGATCGCATCCAAATTGCTCAGCCGTTCGTGATGCCACGTCCACATCGTCAAATACCTGCCCCCCTTTTTGATGCTTTTCGTGAAAACCAATTGTATAGGTTTTCACTGGGTATCCGGCAAATTTACTCATTAGAGCAACGATGCTTGACGAATCCAAGCCCGCACTAAGGAAAGCACCCACCGGTACATCACTTACCATTTGCCGCTCGATTGCGGTCTCCAATTCATGACGAAGTTGATCGATCAACTCTTTGCGATTTGAACACTTCACCTCTTCCGTGGGAAACTTTAAATCCCAGAATTTCCTAATACTTAGTTGCCCGTTTCTGTAGATGGCGAAATGCCCAGCCGGTATTTTTTTAACCTGAGAGACGATTGTATCGGGCTCAGGTACCCAGAGAAATGTTAGGTATTTGAAAAGGCTGTTTGTGTCAACATCAAACTCTATATCCGGTAAAACACGCAGACTTTTCAGCTCAGAAGCAAACGCGATTCTTCGATCACCTTCCGCATAATAGAGGGGTTTGATGCCGAAATGATCTCGAGCAAGGAATAGCAGATCTTCTTTTTTGTCCCAAATGGCAAGGGCAAACATGCCATTGAACCTCTCAACACATCGCTCGCCGTACTCGATGTAGGCTTTCAGGACAACTTCAGTATCGGTACCCGACCTGAAAGAATGGCCTTTTTTTTTCAGCTCACTCCGAATCTCACGGAAATTATAGACCTCACCATTGAAGACAATAGTGTAATTTTCATCATCGGTCTGCATCGGCATATGCCCCGCATTAGAAACATCAATGATTGAAAGGCGGCGCGAGCCAAGGCAAATCCTTTCATTGCTTGCAGTTACTCCTTCCCAGGTTCCGCCGTCATCCGGACCTCGATGAAACTGACTTTCGTTCATTTCTGAGATGTAACGGTCACCCCAACCGACACTTCCAACTATTCCACACATTTATTTACAACTCAGTCTTGATCCAATCCCTGCTTTGCAGCTTAGCTGGTTTACTGAACATATTGAGGTGTAAAACAGAAGTCCAAAATCTCTTTCGTGGACAATCCATAAAAAACCTGGACTGATCAAGTGTCTATGCGTCTTCAATAGTAGAATCGGTGAATTTCAGGAAGTTGACAAACAGGCTATTTAGCTTGAGCGCGCCTAGCCTGAATCATCAATCTTGTTCTGTCGGCTTGGCGCTTAGCCTTAATGTGGAGGTTCGCCATATAGGCAACGCGCGAGGCATAGAGCCCAAAGAAAAGCCACGTATTTTTTCCATACTCGGTGTTTCCGAACATTGATAAGACCACCCAAGCAAGGAATACCCCAAACCACAATGTCCTTTCAATCCCATCGAGATATTTAAGCGAATAAATAAATGAAGCAACTAAAAACAAGAATATCGAGATACCAATTATTCCTAGCTCCACAATAATGGCTATAAACGCATTGTGAGACACGAATCGCTTTCCTCGCGTCGGAGGAACGAACTGAACAAATGCCCCTATTCCACATCCATTGAGAAGAATCTCAGTATGGGAAAAGTACGTCTCAAGTCCGGCCCTCCAAACAGATGTTCTAATATCTGCTTCTGAATAGCTATCCGCGGACCCCTCAACGGCGACTTCCATCCGTGCTAAAGTGGTCTCGCTAAACTCCGTGAACCGTCCAGCTTGGGAGGCAAAAATAAGCAATAAGACCACGGTGAAAGTCAATGACTTCTTGCGCTGCTCAGTAAATAACGGGACAATAACGATAACCAAGATTGCCAAAGAAAGACCTAGTAATCCGCCTCTCGATCCTGTTAGAAAAACTCCTGCCGCTGCAACCGGAATAAATACCCAGCCAACAAGGCGATGCCAGGACTTTTGCCTTTTCACGGAAACGTACCACGCCAAGGGGACCCCGAGTGAAAAAGTCTGCGCAAGCTCATTCTCGTTGTTGCCAAAAACGGTGAGCCGTCCAGCAGAATACTCGATTGATCCCTGGCTTAAAGTTGTGGAAAAGAATAGTTTGTATTCAATTAGAGCTAAACCGGTAAATAGAGCACCGGCCAAATACGCCAAGTAGAGTGGACTTATCTCCTTATCAGTAGAGACAAATTGCGAGAAAATTAGAACGAGGACGACATTACTGAGCAAGGTAAAGACATAGGCTCCCGATTCAACAGGATAATCGCTCCATGTAAAACTAAAGACTGCCCACGCACCGAATAAAACAAGCATTACTTGGGGCCCAGAAAGTGGGCGTAAATTTTGTCTGATTAGCATGCCAAAAACAAAACCAAGCGTTGCAAGAAATCCTGCCCATCTATTGATTGTGCCGATCCCAAGTAAGTCTACTAGAGTTTCCGAAGACCACTCATTCAGGGGGATCGTAAAAACCAGAAACCAAATAAGTATGCCGACTATTTTCTTCAAGGGGGTATTCTAATTGGGTATAAATGATACAGCTTCACTCATACTTATACTTTCTCTAAAGGTTTACCAATAGGCAAGAGCTTTGACCTTTTTATCTCGAGAATAGAAATGCCATCTTTGTGCCAATTATAGAACCGAGGTTGATCTTAATTGATAATACGTTTGATCTGGATAAGACGAAGTAGTAACATTCTAATGGCCTTCAACTTCGCATCAGCATACAATATTGAGCAACTCACTTCTCATCGTAGCCTCAGCCTATGCCCCATCCTCCGCAATAGGTGGCCGAAGAATCGAGAAATTAGCGAAAGGATTATCAAAAAGGTCATGGGATGTAAAAATCCTTACATGCTCCAACAAGATGTTTGATTCTGTTGATGCATCCATTCCAGTGCCGGCTAAGGTACAAACTTTTCGAATCGAGCCTAATTTTAAAAGTGCGTTTAATCGAGAAAATCTTGGGAATGGAAAATCGAGACTTTCACGGAGATTTATTCCAAGATTTCTTCGATTCGCCACAAACTTTTTATTTATTGATGACTTTGGTTTATGGGTTAATCCCGCAATAAAGGCTGGATCTAACTTGGAGTTTGATTTTGTTATGGCATCCGGCCCGCATTTCTCTACGTTTCCTGTTGCCTACAAATTATCACAATTGAAGAAAGTGCCCCTACTTTTAGATTACAGAGATCCGTGGATAGTAGCGAGGATAATAAATCAAAATCTTAAGCAGAGAAGCCTAGCAAAAAAAGAGCGCGCCTATTTAGAACGAGCGAGTTCGATTTTCACAACCAGTGCCACCATTAGTGAGAATTTGGGGAATGTTGTCGACATGACACCTTGTACCCTTTACACCGCGGTTGACAAGGAAAAAAGGGAGTACTTTCAACCTATAGATCCAAATGGTCCATATTTAGTGTATTTCGGATCTCTCGCATATCAAAGGAGCCTTGTTGATGTTCTTAGAACTCTTGTCCGATACGAAGAAGAGAAGAATATTCGAGTTACGCTTTACTATGCTGGGCCTCACGAAGATTTTGCTCTTGAACAGGCAAAAAAATCTGGTGCCAAGGACATACTTGTCTCCTTGGGTCAGATTGAACGATCCAGTGCCTTAGGGCTTTTGCAATATGCCCTAGCGTCCGTTATCGTTGGATCAGCAGGTTATCAATATGCTCTCCCTGGGAAAATTTTCGAAGCGGTATCTCTTCAAAAACCAATCCTTCTAAACGCGGAAGATAATTCTGCGGCCTATCGCTTCGTTGAAGAATTCGATCTCGGATTCTCTTGTAGTAATCAAGCGGAGATTTATCGGTCCGTAGATGAACTCGTTTATTCCGGTAACCGGACTATAGAAATACCTACTAGTCTTGGCTCTGATGCGATGATAGAAGCATTTGAGAAAGAAGTTCTAGGCTCGAACTGAAAATTTTATTGGGCTACCCTTAGATAGTACTCTTTGTACCAATTGACGAATTGCTCTAGTCCGTATCGAATGTCGGTATCTGGAGAGAAACCAACATCTTCCCTGAGATCTTTGACATCCGCTCTAGAGTTTGGAACGTCTCCTGGTTGCATCGGCTTCATTTCAATAATGGCCCTTTTCCCAACCAATTCTTCAAGGATGCTAACGAAATCCAAAAGACGAACTGGCGTGTCATTTCCAATATTGTAGACACGATATGGTGCGCTTGGGCTTCTGTCTGGTGATTTCGACTGCTGATCTGGAGTGGGAATGTGCTCCAAGGTGCGCTTGACCCCTTCTACGATATCATCGACATAGGTGAAGTCTCGCAACATATCACCGTGGTTGAAAAGAGAGATTGGCTTCCCTTCCTCAATGGCTTTTGTGAATATGAAGTAGGCCGCATCAGGTCTTCCCCACGGGCCATATACAGAGAAAAAGCGTAGACCAGTTGTTGGTAAATTAAAAAGATGCGAGTAGCTATGAGCCATTAACTCATTTGACCTTTTTGTGGCAGCATATAGCGAGATGGGATGGTCAACCGGCGTTGAGGCAATGTGCACAGGATCCTTTCGATCTCCATATACGGATGAGGAAGAAGCATAAACCAAATGTTTGATCTGATGTCGTCTACTGCATTCTAGTATGTTGCCAAATCCTACAAGGTTGCTACTGATATAAGGGTAAGGATCAACAAGGGAAAGACGAACCCCAGCCTGTGCCGCGAGATTCACAACCGACTCAAACTTCTGGACTGTAAACAACTCATCCATGGCCTCGCGATCGGAGATGTCAAGGTCAATACATTGGAAGTTTGGAGACTGCAATTTGCTTATCCGATCTGCCTTCAATGAAGGGTCGTAGTAGTCACAAAAATTGTCTACTCCTATTACATCGTAGCCGGAATTGATCAGCTTTTTACAAAGATGATAACCTATAAATCCAGCTGCTCCTGTTACCAAGACCTTATTCTCCATCGAGTATCTTTACTTCTTTTTTAATATAAAATCGCAAAATGCATAGTAATAAGTCCGTCATATATTTCATAGGGTTACAATACAACGCTTGGAAGATATTTATCGAATTCTGACACATTGTATTCACGAAATGCTAGTACCAGGGTCGTTCAAGAGTCCAATCATCTTATCCCATTATCAGAGAGGAACGCCATGGCTCAAGTTATTTTCTGGAGGCCAAAACTGTTTTGATCGTTGATTTAATCTCTCTAACAATGTCGGAATTAGAGACAGCTAAAAAAGCTAAATAAACGGCCATTCCTAAACCTGCACACAAGACGACTCGGAGAATCATTGAACAACGAAATTCTAAGAATTTGTAAAGTGGGAATGTCACAAAGAATAGAAGAATCGACGCAAAAAATACCTCTTTCAAGCTTCTCCATACGTCTGAAAACTTCAACCCTACAAAACTACCGGCAATTTTGTAGTGGATAGGTGTTGTGATAATGGCGTGAACCAAGACTCCTAGAACAGTCCCTATTACCCCGTATTGGCTACCCACGAAAATGGCAATAAAAAACACGGCTCCGCTCCCAAAGAACCAGTAGAGCTGAATTTTAGTTTTGCCTTGAGACATGAAAATCCAGGCAAACGTCATGTTCAGAGGCTTGATTATTCCAACGAGACAAAAGATCTTAAAAACAGGAATGGCATCAACCCACTTCTCTCCCAGTACAATCATTATCACCTCCGTTCCCAAGATATATCCGAGTAACATTGTCGGAAAGAGGAATACTGCTAGCATCCCCACTGTTTTCAGATATCCTGACCGGAATCGCGGAAAATCATCCTTTATCAGAGAGAGAGAGGGAAACATCACTTTTCCAGCGACTACTCCAATAAGATCTATCGGAGTTTTCATAGTACTGTTCGAAATGGTATAGAGTCCGAGCTGGAATGAGCCGAGAAACTTGCCTATTACCAGTCTATCCCCTGCTCGAATGAGGTAAGAAATTAGGGTTGACCCAAAAAGAGGGAGACTGTATCCGGTAAACTCCAGAATGTGCGAAGTTCGATATCGTAACGATGGTCTCGTCTTCAGATACCACCAAGAACCAGCTGTTACGAAAAAAGAAATCGCTGTTGCTTGCCATGCCAATGCCGAGGCGTTCCGAACATTCACTGCCAGGGATAAGGCAACCACTCCTCCAAATACAATGGAGCCAACTTCGACAATGGCGATTTTTTTAAAATCTAGGCGTCTTCGAAGAAGAGACATCGGAACACAAAACAGTGCTGAAAAGACGATTTGTAGACATATGATTGGAATCAAATACGTCAGATCGGGCTCTTCAAAATACCCAGCTACGTAGGAACGACTGAAATAGAACAAACCAGCGAAGAACAGCCCCAAGCACACTATAAGCCAAAAAACGCTCGACCATTGCTCTTGGACTAAGTCGGACCTTTGGATAAGGGCCGAACCGATCACATTCCAAACGCTAACGATCAGTCCAGAAAATACTAGAACGATTCCTATAAGACCGAAGTCTTCAGGTGACAATATTCTTGCAAGGACAGCGATTAGTGAGAACTGAATGACCTGCCTACCGAACTGAGCGAACAGCATCCAGGAAAATCCACCAATAACTTTTTTTTTGAGTTCTATCACCTATTTGGACTCGAAATAGTTGAAGTCCTAAAACTCCACTGGCATGTCAGAAGTTATTGTGACTAGATCTTTGTTAGGACTGCATAAATTGAATCGGTGCCGACAAAATTCGAACTAAGAGGGTAGCTCTCTGACCACTGCTCAATTATTTCTATTTCATCCTGCCTTTCCGAATCATCCATAATTATTCTCGATCCTTTTGGAAGTCTATCGATCATTTTGGGCAACAGGCCAATCCTTCCGCCTTTCGTACGAGATGGGGGTCCATCACATACCACAAAATCATAGGTATCAAATAGAAGATGCTCTTCCAAACTATACCACTCAAAATCGCCATACGACTTCAGGGGTGCCAGTAGAATTTGTACTGCATCAATCCCAATTCGATTTCTCAATTTGTCCATACGTTTGTACCACATCGAAAAGTGTTCGAGGGTCTGAATTTTGGAATCGGATTTTCTAGCGGAGAAACCCATCAGAATTGTCGAAAGACCTGAGCCACATTCGAGTACATTTAACTTCTGCTTTGCTACTTCTCCGCAAATGAAATGGAGATAATCGATGTCTGCAGACCATCCAGTATTTCCCCAGGCTAAACGAATTTTTTCTATCACCTCTTTTGAAGACAAATCGGGTTTGAAGTCCCAGGACTCCAATTGACTCAAGAGCGACTTATTTTGCCTCTTGTGATGATATATCGTTTTCAGAGATTCAGGCAAAAACGGACTAACATTTTTTCTAATCATTTTTCAAAAGCGGAAAGCGAATTGGCTGTAGCCAAAGCGTAAAAAGCGGGTGGTCCTTGCCTCAAGAGCGTTATCTTGAATCTAGGTATTGCTTAGAACACAGTATTACAATTGTGTTCTGAATTTACGTATTCTGTATTCAAATTTAACATGAATGAGTTGGGAAATAACTCCCATTCTTCACAAATCAATTAGTAGAAATACATCTTGGCATTCTCTTCCGTCTCGATAAAAGACTTTCGTTTAGATTTTAGATCTAAGGTAGTCTTCAATTCAGCGGTAACTTTCGTTGCCAGCGTAGTCGTCATTCTGATTTTGAATGGAGCAGGATCTATAAGTGGAGAGATCTACTCAAGCATATTCTGGATAACTGTATTGTTCTTGGCCAGTATTTCTATCTCAGATTGTTTTGTAAGAGAAAGTGATGCAGGGACGAGTCATATTCTACTCTTGAATACTGATGCAAAAACTCTTTTCCTAGGAAAGCTCCTTTATAGTTTCGTTTCACTACTCGCACCGACCGCTATTTTCCTTGTCCTCAGCCTTTTCGCCTTCGATCTTGAAGTAGTCGATTATTGGACCCTTTTAGCTGCCTATATCTTGGGACTACTAGGTGTGAGTCTCCTCTCGACTTTTATGGGTGCTGTCATGGCAAGTTTGAACAAAGGGAGGGCACTTTTTCCAGTTCTAACTATTCCTGTTCTAATCCCTTTGTTAGCCGCCGTAACTGATTTGACTACCTCTGCATTTGTAAATCGAATGGCGAATGATGACTGGCAGAACATAGTTGTATTAATTTCATTCAGCGGTGTGTTTGCGAGCCTTTCTTTTTTGACCTTTGAATATATCCGGGATGAACTATGACTAGACTTAACAAGATCAGGCTATTTGCATCCGTCGGGATGACTATAGTTCTGCTTGGAGGGTTCTTAATCAACGTTCCTAAAATTCCAATCTTAGAACACACGGCAAGGAATCTATATTTCCATGTGCCCATGTGGGGTGTGTTGCTTTTCGGCACCGGGCTTTCTGCTTTTCATTCAGTTAGAATGATTCAAAAGGGTAGGTTCTTAAGCGACATCAAGGCCTCATCGGCAGCTCAAACTGCCTTTGCTTTTGGAATTTTTGGATTGTTGACCGGAATATTTTGGTCGCGATTTACTTGGTATACAAGTGCTGGCCTCTGGTGGAATAATGACCCTCGGCAAACAATGGTAGTAGCCGGCTTGCTGGTATACTCAGCATATTTCGTCCTCAGGAACAGTATTGATGACCCAGAAAAGAGATCAAAAATCTCTGCCGTATACAATCTATTTGCCTTCGCCACCCTACCTTTTCTCCTCTATGTCGTCCCAAGGCAACTAAAAAGCCTCCACCCCGGTGCGGAAGGCAATCCGGCCTTCAGTGAAATCACTGATCCCGTAATGAGGATGGTATTTTATCCTTCAGTTCTATGCTTCATCGCTATATATCTCTGGTTATATTCACAGAGATCAAGAATTGCATTCCTTCGCTCAACCCTCAATGAAGATATTAGTCTCTAATGTTAGTTCTTAACCATCTTTTTAATCTTCTTTCAGCCTTGTCTCAGGACCAGTCAGCAATAGCTGATGTCATGTTATCAGAAGAGAAAATTTTTGTTGTCTTGACGGTTGTATTGATCATTTGGTTTGGAATTATTTTCTTCCTTTTCAGAACCGACAAAAAGATAACAGCGTTGGAAAAGAGAATGAACACCTCACTATTTGAGCAAGAAAAGAAATGAGCAAAAAGACAATCGTAGCTATCGTTCTCATGATCGGATTCATGAGTCTATTGTTGGTAAATTTTAGTCAGCAAGTTGGTGGATATATGACATTCAACGAAGCTGAGGAAAATAACTCTCGGGCTCACGTAGTCGGGACTTGGGTTGAAGAACAACAGTTTCACTACGACAAGGAGAAGAATCTATTCTCCTTCCAAATGAAGGATGAGCAAGGCGGAATTCGGAAAGTTGTTTACAACAACCCAATGCCTGCGAATTTTACGGATGCAGAAAAAGTCGTGGTTGAAGGCTCTATCTCAAACGATGTCTTTGTAGCAGAGCACATTTTGATAAAATGTCCATCTAAGTACAATCAAGATCGAGAATTACCAAAGTCCTAGTTCCATGTTTAAGAATTCCGGTCGTGTCGCATTTTTAGTCCTTTTCCTATCTTTTCTCATTGCGAGCCCTCAAGAGGCTGAAGCTCGATATCTGGACCCAGGAACCGGCACAATGATCATCCAGGTTCTTGTTGCGGCCTTGGCAACAGTTCTACTATTTTTCAGATCGGCTTGGATGAATGTGAAAATGGGCTTTCTAAAACTGATTGGGAAAACACCCGATCTAGAAGACTAGCCCACCTTTTGTCGACCAAGCATAGCTCTTCCTTCCGCGATCCATCTGGTTTTATCTTCACTTCTGAAGATCGGCTTTATAGGCAGGTAAACAAGGTATACGCTGAGTGCTTTGAGGCCCTCAACGAATCAGGTTTACTTGAGTCTCTATTTGAGCAAAAGCTTCTGGTCAGACACAAAGAAGTAAGTGCTGAGAGTCCGAACCCCGGTCTTCTACACAAGATCATACAACCTGACACGATTCCAAGAATCTCCTATCCTTACGAGTGGGCATTCTCTCAGTTAAAAGACGCGGCGTTACTCACCCTGAAGATCATGAAGAAGGCACTAGATGCTGGATTCATTTTGAAGGACGCTTCTGCTTTCAATGTGCAATTCCTCGAAGGCAAGGCCATATTTATTGATACCCTCTCTTTTGAGCGTTATGAGGAAAACCGACCATGGATAGCTTATAGGCAGTTCTGTGAGCATTTCTATGCTCCTCTTGCCCTCAGATCGCAGACCAGTGATTTGATCAACCCGCTGCTCAATGCCAACATTGAAGGGATTCCACTCGACCTAGCATCAAAGTTGCTACCCGGCAAGACGAAATTCAATCCGGGAATTCAGATGCATATTCATCTGCATGCCAAATCAACGCGAATATCCACTGCGAAAGTGGATGACGAAGGAAGCTCTAAATCGATCACACGTGCAAAATTGCCAAAGAAGCGTTTGTACACGATTGTAGAAAGTTTGAAGGCTGGAATTCAAGGGCTCAAACCAAATTTCGCTGGTTTTGATTGGTCTGAGTACTATGCTAATACCAACTACCCAGAAACAGCAATGCTCTCCAAAATAGCTGGAGTGGAGCAAATAATAAAAGGGCGTGATTTTAATTCGGCAATAGATCTAGGCGCTAATACGGGTCGCTTTTCTGAATTGCTGGCTAAGCACATCGATGATGTTGTTGCTGTGGATCAAGACTCTGCCTCAATCGAAGCGCTCTATTCGAAGCCCGGAAAGCAGGAGAATATCTTACCCCTTGTTATCGATCTTGCCAATCCATCCCCCAGTTGCGGATTTTCTTCCAGAGAAAGAGATTCATTTTTAGATAGGTACAAATGCGACTTATCTATGTCACTAGCTCTGGTTCATCATCTCGCTATTGGCAACAATCTTCCTTTCGAACTGATAGCTGATTTTCATTCTGAAATCTCAGACTATGCCTTGGTCGAGTGGATTCCCAAGTCCGATTCTCGTGTCCAGTTGCTGCTGCGATCTCGCGAGGACATATTTCAGAGCTATAACGAAGTCAGCTTTCTCTCTGCTTTCGAGTCGCGATTTTCGATTCTGGATGAGTTACCTATTGAAGGATCGGGTCGGAAGTTGTTTCTATTTAAAAAGTCCTAAGAGACCAAATTCTGAGCCTAAACCTTCTTCGTGAGGTGAAAAACGCTCATCAAGGTAGTCACCTTGATCTTGCCCTTCGAGACAAAGCCGCATTTTTCAAAATTTCTTGCTGAAGAGGAGTTGTCCTCTTCTACGACAGCAACGAGAGCCTTCGATCGATCGAAGTAATTTATTCGAGCTTTAATCAGCTGTTTATGCAAACCCTGTCCTCGGAATTCTGGATCTGTCCAATCAGGCCCCAGCATTGTCGCCTCTCTGACTATTTTGCCATAGCGACCGACAAAATATCTCCAGTCTTGAATCCAGGCATAGGCAAGAATGTGCTCCTCTTTTGCCACGATGAAAATCCGAGCATAGCCATCTCGAAAGCGATATTTCATGACGTTGAGGGCCTTGTTCTCAAAAAGGCTCTTTTCTAACCACAAAGGAATATCACTCGACTTGTCGTAAGAGGATATCTCCCAATTTGTATCTCGATTCTCATCTACGGCTTCCTCAGCATCAAATTGAAATAACTCGTGGATTCCCGATCTATAAATCAATCGTCGAAGACTCATTTGTACTCTTTCTGCAGCTCTATTACTTGCATCAATCCTTCCAGTTTTGACTTAATATCACTGGGAAGAGGAATTGAACTCAATACCGATGCACCAATTTTTGTTGACAGTACGGATGCAAGCGGGCTCAGTTTTGCTGAATAGGCTATCCTTGGTCTGCAATAGACTTTTCTATAGCCCAAATTCTCAAATAGAGTATTGACATTACTGGGATGATGAATCGTCTTTTGACCATTTGTGACATAGCTTTTCTTCCTTTCAGTCAGATAGTGTTGAGTCAATCCAAAGAATAGTGCATTGTTGGGATTCAGCTTACGATAGTCTTGATCAAGCTTACCCGAAATAAGCCGAACAGCACCATTAATTAAAAGACACTCGCAGTAGGCTACTATCCTCTCCTCTACCTGCATTACCCAGAACTCGTGCATTTCAGACTTGGCTTTGATTTCAAGACCTAGACAAAAGGAAACTTCACTCTCAATGTTGCCTCCGGTTGCGCCGTTTTCCGAACTCGCCTTTTTATAGATGTAATAAATTTGTTTAGCAATCTGCCTTGGATCAACGCGTCTTAGCGTTCCTAGCTTATTTCCCTTTCGGACGAGCTTTCTATATCGAGAGTTACGAACAGCCTTTTCAGAGTAATTGTCAATATCACAGCAGACCCAATGGAACCCGCGTCCGGCTTCGTCCCATTGATCAACCCACCAAGCCAGAAGGGCGCCCGAATCATCGAGACCTTTTATTATCTCGGATGAGGAAAATTCAGGAAGTGTGTGAGGTAGATGAAGAGGCGAAAGAATTCTGTTACGTACAAGCCATGGTACATCCTGTATCCAGTAGACCGGGCCAAATATCTCCTCGAGAACGGCTTTATATGATTCGTCCTGTTCCAAGTCTAATTTGAGCTACCCGCTAACTTACGCCTGAACATCGATAGCATGTCTGATCCAGATTCCTTGAATGAATTCATGGGACTCTCCCGCCATCTGTGAGGATGAATCAAGATTCCATTGAATCCAGTATTGCTTTTGAGATTCTTCAGCATCGAATCAAATTTCATGATCCCCTTGAAAGTATCTGAAACGTAGACTTCACCCCAACGAAGATTGAGATCTATATATACCTCGCCCAGCAAGGATAAACTCGTCAACAGATCGGGATGTCGTCTAAAGAGATCAGCGTTACTTACATACCCATTCTTGTGAAAGCCCACTTCCGAATGCTGGCAAACCGTTTGGAGGTCAATACCATCTCGTCTAAACATGGCAACATCTTTCTCGAAGATCTCACGGGCCTCAGCTGCCTGGCCATGTGCGCGATCGAGACATTCGTGATGGTAACCTAATTCGTGACCGAGGTCTTGCATTTCTATCATGACCCGATGATCATAGACTCCAGGTCTAGAATGGAAATAAAAAGTGGCAAAGACTTCCTTTTGGGCCAAAACTTTGGCGATCTCGAGGGTGTGAGCCGGATCTCGCTCAACGTCAAAGCGAATCAAGACAGCATTATTCATGTCGTCAATTCCATCCTCTAAGACATCCTTGACCTTTACGAATTTCTTTGTTGAGCTCAGTTCATCAAGTAGCTCATAGAAAAATGAAAGTGAGTAGGGAATCGCCATTTCACCGGCCAATTGTTGAAAGAAGTCTTGGAAGAATGTGGCTTCTGAATATTTCGTAGGAACGAGGTTTTAATACCAGAACACAAACTGAAAACAAGCCTGCTGCACAAATGATCTGTCCTATCAGGTGAATTTCGTTGGACTGCTCCGCCAGAAAGTACTTAGAGACTGTTAGTCCAACAGCCATAATGATGGCTAGGAGAATAATTTCCCAGCTACGGGACCAGTAGTCCTTGAAACTGACTGAAATTAATCTACCTGAAACAAAAAGAAGTATCGGAAGAATGGCAAAAGATACGAGGGCATAGATCCATGCGACTCTCTCCAAATTCAATCCCATATATAGACTAATGCTGATCGCGCTCAAGATTCCGAGCGCAGATGCTATACTCCACTTAAACATCGAGTTTGTTTCTCCCGTCGCAAGAAATATCCAATCCGAGCTTATGATGAGAGATTGAGTCAAGGCAACAAAAAACATGGCCTGAAAAACTGGTATGATAGGCAACCATTCTTCGCCTAGAACAAAGCGGGTAATGGGCTCAGCAATAAAATAGCCTGCTACACAAAAAGGGAAGACAACGATCATTAATGAAGAAAATCCATCGAGAAAAACTTTCCTCATCTCTTCCTTTCTTTGATTCAATGCCGACATAGTCGGAAACATGATCTCTCCCATTGCTCCACTTAACATCTTTACGGGATCCACTACCATTCCAATGGCTTTAGAGTAAAATCCAAGAGCAGACTCCCCAATGAATTTCAGAACCAGGAGGCCATCCAGTTTTGTAGTCCAGTACTTTGCGAATCTAAAACCTGTAAGATTTATCCCGAAGGACCACAGTTCCCCAATCCTTTCTTTGTTGAAGCGGATCCCAGGAAACCACTTGAGGAGAAAAGCTTGGACTATGAGCACGACTGTTGCATAAATCACTGACCTAACAATCAATGACCAGACTCCAAATCCTTGCAAAGCGAGGATGATGGCGAAGACACCGGCCGCCAATCTACCAAGTGTATTCGCTATGAAAATAGGTTTGAAATTAAGCTCTTTCTCAAGCTTTGTATAGTAAACGACATTAATGGCCTCTGGAAAAAACATCAAGGCCGAGACGAGAAGCAATTGGCTAATTAATGGATTCCCAAAATAGTCGGCGATGAATCCTCCGGCCAGAGCTACCAGCCCGTAGTAGATAACCGCCGTGGCAAGGTTGAAGCATAGGACTGAGCTGTAATGTTCATCAGTGGCTTCTTTTCTCTGGATCAAAGCCGCACCCAAACCAAAATTGCCGACGATAGCAAACACTTGCGTGACAATTAATACTGTACTAAGCAGTCCAAAATCAGACGGTGGGAGCATATTACCTAGAACGGCAAAAAACACCAGCGACATCACATATTGAGTGATCTTTGACAAGGAGGACCAGCCCGCCGCTCCAACCGCCTTCACTCTAATGTCTTTTGGCGAGGATTGCTGAGATTCTAACATAGTTTTCTTCCGCAAAGACAGAGGCGTCTGAGGCCTACTAGAGGAATAGCCACGATGCTATCAAGAAATAGATTATTAGGCCAACTATGTCATTCATCGTTGTAATGAAAGGACCTGTGGCCAAGGCCGGATCGATCTTCAATCGGTGAAGAATTAAAGGTACGGCCGCGCCTGTTGTGGCGGCAAATATGACCACCGAGATCAAAGAGAGAGCCACCGTGAGAGCCAAATTCAGAATTTCAGCACTTGATACGGCGTCAAGGTAGCCTATCGCTTTTATTCCAAGAACCACTAGAGCGATAATTAATCCGAGAAGTAGGCCATTGATTAACGAGACCGCCAATTCTTTGGACATTCGTCGTGTTAAGTCAGAGGACCACAACTCCCCAGAGGCCAGGCCTTGAACAGCCACTGCAGAGCTCTGAATCCCAACATTCCCCGCCATCGCCATCACCACCGGTATGAACATGGCCAGAACAGTAGCTTCCTTGAGCGCCTCATCAAAATTCAGGATCACGAAAGCAGAAAGAACGGCTCCAAGTAGACCCACAAGCAGCCATACTATGCGACCTCGACTTACTTTAGCGATCGACGATGTGATTTCCTCATTTTCGACACCACTCATTTTTTGAAGATCTTCCTCAGCCTCCTCAATAATCACGTCAACAGCGTCATCAATAGTGATTCGTCCTCGCAGAATTCCAGAACGATCTACAACTGGCAGGGCGACCAAGTCGTAGCGTTCCATGATCCGAGCTACTTCCTCCTGATCTGTGTCTGTGAACACCGAGATTACATCCGAGCTCATGATGCTCGCCAACTTTGTGTTGCCTCTATTCAAGAGCAATTGAGTCAATGAAACGACTCCCTCCAGCCTCCCTTCTTCGTCTTCTACATAGACGACATAAACTGGCTCGACTTCCTCAGCCTTAATTCTCACCTCTTCGGTCGCTTGTGAGACATTAGCCTGGATCTGTACAGAAACATACTCAGCATCCATCAAGCCTCCCGCTGTATCCTCGTCGTAGGCAAGTAATTCTTTGACCTCGAAACTATCCTCGATCTTGGATAGGACATCAGCCCTGAGCTCTTCTGGGAGGTCACCGATAACATCAGCGGCATCATCGGTATCGAGCTCATCAATCAACTCTCCCAGCTGATCCGAGCTAAGTCCTTCAAGCAGACTCGACCGGTACTCATCGTCAAGGTCCGTCAGTACATCAGAACCTTGCGCACCGCTGAGCCAAGAAAAGAATACACGTGCCTCATCGATGTTGAGATGAGTCAACAAACGAGCAATGTCCGCCGCATGTGTGTCAGCGACCAGCTCGAGTACAGATTCGCGAGCCTTGTCTTGAACAAGTTCGCTTATACTGTCAACCAAGCTAGGATCGATGTCCCTTAGAACACCAGACCGATCTATGTACTCTTCTTCAATCACTGGGGGATAATAGGGAATTTGAAGGCTTCTTGGTTGTTAGAATCGCGATGATGCCACTGAGACCAGTGGTGGTGCCAAGCCTTCATCGAGAATAATTCAAGGCTTCGCTCAAATCGTAAGAAATGCTAGTTCTTAAAATGCAGGCTAAGGTCGACAAATTGTTCTGGCGTCAGCTCCTCAGCACGTTTGCCTTTCACTTCTTCTGGTACACTCACACCCCGTTCTCCCGCCAATGCCGAAAGAGCATTCCTTAAGGTTTTCCTTCGCTGCCCAAAGGCTGCCTTGACTACGACAAAAACGTCATTCCAAGACTGTCCCTGAAGATCGACAGGACTCTCCGTGAAGTCTAGTGAAACTATGGCGCTGTCAACTCTAGGGCGTGGTCGAAAAACTCCAGGACTTAGTTTGAACTCAAGTTTTGGTTTACAAAACAACTGGGTTACGACTCCAAGTATTCCGTAGTCCTTAGTTCTCGGGACAGCCACAATGCGTCTTGCAACCTCAAGCTGCGACATGATTACAGCCTTGCTTAATTCCCCGTGGGATTTCAAGAGAGAAAAGAGAATCTGACTCGTGATATAGTATGGGAGATTACCAACCACGCTTAATTTTTCACCATCTCCCTGCTCTGCCCTTAATGCAGACCAATCGGCCTTAAGGACGTCCATGTGAATGACATCGACCTCCGGATATTTTTCTTTCATGACAGCGACAGCTCTTTGATCAAGCTCGATCGCCAATATTCGTTTCGTCTTTTGAAGCAGATGATGGGTCAGAAATCCGTCACCCGGTCCTATCTCTACGACAAACTGATCCATCTCTTCGACAATGAGATCGGCAATTCTTGACGCTGTATTTGGATCACGCAGGAAGTGCTGACCGAGACTCTTTTTTGCGGGAAGTAAGTTGGACACTAGCGCAGCGACCTGCGTCTGTTTTTCTGGTAGTCCTCAAAAAGAAACTCCCCAAGCCTATCCAGTCCTGAGTAGTAGGCCCTGCCCCTATTTGATTCCGTGAGCTTCCTTACAAAACTTTGTAGGTAGGGATCAGAGGCCAGCATGAAGGTCGTGATGGTTATACCTTCCCTTCTGCAAACGACAGCCTCATCTAAGACTTTGTTTACAATCTGTCTATCCAAACCGAAGCTGTTCTTATACAGTCTACCGTCGGGCAAGAAATGGGCGCTTGGCTTGCCATCCGTTATCATGAATATCTGCTTGTTAGAATTTTTTCTTCGATGCAGAATAGTCCTAGCGCGCTCCAATCCTGCTCTAGTATTTGTGTGGAAAGGCCCCACTTGCAGATAGGGAAGATCTTTGACACTCACCTCCCATGCCTCGTTTCCAAAGGCCACGATGTCGATCGTATCACAGGGGTAACGAGTCATTACCAATTCGGAGAGTGCCATGGCGGTTCTCCTTGCTGGTGTAATACGATCTTCGCCGTACAAAATCATCGAATGAGACAGGTCGATCATCAAAACCGTTGCCATATTGCTTCGATGATCTGTTTCGTAAACTTGAAAATCATCTTGGCTCAGAGTGAAGTCAAGAGAGCCAGACCTCTTAAAGGCATTATTTAGAGTGCCCGTGACATCAAGATTATGAATGTCATCTCCAAATTTCCAGTCACGCGTTTCCGGCATCCTCTCGCTTCCACTTCCAATGTGCGGGGTCTTGTGCCGACCTTTGTTGCCTTTTCGCAACTGGTCAAAGATTAGTTCGAGGGATTTCGACCTGAGGCCTCTTTCTGTCTTCGCCGTAATGCTGATCGATCCTCGCTGGTCTTCCTTGATAAAGCCTTGACGTTTGAGCTCCTCGATGAAATCACCCATTCCCGTCTCTTTGTCGGTGATTTTATATTTCTCATCCAATTGGGTCAACCACCGCAGAGCTTCAGATGCATCGCCAGCAGTATACTCCAATAACTGTTGAAACATATCCATCAACTTCTGGAAGGTCGAGGCCTGATCGCCATGTTTGGCTGGATCCCACTTTACGTAGCGTAGCATACTCATCCGTCTAGTAAGCTTCTAAACCGGAAATGTTTTGAAATCCTCTGGGCACTCCCCACTCTTCACTCCTAACTTCTCACTTCTTAGTACGCTTTCTTCATGTAGGCCTTGGCTCGCTTTTTCGAGTCTGAAATATCTTTAAGCTTTATCACTTCTCTGTATCTCATCTTTGCGGCATCACGATATCCTAACCTGTCAAAGGCCATTCCTTCTCGCAATCTACCCAAGACGCCGTATGGCATATTCTCAGAGGCTGTTGCAGCGATGTCGCGGAGTTTCTTGAATTGAGGTAATGAGCCCCTGTAGTCTCCCACTCTCATTCTGCTCAATCCTAAAAAGTAGATCGCTTGGGCTCCAATTTCCTTTGTAAAACCAACTTCACCAGCTTCAAAGTCTGTCACAACTTTTTCCAAAATAGGAAGAGCATCATTCCAGCGATAAAAGCGAATATGTGCTCTGGCTTCCAAAATTCGGAAAAGAGAATTGCGAGGATAACGAACCCGGAGCCATGTGATGTAGAACAAGGCCTTATCGATATTGGGTTCATAGATATAGTAGATCTGAAATAGAAAGTAGGCCGCCTCAGCTTTCATGAACCTTCCATATTCAAAGGTTCTTGTCAGCTCAGCGATGCCACGTTCTTTGTCACTATTGGGAAAAAATCGCATAAAGGGCTTCAAAAACCTCTTCTGTTCTGGAATGACCGCCGCGAAATAATCGTAGACACCCCATCCAAAATAAAGGTCATCATTTTCGGCATCGATTTCCGCCAATTTGATGACTAAATCTACCGCCCGTTTGCCGTCTCTAGCACCCCGGATCCAATGCTTTCGATTGGAGTGAAGTCGTCCTCTGAAGCTGTAGGCAATGGCTTTGAAGAAGAGCCCATCTAAATCATCTTGGTCTCTCTTTAGCCTTCGATCGGAGGCCTTCATGACCTCCTTCATCTTGCCGTTGAATTTCTTATCGAGCTCCTCATTTGAAAGCTCAACTAATATGCGCCACCAGATTGTGAGGCCATCTAGAAAGGGTCCTACTGGATGGTCTGGATATCTATCTTTTACTTGCTCGAACTTAGAGAGTGCTTGTTCGAATTCAAGATTGTATTGATGGTTGAGTCCGTCCTCTGCTATCTCGAGAAATAGCGAATCAGAAAATATTGATCGCTCCTGAGCGATTCCATGTCTAGGCGACAAAAACAGAATTCCAAGCAGGAATCCTGTCGTTATATTTCTTATTGCGCTGCCTGTCATAGTCAAGAAACGGTCTAGGACAGTAATTCTGTATATGTCTCCAGCAGATTCCTTTCCATCGTTTCCCAAGAATACTTGTTCACTGATTGATTTGCGGCCAGAGACAACTCTGAAAAACGCTGGACTTCAGACATCGTTCGAATGATTCCCAGAAGCTTTTTGGGTTCTTTCCTGCCACTAACAGCCTGCCCGCACTTGTTTTCTTGCAAGTAATTCTGCCACAAAGGAAAGTCGGAACAGATCACCGGCAGACCGAAATGGGCATATTCGTAAAATTTCGTAGGTATACTCTTTTGATAATTAGGTAATGGATCTAAAAGGCAAAGCCCTATATGATGTCCGGATAGGAGCGTCTCCATTGTTTGATGGTCCACAAAATGAGTCCAACCGACTCTTTTAACATTGGTCGACAATCCTTTCTTCTCAATCTCCGTGTCTCCCCAAATTCGATCCTTAGCTATTTGGCAAAGTCCCGCTATCGTCAACTCGAAATCTACCCCCTCCTCTCTCAAATCCTCAGCCAAGCGAAGCATGACGTCGAGCCCCCTTTGCCTGGCGACAAAACCGGTATAAAGCAGTTTTAATTTTTCTCCCTCGGCAAGATTTGGGTTCTGTGGATGAGGGAAATTTATTCCTGGCTTGTAGTAGTTGAACAGATCGACAAGCTTCGTGTCAACATCCACAAGGTCCTCCCGGTAGCTCGCCTCAGCGATCATCACTCGATCCATGGCCGGCAGGTAGCGTCGTTCCAACTGCATCGCGATCTTTTGAACCCCACGTCTATCCAAGTAGCTCTCATGCTTATCGTAGATCACAGCTTTGCCAGATTTACGCTTTAGCCGGGCCGCCAAAGGCAGAAGTTCCGGATCGTGAAAATGATAAATCTCGGCATCCAAGTCTAAAAGTTTCTCCGTTAGACCGGATTGAGCCACAAGCCGATCGATCGTTTTCTGTCCACCCTTAACTACGTGGAGTGTTACACCCTGTGAATCGGGTAGATCTGCGCGTGTTACAAAATGAACGTCGTATCCCGCATCCTTCAGACTCAGACATTGTTTTCGAAATATCCTGTTGTCATTTGGATGGTGAACGGTTGATATGTGAACTACTCGTCGGCCGATGAACTTCTCTTTTCTGATTCTCTACTCAGATTAATGCAGTTTTATTGTAATTGTTTGGCAAAATTGGGGTCGACCCAAATCAAATAGATTATGCAATGACTCGTCGTATTAGAAACTTGAGTAAATATGTAAAGACCCGGTAATCAAATGAACCATTAAGACTATTATTGCCATATACAAAATTCAGATCGATCTGAACTAACAAAAAGCACCTTATGAAATTTACCCGCTTTGCATGGGGAGTCCTCATCTACAACATGTTTGTGATTTTGTGGGGGGCCACGGTGAGAGCGACGGGTTCAGGTTCGGGATGCGGAAGTCATTGGCCGCTCTGCAATGGTGAGGTTATACCTCGGGCCGCTTCGATAGAGACTCTCATTGAGTTTTCCCATCGTGTTACCAGTGGCCTCGCCCTCATACTCATTTTCATTTTGTATTTTTGGGCCCGTCGTCAATTTGAGTCTGGAAGCTTGGAACGAAAATGGGCATCTATTTCCCTCGTTTTAGTCCTCATTGAAGCGGCAATCGGTGCTGGCCTGGTACTCCTAGAACTAGTAGCAGACAACTCTTCTGTTGCCAGAGCAGCCGCCTTAGGTTTACATCTCGTAAACACCTTTCTACTGCTAGCAGCGCTAAGTTTCACAGCCTTCTATTCCAATATTGAGAACCGACGTCTTCTCGAAAAGGCACCAAGTTCACGCTCAGCTATCACTGGGATCGTAATTGCCATTATCATCCTCGGCATAACAGGAGCAATCACTGCTCTGGGAGACACCATTTTTCCAGCAGAGACATTGGCTGAAGGAATTCGAGCCGATTTAGACTCTGGATCCAGTTTTCTTATCAAATTAAGAGTAATACACCCTAGTATGGCTGTCTTGATTTCGATCTTTGCTGTAGGCGTCTTTTGGAAAATGAACTCGAATTCAAGCTATCCTAGAGAGAGGAGATTGGCCAAGATGTCTATGCATGGAATTGGCGCTCAGCTCATATTCGGATTCGTAAATCTTCTACTTCTAGCTCCTATATGGACTCAGCTCGTACACTTGCTACTGGCGGACATCGTTTGGATATCGATTGTTCTGCTCTGGTCCGTTCAGGCATTCTCTACTTCTGCTCGAACAAGCAAGTGATTTTCGGGTATATTTGTCGTGCATTGTGCCACATTGTTAGAGAAGACTTTCGTCCTCTCCAAATCGTAGCCCCCATTAGAAGATTGACCACAGGTTGAATCTTCAGAAAACTTTTATTGAAATGAATCGACTCTTTCCCTTTCTATTCCTGTCCCTGTTCGTTTGTAGTCCTCTCCTAGGTCAATTCTCTCCAACAACAGCAGCCTCAGTTAGCGGCTTCGGAGGTGCAGTGGCAATGGATGAAAGCAATATTTTTGTTGGAGACTCCCCAATCGGTTGGCCCAGCGGTGAACAACCCGGCGGAATTGTCTACATGTACGAAAAATCAAACGCTGGAGAATGGGTGGAAAGTGCACGCATGACAGCCAAAGACTCCAAAGTTGGTGACAACTTCGGACGATCCATTTTTCTTGATGGCAAAACTCTTGTTATCGGAGCACCTGGTCTGAATCAAGCATACGTCTACAATAAAAACGCAAGTGGAGAATGGCAGGACGCAGGTGTCCTCGCTCCGACAAAGATATTGGAGGATGCAGAATTCGGTGGAGCATTTGCGAGAGGAGGATTCCGAGCAAACACCATCGCGATGGTTGGCGAAAAAATTCTCGTGACTTCCTACAGTTCTTCACATTCTGCCGGCGCTGTTCACGTTTTTCAAAAAACCGGAATGGAGTGGAAGCAAGAAGCCATACTTGAGCCTTATAACTACGCGGGCAAAGACGGCTACGGTTGGTCTATTGCTGGATATGACAATGGCGTTGTCGTAGGCGCACCTCTTGGTGGGAAAAGATCAGGAGCACTTCATGTATTTAATTTCGATTTAGAGGAAGGTCAATGGTCAGCAGGAGAACCCATTAAACTTCAAGGATTGGGTGAGGAATTCGTTGACGCGAAAGGAACACTTGGGCAGGCCATCGGAATCGGAGACGGGAAGCTATTCGCTACCGTTCCAGGGTTCAATGGTACTGGAGCCGTTTTCATCCTTGAGCAAGTGGATGGAGTCTGGGTCTATAAGGATCGACTTGATGTGAATGCCGATAAGGATCAATCACAATGGACTCGGGGATTTGGAGCTGGTCTAGCCGTCCACGGAAGTCATGTACTCGTTGGCGCCAGAGGAAGCAAAGTCTTTCACTTCGATCTATCAGGCGAGAGCGTGATGACAAAAGAATTGAACCCGAAAGACGAACGCAGCACGCCTGGCTTTGGTGTAGGCCTTGTTACCGATGGTAATGTTGCCGTAATTGGATCTCCTCGATCAGACTACGAAACTGGTCTAGCAACGGTTTACCAACTTGATGCTGCGAGCGGAGAATGGACTCCCGGCACTAGTCTTTTGAGTGAATCTGGATTCCTCACTTCCATTAAGGGAGAAAAAGTTGAATGCGAGGGAGGATCGGCCGATCAATTTGACTGCGAAAATGTCGACCTTCTAGCTTTTATGTCAGCTGAAGAGTTAACATCTGAAAGGGGCGTACGCATGACGGATATCTGGGGATGGGAAGATTCAGAAACTGGAAAAGAATGGGTCCTTCAGGCAAGAACTAACGGAACAGCGTTTGTCGACATCTCCAATCCATCAAATCCAATTTACGTGGGTCAATTGATGAAGACAGAGACATCACCAGGCTCGACTTGGAGAGATGTCAAAGTTTACAAGGATCACGCCTATGTTGTAGCCGATGGAGCGAAAGAGCATGGAATTCAGATCTTCGATCTTCGGCAGCTTCGTGATGTAGATCCAGCCGATATGCCGGTTAACTTCGAAATGACGGCTCACTATACCGGAGTGCACAGTACGCACAATATTGTCATAAACGAAGAATCCGGATACGCCTTCGCCGTTGGCAATCGAGCTGGAGGTGAGACCTGCGGTGGTCAGCTTCACATCATCAGTCTTGAAAATCCGATCGCTCCCGTTTACGAGGGTTGCTTCACTCATGAAGGAGCTGGCGGGACGCACGATGCTCAATGCGTGAACTACATTGGTCCTGATCCCAAGTACCAAGGTAAAGAGGTCTGCTTGAATTCAAACGGAGGCTCATTTATCATTGCCGATGTCACGGACAAGAAAAACACGACGACCATCTCCCAAACTTTCTATCCAAAGACAGCCTACACGCATCAAGGATGGTTGAGTGAGGATCATAAATACTTCTTTATGAATGACGAGCTCGACGAAATGAATAATCTTGTTGAGAACACGAGAACTTTGATTTGGGACGTTCAGGAGTTGGAAGATCCGCAGTTGGTAAACGAGTTTCTCCTGAGCTCAAAAGCAAGTGATCACAACCTCTACATACGAGACAACTTTATGTATCAGTCGAACTATCAAGCTGGACTTCGAATTCTCGATATCTCAGATCCCGAGAACCCAGTCGAGGCAGGTCATTTTGATACCGTCCCTTACGGAGTGGATCAAGCAGGATTTGGTGGTTCCTGGAGTAATTATCCTTACTTCAAGAGTGGAGTGATTGCAGTGAGTAGCCGAAGTGAAGGATTGTTCTTGTTGAAGAAAAAGGAAATCGCTGGATAAAAGGCAGTCTTCAGCCTTCAGAGATCGGCCTTCAGAGATCGGAAAAAATGGCGACCCTAAATAGGGTCGCCATTTTTATTTTGAAGAGAGATCTACTATTAAATAGATGAATTCATGCCTAGCTAAGCCATCCCTTCGCTGCAGATGATCGTGCATACCAAATTAGGAAGATCCCGACAATAAGGACGAGCAAGGGAGCCAATACACCCTCCATGACGCCGAATTCAGATATGATTCCACTCTGTGTTAGAAAGAAGGCATTTTGTGCTAAGGATCCAACGAGTGATGCGATCAATACAGGTATGGCTAGTTTTTTTCTCAGAAGGAGAAGGATACAGCCAAGGACCCCTGCCCAAACGGCGATCGCAAAAGCACCGGTAACCCAGGAGGGCGTCGCATTAAAAAGTGCCTGACGCGCCTCCGACATTTGCGACAAGGTTTCCGGGGTCATCATGACTTGCCCGATATAGACGTAAGCTCCCATGGCATTCCATAATAATGCTACACCGCTGATGATCCAGAAAATCGTAGGGACTTTGTTTGTTGTATTGGTCATAGATATTTAGTTAGTGACTATCAGTTTTCGGACTCGGTCGGACCGAATGTCTCAGTCAATTCGGCGACTATAGACCAATATCGTAGGAATAGTCTAAAGAGACAAAGAGAGACGCTTGTTTGTACCGGACGATAGTAATTGACACCTCAATTCCTACAGCCATTTTTATATAATATTGAACAACAACAAATGACCAATAACCGACTTCTATTTATTGAACCATTTGGCGATTACTTTCTCGGCGGGCTTATCCTGGGGAGTGAAGTCAATGGCCCTTCGCGATGAAGCACCTCTCCGATCGCTTGCCGGCTGCCATTTCCACAAAATCACACCAGAAAACCAATCGATGTCCCAATAAGTCTCGAAGAAGGCTTCATACAACTTGGACTGCATTTCGTAGTCCGGTTTAACCTTGTCTACATCGGCCCGACTCGCCCAAGTCCAGGGCTTTTCGGCGGCAAATGATACCGATCGATATCCAAGTTCTGTAAACAGCACGGGCTTACCAGCTTTGTCTGAAACAGCCTTTATCTGCTCCATGTGTCTGATCCATCCTTCCTTTATCTGCTCCTTGCTTGGATTCTCTTCCTTCGATAAAGGGAAATAGGCTTGAACACCGATGTAGTCCAGCTCGGACCAAAACGGAACGTCACTGTACTCCTCGTACCAATTTCCAGCATAGGTCAACTTTCCTGAATAGACCTTTCGAATCTCCTTGATCAAGCCAAACCAATAATCAGGACGGACTTTCATAGGGTTGGCCAACTCTGTTCCAAAACAATAAACATCGGCACCAATTTCTTCTGCAAGATTGGCATAGTACATGGCAAACTTCGAGTAGGTCTCTTCCCATTGTTTCCATTTCTCCTCACTATCAAAACCGATATCGCTCCTCCACTTTTTCGTCACAATTGTCTTGCCGTCGTAGAATTCTTCAGCTGCACTGTTGGACAACCAGATATGAGGTTTAAGGATAATGCCGATTCCAAGCTCTCTCCCTTTCGCGGCAAGCTCTCGGATTCCATGGACACCTTCGGTATACCATTTCGCATCAGGTTTCATGTGAACTTCGGGATGATCGTAGGACGATTGCCAGCCAAAAGAGGTAAGGCTAAGGTGACTTACGCCCATTGAGCTGAGCTTCACAAGCACGTCGTCATTCGGTTTGTCCCATGCGTCAAAAGTAAAGGCTCGGATTTTTTCGCCGGCTTTCATTTCTAAGTCTTTCTCAGACGTCTCAGATTCGTCGCTGACGCTTGATTCGCCGTGAGATTCTGCACATCGAAATGAAGTCAATGAGATGCTGAGGGGGATCAGCGCAAGGAGTGCCAGATTCAGATATCTTTTCGCGATCATGGAAATGCTTTAAAAAATGAGTCTATTGTCTTATCGTAGAGAACAAGCTACTGTTTCAAATACTACCAGCCATGACCACTCGCAGACACTTTCTCGGATCACTCGGCGCTTCGATTGCAACTCCTGTATTGGCACCCCTCAATATAGATTCTCTGGCCGAGCTTGTAAAACATCACGAAACCTCAAGTGCATCAGCACTATCACGAGATGAGGAATTCTGGACAGAAATACAAAAGGCCTTTACTGTTGATCGATCCCTAGTCAATTTAAACAACGGGGGTGTGAGCCCCGCTCCATCCGTTGTGCAAGAGGCAATGAAGAAACATCTCGATTTTTCTCAACAATGTCCGGTCCACAATATGTGGAGGATTTTGGAACCTCGACGCGAGGGTGTTCGGCAGCAATTAGCACGAAAGTTTGGCTGCGATTCGGAAGAAATTGCGATTGTTAGAAACGCATCTGAAGGTCTACAAATATGTCAGCTTGGTATCGATCTCGAGCGCGGCGACGAGGTCCTAACAAGCCTCCACGATTATCCGAGAATGATTACGACATTCAAGCAGCGCGAGCGACGCGAAGGGATTGTCTTGAAACAGTTCGCATTGCCTGTCCCAGTAGAGGACGATGAGATTGTGGTCCGGCTATTCGAGGAAAATATTACTCCGCGTACAAAGTTGATCTTGATGAGCCACATCGTCAACATTACTGGACAAATATTGCCTGTTAAGAAAGTTGTTCAAATGGCAAGGAAGAGAGGAATTCCGGTCATCGTTGATGGAGCTCACTCTTTTGCCCACTTCGATTTCAAGCACGAAGATCTCGACTGCGACTACTTTGCTACGAGCCTTCACAAGTGGCTATTCGCACCTCACGGAACAGGGATGCTCTATGTCCGAAAGGATAAAATCAAAGGAGTGTGGCCAATGATGGCTGCCGTCGAGGCAAAAGACGGAGACATTAGAAAATTCGAGGAAATTGGCACCCATCCTGCCGCCAACTTTATATCGATTTCCGAAGCTTTGACCTTTGATCAAACACTTGGTCCAAAACGCAAGGAGGAGCGTCTTCGTTATCTTAGAAATTATTGGGCCGAGCGTCTGTTGCAAAACGATCGAATCTACTTAAATACGAGCTTGATACCGAAGTATTCCTGTTGTATTGCCAATGTGGGGATCGAGGGCATCGATTGCGTAGAGATCGGATCTCATCTTTGGAAAAAACATCAAATCATCACGACACCCATTCCAAGAGAAGATTTCAAAGGCCTTCGAATCACACCCAGTGTCTATACAACACTCGACGAGTTGGATCGCTTCTGCGATGCAATGGAGGAAGTAGCGGTGAATGGACTATAGTCTTTGGTTTGTGGTCCTTGGTTTTGGAGAGCTGTCCTGGGCCTATGACTCGATACTTGGTTTAATTACTGCTTCCCAAATTCTCTTTTATACCTCGACGATAGTTCTAAATCACAGCCGATGGGACACTGTGATCAAGGGTGTTCATGCCGTCGACGAGGGTCTCTTATTTGCCCTAGTCCAGATATTCTCTCGCTGTGAGTATTTTTCGAATACTGACTAATGACCACAAATCACAAACCAAAGACTTGCGGAGCTATTTCCTAGCTGTCATCATGATTTCGACCGAGGCTCCTCCTGGAAGAGCGGTAACAGCTACTGCTGCTCGTGCCGGGGGAACGAGTCCTTTGAAGTAGCTGGCATAAACTTCATTCATGGCCGCGTAGTCGGTGATATCGATCAAGAAGACTTGCGCTTGAACCACATCCGCAAAGCTAGCATCACCGGCCGAAAGTAGGACTAGAATATTATCCATGATTTGGGTGGTCTCTTCCGTCACTCCCCCGTCAACCAACTTTCCAGTTTTGGAATTTTTTCCAATCTGACCCGAAAGAAAAAGAAAATCGCCTGATTCGACAATCGGCGTGTAGGGCCCAATTGGTGCTGGAATTCCATCCACTTGCACCGCGCGCTTTTGAACAGCTACTGGTCGCTCCCCATAGTCTTCGGCTGGACTTTGGCAACCAATCCCCCAGACAAACACAAAAAGGATAAGTGATCTAGTTGAAAGCATAGATTTTTGGTTTACAATTAAAGTGAAACCCATCACGCCTCACCCTTCACTCATCACGTCGACGAAGTCGACTCTTATCCGTATTTTTCTTGATGCAAAGATTTAGCGCTTTCTACCCATCCATCTCTGTTGATTCGATCAGGGAAGGTACCCAAGGCCTCACCAACGGATTGAATGTCATCAGCCTTAAAATCAGCGATTTGTTGGAAGGTGGTTATGCCCAACATATTTAGCTGCTGACTAATAACTCGACCAATGCCACGTATTTTCGTCAAATCGTCGGCGAAATTACTTTCCTTCGTAGGCACTGAGGGATTATCTGACTCTTCGGCCAAGGGATCTGCAAGCACTTTACTTTCAGAGCTCGGTTTGCTGATCAGTTGTGGCGGAGAATTGGCTTGCAAACGAAATACTTCCTCTTGGCATGCAGCCAACTCTTCTTGTCCTCGTGATACGGCGCTGCGGCTCGTCTCCAGTTTTACCCTGCATTCCGATAGTTCTATTTTCGTATTCTCAGACAACTCGACTACAGCCTCGAAATCCGCTTTGCTGACTGTGTCGGCTTGAACGGACACCTGGCCCTGCAGTCGTCTCAATGTCTCTCTTAGCTGATTGTATTCATCTCGAAGCTCATTGTGCTTGCGTAGAGGTATGGTCTTGCCTGTAGAAGCAAGAGCCGCTCGAAGATCTGCGATGGTTGAGTAAGCTAGCGTCAATTCCTTTTTAATTTCCTGCTCCGCAGCTGGATCACCATTGAGCTCATAATTTTCGGCCGCTTTTTGCAGTCGAATAATCTCCTTTCTTGATTTGTCCAATTCTGTGACAACTGCCATATACTCTTCAATATTGACGCGGGCATCGTCCACGATCTCGTCAGCCGAATTCTCTGAGTCGGAGCCATCATTGGTCGCTGACAAGTCACCAACATCAGATCCTCCACTAACAGATGATGTACTCAAATCAAGATTTGAACTCACCCGTTCGATCGTAGCACCACCTTGTCTTAAGGTCAGAAGTTCGGTTTCTCCTTTCTCCACTTGCGTCCTAAGAGTTTGGATAATCTCATCTCTGGCCACCATATCTTCCGTCAATTTCACAGCTCTGGATTCGTGAGTTTTTGCCAACTCCTCCGCCTTGCTTGCCTTTCCTTTCGCCAGAAGATGTTTCTCCTTAAGCTGTTCGAGCTTCTTGCTTGAAGCTCCGTTAGATTTGCCCCCAGTCAGGCGTCTCCAGAGATATCCGAGGATTGCTCCGATCAACATAGCTGCGACGAGCAGGACCAAGAACTGTATGGCTAAATACTGCATTTCAGATTCTTTTTATTTTTCTTGCTTTAAAATTTACTTTACCACAAACTCAACACGGCGATTTGTTCGCCTTCCGAGACTCGTGTTGTTTGAAGCTATCGGAACAGTTTCGCCAAAGCCTTTCGACTCCAACCTAGCTCTTTCTATGCCACGCCCAATCAAGAAGTCGACGACCGTGTTTGCACGATTCATGCTAAGCAAGAGATTGGTCTCGGCATTGCCATTTGCATCCGTATGCCCTTCAACGGACACCCGGACTTCGGAATAAAGATTTAGTGAGTCCGCCACGGAACGGAGAAGGAGTGTGCTCGCATTTGTCAACTCAAACCGGCCGGGCACAAAGGCAACTCGCTGACCAGAGAGTAGATCATTCAAGCTTACCTGGGCAAGCTCGGCTGTATCATAAAGACCAATGATTTCCATCGTGCTATCCGTCAAGGCTTCAAAAACTGCTGAAGGATCAACCCCTGCTCTACGTGCTACGAGGCGTCCATTGACAATCAGTGACATTTTCCCATCGTTGGAATTCCCCAGGACTATTTCAGGATCTTCAACATTCGCGCCAATACTATCCAGAAGAACAGAGAAATTGTCAAGTCCCGACTTTGGGCTCACAATTTTGTCAGTAGTCCAATCAAAATTTACTTGGTCTGCTCCCAAGCGTGAAGTGAGTACTCTCTCGACCTCCATAATCATATCGTTGCTGGGAAGAGCTCCCGTAACGATTGCTACGCTTCCTTCATGTTTGAGCTGGAAGGAAGGATCGATGCTCGGAATACCATCGTCACTGAGAGCAAGGGTTGCCTGATTTACGATCCTTACCCCTTCAACTCCCTCAACAAGCTTCCTGACATCATCTAGACGTTGTCCGACTAAAGATACTTCACCATCACGGCCGTCGAATTCCAATCTTACATTTTGTAATCCACTTGCATTCAATCTCCTCATTGAACGCTCAGTGAGGTCTGCTTCGATAATAGGTCCTTTCCAATAAAGACCACCCGCCCAAAGAGCGAACGTGGCAAAGACACCCAAAAAAAGCAGTATGGGTCGGTTCATATCAGGTTACAAATAGAGGTTCAGTCGAGTGGGTTTTTAATAATCGAATAGGACTTAAGCAAAGAGTATCTAGCGTCTGCCAGCTGACATTGCTGCAATACATCTCTCCGGCAGCTGATAATATATCGACCAATCTGAAGGGGGTAAACGATGGTGCCTCCCCCGCCTATTGCATTACGAAGGTAACGGTCTGTGTATCCGAGATCAAATGATTCTTTCTTCAGCTGTTCTCGTATGGAATTGTTTGACATTCCGCCAGGATAGGCGACTTGCCTGATCGGACTCAAGTCCCATTTTTCTAGCAATTTATGAGATGTAGATATTTCCTCATATACCTCTTCTTCCGCCAGGCAAGTTAGATTTTGGTGTAAGTGCGTGTGATTTGCAATACTTAGATTCGTGCTTTCCTGCAATACTTTCAATTCTCTTGGACTTATGGGTCGATCAAATTCACTTTTGGGATTGAAGTCAGAACTGCTAAAAACCGAGCTGAAATAGTCTTTTATTTGGTCGTGATTTAGCTCATTCAACATCGACTCCTCGGCCAGAATCGTCTCAATACTATTATTCTGTGCCCGAGCACGATAAAGCGTATCCCACCAAAATGACTCCCCGCTCTCGATGTTGTGCGTGGTTGCAAAAAGTGTCGATGGAATCTTTCTTTCCCAGAGCCTTGAAATGGCCTCGATGTTGTTTGCGTATCCATCATCGAAGGTGATACTGACATATTTTTCATCGGGATCCAACTGTCCGGCCAATGACTTTGCTGAGATGAATTTGTAGTCACGGTTCTCGAAGTAGTCCACCATTTGGAAAAGCTTCTCATCCGTTAGAGCATAGCGATAGTTAAGAGGCATCTCATTGCTCCACTCATTGGCCGGGATGATGCTGTGAAAGAGAAAGACCAGTACGCCCGGAGGTGGCTCCAAATATATTGACGAGAGTCGGGCAAGACTCTTGTCAATATTGCGGACATAATTTAGGGCGAACTTCTTCATCTGGTTTATCTGGCCGGACTGGCTTGCCTAGCTGATATAACGCATTTGGCCGATCTAGTCAATGCGCTCTGCCAAGTAGAGCATGGTCTCTATTTCGGACGATTCGAATTCCATCCAAAATACCTTTCCTCTTTTCCTTCTCTATCGAATTTGAGCTAATAAAGGTCCTCAATAAAAGTCCTAATATGGACCACCAAAAGGCTGGCTTCCTGAGAATGGAGTCAATGTTTTTTTCCACAAACCAGTAGCGATGTATAAGTCTTTCCCTAGCCATCTTCGCGACCTCGTGCCGTTCTTGTGGAGCTTCGTGATGAATAAATCTAGCCTTTGGTTGAACGATTAGTTTTCCCTCTTTTCCGATTCGATAGGACCAGTCCAGATCCTCGTCAAGTGAATACCCTTCAAGTTGGCTGTCCGGACGAATTCTCTTTATTACGTCCAATCTGTAGCAGTTGCATCCACCGAGACAATCCACTTCCGTGGCCCTGTCAAGATCTAGGTTTTGAGCAACGCTTTCTCCGCCGGAAGGAAATACGGCTCCTACCCTTGGATGCTCCAAAAGAAAAACGAAACTGAAGAGCCGATATGGAATTCCTCCCTTGTCTCGATTTGGCTTTTCAATACTCGGTCCAAGGCCCAGCAATTCCGGGTCTCTATTAAAGGATTCTCTAATTTCCCGCAAATAGCCTGGCAAGAGAGTTACGTCGTCATCAATGAAGTGCAACAGATCCACTTCATCAGTGAACAAATCGATTGCGAAATCTCGCTGTCGCGCTAATGAAGGCTTTCCTAAAAATTGGTGATAGATACATCCTTCCTTTCCAACTTTCGAGCACACCTTTTCAATCTGTGCGGCGAACTCAGGGTCACTCGAATCAATGACGTGGCATTCAACTGGAAGTGTTGATTCCTGTGCGAACAGGGACCGGAGGCTTTCCTCTAGCGCATTTACTCGATTCCGAGTGCAAATTATGACGACTTCCTTACTTGGCAAGAATGTGATTAAATGACCGGCGAGTGGGTTGTGAAGAATTGCGATTCTACTAGATAAGCCAGAAATGCGAGATCCGCTAGAAAAGCCAGACTAGTTAGCTTTGAATTTCTCTATCAATGCTCTCTCAAAATCTCGATGTTTGACAACAGACTCTGTGGCCGAATCTCCCGAATGACAGTGCCAAGCCTCTTCCCTCCCTCCGTCGCCATCCGAATTTTGATGACGATCATTGTGGCCGTACTGGAAATGGGAAAAGTGATCAAGGTATTTAATACCATTCTCGAATGCCTTTAGAAGCGATTCTTGGCTAGCACATTCGCTACCGTTGTTCTGAACGATGTCAATTTCCGGATAGATGTTTTCGCCCCACTCAAAAGCTATTCCCTTGTCGATTAGCTGGATCATTTGAGCTTCTGGCCATTCATTCTTGTGCCCTGTCTGGAGAAAAATAAAATCCGCAACGCCCGTTTCATGAATCGTGTTTATTGCAGACGATAGCGTTCCGTTATGATAGCCGACGCGAATAGACTCAGGGATATGCTTTCTACATTCGAGCCATGCTGGAACGAATGCTTCTTCTGAGGTGGATTGGCCTTTGTAGTAGTCCCCACCAAAAATCACCCAATTCAAGGCTGGATGAGTCCATAATCCAGCTTCTTTCAATCGCCCACAGTAGTTGTCCATGATGGAACTGGCATCGCCAGAATGAACTACCTCATCCATCCTCATCCCAATCCATACCGGGATCACATTGACTTTCAGTCCAGCCTCATGTGCAATATCCATCTGCCGGACTCTATTGCTGATCCAAGCATCGGAAATCAGATCCAATCGCCCCTTCTCTTTATCACTGAATACGGCACCGTCTCCATCTTTGAAATCCCAAGATGAAGAGTGATAGAGGTGAGTCATCGAAAAGGTCAAGTTGTCGAATCCCGTCTCAGCCAATTCTTTCACGTACTGTTTTGACTCATCTGCCGAAGACGACCACCAGGTCCAAACCGTCTCACCAACCGTTCGTTGAGCCGATGCTTTTTCAGTCCCCACAGAAAGCAGGAATACCAAAATAGCTAAGAAGATTTTTACTTTATGCAAGATCATGGATTTATGAAGCAGAGCGTCCTTCATTGAATGAACGCCCCTATCTTCGGTTCTATTGTCTCAAACCTAAACGACCCAAGCTTGCCCTCGAAAGCGAAATTAATTTCTCCCTCGTGGCGATCCGTAATCCCCTATCTCATCACTTTCGTGGGGCTAGGTATGTCGACGACAGTCATCGGGCCATCACTTCCTTGGCTTGCAGAAAAGACCAATGTGGGATTGTGGGCCATCGGATTTCTTTTCACCGCAAGAGCTCTCGGATATTTATGCACCTCGACCTTTGCCGGGAAGTCGCTGGACAAACGGAAATCTCACCCAATGATCGCGTCCGCTTTGTTGGGAATCGCCATCTGCTACGCCCTGGTGCTAACGGCAAATCTGTATATCGCGCTCCTTTCGATCTTCTTCATGATCGGCGCATTTGGGTCCTTCGTTGACATTGGTGGGAACGTAATGACCTTGCAATCCGAGGGGGATAATCCCCAAATGAGAGTGAATGCTTTGCATTTCTTCTTCGGAATTGGAACTCTACTGAGCCCACTAATTATTTCCTATGCCTTCGATAAATATGGCAGCTTGGAAATTGTTTTTCCGACAATTGCCGCCTTTACAGCCATAGCGATGCTTATTGTTTGGTCTAGACCAAGTCCCCGAATCGGTCGTGTTTCTGAACACACTAGCACGGCCAGTCTCAGCGATCCTCGAATCTGGCGGTTTCTCGTTTTCATTTTCCTGATTGTCGCAACTGAAGTCAGTGTGGGAGCATGGATATTTACATATGCCATCAAGTCCGAGATACTCAGCAACGTACAGGCAGGACTCCTAACCTCGCTCTTCTTTGGAGCATTCACCTTAGGACGACTTCTCTCCATCCCCATCGCAAAACATCTCAAACCAGAAAAGCTCTTGCCGATTCTATTTGCCGTCGGACTGGTATTCGCGATTCTCTTGATCTCTTTCGGAAGTCAGTCGGCTCTCCTGCTTAGGATTTGCACCTTGGGCTTTGGCTTTGCTCTTTCGGCGGCCTTTCCTAGCTCGCTTTCCTATATTTCAGAACACATCCAAATGTCAGGGACTTTCACAAGTTGGATATTTATCGCGGCAAATTTGTCGGCTTTGACCATACCGGCTCTTATTGGAGTCTTCGCAGACAGCTTCGGACTCATGTCGATTCTTGTCGCCTTCGTCATTTTGTTTTTGGCCGTTAACATTTCCTTCCTGATGACCCAGCGCGCCCTGAAATCGCCGAACACTGATGGAATGTTGTAGGACTATCAACGATGGCAATAACGGCCTCATCCATTGTAATCTTTTCTGACCTCCGACGACTGAAAGCTGAAGGCTGACATCTGAATACATTTGAGTTTTCAGATTCATAGATTCGACTTAAGTAAAACCTTCCGGATAATGAGCACAATCCCAGCTAGTCGACTTTCTCGCCTCCTCTCTCCTTGGCCATATCTCTTATTCACGCTGTTCGCCTGTACCGGACTTGGAGCCGAGGATAGTGCAGAGACACTCGGACTTGATCCCAATGAAGCCTTAGCCTCCTTTGTGTTGCATGACGATTTCGAACTAGAGCTCGTCGCAGCGGAGCCCATGGTCCAGGATCCTGTTGCCATGGAGATCGATGAAGAAGGACGAATGTGGGTCGTCGAGATGCCTGGTTATCCCTTGAATGTTGCCGGCACTGGTCGAGTACGGATGCTCACGGACGAGAATGGCGATGGGAAAGCCGACAACTCCGTTATTTTCGCCGACGGCCTCGTTTTGCCTACCGGAATCATGAGATGGAAAAAGGGAATCATCGTCACGGATCCACCCGACATCCTCTATTTGGAAGACAGCGACGGCGATAATGTTGCGGATATCCGCGAGGTCCTTGTGACAGGATTTGCTCGGTCGAATCCCCAGCACAATATGAACAAGCCGATCTACGCACTCGACAATTGGATTTATGTCGCAAACAACAATAGGATCGGTACCGAAGCCTACGCAGAACAGTTTGGCGATCCAGGTTCGGAAATCGTTTTTCCAGGAAGAGAAGAACCGAAGCTTGGACAAAACGCTTACTCCCGAAGTGTTCGATTTAAGCCGGACAGCTTCGAATTGGAATCCCTTTCCTCGGCCTCGCAATTTGGACACAGCTTCGATGCCTGGGGACATTACTTCCAAAATGACAACTCACATCCTGGCTTTCACGAGGTGATCGCTCAGAGATATTTAGATCGAAATCCAGATAGCGGAGTGCGTGAAACAATGGAATACATTCCCGCCTATGCACCGAAGACGAACGTCTTTCCCATCACAAAAAACCCGCTTCACCAGCTTCTCACTGACCGAGGAGTATTCACTTCAGCTGCCGGCATCAGTTTCTATACAGGTGGATCATTCGGTGAAGGATATGACAACTTGGTCTTCATCGCTGAGCCAGTTCACAACCTCGTTCACGTAGACAGGGTCAATCCAAATGGCGCTACCTACAGTTCCTCGAGACTACTAGAAAAGAAGGAATTTCTTGCCTCGACAGATTCATGGTTCAGGCCTGTCAACTTCTACGTCGGCCCAGATGGAGCTATGTATGTCGTTGATTACTATAGAAGAATCGTAGAGCACCCTGAATGGATGGATGACGAGACGGCGAAATCTGGTAAACTTGCCGATGGCACGAGTCAAGGTCGGATCTATCGAATAACTCCAAAGAATTCGACGACATCTTCTTGGTCTAAGGGTCTTGCTCCAGAGTCTGCCTCGGTGGAGGATTTAATCGAGCTATTAAACGACAAAAACGCCTGGTTGCGAATCAATGCACAGAGGAAGTTACTCGACAATCGAGATGAAGAACTCGCTGGTAAATTGATGGCATTTCTTAATTCTAGTGCTACTGCAATAGCAAGGGTCCACACCCTTTGGATGCTTGAGGAGCTTGGAGCTCTTGACACAGCGCATCTTTCGAAGTCGCTAAGGGACAAGTCTCCTGGTGTGCAGGAAAACGCTATTATCATTGCAGAGCGACATCTCGATCGAGAGCCTAATCTAATTCATGATCTCTCCCCGATTTATAACAAGAACTCTTCTGGCCTAAGCGATAGAAGAAATTTTCAACTCCTTCTGACACTCGGTGGATTTGAGACAGACGAAGCCCTTGACGTATCAAGAAATATTGTCCAGGACTATGAAGACGATCCCTGGTTTTTGGCGGCCGCAAGAACCGCGATTTCTAGATGGGTCTTTCCAAATCTTGGAGAAGTTCTGTCTTACAATAATCCTCGTGAAAGTGAGTCAAAAGCTGGGTTCACATCCATCCTCGCAGAGAACCTCGTAAGGGAGAATTCTCGCTCCGACCTTGCCATGTTAATTGATGGTTTTCTAAATGGTGGAGATGAGTCACCACATTGGTGGAAAGAGGCTGTTCTTTCTGGGCTCTTGGAAGGCATCCGGAGAACAAACAATAAAGCTGCCGTCTCGCCAGAACAATTGATTGAACTTGTTAGAATGGGACTCGAGGAAGAACGAGCTGAGACCTCTAAGCTCATTTCAGAGCTCATCGCAAGAATAAAACCGAATAATGTAGATCCTGAGCTGGTTGAAAGAGCCAGCGCTTTGCTCAGTTCGAGCTCTGTCACAAACAGACACAAAGCTCAAATAGTAAAACTTCTAGGAAATTATTCGCCCGATGATGGACGCCCCACTGCTATTTCTTATATCGGAGCCAATGATAAGCCCGAAATCCAGTCTGCGGCCATCGATGTATTGTCTAGAGTTGAAGGCCTCCATCAACACGTCATTACAAATTGGAGCAAGATGACGCCAACTACTAGGAACAAGGCAGTGAGCCTCTTCATGAATGACGATGTAGGTCGATTGGCGTTACTAGATGAAATAGAATCGGGTCGCATTCTAGCTAATACCATCGGCTGGAATCGACGGGTGGTCTTGATGAGAGATACGGAAGGCGATGTTAAATCTCGTGCACGAACTCTCTTGACAGTCGACGATTCTGAAAACTACACTGAGAATATGACGGAGGCTGAATCCTTGAACGGGCACCCAGAAGATGGCAAATTAGTCTACTCTCAGCTTTGCTCGGTATGCCACCAAGTGAGTGGAGAAAACGGATATTCTTTTGGACCAGATCTCTCTACTGTTCGGCATTGGCCAGTCCATCATATGCTTCAAGGAATTGCAAATCCCAGCAAGTCCATCGCTGACGGTTATGAGTTTTGGCTTGTCAAAAAGAAGGACGGCGAGTCACTCACAGGTGTTATCTCGAACGAGGATGCAAACACTGTGACCTTGCGAATGCAAGGCGGTGCCGAGCTTGAGTTTAGACGAAGCGAGCTTGATTCCATTGAGGCTGTCGGTCAAAGTGCGATGCCGCAAGGATTAGCCGATCAACTTTCCGCTCAGCAAATGGCCGACTTAGTCGCATATATCAAGCAATAGACCCTCTTGTCCTCGGGGAGATCAGATTTCTTGTGGAAAACTCCCCTTCCTCGTAAAGATTGGGTTGAGAGATCCCTTCTTCCCTCCAACCAAGTTGGCCCTAGACCTATCTTACAGGCAAAGGAATGCTCTCAGGTGAGAGATAGGATGATGAAAGGAAATCTCGAAGGATTTATTCCTTCGCTCTAGCAATGTTGACACAACTCAACCTTTCTGTGGGAACGAATCACTTCATATTTATATGCAGTTAAAAGAACTTCGCATAAGCGGTTTCAAGAGTTTCGCCGATAAAACCTCGGTCAGTTTCGCTCCGGGTGTAACGACGATTGTTGGGCCGAACGGCTGCGGAAAGTCCAATATTATCGACGCAGTTCGCTGGGTCCTGGGTGAGCAAAGAGCCCGGATTCTTAGATCTGAAAAAATGGACAACCTCATTTTCAACGGATCTAAGGGACGCAAGAAGCTTGGTCTCGCCGAGGTCTTCCTGACGATCGAGAACACCAAGAATATCCTTCCGACAGAGTATGCAGAAGTCACGATTGGAAGAAGGCTTTATAGATCTGGCGAATCGGATTATCTGCTGAATGGTCAGCAGTGTCGATTGAAAGACATCATGGATCTCTTTATGGACACCGGAATGGGAGCCGGAGCTTACTCTGTAATAGAGCTGAAGATGGTCGAGGAGATTCTCTCCGATAACGCCGATGATCGGCGCAGAATGTTTGAAGAGGCCGCCGGGATTACGAAGTATAAGAAGCGTAGGCATCAAGCCCTCAAGCGCTTGGATACGACAAAGGCAGACCTAACCCGACTCAACGACCTCATCGATGAAATCGACAAACAGGTTAGATCTTTAAAGCGTCAGGCGAAGAAAGCGGCCAAAGCGAAAGAGTACAACACCGAATTATCTGAGCTTGAAATTCATTCCGCGGTCTTCGATTATAACAAGCTCGTTACAGATCGCAAAACCGTAGATAGTGACGTCATTGGTGTAAGAGACCTCGTTGCCCAATTAACTGCAACCGAAGCTCAGCATGAGAGTCGGCTCGAGGAAATACGAGTTCGTCTACTAAGCTCAGAGCAGGATCTAGCCGAAAAGCAGATCATTCTCAACGAGGCGAGATCTACCATCCAAGCCATGGAGGCCGACATCCGTTTTGAGCAAGAGCGTATTCGATCCGCCGATCAACGCCTGATCAGAATGGAGCATGAGGAAAAGGGGGATAAAAAGCGATCAGAAGGGCTCAGCGAGAAGACTGTAAATATCCAAAAATTAATTTCTGATGTAAAACCCAAAATTGAAGCTGCTCAAAGCTCTCTGGACCAAGCACGTGCAAAGAGAGACGAAACGCAGAAAGTAGCAGAGGAATATCGACTCAGATTTCGTGAGACGGTGAGATTGGAAAGAGAAAGCCGTGGCCAACTACAGGTTATCTCTGGCGACATTGATAGACGTGAAGCGAGGACTGAGATCTTTGGTGCACAAATCGAGCAAATGACTCAGCGTCAGTTGAATTTCGATTTCACGGTGCAGGAGAGGTCAACGGTGTCCGAGAGATCGGGCGGAGAGTTGAAGGCCGCGCAAGACACTGTTTATAACTCCAAGCAGAAATTGGAGGAGATGGAAGATCGATATCAGCAGTTGCGGCAGGATTCCGAGAATCACCGTGACGAACTCTATAACAACAAGAGAGTCGCGGATACGCTCGCCACTGAAATCGGCTTGTTAGAATCATTGGTGGCCGCTTATGAAGGTGAAGATGACGCCGTTCGCTTTTTGACATCTGACTCATCGTGGTCAGCCAATACGCCATCGACGGTACTGGACGTATTTCAAATCAACCCAGAGCATCGAGCTGCTATTGGCACGCTCTTGGGAAGCTTTGCCTCTTGTTTCGTAGTGGACAATCGCAGGGAAGCTCAGCAAGCCATTTCCAAACTACGCGGAAAAGAAGCCGGTCGTGCTACCTTCATCGTACTTGACGAACTCCACAATCTAAACTGGGAGCCCCGACAGATTGCGGATGCTACTCCTGCGATAGAGCTTGTCTCTTTCGAAGCGGAAAATATTTCACCCCTTGCTCGGACATTGCTCCAGAATGCTTACCTCGTTTCATCTTTGGATGAAGCACAAAAACTTGCAGCAGAGTTTTCTGGTACTCCAGGTAAGCTACTCTTTGTGGCACCGAATGGTGAATGGGCTGACACCGAAGGAAAGATCAGTGGAGGTAGCGTTGTGGATGAGTCTGCTCCAGGTATGGCTCGGATGGAGAAGCTGGATCGGCTCGAGGAACTGAAGGGCAAGTTGGCTGAAGCCGAAAAGAGTCTCAGTGGCGCAGAGGGTAAGTATCAGGAAATTGTACAGGCTCTAGAAAATCTCCCTCTTGCAGAGCAACGAGCAGAACTTCGCCAATCGGAAATTGCTCTGAGCGAGACTGAGAAAGAATACAGCCAGGCTACTTTTGAATTGGATCGAATTAGGCAGAATCAGTCCGAGATTCGAATCCAATTGAAAGACACCCAAGCGAATATTCAGGAGGAATCGGCGCGAATCAAGGAGCTAAAAAAGAACCAGGCCGAGCTGACTCAGCAGGTTGTAAAAGCAGAAAAGGCACGATCAAAGGCCGAGTCCGATGTCCAAAGGGTAGAGGTTGATGAACGAGTTTCCTTAGAGTCTTTCTCTGAGGCTGATATTCATCTTGTACGACTCCAAAACGAGTACGACAACTTGAACAAGGATCTCGTCCGGATTGAACAGACTCGGACCGAGATCGAGGATCGTAAAGGAGCCAGAGCTACGGAGCTCGAATCATTGATGGAGACCAAGGAGCAGGCCAGGAAGAAGTCCGATAGCTTGGCCGAAGATATTAAAGGAGCGACCCTCTCCATCGAATCAGAGCGCCTTGCCGTCACAAATGCAGAAACGACCGTTTCGGGAGTTCGCGCGGAAGTCTCAGAATTGGAGAAGGTTCTTCGGGATACTAGGCGGCAGAAGGAAGAAACGATGCGAGAGGAAAGTACTCGTGCATCCCGGCTGGTCGAGATTAACACAAGGTTGGACAGCCTTATGAATCGAGCGCAGGAAGAATTGAGTTTGAATCTTGCCGAAAACGAGGTCGAGATGGATCCTGAATTTGATGTCTTTTCAGCTCGATCTAAGATTGGAGAGTTGAAATCTAAGCTTCGAAATCTTGGAGCGGTCAACGAGTTAGCGCTTGAATCCTTCGAGGAAGAGAAGGAGCGATTGCAATTCCTTACTGAGCAACGACAGGACCTGGCTGAAGCAGAAGCCAGCCTTATTTCAACAATCGATGAGATCAATGAAACAGCTTCGGCTCGATTCCACGAGACTTTCAAGTTGATCAAGGCGAACTTCTCCGATCTGTTTAATGGTCTTTTCGGAGGCGACGCCAATGCTAGAGTCGATCTTGTTGATCCTAGCGATCCGCTCGAATCTCCGATTGAAATCATGGCTAGACCGAGTGGAAAAAAGAACGTGGCCTTGTCTCAGCTATCTGGTGGTGAGAAGACCTTGACGGCCGTCTCGCTTCTCTTTGCCATCTACATGGTAAAGCCGAGTCCCTTCTGTATTCTGGATGAGGTCGATGCTCCTCTCGATGACAGCAATGTTGGACATTTCATGTCACTACTTCGGCGCTTCTCTGACTCGACCCAGTTTGTTTTGGTGACCCATAACAAGCTGTCGATGCGTGAGTCGGACCGGATGTATGGTATTACCCAGCAGGAAGATGGTGTGAGTAAATTGGTAGGGGTTAGTCTTGAGAAGGATAAAGAGGCAGCGTAGTTTGAAAGTCGGTATTGTCTACCTCAGCCAATTTCTCTCCTAGCTTAATCTGCGAGTCTTCAACGCTCAGAGTCGATAAATAAGTGCTTCGGCTAGACAACACCGACTTCCTACTTAACCTCAATCTTCGGCAACTGCTATGCTAGCTTTTCCTCATCTGGTTAGCTGCGCGAACTGACGTTTGCAGAGAGGGAAATAGATGTCTCGATTAGGAAGCTCGACCGCAGAATGACACTCCTCTACCTCTCAACTTTTCTACCTCTCTACCTTATCAAGGATTTCATCCTGTTCTTACTAATAAAGCGGAGGAGACTATTTGATATCAATTCTTAGTTGTCGATAATCAGCTATGGCTTGGTTTTTCGCCCATATCGGTCCACGCGAGCATCGAATTAGAGACGCTTCTCCTGAGACAGCAAGAAATGAACTCTTGCGGTCTATCACACCTAACTTTTTCATTTCAGCGGGCGGACACGAGCATACCTGCATATTTCATTTACACCCAGCGCCCTTAGGCGATGAGCTGCACGGTTGGCTAGTTGCCGGTCTCGGAGTTCTTCGATCTGGTGAAGATGTTCGGGTCATGGACAAGGAAGACTGGTCCTCTCGAATATCTAAGGACGAAATCAATACAAAAGGCCTGGACGGCCATTTCGTCATTTTGGCTTGGACGGAGAGTCAGGTCCACTTCAAAACCGATGCTATGGGTGTGAGATATTTGCTCACCGCCAAGACGGATACTGGGTTTGCACTTTCCTCGAGATATCCGTGGTTGAGTTCTCTGATTCGAAACACTGATTTCGATTTTGAAGGAATCGGAAGTTATTATCTCACCTCTCATCAATTGGGTGATAAGAGTTTGGTACAAGGCGTTGATCGACATGCATGTGGGGCCTTTGGGGTTGCCACCAAGGATTTCATTCATTCGGAGAGGGAGTATTGGACGGGTGATGAGGTCGATGTGGATTTTCAACAGTCCTTGGATAGCTTCAGCAATCTTGCGGTCAATGGTTCTAAGGAGGGATTTGCGATTGGCTTGAGCGGTGGAATCGACTCGCGGGCAGTATTGGCAGCTAGAGTTGGCTCCAAAAAAGACTGGGCATTCACTTATGATGAGGGTGACCAAACCGACATCGATCTAGCTTCAAAATTAACCCAAGATCTGGGCATGGAGCACGAGGTGATGGAGCCGACAAACATGCAGGCTGACTTCTTGCTAGAAAATCTAAAGCACACCCTTAGGGTAATTGGTCCACGAAAGCCTGCCTTTACACATTTGCATTTCCAACATTATCCTGGAATCGCGAGCAAGACTCCTATGATGATTCACGGATCTTACGGAGAAGTTTTAAGGGAAGGCTTGCTTGCAAACATGACGGTTCGAGGCAAAAAGGCATTAAAATCACGGGACTGGGAAAAAATCGTTTCCTTCATTAACTATTATCGCCCAAAGATTTTCAAGGAAGAGATCGATTCTCAATTCGCTCAAGGAAAAGACGAGGGGATCGAATGGTTATCTCAAGTTATCCCTGAGGGCAAAATGTCTTCTGCCGAAATGGTAGAATGGATTGTTCTACGTGTTTGTTTGCCCTTTACCATCGGCTGGAGTCAAGCCTCAGATGATGAATGGTTCCCGTCCTATTCGCCTCTTATCCAGCCATCAGTTATAGCTGCAAGTAGGGCAGCTGGTAAAAGTGCACGGCACAATGGAAAAGGAATCCGGCAGTTTATAAAGAGTAAATCGCCCGCTCTGGCCAAGCTTCCTTTGGCTAAAAACAATCAGACCGTGCCATTTGGCTTGGGTCAGCTAAGCTCAATCGCCTATTTGAAAATGAAGGGCGACAAGCGGCATACAGAAAAGCCCGACCCGATGGACGCGATCATGAATTCCATGGAGGAATACATTCGGGACAGACTGGCCTCGCAGTCTTTTCGAGAATCGGATTACTTTAATGTTGGCAAGATCGATGAAGCGGTCAAACATTCCGATCGAGTCAAATTGAGGTGGTGGCTGACCTTTGATACGTGGAGGTCTGTTTTACTTGAAAAACATCCCTTCTTTAAGTAGTTCGTCAGATACTCAGAACATCAGAACTTCAGTAAAGATGTTCGTGGCGCTCTACCTGGCCATCCACACAAATAATTCTATTTATTCTGAGTCTCTGACCATCTGAATTTCTGAAAATCTGATGTTCTATTCGTATCTTCGAGTCCTTCTCAAGCCCGGGTGGCGGAATTGGTAGACGCGCTGGATTCAAAATCCAGTTCTAGCAATAGAGTGCGGGTTCGATTCCCGCCCCGGGTACGCCTCCTATGTGCCACAGACCTTGTTGGCCAGTGTTTACGGGCTTTTCACTCCTTCCAGTCTCGCTATTCATGCCCTAACACGGCCTATGGCGCACCCATTCCAGCACACGAAGATATTTCAACATCTATTGTGCTCCCTTTTGGTGCCCTAGCGATCGGCTTGCTCATCGTGGCCGGCCTAGGCTGGCGAGGCCTAAGAAAGAACGTATTCTCGAAACTGTAGTGTCATTGAAGAGACACCTCCCCCGGTAGAACTTGAACGAGAATTGGGAGCGGTCACCAAATTGGTCGCAGAAGTAAACGCAAAAGAACTCAACGGAATGAATTAGAACAAAAACACACGATCTATATAGTGCATGTTTTGTTGAGCTTAGGATCGATTTGCTTCTTTCGTCGATTCCAGTCCCGGGCACAAGGAAATAATATCTAGACAGCCTAAATATAGTTACTTAGGCACTCTAAATGTAATGCAGGGTAAGGTTCTGGGTAAGGATTACGGTGTTTATTGTTGGCGCTCCTGTTTACACGCGGCTTGCCTCGTGCGGGCAAGCCATTTCGGTATTCAGGAAAACGAATCGTCCGCTATTTCAACAGTGTCACACTTCTCGTCTCGTGGAATCCTTCCGCAGTAACTCGCACGAAGTAGACCCCGCTCAGCAAGTCTTGGGCGTCGAAGCGAATCGTGTAGGATCCGGCTGCGAAATCACGATCATGCAGGATGGCTACTCGACGCCCCAATGCATCATACACTGCTGCCAACACATGCCCGGGCTCGGGAACATCAAGTCGGAATACCGTACTTGGGTTGAATGGGTTTGGATATGCAGAAGAAAGAGCAAACGTGTCTGGAAGCCCATCTGTCCCACCATCTGAACCATCTTCGTTTGAGACGATAGTAGTCCCGGGCGTGAATTCGTACCGACTCGACCATTCGCCGGTACCTACACGGTTCGTAGCACGAGCCCTCCAGTAATACGTCTCGAATTCCACAAATTCGAAATCCGATACGTCAACCTCGAGGTCCTCCGTTCCCTCTATGTTCCGAATGAGATCAGTAAAGAGCGTGTCGTATGCAAGTTGAAAATCGAACGCAGTGGCCATCGATGCTCCAGCGCTGACCCACTCCAAAATTTCGGGTGCTTCCGGGCCAAGCACCGATCGCAGCCAAGGTGCGGGTGAAGGACCAACTTCGCCTTCCGCAAGCCAGGATATACGGGCATTTTCGCCGTAGTCATAAACGACTGGCCAAGCAAGTTCGAGGACAAAATTGCCACCACTATTCGCCTGAACGCCCATAACCTGCAACACTTCCTCAGGACCTCCTTCACCATCTGGCTCAATGTTAATGAAGTCACCTTCTTCACCAGGCCAGTCTGCGACCTCGATAGTAACATCGCCCTCTCCTACGACGCCTTGCGCAGGATCAAATGTGGGATTCTCCACAAGAAAGCCGTCGCTAAAGATAAAATTCCCAGAGGAACTAAGTAGCGGTGTGTATCCGAACGATAGGATTTCAGACACGTTGCCGCGCGGAGCTGAAAAGTCCATTTGCAAAGCACCTGCATATTGATTGGGTCGATAATGCGAGACTTCTACTTCCTCATCACCCATCGGCTGAATGGCGGAAATCTCCTTAATAATGAGCCGATTGTTCGGTTGTGGTTCATATTCAGAATTGGTCATGATCTCAACAGCTTCGTCAACAAAACCGTTCATATCGCCGTCGTACCAGAAGACTAAGGGAGGTGGCAATGGACCTTGAAGGGTCACGAGATCGGATGCCTTATCGACTCCAAACTCCTGTGCGAACCACTGAAATCGTAACAGGTCTGTGAACTTCTTCACAGGGTCCGCAACTGTGTTGATCGCTTTTAGTGCATCTACAAATATAAATGCCTCCCCTACTGTACTGATTAGGAATTCACACGCCCATTCCTCGTAACCGGACGTATAGAGCTGAAGCACATTCCGATTATAGCGGGCCCAACGGGCGGCATCAAGTGCTTGCTCCCTAATCCAACCAATTGACGACTCACAGTGCTCGCCAACTGAAATGTTGCCAGCGAACGAAGATACGTTATTTAGCACGTTTGCATATCTATTCGAAACGGCTGTAAAGCTTACCGTTATATCCGTTAGAGTTTCAACAGTAATCAGGGCTTCTGCCTCTTCATGTGTATCGGCATATGGCAACCTGGCGACATATGCATCGACTTGCAAAAGCCCACCAGACTCGAGTCCACCTGGAATAGCCCACCATGCCCTTGCGATGCCATCGTCGTCCGTTTTGACGGTGAGTCGCACCTGTGATCCTTCCACTGTATCAACACAATCGGCATCTTGGCCAACGGAGACTCGTTCGCACATGAAGTCACCACCATATTCCTCACCTGGTGGAATACCAACGTATTCCAAAGCGATTCTCACTTCCAAACCGGCGTAAGCAGGAGATCCATCATCCGTAACAATTGGGGCTTCAATTTCAATACAACCCGTTCGACACTTCGGTATCTGTCCACCATTCCCATCAGGCCCGATTTCAGCAAAGGAAACATCATCCCATGTGGACCCAGGTAATGCACCTGCCTCAGCTTGATTGAGACTACTCGTCGTTAGTGTTACTAGTCCTTCTACTCGATGGATATACGGCCCTACTGTCCACGTTTCGCACGCGCCGAACTGACACGGCCTTCGGATGTCAACCGGCTCGCTACCGCCGGATGAAGCCTCGACGGCGGCATTAAGCTCCCCCCAGGCCTCCATTTCGACATCTACCCAATCCCCATTGATGTCCTTGTACCTGGCAAGATCTTCGACTACGAAGCTGTCGCGCACCACAATCGATTCGCCCGCCGCTAGCGACGCGCGTTCTTCCGGCTCGCGCGTACTTAGCCGAACCACGTGAGCCTCTTCGTGGAAAGTGCTGCCCATAGGCCCTCCCGGCTCCAACGAGATTGCCTCCGTAAACGGCGGTACTACCACGTCGAGGACTGTCGCTTCGCCCGTATTCTCCACCGTCGTTTCCACAATCAACGTGTCCGCCCAGAAATAGTAGGCGTCCGGCTCTAATGGGAGGGCGCGCACCGTCAAACGATATGGCGTCACAACAACCGTTTGTGTCATTGTGTTCTCGTCGCCAGCGTCGTTTTCAACTGTCAGCGACACCTCGTACTCACCCGGAGCAGGAAAAGTATGTTCCGTCACCGCGCTTGATGGGTTATCGCCATGCGTCCACGAGTACGATGCCACTGGTTGAGGTCCATTTTCTGTTGCCACATGGCTCTCCGAGCCATCCAGACTGACTGTTAAGGCGTCCGTCTGCTCCCACACGAATTGGGCAACAGGTGTCCCATCGAGCACATAGTACGAAGCCGTTACCACTCTGCTGGCCCAAGCGGAGACCACCGCACCCCTAATGGCGCCGCAATCTGGCCAGTCACCGGGGCTACTGCCTGAACTACCACGAGCAACAAGAACAGCAATCTGAACGCCCGGAATATTCTGGGGGGCGCCTTCTGGTGTATTGTAGCTACTTACACTAGGTAAATAGGAATATCCATCCGAACCAATGCCTCTCCCAACTGGATCGTCATGCACTCCAATGACTTGAGTGCCACAATTGTGGTAAAGCTCTCCAGGCTCATGTGTTCGCCAAGAGTAGAAGGAGATATTGACATAGAGCGAGTCGGATATTTCTTGAGCTTCTGCTCCTATAGGCGCGATGCCTCCAACTACTACAAAAAGGCCAGCAAGGATTAAGGAAGGTCGCATGGTAACAGGTATCAAAAAGGAAGTGGAGCAACTCAGTGCTACCCCTCAATGTTTAGTCGGACTCTCTTGAAGAAAAGGCTCGCTGTCGACTCGTTTCGAGCAGATAGAGCTACTTCGTCAAGTCAGCTAAGAGCAATAAATTTTCGATAGATATTATGTTTGCCTAACAGAATTGGAGCTTTTTTCAATGTCGCAGTCTCATAGCAAACATACAAGTGACAAGGCCAGCACCCTCCCTATTGGCAATTCCAGAAATGTCTGAGACCCAGTCAGAATGGCCAATAATCCAAAGACAAGTGGAAAGGTGAGGAAGCCGCCGACATACCATCCTACAATGAATGGCCAGTAATCCTCTCTTTTCAAGGTATCATCGATTTGGTTTCCGCGAACGTGAATTATGGCAGCCACCCAAAGCTTCACTCCAAACTGCTACCGTTAATGACCTTACACTAGAACCATAATTCAGAAGTATATACAATCAGCCTGCGGAAAGAATGATTTCAACTCACGATGTGCAGATCCATCACAACGTTCTCGCCGCCACGATTCCCGAGTCTTTAAAATCGATCTTTAATAAAGCTCTGGAGGTCGACGCAAGAATAGCAAAAGGAGAATATGTATCAACGGAGGAAAGATCAATCATACTGCTTGAATTCCTTGATGAGGTCACAAATTACATACAGTCGGAGGCAGAGAATATTGAAAATCAGCTATACACAGAGAAAGAACTCAAAAAAAGGCTAAATTGAGAATACAGCACCCATTCCAGCACCCGACTATTTTAGAGAACAGAGTATCGTCAATAGTGACGAGCTTTTATTGCCAAAGGTTCGATTCCCGCCCCGGGGTACGGCCTTTATACTCCACAGACCTTGATAGTCAGCGTTTAGGGGACTTACCCTTCCCTCCTCGACCGTTTCAAATTCTCTGTCTATGAAAATGGACAAAGATGTGTAGCTCAATGGACAGTCACGCCACTCCTGCCCTTGGGTATTTACGACTTAAATACCCAAAAAGTCCTAGAGCGACTGCCCGCCCCAGAAGCGTCACAATTCAGGTAGGGTTTTTGACTTTATTCGACATAATGTCTTTCTATTCGCGCCTAAGCGAATCACTTCTTGACCAGAACGCACATGAAACGACGCGCATTTGTCTTGCTGATAGCTTCAAGTCTAATCAGCGGTTGTATCGGCATAGGAACTCACAATCGGCGCGACCGCCGGCGAGAACATCAACAAAGAGAAGACGAACGTCGGCGTAGGTCTAGGCGTCGTCGGCGAGAAAAAAGTCGTAGAAATAGACGACGAAAAGAAGAAAAGCGTCGAAAGTCAAGGCGAGCTAAAGGACAGAAGCGCCGGAATGATCGGCGAAATCGGAGTCGAAACCGAGGCTGAGACCAAAGTAGCAATTAGGATGAGGATTGGATGTGCAGAGGGCCCGTTCTCGCGATGATGGCTAGAGGTCTCGGGAAACTGTCCCCATCGTGGATTTTATCCATTGTTAAAAGCTCTGCATTCCACCGAATCGCATAGCTCTCCAATTCTGCTTTGCGATCCTCGAATTCATCGGCCTCATGTCCTTCGAAGACAAGAAAACGCCAGGGAATTTCGCCTATTTCCTCTATGAAACCGACATGTGCCACGGCAGAGAAAAGAAAAATGACACTTTCATCCAAGTGGGATGTGAGGTGAGCCGGAATGTCATTCTTGAGGGGATATCGATCATGCAGTTTGGCCCCAAATACTTCCGCTCTCGATATACCAAGGACCTTTTGAAGCTTCGAGGTAATGCTGGCTACATCGGGTATATCCCAGCCAAGAGCCCAGCTCGCGCCTTCCGACAAGGCATAGGACATGAATATGCCGGAGCTACAACAAATATCTAAAACCATCCTGTTCTCAAGACTTAGATCGAACTTCGTCAATAGATCTCGAATTTCAACCCAGCGAACCTCCATGTCTCTCTTCGCATTTACAGAAACTCCGGGAATCGACTGATAAGGATAAATCTTATTTCGATACCACGGCACATCAGTAAATCGTAGGCTCTCGAAGCCGCCTGAGAACAAATGATCAACCATCTTCTTTTGTGGAGCGAAGTCAAAGAGCAGAGGATTCAAACATATCCCACTTCCGCTCGATTTTGAAAGACCCGAGGTATTCCTGATTTGATCTAGAACTTCTTGTTTGCTTCGACCGTGACTAGACCTGAGCGATAGGAGACCCCTACTCTTTAGAAGCTCGATTCGTTGCATTAATGCGCCGATCTGTCTTTTTGACGTGATCTCAAGATCGACTCGGTCCGAAACTAAGACTTCCCACGATCCGCCTTCATCTTCCAATTTTACCAAGTCGTAAACCTTAGGTCCGATCTCCAAGAAGTCCATACTGCAAGCCTTATCTAGAATGGTTCTTGATGCAGAATCTGATTCTGGATTCGATGGAAATACCAGAAGAGCTATGTCCTTTGGATAAAGTTCTATCCAATCACCAAGCTGATCGCCAAATCCATCCATTGACGTGTAGTAGGTCCCGTCTTTCAATGATAGACTTGTCCAAGCTTCCTTTTCAGCCAGAGATGCGATGGTCCCGACCATTCGGTGATTGTGTTCATGCTGTTTTAAGCCAATTACTTTTCCCGAACGAAGCAGATCTCTTCTTTGCTTTTGGTTTTCGCGATGCTGAATCCAATAAACCACGCTCCGGTAGATTTTGTGCAATCCAGGAATGCGTTTCAAACTGGAGAACAGTTTGTGCAGTCTGGGAAAATCGACAATGGTTTTCATGGGATGGCTGACCAGCTGACCTGCGCACTAGCTCACTAGCAACAAGTCAATTTCCAATTATTTCGCCTCTGCTGTGGATTAAAAGAGGCAAGCGGAAGATAGGAAAATGGTCAATCCTTTGTGCCGAGTGATTTGTAGATTCTGACACTGGACCTGATCAGCGACTTTGTACTGTATCATGATGCGGTCCAGCCAGTAAGCCAGTAAGCCAGTAAGCCAGTAAGCCAGTAAGCCAGTAAGCCAGTAAGCCAGTAAGCCAGTAAGCCAGTAAGCCAGTAAGCCATGACTAAGAATCGACGAGAATTTATTAAAACCGCCATCTACTCAAGCGCAGGACTTGTTGCACTCGGCTGTACCGAAAGCGCCGCCCCTCAACAAGAAGAAATGACTCCCGACAAATTTTTCATCGGCACCTCCACCGAAGGCGATTCCCAAGGCATCTATCTGGCCAGCCTCGACCGGACAAACGGCGCCCTCACAATTGATGGCCTCGTGGCTGAAACGGAGAATCCTAACTTCATCGCGTTGCATCCCACGCTCGACAAGTTATATACAGTTGGAGAAAGCGAGGGAAAGGATGGATTGGTTAAAGCCTTCGACTCAAGCGAAATGAGCTCCTTACGAGCAACTAGTGAAGGCCCGAGCGATACTGGAGGACTTTGTCACGTCAACGTCAGCCCAAATGGAAAAATCGTGGCCGTCGCAGATTATGGCCAGGGCAAGGTCTCGATTCTTGGCTTGACTGACGAAGGTGAGATCGATCCTACACGACTGCACATGGTGCAACACGAAGGCCAAGGACCTAGTGAATCGAGGCAGAAGAGTCCCCACGCTCACTGCGTTATTTTCAGCCCAGATAGTCGATTCCTCTACTCCGCCGATCTAGGGATCGACAAAGTCATGATCTACAAGATCGATTATGACAATCACAAGCTCCTCCCAGCCGATCAGGCTTTTGTATCGGTCGAACCAGGCGCTGGACCAAGACACTTCAAAATCCATCCGAGAGGCCGATATGCCTTTGTCATTTGTGAACTGAATTCGAGTCTGACCTCCTTTGACTATGACTCCAGCTCAGGTGCTTTGACGATCATTGAAAGCGTGTCCACTCTCTCTGCTGAATTCAATGGAGAAAGCTATTGCGCCGATCTTCACATCAGCTCAGATGGTAACTTTGTCTACGGATCCAATCGGGGAGACAATAGCATCGCTGTCTTCTCCTTTTCAAATGGCAAACTTGAATTGCTGCAGACGATATCGACCGGAGGCAACTGGCCTAGAAACTTCGCTCTCAGTCCATCTGAAGATTATCTGATTGTCGGAAATCGGCGGAGCAACGACATGGCCGTCTTTAGTCGAGATTCCGAAACGGGACTCCTTAGTAAGGCCGGAGACATGATAGCTCAGGCATCTCCGATCTGTATGCTCTTCCAATCAGAGGCCTAAGAAAGCAAGTTAATCCATCCTAAGAATCGCTTTTGCAAGAAGCAAATATTCGTAAGGTCTCAACTCTCTTGACGATTTCTACGACCTAAATAGCCTTGCCAAAGAATGCGAGCTCCAGCAGATCTCCATGGCTTCCACTCCCCTGCCAAATGGAAGAGTTCTTCGTCGCTAGGATCCCTATCCATTTCGAATGTCTCTCGGGCCGAAACGATCAATGCCCGATCTCCGCTAGGCCAAATGTCGGGCCGCTTGAGAACCATCAGTTGGTACACCTGGGCAGTCCATGGTCCAATTCCGGTAAGGCTGACTAGGAATTTGTAAGCATCTTCATCGCTAACTCGACCAAGCGATTCAAACTGATCGGTATCCTCGATCGATCTCTCTGCTAGGACGCGACAGTATCTCGTCTTCTGCCTGCTGAAACCGCAGCTTCGCAGATCCTCATCACCCAATTCAAGGAAAGACCTTGGTGTTAAACTTGGTAGAACTGCCAAGAGCTTGTCGAGACAGGCTTTGGCTGAAGCCAGTGAGACTTGCTGCTCGAGAATGATATGGACCAAGGTCTGAAAGCCAGGCTCTCTGTCCCAGAGCGGCGGATAGCCATGCTCATTCACGATCCTCGCAAATTGAGGTACTTCACTGCAAAGCACATCGACAGCTTTGCGAAGGGATTTCTTCGAAAGTGGCTTATCAGACATGCAGTTCGAAACAGGTTTTGGGATCTTTGCCAAATTTATTGGGCAAATTAGCTCAAGTTTTCACTCAGATCTTATTCTTCGAGAAGCCCAGACGCCATTCATCGGCCAAAACGTAATATCACTTACCTCGATCTCCTGATCAGTTGTGAACAAGCTTACGCCCTCAGCGCCTTCTTGAGGAAATACACGATCCGTGATGGCCACTCGTCCATCTTGGAAAAATGCTTCAACGGAAGAATGGTCTACAAACAATCTAAAGGCAATATCCTCTGATTTGAAAATGGGTACACTCTCTGAATCGGTCTTGTGGATGGCCGCAAACTTGTCATGAAAGTCAGTCTTTCCCGAAGCTGTCCTGTCGATATAATAAATATCCGAGTCTCCATCAAAGCCGACCTCGACGTATTTATTCCCCGATTTAAACAGTCGTACTCCTACTCGACCCGTCTCAGGTCTCTGTAGCGTGAAGGACATCTCAAAACTCGACCCGCTAATCCCTTTCTCCGCTAGATCAAACTCCCCTCTTTCGATGTATCTATTTCCGATCGCTGTCTCCTTCCCTCTAAGTGCCTCAGCTTCTCGAACCGGTGTTTGCCTCAGTCGATATCCATCTGGGCTATCCACCAAAGAAAACGAACGTGGGAGACTTTGTGAGCTGCGCCAAGGCGAAGTTGGTAGATCCTGTCCGTAGAGCCAATTGCTCAGCCAGCCAATGAGAACTCGTCGATCATCAGGCATGTTGGAAAAACTGACAGCGGCATAAAAATCAGATCCGTGATCGACCCATAGTTTTTCAGATGCAACTTGTCTTTTATCCAAAGTGAAGTTTTTACCGTCAAAATCCCCAACAAAATATTGCCCGCCAGAGCCACCTGCTGGATGCCCTGGATTCAAAGAAACGTAAAGCATCCATTCTTTCTCGTCGGTCCCTTCAACCTCCAACTCAAAAAAGTCTGGGCATTCCCATATGCCGGAAACGGCGCCAGCTGGACCAAAGTCGCTCAGAAAATTCCAGGTCTTCAAATCCTCCGATCCATAAAACTGGACTTTGAATTCCTTGGGAAGAGCTACAACCATGATCCATTTTTCTGACTCTTCGTGCCACATCACTTTAGGATCTCTGAATTCTTCCTTGTCGATATCCAGAACCGGATTGCCCCTAAACTTTGTCCAGCTCCGGCCTTTGTCGTTTGAGTAGGCTATGTATTGGCTCTGATGATTTCGATCCGTCCGATGACCCGTGTAAATAGCGACCATCGGTGGCTCTCCATTTTTTCCGAATCCGGAGGTGTTTTTCCAGTCGACAACGGCTGAGCCTGAGAAGATCATGACATTATCCTCTTCAGCCAAAGCAAGGGGTAAATGCTCCCAATGGAGCATGTCGGGGCTGACCGCGTGGCCCCAACTCATGTGCCCCCACTTATCACCATATGGATTGTATTGATAGAACAGATGATACTCGTCGTCATAGTAGACCATACCATTCGGATCATTCATCCAATTCTTCTCTGGGGAAAAATGATACTGAAGTCTGTAGCGCTCCTTATAATCCGATGCGCTAGAGCTTTTCGATAGACTTTGGCTATTTTCAGATATTTCGAGAGTCTTAGTTCCGCAAGCCAATGACATGGTGAGTGCGAGGAATAAAGAAGTGACTCTTATGCATGTGTTCATCTTAATCTGTTTGACGTGATTATCAGAAAGTATAATAGTGATGATAAAGATGCCTGTCTATCGATTTTCGATAGCAACACGCCGCCTTATTTTCATCCTTCTGAACGTCAAGACCTTATTGAGTGGCTCGACAAGGAAGACCGACTCGAATACTGGGTTGCAGAAGAAGACGGTACCGTTCTAGGGTGTGCCGGAATCTACTTTGACGAGAAGGAGCAACTAGCCGGATTCTCTTGGGGCATGGTTGCTAACAGTCATCATGGAAAAGGTATCGGTACATTACTGAATAAGCATCGTCTTGATGTTCTGGCTCGACTTTATCCCGGTAAAGCTTGGAAACTTGAGACGTCCCAGATGTCCAGGGACTTCTACGCTAAATTTGGCTTTGTAGAAACGAGTCGAATTAAAGACGGATTTGCAAAGGGAATCGATAAAGTTGTCATGCTGAAGAACCCGAATTGATTCGCATTTGGACCTAATACAAAACAACTTAAATCGACTGCTCCATTGTCATAGTCTCCTACAATACAGCCAAGCTGACTTGCATCGCTGTTGAGAAAGCTCTCGATAGTGGAGGAGAATTATCGATTGAAATCATTGTAGTGGACAATAATTCGAGCGACTCTAGTTGCACGGAGCTCGTCGGAAAATTTGCTCACCTACCCAACTTCACCCTGGTCCAGAATTCCGAGAATCTCGGCTTTGCTGGTGCAAACAATCAGGGCGCTGAATTGGCCATCGGAGAGTATTTGTACTTTCTAAATTCCGATACAGAAGCCGCTCCCGAATCAACCGAAGTCCTTGTTAATTTTCTGAAAACTCATTCCGAGATTGGAGCAATTGGTCCAAGAGTTTTCAATGCTGACGGATCGGACCAAGCAAGCACAGGTCCTTTTGCGACAAAGAGCTCATTGACCCGGCATTATCTTCCTCTCAAAGATTTGCTTCTTGCACGGGACAAGCGAGTTGACTTCGTGCCTCCAAGTTCAATGAAGGTCGATATCGTGAAGGGTTGTGCCTTGTGTGTCTCGCGTAAAGCCTTTGACCAAATTGGGGGCTGGGACGATAGCTATTTTCTCTACTCCGAAGAAACGGAGCTTTGCCTAGCCTTAAACAAAGCAGGCTATTCAAACTACTTCCTCAGAGAGGCGGAAATAATGCATCACGGCGGCGCGAGTACCTCACAAGAAAACTATGCGGATCAACAGATTGTCCAGCACAGCAGTCTTGTCCAATATCTGCACCGACACTCAAATCCTTCTACCAGACTCGTCCATCGATTGGCTGGCTTAGTCGGTTTTGGAGCTAGGTCTGTGCTCTTCCCGATTTATTCGGCACTAAATCCGCGATCCCGAGACAATTACAAATTGCGCCTCGGTGCATCGCGGAAATTGTTCAAATGGTTTTTATTAGACTACCCTCGGAGGGAGTCAGATGTCAGGGGTCAGGGGCTTAGAAATCATGTCTCAGAAAATTGATACCTATGAGATACTCATTTCCCCTTACCTCACCCCTGTTTCCTGTTACTCGCTAGGCTTCCCAGGTCTTCGGCCTTTCGAGGAAAAAGAGCGCTTCTTGTTCTTACGGAAGTTTCTATTTCCGCTTCGGGAGTTGGAACTGGCTGCTTTGACCATACTGTCCATATTTCCACCACCACCGTTTCCATTACGTCGTTCGCCGTTTCCGCTAGAACGTTCGCTGCCTGAAGATCCTTCTGTCTTTCGCTGTCCGTTGGACGAACTAGACGACCCATTCTTTGAGAACTTCTTTTCGAATTTCTTAGCGCCATTCGAATAGGACTTTGGACGAGAGCTTGACTTTCTTCGTCCGCCTCCGCCTTGTCCTCTTCCACCTTGACCTCTTCCACCAGACTTAGATGATCCTCCACTCGTGTAGGATCGATTTTCTCGCTGGGTTTGAATATGATCAAACTCGACACGATCAAGCTTCTTGCCGATGTGTTTTTCGATTCGAGCCAAATAAGCCTGCTCATCTCCAGAAACCAAAGTTATTGCGTTGCCCTCAGTCTCTGCACGACCGGTTCGGCCAATTCTATGGATGTAATCCTCGGGCTGATCTGGAGTATCGAAATTAACAACATGGCTGATGCAATCGACATCCAAGCCTCGGGCTGCGACATCTGTTGCAACAAGAATCTTGTACTTACCACTTTTGAATCCTTGCAAAGCTCGTTCTCTTTGATTCTGGCTCCGATTGGAGTGCATAACCGTTGTGGAGTAACCTAGCTTTTCAATTTTTCGACTGATTCGATCCGCTCTATATTTTGTTCGAGTGAATACTAGAACACTCTCCGTCTTTTCCGTAGCAAGAAGATGCTGAAGAACTTCGATTTTATCATTCTGGTCGACCAAAGTAATCAATTGTGATACGGTCTCAGCAGGATTTCTACGCTCGCCGACCTCGATCAGCTGAGGCTTGAACATAATGGTGTTCGCAAGCTTCTGAACCTCTTTCGGCATGGTTGCCGAGAATAGTAGAGTCTGTCGATCTCTTGGAAGTTCGGATATGATCCTACGAAGGTCAGGAAGGAATCCCATGTCCAACATTCGATCTGCCTCATCTAAGACAAGAATGTCCAGACCACCAAGATCTAAACTTCCTCTGTTGATGTGATCTAATAGTCGACCCGGCGTGGCAACGACAATGTCAGCTCCTCGCTTAAGCTGTCGAAGCTGATTACCAATGTTTGTACCGCCAAAAATGGAAATACTTCTGAATTTACTGTGCTTACCGTAGGTTCGTACAGCTTCCTCGACCTGCTTGGCCAGCTCACGCGTTGGTGTGAGAACGAGAACGCGAACAGGGCGATATTTGTGTATTTGGCGTGGATCCGAGATCAATTTGGAGAGCATCGGAAGAACGAAAGCAGCTGTTTTGCCGGTACCGGTCTGCGCAGATGCTATAAGGTCATGTCCGGCCATAGCGATTGGAATCGCCTGAGCCTGAACAGGAGTTGGAGTGGAGTAACCGGCATCGACGATACTTGATATGATCGACTTAGGTAGTCCGAGTTTTTGGAATGTAATAGGTTGATTAGACATAGAAATGGCTTTGCGACATAGGTCGCCAATTAAAAAAGAAGCGCTGAAACGTGGGAGAGGTGTGAATCGAGGCCGTAGTTAAGGCTCGTTCGATTCAAAGTGAGAGTAGGTGGAAAGGATGCCTAATTCTGTGCATCAACCACGTAGCTGTCTGACTCCTGGAAGCTTTGCTTATTGGTCCGCTTCCGAAATATTAAAAGTCAGCAACGGTTTGAAATAAGGTAGACGACATCTTGAATGGGAAGTTTCGCAAATAGAACATCAGATTGTCTGAACATCAGATTGTCAGATTCGATATATCCGGTTACAAAGTCCTCAATAGTTGACAGCAAGATGCTCGAGCGAGACATTCCGAAAATCTAAGGTCCTGACTATCTGAGTTCTGATGTTCAGAGGTTCTGAAAATCTAACTCAGAATTTCCCTAACCACCTCTCCACTAACATCCGTCAAGCGGAAGTCCCGACCTTGGAATCGATAGGTCATCTTTTCATGATCGATTCCCATACGATTTAATATGGTCGCCTGGAGATCATGTACATGAATACGTCCCTCGATTCCTGCGTAGCCCATTTCATCTGTTGTGCCGTAAGTCATCCCAGGTTTAACGCCTCCGCCTGTCATCCACATCGTAAACGCCTCGCTGTGATGATCTCTACCATGGTAAGGCCAAACCTGACCATTCCTGTTTTCGCGCATTGGTGTTCGGCCAAACTCTCCGCCCCAAACAATGAGAACATCTTCTAGCATGCCTCTTTCTTTTAAGTCCTTCACCAGTGCCGTCATCGGCTGATCTATCTCCTTACACCGTTCCACAAAACCACCCTCTAGGGCCTCGAACTCATTTGTACCGTGCGAATCCCAGCCTCGATGATAGAGCTGAATGAATCTGACACCTCGCTCTGCTAGCCGACGAGCAAGAAGGCAATTATTTGAAAAGGCCTCCTCTCCAGGTTGTGTCCCATACATCTCATGTATGTATTCTGGCTCTGACGAAATATCGACGGCCTCTGGAACCGTCATCTGCATTCTGTAGGCAAGTTCGTATTGCGAAATCCTAGTCAGAATTTCTGGATCGCCCATCTCCTCGTGTTCGATTCGATTAATCTCTCCGATGGTATCGATTGCACTTTTCCGGAGATCTCTAGACACTCCTTTTGGATTATTCAGATACAGAACAGGATCACCTTTGGATCTGAGCTCCACCCCCTGATGCATCGATGGAAGGAATCCACTGCCCCACAAACTCTTCCCACCGCTCGGTTGAGAGTTACCGGAAACGAGGACGACAAAACTTGGTAAGTCTTCGTTCTCAGACCCCAAGCCATAACTCAACCAAGATCCAAAACTAGGCCGACCAACTAAGGAGCTTCCGGTATGCATAAAAAGTTGAGCAGGTGCATGATTGAACTCATCGGTGTGCATGGCCTTCAGGAAAGTCACATCATCTACGACCTCGGTAAACTTTGGCAAGTGGTTCGAGACCCAGGATCTCGTCTGCCCGTACTGCTTGAAGCTGGCTTGCGGTGCCATAAGTTGAGGTTGCCCAACGATGAAGGCAAATCGCTTTCCTTCAATGAATTCCTTCGGACAATCTTGCCCGTCGTATTTATAAAGCTCCGGTTTGTAATCGAAGAGTTCGAGCTGAGACGGCGCTCCCGCCATGTGAAGGTAGATAACCGTCTTTGCCTTTGGAGCAAAATGAGGTCCAAGATTGGATGAGATAAAAGGAGACTCATTTGAACACGCAGACAATCCACCAAGTGCTATTCCTCCCAAACCTATCGAACAGGTCTTAAAGAAATGCCGACGCGTCAGAAACTGAGCGTAACGGTTGTCTAATTCCTTTTTCAGATTATCCACGCAGATAAAGATAGGAAGGTGAGAATTGGGTACTCAAGCTTATCAACTCTTGACAAGGACCTCATCCAAATTTAGAAGCACGTTAGCCGTATTCAAAAGAGCTGCCCATTCTGGATCCTTGTCCTTTGGACTGAAACCGAGAGAGTCGATGAGGGCAGGCTCGGAAGCATAGCTATTGAAAGCTTCTTTGTAAAATTTTTCAAGCTCGCCGACCTTCCGTTCGTCAGGACTCAATCCAGTGACAATCCGATAGGCAGACGCAATCCTAGTGGCTGGAGACTCCTCCTGCATCCTCTCAGCCAAACTCGCAGCCGCTTCAAAGTAGACTGGGTCATTCAATGTGACAAGAGCCTGCAAAGGCGTGTTTGTTCTAATCCTTCTCGATACACAAAACTCCCGGCTCGTACCGTCAAAGGTAATTTGACTTGGGTATGGTGAAGACTTTCGATGCAAGGTATACAGAGCCCGTCGATATTTATCTTCTCCCTTGCTGGTCTCCCATTTTGCCACGTGACGGATTACATTCCAAACACCATCCGGCTGAGGTGGCATAACTGATGGCCCATAGACTTTTTTACTCAACAAGCCCGAGACAGCAAGAGCGTAATCCCGAATCTGCTCAGCAGAAAGCCTGACTCGAGGTCCTCGTGATAAATATTTATTACGTGGATCTGCCTCTAGTAATTCAGATGTAACAGAGGATTTCTGTTGATAAGTCTTAGACAATACGATCTCACGAATTAGGGTCTTTATGGACCAATCCATGTTCTCAGAAAACTCAAGGGCCAACCAATCCAATAATTCAGGATGTGAGGGTTTAGCACCCAGCGTTCCAAAATCCTCCAAAGTCTCAACCAAACCCAAACCAAAGATTTGCTCCCAAACTCGATTTACCATGACCCGTGCCGTCAGCGGGTTATCGTCGTCCACAAGCCACTGGGCAAATTCCAATCGATTTACTGGCCCAATATTTCCATCGTTCAAAATGGCCGGCAGTGCTGGCTTGACGGTATCCCCAGGAACGAGCCAATTCCCTCTTTCAAAGATGGTCGTCGTCCGAGCTTCTGCTGTTGGAAGCTCCTGCATGACTGGGGTCTCACCGCCTAGAGAAGCCAGAATTCCTAGGAGCGAGTCGGCCATTTCGGGCTCTTTTAACAATAGAAATTCAATTTCCATTTTCTGCTTTTCCTCTGCTGGGGACATGGCCGTTAGCTTTGGAAAGTCACTGGTCAGATCCTGATCTGCCGTGTTATTGAAGTAGGCCAATAGCTTATAGAACTCTTCAAATTTGAAAGGATCATAGGGATGTGCATGGCACTGGACACAAGACAGGGTGCTGGCTTGCCAGGTCTCGAAAGTTGTATTGAGTCGATCTATTACGGCAACAACTCTGAACTCTTCATCATCAGTTCCGCCCTCATCATTTGTCATGGTATTGCGATGGAAGGCGCTGGCCAAAATTTGAGAGTCACTTGGGTTCTCTAGCATATCCCCAGCCAACTGCTCAATCGTGAATTGATCAAAAGGCATATCCTCATTTAAAGCATGGATTACCCAGTCGCGATATCGCCAAATACTGCGTAAGTGATCTTTCTGATATCCCTGCGAGTCACCGTAACGCGCCAAATCCAACCACATTGAGGTCCACTTTTCTCCATAATTTTGGGAAACAAGAAGAAGGTCAATTAGCTCTTCGATCGATTTCTGCTCTGCGTCTTCAATATCGTGGAAGTCAAAAGGAAGGCCAGTGATATCTAGACTCAACCTTTTGAGCAAGACCTCGCGCTCTGCTTGGCCTGACATTGCTAAATTTTGTTCGGTATGCTTTGCTCGGACAAATGCATCTATGCCCTCCTCGGCACCTTCATGTCTGGGTTTTTCATAGGCCCAGTGTTTTTCCCATTTCGCACCTTGTGCGATCCATTTCTCCAGAACCCATATCTCATCTTTATTCAGAGGTGGTCCTTCTGGTGGCATCCTCTTGGATGCATTGACTTCTTTTACTCTATGGAGAAGCTCGCTCGAATCAACATCACCTGGAACGATGGGATGCTTGCCAGACTTCGCAGCAGACAAAGCTTCATCTCTGAATAAGAGCGAAAAGTCAGAAAGCTGCCGCACTCCCCCGTGACACTTCATGCAATTCTCGCTCAGAATCGGCCGAACCTCTTCGTTGAAGGATATTTCACGATTGCCATCACCACAAAACATGGGTGAAAAAGCCAAGCAAAAGATTATGGAGACATGCGAAATTCTCACAGATAGATAATAACGAATCCAAGTGATTTCGCAGCTTCTTTTACTCAGATAATGTCAAGACGGACTCCCATGCCTTGATGCACCGATATTGCTCGATCACTTTGATGCCAAGGGGCCAAATTGGCCTTCGATGTCTTCTCTGAATGAGCTGTTATCTGGGCAGCTCGACGTTCGTTCCTCAGCGTAGTCTTCGTAGAAATCGTGTTCGCCACTAGCTAAAGTGATGCCCATCATCTCTAGCTTGAAACCACCCGTAATTTTCATAAGGATAGCTGCTTCTCGACAAGCTATTGATATGGGCGGAGGAGTGATAAGGAATTGCGAGACTGCAATGAAGCGAGCATCAATAAAGGCTACTTGGCTTCCAAATATGTACAAGCCGAAACTTGGGACCGGCCCAAAGGTCAAGCCAACCTGAGCACCGGGTAGCGCACCAGAAGTTGAACTAAACTGACCAAACTCCACATTCCCCGCTTGGCCACTAAAATCTAGCGAAGTGCCGGAATATGAAAAGCCCTGTGTTCCGGAGTAAGAAAACTGCGACTCCATTGTAGACGATGCTGCTAATACTCTTGGGACATCTATGGTAGCAACCAATTTGAAACCAACGCCGATGTAGACCGGAATCGGTCCCGCAACAGGAATCGGGATTTTCAGCTCTAGAGCTTCCGGAAGGCGCAATGCTATCTCAGAAGGACCTGAAAGCCCTGCTGCCATTTGTACCGTCATATCAGCTCGGTAATCCGTTGCGTTGAAATCCCAACCATCTGTCCGTCCATTGATGATATTCATGGTTTGGTCTACACGAAACTCTGTCAACATCCCTGTCCCAACCATTGCGATGCGATCTTCCGAGTCTGAAATACTAAGAGAAATCTCAGAAGACCCAGAACCTGGAGTCAAGCTCATTTTGATCGTTAGACCATCAATTTCCGTTTCATAGCTGATACTTCCATTCCTTGTTATTTTTGGAGACACGCGATGAGTCGCATCTATATATAGCTCAGGTGCACTGCCTTCGGAAAATTTGATAACCTTTGAAAAATTCAACTCTCCATTCCTGATGGCATCGGTCAAAACTGCCGGCGACGTGACGACATCAATACCAAGTTGAGTCTCTTCAACCGAGACGACTTTCACGAGGGAGTGATCTTCGATCACCAAAACCTTCCCAGGTTTGATATCGATATCAGCTTCATCCAATTGATCCTTATCAAAGGAGTACACCCCCCCAGAAGTATCTTGAAGTACAAGAGTCTGAAGGCCTTCAAAAAGAATAACCTGCGACTTCCATTCAATATTTGACTCGCCCTCATCTCCTTCGTCATCATTTAAGCCGAGGAAGTCACAACTGCTTAGAATTGCACTGGAAAACAAGGCCATCAATATCAGAGATATTGGTATGTGGAGGAGTCTAGCGTTCATATCGGGGTTATTTGGTGTCGATAATTAAGGCGACGAATCGAGCGTGATAGGATCATTGCTTGATTGATGTGTCATAATATGAGAAATCCGCCATCACGTCGGAAGCTTGGTTATTCCAATCCGACGGAATCACTCTATTTACCACCCCGAATCGACCTTTTTTACCAACAAAAGACGACAGCCATTGCATGAATGCGCGTCTGGGAGATGCTCAAGAAAAAATGTATTGCCTGACAAATTGGTTCCGGAATTTACCATCCGGATCGAAGTCCAATACAAGCGATCGAAAGTCAGCCAGGCGCTTAATCCTCGACTGGAGGACTTGCGGGGAGAAACTGAAAAGCTTTGCCCAATGAGGTCGAAGGTCATAGGGTCCTAAGACATCTTCGACAATCGGTCGAATCCTTAAAACCTCGTCCCATTCTGGCTTGAATGTGAAGTGGATGGATACACATGGTTTTTCATAGAACGGACTCATCCAAAACTTATCGGCAGCGATTGTTCGGATCTCAGAAATGAATAAATGTGGAGTAATGAATTCATTAAGGCGACCGATGGCTACCATCGCATCGTGACCACGCTCCATTGGAACGAAATATTCAACTTGAAGCTCGTCACCACTACTCGGAGTAAAGCCCATTTTGAAATGCGGTAGTCGGTCATACCAAGCTCCTTCGACACCCATCTGTTCTGTGCAAGCCGCCGCAGATTGCGAAATTATCGGATGTAGATCTCGATCCGCCGCTGTGGCTCCATAAAATTGAAATCCAGATATCGATTGATCTGAATTGGCACGACTTTTTATCCAAACTTGATTGACAGAATCATCTGCCCAGTCTGTGAAAAGGCTGACGCTGTAACCACTTGACATGATAGCATCAAAATCTCTACGTAGAGAATGCATTGGGAGATTCTGGTAGACCAACTGACTCATTCGATAACTTGGCTGTAAGTCTAGAGTAATGCTGGTGATAATACCGAATGAACCGAGACCTACTAGAGCTCCCTCAAATAATTCTTGGTCTCTTTCTCGCGATATTTCGACGACCTCTCCATCGGCCTTAACCAATTCAAACGATCTCACGCCATCCGCTAGGATCTTATTCCCAACGCCAGAGCCATGAGTCGCGGTTTGGCAGGCTCCGACAATCGAGATATGCGGTAGAGAAGCCAAATTGTGCAAAGCAAATCCATTCTGGTCAAGCATCTCACAAATATCTCCATACCTAACTCCCGCACCTACGGTGACCGTTCTTGCCTCTTTGTCAAGCGCAAGCCCCTTCATGTTTCGAGTCGAAAGAAGAGCATAGGTACTGTCAGCGATCTTGTTGAATGAATGCTGAGAACCCAAGGCCCTGACGTTCTGGCTCCGTTCAACTATTTCTACGACCTCTGATAGGCTGCTGGGCGAATAGACATTTGTAGTGCCGTAGCTGAGATTTCCAGCCCAGTTCTTGAGCTGCTCCTGATTAGGAGTTACCGGACCATCGTCCCTGCAAGCTAGATTTGATCCCATAAAGCTACCTGCCGCCACAAGCGATGAGGTCTCAATAAATTTTCTCCGATCCATGCCAGCCCACAATTCGCGTTTTCCAATGGCAGTTGCCCCGCCTATTGGTGTAGCGAGAACATAGTCAATTATATTGATCTAATCCTGGGAGACCCAATGATCAAGGATAAGCAAGAAGACTAGATTCAATTGCGAAATGGAAACGCATGTGTGAATCAAGTATAGAATTAAATAAAATAGGGATGCAGTAAGTCATCCGAGCAAACCACCTACTCTACATGTCCATTCTTACAAGTCTACTCTTAGCAAACTTTCTTATTTTTCCGGAGGCTGATGTCGTTCAGTACTTCGTCTCATTCCCCAACGCGATTCACCACGAGGCTGTCATCGAGATGCATTTGCCAGCTGGACATGAAAAGGGTCCTCTCGAGATTCGTATGAGCCGCTCGTCTCCTGGACGATATGCCATTCACGAGTTCGCAAAGAATGTATACAAGGTTGAAGCGGCTACTAAAGGCGGGAAGGAATTGGCAATATCCCGATCTGATCCCTACCAGTGGAATATTGAAGATGCTGGAGACGAGGAAGTCATTTTTACCTATACCCTCTTTGCAGATCGGGCCGGCGGTACCTACTCAGGCATCGACGCATCGCATGCACATCTGAATATCCCGGCGACTTTTGCATGGGCAAAAGGATTTGAACAGCTTGCCATCGAAGTTCACTTTGAACCAGCCGATGCTTCCTGGAAGGTTGCAACGCAGCTGCATGAAACAGATAATCCTTTGACTTACACTGCCCCGGATCTTCAGTACTTTATGGATTCGCCCACCGAGCTATCCAATCACAGCGTGCGAACCTGGACTGTCACCGACGAAAATGACGGAGAGCAAACTATAAAGTTGGCGGTGCACCATATGGGGACAGAACAGGAATTGGATGACTACGCTGACATGGCTAAAAAAGTAGTCCAAGCTCAAATAGACATTTTTGGTGGAGACGTGCCGCCCTATGATGGAGGATCTTATACTTTTATTGCGGACTACCTCCCCTATGTAAGTGGAGATGGAATGGAGCATCGAAATTCAACCATTCTAGCGAGCACTCGCTCCCTAAAAGACGGGGCGATGCGTAATCTCAGGACGCTCTCACATGAATATTTCCATCAGTGGAATGTCGAACGTATTCGTCCAGAGACTCTTGAACCCTTCGATTTCACGAGAGCAAATATGTCTGGCGAATTGTGGTTCGCCGAAGGCTTTACGAGTTACTACACCAATATTGCGATCAGGAGAGCTGGACTCATTGGCGACGAGGAGTTCGCTCGCGGCCTGGCTTCTTCAATCAATACCGTAACAAATAGCCCTGGTAGAAAATACTTTTCGGCCGTCGAAATGAGTCAACGTGCTCCGTTCCGGGATGCATCGAGTTCTATAGACCCAACAAACTTTGGCAACACCTTCATCTCCTACTACACTTGGGGATCTGCAATAGCACTTGGTCTCGATCTCACTCTACGCCGCGACTTTGGCCTGACCCTCGACGGTCTCATGCAGGTCTTGTGGTTTCGCTTTGGAGAAGACGGAAAGAACTATACCGTATCCGACATCGAAATTGCGCTTGGCCACTACACCAATGACCCGAATTTCGCCAAAAACTTCTTTGATAGCTACATCCGTGGTCATGAGGTGCCAGACTACCCTGCCCTCCTGTCCTCTGTTGGGATTTCATTGTCGCTGAGAGAGCCCGGAGGCGCCTGGCTTGGTGCTCGGCTCGACGTAGTTGACGAAGGACTTGAAATCATAGATTACCCTTTAGAAGGAAGCAGTCTCTACGAGGCAGGTCTCGACAAAGGTGACATCATCAAGAAAGTTGGTGGCAACTATGTCTCCCTGAACCGAATTCAAAACCTTAAGGCAGCTAGCACGATTTCCTTAGAATATTGGCAGAGAGGAACTGACAAAACATCGAGCATGAATATTGTTCAAGATCCAAGCATGACGTCGGCGATAAATTCAAGCGCCAGCAAGGAAGAACTTGAGAGACGAGCATTCTGGCTGAATGGCCGACTAAATTAGTTAACTAGAGGAATCCAGTCGGCCTAATCAGCCGGAATGCCCTAGCTATCTAGAACCTATTAGACCTAAGTCTTCCGGCGTATCCACGTCTACCAAGACGTGCCCGGTTTCCATTTCTACTTCTCGAAGATGTTCTCGATTTGCCATAACGATCGGTTTGCATCCATCCGGATTCTCGTTCGCCACCAGTCCATCCCGATAGGCTGAAGAGAAAATAACTGGATTGCCGCGTCTCCCTTCAAAGCTCGGCGCTACGATCGCCTTTACATTTCTATCAAAGGCCGTCACAAATTCGCGAATGAGAATATCGTACTCCTTTGCCGTGATCATAGGCATATCTCCGAGACATAGAGCGATGCCACGACTAGATGGACTCACTGATTTGACTCCTGTCGCAATGGATGTACTAAGGCCATTTGCGAAATTCGAATTGTGAACGGTGCTAAGATCGAAGTCTCTTGTCTCCACACCAATTGCTAGAGCATCACGGCCAGTAACCAAAATAATCTCCGAGAATCTAGCCCCAGAGATGTTGAGCAAAACGCGTTGCAAAAGGCCTTGACCGTCACCCAACTTCAAGAGCATTTTATGCTCTCCCATTCTCGTTGACAATCCAGCAGCTAGTACGACGGCAGAAACCATATTAGCCTTGGTGGAATTGGAATAAAACAAACTTACTAAGATCTATATAACGACAAAAGTCTTAGCAATGAAAACTGCCTTTTTATTCCTCTTAACTCTCATTTATTGTTGCACCCTTTTTGGACAGAATGAGAAGGGTTCCAATATCGAGTCCATCGAACTTGGCTATTCTTTTGGGGAATGCGGAGGTTACTGCAAGGCTCAGCTTGTCGTTCAACCTTCTTGGCAAATCTTGGCCTTGACGTCTTGGAGCACCAAAGACACGGCTCGATTATTCGAAAACGAACTATCCTCAACAGCGTGGCAAGATTTTTATTCTCCTTTCGACACAAAGCGTTTTGTCGAATGGATGATATCTATGGATGCCCAGACTGCACTGACCGAGGGGCTGAATGGGTTAGTATAGATTGCGACGGGAATTCGAAAAAGGTCACTTTTAATTATGGCGAAAACTTACCAGAACTGAAAGAATTACTGACCATTTTAAGACCGATAAGAGATCAACAGAATCAGAATGAATAGAACTAAATACATTTTCCCCATTCTTGCCGCGAGCCTCCTCCTTTCTTGCCAGTTTATTGGCCGAAATGATTCAGATGGAGATAGGGCAAACCTCGTGATCCTTCATGGTTACTCTTTCGGATTTTGTTTCTTTCACTGCAAGGCCGATATGACCATAAAAGAGGGCGAGCAATCATTGATTTTGAGTTCATGGGACCGAGACCGAGACCCTCCTGATAAATTTATTGAGCGTTCCCTGGATTCGGCCAGCTTCGAGAGAATCGCAAGGACAGTCAACTTGGCAGTCTTTTGCTCCATGGACGAAATTTATGGATGCCCGGATTGTACTGACGGAGGTGCCGAATATGTCACACTCGAATGCAACGGAGAAAATAAGAGTGTCACCTTTGAATACGGGGAAGATCTTCCAGAACTAAGATCTCTTTTGGCTGAAATAAGACCTCTTCGCCAAGCTTTGCTAGACGAGCTACAATAAAAATCTGACACGGACCTGTAAATTTCAATGCTCCTCAACACCTATCCAAGGGCAAGGAGTTGAAAGATCATTCCCTAGACGATAAGGCAAGAAAGCTAGTCTACACTTACCTGTATTTTGACCGTCGGGTGACTTCCTGGAGCTGTCGTGATATTCAGAACATTGAATTGCAATTCGACAGAAGTCTTCCTTTCCAAGGTCTTCACATAGATTGAACTTTTGCCTGGAGGAACGCGGACAAAATCGGTGTCTTCATGAAATCGGTATTCAGACTCGTTCATCAACTCCCATGTCGCGTCCGACTGATTATCGAAATTGATTTTCAGAACCTGGGTATCCCCACCATAGGCTGCAGATTCTATTTGAAGACTTTTGTGAAACAGCGGCATTACATTTTCCTCTCTACCGATCAAAATATTCTTATGCCAAGCTGCCGTCCGGCCAGCTCTGAGGGCCTCTTCCATGCTTTCGAGATTTCTCTCTTCCGCGAAGACTAAGGTTACCGGCCTGTGGCCTCCCTGGTGCGGCTCGTAAGCCCAATCTATCAGGCCATGAATATCTGAGGTAGCGACAATTGTCAGGTTGTTTTCCAATGCTATTTCCAGAGCCTCATCCGAATAGGTCGACTCATTCACAACTTCGATTCCATGGAGAAGACTATCAGCGATCAAGGCTCGGTGCATGTCAGTAAGTCGGGCAACCCCGTCCGCTCTATGCGAAGTCCAATTTGGATGGTCCCAGAATACGAAAGCTCCCTGTCGATTCGCCTCCTCGAAGACCGCTCTGGCGTCATCAATAAGCAATGGATTGGCGTCTTCGATGAATATGGCGTTGTTGTGACCAGGTGGCATGTCTCGTGTCACTTCAGCACCAGGAATAATAATTAAATCGCTGTTCGCTGCAGACTCGAGAGCCAGCTGATAGGCCCGGTTTCGATCCGGATGCGGAATATCTTCATCATGAGGCTGATACTCAAGATGCTCCGTCAGAGAGATTGCGTCAAGTCCATCTCGTATGGCTTCTTCGACCCGAATACTCGGCCAGACAGCCCCGTCAGAAAAAACGGAGTGCATGTGTAAGTCCAATTTCAAGGTGAGGTATCCGTCTACATTAGGAAACTGGATCGTCCTTGTCTCGTGATGATGCTCTTGGGCCTGAGAGCCAAGAGGAAACAGGATGCAGAGAAGAAGAGCAACTATAAAGGGTCTCATTGAGATATAGGATTGAATTGCATAGAAAAAGCAGATGACTACTGATAGTACAAATTACCGAGACCTTTGGCGACTTTCGGGCGCACTCTTTTTCACTTTCATCCACTGGAAGACAATAGCATGAGTTACAATCCCACAGTTTTCCTAGTTTGAAGTGCTATTTATGCAGACTTGCTAGTCAACCCAACTCGATCTAAGAGAAATGATACAAACGGACCTAAGTCAGGAAATGACGAATAATCTATCTCGGCACCTTTTCACCTCTCGCCGAATGCCACATCTTTTTCTAATTATTGTACTGAGTTTCTTAGGCTGCGAAGCAGATAAAGAGACTACCGAGCTGAGAAAAGATGACAGCATCGTCATTATTGGCAACAATCTTGCGTCGCGCATGATGAACTATGGCTATTTCGAGACCGAGCTTCATCTCCGCTACCCAGACAGCCTTCTAACTATTCGGAATATGGCGGACGGTGGAAACACTCCGAGCTTCAGACCACATTCGGGCAGAAACTCTCCATGGGCATTTCCAGGTGGAGAAGAATTTCACGATGAATTGGCAACAAATTCAGGAAGCATTGGACACTTCGAGACACCAGATGAATGGTTAACCAAGCTCGATGCCGATGTCGTTCTTGCATTCTTCGGTTCGGTTTCTTCTTACAACGGACCCAAAGGGCTGGCTAGTTTCAAATCAGAACTGGACGCTTTCGTTCAGCACACGCTTTCCCAAAAGTACAATGGATCATCTTCACCAAGATTGGTACTCGTCTCACCCATTGCTTTTGAGGATCTCTCTGAAAAGCAGGACCTTCCCGATGGAGTAGATGAAAACGTACGACTTTCTTTGTACACCGAAGCCATGCGAGAACTCGCTTTGGAGCGAGCGATTCATTTCGTCGATGCCTTCAACCCTTCAAAGAAATGGTTTGCAGGGAGCGACGACCTCACCCTAGATGGGCTGCAGCTAACAGACCAAGGATACAGGAAGTTTTCTGACTTCCTTGCAGATGAGGTTTTCGGAAAGGACAAGGCCGACACCTCGAATCGAGATCTGGTCCACGGGGGCGTGACGGAGAAAAACTGGATATGGCACAACGACTATAAAATTCCGAACGGCGTACATGTCTTTGGTCGACGATACGATCCATTCGGACCTGACAATTATCCCTCAGAATTGAAAAAACTTCAGGAGATGACGATCATTCGAGATCGTGCCATATGGATGGCTGGCAAGGGTGAAGTATTGGACCTAGCTGCAGAAGACATCAAAACGACGGTACTCCCACCCGTCGATACCAATTACAAGCCGAGCAACTCAGACGAGGACTTGAGCTATCTGTACGGCCAAGAAGCCTTGGATGAAATCCAGGTTGCAGAGGGATACAAGATTGAACTTTTTGCATCCGAGAAGGAATTCCCAGACCTAGCCAATCCCGTCCAAATGTCCTTCGATAACAAAGGACGACTGTGGGTTGCTGTGATGCCCAGTTATCCTCATTACAAACCGGGTGACCATAAACCAGACGACAAACTCCTAATCCTCGAAGACACCGACGGGGACAATAAGGCCGACAAACAAACAATATTTGCTGACGGTCTGCATCTTCCAATTGGTTTCGAATTTGCACCAGAAGGAGTTTATGTCTCGCAGGGAACGAACCTCGTTCTTTTGAAAGACAATGACGGAGACGATCACTACGACGAGAAGGAAATATTGCTCAGCGGCTTTGACGACCATGACACTCACCACGCCATAAGTGCTTTTGCAGCAGACCCTTCAGGCGCCATCTTTATGGGTGAAGGAGTTTTCTTGCACACAAATGTCGAGACGGCTTATGGACCAGTTAGAGCCACGAACGGTGGATTCTATCGCTATAATCCTCAGCGACGTCATCTGGAGCGGAATGCTCAATTATCTATTCCCAATCCCTGGGGTATCGCTTTTGATGAGTGGGGTCAGAATATTTTTGCCGAAACCTCTGGACCGGCCGTCCGATGGATGCTTCCCGGATCGGTCAAATCTCGTTATGGTGTAGCCACTCATAAATCGAAAGATCTGATCGAGCCTGAACACCGAGTCAGACCTACATCAGGATTAGAATTCGTCTCGAGCCGTCACTTTCCTGACGAAGTCCAAGGTGATCTGATTATCAACAATACGATCGGATTTCTTGGTACTAAACTTCACCAAATGATCGATGACGGGACAGGCTTCCAAACCAAGCACCGTTTGGATCTGGTCAAAGCCACAGACAAGAACTTTAGACCGGTGGACATGGAGTTCGCACCAGACGGATCACTCTATCTCGTTGACTGGCACAACATCCTAATCGGTCACATGCAGCACAATGCGCGCGACCCGCTAAGAGACCACGTTCATGGTCGGATCTATCGCATCACATACCCTTCGCGTCCCCTTGTTGAGCCAGCGAAAATCGTCGATGCCAGTGTTGAAGAACTTTTACAAAACTTGACCCTTCCAGAGTTTAGGACTAGGTATAGAACACGCAGAGAACTGAGAGATCGCGACCATGCAGAGGTCAAAAACAAACTCAAAGGCTTTGTTGACGGTCTAGATTCCAATGCGTCACGATATGAGCATCATCTTCTTGAGGCTCTTTGGCTTACCTGGGCCTTGAATGACGTGGACCAAGATCTTCTGAGAAGTGCCCTAGAAGCAAAAGACTTTAGGGTGAGATCGGCTGCGACGAGGGTTCTTCGATACATGCATCATCAGGTTGACGACAGTGATGAGCTCTTTCTTAAGGCAGCTCAAGACGAACATGGAAGGGTTCGGCTTGAAGCAATCGTCGCTGCATCTTGGCTCCAGAAGGAGATCGGAGTGGCCGTCCTCAACGAAGCTTCCATCTATAGCAGCCAGGAAAATGCAACTACGCTATCCCCCCAAGCAACGATGCCCCTAGATGAATGGACCGTAAACGCCCACATAACTGCCCTGGCCCATCTTAATGGTGAGTCGGCTGCTATTCGTCCAGAAAAGCTTCCGGAAACGGATTTGAAAGGCGCAGACTTCGCTGCCTTCAAGAAAGGAAAAGAGATCTACGATCGTGAAGGATATTGTATTACCTGTCATCAGGCCGATGGAAATGGATTGAAAGCTTCGGGCTTTCCCCCGCTCTCCGACACGAAATGGGTTCTTGGACATGAGGAAAGACTCATTCGTCTTACTTTGAAAGGAGTCTACGGCCCAATGGAGGTTCGAGGAGATCGGTATCCAGGTCAAGTACCAATGACGCCCTTTGAAGGCCTGCTTGAAGACGACGAACTAGCAGCCGTTTTGACATTTGTTCGCAATTCTTTCGGCAACAAAGTTAGCCCCATCTCTTCTGAAACAGTTAAGCGGGTCAGGCAGGATATTGCTGAGAAAAAAGGTTTCTATACCGCTGAGGAGCTGCTAATTGATTTCCCGCATCCAAGCAATTGAGATGTTATGACATGGCAAGATCTTAGAGAGATACTTTATTGTTGTACCGAGAACCCTATTGGTTTTCTCTTGACGATTCCAATGCAGGGGACATCCTTCGGATTCATTCGGCAAGGTCAAACTCAAGTGGGCGGCTCAGTTCAGAATGAGATGACGTTTTGAAAAAGGGATGCCTCACAATTATATCCCTGTGGTTGCTCATGTTCGCGTTGGTACGCATCATCAATTGGTATGATGTGCACTACGGCGCGTCGTATCAGGAAGCGCAATATCGTGCTCAATGGTCGTTCTTTTTTGAACCCTACAGCTCTGCCCAATCAGCGTTTGAAGAGGGCGAATATCTGGTGGCCTTACCATTGGTCGACGAAGCTTTAAGGGCCGTGACCGACAGCGTTCATTTCGATTCGGTCCTCGTTGCCCAGGCTTATCAACTGAAGGCTCGCACCCACTTGAGTTTGTGGCACTTTGTCGAGGCCGAGCAGACTCTAAAGGTAGGCGTTAGCTATGCCAGTGGCTTGACCCACGAGGAACTGACCTACCAGCTGGAAAAAGTGCAAGGCCGAATTGAAAACAATGACAAAGAAAGGCACGAGGAAACGGTTTACTTGGCCCTCCGAGGCTTGGGTCCGGCCCGCGCCTTATTGGGGAAAATTCTTGTGGTCTACGTTTTGATCGACGACGGTGTGGAAAGCACTTGGGGTAGCCGTCACAGAACTTTCGCACTCGCGGGTTTGAATAAGATGCAATCGTGGATTCAACAGCAAGCCCTGCAGTATGAAGTAGGTCCTCCCAGTTTTGAGGAGCGGGTATTTCATTACAGTAAAGACCCTTGGCTCCGCTCCGCTGTCCGAGCAATTGGTAACGATAACATGGATATCGGATACGATCTCGCCAAGCGTGTGGCAGAGCTCCACGGAGCTCGCACAGTTAATGACATGTTGTACCAAATGGCTGATGAGGCAGATGCAGATCAGGCCATCTTGCTTCTTCACGTCGCCAAAAAGGAGAGGTCATTTGCCCGGCGGTGCGGACAAGCGTGTTCGGGAAAGGCAGAGTATGCCTATCTGTTGAAAAAACCTGCTCGCAATCATTGGGATGCCGTACCTTACGTGCAGGCACATGAGGCCCTCCATTTATTCGGAGCCGATGATTTATATAACATCCAAGGAGCCCGTTATTATTCACCGCACGACGTAATGCACCGCGCATCAAAATACTTGGATGCTTCGAGTATCGACAGCCTGAGCGCTTTCGCCATTGGATGGACCCACATGCTGCCGCCTACCCCGTTTCCTGTAAAAATTTACGGTCGACTGCCATGATGGAACTCACCACTCTTGAACAAACCCTGACCTTTTTAGGCATCAATCTGGGCTACGCCATTGTCGCCCTGCTCGTGAGCATTGGGGCCTTGATCGTCATCGATAAAGTGTTATTCAAACAAATCGATTTCATCGAAGAGATCAAAAAAGGCAACCTTGCAGCAGCCTTGTTTTATAGCGTGATTCTACTTTTTATCGGACTCGTAGTAGCCACTGCTTTGAGTTAGGTGTTTTTTGATATGACCTAGGACCACCTTGCACGGTGATTTCAGAGTGACATCACATCTTGAATCTGAAAGCCCTTTGTCACCGCCAAAGGGTTGTTCTAATAACCTCACCTTGCCAGAGAATGAACCCTTTAGGCCGATCCCACGGGAAAGAAAACAAGCTGGTTTATCATTATTTTCACTTTGTATGGATGAATCAATTCTTTCAACAAGTTTTTAGATGAAAATAATTCAGGCCAAGCCTTTCCATAAACCTCAGACAGAGTTTCAGCGATTTCTACCTGAAGGTCCAACTCAACTCCTGAACACCGACGGTTCGAGATCAACAATACTGGCTTGGGTTTCGATTCAACACTCACCCTCATTCACGGATGGCTCCTTAAATCTCCTTGATCTATCTACAGGAGAAAACAAGAACTATCCTCTCGAAGGTCGACCCGGATTTCTCGCTCAATCAAAGGTGGAAAATAAAATATATATCGGGCTCGAAAATAGAATTGTACTCTATGACCTCGCTGAGCATCTAATCACGTGGGAGGGACCGAAAATATCTCCGAGCGATCATACAGCAATTAATGACGGGACCGTTTTCTCAGATGGCCTAATTTTCGGTACCAAGGACTGCCGGTTTGAGGAAGACATAGCCCATCTTTATTTCTACAACACCAGAACTGCTTCCCTTCAAACACTACTTGGAGGGCAAACCTGTTCGAATGGGAAAGTAGTACTGCCTGGTGAAAACGAAAACCAGCGAATTCTATATGACATCGACACGCCTAGTAAGACTTTAGTATCGTATAAATTTGATCTTCGTGAAATGACTTTAGGAGACCGGAAGCTCGTTCTTGATCTAAGACATAGAGAAGACTTGCCCGACGGAATGAAGATTTGCCCGGGAAACGAGTCCGTTGTAATTGCCTTCTACAATCCTAATGACCGACCCTATGGTCTTGCTCATCAGTTCAATCTTGCTAGTGGGGAGATTGAATGTGAATGGCAGTTAGCAAACTCTCCTAGAGTTACCTGTCCCGAATTCGTTGAAATTGATGGCGGGGTCAAACTCCTCTTCACGACAGCTGACGAAGGTCTAACAAAAGAGCAACAGAAGATGCATAGGGAGGCGGGGACGCTATTCCTTGCTGAAAGTGGATTCTCGGAGATGCCTAGCCAAAGGCATTTGGTCGAGATTCCTTCGATTCTCTAGGAAATCGCTGGCTTAAAATAGCTACGGCATCCCTTAATCTTTTCTCCCTCCCACCCGTCAAGATTTCAAACGGAGTCTCCAAGGACTGGAGATATTCCACCAAGCGATTGTTCATCCAATGACGATGTTCGCCTGCATATCTCATTTCGTCTTTTTCCCAAGGAAAATCAGGAGAACAAACGAAATAGAAATTTTTCATTTTCTTTGTGGCGAGTTCCAACATCCACTCAGGGGCTTGTTCATAGTACAACTCGTACCAAACCACAGTGGTCAGCACATCCGTATCTGTAAAAAGAAAACCAGATTCGTTAGCTGATAAATCTGATTCGAGCTTGTCTTGTCCTAGGGCAATTAGATCTAGGTCGGACCGCTCGCAGAAACCTTCTCTGCCTTTTAAATAGTACCTTGCGTACTCAGGCACCAATGTGCTGTCGAAAAATTCTGCCAGGGACTGAACCAATGTGGACTTACCAGTGGACTCCCCGCCTACTATAGCGACGGAGATATGCGCCAGCTGCTTTTCCTCTTTATCCTTTCTCATTGTGAAGGGGTAGATATTCCACTGAATCTTTGGTGGCTTAGATATCTATCGCGACAGGTTTCTAATTCAGAAGATCCGAGCTGCCCCTAGATATATCAAGCAAGAAAACAGAGACTGGCCAATTAGTCACGCGATCATCTACTTGTGAATATGGTTTAGAACCCTTGAATCAATTCCCAAATATCATCATCGACAGGGATTCCTCTCTCTTTATTTTCTGCTCGCTTTTTTAGTAGACCTTGGCCAGGCGTTCGGGGCGGTGTTGCACCTTCAACAGTTGGAACAGATGCAATGTGCTTCTTGATGTCGGTAAGAATTTGATCGATCCAATCCATGGAGTTCTGACGACCAGGGTCAATTGCAATAAAAACTTGTGACAAGCCGATTTCTTTCAGTGGATCAGATTCAATGTCCTTCGTTGATCTCCCACCAGACAATATCGCGGCCAACATGTCAAGTACGATGGACAATCCAGATCCCTTCCAATATCCAATAGGCAGAGTTCTCCACGATTTGCCGATGGATTCCGCATCTGTTGTGAGCTTTCCTTCCTCGTCGTATCCCCCTGGAACTGGCAGGTCTTCCTTTCTCTTAGCGTACGCCGAAAGCCCCCCATACGAAAACTGAGCTATCGCCATATCAAGAATCACATCTCCATCCCCATGAGGAATTCCAATACAAAGGGGATTGTTACCGATTGCCGCCTCGGTCCCACCCCAAGGAGGCATGTTTTGATTGGTATTTGTCCAACAGATTCCAACAAGGCCCGAATCGGCAGCCCTTTGGACATAACTCCCGCCACGCATCCAATGATTAGTATTCCGCAGGGCCACACATCCAATCCCGTGATGCTCTGCAATCTCAATTGCACGATCCATACATCTAAGTGCATTCAAATTTCCTGGTCCCAAATGACCTTCCCATTGCTCAAGCATTCCCGCTGGCGAGACACGTTTTGCTTCGGCTTCTATGTCTATAGAGCCGTTCTTGATCATGGTGACAAAGCGAGGGAATCGATGCACGCCATGCGATAGCACGCCGTCCTCACTGGATTTCGTAAAGAGAGTCGCTGCTGTGTCCGCCCTCTCGTCAGAGAATCCCAGTGCAAGAAGCACCTGCTCCAAGGTCGAATGAATTTGCTGAAATGATAATCTAGGCATGGAGGTCAGTCGTCAGTCGTCAGTCGTCAGTCGTCAGTCGTCAGAAAATATAACTTTTTCGAGGAGTCCAAAGCCATTCTATACGAATTGAATTCACTCCAATATATCCGGTGTGCAATCAAGTCCGGACCTAGCCAATAACCAACAACCGTAAACCCAAAACCACTCAAAACACATCACCCACCACAGCTATAGTCGCGAGTTCACAATATTATTGTAGATCGATCCAAAGGTATAGCTAAGCCCGATCGAGCCATTGTACTCGAAGGTCGTTGCAAGCTGCTTTTGTCTCAATAGGACCTCTTCGAGAGACGCATCGCCTTTGGGCAAGTAAAGCTGATCATGAATAATCTCCATGCCGGCGCGCAGGTTCACGCTGAAGCCCTTGAAAAGTCTTTGAGATAATTGACCGTTGAATTCAATACTGTTCTTGCTAAGATCGTGCAGGTATTGAGAAAACTCCCCATTTACGGAAGCGTAGCCGGTTGGTGTGATGAACCGAAGTTGGGCCTCAAGGTCGTGGCGGAAGAGGGTCTCCTCGGTTTTATTATAAATCGTTGATTGGTCGTAGTTGATTCGCTGACCGCTAAGACTGTATTCAAGAGTCAAGATCCTCCTAGTAATCTCTGAGTAGGGAAAAAAACTATATTCAATTGCCGGTCCAAGCGAAAAACTTCCATCGTTATTTCTAAAAGTGGAGGCGTCTACACTTCCCCCAAATCCCGAGCTGAAGTGAGGTCCCATGCTCTTAACAATTCTTGCCCAAGCTCCTTTCCATTCTGAGATACTCGATATTTTACCATCATCGGTTTCAAAAGATTGGGTGTTTCGATTGAAGTAGATTCTAGATCTGAACTTCCAATCTTCTGTTACTCTGTCGGCGCTGACGTCCCCTCCGATTCTGTTCCGATTTTGCGAGGACTCCGTTTGAAATGAGCCATTGCCATCGATATCGAATACCCAGTAATTCCAAGGATCTTCGACCTCCACAGTTTTCTTTTCGTGGATATCTCGGGTCGATACAATTTTGAACCCATTGGCCTGGGGCCTATCTGCAAGATAAAATAGAAGACCCGTCATGAGTTTTTGAACCCAACCACTTCTTATTTCATCCCAAGTGGCATCCGAGCTTGAAAAGTAGTTGAGCTTTAGACCTCGATCTTTGTAGTCGCCACGCCCGATGAACTCGAACTCATATTGGTTTCCACCACCACCAGTTCTCCTATTCACGACCAGGACATGGATGTCAGATTCGCCCAGATCTCTGACGTGATTTACGAAGGTGACACTTTCTCGAATATAGGTTCGATCGCAGTTGTTGCAATCGATATAGAGATTCAGATAGATCTCCGATTCGGCTGGAATATCCTCTGATCCAGCAAGATCTTTTTCAGACTGTTGCGCCTGAAGTGGAATATTGAAAACAAAAACTAAAAAAAATAAATAAAGTAATCTCTCTTTTGCCTTGGGCATTAAGCTTTGGTTCTATCGTGTAGCCGTCACTTCTATTTCAATCTTCATCTCTTCCTCAGACATTCCGGCTACTATCATGGTCGCTGCGGGCCGCACATCACCCAAATATTTTTGCAGGGTGGGCCAGCAGGCTTGAAAATCTTCTCGCTTGCTGAGAATATAGCGAACGCGTACAGTCTTAGTGAAGTCGGATCCGGCCTCTGACAGTGCCTGCCCTATGTTTTTCATGCATTGTTCGACTTGATCAACTATTGAATCAGAGATGGTCATCGTTTCATAGTCATAACCTGTCGTTCCTGAGACATGCACATAGTGATCGTCGACGAGAGCTCTTGAATATCCTATCTGAGATTCGAAGGCTGATCCGCTGCTAATTAGTTTTCTCATTTTTTCTCTTTAAGGGACTCGTCTATCACTCGACTTAGCTTTCCGATTTGACGAATTCTGGATTTAGTTGACTAGGGACACGGGCACCTAGCTCCTCACGCCAAGATTCCATTTCGTTCAACAATTCGTCCACGATCTTTGGATTTTCAATTGCCACGTTGCTCTCCTCACCCAAGTCAGTCGCCAAGTTGTAAAGTTCGATCCGATCATTTTCAAAAAACTGCATCAACTTCCAATCGCCTTTGACGATTGATCCCATCGGTGTAATGCGCCACTTGCCCGGGAGACGTCGATAGATTTCGAGATAGGCGGGAAAGTGCCAATAGAGATATTCGCGCTTAAGGCTATTCTTTGTTTGGAAATGCGTCAGAAGTGATTCGCCATGAAGGGGATATTCTTCCTCCCATTTCGAATTCGTTAACTCAAGGAAACTAGGAAGAAAATCAAGTGTGATGACAGGCTCTTCTGACCGCGATCCTGCCTCAATCTTACCGGGCCATTTGACAACGAGAGGTACTCGCACACCTCCTTCATAGAGCATCCCTTTCGATCCACGAAGGGGAGTATTCAAAGTGTAGGTGGCATGTCCGCCATTGTCGGACATGAAAACGACCATCGTTTCCCCTTCAAGATCATGCTCCTGAAGTGACATGAGAATTCGTCCCACGCTCTCATCGAGAGAGGCGACCATCGCGGCGTATTTTGGATTGTTATGTCGGTCATCTCCTTCTTTTCCCTCGAAGCGATCGAGCAAATCTGCACGAGGTTGAATTGGCGTATGCACCGTATGAAATGCCATGTACAAGAAGAAGGGTCGATCGTCGTTCTTGGCCTCACTGATAAACTCAATGGCATGTGTGGTCAAGCTGTCTGTCAGATAGGTCCCACCCGGACTGTAAAACGTCCTTTTGTGATCGCCTTCCCATCCGGGAATACTGTATTCAAATCCTTGTTTTTGTGGCGAATTCTTTTCCATTCCAAGATGCCATTTGCCGACGTGACCGGTCCTATATCCAGCTTCGAAAAACACCTCGGCCATGGTTTTGTAGTCCGAATCCAAAGTCAGTTTATTCGGAATCGGTATAAGCTTTCGATCTTCTGATTTGCCCCGCTCCGACGATGCCACGGTTATCACACCATGGCTAGGAGTGTAGACTCCAGACATTAGGCTTGCACGAGTGGGAGCACAATTTGGGGCATTGGAGTAGGCTCGCGAAAAGGTCATCCCTTGCGATGACAATCGATCTAGATTGGGGGTCTCATAGTAGCTCGATCCCATGAAACCCAGATCAGTCCAACCAAGATCATCCGCCAGTATGAAAACGACGTTGGGAGGTGGAGCTTCGATCTTTTTAGCTTCCTTGCCACACGACAAGCCAGTTAGTGCCAGAAGGATTACGACTTTATACATAATTGTCGGGATGTCACGTGAATGTAAATTGATTTCCTAGTAGACTAAATCGCTTCCGACTCCTCACTCCTCACTCCTCACTTCCCTTCATCCGGACTTCTGAACACCGAATACGGAACACATCTTCTTGTCGACTGAAGACTGAAATCTGACGACTGTTTTATCTTCCGCAAAGACAAGGCAAGGTCAACTGACTTCGTTTCAAAACCATCGACCAGACCTCCTCACCATCAATGTTTGTGATAGTATAAGTCACCGTGGGATCCTGCGCCGTCGTGTCAAAATCAAGCCGACCAAATGACGGCTTCTCATTATAACCAAAGATACTTTTTTCGATGACAGGATGAGTGTGCACGTTGGTGAGTCGAGAGCTCATAAATTCGTAGAAACCATAGCCCGTGCTTCTTTCGTTGAACCAAGCATCGGATCGATGTCTATCCGCGGCGATAAAGAAAACTCCATCCAATTTACTCTCCTCGATGAAGGACCATATTTCTTCTCGTTCTTCTTTGAAGCCGTCCCAAGTATCGATGTGATAGTCAGGCGGATCGCCCTTAGTACCAATCGAAATTGGAACTGAAGTCGCGATGACACGAAATGTCCCTGTCGAATTATTGAGGGTCTCCTTGAGCCATCTTTTCTGCTCCGGCCCTAGCGCAGTCCGTTCCTCCTCCTGCTCGTCGTGACTTCGATAGTATCTCGTATCGAGGAATATGAAATGAACGTCGCCCATGTAGGTGTCGAACCAAACACCCGGCGCCTTATCTCCCCCTCCGTAATATGGCGATACTATATTCTCCTTAAATATATCAAGGACATCAGCCTTCCATGGAGGATCGTCTGTCCCCGGGCCACCTTCTGAATCGTTTCCGCCAAAGTCATGATCATCCCAGATCGCAAAAAGTGGCGTATTCGCTGCAAATGAACGGTACTCGGGTCTGCTCTGTCTCCGATAGTACATATAGCGCTGCGTCTCAGGATGCTCTGGAACGTCGTGATATACATTGTCACCCAATAGAAGAAATGCATCAAGCGATTGATCCTCGATGGTCCGCCACATCCTCTCATACCATGGAGTGAAACCTGCGCCACCTCCAAATCCTATCTCAAAAGTTGCTGGATTTCCATTTTTCGGCAGCGTCCAGAAATCTTGGTCTCCAGGCGCCACCATCCACTCGTCACCAAGCTTGACCTCATAGGAGTAAGACCGATCTGGCAGCAATCCTTCAAGTGGCACAACTGCGGTGAAATCATCTTCTGCATTGCTTTGCACAAGGTCTGTTAACTTTACCGATGGAGAGTCAACACGGCGGCCATTACCAGCCCAAAAGGCTATCTGAATATCCTGCTCTCCATCTGTGCGAAGCCAAATCTTGACCGAGCTATCCGCAATGTTGAAAACGGAAGGACCATGCAATAGAGATATGTCACGCGTGAGTTTCTGAAAAACAGGATGAGAGTAAAGGGGTGCCAGTAATTTCTTGGGCCCAGCTAGGTAGCGTTCTACCGGCATCCCGAGACTGATCGATTTATTTACCCAAGACATTGCCTCGTCAAGATCACCCTCGACGGTTTGAGCGACAACCATTCCAAACATCGATTCAATATCTTGCGGAGCCTTGTTTAGAAATTCCTCATAGAATCGGATCACCTGCTCCACATCTCCCTGCTCGAGATAGGCGATTTGATCACGGCTGTATCTTTTGTATTGCGTCTCGTAAATCTCGGCTTCATTCTCGGGCACTTTATTGTCGAAAGTGATCTTCGCCGACTCGGGGAAACGATTGATCCCAGAACAAGCAGCAATGGAGAAGGCCCAAATAATAATCGTCGATATTGTAATCCAGTTCATGAGCTTACTATTTCAAGTATTCGATGATGATAATCCAAGGACACGGCCAATCATGTCTTATTTGGCTTTGCTCTTAAATCGGGTGAGATACTCCGCTCTAGAGCAGAATGCTTCAGGTCCGAGAGCTCTAGAGGTAGCCAAGATACCATCAAGGTGATCGCATTCGTGCTGAAGTAATTCGGACAAGTCATCTTTCAAGATCATTTCTCTGTTCTCCCAATTCAAATCTAGATAGGAAATTCGACAGGTCCGATGCCTTTGTAAACGAACTAGCAGCTCTGGAAAACTCATACAGTCATCCCAGATCTCGATTCTATCTTCACTCAGGTCGGAAAGAACCGGATTAATAAAAACCGTCGGTCGATCAATATGCATATAGACCAATCGCTTCATATACCCGATTTGTGGGGCAGCAATGGCTCTGCCGGCTTTGTATCGATCCCGAAAATCAATCATAGTGTCATGCAAGTCCTGGACCTGCTCTCGGATAGAAGGCAAATCATTCTCGCTGAGCTCATGGCAGACTTCGTAAAGCCTTGGATTTCCCAATTGTAATATTTTTCGAATAGGCATTGTCTCTAGCTCTTAACTCAATTAAAACAAAGATCTATCGTATCTGTGTTCAGGCCTCTCATTTATTCAACTTCGGGAGGGTATTTGGCCCGGCCGGTCACATTGGCTAACTGTTCAGAGTACAATATCGCTCGTTCAAACAATCTGGGGCTCTCATTACTACCCCAAACGACTAGAATTCTTTGTGCGCAAAATATTTTGACCTGTCTTCACAATGTTACTAAGTATTTGGCGAAGCGGCAAAATTGCAAGATCACACGAAATAAAATATTCGTTCTGCACCACAAACCAAGTAAATCATGGGTGAACACATACTGATAACAGGCGGGACCGGGATGGTTGGAAAACAGCTCATTCCCAAAATGCTCGAAAACAGCGATGCTAATCTATACGTCTTGACTCATGAAAAAGGCACAAGACTCGGCCGCCCAGAGTTCATGAAAGACATGCTTGGAATGGACTATTGTGACGACCAAGCTGGAAGACTTCATCTCGTTCCAGGTGACATCACCAAAGATAATTTTGGAACTCCTGCTGTAGGCCGAATGAAAAATAGACTTACCGGTATCTTCCATGGCGCCGCAGAAACTCGTTTTGATAGAAGCCTCTCTGACGTCAGACAAGTCAATGTCGAGGGCACAAAGAAGCTAATCGATTTCGCGAGAAGCTGCCCACGATTACAGAGATTTGGATTCCTCTCAACAGTCTACGTGGCCGGCAACAATCGAGGTTGGATCAAAGAAGACTTCGCTGACCCTGCTGGATTCATCAACACCTACGAGCAATCAAAATATGAGGCTGAACAAGTAATTCGTGAAAGTTCAAATCTGCCCTGGTCAATCTACCGTCTATCGACCATGCTAGGCCACTCCCAGACTGGTGAGACAGAAAAAATCATCACCCCTCACTTGGGTATTCGAATCATTCATAAGGGTCTCGCTTCTCTAATTCCCGGTGACCCAAATTATCCAATCGATTTGGTCCCAAGTGACTATTCAATTGGAGTCTTGCAACAACTTTTCAACTCTCATTTCGAGCAACAAAAGATTTTCCACATTGCTTCTGGCAAGAGAAATGCGATTACCCTCCAGGCATTTATCGACAAGTGCTATAAGCTTTTTGGATACATGGACAACGACTGGTCGCAGCACGGCTTTCCCAAACCTGTAATCACCAACGAGCCAGACTACAAGTCTAGGCAGAAGGAAAGCCCAGACATCTCTGCGAGCATCCGATCCATTAAACACTTTGCTGACCAATTTCTTTGCCCAAAAGACTTCGATTCATCCAACGTTCGACGTCTCCTCCCCTACTACGAAAATCAGCTACCTAGCGCTGAGGGATACATTGGAAAGGTAATTCTTTATTGCTTCAAGACGAACTGGGGTAAGGTCGGTCTGGCATAAGATCCAAAGCCCTGTTCGCTTTTATTAGAACTGACGAGAATCACTTAGCGCAGCGAACCCTTCTTTCAATATTCGATCGCCGGCCAGCACTTGCTTGACGGGCCCAAATACTCCCAGTTCAGAGTCATACAATCCAAATTAAGCCCGCTCGCTTATTCGAAACTCCATTGCCTTTGACCACGTAGCCCGATAGAAATACATTCTCACATCAAATCCCTATCGATGTCACGCATTCTAACGGCAGTATTCGCCACCCTTCTTAGCGTTTCAAATGCTTTTGCCCAGCCAGTCATCAACTATGATGTGAGCTGGGACGACCCTGCAAGTCACTATTTTCATATCTCGATGGAGGTCGGTGATTTAACAACGCAGACCCTCGATGTTCAGATGCCGGCTTGGAGACCAGGGAGATACATTCTTCAAGATTATGCTAAATATATCATCGATGTGGAGGCTTCTGATCTACAAGGAAATGAACTCCCAATTGAAAAGATCGACAAACATACCTGGCGAGTCGTGACTATGGGGAATGAAGTAGTCAAGGTCTCCTACAAAACCTTCGCTAATTTGCTAGACGCTGGCGAGAGCTACTTGGATGAGGGAGAAGCATACCTCAATCCCATTTCGATCCTAATGAATGTACCGGGCCGTTTACAGGAAGAGGTTGGTCTTAGACTAATGAGACCAGAAGGTTGGAATGTTGTTAGCGCATTGGAATATGATAGTTCTGCGAGGACTCTGGCGGCGGTCGACTACCACGAGTTAGTTGACTCTCCCATTTTATCCAGCCCAGATTTCGATTTGATATCATTCGACGTAGCCGGCAAAAATATTAACATTGCTATTCAGGGTGACTGGGACTACGATGAGAAAAGGCTCATTAAAGATCATAAGGCAATGACGGAAGCACAGATGTCCCTTATGGGATCTCTGCCCTTTGAGAGCTATCTCTTTCTATATCATGTACTCGACAAACCTTTTGGGCACGGAGTAGAGCACAAAAACTCGACAGCTATAGTGATAGGCCCAGGATCGAATGTTAAAATGCCCGATTCCGATAAACTCGCGAGCGGCTCCTATGCAAGTCTACTTGCTGTAGCTTCACACGAGCTATTTCACGCCTGGAACGTCGAAAGAATCAGACCTGAGGTAATGTATCCAACCGATTATAGCAAGGAGCAATACACGAGTCAGATGTGGATTTTTGAAGGCATTACTGATTACTACGGGGATGTCGCCATGTTTAAGGCCGGGCTTCGATCCGAGGACGGGTTTCTAACGGGGCTTGCGAAAACCATTCGTTCTTTTGAGAATAATCCAGCCCGAAAAGTGACGTCCATAGCGATGACCAGCTATGACTCTTGGACAAAGCAAGGGAGGGCGCCCCGAGGTACCTACTACTCATTTTATGGGGCTGGGAAAGCTATTGGAACGATCTTGGATCTCGATGTGAGAGCGAGGACCAATTCTGAGAAATCTCTCGACGACGTATTTCGATACCTCTTCGCTGAATGCCCCATGAAAGACCGAGGTTTGCCTGAGAATGGATTTAAGGCGGCTTTGGAACACATAACGGGTTCATCCTATGACGACTTCTTCTCAGATCACATTTATGGAAAGGAAGATGTGGAGTGGGATAAATATTTGGAGGGAGCAGGGTTAGAAATAAAGGAGGATACAGATCCAAATCCATCGAGCTGGATGAAAGTTTTTATTTCCGATCTGACCTTTCTTGGATTACACCCTGAAGGACCAGCTGCTCAAGCCGGCATAAAGTCTGGTGACACACTAACTAAAGTTGGTGATGCTCCTGTTACTTCTGGCGAAGATCTCGAAGAAGCCTTTTCAAAGTTCTCTGAGGGAGACAATGTGAAAGTAGTGGTTACGAGAGATGGCGAAGAGGTCTCCGCTGAGATTATCGTGGGAGCTCCAGTAATGTTACCCAAATTGCATCCCGTGTCAAATGCGTCAGATGAACAATCCGCGGTTCTTCGCTCTTGGCTGGGAAAATAATCATCCAGAGCAGCAATATAAACATGTCATATTAAGGCCTAGAGCCTCTGAGAAATTCAGGTAATGGATCACCGTATAATTCCGTCAATCGCTCGGTGTAGTTTTCCTTGAGTGTCCGCTCCCAGAAGTCGTGGATTTCTTTGGACTCTAGAAATATCCCCTGATCATTGCTGCGCTCGATCCACGCTTTGAGTTCTGATCTCAATTCTTCTTTGATCTCCATCATGCTAGGGCTAGCGGCCAGATTCTCGATTTCAAAAGGATCGTTTTTAATGTCATATAGCTCTTCCACGGGCATCTGCGGCGCAAAGAGAGCAGACTGAACCGAACTCAACTCATTCCTATCGTGTAGTTCGCGCATTCTTTTTAGGATGGGATAGGTCGCCTCTTTGTAGCGATTCAAGCTCAGTAGTGGTACTTCTGGCATGAAGTTATAGATGTATCGAAAACGATCCGTCCGCACTGTCCTCATTCGGAAGACAGATTCATCCCCTCGATCTCTTCCTCCAAATACCATAGTCCGATCCTCCTCCCTGTCCTTCCCAAAAAGAATCCGTCCTTGCATCGCTTGGGGCTTTTCGATTCCTGCTTGATTCAAACTTGTAGCACTGACATCAATCAAGGCGACCAGCCTCGTGTCCACACTTCCTGCTCTTCGACCATCTGGCCAACGCATGATCAACGGTACATTCAGTCCACTATCATACGGAAATTGTTTGCCCCTCAACATTGCACGGCCATGGTCGCCCATGAAAACGACCAAAGTGTTTTCGTCCAGTCCATCTTCCTCCAATTTGGCTAAAACGAAACCAACTTTCTTGTCGAGCGCCATGATCGCATTGTGATAGGTCGCCCATTCGCGTCTTATGACTGGATCGTCTGGATAGTAAGGTGGAAAAGTCACGCTGTCGGGATCAGCCGTCCAGTCCAGATAATCATGCGCCGTGTTCCAAGTCCTTCCGCGATGTGTCTCGGAGAAATTAATTTGGGCATAAAAAGGCTGTTCACTCTTTAGCTCAGACCAAGTGTCTCCGTCGAAGGCTGGGCCTTCATAGTTGAAATTCCAGTCAGTCTTTCCGGTGCCTCTATAAAACTTCTCTTCTGGGTCTTCAGACAGTTGCCGAATATTAGAAGTAAATATTCCTGCCTGTCTAAACCAATCTGTAATTACTTTTACGGAATCTCCAAGAATGAATCCATCGTCTCGATGCGATCTGTGATTGTGCGCACCAATTGATGTCTGGTACATTCCTGTCATAAACGCCGAGCGACTTGGAGAACATACAGGGGCTGTACTAAAGGCCGTCTTGAACAGAACACCCTCCCGAGCTAGTCTATCGATATTGGGTGTTCTGATATGTTGCCTTCCATATACGGCCATCTCTGGACCAAGATCTTCCCCGATAATCCAAAGAATGTTGAGTGGCCTTTGCTCTTTGTCTGAACTGCATGACAAGAAAAGAATAAAGCACAAGAGAAGACTTTGAAATTTGGAAGCGGGCAAAAAAGACATGCTAATCTGTTTGGGCTTGTTTGATTCGAGTAGATTGTCGAAAGTCAAAGTCAGAAAAGACTACTATGAAGTCAAGACGAGCCCTTAACTTTAACTGTCCGAAGGTGACCAATTAAATGCAGTGCCTTGGCCGTACCGCTGAAAAGTCCTTTGACTTCGATATCATTCCTCCAGAGAAAATCTACAATTAACCATTGCTTCCCGGCATCGATATTCTGATTTTCAGTCCTAGACCAAATCTTCCAATAATCACAGGCGATGGGTATTTTATCAAAGCTAGAACTTGAATCTTCCGCGGGCGACCTAAGGAAGATCTCTAGAAGATTAGCTTGGACACTGCGTTGGAATGCTCAAAGAGGCTTTGGTAGTCTCAACAAAAGGCTCATTGATAATTATCTTTCTCGTCCTGGAGTGCATAAGATTCAAATTGGGTGTGGTGAGAATGAGTTAGATGGCTGGTTGAATACAAATCTCTATCCCCGGAAGAAATCGGTTTTACACCTTGACGCTGGGATGCCCTTGCCATTCCAAGACCATCAATTCGATTATATCTTTTCCGAACATATGATCGGACACTTGTCTCACGTAGAGTGCGATGTCATGTTCAAAGAATGTCGAAGGATTATCAAACCAGGAGGAATCATTCGGATATCAATTGGCTCCTTGCCTTTTCTAGTTGGACTCTACAACGAGGACAAGACACCCGTCCAAAAAGCTTATTTGGAATGGGCAACTGACAACAACTTCAAGCATCGACCGCCGGCCCTCTCCGATACCTATGTCATCAACAACATGATGAACGTTTGGGGCGACATGTTCTTCTTCGATGAAAAGACACTGAGGGCAAATTTTGAACGAGCAGGATTCTCTGGGATTAGGACTGTCCATTTGCAAACGAGTCAGCATGAACATCTCCAAAACGTCGAATTTGTTGACGGGATGCCGAGAGAATTTTTGGAACTCGAATCACTCATTATGGAAGCCACAGCTTGAGCGCCACACAAGGATCCATCTAATTCGATCTCTTGCAGTCCCAATATCGAACAATTAGCATCAATTCAGATGAAACAAGAACTTCAAAGGCTGAGAAAATTATTCATTACAAGAATCACGCGTAGTTTTCGATTGCTTGCCCCTTCCCTTTTGCTAATTGCGCTTTGTTCTCCCTCATGCTTGCTTGGTCAAGACTTTGAATGGCCGGATGGAAAGAAAATGGCTGTAAGTCTTTCCTTTGACGATGCCAGAAAAAGTCATCCAAATGGTGGTGCCGAGTTTCTAAGTCACAATGGTATAAAAGCAACGTTCTATGTTGTGCCAAGCGCGGTAAAAACAGATCTCGCAGCGTGGAAAAAGATCGTGAAGGATGGACATGAGATTGGCAATCACACCATGTTTCATCCTTGTACTGGGAATTTCGATTGGACAACTGGAAAAGAGCTAGAGAACTATGACCTTCAAAAAATGAGAATGGAATTGCTCGAGGCAAATGAGTCGATTTCGGCCATGTTGGGAGTGACTCCTGTCTCTTTTGCGTATACCTGCGGAGAAAGCTACGTGGGCCGAGGGTCAAAAACGGTCAGCATGGTACCTCTAATCGACGAGCTATTTCAAAGTGGGCGGGATTGGCGAAATGAAATGACCAATGACCCTAGCTTTGTCGACCTAGCCCAGGTAAGAGCAACAGAAATGGACGGCATCGATTTTGAGGACATTCGCGAGACTCTGAAAACAGCTATGAAAGAAGGCTCATGGGTTGCACTTGCTGGTCATGAAATTGATGAACGAGGACCGCAAACTGTACGAATTGATTTCTTGATTGAGCTGTTTAGTTTCGTCAAGGCGAATCCAGAAATTTGGCTGGCTACTGATGGTGAAATAGCGGCCTATATAAAATCAACGAGATAAATAATGCCCGCTTTCCTGATCGCAGATATTCAAGTTCACAATCCGCAACGATACAAAGACTACACCGCGCTGACTCCCGCCCTAATGGAAAGACATGGCGGTAAGTTTAGGGTCCGAGGAGGAGAACATAGGATCACGGAAGGAGAGTGGTCACCTGGTCGCTTAGTGCTTGTCGAATTCCCGAGTTATGAGGCGGCAAATAACTTTGTAAGCGACCCCGAATATCTGGCCGCTGCCAAGATCAGGCAAGAAGCGTCGACAGGAAATATGTTAATAGTGAATGGAGTCTAGTTTATTGGAGCTGAGGACAATTGAGCTCGAAATAATCAAAGTGAAGGTACGCGCTTATCACAATCGTCTGATGGTGCTTTTTATGTTATTTCCCTTCTGTCGAATTAAATAAATACATTCCATTTGGCAGTATCAACAGCAGAAGTTTTTTTATATATGTAATCCCCTCTCTTCATGAGCAGAAAGATCACACTCTCCGAAAGTGAAATTCCGACCCATTGGTACAATGTTGTAGCAGACATGCCCAACAAGCCACTTCCACCACTTAATCCAGGAACGGGTGAGCCTATCGGGCCTGAGGCCTTAGCGCCACTTTTTCCCATGGCACTGATCATGCAAGAGGTATCGCAAGATCAATATGTGGAGATACCGGAAGAGGTACGGGATGTCTATGCCATGTGGCGACCAACCCCTCTGATAAGGGCAAAAAATCTTGAGAAGATGCTGGACACGAGAGCCAAGATCTACTATAAGTATGAGGGTGGAAGCCCATCTGGATCCCATAAACCCAATACCGCTGTACCTCAAGCCTACTATAACAAGCAAGAAGGGACAAAACGTATCACAACTGAGACCGGAGCCGGTCAATGGGGAAGCGCTTTGAGTTTCGCTTGCTGCAAGTTCGACATGAAATGCGAGGTCTATATGGTACGCATTAGCTACGACCAGAAGCCCTATCGGAAAATGATGATGCAAACTTGGGGAGCCGACGTCTTTCCCTCACCAAGTGAAAGAACTCAAGCCGGGCGGAAAATACTCGCGGCCGATCCCGATACACCCGGAAGTTTAGGTATCGCGATATCTGAAGCGGTGGAAATCGCTGCCATGAATGACGACGTTAAATATTCTCTCGGGAGTGTTTTGAATCATGTCCTAATGCACCAGACAATTATCGGACAGGAAGCCATCAAGCAACTTGAGAAGGCGGGATCCGACTTGCCTGACTACGTCTATGCGCCATTCGGCGGAGGATCTAATTTCGCTGGAATCAGCTTCCCATTCTTGCATCTAAATTTGACGCAGGGAAAAAACATTCGGTGCATTGCCAGTGAGCCAAGCTCCGCACCAAAGTTGACAAGAGGAGTATTTCGATACGACTTCGGCGATGCCGTCGGGATGACACCACTCATTCCGATGTACACGCTGGGACATACATTTGTACCTGCAAAAATCCACGCTGGTGGTCTTCGCTACCATGGAGCCGGCGCCGTCGTGAGTCAACTTCTTGCTGATGACCTAATTGGGGCAGAGGCGATCGATCAGATTGAGTCCTTTGAAGCAGGTGTCAAGTTTGCAAAAGCTGAGGGAATCATTCCCGCTCCTGAAGCCAATCACGCCATCGCTTCCGTTTTTAGAGCGGTCGAAAAAGCCAAGGAAGAAGACAGTGCCCCGACTATTCTATTCAACATGTGTGGTCACGGCAACTTCGATATGCTAGCCTATCAGGACTATTTTGCCGGCAATTTGGAACGTCATGTGCTTAGCCAGCAAGAAGTTGATCAGGCGCTTGCCAAGATCGAGACGCCAACCATCGAATCGGTCAAGGAAATGCTGATGGGCTAGTCTCACATCTTGAAGAGTAGCAAACAACCTCCTCCCCTCCATATTTTTCGATCGTACCGTTTGTATCACAATAATATTACCGCTTATGGCAAGATTATTAAGACTGGCCGGGAAACGTGCCGTCGTCACGGGAGGCGCCAATGGAATTGGAGCCGGCATTGTCGAGGCATTTGTCCGAGAAGGAGCGCGAGTCTTTTTCACCAGTCGCTCCGACGAGGAGGCCTCCAGAGATCTACAAACTAAAATCTCAGCTCTTGATTTAGCAAAAGACCTTGGTGGTGAGAATGCGTCTAGCGATGAAAATGAAGCAAAAACAGAATTTGCCTTACTTGACAACGCCGACTTTGAGAGCGTTCAAAGCTTGCTTGATTCCTCCATCAAGTTTTTGGGGTCTATAGATATTCTCGTCAACAATGCTGCCACCATGAGCAGGACATTATTTCTCGATCTTAGTCGGGAAGAGTACGAGCGAATTATGGATGTCAATCTGCGCTTCCCATTCTTTGCAACCCAGAGCTTTGCTAAACACATGATCTCTAAAGGCAAAGGAGGTTCGATCATCAACATCAGTTCGGTCAGTTCTTACCGAGCCGTTAGTAAGATGGCTCATTATCAGTCTAGCAAGGCAGGCTTAAGCATGTTGACAAAGAGTGCGGCCTATGAATTAGGCGAACATAGCATTCGAGTGAACACCATATCGCCCGGTCTAACTGCGACAAAAGCAAACCGAAATCAGTGGGAAGGCGATCCTGAGCTCTGGGCTCAGCGATCGGGAGGAATCCCTCTGGGGCGTCCGGGAATCGCACAAGACCATGCCTCTGCTGCCGTGTTTCTTGCCAGTGATGAATCAGTTTGGATGTCTGGGGGAGACTTGGTAATCGATGGCGGCTGGGCCGCTGGATAGCAAAACAACTTGCCAACAATCACCTAAGCGCCTAACTGTAAGGAGCGGACAGCTACAATTTCCATGCGATTTGCCGAATTGCCGATTTCCTATGAATTCCTATCTATTGTTATCGGAATGTTAAATTCTCTCAATCGCTTGGATCCGTGCTATAAATAATCCGTCATTAACAACGCTATACATAATTAACTGGAGGTAATTTGAATGGCATCAAACACACAAACAGCCGCTGATACATTAGATGTCAGCATCGCTTTGGGATTGCTGATTGGAGCAGCGGTCGGGTATTATCTGATTGGATCTTGGATCGTTGGAATTATTGTCGGCGTGGCAATTGGATCTGGAATCGGATTAGCAAGAGCTGGCGAGTAGGAGATATGTCAGATAATTCTAGTCTAGGAAGCACAAAGGCGAATCCGGCCAAAGTCTTAGGCTATGGAATCGCGATCGGAATTGGAGTTGGTGTGCTGACTGGAATCGCAACAAATGATCTTCTCGGTGGCATGGCCATCGGAGTCGCAATGAGCGTTCTACTGAGTTTCGTTTGGTTCAACTAAGAACAGCGAGTGACGAAAAATAGCGGCATCTTGGGATACCTAGTAGCTCTATTAGCCTAATCCTTAGCCATTTTAGATAGAAAACTCAAATCTTCCCCCCAAAGTTCTTGACTCGAAAGAACGCCATCAATCCCTCCCTCGTCTAGTAAGGCCTTGACCCTTGGTCCCATTTTGTCCGGCGGTTCGTCGCGGATCTCAACACCATCTATGTTTCGATCTCCGCTACCCCTCTTAAATTTCAGATAGGATAGTAGACCTCGACTCAGCCCCTCTGGTGCCGCCCCGAATATCTCTCGATAGCGAAGAATACTTGGTACTACTCTGACTCGCATTTTCATGGTTGCGTGCAGCATGATGCGGATCAACTCATGATCGATAAATGGATTTCTAAATCGGTCCAGCACTTCGTCCGAGAATTCACGTGCCCCCTCTACATTGACAGTCGGCAATATTTCATCGTAGAGCATCTTCTCGACAAAGTCGTTTATCTCTGGATCATGCATTGCATCGCGAACCAGCGTGTGGCCAGCTAGTATGGCAACCGGTACCATAGCAGTATGAATGCCATTCAAAAGACGGACTTTTCTAAGTCGATAGGGTTCGATATCATCGCAAACAATTATTCCATGATCTGCGTCAGCCAGACCTAATTCGGCTAGTCGACCTCGATCACTATCAATGGCCCAAAGTCTATAAGGCTCAGCGGAAATCGCTAGTTCGTCACTGTAGCCCAAAGATTCCGGGCTGGGACAGGATCCGGGTACTATGCGATCTACCAAGGAATTACAGAAGGTGTTCGCTTCCAATATCCAATGTTTTAGATCATCTTCCCATCTCCAATCGTCCATCAGTTTGGTTAGAATCGACTTTAGACGTTCTCCATTCTGATCAAGAAGCTCACAAGGAATAATCAGAAGACCCTTTGTTTGATCGTAATTGAATTTCTCCGCACGGGCTTTCAAGACAAGGGCAAGTTTCCCGGGGAAGGACTTAGGTGGATTGAAATAATCTCTATCTTCCGGGTCGTATTGAAGCCCGACCTCGGTCGTGTTAGATATCACTAGCTCAAGGTCTTCACTTCTTGCGATGTCCAGTACCTCTTCCCATTGATCGCTGGCCGCTATAGCACGACTGACCGACGAAATAATTACGGTATTGTCAATCGTCTCCCCTTTCTCTATGCCCTGAACCAGCACGGTGTAGAGACCATCTTGGCTATTAATGGAATCCACTCTTCCACTTTTTGTGGATGCGACCATGACCACTCGTCCATTGAATTGACTCTTTCGATTTGCCTGATCAATGAAGTAATCCACAAAGGCGCGAAGAAAAACACCTGTTCCAAATTGTAGAACCTTTTCCGGAAGGCTAGTCAATTCCGCCGCGCGCGGCTCAATTTTCTCAATAGTCTTTTTATTCAGACGCAATGTAATTCCTGCTTAATAACCGAAAAAGTTTGGTAAGGCCAAGCTCAACCAAGGGACATAGGTCACGATGAAAAGCGCGATGATCATGGCGATGAACATCGGCATCAGAGGTTTTATAACTTTAGTAATAGAGGTATCTGCGATCCCGACACCTACAAAAAGAACCGAGCCCACTGGCGGAGTGCAAAGCCCGATACACAGATTGAGTACCATTATAATTCCGAAATGTGTTGGATCGATTCCCAAGCTGATGGCGACCGGAAGAAAAATCGGAGTGAAAATCAGAACAGCTGGCGTGATGTCCATAAATGTACCAACCGCCAATAATACGACATTTATTATCAGAAGGATGACGACTGGGCTATCCGATAACGCGAGCAAAGCCGCACTAATATTCTGTGGTATATTCTCAAAGGACATGATCCATGACAGAGCGATCGATGTCGCGATAAGCAACATGACGACAGCGGTTGTGACAGCCGAATCAAGAAGGATCTTTGGAAGACTGCTTACGGAAATTTCCCTGTAGATGAAGGACAGAATCAGCGCATACAAAACGGCAATCGCAGCTGCTTCAGTAGCTGTGAAAACGCCAGCAACGATTCCGCCAATCACGAGAAACAGCATGAAAAGACTTGGTATCGCTGAGATAAAGTTTTTCGCAACTTCCTTTAGTTGGACTCTATCGCCAACTGGGTAACCTTCCTTTTTTGCAATAAAGCCGGCAACTACCATAAGTGATAAACCAAGTAAAATTCCTGGTAAATATCCGGCAAGGAAAAGTGCAGCGATGGACACGCCCCCACTGGCCAGCGAGTAAACGATCAATACATTGCTCGGTGGAATGATCAACCCAGTGGTAGACGCAGTGATATTAACCGCAGCTCCGAAATTTTTATCGTAGCCCTCTTCTTCCATTCTGGGGCCCATGACTCCACCAATCGCCGAAGCTGCTGCAACTGCAGATCCGCTGATGGCACCAAATAGCATAGAAGCGACAACATTAACGTGAGCCAATCCGCCAGGTAAGGTGCCAAGTAAGGATTTTGCAAAATTGATTAGCCTAGAGGCAATTCCGCCACTGTTCATCAGCTGCCCCGCAAGGATGAAAAATGGAATAGCTAAAAGTGTAAATGAATCAAGACCAGTCGCCATTCGCTGAGCAATCGTCGTGACAGTTGGTAGCGAAGGAATCGACATTAACATCGTCAAAGCGGCTGAAAGACCAATGCTATAAGCAACTGGTACCCGCATCAAGAGAAAGATCAGGAAGGAAATAATCAGAACAAAAATATTGGCAAACTCCATCAGGATATGTTTATAGGGAGATCTCTTCCAATTCGCTACTCCCTCCCTTCATCACTTTGAATCGTTCTTTCAAAAAGACTAGCGAGTAGAAACACATGATCAGTCCGCTAAGAGGAACAACCACGTATACATATCCGAGGGGAAACTGCAGGGCAGGAGACAATTGACCAAGTTCGAGCTGCACACTTACCAGACTCCATCCGCCAATGACCATGACAAAAAATGAAAACACGAAAATGCAGACATCTACAAAGACCATCACTTTCTGACGAGTCTGATCCGAGGCTCGATCTTGGAAAAGATCGATGGCCAGATGTAGGTGTTTTCCAGCAGCATAGGCCGCACCAAGGATTCCAATCCAAATCAATAAAAACCTTGCGAGCTCATCCGTGAAGGTGCTTGGGTCATTCAAGATGAAACGGCTAAAAACCTGCCAAAGAACGTTAACAACTGATATGCCCATCAAAACGACTAGGACCCATCCAAGAATTTTATCGAGCGAGTGTTTGATAGATATCATTAGGGTATCGCCTGAATTCTCTTGATCAAATCATATATCTCTGGTTGTGTGTCCTTGTAAGACTCTAGCATTGGATTAACCTTGTCCATAAAGGGCTCCTTTTCCGGGTAAATGATCTGAACACCAGCTGCTTGAACGGCCACCAGCGCTTCATCTACAGACTCCTTCCAGAATTTTTTTTGTGCCTGAAATGACTCATCTGCAGCCTCTTGCACCCATATCTGCTGCTGCGGCGTCAATTCTTTCCAAACCTCTGTTCCAATCATTAGAACGTCGGGTACACCTGTGTGCTCGTTGATCGAATAGTATTTCGCGATCTCGTAGTGCCTAGATAGATGAAATGAAGGTGGGTTGTTTTCCGCTCCATCAACCACACCCTGTTGAAGGGAGGTGTAAAGCTCGCCCCATGAAATTGGAGTTGGAGATCCGCCCATGGATCGCACCATGTCCATAGCCGTTTTGCTTTCTTGGACCCGGATCTTTAATCCGGCTAGGTCTTCTGGTCGTTCAATCGGCTTATCAACGGTGTAATAGCTGCGACTTCCAGCATCGTAGTAAGTCAAACCACGAAGGCGATACTTCGCTGCTCCAAGAAGTATCTCTCGGCCAATTTCGTTTTCAAAAATCTTGTAGCGGTGCGCCTCATTTTTGAAAACGTATGGCAGACTCAATACGGCTGCCGAGGGAGAAAAGCTTTCGAGAACAGCACCCGATGTTTTTACCATGGCAAGGCTCCCGATCTGAACCAGCTCAATAAGTTGTCTTTCACTTCCAAGCTGTTGGCTAGGGTAGATATCGATGCGCATCGATCCGCCAGATTTCTCAGCAAGAGTTTCTGCCATGAAAGCCATTCCTTTATGGACAGGATGATCCGAACTCAGTCCGTGACCCAGTTTCAAAACTTTAACGGATCCCTCTCCACCGCAACTTAGCGTCAGTAGTAGTAGAGATATTCCAAAGATTCGAAAAGAGGCCCTAGCAAACATGAGAAAAGGTTAATCTATAATCGGTAAGCTGATTTTACGAGATCATAAGCCATCGCTCTGGCCAATTTTCGCGCATCACTCAGGTCTATGATATGACGTGCGACAAGATTAGCCAAGTAGTTCGCATCAACGCGTCTACTCAGGTCATGTCTAGCAGGGATACTGCAAAAAGCTCTAGTGTCATCATTGAAGCCCACGGTATTATATACCCCAGCCGACTCGGTGACTTGCTCGCGGTACCTTGTCATCCCGGCGATGCTATCGTGAAACCACCAGGCTGGTCCAAGAAACATGGCGGGATAATGACCAGCTAGTGGAGCTAACTCCCTCGTATAGGTCGTTTCGTCCAGAGTGAAAACGATGAACCTAAAGTTCTTGTCGTTACCAAATGTATTCAGTAGCTCACGAAGATTACCGGTGTATTCCGTGGAGATGGGAATATCGCATCCTTTGTCTGCGCCGAAGCGACGAGTTAGGTTGACATTGTGGTTCAAAAATGAACCAGGATGAATCTGCATAACCATTCCATCTCCAGTGCTCATGCGAGCCATCTCCATCAGCATTCCGGCCTCGAAATGGGCTTGATCTCGCAAGTCCGCGGTACCCATGTTGGCTTTAGTGAACAGGACATCTTCTTCTCCGGGTTGAAACGATTTCGTCCATGGCTCCATCACAGCGTGATCGGTGGAGGTCGCCCCCATTGATCTAAAAAAGGACCGTCTCGATTCGATCGCCAATATGAAATCAGAAAAGCTCTCTATTGCCTTCCCGGTGACCTTCTCCAATAAAGAGAGTTGCTCTTTCCACGACGGATTCGAGATCCTAAAAAGTTTGTCAGGACGAAAGCAGGGAAGAACTCTGCCATTCCAATCAGAATCGATAATCGCTTTATGATGCTCAAGACTATCTGTAGCGGCATCGGTCGTCGTCAAGACCTCAATATTGAATTGATCGAAAAGAGCCCTAGGTCTGAATTCAGGTGATCCCAGCTTTTCACTTATTTCATCGTAGATAAACATCGCAGAATCAGAATCAAGACGATGTCTGATCCCAAAAACCTCGTGTAAGGCATGATCAAACCACGCTCCGGTCGGTGTCCCGGCAAAGAGGTAGTAATGATCCGCAAACAACTTCCAGATCTTTCGTGAATCCGTTTCCACGACAGTTCCATCTAGGCTCGGAATACCTAAATCCTCAAGATCGATGCCCTGCGAGTAGAGCATGCGAAAGACATAGTGATCGGGAGTAATGAAAAGAGACGCCGGCTCCGGAAAGGATTCATTCTCTGCCAAAAGAGATGGTTCCACGTGTCCATGTGGACCAACAATAGCTAGGGACTTGGTTTCCGAATAAAGCTCTCTGGCGACGGAGCGTATTGTAGGATCTGGATCGAAAAATCGATCCTCGTTGAGGTGTAGGGATTGCATCCATAAACTTACTTCAATACAAAGATAAAATCATCTTGAGAGAAAGTATCTTCGTCTATATTTTGAAGAAGATCCAGCATGGTAATCTGAGTTTACCGATAACCCCTTGCCAGACTATATTAAAATCATGCCCTCCCCTACCCCTAGCAAGAGTCCGGGTCTATTCACCTCCCTGCGACGTCTCTCTCGCAGACGACGTGGACTGATTGCCAAGTCAGTTCTGGGCTATATCATTGGATGGATCGTAGTTGGGTGTGCTGTCGTCTTTTTGATTGACGATGATCGGATTTACCGACCGCTTTGGATCGTAGCTCTCCTAGGTATTCCGACAGGTCTTCTCTCCGCTTACTTTGAGATGCGTTTTATCCCGGACATCGTTGGACGAATCGGGATAGCCCAACGACTTATCATTCGGACCATCTTTTATACCATACTGGTGACTTCAATGGTCACCTTGTACATTGCGCTCTCTATTAATTTTGGATCCATCGGAGGCTCTTTGATAGAAGTTTTCAAGAGCCAAGAATTTCTGGACCGAGTCACTGGACGACGATTTTACATCTCGATTGTGCTTTACGTCACACTCAGCGCCGCGATCAACTTCGCCCGACAGATCCGACGAATTCTTGGCCCTGGGAAAACGACCAAGCTATTTTTCGGTCGATATGAGACGCCGAGAAAGGAGGATCGCCTTTTCATGTTTCTTGATTTGAAGGGCTCCGTTCAGATTTCTGAGAAACTGGGTCCGATCATGTTCAATCAATTTAAAAACGATTTTTTCAGCGATATCGTTGAGCCCATCCTTGAAACCGAAGGCGAAATTTATCAATATGTCGGCGATGAGGTTGTCGTGACTTGGCCTCTTTCAAAAGGGATCCAGAATGGCAATTTCATCCGATGCTTCTGGGACATCCACGAAATTGTTCAGAATCAGCGAGAACGCTACTTGAGGAGATATGACCTGGTGCCCGAATTTAGGGCCGGGGTGGCAGGTGGTGAAGTGGTCACAGCCGAAATCGGCGATCTGAAACGAGATCTCGTTTATTCTGGGGATCCGGTAAATCTTGCAGCTCGGCTTGAAGGAAAGGCCAAAGAACTGGGAGTGTTTCTCCTTGCAGACAGAAAATTGATAATTCAAAAAGACCTAGCATCAAAGGATTTCGTGATCGCAACCCATGGAGCCTCTAAATTGAAAGGAGTTAGCGAAAATGTTGAACTTGTTTCCATAAATCTTAAAAGCGGATCGAATGAGTACTCATAACCAGAAGGCAAAACGATTGATTGGTATCGGTCTCACGTCTAAAACGACCAACGAAAACAACCAATCGATGCAAGATATCGGGGGACTTTGGGCCCGATTTGAGGTAGAAAAATGTCGTGATGCCATAGCCGGAAAGACGGACCAAAAGGTCTATGCGGTGTACCACGATTACGACGGTGATCATACCAAGCCATTCGCTTATTTCATCGGCTGTGAAGTTAACGATGATGCCGAGACACCTGGCGGCATGATATGCGTTGAGATCCCAATACAAGATTACCACCTGCATCTGGCCAAGGGAAAAATGCCTGATTGCATAGGAATGGCTTGGAGGGAGATCTGGGAATCAGACATCAACAGGGCCTATACTTTTGACTTTGAGGTGTATGGAGAAAAGAGTTATGATTGGAATAATGCCGAGGTCGAAATATTTCTCTCTGTGAAATAGAACCTTTATCATAGGTTCAGAATTGACTTAAAGGCATCTATCAAAGACGGACACCACTTACAACATCTTTCAGAAAACCCTCAGAGGAATGAAAACAGTTCTATCACAATGGACCGCCGCAGTGGCCGTGTTCGCAGTCGCATTTGGAAGTTTTGCGATCGATCAAAATCCAAAAGAAAATATCGTCGATCATCCTGAATATTCAATGGTCAACTCGGCTATTAGCGATTATGTAGAAGGTATCTATAAAGTAGATCCAGCCAGAATCGAGAAGAGTGTTCACCCAGAGCTAAGAAAGCGTGGCTACTGGTTCAGTTCAGATAAGAACGAATACTCCGGACATCTAGACATGACCTATGATCAGCTACACAAACTGGCTGGCAATTGGAATAAAGATGGAAAGAGCGCCAATGACGACTCACCTAGAGATATCGAGGTCTTCGAGATTACGGATAAAACAGCGACAGCTAAGCTAACCGCTGAGTGGGGAATGGATTATTTTCATCTCGTCAAGCTAGATGACAAATGGGTCATCATGAATGTTCTCTGGCAATCAGCGCCACAAAAGTAGACTGACCGAAGCCCTTACCCTAATCCGAATAAGGGCTTCCACCATTTTTCTAGCTCAAGTAAGTGATTCGTGATGGAGAACCCCCCTCCTTCTTTTCCCAATATCGATGACTCCGGTATTTTGACATTGTCAAAATTTACTTACCCAAAAGGATCGTTCGTAAACCCATTTTGGCTTGAATAGGACTTACGGTTATTCTAGGACTTTCAAGCTTGACCATAAATAAATATTGATTTATGGCTGGGAAATTTAGAACAATTTGGCACAAACCGATTGCCCGTGATTTAGCTAGTCACCGACCGGTCACCTGGCTAGAACTGTTTTACGACTTGGTCTACGTCGTTACGGTCGCACAACTTGCTCATGCCTTAGCTGAGCACCCCAGTATCGAGAATCTGGGAATCTTTGCCTTCCTTTTCTTACCTGTCTATTTCGCCTGGAAGGATGGGGCCTATTACCATGATATGTTCGAAACGGAAGATATCAGTATTAGAGTTTTCACCTTTATTCAACTCTTGACAGTTGTCGGAATGGCGGTGCATGCTCACCATGCCTTTGGTGAAAGTTCGTTTGGCTTTGGATTGTCTTATATGCTTCACCACCTATTTATGACGATTCTCTGGTGGCGAACCGGATTTCATGATCCGGAAGAGGGAATCATAGGTAGAATGCAGAGACCTTGGCTCATCTGCTATAGCATATCGATTCTGTTCTTTCTTGCGTCCTTGTTTGTCGAGGGTCCGCCAAGATTTTACTTATGGGGTGGCGGTATTTTAATGGATTTCATAGCGCCTACCGTCGCAGCATTTTCCTATGGGGATGCTCATGCATTCGCACAGGTCACCTCCGCAAAGCTTCGGGAGAGATATGGACTATTTGCGATTTTAGTTCTAGGTGAATCGATCGCCGGAATGATTGGTGGCCTGTCTTCTCATCAAAATTTTCCTATAGGATTGAGTCTCCTCACAATTGGTTGCGCTCTCATCCCCTTCCTGCTTTGGTGGGTCTATTTCGATACTGTGGCTAACCGAACTCTTAAAGTCGGAATTTGGAGACACAATCTGTGGGGATTCAGTCACCTTTTCCTCTTTATGGCTCTAACTGCCGTTGGCGCCGGGCTTTTAGATCTCGTTAAACATCTCGATGGCCATCATTCTGGCTGGTTGCTAGTAGGAGCCTGCGGATTCTCCCTCCTTTGTCTGAGTGTTATGGAATCTAGCTTCAAGACCTACGAGGGAATCGACGAAAAAGTGCATAAAAAGGACTCCATATTGAAAGGGATTTCTGGAGTGATTCTCTTGTTCTTAGCCTACCTAGCCAAAGGAGTAAGCGCTCCTCTTCTTTTGATCGTATTGCTCATTTGCCTCTCGATAATCGTTCTGTACATCCTAAGTATTTGGATCCGATTTCGCGTAGACGGTAATCCTCAATCTGGATAGTGATAGGCAAGCCTAATTCATGGGTATTAAAAAGGGTCGACCCGCTGTGAAAGGTCGACCCCGTGCTCTCAGGTAATTCCCAAAAGACTTATTCGCTTTTCCTTTTTTTTGCAGGAGGAAAGGCATGGTAAAAGAATGGAAAGGTCAGACTCGCTTGTAGAAGGTCTTGATCTATTCCGCTGCAGTAGATAATCCCAAAGACAAATAGAACAGCGGTGGAAATTCCCAGCAAAGTGGTGTTTCGTTGGTTCCTAGTTTCTGTCAGGTGCTTCATAATGAGACTGTATTACTGTAATCCTATACCATAATACAGTCATGCATATATCATGCCAAAACTATCAAACTGGCTACTGGGCACCAGCTACCGGCTGCTGGTTTTCGTCATGAGAGTTTGCCAAGGTATCTATTTAGTGACCAGACTGCCGCTTAGACTGAAGGCTAGCAGCTAGATTGCTAGTATCTAGAAACAAGTGACCAGTGCCTATCTCCCTACTTTCTCGTAGTACTTGGCTATGCGGTGTGCATGTTCATCGTAGGCTGATTCAAACAATTCCACGGCTCGCTCAGGACCGACCACCGCACCCGAACTCAAGACTTTTGGCGGCATTCCCCCTTTTGTCAAAAGATCGGCAGTCTCTGCCTTAAGGCTATTAATAAGAAGACACCCTCCCACTGTGGATCCAGGAGCAACGGGAGTATCAAGATTCTCGATTTTCACCATGGCATCTCCGACAGGTGCACCGGTGTCAAGAACGATATCACAGAAATCCGAGAGCTTCACTCCTCGAGGATCTTTACTCGTACTTGCCTCAGAATGAGACTTGCTAATAATACCAACAACTTTCATATCCAGCTTTTTGAAGCCCTCGGCCATTTCGATTGGCACGATGTTGCAACCACTGGAGGAAATCACGAGGCCGACGTCCCGATTATCCAAATCAAAATTGCGAAGCACTCTTTCAGCTAGCCCAGTCACATTTTCCAAAAACATCGCCTGACGCTGACCATTGCAGCCTATAACCAAATTATGAAATGATAGGGAAAGCTCTACCATGGGATTGAATCCTGGAAAAGAGCCATAGCGAGGCCACATTTCTTCTGTCATGATTCTGCTGTGTCCTGAGCCAAAAACATGAACCATTCTCTCATTCAAAATAGCCTCAGCAAATAATCCTGCTGAACTTCTAATCATGTCGATTTGCTGAGTCACGGTCGAAAGAATTCCTGCTGACTTTTCTAAATATTCTTGGCTTGGGGAGGACATGCGATTAATTATATTCTAGTAAATGGTGGTCAAATATTGTCGGCTCTCTAATGGAAGATAAGTGCTAGCCGGTCAGTCGAGAGGCTACCAAAAAAGAAAATCCAGACAAAACACGCAGATGAAATTATCCTTTCGATGGTACGGACAAGATGACCCGGTCAGTCTCAAGGAAATCCGGCAGATACCAGGAATGAGGGGCATAGTCACAGCTCTTTATGAGCCGCAGGTCGGAGAAGTCTGGCCGAAAAACGCCCTTGCAGAATTGAAGGAAAGAGTAGCGTCCGAGGACATGGAAATAAGTGTCTTGGAAAGTATCGCCGTACATGAAGACATTAAATTGGGTCTATCTTCTAGAGATAGATACATAGACAACTATTGCCGATCTCTCGAGCATGCAGGTGAGCTGGACATTCCGGTCGTCTGTTTCAATTTTATGCCGGTATTCGATTGGATGAGGACGAATCTCGCTGTTGTTAATCCAGATAGATCTACCGCTCTTTCTTATGAGCACAAATCGATCGAGTCCTTTGACCTTAGCAAAGGCACCGGGCATTTGCCTGGTTGGTCAGCGACTTTCACCGCGGAAGAACTTGGAAGGCTACTCTCTCAATATCAAAAAATCTCGTCAAGCCAGCTCTGGGACAATCTTGCGTATTTTGTTGATCGAGTCATACCAGTTGCCTCTTCCCTTGGAGTCAAAATGGCAATACACCCAGCAGATCCTCCGTGGCCCATTTTTGGCCTACCAAGATTAATTACGTCCGGGGAAGCCTTGCAAAAATACGTATCACTAAACGACGACCCCGTTCACGGAATCACTTTCTGCACAGGTTCACTTGGAGCACGACCCGATAATAATCTGCCAGAATTAATCCGCACACTGGGAGACCGAATTCATTTTGCTCATTTAAGAAATGTAAAATATCTGCCCGGCCGGAATAATTTTCAGGAATGCGAACATCCAAGTTCTTTCGGTAATGTGGATATGCTCGAAGTGGTCAAGGCTTTGGTAGAAATCGGCTTTTCAGGTCCCATGCGACCTGACCACGGAAGGATGATTTGGGCCGAAACCGGTAGACCTGGATATGGTTTATTTGACAGAGCTTTGGGCGCCAGCTATCTATCCGGGCTCTGGGAAGCCTGCGCAGCGGCAGAGTAGCACAAGTTCAAAAAGCGTCAGCACCTTGAGAATTTGAAGGGAAATAGAGTTGCAAATCCTTGGATTCGCATCCATAGCGAGGCCAAAGTGAACAAAATGGCGTTTAATTGGCTAATAAGCTTGACGCGTGGTCTTTTTTGACCGATTTTCTCGCTAGTCCTTATACCAGGGTTACACCATCTACTACCATACCCCCCATGCTAAATCAAGCGACCGAGCAAGCGAGCCTCAAGCCTGAGTTGGAAAGCACCCCGATATCCGAGGAGACCTATATTGCACCAGAAAAACGGTATAAAAACATTCCACACGGACGTCAACAATCCTACTTCGCTTCTATCGCGAGTGGTGGAAGAAGCATAGAGCGACCAGTAAACTATAAAAAATGGCGCGTCTTATTCTGCGTAGTTGTCCTGTTGAGTTTTGCTGGATTAGCGAGCATATTTTTCATCTCCGGATAGGCTTTGCAAGAACATCTTAGCTCTTGAAATCAGTTAAGAAATCTCAAGCTATTGATAACTCCAGAACGGGCGTCACTATAGCTTCCATTAATTTCTACGCCCTAATTTAGACTTCTTCTGCATATCTCGACTATTTTCCATGAACCATAATTAAGGTTCATGATGATAGAAATCACCGAGCACCCCAATCTGAATGCAGTCATATTTTCGACTTCCTTTCAGGAAGACTTGGGGACTATGAAGACACCATCGGCAGTACTTAAGGGATTCGCCGTCGACTTCGATGCTCCCGTCAGGCGAAGTGAAGAGATCCGAAGTGAGATGAGAAATTTGATACGACATAATGGATACAAACCAACTGGTCGTGCAAAACCTTCTCCAGAATACTTAGTCCGCGCCTCAAATGAGGAAATCCTGTCATCCATCAATTTAGCTGTTGATATTTGTAATGTCGTTTCCCTCCATTCAGGATTGGGTATTAGCGTGATCGATTTTGACAAGGCGACTCCGCCTTTGTCTATCAGGTGCGCCGAGGCAGAGACAGAATACATTTTTAACCCGTCAGGGCAGGTAATGAATATTTCTGGACTTCTTTGTCTTTGGGACAGTCTGGGTCCCTGCGCAAATTGTGTAAAAGACTCTCAGAGAACCAAGACCCACGAAAAGAGCAAAAACACATTGACGGTTATCTGGGGGCTAGATTCCCAGCGAACTCACACCAATGCGAGCTATCAATGGTATGTCGATCTCTTAGAGACAAATGGTGGCACGGTAGAGCTTTTCCACGCACCAAATATTTGAATTAAGAAACCGTATATCCTGCATCGCTGAGGTGAGACTTCAGCTCTAGCACGATCTCTACTACTCTAGGGTTATCTCCATGTACGCAAATCGTGTCAGCTTTAATTTTGACGATGTCCCCCTCCATGGTTTCGATCTTTTCCTCTGTAACCACTTGGATGACTTGCTTAACAATTTCCCGACTTGAAGTAAGGACTGAACCATTGATTTCGCGCCCAACAAGAGACAGGTCCGAGTTATACCTCCGGTCAGAAAAGGCCTCATATAGAACCGTCATAGACCGTCTAATGGCAGCTTGAGCCATTTCGGATCCAAGCGTTGAATAGATTTTTAATTTCTTGTCGATAGATGCAATTCCAGCGACCACACTTTCAGCGATCTTCTGATCCTTTGCCGACATGTTATAAAGTGCGCCATGCGGTTTGACATGATGTAGTTTCCCGCCAGCAACTTCAACGATGCCTTTAAGGGCTGACACCTGATAGACCACCATGTCTCGCAACTCATCTAGTGGAATAATCATTTCACGCCTTCCAAAGCCCTGCAAATCCGGGAAAGAAGGATGGGCCCCAATTTTTACACCGCTTGCCAAAGCATTTTCGACGGTCCGTCTCATGGTACTTGGATCTCCAGCGTGGAAGCCACATGCAATATTGCAAGAACTAACAAGAGGCATTAAATCCTCATCACGGCCTAGGAGATATCGCCCAAAACTTTCCCCTAGATCACAATTAATGTCAATGGTTTTCTGCATTCGAAAAATTAATTCTAAGGGTAGAAGGGATCGCCGACTCGCTAGTTTGCATGGTCTCGTTGAATCAAAAAATAGCCTTGACGAACTCTAAAATTACTCCTCGCCAATAAGACAGTATGCTATTGGGGACAAAATTGCTCTTCCTCTCTAGACCAAGCATCTCTTTACAGTATAACGCACAATCGAATTTAATGTGACAGCTTTTCGTCGATAATACAGACTAATACTCGAATTAAACTGGTACTTTGAATCCAAGAAATCTACAAAGCTAGGCAAAACTGCCCATCGCAGTATCTGGCGGCAATTTCGCTAGGGGAAATTTATTGATCACGAGCCCGCAATCATTTCCTCAATTATTTTGATGTGGTGATAATCGTGGATCTCGACACATTTGACAGTTGCATCTCGATCCAAAATTCCGAAATAAGGGTGCTTGAACCACGCTCTTTCATCAACATTTGGGATTTTTGAATCCCACTCTTGTGCCTTAATGAAAAGTCGATCTAAATCTACTTCGTCTATGCTATCTGAGGGCAGAGCCACTTTTGGTGATTTTGCACGCCCTCGCGGAAAACGACCAGCGGCAAAGATTAATCTTCCGACAGGAGTGAGTTTCTTTTTCTTCTCCCCCGGTGTCGATCGCTCCAGAGCCATATACATCACGATTCGGGCTCTGAGAATATGTTCAATCTGCATTGCTACCGACCAATCGGAAAGCCCAGGGCTTCGTGTTTCAAGATGGGGATAGAAATCCTTGAGACGAGCTAAGCGATCCATTAGATAGACCCGACGATTAAGTCCTTTACCATCTTCGGATTCGCTTTTCCTCCTGTCTTTTGCATTACCTGGCCAACCAAGAATCCAGCGACGCCTGTCTTTCCAGATCGATAGATCTCTACCTTGTCGGCATGTTCTTCAAGTACTTGGTTAACGATAGCTTGTAGCTCCGAACTATCCGAAATTTGTGAAAGAGATTCCTCCTCCACAATACTTTCTGGATCCTTTCCTGATGAAGCCATCTCTTCAAAGACCTTACGGCCTATCGAAGCAGAAATGTGGTCCGCATTTACCATGGATATGAGCTCTGCAAGTTGGGCTCCAGTGAATTTCAAATCTCCGTCTTTTGAGACTCTGAGTACGTCATTCACGACCCAATTAGCAGCATCACTAGCCGAAGAACCAGTCTGAACGGTTTCGGACATCACCTTAATTAGCAACTCGGACTCGGAGATGATAATTGCGAATTCGTCGCTGATGTCATACTGCGATAGAATCTCATCTCTTGCCTTAATTTGCTCATCGCTCAATACCTGTTCCTTTTGAACATGGGCGTCTTTTTCCTCGTTATTTTTCGATGTCTTTTCCTCACCAGCTGCCCAAGTGTCTCTGAGACCAACGATCATGTTGAAAACCAATTCCTCTTCCGAAGATTCTTCGTCTTGAAAGAAATACCCGTGCCGCTCAAACTGGATGCGTTCTTCTTTAGACAAATCCAAAACACTTGGTTCGACCCGCGCCTTCTCAATGACTCGGAGTGAATCTGGATTAAGATGATCCATGAAACTCTGTCCTTCCTGAACAATGTTCGGATTCTCCACAGCGAAGAGACGATCGAATAGATTGATCCTTACAGGGACTGATCTGCTTGCAGAGACCCAGTGAATCGTGCCCTTTACCTTTTTGCCACTCTTGTCGGAACCGCTCTTACTAGAGGGGTCATAGCTACAAATCAACTCCTCTACATCTCCGCTTTCATTTCTGACTACTTCGTCACACGTAATAATGTATCCATGTCGTAATCTCACGTCACCACCAGGAATCAGTCTTTTAAAGCCTTTCGGAGCTTCGACTGAAAAATCAGACCTTTCAATAAAAAGCTCCTTGGTCAAAGGCATGAGTCTTTTATCCTCTGAAGAGCTTCCTTCTAGGCCCTTTTCATTCTTTCCATCGAAAATTGGACCATAAGGAGCTGGCATCATCTCAACTCGACCATCTTCCCAATTGGACAATGTTATTTTTAGAGGCTCCAGCACTGCCATCCTTCGCGGAGCAATCGAGTTCAATTCATCTCGTAGGCAATATTCAAACAAGGATATCCCCGTTCGGGAATCAACTTTTGAAACTCCGGCCTTCTCACAAAAAGCTCGTATAGCGGTCGGTGTAACGCCTCTACGTCTAAGGCCAGCAATTGTGGGCATACGCGGATCGTCCCATCCACTGACATGGCCTTCCGCAACAAGCTTCTTTAGCTTCCTCTTGCTGGTTACCATGAAATCTGGGTTCAAGCGAGCAAACTCATACTGTCGCGACACGAAAGTGACATCTGCATTCTTGATCAGCCAATCATAAAGTGGTCTATGAACCTCAAACTCGAGCGTGCAAATTGAATGTGTAACACCTTCAATGGCATCAGACAGAGGGTGGGCATAGTCATACATCGGGTAGATGCACCAATCATCGCCTGTACGATAGTGATGAGCCTTTCTAATCCGATAGAGAAGAGGATCTCGGAGAAGCATGTTTGGTGATGCCATGTCAATCTTGGCCCTTAAAACATGGCTCCCATCGGTAAATTCGCCAGCTCTCATCCCGGCAAAAAGCTCAAGATTCTCCTCGACTGAACGGTCTCTAAACGGACTATTTTGTCCAGGCTCAGTGACGCTACCTCGCATTTCTCTAATCTCTTCAAGACTTGATGAGTCTACATAGGCCTTTCCCTTCCTTACTAAACCAATCGCTAAATCGTAGAGTTTCTCGAAGTAGTCTGAAGCGAAATACAGGCGATCCTCCCAATCAAATCCGAGCCACTTAATATCTCGTTTAATGGACTCGACAAACTCTATATCTTCGGTCGTTGGATTGGTGTCGTCAAATCTCAGATTGGTTTTTCCTCCATACTTCGAAGCGATGGAAAAATTGAGGCCAATAGATTGAGCGTGTCCGATATGCAAATATCCGTTCGGCTCTGGAGGAAAACGGGTCAGAACCCGATCACCATTGGTTCCTTTCTCCAGATCTTGTTCCACGATCTGGTGGATAAAATTGGATCCTGGATCTTTCTCTTTATCGTTCTTCATGGCCTTTTCCTTCGGTTTTGCAGAAGCGCGGGTGACCTTTTAAATGTGCAAAAGATCCCCCTAATTAGACCGGATCTTCGGGAAAGCTAAAAGCCTACACCAAATACGACTGGCTTGACAAAGAATCCTTTCTTGTCCAGTTGATCACCTGGTCCCATTAAATCGTCAAGACGAACTCCAGCTCTTACTCCCGCCTGAAATTCAAGAGGCCAATCGAAGAGGTGAAAATCGAAACGAAGCTCAGCTCCAGCAGACCTTGCGGAAAAGTCTTCAACGCTTGTGGTTAAGCTCTCGCTATTTCCCATGCTGTGGTCGTAAAAGAAACCGCCTAAAACGCGCTTTACAAAAACCAGATTTCCGATGGCGATATCGGGATAGCTCAAAGGAAATTTGTAATCAATTCCAAAGGTGCTCAGCTGATTTCGAAAAACAAAATCGTAACCACGAGCCAAATCGAGATCGGTCTCATACAACCAAGTATCTGGGTTTTGAACCTCAACGCTAGCCCTAACTCTTAGCTTGTGTTGCTTGAGAAGACCGGGAATATAAGCCAATCCAAAAAAGGCAGTCCTTTGACCTGTTGCCCCACTTTCTGGGGTCGTCTTTTCATATTCGAAACTCAATGCCTGAGAAAAACCTGGCCAGAAGTCTCGGAATGCACCATTTCGAAACTGAGAAGCTGTGAGTCCAAAATTGTATGAGTTGACCCACAGGACAGCGGGATCTTCAATCGTAGATCTTGGAGCTGCGCGAAGAGCCTCTCCTCCCGCGTACAGTTTAAGAAATCGATTATTAATTCCGCGTGACAGATTCAGGGGAAGAATTATCCTAGCATCAATTTCCTGAACACTACAGCTTGTCAAGTTTTCAGTCCCCCGAGCATCACAAGACGTTCTTTCTTCCTGCCATTCCTGAGAAGCGTCAATTTGAAAGATCGGATACAAACCGGAATAAGTTGCCCGCACTGTATTTTTCCACTTATGATCTTTTCTGTCGTGATCTGCAATGAGATCGAACTGAAAAGTATTTAGAAGATTGCTGGAGTTTAAAGTCAGACCGACATTGTCCTCAGAAAGAATGGGAGCCCAGGAATGAAACTTGAATAGGTTTTTAATTCCTGAATAGTCTTTCACTTCCCTCCCGTCATAGTTTGCTGTCGAGGTAAGGAGGTAGGGGCCAACCTCTTCCTGGTCGAGCATTTCTTGATAATATTTTGTGACTCGGTCACGAACTTGCGGAGCGTATTTCCATTTTCTCCGGTCGATAGGCGCCTCGAAAATGTCGAATCCCATCGTTGAATAATCGTTGTAAATGAGAGTCTTTCCATCTTTTGAAATCGAAGGATGCATGGCTCCAACAATTCTGGATGTGATCTGATATCTCTTGTTGCTCTCAAGATCGATCGCCCAAATATTTTCGATACCAGATCTACTCGATTGGTAGTAAATGACATTACCCTGATGCTGGGGCTCATTAATATCCTCGGTACCTGCCTCAATGATATCCCTTGTCCTGCGAGTTTTCAGGTCGATTTCTGTCATCGCCTTTCCCGCTAAGGTCTGTCTCATTACAACGATCTTAGAATCGTCAGGAGACCATGACGGCGACATAATGAAATCATTGGCGCCCATTCCTATACGTTCGATCTCTCGTCCACTTTCAACGTCATAAATGATAAGACTGGCCAAACGGTCTTTCGTAAATTCCACCGCTGCAACTTGCGAAGCGTCACTTGAAAGAGCGGGCAAGGTGAGGTTAGATCCAGATGTTAACTGCTTAGTCTTTCCACTTTCTAGATCCTGGATCATAATGACGGACGAACCACCTAGACCCCATCTTAGATCTGGTAAAGTTCGATGCCATGTGATTTTTCCATTGGAGTGATTAAACCCATAACTGAATGCTTCAGAGTCGGCCCGATTTCCGACTTTCTCATTGCCTTCCGCGTCAAAGCGAACCCACTTAGCCGGATTCTCAAGTGAGGTCTTCACAGCTATGACTCCACCGTCGTCGAGAATTTCGGGAAAAGCATAGCTCGTCCAGGATGATTTATGAGTGGCGTCATTGATCAGTATTCCGTTGGATATCTGAATCATGTGGAGAGACTTTTCCCATTCCACTTTCAAATCGTCCATCGTCCGATCATAAATGGTATTCATATTGGCTCCCAGAGTATTTCTCACCGATCTATTGAATGAAAGAGGTAGGAAAGAATATCTAGATGTTTTATCAAGAACATCCCGCCAGGCATCTACACCATGTTCCTTCTTGACGTATGTGGTCAATTCGTAGCCCAAAGGATATTGGCTGGCATAATAATGCTTGTACGATCGATGAAGAGCCTTCGGATAGGAATAATTGATGTCTTCGAGAAGTAAAGCACGAGTATGCATCTCGAACCAGGGAAGACGTCCACGTCCACCTAGTCCAACAGCGGTCTCCATGCCCACGGCATCTCCCTCGAAGAACCAGGAGGGAATCGACAAAAAGGTCATGGCTTGCCTTCCTGTGTCCCCAAAAAGAAGAGACATCAATTTTGTTGAGCCTGTATTAGCCGCGTCTAATTGAACCACATGTCTGTATTCATGAGACGCCAGTAAATCATACCAATCATCTACTCCCGAACCGGCAAATATTGTGGGTAGGAAAGGCTGGTGATACCACTCTGACTTTCTAGGTGCAAATCCTACCGAACCATTGGCAACAGGATAGGTGTTCTGCAACACCACCGGAATTTTCGTTGGACTGACCTGCAAGGATCGGCTGGTCGCCCAATAGAGTCGCTCTAAATTTACGGCGATACGTTTTGCGTCGGCTTCAATTTCTTTAGGAAAGATGACACGAAAATGGGAAGAATCGATCTCTTTCCAATCGATGCCACGTGGTGACTGTTGAGTGTCCTGAGCAATGCAGAAGAGAGGAAGGGCAAAAAGAAATATGGCAAGTATCCATACTGGGCGAAGATTGGAAAACAAGTAAATACAGTTTAGCAGATTCTATAATGAGATCGGAGTTCTTCCGTCCTTTGTTGCATATATAGCAAAATAGTTAAAGACTCTTTTGCGCTTGATAAAGCTTTCGAAAATTCAGCAGGCCGTGAATTGACATCAGCAAGAGAACGGCATAGAGCGCGCTTGTGAAATAGAGCTCTCTCGAGGCATATAAAGGTATATAAATGATATCAGCAATGATCCAGAGATACCAGTTTTCGAGCCATCGATTTATAAGATATACCTGAGCAACAAAGGCGATTACTGTCGTAAGTGCATCCCAAAAAGGAGCAGCGCCATTGAACTCGACTAGGAATACTCTTAGTGCGAAAAAGGCAATGACCCCTGTAAGAAGAGACAACAAAAGAATCTTAGTCGAGATCATGGAAACGGGTCTTTCCTCTTTCCCGTCGCCTCCTTTCGCCCAGAGGTAAATACCTTGAAAGCCTGTAATCAGAAAGAAGATCTGAATTATTATTTCGCCATAGAGCTTGGCCTCATAAAATATGTAGATATAGAGAGCCACTCCAACGATGCTTACCCACCATCCAAGTGGATTATTTTGAGCCAAGAGCCAGACAGACCATGCAAAAGTCACCACGCCAAGTGACTCGATCTTGCTCAATTCGACAGGAATGAAGTCTTGATATGGTAAAACCAATACCAGAATACTGGCAAGACAACTTAGAATAAAGGCCGTGCGGGACATGGGTCGAGGCTGTTTTGCGTTGTGAGAAATGGTAGAAGAGTTTTGGGTTTTGGGTTTGGCCTTGCTCCAAATTTTTTTCAGCCGAATAGGAGGTAGTAGTAACCTGAACTCCTCACTCCTCACTCCTCACTCCTCACTCCTCACTCCTCACTCCTCACTCCTCCCGGCTTAGCATCGCCAAGCCTCCTCAAGGTATGAAAGCCAACTCGCCAATATACACCTTGGATGTGTTGGTAAAGCCGTCTCCCGTTCCTTTTGGATCACGTCTTCGGACTGTCACCGTGTAGTTCTGTCCAGGAAGTAATACAGGATTTCCGCTTTCGATTCCTGGATCTGAGCCTGCGACATAAGGAGAAACCAAGACATTGCTAAAATCCTCCGCCGTTGCCGACCACACCACTCCATTATATCCATCATCTCCATCGTAGGAACCCTCGTAGATTCTTATCCGATAAGCTCCAGCTGGTGTCCACGATATAGTTGCTATTGAATCCGTAACAGCGGTTGTGATGATAGCCACTTGGCTTTGATCAAAGGGATTCACATCGCATGAGGCTACGAAACTGACGAATAGCAGCACAATCGGGAAATAGAAGGATCGAATTGAGGTTTTCATTGATGATTGATTTTGTCTTTTTATTTAATGTCCCTCGAGAGGGTCCTGTTTTTCTAAAGGTATCTCGCTTCGATTAAACAAGTACCCCCCAATACCTCAAAACAGGCACCAATCGACATTTTACTTGGGTCAAGCCTAAGTGCTATCCCCTAGGACCGTCACCGAGACTGCACTTTCCCTATCTTGGCGCTCACCCAAATTCACAGAATGGAGCAACAGCAACGGAATATTTTTTCTCGAGGTGCTAGAGCCTTTTTGAGCGCCATAAAAGGTGGCCCAAGAGACTACACCACTGGATCTATTAAGAAAGCCATCTTCTACTTGGCCGTTCCTATGGTTCTCGAGATGCTTATGCAATCTTTTCTCGAGGTCGTGGACATCTTTTTCGTTTCCAAACTTCCCAACAGCACGGAGGCTGTTGCTGCGGTCGGGCTTACAGCGAGTCTCATCATCATCGTTTTCGCCCTTTGCATAGGACTCAGCATGGCCGGCACGGCTATGGTGGCACGGAGGATTGGTGAGGGTGACCCCGAGGAGGCATCAAGAACCTCAATCCAACTAATTTTTATCGGAATCGCCTTTTCCACCCCTATTGCCATTCTCGGTTGGATATACGCACCCGAGTTACTAGGCTTGATGGGTGCCGAACAGTCTGTCATCGACACTGGGGCAAGTTACTGCGCGATCCTTTTTGGAGGTAATGCTAGCATATTCCTTCTCTTTCTAATCAACGCGATTTTTCGAGGTGCTGGAGATGCTTCACTCGCCATGAAATCTCTTTGGCTTGCTAATGGTCTCAATATGCTATTGGACCCCTTATTAATTTTTGGCATCGGATCATGGGCAGGAATGGGTGTAGCAGGTGCTGCACTTGCGACAACGATCGGCAGGTCGGTCGGCGTTCTCTATCAGCTAAAGATCCTCTTTGGTATCAATGGTCAGATCAACATTAAAGGCATTCCCTTTCGCCCCGACATAGAGAAAATAAAGGGCATCGTAAGGGTAGGTGGTCCCGGTATGCTTCAGTTCTTGATCTCGACTGCGAGCTGGATCGGTGTTATCAGAATCATCGCTTATTTCGGTTCGCACGCAGTGGCCGGTTACACACTCGCCGTTCGATTAATTGTCTTCGTTCTCCTTCCTTCATGGGGTATTGGCAATGCAGCTGCAACCTTGGTTGGTCAAAATCTTGGTGCTGGAAAGGCAGATCGAGCTAAACAAACCGTCTGGACGACGGCTTGGATCAACTCGATTCTCCTAAGCTTTCTTGGCTTAATTCTTTGGCTATTTCCCGAGCAACTAACTCGAATATTTACTGATGAACCTGAGGACATAAGATACTCCGTTCAATGTCTTCGTATCCTTGCCTACTCCTTTCCCTTCTGGGCTGTGGGAATGGTAACCATTCAGGCATTCAATGGTGCAGGAGATACAACGACTCCAACATGGATCAACCTATTTGTATTTTGGGTCCTACAAATACCTCTAGCCTATTTTTTGGCAATCGAGCTTAACTACGGAACAGAGGCGGTTTTTGTCGCAATCTCTGTTGCACAGACTCTATTAGCATTATTCGGATATTATTTCTTTAAGAAGGGGAAATGGAAAACCAGACAGGTATAACATGAATCTAATTTCAAAGTCAAAAACTATATTCATCCTATTGTTGCTTTCGGCTTTTTGTCAATCATGTACCAGTAATTCGAATACACCAATAATGACTATTGATTCTTCTTCACTCGGCCTTGTGCCCCTTCCCCAGTCTGTGCAATTGGCCAAGGGAAGTTTCTCTTTGGAAGGCGCTGGCGTCGCCTGTAAAGACGACGGAGTTTGTGACTATCTACTTCAGCGCATCGAAACGCTTTCAGGTTGGAAACTCAACCAAAATGGAGAGGGCTCGATAAAGCTAGATATTGATCCAAAATTAGACACAGGTCCAGAAGGATACTCGATATCTGTAAGCAGCGATGAAGTGCTCTTGCGTGGAAATAGCGATGCCGGACTATTCTACGCCATTCAAACTTTTCTCCAGCTATTGCCTCAGGATGGAGCTAAGACTATTTCTGCTGTCGACATCTTTGATGAGCCGAGATTCCCGTATAGAGGAATGATGCTAGATGTATCGAGGCACTATTTCTCAGTCGGTCAGATTAAGCGTCAGTTGGACTTGATGGCCGCCCACAAACTGAACAAATTTCATTGGCATTTGACGGATGACCAAGGATGGAGAATCGAGATCAAGAAATACCCAAAGCTAGTAGATGTGGCATCGAGGCGTAAATCCACAACTCTTTTGGTCAAGCCCTTTAGCCACGATGTAAAAGACGGGAATCCTTACGAAGGCCACTATGCACATGATGATGTGAGAGAAGTGGTCCGTTATGCCGCAAGCCGACACATAACTGTCATACCAGAGATCGAAATGCCTGGGCACGCTCAAGCCGCCATGGCAGCTTACCCTTGGCTTGGCTGTACGGATGAACCGATCGAGGTCTCAAACAACTGGGGCGTCCACGAAGCAGGTGTTGTATGCCCATCGGAAGAGACATTCGAATTCTACGAAAATGTCCTTCTTGAGGTCATGGAGCTCTTCCCATCGAAGTACATCCACGTGGGTGCTGATGAAGCCCCGAACGATGTGTGGGAAAAATCAGAACTAGCTCAATCCGTTATCAAGCGAGAGGGATTGAAAGATGAGAACGAGTTACAGAGCTACTTCATCAAACGCATGGAGAAATTTTTGAACTCACATGGACGAAGCCTCATCGGTTGGGATGAAATTCTTGAAGGTGGCTTGGCACCCGAAGCTACGGTTATGTCTTGGAGAGGCACAGAGGGGGGTATAGCCGCTGCACAGCAGGGTCATGATGTAATCATGACACCGACGACCCATGCTTATCTGGACTATAGACAAGGCGACAAGGAGACGGAGCCTCTCGCCATCGGCGATAGCTTTCTAGCTCTTGAAACGGTTTACTCTTTCGAGCCCGTGCCCGAAGTCCTCAACGCTAAGCAAAGCAAGCACATCCTTGGAACTCAAGCCAATGTTTGGACCGAATACATCAACAATCAGGACTACTTGGACTATATGATCTATCCTCGATTGACAGCTGTTGCAGAAAATGCTTGGACCAATCCCGATCTCAAGAATTATGAATCGTTCCTGGAGCGTTTGACTAGGCACTATGATCGACTCGATCGTGACGGAGTTAAATACAGAAAGCATGAGAGATAGCTTATCTGGCTTTTCTAGCTGACCTTGCTTGTCTAAGTGAGTGGCTGATCTTGCTGATCTTGATTCTGAGGTCTATAATCCCTGAATCCGTCCAATTGGATTGGCCAACTAGCAAAATGAATTGTCAGTCTATTAGCCTTGAAATGATCCATGATTGAAGCCCTTGCTTATGCCCGTTACGGGCTTATCGGAAACCCGTCGGATGGGTTACTATGGCAAGACTATTTCCGCAATATTGGACACCTTCCGTGCGAAGGTGACGGTCTACGAATCGACCAGACTTCAATTCATAGCACGGGGAAGTGATGACTTGGAATACACCAGCATGAAACAGCTTGTCCACGACATCAAGATCACGGGATACTATGGCGGTATCCGTCTTTTGAAGGCATCTACGAAACGCTTCTACGATTATTGCCAGTCGGAAGGCATCGAAATTCCGAAAAGAAATTTCTCGATTGAGTACGATACAAATATCCCAATTCGAGTTGGACTGGCTGGTTCTAGCGCCATCATCACAGCGACCATGCGCGCTCTTTGTCAATTCTATGAGATCGAAATCCCGAAGCCTCTTCTTCCGAGTTTGATTTTGAGTGTTGAGCTTGACGAATTGAAAATTGGGGCTGGATTACAGGACCGAGTTATTCAAGTTTATGAAGGTGCGGTCTTTATGGATTTCGAGAAGGAGCACATGAAAAGTACTGGACATGGACTCTACAAAGGTATCGATCCGGCTCTTTTGCCTCCCCTTTTCATTGCTTTTAGCAGCGAACTTGCCGAAGGAACGGAACTAACTCACAACGATCTTCGAGCTAGATACAATCGAGGTGATGTGGCAGTGATAAATGGTATGCAGAATATTGCGACCCTTGCTCAAGAAAGCTTTGACCTGATCAAGTCTGGAAGGGGCAGAGAAATTGGGCCACTCATGGACCAGAACTTCGATCTAAGAAGATCTCTTTGCTCGCTTAATAGTGGTCATGTGAAGCTCGTTGAAACGGGCAGAAAACTTGGATGTCCTGTGAAATATGCCGGATCAGGAGGAGCTGTTGTGGGCATGTATGATGGCGATCCCATTCGGCTAAAAGCCATTAAAAAGGCATTTGGCGAGCTAGGTGCAGAAGTCGTCGTACCTGTATATTAGCCCTTGACAGTCCCAATTTCGGTCTGTTACAACAACTGGAGCATCGTCAAATATGCTCTAGTTCTCCACAAAAGATCCCAATGTCGATCATAAGAAAAGCCGTCATTCCTGCCGCGGGTATGGGCACTCGATTTCTGCCAGCGACTAAATCGATGCCAAAGGAAATGTTACCCATCGTGGACAAACCTGTAATTCAGTATGTCATCGAGGAGGCGATAGCAAGTGGCCTAGACGACATATTAATAATAACGGGACGAACCAAGAGGTCGATAGAAAATCATTTCGACTATAATCCAGAGCTTGAGTCATTCTTGGATGAGGCCGGGAAGGGTGAAATGGTAGCTGAGATTAGAGAGCTTGCTGATCAAGCAAATATTCACTACATCCGTCAGAAGACACAAGCCGGCCTTGGAGACGCTATTCGCCATGCCCGAATGCACGTTGGGAATGAGCCCTTCGCCGTTCTACTTGGCGATACCATTATTGATAGCTCAAAGCAAGATGCCGAAGGTGAAAGCATTCCGGGGCTACGACATCTAATTGACGCATACGACAAAAAAGAATCCAGTGTTGTTGCTGTGCACGAAGTCCCGCATGAATGGGTCTCTCGATATGGCATCGTCGATGGCGTTGAAGACTCTGCCTACCCTGATTTGTACCGGCTCAACAGATTGATCGAAAAACCAAGTCCGGAGCACGCGCCCACTAACCTGGCCATCGCCGGTAGATACATATTCACACCAGATATATTTGACTATTTGGATCGTACCAGCGAAGGACACGGAGGTGAAATCCAGCTGACCGATGCTATGAATATGCAAGCCGCGGATATACCAACTTTTGCTTTGAAATGGAAGGCACATCGATATGACATTGGGAATCGAGTTGAGTATGTAAAGTGCTTTTTAGATTATGCACTCAGACGGAAGGATATGCGTGACGGAGTCATGGCCTATTTGAAGGAAGTGATGGAATAGGAGGTGTTCCGTTTGCCGTGTTCCGGAAGAGTGGGTTTTGGGTTGTGGGAAGATGCTCCTTTAATTTACATCGTCAAGTTGAGATTTGACAAAACCCGCCTCAGGCATCTATTTTCAAAACTCTATCTGCCCTATTTTTTGACTCTTCGATCAGCCGCGTGTTAGGATCATCTGTTTCATCGATTTTTTTTGCTGTCTCTTCTTGAGATCGTCCATGAAACAAGTGTCGCTCCGTCAGGCGCCTTAGTCGGATTTCCTCTTCAATTTCCAGGTACCATACCTCGTCGATAATTTGGGATAACTCCTTCCAGGGATAACTCTCGAGTAGGAGATAATTCCCTTCCGTTACAACCAGCTTATGGTGAGGATGAATCGCAATCGCATTTTGGATCGATGCTTCGATTTCTCGTCTGAATTCTGGAGCATGATGGGTTTCTTCTGGGTATTTCTTTAACACGGAGAGCAGACCTACATACTTCTGCGAATCAAAGGACTCAGGAATTCCCTTGAGGTGAAGTAAGCCCAGTTCTTTCAAGTCTGCATTTGATTTGTGGAATCCATCCATTCCAAGTAGGACCGCTATTTCTGCACCTTCCCTATCGTTAATCGTCCTAACCAAATCCCTAGAGAGCGTGGATTTTCCTGAAGCTGGAGGGCCAGTAATTCCGAGGATATATCTGCCAGTCCCCTCGAGTCTGGATTCAACGAGTCTGAGCAAATATTGAGTCCGCCCTGTCATTATTGACCAATATGCCATTTATTTGAAGCTATGGTATTCTACAAGAACAACTACAACAAGTAGGAATATGGAAATTCACTCGCGACGACGCTTATTAAAAGGCCTAGCTGTTCTACCTATGGGTTTTATCAATTCCGACAAGAGATTGACAACTCGTCAATCTAGCGAACTGGCACTCGCCCAGTCTGCTCATCCCTTCAAAAAGCTACCCCGTTTTTTAGATCAGGTGCGGATGGCCCTATCTGGATAGAGTTTCTATCAACGGATATTTCCGCCGAGAATAGCAACTGGCAATCCGATTCGCGATAACGTACAATATCTGTGTGCCACAAAATCTTTCAGCAAACCCAAAAAATAATGAGAAATATTGTTACGAAAAAGAATTGCACCTTTGGAATTTTATTTTTCCTTCTTATGGGCCTCACAGCGACCGCGGCCTGGGCACAGAATGCTGGAGATAGTCCAATAAATGACAACCTCGCAGACGCCATTCCTATTACCTCGACTCCAATTGACATCGGTGGAACTACCAGCGGCGCGACTCTCGAGTTTCCAGACGAAGATCAGCCGATGTGCATTGATGAATTCCACACTTCGGATCATTCCCTCTGGTACAGCTACAGCCCGTCTGTTGACGGCTCAATAGACATCATGATAACAGGACCACTAGAATTTAATGCCACATTAAGTGTGCACACCCCCGAATTCGGAACAGGTTATCCTTTAATTGGATTAGCTTGCGCTTCCACTTTCGACGACGGCGTGCCCCTTGGTGGGGGCGCTAATCTCTTTGTCGATGTAGAACTTGGGACAGAATATTTTATCAGGGTAGCGGAGACCATTTGTTCAGGCGGACTTGGTGCTGGGTGCGTAAACCTTTCCCCAAACTCCAACCTTCTTCCAGCCTTTAACCTCAACGTGATCGGTGCTGCACCGCTTCCCGTCGAAATGACAAGCCTTGACGCCCATGTCGAAGGTTCTGATGTCCTTTTGAAATGGGAAAGCTTAAGCGAGACAAACAATGCAGGTTTCGGGGTACAGTTGAAGTCAGAATCAGATGATAATTTCCTAACAAAAGGATTTGTTCACGGATTCGGTACGACCACTGAGTCACAAAACTATGAGTATAGATTAACAGACCTTGAAGCAGGTATGTACGTCTTTCGTCTCAAACAATTGGACTTCGATGGTGCATTCGCATTTAGCCCAGAAACGGAGGCGACGTTAGAGGTGCCGGGCACTCATGAATTGTCCGAGGCTTACCCAAATCCATTCAACCCTAGTACACAGTTTTCCCTCGTCGTGGCGATTAGGCAAAACGTTCGTATGGTTGTTTTTGATGCTAAGGGTCAATTAGTCCAGATTTTGTTTGATGGAGAGATGGAGGCTAACAGTCGTCGTGATTTTTCCTTCGATGCAAACGGACTTCCCAGTGGCCTTTACATCTACCGAGTCGTCGGAGAGGTTTTCGCGGACCACGGAAAGATGTTGCTCACGAAGTAGCCGTCTGTCCAAGTCTTGGTCAAAAGTGGCGTGTCAAGCAAATTGGTACGCCACTTTTGTGTCATCTAGACAGAGGTGCCAAGTTGAAACGACATCTATACCTTCAACCCCTTTATCTGTATTTCTCTTCCGCCCAATCGACGGTTGCCCTAGCGCCCTCCTCGACATCCGTTGGCATCAAACCGAAGTGCTCGCTGAACTTGCTCGAATCGAGAATGAAAGATTCGTCCCATTGATATCTCATCTCTGCCAATTCCCCGACGATGGGCACCAAATATCCCAGAAACTTGTGTAAGCCGCGTGGCATAACTTTAAGCGGAATTTCCTGGCCAAGATGTTTCGAAAATCTTTTGACAAGATTTCTGGTCGAGTCTGCTTCCACCGTCGGAATCATCCACGTTTTTCCAAAATCCTCGTTAGGGGCATCACCTAATAGGGCCAAAGCCTCGGCTACATCGAGGGTGTAGGTATATGAATGTAATGTGTCAGGGTTGAAAAATATTTGTGGGGCCTTTCCCTTGATCGCCGACTTCCAAAAGAAGTCACCAAACTGACTGAGCGTTCCGCCTGGGCCATAGAAGTCAGCAGCTCTAGCAATGACCGCCTGGATTTCACCTTGATCGATCGCAGTATTGAGATAGTAAGTGACATCAGCTCGAACTTCTCCCTTCTTGCTAGTCGGATTAATAGGACTCATCTCATTTATTGGCAGTCCGGTCGTTGCTCCGTAGCAGTAGAGATTGTCTAGAACGACCAATTTGGCGTTTGACGATGACGCCGCTCCTACCAGATTTCTCATATATAATGGAAGCAGTTGCCTCCATTTCTTGATGCTATAGGCTGGATTCATGCAATGATAAACCACATCCGCACCGAAGCAAGCCTTGTCGCAGAATGCAGAATCGGCAACGTCACCAAGCATGAGCTCCACACCATCTGGTACCTCGGCTTTAGATCTCTTGATCACTCGTACAGATTTGCCTTGCCGGCTCAATATCTCTGCCAGCGGAGTCCCTATTTGACCATAGCCAAAAATAACATGCATTAGAGTTGTGAGTTACGGGAACGAGGACTTGCCGCCACTTCCCAGCTTATGTGGCCTTGACTAGTCCTTCTGCTAAGCTGATCTCCCTAGAGGATGATGGACTCCAACCATCTCCCAGTAGAAAAGCCAGATATATTACTCAAACTCGGATGCAAGGGCTTCACGAACAGCGATCAGCTGATCTCGAGTTTCCTTTATCGCTGCGTACTCCTCTCCTTTTGGGCCGACAGTCTCTATTCCGGCGTAGCCTCTGAAACCATGCTTCAGTACGATGCGCATCATCTTCTCATAGTCGATCATGTTCTTACCTCCTCCAGGTTTTTGAGAACTTGGTTTCACGCTTACACCCTTGGCAAAGGGCATAAGTTTGTCGACTCCTACATAGGGATCATAGACGAGATCTTTGTAGATGGTGAAGTTGCCAAAATCTGGAAGGGTACCCATTCGATCGCTGCCAATTATCTCCATAACCCCAGCGAGCCAATCAGCATTGCTTGAATTGCCACCATGATTCTCGACTATCAGATTTAAATCCATCGACGCAACATACTCAAGCAGATGAGACAAACCATCGGCTACAAGCTTCTGAGACTCGGTATAGGCATCCGGAGCAGCACCCCAGGTCCCTCCGCTAAAAGCATTGACACGAATTGAATGGCATCCCAAGAACTTAGCGGCATCTGCCCATTTGTGATGATTCTCAGCCGCCTCGACTCTGGTAGCCTTGTCAGGACTTCCGATAGCGCCTTCCCCATCACACATTATCAGGACATTTGTTACACCGTTATCTTCGGCCCGCATCTTCATTTCATTTAGGTAGTCCATGTCTTTGGCCTTCTTCATAAAGAACTGATTGACATACTCCACTGCGTCAATTCCCAATTCATTTTTTGCAATCGAGGCAAAGTCCAAATTGTCGATCTCCTTCTTGAAAAACTTTCGATTCAAGGTCCACTGAGCCAGCGATATTTTATAAAGCGGCGCCGATGGCGAGGCCAAGGGATTGAAGCCTTTGAGCATTGAGGGAGAAAGGATGGCTCCAGAAAGAGCTGCTCCAGAAGATTTTTTGAGAAAGTCTCGTCGTTCCATAGCGGGAGGTGTTTAGTTGATGTCTTAAAGTAGAAATAACCGACCGAAAACCGAAGCCCATGATGGGATATCATTGATCAGGACCGGGTGTTTACACCAAAAAAGCGTGGAACGGACATTTCAGACCTCAACCGGACAGTAGCTTGCGATCAAGATTTCCTCAGCTGAACGAAGTTTTTGCCACAAAAAAAGAAGGCCGCCTTAACTAGGACGGCCTTCAGACAAGCGAGGCGATTCAGATTTTCAGAACTTCAGATTATCAGATTATCAGATTTTCAGAGTGAGGTGTTCTGATGACAACAGATTATTTGGCCAGAGTTATCGATTTTTGAGCAATAATACCTTCAGCATTCAGACGAACCAAATAAGTGCCGCTGCTGAGCTTTGATGCATCTATAGCGATCTCTCTTGCGGTTCCAGCTTCTTGGATGCCACTAAAGATAGTCTGTCTGAGCCGACCCGTTAAATCATAGATTCCGATCTCAACATTGCTTCGTTCATGGACTGAGAATTGGATTGTGGTAGATGGATTGAATGGATTAGGATAGGCATTAGACAAGTGGACTTGAGAAGGTATTTCCATTTCTACTTCTATCGTCCTCGAATATTCAAAGCGACCATCGTGGTCGACTTGCTTCAGTCGGAAAAGGTGAATTCCGGAATCTAGACCGTCAATGCTCGACGAATAGTTCGATTCTGTATTTGTCGTTCCATTTCCTTCAATAAATTCGATTTCGTCAAAGTCGCGGCCATTCGTGGAATGCTGGACTGAGAATCCGGCATTGTTGCTCTCAGATGCCGTTGCCCAGCTTAAAACGACGCGACCATCTCGAGCATCTGCTTCAAAATATGATAATTCAACAGGAAGGTCTTCTCCTATGAAGACTGGAAAGTCCTCGACCTCACCGGAGCTCGCAAGCCCTCCAGGTGCCGTGGTTTCACTCGAATCATAGGCCAATCTGCATCTTGCATAGGTGTCACCCAAGACGATGTCTTCTGTTGTAATCATCGGCACAGAATAGACATTGGCGCCAGTGATTAGAATATCTCGCTTTTCGTCGTCGTCGAATGCATTGTTCTGATCATAGTCGACCCAGCAGGACAATGAAGCCCATGCATTCGAGACGATTGTGACATCCAGTGAAAATCCTCTTACTGATCCGCCTGGAATAGCAGCAGGCCCACTTATTCCATCGTCTAAAGGCACGACTGCTGAAAGAGTGGCCATATCGAAACGAGGACTGAATTTATCCGGGCTGTTGACCCCATCACCCAAAATGCTTCCGATGAACAATTGATCGTTCTGGACATGGCCTGGTTCGCCACCTATGTCGTATACGGTAGGGGCATCACCATTGTCATAAATCACGATGACGATTCCACCAGCGTTAAGTCCCGCATCGACATCAACAACGGGAATTGATGGCTCAGGATTAATTGATGCTGTAAATCCCGTTGCGGGGTCGAAATCGCTGTCTATAGCATCATTGCTTCCCGCATTTAAAGCTACGAATCCTGGCAGCGCGGAAGGAATGTCAGTCAACTCAACGACATAGTTCAAAGAGGGATTTAGACCGGAGAAGTCGTACAGACCACCGCCTTGAGTTGTTGTGGTCTGAAGTGCACCACCGTCTTTTACCCCATCGCCATTCTCGTCCTTGTATAGTTTCACGGTGGCGCCGTCAACTGGTGCGGCTTGCTCTGCGGCGCTCTCCAATGTACCATCTCCGCTACGATCGATCCATGCTTGTCCACTTAGACTGACCATCACGGAGATTGGTACGATACCTATATCTATTGATTTCTTGAATTTACTTTCATTGACCGAAAACCTATTTGTAAACCCAGTTTGATAGGCATTGCTGTCTTTTCCAGATTTGCTTCCCTGCTTACGGGCTGTGATTGCGCCGCCGTTTGGAATATTGGCGGGATCTATAAAAACCTTATACCAGAGATCGGGATTGATACTGTCGAAGGAATACTTCCCATTGCTGCCGGTTGTCGTGGTCTCTGCAAACGAGTACGACTGATTGTCAACAGACACGTACAAGTCCAAAACGATGCCAGTGATACCGGGCTCACTAGGCGTCTGGATTCCGTCTGCGTTCAAATCAGACCAAACGAAGTCTCCAACCGTCCCATTCAGATCTTCGGGAGTAGTCATGCTTGCCCAGAGGCATGCTGAGTTTGTGCTACCTTCCGTTGTGATAAACTCTACCACGTCCGAAGAAACGCCTGTACTACAGTCGCCGAAGCCTTCGAGAACGACTTGGCAGCTCTCTCCATCAATAATAATCTCATTGCCTGGATCAATTCTGTCTTCGACACTAATTCTGTCGTTGCATGATCCGTTGTTCTCTCCATAAGGACATGTCGAGGTATCCCATCGCGCAACCGGATAGTTATTCGGATTATTCGGCGTCTCTTCAAAGTCAACAAAGAAATCGAAATCCGAATCAGATTCGCCAGTGAGTGAAACCGTTAGTAATCCTCCAGAAAGACTCTCACTATTGACGCCATCTGTAGAATAGGGCACGTAAATCGGCTGATTGTAGTGAGTAAAAGTGCCGAGATTGTATAGCTCTTTGGTCTGACCTGGTGTCTGACAGGCGAAATTGATATTCGAGTTACCATAGAAACCAAGACCACTCTGTCCGCCTGGTTTGTTAGTCCAGTAACACATCGAATCCCAGTAGCCATTGTCGTAGTAGCTTGCACCATATCTGATTTCTTGAGAGGCATTGAAAATGCCAGAACAATAAGGACTGCTAACTCCGCTTCCGTATGCTTCGATATTAGACCAGCTTCCGCTGACATCGATTTGAGCACTAAGCGGTGTTGCGAGGGAAAAGCTCAGGAGAAGAAGTAGATATAGGTGAGATTTCATATTCATTTTGCTCTAGCTGGGCAGTAAATGATGATTAAATTATTGCAGGAGAATACATTCCTATGAAGGAATTTACTGCCTTTAACTAATACGAACATTTTATCTCCTAGCTAGCTCACATGGGGCTTATCTGCCTCGTCTGGCCATTCTGGCTCTTCGGAGTAAAAGCTCACTGGGACAATGAAGGCACTTAAGTAAGTCAGGAAAGTGTCAAAATCGATCCAAGATTAGAATGTCGTCATTTTGACAGCCTCCAATGTCAGATCAAACAGACGTGCCACAAAAAGAGGGTCGCCTCATTTCTGAGACAACCCTCGACAAAGATTTCGAATCTTTCTTAGCTAGACCGGCCAGATTGGCCATTCCTTATTTTGCGATGGTGATTGTCTTCTGAACTACGTCGAGCGGTGAGCTCAACTGAACGAAGTATGTACCACTACTCAAGTCGCTTCCGTCGATCTGAATTTCGCGGCTTGTTCCAGCCTCTTGAATGCCTTCGAATAAAGTAGCTCGAAGTCTTCCAGATAGGTCGTATAGTCCAATGGTTACTTCCGTTTCATTCTTAACAGTGAATCTTATAGTCGACTGTGGATTGAATGGGTTTGGATAAGCATCCGACAGATGAAGGTTCGTTGGAAGATCCACGCTTACCTCTATGCTTCGGGAATACTCGAATCGACCATCATGATCAACCTGCTTCAATCGATAGGTGTGAACACCGGGATCCAACTCTGATAGTGCAATCGAATAAGTTGATTCTGTATTGACCGTTCCGTTTCCTTCAACGAATCCTACTCTCTGGAATCCGAGACCATTAATGGATCGCTCCACGTAGAATCCCGCGTTGTTCTCCTCAGAACCAGTTGCCCAATTAAGAACAATTTGTCCTTGGACAAGCTCGCCTTCGAATGAGAGAAGTTCAACCGGAAGATTCGCTCCAATTTGGAAAGGGAAGTCCTCGACTTCACCAGAACTGGCTGGTCCACCTGGTGATTCAACTTCGCTACTGTCGTATGCCAATCGGCAGCGACCGAAGGTTGATCCTGCAGAAACATCCTCTGTTGATTCCATTGGCACTCTGTAGACATTGCTTCCCATAATTGCAACATCGGTTCTTTCATCCTCCTCAAAGACACCATTGATGTCATAGTCAACAAAGCAGCTTAACATTGCCCATGCGTTTGAAGTAATCGTGACATTGAAATCAAAGCCCATAACTGGCTCATCAGGAGCAAAGCTAGGACCTTCGATACCATCGTCCAGAGCTACTCGAGAAAGTTCACTTCTATCAAAGCTCTTCGTCTTCTCACTTGCGTTTACATTACCGCCAATGGCCGCACCAATAAAGAGATAGTCGTTCGTAGCATGCTCAGGCTCTTCGCCATTTGGATCGTATCCACCTGGAAGTTCTCCACCGTCATGGATAATGATGACAATCCCACCCGCATTGACTCCAACGTCTACATTATCGAGTATGGCTTCTGGCTCAATATTAAGAGATCCGGTTGTTAATGTAGCCGGGTCGAAATCACTATCGATGGTATCATCCGATCCAGCATTCCAGGCCGCGACTGTTCCGGGTAATGTGTTGGGTATGTTTGAAATACCAACAACATAATTTATCGACGGATTCAAGCCAGGGAAAGAGTATTCTCCGTCACCCGATGTAATTGCCGTTTGAACCGAGGCACCGTCACCAATTCCATCGCCATTGTGATCTTCAAAAAGACTAATTGTTGCGCCGGCAACCGGAGCGGCTTGCTCAGCGGGACTCTCTAAAGTTCCGTCGCCACTTCGGTCAATCCATGCTAATCCTTGCAAGGAGCCAACTTGTGCGTTGGGAACGATACCAATATCGATGTTGGTTTTAAACTGATTTGGCTGAATAGTCACTTTGTTCGTGAAGCCACTTGCATAGGCATTGCTGTCTTTGCTTCGCTTATTTCCTTGCTTCCTTGCAGTGATCTCACCAGGAGCGAGAGTACCTGGATCGATGTATATTTTATAGGCACGCTCAGACTCTAGATTTGCAAAATCGTAATATCCAGCGGCATTGGTGGTCGTGAACTCCCTGTACACAAAAGGAGCGTTGTCAACAGACTCATAGACCTCCACTCTAATATTATCAAGGCCACTCTCTTCGTCGTCCTGAATACCGTCAGCGTCTACGTCACCCCACACGTAATCTCCTATTGCGCCATAAACGGCAGGAGGAGGAGACATGCTGGCCCAAACACAGCTGGAGTTGATACTTCCCTCCGTTGTGACGAACTCCACTGGATCCTGCTCTACAGATGTTGCGCAGTCACCGAAGCCTTCTATAACGATCTGGCATTGTTGGCCATTGATAATGACCGCGTTGCCCGGATCAACAACGTTCTCGATGCTGACTCTGTCGTTACATTTGTTATTGAATGTGCCGTATGGGCAACCAAGGGTTTGGTAATTTCCTTGAGGATAACCATTAGGATCATTTGGTGTCTCTTCGAAATCCACATCGAAAGAGTATGTTGCGCTTAGATCGCCGGAAAGCGAAATGCTTAGTTGACCTCCACCAAGACTTTCGTCAAAAACCGGATGGCCAAAATTCCTGATATAGACAGATTCGTTGAAGTGCTTGAACTCGCCCAAGTTATAGAGCACTTTTGCCTGAGACTCATCTTGGCAGCTAAAAGTCAGCCCTTGAGTACCGAAGAATCCAAGCCCACTCTGACCAGAAGGCTTATTTGTGTAGTAACACATTGAATCCCAGTAACCACTGTTGTAGTTGTCCGCACCGTAGCGAATTTCTTGATCATTATTGTAGAGCCCTTGACAGTAGACATCGTTTTGTCCCGTTCCGTAGGCAGTAATATTTGACCATGAACCTGAGATATCGGTCTGCGCCTGAATCTGGCTTGGTAGTGTCACACAAAAGATGAGTGTAGCTACAATGTATAGACCTTGTAGAAATTTCATATAGGAATGGCCCCTGCCGTTGAAATGTGTCGGATTAGTCGTGGTGGAGGAGGTAATGTAGAACTCGCTTCAAGAGTATATACTACACTTAGGCTGCTAAATTTCGATTCCCCCATCGCTTCACTTGAAAATACTATATAAATGATTAACAACAAATTAGGCCACTGCCTTTAGGTGCAATCTCGTACGAGGCACTCACTAGTCTCATCAGTTTCAAGGAGATGAGACTTTGCCTTCATGTAAGAACGAACAATTACATGAGAATATGGATCATTATGCTTGTTTAGAAATCATACTTTCTTGGAATCTGATCTTCCGATACTCCCATAAAAAACGTACTTGAATCAACCTTTATATTATGTTCAAAAGGCTCCCAATCTTAGCAATTTTAGCACTCATTTTCACGTCTTGTGGCCCGTCTGCCACTTCGATCGAGATTTATCCTGTTGGCGAAACGATGGAATTTGCGACCAAGTCCTTTACGGTCAAATCTGGCCAGGAAGTGACTCTAACGATGAAGAACACTGCCACGAGTCCAGCTATGCAGCACAATATTGTCATCCTGACGTCTATGTCTGATTTGGCTGTAACTCAGGTCGGATCCGCTGCTGTCATGGCGGCCGACAAGGGATATATCCCTGAGAGTGACGAGATCTTAGCTTACACAGCTATGGCTGGTCCGGGTGAAGTCCAGTCTGTGACATTTGTAGCACCTGCTCCAGGCAAATATCGCTATATCTGCACTTTCCCCGGTCACTATGCCCTGATGCAGGGAACGATGATCGTCGAGTAGTCAATAACTACTCTCTTCTAGACGTCACAGAGAGATATCGCCTGACCTAGTGAGGTGAGTGGTGGTCTGGTTGGGATAAATTCCTGACCTACAAAACCTGTGTATCCCGTTTCTAAAATCGCCCTCATGATGGCTGGATAGTTGAGCTCCTGAGTCTCATCGATTTCGTTGCGGCCTGGATTGCCACCGGTGTGATAGTGCTTGAAATACTGGTGATTATCCTGGATAGTCCGAATAACGTCACCCTCCATGATTTGCATATGATAGATATCATAGAGCAATCCAAAGTTATCAGATCCCATAGCGTTGACTAGCTTGACCCCCCAGGGTGTAAAGTCACACATGTAATCTTTGTGATCGACCTTCGAATTCAAAAGCTCCATCACGATGTCGACATTTTTTGCTTCGGCATGTGACATGATGCGCTTAAGGCCGGTAACGCAGTTTTCGAGTCCCTCCTCGTCGTCCATTCCATCGCGAATCCCAGAGAAAACAATAAGATTTTTGAATCCTGCAGCCGAAACCTGGTCAATTGCCTCTATAAACCCCGGAACGAATTCGTCATGATGCTCAAGTCTATTCCAGCCTTTGTTGATAGACTGAGGCGACCTGGTCATGGCACAGGACAAGTTGTATTTCTTAAGAATTGGGAAGGCGTCCGGATAAACGATCTCCATGGATTTGATTCCCATAGCATTCGAAGCAATCGCCAATTCTTCGACAGACATGCTGTCATAGCACCATTTGCAAACCGAATGATTGATATTGCCTTTCAAATCAGGCTTTTCAACGGTCTCAAACTCTTTGGCGACGGCGCTCTGTGCAATAATTGTAGCGGCTCCTGCACCTATCCCTTTCTTAAGAAAGTTTCTGCGTTCCATGTGTTTGGCTTAGAAATTTGTAATTCCAAAATAGGCCGCGGATGCGACCACAAGCCAAAGTAGGCCTTTTAAAAGGAAAAACAGAAATCCGTATTTTCCAAACTTCTTGAGCAAGTCCGCAGAGCGCTGATTATCAAGCTCATTTTCTGCTCGCTTGTTTGTCGCGGGAGAGGAAAGTTCGTAGTTCATTTCGCTGGAAACGTGCGTCTTTTCGAGATTGTAAAATCGACTCCAATTCTTAGTAAAACTATCTAAAGCTATCAAATGTTTCGTCTACCCTAAATGGTGTTTTTATAAGGCGAAAGGATCAAAACGACGAAATATACTGGAAGACAGCCAACTCGGACCGCAAGGCAAGACGAATCGGAGTAATTAATGAGAAATTACTTTTTCTAAGAAGTAAAACAGACGGACGACTAGACCTTCAAATTTCCTTTGTTCACCTCATTGACAGCAAAGTCACAAGCACGCGCCGTCAACGCCATGTAAGTGATCGAGGGGTTTTGACAAGCGGTGGATGCCATGGCAGAACCGTCTGTCACAAAGAGATTTGGGACGTCATGCGTTTGATTCCATCCATTAAGAACTGATGTTTTTGGATCCTTCCCCATTCTTGCCGTTCCCATTTCATGGATGCAGAAACCAGGTTTCGGATTTCCGTTGTAGGTAGTGACATTTTTGCACCCCGCTGCTTCGAGCATCTCTGCGGCCTGATTCATGGCGTCGAGCATCATAGTCTTTTCGTTGTCCCCCCACTCACATTTGATACGAAGAATCGGGATGCCCCATTTATCAACTTTGCTATCGTCGAGATAGGCGTAGTTGTCATAATTAGGAATCATTTCTCCCCACGCGCCGATGCCCATTCTCCAAGGCGCCGGGGTTCTTAGGGAGTTTTTAAAATCTGCACCAACTCCTAGTTCGCTGGCGCCTCTCCCCCATCCAGATCTAGATGCACCGCCTTGATAGCCATAGCCTCTCAGAAAGTCTTTCTCCTGTGGTCCATTTAGAAGATTTCTAAATCGCATCAGGTAAATACCATTGGGCCTGTTTCCATAGGTGTATTTATCCGTCAATCCTGGGACTTCTCCGTTAGCTCCTGATTGATAAGGATGATCCATTAAGTAGTGTCCCAATGCGCCGCTCGAATTTGCGATCCCGTTTGGAAATCGATTCGATTTTGAGTTGAGCATGATTTGAGTACTTCCAAGCGTCGATGCACATAAGAATACAAGTTTGGCAGTTACTTCCCGGCTCTCCTTGGTATTGGCATCTATATATCGAATCCCTTTGGCACGGTCTGATTCTTCGTCATATAAAACGCTCTCGACGATGGCGTCCGTCTGAATCGTGAGATTACCTGTTGCCATAGCGGCAGGTAAGGTGGAGCTTTGGCTACTGAAGTAAGAACCCGTGCTGCATCCGTTTTGACATGGTCCGCAGTAGTGACAGGCAGCCCGTCCTGGCACATCTTCCGTTAAGACGGCGACTCGTCCAATAGTCATTTTTCTGTCTGGATAGGCCGACTCGATTCCTCCTTTTACAAATGTCTCCGCTGCAGTCATCATCATCGGCTTTTGAAAATGACCATCAGGCAATTGTGGCATTCCCTCTGCCTGACCGGATATTCCTGCGAATTTTTCTACATGTGAATACCAGGGCTCAATGTCTTTGTATCGAATTGGCCAATCCGTCCCGAACCCATCTTTGGCGTTGGCTCCGAAATCTAGATCGCTCCATCTATAGCACTGTCGGCCCCACATGAGTGACCTGCCACCAAGATGATAGCCTCTTATCCAAGCAAATCGACTACCTTCATCCACGTCATAAGCATTTTCTTTGTCGTTCACCCAGAAGGGCTCAGACCATTCTGTAAAGGCGTAGCATTTGCTTTGCTCGGCATGCTCTTCTCGATACTTTTTCCGATCTCCTAAGCCTTTGAATGGAAGGTCCCATGCGGCTTTGTGCTCATTAACGTAGTCTTTTCCGTGCTCTACCATCCTCCCTCTCTCAACCAATAAAACCTTTAGGCCTTTTTCAGTCAGTTCCTTAGCGGCCCAACCACCGGAGATACCTGATCCGACCACAATTGCATCATATTGCTCTTCTTGCTTGATGTTGAATGACTCCATGAGAAACAGTTTTGTGTTTTGTGTTTTGGGCTTGCTCTTGAAAGTGAATGAAGTACGGGGCGAGACTCATCACCCAAAAACCCCCACTCATCACAGCTCAGCTAGCTGAGCTTCTTAAGCCCAAGTTCTTCCCATCTCGGCAGCTCCATCGTAACGACCGGGCGCCACGATCCATCTCAATTCCTGTGTCGCTCCAATTTCTGACGTGTAATATCCGGTGAGGACTATTTGTTTGAGCGTGGTGAAAAAGGGTCTTGGACGGACACCCGCCTCGATATCCTCAAACGCCTTTTGATCCATGGCAGTTACAATTTGAGTCTGCCTCTCTAAATCGAGATCTGCAAATGGCAGTTCGTATGCACCCAGGGAATCATTGTTCATCTGATTCATGCCACCGATGAAAAGGTCTTTGTCTTTTTCCTCGAAGGCACTAGACAATGCGAGATCTATAAATTGGTCGACGCCAGCTTCCTTGGCTCCCGGCGTGTCGGTCTCTGGAATGATTATGTCCGAGATTATTCCGAGGGCCCGGAATAGGTCGGCATCAAAATTTACTGGAATGTAACTGGCGACTGGTGCTTTGCATCCACCTAGTGCTGCAGCTAAGACGGGGGCTGATAAACTGGCTCCGGTTAGTAATCCTATTCTCTCAAGTGCTTTTCTTCTTTCCATGATTCCCTGATTTGCTTTATCGAATGTAAGCAGAGATAAATACAGATGTCATTCTTCTCAGCCAATTTCTGTAACTGAATCAATTTATGCCATGCACAATGTATATAGTGACGGAAAAAAGTGCTTCGAAAAACAACATCTATATTCATGCAGTACTTTTTGCGAATAAAAATCACGGAATCACGGATCGACGGAATGTACCTTGATTTTCCAAAATTTATGCAATGGGGGAAGGTTCTTCGAGACACTTATTTACCGGCTCTGATCGTCTATGCTAGCTGACTAAGGAAGGAGGGAAATTGGTCAAGAAGGACCTTCACCCTATTGCATTATTGAAACAGCATAGGCACACGCCCTAGCTGTTAGGGCCATGTAAGTGATACTTGGATTTTGACAGGCGGACGAGGTCATGACAGAACCATCCGTCACGAAGAGATTCGGTACATCATGACATTGGTTATGCTGATTTAGAATTGAAGTCTTTGGGTCGTTTCCCATCCTGGCGGTACCCATTTCGTGAATGCTCCTACCAGGCTTGGGGTGATAGTTATAGGTCTCGACATTCTTACAGCCAGCTGCTACAAGCATTTCCGCGGCCTGAGTCATGGCATCTTGCATCATAGTCAGCTCGTTCTCGCCCCATAGGCAGTTAATCCTCAAGATTGGGATGCCCCACTGGTCTGTCTTGGATTCATCGAGGTATGCATAATTGTCAAAGTTAGGGAGCATCTCACAATATCCTTCGATATCCATCATCCAAGGCCCTGGCTCCCGAATCGAATTTTTATAATCTGCGCCGATTCCCAGCGCTGTTGCCGCTCTCTTCCAACCCGATCGATAGGCAGATCCTTGGTAGGCGTAACCTCGAACAAAATCATTTTGCTGCCTTCCTTCGAGCAGGTTGCGAAATCGCATGAGATAGATGCCGTTGGGTCGATTGCCAAAAGTATACTTGTCGTCGAGACCTGGTACCTCGCCCCTAGCCCCCGCCTCAAATAGGTGGTCCATGAGATAATGCCCCAACACTCCGCTCGAATTAGCAATGCCAGTCGGAAATCGATTCGATTTCGAATTCAGCATAATCTGTGTTGTACCTAATGTCGAAGCACATAAAAAAATGATCTTGGCCTCTAGCTCTCGACTTTCTTTACTCTTTGCATCAATATATCTGACACCCTTTGCTCTATCGTTTGTCTCATCATAAAGAACGCTCTCCACGATGGCGTCACATTGAATTGTCAGATTTCCAGTCGCCAAAGCAGCAGGTAGAGTCGAGCTCTGGCTGCTAAAGTAGGATCCAGTGCTACAACCATTTTGACAGGGTCCGCAATAGTGACATGCAGCTCGACCGAGATGCTCTTGAGTCAATACTGCCGCCCTTCCAATTGTCATTCTACGATCTGGATAGGCCGACTCAATTCCAGACTTAATTTTCTGTTCTGCCACGTTCATCATCATCGGGGGGAGAAACTCTCCGTCAGGAAGCTGAGACATTCCTTCTGGCCGGCCAGAGATACCAGCAAACTTTTCTACGTAGGAATACCAAGGCTCGATATCTTTGTAGCGAATGGGCCAGTCCACGCCATGACCGTCATTCAAGTTGGCTCCAAAGTCGAGATCACTCCAGCGATAACATTGTCTTGCCCAAAGCAATGAGCGCCCGCCTAGTTGGTTGCCTCGAAACCAGAGGAATTCTCCCCCCTCGTCCACTTCATATGGCTGCTCTTTGTCGTTCACCCAAAATGGTTTAGACCATTCTGTGAAAGCGTAGCACTCGCTTTGTACAGGATATTCCTCGCGATACTTATTCCGGTCGCCTAGTCCTTTGTGGGGTAGATCCCAGGCCGCCTTGTGTTCGTTTACATAGTCTTTGCCATGAATGACCTCACGACCTCGCTCAAGCAATAAAACCTTTAGTCCCCTTTCGCAGAGCTCCTTCGCGGCCCAACCGCCGGAGATGCCCGAGCCGACAACGATTGCATCGAATTGGGTTGTTGGTCTTTGGTTATTGGTCACTGGACTAGACACTATGGGATGATTAGTTCAAGAAAGATTAATGTCGCGATTCAAGTCTTCATGTAGTTCACATACCCTTGTATAAACATTCTGGGATCTTGGCTTAAACCATGAACCAAAAACCAGCTCAATTTTCCTCCATCGCGTCATACCAATTCTTTTTCAAGAACCACGACGTAATAATCAAAACGGCCAATGCAATGCCAGCTCCTTTGTAGTTAAATACAACGAGTAGAATCGGTGCGACTATTAATGCCATTTGCCAAATCAATCCCACAAATACATTCGTTGCGTCTCTGGAGAAATCTCTTTGTGGATCTTCCAAGCCTTCTGCAATGGCTTTCTCCCTGATCGGCCCCCAGAATCCCCATGGCCTAACATTCTTGTAGAATGCCAGCAAAGTCTCCTCATCATCTGGGTCGGTTTTGAGCGACACAAGGATAGTGAAAATTGTTGAGATCGCTAGTAGGAATGGAAAGAACTCAAGGGCAGACAGACTAAAGGTCTCGGGTGCGACTATTCCTCCTGCAGAGTAGAGTAAACTGCTTGATATTCCAGAGATCATTCCAGCGAAATATCCCTTGCCATTCAACTTCCACCAATGCCATTTCAAGAGGTTTGGAGCGGTATATCCACCATACAAACCAGAGACAATCCATTGAGTGATCGAATTGATATTATCTGCCATAAAGCCAAAAGCGATACCAACGGCGACAACCAGAAAGGAAGCCAGATAAGACGCTCTGATATAGGTCTTATTGGATTCATTGGGGCGAAAATATTCCTTATAGAGATCATTTACTAAATAGGCTGCGCCCGAATTTACCGTAGAATCAAAGGTAGACATAAATGCTGCCAAGAGACCTGCCAATAGGAGTCCGACTAATCCGACAGGAAGAAATTCGCTGATCACCCAAGGAAGGATTAGCTCGAAATCGAGATTCGGACCAGCTGCTTGCATCTCCGGCATGTAGAATGCGAGAGCAAGAGTACACACACCTGCAACCATGAACCATCTCGGCACAGTGCAGAATGTCACAATTGCGCTCATCATGTTGGCTTGTTTCGGAGACTTCGCTGCTAAGGATCGCTGCATGTCATAGCCTGGCGTTGGCCCCGCCATCGATATCAATACGCCTTTGAATAAGAATGCCATTACAATGATCGAGAAAAACTCGAAACCGTCGTCCGAGATACGTTCAGTAACCGCAGGAAGGGTCGAGGCCCAGTCGAGGCCTAGTCTTGATCCAAAGAAAAAATTACCCCATCCGTCTGGCACAATTGCGGCAATCATATCCGGCGAGACCTTGTCCATCGCGATAACTCCAATTACAACCGAGATGATTGTGAGGATGACAAACTGGATTACGTCGGTGAAGACAACGCTATACATTCCGCCAGCCACAACGTAGGTCGTCGTGATGCTCATTATGATGAGGGCATACATCTCTGGCGATAGGTCAAAGGGGAAAAATACACTCGAAAACTTGCCGACACCTTGGAATGCATAACTAAGAAATCCGATGGTCCCAACGAGGGCCACAACAAGAACTGCGATTCTTGAAAGATCCAGGCCTCTACCTTTACTAAATCTCGTGTCCATCCATTCTGCCCCAGTCAATACATTTGATCGACGTACCCACTTGGACATGTACATCATGGAGAATACCTGATTGAAGAATGGCCATAGCCACAGTATCCAGGGTAGTTTTAATCCATAAATGAACATGATCGAGACCAGCCACATCGTTCCGGTGACATCAAACATCGAGGAGGCGTTGGATACTCCCAGCATGTACCATGGAACGTTTCTTCCGCCGAGAAAATAACTGTCGAGATCTTTGGAAGCTCGTTTCGAAAGGACGAGGCCGGCAACGACTACGGCAACGATGTAGACGCCGATGATGGCGAGATCTATGGGATGGAGATTCAAATCTTTTCAGGTTTAGATGAAGCTCTAATTATAGGCAAACGGCAGCTTGGGTGAAAACTAGAACAAAATGCAGTTTGCGGTTGCTGGTGTGCGGAGTTCCGAAACCGAATTGATTCGATCGTTCTTATTTGAGCGATTGTTAATCAGGTTGAGTATTATTTGAACTGACTGTTGCTACGCTAGAGACCAATCACCACGAACCAAGACCCACAAACCAGATGTCCGACCTCCTGACAATAAAGAAGCCCCCGGTTGGCTTAGCTATTTTCGCCCTCGCTGGACCATCGCTTATCTGGGCGGCTGAATATATTGGATCTGGGGAAGTCGTTGTTGCGACGAGAGTCGGATCTATTTTGGGCCTCGGAGTTCTCTGGGCGATTGCCTTAGGGGTCTTTCTAAAATTTGTCATCGGACTGGCGGGAGCGCGCTATACGGTCTGCACTGGCGAGGGCATGATAGATATGTTTGCGCGTGTGCCTGGTCCAAAGAACTGGGCTGTTTGGATCGTTCTGGTTGTTCAAATAATAGCGGGTTGTATCTCGATGGGGGGACTTGCCGCTGCATCAGCATCTTTCTTGAGTGAAATCTTTGGAATGGATACATTGACGATGGGCTTGCTCGTCACTCTTTTTGCAGTAGGCATTGCTTGGACCGGTGACTTTTCGATTCTGAAAATCGTCATGAGTGGTCTAGTAGGAGTAACCGTTCTGGGAGTATTGGTTGTCGCTGTGAAAATCTTCCCCCCAATTGGAGATCTATTTGCCGGACTTATTCCTCAAGTTCCACAAGTACCAGCATGGGCCATCGCTCAGGGCGTGGCGGAAAATCCCTGGAAAGAAATGCTTCCATTGATTGGATGGGGCGCCGGAGGATTTGCCAGCCAAGTCTGGTATACGTACTGGGTTCTCGGCGCGGGCTATGGCGCAACAGACGGAGTGGGCTATGGTAAGGCTGCGGATCTCGATCGCCTACAATCTTTTACAAGCGAAGATGGTCAGAAGCTGAAGGGATGGTTAAAGGTTGTCAACTTCGATGCGGCAATCGCATTGGTCATTGGAACGGTTGTAACCGCTTGCTTCCTTATTGCAGGACACGGAATTCTTGGCGCCAATGAAGTGGCACCGGGTAGCAGTGAATTGGCGAGACAGCTCTCCAGCTTGTTCGAAAAGGATTGGGGTGAGCTTGGCGCTTTCCTCTTCTTGCTAGGTGGTGCGGCTGCGTTAATCTCGACATTGACAGGGCAGATGGCTGGTTGGCCTAGACTTATGGCAGATACATTTCGACTTTGTATTCCTGGATTCGATGCCAAGTTCGAGTGGAAAAAGCAGTTTCGCGGATTCCTCCTCTTTTTCCTCGTCTTTGTATTGATCATTCTGTTCCGAGATGGTGATCGTCCGGTCTTCCTCGTGCAAATAGGTGCCTTAATGGATGGTTTGCTATTGACCCCACTTCAAGCAATTTGGATCGCCGTAGTACTCTATTTCGTTATGCCTAAGATGTTTGCAAAAGAAGTCTACGAATTGATCAAACCTCACTGGTCAATCCTTGCGCTCCTAATCGTTTCGGCTTTGGTCTTCGGCTACTTCTGTATCGTGCAATTGCCATATGTATTTAGTTAAGATTAGGTCTTAATTCTTCTCAGCCAATTTCCTTCCACACAATTCAAGTGGTTGTTACAAATTGCCGTCAGTGGAAGGAAATAAGTGCTTCGAAGAACTTCGACCTAATCTTTAACGTCTCATCTTCCTCTGATTCGGATCTCTGCTAAGCAGTTATCTGGAATCCCTACTCCCAATTAAATACCCCATTCGATAACTGTGACTTCGTTACATTTTCGAAGCTCATGATTCGCAGGATTCCGAACATATCGACCAAGTTAGCTAGGAAAGTATTCTTATTTGCGATGCTTGTCTTGTTGTCTACCGATCTGGCAGCGCAGACCTCAATCCTTAGAGGATTCGTAACGCATGCTAGCAACGGTGAAGCCCTTCAAGGCGTCAATGTTGTCTTGGACAACGACACTGGGATTTTTCGAGGAGCAGTCTCAAATGGTGATGGCGTTTGGGTAATTTCTCGCGTCGAACCTGGCCCTTATAGTCTTCGAGTGAGCTTTGTCGGATATGAGACCTATAGCGTGGCAATAGATGTTCGTGGAGAAGACATGATCATCAATATTGAGCTGAACACGGAGGCTTCAAATATGGAAGAAGTCACAGTCGAATCAGAAAGAATTACCAGTGCTGCAAGTCAAACCGCCGGTCTACAAACGATTCGGGCGGCCGACATTGACGTGGTCCCTTCCGTAGATGTGTCAGGAGATCTTGCTAGCTATTTGACTACGCTACCTGGGGTGGTCTCGATCGGCGATCGTGGTGGACAACTCTATATCAGAGGTGGTGAGCCGAGCCACAATATGATCCTTCTCGATGGCATATATGTCTATCAGCCCTTCCATCTTTTGGGTTTCTATTCCGCTTTTCCCTCTGACATTATCAATCGAGCCGATATCTATGCAGCCGGACATAGTAGCAGGTTTACCGGGAGAATTTCCTCCGTGATTGATATCTATTCGAGAAACGGCAACTTGAGAAACTACGAGGGCTCGGCTTCTATTTCCCCATTTGTGAGCTCATTAAAAGCTGAAGGTCCCATCGTAAAGGACAAGGTTTCCTTCCTCGCTTCTGCTAGGCAATCCTTCATTGAACAGGGCGCCGCAAAGTACGTCGATCAAAGTCTCCCCTTCAACTTCGGTGACTCATTTGCCAAGCTGCATTATGTAGTCACGCCCAACCACAGAGTCTCCATAACGGGATTGCGAACACATGATCGCGGGGTTATTGGAGAGCCCACCGAAGATCAGGTATTGGACGAGGTACGCTGGAATAACACCGCCCTTGGGATTCGCTATATATTTCTCCCGAAACAAATTCCATTTGTAGGCGAGATCGTTCTCTCAAAGTCTACTTATGAATCCGAACTTGGTCCGCGAGAACAGCCCGTCAGAAAGGTGATCGTGAGCAATCTTTCCTACACCGTTAACATCACGAATTTCGTTGGAACTGCAGAATGGCACTGGGGCTTCTTTTGGCGCCCTCCGGAAATAAAGTCAGCTCTCGGTGGACTATTTCAGGGAGTCGAATTTGGATTTGGTCGTCGCCACAAAGCTGGAGTGTATGTTGAACCCGATTTTTATATCACGCCGAACTGGCACGTTCAAGTTGGCTTTGTTGGACAGCTTTTTCCTGGGCAAGATGATCCTTCATTTATTGAGCCTCGATTCAAAACAGTCTTCCAAAAAGGACGTCACGAGTTTAGCGCCGCTGCTGGTGTTTACCATCAAGATATGTTCGGCCTTAATGACAGGCGGGATGCGAACAATGTTTACACGACCTACCGCAGCGCACCCAACACAGATCTTACCACTGCCTATCACGCTCTCGCAGGATATCGACTGGCCGCTTCTGACAACTTTGAGTTCTCCGCCGAGGCCTACTACAAAGATCTGAACAATCTCTACATCGGTGAATGGACTTCTTTTCCTCGGTTCACCTCTCGGCTTCAGCTGGCGGACGGCTCAATCTCAGGCCTCGATGTTCGTGCAGAATTTCAGATTTCCAAGCTATACGGATTTATCAATTACGGTCTGTCAAAAGTTCTGTACACGGCCAAGCAAGCATCAATTCCATTATGGTATGGCGTTGAGGAACTGGAATTCAGTCCTCCTCATGATCGTAGACATCAATTCAATACACTGGTAGCGACAAGTCTTTTCGGATTCGATCTAAGTGCTAGATGGAATTTCGGATCTGGTCGACCTTTCAATAGAGTCTTCGGATTTGATGGCTTTGTCCTTCTAGATGGCGTCGTCGATATCTTCAATGTAGAAGATGAGCAACGAGTTATTTATGAGGAGCCCTATCAGGGCGTTCTACCAACCTATCATCGACTAGATATTTCGGTGGATCGAACTTGGGAGACTAAAAATGCCAAAGTGACGGCGCAGGCCAGCGTAATCAATGTTTACAATCGAAGAAATATATTCGCGCTGGACATTTTCACCCAAAAGCGAACAGACCAGCTTCCATTTCTTCCTACCGCTGGGCTCAAGATAGAATTAAATTGAGAGGATCTGAGTCGACATATCGAAGAAGAAGAACAGGACGGAGATTCGGCTTCCCAATTCGTCTGAGTCCCTTCCTATGCCTTGCACTTTTATCGACTCTATCCCTTGGATGTGATGATACGGTTCAAGTAAATCTCGGCATCGATAGACCCTTCACCATGTGGGGAGCATTCAATCCCGATCTCGAAAAAAACGGAGTTAGGCTTTTTGAGATTCACCCCACCATCCGCATCTTACAGCCAGAAGAAATCGACGCACGAGTTGAAGTTACAGACATGGAATCCGGGGTCACGGAAGTCTGGCGCGACTCCGTTGTACAACTGGACGATGGTGACTTTAGACATGTCTATTGGTCGGCGTCACCCATAGAATACAATCACAGCTATGAGGTGAAGGCCGTGAGGTCAGATGGCGAAAGTGTTAGAGCTCTCGTGACGGTTCCAGATTCCCTACGAATTGCAGTGCAAGAGGCAGATCAAGGCCAGGTGACAGACATCTTTGTACCAATAGACATCATTGGTACTCCCCCCTCAGTCACTAGAGTAACAGTTACCTACACTATTTTTGGATGGAACGAGTTTACCGCCGATGCTACGACCGAATCTGTGGAAATTGATTACACAAACACCCAGGAACCCAACGCAACTGGTTTCGAAATCCCTATCGAATTGCGTAAGGATTACAGAGCGATACTATCTTTTCTGGCAAGTGAAGGATTTGCTGCAACGCTTGTAGAACTTCGGAATATGCGAATCGATGTACATATTGGCAACGAGGGTTGGATCTCACCAAGCGGTTCTTTCGATCCTAATATTCTTGTTGAGCCCGGTCTGTTAAGCAATGTCGAAAATGGCTTTGGCTTCGTCGGAGCCGGATTCATCCGGACAATAGAATGGTTGCCGGCGGATGCGCTAGTTAATCGAGCAGGTTTTGGCTTTGTCGGCGCTGGGGCAGGTTATAGGTAGCAGTCGTCAGTCGTCAGTCGTCAGTCGTCAGTCGTCAGTCGTCAAGGGGAAAAATATCGTCCCTAGCTCTCTATCACACTATCATCCCATTGTCTTGGAGTCTGCCATGTGGCGATCGCAGAGCGAAAAGCAAGGTATCACGACAGATCAATTTGGAACCTGAGAGGCTTGCCCGTTGGCAGGTAACCATACTTGCAGGAAATCAAAGGCCGTGACCAATCCATTCATGTCAAAATCTCCAGCGAGATATGCCGCGGGACTTCCATTAACAGGTAGCCAGGTATTGAGGAAATCAAAAGACGAGGTGATCTTGTTGGCATCGCCATCTCCACCCCAGAGTCCGAAAAATCCACTTCCGAGATCGTTCATTGCTGCCCCACCGGCGGAGTATGCCTTTGAGAGTGAATCAGAAAAATCGTAATTCACTGCATCGTCCCAGTTTGCAAGTATCGGAATAGAGCTTACTACACCGAGATGATTCCGATGCTCGATAAGAACATAATAGGCCCCTGGCAATTGTGGGCCCATGGAAAGGGGTGAGTTTTCGTCTACCGCAAATATTTCGCCATTGTCATGCAGAATGGCTGCCCTCGTGGAGATAATTGTGGGGTTTACATCGCCAGGAATGCCCTTCATTAAATGAACCAAAACCCAGTCGACCATGTCCGCCGAAGGAGTCGATATTGATTCTGTTCCGGAGTAATTCCAAGGCGCGATCGAATAGGGTTGGTCAGTTGGCAGATGACCTCCTTGGTTTAGATCAGTGCTCATGAGTACATTTGTGTATGGTCCTGATAGGATGACCTTGAGATCAAGCTCGACTTTTTGTCTGATTCCATTTGCCTCTACGGCTCCGATATCACAACCATCCCCCGAGTTGGCAGGAGTCAGGTCAACTATTCTTGGGCCATCATTACTTCCACCTCTACCTCGTTGATCATAAGGTTCACCAAGACAGTCACCCCGGTCAACCAAATTGTTATTCGGAATATTCGAGGGAAGATGCGTGAATGTCGGACCACCATTGTCTGTTATCGCATCCAAGTCAGCCACTGCAGGATTCGCAGTTGTTCCGATATAATCTCCGTCGACATTTGGATTTCCGCTGGGATGGAAGAAGAGATTCCCGTGACCTTCGTTGTTTCCGACAAAGTTATGTCCAAAGGTAGAATAATTGGAAGAGAGTAAGTAAATGTCAGGGTAATCGGAGTCAGTTGGTGCAAGATCAAAATTTCCCGCAACAATCGTGTTGTAAAATGAAGTCGTTCCACTGAACCGTCGAAATCCTCCGCCACTTCCCGAGATTATGCTGGTACCAGCCGAGTTATTGGTCAGGGTGCAATGTGAAATATCAAGTATCCCACTTACCGCATGAATTCCGCCACCATCAATTGCGGCCGTATTGCCACTAATGGTGCTTGATGTGATCGTGTATGTTTCAGCAGAAGTAGCCGCGATAAAGATACCACCTCCATCTTGATCAGCGTGGTTGTCTCGAATGGTCGAATTTGTAATAGTCAGGGAGATCCCGTCAGCAAATGCCGTGCTCAGAGAAAGGCCACCACCATTATTATCGGAGGAATTACTAAAAATACTAACCCTCTCCAGGACAATATCCCCTTGTTTTATGTGAACTCCTCCTCCTAAAGCCAAGGAACCGGTTGATACGGCTTCATTGCCTGTTATTATGCTATCCTTGATCGAGAGTGATCCTGATTGAAAAAAGAAAATTCCGCCTCCAGTCAATGCTCTGCCTCCGGTTAGGGTTAGCCCGGAAATGGCGTAGTCTCCGTCATCACCCGAAACGGAGATATACAAAACGCTGTCAAACGAATTTGCATCGATCGTCAACAATTCTGCACCTGGACCGACGATATGGAGGTTGGCTGAAATATGGGGTAGTCCAGCGATCAATTCGATTCTTCCCGACTGTGTGAAATAAATGACGTCGTCTCCATTTCCAGCCGGGCACGCATCCTTTACAGCGTCTGTATTCGCAGAAAATATAGCCTCTCGCAGTGTGCACGTGCCGTCAGAAAAAGTTAAGTCATCCGTCAAATGCGTAACAAAAATATCATCTGCATTACAGGGCAATGAAAAGAGGAATGAGAAAGCTAACAGGCATATTGAAATCCTAGGTCCGTAAATCATGGTCGATCGTTGTAAAGTGAGTAGCCTACACACTAATCACGACAGAGCTTTGAGAAAAAGGACAAATGCTTGTTGGTCTTTGGTCCGTGGTCCTTGGTCATTAGTCGCGATCTAGTCATCCCGCGATGCGAAGGATCCGAGGGATCCACCATCGCCAATCCACACAGAATGGCCATCGTTTCAAATACTGGCCTAAATGGGCTATTATTGATTCATAAACCTCCTTACCTATGAAAATCACCTCGCTAGTCCTCCTCCTTCTTCTCCCTCTAACTGTTCTTGCCCAGACGGCAGATCAATATCAATCTCCGAGCGGCTCGATGGCCGGCTTCGGATCCGACATTGCCGTCGATGGTGACCACATAATCGCCTCGATGACGGGTATCTCGACTCTGTTTCAAGCACCTCCTGCGCAAACTGGAAGCGTCTTTGTATTCGAACTCAAGGATGGCGAATGGGTCGAGCGACAAAAACTCGCACCAGACGGGCTAAAGGTTACGGATGGATTTGGCTACTCCATTGCTGCTAGCAATCAAGTCCTTGCCATCTCTGCGCCCTACACCGACAACAATTGCGGAGCCATCTATATATATACAAAAGCGAGCAGCGGGCGCTGGGTATCAGCAGATCGACTGGTTATTCCAGGTTGCAACGAAGAGGCCTTCTTTGGTTATGCACTGGACGTTCACGGTGACAAAATTGCGGTCGGAGCGCCGGGTTACATGGGAACAGGGGCAGCCGGTGTGGCTCAGAAAGTAGACGGCGCATGGCAGGTAAGACCTTTCAATCCAATTGCACTGGAAGAAGGAGGTCGATTTGGATCCAGCGTAACAGCCGGCCCCAAGGGATTCCTAGTGGGAGCAGCGGATACAGGAACTGGTTCGGTTCATTATTTCAGCGGTAGCGATGCCAGCGCTGAACACAAACAACAAATCGAAAGTCCCTTTGGAGAAAAGAGCTCTCATTTCGGCTTGGAAATGGATTGGGTTGGCGACCGAGTCATCATCTCGGCACCTGGATTAGATGCCAATTCCGGCAATCGTGGTCCGAACAATCCTGGAGCTGCGATCGTGATGGATCTGAGCGACCAGAATATTTGGGAGCCTTTCAAAATTATTCAACCTGAGGATTTGTCACGACCCGGCTTTGGATCGAGTGTTTTGTTGAAGGGAAATCAAGTATGGGTTGGGTCACCAGGAGCCGACAAAAACATCGGGGCCGTCCACACCTTCAAACTAGACCGAACGACGGAAGAATATGTGGCCATCGGCAAACTGACAGTCGAGAAGACATCTTCTCGAACGGGCATCGGTCTAAAGGTTGCTGCTGGCGAAGACATGGCCATAGTCGCAGCAATGAAGGCCGACTTTGGTGAAGGAAAAGTTTACGTATTCATGCAAGACGAGTACTCGGGCGCGTGGAAACAGGTCGGAGATGTTGGTGACGAAGGCCGCGGATTGGAGTCCATTACAGGCGACGAGGTCAAATGTGAGGAAGGCTCTGCAAGCGAATTTGATTGCTCTAATGTCGACATCCTTTCTTTCCTACCTAACAGGGAAGTAGGTGCCAAGCGAGGCGTTATCATGAATGACGTTTGGGGATGGACCGATCCAGAGACGGGCGCTGAAATAGCCATCGTCGGACGAAGTGACGGTACCTCCTTTATTGATGTCAGCAATGCAAACAATCCCGTCTATCTTGGAGATCTCCCTGCAACAGACACATCCGTCCCTAATCACTGGCGAGACGTCAAGACCTATCAAAACTACGCCTTCGTTGTGGCCGACAATGTCGGAAAACATGGAATGCAGATTTTCGATCTGAAAAAATTGCGAGACCTCAAAGTAGTCCCGGCTACTTTTGAAGCTGATGTAGTCTACGATGGTATTTACTCCTCTCACAATGTTGTGATCAACGAGGATTCCGGCTTTGCCTACCTTGTCGGAAACTCGGATGGTGGAGAGACTTGCGGCGGGTCGCTGCACATGGTCGATATCAGAAATCCTCTAGAGCCCAAATTCGCCGGCTGCTATCACGATGTGACCCATCCAAGTGCGGGTCGCGGTGTCACGCACGATGCTCAATGTGTGAACTACACCGGTCCCGATACCGAACATGTTGGCAAAGAGATCTGCTTCAACTCAAACGAGCGTCTCCTCTTGGTTGTGGACGTGTCTGACAAGAGCAAACCTGTCACTTTGTCTGCCGTTGACTACCCTTCTGTAGGATATGCCCATCAGGGATGGCTGACAGATGACCAGAAATACTTCTACCTAGACGATGAGGGAGACGAACTCCAAACTGAGATGGAGGGAACGAGGACGATGATCTACGACATGGAAGACCTTGATGACCCTGTATTGGTCAAGGAGCACTTCGGTACAACGAAGGTTTCGGACCACAACTTGTATGTGAAAGGCAATTACATGTATCAATCCAACTACATCGGAGGGCTGCGCATTTTGGATATTGCCGACCCGATCAATCCCGTGGAGGTCGGCTATTTTGATACCGTGCCTTGGAGCGCGAACGATCCTGGTTTTGCCGGCTCTTGGAGTAACTATCCCTTCTTCAAGTCTGGGACTATTATCGTGTCGTCGGTTACGGAAGGTGTATTTATGTTGAGGCAGAAAAAGACCGCTTTGTAAATGAAGCAGATGAAAAAGTGAATCCATTGAAACAGATGTCGCTAAAAAACTAATCATTATTCCAATTGGTCACACCAAAATCTTACCCTGAATAGGGATGATGATCCGAATCAGACTAGTCTTTAAACAATAGCAGTATCCCGAGTCAAATTGAATCAACGGGAATACGGTATTTCTATTGAACCAGTCTTCTAGGTTTTCAGATAGGACTCCCTGGGTCGCCTAGAGCTCATTACTATTTCTTATCGATCTCTCACGAATAAATGCAATGGATTTCAACCTCTATTTCAGGAAAACAAGTGCCTTGATCTCATGCGATTCGTATTCGGCCAGTGACTAAAAATATCGATGCCTGATTTCCGGTTACGCGACTATTTCTTAGTCGTTAGTTTGTCTGACAAGCATTCAACCTGAGATCTCCATGATATATCAGCAGAGCAATATCAAGGCCTATTACGAGGCTCTAATTTCCAAAGACCCAGAATTCGAGGGTGTATTCTACGTAGGTGTCAAGACGACCGGCATCTTCTGCAGGCCAACCTGCCCAGCCCGAAAACCAAAGTTCGAGAACTGCGAGTTTTTCAAAACACCGCAATCGGCACTACAAGCTTCATTTCGACCTTGTAAACGATGTCAACCTCTCTCCCTTCCTAACGAGGTCAACCCACTAGTTCGAAAGCTTGTCAATGCGGTTGAAGCAAATCCAGACAAACGCTGGACAGACGATGACTTCAAATCACTATCGACCGAAACCTCGACCGTAAGACGCCAATTCAAAAAACGATTTGGGATGACCTTTGTACAATATGCGAGAGCTCGGCGAATGGGACTTGCCATGGAACAGATCAAGAAAGGCGAATCGGTAATCAAGTCTCAGCTCGATTTCGGCTACGATTCTAGTAGTGGATTCCGTGACGCATTTACTCATGTAATGGGAAGCGCACCAACAAAGGCCGAACAAAACCTTCTCTACGCGACCTGGCTGGATACTCCACTAGGTCCGATGATTGCCATTGCGGACGAAAAAGAACTATTTCTTCTGGAGTTTGAGAATCGGAAAGAATTAAATCGAGAATACACTCGACTCCGGGCCAAAACCCGCCGCCCCATCGTTCCAGGCGAAACGGTCATCATTTCGAAACTGCGGACAGAGTTGGATGATTATTTCTCTGGCTCACTAGACAGCTTCTCCATTCCTATAGCTGCTTGGGGGACGGACTTCCAGGCTTCTGTTTGGAAGGCCTTGCGCGATATACCTTTAGGAGAAACCCGATCCTACGCTGACATCGCCAAGGCTATCGGCAAGCCCAAAGCCATTCGTGCTGTGGCAAGCGCAAATGCGTCCAATCAAGTTGCGATCATTATTCCCTGCCACAGAGTGATTAATAAAAACGGTGGTCTGGGTGGCTATGCGGGCGGATTATCGAGAAAATCTTGGCTACTAGATCACGAAAAGGAAAATAATGACACAAAAGGAAAACGTAAAGCTATTCAAGCAACTTCACTATGGTGACTCACCACTCGTTCTAACTAATATTTGGGACGCGGGAAGCGCCAAGGCAGTCGCTGCTAATGGTGCACAAGCTTTGGCCACGGGAAGCCACTCCGTTGCCGAATCTCACGGATACAGGGACGGAGAAAACCTACCGTTTCCACTAGTCGTCGCAAACCTAGAGAGAATTGTAAATGCGGTAGATATTCCAGTATCTCTAGATGTCGAGACAGGCTATGGCAAGACTGGTTCTGAAGTCTATCGCACAACAAAAAAGGTGATCGAAGCCGGTGCGGTCGGAATCAATCTGGAAGACGGTCACTTGTCCGGTGACGGATTGTATGACATCAATACTCAGGCTGAACGAATCATCGCGGCAAGGTCCGCTGCCAATGACCTGAGAATCGACTTATTTATTAACGCCCGAACAGACGTCTACATCAAAGATCTCTATCCAAACGATTCCAATCGAGCGATCTCTGAAGTTTTGGATAGAGCGACGGCCTTCGAAGTTGCTGGAGCAAGTGGAATATTTATCCCTTCTTTGCTGGATATGGAGTCGATAAGAACGATTTGCGAAGAATGCCATCTTCCAGTCAACATCATGCTCCGAAACGATGAGCTTAGTATCCAGAGCTTGGCAGAAGCAGGTGTCTCTAGAATCAGCAAAGGACCTGGCCCATATCAACGAGCAATGGATAGCCTAATCATATGATCAAAGACTCATTAACACGACGACGCGATGTGGCTCCTCTCCAGACCCTTGCTTGCGACCTCCGTGGACATCTCGTTCTGAGAAGGGATGATGCATAATAATATCTTGCTTGCCGTCCTTGTTCATATCGAACATCCACACATACTCCTCATCACTTGGAACGGAGACTGAGATATCCTTTGACTTCCGGGTGAATATCTCAGCACTCAACCCACCGTAAGAAAGATCAAGCCCTCTGTGGGTTGACTCAATGAGTAAGTCGAGGTGATCATCTCCAGTCACATCACCTAGCATGGCAACCATGTTGAATGCTCGAGGATAGAGATCCTTGGAGCTGCGGTTCTTATGCTTCCCACCATTAATAGCCTGCACTAGAGGAATCCACAACGGTTCAGTGTGACTTGGAGGGCCGTCAAGAGCAACTTTCTTTGTAAAGTTTGGCTGGTCGGGAAAGCGACCGTCCTCCATTTCATAGAACTCGAGCTCAAGCCAAATATCGTCTCCCATCGATCCTTTCAATTTCTTCCATAGACTAGCTGAAAGATACTTGACATGCATTGTTGTCAAGATTAGATCGATATCTCCATCGCCTTCAAAATCGAGCCGATCCATGGAAAGTTGAATATGATCACTGGTCTCAAAGACATCGCCCTCCTCACTCGCGAAAACGGTGACTCCATTTTCGATGCTAGCAAAGTAAACGCGATATGCTGATCGCTTTCCAGATTCAGTTTCGCCCTCAAGTGTGTAGAGGACCATATCAGCGATTCCATCATCGTTCATATCCGCAATTGAATCCAGTATCCGACCCTTCATTTCGTGTGAGTCTAGCCAATTGAGGTTGTCGGAATCGAAAGGAAGCTGCGTAGTGAAGGTCGTAGAGACCTGGTCAAACAATCCCTGTTCATTTTGGAGATGGACCGCGAAATGATCTTCCTTCCAATATACTAGGTCGACTCTTCCGTCCTTATTGTAATCGAATTCATGGACGCGGCTCTGACTCCAAGAGTCATATCGATATCCGTCTGCTCCGGTGATGCGTGTTAAATCGCTTTCATTGCCGACTTTGACTGGGTCTGCAAATTCACCATTCGTCTTTTGAACAAGAACCCAGAATCCATCGAAGTCCGGTATAAGCAAGTCATCGAATCCGTCGGCATTGATGTCTCGACTGATATCAAGATGTGGGATTTCATCTTTTCGAGGTGGCAGAAAACTGGAACTGAGCCGAGCGATTTCATTCATTGAACCCGAAACGATATCAAACCACAGAAGCGATCCAGATTCGTAGCTGAGAAGACGATCTTGGCCATCGATATTGACGAGGTCGACAAAAACTGGTGCCCCTAAGGTCAACTTGTTTGCAATTCCCCATTCGCCATTTTCGAGGGAATATATTCGTGCCGAGGTCGAACCAACTTCCTCAACTTCTAGAACGACGAGCTCGGCGGTGGGCCGGTCAAGAATGAAGCCAGCCATAACGGTTTGTCTCTCGGCCTTGTTGGTTATGAGCTCGTACTTGCGAAATCTTTCGTCTAAATTTTCAGAGACAGAAAAATCTTCGGTCTCCAGGCCGTCGAATTTCGGTCCAGATGACTCAAATAAAATGAGGGTAAAAAGTGCGATTGTAAAGCTTATCGTCCTCATCCGTCTCCTCAATGTGTGTTTAAAAGAATAAGAGGTCAATATGGAGTAGTTATTAGTTTGACGCCGCTTTATCGCCCAAAGTATTTGTCTGACGACATAATTCACAAAGGAAATGGCGTTTTCAATATCTTCGATTATTAGAAACTTGTGCTTAATAATAACTAGCCTCGGATGAGACTTGACAATGGCTTGCAGGTCGGGTCCAGAGGTGCTCATGGTCAAATTGGCTTCAAAGTCAGCGAGAGCGCGATTTTGTAGGCAACTACCCCGAATTTGCTTTGCAATAAGTCAGGTCGCTTCGCTATATTTTTGTATGAGACGATTCACGCCTGCTGTCCTGCTACTACTCTTTGCCTGCTCACCATCGATTCCCGAATCTGTTGAGGTCCAGCTTGCGTCTCTAACGGAGGATGTCGATTACAATCGAGACATCAAGCCCATCCTTTCTGATCGTTGCTACTTATGCCATGGCCCGGATATCAGCACAAGAAAGGCCGACCTGCGTCTAGACATCGAGGAAGGAGCTCGAGAAGTTATAGGGTCGAAAGATATCATCCGAAGACTTGTATCGACGGATCCGCAATTTCACATGCCACCACCCGAGTCCAACGTGACAGTGACCGACGAAGAGAAAGCCCTGATAATAAAATGGATCGACCAGGGAGCCCCTTTTCAAAAACACTGGTCTTTCATTCCTGCCTCGATGCCTGAACTTCCAACTGTCCAACAAGAAGATTGGCCCATAACTGACATCGATCAATTCATTCTTGCGAAGATCGAAAAGACTGGCTTGACTCCTGCTGATCGCGCGACTAAAGAAACCCTGCTCCGAAGAGCAAGCTTCGACTTGACAGGATTGCCACCTACAAAGGAAGACATCGAGAGCTTTTTAAATGACAATTCTCAGGACGCCTACGAAAATCTTGTCGACAATCTTCTTGCCACGGTCCACTTTGGAGAGAGAATGGCAACAGAGTGGCTGGATGTTGCTCGCTACGCCGACTCCCATGGCTATCAAGACGACGGTATGCGCAACATGTGGCCCTACAGAGATTGGGTCATCAAAGCCTTCAATCAAAACATGCCATTCGATCAGTTCACGACTTGGCAACTCGCCGGAGACCTTCTTGAGAATCCGACCGACGAGCAATTGCTAGCGACCGCCTTCAATCGAAATCATCTTCAGACTCAGGAAGGAGGTGTCATCGAGGAGGAGTACCGTACGGAATACGTCGCGGACCGAACCGATGTTGTCACTCGAGCCTATCTGGGGATGAGCGCCAGGTGCGCACGCTGCCATGATCACAAATTCGATCCGATCTCTCAGAAGGAGTACTTCCAGATGTTTAGCTTCTTCAACAACAACAATGAGCGAGGACAAATCCCCTACTCCGGTGAGGCAGCGCCAACTCTCATCATGTTAGATGACGAGGACAAGGAACGGCGAAACTCACTGGAAGACGAGATTGCTGAGTTAGAGGAAGTCCTCGACTATAAACATGAAAGCTATGATTCAGGATTTCAGACTTGGAAATCGTCAAGAGACGAGTCACAGGTAGTAGCCTCAATGCCTATCGCTCATTATCCATTTGACAGACTGGACGAGAAACAAGACAAAGACAAAACCAAATATTACTTCGCCTCAAACACGGCAAAAGTGGCAGATGCCGTTCTTGCCGGTGATCAGGACCAGCTTCCAACACAAGTTGAGGGAAAAGTCGAAACGGCACTGACGCTTGTCGGAGATTCTTGGGTAGATACAATCAAAGAGGTGAAGCACTTCGAAAGGAATGAACCTTTCTCCAGTGGCATCTGGATCAAGGTTTTGACCGACTCCGTTGAGGGTCCGATGATTGCCCAGTCTGCCGGTCTTATGAATGGCGATCGAGGAATCTTGACCAAATTGATGTTAGATGGTCGCATCGAGATAAGTCTCAACCACGTCGCACCAGACAATTCGATAATTCGAGTTTCAAAAAACCCAATTGAAGTCGGAAAGTGGGAGCATCTCACGATCACTTATGACGGATCGTCGAAAGCTTCTGGCTTCAATATCTATAGAGATGGCCGGCATTTCGATAGCGAAATCCTAGTCGACAATCTGAACAAGAGCATCATTACCGACTCAGTTGGCGGCAATTGGAACGGCTACACCCACATGAAATTTGGCAAACTTGCCGAGTCCTCCTTAGACAGCGTGGTAATAGACGACTGGAAAATATTCGACTATGAGCTCACACCTTTAGAAGTCTTGAGCGAGTCGGGACAAACTGACGACCAATCCTCTGATGATGACTTGAGACGTTACTACGTCCAGCGAATAAATCCCGAATATAAGAAGCAACTTGAAAAGGCCACCAAACAGCGAGGTGAGCTTAACGATTTCATGACGGCCCAGCCGGAAGTCATGATCATGCAGGAGCGATCTTTTAAAAGGCCAACTTACATTCTCGACCGTGGGGCCTATGATGCTCCGACAGAAGAAGTCAGTGAAGGCGTCATCGAAGCTATTCTCGCTTTTGACGAAAGCCTGCCAAGAAACCGCCTCGGTCTGGCCAAATGGATTCTTGATCCTCAGAACCCTTTGACCGCAAGGGTCACCGTCAATCGATTTTGGCAATACATCTTTGGCACTGCGCTCGTTAGTACTCCCGATGATTTCGGCAATCAAGGTGCCTTCCCGAGCCATCCTCTTCTGCTTGATTACCTAGCAACAGACTTTGTAGAATCTGGATGGGATGTCAAAGCGCTGATCAAAAAGATGGTGATGAGCTCGACCTATATGCAGTCATCGATTGGAAGTGACCTTGCTCTGGAAAAGGATCCATCGAACACCTTGTACTCGCGTGGATCTTCCTACAGACTTCCTGCTGAGATGGTTAGAGACAACGCCTTGGCCGCGAGTGGATTGATGGTTAGGGAAGTCGGAGGGCCAAGTGTCTACCCTTATCAACCTGCCGGTCTATGGAAGGAGCTTGCTACTCGAAATGCTACCGTCTACAACCAAGATTCTGGAGACAATCTCTATCGACGTTCCATGTATACGATTTGGAAGCGGACCACTCCCCCTCCGACAATGACTAACTTTGATGCGCCCGAGCGCAATTTCTGCGTTGTCAAAAGACAGAATACCAATACTCCTTTACAGGCTCTGGTTTTGATGAATGATCCTCAATTTGTCGAGGCAGCAAGAATTCTAGCCGAACGAATGCTCAAAGAGGGCGGAAACTCGGTTGTAGATCGAATCTCTCTTGGCTTCCTTCTTTTGACCTCTAGAAAACCAAACGATTCTGAACTGGCCGGCTTGCTCGACCTCTACGAATCTGAACTCGAGCTTTACAAAAAGGACCAAGCCTCCGCAATTCAACTTCTAAGTATCGGCGATTTTCCTAGAGACAAGCGACTTGATCCAGCGGAGACCGCCGCCTACACGGTAGTAGCAAACACGATCATGAATTTTGATGAAGCCATCTACAAACGATGAAAGAGCTAGACGACCTTAAGTTTAATTTTAGCCGACGCTACTTTCTCTCCCAAGCGAGCAAGGGCATCGGAACCATGGCCTTGGCCTCAATGATGAACCCTCTTGACCTATTGGGGAAAGGGCCAGACTTGAAAGTCAACGGGGCTCTTGGATCTTTACATCTCAATCCAAGGGTCAAACGCGTCATCTATCTTTTCCAAAGTGGTGCCCCGTCTCAACTCGATTTATTCGATCACAAACCCCTTCTCCGAGAGATGAACGGAGAAGAGTTGCCTGAGTCGATCCGACAGGGACAACGCCTGACCGGCATGACTTCGCATCAGAAATCTTTTCCACTCGCTGGATCGGCATTTGATTTCGCCAAGCATGGAAATTCCGGTGCAACCGTCAGCTCATTGATGCCGAACATCGCTGGAGTTGCTGATGACCTTTGTTTCATCAAGACCATGCACACGGAGGCCATTAACCATGACCCCGCTGTGACTTTTATCCAGACGGGACGACAAGAGGCCGGCAGACCTTCGATTGGTTCGTGGATTTCCTACGGACTTGGAACTGACAACAACAACCTTCCTTCGTTTATAGTCCTGTTGTCGCGTAGCAACAACGGAGATCAACCTCTTTACTCGAGACTGTGGGGAACGGGCTTCCTCCCTTCTCAGCATCAGGGCGTTCAGTTCCGATCCGGCTTAGACCCCGTTCTATTTTTGAACGATCCTCATGGAATGAACAAGTCGAGTCGCAGAAAGATGTTAGATACACTTCGCAAGATGCATGAGGAGCAGCATGAACGTGTAATGGATCCGGAGATCACATCGCGTATTGCTCAATATGAAATGGCTTATCGCATGCAGACCTCGGTGCCAGAAATCATGGATGTATCGAAAGAACCAGATAGCGTCTATGAAATGTATGGTCCAGAGAGCAAGAAGCCTGGTACTTTCGCTGCCAACTGTCTTCTCGCCAGAAGACTAGCCGAAAAAGATGTCAAATTCATACAGCTCTATCATCAAGGCTGGGACCAGCATGGAAATCTACCGAGTGAAATTCAAAAGTTGACAACGGACACTGATCAGCCCACTGCAGCTCTGATCAAGGACTTGAAACAGCGAGGTCTTCTGGAGGACACTCTCGTGATTTGGGGCGGAGAATTTGGCCGGACAAACTACTCGCAAGGTAAGCTGACAGCTACGAACTACGGTCGGGATCACCATCCTAAGTGCTACACTATTTTCATGGCCGGTGCAGGAGTGAAAAACGGATTCACCTATGGACGGACAGATGACTTTGGTTACAACATCGCTGAGAACCCGGTTCACGTTTATGACTTCCAAGCGACGCTACTACATCTGATGGGCGTCGATCATGAACGGATGACCTTCAAGGCACAAGGTCGGCGGATGCGATTGACGGACGTGCATGGAGAAGTGATCAAGGGGATATTGGCGTAAAGAAACGTGTTCCGTTTGCCGTGTTCCGACAATCTGATGTTCTGCCATCATTTGATATAGAACATGTTACCCAATATGGATTCAGCCTGACGACCTTCGACTTTCAAGGTGTACATCAAGATCGAATCACCCTTCGGTAGAGCTAGATCTACTGAAGGAGACCACGTAAGAGCGAACGCCCGCCGAAGCGTAACTCAAGCTCAGGGACTCAATGCGCCGACCCAGAACATCGAATACCTCCATCGTAATCGTCCCAGGCTGGCTTAGTTCAAACTGGACTTCTGTCGATTCACTAAAGGGGTTCGGGAAATTGCCCATCGATCTAAGATGCGCGATTTGCGCGATCGTCCGTTCCCCTGCAAGCAGCACGCCTTCTGTCAGCCCTTGGCATTCGACGATCTTGATTGGTTGATTCCCCAGGAGGACAGCCAGCGTCATTCGATGCGTCTCAATAATCTGGAAAATGATAGTCTGATCGGCTCGTCTGCCGAGAAACCGGGTTAGGATAAAGTGTAGATTTCCATCTTGAATGAAGGTTACCTAATTCCGAGACCACCATGTCTATTTATGCTTGCATTTATTGAGTCCACGCGTCAATCTAAGCTAGTAACCTGTTCCAGACAGTCCAGACACCTGTGATTAACATACCGGCCGCAGACAGCCAGAGAAAAATATCCCACACAATCTTAGGAGTGATGCGAGCATCACTGCAACGGTAACGAAAGTAAAGCGCCGCGCCAGCAAGCAGAGGCAACATCAGACCCTGCATCACACCACCAATCAATACCATCAAGGCTGGCGAATGCAGAATGCTGTAAGCCAAAACGCAGGTAAAGGGAAAAATCACGCTGACTCCTCGAACCCAACGTTCGTAGGAGGCCTCGTTCTTTGGACCGAAACCTATCACTCGCATACAGTCAGGGACCACTCGTGCAAAACTGGCCGTGGCGATAAAAAATGTCGAGTAGAGCACGGCGACAGCGCCGAATAAAAACACCCATCGTGCTATCGAACCAAACACCGGCTCATACATAACGCCAAGCGTACGGATCATGTCGCCACCTGCCGGATTGAGCCCCGTCCTCCCGAGTATCGCAGCGCCCAACAAGTAGAAGGCAAGCGTTGCAAAGGTATAGATTACCATCGAACCCCAAGCATCCCAACGCATCACTCGCATCCAGCCGCTTGCTCGATCCGCCCACTCCTGCGTCTCGTCTCTCGGGCCTGTGAATCTGGCGTAGCCTTTTTCTAGACACCAGTAGGGATAGGCAATCAATTCATTAGCCCCGACGCCAATGAGTCCAAAGGTCGCTAGCGCTGTCGCCACTCCAGACGCGCTCGTCGCAGTGGAAGTAATCGGCCCTAGTCGAAAGCTCAAACCATTGATTATATCCGTGCTCGTCACTGCCCAGTAGACATTGCTTTGCAACATCACCAGGTTCACGATCGTGATGAGTGTGAACGAGGCTACCAGACCAACTGAGAAGGTTTGAATTAAGTTGTAACGACCAACAACCAACACGATGGCTGTTATTATTGCGATAAACACCGCCCATATTACGTCGTCGCGGCTTGAGCGACGTCCGAGGCTTTTGATGACCTGTCCCAATTCGTGAATCTCAGCTTGCGTCCTATCTTCGGAGGCCAAATCTTCACCTGTGGCGGCGAACAGCTCTCCGGGCTGCATCTCTTCCGCCAATCGTTTTTGCACCACGGCAAGTGCCGCATCCAGATCCTTCAATCTTTCTTCCGACTGCGAGTCTTCCCCACCGACGGTGCTCAAGGATTCCATTTCTTGCGTCGCCACTGCAAGCCGGTCTTCAACAAATAAGGGCTCCAGACGAGCAATTTCCTCCTGCAATTCCTTAACCCGAGCAGAGCCAGCAGCGTGGCCTTCATCGGATCGCTTTTGCGCCAATTGCAATTCGCCATGGGCAACCGTGTAGGCTGTTTCAACATCGACCTGCCGGTTGAACGTTCGGCCGCTTTCGGTAATCGGCACAAAGATCTGCAAGGCCTGACCAACGCTTCCGACAATGCCGCCGACTTGCCCGATTGTCGCCACGAACACAAGGGCATAGAACCAGACCAGCCAGTTTCCGCGACCTGCTATTCGAGGTCCAGGAACTTCGGATAAGCCCTCCATCGTGGTCTTGCCAGTGACCACGGAATATCGTCCCATCTCAACCTGGACGAAGACCTTAATAACGCAACCGATCAAGATCAACCACAACAGCCAGAATCCAGCCTCGGCCCCCGTCTTTGTGGTGGCTATCAATTCGCCCGATCCAACGACTGAGCCTGCGATGATCAAACCTGGACCAAGCTGCCTTAGAATTCCTCCAATTTTTTTGGGCGGCGTTTTATGGGAGTCCATGTACCTGCATTTTTCGCCTTTGATATGTCGCTGAGTCGGCTAGGTTTTGAAAGCCAGTTTCGGGATCGATGCCATCGTCGATGGAGATCCAACAGGAAAATCCTGCCTGCTTCAGAATACTAAAAATGCGGTCGTAATCATTCATGCCTTCTCCGATTACGCCGTCTTGGAGCATGACGGAATAGCCCATGTGGGGATCAGCATCCAGAGATTTATTGTCAAACTTAAGAGTTAAGGTTAGGATATGCCTGAGGTGAAATCTCGAGCACTTCATTTTATTGTAATTACTAAAGTGAAGTCTCAGGGAGCACACCTTGACATAGTATCACTTAAAATAACCTTGTTAGTAAGGATTCCCTCTACATCCTTCTCTAGCTGATCTCTATCTATTCTCTACCTCCTATCAGTCCTTCTTCCTCCAACTGCTTCCTCATCTCCCGGTGCTCTGCCCAAAATGACGCCGCTATCTCGTCAAGGATTTCCTGATACTCCGGATGACCTGACAGTAGGCTGACAATCGGATCATTCTCCATGAATAGGATGAACCAGAACTGTACTCCGCTTTGTTTGGAAAACAGCTTCAAATGTTCGAATCCTTTGTCCACCTCTCCTTGCGTGGCGTAATAGGCAGCAAAACTGAGATCCCTATAAATCGACTCATCCTTTTCCGCATACTCCAGATAGCTTCCGAAATACTTTTCAGCCCTGGCTTCCTGCCCGACCTTGCTCATTACAAAACCAATTTTGACATCCTCAGCGACGAAGATATTCATACCGAAGGATTCTCTGGCCTCCACAAATTTGTCGTAGTAAGCATAGGCCGTATCGTAATCTTCCATGTGGTAATAGATCTTGGCAAGCTCCTGAACGACATCCAGCCGGGTGGTGTCTTTTGCCAAGGTTTCTATGAGTAGATCTCTGGTCCTTTCAAAATTCCCATCTTGTCCCAGCTTGATGTAGGCATGCACATATTCGGAAAATATATTGCTAGGATCGTAAGCTCTGGATATCCGAATGTTTTGATCGGCCTCTTCAATAAAACCAGTTTGGGCGAGTGCATTGGCCAAATGCAAATACGATAAACTTGTTGTAGACGAGTCTACACCGGCCTGGTCTAGCCTGATACTTTTTAGAGCATATCTTAGGTACTTCTTAGTATCTGGCAGATAGGCATTGTATATATCCGACAAGAAATTGTAGGCGACGGCAGAGTTCGGATTGTAAAGCAAAACCCTTTCCATGTAACTCGCAGCCAATTCATATTCACCGTCATGAAGGTAGAACAGACCTTTTGCGATAAGACTTTCGGGTAGCTCAGGGTCCAAAGAAAGAGCCTTATCAGCGAGGGTCTTTATCTCCGGCCCACGTGTCTTCTTCGCTAGAAAATAATCCAAGTAATAATTACAAATAGCCGTCGCGGCGTAGGCGTGCGGAAAATCCTCATCTTCAGCTAGAGCCTTTTCAAAATACTCGATAGCTCTCTCAAGAGACTCGAAGCTTTTCTTTTTTGTGAGATCCATGCCCCGCAGATAGTAATCATATGCTGTCAAGTTAGCCGTTGGTATTTTCTCGATGCGACCCCTTTCCTCTGGCGTTACAATGACCTCTATCTCCTTTGCAATGTCCTGAGCAACCTCAGCCTGAAGAGAAAAAATGTCTGTGGCTTGTCTAGCATATCTATGAGACCACAAATGCTTGTCGCTGGAAGCCTCGATCAACTGAATTGTGAGGATGATCTCATCGCCCAATTTCTGTCCACTGCCTTCAACGAAATATTTGACTCCCAACTCCTCTGATATTTCTGCACTGGAAAGTTTCGCATCCCGATATTTTTCGCTCGACGTTCTGCTAACGACCCTCAGGTTTTCAATTTTCTGAAGATTATTCAATACCGCTTCCATCAGGCCATTGACGAAATAGGTGTTCTCAGAATCATTGCTGTCATTCTTGAAGGGCAAGACTGCGATAGACTTTTCGAAAGACGCGTCTTGAATTCGATTTTCTCGCGACACGAAAATCAGGACGACCAATAGACCGAGCACCGTAAAGACTATAGCGGGAAAAATGAAGGGCGATTTCCTTTTCTCGTCAACTTGAATCGCGTTCTCCTCCTTAACGGACTCGATGCTACGGCTAGCCTCTTCTCCGGGCGGATAACCGTAGAGCTCTCTATAGCACTTAGTGAAATATGAGGTGCTATTGAAGCCAACCTTGTAGGATATTTCCGAGACATTGAGAGCTCCATCTTGCAATAAGCCTTTTGCGTGATGCAATCGAACTTCCCGAATCAATACACTCACTGAGCGCCCAGAAATCTTTTGGACTCGCCTAAGAAGGTTCGATCGGCTCATCCCGGCTTTTTCCGCGAGCTCAGCAACACCGAAATTCTCATCCTCCATATCCTCCTCAATGTGAGAGATAAGGGTTTTAAGAAAAGGGTCTTCTATTTCGAATAGATCGATCAACTAGGTCTCTATAAGGTGTTGCAGAAAAATGGACTGTAATTAGACATAATAACACGAAGATAAAGATTGATTTCCGCCCTTGCGTCATAATTTATAGTCATGAGCTATAGTTAATAGGACTGAATCATAGGCGATATCATCGGCAACATAGCTAATAAGTGTAAGCGGGACACTGTTCCGATCTTGAGTCTATCAATTACTCAATCACTTAATGATCAATCCGATGAAATCCTTCAAGATCAACAGTATCGCAACACTGAGCTTTCTGTTTTTACTATGCACCTCAATTATACTTGTCTCATGCGACCAGGATATCGAGCAAAATTCCGAGACAACTGTAAAAGTAGAGACCCCGAAAACACCACTAGCCATGGCAGCCTTTATGGGCGACGCAAAGTCCGTCAACGGTCACATCGCGGCTAAATCGGACTTGAATCAAAAGGATGACTATGGTTCCACTCCCTTGACAATCGCCGCCACCTTCGGGAAGACGGAAGTCGCAAAACTTCTGATCGAAGCAGGGGCTGACTTGAATATAGCAAGTGCCGACGGCTCTACGCCTTTGCACACAGCTTCATTTTTCGGCCGGACTGAAATTGCAAAACTTCTTATCAACAACAAGGCAGACCTTAGCATTCGAAATAGCTATGGAGCAACGGCTCTAGAATCACTCCTTGCTAGCTTTGACCAGGTGAAGCCCATATATGATCAGATTAGCAAGGATCTTGGCCCTTTAGGTCTAAAGCTCGATTACGAAGAGATCATCGTTGCACGCCCGATCATCGCGGAGATGATAGAAAACGGCCAATAGAGTAGAGTCTCATTGAGGCTCTATAGAATCGAGGCGCACCTTCAGTTGAATTCTCCTATTGGAGAATCCCAGGTGTCCGCCTCCTTGACAGATGAGAAGACTCAATTTATCAGAATAGGAATGTCAAAAGTGAATGCTCAAATGCAGATATCTCAACGAAGACACGACATCGATTGGCTACGAGTCATCGCAATCGGCCTTCTTCTTATCTATCACATTTCGATCGGATTTCAACCTTGGGGTGTGTTCATTGGCTTCATTCAAAACGGCGACTCCTTGGAGTCGATCTGGATACCAATGAGCATGTTAAACGTCTGGAGGATACCTCTGCTCTTTTTTGTATCGGGAATGGGAGTAAGTTTTGCCATAGAGAGACGAGATTTCAAGAAACTGATCATGGAGCGATCAAGGCGAATCCTGCTGCCGTTTATTTTTGGGACGATAGCCATTGTACCGATCCACGTTTTTCTATGGCAGAAATATTATAGTCAGGATATCACCTTCGTGCTTAATCCAGCTCATCTCTGGTTTCTTGGGAATATATTTATCTACGTCGTGGTGTTGTCGCCTCTGTTCTTTTATCTCAAGAAGAACAAGAGTGGCGCAATTAATCGAGGACTCAAGAGATTACTCGGAACTCCACTGGGATTGATGGCAATCATTCTTCCCTTCGTTGTGGAATCGATATTAGTTAATCCCGATAGCTTCGAAATCTACGCGATGACCCTGCACGGTTTTTGGATCGGAATGATTGCATTCTTTGTGGGGTTTTCGTGTGTGTGGAGTGGAGTCGCGTTCTTCGACACGGTAAAGAAATGGAAATGGGGCCTCATTGCTTGCGCCTTCACGCTCTACCTAACGCGGCTCGTCTATTTCGATCTAAAGCCAGAAAATTACTTGCTGTCGATCGAGTCCTGTCTTTGGATTTTCGGTGTATTTGGCCTCGGCTATTCCTACCTCAATAGACCGAGCAGAGTACTTAGTTATCTTAGCCAGGCGGCATATCCGGTCTATATAATCCACATGGCATTCCTCTATCTAGGATCCTATCTCTTTTTCGATCTGGAAATGCCCCAATGGATCAAGTTCGGTCTTGTCGTTCTACTCACAGGCCTGGGTTGTTTTCTTAGCTACGAGTTTGTGATCCGCAGACTAGGATTCCTAAGACCTCTATTTGGGTTAAAATCGAAAACATCACCTCCTATCGCTGCAAATCCCTTGGTAGGAGCTCTGGCGATATCTGACAATCTGACAATCTGATGTTCCGGAAATCTATTCTCCCAAAGCCTCCCACTCCACCTCACTTGCTCTGGATTTCTGATACTCCATAACCATCTTCCATTCTCCATCCACTTTGACAAGCAAGCCTTCGAAGTGAACAAGGGAAACGCTTGGCTCATCTTCACCCATGGCAAACCAGTATCGGAAAATGCCGGTGTCGTGGGCTGTTGTCTCGTCGTTCAATCTCTGCGAAAATCGAAAGGTAACACCAGCCTTCATTTTCCCGGAAACGACGTCATCAAAACCTTGCTTCCAGCCCGAGAGTGCCGTGGCAATCGGATATGATTTGCCATTCAAAGCATTTACCAAGACGGCATCTGGATGGTAGGTTGCCGCATAGCCGTCGAAATCGCCTTCCCCTACTGTTCGGGATCCTTCCGCCCAATAAGCATCGAGTTCTGATTCTTGAGCAAAGCCAAGGAGTGGAATAAGAACGACAAGGAGTAAGCTGGAAATTAGCTGACGCATTTTGTTTGAGATTGGTTGTGGCGTCAATATAGGAGATTGAGTTTTGAGTTTTGAGTTTTGAGTTTTGAGTTTTGAGTTTTGAGTTTTGAGTTTTGAGTTTTGAGTTTTGAAGATACCCTCACTTCATTAGCCCTCCATGGCCCGAAAGCATTAATGCTTCCGAATTTCGGAAAATCAGACAATCGGATAATCGTTAATCGTCTTTTATGTTTTCCTTAACTAAATTGGATTCCACACCAAGGACTAGACGTTTTGAATCCTGCAGACTTCATAACCCTCCCCAACATCTCGATAATTATCGCGAGCTACTTTGTTGGCTGTTTTAGCTCAGCCTACTATCTCACAAAAAGTAGTCTGGGACAAGACATTCGTGAATTCGGTAGCAGCAATGCGGGTGCAAAGAACGCTGGTAGAGCTCTCGGCAAAAAAGGCTTCATTCTCGTTTTTCTCGGAGATTTTATTAAAGGAGCGTTGGTTGTTTCTGCTTGTCTCTATTTGGATTTGGGTGAGTCTATATGCATGCTGGCCCTCGTTGCTGTAGTGACAGGTCATATTTTCCCAGCTCAGCTTAGCTTCAAAGGTGGAAAAGGGCTGGCGACTTGCTTGGCTGGCCTGCTTGTTATCGACTACAGATTGGCCTTGATACTTCTTGCCATCACGGCTCTACTCACCCTTCTGAGTAAGAATGATCATCTAAGCGTCACCTTTGTGATCTCCATCTCTCCTTTGATTGCTTATGCCTTGGGATTGGCCCTGCCGATCATCATCGGACTCGTGGCCCTTGCTGGCCTTATCGTTTACACACATCGCCACGATCTGAAGAAAACACTTCTTACCCAGCCGGTCGAGTGAATCTTGAATTCAAAATAGCGACGAAGGATAATGAGTTTGAGCAGATTCATCGACTCAACTATAAGACATTTGTCGAAGAGATTCCGCAACACCCTCCCAATGTAGAAAAATCACTTGTCGACAAATTTCACGACCAGAATACCTACATCATCGGGTTGGACAAGAGTCGAGTTGTAGGAATGATCACAACCAGAGATCAGCGACCTTTCTCCCTCGATCATAAACTGGAAAATCTCGATTCGTATTTGCCACCACACAAAGCCCTTTGCGAGTTTCGCCTATTGGCCATCGAGGAGGAGTATCGAAAATTACGCGTTTTTCAGGGATTACTTCAACTCCTCGCAAGACATTGCGCGAGTCTAGGCTATGACCTTGGTATTATGTCTGGCACCGTTATGGAGGAGAGTTTGTATAAACACATTGGACTCAAACCATTTGGCCCCATGGTAGGTATGTCCCCCATCCTTTTCCAACCGATGTACATGACTTTGCAGGCCTACAAGGACTTAAAGAAGGTCACCCGGACATTCGAAGCGAAATCAAGTTTGCTCGACCTTCGGTGATAATCTCGTCAAGGCCGGATTCCTACTTTTAGGTCAAAATGAGTATTTGATTGAAAGTAATTCGATTCAAGATTGTCTAAAGATTGAATATGAGGAGTCAACATTGTTAGAACTTATACAGCAATTCAAGAAACAAACACAATCCAAGCTCAAAAATAACAACGGATTTGTTAGATTACCTTAGCTCGCGATGACCACCCAATAAATTATTTTGTCAAAATGCAAAAAAATCTACTACTCTTACTTCTGTCGATACTTTGCCTAGGATCTGAAATAGAAGCGCAGGTCTTAACCCTTGATGATGGAGGCCCTGAGACTGCCGTAGGTGATGACCTAAGAAGCGGTGTCTTCCTCTGGCTCAATAGATTCACACCGCCTCCGGGAGATTATCCACTGAAGGTAACCGATGTCCAAGTCCAATTTCCAGCAACTCCTTCTCTCCTAAATCAGAACATCGATGTCTACGTTTGGGAGGACACCGATCTTGATGGTAACCCAGGAACTGGAGCTGTTTTGTTAGGCTCTGCTTCGGGTACGATAACGGCTGCTGATAATTCAACCTTCGTTGTGCTCCCTATTACAACGACTCAGGCAACAACAGTCGGTGATATTTTAGTTGGCGTCATAAATCGAGACGGACCAGCCCCACCAAACCATGAGTTTCCCGCAAATTTGGACCAAACGGCTACGCAAGGTAGATCTTGGGGAGGTACTTGGAATCTGCCTGGCCCCACCGATCCACCTATCCTCCCGGCTCCACAAGATTGGGGGACGATCGACAGCTTTGGCTTAGCTGGGAACTGGATGGTTCGAGCCTCCTACATGGCGAATTTGCCCGTCGAATTAACCAACTTCGAGGCCCTTGTTGAAGGCAATGATGTAATTCTTGCCTGGGACACAGCTTCAGAAGAAAATAATTCAGGTTTTTTCGTCCAAAGCAAAAGTTTCGGCTCCGAGTATACCAACCATGGATTTATTGACGGTCATGGATCAACCCTTGAAGCTCAGAGCTACGACTTCAGAGTCGAAAATTTGTCTGCCGGTGTTCACACTTTTAGACTTCAGCAACTCGATTTCGATGGTCTGATGAACTTCAGTGATGAAATCGAAGTGACCGTAGAGCTCCCAGGTCCCGCGAGCATTTCATCAGCTTATCCCAATCCATTCTCTTCGAGTTCCAGTTTTTCTCTCATTGTTGCGGAAGACCAAGAAGTTAGAGTCGAGCTCTTTGATGCGCTCGGCAGAAATGTCCAGACGATTTTCAACTCGAGTTTGACGGCCAATCAAAGAGAACTCATTACGATCGAAGGATCAAGTCTGAAGAACGGGCTCTATTTCTATCAAGTCAACGGTCAGAACTTCAAAGAATCTGGACGTCTGGTCCTCCAGAAGTAATACCGAGCTTTGAATTTCTTAGATAAAAGGGGCCGATCCAGTCGGCCCCTTTTTGGGACAGGTCAATTCCTAACATTCTTCTAGATTATATAATCGATCAGCGACGGGGCTCCGTGATATTCCACCGGGGGTCTTCCATTGTGCAAATCAATCATTGTGCAGTTTTCCTTCAAGCAGTGTAGCTTAATGCAAGACTTTCAAAACCTAGGTATTTTATGCGACTTGCCACACTGCTCTGTTTAATCTTCGTTTTCTCGGACGGACATCTACTTGCTCAACGCAACCTTGAAGTCGATGATTTTTTCTCCATTAAATCAGTTAGGGATCCGCAAATAAGTCCCGACGGAAAGTGGGTTGCTTATACAGTCTCGGAAACGGATCTGGAAAAGGACAAAAGGGAAACTCGGGTTTGGATGATTCCCAGCGAAGGTGGTGATGCTATTCCAATGACTATGAAGGGATTCTCCTCAAGCAGACCTCGATGGAGCCCAGACAACAAATACCTCGCCTTCTCAGGAAGTCGAATGGAAAGCAAGAGCCAAGTCTGGCTCCTAAATCGATTGGGAGGAGAAGCTCAACAACTTACCGAGGTAAAACACGGCATTTCGTCATATGTATGGTCCTCGGATGGGACAAAGTTAGCCTTAACCATCAAAGACAAGAAAGAGGAAGAGGAGGACGAGAAAAAGAAGAAGCCAAAACCCTGGGTCATTGATAGATTAGAAATAAAAAGAGACTACACTGGTTATCTTGACTCGCTGAGCACACATTTGTACGTATTCGATCTAGCCTCAAAAACTCTCAAACAATTGACTGACGGGAGCTATAGCATCGGCAATCCGGCCTGGTCACCCGATGGATCAAGCATCGCCTTCGATGCAAACATCACGGACTATCCAGATTCAAATCGAAACTCCGACATTTGGACTGTTGCTAGTGATACTACTGGCTCGCCCCATATACCAGTTCAAATCACTACCAACCCAGGCTCCGACTCAAATCCCGTCTGGAGCCCTGACGGAAAGCAGATCGCCTATCATACTGGGACTGAGCCTGACAAAATTTGGTACGCCTTGGATTACATCGCAATAACGGATATAGAAGACAAGACAACACAAGTACTCACCCAACATCTAGATCGAAATGTTTCCCAGCCAATCTGGTCTTCTGACGGCAAAAAGATCACCGTCACGATTGAAGACAGCGGGGAACGACATATTGGGGAAATCGATGTCGCCACGAGGGAATTCAGTAAAACTGTAGAAGGACATCACAGAGCATCGTCACATAGGAAAGTTGGTGGTCAAACGGCTCTACTCCTTTCAAAATCTCAGCTCCCGACTGAAGTTTTCATCAAAGACTCCAATGGACTTCGGCAGTTGACTCACACCAATACCGTTCTTCTGGACAGTCTAAGTTTATCAAGCGTGCGCAATATCAACTATGAATCTGAGCCTGGAGTCATGGTCGAGGGATTCATCTTCTCTCCCCCAAATGTCGAGGACGGCAAGAAGTACCCTGTCATTCTACGGATTCATGGAGGCCCAGTCTCACAATACGATTTTAGCTTTAACTTCGAGGCCCAGCTATTGGCTGCACAGGGTTACGTCGTTGTCACAACCAACCCGCGAGGCTCTTCCGGGTACGGACAAGCTTTTTCCGAGGCTCTCTGGGCCCAATGGGGAGTTCCAGATACGAAAGATGTCTTGGCTGGGGTCGATTATGTGATTGAGGAAGGAATCGGCGATCCTGACAAACTTGGTGTTGGTGGTTGGAGCTATGGGGGCATGCTTACAAACTACATCATTACCTCGACTGATCGATTCAAAGTGGCGATTTCGGGAGCCAGTGAGGCCAACTATCGGGCCAATTACGGCCACGATCACTATCAATATTTCTGGGAGAAAGAACTCGGCCTCCCCTGGGAAAACAGCGAGGCATGGGAGAAAATTTCCCCCTTCAATAATGTCGGCAATATTAAGACGCCGACACTCTGGATTGGCGGTGAGAAAGATTGGAATGTACCAATCATGAACTCAGAGCAGATGTATCAAGCTACTAAGCGCCTCGGTATCGATACGCAACTGGTTGTCTATCCCGGTGAAGGACATGGCATTAGAAAGCCGAGTTTTCAAAAAGACCGATATGAACGATACATAACGTGGTACGCCAAGTACCTTAAGAATTGACAGGCAATCAATAATTTTAAGGCCCGACCCCGAGGCTTGGCGGTAATCAATCAACGGCCACAAAATGTCTCCAAAACTTCGCCGTGATCTATCTCAAATCATTCCCTTCGGATTGATATGGATTTTTGGAGCCCTTATTTATTCGATTCTCGAGAAAGGTCTTCTGGGAGACTTGCCGTTTTATCCAGTCATTGGACTCCCCTATGATTTCAAGCAAAATATTTTGTTTACGACAATGTATGCCGGTATCGCAGGATTGGCCATAGGATATGTGGAAGTACGTCATCTTCAAAAACGCTTCGACTACGTTACTTTTCTCAAGAAGACGGCCTTTAAGATCGTAATCTACGCTGGCGTCATGATCTTCTTTCTCCTGGCAACTACTTTTCTAAACCGCCTCAATGATCCTAGGGTCTCGATCGGTGATGCTGTTCTTTGGAACGATCTCCTAACCTTTGTTACGAGCTATTCCTTCTGGAGTACCGAGCTATACATCGCCGCCGCCTTATTGGTCTCTCTCTTTTACATTGAGGTGAGTAATTATATGGGTCCCAATGTCCTGAGGGGCTTCCTCTACGGCCAGTATCATCAGCCCAAAATTGAGCATCGAGTATTCATGTTTCTTGATATGAGATCTTCGACATCAATTGCCGAAAATCTGGGTCACGTCCGGTACTTCGATTTATTGAAAGATTACTACGAAGTCATTTCTCGACCTCTGATCAAATACGGAGCAGAAATCTACCAATATGTAGGTGACGAAATGGTTTTGTCATGGAATGTTCGAAAAGAAAAACGGTCCGATGATCCTGTTCGATGTTTCTATGCCATGAAAGATGTTCTCCAAAGTGAAAAAGAACATTTTATGGGGTTTTACGGTGTGGCCCCAAGTTTTAAAGCAGGAGTCCATCATGGCCAAGTCACTGGAGGAGAAATAGGTAGCCTGAAAAAAGAAATTCTATTTACCGGAGATGTCCTCAACACCACGGCACGAATTCAAAGTCTTTGCAACGAGAAGAAAGAAGAACTTCTTATTTCTGGACAGTTACTGGCAATTCTTGAACTCGATTCCAACTTCACTTCTCGAGGACTCGGTCTAATTGAACTAAGGGGAAAAAACGAACAGATCGAACTCTACGCGATTACACGCAAAGACAATTAGGAATTCAGTGCCTTCGGTATTGAAGACAAAGAGGACTCTGGGCGCCCGCATATTAATCCTAACAACAAAAATTATATGCTAGCAAATATCTCGACTGGCAAGCAAATGAAATATTTAGCTCTAATATTAATCGTCCTCTCATCTGCATGCACGGCCAGCAAAAAAAATTCCGAACAGGGATTCGCAAGTAATATTGGGAAGAATACGCCTCGATCACAATCGGAAATACTTCGAATATCTTCACCCACTGACTGGACCGACTTGGACCCAGAGAATACGTTGTACCTCGATGTTCCAGATGGCAGAATCGTCGTTGCGCTTTCTCCATACTTAGCACCCAATCACACGGCACAAATTAGATTACTCGCAAGGGAAGGATATTTCGATGGACTTACCTTCTACCGCGTCATTGAGGGATTCGTGGCCCAAGCAGGGGCAAGTGGCGAAGAGCGTTCACTTGGCTCTACCAAAGACTCGCTCATGGCAGAGTTTGATGAGCTCATGCCCCGAGATCTAGATTTTACTCGGCTAGGTAACATCGATGGCTACTCCGACCAGGCCGGATTCGTTGATGGACTTCCTGCAGCACGGGACCAAAAGGAGGGCCGTATTTGGCTTGCTCATTGCGCAGGGAGCCTCGCATTTGCACGGGGCACTAGCGCCAACAGTGCATCTGCGACCATTTATTTTACCCTACAGCCACAGCGCTATCTGGACAGAAATCTTACAGTGATCGGTCGCATCATCTGGGGAATGGAGTATCTGCAATCAATAAAGCGAGCATCTCCAACAAGTGGAGGAGTAATCGAAAACACTTCAGAGAGAACTCCGATTCTATCGATGAGAGTTGCGGCTGATCTTGATCCAAAAGAACGTCTCGATCTTGAGATATTCGATACCAACTCCAGACTATTTACCGAATTACTAGAATCGCGACGCAATCGGCCGGAAGATTTCTTTTTCTATCGTCCAAACTACGTCGATCTTTGTCAAATGCCCATTCCAGTTCGGCTCAAAGACTGATTCTCATAGTCAAGGACTTCTAATTAGCCACATTTTCAATCGATTTCTGAGACAAACATTGTATTAGAGAGTATCGATTGGCAACCAACCACAAACAGCAAAAAGACTTTATGCAAGAATATGACTCCGCGCCAGAAATGGTAATTGATCCAAAGGGAAACTACAGCGTCACAATTTCGACCAACAAAGGTGACATCGTTCTTGATCTTTACCCAGAGCACGCTCCGATTACAGTGAATAATTTCGTCTTTCTAGCCAAGGATGGATTCTATGACGGCGTTGTATTCCACCGAGTCATCGCAAACTTCATGGTCCAAGGCGGCGATCCGACCGGCACCGGACGTGGTGGCCCAGGTTACAACTTTCAAGATGAGTGCGATGGCAACCCACTACGGCACGAGCCAAAAGTCATTTCGATGGCCAATGCTGGGCCAAACACAAATGGATCTCAATTTTTCATAACACACCTCGCGACTCCCCACTTGGATGGCCGGCACACTGTCTTCGGAAAAGTGACTTCCGGACAAGATGTGGTCGATGCAATTGAAGGCGGCGACCGAATGACTACAGTCACAGTCAGCGAAAGCTAGAATCAGTTTTGTGTGATGGGTTTTGGGTGATGAGTTATTCTCTTTACCAACTCATCACGCACAACACATTACGCATCACCGATGAACATCGAGTCCTTCCAGTCGCACGAAGAACTTTCTCGATGGACAGCCACTCAATTGACCGAGGCTGTGGCTGAAAAGCCAGACCTTCTCCTCTGCTGCGCGACGGGTTCTACTCCAACGCTCAGCTATCAGTATTTAATCGAAGAAGCCCGGGCGCGTCCTGGGCATTTCGATCAGATGCGAATGATTCAGCTCGATGAATGGCTTGGAATACCGGACGGCAACGAGGCAAGCTGCCGCTCTTATTTAAGAATGTATCTCGTTGGTCCGCTTGGGATGTCTCAAGACAACTACATCAGTTTTGAGGGAGACCACTCTGATCCTCAGAGTTTATGTGACTCGGTTTCTGAGAAATTGGACCAAGCGGGTCCCATTGATATCTGCCTTCTCGGACTTGGACTAAACGGGCATCTCGGATTCAACGAGCCGGCGGAAATTCTTACTCCAAGAGCTCATGTTGCTGAACTCAACGAAGTGACACAGCAGCACGCCATGGTGTTAGACATCGAGCCCAAGCCGACACAAGGTGTGACACTTGGGATTCAAGACATACTTGAATCTAAACTTGTCTTGCTTCTTGTTAGCGGAGCTCACAAGAAGGCGGCCTTCGATCAATTGATGAAAGGAAAAGTATCGTCACACTTTCCGGGATCAGTCTTGTGGGACCATCCAAATGTGATCTGTGCGGTCTGCGACGCCTAGCAGTCTTTCGTGATCAAGGGATTGAGTGATGCTAGAATTTGAATCATATTTTTGCATCGAATTAGAGCTTTGAAATACGCCTATTGCTTGATTAAAACACGCATCGAGTGTTGTCCTTCTCCTTCTACTCGCAAATAGTAGCTACCTGGAACTAGGTCCAGATCGGAGATCAAAATTTTCTGCCTTAGTCCGGCCGGGAGGATGCCTAGTTCTTCTTCGTGAACCATTCGCCCTAGTTGATCAAAGAGGGAAATGCTCATTTGCTCCCGTATTGCTGGAGAGAGAATAACAGTCAATGAGGTACCGAAAGGATTTGGATAGACATCTTGCAACAAGTGCTCATCCGGAATATCGATATGTATTGTGAGTACCTCGCTTAGACTCTCAGAACCATCGAAATCAATTTGGCGCAATCGAATTCGATGCACTCCAGCGCTCATGTTTTTGATCTCGGCTGAATAGCTCTGCTCGATTGAGCTAGTCGCTCCACCTTCGACAAATGCGACATCTTTCCACAAATCATCTAGGTTATTAAGCTCAACGAAGAAACCCATATTGTTGGTCTCGCTCAGAGTCCTCCAGGATAGATTTATTCGATTGTCAATCACCTGGGCTCTAAACCTCGATAGCTCGACAGGCAATGGGGATTGAGCCTCCAAGGCTCCAGCGTCGCAGAGGGCACTTCCATCTCCTGTGCCATCCACAGGTCGCATTAGTCCTCGTTGATCAACAAGAAGATCGCAAGATCCTTGAGGGATAAGATCCCTGGCAGGACTTCCCACCTTTAGGGAATGAGTCGGTGTTTCACCTCCATTATTCGCAAGAGGATTAAGCCGAAGATTGTCTACTTCAATACCACCGACTGTATAGGAAAAGGCTTCGGTGGAGAAGCTCAAGTTCATTCCGCCAGTGAAAATACCATAGACCGCAGTATGCCCAATAATCGATCCATCTATTCGCCCTGGGTTTATGATAAAATCACTCTGATCACATAAGGGGATATCTCCATTAATGTACAGGTCCGTATCATTTCCCACGATAGTAGAAAATAGTACCGTCGTTGATGCTTCTTGAGTTATGACGCAACCGATATCTGGAAACGGTTGTTCTGCACTGTATAAATCATATGCCCAAACCCCGCCGTTTAAATTCCCCGATATTGTTGAATTGACAACAACCAAACTGAGAAATGATTGTATCCCCATCGAATTGTTTGAAATAGTTGAGTTTTCTACCCTCAGCGTATCTGTGAAGCTGTAGCCAGAGTCAATACCTATTCCCTGGTTTCCCGTCACATGAAGCGATTCCAGAATAACCTTCCGAGCGATCTCGGAACTACTGATATTGATGCCTGATCCGCTAGAAGTTGATACCCCATCCGTAATCTTTAAGCCTCGAATAACAACATCTACCGCGGGCTCTATCTCCAAAACTACAAATTGTCCGTCACCACTGACCGCCAAAGATGAAGCTCCAGGGCCAACCAGAGTTACCGACTTATCGACCCTTAGCGACCCTGAAGTCAGCACGATCGTCCCACTAACTCCGGCTTCGAAAACTATTTCGTCACCATGATCTACCAACGCGAGAGCCTCTCGAAGTGAGCCTGGGCCGGCATCATTGGTGTTCGAAACCACGATAGTGTCGGCGCGAAGAGAGGAAATACTAATAGTTAATAGAAAAACTGTTGTAAAAATACTTTTTACAAGCATTGCAAGACCTTACATTTTGACGGTGCAGTCGACACGGGATTTTGATGGCTAAATCAATCCCGACTCTCCATAAGATGTGAAATGAATAGTCCTAAGTCAATATTATTCTGCGTTTTTGCCTGTCTTCTCCTAGGACTTTTGGGATGTAGTGGGTCAGAACAGGAAATTTCCTTTAATGATGACATCCGCCCGATTATCAACGATCGATGTGTTAAATGTCATGGTGGGATCAAAGAATATTCCGATTTGAATCTCATTTTTCGAGAAGACGCAACGGGATTGGCAGAATCAGGCCTCTCTGCGATAGTACCCAAGGATGCTTCTGGTTCAGAACTCATAAGAAGAATATCCCACGGCGATCCCGAAAAACGCATGCCTCCTGAGGGTCCCGCCCTCTCGAAAAAGGAGATCGAAGTCTTAACGAAATGGATAGATCAGGGTGCAGAGTGGGAGCAGCATTGGGCCTATGCTGACTTTCAAACCTTGACGCCGGCTAGTTCAGAAAATGCTTGGGCCAAGAGTCAGATTGATCTATTCAATCTTGCTAAACTCGATGCCCTTGGGATGTCACCAAAGGAAGAAGCCGATTGCCCTGTCCTGCTTCGTCGAGTGAGTTTGGATCTAAAAGGCCTTCCACCGGATTATCGTGACGTCCAAAAGGTCTGCTCGGATTTTTCAGACGATAAATACTCTGCATTTGTTGACCAACTACTCGCGAGTCCAAGTTACGGAGAACGCTGGGCAAGTCTTTGGCTCGACTTGGCTCGATACGCTGATTCGCAGGGCTACGAGAAGGACGATGCACGAAGCCACTGGAGATATCGTGATTGGGTCATCGCTGCCTTTGACAATGATATGCCATTCGATCAATTCTCAATCGAGCAGTTGGCCGGAGACCTTCTCCCCAACCCAAGCGATAATCAGATTCTGGCAACAGCCTTCCATCGTAATACAATGACAAATACCGAGGGAGGAACTGATGATGAGGAGTTCCGAGTTGCGGCCGTCATAGATCGAGTAAATACCACTTTTGAAGTGTGGCAAGGGACCACGATGGCTTGTGTTCAATGTCACGGACATCCCTACGACCCATTCCGCGCTGAGGAATATTACCAGAGCTATGCCTTTTTCAATAATACTGCCGACTACGACAAAAGTGATGAGAGTCCTGTGTTCTACGAATTCGATGAGGAGGATAAAATAGAAGGGCTCAAACAACTTTCTGAATTCACTACGGCGGATGAGCTAATTGAGACCGAGTTTGAGAGACTGGACTTGGAATTGAAAATGAATGAATGGCGATCAAGCCTTCTTAGTCGGATCGATTCGGCCGGTGTGCCACCACTCTTCAGAGGTAAAATCATTCCTCGCGATCTCGTAAGAATCGTTCAAAAACCCGATAGTCTTCTCGACGATAAAGACCTTGATCGGATGAGGGAGCATTTTGCTAGCATCAGTCCTGAGCTCGAAGCCATCGTTGAGAGGCGGCGTAAGCACTACAGATCTGTCCGAAGCACAGCCAAGTCTTCGACTGGTGTCCTAAGCGAGTTGCCAATTGGTAAAAGACGAACGACTCGCGTATTGGAACGTGGTAATTTTCTTGTTCCGGGCATACAAGTCGAGGCAGAGACACCAAAGGCTCTCCTCGCATTCGACTCAAATTTTCCAAACAATCGCCTCGGATTTGCAAAGTGGATGCTTGACGATGAAAATGCTCTCACAGCTCGCGTTACCGTGAATCGCTTTTGGGAGCAGCTCTTTGGCACTGGCCTTGTGGAGACTCTAGAAGATTTCGGAAGTCAAGGATTTCTTCCATCGCATCCCGATTTATTGGAATGGTTAGCAAAGGAATTTGTACACGAGCACGGATGGAGCGTCAAGAAGCTGCTTCGTCAGATCGTCCTTAGTGCGACCTATAGGCAGAGTTCCACGGCATCTAGGGAAGAATATCTGGATGACCCTAAAAATCGACTTTTAGCTCGTGGACCTCGTCTGCGACTTACGGCAGAAATGATCCGAGACCAAGCTTTGGCCGTGTCAGGATTGTTGAGTGCTAAGAAATTCGGGCCCAGCGTGATGCCAGAACAGCCGGATGGTCTTTGGAAAAATCCCTACAGCGGACTACGATGGATCAAAAGCGAAGGCGAGGATCAATATCGACGAGGTCTCTATACCTTCTGGCGACGAACGGTACCCTATCCCTCTCTTCTGAGTTTTGATGGAGTAAGCAGAGAGTTCTGCGTCTCAAGACGCATTCAAACAAACACGCCCCTTCAGGCTTTGGTCACCCTTAATGATCCAGTTTATGTAGAAGCTGCTGAGGCCTTGGCAAATAGAATGAAATCGGAAAGTAGATCTGATAGTATTGAAGAGCTAGCTCGGACAGGATATCGTTTGACCATGATGCACGAGCCGAATGGGCCAGAGCTCAAAACGCTCGTCGAAATTTATCACGAGGCACTCGGCCAAAACACCGAGCAAGCGATAAAAGCCTATAGCTCCTGGGGACCTAGGGAAATGAAAGCATTAGCAACTGTTGGGAATGTAATACTCAATCTCGATTCTGTTATTATGAAGTAGAATGGCTATCTCAAAAAACAAAAACATATTTCAAGAAGCGATTGATAGACGGCTTGAGCTAGAAACACGTCGACATTTTCTCCGGCAATGTGCCACAGGCTTAGGTGCGATGGGGATGTCTAGTCTCCTCGGTCCATCGAGCCTCTTTGGCGACGACAAAATCATTCGCGATTCGGCTAATCCTCTTGCAGTTCTTGCGCCTCCCTACGCAGCCAAAGCTAAAAGTGTCATATTCCTTCATATGGCCGGTGCGCCATCGCAGCTGGAGATGTTTGACTACAAACCCGAGCTCGCCAAATTAGACGGCCAGCTTTGTCCACCATCTTTGATAGAAGGAAAGCAATTTCCCTTCATTCAAGGAGTCCCGAAAATGTTGGGACCGCAATACAAGTTCAGGCAGTTTGGTGAATCTGGTAAGTGGATGTCAGAGTTACTGCCAAATCTTTCCGGTGTGGTAGACGACCTCACCTTTGTCCACTCCATGCAAACAGATCAATTCAATCATGCTCCAGCGCAACTCCTAATCCATACGGGTGGACCTCGACTGGGTCGGCCAAGCATGGGATCTTGGGTAACCTATGGCCTCGGAACGGACAATCAGGATTTACCTGGATTTGTTGTCCTGTTGTCGGGTGGTGTTCAACCAGATGCAGGTAGGAGTGTTTTCGGTAGCGGATTTCTTCCTTCGGTCTACCAAGGGGTTCAATGTAGATCGGAAGGCGATCCAGTTCTTTATGCCTCCAATCCAGAAGGGGTATCGAGAAGTATGCGCCGAAAGGCGATCTACGCCATTAACGAGATCAATGCGAAGCAATACGAAGAGATTGGCGATCCTGAGATATTGACTCGGATCTCTCAATATGAACTAGCTTACAGAATGCAAATGTCCGTACCAGAGGTCATGGACATCTCAAAAGAGCCCGATTACATCCAAGAGATGTATGGTGTTGAGCCAGGCAAGACCAGTCTTGCCAACAATTGCCTTCTAGCACGACGTCTCGTTGAACAGGGAGTTCGTTTTGTTCAGATCTTTGATTGGGGATGGGATGCACATGGTGCTGGGGCGAGCGAAGGTCTATTGACAGGATTTAAGAAGAAATGTGGCGAATTGGACCAACCTGTAGCGGCATTAATCAAAGATCTAAAGCAACGTGGGCTCCTGGAAGACACTATTGTCGTCTGGGGCGGTGAATTTGGCCGGACGCCGATGTTGGAAAATCGGAGCGGTCAGGACAATCCTTTTGTTGGAAGGGATCATCACACGGACTGCTTCACCTGGTTTGTCGCCGGGGGCGGTTTTGAGCCTGGTATTTCCTATGGTGAGACAGACCCGATCGGATATAGCGTTACCAAGAATCCTGTCCACGTCCACGACATGCAAGCTACAATCTTGCATCAGTTGGGCTTCGACCATGAAAAGTTTACATACAAATTCCAGGGTCGCGATTACCGGCTTACGGATGTTAGTGGCAAAGTCGTAAAAGGGCTGCTGGCTTAAACTGAAAAAACTCTGCCTCCAAACTCTCCAATCGATCCAGATTTCTAATACATCCCAAAGAATCGACTCTCATTGCATATGCATTTAGCCTATTTGAGGCATAGAGTCTATTTTGGACAAGGTCACAACTCTAAGTCAACGATAACAACGGAAATGAATTACCTCTCTCAAAAAATCACCCTGTTTCTAGCTCTATTTCTTCTGATCTCCGTCTCAAGTGGGTGCAGCGTTCTGAAGAAGTCTGAATCAGAAGCCGAGCTCGCAAACCGCGCCAAGGGGATACACGACCGAGTTATTTCAGCCGACACACACGACGATATTTCGGTCTCCAACTTCACCGAGGAAAAAAACTACACCATGGACCTCCCGACGCAGGTCACTATACCGAAGATGAAGGAAGGAGGACTGGACGTTGCGTGGCTTGTTGTCTATGTCGGTCAGGGAGAGCTTAACGAAGAAGGCTATGCGCAAGCTACCAAGGATGCGATGGCGAAATTTGATGCTATTCACTGGCTCGCGGAGGACAAAGCACCGGATGAAGTTGAGATCGCTTACACCTCTGACGATGTGCGACGAATCATTGCCTCCGGTAAGAAGGCTCTAATGATCTGCCTGGAAAATGCCTATCAAGTTGGTCTCGACTTGAAAAATATAGAGCGCTTTCAAAAGCTTGGAGCCCGTTACATGTCCCTTTCTCACAACGGTCACAGTCAATTTAGTGACTCCAATACAGGGGAAAGAGACGATGTTTGGCTCTACAATGGATTGAGCGATTTGGGCAAGCAGGCTGTTGTAGAGATGAACAAATGGGGCATCATCATAGACTTGTCTCATCCATCAAAGAAATCCAATATGCAAGTTATGGAGCTGACAAAAGCTCCCGTGATTGCTTCACATTCAGCAGCCCGGGCAATGAATGACGTAAGTCGGAATTTGGATGATGAGGAGCTCATGGCACTAAAGAAAAATGGAGGCGTCATTCAGACAGTCGCCTTTAAATCCTATCTGAATAGCGACAAAGCTACAACCCACAGATCTGTTACTGATTCTCTTCGGAGGGAAATAGCGGAAGGAATGGGAATAAAACTCATCACGAATCGGCGCGAGTTTTTCCAAATGTCAGCGGAAGAAAGAGACGTTTACAGAGAGCAAGTTGCTCCTGTAGACGAAGCAATGGAATCTCGCAAAAATGAAATTGACGTTGAGCCAGTAAGTGTAAAAGACCTCGCTGATCACATCGACTACCTGGTAAAGAAAATTGGTGTAAATCATGTTGGTATTTCCTCGGACTTCGACGGTGGTGGCGGAGTTGAAGGATGGAACGATGCCTCGGAGACTTTCAATGTCACCCTAGAACTAGTTCGCCGTGGATACACCGAGGAGGAGATAGGAAAAATGTGGAGCGGAAATTTGCTTCGCGTTCTCGATGAGGTACAAAGGGTAGCAAAGGAAATACAGGGATAGGGCGCTGGATACTGGATAATAGATTCTGGGTTAAACTTCCGGCTTCTAGCTGCTGGCTTCTAGATACTCTCTACTTAGTATCCTTGCTCAGGCAGGAAATGGCCGTGGAGCCAACCTTATTGCTTCTCCAATTGTCTTTTGGCCAAGGCATCTTCTGAAGGATTGCAGTAAATTAGTTCGCAAAATTACTCAGCCCCTCAGCCCCTCAGCCCCTCAGCCCCTCAGCCCCTCAGCCCCTCAGCCCCTCAGCCCCTCGATTTCTAGGTCCTTAGCTTGATCACTTTTCTGGGCGAACTAGAAGTCCCTTCGACCTCGATTTGGCGAAGGTTTTCATCTTCTTTCCCCCATAGCTCACTGACCTTCTCCGAAAGTCTTGCGATTACACCATCGACGTCTTCGACATTGACAACGACACGGTCATATTCTTCGTCCTCCAATTCAAAGACGACGCTATCGCGCCGAAATTTGTGGCACCAGAATTCCTTTCTTCCCTTTCGTCTAAATCTTCCGGCCGAGATTATTCCGGGGAAATAAGTGCCGCCAGTGCGAAACCAAGGTGAGCGCAGGCTTTTCGGTCTACGATAGATTTTTGTGACATTGTCGATATTGAAATCGACTCTTGCCCGAAGGCAGAATATCTCGTCCCATCCCTGTGTCCGGATGGTGACGATTTTGTCCAACATTTCTATCTCGACCATAGCCATGTCCCTTTCAGGTCAATACGAGATATCGTGATACCTTGTTACGGGTAACTGTTTCTGACAACTAGCTTCTGGCCGATGGCTGCTAGCTTCCATTCTTCATTCTCTAGACTCTATTCTCTAGTAAACGTATGAGGATCCAAAGCCAAGCGGGATACCGATCGTCCAGTAAAGGATCAAAAAGATCGACCAGATGATCAAAAATCCGACCGTGTAAGGCAGCATTATCGAGGTCAGGGTTCCGATGCCCGTTTTCTTGACGTATCGCTGACAATACACAACGACAAGTGGGAAGTAGGGCATAAGAGGCGTAATGATGTTAGAGGATGAGTCACCAACACGGTACGCCGCTTGTGTGAGGTCTGGCGAAATACCCACCTGCATCAGAGTCGGTACGAATATGGGGGCCAGCAAGGCCCATTTCGCTGAAGCTGAACCCACAAACAGATTTACAAATGCCGTCAGGAATACGATTCCGACTATCGTCGCCGATCCCGGTAGTGCCATGGATTTCAATATTGCAGCTCCTTTGACAGCCATAAGTGCGCCGATATTCGAATGTCCGAAGGCGTAGACAAATAACGAGCAGAAGAAAGCCATCACGACATAGTAGGCCATGCCTTCCATCGACTTAGTCATGGCGTCGATTATGTCTTTAGACTTCCTAAATCTTCCAGAAACAAATCCATAAATGACTCCTGGAATTAGAAAGAGCAAAAAGATCAATGCGACAATCGAATTCATGATGGGAGCCGAGAATGAGTTTAATTCTCCACTGGGCGATCGAAACGGGGAGTCAGCCGGAGCCATAGACAAACCAAGTACGACGAGACCAAGTATAATCGCGATAGTGGCCCACCAGAATGCCTTGCGTTCCTTTGGCTCGATAACATCCATTCCAGTAGCGTGCTCCGCATCGCTATCCACTGGACTGTTCTTATGGAGACGTGGCTCAATTATCCGATCGGTAATAAACCAGCCAAGCAAGATTATCAGAATGGATGAGCTCGCCGTGAAGAAGTAGTTGTTTAGCGGATTGATCTCAATGCCTGCTTCAATTATTTGAGCTGCTGGCTGGGTAAATCCTTGTAGAAGAGGATCCAGAGCACCGGGAAGTGGATTGGCTGAAAAACCTCCGGAAACTCCAGCAAAGGCTGCTGCTATCCCAGCGAGAGGATGTCGACCTGCGGCACTAAAGATAATCCCGCCTAGAGGAATGACTAGAACATATCCCGCATCGATGGCGCTATGACTGATAAGCCCGACTAGAATTACCATCGGGGTCAGAAGTGATTTGGAAGTTTTACCCAACATCAGTTTGATACTGGTATTGAAATAACCCGCTTCGTCAGCCACACCCACACCTAGCATAGCCAGAAGCACGACTCCGAGCGGCGCAAAGCCCATAAATATATCGACCATGTCAGCCAAAAAGCTTGTCAGCTCTGTTCCAGTCAACTGATTTAGTACCTTTATTGGCTCCCCAGATCGCGGGTCAATTTCACTAAAGGAAAGTCCCGAAAGGATTGCGGAGAGAACCCAGACAATAATGAGCGAGATAAAGAAAAGTATCGCCGGATCTGGCAGCTTATTGCCCAAGACCTCGACTTTCTCCAGAGCCCTGTTAATGAATCCGGTCTTAGGGGCTTGGTCTTTGCTGTCCATGCTTTTGTCTATGGTTGATGTGGTGGTACTTTGCTAGAAGGTATATCTCCGTCCGCTAATAATCGAGTCAGTCTCCAGCGAACTTGCTCTAGAACTATTTCTCTTGGATTTGAAAAAAATATTTCTGGACAAGCAAAGTGAGCATAAATTACTTCGCAAATTTAATCAGCCCCTCAGCCCCTCAGCCCCTCAGCCCCTCAGCCCCTACAAATCCACATCGAATCGATTCAGCCATCCACCTAGCATCAACAATGCCCAAAGTTGATGGCTCGATTTGTAAACCGTGGCGTAAGCTGTATCAGACTTTTGCGACAAGCCTCGTTCCACATATTCTTTCAAGAAGCTGGGCTCGAATAATTCCAACATCCGTTCATCCTTCATGACATAAGTATCAGCGAGCGACTCGAAAGTGGAATTAAAGTATCTATGTAGTGGAATACTAAATCCAGTTTTCGGATGATTGAATACTGAGTCCGGCAGAATGTCTTTCATCAATTCTCTGACGACATATTTACCAAGCCCACCCTCGCTTATCAGAAATTTTCGATCAAGATGAGTCGAGGCCTCAAACAAATCGGGATCGAGGAAAGGAGCTCTCACCTCCAGAGAGCTTGCCATACTCATCCGATCGACTTTGATAAGCATGTCAAGCGGAAGGCAATACTGAAGTCGATACTTCATAGCTTGATGAAAAGAACTTCCTTCGTCAGGAGAACTCATGTGAGAGTAGTCTCCTCCAGCAATTTGGCGATCGACTTCTGAGGAGTTGAAAAGCTCGTGGAAATTCCTGCCGGCGTGGATGCGATCATCCACCGCTACTCTAAGAAAACGATGCGCTTGTCTCATTGTATTTGCTGGAAAAACGCCAAGTTTTCGGAGGCCGGAAACCATGCTTAATCCTCCTCGAACAAGCCAGGAAGGAGTGTTCCTCAGAGTATCCAACTTATCCCACCATTGATGAGCTGGATATCCCCCAAATAACTCATCACCACCATCACCAGAAAGAGCAACTGTTACCTGCTTCCTAATTTCCTTTGAGATAAAATAGGTCGGGATAGCAGATGAATCCGCGAAGGGCATGCCAGCGTGATCAATGATTGTCCAAAATATCTCCTCGCTAAAGTCTTGATTGGGGACGGTGATCTCGCTGTGATCCGTTCCTATCAAGCTTGCAACTTCACGAGCTATCGGACTTTCATCATATCCACTTTCCTCAAATCGGACTGTGAAGGTTTTAAGTTTATCGCTCATTTGTCCTTGTAAGAGAGCGACCACCGTGCTGGAATCGATTCCTCCTGAGAGAAACGCACCTAGAGGAACGTCGCTTACAGACTGTCGAAGTACGGCCGCTTCAAGTTTGGGTTTTATATAGGCGACGGCGTCATCCATGCTCTTAATGGAATCGTCAACATTATACTCCGGAGTGAAATAGGCCTGCGTTTTAATCCCATTGGCGTCTAGCAAAAGAGTGTGACCCGGTTGCAAGGAATACACTTTATCCAGAATTGAGATGGGGTCTGGAATCATGTAGGTGTTCAGATAATGAGCTGTCGCCTGATGATTAAGTTTTCTTGGAATACTATCATTCTCCATTAAAGCAGCAGGCTCACTTGCGTACGAGAAGGCCCCACCCTCCTCGGTATAGTAAAACGGCTTTTCACCAAATCGATCACGGGTAAACAAAACGGATTTGTTCTTGGTGTCGTATATCACCAAGGCAAACATCCCTTTGAGTTTTTTTGGTGTGTCGATCCCCTCCTCTTCGTAAAGATGAGCAACAACCTCTGTATCGCTATCGGTCCTAAATTGATGTCCTCTATCTAAAAGACCTTGTCTCAGTTCTCTATAGTTATAGATCTCTCCATTCATCAAAACGACGACGCTCTTATCCTCATTGTAAAGTGGTTGCCAGCCGCCATGAAGATCAATAATGGAAAGACGTCGCATGCCCAGCGACACGCAATCATCGAAATAATATCCATCACCATCAGGACCGCGATGAACTAATCCATCATTCATTTTCCGGCAAACGGCCTCTCTTTTCTCTCTGTCAAAACTACCTCTGAAATCAACGAGGCCCGCAATTCCGCACATTCTGTTTTCGTTATTAAATCGACTGTAAATTTCTAAACTTCTGGCGTCTACAAAGCTTAGTTTTCTTCATGCGACGTCTAAGATACGTATTACTCCTGCCATTCGTGCTGTTCGCTTGCCAGGATTCCTCTATCAATTATTCAGGCACTCCATTGCCCGAGGAAATTGATTTCAATTTCCACATACGTCCCATTCTCTCCAACAATTGCTATCTCTGTCACGGTCCTGATATCAGCACCCGCGAGGCAGATCTTCGTCTTGATACTAAAGAAGGCGCCACTCGTAAGGGTGAGAATGGAAAGGCGATTGTTCCGGGTAACCCAGGAAGAAGTCTTCTAATCCAAAGACTGGTATCCGAGGATCCAGAATATAGGATGCCTCCAAAGGACCAGAAGAGAACCCTCAGTAATCGAGAATTTGCCTTGCTTGAGAAATGGATAGATCAAGGAGCGAAGTACAAAGATCCGTGGTGGTTACTCGAGCCAAAAATGCCCGATATTCCAATGGCATTGGAAGCTTGGAATCCTTCCAACAACATCGATAGGTTTATATATCAAAAGCTTGATTCTCAGGGCTTGAGCGCACCGAAATCTGTAAATAAAAATCAAGAGTTACGCCGACTTTCTTTTGCACTAACTGGTTTACCACCTAGCCCAGAAGATCTCGCCGACTATCTAAACGACAGCTCAGACGCGGCCTACGAGAGGGAGGTAGATCGCCTACTGGATTCTCCCCACTACGGCGAGAAATGGGCGAGACATTGGTTGGACCTCGCAAGATATGCAGAGACAAAAGGCCACGAATTTGACTACCCCGTGTTTGGTGCATGGATGTATCGAGACTATCTGATAAAGGCCTTCAACGACGACATATCTTACAAGCGTTTTGTTGTCGAGCAACTTGCTGGAGATCTCATCGAGGGGCGAATAGACCCCGAAACCGGTGATAACCAATCCCTGATCGCAACTATGTTCTCCTTACTCAACGAGGAAACTCACAGTCCCGTAAATGTGCGTAAACATCAGATCGACAGAATCGACAATCAGATTGATGTTACTAGCAAAACCTTCATGGCCCTCACCGTCGCCTGCGCAAAATGCCATGATCACAAATTTGACCCCATCCCGACAACCGACTACCACGCCATGCTTGGCATGTTTGAATCGTCTCGTCAGGTTAAGCATCCACGGGTAAACGAAAGTGACATGAGAGCGATGAAGGAAGGAACGCAGTTGCGAAAAGCGATGAGACAGCAGCTGAAATCCTATCTGTTACTTCTTGGAAATAATGGGGCCAATCCAAATCCGTCAGCCCTTGGAGAAACTATCTCCCCGATAGATGGCGAATCCTTCAAGATGATCGAGGATTTTCGTGACGGATCTTGGGAAGATTGGAAACAGGCCGGTTATGCATTTGGCGATGCTCCTAGCACCGGCGAACCCCAATATGATATGGATTCGGGAAATCTTCTTGGCTTCCTACCCCACGCTGCATCGGGTCGCATAGTCAAGCCTGGACTTTCAGGAATTCTCCTCTCTCCAAATTTCGTAATCGACTCCGATTCAATCGCCTTTTCTGCTTCGGGAATTAATGGAACCGTGCGAGTCATTGTGGAAAATTTTCACATGATCCAAAATCCCATTTATGGCCAGCTGTCGACTAAGGTTGACAGCAACGGATTTCAGACCTATCGAATCGATGTATCGAAATGGAAAGGCATGAATGCCTACATCGAAATATCTAACACTGGCTATCAGGGCCAGTATCTCGATTGGAAGGAAGACTCCTATGTTGAGGTCGAGTGGTTGGCATCATATTCCGACTCATTTGAGAAATTGGAAAAAGCCGTCTCTGTCGTGTCCTCAGGTAATGCATTGACCAACTGGCTCGCTGAACGATCCAACAACGCGGATATTGAGCTCCTGAATCGGGACGTGAAAAGTGGCAATCTATCCTACGATTTCAGATTGCCTCAATCTGGTCTGTACAATTTGATAGCAGAGACCAAAGAACCCGAACTATTCTACGGCCTCTTCCCAGGAGACAAAAACATAGAGAGCCCGGTCTTCACGAGAGGAAATTATAAGACACCCGAAGATTCCACAGTCCCTCATCGCTTCCTGTCTGCATTTTCCTCCTCGGAAGAAGTCTTTACCAGAAGTCCCAGTGGTCGACTGGAGTTCGCCGAGGCTATTGCCACGGAAGACAATCCGATGTCAGCACGGGTTTATGTTAATCGAATTTGGCATCACCTTTTTGGCAAAGGCATTGTGGCAAGCACGGACAATTTCGGCGCCCAAGGAAAACTTCCGACGCATCCAAAACTCCTTGACTTTTTGGCTCTAAAATTTATGGAAAATGGCTGGTCCAGCAAATCAATCATAAAGGAAATGGTGATGTCGAGCACCTTCAGACAGTCTAGCAGGGCATCTGAGGAAGCCACGAGAATTGATCCTGACAATCTATTGTTACATTCCTATCCCTCTCGCCGACTAGAAGCCGAGACGATCCGAGATGCCATCTTAGCCGCGAGTAATGAATTGGACAGACAACTCTATGGGCCCTCGAGCAAAGTTTACCTGACAGACTTTATGAATGGCCGAGGACGACCAAGCGAAAGCGGCCCGATCGATGGTGATGGTCGCCGGAGCATCTATCAGGAAATCCGGAGAAACTTTCTTTCACCATTTATGCTGGCATTTGACATGCCTATTCCTTTTTCATCGACTGGTACAAGGACTACCAGCAATGTACCTGCTCAGTCCCTGACCTTTATGAATGATCCATTCGTGCATGAAATGTCTCGTCGCTGGGGTTCAGAACTTCTCAAGGATGCGGCTAGTCAAGAGGAACGAATCGACTCCATCTATTTGAGCGCCTTGAGCCGGGAAGCAAGTCCAGAAGAGATTCAAAATGGGCTTGATTTTCTGACTGAAAACGGCGGGCTAGATAGTATGGACTCCTGGAGCGCCCTAGTACACGTCGTGTTCAACCTGAAGGAGTTCATTTACCTCTTTTGAGGGGCTCAGGGGCTCAGGGGCAGGACCGTCTCATTCGTGCGGACGCCAAATGACACCTTCAATCTTGACAAAAACTCCTTCAAATTAAAAATGAGACCCGATGATGAAGCTAGCAGCGAAACAAAAATCCTCACCAAGAAAAAATTCAGACTCCAGAATCTAGAACCCAGATACTAATATCTCCTATATTTCTCTATGTCCGGACGTCATCGAATATCATGCCCCATGACCCGACGCGAAATGCTAACGGTGTCAAGACAAGGCTTCGGCTCACTTGCCTTGATGGGACTCCTCGGATCGTCGCCTTTTGGCAAGCTTCTTTTATCCGACAAAAAACAAAGCGAGATCATTCCGAAAGCAAGGAATGTCATCTTTCTCTACATGGATGGAGGGCCTTCGCAGGTTGATACTTTTGATCCCAAACCTCGACTCCGTAAGGAGCATGGTCAAGATCCCGCCAGCAAATTCAAAGTAGACGCGACCCAGTTTGATGACAACGGAACCATACTAGGAAGTCCTTGGGATTTCAAGCAATATGGTCAATCAGGAATTTGGATTAGCGACCTCTTCCCTTACATCTCTAGTTGTGCAGACGAGTTGACCGTAATCAACTCCATGTTTGCAGAATTTCCTGAGCATACTAACGCGAACTACTTCCTGCATACTGGTCATGGCTTACAAGGCCGACCTAGCATGGGTGCATGGGTTACATATGGACTTGGATCGGAAAATCGCGACTTACCAGGCTATGTCGTTCTTGACGGTGGTCTCATTCCACCAGGGGGGCTAGACAATTTCAAAAGCGGATTCCTTCCTGCAAGCTTTGAGGCTTCACTCTTTAAAGGACAGGAGACACCACTTGCCAATATCAACCCACTCGAGCGGAGTGATTTGCAGGTGCAAAAACTGCAGATGATGAAGCGAGCAGATGAAATGTTGCTCGGTAAAATCGGCCTTCAAGATCAGGTGGAAGCCGCTGTCTCGAACTACGAACTCGCCTTTCGAATGCAGGCAGCCGTTCCTGAAATGGCAGATATTTCCTCGGAAAGCGAGGCGACAAAAAGACTCTATGGGCTAGATTCTCCCGATCAACACACGAGAGGCTATGCCGCACAGTGTATCATGGCAAGAAGACTAGTCGAACGCGGTGTCAGGTTTGTGGAACTGACCTGCCCAAGTGTCGAGGCTGATAGATGGGACCAACACGCCAAATTGACGGATGGACATACGAGAAATGCGCATGCCGTCGATCAACCTATTGCTGGTCTTTTGAAAGATCTGAGAGCAAGGGGACTACTTGATGAGACTCTAGTAATTTTTGCCGGGGAATTTGGTAGGACGCCTTTTGCGCAAGGAGATGACGGCCGAGATCATAATCCTTCCGCCTTTTCAATTTGGCTAGCGGGTGCAGGGCTCCGAAAGGGTCTGGTTTATGGTAAGACCGACGATTACGGCTATCGCATTGTTGACAAACCGGTATCGGTTCACGACCTCCATGCCACAATGCTGCACCTTTTAGGAATAGACCACCAGAATCTAACCTATCGACATTCTGGCCGTGATATTCGACTGACCGATGTACACGGGCATGTCGTACACGATATTCTTTCATGAAGCATGCTCGCTTGCTTACATCGCTCGTATTTATCGCAGTTCTATCGTCCTGCGACGGGAACGATCTCTCCTTGGACATTCCCATCGATAGCTCTCCACAACTGGTCTTGCGATCACCAGATTCTGACACCAGAAATTTTGGAAACTCGATCGCTATCAAGGGAAATCTGCTGCTCGTTTCTGGGTTTGATGCCGATGACACTGGACGTATCTATGCCTTCGAATGGAATGGAAGCGAGGCAAACTATTTAAACCGCATCGATGCTCCTGAGACTTCAGTTGGCTCAGCGGAATTCGCAAGAAAAATGATTATTTGCGACAATTCTGCATTTGTTGCTGCACCAATAACTGGACAAACTTTGTTGTATCGACTTGACGGATCGGAGATTTCCTGGATTGGGAGCTTTCGCCCTACTCCACTCAGACCAATCGACGGCGATTTTCCCAGCAATATGGCATGTACTGATGACACCCTAGTTTTGACATCCAGCGGATACCATGGGCCCTTTGGAATCAAGGACTCGGGAGGAGCATTTTTCTATCGCAATATCTCTGGAAACTGGCTTAGATCAACAGTTCTGTCTCCTCCCGATCCGCGAGAAGGCGACGAATTTGGTATCTCGATCGATATGACGGAAAATGTACTTGCAATCGGGGCCAGAGGTGATGGAGATCGATATCCGGAGGGAGCTGTCCATACCTTTAGTAAAATAGAACGACAATGGGACTACGAGGCCACGATCTCAATTGACGATTTGGTCTCCAGTAATCGATTCGCTGGAGAGCTACGTGTCTTCAATGACCAAATCGCAGTCGGTGCCATTGGATCAACATTCGGAAATCCACCGGGACAAATTCACCTCTTTAGCCGGCAGGGCGATGACTGGACCAATGATAGCCATATCTTAGCTGCGAATGATGAGACCATTCATTTCGGCGGAAGCTTCCAGATCGATCAAGACAATCATTTATTAGCCAGAGAGACCAACATTGATGGAAGTTATAGTATCATTGTTTACTCCCAAATAAATGGTAACTCTAAAAGTCTCATCAAAGCCTTTGCGAGCCCGAGCAAGAAGGAAACTCCGGAGTTCGGGACAAGCTTCGAAAACGCAGGAAATCTTGTCTTCGTGAGTGATCCTTCAAAAGGCGAGGTCTACGTATATGGGAAATAGTCGTCAGTCGTCAGTCGTCAGTCGTCAGTCGTCAGAAAGATCACCGTTCGACTTTCCTGGGACAATATGCGACGTCCCGATTCACATCCTTTTAACTTTTAATCCGAAAAATGCACGTCAATCGGAATTACAATAGATCGAGTGTCTCAATTACTTGTTGCTTTGAAGTCTTGCTGTTATTATTAGCGACGAGATAATTCTCACCACAACCCTTTATATGAAAGAGAATCGGAAGTTTTTCATCTTCGCAATCTTGGCGGTAGTCATTTTAATTGTGCTGCACAATACGAACCTGATTGTAAATCACGATGACCCAGCCAATCTGGTCAAATTATTCGGCCGATTCCATCCCTTGCTTGTTCACTTTCCCATCGTAATGATTCTAATTACGGCTGGTCTGGAGCTGTTTTCTCGAACACGACCAGAGGATGATAGTCTGAGAACCCTGACTACTTGGTCCCTCGGCTTAACTGCATTGTCGTCCTTCGTATCAGTATATCTTGGGATCATGCTAGCGGCTGGAGAAACCTACGATGGTGATCTACTCGAATGGCACGAGCGTTTTGGCGTCCTACTTTCTGTTTCCGCGACTCTCGCATTCCTATTTCGAGCCACCAGTCTGAGCAAACAGTCCTGGGCTCCAATGCTATCTAGAGTACTAATATTCCTAGGTGTCATTTTCATGGCGATCGGAGCTGACAAGGGCGGTTCTCTTACTCACGGTGCAGATTACCTCACAAAGTATTTGCCTTGGAATAGTGGTGATGATCAAATCATGGACTACGGGGAACTGAGCATCTTCGAGAGCATGGTTCAGCCGATTTTGAATGACAAGTGCGTCAAGTGTCATAGCGGAGATAGAATCGAAGGTGGGCTAAGCTTAGCTAGTGCGGAGACCTTCCAAGAGGGCGGTGATGATGGCGAAATTATCGTCGAGACTTCTCCATCAGAAAGTGAACTTGTTCGCCGAATGGTCCTACCCCTAGATCACAAGCGGCATATGCCGCCGGCTGGAGATACACAACTTACACCTCGTGAGTCAGAAATCATTAAGTGGTGGATCGAAACGGGCGCCTCATTTGAGACTCCAGTCCCCGAGAATGAGACGACAGAGATGGCAGATCTCGTCCTTGAAGGGATGGGACTCGAGGATATGCCAACTGGGGTATTTGCTTTGGAAGTCGCTGCAGCGGATTCCTCGGATCTAAATGCAATCGCCAGTGCGACCGGCGTGCTTATTTCTCCCTTGGCAGAAAATGTGAACCTTCTCCAAGTCGCCACGACTAACGTTCAAAAGACTTTTCGAAGCAAGCATATAGACCAGTTCAACCCCGTCGCCGATAAGATTACATGGCTTGACTTAGGTGGAACAATGGTTAATGATTCGGCGATGGCTAGTATCGGCAAGATGAATCTTCTGAGCAAACTTCACCTCGAAAAAACCAATGTCAGTGATGCAGGTCTGTCGCATCTCAAAGGGCTTGAATATCTGGAATATCTCAATCTCTACGACACTGAGATCACCGATGCAGGTCTTGAACACATCAAAGATTTGCCCAAGCTAAAGTCCTTGTATCTCTGGCAATCCAAAGTTAGCAAAGAGGCGGCTGATCGTCTCAGAACGGCACGTCCGGATTTGGAAGTGAATATGGGTATAGATCTGGCACCAGCGGAATAGAGTAAGGAGTAAGGAGTAAGGAGTAAGGAGTAAGGAGTAAGGAGTAAGGAGTAAGGAGTAAGGAGTAAGGAGTAAGGAGTAAGGAAAACTCTAGAATCGACCAGCTCAACACAAATGAAAAAGCCAAGTAGGAAATCCCTACTCGGCTTTTTAATTTTCAAGAAGACGTTTCGCTGTGGTTAGCTTGTATTACTACAAACCAAGAACCACAAACCAAGAACCGTTCCCTACTGTTTGGCTTCGATCGCGATCTCGAGATTAACTTCACCCCCGACAACGGCTGTAGCGGCCCAGCTACCTGTTCCAACTCCCCAGTCATTTCTTAGGAGCGTTGAGTGTGATTTGAATCCAGCAATCTTCGTCATTCCTCCTCTTTGCATTTGCTCAGGAAGATCTGCTACTCCCAGCAACTCAAATGGAAGCTCATAGGGCTTCTCAACTCCTCGCATAGTCAATGTCCCTTTTGCAACAAAGGTATTTTCTCCTGTTGACTCGATCGAGCTACTTGCAAAAACAATGGTTGGGAACTGCTCAGCATCGAAGAAATCAGCCGTTTTCAGGTGGTTATTCCTTTTTTCAACTCCTGTATCCACACTAGCTACTTGAATCGTCACATTTATACTTGACGACTCTAAATCTTCCGCATTAAAGTCTAGGCTAATGTCATAGTCTTTAAACGTCCCATTTACAGGAGTAAAGAAGTGCTTTACATTGAAGTTGATCGCGGAGTGATTTTTGTCAACACTCCACTCTGATGCCTTTTTCTTGTCGTCATCACCGTCTGCAAAGACCGGAGCAGCGAAAAGCAGGGCAGAAAGTGCCAGTATGGCTTTAAATTTCATTGTTTTGAATGGGATTTAGTTATCGGATGCCATTTAGATATTCAGACCATAATAATGTTTGAATAAGCACCGCCTTTATTCAGCATTTATGTTAGCAAGCCACACAGATTGTTACAGTAATAAGGAATGAAGTGCATCTAAGGCAAACGAAATGCACTCTCGGCTACTAAAAGCCTCGTTTAGTCCTTTAGAATTAAATAATCGACTCCTCAATTAAGGATCAGGAAGAAAAGGCATTAATCCTGTCGCCTTTTATCGATTAATCTAGCTTTCGGACCCACAAATTCCTGAATCTTACCGGCTCACCATGATCCTGGAGAGAAATCCTACCCTTAGCTTCGTGGGCTGTATATGGCGGTCGTTTCTTGTGAGCTGTAGGTCCAGAAAGTTCTGTATGATTTTGTACCAAAATACCATTGTGAAACACAGTGGCCGAGGCTGGGGTGGTCACCTTTCCTTCTGAGTCGAAATGGGGACGATTGAACACGACGTCGTATTTCTGCCAGGTCATCTCCGGGCAACTCGCGTTTACCAGTGGAGGTGTCTGACCATATAATGCCGTTGCCTGTCCATCTGCATAGGTCACGTTGTCATAGGAATTGAGAATCTGCACCTCGTAGCGCTCATCGAAGAAGAAGAGACCACTATTCCCTTTGTTTTGAGAAGTCCGATCCGGTTGGACCGGAGACATAAACTCAATGTGCACCTGAACGCTTCCGAATTTTTCCTTTGTATTGATGTAGCCCGTTCCTTTTACGACTTCAACAATATCTCCGTCTACTTTCCATTTTGCAGGGTCTCCATTCTTGTGCTCCCAGGCCGCTAATCCGTCCTCTCCGATAAGAATGATTGCGTCTGCTGGACCCGGAATTGCTACATCCGTCGCGCTACACGCACCAGGCTCAACCTGTCTAGGCGTCGGTCGTTCTTTATCATGAACCGGCCAATCGAATATTTCAGCTTTCTGCGCAAATGCATCTGTCGTCATTAGACCGACTAATAAAAGGGAAAGAAATAAAACTGTGTTCTTCATTCTATGTGTCTGTATTGGTGAAGTAAATTAAAGTGCCGGTTCTGCTTGGGCCGCCTCGATAGTCGTGGTCCATCCGTAAGGATCCTCTAGTCGACCTGTCTGAATTCCAGTTAATTGATCGTATAGTCTCGTTGCGACCTCGCCTACTTCGTTGTTGTTCATCACGTAGTCCTTCTCCTTGTATCCAAGTCGACCGACCGGAGAAATTACAGCAGCGGTACCACAACCAAAAGCCTCTGTCACTTTTCCACTTTCAATATCAGCGACAACTTCATCTATATGCAGAGGACGCTCATCAACTTCGTATCCGAGATCTCGCGCTAAGGTAATCACAGAATCTCTAGTGACACCTTGGAGAATGCTATCGGAAAGCGGAGGAGTCACGAGTTTCTTCCCCTCGTAGACAATCCACATATTCATGGCTCCAACCTCTTCCATGTACTTCCCTTCTTTTGAGTCCAGCCACAAAACCTGTTGGTAGCCTTGCTTCGTTGCCTGTGCACCTACCATAAGACTTGCCGCATAGTTACCGCCCGTCTTGGCGAATCCTGTTCCTCCTTTACAAGCTCTTCTATACTTATCGGAGATCAAGACACCGACCGTGTTGAATCCGTTCTTAAAATAGGAACCGACCGGACCAACGATAACCGCATGAATATACTTGTCACTGGCGTGCACGCCGAGTGTAGCCCTTGAGGCGAACATGAATGGTCTTATATATAGCGCTGTACCAGGTTGGCTAGGCACCCATTCTGATTCAAGGCTAACTAGTGACTTGATTGCCTCTAAATGAAAATCGACATCGACCTTTGGCATCGCCATTCGTTCAGCTGAGATGTTGAAACGCTCCATGTTCTTCATCGGACGGAAAAGATTGATCTTTCCTTCCGGTGTTAGATAGGCTTTGGTTCCTTCGAAAATCTCCTGCCCATAGTGAAGAACAGCCGAGGCCGGATCTAGGGAAAATGGCCCGTAGGGTTTGATCATTGCATCATGCCATCCTCGCTCTTCAGAATAGCTTTGCTGAAACATTCTATTGGAAAATGATCCACCAAATCCTAGATCTGTAGAAATTTCCTTTTCTTGGTTGGGGTCGAGAGGAAGAATCGAAATGGTCATTGGTTTTTGGTCATTGGTCCTTAGTCTTTGGTACTTGGTCATTATCATCCAAGGACCTCCTGACAAAAGATATTCAAGCATACCTTTTCATCTGAGGGTCAGTTTCAACAAAAACACCCTTTGTACGCTACTAAGCTCCCTAACTTCACCCCTCACTCCCCACACCTCACTTCTTAAAGCTCCTCACTCCTTTCCCAGCCCCTCAGCTCCCTAGCCCCTTAGCCCCTCTCTTCCCTGGTCCAAATGACACCAGAAATACAATGACCATCACGAAGCAATAAATAATCGGGATTAGCCAAAAATCTGTCCAGCCGGATAGCGGAGTAAGTTCTCCCTTCAAGGTCCCACCAAATAGTTGATTCGACAGGGGCGCACCAACCAAAGCACCTAGACCCATACTTGCCATGATCATCAGTCCTTGTGCCTGTCCTTTGAGTTCGTCCGGCGATTCCTGATCGACAAACATCTGCCCTGCGATCAAGGTGAAATCGAAACAAAGACCATGAATCAAAATGGCTGCCATTACCAAAACAAATGTAGATCCCGTGGATGCTCCGAAAACAAACAGAAAGCGCAATATCCAGGCACTCAAGCCAATTACATACATCCATTTGAACCCGAGCTTGGCGAACACAATTGGTATAGCCAGCATCACGACGAGCTCCGACAAGGTCCCCAATGAAAGTTTGAAGGCTGGATCGGCGATCTCCGCAGCGTTCACAAAGATCGGCATGTAGACGTTGTAAGCCGTGAGTGGAATCGCGACAAGAAATATCGTTACCAGAAAGGTCGTGAAGCGACGAGAGTGCAAGGTCCGGAGTGCGTTGAGACCAAGAATACTTCGAATAGAAACCGCTTGTCCTTTTGCCTGCGGAGGCGTGCTGGGTAAGGTGAAAGAATAGAGTCCAAAAACAACGCTCGCACCGGCCGCCCAAAAGAGAGGCGTAGCCGTTTCGTCAGCGTGCAAAATGAGACTGACAATGACACTGGCAACGATCCAACCAAAGGAGCCAAAGGCACGAACGATTGGAAAGCTCTTTTTGGAGTCTTTTAGATGATTGAATGCGATGACGCTGGAAAGTCCAACAGTCGGCATGTAGCACAACATGTGGATCAAGAGTAGCCATATGAACAAGTTAAGATTTTGCGGGCCGACGCAAGCCGCCTGATACATGGCCAAGCCGCCAATAATCCCGAGCACACCCTGCAGTTTTTGAGCCTCGAAATAACGATCTGCGATCATCCCGAGGAAAAAAGGCGAAATTACCGCCGCGATAGGTCCGACCGTATAAGCCAAATAGATGGCGTCAGCCTGTTCCTCGGCTGCCATCCAGTTTCCGACTGTTGCATACCACGCCCCCCAGACGAAGAACTGGATGAACATCATGAAGGCGAGTCGGGCTGAGGAATTCATGGGTCGAAGATAAGAAATCCGAATTTCCGAAATACCGAATTTCCGATTGTCCGAGCTTCAGATTCTCTGATGATCCGAAATTCAGAATATCCGAAGAGAAGGCAGAGAAGGAATCTAAAAATCGGAGTATCGGACAGTCGGATTACTTCGATTCTATAGGATCTGACCAGCTATATTCTGAAAAGAATACATGTTCAATATGAACAGACTATTGCGAAGACATAACTTGTCTCTTGTCGTGTCCATTCTGACAACGATTGCCACCGTATCTGGAATGGCCTATCTATCTGGAGATGAAACGTCAAATCGACTTGATTTAAAATGGACCGGAAATTCAGATAATCTAGATCAGCGAACATCGATTGCCGCGGACACGTCCGATGTTGAGGCGCTTGTCGCTTTCTATGGCGCATTCCGTGGAACAGATTGGTTTGACAATTCTGGATGGTTGCTTGCACCAAATCTAGCAGACTGGCATGGTGTTATTGTCACGAATGGACGAGTGACCGGAATAGAGCTTCCCGATAATAATCTCACGGGTACTGACTTGACCGAGTTTCCAGAATTTGAGTTTCTAGAATTGCTTGATCTCAGTGATAACTCGATTTGGGCACTCCCCGATTTCAGTGGGATCAATTCTCTTAAATCTCTTTCAGTCGAAAATAACGGTTTGGATTTTGAAGATTTAGAACCGCAGATTAATCAAGGATTTCAAATTACTTATGCACCTCAACGACCCACCATTCGTTTCAATTCAAGTACTGTATTTGAGGGAAAATCAGGGAAAATAAAACACAGACGCGGCTTTGGCGGCGAGTTCAACCAATACCAGTGGTATCTGGATAGTGTAGCCTTAGAAGGAGAAACAACAGACTCACTAATAATAGCCCAAATCACGCCAACAACGATTGGCCCTTACTATCTAGAAATAAGCAATACCTTAGCAACGGACTTAACATTACAATCCAGCCCAGTCCTATTTTCTCTAATTCAAGACTTCGAGATCCAGTGGCTGGACATCGGCGCCTATCACCATTCCTATCACATCGACGGTGGAAAATTGGAATCCCACGACGAGGAGGTGGAAGGAATGGCCTTCCCAGCAATCATTCGAAATGCTGGACATATTCGATCAAGAACATTCTCTATTGGTGTGAAAGATTGGGTATCTCCCGAAGGCCGGGAATACCCCTTCTATGTCTATCGAAACGGCGGTCGGCTTTTCCGAGGTATTGACCCAAACAATACGAGTCCCTTACAACATGAGCTCATAGGCCGCTACGAGGACACCAGGGTAGAGATCAATGGGAAGATGTCAAGGGACAATCCAGCCGTTTTAGATGAGATCAATCCAGGTTTAGCGGCGGATAGAATGATCCAAAATATCAATCGAACCGATCTAGGCATTACAATCGATCGGAAAATCTATGCTTACGCAAACGAGTACCATGACAACTATCATCTGATTGACTATGAGTTTTGCAACACGGGAAACGTGGATGGAGATGACGAAGTTGAGCTACCCAATCAAACGCTGAGGGAGGTTTATTTTCATTGGAGACATGGATGGCGTGGTTCGGAACAGGCAGCGTGGGGTACGTCTAATGCTCAAGTTTGGGGGCGCTATACCATCCACGATGTAGTTGGTGATGGATTCGCTGAATATCCGGTGGATTTCCAAGCACAGTATTCATGGACTGGAACGGACCCTAGTTGGGGATTCTGGGGATATGACAACATGGGAGGACCTCTATTGCGTTCCAATCACCCAAGCATTGCGCCTGGAGATTCAGTCGGCCGTCTGGCAGATGCTAACATGGTCGGTCGTTCAACCATTCATGCGGACCGTTCAGCAAGCGACCCAAGCTACGACACTAGTCAGCCATCCATCATGCAATGGATTAGCAATGACGACCCTTTTAATAGCCAAGGTACACATAGAGAGGTCTACGAAAATACCCTCATTTCGCCCGAAATGTTTGATGACGACCGTTTGTGTGTCGGATGCCACAGGGCCTATCCACATTTCGCCGATCGAGAGAATCCTGAGGGAAGCTTTTGGGCCTCCGATCCCGTTGCCAGTCTGACCAATCGACTTGCAGGAGGTCTCTCCCCCACTACCGGATACGGTCCTTATGACATGGGCCCAAATGAGTGCATAAATATTACCGTCTCTGAGGGAATCGGTGGTCTTAGCTTTAACGCAGCTACTAAGATCGGGATGACATACAAGGCCAATGGCTCTTCGAGGGAATCAGACCAGATCTCTTTTGATGCAAACGGGGACGGAGTAATTTCTGATGAGCCTTTCAACTACGATGAGGTTTTCCTAGGCACCGAAAGACAAACGAAAAACCAGTGGGTCATGAGTGCGCGCGACTCCCTTTTCCAGACATTTTACCGAGCGCGTGATGCCTACCAAGCGAGCAACGATATGAGCGACTATCCCATTGCCGAACCACCTCGCGCACCAAGTGAGTTCAAGCTATGGAGCAGACCACCAAATCAGATCGATCTTGAGTGGCTGCCGGCCTCGGGTGGACCTGCTATTTTGTCTTGGGAGTTATATCGAAGCAAAGACCGAGAAGACAACCTCTACATCACCGGTTGTCTAGAAAACCCCGCTACAGCCTGTGGTTATGAGCTAGTTGCTAGCCTTCCAAGTGAGATAAGGAACTATACCGACACAAATCTCAATCCTGCAACCGACTACTTCTATTACCTGCAGGGAGTCGGTGCTAATCAGACTGAAGACGACAAAGCCATTTCTGGCACTCCCGGCGGTGTCCCTTTACGAAGTGGTCGATATTTCACACAAACCTACACAGGTATTTCGCCTTCAGACCTCGTCGAAGTTGACCAAGAAATTCCCTTAGAAATAAGCTTGGGCAGTAATTTCCCCAATCCATTTTCCGACGAAACTACGCTTCAGTATCTGCTCTCAACATCCTCTGATGTACAAATCTTTGTCTATGACCTTCTTGGACAACGACTAATATCGATGGAGATGGGCATGCAGGAAGCAGGGCTTCACAATGCTATACTTAGAATAGAAGGACTTGCCAGCGGAGCCTACATCTATGTGCTCGTGGCTGGAGAGCAAAGAGTCGATGGAATGATGGTCAAATTGAGGTAGCCGAGGCTAGTCATGATGAAATACTGCTCTATCAACCACCTTTTTTTCGTCTTGGTAACAGGGATGTTCGTCCTATCCTCCTGCGACTCAGGTGGAGAAGGAGACGGCTTGGTCTCGGTCCGATATGCTCTGTCTGGTAGTGATGGAGTCAGTGTTTATGTAGGATTCTTCGATAAGCAGAACAGGTGGTCAGGAGCAAGCGTCAGTTCAGGTTGGACTTATGAATTCCGAGTTGAAGAGGCTTCTCGGATGCTTGTATTATCTACGAGCGAAGTACGTGATGGGGACATAAGAGCTGAGATTTTCATTGAAGGTGTACTGCGCTCAAGCCACACGAATACGGACAGTCTTCGATATTCACGGTCAAGTTTTGAGTGGACACCAGGTGACGGCACTCTAAGGTACTATTTCCAAAGCAAGGACAACATTACTAGACCGCAAATCAAATTACCTAGTGGAGAAGATAGTGAGCTCGTTTCAACTCACGGATATGGAGACGTAATTCGGGGAAGCAAAGAGTTCGTTGGAGTTGCAGGTGCTCCAGTCTCTATGTCACTTTCGAGACCAGAGATTGGATTATCGGAATCAAGTCGTTGCGTGGAGTTGATTCTCGACTATGCTCCGACCGGTGATCGCGACCACGGCATATATTCTCTTGATAGTGTTGAGCAGTGCACTACAGGTGCAATAGATTTGAGGGTCGAAGCCACTCTCCCAGGCGGTTGATCCACTAATTAAATCAATTGTTAAATCAGGCAAACTGATAATCGGACTATCGGAATTCCCATTTCGGTTTAGTAATCTTGGTTAACCAAACAAAATCTCGATGGCAAAGAGTAATCCAGACCTCAACTTCAATCTGGTCGACCGCAAAATCCTTGGCGGACCTGGATAAAAAGCTCCCAGTGATACGCTAAACATCGCTCCCATTGGTTGTGGTGGAATGGGCGGTGAAGTATTCGGCCATCTGCACTGCACTAAATAGTAAGTTGCTATTATGAAACTCTTCTTTGGGCTCACCTTGCTAGTAACATTAATCGCTCTGTCTCTGCCGAGAACTGATATTCTTGCTCAGATCCCGATTACAGTAGTAGCAACAGAAGGGGATTCGCACGGAGATGGAATCATAGAGGATTTCCGTTTTCCGTTCACTGATGGGAATGGTAGAGTTGGTTTTGTAGGAAATCATGCGCGTGACAATTTCGCTGGTCGTCCTTTTCTCTGGTATGACCAAGAGGTGATTTGGCGATCTATGGATGAGACAGTTTTCTATCCACCTCTTTCTGCTCCACGCACTATGGGGGTCAGTAATTCTGGACGGTTTATTTTTGATACCGTTATTTGTTGCGGACCGCTTTTTCCAAATGATGCCCTGTGGACAGAGAATGGTTTGCTGTTAGAAGAGGGTGACCAAGCTCCGGACTATCCAACGGGAGTTGTCATCACAAGTCTTCGCAACTCCACAATGAGTCCGGACGGAACTGCTTATTGGACAGCTGGCACAAGTACCACAGGAGTCATATACAAACATGTCCCTGGCACAAGTCCAGTCGGGATTTTACGCTCCAATGACATGGTCGACGGTCAGACAATCTATAGAATAGAAAGAGACTATGATTCATCGGACAACAACGACCACTTAATTGCTGTTCTCGATATGGCACCAGGAAATACAAATGACGATTTCGCTGTTTACGTTGACGGCAGTATTGTTTCTCAGGAAGGATCGTCTACAGGCTCCAGTGGAGAGATTTGGCTCCGGGGGTTTTGGACCGTCAATATAAACGACAGTGGCGACTACATCTTTAGCGGATTGATTCGAGATGAAACGGGTATCTCTAGATCGGCTCTTGCTCACAACGGCGTCGTTGCAATTAGATCAGGTGATACCATAGACGGTGTAAATTTGTCGAGTAATGCCCAATTGATAGGAGCTAGCATTAATAACGACGGTTTTGTCGTTCACATTTGGAGTGACTCTGGTCAGAAGGCAGTCTTCTATGGACAGGCCGCCGATTTAGCAAACTCTGTTACTGTTCTTCAATCCTGGGATTTAGTCGAGGATGGCAACCCTGTAGCGACCTACGTGAATGATGTAGAAGCTCTAAGTTTTAGGCCCTCGGTTGATTTGGCCGATGACGGCCAAATCTTTCTTCAAGTCAATCTGGACTATGGTTTCGGTACTCCGATCGCAACATCAATAATTAGTGTGGAAGCCCCCAGCCTCAAGCCCGTAATTAACGAAGTTCGCATTGATCAAACTGGCACGGACACGGACCAATATTTTGAGATATCGGGTCAGGCTGGCGCGAGCCTTTCGGATCTGTATTATATCGTGATTGGTGATGGCACTTCAGGTAACGGGACAATCGAAAGCGCAGTGAATTTGACAGGTCAAATAGTCCCTGCTGATGGCTTTTTTCTCGCAGCTGAACCGACCTTTTCTCTGGGAAGTGGTGTCGACTTGACCACTACCTTGAATTTCGATAATAACGATAATGTAACCCACCTTTTAGCTGAGGGCTTTACTGGCTCTTTAGGTGACGATTTAGATACCGATGACGACGGAGTCCTTGACGTAACTCCATGGACTAGCGTCACCAATTGTATAGCTCTGATCCAAACGATTGGGGCTGGCGACGCTACTTATTGTACGGATACCGTCGGGCCAAATGGACTTAATTCACCCGCACATGCCTATCGACTGCCTGATGGTCTGACGGCTTGGAACTATGGTGAACTTGATCCGGCAGCGTCCAGATCCAATGACACGCCTGGTACCTCGAACATGGCTCCTCTACCTGTCGAGTTGATTGGGTTTAGCGCTATTATTATAATCGACAACATCGAACTCAAGTGGCAAACAGCCACCGAGACCAACAACAGCGGCTTTGTAATTGAGATGTCTGAAAAAAACTCCAGTGGTCGTAAACCTTGGACAGAGCTTGGATTTGTATCTGGTCAGGGAAGCACGACCGAGACCCATGACTATAGTTATCAGATTACCGGAATCGATCCAGGTATCTATGAATTTAGGCTCAAGCAAATCGACTTCGATGGAAGTTTCGAATATAGCTCTGTTGTATTGGTTAAAATTGAGATTCCAAACACTATCGACTTAAAGCATGCTTACCCAAATCCTTTCAAGACGATTACGAGCTTTTCGTTTATTCTCGGGATGCGACAAAATGTAAAGATTGAGGTTTTTGATCAACTCGGACGAAAAGTCGTCACACTTCTTGAGGAAGAAGTGCCAGCTCAGATTCGACAAGAAGTCCGCTTCGATTCTAAAGACCTGACGAGTGGAATATATTTGATCCAGCTAACCGGTGACCAAGCATTGGTTGCTTTCCCGGTGACCTTGATTAGATAGAGCCTCAACCAATCGGATCTTGGCCTTGGAAGCAATTGAAAGTGGGAATTTCGATCATGCTTTTGTAATCTGGACTTAACCAAACAAAATCTCGATGGCAAAGAGTAATCCAGACCTCAACTTCAATCTGGTCGACCGCAAAATCCTTGGCGGACCTGGGCACAAAGCTCCGAGCGATACGCTAAACATTGCACCAATTGGATGCGGCGGAATGGGTGGTGAAGTCTTTGGACATCTGCTGGATGAAAATATCGTAGCTCTTTGTGATGTCGACTTCTCCAACGCGGTATGGACCGTCAACAGAAGACCAAAAGCGCCTCGATATACTGATTTCCGAAAGATGCTGGACAAACATCCAGATATCGATGCTGTCGTCATCTGCATACCCGATCACATGCATACCTATGCCTCCGTCATCGCTATGGAGATGGGCAAGCACTGCTTCACCCAAAAACCCCTTACAAGAACGGTTGGTGAGGCAAGAACGATGCAAAAGGTCGCCAAACGAACAGGCTTGACCACTCAGATGGGAAATCAAGGCCATGCCGAAGCTGGGTGCCGTATTGCGAGAGAGGCCTACGAGGCTGGTTGGATTGGCGAAGTGGAGGAAGTGCACATTTGGACCGATCGACCCATTTGGCCTCAAGCCATTAAACGGCCAACTGAAAAGTATCATGTCCCCCCAGGCATGGATTGGGATTTGTGGATCGGAGTGGCACCGGAACGAGCCTTTCATCCGGCCTATCATCCTTTCGCCTGGAGAGGATTTTGGGATTTCGGTACAGGAGCTCTTGGTGATATTGCCTGTCACTCTATGGACTCACCCTTCTGGTCACTCGATCTTCGTTCTCCCAAAACCATCAGTGCCGAGTCTTCTCCTCTTTTTAAGGAAACAGCACCTGCGATGTCTAGAATCGAATATTATTTTGATGCGATTGAGTCGCGCGGTCCCGTTAAGATGACGTGGTACGACGGTAACTTCAAACCGCACAAACCCGAGCATCTTGGTGAGGAAGATTATTGGGCAGGTGGCGGTCAAATGTGGGTCGGCACGAAAGGGACTTTGGTGCCAGGTGGACCAGATGGAATCCGACTATATCCCAACTCACTGCACGAAGAGTATCTAGCCAACATACCAGAGGAAAAATATCCTCGAACGGATGGAGTCTATCAGGAGTTTATTCAGGCGTGCAAGGGAGGAATACAGGCTGGATCAAACTTTGCTGACCATGCTGGACCTTTGACTGAGATGGCCTTACTCGGCAATCTTGCGTTGCGGACTCAGAGCACGATAAATTGGGATCCAGTCGCCTTTAAGACGGACAATGAGGAGGCCAATGCTCTCCTTCATCCTACTTATCGAAAGGGTTGGGAACAGTAGAACAGAACATCTGATGTTCAGAGAGCCAGAACATCAGAACTTACGAATGTCCGAATGTCCGAATGTCCGAATGTCCGAATGTCCGAATGTCCGAATGTCCGAATGTCCGAAATTAACATTTTGACTTCCGATTATCTAAATGGCTTCGCTTACTCATTCTAATGCGAGCTCAAAATCTGATTAGTCTGGAATCCGAGCGCTGACATCCTATATTCTGACGTTCTGAAAATCTGATGTTCTGAAAATCTGAATTACTATGTCAAAGAAATTAAGATGGGGTCTGCTCTCTACGGCCCGCATTACAAAAGCCGTTATTCCACCAATTAAGGCTCTCGAGCGGCACGAACTATCCGCCGTCGCAAGTAGGTCAAAAGAGTCTGCCGAGGCATTCGCCGCTAAATGGGACATCCCTAGAACCTTCGATTCCTATGATGCTCTCCTGGCCGATCCTGATATCGATGTCGTCTATATACCGCTCCCGAATGCCATGCATGCTGACTGGGTTGTTAAAGCCGCTGACGCCGGCAAGCATGTCTTATGTGAAAAGCCACTAGCCACTTCTCTCGAAGATGTTGATAGGATTATCGCGGCACGGGATCGTAATAATGTCGTCATTGCCGAGGCCTTCATGTACCTGCATCATCCTCGAACCAAGTTGGTGAAGAGGATGATCGATGACGGAGAAATTGGGAAACTTCGAATGATAAAAGGCTCCTTTTCTTTTCCCCTTGAAGACAGCGGCAATGTCAGATTGAAGCCCGAGTTGGGCGGTGGTTGTCTCTGGGATGTGGGGTGCTACCCGCTGAGCTTCGCGAACTACTTGGCCGGCTCAAAACCGAGCTCCGTTTCAGCCCATCAGATTCTGGAATCTGGCGTCGATGTGTGGATGTCGGCTCAAATGGTATTCTCGAATGATGTCGTAGCGCAAATCGATTCTTCTTTTAGGTGTCAGTTCAGAATGAAAATGGGATTCATCGGAGAGGCAGGTGTCATCAAAATAGATGAAGCATTTAAACCGGAAGAGAAGAGTACAATAGATGTATTCCCAAAGGACGGTCCACCTAGAAAGGTTGAAGTCACAGCCGACGAGTTGTACAGTTACGAGATTGAGGATATGGCAAAAGCCATTATTGATGGAGAGCCGCAGGGTCTTAGCTTGGAAGACAGCCGAGACAACATAGAGACTATCTTGAAGGTCTACAGGTCGGCGAAAGCGGAATCCTAAAATCTTCCATTGATTCTCCAGTGTTTAGTCTGGCCTTTCCGACTAACAATTTTCATGGTTTATCGGATAACTGTGAACTTGCGAATTACGCTTTCTCCAGAATTTGTGTCGGTAATTACCGCTATGTAAATACCACTTACCAAAAGCTGTCTAGCACTTGTAGTCAGATTCCATTTCACATCTCCAGAACCATCTGTGTGCGTAATATTTTTCACGCGCTCACCTATTTCAGTGAATATTTCGATGGTACATCGACCAGGAATGTCAAAGAATGCAATTTCGTCCTCCCTGTCAAAACTGGCCACCCTTGGATCTGAACCCAGTATAACCGGATTTGGAACCACTACTGCTTTTTCAATAGTATCACCGGGCAGTCTTTTCAAGTTAACCGGCCTGTAGGTTTGGGTCATATAACGACTACTTCTTAGAGCACGTCCGCCAAATGTACCTGCAACACCTCTAGGATCTGAGGCTTGAGTTTCACCGACTGCCACCACATGGTAGTAATAGTCCGTTCCTCTAACAACTCCTCTGTCTCCATCACTCTTGTCCTCATAGCTCGTGGCGCCAACTGGAAGACTTGCAATCAGCTCATAGCCAACTTCACAAGTCAAGTCAAGCTTAGTACACTTAGAGTACATCCAATCATCAAACTTCTCTGCTCGATAGACTTCCCACGCAGTAACTGAAGGTCCACCTGATTGTGGAGCCCATGTCAACTCGATTTGATCTGGCATACCAACTACGTTAAAAGTAGAAGGTGCCAATGGAGCTTGAGGGATTGGGTAGCTGGCCAACTTTCCATTGTTCCAGACATTTCTTCCTCTTTCAAACACAACAAAGAGTGAGTCTCTAGTAGACATGGCCCACTGACCTTTAGTCATTGACTCAGATCCGGTTAGATACTGAGAAGGATCATAGGGAGCTGTATTTATAACGCCATCATGGTTCGCATCATATTCGATCAACTGACTGTCATCTCGATTATACTTGTACGTGCGTCCTATGTCGTACATGGCTTGGGCCTCAAGACCACCAACACCTTTTACTACTACATACACAATGGACTCACCAAAGGCGAGATTATAAGGTCCAATCGCTACGGTAGCAGCATGTCCGCCCGAATGTCCCAATCCTGCATCATTGCTAGGTGTATCGAAGTTTCCGGCTGGCTCAACACGATCGGCATAGTGAGGCCACATACGCGAGACAGGATTTTCTCTTGAGAGGATACCAAACTCATAGTAGTCCTCTTCAGGAGCGCCATCAGAATTAAGTGGCTCATCATTGTCATTGATGTTTAAGGTTGAAGGCTGATCGCTACCATCAGTAGCAGCAGTTGTCTCTAAGAACATTTCTCCAACCATGGTAGCACCCCAAAGTGAACCAAGAGTATCTCCAGGTACAGACCACTGATTCTCTCTCCAGATTGGACCACCAGTGAGCTGGTATCTAACCACTGGATCGTAACCTTGCCACATGTAGATGGCAGTAAAGTCTACTGGATAGATTGCGTGTCCATCTCCAACAATGTCAATCATGGAGAATTTACCCCATGTCTGAGCTGCACTGTTATTCCACGCAGCGATATTCGACCCTGACCAACGGTGAATCCAGAAGAAACGTGCGTCAGTCAAATTGTTGTCAGGCAATTCAATTTCGTCATCTTCGTCTGTATTACCAGTGTTCGTAAACTTCCATTTTACGATATGATAATCGTCATGGTTTTGGTTAACCCAAGCGTAAGCTTTCCTTTCCACGGTGACACCAACACTTGTATTGGCAATCGTGTGAACTATTCGGTCAGCAGCAATGCTTGTATCAAGCTCGGCAACAACTACTACGTTTTTGAACGCATCAGCACCGTCTACAGTAACCTTGGTCTGTTGACTGTTCGAAATTATTCTATTTTCAATCGGGAAAACATAGCTATCTCCAGTTCTTCTCGGTCCAATACGCATGGAATAGTATGGCCAACTAGTGCCCTGCTGGTCGGTCCAGTTTTTAACACCAATCCAAAAGCCCTCAGCACGGTCATGGAAAGTATTTCTCATGTATGCCGGCCAAATCTGGCTATTTGGTGCTCCATTGATCTCATCCTGAGCAATGGACTCAACGTAATTGGCCTGATATTCTCCTATGTCCAACCACTGAACGGTGAACTGCTTTTCAGACTGAGCCTGAGCGCTGTTAAGTGGCATAAATGCAAGCATTACAAGAAGAATTGGGACTCCACTAAGTATTTTTTTCATTCCAATTAGACGTTCTTGATTTAAGTCATTTGTAGACCTAATTCATCAATGTACCTATCTCTCGCCAGGTGATCATTTTGATGCCCTGCTCCTTGATCAGAGCCTTTATTCCTTCAGAATTGAAGACATCGAAGTCACGCTGCCGCCACTCCGATCCGTAATCCGGATGATCCTCCATTACAGCCTGCAACTCGGAATCATCATAGCCTACATGAATAATTATCTCTGTGATGCCGGGTTTGAGATTCCGGACTATATCGGCATAGAAATCGAACCAGTTCTCCGCATAGACCTTCTCTCCGGCCATTTCGATCTTGTCGATCAAAGGCATTTTTGATTCGATTCCCATCAACAAATTGGGATCGGCATTCTCAAGGTCGATACGAGGAAGCAAGGCCGGAATTCCATATTTGAGCGCCGTCTCGAAATAGATTTGAACCAATTCTGGCGACTGAAAAAGAGTCCCCATGTGCGAATCCAGATGTGTCGGCTTAAGACCGAGTTCTAATGAGCGCTCAACTTGGGCCTCGATCTCTTTTCTCACCTCCTCCAGCTTTCCTGAGTCACGAATAGGTGCCGTCTCTCGAGGGAGATATCCATCCTCATCTATCAAGGACGAGATTTCAGTGGACGGCAACTGACCATCCCATCGATAATCCTTCCACTCCGCCGTCAAAGTGAGATGCAAGCCAATGTCATGATTCTCATTTTCCCGCGCGTATTGGGCAACATCAGGAAACCAGGGACAAGGCACCATCGCTGATCCCGAATTAATAATTCCCTTTTCAAAGGAATCAAAACTAGCCCTGTTCACTGAATGCGCGACACCAATATCATCGGCATGGATAATCAATAGGCGATCCTCTTTCGAATAGCCTAGACGTTCGGCCGTTGTTTGAGCGAAAAGTGATCCAAGAGAGAACAATACGGCAAAGACAGCGACGAGTGATTTCATAATTCAAAAGATTGAGGGATGATCGACAAAACCTTGCTAAGACCCGCGGAATCAGTTTATGACTTGATTCCCACAGGAATTACAAATATGATAAGTCCTTATCTCAGAAACTATGAAATCTGTCTTTCGAGTTCTTCTATCCGCGCTGATAGTCACTCCCCTCCTTGCCTCTTCTGTCCAAGCCCAATTTTCTTGGAATGACACCTACGGCAAATCATCTGCCGAATTCAGTGTCGCCGAATGGCGGGCAATAATCGATAATCACTGGGCGGCAAAATACACGACGGAAGAGCAACTCGACCTGTTCGATACGTGGTTCACCGAAATAGATACCCGATATGGAGTCTTCCACAACTCTGCGCTCGATATAAATGAACTAAGAGATCTATACCGTCCGGAAATTGCCGCAGGAGTAAGTCGAGGCCGCTTTTCTGCAATTATGAATCACTTTACTTATCGATTGCAGGAGCTTCATACCTATTTATTCGAAATTCCTGTCAGAAATACTCCGATGGTCAAAGGTGTACCCCAAATGATTATTGGACAATGGGGACAAAACCGTCGTTTTGGCGCTCTACTTACTCCCCTTCCTGATTCGACACTCTTGGTCTACGAGTCCTTCTCCAGCAATAAGATTTCATTGGTTCCGGGAGACAAAGTCCTCGGATACGACGGAGTTCTTTGGAAGGACATCTATCCCAGACTATTAGAAGCCGAACTCCCCCTATTTTTAAACTCAATCAACGCGAGCACGCCAGAAGCGGACTACTACTATGCGATGCAGGCGGCCGGACTTAACTGGCATCTTTTTGACACGATAGATATTGTCAAATACGCCACCGGCGACACCCTCCATTTCGAGACTGATGTCTTTGCATCAGAGACAAGAATCCTCTGGGGAAAAGAGCAGATCGCCCCTCCAGGAACGACCTGGCCGAGCCGGACCAGAAATGAGAGAGTAGGCTGGGATGTAATCGATGATACAAGAATCGGTTTGATAACGGTCACCTCCTGGTCTTTCGACGCACGTTACGATATTCGAAATAAATTCCAGATGGCCGTCGCGGAAATGATGAACAACTCTCTCGTAGACGGGCTGATTTTCGACTTCCGTTTCAACACCGGTGGAGGTGCCTTGGCTAAGGAAGGCCTTGAGCTACTTTTTAATGAGACTGTTCCAACGGTCGGCTTTGACCGACGAGTTCCTAATTCCGATGACTACTTGGAAATGGAGCCGGATCCTCAGCGATTCGAGAACAACCTTGTTATTCGGGGCGATCCTCAGACTTTCTTCGATCATCCTATCGCTATCCTCATCGGTCCGGGCTCGATCTCAGCAGGAGAGCTGGAAGCCACACGGCTGTCCTTCCACCCCAATTCAAGAATCTTCGGTCTGCCGGCTCCTGGGGGAAATTCAGGATCAGATTTTGTCACCCTGCTAGGTTCGGATTGGTTTGCCTCCCGTTCACACAGTGTTCAATACCTCGTTGAGGGGCACGAATATTTGAGTCACAAAGGGCTGCAACCCGATGAAAGAGTTTGGTTCACGCAAGAAGACGTTTCGGAAGGAGTGGATACCGTCATCAAAAGCGCCATCGCTTGGATCCGAACGATTTCAACAGATACAGAGAGTTTCGATCTAGAACAGCTTACACTGAAAGTGGATGTATACCCTAACCCAGCCCAAGATCGAGTTTCATTCAGACTTTCCGATCTACAATCTGGTGATTTACACTTTACCATCCATGATACTCTCGGACGACTAGTCCAGAAACGAAGCTACACAGTATCGCAGGGATCCAACAAGACGATTACCTGGGACATCAAGTCGAGTCTGCCTAGATCTAAGGGCCTCTATATTTGGACACTAGCAAACAACGATTTTCGAGTATCCGATAGCTTTGTGATAGTGAAGTAGTCCTCACGCTGCTATCACAAGTATCTTCGGTGAATCATCCCATTCTAGGAGTCTTGGCGGGAATCCATACCTTTCTGCATGTCCAAACCCAATACCACAAACCACAAACCACTAACAATTTTCGATGCTCACCTCGATTTGGCGTGGAATGCTGTTTCTTTTGATCGAGACATAGCTCAAGAGCTTGCCAATGTGAACGAGCGAGACTCTCGGTTCACGGATCATCCGTCGCGAGGAAATTGCACTGTTTCACTTCCGGAAATGAGAAAAGCCGGGGTTCATATTTGCGTCGCCACGATTCTTGCGCGCTCAGGACCAAGTCAAGTAGCTAGAACAGAGGTCCTTCGCACAGACCTAGATTTCGCGACTCCAGAGATTGCCAACGCCAACGCCAAGTCGCAGTTGGCCTATTACAAGACACTCGATAGGAAAGGGGAGATACAACTGATCACCTCCGCATCAGAGCTTAGGAATTACCAGGTGTCCGATCTCGAAAGGGAAACGGGAACCGAGGACCGGTATCCGGGGACCGGATCGGAGGATCAGAATTCTGATATCCGAAATCTGAAATCTGAAATCCAAACCACTAACCACAAACCACTAACCACAAACCCCATTGGGGTTCTTTTATCCATGGAAGGCACCGATCCCATCCTCTCCCCCGATGACGCCAGTTGGTGGTATGATCAAGGACTCCGAGCTGCAGGTCTCACTCATTACGGGCAAGGACAACATGCCTATGGCACCGATACTGAAGGCCCTATTAGTGAAAGTGGTAAAGCCATTCTTAGAGCCTTTGAGGAGCTGGGCATTGCACTCGATGTCACACATCTCAGTGATCAAAGTATGGCCGAGGCCTTTGAACTCTTCCCAGGCCCCGTCCTAGCGAGCCACCACAACAGTAGAACCCTCGTCCCGGCTCAACGCCAATTATCTGATTGGCAAATAGGCCAAATCTTTTCCCGAAAGGGAGTGATAGGGGTAGCTTTGGACGCTTGGATGCTTTATCCAGATTACCAGCGGGGTGTGACCTCCAATAATTCCATAACTTTGGAGACTCTAAGTGATCATATCGATTACATCTGTCAAAGAGCAGGCAACGCAAAGCAGGTCGGCATTGGCTCCGATCTTGATGGAGGTTTTGGCACTGAACAGACGCCATCGGATTTGAAGACAATCTGTGACTTACAAAAATTGGAGGACATTTTATCGACAAGGAATTACTCCAACTCCGAAATTTCTGATATATTCAGCGGAAACTGGATTCGCTTTTACCTCAACTCTTTACCCGAATAATATTCATGGGAGAACGTGACAAGAAACTTGAAGAACTAGGCTATCCACTTGATGACCTATCGGGCCCATCAGCAATCTATCGACACGTATGCGTGACTGGAAAAACTGTTTATGTCTCAGGTGCCGTCCCAAGATCAGAGGGCGAGTTGGTGTTCAAAGGAAAAGTCCCGTCAGAGGTAAGCATTGAGGAGGCTCAGAAATCGGCGAGACTCTGCATGGCCAACAATTTGCGTGTCGTCATAGATGAGCTTGGCTCACTCGACCGGATTAAGAAAGTTGTTCGTGTTACGGGTTATGTCAATTCCGATCCGGATTTCCAATTTCAACATTTGGTAATCAATGGTGCCAGCGAATTACTTATAGAGATATTTGGAGAGGATCTTGGGAAAGGAGCTCGCTCAGCAGTAGGGATGGCAGCCTTGCCTGACGCTTCTACAACGGAGACAGAACTGATTCTAGAACTAGCTGACTAGCAGATTTCAGAATGTCAGAACAACAGATTGTCAGAAGGTCAGATATGTTTGAAACAGTGTTTAATAGATAGCCGAAGCATCAAGATTATAGATCGACCAGAAATAGCGGAGAGCGACCCCAGTCTATTGAGAGATCGTCAGGAGGGCTTATGGATTATGCTTTCATGGCTCGTCTGCATGATTTGGAGCCTGAGCTTTTCCTACGGTCTCGGCTCTGGTGACGACATAGGTTTTAGTCTTGGCATCCCTAACTGGGTCTGGCTTGGAATTATTGTCCCTTGGCTTGGCGCGACTCTTTTTAGTATCTACTTCGCACTTCGAGTCATGGAGGAATAAGCCGTTTTCCGTGTACAGTGTTCCGTTTTCCGTGTACAGTGTTCCGTTTTCCGTATTACCCACAACGCAAAACCCATCACCCAGAACCCAACCAGTAACTAAAAACCCCAAACCAAAAACATTCTTTTCCTCAGTGAACATAGCGCGGCTGGCTCTTCAGCCCTCTTTCTCTTTCTCGCCTATACACTTATTGTTCTGGCGATTGCGTGGTTTGCAAAACGGTCTCGCTCTAAGGATTCCTTCGCTAGCGACTATTTCTTGGGTGGAAAAAATCTAGGATTCATTGCCCTTGCTCTAACCTTTGGGGCGACCAGCGCATCTGCCGGATCTTTCGCTGGCTTTCCTTCCCTAATCTACGCCCATGGTTGGGTGCTTGCTCTCTGGATAGCGAGCTACATGATCATGCCGCTCTGTGCGATGGGAATCCTTGGAAAGAGGATGCACAAGATGGGCAAAAAATCGGGAGCTATTACGATTCCCGAGCTACTGAAGCATCGATATAATGACAACCAACTTGCCTTACTTAGCTCCGCTTTGATGGCAATTCTTCTCGCTGTATTCCTCATTCCACAATTCACTCTCGCCGGTATTATTCTGGACCAACTTCTTGGTTCAACCGAGTGGTTCAACTCCATGGCACTTTGGCTAGAAAGTGAGGCTGGATGGTTGCTTCCACAGGATGCTAACCCCAAGTACAGCCTCGGTCTTTTCCTGTTTGCTGGACTGGTGATTATCTACACGACCATAGGAGGATTCAAAGCTGTGGTCTGGACGGACATGCTCCAAGGCGTCGTCATGGTGGCCGGTGTATTAATAATGCTTGTCCTAATAATTGCTCAGAGTTCCGATATAGAAGATCGAGGGCAGTACATGGCCGAGATGACCACGCCCGATTTGCTAATGGTCGAGTTGGAAATTGACAGCCCAGAGGACCAAGACCTCGAAATCCCAAGTGACTCATGGATTGTCCAGATCAGAGAAGGTGAAGATGAAGAAATTATTCGGAGCAATGAACCTGCATTCATACCAAAGGGCTCAACCGCTTCTAAACCGATCAAGGCCGTTCGCATTACATCTCAAAACGAAAGCCTAAGAATTAGGAAGTCCTTGTCTCAACTTCAGTCTATCGAGGTCTCGGCTCGCATTGTCGAAGACAGATCCTATCGGAGTGCTGCCAAGACCAAAGGCGCCTATGTCAGCCTACCAGGGCCTAGCACAAACGAGGACGGTGGCTTCCTGCCCCTCGGACTGGCCATTTCATTCTTCGCCTTCTGGGCTCTCTCGGGAACAGGTCAGCCCGGGAATCTTGTACGTCTTCTTGCCTTTAAGAATGTGGGGACCTTGAGGAAGGCGATCGTCTCACTATCGGTCTACTTCACGGTCATCTACCTCTGCCTAGTCGTAATATTCTGCTTTGGACGGATACTCGTCCCCGGACTCGATTTCACACCTGATCGGATCATGCCTGTTCTATCGATTCAGCTATCAGAAACAGCTGGCATGCCGTGGTTGGGAGGACTTCTTATCGCAGCGCCCTTTGCAGCAGCTATGTCGACGGTAGATAGCTTCATGCTAATGATTTCGTCGTCCTTCGTTCGAGACTACTATCAAAACACACGCAACACGAATGCCTCAGAGAAAGGGATCGCGAGACTGAGTTACACCACCACTCTACTTGTAGGTCTGGCCGTCACCATAGCAGCCCTCTACCCTCCACGCTTTATGCAATACATCATTGTATTCGCTGGAGGAGCCCTTTCTGTCATTTTCATAGGTCCGGTAACCTATGGTCTCTTCTGGCCGAAATTCGGGAAGAAAGGAGCCCTGTGGTCAATGACAGGAGGATTAGTCGTCTATGTTGGTCTTTATCTTATCGGATTTCTGGTACATCCGTCGGCGACACCCATTAGGCCGCTGGGACTTGATCCCCTCATACCCGGCTTCATTGCCGCCTTCGCATTTGGTTGGCTAGGGCAAAGGAGAAGTTCGGTATCTTCAATTCACTCCGATAACAGCTCCCACAAGCGTTGATATTCCGAATTGTTTGGTTCCAGCTCAAGTAATCGCCTCATGTACGGAATGGATTCGGATTTACGATTCGTATTAAAATACAAGGATGCCAGATTGGCGAGCGACTTTGAAGCATTTGGATCCATAGACAAGGCGGCTAGGAAGTCAAGCTCCGCCCCACTAAAGTCTCCCATCTGGAGCCGTGTGTAGCCCCTGTCGTTGTAGCTGATTTCAAATTTGGGATTTGCTTTGAGAACATCGTCATAGGTTTCAAGCGCACGGTCTAGCTGCCCGTCATTCATGTAAGCCGAGGCCAGCTTGTTCCGAAATCGAAGATGCTCCGGCGAACGATTCACGGCTAACTCGAGATAATGCACCGCTTCTTTGGGTTGACCCATTGCTAGAGAGGCTTCACCGATTCGATAAAAGGTCCAGCCATCCGGAATGAGTTTCTCATCAATGGAATTGGCAAGATTAACAATCAACTCTTGATCTCCTCGCCAAAACCACGCCCAGATCCATAGCTGAGCAAGCTCTTCACGCGATTGGTCTTTTTCCGCCATCTTCAGGTAAACCAAGGCCGAATCCAGAAAGACAGGGTCATTCGTGACCTCCTCATAGTAACCCAAATACCCCTCAGCGATGTCTCTCGGTGACGGCGAATCTTCCACCAAACTAGCGAGCCCAATGAACCTTTTTTGCGCCGCCATCTCCTCAGGCGTCAAGATCGGAGGTGCATCACTCTCCACGACTCGAATAAAATGGTCAGTGATACGAACATGCGGAATGTCCTCAGACCCCGATACGGGCATGTGACAGGAAATGCAGTTGTTGCCACTAAGGGCTCGGACCGCCTCTTCTTCAGTACAGAGGTCGTCGCTAGCCGGTGTGTGACAAGACTGGCAGGCTTCATTGTAAACATCCGGTCCCAAAACCTTGATGCTAACATGTGGATCGTGACAAGTGACACACGTTAGCGGCTCGTATTCGTCGGCCGCTGCCTGAGATTCTCGAAAGCAAGAGCTCATCTTGAGTCGATCCGGATGGGAGGCCATTTTGAATACTTCGACACTGTCCGCGTATCGTGGCATGAAAACATTCTGGATATCCGTCATATTTCGTCCGGGTCGAAAATCAAGCGCTGTTTTCCCCGGTTTGAACACAGATACTCCTTGCAGGTGACAATTCTGACAAATATCGAACTGCTGGTCAACCGGTAGTTTCGCCGGGTTGACGATTGAATAATCAATAGCGTCAGCCGTCGAGACGACGCGTCCCGCCTGCATTTCTGTCACGTGGAACGAACCCGGTCCGTGACATCGCTCGCAGTCAATCCCTGGGGGTACCTTCTTAAAGCGGTTCTCAGACCCCTCAACAAACACCGGCATCGCGTTGTGGCAACCCATGCATTGCTGTGGAATTGGTCTACTGAATCGGAAGTTATTTCCCTCATCAAATCTGGGCGGTAGATCCCATTTCCCATCCTGTGCATACCAAGTGAGAGGCATCTGGTAGAGATATCCATTCTCGTCCATGATATGTGAATTGGTGTGCTGTCCGGAGCCTACGATGAAGTCAATCTTTTCGATTCGTTTGTAAACCGTATCACGCCTGCTCGATGTATCGCTTCCGGACAACTGGTACTCCATGATAAACAGGTCCTCACCGTCGTGATACGGAAGATAATGGAGATTTGAAGCCTCGTCGAAAACCGGCGAGGGGTCCTCAAAATTTGCGTCACTGTTGCTAAGCGTTGCCGACCTAAACGATCGACCCATTTCAGCCTGAATAAAGGTATCGTACTGCGCCACATGGCAAGTTTTGCAGACATCGATACCGACATAAGACGCATCGCTATCCAGATTCAGGTAGGTCTGCTCAGTTGGCGCCGACTCGGCATTCTCTGGCTGGGAGGAATCAGGCGATGTCTGACATGCCGATACAAAGAACAACACCGGCAAGACGATGCGAAAGACGAGACATTTCAGAATCACTGGAGCGTTATCCCAGAGGACGAGTTGCATGAAGACGTCGTTTTCAATAAAAGAGGGCTATCGGTGCGTTCAGATTTTTCGGATACACTTGTTACAAAGCTAAATTGGCTGAGAGGACTGGCCTTATTTCCGCACTTGGGAATTGCAAACTAGGAGCCAATCTGATCCGCGCGAGACAAAAAGGTTTTAGCCGCTTTATTTCTTGGATCCACCCTTAATGCTCTTTGCCAGGCAGATATAGCTTGATCTTTGGCGCCTAGTTGTGCCATGCACACACCCATGTTGACCCAGACCTCGGCCATGTTTGGATTTACCTTTGCAATAGCCTGATATCTCTTCATGGCCTCCTCGGGGTCACCCATCTCCAGAATTACTCCGGCAAGATTGCTCTGAAGCGCTAGATTTTCTGGCACCAAGGCAACGGCCCTACGGTAAGCATCAGCTGCACGATCTAATTGATTTGACTTCCGATGAAGATCAGCTAGCTCTATCCAATTCTCCAAGTTTGTCGGGTCCCGATTGATTTCCGTCTGAGCTTCGTTGATTTCCTGCTGATGCTTCTGGGCTTTCTCCGCTTTTGCAAAGTAGACATCGGCTTCTTCCGTCTCTCCAAGCTGAGTAAGTACCTGAGCTAAGTTGTACTGGGCTCCATGATGCCAGGGTCGTTCAATCGCGACTCCAAGCAAATATTCTTTTGCCTCTTCAGGGCGGTCCAATCGATTCAAAATGGATCCAATGATATAGCGATAATTCGGATTGTCTGGCTGAACGGCTAGCCCTTTCTTCGAGGTCTCTAGAGCCAATTCCAAATCTCCTGCGTCCTCTTGCAACTGTCCCAGCCACATGATCGCTGCCGTATTAGTAGAATCCAGTTCAATAGCCTTGGTGTAGGCCGTGATGGCGGAATCCGGCTCATTGAGCTGAGCATATATTCTACCGGTCTCTCTCCAAATACCAGTGGTCTCTCCGATTTCGAGTTCCTTCTCAAATAGACCTAAAGCCTCTCGCAGTTGCCCTCTTCTAAACGAATTTTGTCCTTGACTGAAATTTGCCCCCGGATAAGCCGGATCGACCTCTAACGTGACTTTAAATGCCTCGTTGGCGATCTCTATTTGATTCATATCCGTATAGATCTTTCCACGAATAAAGTGAATATCTGCGAGATTCGGAGCGTAGGCCTCAGCACTATCCGTCATGGAGAGTGCATAATTATAGTGCCCGTTTTCGTAAGATTGCTGAGCCTTGATCATGAATTTACCCACTTCTGGGGGAGCACCTAGCCTTGCCTGTTCTGTGATAGAAAGCTCACTTTGACTGTCTCCACCGCATGCTGTCAACAGCATGAAGCCGATCAACAAAAACGATCTGTAATTTTTCATCGACGTCTATTTTGTTAGCTCTTGGTACGAGCCGCTTCCTTCCTTGATTCTAATTTCCTGATTCGGACTCAAGCTTTCCAATCGATCCACGACTCCACTCGGCCATTTAACGATCACACTGTCAATCTGCTCGCTCTGACCCAAACCAAACAACGCCGTTTTTTCCATGGAAGAAAGAAAGCTAGATCCAGCATGAATTCGTCTTTCCTGAATACTCCCATTCGAATAGATTCGAATTTCTGATCCTAGACCATCTTTGTTTGATTGTACCCCCTCAAGATTAATCTTAATAAAATTGTTACCAGCGTGATCGTTCCGCCAAAAATGAAGTGGCCCGTTGTTCTCTGTGATAATTAGATCTGGGTCGCCATCTCGATCGTAGTCGACATGAGCGGCTCCCCTCCCTAGAATCCGTATATCGAAATCATCTTCGTCTTTCCATTCATCAAAGGTCCCATTTCCGCGATTGATATAGAGCTGCGGCTGCTGCAGAAATGTCACGCGTTGATCTACTTTGTTGATATAGGTTTGTACATGTCCATTTGCCATGAAGAGGTCAAGGTCTCCATCGATGTCCACATCGGCCAAAAATAGGCCGAAAGTTAAAGTCTTGTAACTAGGTAAGCTCACGCGAGATAAAGCCGCCCTATCCCTAAACAAACCGTTCCCCCCGTGTCGATATACGCCGACCGTCTCGTCCGAGAAATTTCCGATATAGACTGATACAAGACCCGTCGAGTCCGTCACACCTGTATCAATACCCATGCCAGCTCGAGTCTTTCCGTGCTCGCTATATGCCACTCCGCGAGAAATACCAGTCTCTTCGAATTTTCCATTTCCCTTGTTGAGAAATAGAAAATCCCTTTCTGTATCATTTGCAACCAGAAGATCGGGCAAGAGGTCGTTGTTAAAATCCATCTCAGCAACGCCTAATGACTTGTCTATTTTGGAATCTAGACCATCGAAAATCCCGGAAGATATTGATGTCTCAACAAAGCTGCCATCTCCCTGATTCATATACAGCCGTGATGCAATTCCGTCATAGGCCTCCGGTGTGCAATAAGCCTTGACACCCTCATATTGACAATTGAGATCACTCTCTTCCGACCAATCAACGTAGTTCGCAACAAAGAGGTCGGGCCAGGAATCATTATCGGCGTCAAAAAAGATTGCAGAGGTGCTCCATTCCTTGTATTGCCCGAGTCCTGATGCTGTTGACACATCAACGAATCTCCCATCGTCGTTTCGATAGAGAATATTTTCTTCCAAACTGGTTAAATAGAAATCCTCATCCCCATCGTTGTCATAATCGGCCACGGTCACGCCATAGCTATGTGTCCTCAAACCCAACAAGCCCGCCTGCTCTGACACCTCTTCAAATCCGCCACCCGTGTTTCGATACAATCTAATGGCCTCTGTCTCCTTATTGACATGACCCTCAAAACGCCCTCCTCCTACGAGCAGAAGGTCTGGCCAATCGTCATTGTTGTAGTCAATCACTCCAACTCCCGCTCCTACAATTTCCGGCATGAATACGCCCCCAAACGAGCCGTTGTCATGTTTGAAATCTCCCAGGCCAATCTCCTTCGAAACGGAAGAAAACGCGAGCGTTTGGCTGACGTTTTGTCTTGACTCTTCGGATGGATCCGAATCAGAACATCCCGTTGTAACTGCCAGCGATAGCCCCAAAACACAGAAAATAAAAAACCCCTTACTACCAAGTAGACAAGAAACGAAAAACGAAAAACCACTTCCTCTATTCATATCTACTCTTCAATTTCATGGGCACAGGTAAAGAAAGTGACTGATATCCACCGTCACCCTGTTTCAAGTGTATTTCTTGTCCAGCTGCCACATGAGTGAACTCCTCTTTTTCTCCGTTGGGCCATTCTATCGATATCTTTTCCGCGAAGTCCTCTTCTCCCATACCAAAACTAAGAACAGTCTCGGACGCAGAGAGATAGCTCGAACCCGTCCTTACTCTTCTATATTGATCCAATCCTCCAGCTGAAACAATCACCTGCGAACCTATGGCATCTCTATTATCTTCCATTCCTTCGAGACGAACTCGTATGACTTTGCCAGGCTTCGTATCATTTCTCCAGAGGTGTGCCGGCCCATCATTTTCCGTCATCAGCACATCGATATCTCCGTCACGATCATAGTCTCCGTAGGCAGCACCTCTAGCGACAATCCTATCGCTCAAAAAGGTTTGGCCATCCGGCATCTCTGAAAACACCCCCGATCCATCATTCAGGTAGAGTTGCGGTGCCTGTTTGTAAGTAATTTTATCCTGTCCCTCTAAGCGTCCTGGATAGACATGTCCATTTGCCGTAAATAGATCGAGATCGGAATCTGCATCGACGTCGAACAGGAGCAATCCAAAGGTCAAAGTTAGATAGCTGGGCAAACCCACTTTTGAAATCGAGGCTCGATCTCTAAAAGTGCCATTCCCTTGATATTTGTAAATCCCTACGTTTTCTTCGGAAAAATTGCCAATGAAGATAGTTGGCCTACCGGTTGAGTCCACCACACCTACGTCAACGCCCATTCCAGCTCTTGCCTCGCCATGCTCGCTATAGGCCACCCCTGCAACCATCCCTCGCTCTTCAAAAACCCCGTTTCCTTTGTTCTCATATAGAAGATCACCCTCACCATCATTAACGACGATCATGTCAGATAAACCATCACTGTTGTAGTCCAATTCCGACACGCCCAGAGATTTACCCAGGTTAGGAATAAAACCGGATTCCTCAGTCACATCCTCAAAAATCAAATTACCTTTATTGATATAGAATCGACTGGGAATACCTTCATAGTCGGCGGGAATGCAATAGAGCTTGCGAAGGGACCCCTCTGGACACCACTTGTCGGTCTCTGGAGTCCAATCGACATAGTTGGCAGCATAGAGATCTAATAGGCCATCCTCGTTTACATCGACGAACATCGCGGAGCTACTCCATTCTGATCTTTCTCCAAGTCCAGACGACTGACTTATATCAGTGAAAACACCTTGATCATTTCGAAGGAAAACATTGTTGGTGATTGTTGAAATGAAAAGATCTTGATCGCCATCATTGTCTGCGTCTCCAGATACTACTCCAATTGTGTAAGTCTCAACATTGCTTAAACCAGATTGATCACTAACCTCTTTGAAAGTCCCGTCATGAAGATTCTCGAAGAGTCTTACGGAGCGCGATGGTTTTGCAGCATCCCAATTTCCACCACCTAACAGGACAACATCAAGCCAATCGTCTCCATTGTAATCGAAGAATCCACCGCCTGAACCCATTTGTTCGGGATACCACAAATTGCCGGCTGCTCCATTTTCATGAATGAAATCTGAAAGACCTGCTTCAGAAGTCACTTCTTTGAATTGAATGCTTCCTGTGGATGTGTCTTTGCTCAATTTGCCGGATCCATCTGAACAAGCAATAAAAAGAAAAACTACAAGTAAGAAAAGATACTGTCGCAAAAATATATGGAGCGTTTATGGTATGAAGTCGACTAGAACAATGGCATCATTCGGCTGCCATCACCCACAAAAAAAAGACCACCTCGGTAATTAACCGAGATGGTCTTAATAAAGCTTTCAGCTTAATAGGATCCTTAGAATCCTACGGCGATTCCGATTCTGTGAACGGCATCAAAGACACCGAAATCAGTAAAGGAATAGTTAGCTGCTGCTGTCAAGTCATTCATGCCGAAGTTGACACCGGCACCTAGACTAAGACCTTTCTCTTCGTCGAGTCCAAGCTGTTCAAAACCGCCACGAAGGGCGACCATGTCCATGAACTTATACTCGGCACCAAATTGAATGTGCTCGTCGAAGTCACGAGGACGTTGAACGTCTACGTTTAGTCGAAGGGCATGCATGTTTGGATCCATTGAAGTGAAATCCAACATGTTCATTGATGCACCGAATTGCAGTGTTAGTGGTAGCTCGAAGTTCTCACGAACATAGGTAAGTTCCTGTGAGAAGTTTCTGGCTACAAAGGCAATAGCAAGGCTCTTGAACCCTGTCTCGTACACGATACCAAAGTCAAACGCAACTGTATTTACGTCGAAATCTGTATCAGCCACTCCTGCCGCTGCAGGCTCCACGGCGAAGGTGCCAAGATCCTGTAGCGCATACTTAACGTGTGCACCTGCAGAAAACTTATCAGTGAATGAACGAGCGTAACCAACACCGATAGCCAAGGCTGAAGGTGCGTACGTTCCAGTTGACTCATATCCACTCTCAGAAGTAGACCGGATCGTTCCGAGGAAGTCACCATAGTCGACCATTTCAAGGGATACACCAACTACGCCGTAGTTACCGCCAGAAGGCCTGTAGGCCGCACTGGCAACGTTGTAATTGATATCAGAGATGAACGCAGTGTTGGCAACAGAAGCACTTCCGTTTCCAAGCATTTGCGCCATACTGGCTGGGTTGTAAAACATGGACATTGAATTTCCTTGCATTTCAGCCGTGAGAGCACTGCCCATGGCAGCTGCTCTAGGATCGACCGAAAGACTAAGGAACTTCATTCCTGTTTGAGCCCGCTTTATTGTCTCAACTGCTGTACCAGAATTGTCGTCTTGGGCGACAACTTCTGGTGCGATTACGATCGCAAGAGTCAAGCACAGCGAGCAGACAAATAATAATCTTTTCATTGTTTCTCCAGTGTTTGAGTTTCGGAGTTTCCGATTTGTTTTTTTCATGACTTATCGGATAACGGTAAACTTGCGAACAACGCTTTCGCCAGACTCCGTATTGGTGATTACGGCCAAATAAATGCCGCTAACCAATAACTGTCTCGCGCTCGTGGTCAAATTCCATTTCTCATCTCCAGATCCATCTGTGTGCTCGATTAACTCGATACGCTCACCAATTTCAGAGAAGATTTCAATGGTTGATAGACCAGGAATGTCAAAGAAGGCGATTTCGTCCTCTCTGTCAAAGCTAGATACAGAAGGATCAGAACCAAGAATAACTGGGTTCGGAACGACAACTGCGTCTCCGATAGTTCCTCCAGGAGGGCGCTTCAAGTTAACAGGCTGGTAAGTCTGCGTCATGTAGCGGCTACTTCTAAGAGCACGACCACCGAAGGTACCATTAATTCCAAGTGGATCACTTGCTTGAGCAGTTCCAACCGCCACAACGTGGTAGTAGTAGTCTGTTCCTCTAATGACGTCTGTGTCATTGTAGCTTGTTGTTCCAGCTGGAAGTGTCGTTACCAATTCGTATCCAACTTCACAGCTGAGATCGAGAGCAGAACACTTAGCATACATCCAGTCATCGAATTTTGAAGTCCGGTAGACTTCCCACTCAGAAACAGCGCCACCACCTGATCCAGGTGCCCATGACAACTCAATCTGATCAGGACGCCCGAATACATCGAAGGTCGCTGGTGCCGAGGGAGCTTCTGGAATTGGATAGCTAGCTAGGTTTCCATTATTCCATACATTTCTTCCTCGCTCGAAGGTAGCAAACAAGGAGTCACGTGTTGACATGCCCCACTGACCTTTCGTCATGGCCTCTGCGCCATTCTTATAGGTGGAAGGATCGTATGGAGTAGTGTCAATTGTACCATCATGGTCGGCATCATACTCAATGATTTGAGTATCATCTTGTCCACCCAATTTATAGGCACGTCCAACTTCGTACATCGCCTGTGCCTCTAAACCACCAACAGCCTTTACAACAACATGCTCAAATGAATCTCCGAAAGCCAGATCATATGGACCGATGGCCGTTGTGGCAGCAAAGCCACCCTGCTTTCCTGATGAAGCATCATTTGTAGGGGCATCGAAGTTACCAGCAGGCTCAATTCGATCAGCATAGTGTGGCCACATTCGAGAAACAGGATTCTCTCTTGATCTAATTGCCAACTCGTAGTAATCTTGTTCAGGAGCGCCGTCAGCATTTAGAGGCTCATCTGAGTCAATTACGTGGAGTGTAGATGGTTGATCACTTCCGTCTGTGGCAGGCTCAAGTTTCAAATACATCTCACCAACCATGGTAGCTCCCCAAAGAGCACCCAAGGTGTCACCTGGAACTGACCATTGATTTTCTCTCCAGATTGGCCCACCAGTATTTTGGTAAGTCACTTCTGGGTCAAATCCCTGCCAGAGATAGATAGCCGTGAAATCCACTGGATAATCTGCATTTCCATCTCCAACAACGTCAACCATGGAGAATTTACCCCAAGTTTGAGCTGCTGCATTGTTCCAAGCAGAGATGTTTGATCCAGCCCATCTGTGAATCCAGAACATACGAGCGTCATTTACCTGATTATTCGGTAACTCAATGTCGTCATCTCCGTCCGTATTTCCTGTGTTGGTAAACTTCCAAGTCACAATGTGATAATCATCGTGATTTTGATTCACCCAAGCATAGGCTGTTCTTTCAACCGTGATACCAATACTAGTATTTGCAATGGTACGAACCAGTCTGTCAGCCGGAATCGAAGGATCCACTTCATCAACAACGACAACGTTCTTAAATGAGGCAGCTCCATCTACCGTGACCTCGGTCTGATCGGTTCTGGAAATTATTCGGTTTTCAACTGGAAATACATATTCCACACCAGCGGCTCTAGGGCCGATTCGCATGTTGTAGTAGGGCCACGTTGTTCCTTCTTGATCTGTCCAGTTTTTTGCTCCAATCCAGAAAGCTTCTGCACGATCATGAAAGGTATTTCTCATGAATGCCGGCCATGCCTGACTATTAGGAGCACCATTGATCTCATCTTGAGCGATAGACTCAACATAGTTTGCTTGGTACTCACCAATGTCCAGCCATTGAACGGTGAACTGAGCCTGAAGACCACTTAGCGGCATCATTGCTACCACTGCGGCCAAGATCAGGACTCTATTTATTAGTGTTTTCATTCTTATAATTTTTATTGACTTCCAATAGGGGGCGTCACTGACACCCCCTATTGAACTAGAATCCAATTCTAAATCCAAGTGTGAATCTTCTTGGATTGAAGAAGGTGTTGAAGCCTAGATTCGGCATATCGATATATGCTTTTGAATCCAGGGCGTCATCAACTTCTCCTTGAGGAACAGCTTCCCAAGAGCCAGAGCCACTGAGTCTGCTGTATCCTGTGTCAGGTGACCAGTACCAAGCTCGAGTATTCGCATCAGCAGCTGCTGGACGAGTATCTGAAGCCTCGATAGGCTGGAATAACGCATCAGCATCCCTGAAATCACCTGGGCGATCACCGCCAGGAATCCAGAAGTATGGATCATCAGAATCTTCATTCAAGTCAGAGTAGATGTCCTCTGACAAGTGAAGCGATCTCATATACCAATCGAAGTCATTATTGTCTGGATGGAATGCAGCTTGGCTGTATATGTGTTTCCTATTGAAAACGTTGTCTATATCCGCGAAGACTTGGAAGTCACCATAATTAGTATCAAAGTGCTTCGTGAAACGAAGATCGAAGTTGATATAATCTCTCCAGGCAACATTTTCCTTTAGCTCCGGATAGCTAGCTAGACTTGACCAAGTAAATTTCTGACCAGCTCTCCACTCTCCAAGTAGAGAAATTCTCCAGTCTCCAAGAAGTGTACTCGGTCCAATATCAGTAGGAACAAGGAGTATCACGTTAGCCCTTGCAAATGGCTGTGCCAAAGGAGAGTTAATTCGATAGTCCGTCGATGTTCTCAAGTACTGTAACTGTCGGAAGGAATTCTCATAGAAGTTTGAGAACCCAAAGTTTCCTGACTTTGTCTGCAAGAAGGTGTAGTTAACAAAACCTCTTATCCACTTTCCACGAGTTTTGTTCAAGGTGAATTCTGCACCACGAACGTCCTCATAGTTCCAAGGCTCAAAAGTAGTGTATCCAACAACACCACCAAGACTTGTGTAATTTACACCTCTAGGCTGATCACGGATATCTCTATAGAATCCAGAGACTCTTAGGAGATATTGGTCAAGGATGTTCTGGTCAAATCCGATCTCGTATGCTACCGTATTTGGCATGGGGTGATCAGGATTTCCTATCTGGTCAACACCACCAGCCGTTGAAGTCAAGATTCCGAATGCACTTAGCGGGTCAAGCATTTGTCGGAAGTGACCGTAGTTGATGTACAACTTACTATTCTGAGAGATTGGGAATGATATACCCAATCTTGGACTTAGATAAGTTTGTGCATCGGTCGCTTGCTTATCAAGCTGTGCATCCAATTCGCTGACGCCATTTCGAAGAACACCTTCGTACTCGTCAAATACCCACCAATCGGTGTTGGCATCAACGTAGTCCAAACGTACACCCAAGTTGGCAATCATTCCTTTAAACTCAAGCTTTGATTGAGCATAAACAGCACCCTGGATAGGAGTTCTGTCATAAGGAACTTGCGACTCAGGAGTAGGGCCAACAAGAGCTAGATTAACTCGAGCAAATCGAATCTGGTAATCAGAGAAGATCAACTCAGCACCAGTCTCCAACTGAAGGAATCTGTTAAGCTGTGAAGTCAAATCAAATCGACCAGTGAAAACGCTGACATCAGTCGTGTCACGTGTCTTATTCCAGTGTCCACCAGTTGTCTCACCAGTCAGGAGGTTACCACCCGCACCAGCAAATCCAAATGGTGCTTGGCCTTCACAATACTGTCTAGTTTCACCATCTCCGTTTAGGTCGCTTGAGCCACCTACACAGAATAGATCCTGACCGTCTCCAGCAGGAACTCTATTTCCCGTATTGTCAGTCCATAGTACAGGATTCCATGCTCCGTTCTCGTCTTGGAATGAACCATCACGAGCATTAGGAAAAGCGGACCGGTACTTGGAAGATATGTTCTGAATGGCCACCTCATAGAAGGTGCTGTTACTCAAGGTGTGAGTCAACGTAGCTCCAAGCATGTTGTGATCAATATCAGCCAAACTCAATTTGGCATCAGAGAACATGAAGACACCACGTCGAGATAGACCCTCAATAGCTTGATTTCCAGTGCCTGACCAAGGATAAGCGGCAGTATTGCCACGATCTGCTTGCACGTCAGACAAATCACTATTTCTGTTATTTCCGCGCTCTTGTCCAACAAAGCCATGAAGAGTGAACTTCATTCCAGTTGTTAGATTAGCAGTCACCTTACCAGATATTGTTTGATCTTTGTAAGCGTCTCTTGTCTGAGGCAATTGATAAGCCGACTGAGTACCACGATATGAAATCAAGAATCTTGGATCTCCAAGACTTGAACCAGCTCCTCCGGGAAGAAGAGGACCACCAAAGGTGACATCAGCTTCGTAGTCAGGAATGTCAACTGAATTATCCTTCCTGTGAGTATAAAGGAAGTTCTCAATCATGTCTTGAGCCGTAACATCAAAACCACGTGTGTCCCTCAAAGCTTCTGCAACTGTGTTCCAACCCTCGAATTGGTTGTATTGACGTTGGGTGTACTGATCCCAGGCTCCACCAGAGTTTCCATCCATGGAAACAGCTGGATCAAGCGCAGGACGGATATACCACATATCACACCAGCTATTGACATTTCCTGAGGAATAGTCGCAATCACCGGCACTCGTAGCTGGTGATCCTAGACCATCCTGAACTTTGTCTTGCGGAGGTGCAATACGGAAAATGGCATCAAAGGTATACTTATCTCTAGGTGGCTCTTTTGTAGCAACGTTTACGATACCTGATCGAACGTTTCCATACTTGGCACTAAATCCACCAGTCTGTACCTGAACTTCCTCTAGAGAAGTGTAAGAGATATTGGTATATGGTTCATGTGATTTTCCAGTCCGAAGATTCAGACCATCAACCACAAAGGCAATTTCGCCTAAGCCACCGCCTCGAACCTGCAAACCTGGCTCAATACCAGCCTGCAAGTCAAGAACCTCACTCACACCAGCTACCGGAAGATCCTCAAACTCGGCTGGGTTAAGTGACGCGACGTTCGCTGAAACATCAAGCTGAACGATAGGTCGTTCCGCTGTAACGACAACCTCGTCCAAACCGACATCTTCGACATCAAGAGCAAAATTAACCTCTGAGGTTAAACCTGTGCTAACCCGAACGTTTCCTTTAATCTGTGTGTTAAAGCCGACGAAAGAGGCACGAAGCGAGTAGGTACCTGGTCGAACATTGTTAATAAAATAGAATCCGTCTACATCAGTGATGGCTCCTTGTTGTGTTCCTACCATTAGGATATTCACACCAGGGAGAGACTCACCGGTTGACGCATCTGTGATCAAACCCGCGATTTTTCCTTTTTGCGCAAATGCCATTGAGGCTGGCAAGAGTGCGAAAACGAATATCAGGGCATATAGCCTTCTGAGCTTCATAGTTACGTTATGGTTGGTTAGTGGTCCGATTATCAGTCAAAATTACGGACAATACAGACTGATGAGAATCAGCAAAAACTCTGACAGGACTAGAAGCCTGTAAGTGGATCTGGTAATAAATAGACTGGGTTAGTCTTCTCAAGGTCATGTATGGTGGTGATTTTGACCGATACTTTCCGCTAGAAAGTAATTCTGCCATAATCGAGTGGGCGCATTTCACCCACCTTCATTCGAGCGAAACTTACAGTTCTGACCTGGCACAAACAAGTTAATTCTTTCCCCATTTATCAATTATGTCGACTTTTCGTCAATAAAAGTTACTAAAAGCGCTTCCGTGGCGTAGAGCTGTTACTTCCACGTCACAATATTTCAATTTTCTAGTCAGAGCAAAGATTTGGGAATCTAGCCTAAGTGATTGTGTAGAAGTGGCTTAGTTCCTAATTAGCGCCAACTCGAATCTATCATCAGAGACGTATCTCGTGTGGTATAGCAGCCAATCGTCTTTGTGCTCCAGAAAAACGGGATCATCTTCAAGAGCTAGCTGGATAGCAGAGTAGACAGTTTTAGAATGAGTTGGCAATGGTCCCAAGGTTTTTGATGCCACGGTATTATAGTCGCCATCCTTCACCCAACCATCTCCCACTAAGATATAGTCACGCCGAAATCCCTCATCAACCGCTGAACTCGCTCTGAACTGAATTTTCATTTCGTCACCTGCGTTCATAATAACATATCGATCATCCACCGAATCAAGCAGAGGCAGAACATCACCAAATCTAGTATAGTATCCTTCCAAATCCCTCCAAATCGGTTCACTTCCTTCGAGTATTTGATAATTTGGCAGTTCTGGAGAAAAACGATCCTTTTCGCTCACTTTTGAGAAGCCCCTATATATAAGGTCAGCTTTTTCAATTTTCGACCACGAAATGTTTAATCCTTCCGAGGAAAATCTCTCCGCGCTGGCTAATTGGTCCCAGTAAATTTCCATATTTGTGCGAAGACGGTAGGCTTTTATCTCATCGAGCCAAGACTTCTCCAATTCTATTATCACCGTCTTATGCTTACCAGACGGAAAGCCGAGATTCGATTTCAAACGCCTCCAATTCCCTTTTTCATCAAGTCCATCCAGATGAACCCCGTCCGGTTTGGACAATAAACCTTGTCCGAGCGCAACGTTTATTGAAGAATCTGTCGGCCTAATCCAGCCATATGCGAGCAGCAGGTCATTCCTTTTTGAATCATCTAGCACAAATTCAACAAAATGCTCCTCTGCTATGCCCTGATAGGGGCCCAGAGGGACACCGTCAAAATATTTTGCATCACGCTCACGGAGATTGACGGTCTGGTCTTTTTCGTGGCTGTCCTTGGCCGAGAGAACCGGCCTCAATCCCCCTGTCTGATAAATTGTCGAGTCAGGTGGAGGAAAAATGAAACTCTCGTTTACAAATACTTCTGTAGAATCTGGATGGTCAATCTCCACGAGAGCGATGTGATCGAAAAAGTGACTTTCCCATAGATCTGCCGTGATGCTCAGGTCGTAGAGTCCATTCTTTGCTTTTAAAAGAGAACCATCAATTCGGACGCGGTCCTCAGTTGACGCGATTCCAGCCGTTTCTTGTGCATTGATTTTCAGGCCGAGAGGAGAACGCCAGATAAAGTCAGTCACAAAAGCCATCTTCTCGCCATCCCAAGCAAATAACCACGGACATGATCCCTTCAAGCGTTGCTGAGTGACTACCAATTCATTTGGCTGAAAATCAAACTCGGCCTGCACGTCTCCATTGGGCCAATTTAGCCGAGCAATGTCGAGTCCAAATTTATTCCCCAGGCCAATATGTATCTCTGGTTTATCAATAACCGCCTTTTGATAAGTTAACGCGGCACGAATCTCAGCAACTCCGCCAATAGCTAAGGAATTGATGCGTTGATCTCCTCTGGCGTTTGCTGAACGGAAACTCAAATTTTGCCAGCGGTATTTCTTAGTTCCAGATCCCAGTGCGAATGTCCAGACATTCACGTTTTTTCCAAGCAAGTCGAGGTGTCCATCACCATTCAGATCGGCTACATCATCCACCCGCATGTCTAACACAGTCAATGGATCCTGAAAGAGTCGGTCATGATTAATCAGATATACAGCAGTCTTGGGACCAGCACTAAGGATTAGGTCAAATCCTCCATTGTTGTCAAGATCAGCCGTGATAATCTTTCCAAGCGGAAATCCTGGCGAGACCAAGAATCGGGTGGTCCAAGAGTCCTCATTCCATTCCGACGCTTTTATTTGATTGGTACTTGGATCCTGAAATACGAGCTCAATTCGACCATTCTGGTTTAGATCTGTGGCCGTGATAACCCTGGCATCATCATTGGGACAGGGCTTCTCGAGATAGAGACCAGATCGCTCGTTTGAGAAGCACTCCAAATTTCCAGATCTGTTTAGAAGTACTGGATCGGGGTCACCGTCATTATCGAAATCGAACCAAAGAAAACTGGAAGCTCTCGGACTTCCCGGAAGAAAGGATTTCCTAGAAAATGTCCCATCTCCATTGTTCCTGTAGGCAAAAGAGCCCTCACGGCCTTCGACAAAAAGGTCCATATCGCCCTCAAGATCGAAGTCGACAGCCCACACTCCTGTAAACTTTCCATCTAAGCGGTAAGACTCTCGAAAGAAGCCGAGACTGTCTTGCTGATAAATCGCTAGATAGTTAGCATGCACCGCTGCTAAATCTAGGAGGTAATCATGGTTGGCGTCAAAACTTGCGAGGGCTCCTACTTGACTCATTTCCTCGAGCTGACGTGGGTCAGATACCTGATCAAAAACATCGAGAAATCTGGAAGCTCCAGGACCGTATTCGAGGAATCTTGCTTCAAAGTCATTCCCCTGGAAAATGACTTGCGCCTGGACTCCACCATTAGAAATTCCACCTATGCCATTTTGCTCAAAGCGAAGACCGGAGTCCAAAGAATCAGGACCAGCATCAGGGTTGGGAAGATTTTGAAATCGATCGAGCAAATTTGATACAAGTTCTGGCGGATCTTGAATCTCTCGTATGTCGCGTCTAAAACTGGCTTCTCGCAATAACACATTCCGTAGTCCCGAGCTAAGTCTTTCTCTATCCGGCATACTTGCGCTATCCAATGTGATCAATATCTCTTTCGCAGGCTCAGGCCAACTTTCGCTCATTTGCGCTAAAACATGCAGCTGCCCTCTCACTTCTTCTTCGTCTCCCTCCCGAATCATCATCTTGAGCTCCTCGATTGCAACGACCTGATTTTGAGAAAGCAGTTTTGCGAGACGCTTTAAGAGCCCTTTTGACACGGAGAAATTTTGGGACTCGTTTTCTATCTCGTAAAGCGCGTATAGCGACTTTGTATCTTCGGAGTCGCTGAGCAGTGCCTTTTCCAAATAGGTCTTGGCGGTCTCAAACTCTCCTAGAGCCTTTTCCAAAAGGCCTTTGACTCTATTGACGACGTACGAGTTTGGGTCAAGGTCGAGAGCTTTTTGAATGAAAGCATTGCTTTCTACAAAGTCACCTTGCCTGAAAGAAATAATTGAAAGGTTAACCCAAATCGAACTTTCCTCAGGCGCTAATGCCCCAGCTTTGAGTAGCATTTCCTTTGCTCCCATATCAGATCCTGTTTGAACCGCAGAGACTCCTCGGTAAAACTCCTTTACGACTGTTTTGTAATCATCGGAATTAAGATCGCCTGAAGTGGAGTCACAAGATGCAAGCCCGAGGGATAGGAATAGCGACGATAGGATTAGCGTTTTTTTCATGATCTCAAGATATGAACTGATCGGTCAAACGAGGAAAGGTCTTGGCAAGAAATGAACTTTGATTGGGCGTCAGACTCCGCTTTCTCCCTCAATGAGTTCTAATCTCACTCCAGTCTGAAGAGTCTCCATTCGATCCACTCTGCCCGATGGCCAGTGAACGACAACGCTATCAATCTCACTTCTATTTCCTAGGCCGAAAATGGCTTCCTTAGTCAAGGTACTGAGATAGCTGGAGCCCGTTCGGACTCTTCTCATCATCGCGAGAGAATCTGAATAGACCCAAATCTCACTTCCCAGACCATCACGATTACTCTGGGTGCCGCGCAATTTTATCCCAAAGCTATTCCCTGACTCAGAATCATTTCTCCAAAGATGGACCGGTCCACCATTTTCCGTCAACAGGACATCTATATCTCCATCTCGATCATAATCTGAATAAGAAATTGCTCTCGCGACGAGAGGCTTGGCAATCGCGCCTACCTCGCTCTCATCGGCCGTCTCGAATTTACCGCCACCTTTGTTCACATATATCTGCGCACTCTGCCGATAACTAATGCTATTTTCGACTTTATCGATGACCGGAATGATGTGACCGTTGGCTGCAAAAAGATCGAGATCTCCGTCGAGCTCAAAATCCAATAGAGCCACTCCAAAGGTTAACTTCAAAAGGCTGGGTCTTCCAATTTTCGAAATGGCCGACCGCTCCAAGAAAAGCGCATTCCCCATGTGGCGATAAACGCCGATCATTTCTTTTGTGAAATGGCCAACAAAAACTGTACTCTTTCCACTCTCATCCACGATCCCCGTGTCGATGCCCATTCCTGCGCGAGCACGTCCATTGTCATCAAATGCAATTCCGCTCACCTCGCCTTTCTCCGTGAAAGTCCCATCGCCATTATTTTCAAAAAGGAGATCTCGCTGAAGATCATTGGCCACGATTAGGTCCGTCCAGCCGTCTCGGTTGAAATCGAAATCTGCGGCTGCGAGAGTTTTTCCAGGAGTTGATGCAAAGCCAGCCTGTTGGGTCCTTTCTTCAAAAGTGCCGTCTCCATTGGACCGGTAATACCTAGAACCGACTCCTTTATAAACAGCTGGTGTGCAGTAGGTTTTTTCATCTTGAAAACGAGAGCAAAAGATGTCATTCTCTGGAGTCCAATCAATGTAATTTCCGACCCATAAATCCAGATGACCGTCGCGGTCAGCATCAAAAAAAATGGAGGCGCTGCTCCATTCATCATATTTCCCAAGCCCGCTTTCGAGAGTGACATCCACAAAGTGGCCGCCGTTATTTTCAAACAGGATATTTCCATTTAACGTAGTGAAATAGATATCCTGGTCACCATCGTTGTCGTAGTCCGCCGTGTTCAGTCCCATGCCATATGCAAGAAGAGCAGACAGCCCACTTTTTTCAGTGACATCTTCAAATCCTCCTGCCTGATCATTGCGATAAAGCTTTATGGCCGAAGGTATGTTTGCTTCGCCCTTCCATTTGGATCCCTGCACCAAGGCTATGTCATCGAAGCCGTCGGAGTCGTAATCGAAAAACGCAGCCCCGGCGCCCATCGTCTCTGGAAACCAGCTATCGCCTCTCGCACCGTTTTCATGTCGAAATTCACCCAACCCAGCCGAGCTTGTGACATCGACCAATCGAATGCCAAAGTCACCCGAATCTTCGATGTTCATCTTGCCTATCTCGCCGCTGTGTTGCTTTTCACAGGAAGAAATAAGTAAACATCCAAATAGGAGAAGAGTGGTTCTGTTGTAGCTCGCCATTAAGATTTCGGCTCTCGTGTGTTTGGGTTGAATTCGTGCAATAACAGAGTCCATTCCCTCTTTAATCATGAAGGAATACCGATAGTCTCGGACAAGCCTTAATATAAGATCGATGATGAGAATGTGCGCAAATTCCAGTCCCTATTACTTCATTAAAATGCCTGAATGAAAGTTTCGGATTTGTCTATCCATGTGATTGTCTTATTGCTTAGTCTATTTCTGACGAATGTCTGCCAATCTCAGTCAGCAAGAATAAGTATCGGAGCCGGCATGTTGTCAAAGTCCAGATCGATAGATGACGTCGTCGGGTCACCAAAAAAGCTAGTAGGGATCGGTGTAATCGTTGATCCGAATATTGATACAGGCGAGCCTAGAATTCAGATAGGCTCTAGTGCAGACTTCTATTTGGACCTTTCTCGTCTGGCCAGGAATATCGACTTGAGCATTCTTGCAAATCTTCCCACCAAACAAGATCTATCTGTTTGTTTGGGTCTAGGTGTTGCAAACAGATGGATTGACGTTTCAGAAGTAATAGGAACTAATGGTGAAGTTCTTCCGACTCTTTGGGGTCCAGTTATTAGGATTGGGTTTTACAAAGACATCGATCGAGTCATTGAGCCATTCGCTGAACTAAAGTTTTACCTACTGGAAAACTCATCAATTACCGGCTTGGCGGGATTTCGATGGAAGATTAAAATCAGATAACATTTTCGAAAGTAGGCCCGATTGAATTTGCAATTGAAACTGAGCAACAGAAAGGTTAGTGTTGCAGAATCTTACGAAATAACTTAGTCTACCTGCCTTACCTCAAATAGGTCTTACCTCTCAATAGCCTTAGCGGCACGATTTAAAGTCTGAATTGACACCATTTAATACTCAAAGATGACACGAGAAGAATACTGGAAGCTGCTCATTCGAAAGATCCTAATCCTGTTGGTGATTTGGTTCATATGCGGATTCGTACTTAGCATTTGGTTAATTGAACCACTGAACACAATAAACTTCGGTGGCATCCCTTTTGGTTTTTGGATGGCCCAGCAAGGAAGCATCTATGTATTCGTAAGCCTCATTTTCATTTTTGCCTGGTCGGCAGGCAAGCTAGATCGAGCTGCTGGAGTCGCAGAAGACGACATCGGTTCAGAAACAGCGGCGGGCCATTAAGATGGGTATACAAGGATGGACTTTTCTCTTCGTCGGCATCACTTTCACCCTTTATTTATACATCGCGATAAAAAGTCGCGTAAGTGATACAGAAGGTTTTTATGTAGCAGGCCACGGCGTCTCAGCTTTCGCAAACGGCATGGCAACGGCAGCCGACTGGATGAGCGCTGCGAGTTTTATTTCGATGGCCGGCTTGATCTCCTTTATGGGCTCGGATGGGATGATCTATCTCCTCGGATGGACCGGAGGCTATGTCCTCTTGGCACTCCTTCTGGCCCCTTTCCTTCGCAAGTTCGGTCAATACACTGTCCCTGATTTCGTTGCCACTCGGTACTATTCGAACACCGCCCGCCTGGTCGCGGCGATAGCGGCGATTTTCATTTCATTTACTTATGTAGCTGGCCAGATGAGAGGGGTCGGCGTCGTGTTTAGTCGCTTCCTTGGAAACTTCCTTCAGCCCGCTGCAGAGGCATTGAATGGAATGCCTGGTTTGGCTTGGGTTGAGGTAGTGGATCTTGGAGTGATAATCGGAATGGCAATCGTACTCTTCTACGCCATCCTCGGTGGAATGAAGGGTATCACCTACACACAGGTAGCACAATATTGCGTTCTCATTTTTGCCTTCTCCGTCCCAGCAATTGCAATTGCTTGGACCCTTTTCGGTAACCCGATTCCACAAGTCGCCCTGGGAGAAGCTATCCCACTTTTGGACGGCCTTCACGAGGAGTTTCTTGGCAACAAATACACAAATCCATTCTCCGGTACTTGGTCGATGTTGAATGTGTTTTGCGTCACCTTGGCCCTGATGGTCGGGACGGCGGGACTCCCCCATGTCATTGTTAGGTTCTATACACTGAAAAAGGTGGCCGATGCAAGATGGTCAGCCGGATGGGCCTTGCTTTTCATTGCTCTTCTTTACACAACAGCACCAGCACTTGCGGCCTTTTCGAAGTACAATATTTTGGCCTCATTTCAGTCCTTAGGCGCCGACGGAATGGCGAATTTAGACTGGGTTAAGAACTGGGTAGAGACAGGTCTGATCGACAAATCTGGTTGGACCGCTAGCATGGGTGCCAAGGATTTACTTGGGACTATTGACCGAGACATTATCGTGTTGGCTACACCGGAGATTGCGGGACTCCCACCTTGGGTCATCGGTCTTACTGCCGCAGGCGGATTGGCCGCAGCTTTGTCTACAGCGAGCGGTCTCCTACTTGTGATTAGTTCCGCCTTAGCTCACGACGTTTATGGTAAAATGATCAACCCAGAAGCAAGTGACAAAAAGCGCCTTGCCGTTGGTCGCTGGATGATTGTAGTGGCGGTTATTATTGCTGGATTCCTCGGCATAAGACCTCCAGGATTTGTTGCCGAGGTCGTAGCATTTGCCTTTGGTCTGGCTGCAGCATCTTTCTTCCCGATCATTGTCTTAGGAATATTTTGGAAGCGATGCACAAGGGAAGGGGCGATTGCCGGGATGAGTATCGGCCTGGCCTTCACCATGATCATGATACTTCTTATGAGATCGACCAAGATATTTGGAACAGCTGAACCAATGATGGACTCCTTTTTCGGAATCAATGCTCAGGGTGTTGGCACAGTCGGGATGGTGTTAAATTTTGTGATCTGCTATGTCGTATCGATTAACACGCCGGCTCCTCCTCAGGAGGTTCAGGATATGATTGACGAGATTAGATATCCTGGGAGCAGGGTCGACTAATAGCTCCTCTCGATATCGAAAAGTAATACCCAGACGCAATCTCCCCTACTAAGCCTCCACGTCCATCGCACGATCTGACATATCCAAGGCTTCATCGATCGCCTCGATCAAAAAGTCAATCTCCTCTTTGCTAACTACAAGCGGCGGCACAACCCAAACTCCAAATTTGTCAGCGGGAACGTAGATGTTCTTTTCATGGAAAAGAAAGTCGGCCATGTCGCGAACAACCGTGTGCGCATATTTCTCGGTCGGACGTCTGAGGGCTTCCCTCGTCTCTCGATTCTTGATCAGCTCAATCGTCCAAAAAAGACCGAGTCCGCGGACGTCACCTACAGATGGATGTTTATCTGCCAATCTGTTCAGTTCTTTTCCCAGATAGTCTCCAAGAATCGTCGTCTTTTCAAGAATATTTTCCTCAAAAAGGACGTCGATACTTGCTAATCCCGCGCTACAAGCTAAGGCATGTCCGGAGAAGCTTTGGCCATGACCAAATACGTTTTCTTCAAACGAAGCTGATACTTTTTCGCTAAAAATAGCAGCTGAAAGTGGGCAATAAGCCCCTAGTGCCTTCCCCATCACAATGATGTCTGGCTCGACTCCATAATGCTCAATCGCGAACATTTTTCCGGTCCGACCCATACCAGTCATCGTCTCATCGACGATCAATAGAATGTCCCATTTGTCGCAAATCTCACGCAACATTGGAAAGTACTCTGGAGGCGGTGGAATAATGCCATTTGAACCAACGACCGGCTCGACCACAACTGCTGCTACTTTATTGCCTCCACCTTCCAATTCGATCATTTGATCAATGTATTTGGCACAAGCGATACCGCAATCTGGATAGCTTTGGTGCAAGGGGCATCTATAGCAATGTGCATCGGGGGCATGCTTAACACCAGGCATTACGAAGGGCTCCATAAACCAGCGGCGTGGATCTCCCCCAAGGGAGCCAGCTCCGGTCGTGGAACCATGCCATGAGCGATAGCGAGCGATAATTTTATAGGGATATGGATATTGCATGGCAGGCTCAAGATTTGCACTACCCTTAGCAATCATTTTGTGGTATTTGTAATATCTAGCTGCCTTAATGGCCGCCTCCATTGCCCCTGCTCCACTTTGCCCAAACCAGACTCTTTTGTTGGAATCGCCGGGCGCTAATTCGGCAAGTCGTTTCGCCAACAAGGCTGTGGGTTTTGTCGCGAAGTCATCCGTGACGTAAACTACTTCGTCCATTTGAGCCTTCATCGCCGAAAGTACCTTGGGGTGTCTGAAACCAAGATTGATGCACTCGTGAGCACTCCGAAGATCAAATATCTTGCGACCATCTTTTGTGTGAATCCAACACCCTTCTGTTCTGTCAATCTCAATCGGATTGTAATCTCCCTGAACTCCCCAACTATGCATCATATATTGGGCTTGCAGGGCGGCAAAGTCAGTCATATAATTTTGTAATTGTTCAATCTGGGCTTGGTATGGAAGTACTTTCCCTGACGACGAGACTAGGTAAAATCAACTTACTTTCCACAGCCTTTCCATCGACCAAATCCAGTAACATTTGCATGGCGTGCGAACCCATTTCGTGAATCGGTTGATGAACCGTTGTAAGAGCTGGCGAGCTGTAGCGAGCTGGTTCGATGTCATCGAATCCGCATACACTGCATTGATCTGGAACTCGAATACCGAGCCTATAGCAAACTTGCATAACTCCCAATGCAACAAGATCGTTATAACAGACAATAGCCGTCACTCCAGCCTCCAATAGACGAGGGGTGTGAGTCTGGGCGACTTCGAACTCATGTGCCATAGTGCCATCTCCAAAGGACGCTGCAATAGTCCAATCTTCATGCGGCGTTAAGCCTGCCTTCTTCATCATTTGTCGATATGTAGAAAGTCGTCGCCTATTCGATGCCGGGCGATTACCAATCCCAAGAAAACCAATACGTCTATGTCCCAACTTGAGCATCTCCTCCATGGCCAGTCGGATTCCCTGTCGGTCGTCGATAGCGACAGTATGAAAACGGTGACGCTTCCGTACCTGCGTATTGATCATAACGACCGGTATCTGCAATTCTTCAAGCCAAGCCAAGTATTGATTACCTAGCTTTGTTGACGCGACAAGAATTCCGTCTACCCGCCGTCGCTGAAAGGCCTCGATGAGTTTGATCTCTCGTCCAGGGTTATTGCTCGACGAATTTAAAAAAAGACCCTTATCGGCCGCCAAGGCGACCTCTTCGATTCCCTCGACAACACCACTCCAGAATGGGTCGGCAATAAGCGATACTACCAGACCGATTGTATTTGTCTTTTGTAGCTGTAGACTTTGCGCAATCGCATTTGGAGTGTAGCCCATTTCGTCAGCAATACGAACGATTTCCTCTCGTTTCTCAATACTGATCAAGGGGCTATTATTTAAGGCCCGAGAAACCGTAGAATGCGAAGTCCCAGCCCTTTTGGCTATCTCTTTTATTGAAACTCGCTTCTTCAACTGGTCATTTTATTAAGTCAACAGGACCGCATTTGGTCGCTCTGACCGAACTTGCAGACCACAATTTTCAGGCTTATATTTTGTCTATGCACACGTGTGCATAAAGTTCGTAAAACCGCCTTTCTCTCGACTAGAACCCAAGCAATTTAACTGAATTATCAGGTAATCGATTTATATGCAAACCAATTACGCTACGACCTCTTTCGACGCAAACGAGCGTAACTATAATCCTCCATCCAGGCCCATAGTAGCCGTATGTATTGATGGTTGTGCCGACGAATATCTAAGTGTGTCCATGGCACAAGGCCGAATGCCAAATGTGGCTAGCATGGCGAAAAAGGGATATCGAGGATTCGTAAGAGGGGCCTTGCCTTCTTTTACGAACGTCAACAACTCAGCAATCGTAACTGGCGTCCCGCCGTCCATAACTGGTATTGGCGGTAATTACTTTCTGGATACGGAAACTGGGCAAGAGGTGATGACGAATAGCTCGGCCTACCTGAGAACCGATACCTTGCTAGCCGCCGCATCGAAAGCTGGTAGAAAGGTGGCTATGATCACAGCCAAGGACAAGCTTCGCGAGTTGCTCTCGAAGGACATGGGGGGCATCGCATTTTCTGCAGAGAAGGCTTATGAGGTTAATCTGGAAGTGCATGGTATTGCCGATGTTGAATCAGTACTTGGACCAGCACCCGAGATTTACAGTGCGGAGTCGAGTCTCTACGTTCTAAGAGCTGGTGTTCATTTGTTAGAAAGCGGTCAGTCAGATTTTCTGTATCTCTCCTTGACCGACTACATGCAGCATACCTATGCGCCGGAGGCTCCCGAGTCTCTCGATTTCTATGAGGCCATGGATGTCGAATTTGGTAAGCTGTTGAAATTAGGAGCCGTGCTAGGCCTAACGGCTGACCATGGTATGAACGCAAAAGCCACTTCAGACGGAGTACCAAATGTTCTCTATTTGGAAACGGTATTAAAAGAACAGTTTGGCGATGGCATAAGGGTTATTTGCCCCATCACCGACCCATACGTTCTGCATCACGGTGCACTGGGTTCAGCTGTCACGGTTTATCTTCCTGAGAATCTGGATAAGGGCGTTGTCGCCAATTGGATTCTAAAGAGACCCGGCGTTGCCGAGGTTTACAACAAAGAAATGGCGGCCCACAAAATGGAGCTACCAATTGATCGCATCGGAGATCTTTATGTCCTTTCGACAAGAGACGTGGTAATCGGCAGGACTCCAGCGCACCACGATCTAACACACTTGAAAGCACGACTTCGATCTCACGGTGGTCGCTATGAGGAGATGGTCCCTATGGTATTATCGGAGCCATTGAATGAATCCTACTGGGTCAAGGCGAATGGAGACCCTCGCAATTTTGACATCTTTGACTTTATTTGCAACGGCACAAAATAATGACGACAGAAAGCCCTACTAAAACCCTAGACTTACCTTCCTACATTGCCGGAAAGGCCGTCCACTCCGATGAAAAAGTAGAGGTTTTCTACCCATACACCGGCGAATTGACCGGAACCGTTTCTTCGATTACCCCTGCGCAGTTAGAGGAGATGATCGAAACTACGCGGCGCGGCGGCACACCCCTGACTAGATATCAGCGCCATGAAATTCTTTATCAGGCGCGGAAGCTTCTTTCTGAGAGAGCTGATGAATTCGCCAACCTGATCCGTATGGAAACCGGTCTCTGCATGAAAGAGACGACCTACGAAGTTGGCCGAGCACAAGACGTCTTGCAGTTTGCCGCGATGCAAGCGATACAAGATGACGGAGAAATATTCTCATGTGACGTCTCGCCAAAAGGAAAGGCACGGAAGATTTTCACGATTCGTGAACCATTGAGCCTAGTCGCAGCCATTACTCCGTTTAATCATCCGCTCAATCAAGTCGCGCACAAAATTGCACCCGCAATTGCCGCCGGCGCAGCGATGATTTTAAAACCTTCTGAGAAGACACCTCTCACGGCAATTAAATTTGTTGAACTACTCTACGAGGCAGGTCTTCCCGGTTGGATGCTAAGTGTTTTCATGGGTGACATCCCAAACATCGTCGAACCGATGATTCGAGATGAGCGAGTCAAGCTTCTAACATTTACCGGCGGAACAGAAGTCGGGAAGAAGATCGCTACCATGGCAGGTTACAAGAAGCTCTGTCTAGAATTGGGCGGTAATGCTCCTCTAATCATATTGGAGGATGCCGATCTCGATATGGCCGTGAAACTGGCTGCAGAAGGCTGCTACAGAAACTCTGGTCAGCGTTGCACCGCCGTAAAGCGACTACTGATTCATAAGCCGATCTTGGAAGACTTCACAGAGCGCTTTGTTGAGCTAAGCAAGACCTACATAACAGGCGACCCGGCCGACCCAGACACGGTGATCGGCACAGTAATAGATGAAGCCGCAGCCATCACCTTGGAAAACAGGGTCAAGCAAGCGGTCGAGAATGGAGCTGAAGTTCTTTGGGGAGGAAATCGAAGAGGTGCTCAAATTGAGCCGACTGTCCTTGCCAATGTCCCTCGAAGTGCCGAAATGGTTTGCAAGGAGTCCTTTGGACCCCTCGCCCCAATTATGGCGATAGATGATATTGACGACGCCATCGAACTGGCCAACTCATCTTCCTTCGGTCTCTCATCTGGCATCGTGACTTCAAATCTTGACGCTGCTTTGAAAGCGGTAAAAAAGATTCAAGCAGGAACGATTAACATTAACCAAGTCCCTGGCTACAGAATTGAGATGTCGCCATTTGGAGGCGTCAAGGATTCGGGTCTTGGTATCAAGGAAGGTGTAATCGAAGCCATGAAATTTATGACGACCGTGAAAACCTTTTCTTTACCCTGGTAAAGCAATGACTGATAAAAGACTATTCACCCCTGGCCCACTCACGACGAGTTTGAAGGTCAAGGAAGCCATGTTGCACGATCTCGGCTCTCGGGACGAATCGTTTATTAAACTCATTCGAGACATTCGAAATAAGCTGCTGAAACTCGGCAACACCTCACAGGAGGAAGGCTTCGAAGCCATCCTAATGCAGGGCAGCGGTACCTTCGGACTTGAGTCTACCATTGGATCCATCGTGCCTCCAAATGGGAGTCTCTTAGTTATCGTCAATGGGGCCTATGGAGAACGTGTCGCTAAGTTGGCTGAGGTATTAAAGATTGATACACTGGTCCTTCGCTTCCCAGAAAACGAAGTCCCTGATCCCGGAATTGTCAAATCAACCCTTTCGGATAATCCTAAGATTACTACAGTCTCATTAGTTCATTGCGAGACCACCACTGGAATCCTAAATCCGATCGAACAAATTGGGCGACTTGTTCATGATCACGGTGCCTCATTTATGCTCGACGCCATGAGCAGTTTTGGAGCCATCGAGGTAGACTTGGAGAAGGCGCACGTTGACTTTCTCGTTACCTCAGCCAATAAATGTTTGGAAGGTGTACCCGGATTCTCAATCATTCTGGCCCGACGCAGCGCTCTAGTAGCAACGAAAGGATTCGCAAGAAGCATGAGCCTCGATCTCTTCTCTCAATGGGATGGCTTAGAACGTAATGGCCAATTCCGTTTTACTCCACCGACACACACATTATTGGCACAGGGACAAGCTTTGGCAGAACTCGAGGAAGAGGGTGGCGTGGCTGGACGAGCAGCTCGTTATGCCGCTAATCACAAACGGGTCAAGGATGGCCTAGTGGCACTTGGATTTATTCCCTATTTGCAGCCTGAACGTCAGAGTTTCATCATCACCTCCTTCCTGTATCCAGATCACCCGAATTTCGATTTCGAAGAATTCTATAGCCGACTCGGATCAAAGTCTTTGGTCATTTATCCTGGCAAACTAACACAGGCTAGTTGCTTTCGAATTGGAAATATAGGTCGTCTTTTTGAGGCCGATATGGATGACCTGCTGGTCGCTATTGAGTCCACACTAAAAGAAATGGAAATCTCAATGCCTACTCCGACTCTCTCGGTCGAATAGAAATAAGACACCCGAACTCACTCTTTTGAACTTGAATCTCATATGCGCACCATGACTCCCAAACTTCGATACTACGCCGCCCTAAGCACTTGCTTTTGCATTTCACTCCTTGCGACATCATCAGTCGCCCAAGCCCAAGTATCGGACAAAGGATTACTTGGACATTGGGTCTTTGAGCAGGCAGAAATGAAGAATGGGACTATTCAGGACCTAGCAGGGAATCAGCATATTACACCTGAAGGCCCAATTACCTGGGTCACCAATAGTGTGACCGATGCACTGGAGCTCAATGGAAAAACCAATGCACTTCCGATTAGTGAGGACATGAACTTTCCGGGGCTTCCAAAAAAATCAATGACGGCATCAGCTTGGGTTATGTACACCGTGCCTAAGTCTGACGGAGGAATTGTGGGTGCTCTCCAAGATTCTGGTTCAATCGAAAATGGCTGGATGCTGGGCTACAGCGGTGAAAATTTCTACTTCGGACTTGCATCAAAGGGAGGCAACTACGATGGAGATGGAGACATAACCTATCTACGGTATAAGACACAAATTGAGCTTGGCCGCTGGTATCATGTCGCGGCAACGTACGACGGTTCAATAATGACTCTCTACATCAATGGAGTCGCCGAATCGACTTCAAAGACTCAGACTGGTCCGATTCTATATTCCGAACCGGGATTTTACCAGATCGGTGCCTACCGTGATGACAATGAATACACAAGGATCGCCGGACAGCTAAAGGAAGTCTTGGTATATGACCGAGCGCTATCAGCGAAGGAAATAAAAGCGAGCTTTGAGCCTTTGAAGAAACTAACCACGATTCCTTCTTCAATTGTAGTTGATCCAGAACTCATAGTAGGACCTTATCTCCAGTGGGCGACTCAATCTGAAATATCCATTCTATGGGAAACTAGTGTCCCAGCATCCACGCTACTCGAGTATGGTCTGACTGCCGAACTTGGTATGTCTGAAACACTTGAGGGACCCCGCAAAATGCATGAGATCCGTCTCGATGGATTGAAAACTCAAACAAAATACTTCTATCGAATTCTTTCCGTCGCGGAGGATGGGACAGAATTTGGCAGTGAGATCTACACTTTTCAAACAGCTGTCGAAGACGAGAGTGCCTACGCTTTCCTGGTCCTTAGTGATACGCAGAGCAATCCACCTGTTTGGGGAGAGATCGCGGAGCGTGGATGGAACGAAAGACCAAATTTCGGAATTCTTGCAGGCGACATCGTGGGAACGGGATACAACACCAACGAGTGGGTCGACGAGTTCTTTGCGCCAGGTGCTCCACTCATGCGTCGCGTTCCAATCTTTACTTCGCTCGGCAATCATGAACAAGACGCGCCACAGTATTATAAGTACATGGCAAATCCTGCCCCTGAATACTGGTACACATTTGACTACGGCAATGCACAGTTTTTCATGCTCGATAGTAATCGTGATATGCGAGCAGGAAGCGAGCAATACCAATGGCTTGAAAAAGAACTAGCCAGCTCAACAGCTACTTGGAAATTCGCCGTTCATCACCATCCGCAATACAGTTCTGATGAGAACGACTATGGCGATACTTACAAGGGCTCTGCACTTGAAGGTGATCCAAAATCGAGACCACTCATTCCTCTCTACGAGCGCTATGGAATGGATGTCGTATTCATGGGACACATACACGATTACGAGCGCACCTGGCCGATCAAGGAGGATAAAGTTGACCAAGAAGATGGTGTAATTTATCTCCAGACTGGTGGTGCCGGAGGCGGTCTAGAAAATTATGCTCCGACGCGCTCATGGTTTACGGCAAAGGTAAAACGAGCACACAATTATGGCATCGTCGCTATTCACGAAGGCACCTTCCAGTTTCAAGCTTTCGATCTTGAAGGAAGGTTGTTTGACCATTTCGAAATACGGAAATAGCCAGTCAACCCAGAAAAGGCTTTAAACGAAAGAACGGAGCAAACCCGCACATTCAAGTACAAATATGAGCCGCAATCTAGACTCACTCCGCACGGAAGGCGATTTAAACATCTCTCCTCGGAGACAAGAATGGGCCGACAGCAACTTGGACGATGAGACTAGGGCGCTCCTTGCAGAAGATGAAAAGTATTTTCTAAGGCAGTCTCTTTCCAGTCCGTGTTTGAATGTTCTTGAAGCCTGTGATGGGATTTACATCACGGATCGAATGGGCAACAAGATCATGGACTTTCACGGTAACTCGGTCCATCAGGTTGGTTTTCGGAATCAGAAAGTGATCGATGCCATGACGGAGCAGATGAAAACGCTGCCATTCTGTACAAGACGATTCACGAATAGGCCAGCGATTGAATTGGCCAAAAAGCTTGCCAGCCTGGCACCAGGTGATCTCAACAAAGTGCTTTTAGCTCCAGGAGGTACAAGCGCAATGGGCATGGCCCTGAAGTTAGCGCGAGCGGCAACCGGTAGGCACAAGACCATTTCTATGTGGGATGCCTTCCATGGAGCTTCCTTAGACATGATCTCCATTGGAGGAGAAGCCATATTTCGTCAGAACATGGGGCCTCTTTTATCTGGCGCCGAGCACGTTCCACCACCAAATCCGAGCAATTGCCCTTTCGATTGCCAGCAAACTTGTTCTCTTCAGTGCGCTCGCTATATCGAATATGTTCTGGAAAAGGAAGGCGACGTTGCCGCCGTAATTGCTGAGACCGTTCGAAGTGCTCCATTCTTCCCACCTCCCGAATATTGGAAAATTGTCCGTGAAGCTTGTGATAGACACGGAGCACTATTAATCCTTGACGAGATTCCCCATGCTCTTGGTAGGACTGGAAAAATGTTCACCTTAGAACACTACGATGTCATACCTGATATGGTAGTCATTGGCAAAGGATTGGGTGGTGGCATATTTCCGCTGGCGGCTATGATAGTGAGGGAAGGTTTGGACGAGGCCATGCCGGACAGAGCCCTAGGTCACTATACCCATGAAAAGAGCCCAGTTGCATGCGCCGCGGCCCTCGCAACTATAGAGTACATCGAGGAGGAAGGAATACTAGATCACGTCGACGCACTCGGCTCCTTTGCCTCGAATCGAATGAAGGAGATGATGGCTCGCCATTCCATGATTGGCGACGTTCGTAACATCGGATTGATGATGGGCATAGAAATGGTAAAAGATCGGACAAGTATGGAGCCTGCACCCGAGTTCGCGGAGGAAGTCATGTATCGTGCCTTGTCAAAAGGAATGAGTTTCAAGCTTACTATGGGTAATGTTCTTCTCCTACTACCAGCATTGATAATTTCAGAGTCCGAATTGTCGGATGGCTTCGATATTATCGAAAGCTGCATCGACGAGATTCAAAAAGAGCGGAAATAGATGTTCAACACTTTGCTGGAGAGAATTGGAAATACAAAATCCTTAAACCAAAACGGCTCTACCCTATGAGTACGGGCAAAGATAGCAGCGTAAGCTACGAGCAAGTCGACGATACCTATTTTGAGAAGCGAGGACTAAGACGCTACGCAGGCGTCTGGTCTCTCTGGGCCTTGGGGGTCGGCGCTGTTATTTCAGGAGATTTCTTCGGGTGGAATTTTGGACTAGCAGCAGGAGGCTTTGGTGGACTATTAGTGGCTACAGTCATCATATCCATAATGTATGCTGGTCTGTGCTATAGCATCGCTGAGATGTCACCAGCCTTGCCTCATACCGGAGGCGCCTATTCTTTTGGCAGAACCGCCATGGGTCCATGGGGTGGATTCATAACGGGCTTGGGAGAAAACATGGAATACATAATTACTCCGGCTGTCATCGTGGTTGGTATCGGTGGTTATTTGAGCGCCGTATTCGGCACTCCAGATTCCTTTGATCCCCTTTGGTGGCTCGCCGCATACGTCGTCTTTGTCGGGCTCAATATTACTGGTGTAGAAGTTTCCTTTCGATTCACGGTCTTCATCACCTTCCTCGCCTTAGCCATACTGTTGGTATTCTACATCGGTGCGATACCACATTTCTCCTGGGAGAATGCACTGAACATCACACCTGATCCCGGCGGCTCACGCTGGTTTCCAAAAGGCTGGATGGGGATAGCTGCGGCGCTCCCCTTTGCCATCTGGTTCTATCTTGCTATCGAGGAATTACCCTTAGCCGCTGAGGAAGCTCATAACCCAAAGCGAGACATGCCGAAGGGTATTTTGTGGGGCTTGCTCACTCTTGTTATCACGGCATTTCTTGTCCTGTTTTTGAATGCCGGCATCGCCCCAGGATCAGCTGAAGTTGGTGCATCTGACGAACCTCTCTTTCTCGGCTTTAAAACGATTTTTGGAGATGGCATGGGGGCTAAAGCACTCGCGCTGATCGCCGTGGCCGGCTTGATAGCAAGTTTCCACACGATTATTTACGCCTATGGTCGCAACATCTATTCGCTCTCTCGATCCGGCTATCTTCCGCGGATTCTCTCGCTGACTCATTCGAAAAGGCAGACGCCTCACGTAGCTCTTATTACCGGAGCCATCATTGGTTACCTTGTAGCCTTAAGCATACATTTTTTGCCGCAAGACAGTCCCGTCGGGGCCATTCTTTTGAACATGGCCGTTTTTGGGGCACTGATTTCCTATGTGATGCAAATGCTGGCCTTCGTGCTACTGCGCAAACACCATCCCGGAATGGAACGACCCTTCCGCAGTCCATTCGGTTCTTTTGGCGCTTGGGTGGCATTACTCATTTGTCTAGTCACTCTAGTTTTCTTATTCCTAAATCCCGACTATGCAAAAGGGGTAATTGGTGCCGCGATCTGGTACCTATTGGGAATTCTCTATTTTGCTTTCTATGCTCGAAAACGACTCGTGAAATCGCCGGAAGAATCCTTTGCACTGGAAAGCTCAGAATCCTGAGTTCACCTTACATCTACTTGGAAGCTGGACTCACTCATTAGTCAACAAAATTAATATGAACAACGGCCTATTGGACATCGCAACACTTAAGAATCTAGTTGCTTCGGGTGAAATCGACACGGTCTTGGTCTGCATGATTGACATGCAAGGCAGATTGATCGGCAAACGCGTCACAGGACATTTCTTTGTCGAACACGCCGTCAAGGAGCTTCACGTCTGTGACTACTTGCTTGCTGTGGATATTGACATGGAACCTGTACCTGGATTTAAGGCATCGTCCTGGGACAAAGGCTACGGCGACTTTGGCATACAGTCCGACGAAGGCACACTTCGCAATATTCCCTGGCTTCCCGGTACCGCACTTATAATTGGCGACTGTGTGGACCACCACGGAGACCTTCTACCTCATGCACCACGTTCTATTCTGAAGAAACAGCTTGAGCGTGCGGCATCGATGGGATACGTAGCCAAAATGGGCTCTGAACTTGAGCTGTATGTGTTCGATGAGACTTTTGAATCGGCTCACGAAAAGTCCTATCGAAATCTCAAGACTGCAGGATGGTACATTGAAGACTACCACATCTTCCAGACGACTAAGGAAGAGCCGCTTATTCGCGCCATTCGAAATGGCATGGATGGAGCTGGGATTCCTGTTGAGTTTTCGAAGGGAGAATGGGGACCTGGTCAGGAGGAAATCAACCTTCGTTATGCTGAGGCTCTCGAGATGGCCGACCGACATGTTATCTACAAGAACGGCGTAAAGGAAATCGCCTATCTGCAAGATAAGGCCATCACTTTTATGGCTAAGTGGAATACGGATCTAGCGGGAAGTAGCTGTCATATCCACTCCTCGCTCTGGAATAAGAATACAGACGAGGCAGTATTTTTTGACGACACGCAGCCCTACAACATGTCAAAGACCTTCCAGCATTACCTGGCCGGACAATTGAAAATGGTCAAAGATATGTGCTTTTTCTTGGCGCCATTTATCAATTCCTACAAACGATTTCAATCTGGATCCTTTGCACCTACCAAGGCCATCTGGAGTTTCGACAACCGTACGGCAGGATTTCGAGTCCTAGGGGCTGGACCTTCTTTGCGCGCTGAGTGCCGAATTCCTGGAGCCGATGTCAATCCCTACCTCGCCTATTCAACTTTAATCGGAGCAGGCCTGTATGGAATCGAAAACGAATTGGAGTTGGAGCCGATCTTTGAAGGAAACGCCTACGCCAGCGATGACATTCGCGAGGTGCCAAAAACACTTCGAGAAGCTTTGGACTTTCTAGAGCAATCTAAAGACCTGCGGGCCATGCTCTCGGATGAAGTGGTTGACCATTACGTGCATGCTGGTCGATGGGATCAGAAGGAACATGACAGACGAGTCACCGACTTGGAGCGCATACAACTATTTGAGCGCGGATGAGCACTTTCAAAACTATTTCACCTGCGGACGGAAGCGTCTATACCGAACGAGCCTTTACTGAAACGCCTGCCTTGCCGGGAATTGTGGATCGAGCTCGCAAAGCACAGCGCGATTGGCAAGCTGTCCCTGTAGCGGAGAGAGCCGCTATATGTGAACGATTCGTTCTGTATATGGAAAAGCAATCTCCTTCTCTTGCCAGAGAGATTACAGGGCAGATGGGTCGGCCCATCTCACAATCTCCTGGGGAAATTCGGGGTCTGGCAGAACGCGCTCGATACATGATTGGCATCGCGGAATCCAGTCTCGCCGATATTCAATTACCGGAGAAATCCAATTTCAACCGCTTTATTCGTCGAGAGGCTCTAGGTGTCGTCTTTACGATTGCTCCTTGGAATTACCCTTATTTGACGGCTGTGAACTCGGTGATACCTGCCTTGATGTCGGGTAATGCCGTCATTCTCAAGCATGCCAAGCAAACTCCGCTTTGCGCTGAGCGATTTGCCGAGGGCTTTGAAGCCGCTGGCATGCCTGCTGGAGTCTTTCAATTTGTCCATCTGACACACGATCAAACGGCGCAAGTCATTGAAGCTCCTGGAGTAGACTTCGTCGCCTTTACTGGATCTGTCCCCGGCGGCTACGCTGTTCAAAAGGCGAGTCGAAAGCGATTTATTGGAATGGGATTGGAGCTAGGCGGCAAGGACCCAGCCTATGTGAGATCAGATGCTCCTTTCGATGAGACTGTAGAAAACCTTGTCGACGGTGTCTTCTTCAACAGCGGCCAGTCTTGCTGTGGGATCGAACGGATATATGTTCACCAGAATGTCTACGAGAAATTTGTAGAAGCCTTTGTCGATCAAGCGAAGGGCTATCGACTGGGTGACCCTATGGATCCGAATACAAACTTGGGACCAATGGTTAGGACCTCGGCAGCGCAATACGTTCGCGGGCAAATCAAGGAAGCCCTTTCCAAAGGTGCGCGATCATTGATCGATCCAAACTCATTTGCAGCCAACAAGGACGAGACTCCCTATCTCGCGCCACAAATACTTATTGATGTGGACCACGGCATGGAGATCATGACAGAGGAAACTTTCGGTCCGGCGGTTGGGATTATGTCGGTCGACTCAGATGAGGCGGCTCTCAAGCTGATGAACGACAGTCAATTCGGACTCACAGCTTCAGTTTGGACGACAGATCTCGAAGCATCGATTTCGCTCGGTGAGCGACTCGAGACCGGAACTGTTTTCATGAACCGATGCGATGCCTTGGACCCTGCACTCGCCTGGGTCGGCGTAAAAGATTCAGGCAGAGGATGCACTCTGTCTAGTATCGGCTATGAGCAGTTAACAAGGCCTAAGTCCTACCATCTTCGAACTCAATTTTAATATTGGAAAATCGCGCCCTCTAGGCTTAACCAGATTTCCCAACCATACCATCCAAATAAAAATCCTTAGCGGCGATCATGACTCAAATAATTCCAAAGACTCTTCAAGGTAACTGGAGCTATCCGACCCTAGTGCGTTTCGGCAGTGGGAGTATCAAAGAGTTAGCTGAGATCTGCATATCGGTCGGAATAAAGCGACCTTTGTTGGTAACGGATCCAGGACTGGCTAGCCTCTCAATCGTCCAGGAGGCTCTTTCAAGCAATGAAGCGAATGGACTTCCTACAGGACTCTTCACAGGGATACAGCCGGACCCTACTGGTACAAATGTGTCTGATGGCGTTGCTGCATTTAAGGCAGGAAATCACGACGGAGTGATCGCCATGGGCGGAGGAAGTGCTCTGGATGCTGGAAAGGTCATCGCCTTGATGTCTGGTCAGGATCGTGGACTTTGGGAAATGGAGAAAGAGTGGTCTTCGATCCCTCTCTCCGAAATAGCACCAGTCGTCGCTGTGCCGACCACAGCTGGAACAGGTTCAGAAGTAGGTCGCGCTGCTGTGATCACGCATGAAACCGAGTCGGTTAAGAAGATCTTATTGCACACAGGTATGATGCCTAAGCATGTCGTTGCGGACCCCGAGCTAACATTGAGCCTTCCTGCTCACCTGACGGCGGCGACGGGAATGGACGCTCTGGCACACAATCTTGAAGCCTTGTGCTCGCCTTTCTTTCATCCCATGGCCGACGGTATCGCGATGGAGGGAATTAGACTCGTCCATGAATGGTTACCAATTGCGGTTAAAGACGGCAGCAAGCTTGAAGCTCGGACAAATATGATGGTAGCTGCTACGATGGGTGCTGCGGCCTTTCAGAAAGGTCTTGGGGCCATCCACGCTTTAAGTCATCCGATTGGCGCAATTCATCACATGCATCACGGTCTGACGAATGCCATTGTGATGCCTTACGTAATGGAATTTAATCGACCTGCAATCGAAGACGCGATGACGCGACTTGCTCGATATCTCGATCTTCCAAAGCAGGGATTCGAGGGAGTTCTGGATTGGATTCTCGATCTAAGAAAGACCCTAAATATTCCTCATACACTCCGAGAGGCCGGTTTGGACGGAATGGATTTCGAACAGTTGGCTCAAATGGCTGCAGTGGACCCCACAGCGGGTGACAACCCTCTAGCCGTTGATCCTGGCAACTTACTTGGGCTCTATAAGAAGGCCTTAGACGGCTAAGAGGATCGACTGCGTCGATCCGTGAGAAGTGAGCGGTGGGGAGTGAATTCTAGCGCAAAACGGCCAACGTCTAACGCAAAACGAAGTCTACTCAGTGCCTCAAATATCCAACCCCGCTACAATTCATCAAAAAGCTTACCAATATCTCCATCATTCTAATTCCCGTAGCTCTTCAGTCAGGGCATCATACAGAGCGTTTTGAAGTGCCCAGTCCGAATCCTTGCTGGCATCTGCACGCAAACTTTGAAGCGCAATGACGACATTTTCCTGTGGATCGATATAGATGCCCTGGCCAAAGATGCCGGTCGCCTTGAAAGCACCGCCTTCCGAGAGCCACCACAAATATCCGTATCCTGGATTGCCTTTCGACGGAGCAGTTGATTCCGCGATCCAGTTGTCCGGCAAAACCGGGGTGTCATCTGCAAGACGGCCATTGCCCAACGCAAATAGACCCAGCCGACCGTAGTCACGCAGCGTGGCGCCTATGCAGCAGCCTCCCTCCTCACCACCTCCGGGCTCACTTAGTAACCAGTTGGCGTCAGCTTCCATGCCAAACGGCCGCCATATCTTCTCTGACAGATAGGTCGACAGATTATTGCCAATCGCGGAACGCAACAGGTTGCCGACCAAGTTCGTCTCCGCAGTGTTGTAATTGAACACTTCTCCAGGTGCCGCACCTACCGGTTTATCGCGCAGGTATTTATACAGGTCAAGTGTCCTCCATTTGACGTTGTTAAGGTCGGAGTCGGGATCGGCGTAGTCTTCGTTCCAGGCTACCCCTGATGCCATTTGCAGTATGTTGCCAATGTTCGCCTGGTCATAGGACGAGCCCTTCAATCGCGGCAAATAGTCGGTCACCTTTTCGTCGAGACTCCTTATATAACCATCTTGAATGGCCGCCCCAATGAGCATCGAGGTTACCGATTTTGCAACCGAAAACGAGTTCCACCTGGTATCTCTGGAATTGCCGAAACCGTAGCGTTCGTATACGATTCGACCGTTCTTGATGACGAGCAGTCCGGCCACATTTTGCCTAACAAAATACTCGTCCGTCGTCAGCACACTGTCTTCGTAAGGGATATTCACTTGGCCGAGATCGACCTTTTCCTCCGACAGAACAAGCGGCGTACCACCGGCCTTGATAATTCGTGTGGGAAGCACCTTGTCTAGGTTGCGGTATGCGACCAGCTTCTGCTCGGGCGTCCAGGAGAAATGTTTGGTGCTGACCACATTTTCCCACGCCGGCAGGCGACTGGCATCGTCGGCCGGGTCCAGGAACGGTACTTGGCAATAGACAGACATCGCACTACCGGGCATCAAGAAACAGGCAAATATAGTCAATGAAAATATTATTCGATATATCGTCATGTCACCCTCAAGTTGTCGAGATTGCTGGGTAAAGATCTCGGTGGTTTTGCTTTATTGTGTGCTTTCTGGTCGCATCTGCAAAAATTAAATCTAAATATTCAGTAGACCAACTAATGATAAACTAATTTCTCATATGTGATAAGTATACTGGCAGTACTGTCGCCGGGCAACCCCTCAACTTGGTGTCGTCCCCTAAGTCGTAAGCCACGATGAAGCCACATGACGTAAACAGTATGTCAACAAACCCGACATCATAGCCATGAAATACACCCTCTTGTTGATCGCATTCCTTTTTCCCGGGACCTTGCTGGCTCAGTTACCTCAAAGCGATTCATCGAGCGACTGGTTGATTTCGGCCGAGCACCAAGCAGCGACGCTGGAGCTTCATGACGATGGGACGGGCTTCACTTTTTCGAATGGATTGGTCAGCAGAACATTTCACACGACCCCAAACGCGGCGACGGTCGGCTTTGACAATCTTATCCAAAATACCTCGGTGATCAGAGCGGTAAAGCCTGAACTGAGAGTTCAATTAAATGGCAAGTGGTATGACGTCGGGGGATTGACGGGTCAAGAAAACCAAGCCTATCTCTTGCCAGAATGGATCGAAGAAATGGAGAGTGATCCCAGTGCCTTTCAATACGAGGGTTATGAGATTGGGCCACTGAAAGCCCATCTCGATTGGAAGCAATCGCGCTACAGCGGTAACACCACATGGCCACCGCCGGGAAAACAGCTCAGTTTGAGCTTCACCCCTCCCGCTTCGCTTGCTTCGGAGCATCCTGGACTAAAGCTGACGGTCCACTACAATCTCTATGAAGGACTTCCCTTGATGGCAAAGTGGTTTACGATCGAGAACGACTCTCAAAAACCGATTCATGTTGATGCCTTCGTCGCTGAAGTATTAGCAACAGTAGAAGCGGAGTCCTTTGTTGAACACAAAGGCCGATGGGAGCTACCGCCTCTTCATGTTCAAAGCGATTATTCCTTTGGAGGCTCACCAGATCACACAACCCACTGGCTTCCCGATTCAACCTATTTGACCCAAGTCAACTACCGACTTCAAACACCAACCCTTCTTGAAAGCAAACCGCGCATTGGACCCGCTGTAGATATCCCAGCTGGAGATACCTTTACTTCATTTCGAACTTACGAATTGCTATTCGACAGCGGTGATCGAGAAAGACGAGGGCTCGCCATTCGGCGAATGTACCGAGCCATCTCTCCTTGGGTGACGGAGAATCCGATTTTTATGCACGTCCGCAACGCAGACTCCGAGTCTATCCGTCGCGCTGTAGATCAAAGCGCGGAGGTCGGCTTTGAGATGGTCATCCTGACTTTTGGAAGTGGTATCGATATGGAGAACTTAGATCCAAGCTACCTCGCTCAGATCAAGGCCGATGTCGACTACGCTCACTCAAAAGGAATTGAGCTGGGCGCCTACTCGCTTCTAGCGAGCAGGAGTATCAGCGAAGAGCATGATGTTATCAATCCCGAGACCGGCAAAACAGGAGGAGCGATATTCAACAATTCGCCATGTTTGCAAAGTGAATGGGGACTGGAATATTTCGGCAAAATCAAACGCTTCATCCAAGAGACCGGACTGAGTGTTTTGGAGCATGATGGAAATTACCCTGGAGATGTTTGTGCCTCGACATCCCATCCGGGTCATCGTTACCTCGATGATTCTCAGTGGACACAATGGGAAAAGATAGGCGAGCTCTATTCCTGGGCTCTTGCAAATGGCGTCTATCTGAATGTCCCCGATTTCTATTTTCTAAACGGCTCAACCAAGGCCGCGATGGGCTACCGCGAAACCAATTGGAGCCTCCCTCGAGCTCAGCAACTTATTCATGCCCGGCAAAACATTTTTGATGGTACATGGAAGAAAACTCCCAGCATGGGTTGGATGTTTGTACCGCTGGTCGAATACCACGGAGGTGGCGCTGCCGCTACTATGGAGCCGCTCTCTGAACACTTGGACACTTACGAAGCTCAGCTAGCTAATCTTTTCGGCGCTGGAGTCATGGCCGCCTACCGGGGACCGCGTTTGTACGATACCCTTGAGACGAAAGCCGTCGTGAAGAAGTGGGTCGACTTTTACAAAAAACATCGGTCTATCCTTGACTCGGACTTGATTCATCTGCGTCGCGCTAATGGCCTCGACTACGACGGCTACATGCACGTCAATTCGCAGATCGATCACAAGGGTTTGGCGATGTTCTACAACCCCACCGACGAGATCATTGAAAAAACAATCTCCCTCCCTCTCTATTACACGGGGCTCACGGAACTCGCTGAGATAAGTGAGCAGGGTGGAGTAAGTAAATCCTATTCTCTCAATCGGGACTACTCAGTAAACCTTGCTATACGCATTCCACCAAACAGCCATACCTGGTTTGTGATAGAGTAATGAGATGTTGATCTTCTCTAGCGAACGACCGTCAACTTCCGACTCTGAACAAAATCACTCGCCGTTAAAGTAGCAACGTAGGTCCCGGCAGAAAGTCGACTCGCATCCAGCTCAAGCCGATAGGTATTCGGCTCATGAAATCGATCGACTAGAGTCGTGACTCTCCGGCCAGAAACATCGAATAGCTCCATGGTCACGCGGACGCCTCTCGGAATATTATACTCAAGCGTCGTCGTCGTCGTGAATGGATTTGGGTGATTGGCGCCCTCGGCATATCCCATTGGAAGTTCTCCTCCGGCCTCATCCTCCACTCCAACGTCCACGAATTTGTTGATCAGAAATCGATCGATCTCAAGCCCCTTATTGTTAGTCGCGGTGACCCAAAGTTGATCATCCTTCACATCGACGCGAGTGAAATGATGCTCTTTAGCCGAGAAAGAAATATGGTCGTAGTCGACAAAGAAATCATCTAGACCTCCTCCTCCGCCGCCGCTCACAAGATAGTGAACATGCTCCTTCTCACCTCTTTCGTAGCTATGCGTATGACCATTCATCACCATATCAACGTTGTACTGCTCATACAAAGGCAAAAGATGATTCTGCACGGTTTCGTCGCCATAGTAGTTGGTCCAGAACTCCGTAAATGGAGGATGGTGGCAATAGACAAAGGTCCACAATGCTGATTCCCTCATCGGATCCTGAAGTGCGTTTTCAAAAAACTGGTACTGCGCTGATCCGGGTGAGTAGTCGATATTCGTATCGAGAGCAATGAAGTAGGCATTTGCCCAACGGAAAGAATAATAGCGTTCGGTACTTTCGGCGTTGTTGTGCGGCAGATAGAAACTGTCCAAATAAGGTCCACCGTTATCCGTGATGACATCGTGATTTCCGAGCGAAGTAAAGAAATTGATATTCTTCAAAATCTCCATGTAAGGCTGAAAGTAGATCGTGTCGTATTCGCTTCCGTTTCCTTGGTGGACATCTCCAACGTGAACGCCAAAGTCGACTTCCTCGTTGTTCATGCTCTTTCGCATCTCACTTGCTACCTCCCTTTGTATATCGGTATTGACACCACTGTCGCCAAGGACTAAGAAAGAGAATTCGTTTTCATCATGGTTCCGAGCAGTACGGAAATTCTCTTCCCCGTGAATCTCGTCCCCATCCTGATGAACCTCATAGTAATAGCGAGTGCTTGGTTCTAAATCTTCAAGATGGACATGGTGCTTCTGAGTAGCAGCGTCTTCGATCACCTCGTTCGTGAGCGCACCCTTTTCTGTGCCATATCTCACACGTCCTATTCCTTCTGAGGTGGTCCGCCAGGCGATCTCTACCGATGTTTGCGTTGGGTTCTGAATGTATGGAGCTCGGAATACATTTACCGGATAGGTTATGGGCTGCTGAACCGGCTTGTCATAGACAAGTCGCTCGCTTGTAACGGAGAGACTATCGTAGAAGGCACCCGAATTAGCATAACTCAACATCCCGACTTCACCCTTTGAATACTGATCGTCTGTGGCTTGCAAGATTAGCTGACCATCGAGGTAAGCCTTTATTGAATCGCCCCGAATATCTGCGGTCAGCGCGAAATAACCAGAAGGGTAAGCTTCGCCCACTAAATTCTCCGCCAAAATAATTGGCTCTCCATCGACGAACTTCTGTATGCGTTGTAAAGGAGTATTCACCGCCACTCCTGAAGAATCTCGCCCCGACCAGGCTGAATCATCCATCAACAAAATGCGATAATAGTTCTGTGCATCTTGATATCTGAAAATCAAGCCAACTCCATCGTTGTCAGCAGATCGGACCAGGGCATTGAAGGAATAGTCGGCCCATTCAGAATTACCAGACGATACATGGGTCCCGAGATGATATTTGGTTTCTTGATCGACGTCAGCATAAGACCATACATTAGACCTTTGAACCAGCTCTCCATTAGCTACCTCCCATTGACTTGGACCTGACTGAGGTTCGGGGTCATTTGTGATTTCCCAGCCATCAAAATTTCCGTCATCGAAATTTTCATAGAAAGGAAGATCCTGAGCATGTAGCTCAGACGACCAAGCACTAAAGACTAGGGCAAGAAAAAGAATCCCTCTACCCATTTGACATGCTCCACCCATCAACTTCTCTCTTTTTATCATTTAATTTTATTACTTAGTTCGTTGGCCGTTCAATTCTCTGCCAGCTCGACCTTCCCCTCATGAAATTTCCAATACAATATGGCTGCAATAAGCGTCACCACAGTAACGCCTCCAAGAGTCAAAAACACGGCGTTCCATCCCAGTCGCTGGGCCAACATAGCCACTCCAACACCCGAAAGTATCCCGCCAAAATACCCAACGCTGTCGAATAAACCTGCCGCTGTCGAACTCCCCTTTTTTCCTCCAAGGTCCAGCGCAATCGCTCCCGCAATGAAAGCATATGGACCAATCAAAAGCAGCGCAGCTAGTGAAACCAAAACGAGGGGGACCGCAATCGTCGTAGCGGCTTCCATAGTTCCCATATACCATAACAATCCGACCAAAGGAACCAAGGCTCCAATAATCACAGCGCCGCGTCGCCCTTCGAAATATTTATCCGTGAGGTAACCCGTGATTATCACAGATACGCCACCGAAGAATGGGAATAGCAAGCTGAATTGTGCTGCCTGTCCAGCGGTCAAATTACCGACCTCTGCTAAGTAGGTGGGAGTCCAGAAAGTGAAGGACTCTCTTATCAGGGTCAAGCCAAGTGACATGATCGCGGCCATCCAGAACCCAAAACTAGTAAAGAATGGCACAAGGAGCTCCTTTAGGCTTTCAGGCTTGTGTTCTTCTCCTTCTTCGCCGTAAAGATTGACAGGGTTGACTTCCGGCTCTTCCTCCCCAATATCCGTCGGACTCGACTTTAGCATGAAATAATTCCAAATCGCTAAAACTGTGAGAACGCCGGCAGCAGAGAAAAAGATACCACGCCATCCTATGCCAAATTCAATGAGCTGGCCGAGTGATAATCTTGCTAGTGCATCGCCAAAGAGATAGCTCAAACTCAGAAAGGCCATCACAGTCCCATATCGATTGTAGGCGAACCAATTGGAGGTGATTTTAACCAGCGCTCCCCAACCCATCGATTGGACCAAACGATTGGCCGACCAAGCCACGAGAAATACGGTGGCACCAGTACCCAATCCAAAAGCAATAGTGGCAATGATAGAACCAACCATCCCGACTAAGAACATGCGTCGCCCTCCAATGAAGTCGCAAAGTATGCCATTGAAAAACTTACCGACCGCATAGAAAAAGACACCAACAGAAACGATGTAGCCGATGGTCTCCTTATCGATTCCCTGGTCACCAAATTCGTCCAACAACAAAGGTGTCGCAATGGAGAAATTAGTGCGGCAAAAATAGTAACCGGCGTATCCCACCATGAGGGAAAACAGCGTCGTATTCTGCCACTTCTTTAGCTTCGGACTAACACTTTCAGGCTTTGGCATTTATAGTGGTGAGGTTATATCGCTAATGTGATGAACTCCTTGAATACGTTGACTGTCAATAAGTAGAATACAATTCCGAGAGTTAATCTATATCGTTCTAGTCAATTCTCCATCGATTCAATCAAGATCATTCTATCGATTTCTATTAGTAAGCTGGATTGTCCGCGTCAATGAAATACCGCTAGCCGAAGTCAGTCGATAAAAATATACTCCTGTTGCTAAGGCACGTCCGAATTTATCCCGACCCGACCATTGCAACGAATGAGAACCATCTGCTCGGGATCCTTCCGCCAACACCGCTACCTCCTGACCCAAAACGTCGAATACGGCTAGTCGAATTGATGCTGTCTCAGGTAAAGTATACTCGATTCTAGTCAGCTCCGAAAAGGGATTTGGATAATTGGGAGAGAGAGAGAAACCTAAGTCAGAGGGAAGGCTGTTTTCGTCCGTGCTCGTCACAAGAGCAGCAAAGGCCTCATAAATAGGCCGACCAACCCACACATCTGGTGGGGCAATCCCCAGGGCGAACAAGACTGTCGGGGCTGTATCATAAATAGTGACTGGATCTTCAAGAACATGACCCTCTTTTATTCCAGGTCCATTCAATATCCAAGGGATTTCAAGTTCATCCATCGAATCTCCCCCATGTTCGGACCCGGTCCCTCCATGGTCAGATGTCACCAAGACGAGAGTCTTTGATCGTTTTCCGTCGGCCTCCAGACTCGCTAATAGTCCACCGATAAGTGCGTCGGCCTCCTCTATGGCATCTAAATAGGCCGATGAACCAAAGCCCGACTGACGTGCCGTTTCGACAACAGAATTGATCTGTAAAGCTACAGAGCGCGGATTCTCTTGTTGATAAATCTCGCTTACGATATTAACAGCATCGACTGCTCGAAGAGTCGTCGCAGCTCGATCTAAAATATTCAGTTCAATCATTCGCCCAAAGCCACTCCAGTCAAAGATCGAGGCTAAATAGGCTTGCGGTTCTTCGTCACGAATGACACCGAGGAAGGTGGGAAAGATATCACCGTGGCTTAGAGCCTGGGGTTCAATCTGAAAATTATTTCGTTGCCAGGAATCGGAGGTCACCCCGTGATGTTCAGGTGGCGCACCCATGAGCATCGATGCCCAAGCGGGGCTGTCACTCGTCGGTAGAACTGACCGTGCTTCCAGTGTAGAAACACCGGTCTCAATTAGCTGATCTAGATGCGGTGTAGTTGCGCTGGATAGACCGGCCGGTGTTAGTCCATCTATGCCAATGATCAAGGCCGACTGCAAGGAATCAATGGCAGGAAAAGGTATCGGACGAGGAGCAAGAGGCGGATCAAAAGCTTGATAGACCGGGCGGCCCATCCAAGCTGAAGGCATTTCTAGCCCAAGAACAAAAGCCGCAGTCGCCGCTGTATCATAGACATTAACGGGCTTGTTAACTTGAACATCCTTATCGACTCCTGGACCCTGCATGATCCATGGGATCTGACGTTCACCCAAACTATCACCCCCATGCCCTCCTCCGCTACGTCCACCGTGATCAGCTGTTACGATCACAACCGTCTTTGAACGAATTTCAGCCGCATCTAAAGCCGCAAGAACTTGCCCGATATAGCGATCGGCCAGAGAAACTGCAGCATAGTATTCCGGCGACCCATGTCCGGACCCGTGACCAGCGGCATCCGCATGATCAAGGTGTACAAATGTAAAAAGAGGTTTCTCATTTTGGATGACTTGTGCGGCGCGGCTTGCGGTTCTTTCAGCTCCGTCTGGAGAAGTGGCCAGGTCAATGACATTCCGTTCTAGCAGGCGACCCATTCCGTTCCAATCATAGATTGCGGCCGTGTAGGCATCCGGACGTTGCTCTCGAACTAAAGCGAAAATACTCGGAAAGCGACCGTCATAAGCGACGGCCTGAGGTGAGATACTATGGTTATTGGGTTGCCATCCGTTTGAAGTGATGCCGTGATGCTCTGGTCTGGCCCCCATCAACATAGAACCCCAGTTTTGACTACTGGAGGTTGGTCGAACATTTCTGGCGTCCATCGTCGAGGCCCCGAGTCGCATTAGTTCATCCAGATTGGGGGTATCTGCATTTTGGATACCATCTGGGCTCAAGGCATCGACACCGATTAGAACCACATGCTCCACACCCTCGATCTGTCCAATTGCCGATTGCGCTCCGACTATCGCAAACACACATCCTAGTAAGAATATTTTCAAGTAAAGCCTCACTCCCGGATTTTTGCCCATGATTACACCAGAACTAAACCAAATATCTTATTTATTTGAAGGCGTAAGAAATAGAAGTTCTCTCGGTATGGCCTGTCTGGACTTTGTCGAGGTCGAATAGGTGACTTTAAACACCTCATCTCCATAGGTGTCAAAATAGTCGACAGTAATCGCGTGCCGGCCGACACTTAACTCTCGCGATCCACTATTTTCACGAGAACCTCCTGCTCCATCGTTGTCAATGACTAGTTCTCCGTCGAGGTAAAGATTTGATCCATCGTCAGACATCAGGAAGAAGGTATAAGTCTCCGATTCCTTGATATCAATGAACCCCTCAAAACGCACCGCAAAGTAGTCATCGCGAGTAGACACCATTCCCAGATTATAGGCACTCACGGTGTCAACACGAACCGGACTATGTTGGCTAAAGTCGGGAAGCTTGTCCCAACCATCGCCCTCGTAATAGCTTACAAGCAGTCCATTATTTTTCGATAGAAACAGACCCGAGGTCGTGCCACTTTCTCCTTGAGAGCCAGAGAATGCCCTCGCCTTGATATTTGCGGTCGCATCAAGATTTTGGGGTCCCGAGTAAAGCATCGATGATCGTGTGGGAATAGATCCATCCATTGTATATCGAATCTCCGTGTCAGGCCAATCCGACGAGATTGAAAACGATTTCAAGTCCTCTACAATTCCGCCCTCAGGCTGAATGCGAGGCATAGGTACAAAATCCGACATCGCAGCCACGGCAACTTGATCGGCCTGGCCATCGATGGCACTCAAGACTGGCCTAGCTATCCAATGATAAGGTTGATCCAATCCCAGCAAATAGGCCGAGGTAGACGCCGTGTCATAAGTGTTAATCGGATCCGTTAGATGCTTCCCTTTCTTGGCCCCGGCCCCCGTCATAATCCATGGGATTTCGAGCTCATCCATGGACTCGCCTCCATGCCGAGTTCCAAGTCCGCCATGATCCGCCGAAATAATTAGGCTCGTGCTTCCATCCATTCCAGCTGCAGAAAGTCCTTCCAACAATTGCCCTAGCAAAGCGTCGGTTTCTTCAATTGCGAGATAGTACTCCTCTGATCCATGCCCATATGTATGGAGAGCATGGTCCACATGATCAAGGTGAATAAATGTAAAACGAGGTTGCGCTTCTTTTAGAAAAGCTACCGCCTGATTCATCGTGTCTTCAGGACCGTCGCCGTCTACGTCCTTATTCATGGCACTCTTCTCAAACAGTCTACCGAAGCCACCCCAATCGTAATACGCTGCAATAATTGCCGAAGGCTCCCGTTGTCTCAGCACACCAAAAATGGTTGGGAATATGTCCTCCATTCCCGTAGTCGTTGGAGTGATGTTGAAGCTATCTGGCATCCAGCCATTCGATGTAATGCCATGCTGCTCAGGACCTGCACCCATAATCATCGAAGCCCAGTTTTGACTACTTGAGGTACCCATTACACCTCGGGCCTTGAAGCTGAAGGCACCTTCGTTTAGAACTCGGTTAAAGTTTGGAGTAGTTGCTCGCTGTATGCCGGCTGGGCTCATCCCATCCACACCCAACACGACTACGTGATCTACGCCCGGGACCTGAGCCTGGAGTTGAGTAAAGCTTGCGATGGTCAGAACGAGGAAAATTCGAAAGAATGTATTCATGAATCTGATTTCCAGTTAGGATCGAGAATGGGAAAGGGCATCTTGTTAGCGTTGTTCTTGAAAAGATGCACCGTTTGAAGTGGGTTCTGTTTTGAAACAGTAAGATTAAGCGTATCCAGCATAGTCTCATTGATGCTGATGTCGTATTGCTTCATCTTGGCATCGATGAATTCCTTAGGTCGATTATCTAACATCTTTCTTCTTATCCGAGCTTTATCTACTTCAGACAGTCGTTTGAAGGGATATAGTTGCTCTCCCATTTCACTGCCTTTCTTCTCGTAGTAGCTAGCAACATCAGCCTCTGAGACAGTGGTGGAATCAGTCAAGAAATCTCGCAAAGCTTGATACATCCACTTCTCTTTCCAAAGTTGGATATTATGTTTTACACCCGCATTCTTCGTGAGCTCTTCTGACTGAGCCATTTCCAGTAGTTGCGCATCTCGTACCACCAAAGCCACAACATCACCTAACCTCGCCTTGAAGGCAACAGAGTCGCCAGATCGCAACCCGCTATAGCGCCCAGGAGTGAAGTGACCTAGGAAATCCCAGATGGTCCACGTTTCATTTCCAAACTGAACCAGAGTTTCGTCTGCATTCGCTGATAAGAGTTCAGTGAATGTAGTTTTAAGCTTCTTCTCCTCAATGTAGTAGAGTAAATTACGTGTGGGAGTTTGAATCTGATACCATCTAGACAGGGCTTCATGCAGTATCTCAAATCCCTTGCGCTTCGTCTTGACTTGTAGGGGCTCCATCAAATCGGCGACAAATTTCGTCCCACCTTCCATAGCCTTTCTGTTGTACAGCACCTTTTGATAGGTGTCGGTCTTGCTCGCGTAATCCTCATCAGCCAATCTCTGCCTGCTGATATCCTCGACTTCGAAGATATACCATTGTCCGTCTACAAAGACGGGCTCAGATGGAGTCTTTAATGCCAAGTCCTTTATCACTTCAAGTACCATTGGAGCGATCTCGTCAGCTGCTACGAAGGGCGACGATAATTCGCTTTCATAAGTCTTGATCTCAGAGAACTGCTCTTTCAGATCATCTAATGTCTCCTCCCATCCATCAGCAATTATTTTATTGCGAAGTTCTTGTGCTTCGTCTCCGTCTCGTGCCGGCAAGAATCGAAATTTGAACTTGACAGCTGCCTTATTAATTTCGGCTCGAATCTCGTCGTCGTTGACTTCAATTTTGTCGAGTACAGCTTCCCGGAATACTTGCTCAATTAGGAGTTCTTCTTTTAAGGTTTTAAGGGAGTGGATGATCGTCTGACTGGTATCAAGGGACATCGTCCGAGCTTCTTCGGCCATGATCTTTTCATAGATCATATAATCCAGTACAGTCCTCCGAGAATTCTTTCCTTGTCTCAGATGCCCATGCCCGAACTCATAGTTTAGCTGGAAAGTCTCGGCGGTGATTATCGAGTCACCAACTTTGGCCAGAACTGGCAGAGAAGACTCCTTAGGGCCACAGTACAGACAAATCGAGGCAACTACTATGATATATCCGATTTTCTGCATGGCCTATAAAAAATGGGGTCGACAGTCCTAAAACTGCCGACCCCACTCAAAGATGCTGCTACTCTACTTTATCAACACCATCTGCTTTACTAGCATATCACTTCCAGTCTCAAGGCGATAGAAGTAAACACCAGATGGAAGCCTTGCTCCATCAAAGCGAACACTATACTCTCCAGCTGGCTGTACTTGATCCACCAATGTCCTAACGAGTTGACCAGCGACGTTGTAGATCGCGAGGTTCACTTTAGAGCTTTGAGGAATGGCAAACTGGATGTTTGTTACCGGATTGAATGGATTAGGATAGTTCTGAGACAACCTTGTTTTCTCAGGTAGCTCATCAGTCTCCGTGTCAACCAAAATGATCGGCGTTCCATCTTGCTTGTAGACCGTAAGGTTGTACTCTCCTCTCGAAGGATCTCGATCATTAGCTCCCTCGAAGTCCTGCGATCTGACCATAACGTATACACGACTCGCTTCTGCAGCCACGTGCTCGATTCGTGAGTGCCAGTCGAAGGCTCCATCATCATTGTCTGCGATCATCTCACCCGCGGCATTGTAAAGCTCCATAAAGCCATCATAATCCCGTGGCCATAGTGGACCGTCTGCCGGCGCAGTCTGCGCGATAAGTGTATCACCGGCTGCAAGATCATAGGCGTAGAAGTCCAAGTCATCTCCATATCGCGTTGACATGATATCACCCGCATTCCATACAAAGTCAGGATTATACAACATGAATGTTCTACTCTCTCCCGGCTCATCAAACTCCTGTGGGCCAATAGCTTCGGCATCTGCGACACTGTTGTTGGGCTCTCCTGCCAACTTCAGATCGGTAATGCTTCGTCCTTTCAATCCAACTCGATAAGCACCGGCAGTGCCATCTCCGTCAAGCTGAAGAAAGTAATCTCCAGTTTCATCAGGGATGATGTTCAATTTAAGATTGCTACCGGAATACCTTGAGTTGTAACCAGTATTGTCTGTGTCTAACAAGTTGGTAGTGGTGTCGCTTCCTTTGAATAGTTTCGCATTGAAACCTCCATCGTAGGCTCCGTCCGGTTTGATGGTTCTCACATGATAAATGTGGTCTTCCATAAGCGCTAGCTTGAAGATGTCTATTGTATCAGCCGCGTCAAATGCAGCGTCAACAAATCCTCTATTGAGAGAATTTCCTGCTGCCTCGGCGAAGTTGTTGTTTGGCTCAGCCTCAACAGACTTAACATCGATGTTAAGGATGTAATCTCCACGATTCATGCTTCTGTCGTCGGCATCCGCTGTGGCCCGACTCGTGCGAACCTGTACATAAACAACCCCGTCTTCCGCTGCCGTATGCGAGGCGAGTGAGTACCAATCGTTGCCACCATCGTCATCATTGGCAAGTTCAGTTGTCCCATCAGCACCAAAGATGACAATCCTGGTATCGGTATCTCTTGCCCAATCATCTCCACCAACTGGTTTGGCCTCAGCCGAAACAGTTTGACCCGCGACTAGAGAAACTCTGAACCAATCCTCATCTCCAAACCAACGGGGACCTCCGTTGATATTGAATAAGGCCTGACCAACATCCGCTCCAAATGCTTGATAGTCACCTATTGCGTCAGCTTCCACTGCCGAATTATTTGGCTCACCATTGTCCTTGTCCATCAGGAATCCACTGTTCACTCTTGATGAAATCTTATAGGGACCTACTCCACCAGAAATCTTTAGGTAATAGGTCTTAGACTCAGAAGGGATAATATTGGCGATCTTGAAGTTGTCACCGCTGTAATTATCCGCCCAACCAGAATCATCTAGAAGATGTTCGCCAGCTGGATCGTCGAAGAATTCTACAGCCAATGCACCGCCCGTCTCATTGTCGTAAGATCGGAACGAGTAGAGCTTACCGGCCTCTAGCGAGTATTTGAAGTAATCAACATCGCCGGCGGTAAGACCTGCAACGTACACATTGTCCAGTGCAATACCATTCGCGTCTGCAAAACTATCATTTCCTTCTCTTTCCTCGAAGGCCTCACCACCGGAAACGGTGTAGAAACCAATATCTCCATCTGTGACAGCCGTGACTCTCAATACGTATTGCCCATCTGCTGCTGCAGTGTGCTGAATCCCACCTGTGGACGTTTCGATTTCTGCATCGTCAGGTCCTATCAGGGTCATCTGAACACCAAAGTCACTAACCAAGTCAGAATTTGTGTTACCAATAGACAAAGTCAATTCTGTACCAGTGTTAGCATTGAAATAGTAGTTGTCTACATCACTCGCTTGGTAGATCATTCCATTTCGTGCGGCTGCACCTGGACCAACTTCCAATGCATCTTGCTCGAGGGCGTCTGCAAGGTCGTTGTCAGGTTCGTTGGCAACGTGCCCATCGTAGACCTGTCCTTTATCGACTAGAGCAAAACTATAGTCACCAGAACCAGAAAGCTTGATGAGGTAGGCACCCGAGTTAGCAGGAATTATCTGCGTAAGTGTCGTTCCATTAGCCGTGGACTGTGTAAACGTACTAGCCAGATCACCACTTACAGTGGTATTTCCGTCCGCGTCAGACTCGGACTCATGAAATATTTCAAGAGTTGCACCGTCTGGAGTTACCAGAGAGTAAAGTCGAGTCTCGTTCAAGAAGGTACGATACCAGTCCTCCGATGCGTCAGCAAAAGAAGCAGTCAATGCTACATCAGCGCGAGGTGCGATCGAATTGGCCTCTTCAGCTGAGTTGTTGGGCTCTACTTCATTTGGATCGCTGAGATATTGGTGGACATAGACCTTGTACATCATTCTACCTGGATCCCTGTTGTCAACATTTCTAGTGCCGTCCCCATCCTGCACGGTTCGACTTGAAGATGCCCAGCCTGATACCCACAACCACAGTGGCGAGTCGCTAGTAACGCCATTGGCCGCCAAATCTTCTGGACTCAAGACCAATCGTGAGTGGATATTATTTGGGCCGTCCATATCCTCACGTCCCGCATCATCGTCGTCAAATAGTTTGTTTGTATAGTCGGCATCGAAAACCAAAATACGGGGATCGCTCAGCCGAGTACCACCGGGACCCATGGTTCCATCTATATCTCGATAGTAATCAAAATATGGAAGCGTCTCGATGACCATAGTGTGGCCTTCTTTATAATTGAGTAGGTAATGATCAACGTCCTCATCACCTTCCGCCAAGAGTTGCGGAAATACCGAATTACTTTGAACTGGAATCGCAGGATTCACAATCTTAACTGTGTCCGGATTGTGCAGCATGAAAGTCCGAACAACAGCGTCCGAAGGAAGTGTTGAGACCAAGTTATTCGTCAATACATCAGAATTGGACTGGTTGGGCTCAAACTTCGACACGAAAGAATCGAAAGGAATACTGTAAGCTGTGATATGGTAGGATCCAGCATCTCCATTTTCATTGAAGATCCAGAGATAGAAATCTCCGGTCAGCTTGTCGCCGGTAGCAGCATCTACAGGAGAACTCCAACCCGTCAAGCGAAAATCTCCAGAACCATTACGACCGTCTCCGTTCCGTCCAAGAATATCGCCGGCAATTTTATCATTTCCGGTGATACCGCCGACATTCACAGCAAAGGATGTATCCATGTCTGACTGGTGGAACATTCGCGCATTGATATCCAAGCCGTCAGCTCCATCAGCATCGTAGGAGTGCGTCGAAGCGAAATAGTACATCCGATCCGGATCGATAGTAAACTTGAAGACATCCACATCTCCAGCATCCAGAGTACCTTGAATTAGTCGACCAGAATACTCTCCTGGTGCAAGAAGACCATCCATCGCCAAGACGTCGTCAATGGCATCTGCCGAATCGAAAAAGTTGTTCGGCTCTGTCTCAGATCTACCGACCCAACGATCATCAAGACTACTCAGACTTGAATTGAAAAATGGAACGTCACCGCGTTGCTCCGCTTGATAGGCTCTTTCAGCTTTCAGCAGCAATTCCGGATTATCCTGATACTTGTCGAGGACCTCCTCGTAGTTCGGTCCATATTTTAGAAGGAGTTGGCTATTATTTACAACCTTGTATTGAGCTTGTGCAGGCACAAAACTGCAAACTAGTAGCGCGAACATGCCAAATATAGTGGTACAATGTTTCATGAAAGGTGATTGTTGATTGAGAGGAATAAAGAAGTTAAAATTGCCGTTTTTTATAAATGAATCCCCATGCTGACACGGTGAGCCTTCTGGAGGAGGCCCCAATCCGACCATGCATAGTCAAAAATAAATCTTGTTCTGTCTTTGAGTTTGAACTGAAGACCACCGCCGAGAGTTAGCCCATTGATGGCGTTTCGCTCATACAAATTTTGATATCCGGTTCTTAGAAATAGAAGATCGTTAAATCCGTACTCCATACCAAAACTAATACTTTCAGTTGAACCAGTCGGGTGAAGGAGATTAACGGAGGTCACCAAGTGATTCATAGCTCCGATAGAGCGATTATAGGTTAGTCCAAATCTAAATATTTGTGGCAAGGGAAAAGCGTCCGTGTCAATCGATACGGGGATATTTTCTATGCCCCGATTCACTGGATCAGGATCAATAATGTCCTTCAAATTTTTTCCTGATAGACTCATATCTGGTCCAAAATTCGAGATGCTAGACCCTATGGCCAAACCCTCGAAAGGTGTTTGGTAATATACACCAACATCAAGCGCGATTTGACGAGCTCGTTCACTCCATATCCGTTGACTAATATACTTACCTGTAACCCCAACTGAAAAGGAAGATATAATCCGAGATGCGACGGATAAACTGACAGCAACGTCCCGGGCGTCGTAGAATTCACCCGTTCCTTCAGGTTCTGATGCCGTTCTAACGGCCTGAGCGGGCGTACCCAAAGTCGTAAAGCTAACACCTAATACCGAATTGAAAAACGGCAACGGAGTTGCAACAGTTGCAAAATCGAAGCTGGTATCAGCAAGCCACTCGGTATGGGTAAAGGCGGTTGAGACCCCTCTCAGATACGCTAAACCAGCTGGATTCCAGTAGATCATTTCTGGCCTACCAGCCTCTGCCGCATAAGCACCACCCATGGCCTCAGCTCGTGCCCCGATTCCGATCTCGAGGAAGGCTGCAGATACGGTACCTTTGTTCGAAACGTCTGTGACAAAATCTTGGCCAGTAACGGGATTCCACAGGAATACCAACAGGCCAATCAGACCAAGACGATATCCTAATTTTCTGTCCCTTCTCGACGCCATAATTCTACTATTTAATTATTGCAAATCGACCAACTCTCTCTCCAATTCCCGGAGCCTCTACATGATAGATGTAGATACCATAGGCAACATCCAAACCATCATCCGACTGCAAATTCCAACTCGCAAAGCTTTCTGATACAGAAGACTGGTGATTGATGACCTTTATTTGCCTTCCACTCATGGTGAATATGCGAATTGTACATTCTTGAGGAAGACTCCTAAAATCGATCCGCCGCTCACCACGCCCAGACAGTTGGACGTTCCTAGATTCTAGGGAATTAACAGCTACGTAGGGGTCAGGAACAACATGGATCTCGTCCAAGGAACTCTCGGACAAGTCGTCTCCCATTGTATTTCCATCGACCTTAAAGGTCAGCACATCATCCCGGTCGAAAGGCTTACTGACTTCCAAATAAAAGACATCACCCGATTTTGGAATCTCACGACTAGCGGCAGTCGAGAAGCCCTGGAGGTACCCAGACGGTGTTTGAAGTCTTGGAAGTATCTCGCGTATTCCCGGAATTCCGTTTAATGAATCAATAATAGTGTCGTACCAGACATTTATTCCTTCAAAGAACGGGACCAATTCTGATCTGTCCAGATCCGAACCGTAAGGCAGAAGATCCAGTCCTCTAACTTGATGCACAGCTAAAGAATCGTAAAGTAGGTTGGCATCTTGAGTGGCTCGAACAAGCGCTCGCTGTGTACCTTCGGAGTCCCCAATGGAAAAGCGCCAAGTCGAACTCGAATAGTAAGTATATCCAGCAAAGTCGACATCAGATACTCGAAGGTTAATCTCATCTCCGGGAGAAAGAATCCCAATCTCGTCGTCTCCAGGTATGCTAGCAGGACGAGGCTCAACAAACTGAAAAGGTACTTTCTCGGTGAAGTTGGGATCAGTTACGTCCCAGACTTGGAAGTTAGTTGGAAGTCGTCCGGGACTACTCAGGGAATTCGAGGTATCCGCGCCAGCTTCCATTATCCGAATCTCATAATCTCGAGCCACTGGCACATTGTTACCGCCATCTGCTGTGACGGTCACGATCGATTGAGGATTCGCATTTGAAGGATTTATAGTGTTCGGCAACCACTCCGCAATTACCGGTTCGGGTACAAGGGGATTGTCTATTGTAAATTTCATGCCATCATAAAGACGGGCCTTGAGAATTGGATTATCAAAAATACCGGCGCCGGTGTCCTCTGGAGAACTTGCTGCCAGAGTGTCTCCAGTCGTTCGATTGCGCAGCACAAAGCCCGTAGTCAATCCATTTTCAAGCAATAGTGAATCGAGGTTGGCAAAGCTATTGTCGTCGGTAAAGGTAAACTCATATTCGTAACCCAAACTATTGGCATCGTTAGGAAGTAGAAACTCTACCTGAAGCCCTCCAGAAGCATTGCCAGCCGTCCTTTGGACCCCCTCAGGCCCAAGACCTGCCTCCAAGAACCCCAAAGCAGATGGCTGTGGTACAACTATGGCCGTATTCGAAGCCACGTTAATTGGTCGATCAAATGCGTCCACTTCGATTATTTTTGAACTCTCCGTTGGAGTGATTTCAACCAAACTTTCAAATTGAGAGATCCCTGAAGCAAAGAAGGAATCATGATAACCTTGATCCACCGATACAACGGCATAGTAGTAGGTCCGGCCATTATCAACCGTGTCATCCACATAACTGTAATCAAGACCAGAATCGCTACCCATATCGTAGCTAACACCAAAGGCTCCTACTGGGACAGGGTGAGCACCTTGAAGTCCGTTGTCAATGTCAAATTGAACTTTGTCGCCTGTCGAGCTAAGTAGAGGCTCCCATAGAAGAGGATTTCCAAAAGCGTCACTGATCGTCTTTATATCATTGAATTCAGGATCGGTGCTTCGGTACACTTTGTACATCTCAAAATCAAATCCGTATATCGGATCTCTGGACAGTTCTGCACTTTGATCCCAAACGAGTGTCACCTTCTTGTCACCAGGAACTGCGGTTAGGAAAGGCGTTCTTGGCGGCTTCGCGAAATTGTAATCAGAGTCGTAGATATTCTGCATGGTCCGCTTATTGCGAAGCATATCTTGAAAGTCGTTTCCACAGAAAAAGGCGATTGAAAAGCGCGCTTCCTCGCCCTGTTTGATTTCGGTGAATCCCGAACTATAGACGTAGATTACATCAGCTGTTTCGGTCGGGACGATGAACTCATTTTCAGGAACCGGCTGAATATACTCATTCCAAAAAAGCTCATCATCGTCGAGATCTCTGTCGAAATCAGTCGGCGTTCGAATTACCATGTTGGTCAATCCGATTTGATCAATTTCATCATTGTCGGTGAACTCGAAATTCGGTTCGCCGGGATCTGGTCTGCTATTAGCCTCTGAACCATCCGGATCCGGTCCTGGATAATCTTCGTTTTCTGGACCTAATCCATCCGAGCCAACATCGTCATTGATAGGCTCTATCGTAAGAGCTCCATCGCCATCAGCATCTTCTCCAGCGTCTAGAATAAAATTATTATTGAGGTCCTCATTGTTATGAATTCCGTCACCATTTACATCGACCCACGAACTCCAATCATTGTCATCATCGATACCATTGAATCTGCTCTCATCCACTAATCCATCACTGTCGTTGTCTTTACCATCATCAGGAATTCCTGGACTTTCTAAAAAACCAACACCGGCATATCCAACCGTGAACCCATTTATTACAAGATCTCGTTTCAACCATTGGTAGGTGATGTCGTCCACGGTATCGAACAGAGCTTGATTATCTCCAGTTTGCCCTGCAATATCATAGTCCACGATCATTGCAACAATCGCCTTAGGAATATCCTTTCGACTAACGTTCTTGACATCAAAAGTGGAAACAAAAATATCCTCAGCCAAAACACTGGACCATTGATACTGTCGGACTTTTACTTCAATGCCCAATCCACGTCGGCCGCCATCAGCCCAAGATCTCAAATCTGGCTGACCAGATGCAGGATCGATGAAAGGTGCATAGGCAAATTCGTCGTTGTCACGATCGTCGGAAATGTAATAGGATTCTTGGCTACCTCTAACAAATGAGCCAAATGCTCCATTCCATCGGCCTGCTCGAACTCCTGGTTCCGGATTACAGCCCGAACCAGCTTCAAATGTACAAGGTGGTCTCCCGTCACCTACATAGGATTGTGGTGGCCAAAATTCGGGCCACGTTTGTGCGAGATTAGATTGAGCAGCGTATTCTAATTGATTGCTTAACTGCAAATCCAAGACTTCGTTGTTGTTAAGATCCTCACCCGGATCGAGAACGCCATTGTCGTTCTTATCCTCACTCAAACCCCCAACAAAGTAGTGACCCGCTCCATCTAGCAAAGCCCGGTCATCAATATTGTTATTTAGTTGATTTCTTGTCCCGGTGTCACCTTGCATATTATAGTAGCCAGGTACTGCCGAGTAGAAAAACTTGTGACTGCCGGACGGATGGGTATCGCCGCCACTTCGGTTATAGCTTTCCGATATTATCCGCAAGGTGTCCGCGTTATCATTCACGACCTCTCCAGCTGCAATGAAGCTCATGGTGTGACCATACTCTACCCCAGAACCTTTCGGCCAAGTGATACGACTCGGTGACACGGTACCGCCCCAGTAACCTCCGGAAATGTTGACATTGGTGACATATGGAACTTGGATCAAATTACCAGACCCAATCCCACCTCGGACAAAGTTTCTGAATGACATCGGCGCCAAGAGCTGACCATTCACGCCCTCTCTCGACTGCGATCGAAGCCTCTTTTCAATCTTGTTAATTTGTTTGTCTACCTGTTCGGCCTTCTTGAGCGCATCTCTTTCGTCGCGGGAATTGCTCTTTTCTTGAGCAAAAGCGGACTGCGAAAGCAGCAAACACGAGACTAATATGACCAGCTTCATCTTCATCAAGAATATTCTCAAAAATTAAGGGTCAGTCCAATTAGAACCTCGCGAGGCGAAGAATACCAATTGGGATTAATATCAGCCTGACCGTCTGTAAACAGTCTTACCTGATTGATTACCTCGTCGCGGTCTTGTTGCACCACAGGTAATCGTACAATCTGGCCGGATCGCCCAGAAATACTATTGACGGTCCGCTCGTTAAGATGGTTGAAGACGTTGTTAATCTGTAAACGAAGCCCGTAAGAAAGCGACCCAAGCTTAACACGTTTTTCAGCGTTCAAATCAAGTGTCAGAATAGAGGGCTTTTTCTCGGCGTTGTCAAACTCGTTGTCGGGAAAGTCTTTGTTCGGGTCCAGAAATGTTGGCGTGTAAGGCTGTCCACTTGCAACTTGGCCGATGAAGCCTACACTCCAATCCCGCGCGACGCCAAAATTGGCCGAGAGATTTGCAGTAAGTCTTTGGTCCCAATTAAGTGGAATAACCTGACGCTCTAGAAATAGCTCTCCTACCTCGCCCGACCGACCTGCGATAACGACGTTGGCAACATCGCTTGAACTGGATGAGCTTCCTCTTGCATCGGAATAGGTCACATCAAAGGCTGCCCCCAACAGAGGGCCTATTGCTCGAGTGACTAGTGAGACTGTACCACCTCGAACTAGACCGTAATCTCTGTTGACTGTTCTGGTATATAGAACGTTGTCGAGAGTACCTAAAATTTCAGTTCCGAGAAGATTTCGAATGTTCTTGTAATAAAGATTTACATCCAATCCAAGAAAGTCTGTCAACTGCTGCTGAAGACCCATCTCATATTTGATCGTGCGTTCTGGATCCAAGTCTGGATTTCCAACAGATCTCCCCTCGAGCCGCCCCACATTGATATCAGAGAAAACGGGATTCTTAAATATCTCAAAGTAGGCTGGCATTTGCACGAAATGTCCGTAGGCCACCCGAAATGCGCCGCTATCTGAAATGGGGTAAGAGATTCCAATTCGAGGACTCAAGTATATTTTGGGATCTGTATCCCTAAAGTTGTCTGCTCGTCCAATTCGGTCGGTAGGTGACCGGGGGTCAATGACACTTTGCTCGCGAACATCAAAATATTCGAATCTCATTCCCCCCTTAACAACCAAACGACCATCAAATTCGAGTTTGTCCTGCACATAGTAAGCGAACTCAATAGGCGATTGCTCAAACCGATCGTTGACCGAGAAACGCTCTAATTGGGGAGCTAGAATTGGTAGTTCCTGCCTTACAGCATCGAAGTAGTCTTCAAAATTGTTGAAGTTCGATGCATTTGGGTAATTCAAATTGAGAAACAAGGAATCCGGGTTGTCTCTGTATACCCAATCCCTATCTAAATCTTCGATTACGAACTGGTTATTTCTGAACTGAAATCCAGTTTTGAATTCATTGCGATCATTGATTTGCCAAAGAAAATCTGATGAAACAATAAGTTGTTTCTCTGTTCTCTTCCCTGCCGTATTGTCAGTTGCTCCGAGACTGAATCCAGTAACATCATCTGATGCACTCTGAAATTGAATTTGTGGATCATCAATAGATTCAAAGGCATACGATTCATTTGTGCCATTTTTGTAGGATCCACGAATCGTAAAGACCTTATTATCTCCGATAGACTGTTGATAAGTAAGAATATGGGCAAGCGAATTGCTGTAGTTTGTATCTCGGAAATCAGGAGAAAAACGACTTCCTGAACTAAAGCCCTGCCCTTCTCGCTTGTTATATAGTGCTGTATAAGTAACCCTAGACCGAGAAGTCGGTCGGAAAACCAATTTGGGATTTAGAGTAATCGATTTACTCCAGTCCATATTGACAGTAGCGCCATCGCCAGAGGAAAAGGTAATTGGCTGACCATCTCTACCAAGGATAGGAACACCTGAAGGCGTCCTAGCAGAATCCAAAGAAATCAGGCGCGTGTCATCCGGTTGATAGACATCTCGATACCAACGCCTGTATGTATCAATCTTAAATCCATCTTCTGGCAGGAATCGACGCGTCCCTTTAAGATGACCTACTCGATCTTCCACTCGACCCGTCAGAAAAAATCCAAAGTTTTCCCATCTACTAGATACGGGACCACTCAAAGTGAAGGTCAAATCTTTTGTCTCGGCGGGATTGAATCCCGTTCCACCAATGAATAGATCTTCTCCGCCGATCAATCCACCTCCACCCAATAACCTCAGATTTCCGCTTAGCTTTCTTCCGGGATCTCGAGTAGTAACGTTGACGATGCCAGATTGGGCTCCTCCGAATTCCGCATCAAAGGTTCCGGTAAAGACTTGTAGCTCCTGAACAGACTGTACTTCGACATCCAGAGTGTTGCCTCCATTTTGGCTGAAGACATCTTGAACTGGTATTCCGTCAACGATATAAGCTGTTTCTCTTTGCCTGCCTCCTCTGAAATTAAATCCACCGTTTGCATTTGTTACAACACCTGGTTGAAATCGGACTAAGTCCGTTACCTCCTGAACTGGTAGACGTTCAATATTCTCTTGATCGATGAATGAAACGGTGCTTGTTCGATCACGAATCACAATGGGTCTTTCCGCACTGACAATAATTTCCTGACCCTCGATCACTTCCTCGGCCAATTGACCGTCAATTGTCGTGGTTCGACCAGAAAAGACTTTTACGTTTTGGCTCTTTAAGGTGGCAAAACCTACAAATGACATTACCAGGGTGTAATTACCGGGAGGCACAGAGAGTAAAAAATATCGCCCGTTGACGTCAGTTGACGCCCCCATATTGGTATTATCCTCCAAAAAGACACTTACACCTGGAAGCCCCTCTCCAGTTAGGGCATCGGTTATAGTGCCAGATATTTTTCCATTGGATTGAGCCGAGCACAAATTCACCAGCGTAACCAACAGCAAAACAACACTTAGAAGTATGATTCTCAACTGATATGGTGTCTTCATGTATGTTATTGGGTACCTAGAACAAAGGGTCAATCTATGCACACGTGTGCATGAACTGCAGAGCCAATATAGAAGCCGACTATTATTGACGCAAGTGCGATTGGAAACTAGTGCAAACTTTCCCGCTGAAATCGCAAAATGACTCAAGTAATATTAGTATCAAAATTGAATCCCTACAATCATTTGCTTCTGTTACACCATTTTGATTCAATTTCCAAAATAATGACGCGAAGCTCGAGACAGGGTTGACGAATTTCGCTGTCATGATTATCGTTCGAAACCTACTAGGGAATCTAGGTCACCTGACGATTGGATTTCAGCCAGAATGTGAGAAATCAAAGGCACTTATCAAACCGTTCATGTCTGTATACAAAGTGCTTGCCTTCTGCCAGGGGGAAATAAGAATGTGATAGCCAAACAGCTATCCCTGATTGTTGATCAATGTAGTCTGAACTGCAAGGAAAGCGATCTACCTCAAAGAAGCAGGCATGTATGAGGGGTGCTCCTTGAAAATGATTTGATCATCTTGACGAAGGAAATACAAATGCTTTACCGTTGGGTCAAAGGGCATGTCTGCATAGACAAGATGAACTCTTTTCCCCATGAGTTCCTTACTTAATCTGTCGATATCAAGGCCAACTTGAAGTCCGCGATTGATATAGTAGCCCGGCTCATCACCAATTATTTTAAAGACAATGTCGTTTTCTCCTGACTCAAATACGCCAGAAACCACGCCTGTTATCTCGATACTATTTGAATCGGTGGGTGGTGGGACAACACAGGTGTAAAGAAATGCCCCCGAGAACGCGAACAATACAAGTAATTTCTTCATCTCCTCCAATGACTTTCGTGGTGAGTCACAGTACGCCGGGAAGGATTCGAACCCTCGACCCTCTGATCCGAAGTCAGATGCTCTATCCAGCTGAGCTACCGGCGCAAAAACGCAAGGTAAGCATGTTGTTGATTAGAGTCTCGACTTTTTGCCCTGCCTACTGCTTCCTTTCTATTGCTTCCTCTCCTAATATACATCACGAACGAATGTTAAGTCAAAATGCTTATTCGATAGGTCCCTGCCATTAACCATGTCAAAACTTCTTGGTTATTAGCTCCAGCCAAGAACCTGACTTCCCCTTCCCAATGTGCTCCTTTCCAAAATTGATTGAGTAAGAAATATTTTGGCCTCGTACACAGCATCTTCCATGCTCTGACCGACTGCCAAATTAGAGGCGATCGCGGATGCGAAGGTACAGCCGGTGCCGTGGACATCGGCATCTTCGATTCTCTCAGTGGAGTACTCGATAAATCGCTCTCCGTCGAAGAGCACGTCGACTGCAGACTGCTCTTTTAGGTGTCCACCTTTTATTAAGACATGATTGCAACCCAACTCGAAAATCTTCTCGGCGGCGTGCATCATACCTTTTCTATCCTCTATTTTCTCGCCGGACAAAGCCCTTGCCTCATCGATATTCGGCGTCACAAGATCCGCCATTGGAATGAGGAATGAAGTCATCATGGTTAAGGCACGGTCATCTATCAGGCTGTCTCCGGATGTGCTTATCATTACAGGATCTACGACACAAGGGATATCGGTTCTAGTCTTTAAACATTCAACGACTGTCTCAACAATTTCAGCATTGGGAATCATTCCTGTTTTTACGGCAGCCACCTTAAAGTCAGAGAATACGCTCTCGATTTGTTGCCGCACACGCAGCGGCGAAACAGGCTCGAAAGCCTGAACTCCGAGGGTGTTCTGGGCGGTAATCGCCGTGATGGCTGTCGTCGCAAAAAGTCCGTGCGACTCAATTGTTTTTATGTCAGCCTGAATTCCGGCTCCTCCTCCTGAATCACTCCCGGCTATGCTAAGAACTACATGTTTAGTCTTCATCCTTTACCCCTCTGGGCTCTTCTTTTTCGATTAGAATAGATGATAGCCTGATTGTATTTTTGAAGAGCTAAACTAACTCTTGACGACCGAGTGATTCCACTTGCGACGGCAACGCCATATGCCCCAGCATCGAAGCAAACTCCTACTTTTTCTGGTGTAACACCACCTAGAGCAAATACTTTCAATTCTGGATAGCGATTGCAAAATCGCTCTAAGCCTTCTTTGTTGATCGGACGGGAGTCTGGCTTACTGCTAGTCCAAAAAATGGGACTGTAGAATGCATAGTCTACAAACTGAATTAGGCGCTTGTCCACCTCTTCCCCATGATGTAGTGAGACACCAATTCTTGCTGTTCTGCCAAGTTTTCTTCTTGCGAATTCGACCTGTTCAAAATTGTTGCCAAGATGGATACCGGTTCCTAGATCATAAGCGAGATCCAGTCGTCTATTGATTGTAATCTCCGCTCCCTTGAACCCTAGCCTGATATTTCGAACCACCATCACAGCGGCCTCACGAAATTCAACGGGCGGAACACCATAGTCTCGGAGCAGAACCCATGGTAGTTTCCCAGTTTGGGAAGCCTTAATAACTTGGCCAATATTCCGACGGTCCAAATTCCTAGCAAAGCCATCGGCAACGACAACAAGATTCGGCATCTGATTTTGTCTTGTACTGGCCGACATCAGAGATCTTTCATTTCGATTTTTCCATCCAAAGGCGAGGACGCCTCGGCAAAATATTTCGTTGTCATTCTCCCGGCCAAGAAAGCCGATCTCCCGGAAGACACAGCCATGCTCATAGCTTTAGCCATTTGAACCGGATGTTTGGCTTGCGCTACCGCGGTATTCAAAAGAACGCCATCAAATCCTAACTCCATGGCTCTAGTCGCATCACTTGCTGTCCCGATGCCAGCATCGACAAAAAGAGGAATATCCTCTACGAGTCTTCGAATAAGGGAGAGATTATACGGGTTCAGAAGACCCATGCCCGAGCCAATAGGAGAAGCCAACGGCATCACTGAAACACATCCTAGATCGGCTAATTTCCGGCAGGTTATTGGGTCATCGCTGCAATAAGCCATCACGTCAAACCCTAGATTAACTAGCTGATCTGCCGCCTTTATTGTTTGCTCTGCGTCAGGCAAAAGGGTTTCATCGTCAGCGATAACCTCCAACTTCACTAGATTAGTCTCCAAGGCTTCTCTAGCCAACTCCGCTGTCAACACCGCTTCCTTGGCTGTATAACATCCAGCTGTGTTAGGAAGAAGATCGACCCCGGCACTTCTCAAAAGTCCGAGTATGTCACCAGAAACTTTGTCATAAACATTGACTCGTCTTATGGATACCGTCACAAGTTGAATTCCGGCCTCCTCTATAGCCAACATCAAGACATCTGGACTCGGATAGCGACTTGTCCCCAACAACAATCGATTCTCGTAACTTCGATGTCCAATATTCAGTGGATCAAATCTAAGGCGTGTATCGGACATTACTTTATATGTTTAGCTTCAATTTCTCTGTCCATCCCTTAATCATGACTCCACATTCCCTGGAGAAGGGCGCAATCACCAGTCTACTTAATTCGCTTTTCAATTTATCCACCTTGAGCTGCCGTAATTATTTCGACTCGATCCCCGTTTTTCAAATGAAACTCAGACCAATCACGTTTCCTTGCTAATTGGTCTTGTACTGCAACAGCCACCCCCCGTGATTTAAGATCAAATCCTTTCCTCTTCAAAAGCGAGAGTAGGATCACATCAGAAACGTGCTCCTCCACCCCGTTGATGGAAATAACAATAGTCTTTTCTTCCGACATAAAATTGCTCTAGAACCGATTTAAATTGAAAGCAGAGAACCACTCAGAATCCGAACCTTCTACTATCATTTTCGCTGTCTCGCGGCCGGTGATCGCAGACAGCAGAATTCCATTTCGATAGTGCCCCCCAGCAAAAAACACTCCCCTATCATCAGTCCAACCGAGCGCCGGTTTGTTGTCGGCGCAAGCTGGTCGAAATCCATACCACATATCCACAAGCTTAAGCTCCTCAATGGCCGGTATCAATTCACGCCCCGCTTCAAGTAATCGGTAGACACCTCCGGCAGTCATACCCTCATCAAGTCCAACTTCCTCAGTTGTCGCACCAATCAGAAGACGCCCTCCCTGCTTCGGAACTAAGTAGGCTCCTTCTCCAGATATTACTCTATCAATAGACAGATCCTTTGTCATCTCCAACTCAAGTACTTGGCCTTTGACGGGTCTAATATAAGGCAGCTTTGTTGTCGTCTCTAGCTTAGTCGATCCGAGCCCACAAGAAATTACCACGACATCGAAATTTTGGTTTTTACCCGACAAAGATTGAATTTCTGCGCCATTTTCTTGAACCGACACCGACTTCGCCGACCAATTTTCAAAAAGCTTCAGGCCTCGATTCTTGCAAGCTTTAACAAGTGCTTTCGACAGTCTTCGTGGATCAACCTGCCTATCGGTCGGATAATAGATACCACCAATGGCCCGAGGAGATATCAGACTCTCCATATTGCGTAAATCTACCCCAGATTTCCATTCGGATTCAAAGTCGTTTTCACTATGAAATTGGTACAGACGTCTGAGCTTGGCCGCACTGTCTCGATCATGCGCGAGCATGAGTGAACCGCCTAAACGAAAATCTATATCGATCTCAGATTCTGCCTCGATATCCCGGTAGGTGTCTTCCCAAATGCGGAGACTCTCCCTGCTTAGATCGTACATGTCTAAGTCTTCGAATGAAGTCTCAGAAGTGGGGAGTAGCATTCCGGCAGCAGCATTTGTCGCGCCCATGGCAATTTTCCCTGTTTCGAAAAGGCTCACATGAATGCCTGCCTTCAGCAACCAATAGGAAATGCATAGACCTATGACTCCTCCACCGAGGATTCCAACTGATTCTATCTTTCTGCCAGGATGACTCATAGTACACCTCGGGCAAGGTAGCGCGATACTATTGACCTTCTGGTCTTTGACCGCGATCCCTCCGCCCGCATTATCGGGTTCAGGTCAAAGGGTATAATCTCAGAACAGCTGCTGCTGAACACCCCTTCGCTAATTTGTCTACTCGGAACCGATTGGATGGTTCATTCTCACGAAGTCTCAGAACTCTAGACCCCTCTTGAACATTTCAATCCAATCGAGTACACAAATCCGGTGATAAATGTCTCCAAGTTCATCCTAGTAATGCGAAGTACTAGAATTCTTATTTAGTTGTTTTACCATCACACATCACACACAACACATAAATAAATTACTGTCTTGTCTTACACATCACGCACCACTCTAAACTCACCACTGTTTTGAATTACGATGTCATCGTGGCCGGCGCTGGATTGGCAGGCACGCTTTGCGCCTATGAATTGAGCAAGACTAGATCGGTCCTGTTGCTTGATCCTCGGGGAGTATCCGGTGGGACATCCGGTGGTGCATCTGGACTCGTAAGCCCAATGATGTCCAAGAAGGCGAATGTACTCTGGAACTGGGAAGCGGCCATGGAAGCATTCGAATTGCTGATTCAGGAGACTGGATCTCAAGATAATTACGATGACAGGGGAGTCCTCAGACCAGCAGGTAATGATGAGCAGGTGGCATATTTTCGCAAAAACGCTTCCCTCCATTCACCGCTTTCCATTTTCCTAGAAGCTGATGAAGCGAGCTCTAGCTTTCCTCAGGTCAGAATGCCCTTAGGTGGAATTCTAGTACATCAAGGTGGAAGTGTCGATATCGAAAATTGGCTTATCCGCGTAGCGAATATGTCACGCTCAAAGGGACTAAGCTTTTCGAAAATATCCATTGATTCATTCATAGAAGGTGCATCTGAAATCACCTGCGTATTGTCCGATGGTCAGTCTGTCAAAACCAATAAGCTCCTTCTTTGCAGAGGTAGATGGTTCGGAGAAATGGAAGGTGCAATGGCTGAAGATTTTCACCAGGTCAAGGGTCAAGCACTAAGAATATCACGCCCAAAATCATGGTCCGATTCTATCGCCCTTTCAGCATCGATTAATCTCGTAACCAGGAAAGACCACCTTTTACTTGGGTCCACCTTTGAGCATCAATTTGAAAACCTGGAGCCAAGCAAAAACGCCCGAATCGATCTGATGGACAAAGCTAAATCGCTCTGTCCAATATTGAAGGAGTCGGAATTTATCGATGAATGGGTTGGAGTCCGGGTAACTCGTATTGGGAGCAGATTACCCATTGCCAGTCCAGTCGGGAAGAGAGCCTTTGTAGTCAATGCTTTGGGCTCGAAAGGAATTCTGCTGGGTAGTTTGATCGCTTCTAATATCGAATCTTGGCTCGATGGAAAGTCGAAGATTCCAAGGGAGCTTCTGCCTCGATAGCTGGAGCAATCAAAGTCATCGACGCCGATGAAACCCTGTCAGCTATTGCAAGCTTGAATGCTTCGATTTTGGTGTAACAATCCTTGCCCTCAGCGCTCAGAGGAGAGCAAAAACAAGAGGATTAAATGAATGAAAAGATGATGAGAACCCAAGGGATCGAGGGACAAGCTGCTCCTGAACTCCGTGTTGAAAATTGGGTTGACGGGAATGGAAATACTTTGGCCTTAGCTCCCAGCATCGACCCTCGAAAAGAAGAGATTACAGTAATCTATTGCTTCCAAGCTTGGTGTCCAGGATGTCACAAAGTTGGTCTTCCTTCCCTTCAGAGAATGGTCAATCAAACGACCGATCTTTACAAGGTCCAATTCTTGGCGATTCAAACAGTTTTTGAAGGACATGAAGCAAACACATTCGAAAGAATGTTGGAAGTGCAAAAAGAGTACGAATTGAAAATCCCTTTTGGCCACGATCCTGGTGACGAGAGCTCAGGAATGATTTCAAAAACCATGACAGACTACCTGACGGGAGGTACTCCTTGGTTTATTATGATCAGCGAAGATGGGAAAGTGATATTCAACGACTTTCATTTGAACACCGACAGCGCAATATCCTTCTTAAACGGACAGAGCGAGAACGCTCAAGAAAAAGGCTGATCGACAGCAAAATTTCTTTAAGTTATTCAAGCAAACAAAGAAAACTATGAACTGGAACGATGTTCTTAAATATGCCAACAAGCAAAATCTAAGTCCTCCCGGAAGGGTGGAAAAGACGGAGGAAGAATGGAAGAAGGACTTGTCCGAAGAGCAATTCAGAATCACGCGACTCAAAGGAACGGAGCGGCCCTTTAGCTCAGATTCTTGTTCGCTGTTCGAACCTGGCGTCTACAATTGCGCCTGTTGCAAGACTCCTCTCTTTGATGCAAGTGAGAAGTTTGATAGTGGCACAGGTTGGCCTTCATTCACCGAGCCAATAGAAGACAATGTGATCGCGCATCATATGGATGCGACTTACGGTATGAGGCGTATCGAAACGACCTGCAATGTATGCGACGCCCACTTAGGCCATGTCTTTCCAGACGGTCCGGAGCCTAGTGGACTTCGATTTTGCATCAATGCCATGTCTCTTGAAAAGGCCGAAGAGGACTAGAGTATTCTAACCAAGATCCACCTTTGAAAGCAGGGGTGGATCTTCTTTTTGCAGATCTGCTCCTAATCTATCCCAAGTGGGGCCGACTCTTGGAAGCCCTTACGAGGAAATAGCCTACTTCCTTCGTACATTTAAGGCTGTTTTGAACCAATCATTTCTAGCATTAATCAATGGCAACTACCGCACAAATCCTAGGCAAAGAAGGAAAAGAACTTCTAAGCCACACGTGTAAAACAATCAAGAAGGAGCAACTCTATTTACCGGGTCCAGATTTCGTCGATCGAGTATTTATGGATTCCGATCGTAACCCAAGAGTCCTTCGCTCCCTTCAAACACTTTATAATGGCGGACGGCTTGGAGGGACTGGATACACCTCGATTCTTCCCGTGGACCAAGGGATTGAGCACTCCGCAGGAGCCTCATTCGCACCAAACCCACTCTATTTCGATCCCAAAGGAATCGTCGACCTTGCGATCGAAGGCGGATGCAATGCCGTTGCTTCGACCTTTGGTGTTCTTGGAGCAGTTGCTCGAAAGTATGCCCACAAGATTCCCTTCATTTTGAAGTTCAACCACAATGAGCTTTTAACCTATCCCAACACGCATGAGCAAATCATGTTTTCTCAGATAGAGGATGCCTACAATATGGGATGCGTTGGTGTCGGCGCAACCATCTATTTTGGATCTCAAGATTCAAATCGGCAAATTGTTGAAGTAGCAAATGCATTTTCCTTGGCTCATGAGCTTGGAATGATGACAATCCTTTGGTGCTACGTTCGTAACTCAGCTTTCACAGTGGACGGTGTCAATCACGAGAACTCTGCTGACCTTACAGGTCAGGCCAACCATCTTGGAGTGACAATCGAAGCTGACATCGTCAAGCAAAAGCAGCCAACCTCTAACGGTGGCTACCTTGCCCTGAACTCGGGCGATTCTAGCTATGGGAAACTCGACAAGAGAATGTATACCAAGCTTGCATCACCGCATCCGATTGACCTAACGAGATACCAAGTCGCCAACGGCTACATGGGACGTGTTGGTCTCATCAACTCTGGTGGTGGATCTGGTACAAATGATCTTCAGCAAGCTGTCAAGACTGCCGTTATTAATAAGCGGGCTGGCGGTATGGGATTGATCTCAGGACGAAAGGCTTTCCAGAAACCTTTTAAGAAAGGAGTCGAAATCTTAAATGCTATTCAGGATGTCTACTTGGATCCTAAGGTGACGATCGCCTAGCTTTCTAGCTTTCTAAGCAAGCCCGTTGACCAGTGGTCATCGGGTTTTTTTTGTATCGAATCAGATTCATCCGAAACAGAATCCTTGCACATAACTGTCCAATAAGATCTCAGTGAAAAATGTCACACTCGGAATAGCTTATTAGGATTTGAATTCAGGCTACGAATGAATACTTTCAGATAGCCTCATCCAACTGGCTCATAGTACAATGACTCTCGCCCCGTAATTCTGCACAAGTAGTCAAAGCTAGGCAAAGCTGAGCTTAGTAATTGGTTGAGATGAGATCGAGATTAATGACAGGCATGCTAGCTGCTATTAATCTCAACCTTCAATCCGGCTCTGCTATTTAGATACACGAGGGAACCAGTGGGCCTGACAATTAACTTGACTCATGGAAATCAGAAATCTCTTTGACCACGCCGATCTCGATCACTTGATCGCACGAATTAACAGCCTTAACCCGCAATCAAGGGCCAAATGGGGGAAAATGAAGGTGTCCCAGATGTTGGCACATAACAATGTTGGATTCGATTCCTACTACAACTCCGGCAATTATAAAGCGCCCGGCGGCTTTGCAAAACTCATGTTTAAACTATTCCTAAAGGGAATGCTAACTGGTCCAAAACCCTACAAGAAGAATAGCAGAACCGCTCCTCATTTCATTATCACCGATGAGCGGGATTTCGAAAAGGAAAAGGAAATATTGATCGGATTTCTAAATGAAACATACGATCGAGGAATTGCTCATTTCGAGGGAGCCGAATCGGCTAACTTTGGCCCTTTGACGGCTAAAGAGTGGAGCAATCTCTGGTCAAAACATCTTGATCACCACCTAGGGCAGTTTGGAGCTTAACAGATTCGAAAGAAATACTAATTAAAACTCTCATGGAAATAGTTAACATTTTTGAGCGGAGTGGATTTGACAGATTGATTGATCGAGTAAACTCTCTCAGTCCTGAGTCCAAAAGTAAATGGGGCAAGATGGATGTTGCTCAAGTGCTGGCACACTGCAATCTTGTCTTTGAGATGTTTTACCACAAAGAGCGATTTAAAAAACCGAATCCAGTAGTAAAATTTTTGTCGATTAAACTCATCAAGCCTATGCTATTAGGTCCCAAGCCTTACAAACATAGCATGAGAACAGCTCCTGAACTTGTGGTCACCGAGGCAAAAAATTTCGACCAAGAACACAGAAAGTTGCTTGATCATTTGGAAAAGACGAATTCCTTAGGAGAAGCCCATTTTGAAGGTCAGGAGTCTATCTCTTTTGGTAAGATGACGGCAGCAGAGTGGAGCACTCTATGGTCGAAACACCTCGACCATCACCTCTCACAGTTTGGAAATTAGGACGACACCAAGTCCGGTCCGATTTTCCTAGTTTTCTGCTCCGTCTGAGGCGGCTATGGACTGATCAGGTATAGTCGTTTCGCTCATGGCACGCTCCAGAGGTTTTAGAGGAGCCAATGGAACTTTGGGAATAAGACCCAACTCCATTTCGGCAATTGTCTCAAGGCGATCCACAATCATATTTCGGTCTTCATAGCTGAATCCAATGGTTGGAATCGGTTTCAACATTTTAACCAAAATATTTCCTTTCTTGATCACTGCCGAGCCATGTGGCATGACAGCACGAGAGCCAAAAATTACCATTGGGCAAATTGAGACTTGTGCCTTTATGGCCATGACGACTGGGCCTTTCTTGTACTTGCTCAAGGAGCCATCTTCTGAACGTTTACCCTCGATAGTCGAACAAACACTGCCACCATTTCTGAGAAATTCGACTGCAGTTTTGTCGATTTTCCGACGTGCAAGTTTTGGCAATTGTCGGACTATCACGAAGGAGCAAAAGGCACTGAGCCATCCAATAATCGGAATGGCACAAAATTCCCAATTTAGTATTCCTCGATAGGGACGTTCTCCGACAATAGGGGTTATTATTGGATCCAGTAGACTCGTGTGGTTCAGAATCGGAAAAACGACATTAGATGGTATTATTTCCATCCCCTCTTCAAGTTCTAATCGAACATATACTTCGAAAATATCCAAGAATTGAGAGTAGTACCAAACGACTAGAGAAATCGCTTTCTCTCTATTGAAGAGGCCGACTATCACGACTATCGGTGTTAGTCCGAGTGACAGGAGAAAAGCCAGTATAACCTTGAGGATATACAAAGCGAATGCAGGTTTGGTTTTCGAGGCGTATCCCAAAAATGCGAAACGACAAGGCGCACTTCAGGTAAACAAAATTGAGGATATCCCAATGTAGTCTTTCAAAAAGTAATTTACTAATGATTCCTAGGGGTCCACTTTGACTATTCCCCTTTACAAAAACTGACATTCATACCGGTGCAAATCGATTGTTCTACCTCAATATAAAATCTTGATTTGACAAATCCCTTGCTAGGCTCTGAGCCAGAAAAGAGCGCCAGTGTCGTGCGGTTTCGCCCTGACATTGTTGAATTCTAGAGAACAACAAGCTTCAGGTTGCTCGTAGTCCCCGTACTCTTGATGGGCCTACAGCGACGCAGGAGACAACAGGAAGAAAACAACAATGATTGATAGTTTGAAACTGACTCCCAAAGGCACTCTGTCTATTCTGGGTTTCGTGAATCAGAAAGCAGGGGGCGATCATCATCACTCCCGTAATCTAGCTCATCCGATCAAGGCTGAAGGAGATAGCGAATGCGAACGGTGGGATAGATTGAGTGAATCGTCGGATGGCTTGCTTGGTTGGACAGCATGAGGATTAGTTTGTAGCAAAATGGCTCGGACATTTTTGAAACTGGACGATGATTCGAGGGAGGGTCGCTTTTCGTCTAGTCAGGTTTCGAGCTCTCAAGAAATCATATCTCTAGCCCCCGAGCCTCTGATCTCTTATCTTCCGACTTCAATCAATATAAGAGCATGGCGAAAGCAACTTCCAAAACTAGCGAACTAGAGAAATACATTGCGCATTATCCAGAATGGGCCAAGAACTTTGCGCGAAAGTATTTCACGAAAACTATCAACCAATTCATCCTCTATGGAAACGTTCGCGACCTGGTCCCGGCCGAATTGGAAGATGGTACAAAAGGATTCATACCCCTCCGAGATTTTCTAGTTAACGATCTTTTCGCCAGTCGAGATATCATTGTTTTCTTTGATCGTTCAGGTGGCATTCATTTTTCGGATCCAGAATCTCGAAAAGATTTCAACAGAGCTCTATCCGGTTTCGATTCCATTGCGGGGACAGAGTACGCCCAGAAACTACCCAAGGACCCGGTTAGGGTATTTGCTGTTTTGGAAAACTACTTCCGACTGAGACTATCGGACAACAAGCGAATCGCTTGCATAATCGACTATGCCGAAACCATCATCCCGATGGCAGAAGCTTCTCAATATTCGACAGAAGACAGAAATTCTTTGGTCTTCCTTCAAAAATGGGCACACGATCCGCTTTTCCTAAAGAAAGATTTCACGGTCGTGATGATGACCGAAAATCTCCGCGACCTTAGCCAGCAGCTAATTCAAAGTCCCTACAATGCTGAGCTGAAGATCGTCATTCCACAAGAAGAGGAGCGGCTCAACTTTATTCGGCATTTTTCGAAAGGCAAAGACTTTTCAAAGCAGTCAGACGTGACCCAAGCTGCTCTCGCAAAGCACACAGCTGGAGTCAATTACATCCAAATGCGGTCTTTACTCGCGGATGTTTTTGAGAACAAGAACAAGCTAACTTTTGAACAGCTCTCGACTAAGAAGAAAGAGATCATCGAGGCTGAGGCCTATGGTATGTTGGAGTTCGTGGAGACGGATTTCGATCTCGATCTTGTAGCTGGTCACGGCGAAGCGAAAAAACACCTTCGCGAAGCTGCCAAGGCCTTGCAATCTGGACGCCCAGACGTAATGCCCATGGGATATCTAATTGCCGGACCAGTTGGTACTGGAAAGACGTTTATTATCACCTGTTTTGCTGGAGAATTGGGCATCCCCATGGTGAAATTGAAAAATTTCAGATCTCAGTGGCAAGGAGTTACCGAGGGTAATCTTGAAAAAATTCTAAGCCTCCTTCAAGCAATGACTCCTGTTGCCGTGATGATCGACGAAGCAGATGCGGCCCTTGGCAATCGTGATGCTTCAGGTGACTCTGGCGTGTCGGCCCGTGTATTTGGTCAGATCGCCAGTTTCATGAGCGACTCCAACAATAGGGGTAAAATTATCTGGTTCTTGGTAACTGCAAGACCTGATCTCATGCCGATTGACCTAAAACGTCAAGGTCGTGCTGAAGAGCACCTTGCGCTGTTCTACCCAGAGACTCAAGCAGACCGGAGAGAGTTGCTAAAAGTTATGATGAAAAAGACCAAAATCAAGTTGGCTTTAAAGGATGTACCAGAGGCGCTGTACAAGGGCGAACGTGCCTTCAGTGGTGCCGAGATGGAAGCCATTATGACTAGGGCGAAATTCCTTGCTGTTGCTGAAGCAACAGGTAAAGAGAAAGGGGTCGTCAACAAGGACATTCTTACTCGGATAGTAGATGACTTCATTCCTCCGACTTATCCCATGGAAATCGAGCTCCAAAATCTGGTCGCTGTGATGGAATGTACAAGCAGAAAGATGCTTCCGACTAATTATCGAGAAATGGATCGGGAAGATGTAGTCCGTCGAGTGGACGAGCTAAAGCAGCTCGTTAGGTAAAGGATCGATACTGGGTGCTGGATACTGGAATCTAGGTGTTGGATGCTAGGTGCTGGTTTTCGATTTCCAGCCTCTAGTCCGTTAAACGTTTGAGGCGCTAGGACGTCATATTTCCGGAGGTCGGCGGAAAGCCGGCAGACTACAGCATGGATTTCAAGCAAAAACAGCCTTTTAAAACGGACAGGTCCGACCGAGAGCTAGTAGAAGAGTTCAAGTCAGGCAAAAAAGACTACGCTTTCGATGTATTGGTACGTCGATATCAAGAGCGTATTTATTGGACCGTCAGGAGGATTGTTGGAAATCACGAGGATGCGGACGACGTCTCACAGGAGACCTTTGTAACCGTTTGGAATAAGCTGGACAACTTTCGAGAGGAGTCCAATTTTTTCACCTGGCTATACCGTATCGCGGTAAATGCTGCATTAGGACATTTGAGGAGGGCACGTGTACGGGACTATGTCAGTTTAGACACTATTGTTCGTCCCTTCATGGACAAAACCGTTCGTACTGATAATGAGATACTGCGCGAGGAAAGAGTGTCCGCCGTTGAAGGCGCGATACAGAAATTGCCACCTCAGCAACGAGCTGTCTTTTGTCTTCGGTATTATGAAGGACTCAAATATGATGAAATTGCTCTAATGCTTGGAAAAAGTACCGGCACATTGAAGGCAAATTATCATCATGCAATAAAAAAACTGGAGAAATCCTTACGAGATGAATTCGCACCAAGCTCAAAATAATCTTGGCAAGAATGCCGGCCGAGATGAGGCACGGTTGTTGGCGCCTGAGTGGTTAACGAGTTCGCTTGACCTTTTGGAAGATTATGCATCGACCCCAGACACCAAGGAAATCTCTGCCCACGAGAATTTCGTTAGTCGTGTAAAAACTGAAGTTCGCTTTCAAGAAAGCGATCGCGTTTTGAATGATCTTCCTGGTGGTCTTGCCCAACAACTTCAGCGCGCGCTTCCTGGAACTGTACCGGGTGGAAGTAGCAAATATTTTGCGCGATTTACCGATCGCGTTAAGGAGCGGATTGCAGAGTCTAACAGACCTGACTTGGTTTCTCCGGCTCTTGGCAACATGCTCAGTAGGGTGGGAACGCAAAAATCGGAGACTCTTCCACAAAACTATTTCGACTTATTCCTTGGAGAGGTTCGTGAGCGAATCGTGCACGACGAAGACATCCCATTGTGGATGAACAGCGCACTAAAAGGTCCAGCAAGCTTCGGATCAACAAAGGATAGCTTTTTTGATGAGCAGGTTTATTCGATAAAGAAACGCCTTGATCCTTCTCCTGCCCACGGTAGACTGACTCTCATCAGGAGTAATCGATTTCGCTACTCAGCCGTTGCCGCTTCCGCTGCGTGCTTGGCTGTTTTCAGTTTCATGTTCAACATCGAACAAGCTCCTGTAGAATCTATTTCTCTGAGCAGTCTACATGAAAGCTATGGGGTGGAGTCTGTCGAATCAATATTAGAAATTCAAGAGAGCCTCGTAGGCTCGGAAATTAATGCCCAATTTATAAGGGCAGAAATCGTCGAGGAAAACTCTAACAAGATCAGCAATGATCTCGTTGAAGCGCCTTCTCTCCTTACCACAGAAGAAGTGAACTCCTCCGCAAGGGACTCCTAGTCCAATTTCTAAGAAGAATCTACCACCATGCGACTCTCTAAATCTAGCTTTTCAACTATTCTAATCGTTTTGGCTTTTGCTGGGAATACACTAGGACAATCGGCTCCGGCCCCCACAGGAAAAGAAGCCATCAATTCCCTTTTGAACCAAAAGGAAAAGTATCTAAAGAAAGAGATTGGCCTCTCTGATCTCGCGCATGACGTTTTCATTGCGGAGTATTTGAAATATGTGGAGGAAGTCCTCCTTCTCGATGATAGTCGCGAGCAATACCAGAATTCTCTTGTCCGTTCAGCAGAGTTTGGAACCGAAGAAGAATTGTTAATTCTTTCAGGAGGTCTTTTGGAAATCGAGCGTCAAAAAATCGAACTGAAACAAAGATTTTACGACTACCTCGTAAATCAATTCGGCGTCACAAGGGCTACTTTGTGGTTGAGAGCAGAGATAGAGTTTCAAAAAGAGCTTCTCAGGCTTTATAGCAAGACAAATATCTAGAGAGACTTTGCACTTGGTAGTTCTAGACTGCCAGCCCATCTGATCCCTCTCAAGAATCTGACCTGTTGATCGACACTCGATTGTCTCTGATAGCAGGTGTTGACTCCCTATTCCCTCTCAAAGTCTAGCTAATCTGACTATCTTGTGCGATCTCGATCTGTCATAAATCAAGCGAAGCTTTGCGACTAGCTAGCGCCATACTTTTGGCCAGCCTTTTTTCTCAATCAAGCGCCTTTGCGCAGGAAGCCGCATGCCTCGACGGAATGGCTGGCACCTACCCCTGTTGGAATGTTGACCTAATGTCACATAGACCGAATTCCTGGTTAAACACTACTCCTTCGAATGGCAATGATATTTGGGGATGGACCGACCCTAGCGACAACCGAGAATACGTCTTGATGGGCACCGCCCAATCTACCGTTGTCGTAGATATTACCGATGCCACAAATCCCGAACTCGTCTTTCGGATTCAGACCCAAACGGCGCCCAGTAGTTGGCGCGACATTAAGGTCTACAATGATCACGCCTTTATTGTTAGTGAAGCTTTAGCCCACGGCGTTCAAGTTGTTGATCTTAGAGTCGTCAGAACAGTTGATCGCGAGTCAGTCCCGGATATCCATCCGATCGCTGTATACCGAAATGTAAGTCGAGTCCACAATTTGGTCATCAATGAAGAATCGGGTTTTGCCTATGCTGTTGGGAGTCGTAGCAGCGCAAATAATTGTTCAGGCGGACTTCACGCCATCGATATTAGAGATCCCAGCCAACCTGTTTTCGCCGGTTGTTTTAGTGAGGATGGATACACTCACGACGCGCAATGTGTTATTTATCGAGGTCCCGATGCGGAGCATCTTGGCAAGGAAATATGCATTGCCTCAAATACCAACACCGTTACAATAGTCGACTTTAGCGACAAGACTAATCCCATCCAAATATCTCGGAGCGAATATCCGACATCGGGCTACATCCACCAAGGATGGCTTACGGATGATCACGAATATTTTCTTTCTAACGACGAATTAGACGAATCCAATGGACAGGCATTCACCCGCACTTTTGTCTGGGATATGTCAGACCTCGACAATCCCAACCCAAGGGTGTTTACCCATTCCACGATGTCCATAGATCACAATCTGTACATCCAAAAGGATTTCGTTTTCATGGCCAACTATAACTCAGGATTTAGGATGTACAAGTTGGACCGTGAAGCCGCAGTGGACAATGAAAGGGGTGACCTGCTCCAAGCTCTCGGTCACTTCGATACCGTTCCAGACACAGATCTTGCCCGCTTCGGAGGTAGTTGGTCGAATTACCCCTATTTTTGCAGCGGCAACATTGCCGTGAGTAATATGGCAGAAGGGCTATTCATCATTCGTCCTCATGACCAATCTTTCATTTCTGAAAATTGTACCAACGGAAGTGGACTAGAAAAAGGACCATTCACAGCAAGTATTCAAGACGAGGCTATCCAACTAAGTTGGTCAACTCTTTCAGAAGACAATATTCTCGGATTCAATATTGAGTTTGCTGTAGATAGTCCTTTTTTAGAATCTATTGCCTACATCGAGGGACAAAACATTGCTGGCGGAATTTCGGAATACAGCTATCAAATTCCCTTGGACGGTCCAGGTGAATATTCCGTCAGAGTGAAAGCGCTAGACATTAACGGAAACTTTAATTATTGGCCAACTAAGAAACTCGAAGTTGAAATACCGGGTGACGAGATCGTTTACGACGCTTACCCAAATCCATTTTCGTCCTCATCTCGGATTCGTTTTGCTACACGTGAAAATCAATGGGTGAGCGCCAAATTGTACGATTCCATTGGACGGGAATTTGCGGTGATATTCGAAGGTCTTACAAGTGGTGGTAGAACTCACTCCCTCGATATAGACGGAAGGGGTCTCGCACCTGGAGTCTATCTGATTGTTTTTGAGGGGACTTCATTCACGGAAACGAAGGCTGTGGTTCTAAATAATTGACGAGAGCGACTGCAATAAATTCAATGGTTAAAAATGCATCAAAATGGGCAAAGAGATTGACCTTGAGCCTCTTTGTCTTGCTCCTGACTATGCCCTCTTTCGCACAAATAGTCAACTTTGGACCTATCGATGGAGATTTCATTTATCAGGATGGAGAATCTTTACCAAACTCATTTACAGGAGGATTCAATGCGCCACGACCACAGTTCTGGGACATCAACAATGATGGCATTCTAGATATTCTCCTTCAAAGAGATCAGAAATCGATTCTGTTCTTTCAAGGAATTCAAATAGTAGATGACATTCCCCAGTTTGCCTACGAGGCGAATAAATTTGAAGGTCTCGATCCCGGTTTCTGGTTCCGACTAAGCGACATCAACAATGATGGTCAACTGAGTCTATTCATCGCTAGAGAGTTGGCAAAAATTGAACACTACTATTGGAATCCCGCGAGTGAACACTTCGATCTGATCACCGAAAAACTGTTTCAATCCAATTCACAGGCTCTCTCTTTCGATCCTGGAAGTATTCCGGAATTTGCTGATATCAATTGCGACGGAGACAAAGACCTCTTTCTCCCAATCTCAGATGGGACCTTGGTTTACTACGAAAACATCGGAAAGGATGGGAATGGCTCACCAATTTTTGAGCTCGCCGAGTCTCGATTTCAAGACATCCTGATAAATGTCACGGGACGGTCTGATCGGAATAATGGACATCTAGTCCTAGGTGAATCATCTAGTCCCGATTTTTCTTCCTTAAACCCATCAAATGAAAGCCGACATGGAGCTGGATCGGTGAGCTTTGTCGACTACGATCTGGATGGAGATCTTGATCTTGTCTGGGGGGACTTCTTCTCGTCTGGCCTCTATCTATTTATGAATGAAGGAAACTGTCAAATTCCTGATATAGAGGTCCCGATAGAAACATCCGACTACGTCAGAATCCCTGTCGACGAGCCTATAGGCACGAGCGGCTTTAATCTCTCCGATTGGGTTGATCTTTCTGGTGATGGACAGTTAGATCTCGTCGTTTCAATCCAAGGTGGCGCATTTGCTCTCGGGAACGACAAGGAAGAAAATCTTCTCTATTTCGAAAAGGTTAATCAGGATGAGTTTGATCTCAAAACGACAAAATTGATTGACGGATTTGATGTTGGACAAGACAGTTTCCCCGAGCTTGTCGACATAGACGGAGATGGCTTCACAGATCTCTTTGTTGGTAACAGTTTCAACTTAATTGACGGAACGCCAGAAGGACGTCTCGCATATCTGACAGGGATAGACTGTCCCGATTGCGTCCTTGAATTAAATATTGAGACAAGGGACTTTATGTCAGATTTCGTTGCTGACTTCGACATGGGGAATGTCCTGAGAATTAAGCCAAGTTTCGTGGATATTGATAACGACGAAGACCAAGATCTTTTCATCGGACGAAATAATGGAACCTTGATCTTTTTCGAAAATGAAGGGTCTGCGGAAAACTTTAGCTTTTCAGACGGGATTCGGAACTATGCTGGAATCGATGTTCGATCAGAGAGCAGTCCCGAGTTTTTCGACTACGATGGTGATGGTGATTTCGACCTTTTTATTGGCAGCAGTTCTGGCTCTGTCTATCATTACAATAATACCGGTGATTCAAGCACTCCATCTTTTACACTTCAGAGCGATAGTTTCTTATCTCTAGATTTGGGAAGAAGGAGCATTCCCGTCTTTGGAGACGCCGATGGCGACGGTGTAAAAGACCTCCTACTTCTTGGTGAATCACAGAACTTATTGTACAAGGGTAGCCGTGATTCCCATGGACAATATAGTTTCACAATACTGTTGGAGGACTTTTTAGACCTACCTAGTTTTTCGACCGCTACGATGGGACCTCTTAGACGTGATAGCCAGGACGACTTAATAACCGGCTCAGTGGAAGGAGGTCTACTGTATTTCCGGAATGAGACCGTCCGAACTTCGAATGAAGATCACGAAATGCGATCGGCTTTCGAGATCGAGTTATTTCCTAATCCAGTAGGTGATCAGTTCAGCATTCGTCTAGATCGAGTGGGAAATCAGCGGCTATACATAGAGCTAATCAATCCTCTTGGCAGAGTTGTGATGGAGACTCCGGTACAAAACCGAACGACTTTGTCCGTAGTTGACCTGAGAGCTGGACTTTATCTAGTTAGACTTCGATCATCGAAAGAGACTCTTGCCTTCAAGACTCTCATCATACTGGATTAACCTTACTTCGAAGTTTTGCAGTCGAAAACTTTGAAAGGTCAACCATTTCTGTTTGGTTCCAGCACCACATCGCTTGGCAGGGAAAAACGTTCTGGTAAACTGATTTGGGAAGAACCAAGGAATCGACTCCGAGAGCTTTCAATTTTGCGTAGTCGGACAAATCAACATGACTTTCGATGGGTGCCTGAAGGGAAAGTCTTGCTCTGCATCCTTCCTCCCTGAGAAATTTCATCAAGACACGACAAGCTCCATCAATCTCCGTCTTGGTCGAATGGTTCTTTCCGAATCCGATTTTCAATACCAAGCGACTCGACTTCGTATGGAGGAGATCACTTAGAATTTGCTCTTTATGTTTAAGCAACTCGACTGCTGAGCAACAATATCGTAGAGTCAAACTCCGAAGATCAGCAAGCTCGCACACTTTATCGCTTGATTTCTTTCCACCTAGTTTCTTGTTTACCACTACCCGCATGACACCGAGGTCCAGAAGCTCACTTGCGAGACCCTCCTTACTTTTGGGTAGCGCAACCATGACAGGAATATCGACAGCCTGACAAATCTCTTTTATCGTCTCGAGATCAGCGTCGCATATCGATTTGGAGAGTTCGATTTGAATGATCTTTGCATTCTGAATTCTCCATATTTGAGCAAGTTTGACTGGATCATCGAATAGCTCTGGTACACCTCCCTCGCATTCACTGCTAGTAACATCTTTACAGTGACCCTTCTTAATCCATATGACAGGAACGAGCATCATGAGGTCACTGATCTTTTCGATCGGGATTTAGCTCTTTGGATCGTTGCGTTGCCGTGGCGACGGCGTTGATCAACATAGTCCGAAGACCGTGACTCTCCAATTCTGCAATCGCAGAAATTGTGGTCCCACCCGGGGTAGTTACTTCGTCTCTCAAAATGGCTGGATGTTTTCCAGTTTCTATAGCCAATTTAGCTGAGCCATAGACCGTCTGGGATGCCAGCCTCAAAGCCACACCTCTATTCAGACCTTGCTTTACTCCAGCGTCTGTCAAGGCCTCAATCACCATAAATATATATGCCGGTCCGCTTCCAGATAGCCCGGTCACAGCATCCAACAGGTATTCAGCGACATGTTCAACTTTTCCTACTGCTTTGAAGAGTGACTCTGCAATGTTGAGATGGTCCTTACTCGCAAAGCGGCCTGGTGCGATGGCTGTTGCAGCTTCGTCAACCAGTGCAGGTGTATTTGGCATGCTTCTTACGATGGCCAGTTCGCCGCCAAGAAGACTCGCGATAGATTCCGTAGTGATTCCGGCTAAGACGGATATGACCAATGCGTCTGGACGGATCGCGGGTCGAATTTCTTCGGCGACAGCTTTGAAGGACTGAGGCTTGATGGTCAATACGACAACGCTCGCATCCTTTACAATATCAGTATTGGAGGTCGAGGTGTTGATACCCTCGAAACGAGTTTTTAGCTGATCGAGGGCCTCAGCATCCCTTCTCGAGGCATAGATTCTCTCAGGAGATAGGTCGGCCTCGCGAAAGAGCCCACCAATCAAAGCGGTTCCAATATTCCCTGCCCCAACGAATGCGACTTTTTGATCTTCTAAGGCCATGAAACTATTTGCTTATATCCTCTCCCAAATTGGAGGATTGAAGGCAACCAAGCATGGTCCTCCGTGTTCCGTTTTCCGTTCTCTGAGGAAGTTAACTCTCTTCCTCATGGGCGAACATTCCTTCCATTACATGGAGTATATTTCAAGGCGGCAGATTTCGAGGCCAGAATATCACTTCGATATGGACTTCCGCATTCACAAGCTCTTTATCTCATTCCCGAATGCATGATTATTCCCTACTTAGATAAGTCACCCTCTATAGGTAAAAGCGTTTTTGTAGCTCCGAACGCTGTGGTGGCTGGGGAGGTGGAAATCGGCGATCATTCTTCCATTTGGTTCGGCAGCACGGTGCGCGGAGATGTTTGCTGGATCAAGATCGGGCATCGAACAAATATTCAGGATAACTCTCTCGTTCACGTGACCCACGATATAGGTCCAACAAGAATCGGAAGCGATATTACCATTGGTCACTCCTGTGTCATTCACGCTTGTACCATTGAAGACGGCTGTCTAATCGGAATGGGATCGACCATTCTAGATGGAGCCAATATTGGAAAGAATAGCTTGATTGGCGCAGGTAGTTTGATCACTGGAGGAGTTCAAATTCCACCAAATTCCCTTGCCTTCGGTCGTCCGGCTAAAGTCATTAGAACTCTTCGAAAGGATGAGCTCGAAATGATGGAGCAGAATGCAGCCAGATACGTTCAGGTTGCTTCCAATTATATGAAATCAATCAGTCCTCCTACCTCGCAAAAGTGAAAGCGAAGCTATCAGAAATTCTAAGCGATATCGTTGCCAGTCTTGACGACGCACCGGAATCATTTGAAGTTGAGTTCCAAGAACCAGCAAACAAAGATCACGGCGACTTAGCCACAAATACGGCCTTGAAACTTGCCAAACCTCTCCGAAAGTCTCCAAGAGATATTGCCTCCCTTCTCATTACCATGCTAGAGGAAAGGCTAGCTGATGAGCCGGGAATCGGAAAAATCGAGATGGCCGGCCCAGGTTTTATCAACTTCCATTTCTCAGGTGACCTCCTCGCCGAAGGAGTTCTCTCTATTCTAGAGAACAAAGATAGCTACGGCAGAAGCATCATTGGAGATGGAAAAACGGCGATGGTAGAGTATGTCAGCGCAAATCCGACTGGGCCACTCACGGTAGGGCACGGAAGGAATGCAGTCTTGGGAGACACCTACGCCAACATGCTCGAGTGGCTGGGCTACGATGTCACTCGCGAATACTACTTCAATGACGCTGGGCGACAAATGAGAGTTCTTCGAGACTCGGTAATTGCTCGAGTCGTCGAGGTCCTTAACCCAAATGTTGAGACGAAAGAAATCGGTCTTGATGGTGGAAGGAGTCTGACAGTGCCAACAATCTTTCCAGACGATGGCTATCAAGGTGACTATATAAAAGAGATTGCGAGGCAGTTACTTGAGAAGCACTCGGAATTAAGCCTGAGTGATTTCATTCCTTCGACAGATTCGGAAAACGGAACACCGAACACGGAAAACAAGCCTGGCGACATTGCTTTTGACTTTGCAAAGAAAGCGATTTTTGCTGAGATCGAAAAGACATTGTTGCGTCTTGGCATCAAGATGGACAACTTCTTTAACGAGCAAGATGTTTACGATGACGGCTCTATCGAGAAGATTCTTGAGGAATTTAAGTCCAAAGGCGAGGCCTACGAAAAGGATGGTGCCATATGGTTCAAAACCAGCAATCACGGCAAAGAAACGGACACCGTGCTGGTAAAGTCTACAGGTGAGCCTACCTATCGGCTTCCCGACATTGCCTATCACGCCAATAAAATCGATCGTGGATTCGATGTCATGGTCGATATTTTTGGCGCCGACCATATTGCTACCTATCCCGATGTCATGACCGGCCTAAAGGTTTTGGGCTACGATGCATCGAAAATAGAGGTCAGTCTCTATCAATTCGTGACACTCATCCGAGGAGGAAATCCTGTTAAAATGAGCACGCGGAAGGCGACTTTCGTGACACTCGATGAACTAATGGACGAAGTTGGTGAGGATGTAACACGCTTCTTCTTCCTTATGCGCTCACCTGGGACCCATCTGGAATTTGATCTGGATCTTGCAAAAGAAGCCAAGGATAAAAATCCCGTCTTTTATCTCCAGTATGCACACGCAAGAATCTGTTCTATCGTGAGAAAGGCTGATGAACAAGGAATCTCATTTGGTACAAAACCGGATCTGGCTCTCTTGACTCACGAGCGAGAAGATGAACTAATGCGCGGCCTTTTGTCTTTCCCCGATGTAATTCGAACGAGTTTTGAACAAAAGGCACCCCATCGTCTAATCGCCTATTTGAACGATGTGGCGAAGGCTTTTACACGCTTTTATGATCAATGCCGTATAATTGGCGAGCAAGAAGATCTAGCCACTGCCAGAATGCATTTAGCAGAAGCAGCGAGAATTGTCCTGCACAACGGTTTGCAGGTTATTGGAATTTCAGCTCCCACAAAGATGTAATAATGACAAAAGTTGTTTATCAAGGAGTCCACGGAGCTTACAGCGAAGAAGCTGCTGAATTCTTCTTCAACGGTGTAGCGGTAGAGACGGAAGGACGTCCCTCCTTCGAGGCTATGTTTGATGCCGTTGAGAATGGGAAGGCCGACTATGCCGCTGTTCCAATTGAAAACTCTTTACACGGAAGTGTCCACGCGAACTACGATTTACTGCTAAATAGAAAAGTCAGAATCGTCAAAGAGTTGAAGCTTCGGATTTGTCATCACTTAATGGCACACCCCGATCAGAGCATGGAGGATATCAAGAGGGTCTACTCCCATCCGCAAGCCCTTGGGCAATGTGCCGTCTTTTTGAGAGAAAAAATGCCTTGGGCAGATCGAATCCCTACCTACGACACAGCTGGTGCTGCTAAGGACATTGCTGATGACAAAATTCTAGGAGCCGCAGCGATCGCCAGCGATAGAGCCGCAGAAAGATACGATCTCAAGATACTAGAGAGTGGTATTGAAACAAACACGATGAATTATACTCGTTTCCTTCTGATTCAAAGCTCAGAAAAAATGGAAGTCACGGAGCAATCAAATGAAATGAAAACCTCTCTCGTGTATGCACCAAAAGCAAACGTACCAGGTTTTCTATTCAAAAGCCTAGCGGCTTTCGCTACACGTGATATTGATTTATTCAAAATCGAATCTAGACCCATTATTGAGAGTCCCTTTGAGTATCTTTTCTATGTTGATGCCGAGGGGAGTATGAAGGATGAGGCCCTCATCAACGCCACGAAGCATTTGGAGGAGGTCACTAGCCACTTGAAGGTCTTGGGCTCCTATCCAGTTGGACAAACTTTTAAGGGATAATAGGTTGGTGCCTGGGCAGTACAATGAAAAATAATATTGTATTAGGGATTGATATAGGAGGCAGTGGAATAAAGGGAGCCTTGGTCAACGTCGACACAGGTCGTCTTCATTCTGGACGATATCGACTTGAAACACCTAAGCCGTCCACTCCTAAACGAGTTGGAGAAAAGCTTGATGAAATAGTTGATTATTACTCTTGGAAAGGTGCGATGGGGTGCACATTCCCCGCAATAATCAAAAATGGTGTCGCTTTATCAGCCGCCAATATCCATAAAGATTGGAAAGACGCCAATGTAGAGAAACTCATACGAAAGCATACCCATAGGAAAAACCTTGTTGTGAATGATGCTGATGCGGCCGGGGTGGCAGAGGTTCTTTTTGGCGCTGGGAAACGCAAGAAAGGCACAATTATTATGCTCACGATGGGCACCGGTATCGGTAGCGCAATTTTCGTGGACGGAAGACTTCATCCAAATACTGAACTTGGTCATATCGAATTCAAAGGTGATATTTCAGAGCACTTTGTGAATGGCCAAATGATAAAAAAGAAGGTAATCAATTGGGCCCAATGGAGAGCTCGTATGAGAAAACTATTGCTCCATTTGGATTTTACCCTGAATCCTGATCTTTTTATTATTGGCGGTGGAATAAGCAGAGAAAAGTACCATGAAAATTGGGTTGGCAAAATCAAAATTCCAGTCCCAGTCGTACCCGGAAAATTAGCCAACGACGCTGGAATAATTGGAGCAGCTTATCTCGCGCACAAAAAACTCGGAGAATAAACTCGGAGATTTGTCACAGCCCGGTTTTGGAGTCTTCTCGGTCAGAAATTGCTAATACGAAAGCAGCTCTTTGGCTGAGGAATGCAGGCGACTTTTTGCAGAATAAATTTCTTTCTCCAAATTAATTGAAAAGGGAATAGGCATGTCTTCGCCGCCGACTCTAAAGACAGGAGCATCAAGGTGTGAAAATAATTCCTTAGAGATAGAGCTTGCAATCTCCCCGCCAAAGCCTCCCGTAAGAGCGGCCTCATGAAGAACCAAACATCGACCCGTCTTTTTGACCGAATTAAAGACAGTCTTTCGATCCCAAGGCTTCAAGGTCCGCAGATCAACTACCTCGATGCTTTCGGCTCCCGCTTTCTCATATTCCTCAGCCAATTCCAAAGCCCAGTGAACTCCCAGTCCATAGCTCACGATCGTCATGTCACTCCCCTCGCGGGAAAGTTTCGCCACACCTAGCGGAGTATTGTATCCGCCGTTTGGCACCATTGACCTCAGGGATCTGTAGAGGTACTTGTGCTCAAAAAACAACACGGGATTTGGGTCTTTTATGGCTTCGATAAGAAGGCCCTTTGCATCTTCAGGTGAGGAAGGTATTACGACTTTCAAACCTGGTACGTGGCAAAACCACGCTTCAGAAGATTGAGAGTGGAAAGGTCCTGCTCCAATATTTCCGCCAAAGGGTGCTCGAATTGTCACATTTATTGGTTGACCCCAACGATAATGCGTCGTGGCCAAATTGTTTACGATCTGGTTAAATCCGCAGGTAATAAAATCAGCGTATTGCATCTCGACAATTGGTCGAAATCCCTTCAAAGCCAATCCCATCGCCGCTCCAATAATTCCTGATTCAATAATGGGCGTATTGCGAACTCTGTCTTTCCCGAACTCCTCCACGAATCCCTCCGTAACCTTGAAAACTCCTCCATATTCTGCGACGTCCTGCCCCATTATCAATGCCTTGCTGTCCTCACTCATCACGAAGTGGAGACTGTCTTTCACGGCATCGACAAATCGTTTTTCCTCGCTTTGCCCATTGGACGTATCGAAGGGGTGAAATATGTGACTTGCGAATACATCCTCTCTCTCCTGCGACGGTGTACTTTCAACTACTGCTGATAGCAAAGCCTCTTCGGCAGCCACTTCTACTTCTTGCTGTAGCTCGCCATCAATCCGCTGCATATCAGACGATGACAATAGATCGCCCCTGGTGAGATGATTGACAAAACGATCTACTGGATCCCTGCCCTCCCATTCCTTGATCAGCTCTTTGGGAACGTACTTGACGCCTGACGCTTCCTCATGACCTCGTAGTCGAAATGTTTTCATTTCCAGGAGCGTTGGTCCCTTTCCTTCCCTTCCTCTTGAGGCAGCTTTTCGAACGGCGATAATTACACTTAGCAGGTTATTGCCGTCTACGATCTCTCCGTGCATACCATAAGACTGGGCAGCGGCGGCGATCGAATCCGAACCAAGTGCTTCACCAGTAGGGGTTGACAAGCCGTAACCATTGTTCTCAACAATGAAGATGACAGGCAATTTCCAGACTGAGGCGAGGTTCAGAGCTTCATGAAAATCTCCCTCCCGCGTGGCACCGTCACCACAAAAAACAGCCGAGACATCTCCTGTTCTGTCGAGGACTGAAGCTAGAGCTGATCCGCAGGCTACGGGAAGCATAGCTGCCAAATGTGAGATCATTCCTACTATACTCGCATCGAGTTTCCCGAAATGAAAAGATCTGTCTCTACCTTTGGTGAATCCTCCCTCACGGCCCATGAGTTGGCAGAAAAGCGGAAGGAGGGGAATTTCTCGGGTCGTCCAAACACCCAGATTTCTGTGTGTCGGATAAATCATGTCGTCTTTCTCAAGCCCAAGGGCAACACCAACAGAAATTGCTTCTTGACCAAAACCACTGAACCATTTTGAGATTCTATTTTGCCTAATCAGGCGCAACATTTTCTCCTCTATCGTTCGAGGTAGTTTTAACGCTCTGTATAAAGCTGCGTAGTCTGCTGCAACTTGAATGTCACTTACTTCGGAGGACAATTTTCTCTGGGATTGGTGGGACAAGAGGGTCCGAGTTGAAATCGATTAATGACCCCAGAAGATAGCCTACTGTCCTTCCCGCTTCAATGCCGTGCGCAGTGTAGCGAAAAGAATTTTCAGATCCATTCCGAGACTCATGTTGCTTGTATATGAAAGGTCATATTTGACCTTTTGTCTCACGTCATCGATGGTTTCGTCGTACTTCCACTTTACTTGAGCAAGACCTGTGATCCCGGGCTTGACACGTAGTCTTCTGTGATACATGGGTATCTGTGACGTCAGCTTTGCTACAAAGAACTGTCGTTCTGGACGCGGGCCCACAAGACTCATCTCCCCCTTTACCACGTTCCAGAGCTGCGGAATCTCGTCAATCCGAGTTTTTCGCATCCACTTCCCCATTTTCGTATAGCGGGAATCAGACTCTGATGCCCATACTGGACCAGTGTCCTTCTCGGCATCTTTGATCATAGTTCTAAATTTCAGCATGGTAAACAACTTTCCCTCTTTGCCCACTCGTTCCTGCTTGAAAATGGCAGGACCAGGAGATGATAGTCGAACTAACATGCCAACAGTGAACCAAATAGGCGCACCAAGTAGCAATATGATCGAGGAGACAACGATGTCCATAATTCTCTTTCCAACAATCTGCCAAGGCTTCATTGGAGCGGCATTTACCTCTAGCAGAGGCAATCCGTAGATCTGCTCCGTATGTGCCATCCCACTTAATATGTGATAGAAGTCCGGAACGAGCTTGAGATTTACTTTCTGTCCATCACAGACCCTAATAACCTCGGCTAAGACATCGCTTGATCTTGCTCCTAGAACCACGAGAACGTCTTCGACTCCAAGTTGCTTAATTACTCTCGGCAGAGCGTAAACTGATCTAAGATATTCGCTTTCCTCGCCTGTCGAGGAATCAGAAAAACTAAGAGGCATGTCCTCTCTTCGCTTTCCGGGACTAAAGACAAAAGGCTTATCGACTTCAGCTTCCACCTCTACGAGTTCCTCTTCTGGAACCTCCTCTTTGATCTGTTCTTCCTTTAGCCGAATAGCTCCAACGATTTTTAGGCCCGCAACAGGATACTTGGCGACTTCCTCATAAAGCTCGTGTACTCTCTCATTCCATCCGATAATGAGCGCTTTGTGGACGCCGTAGCCGCGTTTGAGAAGTGCCTTTTGAATCGACCTATATATGACTCGGCCAAATGCCGTCATACTAAATGCGAATCCCCAATAGTACAGAAGATTCCTTCGAGCAGCACCGGCGGTCAATACATTCCCAAATACAAGGAAAAAGAGCATCAAACTTCCAAAAATAACCACTTTGCCTAGCAAAACCAGCTCGTCAAATCTACTTGGGGCAAAATCTGATCGGTAAAGACCACTCATCGCGAAGAGAACCATCCACAATAGTGTGATAATCAGCATAGTGCCAAAAATCGATGGTGGCTCAGGACCCGCCGGCAACCAGTTCCATCTAAACCTTGCTAAATAGTATAGCAGGAAGGTTGCATTCAGAGTTACAAAGTCTGTCAGCAGTAAAGTTGTATTTTCAACACGCCTGATCATAGGACAACCGGGTGGGTACCAAAAGCACTAATTGGATTTATTGCGATGTTCGGACGTAGTATCAATTATCAGAATCTACAAAAGAGACAAAGGTATCAAAAATCAGACACGAGTTTAGACACATGAGTCTTTTATATAATCCACAGGTGAAAAAGGAATTGCGTTCATACATAGAAGCATGAATCTTGTTCAACTAGATAAGTCCTTCTTACCAAGCATGAACAGACCCTTAGCAATTAGCCTTTTGTGGCTACTCGCAATCACCGTCACTAGCGGTAGCGATCTTTTCGCCCAAAATGGATCATTTATTCCTGTCGATCACTGGTCTTATCAATACATCGCGCGACTTCAAAGACGGGGAATGTTGCTGGAACTTCACCCAACGAGATTACCCTATACAGTAGGGGAGCTCAAATCATCTCTTAAAAGTAATGACGCTAAGAGTCAGAAGGAAATATTTTGGGTCGAAGCTCTCCGCGACTTTGTCTCGGGAAATGGCAAAGAAATAGGAATCGTGGCCGAGGCCGAACTTGATCTAATTAACAGTGAAAGAAAGGACCTTCTTCGTCCACTTGGTGAAGATGTGCAGGCCTTTTCGCGCATTCACCTTCGCATGTTTTACGAGAGTGGCGGCTTTATTGGCCAGATTGGAGGAAGTCATAACCTTTATTACGATGAGGATCCAGATGGTCTCGATGCGGCCAACAGACTCATCGCTCGAAATGAGGAAAGCTATTTAGGCTATTCAAAGGAGAAGGTAAAAGCCTATCTCGGTCGATTTAAAAACCACTGGGCTCCTACTGACCAAACTGCACTCCTACTTAGTAGCAATGCCAATTCTTTCGATCAACTCTTTTTTCGGCTGGGAGGAAAAAGTCTTTCCCTCACCTCTGTCTATGGAGAGTTGGATTCGTGGTCAACACAATTAGGATATACCGGTCGAGCGGGCAATCGGGGCAGTGGAGAAAGTGAGACGCCCATTCGCCGCTACCTTGCCGCTCATCGTATAGATTGGCGACCACTTCGGAATCTTACTCTTAGCTTTATGGAGTCCAGCCTGATTTCTGGACCTAACGCCGGCATCTCCTTGCGGTACTTGAACCCATTGAGCAATTTTCTATTGATGGTAGACAACAGTCCAAAGAACGAAGAAAACAATGGATTTATAGCCGGGTCGCTGTGGGCCTATCACAATCAATTCACGCTTCAAGGGCAGCTATTGGTCGATGATCTCGATCTGAAATTCGGTGATGAACCTGGTTCTCTAGCGCTTGCCATGACTAGCACCTACAGTGGAATTGATTTTGCCGATATCGGTTTTCAATTCGATCTAGTATCAGGAAGAGTTTACAATACAGAACAGGATGAAGGTCAATACCTCTATCTCCTTCGAGGCATTGGAACGCAATTCAACGACTATCTGAGTTATGGTACCTTTCTAGAACATAGTCCTAGTTGGCTTGCCGGTGGGTTCATCCGGCTAAATTTCGACCTGCTAATACTTGACGATGATGGTAGGATCACCAAGGATTTCCCAGAAGATGATGCATCGTTCCTGTTCGACAATGAACGAGGACACATTTTGCGAGAGTCTGTCGGCCTTTTCTATCGACCCAGACCCTGGGCTCAGCTTGAAGCTAATTTTGGTTTTAATCAATTTACTCATCGCGAACAGGCCTGCGAAGAATGTTCAGAGACAACGACAGATCATTCGGGTTCGAAGACCTTGGGACATGTAAAGCTGAAACTCGATATGTCCAAACTCGGCAAATTGAGATCTTGGTAATGACCTCGGCAAGAAAATATTCTGTCGCCACGATTCTCGTATTGGCGATCACCGGACTGACATTATCCTGTGATCACGGCTTTGAGCCGCCTCCCGAATTGGGCGCAGGTCGAATTGTCGTCGATCTGAGCTACGAGGGAAGAATCCCGCCTTCAGATTCACTTAATGATTTACGTTTTGTGGCGATGAGATTTCTTCCCCGTGACACCGCAGACTTTCTCATGCTCAACGAAATTGAGTTTTCGACATCAATCAAACCCGTTTGGCTTAACGACACTTTGCGCTTCTTTGAGCAGATCATTTTGGATCCCGTGCAAGAAGGTGATTATGTCTACAATGGCGTGGCGCAACAATTCAGCGAAAGTTTTTTTGATTGGCAACCCGTTGGTCTGGTTCTGGAAGGAGATGGAATGTTCATGGTGATGAAAGACCAAACAACAAGGGTCAGTGTTCACGTCGATTTTTACAATCGGCCTCCCTTCCCGCCAGAGTAGGTGAGTAAAGTATTCAAAATACCGTGTCTTCTCCTATTCCTTACTCTGGCTTTTTCAAGTCACTCTCTCTATGGACAAAGCGCCAACATCCTTGGAAGGATCGTGGACGAATCTGGAGAGGTTATTCCTGGGGTGAATGTTCGTCTGACGGAAAGCAGTATGGGAGCAGCGAGTGATGCCAACGGGAATTATGAAATTCGATCCATATCAGCTTCCGACTATGAAATAAGTTTTTCTGCCGTCGGATTTCGAACAGAGAAAAGACAAGTCTCACTATCTGTTGGCCAGGTCCTCAGGCTCGATCTAACACTGACTGAAATATTGTACAACTCGTCAGAAGTGGTTGTCACCGCTTCCCGACGAGAACAGGCATCTGGCAGTGTCCCTGTGAGCTTGAACATTATTTCTCCTAGGGCAATCCAGAACCAAAATGCCACCAGCATTGACAAAGCTTTGCGGTATGTACCGGGCGTTCATCTCATGGACAATCAAGTCAACATCCGGGGCTCGTCAGGCTTCTCTTACAATACCGGAAGCCGAGTATTGATTATGCTTGACGGCTTCCCGATGCTTAGCCCAGATACAGATGGACTCCCATTTGATGCATTGCCTGTGACGCAAATCGAGCAGATCGAAGTTATCAAAGGCCCTAGCTCGGCCCTCTATGGTTCCGGTGCATTGGGGGGCGTAATCAACGTCATCACATCGGACTTTCCAGAAAAACCCGAAACGGATATCAGTCTCTTCTCCGGGGTCCACGAACCGGCACGATACGAAGTCTGGTACGAAAGATGGCGTGACGGTAATGCGTATCGGCCATTCATGGGTGCGAATCTAACACATTCTCGAAAGTTTTCCCCATCTACAGGAGCGTGGGTCAATCTTAGCTATGAATCAGACAAAGGCTTTAAACGATACAGCGAGCTTTGGGTCTATCGCGGTTTCGCAAAATTTGGATGGAGGCCGTCTACGAAATTTAATATCGATGTACTGACTGGAGGAATCATCCGGGAAAAACAAAATTTCCTGTTTTGGAATGGAGCTCGCGATGCTCTGAATCAGGGCCAGCTTTCTATTGGCTCGACGATTCCGGCGGGATTCAATGACAATCTTGTAAACCAATTGAATCTGCTACTCAATTTGACACATCTCCCTTTGTCGAATTTGTCTTACACTTTTAAGGCTAGATTATTTGCAACATTTATTAGGCCGATCGACAACGTAACGCTCAAACCAAAAAGACTCATTGATGGGACTGTCGGGGCGAGGACGGGAGCCGAGCTACAAGTCAACTGGACGCCACTTGAAGACAGTCACATTACTTTCGGCTTGACTCGAGATCAACTTGGAACTACTTCGTCTTTTTATTTGACCCCTGACGGAGATTCAACTAGCTCACAACCCGAGTTGGCTGGCTTCATACAGGGAGAATATACTCTGGCAGATCGCTTCGATATTTCTCTCGGTTTTCGATACGATTCCTACCAAATCGACAATCTAGAGACGGCTACTCAATTGAGTCCAAAGTTGAATCTATCTTATCGTGTGACCGAAAATTCCTCGCTTCGTCTTTCAAGTGGCAAAGGATTTCGTGTCCCGGGACTTGCTGAGCGTTTCACCGAAAATCGAGATTTCTTCCCGATCATAAGCAACCCGACCATTAAGCCAGAGACTAGCTCAAGCCTTGAACTGGGCTATAGAACTCTTTTACCAATCGGCAAAAGCGGAGGACTAAACCTAGACGTCGCAGCATTCTACAATAGATATAAAAATCTAATTGATCCTCGACTTCAATTGGAGTTTTCGGCCTTTCAGTTCGTCAACTTGACAAAGGCGGAAATTTTGGGCTTCGAGTTAGGTCTAGATGGAGCCCTGAATCGAAGTATCAACTACCAACTAGGCTATACCTATCTCGATACGGAAGATCTTACGGAAAAAGTGCCACTTTCCTTTAGACCGAAGCACATGTTGAAGGCTGGGTTTGATGCTAAGCTACCAATGTCTTTTGAAATTGGTCTAGATTATCGCTTCATCTCTGCTCCTGAGGCCGTTGACACAGATTTTGTACTTTTCATCCCGGATGCCGACATACTACTAGACACCAAGGTCGTGGATCTCTGGTTGGCCTATCGAAAAGGGCCTTTCAGGCTAGCTTTAATGTCCAAAAACGCCTTTGAATACTATTACGTCGAAAGGCCAGCCATGATAGGCGCTCCGAGAAGCTATTTAGCTAGGCTCGACATTGGGTTTTAAACTGCCAGAAGGGGTTATATTCCTACGGTGCTCCACGTAACTCAAAACACGGAACTCGTAACTATTCTGGAACACACCTAGCCTGCTAGAATTCTAACAGACTACTCCATAATTTGCTTTTGCCTGACGCAACTTAATGTTACCTTTTTACATGAACCGCAATTTAGTCTTATCAGCATCGATCGCCCTTAGCTTAGCCATGTCAGCTTGCTCTGCACCTAAGCAGATGGCTGTGGAATCTCCAAAGGAGAATTTGGAATCTGCCGATGAACAAAAAGCAGAGAGCCGAGAGAAGGAGTTAGAAGAACTCTATTGGAATCGCAAAGCAGAAGCTATGACGCATTTTGTCAAAGCGGACGTAGATTTTATGTCTGGGATGATTGGCCATCACGCTCAAGCCCTGATCATGTCTGAACTGGCTCCTAAGAATGGAGCGAGTGCTGCTGTTCGACGTCTTGCATCTAGAATAATTAATGCCCAAAATGACGAAATAGCATTTATGCAAAAGTGGCTTAAAGACCGTGGGCAAAAAGTACCCCAAGTTCACATCATGGATGGCAAACTGATGATTCATGGGGGCGTTGATCACTTGGACCATAGCAAGATGCCGGGCATGTTATCAGATGCACAACTTGTAGAATTAGCTGCCGCTCGCGATGTAGAATTTGATCGGCTATTTTTGACTTATATGATCCAACACCACTCTGGTGCGATCACTATGGTCGACGAACTATTTTCTACAGACGGATCGGGACAAGATGAAGCTTCTTTCAAAATCGCTTCAGACATAAATGTTGATCAAATAACAGAAATCGAAAGGATGAAGCTCATGTTGAGCCAAATCCCCGTGACAATCTAAAATCTCAACCTGGACATCGGACACTTACGATATCCTTCTCACAATCACTACTAAAATATGAATACCCAAAAAACCATACGACTAGGTCGCACGGGGATTAATTTACTTTCCTTGGCGCTTGTCGCTGGAATGTTGTTTGTCTCTTCATGCGCCTCCAAAAAGGCCTCGATGCCAGCCGCAGAAACGACCACAGAAATGCCAGCGACAGGTAACGATGACAATATGGACGAAAAAGACCCGAGAGAAGGTCTTTCTGCCGGCTTGTTTGATGCCGGTGAGGCCATCTCGAATCTTGAACTACTGTCGACCACTAGGCCAGGAGAAGCTTTTGTTGGAGTGACCAATTCTGACTTAGCTTTCCAAGGCAACTACGCCTTCCAAGGGAATTACAATGGAGTTCAGGTATGGGATATTTCCAATCCGAAGTCTGTGACATTGGCAATGGAGTACGTCTGTCCTGCATCGCAAAGTGACGTTTCCGTTTACGGAGACTTAATGTTTGTATCAGGAGAAGGCTACGGTGGCCGACTCGACTGCTCTTCTGAAAGAATCCAGGAGCAAGTAAGTGATGAAAGACTACGTGGAATCAGAATCTTCGATATTTCCGATATCAAGAATCCTGAATATGTCGCCAACGTGCAAACATGCCGTGGGTCACACACACACTCTGTCTTGAAAGACCCGAATGACGATCTGAACGTTTATGTCTACGTTTCTGGCTCTGCAGGAGTTCGACCAGAAGAAGAACTTCCCGGTTGTGTCAGTGCCTCTCCATCGGAAGATCCAAATTCCGCTCTTTTTAGAATAGAGATTATCAAGGTTCCTCTTGACAATCCTCAAGCGGCTGCAATCGTTAGCTCACCTAGGATCTTTGAGGATCTTGCAGAGCCAGCACAGCACGGCATGGCTCCGTCTGATATCAGAGAACTCGCAGAAGCTAAAGCAGCGGGTGCCTACACAGCAACCCTCTTTGGTCAAGAAAGAGTAATCCCGGGTGGATTTGTCAATCAACTGCTTTCGAAGATCGTAGAAGAAAGAGGTGGAGAAGGAGCTCCAACAGCTGCGGATAGCACCAACCTTCGAGAAAATGTTCAAGATATAATCAATGCGCGTTTTGGCGCAGGCGAAGAGGACGATGGCCCCAAGAGAGGACCAACACAATGTCATGATATTACTCTCTATCCAGACCTCGGTCTTGCTGGAGGTGCATGTGAAGGATACGGTCTGCTATTGGACATCAAAGATCCTGAAAATCCTGTTCGGATCGATGCTGTGGCTGACTCCAACTTCTCCTACTGGCACTCCGCGACTTTCAACAACGACGGATCGAAAATACTATTCACAGACGAGTGGGGCGGCGGAGGCGGTCCTAAATGTCGTTTTGATGATCCCAAAGAGTGGGGCGCTAACGCCATCTTTACTTTGAAAAATGGAAAGATGGATTTCAAAACCTACTACAAATTGGCAGCCGCTCAAACTTCTGCGGAAAATTGCGTGGCACATAATGGATCTTTAATTCCTATTCCGGGAAGAGATATAATGGTTCAGTCATGGTATCAAGGTGGCATCTCAATTTTTGATTGGACGGACGCGATGAATCCATTTGAGATCGCCTACCATGACAGAGGACCGATAGATGCAGATGAGATGCAAATGGGTGGATCTTGGTCCGTCTATTGGTACAACGGTCTTCTTGTTAACTCAGAGATTGCTCGAGGACTCGATATCTTTGAATTGAAACCAAGTGAGCATCTTTCTGCTAACGAGATCGCTGCTGCAAACACCGTAAAGCTGGACTACCTCAACGCTCAAGGACAGCCGACATACAGCTGGCCAGCATCATTCGAGTTGACTCAAGCTTATGTTGATCAACTAGAAAGAGGAAAAAACCTTCCTGGTGATCGAGTGGCAGCATTGAGAAAAGGGCTAAGTGACGCCAAGACGGCTCCAGCCGGAGTTAAGAAGGAAATGTTAGGCAAGATCGCTGCTAGCATTGGAGGATTGACACATCCGAAAGCCAAAATGCTTACCAAAGCAATCAAAGATCTCGCTGCAACATTGTAGAGAATGATCTGACGGTATTGGCTGATAATAGCCAATCTGTTTTTAGGCCGACGAGCAATGCTTGTCGGCCTTTTTTGTTTTAACAGGATCTATTTCCCGAGCTCTCTTTTGAGGATGTCTTTCTCAGGCCTAGAGAGATAGGGTAAGTCCTTCACACGGGGGATAGATTTTTTAAAGTAGTCGGAAGCTTCATCTAGCTGACCACTTTGCCTCAAGGCTTCACCATACCAGAATTCAGTATAGGCAAGAGCCCGATTATCTGGTTCTTTCCTTGAGAGTAGGTGCTGGAGCGCCTGATCTAGATCTTGTATAGCCTCATCAAGTCGGTCCATTTCTATTAAAATTTTAGCCCTTACAACTCTCATCTGTGCTAAGCCGTTCTTTCTGATGTCCAATGAGATCATGGTATTGATAGCTTCATCAGATAGCTCGAGAGCCTCTTGTAAGCGACCCTGTTTTCTTCTCATATCAGCCCTTAGGAATTTGTTATAGCACCATTCAAAGGTTCCGAATTGATCCGAATCTCGATAGTTTTCGGACAGTTTTCTAAAAATCGGCTCAGCTTCGTCAAATCTCATTTCTGCAACTAAGACCTTGAGAATATGAGGAGTGAATCTCGTAGAAGCCGCGGTATCATTCGCATCGAGACTTACTTGATTAGCTCGTTCAAAATACTCGATGGCTTTTTCTGACTCCCCTTTTGAAAAATAGACACGACCCAGCTGAGCCAAAGTAAATCGAACTCCCTTGTAGTGGCCTTCCGGATTAATTGCATAACTTTTTAGGCGCTGCTCAAGGACTTCTGCATGATGCTGTTCTGCATCATCCAATCGATCCAATTTTTCATATAGACTCGCTAAGTTTCCTTTAGTAACTAATATTCTATAGTCAGATGGCTTGTATTGAGATTCCAAATTTCTAAGAGACTCCTCGAAAAACGGGAGAGACCTAGAGAAATCACCATAATTGAAGTGAAAAACTCCCAGTTGGTTCGCAATACTTGCTCGCTCCACCGCTTCAACATCATCTAGAGACTTGATAAGCTCGTGAGCCTCCTCCAACATTTTATACTTACGCTCTCGCTCATTACTAGGGATATGCCCGAATGCTGCGCGTAATGTGCCAGACAATTTACGGCGTGTGTCTTCTGGATGATTTCGATATCGCTCGGCGGTCTCTTCATACAAGACCAAGGCTGAATCGGGTTTAGCAAGAGCACCTAAGGATCCGGCAACAGATCCCAACAACGATATTGATCGGAGATCATCCTTCCCATTCAGCTCAATATTGATATTCAGAGCCTTTCTGAATCTGTCAAGAGCTCTTTCAATATCTCCCTGAGAGGCATAGGTGTGACCAAATATTTCCCTGATTCGGGATTTGACCTCTGGATCATCTTCCAAAGCGCCGATCATTCTTGGTTCGGCTGCAAGCAAAAAGTCTCGAACTCTGAGGGTATCTCCTCCAGGGACGGTTCCGCCATCAGCTGTGAGAAAAAGGTCCGTCATAGCTTGAAGCACTTTTTCCGACTTCTCTGCTTCTGCATCACTAAAGGCTCTCGCCTTCTTTATATCTTGGTTTTGAAGAAAAAGGGCTCCACTGGCCCCAAAGAGCAGTACTAAAAAGGAGGCTACAGCGAAACTTTGCCATCTATTTCGTGCAGTAAATTTTTTGACGCGATAAGAAAAAGTATCCGGCTGCGCATTAACGGGCAGGCCTTTCAAATGTCGATCGATGTCGGCTCCCAGATCAGCCGCACTTCGGTATCGTCTCTCAGGTTCTTTTCTAAGAGACATTAGGACGATGTTGTCCAGTTCACCCTTGAGACGCTTGTGCAGACCCTGCTCCGAGCTTGAGCGAGCCAGGCTAAGCGACTCGGGATTCAAGATCACCGTCTGTCCATTTTCTTCGATCTTCTCACCCTTCGTGAAAACTGCCGTTGACGGCTTTGTTGGTTCACTTTCACTGATGATCCGAATCACCTCCGCTTCGATCTTGCCACCTAATGAGTAAGGACGTTTCCCAGTTAGAAGTTCGTAGAGCAAGATCCCCAAACTATAGATGTCACTTGCAGTAGTGATATTCTCACCGCGGACCTGCTCCGGACTCGCATAAGCAGGAGTCAATATTCTGAAATTTGTCCGAGTTTGAATCGCTGTAACGCCAGGTTGCCATGGACTAAGAGCTTTTGCAATCCCGAAGTCAAGTAGCATCACCTCTGGTTTATCGTTGCTGCCACTCCTAACCAGTAGGTTACTTGGTTTCAGATCTCGATGGACTACAAGATGCTGATGTGCGAATTGAACAGCGTTGCAAACCTGATAAAAAAGGGCTAGACGCTCATCAATGCCTAACTGGCGTTGATCGCAGTAATCCGTAATAGGAATTCCATCAACATATTCCATCACAAAATATGGTCGACCAGAAGCCGTCTTGCCGGCATCCATCAGGCGCGCAATATTTGGATGAATCAGTTGAGCCAATATCTGTTGCTCCATCTCAAATCGATGAAGTATGGCGTCACTATCAAGCCCTGCCTTCACGAGCTTCAGAGCAAGAGGGGTACCAATCGAAGCGTCTTCTTTTTGTGCCAAGAAGACTTGTCCCATTCCACCCTGGCCCAAGGGCCGAATTATTTTATAGGGTCCGATATTGGTTTCATCCGGCAGCTCTTCCCCTGCAGGTAACTCGGGTCGGGGAAAGGATGTATCCTCGAGATAGTCAGGATCAGTAGACGCAACTTTTAACAGATCTCGAACCTCTGATTCGAGTTCATCATCTCCGTGACAGGCCCGTATAATAAATGCCTCCCGTTCATTTTCTTGAACGCCAAGTGCCTGCTCAATAATATCGCCGATTTGTTGCCAGAATTCTGGAGTCACAAGTAGAGTGGTTCTTGAAAGAAGCTGTTAGAGGTAACTACGATTGCTCTGTCAAAAGAGGTCAAAGGCTCAGATATTTCGAGCATATCTACCTGCTCCAAGTTGGACTAACTGGTCCATTAAATATTGTCACCTACAATTTCCTTACGAATCCAGTTTTTAGCAAGGAACCAAGATCTTCGAACTGTTCGAACAGAAATACCCATCACATCGGCGATTTCCTGTTCTTTCAATCCACCGAAGTATCGATACTCAACAACTTGGGCTCCACGTTCGTCAAAAATTGCAAGCCTTTTCAAGGTTTCATCTAGGTCTTGAATTTCTTCCGCCAATTCATCACATAAAATGGAATGTTCTTCGTCAAAGGCTACATTCGCTCTTCCACCCCCTCTCTTCAATGCTGATCTTTTCTCAGCGTATTTGAGCAGGATGAACCGCATGGTTTTAGCAGCGGAAGCCAAGAAATGAATACGGTTTTCCCAAGTACTTTCCTTCTGATTTACAAGACTGATATAAGCCTCATGAACGAGGGCTGTTGTATTTAAAGTATGGTTCTCTCTCTGGTGTCGTAGTTTTGAACGAGCCAATTCTCGCAATTCATCGTAGAGCAATGGCATTAGCTCTTGGACAACAACACTCTTGTCAGTATTCATCTGACGCAAAAGGACAGTTATCTCCTCTTTAGATGTGTTCATCTCGGACATGTGTGGCTATCGGATAACTCGAATCAGATACGGTTGCTGTCCTCATGATAATGACAATTCGATCGTCGCCAAAACGAATTTACTTCAACTCTGGGCAGTGTATAGAGTAAGGCGACAGAATTCGCGAAAGAGAACCTAGCGCAGTAGGAAAGTAAACTTGACAACTCCCGTCTGGGACTCTTGCGGGACATTGGGAGCTAAGGGATTGAATCTCCACTTTCGGAGAGCTTGCATTACTGATCTATCAAGCCCAGCATTTCCTTTTCTTACAGGAACGGTACGAATAACTCGACCTTTCGGATCAACCGTAATTCTCATTTGAATAACAGCATTGACCTTCTCGCTATAAATTGGGAGCGGCGATTTGAGAAGATTCCGATCCAGTCCTTCAAGAATGAATGGAGCAGACTTAACAGCGTCGCTTCCATCTCCCTGATCTCCTGATTGTTCTCCCGATTTGCCGTCAGGATCTCCCCCTTGGGCATCGTCAGGTTTGTCTTCAACTTCCTCTATCTGTTTGATGTCTTCTCCAGGATCTACTTCTTCCGGTGAGATAACTTCCGTATCCGGCGTCTCTATGACCTCATCGTCTATTTGAGGAATCTCTTGATCAGGCAGATCCACTTCCTTGCTCTCGTCCGAGGCTTTTTGAATCTGCTCAGGCTCGGGTTCTTCAATTTCTTTCTCTACGACTTCCTGATTTTGCTGTTCAATTTTTTCAACAGCCTGGGCGACATTTCTTCCGTCCAAATAGTCACCTAGATCCACGGCGACAAAACCCGCAGCGACAGGTTCATTTGTTGTAGTAATCAACATGAATGCAAGAAAGAGAATGGCGTGCAGAGCCACACTTGTTACAATGCCGATTGAATCGTTCTTGGATAGACTCATTATGGTCGTTAGTCATTGGACTTCGTATCGGTTATTGGTACTTGGTCTTTGGTCCTTGGTTCTATGAATCGAAGCTTGGTCCTTATATCTCAAACGATCTCACGAACGAATGGGTCTTTAGTCACCTCGGTGCTAAATTATACGCCCAATTCATCAGACAATCAGACAATCAGACAATCAGACAATCAGACAATCAGACAATCAGACAATCAGACAATCAGACAATCAGACAATCAGACAATCAGACAATCAGACAATCAGACAATCAGACAATCAGACAATCAGACAATCAGACAATCAGACAATCAGACTACAAGCCGACGAAATATCCCAACATGGCGGTCCATGCTGTATTAGTTACCTCTACCCCTCCATCGAGTTTTGCAAGTCGGCTCAAACCACGGTTATAGCGAATATCCAAGTTCAAACCACTTGTGCCTCCTAACATTCCCAAAGCAAGGTCGACTCCGCCACCAAGCACCATTCCTACTTCGTAGTCTCGGAGCGTCTCCTCAATGTTGTCCCGCTCTAACTGACTGCAATCGAACTGTGTACTTTGCGAAACGGCGTTTGCCTTAAATCCGCAATCGATCTGCCAGGCGAAAGATGGTCCTCCATTTATGTAGGGCCTCAGCATGCCCTTTGTGGGCAGATTTATTCTGGCAAGGATAGGAAGCTCTACATAGTCCAAGCCGTATTCGAGTGTCCCACCATTCTCAAGCAGTAGCTCTAGCTCTTCCGGATTATTCAAGCCCAAGAGATTTTGTGGATTGAAACCTTGAATATCTTGGCCGGAGCCTTTCTCAGAATAATAGCCCTCAGCGATCACATGGATCGGACCCAGTTTTATCAAAGTAAAGGCGACACCAATATTTAGTCCCTGTCTCGCCTCTGTGTCTTCCTCTCCGTCTGTAAAGAAATCGGTGAGGTTAATGCCTCCTCTAATTCCAAATTGAGCTTGGACGGGTTCACTCTGACCAACAAATGTTGTGGCTAGGATCAGGAGAATTATTTTTTTCATGCGTCTGAAATATGTGCTGGGAATAGATACAACAACTGATGCGTCAAAGGTATAGACTTCGGACCACATTAATCCGCCACTTGATTTGATACAATCATTCAGAGTCTTTGAGAGACACTTTCTCGCGACAACCTTACTATCGTCAAGCTGAAGACCTAGAATGTTGCTTCGGATATCCATCATCGAGTTCATACCTTTATCAAAACAAAGCAATAATGAAACTACTCTCCATTCTTCCACTTCTTTTCTCACTAAATTTCTCATGCGGAGATAATGCCAGTTATGCATCAGATGGGGGACATGACGCAGATTCAGAAAATCTCCAAGAGTCCAGCATGCAGGATACAGATGGGGCAGAGCATGCAAACGAATATCAAGCCGACTCTCTTGCAATAAAGATCAATTTGAACACGGGAAGCAGAGAGGACTTTGCTGTCATTCCTGGCATGAACAACAAAATGCAGCACGAATTTGACGAGTATCGTCCTTATTCTAGTATCGGCCAATTTCGCAAAGAAATGGGCAAGTACGTGGACGCTGAAGTAATCGAGGGATACGAAGAATACATCTATGTCCCAATTAACCGGAATGAAAGCGATGCCGAAACAGTGATGCAAATCCCGGGCATTGACCAAGCGATCGCCGCGTCAATTATTGCAGCACGACCTTTCGATTCCAATGCCAATTTTCTCAGCAAAATCACTGAGTTGGCTCCAAATCTCAAATCTGATCAAATCTCTTATTTTCTAACTCTCTAGGACATTCAGATTTATCAAATCTATTTTAGTGTCCATTCCCGACACAACACTTCCTTAGTCGAAACGGAAAGCTAGGGGCGTGGTATTAAAAACGATCATTTCGAGACTCAGTCTAGGGGTTTTGCCCCTGAAATAGATTAGGCCTTCAGCCGATGCTATCGTTGCTAGTCCGAAACAGAATATCAAACAAGACTTGATAATGAAGAACAGTTTTTTTCTCAGCCTTCTTTGTGTCGTTCTCATCTCGGCCTGTGGTGGATCTGGCGAGTTAGTAGAGTTAACACCTGAACAAATTGTGGAACTACGCATCGATTCTGTGAGAACACTTCAAACGGAAGCAATCGAAAGAGCGGATGCTGCAGAGGCATCTTTACTATCTGCCAACTCTCGCACTCACTTCCAAGACGCTTTTCTTGAGTCATTCAACGGATCGGCAGATAAAATAAATCAACTCAGCGAAGCTCTTTCTGATACGGCTCAATGGAGACCACAGGAAGAGGTTCGATCGGTATTGGAAACCCTGAATCACGTAACTACCGCGAATTTCTTCTTAGTCACGAAATTCGGAGGCGAAATTCCTCTAGGTCTTGATCTCCAATCCTTGGAGGCAGACACGAGAACTATGGAGTCAGCCATACGAGTTCTGAAGCAGTCATTCGAAACTGTACGGAGAGCTGCTGTGAAGATAAAAACGCCAGAGCTGTCGAAAGAGATTAGCCTTTACGGAGACATGAAAGGTCCCAAGTCCAAAGCGATGATGATCATCCTAGATCATATGAATGAGCACCAGGGCCAGTTGATCGCTTATGCTCGAGTCGTTGGTATTACTCCGCCTTGGAGTGTGGTTCAAGAAGAAGTTAAAGAGCCAGAAGCAGAACAATAGGCTTTTCGTCTTCGGCCATGACTGCTGTCCTCAATGCTTATTCTGGCGGATTCAAACTATATGTATACGACAATAACCTCGTATCCATAGCAACCAGCTTCAATTTCATTGTGGCCGAAATGATTTAGATTCAACATTCAAGAGATCCAAGATAGATCGCTAAGTTTTCAACCTAGCGGTCTATTTTTTTAATAGCTAACGTTCCGCTGGGGACCTGCTTGTCCCGTCGTATAAGGCAGGCACTCTTCTAACGAGGAGCCACAAACAAAACTACATTCCGAGGGCTTCCTCCAAGTCCAAGACTGTATCTCTCAGCTCTGCCGCTCTTTCGAACTGCAAATTCTCTGCAGCTTGGATCATTTCTTTTTTGAGCTGTTCGATCAATTCTTCCTTCTGATCATTCGTCAAATATTTGACGACAGGATCTGCCACTTTAGAGAGTTGCTCTGGTCCACTATAAAACATCGGGGTATCGCCAGACGAATCCCTGTGGTCAGCAATTAACGTCCCCATCTTAACCTGATCAATAGACTTTTTGACCGTCGTCGGGGTAATTCCGTGCTTTATGTTGTAATCGCCCTGAATTTTCCGCCTTCGTTCTGTCTCGTTAATAAGCAGAGACATAGCATTTGTCACTTTGTCGGCATATAAGATTACTCGTCCTTCAACATTTCTGGCAGCCCGGCCGGCCGTCTGAATCAATGAGCGTCCGCTACGAAGGAACCCCTCCTTGTCAGCATCAAGAATCGCTACTAGAGTTACTTCAGGTAAATCAAGCCCCTCTCTCAGCAGGTTAATTCCTATTAGAGCATCGAAATTACCGAGTCTCAAATCACGGAGGATGTCGACTCTTTCCAATGCACCAATATCCGAATGCAAATAACGGACTCGTACACCAAACGAAAGAAGGTAATCTGTTAAGTTTTCGGACATTCGTTTTGTCAGCGTTGTAACCAGTACTCTTTCTTTCTTTTCTGCCCTCTTGTTAATCTCATCGAGTAGGTCATCGATCTGGTTCTCCGTAGGCCGGACCTCAACTACTGGATCCATGATGCCGGTCGGACGAATCAGCTGCTCAACAATCACCCCGCCGCTCAACTCTAACTCATAATCTGACGGAGTTGCCGACGCGAAAATGACTGTGTCGTGCTTGTCCTCAAATTCCTCAAACTTCATTGGCCGATTGTCCAGTGCCGATGGAAGTCGAAAACCATGCTCAACCAAAACAAGTTTTCGAGCTCTATCTCCATTGTACATCCCCCTTACCTGAGATGTCGAAATATGACTTTCATCCATGACCAAAAGGAAGTCATCGGGGAAATAGTCAAATAAACAATAGGGACGCTCGCCGGGTTGCATGCCATTTAAATGCCTCGAATAGTTCTCGACTCCAGAACAATAGCCCACTTCCCGAATCATCTCGATGTCGAACAATGTCCGCTGTTCAAGTCTCTGTGCTTCCAGCAATTTGCCCTCCTCTCGTAGAATACCCAAACGCCAAGTCAACTCCTCCTTAATAGATATAAGGGCTGCATTGATCTTATCCTTCGGTGTCACAAAAAGCTTAGCTGGATATATCGTCACGATATCCTCCTCCGCAAACACCTCGCCAGTGAGTGGATCGATCAGGCGAATCCTCTCAATTTCATCTCCCCAAAATTCCACACGGTAAGCGCGGTCTTCAAAATAGGCCGGGTAAATTTCGACGGTATCTCCGCGAACCCTAAATCGACCTCGCTCAAATTCGACATCATTCCTTCTATAGTAGATCGAGATTAGTTTCTTCAGCATCTCGTTGCGCGATGTGTGCACGCCCTTCTTTAGCTGAACAATCTGTTGTTTGAATTCTTTCGGTGATCCAAGGCCGTAAATACAAGAGACACTGGCTACTACAATTACATCTCGCCTTCCGCTAATTAGGGCGCTCGTCGCGCGAAGACGAAGTCGGTCGATTTCCTGGTTAATCGACATGTCCTTCTCGATATAGGTATCGGACTTTACGATGTAAGCCTCAGGCTGATAGTAATCGTAATAGGAGATGAAAAACTCTACGGCGTTATTTGGAAAGAACTGCTTGAACTCGGCATATAGCTGAGCCGCGAGAGTCTTATTTGGACTCATCACGATCGTAGGACGACCAGCCTCCTCGATGACTTTTGAGACAGAAAAGGTCTTTCCAGTACCTGTGGCACCTAGAAGCGTCTGATATTTGTCTCCGCGCTCGATTCCTTCGAGCAACTCTTTAATGGCCTTTGGTTGATCCCCTGTCGGTACAAAAGGAGACTCTACTTTGAATGGCTTATTAAGTACGGAGGGACCGGCCTGAGAGAGGCCCTCGTTGTGATCGATTCTATTTTCCAAAAAATTGGGATATCGGTAGTTCAGGGACGCTGGATTTCAGAGTCCTCGTAGGGTAAGGATCTGAACATTCAAACAAATCATGGACACAAAGTTCGGAAACGCAATTCTTAGAACCCAGATTCCTCAATTGCAAGAATTCGACTAATTGATAACCAGAATTCAGGAATCTATTGAATCTGATATTCTGACAATCTGACGTTCTGACCTTCTACTTAATTACTCCAAGCTCCCGTCCTATTTTTGCAAATGCAGCCACGCAGACTTCAACGTGTTCAGTACTGTGTCCAGCCGAGATTTGTACTCTAATCCTCGCCTCTCCCTTCGGGACAACCGGAAAACTAAATCCGATGACATAAATTCCTTCTTCCAATAACTTGGCAGCCATGCTTTGCGCAAGTCGCGCATCGTATAGCATGATAGGAACAATGGGGTGAAAACCCGGCCTAATGTCAAACCCCAAAGAAGTCATCTCTGTTCTAAATTTCCCTGTATTCTCAGCTACTTTTTCAATCAATTCAGGAGAAGAATCGATCATTTCTAGAACAGCAAGACTGGTGTGCGCAATGACTGGAGCGAGCGTATTGCTGAAGAGATAAGGTCTCGACCGCTGCCGAAGTAGATCGACTATTTCTCGCCTCGCAAGAGTGTACCCGCCGCTTGCTCCTCCCATTGCCTTGCCAAGCGTACTTGTAATCACGTCAACTCTTCCTAAGGCACCGCAATGCTCTACCGACCCTCTGCCAGTTTCCCCAATGAAGCCAGATCCATGGCAATCATCCACCATGACAAGTGCATCGTATTTATCAGCCAAATCGCAGATCTCGGAAATTGGAGCGATGTCTCCATCCATACTAAAAACACCATCTGTTGCAATCATGCGAACTTTAGCTCCTTGAGTGGCCTTCAGCTTCTCCTCAAGATCAGCCATGTCATTGTGTAAATAGCGATGGCGTTCAGCTTTACATAGTCGGATACCATCAATAATGCTCGCATGATTGAGCTGATCGGAAATAATTGCGCAATCTTTGTCCAACAGAGTTTCGAACAATCCTCCGTTTGCATCAAAACAAGACGGATAAAGGATGCAGTCCTCCATTTGAAAAAATAAAGCTAGCTTGGCCTCGAGTTTTTTGTGAACATCCTGGGTACCACAGATAAATCGGACGGACGACAAACCAAAGCCATACTGATCGACTCCTTCTTTGGCAGCATTGAGTAGCTTTGGATTATTCGCAAGACCGAGGTAATTGTTGGCGCAAAAATTCACTACTTCCTGCCCCCCCTTAACCTTTATATCAGCCTGCTGTTGGCTGATAATTACTCTCTCTGGTTTCGTCAGACCCGCTTCATCAATTTCGTTGAGGATTCCTTGGTAAGTCTGAAATGCAGTTTTCATGGTATTGCTTGATTGCAGGAATGATTGTGGCGAGCTAATTGAATTGGCATTATTCCGTTCTAGTCAGCTCCGATTTGTGCTCAAGCATGTCTTGAACAATGTCCGAGAGTCCATATTCATGTTTCCATCCCCAGTCTTGGCGAGCTCTTGAATCATCGATGGATTCGGGCCACGAGTCGGCGATTTCTTGACGCGCATCTGGCTTGTATGAAATTTGGAAGCCGGCGATTTTATTTTCTATTTCTCTTGCAAGCTCTTCAACACTAAAACTAATAGCTGTGATATTGTAGGATCGTCTTATCGATATATCATGACTAGGTCTATCCATCAATTCGAGTGTAGCACGCACAGCATCTGGCATATACATCATCGGCATACGTGTGTCTGCTTTGAGATAGGATTCATAGCGAGCATACAACAAGGCTTCTCTAAAAATATCGACAGCATAGTCCGTCGTGCCACCACCCGGGAGCGTCTCGTAAGAAATTAGTCCAGGATATCGCAAGCTACGGACATCGACAGCATATCGAGAATGATAATAACTGCACAAATGCTCCCCACTAACTTTCGTTACGCCATACATTGTCGTTGGCTCTGTAAGCGTTTCCTGGGGAGTGGACCTTGGTTCAGAGCTTTTCCCAAAAACAGCAATTGAGCTAGGCCAAAATACCTGTGTTTTTTCCAATCGAGCGTAGTCGAGAACGTTCTTCAGTCCCTTTACATTTATCTCCCAGGCGATATCGGGCTTCTTCTCTCCAGATGCTGAAAGCAGACTAGCAAGATGATAGATAACATTGATCCCCGAATCAGATGCAATAGAATTTAGGCTGTCATAGTCCAGAACATCGAGATTTTTCTTTTGAACGCCGGAGGGGTAATTGGCGTCCACTATATCTGTAGCGACTATTAGCCCAACATCTTCTCTAGCTTGGAGGACCTTGATCAACTCACTTCCGATCTGTCCGGCTGAGCCGGTAACCAATATTCTTTTCATTCTCTAGCATTTCTGGAAACGCTTTTTTGGGTTTTTATCGCCCTAAAATAGAACGTCCCGCATCAGTATGTCCACAAAAAAAGCCCCGAAGCCGAAGCGTCGAGGCTTTTTCGAACAAAATCTATAGTCTACTGGACACCAAGTGACTGAATCGTCTCTATCGTCAGATGCCCTGATGCTAGTCCCTTGGACTTTTGATAGGCATCAATAGCTCTCAGTGTTGTCCCTCCGAGTACACCGTCAATAGATCCAGGATCAAAGCCAGCACTATCTAGAGCTCGCTGGACTTTGGCAATGACTCCAGGAGTCGTGTTGGTTTCACAAAGAATCGTTTTCCATTCCATACTTCCTTCTCCCGATTGTACAGTCTTGGAAACCGTAGTGTACGTCGCCGGAATCGCTGTTCTCTTCTCTTTCGCATCTTCAATCAGCTTCTCTTGCCTAACTGTCTGATAACGTGAAGAAAGCGATCCTCCATACACATAAGGCTCAGATCTCAAAGTCCTGACTCTGACTGTCGTGGTCTCTGGTTCTTGCTTTTGTTTTGTTGCGATGGCCGGTGAGCTCAACTTTCTCTTTTTGAAGGTCGTATATCGAGCTGGTGTTTTTTCTTTTACTATCTGCTGCTTGCTTACTTCTTTCGCAACTTTAACAGTAGTGTATTTCGCTTCAACGTCTACCGTTTCCATTTTAGGTGTGGATTTAACCACTTGCTTCTTCACCGTTTCGTAGACGGCAGGAACGACCTCTCTAACTACACTAGCCGGTTTGACCATTTTCTTGACCTTCACTGTGGCATATTCCGCAGGTACATCTCTCTTTTCCGTCTTCGCTGGAGATTTCAATACCTGCTTCTTTACGACCTTATACTCTGCTGGAATAGTCTCGCTAGCCGCCTTGGCAGGCTCGACTAACTTCTCGACGTCTACCATCTTGTATTCGGCAGGAATTTCCTCGGTGACAGTTTTTGCAGGAGATTTCACGACTCTCTTCTCGATGGTCCTGTATTCAGCTGGAACTGTTTCATATTCAACCATCTCCGGCTTAACCATCTTTCTTCTGGTAACGGTCGTGAATTCCTCAGGGATCTTCTCGCTGATTGTTTTCGCTGGACTTTTGACGACTCGCTTGCTCACCGTTTTGTATTCGGCTGGTACTTCAACGAGACACATTATCTCACCAGTTGCATTGTCGACTTTCTCAACGGGGCCGCGCCCCTTTTTCCAGGTCGTGTAAGCCTCCTTTACTAGAATCTTCTCTTCCAAAGTCTCATACTCAGCTGGTACCTCGACAAGTCGAGTACCGGACTCTCTTGTCATTACCTTTTCCTGAACGGTCTCAAAAACAGCAGCCACTCGACGTGCGATTTGTGATTCTGCTTTGATCATTATTTTTTCTTCCTTCGTCTCAAACTCGGCCGGCACTTCAACGAGTCGAGTACTCGCATCTTTCACCATTACTCGTTCCTGAACTGTCTCATATTTCGCCGGAATGATGGATCCCTTTTGAGTAGCGGGCTTCACCATAACACGCTCCTCCGTCCACTCATAGACTGCTGGTACTTCGACCAGTTTATTCATGGCTTCTTTTACCATGACCTTTTCCTCGACAGTTTCATATTTCGCCGGAACGATAGTAAGCTTCTCACTTTCAGGTGCGATCATAACCTCTTCCTCAACCCATTCGTATGCGCCTGGTTGTTCAACAAGACGAGTTGAAGCTTCCTTGACCATCACTTTTTGATCTACCATTTCGAATTTGGCTGGAATGACCGAAGTGATGTTTTCAAGCTCTGGACGAGTCATTACTCTCTCATCCACTGTTGCAAATTTAGCTGCAATGGGTACAAGTCGAGTCGAGGCTTCTCTTGTAACGACCTGCTTATTTTCAGTAGAGAATCTGGCTGAAGATATTCTATCATCGGCATCTAGCTTTTTCATTCGGTCCCACTGTTCGATCAACTCTTCTGCAAGAGATTGATTTGAAGAAGTGACATCTTTCTTCATCTCGGGATCAGATGAGAGCCGATAAAGCTCAAATCTTCTTTCGCCGGCATTACCAACATTTACGATTCGAAAGTCTCCTTTTTGAACCCAAGAATTAACTTGAGGTCTGGTCATGATTCTTTCTTCAACCGTCTCATATCGAGCAGGTGTAATAGAAATATCTTCTGTAGCCTCGGATTGAAGGACCCGTTCGACAAGCTCCTCGTAAAGCGGGGCATTGTAAACTCGGGCATAGCACTCCCCGGGTTTGGGATTCGGCGGTAGATCTGCCTGCGCAAGTGTTTGAGCCGATAACATGGCCGGCGCGGTCAGGAGCATCAAGCTCAAGATGACTAACAAAATGGATTGCTTTTTCATCAGCTTAGAGTGTTTGTTTGTTGGTGTGGGAAGTTGCAGCAATTACTCCCAGTTGATTTTGACAGATTTGGCATTTTGAACCGGATCTAGAGGAGTACAAGTTATGCCTCTTAAAGGTAAAAGTAAGGACTTCGGTTTCCTAAAGATGATATTGCGATCAAGCTTTTCTAGCGGATCCGCTTTGTCTGGCTCTCCAGCAAATCTGGCTTGTCTGGAAAATCTGGCGGGAATTATTGAACTACGCTTTCTCCAAGACTACTCTTTTTGCGAGAATCTATCGCCGTTTGGACAAAATGAGAGTGGAAATAGTCACGACATCAGATCTTCTAGACAAGTAAGATCAGCCAGAATAGCTAAATATCAATTATTTCGCCCTGATTGGGGCAAATTACCTCAATCTCAGGGTGTTTTTTCTCGATGGCTGACTTCATCCAATCTCTTGCAACCTGCTCTCCGTGAACTAGGAGTACTTTTTTCGGCGAAACTTTGTCGACGATACTCAACAATTCATCTCTATCACTGTGGCCACTTAATCTGAATTTCTGAACCTCACATTTAACTTCCTGATGGCCAGATTTATCGCTAAGGAGTACCTGTTCTCCATTTTCCGAGGCCTTAATCAGCCTGTCTCCGGGACAATCTTCTTTCAAATAGCCAACGAAGAATATCGAACTCAATTCGTCTTTGACCAAAAGACTTGCTAGCCTATTGGATAGTGTGTTCTCGAACATCATTCCACTTGCAGCAATATGAATTGCGGGCTCCTTCAATGTCTCGTTAATTCGATCCCTATTACGAGGAAGTCTTTTTTGCTGAACTGAATAGATTTCGTGATGAGGGTCGTTACGTGGAGTGCTAAATCTTGTCTTGTCGTAAATATCTGACATTCCGCGCATGCTACCAGCAGTGTAAACCGGAGTCGTATCTGGAATCATGCCCTCCTCTTTCCACTTTCCCACCAAAGTGATGACTTCCTGAGAACGACCAAGAGCAAAAACCGGAATTAGAACTGACCCTCCCCTGCTGATGGTTGCAGCAACTCGTTCGCCCAGTGATTCGGCCTGCTCAACTCTATTAATGTCAGCCATATTAGGATCGGCTCCCAAGGTACTTTCAAGCAGAAGAATGTCGACGCCCTCATCGGGATACTGACCACCTGGTTGTATCTCTTGATCATTGGTGTTGGTGTCGCTCGTGTAAAAGAAGCTCCGTTCTTCCCCGTCCTCCTCAAAATCTATTTTGACACCCACAGCTCCCAAAACATGGCCGGCATGGTATAAACTCACCATCGGGCCATTGTCTGTATACAATCCAGGCAGCGCAAATGGCTCCTCCAAGCCGTGACCTTCATAAAGAAAGCTTTGGGCATCGACTTGCTCCTGATCATACATCGGAGGGTGATTGGCTACTCCTTCTAATACTCTCCTTTTTTGCAATCGAGCTGAGGCAGGTAGAATGATGTCGAGAAGAAGGCGAGTGGAATGACTCATGTGCACTGACAGAAATGGCATCTTCCGCAGTAGAACTGGAAGAGAACCAACATGGTCGTGGTGCGAATGCGTGATCAAAACATGATCCAATGGAAGATCAAGATGTTTGTCAAGTAGAGAGTATGCAGGAAGACCTGCCGGACCGTCATCGTTAGGATTTTGACCGGCGTCAAGAATAATTCCTACATCGCCAGCTTGAACGTAATGACAGCTTGCTCCTATTACATGATCTTGGCCAAGTTGTGCAAATTTCATACTTGTCTCAGAATCATGTTCTCCGTCGTAACTATTTGGATAATCTAACCTTGTTTTGTGGCGGATAGATTTCAACCGTACCATCGTCCTTGGTCTCAACGGTTGTTGGCCGATGCTCCAATTCGATGGTACCCATATCACCGAACGAGATTGGTTCTCCTGCCGATAATTTTTGCTTTATCAAGTCTGTAGCCAAATCAAGGGACTCCTTGTCAAATTGACCCGACTCAATGGTAGCATCCAGCTTTTCCTTATCCATTTGTGGTGTTTGTTTCAATCCTCAAGTCATCTCCCACCGATATCCGCCCTGAATGATCCGGAATGATGTTCATGCCAAACAAGACTTTCCCTCCCCAATTGCGGAAGCTATTTAAAGTATGGAGAGGCTCTTTCTGGAATTTCCCTTCATCCGAAACTGTCACGACCGCACAGCGGGCACAAGCCTTAACAATTCTTAAAGAGACGGTACCATTTTTCAAATAGCTCCAATGATCTTCCTCCCATGCGATCAAGTCTCCCTCAACTACTAGATTCGGCCGAAATCTCGACATCGGTAAAGCTCTAGTCATTCGACTGTTCAAATCGTCCAGCGATGCCTGATTCGTAACCAGAATTGGAAATCCATCCGCTAGGCTGAAGTTGTCTCCTTCAAGGCTATACTCAGGATCACTCGGCCTAATGTGCTCATCTCTTTGATAACAAAAGCGAATATCCTCTCCCAAATATTTACTCATCACGAGATTCGCATCTCCACCAAAAGGAGAGACCAAAATTGCTTGGTCGTCAAACATTCTGGTTGAAATACTCTCGCCATCTAGCAACTCGGCAGGAATTTCGGCACTTGAGTTGTCAGGAGTAGAAATTTCAAAGCCGCTTTCTGATTGACGAATATTGCAAAGCCTTACCTTCGGATGCGACCTTTGAGAAATGAATCGATTGTTGTCGTCAATCATCATCCACCGCCTATCGTTCCTTAGACCTCGCAGAGTTATTTCCGATGTATCGAGGGAAATAGGAGACAGAGATTTTACAGGGTGAATAAAAATACCTCCAATGGAAAGGGACCTACCCACTCTAGACTACCTCTCCATTGATGAGTAATGGGTAACTCGCTTCAACGAATCCCAAGCTCATGTCCTTCAATCGGCGTTTCAATAACTTCCTTCGGAAGGTCGATATCCTATCGAGAAATAGGACGCCTTCCAAATGATCAAATTCGTGTTGGAAGACACGAGCCATCATGTCGGTCAGTTCTAAGTCCTGAGTCTGAAAATCTTGGTCTAGAAATTGGATTCTGACGGAATCAGGACGTGTTACAAATTCCCGAATATCTGGAAGCGACAGGCAACCCTCTTCAAAATCGATTTTTTCAGATTCAAGAAGTTCTAGTCGCGGATTGATGATCGCTAAATTGTTCTTGTCTGGAAAAGGTACTGGAGAGTCCTCGTCCGCTTCTCGAATGGCTGCCAGTGAGACAACGAACATCCTTTCAGAGCGACCGATTTGCGGGGCGGCCAAACCAACACCTGAAGCCTCTTTCATGGTCTCAAACATATCCAAGATGAGGGTCTGTAGCTCTTCACTGTCTTCAGGGATCTCAACAGTTTTCTCCCTAAGAATGGGATTTCCGTAGACAACAATTGGATGAATCATGGGCATTCTAGGAAAGAGGATTGGCCTCCAGATATTCTTCAAGAATGACCAGAGCCGCCATGGAGTCCACGCGGCCTCTTTCGTTTCTCTTTTTCTTTTTTAGACCCGACTCCAGAAGTTTTTCGCGAGCTCTGACCGAAGAGTATCGCTCGTCCCAAAGCTCTATATCGACTCCTTTTATCTTCTTTTTTAGCCTACCCACGAAATTCTCGACGGTTCTCGTGATTTCAGCCATAGAACCGTCTTCCTGTATAGGCCAGCCAACGATAATTTTTACGACATTCTCCTTCCTAACAAAGGCGATTAGCTCCTCTATTAAAGAAGTGGTCGCAACCGTCTTAAGCGGTTGACAAATGACTTTCAAGGGGTCTGTTACGGCAAGTCCCGATTTCCGGGTTCCGTAATCAATCGCAAGAAATCGACCTTCCGACGGAGCATTTAACATGTCCGAAGATCGGTCTTCTTGAATTCTAAAACTAGACTTCGTCAGCGCTACCTTTTGGGATAGAATATCCGGAATCCGCTAGAGGTCGTTGTAGAACTTTCTTGAGACGTTTACCTGGTTTGAAATGAGTCTTTCTGCGACTAGGAATGAAGACCGTTTCGTTGGTTTTCGGATTTCTGGCTTTAGGCTTTGCTTTGGTCTTTTTGACTTCGAAAACTCCAAAGTCTCTCAGCTCAATCCGTACTTCGGGATCAGCTTCTATCATCAGATCTCCAAGCGCCTGAATTACGGAGTGAACCCAAGGCTCGCATTTGTAAATCGGTTCTTTTTGTAACTCTGATACTCTCCTAGCAACGTCCTTTTTAGTCAAGGTGATCGATTGCTCTTCGTTCATATTGTTTTTGTGGCGTTAATAGATATAAACTATATGCCAATTCACTGGCATACTATATTTGGACTACTATATCAGAAGGAAGGTTCGGGTGATTCCTACTTCTTTCGATAATGGCAAAATTACGCCTAGCGACGACAATAAGTGCAACAAAAACCGGAACCTACTCTTCCAGTCGAGAAACCGAGTACATTCCTGGAATGGCTTTCAAGCGATCTATAACGATCTTTAATTGGTCTAAATCCTTTACGTCCAACACGATAACGGCATCAAAAACAGCATCTTTGGCTTGAACTGTCAAAGATCGAATGTTAATGTTTAAAGTTGTTGAAATCGCATTAGTAATCTCATTTGCCACCCCCATTCGATCTTCTCCGACAACTTTCAGTCCTGAAATAAAACTTTTATCTTTTTTTCGCCGCCACTCAATATCAAGAACTCGATCGGACCGACGAAGCATGTGTTCGGTGTTTATGCAAGACTTTCGATGGATTTTTATTCCGCCTTTACGACCTAAGTAGCCATAAACCGGATCACCAGGGATGGGTTTGCAACATGTTGCATACTCAAGAACGAGGTCTTTGATGACTTCTCCATTGACCAACAGAGCTGTCGATTCACCAGACTGAGCCGATTCAAGAAATTTATTGAGATCAGCTTTTTTCTCATATACTTTCGGCTGTACAGGATCTGATTCTTTGGCTTTTTTTGTAGCCTCGGCAATAATCTCCTTCACGCTGCACAATCCTTGGCCGATCTCAGCATACATCTGCTCCGCGTTCGAGAATTTCATCGAGCGCGCTAGCTGAGCCATTTCGGCATTCGACATGGAGAGCTTTTTCTTAGCGGCAATTTTTTTCCAAGTATCCCGACCTTGAACAATAAACTCTCGCCTCTCTTCATTCAGCCATTGTCGAATCTTGCTCCGAGCTTTTTGAGTAACAACGAATGACATCCACGACGGATTAGGTCGCTTATTTTTGTTTGTAAGTATCTCAACCTGCTCTCCGCTGTTTAGAGGTTGAGATAGGGGAATGGCTTTGTTATTAACGATAGCTCCATTGCAGTGCATTCCAATCTCTGTGTGGATTCTGAAAGCAAAGTCAACCGCCGTTGCACCCTTAGGCAGGGTGAACAAATCTCCCTTTGGAGTAAAGACGTATATCTCCTCACTCTTGAAATCCTGGCGGAAGTCAGATACAAAATCTGTGGCTCCCGCTACAGATTCTGCATGATCGAGCAGATCGCGGACCCAATTATATCTTTCGTCCTCAAGCTCACCATCTTTGATGCTCTCCCCTTCTTTGTATTTCCAATGGGCTGCTACACCCTTTTCAGCAATTTCATGCATCTGCTGAGTTCTTATCTGAACTTCGATTCGCTTGCCACCTGGACCAAAGACAGTTGTATGTAAACTCTGATATCCATTCGATTTTGGGACCGAAATAAAATCACGAAATCGTTCTGGGATAGGTTTATAAAGATCAGTTATCAAGGAGTAAACCCTCCAACAATCTTCCTTGCCCTGCCTACCATTTGTTGACATGACTATGCGAACTGCAAATAAGTCATAGATCTCATCCAGACTCACGCCTTGCTTACGCATCTTTCGGTAGATGGACGAGATGTGTTTAGGTCGGCCGTAAATTTCAAATAGAAATCCGGCATCCAAGAGATGGGCTTTAAGGGGTTCGGTGAAGGTTTTGACGTAGGCTTCCCTTTCATGCTTTTTCGCATGTAAGCCTTCTGATATTTCGTAAAAGCCCTGCTGATCAAGAACCTTTAATGACAGGTCTTCAAGTTCATTCTTGATTTTAAACAGACCGAAACGATGGGTCAGGGGTGCGAAAAGAACTCTTGTCTCGCTCGCTATTTTTAGTTGCCTATCAATGGGCAATGAGGACAAAGTCCTCATATTGTGGAGCCGGTCTGCAAATTTTACCAGAATGACCCGAATGTCAGATGCCATTGAGAGTAGGAGCTTCTTGAAGTTTTCCGCCTGTTTCATATGACGGGTCTCAAACTCCTTTTCAATTTTGGTTAGTCCATCAATAATGGGGGTTAGGGGACTTCCAAAATGTTTTTCAATGAGGTCAAGTGTAATCTGACTGTTGTCCTCAACAACATCGTGAAGCAAAGCAGCTGCCACACATATATCATCGAAATGAAGATCAGAAGACATGATTTCTGCAACGGCTAGGGGATGAGAAATGTAGGGAAGACCCGATGCTCTCTTATCGTTCCTATGTGCCCACGCCGCCAGCATAAATGCTTTTCGTAGCATTTCTTCGTCGACCGACCGTACGACTTTTTTCGCTTTCGACAGAACCCCTTCGAACTGCTCCTGAAATGCTGGAGCAATTTGATATTCTTCGACTTCTTTCCAGATGTCAATATCCTTTACTGATATGTCGCCAGTTTCTGTTGACATTGCCGCTTATTCTTGCGAATAACAGCGTTTAAGAGGAATATTTTACTCCTGTTCCTAGTCAAATCGAAGTCGTCGAATAAAGAAAGGGTCTAATGAGGCTCATTACTCATCTGGGAACATGAATACTGCTAAAACCTTCTACAAAATCAAACCCAAGCAGAGGAAATCCGTCTTAAATGCATCCTCTGTTTGCGTTCCAAGTATCTTTAAGATTCTGACGGCTTTCTGAGTCTTGAAACAATAGAATATCCACATCAAATTTGGCTGATTCCAACAATATGCGAAAGGTTCGGCTCACCAATTATTGCATGAAAAAGTTTTCTCATCACTTATTAGCCTCCTTTTTCTTCGCTTTCAGCTGGTCTAGCGTCCAAGCGCAATATCTTGGACCTGAATTAGATTCATGCAGAGAATTACTTGCTGCTGATCAATATCAGGAGGGGCTTGCTTGTGTAAGCGAAATAGCGCGGACACTTGAAATCCCAACGGGGTTTACTAAGGTTCAGGATCTCAGTGGAAGTGACCTAGATATACAAAAGTCTCTTCTCTATAGAGCTTTGGCTCGCGAGTTTACTGGAGATTTCATTGGTGCACAGGGCGACTATCATTCCTTTCTGGGAATCTCAAGCTTTGATGGGTTAAATGAAATAGTGGATAGTAGACTCCGCCATGTCCATCTACAAACCACAGAAGAATTGGGATTTCTGGCTCCCAGCGAACTTGACAGTCTCAATTATTTCTTCGATCAAGACTTTGCCAGGACTAGAGTGGTCGTTGTCCCATTTCAAAACAATAGTGAGTTGGAAGTCCTTGGACCCATCGGATATGCTTTGGCTGGATACCTCCAACAAGCCATTGATGATCTTGGACCGAACACGAACGTTTCCATTTCTAGCGTAGAAAGCTCTCAACTCAGATCTGGGATGGCCATGGTTGATACCAGATCATTTGGGATTGCCAACAATCCTTACTCACCTGCGGTTTTTGGAAAGCTGGTCGACGCAGAATATGTCGTCAGTGGATCTGTCAGCGAAGTCCTTGGGAGCCTCGTAGCCACATATCAAATTTCATTGGCTTCGAACGGTACCGTATATAGTGGTCCAAGCGTCGAGGCGACCGTTACTTCTGAGGGGCTTTTGAGTTTGCAGAAAACGCTAATTGAGCATGTTGTTGATGAAATCAGAGATCTGAGGCTTTTTGAGTGGGTCGAAAGTAAAGAGGCTTATTTGGAAAGTATCGAGAGTCTTTATACCGCAGACGTCAATGGTTTTCTAGACTACGGAAATGGCTACAAAGAAATTACAGAAGGTGACTATTCTCGCGCTGAGACGATTTTAACGAATAGTGACTTAATCCTAGCCGAACGAGACCTCGCCGCTTTACCAGGTAACAGAAGGTCTTTAATTCAGACTTTTGACGGACTGGAAATTATGACCGCTAGCGATGCATTCGACCCAAATAGAAAACCAGCAGATCCTGAACCCGATGAACCGGAAGATGCGGTTGTTCTCGTGCCACTACAGGATGACCCTCCAGAAGAAGCTCCGGATCTTCTAGGTGAAGACTTAGCTCAGCCGGTCCAAGATGTTGAGGAAACAGTAAGCCAACCAGCTGTTTCGCATCACCAACAGACTTTACCTCTGTTGTTCGATTTAAGCCTTAGGTCTCTGGGACAGTCCTCTATTTCGAATCCAACGGTAGGATTCCGTGGGCCTAGTTTATTTGGAGGCAGCCATTTCGGCGATCCACGCGACGGTACTGCTGGATCTTTGGATCCTAGTCGGTCCTCTAACGGTGGTGGAATTACGATTATCGTTCCTCTACCAACAGGGTCTCGCAACTAGGAGAATTTATGACAATGAAAATACGCATAGCCACTGTAGTCCTGTTATTTCTTTCTAGCGGCGATCTTTTTGGGCAGCTCCTTCCCAATGCACCTGCTTCGGCTGGTGTCAACGCCTACATACAGAATTGGGTAATTGAAGAGGGCTCTGAGAAAATCGTGGCATCACAAAATGTGATACCATTGGGGATTCTAATTCCAGTAAGAGCTGGGGTTGAACTCAGACTCTCCAGTTCCATTGCGAGCTTAAGTAGGGAGAATAAAAATACAGGCGAAGTCAATACCGTGAGCGGATTGACAGATCTGAAAATTCAGAGCAACATTGGGCTGATGCAGGGACGTTTGGCCCTTGGTCTCGTTGCGAATCTTCCGACAGGGAAATCGGAATTGAATCGTCAAGAAAGAAATGTCGTCCTGGCATTCGTTGCTCCAGATCTTGCTGTACGCAACAGTGATCTCGGTGCGGGATTCAACATTGGATCGAATCTTACCTATGTGCACCCCTTGTCACCTCAGTTGTCGGCCGGAATCACTCTGGGGTATCTTAATCGAGGATCTTTTGACACTACGCTCCCTGGTGGGACATCAGTCGTAGGATTTTCTCCTGGCTACGATGCCTCTGCCTCAGTTGGCTTCGAGTATCGTCAAACATCGTCCTCCTTCAAGGTTCTCGGTTCTTACACGAGCTTCGGTACAGAATCCATTAGCACAGGTGCCAGTGACCAAGATTTTTTTCAGTTGGGTCCCCGCGTCGGAATAAATGCAAGTTTTCTCCGAGCATATGGGAGAGGACTTTTTTCAATAGGCGTTGAGGAAATAATTCGCCTTAAAAATTCGGAGCGGAGTGGCAATACCCTAGAGTCTCAAGCGCTAAACAACAACGGAAACTATCTCATCGCTTTTCTAGACAATAGCTTCCAAGCAAGTGAGCTTTTCGGACTTCAATTGTCACTCGTAGGACGCTTCATTGGCGCTAACGAATTAGATAGAGGTGACTCAAATTTATTTGAAGCGGGATTGACCGCTTTCGTCACGCCAACCTCCCGGTTTCGTCTCGGTCTTGGTGGCAAATATTTTACCGGAGGAGGAACCTCCTTCACTAGTGACCTTGAGCGAAGCATTGATGGTTTTGAAGGTCTTGCAACGATCAACATCGCGTTTTAATGAACTTAATGCCTAGAACTTTACGACACTCATTCTGCCTACTTGCATTGACCGGAATCATGGCTTGTGATTCCTCTGTTATGGAAGATTCACTAATTCAACCAGAGATACGTGTTGAAATAGTAGACCTGCGGGAATCGAGCACAATAAAAGTTCAATCTGAGCGGTCCGCTCTTCAGGAAATTTGGACCATCGATCTGGTTGCCCGAAATCTTGAAAGTGGCACTGTTTACGCTCCTGGTCCTGTGACAGCAGATAGCGACGTAAGCTCTGAGGTGCGATTCAATCTATCCCTTCCTTCAGATTCCCTGTATGAGTTCGAGGTCAGTTTTAAGCAAGGGAGTTCGGAACTAGGCCGTGGTCTTATTCATCATTTTGTCAGCAGCTCAACTTCTACAATTACGGTACCAGCATATATCGCGGACTCAAGCAATCCAGCTTTAGTATTCGAACCTTCAAGAGTGACGAGACCAGCAGGTAGCTTCTCTCCGGGAAACACAATCAAGATGTTCTACTTGGGTGTTATTAAACCGGCCGAAGGCCTAGCTGCAAGATTGGACATCTCGGGAATCGATGATTCCTCTCTGGAAGTCGAAGGTCCAAGCAAAATTTCTGATTCACAATCTTTGAATCTACTCTGGAACTGGTCGGCTTCTCCGGCGGGACCAGACTCGAGAGCCGCAGGCACTATATCATATCCCACGGACTTCAATACTTCCTTTTGCCTCAATGCCGAGATAGGAAATGTGCGTGCAGTACACCCTGATGCGAGTATATCTAGACAGAATGTTAAAAGTGAAGCCTGTGTCCAGTTTGGAAACTGACCACCAAATGTCAGAAATGCGAATTAAATCCTACATATTTCTCTTAACTGTATTGATGATGCAGCCTACTAGCTCATCAGCACAGACAGCGCCTAGCGATACCATCGTTACGCCACTTACTACGACAAGTATCTCTGTCTCCTGGACGGTTAATTCTACTGACCACGATGGATTCGTTATCCAGCGAAGAACGGGGACCGTCGGTCCATTCAGTAATGAATTTGGTGCTGATAGACCTCCATACATAGACACGGAAGATGTCGAAATTGGAGCCGTCTTTTGTTATCGAGTGCGGGCTGTAAAAGCCGGAGTTAGATCTGGACCTTCCAATACAGTTTGCACCGAAGTGCCAGACTTGGCCAATGAACCTAGCGGTCTGAGGGGAGCACAGGTATCTGAAAATGCCGTTGTAGCATTGACTTGGGACGATAATTCGAATAATGAAAGTGAGTTTGTGGTCTATCGTTCTGATCAGGGTGGAGTATCCCAAGAAATTGGTCGAGCACGGCAAAACGCGACGAGCTTCAGCGACAGATCGACATTTAATTCAACTACCTATTCATACGTCGTCCGAGCTGCAAATGCCGCTGGCGAATCTGGCGATTCAAACACGCTTGACGTAGCCGTTACCATCGGAGATGTGATGCTACCAGGCAATATTGAAGCACTTTCTGCATCCGAGTCTTCCATCCGATTGAGTTGGAATTTTGACATCTTCAATTACGAAAGCTTGGCAGTCGATCGCAGAATTGCCGGCACGAATACTTGGAACGAAGTTACGATCTTAAACGAATTCGCCACGGAGTATCTAGACGAGAACCTGAGCCAGAACACGACCTACTGCTATCGACTACGAGTTGAGAATGAGAATGGTAGCGACTCAACAACACAGGACATCTGCGGGATGACGGAATTTGGAGTCCCAGATGCGCCAACTGCTTTAATAGTCGGCGGAAGAAGCGTGACCACAATTGCCGTGAGCTGGGAGAGCGAGGATCTTGTTGGCCACCAATATCGACTCGAAAGAAATAGAAATTCCGGGGGATTCTCAGTTATCCAAGATAATCTTGACGAAAGAGACTTCCTTGATTCAGAATTGGATTTTGCTGCTACCTACTGTTACCGGGTAAAAGTTTTCAATCCACAGCATGTCTCATCTTACTCACCCACCGCCTGCGGCATAGTCACGCCTCCTGAGGTCAGAAATTTTAACGCCACTCTCAATCCAAACAATACGACTTCGCAGATCGATTTGTCCTGGACGGCTCCGCCCAACCAAATTGTCGTCACTTATCAAATCGCATTTGGTCCAGAAGGGACAGAACCACAGACATTAGAAACTGGAGATAATACTTTTTCATTGACGGATCTCGTTGATGGCACACGATATGTCATTCACGTCAATTCTTACAGGCAAAGAGGTGCTTTCGAAAGCTCTTCAGATGTTGCCAGTGCTGTGCTCTCTACTTATATGATTTTTTGGCCCGGCGATACAAACAATGATGGTGTTGTCAACACAACTGATTTGATCCAATTGACCTCGTTGGAATGCTTCGGAATGCCTACCTCATTTTCGAGCGATGGATCAAGCGTTAGTTGGCAATTGATCGATGTCGAGGTTGAAGATGAAAACCCCGTACCACTTCGCTGTGACACCGATAGAGATGGAGAAGTCACGGTTTTTGATGCGCTAGCAATTATTGTGAACGCAGGCCTAACAACGGGAGCAGATAGAGAAGATGAGACGATAGCACTAGCAATCTCGTCGGATGATCAATTTGAGATACTCAGTGAAATTTATTCATTGATCGACTCAGGCAATGCGGCTAGAATCGAAATGAAAGAGGAGCTTCAAGGCCTTCTCGCGGAATATTCCGAGATTGAAGATCTGCCTTCGCAGACAGGAATGTCTGCCAACTACCCCAATCCATTTACTGAGATCACGAAAGTCCAGGTTGATTTGGCCGAAGATGCACATGCCTTAATGCAAGTATTCGACATCCAGGGACAGTTGATTCTAACGATTCAAGATGGCGAATTGCGACAAGGCTCCTCGATCCAGGAGATCGATTTAGCTAAGAAGCCAGCTGGTACCTACTTATTGCGCCTAACCATCAATCACTCAACCGTCTATAACAAAGTGCTCTCAAAGAGTGGCTCTGCGAATTAATTACTATGGCATCCACAGTCCCGTCCCCTGGTCCAGACGAATACGCACCGTACTTCGAGAAATATACTTACCTCATAGAGGGAGATTTGGATCTTGAATTCTTAGAGTATCAACCAGCTCGACTCCGACAGTTGTTAGCTGAATTGACAGAAGAACAGAGTTTGTTCAGCTATGGTGAAGGGAAGTGGACAATTCGCGAATCGCTTGGACACGTAATAGAAACAGAAAGAGTCTTCCTCTATCGCGCCTTGAGAATGAGCCGTTCAGATGGTGTCGCACTTCCTGGATTTGACCAAGACGGCTTTGTAGCAAAGGCTCAGCACAACTCCACAAACTTGGAGAGTTTGCTTACCGAATTCGATGCTGTCAGAAATAGTACTTTGGCCTTCGTTAGAAATCTTCCGACGGATCTCTTGTCTAATATGGGAGAAGCATCGGGACATAGCTTGAGTTGTCGAGCAACTCTGCACATGCTCGCCGGACACGTGGAGCATCACATTAAGATATTCAAGGATGTCTACCTGTCCCAACTTGGGATTGAATAGACATACTCCCTCACCAAGTACGCTGACCCAAAACGAAGATCAACCACCAATTGTTGAGAATCTATGCCTTTAGATAAATTCTGTGGGAGTTTGGACTCGAAAAGTGAATCCAGAATGAGAGGTCTAATAATATTTCTGATAGCTCTTTCTTTGAGTGGACCGAAATTATATGGACAAAGTATAGAATTTTCTTCATTACCAAGAAATCTGGAAATCGTCACTAGAAATGAATCCAATCTTGGTCTTGTTAGAATTGCAGGAATAGAAAACCAGGGCGGCTTTAGCGACTTGGTAATCCGTTTTGAGAAAGATGGCGAGTTAATTGAAGAGAGACAGATTAGTTTATCCTACTCCAACGGGTCAGCCAGTTTCGATACCAATTTCGAAATCGAGACCGGCCTAAATGACCACTCATTTCGAATCTCGATAAGTGATGGCAACGCAAACACAGAAATCATCAAAATAACTGGGGTTTGTGCTGGTGATGTGTTCCTCGTGAATGGCCAATCAAACGCCGAATCCGGTGCTCGCGAAGGATCGGCGAACGGGAACCGACATCCATATATTAGAACGATCAGCCCATCTGGCGAGTGGTTGCAGGCTGAGGGTGACACTATTCGGCAAAAAGATTCAGTTGGCCAGTGGCCACTGAGAATGGCAAGGGGTCTATTGGAGAGATTTCAAGTACCTGTGGCTCTGGTCAATTCCGCCTTCGGCGGGAAGCCCATTACTTTCTTCACGCCCAACCCTTTGGATCCGCTTGACCCGTCAACGAACTACGGTATGGCGCTAAGACGCCTTCAGGGAGGAGGATTTCAAAATGATATCAAAGCCATCTTCTGGTATCAAGGAGAATTCGATAAACAATCAAACATTAGCCCTGAGGACTATATCTCATTATTCGATGTTCTATATGAAGCCTGGCAACGTGATCTGAGTGGCTTCGAAAGAATCTATGTTTTTCAGATTCGGCAGGGCTGTGGTACCCAATCTGCATCCGGAGTCCAAGAAGCACAAAGGAGAATGGGTCACCTTCATGATGACATCGTCTTGATTACGACGACGGGTTTAGATGGCCATGACGGTTGTCATTTCTCGTACAATAGTGGATACGAAGTACTCGGTGATCACAGCTCGTTCTTGCTTGGTCAAGATCTTTATGGCGAAGGAGGAACCTCGTTTTTCTCTCCAACAGTGCAAACGCTTTATTTCTCAAACAACGAGAGAAACGAGATCACAATTACCACTCAAAATCAAGAGGATCGTATGGTCTTCGACTCAGGATCAGAAGTCTACTTTGAATTCTCGGATCCCAGTGTTTTTTCAACGGGTGGATCGGCAAGTGGCAACTCGATAACACTTCAATTGAACAAAACGGCCGAAACGGATCTACTTGTAAGCTATCTAGGCCATGCGGGCCCAGGTTCTTGGATCACAAATGAAAAAGGAGTCGGATTTGCGACCTTTGCCGGCTTAGAGATATCTGTAGATGTCTCCACAGAAAATGTTGAGCTACCGCTAGAAGAAATATCGATTGACCTTTATCCTCAACCAAGCCAAGGACAACTATTCCTCAATGTGGATTCCAAGGAGACGCGAATTGTTGATATTCACATCATCAATCTAAATGGCCAACGCGTTCTTACACTATTCGAGGACCTATTGATTGAAGACGGAAAAACTTTTCCTCTTGATCTTTCTTCTTTGACTCCAGGAAGCTACATACTTGAATTGATGAGCGAATCCGATCGGGTTCTCAAACTTTTCTTAACACTTTAGAATCATATCAGTTAATTCCATGTTACTTCAATATTAAGAAAGACTCCACCGATAGTCATAAGCTATAGTCTAAGTTACTATTTAATTCTTCGCCTGCGTCCAGATCCACGCCACTGTATGCAATCCACTGCGAAGTTTTATATTTAGTCTTTTAACGATCAGTAAATGTTCGATTAATTGTCTGAAGCCGATTAGTATCCGGTCTATGGTTTCCGTTAGCCATGAACAGAGTTACAACTGTTTCCGATGCATTTGCTGTCTCAGCTCCTCCCCTAAATAGGGTGCGCGCAGACTCGTCAATAATGTATTTAAAATATCGTCTTGTCAACGCGCTGTGCCTATTGGCAGGCGATTTCTTGGCCTTAAGCTTATCGCTATTGGTTGCGACTTTCGGTCGCTCACTAATAGTCGGCCAGAGTTTGATTCCGGACTGGAGCCTGATTCCGGATTGGGCTTGGATAATACTTCCCATCTGGGGCGTGGGTACTATTCTAGCTTCAATGCTTCCCAGCTGGGGACTAGGCCCCGTTGAAGAACTACGCAGACTAACCCTTCTTCTCATTACAGTATTTGGTATAACGGCTGTTGCTTTATTCTTAAGCAAACAGTCGCAAGATACCAGTAGGATTACCTTAACTGTTGCTTTCGGAATTTCTCTCATTCTTATCCCGCTCATCAGGAATTTAGTTAAGAGATTCCTGATCAAGATTGAAAAGTGGGGACTTCCGGTTGCGATCTATGGCAACGGTGAAAAAGCCAAACGAATAATTGGCATCTTGCAGACAGAATTGGGAATGGGTCTTAATCCGGTAGCGATCTTGTCACAAGATCCGAACATTATTTCTGGATCTCTAATGAATGTGCCCATAGTGGGAGGATTAGACAAAGTCTGCAACAAAGTCCCAGCGGCTATCGTGGCCATTAAAGAATCTGATCAGAAACAGTCCCTCAATGGACTTTTGGAAGGACCGTTGGCAGCCTATCGGAAAGTAATCATTGTTCCAGATCTGGCAGAGGTGCCCTCCCTTTGGCTAAGAACACGGGATATGAGCGGTGTGGTGGGTCTTGAATTGACTAGTAGCCTTTTGAACCCTTTTGCCAGAGCCATCAAGCGTTTTGCAGATATCGCTGCAAGTCTGGTTTTGGCACCACTGTGGCTTCCTATCTGTGCCATTCTCAGCTTTCTTGTTTGGATGTCAGATCGAAAATCTCCATTTTTTAGCCAGGAAAGAATTGGGCTTAATGGGAAAATGTTCAAGGCACTCAAGTTTAGAACCATGGTACCAAATGCGGAGGCTATTCTTCAGGATCATCTCCAATCCGATCCTAAGTTGAAAGAAGAATGGGAAACGACTCATAAGCTTAAAGTCGATCCTAGGACAACCAAGCTTGGCAATCTTTTGCGAAGACTAAGTCTCGACGAACTACCTCAGTTTTTCAATGTCTTGAAGGGCGAAATGTCCTTGGTTGGTCCTCGCCCATTACCTCTCTACCATCACGAGGAATTTTCTAAGAGAATCCAAGCCTTGCGACTCAGAGTCCGACCAGGGATCACAGGTATGTGGCAAGTTTCAGGACGATCGGATTCTGGCAACGAAGGAATGGAAAGGTGGGATTCCTACTATGTGCGCAACTGGTCTCCCTGGCTAGATGCGGTTATACTTATTCGAACCATTCGAACGGTGATAAAGGGAACCGGGGCATACTAGGAACTAGAATTTCCCGTATTCCTATTCCTCACTTCATTTGGAATCGAATTTGGGCGTTAAACCTCGAGTGCTCGACAGACTAGCTTCGAGCATTGAGCATCAGCCGTATCTCATCCTACTCTCGTCGCCCCGCGCCTCAAGCACAGCTCGCCGGCCTATTCCAGTTTTTTCTTTAAAGACCGCCCACAGATAAGCTGGGTTGAGGTATAAATATCTGCGCCAGAGCCGCCTGGGTTCTTGATAGAGTCGGAATAGCCATTCGAGTCCTCGTTCTTGCATCCAAGAAGGTGCTTGAGGCAGAGTGCCAGCGTGGAAGTCAAAAGCCGCACCTACAGCCAGAATAGGCATTGAAAGATCGTTACGGTACTCATAGGCCCACACCTCCTGTCGAGGACAGCCCAAGCCAACAAAGACAATTTGGGCTCCAGATTCCTTGATTCGACTAACAACCTGAGACTTTTCATTCTCGTCAAGCTGACGGAATTTTGATGGTTCGCTTCCCACGATTCTGATTTCAGGAAATTTCTTCTGTAGATTAGAAGTGAACAATGCCACTGTTTCCTCCGTGCTGCCATAGAGATAAATGGGCACATTCTCCTTTCCACTAGCTTCAGCCAAGCGAATCGTGAGCTCCGGACCGTAGACTCGGTCAGCAAGATCGATACCGTGAAGCCATTTCAAAGCCCACCTGACAGGTTGTCCATCGGGAACGACCAGATCTAGGCCGTTAAGTCGTCTCCTGTGCACTTCCTCGCTTCCGGTCATGACCCCGTGAACTGCAAGAGCACTGACGGAAAAGGGCTCCTCTTTCTTTGCGTGTTCAATGATCTGATCCACGGCATAGTCGTAATCGCAGGCTGCGACTCTTATCCCTAAAACGGGGTATTTCCCTTCAAATATCATTTGTCGTTTTCTATCCGAGCGGTAAGGGCGGATTCAATTCGATGTTGAGTTGGAGTCCAGACCAGTTCGTTTCTGCCACTCCTCCAGATCCAAACCAGAATTTAGTTTCCATTTCGAGATTTGGATAAAGGGCGCTTCGATGATTGCGACTTTTGACTTCCAGATATTGTTGTCCGATTTCAAACTGGACTCAAAATGAGCCCACGCGCTCCGTCCCAAAGTGGTCGTAACCAAATACTCAGATTGCGAACCATGTCCAATGGTATTTCCATCCCATTCCCAATTCTTGAGTTCTAACTTATGAACCTTTTTAGTGTCCCAATCTTGTACCTCCCTGCCATCATCATTTCCCGTTAGATTCATGGCACCGAGATTGTTTTCCTTAATCGTCGTGTTTGAAACAGTGACGTTTTCTGAATTTGCTGAAAGAATACCAAAATCCCCATTTCCACTTATAATGCTATTAGTAATTACTATTGGTCCGGGATTAGCCTCGATGAAGACTCCATCATTTAAATTGTTCAGCAGATAGAGCGAGTCAATCGATACATCTGTATTGTCAAAGTCGAGCCAAAGTCCTCGCGAGTAGTTGTTCTCAGCCCTGTGATTTTCCAGTCGAAGACCGTGTATCGCAAGCAATTTATTTCCAACTGACCAGACGTAGAAGCCACCCAAATGCCCACGCCAATTGTTATAAGAGGTCTCTGTACCCTTTGCGTGAAAGTTCTTGACTCGCCATGTGCCCCAACCATCCCAACCGTTATAATTCATTTTGACGTCGCTGAGAAGTATGTCTTCAGAATTGACGGCTAATATTCCTCGACCGTTATTCCAGATGATGTCGCAATCGATAAGCGAGACGTTTTTTCCGTTAGCTAGAATAACGGCCGCCGTTTCATCTCTCCACAAAGAAGCAGCGCGTTCAAATACAAAGTTTCTTATCTCGACATTGTGCTCGTGATTAAGGTTAAGAAGATTTTCTCGCACTGATAATTCAAATTCTTCTTTGACATCTTCCAAAGGGTAGACAAGGATTCGATCTCTGATCTCTTCCACTAAGAAAGCTCCAACTTCAAGTTCGGCAAGGCTCAACACTTGTTTCAAAAGCCTGCCATCTTGAAATACCATTTCCCTCCGTCTTACGATATCTTTTACTTCCCTCGTTCCTCGAGTTGGGTTTTCCTGGACACCCCACTTTTGATCCCAAGGTATTACTACAAAGTTTCCTTCGCGCTCCAATTCTAAGCCCGATTCGGGATCGGATCCGCTCACGACAACCTTCCCGGCTTCTTCTCCTTCTAGCAGAATTCTGACACTGTTATCTGGCTGATTTTTGTAGTAATTAGTATAGGTGTCGAATCTTACAGATTCTCTGTACACCCCGTTCTTAACGATTATTCGCGAGCTGATACCAGCTTTCTTGAACTGAACGGCGCGTTTGATTCCAGCACTTATGGATCTTAATGGCTTAGCAGAACTCCCGTCATTATTGTCATCGGACAGATCAGAAGGGCCGTCTACAACAATTATTTCTTGATATGCCGACCTATAACTCTTATCCAAATCTGCCGATTGCCTTGCTTGGGATAAGTTACTGGTCGTAAATATCTCATCGAGCACTTTCTTCGATTCCACTTGTTCGCAAGATGTTTGGGGAAACACCATAAGAGGCAGGCAGAAAAATCGAAATACCCTTAGAAGATGCATTTTAATTGAAACAGTGAGAAAGATATTTCCTTTTTCTTTGACCTGTATTCCTTGACCGGGCTCAAGTCTCTCACTGTATCCCTCTATGTTGGTTTTCATAGCTAAGATTTCTTTGCATCTAAGGCAAACTGATAAATATCCCGAAGCATGGAATAGTTAACGGCTGGGTTGTATTTCGTCTCGAATGCACGTCGGGCATTGGCACGCATTTGCCCCGAGCGCTCCTTGCTTAATTTCTTGAAACTGTGGAGTTTTTCTTTGAGATCCTCAGAATTTCCTGCTTCAAATAGCAGTCCAGTTTCTCCGTCGCTCAACAATTCACTCAGTGCTCCTATCCTTGAAGCAATCACCGGAGTACCAACAGAAAAAGACTCAACGACGACTCGTCCAAAAGTCTCATACCAGACTGAACTAACAACCGTTGCGGCTGCATTTTTCATGTGAGTCTTTACCTCTTCTTGGGACAAAAATCCGAGGTATTCAATATTGTGGTCTAGTGATGCTACCTTTTTCACTTGGTCACTCAGTGGTCCAGTTCCGATTATTTTCAGGGTCAAACCGATGTCAGAATCCTTCCAAGTACGAAGTAGAGTTCTAATTCCTTTTTCCTCAGACAACCTGCCAACAAATAGTATGTATCCGCCATTTCCCTCTCCTGTACCAGAATCCTTGCTAACAAAGTTAGGTTTGACGTGAATCAAATTATCCGGCAGTCCTCCGGCAACAAATCTCGACTTTGCGAAATGAGTTAAGGAGATATATGCATCAACTTCATTCTCCCATGTTCCTCTGCGGCGATGTGAATTGATCATGCTAGCGACAACAGCGGTAGTCACCCTAGACCCGCGGTAGCAGGAGTGTATAATTCCTGAGAAAGCCATCGACTTCCCAAGACAGTCCTCGCAAACTTTTTCATTTCGGTAGAATAGGCCACTTGGACAAAGCAGTCGATAATTGTGTAGTGTTTGAACGACCGCAGCTCCCTCCTGTCTCGCTGCATAGTATATCGCTGGAGATAGTAAAGGAAGGGTGTTGTGCGAATGAAGGATATCGATCTCATTCTCACGTATAATCCTTGCGACCTCATCAAAGGAGTCTTGATTCCAAAAAGTTTTTCTAGCGAGCTCAATCTTAGAGAGACTCCTAACAGAGTCATTGTGGACTGAGTATTGATGAACTGCATGTCCATTGTTGCGCAACAATGCCGACTCTTCTGCAAAAACCAGATCCTCGCCGCCGGCCTGCTGATAGTAATTATGCGTTTGAAGAATCCGCATTGGTCTTGATGGCGAATCCAAGAAGTCTAGGCTTGGCCTCTTCTTTGATAGCTGTTACGAATCTCGGTTTGCTGGCAAGAGCCCATTCTTCAAACGCCGGATTTTCGTCAATATCATCTGAAATAACTATGGCCGGATCTGTCAAATAAGGAGTTGCATCGGTGAGCTCTCGAAGAATATTCCGGTAGGTATGCAAACTGTCATGAACAAACATCGGAAGCGAGCCGAGCTCTTTCAAAATTCCACCCATCATTTTCTTCGACGTACCTCTGTGCAAGGTCCATCTCTCTCTTAGGTCCTTAGGCACTAAAATACCTACGTAGTCTTCCACCTGGGGCCCAAGAGGAGGGAGATCAATGCTATGCAGATGGCCCAGTCCATTTTTATCTAGAGCCGAAAGGATAAAACTTGATGTCACTCCCGATGCAACACCAGTTTCCATGACGGAAATGGGTTTCAGGGCTCGGACTGCTAAATAGCAAATTTTCCCTAACAGGAAATCACCATTGTGAGAGGCCCTAATGGGTGAGTTCTCCGTCGTTTCTGTTATTCGTTGAGATGTGATTTTTACGATCTCCTCTGCCTCATTTAGAGCAAATTCGAGATCAAAATCGAAGAAATTTCCGATTTCGGTAACAGTGTCCTCAAAACTGCTCGTGTTATACTTCGGTGGTTTAACGAACAGTCTGTCAGACTGTACTTCAATGACGGTTTTGAGACGCTCTATAGCCTCCGTTGGATTTGTGGCGATGAGCGAAGCCCACTCCCTCGCCTTCGTGGCTTTCGTAACGTGCATATTTGCGGAAAATATAGTGGGGTTGGTGGGAAAGTCCTTACTTAATACCCTCCGTAGGGTTCTTTTCTCCCTAGGGTCGGATCGGCGTAGGGACCAGGTGGAAGACCGTCACCAGGCCCAAAATGCTTATTTGGTGACATGCCATTCAAAAGAAAGCTGCGATTTATAGATTCAAGTGGAGCGACGCAAGCTATCAACAGCCAAAATAATACCGAACTCTGTTTAAATGGTAGCACCAGATTTGATTCAAAGAGTCCCTGCAGAAGCACAGCATACATCAGAACACGTATGAGCATCGTTTCATCTGACCATATCGAGCGAGATTTCCTAACTAGCCAGATTACGATTCCCATAAAGCCCAGGAAGGCAAAGAATCCACTTCCAGTGTAGATTTCTAAATAAGCATTATGTGCGTTTCCGAAAGCCTGAGTACCGAGCTCCATCATGACTTCCTCGCTCTGTAAAATCGCCCTAGGACCTGCAACATATCCTGAGCCAAGAGGCTTGTCTATAGTCTCCCTTATTAAGACATTGGCCACAATAGTTCGACCGTTCAATGAAGTAAGGGTCTCTTCCTGAAACTCCTCGGAATAGGCACTGGCATCGCGCAGGACATATCGATCGTACAAACCATCCAATTCCCACCGTACCCGGTGAGACGCTCCGTAGGCTATCGATAAAGCCGTCAGAAAGGAGATGACAAGAGCGAAGAGCATCACGGTCCTAGTAAAGCTCTTTCCGAATTGACCCCACTGCCATAAATAGATGATGGCACCGACTCCGAATCCTGCATAGGCGGATCTAGTTTGACCTATATAAATCCACCAGACCGAGTAGGCCATGATGAAAAAGAGAAGGTAATTTCTCTTTCGAATTGGTTTAAGAAATATGAATACACTTACGAAAAAAAGAATAAGTGAACACAAGGGGGCGTATCCGACAGAGTTGCCACGAATTCGAGTGCCCGTGTAGGTCACCCATGACACAAGAGTTGGATCGATCAAGTAGGTAATAGAAATGACCGTCAAGAGAAAGCCAGCCGCCCACATCAAGAGGTGAAGTACCTTACGAAAGGTTATCTGTCCGGTAAACATCTTGAGACCCAAATCGAAAGAACACATCACCAACATAACGACGCAAGTCGCATTACCTATCGAGAAGTAGGGCGAGGGTGATATGAAACACGAGGCATAGAGGGGAACGATCCACACCCCAACAAAAACGGGCAAGAGGCCAATCTCAGAAAGAAATGCCTTAGCTGCGCGTCTATCTTTGATAATGTCAAAAATTGCAACAAGCGTCCACATGCCCCACCAAATGAAGCGCATTATATTCCAATAATCTTGTCCTTCCACAATGGAGGCCATGGCTAAACGTGTCCCAACCTCGCGAAAGGCGGGCGGGCCGACAAATAGCCATAAAAGAGGAACTCTATACCAGGGTAATGCACCCATATCAATACAGGATCAGTGTTATGAATGTACTTGATTACTCAACGCCCTGAGATAGTTCTCTGATATTTGTTCAGCCTTTTTCTCCCAGGTAAACATTCTCATAGCGCGTTCTGAAGAGGCTTTACTTTTGTGCGCCCAAAGAGATCTGGAAGCGGCCATTTCTCTCATGAATTGGCTCATTTCTCGTATCGATTCACTGGGTGATGATGCACTCGCAACAAATCCGCTTTCCTCGTCAACCACCACAGCAGGACCTCCGAGATCAAGACACATCACCGGTCTCCCGGCTGCCATGGCTTCGATACAGACCCAGCCGCCTGAGTCATGAAGACTGGGATGAACTAGAATATGACAGGATTCCATTAGCTCGTAGGTTTTTTGTCTTTCCACAAAGCCGTGGAAAATAACTTTATCCTCTATCCCTAATTCCACTGCTAAAACTTTTAGTTTTGCCTCGAATGGTCCAGTACCAATAAACCAATACTCAGAGTTCTCTACAGCCGCGTCGGCAAAAGCTTTGAGCCCTAGATGAAACCCTTTCCAATTAAGAAGACGACCCATGCTCACGAAACGGAATAATTCCTCAGGTGGTGTCCTCATCGATTGATAGTGCTTCATTTCATCATGATTTAGGGCAACGTTGCCTAGTAAGACAACATTTTCGGCACCGAGTTTAATCAGAACTCTCTCCGTTTCCTTAGTCGTCGCTAATGCTACTGAGCTCTCTCTGCCACATCGTCCCACAAAAGGATCGAGCGAAAGAATTTTCCTAGCAGTATCTCTTAGCCCCTCATAAAGCCTTCCTTTGAAGGAAAATTCGCGAGTAAAGTTTGATGGTGAGCTTTCTCCGCCACCAACTGGTCCCCAAACAAAAGGAATTCCGAGTGAGGGCAAATAGCTCGGATTCCAATACCTACCAAAAGTGACATGGTGGGCCAAATCAAAGGATCTCTTTTTCATAAGAGAGCGAGCTTTTCTCATGGCTCCATACTGCCATAAGTAGTAATAGAGCATTAAACCCCTGGTCCCCTTCTTCCACCAACGAGCCCAATTGGGAAGATCAAAGTAAATGAACTCAATGTTGTGCGAGGGTCTTTTCTCAAGGGCATCCTCTATCAATGTCCGATGATTCTCTCTTGTGATTACGCAGATTCTGTGATGCTCCGAAAGCTCTCTTACAATATTCCAACCAATACCTGGTTCGGATCCTCGCCCAGGCTCACAGGCATATGCCGTAGCCAACACATTCAATTGATTAATCATTTTAGGCCTCCCACACTTTCTTCCTCCAGGGCTGAATAAAGAAATCGGAGGGATGTCCGTCGGCTTCGGAATCAGCGTGCGACCTCATTGCAGCGAAGGATGCAAAGGCTGATGCTTCTGACTCGCTTAAATCAGGTGAATAAAGCTTAAGTGTTCTGCAGCATTCCGCTTTTGCCCTCTCGGGACTCCAGTCGTAAATGAGAGCTCCTACCTGCAAAACATAAAAGGCCAAATCATAAAACGGTATTCCGGTCGTCGAGCCAAATTCCCAATCAAAAGTCCGAAATGAACTATCGCTTTTCCTCATATTCCACGGCGCAAAGTCACCATGCATATAAACTACTGGCCATTTCTTATGGCCTAAGCACCGAGCCATCTCAGCATAAGCAGAATACTTTTCGAGCTCGATGAAAAGAGCATTTTCCACCAATAACTGACGTTCTTCTTTTTCAAGAGAGTGGAGATAAGAAAAAACTCCTTCATCGGGCGGAACCGATGCTTTGGGTTGCTTTCCCGAGATCGGATCAACCATCAAAGCGAGACCATTTCCCAAATGGCCAAATTTTATCACTTTGGGTGCAAGTCCACTTGGCAAATCGCTCAATACTTTTTTTTCATTTTCTAGACGTTCTTTTGCAATTACACTCGATCCGAACTTGATAAATCCTACTGGTTCTCGAGTTGAGCAATTCCGAATTCTGATACTAGCCTTTTGAGCGGGTCCGGGAGTTCCTAGTAGGACTTCAGCGTCGTACGGACTCCAGCGATCGCCCAAATATTCGTCGAGTAGCGATTTTCCACGATCCGAATTGATTACTTTTCCGAGCAATCCACCACTTGTAAGAATTCTCTTTGTTGTTCGGACAAGCTGTGCTCTCAACCGGGTTGCAGGTAACAAAGAACTGGCATCCCAACGAGAGCGAAAACCTTTGTCTTCAAATATCAATTTGGGTTTTTCAAGATTGGGTACAATCCGAAGCTTACGTTTATTGGGGAAGAGGGAATAGACCTCATCGTTCTGTATCATCGACGGCAGCTGGCTAGGACGAAATATAACGTCGTGCCATGGCCTGCGTCAGCACATGTTGCACACTGTTAAAAACCTCCTCAGGTGTACCAGATGCATCCATGAGAACCCAGCTTTCATAGCTCTTCGATATCTTTTCGTACTCCTTGAGTTGCCGTTCCGTCTCAGATGAGTTTACTTCGGACTTTCTTGACTGGATCAATGACGCAGGGGCATCCAGTACGATGACGAGATCAGGTCTCGGGATCCCCTTACACATCAGGTCAACTAGCCACCTGGGTCCAGAATATCGATAGCGTATTGGATCGACCTTGATGTCGTCAGCATAACGATCGAAAATAACAAACTTACCCTTTGAGAGAAGCAACCTCACATTTGTTAGGTACCCTAGCCAGTAGTCAAAGAAGTAGTAAGCTATCTTAGCGACAGAAGCCAGACCCGAGCGAGGTCTCTCGGCATGAGGGTTTGTCACTGGCGCGCCGTCACCATGAATATTGCTGTCCATCCTTGGTCGAAAATGCTTATAGGCAACGCCCCAAAAAGCTGGCTGATAGTGCTGGATAAGTTGTTCGATTAGAGTGCTCTTTCCAATCCCATCTGGGCCAAAAATAGCCACCCAAAAACCAGGAGGAGAAATCAGTCTTCTGATAATTCGTCGCGATTCAGATATTCGATCTGGAATCGTAGGTCGCATTTTTCTTTGGAATGCTGTTCTATAATCCGCTATTCGATCAGATATCGCATCCCAATTTCCTAGTTCAGCCGCGTGACTTATGCAAACGGAATCTTCCCCGGAAAAGTATTCGTTCAGGACTGACATACAGCCGTTCATGTCTTCGCGCCAACAGTCACTTAGATGCTCCCCAGCACCCTTGCTGAGACTTTTCTTTTCGATCTTCTTTATAAGATAATATTTAAACTCGGATGCTGGAGCTGGCACGAAAAACTCCAAACCTCCTTTCCCACGGCGTTTACGTCGATTCAATATTAAGTCATCTTTCTCGATGAGCAATCGTCCATCGCGATAATAGTCAATGCAGGCGTCGATTTGTAGAAATGAAAATCCGCCAGACTTGTCTTTGAAAGCTAAGACATAGAAAAAGGCCGTGTGCTCGTGTCTAAGAATCGAGATCAGGCTGGTCTGCGAATCTTGCTGACAGAACAAATTGATCACAAACCTGACTTCCTTCTCCGATTCAAAGTCGAAGGCGACGTCAATATCAGAGGTAATTTTTTTTGGGTAGCTATCTGGTATATCTCCGAGGACGCAATAGCGCACCCTTTCTCTACTGAGAAAGGCCAAAAAATCCCTGACTACATCCCTCTTCCGAAATACTTTAGGCTTCTCTTCCGTACCAGAATCTTGGACGCGAGGTGGGATCGCTGCGAATATGTCCTGTGCTGATGACATCTGGTATGTGGTTAATGTCCTCGGCACAAGATGTTCCAAGACATAACGGACTGGTGCAGGGTGCCGCTATATTCAACGATTATTTCAAATAGGACATAGTTCCAGCCCTTGACCACAATTGTCCCGTAAGAGTTTTTGCGGTTACCTGATAGAAATATGGTCCACTAGGAAGAGCAGTAGCGTTGAAGTCCATTCCTAAATTCTTGCCTGCGATCAAAGGAACATCTAGAATTTCCTGTACCAATCGTCCAGAACCGTCAAAGACTTTTAATGAGACATTGGCATTTTCTGCAAGATCAAAACTAATCCTAGTAGATGGATTGAAAGGATTGGGATAGTTTCCATGCAACTGGATTCCACCTGGAAGCTCTCCTTCGGCGAAATCGTCTCCGACAGCCGTATTGATGGGCATGGAGGTTACGGCACCATCACCATTGACTAAGTATATTCCAAAAGGTGGTCCACCAAGATTGGCTGAGGGATTTAGAAATCCTGCAAATAACATGACAAGAGTCTTGCCTCTTTGGGCTGAGAGGTCAGCCAAAAACGAATCGTATACGACATTGGTATCAACGCTTGCGCGAAGCAATATTGACCAAAAGTCTGGAATGAGGGATTTATAGCCTGTGTGGCCAGTAAATTTGATATCACCCTGCAAAATTCCTGCATCTTTGGCACTTACCTCCAAGCCCTCTAGATCAGTAGATGCATGAATGAGTCCAAACCAGGCTTTAGCAGGATTGGCTGGAGGAAATTCTTGAGCCTGACTATTGAATCTGATATTGAGATCAGAAGGTCGACCATCTGGATTAGGTGCGAAACGCGACGAGTTTTTGACTCCAACGATGGTCGCGACATAAACTCCACCTTCAACAAATGTGGTGGAATCCGCCCAAATCACATTGAGTGAGCCGGCGTCAGTGAGTTTCACAGCAAGTGTTTCAGCCGAAGCGATATTAAGCCATGGCGTTGCCTGCAGATATGAAAAATTTGGAACCACGATGACGTCATTTACCCAAACGTCAAGAGCCGTGATACTTGGGTCAGCCGAGGCATTAATAAACTGAATTCGTGCTTGAGCCTGTATGTCCTGACTGGACACAAATGACAAGATAACAAGACTTAATAGGGCGGTCGTAAACCTGAAACGGGATTTCATTCTAATTAGGGAGTTTTTGTACTTCAGCAAGCCCTTACAAAAAGCGGGAATTTGCAAGGTGATATCTTATGTCTTCTCTATTGTTTTGTCGGACTTAAGGACAGGAATATACGACAAAAGCAATTTGCTTCGACCTATGTGATCGATGATTTTGTCTAATGTTCGAAGTCTATAGGAATTGACAAGCGAAATTAGCTTGCATTCCTCATTTGACCTCCCTCATCCTCAATGTTTTGACGTAGAAACATAAAGATCAATACTACCAGTCCAGCGCAAATAGAGATTAGTTGGGCCCATAGTGCTCCTTCCACTTCGAGAGTGCGAATAAGGTATATGCCGAGACTGAGCATCAAAATTGCAGAACTTAGATTGGCCCAAAAAACCAAGTCTGGTCTTTCGGTAGCTTTTATTGCGGCGGAAAGAACTGCGACAGCAGAACTTGCTATAGGAATCAATGCGGCTAAAGGTAGAAAAACGGCTAGGTGTGTGTATTTGCCTTTGTACAGAAAGTCCATTCCAGCTTCTCCAAAGAGCACCAATCCAATCGCGTAAATTCCGGTAAGAAGACTGATGATCAGAACAAGCTTCCATACCAAAGGCTTGAGTTTCCCCCTCTCATAGGCCTTGACAAATGCCGGCACCATAAGCACCGTCAAAGCCACGTATGCATGCATGATCGGCATAAGCAAATTTGATAAGGCCTTCAATTCGGCGCTGGCCTCGATTCCAGCCCATACGGGAAGAACTAGCAGCGACAGCTGTCCGGGTGTCATCTGCAGAATTCCCGTTGAAACAGACCATCGTCCATATTTCCAATGCTCCCTGACTACAAGTTCAGGATCTATGGAATCTCCATCGTCAATTCTCTTCAAAAGTCGAATTATCACTAGACTGGCGATAAGACCGGCAAAACCTATGAGTAAAAGGGCAGAGATGGAAGAAAGAAGCTCAAGTTTTAATAAGGCGTAAAGGCCCATCAAAATGGAGAGTAGGTACAAAAGACCGCCTGCTACGGCATAGCGTGGCTCGAATATCACATAGCACGATCTTCGATTAAGCCATACAAATAACATGAACGGTGAGGAGACAGCCAGAGCAACGATCACAATTGCGAAACTCGCATGCTCCCCAGATAGAAATAATGCGGCACCTCCCAAAAGGATGGCCGATAAGAATGCTGTAAGCAGAAAGTGTTTTTTTCGGAGGAGCTTCGTGTAGGAGGCGAACTTGTCCTTGAATCTGCCTGGCCCAAATACTAGCATGGGTTCTGTAAGCAGACCTGTGTGAATGGCACCTAGATAAAGAAAAAGACTAAAACAAAAGGCAAAGGAGCCGTAGTCCGCTTCTGTTAGCCACCTAGCCAACAATACATTGACTAGAAAATTCGATCCAGCAAAAAGTGCCTGATCGGTCACACTCCAACCGGATTTTTTAAGCCAACCGGCTAAAGAGCTCTTTTGACTCATGAGGCTTGGGGCTGGTGCCTCTTTCAAGCTTCGATTCTGGTATCAGACAAAATTACTGGCCGTCAGAGATTCGATCGAAGGTGAAAATGATAATTGCAGCGGTATTGATCAAAGCAACGACGTCGCGCCAACCAATTCGTTGCCTCTCGATGACCTCAACCTCCATCACATCCCCATCTTGAAATACGGGCCATGAGGCCGGATCTGAAATAGCCTGTTGAAATTCGGTTTCGTAGATGAGAGGAGTTGACATCGCAGGTCTAAATACTTTTATCTTTACAGTTCTTGGAGTCAATCTAGCCCTTGGACCCATCATCGGGCCGCCAGTCAAACTTAGCAATTGATTAAGAGGCGTCCCAGAAGGCACCTCGTAGAGTCCCGGTGACGGAACTGCACCCATGACCTGAATTTGAACCGTTTGAGCTCCTGGCAAGACGAAGGAATAATATCCATTCGTATTGTTTTCGATTTGCTCGACCCTTCCGATTCGCTGTGCTGAGATTTCAGAAACCCCGACTAGTAGAAGCAGAAGAACAAATCCTGTTCTTAGAGAAATGTTATTGAGCATTATGGAGCTTAAAATGTTAAAAAGAGAAAGGTCAATCGTCTACTAAACGTTTTCGCCCGCGTAGTACTTGCCATATTTATTCTGTCGGTAACCATAGGTACTCTTGTATCCTGCTGACTTGCCCGCATCAAATCTATTCAAGACCACTCCGCCAACGACTCCACCCGCCTCACTCAATTCATGAGATACGTGAAGAACAGCTTCTGAGTCGGTAACACCGGCTGCGACAACGACCATTGTCGAATCACACATTCGAGACAAAACAGTTGCACCGGTCGTGAGCAACATTGGAGACGAATCGATTACGATATAGTCAAAACGCTCTCTGAAATATTCGATTACTTGGCCAACTTTCTCCATTGACAAATATTCAGCAGCATTGGCTACGGGATTGGACATTGTCAACGCATAAAGTCTTTCAATACCGGTCTCAAGATCTGCGTAATTGACCTTGATTCGCTTCATTTTAATGACATCTGCGAAAGACACTTTAGACACTCGTCCAAGACGGTCATGTAAAGCCGGCCGGTACAAGTCGGCATCGATGATCAATGTTTTCTTCCCGAGTCTCGCAGCAATTATTGCTAGGTTCAGAGCCGTTGTACTTTTCCCGACTTCGGCTTCCGGGGAAGTAACAAGAATTGTCTTTAACGAATCATCGTGCGAGTTGTATTTGAGGGAAAGATATAGTCTTCGGTAAGCATCAGAAATGACCGAGGCTGGCTTTATGAGTGTAACGAGAGTATCACTGACACTTCGTCCGTCATAGCCGACCTTGTTATCCTTCGGCCGTTCAGCAAAGTTCTCCTGATTCTTCTTTCTACCAACATTTAATGCACCCGGTTTTTTCGGAACGTGCTCTTCTTTGAAGGCTGGAATAGCTCCCAACAAATTAAGTCCTAGGTCTCTAATATTATCGGGAGTATAAATTCGAGTATCAAGTTTTGACTTGACAATCGCTGTGATTGCACCCATCATCACACCGAGTACTAATCCCATCAAAAGGTTGAAAGTATCTCCAGGACCAACAGGTTTCGCCGGAACTGTTGCCGGTCTTGAGATCGAAGCTAGACCAATTTGGGACTTTTCAGCGAGGCGTACTTCCTCCAAATTTCTGGCTAAGTCAGAGAAACGCTTTTGAGAAACGTCCTGTTCTCCCTCAAGCTGACGCAGGTCCAATTGTTGTTCCGGAACGGCACGAAGTCTCTCATTGTAGACCGCGATATTTCTTTGGGCCCCGGAAATTTTCGCCTGCAATCTAGCAACACTCAGTTTCTTTTCCTCGACCTCCTGCCTAATCCTACGAGCTCCAGCAAGTGGATCTTCTTCTGATTGAAAATCCTTTCCACTGATCTGCTCCTTAGTAAATTCAGTTGATAACTTAGCTGCTCTTGCCTTCTGTACCTCAACCTGTCGAACAATGTCTGTAACATCTTGTGGTGGATTATCTCTGTATTGTGGATTTGCAAGATAAATGTCATCCAAGATGTTTTGGAAATCGACAATGTTCTCTCGAACGCCCTTTATTTCCTCAAGAAGTGTGGAGGCAATTCCGGTCTCAATGCCCGTTCCTACTCTACTAAGCTCGTACTCTAGTTGGCTGAGGGCCGCCTGCTCCATGGTCAATTCGACCCTTGAATCAGTGAGATTCTCCTCCAGTCTGGCTTTCTGACTAATCGTAAACTGAGCCTGCCCATCAAGAGCCACCACATCCTGCGAACGGACAAAACCCTCGAGCTGGGTATTGATCTCATTTACGTCAGTTTCTGCCTGAGCAACTTGATCTTCAAGAAACTCCTTCGATGAACGAATTCTCTCCTGCCCCTTTGATTCTGTCAGTCTGACATATTCTTCTGCATAAATATTTGCCAACAACGTGGCTTCGATTGGATCTGTGCTTTCAATGATTATTTTCAAGACACCACCCTGGCCAACAACTTTCACCTTTAGATAATCCTTTTGGATTCGATCCACTATATCGGGTATGTCGTTTGTGCGAGGAGGAGTGTTTCTAAAATATCCGACTAATTTGTCGATCGGTGAAGTACCTCTCGGTAGAAGGGCAGTAAGCTTAACGTTTGACCCGAGACTATTCTGCTCTTCTTGGAGTCGCTGAATAGTTCGTTCTGCAATGTCGATTGACTCTTGCAGAACAATTGCTTGTGCCGATGCATCCTGAACATCAAGTTTTCCGGCATCAATATAACCATAGGATAGAGCCTCGCTGCCTCCTCGGTACCGACCAGAATCTATTTCGATGTTTGCAAAAGTCTGATATTTCGGAGATCGACTAAAAGTAAACAGAGCAACGACCAAGAACACGAGTGCGGCCACAATCGTGACGAGCATCTTGTGTCGACGAAGAATATCAATGATTTCCGCCAACAATTTCTTTGCATTCCCCTTCTGTGCATTGCCATATCCATAACCGTATCCATAGCCGGCACCGCCCGGATATCTTTGATAGCCAGGATAGGCGCCCGGATAGGCCCCATTTCCGTTATTCATGGCCACACCTGGATATCCTGGTTGCGGAGCTCCAGGGTTGGCGTAGGATGAATCTATATCTGGAGAGTCTCGTCTTTCCATTTCTTGCGGTCAATGACCGTTTTCAGTATCGTTGGGCAGCGAATTGTGGCTGACGGCAAGATCAGCTGGCCTATTCGCTTGATGTAAAATTTATTCTAAGTCTGCGACTTTAAATATTTAACTTAGCTACGGTAAATTTTATTGCAGATTACTATGAAAGATAACAAATAATGTACCAGCTCGAAACTGAGATAAAATCTATAACAAATTCGGGACAGATCATTCTCAGTAAGTTTGAATCTGTCCAAGTGGAGTGCTTATTGTGCTCGATATGGAAGTAGGATTCTGCCTTAAGCTGATGGTTTGATTCATCTCAACTCAAAGCGATATTAATTACGGAGTTTTGAACCTTACGTTCTCCCACAAGAAGCAACTAAAGCACTAAAAATGTCTTCCAAAAGTTCCGGCCACAGCGCTCAGGGCCAGATTCTTAGCTACATGCCTCAGCTTGATGCTTTGCGGGCTTTTGCTGCTTTGGCAGTGGTTGTCCAGCACTTTGCTCATGGGCAAGCCATAACTAGCATTTTGTCTTTTGGCTTTGGAGGCGTGAGGCTCTTTTACGTGTTGAGCGGTTTTCTCATTACGGCCATCCTTTTGAGATGCAAAGAATATATAGATCAAGGCGAGTCTAGTCTTGGTTGGATGGCAAGGCAATTTTATGCACGAAGATTTCTGAGAATTTTCCCTGTCTATTATCTCGTTCTTCTGGTAGTATTTATTCTTAATGCTCCTCCAGTTCGAGAAAGTCTTGCTTGGCATTTTTTCTACCTGTCCAATTTCTTTTTTGCAAGTCAGGGAAGCTGGGAAGGATCGGGAGCGATAACCCATTTTTGGTCGCTGGCGGTAGAAGAACAATTTTACCTTGTTTGGCCATGGCTCATATTCACTACTCCGAAACGGCATCTTCTCAAAGTGATTATCGCTTCCCTCATAGTGGGGCCGGTTTATCGCACTGCTGGTGTCATCTTCGAACTTAATCCTGTTGCCATTGAGGCTTTGATGTTGGGGTGTATAGATTCCCTTGGATTAGGCGCCCTCTTGGCTTTCATTTTGAAGAAATATGGATTCGCATCAGACCAATTCAAAAACTTAATGCGTCTCGCCCTTTTTATTGGCCTTCCGAGTTCGCTTCTTGTCGTCCTATTCACCTACCTGAGCCCAGATCTCGTCTTGCTTCAAGTTGGGAAACAAGTATGCTTTTCTCTCCTTTTTTTATGGATGGTTGGAAAATGTGCACAAGGTGTGCCTGGTACCATAGGGAAAGTGTTAGAATTTAGTCCCTTCCTCTATCTAGGAAAGATTAGCTATGGTATCTACCTCTACCATTTTCCGGTGCTGTGGGCCTATACCAAGTTTTCGGATAGCTTAGGATTCGATCTTCCTAGTGGCGCACAAGGATTTCTTTTCAAACTTCTAATTACCCTTGCAATTTCCTCATTGTCTTGGCATCTTTTCGAGGCCCCAATAAATCGCCTAAAGAGTCGTTTCAAATATCGTCCCTAGAAATAGGGCCTTACTTTTAATCCATCCATCAAGTAGCGAATGAGTCCTGAGAGAGCACAGTCATTGTGGAGAATAACCTTGATCCTTTCTGGATTGGGTTTTGTTGTATCGCTTCTTTTTTATTGGGGTGTATCGATAGATGACTCCTACATCGTTTATCGATTTTCTAATAATGCATTCAATGGGAATGGGTTTGAATGGAATGTCGGAGAGCATCCGGTGGAAGGAATGACGTCCATTCTTTGGACCACCCTTCTAATTCCGTTTTCTTACAACATCGAGCACATCTATTTCTGGGCAAAGATACTTTCGCTTATTTCGATAATCGCAGCACTTTTCATCGTTGTAAAAACGACCAATAGATCTTTTGGAAAATTTGCGATGTCGTATGCTTTCTGGATTTGTCCAGCAATACCACTCTTAGTATTCCATTCAATGAATGGATTGGAGACCGGACTCACGATCATGATGGTCGTAATCATGGTTTATGCCGCTGCCGAATGTCTAATCCTCGATTCACAAAATGCCGATGGGTCCACGGCTGCTCGAAATCTGGCCCTAGCTTGGTTTTTTGGAGGAATGGCTCGACCCGAGCTCGTAGTCTTCGGATTTGTGCAATTTGTTCTCGTGCTGACTTTTCTTCAAAAAAACCGGAAGGCCGATTTCATTGAGAAGATTCTGTTCTACTTCGTCCTGCCTGGGACTATCTATTTTCTTGCTCGATGGCAATACTTTGGGCAGTTTCTACCTCAAACATTCTATGCAAAAAGAGCAGCCGGAATAATCTCTACCAAAGGTCTTGGCTACGTCGTTCTTTCCAAAGTTGGTTTACTCGGTGGTTGCATCCTCCTTTCATTCATGGGACTTCTTCTCAACGAGAAAGGGTCCTTGGGCCGAAAATTATGCCACGTCTATATTTGGCCGAGTATTCTAGTCACCCTTTCTTACATCTTCTTTCAACCTCAAATGGGCTTCGTTTTTAGGTTCACGACTCCCTACCTCACACCCTTAGCTATTTGTGCTATCGGAACGATGGCTAATGTTGGGTCCGCAGAGCGACCTGCTCTTCTCAAGCTCCCTATGTACTTCCTCGCGGGGATTACCACTTTTCAATTGCTGACGCCAAACATCCCTGCCTATCACTGGGCCACAGTGATATCAAAAGAGACCAAAGAATTTCATCGAGACTTTGGAATTGAGCTTTCAAAAATCGATCCTCCTGGCTCCTTGCTTGCGTTAAATGATGTTGGTGGCCCTGCTCTATTTTCGGGATGGAAAGCTTACGAGGGAGCGGGACTTGTAACACCCGAAGTTACCTCGGAAGGCTTTGGACCAAAGGAATTGATTAACAAATTCCATCCTGATATTTTAATAGAAACGGGCTGTAACGTAGACGACACTTTCCCGGAGTACGAAGCCCTGGGCTACGAATTACTTAGGCCTATCCCGTGGTTGGTTTATGTCTCACGAGGACCGCGATATCACCAGTGTATTTTGGCTCGCGTCGACTATCCAAACAAAAATCAACTCAGATCCATTGTATACAAACTCGGGAGTGAGGAGATACAGCCTCCGTGGTACATGAACATGTATCAATGGCTAAAGAGGAGCACCTACCAATAGTCACCTAGTCGTTCGATCTTGAATTACATCACAATTTGCAATGGACTTGGTGCTTCTCAAGGTGAATTGTGTTCCGGACTATGACAGTCGAAGATGATTTAAACCATTGATCGCGTTTCTGGGAACGTTATCATGACAGTCCGATTTTCTACTCATCGTCACTTTTTTTTGCACAGCTACTAGTCGGCCAATTTGAATCAAATTCTCTTCCTCAAGACCCCTCTTGCTATTCTGCTTGGCCTATGTGCTATAGTGGCTATTGCCGCATCATGGGACTGGCCTTTGATTCACGATGCAGCAACGAATCACTACATCGCGGACCAAATACTGAAGGGAGCAACTCCGTATCGAGACATATTCGATATGAATTTACCGGGCTCCTACATTCCTCATCTAATTTGCCTTTTCGTTTTTGGTGAATCGGATTTCGCCTGGAGATTTGTGGACATGCTTTTCATGCTTTTGGCCGCATGGTCATTGTGGCGAATTTGCAAATCACAAAACGAGCAAGTCGCCATATTTTGCGCATGTGCTGTTCTGCTCTTCCATATCGGAAATGGATCGGTTTTTTCTGGACAGAGAGACTGGTGGTTAGCTTCCCTTATTTTAGCCTCGGGTGTGTTTCTATTGCGAGCTCTGGAGGAAAAAGTGCTCAGCTACGACAACCTGCTTTTCATGTCGATTTTTGCAGGGGCTGCGGCTTCAATAAAACCGTTTGCACTACTATTTCTGCCATTAAGCCTTGCCCTTTACCTTTCTCGCATAAAGAAGAAAAAAAACTGGCTCAAACTCTTTTCATCGATCATTTTTGGATTCGCTTTTGTACCCTTCTGCCTTGTTCTTTGGCTTCTTCTATCCGGAGGTTTTGAGGCCTTCCTGGATATATTAAATAATTACAGTTGGAAGATTTATAGCGCTGTGAAAATTCCGTCCTCCTTTGATGCACTGATGCCATTCGGTAAAATTCTCGGTGCCTTGGCTCTATTTAGTGGTATTGTGGTTCTTACTGTTCGGAAATTTCAATATGCACCACGCCACATATTAGTACTTGTAGCCGGCTGTCTTTATGGGCTATTCCATTTTCTTTTTCAGGCTAAAGGATGGAGCTATCACGCATACCCACTCCTCGTTTTTCTGATACCTCTTGTTATTCTATGGTTAGACTCCCTTGGTAAAAATCGAAGAAGACCTAAGCAAGCCCTAGTACCTTTCCTGCTACTTGTAACAATCTGTTTTGGACTCGCCCTTCGAGGAATCTCGAGATCTATGGGAGACGAATCGCTCGAATATATTAAGCCCTATGTGCCAGAGCTTATATCTGACTTAGAGTCGCTCAATCTCGATGATCAAGCCCCAGTACAAGTTATGGATACAGCTCTGGGTGGATTACACGCTCTATTCAGAACGAGTCTCAAACAGAGTAGTCGGACAGTCTATGACTTCCATTTTCAAGTTGAGACGGGACATCCTTACGTAGAGCGAATGAAGAACGAGTTCATCGACGAATTAGAAGATAAAAATCCTCAAGCTGTTGTCGTTTTTCGAGCTGGATGGTTGGCTCCGCACGACTACTCCCGCCATGAACAATTTCCTGAATTCCTAGCTTACTTAAAAAATGGGTATCGCTTGGAGAAGGAAACCGACGAGTACCGACTATACCTACCGGTGTCGGAATAATCTACTCAAATAAGGCAGCTATCCATATCTCGGAATCTTTTCTTCTAATCGTCTGCCCTAGTTGCGTAGGAAAAGGTCTTTTTGCCCCAGATAGATAAATCATCTAGAAGCATATAGATCGTTGGAAGAACTAATAGAGTGACCACGGTTGAAAACGTCAGTCCTCCCACAATGGCTCGGGCCATTGGGAAATAAGGTGGTCCACCACCTCCGATCTGAGATGTACCAAAACACAGAGGAACGAGTCCCAAAACAGTTGTACCAGCCGTCATTAGGATTGGCCTAATCCTATCCTTGCCCCCCTGAATCAATGCCTCTCTTCGATCCAGTCCCTGATTTCGAAGTTGAATAACTTGATCCAACAACACAATTCCATTGTTCACAATTATTCCCACCAGGATCAGTATTCCAATCCAGGCCATGAGCGAAAATGAAGTGCCAGTAATGAGAAAGAACCAGTAAACCCCGACGATTGCAAAGAGAATCGATGACCAAATTGCAGCAGGTGTAATGAGTGACTCAAATAATCCAGCCATTACTATATAAATTAGTATGAGAGCCAGAAGAAGATTGATCAACATGATTGACCCTGTCTCATCTTCTCTTTGAAAGCGACGTCCAAAAGACCAACCGTAACCGGAAGGAAAAGGAAACCTATCCATCACGGCCGCAATCTTCTCTTGCGCCTCATCAGTTGTAATATCATCTAGCGTGGCGGAGACTCGAAGCTCAGTTACACGTGCATCGTGATTAATAGCCTGCGGAGCTCGTTTGTTTTCGAATCTCGCCAAAGAAGCCAAGCTCACCCTTGTTCCTGAAGGTGTCACAATTGGAATATTCTTTAGGTCCTCGACTCGCTGCTTGTCTGCGCCTTGAAATGCCAGACGAACATCAACTTCGCCATCTTCTCCCCTAATCCGTCTTAAATTCAAACCACGCATGGCAGCCGAAATTGACGATGCAACTTCTTGCGTAGAAAGTCCCAGTTGTCTCGTTCGTTCTCTATCAACGACGACCTGAATTTCGTTGGAAGCATGGCGCTCGCCACTATGCACATCTTTGAGACCGGTAATCTGCTCGAGACTTCTCTCAACTGAAGGAAGGAGTTCCATGAGCTGATCGCTACTTTCACCAGTGATTGATATGCTCACTCCAGCGTCACCGCCGCCCATTCCTTGCCAACCCTCAAACGATGGATTCGCGATGGCTACCTTCGGCAAGCCCTCACGGATCATTTCTTTTAACTCTTCGATGTCCATCTTGGATTCATCCTCATCGACTAGAATGAGATCAGTTTCAGCATAGTCCGGAGAGTAGTAAGTATAGACTGTCTCAATTTCGAATCTCTCTTTGTTGGCGAGAAAATACTCTTCGAATGTGTTGACAGCCTCCTCGACCTGTTCAAGCGGATAGGTACCATTCAAGCGATAAGTCAATTCAATATCCCTGCCTTCTTGATCAGGAAACATCTCTTGATCTACAAAGCTCACAGGAATGGCGACACTAACGAGAATCAGTAGTACACCCAAGGAAGACCAGCCTTTGTGATCCACAGCCCAGGTAAGGACTCGGCCATACCATTCTGTCAGCGCCGATGTCTGGGTTTTCTTCTTCGGCTCTGATTTTACTTTCTTTGTGAGAATAGGTATGACAGTCTGAGCAATAAGGAGGGATGCTCCAAGTGCGATACATATGGTCAGGGCAACGTGCTTCAAAAATAGCGTCACCTCATTTTGACCAGAAAATAGAAATGGAAGAAAGACAATCGCCGTTGTCAATGTACCAGCCGTTACAGCCATTCCGACCTCTTTAACACCCTTCAATGTAGCCGTGTCGCGGTCCTCTCCCAATGCTCGGTGTCTATATATATTCTCCGTCACGACAACAGCGTTGTCCACTAGCATTCCCACCGCCAACATGAGGCCCATGAGCGAAAGAATGTTCAAGGTGAATCCGGTGAAGTATAGACCAACCACCGTTATTAGTAATGCAATAGGCACAGCCAAGGCAACAATCAAAGTGGTCGTCAATTGGCGCAAGAAGGCATACAAAATGATGAACGACAGAATAGCCCCCATCAATCCCGACTTCAGAAGGTCTTGCAAAGAAGTAAGAACACTCTCAGCCTGGTCGTCAAAACCAACCAGAGCGATGCCTTCCATTTCGTCTAGTTTCTTGATCTCCTCGATCTCATCTTTGACGGCGCGAGCAACGGCTACTGTGTTTTTACCGGAGGCCTTGAATATCTCTAATCCGACCGCATAGTTGCCATCCAAATGTCGACCAAAATCTAGCTTAGGGCTTTGATAGGTGATGTCCGCAATATCTCGTAGACGTATTCCTCTGGCATTAATAACCTGATTTCCAATTTCTTCAACCGTTTGCAGCTCACCAACGGGTCGAACCACAAACCTCTTTTTCCCATCTGTAATCTTCCCTGCTGAAAAAGAAAAATTGGAGTTTCGGAGTTGTTGGGTCAACTTTCCTAAATCGATGCTGTGGGCAGAAAGTCGATCCGATATCAGTTCTATTCTTACCTCCTTTCTCTCGACTCCAAATACGTCAACCTTACCCACACCGTCAATTCTCTCAAGCCGCTGCTTCAGATTTCGATCCAGCATTTCGTAGGAATTTGAAAGATCTCTGGTGGTCGAGATACGATATTCCAACAAGGCATCGTCAGAGGTGGAGAACATGTTTATGAAATAGCGCTCCACGTCGCTAGGCAACTCATCTCGAATCCCATCAAGTTTTTCCCTCACCTGGATGGCTTTGATACTCACATCTGTCTCCCAGTCAAAGAAGAGCATGATGTTTGTCCCTCCCTCTCTTGACGTAGATTGCATCTCTTTTACGTCACTTACAGTTCCAAGTACTTCCTCGATAGGCCTAGTTATTATACGCTCAACTTCGGCCGGAGAAGATCCTGGATAAGGAACGTTTATAAATATCCCTGGAAACTGTACATCCGGAAATTGCTCGAGCGGAATCATCTTCGCCGAAATACCACCGAGTACCACGAGGCATAAAAAAACCATCATGGTGGTGACAGGCCGACGCAGAGAGAGTTCTGAAATATTCATTAGGCAGACCTGTCAAAAACCGAATAGACAACTGGAATGACAACTAGGGTCAATATTGTTGAGACCATCAATCCTCCAATAACGGTGATTGCCATCGGAGCTCGAACCTCCGCACCGTCTCCAAATCCGACGGCGAGGGGCAAAAGACCCAGAGCTGTAGTCAAAGTTGTCATTAGAATCGGTCGAAGTCGTAGCCTCCCTCCCTCTACAATCGCTTTCATCTTCTCCATTCCATCTTCCCGCAACTGATTAATCAAATCTATCAAGACGATGGCATTGTTAACTACAATACCAGCGAGCATGATTAGTCCGATAAATACAACGACCGAAATCTTCGAACCCGTGATCCACAGAGCTAGCACCGCTCCGATCAAGGCCAAAGGAATCGTGAATAGAATTACAAAAGGATGCAATAAGGACTCAAATTGAGAGGCCATCACGAGATAGACAAGAAAGACCGCAAGCACTAGAGCAAGAACAAGAGATAGAAAAGAATCGGACATCTCTTCGTTCTGACCAGAGATGCGAGCCGATATACCTTGAGGCATTGGAATAGTATCGATGATACCTTGTAATTCCTCGGCTGCGGCACCAAGGTCACCGAAGTTCAAATTTGACGAAATGATAGATACTCTTTGCTGAGAAATACGATTAATTTCTCCCGGACCCGTGTTGATCTGAACATCGGCTACTGCCTGTAGAGGTACCGGACGTTCGCTTCTCGGATTGACTATCAGATTCCTAATCCGGTCTATGGATGCTCTGTCGCTCTCTTGCGCCCTCACTAGGACGTCAATCTTTCGATCTCTCCAGGAATACTGTGTGGCGACGTCGCCTTTGACGTTATCGACAACCCGCTTTGCAATTTGATGAACGGGTACTCCAAGCGCAGCAGCTCGATCTCGATCGAAGACAATTTGCACTTCAGGATGTCCTTCACGCATACTCGATTTTACATCGGCAAAGCGACCTGTCTTATCCATCCGCGACGTTATGGTCTTGGTAATTAGACCCATCTGCTTCAAATCAAAGCCAGTGATATAAACCTCCACGGGTGTATCAAAAGAGAAGAGGGTCGGCCGACCAAACTTGTATTGCAAGCCCGGTGTTTTTCTTAGCTCGCCTCTCATATTGTCCATCACTCGATTCTCATCAAGTCGGGAAGCATTAGGACCTAGCTGTACATTTAACTCACCCCAGTTTTCACCTCCCTGGTCCGGGTTGGCATCGAGCCTATTTCCAGAGCCGATGGCAGCAAATGATCTGTCTACCCCCTCTATTTCATTTACAGCAAGTTGCGCCCGAGAAATTACACGATCCGTTTCATGAATTGGCGTACCTGGAGGCATGCGGAATTCTACATTGAATTCACCTTGGCTTAGTTGCGGAATCAACTCAATTCCAATTCTAGGAATGAGCCAAACCGAGAAGGCAAAAAGAACTAGTGAAGAGCCAACGATCACAAGTCGATTATTGAGAGCGAAGCGAATGGTGCTCGGGTATATTCCCTCGATAGCTGAGTAGCTTTTTTGAAAAACCCAACCGAGAGGCGATAGAATAAAGCCGAGTCCTTTTCCAATCCAGGCAAAAACGAAAACAACAGCTCGTCCTATCCAGGCTGGAATCATTTTCAAAAAGCGACCGATTTTTACAAAAAATCTCTTAGTCGAATTTTCTGGAAGCGGAAGTTCTCTATCAAATCGAACTACTTCCTTTACTCGACCTGTCGATGCCAGCATGGGAATCAAAGTGATCGCAAGAACAAGAGAAGCGAGTAAAGAAAAGGTCACTGTCAAAGCCTGATCCCGGAAGAGCTGGCCGGCAATTCCCTTTACAAACACCATGGGAAGGAATACGGCGACGGTCGTTAGAGTACTTGCAATAACGGCATTACCAACTTCGCTTGTACCGAGCATCGCTGACTGCAAAACGGAGTTTCCCTTTTCGCGATATCTCGCAATATTTTCTAAAACAACAATCGAATTGTCCACCAGAAGCCCTATTCCCAATGCCAAACCTCCGAGAGACATAATATTGAGCGTTATATCAGCCCCGTACATCATGTTAAAAGTGGCAATTACGGAAGTCGGAATTGACACCGAAATGATGAGAGTCGTCCAAAAATGCTGCAGAAAGAGATAAAGCACTAGCATAGCCAAAAGACCACCTATCAGACCGGAGATCACGACTCCGTTTACGGCGTCTTTAATGAACACGGATTGGTCAAATACCTTGACCATCTCGATATCCGCAGGGAAGAACTCCTCCCTTAGTCTCTCTACTCTTTTGTCGACGGACTCTGCAACGGATACTGTATTCGCGTCTCCTTCCTTGTAAATCGCGATCTCAACGGCTTCCTCACCAGCAAGTCGTGCGATAGCCTCGCGCTCACTATAAGATTGTTCGACAGTTGCAATATCTCTGAGATAAATCGGTGCTCCATTCTTTGTCGTGACCACCACATCACCAATTTCGTCGATCGATTGAAATTGATTCAAGGTCCTGACGAGATAACGCTGAGTTCCTTCTTCCAAGGCCCCTCCTGAGAGGTTTACATTTTCAGAACGAAGGACAGAAGCCACCTCCTCAATTGGAATAGAAAGCTGAGACAATTTATTCTGATCAACAAACACCTGTATTTCATCCTCTAATCCTCCGGAGATTTTGACAGCTGCAACACCATCTCCTGACTCCAAATCCTTCTTTATCAACTCATCGGACAGTCTCCGCAGGGACACCAAGCGTTGCTCCAAATCAGAGCCTGACTCTGGACTGTCGGAGGAAGCCAAGACTACCTTGTCGCCATCTTTTTTATCTGATTTCTTAATCAGGGCATATCTTTGGATAGGATCGAGAGAAGGATCGAAACGGAGTATAATTGGCCGACCGGCCTCAAGCGGTAAATTTAGTGCATCCAACTTTTCACGGACGTCTAGGCTCGCATAGTCCATGTCCGTTCCCCAATCAAACTCCAAAACCACATCGGATTGCGAAGTTCTGGAAACAGAGCGAACCTGCTTCATATTCTTGACAACACCAACAGCCTCTTCAACAGGGCGCGAGATTAAGTTCTCAACCTCAGTTGGTGCTGCTCCTTCTAGGGCAGTTCGAACAGTAATAGTTGGATAAGAAAGATCCGGTAGAAGGTTTGTCTTCAATCGGGACAGCGAAACCATTCCAAAGAGAAGAATAGCGACGGTGAACATTCCAATTGTCACCCTGCGTCTGGTTGACAGCTCTACAATCTTCATAGGAAGGATTGTTTAAAAGTGAATTGGACTATTTAATAATTTCGACTGCGCTGCTGTCGCTTAATGCGCCTTGACCGATTGTGATGATTTGCTCGCCTTCGTCAAGTCCCGAGATGACTTCTACGTTTTGATTGTCCTCATATCCAATACCTATAAGCATTCGATGTGCGGTATCATCACGAACGACGAAAATAATCCGATCGGAATCTTCAATCAGAATAGCCTCCTTGGGGACGAGAAGTGCATTAAGGTGCTTACTATATTCGATCTGCACAGAAGCCAACATTCCGGGTTTCAGTTTTCGATCCCTGTTGGGAATTTCGATTGTCGTCCTAAAAGTCCCGCTTGTGGCATCTACTACCGGGCTTATCCGCAACACCTTGCCAGACACGGGTTCACCTGCTGTCGCATCTAATCGAAGCACAACTTCTTGCCCTTTATCTAATTTTGAGAGTTCTTTTTCAGGCACGTAAACGATGGCATGTAGAGGAGTGAAGTCTACGATCTCAAAAGTTGGCGCATTGGTGCTAACCATGTTGCCCACTTTAATTTTTCTTTCCGCGATGACACCCGCGATCGGAGCTCTTATCGTGGCATATTGAAGCTGCAGTTCAGAGAGCTCTAGCTGAGCTTTTTGTGATTCATAGTTGTATCGAATCTGATCATACTCTTTCGCAGAGACTAACTTCTTTTCAAACAAGTCCTTTTGTCTATTGAACTCATTCTCGGTCTGGGATAATGTGGCCTTGAGTCGCACAACCTCCAAGGCAGAGCGCTCGCTGTCCAGTCTCGCCAAGGCTTGTCCTTTCTTGACGTAGTTTCCTTCCTCAACATATATATTTTCAACAATGCCTGTAGCTTTGGACACAACGCTGGCTTCATCCCTTGCCTCAAGTGTAGCAGTCCCGACGAAAAAAGCAGAAATGTCCCCCCTACTGACAGACGATGTTTCCACTGGAATTGCAATAGCTTCTTCTTGATCTTCGCCATTTTCTGGCGTTTCTGACTTGGCCTCACTGCTACAGCTTAGATTCGAGTAGGACAGGAAGGCGATAAGTAATAATGCGATGCTTCGCATAGTGGCGCTAGGATTAGTTGATGAGATCTGAGTCAGCGACTGCCGATAATAAAAGGACTACGGGAATAGTCGCTAGCTAGTTACAGAGATTGCAGCTTTTGCCTACTTTAGTGAAAGGCGAAATCAAACAAAGTATCTCTGAAAAACTCTTTCCCAAGATCGATTGCAATAACCCAGAACTTTGGTTCTAAGCAACCACGCGTCTTCGAGGTCGAGTCAGCGCTTGCCCGTCCAATACTTGTCGAAGAAAAGAAAGCAAGCGTAAGGGATGGATTCAGTTGCAACGTAGCTAAAATCACAATTACACCACATTGCAACGGCACACACACGGAAGGGGTCGGGCATTTAACCAAGGACTTCATTCCACTTAGGTCTGACATCGGACACGACGTTTTGGATGCGCAATTGATAAGTGTTTCACCTTCTTCCAAAGAGACTTCAAGGGACAGCTATTCAATCAGTCTTGGTCCGGAGGACTTTGTTATTAGTAAGGCTTTACTGGATGGAAGAATATCTACTGGGAAGGACGCGCTAATTATTAGAATACTGCCGAACAACGAAGACAAGCGATCGAGAAAATGGGACAAAGAGAATCCAGCCTTCTTCAGCATCGAGGCGATGAAATACATCAGACAACGCAGCATCGAGCACTTGCTGGTCGATATTCCCTCTGTCGACAAAATAAATGACGAAGGCCATCTGGTCTGCCATCGGATTTTCTTCGGACTCGAGCCTGGAGCCATGAAGGCCAGTTTGCAGAGTCTAAATCGAAGCATCACTGAGTTGATATACGTTCCTAATGATATTGAAGACGGATTTTACAAACTTCAAATTCAGATTCCTCCCTTCGAGCTAGATGCCGTTCCTAGCAATCCAATATTGCTCAAGAAAAATGGATAGAGCTAGCAATCAGCTTTTTGAGCAGGGATCACAGTTCCTAGATTCGGTTGACCCCCTTAGCAGTTACTCTCAGTTATTTCATATTCCGGACTCATCCAAGGGCCAAAAACTCAGCTATTTCTGTGGTCATTCATTGGGGCTGCAGGCAAGATCGAGCTCGAAGTATATCGAGCAAGTCCTTATGTCCTGGAGACGAAGTGCGGTAAAAGGTCACTTCGAAGGGAAGGCACCATGGATGCATTATCACAAAGATATTTCTGAAGTCATGTCCGGCATGGTCGGGGCGAGACCGTCCGAAGTGACATTGATGAATACCCTCTCGATTAACCTGCACCTCATGATGGTCAGCTTTTATCGACCAGAAGGGCGGCGACGTAAAATCATCGTGGAACACGGTCTTTTCCCCTCGGATAGATATGCAATCAATTCTCAGCTACGATGGCATGGTCTTGACCCAGAGAAAAACCTAATCGTTCTAAAACCCGAGCAGGGTGAATTGCTGGGAAAAAGTCAAATTCTTGATTCAATTGATAAACATGGAGACGAGACGGCGCTGGTAATGCTAGGTGGGGTTAACTATCTGAGCGGTCAATATTTTGATCTCGCGACAATCACCAATAAAGCTCACGAAAAGGGTTGTCTAGTTGGATTTGATCTCGCCCACGCTTTTGCAAATGTGCCCTTGAAACTACACGATTGGGGGCCTGACTTTGCCGTTTGGTGTTCCTACAAATATTTCAACGGAGGTCCAGGTTCACTTTCGGGCTGCTTCATTCATGAAAAACATCACTCCGTGTCTCTTCCTAGATTTGAAGGTTGGTGGGGGCAGGATCTAAGCTCCCGATTTTTAATGCCCGACGACTTTGATCCAGCGCCTGGTGCAGAGGCCTGGCAAGTCTCCAACCTACCTATACTTTCAATGGCACCACTTAGGGCCTCTGCTGAGTTGTTTTCGGAAGTTGGAATGAATGCTTTGAGACAGAAGAGTAAACTGCTCACAGGATTCGCCGAATTTCAAATCGAAAGAAGGCTTGCTGAAAGGGCCGAAATTATCAGTCCTAGCGATCCTGAGCAAAGAGGAGCACAACTATCTGTACGACTAAAAGAAGCAAGCAAAGCCACCATAGATGAACTGGAGGAGCAGGGCTTTCTTCTGGACTGGCGCGAACCCGACGTACTGCGCATCGCACCCGTTCCTATGTACAACTCCTTTGACCAAGTAGACAAGCTTATAAAGGCAATTAGTCTTTTCGATTAAGCTATTTTCAAATCACTCGAATACCTAAGAGTCCGCAAATAATTAACAGGCCGGCTGGAAAAGATCATTTTTCAAAGGCAAGGAAATTGACGCCATCCTGAAGTCAGCCGCTCGTCCGTTATGGGTCTTATGGCTCGGTTTGGTTATGGAAAATACTTCAACTGGAGAATGTGTAAAGTAGAAACCCTAAAACGCGCCATTCATGAGAAAGCTAACGAAGTCATAGCGCAGAAGAAATCAAAAATCGACCTCGACGATCTTGACTATGGCCAAGACGCCCGGAAAGGCGCAGCACTCACTGGGCAGACCTCGTCTTGATCTAAGCTTCGGGATTATGCCTTTCCATCCTTGATTTTACCCAATATTTTCAAGAACTTACGGTGCAACTACTTCACACTTAATTCTGCTTTGCTTTCTCATTAGTCCGAGTGTAAAGCACGATTTCTTAGCCCCGAAGGCATGAACAAGTCAATCTCTATGGTCGGCATAATAATTATGCTAGGTCTTTCAATTAATGTCAACACGGCACTGTCGCAGGTTAGCAAATATGGTAAAATCAGTAAGGCTGATTTAGCCTCGACTGGCTATCCGGAAGATCCGGATGCGCAAGCAGTCGTTCTTTTCGATCAGGCGATCATAAATCTCGACGGCAATTTTAAGCTCTACTATGAGAGACATACGAGAATAAAAATTTTCGATAAGAATGCATTCGAGGAGTGGGGATCGGTCGAAATCCCATATAACACAGCTCTTAAACAGAACGTCCGACACATCAAAGCCGGCACATTTAATCTTGTCAATGGCAAAATCAAACAAGACAAAGTAAACAAGAAGCAAATTTTTGATGAGAAGCTGGAAGGCAAGAACAAGGTCAAAAAATTTACATTCCCAAATCTACAGCCAGGTTCAATAATTGAATATGAGTACAGATGGAGTGGCGACTTTGGAGGAAATATCCCAGGCTGGATATTTCAATCGACTGAGCCTACCCTATGGAGTCAATACGAGGTCAAGCTTCCCGATTTTCTTGCTTATACAACACTCGCTCAAGGCATTGTTGGATTTGACGTTCATGAAAACGAGACCTTCCTCGATCCTATCAATAGAATGGAAGGAAAAATTTTCAAATGGGTTCTTCAAAACGTTCCTGCCTTTAGAAATGAACCCTATATGACAGCAAGGACGGATCATATTAAAAAGCTCGACCTCCACTTACACAGCTTTTTCATTGGTGGACGAAAAACCGTATTGCTTGATTCTTGGAATACGGTGGTGAAAACTCTTTTAGAACACCGGCAGTTTGGCGGCGCCATGAAGGCAAGGAAATTGACCAAAAGAGCAACCGAGGAGGTGCTAGCAGGTCTGGGTGAATTACCTTCTGCGAAAGAAAAAATGATCGCGATCTATGAATATGTCCGAGATCATACAAAATGGAATGGTCGGCGTGGAATCTATTCTCACGAATCCCTGGCTGACTACGCTCTCAAAGAGGAGGAAAGCGACGCCGCTGAAATCAACTTCGCTCTCATGGCAATGCTTCGAGAAGCTGGACTCAAGGTTGATCCTGTTCTACTCAGTACGAGAGACAACGGAAAACCTTACGAAGGTGTCCCCCTATTAGACCAATTCAATTACGTTGTCGCCGGAGTTTTGATGGGTGGTCAGACACACCTTCTTGACGCTACTTCGAATTTAAGACCATGGAGTATGCTTCCTACGAGGGCATTGAATTTGCGCGGATTGAAAATCATGAAAAAAGGACCCGTCTGGATCGATATCAAACCTAAGGAAATTTACCGAAGAGTCACCATGATCAACGCCGAGCTTAATGATCAAGGAGACGTGAGTGGAACTCTCAATACTTCAGAGATGGGCTATGCTGGTTTAATTGGTCGTGCTCTACTTAGTGACAAAAACCACGAAGAGTATATCCATGAATTCATCGCAGAAGACTGGGAGGAATCTGCCTTAGATTCTCTCTCTATCTCTAATATTGATTCGCTCCATCTTGCTCTCAAATCTGAAGTTAATTTCAATATCGAAGCAATGGGTGCCGTGGCCAATGACTTCATTTATTTGGATCACGTCCTAATAGACAGGACTGAAGAAAATCCATTAAAGCTGGAGGAGCGAACCTTCCCTGTCAACTTCACCTATCCAACAACTAAGGAATACGTTCTAAATTTGACCATTCCGGATGGCTACGTCGTCACAGAACTACCAAAAGGAATCAGACTTAGTTTACCGAACAAGGGTGGTCTTATACAACGCAGAATTCAGGCCGAAGGACAAAGGATTACCGTCCATACAAAGCTGATTTTTAGACACGACATTTATACTCCCAACGAATACAGAGATCTCCGGACCTTTTATGACGAAATGATAACCATTGAAGGCGAGCAAATAGTTCTTCAAAAAAGTAAGGAAGAGGCTTCTGATGGATAAGAAAACTTGCGTCTTCTTTTCCCTTTTCGTCTTTCTTGTTTCGGCTCGTGGGCTTGCGGCACAAATAAAAATCGTGAACATTGATAATCTGGACAATGCCAATGCTATCATCGTTCAGTCCAATGAGGAATTCGACATTAAAAATAGCGACAATGCTCGCTATAGGGTCAGTAAGAAAATCACAATCCTGAATGAGAAGGGAGACGAGCACGCAAAAATAGGAGTATCGTACGACAAATTCAGATCGATCAAGAAATTAGAAGGAGTCGTCACCGACATTTTTGGGAGTAAAATCAAGAAGATCAAGAAAGATGATATCGTAGATACAGCTACGAATTCAGGAGGAACTCTGTACTCCGACAGCCGACTTAGATACGTTGATCTATCTCAGGATAAGTACCCCTACACAGTCCAGTATTCTTATGAGCTACACTACAAACAATCACTCAATTGGCCAGACTGGTATCCCGCAGAAAGTGACGCCTTTGTCAAGAGTTCGACATTTATCGTAAGCTACCCACTAAATTATCCTGTCCGTTATCATGTCAGAGGAAATATACCTGAAGTTTCTGCAGTTGAAGGGGACAAAACCAATGTGCTAACTTGGTCGGTAAAAAACCTGCCCGCATTTACTCCGGAATCTCATGGCCCGGCTTGGGCTGATCAAGCCGATGCTGTCCGAGTCGCGCCGGGACGATTTAGAATCGGAGAATCCAGGGGGAGCATGAGCTCCTGGCAAGAATTTGGAGATTGGTACCACGCACTCAACAACAATCGACAGAGACTATCCGCAACCGAAAAAGCTAGCGTTGCAAGACTGACCTCGGGGCTTGACAAGAAAGAGAAAATCGAGGCCCTCTATCGCTACATGCAACAGAACACTCGATATGTTGCAGTTCAATTGGGTATTGGAGGATGGCAAACTTTTCCAGCCTCATATGTTTCGGAAAACAAATACGGTGATTGCAAGGCGCTGACAAACTATATGTTTAGCCTCCTTTTAGAGGCGGGTATTGAATCCAATCCTGCTCTTGTTAAAGCATCGAGAGGAGCCAGTAGCTTGATCGAGGAATTCCCGAGCAATCAATTCAATCACATTATCCTCGCGATTCCTGACGTTGAAGGAGATACTCTTTGGCTTGAAAACACAAGTCAAACTGCTCCCTTCGGACATCTCGGAGATTCTACTGAAGATCGAAAAGTTCTTTTGATCAAAAGAAACGGTAGTCAGATTGTTAGGACTCCCTCAACTCCTTCACGACTAAGCTCACAGATACGTCAAGGCGAGATTCAGATTGATGAGAAAGGAAATGCAACCATTGAATTTCTAACAAGCTATTCCGGAAATCAACAGGATCGGGTACGATCTACATTCGGTGGACAAACTGAACGTGTCCGAGAAGAACGATTGGCGTCTTTCCTTGACTTGGCTTCTTACAAATTAATAGAATCTGATTTTTCTGATACGGAAAACCCAGACCTTCAGATTGACCTTCCGCTCAAACTAGAGCTTCGCCGCTACGCCAAAAAGTCTGGTTCTCGGATATTCTTTCGCCCAAACATATTCGAGCTTGGGGGATCGGCACTTGATGCTTTAGAAGATGGCGAAGAAAGACTCTTCGATGTTCGAACTACAGTCTATCCCTATTTCGACAGCGATTCCTTGAAGTTCTTCCCCCCAGAGGGCTACGTTGTGGAGGCCATACCTAGAGAGGTCGACCTCAAAAGTGATTTCGGAAGTTATCACACAAAGATAGAAGCAATTGAAGACGGATCGCTTCTATACACGAGGAAGAAGGAATTGACCAAGACTTACATCGACAAATCTCGCTATGAAGAGTTCAGGGTATTCATTAAAAAAGCCCGTGACTCAGACCATGGACAGGTTGTCTTGGTGAAAAGTAAATCCTAGAGCTTACAAGGCTAGGCCGTGGAGCCAGAATCAAACAAGCTCGATTTTCATGGAGATATCGAGCGCCATTACAGAGTGCGTCAAAGCACCACTTGAAATGTAGTCCACTCCAGTTGCCGAGATAGCCGGCACAGTTTCCAAATTCACATTTCCAGAAGCCTCTGTATCAACACATCCGTCAACAATTTCGAGGGCCAGTTCAAGCATTGATGTGTCGATTTTTCCATCCTCTACTTTAACCATGTTGTCCAGCAGGACTCGATCAACTGAATCTGGTTTAGTCTTTTCGTAGTCAACTACTTCCTGAAGTTCTGCCAAAGTTCTAGTCTCTATTTCCAGGGGAAAACCAGATCTGTGTGCTTCCTGAGCAGCATCGAGAGCCGCAGTGATACCACCGCGTGCCGAAATGTGATTGTCCTTGATGAGAATCATGTCGAACAATCCGATCCGATGATTCAATCCTCCTCCACAAGTCACGGCATACTTGTCTAGGTTTCTAAGTCCCGGTACGGTTTTTCGTGTATCCAGAATCTTCGTCGTCGAATCTCCTGTGGCTTCAACCATTTTTGCACTTGCCGTCGCAATGCCACCCATACGTTGCATGAAATTCAAGGCCAGTCGTTCTGCTATCAGGAGAGAATGGGCTGAGCCTTCAGCGTGGCCAAAAACGATCCCAGAGCTCACTCTGTCCCCATCATTCAAGGACCATTCGATGGTGACACGTGGATCAACGAGTTCAAAAACCCAAGTTGCTACCTCCAATCCAGAAAGCACACCATCTTGTTTGGCAAGAAACCGCGCGCGTCCCATCGTGGATGTCTCAACAGTAGCCTGGGTAGTTACATCTCCGCTTCCAAGGTCTTCATCCAAGGCAATTTGGATGGTTTTAAGAACTTCTTCTTTGATCAATAGCATTCTTAAGCTTCGAAAAGTTTAGCAATATCTTTAGGTGCTCGAGTAGGCCTTTTACTCTCCTTATTTACAAAAGCTAAGGTTACGTGCCCGCTGACTACCTCGATTTTCTTGTCATCACGTATGACCCAAGAATCGTAGTCACATCGTAATTTTACCAAAGGAGTCTGTTCAACCCGCGTTTCAATGTGAAGGACTTCGTCATACTCAGCCGGAAATCGGTAGGTCAATGCGAGATCAACAACTGGTAATATTATCCCTGTCGATTCAAGATTCTTGTACGCCATCCCCCATTCACGCAATGCTTCGGTTCTTGCTTCTTCAAAGAAGTTGAGGTAATGAACATGATAAACAACACCCATTGGGTCACATTCACGGTAGCGAACACGTCTGGAGAATTGGAAGCTTTTCATCGAGCCTAAGCCTCTGTCCAAGCTCCCATCGAATCGTATTTATCGATTCTGTTTCTTACAAGCTTAGCTGGTTTGACTTTTGCTAGCTCTTTAAGCGCCGAGTTAATGTGACTCCCAACATTCTCATATGCAGTCTTGGGGTCCCGATGTGCACCACCTATGGGCTCTGGTACAATACCGTCAATAATGCCGGTATCTTGCAAATCTTTTGCCGTCAATTTGAGAGCAAAGGCAGCTTGCTCCTTGTAGTCCCAAGATCTCCAGAGAATCGAAGAACAGCTCTCGGGCGAGATAACTGAATACCATGTGTTTTCGAGCATTAAAATTCTATCTCCGACAGCTATTCCTAGGGCTCCCCCGGATGCTCCTTCACCGATGATCACAACGATGATCGGGACTGTTAGCCTTGACATCACTACTAGGTTCTTAGCGATCGCCTCAGCCTGGCCGTGCTCCTCAGCTTCTAGACCTGGAAATGCTCCTGGCGTGTCGACCAAAGTGATAATCGGTCGATGGAATTTTTCAGCCATCTCCATCAGCCTCCTGGCTTTCCGATAACCCTCTGGGTTTGGCATTCCGAAGCGTCGGTACTTCCTCGATTTTGTATCGCGTCCTTTTTGCTGACCCAAAATCACGACGGACTGATCATTTCCTCCCCACCTCGATCCCTTGAACTTTGCCAGTCCTCCTACGATGGCGGGATCATCTGCCATGAGTCGGTCGCCGTGGAGTTCGACAAAATCTTCCGTTAGATTTTCGATATAGTCGAGCGTATAAGGTCTTTCCGGATGTCTTGCAATTTGTACTCGCTGCCATCTCGTCAAATCGTCATAGATGGACAAACGTAAATTCTCCACGCGCTCTTCCAGCTGAGCAATCTCATTGCTCAGATCCAAAGTCGGATTTTCGGAATCCATTATCCGAAGATCTCGAAGTTTAGTCTCTAATTCTGCTATGGGCTTTTCAAAATCCAATAAATGCATTTTTTTCAATTTTCACTCTGTCCGCAACTCTAGATTAGTTGTCTTTTCCTTAATCGATCCCAAGTAATTCTTAGATCGAGTCCCAATGATTGGGTCTCGACGTAGTTCCAATAGGCCTGTTTCCTCTCTTCCTCGGTAATTTCCACATTCAAAGGTACAATAGGAATTATTCCTTCACTCAAACCCCAGGCTTCTGGAATATCTATCTCTTCCTCACTGTGTAAACCTACAAAAGTTTTACGACCAAATAACAGGTCGACGCTTCTTTTTGTGAAGCGGCCTAGCCTGTTGAAGATCGAAGTTTCACCTGTTAACAATCTAAAGGGAAATAGGATGACGTGAAGGATGAGTCCCAAAAGTCCAAAAGGTAAGTCTATGAGTCGACGCAGCAAGATACTTCGTGGCTCAGCCACTCGCTCCTCAGCACTAATCAGCTCATCAAAGGGCTCGACACTCCCAATAAACGATTTGCCTATTACGTGTTCAGCACCGGAAGACAAAATTTTACAGTCGACGGGGAGATCACCGACTTCCCTAATAGTCTCCAGAATTATCTGGTTTGAAACATCATCGGCGGAGAACACTAGATCGTCCACATATCTGACGCGAATGATATCCCGAAGCTGCGAAAGTTCACCCAGCCTGGGTAAAATTTGTACCGCCCGCTTCTCTGTGTCTCTCGACGAATCCAAATCAACATATCCAAGCAGATCGAAGGGTCGCTTTGAATGTGAGCGCAAAAGTTGATCGAGTCTTAGCGCCTCGGATCGGCCTCCTATTAAGACCGCTTGTCTCTTTCCGATACTCCGATCACTCAACTCTTTTCTAATCCATCTGGAAACAGAGATCAAAGAGCCTGATAAGCCAAATCCGAACAAGACCACCAATCTTGAAAAGGCGATCTCTTTGACGAAGAAGGAGAGGCTCGCAACAAAAAGAAAAGCTAATCCGACCCCTACAAACGCCGCCGAGGTCTTTCTCCGACCAAGTTTGCTGTAGCCATTGATCGCCGCAATCGCCACCACGATACTGAGTGCAAATAGTGGCACAACGAAGAAGTAGAAATAATCCGGAAAGGAAAAGGTTACCGGTAGGGATCGCAGGGCAGCAATGACCGCAATGGAAAGCGAAGCCATCAACCACTCGGCAAAGGGCATCTTGAGTCGCTGAAGAGCTCTCGCTACTATTGATTGGCCGGCTTTGAGAAAGATTCCAAAGTTGACTATCAAGGCAAAGAGTTTGGAATGCCGTCCATCGAAGTGTTTATCCACGAATTGAATCATGGCACCGTAGAATAATTTGACGTAGCGCAATTCGCCCCGCTTGGTGCTTTCTCCTTTATAGTGGATGATCTGAGTGGAAGGAGTGTAGAAGATTTTCCATCCCGCTTTCTTGATCCTGAAACACCAGTCAAGATCTTCTCCGTACATGAAGAAGGCTTCGTCGAAAAGTCCACCTCCTCCTCCATTTTCATATTGTTCGCGAGTAAAAACCTTTCCTCGGGAGTCTGAGAGCGATTCATCTTTTGCCAAGTCTTCCGAGTAAGGTTGAAGCAATGTCTTGCGTCGAATCATCATGCAGCTCCCACTCAAGGCATCAACTTCACAGACCTGATCAATTGGCAGATAGCTGAGATTGTAGCGACCAAATGTCTTGCTTTTCGGAAACAACTTGCTAAGGCCAATTACCCGATTGAACGCAACAAAGGGGCTTGGAAAAGAGCGTCGAGACTCCCTCGCAAAAGTGCCATCAGGATCCATGATCCTCGGTCCTACGCCACCGGCTTCAGGGTGCTCTTGGAGAAACTCGATTAGCTTTTCAATCGAGTCCTCTTGCAAAACGGTATCGGGATTGAGGATAAACAGGTACTCTCCACGTGCCGCACAAATGCCAACATTGTTTGCCTTGCCGAAACCCAAGTTCTCTTTGTAGGGAAATACGAGAACATCTGGAAAGAATCGCTCCACCATTTCAACCGAACCATCGACCGAATCATTATCAACCACAATCGTCTCAACGACAAGATTCTGCGAGGCCTTCTCTATAGAATTCAATACCTGCTTTAGGAATTCTTTGACGTTGTAATTGACTATAATGACGCTCACATCCACTAGGGGCTGAGCTCCATTGGAGTCAGTTATCGAATTCTTGGGCGATTTGGAAAGCTGGGTGCTGGTCAAGCCTGAAACTAGATCCGCCCGGAATAGTCTGGGCGGTTTAGAATGATAATGAATAACAATCAACCACGTGAAGAAAGGGGGGTTCTCTACATATAAGCAAGAATTCGCCAGCCTCTTGGTACTCGCAGTTCCCCTGGTAATCGCTCAATTGGCACAGTCATCGGTGGGATTCGTTGATACCTTGATGGCCGGCAGATTGGGAGGATTTGAAATCGCTGCGGTTGGTCTTGGCAACTCAACTTTCTTTCCGCTTTATCTGACCGGAATGGGATTCATGTTTGCTATCTCTCCACTGGTCTCAAACGCAAGAGGAGCAGGAGAGATTGATCCAATTGGAAGATCGGTGAGGCAAGGTATGTGGCTTGCTGTCTTCCTATCGATTCCGTTGATGGTTCTGCTGTGGAAGGTCGAGGCACTATACGACTGGACTGGACAGGATCCTGAAGTTGCAGCGATGTCGGCCCAATACCTGAAAGCCATTTCCTTTGGTCTGCCAGCTGCCCTATTGACCGTAGCACTGCGGTCATTTTTGGAGGGAGTGGAACGACCACGAGTCATTATGTTGATTCTATTCCTAGGTCTTCTTGTTAACATTGTAGCCGATTATGCTCTCATGTTTGGCCGATGGGGTCTGCCAAGACTTGGCGTTGTTGGAACGGGAATCGCGAGTAGTATTGTTTTCTGGGTCATGTTTCTAGCGGCATTCCTCTATGTGAAGAACTCTGCCTATACAAAGGACTTCCGCGTCTTCTCGAAGCTTGGAAAGCCTGACTATACCTATTTTAAAAAGATTCTGCAGCTGGGCTCACCTATAGCTGTCTTTTTCCTGATTGAAGTCGCCTTGTTTGCTGCAACCGCAATGATGATGGGAAATCTCGGTCCGACTGAGTTGGCTTCCCATCAAATTGGAATACAAATTGCTGCATTTACTTTCATGATCCCGGTAGGACTTTCTCTTGCAACCGCAGTCAGGGTAGGATTTAACAACGGACAAGGAGATGCGGAAGCTGCGCGAATTTCGGGCAACACCGGAATGATGGCAGCAGCAGGAGTCATGGTTATTTGTGCGATAGTGTTCTGGACCATACCCCGGCAAATAGTAGGTCTTTTTATAGACCTATCTGAACCACAAAACGCTACTATTATTGCCACCGCGATGGGCATTCTCTGGGTAGCAGGCTTTTTCCAAGTTTTCGATGGAATTCAGGTTTCGGCAGGAGCGGCTTTGCGGGGTCTAAAGGACACTAAAATCCCCATGTTGTTGGCATTTTTGACTTATTGGGGCGTCGGTTTCTCGGTTGGAATCTACACGTGCTATGGACTAGAATGGGGTCCAGAGGGGCTATGGTGGGGTCTTGTCGCGGGACTTGCAGCGGCAGCTTTAGCCTTAGGATTGCGTTTCAAGTATTTGACATCCGAGAAAACGAATGTCCAGACCTAGGCTCCTCATGTACCGCGGCCTAGCACCTCTAACAAATCCCAGAGAGCTTTCACGTGCTCAGCCCGGGTTTGGGCCGACCCAACGCAGATTCTCATGGCCAAGCGAGTCCCAAGTCGTGTATGCGTCAGAAAGGCTTGACCACTGGCATTGACTGCATCCATGACGCTATTCGTCCTTTTATTTCCATCTCTATGGGCGAAGCAGATAAGGTTTAGGGGGCTAGGTGCAAGCAACTCATAGTCCTCGCTTTCCCTTATCCATTGACTTAGTTCTTGAGTCAAGTCGACATGGTGTCGGATATAGCTTTGAAGGCCTTCTACCCCGTAGTAGCGTATTACGAACCAAAGTTTCAGAGATCGAAATCGTCTTCCAAGTTGAATGTGCCAATCTCGATAGTCGATCACCGTACCCTCCTCTGTTGCCTTATTTCGCAAGTATTCCGGTAAGATTGAAAGGGTATTTACCAGATCGCAACGATTCTTTACATAGAAGACACTGCAATCAAAATTCGTGAGCATCCATTTGTGCGGGTTAAAGCAATAGCTGTCCGCCTTCTCGATTCCATCATGAATATATCTGAACTCCGGACAGAGCGCAGCAGATCCAGCAAGTGCGGCATCTACATGGAGCCATAAACCAAATTCATTGGATATTTCTCCGATTCTGTAGATCGGATCCAGCGCAGTAGATGATGTCGTACCCGAGGTTGCCATTACATAGAAAGGTCTCAAGCCAGACTCTATATCTATTTGGATCGTTTCCAGTAAGGCGTTCGGATCCATCGCAAAGTTCTCATCTGAATCAACTAATCTCAGGGCTACTTCTCCGAGGCCAACTATTTTCATGGCTTTCTCCATAGAGGAGTGAGCGTGCTTTGATGTATAAGCAACAAGGTCTGGTGGATTTCCGCTTTTGTTTGAGTCGAAATGAGTGATCCGCTCCCTCGCAGCGAGAACTGAACAAAGCACAGCGCTTGAAGCCGTGTCTTGTATTACACCACCTCCTGTTCCATCAGAACGAAAAAATTTTGGCAAGCCGAGCATATCGACGAGCCAATCCAAAACATGCGTTTCTAATTCGGTGCAAGCTGGGCTTGTAGACCAAAGCATGCCTTGGACTCCCAGTCCAGACGACAACATATCTCCCAAGATTCCCGGTCCAGAACTATTGGCTGGAAAATAGGCGAAGAAATTTGGAGACTGCCAATGGGTAATACCTGGTATGATGATCTCTTCGATATCCGGAAATATCTCTTTGAAACTACTTCCTTTCTTCGGAGCATTGGTCGGTAGTTTCGACCTGATAGTGCCTGGCTCTACAGAGGATAGGACTGGATATTCCTCGACCCGCTCCATATAGTCTGCAATCCAATCTACCATCTCTTTTCCGACAGTACGGAACTCTTCCGGAGACATATGCTTTGGTGCAAATTCGCTCATTTTTGATCACCAAAATGTGAACGATTCCTAGACTTTGCGATTTCTATTTGTCTCTGCCGCTCTCGAGCTCTATGTCGACCTTTTTCTCCCCGGTTCTCGAAACATTTGGGGCAACTGACTCCCTCTTCATATTTATCGGTGTCTCGGTCATCCGCCGAAACTATCTCTTGACAAGCAAAGCAAAGCTCGTATTCTCCTTTCTCAAGATTTCCATCAACCGTGACTCGTTGGTCGAAAACGAAGCAATCTCCCTCCCATGTACTTTTCTCCTGAGGTACCTTTTCGAGATAATTGAGAATTCCGCCGTGAAGATGATAGACCTCGTCGAAACCGTTTTCTAGGAGATAAGCCGTCGCCTTTTCACATCGAATACCTCCAGTGCAAAACATGGCTATTTTCTTGTCTTTGAATTCGCTAAGCTTTTCATCAACGTACTTCGGAAATTCTCCAAAAGACTTTGTGCGAGGATCAATCGCTCGTTTAAAAGTGCCTAGAGCTACTTCGTAGTCATTCCGAGTATCTACGACTATAGTCTCGGGATCTAAAATTAAATCGTTCCAATCCTCTGGTTCTACGTAATTCCCTACTTGCCGATTAGGATCGGCTTCTTCGGCTCGAATCGTTACGATTTCTTTCTTCAACCTAATACGAAGCTTTGTGAAAGGATGAGAGTCGTGAAAGCTTTCTTTGTGAGTTACTGGTCCTATTTCTTCCTGCTCTGACAAATAATCTAGGATGTACATAACATCTTCCCTTCTTCCAGAAATCGTTCCGTTGAGGCCTTCGTTTGCTAAGAGAATAGTCCCCTTGATATTTCGCGAATAACATCGCGTCCGCAGTGGCTGCTGGAGTTCCTTGTACGAATTGAGATCACAGAACTTGTAGAACGCTGCGATTAAAATTCTCTCCTTAGTCAATTCGCTGTCTATACGAGAATTTTCCAAACCCCAAACACGATTGATAAGTCATAAATAGCATGTGTCCAGGCCGCGACACCAAACCCTCTGACGATATACAAAGCATTCAGCGCCAACCCAAATAGGAATCGGAAGGTAAAAGAGGACAATGTAAAAGTGTCACCCAACGAACCTGTATAGTGGACAGCACTAAATATTAGAGCTGCAAGAATCGCAGTAATAATATAGGACCGGGTCGAATTGTCACCTATTAGGTTTATCAGATAGAAAACACCTGAGACCAAGACTACCCTAAACAGAAGTTCTTCGTACAATCCGGCTCCAAGGGAAAGTGCGACCTGTTGTAATATTGACATCGAATCAGTCGGAGAAGGAAAGGCGCTGAAAATAAAGCCGACGGTAGTGCCGACGATAATACCAAGAAATAGAGCATAGACGATGCTTTCTCCTATCATCCAAAGGAAATATCGAGATCGAATCGGGATTTCTTTTTTTCTTTCGAAATAGATTATTGCGAATCCAACAGCTACAACGGCCAGCCCCAGAACAGTGAGACTTGATGCACCAAAATTAACCAGAAGACGCTTCATCCAGACTTCAGCACTGATTCTTACACCGGAATACGATGCACCGTTTGACATCCAGATAAGGACCTCATAGGTGAGCAGTAGCGGGAGAGCTAAAAGGAATCCATAAGTACTCGTTCGAGTCGTCTCGAAGTAGGAATGCTTACTTTTGCCCGGATCGATATTTTGGGTGCTGTCAGTCAATGTTCAAGAATGCGACGTGGGATCGCCTTGCTTTACGGGGTTTTTGACAAGTAGTTACCTTTAGATCCTAATCCCAACCGATCCCTTGGACTTCCATAAGGGCGCCCTGTAACTCGGATTTTGAGTGCTGATCTCCTTGCTTATTTGCCTCTCCAATACCTTCGCTAAAGACCCGTTCTGCATCGCTACTACGGCCAAGCATTTGGTAAAGTTTTCCTAGATGGTAATATACACCAATATAATTAGGATCGCTCTCTCTCAGTCTTTCGTAGATATCCAATACCCTTGCCCAATCTTCCAGCTTTCCATACTCCTGTGCAATGGCGAAGCGTGTAAAAGAATCATTTGGATCGATCTCCAAAAATGACTTTAGATGTTGTATTCGCTCTTCTGGGGACAAATTGTTCGACTTCGTTGATGTCTAGCTTTTCAATTCAAGATTTGATAATCAGTACTTGAGTTATTCTGGATCAGTAAGAATTATAGAGAACAATGGATCGGTAAAAATAATCGGCAAAGACACAGAAAGTGCCCGACTAGCTCGTTACCAACCTCCACCAGCTCCTCCTCCGCCAAAGCCTCCACCACCACCGGAAAACCCTCCAAAACCACCAGAAAACCCACCTCCTCCGGAAGAGAATCCTCCACCACTTCCACTACTTCCCCAACTTGAACCACCACCGCCCCAAATAATCAATGGGCCACCGCTTCCCCAACGACCTCGTCTTCGTTTCTTCCTCCTTCGACGGTCTTTCTTGTCATCGTCAAAGGGATCGTTGTCATCGCGGCCTCTGCTCAGCAAAATATTTACCAACACGACGAGAACAACGAGAATGAGTATGAGATGAAAGAGACTGAGACTCCCTCCTCCCGAATCGTAGTCACCATTGGTTTGACCACTGCCCTGAAACTCACCTCTGGTAGCAGCAACAAGTTGCCCCGTTGCGTCACGTATTCCCTCATAAAATTGACCATTCCTAAATCTCGGAGCCATCGTATCTCTAATAATTCTCCCTGCCTGAGCATCAGTTACAGATGCTTCAACTCCGTAACCTGTCGCGATGAACATCTTGCGGTCATTCGCTGAGACGAGAACAACGATTCCATTGTCTTGACCGTCTTGTCCGACTCCCCACTTCTGGCCCAATTCTGTTGCATATTCGCCTTCATCAGCTCCATTGAGCGTTTTGAGAATCACGACAACAATTTGAGTTGATGATTCTTCTTCGTAGCGCGCCAAGTCAGCACTGAGTTCTCTTTCTTGGCTAGAAGTCAGGAGGTCAGGTAGGTCAACGACCCAGCTGTCCGTTGGAGCAAGAACTTGGGCAGAAAGCCCGTCAAACTGAAACAGTGTCAGCGCTAGAAAAAGCGCCGATATTTTTGAGAATCGTTTCAATTACAAATTTACCTTTGGAGCCTCCTTGGCTCCTTCACTTGCCTCAAACACCTCCCGTTCATCAAAGCCCGTAATCATCGCCACTATGCTGGTCGGAAATCTTCGAATCTTTTGATTATAGTCAGTCACTTTCTCGTTGTACCTTCTCCGCTCCGTCGAAATCCTATTGTTAGCTCCCTCGATTTGCACTTGAAGATCGCGGAATGATTCCGCGGCAGATTCAGTTCCTTGCACCCTGTTTGAGGTAAAAACATTGTTCAGGATATCCCCAATTTTGCTCTGTGTATTGAAGAAGTCACCGCTACCGCTTCCTCCACTTTTTGCTCCATCTAGCAAGACTTGGAGTTCTTTCATGGAGTCCATCTGTTCCTTTTCAAATTCGCTAGCGCCTTTTACAGTTTCGACAAGACTCGGAATTAGGTCAGCACGTCGTTGATAGACATTCTCAACGTTGCTCCAGGATTCACTCACTTCTTCATCCATGGAAACCAAGCTGTTATATGATCCGCAGCCGGAGCATCCAGCCATTAAAATGACAATGGCCAGAAAGACCAATCCAAGAAATCCTTTACTTCTCATAGTGTAGCGTCGTTAGGGAGGCTAATTTCTTTACAGGGACATTTACACAATAGTTTCAACGGTAAAACCGATGAACAAAATGACAGATCAACTAGGTTAAGCAATATTCTGCAGCTAGTCTAACGCTTCCAGAAAAAAACGATGAAGCACTTTCTGGTTTTGATTCAGCTATCTCGTTTCTTGCTGAGATCTATCAAGTATACACGAAAATGATGATCCTTCAGTCACCTCATTTTGGACAAAAGTTTTCTGGTAACTAGAATGTGTCCGATGATGGCGATGACCACAAGTACACTTGGTAGCCAGATGTAAGGAAAAAAAACGACCCAGGAATTGATTTGCTCTGGCTCGCTTCCAAATGCTTGGAAAATGGGCGAACCAGCCGCCGCAATCCCAGCGATGACCAAAAGGCAGAAGATCCCCCAAATATTCCAAATCCAGATCGCGAAGTGAGACACAGAATATCCTCTCCAAAACATGATGCCGAGGATCATTGCGCCAATTCCCGTCAAAACATCGAAATTGTAACCAGAATAAGAAAGGAATTGTGGCATTATTCCAACCTCGTAGGCATGATGCATAATCAATTCAAGGGGAAATCTAAAAGCCTGCAATCCAACTAAAATGGCAAAGGACTTTTTTATCGATATCTCCTTCGCAAAGGAAGATAAGCCGACCGAAAAAGCTACAATGATAAGTGCTGGAATTACTAAAACGAAGGGCGGAGGAGTTATGTCAAAACGAGAAAGTATACCTGACTGCGCTAAGAATCCCGTCAGGGCAATCCATGCACCAATCAAGAGTAAGTGTTGCCACTTGTGCACCGAATAGGCAATAATGCAAATCAAGGTCATGAAGAGAGCAAGGCCTCCAATTCCTAAAAAAGTAAGCTGGTCATAAATAGGGGTACTGAATTCCACTCAGATCTCAATTGTTGTGTAGGCATAGCCCACTTTACTAGCCCATTTGGACTTCCGATTTAATTCGGTATCTAAATGAGCAGTCAAATCTTTGTGGGTCTTGATTTTCATGGACAGGACATATTTTAGATCGTTCCTGCCAACACTCCAGTTTCTTCTAGCTGAAATCATTCGATCATTATTGCCAAAATGGGTAAAGTCGAAAACAAGTTCGATTCTGGAATCATATTCCAAAATTGATGCCGAAGAAAGAACCTCAGTACGCCCGCTATTTTGAGTAGTCAGCCAAATTAAGCCTCCAGTTGGCTATTCAAGCATGAAGCTGTATTCCCAATGCAGAAGAGTCTCGGAAGAATCCTTATGAATCCGCCAAGTCTTTTGTTCGATTCTCAATCCATTGTCACCTTCAATTGGCAAGACCTTTAGCTTATCGCCTTCTAAGTCGCTGTGGTTTTGCCTTCGGCACTCGCTCTATCAGACCTTTTGCTTCCATGTCTAATTTGACCGTGGTTGTGTACCATGTTACGGATCCTATTTTTCGCCGTTGCTCTGCTGTCAACATCCCGCTTACTTTCCCTGGTAAGTCCTTGAATGGAAGACCATCTCCCTTGTTAGGTAATGCCTTACGGATTGCCTTGTGTACCAGTTGATACTTCCACGCGTCTATTCTTGTCGAGCTTTTTCCTCGATCTGGGTTCTCACAAACTACTTTATCCATATCCGTCCTGATTTGATTTTACTCGGATCTGACCTGCTTCTTCGGGAATGTAATAATCCAGAAGCTTAATGAGCAAGGTCGACTAGGAATAATTGCGATCGGCCATCGATTTGAGTGGCCTAAATATATGTACAGACCTATCATAGGAGTACTGGAGTTCATTGAAATCTTAATAATCAAAATTCTGCCTACAAAGAAATGACAAAAAAAGTACATCCAATGTGTCTTGAGCTTCTAGATGGCTTGGAGTCTGCATCCAATCCCAATGATGCAATCATCATGCAAGGGTATATGAAAACGAATCAGCCTTTTTACGGAATCAAACGGCCAATTCGGACCAAAATTTTCAAATCTGTAAAACAGCGCTTCAAAGGGATCTCGGACGAGGAATTTGACTCGATAGTCCGTCATCTTTGGGCTGGCGAGCATAGAGAAGATATGTATATGGCCCTCGAGGTTATCGACGGATTTCAGAAGGAATTTCTGAATCTAAAACACTGGGACCTTTATGTGGATTTGGTCCATAGCGCTTCTTGGTGGGACACTTTGGATTGGGTTGCTGTCCGTCACATAGGTCCCATTCTCTACAATAATCCCAAGCTAACTCCAGAGGTTTTTAGCTGGTCGGATCACGAGTCTTTCTGGGTAAGGAGGGCATCTATCATTGCTCACCTAAACCACAAAAAAGACGCCAAGGAAACAGATCTCGTTGCGCTTGAAGCAACGATACTGAAACTTGCCCACGAAGAAGAGTGGTTTATGCGTAAAGCAATAGGCTGGGTCTTGAGACAAAATTCCAGACGCTATCCAGAATGGGTGCAGGAATTTGTAGCCGAACACGAAGACAAGCTTTCCCCCTTATCTAAGAAAGAAGCTCTGCGGCTCATGGTCTAAGTGCCTGTTGCCTTCGAGGAAGTGGCTCCTTTTCTATTTAGGCGAACATTTGCGATTTCGACCAGACTCAAAAAAGGCACTCTAACTGTCGATGGAATTCCAGATGTCGAGGTACATCTTCCAGTCTCCATCTATTTTTTTCCAGACAACGACGTACTTGCCCCGCCAAGAGCTTTCGGTTCCATCCGCTCGAAGGGTTGTTCCCTCATAGCGGCCATAGTCATAAGCTTCGTCCCCAATCACCTTGATCTCGACTGGGGTCAACTTATGGTGCTTTGTGCTAACGCCTTCTGGTAATATCCAGTAACTCCGAATGGCTTCGGGCCCCTCCATAATGTCAGAACGGTTAGGAAATATCTTCCCATCGTTCGTGTAGGAAGCGACAATCTTATCATAGTCTGCCTCAACAACGTAGGACGAGAAGGCCACGGCATTCCGAAGAATGTGTTGGATTTCTTTGTCGGGACCGCTGTAGGTTTGGCCGAATGATTGTCCAGAGAAGGTAAGTAAAGCCGCAAAAACAATGATGAATCTCACGATGCTATTTTATTAGAAATGAACTAGTATTTCCCTCAAAACTCGAATATCTAGGACTCTCACTTGAAACTCCACACTTATTCCCTAGTCGCCTTCTCAATTAACTCTGTCATACGAGAGACAAAATCACCTGGAGATTCAAGTTGGCCAGAAATCAGCAAGGCACCCTCAAAGAGTTGCTCAACAACGATTCCAAGCAATGGATCACCTTCATTTTCGGAAAGTCGCTTGGAAAGGTTCAAAAGAACAGTATGAGAACTATTAATTTCTAGGGTCTTCTTTGCTCCTTGAAATTCTTGGTTCATCATTTTCATCAAACGCTCCGTCTGTGCATCCATAGATCCTTCGCCTGAGACCAAGGTAACAGCCGAGTCGACAAGTCTTTTGGATACTTTGACGTCGGCAACTCTATCTCCCAGAACTTCCTTGAACTTAGCAATGATCGCCTCCGCCTGGTCGTCTGTTAGGACTTCTCCATCAGAGGACAGCTCCTCTAGTTCAAGATCAGCCTTTTCTGCTGACACCAGTTGCTTTTCCTCATACACTCCAACAGAGGAAATAACAAATGAGTCGACTGGCTCAGTGAGAAGAAGAACCTCGATTCCATTCTGTTTGAAATACTCCAAATTTGGATTCTTGTCCAATGAGGCACGATCATGTCCAGCCAAGAAGTAGATCTCTTTTCGGTCTGAGGGCATCCGATCAAGATAATCCTTCAACCCAACCAACTCGCCTTCTTCTTTTTCAGAAGATTCAAACCGGAGCAGGTTAACAATTCGATCTCTGTGCTTGAACTCCGTGTTGATACCAGATTTGAAAAGTGTACCAAACTCCTTATAAAAGCTCTTCAGTTTTTCTTGGTCCTTCTTTGCCCAAGACTCAAGCAGACCCAGAACCTTTCCGGTTACAGCCTCTCGGATTTTTGCCAATACCGGACTTCTCTGGGTCACTTCACGCGACACATTCAAAGGAAGACTCTCCGTATCTACGACTCCCGTCAAAAATTTGAGGTAGTCTGGAACTAGCTCCTTGCAGTCATCTTGTATAAATATCCGATTGGCGTACAAATGAGGACTACTCAGTTCGTCAGTCCTAAACATATCATGTGGAGCCTTGGCCGGAATGAAAAGCAAGGCTTTGAAGCTAACCCGTCCATCTAGGTCCAGGTGAAGATGGTCCATGAAGCCGTTTCGATCGTGAGAAACATATTCATAGAATTCTTTGAGCTCCTCGTCGGTTACCTCGGACTTATTTTTCCTCCAAAGAGCCGTCGAAGTATTAATTTCCTCCTCTCCTAGTAAGATGGGAAAATCGACGAAATTGGAATAGCGTCTGATGATAGATTTGGCACGATAGTCTTGGGCAAACTCCTTGTCATCTTTTTTCAGCTTGAAACTAATTGTTGTGCCTCTGCTCTCCTTCTCGATCTCTTCAATGGTATAGCTACCCTCTCCCTTCGATGTCCACCTAAGACCCTTGGAATCCTTTGAGGCATGACGAGTCTCTACGACGACTTTGTTGGTCACCATGAAAACACTATAGAAGCCGACACCGAATTGTCCAATCAAATTCGCGTCTAGTTCTTTCCCCCCCGCCTTGATTTCTTCCAACAAGGCCTGGGTTCCTGAGCTCGCCACGGTCCCGAGGCGATCCATGAGATCCTCTTCGGTCATTCCAATACCGGTGTCCTCAATAACAACATCCCCTGTCTCAGCATCTAGACTCAGCTGAATCTTGAGCTTCGCTTCAGGATCCAACAAGTTCTCCTTGTCTGTCAGTTGGAGAAGGCGAACTTTATTCAGTGCATCGGACGAGTTAGAAATCAGTTCTCGGAGGAATATCTCCTTATCCGTATAGAGAGAATGGATAATCAAATGAAGCAACTGCTTCATTTCCGCTTTGAACTCGTGCTTCTTTTTAGTCATTGGTACTTGGTTGGTCATTGGTCATTAGTACTTGGTCATTGGGAAATCAGTTCTCAGTCATTAGACCATCGTCTTGACAGACCAATGACTAGGACCAATGACCAACACAACAACGGCCCTTTCCTTTGTCAGAAAAGAGCCGTAAAAATAATGCTTTTTGAGCGTTACAGGCTCAGTATCGTGTCAAGAGCTTTCGCTTGATTGATCCACTTGCCAAGTTCATCTGCACTTGGTGGACCATCTACAACAAGCTTCTTCTCACCTTTATTATTTGCTTCTTCCATCTTAGAAAGAAGGTCAGAAGCATCTTTACCAGAAAGGTCTTGCACACTTGCGACATCTGCCGCCTGCAAGAGCTCTGCATAGTCTCCCTCAACACCATCAAGCCTAAACAAATCGGAGCAACTAACCCAAGTTTGGATCTGCTCTGGTGAAAAACTGGTTCCAGCACCGATTTCGGCACGACCTTCCGACGTAGCACCTTTCTCTAGTAGTTGATCAACGTATTCGATGTCCATGCCACGGAATTGTTGACCATATGCAGGTCCTACTCCTTCTAGCGCTTCTATCGGATGCCGTTCGCCGCTTATCTCTGGAGCTGCTTCAACAACCTCAGTTTCGACTTCTTCACTTACTTCTTCTGCTACGGGCTCTTCTGAATGAGCTTCTTCTTCTGCAGGGGCCTCTGTTTCAGGAGCAGCTTCTTCAACCGTCTCAGCTACAGGCTCAGCTTCTGGTTCAGCGACGGTTTCTGGCTCGACTGGAGCTTCTTCCACTTCCTCCTCCTTAGCTTCAGGCTCTTCTGGCGCAGCTTCTGCTTCGACAGACTCAGCTACAGGCTCAGCTTCCGGTTCAGCGACAGCTTCCGGCTCGACTGGAGCTTCTTCCACTACATCTTCCTTAGCTTCGGGCTCTTCTGGAGCAGCTTCTGCTTCGACAGACTCAGTTTCGACGGCTACTTCCTCCACGACTTCTGCGACATCTTCGACCACCTCAGCGACTTCGGCAACATCCTCGACAATTGCATCTGCTGCAGATGCAACGGGAGCATCACCCGATGATTTCTTTCGCCTACTTCGACGCGTAGTCTTCTTCTTAGCTGTTGATGAGCCGTCAGGCTTCACATCGTTGTAGTCGACCAATTCGATCATTGCAATTTCTGCACCATCGCCTTTACGTCGTCCTAACTTTACGATTCGAGTATATCCACCTGGTCTATCACCAACCTTAGAACCGATTTCCCCAAACAACTCAGACACGGCTGAATTATCCTGTAGGTGTCTAAAGACTTGGCGTCTATTGTGCGAGGTGTCCTCTTTCGCCCGATGGATAAGAGGCTCCACATACACTCGAAGTGCTTTTGCCTTCGGGTATGTCGTGGTTATTTTTTTGTGCTCGATCAAAGATTTAGAAAGCGCCGCTAGAGTCGCTTTTCTGTGGGACGCACCGCGCCCAATCTTATGACCTTTTCTCTGATGTCTCATCTCTATTTCCTATTCAACACTTGGAGAGTCTACTGGACTTCCAAAATATATTTGTCTACATCCATACCAAATCGCAACTGACGATCTTCAAGAACCTCAGCAAGCTCCATCAAAGACTTACGGCCAAAGTTTCTAAACTTCAGCATCTCTGACTCTTCTCGGCGAACGAGATCACTAATGGTTTTGATATTAGCAGCTTTCAAGCAGTTGTGGGCACGAACTGATAGTTCTAGCTCGTCTACTGGCTGAAGTAGAAGATTTCTCATTCGCTGAACTTCGGCGTCGACTTCCTTCTCCTGCGGCGCAGGTTGTGGTTCTTTGTCGACTTGAATGAAAAGGCTTACGTGATCACGAAGAATTATAGCTGCTTGAGTTACGGCCTCTTCGGGGGTAACAGATCCGTCTGTAGAAACTTCAATTACAAGCTTCTCATAATCGATCTTCTCGCCAACCCGAGTCTGTGTGATGTTGTATCGCACATTTTTAATGGGAGTAAAGATTGAATCGATGGCAATAATACCGATCGGATCGTCTTCTCTTTTATTCTCATCGGAGGGCACGTATCCACGTCCACGACCCATTCGAAGATCAACCACCAATCTAGCGCCCTTATCTAAGGTTGCTATATGGTGATCTGGATTAAGAACTTCGTAGTCCGCGGTAGCATCTGCGATATTCTTTGCAGTCCAGTTTCCTGGTCCCTCGATTACGAAGCTTATTACTGAATCCTCAACATCGGGGCTAGCTTTGAAGCGAACGCCTTTAAGGTTTAGAATAATATCAGCTACGTCTTCTGTTACATTGTCGATCGTCGAGAACTCATGCTGGACACCGTCAATTTTTATGGCAGTGATTGCCGTTCCCTCGAGAGAGGACAGAAGAATTCTGCGGAATGAATTACCGATGGTGACACCATAGCCCCGCTCCAACGGCTGGACAATTAGTCTTCCGTACTCGTCATTCATCTCTTCTGCCTGAACTCCGTCTGGCATTTGAATTCCGTATTCGTTCATCTCTATTTTGTCAGTTTTAAGCTGGCCAATATGCAAGGTCGCAGGTGGCCAACGAGTGATTCACTTCTAGTGTCTTACTTCGAGTAAAGCTCAACTATGAGCTGCTCGCGGATATTTTCAGGAATGTCTCCCCTCTCTGGAAGGTCGAGGAATTTTCCTGACATCTTTGTTCGATCCATCTCAAGCCAAGGATAGTTCCTTCTTGACCGACCCATGTTGTCACGGATCGAGCTCACCTTCTGGCTCTTTGGTCGAACGCTGACGTGGTCACCAGGTCGAAGTTGATAGGATGGGATATCGACCAAGCTGTCATTGACCATAATGTGCCCATGGGTCACAAATTGTCTTGCTTGGCGCCTTGATTGACCAATACCGAGCCGGAAAACAGTGTTATCCAATCGAGCTTCCAAGAATTTCAAGAGGTTCTCACCTGTGATCCCTCTTTTTCTTGCTGATTTCTCGAACAGGTTTCGGAATTGACGCTCCAGAAGACCGTAGGTGTACTTAGCTTTCTGCTTTTCAGCAAGCTGTACTGAGTACTCGCTCTCCTTTCGTCGTCTACTATTGCCGTGCTGCCCCGGGCCGTAAGGTTTTCTCTCGAGTGATTTACTTGGACCGTAAATCGCTTCGCGAAATCGCCTCGCCTTCTTTTGTTTGGGGCCTCTATATCGGGCCATACTTCTTTCTCTTTCTTGTTAACTATTAAATAGGATCAGACACGTCGGCGCTTCGGAGGCCGGCATCCGTTGTGGGGAATAGGAGTAATGTCTCGGATGGTTGAGATCTCAAGACCAGACGTCGACAGTCCTCGAATAGCAGATTCGCGTCCAGAACCAGGTCCTTTCACGTATACTTCTACACGTCGTAGACCTAGATCATAGGCCTTCTTTCCGGCATTTGTGGATGCTACTTGCGCAGCGTAAGGGGTATTCTTTCGACTACCCTTAAAACCCATCTTTCCTGAGCTAGCCCAGGAAATTGTGTTGCCACTCAGGTCCGTTAGCGTAATCAAAACATTGTTAAATGTTGCTTTGATATGTGCTAGGCCCTCTGGGGGGCAAGCTGATTTTCTCTTTTTGGGAGCTTTTGGTGTCTCTGCCATATTATTCTTTTGCTAAATGCTACTTAAGCTGTTCTATTTACGTGGCGCTGCTTTCTTTCCAGCCACAGTTCTCTTACGACCTTTACGTGTTCTCGCATTGGTCTTTGTTCGTTGCCCTCTAACAGGCAGACCTTTTCTGTGACGAACTCCACGGTAACAGCCGATGTCAATCATCCGCTTGATACCAATCTGAACCTCGCTTCGAAGGTTACCCTCAACCACGTACTCGTCTTCTACGATTCGTCTTAGTTCTCGAGCTTGATCTTCGGTCCAATCATCAGCTTTGATGTGTTGATCAATACCCGCTTTCTCTAGTATTTCTAGGGAACGAGATTTTCCAACTCCAAATATTGAGGTAAGCGCGATTACTCCTCGCTTCCTTCCTGGTACGTCGACTCCGGCAATTCTTGGCATAATGCTTTCTTATTGACTTGTTAGCTTAGGGCTATCCTTGTCGTTGCTTGTGTTTCGGATTCTTTTTGTTAATGACATAAACGCGGCCTTTTCGCTTGACGATTTTATCGTCGGCGCTCCGCTTTTTTACGCTTGCTCGAACTTTCATGATCTTTGTTCTGTCTTATTTATATCGGTAAACAATACGTCCTTTTGAGAGGTCGTACGGCGAGATCTCACAGGCTACTCTATCACCAGGAAGAATCCGGATGTAGTGCATCCTCATCTTTCCAGATAGTAGTCCTAAGATTTCGTGATCGTTTTCTAACCGAACTCTGAACTGAGTGTTCGGCAAGGCTTCCATCACTAATCCATCCTGCTTAATAGCTTGCTGTTTAGCCATAGACTTCCTCCTCTATCTTATATGGGGGTGAAATCACCTCCTCGATGTAGGAAAACGTCGTTAATATTTTTGCTTCGCCACCATCAATGGCAATCATGTGCTCATAGTGCGCAGATGGCAATCCATCCTCAGTCTTTACCGTCCAACCATCTTCATCATGCACAATAGTAGACACTCCTTGGTTGATCATTGGCTCGATGCAAATGGTCATTCCTTTCTTGAGCTTCTTCCCATTTCCTGATCTCCCGATATTTGGCACTTGTGGATCTTCGTGAAGACTCTTGCCAATACCATGTCCTACTAGCTCAAAAACAACTCCATATCCTGCCGACTCACAATAACTTTGAACGGCATGTCCAATATCCCCAACTCTGTTTCCTTGCTTGGCAGCCTCTACTCCTAACATCAAGGAGTCATAGGTTGTTCTAAGTAACTGTCTTTTGTCGTCAGATATATCTCCAACGGCAAATGTGTAAGCCGAATCACCGTGATAGCCATTTAGAAAAACCCCGCAATCAACACTTACTATATCCCCTTCTTGCAGCGGATCATTGTTAGGCACTCCGTGAACTACGGCTTCGTTTACAGAAGTACAAAGAGTCGCCGGAAATGAATTTGGTCCTCCTGGATATCCTTTGAACGAAGGCGTTGCGCCGGCATCAAGAATAAACTCTTCTGCAATGGCATCCAGCTCGAGCGTAGAAATCCCAGGTCGCAAATGTTTTGCGACTTCACCCAAGGTCCGTCCGACTAGGTCGGCGCTCTCTTGAAGCAGGGCTAGTTCTCTATCACTCTTAATGTGAACCAATTATCGTCTCGATTTAATTCTGCCTCCTTTCATAAGACCATCATAGTGTCTCATGAGAAGATGACTTTCGACTTGTTGCAATGTGTCAATGGCAACACCGACCATGATCAACAAGCTCGTTCCTCCAAAGAAGGTTGCAAAGGTCTGTCCCACTCCGAAATAGGCTGCAACGGCAGGAAGAATGGCGACAAATCCGATGAATAGTGATCCGGGAAAAGTAATCCTTGTCAATATGTTGTCAATGAATTCATTGGTTTGCTTACCAGGTCGAATGCCGGGTACAAATCCACCTTGTCGTTTCATCGTGTCTGCCATTTCCTTCGGGTTCACAGCGATAGCCGTGTAGAAGTAAGTAAAGAAGACACAGACGACGAAAAAGACAATGTTATAGCCAAATCCAAAGAAGTCACCAAAGAAGGAATCGATCCATTGTTTGAATCCGCTGTCTGGACTCATGAATGAAGAGATTGTACTTGGGATGAACATGATGGATTGTGCAAAGATGATCGGCATAACACCAGCTGCATTCACTTTCAGTGGCAAATACTGCGTACTACCTCCAAACACTTTTCGCCCAACGACCCGCTTCGCATATTGCACTGGAATACGTCGAGTACCCTGGGTGATATAAACAATGCCAGCGGTAATTATAGTCAGAATCGCGATTTCCGCAATGAAGATGATTAGGTTAGCTTTAAGCGTAACCTCTCCGATCAAGGCTTGTGGCAAGTAGGCGATAATTCCAATCGTAATGATCAGTGAAATACCGTTTCCAATACCATTCTCCGTGATCCGTTCACCAAGCCACATTACAAAGGTCGTACCTGCAGTAAGAACAATGATCGTGGAAATAGTAAAGAAGAATCCAGAAACCATCAGCGAGTCACCGGCCAATATCTGGATCGATGACGAGTAGGCAACAGATTGGAGCGCAGTAATAGCTACCGTTCCATATCGAGTCAGTTGAGTAATTTTCCTACGCCCTTCTTCTCCTTCTCTTTGGAGCTTTTGGAAGTAGGGCACTACAGCACCAAGCAACTGAATGATAATCGATGCCGTGATATAAGGCATGATTCCAAGAGCAAAGATACCTGCTCGAGAAAAGGCCCCACCAGCAAAGATATTAAAGAGGTCAAAGATGCCACCAGCACCTCCAGTCGGTCCACCTAGCTCTTGGAGCCTAGCGGCGTCGATACCTGGAAGGGTTACGTAGGTACCTATACGATAGATGATCAACAGCAGAAGGGTATATATAATCCTCCTACGGAGCTCTTCAATCTTATAGATATTCCGAATATTTTCTACAAGTCCTGCCATTATTCTTTGTCGGCTTCTGGCTCGTCTGTACTAGCCTTCGGCTTAGCCGCTGGCTTTGCCTTGGCTGCTTTTGGCTTCGATTCAGCTACCGCATCTTCTCCCGCGTAACGATCAATGATCGTTACGGAACCACCTGCGGCCTCAATCTTTGCTTGTGCACTCGCGCTACATTTGTGAGCTTCGATCTTCAATGGCTTAGTGACTTCACCGTTAGCAAGAATCTTTATCAGATCCTTCTTCTTAGCGACACCTGCAGACACCAAATCTCCGATTGAAATTGATCCAGCTTTCAAATTACCAGCCTCAATAGCGGCTTCTAAAACGCTTAGATTCAAGGCTTTGTACGCTATCCTATTACGGTTTTTAAATCCGAACTTTGGGATACGTCGAGTAAGTGGCATTTGACCACCTTCGAACCAAGCTGGAATCGATGCACCTGATCGAGACTTTTGTCCATTGTGACCCTTGGTAGAAGTACCACCTCGTCCAGAGCCTTGGCCTCGGCCAATTCTCTTTCCTTTCTTAGTAGCTCCCGCTGCGGGTTTGAGATTACTTAAATCCATCTTTTACGACTATTCTAAATATGATTGTCTACTCTTCGACCTTCACCATATGCTGAACTTTGGTGATCATTCCTCTAATCTGAGGAGTGTCCTCTCTTTCAACAGTTTGGTGCATTCTCTTCAAACCAAGAGCAAGCATGGTTTTCTTTTGCCGAGCCGGTCGGTTGATCGGGCTCTTAACCTGCGTAATTTTCAATTTTCCCATCTTTCTCTTACAAATTTGTTGTCTATCCTTCGAAGACTTGCTTAAGGGTAATTCCCCTTCGTCTCGCTACTGTAACAGGATCCACAAGTGTTTCCATAGCATTCATGGTAGCACCGACGACGTTGTGAGGATTACTTGATCCAAGTGACTTCGCCAATATGTCAGTAACCCCTGCACACTCGAGGACAGCTCTTACTGCTCCACCGGCAATTACTCCTGTTCCAGGAGAAGCAGGCTTCAACAAAACCTTAGCAGCATCCTTCTTACCGACAATTGCGTGAGGGATAGTCCCTTTCAAAACAGGGACAATCTTCATGTGCTTCTTTGCATCTTCGGTACCCTTAGAGATAGCATCAGCTACTTCATTCGCTTTACCAAGACCATGTCCCACTTTGCCGTTTCCATCACCAACAACGACAACCGCGTTGAATGAAAATCGACGTCCACCTTTCACAACTTTTGCTACTCGATTAACAGAAACCAATTTTTCAATTAGGTTGTCCTGTTTCGCTTCCGAGCGTTTTTGTCGTGGTCTTCGTTTGTTGTCTTTTTCGTTCGCCATCAGATACTAGGTACAGTTAAAATTTAAGTCCAGCTTCACGCGCTCCGTCAGCAATTGCTCTGACTCGGCCATGATATCTGTAAATATTTCGGTCGAAGATTACAGTTGAGATACCTTTCTCAGCTGCTCTTTCTGCCGCTTTTTTTCCAACTTCTTTAGCAGTTTCTAATCGGCTTCCTGCATTGAAGTCTTTTTCCGTAGAAGAAGCAGACACTAATGTGTGACCTGATTCATCATTGACCAACTGCACATAAGTGTGCGTGTTGGATCTGAAAACACACATTCTTGGTCGCTCAGCCGTTCCGTGAAGTTTCTTCCGGATACTGTAACGAAGCCGCTGCTTTCTTGCTTTATTTCTATCTCTCGCCATATTGTAAGCCTATCGATTATGCTCCAGCAGTCTTTCCTGCTTTTCTTCGGACATATTCGTCCACGTATCGAACACCTTTTCCTTTGTAAGGCTCTGGTGGTCGAAGATTTCTAATTTTCGCTGCGGTTTGTCCAACCAATTGGTTGTCAATTCCTGAAATAGTGATGATTGGAGCCTCTCGACCTTTGACCTCAACGCTAATATCAACTCCTTCTGGAGGGATGAAGTAGATTGGGTGAGAGTATCCAAGCGCCAATTCTAATATGTCGTTGTTGACTTCAGCTTTGAAGCCGACACCTAAGACCGTCAACTTGCGACTAAATCCCTCGGTGACACCATGGATCATATTATTAATTAGAGATCTGTAAAGACCGTGCATGGCACGATGTCTTTTTTGATCACTTGGTCGCTTGACCAACACTTGGCCATCCTCAACTTCTACTGAAATTTCCGGATTTACCGCCAATTCCATTTCTCCCTTGGGACCTTTTACGCTAATGAGATTGCCGGCATCTTTGTTGATGCTGACTCCATCGGCTAGCGGTATAGGAAGTTTTCCAATTCGAGACATTGTTCTCTATCGTTTCCTGATTACAAAAACTGTTCTTATGACTAGTAGACGTAGGCCAAAACTTCTCCGCCGATCTTTCCTTTGGAGGCCTCTTTGTCCGTCATAACACCATGAGAGGTGGAAAGAATCGCTATGCCCAAGCCATTAAGAACTCGGGGAAGGTTATCTGCACCTACATATTTCCGCAAACCTGGCTTAGACACTCTCTTTAGAGACTGAATAACCGGCTCACCATTTTTCTGATACTTTAGAAAAACTCGGATGACACCCTGCTTTCCATCTTCAATATCGATGTACCTTTGAATGTATCCTTTGTCCAAAAGGATCTGAGTCATCGCACGCTTGAGCTTTGAAGCAGGAATGTCCACAAATGGATGTCTTGCCTTGAGCGCATTTCGTACGCGTGTCAAATAATCTGCTACTGGATCCGTGACGTTCATCTATCTACCAACTCGCTTTTCTGATTCCAGGAATTTTGCCCTCATGAGCCATTTCCCTGAACTTGATTCTAGAAACTCCAAAGGCACGCATGTAACCTCTGGATCGACCCGTCAAGGCACATCGATTTCTAAGTCGAACCTTTGACGAATCTCTTGGAAGCTTCTGAAGACCTTCCCAGTCTCCAGCTTCTTTTAATTGCTTTCTTCTTTCGGCATACTTGAGAACGAGCGCTTGACGCTTTCGCTCTCTTGCCATCCAGCTTTTCTTTGCCATTTGTGCTTAGTTGTGCGGCCCTTTATTTAGGCAGCGTCTCTTCTGACGAATGGCATTCCAAATCCCTTCAATAGGGCAAATGCTTCCTCGTCCGTTTTTGCTGTTGTTACAATTGTGACATCAAATCCGGAAATTGACGGTACTTTGTCGATGTCAATCTCTGGGAAAATGATCTGCTCTCTGACTCCGAGGGTATAATTTCCTCTTCCGTCAAAAGACTTGTCAGGAATACCTCTAAAATCTCTCACTCGCGGCAACGCGAGAGTGATAAGACGATCAAGGAACTCATACATTCTATCACCACGAAGTGTAACGTGAACTCCGATCGGCATGCCTTCTCTCAACTTGAAGTTCGAAACCGACTTCTTGGCTACTGCAGTTACCGGATGCTGACCTGTGATCTTTCGAATTTCTCCGATGGCATCATCAAGAAGCTTCTTGTTCTGCGAGGCCTCTCCAATTCCTTTGTTGACAGAGATCTTCATCAACTTTGGAATCTCCATCACATTCTTGTACCCGAACTGCTCAACAAGAGCATTCTTGATTGTGGAGGTATAGAGCTCCTTAAATCGTGGGTTGTTGTCTGTCTTACTCATTCAATTCTAGCTTACTCATTCAATTCTAGCTTATCTAGCTGGTCTGGCTTTTTTGGCTTAATGGTCTAGTTCTTCGCCGTTCGTTTTTGCAAATCTTACCCAACGACCGATTCCTGCGTCTCCTTGTGAGATCCACTTTCTTCCAACGCGGGTTGCGTTACCGTCTGAATCTGATGCCATCACATTGGAAACGTGAATAGGCATCTCTCTTTCGATTCGTCCTCCTTGAGGATAAATTTGATTGGGCTTGGTATGCTTGAATCGCATATTAACGCCCTCCACGATCACGCGATCAGTCTTGGGAAATACCCTAAGAACTTTTCCTGCGTAGCCTTTTGGACGATCAAGGTTAAGGTTTTTAGCTGCCGTAATTGACTTGGTCAATATTACAGTGTCCCCTCTCTTGATATGATACTTTTTCTTATGTGCCATCTTTCTATTCAGTAATAATCAGATCTAAAGAACCTCTGGAGCGAGCGATACAATTCTCATGTACTGCTTGTCTCGAAGCTCACGAGCTACAGGGCCAAAAATCCTTGTTCCTCTTGGCTCACCTGCTTCGTTCAAAAGAACGGCTGCATTCTCATCGAAGCGAATATAGCTGCCATCTTTCCTTCTCAATTCCTTTTTGGTCCGAACAACCACAGCCCTAGAAACTGTCCCTTTCTTGATATTTCCGTTAGGGAGAGCTGCCTTTACAGACACAACGATTTCGTCGCCGATGCGAGCATATCGTCTCTTACTTCCGCCCAGTACACGGATACAAAGGACTTCCTTCGCTCCACTGTTGTCGGCAACCGCCAGCCTACTTTCCTGCTGAATCATGACTACTCTTTGTTAATATTGCTTATCGAGCTCGCTCGATTACTTCAACTAAACGCCACCGCTTATTCTTGCTTAGAGGACGGGTCTCCATGATGCGAACCGTGTCTCCAGCGTTGGCATCATTCGTGTCGTCATGAGCCATTAGCTTTGTCGTCTTCTTAATAACCTTCCCGTACATCGGGTGGGTGATCTGTCGTTTGATTGCAACGGTGATGGACTTATCCATTTTGTCGCTAACAACCAGGCCGATTCTTTCTTTTCTACTGTTTCTTTCCATTGATATTACTCCGCTGCGTTTTCAGTGGCTGCAGGCGTCTCAGCTGCTGCTTTCTCCGCCAACACAGTTTTGAACCTTGCAATTAGCTTCTTTTTTGTTCGAAGAAGCCCTGGGTTCTCGATCTCTGCAATTGCATGCTGAAATCTCAAATGCTGTAATGAATTGAGCTCGTCTGTGATTCGTTGTTGAATCTCGCTCGGATTTAATTCTCTAATGTCTTTCGCTTTCATTGTATTCGCTTTATTCGACCAATCCCTTAGTCAGCTACATAGTCTGGTCGCACTACGAACTTGGTCTTAATAGGAAGCTTTTGCTGTGCAAGTCGCATGGACTCTTTGGCCAATTCCTCCGAAATACCACCACCAACTTCGAACATAACTCGACCTGGCTTTACAACGGCAACCCAATACTCTGGAGCACCTTTACCTTTACCCATTCGAGTTTCGGCAGGCTTCTTTGTAATCGGCTTGTCCGGGAAAATTCGGATCCAAACTTTACCTTGACGCTTCATTTTCCGGGTCATTGCAATACGAGCGGCCTCAATCTGCCGACTCGTAATCCACCCTGGCTCAAGAGCCTTGATGGCAAAGTCGCCAAAATTGACCCGGGTACCACGCGTGGCGCTACCCTTCATCCGTCCTTTTTGCATCTTGCGGAACTTGGTCCGCTTTGGCATTAACATCGTCTACTACCGTGTATTAAGTTTTAGCTTAGTTTCCGTCTGGCTTTCCACCCGCTCCTGGTCTCTTCTTCCTTCGTCTCTTTCTTCTATCAGGGGGAGGCATTTGAGTATTTTGCTGTCTCTTCGCAGCTAGATTCGGACTTAGGTCCGGCTTTCCAATTACCTCACCTCTAAAGATCCAGACTTTCACGCCTGTAGTTCCGTAGACGGTGAAGGCTGTTCCTTCGGCGTAATCAATGTCTGCACGAACAGTGTGTAGAGGAACTCGACCATCTAAGTACTGCTCTGATCTTGACATCTCAGCACCGCCAAGTCGTCCAGAGACTTTAATTCTTATTCCTTCCGCACCCATTCTCATCGCAGCTGTAATAGCTTGCTTCATTGCACGTCTAAACGAGACTCTTCCTTCAAGCTGCTGCGCGATGTTTTGTGCAACCAAGCTCGCATCCAATTCCGGACGCTTAATCTCGTTGATGTTGATCTGAATGTCTTTTGCTGTAAGACGCTTCAGCTCCTCACGCAATTTCTCAACTTCAGCACCTCCACGACCAATGACAACACCAGGCCTACTCGTGTGTAGTGTCAAAATGACTCTTCTAGGAGTCCTCTCAATCACAATTCTACTCAAACCCGCTCTCTTTAATCTCTGATTGAGATAGGTTCGAATCTGGTGATCTTCGAGGATTTTCTCCGCATAGTCACCATCGGTGTACCAGTTAGAGTCCCATCCGCGGATGATCCCAAGTCTAAATCCTATAGGGTGTGTTTTCTGACCCAAAGCAATCCTCAGCGTTTATTAATTAGTTTCTGCTCCCTCTACAGGAGCTTCAGGGGCTGTCTCGACCTCAGCTTGGTCGCCGACATAGACCGTCAAATGGCTACTTCTCTTAAGAATTCTGTGTGCTCTTCCTCTCGCAGCAGGTCGAATTCTCTTTAACATTGGAGCTTGATCTACAAAGATCTCCGTTACGATCAATTCGTTTTCGTCCACACGAACATCCTGCTGCTGGTCCAACAAATTGTGAACAGCATCCTTGATGGCTCGCTCGATTGACTCTGCAGCGGTGTGAGGCATGTAGTGTAACATGCTAAGTGCAGTCTCCACTTTCATTCCTCGGACCTCGTTTGCGACGATCCTCATCTTCTTTGGAGAACTCCGGATATATTTTCTTACAGCTCTTGCTTGCATAATTCTGGCTTATCTGTCTTATCTGGCTTTTCTAGCCAATCTGGCTCTTTTTTGGCCTACAGTCTCTTTCCTCGTTTGTCAACTTTTCCACCTGGGTGACTTCGGAAAGTCCTAGTTGGAGAAAACTCTCCAAGTCTGTGACCCACCATGTTCTCCGTGATGTAGATAGGAATGAACTGTTTGCCGTTGTGAACAGCAAAAGTGTGACCTACAAACTCAGGAAGGATCATGGAAGCTCGGCTCCATGTCTTGATCACCTTTTTGGATCCACTCTCATTCATGGCATCAACTTTTGCCATCAACTTGTAGTGAACGAAAGGTCCTTTTTTTAGGGAACGTCCCATAATTCTCAGCTATTGACCGTTAAGTATTTCTTCTTCTGATGATGAAGCGGTTTGACTGCTTCTTCTTCTTTCGTGTCTTAAATCCTTTTGCAGGCTGACCCCAAGGTGACTGAGGATGGCCTCCAGAGGCACGTCCTTCACCACCACCCATTGGGTGATCGACAGGGTTCATCGCAACACCACGAGTTTTTGGTCGGACTCCCATCCATCTCTTCCGTCCGGCCTTTCCGATCTCAATGTTCATGTGATCAGGATTACTTGTGGTTCCAACCGTTGCCATGCATTCGATTGGTACACGTCGAACCTCACCAGATGGCAGCTTCAAGGAAGCAAATCCATCTGACCGACCGAGCAGCTGAGCATAAGTACCAGCTGACCGCGCCATTTGTGCACCTTTACCAGGCTTCATCTCGATGGCGTGAACGTTCGTTCCGAGAGGTATCGTTCTCAAAGGGAGGCAATTGCCAATCTCAGGGAAAGCATCTGGTCCACTTTCTACTGAGGCTCCAACTTCGAGCCCATCAGGAGCAACGATGTATCGTTTCTCACCATCGGCAAAGACCAAAAGTGCTATTCGAGCAGTTCGGTTTGGATCGTACTCGATTGAGGCAACTTTCGCAGGAATTCCGTGCTTGTTTCTCTTAAAATCGATTACTCGGTAACGACGTTTGTGACCACCACCTTTGTGGCGCACTGTAATTCGTCCCGTGCTGTTACGACCACCTGATTTCTTAAGTGGTTTCAACAGGCTCTTTTCTGGAGTCGACTTTGTTATCGAGTCGAACCCAGAGACAGACATCTGTCTTTGGCCTGGAGTATTTGGTTTTAGCTTACGTATCGGCATTGTCTTTCCGTTTCAGTATCTCTGCTAGACGCTCTCGAAGAAATCGATCTCTCCTTCTTTCAAAGAAACGATCGCTTTTTTGTAGGAGCGTTGTTTTCCCTGAACAACTCCTCTCTTTGTAAATCTGCGGCGATTTTTACCCCGAACATTCATAGTCCGGACTTCTTTCACCTTGACATCTGGATATCGCGACTCAATCGCGTTCCGGATTTCAATCTTATTTGCGGTCTTGAGAACCTCGAATGCGTACTGCTTCGAGACATCTCCAAGTCTCGCCATTTTTTCTGTCACAATCGGACGAATAAGAATAGCGTGGCTCATTATGCAACCTCTTCAGTTTTCGCCAAGCCTTTCCGAGACTCGGTGAATCGTTTGTTCAATTCTTCAACTGCATCTTCTTGAATGAGGACGAGCTGAGCTTTCATAAAGTCCAGTGTTGACGCAGATCGAGCTGATGTCACACTTACTCCTTGGATATTCCTTGCCGACATATGCAGCGTGTCATTCTCGCCAGAAGTAAGGAACAGGACTTTCGAATTATTCAATTCAAGAGCCTTGAGCATGGAAGCAAACTCCTTTGTATTCGGTGCCTCATGATCATATTGCTCGAGCACCTTAATTGAATCAGACTGCGCTTTGTAGGCAATAGCTGACTTAGCTGCGAGCTGCTTTGTCTTTTTATTGACCTTATTGTGATATTTGTGTGGACGAGGTCCAAAGATGGTACCACCACCAACCCACAATGGGGAACGGCTTGTACCTGCTCGAGCTCGGCCCGTACCTTTCTGTCTCCAAGGCTTTGCACCACCACCTCGTACTTCGCTTCTCTCCTTTGCCTTATGAAGACCAAGACGTCCTGCGGCTTGGATGGCTTTTACATCCAACCAAATAACATGATCATTCGGCTCGATTCCACTGATAGAATCATCAAGCTGGACATTTCGTCCTGCCGATTTTCCGTCTCTATTATATACTGATAACTCCATTTCGCTATAGTCCTTGAGTACGCGTCGCTTAAGCCAACTCTATTCTTAAAATTCCATTCTTTGCGCCAGGAACAGCTCCTTCGATAAGGACCAAATTGTTCTCTGGGAAAACCTGTACAACACGAAGGTTTTTGACTTTAATTTTGTCTCCTCCCGTTCTACCAGCCATTTTCAATCCCTTCATAACACGGGCTGGGTAAGATGCCTGACCAATGGATCCAGGAGCTCGTTGTCTGTTATGCTGACCGTGGGTAGCATCATTTACACCGGCAAAGCCGTGTCTTTTAACAACTCCTTGAAATCCCTTTCCCTTTGAGATGCCGCGAACATGAACTATATCGTCGACCTCCAGAACATCTTCAACTCGGATTTCAGATCCCAGAGAAAGCTCTTTCTCTGTCTGGTAGTCTCTGAACTCAACCAAAAATCGTTTAGGTTCTACCTTTGCTTTTTCGAAATGGCCCTTCAAAGCCTTTGAGACCTTCTTCTCGCTCTTACTACCTATGCCGATCTGGATAGCATTGTATCCGTCGGTCTCTGGGGTCTTAATCTGAGTGACCATGTTTGGTTGGGCCTCAACAATCGTGCAAACGATGTTGTTGCCACCCTCGTCAAAGACGCTGGTCATTCCGATTTTTTTTCCAATAATTCCACTCATGAGATCTTTCTTATTCTTTTCTATTGTCGATCAAAGGTGCCATTAACATCGCCCAGAGTAGACTCGTCTATCCCTGGAATATCCAAGCCTAGAGTTACCAAGTCAGCTCCAGCAAAATTGAGTTTCAGCTGATCTGCTGTTACGAACTCATAGTTCATGACCAAGGCAGAAGCAATCTCCGCATTGGTATGCGAGATGGTCTTCGATCCCTCATCAACGGTATAATTTCCAGCTAGGTCGGCTAGAGTACTATCCGGCGAGATAATCTGAAGCCTAAAGGTATTGCTAGCTGAATACTCCATCGTTGTAGCATCTACAGCGGGAACGCCAGGTAATGACGCGGTTAGCAAATTGACATTCAGTCCAGCCGTGATTGCGACCTGAAGTGAACTTGCGTCCCAATTGGCCACTAAACGCTCCGCATCGGAGATATCCTCAGAACCATCGCAAGCCGTAAGCGCGAAAGCCAGTACGAGACTCACGGCGACGAAAGTCACAATGTTCTCGAGAAAGGATATATGTTTTAGTGGTCGGTTCATTTGTTGTTTTAGACTGCGTCAAACGACAAGGTCGATTCAATCTCCAGTCTTAATAAATCAAACTTTGATTTCTACGTCTACACCAGAAGGCAACTCCAACTTCATCAGAGCATCAACGGTTTTACTGTTCGTCGAAAGCAAATCGATAAGTCTCTTGTGACTTCTGCTTTCAAATTGCTCACGAGCCTTTTTGTCAACGTGGGGAGATTTCAAAACAGTGTAAATCGTCTTTCGAGTTGGCAGTGGGATTGGCCCGCTAACAACTGCTCCAGTTGACTTCACAGTCTTAATAATTTTTTCCGCACTCTTGTCGATCAAGTTGTGATCGTAAGACTTTAGCTTAATTCGAATTTTTTGACTCGCCATATCGATAGAAATCAATCAAAAGGGGCGACTGTTAGGTCGCCCCTTCTTCAATTATTTAGTGATTTTGGATACAACACCGGCTCCAACAGTTCGCCCGCCCTCTCGGATAGCGAATCGTAGACCCTGCTCCATAGCGATCGGCTGAATCAGCTTCACTTTGAACTGGGTGTTGTCTCCTGGCATGATCATCTCTACTCCTTCATTGAGCTCGATGTCACCCGTTACGTCGGTGGTTCTGAAATAGAACTGTGGTCGGTAACCCTTGAAGAAAGGAGTGTGTCGTCCACCCTCGTCTTTACTCAAGATGTATACTTCGCAATCAAATTCCGTGTGAGGAGTTACTGAGCCTGGATGGATTACAACCATCCCACGCTCAACAGCTTCCTTGTCGATTCCTCTAAGTAGAAGACCAACGTTGTCGCCTGCTTGACCTTGATCGAGCAGCTTTCTGAACATCTCCACTCCTGTACACGTCGTCGTCTGCTTCTCTTCGTTGATACCGATGATGTCGATCGTCTCACCAACCTTAACAATACCACGCTCGATTCGTCCAGTAACCACTGTTCCACGACCGGTTATTGAGAACACGTCCTCAATCGGCATTAGGAAAGGCTTGTCCGTCTCTCGCTTCGGTGTTGGGATGTACTCATCTACGGAGGTCATAAGCTCCATTACTGAGGTAACCCACTTCTCTTCGCCGTTAAGCGCACCAAGAGCTGATCCCGAAATAACAGGAATCTCGTCTCCAGGGAACTCATACATGTCTAGAAGCTCACGTACTTCCATCTCGACGAGCTCAAGAAGCTCCTCGTCGTCTACCAAGTCGACCTTGTTCAAGAAGACTACGATGTAAGGTACACCAACCTGACGCGCAAGCAAGATGTGCTCACGGGTCTGTGGCATCGGGCCGTCAGTCGCTGCTACTACTAGAATAGCACCGTCCATCTGGGCCGCTCCTGTAACCATGTTCTTGACATAATCCGCGTGACCTGGGCAGTCAACGTGGGCGTAGTGACGCGCTTCGGTCTCATACTCCACGTGGGCTGTAGCGATGGTAATACCACGCTCTCTTTCCTCAGGAGCATTGTCAATCGAATCAAAGGATCGAACTTCGGTTGAACCTGAAGCCTCAGCTAACACTTTCGTGATAGCGGCGGTCAACGTTGTTTTACCGTGGTCCACGTGACCAATCGTTCCTACGTTGACGTGGGGTTTTGTACGTTGATAAGTCTCTTTTGCCATGACTCTTTCTGTTTCTGCGCTTCTCTCAGCGCCCTATGTATTAGGTTAATAAAATTAAACGGCGACTGCAGCTGCTGCTGTGAGAATCTCATCAGCAACGGCCTTAGGAGCCTTTTCGTAGTGATCAAACTGCATCGAGTAAATAGCTCGACCTTGAGTATTGGATCGCAGATCCGTTGAGTATCCGAACATCTCTGAAAGAGGGACGGCCACCTTAATAACTTGAGCTTCGTTACGCTGGGTCATTCCTTCGACACGACCTCGTCTTCCACTCAAATCTCCAATAACATCTCCCATATACTCTTCTGGAGTAATGACCTCAACAGCCATAATCGGCTCCATCAAAGATGGCTTGGCTCTACGAGCTGCTTCACGGAAAGCCATTCGAGCACAAATCTCGAAAGCCAACTGGTCAGAGTCAACTGCGTGGGTCTTGCCATCATAAAGTCTAGCACGGATACCTTCGATTGGATAGCCAGCGAGCGGTCCACGATCTAGCGCAGACTTAATGCCTTTCTCAACTGAAGGGATATACTCACGAGGAATATTTCCACCCTTGACTTCATCGATGAATTCAAATCCGATTCCACTTTCGTTGGGACCGATTTCAACATAAATCTCAGCAAATTGTCCACGACCACCTGTCTGCTTCTTGTGCACATAGTGCTCATCAACAGTCTCGAAGATAGCTTCACGGTAGGCGACCTGAGGAGCACCAACATTGGCCTCAACTTTAAACTCGCGCTTAAGTCGATCGACAATAATCTCAAGATGTAACTCACCCATACCGGCAATCAAAGTCTGGCCAGTTTCAACATCTGTATTGACCTTGAAAGTTGGATCCTCTTCCGCCAGCTTTTGCAATGCTACACCCAACCTCTCATTGTCAGCTTTCGACTTAGGCTCAACCGCAATTCGAATAACCGGCTCAGGGAAGTCCATTTGCTCAAGAACAATCGGATTCTTTTTATCACAAAGTGTATCTCCGGTCTTGATATTCTTAAGACCTACAGCTGCAACAATATCACCTGCTTGAACAAAATCAATATCCTCTCTGGTATTAGCATGCATCTGAAGAATCCGACCAATTCGCTCGGACTTTTCAGTCGTTGAATTCAACACTGATTCGCCCTTATTGAGCCTACCTGAATAAACTCGGATAAAGGTCAGCTTGCCAACGAATGGATCCGTTGCAATTTTAAATGCTATAGCACTAAAGGGATCGTCAACGGAAGGCTTTCTAATCTCCTTGGTCTCAGTCCGCGGAATGATGCCCTCAATAGCAGGAACGTCAAGCGGGCTTGGCAAATAGTCGATAACGGCATCAAGAAGCTTCTGGACTCCCTTATTTTTGAAGGCCGAACCACACAGAACTGGCGTAATAACCATTTCCAATGCAGCCTTTCTTACAACTTCCCGAATTTCTTCAGCTGTGATATCATCCTCGTTCTCGAGGTATTTCATGAGAAGGGTATCATCAAGCTCGGAGACAGCTTCAAGCATCACGATCCTCCAATGACGAGCCTTAGTCTTCAGGTCATCAGGAATTTCCATCTCATCCCAGGTAGCTCCTTGCGTCTCGTCATGCCAAACAATGGCTTTATTTGTGATCAAATCGATCACACCACGAAACATATCGCCCTCACCAATTGGATACTGAACAGGAATTGGGTTGGCTCCCAATCTATCCCTCATCATCTGAACAGCGCCTTCGAAATCAGCACCCGTTCTATCCATCTTATTTACAAAGGCAATACGAGGCACTTTGTATTTGTCAGCTTGTCTCCAAACAGTCTCAGATTGGGGCTCAACTCCACCAACAGAACAGAATAATGCAACAGCTCCGTCAAGCACACGAAGTGATCTCTCAACCTCAACAGTAAAGTCAACGTGACCTGGTGTATCAATGATATTAATGTCGTGTCCGTCCCACTGACATGTGGTAGCAGCCGATGTAATAGTAATTCCCCGCTCTTTCTCCTGCTCCATCCAGTCCATCGTAGCTCCACCTTCATGAACCTCACCCATTCGGTGAATCACGCCGGTGTAGTGGAGGACTCGCTCCGTAGTAGTTGTCTTACCAGCATCGATGTGAGCCATGATGCCGATATTTCTCAACTTTGATAGATCTCTTTCCATTTCTTTATCGCCTTTTCTTTAGGCTCCTAATTGCTCCTTTTAGAATCGAGAGAAGTGAGCAAAAGCCTTATTGGCCTCTGCCATTCTGTGTGTATCGTCCTTCTTCTTAACAGCACCGCCTTCACCCTTGGCTGCGCTGACAAGCTCAGATGCAAGACGACGTGCCATACTTTTGTCTGACCGACCTCGTGCATACAAGATTATCCATCTAAAGGCGAGCGATGTCCTTCGATCTGCTCGGACTTCATTTGGCACCTGGTAGGTAGCACCACCAACCCTTCTTGATCGAACCTCCAACATTGGGGCTACGTTGTTTACTGCCTTCTTGAATACTTCGATACCAGGCTCTTCGCCCTTCTCTTCAATCATATTGAAGGCTCCGTAGACAAGCTTTTGGGCTACACTCTTTTTTCCATCATACATGATAGAATTGATGAACTTTGATACGAGCTCATCTCCATAGAGTGGATCACCTAAAACAATTCTTTTCTCTGCTTTTCTTCTTCTCATGGGTTATCTGCAATAAGACACAAAAAACCAGCCTCAAGGGAGGCAGACTTTTTTAACCTCTAATTTTGTATTCGATTATTTCTTTGGTCGTTTCGCTCCGTACTTGGAACGACTCTGCTTCCGATCCTCAACCCCAGCGGTATCAAGCGCACCTCTCACGATGTGATACTTAACACCAGGAAGATCCTTGACCCTTCCACCCCGAACTAGAACAATGGAGTGCTCCTGAAGGTTATGACCCTCTCCAGGAATGTAAGCCGTGACCTCAATTTGATTCGTGAGGCGGACACGAGCAACCTTTCTCAAAGCCGAGTTCGGCTTCTTAGGTGTCGTGGTATATACACGAGTACATACTCCCCTTTTTTGCGGACAGGAGTTAAGAGCCCTTGCCTTGGTCTGCTTGACCTTGGAAGTTCTCCCTTTTCTAACTAGCTGCTGTATTGTAGGCACGTAATTATCTCTTTATTCAGATTTGTTCGAGCTAGGTAATGTACAGTGATTTGCGGGAATACACAAGCCAACGCACTAGGAACATACTTAATTCAGCCTTTTTACAGGCTTTTGGCTATCTCTGCACTCGTAAACTGATATATCGATATATATCGGTGGTGCGCACGTCTTTAGTTGATCCAAGCACACGAAGTAACGAAAACTTTTATCCTAACCAACTTGGCTTAGCTCTCGCTTGTTTTTTTAGGCGTCGCTTTCTTGGCTCCGTTGCCTGTCTTTGAGCCATTACTAGACTTTGTTGTCGCAAGCTTGGAATCATTCCCAGTGAGCAACTCAGAAGCGGAACTAGCTCCATCTCCTCTAGGAACGAGCTCTTCCTTCTTAAAAGGCCTTTCACCAAGAATAACTTCCAGGTCCTTTGCAGAAAGGACCTCTTTCGCAAGTAGTTCTTGCGCCATCTTCTCAAGCAACTTTCGCTTACTCTTAAGAAGTCTTAACGCGGTTTTCCTTGCCTCATCGATAATTTTCTTGACCTCCTGGTCGATAATTCTCGCCGTTTCGTCTGAATAGGGCTTCTCAAACACAGGATCATCCCCTCGTCCTGACAAATTGAAGCTGATATAGCCGAGCTTTTCACTCATGCCATAGTCGCAAACCATGGCGTAGGCCATTTTTGTAATTCTCTCCAAATCGTTCTGGGCTCCCGTCGATATCTTCTTAAATACGATTTCCTCTGCAACTCTCCCACCAATCATCATTACCAAGCGATCCTTGAGAGCTTCTGTGGTATATAGATACCGCTCATCAGGCAAGTATTGGGCATATCCTAGAGCTGCTAATCCTCGCGGGACAATAGATACTTTAACAATAGGATCTGTACCCTCTAAGAACCAGCCAGTAATGGCGTGACCTGACTCGTGATAGGCAACTATTTCCTTCTCTTCTGGCGAGATTAGCTTATTCTTTTTCTCGAGACCGCCTATTATCCGGTCTATGGCGCTTTCGAAATCTTCCATTTCGATCGCGTCCTTTCCATTTCTAGCAGCCAAGAGAGCTGCTTCGTTGCAGACATTCGCTATTTCGGCACCGGCAAAACCAGGTGTCTGCCCAGCAAGAACCGCGTGATCAACATCATCGCCGATGGTCAATGGTTTGGTATGAACTTCAAAGATCTCTTTTCTTTCATTCCTATCCGGTCTGTCAATTAGTATTTGTCTGTCAAATCTGCCGGGTCTTAGTAGGGCCGTATCTAGGACATCCGGACGGTTCGTAGCTGCCATTATTATGACACCCTTATCCGTATTGAAACCATCCATCTCGACGAGGAGCTGATTTAACGTATTCTCTCGCTCATCATTTCCACCCATCATCATGCTTTTTCCACGAGATCGACCTATAGCGTCAATTTCATCGATAAAGATGATACAAGGTGCTTTCTCTTTAGCTTGCTTAAATAAGTCTCTAACTCTTGCAGCTCCAACTCCAACAAACATTTCAACAAAGTCTGATCCCGACAAGGAAAAGAATGGTACGCCGGCCTCACCAGCGACTGCTTTTGCTAGGAGAGTTTTCCCAGTTCCAGGAGGGCCAACTAAAAGCACACCTTTTGGTAGCTTCCCGCCAAGTTTCGTGAAACGTGAGGGATTCTCGAGAAACTGAACGACTTCCTCTACTTCCCCTTTCGCCTCTTCTAGGCCGGCGACATCTTTGAAAGTGATACGATGATCACCCATGGCATCGAAGAGAACAGCTTTGTTTTTCCCTATGTTCAACACCTGCTGACCTGGATTCATCCTTCTCATGATCATAAACCAGAAGAAAATAAACACCCCGGCTATAAGGAGATAAGTCAGCATAGTCCCAAAGAAGCCATCTTCTCGGGTTGCTTTGAATTCTATAGGAGTGCCGCCTCCTTCCTCGATGAGAGCATTCTGCTCTTCGAGAAACTTTGTCAGTTCATGATCGCCAGGTTTAACGCTGGAAAATCTTCTTTTTGCCTGCTCCTCGTCCCCTGTGAACATGCTCTTAGGAACAACTGCCTCTTTGACGGCACCTGAACTGATTGCTCGTGGAGTGTATGTTCCTCTGATGGAAAGGTCGTCGATGATGGTGACCTCCTCAATATTGCCGTCACGAACGTGGTCAAGAAACTCGGAATAGTCAATCTGATTAGGTTCAGCCTGATTGATGAAGTATAAATTCATCGTTATCAAGAAAAGAACGATGGCCGTATATATCCACCACTGCGGTTTGGGACGCTTGTCCATCAAACCTCCATCATTGCCCTTTTGGTTCGACTCTTTTGAGTCTTGATCTGTCTTGAAATCCTCTTTTGCCATTCTTGCCAATTGCGGTGAATCCCCGCTTCAAGGTCCAATACTGCATAGGTATTTCACAGTAAAGAGCGGTTTCCGAAAACCCTATTTTTGGGACTAAGTTCCTCTTTGGACTTTCTGACGGGTCTAGCTTGCCTAGCTGCTCTGGCTAGCAGAGCCCATCTAGTAAATTGGAAACCTCAATTGTGATGCGCCTTTATTTTACAGATGCATTTTAATATTGAGTTAGAAGACCAAGATGCACTCTATTATTGCCCAGGGTAGGCTGCTCTGTCGAATTCAGAAATCCATGCGTCGGAAGGCAGGGTAGCACCTCGCCCTGCGTTTAGGGCATCAATGGCTTCATCTTGAGTAGCGTAAAGGGCAGCAGCGACCCGAAAGATCTTGTTGCCATTAATAGTAGCGGGGATGATTTCTGGAGTATAGCCTCTCCCTCTAAGATCATTTAGTACTTGGAAAGCCTCTGTCATTTCATTTTTCGAAGAAACGATAATCGCGTATCCACTCTGAAGATTGCTCACCACAGTAGTTGACTCGGAAGAATCCTCTTGGGTAGTTTCTTCTGAGTCTAAGGCCGCCTCTAACTCCCCGATTGATCTGCGCGGTTCTTCAACTATTCCCTCGGGTAGACTTTCCACCTCGGTTGTTGGTTCTTCCTGGGCTTCAATCGCATCCAGCTCGCTCTTGGAGTTCGGCCTTGGCTGTACTTCGGAGGAATTGGGTTTTGACTCCTCGACTGGATCAACTTCCTTTTTTACGGGCTCGCTTGGAAGCTGGTTAATCTTAGGCTCTGTGTCCAGCAGAGTCTCAGCTGCTCTGCTTAGCTCCTCTTCAATATTAAACTCCGTCACCCAAGCGTTCTCTGGAATTGTTTTGCCTTTGTTCTCCCGAAGAAATGCATTAGCCTCGGCTCTATTCTCTGAGACGAATGCAGCTACGCGGTAGATTACAACGCCATCATTCTTGCTTGGGATAACTGCAGCGTCTAATCCTTTTGCCAACAAGGCTTTTCTGGCAATAGAAGCCGACTTGTAATCTGGAAGTGAGCTAACGACAACGGCATATCCCTTTTTAAAGGCGGGAAGACCTTCTCGCTCATTTTCACCGGTTGGGTCTTTCTCTTCTAATACTGTTATTACCGACGGGATTTGCTCCTCAATTTTAGTTTCCGCAGAGATCTCTTCCTTCTCCTCTGGAGATGGGACAGGCGGATCAACTTTTTCCTTTGGTTTGAAATCGTATTCCGTGATCGCCTTTTTTGGAAATTTTTCCAGCCTGACGTTATCTCTCAAATCGCTAGGCAGAAGGTCTTTTTCAAAGAACGACGCCTCATCTTCGCTTTGATAGATCGGAGAAGAGAGATAGAATATTCTTGTACCCTGAAGAACGCGACCTATTACTCGGAGGTTATCAAAATCGCCTGCGTACTTGTCGTAGGCTCTTTTTGCGCTCGTTCGGGACCCATACTTTTTGATAGTATAGACAAGGATCTCTTCGACTTTTTCTTTGACTGTTCCACGTGCTTGAGCTTTCATTCGCTCAAGCATTCGATTCCTATAGTCCTCTTGACTCTCATTCTCAATTCTCTGGTCAGAGTCTGGATTCAGTTTTGCCATATCAAGCTCCTGCTGTGAAATTCCACGTGGCAGCAATTGAACTTGGGTCGAAGGTGCTTCTCCCTCTGATGGCTTCTCTAAGATATTTTGAGAATCCTGATTCTTGGTCCTGCCAGAAAGCCCATTGCCCTCCTCTTCATCCAAAACGGGACCTTGTGGAGATGATTTTTCTTTCGAGCTGCTTGCAATACCCTCTAGTCCTTCCTCCGCTAACTCGGGTAGATTTTGCTTGGACGCATCTGCAATGACGGATGGACCTTCAATTGCCAGAGAGTCGATTGGAGGAATTGCTAGGCCTTCTTCTGTATTTGTAGAGTCAGGTGGATTTTCGGCGAGTCGTTTAGCTTCTTCTTCGGCTTTCAGCTCGTCCTTGATCGCTTGGACCCTTGCCACTTCAAGAGCTTCAAGTGAATCAATAATAGCCTGTTTTTCCGCGATCTCTTCTTCGATAGCCTCTCGATGATAACGAGCGCCTTTTGCAAAATCTGTTTTGTCGAAGTTGGCCTCCACGCTCTTGTAGACGTCGATCAAGCGGAATGGCTGTGGGATAATTTCCCGAAGGAAGTAGTCTGGTTCTATTTCTGGTTCTTTGGCTGCTTCCGGAACCTGGATACTGGGATCTCCAAGTTGGGTGTCAGACTCTAGTAATTGGTTATTGGGATTTAGTCCTTGGTCCTTAGGCTCCGATGACTGTTCCCGGGTGGCAGGTCCTTCGGCTGAGGTGACCGGTTCTTCCGTGGTTTTTTTCTGTGAAGCGATCTCCTCTTTTCCTCGCGCGGCTTTGTCTTGCTCCTCTGGTTCTGAACTCGACTGGATTGACTCGACATTGCCCATCTCTTCATTCTTGAGCTCCACTTTCTTAGCAGCGATCTCAACCTCGAGTCGCGTGACCTCTATATTCAGGTTCTCGTAGTTCTCGGCCTCCTCATCGATACTTTGAAGAGATCTTCTTCGGATCAACAGTTCCTGCTCCATCCGAGATATCTCAGCGATGATGGTGTTAAGCCTGGATTGCTTCACTAGCAGCTCGGTGGAGGCAGTTTCTTCAGCAGCCCTCTCTTCAACTGCTCTCTTTCTTTCTTCAGCCAACCGTTCTCGTTCCTTTTCTTTTGCCTCGGCTTCTTCCTTTGCGAGCTTGGCCGCAGAATGAGCTTCTTCTGAAAAAAGATCATCTCGTATTGGAATTGGGTCGAGGTAATCGAATTCGTCGATCTCTCTTTTGGCCAGCTCTGTATATATAAGTCCACTTGCAAAAAGGGCCTGGGCTGCCACATCCGTCGTGTGGTATTCGTAAGCCGTCAATAACATGTTCTCGCCTGCGGTCTTCAGGTCACCTTGCTGCCAAACGTTATAGGCCTCGGAGTAGCTTGCTTGCGCCAGCAGCATCGAGTCCCTGACCACCTTGTTCAGTTCCAATCCCAGCTTTTCTCTAGCTCGATTATCGAATTCTGAATCTGAAAAGTCACTAACAATTTGCCTGAATATATTAGCAGCGGTTTCCGTATCTCCGGTTGCCTCACTTGCCTCGGCGGTCGCATAAAGTGCTCGAAGAGCAACCTCTTCCTCCCCATCTTCCTCTATAACCTTTTGATACCAAGTCAAGGCAGAATCAGGCTTGTTCAGTGCTAGAAATAGGACATTACCGAGCTCGTATCGAGAATTGGCTCGTTCCGTTAACATTTTCGAAAGAGAAAGCGAGTCTCTCGGAACTGCTGTCGGATCTAGAGGCGCAAGTCCAAGCTCTAAGGCTTCAGTGACAGAATCGAGTTCTTCGGATGACTCTACCTCCGCAACGGCTTGTGCGACCGCTTCTTCTCTCCTCCAATCATGAACGAGGGGTCGTTCACCCCAAGTTGTTCTGAATTGTTGAAATCCCTGCCGAATTCTGTCTTCGCTTCGATGATCTAAGAATCCATTGCTCTCACCTGAAGCTTTGGGACTTCTTCCAGAGCCTCCGAGCTGGGAAACGCCACCACCTCCTCCAAAGCCAGCTTCGGCCCTCCTTCTTTCAATATCGTCACGCTTCCGCCGAGCTGCGATTTGGCGAACTTCTTGAATCCGAACCAACTCATCCTCGAATTCTTGGTCCGTCAGGGTGCCAAGAAAAAGAAGAGAATCCATCCGCTCGATGTTGACAGCAACCTCGCGAAATCTCTTGAAAACGTCTGCATTGTCCTTGAAATCGTGGACGGCTTGTGTGGTATACAACTGATCTGCTTCTGGAGGTAGTCGCAAGACGGTTGCCGATGTATCGAAGTACATAGAGGCAAGCACGTAGTCCTTCGATAGATCTCGATGCAATTCCCCGAGGGAGTAGTGGACTTTCCCTTTAAGATCGCCAGAAACAGGTCGTCGTATGGCTGGATCTGGATATAGCATATCCAAATAGATGGCAAGAGCTGCCTCTCCATCCTTTTTCTCTTGATAAATTTGAGCCTCAGCAAAATCGATATGATCTAGGTTATCAAAGTGCTTATCATCTTTGGCCATTTTGGAGACAAGTTTCAATCCTTGCTCTGAATCGATATAAAGTCCTGTGATCCTCGCCCGCGAATACTGCGCCGCATAGGCCAACTCGTAAAGCGGCTTATACTTTCGGACTCGATGAAATGCGTCAGCAGCCTCTTGATAGCGACCCAGTGTCTCAAGGATTTGACCTTTCAAAAATTGGGCACGTCCCGCCGTTTCGTCATCCTTCGCTCCATCCATTCCTGCATCAATTTTCTCCAGAGATTTCTCCCATTCGCCATCTTGGGCATAGAGATCTGCAATGAGCAAGTTGAGTTGAGGTCGCCATTTCTTGTCAATTTCTCCCGCTAGACTTTCTTCCAAGTGAGCGACGGCATCATCACTGGCTTCCGCGGCAACCAAAGTTCGGCCAAGCCAGAAACGCGCTTCGTCACGGAGCGGGCTTTCGCTTCGGATGACCTCGTTAAATTTTTGCTCAGCACCAACAAAGTTGTTCTTGAAGAAATAAGCTTTGCCAATTAGGAGAAGGGAGTTATCGACCCATTTCGATCGTGGGTGCTTGCGAAGAATCTCAGCACATTTGGTTATGACCTTGTCGAAATCCCTACCCGAGCCTAATTCTGGCACTCGGTAGATATTCAGATAACGCTGAAGATCAATCTGTATTTTTGCCTCCTCAAAGGAGTTCAAGCCTCTCTTAAAAGAGTCGTTTGCGTTGTAATATCTGTTGTAGTGGGCCTTGAAATTATCGGCGCGGCGCTCAAGAAATGACCCCTCTTTACAAGAAGTTGTCAAGGCTAAGGCTCCGATCAAAAGGACGGCTAGAAGTGTCGAAGTTCTGTTGGGCATCGGGAGGTCGTGTGATTCGCTTGTTCCGTGTCAAATAAGGAACGGACTATGGTCTTGAATTCGTGCCTGTGAAGACCGTATTAAGCTATTTTAATTCACTCACATGCAACATATTCGTTCCGCCTTTTTCCGGAAGTGGCATACCTGCAGTGAATATGATCTTGTCGCCTTTTTTTGCCAAGCCATGGTACAGAAGATGCTCATGCACGAGATTGACGCCATCGTCTGTGTGTTTTTGAAATGGGACAAAAACCCCTCTCACACCCCAAACTACACCCAATTGAGCAACGACAGCAGCCCTGTCGGTAAAAGCATAAATGGGTACAGAAGGTCTATGCCTTGCAATTATTTTTGCAGTAGAACCTGAATGTGTCAGCGCGCATATCGCTACGGCACCTAATTTTTCGGCAATATCACAGGCAAAGTGACCAACGGCTTCTGTCACATGCAGATCATTGGTTATTGACTCTGGACGTTCTTGGTAGGAGAGCATCCAATCCGATTGATGGTTTTCCGTCTCCTCAATGATTTGATTCATTGTTTTCACGGTCCTGATGGGATATTTGCCGGCTGCGGTTTCTCCCGAGAGCATAACCGCGTCACTTCCGTCGAGTACGGCGTTGGCAACATCGCTTGCCTCAGCTCGAGTTGGCCGGGGTGAATGAATCATGGAATCCAGCATTTGCGTTGCTGTGATTACCGGCTTAGCTGATTGCAAACATTTCCGGATGATCATTTTTTGAACTAGAGGAACCTTGGCTAGCGACATCTCGATTCCGAGATCACCGCGGGCGACCATGATGCCATCGGAGATCTTAATAATATTATCAAGATCTTCTACAGCCTCAGGTTTTTCGATCTTTGCAAAGACTGGAGTTTCTTTTCCAGCTTTCTTGATCAATTTCTTTAGTCGTTTGACGTCTTTTGCTTGTCGGACAAAGGACAGGGCAATAAGATCGACGTCCTGGGAGAGTCCGAATTCGAGGTCATCAATATCTTTGTCTGTCAAGGACGATGATCGAGACTTAATTCTAGGAAGATTGACCCCCTTTCTAGGTAGAAGGGTTCCACCAACGACGACCTTCGTCTCGACATCTTTTTCTCCTACCTTTGTGACCTCTAGTTCGATGTTGCCATCGTCTACGAGGATATTGCCGCCTACTTTTAGGTCACGCGCAAGATAGTTGTAGGAAACATTGACCGTCTGGCGTGTGCCGTTGGCGGTTCGGTCAGGGGTTAGAATAAGGGTATCATCAGTCTTGAGGACCAATGAGCCCGCTATCAGTTTTCCGATCCTGATCTTGGGGCCTTGCAAGTCTTGAAGGATAGGTATGTCACGGCCGAGTGCACGGGAGATTTTTCGAATCTTATTGATCATCTCCTCGTGGTCCTGGTGAGATCCATGGGAGAAATTGAGTCGAGCTACGTCCATCCCAGCATTGATCATCCCCTCGATGACTTCCGGTGAAGATGATGCCGGACCAAAGGTGCAAACAATTTTTGTTTTTGGCTCACTCAAAACGGTCATGGGTTGTGAGTGATGAGTGGTGGAATAGGGTCATAGTTCGTGGTCTGTGGTTCTTCGATGAAAGAAATTTAAGAACGAAAAGATTGCCAAGTACTTTTATAAAGGACCAAGATATATCTTGGCCCTCAAAATGAACCTTCCTGAGGGAGCAGCTCTGTCAAGGACCTGTGTTGTTAAGAAGTGGTCACATAACCGCTCTAGTCCTGCACTTCGTAGCGGTTGATTAGCGATTCGCAACAAGGCTAGTAACATATATATTGCACGGTCGTAGCCAAGCGTCATCATTAAAATGACGAATTTCAAACATTCAATAGCCTTTATGAGTCGAAAAACGATTATCACTATTCTTGCGGTCGGGTTGGTGGCGATCGCCTTCTTTTTGGCTAGAAGTCTAAGTAACTCCAAGAGACCACCGCGCCCTCAACCAAAACAGCAGATCGTTACGGTCTTTACAGAGAAGGTGCAGAACAGCGAAATTCCTATTTCTATCACTTCGGATGGAAATCTTGTCGCTAAAAATCGAGTCGAATTGTATTCAGAAGTGCAAGGGATTTTCCAGAATCCAAATAGGCCATTCAAGGCAGGTGTCTATTTTCAACGAGGAGCTCCCCTACTCAGGCTCAACAGCGACGAGCATGAGGCCAATCTGAGAGCTCAAAAAAGTAGCCTTCAAAACCAGATCGTTCTTTTCATTTCAGATCTCCGGCTAGATTTTCCCGAGTCTTTCCCTCAATGGGAAGCCTATTTGAGGTCCTTTAGTATGGACGAAGCTCTACAGGATTTGCCAGAACCCATCACGGAAAAAGAGAAGCTATTTGTTTCCGGACGAAACGTTTATACGGCCTGGTACAATGTTAAAAATCTCGAAGAGAGGCTAAGTAAATATACCATTCGGGCTCCTTTTAATGGCGTCTTGACCGAAGCCCTAGTAAACCCGGGAACGCTAGTGAGAGCAGGCCAAAAGCTGGGAGAGTTTATAGATCCCAGAGTGTTTGAACTTCCGGTTACCGTGAACGCCTCATTTGGAGATCTGCTTCAGGTTGGAAAGAAAGTGGATTTACATAACACGGATTACACCAATCGCTGGGAGGGGAAAGTTGTCCGTGTGAGTAGCATTATTGATCCATCGTCTCAAAAGATTCCTGTTTTTGTAGAGCTAAGAGGAAAGGATCTGCGGGAGGGAATGTTTATTATAGCCGACCTGCGGGTCTTGGAGGAAAAGGATGCTTTTGAGATAAACCGAAAACTTGTATTCGACGAGAATAAGGTCTTCGTGGTTCAGGACTCTGTTCTTGCTGTTAGGGAAATCGAAGCTGTGCACTTTAAAGAAAGTACCGTGGTCGTCAAGGGACTGGCCGATGGCGTCGAAATACTATCTCGCCATGTCCCCAATGCCCATGCCGGCATGCGGGTTAACACACTTGAGGAGGGTTCTCAATGAAATCTGCCATTGATTATTTTATCAAGTTTCCCGTTGCGGTTAATATCGTTTTATTAGCTGTATTCGTTTTCGGGATCGGTGGCCTAAGTCGACTCAAGTCGTCCTTTTTTCCACTCCTAGATTCGAATATCATCAATGTAACGGCCTTCTACCCAGGCGCATCTCCGGCCGAGATGGAAGAAGGGATCGTTCTCAAGATAGAGGACAATCTGAGGGGACTCGTAGGGATCAAGAGGATTACCTCTAGATCCGGCGAGAACTCGGCAACTGTTACGGTCGAAGCGATCGAGAATTACGACATTGACGTCGTGCTGGCCAACGTCAAGAACGCGGTGGACAGGGTACCTTCTTTTCCAAGTGGCATGGAACCACCGGTTATCGCAAAGCAAGAGGCTCGAAACGAGGCCATCAGCTTTACCGTCAGCGGCAAAGACGTTCCTCTTAAGACGCTAAAACAGATAGCCCGAAATATCGAAGATGAGATCAGGACAACCCCGGGAATTTCTCAGGTAACGCTTAGGGGATTTCCGACTGAGGAGATCGAAATTGCCGTGAGGGAGGTGGATCTCCGCGCCTACGATCTGACCTTTGAGGAAGTAGCCAGAGTCGTATCGTCCTCGAATATAATTACGACGGGAGGAAATATTAAGACGGACACGGAAGAGTATCTGATTCGGGCAAATAACAGATCCTACTACGGTAATGAACTTGATTATTTAATTGTTAGGTCTGACGCCCGAGGCAACGTCGTGAGGCTTCGAGATGTGGCCGACGTCAATGATCGATGGTCGGAAAGCCCAAACCGAATTTATCAGAATGGCAATGTTGCGATTCAGATCGCGGTCCAGACAACGAATAATGAGGACCTCATACGGAGCTCTGATCAGGTCAATGCATACATAGAAAAATTCAACTCGGAGAATGACACGGTGCAGATTCAAGTCACCCGTGATGCGGCGATCTCTTTGAAACAGCGGACACAATTGCTTCTCGAGAACGGGGGTTTAGGAATCCTCTTGGTTCTCATTCTCCTTTCGGTTTTTCTGAAGCCAAGTCTGGCCTTCTGGGTAGCCTTTGGAATCCCGGTTTCCTTCATGGGAATGTTCATCCTTTCTCCGGAGTTCATGACAATCAACATCATGTCGCTCTTTGGGATGATTATCGTGATTGGAATTTTGGTGGACGATGGAATCGTGATTGGTGAAAATATTTATCATCACTATGAGAAAGGAAAAAGTCCAACTAGGGCAGCAATTGATGGCGTCAGTGAAGTAATTCCTCCCATCGTTTCAGCCATTCTTACAACGATTGTAGCTTTCTCAGCCTTCTTTTTCATCGATGGGCGAATCGGAGATTTCTTTGGCGAGGTTGCCGTTGTGGTGATATTAACCCTTGGGTTTTCGCTCATAGAGGCTTTAATAATTCTACCGGCTCACATTGCGCATTCAAAGGCCTTGAGAAAGAAGAGCAAACCTTTCCGTATTAACCTGTGGGCTGATCGATTCATGAGTGGCATGAGAGACAAGTTCTATGCACCCACCCTTCGCTTTTTCATGTCTCATCGTTCACTGGGTTTCGCCATTCCCATTGCCCTCTTAGTCATCACCATCGGCGCAATTTCCGGTGGCATGATTAGAGTTACCTTCTTCCCACGAATCGCTAGTGATAGAGTGTCTATAAATCTCGAAATGCCACAGGGCACGAGCGTGACTATTACAGATTCACTGCTTGCCGTGATCGAGGAAGCAACTTGGGAAGTCAACGAAGATTTTACTGAAAGGCAGACTGGGAATCGGCAGGTCATTGACAATACGATCCGCCAAATCGGGCCTGGAACAGGAAGCGGAAGCCTCAGAATCAATCTTTTACCGGGCGAGCTGCGTGACTTTCCTTCTTCCGATATCGCGAATGCCATCCGTGAAAAAGTCGGTCCTATATACGGGACGGAGAGCCTGGTCTTTGGAGCCAACAATAACTTTGGAGGATCTCCAGTTGCTATTTCTCTTCAAGGAAGCAATATTCAAGAGCTCAAAGGAGCTAAAGAAGCTTTGAAAAGTGCCATGTCTGATTTGCCTCAATTGAAGGACATCTCAGACAGCGACCCGGCCGGAATCAAGGAAATAAATCTAAAACTGCGAGACAAAGCCTACCAACTTGGCTTGAATCTGAGTGGTGTCATGTCGCAAGTTCGAAGTGGATTCTTCGGACGATCTGTCCAGCGTTTCCAAAGAGGACGTGACGAGATTAGAGTGTGGGTGCGATACGATAGAACAGATCGCAGATCGATCAAGAGTCTTGATGAAATGTTGATCGTGACACCTGACCGTTCCAGGGTACCTTTGGCGGAAATCGCCTCCTACACAATAGAGCGTGGCGAGGTGGCCATCAACCACTTGGAAGGTCGAAGGGAGATTCAAGTCAATGCAGACCTCAATAATCCGACGGATAGCGCGACCGAGATTCTTGCGACCTTACGATCCGAGGCGATGCCTGCAATTATGGCCCAATACCCCAGCGTAACACCTCTCTACGAGGGTCAAAACAGATCAGCTAGTGAAGTCAGTAATTCAGCTGGGACCATAATCCCAATAATTCTCTTTCTAATTTTTGCGATCATCGCTTTTACATTCCGATCCTACAGTCAACCACTCTTACTATTCATTATGGTGCCCTTCGCCATCATCGGTGTGGGTTGGGGACATTGGCTACACGGATTCCCGATAAACATGCTTTCTGGATTCGGCATCATTGCCTTGATCGGGATCGTGGTCAACGATGGACTGGTGCTCGTAGGTAAATTTAACATCTACCTCAGAGAAGGAATGCCATTCGATGAAGCCTTGTTTGCCGCCGCAAAGTCGAGATTTCGAGCCATATTCCTGACATCGTTGACAACAATCGCTGGTCTTGCCCCGCTGATATTTGAGACGAGTCGACAAGCACAATTTCTGATTCCGATGGCGATATCAATTGCCTATGGAATATTCATAGCTACCTTTTTGACACTCTTTCTACTGCCTCTCTTGTTGTCTGTCAGTAACAACATAAAAGTCGGTAAGAAATGGTTGATCACTGGAGATAAACCTGAAAAGGAAGACGTGGAAAGAGCCATCATCGAACAAAAATCAACGCATCATCATGAATTGGTTGAAGCATAGCCTTATTCAACTCCTGATTCTGTGTTGTAGCTCAAGCCTCGTAGCTCAAGAGTTGCTTACAACAGATCAGGCCGTTTCTATTACTCTTGATAACAATTATGGAATCAAGGTTGCCAGAAACAATGTCCGGGTTGCAGACAACAACACAAGCAAGAGTGCAAATGGCTATCTGCCAAGTCTGAATATTAGCTCGGGCACCTCTGTAGACTTAGACGGATCGAGGCAAGAATTCGCCGATGGCACAGAGAACACTGTCAGCAACGTGTTTTCTTGGGGCGGGAATGCCTCGCTAGGGCTCAACTACGCACTGTTCGACCAAGTTCGTGGCGCGCAGACTGGTCGGCTTAGGGAAGTTCTTGATCTCTCTAATTTGGATCTGCGGAGAACCATAGAATTAAATCTCCTCCAGCTTTTTCGATCCTACTATGACGTGGCACAGTTCACGGCAAGCACCGGTGTTTTGCAACAGACACTCGAGGTATCGAAACGACGTCTACAGCGGGTCCAGTATCAGTATGATTTCGGCCAGGGCACTCGCTTGGATCTTCTGAATGCGCAGGTAGACGTCCAGAGGGACAGCATCAGTGTATTGAATATTCAGACCAACCTGGCTAACGCACGTCGGAATCTGCAGGTCATTATGGGGACGACAAGAAGCGAAGGATTTGTTGTCGATACAACGGTTGTATATGAGGCTCTTTCTCTTTTGCCTGACTTGATGCGAGAGGCTAAAAACAAGAATATAGATGTGCTGATTGCGCAGAAGAATCTGGAGATCAACGCATTCGATCTGAAAATTATCAATGCTGGGCGGATGCCTACTGTGGACGCAAGCGCCAGCTATGATCATCGTCTTTCAAGAATACCGGATGGAGCATCGATTGTGGGTACGAGAAACGGAGGGCTCGGAGCAGGACTAAGTCTGAACTGGAGCATATTTGATGGCGGACTGCGCGGTGTTCGAAGGCAGAACACGGAGATTGCTAATGAAAATCAGCGAATACTTTTGGAGCAGCTCGATCAGGAGATCGAACGAGATGTAAGCAATGTCTGGAGCAGTTATCAGAACGCGCTTTTTGTTCTAGATGCGGAGCAAAACAACTTGGCAACAAATCAGCTCAACTTCGAGAGGACTGAGGAGCAGTTTAATCTTGGCCAGCTGACTTCGCTCGAGTTTCGACAGGCACAGACGAATCTGCTCAACGCGGCCCTTAGTTTTTACACGGCTAAGTATGATGCTAAAGTCCTCGAGCTTGAGCTTCAACAGTTGACCGGACGGCTGCTTGATTTGGAGTTGGTGCCCTAGAACTTTCAATTTGTCAGAAGAAGGAGCTTCCTCGCGCTTCGTCCGTGACTTTTCTTGGAAGATAGCCTGGCCTTGCAGTCGTGCATAGGGGTAATTCTTACCTTGCCATCCAAGCAAACAAATTAACATGGCTGTTCGATTCGGAATCATACTCTTCCCAGGTTCAAACTGCGATCACGACGCTGTCGTCGCAACTACTCAAGTAATGGGTCAGGAGGGTAGATTGATCTGGCACAAAGAGGAATCACTTGGAGATGTAGATGTGGTCATTATACCAGGAGGATTTTCCTTTGGTGATTATTTGCGATCCGGTGCCATAGCTCGCTTTTCCCCTATCATGAAGTCGGTTGTTGATTTTGCCAATGGCGGTGGAGTCGTGATTGGGATATGCAATGGTTTCCAAATCTTGTGTGAGGCCGGGTTGTTACCGGGGACCTTGGCGAGAAATGCATCGCTTCGTTTCATCTGCAAATCGGTCAATCTTCGAGTGGACAATGCCGATACGATTTTCACTTCCGCGACTTCCGCAGGTGATATTCTCGATATCCCGATCGCTCATGGAGATGGTCGATATTTCGCATCGAAGGAGGAGCTGGATAAGTTAGAAGCGAACAATCAGGTTGTGTTGCGCTACTGCGAGGCCGATGGGTCTTTGACGTCTGATTCAAATCCCAATGGCTCTGACCGAAATATTGCTGGTGTGATTAATGAGGCCGGCAATGTCTTAGGGATGATGCCTCATCCAGAGCGACATGTAGATCCTATGCTAGGATCAAGTGATGGAAAATTGGTTTTTGAGTCACTGATCGAGTCTTTTGTCTCAGCAGTCTAGGATTTATTGGGCGAGTTCGGCCTCTGCCTTTCTCGCTGCATTTTTCTCTGAAGAAGCTTATGCATCTCGTTTGCCACGACGAGAAAAATAAGGCTTCGAAAGACACAGGCCGACCTCGACGAGGGACAAATCCCGGTATTCGCTTCGATCCAAATACCAAAGAAGCGACTCATCATGTTTTTCGAATTACTATCAAACTGGGTGATTTTCCAACCCTAGACTAAGTCCCAGTCCCGATTGGTCTCTTCCACAGTCTCTTGCAATATCAGCAATAGGAATAATGCTTTTGGAATCTTTTCAAGAATCCAATAACCTATCGAGAATCACTTTGTTAGTTGCTAGATGACCCAAGGACGGGATATACCAAGGCCATCTAAACACCAATCCTTTTATAGACTGCCTACCGATTAATTACAATGGGAAGTTTTGACGTAAGCCGAATTAACTCCGTCAGCGAACGTAATCAGTTCTACCGCCGAATTCTCGATGATCTGGATGCTTTCGAATTCTTGCTAAATGAGGGATGGGTCGAGGACAAGGAGGACATGATCGGCGCGGAACAGGAAATTTGCATCATAGATAGAGAGCAACAACCTCTTTGCTTGTCGCTTGAGTTACTTGACCAAATCAAGGACGAGCGTTTTACAAATGAATTGGCCCTCTACAATCTGGAGATCAATTTGGACCCCATGAAATCTGGGGGCGACTGTTTCGATGAGATGGAAAAAGATTTGATCCATCTTCTCGCCAAGGGTCAAAAGGCTGCCAATGACAATTCGGCCGATCTCTTTTTGACGGGAATCTTACCGACGCTGCAGTTTCGGCATCTTCAGTTCGATCACATGACCCCCATCGAGCGCTACAAATTGTTGAGCGACACGCTCTTGGAAATGAGGGGGGCTAAGTTCGAGATCTTACTGCAGGGAGTGGAGGACTTTAATGTCTCCTTGGACTCTGTTTTGTTTGAAGCCTGCAATACTAGTTTCCAAACACACATTCAGGTCAGTCCAAGACATTTCGTTGATCGATTCAATTGGAGTCAGATGATAGCTGGTCCGGTTCTTTCCGCCGCCACAAATTCACCGACCTTGTTTGGCCGGGAGCTGTGGTCGGAAACGCGGATCGCGCTTTTCAAGCAAAGTCTTGACACACGAGGATCCAGTAATCCCATACGAAAAAAATTGCCGCGCGTAAATTTCGGAAAAGATTGGGTCAGAGAGAGCCCAACGGAGCTTTGGAAAAATAGCGTGATGGATTTTCCACTGATACTAAAAACGGAAGACGAAAGAGATTGGCGAGAGGATGTGAAAAACGGCATTTGCCCGGAGTTAAAATCTGTCCGCTTGCATACGGGGACCACATATAATTGGAATCGACTCTGCTACGGCGTTCACAAAAACAGTCCGCATATTCGAATTGAATGCCGATACATCCCAGCTGGCCCTACGGTTATTGATGAGGTAGCAAACTTCGCTTTTTGGTTTGGCCTGATGAAAGGTCAACCTGAGGACAAGGCTGGTTTTTGGCGCGAGCTTGATTTCAAGGAGGCAAAAGACAACTTCATCCGAGCGGCACGTACTGGAATTAACTCTCATTTTCGTTGGTTTGGTCAATTCAGGCCAGCACGAGAGCTCATCTTGGAAGAGTTGCTGCCACTGGCCGAGAATGGTCTCAGTAAGGCCGGAGTCTCGAGTGGTGCAATCGAGAAATATCTAGGGGTTATTGAGAAACGAGTTCGTAAGGTACAGACGGGTTCTGAGTGGCAAATCAGAAATTTCAGGGCCTTAACCGAAAACGACAATGCCTTTGTTGCTGCGAAAGTTTTGACGGCGCAATCTCTCGAATACCAGAAGGAAAATATCCCGGTGCACGAGTGGGAGGATCTTCCATCGACGAGGAGCTATGTTCATACAAGGGTAGAATCCGTCGAGCATTTGATGAACACCCATGTCTTTGCCATACATCGGAGGCTGGGGGTTACAATTGCGAGCAAAATCATGGATTGGGGAAATTTCCGTCACCTACCAGTTGAGGAAGACGATGGAAGTCTATGCGGCGTTATTACAAAAAATGACCTGAGTGGGAGTGAAAAGAAGGGACTACTCGTGGAGGACCTTATGGCCAGTAGTGTGATCACCTGCAGCCCTACGGACTCCTTGGTGGATGCTAAGTCGATCTTGGATCAGCATGACATTAGCTGTCTGCCTGTTATGTATGAAAAGCAGTTGGTTGGGATTTTGACCAGTACGGATTTGGAGCGGCATTTTAGTTGAATGAGTCCTTTTGCACAAGAAGGCTAATCTCTTTCCTAGCTTGAACATTCTATTCCTTTCTCGCTGCATTTTTATCCGAATGATGCTTTGCCTGGATTCTGAAATGGCGAGAAAAATAAGGCTTCGAAAGGCATAGTATAATTCAAGCCGAGGGTCGAGATAATTTTGGGACACTAACACAATCGTGAAGCCACGCAGCCGGGATTGTAATTTTCAATAGAGCTTTCTCCCGATCCGATAATAACTTTCAGCTAGAAACCAACTTTCTAATATGATTGTGGTCATGTGCGGAATCTGCAGCTGACATTTATTCTAGGAATTTTTCGCAACGTCGTTCTAACAGTTCAATTGTCATTTCGGCAGCTGGTTCGTCAGATTATTTTACCAAATGAATGCGCTTTGTCTCATGGAAAGACTCACCGCTTACTCGGTACAAATAGACACCAGAAGAGAGTTTGCTCGATTCAACAGTAAAGCGATAGGGTCTATTGCCCTCCATTTCTTCGTCATAAAGAACCCGAACTACTCGGCCGATTTCGTCAAATAGCTCGACCCTGACTTTCTGCGTTCTCGCGATCGAAAGTGTAAATGAACTTTGGTCTTTGAATGGATTGGGATAGGCCTCTTCGAGAGCAAGTTCGTGGCCAACTCTTATTTCTAGCTCTAGCTGATCGCTATGTTCAAAGCTTCCATCGAAATCTATTTGTTTCAGTCGAAAACTGTTCAAGCCTATACCTAGATCATCAACCCAGAAGCTATAGCTGGTGCTCTCATTTGTCGTTCCCTTTCCTTGTACGAATGAAATCTCAGACCATTCTGAAATCCCTTGACCGTGTGATCCGATTGAGTGCTCGATTCCGAATCCGCTGTTGTTTTCCTCGGAAAGAGTAGTCCACAAAAGGATCGCAGAATTACCGTCCACCTGTCCAGTAAATTCTGAAAGTTCTACTGGTAAAACAGCCTGACATGCAGAATCCAAAGGAAGACCGCAGATTGGATCTGCACCCAAATCCCTGTATTCCTGAGCATCTGAAATGCACAATCCGGGTTTATTGAATGTGAAGTCACAGGAGTCTTCCATTCTTGCGCCTTCTCTCGCTATTCCAATATAAATCGGCCCAGAGAGTTGGTTATTGCTGAAATCCAGCGTTTGGAGAGTCTCTTTGGCAAAGGACCACGGGATTGGTCCACTAAGATGGTTGTTATTTAGTCTTAAATATTTGAGCCCTTCAATATTTGCAATCTCTTTTGGAATTTCTCCTTCCAATTCATTGTCGTTCAGTATGAGGGTGCGGACTGCAATCTGTCCAAATTCTGCTGGTATCGAGCTTAGTTGATTATGGCTCAATGCCAAGTAGGTCAATGACAATTCGAAAAGACCTTCTGGGATAGGCCCGGAAAGGCGATTATGATTAAGTCTTATAAAATTAAAAGTCGCTAGATTTGAGAAATCATCTGGGATAACAGAGATATTGTTGTGACTTACATCCAGAGTATGAACCTGAAGAGCACTAAAACCAGATTCGATTTCAGTCAATAGATTGTGGCTCAAATTAAACTGGTTCAAACTCAGATTCCCTAACTCGCCTGGGATCGCACCAGTTAAACTATTGTTGCTGAGATCTAAATAGTTGAGACCAGTAAGTTGACCTAGTTCGGGCGGGATGGCACCCATCAATCTGTTGTTTTGAAGCTCTAATATTTCAAGTGACGAAATATTGCCCAGCTCTGGGGGTATCGATTTAATAATGTTGTCTTGGAGAAAAAGCTCCTTGAGAATGATCGAATTGCCCAATTCTGGAGGTATCACTTCAATCCTGTTTCCATGGAGGTCAACCGTAAATAAAATGATATTTGACATCTCAGGTGGAATAGAAGTAATGAGATTGTTTGCGAGATTCAGGGAGATAACTGAGATCATTTGGGTTATTCCAATAGGAATTTCTTCTAACAAATTGTCTTGTAAATACAAAAATATGAGGCCAGAAAGTGCCCGCAATTCATCTGGTAGGCTTGACAGCTTATTTTGACCAATAAATAGGCTCCTTAGGGAAGTCAAGTTTCCCACTTCCTTTGGAATCGATTGAAGTAGATTGCTATTTAAGTACATCTTTTGAATCCGAGGCAGCTCGCCCAATTTTGGGGGCAGTGAGGTAATTTGATTGATTGATAAATCTATCTCCGCCAAATTTTGCAAGAGACCTAATTCAGGTGGAATAGCTTCCAGTCTATTATTCGAGACTGAAAGAGTCCGCAAATTTTCGAGATTTCCAATTTGACCTGGAAGCAAGACCAATTGATTGAAATTGAGGGTCAATAAGTCCAAGGCCTGCATCCTGCCAATGTCCTCGGAGATGCTAGTGATCTTGTTTTGATTGAGGTTCAGGGTTTCCAGTCTAGAAAAGTCACCCTCAAAACTCGGAATCATATTGATTTCGTTTCCACTCAAGTCCAAGCTTACTAAATTCGAGAGATTTCCCATCTCATAGGGTATTTCCGAAAACTGGTTCTCCGAGAGATCTATGTCTTCGAGGTTGCTTAGGCTGGCAATACTCGAGAGACTTCCGAAAAGATCATTTTGACTTAAATTCAGCAACCTAAGCTCAGAGAGGTTTTGCATCTGTGGGGCCAGTGAACCCTGTAATCGATTATTGCTCATTCGGAGTTCGACCACAGATCCATTGGCGCACGTAACTCCCGACCATGAGCATGGAAATTCAGAGTTGAGCCAACCGGACCACGAGCGCCAAGACCCGAAATTAACTCCAAGCGCAAAAGCTACAAGTGCCTCACATTCTAGTAGGGAAAGGTCGGACTGAAGGCTGCAATCGTATGCTGCAAGAATCTCTGATCGATCATTAGTAATATCAGTTTTCGAAGAATATTCCAGCCCAAAGGCGGGAGGATTAAGTAGTCCAATTAGACTTAAGCAGAGGCCCAATACTTTGCTCATGAAAACCTATTAAAATTGTTGTATTAAACACTACGAGGAAACTCTTTCTAGGTAAGGTATTCCTGATCTCACCTGGGAGTTTTTGTCCTATCAGTTGCGGGAATAACCAATTCTTTAGACTGACTTTGCGTTGAAAAATTCCAGATAGCTCGACTTCGAAGCCGAGTAAGAGCAAATTGCAATCCTGCAGAGAACTATCAGCTCAATTCTTTTAATCTATCGGACAATCTCAAAGACAGGGCTATGATGGTTAGCGTGGGGTTTGCGGCTCCGCCAGTGGTAAAGTTACCAGACCCAGCGACATGCAGATTAGCTAGGCCATGCACCTTACAGTGCTTGTCCGTCACACCCCTTTTGGGATCATCGTGCATTCTCGTGGTCCCCATGTGATGCCAGCCACCACCCTGATAATCTGGCCAAGCTGTCTCGTCTGATCTAAGCCAGTCCCGCATCCACAAACGAGCCACATTGGCTTTCCCAACTTCCTGTCCTAGAGTCTCAAAAAACAACCTAATCGATCTCCTGTCAAGTTCCGTCAAGTCCCAATGGAATTTTGTCCGTGGGACACCAAGAGCATCTTTCTGATCAGAGAGCATGACTCTCGAATTTCGATTAGGTGACTGCTCCATTCGCGTTGAGCAGAAAAATTCTTGAATATCTCCAAAGTCGTCTCCAAAAAGTTCAGGATTGCCTTCTCCTTCTTCGGCATTCTTTTTCCATCTATCAAAAATTGCGATTGTCTCTGCGGCATCTTCTGGAAAGTTATTGATGCCCAGAGGTGATTCGGTGAAGTCCGATGATCTCAATGAACAGGTGCCGTTCAGAATGCCAAGCTCTTCCTGCTTCTCGTCAGTTAACTGAATCTCACCAAAAAACTTTGAAACCATCGGGAGAGCCCGATAAAGATTCATCGGCCGCGTGGCCGGCATGCGAAATTTGGCCGCTGGTACCTCTATGTGCTCCATGAAATACCGACCAACCAAATCGTTCTGATTTCCAAGTCCTGCCCTCATCTGTGTATTGGAAGCCAACAAGAGTCGCGCGTTTTGCATTGCGCCGCAGGCAAGGACAAATTGTTTGGCTCTGACTCGATGTTTCTTTCCATCGTGATTCCGGATCTCCAATTCCGTGATTTCCTTCAGGGACTCATTGGCTTTAATGTCACAGACAAAAGCATAGGTATACAGATGGATATTCCCTGAGTTAACGATGGCCTCTCGATAGTGAGAGCCAAATCTTGTAGGCGGGCTAAGTTGCCACATCTTCATTTGCACCGCCGTCTCATCCAAAGGCAGGGGCATCAATCCTGCTTTTTCATCCACGTAGTCTTGGAGATCGAAGCTGGTCTCTGGTAACTCCACAAGCTTGCAAGCTCGATCATAGAAAGGGTCTAACTCTTCCTTTGTGATAGGCCAGCCACTATCGGGAATCCAGTTTCTTTCTACGAAATCTATGGGATCAAAGGGTGAAGACCATCCTCCCCAGTGTCCCATCGTTCCGCCAAAAAATCTCAATCGGACAGAGCGTAGCGGATAATATTTGTGACCTACATTTTCACCGGCATTGAGATCTTGGGACTGGGCTTCTACTCCAAAGCCACCACCTTCCAAGAGTATGACTTTCTTGCCAGATTTTTCCCAGTCCAATGCCATGCTTATTCCAGCGGCACCAGTTCCTACGATGCAGATGTCTCCCTCGATTAAGGAGTTGTCGTCGAGCTGTCTTGTATCTGAATGCAAAACTAGTTGTTGGTACTTGGTTCTTGGTCAATGGGCTTAGATAATAATAGTGATCACAATTCTATTAGTCACCCCACTAGCCCCCTCCTCCTTCACCGCCCTCCCCTCAGCTTTTCGTAGATATTGATCTGATCCGACCCGGCTGGGAATTATTCATCGTAAAACAGACAACGTCCTAAAGATCATCACCCTATTTTTGAGCGATGAAAATTTTTATTAAAGGACAACGATGGGTCAGTGAGTCCGAGCCAGAAATGGGCCTCGGAACAGTCGCAGAAGTAAGCGATGGAAGGGTGAAAATTCTTTTCACCGGAGCAGGGGAAGTACGACTTTATGCCACTGACATTGCACCTCTTAAGAGAGTAAGATTTCAAAAGGGCGACATGCTCTTGACCTATGACGACGAAGAAGTCGAGGTCATGTCGGCGACGGAAATCGAAGGAATCATAACTTACAAGACTACTACCGGCGACGTAAGAGAAACCCTTCTAAGCGATCATCAGAGTTTCAGCGGCGCAGACCAAAGGCTTGTCAGCGGGCAAATCGACAAGCCTTGGTGGTTCCGACTTCGACGTCGCACCTTAGAGAACCAGCACTATCAAAGACGATCTCAGGTTAGAGGATTTGTTGGTGGAAGGATTGACCTCATTCCACACCAGCTTTACATCGCCGATGAAGTTAGTCGCAGGCATGCACCCCGAGTTCTTCTCTCGGACGAAGTTGGTTTGGGAAAGACGATCGAGGCTTGTCTGATTGTCCATCGCCTTCTCCTTAGCGGCCGAGCATCACGAGTCCTCGTCCTAGTTCCAGAATCTCTTGTGCATCAATGGTTCGTAGAGATGTATCGGAGGTTTAACATTTGGCTCAATATCTTTGACGAGCAGCGATGTAAGGCCATCGAAGGAGACGACCCGAGCATCAATCCCTTCTTTGATGATCAGCTCATTGTTTGCTCAATCCAGTTTCTGGCCAAATACGAAAAGCGGCGCAAGCAGGCGGAAGCAGCTGGTTGGGATGTCCTTGTTGTTGACGAGGTACATCACCTTTCTTGGACAACAGAAAAGTCGAGCGTCGAATACGACCTTGTGAAAGCTATCAGTAAGACAGCCAGCGGTCTTCTTCTCCTAACAGCTACTCCAGAGCAACTAGGTCAAGAGGGTCATTTTGCCAGATTGCATCTCCTAGATCCGTCCAGATACAACAACTACAAAAGCTTCCTTAAGGAGCCGAAAGATTTCGAATCGACTGCCAATCTTGTTGAGAAGGTTGACTCTGGGATGAAGCTAGATGTCAAGGACACGAAGTTGATCAAGAAGCTCTTCAAGGACGACGAAAAGATCGATGACAGGCTCGAAGAGTTAGAAAGACAGGACGAATACGCACGAAATGAAATGGTCGAGGAATTGCTCGATCTGCACGGACCGGGGCGTGTCCTCTTCAGGAATACGAGATCTGCGATTAGTGGATTTCCAAAGCGAATCTTGAATTTGATCCCACTAGATGCGGACAAGAATCTGGTCAATAAACTCGCTAGAGAGTTTCAGGTCGACATCGGAGAGTCAGACAAGAATGTTCGCTTCGCAATGAACAGTGATCCTCGTTTGGAGTGGCTCGTTCAGAAGCTGAAGGATCTCGGATCCGAAAAAGTGCTGCTGATATGCAGATCCCGGCAGAAGGCGCTCGCGATCGAGAAAGCACTCCGAGAGGTCATCAATATAAAAGCAGCTGTATTTCACGAAGAGTTGAGCTTGGTCCAGAGAGATAGGAATGCCGCTTGGTTCTCCGAGAAGGATGGGGCACGTCTTTTGATTTGTTCAGAGATTGGAAGTGAAGGTCGAAACTTCCAATTTGCACACCATCTTGTACTATTCGATTTACCACTTAACCCCGAGTTGCTGGAGCAACGAATTGGTAGACTGGATCGTATTGGTCAAAGTGAGGATATTCAAATACACGTCCCCTATCTCAAAGGATCGCCACAAGAGATTTTGGCGGAGTGGTTTCATCAAGGGCTACATGCATTCGAAGAAAGTCTTCAATCTGGAAGTAGCATCTTAAAAGAGTTTCAGAAAGAAGTCCTCGATCTAGCCTCCCGATCATCAGAGGCTTCAAGCAGTGCTGAGCTCGAAAAGCTAATCGAGAAGACTAGGAAGTATCGAGATGAGCAGATATCGATTCTTGAGAAAGGAAGAGACCGACTCTTGGAGATGAACTCCTTTAGACCGCGATTAGCCAAGGAGCTCGTCGATGCGATACGATACGAAGACGACGAGCCACGACTTGAGAAATACATGTTGCAGGTATTTGAGATGTTTCGTGTTCAACTTGAGGACCTCGCACCACATACCTACAAGATCGGTGCGCGAAACGCGACTACTGCAGAAGCCTTTCCGTCTATTTCAGATAGGGACATCACGGTTAGCTTCGATAGAACTCGGGCATTGAGCCGAGAGGATATCTCATTCATGAGTTGGGATCATCCGATGGTTACTGGTGCCATGGATTTAGTCATGGGAAGCGAGAAGGGCAACACGAGTTATGTCATTTTGCCAAGCATTACACAGCGCAATCTAATTATTGAGGTGCTGTTTGTTTTGGAGACAATTGCGGACGGAAGACTGCATGTTGATCGATTCCTCTCCCCTACTCCCATTCGAGTATTGGTTGACAAGGAAAGGCAAAATGTCACTTCGAAATTTCCAGTCGAGGAATTAGAGAAGCGAGTCAAGCGAGGCGATCACGAGGAGATACTGAACAATCCCGAAGTAAGCGAAGAAATGTTGCCGCGCATGATCAAGATTGCAACGGAGCATGCCCAAGAAGAAGCGACCGGCTTGATCGAGAAGAGCATGTCCATGATGAATCGAATGATGGACTACGAACTTGAACGTCTGAATAAACTTCAAGCGAGGAATAAGAATATTAGGAAGGATGAGCTCATTCTTGCAGAGCGACAGAAGACTTTGCTTGCTGATGCGATCGGAAATGCGAGGATCAGGCTAGATGCGATTCGCTTGATTAAAGTCGGGAACTGAATCTGATTTTCAGATTGTCAGAAGTCAAATTTTCAGATCTAAGACAGCAATTAATTTAGCACCGTCAGCTTTGCGCTGGCAACGCCCAGTTTATTCTCGGACCTAAGAAAGTACAATCCACTCGCTAAAGCCGATGCATCGATCCGAATCCGACTAGTTAGTCCTGCGAGGACTAATCCTTCGAAGACATCCAATACCTTCCTTCCTTCTAGGGAGTAGAGATCAATGTTGGTGTAGGCATTTTCGCCGACCACCAATTCTAAAAATGCAATGTCGCGGACAGGATTAGGGAAAATAATACCCAAGCTTTCATGGTCCGGGAGATCTTGATTCAGCACTCTCGTATTGATTAGCTGACAAGTCTTACTGGGATCCACCAGCGTAAGATGTGGTGCCGTGGAGTCAAGGAGATTTGATGGCCATTTATCAGATATCGTATTTGAAATGGCCAATAGGGAATGTCTTTGTTCTGCGACTCCCCACTCAATCGATCTACCCTGATGATTCAGGAATAAGTTGCTAGTGAACGATCCTCCAACTCCTTGAGATTGCTCTTCTTGATATCCGAATACTCTTGCTGCGAAGGTGTCATCCGACGGCGAATTAATCTCAACACAATTACCGCTATGTGATCCACCGGCGGAATAAATCACCCCAAAACCAGCTGGGCTTAGATTGGTCCCGAGACCCAAGACCGTGCTCTTTAGAACATTGTCTGAAGAGGACCAGTCAACTGTTTCATTGATTCCGCCTAGGGCATTCTTATTGGATGCCCCCTCGAGTCCCGAATACAAGAAATCGAGAAATGTGTTTTCTTGAAAGGTGTAGGCTGATTCAAAGGCAAAATCTTCACTAAAGCCTCTGTTTTCGAAAACTACTTGTCGCCAGTTGCCTTCGAAATAATTTCCCTCCACTTTCCCATCCTTTACAGATCTGAGTGATAGTATTCCAGGAGTGCTGTCCCAGTCCATTCGTAGCCCAAGTCCAGCGGACTCCAAGTCAGAGATGATAAACTCATTGTCGATAAAAGAAAGATGTTCAACACCCGAAATATCCCAGTAGGTGTTGTCTCCCTTATTATTTACGATTGTCAATTTGTTGAAGGGCTCGGAATCGCTGAGTGGTCTGATCATGTTCAGTTTCGTATCTCTCAATTCATTCCCTTCGATTAGTATTGTCTGCCGAATTGCATCGGGATCAGGTTCGATGTTCCAGATTCTGATAAAGCCATCGGTCCGGATCGCCGTGTTGTCCTTGATCAATACGTGAGTCCCTAATTGGTCATCTCGCATATTGATGGCGGCGTATGGGAGGTCCTCAAAGTGATTTCCTTTAACGACCACAGATCCAACATTATCGCTCCACTCGATGGCACCAAACGAATGGTCTTCCCTAAGAAAATCTCGACCAAAGTCAGAAATTTTGTTGTCAATAATTCTGACACCTTGCTCCCCATTCAAGCCGATCCCAGTTAGATGCACAAAAACACCGGCGCCTCCATGGGCTTCAACGTTGCGGACTTCACTATTATCGGCATCGATGGCGAACTGAAGAAAATCTCCAGGTGCTTCTTTGACGAATCCGTCTTTTATTGTCGTGTTCTCGGCGGAAACGATGACCATAATTGAGCTATCCCACTTAATGATTGTATCGTTATTTTCATAGTTGCCGTCAAGAACAAAATTCTTGATCGTCACACCTGGTTTTCTGATGTAGAAGAGGGGGCTGTCAGAGGAAAGTGTCAAATTAGTTAGAGGATCTTCAAGGGGAGGAATCGACCTGATTCTATTTCCTTGGATATCTTGAATGACCAACCAGCCTGTGGTTACATCATATCCCCCGTTGGAAGAGACGCTAACCCATTCTCCTATCTCGAATCTGGAAGCGTCATCAACCAACCAGACGCCGTCACCTTCGTAGGCTATTACGCTGCTCAGTTTTTCATCACATTTCTTGAAGGTGGCTCCATTGAGATCTATAGTCTGATCCTTCAGAGCTCGGATGGGCTTGCAAAGGATGTATTGCCGATCTGCTTCGAATTCGACAGTCGCCCCTTCTCCCGCCGCATCGATTTTTTCTTGGATGTAAGCATCATCTGTCTGTGAGGCGAGATGGACCGGTCCAGCCAGTAGTGAGAAGGTGAGTAGGAGAAATATGGAGCGGAATTTCTGCAGAAGGAGAGGAGATTTTGGTATACGGGACTAATATAACCAAATCTAGACGCGACTTTAGAGGTGCGGATCTCGGGATCTACCGAGAGGATATATTAAATGCGGCCAAGCTAGATAACCTTCCGCTTGGGATCTGCGAGTTGATCCGCCATTCTGCCGAGATGGCCTTATGCTTCGAACCGAGTGATTAGAAATCCATTTTCTTGAAACTCCGACCTGCCCAGACTAGAGGCAATATCACCCAAAGGGCAAGGACTGTCACAGTGACAGTAAGTCCTAAGCCACTTCCGAAGAAGTTTTCAAACAAAGCTCCCGTGTATCCCATTAGAGCCGAAATATCGAAGTTCATTAGGAGATAAACTCGTGCGAGGTCTACTGGATTTAGCATTGCCAAGATGAGCATGAATCGATCCAAAGAATAGTCGGCAAAAACGTTAATTACGATCAACATTAAGCCATCAAAAAAGACAGCGAAGAAAAGCCACAACAAAATGGCGGTACCTAGTCCTTTGACTCGATCGGTGATTTTGGAGACAATGAGAAAGGCGAAGGCAAGAAAGATGAGTGTCAGAATTATTCCAACAAAGACCATCGATATCAGGCTTGATATATGCTCAGCCGCCGTAAATCCATGCCAGATGAAGGGGAGACTAATGCCTAAAGCAAATCCCAAGGAAAGAGGAATCGCCATCCCAAAATACTGACCAAGGAAAAGATTAAGTCGCGAAATGGGTTGACTTAGCATCAATTCTGTAAAGGCTCGAGCGTTGTAGAAATAGATCGTTCCATAGACGATGCAAACAAGTGGTATCAGGATCAAAGTGACGTTCAGGAGACTCAAGAGCACTTGTCCGCTCTGACCTCCGATTCGGAAAACGAGCTCAGTTATGAGGAAGAAGCCAAGCGAATAGAGCACCACCCATTTACTTCGGATCAGGTCGCTAAATTCAAAACGAAATATTTTACCGATTGCTGCTGTGGTCATTATTTAGTCCTCCTCCTGCATTATCTGGGCTACGGCACGTTCAAGCTTATTGTGCTTGCTCTTTGTTAGGAGAGATTGGATCGATCCCTGGAAGTGAATTTTTCCATCAATGAGCATGGCAATATTGTCGGCAAGTTCTTCAATCTCACTCATGATATGCGAGCTAATTAGAAAGCTCTTTCCCTCCTCCTTTTCTGCTTGGATTACATCCTTCATTAAGCTGTTCGCAATCGGGTCTAATCCGGCTGAAGGCTCATCAAGAATGAGGAGCTCTGGCTTGAACATGAATGCGATAACTGCACTGATCTTCTGGCGTGTGCCTCCGGACAAAGTCCGGATCGGTTTTTCTAATTCGGGCTTGAGATCAAATTGGTCAATCAACTTGGTGTCAGTTTCCACTTCTTCTCCCCTAAGATCGCAAAGCATTTTCAGGACATCACTTCCCTTTAGATTGTCAGGAAAGAAAGCTAGCTGAGGCATGTAACCAATTTTCGATCTGTAATCTGAGTCTCCATTTATAGTGATTCCATCTAGTTCTATCGATCCTTCATCTGCTTTCGTCAGTCCGAGTATAGTCTTGATCAAGGTGGTTTTCCCCGAGCCGTTGTGACCAATGATCGCCGTCGTTTTACCTCGTTCGATGTTGAGATCAATCCCTTTTAAGACCTTTAATTTTCCGAATTTCTTTTTGAGGCTTCTTATTTCAACGATAGAACTTGCCTCGCCGACATGATTTACGAGCTTCAATTTTAGGGATGCGGATTTCATTGGCGAGGTCTCATTTTTGGTTTGGCGTCAATGAAAGCCTCCGGGGTGAGAACTGGAAGTGCTCTCTCGGCCATATCGAGCATGCTGACAAAAAGGCTTCGCATGAGTAGAATAGATGGCTCGTTCTTCTCTACAAGAAGTGTGAACAGTCGGACGGGACGAAAGGCGACGTCTCCAATACCATCTTTATCCAGATCATATCCTTTATAATTGTCCCAGTAATTTCCTTCGAAAACGCTGTTAGAGTGGCGACTGTTTGTGGCGACATCAAAGGAATTCTCTTGAAAGTTATTGTCGGAAAATCGATTATTTGTAGCGTTGGCCATAATTTTAACCGCCCAGCCATTGCCAATGAAGTCATTATCCCTGACTTCCATTCTATTGGATCCCTCCGTAAAAATACCGATTGTATTTCGTAGGAAAGTATTTCCAATGATTTTGCTATCTCGTATGTCTTTTAATAAAAGTCCGAAGGATGCTGCTCCCCAATTGTCTTCAAATCGATTTCCCAGCATTTCGACTCCTTCAGTGTACATGACAGCTACACCGGCACTGTTTTTTCTGAGGATATTATCTTGGTAGATACATCGGTCAGAGAACATGAAATGAAGTCCGTAGCGCTTATTGCCTTCGCTAATATTACCCTCGACGCGGCTGTCTTCAACAAATTCCATATAGATTCCATCGCGATGTCCACGAACTAGGTTATCTTTGATCTCGACATTTTTTGAATACCACAAATGGATTCCATTTGCAGACTTCGTCTGAGTCTCGCCAGAACCAATGATGGTATTGGATCTAATCCGGCAGCCATCAACTTTGGCCAAATAGATTGCGAAAAATGTGTTCTCAAAGTTATTAGCCTCGACCACACAATTGTGCCCTTCCTCTATTTTCAATGCTGCTCGGTCTTCGACGAAACTGGTGCCGACATTTCGAAAGGTGAGACCTTGGATTCTGACATTGGCCGCCTTGACTGTCAGTATCTGAAACTCCCCTTGTCCATCCAGGACAACATTCCCCTCGCCTCGAATGAATACTGATTTATCGATGATTAAGGCACCCTCCTGATAGATGCCTTCACGGATCAAGATCGATCCACCCTCTTCAGAAATTTCTATGGCCTCTCTGATAGTTTTTATATCGCCACTTTTACTGACGATAACATCACTGGCATTCAGTGAAAACACTGGAGCTAGCATCAGGGCAAGAAATAGATATTTGAAATGGAGAACCCTCATTTAAAGAGAGGCTCCCTTTTTACTTTCATTTACCAAATCTAATACCTCATCCCAATCCAGTACCTCGCCATAAAACGCGTTAAGCAAAGTATCTTCTGACATGCTTGTCCCAAAGCCACTCAAGTTCATTCCCATGGGACTTTTGACGTCTTTGCTATGCAGGATCAGAATCTCCTCAATAGCCTTCAGAACACCCGGTTGTTGGAAATCCGTAATCCATTTAGATTCTTGATCGGCAGATGTGAGGTCGTTTTCCAAGATGTATGCGGCCATGCACTCAATAGCATCAAATTTATGCACCTTGCCTTTTGAGCTTACTAGCTCAGCTCCGAATCTTTCATCGGCCATCCCCATTCGGCAATGTTCGCAAGCCTCTTCACCGTAAACAATCGGGACTGGATATTCAGTACAGGATACAAGAAGTAGAAGGGCAAGCATCGCTGGGAAACTCATTGGAAGTTTCGCCTTGTCTTTTCTAGCAAGACGCCATTCCTTCATCCCGGCGAAAAGGCCGAGCGCCATAGACAAAAAGGCAGCAATCCCACCTAAGGCTGGCCACGAGTGAGCCGTAAAGTTTAACAACTTCTTTGATCCAATCAGGGGCGGCTGAAAACTCATTCCGGGAATTTTAATCGCGGCCTGGGGATTCAAGTCATGACCGTAGTCATACTCCCAGAGGAAAAAGTCGACTAGGCCTACAATGGCGATCACAAAGAAAAGCCCAACCCACGAATAGAGAAAATACTTCTTGCCGGATAAGGCACCCAATAATCCGGTTATTATCAGAAAACCAATGATCCATGGCATGTATTCTAGCTCCGGAATCGTCTCTGGGACGATTTCCTTCATTCCGATATAATGATTGAGCCCATTTATGTTTTGCAGGTCGTTTGGCTTTACGCCAGTCACATTGTCGATGTGAATAAGCATCCCAATCCCCTCTGGATATTGGGGAGCCTCAAGAGTAATCTGCCAAATCGGGAGCAGAAACATCAAAACGAGAAGCAAAGACGCGACCAGCCATAGAATGCGTGACGAGTTCTTCATTTATTTCCATTTAGGCCCATGGCAGGCCGACCTTGTCGACCTGCCACTGAAGCTTTTGGAGAGGCTTTCTATTCTCCGACGTGAAATGTCAAAGGCGTCGAAGAGTTGGCTGGCGAAACTCTCACGTATCCAGACATCTCTTGGTGCAAAGCAGAACAGAAGTCTGTGCAGTAGAATGGATAAATACCTGGTTCCTTAGGAGTCCACCTGACTGTTCTTGTTTCACCTGGCATGACCAGAAGCTCAGCATTCTCCATTCCGATAATTGCGAAACCGTGTGGAACGTCCCAATCTTGCTCTAGATTGGTCACATGGAAGAAGACTTCGTCCCCAGCCTTTATCCCTTCAATGTTGTCAGGTGCAAAGTGAGTTCTAATAGTCGACATGTAAACGTGGACGGTTTTGCCATCACGTTCAACGCGGGCATCAGCTTCGCTCCTAATTCCATAAGGATGGTTATTCTCCTCAAGCGCGTACATTTGAACTTGATTGTCCATAATCTTGCTGGCAGGAATTCCTTGAGCGTAGTGTGGTTCACCCATCGTCGGGAAGTCAAGAATGAGTTTCATGCGATCACCGCTGATGTCAATCAACTGAGCGGCGTGTGCAAGCTCTGGACCTGTTGGTAGGTAACGGTCTTTTGTGATCTTATTAAGAGCGACCATATACTTTCCAGATGGCTCTCTACTATCGCCTTGAGGTATCATCAAGTGACCAACGGAGTAGTAGCTAGGAATTCTATCCACTACTTGCCACGTGCCAATTTCCCACTTGACTATTTCAGACGAAATGAAGGCCGTCGTATAGGCGAAGCCTTTTCCGTCAAACTCAGTGTGAAGCGGTCCAAGTCCTGCATTCTCTACCTCTCCCGCGATCACATCTTCATATCGAATGACAGGTATTCCTTCAACAACAGTTTCAAAAGCCTCATTCTCGATGGCGGTTAGCATTTTCGAGAATGAATGCACAGGAATTACTGTCGCTAGTTTTCCGCCGGCAATGATATACTCTCCCGAAGGATCAACGTCGACTCCGTGAGGAGACTTCGGTGTGGGCAGATAGTAAATCATGCCATCACAATTCGACGGCTCAAGAATCTTGACACTTTCCTTCAGCTCCGCTACAGCGATCCTGTTTTCGTCTAGGTGATTATGGTAGTACGGCGAATTCATCGTTGTTGCCTTTCCTTCCGCGACGCACTCCTCGGCTCTCTTCCAATTGACAGCGGCTACAAAATCTTTGTCATTCTGCGAGGCGTTGACCTCCAATAGGGTGTGAGCTTCCTCCGTGTTGTAAGTGGTAAAGAAAGACCAACCGTAAGACACACCTTTTCCTGAATGAGATAGATCGTAGTTGAAACCAGGAACTAGAATCTGAAAAGCGATATCCATTTCTCCCGGAGTATCTGCCTTTACAAAAGTGATCGTTCCTTTGAAATTCCCTTTGTAGTCTGAAATGGACATATCCTTATTCGGAATGGGTAGACTGAATCGGGTAGAAGCTACTACATACTCAGAATTTGGTGTTATGAAAGGAGACGCATGGTTTCCAGCCGAATTCGGAATTTGAATAATTTCGTCGGTTTCAAAAGAGTCTAAATCAATTCGAGCAATTCGCGGCGTATTGTTAGCATTAATGAAAAGCCATCTTCCATCTGGAACGCCGTCTGTTTGGGATAGCTCAGGGTGGTGTGAATCATCCCAAGGGATCTCTCCAAAAGTTGTTGTCAGCATCGGCTTAGTCTCTTCGGAGTAACCCCATCCATTTTCAGGAAATTGAGAAAACACAGGGATCGTTTTGATCAGTCTTCCAGAAGGAAGTCCATGTACAGTAACTTGGCCACTGAAGCCGCCAGACATGAAGGCGTAAAACTCGTCGTAACTTCCGGGTGGGACATAGACTTGCGACGCGGCATCGTCCGTTGCAATTGAACTGGATCCAGTAGACTGACAATTGAAAGCACTAGCTGTAACGACGGCGATCGCCATTATCAGAAATAGTGCTTTGTTTAAAGATAATTTTTTCATCTCACTACCTAAGTGGGTTGATGATGTTGTGAACGAGTGACTTAATTGGCAAGCGAATCTGCTGCCACGCGGATGTATTCTAGAACGGCCCTAGCCTCATGCTCTGTGAGGTTTTGATTGGCCATTGGAGCAATATATTCGGCGAGAAGTTTTTTCGCCTCGGGATGTTTTTGGGTCATCTCCTCAGGATTTAGAATCATATTCATGACGTAAGCCGGAGATCGTGAATCGAGAATATTAGCGAGCGGTGGACCGATGTATCTCTTGTCCATCTTGTGACAAGCTGTACACTTAATCTTAAATATTCCAGCACCTTCGGCGCCAAGTGTGCGATCGATTTCACCCAGTTCAATACTGGCTGTTATTGGACCAATTCCATTGACAATCTGCGCCGGACTTAGATCTGAGCCTGGGCTTTGCTGCGCACTTGCAGAAGGAGCGTCAGAAGATGGAGCTGATGACTGTTCACCTGACTCTCCACAGGCTGATATTGATAGGGAAAAAGCGAGAAGAATAACTACAAAAGATCTCTGAAACATGGTTTCCTGGTTTGGTGACTTGCTTAATATCCGGTTGAGGTCAACGAGGGGCTGAGAGCCAGAGGCAAAACTCAATGAGAGGATGGTGTCTTAGGGGATGTAGTGCAAATCCCTACAATCACCATTACCCTTCCGTCTCGTATATTATCAGATCCATCAATCAGTCTTGACACTAATGAATCGAAGAGACTTTATCGGCTCGGCGCCTGCCCTAGCAAGCCTTCCCTTTTTATTATCTAATAAATCTGGCTCCTCTAAGCGCCAAGCTGGACGAGTCATTGTCAGAAATGGATCGCTGTATGATGGACTAGGTAATCCACCTGTGACCACAGATATCGTCCTTGAGGGCGGATCCATCATTGGCATTGGGAAGAATCTCGATGAAAAGGATGCACGGGTAATAGATGCCACTGATATGAGTGTTTGTCCCGGCTTTGTCGACATCCATGGGCACACGGATATTCGACTTTTTGCCAATCGAAATGCAGAAAGCAAAGTTCGTCAGGGTGTCACCACGGAGGTAGTTGGGCAGGACGGTTCCAGTATGGGACCATGGACGGACTTGCAATGGATCGAGCTCGACAAGACCTTTCACGAAATGTTCGGGACCTCGATCGCATTCAAAGATCTCGCAGGCTTCTTCGCCGCTTTCGAGAAAGAACCCGCCTCGATGAATATCGCCAGCATGATCGGTTTAGGCACTGTGCGTGGTAACGTAATTGGCAGCTTTGACCGACCTGCCTCTGATAGCGAGATTGTAGTGATGCAAGCTCATGTTGAGGAAGCCAAAAGGGCCGGAGCGTGTGGAATTTCGACTGGCTTAGAATACACGCCAGGCGCTTTTGCGTCGACTGAAGAAATCATCGCGTGCTGTCAGCCCTTCTCAGGATCTGGATTGCCATATTCGAGCCACATGCGAAACGAAGACGATCGAGTTCTTCAAGCGATTGAGGAAACGCTCTTTATCGGGTCACAGGCTGATATGCCGATCTTAGTAGCGCATATGAAAGCACAGGGAAGCCGGAATTGGTGGAAGGCAAAGGTGGCTTTGCAGATGATCGATGCGGCGAATGAATCAGGAATGAAAGTAAATTTTGACCGTTATCCCTATGTCGCTTACTCGACGGATCTTGGATCGCTTTTTCCACTTTGGGCTCGAGAAGGGAATCTGCTGACAAGTTCTCTGGTAGATGACACTTTGAGTCCGCGGATCAAGGCGGAAGTAATGAAGAAAATTGATCGCATGGGAAACTGGAATGCTGTTCAGGTGACTTCCGTTCAAATCGCGAGTTACAAATGGGTCGAAGGGAAAAAGCTTGGAGATGTCGCCTCCGAACTGGGGAGAGATCCCTATGACTTCCTGGTTGAACTTACATTGGCCGACCAAAATCAGACTTCTATGGTGGGCTATGGAATGAGTGAGGAGAATACATCCATGTTGCTCGCACACCCAAAAGCCTTAGTCTGCTCGGATGGATCGGCGAGGGCCACTTACGGAATATTGAATCAAGGAAAGCCTCATCCAAGAACCTACGGGACTTTTCCGAGAGTGCTAGGACATTATGTCTTAGACAAACAGATCATGTCCATGGAATCCGCCATTCGGAAAATGACGAGCGCTCCGGCAGATCTAATTAGGGCGAATGATCGAGGACGCTTGCAAGTTGGCGCCAAAGCTGACCTCGTCGTTTTTGACCCAGCTGCCGTGAAAGACAAAGCCACTTTTGAAGATCCGCACCAGTATCCAGTTGGAATCCCTTACGTCTTGGTAAATGGCGAGGTCGTGATTGAGCAAGGCGAACATTCTGGCGCAACGCCAGGTCAGGTCGTTAAGCCAAGAATGTAGTTTGGAGAAAAAGGACTGCCAATTTTCTTGGCCGAGTTGAGTGACTTAATCTTTGATTGGTGTCGTTTCAAATGGTAGTGGACCTAGGCGCCAAATGAGCCTATATGCCTTCTGGGTTTTCTCCTGGGAAACGGGACCAACTTCGGGACTACACCTTCGTAATCTCGATACTCCGGTTCGATACTGTCGACGAGATCTCGTTCTTCGTATTCCAAAGCTATTAAGACATAGCTAGTCATTCCGAAGGCGAAAAGAAAATGGCCAATCGTCATGTGCGGCGTAAACCACATGAACATGAGAATACCGGTTATTAAAGGATGCCTAACAATTCTGTAGAATAAAGGACGGCGGAATTGTGGTCCGGCCACTCCCCTACCTCGCCAGTTACGGCAAACCTGCTGCAGGCCAAATAACTGAAAGTGGTTGAGAAGAAATGTCGAAGTCAATGCTGTGAGAAAGCCAGTACCAAATAAGCTCCAAAGAAGATAACGAACCAAGGGAGTCTCGAGCGACCAGAACACAGCCGGCATTGGGCGCCACTGCCAATAAATTAGAATCCAGAGGAGGCTTGCTATTAACACATAGCTTGATCTTTCCATAGACTTGGGAATGACCTTGGTGAGCGACTCTTTGAATTTCGGCCTAGCCATAAGACTGTGCTGTAGGCCGAAGGACAAAATTAGAATCAGATTTATGGGAAGAGCCAACCACCATGGATTCTCGGAGACACCGTAGTCTATGGTTATAGGGGCAAGAAATCCGCCTACAAAGAATACGAGATAGACGAAGGTCGGAAGGAAGACGGCGTAACAAAATAGGCCGTAGAGTAGAATTAGTAGATTTCGCATAGCTATATCATCAAATGAATTGTTGTCTTAATTCACATGGCGAAAGAAGCGACCAAATTGGTTGACAAATTTGTCGCTTCCTATAATTAGAGGGAAATCAAGCCAGGTGCCTTGACGGGACATTCTTAGAAGGCGACTTGCTGCCCGGACTCTGTGAACACAGTGGCGCCTGGGTAGTGTTTGACAATTTCTCTTCGAGCCTGAGCACCTTCTTGTTGTGAAACGTGCACAGCGATATAGGCCTTGGCCTTGATGTATTTATTGGTCACTCTCCTACCATCAAGGTATCGAAGGAACCAGTCTGGGAGAATGGCAACATCGATTTCTTCATCAAGAATATCCAAAGCCTCTAAGTCATCCTCCCCCATGCCCGGATCACCAACATGGAGAAACTTGAGTCCACCGATCTCCACAATTTGTCCTAGGTTTTGCACCCAGGTGAATTGCTCCGATCCGTGATCCACCTTCCCAATGGTCACTCTAGCACCACCTTGAACTCGAGTGGTTTTTATCCCCCTCGTATAGTTCATTGCAAAACTGTTTTCACCCGTGTCATTGCTTAAGCTATCGAGTACTTGAGGACTGGTGAAAAGCTGAACCTCTGTGTTAGAATCTAGCAGTTGGGAGACAAGACTTGAAGCAAAGTGATCGCCATGAACGTGGGAGACTAAGACGAAGTCAAGACTCGTGAAGGGTGCCTCGGCATTCAAAATTTTCTCTACAGTCCCATGTGGCGTAGGCATGTAGTTTGGGCCGTAAGGTAAATGTAAGCCGTCTATCAAGACTTGCGTCTCTCCTTGAGCAATCAGGACTCCTTCATTAGCGACATAGGTAACCACTACACTGGAGTCATTTGGCGCTGCGCTATGAATCTGGCCAGTTGCTGGATAGGGAGACTCGGTGCAGGCCAAAAGGAGACACACAAAGGAGGCAGACAGAAATCGAAAAACTGCCTCGAATTGTTTTCCGTGTTCTTTTTTCCGTGTTCCGTTTCTGCGCATGGGTCTTTCCCTTGTACGTGACCAATTATAAAAAAACGTTCGACTTCGATAGGCATCAGTCCTCGCCGAGCCGATAAACAACCGACACGTTAACAACGACTGTAATATCTCCCGATTCGATTGGCGGTGCTGCGAAGGAATCCATGGCCGCTCCTTGGACCATTGCACGCGATTCATGCACTCGGACCGGATTAGAAATAGCGTTATCCAAAGTCAGAGTTTTTATTCCGACTATGCTAGCTCCCGAAGCGATAGCTAGAACTTCTGCGTCTTCTCTGGCATTATGTGCCGCCATAGTGATGGCTTGGCTTCGATATTTCCTTTTGTCGGCTAGGCTAAAGGTGACCGAGTTCACCTGATTGGCACCGGCCTCAGCTCCCTTTGCAATGATGTCTCCGATCAATTCTAATTTCTTGGTAGAGACATTGATACTATTGTTGACACGGTATCCAACGATCTCTGATTTCCAGTCCGCTCCGGCGTTCCTAGGTCTATTCGACCATGTCGGATTGACGCTGAAATTCTGCGTCTTCATGTCTTCCTCTTTGTCGAGACCAAGATCTTCCATGGCTGAGAATATTGCGTCCATGGCTTGGGTATTCTCATCCAAAGCTTCTCTAACGGTCGTTGCCTCCGTAGTCAATCCAAGATTCACCGAGACCTGATCAGGTGGCACCATGATTTGGGCCTGCCCTCGGACATGAAGTGTTGATTCTTTAAGGTCTGTCATCGTCGATTGGGATTGAATTGGAGTTGTGCAGGCCATCACAAAGAGTAAGGCCAGACTTAATTTTGTCGATTTCATTTGTCTAAAATTTAGGGCCACCTCAGGTAGCCGCGCATCAGGAGGACATCCCGGAATCGGAATGCAAATAGCCATCAAATAACGATTGGGCTATCGAATAAATTGCCAGACTATCGGCTAGAACAGTCCATGGCATTACATCCCCATTCGAATGATCCGAATAGATATCTATAAAAGCTTCCGCTTTAGAAGCTTGTCCGTCTGTTAGTTGGTCAGCTAGATTGCCATTCAGCCAGCCTCTTTTCAGCTAGTAAAACCGCGGCTATTTAGCCGTCTAAATTTACCAGAAAAAGGGCTTAGGCTGTCTCTCGCCTGAAAGCAATTGATCCATGTCCTTCAATGCCTTCTGACATTTCCAATTTGACTGATTCTTGCAAGTCGTCCTCAGAACAGAGGTCACGTGGACCTGCTGATCGATATCCAATCTAAGTGAAGCATGAAGCAACAACATTAGATATTCTATTTTCGACGCCAAAGGCTTTACGGTTTCAGACGAATCTATCAAAGTCTCGATGAGTTTCTTTGAAGATTTCTCGTCTCCCCGCTCAACGAGGGCCACAACTTGCCAGACCCGCACAGCGAGCTGTTTGTATCCATCTTCACCTTCTCCAGCTACTTTTGCTATTTCCTTGCTCAGCTTTGTCGAAGAACCTTCCGAATATCGCAGAACCCAGGCCAAGGCCTGTCCTTTGAACCAAGGATCCTGAATAGTCCCCGCCAATTTGTGTGCTTTTTTCGTATCAGACTTCGATAGCCTAGCTACCTGATCTCTCAGTTTTGTATCGCTCATAATTTAGTAGGCATTCTCATTTACGAAGCCTCTAAAGAGCGTAAGGAAAAGAATCCGAAAATCGAAGCCCAAAGACCAATTTCGGATGTAATGCAGATCAAATTCGATCCTTTTTTCTATAGAAGTATCACCTCTCCAGCCATTTACCTGCGCCCAACCCGTAATTCCGCCCTTCATTTTGTGTCGAAACATGTATCCGGGCACATGAGATTTGAATTCTTCTATGAAAACAGGGCGCTCTGGTCTCGGTCCGACGACGGACATGTCTCCTTTCAAGACATTTATAAACTGGGGCACTTCATCGAGTGAAGTCTTTCGAAGAAATGAACCAAATCCTGTCGCCCGACTTTCTCCAGCCGTCGCCCAAACGGGTCCAGATTCTGATTCTGAGCCAAGCGGCATCGATCGGAATTTTAGCATTTCGAATCTCTGGCCGTTCAGACTCATTCTCTCTTGTTTATAGAAAACAGGACCTTTCGAGGATAGCTTTACTCCTATCGCGATTAATAGAAATAAAGGCGATGACACAATTATGACAAGTAGTGAAAAAATCAAGTCAAAACCCCTTTTGACAAAGCGACCAACTTCAAGAGGAGATTCATCTATAAGATGAATGACAGGCATCCCTTCCACGCTTGATACTCGGCTGTTCATGATGTCAAAGTGCAGAAGGTCTGGGACCATATAGACATTGGCCAAACGAGTCGACATCTCGTCTACAATTTTATTGACTTGAACAGATTCTTCAAAGGGAAGAGTGACGTAAACAGCATCGATTCGCTCATCGCCTTTTTCTCTCTCATCAACAAAACGCGCAATTTCGTCTGGTGAGCCAATGATATCCTCCCCACTAGACGTATCTAGAAATCCTAGGACATTAATACCCATCAGGGGAAATCGCTTGAAGGCGCCGGCCAATCTCCTCCCCGTCTCCCCTGCCCCAACGATGAGGACGTTTCGCCGATTGCGCCCACGCTTTCTGGACTGATTCGAAAACCAATAGAGGATGAGCCGAAGAAGGACCATCATCACCGCGGTCACGATGCCAAAAAGTAGCATGTGCGCTCTCGAAAAAGAGAAGGCTCGATAGAAAAACATACCGGCAACGCCCGTTGCCATTCCGAAGAGAACCGCCCTGAACACAGCGAGAATCATAGAGGAAAGACTTCTAGTCACACGTGGTGCGTAGAGTCCCGAAGCGAGAAAAATGAGGCCCCAAAGCGCTACGACCGGAAGGATATATGTGCTATATCTAGCAAGCGGTCTGAATAAGGGCAAGGGAAGAATATCCCTTAGGAGATAGAAACGAAGGTAGTAGGCTATCACCCACGCCAAGGCGATCAAGGCCAGATCGGCAAAGAAAATAAGGCGTTGATAAAGTCGGCTTTGTTCGTTGAGCAATCTGTTGCTGTTTTCTCCTTGGACATGCGAAACTACGACTTAATCCTATAACAGTCTTCAGACGTCAGTCGCCTGCTTTCAGGAAGGCCAAAATGCACCTAGATTTTGGAAGTGGCGTGTGCTGGCTTTGGTAAGCAACTAAACACACATAACTTAAGGTCTATTTTCGTGCATAAGATGTCTTTCTCGGGCTCTTGGTAAGCGGTTCTCGGAAAATAAGCAGTCTAGATCCAGACGAGATTGTGGTCGTGCATTTTGGAGACGAGAACGATTTATACACCATGGCTTCTGTTGGAGGCAATTGCGTATCGAACGGTCGAGAGAAAATCAAATAAAGGCCATTTTCGATTTTCAAACCATCATTTTAGTCTGAACAGACTCGTCACATTTAGCTATTGATATGACCTTTGATGGAAGTTGTGACGCAATAAGAGCTGCATTCGGCGATCCTATTGACTTTGAGTGCGTTCCATGAGGATCGATCCAGATTGTAGCTAGATTATTTTGACTCGAATGACACTATTTCCAAGAAAAAAGCACATATAGGTGTAAGCGGAGATCCTTTCGGATCGTTTCACAATCAAGCTCTGCACCGGAGCTCTAAACTCAAAACTCACATGCTGGCCCATCTTCAAAAATTATCACTCGTTCTCATAATATTTCTAATGGTCGGATGCGATAGTACCGAAGACCCTTTACAGCAAGGAGCCATTGGCGATTTTGAAATCACTATTACTGGCGATGTAGCGGCTAGCTTTGGTGGTGGTTCGACTTTTGCAGGAAGCACGTCTGCTTCATCTAGCGGCTTTGGAATCTTCATGGCAAGCACTCCATCAGGACACGTAATTTCGGCCTTGAAGAATTCGGCTGGTCGGCCAGGTACGGGTACCTATCAAATAGTTGACGCCACCTCCAGCTTCGAAAGTCTTGGCTCGAACGAGTTTGTCGCTACCTACATCGGGACGGGTGGCGGAAATACCAGCAGCGCCGTTTCTATTAGCGGAACAATCAGCATCACGAAATCAAGCGACAATCAACTAAAGGGGACCATCAATTTCACGGCTACTGGTAGCGTTTTCAACGGAACCACAAACGAGCAAATCGACGTCACTATTACTGGTAGTTTTGATGCTCTTGGCGGAGGCATATTCCAAGGCATATAGTAGACATTCGCGGGATGTAAGCACCAGTCTTCAGAAGTCAGTTGTCAGAACTCCGTACTTCTGAAGACTGACCTCTGATGGCTGTCGGCTAGTTTTCTATCTCCTCCGCAAGGCTCTCCCAATTCTTGATGTAACGAGCGAGTCTAGCCTCCAGTTCTCCATACTCTTTCATTGCCGCGCCTGAGGCCTGAGGATCAGAAAAGAAATCCGGCTCCGCCAACTTCTGTGTCAGCTCAGCTTTGCGTGACTCCATAAGCTCTATTTCTTTTTCATATTTCTCGAGCGTGTTTTTCTTCTTTCCCTCGGACATCCTACTCCATTCTGACTTACCCAACTGGTCGGGTTCAGCTACTACGCCATCTTTCTCTCTCGATTTCTTCTCCTTGTAAAGCTGATTTCGCTCTTCAGCTTCCTGCCGTTTTTGCTCTTTCGTTTTCCTTCCTCCCGACTTTGGTTTCTCGGTCGACTTTCCATTCGTCGCCGATTGTGCGACTGTCTTTTGAGCCACCGGTGCACCTTTCTTTTTCACGCTCCAGACATAATCCGAATAAGTACCGAGGTATGGTTTCACTCCTCCCCCCTCGACATGCCAAACCTGATTGACAATTTTATCTAGAAAATATCGATCGTGACTTACAACAACGAAGGTGCCGTTAAACTGAATAAGTGCCTCGATGAGAACTCCTTTTGATTGAATATCGAGGTGGTTCGTAGGCTCATCGAGTACTAGGAAGTTCGAGGGTGTCAGCAAGGTTCTTGCAAGAGCCACTCGACTCTTCTCTCCACCCGACAAAACCCCCACGAGCTTGTCGACATCGTCACCGCTAAAGAGAAAGGCCCCTAAAATGGATCTGATTTGTGTCAGAGTTTGTCCCTCGGCCACGCGCTGCATCGATTCCAAGACAGTATCTCTCGGATCGAGAATCTCAGCCTGATGCTGGGCGAAAAATGAGGGTGTCACTCGATATCCAACGTCACGTGTCCCTTCAAAACTCTCCGTTCCAAGAATCATTCTGGCAAGCGTACTTTTTCCAGCTCCGTTCTTTCCCACCAAGGCGACTTTGTCACCTCGCTCAATTTTAAATTCTCGTGCCTTATCGAATACTTCGATGTCAGGGCCTTCCGCATTGGGATATCGCTTAGAGTAATCCGAGAATTCGATCACAACTTTTCCCGATGGGTCTGGCTCTGGGAATCGGAAACTCATCGTCGCGAGATCCTCCGGTGGAGGTTCCAAACGGACCAGTCGAGCGAGCGCTTTAACCCTTGATTGAACCTGCTTAGCTTTGGTCGCCTTTGCACGGAATCGCTGAATAAAGCGCTCCGTCTCCTTTATGTGCTGTTGCTGATTTGCATAGGCGGAGGCAGCCAATGTTCGACGCTCCTCACGGGAGGCCAAATAGAAGTCGTAGTTGCCAGCATATTCCGTCACCTTTCCACGCATCAACTCCGCTGTCGTGTTAATCATTCGATCAAGGAAGTAGCGGTCATGCGAAACAAGTACAACAGTGCCTCGATAAGTCTTCAGGTAGTCTTCGAGCCAATCGATACTCTCGATATCAAGGTGGTTGGTAGGCTCATCAAGCAACAATAGATCGGGCTCAGTCAAGAGCATACGAGCAAGAGAAACCCTCATCCTCCATCCACCGGAAAATGTGGCGAGGGGGCGTTCCAGATCGTCGGTTTCAAATCCGAGTCCCTCAAGAATGCTCTCGGTCCAAGGACGGAGGCGATGAATGTCATGAACAGCCAGCTCCGAGTGGATATTGACGAATTGCTTTTCGAGCCGCTGATATTCATCCGAATCATGATCCGAAATCTCACCCATTTGTAGAGTGACAGACTCTTCCGCGGCCTGAAGATCAAAGATCTTCTGAAATGCCGTCATGGCCTCATTCAGAACCGTATTGTTCGAGTCGATTTCCTGCGTATCCTGACTCAGGTAACCTATAGTCCTAGATCCGGCTGAGGAAAGGGTCCCTTCATTTGGTTGGATTTTCCCTGAGATGAGTTTGAGTAGGGTAGATTTTCCGGCTCCGTTAGGACCAATAAGTCCAATTCGTTTTCCAGGTTTAATGTGCCAGGAAAGATCACGGAGCACTTCTTGGCCGCCGAAAGCTAGGGATATGTTGTTGAGATGTAACAGAAGGTCAGAGGTCAGAGGTCAGATTATCAGAATGTCCGATTTTCAGACATCTGGATATGGACAGTGGCATTCGGAAACTATGAGGGATTGCTTCTCCGATTGCAGAGAGATCTTAGAATTACTGAACCTTCAATTGAACAGCTTGGAATTGTCTTCCAGTCCAGCAACCATTTCGCCGGACGATCTCGTTGATAGGTAGGGTCCTACTCGATCTGGACACCGTTGATCGTGAAGGTGTAGCTGATTTCTGAACTCTTCTCCAAGGCCTTGGATACCGAGCAGTATTTCTCGATACTCAAGTCAATAGCCCGTCGGACTTTTGCTGGATCGAGATTGCCAGTCAAGATAAAGTTCGTATGGATCGTCTTCCAATAGGTATGATCTGCCTCGTTTTCCCGATCGCCCTCGATTTCCATTTCGAAAGAGTCGATTTGCTGCTTCATCTTTTTAAGGATGATCACGATGTCGATTCCACTGCATCCTCCAATCGCCGCTAAGAGCGCATCCATAGGCCCAATGCCCTTGTTGGGCTCGCCCGTTCCACCCGCATTATCCATATCCATGGTATTGCCAAGTTTGTTGCTTGCTTGGAAATGGAAATTGTCGTTGAGTCGTTTGATCTTAATCATGGACCGTGTTCTTAGCTGCTATTTTTAAGGTAAACGAATGTGACTGGCCGATAATTGATAACTAAGGAAGTTTTATTGATCAAACGCCAATCTCGTTTTGAATACTTCGAATCTCATCAACTCGCTAGCCTTGAGCAGGTTCGGGTTCACTTGCATTCTTGATCCACTTAGCCTGTAAAAGGGACGACTAGTATTATGACCTCTTGTCACATTCTAAGAAGAATGAATGGCGAAACCTCTATCTCTATATATTCTCACCAGAACACATCACCCACAACTCAAAACATCGAAGCTGGACAGCGAAATTGTCAATGCCTAGATTGACCGAAACGTTTTCGTCGTGACAATTCTATGAAATACCTATACCTCCTTTTCCTAGTCCTGACTATTGGTTCGATCAATGACTCGTTTGCTCAAGATCAGCCTCCAAATATTATTTTGATCCTCGCCGATGATCTCGGCTATGGAGATCTCTCGAGTTATGGGGCCAATGACCTTAAGACCCCTGCAATTGATCGGATCGTCGAATCAGGAATGCGCTTCAGTAATTTCTATGCCAACTCACCCGTTTGCTCTCCAACTCGAGCTTCGCTTTTGACGGGTCGCTATCCTCCGATGGCCGGCGTCCCGGGCGTGATCCGGACTCGCGCTGAAGACAATTGGGGTAATCTAGCAGAGGATGTACCCTTGTTGCCAGAGCTCCTCCGGGACAAAGGCTATCATACAGCGATGGTTGGTAAATGGCATCTTGGGCTGTCCGCTCCCGATCGGCCCAATGACCGAGGCTTCGAATTCTTCCATGGTTATCTCGGCGATATGATGGACGACTATTACACACATCGACGTCGCGGTATAAATTACATGAGGCGAAATCTCGAGCTCATCCATCCCGAAGGACATGCTACTGATTTGTTTTCCGACTGGGCCGTTGATTATGTCCAGAGTCGCCAGGCATCTGATGCGCCATTCTTTCTATACTTAGCCTACAATGCTCCACATACACCCATCCAGCCACCAGATGATTGGCGTGATAAAGTCAGGGCACGTGAGGCCGAAATTGAGGAAGATCGCGCAGGATTGGTAGCCTTGATTGAACACATGGATGAGGGGATCGGAAAGGTCATGGCGGCTCTTGAAGGAAGCGGTCAAGCCGAGAATACTATCGTTGTGTTCGTCAGCGACAATGGAGGTCAGCTGAGCGTCGGCGCTAACAATGGCGATCTTCGCGATGGAAAGCAAAGCATGTACGAGGGAGGACTGCGTGTCCCTGCCGCTGTTGCTTGGCCAGGTCATATCGAAGCCGGATCCACGTCCGATCACACGGCACTAACCATGGATCTGTTTCCTACTCTTTTGGACGCGGCCCAAGTACCGATTCGTCATTATATTGAGGGGAAGAGTTTTCTTCCTACCCTTCGAGGAAAAAGCCAAAACTGGGATTCGCGCTACCTCTTTTTCTCCAGGCGAGAAGGAAATATGCGATACAACGGAAAGACGATTGAGGCCGTTCGACATGGAGCTTGGAAGCTTCTTCAGAACAGTCCTTTTGAACCCATGGAGTTGTACAATCTCGATGAGGATCCGCAGGAGAAAGACAACCTAATAGAAGAGGAGAAAGAAATCTTCAGACGACTAGCTCGTGCACTGCGTGAGTATATTCGAGAAGGCGGAAAGGTGCCTTGGTGGAGAGGGAGCTGACTTGTTCTTGGTCTTTGGTTATTGGTTCTTGGTTTTTATAATCTCGCGAAGTCGCTTGGCATATCCGGTAGCGATTTGCATCATTCCGAGATCGTTTGGATGAACCCCATCCACTGTTCCATCCATACTCATCCCAAGACGCTCCGTATTCAAGTAGAAGAGATCCTTCTGATTGCCTTCAGTCGAAAGTTGATCAATTACGCTTCTTTGAACTCGTCTTAATCGCCTGATTCTCTCTAGAGACGAGGGACTGGCCAAGGACTGAGCATATCCAGAATGATCGACAAGAAGTATTGGTGTATTTGGCTTCAAATCTCGAAGGTCGAGAATCGAGTTCTTTATTAGTAAGGACAGTTCCGAATCTGCCCACCTGTCTGCATTGTCTAGATTGGGCATGCAATCAATAACAAAAAGCTCAGCATCAATCTCGCCAAGAAGGGAGATCACTTCTTCATCCATGTGGCAATTGCCACTAAAACCAAGGTTTACTACTGGCTGATTTAGGTCCCTCGCAAGAATCGATGTCCAAGCCATGCCAGGTCGAGACGCACATCCACCTTGGGCAATAGACGTCCCATACACAACAATCGGTTTTTGATCTCTTCTCGCCAGGAATTCAAATCTCGCAGTTGAGTCAACACCAATTTCCATCCACGTCACTTTGTTGTACAGAGGAAGATAAAGTCGGTATTCCGTACCCTTTTCTTCATAGTCCACTACGGGATCCAAATTTGAATATTGATAACTGGAGGTGTCCGCAAAGGCACGTCGCCCGGCAGCAAATATCTCCTTACCGTTTTGATCCAGAGCGTAAAGGTCCAAGCCGCTGACCCCAGTCGCTGGAAAATGTGTCATGGCGTAGCTTCCCCCGAAGTCCATTCCCAGACCGTATCGAATGGTGATATCTGGAGAGTTCGTGTGAAATCTGATAATGAGGCCAGCACTATTGGTAGATAGATCCCAGACTGGTTCTCGCACATTGTCCTTTGCCCGAGTGGGAAATCTGTCGTAATAACTTTCGACCTCAGAGGGCCAAGCTTGACCTTCGACGACGGGAAATTCGCTATGCTCTGGATTCCACCAAATTTTGTCCTGAGCCGAAGTCGTCGAGACACTTGCAAGAAAGAGAACGGCCAATACGATAATCTTTTTCATAGAAGAATGATAGGGTTCGTTCCCGAGCTATTTATTCGATACCCCAGCCAATCGGTATATCTCATCCGGATCGAGTTTACCCAGTTCAAGAATATTTTTTCCGGATTTAGAGATAGCTTCCCTAATAAGATAGTTTCCAGTTTTATAGCCTATCGCAATTCTTCCATCAGGGTGTTGAAACATCCACTTCCCGTAATCTGCGTCCTTTGGCAGTGCCATTATCTCTGGTACCCATTTATCCACTTCTTTTGGATAGCGGTTTCCTTCCTCTTTGACACCGGTATATATCTCAGAAAACACCACAGCCAATCCTTCATTGACAACGGCAATAGAGATTCCCTGACCAAATTTATTCTCTCTTATGGTCCAACCTCGGTATAGATGATGAAACTCATGATAAACCGATGCCGATAATCCGCCCTTCGCAGCCCCGACTATACCGCCCGGAAAAACATTGGATAATTCAATAAGAACTTCCCCGGGAGCATCAGCTCTTCCGGAAACGCCTCCGACAATATCAATTTCTCTATCAATAATAGTGACCGATACGCTGATATCTCTAGGCAATGTTGGCAAAACAACTCGGACTCCTTTTTCCGACTTCTGGATAATCTGAATAATAAGTTGCTTTTCGCTCTCCGAAAACTCAAAATTTTCCTCGTCAAATGAGATGGACAATCCTGGGGTCTTAGTCTTTACTATATCCCATATTTCGTCCGGCGTGAGTTTACTCAGCTCGAGTATATTTTTCCCTGAATTAGCAATGGCTCGGCGGATAATATAATTTCCGGTCCGATAACCGATCATTGATCTGCCGTCAGGATGCTTAAACATCCACTTTCCGTAATCTGCATTCTTAGGAAGCGCCAAAATCTCCGGCACCCACTTGTCCACATCCTTTGGATATCTATTTCCCTCAAGCAAAACACCTGTATACGTTTCCGAAAACACGACGGCCAAACCTTCATTTATTATGGCAATAGAGATCCCCTGACCGTACTTATTGTCTTTAATAGCCCAACCTCGGGACAGATGATGAAACTCGTGGAAAATTAGCGCTGACAAGCCCGAATTAATTGCCGCCGAAATACCACCAGGAAAAACCCTAGATACCTCAACCATGATTTCAGCCGGAGTATTGCTCTCGGTTCGTCCATTAACCCCTCCAATCCTGTTGACCTCTTCCTCGGTAATGGAAACCCTTACTTGAATTCCTTTGGGTAGTGTCGGTAAAAGGGCACGAACTTCTTTTTCCGATTGAACGATAATATTGCTAATTAATCGTCTTTCACCCTCTCTGAACTTATGTTTCTCCTCCTCAAATGTTATGACTAATTCTTCATTCGCCACATCGTCGACCTGGTTTCCGCTAGCACTTGAAGGGCAAAAAACCGAAGACAAAACCACCAATAGAACCAATATGGTTGCCGTGTTTCTCATGCTTTTCTCATTTTGTTAGATCCATAGTTTTAATGTTCGGGTCTTCTAATATCCTTTTGTCCTATACTAGATTCTCTTTGGATATATGGATCTTCATAATAACACTATAGGTCCTTGAGTTTGGAAAGCACTATCGTCGTCTTTTGTTAACATTTATGTTGTTGATCGATCGAAATTGAATACAACAGGTATTCGATTTGATGCAATTCTCTCATGCTGTTGTTATGTTCGTCACTTTATTCCTATCGGTATTATTACAAGAGAGTTTGCGTGTCGGGTCTCCTCGTGTACCAAGTCCCCCTAACCTTTCCATGCATTTCTAAAAAACCATCTCTTACGAGTTCTCGGAGTCGGACTTTGATCGTGTTCTTGTTGGCGCCTGTCGAGGCAACAATGTCCTTCATCATGATTCTCTTTTTCACTTGGAGAAGCTCCAGGATGTCTTGAGAAAGTGGATGCATTTCTGAATCCAATCCCTGAGTATCTCGGATCCCCAGTCGAAGGGCTAGGACATCTTTCTGCTTTTTCATCGACCGAAGAAAGAAGAGAATCCAGTCGTCCCATTCGGGATCGCTCGTCTTTAGGCTCTCTCGCGTTTTCCAAAGCGATCTATAATAGAGATCTTTGTTATCCTCGATGACCCGCTCGAAAGAACTGTATGGGACGTAGGTGTAGCCCGCACGGAGCAGCAGTAGATTTGTTAATATTCTTGAAAGCAGGCCATTTCCATCTTGGAAGGGATGGATGGTAAGTAAGCGAGGGATAAACATGCCGATGCCTATCAGAGGATGGTGTAGCTTTTCCTCCTCGGAACGGAGAAACCAAGCCACCAGTTCGGTCGTTTTTCTAGGTGTTTCTAAAGGCGTCGCTGTTCTAAATAAGATTCCGATCTCTTTTCCCTCCGTGTCATGGGCGACGACATGATTTTCCAGCTTTTTATAACTTCCCCGATGATGCTCGTCCTTGGTGCTGTATCTAAGCAGAACATTGTGAAGCTGCAAAATATGGTTTTCGGAAAGATCGATCTCGTGCCAGGACTCATAGACAAGATCCATGATCTCGGCATAACCGATGACCTCTTGTTCGTCTCTCGACTCAAAGGATGTCATTTTTGTGGATGACATCAAAGTCTCCACCTCAAGATCACTTAGTTTTACACCCTCGATTCGGGTTGAAGAGGCAACACTTTCCACCGTGGCCACCTTTTTCATACTTAGTAGTCGATCCGGGTTTCCCTCTTTTTGAAGCACCCATTGATCCTTGAAGGCATCAAGCTCCTTTAGGAGGTCATTGACCTGTGGATTTAGACGAAGGGACGTTTCCTGCATTTTAAAGATGGTACAGAGCTAAGAGAAATAGGAATTATACCCGTAAATACCTTTATATACCCGCTAATACCTCTTAATAGATAACTTGATCCTTTCCTCAACCCCTCAGCCCCCATTATATATCACAGGCATTTGACCGACCCATTTCTGCCAAAGCCCATCATCCGTAATAAGCTCAGCCATGAAATGGGCGACGTTTATTCGGCTGGTTTTTCCCGCATCAAAAATGGCACTGCGAATAGGTGATGGATGTAGCTCATAGTTACTGGGCTCGTCTTCGTCAATCAATCCGTCTGGTCGCACCACAGTCCATTGAATCAAAGGATCATTTTGTCCGATTTCCATTCTCAGAAAGTCTGCGGCCTGTTCATTATCCACATGCGGGGGCAAAACAAGGCGAAGCAGACTAATCACACATTTCTGGGCAAAGGAAATTGGCTCCGAAATATCTCGATTGATGTTTCCCGTAGTGTTCATTAGAACAATTTTCGTCGGCGCATTACTCTGAGCTGCCTTGATTGCTTTACTCAGGCGTTTCATGGCATCTGTCACAAGTCTCCGTGGCTGTCCATAAATGCCGCTGAAAGTCAGGTTGTGGCCAAGGCAAGAGGCGAGCGCATGACAATTCGCGACATGTTCAGCTAGCTCAGTTTCACTTAGCTCGAGGAGGCTGGCTTGAATTATCGTCAACTTCCGATGGTTGCGACTGCTTTCGGTCAGCTTGTCTGGTGATCTGACAATCGCTTTGACGTCATGTTCGCGCTGTAATAATTGGTCGACGAGCAATCGTCCCGTAGCTCCCGTCGCTCCAACAACTAGTATGTTCATTATATATCTACTCCTTATTTAGCCGATTTCGAGCGACATATTGTATTCGTTTCTTTCCTTGCCCAAGGGGACCCAAAGAACGATCACTTCGCGACATTAGTTACAGCTCCATGCCTACAGAGATCGACACACGACCTGCGGAAGCCATGGCACCCAACGAATTCTTTCGCTCACTTTAAGCAGAACTCGGAACGAGCCCTTTAAGATGCGGAGGTCCTGAGAATCATCCGCAGATGCCTAAGCTGTCCTATATTCTCCTCTGACTATCTGAATTCTGACTTTCTGACCTTCTGATTTATGCTCGACCACTTCCTTCTCGACCCGAACATCACCTTTCTGAATCACGGCTCTTTTGGAGCATGTCCAAAGCCAGTCTTCGAAGAATACCAACGATGGCAGAGAAAGCTCGAATATGAACCTGTCGATTTTCTCACTCGGAAATACAAGCACCATATCGATGAAGCGAGAAGAGACATCGGAAAATATTTCAACTGTGACAAGGACGATATCGTATTTGTCCAGAACGCAACAGGTGGCGTGAACATCGTTGCACAGTCCCTTGATCTAAAGGAGGGTGATGAAATCCTTACCACCAATATCGAATATGGGGCCTGTGATCGTGTATGGGAAAAGGTCTGCAGGCGCACAGGTGCTGTTTATGTTCGTCGTCCTATAACCCTTCCCGTTGAGAGCGTCGAAAGCGTAGTAGAGGAAATTTGGACTGGTGTAAGTGATCGCACCAAGGTGCTTTTCATCAGCCACATGACATCTTCCACAGGCCTTACCCTTCCTGTTGAAGAGTTGATCGCTCTGTGCAAAGAACGGGGAATTATTACTCTAATCGATGGAGCCCACGTCCCAGGACAAATCCCCTTAGACCTTAGTGAACTCGGTGCCGACTTCTACACGGGCAATGCCCACAAATGGATGATGGCACCAAAGGGCTGCGCTGTACTGCATGCTCGTCGAGATATGCAACATCATCTTGAACCTCTCGCCGTTGGCTGGGGGAATCACTCCTTGCCAGAGTCGAGATTCATTCAGGAAATGGAGTATCCCGGAACGAGCGACCCTTCGAGGTATTTGGCCATCGGATCCTGTATTCGATTCTTGGAAGAACACGATTGGGAATCCGTCAAGAAAGAGTGCCACCGCCTTGTTCTCAAGTACCGATCTGCTATGATCGAAATGACTGGCAACCCACCCATTGCACCAGACGACAGTGGCCGGTGGTTTTACCAAATGTGCGCCCATAAACTCCCCGCAGGCATCGATGGTGATGCTCTGCATACTACGCTCTTCGAGAACCATAAAATCGAGATACCCATCGTCGAGGTTTATGGCGACAGGTATATGCGAATCTCAATTCAAGGCTACAATACAGAGGCCGATGTCGATCGTCTCCTATCAGTGCTGAATAGGCTGCTATAGAAAGATGCAGTTCGTGATCAGATTCAAGCCATTCGTAAAGAAGCTCACTTTATCGACTCGAGTTGCCACTATTTTTTACTTAGATTGGTTTAGCCATTCTAAACATCACCGTCAGTTCCTTGGATCAAGGAGCGACAAATAGAAAAGCGATGAAAGAAATCAGAAATGAAGACTTAGACCAAGGAGTCTTTGACTTATTCGACAAATACGTCCACAGTGATATTAATCGACGCCAATTCATGGATGGGGTATCGAAGTACGCGGTCGGTGGACTAACCGCAGTGGCTATCTTTGATTTCCTTGCTCCAAAGTACGCGGTCGCGCAGCAAGTTCGAGCGGACGATCCTCGCCTCGACGACGAGTACATCGAGTACGACTCTCCAAAAGGTGGCGGTACCATCCGTGGCTTACTTTCTCAGCCCGAAGGAAATAAGGACAAACTACCAGGTGTGGTTGTTGTCCATGAGAACCGGGGATTGAACCCGCACATTGAAGACGTCACCAGACGTGCAGGCTTAGCAAACTTCTTAGCTCTTGGTCCTGATGCCCTCTGGCCCCTAGGAGGATACCCGGGTACGGATGACGAAGGTCGGACTATGCAACGCCAACGAGATCGACGCGAGATGTTGCAAGACTTTATGGCTGCCTTTGAGTATCTGAAAGCCCATCCAAATTGCAATGGGAAAGTGGGAGTTGTCGGCTTTTGCTTTGGGGGATGGATCTCAAATTTGATGGCCGTCGAGCTGCCAGAACTTAAGGCCGCTGTTCCTTTCTACGGTGGGCAACCATCCGACGAAGAGACAGCGAAAATCAATGCGCCCCTTCTGATTCACTATGCAGGACTGGACAAAAGAGTGAATGCAGGATGGTTGGAATATGAGGCAGCATTGAAGGCGAATAACAAGGAATACGTCGCCCACTTCTATCCAGAAGTCAATCATGGCTTCCACAACGATACGACGCCGCGCTACGATGAGGCTTCGGCTAAATTGGCCTGGAAACGGACTACCGACTTCTTTGATGAAAAACTAAGAAGCTAGTTAACGAGCAAGATCGTTTCGAATAACTAGCTCGCCAGACGCATCCAAGACTTATTTAACTAGCATCACCTGTCGCGTTTCAGCGAAGGATGAACCGGTGGCTCGGTACAGGTAAATGCCACTCGACAACAGGCTCGCATCGAACTGGAATTTCGTAGCCGTGTTGGCGGGCAGGAGACCGTCATAGAGGGTGCTGACTTGCCGGCCCTGGACATCAAAAATGGCCACCTTAACCTTTTGCTCCTGTGCTACGGTCAAAGTAAACTGTGTCGATGGGTTAAAGGGATTCGGATAGGCAGCATCGAGTTGGTGAGTACCGGGCATCTCGAGCGTAGCTTGAACATTAGAACTGTAGTCAAAGGCCCCGTCAAAGTCGATTTGCTTAAGCCGGAACTGAAAGGTGCCACTCGTGAGGCCTCCAGCGACAAATGAGTAGCTTTGAGCCGATTGAGTTGTGCCTTGGCCTTCTGTCCACCCAATGACTTTCCATGCTTCGGCATCGAGGTCTTCTTGGCCTGCCGTGGCAACGACTTGTGCTGCTTCAATTTCAAAACCAGCGTTGTTCGTCTCAGACGACGTAGCCCATTGGAGTAGCACATCACCACCTTGAGTCAGGGCCTCGAAATGGGTGAGTTCTACCGGCAAGGGATTGGGGAGGAAATGGCCAGGGTCAGGGGCCGTAAAGGGTCGGAACTGTGTACCGTCAAAGGTGACTAAAATATTTTCTGTTGTCTCATCATCGCCCGTGATACCGTTGCCACCTCCAAAGCTATTGCCTTGGGCGATCGGAACAAGAGATGTTTCATTTGTACCCTCCAGCGCAATCCGTTTTGAAGAGAAACCATTCCCAGGATCGCTCAATTGCTGAGGCATTGTGACAACATCGGCCGCATAGGCAGATGGCGTCGTGTCAGCATCGGGGCCGTCGACTGTGACGCCGGTTTTGTTGCCGATGTCGTTGGCGGCTGATGGTGTGCCAATGTTGGTCATATCTACGTCTTGTACAAGATCACCTGCACCATCCCAGAAGAACAAAACTACATTTTCTCCACTATTTGTGAGGCCTCTCGTAGAGCCTACATTTGTGGCAATCATATCTGGCGTTCCGTCAGTTCCAATTATTTCATAATTGGCTGAGAGACCGTAAGCGAGAAAAAAGCCGGCGCCATCAAATGCAATAACCACAACTTCACCGTCGGAGATCACGGCTCCGGCTGGAAATTGCACAATGAAATCAAAACTGTCGATGATTGGTGCAGGCCCAGCCCCAGTGGCGCCGGGAAGCAGGGCGTAGTCTTCATCGTCTGATAAGTAGTAGTTGGCTAAACTGATCGGAGACCCTGTTGGATTGTAGATCTCAATATATTCAGCTGCTGTTAGGGTGGAGACTGTCTCAGTTATAAGTAGGTGGTCGTCATGGGCAAAAGCTGTTCCGAACATAAGTCCGAATAGCATTAGTGAGAGTAGGCTGCGCTTCATGGGAATAATGAGAATTAATGGATGGGTGATATTGGGTCAGTATGCTATGAAAGGATTCTTAGAAGAACAAAAGCATATGTCCTAATATACAAATCTCGATCTTTCAACGGCTTTGCTTTTCTCGTCCTTTTCCTATTTATTCCTCGTTGATTTGATTACATGAGCGTATCAGACCCTCGACTTTTGTGTGCCCAGTTAAATGGCACAGTCATCAGAGACCCTATCCAAATGCAACGAATCGATTTTCTTTAATCAAGCCTCAGTCTTTCACCAGTCAGTTCTGCCAAACCCCGTATCCCCTCCTCTTCAAATCGCGAGCTAAATCATACTCCATTTCTTCGGCGTCTTTGCGGGTCATCGGATTTAGATGCTCGAAGAGATCAGTGCGGAGTTTAAAGCCGAAATCTCTTGCATATTTATTGGCTTTGTAGCCATTGAGGTGCTGCTCGAATCGCTGCATCGGTTTCCGGCTTGTCATGCCAACGTATAAACAGGCCATGCCTTCTTTGTACTTTGGATTGGCCGCAATAAATATCCGTCGTTGCAGAACTTCCTTTCTCAACTGAATGACATAGACATTAGTCGACTTTCGCTTCGCCATCTTTCTTCGACTTGAAATAGAGATAGACCGGTAGACCCAATGCCAGCAAACCAGCTGCTCCGAGGGCCTCCGTAGGGCGTTCAATAATGGTGTTCACTATGAAGAGAATCGAAACCGTCAAGTAGATCAAGGGCGGAATAGGATAGCCAAAAACCTTGACAGGCCGCTCGATGTCTGGACGTTTGAATCGAAGAACAATGACGACCGCAGCAGCAGCTGTAAACAAGATTGTATCCGTAAAGGTCACATAAGTGATGACGCGAACGAATGTCTTCCACATCAGAATTAGCGCGATCGCCCAAGCTGACTGAAATATCACCGAAACCACTGGCGTATTGTATTTGGGATGAATCCAAGCAAATCGCTTGAAGAACAATCCATCCTCAGCCATGGCAAAATATATCCTCGGCGCTGAGAGCGTATAGATGAGACAAGTACCCAAAGTCGAGATCGCGATGATAATAGCAATCATCTTTGAACCCCAAGGGAAAAGCGACTCAAGAGCATCGGCAGCAACTCGATTGGAAGCCGCCATTTCTGGAACGCTCAACAGCATCATATAAGCGATGTTGATCAGGATATAGGTGATCGTCACGATGATTGCAGCGTAGATCATCGCCCTCGGAATATTCCGATTTGGATCCTTTGCTTCCCCAGCCAAAAAAGTGGCGTGATGCCAACCGCCATAAGAAAATATCACACCGATCATGGCCAAACCGAATCCACCCCAAGTACCAGAAGTCTCGCTGGCGACCATTAAGCTCCCTTTAATTTCCGCTGTCGACCCGAACATGACGCCAATCACGACCACCATAAATATTCCGGCCAATTTAAGCACCGTAAAAAGATCGGCAAAGAGCTCAACAAGCTTGACTCGGAAAATATTGACGACGGTGACGCCCACAAGTGCAGCAACTGCTACCCAGGTCTGACTCGATTCCTCCATTGGGAAAAGGAAGGCAATGTAGTAGGCGAAGGCAAGGGAAAGTGCCGCGAGTGATCCAGAGTTAATTACGGTGAAGTAGGCCCAGCCATACCAGAAACCCGCGAGGTCTCCATAGGCCTCTTTCAAATACTGATAAATCCCTCCGGCTTTCTTGAACATGCCGCCTAACTCCGAGAAGGTCAGCGAACCACTAAGTGCATAGAGACCGCCAAGGCCCCAAACGGCCAGGATGAGCAAAGGAGACGACAAATGGCCGGCAACCTGCGATGGCGTCAAAAATATTCCAGAGCCGATGCATGAACCCACGGCAATCATGGTCAGGCCGAATAAGGAGAGTTCGCGCTTTAGTGACAATGAGTTAGTGGTTATTGGTTTGTAGTCCGTGGTTTAGGATATCCTTTTGTTCACACTTCTCAAATTATGATCTTACAGCTATGGACATGTCCGCTAACCCTTTGCCAGTGCCTATAAACTAAATTGCAGCTATGAAAATTCTAGATTTTGAAGATATCCCGCAACCAAAAGGCCACTACTCGACATGTATTGAGCATGGTGGAGTGCTCTACTTGTCTGGTCTTCTGCCAAAGGATCTTCATACCGGCGAAATGCCTGAAGGAATTGAAGATCAATGCATGCTCGTATTGACAAACATGCAAGAGATACTCAAGATGGCAGGATCTGAAAAGAATAAGGTGATTCGTGTTAGAATCTACCTACCGGACGTAGAATTGTGGGGCACGGTGAACGAAATCTATGCCGGATTCTTCGCTAGCCACAAACCAGCGAGGGTCGTTGTGCCGAGTCGGGATTTACACTATGGTGCGCTGATTGAACTGGAAGCCACGGCTGCGGCGTAGATCAGACCTCGATTTTGAACCAGGAATCTACTTCTCGAAAGTAGATTCCATGGCTGCAATCAAATTGGTCATCCGCTAGAGACTACTCCTCGTCTGAATCTTCCTCCGCTTCGCCTTCTGTTTCTTCGTCTTCAGAAGTTTCGTCATCGTCATCAGCAGATTCGTTGGTCTCACCTTCTTCAGCGTCGGCTCCGGCTTCTATTTCAACGAACTCGGCATCTTCTATGCTTGAGTCGCCTTCCTCTGTCCCGTCCTCTGTGACATCCATTCGAGCAACGTCCGCAATCTCATCACCGTCTTTTAAGTTGATCAATCGGACACCTTGCGTATTCCGACTCATGGTAGAAATGCCATCGACTGCCATTCGAATCATCGTGCCATTCTTGGTAATGATTACGAGGTCATCATCCGGCATGACGCCCATCACGTAAACCAACTCACCGGTACGCTCGGTTTTCTTGTGTGTGATTACACCAGAACCACCTCGACCTTGGAGTGGGAAGCCATCCATGTCCGATCGCTTACCATAACCATTGGCAGAAAGCGTGAGCAACTGCTTTTCATCGTTGTCGACAACAAACATACCGACAAGCTTCTCTCCTTCTCTCAGTCTCATTCCGCGAACGCCTTGGGTATCTCGGCCCATCGGACGGGCATCGGACTCTTTAAATTGAATGGATCGTCCGCCTGAGGAAGCAAGCACCACTAGTGAGTCCCCGTTGGTCATTCGTGCTTCGATCAACTCATCCTCCTCGCCAACGGAAATAGCTCGAATTCCATTTGAACGTGGTCGACTGAACAACTTCATCGATGTCTTCTTGACCTTTCCTGATCGGGTAGCCATCAAGACGAAGTTGTTGTTGAGGAAATCCTCGTCGCGGAAGTTTTCCTTGGTCACATTGAGGATCGCTTTTACTCTATCGTCAGCTTCTCGCTCAATCAAATTTCGAACGTTCTTTCCTTTGCCCGTTCTACCCGCCTCGGGAATTTGATAAACCCTGAGCCAGTAACACTTTCCTTTATCGGTGAAGAATAGAAGATAGTCGTGGGCATCCGATGCGAATACGTGACTGACGAAATCTTCCTCTCTCGTGCCTGCGGCCTTCAGCCCCTTTCCTCCCCGGCCTTGATTTCGATATTCCGAAACTGAGGTTCGTTTGATCAATCCATGATTGGAAATCGTAACGACATATTTGTCATTCTCGATGATATCCTCAAGTTCGATGTCTTCACCACCCGTCTTGTCAATCATCGTTCGACGTGGATCAGCATAACGATCCTTGATGTCAAGCAGCTCATCTCTGATAATGGCCATTCTAAGCGACTTGTCGCCCAGAATTTCCTTGAGACGAGCAATCTCCGCCATCACCGCATCATATTCATCTTCAATCTTCTGCCGCTCTAGACCCGTCAATCTCGCTAGTCGTAACTCAAGGATTGCCTTCGCTTGCTCTTCGGAAAGCGTGAACATCGAGTCATCCGTGAGAGGCAACTCAAATCGCCTTCGCATCTCCATGCTGAGCTTCTCGGGGAAGACACCGGCCATCAAATTGGCTTTTGCTGTATCAGGGTCGGCCGAATATCGAATAATCGAAATGACAGCGTCCAAGTGATCAAGCGCGATTTTGAGACCTTCTAAGATGTGTGCTCGCTTCTCCGCTTTGTCAAGATCAAACTGCGTTCTCCGAGTGACAACTTCGTGCCTATGCTCGGCATAGTATTGAATCATCTCCTTGAGATTCAATAGCCGCGGCCTACCATTTACCAAGGACACCATGTTGGCGCCAAAGGTCTTCTGAAGATCCGTGAATTTGTAGAGCTGATTCTTTACAACATCGGATACAGCATCTCGTCGGAGTTCGATTACGACGCGCATTCCATCGCGATCACTCTCATCTCTCAGATCGGAGATTCCGTCAACTCTTTTATCCCGAACAAGAAAAGCAATCTTTTCTACCAGTGTACTCTTGTTAACCTGATAAGGAATTTCCGTGATGATTAGGGCGATTCGATCCTTCTTGAATTCCTCCTCGTGAATCTTTGCTCGCTGGCGGATTTTACCTCGGCCAGTTTTGTAGGCAGAAAGCACTCCACCATATCCGAAGATGGTTGAGCCCGTTGGAAAATCGGGGGCCGGAATGTGGCCTATCAATTCATCGATCGTGATATCGTTGTCATCGATGTAAGCAACGACACCATCAATCACCTCTCCCAAGTTGTGGGGAGGAATATTCGTCGCCATTCCAACGGCGATTCCACTTGCACCATTCAAGAGCAGGGCTGGGACCGTGGCCGGCAAAACCGAGGGCTCCTCTAGAGAGTCGTCGAAGTTTGATCGAAAGTCAACTGTATTCTTATCGAGATCTCGCAGTAGCTCAGCAGAAAGCCTAGTCATCCGAGCCTCCGTGTACCTCATGGCCGCAGCAGAGTCACCATCGATCGAGCCAAAGTTTCCCTGGCCATCCACCAGTGGATATCGGACAGAGAAGTCCTGCGCCATTCTGACCATGGCCGCGTAAACCGCAGAGTCGCCATGAGGGTGATACTTACCAAGAACCTCACCGACAATTCTAGCACTCTTTTTCTGAGGTCTGGTAGGCCCCAAATCAAGGTCGCTCATGCCGTAAAGGACCCGTCTTTGTACGGGCTTCAATCCATCGCGAACGTCCGGGAGAGCCCGGCTCACAATCACTGACATCGAATAATCGATGTAAGATGACTTCATTTCCTCCTCAATATCTATCGGTATAATCCGTAGATCTTTCTCGTCAGCCATGTCCTAGATTTTTAGGTCTTTCTTGAAATGCATAATCGGCGCGCGACCGTCCGATTCAGTCCATCTTTTGGGTTCAAAGAAGATAGAAAAAAGTAAGACCAAACGGGCCTCTTATACCTCCTCTTCATAGAGCGTATACAGTTTCAAATACTGAACTTAGGTCAAGGTGTTCGTGATGCTTTTTGAAGAATGTGCATAGCTGAGTCAGCTATGACAAAGCAGAGCCCAAACGCTTAATCTCGACCATCGCTAAATCATGTCAAGTGTCTCACTTTTTCCACGAATTTGGTGTCACCACTTTCTCATATTCGAAAATCTGTGATGTTATTAATTGCACAAGAAATACCCGTCAGAAAAGCTATAGAAACCAGAGGAACAGAACATTCCTCCAAGCAGAATCGTAAACTTGCTATCATCAAAATAACCTCCGTCAGATGAAAAATCTCCTTACAATTCTCCCCGCTCTTCTCATAGTACTAAGCTCCTGCCAATCAAGTGATACTGACGCAAGCAACAATGAAGTTTTAGCTAGTCTCACCTCGTCTACGACAGAGCGACCGGAGCTTGCCAATAACGGCGTTTTTTCCGATCCCCTTTGGAACGATGGAAAGGCCGAGATAGCTTTTTACCAAGCCAGCCGAACGAGAAATCAATATGGGAAAGACGAAAAACAGGACTTCCTAATCGGCACCTATTTGGTAAAGCACGACTACGATTTTGAGACAGAGAGCAAAGCAAGATCAGAAAGCACGAATAAGGTACCTGCCTTCAAATCAGCTCAGTTCTTCGAGTTCGAAAGCGGTGCCTATCAATACAAAAGATCTTGGGTGACCAACTTTGCGATTGCCGACATGGCGCCCTTGAAGTCATCTTATAACAATTTCGACTGGTGCTCCAACCAATACAAAGAGATGTCTTTTGATCAGAATCAAAACGTCAAATATTTGATGCGAAGCGATGACTATGGAAATGTCGAAAAAAGCTACGCTAGTTCTGATGCTTATCCCGTTGACGAGATTCGCGTCCTTGTTAGATCCATGGATGCGACACCAGGGAAACAGCTTGAATTCAAACTCATCCTCGACAGCGGTGAAATAGTAGGAGTTGTGGCTCAACACATGGGCAAGGAGACTATTAAGACGGAAGCTGGAGATATGGAGACCGCAAAGGTACAAGTCGTATATGACAGAGCTGTGCCATCTGCCCTAGGAGTTCAGTCCGATGAGTCTGAGACTTATTGGGTATCAACCAGGCCAGACAGACTTCTAGTCCAGATGCAGGGAGACTCCGGTCGATACAAGATGAGTCTCGTTGAAGATTTGCGATCGCCTTATTGGAAGGAGAACTTTTATCCAAATTTAGAAAGAGTCAAAACTAGGCCATAATTCCGGAGCACGGGAGCACGGGAGCACGGGAGCACGGGAGCACGGGAGCACGGGAGCACGGGAAATTATTTTCGCGCCTTCTTAAATGCCACTAATTTACAAAGCATTCTTCGAATCGAGATCACCTCGATCAACATTGCATCAGAAATCTCCTCACTCAAATATTTCAAGTCCGCAAGAGGAGAAGTTGGCATTCTAACTCACTAGAAGAGCCTATCGCTATAGTGAAAAACCTCGCTTGATCTGCCCTTGTTGATCTACCGCAACCTTCGCAGTATTGTATGAGATGAACATACAGGATCTTCGGCTTTGCCAAACTAAGTTTTGGTCTTTCGCAAGAATCAAGTTCGTTTGCTGATACAAATCAATGGACAAAAGATGAGTCTTTTCCTACACCTTCAACTTTTTGAAATCTTGCATTTACCGTTCTTAGGAAAGACACCTAGCTCAAGAAATCATAACCTTTAAGAATTAGTCCTGACGAAAATCCCCTGTGCCCCTGATCTTCCCCGACTCCTAATTCCTAGCTAGCCACTCTCCTCTCCCTTTCATATGTTGGATTAGTCGGCCACTTATCACCTTGACTATGTCACCTGAACAGATCCGTCACCTGCAGAAATTGTTCAAGGAAGTTCTGGCTCTAGCTCCAAAAGAGCGTCCAGATTTCTTGGATACCGCGTGCCGCGGTGATGAGCAGATGCGCTCAAAACTGGAAGCCTTGCTTGAGGCCGATGCAAAAGCTGACGCCGAATCTTTCATGAGAGCCTCACCTAATGAGTTAGCTGATGCCCTCTTTTCCGGTGAAATAAAGGAAGAGGGAAGCGAGCTCCTTGGAAACAAGATTGGTCCCTATACACTCGTTCGACGAATCGGTCAGGGTGGAATGGGTGAGGTTTTCCAAGCCATTCGACATGAACCATTTAAGCAATATGTTGCCCTCAAACTCATAAGAGGAGGACTAAACAACAAGGACATACAACTCAGATTTCAACTTGAACGGCAGATCCTAGCTTCACTAAATCATCCGAATATCTCCCGCCTTCTGGACGGAGGTACTTATTACGGAGACGGCCAACTTCCGGATGAATCTGGACTGACCTCTCCTGAAAGCGCCGGTCGTCCCTATCTCGTCATGGAGTATATCGAGGGAACGAGTATCACGGAGTACTCGGATGCTCGTCGACTAAAGGTTTCGGAACGCCTCGACCTGTTTCGGGAGGTCTGTGCCGCTGTTCATTACGCGCACCAAAACCTCGTCATTCACCGCGATTTAAAACCGAATAATATTCTTGTGACCGAAAAGGGCGAGGTCAAGCTATTAGACTTCGGTGTTGCGAAACTGGTTAACCCACAGCTCGCGGACATCGATCTTCCGATTACGAAAACGGGTGTCAGGGCAATGACGCCAGAATATGCTTCGCCAGAGCAACTTCGCGGTCGGCCTTTAACTACTTCTTCAGACATCTATAGCCTCGGAGTGGTCTTATATGAGTTGCTTACTGGCCGACGCCCCTATTATTTGTCAGGACTCAGCACCGAGGAAGTCGAGGAACTGGTTTGTGACATTGATCCAGAACGTCCAAGCACAAGGGTCACGAAAGAGGAAAGTTATCCCGGGGCTAAGGGAGAAACTCAAGCGGAAATTCCCTCCTTGTTGAGTAAAAAACGAGACGTCACTATTGATCGACTGCAAAAAAGCCTTCGAGGCGATATTGACAACATTGTAATGATGGCACTGCGAAAAGAGGGATCTCGTCGATATGCGTCCGTTGAGCAAATGTCCTCAGATATTGCAAACTATTTGGCCGGTAAACCTGTCGAGGCGCGATCAAATACAATCGGATATCGAGCCCAGAAATTCGTCGCCCGACATCCGATCAGCGCACTTCTAAGCGCCATGGTCGTATTCTTTCTTTTTGCTTTCGGTGCTACTCTAGTTGTCAAAAATAACGAGATCAGTTCGGCTCTGGAGACAGCCAATAGGGAAAGAGACAAAGCCCAAGAGATAACAGGATTTCTAAGTTCACTGTTTGAGGTCAACAATCCGAGTGAATCGATGGGAGATACTCTGACGGCAAGACAAATCCTTGCGAGTGGATTGGAGAGAATCGATGAACTTGATCAGCAGCCAGAAATTCAGGCAGAAATGCTTGGTGTCATCGGAGGTGTGTATGGCAGCTTGGGCATGATGAAGGAATCGATACCAACTATGGAACGCTCCATCGGATTATTGAGAAAACAGCGACCGCTTCTGGAAATGAAGTTAGCGAAGGCCCTGCAAGACCTTGGCAGTATGTACTCGGCCCAGGGATTAGATTTCGAAAAAGCAAAAGTCAGGATAGAGGAATCACTGGAATTAAAGAGGACTTTGCTTTCTTCAAGTGATCCAGAAATCGGGCTTGGTCTTTATAATCTTTCCATGGTTACTCACTTCCTCGGAGACTTTACCAAATCGGAAGATATTCTGAGAGAGTCTATAGCCGTGTTTCAAAGCCTCGACAATCTCCATCCAACGGCAGGCTTGGCATATCGCCAATTGGCTCGGGTGCACCAAATACGAAATGAGTTCGCGGAATCGGACTCGCTCTATCAAAAGTCACTAGACATCGCTAGAAAACTCTATGGTGATTTGCATCCCGAATTGGCGGCTACCCTTCAAAGTTACGGTGGATTATTGCACAATCACGGTTACAATGATAAAGCCGAGATAACTCAGCTCGAGGCCAGGGATATGATTCTGAAGCTTCATGGCGAAGATCATCATCTCATGGGCCATGTCAATGCTAATTTAGCCGACATTGCCATATCGAACGGCGAGTTCACTAAGGCCCAGAGTATATATGGAGATGCTATTTCTTCGTACCGGCGAAATTTCCCAGGCGACCCTGGTTTGTCGACTTTCCTATTCAGCGAGTCGGAAGCCTATCGAGCCGATGGTAACTTCCCAAGAGCAGTGAAAAGTATTCTCGAATCTGTGAATTTAAGGAAACAGCAGTTTGGGGACGAAAGTGCCATGGTCGTCGTTTCACTGTATCAACATGCCTACATACTAGATAGCTGGGGCAAGACAAAAGACGCAGAGAAAGTTTATCGAGAAACGCTGAGAATAGGAGACCTGAGCTTACGCCCGAATCACCCACGAGTGGGAAGCACCCTAGTTCGACTAGGTATACTTTTGGAAAGAGAAAATAGGTATGCTGAGGCCGAGCCCATCCTCAAAAAAGCCGTCGAGATATTGGAGAAGAATGCCAATCAAGATTCTATGATCGAGTTGGCTCAGCAAGTTTTAGATGCTCACAAATAAACTAATTCTAGCTTGGTCAACCATCTCGAACGATTATCTCGCCATGTGATGTGAGACATCTTTTGCACGATCATCATCACTTAAATTCTAACACCTCATGCCTAGTCCCGACGTTACGCAACTACTGATGGATCTTGAAGCCGGAAAACGCGAGACCTTCGATCGTCTTCTAGGGCAAGTCTATGATGAACTCAAAAAGCTCGCTCGCTCCAAACTTCGATATGAGAAGTCTGGACAGACGATGAATACAACTGGTCTTGTCCATGAGGCCTACATCCGACTTGCAGACTACAAGAAGATGAATTGGAAAACCCGTGCCCACTTCTTTGGTGCGGCTTCTCAAGCCATGAGACGAATACTAGTTGACCATGCACGAGCGAATACAACAAACAAGAGACAAGGCCAAAAAATTGGTCTGACCGGTGTTTCGAACTCGAAGGAAGTCTCCATGGAGCAACTACTAGAAATAGATCAGGCACTCATTGATCTGTCAAAGACAAATCCAGAGTGGGTCAACATCGTGGAGTGCAGATACTTTGTCGGGCTGACAATCGAGGAAACGGCCGAGGCTCTCGGATTATCTCAATCAAAAGTGAAAGAAAACTGGCGTATGGCTAGGGCCTGGTTGGCGCTGGAGTTGGAGGGATAAGAGGCACGGGAGTGCGGGAGTGCGGGAGTGCGGGTGTTCAATTAAGTGTGTCAAGTTAATTATTATAACTTTTAACTTGGATATACAATGGAAGAGAAAAACGATAAACTCGATCCTTCATCTCCGGAGTTTGATTTCGAGGCTTTCAAGAAGGATGCCTATCGGAAGATGGTAGGCGGAGCGGGTCTGTTAGGTCCCGACGGAGCCTTTACCTCCTTGATGAAGAACTTTCTCGAGACCTCAATGGACGCCGAGATGGACGCTCATCTTTCTGAGAAGCCTACCAGGAACAGGCGCAATGGTAAGGGAAGCAAGCGCGTTAAGACCTCCATTGGTGAGGTCGATATTCGGACCCCAAGAGACCGGGATGCCTCCTTTGAGCCCGTTTTGGTACCCAAGAGAGAGCGAGTCCTTGGAGCTGATATTGAGGAGAAAATCATTCATCTTTATGCGCGCGGTTCTAGCTATCAGGACATAAGCGACATGCTGAGTGAGCTCTATGGAACGCACATCTCTACGGCCACGATAAGCCGGATCACAGACAAGGTGTTACCCCTAGTCCAAGAATGGAGCTCGCGTCCTCTAGAGTCTACGTATTGTGTCCTTTGGCTCGACGCCATACACTACAAGATTCGGCAAGAAGGCAAGGTAACGACCAAGGCTGTGCACTGTGTTATAGGGGTCGATCTGGAGGGGCAGAAGGAGCTCCTGGGCATGTACATGACCGAGAATGAGAGTGCTTCATTCTGGCTCCACGTGCTGACAGACTTACAGAACCGCGGTGTCGAACAGGTGCTCATTGCCTGTATTGACAACCTGACAGGCTTTGCAGACGCGATTGAATCGACCTTTGTCGGTACTGAAGTTCAACTATGCATTGTGCATCAGATTCGCAATAGCCTCAAGTTCATACCCTGGAAAGATCAGCGAGAGTTCATGAAGGACTTGAAGATGGTTTACAAAGCAGATACACTTGAAGCTGCAGCTCTGAATCTGGAAAAACTGGACCAAAGATGGGGAAAGAAATATCCCATGGTTATCTCTTCGTGGAGGAGAAACTGGGAGCGACTCACAGTCTACTTTAGCTATACCAGAGAAATTCGGAAAGTCATCTACACAACGAATACCGTAGAGAGCTTCCATCGTCAACTGAGGAAGGTCACCAAGACAAAGGGTGCCTTTGTGAGCGACACGGCCTTGATGAAACTTCTCTACCTTGCACAAGAGAAGATTACGGCCAAATGGACACGGCCGATATACAACTGGAAAAGTGCACTAGCTCAATTCTATATCAGATTTGAAACCCAACTCAAACCTGAACTAGGAGATTGACACACTTAATGCAATACACCCCGGGAAATTATTTTCGCCCCTTCTTAAATGCAACCAATTTACAAAGCATTTTCCTAATCGAGATCACTTCGATCATAAACTTGTCAGCAATCTTCTCATTCAAATATTTCAAGTCCCGCAGAAGAAGCAGTTGGCATTCCAACTCAGACGAAGAGGCTATCGCAATGGTGAAAAACCTTGCTTGATCTGACCTCGTTGATCTACCACAACCTTCGGCAATGTTGTATGAAATGGACATACAGGATCTTCGGCATTGCCAAACTAGGCTTTCGTCATTCGCTAGAATCGAATTCGTTTGCTGATACAATTCGATGGACAAATGGTGAGTTCTCTCCCACACCCTTAACTTTTTGAAATCTTGCATTTTCTTTTCTTAGGAAAAGACACACATCGCAAGAAAACATAACCTTGAGAAACTAGTCCCTAAGTAAAGCCCCTGCGCCCCTGCGCCCCTGCGCCCCTGCGCCCCTGCGCCCCTGCCTACCCCCCTATCAAAATCATCGGCCGATTCTCCATCGTCGTGAGGTTTATCATACCCGCATGCTTGGCCGCTTTCCGGTTGATCGCCTGATCAATAGCAGCAACCAGCTCCTCATCGCTGGCTCCCTTTCTCATCAGATCACGTAGACTCACTTCGGTATTTCCGAACAGACAAACCTTTAGCGCTCCATCGGCTGTAATCCTAATTCGATTACATCCCGAACAAAAGTTTTCGCTCATCGATGTAATGAAGCCAACCCGGCCTGCGTGACCTGGCATTGAGTAAGTCTTTGAAGTCCCATTGGGCCCGTCATCGTTTCTCTTCAATGAAGGAAGCTCACTCTCGATGATCTCTATCATCTCCGTGTAGGGCATGAAGAGATCTGTCTTCCAACCGTTACCCGAAAATGGCATGTACTCAATGAATCGCACTTCGATAGGCAGGTCTTTTGTGAGTATTACAAAGTCGACCAACTCATCATCATTCACCCCTCGCATCATCACGCAATTGATCTTTAGCGACCTGATGCCTGCATCCAGACTCTGCTGAATCGAGTTCATTACTAGGCTGAATCCATCACGCAGAGTAATTTCTTTGAAGCGATTTTCACGCAAGGTGTCCAGACTCAAATTGATTTGCGATACACCCGCCTCTACCAACATGGGAAGTTTCTTTCTCAGAAGAAGTCCATTCGTAGTGATGGCGTAGTCCTTCAATCCTTCGATACGACCGATCCAGCCGATCACTTTGTCGACCTCCTTCCTCACAAGCGGCTCTCCTCCAGTCAAGCGAATCTTTGTCACTCCAAGCGATACAAAAAGCTTAGCAAGTCGCGCGATCTCCTCAAAAGTCAATATTTGCTCTCTTGGATTGAGATCGACACCTTCAGGCGGCATGCAATATCGGCATCGCAAATTGCATCGCTCCGTAAGCGAAATGCGGAGATAATTATGGGTCCGACCGTGCGCGTCGATTAGCGGTGTTGACATTCGTGATGTTACGTCCCTGTTAGCGTTTCGTTTTCAAATCCTTCGTCAAGTCGTCGAAGGAATATTCTAAGTTCTATCGATAGACTGTCTTTCGATGTGCAACCCGAATGACTTCGATAACAAGGACGTTATCTTCAATAGTGTATATAACGCGGTGTCGACCAATTCGTACTCGGTAGGCTTCTCCTGCAACCAATTTTTGACACCCCTTGGGTCTGGGATCTTGGGCCAATCGGCTAATTTTATCAGTAATTCTGACTCTTATTTTCTTCTCTTTTATATTTCGTATTTCCTTCGCCGCTGACTTTTTAATTAGTATTCGATAGGTCTTAGACTCCACCATTGGCCTTCAATTCTTTGAGAAAGCTCTCGTAATCTACACTGGGTTCGTTGACTCGATTCTCGACGGATTGAATGTCCTCGAAGTCCTCTTCAAGAAGTATCCGAATCGCATCGTTAACCAAGCCCGAGATAGACCGGTCTGTGATCGCGGATTTCATCTTGAGTGCTCGATGTAAATCTGCATCGAAATAGACGGTGACCCGCTTAGCATCTTTAGTTTCCATATTCATATTTTTAACGTTACAACGTTATAACGCTATTCTCTCTTTTTGATTCTTCCTGTACTCGAAACTTGAAACTCAATTTTCGAAACTGTCCCTATATTGCGACAAACCTAAAACCTTCTTGAAGAACCTGCGACGCGATCACCACGGAAAGATCACATTGATAACCCAAGCCAAGGGCTATGACATGATTTTTCAGCCCCTCCTTAATAAAGGCACGGCCTTTTCGGAAGAGGAAAGAACAGCCTTCGGACTTCATGGTCTTTTGCCCGCAGCCTATTCCAATCAGGAGGTTCAAGCGGCTCGGGTCTACGGTATGATAAAGAATGCTCATGACGATCTAGAGAAATACGTCGTGATATCAAACACTCAGGATCGAAACGAGCACCTCTTTTACCGTCTCCTTATGGATCACCTCGAAGAGTTGATGCCCATTATCTACACCCCAACTGTCGGCAAAGTGACCCAGAAATTCAGCCAAGTCTTCAGACGAGGCCGTGGTGTCTGGATTTCCCCAGATCACAAGGGGAGCATGGTCGAAATCCTTCGGGAAATTGCAAAACAGCGCGATGTCGAGCTCATGGTCGTTACGGACAACGAGTCGATCTTAGGCATCGGAGATCAAGGCGCTGGTGGCATGGCCATTTCCATCGGGAAACTCGCCCTCTATTGCGCCGGTGCAGGCATCCATCCCGTAATTACGCTTCCTGTAAGTCTCGATTTCGGTACTAATAATCAATCTCTATTGGATGACGATCTGTATATCGGTTACAGACATCCAAGACTTACCGGTGAGGCTTATGACGAATTGCTACAAGAATTCGTCGAGGCTGCGGCAGAGGTATTTCCTCACGCCCTCATCCAATGGGAGGATTTCAAAAAGGACAACGCCTTGAATATCATGGATCGATATCGGGAGATTTGCCCCTCTTTCAACGATGACATTCAAGGTACCGGAGCCGTCGCCTTTGCCGGGATTTTGAGCGCTCTCAGAATCTCGGGATCTCCCATCAAAGAGCAACGAGTTCTTATTCACGGAGCCGGGGCTGCTGGCCTCGGGATAAGCCGACAAATAAGACAGGGATTCGTAAGCAGAGGCATGTCGGCCCAAGAAGCAAAGAATGCCTTTGCCGTCACGGATAGTCGCGGACTCATCTACGACAGCAGAGAAGGAGCAGGGGGATATAAGCAGGAAATGTCCATCAGCGATTCCTTCATGGCATCACTTAAATTGGATGACCCTCTTGACCTAGTCTCGGTTATCAATGGATATATGCCGACTATTCTGATAGGCGCATCAGGCCAAGCAGGGGCTTTTGATGAGGCGTCCGTCAAAGCCATGCACCAGCATGTTCAGCGACCGATAATTTTGCCTTTTTCAAATCCGACCCATCTTTCCGAGGCGATACCTGCAGATGTCTACAAATGGACCAATGGCGAAGCTCTCGTCGCAACCGGTAGCCCCTTCGATGATGTCGAGATCAATGGTAGAACCATTAAAGTAGGGCAGGGAAACAACGTGTTCATCTTCCCAGGATTAGGATTTGGAAGCATGCTCGCCCAGTCCTCCAAGGTTACAGACGGGATGATATCAGCCGCGGCAAATGCTCTTGCAGGCCAGGTAAGTCAAGATGAGCTTGATAGGGGTCTGCTATATCCAACTGTTGTTCGACTCCGTGAGGTGTCGTTGCAAGTTGCGCGGGCCGTTGTTGATCAGGCCATTGCTGAAGGGGTTGCGAATATCCCCAGTCCGAAGGATACAGAGTTGTTTGTCAGACAAAAGATGTGGCGACCCGATTATCCGACCCTGGAAGAAGAATAGTCAATAAACGCCCTCTTCGATTTCATAATGGCAGAGATTCAATAATCCAAGAAAACGACACAATAGTCGACTTAGCCATAGCTAAGATTGCTCGCTCTTATCCAGCACCTAGTATCTAGTATCTAGTACTAAATATCTAATACTTCTCAATTAGTCTTGTGTGACCGTAGACGAACCGGTAGTCGATACGCTGACGCTACTCGGATCTCCCTTGTATCTCACATTTGAAGCACCGCTAGCTTCCCCTTTCAACTCCCCGCCAACTACGTTCAAATAAATAGAACTTGCGCCTGATACGTCGACATCAGCGTTGACGGTCTCCAAATTGTTGAGTCGAGCGTTGCTCGCTCCAGAAACGTCGGCAAATACATCCTGTGTGACTCCCGAAATTTCCAAGATACTGGCACCAGAAACATCGAGATCTAGACTTGCTGATTCGAAATCACCGTCTAGCTCGCTGGCACCCGACAAATCGATCTTTATGACCGAAGTGCTCGTAAAATCGTCGGTCTGAACTTTCGCTGCATCAGATCCATCATAAGAGACAAGTCTTGGCATTCGGATTATGAAAGTCGGACTATCACCATCAAAATTAATCCCATTCTCCAAACCGATTTTCAGGGTCGTCCCGGCTTTTCGGAAAACCAAATAATCTTCTATATTTTTATCGATCTCGACAGAGGAAGAAAAAACATCCGATAGTTCAATCACTCCTGTGAATTCATCCGATATTTCGACTGAATCAAAGTCTTCGAAATTTCCTTCGATTGTAAGCAGTTCTCCAGAGGCCTCTATTTCAGTTCCTAACAGTGAGCAGGATGAAATCGTGACATAAACAAGTAGAAAAAGGAGGGTTTTGTATTGTCTTTTCATGATACCCCAGGTTATTGTTTGTCAAGTACTGCTACGTTTTTATTTCGCGTCACACAGGCCAATACCAGGATCGGAAGTGAGTTTCGAACAGTCACTGGACAAGAAACCTACCCGCAACCCGCAACTCGCAAATCTCTAAATTTTCCTGATCTTCGACAACCCGCTGGTCTGGACATTAACTCTCTCGGGATTCCCCTCGTATCTAATATTCGATACCCCGCTAGCGTCTCCTCTCAGTTCACCGTCACAGTTGACGCGAGCACTACTTGCTCCACTAACATCAACTCGGACATCGTGCGCTCTCATCTCATCGAGATCAATGTTACTCGCACCGGAGGCGTCGATTACTATTTCATCGACCTCTCCCTCTAGCTGAACTTTACTAGCCCCAGAAGTGTCGATTGTAAGTCTCTTCGAACTGAGTTCACCTGTGACTGAACTCGCACCAGAAACGTCAATTTCAAACTCGCCATCATAATTGAATCCATCGAGATAGGCTGATGTCGCTCCCGATGCTTCGATCTCCGTTAACACTGGCATCTTAATTACAAAAGTTGGCCTCTCTCCTTTATAACGAACTCCATTTTTTAAAGACAGTTTTAGCGTCCGACCTTGCTTTCGAATTCTCAAATATGGCTCGAGATTTTCATCGATTTCTAATTCTATTCCGTAGCCATTTGATTGGATGACTTCTCCCTCAAACTGATGAGAAAGAGAAATGGCGTCGAAGTCGGTGATATCGCTGCTTACCGTGACAAGATCGCCGGATTCCTTGATTCTTTGCGCCGATGCATCTTGTATTGAAAAAAGAAATAGAGTCAACGTGAGAGTGGCAAATCGGAAGTTAGCTAAGTATTTCATAGCAGATGGGTTATTCGATGACATGTCCTTAATTCGTTACGTGCTTGGAAAAGAAATTATTACTCTAAATCCTGTTGGTGGGGAATGAACTGTGACCACATTGAACCCGTGTCTATTGACAAACTTTGGCTGCTCCGCTCGTCTTAACATTCACGGACTTCGGATCTCTGGTGCAATCGATCGTCGAAGCTCCACTAGCAACGCCTTCGACCATACCGCTGACGTTCACTTTGGCATGACTGGCTCCACTTATGCTGAGCTCGAGATCTTTAGCTTCAAGATCCTCAAGATCGACTCTACTTGCTCCCGACAGATTTAGCGAAATATCCTGCGCTTCTCCGTCTAGATCTAATTGACTTGAGCCTGAAACGTGAGCGTCCAGCAGATCCGAACTCGAATCTCCCTCAAGGCGACTCGAACCCGACACGTGAACGCTAAATTTTCCCGATCGCTCAAATCCAGCGATTTCGACACTCGATGCACCTGAAACAGACACTTTCTTCAGGTCCGGCATCACTACTTCAAAACTTGCGTTCCTCGAATATCCATTGGGCAAGTTTTTGAATCCAATTTGCAATCTTCTGTCAACTACTTTGTAGACCAAATAATCTCTCGCGTCATCATCAACTTCGACTGAAGTTTTGAAATCATTTCCTTGGGTGATAGTCCCTTCGAAACTGCCTCCAATCGATACGGAGTCGAAGTCCTCGAAATCCATATAGACCAGATCGTTCGTCGGAGTTTGGAAAACCATGGCTGTGCTGACGAAAGCCATGACGAGAATAGAGGAGAGACTTAAGAAGCGTTTCATGGAGAAGGGAGTTTGGGTTAGTCGATCACTTTTGACTACGGAAGCCTCCGAAGAAAAGTTACCCATCCCTATTAAATATGTGGGTGCTAGAAATTAAAGAACCAATCGCCCCAAAATCTATCTTCAGTCAGCTAGCGCTTCAGCGAGGCTTTCGAGAACACATGCTTCGGTATTAAAGGATTGAATTGAATGGCCAATGTGATGTGATCCGTACCTTTTCCCTTCTTCAACATGTCCTTGAAGGTGACCTTCGTCGGAAACCAACGTCCTTCAATATTTTTGACCTCGGACAGACTGACCTTTTTTAGCAACTTCCCACTTTTAGCGAACAATTCCTCTTGCAGAGGCACAAATCTTTCTCGATCTATCCAAAGCTTTCTCTTTGTATAACTAACATCTTCTACTTTCGCTATCAGCTCCAAAACATAAGTGAGACGACCGTCAAGTTCTTCTTCTCCTATCACTTTCGCATCATACATCTCGGTCAACTTTCGATCTTCCATCATGTCCTCGTAAGAAAGGTCTGATCCCATCACAGACTGACGAAGCATGTGTCCAGAAAGCTGAATCGTCCGATCCGTCGATGGCGAATAGATCCAAAGTCGATCATCCAATTTGAGCATTTTGGTGCCTTTCTCTCTGGCGGGAGCGAGATACTCCGTAAAAGAATTCTCAGGACCATTTGCATAACTCTTGGCTCGGAGTGTTCTGCTGTTCCGCCGACCGTGGATTACCATCTCGGATTCCGAGATACTGCTCTGGGAGTTCATGTTGGCGTCGACCATCGCGATAATAGCCTCAGCATCAAGCTGCTGGGCAGTCCCCTCCCCATAACCGAATGAGAGAATGGCCAAACCACAAATGATCATTGTAGCAAAGCTTCGAATAGATTTTAGTAAATGCATATCTCCTTTCTGTAAATTAATCTCCAATATTTCTCAGCCCCTCAGCCCCTCAGCCCCTCAGCCCCTCAGCCCCTCAGCCCCTCATATCTCGAGCTCCTTAAACAACTGCGCTGTCTCCCTCTTATATATCCCGATCCCTGACAGTGCCGTCCCAAGTACCATGGCCAGCACACCTGGAATGAAACCGATGTAGAGTAAATCAGGTGACATCTTCGCCCTAATAACGGTTGGCAACATCATACTAGTATTCTCCATCAAATCAGAAATATCAAAACCGATCGTCTCCATCAAATGCACAGCGATCAAGCCAAGGATGGTCCCCACTATCGATCCAAGTATTCCAATCAATACAGATTCCATAATCAACCTTCGATAGATCTCGCCCTTCTCTTCCCCTAAGGCTAAGCGAATACCGAATTCCTGATACCTGCGAAGACCGGCCAGCAGCCCCGTATTCCAAAGGACAACGGACATCGCTAGAACAAAGACGAAAACAATAATACCAGACATCATCTCGGCATAGTCAATCAATCCTGCAAGGTCGTTCTGTTCTTTCAAGGTTTTCATGACAGGTGAAAACTCATCCTCAGAAGACAGGTCACTTGAATTGAAAGAAGTTGCCGTTGCAAATGCTTGGTCGTCATCATAAGGTGAGTCTCCAAAAAAGCCCAGCAACTCTCCAGTTCCATCTTCCATGTCTAGGACATACTGAGCGTCCGCAATGTCAGCAAGCATTGCCGACTTGTCCATGGCAGGGATTCCAAATCGAATTGTACCGCTAACAACGAAAGTGTAAAAACTCATGGAGCCATACATGGAGCTTCCAAAAAATACAAGCTCATCCCCGAGAGATACATCCAACTTATTTGCGAGCTCATACCCAAGAAGGACCTCTCCTTGCTCAGACGGGACATTTCCACTCACAATCGAGCTCTCAATTTTCATCCGGTATATCTCTCCACTCCCATCGCCTATCAGATCGACTGCCAAGCCGGAGACCGGGCCCTGAGCACGAGATTCGCCGTCCTCACCTTGAACATCGATCAATCCACCAAAGTTAATTCGTGGCGCCCAGGTCATGTCAGGATAGGTCTCAGAAAGGGATTGCTTAATCTCGGCCAATCCTAGCAGCGCCAGATCGTTTGGGTTTTGATCCACGTTTTCGAAATAAGCTTTGGTCATAATCTTGACATGACCCGTCGCAAATCGCGAGTTCTGGTCCGTCATGTCTCCCATCACGCCTCGGATGTAGCCACTAAGAAAAACGGTGAGCATGACACCTAGGGCAACAACAATGATTGGCAGCCAACTCCTACTTCGGTCTCGAAGAATTCCCTTGAACAAGAATTTGATCATTGCAATTTCCCCTTTAAAGCGTCTACAGGATTCATCTTGGAAATTTTCCTGGCGGGTAAGAAGCTGACAATGGTTGCTGCGGTAAATACCAAAATGACTGTCACAACTACCAATTTGAACCCGAAGACAGGAAATATTCGAGCCGCCATAGCCACGCCCATATCCTGGGTTACGTCGGGAAAGGCGATGCCTGTCTGAGCGAGATAGATGAATAGAGGCACGCCAACGACGCTTGCACTCAGCATTGCGAGGATACTATACATTGACCCCTCTACTGTAAAAAGGCCGACGACCTGCACACGTGTCATACCGAGTGCTACATAGGTCCCGATCTCTCGCTGCCTCCTAAAAATGCTCAATACCTGTGTGTCGAAAATCGCGAGTAGGGCAATCGTAAGGAGCAATATATACATGATCGAGCTACTCGCCTTCTTAGTAGAGATAATCTCATTGATATCGCTGAGCAATTCATCTTGAGATTGATAATTCCAATTTCCAACATTGCTCTCATCGAATCCATCGCCGGCGACATATAAACTGGCCTCGCCCTCCAGACCTGTCATTTCCCAGAGTCGATCAATAGGGATCCAAACTAATCCACGATCAACAGACGGAACATCGGTTTCAAATACGCCAACAATGGTCGCGTCGGCCGCGTCAAAAGTCCCATTTTTGTCACGCCAACGTAGAAGCATCGTGTCGTTCTCTTCGAGATGAAGAGACTCCGCCATGCCGTCTCCAATTAATAGCGGAATACTAGAATCAATTCCAGCGAATCTTTCGGTGGGAATTTCTAGATTTTTCTGTTCCGTGGAGATTCCTTTCAAAGCTACCGAGATGCTTCTTCCATCTGGATAGATCGAAGCCTGCCTAATTAGGATGGGCTCCAAGCCATCGGTGTTTTCAATTTTCCCGTGCCCATCAAGAATCGTAAAGGGATCGAAAGGATCGTAGTCCGGATGTAGCACATGGCCCTGCCCGAAATCCCAAGCGATGCTATCTCTTTTTGCCTGTTGATTCCAACCATCTAATAGACCGTTAAAAAATATGATCATCAGGAAAGCGAAAGCCAAAACGATGACGTTAAGCCAGGTTCGGAGACCTGCCCCAATCAAATTCTTATATGCCAATTTCAGGGCAAGCTTCATTTCGACACGCTCTTCGAATTAATGATTTCATCTTCCTCAACACGACCATCCCGCAAATGAATGATTCGATCTAAATAGCCCATGACTTTTTCATCATGCGTTGAGAAAAGAAAGGTCGTCCCAAGTTCTTCGTTTAGAGAACGCATAGTCTTGAGAATGATGTGGGCATTTTCGGCATCGAGATTTGCCGTAGGTTCATCAGCCAACAATATTTCGGGGCGCTTAACCATGGCACGAGCAATAGAGACTCGTTGCCCTTCGCCACCTGATAACTTGTCGGGCTTCTTGTTTGCCATCTCCTCTAAACCAACCCATTCCAAAGATTCCATGACACGTTTTTTTCGTTCCACGCTATCGATCTTCTGAAGAAGCAGAGCGAATTCGACGTTTTCGTATACCGTGTATACCGGGAGGAGATTGTAAACCTGAAAAATGAAGCCGATATGCTTATTTCGAAGCTGGGCCGACTCCCTGTGGCCCAAGCTAGATATGTCGTGGCCAAGGATGGTAGCACTTCCTTCGGTCGGACTATCCAGTGATCCGATTATATTTAGGAGTGTAGTTTTGCCCGAGCCGCTAGGCCCGACGAAGCCACAAAACTCACTCTTATCGAAATCCAAACTAATGTCTTTCAAAGCAGTGAATTCTCCTTCTCCAACTGGAAATCTCTTGGTCACATTAACTAAGCTGATGATCTTTGACGACATTTTGACTTGGACTAGTGATTGAAAACAAACATGACTCTGAGACCTGGACCAGCGAAAGACTGAATAAAATCTCCCTGTCTAAGTCCAGCATCTGATCTTGGATTATAGAAGGCCATGAGAAAGCCTGCAAAGCGATCGAATTGGTGTTCATAGTTCGCAAATATCGAAAGCTTCTCCGTATCCCACGAATAGTAAAGAACACCACTCAGTCCGTCAAAGAAGCTAAGGGCGTAGCGCCCGCTCAACGCAGTGAAATTGCTAACATTTTGGTAGGCAAATGCCTCTTCGTCGCTTGTAGTGACCAAATGCTCAATTCCAAGATTTAGGCCGCTCCCAAAATTGAAGGTGTAGTCGCTTCCAAGAGAAAGCAGGGTCTGATTCTTCAACATTCCTAAGTCTTCGCTGCTGAAACTATGAGTCGCTTCGAACCAGATTCCGATCTTGGCATCGAACTTTCCATCTATTCCGATCTTATTCTCGACCGCCTTGTCACCTATGTCGAAGTCAGGAAGGAAGCTGATATCCGTAGCTCGATTGTGATAGGAAATGGCAAATTCTCCCGTGCCAAATGGGTGTTGGATTCTACCTCCAATCTCGGGTCGGTCATCTACCGACTCTAAGAAATCAAAGCCACGCTGCTGTTCATTTCCATACAAGAGCCAAAGCCACACATTCGCATTATTCAGAAAGTAGTAACGACCAAGAGCACCATAGACTCCGTCGGTAATCTGAAGAGGATCGCGGGGATCGATTTGATTGAACCACTGAATGGGCCGAAGAAGAACGGACGATCCAAAATTAATCTTTTGCAGCCCGAGTCTAAGTTCTAGTTGATCCGAAGTGTATCTCGCCCAAATCCTATAGGGATCGATATCTGACTGACTTATATCTCCGTCCTTTCCCAAGAAACTGCTGGCTCCAACATTTGCGGAGGCCATGAAATCGAGCGAGGCTCCGGACTCGAGATGAATGTTGTATTCGAATTCTGGGATATACCGGGCTCCGAGAAAGAAATCTAAACTGTTGTCCGGAGTATAGCTTGCGATCCCGGAAAGCTGTCCTCCAAATTCAATTGTCTGGCACGCACTAGGTAGAGCTTGCGAAAATAGTAGGAGTAAGATTGATGCCGTTTTCATTCTCCTCCCTCCATGGGCTGGATTCCATATACGAACATCTTCGTCAGTTCAACAAGAGCTTCACCGGGGTTAGGAAATAGTTTGAAAAACGACTCATCTCTTAGATGTATTGCCGTTTGTCTCATCATGAAGAAAAGGAAAGTGAGATTTAGATCTTTCCTTATATATCCATCCTTTTGCGCTTGTCGAAAATGAAGCAATAAGGATTCTTCCGATTTAACACTATGGGCTTCGAGCATGCTTGCAAAACGAGTATCAGACTTAGATGTGATATCTCGTAGAAATTCCTCGCTTATACCAAGAGACTGCTCGTGCTTTAATGCAATCAGCTCTTTCATCTTACTTGAAAAAACTGTTTCCTGCATCATGATCGCTTGAAAGCGCTCCTGCCCTTCTTCCATCCAACGATCCATCACTTGTAAAGCAACTTCGTCCTTGTTTTCGAAGTGGCGATAAAAAGTCATTTTGCTCACTCCGGCATGTTGGCAAATTTCCGCGACGGAGACTTTTCGAATCCCCCATTTCCAGAACAATTCTTTGGCAGCAGTCAAAATGACCTGACCGCTGGCCTTAATTTTGTTTGCTCCTATTTTGGGGACAGTGTTACTCATGTGACTACATGTTACTACATTCGTAACAAAGAGTCAATACCGTAACATTTAATAAATCCCAGCAGCTGGTCGAGAATCTTCTGCTAGTCTGGGAATTGGCTTCGATCGATGCCCGGAATAACATCCAAAGCCGCCTTATAGTAGATGCTCTTCAAAACCTCGTCATCGAGATCAAGACCATAGAGACTCCAGAAAGCGTGACGTTTTCTGTAGTATGGGAAGTACTCATCAGTCGATTCGAATACCCGGAAATAGTATGGATATTCGCTAGGTCTCCAGGAATCCTTTCCAAACATGATCCGGCCCTGATATTTTGTCAAAAACTCCTTGGCATAACGTGGTTGCCTGCCGAGCTCATACAAGACTGCACCGACTTCGGTGTACATATTAGGAATCTCATCGAGTAGACGACCTAATCGACCCAAGTCATTTCCGAGCCAAGCCAAATGAGCGGAGATAAATTTCGTTTGAGGATGCTTCTTGAACATATTCCACTGCTCTTTCATGATTTCTTCCCAAGGCGGAAATTTTTCCGCTGGTCTAGCACGTCTTGGAAATTGCTTCAGCTCCAACCAACGCTCATTGTACTTGTCATGTGCATCAAAAAAGGAAGCAGGTTCTCCGGTGTGAATCAGAACAGGAATTCCCAACTCGCCACACATATCCCAAACCGGTTCGAGCCTAGGATCGTCCGTTTTGATTCTTTGCCCGTCAATATCCAATGCCGTTAGTCCCAGATTCTTGTATATCTTGAGGCCTTGTGCGCCATGAACTTGCACATCTTCCTTCAATTGTGCGGCGGCTCTTTGTCCCCATCCCGGCTGGCCAACGCCTTTGAAATCAACATTCGCGAAGAGAACGAATCTCTTCGGATAATGACCTTTGAGACTCGCAACACTTTCCTTCAACAACTCTCCAGATCTGCCACTCAAGTTGACCATGACTTGCAGGTTGAGAGAGTCCATATAACTCACCAAAGTGTCGACTTGGCCTTTTCGCTCAATGCCCCACTGATGTGAATGCACATCGATGAAGGGATACTTAGCCCGGTTGACGGGATTCTCAGGTACTACCAAAGTCGATTTTGGAGAGTACTCCTCGAAGGACATGACTGGACCGTCTTTCACTGGGCCCCGCTGGGCAAACAATGAGATCGGAATAAACGTGAGAAGGAAAAGGAGAGAAAGATATTTCATTTACGACCTGAGCTATGGGGTTTAATTAATCAACTCGCCAGCTTGAGGGTCGTTTCAGGAAATCGAATGTCCGAATGTCCGAATGTCCGAAATTACTATTCTTCTCTAGCAAACAAATCGACGATGTATTCCGATAACAGTTCTTGGCGAATTCGAGGTACTAGATCGAAGCCTCTAATTCATCGCAGAGACCAATTCAGGATAAGATTCCGTGCCGTGGGCGATGAATTTAAGATTCGATCTAGTACCTCGAATTCAATTTATGGCATTACTACCATTATATGAGCCGATGCTGTTCCCTGTCGCATCATCCAAGGTGCCCCAGGAGCCCTAGCTGAAGTCGACAAACCGGTAGATTCCAGACTGGCATAAGGAATGTAAATGGCATAAAGAGTTGGAGCGGCCGTCTCGGGATCGAACTCATCAAGATTGCTGATCATATTGTAGAGGGTCGATCCTGCTTCTGGTGCCTGCAGTGTTCCATCGTCAATTTCCTTGTGCCTAGCTGCATTCACATCTTCAACACCTTCTGCTCGCAACTCGCGTCCGCGCGCAATGAAAGCTTCCATCGATTTGTGATAACAAACGGCTTGGAATCTATCATCTCCGGGCTTGTCGGCTAAACAATGAAGATCATTTGTCCCTTCGCGCAAGATCTCTACAGATCCATCTTCTTTATATCCCAAGATGCTAGCTCCTTCACGATATTCTTCGGGAAGTGGGAGGACGGCTGTTGCCATGAGATCAATGTTTATTTGCGGAGTCTCCTCGATGAGTACTTGCTCCTGAGCATTTACTTGGCCAAAGGCAATCAGTAAAAGAGTCAAACCTAAGAGATATCGAAAGGAAATTTTCATAGCTAGAATAGAATGAAGGAGTTAATCTCGCGGAGGAAAGATAGAGAATTAGCACCGAGGTATCTATTTAACAAAGTGTTTGTCATGGATTTTCCTGTAATCTGATACAAGACACTCGATAACCGAATCCTGGTCTCTAGTACCTGATCTCTTTACTTCTGATTCTTATCTTCTGGATATGCACAAACCCATCACGATCCGCCACCTCGAAAGCTACGACGACTTCCTACAATGTGTCGAAATACAGAAACAAACCTGGGGACCTAACGATGTCATACCAGCTACGATGCAAAAGGCCAACAGCCACATCGGAGGTATAAACCTTGGAGCATTCAACAATGAGGGGAAACTTGTTGGAAGCGCCTATGGCGCAACCGGTCCATTCAAAGGCGAGATCGTTCACTGGTCGCACATGTTGGTGGTAGATCCCGAATGGAGAGAAAAAGGGCTGGGCCTTGAATTGAAGATCCAACAACGAGAGAATTGCCTGAATGCCGGCGTGACAAAAATGCTCTGGACTTACGATCCCCTTGAAGCGCGGAATGGATATATCAATTTCAACAAGCTCGGTGTCAAGGTGCACGACTATGTGGAAGACCACTACGGTCTCGGCGAGAACAATATCCTATTGCAGGGTCTTGGCACCGATCGATTCATCGTCGAATGGGATCTTCTAGCCGACCAGCCAAATTTCGAAAGCAAGAAGACGGATTTAATTCCAGTGACCATTCAAGGTCCCTACGGATCACCACCTTTTGTCGATCCCAAAAACAAACTTGGAATCGAGTTGCCTTCGGCTATTCAGGAGCTCAAAAAGATCGATTCTGATCTAGCAAAAGCATGGAGAAGTTTTACACGAAATTACATCCAAGCTTACCGAAGTAAGGGTTTTGACGTCAGCTATATTCACCGAGATGACGACGGGAATTTTATAATGGTACTCGAGAAATAGAAAGAGATGAAAATCGAAAAAATAGAGCTATTTGAAATCGGCTTACCCTTGGTTGAACCCTTCGCGACTTCATCTTGGTCTCAGACGGATCGGAGAATCATGCTGCTCAAGATCACGAACTCGTATGGTCTGACCTCCTGGTCTGAATGTGTCGCCGGCGAATTCCCGGCCTATCTGCCAGAAACGATTGATACGGCGTGGTCTATTATCGTCGATTTCATCACGATCATCGTTCAGAATACCGAAATCTCAGATCCTCGAGAAATATCTACTCTCTTGGACAAATCGATTCGCGGCTGGAATATGGCCAAGGGAGCCGTCGAAATGGGAATCTGGAATCTCTTTGCCAAAACAGAAGGCAAGTCGCTATCCGAGTATATTGGCGGGACAAGAACAGAGGTTCAAACTGGCATTTCGATTGGTCTGCAGGAAAGCCCTGACGCTCTTGCGACCAAGGCAGCGTCCTCTCTCGCAGAAGGCTACAAGAAAATAAAGATCAAGATCAAACCGGGAAAAGATATCGAATACGCCGTGGCCGTTCGTGACAAAATCGGAATGGATGCCCCTCTAATGGTGGATGCGAACAACGCTTACACACTGAGTGACATCGATCTCTTGAAAGAGTTGGATCAACTAAATCTCATCATGATCGAGCAGCCCCTCGCATGGAATGATCACATCCGACACGCCACCCTCCAGAAAAAGCTGAAGACTCCGATTTGTCTGGACGAGTCCATCACAAGTCTCGCGCATGCTGAGGACATGATCGCTTTGGACAGTGGAAGAATCATCAACATTAAACCGGGCCGAGTAGGCGGATTTGCAAACTCGATTGCTATCCATGATCTATGTCAAGAGAACAACATCCCAGTTTGGTGCGGAGGAATGCTGGAGAGCGGAGTCGGCCGAGCCTACAACGTGGCGCTCGCATCCCTGCCAAATTTCACTATTCCAGGAGACATATCCCCGAGCCGGCGCTACTGGACTGAGGATGTCGTCTCTCCGGAGTGGGACATGGATGGCGATGGTAATGTCACGGTACCCACAGGCCCAGGTCTTGGAATTGAAGTCGATGAAGGGCGTATAGAAAAACTGGCGGTTCGGAAATCAGGGTGAGTTTCGAGTTTCGAGTTTTACTATCAATGAGCTTGATCTTCCAAATGAAGACCTAGGTCTTTATAATTAGGATACTACAAACCCAGCAGATGCATTTTCGCTCAATAAATTCGGTCGTCATGCCAAACCACCAATGGGTTTTGGGCCACTGTTTCTCTCGATATTCTGAGCCGATTATCGCTGGAATAACACAAGTACTCATGATAGCTCACTTGAATCATGACCAACGATTCTGCGACCTCTGTCACCAGTTCTAGACTCTTATGAAAACTGCACTACTCCTCATCCTTCTTTCGCCTCTTTATTTATCCGCGCAGGATAGCTCCACTCCCATCATCTTCATTTATGATGCGAGTGGATCGATGTGGGGCCAAATGCAGGGAAAGACCAAAGTCGAAATAGCCCGGGAGGTCCTCGGCAATTCCGTCGATAAGCTTCCAAGCGAGCAGAACATCGGATTGGTCGCCTACGGCCATCGAAAAGAAGGAGACTGCACAGACGTCGAATTCATTCTTGACTCATCCAACTCCAGCAAGGAAGAAGTCAAAGCAAGTCTCCAATCGATCAAGCCTTTGGGCAAGACTCCACTCGCCTATTCTGCTCTGCAAGTCATTGAAAAGCTTCGTCAATCAAAGCAAAAGGCGACGATCATTCTAATTACAGATGGTATTGAATCCTGTGGGGGAAATATGTGTGAGGTCATCACGGCTGCAAAAAAAGAGGGTATAGAATTCAAACTCCATGTCATTGGCTTCGGTTTGAAAGAGGGCGAGACGGAGCAACTCCGTTGTGCAGCGAAGGCTGGAGATGGGCAGTATTTTGACGCCGATGATGCTGAAAAACTTGGCGAGGCTCTCGACCATGTTGCCGCAATTAAAGTAGACGAGCCGGCAAGCAATCTTTCTATTTATGCTAGCAAAAATGGACAAGCCATAGACGCCATGGTCTACACGGGCGTCGGCGAGAACAAGGTCGGTGTGCGGACTTATGCGGACACCGGATTTGTCTATCTGAGGGCGGGGAGTTACGACATCGAAATTACGCCTCTCGAAGGAAGTGATGTCTCACCCATTGTAATAAAAGGTGTGGTGATAGCTGATAAGCCCGTTCATCGAGATGTGAGTTTCGATTCCGGAAAACTTAAAGTGATCACTACGAACAATGGCTTAGAATGGGATTCTGCAGTCAAAGTGTTCGACCTCGTATCCGGAAAGACCGTTGCCGCAGCCCGAACCTATGGTCGAGAAATTGACTTCGATCTTAATCACGGAATATATCGAGTTGAGTATATACCGATAGGTTTTAGGGGCCGAAAATTTGCCGCTTTCACGGACAGCTTAGTAATCAATGCGAGCTCAAATCCAATAGCTAGTTTCAACTTCGAAACAGGAATACTGGCAATTGGAGCGAAGAGCGGTAGTGAAATGGTCGATGCAGTGGTTAGCCTCGTTTATCATGTCGATGGGATAAAGTACACAGGTGTTCGAACCTACACCGCGACTCCATCAAATGTCAGAGAAATAATTGTGCCTCCGGGAAAGTACACGGCCACAGCAATGGGAGTTGGGGCTCACAAAGGTAAAACTAAGACGGTCGAGCTTGATCTTGAGCCGGGAGAAAAGCTTACTCATGTCTTCGAGCTCTAGAGGAGTGTGGAGAAACTTGGTCCTGCTCGATGAAGGAGCCTATCCTTAGTCTCATTTATCCGCCCTACTTGCAAACCCGATTCGGCATCTGGCTATCTCCTTCTTGAAAAGTATTATTCTCTTCCGATATCTCATCATGCTCAACAATGGCGGGATTCTTGTTGCCCCCAAATACCGAACTCGAAATTCTAATCCTCTTAGATCCCAGCTCGGCGGAACTGTGCAGGAAGAAACCACTGTTCTTGTTTCTATAAATCTTGAGTGCCTCGAATGCAAGATCTTGGACGCCCTCTTCTCCATCTTCTTGGGCATGAGATAAATAGACTCCATAGTTACAGTTGTCTTCTATTGTCAAATTTGAAAAGGTCGAGTTGCGGGTGTATCGCGCGAAAACGCCGTTGTCACCGTTTCTCGAAATCGTGCCATTTCGAATTTCTAAGAGTGAGCTTCCCGTATCAATCGAAACTCCCGAGTAGTCATTTCCCTCCGCAATAAAATTCTCAGCTAGAATCTCATGTGATCCACTAATGGCGAGCCCATCGTAAAAATTTCTATTCAAGTTTACATCCTGAATGGTCACCTTTCTGGAGTTTTGTGATATCACAATCCCGCCACTCCTAGTGTTGTGAATATCGAGATCAGTCAAAAATACACGCTCGGCTCCACGCACTGCTATTCCATTAACCTTGATATTCGGCATACTGGGAGCTTCATCATATTCATCAGCGGGACGTTGATTCTCCCGGTTGCCATCGATCGTAAATCCCTTAATTCGGACATCAAATATGTGCTCTTCAGCGCTTACTGACTCACTCGCAGATCCGACGAGGATGACAGGCACGTTAGCTCCGTCCTCCAGTTTTAAACAAGGTTGTCCCTGACCAATCAGCGAGGTCCGTGATTGATAAATGTGAATGGGTTCAGCGATCTCGTAGCAAGTATCCTTTGCTTCAACGTAGACCGCACCTCCATTTTGAAGGCTCGCAATCGCTAAGGCAATGTCTTGATAGTCAGCGGGGACATTCAATCGTGATGGTGTAGCGCCTTTCGAGGAGCCGCAAGAGGTGATGTTCAAGGCCGCTAGTCCAAAAAGGAGTCCAATAACAAGGCTAGAAAAAGGCTTAATCTCGGAATCGTGTTTTCGAAAGTTCTGAATATCTGAGGTTCTGATGTTCTTCCTATCTATGCTGATCGATGAGAATCGGATTCCCATCTGGGTCCGAGAGCGTGATACTTGCCGGACCCGTAGTCGACTCGTCCGCTTCTGTCGTCAACTCCAGTCCATTTGCTTTCAACTCGCGCTGCAACTCTCGGATATCTGTGAAGCTATCCAAGTTCTTCGCCTGTTGATTCCAACCTGGGTTGAATGTCAGGATGTTCTTGTCGAACATTCCTTGAAACAAGCCAATGACCCTATCGCCATTCCGAAGAACGAGCCAGTTGTGTTCGATATTTCCACCGGTCTTGTGGAATCCTAGCTTTGCGTAGAAATCCCGAGATGCTTTGATGTCTTTGACTGTTAGACTGATAGCGAAGGCTCCGAGGTCCATAGCGGTTTGTGGTTACTGGTTCGTAGTTCTTTGTAGATAATATAAGTCTTTAGGAAGGATAGTTAGCCGTTTGCCGTGTTCAGTTTGCCGTCAAAAGAAAGTCGTCAGATTTCAGGAATCATCCTTCAGTTTTCTGATGGGCATCTATTTCAGAATGAGTTCCAATTATTGCAGAACCTTCCTTCGGGAACAGAACACTGAACACCTCTTCCTGTCGACTGAAGGCTGACGACTACCTGTTTCTCCTATTCTCAATCAAGCCATCCACAACGCTGGGATCTGCAAGTGTCGAGGTATCCCCGAGATTGCCGAAATCATTCTCTGCAATTTTTCTCAAAATCCGTCGCATGATCTTACCAGATCTCGTCTTAGGCAAGGCTGGCGCAAACTGAATTTGATCCGGCTTGGCAATCGGACCGATTTGGGTTCGAACATGTTGCGTGAGTTCAGCCCTCAATTCTTCTGTGGCTTCCACCCCCGCATTCAAACTGACATAAGCATAAATACCTTGGCCCTTTATCTCATGTGGCATACCAACGACGGCGGCCTCGGCTACATCATCATGCAGAACCAAAGCACTCTCCACTTCTGCCGTTCCCATCCGATGACCACTAACGTTTATCACGTCGTCTACTCGACCTGTGATCCAGTAATAGCCATCCTCATCTCTTCGGCAACCATCGCCTGTGAAATATTTCCCTTCGAAATTGCTGAAATAGGTTTGAATAAATCGATCATGATCTCGATAAACCGTCCTTGCTTGACCAGGCCACGAACCAGTGATAGCTAGAACACCCTGCGCTTCTCCCTCAAGAACATTTCCTTTGTCATCTAAGACCTCTAGTTCGATTCCAAAGAAAGGAAAACAGGCCGATCCCGGTTTTGCCGATGTCGCTCCAGGTAAGGGCGTTATCATGATGCCACCTGTTTCAGTTTGCCACCATGTATCGATGATCGGGCTGGCCTCCTTGCCAACGACGGTATTATACCAACGCCAGGCCTCGGGATTGATAGGCTCTCCAACCGTTCCTAATAGTCTCAATGATGATCTATCAGACGACTCAAGAAACTCATCTCCCTTGCTCATCAATGCTCGGATCGCAGTCGGCGCCGTATAGAACTGAGTCACCTGATGTTTGTCAACGACCTGCCAAAACCTAGATGCATCGGGGAAAGTCGGTATTCCTTCAAAGAAGACCTGAGTCGCGCGATTAATAAGAGGTCCATAGACGATATAAGAATGACCTGTTATCCACCCGACGTCCGCCGTGCACCAGAAAATGTCGTCTTCCTGATAATCGAAAGCCATTTGATGGGTCAGAGAAGTCCAGACACAATAGCCTGCGGTTGTATGTAAAACTCCTTTAGGTTTACCCGTTGATCCAGAGGTATACAAGATGAAGAGAGGATCTTCTGCATCCATCTCCTCACACAAGCATTCCCCATCGGAGTCTTGAAGTTCTTCGTGATACCAAATATCACGACCGTCGGCCCATCCTATATCTCCTCCACTTCTTTTGACGACAAGCATGTGACGAACACCGGGACACTGCTCTAGGGCTTTGTCAGCATTCACCTTCAGTGCCACCTTTCTGCCGCCACGCAGACCTTCGTCTGCCGTTATCAGAAAATCGCTTTGGCAATCAAGAATTCTGCTTGCAAGAGATTCCGGCGAGAAGCCTGCAAATACCACAGAATGAATAGCGCCGATTCTAGCACAAGCTAACATTGAGTAGGCGGCCTCAGGAATCATAGGTAGATAGATCGTCACGCGATCCCCCTTTTTAACTCCCCGTCTCTTCAAAATATTTGCAAATCGGACAACAGACTCTTGGAGTTGTTTGTACGATATATGTTGGGCCGCTTCCTTTGGATTGTCTGGCTCAAAAATTAGAGCCGTCTTATTTGGATGAGTGAAAACATGTCGATCAACCGCATTGAAACAGGCGTTCGTGCGGCCATCTTCGTACCACTTGATATAGAGATCGTCTTTCGCGAAGGAGACGTTTTTTATCTTAGTGGGCTTTTGAAACCAATGAATACGATCGGCTTGCTCCTTCCAATAATCCTCGTTGTCTTCAATGGATCTCCGGTAGATTTCCTGGTATTGATCCATGGATCCAACATGGGGATTCCGATTTGCAAAGGAGGCGGGTGGGGGATACTTCGATTGACTCATCTTCAAGAATATTTTTCGGTCTAATATTGCGGTCAAGCAAAATACACTCTGCGGCGGAAAATCCTAGAAACTATGAGAGTCGAATTCCCGTATTACACATCATTCCACAAATAGAGGCCTTCGTCCTCAAAAAAGCGACTACATATGTTTGGTTTCGACCCTATTTATCTGATAATGACCGTTGGTTTCATGCTCCTCAGCAAAATGGTGAGCTCGAAACTGCAGTCCAAATTTAGGGAGTATTCAGAAATGCCAATTCCCTACAGCGGAAAGGAAATTGCAGAAAAGATGCTTGCCGATGGAGGAGTCACGGATGTAGAAATCGTCTCAGTTGGAGGTTCACTTACCGACCACTACCACCCTCTTAAGAAGACGGTGAATCTGAGCGAGTCTGTTTACAACCAGCGCAATGTGGCAGCAGCTGCTGTTGCTGCACACGAAGTTGGTCATGCCATCCAACATGCCACGGCCTATCCTTGGTTGGGAATGAGATCAAAACTTGTCCCCGTCGTCAGTTTCTCTAGCAACTGGATTCGATGGGTATTGATGATCGGTATTGTACTTGCTGTATCTGGCAACATTTGGTTGCTCGCTGCAGGAGTTGCCCTTTTTGCGATGACTACTCTATTTGCATTTATAACCTTACCGGTTGAATTCGATGCAAGTAACAGAGCTCTGAATTGGCTTGTCAATACCGGTACCCTTAAGGGTGCGAATCACGAAGCCGCCACTGTGGCACTTAAGTGGGCTGCAAGAACCTACGTTGTTGCTGCTATCGCATCGCTTGGTCAGCTCCTCTATTTCGCTAGATATCTAGTTGGCTCTAGGGACTAAGAAGGAGTTTTGGGTTTTGGGTTTTGGGTTTTGGGTTTTGGGTTTTGGGTAAAAGGCGACACAATGTGTCGGGTGTATTGCATTAAGTGTGTCAATCTCCTAGTTCAGGTTTGAGTTGGGTTTCAAATCTGATATAGAATTGAGCTAGTGCACTTTTCCAGTTGTATATCGGCCGTGTCCATTTGGCCGTAATCTTCTCTTGTGCAAGGTAGAGAAGTTTCATCAAGGCCGTGTCGCTCACAAAGGCACCCTTTGTCTTGGTGACCTTCCTCAGTTGACGATGGAAGCTCTCTACGGTATTCGTTGTGTAGATGACTTTCCGAATTTCTCTGGTATAGCTAAAGTAGACTGTGAGTCGCTCCCAGTTTCTCCTCCACGAAGAGATAACCATGGGATATTTCTTTCCCCATCTTTGGTCCAGTTTTTCCAGATTCAGAGCTGCAGCTTCAAGTGTATCTGCTTTGTAAACCATCTTCAAGTCCTTCATGAACTCTCGCTGATCTTTCCAGGGTATGAACTTGAGGCTATTGCGAATCTGATGCACAATGCATAGTTGAACTTCAGTACCGACAAAGGTCGATTCAATCGCGTCTGCAAAGCCTGTCAGGTTGTCAATACAGGCAATGAGCACCTGTTCGACACCGCGGTTCTGTAAGTCTGTCAGCACGTGGAGCCAGAATGAAGCACTCTCATTCTCGGTCATGTACATGCCCAGGAGCTCCTTCTGCCCCTCCAGATCGACCCCTATAACACAGTGCACAGCCTTGGTCGTTACCTTGCCTTCTTGCCGAATCTTGTAGTGTATGGCGTCGAGCCAAAGGACACAATACGTAGACTCTAGAGGACGCGAGCTCCATTCTTGGACTAGGGGTAACACCTTGTCTGTGATCCGGCTTATCGTGGCCGTAGAGATGTGCGTTCCATAGAGCTCACTCAGCATGTCGCTTATGTCCTGATAGCTAGAACCGCGCGCATAAAGATGAATGATTTTCTCCTCAATATCAGCTCCAAGGACTCGCTCTCTCTTGGGTACCAAAACGGGCTCAAAGGAGGCATCCCGGTCTCTTGGGGTCCGAATATCGACCTCACCAATGGAGGTCTTAACGCGCTTGCTTCCCTTACCATTGCGCCTGTTCCTGGTAGGCTTCTCAGAAAGATGAGCGTCCATCTCGGCGTCCATTGAGGTCTCGAGAAAGTTCTTCATCAAGGAGGTAAAGGCTCCGTCGGGACCTAACAGACCCGCTCCGCCTACCATCTTCCGATAGGCATCCTTCTTGAAAGCCTCGAAATCAAACTCCGGAGATGAAGGATCGAGTTTATCGTTTTTCTCTTCCATTGTATATCCAAGTTAAAAGTTATAATAATTAACTTGACACACTTAATTGAACACCCTCAATGTGTCGTCTTTTCTCTTTTTAATCCTATGGCATTGCAGAGAGTTGTTAAGGCTTCTTCTCATCACTCATCACTCATCACTCATCACTCATCACTCATCACTCATCACTCATCACTCATCACTCATCACTCATCACTACCTTCTCCTGATTCGAACACCGTCTCCATCTTCGCGTCGATCAAAGTCAAAGTCGTCCCAAGTTCTTAGATCGACATTGAAGTCACCCTCGGCATTTAATTGCTTTTCAATAGTAAAATCGTCTAAGATATCAAAGATGTCACCTGGATCTCGTCTGTCGCGATCCTCAAGATCCATAAGTACATCAAAAAGATCACCGAAATTGTAGCAGAAGCATTCGTCTGCTTCAAAAATGAAACTACCAATGACTTTGTCTTCTGTAACCTCTGTCAAAATGACTCGGCCTCGAGCGGCATTGTAAGTCTCTAGATCGCCATCAAGAGTTGAATCGCGGCGACCTCCAAATAGTCCTTCCGACTTAAAATAGGACGCGACAAATACTCCCTCGAAATTGCCAGGATCATAATCCGTGCCATCTCCACGCATCGCAAAGGAACCCAGCTCATAGCTTCCTGGCTCCAACTCTGTCCCTAGATAGTTGATATTGAGGTGCTCACTAAAGTCTAGCGGTCCATTATCGCTTGGTGCAAGGTGGAGACTAAAAAGGATGAATTCATCATCTATATCCGAATCTCCCCGGTCATCTATATCTCCCAAGTCAAAGATGAAAGCACCGCCACTCCAAGTTTCTCCCTGGACAGCTAAACTACCTTCAAGGGTATGTTCTTCCAGATCGCTTCCAGAGACAACCGCCTTGAAAGAATTGGACTCAAGTTGACGATCCTCCTCTTCATTATGGTCGGTGGAGTCGCAGCTCGTAAAAGTGAAGCTCAATATTGGAAGAAATGCTAATAAAAGGAATCTTGTGACTTTCATTGGAATCGTGTTGTGTGAGCCTAAGATTTTGAATAAGTCTGAGGCTTCGTGGTTTCAAAGAAATGGACGATTTCATCGACTTCATCTGTGACCATAATCATGTCTGCATATTGCTTGCCCTCGCTCAGTTTCTCAAGTAGGGGTAGGACGGGCAATTTCTCACTCCAGAAATCACTTCCAAGAAATACCATGGGGCTGACAAGCTTGAAGGTCCCGTAGTGATTCTGTGCGGCATCCATGAATACCTCCTGTACGGTGCCAGCACTACCTGGGGAATAAATAACACCTCCAGTAGCGATCGCAAGAAGTCCATCTTCTCTCAAGCTATTGGAGAAGTACTTTGCCACATTTGTCGCGAATAGATTGCTTGGCTCATGTCCATAGAACCAGGTCGGGATAGCAAGACTATCTGCTCCGCCATTGAAAATGTCTTTTACCTCTAGCGCAAGGTCTAGATAGGCACCCATGCGATAGTCGGAATTATTTGAGAGTATCTCGATTGCCCGACCTACATTCTCGATACTGTCTGTAGCAGAGAGCCAGGCCCCTAGGTTTCCTGCCTCCATTGCACCTGGACCTCCTCCAGTAACTAGATAGAATCCTTTTTTACTTAGACGATATGCGAGGTTCGCGACCGTATTGAAATAAGGATCGCTGCGTTTTAAGGCATGTCCCCCCATGATGGCCACCACTCCTTTTTTTCCTCTCAGCTGAAGCTCCATTGCATCGTCGATGGCATGGTCATGAAGACGCTGCGCCAAAGTCTCAATTATAGGCGCGGGGGTATCGGAACGGCGAGAAGCTTGATAATGATCATAGATCTTGCTATCACGAGTATCCGAATAAAAACTACCTTCTTTGCCAATTTTATATCCTTCCATCAGCTCATCGACATTGTAGAGTTGAGGCCGATAGGGCTCAAATGGCAGGTTGGGTAAGGTTGGAAAAACTAAACCACCAGTCTTCAAGACATGATCTAGCGCAATGCTTTCAATTTGACATCCAAGAAAGGTCGCACCTTCCGCAGAACGATTTAATAGTTTGGCAGAAAATGGTCTTAGATCGAGTCCTTGAACGACTACACAGGATAGTGGAAGCTCGCTTTCCAAGAGCTCCATCATTTCAGTTTGACTGTGAATCTCTTTCATCTAGAGCGAACGCTGGAGACCTCTCAAAGTCGCATACCTAGAGCGCCTTAAGAAGCGACTCAAATCAGAAACACTATTCTTTAGCTTGTGGCGAGCAGTTTTGAACCATTGGCCAATCGCGTGATCCAGAAATCTCCGCCAAGTGATTTTTGACTCGATTCAGCTTCACTTCTTTTATTATACCTTCCAAGAAGCACCCTATAGTAAGTCTGACCTTTGACAGGAGAAGAGACAATCTCAGGACTAATTCCTTTCCCTTTGAATTCCTCGGCCATTTTTTTTGCAGACTCGATACTTTTCATCGAAGCGACAACTATCGCGAATTGACCACCAACGGCATCTCCTAGCTTTGATTTGATAAGGCTGACATTGCCGGTCGATTTAACTTCGACTTTTGCATCCGTGGTTTTAGTTGCCGGCGTTTTGATGGGTATATCCTTTTCCGCGGCTTTGCGCTCGCGCTCAGAAGCGGTCGAGTACGCTGCATCCTTTGGTCTTGGCTCTTCGAGGACTTTTTCTCCGGCGGAGTCAATACCGACAGCTTCAGCGTCGCCATTTGACGAATTCTCAACTTGACCCGCCACTAACGACGTACCAGTATTAGAATTGCCAGCCAAGACGTCTGAAATACTCCTATCGTCTGAGTCAACAAGCCAAAAAGGCAGGAGCAATAGTATCAAGGCTAACAAAGCCGTGATTCCTAAAATGCTTAGATCGCGAGACCGTGATTTTGATTTCATTTGGACTTTTTTTCGTTGAATGTGTCGTTCCTTTCGATCATTGATGACCTTCGCTTGAGTCAAACCCTGTGGCAAGTTTCGGTTCGAGATCTCTGTTGCGAGGGTTGAGTGATCCGTTTTATGATTCGTTTTTCCGCGTTCCACCAGCCAGGCTGGGACTTCTTCTTTTGCCTTAACGGATCCAATAACTCCACTATCATCAACAATGCCATCAAACTCAAAGGCTTCGAAAGTAATCCCTGCATTGTTCTTGCGATACATACCAATCCCTTCAACTCGAAGGAATCCTTTAGCAGATAGTTGGCGCAGCTGCTGGTCTGTTAGACTAGATTCAATTTGGTTTGGTAATAATTTCATGGTGAAAATTAGGACGAGACGAAAGGTGTACACGCTTCATGTCACGAATCCGGTGTAATATCCTAAGATAATAAACTAGGCGATGGCGAGACATCTGCGGGTTAATCGATGACAAAGATAAGAAACTGTTACTACAGTGCCCTATTTGATCGTCAAAACGATTCTGGCCTGATCACTGAGAGGTGTCATCCATGTTTCAAAGTCCAGATTCCGAGCTAGCGTGGAAACAGTAGATTTCCTGCTAGATCGTTTTGCGACGACTCGATACCAGATTTGATCTTCGGAAAGGTCTTCTACAACCTCCATTTCTAAAGCTTTTTCCTTCAACTCTTTCAGCATTTTCACTGCTGACTCTGCATTTCGCATTGACGCGACCACTAAAACATATTGTCCGCCTGGATCCTCGTCAGAATAAACTATCTCCTTCTTTTTCTCGACCAATTCCGCCAACAAAGCCACTTGCCGAAGCTCTCCTGAATTTTCCGAGTTCGTTGCCAGTGCAAATGCTCCGTGCGAAATTGAAAAAACTCGCGGTTGAATCGAGCCTTCAGAATTTGGCCAATAGTTGAAAAACAACATCACCAAACCGGCAATGACGCCAAGATATAGAGACCTCTGAAAGGTCAAATTGTGAGCTATCGAATAACTGTCGATAGGGAATTGAATCTTGACCTCACGTTTCCCTGAAGCTTTCTCTTTAGCTTTTTTCATGTCCGGCGCTGCAATTTCTAACTAACGGTGGTGGAATGCAGAAATCAGCTTGCGAGGCTGAAGTTGACAAAAATAACAATTATTCTTGACTTTACACTACTTCTGACGTCGGAAAAATCGGAATTCACACAGCAACGCTGGCTCGAATACTTTCGTGGTGGTTGTACTCTTCTATTGAAAAGTCTTCGTATCGATAGTCGAAAATCGATTCAGGACAACGCTTTATCTCAAGACATGGAAGGAGATGTGGTTCACGTGATAGTTGCAATTCGACCTGCTCAAGGTGATTACTGTAGATATGACAGTCTCCACCAGTCCAAACGAAATCGCCAGGCTCCAAATCACATTGTTGCGCAATCATGTGCGTAAGCAGGGCATAGGAGGCTATGTTGAATGGCACTCCTAAAAAGCTATCTGCACTCCTTTGATATAATTGACAAGACAATTTTCCCTTGGATACGTGGAATTGAAATAAGAGATGACAAGGCGGCAAAGCCATCTGCTCTATCTCGTCAACTTTCCAGGCGTTGACAATAATTCGTCGAGATTCTGGTGTATTTTTGATCATATCGATAGCTGTCGATATCTGATCGTGAACGGCTCCGTCTTTTCCTTCCCAACTTCGCCACTGTTTCCCGTAAACCGGCCCGAGATTGCCATCCGCATCCGCCCACTCATCCCAAATTCGAACCTTGTTCTCTTTGAGATAATTGATGTTGGTATCGCCACTTAAAAACCACAGTAACTCGTGAATAATGCTGCGAGTGTGTAGTTTTTTTGTTGTTACAAGCGGAAAACCTTCCGAAAGATCAAATCTCATCTGGGATCCAAAGACACCAACCGTTCCGGTACCCGTGCGGTCCATTTTGAGGGTGCCGTTCTCGAGAATGTTCTTTAAGTAGTCCAGATAGATTTTCATGAATGCGAGCCAAGCTGACTTTCCATCAATGGAATGCGAGTAAGCGAAAAACGGTTAGCTAGACACCGTGTTACTTCACAAATGTAACTCAGAATATCGAGGAAACTTGTTAATAAACAGTCAAGCGACAGACTGGGAATTTGCAGAGTAATCAACCGTCTTGCAAAACTACATTACAGCTACTTGGATCATCATCCCTGTAGTCTTCAAAATGATGTGTTGATTCTCGCTGTCCAAGACATAGTCCAAAATCTCCTCGGGAATAAATTCACGCGGAGTCTCCATGTGGAAAAGTGCATCCGCCACAACGTTCCAATCTTCCCAAGTCAAGAAGACTTCTGCTTCACCGTCAGCGACAACGAAGGGTGCGTATTGAAGAACTTTGTTAAGGTGATTGACACCTTGTTTGACATGAAGTCCAGGATCCATTTTGAGTTTATTGACGGTTATTAGACATGGAATACGAATTCCATTTGGGGCCGTTCCGCGTCTGGCTTATCAGTCTGACGAGACCTTTTCTGCCTATTTTGTCTGAAACTCCTGTTGGGAATTATTTCAATCAATACCCTACTTTCTTGTCTCAGAACCATAGGGAGGAGTGCGAGGAACGTCATCCTGTCAGCAAAGTCAACTAGGTCATTGCTAGTATCCAATCTAGCCAAATAAGCTAGATCCGCTAGAGAAGCCAGACAAGCCAGACAAGCCAGATTTTAGGCCTAAAATCATATATCGAAGAAAGCCACGGTTACATCGTCGAGGTGACCCCCGTCTATCTTGACGGGAAGTCCGATTTAGTGGGTCGAAAGTTCGTCTTTGCCTACCACATTCGCGTCGAGAACAAAGAGGGCCAAAAAGCCCAATTACTTCGCCGACACTGGTATATAAAAGAAAAGGGAGGACGCCAATGGGAAGTCGAGGGTGAAAGGGTAATTGGAGTTAAACCAATCCTTGAGCCAGGCCAAGAGCACAAATATCAGAGCTTCTGTGTCATAGAAACTTTCGAAGGCTGGATGCACGGTAGCTATTTAATGCAACCTGAAGATGGCGAGTCCTTCGAGATTCTTGTGCCGAAATTCGACATGAAGGCCAGGGTCAATTAGCAATCAGCCCATGCGATTGTCTTTTTTTCTTGCGGCTTAGATGGTGCGCCTGGTGAAAATTGAATCTCGTGACAAACTTGAACAGTATGATAAACTAGTCCGACTAAGATCTCGTTATCCCTGCAGAACTGCTCAAGATGACGGGAAAGCAGATAGGCTAGACCGACCAGATCAGACAGAAAAGCTAGAAGAGCCAGATCCGCCAAATCATCAAGATCAGCCAGAAAATTCAGAAGAGCTAGACAAGCCAATCTCTGTACCCTAAATTCAGCCAGACACAAATCTACCAACCCAATCTCTGATCGTATGAGTGGATCTCTCAGCACACCAGACTCAAAAATCCCAGTCGAAAATCTCGCGGATGTAACCATCCTTTTTGCTGGAGACTCTGGAGACGGTATGCAATTAACGGGAAATCAATTTACCCTTGCATCTGCTTTTGCCAGCAATGATTTGGCAACTCTACCGGACTTTCCGGCTGAAATTCGTGCTCCTACTGGCACTACCTACGGTGTAAGTGCTTTCCAACTTCACTTTGGCAGCGTGAATATTCACACCCCGGGTGATGAGGTAGACATGCTAGTTGCTATGAATGCCGCTGCGTTGAAAGTTAATATTGGAAGGGTTCGCAAAGGAGGATCCCTCATTATCAACGTCAATTCCTTCGAAAGGCGAGATCTTGAATTAGCCAAGTACGACGAAAATCCTTTGGAAGACGACACTCTTGACGGATTCAAAGTCTATCGGGTTGAACTCACCAACTTAACACGCGAGGCCCTCAAGGATAGCGGCCTCAATTTCAAGGACATCGATCGATCCAAGAACATGTTCGCCCTTGGACTTTGTCTGTGGCTCTACTCCAGACCAACAGAACCCGTCTTCGACTGGATAAATCAGAAGTTTGCCAGAAAACCCGCCGTCCTTGAAGCCAACATGCATGTCTTCAAGAAGGGACTTCACTACGGAGAGACCGTTGAGGATTTCGAATATCGATACGAAGTTTCTCCTGCAAAGCTAACCCCAGGCAAATATCGATCGATACATGGTAACCGCGCGCTAGCACTTGGTTTTGCGGCCGCAAGTGAGAAGCTGAAAGTAGGAATCTTCTATGGCTCCTATCCCATTACGCCGGCATCCGATTTGCTACATGAACTTAGTGGCATGAAAAGATTCAACGTCCGGACTTTCCAAGCTGAAGATGAAATCGCTGCTGTTGGTGCCGCCGTTGGAGCTTGCTTTGGCGGAAGCATTGGAGTCTGTGGTACGAGTGGACCTGGTCTCGCTCTAAAAGCCGAAGCTGTTGGCCTTGCTGTCATGACAGAATTACCTCTTGTTGTCGTGAACGTCCAGCGAGCAGGACCGAGCACTGGACTTCCAACAAAGACGGAGCAGTCTGATTTATTACAAGCGCTTTATGGGCGAAATGGCGAGGCTCCTTTGGCCGTCATTGCACCGGCTAGCCCGGGCGATTGCTTCCATATGGCATTTGAGGCCTGCCGTTTGGCGACCAAATACATGACGCCAGTCATACTCCTTTCTGACGGATATCTAGGTAATGGCTCCGAGCCGTGGCTGATTCCAAAGGCCGATGATTTACCAGAAGCACCTGTGGAATATGCCACATCCACCAATCGTGAAGTTGATGGCAAGCAAGTATTCCTTCCCTATGCCAGAGACGAGACGACCTTGAGCAGACCTTGGGCTATTCCTGGCACAAAAGGACTGGAACACAGACTTGGTGGTTTGGAGAAAAAGCACGAGACAGGAAATGTCGAGTATGATTCTCAGAATCACGAGTTCATGACCAAGTTGCGGGAAGAAAAAGTTCAGCGAATGACAGCTGACATTCCCCCGACTGTAGTAAATGGGTCACAAGACGGTGGAGATTGCCTCGTCATTGGTTGGGGATCAACCAAAGGCGCCATAGATCAAGCTGTCGAACGAATGAGAGAGAATGGCCGTGATGTCTCCAGTATCCACATTCGATATATCAGTCCATTGCCAGCCGATCTCGGAGAGGTCTTGAGCAAATTCAAAACCTGGATTGTCCCCGAGTTGAATAACGGTCAGTTGGTCAAAGTCTTGAGAGCAAAATATTTGCTCCCATTGATTGGCCTCAATAAGATTCAAGGTCAACCTTTTACATCAGCTGAAATTGAGAATCGCGTTCTAGAAGAAATGTCTCAGGCTTAAAAAATCGAGCTTAGCTAGAATTGTCGAAGGTAGTCTAACTACAACAGATACGGAATTATGTCAGATCAAAAAGATCCAAACAAGCGGACTCCCAAAATGCCACCCGGGTTTGAAAAGCCAGAGCCTCGGAAGCCAAAGCTTCCGCCAGGAATGGAAGCCCAGTCAGAAGGCCGAAAGCCGACCTTACCCCCAGGAATGAAGGCCGATGGAGAAGTTCGAAAGCCCTCATTACCGCCCGGAGCAAAAAAACCTAGTCTCCCCCCTGGGTTCGAAGGTAATGGAGCAGTTGGTGATGGCGCGCCGGCGCTCACCAAAAAGGACTACCAAACAGACCAGGATGTTAGATGGTGCCCTGGCTGCGGAGACTACGCGATTCTCTCACAAGTTCAAAAGACCTTGCCGGAACTCGGAATTCCGAAGGAGAACACAGTCATGATAAGTGGGATCGGCTGTTCCAGTCGCTTTCCTTACTACATGAAAACCTACGGAATGCACTCTATTCATGGCCGAGCTCCCACCTTTGCAACGGGCTTGAAGGCAAGTAGACCAGAGTTAGATGTGTGGATCATTACTGGCGACGGTGATTCTTTGTCGATTGGTGGTAATCATCTTCTGCATGTCCTACGAAGGAATGTCGATGTCCAAATTCTTCTCTTTAACAATCAGATCTACGGCTTGACAAAGGGACAGTACAGTCCTACGTCTGAAGTAGGAAAGATCACGAAGAGTACACCCTTCGGTTCGATTGATCAGCCCTTGAATCCAGCCAGCGTTGCACTTGGCGCAAATGGAAGTTTTGTGGCTCGAACCATGGATCGCGATCCTAAGCATATGCATAAGATCTTGCTAGAGGCCCATGCCCACCGAGGTACGAGCTTGATCGAGATCTATCAGAACTGCAATATTTTCAACGATGGCGCTTTCTTTCAATTCACAGAAAAAGCCACCAAGGCAGAGTCGACTATTTTCCTTGAGCATGGTCAGCCCATGATTTTCAATAAGGGCACAAAGGGACTGCGTCTGGAAGGTTTCAGGTTAGAAGTTATAGATCTTGAGTCCGGAGATTTTTCAGCTGATGACTGCTCAGTACATGACAATTCGAGCATCGAGTTGGCTCAGATTATTGGTCAAATGCCACGCTATCCAGAATTGCCCAGACCTTTCGGTGTCTTCTTTAAGGAAGACCGCCCAACCTACGACGGTGCTTTATCAGACCAAATGAATCAGGTCCAAGAGTCAAGGGGAAAAGGTGTGTTGCAAGATCTTCTGGAAGGGCCAGAGACCTGGGAAATTGAGGGCTAGGTGCTAGGTGCTAGGTGCTAATAAAAGATTGTCCAGAAACAAGCTATGTCAAGGGCTAGCTAGCTATTTCTTGAATATAATTTGGCACAAGATGTTACGCTTGTCAGCCAGTTAGCTAGTCAACTAGTTACTCCTCCTCTCCTCCTCAATCCTCCTTCTAAACTCGTCAAGCATTCTGAAACCATCTTCGACGCTGTCTAAGCCGCGCCTTGCCTGATCAGCAACTCCACTTCCTCTACCCAGTCGAATCTTGAGGCCGACTTGGAATGAACCATAGTTGTTAGATCCGATATTCAGAAGCTCACCTTGTTGATTGTCCAAGCGCTGTTCTCCAGTTAGAAGACGAAGCGCACGGTACTGACCGGATATACCAACGCGCCCGAAATATCTCGTATATGAAGCTCCCGCTCCATATACCAAACTCACGATCGAGTTCTCGAAGTTGTCTTGGACACCGTCTCTCGTAATGCTGGCATCTGTGTTGACATTATTCCCTGCCGTTGCGAAAACAGAGACCTTATTTTCTCCTCCCTTGGCGCCAAGAATATTTACTCCCAAATCAAACTGGGTGGCGAAACTTGCATTGTCGCAAGCCCAATCGAAAGGACAGTTTTTGAGTACCGCTTTGCAATTGTATCCGTTGCTCAATCCAGCTGAGGCGTGCAATACTCCAGAGCTATTTTCGATCGAGACACTCAATAATGGATCGTCTTGAGCTGACACAGGGGAATTAGCAATCAAAACTAGGACGACTAGGAGGGCGAATGGCTTTAACATGGTGTTATTGATAGTAGTTGGTTAGACCTAGGTAAGCACTGGCAATGAGTACAATATCCAATCCTTCTCGCCAGATAATAGTCACTTAACACTTAACTATGGCGACATTATTGGCAAAATCAGAACATCTTTACTATTGCTCAGCTCTAATCGCAGTTCTTTCGGTTCGAGTATAGAGTCTGAAACAATGGGTAGTCCTGAAATCTAGCGTGAGCAATGTCTCTGCTATCGACAATGACTTTTATTCTCTCAAGGATTTTATTCGCCTTCTCCGATTCACACAGTTCATTGTGTGCCGAAGCTGAAATAAACAGGGCCCTTAAAACAATTCCGTGAGGCAATTTGTTCATATCAAGCGGCTTTTCAATGTCTAACTCGATACCTCGAAGTTTGTGATAACGTTCTATATTTAGCATGGACTTTTCATGCTGACCGATCATCATTTGTGCATAAGCCTTACCGAGCGATAAATAGGCTTTCCATTCGTCGGCGTCTGTGACATTCGCTTCGAAAAGTTGCTCCAAGCGATCAAATTCTAATATAGCATCGTTAAATCGATTACAATTCATAATGTCAAATCCCTTGGCACTACGAGCATTGTAGTACTCTGCGCTTTCATCTCCGTAGATGGACTTGAATACAGATATACTCGCATCGTGGCTTTCCAAACTCTCCTTGCACTGTCCGAGGAGACCAAGAAGTTTGCCTTTGTTCCGATATGCTATGGCTTTCGATTCCCCAGTTAGTTCATCCAGAGCACCAGCCTCATCAAAAGACTGGACGGCCTTAGACATAAGCTCGGGCGCAAATTTGCTATAGCTGATATGGAATTCCATCTCTCTCAACAAAGCTTCTTCTTTCCCTTCTCCTTGAAGCAGTGGACTTGCAGAAATTCTCCTGCGTAGCTCGCTGGCCTCCTCAAACTGGTTACGCCAAATCTTGATGGTCACCAGTTCACTGGCAACTTCGAGATGAAGGTCACTCCATTCTTCAGAGTTACTAAGGAATTGTGTAGCCAAAGAGTCGGCAACCAGCGGACTGTGCTCTCTTGATTTCAATTTGATAAGAACAAGAACGGCTTCGCCTACTTCTTGACTTTGAGGGCCGAATTCCTTACTCCTAATATTATAGGCTATGGTGACGAGAGAATCAGCCACGGAACGCCCACCAACCTGCCCACTAATCTCGCCAACAACGAGTGCAAAATCGGAAAATAGAAGGGAGTCTTTTATTCCTTCCAGTTGCTTTACTGCAATATCAATTAGTTGACTCGTAGGAATCAGTAACTCGTTCTGAAGAGACTCAGGTCGAATATCCCTGAAAATTCCCAGTACAAACTCGGTTGTCGCCTCAGCCTTACTCTGTTCGGCAAGAGCTCGTCGCTCACTTTGCCGAGATGTAATTATTCCACCGGCCAGCGTCATCATGATCAATAGAGTCGCCCCAACCAAAAGCTTATTCCTTGATACGAATTTCCGAACCCTATAGGAGACTTTATCCGGTTGAGCAACAACCGGCCGACCTCTCAAGAATGAACCGATATCGAGAGATAACTCTGCTGCGGAAGAATATCTTCTGTCGGGGTCCTTTCGCAACGCCATCAATGTGATGGCATCGAGATCCCCGCGAAGCATTTTTTTCAATGCCTGGGGCGAGCTGGCTCTTTCGCCACTCAAAATCGAGCTATCTAATTTAGAATCGGCACTGTCGTCTTTCCCTTTTGAAGACGAAGGCCTCATCACAATAGTGCTAGGTCTCGAAGGGTCTTCCTCCGTAACAACCTTCTCGATATCCTTCAGCATTCGAGAATCGAAAGTGTAGGGTCGCCTACCCGTTAGAAGCTCAAATAGAATCACACCCAAAGCATAGACATCAGTCGATGGCGTAACTCGATCTCCTCTTATCTGCTCAGGCGCCGCATATTCTGGCGTGAGCCTTCTCCCCTGCTCTTTAGTAATCGGAGCCGATCTGTCCTCGTCCTCCTCTAGAATTTTTGCGATTCCGAAGTCCAATAGCTTGACTCGTCCCTCATTACTGACGAGGATATTCCCTGGCTTGATGTCGCGGTGAACGATTAGATTTCTGTGTGCATACTGAACCGCTTCGCAGATAGGCTGGAAAAGTCTGAGCCGTTCTCGAATGGACAGTTTTTTCTCTCTGGCGTATTCATCAATCGGGATACCTTCCACATACTCCATCACGATAAAAGGTAGGCCTTCCTCCGTGACGCCACCATCATAAAGCTGAGCGATATTAGGATGATGTAGTCGGGCTAAAATCTGGCGCTCGTATCGAAAGCGACTGACAATTTCATCCGTGTCCATCCCTCGCTTGATAATCTTTATAGCTACGGTTTGCTCAAACTCACCATCCGCTCTTTCAGCGAGATAGACCGCTCCCATTCCACCTCGTCCCAGCTCCGAAACAATCTTGTACCCGCCAATAATCCGACCCTCCATATTGTCGAACTGCTTGTCAAGATTTTGCCAAAGTTGCTCACTCCCAAGAGCCGTAATAGGAGATTCTAAAAACTGCTTTGTTTCCTGGCCCTCGCTTGCAAAACGCTCGACCTGCAGGTAAAGCTCTTCATCTCCGTCGCACCACTCCTTCAGGACTTTTGTCCTTTGACTTGGCTCGAGATTCTCCGCCCGTTCGAGCAGATCTTCAATCTGAGCCCATCGCTCCGGGGAGAGATCCAGAATCGACATGGGTGTTGCAGGGTTTACTTTTTAGATGCGTTGAGAATGAAGATAGCGAAGAGAGCAAGCAGATGTTGCGATCTCACTGCTCGGGATCCCAAAAGACGCCGGCGATAAATACCAAGACCGGTAATCGAAGCATCTATTTCCGCTGAAGCTCTCAATCGAGGATAGCAATAACCAATCCGAACACGCATCGGCCAGAACTCATCACAGTCCAAGTGCCTCGATTCCTTGATCAAAGACGATGTCAACTGGTATCCCTGATGCGTTCAGAAAATCCAAGTCCTTCTGAAGTTGTTCACCGACCACGGCATAATCCGCAACGAATTTTGCCACGCCCGGCTTGTCGCCATTGCCTTGGAAGGTGAGGATTTTCTCAGACAAAGCATCCATGGCCACTTGCATTTTCTCAAAATCGACTGAATATTTTCCTGTCGATTCGTCGCGAGAAAAGGCGCTCATTTCTTTGAAGAAATTGAATCGAATCATGTTCGCTTTCCCGTGAGCGCTTGATCCACCAAATCTGACAGATCGGAAGATGCCGGCAAGAAATGTCACATAATTATCCATCAGGTCGGCGTCACCGAGCTCGCCCCTTTTATGGAGTTTGGTCACCATGTACAATCCGAGGATATCCGCCTTGCCTTCTTCCAGTGCAGATGCCAGCTCCTGTAATGATTCGCGAACCGTTCCCGAACCGTCGACCGTGTTCTTGACTCCGAGGCCATGAGCAACTTCGTGGAACATGGTATTCCCAAAAAAGGCATCAAAAGTGACATTGGCTGCCTGATCATCAGCGATTAGTTCACCTGCAATCGGCTCGAGAATCTTGTCGAACTTGGCTTGCATGGCATTTTTCAATTGAAGCCGCCTAGTACCTTTTTGCAACTGCACCTCCTCATCATTTGGAAGGTTGATAGCAATGGTCTTCGATCCAGCATTGCAGTCACCGGCATAGTAGACAACGTCGTATGCATTCAGATCTGAATCTGTGCCTGGTGTTTCTGCCTTGTATTTTGCTGGAACTGGGAGTCCTCTCTGAAGAGAGGGTAGCATTTTGGCATACTTTTGAAGTCGATCACTCCACTCGATATCCTTAACCAATACATAGGCTTCAAATGCTGCCTTCTGTCCAAAGAGCTGATCCTCGTATGTCTCGATGGGACCAATCACCACGTCGAGATGATTCGTCTTCATGTCCATCCAAGCCAAATCGCTTTTTTGATAGTCATCGGTCAGAAGGGCCTCAGCTCGAAGGGTTAAGTATTCCTTCAATCCTGGGTTTACTGCGTACTCGGCGGCCTCAAGGAGCTTCTTCGATGCTCGCTCTAAAGATGGCCTGAATGCCTCTCGATAAGGCACACTTATCAGATCGTCGTTGACGTCTCGGCGAATTAAGGTGTAGAGACTTTTGAAATCCTCTGCCTTCCTTTCATTTCCATCGATCGCGGCTTCGAACTCCTCTTTTGTCATGTCATGGGGATAAAGATTCGAACCTAGCGGTTTGGGACCAAATCCATTTAGAAATGGATCGTTACTACTCAATCGATCCCAGGGACCATAGTTGATTTCTGCAAAGCGACGCAAATCGTCGTCCTCAATATTTTCAAGGAGCATGACTTTGTCTCCATAGGCTTGCTGCCAAAAGAGACCATCCATCTCACGAGCGGCCTCTATCAAGAGTGGAATCATCTTTCGCTCATTTTCACTGAGCGAAGTTGTGTTGGTGGTCAAACGGAAGTTGGCATATTGACCAACTTTCTGTGAGATACTTGGGGCGTCTGGGTCGACTTCGATCATTTCAGTGTGGCTTACTCTGTCGCATGATGCAAGCAGGGCGATCACGCATAGCGAGCTCAGGAGTATGTGGCGCATTTTTGAAAGTTTATGTCTAAGGGTGCGGAAGGGGAAGTTATGAAAAAGCTCGGAATGGGAGAATGGTGGTTTTGCATTCAGCGAATCCTTAGAAAGTAGGACAAGATAAGTTATTAATTCGTAATATCTTGCCACGCCAAATTATCTATTCACCCGAAGCTCCACCTTGTAATCAACGCTCAAGCGATCAATTGATAAGGGCTTTACTCTTCGTCAACCCGGAATCGAGTTAATAGCGACAAAAAATCACATGGGCGTCTGGGCGAGTGAAGCTTCGGGCGTTCTCGAAGTTTGTCGGGCTAGGATCTCTCTACTTTCAGCACTAGGTATTTCGAAACGTTCCAGAATTTGTCGAGATCACGGATGACAAAAGTAGTGGCATCATCCCCGTACTCAACCATATAGGAGTCTTTCAAATTCTTGTGCTGTGACAAGACTTCGACCTTTCCAACGTCGGCTGCTAGCTGCAGCTTATTCTGGAATGTTCGAATTTTTCGGAAGTGCTTCTTATCAGGATCTACAACTTCTCTCTTCTTTCTAAGCTTTAGAAATCCGGCTCTCTTTTCGTTGATTATACCAGTTTGCTTGAGCATGTCGTTCGTTCCGACTACGTACCACGCCGTGGTCAAATCCTCCTCCTGCTTCCGAAGCAACTCAAGTTGACTTGTAAGCTCTTCTTCTTGTGCCTCAATTTTCGCGGAGTTGTCCTCGATGACGCTGTCCTTAACGGCTACTACCGTTTCGAGACTAGCCACTTTTCTTTGACTCTGGGTCAAGGACATTTTCAAGTCCTCCATCTCCTTCTCCTTATTTGAAACAGCTGCTTTTAGGTTTGTGACCAATCGCTCCAGACTCCCGATACGATATTGTGACTTTTCCATCTTCGCTGTCAGATCGTCTAGTTTCTCTCGGTTCTCGACGATATAGGCATCGATATCCGCAAGACCAGTGATGACCTGGTCCCGAACATTGGCAGCAACGGCGCTTTCGCTTCCCTCACCAGCTATCGGCACGCTAGAAAGAATCCCCTCTCGTTGTTCTATCCGAAATAGGTTTTGTTGGATCTCATCGATGATCCCTGTTACGTTATCTACATACTCTGCACTCATTGAGAGCTGAGCACGAAGCTCATCATTTTGCTGACTTAGGACTTTCGGGTCCAAGCCATCGTTGCATCCTGAAACTAGGATGAAAAGAAGTAGAACTGTGATGGACTGACGCATACTATTTACCTGTTAATTCCCATTTGGGGTAATCCGCCTTATTGGCTGAAATGATTGCGAATTGACCTCCGGGAGATTTTCGAATGGAGCCCCAGCCATAGTCGCCGATAGAAAGTTTGTTTCTATCTGCAGATATATCGCCTGTCCCATTCACGGAATACAACTGCCCGTTAGTGGTGGTTCGTAAAGTGTAATCGAATTGATCGTTTCTTGGAGCGCTGTCCTTCCGGATCGCTACGATTACATAAGCCCTCTCGCCTGGTCCGGTTTCGACCACGCCTTTAAATAATTCGGGTGCCTCATCAAAGCTAGCAGCCTCGGAGTACTTTAGTGTCACGGGCTTCTTGTCCCCGAACTGCGCAAGCAGACTTGGTCCAAAATAAGCTCCGGCAGTCAAAGCGCACACAACAAGTACAGCTGGAACAAGCATTTTAGCGATGCCTGACTTTGGTTTTTCATCTGGGACATCTGAGACAAAAGTCGCTATATGTGATCCCGAACTGACCTTTTTTCTGATTGGTGCTCGCGGTTTTTCCTTTTCCGCAGATCTGTTGTTCTCAAGGTGTCGCGAATTAGCCTCTGCTTTTTCTAGACGACCTGTTTCGGCCTTACTACTTTTTTCCTCCAGCATATCACCTTCGATTGCCTTGGATTCGTAACTGAATTTATCCATTGACTTGGCTTCGCTATGATCTTGCTCAGATAGGGTAGGAGCTTCTTCAACTTCGGCAATTACTTCCTTGCCGGAGTCTTCGGATTCAACAAGCAATTCTTCATCTTCAACCATGGCAGCCTTATCAACTTCCTCTTGATTCTCGATCTGCTCTATCTCTTGGACTGATTTAGGCTCTTCGAATTCTTGATGGCTCGAAAAAGCTTCCAATGTGTCGAGAATGTCATCGTCCTCTAATTGCCCGATGCTACTGCCTGACTCAATCGGCTCGCCAATGATAATTCTATCAGTCTCAGGGGCATCCGCCTCAGAGCTAGCATCATCGCCATCGGCCTTCTTTCCCGCGATGAAACTCTCAACAGCCTTGCCAACCACATCATCCTCCGATGTGTCAACGGCGTTTGGACCCTCAATCATTTCAAGATCTCCTAGCTCATTTGAGAACTCCTTGCTGGAGGTCTTAAGCGTCTTTGCATCAAGTTGAGAATTAGCCTTTTTCACAGTACGCTTTTTCGCCCTAGTTGACCTCTTAGTCGAACTGGTCGTTTTCTTCGCAGCAGGCTTCTTAGCCTTGGTCTTTCTTGCACCTGTCTTTGTCGACTTCTTTTTGGACATTGGCTCCTTGACTGAGTCTTCGGCCTCGCCTTCCCCGCTAGCAGAAGCCGGATACCATTGATCAATCAAATCCGATACTTCCTTTTTCTCGACTGGCTTAGTCGACTCTCGCTCCTCCACGTATTTCTTTGCAAGGAAACCATCGTATTGGCCTGTCAGGGACATTTCAAAAGCGCGCAAAACATCCTCGGCATCAATTCCCAATCCTTGAGAATAATTCCTGATTAGCGGTCTTTTATATATATCTGTCGAAAAAACCGGATCATCTGCCAATCCTGTGGTCTCGAGGCGCTCGATAACTTCAGGTCGGATTTTTGTCCTCTTAAAAATGTCCTGGACGTCTAATCCCTTGGACATTCTGATCTTCTGAAGATCATGCTCAAATCTAAGGGCAAGGCGATTTTTTCTACCGATAGGCATGTTATGACTCGAAGCTTTGTTCGTCTGGGTGATTCGCTATGACACAGTTGTCATACTCTGATCCGTCAGATTTAAATTCGTTTATATAATTATCGCGCTTATTTGGCACTTTTTGAAGCTGTGGTGTATCGGTCCTAGTGCTAAACGACCTAAAGTTGGGTCCCAAGGCTAATTTGGTGCAAACCGCCTAGCGATGACCAGGCATTGAATGCGTAGTCAAATTGGAATCTCGACAACCCTATCCCGAAGCCTGTCGAAAAGCCAGCTAAATCCAAGCGACTTCCGGTTTTAAGTGACTCATGTCGTTGGTGATTGTAGCCAAATCTGGCTTTGACAACGGAGGAAAATCGAAACTCGGCTCCCAATACCAAATGGTTTAGAACGCCACCCGATACTCCGGATTCTGTGTCTCCGATTTGGTGCAAATTATACCCAGTCACACTCAAATAAAGTGGAAGGTGATCAAGGTTTTTTCCAACAACGAGCCGTAAATCGAAGGGTAGTTGGTCTTCGCTCACACCAAAATTTGAGAAAACAAGTCCAAGATGATGAATCGATCCACCCAGTGTTATACCCTGACTTGCTATCGAGTAGAGTAGTCCAGCGTCAAAGGTCAGGGCCGAAGCGGAAGCATCGTCGATTCCAGAAAAAATAGTGTTTACATTTGCCCCAAAGCGAATTCTCTCGCGGTACTGCTTCGCCAATCCTAGACTCAAAGAGACGTCAGAAGCTCCAAAGGATCCATCGCGAACACCGTTTTCGTCGGCCCGCTCAAAATCACCGTAGTTCATGTAGCGAATACCGCCAACGACTAGTCCGATCTTCGGTACTTCCCTAGCATAACTGATGAAACCAGCATTTATATCTGACAAATGATTCAAATAGGAGGCCGACAAGCGTCCCTCCATTTGTTCATTGATCGTTGCAGGATTGTAGAAAGCGCTACTAGGGTCATTGCCCATGAATGCTCCGAATGAACCCGCTAAGGCTGATGCTCTGGCACCTGGTTCAATTCTGAGAAAAGAGAACCCAGAAGATTGACCGGGTTGTGCGGCTAGGCCTCCGAATGAAAGTGATAGGCTCAGAAAGAGAAAAAGTGAAAAACGATACATATATAATGTAGCTAGCCGTCTATTTGTAGATCTATCTAGTAGAGAATTCGTATTTCAGCTAGTCTGTCGCCTGGTGAACATTATCCTGAGTGACTGTTTTATATTCTAGTCGATAATAAGCGTTCCTAATTATTCAGTATCCGATCTATGAAGTCCTTTCTGTCTTTGACCCTTTTACTCATCCTCCCTTTGCAGGTAACTGGTCAGGATATGTCCAACTTCTTCTTCTCTGCCGGAAGAAGCTATAGCAATCTGGAGAAATTATATGCCTTCACTCCTCTTATTGAGGGTCAAGAAGGCTCAGAATTTCATCCGGGAGATCAACGAACGACATTTGGATTCGGCTCTCGCGTAGGCGGATGGCAAAGCCGAATCGGCTTTTACATCGAGTTCTCCTCGGCAAAGAACGAGCAGGCGATCGTAAGTACCCAGCTAAGGGAAAGCCTGTTTGAGTTAGACTATTCGCGGGGGTTGGTGAAATTTGGTGGGAAGTCTTTGGGCGTATTAGCTCCCTCCTTGGGAGTCGGACTAGGAAGATCTTACTATGATTTGCAGCAGGCGAATTCTGTAGAGTGGGAAGAGGTTTTAGTGAATCCGGGATCTTCAACCACCTTGAAGAAGACCAGCCTCGTCTTGGATCTTGCTTTGGTTCTCGACTATGTACTTCGGATTGAAGATTTCACAGACGAATACGGCTTCGGCTTTATTGTGAAAGGCGGCTATAGAGTCGCACCTCTGGATCGGGGATGGAAACGAGTCCTTGATGGTTTTGACTCTGATGACATCGGTGGAGTACCTGACTTCACGACGTTTGGGCCTTATTGGAATATTTCAATTGGATTCTAGGGGATCGGCAGCACAGGGGCTCAGGAGCTCGGAAAAAGGGAGATCGAGCTAATGGAGCAAAGTGGAGCAAAAATTCTGGATGAACTGAACGAGAGACGAGTAACGAACAACGAGTAACGGATCTCTGTGTCGTTCTCGTCCTAAATCCGACCTTCCCCACAGAAACACCCAATCAGGCCACCCGTTATTCTGTCTCATTCAAACTTGGTCGTCATGCTAGCAAATCAAAAAAGTTTTCTAAGTCTCTGCGCGGGATTGCTCATCGCATCTTTATCAATTCTGCCAAGTCTGTACGATGATGACACGATCGTAGCCAAAGTTGGCGACAGGACTATTACTCAGCTCGATCTAGAGAATTTCTTGAGCCCTCAACTGGCTGAACTTGAAAAGCAGAAGGCTAAGATCATGGAAGAGGGACTTGCTCCCCTAGTGGAAAGGACCTTGCTAGAAAAGGAGGCTACAGAGAAATCCCTTTCCCTGAATGAATATGTCCAGACAGCAATTACGTCGAAGACAGCACCGGTCACCGATCAGGATATTGATCTCTGGTACGAAGAAAACAGGGCCAGACTACAGGGCCGGGCCAAGGCAGAAATCGCGGCCCAAATTCGGCAGTTCTTGCAACAAGAAAAGACACAAGAAGCTCGATCAGTCGTACTAGGCGAGCTACGACAAAAATACCCTGTCGAGATTTTACTCGAGCCAATGAGAGTATCGCTAAACGATACAGGGGCCACGATAAAAGGACCGTCCGATGCACCTATTACTATCGTAGAGTTTTCTGATTTCGAGTGCCCAGCATGCAAGGGCTTCAACCCAGCGCTCACACAAGTTCTTGACACTTATGGTGACAATATCCGGGTCGTCTTCAGACAATTCCCTCTGCGCTCTATCCATCCAAAGGCGCAAAAGGCCGCTGAAGCATCTTTATGCGCAAGAGACCAGGATAAATTTTGGGAGATGCATGATGCGATGTTCGAGGACCAGAGAAATATTGGGCCCACCGGTTTGAAAGTCATGGCCACAAATTTGGGATTGAACGCGGAAGGCTTCGGACAATGTCTCGACTCAGGTCAATACGCGTCCGTTGTTCAAAACGATGTTAATATCGCTGCGGGACTGGGCATCAGCGGAACACCGGCGGTCTACATCAACGGAAGAGAGATTGCACCGGGCAAAGTTCCAAACTTTGGTCAGATGGCGGTTGTCATTGACGATGAGTTGTTTAGAGCGGGGAAGTAGGGAGCTGGGGAGCTGGGGAGCTGGGGAGCTTAGCGATTACGGCGCTTGAAGCTAATCAATTTCCCGAGCATTTTCTGTATTCCAGTTAACTTTTCGAGCAACTGAGTCACGTCCTCTTTGTTGATGAAGTCCAGATCTCGAATCAGCAAAAGCTGACACTCTAACTCACTTGCTGAGCCTCTCGCCATCTGAAAAAAGTGAGCTTGATCAGCCGCGGTATGACGACCGCATCCTTCGGCAATATTGTAGGAGATGGAAAAAGAGGACTTTCTACATTGCCAGATGAGATTTCTGTCCTTATCTATTCCAGCCAGTGTTTTTGAGTAGATCGAGATGGACAGATCGTGCGTTTCCTTCCATACTCGTAGCAACTTAAAATCTTGCATCTTTTATTCATTTAGATATTAAAGACACATCAGGTCACGCTTCATAACTTGTTGGACACATTTACTCAGCCCCTCAGCCCCTCAGCCCCTCAGCCCCTCAGCCCCTCAGCCCCTCAGCCCCGAACCAACCCCTTTCCCCTTCGTATTAGTCTGCTGGATTTTTCAGGATTTAAACGACCTATGTTAAAAGTATTTAAGAAGCTCCTTGGAGGCGGTAGCAACGACAAACACGTTGCAAAACTTTGGCCCCTTGTTGAGGAGATCAACAGCATTTTCCCAGGACTAGAGAAGCTTTCTGAGGATGAGCTAAAAGGCAAAACAGTCGAGTTCAAAGCTCGCATCAGGGAGACAGTCAAGGAGATTGAAGAGGATCAAGCCGATCTTCGAAAGCAGCTAAAAGACAGTCACTCCGGCGATACCAGTGGTGATGGAGATCGAGATCAACACTCCCTCGGATTGCAGGAAAGACAGGCCATCTACGAGGAGCTAGATAAGCTCAGTAAAGAGTGGAAGGAGACCATCGCAAAGACGCTGGACGATATGCTTCCAGAAGCCTTCGCCGTGATGAAAGAGACCTGCCGAAGATTGGTCGGTGAAGAATGGGAAGCCGGTGGATCTACGATCAAATGGGACATGATCCCTTATGATGTCCAACTAATTGGTGGAATCGTCATTCACCAAGGCAATATCGCTGAGATGAAGACTGGCGAGGGTAAAACACTTGTAGCTGTTGCGCCGGTTTATCTTAATGCACTAGTTGGCAATGGTGTGCACCTTGTCACTGTCAACCCCTATCTGGCACAGCGGGACTCCGAATGGATGGCTCCCGTATTCGGCTATCACGGCTTGACCGTCGCCTGTATCAATAAATTCGAACCGCATTCAGGTGGAAGACGCGAGGCCTATCGAGCCGATATTACCTACGGCACCAACAATGAATTCGGATTCGATTATCTAAGGGACAACTCCTTTGTAATCGATCCAGATCAATTAGTCCAGCGACCGCATCATTTTGCAATCGTTGATGAGGTCGACTCCGTTCTAATCGATGAAGCCAGAACCCCATTGATCATCTCGGGTCCAGTTCCGAATGCGGGCGAGGGCAAATTTTCCGAGTATAAGCCTTATGTCGATCGGCTATTTCAGGCTCAGCGAAAATTGGTAGCTCAGCTTGCTACTCATGCCGATAGCCTCTATCGAAAAAGAGAATCACTTCAGGATAAAAAAGAAATTTCTGCTCTCGATGAAGAAATGGGCTTAGCTCTTTTGCGAGCGCATCGAGGTTTTGCACGGAATAAGAAGTTGATCAAGCTGAAGGCGGAGCCTGGGGTCGAGCAAATAATGCGCAAGGCAGAGTATTTCTATTTGCAGGACTCGGCAAAGAACATGCACATCGTTGATGATGAACTCTACTTTGCATTGGATGAGAAAATGCGAAGCATCGAGATGTCCGACAAAGGACGTGAGTTTATCGCCCAAACAGCTGGGACTGACAACGACTTTTTCATCATTCCTGATCTTGGGGAAGAGACGGCCGGACTCGAGACTTGGCACGCTGAGCAGCAAAAAAACAGCCTTGAGACGCTCAATTCCGATACCAGCCTTACGGAGGAAAAGCGACAGAACAAGTACCAAAATGATCGTCGTGTCTTAAGCCGGGAGTTTGAGGATAAACGCCGAGAGCTTTACACTCTTTACTCAGAGCGCAGCGAGAGAATTCACTCTGTCAATCAGCTCTTGAAGGCCTATACACTTTTCGAGAAGGACACAGAGTACATCGTTCAAGAAGGAAAAGTACAGATCGTTGATGAGCACACCGGTCGTGTTCTTTCCGGTCGCCGTTATTCTGACGGATTGCATCAGGCGATAGAGGCGAAGGAGAACGTAAAGATCGAGAAGGCAACGCAGACCTATGCAACAGTCACTCTCCAGAACTATTTCCGTCTCTATGAGAAGCTCGCCGGCATGACCGGAACAGCAGAAACTGAAGCGGGCGAATTTTTCGAGATCTACACTTTGGACACGGTCGTTATTCCGACCAACGCTCCGATTGCAAGGCTTGACGGTGAAGACCTTGTCTATCGAAGTAAGCGGGAGAAATACAACGCCGTAATCGACAAGATTAGAGAGTACAACGAAAAGGGGCAGCCCGTCCTAGTTGGTACTACCTCTGTCGAGGTGTCCGAGACCTTGGCAAGAATGCTAACAAGAGCCAAGATCAAGCACAATGTCTTGAACGCGAAACGTGATCGAGAAAAGTCCGAGGCTCACATTGTTGCCGAAGCTGGTCAACAAGGCGGTGTAACTATCGCGACCAATATGGCTGGACGTGGTACAGATATTAAGCTTGGACCTGGCGTTAAAGAACTTGGCGGATTGGCGATAATCGGAACGGAGCGTCACGATAGTCGAAGAATCGATCTTCAGCTTCGAGGTCGTGCAGGCCGACAGGGAGATCCTGGAGCCAGCCAGTTCTACGTTTCCCTTGAAGACAATCTCATGAGGCTCTTCGGCAACGACCGAACGGCTAAAATCATGGATCGTCTTGGCTTGGAAGATGGCGAGGTGATCAGTCACTCCATGGTGACCAAGAGCATCGAGCGTGCCCAGAAAAAGGTTGAGCAAAACAACTTCTCCATCCGGAAAAGACAGCTCGAGTACGATGATGTCTTGAACGCCCAGAGAACGGTAGTCTACGATCGACGGATGCATGCCTTGAAAGGCGAGCGCCTCCGAGGAGAGATTCTCGACATGATTCAAAATGTAGTCGATGAGATCGTTCAGAATCACTACGGCGACGGAGATTTCGAAGGACTCAAAGGCGATTTAATTCGAATGCTAGCCTTCGATCCTCAGCTGGATCAGGAGACTTTTATTATTCTAGGAGAGGACGGCGCAGCGGATAAAATCTTCGAAGACATTGTCATCTACTACGAGGGAAAACGTGATGCTCTTGCAGCACCATTCCTCGGCGGAGTTCGAAGAATTCACGAGAGTCAGGAAGAGAATAAGCCGGAGAAACTAGCCGTCGATTTTTCCGAAGGCAGAAAAGTTCTTAGAGCCATAGTCGGTGTTGCTGATGTAGTCGAAAGCGATGGGCAAGAGTTAAATGATGCTCTCGAGCGTGTCGCTGCTCTTTCAACCATTGATGAGAAGTGGACAGACCATCTACGTGAGCTAGATACAATTAAGGAAGGCATCGGTCTTAGAGCATTTGGTCAAAAGGATCCACTACTTGAGTACAAAATGGAAGCCTTCAACGCATTCGCCGATATGCTGGGCATGATCAACAGAGATACGGCCTCGATCGTTATGAAGGCCGGACCTATGGTCAATTCAGGTGGAAAAAATCAGCAGACAAAAGCACGACCAAGACTGGACAAAAACCGAGCTAAAGCCACGCATGACGACAAATCAGGGTACGGAGTCAAAATGGGATCTGCAGCTGCACCGCAGCAATCAGGTGCCGATCGAGATCCTACCGCGAAGGCCGCTCCGATTGTCAACACGGATCGCGTTGGAAGGAATGACCCTTGTCCTTGTGGTAGCGGAAAGAAGTACAAGCATTGCCACGGGAGAGCGTAGGCAGTCGTCAGCCTTCAGATATCAGTCGTCAGGTGAGATGGCATAGCAATTATCTGCCTGCGATGAGATCGGAGGTGATTAGTAACTCAACGCAGTCTTGGGATATTTCTTTGTTAGCTAAACTATTGTTTTGAAAGAACTAATATATCTGATATCTTGGGTCATGTACACCAATAAATTACCGCGATGAGAAGAACAATTCTGACCGTTTTTATTCTTCTCTATTCTTGTCTCGATTCGGATGCTCAGGACTTGACTACTTTCGGCGGTGAGGCAAATGACTACCCACTTCTAATGATCAGCTCAAGTTCGGGAGGAAAATACCTTACCGGATACTTCAATGGAACGGTTGATTTCTACCCCGCTGGCACGGTCCTTGGCGACACAAAAACCAGTCAGGGATATAGCGACTCTTTTATCGCGAAATATGGTAGTGATGGAGTATTGGAGTGGGTAAAGACTTTTGGAGGGGCTGAATCGGAATACTGCTACTACATTGCTGAAGATTACTCTGGAAATATTGTCGTTACCTGCCAAGTATCTGGAGAGTTCGATTTTGATGATTCCAACGAAGTGCCTGGAGATACCTTTACAGCATTTAGACTCGTGGTCCTCAAATACACTTCGAATGGAAGTTTCATATGGGGTAAGACAATCGTGGGATCGTCCCCAAGCTATGCATTCGGTAACCGAATAGTCTCAGACGCGAATGGAGAAATTTACCTCGCTGGTTATTTTCAGGGAACGATCGATTTTGACCCCGACAATCCAAGCAATGGAGAGATAGTAGGTGGAAATCAAAATCCGTTCGTCGCGAAATATGGGCCTGATGGAAACTTGTTATGGGTCAAATCCATGCCGGGCTCTGGCTTTTCCCACTTTAATGCACTTTCCATAGATCTGGACGGAAAAATTTATCTCGCGGGGTCTTTCAGCAATTCAATCGATTTCGATCCAGATCATGTTGGAAGCGGGAATTTGATAAGCATGGGCTCACAAGATGCCTTTCTGTTGAAAATGACAACTGATGGTGCTTTTATATGGGTTAAACAAATGGGAGCTCCAACTTACGTTGTTACTGGAGATATCACTTTTGACAATGACGAGGGCCTAATTCTTGTTGGATCATTCGTTGGAATAGATGTCGATTTTGATGCTGATCAAGAAGGGCCGAATTCGTTACTGAGCAGTTTCGATGGAAGCTTAGACGCCTACGCCGTCAAATATGATACTTCGGGCTCGATGGTCTGGGCCAAATCATTTGGAGGGAGCGGAGAAGAGTGGTGCTACAGAGTACAGGCAGATACAAATGGTGGCTTCGCTTTAGGAGGCTACAGCAGCTCTATATCTTTTGATTTGGACACAGACAACGCGGTTGCTGGAGATCATTTCCGGAATTATTCTGATGAACGCTCTTTTGAGGAATGGAACACTGATGTTTTTGTTGCGAAGTTCAACTCCAACCTCCGGCTTACATGGATGAAAAGCATTGGCGGTCCAGGAGATGAGGAATTAGGTGGAATGATTCTCGATACGGAAGGTAACGTGAACGAGATTGCCGGAGCTTTTGAGAACGAGGTCGATTTCCGCCGGCACGAAGATGAGTCAGGCGACACTAGAGTAAGTGTCGGTCAGACTGACATCTTTTCAATCAAATATGCACCGTCGATCGATTTCCCGGCACTCGATCCAACTAAGATGCTAGCGTGGTCTGAAAGAGATCACGATGACAAATGTAATGTAGTTTGGGGTAGCATCGAGGGAGTCGGCGACCCGCATTTATTCGATTCAATCATCGATTGTTATAGCCCAATTCCGCTCGCTCTCGATCTAACTAATAATAATTTGTTGTGGGTCAGCTCAACCAGACTGAGATCGAGCAATTTGAGCACTGGCGAATCGACGATTGTTAAATTCAACATGCCGAATTTGATTTCGATTGATCTCGACTTCGGGAAAGAATACTTGTGGGGAGCAAGCGACAATAGACTCTACAGATTTGCTAATCTTGGCACCGGTCTTGAAGAAGAACTTGCAGATATCTCTGACTTCTATTGGTTCGACTTAAGTAGAGATTCTAGGGATCGAAAAATGTACCTACTTGCAATAGATTTTAGTATGGACCTTGAGATATCGAATTGGAATGTCGACCGGCCGGCAGAAAGACAGGCGGTATATCTGCAAGATGATGTGAACATCGGAACTCCAGGCTTCGCAATTGACACGATCGAAGACAAACTGTATTGGATCGAAACCAATCCAAACCGAATTGTTAGAGCCGACTTAGATGGAGATAGGACAAGCATCGAGACTGTCCGTTCTATTGAAAGTGGAACTATTACCGCCTTGGAAATCGATCCCTATGAGCGAACACTTTATTGGGCCCAAACCCAACCCAGTCACAGAATCATGAGCTGGGTCATTGATTCGACTGCCGAACCCCAGCATCTTTACAATGCCATCTATTGGGTGACCGATTTAGAATTGACACCAGAAAAGGAAGACTTAATTGTTCATGTAAGAACGGACCCAAGTTGGGCCTTACCCTCGCTTGATGTCAAAGGTCAGTCTGCAAACTTGATGCCTACTCAGGGTTCAGAACAGATGGTTGCTGAAGGTTGTGGATGGTTCAGATACGTAGTTGAAAACAAAGCCTCTTCATTTGTGAGATTTATTGACAACTCCATTGATCCTCCTCGACAAAGCAATGGTGTAGAGAAGGTAGATCAGGAGAGCTGGTTTGTCATGAGCTCCTCGGGAAACTGGGAATTGAGCCAATTCGAATCTCCACCCGCCGGCTACCTAGCTTGCGATGAATCGAGCGAGTTCAATCTTAAGGTCGTTCTTTCAGGGCCCTATGATGCTTCGACAAATAAAATGAAAGTCGATCTCAAAGACAACAATCTTCTCCCCTTCAGACAGGCCTATTCAGATTCAATATTCCAATCAACGGTTACTTCCTACAACGGACGAGAATCCAGTTTGAAAGTCCGCTCCAATGGATCGTATGCAATAATTGATTGGATTGTGGTCGAACTCTGGACCGATGCGAATGATGCTACATCCATGGTGGCTCAGAGGGCCGGTCTGCTTCTGGAAGATGGGCAGGTGGCTGATCCCCTGACTGGAACTCCAGGCATTACATTTCCAGTCCCGACTAATGACTTTCACCTCGTAGTGAGACACCGAAACAGCCTTCCAATTATCAGTGCAACACCCGTTTCGCCCGGATCGACTTATGATTTCTCCTCAGCTCAGACACAAGCCATTGGCGGAAACGCCATGGTTCAAGTCAACACAGGGCCAGACGTCTTCGCGATGTGGGGCGGAGATGGTGACATTAATCAATCCGTCACCGCTTTTGACTTCTTGAACAGCTGGTTGTCTGCAAACGGCGGTCCTCCTGAATATCAACAGGCCGATTTCAACTTGGACGGGAGTAGTACTGCATTTGATTTTCTTGATGTGTGGCTTATCTCGAACGGCAGGACCTCTCAAGTCCCTGATTAAAAAGACAATTGCCATCAACCCTCAGACATCAGAAAGGTTGGGATAATTTTTTGAAGGCTTTCTGTCTTATTCTTCCGCCGGATGCTCGTAGAGCGTTTCCACTTCGCCGGCTGAGTTGATCTTCCTGACGCGGGGACGAATTTCAGTGGATTTCCAGAACTGCCACCAAGTCGGAATACCCACTGTAGATTCCAATACATACACTTCTCCTTTGTAACAGTCAACGCCGTGTGGAGACCAGTCACCCTCTGATCTAAGAACTGTTGTAATCTCACCTGTAGCAGAAACTTTGAGCACGCGTCTGTTTCCATAGTAGGCCAAGTAAACATTTTTCAAGCTGTCTATTGCCATGTCAAACATGATATTGGCTCCTGAAAATGGCAGATCTTCGGGAGAAGATTCCTTGATCCCCGAAGCTATAGTGTCTATTTCACCGTTTGGCATCATGCGTCGCAGTCGGTCTTTGTCAACGATGTACAGCGCAGCATCAGGTCCCCATGCTAAGATCGAGATCCTATCAAACTGGGCAGTGACCCCTGGTGAGTCGCGATATCCTCGTTCACCACCTGCAATGACAGATATTTCGCCGCCCAGAGTACGCCGGTAGATCTTCGCCTCATGCGCAAAGAATAACGAGCCCTCATCATTTACTGTAAACGCTTGCGGGGAAAGTTGGAAGGGGTTCTTTGTTGATTCTATTACGCTTTGGTGTTCTCCAGAAGCGCCCAATTTCCACAGCTGAGTCTGGTATTCACCGCGATTTAGATCGCGCTCAGCTCCATACAACTGGCGCCCATAAGATCGGGTAAGGATTAAGTCGCTTGGAGATTTTTGAGCAGTTAACGTAGGCTTTGGGCTTGCTTCGTCAGGATCCAGTTGCCAAATGCAAGCTATGTGACGATCGCTAATGACTGGACATACAAAGGTAAAGAATATTCTACCAATGGAGTCAACAACAAGTCCTCCCCATGGATGGGCCTGGGCGGGTTTTACTTGCAGAGATAAGCTGAAGAAAGTGAGGAGAGCTATTGTACGAATGTAGTTCATCTTTTCTCGATTGGTATTACATAACCAGGTTTCGATGTACGAGCTGATCACCTTCTATGTTCGCTCAAATTCGCCGACCGATTCACTGGGTATGATCGTCTCGTGATCTCCAATACGAGCAACATTTGACATCAGAGTAAATGTCTTGCTGACGGTCAGATTCTCGCGAAAATGGACCTAGCATTGCCTTGGTCAATTGTCATGTGCTGAAAAAGGAATGAGATTTTATTTCACCCTGAGGACTGAAGACTGACATCTGAAAGCTATATTCCCCTATGCTACTTACCCTCCGTGTAAAAGACTATGCCCTGATTTCAGAGCTTGAAGTTGAATTCAAGCCTGGGCTCAATATTATAACAGGAGAGACCGGTGCGGGTAAGTCGATATTGGTGGGAGCATTGAAGCTAATTCTCGGCGAACGTGCAGCTAAAGAGTTTATTCGATCAGGAGCGAGGAAGAGCATCGTTGAAGGGGAATTCGCCTATTCGAAAGGTTCTGGTATCTCCGAGATATTAGAGCGAAATGAATTGGAGGAATGGCCGAGTTTGATTATTCGGCGCGAGATCTCCGCCAGCTCGGGTCGGGTCTTTGTCAACGACTCCCCCACCTCACTCGCGACACTCAAAGATATTTCGAGTCGTCTGATCGATCTCCATGGACAGCACGACAATCAATCTCTCCTCCGATCTGATTCCCATATCCAACTGCTCGATGGCTATGCTGGTCTCGTCCAAGATGTCGAGGAGTATCGGAAGACTTTCGATTGGCTGCAGTCCGCCATGTCAAGAAAGAGGCACCTCATTTCGCGCAGGTCTGAGCTAGAGCAAAAGAAGGATCTCTATGCCTTTCAGCTCAAAGAAATCGATGAAGTAGGACCGCAGAATGATGAAGAAGACACGCTGAGAGACGAGGTCAAGATCCTTGACAACGTCGAGCTAATTGCTAGCACTTCTTCCTCTGCAACCGAGGCACTTACGCAAGGCCAGCAATCTATCTATGATCGTTTGGTGGACGTCCGAAAGCGAGTGGAGAAAATATCTGATCTTGATGTGAAGTTAGAGGAGATCTATAAAGAGCTACAATCGGCTGAGATTTCGATTCGCGAATCAGCCAATCTACTAGACGAATTTCTATCCGGAATGGATCTAGATGACGAACGGGTCGAGTTTGTGAGACAACGTCTCGGTGATCTCGAAATGCTTAAGAGAAAATACGGCGGCAGCGTTGCATCCGTTTTGGCTCATCGGGAAATGGTCTCTGGCGAGGTTCTTCAAACGGACAATATCGATAAGGATCTAGAAGATCTGGACCGCCAAATCGAGGCTGGAAAAGCTTCGCTGTCTGAGAAGGCCAATACTTTGTCCCAGAAGCGCAGAGTGGCGGCCAAGAAAATGGAGGCCGAATTGGTATCCGAGCTGGCCGGATTGGGAATAGGTGAGGCGGACTTGGTTGTGCGCTTCAAAATCGAGAAGAAGGACAATGGAATGATTTCCACCAGCGAAGGTCCGGTGGTTGCGCAGTCCAGTGGAATGGATTTAGTCGAATTCTTTATCTCAACAAATAAAGGTGAGCCGGTCAAAGCCTTGACCAAGGTTGCCTCTGGTGGCGAGGTCAGTAGAATTATGCTTGCATTCAAAAGCATTCTCGCTAGACAAGAGCACCTACCGATTCTGTTTTTTGACGAGATTGATACAGGTATTTCAGGTCAGATAGCCCACAAGGTGGGCACCAGCATGAGGACCTTGGCAAAACGACATCAAATCATGGCCATCACGCATTTGCCGCAGATTGCAGCGCATGGTCATCATCACTATTTAGTGCAAAAAGAAGAGAGCGAAGGTCGGTCCGAGACACAAATCAACTACCTGAGTGAAGCCGAACGAGAGAGAGCTTTGGCGCAACTCATAAGTGGCGAACAAATTTCAGACGCAGCCCTATCAGGGGCTCGGGAAATGCTTAATAAATCGAATACATAAATCCATCATATGTCAGTAGAAATCAAGTTTGGAACGGATGGCTGGAGAGCCATAATCGCAGATACATTCACCATCAAGAATCTCGAGACCGTCACCTTGGCGACTGCCAAATGGTTAAAAACTCTATCTGATAATCCCGAAGTTGTCATTGGCTATGACACTAGATTTGATGGAGATCGATTCTCTGAGCATGTTGCAAGAGTCTTTGCCTCAGTAGGAGTGAAAAGTCTAATCTCACATAACCACTCGACGACACCAGCTGTAAGTTTGGCGACTCTTAAGCATGGAAAGGACGCGGGTATTGTCATCACGGCAAGTCACAATCCTCCTCAGTATAGTGGTTATAAGATAAAGGCCAGTTTTGGCGGACCAGCCTTGCCTGCACAGATCGACGAAGTGGAAAGCTTCCTTGATGAATGCTCAAAAGAACAAGCATCTATAGACACGTTGCAAGCTTATGTGGATTCGGGTCTGATTTCCTACATCGATCTAAATGGTGAGTATAAAGACGCCATTCGTGCTGGTATCGACATCGATACTATTAAAAATGCCAATTTCAAAATGGCTTACGATGCGATGCACGGAGCAGGGATGGGAATTTTAGCTGAGCTATTGGGCTCAGACAAGGTTGCCGAGCTTCGCAATGATTTCAATCCTTCTTTTGGTGGACAGGCTCCAGAGCCCATCGCCAAAAATCTGCAAGAAATGAAGAAGTTGATGCAGAGCGGAAAATACGGATTAGGTCTCGCAACTGATGGTGACGCCGATCGAATCGGACTCTTTGATGAGAAAGGCAACTTCGTCGACTCGCACAGAATCCTATGCCTACTGGTAGATTTTCTCCACAACGACAGAGAGATGCGTGGTGACATTGTTAAAACTTTCTCTTGCACGGATATGCTGGATAGAATGGCCGAGGGAATGGGCATTAAAATTCACACGACTAAAATCGGATTCAAATACATCGCTCCGATCATCGTGGATGGTCAAGTTCTAGTTGGTGGAGAGGAATCTGGAGGCATGGCCGTTGAAGGTCATATTCCCGAGCGAGATGGAATCTACATCGGCTTGTTGATAGCAGAGATGATGGTAAAACGAGGTAAGAGTTTGTCGCAGCTTGTTCAAGATCTCTTCGACACCTACGGAGCACATTATTGCGTCCGAAACGATGCCCACTTGACTCAGGAAGTGAAAGACTCTGTAATTTCCAGGCTTGCAGGCGAGGGTATAGACTCCGCCGGATCACGAACGACGGTCAAGCGGGAAAGCCTAGACGGCTATAAATTCCGCATGGACGATGGCACTTGGTTGATGGTTAGACCATCGGGCACCGAGCCTGTTTTAAGAATCTATGCCGAGGCCACTACACCGGAAGCCGCACAGGAGTTGATTACAGATGCCTGTGGTGTGCTAGGGATATAGCTGGATGGCTAGCAGGTGGATCATATTGCTTTGCCTGACCGCATGCTTACAACCGATGGATGCCTTAGGGCAAAATATGGGCTGTGCGCCTAATGGGCTAAGGAGCTGGGGGGCTGAGAGGGAGGTCGTCAGCTTCCAGTCGTCAGTCGTCAGAGGTAATCAGGATTCTCTGCGCTTTCAGGCCACGTTAAAATCCGTTAACCTCTTCCCGCGAACCGTAGACCACAAACCGGCTTTTCCAATCCGGCAAACGGCAAACGGCAAACGGCGGACCCACTTCGGAAAACGGAACACTGTAAATGGTAAACGTCTCCTCACTGGCACTGCCCTCCTCGCGGTCGCCGACGTCGCTTCAATAGTCGGGCTTAGCACACTCTGGTACGCCGACTACGAACAGGGCTCTTTCCACTTCCACAACGATTGGCAGAATTGGCAACAGCAAGACAAACTTGGACATACAGCAGCAGCATGGCAAATCGCGCGGGCATCAGCAAGTTTTGCCAAGTGGAGCGGCCTCAATGGCCGGCAAGCTGCGATCTACGGATTCGCGACATCCACTATCTACCAATCGCAAATAGAAGTACTCGACGGTTTTTCGGAAAGATGGGGTGCCTCACCTGGAGACATCGCTTTCAACTTGATTGGTGCACTTGGCGGCGCCTACGAAGGGGTCGCGGATGGACCACTTCCCTTCACGCTAAAGTATTCCTATCACAAGTCGGACAATTACGACAACTCAACGTCGATCTTGGGAAATCTCGTCAAAGACTATGACGGTATAAGTCATTGGCTCGTCCTTCGACCGGACCTGATCTCACCATCGTTAGATTGGTGGCCGGCATGGCTTGGTTTGTCAATCGGTCATAGCGCCGACGGATTGACGCGGGCCGTCAGCTCAGCGGAAGAGCCCCATGAACGCATTTGGATGGTCGGTCTCGATTTCGATTTCCTAAGAGAGATTAAAGTCGAAAACCCCTATCTACGCGGATTTCTTAAGACCTTTTCTTTCGTCAGAATTCCCGCTCCCGCCCTTCAGTTTGGAAGGAAGGTAAAATTCAGACCCCTCTACTTCTAGAAACCAGCACTGCAGTCTCGCAACTCGGCCCTCGCTACTTGTTCTTTACCATTTTCAAGACCCAAAGAAGAACAATTGCACCGACTGTAGCTGAGATGGTTTTTCCGACCCAACCATAGGTATAGATTCCAACCGCCCGCATGAGATAACCTCCTACCATTGAACCGACAATTCCGACAACGATATTGGTGACCACATTCTGAGAATCGGTATTCATTACTTGACTCCCGATCCACCCAGCAGCTCCGCCGATAACTAGAAAGGCAAGAAGATCATACATAGCTAGTCCTTGATTAGATTTATAATATTGAAAACTCTTCGCACGAATATAGAGCGAAGCCTAAGTAAATAGCGAAAAGCAATTCCGAAAGTTGCACTTGGCTTGTCCGCCAGAATTATTCCTTATATTGTCCCCTCGGCACCATTATTGCGCTCTGTTGCTTGATATCAGTACTTAAGCGATGAGGCAAACTCCAACTACCATGTTTTCTAGGCATTCCTCCACAATTCTATTCCTCTTGGCTTTCGGCCTAATTCTCCCGCGGCTCTCCTTTGCCCAGGTCGTCATCAATGAAATCAGCTATAATGCTGACCCTGATGCTCTTCCCGATCCAGAGGACTGGCTCGAACTTTACAACAGGGGTAACTCGGCCGCTGACTTGGAAGATTGGCAGCTCGTGGACGGAAATTCGAACGTATTTCCTCTGCCTAGTAGGGTCTTGCAACCAGGGCAATACCTTATCTTATCGCAAATTCGGTCTTCCTTCCTTATTGCTTTCCCCGGCGTAGATCCGAATATTGTTATCGGTGACTTTGGCCCTATTCAAGGCGGGCTTGAGAACAATGGTGAGCAACTTCGTCTCTTGAACGAGACGCTGAATATTGCAGATATCGTGACCTATGGAGATGGTCCAAAATGGGGACAAGAATCGGACGGAGATGGTTCTACCCTGTCCCTAAGAGATCCTTCTGCCAATAACACAAACCATCCAGAGAATTGGGGTGCGTCGGTTACTTTGAGGGGTACGCCAGGAGCGCCGAACGGCAACTTATTTCCCAAAATTAATATTCTCGTTCCCGTAGATGGAGGTCCTCCCTTTATCAATCCCAGCTCGATTGCGATTTCTGGAGAATGCGAAGATCCAGGTGGATCTGTTTCACAAATCGAAATTTACTACGACTTCGTCAATGTGGTTGACCCTTTGAAGCTCGTCGGAACGACTTCATGCGGCGGCGGCGGCACCTACTCATTGAATTGGAATAGCCCACCGACCGGCTTTATCGAGCTGAAAGCGGAAGCCATCGATAATAATAGCGCGAGGTCATCCTCGAACAAACCAGACATAGAAATTTTTGCATCGGACCCTTGCATACCTGCACCGACTCCGCTCGTTATCAACGAAATCAACTACAATTCAGCTCTAGTTCCCGACCCTAAGGACTGGATTGAGATCTACAATCCGACTTCCTCCATCGTCGATGCGGCAGCCTGGAAGATCAAAGACGAGACAGATTCCGGTCTCTACGGATTCCCAAGCGGCACAACTATTCCTGCAAGAGGATATCTCATCGTCAGTAAGAGCAAACTAACTTTCCAGGCAGTTTTTCCCGGACTTAGCAATGTGATCGGTGATATCTCATTCGGTTTTGGTTCGAACGATGAAGTTCGGCTCCTATCCCCGACGGATTGCCTCGTAGATTTCGTTGACTATGACAATGATTTTCCTTGGCCAACTAGCCCCGATGGGACTGGGCCAACCTTGGTGCTTCGAGACCCAAGTCTAGATAATTCTCTTCCCGAATCATGGGCCGCTTCTGGTGGGAACGGTTCACCACTCGCGACGAACGGTTTCCTTCCTGTAGAACTTTCGTCCTTCACGGCCGATCTGCAGGATAGAGATGTTCTATTAGCCTGGACTACAATCAGCGAAGACAACAACGCGGGTTTCGAAGTTCAAATGTCAAACGAAAATGCTGGCTTCGAACTTCTTTCCTTTGTGGACGGACATGGCACTACGACGGAGCGACAAGACTATGAATTCACGATTCAAGACCTCGAGCCCGGACTAAATCGATTCAGACTTAAGCAGATCGACTTCGATGGCGCCTTTGAGTACTCTCCCATCGTCGAAATAATTACAGACATGGCAGATGCTTTCGTTCTCTATCCGGCTTACCCAAATCCTTTCAATCCTAGCACATCGATCCGATTCGGCGCGCGGGAGAGAGGAGACGCAGTTGTTCAGCTCTTCGACATGCAGGGTAGATTACAAAAAATGCTCTTTGAAGGAAGTCTCAGAGCTGGCGAATTGGTTCAGGTCTCAGTGGACGCGAGCGATCTTGCTGGTGGCACCTACTTCGTCCGTTTCGTCAGCCTCGATCAAAGTCTTGTACAGACTATCACTTTGCTGAAGTAATCTGACTAGAGACTCGGTCTGGAGCTGTCAAAGCTTTGAGCACTTATACGGCGAAGTGTGATACCCTTGTCTAGGTCGGTCCAGGCGACAAAGGCATTACCATCGATAATTTCGAGCTGCGGCATCCCAGTGGATCTTGAGGTGGGAATTGTCGCAAGACTCAGTACATCGGATTCTGAAGAGTCCATTGAAATCTTGCGAAGCATGAGCTCGCTTTGATCTTCCGATTTCTCTATCCAAAGGACCAATGCCGACGTGTCGTCTAGCCAATCGATGTCTACCCTCCCAATAGGACTACCTTCGTCAACACGAAGGGTCTCTCCAAGTACTCCATTCTCGCTGAATCGGACTTGAACTTTTGGGCTCTCCTTAGCTCCCGTGAACCATGCAAGTACGTGACGACTTCCGGATTGGGCAGCAGCCTTGGGACCATTCACAGGACACCCTGCAATCTTCCATCCATCCACAGAAGCAGCATCCTTATTGCCCCTGGCCACTGATACTTTTGTAATGTCTCTAATTTCTTCGTCTGTCCGATCTCGGTAATAAGCCACGGGACCTTTCTCACTAGATATCATGGTTGTTGGGCAACAGTCGCAAGTCATGGAATCTAATGAGCGCTCATTTACGACTTTCCCATCGTAAGAGATCTTTGCAGTCCGAAGAGACATCGCCTTCGGCTTAATAGAGATGCCGCCGAGTTCGCTGGCGTAGTTTCTGCCATCTAACCATACAATCTCAGCTCCTTCATCACTTCGAATCATGGACACAAAGCCGTGCTCTGTTGGAGTATTGTCATCGTGCGGACTGAAAGGCTCTGACCAGTTCTTGCCACCATCTTCGGTCTGCGTCAGCTTGACGTCATAGGCATAGTTTTCCTTTCCACTTTTCTGAAGAAAGTGGGCTAGCAGTTTTCCTTCTCCCAAATCTAAGACGCTCGGATAGTCGGCCCAGTTGACGAACCAATCCATTCCCTCGGCAACCATCTCACTGGGAGACCATTTCGTGCCGTCGAAACTTGAGAAATGCAGACTGGCACTATCTCCCTTACTCACAACCCATGAGAATAGAAGATTTCCATCGGCCGTTTTCGAGAGAGAAGGCAGCTTTCCATTCTCACTTGAAGGCAAGAGATTGAACTCATCGACCTCTACAAGCGGTGCCTCTTCACAAGAAAGAAGGACCGAAATCAATACAAGAAAAGTGATGCCAGAAGTAATAAATCTCATAATTTTCCTCGCCATTCCTTGAGGTTTACTAAAAACTCTTTGATATCTAATGGCCTTACAAAAGATTCTCGAACACCACTTGTGTATTCGATCGGAATCTCGCCTATACGCAATCTTGACTTGCCTGCTTTAATCATTATTTCTGCGTCGATGAACCAATCGTCAGACTCCAATTGCATGAGCTCTACTGTCGATTTAGACATGACCTTAGGCTTCGAATTAATGTCCCTAGCTTTAGTATCAGGAAAAAGTGATTTGAATAGCAGATTGAATCCAAAAGAGGTCAGGTGCCTAAATGCGCTGTCTGATCGGGAAGTCCGATAGGTCTTACAAAGATCGAGATTCTCGTTTAGGAGTTTGTTGTAGCATTCAACAATGGAGTCGGCGGGGTATTGCCCATCCCCATCGATTACAGCGCAAACTTCCCCTTTGCAATTATCGAGACCATTTCGAAAGTCCCAACCCATCCCACCTTTCTTATGCTCCGCTAAAACTCTAACGGGATTCGATCCTTCCCAAGTTGTGGACCAATCCTTCAATAATCTTGGGGTGTCGTCTTTGCCTTCGTCCCAATAGTTTGCGACGGGAAGTAGCTCAAAGTCGATGTCTGCCTTCTCCAAACTGCGCGCGATATCCTTGAGGACCGGAATGGCCTCTTCTCCGGTCTGGTAGCAGAGAACTACAACGGATAGAGATATTGGGGGCATAGTAAATAAGAGCGTTTGAGAAGGAGAAGATACGTTAACAGAAATACAGAACTTCAGATGGTCCGATTGTCCGAAATACCGAGGACCGATAGTCCGATAGTCCGATAGTCCGATAGTCCGATAGTCCGATAGTCCGAATTTACGACAAAGCAATAGCCAAGCTTCCTCCTCCCAATACTTAACTCCTAATTCCTGTAAACTGACCTGATTTCGGATCCCGGTTAGCTGATCCCTGTTTCGTTATCATTCAAATAAATCGGAATATCCATGTTGAATTGCGACGACGAAACAACAGGCCAAATCAAACGGCTCAAACTGTTCTGGGCAATAGCTCTAGTTTTAACCATCCTTTCTCCGGATACATTCTTGGGCCAAGATGTGACGCTGACAGAGAATGCCGAATATGAGTTCGTCTCGGGTAGTCCCTTTTTGCTCTACTCTTCCTTTACGACGCATTTCGACAAGAACAATTCGGACATTCTCTACTCGGCTAATATGCATATTGGCCTCGGTGTCTACGACCTTTCGACTTCCGGAACGATCACACCGATAGTTGAGTTTGGTCCCGATCAATTCGATGGCTTGCTCGTCACCCATCTTGATCAAGAGGGCGACTTTCTTGCTGTCTCACTCGGCAATTTTCAATCGGACGATCATGACACCGGCATGGCCTTGCTTGATGTCTCGGATCCCTTGAACCCCACCATCACTGATGTTTGGACTAGTGCGGATTACCGAAACGGCTCGGCTGATTTGCTCATTGAGGGAGACTACGCCTATCTCGCCGCAATGAATGATGGTCTCATCATTCTTGATATTTCTGACAAATCCGATATTAAATTTGTGTCGCAGATTCTCCCAGATATCAATTTCCCTGTCGCTTCAAATGGGGAGCATCACCAATCTCGAGGACTGACGTATCGCGACGATAAAATATATCTCGTTGTCGATCGAGGTGGCTTTAGGGTTATTGACGTCAGCGATAGAGCGAATCCTGTCGAGGTTGAGAAATATCTCAATGAAGATATCCGAACCGGAGCCGCAGCCGCCTATAACGATGTCTTCTTGAAAGACAACTTCGCTTTTGTCAGTGTCGACTATTGCGGCATGGAAGTCCTCGATATGAGCACTGAACCCTTTACCAATATTCTTTGGTACGATCCGGTCTCCTGCGATCCAAACTTTGGCACCTGGAATGGAGCAGATGTTCACACCAATGAAATGATCGGAGCCAGAAACAGTAATTTGCTCTTCGTGTCTGGCGGTAATTCCGAGCTTTTGGTTTTCGACATCTCCGATCCTTCTAGCACCCACTTAATCGGTGACTATGGAGCTTTAGACGATGAAACAGCGGCCTATGGACTGGATGTAGTCGAAGGGCAAGTCGCTTTGGGATTGGTCAGCGTCTTTTTGAACATTCCCTATGTAGCCAATTGGGGAGGCATTAAACTCTTGGATTGGGACGCCACAATAACTGACGTCGAGCATGACTTTGAGTTGATTGAAACTCTAGTCTATCCAAACCCAGCCATCGACCATGTAACCTTACAGTTTGAAAGCACAGTAACGCAGCTCGATGTCTTCGATCTCAGCGGGCGAAAAATATACTCTTCGAGCATCGATACCAGTGACCGAGTTCGTATTCTCCTGTCCGAATTTCCGAATGGAATGTATGTAGCTAGGGCGAGCGGACTCATAACCGAGAGGCATCAAGCATTGTTCGTGGTTCAGGACTAGAAGCCTTAGTCCATTTGGTGCAATTTCCCGCGACTTATTGGCGGGGCGCAACATCCTCGATCCCCCTTCGTTATCCGAGTCGCATCGAACAAAAATAAAGTAGTTTGGGGCAGATAATCGAGTTAGAGCAGCTATCCAAGGTCTATCAAATGGGCCAGAAAGAGGTGCATGCTTTGGACAATGTCTCACTGTCGATTCCGAAGGGACAGTTCGTCGCCTTGACCGGACGGAGCGGCTCTGGAAAATCGACTCTGTTACACATGATCGCGGCGATGGAGCGGCCAAGCTCCGGATCGATATTAGTTGACGGTATTGCCATTGAACAAATGTCGACTAAAGATGAGGCCAGATTTCGACGGAACGTCATCGGTATGATCTTCCAACAATTCAACCTCATACCCAACATGACCGCGAGGGAGAACGTTGAGCTCCCCTTGACCTTGGCTGGGCTCCCCAGTAAAGAAAGACAAGAAAAAGCTACGATGTGTCTTTCGATGGTTAGCATCGATCATCGCGCGGATCACAGACCAACAGAACTTTCAGGTGGTGAACAGCAAAGGGTCGCTATTGCACGATCCCTGGTTCAGAACCCCTCGATCCTCCTCGCTGACGAGCCAACCGGGAACGTAGACTCCGAGACCGCTGAACAAATCGTTGGCGTATTGCGGTCGGTATCTGAAGATCAAGGCAAGACCGTCGTCATCGTAACACATCATCTTCCAGAGGTAGAGAATTCAGTCCATCGGGTTCTAACCCTCAAGGACGGAAAATTGGTCGGCGATGAGAGCTAAGGATCTACTAAAATTATCTTGGTCGAATCTCCGACGAAATAGAAAGCGAACAGGCTTGACCGTTGTGGGAGTTATGATTGGTGTTGCTGCACTATACGCCCTGATGGCATACGGCAGCGGGTTACAGCAGAATGTTCGAGGAGAAGTTGATTCCCTAGGGCTTTTCAATACCCTCCGATTGACCTCACGACCAAGTGCCATCAATTCTTTTAGCGATCTCTCATTCCGAAAACAAAGAGAGCTCCCAGACACCGTCAAGATCATCCCGCTTACGGATGACTTGATTGCAGAGCTGTCGGCTAGACCTGGCGTTTTGGCTGCCTATCCCGAAATCGCATTTCCAATACAGATCAAAGCAAATGATAGAGAGCTAGACGCCGCGGCTGAAGCAGTGCCTCAGGCCTTCGCCGAAATACCTGGATATATCCCTGAGCATGGATCATTTTTCAATACCTCCGCCGACTCTTCCATCCTTTTGTCCAGTTCTCAACTGCGCCGACTTGGCTTCGACAATCCGGCCGACGTTGTCGGAAAAACGGTAACCGCAGTTACCGCTCAGATAGACATGGCCGCCGTACAACGAATGATGTTTAGAATGTCTTTTGGGATGAGCAACCTTCCATTAAAATGGAACGAGCAGGAGTTGACGGTTCAAGGAGTATTGAAAGAAGATCAAGCTGCAATGACTGGCTTTGCAAGAGTTCTGGTACCCCTAGATTATGCCACGAAGATGAAGAAGGTAACCTTCTTTTCGACCATCGATCTTCTCATGAGACAGTCGGGATCTCAGGAAGAAAAAGAAGGATATTCGGCACTACGTGTGCAACTAAAAGACGAGGTTGACTTTCAGACCGAGCTCGCGGGTATCGAGGAAACTGGCGTTTTCGTTACAAGCTTTCGTGATCAATTCAAGCAACTTGAGAGGCTCTTTGTCTTGCTGGATCTTGCCTTAGCTGTGATCGGATTGATTGCTCTCGTTGTTGCTACTGTTGGAATCGCGAATACTATGACAATGAGTGTTATGGAGCGCTATGGAGAAATCGGGATCATGAAGGCGATCGGTGGTGAGGAGTCTGATCTGAAAAAAATATTCCTGACCGAGAGCGCGCTGATCGGGATTATCGGCGGAATAGTCGGTCTCCTATTTGGCTGGCTGCTGACGGTGGGAGTCAACGGGCTAGCGAATTACTATTTTTACAGCAAGGGACTGCCGAAGGTCGATCTCTTTCACACCTTTCCAAAGATGATCATCGCCATTCTGGCAACAACACTCTTTGTGAGTCTCCTGGCGGGATATCTGCCGGCGAGAAAGGCGGCGAAGGTTAAGCCGCTGGTGGCGTTGAAGAAGCTATAAAACTGTTTTCCGTGTTCAGTTTACCGTGTTCCGAGCAGCCTTTGTCACACCCGGCCCTTTCGTCTATTTAACACGCAGACCTAGATCGATAGGAATGCCATGAAGAAGTAGGCGTAGAAGAATGCGGGAAAGAGAATTATCATGGATATCGCGGACAAACCCGCCTCCTTCCACTTCTTTCTGAAGGCGTATTTCATGGAGGACGCTATCAGTCCTAGACCAGCTAGAAAGGTCAAAATAAGTAGTGTCCTGATCACTAGATAATCAAGGTGAATGTAGACACTCAGAACCGTGGCCACTCCGCATAGAATGAAGATAAGAACGGGGAAAATCCATGTATCTAAAAAGTTCTTCATTGAGGAGACAGTCTTTCAAAACTCAATACCCATAACCCACTACTCAACACCTATCCTAAGGTCCTTCAGCTTCCCTGAAGCGATATCAAAAACCCAACCATGGATGTTCACATTCCCATTTCGGTAACGATCCTCGACCTCCACTAATTTCGAAAGATTGACGCACTGCTCGATCACATTCAACTCAACAAATCGGTCGTAACGTTCTTGCCCTTCAAGTGAAAACAATTCTTCCTCGTGAATCTCAAAGACTCCTCGGATGTGATTTATCCAAGGGTTTATTACACCGAGATCCTCGTACCCCATCGCTGCCTTGACTCCGCCACATTGATAGTGCCCACAAACTACGATATCCTCTACTCCGAGATGCACCACGGCGTAGTTGATAACAGCTCGCGAACTATCATCTCCTTCAGGAACCAGATTGGCCACATTGCGATGCACAAAAAGATCTCCAGGCTCCGCTCCCATCATGGCCTCAGCCGTGACTCGTGAATCTGAGCAGCCTATGTAGAGCATCTTGGGCGACTGTCCAGAAGAGAGTTTTTCGAAATAGCTTTGGTCCTCACCAAGTTTTTCGGCGACCCATTCCATGTTGTGTTGAAATATCTTTCTGATGCGCATTTTCTCTCTTTACTTAAGAACGAACATTTTTAAACGACTTGACGATCCTCTGTCTAGAGTACCGTCCCATAACTCCCATTCGAAATATCGCTCAAAGTAAACTGGCCCCTGCCATGAATCGTTTATCGTCACTCGTTTGTCTTCCTTAATAATAGACTACGGCCAAATTACCAATCACAAGAATCTCTGTTACCATCGTGATGTTTCTAAGATGTGAAATCTGACTTCTCTATATTCCATTGACAAAAAGCGCACGGCATTCCTCGAGAGAACAAAGCCCATACCCTTTGAAAATATTTTCCCTTCTTAGTCTCCTCCTTTTATTAGTCTCTTGCGACTCTTCAAGTTCGGATCGGGAAGATGATTCCTTTCCATCTTTGAAGCAAGTTGCTCCCTTTGCTATTGGAGTGGCTATTCAAGCTAGTCACGCAGAGAATCAAGACAGGGTCAACTCCATTACTCATGCCTTTGATAATATCACGGCGGAGTATCAAATGAAGCAGAATATTACGAATCCAATAAAGGGCCAGTTTGCTTGGAACGAGTCTGACAGAATCGTCAACTTCGCAACAGACAATGGAATGAAAGTGCACGGACATGCTCTCGTATGGTACCAATCGACGCCAGGTTGGGTGCAGTCTTTCACCGGGAGTGATCAGGAATTTGAGGATGAAGTTAGATCGTATATCAATTCTGTCATGTCTCGCTACGCAGGCAAGTCGGTCACTTGGGATGTGGTCAATGAAGCCTTTGAAGATGGCGGAACGGGAAGAATGAGAGAGTTTGTATTCCGAGATAAAATGGGAGATGACTACATCGCGAAGCTTTTCCAAATGGCACATGAAGCCGATCCAAGCGCGCTTCTTTTCTACAACGATTATGGAATGACCTACGATTCTGCCAAACGAAGAGGCATGCTAGACATGCTAGAAGACTTCGTGGATCGCGGTGTCCCGATTCATGGAGTTGGGCTTCAAATGCACCTCACTAATAACACCAGCAATCAGCAAATTAGTGACCTGATAAATCAGGTCGCTGCAACTGGCTTGAAGGTACATTTGTCGGAGATCGACATACGTGTCAATGAAGATGGTTCAATGACGTCGCCCTCTCAAGATGCACTTGTAAAGCAGAGTCAAAAGCTAGTAAGCATGATCAATGACTTTAGAGCCATTCCGCAAGACCAACAATTTGCAATTACTTTCTGGGGACTTCGTGATCCCGACTCTTGGTTAATCAACTTCTGGGGCAATCCCGAATGGGGATTGCTTTTTGATGCTAATTATCGACCTAAGCCGGCCTATTGTGGACTATATAGCGCGCTGGGAGGGACCGAGGAATGCGTGGCGGGATAAGACACGTGTTCCGTCGTCCGTGTGCCGTTTTCCGGCTAGGTCTCAATTTCTGCTTGGTAGTCTTCTATATTTTGCAGAGACATAGTACTTTGCCAGTAAAGATTAACTCATCAATTTCGATAGGATTCACCTATGACTCGCTCAGTCCTCCACTTTTCGTTTTTCCTCGGTCTTTCCCTTCTCTTCGCCTGCTCCTCTCCAAGGAGAGACATCAAGCAAGAAATGACTCCGGCTAAAACTGCTATCTCAGCAAGAGCCGAATCCCAGCGACCGAGAGTTTTGGTTCTCACAGACATCGGTAACGAACCAGACGACGCACAGTCGCTCGTCCGGTATCTCGTTTACTCAAACGAATTCGATACCGAAGGCATTCTAGCAACAACGTCAACCTGGTTGCGAGATGAAGTCCAGACCGACCGAATCTTTGGTCACATTGAAGCCTTCGGACTGGTCCGAGACAATCTAATGAGGCACAAAGATGGCTATCCCAGCGCGGAAGACCTGGCCAATAGAATCAAATCTTGCCAGCCCGTATACGGAATGGGTGCAGTCGGTGAAGGTCAGGACTCGGAAGGATCTGATTTTATCATTTCTGTCATAGACAGGAACGACGATCGTCCAGTATGGGTCAGCATCTGGGGTGGATCAAATTGTCTTGCCCAAGCCCTATGGAAAGTCCGGAAGACCCGAAGCACCCATGATCTCGATGCATTCGTATCGAAAATAAGGGTCTATGCCATCGCCGATCAGGACGACTCGGGACCATGGCTACGGAGGGAGTTTCCTGATCTCTTCTACATTGTAACTCCTAGCGACGAAGGAGGTGATAATTATTCGAACGGTACCTGGGTTGGAATCTCGGGTGACAAATTCCACGGCAATTTCGAAGGACCCAATTGGGATCTCGTTAGCAATGCCTTTCATTTTGCAAATATTCGGAGGCATGGTCCTCTCGGTACAAGATATCCAGCCACAAAATATCTGACTGAGGGTGACACTCCCTCCTTCCTCGGCCTGATAGAAAATGGCCTTGCCTGGAATGAATCACCAAGCTATGGAGGTTGGGGAGGTAGATACCAAATACATCAGCCACAGGGAGAAAGTAGACCCATTTGGACGAATGCGAAGGACAAGGTCACAGGGCTCGATGGCGAGGACTACACAACGAACCACGCCACTATTTGGCGTTGGCGTGAAGGCTACCAGCACGACTTTGCCGCACGGATGGACTGGAATGTTGCCGAAAGATTCGAAGATGCAAATCACAATCCGATCGCTGTGCTGAATGGGGACAAGACGAAAAGGCCGTTAAAGCTCAAGGCCACTGTACCCGCAAGCATTAAACTGTCTTCAGAGGGATCAAGCGATCCAGACGGAGATCTTCTCAACTATCGATGGTATGTCTACGACGAGGCCGGCGACTTCCGCGGAAAATATAAAACGGCCCTTCCTGACTACTCCGGTGCTAGAGGAACGCAGGGGTATAGCCTCGAAATCAATATCAGCGAAATACAACAGAAGGGATCCTTACATGTGATTCTTGAAGTCATCGACCGAGGAGAACCACCACTCTATTCCTATCGCCGCGCCATCATTGAGCTTCAGTAACTCGCAACTCGAAACTGCTACGGTACTTGACTCGACGATCCGTTTGACGGTAACCAAGCCTGTAAGAAATCGAAAGCAGTCACATTCGCATTCAAGTCGAAATCTCCAGAAAGATATCCAGGAGCTCCACCATTTTGAAGGAGCCATACCTGAAGAAAGTCAAAGGCACTAACACTCCTGTCTGAGTTTCCGTCACCTGGCCAAAGCGCAAAGACGCCTCCCTGATTGCGCATTGCATTAATTCCGAAGGCCTGACCCGCACTGCTTGTGAAATCATAGCTTGTTGGACTCATACTCAAGGAGACGGGTAAGGCTGTCATAATAGGTAGATGATTTCTGTGTCCGAGGACCAGATAATAGCTAGCTGAGCCAGGACCAAAAAGTCCGAGGGAAGTTGAGCCCAATGTATTCATCAGACTACCATCTTTCAGGATTAGGAAGGCTTCTCGAAATACGAAGCTTAAAGGATCTGTTGTTGTCCTTAGTTCTAACCAAACCCAGTCAACAACATCCGGATTCTCCGCAAAAAAGCTAGTTGAAACGGTTATTATCGGGACATCCTGGTATGGTTGATCTAGGAGAATGAAGCCATTACTATTTAGATCGGTCCGCATCTCGGTTCCAGTCCAGGCTCCACCTAAAACCGCCTTAATCGCAAGTTGAAGACCCACATTAATGGTATTTTCTGCTCCAGGGCTTCCATTGTCAGAGTCTGATGGATACCATTGTCCAGGAGAAGAATTATTTGTGCCCGCTGAAGAGTCTAGAGATAAGCTTGGTCCTGTCCCATCTGGTAAACTTGTCCATGGAAGACTATCCCCAAAAGTCAAACTGTCTAGCAGCGTACCAGCGAAATCGTTCAAGGCGACCCTCTCCCCGGTATTCTTAAGTTTGTCCGAGTATTTGAAATCAGGAGCAAATCCATATCGATTTTCAAATTCAACTTCATTTTCGGCAAGTACGACGAAGTCGCCGGCCTCGATACTAGAACCCGGGGGAAAGGTAAATCCGATCCCGTCTGTGAAATGCACTCCTTGGAGTTCAAGAGTGACGTTTGAGACATTCTTAATCTCGAGAAATTCGAACTCGTCTCCATCTACATACCCCGGTGTGTCTACAATGCCCTCGTCAATTGGATGGTAGTGGATTTCGTTGATCACCAGTTTATCCAGCATTTGAGGTGCATAGAATGTAGCCGTCTGCAAAGCCGACCAAACTCCACCATCCAGAACCCTAGCGTTGACCGTCATTGTTCCTGAAATACTTAAGGTTTTGGAGTCTCCACCATCAATTCCCTGGTTCGCACCACCGGGAGCCCGAGGGTCTGAAAGATCAATCGTATAGTAGATCGTTCCCTCATTCGAATTACCCGTATTGTCGATAGCCAATTGAAAACCAGCGCCAACAGGCCCTTCGAATCTGTTGTAGCTGGTCGCCGAATTTGAAAACTCCGGCGGATTGTTTGCAGGGTATACACCAGCTATTCTCATCTCTGCCAAAAGTGCATTGGCTCTACCAGTCAAAAACGAAAGCTGGTCATTCACCGCACTCTCCCAGTCCGCCTTTGTGTAGGCTGGTTCTCTTTGTGCATCTCCCCATCTGGCCGACTCAGCCACGATCGCATTTTCGATCTCCGCTTTTCTAGTATTCACCGCTGCCGTGACATTTGCGAGGGTCAGCGGCCCGTTGTTAAAAATCAATTCATAGGTCCGATCTGCCAATTCCATAACGTAGTCCGTTGTGGTTGTCAAATCTTGATGCAAGTATTGCGGATTACTGACGCTAAAATCACCTTGGAAAGAAATTTGAAGCGGTCCAACACGATTGACTTGATCGGTTTCGTCTTGGATAACACCAAAAGAGTGCTCCGCGTCTTGCTGGACAAATTTGAACCCCCGAGTATCCCTAAAACCATCTCTCAACCCAAACCAATTATTGGATCCTTTCTCGGCAACACTAGATCGAAACCAAGACAGCGGGCCGTCAAAAGTGCTGAAATAGAAGCTCAACAGCATGTGATCGATCAGATTGTCTACATCAAGCAAATCCGGAAAACTTGGATTAGGAGTACCATCTGGATTTAGTGCCTGCATCTGCATATAACGAGCTTGAGTTGGACTGCTATTTTGAAGTCGGGTAAGATCCCAGAGCGTTTTCCAATCACCGTTTATGTCTCCATCAGCAGCCTCGGTGAGATAACTTCCACTGCTACCGGCAGATTTTAAGACGTCATAGTCTGCTTTCTGGCCTCCTAGGTAGTCACTGCCAAAAGTAGCATCAGGCCTCTCCTCTGTCATGTAAAGCCCAAAATAGACTCCATTGATAAAGAGATGATGGAAAAGACTTCTGACATATGGCTGACCAATTGCGCCCTGCAGATCCCTGATTGTAATGTCACGCAGGAAGGTGTTTTTAGAATCGCCTTTGAATGCCCAAGAATAGCTCTGTGCCGTTTTCAAGTCTAACTTGTCAAAGCTGGACGATCCATCGACACCAAAGAGTGGGTACTCCAATTTAGAAGGACCAAATTCACTTTTGAATTCCAAACCGAAAGAGTGCTTCGGGTTGCTATCTGATCTACTCTCTCCACCCCTCATTTTCAAACCCGCATTTACTTGAAATCCAAGCCCACCGTTCAAATCAATAAGTTCAAAGGAAGCGGACCGCTCCCATCGCTCTTCGGCATTGACAAAGATTCCTGCTAATGGATCAAAGAGACTATCCGGATCTATAGCGATCGAAAGAGTCGAGATATCCTGGAAGGAGTCCGTAATCATTGTGCTCGCACTTCCATCTCCAGTGATGACTGGGTCCATCTCATAGTCGAAGACCTGTCCGTTGATTGGCGATGTTGGCCAACCAATCGGTGAGGCGCTTTGGGTTAACACATCTGAAGAAAAAACGTAGGTGCTGGTCACGGCATCGGAATCATCAAATCCGCCACCAGTAGCAACTGCTCGAATGACGGAAGTCTTGTCGACTAAAAATGCTCCGATGTAGTCTATGCCATTACTAGAGCTCGGGACCGATCCATCCAAGGTATACCGTATTCCGATGCCATCGGGAGATGACATGGATAGATTAAACGGATTGTTATAATAACCGTGACTTATGCTAAGGCTCGGAACCTGAGCCTTGTATGTTGGATCGCCGATTCCATTCTCGGCATTGGGCGTGGGAATATCGAAATATCCAGCTGGAAAAGAAGCCGATGTCCCATCAAGTCCGTAGGACACATCCGCAAATTGTAGGCCGTAGTCCGGATTGTAGGCAAACTGCACCCCGCCGGTATCATTAAATAAGCCGAGATACTCGCCACTCGCACTCAGCCCAAAGTTGGTGTGGAGCTCGGATGCTGGATCGACTCGATTTTTACCCGAGGCAAAAATCACCAAGTAAGCACCAGACGGAATGCTGATCGAGGGAAAAGTCCACTTGTCAGGAATGACATTATTATCAGTAATGGTCCAGCCACCTAGATCTACCGCGCTCCCTCCAGAATTATAGAGTTCAATCCAATCGGAAAAGGCTCCGTCTTCGTCGGCTAGAATTGTGTCGTTCTTGGCCATGAACTCGTTAATGACGACTTGTCCAAATAGATCAGGAGCAAAAAATATCGAAAGGGCGGACAGAACCGTCCCCAGCAAAAAGGCCTTTGGCCTCTGCAAAAATATCATTATTACTGTGGTGGGAGGCTCGAAGAATAGTGTAGAAGCCCGTGATTTGAATGACCAAAATGGCTGGTCCACGGGTAAGCTTCTGCCTCGCTTGCTTGCATTAGTACAGGTTAAATGTTACCTGTACTCTCGGCTTTTTGTTCTGAGCTGAGACAAGAGATTGGTAATCATCCGATATTATCGCGATCGAAAATGACAGAAGTCATTCTCTAGTGTATCGGACCCGATTGATCCTTGAGATAACCGCCATTTTTCTCTGTAAAGACGGCCTGCACCTCGGATATTATTGACAACGCAATCTCCTCTGGAGTCTCCGATCCAATATTCAGACCCATGGGTGCATGGACCTTGGAATGAAAAGAAGAGGCCATCGGATCGATTTCCTCTAACATCTGATTCCCTCTTTCTCGTGGTCCTAAGACGCCGATGTATGGAAGGTCTATATCTAAGAGTGCTTTCAAGACGGCTTTGTCTCTGACGTAGTTATGATTCATTACAAGAGCGGCAGTTCTCGAGTCAGGAATAAAGGTCGAAGCTGACTCTTCTGGGTGCATTAGGAAAAAATGTTCACCGCTGAAGGGAAGTTTTTCCTTCATTTCGCCGGGACTTTTCCTTCCTACAATGGCTGTTTTCCAAGACAATTCTGCTGCAAGGCGGGATACTTCGTTGGCATCGACTCCTTCGCCAAAGATCATGAGTCTCGGAGGTGGCATGATCCTTTCGACGAAAACTCGAAATTGTTCGCCTCTCAAATCTAAAGCCACAGTCTCCGACGAGCCAAATGAAGTCCACTCTTTTTCTAGGTTGTGAACCAAAGGGTTCAAAATGAACAATGGCATTGAAGACTTATCGATCGCACCATCTTCACCGAGCAAAAGATGAGAGCCAAGACACTTCGCTCCACTTGGACCTACCACACTTGACAAAAGTAGATCGTCACGATTTTGACCAATTTGAGATAAGGCAGGCCAAAGTGATTGCTTGTCACTTGGATCAATCTTCTGAAGAAGAACCCGCACCGTTCCGTTGCAGCCACTTCCAAATCCGTAAATGAGGTCGTCCTCGTCAAGCGTAAACTCAATCACCCTCGCAGAGCCATCTGTGATGACATCCAAGCCTTGTAACGCGATCTCGGACTCTAGGCAACCACCACTCACTGTACCAATACTCGATCCATCTGATTTGATCAGCATTCTCGCGCCCGGACGTCTGTAGGTTGATCCACCAATTTTTACAACAGTTGCCAGACAAAAGGCCTCCTCGAGGAGATGCAGGCGATTCCCTTCTTCTATAATCTTGATAAGTTCTCTCAAGTCGCTTCTCTTGGTGTATGGGAGGGTGTAACAAGATAATAGTCTTTGCAGGTCGATCTAAGACCGATACGGAGACATTCTTCTCAAAAAACGCCAGAGCCTCCGAGACTCTCATCTCTCGGCCCCTAATCGTCCTTTGAGGTCTCGTAGTAATTCAGACTGATGAAGTCTTTTCCGCCCAGTTCGCGAGCAAATATTTTGACAGATTTGCCCTCGTTAAAAAGCTCCTTTGAAATACTCCATCGGCGATCCCGAAACTCTCCTTCCGAGTATCCCGCTGCTATCCTTCCTATGAGTGACCGAAATACCGATGGTCCGATGGTCCGATGGTCCGAATTTCTGACTCCCAACTGTAAAGCTCGGAATATCGAATGTTCGACTTTAGAAGTCAGTCGACCCGCTGCCGAAGTCTTTGTCCATGATCCATACGTTCCTGTAGCGTACATCATGACCCTCGGCCTGAAGCTTAAGTCCTTGCGGAGTATCCGTTACTCCTTTTCCTTTGTCATTCCCGCCATCGACGCCTGAATTAGGTCCTCCCCAAACCTGTGAGATTGGGAAATTCGTATGCGCCTTTTCACCATTGAAATACATAGTGACCTTAGCGTGCTCGGTCTTCTTTCCGCCCTCAAAGCGCGCGGCCTTAAACTGGATGTCATAGGAATTCCACTCACCGACACCCTTATATAGGTGGTAAGGCGACTCAGACTCATTGATCACGGCACCCATTCCATGCTTTGTAGACTCGCCATCGACAATCTGCATTTCATATCGATTTTGCAGATAAACTCCACTATTCCCCTTGGGCTCGGTTATTAGAAATTCTACGTGCAGTCGAAAATCTCGATAGGCTTTCTTAGTTACGATATCAGCAGCTCCGTATTTCCCACCAGCTGCAGCTGGGTCCATTGTGGACAATGTTGGTCCCCACTTGTCGTCTTTGACTTCCCACTTAATAGGCATTTTGGCAGCAAATCGAGGTCCCTCCTCCCAATATCGCCACATCTCATGTAGGGTCTCATTCTTCCCGTCAAAGAGAATGTCAGCTCCTGACGGAGCCTCAACTCCAACGCCAGTTGCATCTGCCGTATTTCCCCCATCAGCCATATTTTTAGCGCTCGAAGAGCAGCTGGTAAAAGAAAATGCGATAGCGATTATAACAACTAGATTCAATATTGACTTCATGATGAAATGGGTTTGGTTCTGATGACTAACTTAATTCCATTCTCTCTAATTGACAAGGAAGGCGATGAACTCTAAATGCAATTGATGACATGCAGAAAACTGTATTGATAACAGGTAGCAACGCTGGCTTTGGCCGACTTTCCGCTGAGTTATTTGCCAAACGGGGATGGAATGTCGCGGCCACGATGCGCTTCCCAGAAAAAGCCGGCGACTTAGCTGACATGGAAAATGTTAATATTTACCAATTGGACGTAACTGACACAGTATCTATCCAAAAAGCGGCTGATAATTGTCTGGTCGATTTTGGAAAGGTGGATGTTGTAGTCAACAACGCCGGATTTGGTGTCTACGGAGCTTGCGAAAAAGCGACTCAAGAGCAGATCGATCAAATATTCGATGTCAATGTCAAAGGCGTCATCAAGGTAATGAAGGCCTTTCTTCCTCACTTCCGGTCAAGGAAAGAAGGAATGTTTATCAACATCTCTTCGATAGCTGGCCTCATCTCATATCCCTTAGGTTCAATTTATAATTCGACGAAGTGGGCTCTCGAAGGACTAACTGAGGGAATGGTTTTCGAGCTTCAGCCACTTGGAATTAAATTAAAGCTGGTTGAGCCTGGCGGCTTTAGCACAAACTTTATTCGGCTTGGCCTCCAGTGGACCAAGGATCCCGAGATCACCGACTATGATGAGATGACCAAAACGATTAGAACCCAGCGCGACTTGCGGGAAGAAACTTTACCAGATCCAATAGCGGTGGCAGAAAAAATCTGGGAAGCGGCAAACGATCCTAGTCACAGACTGCGATATCTTGTCGGCGATGACGCCCATACCATGTGGAAGAATCGACAAGAACTTGGGGACGACGCATTCATCAAAAAGCTAATGCCTTCGTGAATACAGATATTAATTGCCTAGTTTGGAACGAAGCATATTTGAAAGGGCAGTTCATTATTAGATGGATTCATGGTGGTGTTGAGGCGCATCATATTTTGCCAGCGAGTGAACCCCATCAATTTGCAGTTGCAAAATATTCGCGCCGAAATACTTGCATGAATCTATCATTGAGCTACCCACCTTCAAATAAGTCTGTTCAAAAAGAAAGCTGAATTCACGATCCTCAAATATTGGACTTTGGCTAGGACCCTTAGCATTTATCGTCATTTATTTCCTTTTTATACCAGAAGGATTAAGTGACGAAGGACGTGCCATTCTAGCTTCTACAACTTGGGTAGCTATTTGGTGGATTACTTCTGCCGTACCCATTGCCGTAGCCGCCCTCCTTCCAATTGTGTTATTCCCTTTGACGGGCGGACTCGGGATCAAGGAAACGACCGCCTCCTTTGGCCACAAATATGTTTTTCTTTATATCGGTGGTTTCATCATAGCCATCGCAATAGAAAGGTGGAACCTCCACAAACGCATCGCCCTATCGATCATCAACCTGATTGGTACCGATGTCCGAAAAATGATTCTAGGCTTCATGATAGCCACGGCCTTTCTCTCGATGTGGATATCGAATACAGCCACCTCGGTGATGATGCTACCAATCGGACTAGCCATCGTGGCTCAGCTAAAGGACAATCCCGATTCGATCGAAAACGAGAATACTATCTTCGGAAAAGCTCTCATGTTGGCCATTGCCTATAGCGCTTCGATCGGCGGCATCGCAACCCTCATCGGGACCCCACCAAACTTAGTCCTTGCCGGGGTTGTGAAAGAGACTTACGGTGTCGAAATCACTTTTGCTCAGTGGTTCAAATTTGGACTCCCTATCTCGCTTATCCTACTTGCCATTTGTTGGATCTACTTAGTCCGTGTTGCCTTCACTTTCAAGCAGACAGAATTTCCTGGGGGTCGAGAGGAAATCAAAAAGCACCTGCGGGCACTTGGTAAAATGTCCTTCGAGGAAAAGTCCGTAATGGTCGTCTTTGCTCTGACGGCTATATTTTGGATTACACGTTCATGGCTCCAAAACTTCTTGCCCGCCTTGGACGACACAATTATTGCGATTTCTGGCGCAACCATTCTTTTTGTGCTTCCGGCTTCGAAAACTGCCTCCGTTGACAAGCTACTCGATTGGGATACAGCGAAGAGGCTCCCCTGGGGTGTACTTTTGCTTTTTGGAGGAGGTCTAGCCATTGCTGCTGGTTTTCAATCAAGTGGACTGGCCTCTTGGATCGGTGAACAGCTGGTTAACCTGAAGGGCATGCATCTTTTTATAATCCTCGTGGTGATCATTGCCAGCGTCAACTTCCTAACAGAGATTACCTCGAACTTGGCGACCACTGCGATGCTTCTTCCTGTCATCGCAGCTTTGGCCTTCAGCATCGACGTCCATCCCCTTCTCTTAATGGCCGGCGCAACGGTGGCGGCATCTTGTGCTTTCATGTTGCCCGTCGCCACGCCACCTAACGCGGTTGTTTTTGGTTCGGGCTATCTTACGATTCCAGATATGATGCGAGCAGGAATCTGGTTAAATGTCATATCCATCGCTTTCCTGAGTGTGGTAGTCTACTTTGTCTTGCCGGTCCTTTGGGACTTTGCTCCAAACGTAATTCCCGACATCTTCCTCCCAAGCAACTAGCTGAGGATTCCTCCTTCTGACACTTTTGCGATTGCCCTCCGTCTTCTAGATATGAAAACACTAAATGCTCGTACTGGTCAAGTTCTCTTCGTCTTTTTTGCATTTATTGCTGCCTGCGAAGCACCTTCGCCAATTGAACAAGTAGTTCTTTCGAATGAAGTCCAATTTGTAACGGCTGACTCCGTCGAAATACATGGCGACCTCTTCCAACTTGATAAGGCAAAACCGAGCATTCTTCTCTTCCACCAAGGCGGATCCAACGGACGAGCAGAGTACTCCACGATTATCGAGAGGTTAAAAGATTCCTACAATATTCTGTCCATTGACCAACGTACTGGAGGTCAACTCTACGGCCAATACAATCGTACGATGGCTCGATTTTCTAGCGAACAATTTGACTACTGCGATGCTTATCCAGACCTCGAAGCTTCTCTGGATTATCTCATCAAAAAGGGATTCACGGGGGAGAAAGTGATTTGGGGTAGCAGCTACAGTGCAACACTGGCCATCCAGCTCGCCTCGAAGAGAGCAGACGATGTCGCAGCGACTTTAGCTTTTTCTCCCGCATCAGGAGGACCTATGCTAGCTTGCCGGCCCGACCCCTATTTCACGCAATTGAAAAGCCCACTTCTTGTTCTACGACCGAGCTCGGAACTGCAACGTGAGAGTTCGCAAGAGCAATTCAAGGCAGTACAGGATGCCGGTCATTCTACCTACGTTGCAGAAAATGGAGTTCACGGTTCATCTCTCCTAGTGCAAGATCGAGTCGATGGATCTATAGCTGAAAACTGGGAAACCGTCTTGTCCTTTTTGGAATTAGTACAACAATAGTCACAGTCTCCACCGGCTTGTTCTAGACAGGATGGTCGAGCAAATATTTCGACTCAATCCTTGTGAGCCAAAGAGTCGAATCGACTCCTGTAATAGAATCCTATAAACAGCACCTAGACAAAAAACCAGTAGGTGGTTCGGACATATATTCAGTCCAAGGGGTATAGACATAAACGATAAACCGATATAAATGCCAGACACGCCGACTGAGGAAATACTTCTCTAGGTCACGCGAGAAAAATCTATCGCAATTTTTTTCATCCTCACTTCGCATGGCAATTTACCGGAATCAGATTAGTACGTGGATAAAACAAAGAAGCAATTTCCCCTCGATATTTTAGACGGATTAAGAACCGAACCGAAACGTCTTTCTTCAAAATATTTCTATGACGAAACTGGCGACAAGCTTTATTCGGAAATTACCCAACTCGAGGAATACTATTTAAGCTCCTGCGAGACCGAAATTCTTTCCACGCAAGGAAAGGCTATTGTCGATGCATTTGGGTTCGCAAATGATGGCTTCGACATAATTGAGTTGGGAGCGAGAGACGGCACGAAAGTAGTTTATCTCCTCAAGGAGCTCGAAAATCATGGCGATGTCAGATTTGTGCCCATCGATATATCTGAGAACGCCCTCTCAACACTAAATAAGCACGTTAACGAGGAGTTACCTTGGCTACAAGTTTCGCCATTGAACGCCGAGTACTTCGAAGCCATTAAATCGATTGGTGGGGATAGGCCTCGGGTTGTACTATTTCTCGGCTCCAATATTGGTAATTTTGATGACAGTGAGGCTCAGGCTTTCATGTCGTCATTGTCTAATATCTTGAATGAAGGAGACAAAGTTCTATTGGGAGTCGATCTAATGAAACGCCCCGAGATTGTTCTCCCCGCCTACAACGACTCCAAGGGAATCACAAAAAAGTTCAATCTCAATTTGCTGACACGCATCAATAGCGAACTCGGTGGAAATTTCGATTTGAGCAAGTTCGAACACAAACCACGCTACGACGAAATAACCGGAGTCGCGGAGAGCTTTTTAAGGAGCACCGAAGCTCAGACTGTAAAACTGGAAAGTCTCGGCGAAATCATTGAATTTTTGGAGGGAGAGGAAATGCAAACAGAGCGATCGATAAAATACGATGGCCGAAGACTTACCTTTATCCTGCAAGAGTGCTTGCTATCCGTTAGCGCAGTTTTCCAGGACAGTAGAGACTACTTTGCAGATGTTCTCCTGACGAAAACGACACCAGAATGAAAGACTTTATTCAAAGCTTCCATCGAGCTGCTCAATACAGCGTAGCCGTTTGCAATTCCTACCTTCCGCATGAATCGGATGATAGTCAATCCACCATGTACTGGGATCAGGCTTCGAAATCCTTAGTCTCTCGGGAAATACTAGGCTCGCAAACTTTCGCCATCAGTTTGAGCCACGAAGATTTTACCCTGAATTTTTCTGGATCGGATGACAAGCTAATTTTGGAGGGAAAGACGCACGACGGGATTCTCTCTTGGATTCGAGAGCAACTCGAAAAGTGCGGCCTTGATTCTTCGACATTATCTTTTACAAGAAATTACGACTACCCCTATTCTGGCCAGGAGGAAGCAAGTTTAGAGGCTCCTTCTCAAGAAGATCGAGACTTCATGTCTGAAATTCGGACCACAGCCAACTCTGTCTTAAATCGCTATGCTGAGCAGTACGAGAGTGCGAGCGAAGTTCTCGTCTGGCCACATCATTTCGACACAGGTTTACTCGTAGAATTACCAAAAATAGGTATTGGTCTAGGTCTTGCCATCCCAGATTCTTTGGTGGACAGTATTTATTACTACGTCAGTGGCTATACCCCAGAGGGACCTGTTTCTGTGAAAGATTTTGGATCACTAGAGCGAGGCGTATGGGGTCCTAAAGAATGGAATGGTGCCGCTCTTCCAGCGCTCGATGTATTCGGAGACGATGCCCTCGCATTCATGAATGAAGCGACAAGTGCTCTCATTTCCCACGTCCAGTTTGGCTTCTAGCTTGAGCGCTTTGAGCTAAATTTATTGGGCGAGCTTTACAACGATTGACTTGCTGAACTCCAAGGAGACTGCTCCTCGGCCACCACCACCTCCTCTACCTCCTCGACCACCGCCGCCACGTCCTCCCCTTCCGCCTCCGCCACGAACACCTCCTCCTCGCCGACCTCCACCTCCCTCTGGTCTCTGTAATTTCGGAAGCTCCACCAGTAGTTTGAGCTCGTCTCCGGGATCGGAGCCAACGGCAAAAACATCGGCCTCCCCGGCTCGAAGCGGAATCGTCATCTCATAAAATAACTCGTCTCGATTTCTTTCCCATGCCACTTTAATCGACTTCAAATCGGAGCTGTCGAACTCTGAACCACGCGATGGATCTGGTAAAAATTCGATCCTGCGCATGGACTCCTCAAACATTTGCCTTCTTGTCTCTTGATCTAAGTCCTGCGGACTTTGTCTCCCTGCTTGGCCCGAGCTTCTGCGCCCAACTGGGTATTTGACACCATTCATTTTCTCGCCCGATTCGTCTTCATTCAACCAGAGTAGGAGTCCACGAATTTGAACAGCCTGCGCGAGGTTCTCGTCGGAAATATTTACAGATAGATATAGATTCTCGTCGTCATTGCGCACACCAAGGGTAAAGCCATCGGCGAGTATCGTTCTGGGTCCCATCCAGTCGGCTTGCTTTCCGTCGATCACGATTTGCCGATCAGGTTTCGGACTCTCTACAATCGTTGCTGAGCTGCCACAAGAGGCAAAAAGGATAGCACTTAGGCAGAAGGCGACATATTTCATATTCATTGGTGTTTTTCTTTGGACGTTCGGTTGACTCTAAACATTCCCAATTTAAGATTCGAGAGTCAAATACTTAACACTCGCACGCTATTTTATTCACAGTATTTCGCTGACTAGCAACTTTGCAAATTTTCTCGGGTCGCTAGACTATCCATCAATATCAATTCCTAATAGACCAAGTCATGTCCCACCGCTCTCTTGTTACCCTTCTTCTTCTACTACTTTACAACTTTGGTATAAACGAATCAGGATTGGCTCAAAACGAGTCGATATCAGGACAGAATGAAATTGCTGATGCAGATCTAAGCCGAGGCGACAGTCTCTTCATGGCTGGTGATCTTCTAAAGTCAATCCAGGCTCTCAGGACGAGCTATGAACGCACGAAGGACAAAGTAACGGCTTTCAAATTGGCAAAGGCCTATGCTCTTCAGGCACAATTTTTAAATAAAGCTTTCGAGTATTTAGAGCTTGCCGATTTGGACAGCATGGAGCCTCTCTGGAATGCTGACTTGTACTTCATGAAGGATGATGAGCGTTGGACGGATGTCGAAGAAAAGCAACTCGGTAAATTGAGTGCGCAAGTCACCGGGACTTTCGACAAAGAATATGCGAGGCAGCTTCTTCGCATTCGAATGAACGAGTGGGTGAACCGCTACCAAGTCATGTTAGCCTTTAGAACAGTGGGGCCAAATTCGCCAATCACTACCGCGCTTTCCCAGACGATGCAGAGGCATCATCGGGATAATGAAATTCAGATGGTGACACTACTTGATACAAAAGGATGGCCAGAGATATCACAGGTTGGAGGAGAAGCGGCTTATGCAGCCGGAAACGTCATCAATCACTCCGATCTGCAGGCTCGACAAAGATTTTTACCGCTTCTTAAGGCCGTTTGTGAGAAAGGCGAGGGTGATTGGTCGCGTTATGCACACGTTCTGGATCGAACGGAATTGGAGCTGGGAAACCCACAAGTCTTTGGCACACAGATGGAGCAGAATGCCGAGACTAAACTCTATGAGCCCAGACCGATTGCAGATCCAGAAGGTGTTGAAGAACTGAGAGCCGAAAAAGGTCTCGAGTCTCTCAAAGACCAACTCGACAGTTTTAATGAAGCTATGAAGCGCGACTTTGGATCGTAGTCTCCTGAGTGAGATAATTTCTGACGGTGGGCGCTTCCATTCTCACTGGCCTATGACTCACTTTTTCAGGATAGAGTCTGCGCTCGAATATTTTTGGCAAGGTCAACTCCTCACTCTTCACTCCTCACTTTTTTTGTTATTATGAGTGAGTACACTTAACTCACCATAGCTCAATGAACTTTTCTGGTTTTAACATTTGGGAGCTTTTGCTCGCTGCTGCTTCTTCTTTCATGATCGGTGCAGCTTGGTACTCCCCTTCCTTATTTGGGAATTCTTGGCAGAAACTCGTCGGTTTATCCGATGAGACGATAAAGGAAGCCAATATGCCATTGATTTTTGGTCTGGCATTCATCTTGATGCTTATCATCGCTTCATTCATTTCGCTCTTTGTCGAAATAGCCATGATGATGGGCTCAACGGCAATTTATGGTGCTATGGCTGGTGCCTTTCTTTGCTTGGTATTAGTCATCCCTGCTTTTGGTGTGAACTATCTGTTCGCCAGGCGTCCATTGCCACTCTTCCTAATCGATGCCGGTTATATGCTTGTGAGCTTTATTGTCATGGGATTCATTATTGGATTTTGGAGATAACATGAAAGTAAGCAGACGCGGCTTTATATCTCGATCCATGCAAGCAGCTCTGGGAGCTGGTCTTGCCGTATCTACCGGATGCGAAACTCCTCGCATTCCGACCGCTGATGATCTTGTATTGAAAGATGGTGAGCTGTTTTTTGATATCTCACTTGCTGAATGGTCCCTTCATCGCACCATTTGGAGCGGTGAACTCGAACACCTCGACTTTCCAAGTTTCGCGAAGAAGGAGTTTGGCATTTCTACAGTCGAATACGTTAGCCAATTTTTTGGTGACAAGGTTGAGGATGATTCTTATCTCTCTGAGATGAAGACTCGCGCCGAGGATGTTGGTGTTCGAGGAATATTAATCATGGTTGATTTCGCTGGCAACATTGTGAGTAAAGTCGACGCTGAGCGAGAGGCGGCGATAGAAAATCACTACCCTTGGATCGACGCCGCGACTAAATTAGGCTGTCACTCAATTCGAGTGAACCTCCCAGGCAAAGGGACGGCAGAGGAGATTGCAGGACTAGCTATCAACAGTTTGTCCCAACTCGCCGAGTTTGCAGCGCCAAAAGGCATCAACGTTCTAGTTGAACCACACGGAGGATATTCTTCAAGTGGTGCGTGGTTGGTAGATGTCATGACAAAGATCGGGATGGACAATTGTGGTACCCTGCCCGACTTTGGAAATTTTAGGATGAGTCTTTTTCCTCCCAAAAGCTATGATCGCTATCAGGGAGTCGAAGAACTCATGCCCTTCGCAAAAGGCGTAAGTGCAAAGACTCACGAATTTGACAGCGACGGAAACGAAAAAAGGACTGACTTTGCGAGGATGATTCAGATCATCAAGAAGGCAAATTTCGCGGGTCATATCGGAATTGAGTACGAAGGTTCACAGCTTTCTGAATACAATGGGATCTTGGCGACAAAAGCGCTACTCATAAAGTCCGCTAAATCGACTTGAGAGTTTGGGAGCTTCCAAACCACGTGAGGCCCAAGTCGACTTTTATTGGATTTGAGCCCAATAATGATCCGAGACACAGACTCTAGCAAAGAATGAGTACCTGCGATTGAAACTGTGCAAGGCAGTCCGTATGATCACAATCTAGCACCGAGAAATAACACAAGGCATCTTGGTGATCCTCTAGCGTTTTATTTTTGACTCGAAAGCTACTTGGGCCACGTGGCCTTATCTGTTCTAGTCGAGAAATACGCCGTCTTACATCTCAAGTCTGGATACTATGAAGCACGTTACAATTTGCCTTTTCGCCTGCATTCTTTCGCTCTCTCTTTCTTCTTCCTCCGTTCTTGCCCAAGTAGGCACTACAACCGTCAACCAATCGGGACAAGTTGTTACTACCATTACACCAACGCGAACGGCCGCACGTCCTGCACTGGTGCAACCCGGGATCCAACCGCCATCGATTGACCGCGTGATTCCGGTGCATGAATCCAAAGTAGATATTTTTTCAAGGATCCAGGGACAGGCTACTGGGCCAAGCGGCGATGGAGCCCTTCAAACCACACAAGGAGCACTTCGAGTCCCGACAATCATAGGAGGATTTGAGGGGCTCGGCATAAATGGCTTTCTACCTCCTGACTCAAACGGTGGTATCGGTATCAACCATTATTTTGAATGGATTAACGTACAATTTGCGATTTATAACCGAGCGGGTGCCCTACAATTTGGTCCAGTCGCAGGTAATACGATGTTTACGGGTATGACCGGCCCCTGCGAGACTACCAACGACGGCGACCCCGTTGTGCTATTCGACCAATTAGTGAGCCGCTGGTTTGTAAGCCAGTTCGCCGTCTCTGGGGGGGCGAATTCACTTTGCATCGCAATCTCGAGTGGATCTGATCCTACCACCAGCACCTGGTTTCTGTATGAATATAACTTTGGAGCCGTATTCCCAGACTACGAGAAGTATGGGATCTGGGATGATATGTATACAATGTCCTTTCATGGATTCACCGGTGGCTTCGTTGGACTGACTGTGGGCGGTTTCGACCGGACGGCAATGCTCGCATCGAATCCTGCTGCGACGCTCCAATTCTTCAATGCCGACACGCAGTTGGCTGGTGACTTCTTCGGTGGATTGCCCCCCCGGATACAGGGGCTAAACAATGTGGTCGCTGGAACTCCCGCTCCTTTTGTCCACATGGCCAGCAATGAAGGCTTCGGCGGGGTCGACCGATATTCGATCCTTTCCTTAGATGTAGATTTTGTCACTCCGGCCAACACAACCTTAGGTAGAACAGACTTGGCTGCAGCTGCCTTTGACCAGAATCTGTGTGGCTTTGCCCGCAACTGTATTCCCCAGCCTGGAACAGCTGTAGGCTTGGATTCCTTCGGGGGTAACACTCTCTTTCAGGCCCCGGTCCGTGACCTAGATCCAACAGCGGCGGTCGACCTTCGCCTGCTTGCCCAAGCCCCCGTAGATGTAGACGGGGCTGACTTGGCCGGTATTCGCTGGATCGAACTGCAAAACACTGGGGGCGGTTGGGGGATTCGACAGGAAAGTACATTTTCGCCAGCCGATGGGATTCATCGCTGGATGGGCAGTATCGCAATGAATGGCACAGGCGACATCGCCATGGCCTACTCCGCCTCTGATGGGATAGCTACACTGCCCGCCATTTGGGCGACAGGTCGGCTGGCGGCAGATCCGCTCAATATGATGACCCAAGGTGAGACCGTGCTGCGCGCTGGCGTTGGCGTACAGCTCAGCGCATCTAGCCGATGGGGAGATTACGCCGTGCTCAATGTTGATCCGGTGGACGACATGTCATTCTGGAATATCAATGAATACATCACAGGCGGCGGCGTTTGGGGCACCTATATATCCCACTTTTCCCTTCGACAAGTATTACCAGTCGAACTGGTTAGTTTTGATGTGATCGCAGAGGGCAACCAAGCCGTGCTCTCTTGGGAAACCGCAAGTGAAACCCAAAACGCAGGCTTCGAGGTCGAGCAAGACAGGGCGCATCTGACCGACTGGCGATCCCTCGGTTTCGTCAATGGGGCCGGTACAACAACCGAGACGCAGCACTACACTTATCGCACTGAGGCCCTCGAGCCAGGCCGCCACAACTTCCGTCTGAAGCAGATCGATCTTGATGGCAGATTTGAATACAGCCCTCATCTCGAAGCCGTGATGACACCACCTAACGGTTTCCATTTGACTGAGGCCTACCCGAACCCCTTCAATCCAAGCTCCCGCTTCACGCTTACCTTGTCCAGAGATCAGAACGTTAGGGTCGAACTCTTTACCGTACTCGGTGAGCGCGTATCAGTACTGCAAAGTGGCTTGCTGGTCGGAAATGAACAACATAGTATCACTATTGATGGTACCGGTCTTCCCAGTGGAGTTTATCTCTACAGAGTTCAGGGTGAAACCTTCAGCGAGACTCGGTCGGTCGCTCTCATGAAGTAGATGGAGCAGTGTGGAGTGTGGAGTGTGGAGTGTGGAGTGTGGAGTGTGGAGTATCCGATCCTGAAATAGCTTGACACAATATATCGAGCTATGAGCATATTAGATAAACCTCACCCGAGTACGATTAGATATTCGATTGCCTTCAAACGGAAGGTGGTCTCTGAGATTGAAAATGGTACCTTCAAGTCTCTGAATGACGTCACCCGTTCTTATGGAATGAGTTTGACAACTGTTCGGCGTTGGATCGAGCGCTTCGGCAAGTATGATTCCACTCACGTAAGACTTAGAGTTGAGATGAAGGACGAAAAGGATAAAATCAGGGAGCAGGAGAAGCGTATTAAAGAACTGGAATCAGCTCTTGCTAATTCTCACCTTGAGGTGGTAATGCTGAGGGCTAGGATGCAGTATCATGGTCTGAAGCCTCAGAAAGATGTCAAAAAAAAGAGTGGTTCGAAGTCATGACTTTAGCTTGTTCAACAAGTAGCATTCGTGCAATGAGCGCGTATGCCGGAGTCAGTCGCCAGGGGTATTACGATCATCTACGTCGTAAGAAAGCTAAGGAGCAAGATGAAGGACGCATATTGGCTCTTGTAGACCACTATCGTTCTCTGCTTGCTCGGTCAGGAGTTCGCAAGGTCTACGACGAGATTAAGCATCTCATTCCTGTTGGTAGAGATGCCTTATACGAATTGCTTGGACGCACAGGCCGTTTGATTGAGCCCAGAAGACGTGGAGTGCGGACGACGAACTCTTATCACCACTATAGAAAGCACAAGAATCTGATTAAAGGAAAATCACCTGAGAGGCGAGACGAGGTGCTGGTATCTGACATTACCTATTTGCGACTGAAGTCAGGCGACCACTGCTACGCTTCTCTAATAACAGACCTCTACAGTCGCGCTATAGTCGGTTACCATGTGGCTCCTTCCTTGGCTGCGAAAGGACCTATTAGCGCCCTAAAGATGGCTATGGATCAGATGAAGAGAATCAAGGGATGCGTACACCACAGCGATCGAGGTATACAATATTGCTGCGAAGCCTACACAAGATTGCTGAAGAAAAACGAGATGAAGATCAGCATGACCGAAGAGAACCACTGCTACGAGAACGCCGTGGCCGAGCGGGTCAATGGCATACTTAAAAACGAGTTCTACATGGACCTACCCTTTGAATCAGTTCAAGAGGCAACGAGAGCCTTGAGAGAGTCCATTTGGCTTTACAACACGAAAAGAAAACACTATTCACTGGGGCTGAAAACGCCAGCACAAGTACATCTAAACTAAACCAACAACCTGTCAACTATTTTAGGACGGGACAGAGTGTGGAAATTCAATTTTTCCGTTGAGCATTCATATTAATTTTGCCTCAATTCAAGTAAGGCCAAGGGAAAATCCGTCCGACGTGGGATGGCGTCAGCGATGAACTAGCCGGAGGCTCTTTCACATAGGTCCAATAATTGGGATTTATTGATTGGATCGCTAATATTTTGGGAAAGACCGACCTAATGCACATGACCCCGCGAAAGAAGAGAGTGATCTAAATCCTAAATCTGCAATTCATTCATCTTCCTATAAACAAAAGGCATAGACCTGAAATCAAATATGACAGAAGGAGAGTCAATGGCCTCTTCCATACGACTGACCGATCTCGGTTGGCGACATTTCTTCAACCAGCAACTTGACATCGATGAAATCGGCGTTCTCCGCCCCGTTCGCGTCATCGCTGTTCATCGCAATGAGCTAAGGGTAATCGGAGAAAAATTCGAAGAAGGAATCCAACCCCAATTCGGAGAAAGTGACGAAGACAAGGCGACCATTGGCGACTGGCTTTTATTGGATCCAGAGACACATCGTGTCAAACGGAGACTAGATCGTCTGAGCATTTTTAAGCGCAAAGCACCTGGATCGAGCCGATCCGTCCAACTAATTGCAGCCAACGTCGATACCTTAATCATCGTCTCATCATGCAATCAAGATTACAACACAGCTCGCTTGGAACGCTATCTCGCTTTGGCAAAGGAAGCTGATGTCACGCCTATCGTTGTTCTGACGAAGGCCGATCAATTGGAAGCTCCAGAAGAATACCGGCGAAAGGCAGAAAAGCTACTTCCCCAGCTTTACGCCATAACGCTGAATGCAACGGATCCAAGTGAAGTGGAGCTGCTAAAACAGTGGTGTGGTACCGGACAAACTGTCGCATTTGTTGGATCATCTGGAGTAGGCAAATCTACCCTGACCAATTCCTTGATGGGCAAAACAGTTGAAGAAACACAAGCTATTCGAGAAGACGATTCAAGAGGACGGCATACGACCAGTCATCGGGCCCTCCACCGGCTCCCGATGGGAGGATGGGTTCTCGATACGCCAGGCATGCGCGAGCTTCAACTCACAGATGTGGGTGACGGAATATCAGAGGTCTTCAGTGACATAGAGGAGTTCGCGGCGAATTGCCGCTTTGCTGATTGCAGTCACGAAACAGAGCCAGGTTGCGCAGTTATCACCGCGCTCGAATCTGGGGATCTTGAGGAGGACCGTCTATTTCGATGGCGGAAACTCATGGCTGAGAACGCACGGAATTCCAGAAGCATAGCTGAGTCGCGGGCCAAGGATAAGGCCTTTGGAAAGATGATTAAAGACGTCTTGAAGGACTCGAATCAGAAAAAGGGTCGCTAGGTACGAAGCAAGCGATCCAAGCTTTTTGGAAAAAAGGTCGATCAAAACCAGTTGGATGACCGCTAGACTTTTGCTCCAAAGTCTATTCGATCCTTTGATTCTTCTCTGATGATCGAGCGCGGATCTCATCTTTCTGAATTCCGATCCAGCGCTAGGGCTACGATTCCCAAAATATTAAACGAATAACTATTTCTGACTAGGGGTAGGCCCTCCTTCATGTGATATAGCATAAAGAAGCCGTTTTATGCGAAAAAGCACATATTTCCTCATTGCCTTGATTTCATCTGGCTGCACAGTTGATACCAGCTTAGACTCTCCAGGCCTCGATCCTGATTTTCCTGCTGTCTCAGCCACCTTCGGCGAGTCCTTGAACCTAGACTCCCCCCATAACTATGCAGATCAGAACATCCCCTCCTATATCGATGAGGACAACGCTAGGAACGATCAATTTTCGGATCAAGTCGCCACACTTGGGCGCGTCTTGTTCTACGATAAGACCTTGTCGGTAGATGGGACCATCGCATGTGCCTCCTGTCATATGCAGGAATTCGCGTTTGGAGACACCGATGTCCAAAGTCAGGGCGTCGATGGGCTAACTGGCCGGCATTCCATGCGCCTCGTCAACAATCGATTTTCCGAGGAAGAAAGGTATTTCTGGGATGAGAGGGCTCGCTCGCTTGAAGACCAAGTCCTACAACCTATTCAGGACCATGTCGAAATGGGCTTCAGCGGTGAAAATGGAGATCCGGGTTTGGCCGACCTTATTAATCGCTTAGATGGAGTTGGCTACTACCCCGAGCTATTCCAATACGCCTTCGACGCAGCAGAAATTACAGAGGCTGGAATGAGAGATGCGCTAAGTCAATTCGTTCGAAGCATCCAATCCTTCGACTCGAAATATGACGAAGGGCGCTCCCAAGTCAACGACGAAAAGCAGAATTTTCCCAATTATACATCGCAAGAAAACAGCGGGAAAACTCTTTTTGATAGACCTCCTGATTTTAACAATACCGGACGGAGAGTCGGCGGCGGACTTGGATGTCAAGCCTGTCACGGGGCTCCAGAATTCAGCATCGATGACAACAGCGACAATAATGGAGTCGTAGGGCAAGCCGGTTTAGTTGGAGGTATTGACGACGACGTAACAAAAGCTCCTTCATTGAGAGATTTGGTCAATCCGGCTGGTCAGCTCAATGGTGGATTGATGCATACGGGCTCTTTTACTTCTCTAAGGCAAGTGCTCGAACATTACGACAATATCCCTAATGTTGGGAATGGTCTAGATAGACGACTAAGACCGAACGGCGATGAGCAAGACTTGAACATGACTTCACAGGAATTCGATGATCTGGTTGCCTTTCTCGGGACTCTCACGGGATCAGATGTTTATGTCAACCAGAAATGGTCTGACCCTTTCTAGTGCTCGGACCAGATTACGCTTAACTCAATACGCATCACGCAAAACGGAAAAAGCCCGCCAAAAGAAGGCTTTTAAATGTGGAGATGCCGGGAGTCGAACCCGGGTCCGAAAGGGCAAGCTAGCAAACGTCTACGATACATAGTCTACCTATTAATTTCGCCAAATTCGGTAGCCGGTAATCAAGGCACGTATAAGGCTAGATCGATTAAGTGTCGTCGTCTGGGTCCGATCAGAACCCTCGCAACCAAGCCTTCTGTGTATTATGCCCACCCTAGCGCCCAGATGGCGCAACACTAGGGGGACAGCTCAAGCGATACTTAGTTTAACTAAGCAGCGAGCGCGTACGAGTAATCGTTCGCAGTTATGTTTTCCCAATCTGTTTAACGAGTGTATTGAGAAACTCGGCACGCAGTCTGTAACTGTACAACCTCCCGTCGAAGCCGTGTCATCCCCATTAAGTAAAAGAACTATTTTGATAACGATAAGCAAAGAGGCAAGTTGCAGAGAAGAAACGTGTTCCGTGAGACCAGCTACTCCCTCTTTCCGAGCCCCTCACTCCGCACTCCTCACTCCCTACTTCCTACTCCCAAAGCCTTATTTCTGCCCAGTCTTATCTCTATCCCTCTTTATAGGAGTATCCACAGCGACTAGCCCAGCCTCGTCAAAGGACTTATTGAGGTCCTTCAAGACCTGCCTTCTCAAACGTGGACTCAGGTATTGGATCTTGCTCCGTCCGCCAGTGAAATATATTCGATAGGGATGGAAGAGAATCCGGACGACTTCATCTGCCATCGGAGCGACATCCAAACTCACTTCGATTCGATACAAACCCCATTCCTGAAATTGTCGGGGTTCCGTCATTATAATCGTCGCCGTCGGCGACTCAGTCAAGGTCCAGCCGGCCTGCTCCAATGCCTCACCAATGACTCGTACCGACTCCAAATCATCGGAATTTTTCTCGTCTAGGTAATCTCGATACAAGGGGCTCAGCTCCGCTGAACATCCCTGAACCAGCATTCCACATAAGACCAGTAAGAGAACTCTACCAATACCGTATTTCGAATCTATACTCATTGTCATTTCCGACAATCTAAGCAGATCGATGTTCTACAGTAGACCAATAATTTGCACCTCTAATGACAGCTCATCGCGACTCTCAATTGATTTGTCCTCCGCTTTATCAGAAAATAGTTCTCTTTATTCAGAGTTCAATTGGCAGATTCCTGTTGAAGGAGTTCTCTACTTTTCGAGGCACTTATTTTCTTCCCGGCTTGAAAATAGAAGCGAAGTGATCCCACAATCCGGGAAGGAAAATTGGCCGAGAGAAGCAGAGAATTCCTTCACCGCAACTCCTCCAATTCGACTGGATAAAAAAACGGCCAGTCGGGGAGGCAAACCGACTGGCCAACTCTGGATTTTTCTTGGTGCATTGAAAAGGGAATGCTGACGAAGTAAATATGTCAGGATCCATGTCCAGAGTTTAGGAGGCAATAACTTAATTTCCACAACTTCTGTGCCAACTCTCAATAAGGTTTAACCATTCAACTTAGACCATGGAGTTTTCCACAGCAATAGATTCAATAAAAGGAAGACTTCGCTCATTGAATCGATCTGGGCATTCAATCATCGGTGCGTGGCCGCATCGCTCAAACATTTCTAGCCTAGCGTTAGGCATTTTATCTAAAAATATTTCGGCCACAAATGGAGGTGTAACGATATCGTCCTGACCCCATATGAGCAATGTTGGCTGCTGTAGCTCGGTCAAGAGATCGTCGACCTTTTCCAGTTTGGAAGAACGTGCAATCTTAAGAAGCCGGACAACAGAATCTCTGTGTGATCCAACCTCTATTAGAAAATCAACCAGGTCCTCAGTTACGATACTGGGATCGTAGAAAGTCAGACCCGCTTTCTCGCGAATAAATTCTCGATCACTTCGTCGGATGACACTTTGCCCCCATTCAATCTCATAGATCCCGCTTGCCCCGGATAGAACGAGTGCGTTTACCTCTTCTGGAAAGGCATGAGCGTACATAAGTGCAATGTGCCCACCGATACTATTTCCGAAAATCGAAAATCGTTCAAGATCCATCGCCTCAACGAATTCCTTTACATAGTTCAGTAAGCCAGAGATGCTTGCTTGCTTGAGCGGCAGTTGATACATAGGAATGCTGGGGGCGAGAACCCTAAACCCAGCATTGGAGAAATATCTAATGCAAGACGACCAATTCCCGGTGCCTCCAAGCATTCCATGAAGCAACAGTATCGCGGGCGCGTCACGCTCCCCCTCGTCTACATATTCAAAGCCCTGAAATCCCTTTTTTTGGAAAGGTGATCCAGTCATATCACTGTTGGTTTTCTTGGAAATACTTAGCCATTATATACTCCGCCAAAAGAAAAAGATCTTGCTGGTAAATCGTTCAATTAACTTCAAAGCCTTAGAATGATGAAAGAACTCGTCTTCCGGAAAACAGCGCACGGAGAACGGCAAACTTCACTTGGCTTGCTAAAGATTTCACAGGTCCAAATTCGATCCAAAAAGCGTGACTTTAACAAAAGTATTTCCTATATTTCCCGTCTTGCACTTTTTGGAATTCAAAACACTTTGGAAGTATGCCCTGCGGCAAAAAAAGAAAAAGACATAAGATTGCGAATCACAAACGTAAAAAGCGTTTGAGAAAGAATCGGCACAAGAAAAAGAACAGATAATCTCTGCTCTTTCATATGTTGATTGACAGCTAAATTTGCGATATGAGTGATTCTAATCGATCTGGGAGCCATTTTTGGTCTCTTCTAATTGGTAGCGCCGTTGGACTCGGTGTTGGCTTGTTGATTGCGCCCGAAAAGGGCCAACAAATCCGTCGCCGGATTGCCTATCACTTGGACAACGCGTCTAAGAACGTTAGCGAGATCGTTGATCGAGTTAGTGAAATTGGTGAGGACAGCGAGGCGCGGAAAAAAGCTGACGAAGTAGTCGAAAACGCCCAAAAAGCAGCTGACGAAATCATGCAGAAAGCCAATGAGCTTCTAAGTGGTAGTTCCAGCAAAGCAAAGGAAGACTCGGCGGTTTAATACGCCAGTTCCATATTTTCCGAAATCTTAACGGCCCCCTATGCCGCCGCCAATAATGATACTAATGCCTCCGGCGTCCAAAACGGCGTCAGGCGGCAATCCCTTAGCTCCAAAGATGTTCGACCGACGGGCTTCGAACACCTTTAATTATTTTTCTACGCTCAATCCTGAGCGTCGCCAAATCATAAACGCGGTGATGGAAGTCATGGCAACCGGTGGGAAGGCAGCCGAGAGAATTCTTGAAGCGCCTGAAGAGGATAGAGAAAAGGCCATTGAAGCCAACCTTTCGATTTTCGATAATCCGCTCATGTCGTCTCTTGAAAGATTTAGCCTGGGTCCTCTCTATGATACCATGGACTTTCAAAATCTTCCAACTGGTGCTCAAAGACGACTTCTGGAGCAGGGTGTCATCATTTCACCAATGTATGGCCTTCTTCGGCCAGACGACTTAGTGCCCGATCATAGTCTTAAAATTGAAGCCAAACTTCCTTTGCTCGGAAAAGTGATCGATTTTTGGAAGGTGATGGTGAGCGAGGTACTAAACGAGCTATTAAATGAACGATTTGTCTGGAACTTCTTGCCTCACAGCCATCGAAAAATGTGGGATTCAGACGAAAACTATTCCAACATTGTAAATGTCGAATTCTACTCTGATTATGGAGGAGAGCGTCGTCTAGTTGACGGCGCCAGAGCAATTCGTGGATTCATGACCCACTACATCGTCGAAGAGAGTGCCAGTACAAAGGAGATGATGCTCCAGACAAAATACCCTGAAGGATTCCGGGTTGACCGAGAAGCCACTAAGTGGGAGGAGGACGACAAAGTCGCCAAACTAGTCATGGTTACTAGGAAAAAATATCCTAGGTGATCATGGACAAACCCATCCTCATCGGAATTGCTGGAGGATCGGGATCAGGCAAGACTACAGTTCAAAGAAGAATTGTCGAGTCTCTTGATCAGTCCCAGATTCTCGTCATCGAGCACGATTCTTACTATCGGGATCTCTCACATCTGCCTATCGAGGCTAGAACGAAGTTCAACTTCGACCATCCCGATCTATTAGAAACTGAGCTTCTGGTTCATGATCTCGACGAATTGTTAAAAGGCAATTCAATCGATATGCCGCTTTACGACTTCGCTGAATACATTCGCAAAGCTGAGTCGAGAAAGTGGAGCCCACGCCTATCATAATTCTTGAGGGAATCCTGATCCTAGCTGAGGAAGATCTTCGATCTCGAATGGATATTAAGATTTTTGTCGATACACCAGATGACCTACGCCTAATCCGTCGGATCAAGAGAGACACGCAGGAGCGAGGTCGCGATCTCGAATCTATCATTGGGCAATACGAAAAGACTGTCAGACCCATGCATCGGAGATTTGTTGAGCCGAGCAAGCACTACGCTGATGTAATCATTCCTCGAGGTGGGATGAATACCGTCGCCATCGATATGGTGGCCAGTAGGATTACGGCACTTACGAGTTCCGAGTGACGGGTTGCGAGTCCAGAGTATGGAGTCCACTCGCCACCTCAGTTTGCTGAGCCAAATCTTGAGTCGGCGCTCCTCACTCCCAAGTTCTCACTCGAAACTCGCAACTTCTTCTTATGCCTTCCAGCACGAGATTCGGAAATCGCCTCTTCTCGAGATCGAGTTCCGTGGCAAGCAATTCCGACCATCCTCCGGTCAAGAAGATCTTTAACTTATATCCCAATTCCTTCTCAATTTGCTTCAACAGCCCTTCGACTTGACGAACAAAGCCATGGGTCACTCCTGACAAAATGCATCCATGAGTATCCCGTCCGATAAGTGGCGGAAGCTCATCGATATCTATATCCGGTAATTGCGCGGTATTAATCGACAATGATCTTTTGACAAGCTCGGGACCAGCCGTGATTATTCCACCCAGGTAGTCTCCCTTTTTATCGACTACCTCTACGGTAAGGGCAGAGCCAGCATCGACGACTACAAACGATTTAGGTTTTTTTCCGCGCGAAACGAAGCGATCGTAGGCTCCCAATACAGCGGCTATTCGGTCTCTTCCCAAACTGCCAGGATTCAAATAGCGCACCTCAAACGGGATCGATTCGTCCATTTCGAATTCAACGATCCTTTCTATTCCGGAGTCACTCAAGGCATCCTTCATCGTCTTTACGACAGTAGGAACGACACTACATACACCGGCAACATCGACTTGAAAATCTCCGAGCATACTATTGATCAGTCGAGTCATCTCTCCTGGATCGTTAATCGCTGTTATCGTGGGCATGGCCAATTGATCAATCAAGTCCTTCCCAGAAAACAATGCGATCTTTACTCGCGAGTTTCCGGCATCGAGACAGAGGCTATGTTGCATCTTACTTTTGGGACAATGGCGATCAGGAAGATATCCTCCCCTCAAATGGCGTTCAAATACCGAGAAGTCTAGTTGATCCCTTCTCCAGCATCCAGAGAATAAAAAGAAAGAGTAAGTCCAGTTGCCTGTTACCACCTACTCCCTGCTTGACCCCTTTCCCCTAAGCTGAGTCCTGCTACCAAACGCCTGACCCTGTTAAATGGAACACCATCCCGAGATAACTATCCCACTACCGTCGGGCATCGAGTTCTTGGTACAAGCACCTTTCATTGAAATGAAAAAATATTTATCTGCCTTTGGCGGACTGACAATTCTCCTCGGCATACTACTTTCGAGTACTAGTGTGAGCTTTGCTCAATCGGACGATGAGGCTATCGCGGTCGCAGAACGGGTCATAACTCGTCTAGGCGGGCAAGACAATTGGAACAACACAAGGTATATCGCTTGGACTATTTTTGGTCGAAATCATCTTTGGGATAAATGGACAGGAGACTATCGAGTCGAGTATGACACCACCATGGTGCTCATGAATATCCACACCATGAGCGGTAAGCAGCTCATCATGGATACTGCTGTTGGAGGAGCATTCAATAATCATTTCTCAGAGAAAGAGACTCTAGACAATGCCTACAGCCACTGGGTCAACGACTCGTATTGGCTGATCATGCCTTACAAACTTCTGGACCCCGGCACACAGCTAAAGTATTTGGGTGCAAACTCGATTGATCAAGATGGAAGTATGTTGAAGGTGGAGCAAATCGAGTTGACCTTTGAGAACGTAGGTCTGACTCCTCAAAATAAGTACGTCATTTCTGTCGATGAAAATGATCTCGTTGTTCGATGGGACTTTTTCTCCAATGCAGACGACGCCGAGGCTAGATTCTCCCGGCCTTGGACTAAATGGTCTGCCTATGGAAATATTTGGCTTTCCACCGGAAGATCTTTTGATCTAGGAAGTGGAATTGACGTGACCAATCTCAGTCTTCCAAATGAAGTCGCGGAAACGGCATTTAAAAAAGCCGCCGATACAGGGCTTTTTTCAAAGTAGCCGAGCAATAGTTCTCCCAGCTTTCTGACGTCGTATCGAAATCTATGCGTCGTCTTTGCGATCGGTGGCCAGTCCTTTGAGACTTGTCAATACCAGCATCGCACTGATTTCCAGGTCATTCAAAGATCCGATATTTTCGATTACATAATCGGCTCGGTCACGCAATTTGCCCTGAGAAAGTTGCCGCTTCATTCTTTGCCGAACATCTTCTGGCGATGCATCATCCCGCTTAACGACTCGCTCCAGCCTGAGCTCTTCCGGCGACCAAACGACCACAACTTTGTCGAATAGCTTTTCTATTCCAGATTCATAGATCAAGGCGGCCTCATTGACCAGAATGCTCGGACTTTCTAAAGACTCAAGTTCTTTGTAAAGGTCCAAATAACGTGCTCGTACTCGCGGATGAACAACGGAATTCAATCCAGCCAAAAGTCCCGGATCTTCAAAGGCAAGAGAAGCGATATGCGCACGGTTTAATGCACCATTTTCGAAGTAGGACTCGGACCCAAAGAGCTCGACCAGCTCCTCTCGCGCTTCGTCGTCCTTGACTAGAATGGACTTGCCCTCTTCATCAGATTGGAAGATAAAGCAGCCCTCGTCTTTCCAGAGACGCGCAACTGAAGACTTGCCACTGCCTATCCCTCCCGTCAATCCAACGGTCAAGACCCCATTACTTAAATTTATCTCTCCCATATAATTTCAGCTCACAAAGTGCCCCGCTCTTTAGAAGCAACAATTTCACTCCAAACTTTCATCACTTCCAGTCTAAGGTCTTTCCCTGTTTTCGTCAATACAATCACATTTACTATCACAGTTTTCCAATTCCTATCTAAATCACCAACTCTAAACGACTCAGAACTCACCACTCATCACTCAAAAGCTTATCGAGACGGCGATACTAAAGTTAGGAACGTATCGAGTCGTTCCTTTTTTTCCTGCATTCTGTATCGCTTCTTCCTGCCCAGAAGGAAATGGAGCATAAAGCCTTTCAGATATTTTCTGACGCTGAATCCATCCATCAAAGAAAAGTCTTGAACCCGTCGGCATCTCCCAACTCAAAGAAGCCGTCGGACCAAATTGAGTGATCTGTCTCCTGCCAATTCCTGAGAATAATACGCTAAGGACATCTCCTTGATCGTCAAGAATGACATCGCCGTTGTCATCTATAGGTGAGTAACGCACAGAAGCGTTTCTATCGTAATCACTCCTTACAAGGACACGCCAGCCCAACTCTCCAACGAGTGCTTTTCCCGTCTTAAGGCGAATCCAGGCACTTGAAATATTTAAGGTGTCGAAGGGAATTTCCGCGAACTCCTCCCAACGTAGCCGACCAAGGATCAGATCGCTCGTTGATAAATCCGCCTTGACAATAAGCTCCTCTCCTAATGGCCGGCTTAGGGAAAGTGAGTACTTAAGTTCACGTGCAGATTGATCATTCTTTGGCCGGCCTTCAATTAGAAAGTCGTCCACTGTATAGGTTGCACGGACTTCCGTGTTGAAACGAAAGAAGGAATCGATATCCTTCCTCCACTCAACGCCGGGGTACAATCGCAACGAATTTCTGCGGGAATTCTCTGCTGATCTTGACGATTTCAGATAGACCGTGTGATAGGTATCGCCTGCAAGATTCACAAGAAAGTTAAAGCGATCCGAAAGCTCGTAGCGAGATCGGATGAGAGCGGTATACAAGAGCTCATCCCTGTCATCGAAATTGCCCTCCGGTGTATCATGTCTTTTGATATTTCCGTTGCCAGAAAATCGAAGAGACCAGCTTGGGAAGGCCAAAAAAGTGCTGTTAAACCCGAATCGTAATGACCCTCTATCGAAGTCAGCCTGTCGAAGTAAATCTGTTTTCGCCGCCACCTGAGACTGAGGCAGTCTCTCGATGTTGACAAGGTCGCGCCGTTCAATGGTCGCTCCACGCTCAGCAAAAATGCGTCCCGACAAGCGTTGTCCTCTATATTCAAGTCCCATTCTAAACTGTAGCGAGCGACGAGCGAAATCGGTGTCAAAAAACTGTACTTCTGATGGTGCACTCAGCGTCCGTATGTCTCGATCAAATGCATCAAAACCCAGAGAGCTAATAAATTGAATTCGATCGCTTAGCCTACTTTCAACGCTGAGCACGGTGGCTAAGGTGTCATTAATTGAAGCCTCGACGGTCTCCGGAGATCGATTCCTTTGTTGGTCTCTATTGAGAAAAGAGGCAGCCTGGTAACTGTCACGTCGAAAATTGGCAAAGCGAGCAGTAAGCCGAATTAGTGTTTGTCCATATTGCCGAGCAACACCGGCTCTACTTTGTATAGCACGTCGGGTTCGCGGCTTCAGCGACTGCCAGTTTCCCTCGGCTTGGTAGTCTAACAAGTAAGAGCCGACTTGATAGCTTCCAAGTGAACTTCGAAATCCAAGAGCTGGGCCATTGTCATTTCGAATTGGCACCGATCCATCCTCAAGACGAATTCCCTGCCTTTGGTCGAATGCTACTCCTCCAAATGATTCGATAGACCAAAGACCTGTGGGGCGATAGCGAAATCCAACATAGTTTCCGCTGTTATAGGCATCGACTTGGCTGAACCAGTCTAAGCTCCCGAGCCCGATGAAACTGAGCTTGGGTGAGTAAGAACGTGAGACAGACCAGAGGAGTCGATTCTCATCTCTGAACTCAGATATCGTTGAACGCTGGGTAAATGCCTCCGATTGAAATCGATTGAGAACAGATACATTCCAATCCCTAAAACTATGGTCTGTCTTTAGTCTTGATACCCAACTATAACGACTCGCATCTCGATCAAAGCGTGCTTCAAGTAGGCCTGTGGGTGATTGTGAAACTAACTCCAGCGGACGAATCATAGTCATCACAACAACAAGAACAGGGAATAAGCTGTACCAGCCCTTCTTAGATATTGCAAGGTAATATGGATTCCCTTGTGTCAAAGAACACAGATTATATTAGCAAATCTTCTTGACATAACGCACTTTCTGAACATGGAAGAAATCCTTATATTGCTGTAATGCTTTTTGCTTGTATTGCTCATCCATAATACAAGTCACCTGACCAAGAGGCGCTGGTCTTTTCTAATTTGCATAAGTACATCCAAACAGTTTTATTATTATTTCTTCTTTTAGCGCAATCCGATTTATTTGCGCAATCCGAAGATCTAAGGATTCCTTTCGTCCAATACTCGACGAAAGACGGACTTACGCAGTCCTCTTCCTTAACCATAATACAGGATTCCGAAGGTTTCATCTGGACGGGTACCCAAGGATCAGTTGATCGTTTCGATGGCTACAGATTCGAAGAGGTTAAAATTGAGAGCCAATTGGCAATCAACAATGTAAGTCACTTACATGAATCTCAAGAAGGCCATATTTGGATCTCTACCCTCCTAGGTGGACTAGCCGTTCATGACCCACGAACTTTGGAAAGCAGGACCTTTACAAAGGGTATGGGAGGGCTTGCGACTAACTCAATTTGGAAGGTGGTCGAGTCTAAGAGTGGGATTATTTGGATCGTTCACTTCAATGGACAAATTCAAAGATTTAATCCGGAAAACGAAACATTCCAACAATCCGAAATTGAAGTTGAGATTCTGGTACAGGAAGAAACCGGCTATGTGCAGAATGTAATTTTAGAAGGAAGCGATCGAGTATGGATCGTCGGTAATTATGGCACCCTCATCCGTCATGACTTGAGTCCAGATGGCCGTGTTATCAAGACCTGGACCTACTCTGTTACAGATCTTATTAATGAAGAAGAAATCTATGTCACATCTTCCTCTATAGGTAAGAAGGGATCCATTTATCTAGGCCTTCTCGAAGGAGAGATCATTAAAATCGACACTCGAGAGAAAGAGATGAGTGCGAACTCCTTTTCTTGGCCTCAACTTTCCGGATTCGCCATTTACGATATAGTTGAAACCGAAGATGAAAATGCTTGGGTCGCCTCAGAAAAAGGTCTTTGGTTCTGGAACCCGGCAAAGAATAGTATTCAACGCGTTCGTAATTCCAACGCAAATGCGCTCTGCGACATAATTAGCGAGCTTACGCTTGATAAAGAGGGGCTTCTCTGGCTTGGCACTGAGTTTTGTGGCATCTTCCGGCAAGAAGCAGACAGACTGTTTTCCGAATATGTGAATGGGTCGCTCAAGACAAAGGAGATTCTAGGTACAGCTGTTTGGGCTATGGCGGAAGACCCCAACGAAAATCTTTGGATCTCAACATCAAGTAAGCTCATCTACTTCTACAATAGAAAGGATGACGTCTTGCATTCTTTTCCAATTGATTTTGGAGCTAAAACCCCTACTGAGGACCTCTTAGATATTTTCCTAGACAGCAATCAAGGTCTTTGGATCGCCTCGAAACATGGATTGGAACGTTATCAAGTGGGCTCGAAGAATCCTGAATTAAATTCAAGGACAAAATTGACAATACCTGAAATTACGGGACCAGTCTGGGAATTCATGGAAGATCGCCAGGGGTGTTTGTGGATTGGGACTGAGTATTCTGGAGTTTTCCGCTACAACCCACAAACAGGCGAAGTCACCCAATATCTTGGAGACCCAGAGCAGTCTACTAATTTAGTCGACATTCCCGCACAAGCACTTTTTGAAGACAAGAAAGGACGAATGTGGGTCGGCAGTTTTGGAAAAGGCCTCATTAGACTTGATCCTAAAACCAGTGAAACCAAGGTCTATCTCTACCACCCTGACAAACCCGAGGGCTTTATAGATATCGTAGCTGGTCCTATTCTCGAGGACGAGGAGGGATACATCTGGCTCGGTAGTGATCGTGGGTTTGCCCGTCTGGATCCCGAAAGTGATGATATCATTAAGTTTGATACCTCCAACTCTGAATTACCAGACAACACCATATATGGGATGGTTTTTGACAATCATAATTCCCTATGGATATCCACAAATAAAGGTATCTCTCGATTTAGCAAGGCAAATAGGAAAATTGAGAACTTCACCACAATGGATGGTCTTCAAGATCTTGAATTCAATTACCTATCCACCTTGAAGACTCGCGATGGCCATATTCTAATGGGAGGGATTAATGGCTTGAACTGGTTCAATCCCGAAGACTTTGAGCGTAACTTTGCACCTCCCTCCCTTGTCTACACCAGGCTTAGAGTCTTAAATAAGCAGGTCTTGATTGGTGATGAATCACCAATCAAGACTGCACTTCCATTCGCTAAAGAGATTAACCTTCAGCCGGACCAAAACATCTTCGAAATCGAGTTCAGTCCTCGAAGTTTTGGTCAAATGCGAAACTTCAACTTCCAGTATCGACTGCTCGGCTTCAACGAGGAATGGATAGACAACGGAAAACAAAGGACAGTTTCTTTCATGAATCTAGCGCCGGGATCCTATACACTACAAGTCAGATCAGCCGTCAGAAACGGAGATTGGCTGGAGTATCCCGCAAGTGTTGGAGTTATCGTGGAGGCACGATGGTACCAAGAATGGTGGGCATCAATTATCTGGTTTTTCATCGGCGGCTTAATTTTGCTGAGCTTTATATATATAGCCACGCAAGAGCAAAGGCAGGCCTTCCAACGCCGAGAACTTGAGAGACAAGGATTAGCTCTCGAGAAAGAAAAAGAGGCCAACGTCCGACTTAGAGAATTAGACGAACTAAAGTCGGTCTTCCTTGCAAATATGAGCCATGAGATTAGAACTCCTCTAACAAGCGTTATTGGATTTGCATCTCATCTCAGAGACGAAGTACCCGAGGAGTTTACTGAAGACATCCAATACATCCTCAATGGAGGTCATCGCCTTATGGATACCATTAATTCTGTTCTGGATCTGGCCCAACTAGAAGGTAAAGCCCTAAAATTAGATCTTGAGAGCATCTCACTGAATGAGATGATTCCGATCTACCTGTCGATTTTCGAACATCGATGGGATAACTCTAGAAACATCAAACTACGCTTCGTGAATCATGCAGACGGAGATGTCAAAGTTCTTGCTGATCAGGGCGCACTCCAAAGAATTCTCGTCAATCTCGTAGGTAACGCTTTCAAATTTACCAGCGAAGGAGAGATTCTCGTTGCGATAAGCAAGGAGGGATATCTTGGGGTCATTGAAGTCATGGATACCGGAGAGGGTATTGATAGCTCCTATTTACCAGAGATTTTTGCCATGTTCAGTCAAGAATACAAAGGCTTTCAAAGAAAATACGAGGGAAATGGACTGGGTTTAGCTATTTCCAATCATCTGTCTGATCTCATGAATGGTCAGATAACAGTCACCTCAACGAAAGGTGTAGGAAGTTCTTTCATCGTCAAGCTTCCTTTGACTGATCAAATAAGCCAATCCAAAAAGGGCGGTGCACAACGCGATGAGAGGATCGAAAATCCTCCAGCCTTGGAACGAAAGACCATCTAGACCAAGTTAAGAAGCTATCGTTCGGATAAGGACTAAGGTCTATATCACTCCAGAATCGCTTCTGGCACGAACCCTTTTTACCCAGAGTGGTTAACGCATTCTCTCGAAAACAACGGACCCCTAGCTGGTCTCTGTACACGACCCAAAGAGTTCTATGCCTAATAGTAAAGAATCAACAAAAGGAAAAAACTTCGACTCAAATGCCATTGAAGACAAGTGGTATGACTATTGGACGGAACAGGGTTTTTTCAAAGCGAACGAAGACTCAGACAAAGAGCCTCATGTAATCATGATGCCGCCACCCAACGTCACGGGACGTCTGCATATGGGGCATGCTCTTCAAGGCACAGTACAAGATTCCTTGACCCGGATGAGGCGAATGCAGGGATATGAGGCTTTGTGGATGCCGGGTATCGATCATGCTGGTATCGCCACGCAGAATGTCGTCGAAAAGAAACTCAAAGCAGATGGTAAGAATCGGCATGACTTGGGTCGAGAGAAATTTGTGGAGAGAGTCTGGGACTGGAAAGAAGAGTACGGCTCAATCATTATCGATCAGTACAAAAAACTCGGTACCTCATGCGATTGGGATCGCACTAGATTCACCATGGACAAAGGCTTCACCAAAGCCGTCCAAACGGTATTTGTAGAGCTCTATAAAAAAGAGCTGGTCTATCGTGGAAACTATATGGTCAATTGGTGTCCAGTTGATATGACAGCCCTTTCCGATGAGGAGGTGAACAATGTAGAGCGAAACGGCCATCTCTGGTATATCAAATATCAAATAGAAGGAACAGAGGACTTCATTACTATCGCGACGACTCGACCTGAGACGATGCTGGGAGACAGTGCCATCGCTGTGAATCCAGAGGACGATCGATATAAGAACTTGATCGGAAAGAATGCCATACTTCCTCTCTTGCATCGACCCATCCCAATTATCGGAGATGGCTACGTGAAAATAGAATTTGGCGCAGGGGCTTTGAAAGTGACACCCGGCCACGATATTAATGACTTCGAGATCGGGAAAAAGCATGATCTGGAAGTCATCAACATGATGAACCCAGACGGCACAATCGCGGAGGCCGGTGGAGTCTATGAAGGAATGGATCGCTTCGATGCTCGAAGTAAGATTGTTGAGGATCTCGAAGCCAAGGGTCTTCTGGAAAAAATAGAGGATTACAAGGGCACGGTACCTATTTCCTCCAGGTCAAAAGCGATCATCGAACCTCTCATATCTCGACAATGGTTTGTAAAGATGAAGCCGATGGCCGATCGAGCTCTAGAGGTTGTGAAGTCCGGAGAAGTTAAGTTTTACCCTCAGCGTTGGGAAAACGAATATTACAGATGGCTCGAAAAAATACGAGACTGGACTATTTCCCGACAGCTTTGGTGGGGACATCGTATCCCGGTTTGGTATTACTTAGATGAAAATGGCGAAATCGACGAGACTAGGGACTTCGTCGTTTCCGTTGAGTCACCCGGACCCAACATGGTTCAGGATGAAGACGTCCTGGATACTTGGTTCTCTTCATGGCTTTGGCCCTTTGCGACACTTGGCTGGCCAGAAAAGAACGCCTCTCTGGAGAAGTTCTATCCTGGAACAGTCTTGGTTTCTGGCTATGACATCCTCTTCTTTTGGATTGCTCGAATGATCATGGCAGGTCAAGAGTTCATGGGAGACGTACCCTACAAGGACATCTTCATCACGGGTATGATCAAAGACAAACAAGGTCGCTGGATGAGCAAGAGCCTTGGGAACGGAATCGATCCTTTGGACATGATCGCTCAGTACGGAGCTGACGCCGTTCGCTATTCCCTGATCGTACTTTGCGCTCAAGGTCAAGACATCAAGTTGGATCCGCTTAAATTTGAGATGGGTCGAAATTTCTCCAACAAGATTTGGAACGCCTTCAATGTATTTGGGCAGTTCATGGAGGAAGGCAAAGACTACAATAATACTCGGGCTATTGATCAACTAGATTTGGTTGAACGATGGATGATTTCTCGCTTGAACCAAACTATTGAGGGTGTCAACGAATCCGTTTCGCGCTACCGCCTTAATGAGGCACTGATACAGATCTTTGAAGTCTTCTGGCACGACTACTGCGACTGGTATTTGGAGTTGATCAAGCCACCAAAGGGAGAATCAATGTCGGAAGAACGACTGGCTCTAGCGATAGAGATCTACGAGACTATGATCCTACTCCTCCATCCATTCATGCCTTTCATCACCGAGGAGCTATGGTGGAAGATGCGTCCCAGAGAGCATGGCGAGTCTTGCATGGTTCAGTCATGGCCAGAGTCCGATGAAAGCAAAATTGATTCTCATGCTTCCGAGGCATTTGGATATATCCAGCACATGGTTCGGGGCATCCGAAATGTCAAAAATGAAATGCAGATTCTACCTGGACAAAAGGTGGATCTCGTTGTCAACATTGATGGAGATGCAATGACCGAGACAATATCCCAGCACGAAGCCTATTTCAAATCGTTAACAAAAGTAGGGGGACTAGAAATCGGTTCTGGACTAGAAAAGCCACCCGCTAGCGCATCGGTGATTGTTGACAAACACCAGGTTTACATGCCACTCGAGGGAATCATTGATTTCGAAAAAGAGAAATCGCGTCTTCAAAAGGAAATCAATCAAAAAGAGAAATTCTTGATGGGCGTCCAACGAAAGCTACAAAATCATGGCTTCGTCGCAAATGCGCCGGCTGAGGTTTTGGAAAAGGAAAAACAAAAAGAGCAGGACGCGCTCGCGGAGCTGAACAATTTTAAGTCCAGTCTGGCGAGTTTGGATTAAGCGATTGTCCGATTGTCCGATTGTCCGATTGTCCGATTGTCCGATTGTCCGATTGTCCGATTGTCCGATTGTCCGATTGTCCGATTGTCCGATTGTCCGTAAAAACTGTCGTGACAAATCGCCTTGTCAAGTGCTTCGCTTAATTTTGATGAGACCGCTGAGCGTCTTCTCACGTCGCCACTCCGTTGACAAGAAATGGATACGCGGGGCCAAAATAGTAGAACCTTCAGACTTCACTCCCCACTCCTCACTCCTCACTTCCCTAGCCTCTCAATGAAAACGCAACCGCCCAAGCAATAACAGGCACTGCAATCGCCACAAGCCCATAAATCGCCTGATGCCACCATTTTGGATAGCCTCTCGACCGGATAAGATTTCCCACAACGATTCCGATAGCGAACCCAGCTAGCATCCCAAATATATGTGCGCCGACATCCGTTCGTTCACCACCGACACCCAAAAAGCCTAACAGAACCAGACCCACGCCAATCGGGATGACGATATCTCTAAGCCGGCTAAAACTGCTTACTCCAAATTTGTCGAAACGTATTCTGATTCCACAAAGTATGCCCATCGTCCCAAAAACAGCGGTGGAGGCCCCAATCGATATGTGGGATGAGGACTGAACTATCGCATTGATCAAATTTCCGCCGGCTCCCGAGAGGAGAATGAGCATCCATGCTAAGCCTCCACCTAAATCTCTGGTTAACCACTGGGCAAAAAAGCCACCAATAACTAGATTACCGATGATGTGGCCGGCACCACCGTGCAACATCAATGCGGTGATAGTTCTCCACCACTCTCCGTCTAAGATTCTTGCTGCATCTGCTGCACCCACTTTTCTCCATGGAATCACCATATGGCCAAATCCCGATAATCCGAAGCCTTGAAGTGTGTGCAAAAGCGCGAGCGAAAAAACGACTAACAAGGTCAGCGTATAGCCAACCTTCCATGCTTGTATCGGCTCAGGGCTTGGATTCCAGTTCTGATTCTCGACCTCGTAGCTTTGTATTTCTGACTCGGCAATTTCGTGATAGTGCGCTGGTACAAAAATCTGTGGCTTTGAGAAGCCTCGATTCACTTTGAAGGGAATGGCTTTGGCTCGCAAAACCAACAGCCACGAATTGTAATGATTGGAATCAACGAGGGATTGATCCAAAAAGGACACGGGATCTATTTCTGTCCAGTCCTGCATTATTTTATAACGGTCGCTGACGGCTGATGCATAGCACCAATACTCTAAAAAGAGTCTCGGAGATCCAATTGTTCTGTCTGAAGTCTCGCCAAATTATTGGCGCTCGCTTGTCTATTCATAAATCGTAAGACAAGAATCAGAGGAAGATGCCGCAGTTGATCTATGGACAACAGCCAAGACCTAAGTAAGCAATTTGGCCAGTAGACTAGCCCGCTAGTTGCATAGTTCGTACCTTCCAGATACGATAAAAGGTCTGAGCGGACATTACAATTACTAAAGAGAATTGAGAGAGACTCACAAGTAATTGTCCGAATTCAGACCTTCTATCTCACCAAACAGGACACTTATTGAGAACTACGGAGGTGGTTGTCAATGGTTACGTTTTGCCCCAATTTTTTTCTAGCAGAAGGACTTTTTCTTCGATCATGGAATCCTCTAGCCCTCAAGCACCGAAATACAACAAGCCAGAAAAGCCAGGTGTCTGGCTTGGTTTCGACAACTCGGTCTCCATTTATCAAGTAGTCAAATCAGAGGACAGTTTCGACGAAGCTGCCAGAGTTGCCTTCAATTACCTAAAAGAGGCAGAAGAACGCTACCCCTCCTGGCAACGGATTTATTATCTCGACATAGGGGGTCACGAAGGAATTGACGCGGGATTCGATGAGGACATGTCCGAATTCCAGCAAGAGTTTCTAATCGGCGTGATGGGTAAATTTTTCACTGGTCTAGACCTGCCCATGCTTTCGGTTCTTAATCCGGAAACCCAAAGTAATGACCTGCCGGACGCCCTTGCCATCGGCGATCCAAACACCCAATAGATAGAAGATGAAATATAGAGGCGCTTTTGCTGCAACTATCTTGCTTGTAGCGATAACTTTTTCTGCATCCTCCGCGCAGACGCAATTGCGAGTGCTTGACGTGGAGACCATTATGCAAAGATCCGTCGATTGGGTTGGATCTTGGCCACAACTGCCTTTCTGGTCAGAGCGAGGTGACAGCCTTTTCTTCTATTGGAATCCAGGTGGCATAGCTGATAGCGATTCACTCTACACCCTTGCCCCTGGAGAAACGAGTCCTTCTAGGATTGATGAGAAAGTTGGATCGGCTCCTCGTTTTCGCGGATGGAAATTCGGCGCATCGTCCTACAACAAGGATTTTAACAAAAAGGCATTTATCCGAGAAGGCGACCTTTTTCTTTTCGAACACGAGACTTCGGCTGTTCAACGTTTGACCCAGACGACCGCAAGAGAAAGTAATCCTCAGTTTCAGTCTGATGGTTCTGTCGTGTATCGCATGGGATCCAATCTCTATTCCATGGATGTCGAAAAGCTGTTATTTACCCAGCTGACAGATATCAAGAAAGGTACAGATCCGGATCAAGATGAATCGAAAGATGAACAAGAAGAATTTCTTGATGCTCAGCAGGACGAGCTCTTCGAAGTGCTTCTTGAGCGACAAGAACGAAGAGAGCGGAGAGAGGAAGAGCAGGACAAAAAAGAGGATGTCCTTCCCGCTCCCCATTACATCGGAAAGAATGCGATACAAGACCTTAGGATTAGCCCAGACGGCCGATTTGTCTCTATCAAACTGAGCGACAATCAGAACAGCGATGATGCGACTTCCGTCCAAAATTATGTCACCGAATCAGGCTTTGCAGAAGACCTCAAAGCTAGGGCAAAAGTCGGTCGGCCAGATTCCAAGTATGTATTGCATCTCTTGGATCTTGAGAGGGATACGAGTTTTGTGCTGGACTTTAAGGGGCTTGATGGAGCCTTTGACATAGCTCAGTTCAAACTAGATCGTGGAGAGAAAGTCGACTCGACAATTGACCGCGGATTCAACCCCTTCGGACCTTTCTGGAATAAAGGTGGCGATCTCGCTTTCTTGGTCGTGAAAGCCGCCGACAACAAGGATCGATGGATTGTTCGTCTAAATCCTGAAGATGGCAGCGTAGACTTGCTAGACAGACAACGAGATGATGCATGGATTGCTGGACCGGGAATTTCTTGGTTTGGCGGAGGTGACAATTTCGGTTGGATGCCAGACGGAAATAACTTTTGGATACAAAGCGAAGAGTCTGGCTATAGTCATTTGTACAGCATCGATATCCAAAGCGGAAAAAAGAAGCAACTGACAAAGGGGGAATTCGAAGTTTATAATCCTCGGCTTTCAAAAAACGGTTCTTTGTGGATGTTTGAAAGTAGCGAGGACTCGCCTCACAGTCGGCATTCATATACGATGTCCGCGAGAGGTGGAGATCGGAAAAAGATTTCGGACGAAGATGGACGAAGTGAACTCGTCTGGGCGCCAGACGGAAAAGGCTTCGCGATGCGATATTCCTATTCCAATATACCGCCAGAAATCGGTTTGAAAGTCGACGCAAGTTCTGAGGATCGAGTTGTCCCAATCACCAAATCGCCTTTGAAGGAATGGAAGAAATATCCTTGGCGCGACCCTGACATCATAATGATTCCGGCTTCTGACGAAGTTGAGGTGCCAGCAAGAATCTACAGACCGATCAAGCCAAATGGGGCAGCGGTATTATTTGTCCACGGAGCGGGATATCTCCACAATGTGCACAAAGAATGGAGCGCCTATCACAGAGAGTACATGTTTCACAACCATCTTGCCGATCTGGGATATCTCGTACTTGATCTAGATTTCAGAGGATCAGCTGGCTATGGCAGGGACTGGCGAACATCAATCTACAGACACATGGGCGGTCGCGATTTGCAAGACTATGTAGATGCTTCAAAATACCTTCAGGACAAAATGGGGATCGATCCAGAACGAATCGGGATCTACGGTGGCTCCTACGGTGGATTCATCACACTCATGGCCCTCTTCACAGAAGCTGAGCATTTTGGTGCGGGAGCCGCACTAAGATCGGTCACCGACTGGGCGCACTACAATCATAGCTACACCTCAAATATCTTGAATCTTCCTGCTGAAGATTCTGTGGCTTTCAAGAGGTCCTCACCGATCTATTTTGCGGAAGGATTGGAGGACCCACTCCTAATCGCTCACGGCGCCGTTGATACCAATGTTCAGTATCAGGACGTCGTGCGCTTGGCTCAGCGCTTGATTGAGCTAGGGAAAGAGAATTGGGAAATGGCAATCTATCCGGTCGAAGGACATGGATTTAGGGAGCCGAGTTCTTGGACGGATGAGTACAAAAGAATTCTGAAGCTTTTCGAGGATGAGCTAAGATAGGGAGGTCCTTGGTCCTTGGTCTTTGGTCGAATATATAGGTCATTTCAACCGGCGCGCCGAAGGTGAGATGGAAGATTTACCGCCATTTAGGAAAGCATCCTTTCCCACCAATGACCAAGGACCACCCCTCAGACAAACACCTTAATTCCAAACAAACGCTGAAACCAACTAGTCCGTTTTCTCCGAGCTTCCAATAGAGCATTAACAGAGCCTATTGGCTTAGACATGAAACTCGAGTCTGACTCGGATCCTTTCAGTATATCTTTAGCCTGTTGAAACAGCTGTTTGTCCCCACTGCTAGCGGCTTTCAAATAAGGATCTTGATCCTCAAGCGGTAATTCTTGTGCTCCCAGAACCATGTTCTGAAGTTTCTCCCAACGCATAGGGTCCATAGTACCTGTATTATTCCTGGTTTAGTCTTCCTCCAAAGCGACTTTCAACCATCCTCGAGCCATTGTCCAATCTCTCTTCACTGTCATTTCCGAGACGCCCAAGGCCTCAGCCGTTTCCTCGATTGTTAAGCCAGCAAAGTAGCGTGCTTCAACAACTTTCGAAGCTCTTTCGCTAATCGATTCAAGTCTAGTCAATGCCTCGTCAAGAGCCAGCAAATCGCCTGCCTTTTCTTGACTCAAAACCATATTGGCCTCTTCAAGAGTGATACGAATCTGATCGCCTCCTCTTTTTTGTCGAGTCTTTGTTCTGGCATAATCTACCAAAATTCGTCGCATCGCTCTTGCCGAGATGGCAAAAAAGTGAGCTCTGTTCTTCCAATCAATTTCTCGGTGATCGATGAGTTTGATATAGGCCTCGTGAACGAGGTCCGTAGTGCTCATCGTCAGGTCCTTTCGCTCGTTTCGGCGTTGCTTCTTAGCAATCCGTTTTAGAACGTCATAGATCATAGGAAAAAGTCTATCAAGCGCCTTGCGGTTTCCGCCGCTGGCTTCAATTAATAGTTGAGTTATATCTGTAGGTCGGGCAGCGATAGTAGCAGACATTTTAGGTTACAGTTGAGTATGGTGAGAGAAAAGTCGCATGTCTGGTGTTGAATGCACTCTTGTAGGCGACATAACCTTCTCAACTGGAACATCAAAAAAGGAAAAAAAAACTGAAATTCAAATTAGGAAGACGACATGCCCTCAAATTCCTATGGCAAATTTCGTCGAACAAAGTTGATCAGCTCGAAAGACATGAATATTTCTTTGACCTAAGCACTTGGGTTCATTCCCCTTATGCCATGTATCCAGACTAATTATTGTTTTTTCGACAAAAATATTGTGGAACTCTAAAATGTGACATGATTACCATTCTCATGAGAAATTTCTGCATCGGCATCCTAACACTCTTCCTTTCTTCCCAAATCTCTGTCGCTCAAGAAATCCTTCCATGGGACGACCTTGATGCTTTGAAATATGTCCAAGAAGACGGATTATGGATCGCTCAATTTGAACAGGGGGTGATCGACATGGACGGAGTGGAGGTCACGATCGAAGGATTCATGATGCCCCTAGATCAAGCCCCAAAACAGAAGAAATTTCTTATGAGCTCAAGCCCATCTGATTGCATGTTTTGCATGCCGGGTGGAGCGGTAGTCGAGGTCAAGGCTACAGAAGGAATCGAGTTTTCTTACGAACCTATATCAGTCAGTGGAAAATTCCAGCTGGACAAGGACGATATATATGGGCTCTTCTATAGACTAATCGGCGCGAAGGAGAACACGGAATAGGATGGTCTTCAGATATCAGCTGTCAGTCCTCAGATGAGTTGATTGAGGAAATCTGTGGCCGTAGTTCGGGACAAAAAGCTCTTTTCCAATCCGCAACCCGCACACCTCCTCTTCCACTCCCCATATTCTTCACCTAAATCTTGCCTACCCTGCACACAAACTATTCAACCTTTCGGCATTATTATTCATTAATGGGTTAGGGCAAACCCTCAAAATTAAAGAACAATATTAATGAAGACATTTACACGCATATTCCTGCTCACCCTTTTTGCCGGAACTCCAGCACTTTTAAGTGCTCAGGTTGGAGACGAAATTGATGAATTCGATTTCTTCGGAAGTACAATTGCTGTCGGAGATTTCAATGGAGACGGAATTGTTGATCTTGCTATTTCGGCAGAAGGCGAAAACGATGGACTAGTTGAAAACGCAGGTTCCGTACACATACTATGGGGTACAGACGACGGCCTTTCAGACGTCGGATCTCAAACATTCTACCCCGTATCCGACACCCTGGGCTTTATTGGCGATATCGGGATTGCCATGGGCGTTGGACTTGCGGCGGGTGATTTCAATGGAGATGGAACGGCCGATCTTGCCATTGGCGCTCCAGATGATACTGATGGTGTCGTCGCTAGCGTTGGCTCCTTCATCGTGTTAAACGGCTCCGAAGGTGGTCTCACCAAAACTGGCCTTCCTGCGATTCAAAGCACGGGCATGGAGCTTGGAGCGGGCGCCCGAATGGCGAGTGGAGACATTAATGGAGATAATTTCGATGATCTTGTTGTCTCCTCTCCGTTGTTTTCTGATAGACAAGGCCAAGTCGAGGTCTATTTCGGATCTGCCGATGGCATCACAACGAACGGAGCGCAAAGTCTAGTTTTCAACGATATAGTCGGAGACGGCGCCGATCAGATTTTTGGAGGCGCACTCAGCCTTGGCGACTTCAACAACGATACATTCGCAGATGTCGCTATCGGCATTCCTTTCGGTTCAGCCATCGGTGGTCCTGGGACAGAAGGCCTCGTAGATATCTTCTACGGCTCAGCGGATGGACTTGACCCGGACGCCAATCAACGCTTTACTCAGTTTGGCGATGACGTCGCTGGAACCGGAGAAACAGACGACGCCTTTGGTAGCTCCCTGGTGTCCGCCGATTTCAACATGGATGGTTTCGATGACCTTGCTGTCGGAGCGCCGGATGAAAATACAGGTGTTACTGAGAGCGCCGGTGCCGTAAACATCATTTTAGGATCCGCAGATGGATTGACATCGGATAACAACAATATCTTCGGACAAACTACCGGTAATATATCGTCAGAACCAGCTGCAAACGAATTCTTTGGATTTGCCTTAGCTTCGGCGGATTTTAACGGTGATGATTTTGCTGATCTTGCTGTTTCCGCTCCGGGCGAAAATCTTGAAAACAGCCTGGGAGTGATACACATCCTCTTTGGAAATGAGGGAGGACTGAGCACGGAAGTCGATTCCGTTATTAGCTTGGAAATGATCGAATTCCCAGATGAGGATTTCAATGCTGAAACCGCGAGCCTGGGAGGAGCTCTGGTCACCGGAGACTTCAATAACGATGGATCTCCAGATCTAGTCATCTCGGCCTCAGACTTGACTGTCCAGGAGATGGAAGAGGCAGGAGCGGTCATCGCAGTTTACGGTAGTGACGATGCACTTACGGCTGACGGAGCCCAGATGTGGCATCAGAACAGCAACCCGACCTCTGTATCGATCGAGAATCCAACAGCTACGCCATTTGGTCTCTTGACAAGCTATCCCAACCCCTTCTCAGGAAGTCTAACTTTGGAGTTTGATTCTGCCGAAGCATCCGGATTTTCTTTCAAGGTTTATAACACCATGGGACGCGAAGTCTATCAATCAAGCACAGTCTCTGGAACAAGAACAAAATGGGACGGAAAGAATGGACAAGGCGATGATCTGCCAAATGGCCTCTACTTCATCGAGATTAGTCTAGCATCTTCAAGGGCTACGACCAGTGTCACCTTACAGCGATAGGATTTAGAAAAAGGGTGCCGGAGTTCCAGCACCCTTTTTGTTTTTACATAAGGGCACAAACGGTCCAAATAGAATAGAAGCGCCGAAGTCACGACTCCAGAAGACCATCGCTTTAACCTTACCCCTCAACAACGCCGAAGCGAAATACGGTCTGACTGATATATTCTTCCTCCGGACGCAAAATAGTAGATGGGAAATTTGGCTGATTGGGTGAATCGGGATAGTGTTGTGTTTCTAAGCAAAATCCTGATCTTCGACTATAGACTTGCCCTTCCTTTCCGGTGATCGCTCCATCAAGAAAATTACCAGTGTAAAATTGCATACCCGGCTCTGTAGTCTCGACTTCCATCAGCCTACCACTAGCTGGATGAATGACCCTAGCCGCTTGACGCAAACTTCCCATCTGACCTCTGACCACAAAGTTGTGATCATATCCACCTCCCCTTTCGATTTGCTCGTCTATTGCATCAATACGTGCTCCTATTTGAGCTGATTTGGTAAAGTCAAATGGCGTCCCCGTTACATCTTTTAGCTCACCGGTTGGGATTAAAGTCTCATCAACTGGCGTGAACTGATCTGCAAAAATCTGGATTTCATGTCCGAGAATATCCTCTTCGTGAAAGGCCGAAAGATTGAAGTATGCGTGTTGTGTTAGATTGATTGGCGTCGCCTTATCACTCGTTGCTAGATAGTCAATTATTAATTCATTGTCGTCGTTCAGTGTATAGGAAACCTTAGCGTTCAGATTCCCAGGGTAGCCTTGGTCTCCATCTGGGCTCAAAAGAGAACAAGTCAAACCTATCTCATTTTTTCCAACAAAAGAATCAATTTCCCAAGCCACCTTATCGAAGCCGACTTCACCACCATGGAGATGGTTGGCATCATTGTTTGTAGCAAGTTCGTAGGTCTCACCGCCCAACTCAAATCTACCTTTCGCGATACCGTTGCCATAGCGACCCACAATTGCGCCAAAGTAGGGTGTCAGTTCCCGATAGCCTTCAAAATGATCATAGCCCAATGTGATGTCTTCGATTTTCCCGTCCCGATCGGGCGTTGACAAAGACATAATGATGCAGCCATAATTCATCACTCGAAGAGTAATCCCATTGCCATTTTCAAGTGTGTAGGCTTCAATAGGCGTGCCGTCCTCCAGACTTCCGATAGAGTTTGCTGATATCTCCTTTGCCATGTTGCTTTTTAATGAGTTGTCTTCTGCAGCTTGATTGTTATCGGACACGCAAGAGCTCGTCCAGATAGTAATGAGTAGCAAAAGAATTGAATATTGGATTCGGCTTTTCATGATCAATTGACCAGGTTTTTTGGATTCCCGTCTAAGAAAGCTTGGATATTTTCCGTGGCGACACGAATCAATCTTCGTCTGGCCGTTAAGGATGACCAAGCTTGGTGAGGCGTGATGAAGCAGTTCTTGGCTCCATAAAGAATGTGGTCCGGCTCCGGCGGTTCTGTTCGAAGAACATCCAAACCAGCTCCGGCAATGCGACCTTCATTGAGGGCATTGGCTAAGTCATTCTCGACGAGCATCTGTCCGCGGCCCGCATTTGTGATGAAAACCGTCGGCTTCATCCAAGACAATCTTTCTTCATTGATGATATCCTCTGTCCCCTCATTTAAGGGAGCATTAAGAGAAATAAAGTCGGCCTGTCGAAACGCAGTTTCTAAATCAACTTGCTCTATTCCGTCAGGGAGGGCATCGATTTTTGAACGATTCACTGCAAGAACTTTCATTCGCATCGCGAGAGCTATTCTTGCTACCTCCTTACCGATCCTTCCTAAGCCGACAATGGTCATGGTCTTGCCAGTTAGTTCGATCTGAGGAAAATCCCAGTAGCTCCAATCATCATTCGCAGCCCAGTCCCCTTTTCGTACCTGATCCGAATAATACTCCACCCTTCGGCAGTGATTGAGAATATGAGCAAATACATGCTGAGCGACTGATTCCGACGAGTAAGCTGGCACGTTACAAAGCGGAATATTCCTGGTCCTCGCTGCCGGTCCATCAACGGCATCATAACCCGTAGACAGCATTCCGACGTATCGCAAATCTGAAGCCTTCACAACCGCTGCAGCATCAAGCCTTGTTTTGTTAGTCAAAACGATGTTGGCTCCATGAATTCTCTCGTCAATCAACATAGCCGGAGTACGTGGATAAATTTTAAGATCTCCCAACAATTCTAAGTTTTCCCAAGATAAATCTCCGGGATTGGTAGCGTGGGCGTCGAGAACAACAATCGATGGCATAAAGAAGTCTTCAGTTTTGAGATTCCAGTCGGCAGGAGGGCAAATCTAAGTGTCAGGTGTCAGGTGTCAGAAAATAGATAACAGAAACTAAGCTATCAATTGAACAGCGTATTTCACTGTCGCCAATTAGGATAGGATCTTCGATCAAAACCCAATATTTGAAAGAGGCGCGGTTCTTTTCGAGGCACTTATTTTGTATTTGAGATTTACTGTCAGTAGTGCCTAAGCCTAGTTCCAGAAGAAAATGAAGTCGAGAAATGTACCGAGCCGCTTTAATCCGGTACTTGACTGGATTGTCCGTTATTAGGCAAGAAGACGTTTAGAAAATCGAAGGCCGAGACATCACCACTTATATTGAAATCAGCTTGGGTATATCCAAGTGGCCCGCCATTAGCTGGTAACCAGACGGTTAAAAAATCAAAAGCGGAGGTATCGCCGCTTAAATTTCCGTCTGCACCTCTCATAGCGAAAGCAACCGGACTAGAGTCGACCTGGGTCATTGGATTTATGCCAAAGGCCTGAGTTTGGGAGCTAGTAAAATCGAAAAACGCGGGCGAGGTCGCTGTCAGACTTACCGGAGAAGCACTCATGATGGCCAAGCTATTGCGATGTCTCACTACAATATGATAGCTTCCTGGAGGAAGAGGCATTTTGAGTGGTCCCATGCTAAAGGGATCAGAAATCACTCCACTTTCTAGCAAAACTCCGGCTCTTCGAGCTACAGTGGATAGTGGATTAGAAGGATCAGTCCGCAACTCGACAAGGACCCAGTCGACGGCCACAATCTCATCACCCGCTTGCAATTCCAAACCGCTTTCTGGCCCATAATATTCGATTGGGGATCCGAGAACCTGTGGAGGCCCCGCATTATATCCGTATTCACCACTCGAAAATGGCTGAAAATACGGTATCAAACTATTTGCTTGTAGATCATTCTGCATCAGATCTGTTGATTCGTCATAAGGGCCATGCAGAAATACTTTTACAGATAGGTCGACACCTTCTGTGCAAGAGGCATAATTCAATGGAGCATCGAATACAAATCCAGGATCCGAACCAGAGGCTGGAGCCTCACTCCAAACCTCTCGAGATGTGGTCTTGCTCAAGGTTTGAAAAATCGCGGATCCTCGGATGACGACATCGGCTTGATCCGAACCGCGAATCAAATAGCTATACCACCCACAGCCTTCTTCCACCATAGGTCGACCTTCGGGCGACAGGGTCTCTCCGATATCTGGAAATGTATTGCTGTACTCAATATGAAGAGGTCCCCAAACTAGAGGTCGTTTCGCATGGATGACCAGGTCTTCCTTGATTTGTCCCAGCATTAGTGAACTGGGGTCGGATGTCAAAGAAACAATGTTTTCAACCGATCCCTTGCCATTCATTTTGCCCCTCTCAATTTCGTCAAAAAAAGCACTGGTCCAGTAAATTTTTTGACTCTCGAGATCGAGGGCAATATCGCTCGGCGCGATGTCATCGAGAATAAGGTCGAAGAGTTTCTCTACGGAATCAATATCTCCATCCAAGTTTGCCCTTAGAATTACACCCCCTTCGTCCCAGTATATCATTCCGCTACGTAGGTCCAATTCGATATTCCGAGGAAAGGATATGTTAGTTGGGTCAGAATTGAATAGAACTGTCGGTGATCCAGATCCATCTTGCGGGCCTAGCATTATTTCACCATTTCCATTATTGCTCCAGTACACTCTGCCGCCCGGCTTATCTAGCTCGAGATCAAGGGGGCTGTTTACTCCATCAGTCTCATTGAAAAGTACTTCAACCGGACCGCTTCCATCTGCTGGCGCTCTCATGATTTCATTTGTCGGCTGATTTGCCCAATACATGACGCTTCGAGCAGCATCCACCTCCAATCCTCTGGCACCTTCCACGCCATCCACCACATCGTATAAGATTGTTGCGGCCGAGGCACCATTGATATTACCTGATAGTATCTGATCCCCATCAATCCAATATACCTTGCTGTTGAACTCATCGACATAGATTCCACGTCCTGCACCTGACGAAAGACCTTGATAAAGCGTATTGGCATAACCAATTCCGTCCTTATTTATCACCTGCAACAATCCAGAGCCAGCGCTAATCCAATACAAGGACTGGCCCGATCTAAGTGTAACCTCAGAGGAAAATTCGGAGCTATTACCTTCAGAATCTGTCGCAACAGCCACGATCCGAGATTCGAATAAAAGCGGAACGATTGGTGTGAAAACCAAAGTCTTGACTTGCTCGGCATCGCCTGATTCATAGAGATCCGAGCCGATAAATGTCTTTCCTGACCCTGATGAATCTGATATATAGAACTCTATTATTAGTGGATAGCTTGAGCTCACCAAACTGCTGGAAACCTCATAGAGAACTGTTACGGTCTCGATAAGCGATCCAACACTTGTATACCGAATTTCATTTATGTGCGGATTATTTTGAAGATTATTGGCGCCACTATCCGGATCTCCTTGATCGTTAGTGTTGGAACCATCAGATCCTATTTCAATCCCTAGAAGTCCATTACTGTAGATGCTGTTTCCTGAGATTCTATTCCTAAGTGACGTCCCTTCTACTTGTATTCCCTCATTCCTATTCCAAGCAACAACATTGTTGACGAAGGTCACATCGTTGCTATGCGAGCTGACTCCTTCTGCCGAATTGCCAAGATTCAATCCTGCTGCATTCGTTCCGACCCAATTATCCTCAACCAAGTCTCCACCTTGGTTGGTACTGTTAATAAGAATTCCCTGATTCTGATTTCCGGAAATGGTATTCCCTTGTATTACTGTATTCGAAGCACCGGAAGTCAGATATACTCCATAGCTATTTCCGAATGAACCTAGGAGCCTGGAATCGCCTTTGCTGCCCTTCTTCTTCGGGTCAGATTGTCGAGGTGAAGCTAAATACCGAGGTGCTTCACCTATTAAAGCATTTGCTGCGACATTCGTCCCAATATGGTTTTGAGAAATCGTATTCCCCCTGGCCTCTGAGCCAAATATTTGGATCCCGTCATCTGGGAATCGATTGATCGTCAAACCTTGGATCAGACTATTCGATGCTGTGATTTGAAGACCGTCACCAAAGACCTGCAGACTTCCATCTAACTCAATGCAGTTGGCACAAGACTGAGAAAAACCATCTATTATTATTTCCTCAGTAATAATTGGAAGCTGAGAGCTGGGCTGAATTGTCTGCTGAGAGCTCGTGGCACCAATCTGAAAAGTGACAATGTCTGGCTCGGTTGTACTATTTGCGGCATTGATCGCTTCTCTCAAAGAACAGTGAGTGCCATCACAGTTGCCATCGTCCGCATCGTCGTTTGAATTAACAACAAGATTTACCCTCAGCGCTGGGCTCGCTGAAGATGACAATATACTTTCTGCATTTTGTGCCGGAGAATGAGTCGATGCTAGACTCAGAATTGCCAGAACAGCAATAAACCATCGACAATAAATGGAGAGTGTCTCTTCCTTCATGAGTGTAAATGAAATGGAATCCAGATTTCGGACTCGAAACTCGTAACTCTAATCTCCTTCTACTCCCCAAGCTTCGACAAGTAGGCCACTAGATCAACAAACTCATCTCGCGTAAGTGAAGCGATAATCCCTTCAGGCATGAGTGATCCAGGCTGAGCCTCTGTCGTTTCAATGCGCTCCGATGGAATAGTGACTTCTTGGTCCGCAGCGTTGATTAGAGTCACACCCGAGGCCGACTCACCCTTAGCAATCCCCATATGCACAGACCCATCTTTCTCCGTGATCATCACGGTAGCGTAGGCATCCTTTATTGCGGCTCCGGGATTCACCAAGGACTCAATCAAATAATCTGTTGGAGCCTGCACGCCAATTGTAGTCAAACTCGGCCCGACTCGCCCGCCTTCTCCATCGATGGCATGGCAACGGGTACATTGAAGCTCCGACCGTAAATAGACCTCACGTCCGCGATCATAATCTCCTGCCGCTTTTACAGAATACTGCAGGCGATCAAGTGTGCCTTTTGAAGATAAATTTAGACCGTGAAGTGGCTGAACAAAGCTCGCACCCTGTGCAGACAAGGCCCTCTCAAGATTCCTCGTATGTGCGCCATTATTTGCATATTCGTCCATCAGTTTCTGTGCGATAGGCAATGGAAGATTGGTGCCGTTGACAGCTTCTGTCAAATAGATAAATGCGTCCCGCCTCCCTCGGATGGCATCAAAGTATGGAACGGGATCGTCACCTTCCTCCAGATCAGAAACCAAGAGAACCATCTGATTCGCGCTTTCCTCAATATCGACTTCTGCCAGTCCCTTGGCTGCTTCAAGCCGGAGTTCTTCGTGGATGATTTTCGAAGAAATTATGGAATTCATGTCAGCTGTGCTCGTCGAATCTCGAAACAGCGCCAAAGCATTAACGGCCGATTTTCGCTCCTCCAAATCGATCGTCCCTCTCTTGTATTTCACTCTTAAATTGCTTCGCAATCCATCAAGACCCCATCGTCCAACAAGCTCATTGGCTTGCTTTCTTATTTCGACGTCCCCATCCTGCATCAACGCCTGAATAAGTACTTGTGGCTCCGTCGGCATTCTCTCACCACGTGCAGCTTCTTCCAGTGCCTTCAAGTGATCCATCTTGCCTAGCGAATCAACCTCCGCATCCTGACTAGCGAGGTTGAGTAGAATCTGTAGATCATCACCCTTCCCTTTCCTGGCAATAAGATCAAGTGCAGCTTTGGCTTTTTCTCCAACTCGGTTTTCACCGTACATGGTACTGAGACGTTTGATGGCCTCCTCGCTTTCCCCCGACAATAAGGCGAACAGGCTAGCATCATTCGATACAGACAGTTGATCAGCTTTGCTTACCCAGAAGGGCTCCAACTGTCTCATGCTCTGATATAACTCGTAGTCCATAAAGGAATCGATGTCTGGATCAAACGCTGAAATGGCCAAGCGAGCCGCTTCAAAGGATTCGATTCCACCAAGGGTATTCACCGCCTCCCTTCTGACACCTGCGTGTTCATCAGAAACCAAAACTTGCAAATGTTCAATCACATTATCTATCGAGCCCGCCCAGTCAGAAAGTACACGGGCAACAGCACGACGCTGCCGATGATCACTAGAAGCAATCATTTTTCCGACGAGCTCTTCACTTGGCATATCAAGGGCTTGGTGCAACCACAAGGATTCAATGAATTGGTCGGAAGTCGATGTGCTCTTCTGGTACAAGCTGTAAGTCCAAGCTGTCAATGCTTCTTTGACCTCCTCTCTCTGATGCTCTCTCAACAATCTTCGAGATTGCTTTCTTGTCCAAAAATCTGAAGCTGACAAATTTCCTAGAAGTTCGACTACACTACTCTGTCCAAGATCTTTCCACTTGACAAGCTTGCCGCTCTTGGATGTAATCCTCCAAATTCGTCCGTGCTGATGATCTCGTCGAGAATCCCTGAAGTCGACCTCACCATGCTGAATAATTGGGTTATACCAATCCGCGACGTAGAGGGCTCCATCGGGTCCCTGACTCACTGCGACCGGCCTGAAAGCGATATGGTCGGACCAAACCAAAGGCTCCTCCTCGACCGAACGATAGCCTGATCCGTCTTCAGAAATATTGAAGCGAACTATTTTATTGGCGCGAAAATCGTTAGTGATCAAATCGCCATCCCAGTCCTCTGAAAAATGCTCTCCTGAAATGATTTCAAGTCCAGCATATTTTGGCGAATCAGGGTTCAATCCTTCCATCGTTCGATCTACTCCAACAGCGGGTACATAAGCCACACCGGGATATATCGGCAGAATTCCATTGCCTCCAGCTCCATCCGTTGCAAAGCTCTGTCCATCTTTATCGAACACAAGACCCCAGGCATTCCACATCCCTCTCGCCATAACCTCTAGCTTCTGACTCTCCGTATCATAGCGCCAAACCCCACCGCCTCGAAGTCGTTCGAAGCCCCAGGGAGTCTCCACATTGCTGTATATATAGACCGACTGATTCATGTACATCCGCCCATCCGGTCCCCAGTTGAAGGTGTGGATGATATGATGATTGTCATCGGCACCAAAGCCACGAAGGACCTCTCGTTGTGTATCTGCTATCAAGTCTCCATCGCTATCCGTTAAATGGATAATTTCAGTGGAGTTGGCCACATATACACCTCCGTCGCCATAGAGAATTCCAGTTGGAGTAAGCAGTCCATCTTTGAAAACGGTAGAGATATCAGCTGTACCGTCCTGATCTAGATCTTCGACTACAAAAATTTTGTCATTGGCCCTTTGTCCCGGCACCGGCTGAGGATATGAGTTGCTCGTTGCCAGCCATAGTCTTCCTTTCTCATCCCAAGCCATTTGTATCGGCTTATCGATACTTGGGTCAGAGATAAACAGGTTGGCCTCTAGGTCCTCTGAGAGATGGAATGATGCCCTCTCCACTTCCGGATCGGATGAGGGAATATTGTTCAGCTCATTCTGGCCGAAGGCTGGCCTCGCTACGACGACGAGAGTCAAAGAAAACAGTAGATATTTCATCCAATCAAAAGTAGATCGATCCACGCCGAGGTGGCTTAAAAAATCTTGCCCCATGGCACAATGATCCTTAAGTGCGGTAGTTCTTTTCATCCGTCTATCCTCCTTAGTTCAAATTTTGAAGGCCGGGCCTGATTCATTCTCGCGATCGCATTTTCTAAATCCATGATGAGAGGATCCATCAAATCTAACTCATCGGCATTATTGCCCTGCTCGTATCTCCTAAACCCCACGAGGTAGGTCTCATTTTGAGGTCGATACTTTTTGAAGTAGAAATCGTTTTTTTCGACAATGAGAGAGCGCTGCTTTTCCATCGAACGAGTAGTCTTCCTAGTATCAATATCGACACCAGAAGACCAAATTGAGCTAGGTGCGCTTGCGAGTTGTTGGCCGTTTTCGATAAGCTCGTAATTACCCTCCGGCAAGCCGTTCAATATTAGTCTTAAGTTGCCCTGCTTGTAACCGTCTATATTCAACTCCACCGCCTCTCCATTCTTGATCGATTTCGTCAATTTTACAGCTCCCATATTCATACTCAACTGATGAGCATTAGAAGCACATGAAAGACTCAAGCAGATTAGATCTGCGATTCGTTCATATCCCAATTGGTTCAGGTGGATACCGTTTAACGTCATAGCTTCACTGGATGTCTCGAAATCCATAAGCGTCGTGGAGCTAAGGTCAACGAAGTGCGCACCTCGACTTTTGGCTAGTTTGCGAATGGCAAGCGCAGTTTCGCTGAGTCTAGCATTATATGTGTCAATCGGTGGCCGCACTGAATAGACAATTTCTGTCCCTTCGTGTGAAGGAGGTGAAAGAAGAATCGTCTTTATTTCCGGATCGATATCATCCAGAAGCTTGCCATAGTCTTCAACAAATTCATCGATAGGCTCAGCATTGTCGAAAGCCATATGACCACCATATCCCATGATAACGACCTCCGCCCCTGCTGCATCAATTTGCTCAAGAAGATGGTCATAACCTGTGGGAGGATTGGTGTAGTGATCCCTTGAGAGACCCTTGGGAGTATCTCCACTCCAACCAATATTTCTAAAACTCAAATTGAGTTTATTGAAAGCGTGCCCGAGCCTCTGTTCAATGATGCCAAATTCACCTTCGCGTTCAATGAATCCATCGCCAACAAAAACCACGCGATCTTTCTTTTCAAAAAGAGATTGGCTAGAGTTGTCTTGCGCCAACAAGGCCGTTGGGCTGCTAAGTAAACTAGCAGCTAGAAAAGTTAGGATGGTATGCTTCATAGTCGTCTTGATACTGATAAGCATTATACAAATTTATAAGCCCTAGGCGACCAAAAACGACGACTAATTAGTCTCTAACTAAGGGTTTGATAGCGCTCTGAGTTCACGAGCCGCTAATTCAATTTCTTCTAGGACCTCAGGGTTGGCCAATGCTGCTCTGTTTTTGATATCCTTTCCAGCAAGAATGGCTTTGACACTTAGTTCAACGGGCTTTCCACTTCGTGTTATTGGAATTGCCGAGAGCGAAAAAACGTAGGACGGCACATGCTTCGGAGAGCATATATCTCGGATGCCGCTCCTGATAGTTTTAATCAGTGATTCGTCTAGTTCCAAATCGTTCAGGACTTGGACAAATAATACGATCTGTTCATCGGCCGAATCGGCTCTTTTCCACCCAACGGCAAGGCCACCTACTACTTCTGATATAGTATCCAAAGCGGCGTAGATTTCAGCGCTTCCAATCCGAACGCCCCCAGGGTTTAGTGTTGCGTCACTCCTTCCATGGATTTCAATCCCGCCCTCGGTAAAAAACGTGACATAGTCTCCATGTCTCCAGATGCCTGGATAGACATCGAAATAGGCTTTTCGGTATCTCTCGCCGTCTTTGTCATTATAGAAAGCGACCGGCATCGAGGGAATGGGCTGTCGGCAAACAAGTTCACCCGCCTCATCCATCACTGCGTCGCCATTATCATTCAGGGCGGCAACATCCACACCGAGACCCGGGACCTGAATCCGACCTGCCCGCACGGCATCATTTGGGTTCCCTAAGACAAAGCAAGAAACAATGTCCGTTCCTCCAGAAATACCCGCTAGATGGACATCGTCTTTGATGGCGGAATAGACCCATTTATATCCCTCGGCCGACAAAGGCGAACCTGTATACATGACACTCCGCGTGGCCGGCAAGGAGTTGAGAGATCCCAGTTGCTCTTCATCTAGCAGTTTCATCGAGCTCTCAATGTGTTTCCCGCTCGTTCCGAAATGGGTGATTTGAAGATCTCTTGCCATTTTCCATAATCTTGAGATGTCTGGGTAGGCTGGGCTTCCATCGTAACAGACAATCCTTGCTCCAGTTAGCAAGCCCGACAAAAGCCAATTCCACATCATCCAACCGCAGGTCGTGAAATAGAAGAGCTTGTCCTCGGCCTTGAGATTCGCATGGAAAAACATTTCCTTGGCATGCTGGAGCAAAACCCCACCTCCGCTATGCACGATGCACTTTGGAACTCCGGTAGTTCCAGACGAAAACAGAATGTAGAGCGGATGACTAAAATTGCCCCTATGATATTCGATATCTGGGGAGTCCTTTGGTCCGAGGAAATCATTCCATTCGATACCTTCAGTCCTTTCTGCCTCACCCTCTGGGTAAGAAATCGATACAATATGCTCAACGGAATCAATGCGATCCTGAATCTTCGAAACCACTGCACCACTTTGGTGATGTCTGCCCTTATAGGCATAGTGCGTCGAAGCAAATACCACACGAGGTCGGACCTGACCCAAGCGGTCACAAAGAGCCTCCAAACCGAAATCTGGACTAGCACTACTCCATATGGCTCCGATGCTCGCAGTGGCGAGTGATGCAATCATGGCCTCGGGCACATTTGCTGTGTAGCCCGCAACTCTATCGCCCGCTTGGATGCCCAGTTGCTTCAAGCCACGAGCGCATCTTGACACGTCATTTCTCAATTCTTCGTAAGTAATCTCGCGGCCTAGATCATCGGACTCCGTCAAAGCCTGAATCGCGATTCCATTCCGTCCTCGCTCTAGGATATTCTCAGCATAGTTGACTCGAATATTCGGAAACCACTTGATTCCTGGCATCTGATCTCCCACTGTGGCTGGTTCTAACTCTCCTTCATAGATCAAGTCGAAGTAGTCGAAAAGAGAGGTCCAGAAATCGGTTAAATTCTCCGTCGACCAGCGATGCAATTTGGAGTAGTTAGAGATCTTCTCTCCAGTCTTTTGGACGATCCAATCTTGATAGGCAGTCATGGCCGACATTGCGATATTCTCGTTACTTGGTCTCCATAGGATCTCAGTCATTTACTATTCCTCTGCGTATCGTAAATCGCCATTCGCCGACTCTAGAGTGTCTGAACTTTAGAGACGACTTGATCCACATCGTCTGTATTAATCCCGAGGTGAAGAGTTACTCGAATCGTCTTTGGTCCAAAAGGTACTACCAGAATTCCCATCTCTTGGAGCTTGCTTACCCATGCGAGTGCGTCTCCATTTTTGACATCGAACATGATAATGTTCGATTCCACTTTCGACAGGTCGCAGTAAAAATATTCGGACTCGGCCAAGGCCTCAGCTATTGTCTTCGTGTGCTCGTGATCCAATGCTAGCTTCGATCTATTGTTGTCTATGGCATAGATACCAGCGGCAGCCAATATGCCGACCTGCCTCATCCCTCCACCCAATCTCTTTCGTATTCGTCGCGCTTTGGTCATCAAATCATTTGTACCAGCAATCACCGATCCAACAGGTGCACCCAAGCCTTTGGATAAGCAAACAGACACGGTATCGAATGCTGCTGCGAATCTTGCCTCGGTCGTACCACTCGCAACAGAAGCGTTCCAAAGTCTGGCTCCATCCAAATGTAAAGCAAGATCATGCTTACGAGCTACATCACAGCATTCCTCTATTTCTTCCAAAGACTGGACGATTCCTCCAGCCTTATTGTGCGTATTTTCGAGACAGAGAAGTTCGGTCAAAGGGTCCCATTCATTTCGGGTTCGAATGGCCGACTCGATTTGGTCGGGTCTGAGTATTCCAGAACTACCTTCAATTGATCCAAGTTGAACGCCCGAAATTAGCCCTGCCGCTCCTGACTCGTAGTTGACGATGTGACTCTTCTTCTCCAGAAGTATTTCATCTCCAGGGGTGGTAAGAATGTTGACGCAAATCTGATTCCCCATCGTACCTGAAGGGACAAATAGAGCTCTTTCTTTTCCTAGAATCTCCGCGACCTTCTGTTCAAGTCGGAGAACTGTGGGATCTTCTCCAAACACATCATCGCCAACATCTGCGGTGGCCATAGCCTCTCGCATTCCTGGATCTGGTTTTGTAACAGTATCGCTTCTTAGATCTATTGCTTTCATTGCTGGAAAGAGTTTCGAGAAGATAGAAAATTGGCTTGAGGTCTGTTTGGCTCAAGTGTCCTTTTTTCGACTAAGTGGTGATTCACACAAAGCTAACTTTGACGAGCTCCTGAGAAATCAAACGTTTTTCCGCTCTCATACTTAAATTAATTAGTACTTTAGATAAGATTTGTCGCCATTTTTACTCTAGGTGTGCGTGCGCCTCTGCACCCTACATAAACACTATCCGCCGTGTTAGCCAACTTAGATTCCTTCACGCCGTCGTCAGATAATCCTTGGGATAAATCTAGTGCCGGCCATCTCCTCCGAAGGACCGGACACCTTGGAAGTAGCGCAGAAATTACTTCTATTTTAAACCAAGACCCTGGTGCAGCTGTAGATCAGCTTGTTGATACGGCACTGCAAATGCCGGTGCCAGATCCGATTTTGATTTCTTCTGTCAACCCTCCGGGTGATGACGCAAGTCAGGAAGTGAAGACCGCCTTTTCCGATGCCAACACTGAAGCTGCCACCGAATACCAAAGAGACATACTTAGACGATCCTGTTCAGACGGCCTTCGCGAGCGCATGACCTACCTTTGGAGCAATCACTTTGTTGTTGCTCAGAGCAAGTATCGACTCATGGGATACGGCGACAGGTACTTCAGGACCATAAGGAAGAACGCTCTAGGCAATCTCAAAGACTTCGTCTATGACATTGGAAGAGACCCCGCCATGTTGGTCTATCTAGACGGAGACGACAACGTCAAAGGCACTGTCAATGAAAACTTTGGGCGCGAATTACTTGAGCTCTTTTCAATAGGAATTGGAAATTACACCCAGTTTGATATCCTAGAAACATCGAGAGCATTGACAGGATGGGTTGACAGCCCACAGGGTTACGATTCGTTTTTTGTCCCCGAGAGATTTGACGACGGATCAAAAATCATATTTGGCCAGGAAGGAAATTGGGGATATGACGATGTGATCGATATCATCTTCGCCGAAAAGGCCTGGGAGGCGGCTCATTTTGCATGCACTAAAATCTATAAGCTCTTTGTTCACGCTAGGCCGAATGAGGATGTTGTCAATGCGATGTCGCAACTGATGATCGACAACAATTTCGAAATCGCTCCGGTCGTTTCAAGCCTTCTAAAAAGTGCACACTTCTTCAACAGAGGATTTCACGGATCTCGCATCAAAGGGCCTCTCGAACTTTTCCAAAGTCTTGTCTTCTTGATTCGACCTCCAATAACCAATTCAACCCTCCTCGACTACGGAAGGGTCCGGACAAGAGGCTGGGGACAGCATCTTCTAAATCCCCCAAATGTGAAAGGTCATCCCGAGGGTCAAGTCTGGATTTCGTCTGGAAAGCTTATCGACAGATGGCAGTTCACCGCCAGGATGATTCGTCAATTCGGTCTGGACATTCCTGAGATTCTCACCTGGTCAGAAGACAACACAAATCCATACACCTTTGCTATTGACGTTGCCAAAAAGGTCGTAGGCTATCCACTTGAAGAAGACGAATTGTCCATGATGGGTGACATTCTTCTTGGAGGCGCGCCAGATTACGAATGGAGCGCTAATGGTCCTAACACTGAGGTAATGATTAGGCAACTCATTAACCACCTGGTCCAACTTCCCGCTTTTCAACTTATGTAGCCATGGACAAATTCACCTCAATGATGGACGATAATATTATGTCAGAGACTAAAGACTGCAACTGCGATAAATTCCATGCAGACGGATCTGAAGAAAGAGGCATTTCCTTGGAGCACGGCGACGCCCACACTCAAGATCACACTAGCTGGAGTAGACGAGATTTCCTCAATCGAATTGGAGCCGCTTCACTAGGCGCTTCGTTTATCGTGGCAGGAAAACCAGTGCAGACCTTTGCTGGATCCCCTCTATTGAACCAACTTCAGCAAGTTGAGAACGACAGGGTGCTCGTGCTTATCCAGCTTGCCGGAGGAAATGATGGACTCAGCACGGTTGTGCCCATCACCAACGATGTCTATTACAACCGACGGCCGACGCTCTCCATATCTCCCAATGTAGCTTCAAGACTTAACGACGACTACGGTCTGCATCCAAAACTCGAGCCACTAACACCGCTTTGGCAGGATGGCCAAATGAGCATCGTCAATGGTGTAGGATATGCCGACACCAATCTTTCGCATTTCAGGTCAACAGATATCTGGGTATCAGCTTCAGACGCCGATGTTGAAGATGACACTGGATGGGTAGGGCGGCATCTAGACAGCCAATATCCCGATTTCTCTGAGCTCGAATCACCTGTTGCTGTTCAAATTGGCTCTTTCACTCCCATTCTTTTTCAGGGACCTGATTTTCGGATGGGAATCTCAACCCCGAGTGTAGAGGCCTTTGAGCAGATCGCACAGACAGGCGCGATATTCGACGAGGATAATGTTGCAGAAACTTCTGCCGGAGAAGAACTCCTATTTCTTAGACAAATTTCCAACCGAACCATCACCTATGGTGCAGCAATTAGAGAGGCTTACAATGACTCCAGCAATCTGGTCGAGTACGAACAAGCCACCGGAGATTATTGGGACTTTAGTAAGAGTCTTGCTTCCGTTGCCCGAAGCATAAGAGGAAGATTGGGAACTAAGATTTACGTCGTCCAACTTCCAAACTTCGACACCCACACCTTTCAAGAAGGCCAGCACGGAGCTTTAATGGAAGTACTGGGCAAAGCGATCGCGAACTTTTATCAGGATCTCTCTGCTGATGGTCTCGATGCCGATGTGCTAACGGTCACATTCTCTGAATTTGGACGCCGAGTTGAAGAAAACGGTGGGCGCGGAACAGATCACGGAACTGCTGCTCCGCTCTTCGCTTTTGGACCTCCGGTTAAGGGAGGATTTTTTGGTGATCCTCCAAGCTTGACGGATTTGGACTCCGCCGGGAATCTGAAGCACGGCATAGATTTCAGATCTATCTATTCGACACTCCTGCATCAGTGGTTTGGAATCTCCGAGCTGGACACAGCGGCAATTTTAGGTCGTAATTTTGACCCCGTCAATTTCATCGAGAGCCCTTTCCAGACTTCATCCGGGAGTGACTCTCTCCCCTCAGATTTTCTTCTTGAGCAGAATTATCCGAATCCATTCAACCCGATCACAAATATTACCTTTTCTCTTAAGAAACCGGGTCGCGTAAAACTATCAGTTTACACTAGCGACGGCAGAGAACTAGACACCTTGATTAATTCTTGGCAAGCAACGGGTAAGTACGACGTCCCTTTCGACGCTAGCAACTATCCAAGTGGGACATATCTTTATGTTCTAGAGGCGGTTGGCTACAAGCAGACTCGAAAAATGACCTTGCTTCGCTAAAAACTGACCCAAGTTAGAGACAATTGCTAATCGTCTAATAACCCGAATTCTTCATCCGTTGAAGAATCAACCTCGAATAGCGATTCATTTGCTGTGGTCTTCTCGACCGGGGAGCCGGCAAACAAGCCGCCAAGCGAGCTGACTCATTTCGTGTCAGCGAGGCAGCGCTTTTCCGATAATAGCGGCGGCTAGCTTCTTCAATTCCGAAAGTCCCAGGACCCCATTCCACTATGTTCAAATAGAGCTCGAGAATGCGGTCTTTGGGGATAATCCAATCGGCCAGATAGGCGAGAGGTACTTCGAGAGCCTTCCTGACATATGAACGATCCGTCGTGAAGAACACATTCTTGACGAGTTGTTGAGTGATGGTAGACGCTCCTCGTAGTCGTCCTTTTTCCTTGTACTCATCATACACATCCTGGACGGCATCCCAGTCCACTCCATTATGTACGAAGAACCTCCCATCTTCCGCACTGACAACCGCATGCTCTAAGTCATCATCTATTTCTGAAAGCGTTACAGGAGTAAATCGATAATCGTAATCCTCATCAGCTATCCAATGTTCGACAAAGCGTTCGATATGAACTGCCGTGACAATAGGGTTGAAAAATCGAAGGTAGACAATGGAGATAAGGCAGAAAGCGAGATAGAAAAAGACTAAGCGAAAAGACCACTTTAAGAGTCTCCTAAAGAACGACTGCTTTTGTGTCTCACTTTCGGCGACTTTCTTTGCCATAGTTTATCACCAGACTGTTCAAGTTGATTCGATTTCCTCCAGATAGATCGCCCAGAACGGGTCACGATAAGTGCACTGATCAGACCATTTTAATAGGCAAAATAGACTATCTGTCCACCGATTCCGTCTACTATCGATCAATCGAAAGAATCTCCAGCTTAAGCGAACCTGCAGGTACGGCAACCTCTACAACATCGCCGACTTTGTGCCCAAGAAGAGCTTTTCCAATAGGACTTTGAACTGAAATTTTACCGACAGAAAAATCGGCTTCCTCAGCTGCAACAAGTGTATAGAGAAACTCCTTGTTTACCGTTAAATTTTTGACCTTTACTATTGATAGTACAAAGACTTTGCTTGTATCTATCAGACTCTCGTCAACAATCCTCGAAGAACGAATGGTCTCATCCATTTTTGCAATACGTGCCTCAAGAAGGCCTTGTGCATCCTTTGCAGCATCATATTCTGCATTTTCCGAAAGATCACCTTGAGCACGTGCTTCTGCAATTTCTTGCGAGATCCTACGGCGCTCCGTGGTCTGCATGAACTTTAGCTCTTCTTTGAGCTTGGCTAATCCTTCTTTCGTCAAATATGTTGGTCCGCCCGACATCGATATTACTTCAGCTTATGGTCAAAAAATAAAACCGCCTGATGGTGTATCAAGCGGCTGAGCTTACACGCCCATGTTGAAAGAATGTCCCACTGAAAACCCAAAACTAAGAACCAAGACTTTAGTCGTCAGCCTTCAGCTTTCAGTCATCAGAATGGATTTTGGTCATCTCGCCGGACATTTCTTAGGATCGGCATGAGATCTGAGATCGTCTAGGCAATGCCAGACCTCATTATCCGATCCGCAGAGGTTTTGTGATGACATTCTGAAGACTGAAAGCTGAAGGCTGACGACTATTTCCTGACAACTGTCCGGGGATCCTCGACCTAGGGCAATCGTTCATCCCCTATATAAATCTAAAATCTAGACCTCCAACATTATGCCTTATCCCCCAGAATTAGTGCGACCCATGCGCGAAGAATTAACCTTCCTCGGCATTAAGGAATTACTCAGTATCGAAGAGGTTGACAGAGCACTCAATACTGTTGGCAGTGAAGAGACTTCTCTCGTTGTCGTCAATAGCGTCTGCGGATGTGCAGCTGCCATGGCCAGACCCGGTGTTGCGATGGCTTTGCAAGCCCCGGGACCAAAGCCAGACCATCAATTTACCGTCTTTGCGGGCCAACATCTTGAAGCGACAGCTAGAATGCGTGAGTACTTGATCGGCATTCCGCCCTCCTCTCCATTCATCGCCTTGATGAAAGGTCAAGATCCTATCTTCGTAATCGAAAGAAGGCAAATCGAAGGACGCACGGCTAACGCCATCGCTGCCGATCTAATCTTCGCTTTCGAAAAGTATTGCGGAGAAGAATCTCATCACTCCATTGCTGAAGCAAAGGTCGACGGACCAAATGACGGGAAAGCTCAGGCCCAAAATGAGATGCCTGATACCTTCAAGTCGATCCTTTAATTCTCAGCACAAACAAAGCTAACCCATTTAATGGCTGAATCGACCGGGAAACTCAAGAAGGTCCTGGGCCTTGTTGACGTATATGCGATCTCAACCGCGACTACGTTAAGTGGGGGTATATTCCTACTACCTGGTCTTGCCGCGGAATCTGCTGGACCTGCGCTAATCCTTAGCTATTTCATTGCAACCCTTCCCTTGATCCCAGCTCTTCTGAGCATGAGCGAGTTGGCGACGGCGATGCCGCGATCTGGAGGCTTCTACTATTTTCTCGACAGATCTATGGGACCCCTAATGGGGACGATCGGCGGTCTTGGTACCTGGATAGCCCTAATTCTCAAGACGGCTTTTGCTCTAATCGGAATAAGTGTCTATCTCGGCCTATTTTTTGACAATTTCCCAGTCAAAACCGTCGCCGTCGGATTCGCTTTGCTATTCGGAGGGCTTAATCTGTTGGGGGCAAAAAAGACGGGCGGGATTCAAATAGTTCTAGCCGTCGTGCTCCTGGCAATCCTAGGATGGTTTTCCGCATTGGGCTTCATCTCTCTCGATTTTGCACGATTTAGTAACTTCATTCCGGAGGGTGGTTTTGGTGGGATAATCTCCACAGCTGGCCTTGTCTATGTCTCCTATGTTGGATTGACAAAGATCATAAGCGTTTCTGAGGAGGTCAAAAACCCAGAGCGTAATCTGCCACTTGGAATTTTCCTTGCCTTTCTGACAGTGATGCTCATTTACGCAGCTGTAATGTCTGTCCTAATTGGAGTCATCCCAATGGACCAACTGAGCGGCGAAATCGCTCCCGTGGCAATAGCCGCGGATTTACTAGCCGGGAATGTTGGAAAAATATTAGTTAGTGTTGCCGCCGTCTTTTCTTTTCTTGCTGTCGCTAACGCCGGAATTCTAAGTGCCTCTCGATATCCCCTGGCAATGAGTCGAGATAATCTCATGCCAGCTTTTTTCGGATCCCTAACAAAAGCAAAGGCACCCAAGGCCGCGATCTACTTCACGGTTGGTCTTATTTCTGTTATCGTCCTGCTTATCGATGTCACGAAAATTGCCAAGCTAGCAAGTGCCTTTCTCCTTTTCGTCTTTGCTTTGATCTGTCTCGCGGTAATCGTCATGAGGGAAAGCAGAATCGATTCCTACGATCCGGGATTCAAATCACCTTTCTATCCCTGGATACAAATATTTGGTGTTATCAGCTCAATCGCACTAATCTTTCAAATCGGTGGTTTGGCTATTGGTGTAACAGTTGGTTTTATTCTAGTTGGAGTTGCATGGTATTACTACTTTGCTGGAGATGATGTCACAAGGACCGGGGCAATCTATCACATATTTAGTAGGTGGGGTGAGCAACGCTTCGATGAGGGCTTGGATAGAGAATTACGCGGAATCATGCGAGAAAAAGGACTCCGCACTGAAGATCCTTACGAAGAGCTTGTCACTAAAGCGGGTGTGATCGAAGCCTCACCAACGGCAGATTTTGGAGAAATCGTTGAGCAGGCTTCTAAACTTCTCTCTTCGAAATTACCCTATACTGAGGCCGATCTTATTGACCGCTTCATGCAAGGAACGCGAGTTGGTGAGACCCCCGTAACTCGAGGAATCGCATTACCTCACCTCACACTTGAGGACATCGATAATCCTAGTCTTGTAATAGTAAGATCCAAGCCGGGCATTTCAATGGAAGGTGTTGAGTTACCAGAAGAATTTGAGGCTGACGAAGACATACATGCCTTCTTTTTCCTGATAAGTCCTAAATCCGATCCAAAGAAGCATCTGCGGATACTTGCGAATCTAGCTGAACGGGTCGACGACAAAGGCTTTCTAAGCGCTTGGAAAACGGCCAAAAGTGAACACGATCTAAAAGAGACTATTCTAAAAGACGAACGATTCATTTCTATCTTAGTGAATCGAAATGGTGAGACTTCGGGTTGGATTGGGAAGGAAATCAAAGACATTAGAATCCCAAAAGGCTGTCTAATCGCTATGATAAGAAGGGACGGTCAGGTGATCGTTCCACATGGGGACACGGGGCTACTCAAGGGCGATTTCGTAACTATTCTGGGAGAGCCGGAAAGCATCCAAGAGATTAGAGAAAGATACGATCCCTCCGAGTAATCGAAGTCTATTACCTCCGCATCCCATCTGCACAAACATCTTAGGATCGATTCCCAACACTAGTTTTTTATTCTTACTTTGAAAAAACTCTCCGACTTCCCTGACGCTCATCTTCGTATTTTTGACCGACCAGATCTCCCGAAGGATGTCAAATCCGTCTACCTCATAGGCATTTGTGGCACCGGCATGGGCTCTGTCGCCGGTCTCTTCAAACAGGCAGGCTACGATGTCACTGGCTCAGATAGCGGTTCCTATCCGCCCATGAACGAGAGATTAGCCGAAATGGGCATTAGCTTCCATCCCAGCTATTCGCTATCTAATCTCGATCCCAAACCAGATCTGCTAATCGTTGGAAATGCTTGCACACCAAAGCACGAGGAAGCAAGCTTTGCGCGTGACAATAACTTCGTCCAACTCTCTTTTCCGGAAGCTATTGCGGAGTATTTCATCGGCAAGGGTGAGTCGATCGTTGTTGCCGGCACACATGGTAAAACCACGACTACAGGACTAGCCGTCCACACATTCAAAGTGGCCGGCAAAGATCCTGGATTTCTTATCGGTGGAGTTCTCAAAAGTGAAAATACTAGCTATGATACAGGCAAAGGAGAATACTTCATCATAGAGGGAGATGAATACGACTGTGCCTATTTCGACAAACGACCAAAGTTCGCCCACTATCGTCCAAGCACGGGCATTGTCACCTCCATGGAGCATGATCACATCGACATATATCCGACATTTGAGGAGTACAAGGAATCTTTCGAATACTTCGCGAAGCTTGTCCGTCAGGACGGCGTCCTCATATTGAATGGAGAGTTTTCGGACGTAAGGGACCTAGCACAGCGCGCCTCTTGTAAGGTCCTCACTTATGGTTTTACGGAAGACGAAGACATCTATGCTAGCTCGATAGACTATCGGCCAGACGGTACTCACTTTGTGCTCAAACATGGGGAATTGAAAACCGATATGGTCCTCTCTTTGCCTGGCAAACACAACCTTTCAAATGCCCTGTCGGTAGCAGCTGCTGCACTTCATCACGGCATTAATTTTGAGACTATCCGAGAAGCATTCTCAAGCTTTGAGGGACTGAAAAGAAGACAGGAAGTAATCGGGGATGTCAATGGAGTCTTGGTACTAGACGACTTCGCGCATCATCCAACAGCAGTGAGAGAAACAATTTTTGCGGTAAGCAAGAAGTACCCTGGCCGGCGGATTGTCGCCGTTTTCCAACCAAGATCGAATTCTAGCAGGCGAAAATTATTCGAGAAAGAATATGGTGAGGCATTTGATCACGCCGATCTCGCGATTATCTGCTCTCCTCCCCTACGTCACAATGACAATCCAGACGACTTCATGGATATAGGTACTGTCGTTACCACCATCGTTAGCCGAGGTAGCAACGCAACGTCCTTAGAGACCGCTGATTTGGTTCTCAAAAAGCTGAAAGGAGATTTGAGAAAAGGCGACCTTGTATTGATCATGAGCAACGGTGGCTTCGACGGTATCCATGTGAAGCTCCTCGATCAATTAGCGGAATAGCTAAAGTCGGTCTCTAGTCTCTAGTCTCTAGTCTCTAGTTTCCGACAATCTGCTCAGCAAGACTTGTAAACGCCTGATCTACATTGTGACCGGATTTGGCGCTTGTGAGGAAGTATTCGATTCCTAAGGTTGAGCAAAGACCATCGATATTTTCTTCACTGATCTCTCTTTCGGACTCAAGGTCGGCTTTATTACACAGAAGGTTAATACTCGCCTTTGAGTTTATCTTGCGAATCATCTGGATGTGAGATCGTAGACTCTCCAGCGTACTATTACGGGTCAAGTCGCAGACCAGCATTGCCCCGGACAGACCTCGAAAATAACTTTCCATCAAAGCTGAGAAATGTTCTGCTCCTGCTAGGTCCCATAATATCAGTTTGACAAAATAAGGTGTACCGCCTTGCTCAATTTCTACCTCGCGACGGCTAATACTCGTACCTATCGTACTTAGATATCGTTCATCAAATCGAGAGTACACGAAACGGCGCACTAGACTTGTCTTGCCCACGGCCGGGACACCAACCATGCAAATCTTTTTATTAAGAGTGTGTACTTTCGCCAAAGTAAAATTCGATCGGACTATGAATTATGATTCGTCTGTCTGCCAAGTCGATATCTTTTTCATCAACACCGACGAGACATCTGAGATAGGCACACGCACTTGCTGCATTGAATCCCGATCTCGAATTGTGACAGAACTATCCTCACTAGTTTCTCCGTCGATGGTGACGCAATAGGGCGTTCCTACTTCGTCCATCCTTCGATATCGGCGACCAACGGCCCCCTTCTCGTCGTAGAATGTATGGAAATGATTTCTTAAATCAGATTCTAGTTTCTTTGCTATCTCAGGCATACCATCTTTCTTAACTAATGGCAACACGGCGACGGTAGTCGGTGCGATCTTCGGATGAAATTTTAGCACAACTCTTTTATCACCATTGACCTCTTCTTCGCGGTAGGCTTCGCACAGAAGTTGAAGAATAGTCCGGTCAAGCCCAATGGATGTCTCTATGACATAGGGAATATATCTTTCATTATTCGGCTGGTCAAAATACTCCATTTTTTTCTTGGAGTGCTCTTGGTGACTACTCAGATCGAAATCTGTCCGCGAATGGATACCCTCTATTTCCTGCCAACCAATTGGATATTCGTACTGAATGTCAGTGGCGGCATCGGCATAGTGAGCGAGCTTTTCATGATCATGAAATCGAAGTTTCGAGGCACGAACACCATTGTTCAGATGCCAATTCAATCGGGTCTCTCTCCATTTTTCAAACCACTCCTTTTGACTTCCCGGCTTAACGAAGTACTGCATTTCCATTTGCTCGAACTCCCGCATTCGAAAAACAAATTGACGTGCTACTATTTCATTTCTGAAGGCCTTGCCTATTTGCGCAATTCCAAAGGGCACTTGTAGCCTTGAAGACTCCCGCACATTGTGAAAGTTGACAAAGATTCCTTGAGCGGTTTCGGGTCGAAGGTAAACGACACTATCGCTGTCAGCAACGGGACCAACATGCGTCGAAAACATGAGGTTAAAATGCCGAACCGGTGTCCAGTCAGCTACACCAGAATCAGGAGATTTGATTTCCTCTTTGATTATGATGTCATAAAGAGCACTCGGCATGTCCTCTGAATTGAGAGCAGCAACCAAGGCATTGTGCACGCCTTCTGCTCTATCTGTCCGTCTCTTTTTTTTCAATCTGGCGATGTGATTTTCTATAAGCACATCTGCTCGATATCGATTTTTTGAAACTTTGTCATCTATCAAAGGATCGCTGAAGGCATCTACGTGGCCGGACGCTTTCCAAACTTTCGGATGCATCAGTATAGCCGCATCGATTCCCACGATATTGTCGTTGGCCTGAACCATGGCTGCCCACCAGCGGCTTGTGACATTCCTCTTTAACTCGACTCCAAGTGGACCATAGTCATATGTGGCTGCAAGCCCACCATAGATTTCAGAGGATGGGAATATGAATCCACGTCTCTTGCACAGAGAAACAATATCATCTAAAGAGAAAGCCATGACTTTATAAAATAGAACTAGGTTTTGTGAGCATGGAATGTACGAATTAGCCCACTGGCTAACTAGCTACTACCTGACTGGTTTGCTAGCTGCTGACTTCTGGCTCGACTACAATATTGCGGCCCGATCTTCGCCAAGGATGCCGCAAAATGTCATCTCAAGGGCTCTCAGCACAGCAAGCTCAGCTAGTAGTCTCTCTTTACCTAGAAGCCAGTTGGCCAGTCCCAGTTATGCCAATGACAAATCTGTGTCTTTATATACAAAGCAGCAATGGCTCAGCTAACAAAGATCGTTCAAACTTCTAGAATCCCAATCAATAAATGGGTCGTTGAGGACCAACCCCGGGAGAGACTGTATACTTCAGGAGCGGAAAATTTAAGTGAAGCGGAGTTACTCGCTATTCTGTTTGGAACAGGGGTCCGCACAAAGACCAGAAGTCTATCTGCTCTTGAGTTAGCTCGCTGTATTCTTTCTCAATTCGAAGGCTTGAACAAATTAGCAAGCAGAGAAGCGATTGATATCCAGAGTATTGAAGGAATCGGTAAAGCTAAGGCCGCTCAAGTCTGCGCGGCATTTGAATTAGGCAGAAGAGTTGAGTCGGGTAAAATCGAAAAATCGGCTCAGATTGGATCGCCCAGTGATGTAGCAGGAATTTATGGACCACTAATGCGAGAGCTCAAAACAGAGGTATTCAGAATCGTACTCCTTAATACCGCAAATATGGTTATCTCAGACTACGTCATAAGTGAAGGTGGACTTGCTGCAAGCATTGTGGAGTCCAGAGCTGTATTTAAAAGAGCGATCCTGGAAAACGCAGCCAGCGTCATCTGTTTACACAATCATCCATCCGGAAATCCAGAACCGAGTCGGCAGGATATTGCCGTCACAAAGCAATTGGTCGAGGCCGGGAAGATCATCGGTATTCCTTTAAGGGACCACTTAATCATCGCGGGGAGGGGATTTACCTCACTAGCCGAACGGGGCTTTGTGTCTTAAGTCGCTCCATAAAAAGAGAGCCCAACAATCGTCGAGCCTTCTTTCTGTGTCTCTACCTAGCACGAATGCTAGACTTGGGTAGGGCCTGAAACCAGAAAGAGTGAGAATAGAATTATTTTTGTCCTAGCTGTCCACTGTATGAAAAGAGCGAGCGTCTCTTGCCAATATATTGAGGAGAGAAAATACAGCCCGGGCTCTCAGACTTTTTCCTCGTCGGCTTCGCGTCTTCCCAGCCTCAAATGCTTCGATCATTCTTCTTGAGAATCTATCTAGATTCCATTCTGAGATGTACTCTAAGGAATGGTCCCCCATGGCGGAGATATTTCGACTCGTGCTCACATCAAACATTAGTTCTGTCAAACGCGTCTTATCGCCTGGCTCGAAGACAAAGCCATTTTTCCCTTCATCGACTAATTCAACGTGACAGCCTGCTCCGGTTGATACGAGAACAGGAAGTCCTGCCGCCATCGCCTCATTTACAACCAGAGCCCACTGATCGTTTTCCGCTGGATGAATAAAACAGCGAGCTTTACTGAAGTGACTGGGAAGTGATTCGTAGTCGCAAAATCCAGGCAATTCCACAAAGGCATCTAGGTTCAATTCCTTAACTACTTTCTCGATTTTACTACGAAGCTTCCCGTCACCCAGAATTTTAAGGGGCCATGGGTCACTAGACTTAGTTCGATAGTCGGAATAAGCCTCAACTAATAGAAGTAGATTCTTTCTTGGCATGAATCTACTTGAAACCAAAAAACCTCCTGAACGATCTTCGAGAGGCAAAGACTCTGCTGTCGGCTTGAAGTGATCATTGTCTATGACGGTGCAACCAGAAAAAATGAATTCAGAAGGGAATCCCAGTTTGGTGGCGTAGTCACTAGCCTGAGAACCTGAAAGAAGAGCTGAATCGAATTGCGAAAGCAGTATTGATTTCACTTCCTCTCGCCATCCAACCCGTTCGGCGTCTTGCTCTCGACTTACGTTCATAAGTATGGCTGTCTTCTGGTTGGTTCTGCACCAGGAAAGACAGGCTCGGGCTCCTGGTAAGCTGTAAGATTGGATTGCGACCCCATCTACACCAAGCTCATCCAGAGCAGAGGCCATTTTAGAACGGATGAGTGCAGGACTTAACTCACCATAGTCTCGATCAGGAAAGAGAACGTGATGCTCAAATCCATCTTTTCCAATACCGACTTTCCAAGAATAAAGTGAATCCGTCGGAGCCGTTTCAATTGCTACAATTCGGATTCCGCGTTCTGCCGCGTAGGTATGAAGATGATTTAATCGGGCTCGGTGATAAGGTCCGAACCTATTCCACTGGACCGCTAAAGTCGACGAAGCCATAGAGTAAGTCCTTCTTTATTTCCAAAGCCAAGGTGATTCTTTTCCCCTACCCTTTGATCTCCAAATAAGGTGGCCATTATTTCATTTGCTAGATCTAGCGCTCACTCTCGCGAAAAGATAAATGACAGCGAAATTCGATTCTCGGGTCCCTATCTAAGCCGACCTTACCAAGCCATCCAATAGCGCTTCATTTGAAGGAGTCTGTTGAATGTGTCTGATCAAGGCCTGGATTCCTTCAACCGGTGAACGGCTATTCAAAGCAGAGAATAGACGCTGGTGCTTGTCGAGGTATTCGCCCAGAAGTCGCTCTTCATTTCTAGTCCTACTCTTTCGAATATTTATCGCTGGGTAGATTCTCTTATCAGCAATCATTCTGTCCAACACGATTTCTGAGTTACCCGTACCTTTGAATTCCTCAAAAATCACTTCATCCATACGTGATCCCGTCTCTATCAGGGCCGTTCCAATGATAGTCAGAGAGCCACCATCTTCAATATTTCTAGCTGAACCAAAGATCTTTCGAGGTATTTTCAAGGCCTTCGAGTCTAGTCCTCCAGACATGGTTCTGCCAGATCCTGATTGGTATAGGTTAAAGGTCCTTCCCAATCTAGTCAGGGAATCCAATAGCAGGACGACGTCTTGACGCAACTCAACTAATCGCCGCGCGTGCTCCAAAGCCATGGTAGCAACGCGGACATGGTTGTCTTCTTCTCTGTCATTCGACGAGGCAAAAATAGTCGCGTCAACTGTCCTCTTAAAATCGGTCACCTCTTCTGGTCTCTCATCAACCAGTAAACCGACAATCTTAGTTTCTGGGTGATTCTTTGCCAAACCAGCCGCGATAGCCTTTAGCAATATCGTTTTTCCTGTCCGTGGTGGAGCAACAATCAAGGCCCGCTGGCCTTTTCCGATAGGAGCAACCAAATCCACGACTCGCATCGACACATCATTAGGTGCCGTCACGAGATTAAATTTTTCATCCGGATAGATGGTGCTCCCGTGATCAAAGTCCCGGACTCTCGTCCATATTTCTGGAGGCATTCCCAAAATCTCATCTATAGATTGGACTTGCATTGCACCCTTCTTGCCACGACGTAAATCGCCAACCATGTGAATACCGTCTCGCAGACCGTACTTCTTGATTAGAGATGGCGGGACAAAAGAGTCATGCTTGCCTTTTGGCAAATCTGGACTCCAATCACGAATGAAACCAAACTTCTTGTCTCCGATCAATTCGAGGAGACCGTCATAGCGCATATCTGACATAATATAATGGAGCTATAGCTCGATAAATTGCAATACGACAAATCTGAATGACTTGTCTATTAACTACTAAATCGCTGAGCGATATCAAGGGCAAAGAGAAGAATAAAGATGCTCAAACCGGACTTCTCTTCCAACGTGTAATTCTGATTTGCCGGGACGCTGCCCTAAAGGAAGTGGAGCAAAACAGAAACCTGATTATTTCGAAACCAGATAGTTTGAGCCTCAGAATCTGTAATGTAGAGCGCCATATTATGTTTCGGTGATATTGAAGTCTCATATCCTAGTTTTCTTCTAATCATCTTTGTTACGACTACCCTAGCTTGCACTGAATCGGTAGGTATTTTTGACCTTAGAAACGCTACATACAGAGACGGAAGGCACTCGAGATAAGCCCCAAATTCTGCTTCTCCACGGTTGGGGAAGTTCAGCTGAGCTAATGCGTCCCATTGCGGATCGATTGAAGGACCAATTCGAGTTCCACATTTTTGACCTGCCTGGCCATGGGAAATCTCCTTCTCCAGCAAAAAGCATGGGTGTTCCGGAATCAGCGGAAATCGTCGTCGCATATATCAAGAAGTATATGACGGCACCTGTGGATATTATTGGACATTCTAATGGTGGACGAATTTCGCTTTACCTCTCTGCCACTCCTGAGAAACAAGATCTAATCAAACGACTGATTTTGATAAGCCCCTCTGGCGTGAAGCGACAAAGGTCTCTAAAATTCTATGTCAAGAAGTATCTCGGGAAGACGCTAAAATTTCCTTTTGCTCTTTTGCCACTTCGGTTTAAAGAACCTGGTTTGGCCAGGCTGAGAGCCTCTCTACTATGGAAATCGCTAGGCTCTTCCGACTACAAAGCTCTTTCTGGACCTATGAGGGAGACCTTTGTTAAAACGGTCAATTTCTATTTGGAAGACTTGCTTCCCAAGGTGAAGGCTTCGGTACTTCTTCTAAGAGGGAGCGAGGACGATGCCATTTCAGAGAATCAGATGCGGACCATGGAAAGACTCATTCCTGATGCGGGTTATATCGAACTTCCTGGAGCCGGCCACTTCGGCTATCTTCAGCAGCCAGAAATCGTTAGCCAAGCCGTAGTAAACTTTCTAGGTACTCAACAAAAATGAGCAGTCTAGGTCTTCTCATAATAACCGGTCTTGCTCTCCTAGTTGTATCGTGGAGAGCCTGGCTACGACAGAGGTATTTCCTTCACATTTTTCAACTTGAAGGATACAAGGTAAATGAGTTTGCGGCCTGGAGAAAAGGCAATTCATCGACCCTTATCACACTATCACATCGAGTTGGGTTTGGCCTATTTGCAAGTATGTGTGTTTTGGCATTTCTTCGCAGCCCCGAATGGCTAATCGGGCTCGTGACCTTGGCTTGGATACCTGCATTTGGATTGACTGCCAGATATGGAAGTGATGGCCAGAAAAAGGCGTTGGCTTATACGGACAGGTTGAAAAGGCTAGCTAACCTTTCTCTTCTTCTGTGTTTAGTGTTGTTTTTGCTGCTTAGCATTACGCTACTATTTCTTTCGATACGCATTCTTGTATTGGGCATTGCATTCCCTGCGTACTTCTCATTTCCACTGGCCATGATGGTTGTCGATCTTGCGATGCCACAAATTATCGCGTTCACGGGACGTCTTCTATCGCCAATTGAGAAAAAACACCACGACGGATTTAAGAAGCAAGCCAAAGCAAAACTCTCTCATCTCCCAAACTTGACTGTCCTTGGGATAACTGGGTCATATGGAAAGACAAGTGTCAAATTTATAGCAGCCGAGATATTGGGCCAAAAGTATTCGGTCCTCGCCACCCCCTCAAGCTTCAACACACCTATGGGGATTTGCAGAGTCGTCAACAACGATCTCAACTCTGGGCATCAAGTATTTATTGCAGAAATGGGCGCTCGATATGACGGAGATATCGCCGAGTTAGTCGAGCTAGTGAATCCAGATATCGGCATAGTTACCAGCGTTGGACCGGCACACTTAGAGACCATGGGTCCGGTTGAAAATATTGCAAAGGTCAAGGCCGAGCTGGTTAAGGGTCTTCGGAAGGATGGCGTCGCAATTCTAAATGCAGATGATCACCGGGTCAATGCAATGGCGGAGTTAAACGAGGCAGATATTATCCGAGTTAGCACTCAGGATAGCAAGGCAGACTTCCTTGCTAGTAATATCGAATATGATTCAAGTGGCTCGCGATTCACAGTCACCGATACCCGGAAGTCTAAGAGTCTGGATTTTCAGACCAAACTACTTGGCGAGCACAATGTCCTAAATATTCTTTTTGGCATAGCGCTGGGTTCGCATCTTGACATCGAGCTACGACAAATGGCTCACGCCGTCAAGCGAATCGAAGCTATTCCTCATAGACTCGCTCTCCGTCATCAAGGCGGTCTGACCATCATAGACGATGCCTTCAATTCTAACCCAATTGGATCAAAGAACGCCGTTGATATTTTGGCAGCGATACCAAGAGGAAAAAAGATCATTATCACTCCGGGCATGGTCGAGCTTGGTGACGAACAGGATCGATACAACGAAGAATTCGGATTCTACATGGCCGGCAAGGTCGATGTAGCTATCCTCGTCGGGAAAAGACAGACGGAGCCCATCAAACGTGGACTCTTAAAGGCCGGACAAAAGGAAAGTCAGGTATTAACGGTCTCAAGTCTTTTCGAAGCCCAAGATCTGCTGCTAAAACTTGCCTCGTCCGGAGATGTCGTCTTGTATGAAAACGATCTCCCAGATCAATACAACGAATAAGTTAAGAAGCACATTAGCCAGACCAGTTGGGAATAAGCTAGCTATCGGCCTGTCTATAAAAGACTAAAATCAATCCTCAGACTCTAAGATTGGTATAAAAGAAAGAAGGACCTCGCAACGCCCGCGAGGTCCTTCCGGTAGTGGATTACCTATTTGCTTATGCCAAAGACAAACAGGTGCGAAGTAGGCTTGCCTCCCTACTTCAGCAGCGACAAGGTCCGAGTTGCTGTAAACGTCTCACCTGAAATCAGCATCATGTAGGTTCCACTTGGTAGTGACGAACCATCGACTCTGATCTCGATCGCTTGGTTAGCAGCAACGACACCATTCAACATCGTATCAACAAGGCGACCCATGGAGTCGTAAAGTCTCGCTTCAACATGCTCACTAGTTTTTAGTGAGAGCTGAATGCTTGTCTGAGGATTAAATGGATTGGGGTAAGCCTCTCCAAGAATAAATGTGTTAGCGATATCGCTATCGACAAGAAGCACTGAGGAATACTCAAATTTGCCATCGAAATCGACCTGCTTCAATCTGACATTGACCGGGCTGAAGCTAGAGACTTCGAAGTCGAAGGAATATGCTTGCTCTTCCGTCGTCGTTCCATTACCGGAAACAAAGCCGACTTGTCGGAAAGGTGCTCCATCGATTGATGTTTCGATTTCAAATCCAGCGTTGTTCTTTTCAGATAAGGTTGACCATGAAAGTGATACACTACCTTCAGTCATTTCACCTTCGAATGATGCAAGCTCAACAGGAAGTTCTGGGACATAGAATCCCCAATCCAAGGTTTGATCTTCATCATTTCCATTTGGTAAACCGTCTGAGTTGAAAGATCTGGAAACGCCGGCCGGTCCGCCTGGATCAGCTGTCTGGGTTGAGTTCGCCAAAATGGCACCAGGTAGGAAGTTCTCAGCTCCGATGATGACGATATAGCCACTCGGATCAGGAACGAGTCCTTCGAATTGATAATTTCCGTTTGGACCAGTAGTTGTTGTCGTACCAAGAGTGTCTCCCGCTACATTCGTAACGTAAAGAACGACACCTGGGACACCAGTCTCAAGGGGATCCTGAATTCCATTGAAGTTAGGATCAAACCAAACTCGATCTCCGACTCTCACTGGCACGTAAACATTACAAGAAACTGACTCCTGATCAGTTTCTGACATCTCGCCAAGTTCTGTTGCCGTTAATGGCGTACCGTCAAACGGTCCAGTGATTTCCCAAATTGTATTCGCACAGTCTACCGCATCGTCGCCAGAAACAGCATAAACTGTTCCGCTCGGCGAGGTTGAGAGTCCTTCGACATCAAGCAAAGTTGTGCTTTGATTTACCGCGGGGTTACAAACTACGTTAGAATCAAGAGGACCAAGATCTGTAACACTACCTGTTGCTGGGTCAATTTTAACAATGTGAGTATCTGTTCCTGCTGAGCCACTCACGTTTGCAATTCCTAGCAAATCTCCTGACACAGGAGAAAAGGTCAGATCGTCAATATCATGAAGAATTGTACCATCGGCTGCTGTAACGGACTGAATTTCTACGAAGCCAATTGCGCCGTTCACAGGATCGATGCCAAAGAAATCGGCATCTGCAACCCCTGTATTGTCCGTAACGATCAACCAATCCAATCCAAGAGTTTCTGGTGGAGAGTTTTTATCATCAACACGAGCCGAGGCAAAATATGCGCCAGATGAAGGGTTGATGGCCACGCCATCCATATCCCAGTGAAGCGCCTCGTGACCGAAATCACCAGTCGTTCCATCATAGCATACCCAAGCTCCTCGTTGATATCCGCATACCTGGCCAGTCGTTGTACCAGCACTAACAAATACCTCGGTAATGGTATTTAAGGATCCAAAATCTTCCTCATTCCATGCGTATAGAATCTGGTCAGCAGGATTGAATTCGATAGATTCAATATCGACTACTCCAGTATCGCCACCTGTAATAGCAGTTTCCCATCCTGCATCGGCTGGAGTTAGGCTCATATCGTAGCTATATAGATCGTCATTTCCTGGCTTGTCGGCTACGACATAGCAGGTGTTTTGTGCATTGACACTGCCGGCCGTCATGGCCAAAACAATGAAAAGGCTGCAGAATATCTGCCTAGTATCAAAAGACATAGATTAGTACCCCTCCGGGATTTGTATTTTACTTTGGTAAATGCGTTGCTTGAGTGAATTGAAACACTCATCGATTTCAAGGAGACGAAACCTGAAAAGCGCAAGAGCTTTGTGACAGGGGCTAAATCATCTTCCTTGTAATCGCAGTGCATAATAGATAACGGATCGATGGAAAATGCACCACAAATAATAACGAACTAAATCACTTGGATTTGGCTCGCAGATCAATAAGAAATGATCACTATTCGACCATTTCTTCCTTGGGAGAGATTATCGGTACGGAAATCAAGAGCTTGATCTCCTGGAAATGACGGTTATTTTCGGCCGAAGCTTCCCATAACCAGAGTCGTATCTGAATCTGTCATGTGTATAGTGGCAATTCGATCATATTCGCTTTCAATGACATCGTCCATTTCGGATGTCACAAATTGATTGACGATCAACATGAACAAATTGGAGTGAGTAACTATCAAGGCTGCAGATCCGGAATAATCCTCTTTTACGATGCTCGCCAAGGTTGCTGGATAGTCTCCAATATTATTTTGATTTATTTCGAATTGAGTGATCGGAATACCTAGGCTAGTAGAGCTCGGCTTTCCTGTATCAACGGTTCTCTTGTAATGCGAAGTAATCACGACATCAACTCCCAAAGACAATGTAATCGTGGCAAGAACTCTTGCTCTCTCTATTCCTTCAGGCGTCAAGCCAGGATCATCTCCCTCTTCCTTCTCAGCGTGCCGTACGATTACGACAGTTGAACCTTGACTCATTTCGGGCTCAGAATCTCGAATCTCAATATCACTAGGCTCTTGGCATGACATTAGGAAAAGGCAGAGAAGAAAGACCGTGGTTTGCTTAATCATGATTCGAGTCCGCTATTTTGGTGATACTTTCAATAAATAGTATAGACCTGAGAAATGTACCAAGCCAATTTCTCTAAAACTAAGTGCGAAGAGCCAAAATAAAGAATAATCCTCGGTGTGAATAAGCAAGGGCAAAACTCGAAAGGAGATACCACTAAAAAAGTTAAGAATTCGAGAGGTGTTAAAAAACCAATCAAATCAGCCAGTCTCGCTATAGAAAGGAGATTGTGGAAGGACGGTTTTAAAAGTATCGCAGGTGTCGATGAAGTCGGTCGAGGATGTCTGGCTGGCCCCGTCGTCGCTGCCGCGGTAATTCTGCCCATCGCTAGAGGATTCCGAGGCATTACAGATAGCAAGCTTCTTAGCGCAGACGAAAGGGAGGCCGCCATGAAAGTGATCTTCAAAAAGTCTGTTGCCGTTTCTGTAGGCATCTGCACCCAAGAAGAGATCGATAAGGTAAACATCTTGAATGCGTCTTTAGAAGCAATGAAGAGAGCCGTAGAGTCTTTGCAAACGGCTGCTGACTTTCTTCTCATCGACGGCAATAAAGCCTACCCTTGTCCTCCCATCCCGCACTATACGCTCATAAAGGGAGATTCTCGCAGCCTGTCAATTGCCTGTGCCTCGATCATTGCTAAAGTGACTCGGGACAGAATAATGGGTTTGATGTCAAGACAATTCCCTGACTACGGATTTCAAAGTAACAAGGGCTACCCGACTCCAGATCACTATAGAGCCCTAAAAAAGAAAGGACCAACGCCGATTCACCGAAAGAGCTTTAATCTAATATCACCCGATATGAGGACTTAGTTGATTTCAGACTTCCTCTAAAAGAAAAGGAATGGCCTCAAGACGAGTAGACGGCAGCTGTCAAAATCGAATTCGTTAGATACCAAAATGTGAAATCGCATTTGCAACCTTATCAACAGCCTTCCCAATAGGCTCGTTCGCAAGGTCGACAGCGAGATGGGCCTGATTGTACATGCCTTGTCTCTCTTTGAGCATTCCTTGAACTCGTTGAAGCAACTTTTCTGCTTCTAGAACTTCACCTTCTTTATTGAGAATCAAGGGCCGTTTCTTACTATGAAGCAATCGCTCCGTGAGTGCGGCAGGTTCGAGTTTCAAATAGACTAGAATACCCTTCTCTTTGACACATTCCATATTTGAGTCCTTGAGTAAACTTCCTCCTCCGAGAGCCACAACGATGTTTTCCTTTTGGGCTAATTCCCGAAGTTCTTTGCTTTCCATCCGACGAAAAACCTCTTCTCCTTGGGCTTCAAAAATATGTTTAATCCGTGTGCCTTGTCGCCTTTCAATCTCCTTATCGAGATCGAAAAAATCATAACCAAGTACATTGGCTAAAATTTCCCCAATAGAGCTCTTGCCAGAGCCCATAAAACCTGTTAAAAACACTCGCGTTGCAGAAGACATGGTTCTAAAGAATTCTTTCGCTGTAAATCGACTTGCCTAGGTATAAACTAAACATAGAGTACCGAGGGACAAATTTCCATGGCTGGCAAATCCAACCTGGTGAAAAGACCGTGCAAGGAGATATTGGAGAGGCTTTAAGAACAGCGATTGGACCGATAGAAAATTTTCAAGGTTCGGGTAGGACAGATGCAGGTGTACATGCGAGAGGTCAAGTCGCACATTTTGATAGCGAAAATACGCTGGACACTTATAGATTGCGGTCTAGTTTAAACGGAATTCTGGACTCAGATATTGCCATTCGCGATGTATTGGAGGAAAATCCAGATTTTCACGCCCGCTACGATGCTCGTTTTCGAAGATATCGATACCATCTTTGTGACAACTTTGCAGCTCTTGACATGCAAACTAGGACGAGAGTAAAACAAGTCATCGATCTAGAACTACTGAGACAAGCCTCGACTGTTTTGTTAGGAAAACATCATTTTGGGTCTTTTTGCAAAACAGCATCAGCCACCGAAAATCGCCATTGCGAGATTTTTCAGATTCTTTGGCAAGAGGAAGATCATCCCAATATGTATTTTTTCGAAATTGTTGGTGATAGATTTTTGCACGGCATGGTGAGAGCAATCGTAGGTACATTGTTGGAGATTGGAAGGGGAAAAAGAGAACACGACAATATTATCTATTTATTGGAAGCAAACGATCGAAAACAAGCAGGTAGCGCTGCGCCCGCCCGTGGTCTTGTACTTGAAGAAGTTAGCTATACGGATTGGACAGTAGGGAATGAGTAAATATCAAACCATGAGAATTAAGTCTTTCGCTTTTCTTCTTTGTTCATCTGCCTTACTACTGTCCTGTGAACGACCATTTGTCGATATTGCTGAGCCTGAGGTCACTATAGTAAGTCCAGACATCGGACTCATCCAGACCGGTACAGAGGTCGAAATTATTGCTGAAGTCAGCACGGGATTCCGTGACATCAACTTTGTTGAGTTGAATTCCTCTCGGATGACCTACAATGCACAGACTGAACAATGGACCGGTATACTTCCATTGCTGTCGGGTAGAAATACCTTCTCCGTAACGGCCCGCGACGATACTGAACTAGAAGGAACGACAACCGCAAGCATTTTAAGATACATTCCCAAATTTACGATTGGACCTGATCTGCCAGTGGCGCTTGGTGGTCACACCTTCACGGACCAATCCATCGGTTCCTTTCGGGAATACCTGCTTCTTGGCGGCAGTCAATCGACACTTTCTCCAGCCGAAAAAGGTCTGTATAAGGTTACTTTTGATAGAGATGAAATTTCTTATTTGAAATACGAATCAGAGCTATCGATGCCGAGAGCAGGACACACAACGATCCAAATGCGTGATGGAAATTCGCTTATTCTTGGTGGCTCCGTTCGAGCCGAGGCTCGATCGATTGACGATTTGGTAGAAGTAGTAGAGCGCTTCAATAAAGAAACAGGTGAAGTGGAGATTGTCCCTTTCGATGGGCTTCCAATTAGAAGGTCAAGACATCAAGCTATCAGAGTTGAAAATATCGATGGAGAAGAATTTATTTACCTTCACGGAGGTCAAGGGGATATAAGATACGGTGACGATCCACGATTGGGCATTCGTGATGACTTCCGATTGTTTGCCTATCGGAACGATTCTCTAATCGCCATTGGGCCACAACCATTTGGCACGCGAATAGCATCTGCTATGGCTGGACACAGCGTAATTCCTCTGACACAAAACAGCGGGAATGGCTTTGGCACCTATCTCGTTTCCACGACCGAGTTTGACAGTGGAGATCTTTTCAACGCCATTCATCTCAGATTGGGACTTGCTGTTAACTCCATCAATCGATCTGGAATTCAGGACTCTTTTCGACAACCAAGGACTGAATACGCTACAGCCCGATTCACTGATGGATTGATTGCATTCTTTGGCGGCCGCCGATTTGCTCAAAACACAGCCCTTGGAACAGCGGAACTGTTTTCTCAACAAGTCAGCCAGTATTTTCTGCTCCCAGATATATCGTCGATGCAAGGAACGAGATGGGATTTGAGTGCAACAAAAATACCAGACGGCCGAATACTAGTGACCGGAGGTTTCGATAGTTCGGGAAATGCAGTGAGAAGTACTGATTTTTTTAGTATTTTATAGCTAATTGCAAGTAAAACTAGACATAGTTAAGTGAAACTCGACCAAATCATAAAATTTATCATAATGGCCATTGTGCTCATGGTAGCGCTATCCATTTTGGGATTTATCTTCGATTTGGCACGCGAACTCTTCGGAATTGGCTTCAAAGTCCTGATTATTCTGCTCATCGTGGCCGTCGTTCTACGCTTTGTTCAGGCATTAAGGAAGAAATAGTAAGGACAGGTATTTGGTTCTTAGTGATTGGCCGTACCCGCATCTCCCTTCCCTGAAAGACCGTTCTTTAATTCATTTTTTGAATAACGAAGTCCTCTCAGATTCTGCTGGAACGGATATCTACCTAGATGCTACCAGTTCTCGCTCATCGTCTAATTAACAAGACCAGACTAGGAGTCTATTTGACTGGAAGCTCGAAACGTGTGCACAAAGCCCCCTTATAGCCGACTCCAGACTAGGTACCAACTACTAATGACCAAAGGACAAAGGACAAAGGACCAACTCAAAGACTATCCCGTCTCGCTCTTGGCCGTTCAGCCCGAATTGAATCTCGATCGATTCCTTTTCTCTCTCTGAAGCCCCGCCTTCCCGGCCCCGGCCGTGCACCATCGCCTTCGGGACCAAGCCTCCCGCGTCCACCACGACCCCTTCTCTTATCGCCTGATCTTAGTATTCTGTCCAATCTTGATTTTTGATCGTCGTTTAAAACTTCGGACAGTTCTTCTCTAAAAGACTCCATTTCCTGGCGCATTTCCTGGCGCATAGATTCAATTGTGGTCCCATGCTCGTCAATGATCATGTGCAGCCGCTCCCGTTGGTCTCCGTCAATAGGTTCTAAACGATCGAGGAGAAATCGAGCCATTCCTTCAGGCGCTCTCAGGCCTCGAATCTCTGCGTTACGCCTATTCGAAACGCTTCCCCAGATGAGAGCACCGATGACGCCACCGATAAGAAGCGTCGCGAGAATGATAAGGAGTGATTTATTCTTTTCGTTCATTGTATTATCGATCCAAAGTCCTCCTGCGCTGCATCAAGTGTAACAGCTGGAATATCAAATGCCTTTTCAACAAAAGAGCGTCCAGTATCGTCTGACTGATTTTTCATCGTATTGAAACTAGCCAGGGCTAGGACAGCAAAAGAGGATATCAAGGCCACACGCTTGAAAGACCAGACGAGCGACTCAACGAGAGAAAGGCTTGCGACCTCCTCACGTATTCCGACAAGACTTTTGACAACTCGATCCGCGAAAAACGGAGAGAAACTATCATCAATTCCCTTGCTAAGGAATTGACCAATCTTCGCTCGCTCATCATAGAGCTCTGCAAAGGATGCATCTTTCTTGAAAAGAGAATCGAACTCCTTTCTTTCACCTTCGGTCAATAGACCATCGATGGCTCTTTCTATTAGTAGCTGTTTTCTTTCCATAACTACGACATGTAAGGTTTTAATATAGCTGTAAGACTCTTTTGGGCTCTCGCCAATCGCGAAAGAACAGTGCCCTCAGGCACTCCAAGAATTTCTGCCGTCTCTTTAGTCGAATATCCATCAATCATTCGAAGTACAATTACTGCCCTGTGATCCTCTGCCAAGTTTTTGATTCCCATTCTTACAAGATCTCGCTGACTTCTACTCTCTAAGAGATCGGCGCCATCTTCCGACGGCTCCCACGAACTTCCCACACTATCATCAATCGATTGATGCTTCGCCGAAATCCGCTTCCTTCGTCTCAATTCGTCGATCGATCTATTCATTGCGATTCTAACGAGATAAGTCTTTATGCTCGACTTCTCTTCAAACTTATCCAGATTCTTATAAAATCGAATGAAGGTCTCTTGACCAACATCGTCCGATTCTGCGCCAGAACCCAACATCCCGTTAACGGTCGCTGCAACAACTGGCTCATAACGTTCTACCAAATATCTAAAGGCCATCTTATCACCTTTTCTGGCCAGAGCCAACAGGTCGTGATCTGAACTGCTTCGTTCAGGTCTACTATTGCTGGAGCTTGGCACTTTCTCGCTTTATAGGTTGGTTTTTATTTGTCTTGGACGAATTCCGATCCGCGACACAAGTCATGTAATATAGAAGCCGACCTCAGAATATATGCTTCCAATACCAGCTTCCCTTTATTGACGAATACAAGTCGAGATTCATTCCCTGTATAATTGACAATTCATACGGCTTCGTTGTTAGATCCAAGCCTTTCTTCAGGCTAGGAATACAGTCTTGCTAATTAGCCAAGGATCGAATCAGCGGCACTCCTGAAACGCGAGCGAATTACGCCCCTTGTGCCCTGAATTTCTAGTCGTTAAGACACCAGCCTCCCATCCTCTCATCAAATTGACCTCACTGCAACCTTGCCCTTCACCTCGAATACAAGGATTTCTTATTTCCTGACCCATTTCACATAACGCTTAGCCCTATTAATATCACCTCAGAAATTGGCCAACTCAACCAGGTCATCGTGAACACGCCGGGTTCGGAAGTAGCCATGGTCTCACCGGAGAATCGGCTGGAGTTACTCTTTGACGACATTTTGTTTGAAGATGTCGCCCAAGAAGAGCATTTGGCCATGTGCTCGGTTTTCGAAAAAGTAGCTGGAAAAAATTCTGTTTTGCAGATTACAAAGCTGGTGAAGGAGTGCTTCAGAGACGAGGAATCTCGTGCCTTCTATATTGACAACCTAATAAGAGAGCAGCCTTCCGGTAACTATCTGGCTTGGAAAAAGGAGCTCTCCGCCATGTCTGCGGATGAACTCATGGATTTCGTGCTCACCGGCAGATCGAAGCACGAAATAACAGCATTCCCTATCCCAAATCTCATGTTCACCCGCGATTTGGCAGCCGTTGTGGATGATCACATTATTCTCTCTCGGCCAAGCAAGGCGGTTAGGGTTCGAGAGTCGCTGATGCTCAAAACCGTCCTTTATAAACATCCTCTTTTCGCAGACAAAAGAGACAAGATTATCGAGCTTCCCCCGCACGCACAATTTGAAGGTGGAGATCTGCTAGTGATAAGTGATAGGGTTGTGCTAATCGGGCACTCTGAGCGGACATCATTCAGCGGAGTATTTACGATCGCAGAAGCCTTGTTCGAAAAGACATCGATTGAGCAAGTCTATATGGTGGACATACCGAAACGAAGATCCTGCATGCACCTCGATACCGTGCTTACAATGGCAAGCCAGACAGAATGTGTGGTTTTCCCACCCATTATCCAAGGTGAGCTTAACAAGGTCACAGCTTTCGACTCCGTATCAAAAGGAGCTCTCCAAACCCGAACGCTTCCGAGTGTCCAGGAAGCACTTAACGAGGCTCAGGGCCAAGACGTAACACTGATTCCTTGCGGTGGCTTAGACATTTTGAATCAACGACGAGAGCAATGGACCGATGGCTCCAATCTCTTTACCCTCGCACCGGGTGTCGTCGTCGGATATGCTCGAAACGAAATTACCTTTGAGACACTAAAGAAGCATGGATATCGGATTGTCGATGCTGAAGGATTCCTCTCTTTTTACAGAGACAGCAGCTTTCAAGCTGACGAGAAAATGGCCATCAAATTAGCCGGGAAAGAATTGTCCCGAGGCCGAGGTGGGCCTCGATGCATGACCCTTCCAATCTCTAGAAAAAGTTTATGAGTTTAGAAAGTCTACTAGAGCCAGATAAGAGGTGGATGAAGCTTGCCATCCGAGAGGCCGAAAAGGCATTTGAAGCGGATGAGGTCCCAGTCGGTGCCGTAATCGTTAGGAATGGTATGGTTCTTGGAAAAGGTCACAATATGGTCGAGTCTCTCCAAGACCCGACAGCTCATGCAGAGATCATCGCTATAACGGCAGCCTGTTCAAATATTGCAAGTAAAGTATTGGACGAATGCACAATTTATGTAACTCTCGAACCTTGCCCTATGTGTGCTGGCTCAATTATTCTTTCCAAAATCCCTCGCTTAGTCTTTGGCGCGCTTGACCCAAAGACCGGAGCGTGCTCTTCTGTGTTCAATCTCACAGGAGATGAGCGTCTTAATCACCAAGTCGAGACTTTGTCAGGAATCATGGAGGACGAGTCTCAAGGTCTGCTCCGCGACTTTTTTCGAAAAAAACGAGATGGAAATGTCAATCCTCTAATTATGGGTTCGAGCTAAAATACTCAAAGCGAGATCGGCAGAGTTTTGATCACATGATTTTTTCGCAATAGAACCTCCCTCAGCCCGAGGGTTCTTTCATTCTCAATAGTAACAATCAGATTTTGACATCGACATCTAAGTATGACATCGCGATAATAGGTGCCGGTCCACTAGGACTTGCATGCGGCATTGCAGCTAAAAGAGCTGGCCTGAGCTCGGTAAATTTGGAAAAGGGTGCTCTCGTTAATTCCTTCGTCAACTACCCAACTGATTTGGAATTTTTCTCGACCCCGGAGCTTCTGGAAATCGGCGGATATCCCTTCACCACTAGACTGTACAAACCCTTCAGAGCCGAGGCCATAGAATATTATCGCCATGTTGCCAGAATTGAACAACTCGAAATTAGGCTTTATAACAGAGTTGAATCTATCTCGGGAGAATTCGGAAATTTCGAACTTAGCTGCTCCAAAGGCTTGGTGAAGGCAAGAAATATCATTGTGGCAACTGGCTTTTTTGACAGGCCCCGATTACTTGGTATTCCTGGAGAGAGCCTAGACAAGGTTACCCATTACTACAAAGAACCATATGCCTATTCCAATCAAGATGTCGTTGTTATTGGAGCAAAAAACTCAGCTGCAAAAGTCGCTCTCGATTGTCACCGACATGGAGCACGCGTCACGATGATTGTTCGTGGACCTGAATTTACTGACAGCGTCAAATATTGGATCAAACCCGACCTCGAGAACAGGATCAAGGAGGGATCAATCAAGACCTATTTTAATAGCACGGTTCAAGAAATTGGCGATGACAATATCCAGATAGAAACACCGGAAGGAATCCAGAATCTTGACAACGACTGGGTCCTTGCCATGACCGGCTACGAGCCAGACTTCGACTTCCTTAGAAAATTGGGAATAGAGATTGCTTCGGATGAGTTTTCGACGCCCGTCCACAATACTGAGTCTATGGAGACCAATGTTGATGGAATTTTTCTTGCCGGCGTTATTTGTGGTGGTTTGAAAACATCGACGTGGTTTATCGAGAACAGTAGAGTCCATGCTGATGTGATTGCCAAAGTTATCTCGGAACGGGATTCCCAAAACTAGGCAATGGATCATTAGTGTTCCGTGTGCTGTGTTCCGTGTTCAGGAAGAGCTTCTATTTCGAAAAATGGTAGACGGCGTAGGGAAAATGGGCACGCTTCCTCCTCCGGAAACCGACACGTGCCCCTCACACACGGCCTATCCGATTATCTGCGCAACACTAAGTGCCTTGGCATTCTGAGGGTCTACAGCTAGAACACGAGCTATATACTCGCTCGCCTTTGCGTCGTCACTTAAATTGACATAGAGAATGGCCATATTTGTAAGGGCGTCAAGATTCGAGCTATCCAGTCTAATGGCCTCTAGAAGATAGGACTTGGCTTCCTCCATACGACCTTGATTAAGTCTGGTGGAGCCCATGTTGCCCTGAGCGACACTTGATTGAGGATTAGCGTCTAGTGCCCTCTCAAAATATCCTAATGCATCATCCAGCTTTTCCTGGCTCGCCGCCAATATACCCAAATTGCCCAAGGCTTCTGAATAGTCCGGATCCAAGTGCAAAGCTTCCTTCAGGTTCTCCTCAGCCTTAACGAATTCTCCGATTCGAAGATATGCTGAGCCCAAGTTGAAGAAACCCTTTGCGATGTTTGGACTTTCCCGGACCACCTTTTCGTATTCCGAAATTGCAGCAGTAGACTGACCTTGACCCTCTAGGAATGTGGCATAGTTTGTTCTGATGTTCGACTCTGATGGATTCAATCTTAGGGCCTGCTCATAGAGCTTGGTTATGGCCGAACCTGATCTATTGAGTGCCTCGAAAGCCTGAGCTAGTCCATTCAGGGTGTTGGAAGATTCAGGATCTATCTGAGCTGATATTCTGAACGCTCGCGCAGCATCCTCTGATTCAGACATGTCGAGATGAGCAAGACCAAGTTGATAATAAGCGTCAGCATATTTCGTCGTATCACTGAGATTGGAATCCAATATCTCAATACCTTTCCTCCTTAACTTATCAGACCTTGTCCTTGTGCCATTGATAAGATAGGCTACACCCTCATATATTCGATCGTCGGTAGTTTGGCTCTCAAGAAAAGGATAGATCTTGTCGACTTCTTCAGGCTCTAGTTTCGGCGTCTCAATCGATTCGTCACCGACCGTTCGTATCCAATGATCGGTAAAGGAAGAATGGACAACGTCCGAAGAATAGACCTTCGGCATGTGACATGAAATGCAATTACTTGCATCCAAGTTGTGATCGGAATCACTGGGTAGAATAGAGTCTGAATCTGGGGAATGACAACTTAGGCAGGCATCATTGAAATAACTTGGGCCTTTATCTCGAAAACCGTCATGTGGATCATGACAGGTTGTGCATTCGAGTGGCGAGCTTGTATCAAGGGTGGCAATGGAGCACTCACTCAATTTCATTCTTTCGACATGAGAAATCACCTTGATCTCGTCCTTCGAATGTAGCTGGGAAGAAAATAGTGCCAATTGAGAGAAATAGTCTCTCGAAGGTCGATAGCCAAATTCACCGACACCATCCTTAACTATAGAAATGTCTGCATTTAAATGGCACTGTTGACAGACATCCATTCGACCGTCAAGAGTTAGATGCGCAGGATTGACAATGCTACGATCAACCTCACCCGTGACTTCTGGGATTGCAAGGCGATCGTCTGCATGAAGAGAACCCGGTCCATGACACCTTTCACAGCTTATGCCTTCGGGCATTGTAGAGAATTGACCTTCTTTGGGGCTTGTCTTCTCTGGATAGGCATTATGACAGGCGATGCATCGATCAGGGATTCTTCTCGAAAAGCGCTGATTGAACTTCTCATAGCCCGGACTCAATTTCCAAGAATTGTCATCAGCATACCAGGTCAGAGGAAGCTCAAAGTAAGTGTCATTAATAGAGCTAAGGTAGGTTCTCGCGGCATTGCCGCTTCCAATCACCCAATCCATAGAATGCCGGAGTAGGTGTTCTTCTTGTCCATTCACTATCCGGTATTCTTCCTGATAGTAGACGGATCCATCATTGACCAATCTATAATAGAAGTTCGTGTTCGAATCGTAGACGGGATCCGAAGCTAGATCAGGAACAGCACCCAATCTGTTTGTTGGGTACATGGAGTTCGCCATTCCATGGCTTTGGTAACTCTCAACTATATCCTCGTGGCAACTGGCACAAGCATCCGTTCCAATGTACTCTGAATCGAGATTTGCGAAGGACTCAGACTTTCCGATCGTCTGATCCGTTTCTAGAAAAGTTGCTCCAGGTTCATCGCTACATCCCATGCCAATTATGGATAATGAGCTTAAGAGAAAGAGAAGTACCAGATTTCTTGCGAGGTAAATAGCGATATGTTCATTGAAGGAGTTGGTCACAACTTGCACAAAATAAAAAGAGATGACTTAAGAAGTTATCCCTTTTTCAAACGAGATTTCTCTTAGAGATTAACTCCGAGAGTAAAACATGTTGACAATGTTAAATGCACCTTCCTGTACAGGTCGGTGGGCATAGTCAAAAGTCAATCTGTAACCACCGCTAGATACATCTAGACCAGCACCCCTCCGGGCTTCCTAGAGAGTAAGGTCCTTATTGTCAACGGGGCTTTCCAAAAAGCTTAGGATAGGAGACAATTAGAGAGTCAAGGGGAATTATATGATTTGAGTAATGCCATCACAACTTGCATAAACGAAAAAAGGGATGACTTAAAAAGCCATCCCTTTTCTCAAACGCGATTTCTCTTAGAGATTAACTCCGAGAGTAAACATGTTGACGTTGTTGAATGCGCCTTCCTGTACAGGTCGGTAAGCATAGTCAAAAGTCAATCCGTAACCACCGCTAGATACATCTAGACCAGCACCAACGCTCCAGGCTTCCCAGAGAGTAAAGTCCATATTGTCCATGTAGTTGTATCCGCCTCTAACGTAGAGCATGTCTAGAAGTGCAACTTCTACACCTCCTGAAATGACGTCTTGCGAGAACGAGTTTGAAGTGAAGTTACCTAGGAAGGTGACATTCGCTGCATCCAAGTTTCTCGTATAAGCCAATCCAACGTTCATGCTTGAAGGAAGCTCAAATCCAGCTGCATCCACAAGGACAGCACCTGAAGAAACATCTTCGACGTTTCTAACAAGGCCTGTTCCTGCGTATTGCATCTGAGGACCGAAGTTCTTCAGGGCAACACCGAATCGTAGACCGGACTCTCCAACGACATAGGTCATACCTGCGTCGAAAGCAACTCCACTAGCGTCTACATCATCGATACCTTCGCTGATTAGTTTTGCCGTAAGTCCTGCAGCAATACGATCAGTCAACTGCCGTGCAAACGATGCACCTACAGTCACGATTGACGCATTCCATGTCTGGTCAGAGATCTCAGGATTATCAACAGTTTGTGTTGGTATATCCCCTAGGTCCCATGTAGACAAGGTTAGAGCTACAGTATTACCTGCGAAGCTTTGAGCAAATCCCATATAGTTGATTCCAACATCTGAGAGATACTCGCTTCTGCTAAACATCAAGGCAGTGTTTGTATTGGAAGCTACCATACCAGCAGGGTTCGAGATAACGTTCTCGAGCGCATTTGCTGTTGATAGACCACCAGTCAAACCACTTCCGATCGATGCGGTCTTAGCGGTTAGTGGAACAAGAAGGTGCGTTGCACCAGCTGTTCCTCGCCTATTATCCTGTGCTTCTGCTGTATCAATCATTGAGAATGAGAGCAAAAGTGCCAGTGAGGCGAATAGAAATTTCTTTCCGTTCATTGGTCTTTTCATTTTTTTAATCTTTACCATTTTTTTCCTCAGCTAGCTTAGAATACGTCTAGTTGAATTCTCTTCTTGACGACACCGAACTTCAGCACTTTCTCGCCTACTCCGGGAACGTCAACGTGAATCAAGTAAACACCACTCGCAATTGGTAGACCTTCTTCAGTTCGAAGATTCCAATCGAAAGTAGTCTCAGGGCTGCTCTTAACAAGTGTGTTAACCAAAGTACCCGCAAGAGTATAGACTCTCATCGTAGCATTCTCTGGCATGTTCACAAATCGTGCAACGTCGACCAACTGATTGGTCTCGTATGCCGATGTACCTTTGTAAGGGTTAGGAACAATTCCCATAAGATCAAGCGCAGCTCTTGCAGCAGCAGCATTGTTGGTTTGCGGAGCATATGCACCAGCATCCAACTCAAAGGCTACTCCATCAAGGTTAGGCTTGTTGGCAAGAATTCGGAAAACAGTTCCGATCTCTGGCATGACAGAGTTGTAATCCGCAACAGCTCCACCGACATCACCACCATTCCAATTAAAGAAGACGGTTCGACTCATGAAGTTGTACGCATCGCATCCTGGATCAACCACTTTACCACTGGCTGCTCCGCCGGGTGCATCGTACCAATCTGGGCATGCATCTGGACCAACGTCTGCAAGTGTAGTAAAGAAGTTGTCGTGACCACTAGTACCTGGTGTAACATCTACCGGAGCCATAACATAAACAGGCTCAGTCCACGGGTCATTCGCTCCGCCAGATCCTTCGTGATCAGCCCATCCTGCATCTGAGTCAGGATCCATAGCATCATTCAGAATAGTCCACACATCGTCTTCGATCGTATCGAAGAGCCAAGGAATCATCTGATAATCATCCGAAGTATCGGCTGGATCCAATCCAACATTCCACCACTCGTAAGGGACGTCTACGATGTTTCCACTTCCCCAGTTGACAAAAGCTTTACCGTTACCAGTAAATCGAATCTCAACATCATCAGGAATGATCGAAGGCACACCTTGATTCGCTGTACCATTTCCACCAGAATACTGGTAGGTCCTTGCAAGGAATGCGTCGTAGGAACCACGGCTTCCGTTTGGCCAAGTATGGATGAACCAGTGTCCACCATCAGCTTGCTGGGAATCACCTGCTCGACTAGATACTGGGAAACCTTGGAAGTCAGCGGCGGCACCTACTCCTTCAAGCGGACCAGCTGCGTTAGCAACCGTTTCGAATGATTTGAGCTCAATGGGTGGCCCCTCAATGTTGAAAGACAAACCGTCAATGATGATAACATCGTTAGCTTGTGGAAGAGCTTTGCCAGTGTTGACAGCATGGGCTCGTCCGTCAAGAGCTGTTACACCCTTCGTACTATTAATGATATCATAAGTAATGAATGGACCCAGAGTAATGTGGTCTTCATCATCAACTTCGCTATAGGAATAAAATTCAACCCGGTACTTATCACCAGTGACTGCTAGTGGGTCAACAACGACGGCTGTAAACGAACCATCAGAAGCAGAGGCCACGATTTCGCCCGCGATATCAGCTTGGAGGTTGTCAGGATTCCAGATAGTACCGCCATTGGCTGCTGCTACGTTAGTAGGTCTAACAGTAATCGTCGCAATCGATCCATTCTGGATTTTCGGAGCCGAGAATTCATTGTATGAATAAGCCTGTACTCCATAATAGTAATCCCTGCCGTTGACTAGTGTATTGAACTGATGGGAGTGTCTCACTCCGTCGTCGGTACCACGAGCTGAAATAAAGGAGATTCTATCTCCACCATCAAAGCCTTCGTCAACAACGCTCGTCACCCCATTATCCAAGTCAAATACACCAACTGACGATGCATCACTCTGCTTGAATGTGTCATTTGGATAAGAGAAGACCCTGTATCCTTCAAAGGAATATGTCTTATCTGGAACATCCAATTCTGCAAGGAATGGATTGGCTACGTCATACGAATCGATGTAGTTGTTGTCATTGGAGTTGTAACCCCAAGTCAAAAGAACCGAACCGTCGATTTCACTCGCAGTCAAACGCGGTGCGTCTGGAGGCGAAGGAAGATCAAAGTTGGCATCAAAAGCAGCTTGAGCCAAGAGGTCATCAATTTTCATGGCTTGAACAGAAGCAAATCGATCACCTGCTTGAGACCAAACGATTCCGTATACGATCTCTTGAACAGCACCTGGATCCAAAGTAAATGGACCGGATGACATAAGGAATCTACGATCGGCGGGAGCGTTTCGCGTTCCCATATCGTCCGTGTTCTCCTCTGACCAGAAGGCTGGTGGCTCTCCCGGGAACATGTAGTTTGTAGCGTCATCTGAAAATCCACGTCCGGTTCCACCAATGGTGACAGGAACGTCATCTCTCCAGAATCCCCTTAGGTAGCGATAAGCGTCTAGGGCTGATGTTGGATTACCTTGCAAAGTGCCATCATTGTTATAATAAATGAACTTTGACATGGCGATTCTTTCATCGTCCTCGTCTACTTCTCCGTCTTCATCGTTATCAACGCCGTCGTTGTTAACAAGAGGACCTTGGAAATAGTCATATCCAAGTGCGGGAGGAAGTGAGCCGTAGCCACCACCACCAGCATCGATATCTGCACCATTCCAAACGAATCCTATACCTTTTTCAGGGTCAGATCCTACATAGTCATCGTTGAAGTTTCCGAGGTCAGGATCAGACCAGATACCGAAGTAAGTGTCCAATAACTGAGCTCCACCTTTGTTGATGAGCTTGTACTTGTAGAAGGTCGTGTTGTTCAAGGCATCAGCACGCTGAAAAGCAAAAGCTGTAACTTGAACTTCCAAACCAATTGGATTTGACTGTGACCAACCGTGCTCGTTACCCATGTCATTCATGATCCACCAGATGGTTTGATCACCAATGATTCCAGGTCTGTCACCAGCTGCTAGGTCATAGTTGTTCGGGTTGCCATCTCCGTCCTCTACAGGGGCGCCCAATTCAAATGGCCACTCTGCAAGGTCAGGAATAGCACTGTCGCCATTGTCGTAGTTTTTGATGTCTTCCACCGAAACCTTGTACATCCTGTCATAGACTGAGCAGTCTGCTGGCGGGTTTCCGTTGTCATCAAGAGGTCCTGGCCAGAACTCCCATGGACCGTAGTCCGAAGCTGCCATTCTGAGTTCGTCATCTACAAGTCCACCAAGCCAGATACCAGATGCAAACAAAGCTTGCTGCTGGTCAGTGTCTCGTTTTGGAATGTTGTAGAGGGCATCTCCACCTCTCCAGAATAGAGCACCGTTGTTGTAAAGACGTGCACGCACGTTGTTCACATCAAGGTCGACTGAAGCTACAGGAGCCGCACAGGTTCCTGTTACTTTGTAAGGCCTGTTAGCCTCAATCCACTCTTTCTGTTGTTTTTCTCTCTTCTTCTTATCTTTCCGATCGTCAGCCTGAACCGTTGTGGTCAAACCAAAAACCAAAGCGAGAAGCAAAAGATATGTTAATCTTTTTCCCATGATTATTGTATTTCTTTGTTAAATCTCTTGGCCGAGTTTTCGACCCAGCCAAATTGATTTAGAATGACAATCGCATTCCGATTCTAGTCATTCTTGGAATTCCGAAGTTAAATGGCGACTGATCTCTATAACCATATAGGTACCTGTTCAAGCTTGGCTCAACGCCGTTGTTGAAGAAGTCAGTACCTTCCTGGCTATCCGACCAACCGTCATCAGAAGCTTGACCTGTGAACTGCCATACATTCAGCACATTCTCAGCATCGAGTAGGTTCTGAACCCACAAGAATGCTGTTAGATCTAGGTTGTCGCCAAGCGTAAAGGCCTTGTCAACACGAAGATTGATGAGTGATGACCATGGTCGTTCATCAGCGTTAACACCACCACGAAGAGGAACAGTACGGCTTGAAGCTCTAAAGAGAGCACCAGGTACTGTTAACGCCGTGTAAGGCTGTCCGCTTCTGACATTAGCAACCACATTGAATCCAACTCCTTCAAGAAGATGGCTTCCTGCGATTACTGGTCCTTCGCCTTGTCCCAAACGATAGTCAACATTTAAGTTGATTGAGTGACGTCTGTCAAAGTCAAGAGGAGAAATAAAGTCTGGGAAGTAAGTACCAACCCATGCAATAAGACTGCCTGACCCGATTGCTGAACCCGTACCCTGTGCAAAAGACATGGTATAGTTAGCGTTCACGGAGACGTTGTTCGTTCTTCTCAAGTCAAACTCGACCTGAGCACCTTTGACGGTACCAAAGTCATTGTTTGAAGAGGAGGTATACCCAGTAGGAAATGCGAAGCTGATCTGTTCGAACTGAGAAAGATTCTCAATTTGCTTGAAGAATCCAGACATTGTGAAGGCTGCTCTCGCACCCAGTCTTTGCCTAAATCCAAGCTCGTATTCCGTAGTAAGTTGAGGACGTAGGTTTGTGTTATTGACACCACCGTTGGCTTGAGAAGCTTGGAAAAACTGCTCTAGCGGTGAGAAAGATCTTTCAGTTGGTCGCTGTGACGTTCTGTCATAGTGAGCAAAGAAAAGAGCCTGATCAGTAACAGGGAAACTCACGCCAATTCTAGGCATGAATGTGACTTCTGGCTCATAGTCCTCAAAGACTGAAGCACCAAATTCACCTTCCTTCTGTACTTTTCCGCGGATGTCGATAATACCACCGTTTTCCACCTGACCATTATCATCAAAGAAAATTCCGTCAGCAGATCGGTAACCAACTACAGCTCCAGCTGGATCAAAGTAAACAGCATAGTCACTCTCAATATTAGATGGTCTTCCTGATACTGAGTTAGCACGCGTAATTGGGAACATCGCGTACTGATCCTTAAGAGTCAGCGTGTTGTTATCAAAAACGTCTACACGAACACCAAGGTTGATCACGAGGTCTCTATACTCAAGCTTGTCCTGAATATAACCAGCGTAATAAATCGGCTGGTGAGGAGCCACATTGAAATCAGTAGCAAATGAGTTAGGATTCTGATCGTCGTTTTCGCTAGTACCTAGATAGTTATATCCGTAGTAGTTGACAGAAGTCTGGATGTCTTGATACTGCATTTGACCCCAGTTGGCAACTCCGTCTCCGGACTCAACTGCTCCATCATCATAGAATCTAGCCCAATCAACAATACTGCCGACTGAGTAGAATCTATTGGTATTCTGCTCATATTCTCCACCGAACTCAATTTGGTGAAGTCCAATCTGCGTAGTAGCAGTTGCAGAAACCCTGAATCTCTCATTGTCAAACTTAGAGTAACCTAGGTTTGGAGAACCTGGTTGCGCATAGATTGAATAGATTCCAGCATTTCCCGGAGGAGAACCATCAGTAAATCTTGGTACATAAAGAGAATCTCCTTGAAGACTTCTGTAGGCACCCCATTGTGAGTTAACTGGATGATCTGCATCCCCATAGAAGAGAACGTCACTCACATCGCTGCTAAAGCCAGGATTGTAATTGGCGCCTTCGTAGTCAGAAAACTCAGCCGATACTTGATAGAAAGTACTGTTAGACAAGTAATGTGTCCATGCAGCATTTAGCGATCTTGTATCACGATCATTTTGAGTATTTCTTCCCGGGTTGAATAGAGATCGGTTCGTTGAGAATCCTTTGAACTCATTGTGATTCAATCTTCCACCTAGTCTCAATCTCACAGATGTTACTGGAGAGAAAGTTAGGTTACCATTGAAGTTGTATGACTGCGAGTCATAGTCTCCAAAAGTATCCGTCTCCTCATATGAGGACTCAGGTAGAATCTCGGCTGTATCCAATGGATTGTTATCCATAGAGTAAAGCGTCGTATCTATTGCTCCAGAAAGCCCAGTCGAAGTGAACAGGTCAGCAGGAGAAATTCCTGCGGCCAAGTCACCTGATAGAGGGATGTAACGAACATCATCAGGATTGTCGTTATTTCTCCACCTCATTGACTGAGGATTCGCCATCAAGCTTGTCAGCACATTGTCCTTGAGCTTCAAGGAATTAGTTGCTCTAGGATTTCTATCATCTCGGCTTCTTAGGTTACCAGAAATGAAGAATCCAAGCTTGTCACTAAGTAGAGGCCCACCCAATGAAAACTCACCCAGGTTGTATCCATATGGGTCAAGTACTTCTGACGTGATTCCTTCAAGAGTTCCGAAGAAGTCATTTCTAGCAGACTTAGTTGTAATAGAGATAATGCCAGAAAGTGCATCGCCATATTTTGCTGGCAATGAACCGATTAGCATTTCTTGCTCTTGAATAGCAGCCTGAGGAACAGCAAGAGCACCAACTACCTTGACACCGTCAACATAGTAAGCAACCTCTGCACCTCGACCACCCCTGACGTTCAATGTACCAGAACCCTCGTTGGCAATAACGCCACCTTGGATAGCTGCAACACTGGCAACGCCACGAACAGGCAAGTTTTTGATCTCGTCTCCAGTTAATACTTTAGGAACACCGATGGCGTCCTTCTGGATAAGAGGCCTCTCATACTCAACAACAACTTCGTCGAGCGTTGCTAAGTCTTCTTGTAGGTTAAAATCTAGATCTCTCGTTCTGCCGCTGTTGATATCGACTCCGTTAACTAAAACGTCTTCGTATCCAATGAACGAGGCTCTAATTGAATAAGTACCGACGGGCACACCAATAATGAAATAATTTCCATTGGCATCCGCCGCGGCTCCAAGTGACGTCCCTACTAAAGCGACCGTTGCCCCTGGCAACGCCTCATTAGTAGCGCCGTCGAGTACTCGGCCTGCTAGCTTACCTGTGTTCTGCGCGTACGCAGCAACAGGAGCAAGAAGCAAAACGAGTATTAACACACTCCATTTACGCATCATATGATACCTCAGTTAGGTATTCTTGGTTAGGTGGTGACTAAAAAGTAAACAACGCCGTAGCGCATTTACCTAGGTCTAAATATCAGGATGACCTTTTTCCGGCCCAAAATAATAGAGGTGCTCAAGGATGTCGATGCCCAAGAAATATTATACTTCTTAGATAGTAACGACAATTTATGCTTGATGTCCCGCTGGTTTGGTTCGGAGATTGGCTTCCTGTTCTTACACAACCAGAATATAGTCGGGCATAGGAGCCAAAGTCAAGCTCAAAGCATGCCGGATCTATACCAAAATTTTATGCCCAATCGGGGCATTTTTTTGGTACCTGCCTAAAAGAAGAGGGCAGTTACTGAGGAAATTCCATTTATAGACCTTATTCGATCTAATATCGTTTTTGTTACAGCCTGATCAACTTGCATAATAGTAACAGCCTTGTCGCCTTTACTTTTCCGCCCAAGCGATACGGCTGCAATGTTTATGTCCTCCCCTGCAAGAATCCCGCTGACGGCAGCTATCATCCCCGGTTTATCTTCATTTCGAAAATACAACACGTGACCTTCTGGTCTGAATTCTATCTCAAAATCATCGATTCCGACAATTCGGGCATCATCTAGACCGAATGTGGTGCCAGAAACGGTCGTTTTTTCTGCACCATTCCCCACTTCCACACTAATCAATCTTGAGAAGGGACCATCCGTTGGTCCTCTACTTTCGGCGATGGTAATTCCTGATTCTTCCGCGATGGACAATGCATTGACGAAGTTGATGGATCTTTCATTCCATTTATCTAATGCTCCCGCTACGGCTCCTACTGTAACAATATTACTATATCGTGCTGGGATATCACCCAAGCAGCTTACGTGTAAGGCACTCATCCTTCCAGATCCAATTTGGCCGGCAAAGCGTCCCAGCACATTGGCTACCTTAAGTAAAGGTTGGACTTCGCTTTCCGTTGCCATTTTAATGGCCAAAGAATTAACAGGAGTTTTCACCGGTTGGCCAGTCAAAGCGTTGATTAGCTCTTCCGTGACTTGAACAGCAACTTTTTCTTGAGCCTCATCTGTTGAAGCCGCAATATGAGGTGTCGAGATTATCTTCTTGCATGCGACCAGCTTCAGAAGTTGCTCCGTAGGAGGTTCGCTGGAATACACATCCAAGGCGGCTCCAGCTACTTTCCCAGATTCTACTAAGTCCAGTAACTCGGATTCATCTATAATCCCTCCTCTAGCGCAGTTAATAAGTCTGACTCCGTCTTTGCACTTTGCAATACTCTCCTTATTTAAGAGTCCTCGAGTCGAGTCTGTCAATGGAGTATGAACAGTTATAAAGTCACTTTCCTTCAAGAGCTCGTCCATGGATCCGAGTTGGATACCCATTTTGTCCGCCGCTTCCTGACTTAGCACAGGATCAAAACCTAGAATAGTCATGCCAAATGACCTCATCCTTTCAGCCACAGTCTGACCAATTTTCCCGATTCCAATAATTCCTAAAGTCTTGCCGTAGAGCTCGGAGCCCATAAAGCTCTTTCTTTCCCATTTTCCTTGAGTCAAGCTTTCGTTGGCTTGAGGAATTTGTCGGGAGAGAGCTAATATCATTGCACAGGTATGCTCTGCCGTAGAAATTGTGTTTCCATCCGGAGCATTAAGGACCAAGACGCCTTTCTTTGTGGCTGCCTTGAGGTCTACGTTGTCGACGCCAACACCTGCTCGTCCGATGACCTCTAGAACATCGGCAGCTTCGATCAACTCTTCGTTGATTTTAGTCGCACTCCGTACTATCCATCCATGAGCACCTTGCGACACCTCCATCAATTCCTCCTGGTTTAGCTTTGAGTATTCCTCAACCTGAAATCCTGCGTTCTCTAGCAACTCTCTGCAAACTGGTGCAACAGCATCCGTGATAATGATTCGTTTTGACATTCTCTTCCTAGAGATTCTTTATTTGAATGGAATGAAATTCATGGACGACATCCATGATATAAGCTCTTTTCGACCGGTTCCCTTCTCTTGCGATGTTAAAAACACCGGCAACTCTATACCTCTGGCCTTGAAGGCTTTTATGGTATCGGCTTTTGACTTGGCCGCTTTCGAAGCCGAAAGCTTATCGGCCTTTGACAAAATGATCGCTCTTGGCGAGTCACTTTGTTGCAAATATTCGTGTAATTCGAAATCTTGTTTCGTGGGCCCATGACGGACGTCGATCACATGACATATAAGCGTCAGTTCTTCCCGCGTCATGGCATATTCCAACATCCGCTTTTCCCATGCCATTCGAATATGCTTGGGTACCTTTGCATACCCATAACCGGGCAAGTCTACGAAGTAGAAGTTTTCGTTGACTAGATAATAATTTATCTCTCTAGTTCGGCCAGGGGTATTACTTGTCCTAGCAAGCTTTTTCCTTTGAAGCATGAGGTTGATAAGAGAACTCTTTCCAACGTTAGAACGACCTACGAAAGCGACTTCCGGGAATCGGGTCTTAGGAAGAGTATCGAGATTGACAACCCCTTTTAAGAATTCGGCCGACTTAATTTTCAAGGATAGCTCGTCTTGTGGTTCTGGCTTTTCTGGCGCTTCTGATTGGTCTGGCTTTTCTAGCTGATCTGATAGTTCATGGCTATCTATGATTCCACATAGTCCGGATCAGCCAGAAGTACTAGATAAGCCAGATCAGCTATTCATGTGCTGCTTAACTGTCTCACCCATCTCAGCTGGGTTTTCAACAATAATGGCTCCGGCAGCTTTTAGAGCAGCAAATTTATCATTGGCTGTTCCTTTTCCTCCAGAGATAATCGCACCGGCGTGGCCCATTCTTCGTCCGGGAGGTGCTGTTTTTCCTGCAATGAAGGCAAAAACCTGCTTAGACATTTCCTCTTTGATATACTCCGCAGCTTCTTCCTCTGCCGTTCCTCCGATTTCACCAATCATGACGACCGCTTCTGTCTCATCGTCCTCTTGAAAGAGTTTGAGCGTGTCAATAAATCTTGTGCCAATCACTGGGTCACCTCCAATCCCAACCGCTGTCGTTTGACCGAGCCCTTGCTTCGTTAATTGGTCAACGGCTTCATAGGTCAAAGTGCCTGATCGCGAAACAACGCCAATAGGGCCTTCTGAGAAAATCATAGATGGCATGATACCGACCTTCGCCACACCTGGGGTTAAAACACCTGGGCAGTTAGGACCAACCAATTTAGCACCACGTTTTTTGACCAACTGATAGGCAGGAATCATGTCCGCTACCGGGATACCTTCGGTGATACAAATGATCACTTCAATTCCTGCATCGGCTGCTTCCATGATGGCATCGCCAGCAAATGGCGGCGGCACAAAAATGACTGAGGTATTTGCCTTAACCTTTTCGACCGCGTCTTTGACCGTGTTATAAACTGGTCTATCGAGGTGAGTCATTCCTCCTTTGCCTGGAGTCACTCCAGCAACAAGATTAGTCCCATATTCAATCATCTGGCCAGAATGGAAAGTACCTTCGGATCCGGTAAATCCTTGAACGACTAGCCGGGTATTTTCGTTGATAAGAATGCTCATCTGAGGGAAATAATCTTGCTTAGGTTGCTAAATTGTGAGAGGTCGCAATGTAAGGAAAAGGGAGAAATGAAATTCCGATTATCCGATGCTCCGACTATCCGATTGCCTGATAGTCCGATAGTGCGATTTTGCTTCTGATACTGCTTATTAGGCCCTTCGTTTGACCTAAGGGTGTTGTTCAGCCGCCATAGATTAAACCTCCTTTTCTCGAGAAAGCAACAGTTCTATTTTTTCTCCAAAAGACAATAATCGATTTTCTGAAAAACTGGGTCCTAGTAGTTGTACACCTATCGGAAGAGCTTCTTCAACAGATTTCCCGATAGGAAGAACTAGTCCTGGTATACCAGCGAGATTGGCTGAGACGGTGTAGACGTCGTTCAAATACATGGCAATCGGATCTTCAGCATTTGAGCCAAGCTTGAATGCAGGCGTTGGCGTAGCTGGAGTTAGAAGTAGATCGACATTGCAAAAAGCCGCATCGAAGTCTTCTTTTATACGACGTCTCACTTTCTGAGCCTTGCCATAATAGGCATCGTAGTAACCGGCGGAAAGGACGTAAGTACCCAACATGATTCGCCTTTTCACCTCAGGACCGAAGCCTTGAGCACGACTCATTTTATAACTAGCTAAAAGTGGGCTATCGTCCGATTCCCCGCTTGATACTTTCTCCCTCAGCTCGCTTTGACTCACTCTATGCCCATAGCGGACTCCATCATACCTGGCCAAATTGCTGGAGGCTTCTGCCGTGGCGAGAACGTAATATGCAGCAATCCCATAATCCGTGTGTGGGAGGGAGACTTCAACGAATTTCACGCCGGTCGATTTAAGCTTTTCTATTAATTTCTCGATGTGGGTTCGTATTTCCAGGTCGAGACCATCGCTGAAATACTCTCTTGGAACTCCGATTGTCATCTGACTGGCATCAAGAGACTCATAACGGTAAGTCTCATCTGCTGAGCTAGAATCCCACTCGTCTCTTCCTGCCATCACATCCAGAAGCAAGCCCGCCTCTTTGCAACTCGAGGTCAAAGGCCCCATGCAATCGAAAGATGATGCAAAGGCCACGAGCCCCATTCGACTCACTCGGCCATAAGTAGGCTTAAGACCTGTCACTCCGCAAAAAGCTGCTGGTTGTCTAATCGACCCACCCGTGTCTGAACCAATAGTCGCATGGCAAAAACCAGCAGCTACAGCTGCAGCCGATCCTCCAGATGACCCTCCTGGGACGTATTCAAGGTTTGCCGGATTTTTGACCGGACCGAAATAAGAGTTCTCATTTGACGAGCCCATGGCGAACTCATCGCAATTAAGTTTGCCGATAATAATTACACCAGCATCGAGCAATCTTTGAATAGCTGTTGCTGTGTAAACCGATTTGAAATCACTCAGCATCTTTGACCCGCAACTTAAAATCAGGTCTTCGATCGCGATGAGGTCTTTGACACCCAACACCAAACCAGTCAATGGTCTCCACTTTCCGTCGGTTATTTCTTTGTCGAGATCTACCGCTCGTCTCAGGGCGGCCTCTCGATTAACATAAACGAATGAGTTGATCTCCGAATCTCGATTGTCTATTTCGGACAAAAAAGAAGAGACCAGCTTATGGCAACTGGTCTCTTTCGATTTTAATTTTTTTCTGTCGGGCAGGTAAGAAGGCAATGAGTTTCGAGTTTCGAGTTTCGAGTTCGAGTCCTTATTCAACGGAACTCTGGACTTCTATCTCGCACCACAATGAAGCAAGTTAGTCTGTCGTCTTTGCTTCCGTTGCTGCTGCTGTCTTTGTTTCCGTCGTCGCTGTCGTAGTTGACCTTGGAGTCGGGTTTTGCCGAGGGGCTTCAATCTTACTAACAGCGTCGATTTCTCGACTTGCAGACTGAATCTCATCTGAGATTTCTCGGGTTGCCGTCTTAAACTCCTTAATGCCTTTACCTAGTCCTCGTGCAATTTCTGGGATGCGCTTTGCTCCAAAGAGTAGCAACACCGCTAGAAAAATCATGAAGATCTCCATTCCGCCAATACTTCCCATTCTTATACCTTAGTGAGTTTCGTTATAGGGGCAGTAAGATAGTTGTATTAAAGGTAACATTCTTGGACTTGTGACGGTTCCGGCGAAACCGTTGCGAGTTCCGGGTTTCGAGTGTTTCGAGTTTCCAGGTTTGAGCTCCGGACTCCACTATCAAACTGGCCAACATCCACCATCCAGTTTCCAGTTCGGAACATATCAGACCTATCCTCCTCATAGGGTCATGGATAAAGAAATGAACATTAAGGAGACAATTCGCTCCTGGCCAAAGGCCGAACTACACTGTCATCTAGACGGATCTCTGCGACTGGAAACCATGCTTGAGCTTGCAACTGCTCAAGGCAAATTGGGACTTCTTCCCGGAAGAGACGTCGAGAGTCTAGATGCAATCCTTCTGCAAATTGACAAATCTAGTACGCTAGAGGAATACCTTTCGTGGTTCTCTTATTCGATACCTTTGATGCAATCGAAGGAGTCTCTTCGTCGAATTGCTTATGAGTTGGTCCAGGATGCGGCAGCAGAAAATGTCCGTTATTTGGAAATCCGATATGCCCCAATCTTACACATCGAAGAAGGTCTGACGATCGAGCAAGTCAACGAGGCCGTTCTCGATGGAATGAAATCTGCCGGAGACGATTTCGGAGTTAAAACGGGTCTGATCATCAGCGGTCTGCGTGATCGGTTCGAAAGTGCGAGCTTGCGACAGGCAGAGCTTGCCGTTGCTCATCGCGACAAAGGAGTGGTCGGCTTTGATCTAGCCGGTGGCGAAGCTGGCAACCCGCCAAAGCACCATCTGCACGCCTTTTACTTTGCAAGAAATCACCGACTCAATTTGACAGTCCATGCGGGAGAATCGTGGGGCCCAGATTCCATCTCGCAAGCTCTCTTCCATTGTGGAGCCCACCGGATCGGACACGGAACAAGCCTGCATGAAGATGCGCAGCTGATGCAGTTTGTCCTCGATCATCAGATTCCTCTAGAGATTTGCCCGACAAGTAACGTCCAAACAAGTGTCGTCGATTCTTTCGAGTCCCATCCTGTCGCGCTATATATCGAAAAGGGAATTCAGGTATCGATCAACACTGATAATCGACTCTTTTCTCACACCGATTTGACATCGGAACTGTTAAAAGTGTACGAGCACAATGGAATCGAAATGGCTCAACTCAAACGAGTCGTTCTTGACGGATTCAGACATGCATTCTTGCCTTTCGACGAAAAGAAAGAATTGGTCGCATCCATGGCCGTGGAACTGGGATTAGGAAATTAGAGAGGGAGGTAGAGGAGTAGAGACAGCCTAGCCGATTTAACGACTACTCCTCCAAAAAACCGGCCATTACTTTTTATACTTCTCTACCCCTTTACCTCCAGACTTCTTTATGTCTCTACTTCTCAAATGAAGCTAACTGTCCATCCTTGTAATAAACTGTCTGGCGAAGTAACCTTGCCGCCAGATAAATCCTTGGCCCATCGCTCGGCTATGATCGCCTCTATTGCATCTGGTAAATCGAGGATTCGAAACTATCCCTCAGCGGCAGATCCACAGTCGACATTGAATTGTCTACGAGGCCTCGGGATTCAGATCGTCGAAGAAGGAAGTGAGATCGAAGTGAGTGGTTTTGGCTTGCGAGGATTGAGAGCACCATCGCAGCCTCTCGATTGTGGGAATTCTGGAACGACGATGCGACTTCTGTCTGGAATTTTGGCGGGACAACCTTTCGACTCTGTGTTGATCGGCGATCAGTATTTGACCAAGCGTCCAATGAAGCGAGTGGCGGATCCACTTGAACTCATGGGCGCCTATGTAAAGCTCGATGAGAAATTTCCACCTATCCGGATCAATGGTAAATCGCCCTTAAAAGCAATTACTTACCAGACTCCGGTTGCATCGGCACAGATCAAATCATGTGTTTTGTTGGCTGGCCTTTTTGCCGACGATGATACGGTTGTGATCGAGTCGGCCTTGAGTCGAGATCATACAGAACGCATGCTTGGTGTTGACTCGAGGCCGAAGAACGGGATGTGGTATCATCGTATCAAACCAGGCATCGACCCCTATTCTCTGGACTGGACAGTACCCGGCGACATTTCAGCTGCTGGTTTCTTCCAGGTGGCGGCCGGCATTGTCACTGATAGCGATTTCAAACTCAGCAATGCAGGTTTGAATCCAAGCCGAACTGGGCTGGACGATGTGCTCCGCTCGATGGGACTGAAGCAGAATATTGAGAATGAGAGAACAGAGCAAGGTGAGCCGGTTGGCGATCTTGTCCTTGCAGGAAGCCGGCTGGAGAATGGGGAAATCGAGGGCGATATCATACCTCGCCTAATCGACGAAATTCCTGTTCTGGCTGCCGCTGCTGTCTATTCGAAAGGAAGCATGCGAATCAGAAATGCTGAGGAGTTGCGGGTGAAAGAGACGGATCGATTGAAGGCTGTCGCGACTAATTTCAGATTGGCGGGACTTGAGCTTGAGGAGCATGAAGACGGGCTAACGATTCCAGGAGGTCAGACACCTAAGAGTTGCAAAGTAGATGCTTTTGGCGACCATCGAATCGCGATGACGATGGGGATTTTGGCACTCGGAGCTTCGGGTCCGATTACGATAACTGGAGCGGAGCATGTGGAGATTTCGTTTCCAGATTATTGGACCGAGTTGGAGAAGTTGGGAGTGAGAATAGAGAGGGAGTGAGGAGTGGGATCGATTGTCCGATTGTCCGATTGTCCGATTGTCCGATTGTCCGATTGTCCGTAAATATTTTTCTTTCTTATTATCGATGCAAATCAAAATTGATTGAACCACTTTAACTATGGCGGAAAAAGAAAAGGGTGATTTCTTCGAACGAGTGTGGGAGGTCGTTGCGATGATCCCGGAAGGCAAGGTTACGTCTTACGGACATATCGCGCGTCATCTAGGAGCCGCTAGTTCGGCTCGAGTTGTTGGCTATGCCATGCGGGCCGCAGGTGGAGCAGGATTGCCTTGCCATAGAGTTGTCAATCGATTTGGAGGATTGTCTGGTGCTCAGGCCTTTGGTGGACCCGGAATCATGCACGACTTGTTGGCCAATGAAAGCGTCGAGTTTGACGAAGATGGAAACGTCAACATGGAAATGCATTGCTGGGATCCGGCAGAAAGATAGAACATCAGATTGTCTGAACATCTGAATTTCGGATTGTCAGATTGCACAGATATTAACTTTCGCCGTAACCCGAAAAGTCAATAAAAAAGCGCCGAGATTTTGATCCCGGCGCTTCCAATTCCCCCATCTTTTTATTTCTCTATCGGATCCTTACTTCAGAAATCTTCAATCTGACAATCCTAGCTTCTGAGAATCTGATGTTCTGCCATTAGTTATTTCCTAGAATAAGCGGCAAGCCGTCTTTTCCTGAACCAACTATGACGGTCTTCGCATTAGGTGACGTAGCTAGCTCACGGGTCGCCTCGATTCCTTTGAATCGTAGGAACTGCGGAGTTAAGCTTTCCGTGATGATCCGCTGGTATGTAGCTTCGCCATTGGCTTCGATTTCTTTTCGTGTGGCTTCCAACTTTTCCTTCTCGATGGTGAACTCGTACCGCTCGGCATCTTGCTCCTCTTGAAGCTTCTTTTCTATCGCCGATCTAATTTGCTGCGGCAACTGGACATCCCGAATTAGGACATCATCAAGAACAATGTTTGCCCCATCCGTTCTTTGACGAACTCCTTCCTCAATCTGGGCCTGTAGTTCTGTACGCTTGGAGGAGTAAAGCTCTTCCGGCGTGTACTGCCCTACAACTTCTCTGGAAACCGATCGAAGAACGGGCTGGATAAGCTTTCTAAAGTAGTCCGGTCCCAACTTTGAGTGAAGCTGAGGAATCGTTCCTACTTCAGCTCGATAAAGTACAGAGACTTCCATGGCGATATTCAATCCATCGGAAGAAAGCGCCTCAAGTAACTCAAGACTCTCTTGAACTTTAACATCGTAGGAAATTACATCTACCCATGGTGGATGGAAATGGAGTCCTTCTCCGAAGCCTTCTTCGAGGTTGGTTCCGGTCAAAGCGCTATACTTAACTCCGGCTTCTCCAGCGCCGATGCTGGATGTCATGCATCCTCCGAACAGCCCAAAAACGAGTGTGGCTGCCACGGCGAGAAAGACAAATCGACTACCCGCCTTAGCGATATTAGGGTATTGGACCTGCTTCTTTCCGCCCGGACTATTAAAGGGATTCTTTATTTCTGTTTTCATAAGTGGTATTTGGTTGCTATAGCGATTATTCGAAATTTGATGCCCAATGTTGCGGCAAACTCCTTGAATTGTCGTTCACACGGACCCTCAATAACGGCCGAATGTAGAAGAGTGTTCGATTAACCCTCCTGATTGGTGACTAGAAAGGAAATCAAATATACAACAAAGCTAAAGACTCGATTTGGAGAAGATCGAATCTTGGAAAAGGTCGACCTAGCCCCTTTCACGACCTTCAAAATTGGTGGACCAGCAGATTTAGTGTTTGAAGCTCAGACCGCAGAGGAGCTGGCAGAAATCGTCATTGCCGCGCGCGAATACGAAGTACCATTTTTTGTCTTGGGAGTGGGTGCAAATATTATTTTCGAGGATTTGGGTTATCGCGGACTTGTCATTCGAAATTTGGCCAACGACATCCGAGTAGATCCCGAGACCTTGCAAATCCACTGCGAGAGTGGGGCCATTGTCTATCCCAATCTGATTGACATTTCTATTGCCAACGGCCTTTCAGGTCTGGAGCATTTTCCCGGAATTCCTTCCACGGTTGGAGGAGCCCTGTGGCAAAATTTGCACTTTCTTTCTCCACCTCCTGAAAGATCAAGAACCGTATTCATTGCAGAGGTCGTACTGGGCGCGGAAATTTTAAAAGCCGATGGTAATATCGAAAAGGTCGATCTTGACTATTTCGATTTTGGTTACGATTACTCCACCTTGCACATCGAAGACAGCTATGTCCTGAGGGCGAGCTTTCAAATGTCAAAAGGTGATCCAGAGTTAATGCGCGAAATCGTGAAGGCCAATCTTGCTTGGCGTTCTGAGAGGCATCCGCCACTAGACACGGAGCCAAGTGTTGGATCGATATTTAAAAAGATCGAAGGGATTGGGGCTGGTCGACTTATTGACCAAAGTGGTCTAAAGGGCAGCCGAATAGGCGGAATCGAGATCACGCATCGGCATGCCAATATCATGATCAATCGAGGCGAAGGGAAGGCTGAAGAAGTTCGTGAGATGATAAGGCTAGTCCAAGAGACGGTCCAGCGTGACCACGGCTACCTGCTAGAAACGGAAGTGAAATTCGTTGGCGACAGGGGGAAATGAAAACGGGCCCGAAGGCCCGAATTCTTAAGACTGATTGGGCTTAGCTTTTGGCACCCATCATGTTCTTTGCTACACCAACGATGGCCATTAAGGCTCCACCGCCAACGCCGCCACCTGCTACGGCACTCAAAATTGAGCCAATATCTAATGCGCCCGCTGCGTCGCCTGCTGCAGCCATGCCGCCCATGCCTAGTGCGCCAAGGATAGTCTTTCCGAGTCCGCCACCTAAAATTCCAACTACGGAATTAAGGGCTGTGCCCAAGGAGAACTTCTTCATTAGTGAACCGGCAATATTGCCTCCTGCAGCTCCGCTTAGTAGCGAAATGATCATCGGTAAGTATTCCATTTGACTTGTTGTTTTGTGGGGATGAACAAATTTCTTTTAGGGCTATTTTCAGTGCCCAGAACAATATAGTCCTAGAAACCACTAATGCAAGCTCTAGGCCTTTGCCCTTCACTGTGAATTGACATGCCCGAAATCAGGTTTTTTGTAGTCGATTTGACCTAGTCAACGGACAGCGTTCACCTCCCTCAGTCTTTACTAGCGAAGATGGTGGGGCTATAAGAGTTGGCATTCTTGACCGCAATGAATACCCTATTCCTTCCAGCCGTTAACTGTGATCGAGTATATTTTGAAGTCTCCCAACTCGATGCCCGGGGCATACTCCGAGATCACGCCGTCTGGAAAACTCAACTCCTTTTCTGTTACAACTTCAATTTTTGTGAAACCAGCCTCAGAGATACTGTCCAGATATTCTTTCCTTGGGAGTGCTCCCGACACACATCCCGTTAGTAGATCTGCAAGTTCTTTCATACCAGAGGGCATGGTGCCCGAGTAAACGATATCCGAAATGGAGAAATGTCCGCCATCTTGCAGAACCCGAAAAGCCTCGGCATACGCTTTCTTTTTGTCGGGGACCAGATTCATGACACAGTTGCTAATCACAACATCGATGCTACTGTCTTCAAGCGGAATTTCTTCAATTTCCCCATGGACAAAATCGATGTTCTCGAATCCGAGTTTACGCCGATTGATATTGGCCAGATTGATCATATCGCTGGAAAAGTCCAAACCGATAACTCGGCCTGCCTCACCTACTATGTTGCGAACAACGAAGGCATCATTGCCGGCGCCTGATCCTAAGTCAAGCACGACATCACCAGAAGATATTCCGGCATGCTCGGTTGGGACACCACAGCCTAGTTTGAGATCGGCCGCCTCGAAATAGCCATCGATTGAATGGTATTCATCCCCAATGAAAGAGACAGCCTCCGGTCCGCAGCAGGAATCGTCGCAGCCACAGTTTGAACTTGTCGTTTTTGTCTCTTGAACTTGTTCTTCAAGCTCTGCTTTGTCTTCATCTGAGCAGCAGCTTGGTTCACAGCAATCCTCCGTTGTGTTGGCTCGGGCGATTTCACTGTATTTGTCCAAGACGAGGGCTTTGATGTTTGATCCTTGGTCCGTGGTCATGGGTACTTGGTTCTTGATCATTGGTATTCTGGTTGTTAGTCCTTGATCGTTGGTTAAGGACTATCGTATTATTGCATTATTGCGATTAATTGATTCAAAAAAAGTCAACAGCAATCGAGTCTGAGCCTTCCAAAAAGGTGGGCACAAATATTCTTGCACATGTTCCATTGGTCTTCATCGATGCAGTAGCAAACCGATGTGCCTTCTACTTCACCCTTAATAAGTCCTGCTTTTTTGAGTTCTTTTAGATGCTGGCTTACGGTCGCCTGACTGAGAGGAAGAACATCCACTAAGTCACCACAAACGCATTGCTTCCTCTTCAGGAGCTGCTCAAGGATGGCAACTCTTGCTGGGTGAGCTAGCGCTTTGAACATCGCAGCGAGTTCGTTTTGCTCTTCAGTAAAATTGGAATGTTTTGTGACTCCCATATCGACTATTTTATTTATCGTAATAATACGATTAAAAGAATCAATTTGCAAATGTCACCTACTATTTGCTGCCATTCTTAACTAGTTTCGGCTCTCGAAAAGGGAAACTGTTGGCGACTGAAAGGGTTTGTCGAGACTCTACTTCCTCAATTCCAAAACCAACTGATCTGTAGTTCATGCACAATTATTTTAAAGTCACTCTAGTCCTATGCCTATTTGTATCGGTCGTATCATGCGGCGACTCAAACGGCCAAGGTAACAGTGACCTTCCTGTCCAGCTTTTTCCCAAGACTGGAGATTTTGCGGGATCTCACATTCTAATCGGCTATGCCGGTGCTCAAAGAGCGGCGCCTACTGTGACTCGATCCAAAGAGGAAGCTTTAGCGAAAGCCAAAGAACTGATCATCCAACTTAACGCGGATCCAAGCACTTTCGCCAAGATGGCTGAGGAGAATTCCGATGGTCCTTCCGCAAGCAAAGGAGGAAGTCTGGGAGCATGGGAGAAAGGCAGAATGGTGCCCGAGTTCGATACGGCTATCGAAGCACTTGAAACTGGCGCTTTCACGCCAGAGCCCGTCGAAACTGGGTTTGGATATCATATCATTATCCGAAATTCTCTAGACGCTCCTCACTACGGAGCAAGTGGTTTCTTCGTTGCTCATAACGAAAAACAGGGCACTCCTCCAGAGATCACCAATAGCAAAGCACAGGCTGATTCCATCGCTAAATCCTTGGAAGGAAAGATCAACGCCGACAATTTCGCCGAGATGGCCACTCAATACAACGATGTTGGAGACGGTGAAATCTTTCTAGGGGCGGTCACCGATGGAGATCAAAATCCACCTGAACTATTGGAAGCCCTAAAGACGCTGAACTACGGAGAAGTAGCCGGGCCGATAGAGTATCCTTTTGGCTACGGATTTGTCAAAAGAGTTGAGCTTTCCCAAAGCGCTGGATCACACATATTGATTCAATATCAAGGTTCAATGAGAGCCACTCCGTCGATTACCAGAAGCAAGGAAGAAGCTCTAGAACTGGCCCAAAGCTTGATCACTCAGATTAATGACGGAGGAGATTTTGTTGAGCTAGCGAAGCAGCATTCTAATGGTCCCTCTGGCCCGACCGGCGGCGATCTTGGTACATGGTTCAAAGGCCAAATGGTACCGGAGTTCGATGTCGCCATTGACGGCATGGCGATAGGTGAAATAACTTCTGAGCCGATCGAGACTCCATTCGGATACCACGTTATTATGAAAGGCGAAGTCAAATAGTAAACTGTTGCCTGTTTATTATAATAGGAGCAATACAATTTTGATCTTAAAGGGTCGGCTAGTAGCCGACCCTTTTTTAGACCCCTCCTTATTTGACCGCAGAATTTCCGACGTTAAATCTTTGCCTTTGTATAGAAAATTGAAAAAGGGCCACCGATAGTCCCGCTATTAGTCCAGTAAAGTTCTGCTGCTTCGCATCGGGAGACGTGGCGATCGATACTCAACGAAGCAGTCAAGGCCACGAGTCTCGTATTTGGTTCCTCGCGGGTTGAACCATAGCTTGGCCGTAACCGAACTTCAAGCCGCAACTTCGCTTGTAGAAGTCCTCTCACATTGAAGTAGATTTTACTACTGATACCCTATCCTACTATGAACTATTTGAACTCCTCACGACTATTTTCAACATTTGCTATTTGCACCCTCCTCCTTGTTGGCTGTGGCGGCGACAAGTACGCTTCAGAGGGCGAAGCCGATACAGATGTAGCTGAAGCTGAAGCAAACCCTCTCGCCCAATATGCAGGTGACTGGATGACAGAATCCTTCGTTGGTGACGACACGGAGCCTGCACTCGTTGTTCTTATGAAAGCAACTGATAGCTACGATACCTGGGCGATGAGATTTACACACATCGACGATCTAGTCCCTGCAAATAGTGTTGTTGTTGACGGCGACAGTGTGGTATCTACATGGGGGCCTTTCCCTAGTGGTCTGCGTGAAGGAATCGTTGTCGAGTCAATGACTGCATATATGAAAGCAGATGGAGACAACATGTCCGGCCGCGCTGTAGCAAATTACAGTGATGGAGAAGTCGTAAACATTCGACTCGAGGCTGTTAAACAATAAGTTGGACGATCAAGGGGTGATCTATGATTGCCCTTTCGTTCTTGTAGATCTACTCTTCGCCAGTTCTTTCACTGGGACTCTCTATGAGTCTGACCCTTACTCTGGAATTAGCAACGAAATCACGTCGAGCGTGGCGGATTGATGTGTGCCCAGCTCGATAATAGTTGAGTGACTCGAAAGTCAGTAGTTCTGGATCCGCTTCTCTATATCGTCCAGTCCGATCTTCAAGGTCTCGAAAAACCCGGACCCTCTGATGTGATTGAGAAGCTGCTCGTTTAATCCTCCTTTCGTCAATACCTCCTCGCTGAGTCCTTTGAGTTGTGCTGCGTCTGTCTCAGTCAGCATTTCAGAGAGAGCTGCAAATAGCGAAGAGATATACTTTGCTCCCTGCTCCTCCTCGAAGCCTTTAGTGCCCATCCATCTTGCCACTGTGGCTGACCATTCAAAGTAGCTCGCCATGACTGAACTAGCGGCTGACATGAGATCAAAATGCGACTCATCTTCAACCGCAATAACTTCACCTAGAGCGTCGAGGAAATTCTCTATATCCTTACTAGGCGGGTAAAGCGAAATAGGACCCACACCCTTTTCAATTGGGGGCATCGGGATGAGGCGATGGATCGTTGCGCATGGAGCAAACCACTCTGCTAACACGGCTAATGAGGTCGCTGCAACTAGACTAATGATTGTCTGATCGGCTCGGAATTCGAGTCGGCTAGCCAGGTCTTCAAGCTGCGTCGGTAAGACGGCGAAAAAAACAAGGTCGCTATTTGAAATAATTTCCTGGTTGTCGCCCGATACACTTACACCATCGAATCTGTAATAGAGATCGGTCGAAATATCTCTATTTCTCTCAGATATTAAGATGCGGCCCTTGAAGCCTGCTTTTTCCATCAGCCCGATTATCACAGCTTTCGTGATGGCTCCGGATCCGACAAATCCAAGTATCAACTTTTTGTTGTCGATTCTGATATTGCTCATATGTTGGATATCATTCGATCGGTGTGGGTTGGGATTTGGGCAAAGTAAGGCACGCCCATCGAAAGTTGTTTTATTTGAATAATGGGAAATGATAGCAATATGTCGCTAGGGATTACTCGTGACAATCATACCTTACCTCAAACAAACAAGTATGACCAAATCAAAGTTGGAAGGCGTTTTTTCACCTGTCTTGACCCCCTTCGATATAGATCTTAAACCGAACGCCGATCGTCTGATCGAGCATTGTCAGTGGTTGCTCTCGAATGATGTTGGACTGGCTGTATTTGGCACGAACTCAGAAGGAAATTCGCTCTCTCTTAAAGAGAAATTTGGATTGCTAGAACGCCTAGTCGATGCCCAAATTCCGTCCGCTCGAATGATGCCTGGGACCGGTTCTTGCGCTCTGACAGAAACCATAGAGTTGACCAAAAAAGCGGTCTCTCTTGGATGCGGAGGTGTGTTGATGCTTCCTCCTTTCTACTACAAGAATAATGACGATGAGGGATTGTATCGCTATTTCTCCGAGGTTATCGAAAGGGTAGGAGACGATAGACTGCGGATTTTCTTGTACAATATTCCGCAGGTGACTCATGTAAAGCTCAGTCTCAAACTGACAGAGCGCTTACTGAAAAACTTTCCGGAAATAGTAGCTGGAGTAAAGGATAGTTCGGGTGACTGGGACCATACTCAAGCGATGCTCCGAGAATTCCAACCCGAAGGCTTCCAAGTATTTTCGGGATCGGAGAGTTTTCTCCTTCAAACTCTTCGCGCTGGGGGAGCCGGTTGCATTAGTGCCACTGCTAACGTCAATCCAGGTGCCATTGCAAAACTAGCCAAAACTTGGACGGATGCGGACGCCGATCAGCAGCAAGAGGAGTTGATCGAGACTAGGATGCTTTTTCAAGGACCGAAGATGATCGCTGCTATGAAAGCCGCAATTGCTCACTATCGTAATGACGCCGAATGGAATCGGTTAAGACCGCCTCTGCGTGAGTTGGAGGAGTCGGAGCGAGCAGAACTAATAACTAGTCTTGAGTTTCGAGTTACGAGTCTCGGGTAAGATTAGGTTGAGTTGGCTACTCTGATTTTATGGTAACATAGGACTACTCAAACGCCTTACTCCTATCTCAGTACTCGAAACTCGACACTCGTAACTTCCTAAGGGACTTCAATGTTGTCTAGAATCTTCTGGACAATCTTGTCGCTAGAGATCTCTTCAGCCTCGGCCTCATAAGTAAGCGCGATTCTGTGACGAAGAACGTCCATGGCGATCGACTTCACATCCTCTGGCGTGACGTAGGCACGATGATTCAAGAAGGCATGTGCTCTGGAGGCTAGGTTCAAACTGATCGTTGCTCTAGGCGATGCTCCAAAGTTGATCATCGGGGCGACGGAGTTAAGTCTGAATTTCTTCGGCTCCCTTGTGGCCACAACAAGATCCACTATGTACTCCTCTACCCTCTCATCGATATACATCCGATTCAATATCTTTCGAGCCGAAAGAATCTGCTCAGGACGAACGACTGGTTGGATCTCATAACCGGCACCAGTCCGAGCCATCCTTCGCATGATTTCTAGTTCCTCGTCTCGGTCTGGATAATCGACGGTGATCTTCATCATGAAACGGTCAACCTGCGCTTCGGGAAGCGGATAAGTACCTTCCTGCTCAATAGGGTTCTGCGTCGCGAGGACCAAGAATGGAGCGTCCAAAGGAAATGTCGTTTCACCGATGGTTACCTGGCGCTCCTGCATCGCTTCAAGCAGGGCAGACTGAACCTTTGCTGGAGATCTGTTGATCTCATCAGCCAGTACGATGTTCGAGAAGATGGGACCTTTCTTGATGAAGAACTCGCCCTTCTTCTGATTATAAATCAGAGTACCGATCAAGTCGGCTGGTAGCAAATCTGGAGTGAACTGGATGCGCTGAAACTCCGTACCGATGGCTTTTGCCAAAGAGCTCACTGTAAGCGTTTTTGCGAGACCGGGTACGCCTTCTAGGAGTACGTGCCCATCTGCGAGTAGAGCTACCAAAAGTCGCTCAACCATGTAGGTTTGGCCAACAACAACCTTCCCAACTTCACGACGCAAGTCGTCTATAAAACTGCTCTCCTGAGCAATTTTCGCATTTATCTCCTCAATATTAAACGGGGTATCCGCCATGGGTCTTACAATTTTCGATTACTTTGGCCTAGTGGAAGGCCGGGGTGGTTATCTCCAAACGCACAAGATAGCTTTTTTTGGGCTCCTATTCTAGCGAAGTGACTAATGAGAAGCTTCCTTATAGTCTTGCCATCGTAATGGTTTTTCAAGATCTGTGAAGTGCAGTCTTTGAAAGAGACTCAAGACACCGGAATCGAGATTCCCGTAGCAATGGTTAGCTAAAAGGTTATCTTCCCTAACCCATGTGGAATCGCATTGCCAACATACTTTTTGACTACCGTTGGGTAGTCCTTAGCCTCACTGTAATCTTTACAGTTTTCTTTGGCTACTGGTCTTTTCAGGTCAAAACTGACCAAAAAGGCGGCGGTTTTATTTCCGAGGAATCACCCGAATACAAGGCATTCGTAAGTGCTGGAAAAAAATTTGGCTTCAGTCAGGGATTCATTTACGCCGTCATCCCATTCGTCGATAGTCTGTCGAATGATTATCTGGATGGACTAAAGGAAATGTCGGCTGAAATGGAGGCCGAGGACGGAATCGAGTACGTACTAAGTCTAGCCAATCCACCTCGTCTCGAAAGGGAGGGTTCGGCACTCGTGTCGGCGGGACCATCCAGTGCAAACGAGATTAGAGAGCAGCTGAAAAAAGAACCACTTTTGAGCAAACTTCTGCTCTCGAGAGATGGAAAAGCGACCCTCTTTGCTCTGAAGCTGGAAAACGACATAATGGCCTCCGGTTCACGTGTGTCCCTTGTCAATCAATTTACAGAGGTTCTGGAGTCCAAATTTCCTGGATCCTACATGGTCGGCTATCCATTCTTGAGGACGCAGTACACGAATCGAATCAAGGCCGAGACGCCTCTCTTTACCGTTCTCGCGATTCTGATTTCGATCGTACTTCTCTATCTCATGTTCCGTTCTATCCGAGCCGTGATTTTGACGACCATTGTCGTCATCTGCGGGCTGATCTGGACATTCGGATTACTCGGCGTGAGTCATCAGGATCTCAGTATCGTAACCGCGATGCTTCCGCCTTTGATTGTGGTAATCGGCATGGCAACCGCCATCCATATCGCCTCCAAATATTACACGCTCTTTGAACAGATGGGCGACAAGCGAGCGGCATTGGTTGCCACAATCGAGACCACAGGCTATGCCACTTTCCTGACAAGTCTCACTACTGTTGTTGGTTTTGGCGTCTTGATTTTCTCGGGTAGTACACAACTGACCATTTTCGGAAAGTACGCCTCAGCCGGGGTCGCGATGGTCTACATCTTGACTATGGGCATCATGCCCATTACCTATTTCCTGTCGAGAAAGCCTTCGATTAAGACACTCCAATTTACACACGGCGATAGACTGATTGGATTCTTCGATGCGCTCTTTGGCATAGTTTCGAAAAGAGCGGGTCGAATCATCCTGGCTTTTATGGGACTTGCCGTTATTGGGGTTGTCGGTATTACGAAGGTCTCGTCCGATGTAAAAGTCTTCTCTGATTTCAAGGACGATGACCAGGTGAATATCAATGTTCAGAAATTCGAAAAGAGTTTTGGTGGCGTACTTCCCATGGATGTCGTCATAGAATCGAAAAGGCCGGGGCAATTTCGCTCTAATAGAAACTTGAATCTTGTTAGTACACTTGATCAGAAGTTGTCAGAGCTGGAGGAGGTTGAAAGAAGCTTGTCGATCGCGGATGTCAGCAAGGCTGCGACACAGGCTTTTCTCGGCGGGCATGAGAGTCAGTACAGAATGCCTTCAGGCCGAGAGTTACCTTTCTTGTTGCGAAGCCTGCGATCACAAAACGGCGAAAACGGTCTGGCAAATATTCCCGGTCTCGTTGATTCCACCTACTCCTCTGTACGAATCAGCTTGGGAGTACCGGATCTTGGCACATCGAAAATGACAGCCTTAGTATCGCGGGTCGATAGCCTTGCATCAGAAGTGTTCAACTCGGATCAGTTCAAGGTCATCGTGACCGGCAATGCCGTTACCTCGACTCTGATGGGAAAAGGTCTACTGATCAATCTTTTGTACAGCCTCTTTCTGGCACTCATCGCGATCTCAGTTGTGATGGCCTTCCTGTTCAAGTCGGTAAAGTTGGTCCTCTTGTCCATCATTCCAAATGTCATTCCGCTACTTTTTGTAGCAGGCGCTATGGGCTATTTCGATGTCGGCTTAAGGCTATCAACGATGTTAATCTTCCCTCTAGCATTTGGTATCGCAGTTGACGACTCCATTCACTTTTTGGCCAAGTATCGAATATTGAGGAAGGCTGGAAAATCGACGGAGGTAGCTGTGCATCAAACCTTGAGGGAGACCGGAAAGGCGATCTTCTATACCTCGGTAGTTCTCTCGGTCGGCTTTTCGATCTTTGTCTTTTCAGGCTTTGGGGGCAATGCTATTCTTGGGGGGATGACGGCGCTGACTTTGATCATCGCGTTGGTCACAAATCTGTTGTTGCTGCCGGCCTTGATGATACACTTCGACAAATAGTCGTCAGATCTCAGCCTTCAGTCGTCAGAAGATTCGTGTTCCGTTTTCAGTGTTCCGTTTTCCGGATGTCAACAATCTTAATTAATAATCAGCTTCAGCTTTGGATCGTCCGAAGAAAGTGGTGATCCGTATTCCGGCCAGCGGCCAACGATCTTCGGAACACGGACGACGGAACACCGAACACGTCTGAGGGCTGAAAGCTGAAGACTTCCTAGCGGAATTTACACCTCCGATCCAGCTGAAATCCCATGTTAAAGTCCTTGAAGGCTTGCCGACTCTTACTCGGCCGTTGCAACTCTAAGATTTCAACGAAGCCTTCTCCACAGGCTACAAACAGTCTATCGTCGTCTATAAAGAAATGACCTGGTCCTTCATGCTCCGCATCTTCAAAGTCTGTAGGCAACGCACTTTTAAAAATCTTGTACGAGACCTCATCTAGATCTGTGAAGGCCGTTGGTCTGGGAGACAGTCCTCGAATATGATTGTGCACTTCTGCGGCCGATTTTTCCCAAGGGATTCGGCAATCATCTCGGAATATTTTGGGAGCAGGAGTAGCTAAAGAATCATCTTGCATGGACACTTCAACTTCACCCTTTTCGATCTTCTGAACGGTTTCCAAGACTAGAATGGCACCCATATCCTTGAGCCGGTCGTGGACCTCGCCAGCCGTCTCATCTGGCCCTATCTCTGTCTCGCAGGTGCCGATGATATTTCCCGTATCGACCTTCGCCTCTAGAAAGAAGGTGGTCAATCCTGTCTTTTCCGCTCCCGTCATGATAGCACGATTTATTGGAGCTGCTCCTCGGAATGCCGGCAGGATCGATCCGTGCAAATTGAAAGAGCCAAGTTTTGCCTGACCAAATACTTTTTCCGGAAGGATGCGAAAAGCAACGACGATGATGAGGTCTGGATTGATATCAGAGACTTCTTTCGCAAAGGAATCGCTCTTAACGGAGCTGGGTTGCAGAACAGGAATCCCTTGTTCGATTGCAAGCTCCTTGATTGGGGTCATTCTTATTTTTCTTCCCCTTCCACGGGCCTTATCTTCGCCGGTGACTACCGCTACGGGTTTGAAGCCGTTCTCTATCAAGATTTCCAAGGAGGGCACTGCAAAATCAGGCGTACCCATGAAGACAATTTTCATGTATTAGGCTCGTCGGTGGATCAAGTGAAGGACATTTCAGTCGCTTTTGTTTCAAGACCATAATGCCATGCTAAAATTGTTTCTAATGCGCCACGCCAAGTCCGATTGGGATGCCGATTATTCCGGTGACCATGAAAGGCCTCTTAATAAACGTGGTGTAAAATCGGCCAAGCGCATGGGTCGATTTGTGTCGCAACAGAGCGATCAGCCTAACTTGATCGTCTCCTCAACTTCTGTTAGAACGAAGCAAACCCTTGGCTACTTTCTTGAAGAAAGTGGACTTTCCTGCCCAATTCGATTTGAAGAAAAAGTCTATCACGCCAACTCCTCGGATATCTACGAGATCATTAGCTCATGCAATCCAGATGTCCAGAATCTTATGATTCTTGGTCACGAGCCAACCACCTCGTCTATGATCGCGTCTTTGACCGGCGGTGGCTATGTACGAGTTACCACGGCATCGATAGCCTGTATCGAATTTGGATTTGCAGACTGGTCCCAGGTACGAGCAGGTACGGGGGTCTTGCAGTGGTTTGTTGGACCACGACAAATCGCTGACTAGTATAATTCGAGAAAAAGTACCAATCTAAATGATCTGGCCTTGTCTGTGATAGACACAGTGACGAGGCTAGGTACTTAACTCATCAATCGCTATCACGCTCAGATTTTGGGTATCACTGAAAAGAGTTTGCCAAGCCTCGGACTCCTAGCAAATCCCCAATCTTTCGATCGCCTTATCAGTTGTAAGGATCAAGGTCCTAGCTTTTCCAGCTCGTTACAATCTCATCCATTTCCAGACTAGTTGCCGGAAGCAGGAGATGTGTATCGATACCAGCCCAATAGTAATGTAGACGCTCCTCGAGCTTATAGTGATGAGATGCTACCATGACCAAGAGCGAGTCGTTACTCTTCTCACCCGAGACTTTCTTGAAATAGTGAAGTAGTTTCACCTCATTCATTTCTTTCACAAAGCCCAGAAGGATATCTGGCTTACGTGCCTCGAACTGCTTTTTACACTCTGTGATTTTCGTACATATGACTACGTCATACTTTTTCGAGAGTGAAGATGCGAAAGAGCTAGCTCCTTTGTCTTTTGGTCCAGCGATAATCAGGATCGTTCCCTTCTTCGTAGTCTTCCTGGTTGACGGTCGCTTCAGACTTTTACGTTCTGATCGCCCAACTCCAATGCTCTGAGTGTAATCTCCGCTGACGGGCATCCCCACCGCAGATCGCATTACTTCAGTCCGTATGCTTGCATCGATCATCTCCTCCTCAAGATATTGATTAATGCGTCGCTCAGGAATCCTAACGAGAGATAGGGTATGACCCGTTAAGTTTGCGCTCGATTTACTCGAACGACGAGATACTTTCTTAGCTTTCATAGTTGCCTCCATTTAAGCTATTACCGGAATGTTAAGATGTTTAGTACATTTAGGGCCTCATCCCGAATAGCAGACACATGTCAATGTGTCCACTTCTGTACGTCCACGTGGCAATATAGTGTATTCGCTTCTATATATGAAACCACCTTCATCTTGGCATAAATAAATCCGGACCCAAGGCATTACCTCAGTGTTAACAATAATAGTCCCGACCACGAATATTGGTCTCAATTGTCCGAATTCTAGCCTAACTAAGCTAAGCTCGAGAGCTAGAAAGTAGACCTCTAAGTTCTTTTGAAATAGGCCTCGAAAAAGCCGATTTGAGGACTGTGATGGGTGCTAGGTACCGACAGGATGCCAAGCCGTTTTCATCTCCAGAAAGCGTTCGACTTCTCGCAGTGATCCGCCTTTTTTGAGATCGGAAAAGAAAACCCGCTTGACACTGTCTGCTCCCCCTTGGGACAAAATGACTTTTTCCTCTTGCGAGGCATCAAAGGCCAATATGGAATTGACATCCATATGGCCGGCCACAAATTTGAGCAACTCATCTCGCCGACCGGTCAATATGTTGATTACACCCTTGGGTACATCGCTTGTGGCAATGACCTCGGCAAGATCGATGGCCAATGTCGGCGCATCATTCTCAACTATCATGACGACCGTATTTCCCGAGCAAATAGCCGGCAAGAAAGACTGCATGAGGCCTAGTAGGGAATCCTTTTTGGGAGCTAGAACCGTAACCACACCAACAGGCTCTGGCACGGTGAAATTGAAGAAAGGAGCTGCCACAGGATTCACACTGCTAAGAACCGATCCGAATTTGTCGGCCCAACCCGCATAATAGAATGCGCAGTCGATGGCTTCGTCAACTTGTGCCGCCGCTCTCGCTTTCGTCATTTTCTGAACTTGCAGGAGTCGAGACTCGAATACTTCACGCCGATCTTCTAGCATCTCGGCAATGCGATATAGAATCAGGGATCGATTGAGTGCCGTTCTCTTCGCCCATGCCGTCTGCGCCTTTCGCGCGGCGCCGACTGCGTTGCGATAGTCCTTGCGAGTCGCCCAGGAGTAGTTCGCAAGGAAGTTGTCGTTCTTGTCGACTTGCTTCAACACGCGCCCTCTCTCCGATCGGACAAAGGCTCCATCGATAAATAGTTTGTAGGTCTTCTTTACGGTCTGTCTCATACTGGATTCTGGGTACTAGAGGCTGGATACTGGAGGCTGGAGGCTGGAGGCTGAATTAATTACGCACCACGCATTACGCATGACGCATCACCTCTTCAAATATGGTAGCAATCCGTGCAATCCTCCTTCCCGGCCAAAGCCACTCTCACGGTAACCACCGAATGGACTTGCTGGGTCAAACTGATTAAAGGTATTCCCCCAAACAATGCCAGCCTGCAATGCGCCCGCAACTTTGAACAACTTACTCCCTTTGTCAGACCAGACACCCGCCGATAATCCATAGGGTGTATTATTGGCTTTTTCGATCGCTTCTTCCGGCGTTCGGAAGGTCATGATCGACAAGACGGGTCCGAAGATTTCTTCCTGCGCGATCCTGTGCGACTGCGCGACATCCGTAAAGAAAGTCGGTCTGTAGAAAAATCCCTTGCTTGGCAATGAGCAGGTCGACTCATGTATCACAGCTCCCTCTCGGATGCCATGCTTCACAAGTGCCTTGATCTTCGTCAACTGCTCCTTGGAGTTGATGGCACCAACATCCGTATTCTTGTCCAGTGGATCTCCGACACGCAGGGTCGAAAGTCGACGCTCAAGACGTGCCACCAACTCGTCCTTGATACTCTCCTGTACCAAAACGCGAGATCCGGCGCAGCAAACATGACCTTGATTGAAATAGATGCCATTGATGATTCCCTCGACGGCTTGATCAAGAGGCGCATCTTCAAAAATGATATTTGCTCCTTTGCCACCTAACTCTAAGGTCAGTTTTTTGTCCGTCCCAGCGATGGAGCGTTGGATAATCTTGCCAACTTCGGTAGATCCGGTAAAGGCAATCTTGTCGATTCCCGGATGATTGACAATATTCGCTCCGGTCTGGCCGGCACCGTTAATAATATTGACGACTCCAGGAGGTAGGTCGATGTCTTGAATGATCTCGGCCAACTTCATCGCCGTTAACGGGGTAGTCTCGGCTGGCTTGATGACGATGGTATTTCCGGCCGCAAGAGCTGGAGCGATTTTCCAAGCCGCCATCAGCAGGGGGAAATTCCAAGGAATGATTTGTCCGGCGACTCCTAGCGGCTCGATCTTCTCTCGACCGGGAACGGCATAGTCAAGCTTGTCGGCCCAACCGGCATAGTAGATGAAATGGGCAGCGCTAAGAGGAATGTCTATGTCTCGACTCTCACGAATCGGCTTGCCGTTATCCATGGACTCCACAATGCTGATCTCCTTGGATCGCTCCTGGATGGCCCGCCCAATGTGATAGATGTACTTGGCCCGCTCGGTCGGCTTCATCTTCCGCCAGTACTTGTCATAAGCTGTTCGGGCGGCTTTCACAGCTCGATTCACGTCTGCCTTATTCGCACTAGCCACTTTGGATAAAATCTTCTCGGTAGCAGGATTGATTACATCGAAATGCCGACTCCCCTTTACAAACTTCCCAGCGATGAAATGGCCGTATTGCTTCTCGATCTTGACGTGATCCGGATTCTCTGGCGCCGGCGCGTAGTCCCATTGATCACCGAAAAGGAGACTAGATTGCGCTCTGCTCGAACGGCCGTTTGTGGACCTGGCGGCCTGGCTCTTGCTTGCGTTGCTCTTCTTCTTTGGCTTGGCTTTCGCTTTTAGCATATCGCTGTTTCCCGTTTCTCGTTTCTCGTCTTTCGTTTCATTCTTTCTGATAACTGATCTCTGAAAGCTGACGACTGATAGTTGACGTCTCTCTGAGCTCCCCTAGCCCATCAATCTACGCTGAAATACCGCGTCGACTGATATCTCCCCGTCTCCAATTTCTTCCACTGCATCAACACATCGTTCAACAAGGACGATGCACCAAATCTAAACAACTTCGGCGTCAACCAAGCATCACCAAGGGTTTCTTTGACCATGACCAAATAGGCCCAAGCCTGCTTCGATGTCCTAATTCCTCCAGCCGGTTTCATCCCGACCATCTTGCCCGTTTTGAGATAATGATCTCTGATCGCCTCAAGCATATTCAAGGTAACCGGCAGCGTCGCCGCTGGCTGCACCTTGCCTGTCGAGGTTTTGATAAAGTCGGCACCCGCATCGATAGCGATGATAGAGGCCTTTCGAACATTGTCGTGCGTCTTCAATTCGCCTGTCTCGAGGATCACCTTTAAGTGTGCCCTTTTGCAAGCCTTTTTGACGGCTTTTATTTCCTGATAGACTGTGTCGTAGTCACCGGCGAGGAAGGCTCCACGATTTATTACCATGTCGATCTCGTGCGCTCCAGCTTCAACCGTCTCTCGAACTTCCTCCAATCGAAGGTCGGTGAATGTTTGTCCTGACGGGAATCCTGTCGCGACACTGGCGACGTGAATCTTAGTGCCTCTTACCGCTTCGACGGCCGTCTTGACCATCGATGGATATACACAAACCGCTGCAACTGAGGGCAGGTCGTATCCGACCATCGGCTGCTTTGCCTTCTGGCACAACTTCTGGACCTTCCCAACGGTGTCCATGCCTTCCAAAGTGGTCAGATCGCACATTGAGATGATAAGCTCTAAGACTTGTTTCTTCGCCTCTTTCTTAATACTCCGTCCCGCCAGCCTCTTGGCCCTCTGCTCAATGCCAACTTGATCAACTGGGGGAATATGTGGAAGCCTGTATTTCATATAGAGAAGATCGGGTTGGTGAGTTCAAGGAGCAAACTGTGGGAGTAAAATTGGAGATGGGAACGGCGACATACCTTTCGTCACATATTTTCGTCAAGACCTACTCTCTCGAACTAACTCTCTCAGGACGAAAAAGAGGTGACTCAAGGCATATCGCCGTTCCCATCTCCAATTTTACCCACCCTTCGCACCCTTCTGACATTGTGTTGCTGCGGTTGCCCACCAGGATTCGTATTCGTTGCTAACGAGCTCTAGCGTTTCGAACGATAGACGCCCTCCTGTCAACCGCTTTAAAAGCGGAGAGAAGGCAGATTTTCTGCCGTCTGTCAAAGAGCGAACAGACACAAGTAAAAAGACATCAGATTTATCGAAAGGCACTAGGTATTTTGTGCGATGGAGCTTCGATGAGGATGTGGCATTGAGGCAACTTATTTCCGTCCCGCAAGCTCCTTTGATGGTTAACAAAATTCCGACGGAAATTGTGCCGAAAGTCACCTCCTCATCGAAGCCGAGAAGCACAAAAAAAGGGCAAGCGATAACTCGCCTGCCCTTTTGCTAAGTGTCCTGTTAGATCTTAGACAGTCTCGACTGGTGTATCCGCACCATCTCCACTTGTCACCGCGGCACCCGTAGCAGCTTGTAGCTCCTCGAGTTCCTTTCTGGATCCAACAATCATGTCGCGGTATCTCTTGTGACCCGTTCCTGCTGGGACAAGGTGCCCAACAATAACGTTCTCCTTCAGACCGTAGAGCTCATCAGACTTACCTTTAATCGCGGCATCCGTCAAGACTTTTGTAGTCTCCTGGAAGGAAGCTGCTGAGATAAAGGAATCTGTTGCAAGAGCTGCTTGCGTGATCCCAAGAAGCACAGGATTACCAACGGCAAGTTCTGCTGGTCGAACTAAGAGCTGCTTCTTGTCTCCACGAGTCAACTCGGAGTTGACTTCACGTAGACGTCGTCTGTTAAGAGAGTCTCCTGGTTGCAAGCTAGATTCACCGGGATCGATCACGACGAATGTATCATAGAGCTCATCGTTGTGTCGCTCCAACTTGAAGCGATCCACAAGATTTCCGATGAGGAAGTTTGTGTCACCTTGATCGGTGATTCTAACTTTCTGCATCATCTGTCTTACGATGACCTCGATGTGCTTGTCATTGATCGTCACACCTTGAAGACGGTACACTTCCTGGATCTCGTTTACGAGATAGGACTGAACCGCATAGGGTCCTTTGATACCTAAGATGTCCTGCGGAGAAATCTGACCATCGGAGAGACCTTCGCCAGCTTTTACAAAGTCGCCTTGGTAAACCAAGAGATATTTTGAAAGCGAAACGAGGTAGGTCTTCTCTGAAAGACCATCGGCGCTTTTGATGATAATTTCCTGAGAACCTCTCTTACGTCCACCGAAGGAAACCTCACCATCGATCTCACTAACAACAGCTGGATCAGCTGGCTGACGTGCCTCGAATAGCTCAATAACTCTTGGAAGACCACCAGTAATGTCTCGGGTCTTGGCAGACTGTCGAGGAATCTTAGCAAGTACTTGACCTGCTTTGACTTTCTCATTGTCGCCGACCTGGATACGGGCTCTAACGGGCATGTTGTACTCGCCAACATTTCCGCCGCCTGCAATAGACAATTCCGGGTTTAGACTTCTCTCACGGCTCTCGATGATAACTCGCTCACGGTGACCCGTTTGCTCATCGGCCTCTTCTCTACATGTAGTTCCGTCGATAATATCTCGGAAGCTAACCTTACCTGTGACCTCTGAGATGATAACGCTGTTGTAAGGGTCCCAAGAGGCGAGAACCTGCTCCTTCTTGACCTTACCGCCATCATTGACGGTCATTTCCGCACCGTAAGGCACGTTGTAAGAAATTAACTGTCGACCATCGCCATCAATGATTTGCAAGGAACCAGATCGGCCAATAACGACTGTCTTTGTTCCTGTTTCGTCTTTGAACTTGACCGTTCGAAGATTGTCATAGGTGGCTTTTCCGTCGAACTTAGATTCAACAGTGGACTCTGCAGCAATACGCGAAGCCGCACCACCAATGTGGAAGGTTCTAAGCGTAAGCTGTGTACCCGGCTCACCAATAGACTGAGCAGCGATAATACCAACAGCCTCACCTGATTCGACCAATCGACCTGATGCAAGGTTACGTCCGTAGCAATAAGCACAAACACCGCGCTTGGCTTCACACGTCAACACGGATCGAATCTCAACCGTCTGGATAGAGGTCTCCGCAATTCTATTTGCGATGTTCTCATCAATGGATTCGTTCGCTTTGACAATCGTTTCGCCGTTAAGCGGATCAATAACTTCGTGAACCGTAGTTCGACCCAAGATCCGGTCGCTCAAACGCTCGACCACATCTTCGTTGTCTTTCAGCGCCGTGGTCGGAAGACCACGAAGGGTACCACAATCAAGCTCTGTTACTGTAACATCTTGAGCAACGTCACATAGACGTCGAGTCAAGTATCCAGCATCAGCCGTTTTCAAAGCCGTATCGGCAAGACCTTTACGAGCGCCGTGTGTTGAGATAAAGTACTCAAGCACCGACAATCCCTCCTTAAAGTTGGAGATAATTGGGTTCTCGATAATCTCACCAGCGGAACCTGTCAAACTCTTCTGCGGCTTGGCCATCAGACCACGCATACCACCGAGCTGTCGGATCTGCTCTCTCGATCCACGAGCACCCGAGTGGGCCATCATATAAACCGAGTTGAATCCTTTTCGGTCAGCGCCAAGGGCGTCATAAAGAACTTCGGCGATTCTGTTGTTCGTTGAACTCCAGATATCGATTACGCGGTTATAGCGCTCGTTCTCTGTAATGAATCCTTGAGACCAGAGATCTTTGACCTCTTGAACCTCAGCCGTAGCAGCTTCAATAAGCTCATGCTTCGCATCTGGAACCACGATATCCGCGGTTGAGAAGGATAGACCACCACGGGTCGCTTGGGTAAACCCAAGATCCTTCAACTCATCGAGGAATTTCGCTGTTCTAGGAAGACCAACGGTTGTTGCCACACGACCAATAATGGCTCGCATGTTTTTCTTTGTCAGCAACTCGTTCACGTAGCCAAGCTCTTCTGGGACAATCATGTTGAACCAGGCACGACCAACGGTTGTGTCAACCATCTCGCCGAATGCTCGAACTTTGATCTTCGCATGCAACTCAACTACTCCTTGATCGAAAGCCTGTCCGACTTCTTCAAGTGAGCCAAATCGAAGTCCCTCACCACGACCGCCGTCCATAGACTTGGTCATGTAGTACATCCCGAGAACCATGTCCTGGGATGGAACCGTGATCGGTCCACCGTGGGCAGGGCTAAGGATGTTGTGCGATGACAACATGAGAAGCTGAGCTTCCAAACATGCGTCATGTGAAAGAGGAACGTGAACCGCCATTTGGTCACCATCGAAGTCAGCGTTGAAGGCTGTACAAACGAGTGGGTGCAAGCGAATCGCCTTTCCTTCGATAAGGACGGGCTGGAATGCCTGGATTCCAAGACGGTGAAGTGTAGGAGCACGGTTCAACATAACCGGACGTCCATCCACAACCTTCTCGAGGATATCCCACACATCCGTGGTTCTTCGATCTACAATTTTCTTCGCGCTCTTAACGGTCTTAACGATGCCACGCTCGATCAGCTTTCGGATAATGAAAGGCTTGAAGAGCTCAACGGCCATCTCCTTTGGAAGACCACATTGATGCAAGCGAAGCTCAGGACCAACAACGATTACGGATCGACCAGAGTAGTCAACACGCTTTCCAAGTAGGTTCTGGCGGAATCGACCCTGCTTACCTTTCAACATGTCAGAAAGCGACTTTAGCGCACGGTTCGAATCAGATCGAACGGCGTTAGCTTTCCGGCTGTTGTCGAGCAAGGAGTCGACAGCCTCTTGAAGCATTCTCTTCTCATTTCGAAGGATAACTTCAGGAGCCTTGATATCGATCAATCGCTTCAAACGATTGTTTCGGATGATGACCCTTCTATAAAGGTCGTTCAAGTCCGATGTAGCGAAACGGCCACCCTCAAGTGGGACAAGCGGACGAAGCTCCGGCGGAATCACCGGTACGACACGCATGACCATCCACTCAGGACGGTTCTCCATTTTCTTGTTGGCATTTCTAAATGCCGTCACAACACCAAGTCGCTTTAGCGCCTCGGCTTTTCGCTGCTGACTCGTCTCCGTCTTGATCTGGAATTTCAGCGCATGAGTAAGATCTTCGAACTCCATGTGAGCGAGGATATACTCAATAGCTTCACCACCGATCATGCAGATGAACTTTTCCGGATCGTCATCTTCTAGTCTGTGGTTGTCCTCACGGACTTTACCAGTTCCTAGAACTTCATAGTACTGATCTTCTGTGAGAAGCTGCATCGGCTCAAGTCCAAGCTCCTCTGTGGAGCCCGCCTGAACAACAACATAATTCTCATAGTAGATGATCTTGTCGAGGTCCTTAGACTTCATTCCGATCAAGTGCGCAATTTTATTTGGCACGGAACGGAAGTACCAGATGTGAACAACAGGCACACATAATGAAATGTGACCCATTCTCTCACGTCGAACGGACTTTTGCGTGACTTCAACACCACAGCGGTCGCAAATGATACCCTTGTATCGGATTCGCTTGTATTTACCACAATGGCACTCCCAGTCCTTTACAGGACCGAAGATTTTCTCGCAAAACAAGCCGTCTTTCTCTGGCTTGAATGAGCGATAATTGATCGTTTCTGGCTTGAGAACTTCACCATAGGATCTCTCCAAGATCTGCTCTGGCGATGCCAAAGAGATCGTGATGCTGGTAAAATTCTTCTTGATCTTCTGCGTCTTGGTATAGGGCATTCTGATCTATTTGTTAAAGGTCGATCCCCATTAGGGGAAAATTACTTTAGTTCAATTAGGGCTTGGCGACTAGGGCTACTCGATCTTGACTTCAAGTCCTAAGCCTTGCAGCTCTCTGACGAGAACATTGAAGCTCTCCGGTACATTCGGCTCTGGAAGGTTATCTCCCTTCACAATGGCCTCGTATACTTTTGATCTTCCTTGTACATCGTCCGACTTAACAGTAAGCATCTCTTGTAGGACATTCGCGGCGCCATAGGCTTCAAGTGCCCAGACCTCCATCTCTCCGAATCTCTGTCCACCAAATTGTGCTTTACCACCAAGCGGCTGCTGCGTGATGAGACTATAGGGTCCAATACTACGCGCGTGAATCTTATCCTCTACGAGGTGACTCAACTTGAGCATGTAGATGTAACCAACTGTCGTCATCTGGTCGAAGATATCTCCTGTTCGACCATCTGTTAGCTGCGCTCGGCCTTCGTCGTTAAGACCAGCTTCATTAAGTTTATCCTTAATGTCTTGCTCGGTAGCTCCGTCAAATACTGGAGTAGCGAACTTGACACCAAGCTTGGCACCTGCCCATCCAAGGAGGGTCTCATAGATCTGACCCAAGTTCATCCTTGATGGCACGCCAAGAGGATTCAAGACGATATCCACTGGAGTTCCGTCTTCCATATAAGGCATGTCCTCCACAGGAACGATCTTCGCAACGACACCTTTATTTCCGTGTCGTCCAGCCATCTTGTCACCCACCTTCAGCTTACGCTTTCTGGCGATGTAGACTTTGGCTAATTGCAAGATTCCTGGTGGAAGCTCATCTCCCATCTGAACGCGATGCTTCTCACGCTTCATTTGGGCCTCATGCCTGCGATATAGCTTTCGATAGTTATTGAAGAGCTTCTGTAGGAGGTTATTCTCACGTGTGCCAGCCATGATCTTCGAGGTGCCCATCCACTCAAGTGGAGAAACGTCAGTAAAGTTTGGCTTGGCTACTTTAGAACCGGCAGCGGTAAGAACTTGGCCTTGCTTTGTCTCGATTCCAGTCGACTCATTGCCTACAGCGATTTCGAAGAACTTCTCATAGAAGGTCTCATCCAAGACGACAACGTGCTCGTTGAATGTCGAATCAATCTCTTCTAGCAATCGGGTCTCTTCTTTTCGAGACATGGCGTCAGACTTACGTCGGGCAAAGAGCTTGGTGTCGATAACGACACCCTTCATGCCAGGCTTCGCCTTCAATGACGCATCCTTAACATCACCTGCCTTGTCGCCAAAGATGGCTCTAAGCAGTTTCTCTTCCGGCGTAGGATCGGTCTCTCCTTTCGGAGTAATCTTTCCAACGACAATGTCGCCAGGTCCAACGTCGGCTCCAACACGAATGATACCTGTTTCGTCAAGGTCCTTAGTGGCCTCTTCAGATACGTTTGGAATCTCACGTGTCAGCTCCTCTTCACCTCGTTTGGTGTCTCGAACTTCGAGATCAAACTGCTCGATGTGAAGAGAGGTATAGATATCCTCTGTCACAACGCGCTCCGAGATGACGATGGCATCCTCAAAGTTATAGCCTCTCCATGGCATAAAGGCCACGAGGAGGTTCTTTCCTAGACCGAGCTCACCACGTTGTGTTGAGCAACCATCGGCAAGAAGATCACCTTGTTTGACTTTATCGCCAACCTTGACAACTGGCTTTTGGTTATAGCAGGTGTCTTGGTTTGTCCTTCTGAACTTGATGAGCTTGTAAGTCTTGATTGGCTCCTCGAAAGAAACCATCTCATCGTCAGATGACTGATTGTATCGGACTGTGATTCCTTTAGAATCGACAGACTCAACAACACCCGTTCCTTCTGCCACAATAAGTGCGCGAGAGTCACGTGCCACACGAGCTTCAAGACCGGTACCCACAATTGGGGACTCAGGTTGTAGAAGCGGTACAGCTTGACGTTGCATGTTTGATCCCATGAGTGCTCGGTTAGCATCATCATGCTCCAAGAAGGGAATCAAACTCGCCGCAGGCGATACGATCTGGTTTGGAGAAACGTCCATGTAGTTGATCTCCTTTGGCTCGTAAACCAGGAAGTCACCTTGGTATCGACATTTCACGTCATTGTTGAGGAAGTTGCCATCATCATCCATCGGGGCATTGGCCTGCGCGATGACGTTCTGGTCTTCTTCTTCAGCAGTTAGATAGTCTAGATCCTTGGTCACCACACCATTGACGACCTTTCTATAAGGTGTCTCTATGAAGCCGAAGTCATTCACTTTTGCGTGTACACAAAGCGATGATATCAGTCCAATGTTCGGACCCTCGGGAGTCTCAATCGGGCAGAGCCGACCATAGTGAGTGTAGTGAACGTCACGAACCTCAAAACCGGCACGCTCTCTAGTCAGACCACCGGGTCCAAGAGCCGACATCCGTCGTTTGTGAGTAAGCTCTGCCAATGGATTCGTTTGATCCATGAACTGGCTAAGCTGGTTCGTACCAAAGAAGGTATTGATGACAGAAGAGATCGTACGGGAGTTGACCAAATCCTGAGGAGTGATCTTGTCCGCGTCTCTTAGGTTCATTCGTTCCTTGATGGTTCTTGCCATACGGGCAAGGCCAAGAGAAAACTGAGCCGACATTTGCTCACCAACAGTCCGAACACGTCGGTTTCCAAGGTGGTCAATGTCATCAATGTTTGAACGACCGTTCTTAAGGTCGATCAACTCACGAATAATGGCTAGAATGTCATCAGGATGGAGGGTTAGTCGATCCATAGCACCCTTGATACCCAAACGGGTATTGAGACGATATCGACCTACTTCTCCGAGATCATATCTTTTCTCGCTAAAGAAAAGTCGATCCAACATGCCACGAGCTGTGTCCTCATCTGGCGCCTCAGATCCCCTCAATTGGAGATAGAGATAGCCAAGGGCTTCAGCCTCAGAGTGGGATGGATCCTTTCGAAGGGTTTGAACAACGGTCAGCTTGTCAGCTTCTTCGCTCTCATTTTCAGAGACGATGAAAATCTGCTTGACTTCGTTTTCTTTGATTTTGTCGTAATCGCCTTCGACGAGCTCATGCGATGCCGGGAAGAGTACTTCGTACTCCATGGTCTCGCTGATAACCTCACCAGTGTCCTCATCGATTTCCTCGATGGTCTTCTGGATAGAAAGGTTGTTGGCAAGCTTTCGCCCAACAATCTTCTTGAAGTTGGCCTTTGTCGTGATCTGAATCTTGTCAGAGAGATCGAAGAGATCAAGAATCTCCTCATCGCTCGAGAAGCCAAGTGCACGAAGAAGCGTGGTCACGGGGAGCTTCTTTTTCCGATCGATATAGGCCCACATCATGTTGGACACATCGGTCGAGAATTCAATCCATGAACCGCGGAAAGGAATGACACGAGCTGAATACAGCGCGGTACCGTTCGGGTGAACGGATGTGCCAAAGAAAACACCCGGGCTACGATGTAGCTGGGTAACGATGACACGCTCTGCTCCATTAATAATGAAGGAGCCCTTTGAGGTCATAAAGGGAAGATTGCCCAAGAAGACATCTTGTTCGATGGCCTCTTCCGGCTCATCCTCATCCTCGTCCTCTCTGGTCGAAAGCCGAAGTGTGGCTTTCAAAGGCACAGAGAAAGATAGGCCTTGGGCGATACACTCCTCTTCAGAGTGTTTCGGTGCATCAATTATATACTTGATAAACTCAAGCATATAACGTTCGCGACTGTCCTGTATAGGGAAGTGCTCGAGAAAGACCCTTTGTAGGCCTTTTTCATCGCGTTCTTCCGCGTCTACATTGTCTTGAACAAATTCTTCAAAGGCTTGAAGTTGGATTTCGAGAAAATCGGGATAGTCCAGCGCCGGCGTGATCTCTGCGAAAGACGATCGTTCAGGCTGAAAAGTCCAATTGCGATTTGGCATATTAAAGTTTCAAGCTATGTGTGAGAAACCCTAGCAATGGTGCGATAGAAAGCGGGAAAGGCCTGCTAGCCCTACGATACCCTCTGGAAATAGCAAAACAGCCTATGATCGAAGAGCTTGTTTCTTCGATTACAGGACTGGCTATATGTAATTCCTTTGGAATCTTCAGCTTAGAGGCAATGCGATTCGGCCCGTGATCGCGGACGGGCCGATTCGACTCAAATATGTTTTGTTAGGAAAGCTCTACTTCGGCTCCAGCGGCCTCTAGCTTGCCCTTAATGTCGTCAGCTTCGTCTTTCGAGATAGCTTCTTTCAGGGTGTTAGGTGCGCCATCGACCATTTCTTTGGCTTCCTTAAGACCAAGACCAGTGATAGAACGAACTTCTTTAATAACAGCAATCTTGTTTTGACCGAAGCCCTTAAGAATTACGTTGAATTCAGTCTGCTCTTCGGCTGCTTCTCCACCGCCACCGGCAGGTCCGGCAACTGCAACAGCAGCTGCAGCAGGCTTGATACCATGCTCTTCTTCGAGAACTGTAGCCAATTCGTTAGCTTCTTTGATGCTTAGGTTTACTAGCTGTTCTGCTAATTCTTTAATGTCTGCCATTGTATTTGTTTTTTCCTGCTAAGGTCTCGGGATTAACCTGCTTAGCTGATTATGGATGTTATTATTTGGGTGCTCGGGGGCTCAGGCGCTCGGGGGCTCAGAATTTCTGTGCTCCCGTGCTCCAGTGCTCCTCGGCTCCGTTTTACCCTTCGGCTTTAGCTGCAATCTCCTTAATGGAGCCTAGCAATCCAGAACCAACGGATTGTAGAGATGAAATCACAGTCGACATTGGTGATAGGAGCAATCCAATCACATCCGAGAGTAATTCGTCTCTTGATTTCAGTGCAGCCAACTCATCGAGTTGAGCAGCGCCGTAGAATCCACCATCGATGACCGCGGCCCGGAATTCCGGTCGCTCTATTTTCTCATCTTTGAGGAATTTCTTGATCACCTTTGCCGGGGCAGCTGGATCGCTAGTGAAAGCGAATGCAGTTGGTCCTGATAGATGCTCTATGAGATCATCATAACCACCCACTTCCTTCATCGCGAGCTTGGCAAGGGTGTTTTTGTAAATAGTGTACTTGACACCGGCTTCTCTAAATCGATTTCTGAGTTCGTTTGTCTGAGAAACGCTCAACCCAGAGTAGTCTGCGAGGTAAACCGAGTTGGCTTCCTTCAGGTGCTCCGTGATCAGAGCTACAGACTCTTCTTTTTCTTGTCTTGTCATGTTCTAATTCTTATCGGAGGTCGTTAACTACTTGTTCGTGATCCAACTCAATCGGCGGGCTCATCGTAGATGACACATCGATACCTCTTACATAGATACCTTTTGCGGATGCGGGTCGGAGTCGAAGGATTTCCCTCAGGAAGGCTTCCATATTCTCCTCAATTTGAGTCTCTGTGAAAGAGGCACGTCCGATAGAAGTATGGACATTGCCTTGCTTGTCGACTCGGAAGTCGATCTTTCCAGCCTTTACTTCGCCAACAGCCTTTCCAACCTCACGAGTAACAGTGCCACTCTTTGGGTTCGGCATGAGGCCTCTAGGTCCGAGGACCTTTCCAAGTTGACCAACGACAGCCATTACATCCGGGGATGCAACAACGACATCAAATTCGGTCCAGCCGCCTTTGATTTTGTCGGCGAGATCTTGGAGACCTACATATTCAGCACCGGCATCTTTAGCTTCCTGCTGGAGGCCTTCCGATGCGAGGACGAGAACACGAATGTCTCGACCTGTTCCGTGCGGGAGTGCAACGACTCCACGAACGAGCTGATCAGCTTTCTTTGGGTCGACACCCAGTTGAACACAAATGTCTACGGACTCGTCGAACTTTGCCGTAGCGATTTTCTTCAGGAGGGAGGATGCTTCTGTCAGCCCGACGGGGAATTCAGCAGCAGCCAGTGCTTCCTGGGATTTACGATATCTTTTTCCTTTTGCCATGTGTTGAGAATTTGCGGTACAAGCGCCTTTCGGCTCCCGTGCTTAGCTCATGTTTAGTTTATTAGGCCTGCTCTGCTGGCTCTTCTACTTCTGCCGGCGCAGCTTCTGCGGCTTCCTCAGATTCGGGTTCTTCTTCGACAACGGTGACCGTTTGGGCTTTTTCAGCAGCGGTCGCACCGGGTTTACCTTGTACGATTATGCCCATGGATCGCGCGGTGCCAGCAATCATCATGGCTGCTTGATCGAGGTCAAAGGCATTTAAGTCTTCCATTTTTTGCTCAGCGATGTCGCGGCAGTCTTGCCAGGTCACTACGGCGACCTTGTTCTTCCGTGAGTTGTCAGATCCGGACTCTATATTCGCTGCTTTTTTGAGCAGAGTAGATGCAGGCGGAGACTTTACTATAAAGGTAAAGGACTTGTCTGCGAAGACCGTGATAACAACAGGGAGAAGGAGACCCATGCGATCCTGCGTGGAGGCGTTGAAGGCCTTGCAGAATTCCATGATGTTGACTCCTTTTTGACCCAATGCAGGGCCGATAGGTGGTGCAGGCGATGCCTGTCCGGCTTTTATCTGAAGTTTGATAAAGCCGTCAATCTTTTTTGCCATTATTCGTCCCGCGGTTCCGTCGCGTTGCCCTTTTTTGAGGCTAGGCTCCCGCTTTTATTAGGTTAATGATGTCCCAGTCGAAATTTGGGACAGAATCTCTTGCACGCGTAAGGCTCGGCAAGGTTTCGTCACGTGGGAGGCGTTTGATTGATAATAAACCTCAGACCAAAATCCTGCGTTATTACTAATTATCGGGTCCACATCATGGAATATGGCGAATTAGCTAGTAGCTGCCGTCAACAGATTCACTAACTCCCTATTTCGAGTTCGACGATTACTTAGATCCGAAGCAGCTCGTTCTACGGCCGCAGAATATCGTTTGACAGAATCACTGAGAGCAACGTGGACATCTGGTTCTTTTAAAAACTTGTCAACATCGTCGCCAAATTGTTTCAGAGCAGACCCAAGGGCTTCACGATGATTGCTTGCGAAAGGTAACGCGTCACTTCGGTTTGCAAGCACTATAAACAGTGAGTAAAAGTCAGATTTCTTTCTCCATCTAGTCTTGCCAAAACCAGCAATGCAAGACGTCATTTCTCCCAATACTTTGGAAAAGGTATTCTCAACTGTCGATTGTTCCTCAAAACTTTCCTCATAGGCACCATACCATCTGTCCAAAGAATCCTTTTTATTTTGAACACCGTGCAAATATCCAATTGTTAACTCACTAATAAATTCGATATCTAGCATTCGCCGCACATCGTTTGCACTAAAAACCGAAAGTTCCAGCCACGACTCATTGTCAGATAATGACTCAATACAAGTAATAAAGGAGCCCCAGAAAGTCGCGTGTCGCAGTTCTTGTCGATTGAGGGCAACGGTATTTCGATTCAACCTCGTGAACATCGAACGAAGTTCTGAATCCGGCATCTCTGGAAGAGTCCTGACAACAAAGTTATATTGATAAATTGTCTTTTTCTCGTTCTCAGCAAGCTCATCAAAGGACAGGTCGCTCCATTCAGGGGTATCCTCTCCGTTAATCCTGAACTGCCCTGTGATAAACTCTTCACATGCTCTCAATCGCTGCTGCCCGTCAACAACTACAAATTTCTCATTACCCAGCGCATCCGTAAATTCTTGCATATAGAGCTCCGGAATCGGATATCCTCTTAAAATGGAATCTATCAGGTAACTTTTTTGTTTTTTTGACCAAACGGGATTGCGTTGAAAATCTGGTTTTAGAACTAGTTCATTATCAGCGATTCTTTTATGAAACCACGAAACGGAATGGGTTGTCGAAACAAGGAAATTCTGAGGCATCGGGGTTTAAATTAATATTAGTCGTCTGGGAGTAATGAGGTTTGGAGTTTTTCAACGCCTAATAATTGATATTGACGAAGGGATTCATAATCTCGGTACATCCTGAAATTTATTTCGCGTCCTTCCGTCGGCGAAACTCCCTGCATTTGTGACGCTGCTATCGTCCATTCTTTACAAAAAGGCATGAGTCTTAGAATTCTATCGGTTGCTATGCAGCCCCAATAAATATAATTCGTCTGATGTTGGGTAATTGATCTCCTTTCACGTTGATCAATGGCGTTCACAAGCCGAAAAGCGCGAAGAGTTCTCCAGGCTAGATCAAAATGAAAAGGTGAAATAACGGCAACGTCGATGTCTGAACTATCACCGAATTCAGAAAAATTCTTGTGCGGACTGAAACTAACTCCGACGCAGGCTGACCCTGTCAGCGAAATATTACAAGGATCGACTTTCAATAACGACGCCAATTTAGCTCGCCAACCGCGGTACAGATTCCAGTCTCCATTAAATATATGTGGAATTCGTTCCAAGACGTGCTCTGCAACCACCTGCTCGGATGATTCGGTCTTCACAGCCATTTGCACTGTAATACTGTCAACTTGAGGAACTCTGACTACCATTTCCACAATATTCTACTTCCGGGATTTAATATCGAACAGATTTTTGGACTAGAACGAGAGGGTGTTTTTCACCTTCCAATTACAATAGAGCTCTGAGTAAGTTAGCCACTTTTCGGGTTCGGATGTTATAACACTCCAATAGCCGTCAATATCGGAAACGTACAATTTCAATAGAGTAATTGCCCCTTGGAAGACATGGTTGGTTACCTCGGTCCTAAAGGACAAAATATCTGGTTTATTGAATTGATCAACCGAAAGCCAAATATGCTCTGGCCTGACGGCACAAAATTTTGCCCCATGGGGTAATTTCAATTTCTCATGACGCAATAATTTCTTACTGCGCGTGGTGTTAATCAAATACGTACCAAAAAAGGTAGCTACACTAATATTCAACGGCTCGTCATAAATTTCTTTAGGGCCGACTAGTTGACTTGTTGTTATCTGTCCACCCATTCTTTTTTCGAGAAACATAATTCTGTCTGCCATTCCAAGAGCTTCCTTCCGACGGTGAGTCACCATAATCATGGCGGTATTTTCTGAATTCCGTCTAATACTATTAAATCTCTCAAGTATCGAAGACCCAAGATAATCTCTTAAAGGGGGGTCTTGACCATTGAATGGCTCGTCCAGTAAATAAAGCACCTTATTTGGATTAGCAAAACATCGGGCAAGTGCTACTCGTTGTTTTTGACCCCCTGATAGCTTAGAAACTCTGGTTTCAAGAATGCTAGAGGATTTGTCAGGTATAAGCCCTGGATGATATGGTACATCAAACAACCAAAAATCCAATTCCAATTTTCCGACTATATCGGATTCTAAATCTGTTGACTTTTCGTCACTTTGAAATAAATCGGAAAGTGGAAACTCAATATTGTATCTAGCTGACTTGTCTTGGAAAAGGCCAAGCCCGCCTTGGAAGGATATTCCAACATTTCTTTCTAGTGGACTTAGCCCGCTTATCTCTCTCCCATTTAATATAATCTTCCCAGTATTTCGGTCGAGGTCTTCAATCCCACAGACCAAACTTAAAATTGTGCTTTTTCCTATACCACTCGGGCCAGCAATTACCAATAGATCCTTAGGAAACACACTGAATTGGACTTCAGTCCATCTGTGAGGTTTACTGAATTGCGTTTCTGGCCTCTCAAAAGAAACGTTCCGAAACTCGAGTATCGGAGTATCCATTATCTTGATTTAGACATTTTAATTATTAGGGGACCACCAACCGCCCCAACGACGAGGCTAACTAATAGTGATGCTGACAATGGTGCCGTGTAGTTTACATCTTCAAGTGACTGCGAATCATAAAGAGTGTAGCTAAACATTTCGAAATTTTCGAGACGCAAAGAAAGGCTTAGGTCTTGCCAGATGATAATAAATCCGATTACTAAAAAGAACATCATTAACTGACGTGATCGAAAGAGAGAATTCCAAAGTATTCTGAAGCTTGCTGGCTTTAATCCGTCAACAATGCTCAACACTTCTGTCTTAAGTATGTCTCTTGGAATTTCTGAGATGGTTCTATTTGTAAGAAATAATATAAAGGGCGTTAGCCAAATGGTATAAAATAGGATGGACGTAATTAGGGAAGAGACGGATTGCCCCGTGGTGAGATAAACTCCAGACAATTGGAAACAACTCTCTAGAAAGTCCGAGATTTTATTGGCACTGAGATTTAATGCTATCATTGGTGTTGCATAAACAAGAACTGAAAGCCAAGACCAATAGATGTCAGTTCCGGGCACTCCTCTAATGCTAAAATGGTGGAAAATTGACGCTACAGAAACTGCTATTGCAGCAGAGCAACCCGATACCAAAACTGAGTAAGAGATGACGGAACCGTATGTGGAAAACATTCCTAATGTGGAACTTCCAGACTGTCCCACAATCCCAAAAAGTGATACAATTATTGGAGTAAGAAAACATCCTAACAATAAAAACAAGTTGACTTTTACAACAGCTCTGACTGCGGGGAATATTTGACTTTCTCTGGATTTCTTAATCTTTGACCGCTTTTCTGAAGAACCAATGATAATTAATTTGGGAACTGACGCTTTTATTGCAAAAAAGAGAGCAACACCAGTCATCATTACCAAGGCCTGCATACCTATCCATTTTGGAATTTCAGCAAGTCTCCCATGACTCATCCAAAAAGTTATAGTTCGGTACGATGAGTCATGACCTTTCAGGAATACAAAGGGTAAATCAAATTTAGCTAGCATCAATATGAATCGAAGTAGAAGTAGTGCGCAGAACGCAATAATAAGCCGCGACTGGTAGACTGCCCGGTAAGCATGAATAGTAGAAACCTCAGAGCGTGCCAGCGCAAGTTCTTTTCTTTCAACGGTGGAAAACTGTAGAAAGAAAAACATGACGCAAAAGCTCGTGTATTGCCAAGTTGAGGCCCAGATCAGAGAGGAAAAATTGGATTCAAATCCTAGTAATCGAGTCCAAATGTCAAAAACAACGGAAGGCTGAAGAGAATAGATCGTAAAAGAAAGTGAAAGAACAACTACAGTAAGAAATTTATTGCCAAGGATAAATATCGCTGCGCCTAATATGAGGCCAAAAACAACTTGCATCGTTGCTGTCGATGCAGCATACCACAACGATCGAATCGCCGCTGTTCCGTAGACACCTTGAGAAAATGTATCAGATCCTAAAATCCCCGATCTAACAAATATCGCAGAGTAAAATAGGAACAGAATTGCGAATCCAAAGAACACCGACGTCATCCAAAGGGCTACTCTCGAATACCCGGAAACATAATTCTCCCATCTTATCCCAATTCTAGAGTAAATTTTAATAATCACTCTCTGGGAGAGTCCGAATAGGCAGCAAGAGACCGCTCAACTGCTCTCAAAATTGCGTCATCCAGAATCTTTTCTTGTAGATCGCTAGGAACAGTCCGACCTTGACTAATAGTCGACAAGACGGGTTCACCAATGGTGTCATTAACCATATCCGAGATGATGTTTCGACTTTGAAGAGATAAAATAAAGGCGGGTTGTGTTGTCGAACTAAGATCAGCATCCATCATAATAGGCGCGGTTTTCCCAACGGTCCCTAACATCTGCGTACTAACATCACCCCAATGTGACCATTCTATTTGACTCGGATCACTGAGATATTCATCAGCCATACCCTCGAAAATCGGCCTCAAATGAATAGGTACAGTACGCGTGAACTTCTCGTAATTCTCTCGAGAGTAAAATTCTTCCAGGAATGCGAACATTACATTTTTCTTTAGCTGCCTTGCACTCGATATACCATCTTCCGAGTCCTCAATTAATATCCATGGTTCAGCATCAATAGTTGCTACTGGATTATCGATCGAACTGAGATGAGGTAAGATTCCAAATCTTCTGCGATCTGCCTCTAGTTGATTAGAGCCTTGAGATATAAGCTCGTTTTCTATTCTTTTCGAAGCCCGCCCGTATGTAACTGGAACGACCGCGACTTTGTCTTGAGCGAGAAGAGTGAACTGAAGTTGATAATCGGTATTGAAATAGCTACCTCCTGTCAAAGCTATCATTTCTTGAAATATCTCAAGAGTCTTACGCACTTCGACGTTATCAAGATTGGGCTCCGAATTTTCGTACAGACTTCCACCGTTTGAAACAACGATTTCGTTGAACAATTGGTCAATAAAAAATGGGCTGCGTCCAGGTAAGGCCAAAGCTTGAACATCATCATATCCTAGATCCTTGGCCTTTTCCGCTAGTAATTTTGAAAAACGTGGAAGCTGATCCCAAGAATTTGGAAGAACCGTGCCCTCAGGAACCCAATCGGTCCTGTAAGCAATTAGCGTCGTTCCTGCAGCATAAGCGATTCCATAGGTATCTGATTCTTGATTCAAGGGATTACCATATCGATGAATGTTTCTAAGAGATGGCAAGATCTTATCGTTATTCTGTATCTCAATGACAGATAGGACTGAATCAAGACCTATCAAATCATATCTAGATGAACTTCTTAATCGTAACAAAAACTCCTTAACCATAAACGGCTGGAGGTGCGTAATGTCCGGAAGATTATCCTCTTCTTGGATGATTCTAGTCGATAGGTCGCCCCAATTCATTTTCGTCACTTGAATGTCAACCTTTCGACCTCGATTCAAAAAGGTCTCTTCAACAGACGAGGCCACTAAGTTTATTAGATCAGAAGCGTCGGAATCCAATTCCGTGTGCCACAGCCTTATTTGAGTGGTTTCGTTGGATTTTGAAGTGCACGAAATCAACAGAAGAACGATCAGAAAACAATTCAATAATGACTTAATCTTTCTCATTAGTTATTACAGGTTGATTCGAAATCATCGGAAAAAGCACCACACCCAAGAGACGTCAGCGTCATTCTTGCATCTATCTTCGAAGAACACTTTTCTCCCTCAGGAAGAATGCTAATGTTACTAATATTTACATCGCTAGCTTTATCAAATTCGAGGTTTCTAGCGCATGAGTTTTGAATATTTAGTCCTTCGGTATCACTTTCGATAATTGCTACATTTAAAATACCGCCATCGATTATTGACACATTTGAAAGATTTGAATTTTCAAAACCAGAATTCTCAAAAAAAGTATCATTAAGAGTTGAGTTACTGAGATCCGAATTTACAAAGTTCACTTTGGAAAAGACTGAATTAGTCGTTTTAACTGCCTTTGCAGAAGATTGCAGTTGTAGAATTTCAACCTCATCGAAGACTGTTCGCACTAAATTTGTATTCCTAAATACAAGCCGATTGATTATGGCCTTCTTTAGAGTGAAATCACTTAAATCAGTTTCCGTAAGGTCAATGTCATGCCTAATTGCAAAAACGTCTTTCTTCAATGTCGATCTATTTCTATTGCCCACTATGGTCACATTGCTTATCGCGCGGCAGGTTAGATCAATTCCACCTCCCTTGCTCGGTAATAGAACGGTCACATTTGGATTAAGATGAGACATAATGGAGACTAGGACGCCTCGATCCTCAGGAGAAATATTTCCTTGAAAAACTTCCTCTACAATATATTGAATCTTCTTGCCGATAAATTGACCCTCTTTCATCAAAGCAAGGTCCTGGAGGACTTTGATAAGAGTTGATCGTTTTTCTGTTGAAACCGTCGACTGAAGCGTCCTTAGTACCTCCGAAAACGAGGCCTCAAAATCGTGTTTATTTAATGCGTCGATTGTTGCATCCCACCCCCTAATCCCTGATATCAATTGCGAATCGCTATTGCTATTCAAAATAGCGCTCTTGGAATACTTTATATCTTTCTCGCAACCTCCGGAAATAAGAGCATCATTCAACGGCCACGGAGAATCACCTAGAGCCTTGCTAATTTGAGTTCCATAAAATACCAGCGAAGAAATTTGGAACCCGAGGGAGCGAGAGCCAAAATCGGCGATAGTATTGTGAAGAATATTTGGATCATTAACACTGTTGAGATCAAGTTGCGAAAGTCTCGCAAGTTCGGCAATTTGTTGAGTCTCTAAAAGAGCTCTGTTAAGATTTTGAGCCTGTTGAAAAATAATGAATGTCCAAAATGCCGCTATAACACCTATCAGGTTGATCAACCGTGGATAAAAAGAACCCTTAAAACTATTCGTTTTCTCCTTGTTAGAGGTCATTTAATTTGAGATAATCAATCGAAATGATGAATACCACCGGCACAGTTGCACAATGAATCAAGTCATGTATTTATTTAAACTTAGATTACAATGCAAAATACAGAAAAAGCAGCAGATAAATTGGATTTTGAGAAGATCATTTCAACGGCTTGTATTATAGTCTTATTAGCTACAGTTATTTGGAGTGTGACTGATCCCAGCAAAAAACAGATACCCTTTGAACGAGTCGGCTGGGAGTCCTGCTACAACATTAAATTGTCAGAAAATTGTCGGTGGAAGATGTACGATGATCTCAGAGTCAATATTCTTCAAGAAGAATGGACAAGAGATCAAGTTAAGAACTTATTAGGTCCACCAGACTATGAGGAGACAGACACATCTGTTAGTTATTTGATAGGATTTTTAAAGAGAAAAATCGAATTTGCTCCCAGGCAAAGCGCAATGGAGATCGAATTTGATGAAAATGACCGGATATCGTCGATAAAAGCAATAATAGGTGGCTATACGCCGATTTGGTTAGTTCCGGTTTATTTATCCCAAGATCATTTTTTTCAATCTCTCATAAATGTCAATTTATGATCGATCCTAGCATTAATTTGTTTAAATCTGTTAGCCCATAAATATCAACACCATCACCAGAAATTCTTAACATTGCGGCTATTGTGAAAACAGCAGCTACAAAACCAATAAAACTAGGAATTGTTGTGTCTACACCACTGACGCTTTCAGGCCAGAAGGAATCGTTTATTACTGACGAGTTGAATGCGACGAGCATGAAGGACAAGAAAAAGAGGAAAGGGAATGATTTCTCTTTGAGACGTTCTATTTTCTTCGAGAATCTGATAAGTCGATTAGGTGACCCTCGCAGGAAGAATCTGACAATTGCTTCCACCAATATTACAATCAGATTGAGCGCTATCATTAATCTCCCGCAAACCATCGAAGCAATGAAGAGTGTTGAAAAGGTGCCGAAATAACTAAGAAACAGTGGTACTCTATTTGCTAAGAAAGCGGGAGTAACAAGATTTAACAAAAAGGAAACAAGTCGCGGTAACTACCACCGTCAACAAAAGATCTGATTCACTTGTGCGGTAATTTCTGAGGGCTTTAAAAATGCCCAAGCCGATGTACCTCACGGCGAAAAAGACTGTCTGTACCAATAGAAGAAAAGGTGCTCTGTCATTGGCAAGTTCTCCTCCTTTAAGTGCGAACTCTGTTTCTCCAAATTCCAGACCCATTATCCGCCTCGAAGCTAGTGCAAATGATAGTCCGGCATTTCGGTATTTGCGGAAAAGAGAATGGGAGAAAGAGGGTTAAGAGTACTCATTTCTTGCTCTTCTCTATGCGCTCTTTTCTCTTATCTCTAAAAAGATCACCTCGCCTCGAAGGGACCATGCACAGCCAGTATTACATCTTCTTCGCTTGAATCATCAAGGATTATGATTTGATAGGATGCGCCTCCTGGAGCTACCCGCACAACCACGTGGCCGGCATCACTTTTCAAAGCATCCAAGCCAACAACCACATCCTTGTTCGATGGATGCATATGGGTTGAATAGATGTCTCGGGGCCCCGGATATAAATGCGATGACTTTAGGCGTTGATAAACCATCGGGCTTGGATGGGCCGAGTCCCACACTTGCACAAGCCATGCACGTGGCCTTAGCGTACTTACAAAATATTCATTCTGTGAGTCTAGGTATCCATGATGATTCAGCGTAGCAATTTCCACGGGGCCAACGGCTTGAGCAACGGGTGTTTCGATGTCGTGCCAGCTCGGTGCCCGTAAGGGCGGAATACCATACAAGTCACCTCCTGAGTAGTAATCAAACTTCCCGTAACTCATACGAAAAGCTACACTGCTAATATTTTCTGTCGGGTAGTCTTCTGGCTCCAGATCTTCTAAGGGAGGAAAATGGGCCCTGGTTACTTGTTCGACTCCTGTCCAAACATTGCCATTTGCTGCGATGTTTTGGACTCTAAAGGTCGGGTATTCGTCTCTATTATGAACCAGCGTTATTTGATCGTGGCGGCCCGGCAAAAAGGATGCTGCCTTTAAGTCGCCGTGCTCTATTTGCCATTTCAAAAAAGCCCGGTAGTTGGTCATTCCAGGCGCATCTTGTGCAACGGGGTAGCTGTAATCTGGCCACCCGTGATCCATCATGGTTTTGATGGGGATATGATCCCCTACATAGGTGATGCCCGTCAACTTATAGGGCCCTTTTTCGGAATCCGCTGATCGACTCGAAAGGCTGCCAAAATGGTCGCCGTGAAAGTGTGAAAGCAGACCATAATCGATGACAGCATTATTCACGCCAGCCAATCTTCGATTGATATATCTCGTGATCCATTCACCCGCAGTCCTTGAGCCATCCGGTCGCGGAGATACATACCTAGGCAAGCGCCATGCCGGCCCGTCATCTGTCAACTCTCCGGCATCGAAGAGCATGGTGGTGCCATCAGGAAACACATAAAATGCAGCATCTCCCCTCCCCGTGCTAATGTGATGCAAATCCAGATATCCCGGAGACCATTCGGGAAATTTTTCGCCGGGCGTTTGCGAAAAAACGAGGGAGATCCCAGACAAATACAAAAGGCAAAAAAGGAAGCAGGATTTAAGCATGTCGACTCTAGTGTTTCTTTTGAATATCTAACATCGATTAGGGAATGTCTAAAACCAACAATAGTCAGGTTTCAACTATGAAGTGACTAGCTTTCCTTGGGGGAGTCGGTCTCACTACTATTTCCGGGACTCTTCTGCGCATCGGGCTGTTTGGCGCGCGGGTTGTGAGAGCCCATCCCGCCAAAATGGCCATTACGGAAGGCCTCGGCAATCGCCTCCGGAATAAGGGCCTCTGCCTCAACAAATCGCGCCTGCTGCTCCTGCACCGTTGCCATCATCTCCTGTTCGAGAGCTACCGCAGCCGCACGTCGTTCCTCCGCCTTCGCCCGCGCTATCCGCAGATCTGCATCCGCCTGTTCCATCTGGAGTTTGGCCCCGATGTTCTCCCCAACATTCACGTCTGCGATGTCGATCGAGAGTATCTCGAAAGCCGTACCCGAATCAAGGCCTTTAGCAAGGACAGTTTTCGAAATGCTGTCCGGGTTTTCCAGTACCGCTGCATAGGACTCTGCGGAACCGATAGTCGAGACGATGCCTTCGCCTACACGGGCGATAATGGTCTCCTCGCCTGCGCCGCCAACAAGTCGTTCAATATTGGCACGCACCGTCACACGGGCGATGGCTTGCACTTCGATGCCGTCCTTGGTGAAAGACGATATCGGCGGCGTCGAGATCACCTTGGGATTGACCGACATCTGCACGGCCTTGAAGAGGTCACGCCCGGCTAGGTCGATGGCCGTGGCTCGCTCGAAATCCAGATTGATATTTGCCTTGTCAGCAGAGATGAGTGCATTGATGACCTGCTTCGGGTCACCACCGGCCAGAAAATGCGCCTCAAGAAGGGCTGTAGGAACCTCGATCCCAGCCTTGTGGGCGGTGATTAGCGGTCGGACGATCTGAGCGGCTGGGACTCGGCGCAGCCGCATTCCAACGAGGTCACGAAAGAGATCGAGCCGTACCCCGGAGAAAATAGCCGTGATCCATAAACGTATCGGCACGACGTAGAATATGGCGAGCAGCCCAATGGCGGCCAGAATCGTGGTAAGCACGCCGAAGGAAGCAAATAGGTCATCCATCTAGATGATATACGGCATTAATATGTAATAAGGTAATGTTATTCCCGTCTTTCACCATCAGATTGGTGATTGCAGGTCCCTAGCCACGTGACCGCACACTTTCTTTTTAACAGAACCCTCCTATGGCGCTTGGTTACTCTTTTCGACGCTGCCATTCTATAGCTTCATGAGCTGGATGTCTCTGAACTGCACGATCATGGGTGGTCCCGAGTGGAGTTGTAAGGCGAGGATACCGGAAAGATCTTGTTGATAGGGATCGTTGTCGATGACTTCGGCGACGAGTATGCCGTCAACATAGAGAGTGATCTTGGGGCCTTGGGCGACGAGATGGTATTCGTGCCAGTCCTCGAGGCGGAAGTGCGGGCTGCCTTGGGCCGATACAATTTTGGTGGTGGTGGCTTCGCCTTCTTTGTCGAACACCGTTTTTTCCCCACGCCAGGCGAGGGTATGCCGACCAAATTCGTCGTATAGGCGGACGAGCCAATCGGTTTGGGTGTTGTTGTCGACCTGGTAGCCGCGGCAGTCGTCGGGGATATCACCGTCGAACATTTCGCTGCGAAATTGAAACCCGCCGTTGACGTTATGATCGCTGATGATGCGGTGCGTGAGTTTGAGTTCGAAGTCGCCGAGTTCGCTGCCCTGATAGACGAGGTAGTGGTTTCGATCGGCGATTTTCTCTTCGGTGCTCTTGGCTGTGATTGCGGAGTCTTCGATGGACCAGTAGGACATGTCGGCGGCCTTCCAGCCCTTGAGGGTCTCGCCGTCGAAGATGGGGGTGAAGTCTTGTGCACGAGCCGTCTGACCAATTGAGATCAGTAGTAATAGTATGGCTGATTTCAAATAGAATGGAGGCACAGGAGTTCTGGGGCACTGGGGCTCGGGAGGGACTTGAAACGGTGGATGGTAATTCATGCTAGGATTAATTTATAGAATCTTGAGAATTGATTCCTATTGGTATCTCCAATCGGTCCGACATTTCCTATAATAATTGAACGTCTATTTATTAAAAAATCGAGAAAAGGAATCGATATGCATCTAAAATGGAAGAGCATTGCAACATCTTCGCTGTTGAGCGCGATTCTTTTTACAAGTCTCCCCGCTGTCTTGAGTGCCCAGGACCTGAGCTGGGTTAAGACGGCCGGTAGCACAGCTCTTGATCAGGGCTTCGGTGTGGATGTAGATCTCGCGGGCAATGTCTATGCCATCGGCAGTTTCAATGACGAAATTGTCTTTGAATCCGGCAATGCCTCTGCAAGGCATACTAGCGCGGGTGCCTTTGACAACTACATCGCCAAGTACAGTGTGGATGGCGACTTTCTGTGGTCCAAACACTTTGGAGGTGCCGGGACAGATCGCATATATGAGCTGGTCATCGATGAGGACGGAGATCTTCTTGTCACGGGCTCTTTTGAGGAGAGCGTCGTGTTTGGGCTGGGAGAATCAAATGAAACGACGCTTAGCAGTCTGGGATCGCAGGACATATTCATCGCAAGGTATGATTCGGAGGGCCAACTAGCCTGGGTCAAACAAGCCGGCGGCAGCTCAGATGATGCCGCATTTTCTCTTTACACGGATTCCGATAGCAATATCTATATAGCGGGCACTTTCAGGTTTCGGGCTAGCTTTGGTGTTGGTGAAAACAATGAAATCGAGTTGATGACGCAAGGCGTCGAAGACCTCTTCCTGGCCAAATACAACTCTGATGGTTTGCTCACTTGGGTTCGGGGAGCTGGCGGGAGTGCATCGGACTTCGGTAACGGTATAGCTGTGGATGATGCAGGCAATGTGCTTGTGACGGGTGCCTTTAGCGGCCGCGCTACTTTTGCGGAGGGGGAGAGCAATGAACTCGTCCTCGATAGCGGTACTTCACTGAGCAATCTATTTATAGCGAAGTACGATCTGGATGGGGTCTTGCAATGGGCAAAACGGGCTGGCGCAACTAGCGGTGGGAATTCAAGTGCGACGAATGCCAACTCGTTCGAAGTCGATGCCCTTGGCAACTCCTACATAACCGGCTCTTTTGGGGAAAGCGCCACCTTTGGGGAAGGTGAAGCAAATGAGGTGAGCTTTACCAGCGCGGGTTCCATCGATATTTTCATCGCCAAATATGACCCCGATGGCAGTGTATTGTGGGTAAAACATCCAGAGGGTGTCGGTCATGATGTAGGGCGAAGTTTGGAACTCGATGGAAGCGACAGTTTCTATCTCATCGGCGATTTTGCAGAACCCCTTGTCTTAGCCCCTGGAGAAAGCAATCAAACCGAACTTTCTGATATCGGTGCTTTTCTGGCTAAGTATGACAGTACTGGCCTCCTGTTGTGGGCGAGACTCGTGGGGAGTTCAAGTGATGGTGTGGTCGTCTTCGATAATGCAATCGATGCCTCCTTGGACAACATGCATATCACGGGTGCCTATTGGGGAGATATTAGTTTTGGTGCGGGTGAAAGCAATCAGACTGACTTCACGAGTCTGGGAAGATCGGACATTTTCGTCGCCAAATATAGCACGGAGGTTACGACGGGTATCGAGGCACCGGGCAGGTCGGCGAAGGATTTTGGTCTTCTTCAAAATTACCCTAATCCCTTTAGCCAATCGACGGTCATCTCTTTTGAGTCACCGACTGACGAAGAGGCTTCTTTATCGATCTACAATCTTCAGGGACAGGTCGTGCGAAGACTGGCTTTGAGTGATAGCTCGGCTGGCCAACGAAGTATAAACTGGGATGGTAAGGACGATAGCGGCGCGCGGCTAGCGCCCGGAGTCTATCTTTTGAAACTGAATACCGGTGAACTCAGCGATTCAAAAGCATTGATCTTGCAGAGGTAAAGCTATTTCAGGGGCACAGGGGCTCAGGGGCTCGGAGTTGAGGGGCTCGGAGTTGAGGGGCATAGAGCGCTACTCATTCCCTTTACCATTGATGAGAGGCAGAAGAAGTTCGCCTTTTGCACCAACACAATAACCGAGTGACTACATATCTGGAATCGACATCTTCTTAGCCTCAATCAACTCAACTTTGCTCTCGAATTCGAGAAGCTCACTCACTTTAGTATAAAACGCAAGCCCTTTGTAGCTCGTCAAATACTTATGTGATGTTCGGATTATTTTACTTTGAGCATGTACTATGAGTGCACTCTCACTGCATTGTACAATGGTCAAAAAATCCTCGGGCGAGACCTCTACAACAACCCCCGATGCCTTGATTGCGTTTGCTATTACACTCGCAGCCATGGCTGCTGCACTTCCACTCATATTTTACACACTATCTTTTGAGAAACAAACACTGACGCATTAAAAAACTCTAGCGCTACAATTTGGCTTTACCGACCTGGTCAGTATATGATTTGTAAGCAGTTCAGACGAGAAACAGATTTCCGCTAGCCAATATACTCCATTCCTTTTACTGGCGCATACTGGTCTTGACCCGCTAAAGCAATTCCCTGGCTGCGTCGAGCACGAGTTGCCAAGTCGTTGACTGGGGATCGATCATCTCGAAGTGCCCGGACTCTTTGGCCTCGATAACTTGGACCTTGTCACCACGTTCTTTTGCGGCGTCAAAATAGCGTCGTCCCGATGGACTCCAATCGCTATCGTGTTTGCCGATGATCAGAACCTGGGGCACAGCGTCTGGCACGAGTTGCATGAGGTCAGCCCAGCTATAGCGATCAGGGACCTGTTCGGGCGAGCCACCCATCAATCCGTCGATGACGTGACCGCACACTTTCTGTTCATGCAGTAGGGCAATATCGGGTGCCGGAGCAAGTGCCAACACACCTCGCACGGCCAGTGGATTCTTCGCACTGACCGGCGCCTCGCTTGGCAGACCTGAACGCGCCGCCGTCCATAGCGCCAGATGACCACCGGCCGAATGGCCCATTGCAATTACGCGATCGAGGTCGAGATTGTATTCCTTGGCAATCGACCTGAGATGATCGGTGCCGCGACCGATGTCTAAAAAAGTGCCCGGCCATCCTCCCCCTTCATCGCCTACTCGCCGGTACTCCAGTGACCATGTCGCGATGCCACTGCGGGCCAGTGCTGCCGTTAGTTTGCTAGAGTGCTGTATGTCGTATTGGGACAACCAGCAGCCCCCATGGATAAAGACCGCCACCGGGTGAGGCCCGGGACCGGGCGGAAGACGCAAGTCGCCAAACTGCAGCGGATCATCCCCGTAGTTTAAGCGAGAGTCTGGGGCGGGATTCTCGAAATTCGCCAGATCTGCCGATGTCAGAAGTTTGACGGGTTCTTTGGTCGACGTGCAGGAGGCACTTGTCGTCAAGATTATCAATAAAACGAGCTTCTTTAGCATGATATACTTCGGTTGTCTCCATTGCGATTTACTACAAAACTGTATTCTCGCCAAGAAAAATAATATACAGCACTAATCTGAAACAGAAAGTCGATATTCCAAACGACTATGGCGGGAAAAGACAAACCAAGACTGTCAATGCTAAGGGCGATTATCACTCAGCTCCAATCGAAAAGAGTGGTGACCGCTAGGCAGTTGGCCGATCGAATTGTATGTCAAAGACACCCCTGACATACCTTTGTCATAAGCCTGACTTATATAGATTCTTCAACCAAACCAAAACACCTATTATGGAAATTTTCAAGATGATCGTCCTGGGCCTTTCCGGTCTACCCCTCCTCGCTTTTGGTATGATGAGAATGGGAGATCCGATAAAGAATTATCTCAAGAATTCTGGCATCAAGTTGGACAAGGATGTGAACATACTGAACGAGGCTCGGGGAGTCGGCTCTCTCATGTTTGTCGCTGGATGCATACTGGCATTGGGAATATTCTTACCGAAGCTTAGACTGGCTTCCTTCGTTGTAGGAACCTTGATTTTTCTGGGATTTGCCCTCGGAAGAATGATAAGTCTAAAAGTGGATGGCAAGCCGAATAAGCTAATAATTCAAGGACTGAGCTCTGAATTGGTGCTCGGAATCTTGAACCTCATTGGCCTGATCACTACTTGGCAATAGTAGCTAGCTAAAGCTTGATGCAGTGCGACTGCGAATTGAAGGCCTGTTTGTCGTCGAGCACAAAGCTTGGGCACATGCTCTCGAAGTCACCCCTACTCGGTAGATATTTTGAAGCCCACCAATCGAGAGTGGTATGTATAGTCTTCCCTACTTCGGCACACTCTCGCATATCTGCCCGAATGCATTTCGCACCGAATACGGTTAAGGTGTCACCACTCTGGCTCAGCCCTTCAAAATAGGCTTGCCTCCCTCGTGGACCTTCGAAGGAGCTTATTGAAAGGACCTCCAAGTCCATGGAGAAAATTCGCAGCGCTCCTTCGCAGCGATCCCAGAGTGCTTGCTCCTTCAATGGTGGGGCGCAGCCTAAAAAAATGACGATTGCGAAAATAGCAACCCACTTTGGGTAAGCATCGATAAACCTAATCACTTTTTCCCTCTGGGTCGAAATCTTTCTATTGCAGTTTATCATTCTTTAGGAAACGCGTCTTTGAAAAGGCCAGAAAATACTACAGCTAATATAGACCTCCCTGCACAAGACCATGTGTATTACAAAATGAACTCGAAAAGGGATCAACATATACGAGGAAGTTGCGGCCTATCTTTTGGCAAAGATCAAAACTAATACCGTTATTTTACTATTACGTGGATGATATGCGGTATTATTACGAAACATAGTGATTTTATCCCCGTTATTTAACTACCAGATGGGTGATATACGGTAATGATAAACAGAAATCGGAAGAAGGAGATTCTAGCGCGGCTGAAACACAATGCCTCTGTAGTCCTTATTGGACCGAGGCAAATCGGCAAATCCACACTTGCGAGGGAAATCGCAAAGACAAAGGACGCGCTCTACCTAGATCTAGACAATCCCAAGAATCGATCGAGAGCGAGAGAGATTTCTTTGCTGGTTGAGCAAAATCCAAAGCGACTGATCATTTTGGATGAAATTCAACATACTCCGGAAATCTTCTCAGAGATTCGCGGCATCATCGATGAGAACAGGCGAAATGGACATGAAAACGGCCAGTTCCTATTTCTAGGATCTTCTTCTTTGGATCTGCAGAAACAGACATCGCAAAGTCTTGCTGGACGCATTTCTACGATCGAACTTTCAGGGATTAACACTATCGAGATTGCCAAGCACAAGGAGCCAATTGACCAAGATGATCTTTGGTATCGAGGTGGTTTTCCACGAAGCCTCTTGGCCGAAAGCGACGAAGAGAGTTTAGCATGGCGAAGCGATCTGATCTCGACCTATTTGGAAAGAGACTTGCCGCAGCTTGGATTCCGCATCCCTGCAGAAACCCTCCGAAGATTTTGGACCATGGTCGCCTTTAACCAAGGCCACATTCTAAATGCATCGGCCTTGGCCAAATCTATGGACTCAAGCAGTCAAAGTATTGTTAGATACGTAGATATTCTCAAGGACATCCTTGTATTGAGACGTCTGGAACCGTGGTACGCGAATGTAAAAAAACGACTGATTAAATCACCCAAGATTTACATCAGGGATAGTGGGCTGCAACATGCCTTGCTCGATATCGATAGCCTAGACACCCTGCAAAGTCATCCAAGTCTTGGCATGAGTTGGGAGGGATTTGTGCTCGAAAACATCATTTCCTCGCTTGATAGAAATCGAATCCAAGCGTACTTCTATCGAACCCACGATGGCGCTGAAATCGATCTCGTATTGGTTCGGGCTGGAAAACCGGAAATCGGAATCGAGATCAAGCGGTCGTCTAACCCAAAGATTCCGCGAGGATTCACCTCGGCATGCGATGATCTTGAGATCGAGCATCGCTATGTCGTTTATCCTGGAAAGGAATCCTATCCCTTGAGAAATGGGCAGGTATGGATCAGTTCTATTTCGGATCTAATGAGGACGATTGAGAATCGGGACAACATGTCTTTTGCTTGAGGACGGCCCTTTCATAACATCCTTCGAAAGACGATTAGGGAAATAATAATTGTAGAGTCTACTTTAGCAACTCACTAAACAAATCATCATGCGAAGGTCTTCTCTCCCACTTCTTCTTGCCGCAGTCTTTTTATCCTGCACTTCCGTGGCTCAAAGCCAGAATGATCGAGAAGATGTGGACCAAGTTCTAAATGACCTGCACGACGCCGCCTCAAAAGCAGAGGGCGATCGCTATTTTGGGCTATACACGGAGGATGCCATATTCCTTGGAACCGATGCCACCGAGCGCTGGACCATCACCGAATTCAAAGCCTACGCCAATCCATTTTTCGACAAAGGACGAGGCTGGACCTATCACATGACCGAGAGAAATATCTACTTCTCTGCTGATGGGAAAACGGCGTGGTTTGATGAGCGATTGGACAACGACAACCTCGGCGATACGAGAGGATCTGGTGTGCTGGTGAAGCTTGGCGGAGTGTGGAAGATCGCGCAGTACAATCTGACGGTCCCTATCCCGAATGATCTCGTCGACAAGGTCGTTCAAGAGATTCGAGAAATGGAGGGGAAGTAGCCTCTTACGGAAACTTTTTTGGCAATAAGTCAGAGCTGTTTGAGCGAGCTACTAAGTCCACAGTTTTTGCGTTCTTGGCCAAAACGAGCAATATATCTCCAACTCTCGTCTCGTAGGCGCATTCAGAGGGCTCTATGGGATTAGTTATAAGCTTTCTGCCAAGCCCGAAATGATCAAGAACATCCTTTTCAATCTCCTTTCCATAGTTATCGACCATATTTGATACGTCGATATTTATTGCAACAAGAAGAAATTTAGTTTTACGCAATGCAGGTAGAAGATCATCAAAGGTATAGCCACGAAGTACCGATTTTTCTTCAACTGGTATAGAGCATATATCGTTGTTGTCATCAAAGGACAATATTTCATCAATGAATTCTGCAGCTCCCCGATTAACAATGGAGTTTATAAATAATTTCGTTTTGATCTTTTCAGAGGAAATGATCTCATCTACCATCGCATCCTGTGCCGCATAGGTGTTCTCATCCGAAATAATTTCGGCGATTGTATAAATGTTCTTTCTGCCAGCTCTAGAAAGTATTTTGGAGCCTTTCTTTCGGTTTTTTGCTGCCTCTTCTAGTTCCAGACAATGCTTCTCGATGGTAAGCACCTTCAAAATTGTAGAGGCATCTTTATCTCTAGCCTTGCTGTCCGCTACAATTAGAGCGACATCCGCCTCCGCTAGATTTGCCCTATTTAAATCCTTTCTATTTGTTGCACTTCCCTGTATGTAATGGACTTTTCCTGGATCAAGGTCATGTTTGCTAAGGGGATGCTCGTCTGGAGCTTCAGCCAGCAATACTATGTTTCTAGGTTGAGACAAATTACTGTGGTACATGCTTTTTGCAAGAAAGGGAACGTGGGAGTTCCAGCCGCAAATTATCACATGATCTCTGAACGTTGTCTCTGCTAGTCCTCGTGACATGATGATCCTATTTTTTATGTGGTCAGACGTGACAAGCGAGGCAACTCCTAGGAGAACGATGTAGCCCAGCATCGGAATAAAAGTAACCAATAGCTTTCCTAGAGGACTGTCGGGAAAGACTCCATCAGCCGCTCCTGTCGTCGCAAAGGTGAACAACCAAAGCAAGTTGTCGGAAAAATCTCGACTGGTGAAAGCATTCAATGAGAGGCTGTCGGTAGCCCATATACTTTCGCTGAGTTCGATTAGCAATAAGACAGCGAGATAGGTCGTCGCAATGGTAATCAGCAACCAGAAGTATTTGAATCTTACGAAAAGCGCATTGAAGGACCGAACAAGCCGGTTTACGGAAAATTTATTGAGTAGGTACCCGATCTTAAATTTTCTGAAGATCCACACTACAAAATTTATTGTCAGAAGCGAAATAAACCCGAATACCGGCAATACCGTAAGAAATATGAGGATGAGGGGACGAGGTTTTTTAATGCGACCGGTTTCCATGTAGTAAGACTCGGATGCCTCATTCCAAGGAATACTTCCCTTTCCGACAACAACGGATCCACCTGCAGATTTCTGGCTATGGGTCGGAAAGCTTCGCCTCAAATAGTCCCATCTTTGGTCTAGAGCAGCTGTGATTTCGCGCATAAGCAAAGACGGTTGGTTCTTGGCCGCGACCAACAGAGCTGACACGGCTACCGTCGAGATTTCTTCGTCTCCTATATCTCTCTCGAAGGGCCTGTAATCGTCATTTTTTTCTGTCACCCTCTTTACTAGAGCATTGGAGAGAGATACAACATATATCTCCTTGGCCGTTATGGCACTCATCAAATCATCTGAAATAGTATTGACAAATACTGCCCTACTAAAGACTGATCCAAGAAATTCAAGTTGCTCATCCCTGCCGACGTAAATTTTCCGCTCTTCGTCCTTCATCCCGCTAGCATCAAGTATCTCTTTTGCCATAGACGACGTTCCACTTCCTTCTGCGCCCAGACTAAACACCAATCCGGGGACCTTTAGCAGAAGATCGAAATGGGTGATGTTATCCAAATTCGTAAGGACAAAGACGGGCTCTGGATAGAGTGTCATGATCGCCGTCAACGAAGTTGAGTCCGGGCCACTCATCCCTAATCGAGAGGCCACGTTGTTCTGTACTATGGCCAATTCCACCTCCCCATCTATTATCATCCCGACGTTCTGAATAGACCCCTCGCTGTTGACTACTTCAACCAAAAGTCCGGAAACGCCGCCCTCCATAATTTTCTCCATACGACGGCCAACCGAATGGTAGCCTCCCTTCTTGGAGGCGGTTGTAAGCTTTACCTTTACCTCGTCATCGGAAGGTTCCACCTGAAATGGAAAGCTGAACAACAGTAAAGAGAGGAAGATAATTGGCATCTTTTTTACAGTATGCGCCAAGTAATAAGTATTAGATACTTATAGATATCTCATAGTACGTCTTCATAGCGAAGAGTCAAAAACAGCTTTGCCAATTTTGAGACTCGCCCAGAAATGTGGGCGGAGGCAGGTTCATTTACTCAGGAGCCCTATTCGTTCGACCAATCACGATTATTTTAGTCCCGCAATGATCTAGTTAGGGTTAGGTGATAGCTTCGCTGGGCTTGGGCCTCTACCTCTTCGCGAGAATGCCAAGCAGGTTTAAATTCATTCGCGGAGTACAGATCGGCTTGGTCGAAATAGTGAGCTGAGGCAGGATCGCCGCTTTGGCCAAACACAAAAACGGAGCGCGCTTGGACTTCGGGCGTGAACTCTACGACCTTTACGAAGGAGTTTCCGTGCCCACCATAGCGGCGCTTTCCTCCCTCGATCTGTCGTGTGTGGAATGTAAATACCGAGCCTAACCAGCCCGGCGCTCCGGCGACAGGACGGCTTTGAAGTGTGTCCGAGAAAGGAAGGTGTCCGGCAGCATCTGGTCGTTGGATTCTGTTGACCTCCCCCCATGGGACTTCCCAAGTAGCCCAGTCAGAGTTAAGATCTTTCACCACTTGAATCAAGGCTTCGATCCATTGCTCGGTCTCTTTTTCTCGATCCGGATTTACTCGCTCGGCCCAGAAAACGAAAAGTGTAGTGGGCACCGAGGCCTTGGTGGCCACACGATCCCAGTTGCGGAGTGCCGCAATCGGTCCAGCAAGCGGATCAACACTCGGTGAGTTGTTCTCCTTGGCCGCTTCGTATGCTAAAAAAAGATCATCCAGCCACTCATCGGCTGCAATCAAACGTCTTTCGAGAACAGCACCTGCAAAACTATTCAAAGTCAGCTCATCCAACTCCCGAAGTACCCTTCGCGAGTTCTGAGAGCGTCGGTTGTCACTTTCCGTTCCGACCATATACTTTGGAAAATCTCCAGGGTCAGCTTCGATCCCATCTGTCGCAACGAATGGCGAGGAATTGGTGTTTTGTAGATAGCCACTTTCCGGATTCAAAAATTGCGGGAGCTCATCCAATGCATGATAGCCATCCCACTCGGTTTCCGGATCGCTGCCATCCACTGGCTGAGTCCAGTCGTACTTTAAGGACCTGCGAGGGATTGCGTGGTTATAGATGTAAAGAATGTTGTTGTCCCGGTCGGCGTACATCGTATTCATATAGGGAACGTTCAGGAGCTCCATCGAGGCTTTCCATTCCAGAAGTGAACTAGCTCTCATCATTCCGTGCCATTGCTCAAACCATCCGCCTTCATCTAGTTTGGCTAGTCGGACAGCGAGTGGCCGACCATTCTCGGTCATGCCAAGAACCGGTCCGTGATGGGTCTTCGTAAATTGATAAGGGCGAGGCTCCACGCCGCTCTCGGTATGCACTTTGATCGTGTCTGTCCACGTAGTCAAGTCACGCCAGTCGTCTCCATATCGGTAAGCGCTTCTCTCCGAATTGAATTCCTCGAGGTAAAGATCTCCGTGATCGCCATAATTATCCGTGTATGCCCACCCGAGGTAATCATTATTCCCCATATATGGAAGCATGAAACCGAAACGAGTGAGTCCTGAGAAGTTGAGCCCTTCATCGCTATTAAGATGAATCTCGGTATAGGTGGAAAGGCCGAAAAAGGGTACGTGAGGGTTGATGAGCAGCATCGGATACCCGCTCTTGGTACGTGAACCAGACACGGCCCATTGATTGGACCCCAAAGCCCGCTCCCCGTTTGGAGAATCTATATCGATTGGCCAAGCTAGGGATGACGCCAATGAAGAAGCTTCATTTGATCCCTCAGGGTCTCTCCGCTGCGCGGTACTTTCGCTGGCCCTTTTCAAAGCTCGTTGGCTTTGATCCTGCTCCAGCCCTGCGTAGGAGAGGTATTCATTGTGATGATACTTAAATCGGATAAGAGCCAAGGTGTGCCAGGGCTCAACTCTATCGAGCAAGCGTCGTTCGGACATTGGGTGGGTGTCAAGGAAGTGATTAAATCCTTCAGCGTAGGCATCGTACAAGCGGCGCATCTGTTTAGACGCGTCCCTGTACTCCTGAATCGAGCGTTGGGAGATCTCGAGTCCCCGTGCCAGGTAGTCGTCGAGTAGCGACTTTTCGCCGTAGAGTTCAGCCCCACGACCGATCGCCCTTACAAAGTTGTCCTCGACTTGCCACCAGTTATCTTCTGCTTGTGCGTAGGCAGAACCAAAGACGACACTGGCGTCTGTGGGACCGTAGATATGTGGGACCCCCCATTCGTCTCGATGGATCGTCACCTGATCCAAGAGCGTGCCACCTGAGTCAACTTCGCGGGTCGATTCGCAGGCTGGATTGACGACAAAGAAGCTCAACAGAAGTATGGGTAATACGGATCGCATTTTCATTTGTCAGCTCTGAATGTGTTGAATAGAGGCTAGCCAATAGTTTCGGCTTAATCAAGATTTTTCTAATCCTGCATCAGTCGACCCAGCATCGCCGCCAACATGGCTCTAGTACCAACCAAGATGGCTCCATCATCCGCAACGTAGGTCGGCGTATGAGGCATACCGACCGTCCCTTTTTCCGGATTGCTGACTCCAAGGAAGTACATGACGCCCGGTACCAAAACTTGGAAGGATCCGAAATCCTCGCTAAACATTGGTGACGCAGTTTCTGCTTGTTCAATCTCAACATTAGGTGCCAACTTCGCAATCGACGCGTTTGACTGGTCGACCAGCAGCGAGTCATTGGTCACCCCTTCCATAAATCCATCGTCATAGTTGAGTTCAAGTCTTACTCCGTCCAAATCAAAAGCATCGAGTTCCTTTTCCACTCTTGATTTGGCCAGCTTTCGATCTCTCATTCCAGCCGTCATGATCTGCCCACTTATCTGTGAGCCGGCCTGTCCACCAAAGAGCTGTACTCGGATAAAGAAGTCCGGTGAAGGGACGTCTGGATCCTGTGGAGAATTTGAATCGATACTTCTCAAGATTTCTTGAACACTCGAATAGGCGCCGTCCAGATCTCCTTCGCCTGAGATCTTGACGGAAATGGATGCGCGCCCTGCCATGAGACCACCATGTCTTGTGGCAATTTGTCCCAGGTTGTAGGGCGTCGTGTGTAGGGAAAATATCGCGTCTGGTAGGACCTCCGTGAATGCCCCATCGGCTAGCATGGCTTTCGCGCCCGTTCCTCTTTCTTCAGCGGGTTGGAAGATGAGCATGACCGTTCCAGCTAGCTCGTCCCGTATTGCCGCAAATCCCTCGGCCAGACCTATTCCTATCGTGGTGTGAATATCGTGGCCACAAATGTGTCGCACTCCGGGTGTTAGAGATCGAAAGTCAACGGGATCCTCTGTTGCAGATCGAACAGCATCCATATCGGCGCGGAATGCCACGACAGGACCCGGTCTGCTTCCCTCCAGAGTCGCAATAACTCCGTGACCTCCAACACCAGATTGAATTTCAAATCCAAGGGCCTCGAGTTTATCAACAACGAGTTTAGAGGTTCGAATTTCGGCTCCCGAAATCTCTGGATTTCGATGAATGTCATGGCGGATGTCGATCAATCTATTCTCTTGATTTTCGACGTGTTCTGACATTCGCTCGAAGAGTTGTTTCTTCAGGTCACTCTGAGCCGATACATCAATCGATGGAAGTGAAAACAGGAGAAATGCGATGAGGGCTTTCAATATCTCAGCGTTTATTGTTAGTAGGTCAGCCAGCGATCATTGAGATCGATGCTTTCAAGGACATCGCAATGGCAAGTCCTGCCAAGCTGGCAAGCATAAGATGGCAGAGATCAAAATGGCATAACAGAATTTCATTAAGACAATCTATGTCTCCATCCTTGATCAGACAAGACAGCTTTCGAAGGTGTAGCTAGTCATCGATGGCAGAGATTCGCAACCACTTGCCTGTGGCCTCGATTTCGACAATCTCATATGTCTGATCACCAATGATGAAGAAGTCATTTATAGGAAAAAGCTCTTCCTTGTTCGAGTAGAGCAAGCGGCCATCTCGGTTTAGATCTAGCATTACACGATCGCCATGGGGGACACCCTCGTGATCGACCTCATACACTCCATTGCTATCCCAATCATGCAGACCGATTCTATATTTCTCGTCCTCGATTGTGATATATCCCTCTCGAAAAGACAATCTGTAGACAAAGAAGAAATCTCCCCTTTTTGACGACAGACGAGGATTGATAACAGACCATACTTTGAAGTGCCTGTCCAAGAGCTGCCCTTCATCACCAAGGTAAAAGGACTTGCTCACTGGGTCGCTCTCAAATGGAGTAGGAATTTTTGAGATCATCCAAAGAGGATTGGTGCCTCCAGGCTTCTTGGTGGCGAGTTCGATATCTGCATGGTTGTCCTCATCTATTAGAAGGATCGGATCTCCATCATTGTTGAGGTTCTCGTCGTTGTTTCGGTCGACGAATAGTAGGTGTCCTTCGGTGGTTTTTTGAACCATCACGCTTATGTCATAATCACCTTTCGTGCCAGCTCCATTTAGGACGAAAAACTTGCTATCGGAAAAGTCCTCGGGAAGAATGAGGTCCTCTTTCGGCCTGGGGTCTAGAAATTGGAGATCGTGGGCATTCTCATCGGTGGTGATGAGTTGGCTGAGCGGCACCTCAATCACCTGTGCTGAGGCCATCGAGTAGGGGGCGAATAGAAGAAAAAGGAAAGTCGTCCTGAGGGTCATTAGGGCACGGTTTTAAAGATAAACGTAATCCTCTTCAATCTATTGCTGCTCGCCGAAAGCTGTGAGGACAAAGCTAGTAGGAAGTTTACTTGTCGAAAATTACAGACCAAGATATTACTGAGGCACTCGCCCTTTGACACATTTCTGGCTAGCAGGCAAGAAAAGCTCAATAAGACGACCCCTTTCAATTTGCATGATGTCCATATTTTACATGCACTTTACACCCTAAGGTAGTCAGATCGATATACTTTGATAAGACGTACAATCTGATTGGACATAATCTCTAATAATCATGAGAGCGAAAAAGCACACAGACATCACCAATGAATTAATCAAACTGATTAAAAAGAATAAGTGGGAAAAGGATTTTTTGGCGGCCATCGCGGAGAACCAAAATCTGGACCTTCCGATCATAGGTTGGATTTCTTCTCTCGAGGATTACTACGATTATCTGGATGGCTTCATTCATTGGACTCCGAAAGAATCAAAAGAAGATTCCAGATTGGTCTATGATCATCTTGTGGCCTTCTATTTCTTTATGCAATTCCCTTCGGTAAGACAGCATCAGTCACCGATCACGCCTGGGGCGCCGACATCAAGAAAAAACTTGAAGCCACTTTCAAAATGGATTATCAAATGTGCCGACGCCTGGGGAGCTTATCTCGACACAACTGAATCCGCGAAAGAAGTTCTGACTTTCAAAGATGACCCATGGTTCAATTGGGATGAGTACATGGAGCCACCAAGCGGTTATCTCACTTTCAATGAGTTCTTTGCGCGTCATACAAAGCCTGGTATGCGTCCGATAGCCGGTCTCTGTGACAACAGCGTCATCGTCTCTCAGGCAGATTGTACTCTTGTAGGATGGTGGCAGATTGGAGAAAATTCTAACATTCACTTGCAGCAAGAGAACAAAAAGGGCGTCGTAATACAGAGTAAAATATTTACCTACTCGATTGAAGAATTACTGAAAGACAGTAAATATGCAGACCGCTTCAAAGGCGGGATTTTCATGCATAGCTTCCTCAACTCAACGGATTATCACCGATGGAATAGCCCGGTCCAAGGGAAAGTACTTGAGTCAAAGGTGATCCAAGGACAGGCCTATCTAGGTGTCGAAGTAGATAAAATAATCGGCGCCGATGGTAAAGAACGAAACCACCTCTCAGCTATTGATGGCACCGGTTATCAATTCTTCCAAACGCGCGGTCTCGTCGTGATCGAATCGCCCTTTGGCTTGGTCGCCTGCTTGCCAATGGGTATGGCTCAGGTCTCCTCGATCAATATTACAGCTGAGGAGGGAGTGACACTCAGGAAGGGAGAAGAGCTTGGATATTTTAAATTCGGTGGATCTGATTTTGTGATGTGCTTTGAGCGGAGCTCGAATGTGCAAATAACCACACAACCCAATGTTCATGTCCAGCAAGGGACGTGCATTGGTAAGGCTTATCCGTATTCGACATAGAGTCCATCTTCATACCATTTATTCTAGCACATATTATCGCCGAGGATCAAGCTGCACGTCCACCCAAAGTGTTCGGTGGTCCGACCCTAGTCCATCACTCGTTGCCATCTCAACCACGCTTACTTCCTCGCTAGCAACGACATGATCGATTGGAATTTGAAGTGGAAAAAATGTCGATGGCCAAGTCGGCAGGACTCCGAAACCTCGTCTTGCATCATGCAGACCGCTTGTCTGGATGAAATCATCGAAATGGCTGGACCATGGCGTCATGTTGAAATCGCCTAGTACTACGAGTGGCGCATCGTAGGCTTCAGCCATCATGGCAATATTCTGCATTTGAATATTTCTTTCCTGATACAAACCCTCAGAGAGAGGCGGCGGTGGGTGGGTACCCAAGAGACGTAGCCGCTGGCCGGCTATCGAAACGGTGGCATCAACACTGGGTCTGGCGGGATTTCCAAAATGGGTAATCCTAGCTTCCTCAAGTCGCAGTTTGCTAAAAATGGCTATTCCGAAAGGGCTATCAATGGTTCTCGTAATGCGGTAAGGGAGTTCCACCAGCGAGCCTCTCAATGCCGCGTCCCAGGAACTGGTGTACTCCTGGAATACGATGACATCTGGATCAACTGACTTGATGTATTCGACTTGCAATCGGATGTCCATGTTCGAGGCCAGAAGATTGCTGGTCATCAATCGAATCGTCTGAGCCTCGCTCTCGATTGTAGATGACCTAGGTATCTGCGATGTAACGATCTCGAAGACGTGCACCAGAAGACAGACCGATAGTAGGGCCATCGCCCATCGCTTTTTTCTAAAAACGGCCAGAACGAGAAAGACAGAAATGAGAACGACGTACTGAATTCGGAAGGACGAGATTAGATCGAAGTATCGATGATGGGCGCTCAGCTGCGCAAGGCAGCTTAGGATCGCTCCGCTTATTCCAATGGCCAAAAGGACGTTTACTATCCTTGATGATCTCGGCTCACTCATTAATTAATAGGTCGTCCTCTAAAGGTTATTTGAAAGGATGACAAACTCCTTTAGAAATTCCCGGTCTTCTTGTCTCAACTCAACCAGCCTATCGATGGCAAGACCAAATTCTGACTCATCAATTCCCGATCGTAACTCCGCGCAGATTATCAAAGCCGACAAGTAGGCCCCAAGCTTCGAAGGATGGGAATTGTCTGAGGTGTAGAGATCTAGCTCTGGATACTCTTCCTTTACTCGCTGCCACTCATCACCGATCGGGAGCAGGAGCGCATGATTCGTTTCCGCCGCCTCACGATAGGCGTCACTAATTTTCTCTTGCTGAGATCGTGAAGCTCTTTTTCTCGCCCAGGTCGAAAACAGGGCAAGTTCGGCTCCGTGCTTTGCCGCAAGATCAGCGAAGGCCGCGATGTCCTCATGCATCCCCGTTTTATCCCGAAGGGGTCGCCTGCTTTGATCTTGAAGGATGATCAAATCGAAGTCGCCAGATTCTATTAGAGAAATTGTTTTTAGCTCGCGTCTTTGATTCCAATGATCATTGAGAGTGGCACCTTCAGCGGCGGACAGAGTCGACGATATTTCCATCCCTAGATCGCCGCAGATCTGAGATACAATCTCGTGGATATTGACACGCATCACGTAGCTGTTTCCAACGAAAAGGACATTTGAAACCGAGCTCTTCTGCGCGTGAAGAGCGCTAGTCGGCGCGAGACCAAGGAATATTAATAGGACGTAGAAAAATCTTTTTCTCATCGGAATGAAAAGGTCGGGCTTAACATCGATCAATTACAACACATGGAGGTCGCCTTTTTGGACGGACTCTCGGGACGATTTCTGCGAAGCTCCATTCACTCCGATTACTTTACGACTGCGAATACTCTGGTTCGAGTCTTATCCGAGGTTGTCAATCGATAAAAGTAATTTCCAACAGGTAGTTTGGAGCTATCAAATCGGACGGTGTGCACCATTCCCGCCCTGGCCGGACCGTCATGCAATGTTTGCAGGGATTGTCCAAGGACGTTAAAAAGTTCGAGTCGGCTCTCTGAGTCAGCGCCAAGCCGAAAGGTAAATGTAACAAATCCACCCTGACCAGCACTCGATGGATTAGGATAGGCTGAATAAAGTTGTAGGTCTAGTTCTGGCGTCAACTCATCCTCCACTCCGACAGTGCTTATCCCGATCTCGAAAGCAAGATCGAAATTTTCGTTTATCGACCATGTAGATCCAGGTGTTTCGAAGGCCCTTGCAAATCCCGGTATTCCGCTGACTGAGTCTGCCTGAGCGGTAATCCAATGCCAGTGTTCTCCGACCCCGTCGTCAGGACCTGCGTTGTTAAACATCTCGAGCCAGTAAGTACCCGCGGCCAGGACAATTGGAGTTGAGGAGAGATCTAGGTTGTATTCATATTGGTCGATTCCGAGAACATCGACTCCAGTATCTGCTCGGTCGGGTGCAATTCCGGTACCAGACGCCAAACTCGTACTAGAAGGAAGCCCACTAGAGTCCGGCAGGATGGAGAATTCGAAGTCGTCGGTAGATAAAGGGACATTGCTGTTCGAATACATTCCCCAAAAACGAATGGACTCGATGGTAACTCCGTTTCCGCCGACGACGAAATTTTCCGCAGAAGAGAAACCAAGTTGAACATCCGATAAGGAGCCACTCGTATTGCCAGGCAGTTGACTGATTAAAATTTGGCCGTGTAATTCACCAGCACAAATCAGGATGAGTGAGAACATCAGAGCTTTTTGCAACATGACTTTTGTATTCATAGTCTTGACTTCTTTGTGACCGATACGGAACGATAAAAAACCGATTGCTCATTCCCAAGGCTATTAGCATGTTCTTTAACATAGCCGGTATCTGTTTCAAGCTAATCTCGTCTCTTCCTACTTCATGTAGAGAAACAAAAGGTTCAAGGCTATGGTTTATTTAAGTCCACATTCGTCACCAACAAAGGAACAGTGTCAAGAGTCGTATTACCTATCCTAGCTGTATTGTGTTTGCTCGGTGGCTGCGATAGTCTTTTGCCTTCCGCGCCGGAATCCGAAAGCGTACTTGCTGAACCCATCGAGGACTTGAGCCCATCCCAATTGGCGACGCACTTGGCTGGAGACGAGGAGTTCGCCCGTGTATTTGGTCCTGATTCAGGTCTTGGACCTATCTTCGTGGCGGCATCTTGCGAGTCATGTCACGCTGGCGACGGTAAAGGGCATCCCTTGACAACCTTGACTCGATTTGGTCGCGATGTCAATGGCCAATTCGACCACATGTTAGATAAGGGCGGTCCGCAATTGCAACATCGTTCAATTGCTGGATATCCCGCTGAAGAAATTCCAGGCGAGGCCACGGGTGTCACTCGATTGATGCCTCCCGCCGTTACCGGTCTCGGTTTTCTCGAGGCCGTAGATGATGCTACTATTCTGGCGCTCTCTGACCCAGATGATTTGGACGGAGACGGCATTTCCGGGGTGCCAAATTGGGTCCTCGCACCTGATTATGTGTCCCTTAGAAATAGAGTGGATCAAGACGGCCGGTATATCGGGAAATTTGGGAAAAAAGCCTCGGCCCTTGACTTAACTCACCAGACAGTTTCAGCTTATCTGCAGGATATGGGCATTACCTCTGATCAACTCAGCACGGATCTTCACAACCCAGCAGCCGGGCAAGCCACCGGCGACAATGTTGCCGACCCCGAGGTTTCCAGCGCGGTTGTAAACAATGTCGTGTTCTATATCAGGACCTTAAAGGTACCGCCACAAAGGGATGGGACCAGCGTTGAAAACGGCCTTGTACTTTTCAGACAGATTGGTTGCAACAAGTGCCATGTCGAGTCTCTCACAACTTCAGATTCGGACATCGACGCCATAAGCAACAAGGAATTTCGACCATACACCGACCTCCTTCTACACGATATGGGTAGTGAATTGGACGATCATTATACCGAAGGAAGCGCACTCAGCTCGGAGTGGAGAACGGCGCCACTTTGGGGAGTTGGTCTCGCGGAAGATTCGCAGGGTGGCAGTGCCTTTTACCTTCATGACGGACGCGCAAGCACTTTGGAGGAAAGCATCGCCTTGCATGGCGGCGAGGGGAGCGCCAGTAGATCCAATTTCGATGGACTGACGGATAGCGAACAGGAATCAATCATTAGCTTTTTGAAGTCACTATAAGACTATGGACAGGAAAAATTTTCTTCGTCGTAGTGTTGGTTTGGCCTCGGCCATGGCTTGTCTTGATCTAAGTGCGTGTACAGGACTTCCCTACGCTACCTACACGGTCGAGGAAAAAGATCTTGTTGTGCATAAGGACCAAATGATCGACTCAAAACATGTCCTTCTCGCTGTCGACGATCTTCCAGCGCCCGTACTTATTCGCTTGCATGATGACGCTAGCTACTCAGCCGTGCTTTTAAGATGTACGCACCGAGGATGTACCGTGCGACCTCATGGAGAAATTCTGCAGTGTCCTTGCCACGGAAGTCAATACAAATATTCTGGAGAGCGCTTGAAGGGGCCAGCTCCAAAGGGATTGACACGTTATACTGTTACGAGCGATGATTCGACGATTAGGGTTAATTTGCTTGAGGTGGCCTCATGAGATCAGCCACCACCATCATTCTTGTTCTCGCACTAGTGCTCCTGTCAAAATCTGCCTTCTGTCAAGACCCAGTGGACAAAGAGAAATCTTCCGATCCGATATATGAACGTCCCTTCATCACGTCTTTTGGAAATGGTCAGACAGCTATTGGAGGCTATGCTGAAGGCAACACGAATTATTTTTCGGAGGAAGGAGTCTCAGAAGGATTTTCCATGGAGTTCAGGCGATTCAATATTTTCCTTTACTCGACGGTTGGACAGCGGATAAGCTTTTTCTCGGAGTTAGAATTTGAACACGGAACCGAAGAAATAAAGCTCGAGACGGCTCTCGTTGATTTCGAGCTCAATCCATCTTTGATTCTGAGAGGAGGAATTATTTTGCCTCCTATCGGAATGTTCAATCAAAATCATGACAGTCCGAAATGGGACTTCATTGACCGGCCGCTTGTGTCTACGAGCATCATCCCAACTACCTTGTCTGAGGTTGGATTTGGCGTATTGGGTCGTCTTAGTTCAAGCGCGGTTTCGACCAGTTATCAGTTGTATCTCACAAATGGGATTGGTGCGGGTGTCATTAGTAATGATGTCGGTAGAACATCCATTCCGATGGGACGGAGCGAGGAGGCATTTGCCGAGGACAACAATGGAGTACCCTCACTGACAGGTCGCGTTGGTTTTTCGAAGGCCTCGATGGGAGAACTAGGTCTTTCCTTTTATACCGGTATTTACAATTCCTTTAGAATCGAGGGAGACGACGTTGATGAACGCCGCCGACTATCTCTCCTTGCAATCGATTTTGACACAGCTATCTTGTCGGCCGCCCTCAGAGGAGAAGTGGTCGTCGCAATTCTGAATGTGGATGAATCAGCTGGGCAGTTTTTTGGAGATCGGCAAAGAGGCGGCTTTGTTGAACTGGTAGTCCCGGTCGTCAAAAAGCCCTTACTGGGTTTCAACGATGCCTCTGTTAATGTCACGTCACGATTCGAGTACGTGGATTACAATGTCGGGACCTTCGATGAGACGGATTTGAATATAGGCGACGACGTCCGTGCCATCGTACTAGGTGCTAGTTTTCGGGCCTCTTCGGAATTCGTTTTCAAGGCAAATTATAGGTATCACTGGATCAACGATATTTTGGGAAATCCAGCCAGATTGGGTGGTTTTCAACTGGGATTTGCAACCTATTTTTAAGTGTATCATCGTCTGTAGACGAATGTGTGGTCTTCACCAAGTCTAAGATTCGACTATTCTAATTCCCTTCGTAGTGCTGCTCGGGCCTCCTCAAGTTCTCGTTACTTGACCACGACGTCCGTCGTATTCTCTCTACCCACAGCATCTCTGACGTAGTTGAGTAGAATCCGCATTTGATCCTGCGCGAGACGCTGGCCGGTCAGCGACAATCCATATACTACGGCACCTAGAATGGCCGATGCTATGACAAGCTTCCAGCCGGTAACAGGTGAACCCAGCGATTGCTGCGAGAAGGCATAAATAGACCCGAAAATCACGCCACAAACTGAGATAGCATAGAGAGCCATGACGAATGTCCATACATCGGCGCGAGGGCCAAAATGACCTCTGATATTAGTTTCACTTTCTCCGTCACCCTGCCCTTCATGTTCGCTCTCTGTCACTTCCAAATTCAAATGTGGCGACCAGATTTTCTGCTCAGGTTTACAAATATTGAGGTGAATATGGTTACCGGCGATCTCGCCTGTGCAGGGGCATTTTGATCCTTTCAACTTGTCTTTGAGCCTGCCGAGACTATCACTGGCCGCAGCTTGAACGTGCATTTCAAAAAGGGGACGAACGCGGGGACTTACCATGAATTGATTAGGTAGTGAACAGTTAAGGGCACAAGATATGATTTGACAGCTAAAAGGTTTTTCGGACATAGATCGAATGCATGCCCGTGGGTCGATTTTTTGACAACATGCGAAGTTTGTGGTATCGCAGAAGTCTAAAAATCGATTGTAACTATTGAGGACTAGCCTCCGTCCCAAGCTCTTGAACTACCCCAGTACTAGATGAATCTGTTGACACCTTCTTTCAAATCCACTGAGCAATGAGGAAAAGTATACTGTCGTATCTCAAACACGTAGTTGGGACGATATTGGTTTTAGCCCTCGTAGGCATCGCTATCCTATTGTCGGAAGATGGGGGAATCCACTACGGCGACAACTCTATAAAAATGAATTGGGAAAATGAAGGTCCCTACATCTTTTATAAGAACGACAGCACGCTAAGCGTCAAATACATAAAAGGCGACCAAGATGATGGCTTCTATTTGGATGTGGAAGAACGATCTGCGGGTGCTGCTTTTGAGCTCGTTTCTCACTTTAATCTGGATAGCTCTGCCTTTAGTATTCCGATCAATCCAAGAGACATCGCTACACCAAAATCGACCTATGAAGACGGCGGGAAAATATTCGCTGTTTCCGATATCGAAAGCGGATATAAGGCATTCCGAGACCTACTGGTAAACAGCGGGGTGATCAATGAGAATCTCAACTGGTCTTTTGAAGATGGCCATTTGGTTCTAGTCGGCGATTTTGTTGACAGAGGATTTTCAACGACTCAAACGCTATGGTTTATTTACAAAATGGAGCAGGACGCAAAGAAGCACGGCGGCCAGGTTCACTTCATTTTGGGAAATCATGAGATAAAAAATATGCAAGCCGACTACGGTGCTGCATCACCAAAGTATCAGTATGTAGCCTCCATTCTGGAGAAGCAACAACATGAGTTGTATGATCAGAATTCCTTTATCGGAAAGTGGATGTCGAGTAAAAATACGGTAGAACTCATCAATGGAGTGCTCTTTACTCACGGCGGAATCCATCCAGAAGTAGCGGAGATAGATATGGATCTGGATGAGATCAACAAGATCGTCAGATCTAGATACTATCTAGGCTATTATTCTAGAAAGGAAAAAACGGATGAGCAACTTTTGATATCGACTTCCAAAGGTCCCTCCTGGTACCGAGGATATTATCGAGATGATGAACTCACACAAGAACAAGTTGATCAAGGGCTAGATAAGTTCAACGCCAGAGCGATCGTCGTTGGTCACACGATCCAATCGAAGGTTAACAGGTCTTTTGAAGGGAAAGTTATTGGCATAGACGTACAGCATCCGAAAGACTATCACAAGAATTGGCCCGACCGCAAATCTGAGGCTCTCTTGATTGATGGCAGCGACTTCTTTCGAGTTCTTGCCAATGGCGAGATGAAAGAAATTTAGACGAGGACAAAAGACGCCATTTAGAAGGCAAGTCCCAAAGTTCATTCTAAACGCTAGTTAGTCGAGACAAATTCGATTACTTCGTTGATCAATTTCGTGCTAAGTGGCAAGCTTGGGTCAGTGTAGGAGGGCAATTGCTGCGCGAGATCTCCGCTAACCATTTTGAGAATATGATTCATTCCCTCAACAACCTTTAGCCGACTATTCTTCGCGGTAGAGTGCAGTAATTGCGCATCGCCTACGCCGACCTGCAGATCGGTGTCACCTTGTAGGATTAAAGATTGCATATCCAATTTTGATATTTCACTCGCCGGATCGATGCTGATGACCGATGTGAGGTAAGGCTGAACGCTGGGTCGATAGAGCGCAGCTAGACTTGATGAGACTTCTTTCACCATTTCGTTTGACTCAAGTGCAAGGATGATGCGGTTGGATTCCTCCATGAGGGCGGACGTCAATCGGCCTTTTAGCTGTTCACGCAGGACATCGCCCATGCTTCTTCCCATACCGGCCAAGGAAATAAATCCATCCGCTCCGCAGGATCCAGCCGACATAAGCCCAATCAATGACCCCTCACTGTGGCCGGCAATAACTAGCTTCGAGAAACGTGGGTCCTGCTTTAAGAAATTGCACCAAGAAGTGATATCACCGATGTAGTCCACGAAGCGCAGATCGGCTTCCGATGTCAATGCTGTTGCGCTACCGCCTAGTCCTCGCTTGTCGATTCTAAGGCTAGCAATACCATTATCTCCCAAGGCCTCTGCTAACATCTTCAGGCTATTATTCTTACCAGCTCCAATGGTATTCCCATCTCGGTCTGTGGGGCCTGACCCAGCAATGATCAGAACGACTGGAATCTTAGAATCGGATTTTGGCGCCAAGAGAGATCCCGCCAATTGTCCCGATTCTAGGGGCAGGACAACTTCGTCACCGAGGGGCTCGGCTTGAGCCGATTCGACTGCGAGCTCCTTCGCGGATAATCGTCTCATAGAGAATTTGCCTTCATTTGCGCCTTGGCGAAAGACACCTTCGATGCTTTCAGACTCATATTTACCATCGAATACGGCGAGACCTGGTCCTGCTGGAAGTTCGAAGTAGATCGAGGGAGCGTTCCATTTGATGTTCTGAAGCGGAAGGCCCGTTGCACCCTGCTGAGGAATGTCGATGCTGCCTGTCCATGTATCGAAATCAAATGAAAGTGTGACCTGGATGTTGAGTGAAATTTGCTGGATATCGATCGAGCCGGTCCAGCGGCCTGTTGCTTGAGCGCAGACTGGCTTTGATTCTGAGAAGAGCATGGCCAAAGTCAGGATTAGTAGTGCTGCGGTTTTCGAAAGGGAATTCATATGTGAGCTAATAGGTATTTCACTGAAATGTGCCTCAGACTGCGGAATTGTGCAAGTCAGGGGCACGGAAGTTAGGGGGCTCGGGGGCATAGGGGCTCAGAAGATCGGGTTGTCTGGGGCTAGGGAGTTCGGGTGCTCAGGAGGTCAGGGGCACTGGGGCTCGGAAGTACGGGGGCTCAGGAGGTCGGGAGTTCTATGGAATGTGAAGGATGTTGTAGATTGGCCAGAAATCAAATCTAATACCTTTTCTAACCACATAGAACATGAGCGATTCCAGAAGTCACGAAGCCCAAATCGAGCTCAACGCAACTCCGTCGCAAGTTTTCAAAGCCCTCATCACCCCCTCGGCGATTTGCGAGTGGTGGCAAGCTAGTTCGGCGATCGTAATCCCAAGAATAGGTGGTATCTGGATAGCGACTTGGGGAAATATTGACGATCCGGACTACATCTCGTCTTTCAAAATGATCGAGTTCGAAAGACCTCGAGCTATCGTATTCGATGAAGGCGTCTATATCGCTAAATTAGATCCGCCCCCATTCGAGCTAGATACCACTACTAAATTTGAGATCGAGCCTCGGGGTGAAACCAGCTGTATTCTGAGAGTCCTTCAAACTGGATTCCCAGTCGATCCAATTGCAGATGATTTCTACGCGGCGTGTGAGGTCGGCTGGAGAAATACCTTCGCGGGTATTGAGACCTACTTCAGTACCTAGATCTCGCCGACCGGCAATTTAGGACTAGCTCCAATATGTTGACTAATAAGGAAACGCATGAAAATCCGGATCGCTTTGCTTGGGCTCATAATGATGAGTGGCTGCAAGACAGTAATAGTAAACCCCTCTAACTCTGGATTATCACTGGATATTCCGCCGGCTATCGTCAGCTATTTCAAAGGCCTAGACTCCGTCTATCGCTCCGGTTCAACAGAATATGACATAGCTCATTTTCTGGATTTGATGACGGACGACGTGCGCTATGTTCACCGTAATTATGACGCGAATTTCGACCTAAACTCTTGGCGTGCTGCCTTCACTCGCATCCATGGAAATGGTGGCTACGATAAATCGGATACATTTTGCACAGCAATCACAAACGCTATCGCGGGCAAATCTTATCACGCTATCGAATATGCCACTGGACAAAAGTCTGACGGGAGATGTGTCGCTGAATCGGAATCTAAACTCATAATATTTACTTTGAGCGAGCAAAAAATTCAACGCATAGAAGAGTTGTGGTAGCGTTCCTTTCTGCCGGCGAACGTCCGCTAAGGTTTTGCATCTGGATCAGCAAATGATTCCTTTGTGGACTTATCCGCTGTAGATAAGGCACTGTCCTTGGTCTTGCGGTCGCTTCCGCTTTCAAGCTAAGTGCACAATATTTCGTAAACTTGCATGCATTGGAAGCTTGACAACTAAAAATCATGGGAGAACACATGGGAATGTCAGAAATATTGGATGATCCGGTCGGACATTACACAGGAGTGGGGATAGCCTTGGGTGCGGGTATCGGTGTGGCCTTTAGCACTGCAATCGACAACTCAGGTTCAGGCTTAGCCATTGGTATCGCGGTAGGTGTTGCCTTGGGAGCCGCCATTGGCGCACGAATAAAGAAAAAACAAGACTTGCAAGAGGAGACCAATTTGAATCAGGAAGACGGGGACGATTCGTTTCGCGACTAGACTCCCTAACCCTTCACGGATTGCCACGATCACCTAGTCTAATGGTCTTCATTATAAAAATACACCAATGAGTTACGATCAGATTTTCGACTACGCGGGAATGCTAACAATGGCCGGCTGGGTCTTATTGATTTTCGTCCCTAGATGGAAGTATACTCGGCACATCGTCCAATATGGCATCGTGTCAGTTCTACTGTCTGTCTTATATACCTATCTCGTTTTCTTTTCAGGCGGAGGAGATCTGGACTTATCTGCATTCAATTCCCTCGAGGGGGTTGTCGGATTGTTTTCAGATCCCAAGAGCGTACTAGCGGGTTGGGTGCATTACCTGGCCTTTGATCTTTGGGTGGGATCTTGGGAAGTCGGAGATGCCATGAATCACGGAATCAATCGATGGTTTCTAATCCCTTGCTTGTTGCTGACTTTCATGCTAGGACCGGTCGGACTGCTTCTCTATCTAGTTCTGAGAGCTGTGATGACTAGGAAAGTCTTACATCCGAATTTTGCTTTTCAGGCAGGAGCGTAGCACTTTTTTTCCAAGAGACCCGCAGGGCCATGGGGTTTTGGTATTACGTATATTGCGACCCAGCTAGCATTGATCGGTGTCGAGGCAGCGTAAGTAAATCGGGGAACTCATGAAACGCAGATGGAAAGTCTTCGGATATTTCCTCCTATTTCTAGCATTTTCATTTGGCCTTATCTGGTGGGCGATTGGACCGACCTGGCGAACCTTTCTATCCGATCCACCTACGAAAACAGATGTCCTATTTTGGACTCAGGATCAGCGCGACACGGGATTTGCACTTGCTGACAAATTGCCAATAATCAATACGGTCAAAATCAATGCTGGGACCCATGTTCGTGAACTGCCCGAGGGACCAACCCTCAAGCTAGATCTGGATATCGATGCCTATATGCAGAGTCAAAATAGTGCGGCAATTCTTGTTCTTCACAAAGGTGAGATCAGGCTCGAACGATACGGACTCAATCAAACGATGGACGGCAGATGGACCAGTTTTTCCGTAGCAAAATCTATTACCTCGACCCTTGTGGGCGCTGCGATAAAGGATGGCCACATTAGAAGTCTCGAAGATAAAGTCTCCGACTATATCTCGGCTCTGAGGGGTTCAGTGTATGACGATGTCACTATCTATCAACTAATGACGATGACCTCTGGAGTGAAGTGGAACGAAGATTATGGGGATCCCACTTCTGATGTCGCAATGTTTCGCTCAGCACAATCGGTCGAAGGTGAGGCTTCGATCGTGAGCTATCTCAAGCATCTCCCACGCGCACATGAAGCAGGCCAAGTTTTCAATTATTCTACTGGCGAAACCAACCTTATTGGCATCCTCGTCGCCGAGGCGACAAGCATCCCTATTGCCGAATATTTGTCGGATAAGATCTGGAAGCCTTTTGGTATGCAGCAGGATGCAACTTGGGTGCTCTCAGAAACGGGCGAGGAAATAAGTGGCTGTTGTATTCAAGCTAGCGCACGAGATTTTGCCCGCTTCGGACAGTTCATTTTAGAAGGCGGGAAGGCCAACAAGGTGAAAATACTGCCTGAAGACTGGATTTCTAAGGCGACAGCCGTTCAGGTGCTTGTTCCGAGGGACACGGACAGAGACTATGGTTTCCAATGGTGGACTTTAGGCGACAGCACATTCTCTGCGATCGGTATTTTTGGCCAAGGAATTTTCGTTGATCCTGCGAGAGAACTTGTGATTGCAACAAACAGCAGTTGGCGAGATGCAAATGGTAGCGAATCCGAGCAAAACCCCGAACGATACGAATTCTACGGGAGGGTTCAGCGCGCCATAGACAGAGAGCAGGACGGTCGTCGGTGATCTGTGGTCGGTTTTTCGGCCTTTCGGTTGTGGGCTGTCGGCTGTCTATTTTATTAAGTATCACCTAACATTTTAGCTATGTCTAATCACATCGTAGAAGCTGTTCTCAATAGAAAGGACCTTAGTCAAAAGGATGAAAAGGGTCGAAATGCCCTGATGCTAGCCGTCGCAGAATACCCTATCAGTGACATCAAAAATATTCTGGGTATTGCCGTGACCTATAACAAAAAAAAACCGCGACCACCTTACATCTTTGAGACCGATGTTCAAAGTCGAACAGCTTTGTTTTATGCAGCGGAGCGAAATGACGAGGACATTCTTTGGTTATTGCTAAATACGGTAGTAGGTACTGGTATTTCGAATCAGCGTGGAGCTCTGCTTGGACGGAAAGATGTAGAAGGAAAAACAGCGGAGCAATTTGCGGAAGAAATGGGCAACGAAAATATCGCTGAGATTCTCAGTAGCGAGAGGCTACGAATAGAATATTTCGAGTAAACATCTCTGGGCCGATGGATTGCTAGCTTGACAACTACATTTGGCTCAGCCTTACAAACTCTCTCGACCACATCACCACATCGAGGCTGTGCGAAAAATGCACCATCGCTGGAGCAGATTCGACATCCCAACGAGGCAATCGGGGTGGTAAGCTGATCAATATACCGTGTCCTTGAGACCTAAGGATCTCGATATACAACTAGTGAAAGATTGAGGCCAGGTCTGTTCAATTGCGCTACTCGACCAACAGGTCTCTACGAATCGATTTTCTGTCGATGCCAAGACTCAGATTACACCCTTTTGATAGACCGTTCTTTTCTGATTTGAGTGATTTATGTTATCGTGTTAACAGATCCTATCGAATTCACTCATCATAACGCGAAATGGAATCCAAAAAAAAGCTACTCGTCTTCGTGCACGGTCTTGGTGCCAACGGCATGGAGTGGTGGGGCAAGACCAAACCCAGCATCGAGGATAGTCTAAGGTTGACCGAGTTCGACAAACTCTTTTTTGACTACGAGACTAGCGGTGGACCAGGCTCGATTCTTAAAAAAATAGGAGCCTCATTGGGCGCTACAGACCGAAGCGAATCTGTGCCTCAAGCTGCAGAGCGTCTTTGGTCCGACATGCTGTTCATGATGCAAGTCACTCAATATTCCCAGGTTTATCTCTTGGGACATAGCATGGGTGGCATTGTCATTGCATCGGCCATTGATCACGCCTTTAGAAGTGAGGACGACCGACATCCAGTCTTGATTGATGCTATCAAAAAAATCGCTCTTGTAGCCTCGCCTATCAGTGGTGCGAAACTGGCTTCCAGGGCAGCCTGGTTGTATCGCTTTCTTGGTTCGAACGAGCATATTAATATCTTACGGCATGAATCGGAGGCTAGGGAAGATCTGGTATCTGAATTCGTAGAGCATCTATTAATAGGTCGTAAGGTGCCTCTGCATATTTTTCGAGCCAGCAAGGACTCTGCCGTCGTGCAAAGCGAGCTTACAGAGGAAATTCCCGAGGGTATCAAATTCCGGTTCGATGTTCTGAAGGGTGGTCACTCGGAGTGCATTCAGGATTTGAAAGCTTTGGATAGCAATTTTGAAAAGCTCCTGATGTGGATCAGCCCTTTCAAAGTGGATCTCGATCAAGTTAGGCCGGACGAGGAATCCAAAGTTGAAGAGGGAGCAATTGGGAATCCTGTATCTGGACCCGGCGGGACCTATCTGATTAACGAAGCGCCAGAAGGTTGGAATTTCTATGTCGTATCAGAGCGTGAATACCTGAATGGTGCCTATGGAATTGAAGGAAATATTGGAGTGGTCGATACTAGTCAAAAAAGAGATACCGTTGTTTTTAGATCAAAAAAGGTAAGCAGCCTTATTCCTACACCTTTTGTTACTCGAATTAATGGTCGTGACTTTCCATCCGCATTGGAAATTCCTGTGGCATCCGAGTTCGTCATTTACCCCTTACCAAAAGCACATCCGCCTCTTTTCTTTCAGCGAAACCTTAATGAGAATTTCGCTGCGATTATTGGCGATCTCTGTAGGACAGGATTAATGCGACTGACATCCCAAGACTCAGGAGTACTCGGTAAATCTACCCGGGAGTTTAGAAGTGCCGAATTTGTTCAAGAAACGGAAAACATCACCTTCAATAATGTCCCAAATCAGAATGTCACCATAAGAGTGCAGTTGTATGCTGTCGAGGGGAATTTTCAGGACTACTTATTGCGAATAAAGTCTATAGAAGTCCAAGGAGATCCTGGAGACGAGAAGGAGGTGGCCGATATGCAGGCGCTCTATAATTCCTTTACTCTGTTGGGAGTAGTGGATAGGGAGAAGAGAATGCAAGAATTTCAAAAAGAGGTCGACAAGAAGCTGAGCAATCTGATTGAGAAGCAGGGGCAAGAATTGTTTTACCGCGAGTTGGGAGTGTTCCTTGATCAGCTAGTAGGGGTTGATCTGGATACACCAGAATCTCGTTTAATGATTGTTAGAAAAATCAGACCCTTTGCAATTTTTGCTGAAAGGGTTGGTCTCGTGGAGAATGGATTCCCGAAGATCTGGACAGCGCTTGCAGAGGCAGAGAAAGGTAATTCGAACAGCCTTGTTCTCCGTCTCAAGGAGATGTTGGAAACAATACGCCAAAGAAGAGAACAGGCGATGAAGCAAGGGAGTCCAGAACAAATCGAGCCTCAAGCATAGTCTGCTCTGAGGCCGTGCCTCGGTATAGACGGACGGCTTGAAAAGACTTCGTCTTAGTCTGATAGAAAGCCGTAAAAGGAAGGCTCAGAAAGAATTTTGATAATATGAAGCTCTGGAATGTTTTTTTGCATCCAATTTAGCCCCTCATACGTCAAGTGGACATATTAACAACAAATCAAAGACGTGAGGGCGATTTGGAAGAAACCTTATCTCAAGAAGCACAGGGGCAGTTGCGCCGTCAACTGATCGCATATTTTCTGACAACATTTGCGCTTTCATGGGGCATATTTGGAAGCGCCTTGGCCTTTGGTTTTGCAGAGTCCCCTATTGTGATTTTGGGTGTTTGGGGACCCTCACTATCAGCAATCATCGTCACGGCTATTTTCTACGGAAAAGATGGACTGAAACGATTCTTTGGCCGATTCAATTCCAAGGAAGGATTGAAATGGTTTTTGCCGCTACTTGGATTCTTCCTTGTAATCGGATTTACCGGCCGATTTATCGGCTCTGTCGCAACAGGCATCGAATTTGATCCTGAATTCTGGGGTTGGGCTTGGGTCGCGCAAGTCATGCTTATGCAATTACTGATTGCTGGAATGGGTGAAGAGTTTGGCTGGCGCGGGTTCGCACTTCAACGCCTTCAACATATAATGACGCCTCTTAAGGCAACGCTGATTATCGCCTTCTTTCACCTGCTATGGCATGCGCCCACCTATTGGTTGGGACAAGGCATGCACAATGTGCCAGCGATATGGGCAGCCTTCTTTTTGTTGCCTTGGACGATCTTGTTCACTTGGGCTTATAACAATTCAAAGGGCAGCATCTTGGTCAGCATATTTTTCCACGCAACCATGGGTGCGACGCTCAGCTATACGGCCTTTTTGCCTGGCGAAGATGTCATTCCCCTTTCCACAGATTTGATCACTATGACATGGTTACCCGATGGCCTGATGGGGCCCTATCTGGGAGTTGCCGTTCTCTATTGGGTGCTAGCACTTTACATTCTTCGCGGCGGCTTTGGCGGCCTAGGGAGCCCACCCAAATTCGAGCATCCAATCGAAGAGAGGTAAGAAAAGAGACAGGAATTACTCAGGGCGATTATCGAGATGGAATATCGCATGGGAGTCACAACAACAAAAATATTTCAAGAGCAAATCTCAAGTCTCGAATCCGGCAGTGCGCGAGAATCTACTCTGATTCCCTCAAAGACTTCGCAGACGACAGAATGAAGGAACGAATGTCCTGGATTCCTTCCTTCGAAATTCGATCTCCAAAGCGCGGCATCCCTTTTCCAAGAAAGGCTCCTTCTCCTACAATCGATTGGAATGAATCGAAGATCTCGGGCTTCGAAAATAGGAGACTGGGTATGACTCCGCCACCGTGACACTTACCACAATATCTGCTATAGAGTATTTCACCATTGAAGACTTGCTCGGCTGTCGCTTCGAAATCAAGATCTACAAGTAGTTCTGGCTCGGCTTTGGGAAACTCAGGAAGAGGGAGTGATCCGCCAAGCTTGAAAGTGTACAAAGCTCCGGGACGGATCGCGTCTACCTGCTTGAACCACAAGGCTAAGCCTCCTCCCCAACCAGCCAAGACTGAGATGTATTGAACTCCATCCAGCATGTAGCTAATAGGTGGTGCAACGATTCCTGTCTTCAAGGGAAAAGACCATAGCTGTTCTCCGCTTCCAGCATCGTAAGCTACAAGATCTCCTTCTCCGTTTCCTTGGAAGACCAATTCCTTGGTAGATAAAACGCCACCATTCCAGATCGATTTGAGTTCCACAGACCATTTTTCCTCTTGATCTTTCGGACTCCAGGCAATCAGTTTCCCTACAGGGGACGGTACATCCGGATCCGTCACTTCCGGTTTTGATGGATCGAAGCCCGTTCCCGTATTCCACGTTCTCGCGTCGTCTGTAAAGCTAAAATTAGGATCCTGACCAAAGACCATAGAACCCTCTTTCGCTGGGATATACACAAGTTCTTCGTGAGGATTGAAAGCCATCGGATGCCAGCTATGTGCTCCTAATGCGTCCGGAGCTATTTGTGTATTGGAATCGATATAGCGACTGTCGGGCGTCTCTACCGGTCGGCCCGTCTCTTGATCGATCGATTTCGCCCAATTGGTGTAGGCGAAGGGTTCGGCTGATATAAAACTCCCGTTCGTCCTATCGATGACATAGAAGAATCCATTCTTCGGAGCCTGCATAATGACTTTTCTGGTTCTACCATCCAACTCGATATCAGCCAATATTAGAGGCTGTGTCGCCGTGTAGTCCCAGGAGTCTCCCGGAGTCGTTTGATAGTGCCAAACAAAGCTGCCGTCATCGGGGTTGAGCGCGACGATGGAGGAAAGGAATAGGTTATCCCCTCCGCCCGGACTTCGGAATTCACGGTTCCATGGCGCTCCATTTCCAGTTCCGATATAAAGCAAGTTCAGTTCTGGATCGAATGCCATGGCATCCCAGGCGGTACCTCCTCCACCGTATTTCCACCACTCACCATTCCATGTCTCTGCTGCCATTTTCATAGCATCAGATTCGAAACCGTCCGAAGGATTGCCCGGCACTGTGTAGAATCGCCATTTCTCCTCTCCTGACTTCGCATCGTAAGCCGTCACATATCCTCGGACTCCATATTCAGCTCCACCGTTTCCTATTATAACCTTCCCGTCGATGACCCTCGGTGCTCCAGTAATCGTCTGGGCTTTATCGGGATCTACAGTGAGTTCTTCCCACAGGACTGATCCATTACTTGCGTCGAGTGCAATCAATCTTCCGTCTAAAGATCCTAGGAAAATTCGGCCTTCGTAAATTGCGAGCCCTCTATTCACAACGTCGCAACATGTTTTCTCGCCATACTCTTTAGGGACTTCTGGATCAAAGGTCCACAGTACCTCACCCTTCCGAGCATCCACGGCATAAGCGACACTCCAGGGCCCAGTGAAATACATAATGCCATCCACGACCAAGGGAGTGGCTTCGATTCCGCGGATGGTTCCAAGGTTTATACTCCAGTCTAGTCCTAAAGAATCGATGGTCGATTTATTGATCTGATCAAGAGGACTGTGTCGATCTTCGGAATAGTTTCTTCCATAGGTCAACCAATCTCCAGGGCTCTCGGCGACGTTTCGCAATACGTCATCATCAACTTGCCCTGCTGTAACAGAATTGACTGATGATCCTTGATCACCTAGACACGAGCACGTAAGTAGGGCGGCTATGGTACAAACAAGCGGAATCACGGAATACGTGCTTCTCATTTATAGTAGCATTAATGCTGCCATTAACTGGCAGAAGGGTGAAAACTTTGGGTGTAGTGATCAGGTGGGTTAGAACAACATAAGTTCTGTGACATCGCGGGTCAAGGAGCTCTTGCCTTAGTCCCTGCTAGGAAAGTCCTTAGTTCGTTTTCCCTAAGAAGACATTCACCCCAGCTGGCAGAGGATTTCCCGCGCTCCGACGCATCATTACGACCTGTCCGGTATGCCAGAGGGCATCCTCTATGGGACCGTTGATGATATTCCAAAATGGAAAGTCAGTCTGCCTATCGAGACTTCGGAAAATCACCTTCCGGTTTTCAAAGTCGATATCAGGATTGGCACGAAGAAAATCACTCGATACTTTCAAGGCCAGCAAGCTTCGTTTCCGTTTGTCTTCAAATGACAAGCCGTCCTCATAAAGAGGAATATCGGCTGAGGCTGCTGTTATAGTATTGACTACACTATAGACCAAACTGTAAATGTGATCCAAGGTCTCTCCGATAGATCGACCTTCCTCCGAGGGTTTGTATTTGAGGTTCTCTTCGGTGAGTTTTTCCGTAGCCCAGTAATAACGATATCCCAAACCATCTACAGCTCGAGCCATTACACTAGCTGCAGTAAAGGTCTCAGGTGCTTTGGGTATTTGATAGTAAGGTAACATACTGGTGTCTAGTGCCTGTGTGGATGTGTGGACTTGACGGTGAAAAGAGGAGATTTAGAAGGAGGAATAATCTCATCTTCATGACTATGTTGATCGAGACATGTCGCCGGCAGAGCCAATGCCCAAACGTTTCCGGATGACTATAGTCAATATCGCGACTTGAATAGCACCTTCCAATAAATCGATGAACGAATGCTTTGGTTTGCATTTCATTTTAGGCTAAATCCTTATCCTCTAGGAATACCAACGCTGACTCATGAGATCAACACTCCTCCTGCTCCTTAGCCTCTCATTTTTTGCCTGCCAGGAAAGCAGCATCGACACGCGACCTAACGTCATCCTCATCATGCCGGACGATATCAGTTGGGGAGCCTTCTCTCTCTACAATCAAGGCGATGGTCCTTCCACGCCAAACATCGATGCCCTTGCTCGGGAAAGCGTTCAACTCACGGATTTTCACGTCTCCCCGACATGCTCGCCCTCACGCGCTGCCTTCCTCACTGGCCGGCACAACGATGCCACTGGAGTGTGGCACACCATCATGGGCCGCGAACAACTTCGTCGAGACGAGATCACTATGGCCGATGTATTCAAAGCCAATGACTACGCGACGGGCATGTTTTTCAAATGGCACCTTGGTGACAACTATCCCTTCCGTCCCCAGGACTTCGGCTTTGACCACGTCGCTTGGAGCCGAGGTGGTGGCGTAGGACAACAGCCAGACTTCTGGGGTAATACAAACATCGCTGGCACATTTGAAGTCAACGGGGAATGGATAGAAATGACTGATGAGGAAGATGGCATCCCGGGCGCTTTCTCGAACAACTTTTTCTTCAATCGCGCGATGGATTTCATGGGCGAGCAGATCGAACAAGGAAAGCCTTTCTTCACCTACCTTACACCAGCGACCGCGCACACTCCCCACTTCTTGCCTCCAGATGCCGCAGCAGGTGTATCGCCTCTGCAAGGGACAGTCGAGAACATCGATAAGAACATGGGCCGGCTCCTTGCCTTTCTGAAAGAGCAAGGCGTCGAGAAAAATACCATCGTAATATTTACGACAGACAACGGCGATCGAAATCACTTGTACCGAGCTGGCAAAGCTACTCCCTACGAGGGAGGACATCGTGTGCCGGCTTTTGTCCGCTGGGAAAATGGCGGCATGGGTGGATTGGGCCAAGCGAGACAGGTGGATCAGCTGACCGCTCACTACGATTTACTCCCGACATTGATGGACCTACTCGACCTAGAAGATGCGGTCGCAGAACGTCCAGCCAATCTGGCCATGCATGGACAAAGTCTTAGCACCATCTTGGATAACAGCGCAAGTAATGACGACTCGATCTTTGCGGAGCGAGCTATTGTCATCGATAACATGCGTGTCGAGAACCTGCTTGACCACAAGTACAAACAAGCCTCCGTGATGCGTGACCAACTAGACGAACAAGGGGAGATTCAGCACAAGTGGCGATTACAAGTGAATAAGGATGAGCGCGAACTTTATGATGTCATGGTTGATTCCCTGCAAGAGCAAGACCTTTCAGCTGATCCGGTCTACGCCGAATTAATCAAACGGCTCTCCGCCGACTACGAGTCCTATTGGGAAATCATAAGCGCACGTAGCGACGAGTATACTCGAATCATCATCGGGGATGAGGCCGAGCCTGTTAGCCGTATTAATAGTATGGCAACGCACGATTCGTCGGTATGGCATCAAGGTCAGGTAGCCAATGGTCAGAATGTGGGATCATGGGTCGCCGTTGAGTTTGCGCAGACCGGGACTTATACCTTCGATCTCCATCGATGGCCAATTGAAATTGGGGATTATACTAGTCTCACCACGGCTCCGGCTGATCCAGTATTTACGTCGAAGGGAGTTGTGCCTCTTGCTTTCCCTATTGCATCCGCTCGGCTTCAAATCTACAATGGGGACGAGGTCTATTTCGACGAGAGCAAAGCGGCGGGTAGCGATGCCGATGCCGTTTCATTCAAGGTAGACGGTCTTCCCGCAGGTCCTGCTTTCTTGAGGACGGATTTCTTCGATGCAGAAGGGGAAGTGTTGTTTAGGGCTTATTACACTTACGTGGAACGGGTCTAATAGCGTTGCTCGTGACTCGCTTCTCGTTCTTCGTTTGGGTTCAATCTGGACTTGTAGGCAAGCGAGTTTCCAAACTAAAGACAAAGAGCTATTGAGGCGGTCTAGGTCTTCTGCGCCTGACCAGACTATCCGGGGGATAGCTATCTTTCAGCACAGCCATTTGAGCCTTCGCCCAGTTAATCATCGTGTTCTTTTGTGCATCACTCAGCTTGGCTTCGGGATGAAGGCCGAGATAGGTATATTCAGGAAGAGGCATTTCACCTTCCTCTATCTTTTCGATCACTTCTTCTAGCTTGTGATTCTGAACAGCAATAGCTTTGTTCGTGAATTCGGAAAAATTGAGTTCCTCTTTTCCATGTCTGACGTGATCATCGAGCCACCAGGCTGCGGGCTGAATATTGGAGTACCAAGGATATATGGTTCTATTCGAATGACAATTATTGCAAGCTAGCTTCATGATCAGCGCAACATCCTGCGGCACGTCATAAGCCGTTCTGATATCATAAGTCCTGTCGTCCGAGAGATTTTTCTCTGGACGAATAAATTGGGCAATAACAAATATGGCAAGAAGGCCAAAAAATATATTCTTGAGCATGATGGTTCAAATTTGTTAGAAGTTAATAATTGACGTACCGCTTTCCCGTCAAGAATAAACACACCCTCCATGAGGTCGCTGCTAGTGCAAAACTAGTCAGCGCGAAAACAGGATAGTGTAAGCCCGTCTACTGAATTCGCCTAGGGAATTTCCTGAAACGAGAAAGGGGTCCTGCGGTACTCGGGAATCCAACTTGGCCCCTCGGTTTACGTCTACCGTACAATCACCTCTTGGACTGTTTTCAAACAGATTCGTCTTCAACTCGCAGATTCAATTCCGTTTCTGGTTATTCGTCTTGGACCGGAGAGGCTGAGGCCACTGACTCAACTGTCGACCATACCCTGAGTAGATTCTCACCTAAGACTTTCCGGATGTCTTCCTCCGAGTAGCCTCTTTCGATCAGACCAGAAATAATATTCGGCGTCTGACTCACATCCTTCAATCCGATCGGTAGGGAATCACCTACTCCATCGAAGTCCGAACCCAATCCCACGTGATCTACACCCACCAGATCATTGATATGATCAATGTGATCAAGAACATCCGAAACCGATGCGTAAGGAAGCGGATGATTCTCATCAAACCAGATTCGAAATTCGGTATAAATCTCTGGCTTGTCTTCGAGATTTCGCTCGGCGAGATACTCGAGGTAAATCGCAGGTCGTGTAAGTCGACGTTGGCTTCCTTCCTTCGTCAAGAAATGAGACCCATAGTTGATCATGGCGACGCCGCCTTTTTCCGCCATTCCTTTCAAGAGCTCATCGGAGAGATTCCTCTCGAATCCTGGGGTCAGGTGACGAGCACCAGAGTGCGAAGCAATGACGGGATCTTCCGTGATCGCTAGAACATCCTTTATGGAGTCATCCGAAAGATGACTAACGTCAACCATGATACCGAGCTCGTTCATTCGCTTGACGACCAATTCTCCAAATGGAGACAGTCCTCCCCATGGCCGATCATCGCTGTAGCTGGAATCGGAAATCTTGTTTGGTACGGAGTGAGTCAGAGTGATGTATCGAATTCCTCTTTCGTGGAAGTGATCGAGCAGAGTCAGGTCATCTTCAATGGGTGCGCCGTTCTCCATTCCCATAGGTAGGCTTATCAATCCCTTCGCTGTCGCTGTCCGAAGTTCAGCAACACTGTGAGCCAGGGCAAAATTATCTGGGAAGCGCTGTGCGATACTTTCTACGTAGTCGATTAGGGAATCGGCACGTTCTGTTGCGGTACCATCGTTTTGGTGATGTCTGCTGACATAGATCGACATAAATGGCGCATTGAGCCCGCCAGTTTTCGCCCTGGCATAATCGAAGTTAGTTGTGCCTCCCGTATCGAGTGGGTTTACGTCTTTGCCCATGGTCGCGTTGGGGAAGTCGACATGTCCATCAACGATGATGGCGTCAGAGAAATCAGCAAGGCTCAGCTCGGCATGGTCAGAGTATCCTCGATCTTGCTGACAGGACAGTAATAGAAGTGCAGGAATAAGAAAAAGTAATCGACTTTTATACATCTATTTGTTGTTATCCAGATGGACTGTTTCTGCTTGCGTGTAACGATCGCCCCACATTCGCCATACAACGGCAACAACTACCAACACGGTAATCACAGCTATCGGCATGCCAGCGAATGCTGCACCCAATATGGCAATGGATGATATCAGTAAGGAATGTTGCGCATGACCCAAGTTCTCGTGCCGATCTCGAATTGCCCACAAGGTGACAAAGTAGACAGTAATTGGCGCAGCTATATAAGGAATGGCCTCGTGACCATGCAGTTTGGAATGATGCGTCAGGACGTCCAATTCGGCGCCAATACCCGAGCCCAGCAAAGCTGCTCCAAGGTAAATAAAGAAATGACCATAGCCCCAGGCAAAGGCAGCAAACACACTGTTTGTTGGAATGCTGACTTCATCGAGAAAATAGACCCACCATAAGGCGAAGACAATTATCAGCGAGCTAATACCCAATACTACTAACTCCAATGAACCATGCCCTTCAAAGAATTTGCTGGCGATGAAGGAAATTGACAAAAGAACTTCACCCAAAACGATGATATTTAGAAGGCCGTAGCGTTCTACTATGTGTCCATTATGAATGGACGTCGGCGCTGCTTTCTCGCCCCAGACCGGCACCGCAAATTCAACAAGAAAGGTCAGCGAACCTAGGATCATAAAGGTAGGCGTTCCTGGAAGGATGCCCGCTATGCCGCTTTCGCCTACAATATATAAGACGATCCAAAGGCACTGTGCAAATCCAAGACCAATTGCATAGCGGGTGCAGGTCTTCCGCACATCAGGATTATGCTTCGCAGCGCGAAGCCACAAGATTATCATACTGACGCGCATGAGAATCCATCCGATAATAGCGATCCCAAACTGCATCGTGTTGAAAATGCTTTCCGCACCTCCCGCAAATATCAATGCCCCTCCCATGATTGAAATGGTGAGCAGTCGATAAAGAACATCGTCATTGTCGAATGCCGTTGCGAACCAGGTGAAGTTCATCCATGCCCACCAAATGGCCATGAAGGTAAAAATTAGATTCGGCAGGGTTTCAAGACCGTGCGCCTCCGAAATAGAGTGGTGGAAGGCCGCAGTTACCGAAGCAATGGCGATGACAAAAACGAGATCAAAGAAAAGCTCTAGTTGAGTTGCTGGTCGTTCATGCTGGGTGGCATCCCGCATGTTCATCGGTTTCAAGTATTGACGCATGGATTGGATTTAGGAAAGAAGGACAAGAATAATTCAGTCGAGGCTCTTGATGATAGCTATCTATAAGGCAAAAGTCTCTACACCTCATGAGCACCATGGACTTTGTACTAGAGAAGCATATCGATTATGTTTATTCAAACGATGAGATAATGAAGACTTCACTCTACATCGCCATTCTGACGATCGGTCTACCGCTCTGTGTCCATTCCCAACAAATCGACCCTGACAGTCTATTCCAACCGCTTTGGCTGGATATTGGAGCCTATCACAATATCTACTCCAGTGCAGGAGCCCGTCCAAGAAATGCCGGTCCAGCCAGGGGAATGGAGTATCCGGCTATACAAAGACACTCGAGTCATGAATATGGCAACGGCTTTTGGATTGGAGTAAAAGATTGGACCGATGCCGATGGAGTACTCCACCCATTTCATGTTGTGAAAATTGGTCCGCTAAGTCTGAGAGACCGAGAGAGCTATCCTATTAAGCACAGTCTCTATGGTCGCTATAGCGATACTCTGGTAGAAGTTGATGGAGTTCAATCTAGTAACAAAGAAGCCGTACTAGATCAGATTGATCCAGGATTGGCCGCTGACAGAGCCATCCACAATATCCACAACATGCCCGTGGGGATTACAACAAATCGCTGGATATACGCCTACACCAATCCCTATCACGACAACTATCACATCATCCACTACAACTACTGTAACACGGGAAATATCGACGGTGATGAGGAGATCGAATTAGAAAACCAGAGTCTTCAGGGAGTCTACTTTTTCCGTACACACCGATGGCCCGGCAACGAGCAAGCTACCTGGAACGGAGCTGCAGACCAGTTCTGGGGAAGATACACGATTTATGACGTGGTTGGTGATGGTTTCGACGATTATCCTGTTGACTTTACCGCCCAGTACTCTTGGATTGGCCCCGACTATTTTGGTCCTGGTATCAATCTGGGTCGGCCTCTCACTTCGGACGAGCACGAGACGGTTGCCGACGGAGATTCTCTGGGACGCCTGAGTAGCCATACGATGGCAGGTAGGTCACTTCTTCATGCGGATGTCTCACCCACAGATGCCACCCATGATATAGAACAACCGCGAACTATGTCGTGGATCGACAACGATGGATTCGATCGAGTGGATCGATCAGAACCTACACCTCAACAATACTACCAGCTCCGTATCCAATCAGATCATTTCCCAAATCCCGGATACTTCCCCCCTGATATTGAATGCAGCAGTTGCTCAGGACGAATTTATCCACACATGGCGACTAGGTTGTTTCCCCACAAGGAATTCTGGAATTACCCGATTGTGGACCTCTTACAAGGGGGTTTCTCTGCAACCACGGCTTACGGTCCTTATGACATGGGGCCCGGGGAATGCATCGACATCGTGGTATCTGAAGGAGTGGCCGGACTTAGCTTTGATGCAGCCGCGAAAGTTGGGATGAGCTACGTTGGAGGAGGAGGAAATGGAAACGAGGTCATGATAGAATATGACGCCAATGGTGACGGATCCATAGATGCTACTCCATTTGACTACGACGAGGTCTTTGTCGGCACGGAGCGACAGACTAAGAATCAATGGGTGCTCTCGGCTCGCGATTCTCTCTTTCAAACTTTTTACAGAGCTCGAGATCTTTTTTCGGCCAGCGACAAGATGTCACGCTATCCCATCGTGGAGCCGCCTCGACCTCCAAGTCGATTCAGTGTCTCGAGTGAAGCTGATAGAATTAATTTGGAGTGGGATCGTCCAAACGAAGGACCCCAAGTAACTGGCTGGGAAATTTATCGAACGGACAAGTGGCCCGACAATCTCTATGGCAACAACTGCCTCACGGATCAGAGTATTATCTGCGGCTACGAATTGATCGCGACGCTGAGCCCAGAGTTAGATAGTTTTCCAGACACGACGGCCCGAGTTGGAGACGAGTATTTCTACTACATTCAGGCCGTCGGTGAAGCTCAAAATGTTGATCCTCTAAGCATATCGGGCACACCTTCTGGTGAGCCTTTGAAGAGTGGACGATATCTTGCACAGACCTACACATCCGCTTCGCTTATTGACATCACCTCTTCAGACCCAGTCCGACAAAAAGGTGCTTTTGAATTAGACGGACATTATCCGAACCCTTCCTTCGGTGAAACTACGATCAGCTATCGATTGGCGACCCCATCGATGGTGAATCTCAACATCTACGATCTCCATGGACGATTGCTGGAGCGGCTAGTCGAAGAGGACCAAGTGCCAGGTCGTCATTTGACTAAGTTTGATACGTCTAGCTTCGTGCGCGGAGTATACTTCTATGCTTTGGAGGTAGATGGTGTTAGAAAGACGGGAAGGCTCGTCGTTTACTAAGACCTTAGCCAAGTCACTCGTGAATCCATGGACTGGGCATCTAGTGGGCCTTCAGCACTTCGAGTATCTTCTTGTTGCCTTTTTTCTTTGCGATGCGTGTGAGCGACTTTCGTTTGAACTTTACACTCGGATCGGCTCCGGCATCAAGGAGGATCTGAGTGACTTCCGCGCAATCGTCTGGCATAAGACAATTCATGCAGAGCGGTGTGATACCTTCATAGTTTGCTCCTTTCTTGATATTCCGTGAGTCGACCTCGGCGCCACGTTCTAGAAGAAGTCTGACAACGGCTGGCTTGGACTCACTAGCCCAGTGAAGTGGCTTTCCTCCATAGCAATTGATCTCATCGGCCTCAATATCAGCACCGGCGTCAAGGAGCATCTCCACGATCTCCACATAACCGTTGTGGCTTGACCAGTGAAGAGGCGTGTCTCCTATCCAGCCTCGATAGTGCACAGCTAAGGGATCTCTATCAAGATGCTTTCGAACTATGTCGCCGTATCCGAGGCGAGCAGCCAAATTAATAGTCAGTCCGTAGCCAGCTGTACCGGCTGCCTTTTCCGGGATCTCGTAGAGGAAGTAATCCACGACCGCTTGTGAATAGGGTCGGTCATCAAAGTATCGATTGTTGATAGCACCGAAGACAGCAGGATATGTGGCAGTGGGATGCGAATAAACTTCAGCTCCTTGTTCTACGAGGTATTTGCAGATTTCCAGATGACTGTGTCGCGCTGCACAGTGGAGGGCGGTCGATTCTTGTTCGTTCTGGCCAGGCGCGGAAACGTGAATGAGGTCTGGGTTGGATTTGACGGCGACACGTACTGCATCAAGATCTCCATTCCGGACGAGTGCGATAAATTCTGCGAATAGCATTCTAATGGCCTTTTATTGGACAGAAGTCTAGCGATGTCTCCGAATTGTGTCTTCTCTATCGTAAATCGCCAAGAGTGGCTTCAGCGTATTCAGGTTGTCCTGAAGAGAGCTGGAGGGTTCTGCCCTATCCAAACAGCAATCGATGAAGTGACGATAACAAGAGCCATAAATCGATGAGGCCTCAACACTCGGCCGAGTGACTATGTCACCTTGGTATAGTATGATCGGATCCGGCGCCTGCACATTGATCTGCATGTGACCTTGACTACCGAAAACGCTGAGAATGGACTGTGCTGGATCAACATGCCAGGAAAGGTTGACACTAGCTTGAATACCACTTGCCAATTCTCCGATCAAGATGGCTTCTTCCTCGATTCCCTCCTCATCCATGTAGACGAGATCGCCCCTCAACTCTGAGAAATTGGCTCCAGTGAAATGGCGAATGAGATCGACGACGTGAACACCCGAATCGAGCAGAAGTCCGCCACCGGAAAGCTTTGTATCGAAGAACCAAGTAGAGTCTGGTGCCCAGGATCGAGGGCCTCTATTCAGGAGTGCTCCGTGTATCCGAGTAATCTCTCCTATAGCTCCTTCTTGAATTAATTTATGCGCCGCTTCGAATACCGGATTGTAGCGAAGCGTTTGTTCCACCATCCCAATTCTTCCATGCTCTTCCGCGCAGGCAACCATGGCCTCCAATTCTTCAATCGATGAAGTCACGGGCTTCTCAACCAATACATCGATTCCAGCCTGCATGGCAGCGATTGACATTTCAGCATGCAAAAAAGGTGGCGTTGCAATGCTCACGGCGTCAAGCTCCTCTTCCTCAATCATGGCCCGCCAATCGGGGTACGTTTTTTGGATATCGAAGTCGCGACCAAGCTCATCGAGTCTTGAGGTATTCCGACCCGCAATGGCCGTGACCTTACACCTTTCGTCCTCGGCAAAGCCCGGTAGATGACCGCGCTCTACGATTTTCCCAGTTCCTATAACCCCAATCGATAGTGACATACTCGTCTCATTGTTTGGAATCCAAAGTAGTCAAATGAGCAAAAATAATCACGATCAAAGCTGCGCTAAATGAGATCAATACGTCATCAGACTTAATGCAACATAGGGTACTAGGTTGAATGTGATGAAGACGACTTTGTAGACTAGCAAATGCACTAGATAGGTCTCCCGCACTGATGAAGGCTCGATGTTGAACCACTTGCCATGAAGCTTGCTCGACTTGTCTTTGGATAAGGTCAGCTTGAGGGTAGTAATGAGGTAAGCGCCTAGATTAAGAGCCGTGCACCATCCCAGAAATTCGTGAATCGTTGCCAAATCCATAATTATACCTTTTTGTTTCTATTGCGATCAGATGATTGTTGAAATGCGTGGCTTAAGCTCTTTCATTTAGCGCTTTGTTCAACTCACAATATGCGAAGTGTTGCGCCAAGGGTCCATCCTAGAATTGGAAGCCTAACAAAGACTTAATTAGGGCTATGTTTCTAAAGATTGGTTTCTGATTTGATAGTTGTAACAGATATAAATTTGCTATACATAGATCTGCAATGTATATTGCCTCTATGTATCACACTCAAAACATGATTTAGACTTGGCGAGCTCTGTTGACATAGGAAAAGACCTTGTTGCCGCCTCCGCGACGCCATTGGTCTTGTCCATCCTCAAGGAGGGCGAGAGTTATGGCTATGCCATTATCAAGCGAGTCGATGGACTATCCCAAGGACAACTTCGATGGACGGACGGGATGCTCTATCCAGTCTTGCATCGCCTGGAAAGAAATGGTCTGATCGAGGCAAACTGGGGAAAGTCGGAAACCGGCCGACGCAGAAAATACTATCGCCTTACAGATCAGGGCATCGAAGAACTCTCCAAGCAGCAACGGCAGTGGAAGGTCGTAAATGAGACACTTGGAGCAACCCCTTTCAATCCCTTAAAGTTTGTCAAACATAAACCTATATGGAGCACTTAGAAAACGAAGCAGCGCTCGAAGAGCGAATAGACGAATGGCGGTCCTTTGTACAGCGACGTGGAGGCATCGACCAAAGCGATGTCGATGAGCTCGAAGATCATCTCCGAAGTCAGGTAGCCGATCTACAGAGTTCCGGCTTGGATGCAGATGAATCCTTCCTCATTGCAGTGAAGCGCATTGGTGAGCTCGATAGCTTATCGCGCGAGTTTGCTCGCGAGCACTCTGAGCGACTTTGGAAACGACTGGTTGTTGCGGACAATGATTCGTCGGGCACAATGTGGACTCGGGAAGTAGCCATCGCACTTGCGCTTGCTGTTGCTTCAGCCCTCGCCATTAAAGTACCCGAGCTCTTTGGTCAACATTGGGGTACAGATGCAGCTGAATTCTTCTATATCCGCAACTTCGTCTTCTTTTCCCTTCCCTTTCTCGCTGCCTTTTTCGTGTTAAAACGAAGCTGGAATCTCAAGACATCACTCTTCGCCGATGTATCATTTGTCGCTGGCATCTTGGCCATGAATCTGATTCCGTTTGAATATGAAGGACATACGATGGTTTTGGCGGTACTGCACCTCCCCATTGCCCTTTGGTTGGCTGTAGGGATTGCCTATGTCGGCGATTCTTGGAACAGCTACGTGCACAGGATGAACTTCGTCCGTTTTACCGGCGAATGGTTCATATACCTCGTTCTCATTGCCCTCGGTGGAGGTCTTTTGATGGGGTCCACCATGTTCATCTTTGGCGCAATCGGTTTTGACGCGGAGACATTAATTGTAAACTGGATCATACCATGTGGAATCATGGGTGCTGTGATAGTCGCTGCCTGGCTGGTGGAAGCCAAAAAGAGTGTCATTGAGAATATGGCTCCTGTCCTGACGATGCTATTCACGCCGCTTTTCACCATACTTTTACTCGCCTTTCTAGTTACAATGCTATTCACCGGGAGCGGAATCCTTCTGGATCGAGAAGTCCTGATCGGCTTCGACTTGATACTTGTCCTCGTCGTCGCTCTGCTTCTTTATTCAATGTCGGCACGCGATCCCCAAGCAAAGCCAGGATTATTTGATTTCCTTCAACTTGCTCTGGTAGTGAGCGCTCTCTTGGTCAATGCGATTGCACTGTGGGCCATCCTATCGAGAATCGCAGAATTCGGATATAGTCCAAACCGAATTGCGGCGCTTGGAGAAAATCTAATATTAGTCGTCAATCTTACCTGGTCTGCAGTCCTCTACGTAAAATTTGTCCGAGGTCGCGGTGGTTTTGTCGCTCTCGAGAAATGGCAGACGGCTTACTTACCGGTCTATGCCATTTGGGCTTGGATCGTAGTTGTCATATTTCCCTTTCTATTCAACTTCAAATAGACGGAATCACGCGTGCTAAGTCCAGTCCGATCTGTCTCAGGCAGATTCCGATAGTCAGATGAAAAACGGACTGGCATTTAGCCTCTGGAGAGATAGAATTAGAGATACTTCAAGGAAAAATGACTGCGAGTAGATTCGGCTCCACTGGTCAAAGCCCCAAGAATATATTTTCTTCTTTCCATTGGCATACCTAATACATCGTATTCCCATTCTTTGACTCGGAGGGAATTTCCTGCATCGAGTCCCAGTTGTCGGTGTTGTTATCGTGGTCCTAAGCTCGGAATCTATTCTGCAGTACCAGTTGATGCCAAACATCTCTATCGATAGGGCCAGACAACAAGAATATTCTGCTCCATCCGAATAGATTTGATTGCCGCTGGAAAGACGATGGAGTCTTTTGAAGTACTTATTTTCTTCCCGAGAATCCCTTGAAGATAAAGTCCAACATTTGTATAGGAAGAAAATTGGCTGACAAAGGCTCCATCGTCTTTCCGGAGTGCCCTTTGTTTGGAAAGGTTGTATCCTCACCTCAACTAAATCCCTCCGATAAATAGTAAAACTCCAATGGAGCAGATCAGTGTTTTCGACATGTTGAAGATTGGAATTGGTCCTTCCAGTTCGCACACACTTGGTCCATGGAGAGCGGCGCAAAAGTGGTTGTTAGAACTTGAAGAGTCCGGTCAGTTTGATTCGATCACGGCAATTCAAGTTCACCTCTATGGCTCGCTTTCTTTGACGGGTAAGGGACATGCGACCGATTTAGCGATCATCCTCGGACTTGTTGGTGAGGATCCTGAGACGATTCCGGTCGAGGACATCCCTGATAATATTGAGCATATAAAATCGACTGGAAATCTAATGCTAAGGGGAAGCAAGAGCATTCCCTTCTCTAAAGAAAGAGACATAATCTTCGAGCGGGACTTTCTCGACTACCATCCCAACGGGCTAGAATTCATTGCTCGATTAAATGACGGAGAGACGACCTCCAGTACCTATTTCTCCATCGGTGGTGGTTTTGTGGTCCACGAATTCGAGAGGCAAGAACCAACAGAAAGAGAAGTTAGCTTTCCCTTTCCGATACAAATAGCCGATGACTTGGCTCAGCACTGTCTTTCCCAAAATAAATCGATATCTGAAATTGTCCTCGCCAACGAACTAACCTTGAGATCAAAGCAAGAAATCGAGCAAGATATAGATCGAGTCTGGACGACGATGCTCGAATGCATGTACATCGGTTGTCATAGCAATGGTACACTTCCAGGTGGCTTGAACGTCGTTCGGCGAGCGGCGAGGATGAGTGAGCGCCTGAATGAAGGTCGAGATTATGACGACATGGATTCTTGGTTCAAATGCATCCGTATCGCAGACACACCCTTCGCTAAAGTGATGAAATGGGTTAGCTGTTTTGCGCTGAGCGTCAATGAGGTAAATGCATCTATGGGCCGCATCGTGACGGCACCAACCAATGGCAGCGCAGGCGTCATACCAGCCGTTCTTATGTACTACCTTTGCTTTGTAAACGAAAATGCGGGTCAAGAAGAAATTCGCCGATTCCTTTTGACTGCTGGTGAGATCGGCAGCATCATCAAGAAGGGCGCGACGATCTCCGCGGCCATGGGAGGATGCCAGGCGGAAATAGGCGTGTCGTCCGCAATGGCCGCAGGAGCCCTAACCGAAGTCCTTGGTGGATCGCCAGATCATGTTCTGGTTGCTGCAGAAATCGCGCTAGAACATCATCTCGGCTTGACCTGTGACCCAATTGGCGGACTTGTTCAGATTCCTTGCATCGAGAGAAATTCGATGGGCGCCGTCAAGGCCATCACGGCGGCCGAACTTGCACTCGATCGAGATCCAACGGAAGCTCAAATAAGTTTGGACATGGCCGTGAAAACCATGATGGAAACGGCCAAAGATATGAGCAGAAAGTACAAGGAGACTTCAGAAGGTGGACTTGCCATCGCCGTCAACATGCCAGCTTGCTAGAGGAAGTTGTGGGTTTTGGGTAAGAACCAAGAAATGTAGAGACCGTCGTTATGACAAAGATCATCGTAGTTTTCGAGATACTACGAGAATCATCGTAACTTATTACGACGTCACTCGTAGATAGCGACATTCATTACCCAAGCCTTGTTGATAACAAGAACATTTATGCTGACCAGACTACTCCTTCTCGGATCAATTTTACTGTCTCCTTCTTTAGCCTTTACTCAATCGAGCGGTTCAGCTGAACAGATAATAGCATCTGCCAAAGACTTCAAACAAATGTCGGTCTTAGATGCTCGAAGCTCAGCACCAAGGATTGATGGACGCTTGGACGACGAAATCTGGGCCAAAGCGACTTGGACTTCCGACTTTCTCCAGAGAGAACCGCTAGAAGGCTCAAAGCCCTCTGATAGAACCGAGGTCGCCATCAGTTATGACGATCAGGCCATTTACATTGCCGCCCGAATGTTCAGTTCTGACCCGGCAAATATCCGATCAGTGGTTGCGCGACGTGACAGTGAAAACAACTCCGAGCAAATAGCCGTCTCCCTAGACAGTTACTTGGACAGAAGAACGGCCTACACTTTTGCTGTCTCGGCGGCTGGTGTCCGAATCGATTATTTTCACGGCAGCGACGAGCAGGATGAGGCAGATTATTCTTTCGATCCAGTCTGGTCAGCGAGGACTAATTTTGACTCCCAAGGATGGACGGCGGAAATGAGAATCCCCTTTTCACAACTGCGATTTACTGAAGGACAAGAGACATGGGGAATAAATATCAGTCGTAAAATACCGGCTAAAAACGAAAACATCTATTGGATCATGATCCCGAAGGAAGAGACGGGCTGGTCATCAAGATTTGGCCTATTGACTGGATTGAAGGACATTAGGTCGTCCAGAAGAATCGAACTCCTGCCTTACACAGCCAGCAGTGGTATCCTCAGAGGTGAAGTTGATTCCGACGATCCATTCCTCAATACTTTTGACAGCAGCGCGAGGGCTGGATTGGACTTGAAAATGGGACTTGGCTCTAACCTGACTCTAGATGCAACCATCAATCCGGACTTTGGACAGGTCGAAGCAGATCCAGCTGAAGTCAATCTTTCGGCTTTCGAAACATTTTTTCCTGAAAGACGGCCCTTCTTTACCGAGGGAAGCGATCTTCTGGGAGGGCTACACTTCTACTCTAGACGTATCGGTACATCACCGCGCGGACGCGCAAGTGGCGACTATGTAGAATATCCAAGCAATACGACCATTCTAGGAGCAACCAAGATTACGGGCCGTCTGGCTTCGGGACTATCGATCAACGCGCTCGCTGCAGCTACTCAGAAGGAATTTGCACGGACTTTTGATTCGGATACTCGTCAGTTTGGCAAAACCAAGGTCGAGCCGACTAGTGGATATCTCGCCGTTGCCGCCCAGCAAGAACTTGGCTCAAACGGTTCCAGCGTTGGGCTCACCCTGACCTCCGTTCAACGGCTGATGGACTCAAGTGAAGCCATCGCTGATGTGTTAAACAACGAATCCTACACCGCTGCAACGGAAACGGTAATTCGCTTTCGTGATGGTGATTATATTTTGGATATTGATGCGGGTGTAAGCCACGTCCGCGGGACCAGCGAAAGGATTAGTGCCTTGCAAAAATCATCCGTTCACTACTACCAGCGCCCTGATGCTAGCCACGTCAACTTCGACTCAAGTCGAACAAGCCTATCGGGCTTTAATGCGAGTACCTTTTTTAGGAAAAATACCGGAGCGTGGACCGGTGGGTTTTACTTGAGTGCTGAAAGTCCCGGTATAGATACGAACGACATTGGTCGTTTTGGAAAGGCCGACGACCTCCTCCAATACCTATTTGTTCAGTATCGCGATAACGTCCCTTCAAAACTCTTCCAGCATTGGGATATTTCTGCTAACAGTGTCATGAGCTGGAATTCAGGCGGACAGCGACAACGTACTGGTGGAGAAGTTAGGCTAGATTTAACCTGGAGCAATTTCTGGTCGACGGGTCTGGAGATTGATCACGGACTAGATTCATTTAGTGATACGATGACTAGAGGTGGACCTCGAATGGGCACGGGATCTTATTGGGCCACCGAATGGGATTTTTCTGGAAATCCCGCCCGACGAGTAACATGGGAGGCCCAAGTTGTGTATGACTGGAATAGTCTCGATCGAAGGATTTTTGAGGCAGAATTGGAATTGGGTTGGCAACCAGGAGACGCGATGCAACTCTCGCTCGGACCAAATTATTCTCAAATGCGAGCAGGAAGGCAATACATCGGGACAAGATCAGGCGGACCTACAGAGACCTTCGGTACACGCTACGTATTTTCACTCATAGACCGAAGCACCCTGTCCACCCAATTGCGACTGGATTACACATTCACCCCAAACCTCTCACTGGAACTCTATGCTGAGCCATTCGCAGCGAGCGGAAAGTTCTATGACTTCGGTGAGTTGGACGCGGCAGAAAGTCAACTATTAAACATCTATGGCGAAGAGGGTACGACAATCTCAAGCATCGAAGATGGGTATGAAGTAGTCCATGGAGATCAGAGTTTCACACTTCCCCAGAGAGATTTCAACCTCGTCTCATTTAGAAGCAATGCGGTCCTTCGTTGGGAATGGCGACCTGGCAGCACACTATATGCCCTGTGGCAGCAAGATCGATCAGGATTTAATCCGGTCGGAGACTTTGTTACCGGACAGTCCTTAGTCGACGCTTTTCAGGCCGGCGGGGACAACTTCTTTGGGATAAAGTTGAGCTATTGGCTAGGGAAATGAGTTGTGAGTTTTGGGTGATGAGTCCTGAGTTGTTCTGAGGGTAAGAGTTTTCAGTGACTCAGGAAATGAGTCACCAATGGAGTCCTCATTCATTTGACGTAACTACAGACTTGTAACCCAAAACTACTCAAAACCCATCACCCAAAACTCACAACTCATTTCACGTTCCCTTCGCGAAGACGATACTCTGTTTAAATTTCTTCTGTAGGAGCAATTCAATATTGGCCAATACGACATCACCCATGCTCTCGCAACTTAGAAAGGCATCATTCTCATGATGTACTGCCAGTTCGTTGCGAAGCTGCTCCGTCTTCTCGTGACTTGAGATACGGTCTATTCTCATGTGACCTATCAAGGCCGTCAGTCGATCCATGGACAGTACAATGCGATTCTTAATTAGAATTCGCTCCTCAAGCTGATATTGCCTCACAGTCTTCGGATCCATGTGCTTGATGCCGAGATTGATGATCGGATTGTTATCAGAAAAATATTGGGGGAGGTAGAAATTCTTTCGACCCTCGTAAGACTGTTGATCAAAGTCGATCGCCCGTATCCTGTACTGCGTTGCCTCGATGTCCGGCGTAATGTCGACTACATAGTTGTACGACCTCATATCTCCGAGGAGTCGAACAAAACATCGTTCGTTGAATTTTACGAATTCCTTGGCCATCCTTATTTGATTGAACTCCGAATCCTCGAGACGCTCCTGCAAGAAAAAATCGCCCGGGAGACCAACGATGTGCTCCTCCACAATCGTCCCGCCGTCAATCATATAACGAACTCGATCCGGAGACAATAGATGTTCTAACTCCAGTCCGTAGACTCTCGATGAATCAGTTCGCTTGATGTAGTAGTGATCGTAATTATCGTTGAGTCGGTTGATAATGCGAACTCGAAAGGGATGCGTATTTCCAAAAGAGCAGTAGTCGATCCGATCTACCGAAAGGTGTTCATGTGCATCGATGTCACCATCCGTTTTTAACAGTGAATAGATTTCGATCAGAGCCTGAGGTATTCCCCGGGGATAGTAATCGTCGTAGTAAACGGTCTCCCACAAGGTGTCCTTTCCAGTCAAGTCGATCAAAGGAATGGAATTATTGTAGTGCATTAACTCCTCATAGTAAATGGGGAGCTTGACCGTCCTGTTGTACTTGCTTAGATAATCGGTGAAGCCCGGACTAACATCAAAAGGAATTTTCTTGCGAGAAGGTTTGTTTGTTGGCATCGGGGATGGCTGGTCTGGCTTCTGGTGGGTTTGCTTCGCTACTTCCTATAGCTCTGGTTAAGGTAGTTCATAGTTCTGATTCGCATACCTCATTCTTGGGCTAGATTAATACGATGAGGAAGACTCAATCAGAATAGAAACTCGCCCGAATCGATGCGAGTTTTGCAGGACCAGCATAATGTCTGGAGAAGCAGGACGAGACAGGTCAGCCTTCTTCCTTAATCCTCCGAATCGCCTTTTCAAGGACCATCTTGATATTATCTGTTTTGACACTTTGTACTGAGCGCCAATCCTTTTTCCGCTTCCATTGTTCAAAAAGTGGTCCGGCTTCTGGGAGTTCTTCGAGTTGATCAAGACTAACCAAGAAATAGACGTTAGAGAATATATGGCCGCGAAACTCGTATTCGGCAGTAAAGCGAACTCCTTCGAATGGCCTGTCGGTCGGCTTGAGAGGTGGTTTTTTGGGTACAAGGTTTAATTCCTCTCGGACTTCGCGCATGGCACAGGCCATGGCTCTTTCACCTTCCCGAATGTAGCCCTTGGGCAAAACCCAGGTGCTCTCGTCTTTCGACTTTACCATAAAGAAACGATATCCTCGCCGTACCTTTTTGTAAACGATAGCTCCTGCCTTTTCAGGAGGTTTAAGATTACTTTTTAAAGCATAGGCGACCGAGGATAGACGCTTGACAACTAAACGTGCTTCTTTCGTTTTGATCGGCCGAACATAGAGGTTGTTGAACATGTCGAGAAAATATTCTGACATCGATTTCCCCAAGGCACGATAACTTTCGAACTGCGATTCATTGAAAAACTGATCTGCCGTTGTCTGATGTGGAAAGCTCGGATTCTTCCTGTGGTAAGCCACCACATCCGCTGGCGGATCGCCCACAAGCTCTGGTTTGAAAACAACTACTATTCCATCCTTGAATTTCTCTGTCGCTGTGTTAAGATGGGAGTAATGAATTGTGCCTGTGTAGAGGCCGCGACCTTTGTTTTTTGTATTTAATGATATGGGTACGCGAAAATCGCTTTTTATTTTTCGGATTGCGTCTCCCATTCCACCGAATGAGATTACTGGATCTTGCTCCGCGTCTACCACGACGATGTATCGACATTGACGTCTCACCATTTCGTACAAACCCATGTTGTCAAAATGGCCTCCATCTGAGAGATATACCAACTCGTCTTCTCGGACTCGAATCGGAATGAGCTCTCGTATTCGTGATAGGAATTTGTCAAAGACTCCCAGCCCATGCTCGTTGTCGCCTCTATTCCATCTCATCCAGGCTCCTAGCCTTGCGTTAAAGAAGCTAAGCGGAAAGAATATCAATTGAGAACTTCTCGATCCCATTCTCGGACTCACGGCAGCTCCTGAAATCGACATGGCCTTGGAGGCCCTATATCTCCCAAGTCTCTTGTAGTTGCCAAAATAGCCTGAATATTCCGGGCTAAAGAAAAAGGATTTGCCCTGTCTTTCCATATCCGCACTGCCACTGATCGAATCCTGATTCAAGGTGCAGTTAATTATGTGATACAGTGATTTTTTGTTGGAATCCTCAAGGTCAAAATCGAAAAGGCGAAATGCGTCAGCCAATCTTGACTCATACATCGAGCGAAGCGAGATCCTATTGGGTCCAAGAATATTCGCTAGGACAAAGGCAAGAATCATTAAAACGATCGCATACCACAAAAAGACATTTATCACTTCATTGTGGGAAAAGAAATTGAACTCAAATAATATTCGAGGATCTGGAACTAGATCTTCCAGAAACCAGAAGACAAGGAAAAATGCAAGCAAGTGAAACAAAATAGCCGCCACAACGAGGATCCACCGCGGATTTAATTTCGATTCGGTAAGAAAAGAGTGGGCATTCAAGACATGTGGAATGAGGCCTGCGATGGAAATTCCGCTCAAAATTCCTAGAACTGTTAACTGGTTTTTTAGCCAAGGAAAGAAACATTCAATCGCAACTAATCCACCCCATGTCGCGACTAGCTTAAGAGCAAGAGCCATCCGCTCTTCGTTTCCTGCCGGTCTAATGAAATGGAAAAAGGCAATGATGACCAGATAGAAAAGAAGAAGTAAAAAAATACTGTAGCCTACTCGATCACTGAGGCCCATTATGAAAGCAATCGGTGCAGCCATGAGGGGCAAAAGGACCACCCAATTGAGAAGTAGATTCCGTAGAACAATCCCTATCAATCCCCAAAATTGCCACTTTGCGGGTGCCAGATATCCGGAAACCTTCCTCAGCTTGGCAAGCTCTTCCTCGCTCTTTAGCACTTCCGATGCACTTGGCGCTAGAGACGAGGCACCACTTTTCTTGGAGCTTCGCGCCTTGAGCCAAGTCCCGATATACCCTCCACCCGAAACCGTACTGAGATAGTCAAAATCGTCCGTCGCCTTGCCAAGTTCGCCCGCCAAACCTTGGAGAACACCATAACAAAATGAAGCGCTCCTTATGCCGCCACCAGATAGGCAGATCGCCGTAAGTTCGGCATCATTCATGGATTGCTGGACACTTTTCAATGGGTTCACTGCCCCGGATCCACGGATTTCTTGCAATTCATTTGTCAGAACGAGGTCTTGCTCTTGAATGGACATAAGCTTTGGGTGAGGGCTTCTTGGGTGGTTGGCCGCGTAGCCGCTGATGAACAGCTCTTTCTAACTACAAAGGTAAAGAAGAGTCGTGTAATGTCAAGAGGCCACAACTTCGCCTAAGGCACACTCGCTCAACTGCAAGGGTCCTTCATTACTAATGGGCTAGATCTACATCCTCTTGAATTCTTTCGAAGAGGTCAAAAAAAACTCTTATTCAGAGACCACCATTCTTGGTCACCTTTTGATAAGGTCCAAGTCATTTAGCCCAGATCACCTCTCTTTGCGAATTCTGAAATGTGTTCAGCTGCCCTAAAGGCTAGAGCTTGGATCGTCATGGTAGGCTGTCCACGACCCGAGGTGACCATGCTTGACCCATCACATATGAAGAGGTTGGATACGTCATGACTGCGATGGAATTTGTCAACCACCGAAGACTCTCCTTCGTCTCCCATTCTGCAGGTACCAAGAAGGTGTGCAGCCAGGTCTTGAGGTTTTATCGGATCCGTCCAATACTTCTTTGCACCGGCCGCGTCAAGAAGATCTCTCGCCCTATCTGTCAAGAAGGTCATCGTTGCCAGATCATCTTTGTGGTCGTGGTAGGTGACTCGAATTGCAGGCCGACCCCACTTGTCCTTTACCTTCGGATCCAGGCTTATGTTATTGCTTTCCTGTGCCAATGACGTTGTATGTGCCATCACGGTCATGGTCCTCGTGAAGTCGTTAGCCAAGGCGTCTTTGAATCCTTTCCCCCATTTTGGTACATCGGGTGCCATACCATTAAGAGCATAATACATGGGGCCGATTCCCATGAATCGGGCATCCATCCCGCCACCGCCATAGAAGCCTCTCGCAGGATCGGTGTTATAAAAATCCAGAAGGATTCTCGTCACCTGCGCGCTCTTGAATTCATTCAAGGGTTCATCAAATACCCCCCACGAAGATGGCGAGGCATTAAACATTAGATACTTGCCGACCTTTCCACTTGAATTGGCCAATCCGTTTGGATGCCGTGCTGATTCAGACATAAGCAGCAATCTTGGTGTCTCGGCTCCATTGGCGGCAACAATAACGGCCTTTGAATTCTGAGCGTGCTCGAGTCCATCTTTATCGAGATACACCACACGATTCGCTTTACCGGAGGCATTGGTATCGATTCTCACGACCGTACTATCAGCTCGGATCTCGCAACGACCAGTCTCTATAGCCTGTGGAATCGCTGCGGCCAGAGTTGAAGACTTGGCGTTAACCTCACACCCAAAAAGGATGCAGTGCCCACAATGGATACAGGCCGGTCTTCCTTGATAAGCCTGGGACAAGATGGCCATGGGTGCAGGTTGCGGACTCCAGCCCAGTTTATTGGCACCCTTTTCGAACAAAACGCCAGAGGATTTTACCGGAATCGGTGGCATGGGATAGGGCTTAGATCGATAGGCATCTGTGGGACCAGCAACCCCCGAAACTCCGATTTTCCAGTCGACTTTTGTGTAGTAGGGTTCAAGATCTGCATAAGTGATGGGCCAATCCGCGAATCCCGTCCCTTCAATGGGTCCAAGGACGCTTCGTTCATTGAAATCGATTTCTCTCAATCGCCAATAGTTGGCGGTAAAATGAACACTACTTCCTCCAACCATGCGAGCGTATAAAAGCGGTGGTGGTAGATCCTTGACGAGAGCCTCCACATCTTCAGACTGCCGAAATGTCTGAGGAAATTCTCCTTTTGAACCACCGATGAATCGTTGATCAAACATGTGCGCCATCTCGTCGTGATCAAAATCCCTTGGATCAACAAAGGGGCCCTGTTCGAGAACGACGACATTAAAGCCAGCCTCCGAAAGCTCCATGGCCAAAACACCACCAGCAGCACCTGAACCGATTACTGTAAAATCGATTTCTTCCGCTGGGCGAAAAGTCTTCATAGCTCTACTCATGGCCTTCCTCTTTCATTGCTTGTGCATCGTAGAATCCGAAAGGTGGCTGCCAAGAGTGCAAATCCTCATATCCAATCATTTTCCAGGCCAATTTGTCACGGTTTCCTCCATATTTCGGATGGACCAAAAAGCCCAATTTTGTGAGGGTGGTCGCGACGCCAAAGAATGGCGTTTCCTCCATCCCTTCGAGGAGTTCTATTTGGCTTGCGTCATCAGCCAAGGCGAATCTGAGTGGACTGGCATCCCTTGCCCTTGTATTGATGTCTAGTTGATTTAGCCCAGATTTAAGGAGATCGAACATAGGCCGAAAAGCCATCCCTTCGGACACAGCCGTATCAATGAAATGGATAACACCGGCTTCCCTTGCTCCTGGTGTTTCATCGCTTGGAATAATTTGGGCGGCGACGGCCTCTAAATCCTCGGCTTCTTGCTCGCTGAAATTGACGAATGCCGCGCCTTTTTGAGCACGGTCGCAGGATATCTGGGAAATAGAGGCGATCCCTAATCCACTCAGTGTCCACAAGGACCCCAAGGCTGTGCTTTTCGAAAGAAAGTCTCGTCTACTTTGCATAATGAATTCCTAAGGATTAGGGTGAAACGCTACTTGACGACGCCAATGCACTCTATCTCCACGCGAGCATTCAGAGCTAATCCAGAACCAGCAAAGGCGCTACGCGCCGGTTTGTTGCTTGGGAAGAATTCCTTGTAAACCTCATTCATGGCCGGCCATTCCGTGATATCAGCCAGCATCACAAGACACTTGGCGACATGGTCCATGTCGGAACCGTGCTTCTCCAAGGTCGCCCGGATGTTGGTCAAGGCCTGCCTCGTTTCTGGTCCAATACCACCTTCAGCTAGGCCGGAGCCATCGGACATTGTTCCAAGCTTACCGGATAAGTAGAGCATGTCTCCCACTCGCACTACATCGGAAAAGGGAGGATCGGTCATGGCCTCACTCTTGTGAAATTCAAGATCTGTGCTCGTGTCCATTGCCGGTTCTTGAAGTGACACTTGATCAGCCTGACATGAAACAAAGAAAAAGGTGGTAGTCAAGACAGCTGTCTTCAAGAATGCCGACATTTAGGTGGTGTTAGTTGGAGCAAAGGGTGAGCGCTCTCTGACAAAATGCGAATTGACGACTTAAAAACAAATACGACTACAATAATTGGTCGATTTCCGATCTTTCAGGGCTTCACGCAAGGCGGGGTCACAAAGCATCGTTGCTAAAAATGCATACTGAGCGACCGGCTCTTTCAGACGAAAAAATTGATGTAGGAATCTGCAGCGATGAGATGCACGGGACCTGGGAACTCGGCATGCAGAATCAACTTATTTTCGTGATGATGCTCAGACTCCTCCCACTTTTTCCGACTCATTAGGATGACCGTGGATCGTCCGTGATGATCGGTCTTATCTAGAATCGTGTTCTCATTGAACTCCATCAGCCAATGTGTCTCCGCCATATTTTCCTTGTAGGCGATCTCGATGGTCGGCATGCTATAGTATCTATGTGGACCCATCCCTTCAAAGTCGAATACCATTCTTAGTAGTCCCCCTTCAAATACCAAGTCATTGTCGCTTAAACCCAAATCCTCAAGGGTAGTCTTTCCCTGTACGGGTTCTGAAAAATTGATTCTTATTTCTCCCTGGTTTACTTCGACAACTTGATTCATCGCTTTTATTGCTTACTAGGTTAGAGGCCTTGGAATACCTCAGAATCGTAAACTGATGGCTTTTTCAACTAAGCTTTTCGATGATTATCGTGTAGTCCTAGATCTATCCAAAATGTCAGGAAAAGAGTTAGATCGTGCCTAAGGAGCCCATTCCGAGTTCATTCAGGAATTCTTGGGAGAGTAGAGGTCAAATCGACAGTCAGGACTGCAGGGGCAATTCCCGTAGATCTGAGAGATAGTCTCTCTCAACTAGTGATTTTACTGGGAGTTTTCATGCTCTTGCAATCGAGCTGATCTAGCCAAGGACCAAATACCAAGGACCAACAACCACCTAAAGTACTTCCCTTTCCACCTGTAGATAATCCAGCTCCAGCGGGGTACGTCGACCAAAGATCGAAACCATCACGCGGATTTTCATCTTGTCAGGGAATACCTCCTCAACATTTCCAGCGAAATTGTTGAAAGGTCCATCGACAACCTTGACACGGTCGCCAACATTGAAAGGAATATCTGGTACTTCACCAGCTTCCTTCGCCTCGTCCATGCGGCCGAGGATGCGATCTACCTCTTCTTTTCGAAGAGCAACGGCTTGATTTCCTGTAGACAGAAATCCGATGACGGAAGGCAGGCCGGAAATCAAATGCTTCAGCTCTCCATCCAATACAGCTTCAAGCAGCATATAGCCTGGGAAGAATGTCTTCTCTCTGGAGCGCTTCTTTCCCTGTCGCATCTCAAAGACTTTTTCGGTCGGGATGAGGACTTGGATAACCTTGTCGGCAAGACCTAGTCTATCCACTTCATTATCGAGGTAGTTTTGAACCTTCTTCTCGTGTCCGGAGAGGGTTCGGATAACATACCAAGCGGGGTCTTTTGTCTTGACGGCCATTTGAATTGATTCTGGGTTCTGGAGGCTGGGTTCTGAAGATTATTTAGTTACTGTATTGCTGAATGAAAGGATCCAGCATCTAGTATCTAGAATCTAGACTCAGTTTCTACACACTGAAAGTGTAAATGACATTGAGGATTCTCTGAACAACCTGGTCCATGCCAGCGATGATCAGAGCGAAAATCATTGAGGATACAAGAACTAAGATAGTATTGCTGATCAACTCCTCACGAGTTGGCCAGTTGACCTTCTTGACTTCCTTTACAACATCGTTCCAGTAAGTAATTAGTCTTGACATATTTGTTTGTCTTTGTTTCAGCACGGGCGGTAGGACTCGAACCTACAACCTGCGGTTTTGGAGACCGCTGCTCTGCCAATTGAGCCACGCCCGTATGAGGTGAATGATCCGGAGGATCAATCACCATGTTTTGCGCTTTGCGTCCTGCGCAAGACTTTATTTAGTGATTTTGGATACAACACCGGCTCCAACAGTTCGCCCGCCCTCTCGGATAGCGAATCGTAGACCCTGCTCCATAGCGATCGGCTGAATCAGCTTCACTTTGAACTGGGTGTTGTCTCCTGGCATGATCATCTCTACTCCTTCATTGAGCTCGATGTCACCCGTTACGTCGGTGGTTCTGAAATAGAACTGTGGTCGGTAACCCTTGAAGAAAGGAGTGTGTCGTCCACCCTCGTCTTTACTCAAGATGTATACTTCGCAATCAAATTCCGTGTGAGGAGTTACTGAGCCTGGATGGATTACAACCATCCCACGCTCAACAGCTTCCTTGTCGATTCCTCTAAGTAGAAGACCAACGTTGTCGCCTGCTTGACCTTGATCGAGCAGCTTTCTGAACATCTCCACTCCTGTACACGTCGTCGTCTGCTTCTCTTCGTTGATACCGATGATGTCGATCGTCTCACCAACCTTAACAATACCACGCTCGATTCGTCCAGTAACCACTGTTCCACGACCGGTTATTGAGAACACGTCCTCAATCGGCATTAGGAAAGGCTTGTCCGTCTCTCGCTTCGGTGTTGGGATGTACTCATCTACGGAGGTCATAAGCTCCATTACTGAGGTAACCCACTTCTCTTCGCCGTTAAGCGCACCAAGAGCTGATCCCGAAATAACAGGAATCTCGTCTCCAGGGAACTCATACACGTCTAGAAGCTCACGTACTTCCATCTCGACGAGCTCAAGAAGCTCCTCGTCGTCTACCAAGTCGACCTTGTTCAAGAAGACTACGATGTAAGGAACACCAACCTGACGCGCAAGCAAGATGTGCTCACGGGTCTGTGGCATCGGGCCGTCAGTGGCTGCTACTACTAGAATAGCACCGTCCATCTGAGCCGCTCCTGTAACCATGTTCTTGACATAATCCGCGTGACCTGGGCAGTCAACGTGGGCGTAGTGACGCGCTTCGGTCTCATACTCCACGTGGGCTGTTGCGATCGTAATACCACGCTCTCTTTCCTCAGGAGCATTGTCAATCGAATCAAAGGATCGAACTTCGGTTGAACCTGAAGCCTCAGCTAACACTTTCGTGATAGCAGCGGTCAAAGTCGTTTTACCGTGGTCCACGTGACCAATCGTTCCTACGTTGACGTGGGGTTTTGTACGTTGATAAGTCTCTTTTGCCATTTCGTATTTACATTTAGGCTGATTTAAAAAAGAAAGAGCCACCTTTGAGATTTGAACTCAAGACCCCTTCCTTACCATGGAAGTGCTCTACCACTGAGCTAAGGCGGCTTTCACGTCTTCCTCTTCGGTCCAAGTTTCCTTTTTCCGAATTCAGATATGTCCCGAAGACCATTGAGCGAGAGACGAGATTCGAACTCGCGACCCTCAGCTTGGAAGGCTGATGCTCTACCAGCTGAGCTACTCTCGCTGATCTCCGTTAAGAATAGTAATTCCGTTTGTCGCGTCGTGTTTCGAAATAGCTTGAACTAAGCATCGCTTTCCAGACGACACTACGAACAACTAAAAACACGTCACTCAAAACACACCACTCTTCGTGGTCAGGGAAGGATTTGAACCTCCGAAAGCTAAGCTAGCAGATTTACAGTCTGCCCCGGTTGACCACTTCGGTACCTGACCAAATATTCCTTTCTTTCCTTTTCCAACAGAGCTGGCAGAGGGACTTGAACCCCCGACCTGCTGATTACAAATCAGCTGCTCTACCAACTGAGCTATGCCAGCACTTTGTCCAACTTGTCAAAAAAAGCAAGACCGCTAATTTACGGCGTACCTCAACTCTAAGCAACACATGTGGGAAGAAAAGGAAGGGCTTTTATAGCCATAAACCCTCAGGATGTTGCCGATTCCATCACCTTTTTGGAAATCATTTTTCGACGGATGAAGTAGCCGCCCAAAAAGAGCAGGGTCAACCAGACAATGGTCTTCCCATAGGTCTTCAAATAACCACCCACCAGTTCCCATTCTTCACCAAGCTTGAAGCCCAAAAACACTAGCAAACCACACCACATGATGGAGCTAATTGTGGAAGAAATTAGCGTGGGCATCGGCTTCATTCCGGCAAGTCCAGCAGACACCGATATAATGGATCGAGTACCGCTAAGAAATCGATTGGCGACAATTATCAGATATCCCCAGCTCGCAATCCACATTCCCGCTTTTGTCAGGTATCGCTTCGGTAACCATTTAAATCGATTTGGATCAATGAAAGCCTCGCTCATATGGCCACCCATCCAATAAACCACCATAAATCCCAAAGTCCCACCAACGATGGATAGGGCCAAAGTTGGCCAAACGGCAATTACAGACTGGCCCGCAAGATATCCACCAAAGACGACCACTAGATCACCAGGAACCGGAGGAATTACATTTTCTCCAAAGGAGACAACGAAGATCGTCGCATAAATCCAGATGACTGGAAGTGCGGCAAGCCACTCGTAGAAGTTGGAAAATATTTCGACCATCGCATCAAACATGCTAGTCGGACGTGGTCGCAAGCATGCAAGTTGCGTAACAAGCCATACCCTCTTCTCTCCCAGCGAATCCCATTTTCTCGGAGGTAGTTGCTTTGATTGAAATTCTCTGGAGATCAGAATTAAGAATCGTTGCGATGGACATTCTCATTGGATGAATGTGATCTTTCAACTTCGGACTCTCAGCTACAAGCGTTGAGTCGACATTGACTATTCGAAAACCAGCTTCTGTCACGAGTCGCAGAACTTCAGCGAGAAGATCCTTTGAATCGGCATCCTTCCACTCTTCTTTGGTGTCTGGAAAATGCGTCCCAATATCTCCCAAAGCAGCAGCCCCGAGTAAGGCATCGATGATGGCGTGGATGAGTACATCGGCATCGGAATGACCAAGCAACCCTTTGCTGTGTGTGATTTCAATTCCACCGAGGAATAGTTTTCTACCCTCCGCAAATCGGTGAACGTCGTAGCCTATTCCTGCTCTGAATTCTTCCACTACACCTCTACCATATGTACGGCTGCTTCCCAGTCTTCAGGATTTGTGATCTTGAAGTTTTGCTTCTCTCCGACGACCCATTTAACCTTTTGCCCCGAAGCCTGAACCAGCGCCACATCATCCGTGACCGGCTCGCCCTCATGGTTTTCGTGTGCCGAAATGATCGTCTTATATTTAAAGGCCTGCGGAGTCTGCATATGAACGATCTCTGTTCGATTGAGGGTCTCGCCAAGGAAGTCTCCGTCTTTCAATCGAACGGTATCAACAGATTCGAGAACAGGCGCAGCTGCACCATGCTCTTCCGCGGCCGCAGCCACCTCACTGATCAATTCATGAGACACAAAGGGCCGAACGGCATCATGAATCATGACAATCATGTTTTCCTTTTTTCGGAATACTTTTAGACCGTTGAAAACAGAAGCTTGTCTTGTCTCACCACCAGCCACAACAGATCGGACTTTTTTAAATCGATAGTCCCGGATCGCTTGGATCCACTTGTCGATGTCGTCACGAGGTGCAGCCACGGCAATAGCACGAACCATCGGATGGGTATCGAATTTCCTGAGCGTGTGAATGATGACGGGATAATCGCCCAGGGATCGAAATTGCTTTCGCTCTCCACCCAATCTTGAACCGGATCCACCTGCTGGGATAACGACGAGAAGATTTGGGATAGGGTCGGACATAAAAGAAGGTCAGAACATCAGATTTTCAGAACATCAGAGCTTAAGAACATCAGACTTATGATTCCAGCTGAGGTTCTATTCCCTCAGCTCCCTAGCCCCACAGCCCCTAAATAATCAGCATGGCATCTCCGAAGCTGAAGAACCTATACTTCTTCTTGATTGCCTCTTTGTAGGCTTCCATCATAAACTCCTGGCCAGCAAATCCTGCCACGAGCATCAGCAAAGTTGATTTTGGCTGATGGAAATTCGTCAATAGCTGCTCTGTAATTTTAAAGTCATAAGGTGGGTATATGAACTTATCGGTCCATCCTTGAGCTGCTTTCAAATATCCAGCGGCGGAAATAGCCGACTCAACTGCGCGAACAGCTGTTGTACCAACACAAGTCACCTTGTTTTCCGGCGATCTCAGCGCCTCATTGACTCGATCGGCCGTATCTGGGCTCACGTGGAAGGACTCAGAGTCCATTCTGTGCTTCGTCAGATCCTCGACCTCAACTGGACGAAATGTACCGAGGCCGACATGAAGCGTAACCTTCTGAATATCGACTCCCTTCTTCTTGATCTTGTCTACAATCTTTGGAGTAAAGTGAAGTCCGGCAGTTGGTGCTGCAACGGCTCCTCTATTTTCAGCAAAAACGGTCTGGTATCGTTCCGCATCCTCTTCCTCGACCTTCCGCTTGATGTATGGAGGAATTGGGGTCTCGCCAATAGCATCGATCGCTTGGTATAGCTCCTCATTGTCGCCTTCAAATAGGAATCGAATAGTACGTCCTCGAGAAGTCGTGTTATCGATCACTTCGGCCACAAGATCATTGTCAAAGAAAAGCTTGTTGCCAATTCTAATCTTCCGAGCTGGTTCAACGATGACATCCCAAAGCCGACTCTCTGAATTCAATTCACGAAGTAAGAATACTTCGATCTTAGCTCCCGTCTTTTCCTTGTTGCCGTGCAATCTAGCTGGAAAAACTTTGGTGTCATTGACGACCATTACGTCGTCTTTTTTAAAATACTTGACGATGTCTGAGAACTCTTTGTGCTCGATCGTCCTTTTCTCGCGATCCAGAACCATCAATTTGGCGCTGTCTCTAGGAACTGCAGGGTATTTTGCTACTACGCGGTTGGGATATTCGTAAATGAATGAGGAGAGCTTTAGAGCCAAAATCTTGATGCGTTAGTGAAAAGGGATCGTGCCGCTGTGGGGGTAGCGGAGTAACATGAGCCTTGAATATAAGGCCATATCGAGCGATCTCGACGTGGGCGTGGAAAAATATTTATAAAGCCTCTTTTAAAGGCAGGAGAAGTTACTTTCTTGGCCAATTTTACTTTCCGAAATATAGAACTATCCCTAAATAACGCTCACTCGGAAAGAAAATATATGCCTCGAATGCACCTTCCCCTGCCTCATCCGATTGGCTGTCAAAATAGAATTCCCACAGCCCCGTCTAGATCTGGTTTATTGCCCCCGCATCTAAAGCATCCGACAGAATTTAGACTAGCTGCTAATTATTTTGAAGCAAATATTTTCTTCCTGCGCATTCCAATGCCAGAAAGATTGACTTCAATACAGGAAGGGAAATTCAGCTGAAAAATATCTGCTTTAGGCCTTCAAGGCATCAGCCAGAATTTCAACGGTTGAATCCGAGATTCCCATGGAGGAGAATCCACCATCATGGAATAGATTCTGCATCGTCACCATTCTGGTGAGATCACTCAACAGCGATACACAATAGTCTGCGCAACTCTCGGCATCGGCGTTTCCAAGTGGTGACATTCTTTCCGCAAACTCAAACATGGCATCGAAGCCAGCGATACCTTGACCGGCGGTCGTCTTGGTCGGGCTTTGAGAAACGGAGTTTATTCGGATTCCTTTTCTTCCCAAGCGATAGCCAAAGGAGCGAACGATGGATTCGAGTAGAGCCTTTGCATCGCCCATTTCGGAGTAAGCCGAGAAAACTCTTTGTGCGCCGATATAGGTAAGGGCTAGCAAGGATGCATTGTCCTTTATGCTCTCCGTATTCAGTCCGCTGGTTATTACCCGGTGTAGAGAAATAGCAGAAATATCGAGAGACTTTTTATACCAATCATAATTCAGCTCCTCATAGCCTAGGTTCTTTCGAACATTCAGGCCCATACCAATCGAATGCACGACAAAGTCGACTTTGGAATCGAAGTGCTCTTTCGAGCTATTGAAAAGCCCGTCGAGATCTTCCTCGCTCGTTGCATCGGCGTAGATCACAGGTGAACCGCCTGTTATTTTCGACAACTCATCCAGCTCGCCAAATCTCTTGGTGACTGGTGCATTGGTCAATACCATCTCGCCACCTTCTCGGTGAATGGCTAATGCAATTTGCCAGGCGATGCTGCTCTCAACCATCGCGCCGAATACAATTCCTTTTTTTCCTGCGAGTAAACCGTGTCCTTTCATGTTCTGTGTGTCTTGTCTATTCCGGTGCCGTGTACGAAGCTAACAATTTTTCCATTCTATGTTTTATTTCGTCGTGAATCAAGCCATTGCTAGCGATGATATGCTTTTCAAAAAGAAACTCGTCCGATCCCGCCATGTCGCTCACGATTCCACCTCCTTCTCGAACCAGGACCGTACCAGCTGCAACGTCCCAGGGTGAAAGTCCGACTTCAAAAAAGCCATCGAGTCTACCGCATGCCACATAGGCTAAATCGATTGCCGCGGAACCCAATCTCCGAATTGACCTGCAATCGTAAATCATCACACGGAAGGCATCAAGAAATGCATCGACGTGCGTGAATTCTTTGAAGGGGAAACCCGTTGCCAAGACGCACTCGCCCAAAGCATTTCTTTTTGTGACCTCAACCTTCCGTCCGTTCAGATATAGACCACCATCCTTAACGGCAGAGAAAAGCTCTCCATTGGATACATCCAGAACTACGCCGACAATCAGTTCGTCTCCTTTCTGAAGACCGATACTCATCGAATAATGCGGAAGCCCTTGAGTGAAATTTGTTGTGCCATCAATGGGATCAATTATCCATCGGAATTTGCCTTCAGGATTGCTGCCCCAATGTCCAACGTTTTCCTCCTCAGCTAGAAAATTCGATTCTGGCAATTCCTTGCTCAGTGCCTTGATGATTATTTCCTGCGATTCTTTATCAAGACGAGTCACCAAGTCGTGCGTGCCTTTGTGCTCGATATCACTCGACTCCACTCGACCAGAATGATTGCGCACATGTCGACCAGCCTCATCGGCTGCGGTCACAGCGATGTCACGAAGTTCGATTAAATCTCGTAAATTCATGTTTTCGTGGAAAGAAAGGAGAAAACTATTCTCGGAATAGCTCTTGATCCGATGTAGTAAGATTGCTTATCTAGGGGAGGCAATATAGTGGCAGACTACATTTCATATCGTTGTATTTCGGAGAAGATCAAGCAGGGTGCATTCTTGATTTGTGTTCTGACATTCATTTCGTGTCAGGCGAATTCCGGTGCCGATGGAGCATCAAAAAATCCTAAACTCGCGGATGAAATCGCCGTACTTAATTGGTCAGACTTGGAATCGAATTTCGAGTCGATCACTTCAAAGCCCCATGTTCGTACGTCGAATACATCATGGCTCGACGTGAACGGAAACACGATCGCAAGTCATACAGCAAGCTATCAGATCAATCCCAAGGCTACTGGTCAAAAGTATCTTTTGCTTCACGCGGACTCGACTAGTTTTTTGGATGACTTCGCCTGGCCGAAGAAAAGAGAAGGACTTCGTTGGATCAATACGAATCCCTATGCCGAGATTCGATTGGACTCGAGTATTTTCAAATCTCCGAAGGTGATTGAGAAGTATGATTTTGCGAAGCTGGACGAAGGTGGCGAGGTATCGTTACGAATCACAGGACGAGAGTCGCAGGATGTGGTTTTGGATGATATCGAGATCGGTACGGCTTCACTTAGCAGCGACATTCAATCCGTCTCTTATGTTCGGCATCAGCGCGGCGCTTTGTTCAAGGAAAAGTCCAGTGTATCGATTCAGCTTGACAACGACGAATTGGCCGCCGTTCCGATCACCTGGTCCGTGGATTCATTTGTCGACCCAATCTTGGTCGATGCGATGCGCGTTAGAACCGAGGTGTCGTACAGGAGATTGTCCGAAGACCCTGAGGATTAGACGGTTTTGCGTTGTGGGTTGTGGGTCAGGAATCCTGAGGGCCCAGGATCAGCTTCTAGTTTGCGAACATGAAAAAGAAAAGCTGCGGCGAAACGACGACCTAATCCATGACTATCGAGACCGGATCACTCAAATCCTTTCAAAAGTATCTTCGCACCACCGCCCTGGGCCAGGTCTACGAATATCATCGAGTCATAGGATCTACGAACACCAGAGCACTCAAGCTTATTCAGGAGGGAGCGCAACATGGGCTTGTCGTTCTAACAGACTTTCAAAACGACGGTAGGGGCACGCAGGGCAGAAACTGGTCTAGCCGACTGGGGCAAAATTTGACCTTCAGCACAATTCTTCGAACTAAGCTAGATCCTAGTCAAATCCCACTGATAGGATTGCTAGCCGCGATCGCCGTTCGAGATGCCATCGTGGGGATTGACAAAATGCTTGACCCAAAGTTGAAATGGCCGAATGATGTTTTAGTCTCAGGTCGCAAGTGCGCTGGGATACTGCTTGAGTCCAGCATCAGCTCGGACGCTGATGATCGAAATCAACAGATCGTTCTAGGTTTAGGTCTAAATGTCAACCAAGTCGATTTTCCTGACGCACTGCAAGACCGTGCCACCTCCCTCCGACTCGAAAACGGAAGACTCTGGCCCATTGAACTACTGTTGGCAGAAATACTGAATAATTTAGAAGGCCAATTGACACTACTTTCGGAGTCGGTGGAGGACTTACTAAATCCTTACCGCGAGCACCTTCTCGGCCTCGGAAAAGAAATCGAGTTTCTCCCGTCGAATTCCAAAACAAATTCGATTCAAGGGATTCTTGGAGGGGTTAATGATAAAGGTGGATTGCAAATTAAACAGGGTCTAGATGAGAAAACCTATTACTCGGGCTCAATTTCGAAGCTAGGAAATCTCAGGTTTCTCTGACCCTTTTGGCTCGAAGGCGGTGCGTATATATATGCATCCTTTTAGGAAATGCAATTTGGAGGATTGAGGCGCGGGACACAGTCCCGTTAGGAGAAAAGGCTCGCACCCACCGCGAGCCTTTCTTATGTTCTGTCAGTAGCGTTAAGAACATCCATTCTTTTCTGGCATTTCCTTTCTTAGCTAGTATTCCTTCCTGATTGTCACGTCCAATACATTCTTTGCTGTTCTCAGGAAGAATACAGATGCTTCGAAAGAAAACACCAGAAAATGGTGCGGCGATACGGATACTTCACGACCGCGTCAGGACATTATTACGATGTTTAAAAAATCTATTCTCATCATTTGCACGCATAACTCGTCTCGATCTCAGATGAGTGAGGGCTTACTAAGGCATCATTTTGGCGATCACTATGAGGTGTACTCGGCGGGCACCGAGCCTGGAGGTGTCAATCCTTTTGCTGTAAAAGCCATGGCTTTAGCTGGCATCGATATTGGGATGCAGACATCAGATCACATCGATCTGTTTTTAGACAAAGACATCGACCTCGCGGTAACGGTATGTGACTCAGCCAAGGAGTCCTGTCCAATTTTCCCGGGAGATACAAAAACCATCCATCACGCATTTAGAGATCCTTCAGCGGTCGATGCTAGCGATGAAGAGAAGCTGGCGGCCTTCGTCGAAGTGAGAAATGAGTTAACCGATTGGATCCGCGACTATTTCGATCCTAATAAACCTGGAAGCTGATTTTCTGAGTCTGCTTTATCGTCTTTTGGAAGATGTCTCGGGACGGTAGGAAATAACTCTACCGACTTAGGGCCTTGCAGTGGCTGGGCTTTGCCAACTCCCATCTCTTCGAATTTTCGGGCAGACGGAATGACTCTCCTTTCCATAGACCCGATGACGCTGTTGTAAGAATCCACACTGGCATGAAGATGCTTGCGATGATTTTCTAGATGACCAAGCATTTTTGCCAAGCGTTTGTACAGCTCGGCTCCTTGATCCGCAATCTGCCTCGCATTCTCTGTAACTTGATGCTGCTGCCAACCAAAAGCGATAGACTTGAGTAGGGCCAAAAGAGTAACAGGCGTCGCAATAAGCACTTTTTGATTTAAGGCGTCCTCAAGAAGACCTGGTGCCATCTGAAACGCTGCGCTGAGGCAGGCCTCGTTGGGCACAAACATAATGACAAACTCGGGTGAGTGATCTAAGAGCTCCCAATATTTTCGATCAGCCAATTCTTTTATTCGCCTCCGGATTGACAATTCGTGACGTTTCATCAGATCATTCCTGCGCCCTTCATCCTCCTCCTCAACGGCTTTCATATAGGCATCGATTGGAGTTTTTGAATCGACTGGCAGATTCCCTCCACCTGGTAAATAGACAATCATATCTGGCCTTCCTCCGCCAAGATCGACTTGTTCTTTAAAGGAGACGTTTTTGACCATCCCCGCCATCTCTACCACCCGCTTTAGCTGCATCTCGCCCCATTGACCGCGAGTGTTCGAAGAGCGTAGAGCTTTGACTAAATCGTTTGTATTCTTTTGCAGATCGACTTGGGTCTTACCCAAGCCTTCTAGCTGCTGCTCGAGGGCACGATAGGCACCTTCTCGCTTTTGCTCAAGAGTTCTTACATGGCCATCCAATTGGTCGAGGTTCTTTTTCAGTGGATCGACGACCTTTTCGATCTCGACCTGCTGCGTCTTCCAATCGCCTCGCACTTTGCCAAGCATGGCATCAAGCTCCTGTCTTGAGTAGCGAAGGAAGTCGCGGGAATTTGTCCGAAGAGTTTCACCAGCGAGTGACTCAAAGGCCTCACGCATTTGCTGCTTCGAAGTCTCTACCCAGTCCTTTTCTTTTGCCTTTTCCTCTTGTTGGATTTCGCGTTCCCTCTCAAGAGTGGCCACCTCGATTTGCAATGCCTTGGTCTCCTTTGCCAACTTGGTTTTTGACCAGAGGTAGGTGAAGGCAAAACCGAGAAAAGCGCCGAGTAGGAATAGTGCAGCTATGATCCAAAGGTCTAGGGTCATGCTTTGGTTACGAGATCATTAGAGGAAAGTGCCGGAGATGTCTGCTTGCGGCCACCATGACCAGTCGTCAGTCTCAGTCGTCAGAAAATCAAGAAGGATTCGATCTATACAAAGCTCAGCTGACCTGAGCCTCAAACAAAGAAAGACATCCTCCTCTCGAAGAATGTCTTTCTCATAGAATACTATTAACTTAGCTGCCTGCCTCAGATTACCAAAGCAAAATGGCAAGCAATTCTTGCCCTAGTGTGACACGGCAACGGGTACTGTCACTTTGGTCGTGTCCCATTCGATGTTCAGGTCACCGTCTTTGCTGAAGTACATCGAGAAAAGCTCCGTAGAGGCCTCTTGAGCTGCAACATTACCGACTTCAATCCGAGCGACGTCATGGTCTTCGCTATAGGAAAATGCTCCCCAGACATCAAGTTGATTGCTTACGATCAGTGTCCACTTGTCCGCAGAAGGGATAGCAAAGAGACTGTACCTACCAGCATCGACTTTCGTACCACCCAGAGTGATCTCACTGAAAACCATCATTTCTGTGGCCTCATTTGCTCCGAGTCTCCATACTTTGTCCATTTTGACTAAGTCACCGAAGATATTTCGACCGTTCTTGGCTGGACGAGAATACATAAGTCGAACAACTGGGTTATTGCTACCATCCTCGCCTTTTACTCGGAGGAAAGACAAATCAAGAATGCTCTTGTCGGCCTCTGGAGCCTGAGCGTGCAATTCTGGCTGGAAAGAAAACATCGCTGCGATAAGCAGAGATAGAGTCAAAAAACGTTTCATGTTATCTGGTAAGTGAGTTGAGATATAAGCTAGAACTTGGATAGTTCAATAGGCGAGAAGTTGCACAAATCAGGGGCTAAGAGGCAATGGGGTAGTGAGGGGCTCAGGAACTCGGGGGCACAGATGGAGGATACTTTATGTCCTTCTTGGAGAGACTAGGCTACATCAATGTCCTACATACTATACGTTATATGGGGCACGACAATGTTCTTGGCACACACTGATCAGCCAAAATCGCGGTATTTACACTGGCTTCATCATACTAATTAACAGCTACTTAATAGTTATAATACCCAGAACTCATAACTCAATACCCATCACCCCTTCCTCCCTCGGCCCGCTATTTGGGTAATGTCTAGGTAAAGGATGACAAACTAAACCCATAGAGGTCTCAAGATGAAAAAGACTAAGAATCCCTTTAACAGACTTTTGAAAATGTATATGAGTGGTCAGATTGCTGAAGATGTATGGTTGAAGTTGACGAGCAAGCTGGATCGCAAAGGAGTTTCACGGCAAGAGCGTTTGGCCCTTGTTAAGAGCTTCAACCAGACCCAACGCCTCTGGTAAAAGAATTAAATGGCTCGATTCTGAGCGAGTCCATTTGAAAGAGCATCTCTGATGGTGATGATGATGATGCCGTTCAAAGCGGCAGTCAGTAGGCCTCTCCGCGCCGGGTTACGTGGGGGGGCCTTTTTATTGGTCCTTGGTTTTTGGTCTTTGGTGCCTGGTCGTTATCGAAGCACGAAAGTACCCCAGCTCCTCAGCCCCCTAGCCCCTCAGCTCCTAAACTATTATTTGCTTCCGCATCCTGGCGACAGGAATTCCCAGTTGCTCGCGGTACTTACTTACGGTCCTTCGAGCGATATTGAATCCTTGCTCATCCAGAATCGTGGCGATCTTATTGTCCGAAAGAGGACGTCTCTTTTCTTCAGCCTCGATGATCTTCCGAATCAGAGCCTTTATTTCCTTATTCGACACATCAGGACCGTCATCCGTGGACAGACCTTCTGAGAAAAAGTACTTCAACTCGAAGACGCCAAATTCAGTCTGAACGTACTTCCCATTGACCACCCTGCTGACCGTCGAGATATCCATGTTGATTTTCTCTGCGATGTCCTTCAAAATCATTGGTCGCAAATGGCCGGCGCCGTGTCGGAAGAAGTTTTCTTGCAAGGCGACCATCGTTTCCATGACTTTGGCCATGGTCAACCTTCTCTGCTCAATAGAATTGATGAACCATTTGGCTGAGTCCATCTTTGTCTTTAAAAATTGCTTGGTCTCCTTTGAAACCGCTGTGGGCTTTTCTCCCTTCTTCCTGGCCGATGCAATGTTTTGGAGCATCTCCCGATAGGCCTTGGAGATCTTTAGAGCAGGAGCATTTTTACCATTGAGTCTAATCGTGAAATCATCGTCTTCCTCATTGTAGCGGACCATGAAATCAGGGGTGATATAATGATTGCCAGAACTGACATCTCCCTCACCCGGCTTCGGATTCAATTTTAGAATCAAATCAAATCCAGCCTTTAATTCCTCCTTTGATACATTGATCTTTCGCTGAAGCTGCTCAAAATGCTTCATCGTAAAAGCCTTATAGTTGTCGCGGAGTATTTCGATGGCCACCTGCCTTCCGATTGTATCTTCGTCTTTAACCTCTAGCTGAACGATCAGGCACTCCTGAAGAGTCCGAGAACCAATTCCAATTGGATCGAGATGCTGGATCGTTGACAACACGCTCTCAAGTTGCTGGTCACTTACCTCAACACCTTGATGAAACATCATATCGTCCTTAATAGACTCGAGCTGTCTTCTTAAGTAACCGTCCTCATCGATAGATCCAATTATTTGGTCAGCTATCGTTTCCTCCAGATCATCCAGCTCAAGCATGCCGATCTGCTGCCGAAGATGCTCAATGGTTGATTCAACATAGGGGGTTGGCATAGAGCGATCCTCAACTTGCCCATTATCTGCTCCCGCCTTGTAGCCGTATAGCTCGTCTGTTGCGTGGAGAAAATATTCTGGATCCCAGTCGTCCTCTGCCCCTGTTGCTTCCTCACTCTTTTCAGCGCTTTCTTCAGATTTGGTCTCAAACGATTCAAGGTCGGCATCAAGCTCCTCTCCTTCCTCGAGAAGTGGGTTGATTTCAAGCTCTTCTTTTATCTTTTGCTCGAGCTCAAGGGTAGTCTTCGTCAACAGCTTTATATACTGTATGACTTGCGGTGAGAGCCTTTGCTCTTGCCTTACCGACTGCCTTTGCCCGATTGAAATCATAGCCTCCGAGTTGTTTCTCCTTCCTAGAAACAGAATAAGTATAATACTTATTTAATTGCCAATTGCCTGCAAAATCTGCTTTTATTCAAGCAGATTGTTTGCCTCCAACTGCCCGAATCATAAGCTAAAAAGCTATTTCAAGACAATTGATCCCGCCAGCTCCGCAATTATTATGCCTATTCACATTCCTTACACAAAGACATAGTATTGAGACCGGCCGAACTTGTCAACTATTTCTTCAAAATGCTAATAGAGAAGGGCCTTCTTTCCCAAAGTTGACCCTATATTGCTTTGGTAAATTTTTGACTAATTCATGAGAGAAAACGAGGAGATCACAGGAGGCGAAATCAGGGTCGATGAGGACCTTGAGAGGAAATTGCGGCCTAGATCGCTTAATGAATTCATAGGTCAGGAGAAAATTAAGACAAATCTGAATGTCTTTCTCGAGGCTGCAAAAGGAAGAAATGAGTCTTTGGACCATGTTCTACTTTCTGGTCCTCCCGGACTTGGTAAGACGACCCTTGCGTACATAATCGCCGGCGAAATGGGCACATCGATCAAGGTAACCTCCGGACCAGCCTTGGATAAGCCAGCCAGCATCGCAGGCATTCTGACGAATCTGGACGAAGGTGATGTCCTTTTCATCGATGAGATTCACCGCTTAAGCCCGGCCATTGAGGAATATCTCTATTCCGCCATGGAGGACTATTGCATTGATATTCTTATTGACTCCGGTCCCAGCGCAAGAAGCGTCCGAATCACGCTTCCTCCTTTTACATTGATTGGAGCAACAACACGCAAGGGATTATTGACGGCTCCATTACGAGCTAGATTCGGAATTGATTTTAGATATGACTATTACTCAACTCCTTTGCTCGTCGAGATCGTCGAGAGATCAGCGGCCATCATGGGTGTTCCGATCGACAGCACAGGGAGCCATGAAATCGCCAGAAGAAGCCGAGGTACACCGCGGATAGCGAATAAACTTCTACGTCGAACTCGCGACTTCGCGCAAGTTGAGGGAGACGGAAGTATCAATCTACAGGTCGCCGATCGGGCTCTGAATGCATTGGACGTTGACGATTCTGGATTGGACGACATGGATCTGCGCATTCTAGCCACGCTGATCGAGAAGTTCGGCGGTGGGCCTACGGGGCTCTCCACAATCGCCGTTGCAGTTGGCGAAGACGCCGGCACCATCGAGGAGGTCTATGAGCCCTTTCTGATTCAAGAAGGCTTCCTAGAACGAACACCGAGAGGCAGAGTAGCTGCAGCAAGAGCCTATAAACATCTTGGCATGCCAGGACCGACAGAAGGAAAAGGAAATACACTTTTCGGCTCCGAGTAAGGAGCTAGGTGTTCCGTGTTCCGAATTACCACCAGCACGGGGACTGGAGCGTCGTGATTTATCTTTGGCCATCGTGCGTGATCTTATTTAGCATTGTAATCGATCCACAGGTTACGAAGGACGAGTGTCGAGTGACGAATCACGTCCAAACAAAAAAGGCCCGACCGAAGCCGAGCCCAAATCAATTCTCATCCAAGATCATGCGATCTCCGGAAAACCTCCATCCAGTTACTTAGCTAGAACGATTTCCTTCGTCTGAATGAACTCAGGTGCTGTCATTTGAACGAAGTAAATACCACTTGACAGATCGCTTCCATCAATTCGAACTATCTGCATCACATTGTCCTCTGCGATGCCGGAGAACAAGGTCTGAACCTCTCTTCCAACCATGTCATACAACTTCACCTCTACAGGTGATCGTTCTAGAACCGCGAAACGGATCGTTGTTGTTGGATTGAATGGATTAGGGTAAGCCGAGTCCAAAAGGTATTTCGTTGGGGTACCTACCGAGAGCGCCAGCTCGTCCGTGTAGGTCTGGCGGCCATCGAAATCTATCTGTCGCAGTCTGAAGTAGTGCATGCCGACAGCAAGCTCTCCTGCAGTATAGGAATAGTTCTGAGACTCTGTAGTCGTGCCATTACCTTCGACATAGCCGATCTCCTTGAATTCCTTCTTTGGTAGGAAGGACTCAGCGGCAAAGGCCACTGGGAATGGAGAAGTTTCTCGCGCATTGAGACCAATGATTTCAGCATGCTCGATAGCGAAACCCGCATTGTTCTCCTCCGAAGAAGTAGACCAATGAATTTCAACAGACCTGCCATCTACAAAAGCATCCATTGAAGACATCTCGACCGGAAGTCCCGTGGTGTTCTGAACACCAGGCGTGCCTTGCATTACAGCTGAGATCAACCAGTTTGATGGGCCATTGTTTGAAGCCCCTGGTTCTGTAAGCTCAAGAGAGCGACCTGTACCATCTGCCGCAGTTGGCCAAGGAGCCGCATCGTCGTAGTTAACATTATCGATAAGTGCACCAGTTGCTTCTGACAGTGTTAGGTTTTCGCCACCATCCTTTAGTCTTCCAGAATAGACACCGTCTGGAGATCGACTATATCTCTGCTGAAAACGAAGAGAATTGCTGGCCAAAATGTAAAACTGATTCGGTGCCAAGATTGTCCCGTCGGGGAATGTGAATTCAATGCCGTCTGTGAAAGTGGCGTTGCTCAAATTGAGTGCGCCTGGACTATTGTTATACAGCTCCAAGAATTCGTACTCATCTCCATCTACGTGGTCAGGTTGTCCGGAGGTACCCGTTGGAGTCGGATTGTACATGATCTCGTTGATGACAACTTTTTGAAGGTCCTGAGGACCGTAGTAAGTAGCCTTATGAAGAGGACTCCACCATCCACCAGAGTTATAAACTCTAGCGTTAATGTTGGTTACACCTCCGTCAACTCGAACTTGGATAGCATCTCCTCCTGGCATTGCTGCACCTGAAACACCTCCTCCAACGAGTCGTGGGTCAGACCCATTGGTTGTGTAGTAAATGTCGCCATCTCCTCCGTTTGGATTGGAGATACTCAGATTGTAACCGCTGGTCACCTCACCAGATTCCCTGGAAAAGGCCGGAGCTCTTGTAGAGGTGTACATCCACGAACCGCTCATCTTAGTGCTCTGCAATATCGATATCAGAGCTTCGCCATTCCCGTTCATCATTCCGAGAACCTCATCTCGAGCGCTATACCAGTGGGTATTCCTGTCGAACTGGCTACTGACACCGGTGAAGGAGTCAGGCATTCTAGAATCACCCCAACGTGCAAACTCAGCTACAACGGCAGTCTCGATGTAATCTGATAGGCTTCGGAATCGATTTTTTGATTCTTGATCCGTAAGTGCTCCGCCTGGCTGGCGAATATGCGTATAAACTCGATCTCTCCAGGTTGATCGGAACTCAGAACTTCTCCAGGCGGACCTAAATACAGCTGCAATTCGCTTGTGCCTTGCTGAATTGAAAGGCCTAATACTTCCTTCTGAAGAGGTGAGAAATTGCGGTTTGATCCAGGCGCCATCATTTGATCTTCCCGTCCACTGCATATCCTGGCTATCAAACCAAGAGCTTTCGAAGTCCCAAACGAAGTATTGAGTTGGTCCTGGAGGATTGTTTCTGTTGCCATGATAGAAATTATTCTCATAGCCACCGGTTCCGTCCGGATTCTCATCCTGCCAGTCACCTGCACCTGCATAGAAATAGAGTAAGACGTAGTCGATAAATTGCTCTACGTCCAAATATTCCTTCAACTCGTTGTAATTACTTAGAATAGATTGGTCTCTATGAATCAGAGTATTTACTAGAGTGGCGAATCGAGCATTGTTTCCTCCCAGCGCTCCACCATGATTTCCGGCGAAGTAATCTTCAGGCTCTCCTCCTAGATACTCAGAGGTAAAATCCTCGTCTGGTCTTTCGGCGACATTGTAAATTCCCCAATAGATTCCGTTCAGATAAAGATGAGCAAAGGTACCGTGAACACCCATGCCAGACATCGCAATTTGGCTCTGCCGTCCCCACTCATCCCTGACCAAAACTGTCCTGTTCTGCTTCTCGGGCATATATCCAGCAAATCCTCGGTTGAGTCCAGCACGAAGAACTAATTTGTCAAAATCCTTTCCAGCTGATTCGCTTCCTTCAGGGGCCTCCTCAAAAAGATCATAGTCTAACTTTGAATCGCCGTACTGACCTCTAAAGTAAAGTCGGAGAGATCTCTTTAGTGTTACGTGGCTATGAGGGGTCAGTCCAGCATTTGTCTGATAGTTTTTGTTGGGGTCTTGAGCGTTGATAAACTCAATCGACACCTCCTCCTCGTAATTCGTGTTGTTGCCAGACCCTCCTTTCCGGTAGATGCCGTTGGCTTCACCAAAGATCTTGTCCTTAGGAAGCGAAATGGAAATCGTTGGAATGGCCTTTAATGACTGGTCCAGATTGTAGGATCCATTGTTCACAATGTTGGGATCCATTTGATAATCAAGCTGATGAGTCGCGCCGCCGAAATTAATATTCCAGTTGGGATGGCCCGACAAGACCCAGGGTTGATTCCTCACATCACTGGTGAAAATGTAGGTAGAGGCGGATACTTTCGACTCTTCACTTCCTACATAGGCTACCGCTCGGACAACTGTTGTTCGACTAACGGAGAAGGGGCCACCATAAGATTGTCCATAACCTCTATTGGGCTTGCTGCCATCTGTCGTATATCGGATGCTAGCTCCTGCCGTAGATGACGCAAGGGAAACCGTGATAGGACTACTATAGAATCCTCTTTTAGGATTAGCCTTGGCTTTGTTGATGTCTTGCCCTATTACCTCGCTAGTAAAAAGAGTAAAGACAGCGAGGATCAAAGCACAAGTCCTCGTAACTGCGTAGTTATTCATCGCTCCTGACTGGTATCTGTTCTAGTGGTGATGCTGCGGTTTATTCCGCTGCAATGCCCGTTATTATTTATAAACTAATAGCAAAAACGAAGCTACTCTTGAGATTGACTTGGTGTATTAGCCGAGCTCGATCGTTAGCTAGCGCGCCAATTATTGCAGGCAGAAAAGCGATTTCGTGGTGTAGCCGTAATTCTCGGCCTTGACAATCGATCTTAACCTCCTAACTGGACACCTACCCACTTTCGCGGGATTTCAATAAATCAATTAATGAAAATCTTTAAGTGAATAATCCTAAACCTCCTATAAGAAACGGATTACTTAGATTTTTGTCAAGTTTTCCTTGAAATGTCCAATTAATTCCTCCAATACATGACTGACAATAAGATACGTATGTGCCAAGACAGTTTAACAATGACCGAGCTTTTTCAAATTTAAACCGTCCTTATTTGTGGACAATTAACACAGAAACAGGACGATCTTTCTACCCTGAGGCTAAGAATATGTCTGCAGTTGCTTGCTTTTTGAGATCGGCACGGCTGTTGTCTAGAAAGAGACTACTAACGAAATATAACACCTAAACGAAGAGGTGGAGCCATGAAACGAAATCTACATTACATACTACTAGCCATGATCTTTACGGCCACAGCCTGCGATCAAGATGTCTATTACGAAGACGACAGCAACAATCTGGCGGAGGTTTTCACCTTCTCCTATGACAACGACTCAGGGGCTATTGTCAATGGAACGGGCTATGTTGATCGCTCAATTCCGGAAATAACGCCCAGAATCTTCAATGAAGGGGCCATTATAGGCTTTATCCGAGATTTCGACTCCGAGGATCCAACCTGGAGAGCCCTTCCTGCCACCATGGTTTTTGATACAGATCTGGATGGCGATATCGATGAGACTCTCGAATACGGCCTGACATATCAGGTGGGTCTTGTGACTTTACAGATCGATTTTGGCGAGGGCGACCTCCTAGACATCGGCGATGGAGCAATTAAAATAATTGTTATCGAGGGCTATGCAGGCAAAATCGCACCGAATAAATGGGCTACTTTTGAAGAAGCTGCTCTGGAACTGGGTCTTAATATTACTTCCTAAGGTAATACTCAGATAATATATTTTTAACAATGATATAACGCTGGATAATACTTGGATTAAAGGGTGCTCCTATATTTGTGACAGTTGCTTCCTTAATCCTATCTAAATTAGCACTTTCTAAAAAGTAGCATATCTTTATTACAGTGGGACAAGGGCTCAGTTCGGTGGAAACGGGGCCCTTTTTTTTGTGCCCAAAATTTCTTGGACTTTGTCATTCCTGACCTAAAGTAACCTTGGCATCAAGTAAATCTTGCATATCTGCGTTGTACTTGACTCTACATTCGTCGGCCTCTAATTCAGGAAGATCAGGCAGTCTGACATAGTTCAAAGGAGAAGCACCAGCCGTGTCGATTATTAGATCCTGCAAACCCAGTCGACGTTGGAAGAAGCTGGCCGAATTGATAATGGATTGAATTCGTGCCTTGTCGACTATCCAAACTCGATTGTTCCAGACCCCACTTCGAATGTAAACTGTATCACCTTCTTCATTAAATCCCATCCTGTCGTATCTCCGAAGTGAGTAGGCTAAAGCAAATAGGAGGGACGAGACCAGCCACACCCAGGATAGGTTTTGAAAGTAGATAAGGGGGAGCCAAACGACTAAAGAGGCTACACCGAGTCTGACCAATGACCGTCGGACCGTTAGCTTGGAGACGGGGCGAAGTACAGATGGAAGCTTGAATGGAACGATCCTAGGTCCGATGTCAACCAATTCCTCTGGCCTTACAAGAGGCATGACAACCTTTCTACCCAGCCTGCCTGACTGGACACCCATCGTTTGAATCTCGAGTCGAAGCCATCCAAAAAGTCTCATCATTGGATTGGAAACGATGACCAAGGCATGGACTTTCGATACGGGAATAGCATCCTCAGACAAGGTTAGCAGTCCATGTTTTTTGTAGATCTTGTTGTCGGATTTCCAAAGTCTGAAGTTCAGGTATCGATTTACCGTCAGAAGAGCTCCGGTAACCCAGCCTAAGAGTATTGACGTCAACACAGCTATTCCGATGAGGATCGATTTCGGAAGCGCGACTTCCTCCACTACGGAACTAAGTTCACCACGGTCAAACCAATCGAAAATCTGTTCTGGTCCAATGCTGAACAATTGCAAAGTCGAGAAGATAAAAGCAATGTATATGAGTGAGAACTGAAGCAGACCTGCCAAAAAGACTCTGGGAAGCTTCATTCTAAAGAGCTCTTCTCTCTCTCCAGCCTGACCTTTTGCGGCACTTTGATCTAGACTAGCTTCGCTGGCGGGTACAGGAAGCTCACTCTGGTAGAGCTTTATCTTGTCCTTTATTTCCGAGGCCACGCTTAGCTTGACCGATTCAAGAACCCCTTCCGCCTGAGCACTACCCGCTGTCGATATCGTAACCTTGGCAAGCCCTAGCATCTGCTGAAGAAATCGTTGTTCGATTTCTACATTCTGTATACGATCCATTGGAATATTCCGACGCTGTCTGGTAAATACACCCTTATGGATGGTAACCTCCTTAGAATCGATGCGATAGCTAAATCGGAAATAGGTCGTAAGTATCCACGGTACTAAAAAGAGGCCACCAACAATCGAAATCACGAGATTTATTTTGGAAGCCGCATCTCCGCTCCTCGTCGCGCCGATAAATAGAAATGCCAAAGCCGGCAAGTAGGCGATAACCCGATTGATCAGGGTTAGAGGGTGGAGTCGATGAAATTCGCTAAAGTCCTTCAAGGAGATTAAACGGCAGATTCGGTGATGAAAGATCGGACCGTCTCTCGAAGATGTTCAGCCTCTTCGAAGACAAGTCCGGGCAATTCCACCCGATTATTTTGTGTACCAGCGGTGTAGACAATCAATTTTCCTAGCTCAAATTCTCGCTCCAACAAGTTCTGGGAGACATCGAGATGTTGAACCCGTCGAAGGGGGACAATGGTCTTTACTCGGGTAAAAGGTCCCTGCTCGATGTAGAGTTCTTTTTCGAGTAATTCGAATTTGAAATATTTGTACTTGACCGCCGGCCAGATCATCGCAAACAACATTCCCCCGACCAAAATTACGCCGCTCAATCGGAAGGCTGGAAATGTTCTCTGGGCTCCGCTAAACCAGCCTGGGAGATCATAGAGAAAAAATACTCCCAAGAAAATGAAAAGAGTCCAAAGTGAAAGTTGGAGTCTCCAGATCGTCTTTATCGATGGGTGTAGCGAACGCACAGTCAGTTTTAGGTGTTGAGTTTTGTGTTCCGAGTCGGGTTCGTAGTCTTCAGTAAGCAATCGCAGCTTCTAGATCATTCCCCCTCGTTACTTGCTTGATCCAACGACTCAGTTTCGAGTCTAGAGTTTCATCATTCGCCTGGGAAGAGGTCAACTGTCTCGGGGATGTGGCAGTCTTCATCTAGCAAGGGTAGATACTCCAGTCAGTATTAGGTGTTGAGTTTTGTTATTCGAGTAACGAGAAAGGAAGCCCCACCAAGACGAATGTACAATTCAACATGCAAGCTCAAATATGGACTAGTTCTGCTTATTGCTTGCCTTAGCCAAGTCATCGATCAGCGACTCAATCCTTTGTCTCATTTCATCTTGAGAAGCCTTGAAATCCAGGCTGGCAGATGGTACGTCATTCCATTGCTCAACAGGTGCATCATCACCGTAGGCGCTCAGATCTGCCTCAATGGAAATCACTCGCGTGGCACTGGCAATTTCAGATGAGGACAGAAGCTTAGGCTTGTATGCCGACACATCTTTGCCTTCTGATTTGAAAGCATCTACAATTATTGACGGTACATTTTCGTCTGGAGTCAAACCTCGCGATATGGAGGTATAGTTCAGTCCTCGTGCTTCAGCAATTTCGTTGAAAATCATTGAGCTCATCAAACTTCTCACACTTCCATGATCACAGACAAAAACGATTTGCTGCATCTCAGGACCGAACTCAGAACTCCTTTGAGGAATGACTTCGTCAGTGCAGGAGATAAGGAGAATCCCGAGCAGAAGGAAGGTAATGCTGAAATGACGATGCATATTAACAACCAGGACGGCGAAATATCTAAGATTCAATATGAATGAAAAAACTCCCACCTTGAATCTATTGATCCTACCAGAAAGCCCCCACATGAATGACTTCTCAAAACACTAGACGCGAAACTCACTCACAACTCTCAACCCATCACCCTAAACTCCCCTAAAACGGATCCCCAGGTCCCCCTGGTGGCAACGGCGCCGACATATCGAAGCCTGATTCCTCAGCGAGCGGCAATGAAGTATCGGGATTGTAATAAGTTGTTAGGTTTTCAAACCTAGCGTAACGATTGACGAAGGACAGATTTACCGTACCGATGGGTCCGTTCCTCTGCTTTCCAATAATTATCTCGGCCATGCCCTCTGTGGAGTTACCGTCTTCATCTTGGTGAATGCCGTATCGCTCGGCTCGGTAAATGAAAAGCACAACATCGGCATCCTGCTCGATCGATCCAGACTCGCGAAGATCAGACAACATTGGTCTCTTGTCTCCCCCTCTGGTCTCCACAGCTCTACTCAACTGAGCGAGAGAGATAACCGGGATATTCAATTCTTTTGCTAGGGCCTTAAGACCACGAGAAATTGCCGCAATCTCTTGCTCACGATTACTTTGTTGGCTCTTGGATCCTTGCATTAGCTGCATATAATCCACGATGACCATTCCGATATCAAATTCCGATTTGAGTCTTCTGCACTTGGCTCGAAGCTCGAGGCCGGTCAGGGCGGGACTATCATCGATGTAGATCGGAGCTTCATTTAGGCGACCGGCGGCTCTCGCCAACTTGGGCCAGTCGTCGTCACTAAGTCTACCAGTCCTAGCAGACTGAGCATCCACTCTGGCCTCTGCGGTAAGAAGTCGCTGTGCCAACTGGTCTGCGCTCATCTCAAGAGAGAAGATGGCTACGGGCGTTGGCTTCTCACGGTCTAATGCCGCATTTCTACAAATCGACAAAGCGAAGGCTGTCTTTCCCATCGATGGACGTGCTGCAATTATGATCAGATCGGAGTTTTGCCACCCTCCCGTCATGTCGTCCATCTTAGTAAATCCACTCGAAATACCGGTGACTCCGCCGGCCTGTCCATGAATAGCTTCAAGCTTTTTAAGCGTCTCCATCAGAACATCGCCCATCTTCTGAGACTTATTGCTAAGCTGATTCTGGGTGATACTAAATATATCTCTCTCGACCATGTCGAGCAGATTGAAGGCATCCGTAGACGGCTCGTAAGCCTCGCCTACAAGCGTTGTCATGGTCTCAATCATTTTTCGAAGTAAGAACTTCTCGGAAACGATCCGCGAATGCCAAGCCACGTTGGCCGCAGATGCAACGCACTCTGTAAGCTCCGTGAGATAATAGGTACCGCCAACACTCTCAAGCTTCTCTCTCCTTCTTAATTCCTCGGTGACAGAGATAAGATCGACGGGATTGCCATTTTCAAAGAGGTGGGAAATAGCTCCAAATACATGCTGGTGCTTGATTTCGTAAAACGACTCATCCCTAAGAACCTCGATCGCTTGCGGAACGGCTTCTTTTTCCAACATCATGGAGCCAAGAACAGCTCTCTCGGCTTCCGTTGCTTTGGGTGGAATTCGACCAGCACGCTCATGAATAGCGTGGGCCGAAATGGCCGGCACATTTCTTCTCTTGGTGAATTTCTCCAAAGGGTAATCGCCTCCGCCGTCTCCTAAATTCACTGGTCTTGGATTAAATTTATCTTCGCTCATTAGCTCGACAATGGATGCGTGATTCCGTTCTCTTAGTACTAATCGCTAGCATCGGAATCTTGTTCTTAAGTGTTGTTTGTTATTTGCGGTTCGAGAGAGCTGGGTTTGCCACCGAGTTCATCATATTTACGTCTCAAGTCTTGGACATCTTCCCAAGTCGGCTTTTTCCAGTTCGGATTTCTCAACAATGCCGCAGGATGATAGGTTACCTTGACCGGCAGTCCATGCAAATCCTGATATCCCTCTGATCGCAGTTCCTTCAATGAAGACTTGGGCCTATTCAATAGCGTCGTTCCAGAAACTTTGCCTGCACATAGAATGATCTTTGGCTGAATGAGTGCGATTTGCTTCCAAAGGAAAGGAATGTGTTGCTCCTTTTCCTCGGGCAGCGGATCTCTATTGTTTGTAGGTCGGCTCTTGAGAATATTTGTTATGTAGACATCCTCTCTCTCAAATCCGATGGCCTGAAGAATTTTCGTTAGGAGCTTACCTGCCCGCCCGACAAAGGGCTCACCAATTTTGTCCTCTTCTGCTCCTGGGGCCTCACCGATAACCATTAAATCGGCATGAGGGTCGCCCACTCCTGGGACGGCCTTGATTCTCGATTTATCTAGCTCGATTAACTCCGTGGTTTTGATGTGCTCAACCAACTCGTCGAGTGTTTTCATGTTGAAGATCGGAGAGCTTTCAGGAATTAAGGCGTGAAAGGCGTCGTATGGAGACAATAGGTTTTGGGTATTGAGTAATGAGGGGCTGGGTTCTGCCATTCCACTATTGCCTTCTTCCTGCATTGTACTCGATAGTGCAGGCTGGCCCACAGTCGCGACTTTTTCGCTCAGCAATACTCCTGTTTCTAAACTCGAAACTCGAGACTCGACACTCTGCACTTCCCCTAGAATAAGCTCAGGGCCTTCCAGCTGGATCTGGTATTCCAGGAATGATTCAAGCTTTTCTTGTAGTGTATTCACTTTGGGGACAGTTTCGGCTTTCTAAGATAGTCCGAAAACGAGCCTGTATTAGCTCGACTTTTCCCTAACTTACCCACAAAATTAGTCACGATAACGTGCTAAGAACTAAGCCAGAACGGCTTTCCAGATGGCTTTTGCGACGAGTCTTTTTGGTAAAACAGGGATTTCAATCTGATCCCCTTTGCTTGATAGCAGGGTGATTTTGTTGGTACCTTTACCAAAGCCCGCTCCCTTTTCGTGCAGATTGTTGAGAGCGATCCAGTCGAGATTCTTCTTTTCCAACTTCGCTTTTGCTCGATCGAGACCCTGTTGAGTTTCCATAGCAAATCCAATGAGGATCTGGCCATCGGGCTTGTTTGCACCTAGGCCTGACAATATATCGACTGTTGACTTCAAGGAAATCGACATCTCCTCGTCCCTCTTGTTGATCTTCTGATCTGCCTGGTGACTTGGTGTGAAATCGGCAACGGCAGCGGCCATTACAACAAAATCGGGTTTATCAATAGCCATAATGGCCTGCTTCATTTCGTGTGCTGACTCCACATCGATTCGCTCAACATTTCTTGGAGTCCTCAGCTCATTGGGCCCTGCGACGAGAGTAACTTTAGCACCCAAATCGGCAGCTCGGCGAGCGAGCTCAAACCCCATCGTACCCGTTGATCTATTTGAAATGTATCGGACAGGATCAATGGCCTCTCTGGTGGGTCCAGCCGATACCAAAACGCTTTTGCCTGCTAGGGGTCTTTTCAGAGATGCTCCACTCAAGACCTCATTTGCCTTTGTAAATATCTCGATTGGTTCGGGAAGTCTTCCTTTACCGATTAGGCCACTTGCCAACTCGCCATCAGCCGGATCCAAGATGAGATATCCATCTTGATCTAAGGTCGCGAGATTTCGTTGAGTCGCCGGATTGACGTACATATCATGGTCCATGCTTGGACAAAGAAGGACCGGCATTCGGGCAGCTAGCGCGACAGCAGTGAGCATAGAGTCACATCGTCCTTCCGCAAGCTTCGAAAGAGTATTAGCGGTGGCAGGAGCCACGACCATGAGGTCAGACTCGATAGCGAGATGTATGTGCTCTGTCCACGAGCCTTCGCTATTTTCGGGAAAAACCTGATCCAAGATCTCGTTTTGTGATACTGTCCCAAGCGTAAGCGGAGTGACAAATCGATGAGCCTCTGGAGACATGACGACCTGAACATCGGCTCCGGCCTTTTTGAAAAGGCGGACTATCTCGGGGGTTTTGTAGGCTGCAATTCCTCCACAAACTCCGAGTAAGATCTTGCGACCTTTCATGTCGGGCGATTTGGAGTCGGTGTGCTGGATGCTGGACTCTGGATAGTGGATTCTAGATACTTGATTCTGCTGGATACTAGACACTTGAATCTAGATGCTGGAATTTTGATGCTAGATGTCTAGAGATCAAGATCTGTTTCGACAAGCCGAAGATAACTCGACAAGTGTCGAATATATCACAGACTTGGGGAGGCTCTAGCAAGAGATCAAAGTGATCTTTTGCCAAACCTTTCGAACTAAAATCCAAATGGATTCGTGTTCGCCTCTTGATCTCGATAGTATACTTCGTGACCAAACATCTCGTCGATTGACTGCTCTTGCGGCTTCATTCGCTTCTCGTACTCAATTGAGATACGTGCTTGCTCATCACTAAGACGTGCATCGTCGAGTTCGTTTTCGAAACCTTCGAAATACTGGAGTTTCTCGTCGAGCTCAGCTTTAATATTGCTGGAGATTTGGCGTGCTCGCTTTGAAATGATAGCAACAGACTTGTACAAGTTGCCTGTTTGCTTCGCTAGTAAATCTGTATCTACGGTCTTAATCGCCATGTTCGACTGGGTTTTCCTTTGATTTTTTCGGAGCGTGTAAAAACTCCCTTACAATGCCTTTTGTTTCGTGAATTGCGATCTCTAAATCGTCATTTAGGACATTGTGATCGAATTTTTCTGATAATTGCATTTCAAACTCCATGCGTGCCAATCGCTTTTGGAGTTCTTCTTCGGATTCTGTACCTCGTGCAAGCAATCTCTGCCGCAAAATATCCCTTGACGGTGGGCTGATGAAAATCACACAGACATCATCAGCATATTCCGCCTTGACTCTGCCTGCTCCATTGACATCGATGTCTAATAAAACACCACCTTTCAACCCGAGTCTCTCGACTTCCGACATAAGAGTCCCATACCACAGACCTGGGTAGACTTCTTCATACTCTAAAAACTCGTCTTCGCGGATTTTCTTCTGAAAGTCGAATGGCGAAAGAAAGTAGTAATGCTCACCATCTTTCTCTCCCGGTCGGCTTGAGCGGGTGGTGGCGGAAACCGAAAATCTTAATTGTTCAAACTCGGCTAGAACGGCCTTTGCGATGGTTGTTTTGCCTGCACCAGATGGGGAGGTGAAAACGACAATTCGAAGAGAGCGTGTTCCGTGTTCCGTGTTCCGTGTTCCGGAATCAGTGTTCGGTTCTCCGTGTTTAGTTCTCCGAGGGAATTTGGCCCTAGGCCTTGTCTGGTCGCTCGATTCTCGTTTCTCGTTTTTATTTGATTGATCTGGCATCTTCAATTTCGTCGATCTACTATAAGACGTTGGCGACTTGCTCTCGAATCTTCTCCAGCTCTTCTTTCATTTTCACAGCGGAGTGGGCGATGTCGGCATCGTTAGCCTTTGATCCGATCGTGTTGATTTCACGATTCATTTCCTGAACTACGAAGTTCATCTTTCGACCTATTTCAGTTTCTTTTCCTCCGATGGCCTTGCTGAACATATCCATATGAGAGTCCAAACGAACAACTTCCTCATTGACATCCAGCTTATCCGCAAGAATGGCGATTTCAACACCGATTCTATCCTCGTCCAGTTTGCCTTCCTCGATCATCTCGGACAAACGATCTTTCAGTTTTTGGGCCAACTCGCTAACTCTTTCGGGAGCCCGAGACTTTACAAACTCCATTTCCTTTGCAATCCCAGCTAGTCTTTCTTCTAAGTCTTTCTCCAGTGCTATGCCCTCCTCACGTCTCATGGAGCTGATGTTGGCGATCGCCTTGGACATAGCGTCTTTTACAGCTGCTGCCAAATGTTCTGGGTCTTCTTTGTCCTCAGACACGAAAATATCATTAAAGGATAGCAGATGCCCGATGGACGGACCATGATCAAATCCGCTAACTTCGTGCAGTTTCCTAAGTACCTCGGCGTATCCTTTTGTCGCCTCCTCGTCGACCTTCAATGCAATTCTTCCACCCGACTTTTTCTCAGTCGTAACTCGCACGCTAATCTTGCCACGAAGTAACTTTTTCTTTGCTTCTTTTCGAAGCCCTTGCTCTAAATGGTTCAGATCTCGAGGAAGACTGACAGAGACCTCACAGAACCTGTTATTGACGGATCTAATCTCAACATCAACAGAGAAGGCCTCTGTTTCTGCGGAGCCCTGCCCATATCCTGTCATGCTTAACAACATCTAGTTCTTGGTTTGTGGTTCTTGGTTCGTGGTTCTTTCGATCTAGACTGAATGAGCAATAACTAGAGGCATAAGCCCAAAGATGTTAGTCAGATCGCCCGGGCTTGGTAAATACTGAACTCAAAAAGGGTTCTTTAGAAACTCTGCGGAGAGGGTGGGATTCGAACCCACGGTACGCGGTTAGCGCACACACGCTTTCCAAGCGTGCTCCTTCAGCCACTCGGACACCCCTCCGTCTCTTGGAAGCCTAAACTTCCATTATATCTTTCTCTTTCTTCTCTAAGGCTTTGTCGATCCGGCCAATATTATTATCAGTGATCTTCTGAAGCTCGTCCTCTCCTTCAAACTTTTGATCTTCGGGAAGGCTTTCTTCCTTCACCATTTTCTTGATCTCGTCCTTTGATTGCCTTCGAATATTTCGAATTGCAATTTTTGCTTCTTCACCCATCGACTTAGCCGCCTTAACTAGATCAACCCTTCGCTCTTCCGAAAGAGGCGGTACAGGAATTCGGATAAAATCTCCATCATTTCCTGGGTTCAATCCCAAGTTTGCTTTGGTGATCGCTTTCTCGATCTCAGGAAGCGCTGTCTTGTCCCAAGGTTGGATGATGAGAAGATCTGGACTGGAAGCACTAACACTCGCCATTTGATTGAGAGGCGTGACCGATCCATAGTATTCGACCATGACGCTATCCAACATCGAAGGCGATGCTCTTCCTGCTCGAACAGTATTCAAGGTAGATCCAAGATGCTCCAAAGACCTTTCCATGGTCTCTTTGGCATCATCGATGATCATTTGTATTTCTTCAGAAATCATGGGTATCAGCTTAGTGTTAAATAGTAATCACGGGCTGGAAAATTAATCGTTCCACATGACAGTGGTCCCAATTTCCTCTCCCTTTACTACTCTCTGAAGATTTCCTTCGGTGTTCATGTCAAATACGACAATTGGTATTTTCGAATCTCGGCATAGTGTAATCGCTGTGAGATCCATGACCTTAAGATTCTTCTGGAGCACTTCACTACCATCGATGGTGGTAAACATCTCAGCATTCGGGTCTTTCTCTGGATCCGCCGTGTAGATTCCTTTCACACGAGTTCCTTTGAGAATGACATCGGCACCAATCTCCGCAGCTCGAAGTGATGCGGCCGTGTCTGTTGTGAAATAAGGATTGCCAGTGCCTGCGCCAAATATCACAATACGTCCTTTCTCCAAATGTCTTACGGCACGTCTTCGAATGAAAGTCTCTGCAATCTCCTCCATTTTGATGGCGGAAGCCAATCGAGTATGAAGGCCTTTTTGCTCAAGAGCATCTTGCAAAGCCATGGCGTTTATCATAGTCGCGAGCATACCCATATAGTCGGCATGCGATCTCGTCATGCCTTGAGTAACTCCGGAGACGCCTCGGAATATATTACCTCCACCAATTACGATGGCGAGTTCAACACCGAGTTCGTCGGTAGCCTTGATCTCGTCGGCATACCTTGCCAATACGGCGTCATCGATTCCGAAGTCCTTGTCTCCAAGAAGCGATTCTCCGCTTAGCTTTAAAAGTACCCGTTTGTACATAGTCAGTCGTCAGGTGTCGGTCGTCAGTCATCAGAAAGTCATTCAGCAAGGCTGAAAACTGACCCCTGAAAGCTGAAGACTATTTTCTATCCTCCTAGGGCGAATCGTACAAATGTACGAATATCTGATTCCTTCGACTTTAGCATCTCGCCAACGGTCTGCGAAGAGTCTTTCACGAATGCTTGCTCCACAAGCACGTTGTCCTTGTAGTATCGCTCAACTTTTCCAGTCGCGATTCGCTCAAGAATTTTCTCTGGCTTTCCTTCCTGCTTTGCTGCTTCGACTGCGATTTCTCGCTCCTTCTCAACAAGCGCAGTGTCAACTTCTTCTCTTCGAGTAGCGATCGGGCTCATGGCAGCAACTTGCATGGCGATGTCACGACCAGCTGCCTGTGCATTCGCCGTGTCGTCCATTTCAACCAAAACGCCAAGTCTGGCTCCAGGGTGGATGTATGTGACGGTTGCTCCATCAGCTGAATCCATGATGTGAAATTTCTTGACTTGGATTTTCTCACCAATCTTTCCAATCATATCAGTCACAGCATCAGCAACTGTTTTCTCTCCAAGCTGAAGTGCATTCAATGCATCTTGATCGGTTGGTCTCTCGGCCATGACAAGGTCGGCAATATCTGAAGCGAAGCCGATGAAGTCATCGTTTCGAGCCACAAAGTCAGTCTCGCAATTAACTTCTAGGATGACCGCGGTTTTGTAATCATCTGTAGATTTGCTGATTATGACACCTTCGTTGGCATCTCTATCCGCTCTTTTGGCTGATACTTTTTGTCCTTTTTTCCGGAGGAAATCGATGGCCTCTTCGAAGTCACCATTCGACTCCTTAAGTGCGTTCTTGCAGTCCATCATTCCTGCGCCTGTCATGTCGCGCAGTTTTTTTACGTCTTGTGCAGAGATCATATTCTTGCTTATCTAGCTTTTCTGGATCGTCTAGCTTTTCTGGCTGGTATGGCTACTGGCCGCTAGCTCGCTTCGTTAATAGTCAGTCGGCGACCCGAGGATTGCCGACTAGTTCATATGGCCGGTGGTCGTTCAGACCCGTCGGCAAATTTATTCAGAGTCCTTTTTTGACTCTTCGTTGGAAGATTCGGCTACAGCGGGGGCTTCTTCCGCTACTGGAGCGGCCTCTTCTGCCGGAGATGCTGCTTCTGCTGCTACCGGAGCTGCTTCTGCTACCGGAGCGTCCTCGGCGACAGCTTTTGCTTCTGGCTCTGGCTCGGCTGCTGTCTTTGGCTCAGCTGCTGCTTCTTCAGCCTTTGGATCGACAACTGGCTTTTGGGTCTTAACTTCTGCCTTGGCCTTTCCTATTCTTGCTCTTTTGCCAGTATCTGCGCCGGTTTTCCCTTCACCTTTTGCTGCTACTTCTTCAGCCGTGATATCTCCCTTTTCGAGGGCAATATTCTCAGCTTCAGCTGCCTGCTCAGCTCGTCCGGCACCGGCTGCTTGTCGCGCTTCAAGGATTGCATCGGCAACTGTTGAGGCAATAAGTCTAACTGACTTGAGAGCATCGTCATTTGCTGGGATCGGAAAATCGACCAAGTCTGGGTCGCAGTTGGTGTCAACCATGGCGAAGATCGGAAGACCTAAAGTTTGGGCTTCTTTGATCGCGATGTGTTCACGCTTGATGTCGACTACAAAGACGGCATCGGGAAGCCGTGCCATTTGAGAAATACCAGCGAGGGTCTTCTCAAGCTTTAGTCGCTCACGAGACTTCATCAATCGCTCTTTCTTCTTGAGCTGATCCATGGTCCCATCATTTTCCATGCGCGTAAGATTCTCCATTCTTCGGATGCTCTTACGAATGGTTTGAAAGTTGGTCAGCATACCACCTAGCCAACGCTCACTGACATATGGCATTCCACATCGAATTGCTTCTTCTTGAACGATGCTTTTGGCCTGCTTCTTAGTACCAACAAAAAGAATAATCTTCTTTTTTCTGGCCATGGTGCCAGCTTCAGTTGCAGCCCTTTCAAGGAGACCTTGAGTTTTCTTAAGATCGATTACATGGATTCCATTCCGCTCCCCATGAATAAAGGGACGCATTTTCGGATTCCAGCGACGGGTCAGGTGACCAAAGTGAGTTCCAGCCTTTACCAGGCTTTCGATAGATACTAAGCTCATGCTTTGTTGTTAGGTTAAACCGCTACAGCTGTCATTTGCCAAAACCCATCCCTTCTGGAAGGACACCCGGGCTGACATCAAGCCGTATGTGTGATTACGAGGTCTCGCGACCTCTTTAAAAGTCCAAGTAAAATCCCAATAAGGATTAACGCTTGGAGAATTGGAATTTCTTTCGAGCTTTTGGCTGCCCGTATTTTTTTCTCTCTACCATTCTCGGGTCACGAGTCAATAGACCTACTTCTCTCAAAGGCTTTCTACGTTCTTCCTCGTCTTTGACAAGGGCCCTTGCGATGCCTAGTCTCACAGCGTCAATTTGACCTGTGATTCCACCACCTTTGGCGTTGACAATGATGTCAAACTGTCCTTCTGTCTCTGTGACACGAAGAGGCTCCATAATGTGTCGTCGTTTCCACTCAAGAGGAACGTACTCTTCTAGTGGCTTCTTATTAATGACAAACTTACCATTTCCTGGTCGGAGGTATACGCGGGCTACTGATGTTTTTCGTCTCCCGACTGCGCTTTGTTGATTGGCTACCAATGTATTGCTCTTGATCTAGATTAAAGACTGAATGGCTGAGGAGACTGCGCTTCGTGCGGATGCTCTGGTCCCGTATATACTTTCAGACGAGTGAACATCTTGCTTCCCAATTTTGTCTTAGGCAACATACCTTTGACAGCATTAGTGACAACAAAACCTGGCTTCTTCTCTCTGGCCTGCTTGACAGAAGTAAGTTTTCCACCACCCATGTATCCAGAGTGCCTGAAGTACTCCTTTGCGTTTTCCTTATTGCCAGTGAATCTTGCTTTTTCAGCGTTGATTATGACGACATGATCTTTCATATCGACGTGTGGCGTGAAATCGGTTCGCATCTTGCCTCTTAAAAGTGCAGCGACTACGGATGCGAGTCTTCCTACGACGGCGCCGTCAGCATCAATAAGATGCCATTTTTCCTCTACTTCAGCCGGCTTTGCGCTTGGCGTTGGATAGCTATTAACGTTCATTTCTGTCTTGTTCGAATCGAAAAAGGGGATAGCCCACTAAGGTAGTAAAAAGTTCTAGAACAGTCAACAAAACTGTTAACTGTTTTGGGTCCTTTTTTGTGAGTTTGGTTCTTGGTCTTTGGTTTGTGGTTTGTGGTCCTTTTTTCGGATTCAATCCAAGGCTTTTTGATTAACTACTGCACTCCTATACTCACTAGATGAGTGAGTATGAGGACATATCGATAGCTCTGGGGAGCTCAGAACCGGAATCCGGACTCCCGAAACAGGACGCCGGATCTAGGATTACTCGCGGTCGCTTCGCACCAACCCCATCAGGACATATACATATGGGCAACGCACAGACAGCTTTTGTTGCTTGGCTTTCCGCGCGGAGCAAGGGTGGTCGGTTTATCTGGCGTTTAGAAGACCTCGATAGTCCTCGCATGAAGAAGGGAACAGGCGAGCAGGCGAAAAGAGACTTAGACTGGTTGGGCTTGGATTGGGATGAAGGAGGAGGACGAGGTGGTCCGCACTCTCCCTATGTCCAATCCGAACGATCTGACATATATGAAGCAGCCTTAGGGCGGCTCGAAAAAGCAGATCGGCTTTTCCCCTGTGGATATTCGAGAAAAGATCTCAGAGACATCGCCTCCGCACCGCACAAGCCCAAATCAAATCCTTACCCCATCGAGCTACGACCTAAAGACCTCGACTCCAACTGGTTCACCAATTTTGGGACAAAGCAAGAGGGAGAAGAAAAGGCTATTCGCTTCAAGGTCGAGCCTGGCATTGTTCACTTCAAAGACCTTGTCTTTGGAGACATCGAGTCAGATGTGGTTAAAAATACTGGCGATTTTGTCCTCAAAAGACGTGACGGGATTTTCGCCTACCAGCTTGCTGTCGTCGTAGATGACATCGAAATGGAAGTTAGCGAGGTGGTTAGAGGATCCGATTTAATTAGTTCAACCGCCCGACAGATTCAACTTATCGAAGCTCTCGGTGGAAAGGTGCCGCAATACGCTCATCTACCCCTATTAGTCAATAGCGATGGAGAAAAACTGTCAAAAAGAAATGCCGCCTTAGAGATACGACACTTGTCAGAAAAGGGATATGCCCCTGAAGAATTGATAGGCCGATTTATGTTTGGGCTCAAGCAAATCGATCGCTTCGAGACCATGACCTGTCTGGAGGCTCTTTCAATCTTCGATCTATCTAAAGTCGGCGTGGAAAACTTTAAATGGTGAGGAGTGAATCTCTCTCCGTGATTTGGCAGGATGTCAAACCATTGGCGGCATTCTCGGCAAAAAGAATAGCGGAACACAGAACACGGAAAACGTTCTCCCTACTATGAGTATCGATGTCGAAAAAGCCATGCGTGAAATTGAGGGACTAGCTAATCCTTCAAAGAAAGGGCGTGACAAGAATTCAGGGGAAAAGGAAAAGTCTGGCTCCTTGCTCGGTGGGATTTTCAGGAAGGCTCTGTTCATTCTATTCCTTGCCATCGTTCCATTTGCCGTTCTGCTGAGGGGATCCAGCTATGCCTATAAAGAACTCGCTTGGGGTTCATGGGCTTCATTGGGTTTGGGCTTCCTCGTCTGCCTTCTAGTCGTGACATTGTATCTCGTCGTTCTAGGGAAGATTGTCGGGATTAGGAAATCGATGTTCAAGTTCTCCATGACGGCTGGCGGCGCGATCGTAGGTGTTTTTATCCTCTACTCCCTCCTCTTTGTATCGGCAGGAAATTTGAAAAATGATCGACTCAAATCTACCTACACCGATTTACATCCACTCCTCAGAACCTCTGTCAGTACGATGGTCCTCTTCGACAAAAGCAGTGTGATAACCGACATCGGGCGGACAGCTTCAGACTACGATAAAATGGGATTGCCTCGTTTAGAAAACTCCTTACACTTCGAGCAAAAGGACGGCTTTGTTCACGCCATCGATTTCCGAACTAATGGAAGAGGCGCGATCCGGAATAAATTGGTTCAATGGTATTTCAAGCTATGCGGCTTTCGGACCTTGAGGCATGTTGGAACGGCTGATCATCTACACATCTCCTTGCCCTTGAATAAGTGAGGGGCTGAGGGGCTGAGGGGCTGAGGGGCTGAGAAGGGTGTATTGCATTAAGTGTGTCAATCTCCTAGTTCAGGTTTGAGTTGGGTTTCAAATCTGATATAGAATTGAGCTAGTGCACTTTTCCAGTTGTATATCGGCCGTGTCCATTTGGCCGTAATCTTCTCTTGTGCAAGGTAGAGAAGTTTCATCAAGGCCGTGTCGCTCACAAAGGCACCCTTTGTCTTGGTGACCTTCCTCAGTTGACGATGGAAGCTCTCTACGGTATTCGTTGTGTAGATGACTTTCCGAATTTCTCTGGTATAGCTAAAGTAGACTGTGAGTCGCTCCCAGTTTCTCCTCCACGAAGAGATAACCATGGGATATTTCTTTCCCCATCTTTGGTCCAGTTTTTCCAGATTCAGAGCTGCAGCTTCAAGTGTATCTGCTTTGTAAACCATCTTCAAGTCCTTCATGAACTCTCGCTGATCTTTCCAGGGTATGAACTTGAGGCTATTGCGAATCTGATGCACAATGCATAGTTGAACTTCAGTACCGACAAAGGTCGATTCAATCGCGTCTGCAAAGCCTGTCAGGTTGTCAATACAGGCAATGAGCACCTGTTCGACACCGCGGTTCTGTAAGTCTGTCAGCACGTGGAGCCAGAATGAAGCACTCTCATTCTCGGTCATGTACATGCCCAGGAGCTCCTTCTGCCCCTCCAGATCGACCCCTATAACACAGTGCACAGCCTTGGTCGTTACCTTGCCTTCTTGCCGAATCTTGTAGTGTATGGCGTCGAGCCAAAGGACACAATACGTAGACTCTAGAGGACGCGAGCTCCATTCTTGGACTAGGGGTAACACCTTGTCTGTGATCCGGCTTATCGTGGCCGTAGAGATGTGCGTTCCATAGAGCTCACTCAGCATGTCGCTTATGTCCTGATAGCTAGAACCGCGCGCATAAAGATGAATGATTTTCTCCTCAATATCAGCTCCAAGGACTCGCTCTCTCTTGGGTACCAAAACGGGCTCAAAGGAGGCATCCCGGTCTCTTGGGGTCCGAATATCGACCTCACCAATGGAGGTCTTAACGCGCTTGCTTCCCTTACCATTGCGCCTGTTCCTGGTAGGCTTCTCAGAAAGATGAGCGTCCATCTCGGCGTCCATTGAGGTCTCGAGAAAGTTCTTCATCAAGGAGGTAAAGGCTCCGTCGGGACCTAACAGACCCGCTCCGCCTACCATCTTCCGATAGGCATCCTTCTTGAAAGCCTCGAAATCAAACTCCGGAGATGAAGGATCGAGTTTATCGTTTTTCTCTTCCATTGTATATCCAAGTTAAAAGTTATAATAATTAACTTGACACACTTAATTGAACACCCTCGCTGAGAAAATTTATTTACTTCGATCTGCTTGTCAAGAGTTCTTTTCATAATTCTCTTAAACTACCTACAAGCAAGCTCTGCTCATCCCAGACTAGCTCCGTTTTACGCGAGGCTTTCAAATTCTCTTATCGGCGTTTGGCAAAAAACTCGCCACTATGGGTGCTAGGCTCGACGTGAGTCTTAATTCGAACTAACACTTGAATTGGTACTAAAATGATTTCCTCGAATAGGATTGCTCGCATCAAAGAACAGGGATACAATTTGGCGGACGCGAAAATATCCGCTCTCGCGTTTGGAAATCGGATGGCCTACGCCATTTGCACAATAATTTTATTGGTGGGAGTCGCCACAGCAAATATTCCCCTTCTAGCATTGATGATGGGCGTAGCTCTTTTGGGAGTGCTCCTGCCTTATCATCCATTCGACTACTTGTACAATCATGCCGTGCGCCATTGGTTTGGAAAGCCGGAATTGCCTCAAAGGTCGAAGCAGCTCAAATTTGCGTGTACAACGGCGACCTTGTTGATTGGAGCTACAATTTTTCTATTCAGCTCTGGCTATTTCCTAGCCGCCTACATCACGGGCTTCTCTCTCTCTAGCGTCGCCTCTCTAGTTAGCTTGACGGACATATGTATCCCCTCGAAAGTCTATAACTATGCCATGAGGATTCGTTAGCACCTGGCCCCATGAGATTCAGGGCTGAGCTTAGGCATCCTTCTCGATTTTTAGCAACACATCTTTAATAGTCTACTGACTTCTCCAAGGCGTCGGAAATCCTGCTCCAGGAATCAGTTCCGGGTACGGTGGAGCTTCGGGTTTTAGACGCGGGTCGGACTCAATCAATTCCTGAAAGTGAGCAACAGCAGCTTCGAGTTGAGCATCCTTTCCATTAAATGTAGCGTGAGGGAGGTTGTCCACTTCGATGTCTGGGACGAATCCCCATCCTTCGATTAGCCATTCTCCTTCTGGCCCGTAAACGCCAATCTCTGAAGCACGGGCGACTCCGTTGTCAACCTGCCGATTGCTACCGGTGAGCCAAACCTCACCTCCCCACGTCCGAACACCGATCGCTTTTCCGAGTCCCAATCTTCTAAATCCGTCTGCGACAGCCTCTCCGTCAGAAGCCGATCGTTCGTCCACTAAAATGACAATGTGGCCATTGAAAGAATACTGCATGTTCGGCGAGGTGTTGTCCGATCGCATTTTGAAATAAGACCAAGCTCGGCGCAATAGCTGTCCCAAAATCCAGGAATCAATGTTTCCTCCGTTGTTGTGTCGCACATCAACTATGAGACCTTGCTTGTGTGTCTGAGAATAGAACTCGCGAGCCCACTGTCCCGCATCACCGCGGCCCATGGCACGAAGGTGTACGTATCCCGCTTTCCCGTCACTTAGTTCGTCGGCTTGTAAACGTCTGGTGTATTCCCACTCGTGATATTTCAGATTTCGTTCCGCACGGCCAGACATCGGAGTGACTACTACGTCGCGCGTTGATCCGTCCAGATCCTGCACTTTTAGCCTGACTTGTTTCCCAGCCTGATCCATGAGCAGAGCTTCTATCGCGTATTCACTTTGAGCAGATCTTCCATTTACAGATAGAATGATCGCACCTTCGTCAATCTGAACATCGGGATGGGCGAGAGGTGACCATTGTCTAGGTAAATCTGGGTCCGCTTCGTAACGATGAGTGAGTTTAAAGCCACCCGTCGCTGAATCGCGCTCAAAAACGCCGCCAAGACTCGCAGGCAACACGTTGTCTTCACCTTGTTGTGTATCTCCTCCACCAGCATTTGAATGCAATAGAGAAAGTTCAGAAACGAGCATACCTTGTAAATCAGCCAATTCTTCTCTGGACCCAATCCGGTCGACAAGGACCCCATACTTGTCTCGCATTGCTGTCCAATCAACTCCAAGCATGTTGGGATCCCAGAAATAATCTCGGTGCAATCGCCAAGCATCCGTATAGATCTGCGACCATTCATCTCTTTTGTTGACCGCAAACTTCCAATTGCTAAGATCAACTTCATTCTTGTCGTCCAATTTGACATCTTTCCCCGCGGTAGAGGGGATCACATAAATCTTCGACCCCTTGAGCACCTCAATTTTCTTCCCATTCCCAGAGAGTTCTGCACCACGTACCTCTTTTACAATTTGGATGGGCTCGGCCTCAGCTTTCAAGTCCAAGGCCATTAGATTTCCACTCTCACGGTAAAACAGACGTTTGTCATTGGTCATCAGACCAGTATGTGAACCGGCAGGAATGGGAAGCTCTCTCAGAAGATGACCCAAGTCCCAGCGCATTGGACCGTTGCTGGCAGTCGAATCGCTTTTTGCTGGAGTTAATTCGTTTGGTATGGAGAAGGGATATGTAAGGCCGTCCTTTAGCGGAATTGCATAGATCTTGGATGTATTGGTAAAGTTGGGCTGAGGGGCGCGTTCTCCCCAGGGGCTTCCTACAGTTGAGGTCCAGGTTCTGGTGGACCTGAAAAATAACCAGTCGCCGTTTACAGAAAACACGGGATATGAATCGGTAAAGCGATCGCTGGTTATTTGCGTGGTTTCAGCCGTCGCTAATTCGTAGGCAAAAAGAGCCGACATCAAGCTCTCTGTCCCTTTAGCGTATACGACGTATTTGCTGTCCGGTGACCAGGCATATCCAGCAGCAATCGGCTCTTTAGCTATCTCCTTCGATTTGCCATCTTCCAAGTCGATAAGCCAGAGACCAAAGTTTCTGCTTTCATGCACAATGTATTTCCCATCAGGAGACGCCGAGCCATCAAGCCGAAGCATTCCAGGGCCATCGGATACCTGGGTTGGATCTCCAATTCCATCGATGGGCGCTTTCCACCATTCCAGCTCACCACTACTGTCGGAAAGTCCATAAACGTGAGTGCTATCAGATGAAAAAAGTACATTCCGGTATCTGACGCCTGAATTATTGGAGACGTGGACGAAACGTCCTGTGCCGACTGGGGCGACAAATAATTCTCCTCTCGCCACAAGTCCGACATGTTTTCCGTCGGCCGAAATACCTGAATCCGAGAGATAATTCCAAGGAGAGGTTTCCCAGTCCACAAGCGAGCGCTCTAGATCGGTCACAAGGCCGATATTTACTTTCGAAGGTGAGTTTGAACCTGCGGCTAAGGTCCAGATGTCCGCTCCCAATCGGTACACGAGTGTCTGGTCGTCGCCAGCAAGTTCCTGAATGTCCCAGTCACGAAGGTTTGTGTGCTGTGTCAGACCGGATCCGTCTTGGTCCATCGACCACACATTCATCGCGTCCTGACGATCGGAGAGAAAATAAACACGTCCATCGGCCATGACGTTGGGCTGCCGTGAGGCTCCCGGATAATCCTTAGTGAGAACCTGAGCTTCACTTGCTCCGGGTTCAAATTTCCACATGATCTGTGCAGTTCCGCCCTTGTAGAATCTGGAATTACTTCCTTGACGAGACATGCGATCAAAAAACAGAGTCCCATCGGCCGCAAACGACCCCTCAGCGGCCTGATGGAGTGGGATCTGCGATACTTCTCCATTTCCTGGATCAACTAGAACAAGCCTGTGATCTGGAACACCGGCAAATTTTACAGTCCGAACGATGACGTGCCCCTCGGGTGACCATCCTACTGGCCTGCCGAATAACCAGGTAATCCTGCGAGGAGTCCCTCCATTGATCGACATCACATAAGTATCTGTCGTCCCTTCGTAAGACGCCGCGAAGGCTATCATTTTCCCGTCAGGAGAAATGCTTGGATACATCTCTTGCCCTGGATGAGAAGTCAGACGTTGAGCAGATCCACCGGTCGAAGCAACTTTCCAAAGATCGCCTTCAGCGTTGAAGACAATCTGGTCGCCATGGATGTCTGGTTGGCGGTAGTAGCCGTCAACTTGTGCCTCGGCAGTTATAACAAGGGCAAGTAATAGAGAGAACGTGATCAGGGTAAGTCGCATCTGAAACGGGGTATTAGTGTATTTCCAATTTACTTACTGAAACCCAAACAATCGAGGGGCTGAGGGGCTGAGGGGCTGAGGGGCTGAGGGGCTGAGGGGCTGGAAGATGTTTTTCTATCTGAGGGCCCGCAAATGAAGTCGGTCTTATTAATCAAAATGTCATATTGACCAAGACTGCCTGAAATGCCATATTGTCCGAGACAGCCCTGACACTGGATAATCATGTACTTCAACTCCGTTCTCAAGCCTGCTGCCTATCACGGCAACTCCGGCAAGTCGCCATTCTTCGAAGGGTGGTATTTCAAAATAGTCACGGCCAACGGATCAAATTGTATCGCGGTCATCCCGGGAAATTTTCGCGGAAAGGATCCTCTCGGTCACGAGAGTTTCGTGATGATCTCAGATGGTTCGGAAGGCGAATGCAGGATGTATCGTTTTCCTAGTAATGCATTTCAAGGGTCGGCTTCCGTATTTGATGTATCAATTTCCGGAAACACATTTTCAGACAAACACCTCAGCCTTGATTTGAAGGATGAAAAATCAGGAAGCGTTCAAGCTGAGATCAAGTTTGGAGATCATCTCCGTTGGCCGGAATCCTTGCGATCACCCGGCATCATGGGATGGTATGCCTGGGTCCCAACGATGGAGTGCTATCACGGCTTAGTAAGCCTTGACGGAAGCATAGACGGTTGGATGGATATTGACGGAGAGAGAATTGATTTTAATGGAGGTCGGTGTTACATCGAAAAGGATTGGGGGCGAAATTTTCCCTCGTCATGGATATGGGTACAGTCCAATCATTTCGGGCGTGAAAAAACTTGTTTAACCGCTTCGATTGCCAAGATTCCATGGAAGAGGAGCCATTTTCCCGGTTTCATAATTGGAATGCTCGTGGATGGTGAGTTGCATCGTTTTGCCACCTATACAGGCGCGAATGTCGACTCCCTATCTGTCAGCGAATCATCCATAGAGTGGATTATCTCCGATAAGAAGAAACGACTTTCAATTCATATTGAGCGCAAGGGCGGAACGATGCTCTGGGCTCCTGGGGCAAAAACCATGGAGCTAAAAGTCGAGGAAAGTCTTGACGCAAAGCTTGTTGTTCTCTTAGAGACTAGAGACGGCAACTTGATTTTTGAAGGAGAGGGCAAGCATGCTGGGTTGGAAGTCCAAGGGAACTCCGAGGAATTGCTGTAACTTCCTTCAACACTTAGATATTGGTCATCCAGTCCTCGATCAGCTCAAGGCAAATTCGCGACTCCTTCCATGCAAAATGGATGTTGATCGATTCGTGAGCCCCAAAACGTCGCAAGGCCTATATTTCCTTGTGAACATTCGATCTTTCAAATATTTCCTGGCACTGACGATTCCGATTAGCGTCTTCTTGTCCCTGTACTTAGCAGGCTATTGGTCTTTTTTAACAGTCGTTTACGCATTCGGAATCGTGCCGATTATCGAGATGCTTTTTCCCACCTCAGAAAAGAACATGAGCGAAGCTGAGGAGAGTATCGCACGTTCAAGTCGATTTTACGATGCCTTGATCTATGTTAACCTACCCATTCAGTTGGGCTTTCTTGTCTATTTCGTTTTTCAGGTCGGTTTCACAGAACTGAGTTTAGTCGAATTGATCGGAAAGACGCTCAGTTTTGGTTTAGCCTGTGGTACGCTTGGGATAAATGTCGCCCATGAATTGGGCCACCGAAGCAAACGATATGAGCAGTGGATGGCAAAATCCCTTCTGTTGAGCTCTCTGTACATGCATTTCATTATCGAACATAACAGAGGACATCACAAGAAAGTCAGTACAGATGAGGACCCCGCCTCCTCACGCTTAGGAGAAAGCCTATACCGATTTGTGCCTCGCTCGATTTACTTGGGCTATCTGTCGGCTTGGAATCTTGAGGCAAAAAAGCTTGAGAAGCAGGGCAAGGCTTTCTGGTCGATTCACAACGAGATGATCATATTTACGATCCTTCAAGTCGTGCTATTAGTTTCAATATTTTCCTTCGCTGGACCTCTCGCTTGTCTTACTTTTTTCCTTGCTGCCTGCATAGGAATTTTCGAATTAGAAACGGTCAATTACATTGAACACTACGGACTGCGACGTTCGAAAAAGGAGGATGGGCGATACGAGCGGGTCAAAGCTGTTCACTCTTGGAATAGCAACCACCCCTATGGTCGGATTATTCTATACGAACTAACTCGACACTCTGATCATCACTATCAGGCAAGTAGGCCCTATCAAATTCTCCGACACCTCGACGAGGCGCCTCAGATGCCCGCCGGTTATCCTAGTATGATGATGCTCGCACTCCTTCCTCCTGCCTGGTTCATGGTCATGGACAAGCGCGTAAAAGGCGTCATGCTCAAGGGATGAAATATGATGGTATCTAAATGATGACTCAAACGCGATTTATTTCAAAGCTACTTTTCCTAGCAATTTGCGGGTCATTAGTCAGCTCTTGCAGCGGTCAAAAAAATGATTCTAGTCACACTGGCTATGTAGAAGCAGAGTGGGTATTTGTCTCAGCGCCAGAACCCGGTTGGATGACTAAACAAAGCATTCAGGTAGGTCAGATGGTCGTTCCGGGAGACACGCTTTTTGAGCTCGATAAAACCTCGCAAAAAGAAATGGTCTCACAACTTCAAGCACAGGTTGATGCCGCGCAGGCTATGGCGAATAATTTGTCGCGAGGGGCTCGGCCTGCAGAAATTCGCGCGCTCGAAGCTCAGCTGGCCGAGGCCCAAGCTAGACTAAGTCAGGCAGAGTCTGAGAGAGATCGAATCATGCCCTTGGTAAATGACGAGATCGAGACAGAGGCTAAAGGAGATCAAGTACAAAATCAATATCTCATGGCAGAGGCGGCCCTTCGACGGATTCGTGAATCCATTGATGTTGCGAAAATGGCAGCTCGAAGCGGAGTTCGAAGATCAGCTGAAGCATCGGTAAACTCAGCTATCGCTGCGAAAAATTCCGCAGAATATCGGCTGAGTCAAAGAAGTGTCCAATCATTAATAGCGGGTCGAATAGCCGAAGTATTTCACTACCCCGGTGAATTTCTTCCTCTAGGATCGGCCGTCGTAGCCATACTTCCATCTGACGGTCTAAAGCTCAAGTTCTTTGTAAGCCAGGAGGAATTGGCCGAATTGGAATTCGGCCAGAAGGTCAATGTTTTCCTTTCTGGCCAAGAGGAGAGTGAAGGACAGATATCCTTTATTAGCTCTTCGCCAGAATACACGCCTCCTGTTTTGTACAGCAATGAAGAAAGAGAAAGACTTGTGTTTCTTATTGAGGCCGATCTTCCTTCGAGCACAAAGTTACTACCGGGCATTGTAGTAGACCTGACGTGGTAATGAGCGATCTTGCAATTGACGTTCGTGGATTGGTAAAGCGCTTCGGAAAGAAAACCGCCGTAGACGGGGTAGACATTCAGATGCCAAAGGGTCAGGTCTGGGGATTTCTCGGCCCCAATGGATCGGGAAAAACCACGACCATTAGAATGATTTGTGGTTTGCTAACTGCGACCGAGGGTGAGGGTAAGTGTCTCGGCTTCGACATCAAAAAAGAGGCCGATCAGATTAAGTCGCAGACGGGGTATATGACCCAGAAATTTTCCTTCTGGACGGACATGACCATCCGGGAAAATCTGAATTTCGTCGCGAGGTTATACCAGTTGCCGAATATGAAGGAGACTGTTAACCGAACTCTTGAGGGTCTAGGATTGCAGGACCGGCAAGGGCAGTTGGCTGGAGCTTTGTCCGGAGGTTGGAAGCAACGACTTGCTTTGGCGGCAGTCACAATGCATAATCCCAAATTACTTCTCCTAGATGAGCCAACAGCAGGAGTTGATCCTCAGGCTCGTAGAGATTTTTGGGATGAAATCCATCGCCTTAGTTTAAATGGGATAACGGTGCTTGTTTCTACGCATTATATGGACGAGGCTGAACGTTGCGACTCCATTGTCTACTTGGCCAATGGTAAAAAAGTGGTCGAAGGTCGAGTTGAACGGATTATTGAAGAGTCAAATATTTCGACATGGAGAGCAGAGGGAGAAGGTGTTAGGATGCTCGCCTCGGTCATGGAAGGAATGCCTGGTATTGAACATGTGGCCTATTTCGGATCTGCCCTTCACGTGAGTGGGTCCGATGCTGATTTAATCAGCATGTCCTTGGACTCCGTCGGTGACAAAAATGTCGTTTGGCAATCCGTAAGACCCTCTCTTGAAGACGCTTTTATTGCCCTCATGGCCAGATCGGGTTCAGATCAACGAAGGCACTCATGAGCATGAAGAATTTTTCCCTATCACGTATTGCTGCCGTCTTTATCAAAGAGGTCGTCCAAATGCGAAGGGACCGGCTCACCTTTGCCATGATGTTTGCCATCCCCATTGTACAATTAGTTCTTTTTGGATACGCAATCAACACAGATCCAAAGCATCTCCCGACGGCCGTCTTACTGGAGGAGCAGACACCAATCGTTCGTAGTCTTCTCCAGGGATTGGAGACGTCCGATTATTTCGATTTTGTTAAACGAATTGATCATCCAGATGAGGGACAGGAGTTGTTAGCTTCTGGCAAAGTAGCCTTTGTAGTAACTTTCCCGTCAGGATTTACGAGACAGCTTATTCGCGGTGATCGGCCTCAAATACTCATTGAAGCCGACGCTTCTGATCCCGCGGCATCTTCCACAGCCATCGTTCAAGCCAACGCCATTTTCTCTCGGGCATTGCGTCGTCATGCTAAAGGAAGCCTTCGATACCTCAATGCAAGCCCCGCACCCTATGAATTGATCGTCCACAGAAAATATAACGCAGAAGGCCTGACGCAATACAACATCGTTCCTGGATTGCTCGGAGTAATACTTACGATGACCTTGGTCATGATTACTGGAATGGCTATGACCCGGGAATCAGAGAGAGGGACCTTGGAAAACTTATTGGCCATGCCGGCGAGACCACTCGAAGTGATGATTGGAAAGATCTTACCCTACGTCGCCGTGGGTGCTACCCAGACGCTTGTCATCCTATTGGCAGCTCGTTTCCTTTTCGAGGTTCCTTTCGTTGGATCACTATGGCTGCTACTTCTTGGCGTCGGGATTTTTGTTCTAACAAATCTGGCCATCGGATTCACTTTTTCGACCATCGCAAAGTCTCAGATGCAGGCCATGCAGCTTACCTTCTTCTTTTTCCTACCGTCGATTCTTCTTTCTGGATTTATGTTTCCTTTCCGCGGGATGCCCAGCTGGGCTCAGACTATTGGAGAGGCACTCCCTCTAACACATTTCTTGCGTCTGATTCGAGGTGTCATGCTTAAAGGCGCCAACATAATGAACATCCAGTCGCCCCTGCTGGCCATGTGCCTAATAACCGCCGTAGTAACCGGGGTTGCCATGGCACGATATCGCAGGACTTTAGACTAAAAAATATGGTCCTTGGTTATTTGGTTATTGGTTATTGGTTATTGGTTCTTGGTCATTAGTCTTTAGTCATTAGGAGAGATTTCCCTTAATGATATTAAGATCATCTATCGATCCTTCCGACATGACAAGCAGGCAACGGCTATCGGCCCCTGGTCTCTCTTTGATAAGAGCGGCGAGGCCTGCTGCTCCGCTTGGCGTCGTTTTCAAACCATAACCCTTCCACATCTCAAGGGCTTCAATAGCTTCCTCATCCGAAATGAGGGTAAAGCTGTCAGCATCGTGGCGAAGTGATTCAAATGCGATTAGTGATGCCTCTTTACAATCCAGTCTCCCCATGTTTGACACAGGGCCGTCTACATGGACCAAGCGGCCTTCCTCGATACTCATTTTTAAGCAAGGAGCAAACTCAGGCTCTACAACGGTAATATGTGCTTGCTTGTCCCATTCCGTCCGAATATGAGCTGCCACTGCTGCGGCCATTCCACCGACACCGGCCTGGAGATATACATGAGTGGGCCAGCTTTCATGCGCCTCGAATTGCGCTCTACATTCTTCAGCGAGAACGGTATAGCCCTCCATGATCAGAGCGGGCCGTTCTACATATCCTGGCCAGGATCCATCTGCCAGAAGAGTCATGTTTTTTTCCTCAGCAAGGACTATGGCATCGGCCACACATTCATCGTAGGTCCTGCCCCGATGCACTTCTGCTCCCAAGGCGAGAATTTTTTCGGCAAAAAGATCTGATGCATCCTGAGGTAAAATTACGATCGCTTTGGAGCCAAAAAGTCTAGCTCCTGCCGCCACGGACATTCCGTGATTACCTGCGCTGGCGGTCACGAAGATTATCTCTGAAGCGTGGCTTCTTGCCTTTTCACTCAGAGGGTCTTCCTGTCCTGATCCATCGCACACCAACTGTGCTATCGCAAACACTCCACCCAAGGCCTTGAAACTTCCCAATCGCATTCTTGTCGATTCGTCCTTGACATGCAAGGACGATATTTCCAACTCCTTGGCCAGTCTTGGCAAACTTACAAGGGGCGTCGGCTCGTAAACCGGACAGTCTTTGAGGAGGGCTAGTGGACGTTTTGGGCTAGATCGAAAGGCCCGATCGTTGGTTTTTAATTCTTGGTCATTAGTCATTGGTCGTGAGTGCACCCCTGGGTGAGACAGGTATCAAGAATCATAGTTCAGGAGGAGTAATTTTGGATATATTGGAACATGCTCCAGCAATCGTTCGGGTAAGAAGGTATTAAAGACCGGAAAAAGTGTACTCAAATGCTTCGTTAAAATTCAGAACAAGCCATAACTACATTCATGGAGCTTTCTAAGCATCTCAAGTATCTAGAGTCTGAAGCAATATACCTTATGCGAGAGGTGATGGCTCAATTTGAGAAACCCGTGTTGCTTTTTTCTGGAGGCAAGGATTCCATTTTGATGACCCACCTTGCGAGAAAGGCGTTTTTTCCGGGACCCATCCCCTTCCCCCTTTTGCATGTTGATACAGGTCACAACTTCGATGAGACGATCATATTCCGCGACCGATTCGTGGACGAAATTGGAGCGAAGCTAATCGTGAGAATGGTTAAAGACTCAATTGATAAAGGAAGAGCCGTTGAGGAATCAGGCCCAAATCCCAGTCGAAATAAGAACCAGATAATCACGCTTCTAGACGGGCTCGAGGAATTCAAATTCGACGTGGCGATTGGTGGCGCAAGAAGAGACGAAGAGAAAGCCCGGGCCAAAGAACGCTTCTTCTCTCATCGGGATCGCTTTGGTCAATGGAATCCAAAAAATCAAAGGCCGGAGCTCTGGAATCTCTACAACGGACGAAAACTGAAAGGAGAGCACTTCAGAACCTTTCCGATCAGCAACTGGACGGAGCTAGATGTATGGACCTATATAAAAGAGGAAAAATTGGAGCTGCCAAGTATTTACTTCTCGCACAAGAGAACAGTTGTCAATCGCGACGGAATCTTGTTGGCAAAATCCAATTTCATCACCCTTCTCGATGGAGAAAGCTATGAGGAGAAGCAAATTAGATTCAGAACTGTGGGAGACCTGACTTGCACTGGTGCCATTGAGTCTGATGCAACGAATCTCGAAATGATAATTGCCGAACTTGCCATCTCTCGATTCACGGAGCGAGGAGGAAGAGTGGATGACCAAGCATCAGAGACCGCTATGGAAGATCGGAAGACAGCCGGATATTTCTAGGGACACCACTTTTGTCGAAATGGATTTACTTCGATTTACAACGGCTGGCAGCGTGGACGACGGAAAGAGCACGCTAATTGGTCGACTTCTTTATGATTCGAAGTCGATTATGGATGATCAATACGCCGCAATAGAAAGAAGCAGCAAGTCACAAGGAGAAATTGATTTGGCTTTTTTTACAGATGGTCTTCGTGCTGAGCGAGAACAAGGAATCACGATTGACGTCGCCTACCGCTACTTCTCAACTCCAAAAAGAAAATTCATCATCGCCGATACACCCGGTCATGATCAGTACACACGAAACATGGTAACCGGTGCTTCAACCGCAGACCTTGCCATCATCTTGATCGATGTGCGAAATGGAGTATTGACTCAGTCCAAGCGACATGCATTCATTTCGTCCTTGCTTGGAATACAACACCTCTTGGTCGCCATCAACAAAATGGATTTGCTTGGCTTTGACGAGAAGCCCTACAACAGGATCGTTGAAGAATACAGCCACTTCTTGTCCCAGCTTGATATCCAAAACGTAGTCTTCATCCCCATATCCGCCCTCGAGGGAGACAATGTAGTTGATCGGAGTGAACGAATGCCCTGGTATGCCGGTGGTCCTCTCTTAAATCACCTTGAAACGGTGAGTGTTAGCGGACGATGGAATTCGATCGATTTCAGATTTCCGGTTCAACTAGTAAACAGACCTCATCCTGACTTCCGCGGGTTCAGCGGACAGGTGGTTTCGGGTACGATTTCTCTTGGCCAAGAAGTCATGGTTCTTCCATCGAGGAAGAAATCGAAAATTAAGTCCATTGTGACCTTTGACGGAGAATTAGAAAAAGCGGTCGCAGGTGATTCTGTCACTATAACCCTTGTGGACGAACTCGATGTTAGCCGAGGTGACATGATTGTCCGCTCAAGAAACCTCCCCAGTATCTCAAATGGAATCGATGCCGATTTGTGCTGGATGAATGACGAGGAAATGAGCTTGTCCAAAAAGTACCTGATACAACTCGGAACAAGACTTGCTCGAGTCTTCATTTCTAGAGTCATCTATCGGATGAATGTAGACACGCTACATCGGGAAAATTCTGCTCAACTCGGTCTGAACGATATCGGCCGAGTAGAGCTAACTAGTTCACTCCCACTCTTCATTGACCCCTATAAACTAAATCCTCCAATGGGCTCATTTATCCTGATTGACCCCGCCACTAATGCAACTGTTGCCGCTGGAATGATTAGAGGCAGAGCGAAAGGTGCTGAACCATTTGGTAGAGAGTCTTCCTGGAGCGAGAAGTCGTTTGCCCCGATCCGGGAAGGTTTAAATATTAGTAGAGATCGAAGAGAAGCGAAGCAAAGTCACAAAGCCGCTGTTCTCTGGCTGACAGGTTATTCTGGATCCGGAAAGTCTAGCATTGGACGAGCTCTGGAGGAAAAGTTGTTTGAGGCGGGCGCAAAAACGATGTTGCTGGACGGGGATCATATCCGACATGGATTAAGCGTTGACCTTGGGTTTTCAGCATCGGAGAGAAGCGAGAATATTAGACGGGTTGGAGAGGTAAGTCGGCTTTTTTATGAACAAGGCTCGATAGTCATATGTACTTTTATATCCCCATTCCAAACCGATCGAGACTTTGTCAGGTCACTATTTCCTGAGGGCTCATTCATAGAGGTATTTGTGAACACTCCTCTTTCAATTTGCATTGAAAGGGATCCGAAAGGCCTTTACAAAAAAGCCCTCGCTGGTGAAATAGTCGAATTCACTGGCGTCTCTTCAGCATATGAGGCTCCAATCAAAGCCGAGATCGTTCTTGGCAATGAGAACGAAACTATTTCAAGTTCTGTGTCTGAATTGACAGAATATCTCGAGACACGACATTTGATCTAAGGTATTTTCCAATACGTTGGCTGATCATTCATCCTACAATCTTCACTCGGGAAGAGCGAAGGCCACGATGTGTCCGCCTTTGGGTCGCTGGATCTTCGCACCCCCGGCTGAGATAACGACATACTGTTTGCCATCGACCATGTAGATACTTGGCGTCGAGTTACCGTCGAAAGGTAGATCAGCTTCCCAAAGTTGCTCGCCGGTATCTTTGTCGAAGGCTCTCATTTTGTTGTCCTTCGTGGCCGAAATGAAAACTAGGCCGCCTGCTGTCACGACAGGTCCACCGTAATTCTCTTGACCGGTAACAGCGATGCCACGGGCAGTCAGCTCGGGAAATTCACCAAGTGGAACAGACCATTTAATCTCACCTGAATTCATGTCGACGGCTTTCAAGCTACCCCAGGGTGGCTTGATGGCTGGATAGCCTTCTTGATCTGTCACTCGATGAAAACCTCGGAAGACATAGGGTTGCTCTGTTTCTCGTGCTTCATTGCCGTAGGCGAAATTCGATGGATGTAGACTAGAATCGCTCTCGTCTCCGAAGAGGAAGCCTTGTATCGCGGTCAATCTGGAGTCGCTTAGCTGATCGAAGGCCGGCATACGTCCTGCTCCAGTTTTGAGAGTCGTCATCACCTCGCCCTTACTCTTCCTAGACCCGATGTCAATCAGCGACGGAAATTCTCCCCCGGCGCTACCAGCTCTGTCAAGACCATGGCATGATGCGCAATGAACTCTGTACACACGTTCGCCCGCTGAGTAATCTTCGCCGCCTTCCTTTTTTGTTTGTACTAGTTGATAGTACCAGGGCATCTCGCTGACGTTGACGTAGAGAATGCCGTCAGGATCAGCGGCGGCTCCACCCCACTCCATCCCGCCATCGAAGCCGGGGAAAATAATAGTAGGCTCCAAACTAGGTGCCGGTAAAGATCCGGCACTGCCAACTTGCTCGAAAATATCCTTGCTCAGTTGCGCAGCCTCGGGTGAGATATTCGAGATATCATCTGCCGTGTAAAGCTGACGTGTAAGTGGTTCTGGCTTCGTTGGGAAGGGCTGAGTGGGCCAAGATTTGACTCCTGGGATTTCCGATTGTGGTGCTGGTCGCTCCTCTATTGGCCACAGCGGTTCTCCCGTCACTCTATTGAAAGCGTAGAGCAGACCGCGCTTGGTCCCTTGGACCACAATGTCGACCATCTTTCCATCATGCTTGACCGTCATCAAATTTGGCGGTGCGGGATTATCCATGTCCCACAAATCATGATGAACCAATTGGAAATGCCAGAGTCGCTCACCCGTATTAGCGTCGAGAGCGATGAGGGAATTAGCAAACAAATTTTCTCCATAGCGATCGCCGCCGTAGAAATCTGGTCCAGCCGTTTCCGTAGAGCTGTACACAATACCTCTTTCCGTGTCGATGGCCAGACCAGACCAGTCCGAAGCACCCCCTGTCTTCTCGAGATATCCCTCCGGCCAGGTTTCTGATCCAAATTCACCTGGCCTAGGAAGCGTATGAAAAATCCACTTGCGCTCTCCGGTCCTTACATCAAAAGCTCGAACGGCGCCGGGTACGTTCTCCGCAACATTGGCACCAATAATGATCTTGTCCTTGTAGATATACCCAGGTGTATTGAGTCCGACATTCGGTCTTCCTTCGACATCCATTCCATCTCCTAGATGAATGAAGCCACCCTCTCCAAACGCAGTGTCGAGCTGTCCAGTTTTGGCATCAAGAGAATAGAGATAGCTTCCTCTGGGAGAAAAGAGTCTCTTGTTCTCACCCTCCTCCCAATACATCGTTCCTCTCTGTTGAGTCCTAACTTTTCCTGGATGAATGATTTCTGCATCGAAGGTCCAGATGTGTTTACCTGTTGCAGCGTTTACAGCCATTACCTTTCGTGTAGGGGTCGCTGTGAATAGGATGCCGTCGATTATCAGATTGTTATTCTGATACATCGCGCTATCGCCAGTAACATAGGTCCACGCAACTTCAAGCTGGGTGACATTTGATTTATTGATCTGATCTAGCGAGGAGAACTGACTGCTCGTCGGATGACCCAAATAGGAGGACCAGTTTTCGCCAGCGCTCATCGGCGGTGCCGATGGTGTAGAACAAGAAATCAGCAGAAAAATGCTTGGAATGAGTAAGTAGGTGAGAAAGTGGCGGCGCATGTTCCTGTTGTTTATCGTTGCGAAATAATTAAGTTTATTCTCCGAATTGCACGATGGATTCAAACTTGAGTCCACCACTTGGGTCTAAGATTCTTGGTGGAGTTTCACATCCAAATATCGATGCGGCATTTCGATTCCCTCCCGATCTAATGCCGTCTTTACAATATCTGCTAGTTCAAACAATGCATCCTCTCGATCCTTTGGCTCTACCGTTACCTCCAGTTGGAGCTTGAGGCCTTTCTCATCGATGTCAAGGATCTGGACTTCCGGAGCCGGCTCCTTCAAGAGCATTTTAGCTTGCTCAACAGAATCGAACATGAGGGCCTTGACTGCTTTGAAATCTGCATTGTGAGAAACCATTAGAGGCAGTTCAACTCGTACCCAGCCTTGTGTTGAGTAGTTTGTGAAAATATTCCCGGTGATTTCTGTATTGGGGATGATGATAGTCTCATTGTCTAGGGTAACTAATATGGTGTGTAGCATACCTAGTTTGTCGACCCTGCCGAAATTTTCGTCTACCTCTACCCAATCCTCAACTCGGAGTGGACGGAAAAGGATGATATTCACGCCCGCTGCAAAATTCGACAAGGAGCCTTCCATGGCCAGACCCACGGCGAGGCCGGCAGCACCTAGTACAGCTAAAAAGGAATTGGTGTTGATACCAATGGCTCCAAGTGCGGCAATGATCACGAAGATGATCATCGCATAATAGATTATGTTTTTAAAAAAGCGACGTAAGGTCTCGTCAAGCTCAACTCGTTTGAAACCCCTCTGGGCCAAACTCGCAATCTTTTTGGCAAGCCAGAATCCTACGATGATGATTCCTATGGCACTCAAGACTTGCAGACCAAAGTCGGCGAAGGTAGCCTTGATGCTTTCTATAATTCCTTGAATATCGTTTTTGGGATCCATTCGTCGTCTTTCTTGGCTTTAAGGTCAGGGAATATATATTATGACCTTTATAAGTGAAATGACAGCGCTGGAAGCACAAGTTGAGAAGAAGACAACATTTCACAAGCATCTCTCACCTCAGAAACCAAAGCCGCAATGAAAACTACCTGTCTATCAGTCATATTATTGATATTCTGCTCATGTACCGGGGACGATACCTATGAGAATAAGCTCGATGAAGACCAAAGTCAGATTGCAGAAGATCTAGTTTTGTCCGCCCCAAACCCCCTTGAGCCCATCAACGAAAATGGGACTGTTCCGGAGGGATGGAACGTTTATCTAGACAATGCAGATGAGACCCTGAATGTCCACGCGGAAGGAGACTCAACGAATGGTATTTTCTTTGTCAATATGACCCCAGGTTGGCACATTACCACCCGACCAGCCGCAATATTTCATCACCCAGGCCTGATGGGCGAAGGCGAGTATGAGGCGGAGACTGCGATTCATCTTTTCGATCCAGGAGAGCGTCGAGAGTCATTCGGAATATTTATCGGCGGACAAGACCTTGACTCGGATTCGGTTAGCTATGACTACTTTTTGATTCGACAAGGTGGCGAATTTTTAGTAAAACGTCGGACAGGCGCGGAGACTTCTACCCTCCTACCTTGGACCGCTCACGAAGCTGTGATGTCCTTTTCCGAAGAGAGTGGATCGAGTCAATTAAATACATTAGCCGTCGACATACAGGCGGACTCTGTTCACTTTAAAGTGAACGAAGTCACTGTTGCTAGTCTTCCTGCTGATCAAGTGAACTCCCAGGGATCGGTTGGACTACGAGTGAACCATGCTCTTAATTTGCACGTTTCGGATGTAGCAGTGAACTAATAGTCTTCAGGTTTCAGCTTTCAGTCGTCCAGGAATGGCAAGTGTTCCGGAATCGGTTAGCGGGTTGCCGTGTGCGGTAGGATGATTACCTTACAATCTTGCATATTTAACTGATAAGCTAGCCATCAACTTTGAGCAAGGAAGTTTCGTCTTCACTCATCAGGAACGGAAAGTGTTAAATGTTCAGCGACTATTAACCAAAACCTTTGCACCGCCCACCGCAACCCGCTAACCATTTCCGCCACACGCAGATGGTCCGCTTATTGAAAAAAAGGCGTATATATAGGTGAAGCCTGCAAGGGTTTTCAAAATCCTGTTCACCTGGGCGATTTGGAAACTCTTGTGAAGCTAAAATTACACCCATTCTAGCTTAATCAAGCCATCTCATGCATTCTGTGCGTCAACTTATTCTTTTTGTAAGCCTAGTACTTTTTATCGCTGCGGAAGGACAGGCTCAAGTTAACATTGAGCGAATGAGATTGACCGATCTCGATTTCGTGGCTGGGACGGTAGGAGGCAGCTTTGCTTTGCGGGCAGGAAATGTAGAGTTCTATTCCCTTGGCGTAAACGGCCGCATAGATGTTACTCGCGGCCGAAACGATGCCTTCTTAGTTGGCCGAGTGAATATAATTCAGAACGACGATCGAGTTTTGAGCTATACACGATTTGGCCACGCGCGGTACAATTTTGACATTAAGACTTGGTGGCAATATGAGTTGTTTGCTCAGGTCGAATTCGACGAAATTCGGCTATTGAATCAGCGCCTCTTAGTTGGGACAGGGCTTCGGTTCAAAATATTCCAGAGCGAGAATTCGAGCATCCATTTTGGAACTACCCCGATGGTGGAGATTGAGCGATTAAACCCATCGAAAGTCCCTGTGCACCCGAATACGACATTCACGAGGTGGAGCAATTACCTTTCATGGCGTGCTGTCAGGAATGACTTCTTCTCTGTCGTCCAGACGATCTATGTCCAGCCTAGATTTGACAAACCGAGGGACGTGCGGCTCTTGAATGATACCTCTATCGACTTTCGCATTTTCTCTAATCTGTCCTTAGGAATAGTGATGAATCTCCGATACGATTCAGGGCCACCAACGGTGATCAAGGACTTTGATTTGACGCTAGCCAATACATTGAAGTATAGCTTCTGAAGCAAAGGGGTAAGTCGGAAAAACTCTCGACTTTCTTCTTCTGTCTTCTTACTTCTTGACTTGAGCAGTGTTGTCGAGGAGGGCTAACCAGGATGAAGTCTGGTATTGCTCTGGGATAAGCGATTTGAACTTTTGTGCTTCATCCAAAGAAGAGAAACCTCGGCTAAGGATAACATGCATCTGTTCTACACCATTTACTTCGCTTTCGTAGTAGGTCGTTACGATGCCTGATGTGGCACAGTCTTCCATAATATCAAAGGCCTCTCTCGATTCCGTCGTGCTTTTGATGACCCAAAATATTCCCGTCTTTACTTGAGAGATATCAGCAATCGTGGCTACTCCGGGTTTGTCGGAAACTAAGCTTATTTGCGAGAGAAATGGGATTTCGAAAGACATGCTAGCACCATTTTCGATTGGCACCAAGCTCCCTTGGCTTACTTCCGTATTCGAGCCAAGCGTAGCGATGGCAACGAAGGCACCAATAACAACGAAGGAGACCCATTTGAATTTCTCGAAATAGTTCTCCTGTCTCCAATTTTCGTAGTCTCTAAAGAATTCTGACCGATCAATTTCCTTGATCTCAACACCACTTTGGGGTGCAAATTCTTCTGTTACGCTTTCGTCGCTCTTTTGAGTTCGGCCGAACATGTAATCCTCCTTGTTACATAGACAGACGGTATTGCCACTATGAATTCTACACAAGAATCCTATCTGTCAAGTGATATCGTTTTCAAACAACATTATATCACTACGTATCGATATATGCAAGTACTTTATTGTGGTTTGGGGCTCCAAATGATCTAGCATGAACATGTTGCGATCGCTATCTTTACAGCCCCCGCAAGGGGAGATCAGGCCAATGTAGCTCAGTTGGTAGAGCAGCTCATTCGTAATGAGCAGGTCACCGGTTCAAGTCCGGTCATTGGCTCTGATAGTCGTCAGCCTTCAGCTTTCAGTCGTCAGAATTATTGAGTTACAGATCTGAGGTCGGAATTCAATTTATGAACCAGGGATTGGTCTATGGAATATTCAATCGTGATGATGGGTGCCTCGGGGGCCGTTGGTGGACAAGTTGTCGAGCGACTTCTAAGCAGCTCTCTATGTAAGAAACTCTCCTTGCTCGGACGGAGAATTGATAGTGACTTGCAGGATGTGCGAATTTCTCAGCACGTCATTGATATCTTCGATCCCCTCTCCTATGGCAATTTGATCACGGAGCATGAGGTTGCGATTTGCACTCTCGGAGTTGGACAACCTTCAAAAATCAGCAAGGAAGAGTTCATCAATATCGACAAGAAGGCGGTTTTGAAATTTGCAACGACCAGCAAGAAATCTGGAGTGAGTCACTTCCTACTACTTTCGTCGGTTGCTGCTAACAGCTCTTCCAAGTCATTCTATTTGCGTACCAAGGGGGAATTGGAGGATGGCTTACGTGAATTACAATTTGAACAGCTCAGCCTTTTCCACCCATCCATGATTCTTACTCCGAACAATCGATACGGTATTAGTCAAGCTATTACACTCAAGGTCTGGCCTTGGCTATCTCCCCTTCTTCTTGGTTCACTTAAGAAGTATCGAGGAATTCGAGTCGAGGACCTTGGAGCCGCTATCGCAGAGAGGGCACTATATCAAGGGAGCGGAGCAGAAGTTCTTGAGTGGACTGACTTTCAAGAGCTAAAGACTAGTTGAAAATTATGGCTTTCTGAGCGAGGCGTTTATTTCCGCAAGATCGGAGCTTGGGTTTTCACAAACATGATCGCGACATACATAGGCCGTCGGCTTTCCATTTTTTGTCGTTTGTGATTCCACAAAAGCAGACAAAGCTGAGAGTTCTTCGATACTTGCATCGAGTCGTCCAAGAACAACACTATTTGGAAGATAGGTCTCCGACAAAAGCTGCTCGATTCCTGACAAATCCTTCTTCTCCGAGGCGGCCAATGTTATTTCGAAGCCTCCATCTAAGAGGTACTCTACAGCACTCATCATGAAGGTCTGGCCTGAGGGAGCATTCTCGATCGCCTGTCCAAAAGTGGATACGATCTCACGAGCCAAGTCTTCGTATTGGGTTTCGCCTGTAAGCCTTGAAAGCCGGATTAGATTGAGCATGGCAACGGAATTCCCTGAAGGTATCGCCCCATCATAGGATTCCTTGGGTCGAACGATGAGATCCTCTATTGCAATCGAAGTAAGGTAGAAAGCACCATTATCTTTGTCGTGGAATTCTTCGATCATTTGATCCGTCAATTCCCTAGCCCAAGCTAAAGTGCTGGGTTCGAAAGTCGCCTGGTAAAGATCGATGAGGCCCATGGTCAAAAAGGCATAGTCCTCAAGATTTGCGGAGAAGGCAGCTTCGCCTTCGCGGAATCGATGCAGGAGAAGATCGTGTTCTGTTTTCCGAGTTCCGTGATCCGGGGAAGGTTTGCGGGTTGCAGTGTGTGGTGGGAGATCGGCCCTTAGCGCTTGGCCCTTGGCCGTGAGATTCTGCTTTATGAAATTGGCGGCCTTTTGCGCGGCATCGATGTACTTCTTATTCCCAAAAGCACGACCGGCACGTGCCAGCGCAGAAATCATCAAGCCATTCCAATCGGTTAGAATCTTGTCATCTAGAAGAGGTCGTATCCTGTTTACTCGTCGGGCGAAAAGCTTTTGGCGGACGACTTCAAAACGATGTGGTTCATCGATCTCTAAAGAATCAAGATGCAATATATTATCACCTGAACGTTGACCAGTGGCCTCGTCATGGAAATTCCCTCCGGCCTCGACCCGGAAAATGTGAGCAGCCCACTCAGCGTCATCTTTTCCTAAAACCTCGACCAGCTCGTTGTAATTCCAAACATAGAATTTGCCCTCCACACCCTCGCTGTCAGCATCCTCGGCAGAATAGAATCCACCTTCTGGCGAAGTCATATCCCGTAGCACGTACTCGATAGTTTGCTCGGCTGTCTTTTTGAATACTTTCCTCTCCATGGTCAAGCCCTCTCCCGCTCCCGACACCTGACTCTCGAAACCCGAATTCTCGTCTTTGATTTCTGATGACTGATCTCTGACCCCTGAAGACTGATAAGCTTCAGTGCAAGCCATGATCAACAAAGCTTGATCGTATAGCATTTTCTCAAAGTGCGGTAAGAGCCAATTCTCATCCGTGGAGTATCGATGATAGCCGTAGCCGACATGGTCGAAGATTCCTCCTTTACGCATCTCAAGTAGCGTCTGGCGAACCATCTTGTTGGCAAAGTCCTCTCCGGTGCGATATGCATATCGCATAAGGAAAAGCAGATTGTGCGGAGTAGGAAATTTGGGATTCGTGGAAAACCCGCCATTGTTCCGATCGTATCGCGCTACAAGTTGCGTGTAGGTTGCTTGGGCTACTTTCGAATAGTCGACCTCCGACTGCATGTCAGTCTTTGATCCCTTGATCAGCGCTTCGGTAATATGCTCTGATGAACTCCGGACTTTTTCAGGCTCCGTTTTCCATGCATCAGAAAGTCTGGGGACTAATTCAAGCATACCCATTCGTCCTTGCACGGAATGCTTCGGAAAGTAGGTGCCCGCGAAAAATGGTTTCTTCTCGGGTGTCATGACGATGGTCATCGGCCAGCCACCGTGGCCATTAATCATCTGCGTGACGGTCATGTAAATTTGATCGATGTCCGGTCTCTCCTCTCTATCCAGCTTGATATTGACAAAGGCCTCATTCATCAAATCAGCGACCTCAACATCCTCGAAGGATTCATGCTCCATAACATGACACCAGTGACAGGTCGAGTAGCCGACGGAAAGAAAAATCGGCTTATTCTCCTTTCGCGCTTTTTCGAAAGCCTCGTCTCCCCATGGATACCAGTCCACCGGATTATTGGCATGTTGCTGGAGGTAGGGAGATTTTTCCCTCGCGAGTCTGTTAGACATAAGCAGTCGTGGGTGGTGAGTCTTGGGTTTTGGGTAGTTCTGTGTTAACGGGTGAAGGAAGTAGAAGATCGGTGCAAAATGGGAGTGGAGTATATCGAATTCGTACCTTGATCGAAATACTTCTGAATGGAAAAAGACGAGGCGAGAAAATCAACTTTTCGAGGGATTTCGAAGAAGCTTACTTCGATGCTGGGGAGCTACATGCCATCCTCGCTGACACGCCGAAGGGTCAGACGAAATTTCTTTAGTCAATTTGTGGGCAAGGATGATCTGTGTTTTGATATTGGAGCTCATAAGGGTGATATCAGCCAAGTCCTTCTGGAGCTCGGTGCCAAGGTGATTTGCGTAGAGCCGCAGAAAGAATGTGTGCAGTTCCTTGAGACTCGTTTCGGAGAAAGCGAAAGCCTTGTTCTCGTAAAGGCGGCAGCTGCGGATCAAGAAGGTGAGAATATGATCTCGATTTGCGATGCCTATCCAGAGATCTCAAGCCTATCAAAGCAATGGACCGAATCTCAATTTCATGCCAATAAGTATGACTACCAATGGAATCGAAAAGAGCGTGTCCGAACAATCACGCTTGACCAGATCATTGAAGAATATGGCCTAGCCTCTTTTTGTAAGATCGATGTGGAAGGCTACGAGAAAGAGGTGCTGCTCGGCCTAAGCCAGGCGCTTCCCTGCCTGTCTTTCGAGCTAAACACAAACTTTTATGAAAACAGAAGGGACGGGGTCGAGAGGTCGTTAGAATGCGCAGAAATTCTGTCTCGCCTTGGCGGGTACAAATGGAATTTTACTCACGGAGGAAAAACAGAACTCTATTGGTCCGATTGGAAGACGAGAAAAGAACTTGGAGAAAAACTCTTTGCACTTTCAAAGGAAGACGAAATTCTTTGGGGAGATATATATGCGAAGCTTGATTAAAAAAATGGTCCGCTTCTTTGCAATCATGCTCCTCGTCCTTGTCGGATTGGAGTTTGCCTTCCGATTCCAGATCGTTCCACTCTATGATGCCGAGCTGATGTTTTTCAACGACCAAGAAAGTCTCACTCGAGCAGAAGGTGAAGCTGGTATTTTAATACTGGGAGATTCCTTCACAGCTGGATTCCACACCTTCGCATCATCTCTTTCAAAACAGGATAGTCTCCCTGTTATCAACTCAGCCATGGGAGGTACGGGTGTTGTTGAGGCTGAGATAATAGCCAAGGCTAGATTTGATCGATTCAATCCAAAGCACCTTGTCTACCAGATTTATGTCGGTAATGATCTGCTAAATCTTCAGCGTCCAGTTAATTGGCAAAGACAATCACCCATGCGAAATGTCTATTCTCTCCTATCAAGATATTTTCGTGTCATGCCATTTCTGAACTATCGCTTGGGTCAAGCTATGGCTGAAAAGGTCGATCCTGCTACCGCGGTCTCTCCTCTTGAGACTGCAGAATTCGATCCGAGAACCTACAGTTCTGTTGAGCGCCTTTACGTTCAAAGCTATCCCGAAAACATCAGCGACCAAATCCTCCTTAGGGGATCGATTTCTTCTTCCTTCAGTGAATACGAATATCGACTGTCGAAATTACTCGACCAATGCCGACCGCCTGCCTGCACGACTCACGTCTTACTCGTTCCGCATAAGGCTCAAGTCAATATTGTGTACCAAAGTCAGCTGGAAGAAATAGGCGCGCTCTTACCTGAAGCGGAATCGCTCCTTGAACATGACTATCCATTCTTGCAAGCCGTCCAAGCCATGTTGGAGGTGAAGTTCGATTCGGTACAGCTGATAAATCCACTTCCCGCTTTTCAACAATCCGAAATGGAAGGACGTGCTGTCTTCGCCGCGAATGACCTTCATCTAAATAGTGAGGGCCAAGAAATCCTAGCTCGACTGATTTCCGAATCGATTTTTCCTGATGATTCTGAGCTGATTCACTTCGATCAAGACTTGACGCCATAGAGCTTGCTGAAAGCCTCGATGCTTTGCTCAACCGTAAAAGCTAGTTCGGCTTCGAAATCCTCTTTATCTTTCAGAACGCTGAGAATTGTTGCAGACATTTCTCCTGTGGAATCACAGGTCCAAACTCTTTCCGAGATAGGCCTATATCCGACGGATCTCGAAATGAGATCCAGGCCCGCATATAAGGCTTCAAGGAATACATATCCTTGCGACTCGTACTCTGAAGGATGTAGCAATATTTTTGAGCGATTCATTAAGGCTAGAACCTCGGTTCTCGAGACATGACCTTTAAATTCGACACAATCTGCGAGACCCAATTTGGTGGCGTACTCCTGAAGTTTTTCTCTCTCTGGTCCATCTCCGACAAGCAAAGCACGCAGTCCAGGATATGCCTTCGCCACCTTTGAAAGAACCTCAAGAAACTGATCGTATTGCTTCAATCGGATGAGAGAGCCCACGCCTATAATATCAATATCTCTTTTTGCAGCACCTTTTGACTGTCCTATCCTATCGGGATCCAGACCAAAGGGTATGACAACATCGCAGCTAGGCCCTCCTTTATCTTTGAATGTCCGAGCCGCAAATTCAGAACCTGAGGTGAGCTTAAGCCGATCCCATTTGACAAATCGAAGCAATAGGTTTGGATTCCTAACTTCTTGCCCTCCTATCGATGCGATATGTTTGATTCCATGGCGAGCAGTCATGCTTTGACCCAGCAAAGTCGTCTTGCCCAACCAGAAGGAATGAATGACATCGATTGGAGCTTCCTGATGTAATTCTTCCAGTTTGCTCCTAGCTCGTTTCCAGATTCCAATCTGTCCAATTTTCGAGCGATTGGCACCCCCTAAAGCGTGTATCTCCATTTTCCCGATCGAGTAGCTTGATCGAACAAATGGATATTGTAAGGCAAGCACCTGTACATCCCAATCTGTCTTCTCTGCTAAAGCTCTAACAAAGGTCTGTCTTGCCGGCAAGCTCGTGTCGTCAAAATTGTTTTTCGGAAAACCAGGGGTGATGAATACGATTCGCATGACGGAATATAGCAAAGTAAGTGGGCCCCAAACTGAACTGACACCGTCCATTAGCAAGAAGATGGACTGATAAAACCAGCGCCCTGCACGCTATATTTCGACATGAAGCGATTCCTTTCGAAAACTGCCCTCGTTATCGGTGCCAGCCTACTTGCTTTGCTCCTAGGCGAGTTAGCGCTAAGGATTTACAATCCCGCTCAGACTCGTATCGTGGGTGATCAAATCAAACTTCAGAAAAACTTTTCGAGAGTAGTTGAACTTGATCCACGAGTAATCAAGAAGGGACTCGATACTTCGATTAACTATAGCACAAATGCTTGGGGATTCAGAGGGAATGCCATTCCAGATGATTCTGATTCTTTCGTCAACATAGTTGCGATCGGCGGTAGCACAACGGAATGCTCGCTTCTCGATGATGCAAAAACTTGGCCGCAGCAACTAGAGATTCTTCTTCAGCAGAACAATGAAAATATCATCGTACAGAATGCCGGAATAGATGGAGCATCAAGCTATGGACACCAGATACTTCTTGACGAGCATATCCTAGCCTTAAAGCCTCAAGTGGCATTGTTTCTAGTTGGCATTAATGATCTCTTCCAAGGAATCTACCCGAGTGGCGATGCCTTTCTCTCGACGAATCGAAAATATCGGATTCGTTCGATGGCCAAACGGAGCGAGTTATTCAACCTTGCTCTAAACGTCTACAGACAGGTGAAGGTTAAAAGGCTCGGAGTTGGTCATTTGGACCATCCGGAAGCCGTGGCCTTGACCCCAAGGGAGTATCTTGCACGAATTGATTTGCATAAAAGTAATCAGTCGGCCTATGGATCTAGACTTAAAATGTTGATCCAGACCAGCCGAGAGAATGACATCACACCTGTCCTTATCACGCAACCTTTTCTTAGCTCTTGCCAAAAACACTATTGTGCCGGGATCGACCTTTACAATCAGACGACGAGGGAAGCGGGTTCTGAACTAGAGCTACTTGTTATCGATTTGGCGGCTGAGCTTAAAGACACCGCATTTTTCTACGATGAGATCCACTACAATGTGGAGGGTGCAAGAATGGTAGCGAAAGTGGTAGCGGAGGAGCTGATTAGGCATCAGTCCTCAGCCTTCAGTCATTAGCCTTCAGGACTGATTCGTACACTTGTATGGACTGCCCCGCGAGCTGGTCGAAGCTCCAGTACTTGTCGAAAAACGAACGCACTTTGATCGGCGTCTCCACATCTAGATTTTCGATCTGTATCATCAATGCATCGAAAAGACTGTCCGCATTTCCTGGCTTGTGGAGTGAGCCAATTTGGCCTTCCCGAAGCAAGGCTCGTGAGGAAGGAATGTCACTGAGAACGGGCATAGCTCCGCAGGAAAGAGCTTCGATAGCGGAGTAGCTCCATATTTCCCGATGACTGCCCAGGACAAAAAGGTCCGCACTGTTGTAGAAAACGGGCAGATCCTTTCTCTCTTTTTCTCCGAGGAGCTGAACCGACTCAGACAGCTCAGGACGAGGCAATATTTTATCTCGAATTTGAGATTCCAGATCAGCTTGCCGATAGATCAAATAGAGCCTCGCCTTCGGTCGGACTTTTAGGAGTCGCTCGAAAGCAGACAAAAGCGTGAAAGGATCCTTGTTTTTGTTAAGGTTGCCGACCGACAAGACTAGGGGTTCGCCCCACAGGCCACTCTGCGTTCTGGCTTCGCTCCGTTTTGCCAGCTCAAAAGAAGAAGTGTTTTCCATGACGAAGAAGCATTTCGACTTTTCGATAATCTTTTTCTTTGTCCAATTCGCTTCCATCCCTTTGGCCGAAAACATAAAGGCTTTAACATGACGGAGTGTTAGTCGATAGAGCCATGGGTATTTGACTGGACTCAAACCACTGTGATCTTGGACAAGAATAGGAGTCGAGCGGAGTGCACTGGACAAAGAGTAATGTGGTCCAAAAGCAAAAAGGTCATGTGCATGAATCAAGTCCACGTCTTCATTCTCGACATAGCTTTTGACTTTTGAGTAGAAGGTCGATGCGCGCTTCCAATTCCGCAATGACCCTGCGTGTTCGTCACTGAAGAAGCGATACGACACTCCTCCTCGTTCTATCTGGCCTTCAGTAGAAAAGCGATAAAGGACGGATACCTTAAGACCTTTCTCGGCAAGTGCCTCTGCCCAATTCACAGTCGAAAAGTGTTTGTCCAATAGTTCTCCTGGAGAGTCACTGGCTTCGTAAATATGACATACAAAGGCAACGTGCATATTGATCGCGTCTTGCTATTGCTACACTTTTTTGGACTAACTTCGAACTACACTAAACGAATACGGAAATTCCTCGCCGATGCTATCGTACCGATTGAAAGTAGCAATATATGATGCGAAATGCCGTGCCCTGAGAATGCAGCGCAGTTTTGGAAGACTTGTCCACCAAGAAAAAAAGGGACAGTATTTATTCGTGCTTAGTCCCTTGTATTGCGGATCGACTCTGCTGCATCAAATCCTAAGTACTTCTCCCTCTGTGAGCCCCAACAATATTTTCGGAACCAGAGAAGGACTTGGTCTTCCCGAAGTCCGGAGGCTCATCGATTATCGAGAGGAATGGAACGAAGCCTATCCTCATCCTTGGGAAGAAATTCGCCAAATATGGCATAGCTACTGGGCTAGCCACAAATCACTCCTTCTAGATAAAAGCCCAACCAACGTTTTGAGGGCGAAAGAAATTCAGCGCCATTTTCTGCCAGTACAATTTATCTGCGTCACGCGACATCCACTGGCTCATTGCGAGTCCTTGATTCGAAGAAACAAGATGACAGCCGACGAAGCAGCGCAGCTCTCTTTGAAATGCTTATCTCATCAGAGAATGAATCTTGAGGATCTAGGGGAGGTCATGGCCCTGCGCTATGAGGATCTGGTTGGAGATCCTCCAGCGGCGCGAGAGTCCTTGCTTAAGTTTGTGCCAAAGCTTGGCGACATCGACATCACTCGAAGTTTCAATTCGAACAATCACACTGGAAAAGCACTAGCCATTACTGACTTGAATAAGGCAAAAATAGCAAGACTGAGTGCAGCTCAAATGGACTCTATTGAAAAGCGGTTTGATGGACACGAAGACCTGCTTTCCTTTTTCGGTTATTCTCTCGAGATATGATAAAGAAGAACATTCCGCTCCTCGTTCTTGGCTTAGCGATATTCGCTCTATTTCTGTCGATGCATCGGAAAGCCGCTTTTCTTCCAGGGCACCATGGATTCGTTTCATCGCACGGCTTGGCTATCAGTAATCACTTCTCTGCGTCGGATGGTGGGCTGATGTATTCCAGCAAATGGGAAAACGAAGAAGGTGAATTGGTATACGAAGTCTACAATCGATTCCCTTTTGCATCCTTCGCAGCAATCCGTCTGGTGACAGCTCCTTTTGACCATACGCTCCGATCTCAAGTCTTGGCCGCACGCTATCTCATGACCTTTTTCCTAGCAGCCGCTATGATCCTTGCTTATCTCTCCATTTTGAGATTGAGCGATAACAAATGGCTTTCACTCGCAGTCGTTTTGTTGTGCTTTTCTTCCTACTTCACGCTCTACTACCACGACTTAATTTTCAACGACATTCCAAGTCTATTCGGACTGCTCTTAGTGTTTCATGCGATGCTGATTTTTAAGAAAGAAGGGAGATACGTTCAATTGATGTGGAAGTCGATGCTAGCTTTGCTTCTCGGCTGGCAGGTCTATGCTCTTCTTCTTCCCTTTGTCCTCCTTGGGATGTTCCAAACTCGCAGGAGTACGAGAGGACCCAAAACTGTCTTATCACATCCTTATTTAAAACTCGGTCTTGGTACACTAGTGTTCGGGCTCTGTCTTCTCGCTCTAAATTTCTACAATGAAGCCCGAGTGACAAGTCAAAGCCTGTCGGATATCTCTAGTTTTAAGATGATGCTCTGGCGCCTTGGATTGGGAAGCCCAGATTCATACGAGGGATTTCTTGAAAGTCTGAATTGGCTTCATTTTGTGTATGAACAGTTCGTTCGTATCGGCCTAATGATCACTCCCTATTATCTGTCCCTGTTTCTCTCCAATCCTCTGCTTAGCCTTCTCGGATTTTCTGCTTCTGTTGCAAGTCTATTGCTCATCTACCGTTTCAAAGGTGATCGACATGTCTTATTGAGTTTGGTGCTGTCTGGATTTGTCTGGAGTATTCCGATGAGACATTTCGTAGCCTTTCACGACTTTCAAAGTCTCTATTACATCGGCGTTCCTATGGTCTTTTTCAGCCTAGTTATTCTCTTGATTAAGGAAAAGCAAGGAGAGCTCCTTCCCATCCTCGCCGGCCTCGCGTTGTTTCTATTACTTCTATCAACACTGCACATGAATCGGAGTAAGGAGGCTCAAAGCAATGAGATCCTACTCGGGGAATTTCAACAAATCAAATCCATCATTGGATCTGAACGGAGGATTTTTGTTGATGGCGACTTCAAAGAAATTGGCGGAAGCAGGCATTCCCTAGCTTTTTTTCTTTCTCGCAATTACTTCCAGCTTGATCGCAGTAGAGCCGAATATATTCTAAGTGACAAAGTGCAAAGTGAAGGAGTTCTTAGAAGTCCGGAGAACAGCCTAGTGCTGGTATATGATCTTGAGAAGGCTAATTGAACTATGATTTTGTAGAACAGGCAATCAGAAATCCAGCCATCAATTGTTTGCTGTGGTTCAACTGAGCGGATACTCTGTTCATACTTTTTTCTTGTCGTCTAAGAATCGGATTTAGTTTCGCCAGCATACGTTGTTTTTTACTATATCTGATGGAGCGCTTTTCTAACTCGGTGACTGAGCCCTCGTTGTTGATCTCCACGCTGGAGAGGCGTTCGAAACGATATTTAGCCGGATCGAAGCCACTTTCCTCATATAAGGGCTTGAGACTTGCTCCTCCTTTGAGAACGGCATTGGCCTGCTCAATCCCAAAGCTATCGAGACACTTCCTATTCCAGTCTCTTATTACATCATCCGAGCTGTTCTCCAACCAGAAGGTTTCATTGGCTACAAAGAGACCTCCAGGTTTTAGTACTCTATTTACTTCCGTCAGACATAACATCAGATCGGTCCTCGACTGAAATCCCAGGACAGACTCGCAATACACTTTGTCGAAGAAATCGTCCGAGAATGGGAGAGGAGAAGTGAAGTCAGAATTAGTAAGTTTGATTTCGCCGAGACCACAATAGTCAAGTCTCTTCTGACACACTTCAAACATTTTCTTATTGGCTTCGAGGCCGTAAAGCTCGCACGATGATTCACTAGCCAGCTTGACCAAAGTGTTCCCAGACCCACATCCTAACTCCAGTATTCGATCCGAGACTGAAGCCTGCAGCCAATTCAATAGCGCCACGCTTCCTTCACGGCCATGCGCATGAAGACTAGTATGTCCTGACTTGGAATAGTAGGTGAAAGAACTCGCCAGATACTTTGGCAGATTCAAATTATTTGCCGGTACTTTTGACATTTTAAGATCTAGAAACTACTGGTCTCCGGCCGACGATAGCCGAAGAGTTTATGGAAGACCTTGAGCTCAATCGGGTATTGATAGAAGCCACTATGGTAGCGCCATGATCCGAGTGCGCGGAGCATCCCTCTTTTCACCCCCGTGATAGTAATGTCTGTACTAGTCGGATAGTAGGCATTCAAAACCTGCTCGAATCCATGAATCCTTTTCCGAAGCGGATCTTGGACCCAAGGCACTTGCGCACTTCTTCGTTGAGAAAACTCTTTCCAATCATCGCCGATCCATGCCTCGAGACTCTCAGGGAAAGCAAAGCCCTTTGCCTTCGCCTCATCAAAAAGGGTTCCCGATAGAGGGACAGGTGTGTACATATACAAAATCACTTCGGTAGCCGGATTGACCTTCTTCACTTTCCGAATAAAAGCCATGGTCTGCTCGCTATCCTCCTCTGGCTCAGGCGGATTTCCCAAGACAAAAGACATTTCTGGAATGATGTCGAAGTGCTTCATCTTGGCTGCAATCTCCAAGGTTTTTTCAACCGTGGCCTTGCCTCCCTTGTTCATTCGTTGGAGCGTTTCGTTTGAACCTGATTCTGCACCCAGAAAGGCCATTCGAAGTCCGCTGTCTTTCATTTTGCTCCAAGTGGAGTCGCTATACTTCATCATCGTATCGATGCGCGCCTCTCCCCACCAACCAAGATTTAGCTTCTCGATTCGCTCTGCGAATTCCAATACGCGAGCTTCATGAACGAAGAAATTGTTGTCATAGAATTCTATAGCATCTGCCCCGTAATTCTTGACGAGACCCTCTACAACAGAAGCGGTGCGATCAGCGCTTTGTGACAGCCACTTTCCGTTGACCATGTTGACGACCGCACAGAAGTTGCAATGGAAGGGACAGCCATAGCTGGAGTGATGCGGGGCCGTTCGATCACCCATAAAAGTCTTCCTGAGATAGCGAGACATGTCAAGTCGCTCGTAGGGAAAATCTGGGAGTTCATCCGGTATTGGAATACGCGCCATGGGATTCGTCTTCGAAGATCCATCCTGCCTAAAGGCCAGTCCATCGAGACTATGCACATCCCTTCCTTCTTTGAGTGCTTGAATAAAGTCTCGGAATACAAATTCACCGTGGCCTCGAACAACGAAGTCCACATAGTCCGCCTTCAAGCATACCTCGTAATGCTGAGTCGGAAAATAGCCTCCCCATACAATGCGAAGGCGAGGATGCCTTTCTTTGACAGCGGCGCTGTGAATGACGGCATTTTCCAGTTGCGGTCCGCCCATAACAGTAACGCCGAGTATGTCGATATTTTCCTCGACGATCAATTTGTGGAGGGTCTGAAGGGGATCGGATTCTAAATTCCCGTCGACAATCTGATAGTCACTGACATTTTCCAAAACCGCGGCCAGGGAAAGGACCGCCATAGGGAGGACGGGCTTTTTTCCTGCAGAGCTAGCGGGGTTGTAGAGTAGTATCAATTTCTATTTCTGGACTGTGACGCGCATCGCGACGAGGACCTCATTATAGAGATTTCTCGATTCGATTAGCTCAATATAAAATCCATGCTTGTGAAAAGTATCCAGCACTTTCTCGAGACAACCCTTTGTTGAAAAGAGAACAATTGCCTCGCCCTCGGAATTAAGACGATCGCCGAGACCACCAGAAAATCGGTCTATGACGTCTCGCGATCTGAGAGCTACATCTAAACTCCCTTGTGGGCTTCCTGAAAAGAAGGGTGGATTGAAAAGGATAAGATCGTAGCGATTCTCCGAGACAGGTTCGAACAAGTCTCCTTCATGGACTTCGATGGAGTCGCTTAATCTGTTCTTTTCGGCATTCTCAACTGCAGCCCTTACTGCAATCGGGTTGATATCAACTGCATCAACTTTGCACCCCTTTCTGGCTGCAAGAAGAGCACCAAGCCCGCTTCCAGTTCCAAGATCAAGCACCTTCATTTCGGGTCGAACATAACGCTCAATAACATCGCTCATGAGCCTCGCCGTTTTGAAAGGGACCGGGTTGAATACGCCGGACGGTATATCCAGAGCAAGGCCATCAACTCTCACCGTCGAGTGTTTTGTCAAAGAACCCTTCTGAAATAGCAGATAGCCCATGTGATAAATCTTGTCCAAACTACGAGTGAGAAAACTTCGATTTCCTTGCTGGGCAAGATTGACGAGATCCTTTGCACCTTCTAAAGGACGCTGTCCCTCAATGAGGAAAAAAGCAGCCGGTTCTCGTCGGCGAAGAAGACTAGCTAGCAGGGGTCGCAGTTTCCATTTAAGGCCATGCCTCGGTTTATGGAAGGTCCATTCGAGATCGAGTGACTCAGACTGAGCCCTCATCAATTCGCTCGTCAAGTAGTGAAGAGATGGGATAGCATCCGATGCAAAACCGAAATTCTTTTTGAAATAGGCTTTGCGCTCCTCGACCATTTTGATTCCGCTTTCCGGATTCTCATACAAGGGCGAATCCATGATGACAATCCTCCCACGTCTGCAAAGGACTCGCTTGGCCTCTTCTAAAACATCTTCGTAGGAAATTGCATAGTGGAAAGAGGCATTGAAAATAACAAGATCAAATTGACCGGTTTTAAAAGGTAAGTGTTGGAATTCCGCTTGGACGCAGTCGAACTCATACTCGTAGTAGACTCTTGCCCCAAGACCATCATAGCTATTGGTCTGCAAGTCCACGGCAGCGACTCGATGTCCCTGCGAACTGAGTTGATTCGACAGCCAGGCATTTCCCGCACCGAGATCCAAAACCTTCAAAGGTTCGCCCTTGCATCGATGCCTAGCCTGCACAACATGTTTGACTAGAGCGTGGTAGCCCGCGGCTCTAATTCGCCATGCATCAGAATGAATACCAGTCGTGTCCGCGTTGGGAAGCCTCTGATAGTAATTAGGGTTTTTCGACCCTCGCTTTTCTTGCCTTCGGATTTTCTCGTAATCCTCGATGAACTGTTCGAAGAAGACTCGGCGTTCTGGGAGCAAAAACCGTCCGATACCATCACTTGCAAGATATGGCCCATGGCCGGCAAGACAGATTCCCGAGCTATCTAGACCGTCTTTACAAGCGGGACAGACCCAATCAAATAGGCTTGACTGACTCACTAGGATTTCTTTTTCAGTGTAATCACATAATGATCACTTGTCCATGCGAAGATTGGAATCTTCCCCAAAATATCTTCCTTCCATCTGAGCAGGTCAAAGACGGTCGGGTATCTCTCTACCAAGGGATTCAAATAGGATGGTGGAAGCGTCACTCCAACTCCATAGTATTTTACCAAGTCAAAGTCTTGGGAAAAGGCTTTCCACAATTCTCGAGGCCTAGGATAGTAGACCGGTAATTCTGAACCATCTTTTAAGACAGCGATTGTCTTTTTTCCAAAACGACGGAAGGCCATTCTTGGCCGGCCTTGGACCACAAAAGTAAACCACTCCCAGGGGCAGTAAGGACCCATGACGACAAACACGGCTTTGGCATCGGTCTTCATATTGGAAGCAAGAGAACTCGAGAGTAATTCTAAATCCTCGACGCAATTCAGTCCTCCAAAATTGGAATAGACGCCATCAAACATTCCCTCGTCTAAATCAGGAAATCTATTGAGATCAAGACGGGTCGTTTCAATTTTGTTCTCCAGTTCTGCAGCTCGAATTTTTTCATCAGCGATCCTCAGCATCTCTTCGGAGACATCAGTGGCGAGAATACTCTCCGCTGTCTCGGCTAAATAAATGGCATCCTCACCCGTTCCGCAGCTCAACTCTAGGAGCCGACTTCCCTCTTCGAAGGCCTTGTCAAAATGCTTCCAAGTGATCTCCCTCAACCATCGACCCAGCTTGGTGTTGGTGAAACTGTCATCGTAGCTCGTGGCGACTTTGTCGAAACTTGCACTCATTATCCTTGCTCTATTTCACCTCGGGTCACCCACATTCCAATTCGACCCAATTTCGCTTTGACAAAGGACGATGCCATGCTTGGATAGCCGGCTCGACTCCTTGCACGCTCATAGGCCACTTCGTGTACCATCCATCTGTTGGCATGGCGATAATATCTTTTCGATTTTCTGCCAGCTATCGTAAAGTCGCGGTCTGATCCTTCGTGCCATTCCTTCATCGCGATGACACGGTCCTCTACTTCTTTGTAGTAGGGCGTTCCTTTTATCGGATAGGACAGTGTCGTGAGGAAGACATCCGGTGGCGCCGCCTTGAGTAAGTCGACCGTTTCCTTCAGGTCTGTCTCTTCTTCTCCTTCATAACCCAGCATTATAAAAAGGCCAGCCTCGATATCGTTCTTTTGAAGAAGACGAATCATTTCTTGAACTCGCTCGGCATCGGTTCTCCGCTTCATAGCGTCCAGGATGCGCTGCGATCCAGACTCCGAGCCAATCCAAATCCGGAAGCAACCCATTTCCTGCAAAATGCTCGCTACTTCCTCGTTTAATCTGTCTTCTCTTGTGATTGTCTCAAAAGGTATTCGAATATTTCTGCGCTTAAGCTCAGCCGCATAGGCGCGGAGCCAGCTTGGTTTGATGGTGAAGACATCGTCCGCATACCAAATCAAGTCGGGATTGTAGCGTTCGATGATGTGCTCCACCTCATCCACGACATTTTCTGGTGATCGTCTTCGATGACTATAACCATAGACGGCGTGACTGCACCAGGTGCAAGTGTAGGGGCATCCGCGAGCTGTAATCAGCGATGCCGATCCTCTTCCATGATGTGTGCGCCAGGTCTCGACATATCGATCCATGTCGATGGCCTCGCGATCTGGAAAGGGCAAACTATCGAGGTCTTCGATATACGGTCTCGCTATGGTCCGCTTTACTTCGCCGGAGACATCAAGAAAAGCCAATCCTTTGACCTCTTCTTTTCGATCAGGCCCAAGCTCAAGCAATTCATGAAGCGTCTCTTCTCCTTCTCCAATGACGACCACGTCCGCGCCGTGCGCCAAGTACTCCTCTAGGTAATTCGCTGGATCGGGTCCTCCAACGATGACAAAGGCTCCATACTTTTTACAGATCTCAACTTGCCGAAGTACCTGTGGTCTGGTCATGAGATTACTATACAAACCAACAAAAGCTGGCTTGTTTTTAATAATATGAGCTTCGAATTCCAAGGGGTCTCGGAAGGTCGTGTCAAAGAAGTCGACCTCAATCCCTTTCGACTTCAGATAGGCGGAAATGTAGAGCAAGCCCAAAGTGGGATAGGGCTTCATGACAGCCTTCTCTTTGGGGTCGGCTTCTATGTAGTAACCGTGCGCGAGTAATATGGAGGCTTTAGCCAAATCCATCAGGAAAGTTTTGGTAAAGGCCGAATCGTCTCGACGACATACTTCTCTATCGGTGCTGTATAGAAATCATTCTTGCACCGCCATCTAGACAATTGGGTCAATGGCCATTGAAACCAGCGCTGCATGCCCCACGCTGCTCTATTGTAGAATTTGTAGCGCTCGATCATTTCGAACTTCTCATCGGAGACCCATGGTCCGGATGAACCAACAAAATCGAACTCTGCCCATCCTTCGATTGAATTCGGAAGGGTGTAACCGTCTTTGATTACATCCTGTGTTATGCGCGATCCGGGATAGGGTTTGAAATAGAAAATTGGAGTCTCGAAATGCGGACTCATGGAGCGCAGATGCTTGGACATGTCGAGGCTTGCCTGCACGCTTTCGTCGCTTTCTCCTGGGAATCCTACAATGAACGGGAAGATGGCACCGACGCCGTACTTCTTGCACTGCTCGGCGCAAAAGAGTACCTCTTCCAGCGTGATATCTTTCTGCATCCAGTCCATCATTTCTTGTGAACCCGATTCCACACCAATGAGCAGACGACGCATGCCAGATTTCACACAGAGCTTAAAGATATCATCTCCGAGTCGCTTGCCTTGATCGGCCCGCATCGTGGCCGTCCAATCGAATTTGAGTTTTCGATCGATGATTTGATTGGCGATATCCTTGATCCGATTTCGATGCGTGAAGAATGTCTCGTCCTGGAAAGCTAATTCGGTGAAGCGGTATTTTTTCCAGAGCATCTCAAATTCGGTGCCCATGCGTTCTGGGCTTATTGCCACCCACGATCGTTTGAAGACGAAGGGATCGGCGCAGAAAGCGCATCGGAAATGACAGCCTGTCGATGAGATGTAATCTAGCTGTCGTTGGCCTTTCAATTTGAAATAGGCTTCCATATCCAGCATCTCGTAGTCGTGCGCTGGGAGGTCGTTCATCTCGGCTAGAGCTCGCGGGGCGGTCTGGCTGATACGACCGTTGTCTCTGAAGCAGATGCCATTAATATTTCGAGGGCCGTGCTCCGTGTTCCGTGTTCCGTGTTCCGAAATCAGGAGTGTCTCCACAATTTCGACGAATGTTTGCTCTCCCTGGCCCTGCACAGTGATATCGATACTGGGTTCAGCCAAGCTATCCGTCGGGAAGAGCGAAGGATGCCAACCTCCCCAAACGGTTGTCAAATCTGGATGGGCTACCTTGACTGCTCTTGTCACTTCGAGCGCATCCTGCAGGGGAGCACCTGTCAAAGCCGTCACTCCAAATAGAAGTGCTCCTTCGCAAGCCATGACCACCGATTCTTTGCTTGTGCCTGGAATGCGTTGATCAAGAATCTGAATCTCATACTTCTCCCGATCTACAGTGGAGCCCAATGCTAGAAGTGCAAGGGGCATTGTGTAGAACACGGACTCAGGATTATATAGAACCAGTTTGTGCTTCACCTAAAAGGGCGTTGGCGTTGCTGCTTCGTCATGGCTCATAGATCCAGCTAGAGCATCAACACCCTCATGCGGTATTTTCGATAGGCCTTTTAGCTTATGTCGGTCGAAGGGCAAGGCTACCCGATGTATCAGTAAGGCGGCCATGTCTTTGACATGCCTGGACCTCATGGAAGCTGGTTTCTTGATCAGAGAAGAAAGCGAGTCGACAGATTTGATAGATCTGTGCTCTCTATGTAGTACGCGATGAATCATCCTGTAGAAATCGCTGGTGTAGGGACCTTGATACATCATGGCGAGATCATCGGAGTCGACCCAATGCTGCTTATCGCCAAGTTGCGCCTTGACCATGTCATAGAATTTGGTCCCCGGCAAAGGATAAGAGACCGAGGCTCCTATTTCCTCCGGCTTGCATCTCCGAATCAAATCGAAGGTCATCTCGATGTCTTCTTGAGTCTCGCCCGGATATCCAAACTGGATGAAAAAACCAACTCGAATCCCATACGACTTGAGCATCTTTGTTACCGCCTCGATGTCCTTAATCTTCGTACCCTTTTCCATGGCATCGAGAATCTTCTGCGATCCTGACTCCACTCCCATCCACACGACTTCACATCCCGCACGTGCTAATGCCTCTACCTCACCATCGCGCAAAAGAAGATCCGCTCTGTTCAAACATTTGAATGGAAGGCTTACACCCGAAGATTCGACATGGTCAGCAAGCTTGGACAACCAACCAGGTTTTACCCCAAACATGTCGTCCATGAACCAGAGATACTCCGCCCCAAAGTTATTCACCAAATGAGTCATCTCCTCGACCACATTCTCTGGGCTTCTAACATTATAGCGCTGACCCCAAATGGGTTTTGCGCACCAATTGCAATGAAAGGGGCAACCACGCGAACTCACCATGTTAATGGCAAAATAGCCGTGCTTCTCCTTCCAGATTTTCCGATATGATTCGACATCCACAAGGTCCCAAGCAGGCATGGGAATTTGATCAAGATGTCGCATGACTTTTCGACGAGGCGTCTCAACGATCTTACCCGATCCATCTAAGTAGGCCAGACTCTGTATATCTGAAATAGATTTCTCGCCTATCGTTTCCAATCGATTCATCAACTCCAGAAGCGTCTCCTCGCCTTCTCCAAGAAGAACAAAGTCCGCTCCCCTCTCCAGATAGACCTCTGGATGATCGCTGGCATCCGAGCCGCAGAGAATAACCGTGCAAGCACGTTTCTTTGCCATCGCCGTCATCGTCAAAGCCGCCTCCCTCATTCGACTCAGACACATCTTGGTCAAGTAGTTGAAGTTATCCTCATAGAGAATGGCGTATTTGGGCTTCACTAGTTCAAGTTGAGCCTCCCATTCTGTTTCTGATTCGGCCAACATGGCGTCGAAAAATGCGACTTCAAATCCCACATCTCGCATATAGGCCATTGCGTACAGCGTCCCGAGCGGCGGATAAGGCTGCTGGGCTTCTTTGATTTTAGGATCGAAGTTGGGGAAATATGCCTGGCCAAAAAGAAGGGACATTAATTGGAATAAGTAGAGGGGTAGAAAGGTAGAATTAAATTTTTATTGACTATGAACTAGTAGAAGATTCGAGATCGTTAGGGTGAATAAATAATTCCCCCTTGCATGAGTTAGTGATATTGTCTTAGGAAATCCTCCGACCATTCGTAGACTTTTTCTTCCTTTTTGCCTGAACTTCCAAAGAGCGTCTCCAAGCTATTGTGTCCTTTCACATCGAGGTCTAGGCTTTCTATCCGCTCCCGAAATAGCTTTTGTACGATATGGACATAGCCACCTTCGGGGACCATGTATCGCTGCTTTTGGTAGGCCTGCCCGATCGCATCCCAGTCCCAACCCTTTTGCTCTGCTCTCCTTTTGTACAACGATACGAAGCTCCGATAAATCATCCTATCTAGGGAATCTCCAATTCGGCCTTTAAAAAGACCTTCTAGCATCTTAGCGATAAGCGGCTGCTTTTGCTCTCGACACTGGTTCGCCTCGCGGTTTTCTTGCCCAGCATGGACCAAGAACTTTTCGACCCAGGAGTTGCTTTGCTTAAATCTGTCGAAGACCTCGGATCCCCATATCGGAATAGACTGAACGACTTCGTGAGCCGTAAAAAGCTGTTTCTCTTCAAGTCCAAGGCTTCCCTCCGTCAAGAGATAATTCGGACAAAGAACAAATCGACGATTTTTCTTGAAGAGTTTCGTGAATCGCGCTATCGGGACCAAGAATGAACGGGCAATCCAAAGTCTATTCTCTGCCGTGATGCAAAAAAGATCGACATCTCCTTCATCGTTTGTGTTCTCCACGGCAAGCGACCCACTCACCGCGACCATGCGGACAAAGGGAATATGTCGAAACCACCGAGCATATTTATGGGCGTGTGGCCAAGTCTCCTCGCTTAACTCTTTTCTGCGAAGCCGGATCTCAACAAGACTAGATCTCCCTTTGATGAAGACAAAGCCGTCCCTCTCCTCGACTTCCGAGTCGATGAGATTTTGTAGGGCATGGTCAATTTCGTTTCGATCGGCTTTTCGGAGGAGCAGTCTCTCGAAGACCTGCTCACGTGTAAGGGGATACTCAAATAGGTCAGCATAGAGCAAGGTGTACAGGATCGCCATTTCGAGTGGAAGCTCGGTAGAACTGCCTGTATGAGATTGCATTGTGCTCTTAAAGGTCGGTTGAGTTTGCTATTATGATACGCAAGGAATTCCTGCTTTGCTTTCAAAAGCTTTCTTTGGGATTTCTATATTTCCACCTTAGTTGGATCCACCGTTGAACAATATGAGCCAGGAAGAAAATGGAAAAGACTTCGGTCTAGAAGCCGTTTGGCTTGCGGCGATTGTCGTAGCTTCTTTGCTGATGAATTCTTATGGAGAGCGGAGCTTTGAACCCACGAGGGCCATATTCCTTCAGTCTCTGGGCGTCTTCGGCATTGTTGGTCTTGCATTTACAATTCTTCGATCGCGAAAGACCGACCTTTTTAGAGTTCGGCTGAAATCTCCAATTGTCGCGGGTGTCGTCCTAGTATTTCTGAGTTTTCTAGTTAGTACTTGGCTTTCTAAATCACCTCAAACAAGTCTCTGGGGAAGCTATGACTGGGGTCAGGGCCTTTTATTGCTTGCGTCCTGTGTTGTTGTTTTTTTTGCCGTGCTCTTCGGTCTCAAGACCCAGTCTCAAAGCAATCGAATAATTTCAACCTTTATCCTAGTTGGATTTGGTGCTGCCATTTATGGCATGGTTCAGTATTTCGATTCCGATCCACTCGCTTGGCAATTAACCTGGAATAACCCGGATTTCACACGTGTCTCTTCGACCCTAGGAAATCCAATGTATGCAGGTGCTTTTTTGACCTGCGTCATTCCACTCTGTATGGCTCAGCTCGGATTTCAGTTACAACAACAAGAGCTTGCATGGACGACACCGATGGGGCTCTTTCAAGCCATCGTGTTGTTAATGGTCTTCATGGTGGTTTGGATGATTCATCCATTTCTGCCGGTGGGTTTGTATGTACTTGTCGCGGGATTTTCCACCTATCGATTAGAGGGAGATTCTTTGAGAAGGAGCCTTCAGATTTCCACGCTGGTCTTCGTTCTCTCTACCTCCGTTTGGGCGCTGCTCTTGACTCAAAGTAGAGGTGCTTTGCTTGGACTTCTTATTGGGCTTGGAATCTTCTTTTTATTGTATCTGGCGGTTTTCACCGAGGCCTCTTCTAAGATCAGAAGATATAGTGGCGTGCTTTTTCTACTTGTTAGCATCGCATCCTCCATTCTTTTTATCTCGATTCAAATGGGCGATGAAGGAACTAGGATCTTGCGCCTTGAATCCCGATCGACAGAGATGCGAATGCTCATGTGGGAAGGTATATGGGATGTGTGGGACAGAGAGCCTGACAGACGCTTGTTTGGCCATGGTCCAGACATGACTTCCTTGAGTTTTGAGGCATCCTATCCAGCGGCCCTCATAGATTATGAAGGTGGTTCAAGAGTGGGTAAGGCCCACAATCTCTTCTATGAGACGGCTATCACTCGGGGTGGTTTTGGGGTATTTTCCTTGGTGGTTTTCATCCTGGCAATCTGGATCGCCTGCCTTAGAAATCTTGGAATCTTGACTTCGCGAAGGTCGAACTGGACCCTTCTTTTTATCCTTATGGCAGTCGGGACATTACTGACCTTCCTTTCCTTAAGTCTGGATTCGAAAGCTTTATTGGCCCCGATTATTGCCATGGGTGCCATTCTCGCTGTCTCTGGATATTTGGTCGGATATTTATGGATTATCCGAAAGAAGGCGGAGATTCCCGGGGATCAGCGAGATAGTGAGACATGGAATACCATCGGAATCGGAACATCGATATTCGCCCTTTTTATCGCTCTGCAGAGCGGGATCGCCCTGTCGTTCGAATACTTATTCCTTCTCTCGTCTGCCGCAATTTTGGCTGTTAATCCAAGATTCCTTCCAAAGTCTGAGCCAGAGGAAAAAAGAAAAAACGGGGCTGTTGTCGTCCTGATATGCATGATCCTGGGATCCGGCATTCTTCAAGGCGTTGAAAATCTCACCGTCGCCTGGTGGATTGTCGTGGTGACCGCAGGTATTGCATTGATCCATTTCGACTTTACTAATTCGCCTAAATCGATCGTGAAATGGACAGCCTTCTTTGGAGTTCTAATTCTAGTACTAGTATCCGTAGTCCCACTAATTATCCTAACAAGAGACCAAAATAGTCTAGTAATAGGAATGCCTTTGATTTTCAGTTTGGCCTCTTGGTTGGTCTACTTTTCTTGGAGAAATGGGACATCTAAATGGCCACTATTTGTTGCGTGCTCTGCTTTCTCCCTAATACTGTGGTTCATTCATTTTCCGGTTCTGAAGGCCGACATAGCTGAACAAAAAGCAAAGCTCGCCATGTTGGCGGGAAACGAGGAGGAGGCTGGGAAATTTTTGAAAAAGGCTATTGCTCTTCAACCGCAAAGAGATCGCTATCCGTTTTTGTTGAGTAGCATCTACCTAGGGCAAGCAAGAAGTTTTGCGTCCGAGATCAAACAAGATTCCGTATTGCATCTAGCAGGAATAGAGAATAAAAGGGCCCACGACCTGGCTCCAATAGACGGAGATCATTTACTTAACAGAGCTAGACTGTTCGGCGCTTGGGCTCAACTAAGTCAGGACAGCACGAAGAAAATGGAGCGATGGTCCGCCTCAATTGAGCATTATACCAATTACCTACCTCGGCGCCCGGAGGATTATCGGATCTACAAAGAACTAGCATTTACTCAGGAGTCGGCTGGTCAAACAAAGAAAGCTATTGAAAATTACTCGAGGTCTGTGGAGTTAGAACCCAGATACATTGAGGGCTACCTTGGCGAGGTCCGGAGTTTTGAATCAATCTCCGACAGCTCCGGAGTTTTCCGAGTTTTCGACAAAGTCTTGCAGAACGAAGTCTACGATATTCCACTTTTCTTTCAATTGGCTCAGTCTCTTGAATTTATAGGAGGCCGTATCAAGGCTATTTCCAAGATTGAGAATGATGGAGAGAAAGTAGATCTTAGAAGGGAGCAGGAGGCCTTTTTGTCGCTTTTGTACTGGAAAGAAAATGACTGTTTGAAAGCTCGTCAGCACTTAGGAAAAGCCTTGGGAAGTGGCCTTGCTGACCCAAATTTTCGGGCATTTGCCAAGACATTGACAAGCAGCTGCGATGCTTCCAAAAACTTGTAGAGTTTCCTAGATATTACTACTATTCCACTTGGGAAATAGTATATATGTATAGTTCCTTGTACAAGAAACACTAAATATAATGAAACGAGAAATTGCTCCCATTTTCTTGGTCTTGGCAGGCGTGTTTTTCATGTCTGGCTTTGCATGGCTAGCTCCTCCAGCGAATAACAATCTTGCCGACGCTATTTCCATTAATCAGGGCAACACCACCGTTTCAGCCAATACGACGGATGCAACTGGTGAACCGGGTGAGGTTTCAGGAAACTGCATTAGTATAGACGACAACCAATCGGCGTGGTGGACATTCACTCCAGGTTCAGCTGGAACTCTAGGAGCCGCAATCGGATCAGGAAGCTTTGACGGAGCTCGAGTTAGTCTCTGGACGGCACCTTCATCTGGTCCCGCCCACCCCATGGTCCAAATTGGCTGCGGCATTAATGTCCTTGTGCCTTCGGCAAGCGCTAGCGAAACCTACTACTTTCGAGTATCGGGCGAAACGTCATTGGCCGCAGTTAAAAACGGAGGAGACAGAGGACAACTTCGCAGCTTTGCGGGAAATGTAAATTTGGATGTAGTTGGACCCGACCCTCTCCCTGTTGAATTGCTTTACTTCGACGCCTTAGTAGACGGCAGAAACATTGAACTCAGATGGACAACGGCCACAGAATCCAACAACTCGGGATTTGATGTCGAATGGCGGTCAAGAATGAACGACTGGAGCTCGGTCGATTTTGTTGGCGGAGCAGGCTCGACTACTGAGCAGCAAGACTACAGCTTCACCGTTTCAGATCTGATTCCAGATGTCTATTCCTTCCGTTTGAGGCAAATCGATTTCGATGGTGCTTTCGAGTTTAGCCCTGTTATTGAAGCACAAGTTGATGTCCCTTCTACACATCATCTAGTGGACGCCTATCCAAATCCATTCAACCCACAGACTCAGTTTACCATAACTGTGGCCCAAGATCAGCAGGTGAGCGTTAAGCTTTTCGATCAGCAAGGTCGTGAGTTGAGATCTCTATTTGCGGGAGAGTTGAAGGCCGGAATTGCTCAGTCGATCTCGATTGATGGATCCAGTCTTTCAAGTGGCACTTACATCTATCAGGTGACAGGAGTCAACTTCAGCGAAAGCAAAACTGTATCCTTGGTTAAATAGGAAATAGGAAAGGCATCCATTTCGTCGCTACATTTTTCTCCAAAGGAGGATAGTCCTAGGAGAAAACATGACGAGAAAAATAAGGCGTTGAAATAGACGCCTTCTTATTTCAATCTCTCACTGAATAGCGATTTGGATACACGGACACTTACTGCGCGATGCGCGCGGTGAGACCTCTGGGGTAGAGTTCAAACGGTATGTCGAGATTTAAATAGCTCATAGCAATATTCGCATACCAGCGACGCATTGCAGAAATCTTTTAACACCTCAGACATTTGACCTTCCTCTCGAAAGCATTCTTCGCAACTGTGACACCATGCTTGTCGATCGTTTGGCTGTGAGCAATTTTCGACAAAACCGACGGCTCTATCTTTTACATTCAATAGATGTTGACACACGACCGTCGCTATGCGTTTGCCGTGCTCGCCACAGTCAAGATAAAGAGGTTCATCAACCGGTATTCGTAAGTCGTCCGGTACCATGAATGGTCAAATCAAGGTCTCAGGAACTACATTCTTCTTGCTCCTTGATAGATCAGACCTACTGTCATGATCTTTGCTAGATCAGCAGGAATGAATCGAAGCCATCCTTTCTCAATCGACTCAAACCAAGTCACATGGTCGGCCATGAAGTGTAGGAAGATTACGCCGAAGCAAAATAGTAGAGCGGATCCCGCGATGAGTGAAAGAAGAGACTGTCTAGTAGCTTGGTTTTCTTTGGTAATGAAGCCAATTAGTGCTGATACTAAAGGAAAGGCTAACAAGTAACCAACCGATACAGCTCCTAGCAAATAAGAAAATCCAAATCCGTCCCCAGCAAATATTGGGAGGAAGAGACCTAGGAGAAGGTAGAGCGACATCGAAATGGCGCCATTCCGAGATCCAAGGAATAGACCAGATCCATAAACAAAAACGGTCTGCAAAGTGAAGGGCACTTCCCAGAGATAAATTCGAACCTGCGCTCCAATGGCCGTCAAAGCTACAAAAGTTACAATACCTGCAATTTGATAGGTCAATGGGCAAGAAGCACTTCGGAGTAGTTCCGTCCAGTTTCGCTTTCTATCAAGGGTCAGTGTCGAGTTCATTCTTTGAATAGGATTTTGTTCAGCCAGAAGATACGGATAAGAATCGAGAAGGCACTAGAATAAGGTATAGATGAAAGGTGCAATTGCCGAACCCGATGCATAAAACACCAAGGCACCCAGAATGAGCATAACGATAACTATTGGGGCAAGCCAGAACTTTTTGTTCTCGCTCATGAAACCCCATAAGTCTTTCAGTAGCTCCATCCTAATACGGCTTCGTCATGTGACCAGGAGATCGTGTCTTTGAATTCTCCCTGTAAGAGGCGACAGAATCGTCCTTTCCCAAATTAAGCAATTTCTTTCCCATTAGCCTGAGGACAAGGGATGTTGGGAAGATGATGAGGAAGAACACGATGCCCAAAATGAGGGGATTCATGACCTTGCTCATGATGACTCCAAAGCACATCCATATCCGGTAGGGCCATTTCAAAGGTTTCGAGTTGAGCAGGCCAAATCCGGCAAATACTCCAGCCAGAATCCACGGCCATAGGGCCGTGTTAGCTCCTGCCCACCATGGCACGATGACTCCAAAAGTAGTCGCGATTAGGAAAGCCATCATTAGGCCAAATTTCCTAAGCCCTCGAGCATCAAGTTCTTCTATGTCGACTCTAAGGAAAGTCATCTTAGTCGGCCTCATAGTTTCTATGCCAGCTAGTCCATGAGAAATCCTTTGGCATCTTATCTCTAAGTACAAGGGCATTCCCTATGACGAGGCCATCCATGTCAGTGTTGGCAAAGCACCGAAAGGCATCCTCCGGAGTGCAGACTATCGGTTCACCACGGACATTGAAGGATGTATTTACCAGGATAGGACACTCAGTGATTTCCTCGAATGCTTCGAGTAAGGCATGGAAGCGCGGACTTCTATCTGCACTGACACTTTGGATTCGTGCCGAATTGTCCACATGGGTGATCGCCGGGAAGAGAGAGTTCTTTGCTTGAGATTTTTCTAGACCAACAAGATCTTTTTGATCATCGGCCAGCTGCCATTTTTTATTCAAAGGCGCCACAAATTGCATGTAGGGACTTTCAGATTGCTGATCAAAATAATCACTGAGTCGGTCTTCAAGGATCGATGGAGCGAAGGGTCGGAAGGCTTCCCGTTTTTTTATCTTCCTATTAATTCTGGCCTGTGTTTTTTCACCCCGTGGATCAGCGAGGATCGATCGGTTTCCCAGAGCGCGTGGACCAAATTCCATTCGGCCTTGAAACCATCCCATGATATTTCCTTCGCTCAAAATGCTTGCCGAGCGAGAATATAAGTCCTTGTCCACGAGGGATTCAAAAGGGACACTCCAGTCTCGCAATGAGCTCTCGATTTCTTTCTGTGAAAATTGCGGACCGAGCTGCGCTCCTTTCATATCGTCGAAGACACTGGTCTTTCTCTCAGATCCCAAATACTCGTAATGGGCAGATAGAGCAGCACCTGCGGATCCGCCCGCATCACCGGCAGCCGGCTGAACCCACACATTTTCAAAAGAGCTTTCTCTTAGTATGCGTCCATTAGCGACACAATTCAAGGCGACGCCTCCGGCAAGGCAGAGATTCTTTGAGCCCGTTTCCCTGCGTATCGTTTTAGCCAACTTCAACACGATCTCTTCAATCACGATTTGAATCGAAGCTGCCATATCCAAATCAAGTTGTTCGATTTCAGACTCCGGCTCTCTAGGATCTCGTCCGAACAAGTTGTTGAACTGTTTGCTAGTCATCCCTAGACTTGTCGCAAAATCGAAGTAAGACATGTCCAAGCGAAAACTGCCATCTTCCTTGACGTGAACGATCTTGTCGAAGATGACATCCACAAAACGAGGTTCTCCAAAGGGCGCCAGCCCCATCATTTTGTATTCACCCGAATTGACACGGAAGCCCGTGTAGTAGGTGAATGATGAGTAGAGTAATCCGAGAGAATGCGGAAATCGAATTTCCCAGAGAGAGGTCAGACTATTGTTTCGCCCATGCCACACGGAGGTGGTGGCCCATTCCCCTACTCCATCGATGCAGAGCACAGCGGCTTCCACAAAAGGACTAGGAAAGAATGCCGAGGCGGCATGTGCCTGATGATGCTCCGAAAATAGAAGTGAGGGTAGCTCGTCTTTTGGTAGATCGGATAAGTCTGACAGTTCTTTTCGCAGAAGAGACTTGAGATAGAGTTTCTCCTTTAGCCAAATCGGCATGGCCTTGAGAAATGACCGGAAACCGCGTGGAGCGAATGCTAGATAAGTCTCGAGAAGACGGTCGAATTTGAGAATTGGCTTGTCGTAAAAGACGACATGGTCAACTTCCTTCAATGTGATTCCTTGATATTCAAGGCAGAAAGATATTGCAAGTCGAGGAAAACGAGCATCGTGCTTTTTCCTCGTGAATCTTTCCTCCTGAGCTGCAGCCACAATTTCTCCATCCACGAGAAGCGTTGCGGCGCTGTCGTGGTAGTAAGATGAGATCCCTAAGATATAGTTATTTGATAACAACTCTTTTATCGCTGCATTTTTCTCTGAACAGCCAGATCAATGTATTCCACAGGGACGAGAAAAATAAGGCGACAAAAGAGCAGTCATCAAATAACTATATCAGGGATCTCATCTCTCAAACATTCAAAACCATGTCCAGAATTAGCGGAGTTGAAAGAATGATGAGGTGCTTCTTGAAGCACTTATTTTCTTCCCGGGTGAATCGCGAAATTCGAGACTAGCCGATTCCGGGAAGAAAAATTGACTAAAAGAAGTTCCTCATTCTTCTTTTACTGCTTCTAATTCTGGATCATAGACTAATCTTGATCCTAGCATTCGTTCAACTGCCTCAATGCTCTGACCTTTCCTTCTTGCATAGTCTTCGACCTGATCTCTATCGATCACTCCAAGATTAAAGTAGTGTGCCTCTGGATGTGCAAAGTATAGTCCGGAAACTGATGCGGTAGGTACCATCGCTCGGCTCTCCGTCATCCAAATACCAGTTTCATCTGTCACATTCAATATCTCAAAAAGAGTATCCTTTTCGCTGTGATCTGGTTGGGCTGGATATCCAGGTGCCGGTCGGATACCATCGTACTTTTCCTTGATCAGCTCTTTCTTACTCAAACTCTCTTCCCTGGCATAAGCCCAGACCTCGGTTCGAACATATTTGTGAGCGTACTCAGCAAAGGCCTCGGCCAGACGATCTGCTATTGCTTTGACCATGATACTGTTGTAGTCGTCGTGATCGGCTTCGAATTCCTCGACTAATTTGTCCAAGCCATGACCCGTCGTCACGGCAAAAGCTCCGATGTAATCGGGGACACCTTCTGGGGCGACAAAGTCGGCCAGAGATCTGGTTGGCTTACCGGCTATTCGCTGCTCCTGCATTCGCAAGCCATAGAATCTGGCGATCTCCTCTTCCCGAGTCTCATCAGAATAGAGTACAATGTCTTCTCCATCGGCATTCGCTGGGAAAATTCCGATCACACCTTTTGGGGTTAGCAGATCTTCCTCAATGATTCGATCCAACAGTTCGTTGGCATCATCAAATATCTTTCGCGCTTCTTCTCCAACTCCTGGCTTGTCGAAAATCGTTGGGTAGCCGCCACGTAATTCCCACGTAAGGAAGAAGGGTGTCCAATCGATGAAATCGCGGAGTAATGAGAGCGACACGTCATTTAGTTTGGTGACTCCAAGATGTAGAGGAGTCGAAATAGTCGAGGAATCAAAGACGAGTTGCTGCTTCCTTGCTTTCGCATCCTCGAAGCTGAGTAAGTTTTTTGCGGCGTTCTTGGCGGCATGATTTTTTCTCAATCGTGCATACTCTTCACGTGTTTTTTCGACGAGATCTCCCCTCGAGTCCACTCCAAGGAGGTCGCTGACCACTGGCACAGAACGAGATGCATCTAGAACATGAATCGTAGATCCAGAATATTTCTGCTCAATCTTAACGGCCGTATGGATCTTGGATGTTGTCGCGCCACCGATGAGAAGGGGCGTGTCCATACCACGACGTTCCATCTCCTGTGCGAGATAAACCATCTCATCCAGAGAAGGCGTAATGAGACCACTCAGGCCAATTACGTCAGCACCGTATGCTTGTGCTTCGTCTAAAATTTTCTCAGCAGGTACCATGACGCCAAGATCTTTGACCTCATAGTTATTGCAAGAAAGAACGACGCCAACAATGTTCTTTCCGATGTCATGCACATCGCCTTTGACCGTGGCCATAAGAACTTTTCCCTTGGCAGTAGACCTTCCGCTCGCTTCTTTTTCCTCTTCGATATAGGGAATCAAATAGGCGACCGACTTCTTCATCACCCTCGCGCTCTTCACTACCTGAGGTAAGAACATTTTTCCAGAGCCAAAGAGATCTCCCACGATATTCATTCCTGACATGAGAGGGCCTTCGATCACCTCAATGGGGCGATCAAATTTTTGTCTGGCTTCCTCTGTATCGTCCTCGATGAACTCAACGATGCCCTTTACCAAGGCATGCGACAGTCGCTCCTCAACGGAAGCATTTCTCCACTCAAGTTTTGCCGAGTCGTCCTTCCCCGTTGACTCTCCTCTAAAACTCTCCGCAAGATCAACCAATCGCTCAGTAGCATCTTCTCGTCTGGCAAAAAGTACGTCTTCAATTCTGTCTCGAAGATCTGGATCGATCTCCTCGTAGATCTCCAACTGACCTGCATTGACAATTCCCATATCCATACCCGCTTTGATAGCGTGGTAGAGGAAAACAGAATGCATGGCTTCGCGCACTTTATTATTGCCTCGGAAGGAAAAGGAAAAGTTCGATACTCCCCCACTGACCCTTGCATGCGGCAAATTTTCTTTGATCCATCGGGTCGCTTCGATGAAATCAAGACCGTATCTGTTGTGCTCTTCGATTCCCGTTGCAACGGCAAAGATGTTTGGATCGAAGATGATGTCCTCTGGAGGGAAACCGACTTCCTTCGTCAACACATCATAGGCTCGCTGACAGATTTCTTTTCGCCGTTCCAAACTATCTGCCTGACCTTTTTCATCGAAGGCCATGACGATGGCGGCGGCGCCAAAGCGTTTCACTTCTCTTGCCTGCTCCTTGAATATCTCCTCGCCTTCTTTGAGAGAAATCGAATTGACAATTCCCTTGCCTTGAATGCATTTCAGACCGGCATGAATGACAGACCACTTGGAAGAGTCGATCATGATTGGTACTCGGGAAATGTCTGGTTCGGCCGAGATGAGATTAAGAAATTGGACCATTGCGGCTTCGCTGTCCAACATGCCCTCATCCATGTTCACGTCAATAATCTGCGCTCCATTCTCGACCTGCTCTTGGGCAACCGAGAGTGCCTCTTCATATTCCTCATTCTTGATAAGCCGTGCAAACTTGCGAGAACCAGTGACATTGGTTCGTTCACCAACGTTAATAAAATTTGTCTCTGGACGCAGAATAAGAGGCTCGAGTCCACTGAGGTGCAAGGAGATCGATGCGGGATTTGGTTGCCGCGGATCATTCTCCAGTGCCGACCTCGCAATGGCGTGAATGTGCTCCGGTGTAGTACCGCAGCAACCACCAACCATATTGACCATGTTTTCACGCGCGTAGGCACCGATGACCTCGGCCATCATTTCTGGGGTCTCATCATACCCGCCAAATTCGTTTGGTAGTCCGGCGTTTGGATAAAGACTTGTGAACACATCCGTCTTTCGAGCGAGCGTACTTATATATGGTCTCATTTCCGCTGAACCCAAGGCGCAGTTGAGTCCAAGACTGAGGAGATTTTCTGTGTGCTCAAGAGAGATCGAGAATGCTTCTGTGACCTGACCAGAGAGCGTCCGACCTGATGCATCAACGATGGTCCCAGAGATCATCACCGGTAAAGTCGTGTTTCGATTTCGCTGTACCTGCTGCACGGCATAGACTGCGGCCTTTGCATTGAGTGTGTCGAAAATCGTCTCGATGAGAAGGATGTCCACCTTTCCATCAATCATCGCATCAACCTGCTCGGTATAAGCCGTGACCATCTCATCGAATGTCGTGGCGCGGAAACCAGGATCATTAACATCGGGAGAAAGCGAGAGGGTCTTGTTTGTCGGTCCGAGAGCACCAGCAACAAATCGAGGTTTCTCTTTGGTTGAGAACTCGTCCGCAGCGGCACGTGCGAGTGCGGCCGAGGCTAGGGTCATTTCGTAGGCCAAGTTGGACTGGTCGTAGTCCAACAAGGAGATAGAAGAAGAGCAGAAAGTGTTAGTCCCAATGACATCGGAGCCGGCCTCAAGAAAGGCTTTGTGAATCGAGCTAATCGCCTCGGGCTGTGTCAGACTTAGAAGGTCATTGTTGCCCTTAAGATTTGAAGTGTGGTCATTGAAACGGTCTCCGCGGAAATCCTCCTCTTCAAATCCCAGACGCTGAATCATAGTGCCCATGGCGCCATCCAGAATGACGATTCGATTTTGTAATATTTCTCTAAGCAAATCTGAAGGGGCTGTTTCGGCAACAGCGTTTGGGCTGTGCGGATCACTAAGGATATCGACGATAGACAGTCTCCTATCGCATTGTCCTGTGTCCTCTCTTGGTGGTAAGTTATGAAGTCGACAAACCTTATAGGCATCGACTAGCTAGCCAACTTATATACCACCAGGCCTCTTTCGATCCGCCATGACCTTATCAATGAAGCACGAATCTTTGTACAATAGTCGCAATACCAAAGAATCATAATTCTTAGATTTAACCCGTTTAATAGATCGATTCAAAAACAAAATTTACAGTGATTTTGAAACTGAATATCGAAAAGAAGACCCTTCTGTGGATACTTGGCGTCGCAATGGTACCAAGGGTCGTGTTGCTCTTGATGGCACTTCCGAATCAGGAGCGCATGTTTGTGCACGATGCCTACGACTATATCTTTCCGTCTGAGAACTGGCTTGCTGGAAATGGATTCTCACCGTCGCAGGAAGCGCCCTATGAAGCCGATACGCGAAGAACCCCGGCCTATCCAGCTGTCATCATCGCAGGGATGGCCATGATGGGCGATTCTTGGCCCGTTTTCATTGGAATTATCCAAGTTCTAATGAGCGTAATAATGGTCCTGTTGATCTACTTGATCGCTAGGATGCTCGCCGATGAGAAGGTGGCCTTTTGGGCATCGATATTTCTAGGACTCAGCCTTGGACACGTGTGTTACTCTGTCCTCGTAATGTCCGATATCCTCTACGCCTTTTTGGTCTTGTCTGCTACCTATATCCTATTGAGAAATCGTGATCAAGCGTCGTGGACCAGAATCGGATTGCTCGGACTTGCACTCGGTTTAGCAACCCTCACGCGACCAGTAGGCATTTTTGTACCCTTCCTCTTGATCCCCTATTTGATATGGGGTGGAAAGGCTGATTGGAAAAAGGGTCTCGGCCAGTCGGTGGTCATGCTTGTGATTTCCTTCCTTGTCATAACTCCGTGGTTGATGCGACAAGGCGAGGTCCTTGGATACAAGACCGTATCTACAGTCCCGATGCGGAATCTCATGCTCTACAATGGAGCCATGCTTCAGGCCCACAAGGAAGGTCGAACTTCGGAAGATCTCTACATCGAGTATGAGAATCAGGTCATTAATGAACTTGAAGAACGGGGCGAAGCTGGAAATCAAGGTCTATTGTACAAGACCTATGAAGAGCGGGGAAAGGAAATGATCAAAAGCGATTTCCCGACCTACTTCATCCTACACTTGAAAACGAGCATCGTCAGCTTCCTGCCGAACGTGAACGACCTTCTGGAAATCTTGGGTGTGACCAGTGGATCGAGAGGCACATTGGGTGTCTTGCAAAATGAAGGACTGATATCTGCCGTCAAGTATTATTTCGATGGTAAGCTTTGGGCTATCCCGATTCTTATTCCCTTCTTGATGATTCTTGGTTTTGTCTATCTGCTAAGTCTCTTCGGGCTTTGGAATTTATTCAAGCGAGATCTGTGGGCGTTCTTGCTCTTCGGCATGCTGATAGGATATTTCATGTTTGTGAGCGGTCCCGTCGCCGTCCCCCGATTTAGGATTCCGGTTCAACCACATTTCTGTTTATTGGCGGGGATAGGATGGATGGCGGTGAGGGCCTGGAAGGCGGAACGCAAGAATATCAGAACATCAGATTCTCAGAACGTCAGATGACTTTATATTCCGATTGTCCGAATTCCGAATTACCGATATTCCGATTGTCTGATTGTCTGATTGTCTGAATTACCGGTACACCGGTTTTCTGGTTGTCCGATACTCGAATCGATCGACTTTCTTAGTTTCTGGCAAACGAAGACCGATTGTCTGAATTTCTGACGACTGAAATCTGAGTCCTGACGACTATATTCCCGCACACTGCTATCCGCAACCCTTGATGCCCTCCTATAGATCGATAAGCCCTCTAATTCTGATACTCACACTAGTGAGCAATTGCCAATCCCAATCCCAAAGAGCGGATAGCGTTATCGAAAAGCCCTGGATGCAATGGAGTCAATCCCAACCGTCCTGGGTGGAGGTAGTGGATCCTTTCCAAATTATTGACAACATCTACTTTGTCGGTTCGAAGGGAATTGGGGTTTACTTGATTACCAGCGACGAAGGCCATGCGCTACTCGATGGTGGGATGCCGCAGTTCGCTCCTCAAATTATCAAAAACATTTCGACGCTTGGCTTCGACGTTAAAGACGTCAAGTACCTGCTCAATTCGCACGCGCATTTCGATCATTCTGGTGGACTCGCCCATTTGAAAAAAGCGAGTGGTGCACGCTTGCTGGCGCACGAAGGAGATGTCTCGGCATTAGAAGGCGGCTTCTATCTGGGATCGGAGAATGACATCAACATGAGCTCGCCTCCTGTAAAGGTCGACCAGGAAATCAAGGACGGTTTCGAATTGAATCTAGGTAGCATGGTCCTGAAGGCCAATCTCACTCCGGGCCACAGCAGAGGTTGCACCACTTGGACAACCACAGTTGGACAAAAACAGGACGTGAGAGATGTCCTATTCTTCTGTAGCGTATCCGTGGCCGGCAACAGCCTAGTCCCCGAACAATATGAAGGCATTGTAGAAGATTATCGATACACTTTTGAAAGTACACGGTCTTGGTACGTCGACATTCCCCTCGCCAATCATCCCTTCTATTTTGATCTGATGGATGCGAGAAAAAAAGACATTGAGGGTGAGGAAGAGCCTTATGTGAATCGACAGGTATTTCAAGAGGTCATGGCTCGGCTTCGCATGGATTTTGAAAGGAAGTACGAGGAGGCAAAGAGATAGTCCGATAATCCGAAAGTCCGATGAACCGAATTTCAGATAGTCCGATTGTCCGGAGATTCCACTATCTAGCATCTAGCATCCAGTATCCAGTATCCAGTATCCAGAACATTAATTCGAAGCACTAACATGGTATTCAGGTCGGCACCCGTTTTTCTCGCAGCAGCAATCTTTTTGACAAGCTGCGTTTCCAAAGACTCTGGCGATATCGTAGCTGATGAAGACTTTCAGGAAATTCTTCAAACCCAACTACTAGATGCGAAATCGGGCGACGTCATTGAGATCCCCGAAGGGTTCTTTTCCTTCGACCGATCCCTGAGCCTTGCGATAGACGGAGTCACTATTCGTGGCGCTGGCATGGAGAAATCTACACTTAGCTTCAAGAATCAAGTCGCAGGGGCCGAAGGGCTGCTTGTAACTGCGAGCAATTTTACGATCGAAAATCTTGCGATCGAAGATAGCAAAGGCGACGCCCTCAAAGTCACCAAAGGAAATAATATCGTGATCCGTGGAGTCCGCACGGAATGGACGGACGGACCGAAAACATCAAATGGAGCCTACGGGATCTATCCCGTACAAACGACAAACGTCCTCCTAGAAGACAACGTTGCGATCGGGGCATCAGATGCAGGACTCTATGTCGGACAATCGAGCAATGTGATTGTCCGAAGGAATAGAGTGGAATACAATGTGGCCGGTCTGGAGATAGAAAACACGATCGATGCAGATGTATATGAAAACGTCGCCACAAATAATACCGGTGGTATTTTGGTATTCAATATGCCTTCGCTTCCCCAAGATGGAAGACGAACTCGGGTATTTAATAATCAAGTTTTCGAAAACAACACGGACAATTTTGGACATGAAGGCACCGCTGTCGCGAGCGTACCAGCTGGGTCAGGTATTGTTATTAACTCCAATGATCAGGTCGAAATATTCGGTAATGAAATTCGAGATAACCAGACTTCGAATATCATAATATCGAGTGTCTACTCAACCAACTACTCGGACGACAAGTCGGCAGATAGCTATGATCCTTACCCCGAGTCGATATACATTTACGACAACCAGTTATCGGGAGGCGGAAACTCACCAGACGGTTTGGAACTCAAAGCCCTCAAACTTTTGAAGTTTGGACTCACCGGGAGTTTCCCGCATGTACTATGGGATGGATTCATCGACACAGAAAAAATGGTTGATGGTAAAATGCCAAATGAGTTACGCATCTGTATCGACAATGGAGATCTCGAGATTCTAAACGTTGATGGCCCTAACAATAACGCCAGCCCATCTGTCCATCCGGCCTCGGAATATCATTGCGAGCTTCCGAAATTGCCTCCAGTGTCAATCGAAGTAAGTCCTTAGATGCGAATCCTTTTTTCAACTTTTGTTCTCGCTCTACTCTTTCTCAACTCTTGCGCTGAGCAAGAATTCCAGGACGCCAATAACCCATATTTTCATGAATCGAAAAATCCATCTTTGTTAAGTGAATGGAATATTCTTCGAGTGGAAGATGGCGCCTTGATTCCCAATGATGGAGTTGTCCCTTACGATCTCAATACTCCGCTCTTTTCTGATTATGCCAAGAAATTCAGAACGATATGGATACCGGACTCATTGAGCGCAGCCTATCATAGCAGCGAGAGCTTTGACTTTCCACCCGGTACGATCATTTCAAAAACCTTCTATTACAAGAGTGGAAATGCCGATCAAGTCCTCAAAGAGCTAAGCAGCTCAGACGATTCGACACGAAGTGGGCTAGAGTTGGCATCAAACCGATTGATCGAAACTCGTCTTTTAGTTCGTCGAGATTCTGCTTGGATAGCCCTCCCCTATGTCTGGAATAAGGACGAATCCGAGGCGGTATTGAAACGCACAGGCGACATCGTAGCTTTAGAGCTCGTGGATCATTCAGGCCAGACAGAAAGCTTTCCATACATCATCCCCAACTCAAATCAATGTGCGGGTTGCCATGCCACGGATGCAACCACGAGAGCTATTAAGCCTATCGGGCCGAAGGCTAGGCATCTGAATCGCGACTACAACTTCGCCGAAGGCCTTTCTAATCAGCTGGACAAATGGGAGTCCTTGGGTTATTTGAATGGATTGGTAGAAGAAAGTGAGCGACCGAGATCGGCGGTCTGGAATAATCACTCTGAGTCATTAAAAGACCGAGCCCGGGCCTATCTCGATATAAACTGTTCGCATTGCCACAAGGAAGGTGGCTCTGCAGATACCTCTGGGCTTCATTTTGAGCCGGAAACGGAAATGGGGGTCCATCTCGGGAAGTGCAAGTTGCCAATCGCAGCAGGAAGTGGGACGGGAGGTCGCCTTTATGATATTGTGCCTGGCGAGCCGGACAAATCGATCATGATGTACAGATTGACCTCGACAGATCCGGCAGACATGATGCCAGAGTTGGGTCGGTCTACCTCACATGATGAGGGTGTTGCTCTTTTGAGAGAATGGGTTGCTAGTCTGGAGGGAGAGTGCCAGTAACAGGAATCAGGGGTCAGATATTAGGCAAATAGGTATCCAGTCAAGCATGTCTTCACTTTCTGATGCTCTGATGTTCGACCTCAATAATAATGACCGGTCCCGCTATGGACTTTTACGACCATCACGGGACACGACCACTATTTGAGACTACTCGTCCTCCAGAACAGGCGGATTTATCGTTTCCGAGTTTTCATCCTCGATCTGAGGCGGGCTGAATAGGTGTTCTATCCCATTCAGAACGTCGGTCGATTCTTCCTCTTCATGATCAGGAGTGCCATACTCGTCCGTCGACTGCGTGCCTACTTGGGCATCGTCGTCGGGTGGTTCTAGAAATCCCTGGTCTTCGTCGATTCCATTCTCAGGAATAGACATTGTAGGAGCATCGAGCGCTCCGTCTTCCGGAACATCGAGCTCGGCTGAAGCAGATGGATAAGAGGCTGCGATAGCTGGTACGTCTTTAGAGAAATCATTGCTATCCTCTTCTGACGACTCGACTCTCACGCTATTTCCACCGCGCTCATCACTGATCGATATTTTTATGTCGATTGTAGGTGTCATAATATTTTTCGTGTTAAGGAGAGGGCGAAGGAAAAGCTGTCAAAGCGATCCAATCGCCGATTCTCCATCCATTAATGAGACCTCTACTTCAGAGTGACTTGCTCAATCTTGCCGGCGTTGATGAAAACATCGACTTTTCGTCCATTCGCTCTCGCTTGGCAAAGCGTGAAGTAGATGTTAGACACACCGTCTGTAGCGCCCGTCTTGACTCGTTTCCATCCAGCCATTCCGGCTAGGACTACCCATGCTTGTTGCGATCCACTTTTGCTGTGTGCGTGTGTTACATTTTTATTGTTATGCCACATGATATTGTTGTTTTGTGTTGATTAAAGATTGATGACAGAACTATCGCAGGGTGACCTGCTCTATCTGTCCATTGGCGACCTTGATGTCGACCTTTCGATTGTTTGCCAGAGCCTCGTTCAAAGCCACGAGCATGTTCGTCACGGCATCGGGAGTACTTGGCTTGATTCGAATCCAGCCCGAGCTACCCACAATGGCCCAAGCCGCTTTGGAATAGCGTTTGACATGGGTTCGCTTAACCGCCTTGTTCGTAATCCATTTGTTGGCCACGGCCGGAATCATCTGCGTCAAGTTTGGCCGTCTTCCGATCCGTTGAGATGCGGGTCGACCCGGTGTGCTCTGCTGCGGACTTCCCGTAGTTCGGACCAAGCTGATCGCCTGCCATGAGGTTAGCAGCGGTGATCCTTGCTTTTTCAGAATGCCTTGAACACAGGCGAGAGCTCCTACGACGATCGGCGATGCGCTCGACGTTCCGCTGAAGCTGTCTGTGTACCAAGTATTGCGACTAGCTCCACCTTGGAGATTCCCATAACCGGTAGAGGTGACTTCTCTTCCCCAACCTTGGCAATCGAGTCTCGCGCCATAGTTTGAAAAACCGAGCCGAGACCGGTCCGCTCCATGATTATTGCCATGTGTACCAGGAGGCGGTGCTCCAGCTCCAACCACAACGGCACCCGAACTCGGGTTCGCTGGGTTTAGCGGATTTTTCCAACCAGATGGAAAGCCACTAGGCTTCGTGTTGTAGACCGCGGTGTCGAAGTTTTGGCTACCATTGCCGGCGGCCTCAACCACGATGATTCCCTTGTTCACTGCATATCGAATGGCCGCAAAATCGTCTGGCCACCACTCCACAGCAATAAATCCCATCTGCGTATTTCCTCCGGGATAGTTCGGTCCGCCCCGGTGGATCTCTAGCAAAAGAATGTCTCCCTTACTCAATTTGTCCGCTGCCTGTCGAATCGTCTGTGCTGAAGGCTTGCTGACAAAAGAAGCTGCACCGAAAGTCACATTTGGAGAAATGCCCGTGATACCAAATCCATTGACATCACCGCTAATTTCGCCCATGACAGCGGTGCCATGATTGTGCGCTTTAAGGGAGGTTGTACCCGTACCAACAACTACACCGATTTGGCCTTGGTTGAGATCTTCGTGAGTAAAGTTCCATCCCCATTCGCAATCGATAACCTTAACGCCATCGCCTTTTCCTCCTGGAATAGTCCAAGCATGGAAGGCATTTACACCGGCAGGTGCCGCACCGAGATATCCTTGACTCGCCTGGAAATTTGGAGACGCAGGCGGGGCATCAGTGGATGCCGGCATCATGTCGTTGATGGCCTCGGCAACTTCTTCTTGCTCCATGACTAGCGTCGCTAGAGCGATCGGAGGTTTTACATAGGCCGCTTCTACATGATCGTCGTCAATCAGCTCCTTGCAGAGGACTTCCTTTTTGTCATCCTCCACATCGACAGAGTAGAACAAAGATAGATCTTCGTTTTCCGGAATCGAGTCCGTATTTGCCAGACTCATTTTCGCCTTGATCCGGTCTTCGTCGAGACCAAATAGTGGCGTCATAGAGCTGCCAAATTTCTTAAGCTTCTCGTCCAATGATGATACATCGGCACCAGAGGCTGAACTCAGACCCAGATTATTGGATCGAATCTTCGGTCCTGATTTGACCATGACGACGAGTTCGGCCTGTCCAAGGGCCATTGAATCGTCTGGTTTTTCTTTGCTAGTTTTGCCCCTAGGGACTCTAGCGGGTTTTCTTGATTTCGCCATAATTCACATTGTTGTGTGGCAGAATCGAATGAGCTGTATTGAGAAACTAGAATGGAAAGTCGCTTGGGCCTTTGGTGTAGACCGCCTCCACGCCTTCGCATTCGGAGATTTTGTCGATTATCAATTCAATCTGATCTGGATCGGACACTTCGATTAAGAAATGTGATCTTAGCAGGGAGTCCGGATGATCAAAATGAAGTGCTTCGAGATAAATTCCGTAGGTCTTCAATACATCTTTGAGTGCCGAGTACTGCTCATTTGAGAAGTGATCCAGTTGTTTTTCAAGACTCGGTTCTCCGAGGCTATGAACTTGATTCGCGATCTTGTTATGCAGGACCACATGTATCACTTCTGGGACGGCGCTCTCCAATTCTTTGCACGAGTTTATAATGAATCGGAGCAGGCTATCTAAGTGACAATCGACCAGCGAAGAGAAGAGTGAGAGTGGTCAGACGTGCTCTTTGTTGACAGTCAGTTAGTGATAGCTTTCCGATCTGTATTGGTAAGGCGATAAAGAAGGTGAGATCGGATCACTTGAGAAGTGAGGAGTGAGGAGTGAGGAGTGAGGAGTGAATTTTAGGCGACTCTATTCCTAAGATCAAGCTGTGATATAGTATTGCAACACCCATATGATACTAGCAGCGGTAATATGCTATCTGTTGTAATATATTTCGAGAATGAAAAAGGTGAGCCATAAAAGTCCAGCGGTTGTCCTAAATAATCGATCCTTAGGAAAAGATTTCCCTACGCTGATTCCAATATTGAAAGAAGGAATCCGAGTTCTAGATGTGGGTTGTGGAACAGGTGCAATCACAAAAGGCATTGCCGAGAAAGTGGGGATGACTGGCCACGTTCTAGGCATAGACCGAAACAGTGAATTGATAGCTGAAGGGAATTCTTTCTTTGATTTTCCGGATAATCTAGAACTTATAACAACAGAGCTCTTTGATTATGAGCCAAGGGAGAAATTCGATCTCATTGTGTCGGCAAGGGCACTGCAATGGCTGCCGAATCCGGAAGAAGCCTTGCAAAAAATAAGAACCTGGTTGAAGCCCGGTGGACAGATTTCTATCCTAGACTATAATCACGAAACCTTGTCGTGGACTCCTCCAGCTCCGAAAAGTATGCAGGACTTCTATCAAGCGTTTTTAGATTGGCGAAGCGGTATGGGATGTAACAATTCGATCGCTGATGATCTAGCAAGGTATTTCGATAATGCTGGGTTTGAGAAGGTTGAGGTGATTGAGTCCAACGAGGTGTACCGTCGGGGAGAAGACAATTTTCTAGATAAGACGGGCATTTGGTTAGAGGTCGCAAAATCCGCCGGCTTGAAAATGGTGAATGAAGGCTTTGCTAGTGAGGAGCTGAGACAGGAGGCGATGAAGGAGTATCGACATTGGATGGAGACTGAGGCAGAACAGATGGTGATGACCTTGAACGATGTTAGAGGGACTGTCCCATGAGTATTGCGTTGATTTTGTGTCACCTAGGTCAGGGTCTCGGAATTAAATCAAGTCTTAAAAAACGGAAAGGGAATTGGAGCCAAACAAATCAATTCTGAGATTGTTGTTTGGATAAACCTGTCGATATGAAATTCCTTCTTTCTCTCCTCTTCCTAGCCTTCCTCTTTTCTACACAGATGGTCAATCCAGTCGCGGGGCAGGCATCTGAATACCAAGCTCTTCATGGTCTCGGCGATGTTCGCTTTCATCAAGTGGAATCCGAAGCTTTGGACCAAAGCTACAAGGTCCTTGTTCGTCTGCCTGCAAATTATGACGAGGCCAAAGACTACCCTGCTTTGTATCTACTCGATGGCGGGATCACCTTCCCACTACTGGGAAGCTACTATCACTATTTGAGTTTCGCGAAGGAGCTACCGGAGATGATCATCATCGGATTGTCATATGGAACGGACGGCTCGGAGAACACTCGTAGTCGAGACTACACCGCCCCATCATCGGAACGAGCACATTGGGGTGGAGCTGAGGCCTTTCAAGATTTATTGTCCGATGAGATTATACCTCTGGTTGAGAATAACTACAGCATTGATGAAAATCGACGATTGATTTTCGGCCAGTCGCTTGGAGGTCAGTTTGTGCTATTCACGGCGCAGACCCGTCCCGATTTGTTCTGGGGCCACATCGCGAGCAACCCCGCTTTGCATCGAAACTTGGATTTCTTTTTGGCTGAGACAGCGAACGGTGGCAAGAATGTAAGGCCTCGTCTTTTCGTTTCTAGCGGCGAGTTCGATGACGCTAGATTTCGAGATCCAGCGATGAAGTGGATGGAGCACTGGGGTAATTCAGAGGGTAATCCCTGGGAGTTAGAGATGCGGACACTTGATAGCCAGAGTCATATGTCGGCAGCACCGGAGGCTTTTCGGCAGGGTGTTCGATGGATCTTCGAGATGGAGTAGTAGCCGTTCTATTTTCAGTGGTCAACGAGGAAGCTGGCAATCCTTCTATGTTAATAAAGGTTGCAATTGTTGAGTCAAACAAAGCATGCCTAGCGAAGAAATGGGATTTGTAATCAATGGTTGGCGAGGGAGAAATCTAATCCAGGAACCCGAACATTCCTATGTCGACGAGCTTCAGGCTATTTCCATCCAGTCTAAACACCCATACCTCTGGTTCAATGAAGTTTAGATTCCCGAATTTCTCAAGACCAGGTTCAAGTATATCTTCCAAAGGCTCAAGATAAGCCAGCACTTTTTTCCTTCCGGTCTCGCTAAATAGTTCTTTACAAAGGTTGTCACCAAATATTATTACATCTATTTTTTCAAATCTAGAATAGCCACAAACCTCAGTCTCTTTGTCAAACAGAAAGGTCTCAAAGTCCGAGGTCAGAAGAATGGTGGCTAGCAAATATTTCTCATCTTTATCAATGAGTGATATCACGAATGCAGTCTCTTCTCCAAAATATCTGACCATCAAGCTATCTCTTAGCGGGGATAGTACTTGAGCCTCAATTCGACCCGTCTTGTCTATGAGTTCTGGCGTCTTTGGAAGTTGAGAGCATCCTAGGCTAAAGGATATAATTGATGCAAATACTATCAGAATCGTTCTCGTCTTCATTCTCGTCTCTCTTCATAGATTTATATAATATAACCTAGGTCTACCAAAAGGCGATTACCCTCTCGCCATTTTACCCATCCTGTACAAGCTGTCGGGTTCGTCGAGCTCGGATCTGAAGCTTCAGAGCAGACTATTTTCAACCAATCGGCTTTTACCTGCTCCACCTCGAAGATGTTGTCTCCCCATCCCTCAATTATATCAGATTCAACTGAAGGAGAGACTCTCAAGGGGGACTTGTCCTTCACACTGATATACAAATCAGCAATAAATTCAGACCATGGTTTGTACGTCGCTCTGTCGGGATGTGAGATTCGTTTCCATTCTCCATTAACTAAAACCTTGAATTCGGCATCCTCTTTAATCGCATCGAACACTATGATATCCGGCTCCTGCGAGAGAATGCGAATGCTCTTTGTAACCCGAATTAAATTATCGGAATGCTCTATGAAGCCGTCTACCGTTTTCCAGATTTTAGCATATGGCGAACCATCCAAATCTAAAATGGAAAGGGTGTCGACAGCGAAGCCGTAATGACTTTGGTCTTCTCCGAAAAGCAAGACTCCCTCATGTAGCAACTCACCGACCCTCTTTGGTGATTCATAAGAATTGTCGACCGGTAGTTCTACTGAGTGGTTTTGTGGACGAATGAGTCGCCCGCCCATATACCAAGAAAGGGCTGCAAGTAGGAGGGAGGACGCGAGGACGGTCGCCAGTATTTTTCTCTTCATAGATTGAGCAATGCTCTTTCTCTCATGATAGCTCCAGTTTCCTCAAGAGATACTCCATCATTTCGGGCCTCTCAAGTAATTGAGAAAACTTCCGACCCCATTCAACAATTCTGTCCCGATCCAAATCTGGATGAAGCTCAATAATCGATTCAATATCAATTCTGTCTTTAGGTCGAAATGCTGCAAGTTTGAGAATGATCAAATCCTCTGGACTGGGAAGCCTAAGTCGGACGTGTTCGGTTTGATAGACCTTCGCTCGCTGGACTGCCTCTTCTTCGAAGGGTAGTTGACCGATTGCGATATCTACATCTACGCCACTTTCCTCATGTCGGAGCAAAATCATGTTGCTCCTAAGGGCAAAATCTTCTGTATCAGGGAGTCTTTCTACGAGTCCCAATGCATTTGCTCGCGTGATTAGTCGAGGAATATCAGCGTGGCCCATCATGATCAGGGCGTCAACATCAGCTGTCATTCTTGGAGTGCCAAGAAAAGTAGCCGCGACTCCACCAATGACGATTCCCTTATTATCAAAAGATTGAATCAGAGAATCGACCGCATTGATTGGTGCCGAAAGTGGATCTATGGGATTGGTGCTCAACTAAGTGTCGTTTCTGCAGAAAAACGCTCTCTCAGTACTTTCCATGTCTCCCAGACCAGTTGTTCTGATTTCTCATTCCTTTGCGCTGGTCGGCCGATCGAAGCGGCCAAGCGATGTATCGAAACCATCGTCTGGTACTTCTCCTCCATCGTCATTTTTGCTCGCTCTTTCTTTTGACGCTCATTGAGAAGCTTCCATCTTGCTTCATATGATTTTAAACCGGCTTTGTCCATATTTGAAGGTAGTCGATTCAGCTTTAATTCAGAAACAGACCGGCAGACTTTGCGCTGAAATAGGTGTGGATTACCAACTGCCGCTGGCACCACCACCGCTGGAACTTCCTCCGCCGAAAGAACCCGAAGACCCTAAAGACGAACTGGACTTTTTTGCTATTGTTACAGTTTCTGTCGATCTATGAACACAGTTGCGGCAAGCGTAGTCAACACGAGCCTTGCCCGTGCTAGAGGTGGTAGCTTGCGATAGTACCGTCCGCTGCGAGTGCAAGGTTTTAAAATGACAACTGGGGCAGGCGGAAAACTCAGAAAACCATTTTTTATAGCCTTCGATCATCGCATGGTCGCAGCGATCACAAAACCAAACATCATAATCTTTTGAGGTGATCGCCTCTTCCACTTGCTGTCCGTGGCTTAGATAAGCGTCGTCGTTTTGTTCGCTTAAGCGCCACATTTTCCGACCGCAAAGATCGCATTCCCGTGGTCGGTTTCTGCGAAACCGGCGCCAAGATATTCCACCACTAATACCAGCGCCGCCGATACCGAAAATGCCCAAGAGCCAGCTTATTAAACCACCCGAGGTCGCGGTATCCCTGGCTCTTTCTGCAAGATCGGCAAGACGAGAAGGCGCGATGACATTCCCAGAATCGTCTCGACTCAGAATAGACCGCCTCAGTGTTTCTCTTACGCCCAACTCGATCCCTTCGGCGTAGTCATCATTTTTGAAATCGGGAAGAAAGTAGTCGTCAATGACTCTCTTCATTCGGCCATCATAGATCATAGGATATCCGGACCCAAGTGCAATCCGCATTTTTCGATCGTAGCGCGAGACAAGAATCAGAATCCCATCATTGAATTGTGCATTACCCACGCCCCAGTGGTTGAAAAGGCCTGTCCCGAAATCCTCGATCGACATATGGCCCGCTTCATAGTCGGTCATTTGGTTTATCGTGACAACGACGACTTCGTGATCGCGCTTTGCCTTTGCCTGTTCTAGCATCGATAAGATGCGGGCACCTGTTTCGGCGTCGATCAATCCGGCAAAATCATTGAGATAGACGGAGCTGTGATCCGGATAATTTTGCGCAGTCACTGGCAAGACAGTGACCCAAATGAATGCCAATGTTAGTAAGTATCGCCTCATAGTTTTTCGGTAGTGCTGTGCTGGCAACGAAGTGCGCCAACTCGTGGTCTTAGCCAACGAGAATATCCCTTATTGAAAACATGGTAGATAGGAAGTAACCGCCGAATGAGCAGCCGCCACATCCTGATAAAGAGGCACGACGTTATAAAAATAGGCGTCTCCCGGACCTTGAATTGTACGTGTTTGCAGGGGTGTTAATCCGTCTGGCTTCCAACCCTTAGGGTGAATTTGGTAGGCGCATATACTGGCATTAATCATTCGTTTCGCCATGGCTGACTGGTCATTACTCATCATTTTTCCGGTTTAATGTGCGCTTCAAGACAGGCGCGCAGGGTGACATCATGGGTGATTTGTAGTCGGATCCTGAAAGGAAGCCTCCCGACTCATGTATTATAGGCACTTGAAAGCCCTAAACGCCATAGTCATTGGTTTCTGATTTAGTCAAGCCACTCATAGGTGCTCAGGATGGCAGCGTGGTCAGAGGGGAAAATGTAGACACCTCGTTTGGTGAGTTTATTATCGGAGTCAAATTCGGGGTAGGTCAGGACTTTACCATCAAATGTATTGATTATTTTAGATTCGACGGGGACGAGCTTGCTCCCTTTGGAGTAAATATAGTCGATGCGGAAATGTGGGCGATCCGCTGGCCAGTCGCCAGCTTTGACGGGGCCTGCAGCTTGGAGATAGACAGAGCTGTAGCTGAGGCAAGGGTATTCAAGGGGGTCAGGATTGACTTGCCGATAAGAATCAGTAAATCCATTGTCCGTGAAGAGCATGCTGACGGGCGCTGCGATAATGCCTCTACCATAGTTCTGCGGTTTTCCAATGGTTGATGCAACATAGTCGAGATGTGAAATCGCGTTGTGGTCTCCTCCTATGAGAACAGGGGTTTGGTCGGCATTTTTGAGGTAGTTATTTTCTTCGACATACGAGATCAATTCTCTGGCAGCAGGCATGCGCTCGCGCTTGTCTATCTCGATGCCTTGATGGTCGGTGACGGTATCAGGTGTGGTTTGCCAGTTCGAATCTTTTGATGTGAAATGGCTTGAAAAGGCAGCTATCTCGTGACTTTCCGAAAGTTTGATCTCGGCGCCCAGATAGTTGGAGTCAGAGCCGAGTGTAAATTCTTTATCGATTGGAAATCTGCTCAACACTGAAATGCTAGCACCCCGTCCTTCACCACCGAAGCTATATTTTAGAGAGGTGTTCTCTTTGAGAAAATCGATTTGGCCATAGGTCTCCTGTAGCAAGACTATGTCGGCACCCGATTCATTGATGACAGCGGCGACGCGGTCACGTTGATTCGTGTCCTTGGCTTTGTAGTGGTAGAGATAGCGGTAGTTGAACTCGCCGCCTTCGGGTTCGATTGGTTGTGTCGCGGTTTTATGGCCTTCCTTACCCCAGATATTCCAAGTCATTACCCGGAGTGGTTTGGAGAGCACGTAGATCTGGTATTCTTTATTGACTTCTTTGCCTTTGCGGGTGAATTGGGCAATGAGGGAGAATCGACGCGTTGGCTCGCCTAGTTTCCCGCGGGTTAGTTTGGCGGTAAGGGTCTTTTCTGTTTTCTTATCAAGGACTTCCTTGATAATCAAATCACCCGAGCCAGCTGAGAGAGGCTGGATGCTCCAAGTAATCGGCTGCCCATTTTTTGTGCTGGTCAAATCGAAATCAGCTCCCGCGTAGTAGATGCTTTGCTCCTCATTCGTGACGACCTGGATGAACTTGTCCTTACTATGTATGAGCCCTTCGATATCCTGCATGGAAGTTGCGGTGGATGTGGAAATAGGACCCAAACAAAAAAGCAGGACAATCGCGATTCGTTTCATGTTTAATTTCTTAGCAAAATATTGATTGTTTGCAAATTATCAATCCTTCCCGGAAAGCTCCTTGATGCGCTCCTCAAAGTAGGGGGTCTTGCTTAGCTGGTAAGCCTTGATGACCATTTTCAAAGCATTCTCCTTATCCTCCATCGCTACATAATAGTCGGCCATGGAATCGAAGGCCGTGGCGCTAGTTGGGTAATAGTCTAGGTTCTTCTGGAAAAACATACGAGCTTTCTCAGGCTGCTCCATCTGCAAATTCATATAGCCATATCCACTAAACAATTCCTCGACCATCGGTGGTACCTCATAGCCAAGGTTGATGGCATAGATCGCAGCTTGCTCTTCCAGCATTTTTTCGATTTCATCGACACTCGTCGCCGGATTGTTGTACTTCTGAGGCGACTTAAACTGATACCATTTGAAGACCTCAACCAAGCCATCAATCATCGATGGGAGTGGCACGGTTCCATGCAAATCTTCGGGGTAGACTTTCCAGGAGAAGTTGAGCTCGTCGTTGGATTGGCACAGATCTGTCAACTCTACAATCGAGCGAGCAAACAAGGTAAACTCAGATATGTCGTCCATGAGATTGTCCATATTCACCTTCTCGTCCCACATGTGTAGCTGCTCGGCTGCCAGCGAGACAAATAGAAATTTCCCTTCAAAACCTCCTTTAGCAAATTCCTCCTTGGCTTGTAAAAGCAATTTCTGTCCATCCCAATCCATGCTAGGGTCAATCGCTATGTAGTTGGCAAACTGCTCTCGATGATTCACTAGCATGTTGACTGTGAATAAGCCCGAATAGGAGTGGCCAATGAGTGTTCGATAGGGTGATGCGGCAAATTTAGTTTCAACATATGGCATCAGTTCTTTGATCAGGAATTGTGAAAACTGCTCCGCTCCGCCAGTTTCTTCGTCCATGCCGGCACCTCTTCGAGAACTGATTTGAGAAGTGGTGAGATCCAGGGTACGATTGGATCGATTGGAGACTCCCACCAATATCATATGTGGTAGATAATGCCCCCAGTAATTATCGTAGGCTGTGAAGAGTGCTTGTTGAAGGGAAAATCCATCCAATAGATAAACCACGGGATATCGACTATCCGGATTATAGTTTTCTGGTAGCCGGACCCAATATTCTTGTTGACGATCCAGTGTTTCAGAATATAAACTGTCCGTAATTGTTGGCTCTGCTGATTGAGCACTAAGATTTGACATGAGTGCCATCAATAGCACCAGGGAGAATGTCGATTTCATCATTGTCGGTTATAGTTCAGTGTGCAATCTCATGATGATACTTTATAAGGTGTTTGAGGGGGCACAACTCGAGCTTCGACTTATCTCTTCCCTCGAACCCTCCTCGCTGCTCGATCATAAACCGCGTTGGGCGTAATCCGACCCATCCTTACCAGCGTGGCCATTCTCTTTGGGAAGGCGTAGTGTTTCTTCTGCTTGTTGATTGCCTTGTACATCCGCTTCGCCGCCTTGTCGAGATCCATCAAGAAAGGCATCTTGTGCTCGTTCTCTGCGGTCATCTCGGTCTTGACATAGCCCGGACAAATCGTGGTCACCTTGATACCAAATGGCTTCAGTTCGATTCGAAGTCCTTCCATCATATTGGTCAAGGCCGCCTTGCTCGCTCCGTAGATTTTTCCTCCTGGTATCCCACGATATCCAGCTAGGCTGGACACGGCAACAATGTGGCCAATGCCCCGACGAATCATATCAGGCAAAACCTGCTCGATGCAGTAACCCGCACCGAAATAGTTGACTTGAAATACTCTCTCCATGTCTTCTGATTTAAGACCCACTCCATTCTCGGAGGAATGTGTCCCGGCATTGAGAATCACTGTATCGATAACGCCCCAGTGATCTTTGACCTTCTGAAAAGCCTCGGCAACCTGAGCTTTGTCTGACACATCGCATTGCACTGCTAGCGCTTTCCCTCCAAAGGACCTAATGTCGGTTTCCAAATGTGTCATTCGATCTATGCGCCGAGCCAACAAAGCCACCTTGTGTCCATCCACAGCGAACAAGGATGCCAGGGCGAATCCTAGACCCGAGGACGCACCGGTGATCACGACAACCTTGCTGTTGCCGGTTTCGGGAAGTCGATTTCTGCGTCTTATTTTGGGAATGAATCGCATGAGGGAGATGTGATGGGTTTTGAGTGATGCGTGATGGGTTCAATCTACGACGAATTAACGTTTTCCGTTGACCGGAATCGTCTATCGTTCCTTGTCACTCGTTTATCGAAGCAAATACAGCCAAGTTGCGGTATAGATCATTATCGAGGGGGGAAATGGGCGGGTCGTCTTTTCGTGGTCTCCTCGAATCAAGATGGGATTTGGAGCAAGAAATAGGACCTCACTCTCGGACTTTAGATAAGGTCGTCATCCACGATTTTCTTTATGTAGTCGGAATCTATGTCGGACTTTCTTGCTTTCGCGTAGATAGAGAGCAGAAAGATCTCCGTGTCATCGACCACCACGTAATAGATCACCCGAAATCCTCCTCTCTTTCCCTTGCCTTGATCACTGCTCCGAACCCGAGCCTTGTAAACCTTATGAGAGAATCCCTTAATGGCTTCGTGTCTAGAAAAATCACCTTTGCTCAATTCATCGACTAATGGTTTCAGATCTTCAGTTAGTCTCCGGTATTTCTTTCTCAGTCTTTTTACATCTCGTTGAAATGACCTTGTTAGTCGAATTGAATACACTAGCTCAGGCCTTGAAGAAATTCCTTGTAACTTGGAAGCTCTATTTCTCCCTTTTTAGTCTTCAATACATCCTTCAGTCCATCTGCAATAGCATCGTTGACGTTTTCGCAATCAAATTCGGAATCGTCTCGAAGGACTCTTTCAAGAACATAGTCCCGCATCGACTTTCCCTCTAGCGAAGCGGCGGCCTTGATTTTTCGATGTAAGTCGACTGGAATGGAAAAATTAAGTCGAGTCATTTTCTCTGTCTTTGCCATAGAATTATCACTTTGAGTGTATACTCATTTGAGTACCATTTCAATGTAATAATTCCTAAGCTGTTTCCTTGTATCTCTCTAGTAGTACAATCGAAATAGATCGGGATAATGCGACAAATACTCGTTTGGCGTTGGCCGTCAGTCGTTAAGCGAGAACGTTTATCCTTCCTCGTCTCTCGATCGACGAAAGCGAGATCAATAATCGAGTAATCTCGCAAAATCGGAAATTTGGATTATTGGACCATCGGTATTTCGGACTATCGCCTTGCCGGGTCCGGCACGACCAAATCCAACACCCGCGCTGATGAAATCACTCCAGGAATACCAGCTCCAGGATGAGTACCCGCTCCAACCAGATAGAGTCCTTCGAAGTCTTCGCTCTTATTGTGCGGTCTGAAGTAGGCGCTCTGCGCCAAGGTCGGTTCTACGCTGAAGGCGGCGCCTTTGTAAGCCAAGTAGTCCGACTGAAACTCGTGCGGCGCGAGGGTACGTGAAGTCACAATGCGCTTGGACAATTCTGGCATGACAGACTGCTCCAAATATTCCTCAACTTTCTTCCGATAAATTTCCGATTGCTCTGCCCAATCCGTGCCGCTCTCCAAATGAGGAACCGGTGACAGGACATAGAAGACATCGCCGCCCTCAGGTGCCATGCTCGGATCCGTAGCCGATGGCCGGTGGAGGTACAGACTGAAGTCTTCAGCCAAGGTTTTGTCCTTGAAGATGTTTGTGAGCATTCCTTTGTATCGGGGCCCTATGAGAATCGTGTGATGCACAATGTCCTCGTATTTTTGGTCTGTGCCAAAATACCAGACGAAAAGTCCCATCGAGTATTTCAGATTGCCGACGCGCTTGGGCGTCCATCTCTTTCCGGGACTGTCTTTAAGGAGATCCAGGTAGGTCTTGGCGAAGTCGGCATTGGAAACGACAACTGAAGACTGAATGACTGTGCCATCGGAGAGAGTGACTCCCGCCACTCGGGGTTTGGCGTTTTGCGTCCTGCGTTTTGGGTTGGGAGAGCTCTCGTCTCTTCGATTTCCTTCCATTTCCGAAATTCCTGAAGACTGATCTCTGACGGCTGAAGACTGACTGCCGTGTTCCGTGATCGGTGCTCCTTCGTCCGAAGTGTTAATCTTGACTACTGCTGTGCCTAGTCGAATCTTTCCACCCAATCCTTCAATCAAATCAACTAGGCCCTGAACGACTACCCCGGTCCCGCCCATCGCGTAGTGGACGCCCCACTTCTTCTCCAGAAAGGCAATCAAAGTGTAGATCGAGGTGACCGTAAATGGATTGCCACCAACAAGCAAAGGATGGAAGCTGAAAACCTGTCTAAGTTTTTCATTCTTGATGTACTTCGAAACGAGACCGTAAACCGTCCGATGACTCTCCAGCTTGATCATCTGTGGCACGATCTTCAACATATCGATGACTTTTCCGAAGGGCACATGAGCGAGATCCTCAAAGCCGACCTTAAATATGGCCTCGCTCTTTTTGAGGAATTTCTCATAACCACGAACATCGGACGGATTGAACAGGGCGATCTGTTCTTTCATGGCCTCCGTGTCTCCGGAGTAATCGAAGATCTTTCCATCGTCAAATCGAATTCTGTAGAAGGGTGATACGGGACGGATGTCAACATAGTCCGACATCTTTTTCCCTGCCAAAGTCCAAAGATCCTCCAAGAGAAAAGGAGCGGTTATGACAGTGGGTCCAGCATCGAAGGTGAAACCATCCTGACGGAAAACCCGCGCTCTACCTCCGGCCTGATCCTGATTATCGACGATCTCAACATCGTAGCCGCGAACGAGTAAGCGAACAGCTGCGGCGAGCCCGCCAAAGCCGGCACCGATCACAATCGCCCGAGAGCGATTGTCGTTTTCCGTGGGCCCTTGGCCGTCTGCGGTGTTCGGTGTTCCGTGTTCCGTCGTTTTCATTTGTTGGTTCAAATGTTAGGATACATCGAATGTCACAAACCCTCCGCTAAAACATTTGTGGTATTTGATCTTCGCTTTTCGTCAGAATCGAAACGAATACATACTGGCCGCCACAATCTGATTTTCCGATTTTCAGAACATCAGAATGCCTGATTATTGATCTATTACATGGCCGTCTCATTGCCTTATCGATTTTCCGGACCTTCGGTCTTTCGGAAAATCAGATGTTCTGATAATCGGACAATCTGATATTCTATTTCATCAGAATCATCTGCCGATGCTCCGTCCTTCCATTCGCGGTCAAGCTGTAGACATATACGCCGCTAGGAAAGTCCCCTGCTTCGAAGACAACACTATGGTGACCGCGCTCTTTCTGCCCAGAGACCAAGGTCTCAATGAGCCTTCCGGTTTGGTCACTGACCTTGATCTTCACCACGGAATTGTCATACAGATTGTAAGTGATCTTTGTCGACGGGTTGAAAGGATTCGGATAGTTCGCATCGAGGCGAAAGTCATTGGGACCGGTCTCATCCGACTCGCTCGACACATTGCTAAATCCTTCAATGTAGGTCCAGTTCAAAATGTCGTGATTCTCAAATGCAGCCCCAGTGGAACTCGTAAAACCTATGATAGCGCCACCATCTTGTGTCAAAATGCTTCCTCCTGGGAGGTTTTGGAGATCGACATTTGCGATTATTACGGGTGTATCCAAGTCATCCAGAAAAACCCGAAGAGCTCCGGCGTAGTATTGAATTTTGATCGTGTGAACTGCACCGTCCTTCAAATCACCTGCAACTGCATAGTACCCGAGTCGACTTGTAGAATCTGGCACGTTTGGCGAAACTCCGAGTGAGTGAATTGCGATGTGCTGAGCGTCCTCCAAAGTTTCAGGGTTGATCCAAGGGTCGATTTCTATAGCTAAACTATTTGAAATATTTCCGTAGCCCATTGAGCCGCCGCCGTTTCCAATGCTTTGAATGTCTTGGCTATGAATGACGAAGGCAAGCCCATCTGCACCGCCCACGTCAAATCCACCTGGATCGGAAATGGAGAAATCGAACTGCGTCTCAAATCCGCCCGCGAGATCTAATTTCCTGCAAAACCAAGCTGAAGATGTATTCCATGCCTCTGCTGCAGTCAGTCTCAAGCTTGATCCTTCAAGTGTGCTGGATCCAAGCAGATTCAATCCGGCGCTACTTGAAAATCCATTCGCATAGTCTGGAATATCTAAAGCGTCGCAAGCTTCGATCGGGCTTGTTGGCTTATTAGTCAAATACTGAAGTGTAAATCGACCGTCTATTGGATCTCCGGCAATATCAAAACAACTAACCAAGACCCTGGCCTGCATCGGATCAGAGTCACCAACCCATGTTTCTATGGCACAGTTGTGACTGTCGCCATAGGCAGAAACCAAGGCCATAGTTTTGTTCTCTCCAATTTGCCCGGGAATGGTTACGCTATAGCGACCGACATCCAATCGATCGATCACCGTCGGCTCTTCTGAAGCCGTATTCATGCTATATTCAGTATGCGGTTCGTAGCTGTCATTAGACTCTCTTCCTGCCCAGAGAAAACTTGATTCCATTCCAGTTTCTCCTAGCATTTTCCCAAATTCTAGATCTGTCCTGAAGCTGAGAGTAAATCTGGTGTCGGCTGCGTTGCCGGCGCTGTCAAAGCAGCGAACACCAAGCTCTTGATTTCCCAGCACAGAACCCCAACCACCACTGTTGCAGTAATTCGAGGAGTTTCCGTAACTCCCTATCAACATTGTTCCGCTGTCTCGACTGATCCTCGGCAAATGAACGATATAGAATCCAATGTTTTCCTTTTCGTAAGTGATGGTTTCACCAAGGGAATGATATTGCCAGCCAGGTATGTGCATTCCCTGAGGATCGGTCTCCAAGCCTAACACATAGGCATTTAAGAAGGACTCGTTCTGTCTTGATGCCTGATAATATTGGACTGAAAAATTCGAGTTTACTTGATCACCGTCTGAGTTGAAGCATCGGACGAATACATGCATGTCTCCGTTGCTTGGCGCAAAACTATCAAGATTGCAGCGGACTCCGGACGAGCCATAAGCATTTGCATGAGCTATTCCGTAAGGCGGCTGTTCAATACCTAAGCCAACAAATTCCACTCGATAGAGACCAGTGCCAAAAGGAGTAACAATATTTTCAGCACCAGTCGAATTGTATTGATAGAGCGTATTTGGAATGTAGGGTTCTGTTGCAGTGTCGGAGCTGTTCCAGACCCATCCACTACCCATAGTTTGTGCCTGAAGATCTACTGAGAATAGCGCAAGTGTAATGGCGCAAAGTGTATAGATAAGATAGATTTTTTGCATGATCGTGATGATGGATGATGGATGATGGATGATGCGCCAAGATAGACTTCTAGCGCGTTGTATCACATATTCATGTTCAAGGCAGTCCGTACTAGCTGTTGATATGTCTTCTCAGCTCTTCGAGACTATCTCCTCCAAACTTATCGAGAAGTGCATTCGCTATGACCTGTGCGACCACAGCTTCCGCGACCGTAGACGCGGCCGGAACGCTGGTCACATCGCTACGCTCGTATCGAGTTGGTTGTGATTCGCCACTCTCGATGTCCACCGTCCCTAGTGGTTTGATCAGAGTCGGGATAGGTTTCATGTATCCACGAACGATGATCGGCATTCCGTTGGACATTCCACCTTCGATTCCGCCCGCCCTATTCCTCGTCCTCGGATAGCTCTTCCCTTTCTCTGACGACTGATGACTGACTTCTGACGACTCTATTGGATCATGGACTTGCGAACCCGGAATACTGGTGTTCTCGATTCCATCTCCAATCTCGACTGCCTTCTGCGCCTGGATAGAAAGGATTGCTTGCGCCAGCTGACCATCCAGCTTTCGATCCCACTGTGCATAGGACCCCAATCCGACCGGCACGCCCGTTACAACTACTTCGTAGACTCCGCCAAGGGAATCGCCGTCCTTCTTTGTCGCCTTGATGTGTTCAATACAACGCTCGGTCAGATCAGCATCGATCATTCGCACTTCCGATGCATCTGCTGCATCATTCAATTGATCTTTGCCCTGCATCAACTCTCCAACTCGATCCACCCAATCGGTCGAACTCTCATAGCCCACGTCTCCAATCCGGACAACATGGCTACCGATGTGAATCCCCAACTCTTCCAACAGCTTTCTTGCAATCGAACAACAAGCGACTCGCATCGCGGTCTCCCTAGCACTCGATCGATCAATCACAGGACGGATGTCATCGAATCCATATTTCTGTGTACCCACTAGATCTGCATGACCTGGTCTCGGCAATGTAATCTTGTCGATCTCCTCATCGATGGGCTCGATGGACATCACATTCGGCCAGTCCGACTTGTCCTTATTATAGGCAGCATTATCGATTCGCATCGCGATGGGTCCGGCCATAGTCAAGCCGTGTCTAACACCGCTATAGAAATGAACTTGATCTGACTCAAACTTAGCGCGACCGCCTCTTCCAAATCCCAACCAACGTCGGGCAAGATGCTTATTCAAATCGGAGGCTAACAAAGGCAGACCTGCAGGTACACCCTCTACAATTCCGATGAGGGCTTCTCCGTGGGATTCTCCTGCTGTGATATATCGGATCATAAGGATGGATTGCTGGCTTCTAGCTACTGACTGCTGACTGGTCTAACTAAGCGCCTCAGCAGGTTAACTGGCTAGTGAAATACTTGGTCAGTTCTGGGGTAAATTCGACTACAAATCCGAAGCAAATAATAGCCTCAAATCTGACTAAATTGGGATATGGAAGATACGAAATAATTTACTCAGCCCCTCAGCCCCTCAGCCCCTCAGCCCCTCAGCCCCTCAGCCCCTCAGCCCCTCAGCCCCTCAGCCCCTCAGCCCCTCGACCGCCTTGGCGCCCTGCATTTTGGCCAGCTCTTTTGCTTACCCGTTCTGGAATTGACAAGAACAGCCTGATCCCTTTGCATTGTATCTGGATCATCTGCCGCCATATAAGCCATCATCGCGGCCAGCGTCGCGTTCTCTTTTAAATCATCAAAGACGATTTTATCATAGGTGTCCCGATTCGTGTGCCAGGTATACTGGCGATACTCATCGTAGAAGGACTGAAAGCGAAAGCTGGGTGCTCCCGCACAAATAAAGGATTGGTGGTCACTTCCGTTGCTATTTTGCCCACCCGGCATCTCTAGTTCGATATGGCTGGAAAACTCCTTCGGTACAGCCGACATCCAGCGCGGAATAAATCTGTCCGCATCCAAGAATCCCTGTCCTTCAATCTTGTCGAAGCGCCAGGTGCCATTATCCTGATTAAAAGCGACCTGCAATCCTTCCATGACTTCAGGATGGTCCTCCCTAAATGCTCCAGAACCGATCAGTCCCATTTCTTCGGCTCCCCAATGTCCTATAAGTATCGTTCGCTTGGGGTTGGGATAAGCTTCCTTCAAAATACGCATTGCTTCGAGCATAGTAATGGTCCCCGTGCCATTGTCAGTGGCTCCGCCGGCTGCGTGCCAGGAGTCGAGGTGCGCGCCAAGAAGGACGTACTCGTCTGGCTTCTCGCTACCCTTCAACTCGGCTAAGACGTTGAACTGCTCTACCTCTCCCAAATCCTCCGTTTCAGCGAAGACTCGAAGTGAAGGGGTCGTTCCATTTTCAGCGAGTCTGTAAAGCAGACCATAATCCTCACACGAAAGATCGATAGCGACGGCCTCCTTGGCGATGGTACTGCCCACCTTGTTCACTCCCCAGCCACCTGACCATCGGGACTTGATGATGCCAGCAACTCCAGCTTCGTCGAATACACGATCAAGCATTCTAATATTGCCCAGTGGCTTGAATAGATCGATCCAGGTCTTTCTGGCTTCAGCCCGAACTTTTGTCAGCCTCTCAATAGTTTCAGGACGGGCATAGTCCTCCAACTCCTGCTTGGCGCGGCACATGGTCTCGGGTATGGAGGCCATGACAAATTTTCCCTTTATGCTCGCCAGCCAATCCTCCTTAGTTTCTTCAGTCAATTCCGCAGGTGGGATTACAATTTCGGCCTCGACTGGACCATCTGTTCCCGGACTCCAGGCAAGCAATTCTGCTTCCAGAGTTGCTACTCGAGGCTTGATCATATCCACATGCAAGACTCCCTGTCGCCATCCTTGCCACGTACCGTAGGATTCCTTCCGAGCCGAAACACCCCAACTCCCATAGGTCTCGACTAGCCAATCTTGGGCGGCGGCGAGTTCTTCGGAGCCGGCCAGCCGCGGGCCGAAATAATCGATCAGCTTGTGCGCCAACTCTTCTGTCTGCGAGTTTTCCATGCCCACTTCCCACATCTTCTTTATGACTTCGTCGTCCGTTGGAAAGGTCTGTGCTGACATTGTGCCGAATCCAGCGATGAGAATTACAAATGCTGAAAAGATTGTATAGATGCGCTTCGACAGGTGCTGGATTTTCATAGCTGCGGTAAACTCGTTTATGGTTTGTGGTTTTTGGTTTGGACGGAAGTGTCGCTCGTGATGACTCTAGTCGGGCCGAAACTGATGTGGCAGATAATATAGAAAGACAGCTGGAGATAACCGATCAACGACTCCTAGCCCCTTAGCCCCTAGTTCAAGGACGGCACGGTCACATCATAGAAGGCGTTCCAGCCCTCCCGCTTCTTAACTTCGAAGAGCAATTCCTCCGCGTCCATCTCAAAAGCAAGCTCGAGAATCCGAACGACATCCTCTGGATCACCCACAGCCTGGCCATCGATTGAAAGAATCACGACGTCTCTCGGAATCGCATCCAAGGCCGCCTGTGATCCGGAATCGACATAGGCGATATAGGCTCCTTTCTTGACTCGGAAATCTCGGATATCATCTCGATCCATAGCTGTCAGACCCAGACCCCAATCCTCCAAGCTGATGATGAGTTCCTCTTGAACTCCCTCTGGATAAGTCTCTTCCAACCATGCTAGCATAGCATCGGAATTTTCAGGATCCAGCTTGATATACATCTCCTTAAACAGACCGCCGCGAATGATGCCCATCTTTACGTTCTGACCCGGACTCTTCAACGCGATACTGCTATGAACATGATGTGTCCCGTAAATGTCTCGCTCGCCTATCTTGATGATGACATCACCGACCTCTAGTCCAGCATTCATCGCAGGTGTGTTCTTGCCGATCTCGGTCACGACCGCTCCTCGAAGACCTGGGTTATCTCTCGCTAGTCGACTATCCAATCGGAGGTCCTTCACTCGGACGCCGAGAAATCCTCGTCGAACTTTTCCATTGGCAACGATCTCGTTGACCACATGAGAAACCAAGTTGACTGGTACGGCAAAACCGGCTCCCTGGGACACTCCTGTCTCCGTCGCTATCGCCGTGTTGATACCAACCAATTGGCCTGCAAGATTGAGCAATGCTCCACCGGAGTTTCCTGGGTTGATGGCCGCATCGGTCTGGATGAAGTCTTTGACGCCGAGTTCGGTGTTGGCTTCAAAAATATCCATCGGTCTGTCCAGCGCACTGACGATGCCGGTAGTCACAGTGGAGGAAAGTCGAAATGGATTTCCGATTGCGATGACCCAGTCGCCCACTTCTAAGTTCTGTGAGTCCCCTAGGTCAATTGTTGTTAGATTTGTACGCTCTGGATCGACCTTAAGGACTGCCAAATCCGAATTTCTATCCCAGCCAATCATCTTGGCGCTCAGGATCATATTGTTGGAGAAGGTGACACTTACGTCATCACTATTTTCAACGACGTGATAATTCGTGACGATGTAGCCCTCGGGGCTAATGACCACTCCACTTCCTGCGCTTGCATACTCGCCGTTACCATAGCCACGCAATCCACCTTTCCTTCGCCTGTCTTGTCTTAGTGTCGCATTGATCGAAACGACGGCAGGCACCGCTTTCTTGGCGACCTCTTTAAATACGTTGTTGAGGGAGACCGCTAACTCGGCGCCATCGGGCGGTTCAAAATCCTCGTTGCCGAATTGAACGGATCGAACCAAACGATCGGTGGCCGGCTGGACAACTTGTGCGGGTCGACCCTGCATAACGAGGGCCATCAGCAGGCCAACTATGATCCCGCAGAGTATGAGAATCGAATTCAATATTAATGATCTGTTCTCCATGTCCCTCCCTTACGAAAGCTCTATCATTCTGTTGCCAATTGGCACGTAACGATAGCTTCATGTTTATGCGAAACCTAATCTACGTCAATGCCAGAATACAATTTTCCATATTTCGCCTTCATAGCATTCAGCCAATAGTCGACTGAAAGATTGGAGCCTGTGGATAACTTCAATATTTCTGCGGCTGATTTTGATCGACCCCATTGATGGATTTCTCGTCGCAGCCAATCCAATATCGTTTGGAAGTCTCGCGCACCAATTAGTTTATCCAGGCCACCAAGTTCTTCATCCATTTTCGTTGCCAGTTGTGATGACATAAGCGTCCCAAGCGTGTAGGTCGGGAAATATCCGAAGGCTCCCATGGACCAGTGAATGTCTTGAAGGCATCCCTCGGCATCGTTCTGTGGGCGAATCCCGAGAGAGGACTCCATGGCATCATTCCAATAGGCTGGAAGGTCGGCCAAATCGAGATCACCTGAGATCAGCATCTGTTCGATTTCAAATCGAAGCATAACATGGAGGTTATAGGTCACCTCATCCGCCTCGACTCTGACAAGGGAAGCGGAGACCTTATTAATAGCGGGATAGAAGGATTGCAGATCGACTCCTTTCAAAGGGTCCGGGAAGACCGCTTGCAGATCTCCATAATACTCCTTCCAAAATGCCTCGCTGCGTCCAATTCTATTTTCCCAAAATCGAGATTGCGATTCATGCATGGCCAGGGAGGTGCCATCCGCTAGTCCAGTCGACTCCCATTTTGGATCGATGCCTAGCTCGTACAGTCCATGCCCACATTCGTGCACAGTACCAAAGAAGGCGGAGGGGAAGAATTTCTCATCGACTCTAGTCGTGAGTCGCACATCGTCAACGGAAAAGGAGGTTGTGAATGGGTGAGCGGAGAGATCTTGTCTACCTCGATTCATATCGAAGCCGAAATCTTTGATCACAGAGAGTCCAAAATCCCATTGCTTCTTCTCCCCATAGTGGGCATGAAGGAAAGAGTCGTCGGGCGCATCTTGATCGAGAATGATCTTGACCAGAGGGACTAGCTTTTCTTTCAGCTCCGCGAAAGTCCGAGCTACATCGGAGGTTTTCGCGCCGGGCTCAAACTCGTCGAGTAGAGCATCATAAGGATGTTCGTCGTAGCCGATCAGCTCAGCTTTTTCCTTGTTGAAATTGACGACAGTTTTCAGTTCGTTTTCGAAGAGCTTGAAGTCCGACGCCTCCCTCGCTTTTCGCCATGCATTTAAACCAAGCGAGCAGGCCCGGGAAAATTCTGCCACATGACTCGAGGGTAGTTTGCTGTTTCTTTCAAGATCGCGCCTATTTATCCGGACCAGCGCTTGATCATCCGGGGAAAGGTCATCTAGATTTTCGGTTAAATCGTGAATCAGATCGGCACACTCGGGCCCTGTGAACATTTCATGGGATAGTCTCTCAAGAGTCTCGATTTGAGAAGCTCGCGCAGCTGCGGATCCCTCGGGCATGAAGGTCTCTTGGTCCCATTGTAAAACGGCCGAAGAGGCCTTGAGATCGTAGATGGTCTTGAGAATGGACCTGAGCTGGGCTAGCTTCCGTAGCTTATCTGGCATGTCTGGTTTGTCTGTCGGATCTGGCTTTCTGGCTCAATCGTTATCTGGCCAATAAGGCTTTATTACTAATAATGGATAGAAATACGTGCTGACTTTCCCATGTCTTAGAAGGAGCGCAATATAGCAGAGTTGGTTTTTGGTTCTTGGTTTTTGGTTCTTGGTCTCATTAACGTGGACCAACGAACTAAGTTAGGTGATTGCTAAGGATGATCTGGGGAAGTCCTTGAAATCAAATCCGGTTCCTGTCTCAAAAATAAATTCCGAGACCAATGGCGTCTCATTTTGGCAGAGCTGCGATACATGTGTTGCGTTGGGACATAAAAAAAGCCAGAGGCAGGAGGCAATCTGCGTCTGGCTTGGATAATGGGCTCTGTTCTTCGATAGAACGAAGAGTCAAGGAGGCATTCAGAGCCAATTAATGTGTGTGCAAGTACTGTGCCAGAAATGCTTCCCGTGAAAATAATGGCCATAACGAAGTAATGCGGCCGCAAAATTAAATTATTCGACCAATGAGAGACCCGACCTCCGTGGATCTGGCTTCATTCAGAATTTTCTGAGACTGCTCTTGCGACTGAATGAATTCTAGTATCGTAAAATTCGATCTAGAACTACAGAACGAAAGTATGGCTGTATTTCACGAGCAAGGTTCTATAGTCAGGTTTATTCCGAACAGTCGGTCGCTGTAGGTCGTCTAAGATTTGATAGCCACCCTGATTGAAAACGAGGTAAAGATCATTCCCCTCGGCAGGATTATAGCGAAGCCGGAAGTTAAAATCGGTCTCCTCCGTCGACGAGTTATACTGGATAAAAGTGGAAGCCGAGATTTGAGAGTTTAGCGCTCCTGCCAATCGGAGCCGACCCACATTTCCATCAAAACTTTGGTCTCGATCTGGAAAACGAACTCTATTGAAATTCAAATCTGCACTGACTTCCAAAAACTTGGAGGCCGTCCAAACCGGACTCAAGGTCAATGAGAAAATAGAACCATCGTAATATTGTCCCACATTGCCTCGACCTCGTAGGCTTATGACTCCTGGTTGCGAATTCCCAAATAATGAGAAGTTTACAAAGTCATACTCCCCCTCAAGGACTTCAGCATCATCGGATAGTTCAAATGATTCGGTCAATCGCTCCTTATTGTACCGCAACTGACCAAAAAAGAACATTCCCGATTTGAAGTTCATGAAGTAGGACGGGCCTGCTTGCAAAGATTCGAACTCACCTTCGGAATTCGACCAGAAAATCTCAGTCTCTCCTTGGAGTGAATGGCCAAAAAGAAAGGATTCGTCACTTCCCCGCCAACCGTAGCCGAGTTCGCCTGAGTAAAGATAGAAATCATCTCGTGGTTGAAATCCCAAACCGGGATCATAACTGTTTCCAATCACTTTTGCTCGCGTGTCATAGGAGAGTCCGGTGCTGTTCCGTCTAGCCCATCCGATATTTGCTGCCAGACCATCTCCCGCCGAGACGCCGATTTGCTCGCTGTCAAAGGTGTTGGCGACCTGAAAGCTAAAGTAGTCATCGCCAAAAACTCGGATGTCTGCGTCAACCCCGACACCGGCATTATATATTCCGTCCACATCAACACGATTGGTCACCATAGCCCCGATGTAGGAATACTGGTTGACGATTCTTTTCCTGAGTCGACCTACAGCGAAGTTCTCTGATACACCAAAGTCGGACCCGCGGGTCTGCATGCTGAGGACCCCTACATCAAGGCCTCCGATACGACCAACGACTCGAGCTCCTCCCAAAATCGGAATTCGATCTCCATCTTCATTCAAGCCAATTTGCCGGCTATAGAAGAGAGTCGATCTGCCTCCCATGTTGAAATTGAAAATGCTTGCACGTTCTTGGAAGAAGAGTCGTTTCTCTGGAAAGAATAGAGAAAAGCGGGTAAGGTTGACCTGAGCATCATCGGCCTCTACTTGGGCAAAGTCTGTGTTGATCGTTAGATCAGCGGTAAGATTTGAAGTGAGACTATATTTGACGTCGAGTCCCACATCACGGGTGGCATCGAATTCTCGCTCATAGATATCATCTGTCTCGATGTTGTCAAATCCATAACCTCCGATCGCGTAGGGTGTGACATAGATCGGTTTTTGGGCCTGGACGCCTTCGATTATCACATCTTGCGCGATCGATGGCTTCATGATCGAAAGAAACCAATCCGGTGGACTCTCGGGATAAGTATGACCCTCTGCCTTTAGGCCTATCCAGCGGAATACTTTCAAACCAATAACCGCGCCATCCTCATTCGATTGAAATCGAAGACTGGAAAAAGGAATTCGCATTTCGGCAAACCATCCTTCATCGGTGATGGTTGTTTCAACGTCCCAGTAGGTATTCCAGGTCGGGTTCATGGGCTCTGTACCATCGAAATCAGCGTCTCGGAAAATCGTCATATCGATGCGATTTCCAGTCGGTGTGGTTTCAAACAGAAGGGCGTTCTCGTTGTCGTTGAAGGTGTCCAAAACTATGGCAAAGAACTCATCAGAATCGGTAGTCTTATCTCGACTAAGAGAAAATGTCCTAACCTTGTTTGGTTTCGCCAAAAACATTCGACCCGAAGCATAGAGGAAGTCTTTGTCGTAAGCGACACGAATCTCGGTACGTTCCGTCATCTCGCCACGAAAAATCGGATTACTCATAGTCATGGGAAGTGGATCGACCCCCGACCACTCTGCATCCGTCACGACTCCATCAAGGTCTATTTGCGTGGTGATCTTCGGAAGGGAAATAGGATCCTGAGCGGCGAGTGAACTCGCGCCAAGAAGAATAATGATGCTTAGAAAGGACTTCAATTTGGCTTTGATAAAGTGCGTATGAAGCCCATCGCACAGACGTTCTTCCACAATCGTGCTATACCCTAGGACAGTAAAGCTGATCCCATGGAAAAGCGATAGTCAAATTTGTCGGATTTCCGATAGTGCGATAATGTGAATTTCCGATAGTCCGATACTCCGATACTCCGTTTATCCCGGTGGCCATGTCATTTTTCTTCCACCGAGTAAATGAAGATGTAAGTGAGGTACTTCTTGCCCTCCCATCTCGCCATTGTTGAAAACGAGTCGGTAGCCATCATTTGCTAGGCCTTCCGCCTCGGCCACATCGCGGGCCACTTTGAAGAGGTGGCCTACCAGCTCGACGTCTTCATCTTCCATGGACGATATCCCGACAATTGGTTTTCGTGGAATGACCAAGATGTGCACAGGAGCTACCGGATTGATGTCTCTAATGGCGAAACAGAGATCGTCCTGATGGACGAAGTCTCCCGGTATTTCGCCGGCTGCTATTTTTTCGAAGAGGGTCATTGGGAGAGTGTGGAGTGTGGAGTGTGGAGTGTGGAGTGTGGAGTGTGGAGTGTGGAAAATCTACTTCCTAATTGTTCAATTGGGTGTATTGCATTAAGTGTGTCAATCTCCTAGTTCAGGTTTGAGTTGGGTTTCAAATCTGATATAGAATTGAGCTAGTGCACTTTTCCAGTTGTATATCGGCCGTGTCCATTTGGCCGTAATCTTCTCTTGTGCAAGGTAGAGAAGTTTCATCAAGGCCGTGTCGCTCACAAAGGCACCCTTTGTCTTGGTGACCTTCCTCAGTTGACGATGGAAGCTCTCTACGGTATTCGTTGTGTAGATGACTTTCCGAATTTCTCTGGTATAGCTAAAGTAGACTGTGAGTCGCTCCCAGTTTCTCCTCCACGAAGAGATAACCATGGGATATTTCTTTCCCCATCTTTGGTCCAGTTTTTCCAGATTCAGAGCTGCAGCTTCAAGTGTATCTGCTTTGTAAACCATCTTCAAGTCCTTCATGAACTCTCGCTGATCTTTCCAGGGTATGAACTTGAGGCTATTGCGAATCTGATGCACAATGCATAGTTGAACTTCAGTACCGACAAAGGTCGATTCAATCGCGTCTGCAAAGCCTGTCAGGTTGTCAATACAGGCAATGAGCACCTGTTCGACACCGCGGTTCTGTAAGTCTGTCAGCACGTGGAGCCAGAATGAAGCACTCTCATTCTCGGTCATGTACATGCCCAGGAGCTCCTTCTGCCCCTCCAGATCGACCCCTATAACACAGTGCACAGCCTTGGTCGTTACCTTGCCTTCTTGCCGAATCTTGTAGTGTATGGCGTCGAGCCAAAGGACACAATACGTAGACTCTAGAGGACGCGAGCTCCATTCTTGGACTAGGGGTAACACCTTGTCTGTGATCCGGCTTATCGTGGCCGTAGAGATGTGCGTTCCATAGAGCTCACTCAGCATGTCGCTTATGTCCTGATAGCTAGAACCGCGCGCATAAAGATGAATGATTTTCTCCTCAATATCAGCTCCAAGGACTCGCTCTCTCTTGGGTACCAAAACGGGCTCAAAGGAGGCATCCCGGTCTCTTGGGGTCCGAATATCGACCTCACCAATGGAGGTCTTAACGCGCTTGCTTCCCTTACCATTGCGCCTGTTCCTGGTAGGCTTCTCAGAAAGATGAGCGTCCATCTCGGCGTCCATTGAGGTCTCGAGAAAGTTCTTCATCAAGGAGGTAAAGGCTCCGTCGGGACCTAACAGACCCGCTCCGCCTACCATCTTCCGATAGGCATCCTTCTTGAAAGCCTCGAAATCAAACTCCGGAGATGAAGGATCGAGTTTATCGTTTTTCTCTTCCATTGTATATCCAAGTTAAAAGTTATAATAATTAACTTGACACACTTAATTGAACACCCTCGTTCAATTGCAAATTAAACTACAAAATCCTGCTGCTTAATCCGTTCGCTGCACGCCGCCAACTGAGTCAAGGCTTTGCCATCATCCCCAACTCTACACTCCTCACTCTTCACTCCACACTCCTAGCTCCACACTTCTTAACTCCTCAGCTCCCCAGCCCCTCATTCCTTATCTTCCTCCTAAAAATATGGCTCAAGTTTATATACGTCGGCGCGTAAGATTCAATGCCGCTCACCGGCTTCACAATCCCGAGATGTCTGATGAATGGAATAGAGAGATGTATGGAAAATGCAACAACCCAAACTGGCATGGACATAACTTTCACATGGAGGTTACGGTCAAAGGCGAGCCTGATCCAGTGACGGGATTCGTCATCGATTTGAAAGTTTTGAAAGACGTCATCCATCACAAGATCGTGGATGTATGTGACCATGCAAATCTCAATGAAGACGTTCCATTTCTACAGGGAATCATCCCGTCTACGGAAAATGTTATTGTCGCTTTTTGGAAAGAACTCGAATCGGCCCTACCCGGCCCTGCAAAGCTCTACAAAATCAGATTGCATGAGACAGAGAATAATGTAGCGGAGTATATGGGGGGCTGAGGGGCTCGGGGGCTCGGGGGCTCGGGGGCTCGGAAATATATTTTCGATTATTACTCCTCAAAATGAAAAGATCCAGAAGATTCACAGCAATAAAATACCTCTTGTTCTAAACTCAACTAGGAAGTGAGGGGTGATGAGTGAGGAGTGTACCGATTAGAAAGGAACGAAGGACCGGCAGCGAGTCAACTGACTAGCGAAGAACGAAAGACGAGAAACGAGAAACGAGAAACGATTTTACGAACGACCAAGTACTAAGTACGAATGACCAAAAACGAACGACCTCTTGCCGTCATCACCGGAGCGAGTCAAGGCATCGGCGAGGCCATTGCCAAGATATTCGCGTCTGAGCTAAAGGCCGATATCGCCCTCCTCGCTAGAAATGAACGAAAACTCGACTCGGTCGCTGCGGACTGTCGTGATCTTGGTGGCAATCCCCGAAAGTTCGTTTGTGACATTACCAAGCCGACCGATGTGGTTCGAGTGGGGAAGCAGATTCTCCACACCTTAGGAACACCATCAATCCTAGTCAACAATGCTGGGGCCTTCACTCCAGGATCCATCCTCGAGACCGATTCAGCATCCTTTCGATACCAAGTCGATGTCAATTTAACAGGTGCCTTTGATGTCACTAAGGCTTTCCTTAAGTCCATGATGGATGAAGGAAAAGGCCACATATTCTATATGGCTTCGGTGGCATCGATCAAAGCCTATGCGGGTGGCGCAGCTTACTGCGCAGCTAAACACGGTCTTCTCGGTCTGGCTCGAGTGGTCCGTGAGGAAAGCAAAGAACATGGCGTCCGAGTTACGAGCATCTTGCCTGGTGCAACACGCACACCCAGTTGGGACGGAGTGGAGGAACCGGAGGAGCGATTTATGCCGGCCGAAGATATTGCGAAATCGATTCTCGAAATATATCTATTATCCGACAGAACCGTTGTTGAAGAAATCATTCTTCGACCCCAATTAGGAGATCTATAGTGGCCAAGGCCGACAAGAAATATGTAGTCATCGCCGGAAATATCGGCGCTGGAAAAAGCTCGCTGACAAAAAGTCTAAGTGGCTATTTCGGATGGGAAGCCTTCTACGAGCAGGCCGACAAAAACCCCTACTTGGCGGATTTCTATGAGGACATGAAACGCTGGTCCTTCAATTTGCAGATCTTCTTTTTGTCAAATCGATTTCAACAGCAAAAAGAAATCGAGGTGCATTCCAATTCTGTTGTTCAAGACAGATCGATCTACGAGGATGCCGAAATATTCGCGGCCAACCTGCACGAAATGGGTCTCATGAGAACTCGAGACTATAAAAACTACACGGAGCTCTTCTCGATTATGACCTCTTATCTTAAACCACCTGATCTTCTCGTCTATCTTCGAGCGGACGTGCCAACCTTAGTCGACCACATCCAGAAAAGGGGTCGCGACTACGAAAATTCAATTCGGATAGAGTACCTCGAGCAGCTCAAAGAGCGCTACGAAAAATGGATCGAGACTTATGACGTCGGACCGAAGATAATAATCGACGCAAATGACATTGATTTTGTGAACAATGATGACCATCGTCGGAACGTTATTTCACAAATCGAAGGTCGCCTTTTTGGTCTTTTCCCAGAATCGTAAATGAGCCGAGTCCTTGCTCGTGTCCTATTCTATTTCTCTTTTTGCCTCTGTCTCTGTATTCTTCAGAGTCCGGCTATATCTCAAGTAGTCCCGAGCGATACTACAACAGCATCTAGCGTCTCATCCAGCCTCCCATCCGACTCGCTTCTGAGCTCTTTTCCAGATTCTTTGAGAGCCCTCCAGCCAGATTCTCTTCAGAGACCAGCTCTAAAGTGGTCTGAAGTTTTGACGCCTCACGCTCTCACCGATAGCACACAAGATCTAATCTCTCATTCCAGATTCAGGGACCCAGTTGAGTACTTCACGAATCGGCCTGGATACTTTCGATATCAACAAGGAGGATTTGGACTTCCAAACCATCTGACACCATTCCATTTGCCGGCCGCGGCCATCGGATTTAGATTGGACGGTGCTCCCATTGAAGATCCTCTGACCAATGAGATCGATTGGGATTTTGTGCCAATCGATTATGCGACAAATAGCAATTCAAGCGCTGCATTTTCTGGCCAGGTTTTGGGACTTTCTGCTGATTCTCGCTTGGTCACGCAGGAGGCTCCCTTCACTGAGATGAAATACTTCACGGGAAGCAATGGACTTCAATCCATCGCTGCTATCCACAGTCAGAATCGACAGCGTCAAATTCTTGGTCAAGACGCTTTTCTCAACTCATCGATTCATTATAGAGGAGGAGCTGCGCAGGGAGAGTTTACTAACAGCAACTATCGCCATCGAGAAATAGGAGCACGGGTATTGCTAGCAACGAAGGCTTGGTTCGCCTCGCTCGATATGAAATCAGGCAACCACCGGAACGGCGTCAACGGCGGTGTTACACAGATCGGATCTGACTACGAGACAATCTTCGAACGATTCGGGGCGGGCGTCAATTCCAGCAGCGATCGAAGAACGAAGAAGCGTTCTCAAATCAAGGCCGACCTAGGATTGACCTGGTCCGATGGCCATGCACCCTTACGAGCCATTGTCTATTGGCAGTCAAATTTGAATCGATTCTTTTCTGACACGACGGCCGTTATTCACCAACAGAGACATGCCGCAAGTTTGGAGCAGCAATTTTCCTTTGGCCATCATCGCGTTGGTTTGAAGGGAAGCTTTGCCGCAAAGAGCGCTGGCACAACAAGCGTCTGGACCGAATTTGGAAATGAAAGCGACCTGGCCATCTCGGACAGGTTTGAGCTAGAGGGCTTAGATATCCATTTGGGCGCTAGTCTTGGCAAGAATCGAGACAAGTCAACAGACGCCTTCTTTTTGTCCATTGAGCGTCGTTCAAACTCTTCCAATCTTGGCCTCATCTATCAAACGGCGAAGCGACCAAGGCATTATTTAAGATTTCGCAGCTTTCATCCCTCCTTTCAGACTCTTCCGTTCGAAAGCAACATTGGAAGTGATGATATTTTCGCTCCAAGCCGAGACCAGATGCTTCAGTTTTCTTTAGCTAGAGACTTGGGAGATCTGTCATTTTCCCTTCTCGCTTATTTGAACTCCAGTTCGGATTACCCATTTCTTGCAACAACAACCGATCAGGAAGGGCCCCTTTACACTGTTCACTCCCAAAAAGGAGGAGGCCTCATACCTAGATTATCCTGGAGAGAAAGGGCACGATCCGGAGTGTATATTTTGACTCAGATTAGTCTCTACGCTGCTCAGCGTGACTCGGATTTCATAGACGCAGTTTGGTTGATGGAGGAATCAATTCCTAAGGCAAGTAGCCGGAGTATCGCGGGCCTCCGATATTCTTTGTTCGACAGTGAGCTGATTATGGATTCGAGCCTTGAGCTCAGGACGAGTTCGAGCATAAAACTACTTGCACTGGAAAGTTCTAGCTCTCTCCTAATGACGACCTCTGAACAAGTTGAAAGCGGCAATCAATATCAAGTTGATTTCTGGACCGATGCCGAGATCAGAGGTGCAACCCTTTATATGGGCGTAGAGAATTTATTGGCGCCTTGGCTAGATACTGGGTCGCTTTCTTTGGATCCTTATCCGTTGCCAGATATCGCGATCCGAGTCGGCCTTCTTTGGCCCATGGATGGATGACTTGACATTCTAGTTAATATATGCTTAACATACGCTGTATTAGTGTAACATTAGCGTAACACCGATATCTTGCTACTACTTAGACAATTGTATTTCCACCCTTTGGCCTAAGTAGATTTTTAGATTTGATTTTATGCACCAAAATCAAACGAACATACTCCTAGATCTGTCACCTGATCGAGCCTAGCTCGCGTCGCACTTCGCAAACTCCTGGATAGTTGCACCTATCTCATGGGAGCCCACATTTGCGGGGATTTTTCCGACGGATCCAAATCTTGACTACATAATGAAATCGATACGATATCTGAGCCTCGTTGCTCTATTCCTTGTCCCAAATTCAACAATTTTTGCCCAAGGCCAGTGTCTTGATGCAGCTACGGGAGCCAGTAATGTGTGCTCCTCTAACAGCTTCAACCTCTCTGTCTCAAGTTGGCAGGTGGCTCCGGGCGGTGACAATTGCGCCAATGCCCCCGCCGATGGGACGGGAGAATACATCTTCGACATCGAATTGGTAGCAACGGCCAACCAGCGATACGATGTTGGAGTGTACCTTAACACTGTAGGTGGTTCTGCTCATACCGATGCCGGAGCCACGAGTTGTTATTCGGACTCACTTACTCCAAGCAACTCTACCGGAGCCTGCGATGCAGATGGCGATGGAAATGCTTGCCTCGATGTTGATTCGGGAGCTTGCGGTACAGACACAGCAACGATTACGACTGGTACCATCTCTGTATCTTGCACACTATTCGATCCAAATACAGGTGATATTACTTTCGATACTTGTGTAGCCTGGGACAACAACCAGAACGGTAGCTGCGCCGGTCCTCCTGTTCCTGCTGATCCTACTTCACAATGTGATTGCGCATCCCTTACAGCTGATGGAGATGTCGCTCTTCCGGTTGAAATATCACATTTTGCGATAAACAATTCAGCTGCTAACGAGCTTAGTTTTGAATGGGCAACATCCTCTGAAACTGACAACGCTGGTTTTGAGGTACAACTTGCTTCTTCAGAACAGGCATTCGAAACGATAGAATGGATTCAAGGTCATGGAACGAGTCTCGAGGCCCACAATTATGAGTATCGAGTCGCTGATCTAAAGCCTGGAAAGTATAGCGCACGTATCAAGCAAATCGACTTTGATGGGACTGTGGAATTCAGTCAAGTGATTGAAACTAGTGTCGACATTCCTGAAGATTATTATCTCGGAGAACTTTACCCGAATCCCTTCAATCCAGAAGCTCGAGTAGAATTCGGAGTGCCAGAAAGCGTTGAGGTAACTTTAGCACTTTATGATCTATCCGGTCGACTAGTAAGAACCCTCTATTCCGGTCAGCCAGAAGCCAATAGCCTCGTTTCCACCCGAATAGATGGCGAAGGATTGCCATCAGGCATTTATTTGGTTCAACTTGAGGGTCCGACTTTCAGGGCTGTTAAGAAGGCTACTCTTATTAAGTAAGTATTACTACATCGTAAAGGCCTTTTGTAAAAGGGGTAGCATTCATTTGCTACCCCTTTTACTTTTTCCGTGCTTCGTCTGCTAAACCCTTTTTGTATTGAGTATATTGGCACTTGGTTATGTTATCTGTATATTATATATATAGAAATGAAGAAACAACGGAATGATTCTGGCTGGGAAAACAGCACAGAGCAGAGGAGATTCCTGTCGGTTCTGTTCCACCCAGGCAAAGTGTTCACCTATTAATACATCCGAAAATGAAAAATCGATTCTATCCAATCCTTGACCCGTCGAAGGCATTTCGAAGCAACCTCATAATGCTTTTGACTTTTATCATCCTTGCACCTGGAATGGCCTTCGCCCAGACCTCTGGTCTCAAATGCGTTAGCGATGTCCCAAGCTGTTCGGCCAATGATCTCGATGTCCATGAGGCCATCTTTACTCTAGTTGCAGGCACCTGCGCGACCACTGGTGATGTAATATCCGTCAGTGTCCAATCCAGAATGGAGCCCAATGCCAGCATTCGATATGATTTGGCTACTATCATTTCAACGGATGGCGATGCCATTCAGCGAGCTGATTGGAGTACCAGTACAGGTTGCTATGCGGAAATCCTTTCTCCTTTAGGCGGAACGCATGACACGTCTGGAGGCGCCGGCCCATACTATGATCAGGACGGCGATGCATGTGGCGATGTTCGCAGCGCAGACGGTAATACCGTCCAAGATTTAAACGGAGGCGTTGCCATCAATGTAGTCTGCAAAGACACCAACGCTGATGGGATGGTCGATATCAATTCTTGCTGGACATTCGACAACAACTCGAATACAACCTGCGGTAACGTAACTGAGGCCGTACAAGGTACAAACGCCAAATGCTTCTGCGGCGACGTCGCGACGACCATACCAATTCTAGATATTCTTCCTGTCGAACTTTCGATTTTCGAAGCAAGTGTTCAAGGCAAGGACGTGAAGTTGACCTGGACGACGGAAACTGAAACTAACAATGCAGGATTCGAAATTGAGCATGCACTTCCAGGAGCCATCGATTTCGATTACAAGGGATTTGTACAAGGGGCTGGCACCACGCTTGAGGTTCAGAACTACGAGTTTTCTGTCTTAAATCTAGTTCCTGGGCAGCATAGATTCCGTCTCAAGCAAAATGATCACGATGGGTCAACAACTTACTCATTGGTCGTCGAAGCAGGGGTAGACGTTCCTGGCGATTTCTTCCTAAGCGAAGTTTATCCAAATCCATTCAACCCGCAGGCTTCTTTCCAAGTAGCCGTTGCTGGAGAGCAAGACATCGAGATTGCTCTTTACAACAGCGCTGGCCAAGTGGTGAAGCAGATATTCGAAGGAGTTCTCCCTGCAGGTCAGACAAGAACCCTTCAGATCAATGGAGATAATCTCCCAACAGGGAATTACTTCCTTCGATTGCTTGCTGACACCTTTTCAGAAACAAGGCAGGTTGTCTTGAGCAAGTAGAGGAAGTGAGGAGTGAGGAGTGAGGAGTGAGGAGTGAGGAGTATCCGATCCTGAAATAGCTTGACACAATATATCGAGCTATGAGCATATTAGATAAACCTCACCCGAGTACGATTAGATATTCGATTGCCTTCAAACGGAAGGTGGTCTCTGAGATTGAAAATGGTACCTTCAAGTCTCTGAATGACGTCACCCGTTCTTATGGAATGAGTTTGACAACTGTTCGGCGTTGGATCGAGCGCTTCGGCAAGTATGATTCCACTCACGTAAGACTTAGAGTTGAGATGAAGGACGAAAAGGATAAAATCAGGGAGCAGGAGAAGCGTATTAAAGAACTGGAATCAGCTCTTGCTAATTCTCACCTTGAGGTGGTAATGCTGAGGGCTAGGATGCAGTATCATGGTCTGAAGCCTCAGAAAGATGTCAAAAAAAAGAGTGGTTCGAAGTCATGACTTTAGCTTGTTCAACAAGTAGCATTCGTGCAATGAGCGCGTATGCCGGAGTCAGTCGCCAGGGGTATTACGATCATCTACGTCGTAAGAAAGCTAAGGAGCAAGATGAAGGACGCATATTGGCTCTTGTAGACCACTATCGTTCTCTGCTTGCTCGGTCAGGAGTTCGCAAGGTCTACGACGAGATTAAGCATCTCATTCCTGTTGGTAGAGATGCCTTATACGAATTGCTTGGACGCACAGGCCGTTTGATTGAGCCCAGAAGACGTGGAGTGCGGACGACGAACTCTTATCACCACTATAGAAAGCACAAGAATCTGATTAAAGGAAAATCACCTGAGAGGCGAGACGAGGTGCTGGTATCTGACATTACCTATTTGCGACTGAAGTCAGGCGACCACTGCTACGCTTCTCTAATAACAGACCTCTACAGTCGCGCTATAGTCGGTTACCATGTGGCTCCTTCCTTGGCTGCGAAAGGACCTATTAGCGCCCTAAAGATGGCTATGGATCAGATGAAGAGAATCAAGGGATGCGTACACCACAGCGATCGAGGTATACAATATTGCTGCGAAGCCTACACAAGATTGCTGAAGAAAAACGAGATGAAGATCAGCATGACCGAAGAGAACCACTGCTACGAGAACGCCGTGGCCGAGCGGGTCAATGGCATACTTAAAAACGAGTTCTACATGGACCTACCCTTTGAATCAGTTCAAGAGGCAACGAGAGCCTTGAGAGAGTCCATTTGGCTTTACAACACGAAAAGAAAACACTATTCACTGGGGCTGAAAACGCCAGCACAAGTACATCTAAACTAAACCAACAACCTGTCAACTATTTTAGGACGGGACAGAGTGAGGAAAGTATAAAAAAAGGCGGCCTGTGGGTCGCCTTTTTTGTGTCGTCTTTCTGAGGAGGAATAGCAGGCAACTCAATTTATCACTACTAATGATGTGCCTTGACTAGATAGATTCGATCTCACTTCTACCCAGTAAGTGCCGGCACTCAAGTTCATCGATTCAGCATTCACCTCAACTCTCTTTCTTCCCGCTACCCGCATCTCAAGTATTTCCGAAACGATTCTGCCCATCACATCATGGAAGGTGATTCTGACATCTGTGTTCGCAGTAATCTCAAGGCCCAGTGTAGAAGCTGATGATATTGGATTGGGAAATACTTGGACCTCAAGGAGCTGATATTCGGGGATCGCAAGTGATTCAATGACAGCTGAATAAGAGTGAGCTCCGTCAAAATCGATTTGCTTGAGGCGGAAAAAGTAATTGTCTGGCTCAAGGCCGCCAATCTCAAAGGAGTAGCTTTGCTGGAGCCGACTCGTCCCAGCACCCGCCATCCAGCCTTGCCTTGACCAGCCTTTAGATGAGCAACCTCCGTCTCGTACTTCGGCAAGCGAGGAGTTCGCCGATTGCGAACACTGGATTTCAAAACCGAGATTGTTGCTCTCTGAAGTCGTGGTCCAGCTTAACAGTACTTTACCAAATTCAGACCGAGCCTCAAAAATCAATAGCTCTACCGCTAGAGTAGTTGGGTCTCGTTCCAAGGCACCGATATCACATCGGGTACCATTTACAGAGACACAATTGGGATCGGCAGCATCAACGGCAGGCGAGCCAGCGCTCAAGCTCTTATCAGCCTGAAGCAATGGATCAGCCCCGCTCAGCGAATTTGGTCCGAGATTGGAGTTGACGTGATCAATGCCATTGCCAAAAAAGAGATTGTAGTCGCTGCTCGAGCCACCATCCACATCCTTCATACCAAGAGTGGTGTTGTCCACAATGATATTGTTGCCAGAGTTCATATTGTCGCCGCCGGAGATTCCATGATCATTACCAACAATCGTGTTGTTCAAGGTGTTGATAAGCTCAGCAACATCGGCAGCCCGATAGTCTTCTTCCGTTTCTCCTCCGTCCATCAAACCGATGCCGGCACGTGTATTGTCACAAATGATATTTCGCTCGATCGTAATAATCCGATCCGTTGCATTTGGCGAATGATCAATGATCTGGATACCATCCTCGATATTGTTGGTAATCGTATTATTTCGGATAATTATACTCAGTGTCGAAGCAATGGCATCTTCGTGGAGTCTAATTTCTATTCCATCTTGACCACTCTCATTGGGGTATCCATTGTTTGAAATCTGGTTCTTTTCGATAAGAACATCGACTCGGTGATCGATATCAATGCCGTCATCTCCGTTTTTGTGTATGTGACAGTCGCGCACGATTCCTCCAGAATTATCCTCTAGTGCTACACCGTCATGCGTGTTTTTGGTAACCTCACAGTATTGTAAAGTAAGTGGCGAGTTGGCTGAAAGGCCATCGAAAGAAGCCACTAGACTTAGATCTGTAATGATAGTCGCGATGCTTGTACCGGACACAGTTAGGGCTGCGCTGAATCCCGATCCATCGATTACTGTGGCGCCCACGCCGGCGCCCCTTATCGTCACATCCTTTCCTGAAATAGTGACGCCTTCTGCGTAGCTACCCGCTGCTACAATTATAACATCGCCAGTAATAGCGGCATCAACGGCAGCTTGAATCGTGGCGTAGTCGGCCGGTACGTGGAGGTCGGTCGCTGAAAGCAAATAGGAGGGCGTGCAAAGACTTAGCCACAGGAGAAATGATCGCATAGGAATGGTGTATGTATGTGGTCAAGTCAAAATTTTCGGTTGAACCAATTGACTTTCCTCAAGGAATAGACCAAAGTATACAAAGAGAGACATAAAAGGGGACGACCGCGGCCGCCCCTTTGCTTGAACCTATCAGACAATCTGAAATTCGGTCAATCGGAATATCAGATAATCAGACTATAGAATGAATATCACGTTGCGGGAATGGAATTGAAATCCCGGCAGCATCGAGAGCATCTTTGGTGGCTTGGGTTGTCGCATCCCAAACGGGCCAGTAGTCGTCTGGATGTGACCATGTTCGTACCTGCCAGTTGATAGAAGAATCACCAAGATCGCTAAGGAATATCTCTGCCCTTTTGTCGGCCTGTCCAGGGACAGAATCTGCTGCGGCTTGGAGAATGCCACGAACGGTGTCTAGGCTCGCAGAATAGTCAGTTCCAACGTTCACGTCTACACGTCGCATATCATGGAAGGAGTGATTTACGATACTATTTGAAAAGACCTCTGAGTTGGGAATGATAACGCGATTGTTATCTGGAGTATCGATTGCGGTCACAACAAGACCGATGTCGAATACAGTGCCAGTATGTCCACCAGCTGTGATTAAATCGCCAACCTTGAAGGGACGGAATACCAGCATCAATACACCAGCTGCGAAATTGCCGAGGGCGCCCTGGAATGCCATACCAACAGCAAAACCCATGGCAGCGAGAATGGCTGCGAAACTTGCGGTTTGGATTCCAAATTTACCAAGAAGTCCAACGACCACAGAAATCAGTATTAAGGCTCGGACCAAGGTACCTATAAAGCGGGCGATCGTGGGTTCTAGACCTGCTTTCTCAGCCCTCTTGGTGATGAGGCGTCGGACCCAGTTTGAGAAGATCCATGCGGCAGCGAGAGCCACGAGAATGATGATCGCTGGTATACCATATTCCATTAGGTAAGCGGTCATGGTTTCTTGATTCATTTTTCTGATAAGGTATTGTCTCTTAGCGGTGAAGGCTTGTTGACGGATGTTTAGGAATAGTTGCTATCGGAAAATACTAAAAACAAAACAGTTAACCGTGGTGAGTTGTGGGAGGTGTGCTTAACGGAATCATATTCTAATTATCAAAGCCTCGAGTGGGCCCAGCTTGAAATCTGCGTCCTCTACTCTAAACAAAAGAGCGACTGAAACGTGGGGATCTCTCACAACGCCATTAATCAATTCAAACTCTAATCTTTTCTAGTCGGCTATCAGCAAATGAGCTAGTTAGAGAGTATATCAGTCAGTCAATTCCCAGTATGAAGACTATAATCGAGCCCTTTCGAATCAAGTCCGTAGAACCCATTCGCCTAAGTACCCGCGAAGAAAGACAGCAGAACATAAAGGACGCCGATTACAATTTGTTCACACTCAAGTCGGACGATGTTCTCATCGATCTTCTGACAGATTCTGGGACCGGCGCCATGAGCGCGAATCAATGGGCGGGAATCGCTAGAGGCGACGAGAGCTATGCCGGTTCGCCTTCATACTTTAGGTTCAAAGATGCGGTGCAAGAGCTTATGCCTTTCGATCACATTATTCCCACCCATCAAGGGAGAGCTGCCGAGAAAATACTTTTCTCTTTAGTAGGTGGCGAAGGCAAGATTATCCCTAGCAATACACACTTCGATACAACGAGAGCGAACGTTGAATCCAGTCTTGCCGAGGCAAGAGATCTCGTGATTGAGGAGGGTAGAGACCCATCTCTGATTCATCCCTTCAAAGGGAATATGGATCTAGAGGCACTGGAGAATCTTCTGCAGGAAAATGCAGACCGAGTTCCTTTAGTCATGCTGACCATAACCAATAATTCAGGCGGCGGCCAACCGGTGTCCTTGAAGAATATCGAAGGAGTCAAAGCAGTTTGCGAAAAGTTTGATAAGGCCCTGATTATCGATGCCTGTCGATTTGCGGAGAATGCTTACTTCATCAAGTTGCGTGAAGAGGGCTACGCAGATTGGTCGATCAAAAAGATCGTGCAAAAGATATTCTCTTTCGCAGATGGAGCCACGATGAGCGCAAAAAAGGATGCCTTTGTCAATATCGGTGGATGGCTGGCATTGAACGACAAAGGTCTCGCATCGAAAGCAAGAAACCTTCTCATCCTAACAGAAGGATTCCCGACCTATGGCGGATTGGCTGGTCGAGATTTGGAGGCGATTGCTATCGGTCTCACTGAGATAATCGATGAGGATTATTTACAGTATCGAATTGCCTCTATGCAGTACTTAGGAGATGGCTTGACAAAATTGGGCGTGCCGATTGTCTTGCCCGTTGGCGGTCATGCCGTCTATGTAGATGCACGTTCCTTTCTACCGCACATCGCGCCCCTGGATTATCCGGGTCAGTCGCTGGGTGTGGCCCTTTATGAGATTGGAGGGATTCGAACTGTGGAGATCGGTTCGGTAATGTTTGGCCGGCAGCCGGATGGATCGGAGAAGGCGCCCCCAATGGATCTAGTTCGGCTGGCGATGCCAAGACGTGTCTACACTCAAAGTCATATCGACTATGTCATCGAATGCTTCGAGGAGTTGGTGGAGACGAAGAAGCAGCTTAGTGGATATGAGATCGTTTGGGAGCCGGAGAGTCTTCGGCATTTCACGTGTAAGTTCCTGAAGAGGTGATGGGTGGTGGGTGATGGGTAATCGCGGGACTGCCAACTAACTCTACACTCGTAACTCGAAACTCTTAACTAGGATGTCGCAAAGCGACGTCGCTTCGCCAATGCATGTTTGAAGGGCGGTCAAAATGATCGCCGAGATTCAATAAAACATGTATTGTAATGAAACGAAAAACCCTATGGCTGACCCTCGGCCTGGTGGCGATGACAGGTCTGCTCGCTTGTAGTGATGGACCTCTCTCCGCAATCGACGAAACCACTTTCTTGAAAGGATCTAGCGAAGGAATTTCCGGGACCCTAACCACAACCTTTCCGGAGAAAACTGGATTTAAACCGACTGTTTATCCCCTTCAGATGGAAAGTAATCTGGAGCTTCAAAGTGGTGACGGATTCAAGTTAGATGCGACTATTTCGTCAAGCGAGACAGCCTCGTCAATTTCTTTCAATGGACAAGAACTGAAATCCGATCAAGCAGGTCTTTCAACAACACTGCAGGTCATGGCTAGTGAACAAGATCTTCTGTCGACGATGAAAGAGCGAACGGAAGAGCTGAGAGCGCGGGTCGAAAAAATGCAGCCCGTGTCGTCGCAAGAATGGAAGAAAAAACTAATATCTAGTAAAGGGGCCCAGGTTAAAGAGCTTCCCGATGGGAATCTGGAGCTGAGTCGGTCCTTCCTCAATAAAGACGGAAAAACCGTAGTGACGAACTTAGTTCTTGATAGCCAGAAAAGGATGCCGATTTCAATGAACACCTATTTGGATGGAAAGCTTGTATCGACTTCATCGATAGACGCACAAGATGGACAGATCCATCATAGCTATCACTACGACGGACAGGACTCAAAGAGACCTATCGAACCTTCACCCTGGAAATAGCGAGGACCAACAATGAAAATAATTATATACCTATTTCTTGCCCTCTTTCTAGCGCAAGAAGTTCAATCTCAAGACAGCTACGTTCCTGACGGTGACAAGGTGTCTTTCGTCCATGGTATCAACAGCAGCGGTAGCTCTTTCGATGGTTTGGACAACTATCTAAAAGGACATTTCAAATATCAATCCTTTAAGAGAGATTATCCGAATGGCTCAGCTTCTAGTCCCCGATTGAAAGACATCGCTGGCAATTCCAGATATCGACCAATCGAAAGTGGCTCCTATGTAGTGGCGCACAGTCAGGGAGGACTTTTGGCAAGGGAATATGCTCGGAGAGGATTGCCGATGGAAGGACTGGTCATGATCGGAACTCCACACAAAGGAACTGAGCTTGCCCAACTAACTGCTTCAGAAGCAGCTGGGATGTTCAACAGATGGACCAGTTCGGTCTTTTCACCATGGCACCAGATGCTGAATATCTTCGATATCGATCCACACCTTCTCACGATCCTAGAAAGAAGCTATACGAATTTCGGACAAGAATTCAACACGATTCACTGGAGTTTCCTGGATGCCGTGTCCTACTTCTATACGAGCTCTCATCACAGACAGCTTATGGATTTGAGAGAGGATAGCGACTACCTAGACGTATTAAACGTAGAGCCGCAATTCACATTCCCCGGAGCTAACAAGACATGGTTTCTTTGGGCAACAGAAGATTGGAATGCTCCTGCTCGTCTGGCGCAGTCCTATTTCTGGGGTGGGCAAGCGGAAGATGGATGGGGAGCGCAAGCCATGGATTATTGGGCTACCACTTACTTTGGTCTCGCCGGTTTTGCCTATGAAAACTCCGAGTTTTTCAGGAGAGCTTGCTACAATGGCTACTATGACGCCTGCGAAAAAATACTGCCTTGGCATCGCATAGCCAATTCATTTAGTGGAGGCGGCTACCACCTCCAAAGAAAGATTCAAGAGGACTGGAGTAGGATAGCTTTGGGCGAATCGGCCAATTTCTACACGCGTCAAGTGCCTGATGATGGCATCGTTCCTGTTTCTAGTCAATACCCTCGCTTTAATGGATTCAGGCAAAATCGCCATGTAGAGCACACGAATCATTGGGAGCAGAGGTCTACGGTAAGTGCCAGACTAGCCATAATTTATGCCCTTGAAGAATTAGAACTTGATCCATCAACTAACTAGTCGAACTGTCATGAGAGGATGTGTTGCTGTCTTACTGCTTCTTTTTTACAGTTGCGATGGTGTAGGAACACCACGTGCGCCTGAAAAGAACTACGTCGCAGAATTGTCTTGGAGTTTCCCCACCGAGGAAGGAAGACACACACAACCTCTTATGGACGGCGAATCCTTTTACTTTTCCATCAAGGACAGCTTGGCTGCAGCTCGCACCACTGATGGTAGGAGACTGTGGACAACACCAACTCAGTTTGAGGTGAATCAATATATATTTGATGACGACACCACGATTTACTTGACGAACTGTGCAAAAATATTGGCAGTCAACAAATCTGACGGTTCCACCAAATGGATGAAATATATATCGCAGGCTGCCTCTCTCTCCAACCCAAGCTCCAATCAAGGTCAGATTGCTTGCGCAAATAAGTTTGGTATCTACTTAATTGAAAAATCTGACGGAAGCAGGCGCTTTTTTGAAACACCAGTTTCTGAACAAACTGATATCGTCGGCCGAACACAGACCGTTGCGCTCACAGATGATAACATGATCTGCTCGGGTAACTGGTATCTTGCTTCAGACCGCAGCTCTTCAATCGTCTACTGCATTAATTCGAGTGACGGAAGTGTGCTCTGGGAAATCTACTATCCTGCGGAAAGCTATGTAGATGTAGATGGGAAGAGCTACTACAAGGACATGAAAACTGTAGGCGCAGTTGTCTGGAAGGACATCGTGATATTTGGCGTGGGGCGATTCTTAGATGGTCGAAATCGATTCACAGGTGAATTGATTTGGCGTCACGAAATGAAAGGAGAAGGAAATCCACAAGTCGACCCTCGACTAGGAGATGACTTGGATGTACCACCGGTGGTCATTGGAGACACCCTCTACGCAGGAACTGGACAGGGAACGGTATTCTCTCTCGATCCGGCAACAGGCAATCGCCACTGGAAAATCGAGACCAATCTGTGGTTCTTAAGCCAGTTCGAAAAGCGAGGCGACGATCTCTTCTTCATCAACGGACCTTTCTACGCGGTCGATGCAAATACCGGCAGAATCCGATGGGCTGGCTCCCCTCCCTCGAAATTCAATCCTGCTTGCTTCTTCTCAACACCCAAAGCCGCTGGCGATATCATAATCAACGTAGGATGCCACCGAGTCTACGGAATGACCTTCGAATAAAAGTCCATCGATGCATTACTGGAAAGGCACGAATTCACATAGTATTTTACCCAAATACTATATATCTTATAGACCTAGCTAACTAGAGGCAATTACTGCCCAGACGATAACCTCAACTATCAATGGGAATAATAAGAATGTTGACGGGTGAAAAACCCCTGTCTCCATCGCAAAAACGAGTAAGAAAAGAGCGTACCGGCTACGCAAACGATCTCGATAAATTTTTACGCAGAACTCTGAGTAAGACTCATTCGGCGCGGGTCTTTGATCCAGATGCGCCACCCATTTATGGGAGAGTCACGTCGATTCTGAGAAAAGGATCAATAGTTATCTATTCAAATGATATAGGGAAGAATATTCTGGCTGGTGAATATGCCGTGGCTGTCCTTTCCTCAGATGGGACCACCAAAGGTCGTAACGCCGAAATAAGCCGAGTCAAGCGAATTAATCCAAAAGCAAAACGGATAACTCTCCAGTTTCCTCTTTCAAAAGATCATGGAGACGACGAGATTATTGGTCTTTACCCCTTCGAAGACAAACTACTCTGAAGCATTTCCCGATCTTAAGCAGTCCCTGACAAAGCTGCGTTTTCCAAGACATAGTTGTGGATTACTTGGCATAGCTTAATGATTGATGAACGAATCTCCAGATTCAGATCTGGAAAAGTATAGCTATTCACGAATTTCGATTCCAGATCCAAGAACCGAGACCTTAAGCTAGGCATATAAAAGAAACACCTAACCCCAGATTCATTGCTGCGCCCCAATTGGACTGTATTATTTCTAGGACTAAGTTTCTTTGCCTGCAAGACTAATCCTGCACCAGAAAAAATCGCTATGCCAAGTGATGAAATTCTGAATCCAGGATGGGTCGAAGAACGACGGACCGCTCAGCTCTCGACAAAGAATGAACTTAAAGTCTTTCACGACTTTGCCTTCACCGATAAACTCTTAGAAAGCGAAATATCGTTCAAGCACAAAATGGTCGACAATAGCGGAATCGATTTTAAGGGGGTTCACTATGACCACGGAAATGGGCTCGCAATAGCCGACGTGGATGGAGATGGATTTCATGATCTCTACTTTGTCAACCAAGTCGGTTCAAATCAATTATGGCGAAACAAGGGCGATGGTACTTTTGAGGACATTACAAAGGGAGGTCTCGCCATGGGAAAAGAAATCAGCGTTTCTGCTTCTTTCGCCGATACGGATAATGACGGAGATCAAGACCTATTTGTAAGCACCGTCAAATTTGGCAACAAGCTATTCGAGAATGACGGAGAAGGTAATTTCAAAGACATTACGACGCAGGCAAGTCTAGGTTATGTTGGCCACTCCTCGGGAGCTGTATTTTTTGACTATAACAGGGATGGACTCTTGGACCTATTTCTAAGCAACGTCGGTAAGTACACCGAGGAGGAAAAAGCACCGATCATTGGAATAACTCGCCTGGATGATTTGTCTGAAGGCTACTCCTATTATCCCGGAGTTGACAAAGCTTTTTCTGGACATCTGATGCCCGAAAGAACAGAGAAAAGTATCCTCTACAAAAACCTTGGAGAAAATCGATTCATTGGGGTTTCGAGTGTATTGGGACTCGAGGACGAGACTTGGACAGGAGACGCAAGCCCTATTGACGGAAATGACGATGGATGGCCCGATCTCTACGTTTTCAACATGCAGGGCAATGACAGCTACTACGAAAATCAAGGTGGCGAAGCCTTCGAGAAAAAGTCTGTCGAGTACTTTCCCAATACCCCCTGGGGCTCGATGAGCGCCAAAGTTTTTGACCACAACAATGACGGTCTCTTCGACATGTTCATCTCTGACATGCACTCCGATATGTGGCAGCCAAATGAATACATCGATGCGGTCGAAGAAAAAATTAAACCGACAAATGAACTAACTCCTCCAGAGTCACATATGCGATCTGGAGGAAGACATATTAACGGGAATGCATTTTTCGAAAAACAGCCGGACGGGAGTTATAAAGAACGCTCTGACGAATTAAATCTCGAGACCTATTGGCCATGGGGACTGACGACCGGAGATGTCAATGCCGATGGATTTGAAGATATTTTTGTCACTGGCAGTATGAACTTTCCATTTCGATATGCGGTGAACTCCTTATTGCTTAACAATCAGGGAGAGCGTTTCCACGACAGCGAATACATCCTCGGCATCGAACCGAGAAGAGACAAGAAAACGGCCAAGTTGTGGTTTGAAATTGATTGTCTAGAGGAAAACAAAACACACGGAGTTTGCGAAGAATACGGAGGGGACAAACTCTATGACGTTTGGGCTGCCTTGGGCTCCAGGGCGTCAGTAATTTTCGATCTAGACAATGATGGAGACTTGGACATCGTCACGAGCGATTACAACTCCGAGCCCATGGTCCTCATTAGTAATCTATCGGAAAAAAACTCAGATCTGAATTATCTGAAAATCAATCTGGAAGGTAAGACCAGCAACAGAAATGGACTTGGAGCAAAGGTAATTGTCTTCGCAGGTGATAATTCCTATCACAAGATTCACGATGGCGTTACCGGCTACCTAGCGCACGGCATTCAACCCATTTATATAGGATTGTCTGATCAGAAAGTTGTCGACAAAATCGAGGTCATTTGGCCCTCTGGAAAAAAGCAGGTCCTCGATGGTCCAATAGCTTCGAAGCAAAGCTTGAGCATAGTCGAGGAGTAAACAATCGGCTCTATTTCCCCTCGGTCGGCACCTCCACAAGAAAGGCAAGGCGATTGGTCACAGCATTGGATTATTTGCATAAGCTAGATTGTTAGTTGGGATAACACATATGTTTGCACATATCCTTTAGATTAACTAAGTTCTTCCTAGCCAGCGAGGTCTGTCATGTATATCTATCTCATGAAAGCAACAAGAAAGCAGGCAGAGCCGGACAAGGAGCTGCTCGCCGCAAATACCAAAAGAGACCTGGAATATAGCCTCGATATCATTCGTCGAACTCTGGCTATCATGTACCAAGGTCCATTGAATCAAGCTAGCTTAGACCTTTCCATTTCTCGGCTCGAATCCATTGAGGAAAAGCTAAGCGAGCGTCTCAGCTAGAGCTAAATCTCTTTTATCGGCTAAAGATTTTCGCTCGAACGAATCTTTCATTTATTACATTCCTTGTCCAGACCAAAGGTGCAAAAATGAAAGTCTTACTCCTTCTCTTTCTCCTCTCTCCCTCCTTTCTTTTTGGTCAGGATGTAAATCTAATCGCAGACAAAAATCCATTTCTTGCGCATTCACTGATAGATCATCTCGATGCCTCCCGCATTGGGTTTGGAAGGAAATATGTTAACAACGAGAAAACGCTTTTTGAGGCGCAGGTCGTTCCCTATATCGTTTCACCTAACATCAATTTACTACCCCTCTTCCCGACGACACTTGTAATTTCACCCGCGATAAATCTTCGAATGCTGAATTCGAGATCGAATCCCGTAAGAACACCGAGTTACAAGCCAAGCCTACGCATGTATTGGTATAGCAATAGAATACAGCGTGGATGTTACGAGTGCTTCCACGGCGACAACCCCGAATCCTGCATTTCCGGTCCCGCAGATGTATTAAAGTCGGCTTTTCTCTCCCTGCAACTCGAACATCATTCCAATGGACAGTCGGGCGATTTACTCAACCCAGACAATAGCATTAATTTCATTGATGGCAATTTCTCCGCCAACAAGATTGAACCCTCTATTCATTTCTTGACCAGTCTCTATTCCCAGACCCGAATTTATGCTCAATGGTTTCCTGATATCAACAGAGAAATAGATCTCGAGGATCACTACGGTTTTATTCGAGCTGGAGCTGAAATTGTTTGGGCTGGAGATAAAGGAAACTCCTATCTACGGGCGAAGGCAGAGGTCATTTTAGATGAGTACACCAACATCGACGGTAGTAAGAGAGACGCTATTGATAGATGGACTTTTAATGTCCGCTACGAACATGATCTCTTCGGATGGACTGACCTCGGCTTGTTCACCGAGCTCCATTTTGGACCGGATTATTATAATCTGCGCTTTAGTAGAAATTTGAGAGCCGTTCAATTCGGCTTTTTTGCTAGGCTATATCGAGTTTCTAGCAAGTTGAGTGACTTGAAAATCTAGATGGAATCGCGAAATGCATCTTAAAACTAGAATAAGCAGAACAGAAAGAAGCATCACAAAGATCAGTAAGGAAGGACGGCATTCCTCTTTGGACTTTCTGGCTATCGAAGAGCCATTGGAAATTAGGCTCCGATATTACGAAAAGGAAGAACTAGTAGAGAAAAGTCTGTCCATCACAATGCGAACGCCAGGAGATGATGCCAACTTGGCAATTGGATTTCTCATCACGGAGGGAATTGTCCAATCCCTCGAGCAAATCGAAAATATTGAGATCTCAGGATTGGATCCCAACATCGTCATTCTGCAGCTTAGTCAGGATCTCGAGCTCGATCTAGGTCGGCTAGAGCGCCATTTCTATACCAGTTCAAGTTGCGGCGTCTGTGGTAAAACATCGATGGATGCCCTTCGAAGTGTAGGATGCAAGAATGTAGCCGAGCTTGACATAAAAGTAATTCCAGATCTCATTCAGTCCATTCCATCGAAAATGCGAAAAGCGCAGAAGGTATTCGAGGATACGGGAGGACTTCATGCCGCAGGCTTTTTTTCCTCCGATGGTCATCTCCTCCTTTCGAAAGAAGATGTAGGAAGGCACAACGCTCTCGATAAACTTATCGGCGCTTACTTAACAAAATCTGGTTCAGATTTTTCCAGAAACATCCTCCTTGTAAGCGGTCGGGCAAGTTTTGAATTGGTTCAAAAGGCTTTGATGGCGGGTGTTGCTATCATGGCGGCTGTGGGAGCACCTTCAAGTCTTGCAGTCGAATTGGCGGAAGAATACGGAATGACGCTGCTTGGTTTTGTAAATGAATATCGATTTAACATTTATACCCAAGCAAATCGTATTCTCTACTCGTAGACGACATTGCGAATCTAATCTCCATAAGAAGGACAGAATTACAAGCATCCAGGGATGAGCGATAATCAACCAGGCAACCGATTAAAGGTCAGAGCACAGGGGCCTGAGATCTTGACCGATCTACAGTTGAGTAAGGCAAAAGATTTTGCCGGCGGCGTCCCAGCTATTGTATCAAGTTTGAAACATCTCAGCAGAGAGATGGGCGTTCTTCAAGGTCTGAAGACCATGAGTCGCGTCAACCAAGAGGACGGCCTCGACTGTCCCAGTTGCGCATGGCCAGATCCAGATGATCGATCCAAGCTAGGGGAATATTGCGAAAACGGAGTCAAGGCGATTTCAGAAGAGGGTTCAAAGCAGGTCGTCGATGCTAGCTTTTTCAAACAACATTGCATTTTAGACTTGTCGCAATGGTCAGACTTTGAAATTGGCAAGAGCGGCAGACTAACCGAACCGCTATATCTCGCAGAGGACGCGATGCGCTACGTGTCCATTTCTTGGGACGATGCTGTCGAAATGATTTCGAGTGAACTTCGATCCATGAACTCTCCTGATGAGGCTGTTTTCTACGCTTCGGGACGGACCAGCAATGAAGCGGCATTTATGTACCAGCTCTTCGCTCGAATGCTCGGCACAAACAACCTTCCGGATTGCTCGAATATGTGCCATGAATCGAGCGGGATGGGCATGTCTGAAGTCATCGGCGTCGGCAAGGGGACCGTTAGTCTGAAGGATTTTGAGAAGGCCGAGGTCATCATGGTTATCGGACAGAATCCCGGGACGAATCATCCTCGTATGTTGTCCAGTCTCGAGAAGGCAAAGCGATCTGGAGCGAGCATTGTTCATATTAATCCATTGCGAGAAGCCGGGCTTCAGCGATTTAAAAATCCCCAAAATCTGAAAGGATGGATTGGAAAAGGCGAGGCACTTAGCGATCTCTTTGTGCAAGTAAAGATCAACGGTGACGTTGCCTTGTTAAAAGGCATCATGAAAGGACTCGTTGAAGCAGAGAGTGGCGGTGCAGAAAAAGCTATCAATCGATCATTCATCGACTTGAAAACCACGGGCTTTGATGCCTTCCTCGAGGATATTGATGCTGAGTCGTGGGCAACAATTGAGATGCAGTCTGGGGTAGCAAGGGCAGATATTCTAGCCGTTGTTGACTTGCTATTGGATAGGGACAAACTCATTGTTTGTTGGGCCATGGGTCTGACTCAACATGAGAATGCAATAGGTAACATCCAATCAATCGTCAATCTCCTTTTGATGAAAGGCGCATTGGGTAGACCAGGTGCTGGTGCCTGTCCGGTGCGGGGTCACAGCAATGTGCAAGGAGATAGAACAGTTGGAATTACTCCGAGACCCAAATCGGATTTCTTGGACAATCTTGCTAGGCATTTCGAATTCAATCCACCCAGAGAAATTGGCTTAGATACGGTACAGGCAATAGAAGCTATGCACAAAGGCAAGGTCCGAGTCTTTTTCAGTCTCGGAGGCAACTTTATATCGGCGACACCCGACACAGAGCTCACAGCTGAAGCGATGAGAAAGACGGACTTATCTGTGCAAGTTTCCACGAAGCTTAATAGATCGCACTTAGTTACCGGAAGGCGTGCCTTAATTCTGCCTTGCCTTGGAAGAACCGAGGAGGATCTTCAAGATGGTAAAACCCAATTTGTCTCAGTCGAGAATTCGATGGGCATCGTTCACAAATCTGAAGGAATGAGAACGCCAGCCTCAAGCTCGCTTCGGAGCGAGGTTTGGATAATTGCCCAGCTTGCTAGGACCTATCTCGCAGAAAAGTCCACAATAGCATGGATGGACTGGGCTAATAATTACGACTTGGTGAGAAGCGGCATTGAAGCCTGCATCCCCGGATTTTCTGACTTCAACTCCAGAGTCCGCAGTCCCGGTGGATTTCTGCTTCCAAATATCGTGAGAGAAGGTGGCTTTGGGACGTCCAATAAAAAGGGACATTTCACCATTCATGCGATCCCGGATCAGAAGCTAGAAGCAGACGAGTTTATCATGATGACGATTCGAAGTCACGATCAATTCAACACCACGATCTATGGCCTAGAGGATAGATATCGTGGGATTAAAGGCGAGCGGAGAATCGTAATGATGAACCCAAAGGATATGGATCGCGCCAGAGTTAAGACCAAAACCGTTGTAGACATTTTTAGCTACTTTAGTGGAAAGGAGCGCGTTGCACATCGTTTCTACGTCGTGCCTTACGATATCCCTGAGGGCTGCGTTGCTACCTATTTCCCAGAAGCAAATGTGCTAGTCCCGATCGACCAAAGGGCAAGAAAAAGTAATACACCAGCATCGAAATCAGTGGTCGTCAAGATTCGTCACAGACCATAGACTAAGGACAAATGACCAGTGACCAAGTACTAAGAACCAATTACCAGAGACCAAAGACAAATGACCAATAACCAATCCTACTATGCTGGACTTGACATCGGTGGTACCACCATTAAGTCCGTTTTAGTCAACACCGAGAGCGAGCAGGCCAGCGAAATTATTGAAGTGAGGAGTCTCGTATCAGAAGGTTACGAAAAGACTTTTGGTCAACTGATGTCCGCGCTCGACGCCATTGCTGAAAATGCGAATGTGCCCAGAGATAGCATCAAGGGCGTTGGAATAGACGTACCAGCCGCAAGCAGCGATGGTGTAATCTGGGGTAAAGCAAACCTTGCCCAAGATTGGGTTGGGACGAACATTCGATCACTCTTTTCCGAACGATGTGGCTTGCCTATTTATATGACCAACGATGGCAACGCGGCAGCACTCGGTGAATACATGGTTCGACGGAAGCACTTAGGGAGTTTGCTATATGTTGCTCCTGGTACTGGCCTCGCTGGTGGACTTGTTCTTCCTGGTGGTAAAGTTTACGAAGGCACAAATGGACTTGCTCTAGAGGCCGGCCATATATCGGTTCCTTTTAGGGAAGATGATGGTGAGCTGCCCTATTGCTCTTGTGGATGGTATGGCTGTCTAGAGTCTTGGGTCTCCCTAGTTGCTCTACGTCGGCGTCTACAGCTTGAGTTGGCCAAACCACAATGGCAGGATCATCCCTTGAATCAGAGCGATGCGCCAATCGAAGAAAAAGCATTCCAAGTGCGAGACTACGCACAAAAGGGCGATGCTTTGGCGTCTCAAATTTTCAAACAACAAGCCTTCATCTTTGGCTATGGTGTTGCCGACATGGTTCGCGTATTTGACCCAGGCCTTGTGGTTGTCGGTGGAGGACTTGCTGAGACAAACTTTAGAGACCAATACATGACCTGGTTCATGGAAGGTTACATAGACCGAGCTTGGCCCATTTATCGACATAGCCCGATTGAGCCGGAAAAAGAAACAACGGTATTTGAATGGGCTCGAGGAGGGGATTCAGCCGGAGCTCTCGGCATGGGCTTCGCTGCATTAGAAATGTTCAAATAGCAGGCTTTTCGAAGTAGCTGAGAAAGATGTCTCGGAGACAAAAGAGTTTGTACAATTAGTCCCGGTAAGCTTACCAGGACTAGTCGCAATTAAATAAAATCGAAGCAGGGTGAGCTTCGTATTTCATGTGTCTAGGTTGACGACGATCAGCAATGTAATGGAAGAATGAGCAGCTAGGAAACACAAGTCAAAGTCTTAATATTCAGGTATTATTGAGGTAACCTTTGCCTTACGTTAGTTTGAGTACATTTGTAGACATAGGCCACTTGACCATGTAGCTCAGAAATCTTTACATCTAGATAGCACAGGAAAAAACAGAAATCGCGTAGATTGGGGCCGTGCTTTCACCTCTTGTGGGAGGATTTTCCCCTTTAAACTTCGCTGATGCAATAGCTATATTAGTAGATCTGTCCTTGAGAACGACACACCAGGTAGGTCATTATCCATTTTTTTAGACCATCACAAGAGGGTATCATGACAATAAGACTTACTACACTTTTTACCGTTCTGCTACTCGCAGGACTCTATTCGACTGCATCGGCTCAAGCGCCACTACCATTTCTTCGAGTCAGTGCACACGCAACGGTCTCGCAGGATGTAGCCACCTTTGCAAATGTTCACATCGACTATAGTCGGCCAAAAGCCAATGGACGGGAAGTATGGGGCACACTAGTTCCAAACGGCCTCGCACCGAATGCCTTTGGAAATGGCAAGCCAATGCCTTGGCGTGCTGGTGCCAACGAGAACACGACCATCACTTTTAGTCACGATGTGAAAATCCAAGGCAGTGCGCTCTACGCCGGCACCTATGGCCTTCACATTCTACCATCGGAAAGCGACCTAACGCTCATTTTCAGTAAGGACTCAAAGGCTTGGGGAAGTTTCTTTTATGAGAAAGAGCAGGATGCTTTGCGTGTGAAAACCAATTGGCAGGATGCTGAACACGCCGAATCTCTGACCTATTACTTCGGCAATATGACTCCCAACTCGACCGATGTTTTCTTGCATTGGGCCGATAAGAGAATCGCTTTTACGGTAGAGGTAGATCGACATGATGTTGTCTTGACCGAGTATCGAAGTCGACTAAGTAACCTTCAAGGGTTCAACCCAGGGGCACTCGCGGCCGCCGCCAACTACTGCATCAACAACAATGTAAACCTCGAAGAAGGCGAGGCATGGTTGGACAGAGCCATTGCCAATGGAGGTCCGAATTTCAATAATTTGATGACAAAATCTCGTTATCTGAAATTGGAAGGCAAGGAAACGGAGTCACAAAGTACGGTTGAGCAAGCTCTTGCTGTCGCGACGGAAGCCAATCTTAATGCTTATGGATATACCTTTATGCAGGCTACTCCACCGAATGTGGACAAGGCTTTGGAGGTCTTCAAATCGATACTTGATAAGTTTCCTGCGTCATGGAATGCCCACGACAGTTATGCTGAGGCCTTGGCCGTAAAAGGCGATAAAAAGAACTCCGAGAAATACTACAAGAAAGCTCTTGATATAGCCCCCGCCAATCAGAAGGCCCGCATAGAGGGAATCTTGAACACGTTGTAGAAGGCGGCTTGTAGAGCCTGGCTCAGATGAAACTCAAATTGCTCTATTCAGCCCGTAGATGCAGACGGTTCAACCCTGTTCAAAAGCACGAAAGTTTTGAGCAGGGTTATCGGCTGATCCAATAGGTAAACTTGACCATGAAGATGTTGTCGGGCTTAGCGCCAAGTAAGCCGTCGACGGAGTTGTTAAAGCGAAGGTCACCAAAGTCTTGATAGTCTGATCTGCTTTGTGTCCAAACGAAAAACAGAGTCGATCCTGGGTTGTATTCCCATCTAGCAACAGCCGTCCCTCTTAATGATCGGAAATTGAAGTCTTGCTCAGGGAGTGCGATAGATGGTGCAGGTCCAGAGCCGTCCGGATCAGCAACGAGATCATCTAAATCCAGACTCGATCCCTCCTCGCCATAGTTAAGAAAATCAAAGGTCTTCGGGGCTTTCAACTCTTTGTAGTTCGAATACTCCCCTGCCGAGATAAGTGGTTGAGCAAATAGCTGGAAGCTAAGCTGCGGAGTAAAGGTCCAGTTCAAACGGATCGTCGAGGAAACGGTGACCTGATCGAGTTCGGCGAAAACAAAGCGACTTCCAAAAGTCTGTGTTGCGGTTGCGTCCTCATAAGCTCCAACCCATTGAGCATGTTCGTTATTCCACGAGACGCGAGGCTGTATCGCCACATTGACGTTTGGTGCAGGCTTGTAGACGGCCTCGACGTAGACCTGGGATTGGTTGGAGTCTTTCTGCTGATAGGTAAATCCTCCAAACTCCATCACTAAAGACTTCCGACTATCCGTATCGTATTCGCCCCCAAATTGGTAACCTGGTTGGTTCAAAGTAAGCGGGCCCCCTCGTGTCATTCTGTTGTTCACAGTTTCGGGATTGTAGGCTGAGTTGAAAAAGAGGGAGTGATAGTTTAAGAAGGTGATGAAATGTCCAGTCCAGAGACCCCTCCATGTGGTATTGCCATCAAAATCTGCGCTGTTAAATGCGGAGACATTAGCGTTTATATTTCTATACCACGAGCCAGGGTCTGTCCATCGATAGGTTAGCACGGCATGCCCATTTACAACATTGGTCCTGCTTATGAATCCAGCATCGTTAATATCAAAACCTGGACTGACAAAGCCCAAAGCGACATTGGTAGTGAAGCGCCCGCTTTGTTTGTTGAGCATGGCACGACCGGCCATCCCTGAAAGCGAGGTCGCCGTACTGTCGAGCGATAGAATATCCGAGTCAGGTCTTTGGAAATAGTGGCGCGAGTTCTGCTGAAGATTGAATATCCGATCTCTAGTTCCGGTCACACGAGAGGCTCCAAGCCAACCCGTAAGGGCCCAAACCTTGTCCTCGTCCAAGAAAGTCCAAGCATCGACGCCAAAGCCAGTAGCCCCACCGTTAATACTGCTCTTTAATCTATCGTCTCGGAAACCGCGCTGTACAGCTGTTCCCAAAAAACCGATAGCTTTACGACCATCGGAAAACTCTTTCTGAGCTCTATATACGCCATAGTAGGCGAGCGGCTCAACCTCAGCTCGGAGTCGATCTCCGTCAAGTGAATAATCTGCGACTGCACGTTCCGTAAGTGATTGGATCGTACCCACGGTCCAGTCATCACCAACCTTTCCGGTTAGTTTCGTGGCCCCAAGAATCCGAGCTGCATCCTGACGTTCGGAGTAATCATTTGAGGGAAGTCCTCCCTGCGGTGCGCGTCCAACCCTTCGGCTATAGAAGAAGTTTGGATTGCTCCAGTTGAATCCCCAGTTGTTATTTGATCCTCCTCGACCGAAGCCAGAGAAGATGTTTGCACCTTCGATAAAGAAAGGTCGCTTCTCTGGAAAGAAGGTCTCGACATCGGAAAGGTTTACAACTGCTGGGTCAACTTCTACCTGACCAAAGTCTGGATTGACAGTGGCGTTCAATGTTAGATTGCTCGTCACACCGACTTTGAAATCCGCCCCGAATCCGGATACAAATCGTGAACCGTCGTTAAAGGGATCGTTCTCAGCGTGATCAAGAAATTCGGCTCGTTGGGTGACATAAGGCACGACCTCGATTTGTCTCTTGGGATGAATGTCTCTCATTCCTGTAAGCTCAGGGAATCGCGAAACGAATCCGCTCTCCTCACGTGGAGAATAGACGAGGAAGTCGCGTTCGTTTTTTCGGGCGATTTCCCTTATGAAGTTGATACCCCATGTATGTTCTTCAGCTGCGTGAAATCGAAGCTGGGAAAAGGGGATACGAAGTTCGGCGGTCCAGCCTTGATCATCGCGAGTCGCCTTTCCTTCCCAAACACCATCCCAAGACTCGTCGTCCCAGTCGTCGTTCATAAGGACGCCATCGTAGAGGGTGCCGGCTGCATTGACGCCGAAATAGAAGCCTGTTCGCAAATCGCGATACGGGTCTAGGAAGACACCAAAAAGATCAGAGTCTCGTCCGTCATCTCTTCGAGCGAGTTGGGCAACGATGGAGTCGGGGGCGCTATCATACATACGGGCGCTGACATAAATAGCATCGTCATCGTATATGACGCGAACTTCGGTTCTCTCTGTTGCTGGTTCTCCTTCCTCGGGATCACGTTGAGTGAAGCTGGTAATGACAGGAGCCAATGCCCAGTCGGACTCAATTTGCAATCCGTCCAAATTAATCACTCCCTCACGGCGGAATGCGAGGACTTCGTCTACGTCGTTGGGCACGAATACGGGAGACACATCAGGTCCCGAAGCATTGGGTCCTGTTGTACTGGCTTTAGCAATGGCTTCTCCTACTTGGCTCATCGCCTCATTTACAGGAAGAAAACTTAATAGGAGTAAGATGGCAAAAGGCGGGGTTAATAGCCGAAGAGTCATAGCCTAGCTCGATATGCGAATATTATTGACTTTGCCAGATTGCAAAGCAAGATGTTAGTATTCTAGCACTACGGGAGGCTTTCGGGAAAGGTTACAATTATTTCGACGATAATATCGGCCGCGGTTTCACAGCGACCTCAGCATTCCTCGAACCCCATTTTGCGCCGTACCACGCGGCTATTAATTTGGTGACGGCCGAGATCAGCAGAAAGATGGCTATTCTCGATGTCATTCCAACGTACAGCAAAACCGCCAAGTCGATGAGGAAATAGATGAGCCAAATGCCCAAGGTCGATTTAATCGCGAAGGCCCAGTGATAGCCTCGCGTGAACCACCAGCAAAGCAAAAACAGTAAGGGCATTCCGGCGAAGATGCTGCTATAAGGAGCAGAGCGCTCAGCAAAGGCTTGGTAGAATTCAGCGGCTTCCCCAGTATGTATTAGATAGGAGTAGATGGCCACAACTAAAAAGCTCACAGCCACATTGATGGCCATGTAGACAATTGCGACGAGAAAGAGTTTGAGTATGTGAGATATTTTCATTGACTGTCCTCGCTAGTCAATTCCAAAAGCCGATGATGCCTCCCATTATCACAGCGTAGACAAGCTGATAGGCTGTATCGATGATATAAATCGTCCAAGAATTTCCCGAGACTAGATGAGCCGTCATCCCCATGCTGGCAAGAAAACCAATCCAGACCAGAAAGCCGAGTAGGGCTCCATGCTGAAATGTCGATATATCCATGTAGTCCGCGAGAATTGCTATCACAAAGGCCATAACGAGATAGCATATAAGAGACACTAGGAAGTTTCTCCCCACAGATGCTCGCATTTGATCAGAAGTGTAGCCATGTGCCTTCAACCAGGACTTGCCAAATAGAAGGGGTGAATACCATAAGGCTCCAATGAATATAGTCGCGAAAGCGGAGACACAAAGTGCTAGATAGTTGATTTGAAATTCAGGCATGACTTCGGTGATTAGGTGTTAATATCAAACTGGTAATCGAGCTCTGCGCTTCAATCTAAGGATGTCTTTTATATGTTTCTAACGACATTCGGAGTTGCCAAGATTTGACCTCCCAAGATTGGTTCGGTATAATAGTACAGTTAGAGGAAGAAGCTGCCTAAAGCGACTGTCGAAATCGCGTATATCTGTAGTGACCTCTCTCTTGGAATACCAATCCTCATTTTGAACAGACCCTTCCTTATACCTGTTCACCCGACGAGTCCATTCGTCCTGACTTCTCTCGACATCACGAGAGCATCGAGAGCTCCCTTCATCCGATCGAACTCGTTCTGATTTTTCACTCTAAGAACCACAAGAAGAATGAAAACACTAAAAGCTATATCGATCTTAGTACTTGTCATTTCGCCAAAATTACTATCAGGACAGAGTGTCATTCCTAATGGAGATTTTGAAGCGGACTTCACTGGCTGGACTCCGGTGGACAGCGTCGCCATTTCAACAGACATGGTTCACGCCGGGTCAAAATCTCTTTGGGTAAATGATACTACTGCTACTGCATATTCCTATTCCTACCAAGAACTTTCTCTGGACTACGGAATGCATGAGGTTTCTTTCTGGGTCTATCCGGCTAGCTCAACATATTTTAGTGCCTTCGAGCTTATCGCCAATTGGCAGGCAGGAACAGCGGTATTCATAACACGGGTGTTAATGACGGACAGTACTCTTTCCTTCACTGCTGTGGATGCCGGCGAGACGATTCCTACACTCCTGACCCAGACCGCTTGGAGTGAGATCACCATAAGGGTTGATAGCACAAATTTCACCCAGGAATTTTACGTCAATGGACAGCTTGCAAGCACACTGACGTCATCTTCCTTCCCGACGATTGAGCACCTCTTAGTCGGTGATCTAAGCATTACGGGCATGTATGGCGAGTTGTACTTCGACGATATCTCGATTGTCGAAATGACCTCGACCGACGCATCTGACATTGAGCTTCCTTCGGCGATCGATCTACATCAGAATTATCCCAACCCCTTTAATCCTTCCACGAGGATCTCCTACAATCTATTTGATGCAGGTGATGTGGATTTGAGTATCTATCGAGTTGATGGTAGCAAGGTGAGGACCTTGGTAGGTGAATTTCAGTCGCCTGGAATGAAATCAATCGTGTGGGATGCTAGGGATGATGAAATGAATCGGGCATCCACCGGGGTGTACTACCTAAGGCTGCGCTCCGGAGATTTTCAGGAGACGAAAAAAATGATTCTGATTAGATAGAGCGAAAAAATATAGCGTCCTTAATCTTATCCTAAACCTGAGCTAGATCTCAAAACCATCAGGCGAGATTCATGAATAGAATACATATCCGATTTTTATTCCTGCTGATTTTGTCGACAGTTTCTGAGGGATATTGTCAAAGCAACATAGAACATTATGTGTTTTTCTCGCGAGACAGAGAATTAATACATGACTCTTCGTTCTATTCTAATCCCGGGATCGTAGGTGCACAAATCACCTATGCTTGGAAATTGCTTGAGCGCAAAAAGGAGACTTACGATTTTATTGAAATTGAAGAAGACTTGGAATTCTTGGCTTCCAAAGGGAAAAAATTATTTATTCAAATTCAGGATGTAACGTTTAGCAGTCGTAGAATATTGACGCCAAACTATATGCTAAGCGATCCTATTTACCAAGGAGGATCCTCTCCCCAATTTTGGGAGAACGACCAAGGAAAGCTAGAAAAAGGAGGTTGGGTTGCGCGGAGATGGGATCCCGTAGTGTCAGATCAATACCGCAAACTTCTTATAGCATTGGCTAAACAATTTGATGGGCGCATAGCAGGAATCAATATGCCAGAAACTGCAATTGACGTGAAAAATGCAGATGGGATAAACCCAACAGGTTTTACTACTAGCAAATATATCGAAGAGATAAAAAAGAATATGCTAGTCTCAAAAACGCACTTCAAAAGGTCTGACCCAATTTTATATGCTAACTTTTTACCTGGAAATTATAGTGAGAATCTAAAAGATCTATATGATTATGCCTTAGAGATTGAGCATGGTATGGGAGGTCCAGATATTAAAGTTTATAGAGAGGGTCAAATGAGAAATAGCTATCCCTTGATAAGACGGATCGCAGGAAAGGTGCCAACAGGAGTAGCGATTCAACACGGAAATTATAGCTTAGAAAACCCTAAAACAGGACAGCAAGTGACAGTCCCAGAGATAGTAGATTTTGCTCAGAACTACTTGATGCTTGATTACGTTTTTTGGAGCACAGAGGAGCCCTACTATTCCGAGAAAGTATTGCCCCTATTGAGTTCGTTAAAGCAATAAACAAGGTGCAACCAAAACGATTTGAGGCCTAGTTGCTTTCATTGATAATCCTCAGAATCGACTTGAGTGCAGGGTCTCTATTGCCAAAGTAATCAGCGGAGTATAGCGGTACCGGCATGTCGGGATAAATCCACATCCGATGATCCGTCGGCGCGGAGTCCTGCCAGAAACGAGTCGAAATGCTCGCACTAACTCGGCTCCAGGGCAGTTCAACATCCGTCTCCTCACCTACAAAATTCGGACTAGACGAACTGGGTTCTCCAACAATAATGGCGTCGGTGTAGCGCTCTACTTGTGTAAGAAAATTTTGCGCCGCTGAGAAGGTGTTCTTGCCCGTCAGAACCCAAAGACGATGCTCCTCGTCGACCTCCCATGCAACTAAACGTCTGATAAGCGGGCGAACTAGGGTATTGTTACCGCCATTGTTGTGTCTCAGATCAACGATTAAATTTCGAGCCTCGCTCGACCTGAGTTTTTCTCCAAGGCGGTTCGCAAAGTCTGCGATCGATTCACCACTGCGATTATTACGGACTTGGTTGAATTGAAAGTATACCGCGTCATCCAAGGAGTGGAGCGTGTAATTTTTGTCGACATTGCGAAGCCACAAAGTTGTGTCAGCTTGCGCTTGTGATCGAAGCTTCCGGCGTGCCTGCCAAGGCGAAGCCTCCAATCGATGGACCTCCGCTCTATTCCCATCGTCGAGATGAAGATCTATTCCTTTTTCGTCGGCAACACCAACGCCCCGTAACATAAATAGTCGCCTCATATAAAATTGCGCACTGAGCCATCGAAAGGTCATAGGGTTGTCAACACCTCGAAGCTCTGACAGCTTATCCAAAGTGGTCTCCGCATCCAATGTCCCAAACATCCCTACTCTTTTTCCGACAAGATCCTTGTGTGCAGAATCCGCATCGACGATGAATAGTCCATCTTCAAACCAATAGAACTTAAGAGGTATTTCAGCAGGGTCAAGGTCCAGCGGAGATCCGTCTCCAGGGCCATAAAGAGTCGTGTGTCCGTCGTCCAGAAGCGCAGCAAGGCGCATCAATTTCAACAGAACCTCCTCGTCCGACAGTTGCGGAATCTGTTCGAACAAAGCCAGAGTCGCCTTTTCGAAGGCCGGTGAATCCGCAGGATTATTCGGGTCTGCATGCAGCCTCTCAACTTCCTCCACGAAATACGACAAATCGAAACGCCAGCTCTCGTCGCGTGACAATCCCTTCGGAGGAATGCCTGCAAGTCGCCTGAAAGACGGTCTTTCCCGAAGTTCTATATACAGGTCATCATGGCGAAATTGCTGCCGCCTTGCATAGCCGGCATCGAGTGTGCGTTGAACCCAAACCTCAGCCGAGTCGAGATTGCCGAGCTTCAAATACATTTTGCCAATGTCTCGTGCCAGATATTCGTCCATTCCTCCCAAGTTCTTCTGGGCATTGATGAGCGCATTTAGTGCCTCGGCTGGATTTTCTTGCACCTGCCAAGCTTCCGAGATGGCCTCCCACAACTCAGGATCGTCTGTGACCTGCCCGAGAAGTTTGCTATAAAGTTCTATTCCACGGTCCGTGTCACCAGCCCGAATCGAAGCTTTGGCCTCAGACAGGATTTTGAAATACTCCGTCGGATCCAGAGTCTGAGCTCGCGATGTCGTCGTGAAAAAGGACATCGATACAATCAATGAAACTAAGGCAAGTCGATGCGTCATCTGGGGGTAATGATTTTGAGCTGAGTGGCAACTACATGACAAGTACGGATTTGATAAACTGAGAGTTACAAACCTCCCATCCCGGCGCTTAATTGAATGTGCGGAAGAATCGCTGGCGTTTCGCTCATAGTCCGCCTATTTGGATCATCCCGAATGACAAATTCCAAGGTTATATGTTTATTGGCAAGCACAATCTTGTGTATCAAACTGGCCAATATGTTTCGGGGCTGGATCAATACAGAAAATCTCTGTCGATGCTTCTGGCCCAGAAGGCGGAATCTACTTTGTCAGCTTAGCTGGAAAGAGTAGATGGCGACCCTTGAAACGCCATGCATAGTTTTACAATGTACTGTGTGTTACGTTTACATTGCATTCTCTCATTTCCCTCTCGTCCTTAATGATTCTTAACATCCCGGCCCTAACACACCATGAAAACTTTTACTACCCTTTTACTCAGCGCCTTGCTTTTTGGCACAGTGCTCTATCTCCCCAACACGACCAACGCCCAGGGGACCCTCACCGACGGAGTTACTACAATGGATTTCGCACAGACGGCCCGTTTTTTTGCTGCGAACAACCTAAATCCCGGAGGGGATCAATTGTTTGAAATGGGGTGGTTCTATTCCATCGATGGTGATCCCGACCCGTCGTCCTTGGCTAACCCGGACGTTCAAAATTACAGTGGTAATGTGGGCACATTCACTTGGAATGATGTGGATAGTCGCGGCCTGTTCTCAGCCGTGTGGACCGTGACCTTGACCGATCTAAACCCCCTGAGTGGGACCGGAGGAGGCGGACCTGGAGGCTTAGCCAGTGTTGTACATAACTTGACTCTTACCCCTTTGAATGGTCGTTCCTCTAATATTACCCAGTGGCTCTATGCCGATTGGGATGCGGGGACCAGTGCCGGTGGAGATTCTGCAGTACTGTTGACACCTGACAACGAGATGTTAATCACCGATGGAGGGAATGGAGACTTTGTCTTCTTTTCAATGATATCGGCCAGTCCCATCACCCACGCCGTAGCCCCTTTTGCCGGTCTTCGAACTGGCATAGACGACGGAACAGCCGTACCCCTTGCCAATACCGGTCTACCCTTTGGACCCGCCGACTTTACAGGTGCGTTTGAAACATCAGGTACCGCGAGCTTGTCGTTGGCTCCTATTGCCATCAATGGTCAAATCGGCGTGAACAATATCCCGCAGCGGCTGCCTGTTGAATTGACCGCCTTTAATGTATCCATGGATGATGACACGGCCTTGATCTCTTGGGCTACTGCCTCAGAAACTGACAACGCCGGATTTGAGGTCCAACAGGCCGTAGGTGAAGGTGACTTTCAATCTCTTAGCTTCATCGAAGGAGCCGGCACCACCAGCGATGCCCAGTCCTACAGCTTCCGCGTTGACGGCCTTGACTACGGTCATCACAAGTTCCGGCTCAAGCAGTTCGACTTCGATGGAGCATTTGAATACAGCCGCGTCATCGAGACGGACCGAATCCTGCCAGACGGATATGTGCTCGGTGCATTCTATCCGAACCCCTTCAACCCACAAGGTCGATTCACGCTTTTGATTGCCAGCGACCAGAATGTGGAAGTGGGTGTCTACAACCTGATGGGTCAATTTGTGGACGTGCTACATAGAGGCCAACTCACGGGCCAGGACCGGCACACTTTCACCTTTACGGCCAATGGGCTGCCAGGCGGGCCCTACTTCATCCGCATCGTGGGTGAGAATTTCGTAGGCCAGCAGCAAGTCACACTTGTTAAATAAAGCTGATTCATAGCAGAACCAAATCCCCTCCTCGGCGAATTTGGCGTTGGGGAGGAAGGTTGCGACTTGAGTATCTATCGAATGGATGGGAGCAAGTGAGAAGCTTGATTCAAGGATTTCAGTCACCGGGTAGGAGACGATTGTGTGAGATGCAAGATGATGAAATGAATCGGGCATCCAGTGGAATGTATTACCTCCGACTTAAGTCATGCAATTTTCGAGCGAGGAAAAATGTGGTATTGATCCATAAAAGAACGAGAGGGTTTTTATTACCCTAAATCGGAGGAATTTCCCCTCGACCGATCTTGTCTATATATCGTAGACTACTCTGATCAGATTGGCAATCTATTTGTAACTGCCAATTGCGAGATACTTTTACCATCCTGAATGAAGACCATACCCATAGCTCGTGCTGGGGCCTTATCCACCATTTTGTTGCTGTGGTGTGTTTCCTCGTTACACGCTCAGAGCGACTTTCCTATCGGTGCTTATCACACCTATCAGAACAGTCAGAGAGATGCAGGAATGCGTAGCCTTGGGGGAATCGACAGCGTGGGCATCAATATGTGGCATGCTATGGAGCGAGGGCTACCTCTTTCAAATCCACCTGAAATCCAATATTACCCTGCTCTGCTAGACTCTGCCGCAACAAGAGGAATCCCGGTATTCCTGCATTCTTGGTATTTTCAACAGTATACCGGAGGGTCGGAGGCAATTAGTGCTCGTTACGACGTCGAAGATCCCTGGTATTTCGAATTGGGAGACTATCCCACAATCCGCGATGACGACTCCTGTTTGTTTTTTGAATGTGCACCGGGGTCAAATGTTGTAAGGGCCGAGCTTAGTGATCCCGCAGAGGGTAGAATTCTTGCGGGGAAATTGAATACCTCTTTCGGCAACTACCACATGATCAGGTCTGACTATGATCACGAACCTGGAGCAGAACCCTCAGAAGTCCATGCATTCCGAGGCAAGGTTAGGCTCAAAGTCGACAGCACTTCTCCGACCGATACTGAGGATGTAGATCTTCTGAAAATCACGCTTCTTGGTAGGTTGTCCAACGACGGATGTACGGCAGAATTTTGGACTCCTTGTTTGGAGAAGAGATATTCATTCGTCATCCGATCAGGCGATCATCCTCGAGACGAATATGTCCAAATCGATTGGTCCGAGATCCCATTTGAAATACCTAACGATTCCTTAATGCTTAAGAACATCGCGGGTGAGGATTCTCTATTGGTTGAGATGAATCGAGCCGTTGTAAATCTTCAGATAGAATGGCTCGGCCAGCGCTCTGTATCGGTCGACTGGGTTCAGCTCGAAAATGAGGTCGCGTCGAATTTATTGCATAACCGCTATAACCAGGAGCTCGATAATATAATTAACGAACGTCGTGGTGGACCGGGAAGGGATATTACTCATGTTGTTTTAGGGGACGAACCTCGCTTCAATTCCTGGCGCATCCACAGGTATATGAATGATTATTTCGCAAAAAAAGGGATTAAAGTGTTGACCGCCTTCGCCGTGGGTTCGACTAATGAACGTCGGCTTAAACGATACGAGGAATATTTAAGCATCTCCAATCCTCACTATTTTCCTGTGGATTTTTATCCCTTTAGAGCGGACACACCAAGTCCAGATTTTCCGCAGGGTGGAAACGGTATTCCACCCTACGGAGAAGCGAGTCCAGAAAGCGACTTCGCCTACAACCAAAAAATTCAGGCCGACTTAGTTAACACCTACTTTCCGAGAATACCATGCGCGGCCAAAAGCGCCAAGCAATTTAATCGTGACTTCTGGTATATGCCTCAGAACCTGGGAATTGCAGAGAACTACAGTTACCAACCAGAAGGGCGTAGTGTGACGTTCAGACCCATAACAGCCAATGAACGTTCTGCGGAAATATTTCTTGCGCTGAGCTATGGAGCGAAAGGATTGTTCTATTTCCAATATGGATCGCAATACGATACTCGGGAAAATGGAGAACATGTTTTTGCCGCGGTGGATAACAACTACTCACATCACAGCAATTTCTTCGATTCATCTCAGGGCTTGTACACGGGATACAAGAATTCGTGGAACAGCATTCGAGAGATAAATTCAAGGGTTCACCAGATTGGCCCGACTCTACTCCACTTGAGCGCTGAGTACAGCAAGGCTTATGGAGGAAATATTCAATCCCTTATCGACCACGATCTCGGATGCGATTTTGACTACTCCGGCCCCATGTATGTATTGGACATCAGAGAGAACGGAACAGAAGTCGAAGACCTGAATCTCAGCATTTTCAGCGATGACACCAAATATTACGATTACTTCATGTTGGTCAATCGACAAACCTTTGACAATTCGACTCGCACGATTAAAGTTCAGCTAGACAATGAGCTACTAGATGCGAGGGCGGTCGAAAATGTTGAGAACGGTGTGATGTATGGAATCGATGAGGATGGTGCGTTCAACATCACGATCGACCCTGGCGAAGGGCTGCTTCTTAGGCCGGTTTCTTGTAGTGTGAAGTATCGTCTTGATGAGCCCTCGCTTGGAAACGATAAGAGAAGAATAAGCACCAGTGAGTCGGATTGTCGTCCTAAATTCGTTTATGTAACCGCTGGATCGGGAGGATCAGGAGTGATTAGACCCACCATTCAGACCGAAAACAGATACAGAATTTATTCGAAAATGGGATCCGTGTTTGCTCTTGACCAGAATCATCCAAATCCATTCAAGACCAAAACCACTATCAGTTATCGGCTTGAAAAAGAGTCCATGGTTAGGCTTGAAATCTTCAATTCGATAGGCCAAATCGTGGCCACAATGATCGAGGGCCAGCAGGCACCGGGAGTCCATAATGTATCATTCGATGGATCTGATCTACCAAGCGGTGTCTATATTTATAGAATCCGAGCTGGTGATCAGGAGGCGAGTCGGCAAATGGTAATTCTAAAATGAGTCTCTCGGATCTTAGGCCTAATCGCGTTCTCTGCTTCTTCGAAATAGTCGACCTAGCTCTATTCAGCCTCCGTAATCCTTAGCTCGGGTCTCTGATATAGTTCTCTCTGTCTGCATAGGGGACTTGAACGGCCTTCCCTAGTTTGCTTTTGACGTTTTTCAAGTAGTTATCCATGAAGTGATCTTTGACGCTTTCGTGTCCAAGATTTTTCCAAAAATCGCCGATCGATTTTCTTTCGGCCATGGACTGTTTGAGATAAACGAAGTACACGCCTGAGAGCAGGATCACCTCCTCACCTAGATGCTCGTAGACTCCGTGAAATGAATCTATCAATGTGATGGGCGGCACGAGCGGTACCAAATCCTCTTCATCCACCACACGGAGAAGTGGCAGAAAGTCGTAAGCCTCTACACCCCTCTTGTTGGTAACCTTAGGTTGTCCAAAGTTAATCGATCTCTCGACCTGGTAACCATCCTCATACAAGTACATCATCAAAAGCGTCGATATGGCGGCACCTAGGGAATGACCGGTCACTCGGACTTTGTAATCCTTGTTGAGATAGGGTGACAGATCGGCGTATACCTTACTGGAGTCTTCGTCAAATCCATGATGGACATAGATACCAAGCTTTTTATTCTTGGATTGCGTGTACTCCGCGTCTTCCTTGGCATTTTTAAAATTTGCGGTCCCTCTCACCGAGATTACTTGTAGATTTTGATCAGCAAGAACTTCAAGGAAGTACTGGACATCGATGTCATTCAAAGTTGCCACTCGCACTGTCTCTGGATAGGTCTTCTTAATAAATGCCTCACTTTTGTAGGCTGCCTTCGCGCGTTGGGCATACCACAGTAGGTCTTCGAAATCTATATCTGCCTTCTTCATAACACTCTGTTTATGTAGCATGGGTAGAAACCCAGCCGTCTATTTTACCCTTAAGTCTGAACGCTCCCTCTTCGATTCGCGTTCAGTCCATCCCAGACATAATCTAAGAAACTCTGGGACTAATTTGTCATGCCGTGGTCTTGGCATGACGGAGCATTAGAAAGGAGGAATTAGAGATGAAACCGAGCTATTGAACTTACAATTTACTATATACCTAGTTTAACCTCGTTAAGCTTCACCTTGTTTGAAGGAATCCTTTTCCACTATCCGAGACGCTAAAACAAACGATCATGAAACTCCGCAACTATTTTATCTTAGCTCTGCTCTTCCTAATCATACCGGCGAGCGCAACGGCTCAATCCTCTTGGACAGAAGCCTACGAAATGTACCAGAATGGCATCTTTGATTGGCCGGTGATTTCGTCCGAAGTCCTGCCCAATCCAAATGCAGGGCAATTCTTGAGTTTTACTACCTACACAGATCGACCCTCATTTGAGGCGGCCACGGCGAACAGAGTAGAAGAAGACTTTGAGAACAATTTGGTAGCAGATGGGCTCGTCGTAGGGTGTACGTCAAACCCAACTAATAGCACGACGACGGATCTCTGTTTCAATGCAGGGAGCATTATTCCAGGAGTTGATTTCGGGGCGAGTGAACCGTTGAATTTGATGGTAGTCCTCGGTGTCGGAACTATTCTAGGTCCAACTGGCGACACGTTCGGACCATCCACCTTTGTTGACGAATATATAATTAACAACTTGGGCGCAGGAGTCGTGGGAATTGCCTTCGAAGTCGTTGAATTAATCCAAGGCCAAGGCGTTACGATTACGGTCGAGGATAATACGGCTGCAACCTCCGTCACTCCGCTCCCGGGCGTAGCTGATGCACCTACATTCTTCGGAATAACCTCCACAAACGATATTACCTCAATAACCATCGAGGGCAATAATGGTGGTGGTGAATTGCTCCAAAGTTTTACCCTGGCACGTACTCTCCTCCCGGTAGAGCTGGTTAATTTTGATGCTGTATCTGAAGCTTCAAGAATCAATCTGACATGGAGCACCGCTTCCGAAAATAATAACGCCGGATTTTCTATCGAACTAAGCGCCGACGGAAACAACTTCGTCGACCGAGAATGGGTCGCCGGATCCGGTAGCACAACAGAAGCCCAATCCTACAGCTATGATTTAGAAGGTATCATACACGGAAAGCAATATGTCAGACTGAAACAGGTGGACTTCGATGGATCTTTCGAATATTCCCATATACTCGAAGTGACAACCGAGATCCCTGATAGATTCGATTTACAAAGCGCTTATCCAAACCCATTCAACCCAAGTACAAGAATTCAATTTAGCGTCGCAGAGTCTATTCCTGTTCGCCTGGCCATCTATGACGCCATGGGAAACCTGTTAGCCGTCCCCTATTCTGGTGTTGCTCCCGTGGCTGAGCTTCAGTCCATTGAATTTGATGGGTCAGAACTACCAAGCGGAACCTATTTCTATCAGCTCGCGACACGCTTCGGTACAAAGTCGAAGGCCTTTACACTTCTTAAGTAGCACAGCGCTCAGAGACTAGTCTGTAGAGTATGTAGAGACTGAGGAAGAACCTCGTCTCTCCGACAAGACGAATCAAATTCCTTCTGGCATTTACGTGCTCAGTTTGCAATTTGGTGCTTTCAGTGAAATGAGAAAGACGGTATTGTTGAGATAGACTATAACATCGAATTCTCCATACCCGGTGTTCACAATTCTCACCTTTGCATCACTAAACCCGAAGCATTTGTTTGAAAGGGACACTGCTCAGCTCGAAAACTAATCCGAGACCAAGTCGAAATCCTTGCTTCAATCTATTAAAGGGCTGATCCTGCTTAGCTAGCGAACTACAGAATGAAATATGCAATTACGGTAGGATGTTACCGTGGGTCAACCAGTGATAGATGACATAAAACCAGCTGAAAAATGCGTGGATGAGTGCCCACAACAAACTGTGGTTTGCATTCCAACTGAGGATAGCTGCAATGACCGCTCCAACACTTCCAAAAACGCCGCCGCCGAAACAACCGCAGCCTTTTGATTTCTTGTCTTTTCCCATCACTCTATCGTGTGATAATGTCGCCTTCGTTTTTCGAGGAGGCGAAATGCAAAACTGAAAGCTACTTCCTCCTAGTTAGTTGTCTACCAATTGTGGATGACATTCTACGGAGTGCGATGGAAGAAGTGCTGTCAGTAATAACGTGACATGACCGGAGGACCAATTTGACCCACCGATCTTGTCTTCAATTCTAGCTTCTCAGAGCAGCACGTGTCATTCTTTCTACACGCTCAGAGTTTTCAAATTCTGCACTTCGTTTCAAGAAATCCATAGCCCACTCATTTTGTGTACTGACAATGGCAGACAAGGCTAAAATACGGACATTTTCATTTTCATTCGATCGGTACATGGATACGATTTCAAAAATCGCGTCGCTCACATCTACTTCGTCTCGGTAGTTTATTACTTGCTGCAATGCGGACATTCGGACTCCTTCGTTATCGTTTTGAAGGGCGACGACCAAGGCCTCACTAAATCGATCTGTTTCTTTCTCAAGTACTGTTTCGCTTGAAGCCATGAGAGAGTTAAAGCTACTGCCAGCTAGTAGACCTAAAAATGAGAGAGCCGTAATTCGAACAATGTTTTTCATAGAAATTCTGTTAAAATGGTAAAAGTGATATTGGAGGTGTTCTGCTCCAAATTAGCATGACGTCCACTACGTAAGCGCTTTTCATTTAGTTACGGTAGATCCAAAATTCGGCGATTTGGGTTGTTTTTGTTGGGTTTCCATAGAAGACGCTCAGTCGATGTGGTACGAAGGACGACTTTTCGCATATCAAATCGGAGATAATATTTCCCAATCGATAATAAATAGAGGACTTTGTATATTCGTCCATAGCAGGCAGAACATTCTGCCTTATCGTGATGCTCTTTCTGTTTCTGATCACCTCTACGTTTTGCTAAAAGGATACCGAATACCTCGAGCCCGCAATCCGTATAAACCCTTTCATTATGAAAATGCGTATACAATACATGACCATTCTGTTGCTCTTTGTCTGGTGCACTCCGGCTCTGGCACAGATTGATTGCCAAAACCTTGAGAAGTCTGTCCTGCCGGAACCGTCCGAGGTCTATCAGGCCTGTGCCGGTATCCTAGGAAGTGGTGAAGCCCCGCAACAACTTGACCCGACCGACACCTGGTTCGCCATGGATTTTGGATTTGCCAGTCCCGATGGAATGTATTCAAATATGATTAACACGGCTTCGCCTCATAACTTCATCGGCGGGGGAGACAATTTGATGTTTGCCTGCGATTTTACCGAACCGTCCACGTTTACAGAATTGTTCTGCATCGACAACACCCTAGAACAGCTTTTCAATGTCAATACGGCGACAGGCGTGCCGACCTTAGTCGCGTCCGTTCTTCCGTCGCCAGGCGCGACATGGACCGGCATGGCCGCTGATCCCACCTCCAGCAATGTGTATGTTTCCACGGCGACGCAGTTGTACACGATCAACCTGGCTACCGGGGCTGTTACGACCATAGGTCCTACGGGTGCCGGTATCGTGATTGACATCGCGTTTGACCTCACGGGTCAGCTTTACGGCCACGATATCACATCCGATCAAATTATTACGATCAATAAGGCCACAGCTACGTCTGCCGTGGTGGGCCCAACGGGCATCGCTGCAAACTTTGCACAGGGGATGGACCTTGATGCTAGCGACGGGACCATCTACCTGTTTGCCTACCTGGGTGGGGGGGCTGCAGAATTGCGGAGCGTGAGTACTGCTACAGGCGCCACCACACTGGTGGCTGTCATCGGGGATGGCGCGAATGGGCACGAAATGTCGGGAGCCATCGCAACTAATGTCCTGCCAGTTGAACTGTCCTCATTCGAAGCGAAAGTCGATGGGAAAGACCTTGTGCTCGACTGGTCGACCGCCAGCGAAACCAACAACGCCGGTTTCGAAGTGCAACACAAGGGACGCGAAGCCTTCCAGACGCTGGACTTCGTCGAGGGCCACAGATCAACCCTGGAAGCGCAAAGCTACAGCTACCGCATCGCCGATCTGGAGCCGGGTACGCACAGCTTCCGCCTCAAACAAATCGACTTCGACGGCCAGTTCGAGTATTCGCAAGAGGTCGAAGCCACCCTTGAGGTCGTCGGCCAGTATTTCCTAACCGAAGCCTACCCGAATCCCTTCAACCCCACTGCTACGATCCGATTTGCTGTGGATGAAACACAGCCAGTTGTGATGACGATGTACAACATGCACGGCCAAGCCGTCCGGACGATTTACCAGGGCATTCCGGCAGCTGACGAGATGCAAGTCGTGGAGATCGACGGTAGTGGGCTCCCGAGTGGGCTCTACCTGATTCAACTCGTAGGTAACACCTTCCGTGCCGATCAGAGTGTGACACTGCTCAAGTAGTCCGGAAGGTCGGTTTTCGCTATTACAGTCGGCTGGGGCTCTGGTCCTCAGCCGGCTTTTTGTCCCATTGATCAATCCCGACACCAGAGAAAGCCGCCGGCTAGCTTGAATTTCGAAAATCAGCTGACGCCTTGCCATTTCCTGACCCATGCCCCTGCCAGTTCGCGAGCCCGGCGGACCGGCAGGGACTTTTATGCGACGAATAGTAATTATTCAAAAGATTATATGCTATTCAAAGGCCTGACGTCCACTACGTAAGCGCTTTTCATTTAGTTAAGGTAGATCCAAAATTCATCGATTTGGATTGTTTTTGTTGGGTTTACATATAAGACGCGCTCAGTCGGACTCGTACAAGAACAAATTTTCGAATATCGAATCGGAGATAATATTTCCCAATCGAAAATAAATAGAGGACTTTGTATATTCGTCCATGGCCGGCAGAATATTTTGCCTTATCGTGATGCTCTTTCTGTTTCTGTTCACCTCTACGTTTTGCTTAAGAATTCGAATACCTCGTCGAGACGGCAATCGTATCAACCCTTTCATTATGAAAATGCGAATACAATACATGACCATTCTGTTGCTCTTTGTCTGGTGCACTCCGGCTCTGGCACAGATTGATTGCCAAAACCTTGAGAAGTCTGCCCTGCCGGAACCACCCGAAGTCTATCAGGCCTGTGCCGGTATACTAGGAAGTGATGAGGCCCCGCAACAACTTGACCCGACCGACACCTGGTTCGCCATGGATGTTCGAGCTTTTGATGGCTTGCTTTCCAATACGATTAACTCGGGTCCGCCTCACAACTTCATCGGCGCGGTTGGCAGCTCCATGTTTGCCTGCGATTTTGCCGAGCCGTCCACCTTTACAGAATTGTTCTGCATTGACAACAGCCTGGAACAACTTTTCTCGGTCAGTACGGCGACAGCCGTGCCGACCTTAGTCGGGTCCGTTCTTCCGTCGCCTGGCCAGACCTGGACCGGCATGGCCGCTGATCCCACGTCCAGCAATGTCTATGTTTCCTCGTCAGGCGGTGGCACGTCGCAGTTGCACACGATCAACCTGGCTACCGGGGCCGTTACGCTCATAGGTCCGATAACGGGTGCTGAAATCGTGATTGACATCGCGTTTGACCTCACGGGTCAGCTTTACGGCCACGAAATCATCGATGATGAAATTATTTCGATCAATAAGGCCACAGCTGCGGCTGCGGTGGTGGGCCCAACGGGCTTCGCCGCAAACTTTGCACAGGGGATGGACCTCGACGGTAGCGACGGGACCATCTACCTGTTTGCCTACCGAGGTGGAGGGGAGGCAGAAATGCGGAGTGTGAATACCACTACAGGAGCAACCACACTGGTGACTGTCCTCTCGCAGTCCGTAAATGGGCACGAAATGATTGGAGCCATCGCAACCAATGCGGCCTTGCCGGTTGAACTGTCCTCATTCGAAGCGAAGGTCGATGGGAAAGATCTTGTGCTCGACTGGTCGACCGCCAGTGAAACCAACAACGCCGGTTTCGAAGTGCAACACAAGGTACGCGAGGCCTTCCAGACGCTGGACTTCGTCGAGGGCCACAGATCAACCCTGGAAGCGCAAACCTACAGCTACCGCATCGCCGATCTGGAGCCGGGCACGCACAGCTTCCGTCTCAAACAAATCGACTTCGACGGCCAGTTTGAGTACTCACAAGAGGTCGAAGCCACCCTAGAAGTGGTCGACCAGTACTTCCTAACGGAAGCCTACCCGAATCCCTTCAACCCCTCTGCTACGATCCGATTTGCTGTGGATGAAACACAGCCAGTTGTGATGACGATGTACAACATACACGGCCAAGCCGTCCGGACGATTTACCAGGGCATTCCGGCAGCTGACGAGATGCAGGTCGTGGAGATCGATGGCAGTGGGCTGCCGAGTGGGCTCTACATGATTCAACTCATCGGCAACACCTTCCGGGCCGGTCAGAGTGTGACACTGCTCAAGTAATCCGGAACATCGGTTTACGCTTACACAGCCGGCTGGGGCTCAAGTCCTCAGCCGGTTTTTTTTGCCTGCTTGGCCGTAGCTGTAGCTGTGGCGTCTTCCAGGCCCGAACTATCGAGCCAACACGATGCGACGGGCGTCTCTTCGACCCTCAAGCGAAATCGTCAAAATGTAGGTGCCAGAACTTAGGTATTCACCCGCCTCTGTCCTTCCATCCCAGTCAAGAACATGCCGACCTCTACTCCGCGGCCCCGAATCTAGCATCACCATTTTCTGACCAAGGAGATCCACAATCTCAAGTTTTACATTCGATGCTTCGTCTAAAACGTAAGCGATTTTCGTAGAGCTCGTAAAGGGATTAGGATAGTTTGCTTCAAGGATTGGGTTTTCAATCGGTATCTCTAAGCCCTGTCCAATTGCAGTATTGATTGGCATACTGCTGGTCACGAAAGTACCGCCGCTAGCAATACTGAATCTGCCCGTAATTCCAATAGATGGGCTATGTACAGCTAAGGAGGCCGATTCCTCGACAACCACATTTGGTCCTATAAGCACGGATACCGCGTCTGAAAACACTTCATCCGAAGCAATATTTCGATTGTCGATGACGATCTGAGCCTCGGCTAGAGAGAACGACGCAAGTGAAAAAAACACTAGCAGTAAGGCCGACAAAACGATCCTATCTCGACATGAATCACGATCTAGAATAAATTTAAAGGGCAGATTGACCCCTCTTGTCTGAGTTATAGAATCCATGCTAGTTCCCTTGGTTTATCAGTGCCTCTAGCTCCAGAATCTTTCTTTGTTGTTCTTGAACAACCTTAGTCAGAATGGCCACGAAGTCCATTGGGCTTAGACTTTTTCGATTTCCCATCGCTACCAGCTCAGGTACATCTTCCGCTATAAACCCGAGATACTGCTCATCCTTTTCGGATTTGTAGTTGTAAGATTTTGGATCGAGCCTGGTCAACACATCCATTGCCTGCGCTGCGGAAAGGTCCTGAATATTCTCTTTCAATAATCGTGAACTTGCGTCAGTCCAGACACCGCCTTCGGTAACATGAGCTCCACTTTCCATCTCAAGAGGAAATGACGGCGCGGTCGTTCCAAGTCCAAGTCTACCATCGGGGTCAAGCATGAACGGAACGCTAGTGCCGTTTCTATTGAACAGTAGTAGTGAACCTGCTGCCTCGGAGTTGGCCTCACCTGTTGACATCATAGTCCAACTATCTCCCCCGTCCGATTCGTTTTGAAGTCTTAAGGTAGTCCCATCACCAAAATCGCTGGACACATGAAGTTGAGCGTCTGGCACAATCGTTCCCAGTCCAACTCGTCCATCTGGGACAATGATAAATGGAACACGGGGACCACGGTGGTTAAAAAGCAAGAGAGATCCGGCAACCTCGTCGTTGTCAATTCCGGTAGACATCATCGTCCAGAAATCTCCACCTTCGCTTAAGTTCACAAGTGAAAGAGTCGTTCCTGCCCCTATGTCGCTATTCACTTGTACATTTGATATCGGTGATGTCGTTCCAATGCCGACCTTTCCATCGCTCGTCACGGTAAATGTTGTGTCGACTTGCGAGAAGGCGGTGGATGAAAAACAGAAAAGAGCGAAGGCGGCTAACACCGAAGTTAGGGGGATTTTCATGTTCAATCTAGGTGAGTTTTTGGAAGAGCTACACACAAGTATAGCTGGAAGAGCCAATTATTCAAATAATAGATCCCAAATTTCGATCACCGCCCCAACCCATGTTTATAGAATTGCTAAAAACCGCTCAATAACTATATTCATCTCAGAAGCACCCCGGGCACAAGTCGTTTCTAAAACAAAGGATATGTTCAAAGACAAAATCATCGCTGTTGCAGCTTCCTCTGCCGGATTAGGTTTTGGCATTGCGGAGGCCGTCGCAAAGCAGGGCGGTTCTGTTTCACTGGCCAGTCGAACGAAAGAGAATATTGAGAAGGCTGCACAATCTCTGTCCGAAGCCCACGATATCAAAGCGGTGGGATACGTCATGGATGCGACCGATCCTGGATCGATCACATCTTGGATAGATAACACCTTAGACGCCTTTGGACGCATAGACGGACTTGTCGTTAACGCCGGTGGTCCACCGCCAGGAAAGTTTGACGACTTTTCGGACACCGACTGGGAAAAGGGATTCAATCTCACCCTAATGAGTGCGGTTCGAATGATCCGAGCTGTTCTTCCGAGGATGCGCGATCAAGGATCAGGATCAATCGTGACGATTACATCCTCGTCGATAAAAGAGCCTATAGACATTCTGCTGCTTTCAAATGTTTTCAGGTCTGGTGTTGTTAGTTTGGTGAAGAGTCTGTCGACAGATCTTGCAAAAGAAGGCATTCGGATAAACAACCTCGTACCGGGGCAAATCGATACAGACCGGGTCAGATCAAACGATGTCTTCAAATCAAATAAATTGGGCCTAGAGCTGGAAGACTGGCAAAAGAAACGACATGCCATGATTCCGATGGGACGATACGGTACCATCCAAGAGTTTGGCGAAGTAGGTGCCTTCTTGCTGTCAGATTCAGCCCGATATATTACCGGCTCAACACTCTTTGTGGATGGAGGGAAAAGTAAAACGGTTTGGTAAATGCGACACGTGCCAGCAGCAGTATTTATCCTTGCTTTTTTAATTGGTTGTTCTCAGGACAATGATCTAACGGTAGCCAGTTCGACTGATATTTCCACTCTCGATCCCTTCGGAATGTTCAGCCGAGTCGAGGTTGCCTTTGGCGATCATATCTACCAATCCTTGACCTTTTTCAATCGAGATATGGAGATCGAGCCTCTATTAGCTAGATCTTGGGAGCGGCTCGAAGGTGATACGACATGGACCTTCCATTTACAAGAAGGTGTGCGCTTTCACAATGGAAAAAGTTTTGATGCCCATACCGTTAAGTATTCAATCGAGAGCTATTACCGACGAAATGAAAATGGGCAAATGGTTGGTGGTGCATCGGTGGCTGTTCCATCGGCGGACATCACGCGTCTTGATATCGTCGATTCCCTTACAATAAACATCACCACGAATGGCCCTAAAGCACTGCTGCCCTTCTATCTCTCCCAGATGTGGATGATCGAAGCAGGATTCTACGAGGGGAAAAACGAGGCACAACGGGCGGAGGATGCCATGGGTACAGGGCCTTATCTCGTTGAGGAGCGCATTAGAGATAGTCATATTTCTTTGCGAGCAAACCCAGATTACTGGGGCAAGGCGCCAATAACGGATCGGATTGTATTTCGCGTTATTCCAGAAGTATCAACGCGCTTGGCAGAACTGGAGACTGGAGGGGTCCATATCGTGAGTGATCTCCCATTTGACCAAGCCCGACTGCTCAACGAGTCTCCCGGAGTCCATGTTAACGCTATCCCCGGTGGACGACGGATAATGATCGGTATCACAACTGCAGGTGGATCAAAGCCTCTTCAAGACAAAAGAGTTCGTCAGGCCCTAAATCACGCCATCGACTTTGATGCCATCAGCGCGGGTCTGTTTGGTGGTGAAATCGATCGCATGTCGTATATGTTCAATCCACCTTTCAGCCATCCTTCGCTTCAGGCCTATAGCTATGATCCTGATAGATCTCGAGCTCTGTTGGCCGAAGCCGGATATCCAAACGGTTTTCAATTGTCCTCATTGGATACACCAATCGGAAAGTGGATTCAGGACTTCGAGATTGCCCAAGTTATCGCCTCTCAGCTCGAGGAAATTGGCGTGACTTTTCGGGAGGGAGTTCGATCCTACGAGTGGGGCAATTATCGATCAAAATTACTTTCCTACGATCTGCCTGGACTATTTATGCAAGGTTCAGGAGGTGAGTTCGAATTGCTAACCGAAGCTGCCGATTTTACCATAACTAGTCCTTCTAATTTTTACCGATGGGAGAACGCAGAATACGAGACGCTCTGGGACGAACTTCAAATATCCTTAGATGCCGATCGAAGGATAGCAATTGGTCATCGGATGCAAGAAATTGTGCATGAGGAGGCGCCATGGATTTTCCTACATATTCAACCGGATACCTATGGTGTGAGTGACCGGGTAAACTGGTCACCGAGACCTGATGAATTAATTCATCTTTGGGAGGTCAGCCTTTCTGAATAAGCACTTTCGCCCATAGCAGAACGCCTATGCTTCGATACGTCGGAAAGCGCCTCGTAATGGCCGTCTTCATTCTGTGGGCGGTAGCAACGATTGCATTTGCGTTGACCTTCTTATCGGGCGACCCAGCCACCCTCATGATAGGTGATCACTGGACGGCTGAGCAGATTTCAGCCTTCCGTCAGCAGATGGGTTACGATAGGCCCCTGCTGGTTCAATATGGAGACTATCTATCTGGCATTCCCCGAGGAGATTTTGGCGTTTCTGTTCGCCAGCAAGTCCCTGTGATGGATCTGATCCTCCAACGATTCCCGGCGACTCTCGAACTTACCGCTGCTTCACTATTCTTGATCATATTTGTATCTATTCCACTTGGAGTTCTTTCCGCCGTTAAGCGAAATTCTCCGGCAGACCGAATAGCCATGAGCAGTGCGCTATTTGCTCAATCTGTGCCGACGTTTTGGTTGGGTATTATCCTCATTCTCATCTTTGGTGTTTGGCTGCGTTGGCTCCCGGTTTCAGGAAGAGGTACATTCGCTCACTTGTTGCTACCCGCGATAACACTCGCGACTTTCTCTACTGCACGGATAGCGCGTCTGGTTCGCTCCTCCATGTTAGATGTTCTGGGACAAGATTATATCCGGACAGCAAAGGCCAAGGGCCTTCCTAAATGGCGAGTCAATTACGTACACGCTTTAAGAAATGCACTTATTCCAGTGATCACAATGCTGGGAATTGAGATCGGAAGTTTGTTAGGAGGGGCTTTGGTCACGGAGACCGTCTTTGCTTGGCCCGGTATAGGACGACTGACCCTTCAGGCTATTCAGGCACGTGATCTGCCGCTCGTTCAAGGAGTAATCACCTTCGGGGCGCTCGTTTTCGTAATGATAAATCTATTGGTCGACCTCAGCTATTCATTCATTGACCCGAGGATTCGAAATGAGTGATTTGAGGCGACAATTGATGAAGTCTCCTGTGGCCATCGCTGCCTTGGTGATTCTTGTTGGACTTGTGTTAGTGGCCTTTTTAGCTCCACTATTAGCGCCAATGGATCCTGGTGACATCAATATTCGGAGTCGACTATCTCCTCCTGTTTGGGCAAAAGGTGGAAGCGCACAGCATCTTCTAGGCACAGACAATGTAGGTCGAGACGTGCTGAGTAGAGTAATCTATGGTGCACGAGTTTCGCTCTTGGTCGGCGTTTTGACCGTTCTCACTGGTGGTGTAATCGGATCTCTTTTAGGGCTTGTCGCAGGCTACTTTAGAGGTTGGATCGAAACAGCGATCATGCGACTGGTCGACATCCAGCTCGCCTTTCCGTCTATTCTGCTTGCCGTCGCGATTATGGCCTTGCTTGGACCTAGCATGATGAATGTCATTTTCGTGCTGAGCCTGGCAACTTGGGCTCCTTTTTGCCGGGTTGCTCGCGGGCAGACCTTACAAGTTTGTAACCAAGAATACATCACGGCCGCCAGGGCGCTCGGCTTAAAAGACTTTGCTATTCTAGTCCGACATGTGGTCCCCAATATTATCAACCCCCTGATTGTTGTTGCGAGCTTTGCCTTGGCGACAAATATCATCAACGAGGCATCGCTTAGTTTCCTTGGGGTCGGCGTACCTCCAAGCACGCCCACTTGGGGCGGCATGTTGGGCGAGGGTCGCAACTACTTACGAATCGCCTGGTGGGTCTCGACCCTTCCGGGGATTGCTCTCATGATGAGTGTCTATTCGGTCAATATGTTAGGCGATTGGCTTCGTGATTATTATGACCCCAGACTGATTGATTGACATTTTCCTTGACCCACATAAAATAGAGACCGACTTATGTCCGAACCCCTAGTTATTGGCTTTGAACTTTCGAGCGATGATGTCTACTCCAACGCAGGCTATTGCGCGGCCGAAATGGCCATCGAGCAAGCAAATGCTTCTTCCACTCTCCCAGTAGAGATAAAGCTGGAAGTAATCGTAAATGGAAAAGACCGGGATACATCAAGAATAGCTGCGAAGCAGTTTGTAGACCGCGAAGATGCCATCGCCGTCCTAGGACCAAGCAACAGCGCGATGGCTGTTATATCGCAAGACATCTATGCGGAGGCTGGCATTTTGCAGATGAGTTCGGAGGCATCCAGTCCACTCTTGACGGATAAGGGCTATACACATTTCTTTCGCACCGTAGCTAGTGACGAAGTCCAGGGTCGAGCTTTGGGACAGGCTGCCGTTTCTCATATTGGAGCAAAGCGCATAGCCATTCTCAATGAGGATTCCGCATGGGGCGAGCCTATCTCGAATATATTTTCTGAGGAGATCACAAGACTTGGCGTGCCACCTGTTCTGCATTTTGGTTATGGAGAAAAAGAGCGCAAATTAGATTACAGCGATCTAATCGAAGCTGTTGTAGAAGCTAAGCCAGATCTCGTCTACTTCGCTGTCTATTGGAATCAATCGCATATCATCACACACCTCTTGAGAGATCGTGGTGTGCAAGCCGTATTCCTTGGGAGCGATGCTTTAAAGCCTTACGCCTTCCTCGAGGTACCCAGTCTAGATCCCGAGCCTCCCTATCACAGTCTGGCCGGAATCGACTTAATGCAAAAAGCGTCGGCGAAGCAATTTCTAGTCGATTTTGCAGAGCGCTTTCCCAAGATGTTGGATGCACCACAGTATGCTCCCGAGGCCTACGACTGCGCCAATATTATTCTGGAGTGTATCCGACGAGCGCCTGTCATCAGTCGCTCAACGGTATTGACGGAAATGCAAAACTTTGGTAGCTACTCTGGAGCCCTGGGAGAGATTTCATTTACTCCCGAGGGAGATCTGGCAGATCCCGACATTGGATTGTATCGATGCAAAGACGGTCATCGCATCTTTGTTGACCTCATTAAAAATCTAGTTTGAAAATGAAAGAGAGCTTTTTTCTAAGTCGAAAAGATGCCGAAGGGAAGGAACGACGAATGCCCATTGGCATCATCAATGGAGCCACTCCCGGAGAGCGTATCACTGTTTTCGGCGGTCAGCATGGAACGGAGTATGCTGGAATTGAGGCGGCTATGCGCTTATACCGCGAGACGGATCCCGCCGAGGTAACAGGCAGCATTGTCATAAGCATGGCTACCCACGAAGAGTCCTTGATGAATTGGATACAGTTTGCGCCAACCTATCCAGAGATATCCGATATGATGCTTGAGGCCGCAACGGGAAGTCAATATATAATCAACTGCCACGGAGGCGAGTTTACAGAGCTCATGCATCCCTATGTCATATGTCGACTGATTGGCAATGAAGCTGCCGAGGAAGTAGCGATGCGCATGGCACGTGCATTGGGTGTTGGCATCGTGAGTCTTTCAACATACCGAGGCGAACCACCCGCAGATCCTTCAGGCGCCAGACCTGCCTGGTGGCTCTGGCCTACAAAAGGTCTCTGCGATAAATTGGGCATCCCTGAAATAACACCTGAGATAGGGCAGGTAGGTGACCGCGATGATAGCTTGATGTACGGGGGAATCGTGAATGTGCTAAAAGAGCTCGGCTTCTTGAAGGGACCTGCCATCCAACATCCCGAGCCAAAAATAATCGGCGATAGATGGTGGCTGACAGCCGAGCAGGAAGGAATATATTTTCCTACCGTCACCGTTGGACAGGATGTCAGCAGGGGGACAAATCTAGGTGAAGTCCGAGACTATTTTGGGAAGGTACTCCAGAGCGTCGAGGCTCCAGAGGATGCCAAGGTGATGAACATGAACATCGGGATGCCAGTAAAAAAAGACGGTTTCCTTATTTGGCTCGGCCAACTTTAAATAATTATCAATGCAAGACCATCTTCTTCCACCAGGCCGATCCTTTGAACTGTCAAAAGAACTCTTGAAGGGTGCGATCGACATTCATGTGCATGCAGGACCCCATATCTTTTCCAGTCCACGTCGAGTAGATCCCGTAGAGGCGGCGCAGGAGGCGCGTGACGCTGGTATGCGAGCTATCGTGTATATGGACGTTTTCGAAATGTCAAACGGTACATCTTGGATTGTCAATCGAGTGGTCAAGGACTTCGAAACATTCGGAGGTCTCATCATGAACACCGTTTATGGTGGCATGAATCCTCGAGCTGTCAAAACCGCCCTCTACTATGGTACGGGCGCAAAGTACATTTCCTTTGGGGCACACTCAACCTATTTCCAAGCTGCACGTGAAGGGCATCTAGTAAAGGGTGAGTTCGTGCCACTGAGCGAACTCTATCCAGATTTCAAAACGCAGGAATTGGATCGTTGCATACGAGTCCCCTTGGAAGAAAAACCAGACCCCCTGTTAGACGAAATCTTGCGACTTATCGCGGATCACCCTCACGTTTATTTGAATACCGGGCACATATCTGTAGAAGAGGCGATCCGTTTAATCGAACTATCTGAAGAGTACGGAATCAAGAAAGTGCTGGTGGCCTCGTCCGTCACAAAGATCGCGAGCATGGACCAACTCAAGTGGATGGCCTCGAAGGGTGCCTTCTTGGAGTACACCTTGGCTGCTTATACCCACACAACTCCGATACCAAAGACGCACTATTACGTCGAAAGAGAATACATGTCGATTGATGAAGGCATGGACACCGCACCCGATGGAGGAGTGAAGAAAGTCTCCGAACAAATTCGAGAGCTGGGTGCCGAACACTGTATCCTCGCCACAGACTTTGGAGTCTACACTCTGCCAACACCAGTTGAGGGCTTAAGGGAGTTGGTGGCCTGCATGTTGGATCTCGGTATTCCACCCGATGATATTCGAACCATGATCAAAACCAATCCGGAGCGACTCCTCGGACTGGATCCCTTGCCAGAACTGGACGAGGAGCAAGCACACTCAAAATGAGGACGATTCGAATCCTGCAAGAGCATGTGCGGATTTCCGATCCGCATATTACGAGCGACAATGCCGAGAGGCTATCGATCCTTGGTAATGTGTTTGAGCCCCTCATAAGACTAGGCAAAGACGCTTCGATTGAACCTTGTCTTGCGGAGTCATGGAGACTTTCCGATGATGCTCGGACTTGGACCTTTAAGATCCGGAGCGACAAGACCTTTCAAGACGGTTCGGCCCTGACGGTGAAGGATGCTGTATTCTCTTTGCGTCGGCTTCGCGATGAAGTAATAGACGGAGAGCTTGGAACGAGCGGCGTCATTAAGAGCTATTTAGAAGGTGCTAGCATCGAAGCTTCGGGCGAAGATGTAGTGGTGTCAACGCCACTTCCCATGGCCGATCTCTCTGACTTGCTCTGTGATATTCCTATTCTTTCCGAAGACTCCGTTGCTGCCCTTCCGACCAGTTTCATAGGTACTGGCGATTTTCGCGTTGTCGACTACGATTCTAAACGGCTGGTATTGGAATCGGACCAGCTCCGTCTACTCTGGGAGGAAGAGCCCGATGCCGAACTTCGATTGGATGCAGTTAAGAAGGGCTCGGCCGATGTGTCCGCGAAGCTGGCCACCCACCATGCCCTTGAAAAAGACATCCGAATTGACAGAAGCGCGACAACGGTCTGCGCCACCTTCATGTTCAATTTTCAGAACAACGAGGTACAAAACATCCATCTCAGACGAGCTATTAACTTGGCGGTAGATCTTGAGTCATTGATAGACGATGTAATGTTCGGATCGGCCACGGCTCTTACCGGGCCATTAACTGAACGACATTTGGGATTCGATCCCTCTACAATGGCTTGGCCCTATGATCCGGAGGAAGCGCGTCGCGAATTGAAATTGGGACAGTGCGAGAACGCAGAGCTCATCATAGACATTCCCTCGCGCCTCCCTGATGAGGCACCCATACTCGGTGAAAGAATGTGCGAATACCTAACTGCAGTAGGCCTAAGGCCACAACTTCGCATAGACGACGATAGGCCGGGCTACGCCATGCGCGTCCGAGATGGTCAGATCGGAACGATGGCATGCTTCGATTCGAGTCCAGGAAGTACCTTCAGAGTCTTCCGGGAAAAATTTCATAGTGGCTTTGCAGGTCCATGGTGGCTGGGCTACGAGAACCTCGACTTTGATAGACTGGTGGATAGGGCACAAAGTACGGCGTCGTCTGAGGCACGTCGAGAGCTCTATCAACAGGCCTATTCCATTCTTCGTGACGATGCACCTTGGCTCTTTCTTTACAGCCCCCTAAGATTGACAGCCATTTCTTCCTCTTTGAAAGATTGGTCTCCTTCCTCCGGAGCACTACTTTTATTCTAGTATGTTTATCGCTGCTTTACATACCATCGGACAGACGCCAAGGCCAGACCTTATTCCTATTATTTCATCGGAGTTAGGTATAGAAGATATTGTAGTGACAGGAGCGCTTGATCCGATGAAAGCATCAGACATTCCCTCGGTCTCGATGGGGGATTTTCCACTTGAGACCAAACTCAAAGACGGAAGTCGTGTGGAGGTAGGAGCCGCTTTCTTGCAGCCGCTCATTCAAGCTCAAATTGATAGAGTAGATTCCGAGGTTGATCTGCACATCGTATTGTGTGCCGGTCCCTTTCCACAATTGAAATCAGACGCTTTGATAATTCGACCCTTCGAGCACGCCTGCGGTGTATTCAAGGACTCCGGTTTTGAAAAACTCATAGTCATCGTGCCTTTCGAAAAGCAGTCCCAGCCAGCCGCAGAAAAGTGGGCCAATGCGGGATTCAATATTGATGTTCATTCTATGGACAGTCGCGAAGATGACGTATCGGTTGAGACTTGGATGAGTGGGCTAGCTAGTGGGACAGCAAGTGATGCCTTGGTACTAGATTATGTGGGATACTCCAAATCGATACTAGACAAGGTCCAGAAATCTGTGTCCATTCCTGTGATCGACCTCGGACATTTGGCTATCGGCTTCGCTCGCGAAGTGATGCAAGAATCCGCGACACTTACTAATCAACGAAAGACTTAGTCATGAGTGAAGACAATTTCGACATCGCCGTGCTAGGCAACTTGGCACTCCCTGGAAAGGAGACTTTCACCCTTGCATGGTTGGGGATTAAAGACGGGAAAATTTCGAAAGTGTCCAGTAATTCTCTTGAAGGACAGAAAGTTCTAGACTACTCACAGCGTTTGATTTTACCGGGATTTGTTGATGCCCATGTCCACTGTCGATCCTGTGTGGATGAAGGAATAACGGCTACAACTAGGGCAGCCGCGGCTGGAGGAACGACGACGCTGATTGACATGCCTTTTGACAAACCAGACCAACCCGTCAATACCGCAGAGCGCCTTCTTACAAAAATCCAAGACGTGGAGAAAGAGGCTGTAATTGACGTGGGACTCTATACCACCTTTCGACCTTCCGGGCCTCTCGATAACATAGCTGCTATGTCAGATGCAGGAGCCGCAGGATTCAAGGTCTCGACGATCGAAGTTGATCCGATCCGATTCCCTAGGATTCCCGATGGTCGATTCGTCGAGGCTTTTCAAGAGATAGCAAAAACGAAACGGCCCGTTGCCGCTCATCAAGAGAATCAAGAAATCATCTTTAGCGAGGAGGAGCGTTTCAAGGCCGCTGGTCGCACGGCTGCATTGGATCATGCTTTGAGCAGACCGGCGGTCGCAGAAGCTGAGGCGGCCGGTCGCTTGCTGGAATTCGCCTATTGGACTGGCGTACATTTGCACATGGTTCACGGTACTATTCCTCGGACCTTCGACTTGATAAATTGGAACAGAAGTCAAGGCGTTCATGCCAGCGGAGAGACCTGTTTGCAATATCTATTGTTAAATCAATATGCCTTGACGAAAATGGGCGGTCGGGCTAAGTGCAACCCTCCGTTGAGGACGCCGGAAGATGTGGATGGCCTGTGGGAGCGATTGATAGATGGCAGTATTGACATCGTCACCTCAGACCATTCCCCCTACCCTCTTTCTAGGAAAGAGACGACTAGTATTTTTGACGCCTACGCAGGACTACCTGGAGCTGAAACCTTAGGAAGTCTACTCTACAGTTCGGGCGTTGCAACAAAACGATTAGGATTGGACCGCTTTTTAGAACTCGTCTGCAGCGGTCCTGCTGATCTCTTCGGCTTCAAAAACAAAGGCCGACTAACGGAAGGCATGGATGCCGACTTTGTAGTATTTGACACTGAGACCGAGTGGACAGTCGATGACGCTGAGCTCCACTACGAGGTCGGAGCAAGCCCGTATCACGGCATGTCCGTTCTGGGTAAGGTCGAGTCTACCTGGCTAAGGGGATCTTGTATTTACGAACAGGGAAGAGTGACGGGGAAAGCAGGCGATGGACGATTCGTCCGGCCTCAATAGCCAAGCGAATGGACAGTATTCATCTACATAAAACGAACAAGAAGAAATGAGCTTTCAAGGTGTTTTACCTATTTTACCAACTCCTTTCAAGGACGATGGCAGTGTAGATGAGTCCAGCATGCGTCGTCTAATTGACTTCGAAATGGAGGTCGGAGCACACGGCGTTTCCATTCTCGGATTCATGGGCGAGTCGCACAAGATGGCGGAATCGGAAAGAAAATTGGTCGTCCGAAGTGTCGTAAATCAAGCCAGCGGTGCCATCCCAACATGGGTTGGCGTGCGTGCCTTCGGCACAGCTGGCGCTATTGAGCAAGCTCAAGAAGCACAGGAGCTTGGAGCCGACGCTGTCTTTGTGGCGCCCATCGGCATACAGAATGATCAGGCTTTGTTCAATCACTACGGCGCTGTTTCCGAAGCCGTCGATATACCGGTTGGCATCCACGATTTCCCGGAATCCTTTGGGACCATCCTTTCCGCAGAACTCATCGCTCGAATCGCGAATGAGATTTCTGGGGTCGATTATATCAAATTGGAGGAGCTACCGGTTCTAGACAAGATGACGAAGATCCAATCCATGACCGACGAAAACTTCGGAATCTTCGGGGGACTGGGTGGCGAGTATTTCTTGGAAGAGCTTCAACGTGGCTCCAGGGGAATAATGACTGGCTTTGCCTTTCCCGAGGTTCTCGTGGCCGTCTACGAATCTTTCCGAGCAGGAGACCGCGATAAAGCCGCTGCCATATTCGACCGATACATTCCCTTGATCAGATACGAGTTTCAACCGAAAATCGGATTGGCCTATCGGAAGTTCGTCTACCATCAGAGAGGAATCATAGACACGCAATTCATTCGTCAGCCCGGCCGGCTGATTGATCGTTATACCGAGGGCGAGCTAAGTGCTATTATTGAGCGAGTCGGCTTGAGTCTTTCAGTACGAGGTGTCCAAGAGGTGTTGCCTCTGACTCGTTAACATCAGGCTAATTTATCTAGTATCTAGTATCTAGTATCTAGTATCTAGTTTAATACAAGCGACCTGCCTGCCGGGAGCAATTTCTCTCAGCTCTGGCACTTCCTTGCCACAGTCAGCATCTGCGAGCGGGCAGCGCGTCCTAAATACACATCCAGAAGGTGGATCGATGGGGCTCGGAAGCTCACCTTTCAGAATTTGCCTTTTCGCTCTAACTTTTGGATCTGGGACGGGGACAGCGGACAGCAGAGCTTGGGAATAAGGATGCATGGGCTGAGCCACGACTTCACTAGACGGGCCACATTCTTGCAAACGTCCCAGATACATGACAGCGATGCGGTCGCTGATGTGGCGCACTACGGCAAGATCATGAGCGATGAACAACATCGTCAAGTTCAATTCCTTTTTCAGGTCCTGCAAAAGGTTAACGATCTGCGCTTGGATCGAAACATCCAGTGCTGCCACCGGCTCATCAGCGACAATGAATTCAGGTCGGACGGCCAAGGCCCTTGCGATGCAGATTCGCTGCCTCTGACCTCCGGAGAATTCGTGTGGATAGCGATGCCTGGATTCGCGGGGTAGTCCAACAAGGTCGAGAAGCTCGTCTATCCTTTTATCCAGGCTTTCCTTCGGGTCACTAAGAAGAACCGCTTCTTGCAAAATCCCATCGATGGACATTCGTGGATTCAGGCTTCCATATGGGTCCTGAAAAATGATCTGCATTTTGGATCGCAAAACCCGCATTGCATGCCGATCCTTGTCGGCCAAATTATCTCCTTTGAAGGATACCCGACCCTCACTAATATCTAGGAGCTTTAGCATGGCTCGTCCTAGCGTGGTCTTTCCAGATCCTGACTCACCGACGAGTCCGAAGACTTCTCCTGGAAAAATATCCAGACTAACATCCGTTACGGCCTTAACCGTCTTTCCGCCCTCAGCAGGAAAGCGAACATGGACATTTTGAAGAGATAGTATGGGCTCCGTTATGCTCAAGACAGTTTCAATTCTGTAGACCGGAGACATCGCACACTTCTCGTTTCGGTCGTGATAAGTGGAATATCGTCTTGCTCGCAAGGCTGGATTTTGAAGTCGCAGCGTGGTCCAAATTTGCAGCCTGAGAACTTATCGCGAGGTGAGGGACTTTGGCCGGAGATAGTTTTGAGTCGGGAGTATCCATCCTCTGCTGAAAGAGCTGGTACGCTAGCTATTAGTCCTGTAGTGTAGGGCATTTGGGGATGATCGAATAAATCCCTTACATCCGCCATTTCAACTAGTTGACCAGCATACATGACAGCAACGCGATCGGCGATACTAGCCACGACACCGAGGTCATGTGTGACGAAAAGTAGGGCCATTCCTAGCTCTGCCTTTAACGAATCTAGAAGATCGATAATTTGGGCTTGGACCGTGACATCAAGGGCCGTAGTGGGTTCGTCAGCGATAAGAAGCTCAGGATCTCCAGACAAGGCCATGGCAATCATGACTCGCTGTCGCATTCCTCCAGACAACTCGTGAGGATAGTTCTTCAGGCGCCTTTTGGCCTCCGGTATTTGGACCAAATCTAGCAACTCAGCTGCCCGCTTCATGGCACCTTTTTTTGACAGGCCTGAATGAGTCCTTACGGATTCTGCCAGCTGTGATCCGATTTTGAATACCGGATTCAAACTGGTCATCGGCTCTTGGAAAATCATGGACATGCTAGAGCCGCGGAGGCGTCTTCTTTCTTTTGAGTCTAGATCTTGTAGCTCTTTCCCTTTGAAGCGAATAGATCCCTGTACGATTTTCCCAGCATCAGGAAGTAACCCCATAATGCTGAGACAGGTTACCGATTTGCCTGAGCCAGACTCCCCTACTAAGGCTAAAGTCTCGCCTTCCTTGATACTTAGATCCAATTGCTCAACGGCCCGAAGGGGACCGGTCGGCGTGGAGAATTCCACAGCGAGATTTTTTATTTCGAGAACGGCGTTCTGCTCGGTCATGAAAAGGGAAATTCCCAACTGTGATAATTGTTCAAAAGACAGTCCCGACAAACTCGTCACACAAGACTAATTGTAGCATTTTATGTGCCCGTGGTCCACTGTTTTACACCTGTAGCTGGCATCGCTTCGGTGATTGGTATCGACATCATAGATAATCGGACTATGTAGCTTCAATCTAGGGAGGCGTCAACTTTATTCTAGCGACTTTCGGAGCTGCTAATATTTGACCTCTGAAGCTTGGTTCGGTATCATAGTATTATTAGGGCAAAATCTGCCTAAAGCAATACTCGAATCTCGTGGAGATCTAATGTGACATCTCCCTTGGAAAACCAATCCTCATTTTGACAGGGCCCACCACATACCAATCCACTCATAGAGTCCTTCTGGCGTGGTACCTCTGGACATTGCGAGAGCATCGAGAGCTCGCTTTATTGGATCAAACTTTTACCGCTTTTCACTCTAAGAAATCACCTGAAGAATGAAGTCACTATTAGCATTATTGATCTTACTACTGGTCATTTCGCCAAGATTGTTACCGGGACAGAATGTCATTCCCAATGGAGATTTTGAGGCCGACTTTACGGGGTGGACTCCAGATCACGGAGCCACCATTTCGAACTCCACCGTCCACGCCGGGTCAAAATCTCTATTGATTAGTGATTCCCTCGCAGAGGCCTATTCGTATTCCTATCAAGAACTCTATCTGGACTACGGAGCACACGAGATTTCTTTTTGGGTCTATCCAGAAAGCGAAACATATTCTAGTGCCTTCGAGCTTATCTCTGATTGGCCATACGGATCGACCGTATTTGTTACCGGTGTTCTTATGACGGATAGTACGCTCGCTTTCACTGCAGTGGACGACAACGAGACTATCCCCTACCACTTGGCGAAAGACGCCTGGAATAACATCACCATAAGGGTAGACGAAAGAACATTAACACAGAATTTCTACGTCAATGGTCGACTTGTCAGCACACTGTCTCCATCTTCCTTTCCGACTATCGAACACCTCCTAGTAGGTGATCTAAGTAAATCAGACATGCACGGTAGCTTAGTTTTTGACGATATTTCGATTATCGATATGACTCCATTCCCTGTCTCTGAATCTCAACCAAAGCCAAGGGGACAATTGCCAGCTTCATCTGGTGATGATACGGGTGTTGGTGATGGTCCTCAACCAGATGCTCAGCCAAGTCGTCCATTGAATAAGCCGTATAAGGTAGTTGAGGTCTTTTACGCGACCGATCGTAAACATACTGGGTCAACAGATCCTTACCTGGTGTATGGTCCTGGAAAAGATGTTTTGAAATACGGGAGATGTTTTGTAACGATTCCTCCGAATCACAAGCTTGGGTTTATCGAATCTCCCTCCATTTTTCGCTTCGAGCTGAACGAAGACGCCAATAAACATTTCGTTTTGTGGAAGGTCCTTGAGCAGGAAAGTTCAGTGGTTTTTAATGATCTTTCCGCTAGGGTCAACGAATCGCCTTCTAAATCAGCTCTAGTTTTTGTTCATGGATTCAACGTCTCATTTAGCGACGCCGCAAAAAGAACCGCACAGCTTGCAGACGATCTTGATTTTAAAGGTGCCCCCGTTTTTTACAGCTGGCCTTCCAATGGTTCTGTTTCGAAATATGAGGAGGATGAAGAAGCCATTGAGCTTACAATGGTTCATTTAGAGGAATTCTTCCTCGACTTCTTTACTCAATCAACGGCCGAAAATATCTATTTGATTGCCCATAGTATGGGGAATCGTGCTGTTACGCGAGTCATCGCTGATGTGCTTACTGAGCGGCCTGAATTTCGATCACGACTAAAGGAGATCATCCTTGCAGCTCCAGACATTGATGCGATGGTTTTTAAGGAGGAAATCGTCCCAAAACTAGTTTCTTTGGGCAGACCTGTAACTTTGTACGCTTCATCGTCAGATCGAGCGCTTCAAGCGTCGAAATTAGTTCACGAAGGACGGGCGCGGGCCGGTGATGCTGGAGACGACTTAGTCGTCACTCCTGGAATTGAAACTATAGACGCAACATTAGTCAGTTCTGGATTTCTCGGACATTCGTATTTTTCTGATGATAGGTCGATTGTCACGGATATTTCTTACATAATTGGGGGAGAGAGACCTGATAGAAGGTTTGGCCTCGAACTCGTTCGGTCGAGTCTTGGGCGCTACTGGAGATTTAAAGAATGATCTGTTCAGGCTCAAAAGGTGTCCCGCTAAGCTCTTGCCACTAGTCGCCAGATTTCCGGGAGATCAAGAGAAATAATCTATGAGTGACACAGTGGAAGGAGACCCTCCCATCTTGAGACACAAAGCTTTTGACCAAGATTCTGCTTTTCAACCAGAGAACTTGCTTCGGGAAGCTCGGCGACAACAAATGATCCCGCAGGGTGAGGTGCCGGCTGTCTGCATTCTCGACCCAGACGGAGATATCCTAGAGCATCTTGTGAACTCGAAAAAAGCGCATCGCAATCCCTTCTGGGCTTGTTATCACACCCAGCTTTTCGATTTTGATTACGAGGGAATCAAGTTCGGAATAATCGCTTGTGCAGTAGGTTCTTCGTTTGCCGTGTTGCTTGCAGAACAACTTTTTGTTTCAGGGTGTCGGCTCTTGATTAGTATGACCTCGGCCGGTCAAATCGTAGATCGAGGCGATCCTCCTTATTTTGTACTTATCGAGAAAGCAATTCGCGATGAGGGCACGAGTTATCATTATCTACCTCCGTCGGACTACTGTCATATTAACGCGGCTTTGAGGGAAAGTCTTAGCGGCGTCTTTTCCAAGCTCGCCGTTCCCGTTCATAACGGTGCCACTTGGACAACAGATGCCCCTTTCCGCGAGACGGATCTAGCCATCAAACAGGCACGCGATATGGGAGTGTTGGCCGTGGAGATGGAAGCTGCCGCTCTGTATGCTTTTGCGGAGGCGCGTAACAAGAAGCTTGTGTGTTTTGCGCACGTAACAAATCAGATGGCGCGGGAAGAGGGTGATTTCGAGAAGGGAGAGGCAAAGGGAAGTCGAGATGCTTTGCAAGTTATCGCAGCTACGGCAAAGGCCTGTGGCTCTTTTTAGCGCGCGATATTCTGTGGGAAGTGAGCGAATTATTGCTCAGCCAGGAGTCGGGAAACGACATCCTGAGTTCAGACCTTGACCGTTTTCAAGTACTTGAACCCGACATGATGATATCACTCAGTACCATCGCTGAATAGATACGATACGGCAAACTAAGCGGCAGTTTCAGCTCAATTTCTTGGACGTAGCAGTCGTTTTTGACCGTCGATAGACCCGTCCGGAATTGGCTTGATGCTTGGGATACTTGCAAGTACACGAATACTTGTCATGGCGTATCGCAATAGTTGGAGGCGATTCGTAGAATGGAGTCGAAGTGCGCCCGAAAGGCTATTCCTATAAACACCACTCAATATGAAGTCCCTCATCTTAGTTGTACTCTTGCTGACCGTAACGTCGGTCAGCGGCCAATCTCGGCAAGTCACGGATCAAGTCGTTATGGATCCGGGAGTTGTAGATGCTGACAATCCACCGGCAATGATGGGGCTCAGATTCGATAGTGGGGGCAGTCGCCTCAATGGCCTCATCTACCTCGCAGATGGCCCGGGTCCTCACCCGCTTGTTCTACTTCTTCACGGATTTCCTGGAAACGAGAAGAACCTCGATCTTGCTCAAGCGATGCGTCGGTCGGGAGTGAACGTTGTGTTTTTTCATTACCGAGGCAGCTGGGGTAGCGGTGGCACTTTTGGCTTCGCCAATGCGATTGAGGATGTCGCCAATGTTCTTGCTACGGTCAGGGATTCCACATGGGCACGCGAACACCGTTCAGATGCAAACAATGTCGGCATCGTTGGCCACAGTTTTGGAAGTTTTCTGGGGGCGAAAACAGTAGAGAGGGACGATAGCCTTGCTTGTTTTGCAAATTTAGATGGCTGGGATGTCGGAGCAGCGGGTCTACGTCTAGGCGGCGACGAAGAAATGTACAAGAACCTAGTCGCCAGCTGGGAAGGAGGGAATTTCGCCGAAGGGGGACCCTTGCACGGAGATGCAGCGAGCGCGGTGGCTGAGGTTGTTCGCGAGAGTGAGTCCTATTTGTTTGAAAATTTGGCCCCTTCAATTGCACAAATTCCTTTACTAATGATCTCCGCCACCGGGGCGCAGGGAAGGAATCATAATTCCCGAGTGACGGCCCTTCAAGACGCGGGAGCTGAAAGGCTCACTGAATTTCTTTTGGACGATGATCACTCGTTTTCAGCACACAGGATCGAATTGGCACAATTGCTTGTCGATTGGATGAGTGCTTCCTGCTGGAACTAGGTCTCCCTCGTCTTAGAAAGGAAAAGAGAGAGCCAGTGGCTCGTACCGCTACCGGAATCAAATCGAAAATTCGACTCAGATTTGCCCTATGACGATTGCGCCATAGGGCAAATTCACTAGCCCAGCCGCAGCGTAGCAGGGTCACCATCTCCGTCGCCGCAAAGTCTTCACCCATGAGTCCACGTGACGAGATCTCGACAACTCCCAAGAAGTTTGCCATAAAGGACAAATCGAATAATTTAGTAGGGGTCAGAGTATTTCGTTAGGCTTTGATCTATCTTCAATTCAGTCTTCATTCTCATTCTTCGAACGAGCGAATTTGGAGCCCATGACCCTTAGATTGTGCACGTTTACCTTCAACTAAATTATACTATGGAATTTTCTAAACAGGTTTCTATCAACGCGTCAGCAGAGAAAGTGTGGGAGACTGTAGGCCGCGATTTTGCTGACGTTGGCGTCTGGGCGACGGCAGTTTCTCACTCAACCGCAAATGACAAATTGCCGACTGTTGATGGCTCTCCAGTTGGAGGCCGACTTTGTGAAACTAGCTTCGGAACGGCATCTGAGGAATTCACTGCCTATGACGACGACAAGATGAGTTATAGTTTCAAAGGCGTTTTTGAATCCAAAATGTTTACTGACGTGACCAATACCATGGTGTTAACATCAATCGATGCGGATACGACAGAAGTGCAGATAACTCCTGCACTCAAGCTAACTCTACTCGGGAAATTGCTTAGCCCAATGATTAGAATGATGGTCAGCAAAACGACAGATGAAATTCTGGACGACATGAAGTATTTCATCGAAAATGGTAAGCCTTCTCCGAGGAAATTAGCCTCACAGAAGAAGAAATGATTTCCGACAATTTTAGCACTTCGACGTCAAATCCGTGTATCTCAGACCTTGACGGATTTCAAATACTTAATGCTCCGCTTTAGACCGTCGAGGGGTTGATCCGTCTCTATTTCTATGATGAAGCCGTGATCAGCAATATCGCTTTGCATGGCGGCTTTCAAGCAGGCGGACCAGTCAACGATGCCTTCGCCGAGAGGTACGATTTCGCCTCGTCTTCCTTCTTGTCTAGCTTTACCCGTCGGATTGTAGTCGTGCATGTGAAGTGACGAAAATCGGCCTGCATATTTTTTCAAGTAGTGCTCAATGTCGACCCCACCTCTAATCGAAGCGAATTGAAATTGCATCGTTATCAAATCAGGATCGAGGGAATCCATGATAACGTCGTATTGTGTGCGGCCATCTAGCACGGGAAGCACTTGATGATTGTGATAACCAAGACGTAGTCCAGCGGCTTTTACCACCTCCCCTGCCTTATTGCATTTTTCGCCCCATCGCTTAAAGTCGTCCACTGTTCCATCATTCCCGATCCCTGAACCAGACATGATGATATCACTCAGTCCCATTGCTGCTGCATAGTCTGCCGTTTGTGCTGGGTCATCCTCAATAAGTTCTCGCGCTACAAAGTGACTTGTCTTACAAAAGAGCCCTGAGTCTTCGATTTGTTGTTTTATTTCTGCCGGTGGGAGTGGAGTCAAATTTCCAAATCCCGATTTCACATAGCCTATAGGAGAACACATCTCAAAACCATCGTAACCTAGGTCTTTGACGGCCTTGAGCGTCCCAGGAAAATCTTGTTCGATCTCCTTGCGCATTCCGTAGGATTGAAAACTAATCGGTCTATCGAATGAAGCTCCCACTGCCGCCGAGCTATCTGCATGCCCTTCGTCGTTGTCGTTAGTAGCTTGACTTTCTTCAGCGCAGCCAATGGTTGCAACTCCGATGGCTCCGAGTACTGAGCTTCCTAAGAATTTTCGTCTGTCAATCTTCTCCATGATATAGATGGTTTTCGTTGAGAAAGTGGTGAACCCTTACGATACGAAAAACTGAGCTGCATTCGGAATACTCCGAGTTTACGCCATAGAGCAAGCTCTTGGGCCTTGCCGATCTTCATTCACCAGCACGGTATTGTCGATTTATGCTTCGAGTCTTCTAGCTCGCTTTTAAGCTAAGACTGGTTCTCTGTTATCATGATTGACCTGAACTGCCTAGATAGTTTGAGTACCCACCTACGATGTAAAGACCTTTTACACCCGCAGGAGGCTTACCGTAGCAGAAGCATTTGGTGCACCGCTCGGAAATCGTCCGCCTCCAACTTGTAGAAATACACACCGCTTGGCAAAGCGTCCGCTTCAAAGGTCACCTCGTAGCGACCCATCGCCTGCTCCGCAGCAACGAGCACCGCCACAAGCCCACCCTGCACGTCGTAGACCGAGAGCTGCACAGAGGCTTGTTGCGGCAGTTCATAGCGAATCAGCGTCGTCGGATTGAAGGGGTTGGGGTAGTTCGCCTTCAGGGCGAAAGTGGCTGGAATGTCGGCATCCTCCTCGTTGGCGACGTTGGTGCAGTCCAAGCCCGTGCTCACGACGGTAGTAATGCCTTGGAGCCAGGCCTGAAAATCAGTGTCGGCGGGCTCGCAGAGACTCGTGTTATTGAACAAAAAAGCAGTGAGCATAGACAGGTTGGTCAGGCTCTGGGGGAGCATTCCGCTCAACGCGGTGTTGTCGAGGTCCAGCCTGGTGAGGTTGCTGAGATTGCCCAGTTCCGTCGGGATCTCGCCCGTGAGTTGGTTAGTCGAGAGGTCCAGCCTGGTGAGGGTGGTGAGATTGCCCAGTTCCGTCGGGATCTCGCCCGTGAGTTGATTAGTCCTGAGGGAGAGTGAGGTGAGGTTGCTGAGATTGCCTAGTTCCGTCGGGATCTCGCCCGTGAGTTGATTAAACGAAAGGGAGAGTGAGGTGAGGCTGGTGAGATTGCCCAGTTCTGGCGGGATCTCGCCTGCGAGTTCGTTCGACGTGAGCAAGAGTTGGGTGAGGTTGCTGAGATTGCCCAGTTCCGACGGGATCTCGCCCGTGAGTTCGTTGGACCCGAGGGTGAGTTGGGTGAGGTTGATGAGATTGCCCAGTTCCGACGGGATCTCACCCGTGATTTCGTTAGTCCTGAGGTCCAGCTTGGTGAGGTTGCTGAGATTGCCCAGTTCCGACGGGATCTCACCCGTGAGTTCGTTAGAATGGATTACAAGTTGGGTGAGGGTGGTGAGATTGCCCAGTTCCGACGGAATCTCGCCCGTGAGTTCGTTGTTAAACAGGTTGATCCAGAAGAGCTTGGTGAGATTGCCTAGTTCCGGCGGGATCGCGCCCGTGAGTTTGTTAGTCCTGAGGCTGAGTGAGGTGAGCTCGGTGAGATTGCCCAGTTCCGACGGGATCGCACCCGTGAGTTCGCTATTCGAGAAGTCCAGCCTAGTGAGCTTGGTGAGATTGCCCAGTTCCGGCGGAATCGCGCCTGTGAGTGGGTTGTTCCCGAGTTGCAGGACGCTGAGCTCGGTGAGATTGCCCAGTTCCGGCGGGATCTCGCCCGTAAGTTCATTAGTATCGAGGCCCAGGTCGATCAAGTTGGTAAGATCGCCCAGTTCCGGCGGGATCGCACCCGTGAGTTGGTTTCTATGGATAAAAAGTTGCGTGACGTTGGTGAGATTGCCCAGTTCCGGCGGGATCGCGCCCGTAAGTTCATTAGAATCGAGGTAGAAGAAGGTGACGTTGGTGAGACTGCCCAGCTCTGGCGGGATCGTGCCCGTAAGTTGGTTATTCTGGAGGTTGAGTCGGGTGAGGCTGGTAAGATTGCCCAGTTCCATCGGGATCGTACCCGTGAGTTGGTTAGCCTGGAGGCTAAGGTCCGTCACACGGTCACCGGCAACAGTAACACCCTTCCAATCCGCCACCGGCGTCGTGAGCCAGTTCGAATTGTCGGTCCAATTCGCCCCGTCGGTGGAATTGTAAAGCGCTACAAGTGCCAGCGAGTCTTGCTCGCTGACCTGCGCTTGCATAGTGTATGCAGGCACCAGCAGCATCAGTCCCACCAACAAGATGTTCAATCGATTTGTCATGGTTAAATTCCTTTTTAAATTGAAAATAGAACGTAGCAAGCAAGCCATGGCGTTTGCGTGTACAGCAGCTCCCCCGTTTAGTGCACAACAACAAAGTAGACTATTTTTTTGCAATTCATAGATTTGGCGATAGACTTGACCTCCGAGTCTGCTGCGCAAGTTGGGTTAAAATGCTTCTTACTGCTTCCCCCGGCCAAAGCCATGAGGGCGTTTTGTCGTTAAATTGGCTTGATGATTGTGATACATTTCTTATACACGAATAATTGTTACCGAGTGCCGCAATAGTAGGAGGCGATTCGTAGAATGGAGATCGAATTGCGCCGGAAAAGCTATTCCCTATAAACAAGCCTCAAAATGAAGTCCCTCATCTTAGTTGTCCTCATGCTGACCCTAACGTCAGTCACGGCCCAATCTCGCCAAGTCACGAACGCAGTCGTTGAGGATCCGGAAGTTGTTGATACGGAGTATCCACCGGCAATGATGGAGCTAGGATTCGATAGTGAGGATAGTCGCCTTAATGGTCTCATCTACCTGGCAGATGGCCCGGGACCACACCCGCTTGTTCTACTTCTTCATGGATTTCCCGGAAACGAGAAGAATCTAGATCTTGCTCAAGCGATGCGTCGGTCAGGAGTGAACGTTGTGTTTTTTCACTACCGAGGCAGCTGGGGTAGTGGTGGCACTTTTGGCTTCGCCAATGCGATTCAGGATGTCGCCAATGTTCTTGCTACTGTCAGGGATTCCACTTGGGCCGGCGAACACCGGTCAGATCCACATAATGTCGGCATCGTTGGCCACAGTTTTGGAAGTTTTCTAGGGGCGAAAACAGTGGAGGGAGACCCTAGCCTTGCTTGTTTTGCAAATTTGGACGGCTGGGATTTCGGCGCAACTGGTCTAACTCTTAGTCGCGACGAAGAGAAGTTCAACGAGGCGGTTGAGGACTGGGAAGGAGGGTATTTCGCCGATGGGGGACCACTGCATGGTGATGCAGCGAGTGGAGTCGCTGAAGTTGTCAGCGGGAAAGAGTCTTATTTGTTTAAGAATATGGCCCCTTCGATTGCACAAATTCCTCTACTAGTGATCTCGGCCTCCCGGGCATTCGGATGGACTCACAAATCCCGTGTTAAGACCCTTCAAGACGCTGGAGCTGAAAAGCTAACTGAATTTCTTTTGGATGATGATCACTCGTTTTCAGCACACAGGATCGAATTGGCAAAATTGCTTGTTGATTGGATGAGTTCTTCGTGCTGGAACTAGGTCGCGATAGTTGTTGCGAGGACAATCGGGCTTTACTTTTGAGAAAAGCTAGAACCTATTTTGTTTTGTCGAAGCGGATGTCGCGGGTTCTTCCGTTTGCCAAAAACATCCTCACTACCTTTCTCTGTTCATCGCGCTCGAAACGAACTTGGCCGGCCTGTGAGGTAAACGCGTCCTCCTCTCCCGAACTTAGCTTCATGTCATCGATGCGCCTATGCTGCATTACCAAGGAGCTGTCTTGCACAATAAGATTAAAAAAGGTCTCTATTTCTTCGCTAAAATAGCGACCAACGAAATTTTCCAAAACCGGTGTCCATGCTACTGTTGTTTCCTCGATCCTCGTAGCGTGCCGCAGTCCGTTCTGGTTCATTGTCAAGCCATCAACTTTCCCCTCCGCATTCCGATGAAATGTCATCGATGCTTCTACAACGATTAATGCAAAAGTGGAGTCTGAAGTGGGGCGGATTTCAAGCTTCTGCTGACCCGTTGCCTGCGTATAGAAGGTCGAATCCTCCCTGGAAAATGTAAGAATGAAAGCTGGAGCTTCATCAAGAGAGTATTTCCCAACTACTTCGTCGAAAGATGCAGGATCGTAGCGACTAGGATCGAAGGTGTCAGCCGATGAGTCGGTCGATTCAGATTCATCGTCTGATTGCAGCTCCTCAAAAAAGTACTCGGCAATTTCGAAGGCCATGCTAGCATTAAATCCAGCATGATTGCTTTGCGCCGTGACACCCGCATTCAGTTCTGGGTAGTAGGCGAGCATTGATCGATGTGCTGAGTCCGCGCCGCCGTGATGAATTCGCCTCAGATCATTCTGCTCGTCAATGAATAGGCCGAATCCATAACCAGTCTCCTCTCCGTTGTTCAGAACAAAGGACGTCATCATTTGCTTGAAAATGTCCTTATTTCCAATATGGGGATCGGCGATATTCTCGACCCACAACTGTAAATCCGCGAGCGTGGAATAGATTCCTCCAGCACCAATTGCGGCGCCTATGTCTCGCTTTTCCACGAAAGCGCCGGTTGAGTCAGGCGCGTATCCCGCAGATCGGTTGAGAACCGTGTGGTCGGGGCTCCGTCGAACTTCAGTGTCGTGCATTCCGATAGGCTCGAAGACCTGCTCTTTCATAAAGTCCGGGAAATGCTGTCCTGAAATCCGTTCCACGATAACAGCTGCCAAGCCGAAGGCCGTGTTATTGTAATTCCATTCGGCTCCCGGGGAGTTCTGCAACGCAGGTTGCCTCTTTACTATATCGATAAGCTCTGCACGATCTATGTAGTCGCCATAATCAAGGCGGCGGCCTGACATAATGAGAAGATTCAGAAACTCACGATATCCCGATGTATGAGTCACGAGATTTCTGACGGTCACGGTTTCACCGAGGTCCGGTAGTTCGGGGATGTGTACACGAACGTCGTCATCAAGGGACAACTTTCCTTCGTCGACCAGAAGCATCACGGCAAATGCGGTAAACTGCTTGGAGGTCGAGCCAATGTTCGTCCGAGTGTCTTCCTCAAAAGGAATGCCATAGGTGAGATTGGCCATTCCATAGGTGTTGCTGAACACAGCCTTGCCATCACGCCACACTGAAACGGCAGCGCCGGGTGTTGTCTCTCCATCGTAGGCAGCAAGGAGTTGATTCACCTTGCCTTCCGGATCCGTCGCGACAGGTTCCAAAACAGTCAAAAGAACTTCGTAATTTCCTTCTTCTTCCTCGAAGGGGCTAATTTCGATACGAAATGTACCTGCTTCCTTGGTGGAGAATTGAAATGCCTCCAAGCCTCGAGCGGGTCCATCAATCTCGTCGATCAACTCGCCACTCGGCGAGAACACCTTGACTACGACATCGACAGTGACCTGATTCACTGCTCCTCTTACGAAGTAGTCCTTCGCCACTTCGAAGGAATAGCCATCAAGCTCTCCAGTCACGAGAGAATCGTCGATCTGCGTTCCAAGGCGCAAGGCCGTGTCTTGTGCTTGGGCACTTGAGCCAATTAAGGCTAACAATAAGAGGGATATTATAAAGAAAGTAGGTTGTCGCATTTCGCAATTCGCTTGGGTTATGGATAAAGAGATGATACGTCCAATTAAGTTGGAATCAAGCTACAATCTCGGTGCGCTTCTTCGGCGAAGGTCATCGGTCATAGAATAGTTCGATCTTAATCGCATTTCAATTCCGATCCACAACACGCGTGCCCCCTGCCGCTGTGAAATCCGGGTTAGAAGCTCCCTACTGCTTCTCAAAACGAAGCCATGAAGGCGTTGTATCGTTAAATTGGCTTGAACTCATTTGACGAGCTGGTCCGCCGCTTGCGGGCATCACGAATATGCTTCGCTCCCATCCCAAGGGGGAATCATCTGTCTTTGCCGTAAAGGCAATGTTGGCGCCGTCGTGAGACCATGCCGGGTTCCTTTCGCTGACTTCCGGCGACTCCGTAAGGTTGTCGAGCGTGTCTGTATCGAGATCAAGGGCGAAGAGATCCGATACGTCCTCTACGTCGCGACTGAACACAATACGTTTACCGTCACTTGACCAAGCCGGATCGCGATCGGAGGTGCCATCTGTTAGCTGTTGCCGTCCCGATCCATCTACCTTCGACACCCACAAACTACCCGCACCTTTGTCTCCCACCACGAACACCAAGGAGTTTCCATCTTCCGACCATGAGGCAGATTCGCCCGGGCCGAGGCTATAAACCACCTCGCTATCCATTCGTAGAATTTCAAGGATAGGACTGCCAGACTTTAGACGCGTATACACAACAAGTTCGCCTGTAGGATCGACTTTAGGTGAGGCACGGTGGTAGAAACGAGACATGACCGATCCCGTCAAGCGCTTCTCATTTGATCCGTCGGCGCTCATGATCCACACTGCTGTCTGATGATCTGAACCACCACGCGTGAACACGATTCTCTTTCCGTCTGGACTAGTCTGAGGATCCAGAGAAGCAGGTCGACCGCTAGGATTGCGTGATATTTGACACTCACCTGAACCATCTTCTGCGACCCTATGTACCGAACTGGCGAAGGATCCCCCACGAAACGAGCCGAAGACAAGCCAGCTGTCATCGTCTGAGGATTGCGGCGGCGGGCACTGTCCCTGCACAGACTTAACAGAGGCAAGTAGTAATACGGTTAGGAGTAAAGGACGTAACATAATGCTTACTGCTTGATAGGACTTTCCAAGAGACAAGGCTAGCGCTTGCCCGTCTTTTCAAGTCTTGCTCGAAGGCTCAAGGGCCGCATGTCCGTCCAGACCTCCTCGATATAGTCCATGCACATTTTTTTAGAACCTTGAAAGTCGACCGAGCTCCAGCCATCGGGGACTTCGCGATCGGCTGGCCAGATTGAATACTGCTCTTCGTGGTTGATTACGACTGAGTACCTTGTGTCCTTTGAATCAAGCTTTTCCGCCTTCATGTTTTTCCGAAGACTCAAGGGCCGCATGTCCGTCCAAACCTCTTCGATTTTCTTATGGCATGCCTTTAGAGCGCATGGGTCTCCTAGCTTGGTCCAACCTCTCGGCGCCTCTTCACTAGCGAGCCAGATGGAATACTGTTCTTCGTGGTTGATGACGACCTGGTAGCGATCAGCGCCTTGCCTGGTAGGCTGCGCAAAGGATGTTCCGGCTACAAGAAAGGCAATTAGCAAGGTGGGTATCAGGCGGTGGATGTAGTAAGTCATGGTATGGTAGTTTGTGTGAGAATTGAGTTGTTCAGTCTTAGCAGAGGGTAGAATGGGTCCGCCCTAGTCGACTATTGCTTCGATGACCGAAACAGGAGACTGGGTTGGGATTATTCGGCTTAGCTTTAGCCCGCACTTGCCGAAAAGCGAGACAAAATCAGCCTGTTCATAAGTTTTCTGGATAGGGTGAATGAGAAGCAAGGGTTATCTGGCTCTCAACACAAATGTACCACTCGACTAGCCACAGCGCACAATATATTTGAGACGACCTTCGAAGCGCGTGTGACTAGCGTTATCAGAAGCGTGCCGTTATTTGGAATATCAAAAACTGATAACTTTACCAAATCCGCGTGCTCTTACTTGCAAAACCAATACAGTTATTATTAAAATGACTCTGGTGACCAGTGAGGATCTAGTGACTTCCAATGGCCCTCTGGGCAAGTACCTCCACCCGTAGTAGTAGGATTCCAATGTCCCCTACAATAGAATTCTTGACACGGCACACAATAACCAGCCATGTCATAAAGCTGCTCTTTCATTTCAGCTTCGTCGTAAGGTTTTGAGAAAGCACTCGTAAGCAATTCTACTCTTTCTAGTGATATGGGATCACCAATCATTCCGTTACCTCCACCAGGCCCTTCGTATAACAAATAGTATGATTGTAAATCTCTGTGCTCCTCATAGATTTTTATTTGTTTTCTCGACCATGATTGTGATTCATGAGGGTATCCTTCTGGTGCAACGATTTCTATGTGAGCACTAGGGACAGCGCATAGCACACATGTAGGGCTGAGGATAACAGAATCTACCTTCATTTTCTTTTTCCTGAATAACATGTGATCATCCAAAGGGTTTAATGATAGTGATGAGCCGCAGACCGAGACGGCGACTCCAAAGCTATTTCAAGAGCGTCATCTTTTTGCTTGAGACAAAACTACCAGCCCTCAACTCATAGAAATAGCTAGCACTTAGGAAACCAGAGGCGTCAAACTTAACACTGTAGTTCCCCGCGACCTGGTGTTCAGCTACAAGAATGGCGACCTTCTGGCCGAGCGAATTGTAGACATTCAGACTAACGATCCCAGCTTCGGGCAAACTGTATTGAATTGACGTCGTGGGATTGAAGGGGTTGGGGTAATTCTGGCTCAGGCTGAAGGAGCCTGGCAGCGTCGCGTCGGACTCGTCTATTGCCGTGCCAATAGATAGGTTGACCGTTTCTATGTTGACGTAAGTTACATCACCGAAGCCCGTCGTCGTTATCCTAGAGCCATCATCTGCGGCCGTACTTTCGGACGCATAGTTAAGTATATCTGTCCCGTCACTACCATCAACATGCCGATCCACTCCTGCGAGCGGAGTAAGGGTGATTTCGTCATCAAGCTCGCTACCCAGGACAACTTCGAAATCTCCCGACAGCGTGATGAGCGATCCTTGTGCGTCAAGAGTCTGAGCGGCATCCATAATGTCCAGGTTTAAGGTGATGCCGGACTCCTTTCCCGCAAAGTTGAGTGTGTCTATGCCCGCCGAGTCCAGAATTACCAGAACGTCCGAGCTGCCAAGAAGCGCTGCGTCTTCTCGGGCGCCTGATTTTCTGAATGGAGTGCCGGATCGAGTCCTATGGGTGTAAAAGAAATGGTCGTATCCTCCTCTGCCATCGAGATGGTCATTACCCACAGGACCTCCTCCGCGGCTGCCACCAAAAAGAGCGTCTTCCTCCATTCCCCCAATCAATTCATCATCGCCAGCCCCACCAAAAATCGTATTGTCTATATCGTCACTACCTTTCAATTTGTCGTCTCCGCCATTACCACTGATATCGATCTCTTCTACCAAGGGGAAGTCATTGCCCTTAATTCCAGTTGCATCAATGTCGTCGTCCCCTTCAGACCCCTCCACAATAATTCTCCTGAGTTCTTCGTAGGGGCCTTTTGTCACACCATTGACAGTAAAGTTTCCATCGTCATCTCTCCCGATCCGAACATTGATCGTAGGGTCAGGGTCGTCAGCCGACCCGATCCTAATCGGAGCAACATTTCCCTCTTCGATGGTGATGACTAGAAATCCATCACCGCTACCCCTCCATTCGCAAGAAATGTCCACGCGGCCCAGACTCATCAGCGCGCAAAAAAAGTCGCCACTAGAAGCCTTCTGTCCCGCGAGGCCGTTGGGACCAAGGTCCTCGCCCGCCACAGCCAGATATCCACCCGCTGCATACGCCGTGTGAACGCGGAGCCCCGGGGCATCAAACGCAAAAACCGGCGAGAGCGAAGCACCTTCATGCTTTTCAAGAATCTCGAGGGTAGCGGCATATTTGCTCACCACTGAGGCGGTATTGTTCTCATCCACTGTGACCTCGACAAACTCGTCATCGCCGGCCATATTAGAGCGGACCGAGAAGACTGCTTGGCCAGCGTTGTCAAGCATCACGAGAACACCGTCCATGAAACCCGCTTCGGGAAGCGACTGCCCACCGACGATCGGAAAATCCTCTGACCGCGTGCTGCCGGAAACGAAGACCTCACCGTTTGCTCCCATCGAAACTCCCGAACACCCATCAGCGAGGGTTCCACCAATATAAGTGGAGTAAAGGAGGCCATCACCGTTGCTGTTGAGTCTCGAAATGGTCATATCACCGCTGAAATTTCCGCCGCCGCCATAGGTGCCCTGATAGGCATTGGCTAAGGGGAAATCTGTGGATGTGCTAACTCCGGTTATCGTCAATTCACCGGCAGCATTTACGACACTCGCACAAACGCGTTCGGAGCTAGAGCCACCGATATAGGTTGCAAAGTCAATACTACCCAAAGCAGTGAATTTGGTCACGAAATAGTCGCCACCACTGTCAAAATCAGAGTTTGAGCCGCCAAATACTTCCTGAAACGAAGCTGCCGTTGTGGGAAAATCCAAGGAGCTCGTTTGACCGACAACAAAGACACCTCCTGCGCTGTCTGTGACGATATCTGCGCCTATGTCATTGGCGTTGCCACCGAGATAGGTGCTGTGAGTCAGTTCTACATCGGCAGTGAGAATTACCAGAAAAGCATCAGAATCACCAGCGAGCGTTTCTTGCGCGCCATTCATGATTGGAAAATCTTCAGATTCCGTTACGCCCGTCAGATACATATTACCTGCCTGATCGAAGGCCATACCGTTGAAGCGGTCTATTCCGGTACCGCCAAATAAGGCCGAATAGAGGACCTCGCCTGTCCTACCATCCAGTTTCATCAAGAGCCCGGAAATGCTTGCATCATTTGAGGCAGCAATGGTATTGGTAGCCGGGAAATTCAAATTTGAAAACCCAGCGAGAATGAGGTCTCCGTTGTCGTCTATTACCACTTCCTCCGCACTGGTGAATCCAATCGAAAAAACAGTTCCATAGCTAACCAGAAAGACCAACTCCGGGTCGATAACAAGCTCGTAGTTGCGATCGTACTCGCCGAGTTCAAAACCAACCGTGCTATCTTCAAGTAAGACGTATCGCGATTCTATCTCAATGTTTACGCCTCCAATTTCCTGGAATGCATAGGGAGCCTTATCGATCAACTCTCCCAAGTCGGTCTCAACGACAAGTGCTCCGTCCGATCTGATTGTCGTCGACCGGACGTTTTGATAATTAAGGCGGATAAGCCTGACATTGGCTCCCGGTTCCAGATAGAAGGTGCTTTCGAGGGCTCCATCATTCCCCAGATAGGCAAGATCGATTCCAGAATAAAGCTCGTTATATCGAACAGAGCTGAATGTGGGCACGTCGGTATGCCAGTTATCCGGGTCAGAGCCTGTGTAATAATGTTCGACTCCTGGCAACATCCCCTTGCCTTCAACGAGCGGTGCGATGTTGCTACCTTCAAATTGAAGAATCACTTCATTATTTCCAAGCTCTGCTTCGGTCCTCCGAAGTGTAATTTGATTCTCGAAAAATAGCACCGTATGTCCTGCGGCCTGAACGTGAAACAAGGCATCCAGTCCTGCCTGACCCCGATTGGTCACGAATCGAAGGTCTTGATTGATCAGTCGATCCGAGAGTGCGACCGTCCGCAAAGTGCCGTCGCTCGTCCCGGTGTCCTTCCTCAATTCAAGCACGGCTGAGATCGAATCCGTCCGACCCCCTCCGAAAGCCATGAAGGCGAATATCACCGCGAGAAACATACCAGCCAGGATGATTGCACGATGATTACCAAGTAGAGAATTATTCATGTTACGATCTCGGTCATGTAAAGGAGGTGCTCCCAGAGCAGAGCTTGAACTCCGATGCGCATTATCATGGTGAGCCTATTTAATAAAAATCATCGACACCGTATTTGAGAATCCATCGATCTGAAATACGAACAAGTTTCCAAAATTCAGAGCTTCGAGCGGAGGAAGCTCCCTCAAGTTTATTTCAAGAGAGTCATCTTTTTGCTTGAGACAAAACTGCCAGCCCTCAATTCATAGAAATAGCTACCACTAAGGAAACCGGAGGCGTCGAACGCTAGGCTGTAATTCCCTGCGACCTGATGCTCAGCTACAAGAATGGCGACCCTCTGGCCAAGTGAATTGTAGAGATTCAGATTAACGATCCCGGCGTCCGCCAAGCTGTATTGAATTGACGTTGTGGGATTGAAGGGGTTGGGGTAATTCTGGCTCAGGCTGAAAGAGTTTGGCAGCGTCCCATCATCCTCGTCAATAGCGGTGCCAATAGATAGGTTTACAGTTTCTATGTTGACGTAAGTTACATTACCATAGCCCGTCGTCGTTATCGTGGAGCCATCGTCTGCAGCCGCACCTTCAGATGCATAGTTGAGTACATCCGTCCCATCACTGCCATCAACATGCCGATCCACTCCCGAGAGCGGAGTAAGGGTGATTTCGTCATCAAGTTCGCTTCCCAAGACTACTTCGAAAACTCCCGACAAGGTAATGAGCGATCCTTGAGCGTCAAGCGTCTGCTCGGCATCCATAATGTCCAGGTTTAAGGTGATGCCAGACACCTTTCCAGCAAAGTCGAGCGTGTCTATGCCCGCCGAGTCCCGAATTACCAGAACGTCCGAGCTGTCAAGCGCTACGCCTTTTTGGGCGCTTGAATTTCCGAAAAAATTATCCGTGTGATAGAAACGGTCCCATCCTCCTCCTCCTCCATTCAGATCGTCCTTACCATCAGGGCCCCGGACGCTGCCGCCATAAAGTCTGTCATTCTCATTTCCCCCAATCACTTTATCGTCGCCAGGCCCACCTTGAATAGTGTTGCGGAAATCGTCACTGCCTTTCAGTTTGTCGTTTCCACCCCCACCCTTCAGCTGGACGCCGAACAAGGGGAAGACACCGCGGTGGAGTCCAGTTGCATCAATGTCGTCGTCCCCTTCAGACCCCACCACTCTTATATACCTGATGGAATCGAAGAATTGATCTTTTGTTACTCCATTGACGGTAAGTTTTCCATTTTCATCTTTCCCGATCCGAACATTGATCGACGGGTCTTGGTCGTCAACCGAACCAAGCCTAATCGGAGCAACATTTTCTTCTCCGATGGTGATGATCAGTGTTCCATCACCGGTTAAACTGCAAGAAACGTCCAAGCGGCCAAAACTCATCATCGCGTTAAAAAGATCGCTAAAGGAGGCCTTCTGTGCTGCGATGCCGTTGGGGTCATGGTCCTCGCCTGCCACAGCCAGAAACCCACCCGCAGCATAAGCCGTGTGAACACGGAGCCCTAGGGCATCAAAGGCAAATACCGTCAAGAGCGAAGCACCTTGCTCCATTTCAAGAATCGCGATAGTGTCGGTATATTCGCTCACCACCGTGGCGATATTACTCTCATCCACCGTGACTTCGACAAACTCGTCATCGCCGACCATATTAGACCGGACTGAGAAGACTGGTTGTCCGGTGTTATCGAGACGGATGAGAAAGCCGTCTTTTATCCCTGTCTCCGGAACAGACGTTCCACCAATCACAGGGAAATTATCCGATGTAGTGTTTCCCGATACGAACACGTCGTCGTTTGGTCCTAGCGCAATTCCCTGGCATTTGTCGTTGCGAGAGCCGCCCAGATAGCTTGAGTATAGGAGTCCAGTACCAGTCGCGTTCAAGCGTGAAATGGTGATATCACTTTCGAAGGAGGCTCCACCACCGTAGGCATTCTGATACGCATTTGAAGTCGGGAAATTGCTTGACTCTGTGTTACCTGTAACCGCAACTTCACCCAGGGCATTTACCACGAGATCACATACATAATCCGCATCAGAACCGCCGAGATAAGTTGAATAACTGACGGCGCCTAGGGCGTCGAATTTAGTGACAAAATAGTCACCTGAGAATGGGTCGTTTATGCCGCCGCCCTGAAAGGTCTCCTGAAACGCTCCGGCCGTCACAGGAAAATCTGCCGCTGCCGTGCTGCCTGCAACAAATATATTCCCCGCACCATCCAGGCCTATGCCTCGCCCCGCATCAAAGTCTGTGCCTCCGAGGTAGCTGCTGTACGACAATTCCATATCCGGTGTCAGGATGACTAGGAAGGCATCAGCAGCTCCGGACCTCGTTTCCTGCGTTGCGTTCAACACAGGAAAATCGTCAGACTCCGTTTCTCCCGTCAGATACATATTCCCTGCCTGATCGAGGGCCATAGCGTTGAAGCGGTCTAATCCGGTGCCGCCAAATAAAGCTGAATAGAGGACCTCGCCCGACCTGCCATCCAGTTTCATCAGCAGCCCCGAAATGCTTGCATCATTTGAGGCCGAAATGGTGTTGGTAACCGGGAAGTTCAAATTTGAAAATCCAGCGAGAATGAGGTCTCCGTTGCTGTCTATGGCCACTTCCTCCGCACTGGTGAAACCAACTGAAGAACCTGTTCCATAAGTAACTAGAAAGACCAACTCCGGGTCAATAACAAGCTCGTAGTTGCGATCATACTCGCCGAGTTCAAAACCGACTGTATTATCTTTAACTAAGACGTATCGTGAGTCAATTTCAATCTTGACACCCTCAATTTCCTGGAATGCAAATGGGGCCTTATCGATTAGCTCTCCCAGATCGGTCTCGATGATAAGCGCTCCGTCCGATCTGATAGTCGTCGACCGGACGTTTTGATAGTTCAGGCGGATCAGCCTGACATCGGCTCCTGGGGACAGATAAAACACGCTTTCGAGGGCTCCTTCATCGCCCAGATAGGCCAAATCGATTCCAGAATAAAGCTCGGTGTAACGAACAGAGTTGAATGTGGGAACGTCGGTATGCCATTTGTCCGGGTCAGAACCTTTATAGTAATGTTCTACTCCTGGCAACATCCCCTTGCCTTCAACGCGCGCTGCGATCTTGCTTCCTTCAAATTGAAGAATCACTTCATTATTTCCGATTTCTGCTTCGGTCCTGCGAAGTGAGATTTGATTCTCGAAAAATAGTACCGTATGTCCCGCGGCCTGAACATGAAACAAGGCATCTGGTCCTGCCTGACCCTGATTGGTCACGAATCGGAGGCCTTGATTGGCCACTCGATCCAAGAGTCCGACCGTCCGAAATGTGCCGTCGCTCGTCCCGGTGTCCTTCCTTAATTCTACACCGACTGAGATTGAATCCGTCTGACCCTGTTCAAAAACGATGAGGGCGAGTATCACCACGAAAAACACACTGCTCAGGATGATTGCGGGTCGATTAGCATTGAGAGAATTATTCACGTTGCGATCTTGGTTATGTACGGAGGTGCTACCAGAGCCGAGCTATAACTCCGATACGCATTATCATTGTGAGTCTATTTAAGCATAATCACAGTCACCGTTTTCGAGAATCCACTCACCTTAAAAATGAACATGTTTCACAAATTTCGTGGCTTTGATTCAATGTACTTGATTGATGTGCCATAGAAGAAAGAGTCAAAGGCGGTCGTTGAGTCTTTCCTTGACGGTAGCAGAGACGCAGCAGGTGCACATTGGCCTGTACAACGGAATGGGTCAGCTGGTTGAACTAGTACAGGATGGGCCCCTAGCTTCGGGTCTGATGCATCGCTTTAGCATCGATGCGAGTGGATTGCCCAGCGGTTCTTATTTCTATCGCGTCTCGGGTGAAAGCTTCTCGGAGAGCCGATCTGCCATGCTGCTGAAATAGAGTCCAATTGAAATGAGGAAGCATTCGACTGTACTGAGTTTGAGAAAAAAGGCCATTGAGTCCATAAGCCGGCGTTTAACCGAAACGCGATCGATTCGTTCAACATGAAAACCCCGTAACATGATAACACGAGATTTCATACTACTTCAAATACAACAGCTCGTTGCTGTCCTAGCGCGAGTACTTTTGTTGCGGGGTACGGGTCAACATGAACAAGTCCTGATCGAAATTCGATTGGGGCTTTCAACGAATGAACTGGGTCCTGCGTTGCATCACGATATCAGTCGTGAGAAACTGATTAATCTATGCTCAGACGAATCAGGATTCTCCGCCGAAAAAGGGCTCTCCCTCGCTGATCTCTTGCGCGAAAAAGGTTATAGTGAGCATAAGGTCGGCTTGGAAGAATGGCGCCACTCGTTGCTTCACGCTCTTTGGCTCTACGAGACCATCGGCGCCCTTCCAAACTCAATTATCCCGCTGGATCTTGACCAGCGAATCGACGATCTTCGCGAGGATATCGCACTACCTCTAACTGAGAGTTAGCGCGCGCGAGCAAGGTGTTGTTATTGTCGTAGTCGGGCACGAAGGCATCGACGAAAGACATGCGCAAAATCGAGAGGGTTTATTATCTACGAGTTGGCATCCTATATTGAGAAGGATTGCAATCATGGATGTAACCCTGCAAAAGAGATGAAAAGGATCCTCTCGTTCTCGGCATTCGCACTAATCGTATGTACGACATTTTTCACCGATGCACAGGGGCAAGTTGCCTCTGACAAAAAAGCCCTCGCTATTCTCGGGGATTTCTGGCACGGGGTTGCTCCACTGTATCGGGGTATAGTCTGGCAACTGGATAAGAAAGGATACACGACCGATATCATTCCTGATTATGATGTGCCATTCGAACGCTTCTCCGAATACGATTTGATAATTTTGAGCCGCTATTATGTGCACGACTATCAACAGTTGAATAAAAGGGAAAAAGATCCGAGAAAATATGGCTGGCTAACTCCCCTGCAGGAAGAAGCCTTCGAGAAGTTTGTACAGGATGGCGGCAAACTGTTTTTCCATCACGACGGCATCGGCTTCTACCCAATGGACGGTGCAATTTCGCGTCTTGCGAAAGCCTATTTTATCACACACCCGCCCGTAGTGAACATAACAGTCGTTCCCCTTGGAGACTATTCCAAGCTCAATGAAGGCGTCCAACCCTTCATTATACATGACGAGGAATACGAGCTTGAAATTGATCCTTCGGAGACTAACATTTTCATGGAAAGCTATTCTGAAGAGAACGGTCATTCCTACCAAGGCTGGGCCCACGACTACGGAAAAGGCAAAGTCGTTGTCTTCGTGCCGGGCCATGACCGCTATGCTCTTATGTCACCGATGGTGCAACAGACTATCTCCAATATTCTGGATTCTTTCGATCAGTAAGTATCGAAGGAAACAGCTAGAGTGGTATTTTCCTCAGCCGACTATCGTGCTCTCTGCACAATAATCTTGATTCCGTACATCAGAACTGATGCGCCAACCAGCGCAGTGAGTCCGACGGCCTCCGCACCGGTGAGCTGCAACAGCAACCACCCAACAACCAGAACACTAAGTATCGGGATTGTCGGTCCAAACGGAAGCTTGAACTCTCCCCCCTTCGGTAGACCGTCGCGTCGCCTTATGCGAATCACTGCGAGACTGACAGCGAGATAGATTACCAGAATGGAGCCCGACGCGACCACGGCCAGTTTTTCGAAACTGCCACTGAGTGCAAACGCGCAGATAACAGCCGACATGAAGATGATTGCGGCGTAGGGTGTTTTGTGTTTGGGGTGTACTTTTCCAAGCACCTTCGGTAGGTTACCATCTCGCGCCGATGCAAAGATCACTCGAGGCGAATTCAACATGTCGCCGCTGATCGTTCCAAAGATGGAGACGACGCCTGCTACAAGCAGCATCTTCGCACCCCAGTCTCCGAAGACTGCCTTTGCAGCAGCAGCCAAGGGCGCTTCAGTATTATTCGCAAGTTCGGTTCCAAGGACACCCTGCGACACACTCTGAAGGCCAACGTAGAGCGCCAAGATTCCAACAAGGCCGAGTAGTAATCCCAAGGGAACCGTCTTAGTAGGGTTCTTGATTTCCCCACTGGCACTCAAAGCCGACTCGGCCCCAGCAAAAGCAAAGAACAAGATGATCGCAGCCGCACCGATACTCTCCACGGATGGCAGTTCTTGGATTTTCAAGTAGTCGAAGTCGATTGTGAAGAGTCCGACGATAAGAAGTAATACCAGCGGAAGGAGTTTGAGAAAGGTGTTGATCACAAAGAGCCTCACGCCTGATTTCACGCCCCTGATATTTACGATGGCCAGAAATGTGACTAAGGCGACGATGACAACAGAACGCAAAACAGGTTGGCCAAGTTGCGGAAAGGCTATCTCGATTGTATTCACCATCGCGACAGTAATAGCCGCGTCAGACAGCGCCGACCACCCGAACCAGAACAGGATCGAGCAAACAAAACCGGCAAATGGCCCGAATGCTTCCTCGACATATGCATAGGCGCCACCGCTTCGCGTAATCCGAGTACCAATCTCCGCGAAGCAGAGAAACACCAGCGCAACCGCGAGAGCACATAAGAAATAAGCAATGATTGCAGCTGAACCGAGATGTACAGCGATCAGGCCTGGCAATACGAATATTCCGCCGCCGACGACCATATTGACCACACTAAGTCCCAGGGCCTGCGTGCCGATTGTGCGCACCAGCTCTTCATCTTTCGTGTTGCTCCGGTCTGTCATTTTTTAACGAATATAGCAAAGGATAATCCGCGCCGCCTAAGGCTAGAGCTCAGACGCAGCAGTCTAGGCCCGCTTTTGGGCAAGCTATAGAGACACCGACACTCAGGCAAGCTCAGCGGAAATTGATGCAATCTGCAACTAGAGTTCCTTTAATAATTAGGTAACTTAATTCCACCATTAAAATTAAAAGTCATGTCAAAAGGAAAAGATTCAAAGAAGAACGTTAAGAAAAAAGCAGCGCTAACTACTAAAGAAAAAAGGGCCCAAAAGAGAGAAAAGAAAGCCAAGTAAGGATTTTTAGTCTGGGCATGAACCGACTTAGGGACGCAGCGGTCTTACTTCTCACACTTAATGTGATCAAAGCCCTAGTGTCACCGCTTCTATTCCCATCACCTCCCTGTCTATATCTGTGACTCAATTGGGTCCATGCTCCCCTTCACTTTGCAGGGGGGCCGCTTGCATTCCTGATGCGCCGGATAATCCGCTGAAAGACCTAGATCCGCCCCGCTCATATCCCGATTGCGAAGCGCTCAAGCGGATTCTATATTGAGACATCCTGGATCAGGTAATATCTGATGAGATTCTTCGACTATGGACAACGTAACTAACGGATATTGCAATACGAACACTTTGGACACAATCAGCTAGGTGTCCCACACCGATAATTGGAGGAATAATCCGATGCCAGAAGACATTAGAGACGTTACGAATCAGTACAATCCCCCATGGTGGGATGCTGTTAATCCATTGTGGACGGTAAAGAAAGTCTCGCAAGGAACATTCTGCTTTCCTTTTGGGAGCGGCTTTGGTTGTGGTGAGGAAAAAAAGATTACAACCGGACAAGAAATGAATTTGTCGGTTAACATTGGGGCAGAACATAGTGGAGTCTCAGGTGGTGTGACGATTGGTGTTAAACATTCTCAGAACGAAGAATGGTCATACAAGTCGAAAGAGTGCGAGTACTGTCGACCCAAGATTTGTTTTCCGAACTCCACGCTGACAATAGCAGAATCATGCACTGTTCTACCGGTACCGCCAATCGTTTGGTGTCAGACGATCGAATTTTTTGAACCGGGTCCACAGGGCGAAATTGAGCGAAACTGCACGCAGAACGATCCATTGTGCAAGTGTGATAAGGCTCAGGCCGCATTATTCTTTGCACCTGATACAGGAGGCGCGGTTACCCGTTCACCGTCTCCAAGCTTAGTTATGATGCCGACTGGCTTTTTCCAAAAATCTGCTGAGCCACTATCCTTGGATACTGCACAAGTCGCAAAACAGATTTCTGACAACCTAAATAGTATGTGGAAAAAGGTGCACGCTCGATCATCAGACGAAGTTGCATTGGGTATTCTTAACCCTTCCGGGGATATTAACTGGCTCTATCCTGCGTCCCCTAGCGAGGGAATAAGCATTTCGATATTGTCAAGAAATGCTAGGGAATATACTCCGGGAGGACGCCCTGCTTGGATTGAAGGTCGGTATTATCAATTTATAGCAGCTACTCAGTGCTTGCCGAAGGCTATAGCCAAAGTATCCATGGTGCTAAAAGACCCTGACGGCGATATCAAAAGAATCGAATCAACCCCTAGTGTAACCAGTGGTCTATCCACTATCATTGCGTCGGAATTTGATTTTGGCGCAGATGGACTTGAACCTGGTACACAGGGACTGTTGGAAATCAGTTTACTTAGCGCCGATGATAATTGTGTGCTTGCTTTTCTCAGCGAAGAATTAGTCGTTCCACATTTTATGGGCGGCTCGTAATCTCAGTCGTGCGATGTCTAAGCGGGATACCTATCCGAGACTGAACGAGTTGGGCAATGGTGTTTTTTTCAGTCAGGTGTAAGGACCGTCCCGCTCATACCTCGATTGCGAAGCGCTTTGGAGGATTCTATATTGATTCATCCTCCTCCATTCATTTTAAAACCGCCCTGATGAAGAAGATCACAATCCGGTTAAGACAAGCCTGCCTTATCGCGGCCACTGTCACTCTCTCATTCGCTACACTTTCGGCACAAGATCTCACCGAGCAACTCGCGCTGCAGACCTGGACTATGCGCAACATGGATTTTGATGACATGGTCGCCTTTGCTGTGAAGATGGATATCGACAATCTGCAAATGTGGAGTAGCATATCAGGTGGGCACATGGACCCCTCGGCTTCGTGGGAAGAAATCAAGCTTAAGAAAGAAACCCTGGATCGCAACGGCCTCAACATGTATGCCTTCGGGGTCACGCGGCTTACTAAAAATGAAGCAGAATTGCGCATGGCCTTTGAGTTTGCCAAGTATATGGGTGCCGAAGTCATTACGGCCGAGCCAACATCCTATCAGCAGCTCGATCTACTCGAAGCTTTTGCCATCGTCCACGACATCAAAGTAGCTCTGCACAATCATGATATCTTCAGCCCATACGGAAACCCAGAAGTGGTTGTCGAACTGCTAGAAGGACGGGATCCCCGCCTGGGTGTGTGCCTGGATGCCGGCTGGATGACCTCGACTCGATTGGATGTTGAGGAGGTGTATAGGAAATATGGAAACCGGGTTTTGGATGTGCACCTGAAAGACAAAATCGTAAAGCCCAGCGAGGAAGGAGACCAATTTACAGACGTCAATATTGGAACCGGCGATGCCAATCTTGTCGGCCTTTTTAAGGCCCTGAAGGAGACGGGTTATTCAGGTCGGATCGCCATTGAAACGGATCAGGATCTTGAAGATCCTACAGCTTTTGTGGAAGGTGCGAAAGCCTTCGTCAAGGCACAGAGCAAGTAGTCATTTCACTCGGCCTAAGACAACATAAGCGGCATCGACTCCTGGACGCTGTGTCGCTTGAGCTTTGCGCAAACGCCGGTGACTCCGTAACTTGTTGAAACTGCGTGCCGACGGTGTGCCGTTTATGTGCAAACTGTTAGGCTCCAGAAATTGACATTTTACCCGTATAGAAGTAGAGCTACGGCAGTTGTACCAAGGAGTGGTTTGAATGTCAGATCAAATTCTCATTTCGATTCTCGATGACTGACGCCTAGCACAGACATGCCACAAAAAAAACGATGCACTGGAATTGTTCATCACCGCAATTTCATTTGAAAGACGCTTGTCACAATTCCGTGATCGTAAACGTATTAGCCCATTAACGGAGAACACAGAACATGTCACCCGTTAGACAAAAGATAAATTGATCCATTGCACATATATTAGCGCGGTGTTTTCAATCTTGGCATTTCTACCAAGCACATCCTACGCTCAACAGTTATTTATTGAGGTAACAACGAAAGACGCTCGATTTGCGGGTACTGATGATCCCGTTTCAATATCAATTGGAGGAATCTTTAGTGAACCACTGGATGACCCCGATAAGGATGATCGCGAGCGTGGTAATACAGATACGTATGTGTTTTCAATAAGTGATGACCGGTTTAACATTGATTGGGTAAGGGGGGCAGGAACGTTAACTATCGTAAAGCATGACGATAGCTTTTGGGGTGGAGGGTGGTATTTAGAGGGAATAGCCATTTGGCTTGGATCTAGATCGGTAGCACCGATTTATCAGAATGAAAATATTGATAAATGGATGGATGGCGATGACTTGAGTTGGTCAGTAAAGCCCAACGATACGGGCTGGAATCTCCCAGAACCATCTCCTCCAGCCTGCAAGACTATAGGAGACATCGATACGGGAGAAGGGGGTTCAATTGATTCAGATTGTGATGGAATTCCGGACGAAACAGATACGAGTTTCGACCCTCCCAATGATACTGACGGTGATGGTTTACCCGATCTTTACGAGCAGCAAAACGGCACGAAGCCTGGAATTTCTGATAGCGATGATGACGGTTGGTGGGATGGTCCTGTAAACCGACGAAGCATTTTAATACTAACAAAGATAGAAGCCATTGACGAAGAGGAAGATATTGGCAGTGATGAGATATATGTAGTTTCAGAAGATGTTCGTTTCCCCAAGGATTACATCTGGCCAATGAATGATGGTTCCGTTATGAATACCGGCGTTGTAATTGATGTGCGTACTTCAGACCCTAATAGTCCCCTAAACTTTCTTTCACGCCTGAAACTGCGTGAATCTGATTTCGAGTTCTTTGAAAAACCAACAGATGATACATTTGCGACATTTGACCTTGAATGGAGTGGAGAAGAGGGAACGTTTGTCAAAACTATCAATGGTGGTGGGACACTATATGATGATTATGAATATCAACTGTCTTTTCGATGGTTTAGTGTTAAATTCTCCGATCCCAATCCACGTGAAATTGGTGGTGCAGATGCTGACGGTGATAACGATGGCTTGTCCGACGCCCTCGAATTCAAGATTTCAACTCAGAACAATAACTTGAGGCCAAGCAATAAGGCCCCTGTTGAGGGCTATGATGGCTTAGCTGATCCTGGACATCGTGAGTTATTTGTGGAAATAGACGCATCAGGCGCAGATCACAAGATGCCATATGATGCTAAGTTGATGGTTGCTAGTCAGTTTTATCACCATGGAATCAGTCCACGATTTGATGATGGATATCTTGGGAATGAGGACGGAGGAATACTTCCGCATAAGGAAGTCATTATGTTTGCAGAGTTGGTAGGTTATAAAGATAATAATCTATGGTCAGAACGACGAGGATTTTTCAGATATGGACTCTTTGTCGACAGAATGGAAGATGGATTACTAGATACTGGAAGCAACGGTCGCGCTGACAAGCCGGGAACAAAGTTCATGGTTACTAGGACTACAATGGTTGGACATTTCAGTGCCATTGTCATGATTCATGAGATGGGGCATACGCTAGGACTTTGTCATCCTGAAGGTACGAAAGAACCACCAGTCCCCTCTCCAAGTTGCCCTACTCCTACAAGTTGGGTGGCAGACAGTCAGCATTGTATCCATTATTGTGGTGTTGATGGGGATAATGTGACGGCAATGGGCGATGATATAAACTTTGGGGGGACTGGAGTTATCGGAGGAGTTGCGATTGGCACCGGAGTTGGGATTGTTATTGGTGGGCTTATTGGAGGTCCTCCTGGTGCAATAATTGGTGGGATAGTTGGAGGTATATTGGGTGGACTAATAGGTGGTTTTTTGGATTCAGATGCTTATGCTAGGATTGTCGATTATGATATAAAAGAATGGGATGCACTCATCTTTGATGTCTTTTAGGTTGTAGAATAATCATTGTACTGGGGCGTTACATTTTGGTCTACCAATTTGTGTGTTATGGCTAACAATCGCTTTAACTCGGACGGCCAAAAGCGTTATGTAGTCATATGAATCCGAAGCAGCCAGAGAGTGTTTTCGACGATTTCTGTCAAAGAAAAGGGGTAGGCACTGGAAACGGGCACGACCGCTCCAGAGCTTCAGTGGTTCCTTGGGCTCGTTGAACAGTTTCGTTTTCGCTGCAATCGATCAGCTTCGTTTCGCTTTGAACAGTTCGGCGATTCGTGGCAATCGAGAAGGGCCTTAACCTCGTCTGCGCTCATGATGGCTAGGTGATTTCGGTGGGACACTACAATGTGATAGCTGCCATCGGTCAAGCCTGAGAATTTAAGAGGACTCCCGTCCAAGTCGGTTATTTGTCCGCTGCTGGTGAGAATTCCAGCTCTTCTGCCAACTTCATCAGACGCCATGGTCCCATTCCGAATCTCGACAAGATCCCAGTCAACCATGTCCACAAGTATGCTTGCCAATGTCTCCGTCCCCGCTTAGTTGAAAGGAGCCGAATAGTAGGGTTGAGCGAGAGGAATAAATCCTGCGGTATTCAAAGCTGTACTCATGACTCCACCGGTGCGGGGTCCCGCAAGAAAAACGGTAAGATTCAAAGACAAGCCCTCGAGAGGCAGGTCATAAAACCGGACATGGCCGGCTCCAAGGGCAGTTCAGTCATTTAAATAAGCGCCGATAGCCACACGGCTCCCCTCAGCCGATAGCGACACCGAAAACCCCGACCGGTCCTGAGCCGCCTCGCCATCAATATCTGCTCCGACTTGGGTCCAACTTCCATCCGCAAATTCAAAGATTCTGACATGGCCCGTGTTAAGAGCTGTTACTGGAACTCTGATAACCACGTGGCTTCCGCCAGCCGATAGGGACACCGAAAACCCAGACCTATCCTGCGACGCCTCGCCATCAATATCTGCTCCGATTTGCGTCCAGCTTCCATCCGCAAATTCAAAAATTCTGACATGACCCGCATTAGATGCGGTTCCGTCATTAGTGAGAGCTCCGATAGCCACGCGACCCCCAATCAGCCGACAGCGACACAGAATACCCAGACCAATCACTTTCCGCCTCGCCATCTATATCCTGACCGACTTTCATTCAGCTTCCACCATCCCAGTCGTAGACTCGGACATGACCTGCGTCAGAAGCTGTTCCGTCATTACGGTTTGCCCCGATGGCCAGTCGGCTCCCATCCGCTGACAGTGACACCGATCGCCCTGATTGGTCAGATTCCATCTCGCCGTCTATATCAGCTCCTATTTGAGTTTTGGGCAAGGACCCTATCTGGTGACAGGTTGAGATAAAAAATCGAGGAGGTGATAAGCAAAATACGTGGCGATAGCAGGGACTGCAGGAAAAACATAGGAATACGCCAAGAGCGGCTAGTGACTGACAATAAATTTGTAGCTTTTCGAAAAACCTCCCCCTGCAATTCGATAAAAATATATTCCGCTGGGAAGTTGAGAGCTTGAATAAGAAAACTGCTGGGTCGTATTTGCCACGAGCAATCCATCAAATATGAGTCCAATTGATTTTCCCATGGCATCGAAGATTTCGATGGAGATGTCTCGATCCATTGGCGCAGAGACCGTGAAGGTGGACTCCGAAGCTCCATGTTGCGAGCCGATTGGATTTGGATAGGGACCAGACAGATGAATAACATCGCTAAACGGGATATCTATCTCGACTTCAGCAGAGTATTCAAAAAGGCCGTCGAAGTCGATTTGCTTCAAACGGAATTTGTGAATGCCTGGTTCGGGACGCTCCATGAAATACTCATAGCTCGACTCCGAAAATGAAGTTGCCGAGCCCTGTATCCACGCAAGGTTTGTCCACTCACGAATATCCTCATCGCCGTACAGGTGCTCGATTTCAAATCCAGCGTTGTTCAATTCGGTGACGGTGGTCCATTTAAGGACGACATCCTTTCCCTTTTTCAAGACCGTGAATGAACTTATCTCGACCGGCAGAGGAATGGACAAAAATTCAACAGCTCCAATGTCGCATACAGCTCCGGGAACAAGGTCGCCATCGACGGCACGCGGACCGCTATCGGTTAATCCGTAAAACCTTTGGTCGTGATTCGGAAATGTAGCAGCCGCGCAATCGCCCGAGTCAATAACCGGACTGGCGGCCAAAACATTGAGCGTTGGTGTCGGACCGCCATTGTTGGCCAAAACTGCTGCAATACCAGCTGCCGCGTTAGAGAGCGCGATGTTGTTGAAGCCGAGGTCATTGATGCCCCCTCCGCCAACTGATGGAATGACAATGCTGCTATAAAGCGAGGTACCGTTGATGGTTTGTATTCCGGCTAGGCCTCCTCCTCCAACGATGGTGCTGTTATTAACGTTGACAGCCACACCGCCCGACTCTATACCTTGCTGAGCCAGCCCTACAACTGTACTGTTATTGACAGTAACGTTACCACCTCCCATTGCAATGGCTCGATTGGCACCACGAATTGTGCTGTTGTTGATCGTGAGACCGAAGTTTATGAATAGGACTCCACGATCAGCTCCGTCAACATAACTGTTATCAATCGTGAGGGTGCCATTGGAACACCGAACTGCAGCAAAGGCGCCAGCTTGGTTAATAATATTTAAACCTCTTAATGTCACTGTTGCAGCTGAGATATCGAAAACGTAGTCATCGAGAGTGACCGTCAAGACGATGTTGGTGGCATCGATTGTCATGTCCTTTGTGATAATCAATGGAGATGCTAGATTGATGGTCTGTCCATCTAATCCGGCGGCGAAATTGATTGTTTGCCCAGCTGGTAAATCGACGATGGCCTGGCGGAGAGAACCTGCACCCAAGTCGCCGTTATTGATGACAGTGATATCGGCATAAGACAAGGCAGGGAGGAGTACAAGACCGATCAAAAGAGCCCAGATATTTATTGCAATAGTAGACTTCATTGGCATGCCTTTCTTTTAGTGAAGAAGAGTTATCAATGTAGAGAATCAAGGAGATTCATCGCAAGGAGTCTAGAGCCGTGATCCTGTCTCTAGATCAAACCGGAAGATCTCTTTTGAGATTTCATTTAAGCTACTTGGATCTCCTTCGATATGAATAGTGGATTGCACGTGACGCAATTGCTCACTTGGTCCAAGAGCAGCGGCTGGTGAGGAGGTTTCCAACTCGTAGAAAGGACCCATTGGATCCATACCTGGAGACGGAGGACCGTCATTGTAACTATTTATGGCATCGCCATTGTACGGTTGGTCTTGGATCTCCCACATCGAGTTGACATATCCGATGTGTTCTTCCGGCTGATTATATGCCACAATGGTGAGGACATTTTTCTCTGCGTCATAACTTCCGGCAAGTCCCATCGAACGGTCAGGATGAACTCCAATTTTGCTACGATAATTCCCGTCACCGCTAAAGGTTATGAGTCCCTTTTCAATCTGCAATCTATCCTCGGGTACCTTTCCGAAGTAGCTATCGTTAATCATTGGGGCATTGAGATTTGCGTCGTCATCGAATGGAATTAGAACCGTCGTTTCTTGACTTGGATTGTACATGCCTAAAATCCAGATCGACAATAGGCCGGTCTCCTTGCTCCATGCTTTGCTGCCTGTGTTCGTAATTCGATTGTCTGTTTCGTAAGCCACCAGCTTGAGGCCATCTGAAATATCAATACCAAGAAGCTTCTCAACTTCCATGTTTGTAAGCAGAGATATTTTGCGATCTACTTGGACATCGAGTTGAAAGCCCGAATAGTTTTGGAGAGAGAAATCCACCTGAAATGAAGCGCTTGTATCATTTTGCTCAACGGTGGGGTAGGTCATCGTGTCGATGGCAGGAGGTACCTGCCAGCTATCGAGATCAAAAGCTGCTCCGGGTTCAAAATAAATGGAGTACTGCCCTCCTTCCGGGCCGAGCCAGAATCTTTCCTCTCCTCCAAAGGCATTTATGTGAGGAAGTAGTTCACCCGAGGAAATCAACTCTCTATTAATCCAGCCAAAGGAATTACCATCCATCCCATTTGCCGTGCTGGTCATAACGCGGCCTTGCATGGATGGCGTAATAGCCAAAGCAGCGTCGTCCTTTTGAAGCACGAAGACATCCGTATGCTCTTGGAGAAATTGCAGATCTGCACTAAATGTGTCAGCCTGGGATGCCTTTGACGTTGTCGGAATCTGCTCGCATCCGAAAATCATCGTGAGAAGAACAAGAGAGATTTTTGACCTAGCGGGTATCTCGCGTATTTTTTTCATCTGTCGTCATTCGTGTGTCAACAATATAACCACAAATTACGGCCGCCCCGGTATACCGTTTAGGAGTCCTACCGCGGTGAGTTATTGTATGGCAATGACGTTTGCATCTCCATGATGGGTCCAATCAACATATCCTGGAAACTCAGGCGCAAAGCTCTCTAGGCCAACTTCTTCGATCGCATTCGTCAACAAGTCTGTCTGTCCCCCAGGAGTGAACAGTAGCTCATGAGTTTCATTATCTGGAAAAATGGTAATCCAGCCATACTTGCCTTCACTCTCTCCAGAAACGATTTTTGTTAAAAACACCTTCGTTTCTGTACCGGCCGCCTCATATATTTTTTGCCATTTGGCCATATAGTCAGTAGCCAAATAGTTTTCAAAGGCTTCAAGGTCTGTCCCTTCTTCCACGTTTAGATATGCCATCCCGATTCTTGCACCAGGTTTGACAAGTTCTTGGAGTGCAATCGGAGCGTCTGCAACCGCAGTTTGATCGCTGACTTCGGAGCATCCAAAACCGATAACTACGCCAATAAGAATAAATATAATACCATTTTTCATTTCAGGGTCCGGTTAGGTTGAAATATCGCCTACAGATGGAAAATCTAATAAGAGGGGTTCTGACATGCAATAAATCCGCTCAAAGAGGTCGGCCGGGCCCACAGCATCTATCGCCTGACGAAGTGAATGATTGAGGCGCTGAAGAAGCAGCAGATGCCGACGATGGCGAACATAATGCGTTTATCGCTGGAGTAGTCGATCATCCAGCCGATGAATGGCTCGCCAAGTCCAGCGAGGCCGTAAGCAAAGGCGTTCATGACCCCAACACCCGTACCGGTGCGGCGGGTGCCGAGAAGATCGGGACTAAGAGGCCAAAAACAAGATTGGGGACCGTAGACGAAGAAGCCGGCGAGAAAGAGTTGCACAAGCGCGACGCCGCCTCAGGCTGTCGTTGGCATCACCTCAACACGACCATCTGTTGGGTCTCGACGTAGCCCTTAGCTTCGAGGCGATAGAAGTAGATGCCACTCGGAAGCCCAGTCGCGTCAAACGACACCTCGAAGGTGCCCGCCGGCTTGTTGCCTGAAGCGAGTATCCTGACCGAGAGTCCGTGTACATCGTACACCGTGATGGTCACGTCAGCGGACTGCGGAAGTGAATACGAGAAGGTAGTCCTTGGATTGAACGGATTTGGATAGTTCTGATGCAGCGAAAACTGTTGGGGGATATTCTCGTCCTCTAGGTCTACCTCTTCGATGCTGGGATCGAATTCAATCACCGTGTTCGTTTCCGTAAAGGTATGCTCTGTAAGGGTCCCACCGATGAGATAGATCTTTCCGTCCAATACCGCCGTGGATACTCCGGCCAAGGTGAGGGGCAAGTCTGTCTTTTGAGTCCAGGAGTTCGTATTCGGGTAGTATTGTTCGACAGTATTGAATGGCGGGTAGAGTCCGCCGTGCCTGAATCCTCCAAAGGCATAGATTCTTCCATTTACCACACCAATGGCATGATCGTACCGCGCCGTTAGCATTGGGGCCATTGAGGTATCCCATGAATCGGAGATCGGATCATACACGTCGAGGGTTGCGCCGGCATTGTCTCCACTTCCAGGGCTACGGGCACTTATACCACCTGTGACATATATTTTCCCATCCAATACAACACTTTCATGGCCCCATCCGCGTGATGGTTTGTCCGTCTTGCTTGTCCAAGTATCCGTTGCCGGATCATACTCCTCCACAGTCTTATCCCCATACAAGTCTTGTTCGTGGTGTAGGCCTCCGATGGAATAAATCTTACCATTGACCGCGCTTACGGTGTGACCTTCAGTTTGAGTGGGCATGGGCATTCTCGTCGTCCAGATATCCGTTATCGGATCGTACATCTCCACAACTGCATAAATTGTAGGATTTTGCCGTAAGGAACTAGCGCCACCAATCACGTAAAGTTTTCCATCCACCTCGGCGCAACCCATGGTGGCCCTGGCGGTGGGCATCGGAGTTTTTGACGCATCCCATGAGTCCGTGACAGGGTCATACACCCAGACATCTGATTGCGCGGTCCACTCTGGAGCAACGCCTCCAATCACGTAGATCTTCTGATCCACGACAAGCGCGCACCCAAATGACCTGGCCGAGGGCATGTCGGCTTTTGTCATCCAGATACCGTCTTGTGCTGGAGCAAGCGAAACGTTACCCAGAGACACTACTAACAGTAGTCCGCAGAAAGGAAGAATAGACGAAAGTGAGTGCCCGTAGGTTTTCACCGTAGGAGAAAGAGGAGGAAACAGATGCATCGGGTGACCTTTAATGTGAAAAGTTATCGGACTGCCAACCAAGATTGAAGACGCGCCTTAGGATTCAGACGTGTCAGGAACAACCGTGGCGCGTAATTGACCGAAGGTGTTGAGCGAGGAGAAGTCGGTCTGTTATCTGAGTATTAACACATCACAAAGCCAATTGCAAGTACTTCAACCTGCCCACAGCATCTATCGCCTGACGAAGTGAATGATTGAAGCGCTGAAGAAGCAGCAGATGCCGACGATGGCGAACATAATGCGTTTGTCGCTGGAGTAGTCGATCATCCAGCCGATGAATGGCTCGCCAAGTCCAGCGAGCCCGTAAGCAAAGGCGTTCATAACCCCAACACCCGTACCGGCGCGACGGGTGCCGAGAAGATCAGGACTCAAAGGCCAGAAACAAGACTGCGGACCGTAGACGAAGAAGCCGGCGAGAAAGAGTAGCACAAGCGCGGCGCCAGTATTTTCTTGTGGCACGAAGTAGAGCATGAGAATGACAACACCGGCTATCAGCATCGAGTACTTGATGGGTCGACTGCGATTCGAATTGAACAAGCGGTCCGAGGCTTGTCCGAGAACGATGGTGCCAAAGGCCATGCCTATGGGAAGTGCGAGGGCTACCCAGACATTGTCTGCCATAGTTAGCTTAGAACCAATGTAGTAAACGGGGACCCAGTAAAGCAGGCCGTAGCGGGCTACGCTTTGAAAGCCAATGGCTAAGCAGGCCAGCATAAACTTGGTGTTCTTGAATATCGATCGGTATCGTTGCAGACTTGTTTCGTCGACATCCGGCTCGTCGACATTATCATCCTCGTGCGGGAGGGGTTCAAATCCGCAATCCTCTGGTTTATTGCGACTGACAAAGTAAAAGACAACTGCACCGATCAGCAGAAGCAAGACCGGCAGGCGAAACAGAATTCGCCAATCTGAAGTGTTTTCGTTGATAAGAATCGACAGAAGAAAGATGAGGATGGACGAGCAACCCGCGGAAAAGACAAAGAAACCAAAAGCTTTGCCGCGTTCATGTTTTGACCACCAGTTGGAGAGCAAGCGACTCGCTGGTGCCCAGCCCAAGGATTGGGCGTAGCCATTGAAGCCCCAAAACAGGACAAACAGCATAAATGTGGGGGCAAAACTCGCCGCCCAGTTCATGCCGACCGAAAGCACTGCACCCAGGGTCATCATCACCCGGGCGCCGTATTTGTCGCCCAAGTTTCCGTTGATGAACTGACCCAAGCCGTAGGCCCAGAGCATCACGGCGGAGGCCCAACCAATTTCCTGCTTCGAAACATTGAAGGTCTGCTGGACGCCTTCTATGGCCCAACCGAAATTGTGCCGCCCCGTGTAGTAAAACAGGTAGCAGAACATGACGGCGAATAGCATTCGCCATTGATATTTCCTGAAATCCCTCACGCTTTAGATGCCGATGGCGGCCTCTTGCTAGGATGCATTGTTGCTAGGGTCGTCTTGGATAGCATCATTATGGTTGAATGGACACCCGGGCCCACTTCTTGCGTTTTGCCTCGGCCACGGCATCCTCTAACTTTGCAAGAGGAAATGGCGGACTTACCAAATCAGCGTAAGGATAGACGGACATAGTCTCTTCCAAAAACTCCACGGCTTCCTTCAGATGTTTCGGCCCATAGTTGTGTATTCCGCGGATAGTCAGATTTTTGCGAATAACTTGCTCCGCCGTGATGCCAAGATCCGAATCAGGATGCACAAGGCCAACTAAGGCATAGAAGCCTCCACAGCGAAGGAGCTCAAGCCCTTGAGCGACGAGCTGCTTCACGCCGGCGACCTCAAAAACGGCATCCACACCCAAGGGGTGGGCATCATGTATCTGACGATTTGCCTCGACCCAATCCCTGACGTCAATCGGCGTAGCACCAAATCGCTCGATGAGCCCAAATCTGGATTTGTTGATCTCGGTGCAATAAACATGTTTGACGCCGCGGTGGCGTAGAATCGCACAGCCATACAGACCAAGAAGGCCGCCACCTTGAACGACAACGCTTTCTGGCACAACCGTCATCTTTTCGATGGCATTTACCATTGTCGCCAAGGCACAGTTCGCTGGAGCCGCAGCAGCATCGGATACCACATCGGGAATTTTCACCATGGTGGTTCCAGCACGAATAAGTACGTGAGAGGAATAGCAACCATTCAAACCGCTGCCTTTGTGTATCGAGGCATGACCGTACTTAAACAGCTTTAAACATTTCTCGGGCATATCGTAGGTGGTGCAGTAGGCACATTCGCCACAGCTGTCAGCAATAGTCCAGGTAACACGATCTCCTATAGCAAAGCCGACAAGGTCACGTAATTCGACGATTTCGCCAAGGGCCTCGTGCCCTAGAATGCAGGGTGTATCCTCTCTGCGGGCACCGGAGATGGTATGCAGATCGGAGCCGCAGATCGTCGCAAGCCGAATTCGAAGCAAAGCCTCACCCGCTTGCAAGTCATGATCGAGAGAATGTTGCTTGGCTTGAAATGGCGTACCAGCGGCCTTGAATAGCTGTATGGATGCTCCTGCAGCGACTACCGAATTGGCTTTGTCGGCCGGCGAGTTCATCTTTAGACTCATTTGTTTTTCCCATTATGTAGTGAGATCTGAATTCCATTTCGCTAAGAGCTGCATCTTCGGACAGGGCTAGCATGGCGCATGTTTCCCATAAGTCAACAAAGCCAATGGCTGTCTAATACCCTAGCTACAAATACCTCTAAACGGGCCTGTTCCTTCCGTCTGTATCTTTCTTAATTGGGTCAAGTTCTTCTTGCAACTCTCCGCTGTTCTGGTCAACTTCTCACATGACACTCAAAAACAGAGATCCACTTTTTTTAGGCCTTCTGATATCGTGCTGTCTCCTTCTGATTTATCTACTGATTCTGGCCTATGCGAATAGAGATGTCTCAACTCTATTCCAGGCCCATCCTGATTTTCCCCAAATGCTTAAGAGCACAAATGGGCAGGCCGAGATGTCCTCGGGGCTTCTTTATTTCTTTGGACCACTTCTTCTTTTTGTTTTTTTCTTTGTTGTTATGATCGGTCTTTCTAGGCCAAAGAGGATAGACGCTTCGCGAAAATTCCTGACAGGCTATTTTCTGGTCTACATGATTCTGATAAGCGTTTGTCTCGCGACCTATCAAGGTGGATCGACGAACATGTTTGCAGGATTTCCCATCTCTACATCCTGGATGCTCTTTGGGCTTGGGTTCTATCCGATCCTTTTTGGATTCGTTTTTTATATGAAATTCAGTAGCTGGGTTTTTAGCGAAGAGGATCAGCAGCGATTCGATGAGCTCCTTGCAAATCGAAGGTCAAATTAGTGGAGTCCTCCTACACCATTCTTGTCTGTGTTGGAGTATATCTCTTGATATGTATCCTTGTCGGGATATGGTCTCTTAAGAAGACAAAATCGACGGCTGATTTTTTTATGGCAGGACGCAATCTTGGCGTCATGCTAACAGCATTTGCGGTTTTCTCTAGCACGATGAGTGGATTCGGACTGGTTGGTGGACCTGGCTTAGTTTATCGAATGGGGATGAGTTCAATCTGGATGGTTGTATCCGCTGGCCTCGGATTCACCGTCACCTTTGCCCTTCTCGGAAAGAGAATTCGACTCTTCGCCGAACTTCGAGACTGTATATCGCTTCCTGATGTGGTTAAAGCCAGATACAAGTCGAATTCCGTCCGGGCATGGGTTGCCGTCGCCATACTTCTTGGGGTTATGGGCTATCTAGCGACTCAAATATTGGCCATGGCTATTGTCTTGCGCGACATCCTCCTAGAAGCTGAAGTCTTTGCATCGATATCTTTGGAGTGGTGTGTATTCCTGGCCGTAGGCGTCTTGGTTTTCTATACGGTGACAGGAGGAATATTGGCATCGATATACACCGATCTTTTTCAAGGCGCTATCATGGCCATTGCTGGTGTACTCGTCTTTGTCACTATCCTCACTACCTTCGATGGCGGCATGACGGGTATCAGTCAGGCGATCATGGCGGATGATCCGGGAGCCATTCTACCTTGGGGTACCCTCGGCATGGTAGGTTGTCTTTCTTGGTTCTTTGTGTTCGCACTGGGAGCTTCTGGTCAGCCTCATGTAATTACAAAGCTGATGATGACCAAAAAGGTGAGCGATACGAAAAGCATCTTTGCCGTCTCCATGGGTGGATATTTTTTGACGGGACTTTTGTGGATTGGTCTTGGTTTGGTAATGAGAGCACTTGTCGTGACCGCTGGGCATCCTCCCCTCGAGTCGGCTGATTCAGCCGCTGCAGAGTTCCTTCAGAATTACGCACATCCCGTTTTGGCGGGGATCGTCTTCGCAGCTTTATTCGCAGCAATCATGTCCACTGCAGATGGCTTCCTGAATATTGGGACAGCTGCCCTTATTCATGATTTGCCAGGGGCCTTTGGGAAGTCAGTTTCGAATGAATTGTTATGGGCTAGAATAATTACTGTTGTCCTTGCCGTAGTGGCGGCTCTTTTTGCACTTTATATGGACGACTTGGTGGCCATTCTTGGTGCCTTCGGATGGGGTACTTTCGCGGCGGCTTTGGTTCCTGTTGTCACCCTCGGGCTAAACTGGAAGCGGGCTACTCCTTTCGCAGCAAATGCAGCGATCGTGATTTCTCTCGTCTTGAATTTTGGTCTGAAGGTTGGCAAGGTTGCCATGCCTTTCAACTTCGATGTAGGTGCCTTTGCTCTACTGGTTTCGCTCATTGTATTTATCGGTATATCGTTCTTATCTCGTCCGCCCGTCCTGGATCAGGACGTGGAGGCTGTGATGGATATGTAGCAGGGTGGCGTCATGCTGTAGCATGTGCCAGTGCTGAGTATTGGGTGGATTTTAAAATAGCTCTACGCTCGCAGAAGACTTAAATGTTGTTCGGATAGTGAGTATAATGAAGCGGCCCCAAGTGCGGTGAATGCAAACTCGACTCGCTCTCGAATCCCCGAAATTAACAAAGATTGGTATTGAACATGTCCAAGATCTTTAGACTATCTATCATCTGTCTCCTACTGGCATCTTGTTCCGCTAGTCAAACCGCCGTGACACCAAGATCAAGTAATTTGGATCTTGAATCGAGGAAAGAAGTCATGATTTCCGAGCTGCCCAATTCGGAAGAGGCAAGAAAGAATAGTTTCGAGAACTCAGGAATGTCCGAGGAGAGACTAGACCGGATTAAGCCTATAATGCAGAAGTATGTTGACGACGACAAGCTCGGGGGCGTCATCTCAATGGTCTATAGAAAAGGAGAACTTGTGCACGAGGAATATTACGGGTATCGGAATCTAGATCGCAGGCTTCCAATGACCGAGGACACTATTTTTAGAATCTACTCGATGTCGAAGCCCATCACTACAGTGGCGGCACTAATGTTGTACGAGCAAGGACATTTTCTTTTGTCGGACCCTGTACAACAATACATACCTGAGTTAAAGGGCCTTATGGTTTACGATGCAAACGCAAAGGACGGATCAAAAAGAAGAAAACCGAAGAGGCCAATCACGATCCATGATCTCATGACACATACTTCAGGTTTTAGCTACGGAGTATTTAGCGCGACTGCGGTTGACTCTCTTTATTGGGATGTTAATCCTCTTCAAGCCAATGATCTAGATGACTTTATTGAACGAATGGCAAAATTGCCCTTGATAAACGAACCAGGAGAATCGTGGTACTACTCTGTTTCTACTGATATGCTAGGTGCCTTGATTGAACGAGTTTCAGGAGAGAAGTTTGGAGATTTTCTAAAGACGAATATCTTCGATCTCCTTGAGATGTCGAATACAAGATTCGATGTGAGAAATGATGAATTGGACCGATTTGCTGTCAATTATGAATGGGACAAAAGTGGCGGCCTGGTTGTTGCGGACAGCGGTTCAACCAGTCAATTCATAGCTCCGCGAACGATGCATTCAGGCGGTGGTGGACTGGTCTCCACGGCTCATGACTACCTAAAGTTTACACGAATGCTTTTGAACGATGGTGAGCTTGACGGAGTTCGTTTGCTCGGAAGAAAGACGGTCGAGTTGATGAGATCCAACCACCTGAAGCAGGGTGAGTATGCCCCGGGTTGGGGTTTTGGTCTCGGTGTTCGTGTCAACATGAATCCTGCAAAAACGAAGCTTCCAACGACGAGAGGCATGTATGGATGGGCCGGAATGGCGAACACTTTTTTCTTCATCGATCCAGAGGAAGAGATGATCGGAATGGTCTGGACGCAGTTGCTTCCCTTTGGCCATTTTCCAATTCGGGACCAGTTTGTCACGGCGACCTATCAAGCGATTATTGATTAGGGGCTGTGGGGCTGGGATTTGAGGAGCTGAGCAAATACTTAAGACTAATTGAAGAAAGTTGCGATCATAACGGGAGCCGGTGGTGGGATCGGGCGATGTCATGCCCTTGCCTTTGCGGCGGCAGGCTACTGTGTAGTTGTCAACGATCTTGGTGTGCAAAGAGATGGAAGTCAGGCAGGATTGCTTCTCGCAGAAGCAGTTGTTCAAGAAATCAGAGACTTAGGTGGTGAGGCCGTCGCCAATCGAGCATCTGTCGCCTCAAGGACCGGGGCAGAATCTATTATCGGAGCGGCTCTCGATTCTTTTGGACGCATTGATGTTCTGGTCAACAATGCAGGGATTTTGCGAGATCGATCTCTCCTCAAAATGACCGATGATGATTGGAATCAAGTCATGGATGTTCACGCCAAAGGTAGCTGGTTATGCACTCAGATTGCCGGCCATATTTTCAAAGAGCAAGGAGAAGGCGGAGCGATTATCAACACTACTTCAACAACAGGTCTAATTGGTAATTTTGGACAGGCCAACTACGCCGTCGCAAAAGCTGGAATTGCTGGTCTGACGAGAGTGACCGCGATCGAGTTTGCAAGAATGGGTGTTCGTTGCAATGCGATTATGCCCTTGGCAAAAACCAGGATGACCGAAGATCTCGATGCGGTAGGAGAAGATTTGACGCCAGATAGAATTTCTCCACTGGTAGTGTTTTTGGCTTCAGATGAGGCCAAGAATGTGACAGGTCGAATTTTTGGTATTTGGGGTGAAGAGATCAGGGAGTTTTATTATGATCAATCGGAAGGTCATCGCTTTGAAAATGGACCAAGTGTCAAAGAGATCAGGAAATTCTGGTCGAAGATATCCAAGCCAGAGACGGAGTGGAATCTACCTCTGACTGGATCGGAGTAATCCTTTTTTGAAAGATAGAATGTTTGTAGAGGTTTGGCGGCAGCGTTGGATGGTCGCTACAAGACTAGCCAGTTCGAGTGAATCTGGAGAGCGCTAGGATTCTTTCTTTCGGCCGGACCCGAGAATATATATAGGACTATGAAAAATAGAATCGAATCGGGCTCGGATTACATCGAGAGTCTGCGTGGTCGGAATCTCAAAGTCTATCTCTTCGGAGAGACGGTGGATGAACCGGTTGATCACCCCATGATTCGCCCGTCGATTAATGCCATAGCTGAGACCTACGATCTCGCTGTTCGAGAGCCGGAGCTCGCATCGAGTATCTCTCCCTTCACTGGAGAGCGGATCAGCCGTTTTTTACATGTCTGTGGAAGCAAGGAGGATCTGGTCCACCAAAACAAGATGCAGCGGAAATTGGGTCAGCTTACGGGCACTTGCTTTCAACGATGTGTTGGCATGGATGCCATCAATACCTTGCATTCGACGACTTTCGAAATCGATAAGAAGTATGGTACGCCTTACCACAATCGCTTCCTTGATTTCGTGAAAAGGATGCACTCTCGCAACTTTGTCATCGGCGGGGCGATGACGGACGTCAAAGGAGATAGAAGTCTTGCACCTCATCAGCAAAGTGACCCCGATCTCTTTCTACACGTCGTAGCTCGAAATATTGAGGGAGTATTTGTTACTGGAGCTAAAGCGCATCAGACGGGCTGTATCAATTCCCATTGGATGGTCATCATGCCCACTATGAGATTGAGTGAGGCCGACAAAGACTACGCGATCGTCGGAGCACTTCCGGTTGACAATGAGGGTATCACCTACATCTATGGTCGTCAGTCCTGTGACACCAGAGCCATGGAGGGAGGATCGATCGATGTAGGCAATCAGCGCTTCGGCGGGCAAGAAGCATTGGTGATTTTCGACCGCGTTTTCATTCCAAATGAAATGATTTTTATGGATGGTGAGGTGGAATTTGCCTCCATGCTGGTTGAACGATTCACGACCTATCACCGAAGGAGTTATGTCTGCAAGAGTGGTGTGGGAGATGTATTAATCGGAGCAGCAGCTACAATCGCGGAGTTCAACGGCGTGGAGAAGGCATCTCATATAAAGGATAAGTTGGTGGAGATGACTCATCTAAATGAAACGGTCTACGCGACTGGAATAGCCTCTTCACACCAAGGAAAGGAGCTCGAATCGGGGGCCTTTATTTGTGACGATATGCTCGCAAATGTATGTAAACATCACGTCACCAAAATGCCCTATGACATAGGTCGAATGGCGCAAGATCTGGCGGGAGGACTCGTCGCGACTATGCCTTCAGAGAAGGATCTAAATCATCCAGAAATTGGAAAGCTGCTTAAGAAATATTTGAAAGCAAAGGAGAGTGTTGAGACCGAGGATCGAGTCAGAATTCTTAGGCTTATAGAAAATATGACCTTGGGAAGAAACGCCGTTGGCTATTTAACGGAGTCCCTGCACGGAGCAGGATCCCCGCAGGCGCAACGCATTCAGATTGGCCGGCAAATGCAAGTCGAATACAAGAAAAGGCTTGCTAAGATTTTGGCAGGGATAGAAGTGGAAAAGGAAGTGCTTGGAGAATTGACTGGCTATTTCGCTGAGGTCTTTAGATTGGAATCCTAGCTCGACAAAGAGCTTGGCTAGGTGGGCTGCAAATCGGTGCCCACACGGCTTCCATTCGCCGAGAGCGACACCGATCTACCGGACTGGTCGCCTGCCACCTCGCCGTCTATATCCTAGCCACTCATTACGATGTGTGGAAGTATCACCCTATTAACAAATTCGACCTTAAAACCATTTAGCGAGTTGGTACGCGGCGGGCCGCGACCTCTGCTAATTTTTCGTCCAATTCTGCACGTGGCAGCCAATTGCCGCCGAGTACAACACCGTGCACCTTTCTGAGCTGAGCAAGGTCCTCCAATGGATTGCCGGCGACTAACACAATGTCGGCACGCATACCGGACTCAATGACGCCCCTTCTATCGGCAATGCCAAGGTATTCCGCCGCGCCGAGTGTTGCCGCGCGCAGGATATCGGACCGTTCAAGGCCGGCCCGCTCAAGCGCTTCCATTTCGTGATGAATCGAGAACCCGGGTACCAACAAAGGATTGGGGGTGTCCGTGCCAACCAACAAGGGAACTCCTGCCTCAGCAAGACCACGAGTCAAAGCGCGCTGGAACTCGATCCATCTATTCGAACCGCCTACAACTACAGAGTCCGTGCCCGACGCCGCATGATCTGCACCTCCCGCTCTATCGCGATCTCGCAGAGAATCCCACCACCCCCGCACGCTCGGTGGGGTATATGCCATTTCCGGACGGGTGAACAAAGCGTCGAACCATGCCGATCGTCGATCGCTCAGGATCTCCATTACCGCGATGGTTGGAGTGACAGTAATATTCGCTCGCTCAATCTGATCGACGATTCCCGGAATTCTCGCCATGTCTAGGTCGTGACCTACAGTAGCATTGACGATCTTTTCAATATGTTCAATTGCCTGCTGTCCGCTTCGAAGCACGGAGTCAATCCCCACCGCTTCGGGAATGTGCCCGATCACTGGCATGTCGTGCTCCTGCGCTGTTGCAATAATCGCTCGATACACATCCAATGAAAGGCCGTCGTATACCTTGACGAAATCGTAACCAGCGCGCGCCTCTTGTTCTACTTCAGCTCGGGCCTCCTCTACGCTCTGGATGATCTTATGTCGGTGCGATTGCGCCGTGCCGGCGAGCAAGGGACCAGTCACGTACATTTCCGGGCCGATTAGTTCGCCGCTGCGAACTTTGCTTCGAAGTTCCAAGGTCACGGCCGAACCATTCATCTCCCGCACGAGAGTCACGCCGTTGGCCAAAAACAATGGCAAGTCATCGGCCTCCATGTGGACGTGTAAGTCTGCGAAACCGGGCACCGCGAAAAGGTTCTCACCGTCCACTACCCTTGCACTCGTGGGAATAGGAATCGAATCCTTAGATCCAAGCTCTACGATGCGATCGCCTTCAATTAGAATCGTTTGATCAGCTTGAGCCGAACCGGCTCGCACGTTGATGACCGTGACTCCCCGAATCGCGAGATCGATTTGAGAGGGCGATCGCAAGACCGTTGTCGAGAGTAGCAGGACGGCCGCCGCGAGTGCAATCATCATGAAGGGCAGGGCGCGACCGGCCTTAGTTTCTGCAACTCGTTTCATGAGATCGTTTTTTTGATTTCGGAGTGGCACCGTGTGCCTCGCAAATTACAGAATGGAGATTTAGATGTTTCGGAGGCCTTGTAGACCGTCTGACCCGAGGTGCTGTCAAAGACCATTTAGAGGATGCCCGTTGTGCCTATGTTGCACCTCTAACATATATAATGTTGCGAGACTACGACTTTCATGAAATGCTGTGGGAGTTGAGGGATTCGAACCCCCGACCTTCTGGGTGTAAACCAGACGCTCTAAACCAACTGAGCTAAACTCCCGGCGATCTGCCAATTTAAGACAGAAAATCCTCAACGCCAATCTTTCGAAAGGGTTCTCGATTCGTATGTGTTCAAGCACAAGGGCGCGCTTGATCTAGCTCTGCCAATACATCACAATTGCTTACTACGCAATCTCAAAGCGTTAGCAATAACCGATACCGACGAAAAACTCATCGCCGCAGCCGCGATCATCGGGCTCAGCAATATCCCGAACCAGGGATATAGAATCCCGGTAGCAATCGGGACACCAAGACCGTTGTAGACGAAAGCAAAAAACAAGTTTTGCCGGATATTGCTCATAGTCAGCTGGCTTAGATGTCGCGCTTTGAGAATACCCTTCAAATCCCCGCTGACCAAGGTGACACCAGCGCTTTCCATCGCTACGTCGGTCCCGGTACCCATTGCAATACCAACATCGGCCTTGGCGAGTGCTGGCGCATCGTTGATGCCGTCTCCTGCCATGGCGACCTTCTTACCTGCGGCCTGCAGTTCGCTGATCACTCGGTGCTTGTCCTCGGGCGAGACCTCGGCGTAAATCTCTTCAATGCCGACCATCTCCCCGACCGCTCGCGCCGTGGCCTCGGCATCTCCGGTAAGCAAGACGACGTGGATGTCCGCTTTTTGGAGTTCTTCTATCACATCTGCCGTGCTCGCTTTTATTGGATCTGCGACTCCTATAATACCTGCGGGCTTGCCGTCTAGCGCCACGAACATCACGGTCTGACCTTGCACTCTGCCCTGCTGCGCCTTTGCGATCAGATCTGTACTGCTTGCACCAAGCCGATCCATCATCTTTTCATTGCCGATGGCGATGCGCTTGTTTTGTGCAATCGCCTCGACGCCTTCTCCAGTTGTGGATTGGAAATCACTGGCCGCCTCAAAAGACAGTCCTTTTTCCTTTGCCCCCTCCACGATGGCAGCAGCCAGCGGATGTTCACTTGCAATTTCAATCGCAGAAACAAGCGCTAAAATCTCATCGGCATCAAAACCCTGCACCGCTTCGACCGACACCAACTTCGGTTTGCCTTCGGTCAGCGTGCCGGTTTTGTCGACAACAACCGTATCGATCTTTTCTAAGCTTTCGAGTGCCTCGGCATTTTTGATCAATATCCCGTTTTGCGCACCCTTACCCGTGCCGACCATAATCGACATTGGCGTAGCAAGACCAAGCGCACAAGGGCAAGCGATGATCAGAACAGCCACGGCGTTGACCAGACCATAAGCCAAGGCCGGCTCTGGACCCCAGATCGCCCAGATAACGAATGTGACGACGGCAATCAGCACAACAGCTGGAACGAAGATTCCTGCCACTCTATCTGCCAGCTTTTGGATCGGTGCCCTACTGCGCTGTGCGTCTGCGACCATCTGGACAATCTTTGCCAGTAGCGTGTCTTTGCCCACACGCTGAGCCGTCATCACAAAGCTACCCGTTTGATTGACCGTCCCCGCAGTTACATCATCGCCTACAGTTTTTGCAATCGGAATAGCTTCTCCTGTGATCATCGATTGATCTACGGTGGAGGATCCTTCGGCGATGATTCCGTCCACGGGAATTTTGTCGCCCGGACGCACACGCAACTGATCACCTGATTGAACCAGATCGATCGAGATTTCTTCTTCCGACCCTTCGGCATCAATACGTGTCGCTACAGGTGGCGCTAGTTCGAGCAGAGAACGCAAAGCACTGGACGTTTGGCCACGGGCTTTGAGCTCGAGAACTTGCCCCAGCAAAACCAATGTCGTAATAACGGCAGCAGCTTCGTAGTAGACGGCAACCTTGCCGTTGTCACCGCGAAAGGCATCCGGAAAAATCCCTGGAAAGATCGTTGCCACGAGACTAAAGCCATAGGCCACCGTCACGCCTAGACCGATCAGCGTAAACATATTCAGATTCATGGTCTTGAGCGATTGCACTCCGCGCACAAAGAATGGCCAGGCACCCCAGAGGACAACTGGCGTCGCTAGAAAGAATTGTGCCCATTGCGCCGTGCTGGGACTAAGCCAGCCGTCAAAAGGCTTCCCGGGAATGAGGTCGCCCATGGCGTAGATAAACAAGGGAATAGTGAAGAGCGCACTTATCCAAAGCCGCCTCCGCATGTCGATGTATTCGGGATCAGGGCCAAGGTCCAGTTCGAAGATTTCGGGCTCTAGAGCCATACCACAAATCGGGCAAGAGCCTGGACCAAGCTGCCGTATCTCAGGATGCATCGGGCAGGTATACATCGTGCCTTCGGGAGCAGCCTCTTCTTGATCCGGCGGCCTGTTTTTGAGATAGTGCTCAGGTTTCGCGACAAATTTTGTCTTGCAGCCGGCGGAGCAGAAATGGAAATCCTGATGACCGTGACGTACGTGATGCTCGGTTTTATCCGGCTCAACAGTCATACCGCAGACTGGGTCTATCGCTTTATTCGAAGAGCTGGTGTGGCTATGCTCATGACCTACATGGCTATCGGGGATGGGGTTAACTTCAGCCATTGTTCGATATTTTTACTATCTCTCAATCCCTATCGGATTGTTGATATACTAAAAGGAATTGCGAAATCTGATTCATCATTTCGCGCCTCAAGTATAGAGCCATCAATCGTAATTCCTAGATCAGGTTCTCACCATAGGAAACTCATTCCTTTACTCGTTGGTCACGGCTTGACAGATTGACCTCTCGTTCACCTATCTCCTCTATTTCCAATTCCGGAACGAAGCTTTTCTCTTCCCTCTTCCCGTGATCAGACTTAATCAAAGCGTCTTGGAGATCCGCAGACAAAATCCGGACCTCGTCCTCTTTGCCTTTTGCAACCCGCGAAAGTATTCCACGGCCGGACATAAAAGCCACGGCAGCCATCAGGATGACAAGCGCTAGTCCAGCTGCGCCTCCAATTCCCTCTCCCCAACCCTCAACCTGTATCAGACTAAACAAAAGGACTGCAGGAAGGATACCTAGCATATAGGACACAATGGCTTTTCCCGTATAGCTTTTCTTGACCTTAATATCAGTCTTTCCGTCCTCCGATCTGGCGTGGACCATCGTCTTTAATAGAGTGATGCCACCATCTTCAAGACTATAGCTCCACTCACGCGCTCGACCTATTTCCTCAGTCTTGCCCGATTTGCCTGTCGAGGCCCTCATCTCTAAAACGATTCTCTCCCAATCATCGTCTGTCAACACTCGATCCAATGTCCAATTGTGTTCACGTTCTTTTGGGCCACCAAATAGACGGAATTTATTTTCCTTGACTCGTCTCGATCCCAGTTGCAACTCCGAGGCAGCTCGACGAAGATGAGCCTTTGGAATACCCAGGTCATCGGCGATGACCTCGAGTTCAGACAAGGATAACTTGGATCCAGTATCGCTCTTGGATTCCTCATGGATCTCCGTCGCGCGCTTGATAATCGCGGCGAGTTCTTCCTCTGAATAGTGTCTGTCGTGTGTGTTTTGATCCATTATAGTCCCTGCCATAAACTACGTCAAAAGAGAGACTCTGTTGCGATCAACGAGGACTCCAATAATTTCTTGCACCACGCTAAGTCGCTCATCGATCACCGATTCCCCACATCTCTCTTAGGTTAGGGCCTACATACAAATAGATGCATAGCCTTCCTCCCGCTTGACAAGGTCGGAGTAGCTTTATCAAGTCGATTTGGCTTCTTGTTTTTCTTGATGCCGTCTCGGCCTAAACATGTTATTAATCGACCAAAACAGTCATGAATTCAAAGGCCCTAGTACTCGTAATCATATCAGGGTTGAGCGTACTTGCTCTCAGTTCCTGCCAGCAAGGAGACGCCAGCTATGATCAAGCTCCCTCTGCTACCGACAATTCAACAAATCGTGGACAAGGCGACCTTATAGACGAGAAAAACATTGTTGGTATCGCATCAAAGTCTCCAGACCACACCACGCTCGTCGCCGCCGTAGTCGCAGCAGACCTCGTCGGAGTCCTTTCAAATACAGGACCCCTTACAGTTTTCGCGCCGACCAATGCCGCCTTTGACAAACTTCCCGCTGGTACCTTGGACGATCTTCTAAAGCCCGAGAACAAAGCTAGGCTTGCTGAAATCATTACCTCACATGCGGGTGCCGGAAAATATCGTATCAACTATTTGAAAGATGGGATGATGCTCGCTCAAGCTACAGGACACAAGGTAGCCGTTGAGGTAAAGGAAGATGGTACTTATGTAAATGGCTCAAAAATCTTGGCTACGATTGATGCCTCAAACGGCATTATTCATGTAGTCGATGATGTGTTTTTGCTAGAGAAATAACGAATCGATCGCAGACGGTGTAATCCGTCCACGGCATACAACTGCGATCTGTTAGTCGCGCCCTCTCCCTGAGAAGCTCGCAACATTCGCCCTGATGGGTGAGTGCAGGTGATCTACTTTTGGAGAGGGCGTTGTCTATTTACGAAGGCCGATTTTTCTATTCAGCCACGTAAATCCCAATCACAATGTTATTACAGTGTTACCTTGGCACGATAATTGATCCATATTAGGTAACAATCATTTAACACTAGAGAAAGCTGGAGACTGTCGATAATCCAAGATAGTCAGCATCTAGGTCCGTTAAATATCAAGATCAGAAGGGCAAAAGCCTACTCGCGGGAGGAAAGAAAACACTCCACTCGGTGATGCTCCTTCTATCCTGCTCACTGTAATAACCTCAACTTTGATGAAATTCGATACTATAAAACTGTGTCTCACTATAGCCTTGGTTTCTCTTTTCGGGCTTGGAGACTTAAACGCTCAATTCGTCGGTGACCCTGCCTGCTACGTCGTTGCTGACAGAAATGCAGCGGGTGCCGGAACAGATCGGGCCTACGACTACGATCTTTCCTTTACACCGGTGGAAGACGAGTTTCAAACTCCGCTTCCTAGCAACACCGGCACGGTCAACATTGAAGCTTCAGAATTCAATCCGCTGGATCAGATTTTCTACGCCTGGGATGAAAATGATTTCGGCACGATTGATACGGCAAGCGGTGTTTTTACTTCTTCAGGCACTACACCTGGTATCGTTTGCGGCTACCAAGAAGCTACATACATTTGCTTCGATGCAGCCGACGCCACGCAAGGACATGGTGGTACCTATGACATTGATGGCATGGCCGTAAACCCAGTCACCGATGAGTGGTATGGAGCGGTCCGAATTGATAACGGCTCGGCAGTTGCAGGCGCAAGATCCGACTGGCTTATCAAATACGACAACACGGGAGTGCTAATTCCTGATGCTTTTGGGCAAGATGCATTTGGCAATGACATTGGATTCGTAGAAATCGATGCGATTGACCCGACTGGAACTAGACTGTTGCATGATGTAGATGACTTGGCATTCAATCCATACACCGGTCAGCTTTATGGAATCGCCAATCAGTCCGGCGGAGGCAATACCAGTATTGTCGAAATTGATCCAGTCACTGGTGAGACAACTGACTTAGGAACCGTCCAGTCTGCTATTGCCTGCGATGGAATTCCCGCTGGCGATCCTCTCCAAGACATTGAAGGAATTTCAATAGATGTGAGCGGAAGGTTTTGGGCTGTAACCGGCTCTTCCGGTGCCTCTGCTACCTGTAACAATTCATTTTGGGAATTGACTGGTGACCTGGACGGAACGCCTATCACATCGACCTTCTACCTAAATATGTCAGATGAACTTGGTGACAATGATCAAGAATCAATTTCTTGCTTGCGTTTCGAACCTGTCTCGGTTGGAGACTATATCTGGTTCGATATAGATAGAGATGGTTTGCAGGATCCTTTAGAACCAGGCATCCTAGGTGTTGTCCTTTATTTAACCAATGCGGCGGGAGATACGCTGGGAACGGCAACGACGGATGTAGACGGCGGCTACCTTTTTGATGGTCTCCTTCCTGATTCAGATGGGTATACGGTATCGGTTGGAGCTGAGAATTTTGAGCCTGGCAATATATTGGCCAACGCGGCGCAAACGGGCGCTCCTAGTGGTCCTGCCGGACAAGAAAGAACGGCAACTTCGGATCCGCTTCCTGCCAGCGACGATTCTGATCTGACTCTCGATTGGGGATTTTGGGTGCCTGAGCTACCGGTGGAATTATCTTCATTCCAAGGTGAAATGAATGAAGGCCAAGTCGATCTCGAATGGACAACAATCACTGAAGACAGCAACTCCGGATTCTCTGTTGAAGTCTCTCAGGATGGTGCTCCATACCGATCAATCGCCTGGGTTGACGGTGCAGGATCAACTACCGAAGAGCAGAACTACAGCTACAGCTTTAAGGTCGAAACATTCAGTCCATTGAACCTTCGATTGAAGCAAGTCGACTTTGACGGAGCTTACAGCTACTCTTCAACATTGTTGATCTCGAGTGACATTCCTGACAGCTATATCCTGGGATCGGTATATCCAAACCCCTTTAACCCGCAAGCAAGTATCCAACTTTCTCTGAAAAGTACGGAAAGGGTAACAGCGGATCTATATGATTCGATGGGACGATTAGTAGATAATTTGCTGGATGGAGTGGTATCGGCCAACCAGTCCATCGAAATCAAAGTAGACGGATCTTCGATCCCAAGTGGAAATTATCTGCTGAGAATAACAGGTGAGTCATTCACAGCTACCCGAAGCTTGACACTTATGAAGTAGAGACTAGAGACTAGAGACTAGAGACTAGAGACTAGAGACTAGAGACTAGAGACTAGAGACTAGAGAAAAAGGGCGACCCCAATGGGGTCGTCCTTTTTGTTTACTCTTTGAAACCGGTCAAGGCAAGTACAAGTTTTATGGCTTGTGAAAAATCTAGAAAAGACGTCAATCTCTCTGAGTGGCCGTATATTTACATACAATTTTTTCAGCCCCTCAGCCCCTCAGCCCCTCAGCCCCTCAGCCCCTCAGCCCTACTCCACTTCGTAGACGATGATGGCGATCATATTTGCGTAGCGCGACGATCCCACATCCAAGACTTCCCCAGCAATCTTAGCCCAGGCACTTGGCTCCTCAATCGGCTCAAATAGGATTCCGTTCGCTCCTACTTTTGCGGCGCGTCTTTTCATGGCGCGGAGCAGTCTGGCTTGATCGGTCCAAACAGCGTCGGCCTCTCCATGGAGAATAGCGACCTCTTCCCAATCGCCTTCAATGGACTCTTCGTCCAAATAGATGATCACATCTTCGTAGAGTTGCTCTGGCAACTCCTCGTTGTTGTTTAGTCGGGTAGCCGAAGTGAAGACGCATCCGCCAAGAAACAGGGTTAAAAGAAAGATGGGGCCTAGAGTAAATTTTTTCATGTCTTTTGAAGTTTGTCTTACATTTTGCACTCGGGGACTCTATAGTCCTTCGCGCTGATTCTCCGATGTTCTACTTAGAATGAAAAACGGCATGAGATTCTTACCTGGGTTCATGAAATTGCGGGTCTTCGAATTTCGGAGTCAGTGTTGACTCTATCTATCCAAGAAGCGAACCCAAGACAGGAAGCCCTGAGTTAATTGACTTTCGACGATCTGATAGGCCAAAGATTGTCCACTATCGTGAACACTTGCGTTGTCAGATTTGGTCGATGAATGGTGCTGGGAGTGCCCCCAGTCGACTTATAGCGGAACTGAACGGTAATGCTCTGAGCCGCTTTTAGAGTAGAGCAAAATCGTGAGTCGATTTGGTCACTTTTTCAGTTTATTCCGTCTCTTCTTCGCCACGCCGCCAGTGAGAGAAACGATACCTCTAGCAATACTTCCTTGTCCTTTCTTTTCATTCAAGGACTTCGCGCCAAAGTAGAGAAGTATCAAAACTATGAACAAAACAAGCGGATTAAATAAGACAAAGGAGAAGATCTCGGCGATAAGGACAATCGCTATCCACGCGAGTACAATGATTCCAATGCCCTTAGCAGGCTTGTTCTTTAACCAGTTCCACATGTGATGTCCTCGCAATTGCTTTCTTTGCTCTACGGAGCTTCTTCCCGATAGATGCACTCAATATGAAGACTCTGGAAATACAATCCCTGATCTAGGAGAAAGATCAATTGTGGACTCCTTGTCCTTTCAGCTAAAGTGAAGTCCTTCGATTTAGAGTGGCTCCGTCCCCTCATTCAATAGATCTAGGCAGGCCTCGTAGCAGTAAATCCGATTTCTCTTTTGCTATGTCAATTCCACCACGATTCCATGATCAACAAGATGCGAAAGTGTCTTATTTACAGTTGGTGCGGACCATCCAAAATTTATCCTTTAATAAGATTCTTTGTTATTTAAGGATAGCGGCATATTCTTTAATAAGATTCTCCACTATTAAAGGGTGATACAAGATTTAATTGAGTCGGATCAAGACAAAAAGGGAATAAGTATTTCCTAGTTTGGCATGAATTCGGACCCTATCCTTTCATGTCATCTCTTCCACAAAGAAAAAATATAAAGAACGATTGGAGCAACATGCCGGGGCGTATTCTACACCACCGTTATTTCGGCCCGATTCGTTGGCCCATTCATCGCTCAGTTCAGAACGTTTACGGACGAATAATGAATCAACAAGGTAAAATCCTCTTCCCGCTACTCGTTTGTATCTTTTGGATTTGCTCTCTGCAAAATAATTTACAAGCGCAAGAAAAGCCCGTCTACAAAATCGGAGTACTGCTTGACAGGCTCAGCCCCGAGAGAGGCGATATATTTGAAAATCTAACAGGAGAAATTCGGGCTGTTGTTGGGGAGGATGCACAGCTGGAATTCCCGACGTCGAGTTTGCTGATCAATGATTTTGACCTCGCCAAGGCGACCCTTCACTACCACCAACTTATAGAAGGATCCAGCGACATCATCCTTGCCTTCGGTCCCGTCTCTAGTGAAGTAATTACCAAGCAATCTGTTCACGAAAAACCGACGATCCTTTTTGGCGCCATCAACAACGACCTCGTCAATATCGATACCACCAAGACCAGCTCTGGAATTGACAATTTTACCTATGTCTTGACGACTCAATCCTATCAACGTGACTTGAGCACTTTCAAAGATATCTATGATTTCAAAAAGGTCGGCATTTTGATTGCAGACTCTCAAAGTGAGGTTCATTCCTATAATGAAACTCTGTCTCGCATAGTACGCGGCCTAGGCGCAGACTTCGAAATCATTGACTATTCGGAACTAGATGATCTTAGACAAGCTCTTGATCGAGTGGACGCCGTCTACCTCGCCGAAGGCTTTGACATCACGGCCGCCGACATCGAATCGATGGCAATGCTCTTGATAGAACGCCAAATACCTTCCTTCTCCTCCACCCGAAAAGAAGATGTAGTGAGTGGCTGGTTAGCAACAAATCAATCCGAGGAAAACTTCCAGCAGCTATTCCGGCGAATCGCCTTGAACATCGAAGCCGTGATCAGTGGCGAAAACCTAGCCGATCGACCCATCTACTTAGAGCAAGGAGAAAGCCTCACACTCAACTACAACACGGCGGAAGCTCTTGGTATACCTATCAAATACAGCTCGATTGCCACGACGCAATTCGTCGGTGATTTTGTAAATGTTAGATCGCTCAAAGACTATACCTTGACAGAATTGATTGACGAGGTACTTGAAAACAACTTCTCACTCGAATCTAGCCGTCGGGACGTGGCCCTAAGTCAACAGGACCTAAGGAAAGCCAAGAGCAACTATCTACCAAGCATTACTGGTGCTGCATCGGGTTCAAAACTAGATTCAGATTTGGCCGAAGCCTCCGGCGGACAAAACCCGGAATACACGACCACTGGAAATATCTCTGTGAGTCAGGTGATTTACTCCGCCGGTGCAAGCTCTGCGATTGGGATTCAAAAAGACTTGTTGGCTGCCCAAAAGGAAAACTACGACGCTGACGAACTTGATCTCATTCTCACCGCTGCACAAGTTTACTTTAATACCCTTGCTATAAAAGCAAATGCTCAAATACGTCAGCAAAATCTAGATGTGACTTCGCAAAACCTCAAGATTGCGGAGCAAAATTTTGAGGCAGGACAAGCAGGAAAGTCAGATCTCCTTCGCTTCAAAAGTGAAGCCGCACAAAACACCCAAAGTCTTATAGAAGCCGTCAATCAGTTGGAGCAAGCCTTCTATTCCATCAATCAATTGGTAGGTGAATCAATAGATCGGGAAATCGATGTCGAGGATGCCGCCATCGAGGAGGGGGTATTTGAGAACTACAATTACGATCAAATCAGGGAATACATCGACGATCCAAGCTCCCGCAAAATCTTCGTCGATTTTCTACTGGAAGAGGCCATGCGAAATGCTCCAGAGCTTCGGAATTTGGACTACAATATTTCAGCCGTGGATAGAAATATTCAGTTGAATGGCACCCGATTCTTCCTTCCTACCCTCGCCGCACAGGCTCAGTACAACCAGACCTTTGATCAATGGGGAGCCGGTGCTCCTCCTCCCGAGGCGATGACAATAGACAACTACTATAGCGTCGGATTGAACTTATCGATACCCATATTTGATCAGAACTCAAGACGCATCAACAAACAGACGGGGATCCTGCAAAAAGAACAGTTAGAAATTGGACGGAGTAACTCTGAGCTGGCCATAGAGCGAAATGTCCACGACGCTGTTTTAGACTTGATCAATCAGATTACGAATATCGAGCTCTCCAAGATCTCCGTCCAAACCGCGGAAGAAGGCTTGGAGCTTACGCAAACTGCCTATTCAACAGGAGCGGTTAATATCGTCCAACTGATCGATGCCCAATCGAATTTCCTTCAGGCCCAGCTTGTACGTGCCAATGCAAATTACAACTATCTCCTAAGCTCACTCGGCATGGAAAGAAGCATTGGTTATTTTTTCCTATTACATACGGACGAAGAGAACAATGCCTTTTTATTCCGCTATTTAGATTTTCAAAACGAAGCCACGAACTAATCATTAGAACTATGATCAAGCAAGTCACACGACTGATCCCGATGCTGGGATTTGTTTTTATCCTCGGTGCTTGTCAAGAAGAGCAGGCTGAATTGGTGGAGGTCAAAAGACCGGTACGCTACCAAGAAGTCGGCTATGCGGGCGGCGCCCAAGTCCGGACCTTTAGCGGAACGGCTCAAACCGGAAAGGTCATCAATCTCAGTTTTCGAAGTGGGGGCATCGTAACCAAGTTCGATGTAACACTTGGTCAAGCCGTAAAAAGAAACCAATTAATTGGACAACTAGATAATGTCTCATCGCGATTGGCCCATGAGCAAGCCATCTCTTCTCTAAACAGTGCCACTTCTCAAGTCAACACCGCCAAGCTGAATCTGGATCGTGTCCGGGAGCTCTATGAAAAAGGCAGTGCCTCATTAAGTGATTTCGAAAGTGCTAAGAATGGCCACCGAACAGCACAAGCTAGTATGGAGTCTGCAGAAAGGAGCGTCGATATTCAGAAGGAGCAGATTCGATATGGCTATATATATGCACCTGAGGCCGGGACAATCGCTGCTGTGAATACGGAGGTCAATGAGAACGTGGGTGTTGGCCAAGTCGTTGCTGTGCTCAATGCCGGCAAGGAAATGGAGATTTCCCTGGGTCTTCCGGAAGGTGTTATCAACAATCTGTCTCGAGGAATGAAGGTCGATGTTAGCTTCACTTCCTTGCCGGGCCAAGTGCATCCCGGGAAGGTTTCGGAGGTCAGTCCCTCTTTGGATCCAAACACTTCTACCTATCCCGTTAGAATCGTTATCACAGATCCGACGCAGGATATCAGGTCTGGGATGGCAGCCAATGTGAGCTTTGACTTTGCTGGCAAGGACGTCATGAATGATCAGCTCATCGTTCCAGCCAAAGCGGTCGGTGAGGATAGCGATGGCCGCTTCGTCTTTCTGATCGAAGGTTCAGACTCCGATGCGCGCGTCACCAAGAGACCTGTCAAAATCGGAAAGCTTAGCTCAGAAGGTTTTGAAATAGTCGAGGGTTTAGAGCTGGGCCAAAAAATCGCCACTGCTGGACTCCAGACCTTGCTTGACGGCCAAGCTGTCAAGCTTCAATAAGTCGATGATAAACTAGCCAACAGCCTAGAGGGCAGCAGATGAATATCGCTCAGTTTTCCATCGAGAAAAACCGGATCACTTTTGTGGTTTTAGGCACCATCATTTTGATGGGTCTTGTTTTGTACCAATCGCTCGCTCGCGATAGCATGCCGCCCTACACGATCCGTGTAGCTACGATTGTCTCGGAATTTCCTGGGGCCAGTCCAGAGCGGGTTGAAGCGCTAGTTAGCGACAAGATCGAAAAAGTCGCGCAAGAGTTGCCCGAACTCAAGGAAGTAAATTCTACATCGCGAACAGGACTTTCCATTGTGAGCGTCATTCTCAAAGATCAAGTTGCTCCGGACGAATTACAGTCAGTCTGGGATCGACTCCGAAGGAAATTGAATGGCGTCAAGGGACTACCGCAAGGCGTACAGCCCAAGTTGAACGACGATGGAATCGGTGATGTCTACGGCCTCGTTGTCAGTATGTCAAGCGACGGATTTTCCTATTCGGAAATGAAGGACTATGCCGATGATCTCAAGGACGACTTAATCAAGCTACCTGATGCAGCCAAGGTCGAATTGGGCGGTGTACAGGAAGAGCGAGTTTTCATCGAGTTCGACAATGCGAAGCTTAATGAATTCAACTTGACAGCGAACAAACTCCAAGGCATCATCGCCTCTACCAATATTCTAAGTACGGGTGGAATCGTGAACCTAGAGGACGAGCGTATCATCCTCGAACCCACCGGTAATTTTGATGAGCTCGAGGACATCAAGAAGACCTTGGTACCTGTAGGACAAAGTAACCAACTGGTCTATATCGAGGATATTACCACCGTGCGCAAAGCGTACATCGAGCCCCCGACACAGCGTGTTCGAGTGAACGGATTGGAGGCCATAACCCTGCATGTCAATCTTAAGGAGGGAGCCAATATCATTGCACTTGGGAGGGAAGTGGATCTGGTTGTGAACGAGTGGAAAGGCAGGCTACCTGTAGGTTTGGAGTTGAGCAGAGTGGCGAGCATGGATACTTATATCGATGTCAAGATCAGTGATTTCATTGGCAACCTAATGCAATCGATTGGCATCGTCTTGGCTGTCATGCTGCTCTTCCTTGGCTTTCGGACTGGACTTGTCATTGCGAGTCTCATCCCGATTGTGACCATCATGACCCTTATGTTGATGGCCGTCATGAATGTGGGTTTAAATCAGGTAACGCTTGCAGCATTGATCATGGCACTGGGCATGATGGTGGACAACGCCATCGTGGTGGCGGAGTCGATCATGGTGAAGATGGAAAACGGGGAGAATGCCAAACAGGCCGCCATCGATTCTTGTAGTGAGCTCTTCACTCCTCTTCTGATATCAACCCTCACCACCTCCGCAGCCTTTCTGGCTTTCTATTTGGCGGAGTCCGTCATGGGCGACATCGTCGGACCCATCTTTGTCGTGATCTCCCCAGCCTTGCTCTCGTCTTGGATCATCGCCTTGTCCGTAATCACAATGTTCTGCTATCTCTTCTTGAAAATCGAAAAGAAGGGAGAGAAAGAGTTGGGGATGATTGATCGAATCATCGCCAAGATGAAATCGATTTACAAGGACCTCATCCTAAGCGCTCTCGGACGGAAGTACATCGTTGTCTTTGGAATCCTCGCTCTCTTTGTGGTCTCCTTGTTTGGTTTCCAATGGATCTCCTTTGTCTTCTTTCCCGACAGCGATCGAAACATGATCACAGTGGATATCAATTTACCTTTAGGAACAAGAATAGAGAGGACCATGGATATCGTTGGTGATATCGAGCGCTACATGCAGGATTCTTTGAAGGTCAGTGATTCTAGGACGAGTGGCGTCATGGACTGGTCTTCTTATATCGGTAAAGGTCCAGAGTCGTATGACATGGGTTACAGCGCGGACGAGGCCAATTCCAGTTATGCTCACTTGGTGGTCAACACCTCTGAAGCAGAGACTAACAATGCGGTGATCGAGAAACTTGATCGCTACGCCTTCAATCGATTTCCGAATCCCGATATCAAAGTCGGACCACTTGGAGCTGGTGGCGGCGGTGTGCCGATAGAGGTCAAGGTGTCTGGGGATGATCCCGATGTACTCGCGGTAATCTCTACCTCGATCAAACAGAAGCTCTCTTCTATCAGAGGCACCAAGAACGTCAAGGACGACTGGGGCCCAAAGGGGAAAAAACTCATTATAGACATTGATCAAAGTCGGGCACAGTCGGCAGGTGTCAGCAGTCAGGATATTGCAACTTCCTTGCAGACGGTATTGGATGGATTTCAGACCGGGGAGTATCGAGAAGGAGACAAGTCCATCCCGATCATGATGCGAGGTGATGCCCGTCAGCAGCAGAATCTCGAGAGCCTAGAGACTCTAAATGTCTACGCCCAGAATAGCGGTAAAAGTGTACCTTTGTTGCAGGTGGCCGACATCGTCCCTGAATGGCAATACGCGAAAATCAAGCGACGCAATCTCAACCGAACGATCAACATTTCAAGTGAGCTAAACGAGGAAGGCAATGCCTCCGAGGTGACCGCTGAACTCACCCCTTGGTTGGATGAAGATCGAAAAGCTTGGCCACCGGGTTATGCCTATGAGTATGGGGGAGACGCAAAGAATACGGCCGACAATATGGGTGCGGTTGTCGCCTATCTACCCTTGGCTGCATTTATCATCCTACTTCTTTTGATCATCCAGTTCAACTCACTGAGGAAGACCTTGATGGTGACTTTGACAATTCCTTTAGGCGTAATCGGTGTGGTAATCGGACTACTCGTGTTCCAAGAGCCCTTCGGCTTTATGCCATTCTTGGGTGTTATATCTCTGGCGGGCATCGTGATAAATAATGCCATTGTGCTCATTGATAGGATAGAAACGGAGGAGAAAAATCCATCCTTGAGTCAGCAGGATGCCGTGATCGCGGCTTGTCTTCAGCGCTTTAGGCCGATCATGTTGGCCACCTTCACGACGGTACTCGGATTGATTCCTCTCTATCTGAGTGGTGGCGAAATGTGGGAAGGGATGGCTGTCAGCATCATGGTCGGGCTTCTCTTTGGTACAGTGATCACACTTCTCTTTATTCCATCGCTCTATAGCATTCTCTTCAAGGTCGACTATAGGGAGTATGAGTTTAGGGAGAGCCTATTAACTGAATAGGAGTCGTCAGGAAGAGGTGTGCCGTGTTCTGTGTTCCGTTTGCCGCTAATACTCTGGACTCAAACTTCGACCTCGGTACTTGGCCTCGCAAATGACTGTCTGTTTCCTTCAAGCTGTCTGTTCCTTCAAAGAGTCACCGGCACTCTTTTCAGAACCTGGTAATTTTGGTCCGAATTTCAACAAGTCTCTCCTTCCGGAAAACGGAACACAGAACACGGCATCCCCTCTTCCTGACGACTGAAAGCTGAAGGCTGACGACTCCTTGAAACTATTCACGAGCAATGAGTAACAGGCTTCTCCCCCTTATTTAGAATCAGTCTAAACAATGAAAACACGAATTCTCTCGGTGCTTTGCGCCGTACTCCTACTCTCTTCTTGTACAGAAACTCCTGAAGTGGTCGAGCCGCAATCGCTCACCGTTTACTCAGGAAGAAGCAAAGGTCTCGTTGAGCCTTTGGTTGAAAAGTTTACTGCCGCTACAGGTATAGAAGTCAATGTCCGCTATGCTGGCACTTCCGAATTAGCGGTTACGCTGATGGAAGAAAAGGATAATTCTCCAGCCGATGTCTTCTGGGCCCAGGATGCCGGAGCACTTGGCGCCGTCGCTAAAGCGGGTCTCTTTGCCGATCTACCTGATGGCATCGGATCCAATGTCATGGAAGCTTTCACTTCGGCCAATGGACAGTGGATCGCGACTTCAGGCCGCGCTCGTTCTTTGGCTTATGCACCGGCAAAAGTTTCAGCCGATGAGCTACCTGGATCGATCATGGAATTGACCAATCCAAAGTGGAATGGACGGGTCGGCTGGGCTCCAACAAATGGATCTTTTCAAGCCGCAGTTACCGCACTTCGTGTCCGACTTGGAGACGAAGCGGTCAAGACTTGGCTCGAAGGTATGATGGCCAATGGAGCAAAATCTTATCCCAAGAACTCTGCAATCGTTGAGGCGATCGCCAATGGTGACGTAGATCTCGGGATTCCGAACCACTACTACTTGCTTCGATTCCTAAACGAGGACCCAAATTATCCCGTAAGCCAAGTCTACTTTGACGCCGGCGATGCTGGAAATCTTGTCAACATCGCTGGAGCTGGCCTACTCAAGTCGGGTGACCAAGAGACTGGCGCAAAATTTGTTGAATATCTTCTTTCGGCCGATGCGCAGAGCTATTTTACACAGGAAGTATTTGAGTATCCAGTGAGTTCTGGAACGGCAACGCATTCCAATCTCATTCCGATGGATGAGTTGATGTCGAAAACGACGGCAATCGACTTGAACGATCTTGACGATCTTGAAGCCACCTTGGACCTGCTCCGAGAAGTGGGTCTCATATAAGATCCCATTCAAGATCAATTGTCCAGCCCGACCACAGATGAATCCGGCCAAGGCTCTTTTGTAAAGGAGTCGCTTCATCTTTCTGGCGTCGGCTCGGTCGGTTTTCTGGGCAAATGGTATCTCTTGATTCCGGCTGTAATCGTGGCCGCGGGAGTCGCTATTCCGGTCGTCTATCTTTTTGTTGCGGCCTTCTCGGCTTCTCCCGGAAAGGCCATTGAACTCATATTTCGATCTCGAAATCTGGGGCTTCTTTTCAATACGATCAGTCTCGCTATTGGGGTCCTGCTTCTCGATCTCTTGCTCGCTTTTCCCTTGGCCTGGCTCACGAGTCGATCCAAGATTCCTGGGCGAAAGTTGATCAGTGGACTCGCCATCCTTCCTCTGGCAATCCCAGGCTATGTGATGGCCTATGCGCTGCTGGGTAGTTTCGGAAACTATGGCATGTTTGCACAAAGCATCGGCTGGGCCATCCCCAGACCTTCTGGTTATCTGGGTGCATTGTTAGCGATCGGTTTTTACACCTACCCTTATATCTATATCAATCTGCGGAGTGCGATCCGCGGTCTCGATCCGGCATTGGAGGATGCGGCATTGACCTTGGGTATGAGTCGACGTGAATCTGTTTGGCGAGTCATGCTTCCTCAGCTCAAGCCAGCGCTGCTCGCTGGAGGCTTGATCGTAGTTCTTCACGTCCTCGGTGATTTCGGTGCGGTGTCCCTAATGGGATATGAAACGCTGAGCTATGCAATCTATGTGCAATACGCGGCATCCTATGATCGAGTCTACGCGGCCTGCCTCGCGCTTATTCTTTTGGCTCTAACAGCAGTCTTACTCTATTTCGAATTTCGAACGTTGAAGGGTCTGAGACTGGACAGCCAGGGTCCGGGATCTCGACGAAAATTCAGTAAGCGAAAACCTGGTCCGGTCACATGGCTTGCTGGAGTTTGGGCCTCAGTGACCCTCTTCGCGACGGTCGCCTTGCCGCTCTTAGCCATTCTCTTTTGGATGAGGAATGGTACAGCAGAGTTTGCTACAAACAGCTTTTCGAATGGCATAATGGATTCTCTGATGGCGGCCTTACCGACGGCCTTGCTCTGCGGACTCTTCGCATTACCTCTGGCATACTTAGGACAGAGGATGAAGAAGGCTAGAGCGGGTGCAGTCGAACGTGTTTCCTATCTGGCCTACGCCGTGCCCCCTTTGGCGCTGGCTTTGGCAGTCGTCTTTTTCACCTTAAGATTGACCCCATCCATCTATCAGACCTTAGGTGTTTTGATCGCCGCATTGACCATCCATTTCTTGGCCGAGGCGATCGGTCCGGTAAGGAGTCGAATGTATCAAGCCTCAGAAAGACTGGAAGAGGCTGCACGATCTTTGGGTCTCCGACCTTTGCAGGCATTCCTCCGTGTCACCTTTCCCTTGGTCCGTCCAGCACTATTTGCGGGTATGAGTTTGGTCTTTATCGCCGCGATGAAGGAGTTGCCGATTACGCTACTGCTTTCTCCGATCGGCTTTGAAACCTTGGCCTTGAATGTATGGTCCTACACGACGGATGCGATGTTTGCGAGAGCAGCGCCTTATGCTTTGACGATCACTTTGACTTCTGTGGCGGTTGTCGGATTTGTGATGCTCGGAACGAAGGAGGAGTGAGGAGCTGGGGAGCTGGGGAGCTGGGGAGCTGGGGAGCTGGGGAGCTGGGGAGCTGGGGAGCTGGGGAGCTGGGGAGCTGGGGAGCTGGGGAGCTGGGGAGCTTACCGATATTTTCCAGCGCGGCAAATAAATTTTACGTTAATAGCACAAAGGACCAAATTCTGATATTCCGACAATCTGACAACCCGATATTCCGACCACTCATATTTCTCTGACGACTGAAGACTGACAGCTGACGACTTTTTGAAAACTATTCTTTCCATATCACAGATCACCAAACGCTTCGAGGCCTACGGCCCTGCAGCCGTGGATGCCGTGCACTTCGATGTGCAGGAGAAGGAGATCTTTGCCTTGCTTGGACCAAGTGGGTGTGGTAAGACGACGACCTTGAGAATGATCGCCGGGTTTGAGCGTCCGGATTCTGGGAAAATATTTTTAGATGGCGTGGAGATAGCAGGTGAGTCTGTTGATACTCCTGTGGAGAAGCGTGGTATCGGATTTGTTTTTCAGGATCATGCCTTGTTTCCGCACCTAACGGTCGAGAAAAACGTCGGCTTTGGATTGCGCAAGATGTCCAAAGGTGAAAAGAGCGCACGTGTCAAGGACGTAATTCGCATGGTGGGATTGAGTGGATATGAGGCTCGACTTCCAGCCGAGTTGTCAGGCGGACAGCAACAGCGAGTCGCCTTGGCCAGAGCGATTGCCCCATCGCCAAGGATTCTATTGTTAGACGAGCCCTTCGCAAATCTCGATTCTGTATTGCGTGAGAGCATGCGCGACGAAATGCGAGAGTTGATTCGCAAGGAAGGTATCACGGCGATCTTAGTCACCCACGATCAGGAGGAAGCCTTAGGCTTTGCGGATCGGATTGCGGTCATGCGATCTGGGAGGATCGATCAGGTGGGAAGTCCTGAACATGTTTACAATACGCCAAGGAGTTTATTTGTCGCTCAATTCTTGGGTCGGACGAATCTCTTGATGTGTGAAGCCAATGGAAGGACGGCGGATACATCTCTCGGGGAAATTCAACTCAACCGAGATGCAGAAGGCCAAGTTCTAGTGTCGTTGCGACCCGAACATATTAGATTGGAGGGAGCGCAAGATGGCGCGCTTATTTTCTCGAAGGACTTCAAGGGTCATGACATATCCTATGGAGTTCGTCAGGACAACATTGAGTATCTCGTCCATGTGGACAGCCTATGTTCATTCGAGGTCGGAGATCGAGTAGCCTTGAATGTGGTACGGGAGGGAGTCGTCCTAGAGAGTCAGTGAGAAGAAGTCGCTTTTAGTTGATCGTCTTCATTTGATCAGCCATAGAGTATTATTAGAGAAACTACAAGACCGGGAAACGCTTACTTGCATCCCTCGCATGGTGAAGTATAGATATCACCTCATGTGTTCATCTGCAACCCCATAAAAAATTCGGTAGGGTAACGCAGATATCATTCAAATCTTTGGTCCAAAGTGATCTACGTTTTTTCCAATGAAGGGATTTTCTGCGACCATCAGTATCGCGGCTCGAATTTTCTGCAATTCTCGTGAGGCTCTCTCCTGACTATCCCGCCGTACGTAGTCATATTTATCATCTAGGTCTTTCTCTGCATCGGGAGACCTTTTTACGGGAAGCACTAAACTTCGCTTGACTTTTTCTTCTCTTGATATCTCCGTTCGGCTTCCTCCAAAAATCTATCCATGTCCCACTCTTCGCCGAGGCCAGCATCGAGCTGATCTGTTCCTATTTGAACCTTTTCCCGAATTCGAGCCAACTCCAGCTGGTATCTCTTATCCTTTTCGTCAAGAAGGCGCAACGCTTCCCGTACAACTTCGCTCGAAGAATTATATCGACCAGAAGAGACTTTTTCTTTTATTAGGGCTTCGAGATAAGGGGTCAGTGAAACGTTCATGTCTGTTTTCGATAATGAGCTTATAGCCATAACAATCTTTGCTAATCTATGTTATCGGAGAAAAAGTGTTTCGTCCCCTTTTAAATAGCAATCGGAAAGTGGCAAAGAATTGCGACAAGAGAATGCCCGAATATGCAAGAAATAGCAAACTCGCTATTTCTGCAAGATGACCATGCGACGGTCGAGGTTCAACTTACCCTGTGAATAGTTCGTCCTGCCAAACTCTCCGCCCCAGATCACACAAGGACCTAAGGACCGCACAAAAAACAGAGCATCGGATCCACCGACCCGAAGTTCTGACAATCTGATGTTTTGTCGCCCCATTTCATCAACATGACCGGCCAGCTTTCCGCGAAACTCTCGCCCTTGACGCGGTGATTATTTACTCAGGACCACCCGCTCAGTCTTGGAGATAAATCGTTCACCGGTGGCGCGGTAGAGATAGGTGCCATTTGGTAAGAGCTGTCCTGAGATGGAGAAGCTACGTGGACTATCGGCCGGCAGGTGACCGTCGTAGAGGAGGGCGACCCTCTTTCCCAGAAGGTCAAAGACCTCGACTTTCACGTTCTGCTCTTCGGCCACCGCGAGAGAGAAGGTAGTTGATATGCCGAAAGGGTTTGGAAAGGCCGATGCGATTTGGTAGTCGCCGGGGACCTCGGCGAGTAGTTGAAGCTCAGAGCTCATGACAAAGGCGCCGTTGAAATCGATTTGTTTGAGACGAAATCGATGGTTTCCAACAGAGAGATTTCCAAGGTAATAGGAATAGGATTGAGATTCGGTGCTCGTTCCATGACCTTCGACAAATGCGGCTAATTCAAAATCGGCCTTCGGATTGGCATGTTGGACCTCGAATCCGGAGTTGTTGCTTTCGCTGGCCGTTTCCCAGGACAGGAGGGCCCCGCCGTCTACTAGTGTGGCAGTAAATAGGGAGAACTCAACAGGAAGAGTAGCGCAGGCGCTTGCACAGCTGTCGGCAACGGCGCCATTACAGGTAGTGTTGGTGCTAGAATAGGTGGAAGACGGACCAGGCGTTCCGTTGAAAGGGAGGATCATACAATTGCCGTCAAAGAATGCCTCTGTTGACACCCCCCCAAGATTAACAACACACAAGTGCATCGCAGGGTTACCAAATATTTCACAGCAGCACTTACTCGATTGTGCCGAGACAGGTTCGGGAAGAAAGGAAAGAGCGAAAATGACAGCGAGAAATCCTAAGGGCTTGTGAATCGTCTTCATGGTAGTATAGTTGTTTCCGAGTGTGGAAAATCTTCCCGTGTTTGCCTGTAAGGCTTTTGCTACACGGCTACGTGAGATTAAGGATAAGCATGAGGAGGGCAACCATCAAGCCTCACCATTCCTAATCACGGCGAGGGCCTCTCCGCTTGACTTGAGTCGACCGAAACTCCAAGCCAATCTTCTAGGCGAGAATGCCCTTGACCAACTTGCCGTGCACATCGGTGAGGCGCATCTGTCTGCCTCGGTGCTTGAACACAAGTCGCTCATGATCGACTCCCAAGAGATGCAATAGCGTCGCGTGGAAATCATGGACATGCACCCGATCCTTGACGATGTTGTAGCCAAACTCATCCGTCTGCCCATAACTGATCCCCGGCTTCACACCCCCACCCGCTAGCCAAAGCGTAAAGCATCGTGGGTGGTGATCTCTTCCGTAATTATCGAGCGTCAACTTGCCTTGGGAATAATTCGTCCTACCAAACTCTCCGCCCCAAATCACAAGCGTGTCATCAAGTAGGCCGCGTTGTTTGAGATCCTTGACAAGGGCCGCCGAAGCCTGATCCGTATTGCCAGCCTGATGCTTGATTCCGCCCGGAAGATTTCCGTGCTGATCCCATCCCTGATGATAGAGCTGTATAAACTTCACCCCCTTCTCCGCCAGCCTCCGCGCCATGAGACAGTTGGCTGCGTAGGTCCCGGGGTCCCTCGCATCCTCTCCATACAAATCGAAAATGTAGTCCGGCTCGTCCGACAGATCCATCACCTCCGGCACAGAGACCTGCATCCGATAAGCCATTTCGTATTGGGAAATGCGCGAGTTGATTTCCGGGTCCCCGGTCTCCTCGAATTCCATTTGCTGCAGCCGAGCCAAACTGTTTAGCATCTCTCGTCGATCCTCTCTCGACATACCATCTGGATCCTTGAGAAATAGCACGGGGTCCTTCCCACTTCTAAGCTGCACGCCGGAATGAAGCGATGGCAGAAATCCACTTCCCCATAGCCTCGAATAGAGCGGCTGGCCCGATCCGTTTTTCGAGATCAGAACAACAAAACCAGGAAGGTTTTCATTGTCACTCCCTAGGCCATAACTCAGCCATGAACCGAATGATGGTCGGCCCGCGATCTGATTGCCTGTTTGAAAGAAGGTGATCGCCGGGTCATGATTGATCGCCTCCGTCTCCATGCTCTTAATAAAACAGAGATCGTCCACGATTTCAGCCGTATGAGGTAGAAGTTCGCTTACCCAGGCCCGACTCTTTCCATGTTGGGCAAAGTCGTAGACCGATCCCGCCAAGGGAAAAGTGGACTGCCCGGCCGACATCGCCGTGAGCCGCTGACCTTGCCTAATGGAAGCCGGCAATTCCTGTCCAAACATCTCTCTTAATTTCGGCTTGTAATCGAAGAGCTCTAACTGCGATGGTCCGCCACTTTGGAAGAGATATATGACTCGCTTTGCCTTGGCCGAGCCATGTAGTGTTTTAACCTCGCCTCTTTCCTCCGCTGCCGCTAGTAAATGTGGGTTGAGTAGTGAAGCCAGAGCAGCCGATCCAATCCCACGACTCGCCCGCGACAGGAAGTGACGTCTTGTGGTGTGGAGATGTGGATCGAAAATATTTTTCATGGTCGCTTTAACGCTTCGTGATCGACGCGTCCAGATTAATAATAGTATTTATGGCAATCATTAACGCGGCCTGATCTCTGGCATCGACTCTGGCCGTGAGAGGGTATTCCCCGACCGATAACATCTTTATCGCATCAGACTTCTTCAGTCTTCCCTTTTCCATACTTAATAGATTCAGCAGCTCCGTATTCGTCTTGACATTCGGTCGCAGACCTGTCAACTTTCTGTAGGCCGATTCAATCAACTGCTCATCGTCTAGATTTTTCTCGAGCAGTCTTCCGGCAAGCACGCGCGATGCTTCGAGGAATTGAGGGTCATTTATCAGGGTCAGTGCTTGAAGTGGTGTTGTTGTTTTCTGACGTTGGCTCACGGAGAAGGCACGACTGGCCGCATCGAAGATGTCCATGGCTGGAGGCGGCACCGATCTTTTCCACAAACTATAGATACTTTTCCGATACAGGTCCTTTCCTGTGCTCTGCTCATATCGCCCTGAGTTGACACGCCACAGCCCTTCGGGTTGATAGGGTCGGACGCTCTTTCCGCCCATGGTCTTATCGAGTAGGCCGCTTGCCGCCAAGACCTGATCTCGCAGCATCTCAGCTGTTAACCTAAATGATGGGCCTCTCGAAAGAAGTATGTTCTCAGGATCCCCAGATTTCTTATCGGTGGAGGATTGTTTGTAAGTCGATGACATCACCATCAACTTCATCAGAGCTTTTACGTCCCAGCCCGATTCGCGAAACTCCACGGCCAACCAATCGAGTAGTTCTGGATGAGAGGGCCGGGCTCCTTGGGCGCCAAAGTCGTCGGAGCTCTTGACGATGCCGCGTCCAAATAATTGCTGCCATAATCTATTGACGGTGACTCGAGCAAACAATGGATTGTCGGGCAGGCTCAGCCATTTGGCCAGACCAAGTCTATTTCTTTCTAGATCTTCGGGGAAGGATAGAATGCTCTCTGGTGTCCCTGGGCTTACCGGATCGGCTGGGGAATCGTAGGCCCCTCGCGTCAAGACAAAGGCCGGCTTCTCTTCGGCCTCGCGAATGATCATAGCCTGTTCTAGCGGTGCGATCAATTCCGTGCGTCGTTTTCTAAGAGTCCTTAACTCGTCATTCAATCGATCCAAACCTCTCGCCGCACTGGATGATAGAACATGATCATCTTCGTCTTCTCTCACGGGTCCCGGTTCAACTATTCTGAGAATTTCCGCAGCCGATAGGGCTCTCTTAAAGACCGATATTTCGTCTACCAGGGCTCCCGCTAAACCGCGACCCCTGAAGCGTGCACCTATCTTCAATCCGGGCTCCTTCTCCGTCGTTAAAACGATGTCCTTGTAGAGATTGTCTCTGACGATCTCCATGTCGAGCGCCTGGCCATTTTTATAAAGCCCGACGCCTGATGCCTTACTCGATCCGTCATAGCTCATCGCGATGTGTTGCCATTCCGATCGGAGAACCGGTTGCCGACTTCTCAGATGGATAGCATTGCCCGGATAGGCATAGGCGACAACCACCTCCCAATGATTGTCTTTCAAATAGACATGGAATCCGCGATAGTTATAGAAGATGGATCCTTTGTTGTTGTGGAAGAGAACGCCTTCATCGAGAGAATCTGGAAGGGTCACCCACACTCCGACGGTAATCGGATCGTATTCGTGAATCTTGGCGATGTCGGGAAAATAGATCGCCTCATCACCGCTGAGCTTTATCCCATTGCCTCTGACTCCGGGTTCGATGAGCAGCTCGGTCTTCGACAAGACGCCATCAATGGGGTCGAATATTTTGCCTGGGAAATCGCTGCGTACCAAGTTGTGAACGCGCTCTATGCTGGACTCTTCTAGACCGGCAAAGGCCACGATGTCACGCGGATAGACGCCCTTGCTCGGCATACTAAATTCCGCAGGAATGTCATTCGAGGATTTAAACTCACTGATCTCCTCGGCCTTTGCTGCAATCAGCTTTTCGATTTCTGCTATCTGCTGATCGATCTCATCGTTGCTAAGCAGGAGGGTCGGTGCTGGGTTGGAAAAGTCATAGGCGATTTGCCCGGACTCATCTACGTTGTTGAAAAAGTCGAAGAGCTGGAAATACTCCTTGTGAGTAATAGGGTCGAACTTGTGATCGTGGCATCGAACACAGTTCAGAGTGGCGCCGAGGAAGGCCGCGCCAAAGGTCTCTGTTCTGTCAAAGACATACTCAGCTAAGAACTCTTCGTTAACGATGCCGCCTTCAGTGTTCTGCGCGTGGTTACGGTTGAAGCCTGTTGCGATGAGCTGATCTCTAGAGGGATCCGGAAGAAGATCTCCGGCGAGTTGCCAGGTGACAAATTCGTCATAGGGCTGATTTCGGTTGAAGGCTTCGATCACCCAATCCCGGTACCAGTAGTGATCACGGTATCGGTCAACGGTGTAGCCATGGGTGTCTGCGTAGCGCGCAAGATCCAGCCAGTCGACGGCCATGCGCTCGCCATAGTCACTGGAGGCTAGAAGTCGGTCGGTGACATTTTCATAGGCCTGCGGATCTTGGTCCGCCAAGAAGGCATCGATTTCCGGAAGACTGGGAGGAAGGCCGGTGAGGTCCAGAGTGACACGTCTAAGAAGAGTCTCTTTGTCGGCAGTTGGACTGGGCTTGAGTTCTTCTTCTTGGAGTCGCGCTAGTACAAAGTCATCGATGCTATTGCTAGACCAATCGGATGAGCTGGGACTTGGAGGCTCCGGTCGAGACGGCGCAATGTAGGCCCAATGATCCTGCCATTCTGCTCCCTCATCGATCCATTTACCCAGCATCGCAATATCCTCAGCGCTGAGTTCGTGATTGCTGGAGGGTGGCGGCATGAGCTGCTCTATGTCCGAACTAAGTATTCGCTTGAATAGCTCACTCCGATTTTTGCTACCTCGATTGATTACGGCGAGGGCAGTCTTCTCTTTGCTCAGATCCAGGTCGGCTTGCCGCGCAGCGGCGTCAGGTCCGTGGCAGGCGTAGCACTTGTCGGACAGGATGGGCTGGATGTGTCGGTTGAATTGAATCTGCTCGGGGAGGGTCTCCGCTGCCTCCTGAATCTCTGGGCTCAGTTCAGGGCCGCAGGAAGACACGCTCCCAACGGTGGTGACCAGAGCAAGAAAGATCAGGAATCTAAAGTCGAAATATCTGACCTGAATATGCTGACTCGTGATGTGCATGTTGGAAGTTAACTATTCGTCGTCACAAAGAAGTGATCTGGACTAATTCAACAATGAAGATTCAGATCCAAACTAGTTAAGCGGAATTCGGAACCAGCAATACCGGCGATTCCTGTCGCTCTTTGGTGGTAAAAAACGAAGGTCAATATGAAGGGTCTCTTAATAGGGTCCTTAAATCATAGCTGACCTTTTTCATTGACTCGGCTGCAAGAGAGCTCGGAAACTTCGCAATCTGTTATCTCGTATGGAAATCCACACAATGAATATGGAAAACCATATGAAAACAACTCTCAACATAAGCGATCAGCTCTGGAAGGATCTTAAGAAAGAAGCTGCAAGCTCTAGAAGGACGATGTCCGAGCTGGTGGAAGCTGCGATTAGGCGATTTCTAGATGGCGAGAAAACTACGAATCTTGTCGGTGAGCCTAATATCCCAGTTTACAATGCTGGCCCCTTTAGGGTCGATGTCTCCGATCGCGATGCGCTCTATGACTTGATGGAGAGCGATGATAGTCGTTGATACCAATGTGCTTCTTTATGCTGTCAATGCCGACGCGAAGGAGCACAAGAAATGTCGAGAATTACTTCTCGGTCTATGTAGAGGAAATTCCATTTGGTATTTGTCCTGGGGAATCGTTTACGAATTCCTCCGAGTCTCCACCCATCCCAAAGTCCTAAGCAAGCCATTGAGTCTGTCGGAAGCTTGGGCTTTCATATCCTCCCTCTTAAATCAAAATGCCAGGTTACTCGAAGCTTCTGAGCGACACGCAAACTTTATTGGAGAAATCGCAGAGCAAATTCCTGAGCTAAGTGGCAATCTTGTTTTCGATGCACGTTCAGCAATATTGATGAAAGAACATGGCATTCGGACTATCTATACCCGAGATCGTGATTTCAACCTCTTTCCTTGGGTGGATATCTTTGATCCGGTCACCGGTGTGCAAAGACGCTCTTAATTGAAATCAGAAAGAGAAGCGAGTGGCTGTGTTCTAGATTTTTTTTCATACTATTAGTTGCGTTGAACCAATTCAAAATAAGCCTATTATGAGCAGCCAAAAACCATCAAAAGTGTCAAGCAATTCACGACGATCCTTTCTTGAAAAAGGGGCTTTGGCTTCCTCTATTTTTATAGTACCTCGCAAGGTCTTGGGTGGACCGGGGTTTTTAGCCCCGAGTGATCAACTAAACCTAGCCGCCATTGGTGCTGGTGGTAAAGGCAAAAGTGATATTTTAAATGCTTCAGTCAATGGGCGAGAAAACGTAGTAGCGCTCTGTGATGTTGATTTTTCAGGATCCGCTGCTGAATCAATTGAGAATTTTCCTAAAGCAAGGCGCTTTGCTGATTATCGAAAAATGCTTGACGAGCAGAAGGATATTGATGCGGTAACCATCTCAATTCCGGATCACGTACATGGCCCTGCTGCATCATATGCAATGGAAAGAGGCATTCATGTATATGTTCAAAAACCCATGACCCATAATATTAAGGAAGCCAGAAAGCTCACTGAAATGGCGCGCGAGAAAAAAATTGTAACTCAAATGGGTAACCAAGGAGGATCCAACCCTTTGTTGGGTATGGTGCAAAAATGGGTTGACTCTGGGGTTCTTGGAAAAATTACAAAAGTACAGGTGTGGACCAATCGACCGGTTTGGCCACAGGGTGGTGCTATGCCTACTCCCGACCCGAGTCTAAAACCAAAAGATTTGAACTGGGATCTTTGGCTGGGGCCAGCAGAAACAAAACCCTACATCCCTAATCTTCACCCTTTCAACTGGAGAGGTTGGTGGGATTACGGAACAGGTGCCCTGGGAGATGTCGGTTGTCATTTGATTGATATTCCGTTTAGGACTCTCGGATTAAAATACCCAACCGATGCGGAGTGCAGTGTTGGCTCTGTATATTCTCAGATGTGGACCGCTGATTACAACCCGGAAGGTTGCCCTGCTGCTTCTTTTATTACCTTGCATTTTGATGCAACAGACAAATCTAAAGCACCCATTGAAATGACTTGGAGTGATGGTGGAATACGACCATCGCACCCTGACATAATTCCTGCTGATAGTGATATAGGGGGTACAGATTCTGCCAATGGGGTTTTGATTATAGGAGAAAAAGGCATTATCTCGACGAATATCAATGATAGCTCTTCCTTAATGCCCAAATTATATCTTAATGATGGTACAAGCGAATTCGGTCCGGAAGTAGAGGAAAATGAAGAACCCGAATATGGCCACCAGCGCAAATGGGCGGATGCTTGTAAGGCAGGTTTTGGCAGTGAAGAACATTTAGGGCTTACTTCATCATTCGATTATGCAGGCCCAATGACGGAGACCGTGCTCATGGGTAATTTGGCGATACGCAGTTATATGCTTCGTCGCGAAAATAGCGATGGTAATATGGAATTCTTTGCCCGTAAAAAACTCCTATGGGATGGTGAGAATACCCGAATCACAAACTTAGAAGAGGCAAATCAGTTTGTAGGCAGAACTTCTTATAGAGAAGGTTTCAGCTTATAAACCACTCTCGCTTGGGATAATATAGAATTAGGTCTCGAGCGATCGTGAATAGATTGACTGCCTAGGGAAAGAGGCGAGCCCAAGGACTCCCTGCACGATAGGCGCCTATTCATTAATACTGGTGGAAAGCTTGAGAGACGAAGTGCAAAACCTCCGGAAGGCTTTCCCTCCAATAGGTCCAGTTGTGAGCACCATCCCTGATCCTGAACTCATGTGGGATCTGCAGTTTGCGTAAATCGATATGGGCTTGCGAATTACCTTCATACAAGAAGTCGTCATCGCCACAATCGATAAACCAACGGACAGATTTTATTTTCTCTGGGTCCATGGAGTTAATGAGCGAAATCGCACTGTGTCGAGAAATGTATTCCTCGATCTGCGCATCCGTGATTCCGTCAAGACTAGCACCGCTTCGCTCCATTCTCGCTTTGAATTGTTCGACTGACCCGGATCCGACTGAGGCACTCAAAGGTGCGGCAGAGGAGAAAAGATCTGGCCGATGTAGCGCGTACATATAGGTCCCGCCTCCTCCCATGGAAAGACCGGAAACGGCACGGTATCGTTTTTCAGCCTTTATGCGAAACTCCTTTTCAACGTGAGGCATCAGCTCATCAAAAAAGAAATCCTCATATCTCCAAGTGTTAGAAATGTCGTTAAAATATCCCCGTCGTCCCGTATTGGCATCAGGCATAACAATGATCATTGGTGTGGACTTGCCCTCCCGAATCGCCTTATCCGAAATGTGCAAGACTTCACCAAACTGAACCCAGCCCGTTTGATCGTCCCCGGACCCGTGGAGGAGATAAAGCACGGGATAGCTTCGCTCGGAAGCCTCATAGTCTGGCGGGAGATAGACAGCGTACTTTCTCTCGGAATCCAGAATTTCACTCCTTAGCGACAGGTTGTCGAATACCTTGCCTGGTTGCGCATTTGCTGATAAGGATAATGCAAGCAGTAGAACGAAAGTCGTCAGTGTGTTTTTCATAATGTGTTGGCAACGATTTGCGTAAACAAAGAATACGGTGGGATGAGGTATTTTCTAGGACATTTGAGAACTTGATATTCGCAGGCTCCCTCGACTGGAAAGGCCAGAACATGCGTCAAGAAAATCATTCCATGAAGTCACACAATTACCTCGAAGATCTCGCGACAGTGAGCCGGATCCCTTTTATAGAGTCCAGCCATCGCGATATTCTTCCCACAAATAAGCATTGGGCCCAGTGACGTTTGTAACCTGCATGGTCTCGCTATCCCACTCGATGACTTCTCCCGAACGGACGGCCAAATTTCCGAGTAAGACCATCTCCGTCAGTGGACCGGAATGGTCAAGGATATTCGACCCTGGCTGCATTCCCGCCTTGCAAGCCTCGATCCATTCAAGGTAGACTCCATTCGTTCGCGCATACTTTTCTGCTGGTGGATTAGCGAGGACTTCCTCGTTAAGTGCATCTGGATAAAGTCTTGCTGCTTCTCCAAGCCAATCCGCAACTAGAATACCCTTGTCACCAATAAACATCTGACCATTGGTCTCCATAATGCCCTCGAATCTAGCGCCCGCCATTTCTGTTGGTCTTGCCGGTTGAATATTTCCATCGTACCAGACGGCCTTGATTGCAGAGCGTTTATCCGTAGCAGGAAAGTTATAGGTAATTCGAGAGGTTGCTGGTGGGCTCTCTGGAAATAGGGTCGTGGTTTCAGCCTCGATTCGCGTTGGATTTTTTAGGTCTAAAGTCCAAAATGCGGCATCCATGGCGTGACAGGCAATGTCGCCCAAAGCGCCCGTTCCGAAATCCCACCATCCACGCCAATTGAAGGGAGCGTAATCTGGATTGTAGGGTCTGTGTGGCGCTGGTCCCAGCCAGAGATCCCAGTCGAGACTTGATGGAGTCCAATGCAAGTTGCTCGGCCTATTAATCGCTTGTGGCCAAATGGGTCGATCTGTCCAGAACCGGACTTCGTGCACATCACCAATGAGACCTGCTTCTACTATTTCCCGTATTTGCCGAGTGCCATCCTGCGCATGTCCTTGATTTCCCATTTGGGTTGTGACACCAGTCTCCTTCGCGATTCGCTTGAGCTCTCCAACTTCCCAAAGTGTTCGAGTAAGCGGCTTTTGACAGAATACATGCTTGCCCATTTTCATCGCCATCGATGCCATGACGGCATGGGTGTGATCAGGAGTTGAGACTGTCACGGCATCAATGTCTTTCTCCTGCTCTAACATGACTCGAAAATCTTTATATCGAGTGGCCTTTGGGAAGGCTCTAAATATTCCTGCTCCCCGTCTGTCATCGACATCACAGAGGGCCATGATATTTTCACTGGAGCAACCATTGATGTCCACGGAGCCTTTTCCGCCACATCCGATTGCGGCGATGTTCAAGGTATCGCTCGGGGCCTTGTATCCTCGACCTCCAAGGACGTGTCTTGGGATAATCGTGAACCCGAGGGCGGTTGCTGCTGAGGCTTTTACAAATTCTCGGCGATTAGACATGAATGGTTCTTGGTTATTTGTTCGTGGTTCGTGGTCTTTTCTTTTCTGTTCTGGATGAATCTTGAGCAAGTCGTCTTACTCTCTTATTGCAAGATCCTATTTCATCGGCCGACCTTCAATCGGTACTCCGTTGGTTGTAAGGATCTGGAAATGATGGACCCGATTCGGTCCTTCGTAAGTCCAGACGATTTCCTTCTCTCTAGTAATCTCGAATAGCTTCACCCCTTCCTCCCGATGATAACTCGCGACGACCGTATTGCCATTCGCCAGGCGTTGCGCCCCACAAGGATCATCAAAAGGATCCGACTCAAAGTCGTCGTTGGTGGCCTTCCAGACAATCGCTCCTGAGGGATCGGTCTCAATGGTTTTATTTCCATTGGTAAGATTGATGAGGGTATTTCCATTCTCGAGTCGGATGGCGGTGAAGGGCCAGTTCCTATCGGGCCGACCCCCAAGCTCCTCCCGATCCGTCCTAATAATATCCACGACAGTGCCGTCGGGTTGATACTCTTTGACCGCGAAGGCCAGCAGATGAGGTACGAGATAGTTACCGCTGGCCAGCTTCCTAGCCATGCGAGTCTGCATATGGGCATTATCGGTCTCGGGCTGCAGTGGGACCTCAACCGCGATCTGTCCCTCTGCATCGATCTCCAAGATCCTAGGATTCTCGCCGAGCTCTGTGATCATGGTCCGACCGTTATCTAGCCGGACGGCGGTGCCTAGTTCGGCATTTGTTGAATCGAGTTTGTAGGAAAAGAGGACCTGATCTTGAGGATCGATCTCTTGCACCTCATCAGCCCAAGCGATAAGCATGTTGCCATTGGGAAGGACGTATCCGTCGCGAGCTCCCGGTCGGCCTGTGTCTCGTAGAATCTCTCCAGACTCACCGACGATTCCAGTGAAATTCGGTCCAGCTACAAAGAAGGAGTGCGTGATGGCCTCGGGCTCCGCAGGCGGAGAGGCGCAAGAGTAGAGTAGTGCGAGGGAAAGGAGGATCGGTAGTTTCATCAGAGCGGCTGTTTCGTTGATCAGGACTTTGAATCAGGTTACGAAAGAGTCGGGCTGATTCACAAATCAGGATGGAAGTCCACATAATATGGACCTCCATTCAAAATTTCTCAAGCTCCTAAGCTAGAGGGTGCATACTGATCGTTGCCGTTCTCGGTAGACGAAGACCGTTCTCGACGGCCTTCTCAACTTTCTATACCTATAAGGTCTTCATAAACTCGACCAATTCCATGCGCTCCACGTCACTCAATTTCCACCCATATTCGTGGCCGGCATTCGAGTTGCCCTTCAGGCTTGTATCGATCATGAAAGTATTATCATCGCTCCTATCCGAGACAAAGCCGACCTTCTCAACATCGAGAAGCCGACTCCCCACATAAAAGGTTGTAGATCGCTCGGTGTCCGGCAACAACAGCTCATAGAGATTCGGGACCGAGCCGTTGTGCAGATAAGGAGCCGTTGCCCATATTCCATTCAAGGGCCGGGCCTTGTAGGTGCCCGATTTTTTAGCAAGGGAATCCACGTGCGCTTTCATGCTTGCCGAAAGTTCAGACAAAGATGACGCCAGTTGCGGATGAACATCCTCGTTATTTTCATTCTCCGAATCATCGAACTTCTTCGCGTCTTTCCCACCAGCAATTTGGATAAGAATCGCTTCTACCGTCTGCACGGGATGCTTCAGCGCGGAACCAACAACAGAGTTAACCAAGGGCATGAGTCCTGTGGTTTGATTCGGAATTTCGCCCCCCGCAAGCACGCCTTCCTTACGTCCTTCGAAGTTACCGGCGTCTAGCAAACGAATCATGTTGTTCCATTCGCCGGGATCCGTTCCAAGCTCGCTGATCGGCGTTAGGACGGCCTTGTAATTTTCGCCTTCCTGATCGCGCGGCACAACGGCATGACAGGAGATGCAGAGTTTATCGAAATGAATTTCCCCCTTCGCGGCCTTAATCGGATCCACAGCAGGGAGATACTTGGCGGGCCATGCTGGCGAGCGAAGCTCTGCCACCCAAGCCTCCAGCTTCCCTAGATTCTTTAGTTGCAGCGATGAGGTATAGGAATGCGCGCTCGTACTCTCTGGAATATCGACTTCCCCATAGACTCCGACGACCTCTCCCCCATTGCGTATCAACGCTCCAACGGTTGCCGGGCCATTGGGCGCGAAACCGGTCCACTGGACAAAATCGGATTGGTGCGTTCCCCAAATGAAGGGATAACTGGCGGGTGCATCCGAAGCTCTCGCATTCTCAGGCACTCCGGCTAGGTTCACCATGACCTTGTTGAAGATCGCGCCGACGGCATCGAGTCTTCCGAAACCATAGTGAGGCTGATTGACTCCGGAATGGTTGATAAGGTTGCGGTGGGCGAGTGCCTCCGTTTGGGACGACAAGCTTTCTCGTAGCGCTTCGGTGTTTGTGCTATTGGCGCCGTCTCCGAGAACGGCCTTTGCAAATCGATCAAACTTCTCCGTGTCCTGCGAGGTCTCGCTAAGCGCAGATACAAGTGTGGCGTTGAGCTCTTCGAAATTTCCCATCGTGGGTCCTCCATCGATGCGCATGTGGGTGTCGCCATACCTAATCTGTGTGGTATGGCAAGCGGCACAGTTGAGTCCAAACGACGATTCTCCATTTTCGGCCTTGCTTTTGATAAAGCCGACGGGTAGGCCATCCGGATTCCAAGTGCTCGGCTTGGCGGGCAAGTAGCGGAGAGCGATGATATTTTCATCGGTCAGATACTTGTCTTGACTTGAAGCCTGCTCAAGAGCAAGTAGCCATTCGTAGGGCATGATGCGAGAGCCCTGGTCGGTAAAGTAGAATTCTTCCTGGCTGTCGTCTGTCCAGCCCTGTTCAAGATTTACCACATTGCCTTTTGCGAATGGGGTCTTTTCTCCTTCGGTGATTTGTGCGCCTTTTTGTCGGGCGAGATTGCATCCGGCTAGGCTAAGGATGAGAGCGAGCGTAGCTATCTTATTCAACATGTTATTACCTCAAAGCAAACGTTAAATCAATAGGTGATAGTCCGAAATTTGACTCCTGCGCCTCGATGCGGGAAGTGATTCTCGGACAGCGATTATCGTGCTGTTCTTAAAGAATAGGCAATCAAGACCAATTTGTCGAATGGAGAAGAAAGTTCGTCTTGCAGAAAAACGGGCTTCTCTAGGGAAGCTTTGTATGTCTTTCAACCCAATTGGCGACGGTGTCGATGAGCAAGGGAGAGCGCTTTTTAAGTTTGGAGGTATCGAATCGATATCCGAGACCATCGACTACGAATCCACCATGATGGGCGTCGGGGATCATCACAACGGCAAAATCACCGTTGCCTGCTGCTCGGAGCGATGTATAGAAATGGTCCGGAGATGAAGGCGCGGATGAATGGTCAAACTCGAAGAACACGCCTAGCGTTGGAACGGATGAAATCTGTCCGTAAACACGTTCCGGTGGCCACTCGTTTTGATAGTGTCCGATCTTTAGCACGCCTTCTTTTTTCGTGAAAGGAATGGAGTAGCGGCTCGTCAAATATTGATACCACTCCCCTTCTTTTACACGCTCGATTTCAGCCTGATAGGCCTCCCAGCTCACCTTTCCCTCGGCGACGCCAAAATGCATACCAACCAAACGTCGACCGGCTTCTACTTCTTCATCAGAAAAACCTTGCCGCATCAGTCGAGCGACAAACATGTGAGAAGCCTGTTCGAAACCAGGCGAAGCATCGCCCGCGATGTTCACATAGAAAGCAAGCTCCGGCATTTCCCCCGCGACTATTGCGCCGGTGAAGCCACCGCCGCTCCAGCCAATAACACCGACCCGTCCAGCGTCGATGTCCTCACGTGATTGTAGAAAGTGAATCGCGGCGATGGCATCACCCGCATAAATATGCTGTTGATCCTGATAGCCTCCAGAGACTACCTCCCCGCTTGATAATCCTTTTTCATTGTTGCGTTGATCGTAGACGAGGACAGCGAGTCCGCGGGAGTAAAGCCACATTCCTACATCCCATAAATCAGTGCGATCGCCTTGGGGAATAACAACAACAGCGGGAAAGGGACCATCGCCTTCAGGCATGAGGAGAGTCCCTTTGAGCGAGGCCTTCTCCCCATTCGAAAACTGAATATCTTCGCTAGACCCGATCACACGCCGCGCCACATTTTGCTTTCCCGTCGCATCCGTCCATAGAAGACTGCTTAATTCGCCATCTGAATTCAATCGAAAATCGATTCGGCCTGCAGTCAACTCTGTTGAGTTTCGCGTGGGACTATATCGAAATTTGTGAGGGCTTCCGTCTTTAGCCATGAAACGCATATCGCCGTTAGATAGCCGCTGAAAATAGATGATGTCCGCGCTAGCGATTAAGCCAATGACGATTTTTTCTTGGCTTGTCTCATAAACTCCTGCCAGGGCTTGGTGGGTTTTGTAGAAGTTGCGTTCATCTTCACTGCTCTGCGCATGGCTTTCAGTATTTGGCACGCTGAGGAGAAATACCAGCATGAAGGTGGTGATGGTATTCTTGATCACAAGGAGCGGTCTAAATGATTGATGGGACTATGTTCGTATCCGGATTAGCGATTTCGATACGCTAATGCTCGCACTCAAATAACACGGGACTCCTTGGAAGAGGTTACAAGGAGAGACCTAAATAAGGTTTGCTACGGTGTGCCGTCTTCGCATCCCCCACGACATAGACACCTTCTATGTTAGTAGCTCCGTTCTCATCGGCAAAGAGCACCTGGGCATCCCAGTCGTTTCTGGCCGCTTTATATGCGTTAGACCTCAACAACCTTCTCGCTTTTAATCCAGAGCCATGCCGCTAACATTCCAAAAACAGCATTGGACGATAATACTTCTATCATATGAACAGACCTTACATTTTCAGGCATATATTCATTTGGGAGTAGTAGGCCGGTTGCCATTAGGAGAGAAAAACACAAGCCCGTTAAAATCATTGTCGCAAAGGGGCCTTTGTTGACCATGCGATAAATAACATAGGCTAGTCCAGCCCAGAGTACACCGCGGAAAAGCTGAAAGAGGAAAATCCCCGGCCCCTGTTGGATTGAATTGATGAGATGATCAAAGAAAGGCACTAATTCATTACCGCCATAAAAAGCCCGCAGATCAGCGTCTTGCCATGCCACGTAATAGCCAAAAACCCAATATATTACGAGATACGCCACTGCGATAAGACTAGCAGTGCGAAGCAATGCGGCGCTCGAGGCAAGGCGCGTGCTTAGCAGGCTTTCGTCACTCACTTTTCTTTTACCCGTGCTGAAGGGCACCACAAGGGCAACAAGTAAAATACTGAAACCCTGCATCGCCATCAGTGACAAGGCAACTGTTGGTGTCGGAGAGGAAAGAAAGAAAACAGCTTCAATCAGCGACATAAACGGAGCAATGCCGAAATAAATGATGAAGATGCCGAGTGAAAGTCTTTTGCCAGTCCATGATGAATATTTCGCAAGGGTAAAGAGAGTGATAGAATTGATCGTGCACATTAATACGAATAGCCCAAATGCATTTTGTTGTTCGGCGAGATCAGTAGAAGCGGGTTCAGTTATACCAAAAGCCACCCCGGCGATAATAACAGCGATAATGTGAATAAGGGTGAGTCCCATTAGCCCTGCGGAGCCAGATAATATTGATCGTATAGTCATAAGAAGTTCCTTTCTGTCGAATATGGGTGTTTCACTCTTTGATATAGTTTTTTGGGTTATAGTGCTTTTAAGGCTTCCTTGGCCCAAGCGATCTGCATTTTAGCAGATAAGATGCCGTGATTGAGAGCGAGTTTGCCGGAGAGGTCCATTGCATTGCTTAAAGCTGCCCTCGTTTGTTCAAGGTATTTGTGATATTCTTCAACATCAGCGATGAGGCGTTTTAAAAATTGCTTCATATGGCTGGATGAAACATGCGCGCTCATAAAACTGAACCGCAAGAGCAATCTGGGCATATGCTTGCCCATTAAGTGAGTTGATGTCGTAGGGTATTCAAACCAACTCTTTAATGCCTCTTGGCCCTCACAGGTTATTGCAAATGTTTTCTTTACCGTAGAGCGTTGTGTTGTCGTCTTTACTTGTTCAATACAGCCTAAAGCCTGAAGCTTCTTAAGAGCAGGATAGATACTGCCCGGGCTATCAGAATAGTGACCAAGCGGTGTGGTTTCTAATATTTGACGGATAGCATACCCTGACATGGGTCCGGATGAGAGCAGGCCCATAAGCATGTAGCCGAGTTCAGTAATATTTATAGCTTTTGTTATCGCCATGCCGGTGCTTTTTAGTACGATTAGTACTAAATACTAAAAAGGCAATGGATTGTCAAGGGTATTACTCGACGTGGGAATTCTTTAGCCCCTTTTTGTCGCATGATATTTAATGTAGAGGAGCGATCATGGCCAATATTTCAGACAATATTTTGCGCGAGGAGGTAACCCGCAACAAGGTCTATGAAGACTAGGTATTCAGATTGTAAAACATCCACCGAGGCTACATACGCAATCAGTCCTGCCCCATGCCCATTAGAAAGAGACCTATTTCAATAGCAGATCAAGATCAATGATCGATTGACTTGAGAAGAACAGACTCTTCACCATTTGGTCTTATCGAGACAAGTGCATCAACTGCTCCATTTGAATCCCTTCGAAAGCGCAAGTATGAGCCGCTGGCAGGAGTATAGTATCTCTCTCCATCTACGGGATAGAACTCATTGTCTCCTCGAAAAAGCGCTCCGCCATCAAAGCGAATCTCAGCACGACCACCAAACAATCCCTCCAAAGAAGATGGGTCCTCAAAAGACTCCGCTACTTGCGGCGGCGAAGGAATCGAGACGATATCCTCGCCCATAAGAAGATTTTTGACTTGCCCTCGTACTTGCCAGTTTGCCGCAGATTGAAGATTGCTCAGGAAAATAAAGACTAAGTTTTCAGATGGTAGAAGATCCACCGAGGCCTCATAACCATTTGTCCGGCCTGTCCAGCTTGTCCAATCTGATGGATTTCCCGAAAACAATTCTTCCTTACTTTCTTCTCCGAATACTCCCGCTCTAATCGATTCGATGAGCTGCAAAAGATCCTCCACACTGGCATAAACAGATCCGGCTCCCGTTAAGAAGCGAAGGTCTTTGTAGGGCGCTTTCTTGACGGCTAGTTTTCCATCGGCTGAGCCCAGGCCATATGGAAAGGCTCTGAAAGGCATCAAGCGTCGACCCGTTTCACTGAGCGCTGTTGCCATCTTTGCTGGCTGGAAAACTCGTTCACCCAGGACGGTCTCGAAAGGCTTGCCTTCGATGATTTCAATCACGCGGGCGAGGCAAGTGAATCCCGCGCTGCTGTAAAGCCTTTGACTACCCGGCTCGAATAACAAGCCCTTTTGTAGAACACGGGAAACGATCTCGGCCGGAAATATGGGCTGCGTTTCATCGAGTGCCTTTGTAACTCGATGTGGAACTCCAGAGCGATGGGTCAGCAAGTGTCGAAGTGTGGCTACTCCCCCATTCGGCCCTTTTGGAAAGCCGTTAAGATATTTCTCAACGGGCGAATCTAAATCGAGCAAGCCATCCTCAATCATGAGATTGACCACGATCTCTGTCATCGGCTTTGTGATGGAGGCAATCCCGAAACGTGTCCGCAATGAATTTGGAGTACGATGCTCCCAGTCAGCGTAGCCGTATGCTTTTTGAAATACCAGCTCGCCCTCTTGGGCAATGACAAGGACGCCACTCAGCGCTTCCGCTTCTAGCTGAGCTGCGACCAGGGCTTCAATCTGGGTTTCGAGAGAAGCTCCAGAAATTCTTTGACTAGGCTGAGCTATGGAGGCCGAGCTTAGAAGTAAAAGGGAAAGACTAACTAGTATCTTTTGAGTCCTCATGGCTTGCTGATTTAGATTGGGCATAAGTCATTCTAGAACTGCTCCCACTCTGAGCTGACCTTCTTGTGCAGCAACATCTCGACGCAGGTCGCACCTTGGAAGGCGGCGCCAATCAGTCCGCCAAAACCAGTCTTGGCATCTCCCACGACATAGATGCCATCTATGTTGGTCGCCCCGAAGTCATCGGAATAGAGGACCTCGGCCCCCCAGTCGTTTTCTATCGTTTTCACGCCCAATTTTCCGGGTAGATCAGTTGCAGCCTCTGCAAAGGTATTGGTTAGGAAGCCAGCATCTCGTGGAATGGATCGACCATCTTTAAGGACTATGGCCTGCAGCCGTCCATGCGAGTCAGATTCAAGGCGAAGGATGGCGCCTTCCTCGACCCGAATGCCACCTTGTTCCAGGAGGGCTTTCTCAGATGCCGATAGAGACTGCTTCCCATTGGAGAAGATGATGAGATCTTTGGACCAGTTGCCAATTATCTTGGCAAAATCGATGGAGAACTCTGTCTCATCGAATAGGGCGAGTCTTTGATTTCGGTGCTCCCAGCCATCGCAGAAGGGACAGGGATAGACACTCTTACCGTAGCACTCTTCGAGACCGGGAATCCCACATTTGGAGATGTCTTCTTTGGTACCGGTCGCGAAGATGATGTTCTTGGCGTGGACCTTGTCTTCGCCATCGATTTTAAGAGAGAAACCCTCATCAAAAGCTATAGCATCGGTCACGCGTCCCTTCCGGTAGACCACATTTTCATAGGGCTCGAGCTGTTGCTTGGATATTTCGAGCATCTCAAGAGGATGGATGCCGTCGCGGGTGAGGAAACCATGCGATGCTGTTGTGACGGCATTGCGTGGCGCCTCTTCGTTAACTAGGAGAGTTCGGAGTCGGGTTCTGCCGGCCATGAGTCCGGCACTCATTCCGGCGGGTCCTCCACCGATGATGATTAAGTCGTGGATATCATCTGCTCTTGCTGTCATCATTATCCTCTTGTCAATTTCTTCTGGCATAAAATAACCGAATCGATTTTAGATAGGTCCAAGAGCTAATTGCAACGGATCTGTTTTTTGACGATGGAAATAAAATATACAAAGCCAACGCAGATGCCATAAGATCATTTTCTCCTCAGCGCCGAGATGTCGGAAGTGGTCAAGAGTGAAGTTGACGGAAGCGCTTATCAGTTCACAACGTTCCAATAGTAGGGGGTTTCTTGCCAGGACGACTGGAATGATTCCGTGATTTCAATCTCGCTGTTGCGCTGATCTTGCGATCGGTCTGTTTGATGTATACTACACAAGAGTGAATAAAAAACACGACAAACAAAAAGTTCTGAAACATGGCTACGACCTCTTTTGGACGAAAGGCTATGCAAGTCTTGGAGTGGACGAGATATGCAAATCTACAGGAATGACAAAAGGGGCCTTTTACAATGCATTCAAGAGTAAGGAAAACTTCTTGCTTGAAGGTTTGAAAGAGTATGGAAAGGCGTCTGAGTGCGCGCAGAAGGAGTTGTTGAAGTCCTCAGGTAGCAAAGCTATAGAGAGGCTGCAGGGTCTTTACGATGGACTGTTTGACATACAATCTAAAATGGATAATCGCGGATGTCTGGTTATAAACATGATGTCTGAAATGAGTATTCAAAATGAAATTGTAAGAAAGGCCACGCTCGCTGAATTCAATAATTTCATCAAAACAATTCAACCAACGGTGAGAGAAGCTCAGCAGGACAGAGATTTAAGAGGAGACTTTGATTCAAAGACTCTCACTGAACTTGTGCACACGACCTTTTTGGGTGCACTTATTCGGAATAAGGGTTTGAGATCGAACAAAGAAGGTAAAAAGGCAATGTCATTACTCATTAAATCACTTAGCCCATAACCACAATTTCAAGAAAGGAGTGAGTAGAATATTAATTAAATACTAAAATAAATATGGAAACTGAAAACAAGTGCACCGTCGTAATCACAGGGACCTTTAAAGAAGGAGGAAGTGGAACTCCAGAGTTTAAAGAGTACTCGCGAAAGGCAAACGCTATTGTAGAAGAAAAAGGAGGCGTTGTGGTCGCAAAACACATGGTAGAGCAAAATCTAGGAGATGGCGAAACACCTCATTTGGTGGTCACTGTTGAATTTCCTTCAAAAGAAAAAGCGGTTGAAGCGTTCTCGAATGAGGAATACACGAGTATTATTCCTTTGCGTCAGGCAGCAACCAGTGAAGTAAATATTCTAATCACGAAGTAGCTTCGTCGCTTCCACGTGTGTGGTAAACTAAAACTGTATGGCCTGCTCGCCACCTAGAGCAGCCGAACATGCAGCTTCCCCGGGTCGACGACATGATCATAATAGGTTGGTAGGCAGGAGACAAACATGTCCTCTCCTTGCTCTCAAAAAACATGAAGCCTCTCAAGAATCTGCATGTCGTTGATATTGATGAGAAAAAAGCCGACGAAATCGTTTCAATAATTTCTCGCCGGAAATTTGTCGACAAGAAAACGACTGTCTCGAACCTTTGACAAGGGGTTTAGTCAATATCTGACTACAGGAAGTTCTCCTTTCTACGAATTGTATCCCAATGCTAAATAGCCAGTCAGCTTTGCGCTTCCAAGTCTTGGAAAACGATAGAAACAGGCACTTCGTCTACTGTATTACCATTAACCGATAATAATAGTTTATCAGAAAATGCAGGCAAAGCGCCCCGACTTTTTAGTTCAGGAGTCGAAATGAAGTATGTCTCTGCCAGCAGTATTGTTTGAATCTAAAAACTTCAAACGAATAGAAGATCTAGAACTGAACATGCGTAACTCTTCTGGAATACGCCTTTAGCCCTGCGCAGGTATTGGGGTGGAAGACTACTCAACAGAAATGGGAGAGCAGTCCACATTGATCAAGAATATCAACTAACGAGTAAGTTCATTTTCAATTGCAGCAACTAGTGCATCACCGCGAAGATTTTTAGCAACAATCACGCCTTCTTGATCAATTACCATGGAGCGCGGAAGCCCGTTGACGTTGTACTTCTCGAGTATGTCATCCCTATACCGCGAACCATCTTCTTCCATTCGTGTCGATTGCATTATTTGAGTCCACTGCATTTGCTGATCTTCAAGAAAAGACAAGAGTTTTTGCTCCTTATCATCCGTAGCTATTCCTATGACTGTTAGTTGCTGAGAGTCATGTTTTTCATATAGCGATTTTATTTTCGGAATATCGGGCATACAAGGCCCACATGAAGTAGCCCAAAATTCTAATAGAACGACCGTACCTCGCATGGTCTCGAGGTCAACTATCTCACCGGATATAGAAGTTGCCTTAAAGTGAGGAGCCTTTTTCCCTTCAACTAAATACTCAAGCTCATAAAGAGAGGATTTGGCTCTTTGGACACTAAGTGGAGACGCGTTCAAGTCAATAACTTCTTGATAATATTGTTGAGCCTTTTTTTTATCAATTGAGGATAGTTCCAATAAGACACTAGCGATCCCCTCCTTTTCAGTAATTCGCTTTCTTAACTTGTGTAAAAGCTCTCTGTACTCTGACTTGTATTTCCCCGCACTGTCATAAAAGGCGTTTGAAAGGGGGGGAATAATTCTATGCCAAAGCGTAGCGCTATTTTCTATTTTTGGTAAGGCATCAAGCACCGCCAACGAGTCATCAGCAAGGCCCCAAAACATAAAGGCCGTTTTGCCAGCCAAATCGCCGGTGGGTTCGGCTGGGTGTTCCAAGTAGTATTCAAAAAAGACCGGAGCGTAGGCTATGATGGGGTTTACGGCTCCGGGATCATCTGCCTCGTTTCTATTGAATGCTGAACTTTCTTTCCAGGCCTTCCTGATTTCAGCGGTCATTACACTGTCTAAGGGAATGTCATTCGTGTCCTGCGCATGGCACGTACCCGTTACTGAAAAAGTGAGAAGCGTAAGAAAAACGTAAATCACTTTCATTAGCTCTTAGTTTAATAGTCCTTTAAACTTACAGTGTTTTGCTCTCCCTTGCTCAGCAAAATGCAACAGCGCAAAACAAGAAATAAACCCGTATCGATTGAGAAGGAAATAGAGCTTCAGAGGGTATTTTAAAAGTAGAAGGCGGTTGGTTGATTTTAGAGCATCTCGTGTTGCGAGGCGGAGACGTTTCAATGCACGGTGGAACAGACGCGCTGGGGGGTGGCATTTACCACATATCTGGCACTCTCCAACTCTTCAATACCACCGTTCGAGATAATAAGGCGCAATCGGGAGGAGGTATTCGCTCTTCTGGACACCTCGGCATAGTCTAATCCAACGTCGTAGACAATGAATCTCTTTTGGGAGGCGGGGAAAACTCACTGTTAACGACATTGCACGCAACTTGGGGATATCTAAAAAGACTCTCTACAGCTATCTCCGTCACCAAAGTGTCAAGATTGGACTCTAGGTCAATCTCCATTCTGCCGTGATATGATAAAAGGTGTATACTGAATCGTCCGGTTCAATGCCTTCTTAGCCTGTCGAGAATCGAGTCTGGAATGAGCTGTGTAAAACCAGAGGCAAACACAATTCGTATGGAGTTTTGCAGTTATGTAGAGTTTTTATGGATTGGGTCGGCCCTTCATCAGTAATGTCAAAGGCCTTTTAGCTCGGGGATTGAATCTTTGACAAATAGGGAGACGGTAGTCTCTCATTATTTGCTCAAATTGGTTGGTGCACCCTTGGTCCAGGTAGTAGACTAAAACGCCGGAAGCCGATACGGTTTAAATAGAAAAGTACCAAAGGGTAGGTGAACTACCCCTTGGTACCCCGCTTCAATTCACTATTTGATAAGGATTATTTGCTCCGTTCCTTGGAAACTAGGGCCAATCAAACGGACCAAATAACTCCCGCTATTTAAAGCCGAGCCGTCGATTCGAATTGATTGGGTCTCACCAGCTGTCACCTCTCCATCGAAGAGGACCTTCACGAGTTTTCCAGTCAAATCGTACAGTTCTAAACTAACGCTTTCTGTGTCTTTTGAAGTAAAGCGAATAGTTGTACTCGGATTGAAAGGATTCGGATAGGCAGCCTCCAACAAGAATTCTCCCGGGAAGTCTACATCCACTTCGACTACACTGCTGTAGTTGAAACTTCCGTCCAAATCAATTTGCTTCAACCTAAAGTTGTGGATTCCAGGACTCAAATCATCCATTCGAGACTGGTACTGAGTTGCTTCAAGGCTTGAGCCGCGTCCCTCTATGAAGGTCATAGTTTCGAATCCTAGCTGCCCCCATGCATGTTGTACTTCGAAACCAGCGTTGCTGTTTTCACTTTTCGTCTCCCAACTGAGTTCGACAGATCGACCATCGAGGTCAGCGTTGAAATAAGTCAATTCAACCGGCAAAGATTGAGAAGCGAAATAGTCTTCAACTTCTCCATCCAGCGCAGGACCGGTAGGTAGCAGAGCTCCCGCGCTTGAGAGTCGGAATCGCGCAAACCGGACGGCTGGTGGCATGGTACTAGGAGGAGTAAAACATAGATTTTGGCTTCCACTGCTAAGTGATTGCGATGCAAATATCTGCTCAGCTGGATGATCGAATACGCCGTTCGCATTGAAGTCAATCCACGCATCAAGTAGACCTGCACCACTAGATGTGATATCTAGGCATCGTTGGACGCCTGGCACCATTCCATCAAGCTGGGATTCGTCATCAAGACCGTCCTCGTCCTCACCAGCAACACAAGTTCCATCCGTTGTTGCGCTGACAGCATTGTCGTCGCCATCTGCTGAAGGATCAGCTTGTCCATCGGTTTCGGCATCAACACATTGACCCAAATACAAAGTAGGCACAATGAGGTGACTTGGTCCAACACCTTCGCCTCCATCCGTGGAATCCGTGCCGTGACTATCCGGGGCATCGGCCCAATCCGCGCCGATTACAGCTGCATGATCTTCGACTTCGGCGCAGATTGCTGCTCCAGCGGGATCTGGTGTCTCAGCACTGTCTTCGTAGAGTCGGCATCGTACGGATGCATGGTCTCCCGTCGAATAGCTCACATCGTTAGGATCCACTGTAAAGTTGCATGTTGTGTTGCCAGCCAGTGCGATAGTCTGATTGCAAATTTGCTCGCCCGTATCGCCGAAGTCGTTGTCGGCGTTCCAGTCAACCCAGCAGGAAACTCGGCCCGTCCCGGTACCGCTTGTCGCGCTAAGCTGCATTTGTGCCGCCTGCCCTTCTGTCCACGAGGTAAGGAATGTCACACCATCGCTATCAGAAACGTTTGGATCTACACCGGTTTCTGTAGAGATAGTGGCTCCTAATATCGCTCCTGAACAGCTTGGGCCCTGAATGTGAAAAGCTGGTGTGTGATTGGCCAACTCGCTCCAATCACCGTTAGCACAACCCAAAGCAGCCGGTCCATCTATAAAGCCATTTCCAGTTTCGAAATCAAATCCTCCCGCCCCAATGTCCAGTGCCGTATTCGTTATGCAATCATAGACGTCCTGCGCTGTCATTGTCGGATCCAACTGTCGCATTAGGGCAGCTAGGCCTGCAGCTGCGGGTGCCGATGCCGACGTACCGTAGAAATTGGGATCGGTATCTGGATCTTCTGGAATGGTGTCTTCACAGCATCCAAAAAATGTTGTGTTTTGTCCGGTCGGAGCAAGTACTTCTGGTTTGTTAAAAACCGTAGGTGCTTGTTGTTGAAAAAGAGGGACTCCGTTTTCGTCAAAATAAAGTGCGATTCCTCCAAAAGAGGAAAAGGCATATTTTCCAATTGGTTGACCGTAGGCCGGTGTTTGGTAGTAGTTGACACCACCAACTGTCAGAGCGTGTTCTGCGTTCGAATGGCCTCGGATCGTAGACGTACCAGGCGTCATGTATTGAGTGACCGTAAGTGGAGTCCAGCCATTGGTCCAGAACATAACCTTCATATGAGTTGAGGGTACGGCGCCCGCCTGGCAATATTCAATCGAGATCCCTTCACCGGTTGTCGCACCTGTTGCGCCCCTAAACACATGTTCACTAGGATCCGCTCCAATATTATTGTTGTCTGAGAAAAACCAAAGGGACCCATTTGATCTGTGATAGTTCAGTGCAAAATCTGAGGCCGATCCCGATGAACCCGCACTCGCATAAGGCTGATTCCATTGAAGGCCTATGTTATGATTCCCAGCGCTACCAATGTCGATATTTAAAATTGTATCAACTCCTCCACCGGGATTAAAATCATGAAGTGGTCCTCCACAGGTGGGTCCGTTGACCCCACTGTCTACAAAATCGGATTCATAGGAGTTGTCATAGAAATTCCCCGCGTGTGAAAAGAAAGCCACATCGTTGTTCGTATAGGCTTCGTTGATAGCCTGAGAAATAACACCTGGTTGGAACCAAGGCGTACTATACCAAAACGCATCGTCTGCCATGACAGAAACTCCGTTTGAGGCCATGTTGGCAATCCCCGAAGCATGGGCTGCAACTCCGTTAAATGCTGCATGAGCGCGGTGTGTTGTACCGGGGGCAATATCGTACTCAACCTCTATCAAAGCCCTGATTTCGTCACTTCCATAGGCCCCACAATTAGTTGACTCCGTGACCGTTATTGAACCAAGAGCTGGAATATCGCCAGATGCGGCCCCTGCCGCTGCCGTTCCGAGACAATCAAAGCTAATCGAGAAGGATCCAATCTCTACGCCGGATCCATTAATTCCATTGGTAAACAAATCTAAATCAGCAGGATCTAGACCCAAGGCTTTGACGTGTTGACCGGTGACGGCCCCGACTCTTGGCTTATTTATCACAGGAGAGAAAACTTCTTCGCTTCTTCTGCTTCCCGAGCTTGCAACGGCAAGACGCGCAAAGTTTAGTGTTTTGCTTTGAGATAACGCTCCGAGGCTTTCGATAGGAAGCCAAGCAGATACAACTTTCTTGTACGACGCTACAGTTTCACCTCCTAAATCCCGTACTTCAGATTCAAGGGCGTTGGTTTGTCCATTTTCTGCTACAGCTGTCAGTAGGAATTTTCCATCTGACACAGCTTGTGGATGAGCCGCCACAAAGTCGATAGATTTACCGTCCGCACAATATATCGAAGTGAGTTGTTGACCGATCTTCGATAGCATTCCGGTTTTGGGGCTCGATACCGAATCGGCGCATAAAGCGGCCTTTTCTAGTGATTGTGCTTTGAGGGCTGTCGTATTTAGTGAGATCGAAAACATACAGAATACCGCTGCTAGTACATAGATGAGATAGGTATCCCTATTGCGTTGATTTTTCATATTCCTCCAAAATGATGATTAAATAAAATGATCATGCCGAAGTGAATCGGATGTGATCTAGCGGCCAATAATTTGCCTAGGTAATTGACCTTGTTGCCTCTATTAAGATAAACACCAACGATAGATAACTATGTTAGTGATTAGTAATGTAGTGAGGAGAGGAGCACCCTACAAGTATTTCTTGCTGCTAGCTTACAAACTGCCCTGAATATTCAACCCGCCACGGAGACAGTTTTTCGACCGGTATCACCTCCCCAATCAAATTCGGGTTTTGCCGATAGGCAACTAAACAGATAAGAAAAGGGCCAGTGACTGCACGTACAGCTGGCCCTTTTAGGCCTGGAGGATTACAAAAGATTCTGAGGCAGTAGAATTGTTTGTAGGGTGCTCTAGCAGTTCAGGACTCCGGAGTAGAATCCAGTCGGATTTTAGAGAATTGTTCATATAGAGATCGTACTGTATCGTTCCTTAGTGTTTTATCGAGACTGTTGTGGTGTCCCATCTTGTCATAAAGTTCTCACCAAACGTTTGGAATCAACTCCAATACTATATTCCGATAATAATAGTTTATCGGAATATGATAGATGGTTGATTCCGTGCTGCGACTGAATCAAGCCTTAGAGCGAATAAGATGTTCGCGAAGTATTGATACTACCGTAATTTTTCTGCTACTTTAAGATCAATTGGTGCACTCCAGCTTCTGGTCTCTCGCATTTTTCGGGAGAGTGAGTGTTTCCGCGATGGTCAATTCACTCGTAATTTATTCGTAGAACTTCCCAGCATGTAAAATATGAGCGGCTCTTTTCCATGGATTTGATGGTTTATCATAAAAAGCAAGTCCGTTTTTTGATGATTCTGCCCATGCGCCTGCAGCACAAAGAAATGCTGCAATGCTACGATTTTCCCATCCATTTACGCCTGGTCCATGAGGTGAACCAGGATGGGCTTTTTCCTCTTCATTTTCGTCAATCCGGTCAGCTAAAAGTGCATCGATAAATTCGAGAAAGTCTTCCTCTGTTTCAATGCAGTCTGCGAGTTCGTATAAATCTGTAGTCATATGTCAGAACCTCAATCCGGCGTACCAGACCAAAGATGTTATCCGCGCTCTAAAACAAACACTTGAGTTAATGTCTCTATTCAATGGATTCTCGCTTCAGAAATGCATCGGAATAGTACTCCATTTTAATTTCACTTAGTTCCTTTTTGATAATTTGCGCAAGCTCTCTCCCTTCTGTATCAAGTACTTCGATTAGCTTTTCATTTGGATAGCCATCGAAATGCTCAGTTTCATACTTGTTAACCCAAGCCTTTAACATCTCGACCGTTTCTGAACTTAGGTGTAACTCTTCCGGGGCCAAGAAACCTCCGTCATACCTATCTCTTATTCCTGTTCCATTTAAAGAGGCATCTACTACCAAATATCTCATAATATGAATTAGTTGATCTAAAGAATCTATGTTTGAGCCATCCTTTAGAAAGTCTATTGTCGTTATTGTTGCCTTCACCTGATGTCTATAGCACCTTTGGCAGTCTTCATGGGCGGTCGACAAGCAGGCTGTCGAGTAGCAATACTTTGGTTTCTGTAAAGCTCACCCATTTCTTGTCGTTGGTAATGAAAATATCGCACCCACTTATTTCTCCCGTGGCTATGTGAATGGCGTCGGGGGTTCTAACCTTTCCCCTATTCCTTATTTCCGCTGCCAGAATGAGTTGCTTTCTTTGTATTGGAATAACAGGAAGGTTTGGACGACTATCGAGGGCGTTGAGATAGGCATTCTCCATAGCGGTGTTTCCCAATCTTTTGGGAAGTGTCAGCACTTCTGTGAGAGTCAGCTCGCTTGTAATGCCTCTTATGTCTCCATCGGCTATCGAACCCAAAAGGGCATCAACCGAGTCGACATACTTTTCAAATGCTTGAACGGAGTAAATGAATACGCTGGTATCGAGATAGACCTTCTTTTCGTTGAGGTCGTCTAGGAATCCCATGAATCGCGTTCTGCCTCTAGATAGCGGTCGGCTTCTTCTGGCGTTTTAAATCCCATCCCTTTGGCTGAGCCTATAATCTCGCGAAGCGGTACAGGCTTCTTCGCACTTTCTGTTTCCTTTTCAAGATTGCTAAGAATAGTTTTAGCATGGCGATCCTGTTCTTCTCTTGGAAGTCGATCTAACTTGGAAAATGCTTTTTTAAGAAGTGTTGTCATGTAAACATGATTCTAATCAAAAGACTTACGCGAGTCAAGCTCTCTTGTTTTATTGGACAATAATATTCTGACTCAGGATTAGATATCAATAAAAGCGGATGGTGAAGCAACAAAGAGGTGTTCCGATAACAAGTCGATAATAATAGGTTATCAAAATATTAGACGACGTACCGGATCGTTATTCGACAGCTATCGAAGGATGAGGTCGAGCTTGATAAATCCATCGGATTGAATGGTTATTCGTTCAATTGAGCTTCGACCTGTTGGTGTTGCGATTGATGATCTGAGAAAGCCGGAAAGCTATCCAAGCATTTAGGGATAATATTCTCTTTGGGAGCGCACTCTAAATAACTAAGTCGATAATAATAAATTATCGAAAATAGGCATTGAAGATCGTCGGACAGTTCCAGAGCCGTCTTGGCATTTTCGCTGGCATCGCCATTCGGTGTTGTGGCTAAATGGTTTTATTTGTCCTTTTTTGTAGGTTCTACGTACTCTGTGTCGACTTCCTTTCGGGGTGGAATCGTTTCGCTTTTCCTGGTAGTCTCGGTCTGTGAAGTATCGGTCTTTTCAGTTTGAGAATTGTCTTTTTCCTCGTTATCTGACATCATCGTGTTGTTTACATTAAGTAGAACATAAATGATTAAAATTATTAGTCCAAATGATAGGATGTAAAGTGATCTATTTGAATTTCTAGTTGACCCTTCGTTCTGCGTTTTTAGTGATGACTCTTGAGTTTCTAGATCACCCTTGGGGGTAAAAGCTAGATCAGTTGAGATAGTTTGACTATGCTTCTTTTGTATCCTGATAGTAGCATTGTGGTGCTTCGCTTCTAAGAGAGCGAAGTTCACCTTGTGAGCCTGACTACTATACCAAAAGGACCGACAAACTTGGAGCATTGACACCGAGAAGGCTATGGCAGCTATTACCAATAACCCCTGATAATAGCTGCCTCCACCATTAACAATGTTGATTGTATATCCTATACCAGCAACGGAGAGAAGTAACACCGTCTTATTGAATTCCGTCGAAGACTTCAAATAAGTATCATTGTTAATTTTTCTGTCCTCTAAATATTCCCGTCTTTCTTTATCAATTGAGCGGTTATATTTTTCTTCAGGTGTACTCATGGCATGTCTTACGGTGAAAAATAATAGCGATCTTAGAAGACTTTTATGCGCGTACTGCAACTGACCTGCTCCCCTTTTCTCATCCAGTCTTAGATAGGGATTTCGCTGTTTTGAGGTGTTGTTCAATGTACATGTTTGGAGTCATATCTCCGAGTGATTGATGGGGCCGGTAGCTGTTGTAGTCCTCTCTCCAGGCTTCGATTTTCTCGCGTGCATCTTCAAGTGATAAGAACCAATGCACGTTCAAGCATTCATCTCGGAAGCTTCCGTTGAAGGACTCAATGTAGGGGTTATCTGTAGGTGTGCCGGGCCGGGAGAAGTCGAGCGTCACATCGTTGTCGTAGGCCCATTTATCTAAAGCCTTGCCAGCAAACTCACTCCCATTATCCACCTGGATGCGTTCTGGTTTTCGTCCGGTCCATGCCTGTATCTGCGATACGATCTCCACCACCTGCTCTCCTTTGATTGATTTGGCGGCGTAGATCGCCAGGCATTTTCGACTAAAATTATCCACTACAGTTAAGGCCCTGAATTTGCGACCGTCGTAGAGCGCGTCCGAGACAAAATCCATGCTCCAGACCTGATGAGCGTGTCGTCATTTCTGAAATTCCATATTTGCAGAATAACACTAAAACTGTTACGCCTTCCCTCGGAATCACCTCCTCTGCTAGGTATTTGACTCCGTACTCGGGGCTGTCTATTACTGTCATCAATATTGGATGTTTGGTGGAACTAATTTAGGAAGCGTTTTTGTGTAACTCTATCGTATTCAGTATTTTTTGGCGTGTGGGTTGTAGCCCATCTCACACAATCCAATATAGATCAACTCCGTCTACCAAAGCGGGGTTGTTCTTATTGGCATACGAGAAGATCTCGAATGCTGATGGATCTAATTTATCCATAGAGCTACAGCACCCTTCCTAAGAACTCGATTATTGCAACCATGGCGCCAATGAATCCAAAAGTTTAAAGTAGTTTTCGCTGAGTTTTTTATCGAGATAATCAGTTCGTTACCAACTCTTCTTGAGTCGTTGCCTTCAGAACATCTGCATGCCACTCGGCAACCTTTCGGTCAACACCTACTTCTGTAAGGAGATTTACGATATTTAGAGTGTCTACTGATAAGCGCTTCTACGCCAACATTGACTTGATCAGCGGGATCACTCCAAGAGCGCCGGACTCAATCCTGATCTGGTATCGGCCCACTCCTGCAGAGGAACAGGCATAGCGATATTCCTGGAGAACGGCGGAACGCTGGAACACGCTTAGCGAAATCGGCGATCATTCAGATGCCAGAACTACCAAGCTGTACAACCACAGCGACTACAAAATTGAGCCAGGAGAGATTGAGGAGATCAGATTTACCGTGGACTTGATAGCGGTATAGGGTTGCGTCCGATATTTGTCTCGACAGAGAGGATTGGCACTAAGCATTTACTGACTATACAGAAGGGTATATCTGAAAATCAATCGAAGAAATGAAAAATGAGAACGTCCAGCTAGTAGTTCCTGAACCCGTAATGTCCTCCTTTTCAAGTAACAATACGTCCATACCTTCAAAGTCTGGAAAGCTTTATTGGTGATGTCAGATTACTTCAAATAAACTTGGGATCAACTCAGTATCGCCAATGCCCTTAATCTCCTTGGTAATCTTCAAGGTCTGACTCATTTGGTAATGGCGTCCACCATAGCGGAACTATCGAGGAATGAAACAGAAAACCATGTTCGGGTCCATGCCAAGAAGAAACTGAGAACATTGGGCGAGATTCTGAATTCCCGATTTTGCTAAATACGAGCACCTTTAATCCCTCTTTCGGCAACGTATCTTCTGCCGGATATTTTGTGCCATAGCTAGGTTTCTTTATCACTTTCATGGAAATCGTTTTGGTCAATATATTATCTAAACACCAGTGCTAGTAGTTGGTAATATCGTATATTTGTCTTGTGGGTTGTGGCCCAATCCACCCGTTCCCTCTCTAAGCAAAGGGTGAGTCCCCCGTGCCCATCTTTCCTGATTAAGGAACAAGGACCTTCGTCGGGAATCACGGGGGATTACTGCGGCCTAGCAGGATTCCGCATTTCACCCCTCTAATCAAATTTCATCGCATTTGTCGCCTACTAACCGAAAGGCCCTTAATCTTCCTCGTATAATTCCATGTCGATCAAGCAGAAAAGAGTTGATTGTCCCCATTGTAAGAAGTCAACACTAGCAACTGGAACCGAGCCTTATCATATTTTGCACTTCTTCATTTCCATATTCAGCTTTGGTGTTTGGGTACCTGTATGGGTGCTGATCTCGATGGGGAAGATCGGATCCTACAATTGCACAGAGTGCGGCAATAAGGTCTAAATACACAACCGATTGAAGAACACCTTTTTATTCTAGATGACAGGAGAGGTTCGGAGAGTCATTGAGTCACTATTTTTCTACGAGACCTCAGAGCACTATGAAATAAATATAATTTAACTTCGCGAATTCACCTGGAGAGGTGGAACTTTCATGGAAATTGTTTTGGTCAATATATTATCTATATTCCTGTACTGCCAGTTGGTAATATCGTATACTTGACAAGTGGGTTGTGACCCATCCCACTGTACCCTCTCTAAGCGAGGAGTGAGTCCCCCCGTGTCCATCTTCCCTAATTAAGGAAAGGTCCTTTATAGGAAATCATGGGGGCTTACTGCGGCCTAGTAACCTTCCTCATTTTACCCTTCGCCACATCTCATCTAAGGGAACTCGTAAACTACAGAAACCCCATCTAGTGGTGAGCAATTGACACTACTCGCCCTTGATATGAAAACGCCAAGAGTGCTTCAGGTTGTTGGGATTTCTGCTTATCCGCCATGGATGCGTAATCCCGCGTCAATTTGAAAACCCTGAGACCCGTCAGCGTAGATTGACCCCATGGGAGCAGGACGCTCCCGCCTCTCGTAAGGGTTTATATAGATTCCTGATTCAGAATCGACTAGGTTGTCCATATAGGTGACGCTTGACACTATAGAAATATCCTGAAATGAGTTGATAATGGGCTGTGTCCAAGTTGGATCGTCGACGATTTCAGGGGAAGATGTAGGTACTCGTAGCTATGGGTGAGTCTTCAAATCCTCCACCCAGGTTGATAGCTCGAACTACCGAAGTTTTATCGATCAAAATGGAGCCCAAATAGCCAAACCATTGCTAGAGCTTGGATCCAAACCATTCAATGTATACTTGACGGCAATTCCGCCGGGCGAGCTCAGAGAAAGCGCAAAAGAATTACTGTAGAAGCCCCGGCTAATGCTGAAAAGGGGAGCTTGCGGCGTACTCAAAGACCGGGCTTGACAGATTTTCAAACAAGCCCAAAAACTCTACCGTACTAGTAAGTTTAAAGTTCAAGTGCAGTTCAGATCCACTGACACGCCTGTCTTTGTTGGAAGCAAGAAATCAAATAGCTACAGGCAGAAAAGGTGGTGCTAGGGAATGTCCATTTTGTGGGCGTTGTAGCGTCGTAGCTTATCGACCAATTGGAACTATCGATTGAAGACGCTCCTTGATTGTGAAACTCGATCCAATCTGAAAACGCTCCGTCCTCATCGCTTAGGGTAACCGAGTTGGAAGCTTGAAACTCACTTATGATAACTTGAGCCCTTAGAGATGTCGACCAAGAAAGGAACAGGCATACCGCTAGAACGCGCCATCTCAATAGTCCGTACTTGTCCTTTCTATTGTAGAAGCCTATTTGTCAAATGTATCCAAGATCAGAAAGATGTATGGCCCCACTTATAAGGCCCAGGGAGAACGAACGATCCAGCGCAGTTGGCTATACAAAAAGCCTGAAGACTATGGAGATGCTCCGGACACCTATGCTACAACTAAAGCCGCGAGCGGACCCTACCACGCCTTCGATTCTGACTTGATGGTCGGTGCAACCTGGGGAGCAGAAACCGATGGAGCTCCCATAGCAACTTGATATCTGAGTAACCATATCTGTAAAACAAACATATATCTGAGAGAAATAAGTCTGGATGCACAATCCTGAGGACTTTTCCCATCTGACTTCTTCTTCCAAAGTCTTCCCGCTCCGCAAATTTGACCGATATGTCATTCCGTCTATCTACACCATGTGCAACAAGTCAGAACCGTATCAAGCATTGAGGCTACTTTAATAATGCAACAATCTCGGACTCCACAAAATCATTTCCTTCAAGCTTGACAACGTACATGCCGCTTGACAATCCTTCCGCCTCCAACTTCACTTGTTGCGTAACACCCGGGTCGGCATAACCGGTGAACAGCAAGCGCAAAGGTCGTCCCTGAAGATCATAGAGCGACAATTTTACGGTTTGGCGCTTAGAAACAGCAAAACTAAGCGTCGTTGATGGGTTAAATGGATTAGGGTAGGCTGGCTCAAGAACGTGATTATTGGGAACCTCAACTAGAGCTTCTACAACCGGGCTGAAGGCCGAACTGCCGTCGAAATTCACCTGTTTTAGTCTGAAGTGATATTGACCTGGAAGAAGATCAGAAATGACGAATGAGTATCCTTGTGTTTCCTGTATCGTCCCTGATCCCTCGACGAAGCCCGCGAGCGTCCAGTCCCTAAATTGTCGCGCGTACTCTATCTCAAAACCTGCGTTATCTTGTTCCGATAAGGTACTCCAGAAAAGAGTAGCTGTACGTCTGTCAACTTCGACACTGAACGTGTTGAGCTCGACAGGTAGCTGTATCTGACATTGAAATCCAAAGTCAAAACTATGATTGTTGTCACCAGCATGACCCGTAAAGAAAGTGGTACTAGAAAACCCTGACGCCAATTCACCTTGATCACCATCTGAGTCTCTCAGATCCGCTTCAGCGTCTGCTCCCCCTGTGTTGATGAGCGTGGTAGGCGATCCCAAATCCGGATCGCTTTGATCAACTCGAATCTGGCACAAGCTTTCTCTAGGAATAATTGCTGAATTGGTGTTGGCTCCAGCAGCCCAGATGGAATCAGTAAAGAGATATGACCCATCCCCTAAAGATTCAATGGTAACGAAGTCATCGCCAGCTCCAATTCCGCCTCCATTGGTGTCACAAATCAGAGTTATATCGACAAATCCAATCCCAGATTCTCCAGGGTCTTGGACGCCGTTGTTGTCAGCCGCCGCCACGCCGCTATCGTCGTCACACCAAAGCCGATTTCCAATTTCCAATGGCGCTGGCTCGCAAATGCTCTCCGGCTCACCAAGACCACCTGCCTTTCCAAACGTTGATGAACCGCCGCCCTGTGTTACAACTGTATAGCCACCTGCTGAACTGCCTACGGAAGCTCCGCTTGAGTGGTAATAGTGAATACCCTGCTGGTTCGCATTGGTCCCGCCAAAAAGTGGATCGTATACGGTCGAAACAACAACGTCAGAACGTAGATTATGAACCATACCACCGTTAGAAGTCTCCAAGTGGGCTGTCTTTGCACTGCCGTTCAAGTCCCACCAATCATCATCAAAATAGAACTCCCCTGTGTTTCCGGGCCCATCGTTGACCAACTCATCTACAATTCCCGGACCAGGATCTGCGTCTTGACAGTTTGGCATACCTTCAAGATGAAAGACACCATCGATATTGCAAAGATGTATTATGTCACCAGCTCCCACAGGTTCGTTTGCTGTGGACGTGTTGCCACTTAAAGCTGCGTAGTTTTGAGGACCAGCTTGATGTGAGAAGCGATCTAGGAAACTTAATATCATAGATCCGTCTGCCGTGAAATCTATATCGCTTAGAATAGGTTGCGTTGCCGTTTTGAAAAAATCAACCGGTGAGTTTCCCGAGATAACTTGTGTCCAACTGCTTAACCAAGGCCTCCAATTTGCGGAAAGATTAGTGCTCCAAAAATCGATTATGAGAGCGTCTTCCCGCGTATAATTCAGTGCGATCGGCGAGATGGGTATTGAGAATCCAGAAGAGGGGTTAGAAGGATCAAAAGTTAGCACGTGGGCTGAAAGGTTGCTTGCCGTTCCGCTAGAAGCATCGCAGACTCCACCAACGTATCCAAGCCCGTCACGAAGTGTGAGAGCCCAGGGTCGAAACACACCATTTACACAGCTTGGCACATTGTTAAGATCTGCGAAGGCATACTCATTTACAATTGCAGCAGGAGGATTAGAACCATCCGATGGTATAGGATTGCTGGGGTCATCGAGGTTTACGCTGATTAAGGACGGTCCATTCAGATTCATCAACCACAAAACATTTCCGTCTCCTGTCAAATCGATATTTCCAAAGCTGATTTTCCCAATTTTATTGAACGCATCAAGGTCCCAGTTGGCTGTGGTTGGTGAATTCGAAAGTTGATCATCCCCGGAGACGGCCCCTACGACATTGGTCCGCGTTGCATTTCCAACCGACACACCATTTACGCCCTCTAAATTAAAACTGCCCAGGAGATTTGGAGAAGCGGTATTTGAGTAGTCTATCATATAAACAAAGCCAGGACCATTGGCGAAGCCAACATGACGTTTGAGCATGGAAGCCGCATAGAGTGTCTGGGTCTCTTGACGAAAAGCCGCCCCCCAGACAGATCCTACTTCACTTACTGAGGCGTCCTTTTGCGGCATCGGTGAAAGACCGATTATACCGTAGTCAAATGATACGAAGCCCGGGTTGGTATTACCGACCCCGCTTCCATTTTCAAAACAGCTTAGAGCAATCCGAGGTGAGTCCTGACAATAATCGTCTGGATTATGTACGGCTAGATCGACATCAGTGGCAGGGCTTGCCGAAAACACAACAGTCGTCTGGCTATCAACGCCATTTGCTCCTGATTTAAGATGTGAAGGTATATTTGAAAATTCAATCCTGTACAAAACTCCACTACCCAAGCCCGACAGTGAGTACTCCCCGTCGTTGTTTGTCGTTGTAGTAGATACAAGACCGGTAGCGTCATAACCTTTTGCAGTAATACCAAACACGCCAGGTTCTGTTAATGCCTGACCTCCGTTTGCGTCATAGTCACGAAATACTGTTCCCGAAATTGACTGCGCTCGTAAAGTTGCAGAAGATAAAATCAAAAAAAGAATCAAAGAAAGGGTAATTTTGATTTGTTTCAACCTCTCATCCAAAAATAGTGATAGCATAAGATTCCTGAATATTCTATTATTTTTTGTAGAAAATCTCTACTTTGTTTGTATTTCGTCCTTGGCATTTGCTGTTCGCCTGACCCTTCTACAAAAAACGAGCATCAGCGAAAAACACAATGGCCATAACTAAATCACTCCATCATGGAGTAGTAGTTGTTACTGTCTATAGGTGACGCACGGTTTTGACAAGAAATGGATAATTGATACAGAATCATCCTGATGGCATCAGATAAATGAAAAAATTCTGAATTCGATTGGCGGGAAGGGATCGATTCCGATCGATTGGCACCAAGGAGTAAGAGACCTTTCCGAAAGACACCCGGAGAGGTGGCGTGTTAATCATGTCGGGTTTTGGGCACAGAGCGATTGACACTGTACTCTCGTACCCCTAGGCAATTCTTCACCCTTGATCCGATCCATTTCAGAAGGGTTCGTTATCCACTAAATGAAAGCAACGGCAATACCCATTTTGTGATGAAAAAACATCCCCGTGTTTTTGATGCCGCTCTGTACTTCGTCCATCTCGTATGTGGGACCAAGGCGATGTCATGACAAATCTAAAACTACAGAAACTCCTTTATTTCGAGCAAGGACTCAGTTTGGTGGCGATAGACGATAGATTGTTTGATGAGGAGATAGTATTACGGTTATGCGGTCCGGTTGTCAATTCTGCTTATAGTCGATTTAAGGAATATGGCCTCGATCCCATTCCAAAACCTCCACATGAATTCGAATTCTCATCACTGGCTGAAACTCACAAAACCATAATTGGGAAAGAACATGACGTTTATGGCATCTATACCGCTTCGGCCCTGGAGAGAATAGCCAGTCAGGGAGAGCCGTGGATAGAAACGAAATTTGACACTGTAATGGACGACGAAATGATCAAGAAATTCTTTAAGAAGAAAATTATTGTCCTTTTCAATGGTGAAGGACTATTCGCGAAACCTACTCCAAAAAAAAAAGTGCCTCCAAAAGCCCTTCGAATGAAGAAAAAAACAAACCTGACGGGTGACTGAGTATTATCAAATAAAACAGCATTCTTTTCTAACATGTTCTTTTGACAGTCAGTAATGCGTAAACCAAATAATAGAAAGGTCTCCATCGTGACCATATTATCTCTTTTATGCGCTCTTTCTTTCTTTGGCTGTTTGGCAATTTGGTATTTCTCTCGATAGCCAATCTAGAATACGAAAGAACTTCGGACAGCTCACTACTACGTTGAAAACTCCGATAAGGTGATTGCGTTATTGTTTACGTAGTACTTAGCCATGATAATCACCTATCGTTTTTTGGTTATGGGCCTCCCCGCGGTAGTGGGCGACAAAATCCTATCATTCAGACCAAACAGTTATTTAGTTCTTATCTCGCACTGCTCTCTCGTGTAAATAGACCTCTTCTTATTCCTCTGCTCACGCATTCCTGCATAATGACTGCTTGTGCCTCGACCGGTTGAGGAGCAAGCCCAGCCATCTCTGGAAGTGGCACCCACTCGATACGACTTGCCAACCGCCAAGCGGTGTTGTGATCGGTAATTCTTGATTCGCCAAATTGGATTTGTCGTGGTCCAATCAGAATAATTTTGAAGCGGGTAAAGGAATACGGCCCAGGAAGAACGACGGTAGTCGTATAAAAGGGCGCCGGACAAGTGGGCCTACGACAACGATGTGACGCTCGATTTCTCCCGGACCCGGTACACCAACAGACAACCCCTACTTCCTCTCGGAAGGCGTTCTTGGACTCTCTCTTCGCCGCTTTTCCCCACATGCTAGCCCGTGGTCGCTGGCTCTGTAAAGATCGTAAATAAGCCTGCCATGTTCTGATTGGTGCAGGTTTTGACGCCTTACTAATAACCCTTAGTTGCCTAACCCTCTTTCCACCATGCCTGGTACAAAATGCTACACCATTTAAGCCGCGTCGGCACCCGTGCTGCGCCTCGACTCTCACTGCCAACCAACACACATAAATAACCATTGAGGTAAAACATGATTTTTGAACCATTAGCACAAACCACCTGGTACAACGAATTAGGATCAAAGATGATACTAGAAGTGGGTTCCGACTACAGTATTTCAGGAACATACTACAGCGCCGTAGGCACCTCACCTGGGCCAGAAGTGCTCTCTGGAAGACTAAATTCCGCCGTCCCTGAAACCATTGGCTGGTCAGTAGCCTGGAGCAAGGTTAATGCAGTAACAAGTTGGTCTGGGCAAGTCATAATCATCGATAACATACCTACGATCTTGACGACCTGGTTGCTCACGTCCCAGACGCCTGAGACCAGCGAATGGGAATCTACGCTCATTGATCAAGACGTCTTCACCCAGAACAAGCCGAGTGAAGCCCAGATAGCTGCTGCTAGGCTCAGGAGAGGAATGTCCTCGCCGAGTTGATTTTTTCATTCCGTCAAGAGCTGGCTCCTTCTTTCTGCAAAAGCGGAAAGGAGGAGCCTTCGCTCGCCCACACGAACGAATCACTGGTACCCCTTTATGGCCCAAGCGCATTACGGAAGCTCAAATATCATCCAAGTGGCATCACCTCATTTGTCAAGCTCACGGCGACGATGAAAAAATCCTCAATTACACCAAAACAACACGACTATGACAATATTTTCTGTCGCAGAAATGAAAGTCTCTCTTACTGAGAAAGAATTATCCGGCTTCTTCACCGAAAAAGAAATCCAAGCATTTTCAAATAATGAAGAGGTCCAACTTTCGGAAGAAAGAGGCCAGAGCTTAATGCATTCGCAAGGATTCGAAGCTGCTAGTTTCCTTACCGAAAACGGTGAGTGTCCCGGCGCCTGTCTCGTCAGGCTGAGCGAAAACTGTTGCCTTTACGCTAGATTGTTCCCTCCAATCATCTATCCATGTTGCAAGTCATGATTCGAACTCTAACACTAATTCTTCTTTGCATTGGGCTGCTGAGTGCCGAAGCCAGAGCTCAGCCTGGTAGCGATCTTATTCGAGGAACCACAAAGCGGACAATTATCACGGCAGAAGGGTTAAACCTTGGAGTACGCGAAGGTGATAAGCTTGTGTTTGAAGCTGGTTTGGCTTCCAGCTATGAGGCAGCATTTAATGCTTTTTCCTTGGTTATCTCCCCTGTGATTGATCTTCGAATGTTCACTTCTGAAGGTGACTCCCTGTTCAAATCTAAGCCAGTACTCACGCCCAACTTTAACCCTCAGGCAGCGCTCTACTGGAGGAACCCTAGTACGACATTTGCTATGGGCCTCGCTTTTGCTCATTATTCAAATGGCCAGGAAGATCCTGCCCTTTATGAAAACGTTTCGTGCGAACCAGAATTCGAAGATGGTGAAGAAAACTCCTTTTGTGTAAGAGGAAATCTTATTAATCTGAAAACAGGGAGCTTTAGCACAAATTATTTTGAGCTGCGCTTTCCTGTTTTCCGGAATAGCACATTTCACATGCTTTCTTTCCAGCACCATGTCGGAATGTCTGATTTTCTTAAAGGGCTGTATCCCGATAAGCGCATTCGGTGGACGAGTAAATTTGACTCGCAAACCGTTCGCTATTTCTGGTTTCCAGTTGCCGTCGAGTTGGAGCTTGAGGTGATGCTTGGAAGAATGGGACGACCCGCTTTTCATAAGAACAGATTTTCTGCCTCCCTTAAGTACTTTTTTGGAATTCCCGGTGCAAATGATCTCGCTCCTTTTTTCTATTTCTACTACGGGCCTGATTATTACAACATTAGATTCAGAAACCATAGAACATTACTCGGTGGTGGCTTTTCCGTTAATTTCTTCAGTAGCAACTAGTCGCTGGTATAGACGGTTACCCAAAGAAATATAAAATCGTCATGAGGCCGCCGAGAAGTCCAATGGTAGCCATGTTTGTGTAGAGCACAAACACCTTCATTTCTGTTATATCTGCCTTCGTTGCCAACTCTCCTTTGGTGGCCTCTTGAAAGGCAATAGCATGCGCTTCAGCTAGTTGTTGATCAACTCCTGCTTTCCTGAGAATGTCGACGATTTTTAGTGTGTCTACTGTCATACACCCACAATTCTACCACACACCACTCCTCCGTCAAGTGAATTTCCCTAGCTTTAGCGCATAGTACCCTCGGCAGGAATCGAACTTCCTTTTGACTTCTACCGCTCCCCGGGTAGGACTTGGGACGTGCACAGCGTACGGGATTTGAAGTCCCTCTACAAGAACCGGTTGATATTCTTATCCACTTCTTTCTTTGATCGAGTCGTAAGCCTCCTGGACATATTCACCACCTGAAACCGCTCAGACGCGTTGAGCATCTCGATCGGCCAGTCAAATAGCACAAATATCAGCAATACTTTCGATAGCAGAATCCTGTCCTATTGCAGCTTGCAAGTCGTAATAATCTTGCCCGCAGTAGCAAATGTAAAAGGGGAAAAGCATATTTCCTCTTTCGATGTTCTTCAGAGCAAGAATATTCGAGGTTGTCGGCTCATGCGTGCAGAATATCCATGTCAATATGGTCTTGGCTCCGGACACTGGCCAGAGCTGTCCTTCCAAGGAGCGAGTAGAAGCTACAACGCAATGTCATTGGGGATATAGCAAAGGCCAAATAGACTGCATCAACCAGTTTCCTGCAGTAAGTGACGATCCAGATTGTAACATTGCTTGCGTGACGGCAGCCACAGCAAAACAGAGCGCCTGCTTCCTCAACGTCCATGCAGCTCAGATTACCTGTATGGACGGGGTTAATAAAAATGTAGGTCCGTGCTAAAAAGAGAAGTCTTCTGCCTTAGCGCTACAATTAGCGAATCCAATCGGGCTAGCTAAGGAAGAGAACAAAGAATCAACAAGCAATGACAAAGGACAACGATTTACGATAGACAGGTGTTAGTTTCCCCCAGCTAGAAACATCGACTTAACGCTAATTTATAAGCACGCAATTAGAGCCAGTCATTAAAATGTAGGCAGTGGAAAAACTCGATTCAAACCAGCATCTGAGTGCGCATAGGAAAGGACGAGTCCCCCACCCTCGCATACGTACCTCCAACCTTGAGTGCTACCGACTCGTCCGGATGCGTGTTGACTACCTCCCCGCCTGTTGAGACAAACTCCGGAGCCCAACCCCGTTCACCGTTGATCTGATCCATCCCTAAAGAGTTCGTTACCTACTGAAATAGAAGCATGATTTATTCCTATATGGGCAATAAGGATTAGGGGAAGCCTAATAAAACCCAAGCAATACCAACCAATAAAATCGGCAAGACTGCATCTTATTAATGTAAGGAAGTGAGGCTCTTGTTATTAACCAATTGAGGCAATGCACAAAGCAAACGACACAAACAATCCAACCCGCCGGCAACGTGGTTCAAAATCCACTTTCGCTCTATCGACAGCTCTCGCATTTCTACTGGTACTCAGTAGCAATGCGATGGCACAAAAAGTACCGATTCAATCAAACCGACAACTCGTTCAGGCTAAGAGGATGCCCGGCAAACTACTGACCGATCGTTTCGGAGTTTCTCCAGCACTCAACGCAACGACTGAATTAGGAGCAGGATATACCGGAGACGGAACTCCTGGAGGATTTCCTTTTGATTGGCCTAGTTTGGCTCCGACTTTAAATCTCTCGACGGTCGACTGGACAGAATCTGACTGGATCGGTCAGTGGGACACCCTTCTCGGTTCTACTCATATTGATCATACGCCTGCCGATGGAAAGGATCAGGATTGGATTCCATCCGGAGGCGAGCCATATGATGTGGAGGCTATCTATTTCGACAACGATGCGGATAGTTTTTATGTAGCGATCATTACCTCAATGGCTCACAACACAACGGAATCTGGTGTTGCAGACGTAGGTATACATGATCCAAGAGTAGACGGTAATGGTAACCCAACTGGCGGAATCGTTGTTCGGCCAGGTGACCTTCAGATCAATACGCTAAGCGGACCTGCAACAATTGAAAATAATGGGACAGTATGGCATTATGACTATGGAGTAGATGTAACGCACGAAAATAGAGATGTCAGAGATCCTATTCCAAACTGGGCTTTCCCCCAAACCTATGAACTGCCCAGAATGAGGGATCTCGATCTTGGAAATGAACTTTGGAAAACTAGCAGTTTTGCTGGAGGAAGCAATCAAAGTAATCCACCAGGAGACTGGTACACTGCTGCTGCTGCTACTACTCCCGGTTTTCTCTCTTTAAGTACAGATGCCTATTGGGAGCAGACCAACTTCGATCCTCAAAGTGTTTCTTCTTCTGCAACTTTTGTTGGAAACGTACGAAGTGATTTCTACGAGCTTGACTTTGGCGGCGTGTTGGAAAACGACTATCCAACTTACGTTTACGAATTTGCAATACCTAGAGCGTTATTTGGTGTTGATAACCCCGGCGACGGTGAGCAGATTGGATTCAGGCTTATGCCCGGATGTAGAAATGACGGTGAAGATATACTTCCTAACGTGAAACTCTTCGGCACCGTCGACGATCCAGAACTATCTGTAGAACTTGCTGAGTTCGATGTTGCTACCAAAAACGGCAACGCCTTGTTGACCTGGGCAACAGCCAGTGAGGAAAATAATGTGGGCTTCTCTATTGAGTACGCAATAAGGAATGCTTCTTTCGTGGAAGAAACATTCGTAGAAGGATATGGCACGACTCAAGATCGGCAAGAATATAGCTATACCATCACAAACCTAAGCCCAGATATTTACAGATTCAGGTTGAAACAGGTGGATATTGATGGAAGTTATGAGTACTCACCTATCGTTGAGGCTACCGTTGATCTCCCAGATACTTTTGTCTTGGAGGCTGCCTATCCGAACCCGTTCAATCCTAGCACGAACATTCGATTCGCAGTCCAAAATAGACAGCCGGTAACCTTGAAGCTCTATGACCTAATGGGCCGTGAGATTAGAGTTCTCTTCGAAGGTGTTCCAAATACCGGGGAGAGTCTATTGGCTACGGTTGATGCAGCCGGTCTTCAATCTGGTTCGTACATAGTGCGACTAGAGGGGGAAGAATTTACATCTGCACAGAAAATCACTTTACTTAAATAAAATCGAGAAAAGAAGGTGGACAGGTCGAGGGAGATCTGGACCACCTTTTTTGTATTTTGTAACTTCCTTTTCAAGGCATCTCATGTGACCATAAAAAAACCGAAGTCTCTCATTCACAGGTACAGGGATTAAAGTCCCGGACAAGGCTTTATTGGGGGAGTAGTTCCCCACTAAATAACAAGCACAGCCTTGCAGCGAATCCATCAACACATCTCGTTGAACCCTTTGGCTCCGAGAGCGCAGAGCTATTCCTTTTTGAGGGCGCTGAAGTCGGCATAGTCGATTTTCCCGTGTCGTGTAATGAGCTAGCCGCAGCGAAGATGAGTCATGGCTTGGCACTCTTGCACCACATGCCATACACCGGTCCCTCTCGAAACTCCCCCTATCTAAAGAGAACCTTTTTTGCCAGACTTATAAAAGCCTGGTCCACGTTGTGGCCAGACTTTGCGCTGGTCAGGAAGTACTCTATGCCAAAGAATGCGCCCAAACTTTCGATATGTTCTACACTTATCTTTCGTTCATATTTCTGATCAGATTTATTGCAAAGAAGTATAATGCTTGCTGTTGCATTTATTTCTCGGACCAACCGGATATGCGATCGCAAACTCTCAATCGTGCTGGGACGGGTGAGATCACAAACGAGCATGGCGCCGGATAAGCCACGAAAATAGGTTTCCGTCAAAGAAGAAAAATTTTCCGCACCCGACAGATCCCACAAGATCAACTTGATGATATTAGGTGTCCCACCGCGTTCAATTTCAACTTCACGCATGCTGATTCCAGTTCCTATGGTACTAAGGTATCGCTCATCGAAGGTGCTATGTACAAAGCGTCTTACTAAACTAGTTTTACCAACAGTCGGCATTCCTACCATACAGATTTTTCTATTTATGGAGCGAACTTTTGTCAAATGAATTTCGATTCGAACGAGTAGATGTTATCTAAGACTCTATTCCCAAAGTTACCAATCGGCCTATTGGTCGATTTCATGGAGTGTCGAAATACCCTTGAAACATGACCTAAGAAGCTTAAAAGGATTTCCGTTTGTGTCTTTTATCAGGTGCAGTTTCTTGGAAACCTAAAAATAGAAGGTCGGTGACCGTACGGTGCACCGACTCTTCATTAGCTATAGAAAGAAATAGGGGTCATCTATCTCTATAACATAGCCGTCACCGTGGATGTCTATGGCTCCTTACACGAACTTCTCACCTTGTGTTTTCTCTTTAAAGGCTTTGGTGGCCTTTCTGTTACGGAGTTTCCTCTTGGAACATCTATAGATGTTGTAAATCGTGATATAAGTTTTTTTAAAAACCTCAATGCCTTCATTAAGGACCTTAGTTAACTGTCCAAACGAACATCTGAGCAGTTCTTGGGCATAAAAAAGAACGTTTTAAGCTATAATGTTTACCAGAGCTCTCCATATTCACTGGAACAATAGACGACAGGATCCAACATTCAAGTAATATTAACATAATACGTGGGTAACACCTATTTAACACAGTTTGCAAAATTCGCCTCAACAGCCTGGCATCAATAAGAAGAGACGCGGCAGTTTTATCCAAAATAATAGAGGCCAAGGAGCAGCTTAAGATTCAATGAACTGGTGGCCGAGGGACAGCCGGTTGATGCCGAGATACTGCAGGCCTTCTCACCCTATCGTACAGAACACATCAATCGTTTTGGGTGATACGTATTGAATATGGATGCTGACGTGCAATCACTGCATCACCAACTCATACTTGCCCGCTAAAGGATTATACACAGTTAGTTGCCGGACCTCTACTCGGATTGAAAGGATTTGGATAAGCCTCACTTGGGAAGAGACCAGAGGTACATCTACGTTTACTTCTATTTGAGAGAGATGCTCAATGGACCCATCAAAATCTACCTGAACCAACCTGAATGTGTGCGTTCTGGGAAGATCGACTTCGAGATCAAAGGTGTAGTGACTTTCGCTAAATGTGATACCTATTCCGTGGATGCTGAGTTGCTTCAAGTCTTTTCGCAGCTCACTATTATGTACGATTGCTCTGTTGCTAGATTACTTCGTAAAGAAATAATTTGTCGCTATAGTTGACACTTTAGACGTCTATATGCGTATATTTGAGCACAAGCGATTGTGTACATGAGGAGCGTTGCTCCGGTTCAGGTAAAAAGAACCCCGTTGAATTGACAGCGGTCATCAGGCAGAATCGCTTTTTTTATTTCTAGGATTGTGCCAAGCGGGTTGACTGCCCAAAGGAATTGAAGTGAGTCCGTATCCATCAACACTGCCCAGGGAGTCTCTTAGGAATGTTTTCGGTAGGAGTCTATCCAAATGATAGTAATTGGTGTCGTCAAAACGTGATCCGTCGAAAGGATTGCCATGTTTCTTGTATTGACGAAATATATTGTATGCTACCAGATCAGCTAATTGAACCATATGATTCGCTTTAGAGTCGGCAAATATGAGCCTAGAGGCGATTCTGCTCAGTTCGAACTTAACTATGTTTCCGTTATTTTCAATCATCGACTTGTAACTCTTTGCAATCCTCCTGCTTTCCGCGTTAGTGCTCATGATATCCATAGTAAAGGAGCATTTTTCATCCGGTTTTAGGTAATCCTGAACCCGTTGAGCAAGGCACTCTAATGCTAATGAGACAGTATCAGTGAGTGTTGTGTAGCTTTTACTTCGTTCGACAAGGTCGTGCATCTTTGTCTTGTCGACGATTGCGCCAAGCGTAAAAATGTCGTCGTCGAAAAAACAATCGTTAATTTTTGATGCAAAGTTGTCTAGAAGTACTGGAGTAATCTCATACTTATCTATGTATTGGGAAGTGCGCTCCTTCTTATTCCTTATCCAGTTTGATTTGATTTCTACTGAATCGTCATTGAAATACTCTAGCTTCAGCTCAATTATTTTACGTTGGAATTCAGCAATTGCTTTAGTAGGCATCAATACGGCCCCAAGTGCAAAATAACGGGAAGTGCCTCCTCTAGAATAGTCGTCAGGATTGCTGAGGTAGTTCTTTTGTCCCGAGTCGTCCAAATATAATTTATGTGTGATCTCTCCTGCCATGCGTTAATATCTGGCTTATTTGGAAGAGATTGTCCGCCGAAATGTGAAAGAGATGCGAGTTTTGGGTCTTGATATCTCAACAACTCTAATGAGGTTGTTCAAGGTTCATGGTATTGAGAGAAGCGCACTTGATTTCTTCAACAACACGCTTTGGTTGATATTGAGTATCAAACCATTGCGACTTCGCCACCTTGATTCCTGATTCAGCCTGCCGCAAGGCGAACACGATCTGGGACTCTGTAAATTTTGATTTTCTCATTGTTCTGGGGGTTTAGGTTAAGGTACCAAATCAGGAAATCTCTAGGTTAGATTGGATCAGTCTTTGGGGAGCAGGTCACTTTGGATATCCTATCTAAGAATAAGTGGCCAAAGAACAGGAAAGCCTACACTACACTACACCTCTAAACGCAAAATATAAAATTATCCCTGACAAGATTGAAGCGTGTCAGTCAATTGTATACTTATACGGTCGTTTTTAGTAACCGTCTTCCGCTTATTCCCTCACTGCTGGATACCTTCGCTTACAAGATTACAAAAAAGTGGTTCAGGTTCACTTGGCGAAAAAGGAACACTGCCGCCACTTCGAACCAGTTTAAGAAAATGAGACAATGTGAGAGATGCCACTACTGAGTCTTTGGTAGCGTCACGTCAGAGTCTCCCAGCTCCGATCTGATCAGCCGGAGTATGTCAACCAGTAGAGCTCGAACAGGCTTTCCGTCATCAAGAATTAGCTGGGCCATGATCCATCTATTTTCAACGTGGTTCTCGAAAGCAAGATCAGATAATAGCACGCCGTAATTTCGTTTGAACCGGCTCGGAGGAGCGTCGATAAACCCGACTCGCGCATCTATCGTCAGAAGAGGCGTTCTCTCTAAAACATAGGGATAGAACGTGTTCATCACGTCACTCATCATCATATCTTCGGTCTCTCTTAGCCTCCTGAGAAATCCCGGCCAAGTAGCGATTGCGACTCGAATATTATCGTCGTCAATGAGGCCTAATTGGCCAGACCCGAGCATTGCATCCATTTCTCCCATTGCTGGGTGATAAGAGGGCGTCTCAGTAATGAGTAGAAAAAGCAGCGAATCGATAGTTGCTTCCTTAAATACAATAGGTTCGGGTCCAGTCCATTTTAGCATCTGCTGGGCGTGTCCGATCGATGCCTCATGAGCGCCAAAAGTCTGATCCAGGAGCTCAAGATTGGCAGTAAATTCCGCATAAAGGCCCTTAAGGAGCTCGCGTTCCTTTTGTAGATCAGCTTGGTTGCTCTCCCACGCGGTGATTTGAAAAGCAAGGACAACGCCAACCACTACAATAGCAATCTCCAATACAACCGCAAACCAGTCCTGACGTTTGATTGCCGATTTAAGGCGATTATAAATCATAGTCTGTTAGATTTAGATCTCGGGGGGCTTTAACATAAAGAGAAAATTCATAGACGGCCCAGAGAATTGAAATGTGAACTCGAACACTCCGACGTGCCACCAGGAGCGAGGTGACAACAGGCATGGCGCTGGATAGCTGTGAAGCGACTGTAGAACAAGCTCCCTGCTCTCGCAGTCGACCCCGGCGAATTAGAAACCGTAGTGCTTGTCTAACAACTCTCCGAGCTTTGCTCCTTTTAGCTCATCATTTTGAGCTACGACAATCCCCGATTCGTTTATTAATATTGTTCGAGGGAATCCGACTATCTCAAACAGGTCTCTTATTTCGGAATCCCGACCTGCGTCCACTAAGGAGTGTTGCCAGGGCATCGCGTATTTCTCATCTTTAAAAGCAGTGACAGAATCGTAGGTGTCCATAAATGCGGCGCTTAGTATCGTAAAACCCTTGTCCTTGTGTTTCTTGTACTGCTCCTGGTGAAAAGGTATTTCCTTAATACATGGACCACACCACGTACCCCAGAAATCGATTAGATGGACCTTGCCCCCAAAGAATTCTGGATTGTAAATTTGCTCCTTGTCTTCTAAATCAAAGAAGTAGTAGTCAGGAAGAGGCTTACCAACCTGAATAACTCGATTTGGTGAAAAGTGACGTTGTGCATTGATAGCTTGACGACTTTCCGGATAATTCGAAATTAGTAAATCATAGTAGTAACTCCTTTCCGCTTCATTATTGACCTGGTCAGCCATGCGCATTCCAAACTCACCTATCTGGGCACCTAGGTTTGGGTCTTCGTTGGATGCTTCCATCTCCTTGAGATACTTCAATATTGCCACGCTATCCTGAAGAGTCTGACTGACGTAAACCAGGTTGTTACTGGCTCCGACAGAGGACATGGCTTCATAGATCCAATATTTCGAGTCGGGAGGAACGGTCTCTATAAACAGCTCTGCTAGGGATCTGTCCGATTTGGTCGGATGTAACTCGTCAAAGTATCTCATCAAAAGCCAAGAGCGTATCAAAGGATTATCCTCCCGGTCAATTTGAGACTTGATGGCATCCTGAGCGTCTTTGACGACTTCCAAATAGCCATCTTGACTCCTGGATGCCATGCCGATATCCCTTTCCTTCTTCTCAACGTCAACAAAGATCGATGATACCTCACCAATGTAACTTGGCGTTGAGGTCACTATGGCTAGGTCTAATACTCTGGGTAACTCCGCTGGTTTGAAGAGAACGGATGCAGTGCCTTCATCGACAGGTGTAATTGAAAAGAACTCACTACCGCTATCCCAAAATTTCCCTGTCGTATCAACTGAGACGCCATTCTGGATGGCCCCCGCGATTCTAAATTCGGGGATTGGAAAGTTTGGTCTCCCCCATCTTGGGTCTTGTAGTAAAATTTGATATTCCGCCTCAGCTGCAATCGCTCCAATATTATTCCGGTAGGAGCCATCAGGGGATCTTGTCAGAAGTATCTTTTCATCATTGTTCTTGAGCTTAGCAAAAACAGAATCAGGATCAAACATGATATCAATTCCAGATAGCTGCAAGTCAAGTTTAATCTCATGATACTCCGAATCCTCAATAATAAGGGGAGCGTCGAGAGTTTCATGATGCAGGCCAATTCCGTACATCGAATAGGCACCGGGGCCAGGCAAACTGAATTGATAACGGCCGTTTTCGTCAGCTGTTGAAATCAATCTTCCTGAAATCTCACCTCCTTCGACGGAGACAAGAGAAGCTGGCATCGGTCGGCCGTCGCTTCCGACAATCTTACCACTGACCTGAATTTCCTCTGCCTCGGAAACAGAACCCTTTGGCTCGGGAGCAGAACACGAAATCGAAAAAACCAGAAAGAAAGTGATTAAAATCGAGACTTTCATAAAACCCAATAATTTATTACTCATTGCGAATTCACTACGGTGTGAATGTCCCGAAGTGCCGTATGAGCAGGTAAATTACTACCGTAAGCTCCTATTGCCAAGGAGATCCGAAACCATTTCTGGTTACCGATTCACTCACACGTATTCCAAACTCCAGATAGACTGTCTAATTAAACGGACGCTATTAAACTCTCGCTCTTTCTCCCCTCCCCATCGAGCCCACGACCTCCGGTTTACTAGCTAGTTTACTCAATCATCGTTTAACCTATCTACTATGAAGCTTGGATATACCCTATTGTGGCAACTGACTCGCCTGCCCGTTGGCCGACAACCAGACATTCAGGAAGTCCAAGGTCGTTGGGACACCATCAAGGTTGAAATCGGCCGCCTGATACAAGGCCGACCCTCCGTTTGCCGGTAGCCAAATATTGAGAAAATCGAGTGCAGACACATCACCGCTGGCATTCCCGTCTCCACCCCATAGGCCAAAAAGTCCTGTGCCTAGGTCTTTCATCGCCAGACCTCCCATCGAATAGGCCTGATTAATTCCAGAGGTGAAGTCATAGATTGCTGTTGACCCTTCCATAAGATTTAAGTCGGTGGCACTCATAATCGATAAATGGTTTCTATGTCCGACGATCAAGTGGTGGTAGGACAATAATGGAATGACATATAAGTCGTGGAAATAGAATCCACTTGTTCCATCGGGGGACAAAATGCTGCCATCTTTCGTCAAGAAAACGGCTCGCTTGTTGTACCAGTCGGCAAAATCGCTGCTTGTGCCGGCACGTGGTCGAATCCAGATCCAATCGACTATTTCTGGATGTGCAGCAAGGAAAGAAGGCTCAACCGATATGTCTGGCACATCCTCATAGGGCTGGTCGAGTGGGATTAAGCCCTGCGCTTGAAGCGCGGTCGTCATATCATTGCCGTTCCAAGCTCCAGAGAGAATGAGCTTGGACTCTACATGAAATCCACTAGGGTTCAGGTCTTGTCGTTCAGTGGAACCGATATCGCAGCCATCTCCTCCTTGTGCATTTGTAATTGGGGCGTCCCATGGTCTTGGATCGCCTGAAAGGTCGGTCGATTGACTATAAAGAGCACAATCTCCTTGATCTATGATCGGACTCTGAAAGGAAGGGTCACCAATTCGGTCGAGAAGAGGATCTGACCAAGTCTCAAAACTAGGATCCGAGATAAAATTGAAATCGCCCAGATAGTCTTGACCAACATTCCCTTCGAATACGTCGAATACAGCCGGATCTCCGACTACCAAGCTACTGTAGATTTCCAGACTACAAGAGCTGCTAATTCGTATTCCATTTAGTAATTCATCGCCAATGTTTGCGTAGCCTAAGACCGTAGAATTTGCCAATTGGAGACTCCCTCCAAAGCAAATCAAGGAGCTATAAAGAAACCCATCGTACGGCTGAAACTGCGTTATCATTGAAGAATAAATTCCCCCGCTTCCTCTACTAGAAATCCCTCCCCCCTCGGCGCTGAATGTTGAACGATGAATATCAAATGTTGTATTTGCACCGATCTCAAGAGCCGCACCTGACCAAGTAAAATCTGTATTGTAAAAATTGGAATCGTAGATTTCCAGGTTTCCAGCCATGTGCCTGACGGCAGAAAGATTGCTCTTTCTGAAAACGGCATCGCCCTGAAATACAGTCACGGCCTTTCCACCAGGTATCACACCAGCATTTATTGGACTGGTAATCGAGGAACGAAGGAGACTTAACTTACTGCCATTCCTCACTTCAAAGCCTGCGGCACGATATTGTATGTTGGCGTCAGAATCTGTCATCTCAACTTCTCCGAGGTTGATGAACATACATCCACTCTCGCACTCTAAATCCACATTACTGAAGGTCAACTTCCCATTTCCTTCGATTACGATAGTACCAGAACTTCCTGCAAGAAAAATATCCGCCATGTTGATATCAACGTTCCTCATATCGACATGCCCCCCATCTATCTCTATTACTGGAAGTGGTGTTGAAAAATCATCACGATATCCCTTGATAGAAATGTTTTGAGCTTCTCCATCAATGATAAAATCATGCTGAATGGCAGCAGTCATTTCGTTCAGCTCGACCTCCTGTCCAGCAAGACTTGAGTCGAAAGTGATGAGTCCTCCATTGTCGATGTCAAGTATGGCCTGATTGAGAGATCCTGGCCCGGTAGCATCAGTATTCGTCACAACAATACTAGCCTGTGCTTTCAATAAAGTTGGCGCAGCAAAGACAAAAGCAAATGTCAAAAACGAATTTATCAATTTCATGAGTTGCTACAGTATTAGTTTGTCGCAAGACGAAGCAAGATGACCAAAAAGCTCCGCATCGTTCCTAGTACTAGTTTGATATTGATGTATCTACTTAAGCATATACAGAGTTAATAACCTAGTATTCCTCTAATAGGGATGAGGCGATCTACTTGCCCGGCGAACGCAATTTTCTTTCAGCCTCAGTTCATAAGTACAATGTTGCTATTGACCGTATCGAGCTCCGTTCTCACGACAAGAATATAAATGCCAGGGCTAAGTCCATCCGCCGGCGACCAAGTGAAACTCTGTCTCCTCGCATGGACTGGTCCATCATAGATCAAAACCACTCTTCGGCCGATCCCATCAAAGATCTCTAAAGCTACGTCTCCTGAGTTCGACAAATCGACCCGGATATTAATTGATTGGCTGAATGGATTTGGAAAACTCTCTACTCTTAAACCACTCAGTCGAGGAGTAATTTCAGTCGAGACTTCTCGAGCAAGCGCCCGGCTCCTAACGACACCATTCGATCCTAGATAGAGGTAACCATCATGTGCCTCATACATCATCCTGATCCACCCTTCTGTATCATCGATTTCTCCGGACGAGGCAAGACCATATTCGAAACTCCAATATTCCCGGTTGCATTCGAAAATAGCCCGTCCGTTTGCTGTCACAACAGCATTTTGAATGCAGCCGTTGATGGCGTAGCTCTCCCAACTTGAACCGTTATCCAAACTTATCTCTAAGACGTCTCCTGTGTAGGCAGCGACAAAGACGCCTCTTCCATTTGAGTACAAACCTGTAAAATTCGACCTTCGATTTGCAACCTTATTCCAAGTCGCACCAATATCCTCTGAGCGATAAATGCCATCGGAGAGTTCAACAAGGAGGGCGTCGTTTGCTCCCTTGTGCATGGATTTTATTCTCGGCAAAATGCCCCCTGTTTCCTCCCAGGTAATACCTCCATCGCTTGAGCGCAGAATCATGTCCTCTATCCAAATTTCCCCATTGCTTGTAGCTAGAAGATCACCATCGTCCAACTCCACGAGCACAGTTGATATACCCGGAACTGGAATCCAAGATGAATCGGCGTCAGACCTTCTTGCAGCACCTGCAATTAAGGCATTCTCCATCGCCACAAGTTTATTTGCAATGTCGAGATAGACCTGAGAATCTCGCACATAATCGAATCGACGATTCCATTTCTGACCATGGTCGATCGAAAAAAATACGCCGCTATTCGATAGAGCAAAAAGCGTGTCACCTTTGCTTGTCATAGCACGAATGCCTCCTGAGCCGATGCTAAAATCGATAGGCGTCCAGAGTGAGTCACGGTATACAAAGACACCGCCCGACTCGTTGCATGCCCCCGGCACCCAATCGACAGCGAGTTGACAAATACGTGAGGTCGACGCGTAGATAAAACCCGATTCGTCCGCTGCAAGATGGGTCGCGGCGTTCGCTCCAAAACGGAGGTCTTTCCATGAGTTACCTCGATCGACTGATCGATGAACAAACCCTGCGCCTCCGATATACAGCGTAGTATCAACTACTATTGCCGACAGTACAGCAAGGTTTTCAGGGACTAGTACATCATTCCAGCTCGATGTGAGACTTGAGGACCGAAGCGAGCCGTCTATAAGAAGAGTCTCGTCGTCCGTCCCAGTTGAAATACCGGATGGGTATGCGTGCTGGTCGAGATCAATTCGACTCCAAGAATTTCCTTTCCACTCTAGTATCACCGCCTCACTAAAAGTTGTTTCTGGATAGCCTGCGAAAACTCGGCCCTGAGCACCACTTTCAAGAAAGATCATCCGGAAATGAGGATCGAGAGGAGGATCCAGAGTCACCCAATCGCTATCGACCTGCCTGTGATACAAAAGGGGTCCAGAGAAAATAAAAAGACCGTGATTTGTACTATAGGAGAGAAGCTCCACCCAAGTGGAAAAATCACTTTGAGACAATCCTTGTTGACTCTTCCAGTGGAATAGCCCCTCGCTACTACCAATCCAGAGGCCCGTCTCTGAAATCGAAATATCTGAAACTCTTCCAGGTACCTCAATCTGTTCTATTTCGCTTCCACCTTCTGTGAGGCGGAATAGGTGGTTGTCTTGTAGCACGAATACCGACCCGTCATCTGATCTAAGCATGTTTGCCACATCGCCTCGTGCCGGACCTCTGCTGGGGATCCAATCCTGTGCCGAAGATTCGTGAGAAAACCCAAAGCAAATCAGAAATCCTATAGCGAGATTCTTAAGTGTGACGGTATAAGGCTGACAAAGCATCAAGATTAATAGTCGAGATATTGTTGGTTCAATTGGACAGTCAGGCACTGCGGGTATTCCATATTCACTAGGATTCTCCTATTAATTTCGGAAAACGTGATCCAATAAATTAGACCCAGTGTCCGTCCTTCATCTTTGAAATACGCGACCTTTTAGTCGCACTATTTCATGACTAATATCAGATACTGTATTAACTGGAACGAGAATTCCACCTAATGTTTTCGCCATAATTCTGACCTCTAGCATTGTCATAGTAAAGTCCAGTACCTGCATCGAGTTCGTGGCCAGTGTAATTATCCCTCGCCTAAGTTCACAACAGGAATTATTGATAATGCTCAGCAGCCGCTTGCGACTTTTGGAATCGTCATTAAATCAATTATCAGAGTCTCTCCTAACTGAAGCAGATATTAAGCTGGTTGATCCAACTAAGCTATAGAACTGTCATAGATGAACGATTTTTGTTTTGACATGCCAGCTTCTTTCGACATGGGACGACCTATTTAGCCCTTTTACGCCAGAGTTGCTAATAGCCTCAATTAACAAACGGTAGTTCTTCAACTTCGGCGGAAGCCATGTGGTTTAATTATACGGTCGTTTTAGGAAACTGTCTCCTCTCTCCCCTCCTCATCGTTGGTAGCTTCTATCTCAAGTCCAAATAACTGGTTTACTTAATCTAAGTCTACTTTATACTCAAGAAATGAGTTAAGTAAACTGAAGCGGCAACTCGACGCTCTAAAAGGTCCGGCAACTAACTGTGTAAAATCCTGCAGCGGGCAAGTATGAGTTCGTGATGCAGGCGTTGGACCTCAGGTATACAGGCTAAGGAACTTGAGAAGCCATACCGTTTGCAGGCAGCCACACATTTAGAAAATCAAAGGCAGTCGCAGTAGAGCTCATATTAAAGTCTCCGCCATAATATCCCGCCACTGTCCCATTAATAGGTAACCATTCGTTGAGGAAGTCAAATGCTGTTGTATCGCCACTACTATTTCCATCACCTCCCCACATCACAAACTCACCTGATATGTCTCTCATAGGATTCGTCCCAAATGCCTTTGCTAGATCATCTGTGAAATCGTACGAGACACTTCCCTCCATGAGTATGGGGTTCGCGCTCATGATGGCGAGATGATTTCGGTGATACACAACAACGTAATAACTACCATCGTCAATACCAGGATATTTTAGAACACCGCCATCCAAATCGGTAATGTGTCCGCTGCTACGTAGAATTCCAGCTCTTCGACCAACCACATCTGATTCCATGGTCCCATTCCGAAGTTCAACAAATACCCAGTCAACCATATCCTCAGGTATGCTTGCTATTGTCTCTGTCCCCGCATTATTAAAAGGAGGCGAATTGTAGGGTTGAGTGAGAGGAATAACTCCTGCGATGTTTAGACCCGTATGCATACCTCCCCCTATATGTGGACCCGCAAGAAACACCCTAATATTCAAATAAAAGCCCACTAAATCAAAGACCTGGGCATAGCCCGAGCTGGATTCCGTTCCAGAATAAAAAGGAGCCCCGATAGCCACACGGCCCCCATCCGACGACAACGACACCGAAGACCCAGATTGGTTATATGCCGCCTTTCCGTCCATATCGGCGCCAACCTGGTTCCAAGTCCCTCCCACGAATTCATAGACCCGGACATGGCCCGCTCTGACACCCGTTTCGCTACTAAAAAAGGCCCCGATGGCCACACGGCTCCCATCCGACGACAGCGATACCGCATTCCCGGACTGGTCCCCTGCCGCCTCGCCGTCAATATCGGCGCCAACCTGGTTCCAAGTCCCTCCCACGAATTCATAGACCCGGACATGGCCTGCATCGGGTCCCGTTCCATCATTTCTCGGAGCCCCAATGGCCACACGGCTCCCATCCGACGACAGCGATACCGAATAGCCAGATTGGTTATGTGCCGCCTCACCGTCAATATCGACGCCAACCTGCTTCCAAGCCCCTCCTACGAATTCATAGACCCGGACATGGCCCGCATATGGTCCCGTACCGCCATTGGCGTAAGCCCCGATGGCCACACGGCTCCCATCCGCTGACATCGATACCGATCGCCCAGACCAATCCTCAGCCGCCTCACCGTCTATATCGGCGCCAACCTGGTTCCAAGCCCCTCCTAGCAGGTCATAGACCCGGACATGGCCCGCATATGGCCCCGTACCGCCATTGAAAGAAGCCGCGATGGCCACACGGCTCCCATTCGACGACATCGATACCGCATTCCCGGACCGGTCCCCTGCCGCCTCGCCGTCTATATCGGCGCCAACCTGGTTCCAAGCCCCTCCCACCAATTCATAGACCCGGACATGGCCCGCACCGTTATGCGACCCGTCATTGTATCTAGCCCCGATTGCCACACGACTTCCATTCGACGAAATCGACACCGAAACCCCGGACCCGTCCCCTGCCGCCTCGCCGTCTATATCGGCGCCAACCTGGTTCCAAGCCCCTCCCACGAATTCATAGACCCGGACATGGCCTGCATCGGGTCCCGTTCCGTCATTACCAATGGCCCCAATGGCCACACGGCTCCCATCAACCGAAGTCGACACCGAAACCCCGGACCAATCCTCTGCAGCCTCGCCGTCTATATCTCCCCCCATCTGGACTTGCGCAAGGATGTTACCTGGTATCAGGTTGAGGAATAGAAACGAGACAGTGATATGGAGAATACGTGGCGACACCAGAAATTGTACAAAACCCATAGAGATATGAAATTGATTGGTACATCGTCAAAACGGTTGGAATATCGTAAGAAAGGGTTTTACATATAGACCTACAAATACGGTACTTCTCGGAAATGATGCCGATATACTCAGCAGGCAAAGACAAAAATAGAGATACTCGATTGTTGGACGAGAACTTAGAAGTGAGTCACCCCCCGCATAGTTGAAAGGAGGCGAGATGTAAGGTTGAGTGAGAGGAACAAACCCAGCGGCGTTCAGGGCCGTATACATACCTCTTCACCTAAATGGGGACCGCAAGAAAAACCGTAGGATAAAAAAAATACATGTCACCTAGAAATGTGTCATAGACCCGGACATGCCCACGTCTGGTGCCGTTCCATTATTACTAGGAGCCCTGATGCCACGCGGCCCCCAAAATATCAAAAATAGCAATGCTTTCTTAAGAAGTACAATAGGGGTACATAAAGGACGTTATGTACCCCTTTCTGGTATGTTAATAAGGGTATGCGAAATGAGCCCTCAAAAGACCAGGCTTTAGCAATGGTGTCAAGTCTTTATCTGCCCTCTTCGCTGCCGGTTCCGGGCACGATCGAACAAATTCAAATGGCTACCTACATCGTGGAATTGAAACATTCCTACTCCCCCGATTCCATTCAGAGAGACACGGCCAGGTCGTTCCTTCAAATCCTGCGGCCATAGTTCGAGGTCCCAATCATTCGTTCACCACAAGCACTACGCCCGTACCGAATGTTCAGAAAATACAACAATCTCAAATTTTTTCGCTTGAAACTGAAATGAAGCGAGCTTCTTCGATTAATATTGATCCGACCTTCAAATCTGGACCTTCTCCGAACTCAACTATTCTGCCGAGGTATATGTTTTTTCTATTTGTTTCAGAATTGACAAAGTCAACATAGACATTTGCCTCAGTACCTAATTCGATTAGTCTATCATTTATCAGGTTAATATAGCCAGACACGTTGTCTCGGCCACCAAATAGAAACAATGGTCGATAACTGTCTCGGATAGGCAGGGAGCGTCCGTTCACATATAAACGTAATCTTGCACGAACCCTGATCAATATCTTTTCTTCCACTTGTAGATCATTTGAGTTCATAGTTATCCCCTATTGCTAAAGGCCCAGCTCTTCCGATCGATGTTTGAGTAGGTGTCCCTTGGGATCATCCGGAAGGATGTTGCCTCTGACGGATGAACAATCGAATGTGAGTCATCGATATGACAACACGATCCGGAAGACATTGACAGGATTAGACTAATCTCATTTGAGCACCCAAAGTCAGATTCACTGCCAAAATAGGAAAGCTTTCCGGAGATTCATGTTAGGGGTACATAAGGGACGATGGACGCTCGGATATCGTATTTCAGGAATTATCCTTCACTCTCCATTAACCCTATAAAAAATGACTATTGATGCCGCACATATCGCCGAAACCATCAACGGAATTGAAGAATACCATATCCCATTTTCGATAAGCTCAAGAGTAGGACTGGCAAGTGATTTGATATCATTGAGTATACGGGCCTTAAAAAAAAGGTGGCAGATAATTCCAATTAGGAATATAACCAACACCGCATTTCTCTCCGTTAACTGCATTTTTCTTCCAAATAAAAAGATAAGAAAAACCGCAATTATAGGGGAAAATGCAAGGAATACATTGAATATACCAGCCAAAAAGAACTCGTTTTCCATCTCTATTTTTCCATTTTAAAGTAAAGGTTTAAAATCGTAATCCCTGTACCAAGATAACCTGGTTGATCACTACCTCGTCCAGCTTTGAGTCGATATCCGAGAAGATTCTGATAGTGGTTGTTAACTCCGATAGCGTAATTGGCACCAACCGGATGACCATGGCCGATTAATTCATGAAGAGCTACAACTCCATTTGGTTCGCCTAGTCTGTTTCCGTCACTGGAAATTCTGATAAGTCCCCCACCTAGCCCAATATCTGCTCTCGCTTGTGAATCAAATGCAGACGCATGCACTGGCCATCCTGAAAGATCTGTATCTCCAGGTACATATTTAACTGAAAACGAAACCTCATTTGTATTGATGACATCGTAAACAGCTAGAGTAAATTTGTCTTGAGCCCAGTCGAAACTACTATCTGAGGTAGATAGTCGATATTTTGTTACGGTTTTTGTTGTCTTGCTACCTTTGCCGAACCACGTCGAAGGTCTAAGTAGGTCGAAGTTTGACACGTCCACTTGTTCTCTATACTCCTCAACCGTGATATTTGTATCCCCATCATGACCCGAATGAGCAGAATTTATATCATTTGCCAACTGATTGCAATGTTCTCGTGTAACACAAGTTACATCCCTTCCGTCTAGATCAACCTTGCTTATTGGGTCATTCAAAACGTATGAATAAGCACTGTTTTGTGGGTACGAATCCCCCAGGGGATCTCTGACGCCCCACCTTCCGGTCACAGCATCGTAATACCTGGCATTGGCATAGTGCAGACCCGTCTCCTTATCCAACTCATGACCAGTGTAGTTCTCGAGCGCCTTGGTCCCGGATTGGGTCGACCTTCCCGGCATCTCCAAGCCAAATGGGTAATAGTCGGAGAAGTCGTTGACCTGTCCTTCATCGTTGAAGACGACTCTGGTACTACCTAAATGATCACTCAAGTAGTAGTAGCGCTGGACGTCATTGGCTTCAGTTGTAAAACTCCACACGGGGCTCCAATAACCACACTCCGACAAAGAGCACCATCTTGCTCGCCAGTAATAGGTTGTTTGGGTGTTTAGAGCTGGAATCTCCATAGACACCACACGTCCACTAGGTACATATTCATACCCTTGGAATACGATAGTCTCCGCTGTATGGAGGGGATCGGTGGCTATACTTAGCTCGGATTGTAGAGAACTTAAGTTACTGTTTGGATCTCCCGACCATACAAGGGTCGGAGTTGCTGAAGTGGTTGCTCCGTCTGTAGGAGTATTGAGAAACAGAGGAGGAAATGTCTGAGGCCCATTATAGAAGCCTGTGGTAAACACCCAGCCATTCGCAACCATGATATCGCTCGACCACGGTGAACAGTTTTCTCCCTCCGCATTACAGGCCCGCACTCGCCAGAAATACGTTTTTTGTTCTTCGTTTGCATGTGACTCAACCAAGGTATAGGGACTCGAATAGATCTGGGCATCTGCGAAGGATCCATCCGTTGCAATTTGATACTGGTACGACTCTGGAACTGTACCCGATGCTTCATACCAAGAGAGAGGCACGTCGAGAATGGTGTTGATGGCATTATCTGCCGGGCCTGCAAGCGTTGGTGTTCCGGGTGCTGGTACTCCATAGTCCTTGATTTTGATATGCCTTGTCTCACTCCAGCTACTACAACCATTGTTGTTGCATGCTTGCACCCGCATGTATTGGTCGGAACCCTGAGCTAGATTTTCGACAGGGGCATAACTCTGCTCCGTGACTTCCACCTCCAACGGCCAGGCAACGGAACCGTGGACTTGATAGCGGTAGAGGCTAGCCTCATATACCGGTCTCCATCCTGCCGTGAAGTGAGTCGGCATAAGGACGGGGTTGTCTTCACTGTATTCGAAGGGATAAGTAAATTGGGTGGGACCTGGTGGTGGCGCTGTCTGCCCTCCTGTCGAATCGAGATCAACCGTAAAGGTAAATACAGAAGAGTTCGTCCACAGCGTATCCACTTTTCCTCGTACCATCCACGCGTAACTTAGAGAGTCACCAAGCGGTGCCTCATAAATGGACTGTTGATGTGTCGTGGCCGAATCAGGAAGCGGTATGACACTCTGCACGATGTTGCTAGCTCCGGCGTCACAGGTGACACCGCTGCATAAATACCACTCCAACTCATCATAGGCCCGATCTAGAGCCCAGGAATAGCTGGGATACTCGCTAAACACAACACTCCCGTTTCTGGGGCTGTCCAAGGTGATCGCTGTTGGTGCTCCTGGATCCGCAACCGTGTCAAAATATACGGCATCGGTCCAGGCCTCCCATACCCCACCGATCCTAGCTCTCACCTGCCAACCGTAATTGGCGTCGTAGAGTAAGGGCGTCCAGGTAAAGCTTGTTATCATTCCGTTGTAGACGGAAAAAGTCTGCCATTCATAGGTGCTGAGATGACTCTGTCCAACCCGTACCTCAAATTGCTGATAGCCACCTGTTCCATCGTCCCAATCAAAGGTAGGAGGCGCGGGATAGGACGGTTCTATTTCCACAGATCCGTCCGGTGTAAGTAAGCTGATGGGGCCATGACCCGATCCGGTGAGAAAACCACTATCGCTGCTAAAGGCTTGCCAAACGTCTCCTCCTCTACCCTGCACGTGCCAATTGACTTCACTACTTGCTGGCAGCTGACTTAAAACGGCGTGCAATTGACTTCCCGGGATGTTATCAATTCGACCTTCTGGATTACTCAGTTTACCCGTACTCCATTCGACCGCGAACTCTTCGAAGGGCCCTCCCAGATTGCTGTCATAGGTCCAGCCCACGTCGAGCGTTGTAGCCTGAGTACCTGTCCCTGGATAGGTGATGGATATCGGGGGATACAGGGTTGTGAACACACGGGGCGTACTCCATGCGCTACACACACCCAGGTTACACGCTCGAACCCGCCACCTGTACGTAGTACTGTAATCCAACGAGGTTGGCGTGTTACCTGGATCAGAGGTATTTGTATTGCTACCTACGTTGATAGGGGCGGGACTCGCTTCTGTGAGGACATCGGCGTAAAAGCCATGTTGATATTCGTAGTAGGCCGCATTTTCTACACTCCCCCAGCTGAGAACTGGATTCAAGGAAACAAGCGCTTCACCCGCAGAGGGATAGGCCAAGCCGGGCACTTCTGGAACGCCTGGTCCGGCCGTCTCAATGGAAAAATAGCCGACCGTTCCGGGATCAACGTTGCCGTTCCAGTTGCGCTCGATCCGCCAGTAAAAACTACTCGTGTCGGCCAAGCTGGTGAGTCCAGTTACCGGCAAGGCTATGGATTCTCTGTCGTTGACGCCTACCGTCTCAGGATCAACAGTGAATAAGGCTTCGGATGCCAAGCAAGCCGAGCTCGACGTACTCGCATCACACACATAAAAATGAATGTCACCCTGGTTTTGATAGTTACCGGACAAGTCCCATGTAAAAATAGGGGTGGTTGTCCCAAGCTCTTCGCCGTCCTGCGGTGACAATAAATCAATATTGCCATCTGCTTGCAAGTCGAATACGGTCGTAAACTGCCACATTTCTGTCCAAGGCGAACAGAGCAGTTGGGTCCCTACATCACACCCCCGAACGCGCCAGTAGTATTTTTCTTCTTCCAACAATGGAGTGTTTTTTAGATCAGCCTCGGTATCATATACCACAACGACCGGTGCCATTTTGGCCACATTACCGGGCAGGTCGTTCCCTATTTGATAATCAAATTGATAATTGCCAGAAGTGCCGCCAAACTGCCAGTCGAGTACCGGGTCGATGGCCACTTCAAAAGCTGGATTAGAGGGAGAAAGAAGGTCTGGCATCGGCAAGTAGGTCCCTGTAGCGAAAGGACCGCCCAAAGACGAAGACGATGAAGGTATATCCCCGCCTTCTTTTGGTTTTTCATTTGCCTGCGCTTGACTTTTCTGGGATGTTGGACTGGATGCCACGCTGGAGGACACCGTATGGCCCGGATCCAGTTCGCCCAAGACATAACCCGGCAAGGTTGTGACCATCCCTGAATCGGGCACGACCGACGAACGCTGATTGGATTCTTCCCAATACACCTTGCCTTCACTTGGACGATAGATTCCAAAAGAAAAAACAATATTTTCTCCAATCATAGATTGAGCAAAGAGAACCTGGCTTGAAAAGTCAGCCACGGTGTCGGGGTACAAATAGGTAAATCCTCCCATTTGATCGGAATCAAAAATACGCACAAGCACCTCATCCCCTGTCCCGACTGGCTCTTCGGTGATATCAAGTGAAAAAAGGATTTCCTGCGCGTGTGCACCGGTAGATAATCCACCACCGACGGCAAGAACAATAAAGAGAAGACGAAAGAAGGACATCGTTTTCATGACAATCGCAGTTTGGATAAGGTGATGACTAGTTGGAGGAGGCAGGCTCGATCCGGCCCACTACTCTGGATCCAGCTAATACATTAATGTGCCGTAGATCCTCGCCGTCGTAGACCGCGATGACGGCCCCGTCGGCGCCGCGGACGTAGGTCGTCACCTGTTCTGAACCGCTGGCATTATCTCTTACCTGTATTCGTAAATTCCCGGAATCGTACCGGTAACCGGCTTCATAGTCTGGAAATCCGCTGATGGGTTTTGTTATGCTTCGTGGCTGGTCAAAACGGTTGTATTCGTAGTCCCGCTCGGCCCAATCATGGAGAACATTTCCATTTTTGTCGTAGGCGTAGGCGTCTCCTCTGCCTATTGATGCCAGGCGATTTCTACCAGCTTCGTAGGTATTCGTGAATTGACCATAGACTGAATTCAAAAGACCTGGACCTGCCCCATCGCTGCGACTTAGACTGATAATGTTACCATTTGCATCGTACTCCTGAACGGCGACGTCATAATCATCATTATTGACAAAGTCGTCAAAGTCAGCATCCATCAAACGGTTGAGCCCATCGTAATCAAATTTGTAGGATCCGGTATAGGAGCCGCCACTTGTGGTGGGCCCTGTCCATTCGGTCCACGCGATGTTGCCATTAAGTTGCGGCGTTGCTCCGATTCCGCCATCGATGTCATAGCCCAAATCCATGCCGAACAGATCTGTGCCAAGAGCACCTGGATCATTTATCCCAACCAGCCAATCACGAATGTGATAGGAATAGTCGACGTTTTGAAGAACCGACCCGGTCGTTGCATGCGCCCCCAGGGCCATACTCGCCATTTGATCCGTCGGTCGGTACGTGGTCTCTAGCTCAACTACTTCAGAATAATGCCCCCCTGCACTGGATTTTATTTTGGTGAGTCTACCAAGCGTATCGTACTCATACCAGAACACAACGTGTTCATCGGCATTGTTCGAATAATGCTGATAGTCTACCTGCGTAACCTCTCCAAATCGGTTGTAGCTATATTCAATGGTCTTTCCTTGCGGGGTACTCGGAAGGCCATCGATCACCTGGTACATGAGTGCAAGCTGACCCCAATCGTCGTAATAGTAGCCCGTATGTATACCTTGGTTCGACACCTGAGTCAGCTTTCCAATTACGTCATTTCTACTGGCGGGAATGCCTGTAGGAGGGACGATTCCTACGTATTTATCGTATTGATAGGTGACTACTTCTTTTTGCGAGGTCAGTGGCCAGGTTCGATCATTCAGATGAGCATCAGTGACTTCCGGGACGGCCTCGTTGTACCAAATCTTAGCACTGATATTAGAGTTGCTGCCCGTCCCCTCAACATTCGGGAGGGTCCCGTCAATCAGGTCCTGCATTTCGTCACAGTAGCTCCCGCCAAACTGTTCGAAGGTATAGGTGATTTCTTCACCCGACGGATTTTCTACAAATTGAACCGTTGAAGTGCGACCAAACACTTCGACATCCCCTATCTTCACCCAGAATATATCGTGAGTGGGATACGTTTCGTCTGGATTGACAATAAGCTCATGGACCCTTTGAAGAACTATGCTCGGGTCCGGGTCATGAATGACAAGGGTCGTCTCGGTTCCACTTAACGTTACTGTTGCAGACCTAACGCCAAAATAGTTCCATAAATTGCTCTCTTCTGATGGATCACATAGACAGTATTCACCAGTCTCAATCACTCTATTAATTTCATCAAACTTGGAGTAGAGTCTTCTCCCTTCTGGATCAACCGTCAATCGCAAATTGCCAGACTTGTCATACCGGTAGGTGTACGCTCCTTCGATATCCGGACTGTTTTTTTCAATTAGCTCACGCCGTGTATTGTAGGTGTAGGTCGTCACCCAATCGGAAGCGTCGCTGTTCGGTGGTGGTGCATAGTAGTTTGGAGGACGGGACTCAATGAGGCGACCCAGTCCATCGTAGAGATAGGTCGTTGTAAAAGTCTCGGCGCTAAGGGTTTTTGTACGTGATACGACTTCCAGGCCCCTACTGTCCGAATAGCTTTTATAGATAATTCCGTTCTCATCAGTTGTAGACGTAAGGTTATACGGGCCCGCAAACCCATTAATGGCCGGATCCGGCACGGCAACAGTATAGGTACTGGTGGTAGTGGCTCGAAGAATGTCATCTTCAAGACTCGGTACACGGGTAGAGGTCGGCTGCCCGTAGCTGTACCCGATGTAATCGTAAGGAAATCCAACCGTGGTATACTCTTGCTCGTAGTACGTACGTGACGCGCTTTCAGGATCGATTAAAAATCCACCCGTTGTACTTGGAAATGGTTTGAACGCCTTTATTGGTTTGTTCCGGCCGTCCAGCTCCACCGCAGAAGTAATGTATTGTGGACCAATTCCAGCCAGATGACGATCGGCTTGAATAGTAGCGCCCGATCCATTGAGAAAGATCTTACTATTCCTTTCAGGTAGAGCTGCATCATTCAGCGTTTCTGTCCTGACGAAGTTGACATTTCCTTGACCTCCTTCCCTGGCCATATAATATTCATACTCCTGCAGGGTCTCGACCCCTAGGCCAGTTCCATATGAGCTTCGCTGTGACTTTATTAGTCGACCATGCACGTCGTACTTAAATCGAGAGTCGAGGCCATTTTCGTCTTTGATGAGCTCAAGTCGTTTCTGGTCGTCATAGTTCATCGTCAATCTGATTCCATTCTGCAGCCCACTAACATTCGCCGACACAAAACTCAAATAGGAATTCCACCAATGTCCACCGGGATAAGAAAAGGTTAACTCCTCATCCATGGGGCCCAATTGTTTCAATACATTACCGTATCCGTCATACTTGGCATACTCTACGGCTCTTATCCAATTATCAGACTCCGGATCGAAGAGCGGCATCGATGCAGGAGGGGCGTCATCTTTAAATTGGTAACTTAGATGTGGAACCCAGGGAACGCCATCGCCGACCAAACTACTTTCAATAGCTTGACAAAAGGTAGATGTGTTGCACTTCTTGTAAAGCATCACATCGGCCTGCAAATACTTTCTTTGGCCGCCGTCCATTTCAATGACGTCTGTTCTGTATACGGAGGAGAAATTGTTTAAATCTTTAATCTGGGTCTCTATTTGGTACTGGTAGATGTACTCCGTTCTAATCGTAGGTGCATTACTGGACGATATCTCGGTGTATTTCAAGGTTCTTTCCGGATCGACGTTGTAGCCATAATTGATGGTCGTCCATACGACCGGACTTGGTCCTGTCCCTAAATGGGTAGCGACATTGGCGATACGAAGTCCTCCGTCCCAATAGACATCTAACAGTTCACCTTGACCGCACAATCCGAATCCTTTCGAGAGAGGTGCAGGAAGGAATCCTTGATACTGGTTGATTTGGGAGGTGGAAACATTGCCAATTGTATATTTGGCTTTCACTAAACCCCAGTTTAGATCTCGGTTCGATCGCATGACGATATCGGCAGTCTGAGCGTGGTAGACAAGCGTTGTCACTGTGCTCGCCCCTTGATCTACATCGGTCGTGTATTTTGTCCTGGAAGAAGTGTTATCCTCGACGTTTGCCACTCCAACTTCTTGATATATCACTCGGGCGCGGGAACGTCCGTTAGGCACGAACGAAGGTTTATCAACCGGCGCTGATCTTTGATAATATTCAGAAGGCACTCCGGTCATTCGCCCTCCGACATAACTAAAGGTTTGCGTTTTGCTTTGGCCGGTGTCAACTAAAAAATCGGTTTCGATGCTTTTGACACGCGACCCACCACGGCTTCCTTGTGAAAAAGACTCATCACCCAGGGTGCAGCTCGTCGTTTCTGTCATCGTGTATCCTTCGATGATGTTCAGTCCGGTAGTATCGCTCTCGTACGAGATCTCGTCTCTATCACCCGTCGGATACAAAATGGAATTAAGACTCCATGAGCTACTTGCATGTAAGGTCGGATCCTCTGGATCTACACCTGTACAATAACCAAACACATCAAGCTCGCTAGTACCCGAACAACCAATACGATCTTGGTACCCAAATTCGTAGCCGGGCAGTTCACTTTCGTTATCCATTCCAAAAAATTGTATGCTATTCAATCTTAGCCTATTGTTCATTCCGGTAACAGCGCTCGCTGGCAAGTGAAGGTAGTCGTGATTCAACTTGGCTTTCTTAATCAGCGAGGGCGTGTCTTTGATATGCAAGCGAACCTCCTGTAAATAACTGTAAACACCTCCGGCTAGGATGGGTACATCAGAGGCTCGTTCGTTTTGCTTTTGCCCTACAACAAATTCTGCGTAGTGGGTTGGAGTCTCGATCGTGGTCACCACGGTGTGTTGAAATTTGATTTTAATGCCTTGCTCCGTCGTTTTTTCCCGCTTATCGGGCAATGTATATCTAAATTTTATCCAGCTTCCCGGAGCATCACAACTTGTGCCTGTTTCGGCTTCACAAGGGATATCATTTCCGGGATATTCTGTACCTAGAATAGCGACCAGCCTCCAGGTATCGACGTAATAGTCGGTAAGCTGAGCAGTAGATGAGGCCTGGAACGTCGACGTCGCGATCGTCGGGTGACCAAATACATAGCGGATTCCGTTCGTATCTGTTATTACGAATCCATCATAATCGTTTTGCGAATCGCACAATCCAAGACCTACCTGAGAGCAGGTCTCAAGCGTTAGGTTGCCAAATGGATGAGACACGGGCGTGTCGTATCCGTAAGGCTCAATGCGCCAAGGCTTTGTTTTTGTTGAGTAGAAGCCACTGGAGGATATCTTTGGTGGCAAAGGCCCAGAAATCGTAGGAAGATGGCGGACCATTTCAAACGAGACACCGGGAGCCGATACGTAGTAAATATCGGGCTGCATAACAATGTCCGCGACATTGTTCGGAGCAAAATCCGCTCCATATACGGTTTCCGTTGAGTTGTCGTAAGCCGACTGTACATCTCTTGTGATCGACCCCGGATCAAAAGACCATCCGAGTCCAATCCAACTGGATGTTTGGCTCGGTTTGATACTCGACTGATAACCAAAAGTAACGTTGTAGTCAAGTCCTCCTCTGCCTGGAATCGTCAGAACTGGCGCCGCAAATCCCAAATCTCCTCCTGATCCAACGCCTAGCTCAATTCCTTGAACTGGTCGCCACACATCTGGGTGAATCCGATAGTCCCTCATAAAATCTTGAGCAGAAACGTCCGGAGCGGAAATATTAGTAAGAAGAACTATGGCCACCAAAGTAAATGACCAGAAAGATACTCTACTGAACAACATTGGGCTGAATGTCAAATGGTTGTCGGAGGTGTTTTTCACCCCCTCACTAAGACATTCGTATTTTTCCAGATTATTGCGACACGGATCTGGACTTTTTTTGCAGTTTAATATTGATCCCCCCATTGGAAGTCAAAAAACACCTAGCCGACCACATGGATCAGCTCAAATAGAGGCAGATACAAAGCGATCAAGATCCCGCCGATAATCACGCCGACGACCATGATTGGCACGGGTTCGATGACAGAGGTCAAGCCGTCAATGAAGCTGTCCATTTCCGACGCGTATTGCTTCCCGAGATGCGTCATGACCTGATCCAACCTCGAGGTTTCTTCTCCAACGGAAATCATCTGATGCACCAAGGCGGGAAAGATGCCGGACTTCTCGAGCGGCTTACTCAGTCCACTGCCGCTGTGGTGTTTGTGTTTATACCACTTATGTGAAATATGAATTGGCGAATGTTCTAATAATGCTTCTTTTGTCGCCTTTTACAATAATCTCATGCCATCAGTAAATCCTTGATATGAAAATGAGCAACACCACCTCCCTACAGACACCTTATGAACATTAAATACATGGTGTGCAAGATGTAGATACGGCTACGAAATACCGTCTCTATCGATGACACCAAAATGGGCACACATTAAGAGAATCGTCACTCATGCCTTGGATCTTCCAACGCATGAACGCGGTGCTTTTCTAGATCGGAAGTGCGAAGGATTTCCGGAACTTCGTCTCCAAGTGGGTGAACTATTGTCTGAGAGGACGGAGATGGCCTTGCTCGACTCCGGCAAGATCGAGGCCGTGCCCAGGAGCATAGGCTCCCATTTTGCGCCCGACTTGAGTGGCGAGATCGTTGGTAGCTACCAACTAGGTGAGAAGATTGGTCAAGGTGGTATGGGACTGGTCTACAAAGCCAGGCGTTGCGATGGACTTTACGAAAAGGAAGTAGCGGTGAAGCTGCTCTTTGCCCGTTTGACGATGAACCGCGAAGAGACGGTCCGTCGATTTCAGCTTGAGAAACGCATTCTTGCCCAACTTGATCATCCGAACATTGCAAGGCTCCTTGATGCCGGAATGACGTCCGGTGGACTCCCCTACTTTGTCATGGAGTATGTGGATGGGCGACGACTGGACGACTATGTCCATGACCATCGCCTATGTCTAGCAGATCGAATTCACCTTTTTACAAAAATCTGTCGGGCTGTAGAATGTGCCCATCAACACAAGATCATTCATCGCGATATTAAATCCACCAATATCATGGTGCGGGGCGACGGATCGATCGTCTTGCTCGATTTTGGCATCGCGAAGGTATTGGAGGGTTCAGATTTGATCCAGGAGGTGGAAGCGGACACTCTGCCAGAACACCGAATCATGACCCGGCAGTTTGCGAGTCCTGAGCAGGTTAAAGGAGAGCGATTGACCTTGTCATCGGATATCTATTCGCTCGGCGTACTACTTTATCATTTGTTGACTGGCCGGTCTCCCTATCCAAGCGACGTGGATAATCTCGCAGACCTTGAAAGCAAAGTCTGCGAATATATCCCAGCAAAACCAAGCAAGCGATTTCATAGCTCCGATTTGGATAGCGATGAGATCATCGATCAAAGTTGCCAGGAGTTGAATTCTGATCGGCATAACATCCGCCGACTTCTTTCTGGTGATCTCGACTCAATCGTCGAAAAAGCATTGAGAAAAGATCCCAGCGACCGCTTTAAAGACGTCGCGGAATTAGTGGCCAACATCGAGGCTTTTCAAAACCGCAGGCCTGTAGCCGCCAGGCGGGGTCAGGTTTTCTATAGACTAAGCCGTTTTGTTACAAGAAATCATCTCATTCTAAAATCCTCTCTGGGAACGGCCATAATCATCATTCTCTTCACATCCTGGTTCAATGACACAAAGCAATCGAGAGACGGAGAGAATGCCATTATTACCAGTACAGCACATGTCCGCCTTCCCTTTTTTGATGAGGGTATCGAAAGCCCCATTGTAGAGCTCGAATATGGTGTTGTGTTACGAGAAGAGGGCCAGGTGATAAAAGCCATGAAAATGATAACAGCTGCTATCAAGCGAATGGAGGAGACAACAGACTACGCTCCAACAGAATTGGCTAGGGCCTACTACGAATTGGGATTGAGCTACTCACTCAACGGAGAATTAAAGAAGGCATGCGAATCGATGCGCTTTGCCCTTTTGCAATTTGAATCCGAGAGCGATAATCATGCTCAATGCAATATGCATCTACATCTTGGTCTAGTTGAGATGAGGCGAGGTCGACTCTCAGAAGCTGAAAAGGCATTGAGGAGGTTCACAGAAATGAAGGAGGACGGCGATGAGTTGACACATAAATTAGGCCAGCTTATGCTGCTGAGTCTCGTCACCAATAGTCAATATGAAATGGAGCATAATGCCGAGTAAGAGGACGATTCTAGGTCGGATTTTGGTCGTCATTATGAACGCTTTCTGATCTCAATGAATAATGGAATCGATTGAATACCGATAACGATAGATTATTGAAATACTGGGCTTCGAAGCCTCTTTTTTACCTTCCTTTAAAATACCAATCTTTACTGCACGTCGTCTATTCTATTCAAGCCCATTCATAGGAGCGCGTTGGAAAATTTCAACCAGAAAGCGACTAGATTAAAAGCGCTTCTCACAAGCTACCCAGAGGAAGGAAAAGTTGGTAGGAAATAGCGGTCTACCCAAAATGAACCTAAGATAGAGATAAAGGATGATGAGCTGGATATTCGTTCCACAGGATTTGTTAACTCTCTTACGGGAAAGGAAACCGCTACATATTTTGGTCAAGGCAATTTGCGTGTAGGACTCGAAGGCGAAGACTATTCTGAGTTTGATAGACTTTTAAGAGATTTGGGACGAGCTATAGGTGCACACAGCTAATTAAATTGACGCTCTGTCTTGTCTGATTTGGGCCAATAGAAAAGGTCCGTCGACTTAACGACGGACCTTTTCTATTTAATTATTTTTCGACCGCTTTACTTTGAAAGCATCACGTTTCGACTTTGTTGGAAAGACTCTCCTAATACTTTCAAGATATAGATACCAGATGCGAGACCGCTACCTGAAAAGTTAAAGTTATGTCGATCAAAGGCGGACAGAATCCCGTCCTGTATTATCTGGACTCGCTTCCCCTGAAGATCATAGACGGAAATATTGATTTGCTGCTCTCTTCCAAGCGTCAAGTGAAAATTGGTCCGCGGATTAAATGGATTTGGGTAGTTGTCGGACAATAGAAATCCTTCAGGATTCATAGTTAGGATTTCAATTGGCTGACTGTAGGCTGTCGTTCCATCAAAATCAACCTGCCGTAGTCTGTATACCAATCGACCCACTCCTGCATTTCTGTGAATGTACTGGTAGTTTGCATTCTCTGCAGTGGTGCCATTTCCCTGGACAAATCCAATCTCACTAAATGCATTTCCTTCTTTCAACTCGATTGCAAATCCGGCATTATTAAGTTCCGAAGCTGTTGTCCAATTCAGTTGGACGGACACCCCATCATAGCTTCCCTCAAAAGAAGTCAACTCTACAGGGAGATTTGGAGGAGCAATCACTACAGGACATGGATCCATGACGGCATTTGCATTGCTTCCTTGGTTCGATGTTGCATTAGCGGTGTTACACAAAGAAACGACGTTTCCTAGCAGGACATCATCGACCCACCATCCATTTTGATCTACTGAACTATCGGTACCCATTCGAAAGCGAACTTGAAGAGGCACGGCTTGCAGAGAAACGGATGATAAATCAACGATCGATTGAATCCAACCGGAACTTGAGCCGGTGTATGCATCTCGACCGTCTATCGGGCCACCAAAACCACCTTGAATATTACCGTTATATGCGTTGTTCAGAAATACGCCACCCGCCGCGACGATATCGGCCCAGGAGGATCCGTTGTTTGTCGATACCTCGACGACTCCGCCATCCCATCCTGACTCGATGTCGAAGGCATGCCAGAATGTTAAGGATTGTGAATCGATCGCTGTATTCAGATCTAAAGTCACGTCTCCAACTGTGGCAATATCAGGAGCAAACCAGCGGTCTGCACCAGAGGATGTGCTAGGTGGCTGTGTTCCACCGTCTGGTCCCGTTCCACCAGCACCTAAAGTCCAAGCGTTGCCTGTTCCTCCGGCCGTCCAGTTCACGTTACCACCATCTTGATTGTCCTCAAAGTCAATCGTTGTAAAAGGAGTCGACGCTAGATCAATGGTCAACTGACAAATAGCGACGGCCGCGTCCGCCAAGCTTCCCACCGGCCAGGTCCAAGTCCCGCCAGATTCGCCTCCACCACAAGTATCACCCACATAAGTAGAGGCAATCTTTTGTAGTGACTGACTTGGAAGGACGTTCGTCACCTCCACCCCAGTCAGTGTTCCACCTGTGCTGTTTGTAGCGGTGAATTCATAGATCACATTCTCTCCCGCCTGTATCGGATCCGTGAGCACGGTCATATCAAGCTGCAGTGTGGCCATACATGCAGCCGGCTCCGCTCCTGGTGTATTCCAATATCCTGTGTACTCAAAGGCAGCGCAAACCGCAGCGGTATTTGCTCCACCGGCGTTGACGGCTGCTTGTACCACGGCTGCTGCCGCTTCTTCGTGTGTCGTCGAAGCACCTGTCATTTTGATACCCTCCCAGTGCAAGCTCTCCGCTATGTCTCTCGACGTAGCTTCCATGATGTCTACGATCGATGAAGCCCAATACTGACCACAGGTGTGCAAACAGCCGCCACCTGTTCCTGCAGGCCAAGTGTTCGAGTCATTCCAATTGGTTACTCGTCCGCCCCAGAACTCATTGTGGCCATCCCAGCTAAAGGTCCAGTTGTAAGGAGTTTGTGCTGGTGTCCACTGGTTCAAACTGATACTATAGGAAGCCGCGACCCAGTCACCAATGCCCTCACTCAGTCCGTTGCTTTGTGAGAGTCCACCCGTTGCCCAATCGTGCAATCCGTGGCCGAGCTCGTGAATTACAACATCGGCATCCTCTGCATCATCTACCCCTCCTTCTCCAAAGGCAATCAGTTCGCTACCTGAATTATAGTGCGAGTTGTCAGCACCGTTAAGTCCCGCTGGGTCGAAAATAACGACGCCTCCATTTAAGGTCGGCAGGATATTCAATCCCAGGACATTGTTCAGATAGTTCATCGTGTGATCCACATGGAAGTAGACATTGGCGACCTCGAAAAGGTCATCTGCACGATCTGCAGAAAAGTCAGAGGTCACTTGAGAAACGATGCCATTGAAAGGCCCTTCTAAGTCTACCTCTTTTGCTCGCGTCCCATCAAAACTATAGTTCACTCCATCAAAACCGATGTCCGGCAAAGTCACAGCCATCTGCTCAGCAATCATTTGTGGTGTATTGGCGTCACCACCATCAGTAAATCCCGTATCTCCGTATGTAGCTCCTGCTGAGCTAAGTGGATCTGGAGTGAATACATTTCCCGTTCCGTCGACTCGCATTTTCAACGCGCGCTTCTTTTTCTTCTTGTCCCCGTCACTACGATTGTGGTTGAAAGAGATATTCTTTTGAGAAATGATCTGTCCCGTACTGGCATCCGTGATGGTTTCCCACTCTCCAGTGTCACCAGTGGATAGTTCCTGGTTGCTGGCATAGGCCAATCTCGAATTGCCTTTGTTGTAGTAGATCACCAACTCTGTCTCATTGTAGTTGACCGGCCCGGTCGGATTCAATCGAGCGAGCGCACTTGATCCAGCATCTTCCTTCGAGATCGCCGGAGAAAGATTGCCAACATTGATGTCGCCCTTATAATCGCTGCTCAAGAAAGTCACCTTTCCCGTCTGATCCATGCTTACGGCAAGACTTGCTCCCTTAACCGGGACGCCGTTCACATGCTGGGTAAAGCGGACGGTGTGACCGGATAATGTCTGAACCGTTTGCTTGTATTGCAGATCGGCGAGATTTGCGTCTCTGAGGTTCAAGCTCTTTTGGTTGCTCTTTAGGAATTGTTCGGCAATTGATTGAGGCGATCCTGAGAATCGCTGATTAACGCCTGACCAAGAGCGAATTGTCCCTGTGCGGGGCTCAATGCGCTTGCCATCGCTGTAGCTGTAGACTTCGGGCGTCTCATCGTCCGTGATTTCTAGTGCCGAGGCTTGTCGGGGTTTTTGTGCCAGTGCACTGGTGCTAAATGCAAAGGCGAAGAGAAGAGTTAGTAGACTGATGCCAAAGGATTTGGCTGTGGAAATGCTAGCTAGAGGTCGATTCATTCTGTCCGAGGTTTATCAAGTGAATGTTTGTGCAGACAAGAATATATAAAAATCGAATTACACTACAATTGCCTCATCAAGCGAAATGATCAATCGACTTCATGATCTCCCACGACGAACGATGAACAATGAACGAGAATCTCCGGTCTCCTAGCGAATCGCGATCCAGATTTCCTCCTTCGCCTCCGGATCTGCCGGATTGTAGCCTTCCGGTAACACCTCAAAACTGGGTCTCTTATCCAGCTCGATGCCCGACTGCGGAATCCACTCGCCATATATATAGGTCATGATCTCTCTGGCTCGGCTTGCCGGACCCTTTGAGTCGAATACGAGATAGCGACCTCCCGCCAAATCGAAGCGCTGCATTCCATCGGGAATAGGATCGGCCGTCTTCACCTCAACGACGGCCCATTTCTCAAACTCGGTCTGAGGTGAAAAACGACCATCGAAGGCTTCGTCGTAAACCTGCATCGAGATAAAGTCTGAGCTCACTCGATTCTGCACCTCTCCTCTACGAAGCATAAAGCTCTGCCACAATTCGCGCGTCTTGTTTTCCGCAAGACTCATGCGCATTTTCGCACCAACCAAGGTCTTCGGCCTCATTTCTTCGATCCGTGGCTGGAGATACCGATGCTCCAATTTGTAAACTCGCTGCGCATTCGATTCAAAGAACTTCATCCGATCACAGGCATCGCCAAAATCAATGTCTTTCAGCATCTCATGCCAGCTTCCGAGATCAGAAGCGAGATTTAGCACGGGCCAGTCACTGCCAAAAAATACTCGATCAGGTCCGAAGGCCTCTAGCACCGCATGGACGTAGGGCTTGAGTTCTTCCGCCTTCCAATCCTCATGATCGGCCTCGGTGATGAGACCAGAAATCTTGCAGACCACATTCTCGAGTCGCGCCATCTCTCTGATTTCCTCTCGCCATGGTGAATGCAAACCTAGCTTGACCCCAGGTTTCCCAAGGTGGTCCAAAATGAAATCGACTTCGGGGCAGGCCTCAACCATCTTGATGGCATTCGCCAGTTGACGATGATAGATGCAGATATCGAAAGAGAAGTCGTAGTCCGGAAGACAGCGCAGTCCTTCGAGGAAAGAGGGCTGCATGCAGAAGGCGTCATCTGGCTCATCCTGTATGAGCCGTCGAACCCCTTTCACCAAGGGAATCTTTGTCAAGGCCTCTAAGTGACCACGCACTCCTTCCCCTTCTTCAATAGAAGCTCCCGCGACGATGCCCTTGATCAGCGGATGCTCCATCGAGGCGACCCACTCCGCTTCGGCTAGAAAATCCTCCTCCGCCGTACCTGCTTGGACAAAGACGATGCCATCTGGCTTTCGTCCTCCAGCTGCCGTCATGTAGTCATCTACTAGGAAGGACTTGTTGAGAGCGGCCAAATCTTTCAACCAGGGATAGCGCAAGAGCGCAGGGTCCCAGAGATGTACATGTGTATCGATCATCCTCTTTCTTTTATCGCGTCAACTTAAACATGTGCAATCCATTACTCGAATCGACCAACATTTGATCTCCTACAACAATCGGGTCCGAATTGAAGAGGGCAAAGCCAAAAGGCGGGTAATTAATGGAAAGTTTTTCCCCAGTTTCAGCATCGACTACTACTACCACACCATCGGTATACATGAGCACCTCTTGAGATCTCACAATAGTCCCTTCAGGCGAAACAAACCCTACTGACTCCCAATACTTCTCCCCAGACCCTGGATCAAGAGCAAAGAGTTCTTCTGTATTTCTGTGTGTGACATACAAGGTGTCTCCAAGGACTTGGGCGGTATTCGACGTGTAGCCCGAAAGACCACGAAAGTCCTCACTCAACCCTCCTTCCATTCTCCAAAGTAAGTCGCCGCTATATCGATCATAAGCATCCGTATAGGGACCTATCGTAAAAACGACTAGATCATTCCAAAGGGCATTGGGCCCGAAGGAGAGCATAGAAAGATGGGTCGTATCTCCCTCAACAATGTTGTGTATTTCGGGACCGTATTCTTTGTGCCACAATTCAGCACCACTGGAAATATCTTGACAAAAAGCACGGCTTTCTATGACTGACGCAAATACCGAACAAAACATGCCATCATCAGAAACAGAAGACGCTGCTAAAGAAAAGGAATCGTCTTGGAGCAGATAAGGAAACCGGCTTTCGTTCCCCGTCACTAAATCTAGTAATATTGTTTCCCATCGTGTCCAGAACACCATGTTGCGACCATTTAGAACTTTTTCACGGATCTCAAAACCAGGAGATGTACGTCGCCAAATTTCATTCCCGTTACGGAGATCTACAGAAATGACCTCACTAGGGAACCCGCCAGTAACAATTACACTGTTGTCGAAAGTATCTATGATGCGGTATCGATCTCCGAAGTGCCGTTTCCAAATTTCACGACCATCATCGCTAGCAAGGACTCGCAAAGTCCCTTCCTGCATTACCGCGACCTTGTTTCCCACGAAACCGAGGCCCCAAATATTGTCATTGGACTCATAGATCCACATGGAATCAATCGACTGAAGGCGTCCGTCACTTTCCTCATTGCGGGCTCCATCGCAGGACAAAAAGAGAAGTGAAGTAAGTAGGACAAGTGGGAGCCAGACATATCTCCACCCTAGCTTGCTGCGGGATTCAAATGTAGGTCGAGTGTTGTCTCTCATGTGAAATGGTGACGATTGAGTACTGAAATACAAAGAACTAAATCGATTCAAAAAAACCTATTCGCAATTCCCGTGACGAGACACCCGCTCCTGATCCGACTCACACCGTGAAGTACAGAGAAATTAACTGCGAGAGGCGCGCGTTAGTGCCTAGCTGCCATGACAGGAAATCCCGCTTCTCTACTCATCTCCCGAAAATCCAAAACTATCAGTGGGTCTAGTTCGTAGACATCTCGCAGCAACTAACTAGAAAAATGAAACGAATACTCTTCCTATCCCTTGCTCTAATCCTTGGCAGTCATCTTACGACAGCACAGGCGCAGTCCAACGCGGACACCGGACCCTATCCTGAGTATTCCAACGTGATCAAGATATCCCCGTCGGGATTCGCGAGGTCCTATTTCGAGCTTGTCTATGAGCACTACTTCGCCAGCAGAAATAAGTCGATCATCGTCGCGCCGACTTTCATGCTGAAGGAGAGCGGCTTCGAATCATTTCGAGGCGCACAGTTGATGACACAATTCAGAGTCTATTTAAATAACATCAACAAGAAGACTGGCTCTACTTGGATTTTCCGAAACATTGGCTACTACGCCGCACCTGTCGCCAGTGCTATGATCTATTCCGAGGATTTCAGGCTCTATATCTTTGACGAGCCACGAAATGAAGGCGTAGAAATGGACTTTAGTAAAGACGTCACGGCCTTTGAAGGTGGTATTGTCATGGGAATTCAGTTTCATCTCACACAACGCTTTTTATTCGATATCTTCGCCGGTGGTGGCATCCGCTATGCGGACGAGACGGATAATATCACGGATGATATCCGGCCGGACTTCTATCGCGAAACCTATGATGTGCTCGATATCGAATACACTGGAATCAAACCGATGGGTGGTTTCCATATCGGCTTTACTTTTTAGGAGAGGAGGATAGTCTTCAGCCATCAGCTTTCAGTCGTCAGATCGAGAAGAATTGAGCTTGTATCTGAACGGATAGGTCTATTCTAAAGATTGAAGACTGAGACCTACTTTCTCTTGTTTTGTGACAAGCTCAATCTGATCGGCCGATATTTGACCAAGGAGACTGGGATAAAGACAAGTCATGCGCTTGGTCTGCATCGCGCCCATACGATAATTCGTGCTCGGAACACGGAAATCGGAATACCGCCAAGACGACTGACGACTGACGACTGAAAGCTGATGACTGACGACTGTCTTAATTCCTATAAGGAACCGTCTCGGTCTCATTCAATGCTGGATAATCATATTGCTCGACGTAGGTCAAGCCAGGTAAAAAATCATCCTGCTGACTCGCAAGCTTCTCACTCAACAGAGCATCTAGTTTTTCCTGAATCCCTAAGTAGTCTTCCACTCCCACAAGATTTTGTAACTGATAAGGATCTTCTTCATTATCAAAGAGCAGCCAAGGACCAGACAAATCTCTTGTATAGGTATAGCGTAAAGTCCTCAACCCCCTATATTCGCGACCTCCATTCTTGCCCCGGCTCCACTGCCCAAAGGGCTGAATAGCGGCAATCACGGTAGCGGTATCAATCTCTGTCGCGTTTCCTTTCAAATATCCGGAATAGTCGATTCCCTCAACAAAGTCAGGGACAGTTGCTCCAACATAACCGAGAATCGTGGGCATGATATCTTCCGTATTGAATAGGGCATCATAATCATCGGTAACAATTTCAGGGCCAGAAATCAACATCGGCACCCTGATCGATTCCTCATAAGCTTGTTGTTTTTTATAAGCGCCGTGGCTGCCGATCAAATCTCCGTGATCCGAGGTAAAAAGAACGATGGTGTTCTCATCCAAACCTGTTTCCCGAAGGGTCTGTTGAATCTCCGCGAGCATATCATCCAAAGCCGTTGCATGTGCATAGTATCCGGCTAGGTCTTTCATGGCTCGATCCCGCATATTGTCGGGCACATTGGGTCGCAATACCACATCCTCAGCCTTGTATCGATCTCTGTAATTCTCCGGAGCTGTGTGATAGGGAGCATGCGGCGTTCCCCAGGATAGCATTAAGAAGAAAGGTGCGTCGTCATTGGCGTGCTCTTTCAGATAAGCCTGAGCATCTTCCGTTTGCGAAAAACTATCATAGCCTTCCCAGTATTGCTTCTCGGGATTATCTCCATGGTAGTAGGCGGATTCATTGTAGTTGTGGCTACACTCTAGCGCCTTCCAATATTGGAAGCCTTGCCGACGCGGTCCGGGAGGCGTAAAGTCACTGCGCCCTCTACCATCCAAATGCCATTTGCCAATATATCCTGTCTGATAGCCGGCTTCTACCAAGACCTCGGCCAGCGTAACGGCATTTGTGTCCAGCTGCACATCGTTCATGAAGACCCCATTCGTCAAGGCTCGTTGACCCGTTAGTAGGTAAGCCCGATGAGGCGTACAAACTGGCATGCCAGAAACGGCCCTACGCAAATTGGCGGAAGTTTTTGCCCAAGCATCAAAATTGGGGGTTTGGACATTCGGATCACCTGCATAGCCGAAGGCCTGGGCTCGCCATTGATCGGCGTGAAGAATCAAGATGTTAGGACCATTCTTTTCGACAGTAAGATCTGCACAGCCGAAACAGAGAATCAAGAGTAAACTCATACTCAAGATCAACTTCGAATTCAATAATCGGACTATCATGATGGATATGAGTAGTAAGAGTTTTTTATGACAAAACTGGGATGCAATATGATGGGTGAATACACCAAAGTAATCTGCGCGTTCAACACTGGCAAAGAATGTCCGAATGTCCGAATGTCCGAATGTCCGAATGTCCGAATGTCCGAATGTCCGAATGTCCGAGGATAATCGACTGACTCCCCATAAACAACCTCACTCACCATCTAACGACTGAATGCTGAAGATTGACTACTCCCCCACGCCCCTCAGCCCCTCATCTCTTCTCCGTTCCCTGTGCCCCCGAGCCCCCGAACTCCCTCCATACGAAACAGTCTGAAACGATGAAAGTTGGTATCGACACGATCCTAATCACATGCTCAAGCCCTTTCGTACAAATCGCCCCTTGACTCGCTTAATAGCGATGACCTTCTTTATGGCGAGCGCACTTCCTGTCTTAGGGCATGCCTGCATGATGGCCGATGCTCATGCAACTCCCACTGTGATGTCCTGTTGCTGCGATGATGCCAGTAGCATTGACATGGATATGATAGATGGCCGCGAGTGTCCTGATGAAAAGGAGCCTTCAACTAACCTGCAGGGAGATTGCTGCTTGGTGGATCTTCAGCCCATCGATTCCGATGCTATTGCGCGAACGAGCAAGGCTTCTCTTGAAGAGAATATTGACTCCGTACCCCTACTACAACCCGCTTTCAGTTTTTCTGAACCGGCCCCTCCGAGAATAGAAAGAAGACTCCAGGATACTGAACCTCCCCCTCCGCTTCCCGCTCTTCGCATCCTACATTCTTGCTTCCTGATCTGATGGCTATGTGTAGCTGCTCCCAGCAGCTTCTCTGCATTTAGCTAAGCTTTGTATCCCAGCATTTTCTTTGAGGAGATCTGCTGCCTATAACAAAGTAATTCAGCGCTGATGCGCTGCCATCAATTGAAAGGGGTCATGTCCTACTCGCCATCCTTTTGGATAATTCCGTTTTGTATCGTTCTATCAACCGGCGATCTAGTCGCTCAGGAGCATGATGCACATCCAGACACACTAGAGCTATCAACATTACTCGAAACGATTCAGGAAAACAATCCTGACTTGAGGGCTTCCCAACTGGAGGCTGATATTCTATCGCTCAGACGAAGTCAGATTGCATCGCTGCCCGATCCGCAGTTCGACTTTTCATATCAACCTTATCCGCTGTTTACGGCCCGCGGTTCACAACGTACTCAATGGCGTCTTGAGCAAGCCATCCCCTTTCCAGGCAAGCTGAGTTTGAAAGGAGACATTGAAGACTTTGGGTCAGAAATAGCGAAATATGAATCGCTCACCTTCGAACAGGATCTACTTTTTGAAGCCAAGCAAGCCTATTACGAGCTGCACCGAATTCAGCATCATCAAAAAGTAATCGAGGCATTTCAGAAACGTCTGAACGACTTCGAGGAAAATGCTGCTACGCAATATGTCGTCGGGACCGGAATGCAGCAAGCCATCCTCAAAGCTCAATTGGAGGGCACGGCCTTATTGCAACGACAAGTCTCCCTTAAGCTAATGAAGCGATCGGTTACTGAGACCCTTGCCCGACTTCTAAACACTCCCCTTGGCGATATTGAGACTGCTGAACTGGAGGCTCCAATCATCCAATTGGCCAATGTGGACGCGCTCCTCAAAACCGCACTTCTAATGCGACCAGAAGCGAAAGCACTTGGTGTAGCAGAAGAGCGTTCTGATGCACATATCGCACTCGCCAAAAAGGAATACCTTCCTGACTTCGGTCTCAATATTACCTACTTCGATTTGGGTTCGGAGAATATTCCGGCCACTGCAACTGGCCGAGATGCCTTTGGCATAGGATTCTCGATGAACATCCCGATTTGGCGCGGCCGACTCAAGGCGCGCTTGGCCGAATCACGCATCATGAAAGGCCAAGTTAAGGCTCGGATTGAAGGACTTGATACAGCCTTTAGGACACAAATAGCCGACCTCGTCAGCCAGATCACACAAGAGAAAGAGCAGTTGAAGCTCTTCCGGGAAGCTCTCATTCCACAGGCAGAAATTACCAGGCAGGCAACACTGAGCGCCTATGCGACCGGGCGCACCGGCTTTTTAGATCTCCTTGATGCTGAGCGCACACTTTTCTCCTTGCAGACAGGCTATGGAGACACATTTGCCCGCTACATGAAAGCCGTGGCCGCCCTCGAGCGCACTCTCGGCGTGACCTCACTATCCGAAATAGACAAGCTCTAGTACCACCATGAATACAAAGAATAAGACTCTTCAATTTCTGCTCCTGCTCCTCGTGGCGCTCATATTGGTCGTCGGGGGTTTCTACCTAGGACGCACAACGATCAGTGAACCACCAATGAGTGAAGCTGCCAGTGCCACGCAACAAGATGATCGAAAAATTCTCTATTGGCACGCTCCGATGGATCCCTCGGAAATTTACGATAGTCCTGGAAAATCATCTATGGATATGGAACTCGTTCCGTTTTATGCCGACGAAGTCGCTGCTGACTCCGGTGGAGTGATTTCGATTGATCCGGCAACTGTCCAGAATATGGGCGTGCGCACCGAAGAGGTAAAACGTATGGATTTCTCACGCTCGATTCGGACCGTGGGAGAGGTAGAATACAACGAGGAAAATCTGTATCAGGTGAACGCAAAAATAGCAGGCTGGATCGAAAAGCTATATGTGAACTTTGTAGGCGAAGATGTGAGGGCCGGACAAGCCTTGATGGATATCTACTCGCCGGAACTGGTCACCACGCAAGAGGAATTCCTGCTAGCACTCCGAAACGCCGAGCAAATGAAGGAGAGCTCGATAGCTTCGATCCGAGAAGATGCAGACAAGCTGTTGATGGCGGCACAGAAACGACTTGAGTATTGGGACATTCCCAGCGAGGAAATCGAACGACTCAAACGAACGGGCGAGGTTAAGAAGACCATTCAGCTCAAAGCGCCGGCATCCGGCGTGGTCATAAAAAAGCATGTCATCGAAGGCGCTTACATCAAAGCGGGCATGGATCTATTCCAGATCGCCGACCTGCGCAGCGTTTGGGTACATGCCAGTTTCTACGAAAACGAAGTTCCGTGGATAAGAAAAGGACAGTCCGTCAAAATGGAGCTGTCCTATCTACCAGGAAAAAAATATACCGGACGCGTTTCCTTCATCTATCCCTATCTGCGCGAAAAAGCACGCGATGTGCACGTGCGTCTAATTTTTTCCAACCCCGATCTGGACTTAAAGCCCGGCATGTATGCCAATGTCGATTTGCAGGGCCAAGTGATTCCTGACGCACTTGTGGTTCCTAGCGAGGCGGTGATTCGATCCGGCAAGCGCAGCTTGGTATTTGTGGTGCAAGGAGCTGGAAAGTTCGAGCCACGCGAGATCAAAATCGGAGAGGAAGGAGGACCCGATATCGGATACTTTCGAGTGCTCGCAGGACTTCTCGAAGGGGAAAAGATAGTTACCTCCGCCCAGTTCATGCTCGACAGTGAAAGTCGCTTACAAGAAGCCATCCAAAAGATGTTGTCAGAGCGGGAAGCCATTGCTTCTCCACAAGATTTCCAGCCAAATACGGTGGAGCAGATGAATAAGCCGGATGATGTTTCCAAGGCCGATGATCCTTCAGATAACCATCGCTAAAAAGCACGCAAAAGAGAAAGACCATGCTTGAAAGAATAATAGAGGCTTCGGTTAAGAACCGCTTTTTGGTGATCCTCTTTACGATCATCGTTGCGCTGGCCGGAATCTATGCATTGATGCGCACCCCTGTGGATGCTATTCCTGATCTGAGTGATGTGCAGGTGATCGTATTTACCGAATATACCGGACAGGCGCCTCAGGTCGTCGAAGACCAAGTGACCTATCCTCTCACGACGGCCATGCTATCGGTTCCTTTTGCCAAGGTGGTGAGGGGCTATTCTTTCTTCGGCTACTCCTTCGTCTACATCATTTTCGAGGAAGGCACGGATATGTATTGGGCCCGCAGCCGGGTTCTCGAATACCTGAACTACGTATCAGGAAGATTGCCTGACGGGGTTACTCCGACACTCGGCCCGGACGCCACCGGAGTAGGATGGGTATATGAATATGTGCTGGACGGGGGCGATGATTATGATTTGCAGGAGCTGCGCTCGATTCAGGACTGGTTTCTTCGATTCGAGCTTATGACTGTGCCCGGTGTTGCAGAGGTGGCAAGTATCGGCGGATTTGTGAAACAGTATCAGGTGGAGGTCGACCCGAATAAACTGCTTGCCTACAACATCCCGCTCTCGAAAGTCCGTACGGCGTTGCAACGAAGTAACAACGATGTAGGCGGTCGCCTTGTGGAAATGGCTGAGACAGAATACATGGTGCGTGGCCTAGGTTACATTTCCTCGATACAAGATATCGAAAGCATACCGGTCGGGATTGATGACCATGGTACTCCGATCCTCATTCGCAATATCGCCAACGTCCATTTGGGTCCCGAGCTCCGGCGTGGAGTAATCGATTGGAACGGAGAAGGTGAAACCGTCGGCGGTATTGTAGTGATGCGCTACGGCGAAAATGCTCTGGCGACCATTGAAGCGGTAAAAGAAAAACTGGAAGAGCTTAAATCCGGATTGCCGGAAGGCGTTACTGTCAAGATGGCCTACGACCGTTCGAACCTTATCGAACGGGCCATAGATAATCTGAAAGAGAAGCTGCTCGAGGAAAGCCTCATCGTGGCCCTAGTCACTATTCTTTTCTTGCTCCATTTTCGTAGTGCTTTTGTAGCCATTTTCACGCTGCCGATGGGCATTCTGATTGCTTTTCTCGTGATGCATTACCAAGGGCTAAATGCCAATATTATGTCGCTCAGCGGCATTGCGATCGCGATCGGGGCCATGGTTGATGCTGCCATCGTAATGGTAGAGAATGCGCACAAACACCTGGAGCGTGATCGAGGCAAAAAGGAACACTGGCAGATCATTATCGATGCTTCAAAAGAGGTGGGGCCCGCGCTGTTTTTCTCACTGCTCATCATCACTCTTTCCTTCCTTCCGGTATTTACCCTTGAGGCACAGGAGGGTCGTCTATTTAAGCCACTCGCTTTTACTAAAACTTACGCGATGGCGGCCGCCGCTCTACTATCGATTACCGTCGTCCCCGTCCTAATGGGCTACTTCATTCGTGGAAAGATTATACCAGAAAAAAAGAATCCAATTAATCGATTTCTGATCTGGGTATATCAGCCTGTGATACACGCTGTACTGCGATTTAGGTGGACAACGCTCATCATCGCTGGACTCATAATGCTAGCCACGATATACCCGCTACAGCGATTGGGCTCAGAGTTTATGCCTCCCCTCAATGAGGGTGACCTTCTCTATATGCCAACGACTGATCCCGGGATAAGCATCACCAAAGCCAAAGAACTCCTTCAGCAGACCGACAAGATTATCAAAAGCTTTCCCGAAGTACATCATGTACTCGGAAAGGTAGGCCGCGCCGAGACGGCGACGGATCCTGCACCTCTTTCTATGCTGGAGACCACGATTATGCTGAAGCCTGAAGATGAATGGCGCGCCGGCATGACGGTGGAGAAACTCATAGACGAGCTTGACAGCGCGATCAATTTTCCCGGCCTAACAAATGCCTGGACAATGCCTATTAAAACCCGTATCGATATGCTATCAACGGGAATCAAAACCCCGGTTGGCATCAAGCTGATGGGACCAGATTTGGACGTCTTATCGGATCTTGGCCAAAGAACAGCTGCCGTCTTGCAAACAGTACCCGGTACCTTGAGCGCCTTTCCCGATAAAACAGTCGGTGGCAATTTTCTAGACTACTCAATCAAGCGAGAAGAAGCGGCACGCTATGGACTCACCGTGGGTGATGTGCAAGACGTTATCATGACCGCCATCGGCGGGATGAATGTTACCCAAACGGTAGAGGGTTTGGAGCGCTACCCGATCAACGTGCGCTATAGTCGGGAACTGCGTGACAATCTACCTGCTTTGCAGAGGGTGCTGATCCCAACGCCGGTCGGGGCGCAAATTCCGCTGAGTCACGTTGCTGAATTCAATATTGTAAAAGGCCCCCCAGTAGTAAAAAGCGAGAATGCGAGAAAGACGGCCTGGATATATATCGATATCCGTGACATTGACATTGGCAGCTATGTCAGAAATGCGAAGGAGGTCATTGTCGAAAAAATATCCATGCCAGAAGGCTACAGCATGGTATGGAGCGGACAGTATGAATATATGGAGCGAGCCAAAGAGCGGCTACGTGTCGTTATTCCGCTCACTCTGGTGATCATCTTCTTGCTGCTCTATTTCAACTTCAAGAATATCCAAGAGAGTCTGATCGTGATGCTCTCGCTACCCTTTTCAATGGTTGGTGGAATCTGGTTCATCTATCTACTTGGTTACAATCTGAGCGTGGCGGTCGGTGTCGGATTCATCGCGCTCGCGGGTGTTGCTGCCGAAACGGGGGTGATCATGTTGATCTATTTAGATCATGCCTACAAGGATAAACTCGAACAAGGAGAGATGCGGTCGCTCAAAGATCTCTATGATGCGATCATTATTGGTGCCGTCGAACGCGTTCGGCCAAAAATGATGACGGTGGTCGCCATTATGGCGAGTCTTCTACCGATTCTCTGGGGTACAGGCACGGGTTCTGAGGTGATGAAGAGGATCGCGGCTCCTATGATCGGCGGCATGATCTCGTCTACAATTCTGACACTTGCCGTCATCCCGACGATCTACTATCTCTGGAAGAAGAGAGCGGTGCCAGATCTTGAGTTGAAAACTGAGCGAGAGATATCCAGCTTCGATAGCAAGAAATAAAGTAGAGCAAAATGATTAGCTCGCAGAGGAATTTGTCGCTAGCAACTGAAGGGAATGTTCGCTTTTTATGTGCATGCGCGTGATTTAATATCCTCAACTCTTAACGATCACCTTCTCGACATTATCACCCATCTGCAGATCGATCAGCAGACGGTTCGGGTCGATGCCCGCTTGGATGGGCTTTCGTGGCACCGTCACGGTGATTGTCTGTTCTCCGGAGCGGATGCGATGCTTCTGCATATAGAGCGGCTCACCCAGGCCCTTACGCTCTTCGGCGGAAGCGAAGACTCCGACCTCCACCCAATCATTCATCGAGACAATCGATTCAATGCCCACACTATCGACCACCACTTTGCGCGCATGGACGCTGAGCACTATCTGCCAGGTGCCCGCTTCGGTCTGCTCCGCAGTTGCTTGCTCCGTCTCGAGCTCCCAGAAGGTGTTCGCCTCGAAAAGATCATACAGCAGGTATTGGAGCGAGTCGGGTGTGACCGCCTGAAGCTCGCGATAGAGATCGAGTGAAGTCGGCAGCGGAGGCTTTCCCGAACCATACTCTTCGAGCAAGCTGCGGAGCGCCGCGTTGACACCTTCGACGCCAATGTACTGACTCACTGCGTACAGAGCGATAGGGCCTTTGCTGTAGGCATCAACTGGCTCGTTATTCCGAAGTAAGGGGACGCCAGCACGTGTGCTGCGCGCCTGGATATTTGAACGGAGCTGGCTAATGTGCCAACGTACATGCTCACGGCCGTAGGTCGCCTCGCTAACCTGAAATGCTGAATACGTGGCGAGGCTTTCGACAAGCAGTATCGCTCCCTCGACGAGTGCGGGTTCGAGCTGTGCGCCCCACCACTGATGTGCGACCTCGTGTGCCACGATTGTGAATGGGAGATCGAGTCCCTCCGACGGATCCTTTGGATTGAAGAGGGTGAGGCCTTCTTCATACCAAATACTGCTCGCTTCGGCGTGCGCTCCACGGGCGCCGCCGGGATGCTCTATGAGGCTGATCTGGCCATAGGGGTAGGGGCCAAACAACTTCGAGTATGTGTCGAGCGAGGCCCGAACGCTTCCGAGCATACGGTCGAGGTTTGCCGCGTGTCCTGGGTAATGATAGATCTTGATCACGACTTCATTCCACTGACCTTCGTGTACTGCGTAGTCGGCGGAAAAGAAACCGTACTGGTTGGGGATTGGCGTGTCGGTGGTGTAGTGGAAGTATCGGCGCCCGCCTTCCGTCCATGTTCGGCGCAATGCCCCCGGTGCGACGGCGATTTGATCCTTGTTTGTGCCTACAACCGCATCGAACGCGATCCGCTCGGAGATGCCTCGATCCCGACGAGCCTCTGTATCATACAAAGACGTGAGGCGAGGTCGTGGATCAAGTCCCTGCTCTTGTCGGACCACGACATCGTTGAGCTCGCGATCCGGCTGGTAGCCGATGGCGGGCAGCCATTGCTGATTCGTGAAGAAGCTGCCATTCGCGATGACGAAAGCGTCAACTCTGCTGTTACTGAATCCCCGCGGCTTGTAATCCACCTTGAAATCAAGCGTCATAGAGTCGCTTGGCTGGAGCGATTCGTTCAGCGCATAGATTTGGTGGCCGAGATAGTCGTCCGAGAGCACGCGGGCAGCCAATCTGTCGAAGTTTAGCTCCGTGATTTCGGCTTCTGTGGACGTGGCAAGATGAATAGAGTCGATTGCAAGCTCACTGTTGTTTACGAGGCTGTATGTGCCGCGAATCTCAGCTTCGCTCCTGTCGGGAAAGATATCGACGTGCAGCTTGGTGCCTGTCAGTTGGGGCTGCGCTACCTTCTCATAGCGCTTGTACTGCCGCTCGTATTCAGCTAGCCGATCTATCTCGGCGGACGTGGTATCGCCTCTATTCAGCACGCTTGTGTTATAGAAAACGAATCCGCCTAGGGTGACGATAAACACAATCGCAGCGCTAGCTGCCGTGACCACAGGGCGCGTCAAGCGACCGCGCGCCCTTCGAATCCTTAGTCCAACAGATCCTTCCCTGCTACGTACCCAGAGTAAGGACGTAAGAACCGCAAGAAAAAGCGCCCACGCCATCCAGTAGGACTTAAACCACAGAAATGGCGTGAGAAAAGGACCGAAGCCACTCATATCCGAATATGACCACCCCGGGGCAAAAGAATAGACGAGGAGCTTGTTCTCGATCCACCTGGATGCGAAGAGTATGACCCCGTATGCGAGGAAACCCACCAGATTGCCGATGTGCTTCTGATTTACCAGCACGTGAACCAAAAAGGCAAGCACTGCGAAGAGGAGATAATCGATGAGTTGAAGTCCTAGGAGAACCTTCAGGTACAGGCCTATCTCGAAATCGAAATAGCCCATACGCACCTGCACGAGTACCCCGGCCAAGGCGAGGAAGATGAGCCACACGACGAGTATGAGGCTGAGTCCAAGGAATTTGCCCATAAAGAAGACCCATTCCGGTGGCGGTGTGGCATCGGTGATCTCGCCCATTCCGTGTTCGCGTTCTCGCCAAATCAGCTCACCGGCATAGAGAACAGTGAGCAGTGGGACGATCACCCAGGGCGTGCGAAAATTCGTGAGGGGTGCCGTCAAAAAGGTGATTACGAGCTGTGTTCTCGGGAGTAGCGGAACGCTCATGTGAACCATGTTCCAAGGCACGGCCATAGCGACGAGCATTGCAAATATCGCCAGAAGCACAAATCCGATCCGGCTCTTCGCAATTCTCCGGAATGAGATCCATGCGATAGTCAGCGTCTGGCGCAGCCGAGTTGCAAAACCAATCTTTTGCCTGACCTGCGGTATGGAAATTCGCATGCTCTCAAATTTTTCCGCATAATCTGGCTTTGGGGAATGTATATCCATTCGTCGCATGATGCGGCTCCGGCGTGGGCTCGCTGCATGATGGGCGAAGCGAAAACGGGAATGGGTTAAGGCAAGGAATCCGAGGGCGAGACTGAGCCACAGCGCGCGGCTCGCAAGCAGGAAGCCCTCCAGCTCGATGACCCGCGTATTCTTTTCTATCGGCGTCCAGCGCGTACCCAACTCGCTAACGACTGTCATAGTACCAATCGGGTCAAGCAGCTTACCCATCTCCCCGCCCAAAGCCGACACACCTCCGGCAATTATATAGGCGGTCACAAAGAGACCTACACTGGCGATATAACTTGCCATCGGCCGACGCTTCAGTGCAGCAAACGAGAACTGAATCGAAGTCGCAATAAAGGCGTTCGGCAACGCGATAAAAAAGTAGGCACTGAAGAATGCATCCATCCGAAACGGGCCGAGCAAGCTGGGCTCCACCCCAGGTAGGAACCAGGCAAGAAGGATCCCCACTGGCACGGCGACGAGAATCAAGGCATTCAGGAGGAAGGCAGCAAGAAAACGTCCCCCCAGATACTCGCGCTTGCTAACAGGGTTGGTGTACGTGAGGGAATGCATCCCTGTCTGTACATCCCGCGCCGCTGCCTCGCCTGCTATCGACGTTGCCATCAGAAGCCAAAGCAGGCTGCCAAATACTGTGACCAGGGCGACAACGTAGGGTGCATTGAGCAGATAATCGCCGCGCTGCGCATTGCTGAGATGATCTCCTCTTACAAAAAGGAAGGCGATTGCAAGCAGTACCGCGAAGAAGAGCCAGGTCGAGACACGACCAATCTGGTAGCGGAATTCGAAACGGAAGATTTCCCGGAATTTCATGATTGTACTGGCTGCTCGTGGCCGAGACCGATGTGACCTGCCATCACGCTGAAGTAGACATCTTTGAGGCCTGGTTCAGTAGGCTCGAATCCAGAGCCGGGCATAGATTCGCTGTATACGTGCACGACGGTCCGTCCAGCGAGGAGTGTAGTTGAGATTACCGCGTGCTCCCGCTCCAGCTCATGGAGTTCTTCCTTCGAAACCACGCGACGCCAGATCTTGCCTTGAAGGTCATCAACCGCAGCTAGCGGCTCGGCCTCAAGTAGAATTTCCCCCTTGTTGATTATTGCCATCTTAGTACACAGCTCACTCACGTCCTCGACAATGTGAGTTGAGAGGAGGACGACGCTGTTCTCGCCCAGCTCACTCAAGAGATTCAAGAATCGCGCGCGTTCAGCCGGGTCGAGACCAGCTGTTGGTTCGTCCACGATCATCAGCTTCGGATGGCCCAGGAGCGCCACGGCAACGCCAAAGCGCTGGCGCATACCACCCGAGTACTCCCCCAGCTTCTGCTTGCGTATTTCCCACAAGTTCGTCTGCCGAAGGAGCGCCTCTACGACCTCCTTGCGTGCCCAGCGCTCAGTAATACCTTTGAGCAATGCAAAGTGGTTGAGTAGCTTCTCCGCACTCACTTTTGGATAGACGCCGAACTCCTGCGGCAAGTAGCCGAGCGTAGAGCGTACTTCATCTTTCTGGTTCAGCACGTCGATGGCCCGCCCTGAGTCTTCGGAAGGGTCGTCGAGACGGATGCTGCCTTCATCCGGCTCTTGAAGCGTGGCCAGGATGCGCATCAGCGTGGATTTACCGGCCCCGTTAGGGCCGAGGAGGCCATACATCCCTGTCGGAATCGTGAGGGTCACGTTCTTCAGCGCCCGCACACCGTTGGGGTAGGTCTTGGATACGTCGCGAATGTGTAGTTCCATGGTCTTCGGTGTATAGGCCTATAAGGGTGTAGCCGATGCAACAACGAGGTTCTTGCCGATATCTGTCTGGGATGGCATGTTCAGATCGCAAGTCGATAATGATACATAGAAGCAATATACATTGTACTTCTATGTATATCAAATTGGGAAAGGATTCGTCGGCCTTGCTTCCCCCTCTGGGTCTATGCTCCCAGTACTAGCGCGGGGAAAAATCGGTTGTGGGTCGTGCGTGATGAGTCTTGGGTAGGAGAAGACGTTTTGCGTTGTCTGTCGTGCGTTGTGCTTACCCAAAACAAAACCTCTTTCTTACTCAAAAGGCATCACAACACGACCCAATACCCTTTTCCTGCCCAAAACCGTCTCAGCCTTTCAGGTCAAGCAAACTCGGAGTTGTGAGGGCGGTCGGCTACGAGAAGACTTTCATCTAATAAAAGAGGCGTCTGGCGTTCCGGCGAAACACCGAATCACCCAGGGAAATGTATCGGATACATAGTATCCATATTGTTCATTGACGGTCATTCCGTTGCATTCATCAAGATCACCGGCCGCTGTGAATTCCCAATCATCATTGTAGATGCCGTTGTAGATGCCACCTGGATCGTTGTCATCGGGTCCCGGCCGGGATCCTGATTTTATCGTGTAACCAGAAAGGGCCTTTCGAAGGTTGCCCGATTCGTCAACGAAATAGCTTCCGTAAATTGGAAAGCCGTCAGCCGCGAATCCAATGACAGGAGAGCCGGTTGCTCCCGGGGTGTCATTGAACATCGCATTTGGGTTGCCGTGATAATGATAGAGACCATTTGGCTGAGTATGAGCATTGTGGGTGTCTGCTCCAAACTTGTCGTCCGTTCCGAGGGGATCCAAAAGCCAACCATCATTTGGCATACAGCCGATGGGGACGTTGCCATCCGCGTCTGCCATATTTGAATTTGGATCGTAGCACCCGGCGGATAGAATGTCCAATACAACCCCATTGAGCATCACAGCATCATATCGAGGCTGACTTAACTCCGTGGTTGATGTGGCAAGACTTGGATTTCGAGGGATCGAAAGAGTCTGTGTGACTTCCGCGGTGATGTTTGCGAAGCTTGCCGTGGCATCGTTGAAATCATGATTCGGAATGCCGTTGGACACTAAGGTACAGGCATCAGCCGAGACTGTGATATCGACGTTTTCTGTAAAGGTTTGACCCCGTTGAATGTCTTGGACCTCTGCCACGTATTCGTCCGCGTAGTCTGCACAGTCAGCCGATGTCGCCGTGAAAATAACGTCCTTAATGTCCGTCGCATTTCCATTGCCATCGTCAGTCGGATCCGAGGATCCACATGCGGAGAGGAGTGTGATCAGAAGGAAAGACGCGATTGAGAATTTCATGAGGACCTACTTATTTGGTGTTTGGATAAATTAGACGAATGGTCCTGCTCAATTATTCCGGAATAAACTGCATTACAGATTGTTCGAGACACCCATGAAAAAAAATTCGATCTGGCAGTTGTCATATACAACGATTGGTGGAGACATCGATTGAATATGTCCTCTGTACACCGATGAAGAACGAGAGCTAATTACTGAATGCCGTGTACCAAAAAGGCCGACTTTCGTCGGCCTTACTTCCCCCTCTGGGGTCTATGCTCCCAGTACTAGCGCGGGGGAAAACGGAAGGGTTAGCGGTTCGTGGTTCGATTCGTCACGCACAACTCAAGACCCATCACTGAACTATAAACCACAAACCACAAACCACTATCCTTTAAAATCTTTCAGGTCTCGTGCACTAATCCCATGAATCTGCATCTCGACCAGTTTGCTCACGCTAGGCTTGTATCCTAGATCTCTGACTTCCTTGATAAAGTCGATATCGACACCGTGGATATTCATCTCGATCAGTTTGTCCAAGGATACTTTCTCGTATCCCAGCTTTTTCAACTCTTTGACATAGTCCGATGAGACGTCGTGGATTTTCAACGAGACCAATCTGTCGACGGAAGGCTGGTCATAGCCTAGGGCCGTGATTTCGTCAATGAAGCTCGGATTTACATCGTGGATAGTCATGGAAACCAGCTTATTGATCGAAAGACGTCCGTAGCCCTTTTTATCCATCATATTGATGAGTTCTGTGTCCACATCGTGAATGGCCATCTCGACCAATTTATTTGCAGGGATGTTGTTGTAGCCTAAGGCATTCAGTTCTTTGATCCAGTCTGTATCTACATCGTGAATAGACATCGACACTAGGTCTTTAGGACGAAGGTCATTGTATCCGAGGCTATGTAGCTCCTTGATCCAATCGATGGTTACATCGTGAATAGACATCTCGATGATGCGCTCCATGCCTAAGTCCGCATAGCCAAGCTCTTTGAGTTGGTTGATGTACTCAGTGGTGACGTCCATTACGGCAAGTTTGAAGAGATCTTCTTCATCGACATCTTTGTAACCCATCTGATCAAGATCGCTTTCGAACTTTTCACTTTTTGTAAAGCGGAAAGTCCCTGTTCCAAGCTCGTCTACAAATCGACCTTCGAAATCTAGAACGCCTGCTTCGCGGTTCATTTTGAACTCAACATCGGCTCGCCCTTTGTTACCGGGCTTTAATGAGAAGCCTTCGAGATCGGATAACCGATGTGTAGATCCCCAATTGTTAAAACCTCTTTTGCGTCGGCGCTCCATCTTGATATAGACATAGTCCTTTGCTTTTTCCCATCCCATATCGTCAAGATCGGCGGACCAAGTGCCGGAAATTGGGAGCTGAGGGGCTATGGGGCTGAGGGGATGAGAAAGAATCGGGAGTTCGGGGGCTCGGGGGCTCGGGAGCTCGGAAAGAATCGGGAGTTCGGGGGCTCGGGGGCTCGGGAGCTCGGAAAGAACCGGGAGTTCGGGGGCTCGGAGGCTCGGGAGTTCAGAAAGAACCGGGAGTTCGGGGGCTCGGAGGCTGGCGAGCTGGGGAACCGTTTGTTCAGTCTCCAACTGTCCTCCGACCAAGGACCAAGAACCATCCACCAATGACCGATCCTCTCCAAGTACCAAGGACCAAGAACCAATGACCATCAGGTACAACAATCCCAGGGTAGTTATCTTTTTCATCTTTTTAGTTGTTTAGCGTCTACTGATTGAGGGATCGGATGAAGTCAGGATCCACTCCTTTTCGTCGTAGCTCGATAAGTTTATTTGCGGTGATATCTTTAAGTCCAGCTTCTCTCATCTCTCGGACATATTTCGCATCGACTCCGTGCTTTCGCATGTTGGCGAGATCGCCCATGTCCGTGGTATCAAAACCTACTTCCTTGAGATCATCGATGTAACGCGCGTCGACTCCGTGCCGCGACGCGTTTGTCAAATCTTCGACGGAGAGATTATTGAAGCCATAGCTTTTGTAGCTCTCAACATCACTTGCATCGATTCCATGCCTGCTCAAATCAACCAATTCTTCCGCAGTCAGATTTGAGTAACCAGCTGCTTTCATGGCCTCCGCAAGCTTCACATCCACGCCGTGCTTTCTCATGTTCACGATCTCATCCACATCGAGATTGTCAAATCCTTGGCTGAGCATATTTGCTACGTATTTAGCATCTACGCCATGGCGCCTTAATTCAATAAGATCATCAATGGACAAGTCTGTCAACCCGTTTTCGGCAAAGGCCTCAACGTCACCGGCATCAACACCGTGCTTTGACATATTGATAATATCGTCCACAGGGATGTTCGTGTAGCCTAAGCTTCTCATTGAAGATATGAGACTTGGTTCTACACCGTACTTTCTTAGTCGGACAAGGTCATCTACATCGACTCCGTCATAGCCTAGCTCAGCGATCTTCCTGATATAGTTTGAATCGACGCCGTACTTACTAAGTTGTGTTAAGTCGTCCACATCGATGGAGTCATAACCCAATTCCTCAAGCGCATTGATAGATTCTGGATCCACACCGTATTTCGCCATTTGGGTCACGTCGCTAGCTGAAAGGTCTGTGTATCCAGCATCGGCAAGAGTTTTCAAATAGGATTCGTTGACTCCGTATTTGCTAGCGTTGGTCATTTCATCAAGTGACCAAGTGTATCCCATCTTCCTAACTGCAACTATGTCGTCTCCATTTAATCCATACTTGCTTGCTCTGACTACATCGTCCACAGAGTAGTCCGACAGCCCCGCTGCTTTCAATGAGGATATCAAGTTTTCATCCACTCCGTACTTCGCAAGATTTAGTAAATCCCTATATCCAAGGTCACCAAAGCCCGCTGCCTTCATCGATCGGATGAATTCACCATCTACACCGTACTGCTTTAGCTTGATTATTTGCTCGATAGTGAGCGAGTCTCCAGGAGCAAGGTCACCAAATCCTAGATCATCTCCACAGCAAGCTAAGCTGTGATTTTTGCCATTGAAATTGATATTTCCCTGAAGTTCAAGCTCCGATAAATCAATCTCCGTATCTCTTAAAGCCGCTATGGCGATTCCAGCCCAGTCAGGTCTGCCATCTTCAGTTTGAAAATTGATTGGAAGGTTTACATTCAGATCGGCCCATTCGATGTCTGCACTTGCAATGGCATCTGTAGCTATATCAGCCCAGTCTTGCGAATTGAAATTAAGCTCGATGTCGGGGTAATTTTGTCGGAACTCCATTTCAGCAACATGCGCGATTTCGGCCAGAGTCTCGTCGTCGAAATTACTCTCGAAATTACTTTCGAAGGCATTCTCGAAGTGATATTCGAAGCCATTTGGCCAGACTGTTGCTCCGCCACGGATTTTTATTGTATCAGCAATTGCGACTGGCTCATTCTTTGACCATAGCGTTGTAGTTCGGGTTACTTCTGGCTCGGGGAAAGACAGCTCACTTAGGCTTTCAAGTCCCATGTTTGGTTGCACGGCAATTGGCATTGCCATGGCGACCGGTATTACGATGATGGCCATTAGGGACATCGCGCTGATAGCCGTTGCTCTGTTGATCTTGAAAGGAGTCCTTTGGGGATCTAGGATAGCAAGGAGTCGAGATTCGAGTTGTGACTTTCGTGCCATAGCTAATGAAGCAGGCGTAGCCCAATTGGACTGGCGTAATTCACGTGCTGTTTCCAGGAGAGTCCGAGCATACTCAGATGGCTTCGTCCCTGCTTGGATCACTAAGTCGTCACAAGCACGTTCACGTTCGATCAATAATTGCTTTGAAGCTTTCCAGCTAAGAGGATTAGCCCAATGAATGGCACAAGCGATCTGCGTGATGAAATGAGTAAGGCAGTCCGCCCGCTTTACGTGGGCAAGTTCGTGTAGAAGAACGGTTCGTCTATGTTTGTCGTCCCAATCTTTCGCTTCTGCGGGAAGAAAGATGGTTGACTTTACTATACCTGCATTGAATGGAACGGAGATGCTGTCATTCCATCGCAGTCTCACTTTCTCATCGATGTCTAGTTGATGCTTGCACTTTTCGAGTAGCATTTGCCAATCGTCATCGTGTACAATGTTGGATGTCGCAGAAATTCTCCAAACTCCAACGTGGGCGAATGCAAGTCTAAGAATGCAAAAGATGAAGCCGGCGATCCAAACGTAAAGCAGATACTCTAGAAGTGAGCGACCTCCGATGAAGGAAGCAGCTTTGTCCTGCCAGGGCAGTGATGAGTCTCGGGTGATGAGTGATGATTGTGAATTAGGAGTGCTCGCGACAACAGGAGCCGTGGCGGGATCAGAAGGGCTAACAACCCAAGCTGTTTTGCCATTGTCCAACTGGACCGCCTGCATATCCTGTCCTGGGGTCACAACAGTGAATCCGCTGGGCACTTCGCCATTCGGTATGATAACTTCAACAACTTGACCATTTGGTGCAATTGCAGGCACAAAAGGTTCTGTTTGTCTTTCGGCAGGAAGGAGCTCAAGTCCGATTTGCGGAAGCACACCGGAAAGTACCGGTAGTAGAACGAGACTTAGGACGCCAGCCGTCCAAAGCATGTAGCGTAGAGCTGCCGATGATTCCCTTAGGACGTATGCTATTCCTCCTGTAATCAGTAGGATCAGAAATCCTTTGACGAAGGCGGGTAAGAATAATTGCGCCCAATTGGGAAGGTTGGCGCTGAAGTCGATTAAGGTGATGATCTGTTCCATATTATCTTCCAGATTCGGCGGCTTTGTCTATTAATTTTGTAAGACTCTCAAGTTCGGAGTTAGAAAAGTGATCCTCCTCACCGTCAAGCAAAGCTGCGATCGCTTGTTGCGTGGACCCTCCAAAAAAGGAGTTCACGAGATAATTCATCGCAGACTTTCCGGCCTCCTCTAGAGGGACCGTCGGTTTGTATACGTATTTGGCTCCTTCGCGAGAGTGAGAAAGATGACCCTTCTCCTCTAGAATGCGAAGCATTGCACGAACGCCAGAGTAGGAAGGAGCATCGCTAATTCCTTCGTGCACTTCAGCGGCTGTGGCCTGGCCTTGTCTATAGACAAAAGACAAAATCTGTCTTTCTCGTCTTCCGAGCTCCATGGCTGAGGTGTTATCGTTATTGTTCATATGCTTACTCTAGCTGATTTTATTGACTTTGCTAGTGCTACTATTATAGCACTTACACGTAAGTATACATCCAAGGTTACAAAGATGCTAGTTTTTTAGCACTCTTTTTTTAATTAGTGATTTTGTCCCTCCGCACTCCTTGATATGGAGTCCCTGACCCTACGCATCGTAGGAAATTCTCTTACCCCGAAATTAGGCTCGGCCTGAAGCTTTTTCAGGCTTTGACCCTATTTGAATGACTGGTCTAAGTAATAGAATTTAATTGGACGGTGCGCAGGACGAACCCAAAAGAATGAGTGTGACTTGTGATTTATTCAATCGACAAATACACATTAATCAAATTAAAATGCGTCTTTCAATGCGCCGTCCGTTTTTTTCTCAACACATCTAACAATTTAGATCACTCTTTTTCAATCAGAGCACCCCCAAGGTCCTCCAGGGTATCTAGACCCTAGCTTGACTTATCGGATCTCCTCGAAATAGAGATACGCGTCGAATTATATAGCCCGAGTCGACAAGCTCCAGATTTTTTGAGGTTTTTAGCATTCTTATCGAGGCGAAGGTCTTTTCTCTCCACTCTGTCCCGTCCTAAAATAGTTGACAGGTTGTTGGTTTAGTTTAGATGTACTTGTGCTGGCGTTTTCAGCCCCAGTGAATAGTGTTTTCTTTTCGTGTTGTAAAGCCAAATGGACTCTCTCAAGGCTCTCGTTGCCTCTTGAACTGATTCAAAGGGTAGGTCCATGTAGAACTCGTTTTTAAGTATGCCATTGACCCGCTCGGCCACGGCGTTCTCGTAGCAGTGGTTCTCTTCGGTCATGCTGATCTTCATCTCGTTTTTCTTCAGCAATCTTGTGTAGGCTTCGCAGCAATATTGTATACCTCGATCGCTGTGGTGTACGCATCCCTTGATTCTCTTCATCTGATCCATAGCCATCTTTAGGGCGCTAATAGGTCCTTTCGCAGCCAAGGAAGGAGCCACATGGTAACCGACTATAGCGCGACTGTAGAGGTCTGTTATTAGAGAAGCGTAGCAGTGGTCGCCTGACTTCAGTCGCAAATAGGTAATGTCAGATACCAGCACCTCGTCTCGCCTCTCAGGTGATTTTCCTTTAATCAGATTCTTGTGCTTTCTATAGTGGTGATAAGAGTTCGTCGTCCGCACTCCACGTCTTCTGGGCTCAATCAAACGGCCTGTGCGTCCAAGCAATTCGTATAAGGCATCTCTACCAACAGGAATGAGATGCTTAATCTCGTCGTAGACCTTGCGAACTCCTGACCGAGCAAGCAGAGAACGATAGTGGTCTACAAGAGCCAATATGCGTCCTTCATCTTGCTCCTTAGCTTTCTTACGACGTAGATGATCGTAATACCCCTGGCGACTGACTCCGGCATACGCGCTCATTGCACGAATGCTACTTGTTGAACAAGCTAAAGTCATGACTTCGAACCACTCTTTTTTTTGACATCTTTCTGAGGCTTCAGACCATGATACTGCATCCTAGCCCTCAGCATTACCACCTCAAGGTGAGAATTAGCAAGAGCTGATTCCAGTTCTTTAATACGCTTCTCCTGCTCCCTGATTTTATCCTTTTCGTCCTTCATCTCAACTCTAAGTCTTACGTGAGTGGAATCATACTTGCCGAAGCGCTCGATCCAACGCCGAACAGTTGTCAAACTCATTCCATAAGAACGGGTGACGTCATTCAGAGACTTGAAGGTACCATTTTCAATCTCAGAGACCACCTTCCGTTTGAAGGCAATCGAATATCTAATCGTACTCGGGTGAGGTTTATCTAATATGCTCATAGCTCGATATATTGTGTCAAGCTATTTCAGGATCGGATACTCCCCACTCCTCACTCCCCACTCCTCACTCCCCACTCCTCACTCCCCACTCCTCACCTCTTAATCCCCACTCCCCACCTCTTAATCCGGAATCATCCGATCAAGCAGTCGCTGAACCTGAGAAGCAAAAGGAGTAAATAGCAAAACGCTCGCTATGTTGAACATCATATGTCCGTTGGCAATATGATTATCGATGCCAGATCCAGCGGAGACATATTTTATCAGGTCGATTATCGGATCGAAAAAGATGAGACCGAGGACTATGCTTGATAAATTGAACAGAAAATGGAATACACCTGCCTTGATTGCAGGACGTGTTCCCTTTACCGTTGCCAAGAGAACGTTCGAACAAGTGCCCAGCTCTGAGCCAAGCATGAGGGCAATTCCTCCCGCAATTGTTATGAGGCTTTGCTTGCCAAGTACAATGGCCATCCCAACCGTAACGCTTGAAGATTGAACTAGCACGGTTACGACAGCTCCAAAAAAGGCTCCCTCAAATCTATTGTCGGCTCGTGAAATCCACTCTTCAAAAAGAGGACTATCGCGCAAAGGAGCCACAGATTCTTCCATCAAATAGAGACCTACAAAGAGTAGTCCCAAATGGAGTACGACCATTCCAATGTCCCTATAACTATCCTTCTTGTTCAGCAACCAAATGAGGAAGCCCAGCAAAACGATGAAGAGGGAATAGGCCCCGATATCCAGCGTGAAAATTTGACTTGAAAAAGATGTTCCAACATTGGCTCCCATGATCAGGCCAATGGCGTTTCGAAATTTTAGAGCTGAAGCATTTATCAGAATGATCAAAATGATGATCACGGCTGAAGATGACTGCAAAAGCATCGTAACAAGCATCCCGATTAGGATAGACAGTACAATATTTTTCGTGTACTTCTGAACTATATCTTGTGCCCTCTCCGTGAAAAGGAGTTGCAAGATCGCAGAAAGACTCCGAATGGAGTAGAGGAAGAGCGCGATGCCCGCTGCCAGTATGAGCACTATTTTAAAGACCATCGGAGCTAGGAGCAGATAAAGTACGATCGTAGATTTGCTAGGAATTTAATGCAGTAGGAGACCAGACGAAAGTCGTTAGTACCAATAATGAAAGCATTGGAATAGCAATCACTGGAAGAGAGGATGTATCATTCAGGCGACGTGAGTCTCGTGAAAACCGTGCCTAGCATTATACTTAGCCAGCTAAGCTAGCCGGAGTGATATATTCGAAATTCGCCGAAGAGGAGACACAAGAAATCAGTGATCGATGTCGATGGATTGGTCTCTGGCATTTATCTTCTTCAGATGACTCACCGAAATTTTTCCTCGACTAAATTGATAACTCGTATTCGATAATCAAACTATCTCGATAGACTCCTCCTCCAAAGACCAGCAAGTCTTTCATGCAAAAAGAATGTCATGTATAAAACCCTTTCGGCCTTAGCCGTCTTCTCCCTTCCTCTCCTTCCAGTTTCTGTACTAGCTCAGTTTTCAAATTCCAGCTTACATGGAGATTACCTTCTCACTCAATACATAGACGACGCGACCGATGGTGCGAGTGCCGGTCTGGCAATTTTACATTTCGATGGCAACGGGGACGGAGGCTTTGACTTGTTTTATAACTCCATCGGAGACATTGGTGTTGGAAGTTTGACTTATGCTGTCGAAGGCGACGGCACCTTCACATTGCAAACAGACGGCGAGACCATTCGTGGAATGATTGAACCCGGTGGAGCGTCTTTTACCATGGTGGAGCTCGATTCAGATATCAAAGGATTCTACGTCGCAACGAAAATCTCAACTGGTTTCTCGGAATCCGATCTCGCGGGAGAATATTTAATCGTCAGTTACGGACACATCCCGACATCAGCTGCTGATGACGAGCGAACGGCCTTTATCTCAGCTACATTTGATGGCAGTGGCGGCGGCGATTATAGCACTTTCTTGGCCTCTGATGGAGATCGCCCAAGCGATACGATAAACTATACCGTAAGTGATTCAGGAATGGTGTTGATCGTGGCTGGCGACGATACACTTCGCGGCGCGGTCAGTACCGACAAAGAATTACTGCTTGCCGTCAAAACCGGAGGTGGCGGTCACGCAAGCTTCGTCGGTATTAGAAAGAGTACCGGAAACTCAAATGGGAGCCTGAGTGGAAACTTCGTTGCCTCTCGATACAACCACGAGAATCAGAATACATTTTCCGAGTACGTTGATTTCAGTTTCGATGGGAGCGGAAACGGAGACTTCCAAACGGTACAGACCTCAGAAGGTGGATCGGACTCTGAGAATTTTTCATACTCCGTAGCCGACGACGGCTCCTGGGTCATTCCCAGTGTAAACGGTGCGCTTGGAGTCCAAAGCAGCAATGGCACATGGTTTACTTTGGTCACAACGGAGGGAGAGTTAAGCATAGTAGCTGGCGTAAAACGATCTACCCTTGATACGGCTGCGGAGGACGATCTTCCCGGCAAGATATTGAGTTCTCTTCGCGTCTATCCAAATCCAATTCAGTCGCGTGCAAATATCGAGTTTCACCTGGTAAGGGCCGGACATGTTCAGCTGGAAGTCTTCGATATTTTTGGAAGACGTGTTGCCAAGGTTCTCAATACGGATATGCCTTCCGGAGAACACAAAATCCAATGGACTCCTCAGGCTTTGGTCCCCGGCGTCTATTTCTATCGCCTCTCTAGTAAGAACGAAATTCTAACAACGAGATCTGTGAAAGTCGGGAGCTGAGGACTTTTAATTCATCTGCCCCGTGTCGGAAATATCAACTCGTTTTTACGAATGCCTAATCACCGGGAAAATGAAAAAGAATTCATTCAACGCTCCGCTATTTATCCTCGGTCTACTAGTAGCTCTCATATTCTTAGGATGAGTTCAGCTCGTCCTTGATCATCCAAGTCTGTACTCCAATTTCGAGCTCTTTCATTTAAATTAGTATTCGTGGAGAGCATTAATACATAGTCGAACCGGCAAAGCCCAACTACTTATTACCACTGAACACTGACTAAAGAAAAGGTCGAGTTCTAATAAACCCGACCTTTTCAGAAGTATAGTTTTCTTCTCTACTCACCAATTGGCGATAGGAGCGCTGGATTAGTGACCAACTTCCTGACGCCGTGAGACTTAGTTTCTTTGAAGACATTTTCGTTCTCAGCCCACTTGTTGAGCGATGATATGTCGACTCTTGCGCAGCTCGGTCGGACACTCCATGTCACTTGAAGGGGTGAGCACGTCACATCATCAAAATCTGGGCCAGTAGTTGATCCGCCAAATACAATCGGATCACCTGTACCGCTTGGGATGCTCATCGCTTGATGATAGCCATTAACGGCCTTCCCACTATAGTCAAAATTTCTAAAGTTCAAGGCATTCGAGTCATTGACGACCAAGAAGGTCTGCGCCTCAACGCGAAGCTGTGGATTGGCGCAGCTGTTGCTACTACAGGCTTCCAATCCTTCTCCGGGGCTTACGTGGCAGGATGTGTGAACCCAATGAACCTCGATTGTGTCACCTGGCTTAACCCCTTCGAAAGCTCCCTCTCCTTCCATTGGATCCCTGAGTTCTTCTGCTGTCAGTTCGCTTGTATCGTTGCATTGATATCCTCCATTCTCACCATCACCGGCATAGACAGAAAAACCAGGGCCCTTATGTTCGGCATTGGTGTGCGTGTGAATGTTGCAGAGATTCATTTGCTTAAAATCTGGTGCCAAGGTAAACAAGTTGTCGTTTGTGCCCGCTGTGTCGGAAATGTCCCTCGGTGTTTGTGGACCAAAATTGGTGCAGACATCTTGGGCAATACCGCTGCCAGCCAGCCCAAGGAGAAGAGTCAAGACGATTACATAAGTTTTCATTCCTATTTGTTGAAGGTTTGGTTGTGCATAGATATGCATAATCTTGCACCGATTTCTTGACATGACTAATCAATTTCAAGAATTCATTTCAAATTGAATATAATATTTTGATATCGATATTTTATTGTATACTGTATACAATTTTCATATACTATAATATGAACGTCATGGATCGGCCAAATCTTAGTGAGGACATCGTAAGCCAAGTCCGCGATCTCATCATCAATGGCGAAATCGAGGCAGGTAGTAGGATTAACGAGGTAGCGCTCGCCAAAGCACTAGGCATTAGTCGGACTCCCCTGCGTGAGGCCTTGAATTTTCTAGCGGCTAAGAGATATTTATACGTCCTTCCGCGACGAGGTTTTTTCGTCAAGCCCTTATCCCAGGAAGAGATCGATCAGCTCTACCCAATCCGTCTCCTACTCGATCCCGCCGCTCTGGATATGGCCGGTATTCCGCCCGCGGATCAGATATTGAGTTTGGAAAAGCTGAATGAAAAAATTCGATCTTCCAAAGGCGCAGCAAGCCACATCGTTGATCTGGATGATCAATGGCATCGAATCCTTCTTCAACACTGCCAGAATCAAATATTGCTGGACCTCATCGATGATCACATTTGGAAAACCCGTCGATACGAGATCCTCTATATGGATACTGAGATCAATGTCAAGCAGGTCGCCAAAGAACACGATGTCATTATTCAAGCACTAAAGTCGGGCGATCTGGAAGCCGCCTGCAAAGGTCTTCTTCAAAACATGTCGACCTCTCGCGAGCCCATTTCAAGCAGGATTGAGAAAGCAGAATCTGGCTTCTAGCTTCTGGCTTCTCGCAAACAGAATTTATTAACAATGAAAATAATCATGAATCTCGTCCACAATACAAGTCTGCCTAAATCCAAAAGCAGACTAAACTTCCTCCTTCTTTTGCTTATGGTCCCTAGCCTTTTAATCGGCTGTCAAGATACCCCAGATCTGGTTCAAGCCGACGAGTTCTCCCATCCGCTCCACGAGAAGCATCTCGGAAAAATCGTATTCACCGAAGGCCTTTTACCTCTCGATCAGTTGGACGAGTCGGACCTGCTGGATTCCTTTCTCTTAGAGGAAGGCTCCAACTTGGCTATGACGGCATTCCAAGGGAATTCCCTCGTTAACTACCTACATCCACTGGACAGGAATTTGAGGGCTCAAGAACTAGCCAATAGTGGCAACTACCAATTCACCTTCTTTGTAGACGACGAGCAGGTCTATCAGGAGAATCTCAATTTCGGAGCAGGTTTGTTCGATCAAAAGAGTAAACAAGTTATCCTCCACGCACCTCTCGCGAGCAATCAGGGAGAAGACTACTGGAGCCGATTCCTTTGGATGAGATTCTTCATGCGCGATGGAGGTGAGGCAGCTCTCAAGAATGGTCCACACAACTTCCGTATCGAGATGCGACCTTACTTGGATCATGGTGAAATTGTCGTCGGCGAGATAATAGCTGAAGGTGATATCACCCTTTCTCTCCCAAAGCCGATACCCGCAACAGAGGATGAGATTGCTGTTCAAGCCATCGCTCCAAACAGTGGATGGGCCTTATCTGATGCTTCCTTTGACAAAGGAAAAATTCGAGAGCTGAACAAGGGGATAGCAGAGAAGGACTTTAAGGAGATCAATGGGATCGTAGTCATCAAGGACGGAAGACTATTGATCGAAGAGTATTTCAATGGAGAAGACAGATCATCCTTGCACGATCCACGATCGGTTGGTAAAACTTTCGCCTCAACGATAACTGGTATAGCCCTTCAAGAAGGACATCTTGAAAGCGTGGATCAAAATCTTGCCGACTTCTATGACCTTAGCAGCTTCGACAATAACTCGCCAGAAAAAGCCGCGGTTACGATCAAGTCTCTTTTAACAATGAGCTCGGGAATAGATGGCACGGATGAGGACATGGATTCTCCCGGCAACGAAGAGTATATGTATCCCACAGACGATTGGGTAAAGTTTGCCTTGGACCTGCCCATGGATTCGAAAAAGGAAATCGGAAAGAATTGGGATTACTTCACAGCGGGTGCCGTCGTACTGGGTGACATTTTGCACAAGGCTGTCCCTGGAGGATTGGATGCTTACACCGATGCAAAACTCTTTAAGCCATTGAATATCACAGATTACCAGTGGCAATACACACCCACGGAAGTTGCAAATACTGCGGGCGGTTTACGCCTGAGTGCCCTGGACTTTGCGAAGTTTGGCCAACTTTATAAGAACGGTGGAATATGGGGTGACGACCAAATATTGACTCAATCTTGGGTCAAGGAAAGTCTGTCTAACTACTTCCTAAACCCTGAAAAAAACGAAGGCTATGGATATCTCTTCTGGCGCCAGACCTTTGAGATCGAGGGAAAAAGCCATGAGGCCTTTCTATGCACAGGGAATGGGGGAAATAAGATCTTTGTCTTTACCGATCTGCCGCTCGTGATCGTGATCACGGCTTCGGCATATGGAAGACCCTACGCACATCCCCAGGTCGATCGAATGATGACGAAATACATACTGCCGGCCGTTATAAATTAGGTTGGAAGATCACGGTCTACTGAAGGAATTTCGTAGGCCGTGATGAAGTTAACCAATGTCCTTGCGGTCCTCTGTCCTAAAGCAATAACTAGCTACGGGCGGCCATCTCGACTTTATCTCCAAGCCGAATCCATCCATCTTCTACTACACTGGCCGTAATGCCGCCATGTCCGCGAACGGCGTTGTAGCCACCTGGGCCAAAATTTTGCTCCATCCGGCTGCACGGTTGACATGGACCTGTCCCCTTGAGAATGGCAGATCCGATTTTGAACTTCTTGTCTTTCAGTGCCAGAAGATTGACTCCACTCACTACAATATTTCTCCGCAGCAAAACAGGATCTAGCTCCTCAACCTGTAGCAAACCCGCGATGGCCGGCAAGTGCTCCGCTTGAATAAGTGTCACTTGCCTTTTCGACCCAGGACCTCCACTATAGCGGTCTCCGAGCAGTCCATTTTCAACCGTCGCTTCAACTTCCTCGACGATGGCTATTGCACCTCGTCTTTCTGTCCTCAGTCCAATCCACCTGACCTTCCCAATTTGGGGAAGCGTGTGCAATAGTTCGTCTATCGATCTAAACATTCCTTTTGCTTCCATATTTGAATCTCCAAGAATTCTGTGTCGCTCCACCCATTTGTCCTAGATGAAAACCAAAGTGAACTAAGACATTTGTCTTTTCAAATCGGAGATTTGAAACTATGATCTAATCTGGCACTTGCGAATTCGCGGAATCAAACGCCGATGGTCCGCCTGCGGCCCCGAGAATAACAACGCGATCATTATTCCCTCCCGCATAAGCGACTTTGCCATCCAAATTCACGTCTTGGAGCAAATATCCAAATGCAATATCAAATGCCGTAGGACCTCCTGCGGTTGTGAGCACTTCAACTCTATCATTATTGCCGCCAGTGTAGATGACTTTGCCATCACCGTTCAAGTCACCTGCGAAAAGACCGTACTTTCCGTTTGACAAAAGCTGCATCGGAGCTCCATCAACTTGATAGGCATCGTTAATATTGCTGCTCAAATCGACGACAGCGTTGCTGCTCTCTGTAAGTTGGATGGCGATGGCCGTCATCGCAGACAGATGGTTTCTATGGCCAACAACTATGAAATAGTCTCCTTCTGCTAGCCCCTTTATGTGGGTCGTGGTCTGACCCGTCTCTGGATCGAGAATTTGCCCGTCTTTGGCAAGGGGGTGGGCGGCTCGATAGACAGCAGTCGATGCAGCGCTTCCGGTTCGAAGTTCTAACCAAATCCAATCGACCATTTCTGGATGACTATTCAGAAAACTCTGTTCTACGAGCACGCTATTGACATACGGATAGGGCTGCGTCAGGGGCAACAGCGATTGGTCTCCAAGCGCAGTTGTCATTTCCGATCCCGTGAAGGCACCCGCCAAATAAACTTGCAACTGAAGAATGAGACCCGGTCCATCACTTGGCACCTGCCCTGAATTAGCAGCCATGGGGCTACCACCTGGAGAGTCTGCTGATACTTGCCAATTGCTCGCATTGAGGTTATCAAGAGCAGGATCGATCAATTCCAGAGTCGGGCCATTACCGTCGGGCTCTGCGGGCCATAGTCCGGCATCCTCATACTGCACTTTGTCAACTCGGCAACCATTTGTGTCGTACAAATTGATCTGATCACCGGAATTATCAAATCCAAATTCTATCTGCTCTATTCTGGCGCTTGAAAGACTTGGATAGCCCAACTTGAAGGCGCTCGTATCCTGAGCCACGACGGCAAATCCTCTTCCAGGTATCACGTAGCCCTCAGGAAATATGAACCAGCTGCCTTGATCAGCATCCTTCAATACCCATCCTCCGATATCACTTGGTCCGAGAGAGGGGTTGTACAATTCAACCCAGTCGCCGACCTGGAAGGCAGCGGCGTCATTATAGTTTATCTCATTGATGACGATGTCCGAAGCAAGCGCACAGGCATTCTCGATAGCGACGGTGACTCTCGGATCCACACTGGAACTACCACCTCTTTCCCGACTGTCCCAAGCTTCAGCATGAAGATCATATTTCCCCGGTGGTAACTCCGCCATGAAGGTCCATGGTGGGCCTGTTGTCAGGGTGGGAAAATGGTAGCTCCCTACCGAGACTCGAACTGAATCGATGCTGTCACCAACATCTGGATCGGTGACCTGAACCGTAACCGAAAAGGGCGTAGCTGGATCAAATCTGGCCAAGTTGCTTGGAGAAGTGATTTCAACTACCGGGGGGTCGTTGGACAAATTGTCCATCAGATCTTCGATCGCATCATCTACTCCGTTGTTGTTGATATCAGATCCTCCGTCTTGATCGCCCCCATCAACTCGACCGTCGTTGTTTGTGTCGAGGGCGGCAAAACCTGTGTTCGCTATATCATAGTCCGTGCCGTCGTTAGCGCTATTATCACTCTCGAGATCAAGAAAATCTGGGATACCATCCGAATCCGTGTCCGGTGGATTAGTCACACTGGCCGCTTCTGCAGGATCGTCTACCTGGAAGTCCTGATTGCTATCGGTCAAACCCGCCTCGATGACATCTGGTATGGCATCGTTATCGCTATCCAAATCGAAGAGATTGTCGACTAAGTCCCCATCCTCATCGGTATTCTCAACGCCGTTTGACTCGGGAAGACTTATTCCCGATAGCGACCAACCATAGTCGTTGTTCCTGGGGTTGGCGGTTGATCCAGATGAATAGCGACCATTCGTCCCCGATGCATTGTAGTAAATAGGATTGTTTTGATCAGTCGTAAAACCCAGATACTGTTGATTTGAATACAAGGTGGCATCGGCACCTTTCAAAACGAAAAATTGACGGTTACTTTCCGGACTCGAACTTGGAAGAGCATTTCCGACTGGATTGTAGTTGCTGTTTCCGGTCGACGAGAGTCTAACAATATCGTTGTTACCTGAGGTGCCTATACCTGAACCTCGTGAGAATGCCACCATATGAATATTGGCATCAGAGGGATTGGTGGACAATCCGAAAGTGTAGAGCGCGTTGCCCGCGAAATTGCCGATAGGGCCTGACTTCGCATTGGCCTCAGACGTTCCAAATCCATCTGCTCCTTGCACAGCTGCCAAGGCCTGGTACTCTGCATTAGAGACCGCTACCCAGTCCCCAGTCTGCGCAGCCTCAAATGCGTCGAATGACGCAACTAGGACTCCCGCAATGGCTGTATCCGTTCCGGTCTGACTTTCAGAATCGTCCGGAATACCGTCATTGTCAGTATCTGTGTCGGAGTTATCAACCTCTCCATCGCCGTCCTGGTCTCGAATATCACCGAAATCTTGAGTTATGATTTCATCATCATTCAAATCAACCGGGTCGTTTTTGAAACGACAGGTATTGGGATATCCAAAGCTACTAAATTCGCTGCTGTCATCGAAGTCAACGAGTGGATCAACGGGGGTGGACGTGGACGGAACGGCGCAATTGCTAAAGACTTCCGAGCCACTAACTCCATTTATAAAATCCCATGCATCGGTTTCACCGACTGCTGGAGATTCGAGACCACCACTTGCGTTTCGGATAATGACAACTTGATTCGATCTCGAGGAGTTGAAATTTTCTTGGCTTTCAGCCGTAAAAAATCCACCCGCATCAAAATCGTTCGACTGCAAATTCAAATGCCAATCCCCTGGAGGATAAAAACCCATATCGTCGGGGATTTCTTCGCTTATAGTAATTATGGTGCCAGAGGGAATCGAAGACAGCTCTTGCCTTTGGTTAAAGACAAGGGTCGTTGTGTTTGCCATGAGATCGTCTGGATGATCTCGATCCCACAGTTCGATGGCCCATCCCCGCAAATCGAGATCGTCTTCAACTACAACAAATTCAAACCAGTCTCCTCCATTCCCAAGCACCGCTCCAAAAGCGGGGTCTTCCCCTCCATCAAGAAAGCGGTCTGATGCTACAGCGTTGTACTCGTTCAGAACAAATTTAATAGGTCCTGGGGGCGTATCGATCACATACCAATCAACAGATTCTGTGTCAACCAAGTTGTCATCATCGGTCACACGAAGTTCGCTTGTGAAAACTCCAACTGAACTAGCACTTCCAGAAATCTCCCCGGTGCTAGCGTTGATCATCATACCAGGTGGAAGAGGTGTTAACTCGTAGCTGACGGGCAATCCATCGGGGTCGAAGGCCGAGGGGAAAATCGTCACAGGTTCGTTGAGGTTGAAAATGCGATCGCTAAATTTTCGAAGGACTGGGGGGTAGTTTGTCCCATTGGCTGAGTTTGTGTTTTCCGGTGTCGAAAAACTTAGGAAGCCTTTTGAGTTGTCGTCGTCATTGCCACGACCGTAGGAGACGTTAGCAAATTGTGGGAGAAGGCTCTCAGCCTCATACTGATCAATGATATAGCCCTCCGGATTAACCAGTGTAAGTTCGTCATCTTCCTTGCTAAGCTTAAAGCTGGTGTGCAGTTCGCTCGCCGGATCAGTTCTGTTTTTGTCCGAGGCGAAGATCACGACGTACTCGTCAGGATCGATCGACACCGCCGGAAAGGTCCATTCTGTCCCCAAATCCCGAATTATCCACCCGTCCATATTGACGGCACTAGCAGACACATTGTGCAATTCAATCCAATCAGAGTCGTCCCCGTCTTCGTCAAGCAATCCATTGTCATTAGAACTCATGAACTCATTAATGACGACGTCTTTGTCTACAACAATGTCTGTATCTCGTGTAAAGGTTACGGCCAAATCCACTCCCAGATCAGAGCCTCCACGATCCCAAACCATAACTCCGAATACATTAGTGCCTTCTACTAATAAGTTTGTCGGGATGGCTTCTGTGGACGTGTCTGTACAGCCCTCCTGGCAGGAGTTGGAAGCGGCAGGAATGACCACATAATAGTCCTCAAGTCCCCCATGAGGAGGTGTATAGAAAATCGAAAGCTCCGGATCTGTAGGAAGATTATTCCGAATGGTTCGATAGACTTCTTGCCCATTTAAGAAGAGAGCAGCCGCATCATCGTAATAGTATTCGGCAAGTATCGACTGAATTTGCTCGACATCTACGATTTCAAACTCCTTCCTGAAATAATAGCCACGACCGGCGGGTACGGTGCCATGAGTTGCATAAAATTTGAACGCTTCATCTTCCCAGGAGGAGGCATTGTAGCCGATTTGCCGCCAAACCGTTCCGAGGTCAGGTCCGGTTTTGTTGGCCTTCCAGATTTCTCCAGAATTTTTCGACCACAACACTTGCTCTACTATTGTCTGACCTATCGATAGTTGAGGACAGACCAAGACGAGGACGAGAATCACTTTGACAGAAAGCAAGCAAGAAACAGCTGATCTGAATTTTTTTATACCGGACAAAATGAGGAAGGATGTTGCTTGTTAATGGAGATATACCAATGGTATTCTTACATCATGTTAAAGTAATGAAGTTAGAATAACGGTGGCTATTATATAACGCACGAAAATTCCCCCAAAACGAGAGCCGTTCGTGTATTTTTGCACGCCTTAAGTCTGATGGAATCAGGATTGGACCGCGAGAGCTGTGTGATCAGACTTTGCTGTCTAATCAGAAAAGCACAGTGATCGTTATCGAATGGGAGACGACCCGTCAGTTATCCTTCGCACATCGAAAGCCGATCATCTCCGATCGAACATCCCGCAAGGTTCCGGCACGCTGAAAGGTCATGGCTTCATTCTTTTCTGATCGAAAACTACCACCACGAATCATGCGAATGGAACTAGCCTCCAAATCAATCCATGTTTCTTTCCCGACTGAGTCCGGATAGATTTGATAGAAATCGCCGATCCATTCATAGACATTTCCTGACATGTCAAAGAGTCCCCAGTCGTTCGGCCTTTTGCTACCGATTAAAAAGGAAAACGGAGCCTCTGTATTCTCCTGGACTCTTGCGTAGAAAAAAAGAGAGTCGGCATTGGTCGTTCCTGAATAAATATCGCCCAGCTCTTTTCCTCTTGCCGCATACTCCCATTCCCTTTCCGTTGGCAAGCGATAGTCAAAGAAGGAACAGTAAGCTAGTGCTTCGTCCCAAGTAACCATAACAACGGCACGTTGTCCTCGACCGGAATCTTCGTCCGAAGGCAAGTCTATATTCTGGAGCCTGGCAAAAGCATCAAACTCATCGTAGGTAATTTCATGACTCGAGATCTTGAAGTTGTCGACTCGCTCAGGATGAAGGGGTAAGGCATCGATTTCCTTCTCTTCGTAGAAGTCGCCCATGAGAAAGTCGCCTCCCACGATAGGCATCATTTGTGGAGCCGGAATGGGATAGGATTTAGTCCCTGCGCAGGAGCACAGAAGTAGAACGAGGACGAAATAATTACGCAAAGAGTATCTGGTTACTACAAAATCCGAGACACCTCAGTTATGAAATGTTGCTAATAACAAAGAAGGCCCGACTTTTCAGTCGAGCCTTCAAGCCTTTCTAGCTGATCTAACTGTCGGGCTTGTCTGGCTGACAAAGAACTAGAGACTGACTACCTCTTTCTCAGCCCCTCAGCCCTCAGCCCCTCTATTTCCTCAGCCCCTTACTTCATCAACACAACCGACTTCGTCAAGCTGGCCGACTTAGAACCGGTGACTCTGTACAAATAGGTGCCACTCGTTAAGTTATCGGCATCGAGTCTGAACTCATGCGCTTGTCCTGCTGAGAGTGATCCTTCATAGAGAAGAGCAACACTCTTACCGAGATAGTCGAATACTTCAATCTTAACTTCCTGATTCTCATCCACCACAACCGAGAACTTCGTTCTTGGGTTAAATGGATTCGGGTAAGCTGCGCCTAGCCAGATACCATTGGGTACTTCAACTTGGCTTTCAATGCTCGCCGAGAAGAAAACCGATCCATCGAAATCTACTTGCTTCAATCTATAGACCTGCGTACCTGGTGTCTCGCCATCGATCATGAAGTTGTAGTTCATCGCCTCGACTGTCGTTCCATTTCCATCAACAAAACCGAGGATTTCGAAGGCCTCACCATCTCCGGCTAATCGTTGAATTTCAAATCCAGCGTTGTTGGTCTCAGTAGCCGTTGTCCAGCGTAGCATGACGTCTGTTCCTTGGACTTCTGCATTAAAGCTAACAAGCTCAACTGGAAGAGAGGTCGGTGGAGGTCCGAGTACATTCAGTCCGACCTCCGAGAAAGCTGAGGAGCTCACTGACCCTGAATTCCCGTCGGCTCTTTCGGCGGCGCTCGGTGCCATGCCGTATTCCGCAATTCGGATTAGATAGGTCGTTCCACCCGTCACGGCTTGAGTAAGTAAGCTCTCTCCACCGCCATGACCGTTATCGTCGGCACATCCTACTCCCGTTAAGGGGTGAGCTGCACCTGTATAATAGCTTAAGACGTAATCTCCTCCACCGGTCACGGAAAAGTCAGCATTTCCTGCGATGCCCGGTGTGTAGGTAAACCAAATGGAATTACCCGAATCGTTACCAGCAACTGTACACATCGGTTGAGATTCGCTTGCCTCAGAATCAGCCCCGTTAGTATTGACCGTTACAGCAAATGGGGTGGTGTTAACCAATTGAGCTGACGCAATATCATCGTTGGCTGGCCCTGCCGGAGCGGCGGCAGCTACCTGAACAATGTACTGACCCCAAGCACCGGTACCAGCTGTCTCCTGCGCATACTCATTGAATATCCAAAAGCTACTGTCGGTCGGATCAGCAGCAACCGAGGTGTAGTCTCCCCATCTATTCCTACCAGACCCAAAGTCCTGGAAATAGGTATCTCGACCCTCGCGCATGACTTCTAACGGACCCAAGGTAGTCGTCGTACGATTAAATAGTGCATAGTAGGCCCCAACAAAGTGACTGGAACTCGAAGCCGCGACTCCTATCGCCACTGTATTTGCATTCGCGGAAACAGAAGGGAAGGTGGTGAACATACCAGCATCGATATTGTCACCTCCGACGATTATATTTCGCAGGGTTGTAGCTGGAGCACCAGCTGACATATCATATTCGAAGACTATCGCTGTCGTTTCTCCAACATCGCCTGCGCTACCGGCGGCCAGATTTGGCATGAATGTCGCGGTAACAAACATATCTCCATTCAGATAGATTGAATCCAAGGCACGAGGATCATTGGACTCCACAGTGGTGGCGGTCCCTGATTGCGGCATATCAGTCAGAGGGGGAAACCCAAAAACTCCACCGACATCTGAAATATCACCGGGTAGGGTGAAAACTAAAGATGAAGTCGGTGGAAGTGCTGCCAAGGGATTATTCAAAGTCATTATCGGCGTGACCTCATCTCCACCCACACCACCAAAGGAGCAACTCGAGTAAGCTGTAAAATAGTTTCCGATTGTTCCCCCAGGGTTAGTCAACATATGTGCCGGTTGATGAGTTGAGTTACATGGGTTAGCCGTGTCCGTCGCAAGATCGTATACAAAAAGATCGGTTACAGGGTTGAAAGTACCTGCATAAAGTGTCGTCTTATTGAGTACGAATTGTCTGGTAAAAAATCCTGAAGCAGCACCTGGAAAATCAAAATAATTGCAGGTGACATAGATCGCTTCTTCGTCAATACCAAAACCCGGATAGTCACACCATTTTTCAACTGCGCCATTGAGAAGCTTCGCATCTATAGCAACAGAATTCCAAGCTCCAGCTAGCGTTCCTACGGGAGAGGCACCGACAATAATTCTTGAATGGTTTCCTGCGCTCGGATTTCCAGCCCCGTTGACTTTTTCAAGCGTGACCACCACGAAACGGCTTTCAAATTGATCCCACCGTGCTTTGGGGTCAAAGCTGGATGTGGCTAGACCAAAAAAGCTTTGAAGACTTTGAAGTGCTAGATCGCCTGACTCTACACAGTCTTTCGAAAAACCCTGAATAGCCACGTTGTTAACCATAAGAGCATGATTTGTACCAACCGTTCCATGAGGATCTGGAGGAATAAACCCGCCACTAACTGCTTGGTCACCTGACTCACAGCCAACATGCGGAACGGCCATGGACTGGCGAGAACTCGGTAATGTTTTTGCTTCAAACATATTTCTCGCTGGGCTCAAGCCTGCCGCAACGAGCGGTACTTCTGGTTTGATATTCAGCTTGAGAGGATCAGGTTCAACAAACGTTAAGCCAGCATATTGAGCCGAGTAAGCCAACTGATCTGCCGAAACAATAGTTGTCATCGGTGTAGCAACTGCAGGATTATTTGGTCCGAAGCCGTTTACGTAGTTTGCCTTCGTTGGTCCAATGGGAGCGTCAACATTGAGAACCTTTGATGGCTGAGCAAACGCGTCATTCGTGAATAGGCCCACCGTTAGGAATATAATGATGAGCAAATAGAAGCGATTCTTCATAATATTATGGGTTATCAAGAGATTTAGCCGAATTGGCGAAAACCTCTTAAAGATGTGCAATACGTATCCTCGTTTAGGACTTTGTATCGGTCGACATTTGTAGGGTGTTGCCGACAAATGCATTATAAGTATTCAAACATTCGAGTCAAAGAAATCACGTGAAGTCTATCAGGACAATCTCGCTTTTGTCAAATTGCTCGAAGGCACAGGTGCATCTGTTATCTCGAAAGTTCAGGACAGCAACACTTCGAGCCAAGGCGACCGGCAGATGTCGTAAATCGGGACATCCTTTGACTCGATTCTTGGCGATATGCTAAAGGAGGACGTGAACGATCTCGGGGAATAGAACCAAAATTCCCAATCCAATAAGTTGAATAATGATGAATGGGATCGCACCTCTATAGATATCACTTGTCTTGACCTCCGGCGGAGCAACCCCTCGAAGGTAAAATAGTGCAAAGCCAAAGGGCGGTGTTAGAAAGGAAGTCTGCAAGTTCATTCCTATCATGACGCCGAACCAAATTAAATCGATATCCATTACCTCGGCTGCAGGAAGAAGAAGTGGAATAATGATAAAAGCGATTTCAAAAAAGTCGATAAAGAATCCCAGTCCGAAGATCACAAGATTCGCGACAATTAGGAGTCCGATCTTTCCACCAGGAAGATTTGTCAGAAGGTCTTGAATCCAGAGATCTCCATCGAGTCCGCGGAAGACCAGAGCAAAGGCCGTCGATCCGATCAAGAGCATCATCACCATGGAAGTCAGGTGGGTGGTCGACATCATCGTGGCTTTCAATGCCTTCAGATCTAGTCGGCGATTAAGACCGGCAAGAATCATCGCACCCAATGCACCAAGTGCGCCGGCTTCAGTAGGCGTTGCGACTCCAGCAAAAATACTTCCGAGTACTAACAGAATTAGAAAGAGTGGCGGGAGCATTACCAGAGCAACCTGCTTCAGTAACTTTCCTCCAAAAGCTTCGCGCTCGCTAGCTGGCAACGCCGGCGCAGCCTCTGGCTTAAAGACAGCTACTAGAACTATATATAATGCATAGAGACCAACGAGCATCAGGCCCGGAAGAAACGAACCAACGAAGAGATCGCCGACGGACACTCCGAGCTGATCTCCCAAGACCACAAGTACGACACTAGGTGGAATAATTTGACCAAGCGTACCTGAGGCCGCAATTACTCCAGTCGCAAGAGGCATGTCGTAATTGTAGCGAAGCATGACAGGAAGTGAAATCATTCCCATAGCCACGACACTCGCACCGACAACCCCCGTAGCAGCCGCCAACAAGGCGCCTACAAAAACGACGGCAAGAGCAAGTCCGCCTCGCATTCTTCCGAAGAGCATTCCAATAGTCCGCAGCAAGTCCTCCGCCAGCTTGGACTTCTCCAACATGGTGCCCATGAAGATGAAGAAAGGAACAGCTAATAAGACATAGTTGCCCATGATGCCGAAGATGCGTTCGGGCATCGCGTTCATCAATGACCAGTCCAGATAGCCCGTCACAATCCCGATGAAGGCAAAGAGCAATGCTGTCCCTCCCAAAGAAAAGGCGACAGGATAACCGGTGAAGATCAAGGCCAGAGCAACCAAGAACATGAGGGGACCAAGAAGCTCAAGCATGAGGGATTGGGGAGCGGTTTGCGGGTCGCGGGTCGCGGTGTAAGTGTCGCACGGTTTTGGAATAACTTGTGGTAAAACTAAACCAAATTGCGATGACATTCTTAGACAAAGCCCCTCGAAGAGCAGAGTTATATTTGGCGACCTTAAAAGAATGGTAATTTCCGAGCTTGAATCTGGTAGATTCTCACCTTTAAAGGCGTTTCAACGTTTTTATGGAGTGTGCACTTGTCTTGCGTCGAAACCGACAGAATGGTCTATGTGGTGATTGACGGTTATATGGATGACCTTGGACAAGGGTTTTTCCCTGTACAACGAGTCCAATAACACGGCGGCCCGACTGTTAGACCTAAATATAAATTTAACATTCAGGTGGAAAATGGATTACTTTCTCTATATCACTCAGTCTCACGAAGTACGACCGCCCGCCACTCGAATGTCGCAAACTCGCTGATGACGCAATCAACGGACGGTTAACTCGCGACGCTCGGTGGGCAAAACTAAATCCAGCCGCTTTGAGCGGTTCACTGTGCCTCCCCTACACACTTTTCCTTTCATTGTATTAAGGAGTTAGAAATGAAGACAATCTCTCTGCTTTTGCTAGGTCTACTCGTACCAGGTTGTTTTGAAACAGAACCGAAAAGAACTTTCAGAATTGATGGCTCTCTTTCGTTCTCAGAGTCTCATGTAATTGGAGAAATTCTATACATATTAGATGACGGTGGCATGGGAAAACCAGCCTCATTGGTTGGACTCAATAGATTCGAAGGCAAGGAAGTTTGGCGATACGAACACACCAATGGCGAGGACCATATAACAGATTTCTTAATCATAGACCGAATGCTATTTCTTGGGTCTGAGTCTCTTATTATTTCCATAGATCTAGATACCTTGGAGGAGAATTGGCGTTTCACGAATGATAGGTTTCCAATAGTTTCTGGACGCCTGCAACTGTACTTTCGTGATGGACTTCTTTTGAATCCCTATGACAGCGGTTACTTTGTCGCCTTCGATGCCAATACAGGCGAAATCAAATGGGTCAATAAAACTGTCGGAGAGCTTGCTCAGTTCCGACCAGTTTACGACAGTGGAGTTCTCTACTTTTCTGTTTTTTCCTCTGAGAACAATATAATCGCAGTAAATTTTGAAACTGGAGAAACGCTTTGGTCAAGGAGCCTTCCAGGGAAAACATCAAGAATGCCGCTGGTTCATGATGGAGCCCTTTTTGTTGCCACCAGCGACTCTCTTACCCCTGACCAGCCCGACCTCTTCAGACTAAATTTAGAGACGGGCGACACCATATGGTCTAAGAAAGTTCCAGAAACCCAATCCCTTGGGAGTATTGAAATTGTAGATGAGATTCTTCTAACTGTCTCTGCCAACAGTGAAACTGGATTTCGATTTCTTAGTGGAATTGACATAGAAGACGGAAGAACAGTTTGGAACAAAGAATCTCGCAACTCCGAGTTTTCCATGGAATTAACTGATTTGGCAGTGGATCGGAAAGGAAAAACAGTTTTTGCTGTGTTGGAGGGCAAACTAAAGAGAATCAACACAGAGACGGGCAAAGCTCGATGGCATTCGACTCTAAAGGATGGAGGTGCGAGAATTCTGTTCGTGCGAGAAAACATGTGCTATTTGAGCTCTTTGAGAATAAGTATAGATGCCGACGGAGTAGAGACTCCCATTGAAAAAGTAATGGGCTTCAAATGGCATACCAAGTAGCGAAGTCCGACTATTAGGATAAGCGGAGTCCTGGTGTAGCCGCCGGCTTGGCGGTTCAAGATCGTAATCTGGCCGACATAGACCCGAGCACCGGCAGCCGCGTGACGGTGGATGTTTTGTATCACTACGCTTCCGATAGCCTAGGGCTTGATTATATTTTCTGGAGGGCGAAGAACCCTACTTCACGCAGACCATCCTGCCTTATCTCCGTCCCTGTGTTCCTGCATTTCAAACGAGCGGTAAGTGGACCTGCGACATAACGGGCGCGGCAGACGACGATTTCGTTGGCCCGCTCGGGTACATGTTACTCACCTTTGAGGTTGGTCCTGACGATACGATGCGAGGCACCATGGCCTGGCCCGGACTACTTGCGGACGGGGAGCAGGTCGTTCCCGCCGCGATCGAGGGGAAGGTATTCCTGATTACGGAGCACTCGGCGGCGATTCGCGGGGATAGCTACGTGGACTGCCTGCACCTCGAAGGCGTTGTGGGCCGCGCCAGCCATTTTGCGGTGGACATTCCCTTGCACCGCGATTTTGGCAAGGTCTATCAGGGATCGGACGCCATGGGACACCAATACGCCCTACGTCTAGTGGAGGCCTCCGGTGAAAGACTTGGTTTCTAGACTGGGGATTGACGGCTAAGTCAAACATGCTCCCGACCAAAAGTATGACGGTCTAAATCGTTGAGAGCGTTGTGTTTCCGTTTTACGTTGAAGCGTCGCGTTGGAATAATTATCGTATCAAGGTGACGAACCGGTTACAGACTCGCACGCCTTGCTGAGTCGGGTTGAATCTGTTACTTTCTGCTTGATAAGAGCAATGCCCGCCGCAAATCCGCCAGCCCTTAATTCTATTCGCCATTCCCTTCCATGGCTGTCAGTCAAATGTTGAAGTAGTTAAGAATCAAAATGTTGTATTCATTCCAAGCAAACGTATTATTCGTCCACGTCAGTCGTACCGGAGGAATTTCGGTGCGAACGAGCCTTCGAAGCAGTGGAGGCACGTGGACGACCTTGGGAAATTCACAACATATGCCACTGTTCGAAGCACGTTCGCAACTCGGCGAGTTATTCGATTCGACCTACAAGTTCGCCGTCGTGCGCAATCCATGGGATCGGCTTGTGTCTTGGTACTCGTATTTGGAGTCAGCGTCTCGTGCACCTGACTTGGACAGCAGGTCTTTGGCTGACCCCGACGTGCCCCACTGGCAGAATTTTGACGCTTATCTGGATCAAATACTTAATGCAACAATGATTGTTGATGACGTAGAACGGCCCGTTATGAGCCAATTCCACCAATTGTCAGACTCTAAAGGAACACTCCTTACGGATGGGTTAGCGAGGTTTGAAAATTTTGCCGACGATGTCTCCCAGCAATTCGTCGAGGCGAAGATTCGGTGCCCACCCCTGACAAAAATGAACCAAACAAATCATCTCCATTACGCTGCTTACTATTCAGACTACGGTCGGCAATTAGTCGATGATTTTCTGAAAGATGACATTGACCGATTTGGTTATCAGTTTGATCCTTCGATTGACGCCAGGTGAAGGCCCCAAGACTTGGTATTCATTTTTTCGATGATACTGGTCTACTTGACCTCGGATTGAGCTCTGAGTATGGGTACATAGAGATGGGAGCTGGCAACTAGTGGCGGAGCAAATCACGACTCGACCGTAGTCGAGCGGCATATTTCTCCCGATTCTGAAACGTGGGTCATTGAAATGCAATGACACCATCTCGCGCAATTAAACGGAACTGTCAAGGATCATTCTTCAATCCTTTCCTTGTAGTTCTTGTCTATCTCTTTTAGCTCCTGGTCAATTTCATGAAGTAATTCATTCATAATCTCTAACACACCGTCATTATCAGATTCTCTTAGCCAGTTGTATCGATTTCTTAATGTCTTTAGGAAAAAGTTATACTCTTGATCATTTCTGAGCTGCTCATAGTCAAAGGGCTGTTAACAATGCCATCTGATGTGATTACGGCAAGGATGCATCGTAGACCAGAAGGGCGGATGTTTTTTATTCTATCTCAGATCCAAAAATAACAGCCATGAAAAAAGCATTGCATTTTCTGTTGTGGATAGTTTTGGGGATGTTGATATCAACAGGGCCCTCAGCAGCACAAAGCCAAGCCCATTCATTCGAAAAACTACTGGGAGAATTATTTCCTTCTGATGGCCCGGGTGGCACGGCCTTGGTCGCTAAAAATGGGGAGATAGTATTTCACAAAGCATTTGGTAAGGCCGATCTAGGATTCGGGCTTGATATGAAGCTGGATCACAGCTTCGGAATTGGCTCAATTACGAAGCAATTCACGTCCTGCGCGATACTCAGATTGATGGAGGAGGGGAAGTTAGCCTTAGACGATGATATCACAAGATTCATTCCTGATTACCCTACTCATGGACACCACATAAGTATAGAACACTTATTAACACACACATCTGGAATAAAGAGTTTTACACGCTTGAAGGAATGGGATAAGGAGTTCTGGAAGAAAGATCTCTCGCCCTCTGAGATGATAGAATTTTTCAAAAACGAGCCCATGGATTTCGCTCCGGGAGAAGATTTTCTATACAACGATTCTGGCTATTTCCTATTAGGTCACATCGTAGAAATAGTCTCAGGAATGAGCTATGGGGATTATTTGGATGAGACCTTCTTTCGTCCGATAGGCATGAACAATACCTATGTCGGGTCCAATCATAGAGTTGCTGAGGATCGTGCTTCTGGCTACAAAAGAAATAGTAGTAATGAGTACGAAAATGCTGACTATATCAGTATGACACAGCCTCACGGTGCTGGTGTATTATTCTCAACAGTAGAAGACTTGTCAAAATGGTATGATGGCCTGTACGAGGGAAAGGTTATCAATAAGACGAACCTAGAAAAAGCACAGACCTCCTTTCTTCTAGACAACAATGAGCCGACTGGTTACGGATATGGTTGGTTCGTTGGAGATTTGAAAGGAAGTTCAATGGTTCAGCACATAGGTACCATTATGGGTTACCATTCTTCCTCGCTCTATCTTTTGGAAGAGAAAGTATTTGTTGCTGTCTTGGCAAATTGTGACTGTCATTTACCTTGGAATGCTGCTTTTAAAATGGCGGGAATATCGATTGAAAAGCCTCTTGTATGGGAAACTATCGAACTCAGTGAGAAGGATCTAGCATCCTACGAAGGCAAGTACGGGTCAGATTTTCATGGGGAAAGAGTTGTCGTATTTGAGGGAGAGAAGATTTTTTTTGGCCTTAATAAAGAAGGAAAGCGCCAAATATTTCCATTCGGTAAAGACAGCTTCTTTTTTGATGACGACTTTGCTACTCTTTCATTCAAAAGAGATACGGAAGGTGAGATTATTGGCGTCGTCAAAGCTGGAATTCAGTCTCTACGATGGAATCGAATCGTAGAATAATCTCGTCTGACAATACGGATTTATAACTTTTGTTTTTGCCTCACCGCCAGTCTGTGAGCAAGGATCAAGAGGCGCCATCATGGCTCTTTCTATTCTTCCGCATGGTTCCGAACTGCAAGAACGAGCAGGACAGGGCGGTGGTCTGAAGCTATCGGCTCGTCGATGACACGATGCTCAATGACCGTGAATTGCTCCCTCGGGCGATACAAGAAATAGTCGATCTCGACACGCGGCGTGTCGGCGGGAAAGGTGCGACGCGCGTCGACTGGCTTAAGGGGCCGTGTCCAGTGCGAATCCATCAGACGCATGACGGGGTCGTCCGGCTTCGAGTTGAAATCACCGGCTAGGAAGACCGGAGCCGTCTCTTCTGCGAATACATCCACAAGTCGCTGAGCTTGGGCCAAACGCTGCTCTTCGGTCTGGTAGAAGTGAATACCCGCGAACACCATCTCGGGCATCTGATCGCCCGGCTTAACCCGTATAGCCAGAGCAGTGCGTGGTTCCGAGCCCGAAGGAAGACGGTGGTTAGAGACCGACAGAATAGGCCAAGCCGAGAGTGCCGCCATACCGTAAGCTCCACCATCGTAGTCCATGAAGGGCCCGAATGCATGGTAGGGCATCCCGGAGAGCCGGGCCAGCCTAGCCGCCTGGTACACACCCCCGGTACGTACCGTGCTGCTATCTATTTCTTGCAGCAACACGATATCGGCTTGTTGTGCTGCAATGACGGCCGCCGTGCGCTCAAGGTCGAGCTTATGATCCATGCCGGCTCCGTGTCGAACGTTGTAGATCAGGACACGGAGGGTATCAAATGCCTGATCAGCCTTGAAACTCTGGTTTTGTGTTTGGCTGGTAATTTGAGCACAGCCGGAAGCCATGATGCTTCCAAGAAAAACCAGAACGGTGAGGACGAGTAGAATTCGTTTCATAGCGGAAAGGGAATCTGCCTGGTTGAAATCACTCGTGGTCATCGTCGTCCTAGTTCATCGTAATCATTGTGTATTCCTCGGCGAATCGCCAGAGAAAGCGCTTGGCAACCAAGATACGTAGCGACCTTAACGCGGACAAGAAGCCCACAAGTTGTGAGGCAGCTGTTGTAACCGCTTATTCATTACGCCGTAGAAACAAATTTGAATTTAATCTTCCATAACCCTTGATTCCGTGCGCTCGCTAATCGCTGCCTTTCTTCTCTTCTCCGGGATCGGCCTTCAAGTATCTTCAGCTCAGTCAACCGACTCCGATCACGACTTGAGTTTTTATGACGGTGTTTACGTCGCATCCGATGGTTCTTCGTTTGAAGTTATGTCTGCAAGCGATACTATTCGAATTATTTATTCCGGCAACCTCTTTCAATTTTCCGATTCGAAAGCCGACGAGCGATATGTTCGTGCCGAAAAAAAGTCATTGGATACGATAACGGCCTTGATACAGGATGATCGGGAATCGCTTCGCAAGTTGTTCGGCGCAGCTCCGGGAAGTATGGACGAGTATATTGAAAGCACGTCTGAGATTATCGCGGCTGAGGTCGATCTAAGTGACCAGTCTCTCAAACTGCAAGTTCTGGGCTCGGTTTATAGAGACGAGGATTCTGCTTTTGGATTTGAGGATAATGGCTGGGGTATTCAATCTTTTATTCGAGCCACATGGGATTCCGGTGATACTTCAATACGATTCGTTTGGGATGGCGTAACGGGTAATCTCATGCACAGAGGCACGGGAGGCTACCCACCTTCAATATCTGAACTCGTATTTTCAATTCGCCCACCGTCTAGATCCTGGATTCGGATGTTTGACCCAGATGATGGCATTTCCAAACGCATCAGGGAAGTCGATAAATCAAAACGATCGTCACTTATTCCCGCCAGATTTGTTGCCTATGATTCGGCATCCAATCAAACAGTAAGCGTCAGATTTCGGCGTGAATCTGTAGATAAGACGCTCCGCCTGGAAATCGGCCCCTTGGGATCAGACTCGTTTCAGACGGCACACCGCAGTACACAGTAGACGCTCTCGCATGTGGAGAGGCACGCCGCCCAATATGCGCATGCTTTGGACTCGCACGCCTTGCTGAGTCGGTTTGAATCGATTACTTTCTGCTTGGTGAGAGTACTGCCCGCCGCAAATCCGCAAGCCTTATGCGAAAAAACGTCCCCAGTAACTCTCTGAAAACATTGTCGTAAATCAATGCTGAAAGGCTCAATCCCTTTTCTATAGACCAAAACCTAAAAACGACGATGATCCTACGACTACGCTCCATTCTTCTCCTGCTCTTTGTAGTAAGCACCTTTTCGCAAACTGCTCAAGCCCAAGACAGCGACTATGCCGCGATCGAAAAAGTAGTCTCCTACTACCTCGACGGTGGCACTAATAACGACTTTGACACGCTCAAGAAAGCTTTTCACGAAAATGCCACTATGAAATATATTGGGGGCGACGGCTATGTGGAAGTTAACGTTCTCGAATTTTTTGGTAGCCGAATGAAGCCGGGTCCAAAATCTGACAGAAAGACGAGCATCGCTTCCATCGATATTTTCGGCAACGCGGCCAATGCCAAACTTGTCCTCGAATACGAGAACCAGACTCTCGTTGACTTTATGAACCTTTTGAAAGTCGATGGAGAGTGGAAAATAGTTGGAAAGATCTTTAGTAGATCCGCCCGATAAAAACTTCGAATGCCTTTGTCGTTTCAGTGACCGCGATGTTGTCCCTGGGCGTGGGAGCCATGATCTGAAAGCTGCGCATCAAACCAGTTATGGATTTCGACAACAAGAGTTGAATCCTCTGTTTGATACAAAATTTGACCTCCATTTTCGATATCAGAATAAGTTATTGTGATATCCTCGAAATGGGATGTCATTTTTTCCAAACCCGGCATCTCTTTGCCATGAATGGCCTCAGGCGATTCAAAATTCCCTTTTGCAAATCGACCCGCTTCTTCACTAAGGTGAGCTCTAATGAGCGCAATTTCCTCTGAGTCTTCGTCATCTGAATACACTTGCTGCAGACCTCCATTTTCGATCTTCTCAAACACGTGAGTCGAACGCTCCAGATCAAATGGCATCACTATTGCTCCCTTCTCCGCTACTTCCTGAACACGATCGTTCCCACAGGAAAGCGAGACCAAAGATATCAGCATGATGAAGCAACTCAAATAATTGCTGAAGGAATTAATAATTAAAATGGTCTGTGATTCTTTTTTCATTTTTCCGTTTTCTTGAGTAGGATCTCAAGGGACTTTATTAGCTGTGATATTCCTTGAAGCATTAGAAGGAAAAATGCGATAGGAATGACGGTCTTCAAAGGATATCTGGGCAAGCCACCTGGGTCTGGCGATCCCTCAAATACCGCCCAAGAATTCAAAACCGAAGACCAGCAGACATACATTATGAAAACACAAAGGGGAATTAGGAAAAGAACCGTCCCAAGAAGCTCAATCAGTGCCTTCTTCTTTGGCGAAAGCCTAGATATGAGCACATCAACTCTAACGTGTTTGTCTTCTTGCAAGGAGTAAGAAGCGGCCAAAAGAAAAACAAGACTGAAAAGATACCACTGCGCTTCGATGAATGCGTTGGAGCTCAAGTCCCATCCAATGAATCGTCCTAGATAGCGAGCTATGGCGTTAAAGCATGCTATGGCGACCATAGCAAGGGTCAGCCACTGGACCCATTGGCCGATTCGCTTTATGACGGCGTCAATGCCACGAGATATTTTTAGTAGAGAAGTCAAGCAGACAAAGTCTCTCGAACCTGGAAAAAGCCAGCTATTCTTCTGTTAATCCGATCCACTTTTTCAACCATTTTGTTAATAGGTAAAAGAAGGGCGTATCAAGTGCCGCGATGGCTGCCTTGAAAAGATACTGGCCGACCACGTAGCCTTGCCAGGTTGAAAATGTAATGGCCGTCGTGTCTGTGTTTCCGTCCATCTTTGGCCAGATCACCAAAGCGATCGTCACTACCATGACCGTGTCAACCAGCTGACTGACAATGGTAGATGCATTATTTCTCAACCAGAGATGTTTACCATCGGTGAGGTTTCTCCAGAACTCGAACAACTGAACGTCGATGTATTGAGCACAGAGGTAGGCTATCATTGAGCCAAAGACGATCCCCGGCAGGAGTCCAAAAACGATGTTGAAAGACTGATAGTCGACAGGCGAATTTGGATCGATCGCCATTTTGCCAGCAATCCAAACTATCAAAGTTGCGAAAACGCTCACAGCGAATCCCACCTTGACGAGAAGTGTCGCGCGGTCTCTACCAAAAATCTCAGAGATCAAATCTGTCGCCAAGAAAGTAATCGGATAGGCAATAACTCCGCTGGACAAGCCTAGAACACCTATGAGAGGAAAGTCGACCGTGAAAAATCGGCCCGCAATGACGTTAGTAAGAACTAGGGCTCCGAGAAAAATACCGGATAGGAGCATGTAAACCAGATCGGCCCGGTTTGGCTTTTCATTGCGGTATAGATTAAAGGAATCACTCAATGCTAATTAGCTAGTAGCTCAAACCTTAAAGCGATAACCGACACCCTTCACGGTCTCGATATAGTTGCTACCCAGCTTCTCCCGAATCTTGGATACATGTACATCGATTGTCCTGTCCATGACATAGACCTCAATACCCCAGACATTGTCAAGTAGATCTTGACGCGAATAGATTTTCCCTGGGTGCTGTGCTAAAAAATAGAGCAGTTCAAACTCCTTCTTTGGCATTTCTGCCTCTACGTTTTCGCCCGCAGGGTTTTCATAGCGAACGGAGTAGGTGTCTTTGTCGATTTCCAAACCACCAATATTCAATCGATTGCTCTCCTCCTCGATCATCATTCCGCCGTGGGCACTTCTTCTCAAAAGAGCGTTGACTCTGCTCAAAAGTCTTCGTGGTGCAATGGGCTTTGAAAGATAGTCGTCCGCCCCAGAATTCAGTCCTTTGATCTCCTGATCCTCTCCATTCAATGCGGTTAGCATGACGATGGGAATCTTCCGGAGATTCGAATATTGACGAAGCCGCTTACACACTTCGATACCATCGATGCCAGGCATCATGACATCTAGTATCACGAGATCAGGTTGAGAACCAGATACCTTTTCGAAGGCCTCCGTTCCGTTTCGGGCCGTCGTTGTTTTGTATCCTTGATTCTCCAAAATGAAACAAAGAAGATTTCTGATATCGGTATCATCGTCTGCCACAAGAATTGTCTTGGGACGAGATGGATCTACCGTTGCTACCTTATTCGACTTCGAAACTGCCACACTTACCATATTCTCTTTGTCTTGAATGATGACTAGGTCTTGCTGCGAAGAGAAAGTCGCACAAGATCCTCTGCTGTACCAATATCGGGACTTTTTGAGAGAGTAGCACTAATGGCCTTTTCAGCTGCCATGTGAGACAGCCCGAGAGAACGCAAAGCAGAGAGTGCATCTTGTCTGAAATCGGCTTTTCCACTAGGTACTTCATGAGCCGCTGAGCTAGATTTTCTTGCTAATTTGTCCTTTAAATCCAGGATTATTCTTTGCGCACCTTTTTTTCCAATACCCGGAATCCCAGTCAGAAAATCGATATTCGCTGTTAAAATGGCGTTTGTCATCTGCTCCGCATTGTAGGCCGACAAAGATGCCAAGGCCAGTCGCGGACCCACTCCGTTCACCGAAATAAGGTGAATGAAAAATTGCCGGTCAGATTGACTTGTAAATCCGTAGAGCTGAAGCGCATCCTCGCGAACATGTTGATAGGTGTAGAGCCGAACTTTCTCTCCCTTTCCTGGGAGGTCCTTGTGACAAGAGGTCGGTATCAAAAGTTGATAGCCAATTCCTTGAACATCAACAATCGCTTCCGTCGGGGTTTTGCTGGCTAGAATGCCGTGAACATATGCTATCATAATTTGGCCGAATTACTCAGGATAGAGCTGTTATGATCATCCCCACTTCCATCGGCTACATCACCACTCCTCACTCCAAACTCCTCACTCTTCACCTCCTTGATCTCCGGTACCTGCCGATTCCATCGCATCACAATTGGGACACGACGGCCAAATCCGAAGGCCTTATCAGTTACCCTGATTCCCGGCGCTGCCTGCCGTCTCTTGTATTCATTCTGATCTACCTGCCTGACAATCTTTGAAACCAAATCTCGATCTAAAGCTGTCTCGGCAACGATCTCTTCTACATCGAGGTGATCTTCAACATAGGCTTCTAGAATGGTATCGAGGACGTCGTAATCAGGCAATGAGTCACTGTCTTTCTGATCCGGCCGAAGTTCTGCGGATGGTGGTTTGTCGATTGTATTCCTGGGAATGAGATCGCGTCCGGCTCGCTCGTTGATGTATTCAGCGAGTTCGAAAACCTTTGTCTTCAACACATCTGAAAGAACAGCAAGACCACCGTTCATGTCACCGTAAAGCGTCGCATAGCCCACCGCCATCTCGCTCTTATTGCCCGTAGTCAGCAATAGTTTGTTGAACTTATTCGAATAGGCCATGAGGAGAACGCCCCTTGTTCGCGCCTGTAAATTTTCCTCCGCGACTCCACTCTTCGTTTCGGCGAAATGATCAGACAAACCCTTTTCAAAACTCGAAACGATTTCGGCTATCGGAATCTGAAGCAACTTGACTCCGAGATTTAGGGCTAGATCTTCCGAGTCCTTCACTGATCCCTCCGACGAGTAAACGGACGGCATGGTAATTCCCACTACCCTCTCCCCACCTAGAGCCAGTGCGGCGATGGCACAAGTCACAGCGGAATCGATTCCTCCAGAAAGACCTAGAAGAACACCGTCAAAAAATCCTGTCTTGTTGTAGTAGTCTCGCACTCCAAGAATGAGGGCGTCATAAATATCCGCAATCTCACTATCTCGCCGATCATCAATCTTCTCCGCTTGGCCCAAGTTATAGACCTGGAAATCTGCATCGAATGACGCACAGCTTAGCACTCTTTCTCCTTCTCCTGAATAGACACAGCTAGTGCCATCAAAAACTATTTCTGTGTTGGCGCCGACCTGATTAACACAAATAAAAGGCTTGCCTGTATCGGTCGTGATTTCTTTGATGATCCCCTCACGCTGCTCGATTTTTCCAAGGGCAAAGGGCGATGCACTGATATTGAGAAAAAAGTCGACTCCTTGATCTTCAAGCTCCTTTATTGGATTTCGATCGTAGAGATGAAATAGCTCTTCCGATCCAGCATTCCACATATCCTCACAGATGTGCAGGCCGATTCTATTGCCACGCCACTCGACGACTTTCTGATCTTCTCCTTCCTCGAAGTATCGATATTCATCGAAGACGTCGTAAGTTGGAAGTAGGCACTTATCGACGCGAGCTATCAACTGCTCATTTTCATAAAAAAGTGCTGTGTTATATACGCGCTTGCCAGTTTCAGAAGTGTTTGCAATGGGCGCCCCGATAATGACTCCAAGATCTCTTGGGAAAGATTGAACCAGCCTGGCAATGCTAACCTCAACCGCTGAAACGAATGAAGGGCTATCGAGCAAGTCCTGGGGTGGATAGCCAGAAACTACCATCTCGGGGAAAACCACAAGGTCTACTTCTTCGTATACAGCTTTCTTACAAGCCTCAAGAATTAGGTCGGCGTTACCACTGAGGTCACCCACTATAGGATTTATCTGCGCAAGGGCAATTTTCATGTAACAAATCAGGGCCTAAACTTCCTACAAAGTGATACCCAAAGAGGAGTATCGCGATCTAATTGTCAACAAAATACACTACTCCAAGAAGTAAAGATGTTCCAATTCTGCACACTGAGCGCGTCTGACTTTCCGAGCATTTCGGAAGACGGTTTTATCACGACAGATAAACTGCGAATTCATGACTCGCTTAGCGCTGCTCTTAAGGATGAAAAGGGAAGCGATCGATATGCGCTTCTCGTTGAATCTGAAGAAAATATTAGTGGAGTACCAATCGTGTCGGAGATGGATTTCAAAAATATTAATCCACTGACTCGCTTGTCTGAAATTGCAGCTGCAGGTGGATATGTCTTGAGACGGAAGGATGCCGAATCCGATCTTGAAGTGCTCTTGATATATCGCCGAGGAAACTGGGACCTTCCGAAAGGAAAAGTCGATCCAGGTGAGACTATTGAGGAAGCCGGTGTTCGTGAAGTAGAGGAAGAAGTGAGTGCCGAAAACATTTCTGTACTGGCCCGTCTTGAGGACAGCTATCACACCTACAATCACAAAGGAAAACTCGTATTCAAAACGACGACCTGGTATGCGATGACAACGAGCACGAAAAATTTTGTGCCACAGAGATCGGAAGATATCCAGCAAGTCGAATGGGTTGAATGGGACCGCGCTATCAAAAAACTCGGCTATGACTCTCTCCGCGATCATATGAAAACGATAGATCGACCTGCTTTGGAAAAAGCATTGATGGAACCGGCGGGAAGTGAGGAGTGAGGAGTGAGGAGTGAGGAGTGAGGAGTGAGGAGTGAGGAGTGAGGAAATTTATTTCTTCCGTCTCTTCAGGTCAACTCTTTTCCACATTATCGAACTAAAGAAATTAACATTTTCTTGAATTCGAGCGCTTGTGAATGAACCAAATTGAAGTCTTCTTGGCTCATGTATCTCAACTCTCTAATTTAACGGAGCTGGTATTTTAGCTCACAGAAAAATCTTGGGGTGGAAGCGAATCTACCTAACAGGATAAATCTTGATGTGGTGCGGATCTTCTACTCGGCGTGAATTACTTAAGGTACGAGGTGTTGGCAAGAGTTCAACCCGCTCCATAAATCCCGGTGCTGCTTTCTCAAGTTCTTGCAGAACGGTGTTAAGTCTATCTGTCAGAAGATCGGGTTCATCTGCGACATCTTGAGACTCTATCTCAATCGTATCTTGAGAGTGCTCACGTGCCAAGATTCCAGCAACCAATTTTAGATAGGTCTTTGCAGCTTTTGTCAAATTTGCTGTCCCATCTTCAAAAAACTGTCTCGTGGAAAGTGAAGCTAGTGGAGGGGCTGGTCTCTGTCGCGGACGATTGTCCCACTCGTACTTCTCTCGCTCTTCTGGGGTCATGGAATCAACATCTGGGCCGGAATTTTCATCTTCAAGGACTTCGCTCTCGCCAAGCTCAGAAATGCTAGCTTGCTCGATTTCTCCATTGGACCCAGATTCGTCCTTTGGATCAAGTTTCGGAGAGTCATCTTCCTTTTCAGACCTAGCATCCTCCTCCATTTTGTTGGCCGCTAGAATCCGAGCCTTCGTCGCATTATAAACAGCTGAATCCACTTCAGTTTCGAGGATCGGTTTTTCGCTTGTTGCTAGCTCCGGTTGATTTGAGTGATCTGTATTTTCGACCCCTGCCGGTCCAACTATCAATTTAATAGCTTCATCCTCTGTCGCGCCCGATGGCTTTTCATTCTCTTCGTCGACTTTATCTATGGCGACATCGACTGGCTCTTCTTCAACTTGGTCCAACAAGCCTGTACCCGTCGAAACTCCAGCTCCATCGCTACTGTTTGGCGGCTCCTTATTCTCGTTATCGAGACCATTCTCGTCATTCATCGCGATCGATGCATCGGACTTTTCCTCTTCAAGCTTTTCCCCGGAACTAGAAGCTTCTGCCACGACTTCTGTTTTTCTAGGAATGCTTAGGACGTTTATCTCCGATTCAGAGGGACGTTCTCCACCATTGGATTCCATCACAGCGATAATTCGGTGGAGCTGTTCATTTTCTCTTATGAGATAATCGATCTCTCCTTTCTGCATCTCGACCACATGGTTCTGTGATCCACAAGCAGCCAGGCCAAGCGAAAACATCGCAATGATGCCCAGTCTGAGAGAATAAAATCTAGTTCCAGCTAGAACTAATCTAATTTTCCTCATGATATGTCATGTCCTTGATTGGGTCGTGGTGTGTGCGATTCTATACGTATTAAGGGGCTGGCTGTTCTAACTGCTCTTGCTTATCTAGCTCGCCCTTTCTTACTTCTCGGTCGTTTTCCCCGCTCGATTTCGGTTTCGAGGGCCTCCAGTCGGGGTCCCCAATATTGTCGCATTCGGCCAAGCCAAACCTCCACGTCTTCGAAGCCTGCCGGATTGATCGAATAACATCGTCTGGCGCCATCTTTGCGCACTGAAGCAAATCCGGTGTCTCGAAGCACGCGCAAATGTTGCGAGATTGCAGATTGGGAAATACCGAACTCGGCCTGAACAACCTTAACAATTTCTCCGGCAGGCTGTTCGCGTTGCGCTATAAGCTCCAAGGCGCGGCGGCGAGCAGGGTCGGATAGAACATTAAACGCGTGAGTCAACTTTCCCCTGTATAGAATCCCGAGCATCGATCGGCCATATCTCTAGCGCTTCGAGCTGGTTCACCGGCTCTGACGTGAGCCTCACCCCAACTTTCTGCCCAAGCGTGCAATGCCCTTTTTCCCGGCGCCGTTTCGGCCCACGCTTCACCGGCCTCGCGGGATGGCTGGCCTTCGATAGAGAGATGTACGTCGAGGCCGAGAAATGCAAAATCCCATCCGACACCGGTTGCACCTGGACCGTATTGTGCCCAATGTGCTTCGCTTTCATCGTCTGTCGGTAATTCGTGTTCGAGTGTAAGTAGTGCGCCATCCTGTGCAGCTTCAACAATGACTGTTATCCAACTGACCTTCCCGCCAAATTCCCAAGTGAGGGCCAGCGTCCTGGGAGGGTCACAGGCAGTAATTTCACCCGTCGCGTTATCTTTGATCGTGAACCTACCGCCAAGTCTAAAGTCGCTAGAAACATCGGCGAACCAACGTGATATTCGTTCCTTTTCAGTCAAGGCACTCCACAAGTCATTCTGGCTGGTCGGGTAGTTGCGGCTGGCGCGAACAATACGAGTCTTTTTGCCATCCCTTTCACTGTTGTCTAGCTCGCGAAATGTCGCGCCGAAAGCCTTGCTGAATTCCATGCCTTTTTTTGTTTTCCCGGTTGTGATTCACTACCGCCTAATATAAGTCACAGCTAATATGCTGTCAAATGTCCTTACACCATGACGATTCGGCGTCGACTCAATTGGGCACACAACACGATCAGCGGGAAGGTGGGGGCAGGTGCTTTTTATCTGGACGGCAGATCATAACTCAAAGAGCTTTCGTCGAGCTTTTCCGGAAGAAAAAACTTGGATATTCATCGACCTTCGACTCATTAAGTATTCACTCCAAGCAAAGCGAATCGGGCTGGAATTGAATCGATTTACTAATGTCTAAGCATTCTCTCGCCTTTTTTCAAAAAAACTCAGAATGCATGGTCTGATTTAATGAAAAAGGGCGCCATTGTAGATAGAGGGTAAAAGTGTTAAATCTCGATCGGGCAAAGATGAGATTGAATTTTCGCTCTCGTCATATCAATTGCTGGATTTGGAGGTTCTTGTGGTGGGGACCTCCTCCAGCTTCTTTAAGAAACGTTAGCGGTTTGCCGTTGTCTCCCGCTATTCAGCCAGTAGCCAGTAGCCAGTAGCCAGTAGCCAGTAGCCAGTAGCCAGTAGCCAGAAAGCTAGCCAACCATCTTGCCTGTTGGCAAAGCCAAGTTTGTCTTCATCGCGACAAAGCGCAGACCAGTCGTTACGGCAAAGGCGACAAAGAGTAAATATTCGCTCGGCAAACCAAAGTACTCAGCAAATAGAAGAGCCACACCTCCAAGCAGTGCGGCCGTTGCATAAAAGTCTTTCTTGATCACAGCTGGTATTTCCAAAACCAAAAGGTCTCGAATGACGCCCCCTCCCGTCGCAGTCAGTATCGCCATCATTACTATTCCGATCGGACCCAATCCAAAACTCTGAGCCTTGACCGCACCGATGCCGGCAAAGAGCCCAAGACCGATCGCATCCGCAACCATAACTCTATTCCATCTCTTGGCGACTTTTGGAGCCATGAAGAAAACAAAGAGCCCTCCTGCTAAGCACACACCTAGATACCATTCATCCCTGAAAGCAGCTGGTGGTGTGTCGCCAAGAAGCATGTCTCTTATCAATCCCCCACCAACACCTGTTGCAACAGACAAAACCAGGACACCGAGTAGATCGAGATCATGTCGGATCGCTCTGAACCCTCCTGAAAGGGCAAAGACAAAGGTGCCAAAGAGATCGAGAATATAGAGCATCGATTAGAAATCGAAATTGTTTGGGTGCGCTCCATAACGATGGTCGCGGTCTAGGCCATCAATCACCGTCATGTCTTCATCACTAAGCTCAAAATCGAAGACTTGCGCATTGGAAATTATGCGATCCTCTTTCACGGACTTTGGAATGGCGATGACGCCTTTTTGTAGAATCCATCGAATAGCAACTTGAACCCCTCCTTTCCCATACTTCGATCCTATCTCTACCAGTTCAGGAACCGTAGCTGCTTCGCCTTTCATTATTGGAGACCAGGCCTCGATTTTTATATCGTGTTTGCGGCAGAGCTCTTGGAGACTCGGCTGTTGAAGCCAAGGATGAAATTCGATTTGATTGACCATTGGCATCACATCGCAAGTTGGAAGAAGAACTTCCAAGTGATGTTCGAGGAAATTGCTTATCCCGATCGCTCGAGCTCGTCCTTCCTGATAAATCTCCTCGAGAATTTTCCAAGTCTGTACAAATTTCCCATCAACGGGCCAGTGGATTAAATAGAGGTCTACATAGTCGAGCTGAAGTCGGTCAAGACTTTCCACAAAGGCGAGCTTCTGCCTGTTTTCTCGTTGATCCGTATTCCAGCATTTTGTGGTCACAAAGATTTCTTCGCGAGGCAGCCCGCTGTTTTTGATAGCTCGCCCAACGCCCTCCTCGTTTCGATAAACAGATGCGGTATCAATGTGTCGATATCCATTCTCTAAGGCCCACTTGATTGCATTCTCCACTTCAGAGCCATCTTCGCTCTTGAATACGCCTAGGCCAAAGCTTGGCATCTCTACTCCATTTGATAGAATCGTTTTCATTCTTCCCGCTTTGTTAGTTGTGAGTCTTGAACTCTTTTAGATTTTCATCTTGAATATTTAGGCGAGCCAAGATCGAGCTCACATCTGCAAACTGAGAATAAAGATAAAGAGATGTCTAAATATCAAATTTTCCCACAACACACATACAGATAGAAGCTATAGATCTAGGATCATTTCTCCTATGAGGCAAAAAATGGTCGATTTGCATCCCAAAAAACGTTATTAATAGTATCTAATACTTCTCACCAGAATCTAAGAACATGAAATTTCTAGGACATTTTCTCTCGAAAATCTTCACTTTCGCAGTACTCTTTGCCCTGATCTCCTGTATAACGGCGCAGCAAGGCGAAGCCAATACCTACGTGATCTATGTTGGTCCGAAAGGAAGTGAAGCCTACACGAATGCCCAAGCCAAGGAGGACAACGAGTTTCATTTTGCACAGCGAACCTTTCACCGAGCTCTGACTCAAGCTTCGAAGCTACTAGAAAGTGGCGAGCACACCGTTATTGTCGTCGTTGCCGCTGGCGCCTACTACGGCAAAGCTAAGCAGGGTACTTGGAAAATTCCTCAGATCGCAAACAGCCAAGGCACTCTGATCATCATGGGTGGCTACAATGATGACTTCTCGGGAAGACAGCCATTTGGTCTTCTCACCGCCTTGTCACAAGGGAGGGTCGAGATGGAGCACATCTCCAGTTTGCGAAAAAGACGAGTCTGAAAAAGGTAGTCATCAGCGGTCTCCTCTTTGATGCAGCACCGTCTAATACCTATGACACGAAAACCAACAGCATCAAGAAGGGACAGTCTCGGACCTACCCCATGTTGACTTTTGCTCAGTTGAAAACGACTCACCTGATCGTGGACAGTAACATTTTCATCAATGGAGCGCATGGTTCATTCGATCCCTTCATAAGCCCTCTCGGTTCGGCCGTCGTTGATATCCAGAATAACTTCTTTATCAACAACATCAAGAACATGAAGCCTCAAACGGCTTCTGACAAAATCGCGATAAACATTCGAAACAATTCTTTCATTATGAATTGGCCCTTCAATCCTGATCCGACTTCTAGCAACGTGTCTGCGCTTGAGCTTTATCATAGTGGTGGCATGTCCAAGTTGACGATCGAGAAGAATCTATTCGCCTTCAATCCAGGTGGAGCGATGCAACACGATTGGCCTGAGGACAGGATGCCAGAAATGGCGATCAATGACAATCTCTTTTTCATGAACGGTGGTCTTTTCGGGGACGGCGCGCCAGGAGCGGGAGTCGTTGCAGGCAAGCTCGGACACAATCCTATCTATCTCTTGATCGACATCGAGACCTTGGAAGACGATTTTGACTATGAGGTTGAAGGCAATGTCTCCTTCGATCCCCAGGTACCAGTGGCACTCGTCGATTTGAAGGCCGCGGATTCCTATAGCGTTCAACGACAAAACACAGTTGTCAATGACGTGCGTAGATTCTTTGGAATGAACCAAGACGGCGGAACGGTTGCCATTGCAAATTACGCACCAGCACTCACGTATAATCCAGATGCGGTATCCGTGCCGCAGAACGAAGAAGCGAAGGCGTACGGAGTGCAAACTCAAATCTTATGGACACCCTAGTCTGTGACATTCCAACTCCTGGGTAAAGGTCTGGTACTCGGTTCTGAATTTCCGATGTCTGCCTAAATGGAAGCCATAGCGAATTGTGGATATGCTAGAACAGAAAGCCGAAGTGGTTCACGCCCTTCGGCCTTTCTTTTTCATATCGATCTTCAAGCTTTGAGCCAATTTGTAGATTGTGGCTTAGATGAGAGCTTGAAAGAATAATTATTAGTAATCAATTTCCATATCTACCACGACAGGCAAATGATCTGACAAAAGAAGCGTGGTATCAGTGCTAATGATCGCAGCCTTGGTGACTTTCTCTACCAGATTCGGGGACGTAAAAACGTAATCTAGTCGTCTTTGATCTCCATGTTCACCTTCTTTTTCAACCAAGGTCGGAAAGCTTCCTGTAAAATTATAGGAAGAGTCTCGCATGGTGGACTCAAGGTCAATAAATCCGAAGTTCAGTACATCCTGAATCACTGAATAATCCAGTTTGCCATTGTTTAGATTTTTTTCCTTGTAAAGCAAATCACGGTCATTGAAAAACGGCTCCAGCTCAACATTCGCGTAGTAAGTGGAATCATCTGGAGAAAATGTATTAAAGTCGCCAGCAAGGATCACTTTCGATTCAGGGGGCAGTTCTTGAATGTCCTCTAAGATCTGAATTATTTCGGTCTTTCTGACTTCCCAATTGGAGGGATGTAAATGGATTACGTAAAAATACAGTCCTTTTATTTTTACTCGCATTAATCCATGATGGAATCCTTCCGTAATTTTTTGAACATCTTCTATCGGATATCTTGAAGTAATACCGGTAGGAAAACCTTCTTCTTTCAGCAATGCACTATATCCATGGCCGTAACTCTTGGCATCTTCCGCCAATTGCTGGTCCGTATATCCATTGAGCTCTTGAAGAGATACAATATCTGGATGCCGTTCATTCATCCACTTAATCCAAGGTTTTTTTCCTTCAGGCACTTTAGAAAATCCATACCAAACGTTGTAGGTGACGATTCTTAGACTTGGGGATGTTTGGTCGGCGCCGTTATTCTCTGTATTGCACGAATAGAGAATAAAAGTCGATGCCGCAATGATAGCCGTTAGAAAAAATTTAATATCTCTATTCATGATGATATTTAAGAAGTAGTGGGCATAAATGGAATTTAGAAATGCTCTTGGTCATTAATAGACACATAAGCTGCGCTCACTTGGGATAACTTAGCCTAAGCATCTCTGTAGGCCACAAACGGTATAAATTAGAAGCTAGGTCTACAAATTCCTTGAGATTGGCCGTCATATTTTCTTTCATTTCAGCTTTCATACCCTCTCTGCGCTTTAGTAGATTGTAGCATAGACCTAAGATAAATCGATGTGAGTATTAACGCCTTTCTAAAGTAGGCACCTCATACCTTTTATACACCTCACCCGGAATACAATGCCGTCAAGCTTTCAAGTCGTAAGTCAAGATTGGACAGGAAAAAAAGGGGCCTTATTACTGGTCCACGGAATAGGAAATTCGCAGCAAGGCGAGGATCAGACAATCCTCAATACTCTTGAGGTCATTCTTGGAGACCAAATAAACGACTTTGCCGTCTATCAGCTTCATTATGATGGCATCAATGATTGGTTCAAGGAGAAGTCAGATTTTGAATCAGACATTCAAAAAGCCGCAAATTTCTTCAGGCAGAATATTGTGAATGCTGATCTTGCCGACACGATATCGGAGTATGTAGGAGATGTAATCTGGCCAATTCTTAGTCAGTCAGCAAGATCGGCACTTCGGACAGCATATCTTCGACAACTTCAACAGGTAGTCGCAGATGGGCTAGCTGCGGGAATTGCGGCGAGGAGGCAAAATATTTCGATTGTTTGCCACAGTCTGGGATGTTTTCATACCTACGAGGCCTTACATGCTGCAGCAAAATTCAAAGAGCACAAACTTCAGCCAATTACGAATGGAGTTCGGTTTAAGAACGTCATATTCATGGCATCGCCAGTAAAGCTAATTAGAAGTGTGGCCGGAGCTCTGGGAAAGACCGTTAGCAAAAGGTGGCTTGCGACTTTAGATCCGGCCGGCTTAGTACAACCCTCCGAAACAATTGATGGCATCTCGATAAAGTCGATTAAAAAGACGATATCCATCGTTGGTACCCTCGACCCCGTCGGTGGATATTTTCTTAACAAGCGAGCTGACTGGGCCTTCATGGACCTCCCAGGACAGCTCACCATCGAGAACCAGCAGCTTGCCCTTGGGACTTCCCTTGCCACCTTAAAAAAGGCCCTGGACATTTCGGAACCAGCAAATATCAATTTATCCGACGCCAGACCCGTCTTCGGCGCAAAAAATCCCCATGATTGGAGCGCCTATATCAACAATAATGGAGACGAACTTCGGAATTCATTAACCTAAACTTTGGCAAATCATGTCTGGGCATAAAAGATATTCGTGCTTCTTTTTGGTGACTGTAATCTTCTCGTTTTTTCCGGTGGAGTCGCTTCTTGCATTGGAGGTTTCACACTTTGAGTTAACAAGTCTGACTCGATTTGACGGAGGAGGGTCATCGGACTTTAAGCCATCAACCTCAATAGCACATTCCGATGGAGTTCGGGCCATTTCCAGCGATAGCCTAATCTCGAGCGTAATAATGGCTATCGAACGGGGAGTCGAGCTCGCGGACTACGCAAATAGTCAACCTGGTCAATTTGCAAAACTTGAAAGAAACCTTGCCATTCTACGAGAGGCCAATGCGGCTCATTCTTTGATCAGCGAGCAAAGCAGTTTTAAGTCGATCGCACATGCTCAGCAATCTTTATTTAATGAAGTGGGCACTAGACTTATATTTTCGGATGAGGTTGAAGCGGCCATTGGTGCTATTGATCAGGTCAATAATTTCCCTGATATAGGTTTGGCTGCAACACTCGAAGGTGTAATTGGAGAGGACGAAACAGCGAAATTACTTAAGCCCTTAGAGCTAGACTTAGCTTCCCTTCAACTTGCGGACTCGATGAATCGTAATAGTCAGATTCTAGCTCGATACGAAAAGAAATTTGGACCGGGATCCGTCCAGCTAAATCCCGTAGAGACTTTGTTCAACTATCTTTTTCAAGGCGTGCCGGGATTTGGACCGGACCAAAATGGTAACCCCGGAGCTGGTGAATGGATTGCGGCCTACAATACCAGCTATTTGACCTATCAGGATATTAATTCCAAATTTCAATTGGTCGCTGCGGCAGAAGTGGGGTATCGACACTATTTCCTGGGTGATGGATGGGGAGAAGGAAGTCCAATCCGGCCTCGCTATATGTCCTTAGGTGCACTTTTCGCTGGAAGTGATGACGGTGCCCTAATCACTCCTTGGCAAGGAGACCAGGCTCGATTTGGTGCCTTCGCATCTTGGGGCGATTACAAGTTCGCCTATCTCTTTGGGGACGAATCTCGCTTCCTTTTCACCCGGCAGTTTCAAATATTTGACCACGTTTTTTAGACAGTCGTCAGCGCTCAGCTTTCAGTCTTCAGAAATCAGTCGTCGAGTGCTTGGTATTCAGATTTTCAATTGCAGCCTAGGGAACCAGACTTGCCGTGCCCTTGGAGGAAAGCCAGGCATTTTAGATAATCGAAGGTGCTGTCGCTTCCGTCTATGTCGAAATCGGCGCAGGAGTAGCTCAAATACTATGGGGACCAACTTTCTACGACGGCAATAATATCGTCGACTCTCTCGTGGACTGAAAAGAGTTCATCGGTCGCATTCATGAAGTGACCAGCTTGCATCTTTTCGAATAGTTCAAAAAGGTCGTCATAATATCCATCTGTATTGAGGATTAAAAACTGCGCGCCGTGATGTCCTAGATGCTTGTGGGTAATAGTTGCAAAGAACTCATCTAGAGTCCCAATACCTCCCGGGAGCATAATAAAGGCATCGGCACGCCGCTCCATCTCTCTCTTGCGAAGATGCATATCCTTTTTGACGATCATAAGATCGCAGTCGTGAAAAGCGACTTCCCCAACCACCAATCGATCAGTAATCACGCCCTCCAATCGGCCTCCCTCTTTTTGATAGGTTCGTGCAAGCTCACCCATGAGACCCACCGATCCTCCACCAAATACTAATGTATGTCCTGCTCTAGCCAATGCTTCTCCGAGTTGCCTAGCGTCGTCAAAATACTTTTGATCGATGTTATTCCTGGCAGAGCAATAGATACAGATTTTCATTTGCGCGCGATTTTCTCAACCGTCAATTTCCTCTTTCAGATGGCTAAGAGTAGGACGGCAGTTTCCGGGGCTTGTTATCAACGCAACATAAGTCTTTCTAGCTGATCTAGCTGAATTAGCTCAACTGGCTTGGCTGGCTTCTAAGAACTGATCCCAAGGTCCCAGTCATCCTGGCTTTTGCTGACCGTCCCTGGCTTCTCTTTTTGAGTTCCGGGTATGACCACAGCTTCCTCAACAACTCGCGGGAAGGTGACGATGAAACTACTTCCCTTACCCTTGATGCTTTCAGCCCGAATAGTCCCTTCCATCATCTCAACGATGGTTTTGCAGATGGCCAATCCTAGTCCATTTCCCTTGTAGGCCCGCTTTTCACCCGTGGATTCTTGGCTGAATCGCTGGAATAGTTCAGGTAGATACTCAGGGCTCATTCCTATTCCAGTATCCTTTACAATAATATCGACTTCATACTTCCGGGTGTCGAGAATTACGTCTACTTCTCCCTGATGTGTAAATTTCAAAGCATTGCTCATCAGATTCTGGAGTACGCGATCAAACGCAGCTCGATCTACCAAACAATTGAAAGAATATTTTCCTTTGGAGATCAATTTGATGCTTAGGTTTTTCTCCTGAGCTCGATTAGCAAAAAAAGCAACGGTATCTTTCGCCTGCTTTCTAATATCGACCATCTCTATGTCTAGTTCTACACCACGTCCTTCGAGCTGAGCAAGATCAAGTACGCTATTAAGGGTTGACATCAGGCGCAATCCTCCATTGAAAATGAAGTCAACGAGCTCCTTGTCTTCACCCTCGATTTCCTCACGGAGAATGTCTGCGGTGCCAATGATAGAAGTAAGCGGCGTACGAATTTCGTGACTCATGCTAGCTAAGAATGCTGACTTGGCCCGATCAGACTCTTCCGCTTTTTCCTTTGCCTCAATAAGCTCTTTCGCTTGATCCAGTAGTTGTTGATTTACGGCGGCCAACTCTGCCGTTCGAGCTTTGACTCGCTCCTCTACGACTTCCTTCTCTATCCCGAGCTCAATATTTTTATTTCTGAGCTTACTCGTCAGCACTTTCACATCGGCTCGTTCCTTCATGAGGGCGCCTGCAGAGAGGTAAATTAAGAGTCCGGTATTCCCAAGAAACAGAACTGCAAACATAGCCTGTTCTGGATAGGGCTTTATTCCAAGTTCGTATGGGCTGGTGAATCCGAGCTCAGCTAAATAGTAGCTCGATATTAAAGCCATGATTGACAAAGCAGAAATCACTAGCGTCATTCTGGGCGACCGAAGAACGGCTGATATGGTAACCATCATGACAAAGAACGTCGCCATGGGACCATTTAGGCCTCCAAGATTGAGGAAGGCTATTGTCCCACAAACAAATATCAGAATATTTTGACACCATGCCACGAATTCTACATGACCCAGACGAAGCAAGTAAAACAGACCTATTTCAACGATCGTCGTAAAAATGATGAGCTGCTCTGCAAGTTGAATCTTTGCTAGAGGCCAGGATGAGGCTGGCAGAGCCCAAAAATACATCGCAAAGTAAGTCGCGAAGCCCAACACTATATGGACATATATCCATCTTGCATTCCGCGTCAAAATTTCGTCGTCGAAAGTTGGGGGAAGTATGATCGAGATAAGCCATCTCATGCCAATCTTTCCACTAAATCCAATATGTAATGCAGATCAAGATAACTCAAGATCAGTGCCTCTCCGATTAAGATAGATTTTGCCTCTTACCCGTCTCACTTCATGTTCAACAATCAATATAGTAGATTAATTCCGTTTTTTCACACACCTAAGGGATTAAAAGTCTGAAACTTATCATTTGTCTTTTGCTCCCGCCAGCCTGATGAAGAAGTCCAGATTATTGGTCATTTTTTAGGTTTAGGGCTTGAATTCGTATCGCTTCTTGCGACCTTACAAGACAATATTTAGTATTCGGTAGATAGCCAGCTAACAGTCTTTACTTGAAATAAGAATCCAAGCCTCCATCTTTCATACTGAAATCCAGTTCCTAAAAGGGGTCGGTCCTCGACGGGCCACAATCCTAAAAGGGCTTGGAGTATCCACCTACTTGGATCTGCTCTGGTACCTGCCTCGCCGCTATCTGGACAGATCAAATCTGGTCAAGATGCGAGATCTGGCTCAACATACAGACTCGGTAACCGTGGTCGGAAAGGTTGTCAGCACGCGACTCATTCCACGCGGAAAAAAGCGATTCGAAGCTAATCTAATTGACAGCTCTGGAGGATCGTGCACGGCAGTTTGGTTCAATCGAATTACCTGGGCAAGCAAGGCCTTGGTGCAAGGAGATGAGCTTGCCATATCCGGAACAGCGAAATCATTCCGGGGGAGCTTTTCATTTGTCCATCCCGACTTCGATATCATCAATGAACACAAAGCGGCCTTAGACACCGGCCGTATCATTCCACTTTATCCAGGAGGTCAGGATCTCGAAAAGGTCGGATTGACCAGCCGTACTTTTCGAAGACTCATATTCGATCTCTTTAAAGAGCATGGACTTCAGCTTGGCGAGACCCTGGCACCGAGTGTAGTTGAGGGTCGGAATTTGATGGAAGGTCGGGTCGCTCTTCGGGCCATTCATTTTCCAAAGTCGATGGATGAATTGGAGACCGCTCGACGACGGCTCAAGTTCGAGGAGTTTTTTGTTGTTCAAGTCATGATTGCGAGATCGCGGCGGCACAAGAAGTCCCAACCAAGCGGTAGGATTTTTCAACGGAAACTGGGTGGTCTCCTTGACAGATTTATTAATGAGTTCCTGCCCTTCACATTGACCGGCGCTCAGTCAAAGGCCATCGAGGCCGTGGTCCAAGGCACTTCTTCGGGAAGCCTTTTGCAGACCATGGTGCAGGGAGACGTTGGGTCGGGAAAGACTGTTGTTGCCATTTGCTCGATGTTGCATGCCATCGACAATGGTCAGCAAGCCGCCATGATGGCGCCAACTGAGATTCTAGCCGAGCAGCACTTTCGTTCCGTCTCTGATTACCTCTACGCCCTTGGTGTTCAAGTGCGTCTCCTAGTTGGAGGTCAGAAAAAGAAGGTGCGAGACGAAGTCTTGGCCGATATAGCCAACGGAACGACGCATGTAGTTGTCGGGACACACGCCGTCATTCAGGAGAAAGTCGTCTTTCGCGATTTAGGATTAGCAGTCATAGACGAGCAACATCGCTTTGGTGTATTGCAACGCGCGGCAATGTTTGGAAAAGGCGATTCTCCCCACATCCTCTTAATGACGGCCACTCCTATTCCACGATCTATGGCCATGACTTTGTACGGCGACCTGGATGTGATCGTAATCGATGAACTTCCAGCAAACAGAAAGCCCATTACGACAGCCGTAAGAACGGAAGGCCAGCGCGATGAGGTCTACGCTGCCATGCGCGACCAGCTCAATCTAGGCCGGCAGGTTTACATCGTCTATCCTCTTGTCGAGGAAAGTGAGAAACTAGATTTGAAAGATGCGGAAAGTGGAAGAGCAGCAATTGAAAAGGAATTTCCTGACCGAAAGGTAGGATTGGTTCATGGACGTCTGGATTCGTCGGACAAAGACGCAACCATGGTAAAGTTCAAAAATCGGGAGATCGATATTTTGGTATCGACTACGGTGATTGAAGTCGGGGTCGATGTCCCAAATGCTTCTATCATGCTCATTGAACACGCCGAAAGATTCGGCCTAAGTCAGCTTCACCAGCTACGAGGTAGGGTTGGTCGGGCTGAACATCAGAGCTATTGTATTTTGATGGCACAGCACAATCGCTCCGCGGATGCCAAGGTCCGCTTAGAGGCGATGGAGAAATCGAGTGACGGATTCTATATCTCAGAGGTCGATTTAAAGCTTCGGGGAGCTGGAGATTTCTTCGGGACTCGTCAGTCAGGTCTTCCAGATTTCAAAATCGCCGACCTCGTGCAGGACCAGGCGCTTTTGGAAGAGGCAAGAGATGCTGCTTTCGAGTTGATCGAGGACGATCCAGATTTGGAGAAAGCAGAGAATGTCGTGGTTGCCGAGGAGCTGAGAAGGAGGTATAAGGGACGTTTAGGTCTTTCAGAAGTCGGGTAGCGGTGTGCGGGTTGCGGTTGGTTGGCAGTCATCTCAACCAGCTCTTCGAAGGCGAGATGTGAGATCTACCCCTCCGGCATGATCCGCTAATGATCAATGTCACATCCATGTCCATATTCTGGATCAGTGTGATCGAAAACCAAGGACCAACAACCAACGACCAACAAATAAATTCATGCGAATACGACTTCCATCTTTCCACCCCTAAACTCCTGATCCCTAGTTTTCCCAAATCGGTGAGTCCTAACCAAACATAGCTGTCTTGGCACTATCAACTTCTGGTCTTACGGCCGAAAACCTCCTCGATCACTACAACGGTGATCTGCATCAATTGACGGCCAACACCATTCGCGGACTCGCGATGGATGCGGTCCAAAAGGCCAACTCGGGTCACCCTGGAATGCCCATGGGCATGGCTGATGTGGCCCTCGTCCTCTGGCGTGATTTCCTCAAGTTCGATTCCAAAAACCCTGACTGGTTCGATCGAGATCGATTCATTCTGTCCGCTGGACATGGATCCATGCTGATCTATGCCTTGCTGCATCTCTCTGGGCATAAGATGTCCTTGGACGACATCAAAAATTTCCGTCAATGGGGTTCCAACACGCCCGGACATCCCGAGAATTTTGAGACGGAAGGAGTTGAAATGACCACAGGACCTCTTGGTCAAGGCATTTCCACGGCTGTCGGATTTGCGATGGCTGAGAAGCACCTCGCCGCCCGAATTAACAAGGATGATTACGAAGTAGTAGATCATTATACCTATGTGATCGCAAGTGACGGCGATCTCATGGAAGGCGTCTCCTATGAGGCCGCCTCTCTGGCGGGTCATTGGAAACTGGGTAAGCTAGTCGTCCTTTATGACGACAATGGCATTACCATTGATGGATCTACAGATCTCGCCTTTAGCGAAAACGTATCTAGGCGATTCAAATCCCAAGGTTGGCACACACAAAGCATCGATGGGCATGACCCGAAGGCTATTAAGAAGGCCATCGAAAAAGCGAAGTCGAAAGGCAAGCGTCCAAGTATTATTTGCTGCAAGACCCATATCGGTTATGGCAGTCCTAATAGGCAAGACAAGGCATCTTCCCACGGATCTCCATTAGGCGATGATGAGATTGCTTTGACCAAAGAAGGATTAGGATGGCCAGTCGAGCCAAAGTTTATCGTTCCAGCCGAGGCAAAGAATTATCTTGGAGAGGCCTCCATGAGAGGAGCGGAAGTACACAGCACGTGGAAAGATCTCTTATCAAAGTTTAATGCTGCTGACCCCGATGCCGGAGCACTCTTCGAGCGCTTGCTAAAAGGCGAATACGACCATTCCTGGATCGAAGACCTGCCCGACCACGAAGTAGGAAGCAAGGAAGCTACCAGAGCAACTTCCGGAAAAGTACTTGGCTATATCAAAGCAAAGAATCCGAATTTGGTGGGTGGCTCTGCAGATTTATCAGGCTCCAATAAAACCAAAGTTGCTGATGACGACATCCTGAGTGCAGCAAACCCCGGCGGCCGATACATTCACTACGGTATTCGCGAACACGCGATGGGCGCCATCATGAACGGCATGAATCTTCATGGCGGACTACGTGCCTTCGGTGGCACTTTCTTGATTTTCTCCGACTATGTCAGACCTTCCATTCGCCTAGCCGCCCTGATGAAGGCCAATAGCATCTTTGTATTTAGCCACGACTCTATAGGTCTTGGCGAAGACGGCCCGACTCATCAGCCGGTCGAGCATTTGATGAGCCTACGAGCCATACCCAATTTGAAAGTCCTGCGTCCTGCCGATACCAAGGAAGTGAGCATGGCCTGGAAATTAGCACTCGATTATCAGGGACCGTCTGCGATCGCTTTAACAAGACAAGTGCTTCCTCTCTTGGATCGGAGTGACTCTCTCGGTGACTCCTCACGGGGCGGCTATGTTGTGAGGGGCAAGGATTATGCAGATGTAATTCTCATGGCCAGTGGATCGGAAGTAGAAATTGCCGTCGAGGCCTCAATCGCTTTGGAAGCCGAGAACATACATGCGAAAGTCGTTTCGATTATGTCGATGAAAACATTCGACGAGCAAGGTGATGCTTACCGCGAGTCTGTTCTTCCTGCCGCCATCAATCGAAGGATTAGTCTTGAAGCGGGTATTACCTCTGGTTGGCAAAAGTACACTGGAACGGATGGAATCGCCGTCGGAATAGATCACTTTGGAGCATCCGCTCCTTATGAAAGGATCTATGAGGAATTTGGATTGACCTCTTCTCGATTAGTAGAGCTCGCCAAGAAAATGATGACCAAGTGATGCCACGTATCGCGCCTTCCATACTCGCGGCTGATTTTGCTAAACTGGAGCAACAGTGCGCCGAGGCCATCGATGCCGGAGCAAACATCTTGCACATCGATGTGATGGATGGGCATTTTGTACCCAATATCACGATCGGTCCTCTCATCGTTCGCGCCCTCCGGCCTTTGGCAGACCGAACTAATACGACTTTGGATGTGCATCTCATGATCGAGAATCCAGATCAATACGTGGAAATCTTTGCCGAGGCAGGCTCTGATATCATTACGGTTCATCAGGAGGCTTGCGTTCATTTGGATCGAGTTATTCAACAGGTCAAACAGACGGATAAAAAAGTGGGTGTTGCTCTGAACCCTGCTACTCCCATAGAGACTTTGAGTGAGGTGGCTAGCAAAATCGATCTCGTCTGCATCATGTCTGTCAACCCTGGATTTGGAGGACAATCATACATCACAGGCACCAGCTCAAAAATATCCCGACTAAAACGCTTCCTGACGGAGCATGACTCAAATGCCTTAATCGAAGTAGATGGTGGCGTCAAGACGCACAACATTCGAGAAGTGGCCGATGCTGGAGCAGACATCCTCGTCGCAGGAAGTGCAGTCTTTAGGGGCGGAGACATCGCTGGAAATGTGACTGGGTTATTGGACCAGTTAGGCTAATAGCTGAACAGCCATCAATCAAAAGCAGTTATTCCTGATCGCGATGGCCTTTTTCAAAATCTTCCAGAAAGATGGTCTCTATGTTTTCTTTGATCTGCTCCCGATAGAGAATAATGCTGTCTCTAAGTTTTTGATCATCACGCAGAAGAGGATCGACCTCGTTTAAGAAATAGGCGTCGTCTGCTTGCTCATAAATGCCGTATCTACCGTCCAGTATCGACGTCTTCCTAGGCGAGGATGCCATTGCTAGATGCTCCGAATCGTCCTTTTTCTCAGCTACTTTCTTCCACTCCTTCTCGGCATAGACCTCTTGTTTTTTGCTCTGTCTACTTAGTCCCCAGGTCAGTCCGAGAAGAACTAGTAAAACAGGAATCAGCCACCATAGCCAGGTGTAGTCTTTCTCCTCAGCCCAGTAAATGCCTTTGATTCGCTTGCTTCTGTCTGCATCGAGGACTGGCATCATTATAAAGGTGCCGTTTCTCACGACCTCATAGGCTGGGAGAAGGTAACCAGAAATCCGAGCAGCACTTTGATACATTTTCCCACCTGGGGTCAAGGCATAAACAAAGTAGGCATCTGGGTTAAGAACATCGGTTATTGCGAGTTTTCGCGAAAGCTCTGGACCACCCGTTGCACTATTCAAGCTTGCAAAAACTGGTCTGGACTGGGTCGATTCCGGAAAGGGAGTATCTTGATTGGGTAGGGGTACAAAAGTGTAGCCCTGACTTCCTAGGTCTGCATCGCTTGTAAAAAGCGCAACGCTCGTCCCTGAAGGAAGCGATCTAAGAGGCATCGCCGAATCACCTGTTAGCTCGCTTAATTTTATCGTCAGTTTTGAGTCAGCATCTGCAGAAAAATCTGGTCCTTTCTGGACAGAGGAGGTATCGGACTCGTTGTTTGTCGGCCCATCTACTAAGGAGCTTGCGCTGGCAGTCGGTTGTGCTATTGTTGCGCCTTCCCCACTGAAGTATTTGATCCTGACCCGATCTATTCGCGTTGCATCCCGAAGTGGGCTCAGGTCAATCTGTTGACCGACATACCTTTCGAAGGCCGGCTCAAAGATACTTCTTGTTGTGCTCCATGCTACACTTTGAAGAAGCTTCCCATCGGGAGTCAAGGCATAAATGAAATAGACGTTGTGGCTCGCGTCCGTCAGGGGGTAGAGCTCCTTCGTTCTAGAGCTAGACATGATTCTGTCTTCTAGAATCTCAACACCCGTTTCGTCATTTTCCGGATACTCGTCTTCCTCAAGTAGACGCAGTCTCGCCAGGGTACCAAAGCGATCGCGTTTGTCCGTTCTTTTTTGCAGGATGACTAGCTTGGAACCCTGGTCCAGATCAATACGATCTGATCTCCTCAAGTTGCCAACAACCTCTTTGACCGTGAAGGATCGATGCCGAGATTGGCCTACTAGATCCCCGCAAAAGAAAAGACTGATTAACAGAAAAATTCCGAGACATCTGTGCATGCCGGAGGATAAGAAAAATATTCTGATGGATCATCGTCTCTGACTTAAACGCACATACTTTTCAGAGAAGGATCTCCATTTATTGTAATAGCTATGCTGAAAGCGTAGATGCGAACTGATGGTGCTATCGCGCCAAGGTAACCGGTTCGATGATGACGAGATCATTCGCTCTGAACTCGCAGTAGTAGGCTCCATTGGCGAGTCCTCTTCCAGATAAGCTTCCACGATATCGACCAGGTCCGAGCCAGCCCGCTCGTTCTTCAGAAACAGGTCTACCAAGGGGATCAAGCAAGCGAATGGTCACTTCGGCTGGCTCATCCAACTCATAAGCCACCGTCAATCGATCCGTGAATGGATTTGGAAATACGCCTGCTAGCCGCGCCGTTGCCGGTATTTCTTCTTGACCGCCAAGAATGGTCATATCGCTTGATACGGTCAGACTTCCTTCTGACAGAAATCCAAGTTTGCTCACTCCGGCTACTTGGTAGACCAAAGGAAGCGAAGGCACTACACCCAAAACATCTACAAAACTATTTTGGGAGTCAGGAAGAACTTTGTAGAGGTCGTCACCGACGTTCATATCTGGATCTCCGAAGCGGCTTTTAAACAGAGCATAGCCTCTGAGCGGATCATTTGAACTCCCTCTTGATTCCGACCAATCAAGAATTACAGCTTTGGAATCCGGATCCCATTTGATTGTAATGTCCTGAGGTCTCGTCGGGGAGGTTGCCGCAAATCTCCATGGTGCGGAAGGCACAAGTGCCTTGGCTCTATATCGACCACCAAAATCTTCATTTCGGATGAACTCCTCTCTGAAATAGATCTGACCATCCGCACCAAGGTCCCTTGAAATATCTATCTCGTCAGGAATCTCAACCTGAACTTGAGGTCTGTAGGCACCTACTCCCACGTAGACGTGTCGAGGCGAAGTGTTCTTATCTACCCAGTCGCTTGTCAGGCATTGAAACGAAGGCGAGTGGCTCGTCGACCAGTAAATCTGAGGAGAAACGTAGTCATTCGATCCTTCCTCCATCCAGTGTCTCGCATCTTGATATGCCTGAGCGTATCCTTCGAAGGGAGTAGAGAAGCAGGCTTTATCGTAATTACCGACTGGTGTTGAACCAACTTTTACCCAAGGTTTGATATCTGTAATTCTTGCAAATACATCGGCAGCAAACCTATTCACGTTATCCCTTCGCCAGTCATCGATGTCGGTGTAGGTCCCATCAGAGAAGGCTCTGAAATATTCTGCGTCGTTGATATAACCCCCAACGTCGTATCGCGTGTAGTCGAAGTGAACGCCGTCCACTTCATAGTTTTCAACTAGTTCTGCAACATGCTCGATGACCCATTCGTTCACTCCGGGAAATCCTGGATTCAACCATTCGTATCCCTTTTCTCCCCAAATAGGCTGAGATTGAGAAATGTGAAGCGGGGTTCCGGGAGTCGTGTTTTCAAGCATGGCCACACGATAGGTGTTGATCCAGGCATGTAATTCCATTCCATGCAAATGAGATTCTTCAATCGCCACTGCCAATGGATCCCAACCTGGATCTTCTCCAAGTGTGCCTGTCATTATGCTAGACCAGGGAAGTCTAGAAGATGGATAAATGGCATCTCCTCTGGCCACTACTTGAAACACGATGGTGTTCATACCATTGTCCGCTGCGTTCCGAATGATGAACCGAAGCTCGGTTTCTTGCGACAGAGCTGTCATTCCAGGTGTCGACGGCCAATCAAGACCGTACAAAGTAGTCAACCAAATGCCCCGCATCTCATAGAGCGGAAAATCCTGCGCTTGGCTCTTATTAGGGAGTAGAAAGCAGATCGCAAGGCTCAAAAGAACCGCGATTATTTTTGCTTCTTTGTACCTAGAATTATTACTCACTATTGGTGGTCTAGTGTTTCGTTGCTACTTCCCAGGAATTTTTGGGCTCGAAGTAGTTCCACAGTAGGGAAGATACCTCTCGCAGTAATACATATCCTTCATTAGATTTCTCCCAGGACTGATCCTTTTGGTCTTTTGTAATTACACAAAAAACGTAGTCACCAGAAGGTGCATTTACTAAGACAACTTCTGATCGCGATTGATCAACTGCCCCCTGCTTTGATGCAACTTGAATGTAAGGAGGAATTTGTGATAAGGCCTCATCATTCCAATGAATTCGAGTCAACACACGGTACATTTCTTCGCTTGCCTTTCGACTTACGGCCTCGCCATTTCGGATCTGTTCAAGTAGAACTGTCATCTCACGTGGAGAGGTCTGGCCCCATCCATATTTCTCCCAGTCTTTCTGCCTGCCTTCTGTCCGAGAGTTCATCCTCGTTCCTCGATATCCATTCGCCGCAAGCCACTCATTGATTGCTTCACCCTTTACCTTTCCCTGAAGCCAAAGTGAAGCTGTGTTATCGCTAATCGTAATCATTAGTAAAACTAATTTTGCGACTGATATTTTTTCCCCTGGCTTGAAGGAATTGACGATGTCATCATCGCCCCCATAAAAGAGGGAGTCGGCATAAGCCCACTTTTCCTCATACTCAAACTCACTTTTCTCCATCGAATCAAACACTTTCAACATGATCGCTACCTTGATCATGCTCGCTGTTGGAAAGAGACTATCGGCGTTTAATCCAAAGCTCTCACCCGTGCTGAGCTTTTTGTAATAGAGCCCCACAGTGCCATCGAATGAATCGGCTAAAGCTTCGAGTTGGGCATGGAGTTCTTCCTTTGACGATTCACGTGATTCACCACAAGAAAGGAGGGACAAAAAGGTCAGCCCTAAAACGATGGCTTTAATAATATTCAAGCTGCGTCTTCCGGCAAGGTAGGAAAATGTCTCTAGTCGTAACAAAATGCAAATGGATTGACTATGGAGAGTTCATCGAAAGATTCTTTGCCAACAATGGTGAAGCTAAGCTTAATCTCGTCTATATCTCGGACGGAGAGTTAAGGGCCTTACCTTATCCTAGTATCTTCGCAACTCCTTCGGCGATCTTAGCACCAAGTTCGGCGCTTTCAGAATCCGTCTTCAGGCCTTCTATCAGAACGACCAACACGAAGGGAGGTCCATTTGAGGGATAAACGATGGCCGCATCGTGGTGTATCTCCGTTATTTGTCCCGTCTTGTGGGCAACAACAGAATCATCCCCTAAATACTTGGGAATCATCTCGTCGAATTCCTGACCTTTCAAGACCTCTATCATAGCGGCGTCATCTTCTGGGGAAACAGCTTCATTCAGAGCGAGAGCTCTCAATATCACGGCCATATCTGTAGCCGTCACCGTATTGTTGAGACCTTTCTTGAAGGCCACAAGATCCTCGACTCCGCGGAGCACCTTCATGTTCTTGGTACCCAAAGCCTCAATCGTATTCTGAACATTTTCTGCCCCGACCATCTCGATGAGGATATTTGTCGACAAATTTGACGAGACAGTGATCATCTTTTCCGTCAAATCAGCAATCGTCATTTTCTTCCCGATAGACGAATAGATTTTGTCGTCAGAATCGTCACCTAGAGACATGCTATAACTAGATTGGTCAACGATGGACCTAAATTCGTTGATCACATCTATGGAGTCACTAAGCGCGAATTTTCCAGCTTTTGCTTGCTTGTAGATCTCGATCATGACCGGGACTTTCATCAGACTTGCCGCGTGAAAGACTCTGGAAGACTGGTGTTGGAGGACGGTCGGATCATCCAAGGATATAGCAACTACGGAGAATGTAGCCTCTGGATACTCTGTCGAGTATTTATCGATGAGTTGGCTAAAGTCCAGTTCTGGGTTGCTAGTGCAGGACATTAGGATAAAAACTAATCCTAAAAATAGGAGGCTGGATCGATTCATATGATAAGCTACACAAAGAGAAGAGGTGACGAGCGGATTTGAACCGCTGTACGAGGTTTTGCAGACCTCTGCCTAACCACTCGGCCACGTCACCTTAAAACAGATAATCAGAACTTCAGACAATCAGATTATCAGATTACCTGACCATCTGTATTCGTACGCCCGGCAGGACTCGAACCTGCAACCTGCGGATTAGAAGTCCACTGCTCTATCCAGTTGAGCTACGGGCGCATTCCGTAGAAAAAAATGCACCAAGTCGGGGTAGCAGGATTCGAACCTACGACCTTCTGCTCCCAAAGCAGACGCGCTACCGGGCTGCGCCATACCCCGATTTACCGGACAAAGTCCGACAAAAATTTACTTAATGGCTGAAAGCTCTTGCTTCAGATTCTCTTGATTGACCACCTTGGTCTTGAAGGTAAATCTACCATTGTCCTTCTTAGAGGCGAACACGATTTTTGCCATCTTGTTTTCTTGACGGTTCTTACCACGGTCTGTTCGCTGGTTCTTACTGACTTTCTTAGCCATGACTATTCTCTAATTTTGAGCTTTCGCTTACTTGATCTCCTTATGGAGCGTATGCTTGCGAAGCTTCTTGTTGTATTTCTTGATCTCTAATCGCTCGGAAGTATTCCTTCGATTTTTAGTGGTCACATATCGTGATGTACCAGGTGCCTCTGTGCACTCTAAAGTAATATTGATACGACCGCCTTTAGACTTTGCCATCTTGTTCTACTTAAAGCGAATTAAACTCTTACTCCTTGCTTCCGGGCTTCATTCAAAACCGCAGAAATTCCGTTCTTGTCAATGGTTCTCAGAGTTCGAGTTGAAACTCGAAGCGTGATCCACTTGTCTTCCTCCGGAATGTAAAATCTCTTCTTCTGAAGATTTACTTCAAAGCGTCTTCTGACTTTGTTATTAGCCTTGGATACATGGTTTCCTACCATGGGTCCCTTGCCACTAATTTGATCCTTTCGAGCCATTTCTTAACTATATACTCAAGGCCTAAAGACCTCGATTTTCTAATAATTGCTGAGCCGAATAAAATAGGGAAAAAGTCTGTTGGGAGCAAGGACGTGGAGAATAAATCCGATTGTCCGATTGTCCGATTGTCCGATTGTCCGATTGTCCGATTGTCCGATTGTCCGATTGTCCGATTGTCCGATTGTCCGATTGTCCGATTGTCCGATTGTCCGATTGTCCGAAATTTCTAGATCTTTGACTAGCGAGCAAGTGTAGTTTGGTTCTTCATTCCAAATTGACGTGCGTTTGCTCTCTAAATGCAACGCACCCTCAGCCCCTCAGCCCCTCAGCCCCTCAGCCCCTCAGCCCCTCAGCCCCTCAGCCCCTCAGCCCCTCAGCCCCTCAGCCCCTCAGCCCCTCAGCCCCTCAGCCCCTCAGCCCCTCAGCCCCTCAGCCCCTCAGCCCCTCAGCCCCTCACTCATTCCTAACCGCTTCTGCTGGATTCAAGGCACTGGCCCTCATCGAAGGATAGATCGAGGCGAGAACGCATAGGACAAATACACTCAAGACGATAAGGGTGATATCGAGATAGTCTATCGAGACGGGATAGGCGCTGATGATGAATGAGTCCGATCCCTGAATCTTGACGAGCTCGAAATACTTTTGCACAAGCACGATTCCGAGGCCGAGTACCACACCCGCCAAAGATCCAGCCGCCGCAATCAAAAATCCCTCGGTGATAAAAATATCTCTGATATCTTTTCTCGACATTCCCATCGCCCTCAGTACCCCAAGGTCTCTTTTTTTCTCAATGACAATCATCATCAGTGATCCAACGATGTTGAAAGCTGCGACAATGATGATGAGCATCATAACCAAAGAGGCGCCCCACTTCTCCAATCGCATTACATCATAGAGCGACTTTTGAATCTCGTACCAAGACATCACTTTGACGCCATTCGATATGAATCTGCTTTTAACCTCAGAGAGAACAGCATCCGTTGTTTCGATATCGTGTAGCCTGACATCGATTCCAGAAATTCTGTCACTCATTCCAAAAAGTCGTTGGGCTCTATCTAGACTGACAAAGACGAAACTCTCATTGTAGACGTCTCCGAGCTCAAGGAGGCCTCGAACCTCAAAGTTATTGAGTGGAGGAAATCCAAAAGATCCAGTGTACATCCTGTGGATGCCTTTTGCCGAGATTAGCGAAACTACTGAAGCCTCGCTATCACCCATGGGAGGAAAAAAGGACAATCGATTTGCCAGCCCACTCCCGACAACTATTCCTGATTTTCCATTCGACTTTGAAAGATCGAAAGAGCCAAAAGAAATGCTCTTGACAAACTGGTTTCGTACAGCCGATGTGTCTTCAACCAATCCTTTGACGACGACCACCTTGTTCACATCGTCATTTTGAATTCCGTCCATTCGACGAAGTAAAGCCTTTCCCTGAACGTAAGGAGCGACCGAGGAGACTTCCGGAAATTCGTCCAGTTCTCGAACCATTTCCTCGTATTCCGCAAGACCTTCTACCTCACTCGATTCGATTCTTATGTGGGGGTCAAATGAAACCAGGAGATCGCGTACGACTTCGAAAAACCCGTTCATCACGGAGAGAACAACAATCAATGCCGCCACACCGATTGTGACACCGGCAACGGAGATCCCCGTAATCGTGGATATCAGAGACACCTTTCTTGGTGCCCGCAGATAACGTTTGGCTATGTCAAATTTGAAACTCAAGGTGCACGATGAACTGTGACCTGTACTTTTAGTTGTTCTCCGAGTTGCCAAAGTTTAGGTCAACAAATGTTATCGACCTTAGTGTAACCCGCCTTGGATACGTGATTTCGACGTTCCAGGAACTCACATTTTCAGATTGGTTCAGATTGATTTTGACGGGTCTATTGAACCTCTTGCTCAAATCGAAGTGAATGTGGATGTACCATCAGGGCTATTTCTCAGCGAAGCCTATCCCAATCCGTTCAATCCGAGTACATCTATCACACTTGGAGTCAGCGAGGATGGCCCAGTTCAGGTGGATTTGTACAATAGCCAGGGACAGCTTGTACGCTCTGTCTTCGAAGGGACGATGTCTGCGAATACTCTTCAGATTATTTCGATCGACGCAAGTGACCTAACGTCTGGTTACTATTTAGTCAAAGTTGAAACGGCAAATGACGTCAAAACGAGATCCATCCTTCTAACGAAGTAAATCTAAACTGACCGATCTTTCTCCTATCTAGTCTTCACTCGTTGAGTGGAGACTAGATAGGCTCATTCTGTAAAAGCCCAGACCTTGACCGACACATTTACGGCCGGTCCTCTGCTCTGTAATACTAGTCATGTAATGGAGAGAGTCAAAGGTCCGCCTCTTTTTGACTAGTATTTCCGATTAGATTTGAGTTACTTGGTGTTAGTGATACTCGGCATTTATGTATGCGAGAAACATTTACAAATCGGATTATGAAAAGGATTTTCCAAGCCGTACTGAGCGTGATGGTATTGACTGGCTTGACCAGCATTTCTATTGCACAAACTCCAACAAGAACGCAGCCTATAGAAAAGGCAAGCAATAAGAGGAATGCGACCGTTTTCAACAACGGAATTGGATTCGACGTCTTGATGAACAACAGTGGATTTGCTTTCGGTGGATACTACCAAAGTTCAATAGATCAGCTTAACTCTTTCATTGCTGAATTTTATTTGGGCTCCGTCAAACATGCACGCGAGCAGAAATTCTTCAGCTATTTCGGTGGCAGCTACATTCCAAATAAGGAAAATTATCTGATGGTAATGCAGACTCAGTTTGGATTGCAGCGTCGACTTTTTGAAGAAAGCATTTCAGAGAATTTCAGGCCCTTTGTTCAGGTCTCCGGCGGACCTCTCTTTGGCTACGAATCGCCCTATTTTCATGATGTCAACAACGATGGCATCAGAAATGAAGATGAGCAGTCTCGGGACATTTTCTCATCATGGGGAGACGGTTCATTCAAAATGGGAGCCGATGGATTCATCGGAATCGGAGCTAGTTTTGGCATCAACCGGAAGGTTCAGCAGGGGCTGAAAGTCGGGTACTCCATGATGTACTTCTTCGATGGCATTCAGCTTTTAGATGTCACTGCTCAACCTGAGGCCCAGAAATTCTTTGGCGGGCCGATGATTGTTTTAACCTTCGGACGAATTAGGTAAGAGTGTAGTTTACGTGATGAGTTTGGGGTGATGTGTTTTGAGTCGTCCAAGTATCCAGTTCTGCTAGGGCGCCATCTCAGGTTTCTATCTCCGATTCTAAAAGGTCTACTCGATCAGGGGTTCAGGCTTTTCCGCTCTACTCCGCCATTCACAGATCTCGCCCAAAGCTCCACTCCATCGTTGCCGAAATTAATACAGACGGGTGGATTGCTCCCTTCAATCATGACCGCTGCGAATTCATCTACACAGATTGCTTTCTCAAGACCAGCCTCCGAAGCGATTTTGTCAAAGGCATCTTTTCTAGAAAGACCACTTCGCAAACCTTTTCTCACTCCCTGATTGTCGTGCACATTCATGGCCGGCATGAAGCCGAGGCCGTCTAGTGTAATGTAATCCCAATCGTCTGGCGAGTGATATTCCTCTGAGTCGCTCATTGAAAACTCAGCGATCCAGATACAGCCAGCGCTTGAGCCAGAGAAGATTACTCCTTGATCGAATGCTTCCTTGAAAACCTCCTCGAGATCCAAGTCCCGTACTTGCTGAAGAAGGTAGCGGGTATCACCGCCCAAGACGAACAGCAGATCGGCCTCTTCTAACCAATCAAGTATCTGAACACGAGAGGTGTTACGCTGACCCTCTGGAATCTCGCCTAGGAGTATTTCCACCACCTCGCAATCGAGTTCGAGAAATCGTTCGACAAAGAAATCTCGATGTCTGAGATCGGCATGAAGACCGTTGTGATGGGCTGTCGGTAAAGTTAAGACCACAGGGACGTCGTCTCCATTTCTCTCTCTTGCAAGGCTTACAAGGCGCTCGTGATGCCGCAGCATACGCGGATCTTCGCTGCTGCCTCCACCGATGCCGTAGAAAAGAGGAGAGCGTTTGCCGTTTTCCGTGTTCTGTGTGCCGTGATCTGTGTTCATTATTCTGTTTGCCGTGTTCGGTCTGCCGATTCTTGACCCAATTAGTATGAAAGAGTCAAGCGCTAGCCAGAACTCTCGAGACTCGCACTATTTGATAGAAGCCAATTAGCGACTAAATCCGAAGTCAACGCGTCGCGGCTTTCCTTCAATAGTACCTTCGATCCAAGCGTGAATAGAATCAGCTTCAGGATTCGAATAGTTGATCCTTTGTGGGAAATCATGATTCGGATTCTCGAATGTGAAAACACCCTCCGCGGATTTTATCTGCGTAAACGAGACAGGCTTGTTGCCATTTTGCTGATAGGCGACAACCGTCATCACGAGATCACCATTGACTCCAGCTAGAGATACCCGCTCGGCAAAAACAGTATCTCCTTCGACGAGAGTGAAGCTGTGTGCTGCGAGGTTGCCATCGGTCGTTTTATGCCAATTCTCATAGGACTGCTCCTTTTCCGTGATATTGGTCCAAGATCCCACGAGCCAACTCAGCTGCTCAATTTTATTGGCTCCGTCTAGCACCACTGAATCTTGTTTGACTCCGCGATCGCAGGAAACAAGGCAAAGAGCCAGGACGAATATGACTGGTATCAAGTTTGCGGTGTATCGTTTGCCGATGTTCATTATCAATCTTTGCGAAGGGCTCATCTAGATTTTATTAGGGATTTTCAGATTTAAAGACAGTCCGACAAGCTAAGGCCCGAATCTATGCTTGTCGAGGATTCCAGGATCATTCTATGGAAACCGAGATCGCAGTTCGAAGGATTTAGATTTCTATTTGGCGGCACCAATCATCTACCGAGCCTCGCCTTTCCCTCAATTTACCAGGTAAGACTTCTACTCCTTCCTGTTCTCGTGGAAATAGAAATATCGAGCCGAGTATTTGTTGATTGTTGGCTATCCCAAGCAGATCGAAAACCTCCGGCTCTCGCAGACGACCTCCGCTACTCCAGTAGCTATTCAGTCCCTTAGACTCTGCGCTAAGAAGTAGATTTTGAATGGCTGCGCCGGCTGCGGCCAAATGCTCTGTGTTTCTTTTCTCTTTCTCGGCTTCTTTCTGTTCAGTCGAGATTTCGAATGGAGGATCTGGGAGCCAGCAAACTTGAATCATCGCACCAGCTGCTGAAAGCATTTGAGATATTTTACCTGTGCCTGCATTTGACCATGAGGAATCACCGGGATGATTTTTTCCTATCTGCGTAAGCTCGTCAATGAGCTTGTTGCAGCTCTGAGAGTCGAGGTAATAGAATCTCCAGGGAACGATCGAACGACGCCCTTCGACGCAATACCTTTTGTGGCAGGGATAGTGGAATGGTGCCCACTGCGCGGCGGCGATGGCTTCGCGAATGAGCATGTCAAAGCCTTTGTCAGCCACATATCGATTAGAAATATCTCCAAGTGTCTTGCTTGTTTTTCTGGATGCGATTACGGTGTCTACTGGAGTCAATGCCATTTGAGGTGATAATGATATTTAGTCGAGAAAGTTGGAGATTGGCCTTCCAATTTCTCACTCGCAACTCGCAACTCCAAACTTTCAACTACTCCAGGATGCAACTAAGGCCGTGTAAAATCGATATGCCAATGAACCAAAGTCGGTGGAAAGTGGAAAAATCGATGCTCGAATTCAAGCGCTATGGGGATGCTTCTGACTTTTTGTTAGACAGCGAGGCTTTCTTGCTTGACCGCGAAATTGAAAGAGGACTAGTACACAGTATTAGTCTCCGGCTCAAGAACGAACCGATGGCCTTTGGGGTCACTCCTTTTCTTGCCAATGGAAGGTCTGGCGATTCCGTCGTTTTAGCCGCGATGCAAACACCGCCTCATCCTCTGGCCATTTGTGCATCATCTGATCTTGCCGATTCTGCACTCGAAGGTCTGGCTGATATGCTCCTTGCAGAGTCGCAGCCGGTAACAGGCGTACTCGCGCCAGATTCATTAGCCCAACGATTTGCCGTCCTTTGGTCGACGAAGAATAACATAGACTACTCTTTGAGACGAAAAGAGTGTGTTTTTGAACTCAGGAAAGTCTTGCCCATATCTATTGCCGAAGGCTACCTGCGTCCTGCACAAAGTCTAGACTTTGAATTAATTGCTCGTTGGTTTTTCGATTTCATGTTGGAGACCTTTCGGGAGTCTATGACCGACAAGGAAAAAACGGAGGTTCTGGAGTCAATTGGAAAGAGAATTGAGGCCGGGGAATTTCATCTTTGGATTGACGAAGTTGCTGTTTCTATGGCTGCGGCTACACGTCCGACTTCTCGTGGTGTTTCGATTAATGCCGTCTACACACCACCACAGTTCAGAAGGAAAGGCTATGCGAGAAGTTGTGTTGCCCACCTTAGTCAAAAAATGTTCGATCAAGGAAAGGTGTTCTGCATACTCCATACCGATCTTGCTAATCCTACTTCCAACAAAATCTATCAGGAAATTGGCTACAAACCAGTCGTAACCTTTTCCAAATATGACTTTTGCACAAAGCTTAAGTCCTCATAGTGGAGTGACTATAGTTGAGTAGAATTCAGGAAAAAGCTACGCGCTTTCCTTTCTTCCTCAAATCGATTTGCTGGGCGCTCTTTCTGCACCGAAAACTCACCACGCTAAACCCACTACTTCCTCCTACCACCACTGAGCGTTCTCATACTGATTCCATGTCCCTAGATTCATGGGCTGTCCAATCATGGGTGCCGCAACAAAAAGACCTCGCCGGTTTGCCTCGGTAACAACTCTTTCTGCTGGTTCTGTCCAAGGATGCATCGCCATTGTGAAGGCGCCCCAGTGAATGGGCATTATGATCTCCGAACCCAAATCAATGGATGCCTGGACAGCTTCTTCTGGCTGCATGTGGACATCGGGCCATCGCAGACTGTATTGACCACTTTCTATCATCGCAAAGTCGAAGTCTCCGAATCGAACTCCTATGTCCCTAAAGTGACTTCCGTAACCGGAATCTCCGCTAAAGAAAATCTTTGAATTCGGCGACTGTATCACCCACGAATTCCAAAAGGTTTTGTACCTGTCTGTCAAGCCTCTCCCTGAGAAGTGTCTCGCAGGAGTAGCGTGGAAAGTGATGTTGTCTAACTCCGCTCCTTCCCACCAATTCAATTCGGTAATCTTTTCAATTGATACTCCCCATTTTAACAAATGGGCTCCTACACCAAGTGGCAAATAAAAATTATCAACCTTGTCCTTCAACTTCAAAATGGAGTCATAGTCCAGATGATCATAGTGATCATGAGAGATCAATACGGCGTCAATGTGTGGAAGAGCCTCAATTTCGATCGGCAAGCTGTCGCTATATCGCTGGGGTCCAAGCCATGATATTGGCGAAGCATGATTGCCCAACATGGGGTCCAAAAGGATTTTTTTTCCTGCAATTTCTAGCAGAACCGTCGAGTGCCCAAACCACGTTACCCTAGTCATCTCTGGGGTGGCATCCATAAAGAGCTCTCGTGGTGGATGCGTGATAGGAATCGGATATTGAGGTCTAATATCATCTGGCGCCGAAAGGTACTCCCTCGCCATCATATAGACATTGCCGATGTCATTGTTTAACGAGGTCGGCTCAAGATTTTCGAATTTGCCCGCCTTGTAGTGACCAAATTTAATAAATCGAGCTTTATCAAAGGCGTTTGGTTTTCCGCCAAACTGTGGACTGAAGTTGATGAAAACCAAGCCAGCAATTAGCCCAATAATTACTACAAATACTAGAGAAAGCATAGACCATTTAAGGAATCGCAGAAGAGACTTAAACATGGAATCAAGGTTCGACAGATCACGTCTCAGGCTAATGATTCGTGACGATATTGTGGTGTGTGCCTCATATCATGTCCTTTTCCATCAAGATGGATGACGAAGGGCAAAGATTTGCAAATTGGCTAGTTGTTCGAATTTTTTGTGGTGCAGAGCTTCTATCGCTCAAGTGGAATCCGTGTTTCCGAAAATATTCCGATGCATCAGTGGTCAGGAGAAATAATTTTGTCAGCCTTTCAGCTTTAGCCCGGGCCTCTAGACGTCTAACTATCTCTGATGCTAGACCCTTTCCTCTCGACTTTGGATCTACTGCTAGCGATCGCAAGAGAGCGTAGGGAGCATGAACCTCGAGTGCACCAACTGCTAAAACCTTTCCATCCTCCTCGACAATCTCAAATTGATTTAGGTCTAGGTCTTGCACATCCTCAGTCGGTAGACCGCAGGACTTGAGTAGCGATATAACACCTTTGATATTTTGGCCCATCACATACTGGATTTTATCCCTAGAAAAAACCCTCGTCTAGGTGAAATCATAATATCGGTCAAAAAAACAATTCCTTCCCTATCTGGCGACTCCATATCCCCAACTCCAATCTTCTCGAGCCCCTGTTCCTCCGAGCCCCCAAGCTTATACGTTGAATCTGAATAGAATGACATCTCCATTCTGGACGACGTACTCTTTGCCTTCTGATCTCATCTTTCCTTGGTCTCTCGCTGCCGATTCTGTGCCGCACTCGATGTAATCCAAATACTTGATTGTCTCAGCACGAATGAATCCCTTCTCAAAGTCTGTATGGATCACACCTGCAGCTTGAGGAGCTTTCGTTTCCTTTCGAATAGTCCAAGCTCTCGTTTCCTTTGGACCCGATGTGAAATAACTAATCAATCCGAGAAGATCATAGGTAGCGTGGATAAGTCGATTCAATCCAGGTTCTCTCAATCCAAGGTCCGCCAAGAATTCTGCTTGTTCTTCGTCTTCGAGCTCAGCCAATTGAGCTTCAAGCTCTGCCGAGAATACGACTACTCCTGCTCCCTCCTTCTCTGCGAGCTCCTTGACTTTTTCCACATAGCTATTACCCTCTACCACTTCTCCCTCGCCAACATTTGCTGCGAAGAGAACGGGTTTGGATGTTAGTAGGAAAAGATCTGGAAGAATATCCAAGCTGTCTTTATCCGGGATAGATCTCGCTGGCACACCCTCATTCAAAAATCCCAATACCTTTTCGATTTGCGCCATCTCTTTAATAGCAGATTTATCTCCAGATTTGGTGTTTTTGGTCGCCTTTTCTAGTCTCTTTTCGACAGTTTCAAGATCCTTGAGAAGCAATTCCGTATTGATGATTCCAGCATCGCGTACGGGATCTATAGATCCCGTGACGTGGGTCACGTCATCGCTATCGAAGCAGCGGAGAACATGAAGCACGGCTTCAACTTCTCTAATGTGTGAAAGAAATTGATTACCCAATCCTTCGCCTTTAGAAGCGCCCTCAACCAGACCAGCGATGTCAAGAAACTCCATCGTGGCCGGCACGGTCTTGACAGATTTGTTGATCACACCAAGCTTATCGAGTCGCTCATCAGGAACAGAGACGATCCCGACATTGGGCTCGATGGTGCAAAAAGGATAATTAGCTGACTCGGCTCCTGCGTTAGTCAGGGCGTTAAACAAAGAGGACTTGCCAACATTGGGCAGTCCCACTATTCCACATCGTAGGGCCATAAATTCTAGGGGGCTTAGCCGACGTAGTCGACTTGGATAATTTCTCTTTGGGGGAGTTGGACTGCCGTTAGCTTTCCAAATCCTTGGAAGGATGAGTAAACGCATCCAGTATCAATCAGGATAAGATCGTGGTTCAATATTGGATCTCTATGTGGAGTATGACCACAAACGAGTGGTTTTTCCCAAGCCCGTTCGTTGACATATAGATGACTTCTCTCCCACAAAAAAACCTCTTCCCCGTAGAGGGTAATATTTTCTTTGATTGTTTTATCCGGCTTCAGACCTGCATGCACAAAGAAAAAGGCTGGCTCGTCGTGATACATCTTTGTCTCCTTCAGGAATTCCCGATGCGTGTCCGGAATATCAATCGAACCAAATTGACGATAGCTTTCCAGTGTCTCAATACCACCGTTTATCTCCCACAACTCTATTCCTTTTCCTAGCATGTAGTCCAACATCATGGCCTCGTGATTCCCACGAAGAAAGGTGCAATTACACACTTGTTGAAGAGCGATGAGTCTGTCGATCACCCCTTTTGAATCGGGTCCTCTATCGATATAGTCACCAATGAAAATGAGGTGATCATCAGGTAGTGGATTGATCTTAGCCACCAAAGCGTCTAGTGACTTGGCGCAGCCATGTATATCTCCAATTGAAAATAATCTCATTCGGTCATTCCTAGTCTCCTTGCGCCGCGTTGCCCTCAACAAGCCCGCGACCAGTCTTCTGAAGAAGCCCGTCTTTTTTAAGCTCATTTAGGATGGCATCAAGAATTCCATTGACAAATTTTCCGCTCTCGTCTGTGCTAAAAATCTTAGCTATTTCGATAGCTTCGTTTATGGAAACCTTGGGCGGGATATCCTCAAAAAAAAGGAATTCCGTCACAGCCATTTTAAGAAGGAGACCATCTATAATCGCAATTCGTTTAAAATCCCAGTTTTTAGTATGGGCCGCAATTATTTCGGAAGATTCTCCCTCTTTATCCAAGATCGTTTCAAAAAGCTTGGTCGCGAATTTTCGCGGCTTTTTATCTTTGGACAAGTGGTCTGAGATAATCTCTTGGATGACAAATTTTCTGCTGCCACCTCCTAGTTCATATGCATACAATGCCTGGAGTACGCATACTCTGGCTTCGCGTCTTCTGCTCATTCGAGCCTAACCTAAGTTTTGAGAAATCTCATCCGCTAAAAATCGAAAGCTTCTATACTCATTCATTCGTAAAAAGTTATCGGAAAGCGACAGTACTAGCTGACTGGTCTTCTAGCTTACTTAGTAACGACCACATGTCGCTCTATGAGGATCAAACCACTCGAGAACGAGACCAAGAAAACTAGTTAGTAAGTGAGCTAGAGAAAGTACCATGCTCTAGAAATTTTCCCTTTTCGAACTTCGTATATCCCGAGAGCCGACGACTCCACTTCCTTCCCTTCTTTATTCCTGTGCGATATCACCTCCTTAAAGCTCACTCTCCCAGCATCCACCGCGTACTCCTCTATGCGTGAAAACCCTGGAATTCGGTCAGCAAAATAATTCTTCATACTGGCTTTAAAGTTTTCTTTGCCTTCTACTTCAAGCATGAGCGAATCGGAACTCAGATAAAACCACTTGAAATCATCTGTTACGTTGTTCACCAAGCGTTCTATATCTCCCTTATTAAAGGCGTCGAATTGATCAAGAACCACATCGGGGATTGCTGAATCTTGAGCAAAAAGAGATTGAGAACAGACAAGTAGGATTAGGAGACTAAGTGTTTTCAAAGCGAAGTTTATTGTTGAGTAGACTCGCTGTACTACAGTACGGCTCTTTGATAGTTTTCCAGATTATGTCTAGTTGCTTTTTGTGTCTTTAAGTAGGGAGTGTGCAATTCACCCCTATCAGATGTCTCGATGTCCCGCTATAGTTTTTGCCGTCTTCTTCTCTCTGGGAATTCTTTTTTCTGATAAGCTGTCTATTCACCCTTCGCTTTTTCTATCGCTTGCAATAATCTCCGTCCTTGCTCTCCTCTATTTCAACAGAGATTTGAGTTATCTTGCAAGAGTTGGATCCAGTCTATTTGCAGGCGTGCTGATATTGTCTGCTGGCTTTTTATCTGGCTCCGCACAACATATCGATCCTCCAGTTGCCTATTCCAAAAAGGTTAGCTTCGATATTAGGGCCACCAACTTTTCAACAGAATCGGGTGAAAAGCTATCGTTTGATTCTGTTTTGGCGAAGGATGAAAAGGACCTTGGGCTTCGTGTATATCTTAGCCCTGTATCAATTAATAGAAATCTTAGGATTCACCCAGGCAGTCTTCTTAAGTGCAGCGGTCAGATAGAGCAGATCACTGGAGCTCGAAATCCTGGTCAAGTGGACTTCTCCGAAATCTTCAGGAGGAAGGGAATTTTCTACACTCTTAGAAATGCAGATTGCAATAACTCAGCTCCGTCTCCAAGAAATGTCTGGTCACTCGGTGAGCGTTTTAGAGGATGCGTCAAACGTGCTCTCAATCTTGCAAAACTGGACTCTAGAACAAAAGGAATTGCACTGGCCCTGAGTATTGGAGATAGGTCCTCCATTGACCGCGAGACCCAGAATTCTTTTCGAAGATCCGGGCTTAGTCATCTACTAGCCATTTCTGGACTGCATGTCGGTTTTGTAGTTCTCGGTATTTTTCATTTGATAGGTGGTCTTCTACGACGGATAGATCTTCCTTATCGAATCCTCTTGATCGCGCGAGTTATCGTGGTCCTTATGGTCTTAGGCTTCTATGTTGTGATTACTGGATTCAGCGATTCCGTTGTCAGGTCTGGAATAATGTGTGCTGTCTTCCTGATGAGTTTGCTCCAAAAAAGGAAGTTCAATGCTCTCAATTCACTAGGCCTTTCTGCCTGCATCATTCTAATCTTTCGGCCCTTTCATCTATTCCAAGTGGGATTTCAGCTCTCGATTGCAGCCGTGTTTGGAATACTACTTATCCACTCGAAAATCCAGAAGATAATTTCAGATTCTGGAATAAAATCCATGAAGGGTGTCCTATCGTCCATTTCCGTTTCTGGTGTGGCCTATCTCGCCACGGCTCCCATTCTTATTACTCACTTTGGTTTTGCGCCCATCACGGGAGTAGTCGCTACCCTGTTAGCCGCTCCTTTCTGTTTTCTTTCTCTAGTATCTACCTGGGTCCTAGTGATGTTCAGCGAAGTCGATTTCCTAGTACCACTTATCCGGAATGCTCTGGGTAGCTTCACCTTGATTTTTGTCGAAATCTCCGACTTTATGGATGTCGATATTGGAAGCGACGAGATCAGACGAGAAAAGGCTTTGTGGTTCGCTTGTCTTATTTCCTTCTTGCTTGCAAGCTGGCGAATGGCTTCAAGATCGGTCTATTGGAAAATCGTCTTCTTCATCCCTGCTTTCATTTTTGCTTCTTCCTTTTTTGGGAAGAATAGTGGAGAGACAGATGTCGTCTTTTTCGATGTTGGTCACGGTGATGCCATCCTAATCCGGACACCCTCTGGTAATACAGCTCTGATAGATGCGGGGGATAAGAGTAAATACAGAGATGTGGGTTCTGATATTCTGCTTCCGGCCTTTCGAAAATTAGGAATACAGAAGATCAATTATGTTTTCATTTCCCATAGGCATCGAGATCATTATGGAGGACTGGAATCTCTTCTCGGAGAAATTGACATAGATAAAATTTTGAGCAACGATAATGGGCTCTTTGTATCTGAATCCTGGTCCCGTTTTATTAAGGATGTGGATTTTCTTGGGATAGAAAGATTGAGACTTGCAGAAGGAGATAGACTTAAGATTGATGAAGTCTCAATCCAAATATTGAATCCTCCGATTGGTGCCAGATTGGAAGGTGAGAATAATCAATCGCTACAGATGCACTGGAAAATTGGTAACCTAGGTTTTCTTTTTCTCGGTGACTCGGAACTGGAAGAAGAGTGGGCCTTGCTGGAAAATGAGAATTTAACCAAAACTGACCTCGTAAAAGTTGGTCATCATGGATCGAAAACGAGCTCGTCAAAAGAATTGATAGAGGTTTTGAAACATGAATGGAATGACGGTAAAAATGAAGAGAAATTACACCTGGGCGTCTACCCTTTGCCAGAAAAGGAAACAGGCATTAATTTGTCGTCTTCATTGAATAGCTCAAATCTAGATAGACAAGACAAGAGACCTAAGGCAATTATTTCAGCTTCGGCTAAGTTCAGAAGACCATCACGAGACGTTATGGCTAGGTGGAAAGAAGCCGGCTTTGATCTTGAATGTACTTGTGAGAAAGGAGCGATCTGGTTCAAGATCAAAGACGGAAAAATCGATGTGTATGATTGGAAATAAAAAAACGATTCTCGTCTATTGTTATTTGGCTCATGATTGAGGGTTATTTAACATTTGACGAGCAACAAACAACTGTTTACTGTCCTTTCCCCAATTCCTCTTCTCTCTTCTTATTATATATAATATATAGTAAGAGTAGTAGTCACTGGGGATATGTGGACAAGCCTCCTTATACCCATGCCTTGACAAGTTGATTGTTTTCTCAGCTTTTCCATAAAATATCCCGAGACTTTTGCGGAGGGTTTCCCCTAGGACCTGTCGATGTATGAGCATCTTTTCAACACTAGGATGTGGGAAAGACTACTTGTTAGTGGGAAATAGGACGCAAGTCGATCTTTCACTTCTTTATCTACATTCTTATCACCGGAAATAGAATCGGGGATTGGTGGGAGATAAAAATCGGTTTTAACCGGAGAAAGCCGACTTTTGGACTTGCGTGGTATTTGTCCCCGATCTTTTCCCAATTTGATTGTGGAAAAGAGCACTGATATTCTTCTAATTTGAGTCTGGAAAGTCTAATGGACACTCGATACTACTTAATTGCCGGATCCAGACATGTGTCCCTATCAGCTAAATGGTCGGAGCCGGAATATTCGGTATTTCTCGTGTCTGGTCTGGTGACCTAGCCAACTCTGAAACCATTCAACCAAGCTTACATTACACGCCACAAATAGATGGGTAAATAGACGTAAAATCGATCCAACTCATTTAGTATTCTCGTTCCTGATCCACCGCAGACTCTTTGCTAGACAGAATCCTTCATTATAGTATCCGCCACAAAGTTGTGGTACTCCTGTTTACACTCGTCGTCATCGGTTTTGGTCTGTACTCGCTGGCGAATATCCCGATCGGAGCCGTTCCGGATGTGACCAATAATCAGGTTCAGGTACTGACCACCACGCGCAATCTGTCGACGCAGGATGTCGAGCAGTTTATCACCTATCCAGTTGAATTGGAGATGGCAAATTTGCCTGGAGTGAAGGAAATTCGGTCTATTTCTAAATTTGGACTCTCTGTTGTGACAATTGTCTTTGAGGACAAGATGGGGACCTATCTCCCCCGTCAATTGATCGCCGAGAAGATCAAAAGTGCTGCGGATAAGATCCCAGAGGGTTTTGGAAGCCCCGAAATGGGACCCGTCACGACCGGACTCGGAGAAATCTATCAATACATTCTTGATGTCGAGCCCGGGTTCAAGGACAAGTACTCGACCACTGAGCTACGCTCGATACAGGACTGGATCGTTCGCCGCCAGCTCTCGGGTATCCCTGGAGTCGTCGAGGTTAATACTTGGGGAGGAAAGCTCAAACAGTACGAAGTAGCGGTCGACCCTAACCGTCTTCGGGCGATGAATGTGTCCGTTCCTGAAGTTTACGAGGCACTGCAGAGCAACAACAGCGTTGCTGGCGCCGGATATATCGAAAAGACCAATCAAAGCTTTTTCATCCGTGGAGAAGGTCTCGTCACATCCTTGGAAGACATCGAGAATATTGTCGTCAAGAATGTCGAGGGGATGCCAGTGTACGTGAGAGACATTGCGACGGCCCAGTTTGGATTCGCTACCCGTTTCGGGGCTATAACAGCTAACGGTGAAGGAGAAAAAGTACTCGGCCAGGTGATGATGCTCAAGGATGCCGACTCGAAAGCGGTAATCGAAAGGGTGAAGGACCGAGTCGCCGTGGTGCAGGAGTCGCTCCCCGAAGGTGTGTTTATCAATCCGGTTCTTGAACGAAGTGCGTTGATCAGGAAAACAACATTTACCGTAGCAGAAAATCTGATTCTCGGCTGTCTTATCGTCATATTTGTCGTCGTACTTTTGCTGGGCAATTTGCGATCAGGGCTTGTTGTGGCCTCCGTCATTCCATTGTCACTTCTCTTTGCCCTTTCGATGATGTATCTGTTTGGCATCGACGCAAATCTGATGAGTCTAGGCGCTATTGATTTCGGGATTATCATCGACGGTGCGGTTATCATTGTTGAGTACGTTGCTTACCAGATCGTAGCAAAAAAGGACTCGCTGTTAGCCGAGTCCGGTGATTCTAGGCAGGGGATGCTAGACGATATCACCTTCAAAAGCGCATCCAAAATGATGCGCCCGGCGGTTTTTGGTCAACTGATAATCGTAATAGTATTCATCCCTATTCTTTCGCTCTCTGACGTGGAGGGCAAGATGTTTCAACCCATGGCCCTGACCTTTTGCTTCGCATTGATTGGCGCCATGATCATGTGCTTTACCTATGTGCCCGTCGCTGCTTCGATTTTCCTAAAACCAGAGAAGACTAGAAATTTTTCAAGTCGACTCATCGAAGGCATCTCGAATATTTACACACCTTCATTGGAATGGGCGTTGCGGAGCCGAACCATCGTTCTCGCCGCGTCCGTAATGATTCTCATTGGGATCGGGATATTGTTCTCGAGGATGGGTGGCGAGTTTGTACCTACTCTCGACGAGGGAGATTTTGTCATTCAGCCCGTTCTGAAGACCGGAACTTCGTTATCCAAAACCATAGAGACTACGACGCTGATTGAGACGATCCTGAAGACCTTTCCGGAAGTCGATCAAGTAGTAACGCGGATTGGAGCGGCCGAGGTGCCAACCGATCCAATGTCGATGGAGGAGACGGATGTAATCATCACTCTAAGACCAGACAAGGAGTGGACGACCGCCACAACGAAAGACGGATTGGCCGATGCCTTCAAGGATGCTCTAACAGATATCCCCGGGGTCGACTACGAGTTTACACAGCCAATTGAAATGCGGTTTAACGAATTGATCACAGGGGTCAGAGCCGACGTTGCGATAAAAGTCTTTGGAGAAGACCTGTCGATTCTGACGGCTATCGGAGACGAGATTGCCGATAAGACAGCCGGGGTCGAGGGCGCAGCAGATATTTCAGTAGAGAAGATTGTAGGATTACCCCAGATGTCCGTCAAATACGATCGGTCAAAGATTGCCAGATTCGGACTCAATATAGAGGACGTTAACCGCATTCTTACCATGAGCTTTGGTGGCCTCCCAGCCGGAATTGTCTTCGAAGGAGTCAGACAGTTTGATCTTGTTGTCCGGTATGATGATGCCTATCGCAAGGACATTGATAACATCCGGAACAGTGTCATACCGCTTCCTGGAGGCGGCAGCATTCCGCTCAGCGAAGTCGCTGATATAGACTATTCCAAAGGGCCAGCGAAAATCTCCCGGGATGATACGAAACGTCGAATCGTAGTCGGTATCAACGTTAGAAATCGTGATCTAGAATCCGTTGTTGACGACGTCCGTGAGATCATCGATCAGGACGTTGTAATTCCACCCGGCTACAGCGTGTCCTACGGTGGCCAATTCGAAAATCTTCAAAACGCGAGAGCGAGACTCGCTATGGCCGTGCCTCTTGCCCTCATTTTGATTTTTGTCATGCTGTTCTTTGCCTTTAAGTCTTTTCGCGAAGCACTCATCGTCTATACCGCTATTCCTTTCGCCGCTGTTGGTGGCGTCCTTCTGCTATATTTCCGCGGACTACCATTCAGCATTTCTGCAGGTGTCGGTTTTATCGCTCTTTTTGGAATTGCAGTGCTCAATGGAATTGTCCTTATCGAACATTTCAAGGAGCTAAAAGAGCGAGGTGTGGAATTGCACGAACGGATTGTATTGGGGACGCAACAGCGCTTGCGCCCTGTTCTACTTACGGCTTCAGCAGCGGCGCTCGGATTTCTCCCGATGGCCATTTCCACATCGGCTGGTGCGGAGGTTCAACGCCCCCTTGCAACCGTCGTTATCGGCGGACTCATAACGGCCACCTTGCTCACACTAATTGTCTTACCGGTTCTCTATTCCATTTTTGATGATCGAAAAATACCAATAAAGAGTAAAGGACTCGCCGTCTTGCTCATCCTTTTAATCCCTAGTATCTCGAGTTCTCAGCAATCGGTGACAATGGAGGAGGCGATAGAGATTGCCTTAGAGAACAATCTGGGATTTGCCGCTAACTCATTGGAAGTTGATAGACGCAGGTCCTTGTTATCAGCTGCTTTTACAATTCCGAAGGCTCAGCTCTATCTGGAGCGGGATGAGAGCAACTTGACAAGCACGGGTAGACGAATCAATGAAATAGGACTCAAACAAAGCATCGATTTCCCGACCGTATATCTAGCCCAAAAGAGTCTCCGTCGAAACGAATTAAGGCAAGAGGAAAATCGACTTAATTTGTATAAGCGTTCGATACGGAAGGAGGTATCAGTGGCGTATCAGTCGGTTTTGTACTGGGAAAGTGTGCGCATGCTATTTGAACAAATAGACGAATTATATAAGACATTCGAAAAGTCGGCGACGGTCAAGTTTGAGCAGGGTGAATCGAACTATTTGGAAAAGCTGACGGCTAGCATGAAGCGAGGCGAGATAGCATTAAAGCTTGAGCAAAGCCAAGATAACATCTTGGAGGCCTATCAGGAGCTTCGGATGTGGACGCAGTCTAGCGGGCCCTTATCCGTCGGCGAAAGTCAATTTGCGCAACTTTCCATCACGGATTCCACCGGTGATGTGTTAGGTTATTTCTCTTCGTCTGTCGACATTGCACGGAGCGAGCTGTCCATAGCGAAATCAGATTGGCTCCCAAATTTTCAGTTTGAGTTATTCCGGGGATTGGACCCAGGCAAGACCGAATCTTACAATGGCTTTCAAATCGGCCTCGGCATACCTTTGTGGCCACGTTCAACAAATGCGAATGTAAAGGCCGCGAGACTTGGGGCAAGACAAGCCGATCTAGAATACCAGAATCAACGACTATTATTGTCCGAAAGTCGGAAAACCATGAAGTTGCGTGTCGACAAATTGCAGCGATCCTTGGAGTTTTACCAAGGTGACGGCAATGTATTGTCAGATGCGATAACGGAGACGGCCTCGAAGGCATATGATGCAGGCGAAATTGACTTCCTGCAGTATACGCAGCTGATTGAGAACGCCTCGAACATCAAACTCAACTGCCTCGAAAGCTTGTACGATTACAACATCGCTGTTCTGGATCTTAACTACATAACCGTAAGGCCGAATGTATCACTCTACTAAAACGGTCTTCGGACTCGTAACCTTGCTTCTCGCCGGTTGCGGCAAGACCGAACCGGTTGAATCAGTCGAGCCAGAGTTGGGTCAAGACAATCAAGTTGAGGTTACGGATGCGCAATTCAAAACGGGCGGTCTCGAACTAGGTCGCCTCGCAACCTGCGAGTTTTCTGAGAACGTCACGGCGAATGGCGTGCTGGATGTACCACCAACAGGGCACGCCAGTGTGAGTGCATACGAGGGAGGATATGTCAAAAAAATAGGGCTCATCCCCGGACAAAAAGTCTCGCGTGGGTCCGTTCTATTTACCATCGAAAACCCAGTATTCGTAGAAATGCAGCAGGAATTTTACGAAGCGCGCGAGCAGGTCAATTATCTGCAATCGGACTATGAAAGGCAGAAGAAACTCCGCGAGGAAAATGTCACCTCTGAGAAGAAATTTCTCAAAGCCGAATCTGACTACCGCATGAAGAAGGCCCAGATGGATGGCTTGAGGAAGCGTCTAGCTATACTGAATATTCGTCCTGACAGCCTAGACTCCTCGAAGCTCGTATCCGTCATTCCGGTTTACTCACCGATATCAGGCTCCGTTACCAAGGTCAACGCGATGCAAGGTCAGTATATCGACCCGACATTTGTGTCGGTCGAGTTGGTGAACATTGATCACCTACATCTCGAACTCAACATTTTTGAGAAGGATGTTGTCAACGTGGCCATTGGCGACAAAATTAGCTACCGCGTGCCGGGAGCTGGTTCGAACTCGTACGAGGGAGATATTGAATTTATTAGCCGTGAGGTGGATGAGGGCAGCCGAACGATTCGTGTGCACGGGCACCTTCGCGACAAGGATCACCGACCCGAGTTTGTACCCGGAATGTTCGTAGAAGCCGAGATAAAGGGACAACTCCGTCAGTCGGCTTGCTTGCCGGAGACGGCGGTCATTGAGTCTGGAGAGGAGTTTATTGTGCTGATTGCCCTTGGTCAGAACGAAGCGACGCACACATTTGAGAAGCGGGAAGTATCGGTAGGTAAAGCAGAAAATGGATTCTATCCGATTGCCAACCCAGAGCAGTTCGGCGCAGATCAAGATATATTGATTCGCGGCGGATTTAATCTCATTTCAGACGGGGGTGGAGGTCACGACCACTGACAGCTAATGCCTGCCCCGAAGTTGATGGCCTGCTTGGGAGAGAATCTATGTTCTCCTTCGATTTCATATCCAAGGCGTGCATACCACTCTTCAAGCTTTGTGCCGTCCTTGGCTCGAAATATCGTGACTGTTTCTTTAGATCTAGAAATGAAATATTGTATTTCCGTCTTGATAGAATTTAAGCCCGCAAGTGAGCAACGTTTTGTAGCTTAATTAAACACAAGGACAAACCACCCATGTCTGAGCCGGGGAAAGTGACACAATATTTAGTACGCCTTCGCGAAGGAGACGATGAGGCATTGAGTAAAATATTGCCTTTGCTATATGATGAACTTCGTCAGATGGCTAGAGGGCAACTACATCGACACAATAGTCCCACGGAGTCCATCAATCCGACGACTCTTGTAAACGAGCTCTATCTGAAACTAGTAAAGCAGAACGATCTGCAGATTGGAGACAGAAATCACTTCTTCGCGGTGGCTAGCAATACCATGAGACACATACTGGTTGATTACGCTCGCGCAAAAAAGAGGATCAAGCGAGGTGGTGGAGCAACAGTCTTGAGCTTCGAAGAGTCGAACTATTTCTTGAGTGACGAGGAAGCCGAAGAGGTATTGGTATTGGATGAGGCTCTGGACAGATTGTCCAAGATCAACCCCAGAGGAAGCCAGATCGTTCAGTATAGATTTTATAGCGGCTTGACGGTTGAGGAAACGGCGCGGGTAATGGACATGTCGTCAAAGACCGTTCAGCGTTCCTGGGTCTCGGCAAGAGCCTGGCTGAGGAAGGAGGTAGGTGCGGTGCTAAGAGGCTAGAGGACCGGCGTCAAAAGTTTGAGTTAGTAATATTATTCTCTGGCAAGATTGCTTATCCGATTCGAGCTCGATGGGTTTTTTCGCTTCTGTAATACTCACTTCACTCTTGCTAAAGACTTCGGACTATTGAGCAAGCGCATTTGCCGTATTAAGAGCTAGATAATGTTCAGGAGTAGAGTGATAGAAAGCACTTTTAGTATAATTCATCTCTCATTCTAATTCCTCTACTATTATTACCTCTCTACTCCTATACTTCAGTCGTCATCAAAATCCTCGGCCTTCCTGCGTCTACTCTCAAAGGCCTTTTATAATATCACCGAAAAGAATATGAGACTTGTCGAACTATTTGCCAGATCTATCCAGTTTGCAGCACTGTTATTAGTGATCATTTTTTCCAGTTTTGCACAAGGATTTGCACAAGACTTCGTACAGGGCGAGGAAATCGAAGACCTTGATTTTGTTCTTGAGCGAGAGGCTCTCGCGAAGATATTTAGCAAAGAGCAGCGAAAGAATCGCCATACCCTTCAATCCCTAGCTGTTAACGAAGCGGACTCACTGGCCTTAATCACTCTATACAATGCGACAGATGGTCCAAATTGGACAGATAGTGAAAATTGGACAACGGGTGAAGTGTCCACGTGGAAGGGGATTACAGTTAACGGCGATCGAGTAACGGAAATTAATCTTTCTTGGAATCAATTGGATGGAGCTCTCCCAGATGAGCTAGCTAATCTCACTTCTCTAACAAGTCTATCAATGTCAGGAGGAAATCTTGGACAGGATTTTACTCTGCCCGTACCGGACTTTCTCTTTGAATTACCAGAGTTGACCAATTTGAGTTTGTCCTCTAGCAAATTCGGGGGGACACTCCCGGTGAGTATTGGAAGCGCGCCCAAATTGAAAGTTATAACACTTTCCAACAATGAGATAGGTGGAGATATTCCAGTAGAAATAGCCGCATCGACTACTATAACCCAGTTATGGCTAACGGTTAACAAATTGACGGGATCGCCGCCTCAAGAACTCCAAAATATGACTCAGCTCCTGAGTCTCTTTCTTGCGAGCAATCAATTATCCGGGGAATTTCCAGCCTGGGTTAGCACGATGACACAATTGACTCAACTGTCCTTAAATCGGAATGAATTCACTGGAACGATCCCATCTGAGTTGGGCGATTTGGTCAATCTTTTTGTCTTGTCAATTGGAGGCGGAAATTTGATGACCGGTACGATTCCAGACGAATTGTCACAACTGACCCGTTTATCAGCTCTTACAATAGATGATATAGACCTGACTGGAGAGCTTCCCTCTTGGCTAATAGATCTTACTTCGCTGTCTTCGATCAACTTTAGGAATAGTGGGCTATCTGGTGAATTACCACCGAACATCGGAGATCTCGTCAGACTCAGAACCATTATCATCGATGGAGGAGGCACTAATCTGACAGGATCCATTCCGCCAAGTCTGGGAGATCTTCCCAACCTTGACGTCCTTTGGCTAGGCGGCAATAATCTTAGCGGAGAAATACCCAAGGAGCTAGGTCAACTGAGCAACTTGACAAGACTTAATCTGGATCGCAATGATCTTACTGGAACTCTCCCCCTAGAGCTAGGAAATATGACCTCCATGCAATGGATGTCGCTTAGCGATAATCGGCTTTACAGTGAGATTCCGGCCGAGTTAGCCAACTTGACGGAGGCGCGACAAATAAGGCTCGACAGAAATGTTATTTGGGGAATCGTGCCAATCGAATTTGCCACACGAGGCGCCGAGATGGATGTCGTACAACCGAGCAATGGCTGTAGTCTGATTTCAAATCATAGTTCACTGTGTATTCCGAATACAGGAGATTATGCTGCATTAGGTGTAGACATGATTTGTGGATTGGAGCTGCAAGCATCTTGTCCGATCACAGCTGTTGATGTTGAGACGGACACGCTGCCTGAGGAATTGTCGCTCAGTCAAAACTATCCGAATCCTTTTAATCCAAGCACCTCTATTAAGTATCAACTTTCAACTTCTTCGGAAGTCCTACTCACTGTGACAAACGACTTGGGCCAAAAGGTATTGGATTTCGATCTTGGTAGAATTGCAGCTGGCCAGCACCAGTTCGATCTAGACATGCATGATCTTCCAAGCGGTCTGTACTTCTACACTATCGCAACGGACTTTGGACTGCTTAGCAAGCAGATGAACCTGATTAAATAGGCAGAGTCCATACAGACCAACAATTTGACCCGTGGCCAATTTCGATTTAGAGATAGCCCATTTTCGATTATCCGACATTATAAATAAATGACCCTAACTATAGCGTTCGAGAGCTATTCCAAGCGGAGGAGGTCCATTCTATTTTCAGTATCCAAGAAGACATAATTCAGTCGTCGGACAATCGGTTTCTCGGACGATCGGGAGGACGGAATATCATGAATTACGAAAATCGAGAACGGAACTCATCAGTTTCGAAGCTGCGTTTTCGGTATTGTCCGATATCGAGTTATTTTGGCGTATTAATGGTAAAATAGGCCGGACCAATTCACACACGTCACCACGAAAGTCAATTAGTAATTGGGAAAAGATAGAATCACTTTTTTTCGAGGCACTCGAACTTGAGGAAGGGAAACGTTCTGCCTTTCTTCAGAGGGAGTGCGGTGAAAACGAAAGTCAGCGCAGAGAAGTGGAAGCCATGTTGCTTGCTCATGAGAGCGATTCAACTTTGATTCTGGAAGACAAGTTTGTGGGTGACACAGAGTTGGAGTTTCGAAGTATAAAGCAGATCGGTCCCTACCGTGTCAAGGAAAAAATCGGAAGTGGAGGGATGGCCGATGTTTATCTCGCCATCAGGGACGATGGTCAGTACGAGCAGGAGGTCGCGGTCAAACTTCTTCGCGGAGGGCCAAACCACAAAGAACTCATTCAGAGATTTAGAGCGGAGCGGCAAATTCTGGCCGGACTTAATCATCCAAATATCGCGAGACTGTTAGATGGTGGTCTGACGGAGGATGGTCTCCCCTATCTGGTCATGGAGTATATCGACGGTATCGATATAACGAACTATTGCGAACAGGAAGACTTGAGCGTGGCAGATCGACTTCGATTATTTAAGCAAGTCTGTCAAGCTGTACAGTATGCGCACCAAAATCTTGTAGTGCACAGAGATTTGAAGCCGAGCAATGTCCTTGTAGTGCCAACAAAATCGAAGGGAAAGTCCCCCGTGCCAAAGCTTCTAGATTTTGGAATAGCTAAGATTTTGGAGTCCGATAATAGTATTGTATCCATTCTGCAAACTCGATCGGATGTTCGATTGATGACTCCCGCTTATGCGGCTCCCGAGCAAGTGTCCGGAGGGCCTATCCAGACGACAACGGATGTTTACGCATTGGGCGTTTTGCTCTATGAGATTTTGACAGGAGAGCTTCCTTTCAAATTGGAGAAGAAAGCCTCCAGTGAAATCGATCGGATTATTCTTGAGGAGCTCCCTCAAAAACCGAGCACAAGAGTTTCTCGATATTCACTCAAGGGAGATCTAGACAACTTGGTTATGATGGCATTGCGGAAGGAGCCCGCAAGACGATACTCTTCTGCAGAACAGATGGCGGAGGACATCGGAAGGTATCTAGAAAAGCGACCTTTATTGGCGCAGAGTGATAGTTTTGGATACAGGACGCGGAAGTTTATATCGCGAAATAGGGTCGGCGTAATATCTGGAGCGGCCTTTGGTATTTTACTTTTTGTATTCTCTGCGGTCACTTTGATTCAGTCGAGAAATCTAGAACAAGAAAGAGATCGAGCTGGAATCGAGCGTGACAAGGCCGAGCAGGTCGTCCAGGTCATGGTGGACATGTTTGAAACGACAAGCCCGGAGGTCTTGGCAAGCGCGGAGGGTCTCAAGGTAAATGAGTTTCTCAATATTCTTGAAGTGCAATCGCTAAAGAATTTGCAGGGTCAACCGGATGTTCAAGGTCGCATGCAACAAGTCTTGGGTCGTGTTTACGTGGCGCGGAGTGCCTATGGAAAAGCAAAGACGGTTTTGGAAGGTGCGAGAGAAAACCAGCTTGCGAATCTAGGTCCGGACGCTCCTGAACTTCTAGAGACCGATTATTATTTGGCGCAAATTGTTAGAGAGACTATTGGGCAGCCTGCGGCTGTTCCGGAGTTTCGGTCGCTGCTAGATCGATACGAAAGTATTCTAGGAAGAGATCATGCCTCAACAAGCAAGATAATGCTGGCACTCGGACAAGTTCTTCCGATCAAGGACCAGGAGGAGAAGCTTGCGCTTCTCACTGAGGTCTTGGAAAGAAGAAAAACGCAACATGGAGAGCATAATATAGAGGTAGCGGTAGCCATCGGGGCTCTGGCTGAATTTCATCGTCGAATAGGAGAAGATGAGAAATATAGATCTTATCAAAAGGATAGCTATGAAATGACACGCGAACTGCAGGGCCCAGATCACCCTGATACTATTTACATCGAGACACAGATGCTCACGGAGAACGAAGAGATCTTGGAAGCCTTCCTGCGACTCCTAGACGCAAGAAAGAAAGTATATGGTTTGGCTAGCGTTGAAACGACAAACACGCTTAACAATGTCGGTGTCCAGATGGCCGGGCTTGGCCGCATTGAGGAAGCCAGCAATTATCTTCTGCAGGCTTTAAATTTGAACCGGGAGTTGCGGGGCAGTGGTCATTGGGAAACGGCAAATTCGGCAAGAAATGTCGCCATTACCCTTAAGTATCAAAGTCGATATGAGGAAGCCATTTCATTTATGAAGGAGGCCGTGGATATCGTGGATGCAGGTCACGGAGAGAAGGACATGGCACCAGGATATTTCAGAGCGCAATATGCTGAACTCTTGCGAGATGCAGGTCGGATTGAAGAGGCGCTTCCTATTGCGGAAAAAGGCTTAAGCGAAATGCGAAATGGTTCACCAGATGATGGAGACTATCGATTGAGGACGGGGCTTGTTATTTTGGGTTCTATTCATTTGCTGGGCGAAAACCGAGACGAGGCGGAGGCCTTTCTTCGAGAGGCTCATACTATCCGAAAGAGTGCCTTGGGAGTGGGCACACCAGCCATGGCGATGGTTGAGTTTTGGCTTGGCCGGTGCTTGGTAGAGAAAGGTCAGTTTGAGGAAGGAGAACAGTTTCTTCAGTCGAGCTATGATGTGTGGAAGACGAAGCCTGTGAGGGATGTCGACTATGCTGAGCAGGCGAGGGAGCTTCTTCAGAATATCAGATAGGATGCAGAAACTCCGATACTCCGATACTCCGATTGTCAGCTGGTCCGAATTAAGACTCGAAGGAAAGAGATATTCCGCACACCGCATGCCGCACACTCTGACCTTCTGAGTATCTGAAAATCTGATGTTCTGATTAATATCCCGGTCTCCCGAGTAGGCTAAACATTTCTTTCTTGTAAGCTTCTACACCAGGCTGATCGAAGGGGTTGACGCCTATCATATACGCGCTCAAAGCTACCGCACGTTCGAAGAAATAAATCAGCTGACCCATGGTCTCTGCCGACTGATTCGCCATGTGGATTGAAGCGACCGGAACGCCGCCCTCTTTATGCGCTGTTCTTGTTGCTAAGTAAGCCTGTTTATTGATGTAAGAGATAGTTCTTCCTGCCGTATAGTTCAGACCCTCAAGATTGGCTTCCGTATAAGGTACCTCCATGTCGTCCGACGAATCCTGGTCGATGATAAGGAAAGTCTCAAAAATGGTCCGCTGGCCGTCTTGTAGATACTGGCCTACAGAATGTAGATCGGTCGTGTATTGGAGGCATACTGGGAATAGTCCCTTGCCATCTTTTCCCTCGCTTTCTGCGAATAGTTGCTGCCACCACCCACCGATGGCGTTGAGTGTCGGCTCAAAATGGGCGAGGGCCTCCACTTTGTATCCTTCCTCGTGCATGAGGAATCGGACTAGCGCGTATTCATCGCATTGCGTGTCGGCACCATTTTCGTAGTCATTATAGGCGGAAACAGCTCCGTAGTACATCGATCGAACATCGACGCCACCGATGGCAAGAGGAACAAGTCCTACAGGTGTTAAGACAGAAAATCTGCCACCTATGTCTCTAGGAATCACATACTTCTTCCATCCATGTTCAGCGATTAAAAGATTTAGGGCACCGCTCTCAGGATCGGTCGTGGCGATGACTCGCTCATGGGGATTCTCCGTATTGAATTTCAGCCAGTCGAGCATGATGCGGAAGCTCACGGAGGGCTCTAAAGTTTGTCCACTTTTCGATATGACGTTAACATATACCTCTTTGCCCTCGAGGTAGTCAAGTAACTGTTTTGTGTAAGCTCCTCCCAGATGATGACCAAGGAAAATGACTTCGGGTCCAGTTCTCCCAAATGAGGGTAGCATGGCATCGAGTACGGCTTGGGCACCCAGATAAGAACCACCAATTCCGATACATATAAGTACATCTGCCTTTTCGCGAATGGCTTCAGCTGTCTCAGTGATGTCGGATAGGAGTGCATCGTTGGGCTCTTTCAATATATCTCTCCAGCCAAGAAAATCTGAGCCAGGCCCACTTCCACTCTTGAGTGTCTCTATCGCTTTTTCCAATGCCTCTCGACCCTCAGCTAAGTCCGATTCACTTATTAGGGATCGAATGTCTGAGGTATCGTATTTTATGTTCGCCATGTACTATGTTGGACTATGATTGAGCCAGAAAATTTACTTATCTCCGTTGAAGAAGCGCAGGCGCTGTTGATCGATTCAATAGCTCCTTTGCCCTCGGAAGTTATCCCTCTTACAACTTCGAAAAGAAGAATCCTTGCTGAAAGTGTAATTGCTCCAGCAGATCGGCCAGAATTTGCCAGTTCGGCAATGGATGGATTTTTAATCATGCCCGAGGTCGATATGAAGGCTGATTACGATTACAATATAAAGGGTGAAATCAAGGCGGGAAATTCAGAGCTCGGTGAAATTGAACCGGGATGTTACCGCGTAATGACGGGTGCACCTGTGGACCAACATTGCGCGATCATTCCTGTTGAGTGGGCCGACGTAAGGGGAAATAAAGTTCGATTCTCGAAGATTTCCGATCGAGGACAATTTATCCGACCAGCTTGTCAAGACTTTGAGAAAGGGGATATTATTGTTCATAAAGGAGAGGCGATTTCGTCTTTTACAATGGCCTTATTGGCATCACAGGGCATCATGGAGTTGGCGGTTAATTGCCAACCTCGCGTGACTGTTTTGACGACAGGTGATGAGCTCGTTCCGATGGATCAGCAACCACGGTCCGGTCAGCTAAGAGACAGTAATGGCTTCGCCATCGCACAGCTTTGTAAAGACATGGGATTGGTGCATGTTGAGCATGTTCATGTAGGCGATGACCTTGCCATGACCATGAAGGTGTTGATTGAGGCCGCTGGCGAGTCGGACATTGTCTTTACCTCTGGTGGTGTATCAATGGGTGAATATGACTTTGTCGGAAGGGCACTTGAGGCAGCAGGAGGTACGATTCATTTTTGGAAGGTGCTGCAGCGCCCTGGGAAGCCCCTGGCATTCTCGACCTTGAATGGAGTACCACTTTTGCATTTTCCAGGTAACCCGATCTCGACAATGATCTGCTTTCTTCAATACGGAAAGCGAGCCATCATGAAGTTGATGGGTGCTGAGTCTAGGGTGGTTATGCATGAGGCAGAGCTGATGGATGACCTTAACGGTCCGCTGAATCTTTACCACTTTCAGCGCGGATTGTATTTCGAGGGTCGGGTTTCGAGTACAGGGAATCAGGCTTCCAACTTGATTTCTTCGCTTGCGAAGGCGAACTGTTTGATCCATGTTCCTCCCGGGGATATGCCGAAGCTGGCTGGTGAGAGAGTGAGGGTGGAAATGCTGAGTTAGGGGCTAGGGGGCTGGGAAGTGAAGAGATTGGGGTGAGGAGTTGGGAGTGGAGGAAAGGGCGGGGAGCCGGAAGGAAGTTCGGCCGAGACACAGAGCATTCACGAGACGAAAAATCATTGGCCAGACAGAAACCTAGTTCGTTTAGCTCCTGATCGCGGCCAAGGGCGCCTTCATTTCAAAATTCATGGCTCCTCACTTTCCAGTCCCTCAACCCCTTTTCTCTAGTACTGTACTTAGGCCACCCCATGGACTACATTGAGATGTAATTCGGCTTTCGACTTTCAATCACCCTAGAACTCATGTCAAAATGGCCACGGAGAATACTTTCTGTCATTCTTCTTTGTCTTTTTTCCCCCGGCGCCACCCTGGCTCAGATTCGACTTGATTCGTTCACGAAACGTGCGCTAACAAAGGATATCCAGACGGCTAGTATCGACGCCGACAGCGTTCTTTGGCAGCTAGATTTAAACCCTGGTGACTTTGTCTCGATTAGCTTTGGTAGAAAGGGTACAGATTTGTTCGTCCAGATACTCGACCCAGAAGGCGGGCAGTTCAAGGATGAGGATGCAAAGGATGTAGAACGGACTCATTGGATTGCAAGACAAGGAGGAGTGTGGCAAATTTATGTAGGCCCATTCGCGGAAGGTGATTCGGGACCCTACGATATTCAAATAATTGAGAAAAGGACGGCGACGGAATCAGACATTTCTCTGGTAAAAACAGACAGTCTGAATATTGCCGGACTTGACTATCTGAAAGAGGGCAAGCGAGAGGAGGCCGAGGACCTGTTGACGCAAGTTCTCACTGATTATTTACAGCTAGGTGATGTAGGTCAATTTTCTGCGGCTGGGACTGCAAATAGTATTGGCAAATTCTTACAGCAACAGGGTCGCTATGAGGAGGCAGAGGAACACTTCTCTCAATCGCTCGAGATCTATGAAAGCCTTTTACCGGAAAGTGATCCGCGCCTCGCCCTTAGTTTGAACAAGCTTGGCTACGTGCATAAACTCCAAGGAAAGTATTTAGAAGCGGAGCTCAGGTTTAAGAAAGCCTTAGAAATAAATGAAAAGGCACTAGCTCCGAACGATACTCAAATTGCCGAGACGTTAGATAATCTTGGTGGAGCCTATTACAATTTGAGCCGCTTCGAGGAGGCCGAGTCGATCTTTAAACGTGCCATTAATATTTTTGAAACGACTCTTGGTAGGGAGCACACAAACACTGCCATAAGCTTAAACAACCTCGCAATTCTCTACAAACATCAAGGGAGATTTCAAGAAGCCGAATCAATCTATACAAGAGCACTGGGAATTTGGGAGAAGTCTTATGGTCCCGATCATCCACAGCTTGCCGCCATTTCTCACAACATGGCCGTATTCTATCAGACGCAATTTCTCTACAATGATGCCGAGCTTCTCTATCTAAAAGCGCTCCGTATCAATGAACTCGCCTTGGGACCGAATCATCCAGACGTGGGACTCACCTTGAGTGGGCTTTCATCGCTCTATTCCAAGCAAGGACGGCTAGGCGAATCTGAACTCCTGCTGAAGCGAGCTCTTCGGATATTGGAAGCAGCATATGGAGAGGACCACCCGAGCATTTACAGGATATTGAGCGGCTTCGGATATATCTATTATACCCAAGACCGATTTTTGGAGGCAGAAGCTGTTGCAAAGCGAGCGCTAAAAATCTTCGAAGCTAAATATGGTGGGGTTCATCCTGATATCGCCACACTCCTAAATAACATGGGAGGTGTCCTTTATCATCAAGAACGATACGAAGAGGCTATGTCAGTTCTAGATCGAGCCTTATCGATTAGCCAGGAATTGTTCGGAACGGGTCATCCTGCCGTGACAGGGCATCTTTGGAAAATGGGACTTGTGCATATGGCCCAAGATCAACTTGAAGAGGCTAAGCAGAAATTCAATCGGTCAGTTGAGATCAACGAAAGAGCATACGGTCTCGATAGCCCGAACGTGGCTCTTGCTCTCATTGATTTGGCTTTCCTTTATCAAAAGAGCCACGATGATTCTTTGGCGATTCCCGTCTTGAATCGGGCGATTTCGATTTTTAACAAAACCATTGGACATCCTGAATCGCGGGTTCGCGCTTATTCCACTCGGGCACAGAGCCACAAGAATCTTGGTGAATCGGAACTAGCGATGAACGACTTAGAAGAGGCACTTCTTAGTGCGGAAGAAATGCGTCCGCAAATCGGTGGGAGCGAGCAAACTAGGGCCGGTTTTTTTGGCCAATATGCCGAAGACTTTGACACCATGGTGGATTGGACGATTGCATCAGGAGACCTGGAAAAGGCCTTCGAATACGCTGAACGTGGCAGGGCCCGAGTACTTCTTGATCAACTGAAATCTGGAAAGATCGATTTAAGAACGAGCATACCACCACACATTCGAGCTCCTCTCGAGGAAAGGGAGAAAGCAGCAAAGTCGCGCCTCGCCGGCTTTCAACAACAACAAAACATACTAAGGTCACGATCTGATATTTCCGCTTCAGAGCGACAAGATCTTTTGGTGGCGCTGGACGATTCGCTTCGCTTGGCCGATGAATCCTTCTCGGAGGTCTATGCTGAAATCAAAAACTCAAGTCCACTTTGGCGTGGATTGATTACAGCTGGCGGGGCGCCCATCACACTCCACCAAGCTCAACGCGATCTTGTGCCAGCCGACGGACTCTTGTTGTTGTATCAGATCGGATCAGAAAATAGCTACGTTTTTGTCTTGGGACCGCTAGGCACGGAAGTTCAAATTTTACCTCTTCTAGTTTCGGAGGAAGCATCAAAAACACTCAGAATTGAAGCCGGGCCGCTTTCCGAGGCGTCCATGTTGCAACTAACTATGGGCTCTGATTCCACCGGTCTACCCGGAATACTTGCTGGCCTGTCAAGTCGTGGAAGTGAGGTAGTTGGTCGCGCACGGATTTCTACGACAGAACAACTTCACGCTCTTTGGAAAACGATAATTCCGGATGGGCTTTGGAATCAAATTCTTGATGCGGAAAAAATCTTGTTGATTCCAGATGCTTCACTTCTCAGTCTATCTTTTGAAGCCATGGTCATCGAACCAGGAGCGAACTATGAGTCCACTCGTTATTGGCTCGACGAAGGACCAACCATTCGGTATGCACCTAGTGCGGCGGCATTATTTAATCTTGAGAAAAGATCCTCCTCGAGGCTGGTGCCGATTTCTACCGAGCCCCCGTGGCTATCCCTATTTGATCCAATTTTCGATACGGCGGACCTCAGAATTGAGCGTGCAGAGTTAGCGGTGAGCGAGGAGCCTGTTGCTAGGAGTTCCGATGGTCTTAGCGCCAGTCTTCCTCGACTGCCTGGAACAGCGCTTGAAGCCAAAATTCTTGTAGATATATTCGCGGAACAGGTTGAGCAGCTTCAAGGAATCGACGCAACAGAAGATCAATTGCGGACCGCTCTGCCAGGAAAGAGATACCTCCATTTCGCCACACATGGGCTAGTAAATAAAGCCCGAGGATCGCAGTTTGCATCTCTTGCTCTGACGGTGCCGCAGGAGGCATCCGTTGACGCAGAGAGAGATGGTTTCTTGCAACTATATGAGATATACACGCTTCCTTTAGACGAAGTCGAATTGGCCATACTTTCTGCGTGTGAGACCAATACAGGCGGAATGGTTGCTGGTGAAGGGGTATTTGCTCTTAGTCGGGGCTTCCTAACGGCGGGTGCTAAGCGTGTCGTCGCAAGTCAATGGTCTGTGGACGATAGCTCGACAGCGAGTCTCATGGGCGAGGTCTTCCGCCTTCTGGATGAGCAAATTGACCAAGGCAAGCCTGCCAACTATGACGACATTCTTAGGGATGCAAAACGTTTAGTACGATCGCAATCGAAATGGGCATCTCCTTATCATTGGGCGCCTTTTATTTTGACGGGACAGCAGTAAAGATCAGGAGCACAGGGGCTCAGGAGCACAGGGGCTCAGGAGCACAGGGGCTCAGGGGCACAGGAGGAATGGGAGAATGGAGATGGGTGCTGAGGGGTTGAGGGCGGAGATAGGAATGCAGAGTTTGTATAGAATGGAGGCATCTTCTGCATCCGCAAACCGCGTACCGCAATCCATACCCCGCGTACATTTCTGAACTTCCCGCGCGGCAAACCTATATTGAAAATGTACAATCCGGCATTCGACTTCCTTCACCCCCAGATCTCATGTCAAGTAAGGCCCATAGAATACTTCACATCGTTCTAATATGTCTATTGTTTTCGGTGCCTAGTCAGGCCCAGAATCGTTGGGACTCACACACAAAACGCGAGCTCTCTGAGGAAAAGCAAACAGCTGTCATAGGCGCAGACAGCGTCGTCTGGCATCTTGATCTGAACCGTGGTGATTATGTTTCGATCGAAGTTCTTCAGCTCGATGTCGATTTACTTATCCAAGTGTTCGACCCAGATGATGGGCAGATGATGGAGGTGGACACAGAGGCTGAAGGAGCAGAACTGGCCCGGTGGGTCTCTAGAAAAAGTGGAGTATGGCACATCATTGCAAGTCCTTTTGAGGAGGGCGGCTCCGGGAACTATGAGATTCGACTTAAAGGAAAAAGGAAGGCAAGTGATGCCGATATCGCTCTAGTCCAAACAGATAGTCTACACTTTCTTGGACTGGACTATCGGGACGAAGGCCGAAGGGAAGAGGCCGAAGAATTGTTGAAGCTAGTGTTGACCAGTTATTTAGAACTTGATGGTGATGGTCAATTATCCGCAGCTCAGACTGCAAGGGATATAGGAGCCTTTGTGCAAGGTCAGGGCCGGTATGAGGAGGCTGAGGAGTATTTGTCACAGTCCCTCGATATCTATGAAGTTGTACTACCGGCCGGTGACCCGCAGTTGGCCGTCGGCCTAAATATGCTTGGCTTTGCGCAGAAGCTCCAGGGAGAGTTATTGGATGCGGAGCTCAATTATGTGAAAGCCTTAGATATCAATGAAGCGGCATTAGATCCTTACGATGCCGAAATTGCGGCAACGCTGGATAATCTCGGTGTCGTTTATTACAGACTGAGTCGCTTCGAGGAGGCCGAGGTGATCTTCAAACGCGCCATTGATATTTTTGAAACGTCTCTTGGCAAAGAGCACCCAACCACGGCCATAAGCTTAAACAACCTCGCACTTCTCTACAAACAACTGGGAAGGTTTCAGGAGGCCGAAAAATTATATATAAGATCGCTGGGAATTGACGAGAAGTCCTTTGGTCCCAATCATCCACGGCTCGCTGCCATATCCTACAACTTAGCTGCATTCTATGAGAGTCAATCACGCTACGACGATGCAGAACCTCTCTATCTAAAAGCACTTCGTATCAATGAAGGTGCGTTGGGACTAACGCACCCAAATGTAGGAATTGTGTTGAGTGGCCTTTCGTCTCTCTATTCAAATCAGGGTCGTCTAGGAGAATCTGAACTTCTACTGAAGCGAGCTCTGGGAATATTTGAAACGGCATTTGGCGAAGATCATCCGACCATTTACCCCTTATTGAGCGGCCTCAGCTATGTCTATTTCGGCCAGGACAGACTATTGGAGGCAGAAGCCGTTGCAAATCGAGCGCTTACAATTTTCGAGTCAAAGTATGGTGAGGTCCATTCTGATGTCGCCACGCTTCTGGATACCATGGGAGGTATCCTTCTGAGTCAGAAACGATACGAAGATGCCTTGACTATCCTAGATCGTGCCTTGTCAATTAGCCAGGAAATCTACGGAGTGGATAATGAAGCCGTGACCAAACATCTTTGGAAAATGGGACATGTCTATATGGCTCAAGACAAACTCGAGGAGGCTGAGTTGAAATTTAGTCAATCACTTGAGATCAACGAAAAAGCATACGGCCCCGAAAGCCCGAAGGTGGCTCTGGGTCTCATTGATCTGGCTTCTCTTTATCAAAAGAGCAACGAAGATTCTTTGGCGATTGCTGCCTTGAATCGCTCGATTCCAATATTTGACAGGACCAGCCAGAATCCGGAATCGAGGGTTCTCGCCTACTCTATCCGTGCCCAAAGTCATCAAAATATTGGCGATCTCGATAGAGCCATGGATGACTTAGAGGAGGCCCTTCTCAGTGCGGAAGAAATGCGCCCGCAAATTGGTGGAAGCGAGCAAACGAGAGCTGATTTTTTTGGCCAATATGCCGACGACTTTGACACCATGGTTGCTTGGACAATTGCATCAGGAGATCTGGAGAAAGCCTTCGAATACACTGAACGCGGCAGGGCCCGAGTGCTTCTTGACCAATTGCAATCTGGAAAAATAGATATAAGAACGAGCATACCGGCAGATATTCGCGCACCCCTAGAGAAAAGGGAGAGGGCAGCGAAGACGCGTCTCGCCGGCCTACAACATCAACAAAACTTGCTCCGATCTCGCTCCGACATTTCGGCTCAAGAACGACAAGGTTTTTTAGAGGCACTCGACGATTCACTGCGTCTTGCCGATAGGTCCTTTTCGGAGGTCTATGCTGAAATAAAAAATTCAAGCCCACTTTGGCGTGATATGACTACGGCTGGTGGCGCACCTATCACGCTTCGCCAAGCCAACCGTAATCTTGTGCCGGCCGACGGACTTATGTTGTTGTATCAAATCGGATCGAAGGCGAGTCACGTATTTGTCATAGGGTCGACACGCAATGACATTCAAGCCATACCTCTTCTAGTTTCAGAAGAGGATTCAAAGAACCTTGGAGTAGATGCCGGACCGCTTACCGAAGAGGCCGTACGCCAACTCACTATTGGCTCTGATTCAACTCGCCTTCCTGGAGTACTCGCTGGCCTGGCAAGCCGTGGGACTGACGTTGCTGGTCAAGCACGGATCTCTACGACGGACCAACTCCACGCCCTTTGGAAAACGATTATCCCAGATGGACTTTGGAATCAAATTCTTGATGCGGAAAATATCTTGCTGATTCCTGACGGCTCTCTTCTCGGCATTTCTTTTGAAGCCTTGGTCGTCGAACCGGGAGCGAACTTTGAGTCTACTCGCTATTGGCTCGACGAAGGACCGACCATTCGATACGCTCCTAGCGCAACGTCACTATTTAATCTTGAGAGAAGACCTAATTCGAGAATAGTACCTAATTCTACCGAAACTCTGTGGCTATCCTTATTCGATCCCATTTTCGATTCGGCTGAGCTCCGAGATGAACTTGCAGAAGTGGTAGAAGACAGGGTTTCTACTGCTGGAGATTTCAATGGTTTAAGCACCAGTCTTGCTCGGCTTCCTGGAACGGCACTAGAAGCCGAAGCTCTTATCGATGTCTTTGACGAGCAGGTTGAACAACTCCAAGGAATCAGTGCTACAGAAAATGAATTGCGGTCCGCTCTGCCAGGAAAAAGATACCTTCATCTCGCCACACATGGTCTGGTAAATGAAGATCGGGGATCGCTTTTCGCTTCGCTTGCGCTGACCGTGCCACAGGAGACATCTGTTGAATTAGAGAGCGATGGTTTTCTTCAGTTAAATGAGATTTACGCACTAGCTCTAGAGGAAGTCGAATTGGCAATCCTTTCTGCATGTGAGACCAACACTGGAGGTGCGGTCGCTGGAGAAGGGGTTTTTGCTCTTAGTCGGGGATTTCTTACGGCAGGTGCAAAACGCGTGATCGCAAGTCAATGGTCCGTGGACGATACATCAACGGCAAGTCTCATGGGCGAGGTGTTTCGCCTTCTGGATGAGCAAATTGATCAAGGCAAACGAGCCAACTATGACGAAATTCTTAGGGATGCCAAACGTCTAGTTCGATCTCAATCGAAATGGGCCTCTCCTTATCATTGGGCACCATTTATTCTGACTGGCCAGAGGTAAAGGGAATCAGGAGCTCGGGGGCGCAGGGGCTCGGGGAATCAGGAGAATCAGCGGCACAGGGGCACAGGGGCTCAGAAGAAATGGAAGAATAGGGATAGGTGCTGAGGATCTGAGATAAGAAAGTAATCAAAGTGGGCTTCTCCGAGCATTGGGCGCCGTTCGTTTTTCCCGGACAGCGCTGGGATTTCATGTTCTTTTCTATTCGAGATTTCATTCGACGACTTTGATCGTCACGGAGTGCGTACTCGCTGCCGCAATGACTTTTCCTGCTACATCGGACCTAGTGCTACTATAGCCGTCAGTCAACATTTGCTCAAGGTAGTTCAGCTGTCCATTGCCTCGTGATCTCTCGGGTGAGGAGAGAATCGGGCGGAAGTCGATTTTGTCTTTTGTCGCGAAGAGCTTGAGCACTTCGTCTCCGAAAGGCTCACTAGCGCTATAACATAGGTCGATAAGATGTGATCGTCCACTCTCGAGAATGTTGTCAGATATCGTGGAATAAGGATGTGGGAATAACTGGCCAATCTCACCATCGCTGCCAAGGGAAAGAACGGCCGCATAGGCAGCTTGGGTTCCAAGGTTAGTGATCCGAAGCAAATAGCCGTCACCAGGTCGAAATGTCCAACCACTCGAAGTTTCTTTGGCGCCGAATTTTGTCGTGTCGGAATCTACACAGCTGCCACTTGAGTCGAATATGTGTGTGGCGGGAATCAGTTCGACTTGTAGGTTTAGAGAAGGATCACTTAGGGACACATCTCGGAGAAATCTATTGCGGCTGTAAGTACGGATTCTATTCTTTGCCTCTATGATCTTATCGTCGTTATTTGGATCAAAGGGGCCCATTAATTCTCGACCGTCCTTTGAAGTTTTCAGCACCGCACCTAAACTCTGATCCTCAAAATTGAGTATAAGATCCGGAGCCTCTTCAACGATTGATACATTGTTGAGGGCCTCCAACGCGGTTCTCAACTTTTGAAGAATTGTATCTTGAGACTCCAGCTGAATACCTATGTCTAGGTCTCCATAGTGGTATTCTGCGACAAAGGCCCTCGTCATGGATAGCTCCGTTCTTGGAGGTAGGAAGGGAACAATGACCCTTGAAGTAAGCTCATTTGCACTCTCTACAATTCCTTGCGTGATTGGTGAATCCGCTGAAGCAGATTCGAGGCTATAGAAATGAACTCTCGATCCTGGCGTTACCCCTAAAAGGGTACCAGCTGCTATTACAGCGAGCGAGTCTCCAGATGTAGATTTGATTTGCACGTAGTCCTTTTCATTGGAGCTAGCGCCGTTGAAAACCAAGGTCTTCGTGTCGCCCTCAATTTGTGGTGTCTGCTTTGAGGTAAGGCCAGACATAAGTAAGCGGATTTGCTCAAACAGAGAGGAATAGCTCATTTCTTTCCCAACGAGCGGCAATACGCGCTGGAGTGCAAGAGAAAGAGGCCCAACGATTTGACCATTAGTATTGCGCACCTCGTGGTCCAACTCATCATGACGCGTTGCAGAAAGGACTACAAAGGAAGCTATGTCTTCATCTGCCCCTGCTCCTCTTGATAGGCCAGTTTCTGGGCCAACAAGTTCTTCCGACCCTGAGCCTCGGATTTCAGAAGGTGGTCCGAGGGGTTCGAAGACACCACGGACTGGAAGCTCATTCTGGTCCCTAGTGGCTGATCCAGAAAAGCAGGCATCGATAGAGACAAAAAGATGTCCTTCCTTTCCCAACTTCAATCGAAGCCGAGAGATCATATCGTTAATCGTGTCGTCTCGAAGGTGCGTGCCACCGTCGTATCCCTCTTCGTAGCTCCCAGTTGCTCCAAATGGAACTAGGACTTCGTCGTATCCATCCAGCTCATCTCCATTATCGTCTGTCAGTTGGTGACCGTGACCGCTATAATGAAAGGCGACGACATTGCCTCGGAGGGAATTGTCTATCAGTCTATTGAAGGCATCAATGATGCCCTGTCGTGTCGCATCTTGGTCTGAAAGAACCTCAATCCGATCCCTTCGAAATCCCTGGCTTCGAAGTGCATGAATGACCAGAGGGATATCGTTTCCAGCATTGATTTTCGAATATTTGTTAATACTGGGTTCGGGATAGTCACCTATTGCGACTATAAGGGCATGTCCTTCGAGCTCATTTGCTGAGGATGGACGGGGTTCTTCAACATTAAAGGAAAGTATCGAAAACCCGGTCACAGATAGAAATCCGTAAAAAAGAACCTGAAGAGTCTTCATACGAATAGACAGGATTATGGGTGTAGCAGTTCGATAGGAGTGATGACGCATTTGAGCTCGCGTCTACAGTGTAGCGACTATCGGACGAATTCGCCAAATGCTTAATCTCCTCGCTTCAAAAGAGTATCAAGAAAACATTAATGCTAAGATCCCAGAGAGATCCCCATCTTCCTAGGCGTAGCTGTTAAGCATCACTGGCATGATCAACATAAGGATGTCCTCATCCTCTGCTTGCTCAGCTGGGCGTACGACCCCTGCCCTATTTGGTGAGCTGAATTCAAAGACGATTTCGTCAGCCTCCATGTTGCTCAAGACTTCTGTCAGGTAGACAGAGTTAAAACCGATCTCCATGTCTTCGCCATCAAAACTGCAGAGCACACGCTCTGATGCTTCGCTTGACTTCTCGACATCCTCAGCTGAAATCTCAACATCATTCTTGTGGAGACCCAATCTGATCTGGTGGGTCATGGATGAGGAATAAAGCGAGACTCTTTTTACCGCAGCGAGCATGGCATTGCGATTTACGCTCAGTCTCTGATCATTCTCGTTGGGAATAACGGCGTCATAATTTGGATAGGACTCGTCGATGAGCCGAGCTAGGACCTTTGTATCGCCGTAGTCAAAGCCGGCATAGCCAGATCCAACTGTCAAAATGCATGTGTCAGCATCGCCCGCTTTGGACGCGAGAGAAAGTGCCTTGACTGGGACGATGAAATCTGAAGCTTCTTCCGAGTTGACACTATTCAAAATCATCTTCACCAAACGGTGACCGTCTGTAGAGACGGCAATAGTTTTCTCAGCATCGATATTGAAATAGATTCCCATCATTGCTGGTCGCAAGGTGTCCTTGCTAGCCGCGAAGCTTGTCCTGTTAATTGTGCGCTGAAGCAAGGCCGTGGAGGCCTCGATTTGCACTGTCGGCTCGAAGGCCTGAACCGACGGATACTCAGCTCCATCTTGGCCGACCATTTTATATTGGCCCTGATCGGTTTTGAGATTGACCTCAAAATCATCTCCAGTTGATACCTGAATAGTCATGTCAGGAAGAGCACGCAAAGTGTCCAGCATTCTCCGAGCGGGGATCGCAATACGATCTCCTTTTGATGAGAAGGTAGACTCAAACTCGACTTTCAACTTTGCGATGACAGTCATTTCGAGATCGGTCGCAGTCAGCTTTAGGGACTCACCATCGGCCTCGAATAAGATGCACTCAAGAATGGGTAGCGTTGACTTTGCTGGAACAGCGCCGCCTACGGTCGACAGGGCTTTTAAAAGATCTCCGCTTTGGGCAGTGAATTTCATAGGCTTTTGAGCTCTGTTTTATCGCTCGAAATAGTCAGTTAAACAGGTGTACGTTGACTTCGTAAAATAGAAAATATGAAGCCTCAAAGGACAGATATTATCCACTAACACGTGAAAAACAGGCGGAAACTGGCTGGAGTCAGCAGACAGTTGACCGTTTACAGTGGCTTCCAGCAGTAAACCGTTCATTGTTCACGGTTAACTATCTCGTGTATAGACTAATCCGGTGCTTGCAATCCTCGACCATCTCAGTAAACTTTGTATCGGTATCAAGTCTGTTTTGAACAGATGTACATGCATGAATGACAGTCGAATGGTCCCTACCGCCGAAATGTAGGCCAATAGTCTTCAATGAATGATTTGTAAGATTTTTGCAGAAATACATCGCTATTTGTCTGACTTGCACGACTTCCTGCTTTCGAGTTTTCTCTTTCACAAGATCCTCTGGCATTCCAAAGAAGCCACATACGAGCCGCTGAATTTCCTCAATTGTTAACTGAACATGCGGTTCGCGTATGATATCACGAAGGATTTCCTTGGCTAAAGGGAGGTCGACTTCTGTTTTCTGCAAGTCCGAGAAGGCCAAGAGTCGGATCAAGGACCCTTCCAGTTCGCGAATATTATTTTTTACATTGTGAGCAATGAATTCAATCACATCTGGCGCCATGTCGATTCCATCTTCTTCCGCTTTCCGGATCAAAATGGCGGTTCTCGTCTCTAGATCTGGCGCTTGGACATCGGCTGTAAGGCCCCACTGGAAACGGGAGAGCAGCCGCTCCTCGATACCTTGAATGTCTCGTGGTGGTCTATCGGAAGAAAGGACGATCTGTTTTCCCGAATGATGAAGCGTATTGAATATGTGAAAGAACTCTTCCTGAGTCTTTTCCTTGCCACCAAAAAACTGAATATCGTCCACGATTAGCAGATCAATACTACGGTAGATCGCGGAGAATTCGGATACTCGGTTCTTTTGAATTGCTTGAACGAATTCATTCGTGAATCTCTCGCTCGATACATAGAGGACACTTTGTGCTGTCTTGTTTGCAAGAGCATAATTGCCGATCGCTTGGATGAGATGTGTTTTTCCAAGGCCAACTCCACCATATATAAGGAAGGGGTTGTAGCCCGTTCCGGCTGGTTCTTGAGCGATAGCCCAAGCAGCGCTGTATGCTAGACTGTTATTGTCGCCAGGTATAAAGCGTTCAAACACGTAATTACTATTGAGTCCGTTCTCAATTCTATTCCGTTGAATTCCTGGAATTGCGAAGGGGTTAGCAATCGGTCTTTGCTGTTGATTTGGCGGACCCTGGTGAAGATAGTTCGTCCTGTCGCCAGCTATCTGCTGCGGTGGCGGCACAACTTGACGTAATGGTGAGGCTCTGTCATGCTGGCTTGGGTCCAATTGATTGTAGACAATAGGGGCCGACTTTGCCTCGTTTTCCATCGCCTGCAGTTCTTGCGAGGTCGTGGGTTTTGATGGAATCTGATAAGAGGAGTTTTGTCTGCCTTCGACGCTATCGTCATTTCCGACCACCACTTCATAGACTAATCGTCCTTCTGGGCCAAGAATTTGAATGATTGTTCGTCGCAGAAGACCGAAATAGTGCTCCTCTATCCACTCGTAGTAGAATTGGCTTGGTACTTGGACTGTCAGCTTTTGAGCACGCTCATCCGAGACATAATCGATGGGCTTCAAGGGCTCAAACCAAGTTTTATAGGACTGCCGAGAGATATTATCTCTGATCAATTCCAAACACTTTTCCCAAACAAGCTCCTTGTTCATGGACAAATAATCTGTGCTTTCCTTCTTAAGCCAGCGCGCCTAGGCCTAACTCGTTCAAGTGATTGTTGAATTCCTTCCTCTAACCCCCTTGTATTTCCAAAAATCACAGCAATGTGCGGATTTGTCAACAATCAGGGGACAGTAAAGTAGATTTTGTTTACAAATATTGCCTTCACAATAGAAAAAAAAGTAGGTAACCCATATGTTGTTAACATTGACTACTTGGGGCTAAATCTTTGTAATACAACATGAATCTATCTAGAAATTGTTAAAACCCACAAGTTAAGGAGATATTATTGAGGTTATCCACAGTGCGATGTCTCAATATGATCCATTTCTGTGGGTTTGCGCACATCTTGTCAACAATTAGCCATCGTATTAAGACTTCGCGAAATAAAACGTTGACTTTCTGTTGAGAATGTATAAAGAATGTTCATGTTTAGTTTGGAAACAGCAGCTTGAAGCAGGCATTTAAGCCGTATTCAAACCGATTTTGAGTCGGCAATTACTGAATAATGAGGAGATTCAATGGTTAAGATTTATATAAAGGGCTTAAAGGACGGCATTCACGTTAAAAAGTATCGCTTGTCCCCTGAGGATTTAGGCTTGGACCCCGGAAGATTCTCGGAAGTCGAGTTAAAAACCATTCTCGAATTGCACGATGGCAACATTGCTATCGAATATGCGGCCCAAACTGATGCCAAGCTGATTTGCGATAGGACTCTTGATCCATTTGACTACAAGATCGATCTGACCGAACGTGTTTTTGCCTTTGTCAAAAGTGATGAACTTCGTCCGGATAAGCATGAGGAGGTAATCGAGATAGAGGATTCGGAGAGCGAAATCGATTTAACGAACACGATAAGGGACTCAATTCTTTTGGGCGTTCCTCTAAGGAAGGTCTCTCCGGGTGCAGAAGATCGGGAGATTCCGACGAGTTTTGGGAAAAAGAAAGACGAAATCGATGAGCGCTGGGCAAAGTTGAAGGATTTGAAATTAGATGAGTAGCTGGGGCTAGAGAAATGTGCATTTCGCAATGGGTCCAAGGATCTAATTCAGCAAGTGCCCTGCCTAGCATTTTTGAATACTCCGTTTGCTAGAATATCTACAAGTCATCTAGAGATATTCGAAAGTCGTCGCTGTTTTTTATGATCGCTTTGTTGATTTGATTTCTTCCGGAAACTCATCACCGAAAACTCAATCCTGTTGTTGGTCTTGCGTTAATTACTTCGTATATTCTTTGCTCTATAAAAATTACATTTATAATGGCACATCCAAAAAGAAAAATATCAAAGTCCAGAGGACGAAAGCGGAGAGCACACTACAAAGTAGATGCCAGACCACAAATGGCTAAGTGCGACAATTGCGGTGAAGCAAAGGTTATGCATAGAGCATGTCCAGCTTGTGGCCACTATAGAGGTCGCGCTGTTATCGAAGCTAGCGAAGACTACGCGTAGGTCTTTTTAAGATCTTTCCACTCTCAGCTTAGCTCCCACTACTGAGTTCTTGGAACACTCCTCAACTTAAATTTCATTTCGATATGATTCCTCGAATAGCCGTTGACGCTATGGGCGGAGATCACGCTCCAGGAGTTGTTGTTGAAGGGGCAGTCATGTCTGCCAAGGAGGCCCTAGCGCCTCACGAGATCGTTCTTTTCGGTCAAGAAGAGGTATTGCACCCCTTATTGGCTGAACACGGAGGTGAAGGAATCGATTCAATATCGATTGTCCACGCCCCGGATGTCATTGAGATGGATGATACACCATCTTCGGCTCTTAAATCGAAGCCTTATTCTTCCATTCACCTTGGACTCGGTTCAGTAAAAGCCGGTCATTGTCATGCTTTTTTGAGCAATGGGAATACTGGGGCGGCTATGGCAAGCTCTTTATTCATCTTAGGCCGAATATCAAACGTAGCCCGACCATCGCTTGCCGGTGTATATCCAACGACAAAAAGCTTTTCCATCGTGATGGACGTCGGTGCCAACGTGGATTGCAAGCCTTCACACTTAGCGCAATTCGCCCAAATGGGCAGCATTTACGCAGAAAAAGTGCTTGGACGAGAGAATCCTGCTATTGCATTGATGAACGTTGGCGAAGAGCCAGGCAAGGGAAACGAGCAATCAAAGGCAGCCTTTCAAGAAATATCAGCTTTGAAAGGAATTAATTTCATTGGCAATATAGAAGGACGAGACCTTATGCATCATGCGGCTGATGTAGTTGTTGTTGACGGTTTTGTAGGAAATATCATGCTAAAGTTGGGCGAGAGCATTGCAACAGCTCTAAAAGGCATGTTCATGGAAGCCATTTCGGGCCAAAATCTATCGGCCGAAGAGGCAGGATTAGTCAAGAAAGTACTTGGCTCCGTATTTCAACGATTCAATTATGAGGAGTATGGCGGTGTGCCACTTCTTGGAGTCAATGGAACGGTACTAATTGGTCATGGCGGATCGTCGGCAATAGCTTGCAAGAAGATCATCCAAGAAGCTGCAAAGATAGCTCCCCTGGGATTGGCAGAGGAGATAGAGAGAGGACTGGCTATTGGGGACTAAGAACTAAAGACTGCCTCTGGTCTCTGGCTTCTGGTCTCGAGCTGAGTAAACTCACTTTAGAAGCACTCAAAGACTCTGTTCCACAACTTGTATTAAGCGTGTCAGCTTTTTGCCAAGAACCGAACAGGTCTTAAGAAGTCTTTCGCCATTCTCGATATCTCCCTCATATACGCTCAGAATCGTGCCAATGTGATCAGAGCTTTCATCAAGAGAGGCTCTAGCATAAATCAAGAATCGTATATATTCCTTTTGATAGTGCTTTCGACCATTTCCTTCCACGATGTTAGCTTTGACTGACACAATAGACCTACGAAGTTGGCTACCAAGCTCGTTTTGGTGGAATCGAGGCACCTCATTTTTAACGAAAGTAAATGTATCCCGGACTAATTCATTAGCTAATTGCCAAATTTCCAGCTTTTGGTAGTTCACTCGTCCAGTTTGTTATGGTCTGTCCTATTAAAGACACTTATTTCGAAGTTTCATAACCATGTCATTGGTGAATGCAATTGTCAGCCAGCAGCCAGCAGCCAGTAGCCAGAGTCCAGAGTCCAGAAGCAAGAGTCCAATTCATACCGTACCTTCCAGCTACACAAATAACCCCCTATGAGAAGAGCTGCAATTACGGCTGTTGGCCACTATTTACCCGAAGATCGACTGACAAATGCCGATCTAGAAAAGCTAGTAGATACGAACGATGAATGGATCCTTTCTAGGACAGGAATCAAGGAAAGACGGATCTTGAAGGATCCAACAAAAGCCACGTCATTCATGGCGATCGCTGCTGCCAATGAGGCCCTCGAATCTAGAGGGATGAGTCCGGAGGATGTGGACGTTGTGATTGTTGGCACGGTGACTCCCGATATGCTTTTCCCTAGTACGGCTTCGCTCGTTGCCACCGCAATTGGCGCCACAAATGCCTGGGCTTTCGACTTGTCGGCTGCCTGTTCTGGATTTCTTTATGCCTTGGCTACAGGCCAGAACATGGTAGAGTCGGGTCGCCATAAAACGGCACTTGTGATTGGAGGCGACAAAATGTCGTCCATCATGGACTATACGGATCGAACAACCTGTATCCTTTTTGGAGACGGTGCCGGAGCCGTATTGCTGGAAGCTGATGAAAGTGGAAACGGGATAATCGATTCTGTTCTTCATTCGGACTCCACTAATTGGGAAGGACTTTGCATGACGGGCGGAGGTAGTTTGAACCCGCCTTCTCACGAGACGATCGATGCGCGCCTTCACTACCTCACTCAGGAGGGCCGAGTGGTTTTCAAGATGGCCGTCAAAGGCATGGCGGATGCCGCAGAAGAAATAATGACTCGAAATAATTTGACAGGCGACGATGTGAAATATCTCGTCCCACATCAGGCTAATCTTCGGATAATTGATGCAACCGCCAGGCGAATGGGAATATCCGATGAGAAGGTGATGATCAATATTGATCGCTACGGTAACACCACGGCTGGCACCATACCTCTCTGTCTTTACGACTGGAGAAACGATCTAAAGAAAGGGGATAATATTGTCCTCGCTGCCTTTGGCGGTGGTTTCACTTGGGGAGCTACCTACCTCAAATGGGCATTCGATCCTAAAAACTAGTCAACAAAAAGGTCCTTACGTGTCTCAGAAAACAGCCTTTTTATTCCCCGGTCAGGGATCTCAATTCGTGGGCATGGCCCAAGATCTATATGACGCCTTTCCAGCGGTAACATCGCTGATTGATAGGGCTGACGAGATTCTTGGCTATTCGCTCTCCTCTATCATGTTTGGGAATCCAGAAAATCCCGACCAAAGTTTAGCCGACCTCACTTCAACAGATAATACCCAGCCAGCCCTCTACTTACATAGCATGGCTGCTTTCGAAGTGATGAAGTCTAAGGGACTGTTGCCAGACGTTACCGCTGGCCATAGTTTGGGTGAGTACTCGGCCCTCGCCGCGGCTGGATACTTGTCTTTCGAAGACGGATTGCGATTGGTGAGACTCAGGGGCCAAGCGATGGCAGATGCTGGACAGGAACGAGGCGGCACGATGGCGGCGATTCTTGGTTTAGAGAATTCTGTTGTCGATGAAATTTGCATGGCTGTCAGCGAGCCTGATGATGTGGTGTGCCCAGCCAATTATAACTCGCCTGGACAGATTGTTGTGTCTGGAGATATCGATGCGGTAGCGAGGTGCATGAATGTTGCGTCGGAAAATGGCGCCCGCAAGGTGATTCAATTGAATGTAAGTGGAGCCTTCCATTCTCCTCTTATGAAGCCCGCTCGAGCTCGACTAAACGAGGCCTTGCAGGATGTAGAAATTTCAGATGTTGAAGTGCCTGTCTATCTAAACGTGACGGGAAGAGCTGAGACTGACACAGAAGCAATTAGAACGGCATTGAGCGAGCAGATGGTTTCCCCCGTTAAATGGGCGCAGTCACTGGAAGCGATGAAGGAGGACGGAGTTGAACAATATTATGAAGTCGGCGCAGGAAGAATTTTAGCTGGATTGCTGAAGCGAACCCTTGGCCGAGAGATCACCTGCATTTCAGCAGGGACAACGGAGCAAATTCAAGGAATAGAATAATCGAATTATGATCACTTTTGATTTTAGTGGAAAAAACGTTTTAGTCACTGGCGGAAGTCGCGGAATCGGCAAAGCCCTGGTAGAGTCCTTTGCTCGTGCTGGGGCGAATGTGTGTTTCACCTACCGAAGCTCGGATGAGTCGGCCCGAGAAATAGAGGCCGCCTTGAGTGGAGAGGCTGGATCGGTTAAAGGAGTGAAGGCGGATGCCTCCTCTATGGAGGATGCAGCAAAAGTTGTTGGCGATATGGTGACTGATTGGGGAAGCCTAGATATACTTGTGAACAATGCAGGCATCACACGCGATGGTCTATTGCTTCGTATGTCCGAGGACGATTGGGACGCCGTTTTGACAACAAATCTCAAGAGCGTTTTCAATTACTGCAAAGCTGCTTATCTACCGTTTATGAAGCAGCGAGCAGGCAAGGTGATTAACATATCATCTGTGATCGGCGTGACGGGAAATGCCGGCCAAGCCAACTACGCGGCATCGAAGGCGGGCGTCATTGGATTCTCAAAAAGCCTAGCAAAGGAACTGGCATCGAGAGGTGTCTCGGTGAATGTTGTTGCACCTGGTTACATCGCGACAGACATGACCGCGGATTTAGGGGACGTAGCCTCGGAAGCCATCGCTGAGATGATTCCGTTCAAGCGCCAAGGAGAGGTATCGGATCTGGCAGGTGTGGTTCTATTTTTGGCGTCCGAGGGTTCGGATTACATCACCGGACAAGTACTCAATGTTGATGGTGGGATGGTTATATAGGGGCTAAGGGGCTGGGAAAGATGGGAGCACAGGAGCACAGGAGCTCGGAAAGAAGAGAAGACTTTTAAGAAATGGTTAGCGCCCAATTCGGAACACGGAGAACGGAACACGGAACACAGAAAACGGCATTGGAAAAACTACGTCTAGCAATACAAAAGTCGGGGCGGCTCACGGAGTCGAGTCTTGATCTTATTAAGAAGGTCGGTGTGCGAATTCCCTCGGCTCAGAAGAAGCTCTATACGGAGGCTTCGAATTTCCCATTGGAAGTATATTTTCTCCGAGACGATGACATTCCAGGTTACGTCGCCGATGGCGTCGCGGACATGGGTATCGTGGGGCAAAACATTCTTGAGGAGCATCATCAAGATTTGGAGATCGTTCACAAGCTTGGCTTCGGACATTGTCGACTTTCGATTGCGGTACCACGAGGAGATGAATATTCGAACATCGAAGATCTTGAAGGCAAAGACATTGCCACCACCTATCCGAATATTCTGAAGAGGTACCTTGAGAAGGCTGGCGTTCAGGCGTCGATTCATGAGATTAGTGGCTCGGTTGAAATTGCTCCGGGCATCGGACTGTCGCACGCGATTTGTGATTTAGTCAGCAGTGGATCAACGCTTTTGAGTAACGGCTTAAAGGAGGTTGAGACGGTAATGAGATCCGAGTCTGTCGCTATTAAAGGGAGTGATTTGAGTCCGGAGCGGGAGAAGATTTTGGAAGATCTCCTTTTCAGAATCCAATCGGTTCAGAAGGCATCCTCCAACAAATACATTTTACTCAATGTCCGCAATGAGAAAATCGATGAGGTGGTTGATCTGCTCCCTGGGATGAAGAGTCCAACAGTGATGCCCTTGCAAGAGAAAGGCTGGAGTTCATTGCATTCCGTTGTAGAGGAGGATCGATTTTGGGAAGTCATCGAAAAGCTCAAACTCGCTGGAGCGGAGGGCATCCTAGTCGTCCCGATCGAAAAAATGATTATATAATGCGAATCCTAGAGAAGGCTCCGAGAGAAGATTGGGATGAGCTTTGCAAACGGCCGCAACAAGACAGCACTTCGCTTGACGAAATAATCCAACCCATTTTCAATGCTGTTTCTGAAAATGGAGACCAAGCTCTGTTCGAAATAACTAGACATTTCGATGGGGCTGACCTGAAAGATCTTCGGGTTTCCAAAGAGGAAATGAAGCTCGCCGAATCAAAAGTATCGGAAGAGTTAAAGGAGTCGATCTACTTAGCGATGTCGAATGTTGAGCGATTCCACAGATACCAGCTGACACGGAGGCTCGAAATTGAAACAATGCCTGGTGTTAGCTGCTGGCGAAAGCCGCTTCCGATTCAATCTGTTGGCTTGTATGTGCCAGGAGGAAGCGCGCCACTTTTTTCAACCGTCTTGATGCTCGCCGTTCCGGCCAACATTGCGGGTTGTAAGTCTGTTGTCATGTGTAGTCCACCCAATAATAGAGGAGAGATTAATCCGGCGATTTTATATACAGCATCTCTTTGCGGAGTAACCGAGGTGTATAAGTTGGGAGGAGCCCAAGCGATCGCAGCGATGGCCTTGGGTTCAGCTACGGTCCCAAGGGTCAGCAAGATATTCGGACCTGGAAATCAATACGTGACGGCGGCAAAATATGAAGCCTTCCGTCGGGGAACGGCAATCGATTTACCCGCTGGGCCAACAGAGGTCTTGATCATTTGTGACGAGACCGCGCCCTTGTCCTACGTTGCGGCCGATGTATTGTCGCAAGCGGAGCATGGTGAGGACAGCCAAGTCGTAGTGTTATGCGTTGGCAATGTTGATACGGCGAAGTTGAAGGCCGAGATATTTTTTCAGCTCGATGAGCTTCCACGTGCACACATCGCGAGCGAGGCTTTGGGAAATAGCTTAATCATGTCATTTGATAATTCGAAAGCTGCGATGGATTTTTCTAATCATTATGCCCCTGAGCATCTGATCATCGCGACGAAAAATGCTGAAGATCTGGCGGAATTGGTGAGCAATGCCGGATCGGTCTTTATCGGGATGCATTCTCCAGAATCGGTTGGTGACTATGCCTCTGGCACGAATCACACATTGCCGACGGGCGGTTGGGCTCGGAGTCATGCGGGCGTTTCCGTAGACTCTTTTCAAAAGAAGGTGACCTTTCAGATCCTGACAAAAGAGGGTTTGGAAGCGATTGGACCTCACGTGATTCGGATGGCAGAAGAGGAGCTCTTAGAGGGACACGCAAGGGCTATTAGAATTCGAATCGAGAATTCGAATTCTAATACTGTGATGAGTGATGAGTAGTGAGTGATGGGTGGGGAAGGTCATGGAACGCCGAAGGGTATGTGAAAACGAAATTGGGGCGCAGGAGCTGAGGGGCATAGGAGCACAAAGGCAAGGGAGCTCAGGGGTATCGGATATGGTCTTAAATAGGACCGGAACACAGAACACGGAAAACAGAACACGGAAATGGAAAGAGTTTTATTCATAGATAGAGATGGGACGATTATCCACGAGCCCGAGTCTGATGAGCAGGTAGACTCCATCGATAAATTCGCATTTCTACCAGGGGTCCTGAAATACCTCGGTAAGATCTCTAATGAGTTAGAGTTCACGCTGGTCATGGTAAGCAACCAAGATGGCCTCGGTACAGAGGTCTTCCCATCGGACACTTTCTGGCCATTGCACAAGCTCATGATGAGGACCTTGGAAAGCGAGGGTATTCGTTTTGCTGATGTTCGCATCGATGTAACCTACCCTGAGGCCAATGCGCCTACCCGCAAGCCAGGCACTGCGATGTTGACAGCCTATATGAATGGTTCGACGGATTTGGAAAACTCCTTCGTGATTGGTGATCGCGAATCTGACGTCGAGCTTGCCAAGAATCTTGGTAGCAAGTCGATCTTTATCAGCGCAGAGCAAAGTGAAGGGGCCGATCTATCTTCCGACTCTTGGGAAGGGATTTACAACTTCCTTAAGAACAAGGATAGGATATCGGATGTGAGTCGCGAGACGAATGAGACGGAGATTCTGATTGAGATCAATCTCGATGGGAGTGGACAGCACCAGATAAAATCGGGCATCGGCTTTTTTGATCACATGCTTGATCAGCTTGCGAAGCACTCAGGCTGTGATATTAATATAGAGGTCAAGGGAGATTTACATGTCGATGAACATCACACTATCGAGGATACCGCTCTTGCATTAGGTGATGTCTTCAGTCGTGCCATGGGAAAGAAGAAAGGATTGACACGCTACGCCTTTGATCTCCCGATGGATGAATCGGAAGCGAGAGTCTCACTAGACTTTTCAGGCCGACCTTGGCTTGAATGGAACGTGGAATTTAAAAGAGAGCATATCGGTGAATGCCCGACGGAAATGTTTAGCCACTTTTTCCGTTCCTTCTGTCAGACCTCTGGATGCACTATGCACGTTGAGGCGAAAGGAGAAAATGAACATCATAAGATAGAGGCAATTTTCAAGGCGGTCGGCCGCTGTATCCGGCAAGCTGTTGCTCGGGATCCGGAAAATACTGCGGTGCCTAGTACGAAAGGGATTCTTTAGGGGCTCGGGGGCACAGGAGCACAGGGGCTCGGATTATAGGAAATGCGGTTTGCGGTTTGCGGTGTACGGTTTACGGTTTGTAGGAGGAGGCTTTCTATCTAGATTCGGACATTCGGACATTCGGACATTCGGACATTCGGACATTCGGACATTCGGATGTTCTGAGAATCTGAGAATCTGAAGTTCTGCCTAAAAAGCCCTTTTCTTTTTGGCTCGTGACTGGAAGTGGCAACAAGACGACTTCCTCGTAGTCAATGACGATTCTGCATTTGTCTAGCTCTAAAATATTGAACAGTCAAATATCTACTACCCGAGGATTATAGCAGGTGGGTGGTTTTGATCACTGGTGACATGACTCTATTGTGGTCCTTACAGTTTGACTCGTCATCTGATGTTCTGAAATCTGAAATTCTGACTTGATCTCGATTCTTAAATACAATGCGGGAAATGTCCGATCCGTGATGCATGCCCTCAATCGGCTTGGGGTTGAGAATCAGTGGACGGACGATCCTGAGCTAATTAGAAGCTCGGACAAGGTGATCATTCCTGGAGTAGGTGAGGCTGGTACCGCGATGTCTTATTTGAAAGAACGAGGGCTGGATCAACTCGTCAAGAGTCTTGAGCAACCTGTTCTTGGAATCTGCCTTGGACTTCAAATCATGTGCTCCCATAGTGAAGAGAAAGACACGGATTGCCTCGGAATATTTCCAGAGCGAGTAAAGCAATTTCCTGGTCCATCCAAAGTCCCGCACATCGGTTGGAATACTGTTCAAAACTCTGATGGGGTTTTATTTGGTGACAGTCCTAATGACTCGTTCTTCTATTTTGTGCACAGCTTCTATGCCCAGATCGGTGAGTCTACTATTTCAGAGTGTGAATATGACATCCCATTTAGCGCTGCAATGAAGCGTGACAATTTCTGGGCGACACAATTTCATCCTGAAAAGAGCGCCCACGACGGGTCTGCATTGTTAGAACGATGGGTATCGTTATAAGATGAAAGTCATTCCTGCAATTGACATTATTGATGGCAAATGTGTTCGATTAGTCAAAGGTGACTACGGGCAAAAAACAGAGTATCCAGAGGATCCTCTTTCAGTGGCACAGAAAATTGAGAATGAAGGCCTGACCCATTTGCATCTAGTCGACTTGGATGGAGCGCGAGCCGGAAGAGTCATCAATATCGATGTCCTCAAGGAGCTAGTGTCTTGTACAAATTTGGAAATCGATTTTGGAGGAGGCGTTCGGAGCCGGCAAGATCTTGAGTTGGTATTGAATGCCGGAGCTCAAATGGTCACAGGAGGAAGTATCGCGGTGAGAGATCGGCAGGAGTTTGAAGGCTGGCTTCGAGATTATCCTGGGCGAATAATTCTGGGAGCCGATGTTAAGGATGGGAAAGTGGCGGTATCTGCGTGGCGGGAAAGCTCTGATATTGGTCTATCCGAATTTGTTAGACATTATTCGGAGTTAGGTGTCAGACGAATAGTTTGTACCGAGGTCGAAAGAGATGGCATGATGTCGGGTCCGGCAGAGCACTTGTACACCACGATGATATCGGAATATCCGGAGGGTGAGTGGATTGCCAGTGGTGGAATACGAGATGCCAATGATCTGCGACGAATGAGTGAGATTGGAATGTGGGGCGCTATCGTAGGCAAGGCTTTTCATGATGGGAAATTGGGACTTGACGAGATGAAGGAATGCGAAAACTAGAAGAGCGTGTTCCGAGTGCTGCGTTCCATTTACCGAAGTTTTCGGTGTGCCGCTATCTATGTGCTCTTGACGGATTACCGTTTTCGCAAATCGGCAAGATGGAATCAGCGATACGCAACCCTTGGCACATGTTAGTTGGAATCGGAATACGGAAAACGGACTAGGGCTATGTTGACTAAACGAATCATACCCTGTCTCGATATCAAGGATGGCGAAACCGTCAAGGGGGTTAACTTCGTCAATCTCAGATCGGCAGGTGATCCAGTGGAATTGGCGCAGCGCTATGTTGAGGAGGGTGCGGATGAACTCGTGTTTCTAGATATCACGGCTACCGTAGAGGCTCGATCTGCCTTAGTAGACTTGGTAAAAGAAATAGCTGCGGTTCTGACAATCCCCTTTACAGTAGGCGGTGGAATAAAATCCGTTGAGCATGTTTCAGCCCTTCTCGAAGCAGGTGCAGATAAGGTATCCGTCAATTCCGCTGCCGTGCGAAGACCCAAACTGATCCATGAGTTGGCTTATGAATTTGGGAGTCAATGTGTAGTTGTAGCGATCGATTCGAGATACGATAATGACGATCATTGGGTATTTGTGGATGGCGGAAGGTCAAAAACACAACTATTGACGATTCCATGGACCAAGCAGGTTGTTGATCTTGGCGCCGGTGAAATTTTGTTGACATCTATGGATCACGACGGTACGAAGGCGGGCTTTGCCGAGGGTCTAACCTCTATGCTTTCGCGAGACTTAGGGGTTCCAATTATTGCGTCGGGAGGAGCCGGGACCATGGAGCATTTCCTAGAGATTTTCGAACGAGGTCAGGCTGATGCCGCTCTTGCGGCCAGCGTTTTTCACTTTGGAGAAATTCCAATACCAGATTTAAAGGCCTATCTTAAAAAACAGGGCTTACCCATCCGAATATGAGCACCGAAATTCTCGACTTTGATAAAGGCGACGGGCTAATACCAGCCATAGTCCAAGACAACAATTCTGGCCAAGTATTAATGCTTGGATACATGTCTCCTGAGTCTTTGGCCAAGACGGAGGAAACGGGATTGGTTACTTTTTTCTCTAGAAAAAGAAAAAAGTTGTGGACAAAGGGCGAAAGCTCGGGGAATTATCTCAAACTGGTGTCTGTGAAAGCAGATTGTGACAATGACACGCTCTTGGTTCGGGCTATCCCAGACGGCCCCACTTGTCACACAGGAGCAATGACGTGTTTCGGGCAGACCTTTTCTTTTCATGATGGCGATTTCTTAACAAAACTGAGCCAGATCATTCATGATCGCCGACGATCTGGAGATGCAGAATCGTCCTATACCAACAGCCTTTTTGAAAAAGGGCTAAACAAGATTGCTCAGAAAGTTGGAGAGGAAGCTGTTGAGGTTATCATAGAAGCAAAAGACACTGACCGAGGAAAGTTTTTAGAGGAATCAGCAGACTTATTATATCACTTCATGGTTTTGCTTGAAGCAAAAGATGTGACTCTAGAAGATGTTAAGTCTGTTTTGGAAGGTCGGCATAAAGACAGCTGATAGACTCGCAATAGATTTAGTCTAAATCAGTCGTGTAATATCTGAAAAGAGCGATCAGCGATACCAGAACCCAGGCACTTTCCAATACAACGAAGGGAATGTAGTTCAACATGACCGAGGCCACACAAGCAATTCCGGCGCCAAAAAGATTGAGCAAAATGTAGGAAAGGTCCTTTGTCTCAATCCTTCCAAAGAGGTTGAGCCCATAGGCAAGGAGAATAAGAAAGACACCGGTGGATCCAATCCAATCGACTAAAATCATATGGCTTCAAATAAGTACATTTAGCTCTCGATTGACGATACGAACCTAAGAGAAAGAATGATAGTCGCACAGGCCCTCCGGAAGATCAGGAAGGAGTATTCGATAGGAAAAAGAAGAAAGAAATTGGAGAAAGACGGTTTCTCTTTCGCGGTACCAAATTATCTCTTTCTAAATAAATTCGATGTGGATGCCTTTGTAGTGGACGTCGGTTGTGGATACGAAGCTGAATTTTGCATCCACATGATCAAGCGATACGCTGCCATGACCTATGGCATAGATCCGACGAGGAAGCATCGCGATGCACTAGAAAAACTGGAGAAACAGATGGCTGGAAAGTTTGTGCACATCTCAAAAGCTGTCACTGCGGATGGCGGTGTCCTTACTTTTAATGAGTCCATCAGCAACGAAAGCGGGAGTCTTCGAAGCGATCATCGGAACGTTGCTAACGATGAAATACGGAGTTACGAGGTCGAGTGCCTGAGCCTCGCTGGGCTCCTCGAGGAAATAGGTCGGGAGTCGGTCGACATTATTAAGCTTGATTTAGAAGGCGCGGAGTACGACCTGCTGTCAAAAGTGAACAGGGAGGATCTTCTGCCTTTCAATCAAATCTTTGTAGAGTTTCATCATCATTGCATCGACGAATTTTCAGAAGCCGACTCGAAGGAGAGAGTAGATCGTTTGCATTCCTTCGGACTGGAGTATGCTAGCGTGGATGATCACAACTATCTTTTCTACTGGGACAAGAGTTGACACGGAGACCAAGGCTCGGCGCGAACTATCTTTCGATCTTCTCCAACATAGTTAATCCGCTGCAGTTGGCCCAATGCCTAATAATCCAGTCGCCTTCAACAGTCGTGAAGTTTCGTGACTCATCAAAAGTCGTGTTGAAATATTCTTCGATCGCTTGAATCACACCTCGGTCATTTTTCCAGCCATGACCAAGACTACCATCTATTCGACGATAAATTTCACGCATATTTGTGTCATGGAAAAAGACGATTCCATTTTCTGCGACCAGCGGAAACCACTTCTCGATTTCTTGAACAGTATGCTTATAGAGATGTGAGGTGTCGATAAATAGAACGTTGATCTTTGGATTCAATTTGTGGGTTTCGCACCATGCCGGAAATCGATCAGCAAAAGCTACATCGTCTTCTTTTACGAAGGCCCACTTTTCGTAGTCAGAGACTTTTGCACAGTCATCGATGTCAACGGATAGAAGGAAACTCTGTCGTTCTCTGGCGGCGCTCTCCAAGGCGAAGGTCGACATTCCTCCTCTCACACCCAGTTCAACAATGAGCTTTGGATCAGCGCAAAGAGTTTCTGCATAAAGGACCGAAAGATGATCGCTGATGTCCGTAGGAGAGGACGAGAGTTGGAGAATCTCACTCAAGGAAGCGTCACTGCTCGTCAGCCCATTTGTTTTCTGAGATCTCAACCCGTTTCGAAGTTTGACATAGCGCTCCACTGTTCGAAAACGTAGAGCTTTAGAAATTCTGCTGGGAGTGAGCTTTTTGGACATTCGAAATTGTTGTTGTAAGTCCGACCAATTGCGTGATGCTATCTAGTGGGATTATTTTGTAGGATGTTTTGGTCTTAGAAATCAAAAGTCAATCATAGATTCATCGGAATGACAGTTGTACCAGAATCACTCCGTATTCTAATCTTGTAGAGGCCGAGCTAGTATCACGTGGGCAAGTAATTCGATGATAGCAGATCGAGAGATGTACACTACTTGATGCTAATCTCCTTCGGTGCATAGACAAAGAGAAGGTCGGAGATGTCACTATGGTTAAGGAAGACATCGGCGCCACGTTTTTCAAGTCCCTCTAGATCGAAGCCTATCATAGTAAGATCCGCGTCTTGGGAGAATTTTTTGACCCATCCTTTGAAGGACTCGCGATCATCCACGGGAATAAATCGGATGTTCTTCGGAGAGATTGGAATACGTCCTTCTTCCATCAAGGCTTTGAAGGCTTCTCTTTTTTCAGAGACTTCTTCATCACTAGGCAAGGCTGCAAACAATCTGATTTCCGCATCCTTCCAATCTGGATGACCTAGGATGATATAGCTGAGTAGAACCATTAGGTTCGCATTGCGCTCATCGTTCCAGGTTAGCCAAATGTGGATTGACTTTCGTTCACCGAAGTGAACGTCCGAGTGTCGCATTACAAGGAGGTTCATTTTAGTACCGCTTGCAAACTTAGCGAGGTCCACCACTTCTTGGGTGACTCTTTTAGGATCTCGATCCGAAAACTCAAAGAGAACGGTGTTATTGGCGAGACCAGATACACCTGGAATTTGTAGAGCCTGCGCCAAGGCCGAGGTCATGGACGGACTAACGACGGCGTCCATATAAACTGGACTCTTCTGAGTCACCGCCAATTTTACCATGCGGTCCTTTATCTTCGATGCCTCCTTGCCCGTCTCTGGATTCAGAAGTCCTTTGATAAAATGTAAGTATGTACCGAAGCCATGTCTATGGGACAACCAGCGAAGTAATTCAAGTGGCGACTTTCGATCGAAGGTCCGATCATTGACCATGATGATACTTGGTCTCCATTCAGCTTCGTCAACCTCGCCTTGGTTTCTTCTATTCTGGAGTCGAATATTTAGCTTCCTCGTCAATTGGGAAAACACCCCGGAGAACATGCCGGCTAGGTCATAGCCTGAATCCACAGATCGCGCGATTATGAAGTATAGCGCGGCCATTACCAAGAGGGCGACCACGGCAAACACCGGGTCCATTTGGAACATCATCAAGACGCACATGACGGCACCAAACAGGGAGATGTACCATCTAGATTTAAAGCTTGGCCGGTAGCTCGGATTGGCAGCGAAGTGTTCCAAAAAGGATATGGAGCAAATGGCACCGTAGGTGACCATGAAGAACATTGAGATGAGTCGCGCTACGAAGTCGACGTTACCAAGGAGAACGATAGCCAGCGCTAAGACACCTGTTACGATGGTCGCATTCCTCGGCTCATTACCCTTTCCAACCCCAGTAGATAGGAAGGAGTTGAAGCTCCATGGAATCGACCTATCTGCACTCAAAGCCTGTAGAGTTCTTGGAGCAACCAAGATTGACCCGATGGCCGAACTAAGTGTCGCAGCGGCAAGACCAATTGGAATGATGGGTCCCCAGAGTGCAATCCTCGACATGATCAATTGGTCAGAGGCCAGATCAGCGACAGGAGCCGATGCGGAAAGCTTGATTACAATCGCAACGTAGGCCAACATCCCAACAATGGTTGCAGCGATGGTCCCTTGAGGGATGGACTTTCGTGGATTGGCAAGATCGCCCGATAAACCGACGCCAGCCGTCATGCCTGTAAAAGCAGGGAAGCAAATGGCGAAAACGACAAAGAAGGGTACAGGGTCGGAAACGGAATCCGTGAAATTCAGGGCACCTGTTGCCATTCCATCTACGGGGCTACCAAGAAAGAATAAGACCAAAGAGGCGAGGAGCGTGGCGACAACTACATATAGTGCTTTGACTCCCATTGCGGCGCCCTTGAATACGACCAAGAGGAGCAACAGGAAGGTGGCTGGCACAGATACGTATCTCGGATTCCAGGCAAGATTGAAAGTCGTCTCGAAAAGACCTTGAACTGGCGTAAAGGCCTCGGCAAAGGCGATTAAATAAAAGGCTACGGAAATGGCTTGAGATAAAAATAGAGACACTCCAATGACGCTTCCAATGGTTTGGCCAAAGGACCGCGAAATTATAAAGTACTCTCCTCCACCTTCGACCCGCCTGTTAGTGGCGATCTCCGCGACGGCCAAAGCGGTCGGTACGGTAACGAGGTGCCCAAGTAGAATAATGCCAAGAACACCCAGCAATCCAACATTGCCAACGGCAAAGCCAAATCGCAAGAACATCACGGCACCAAGGATGGTGCTGATGCCCGCTAGGAATACAGGAAGCGTGCCAAAGCCGAGGCCTCCCTGCTGTGTCTCGGATTTTTCCATAGAAGTCGGTTCACAAACGAGTGTTGGTCGTGTTCCATTATTTAGGGCTTTAAGAATAGTTCGAAATTAACCCTATTGTGAATACTATAGCTCAATAAGGGATTATCTCAGCGGCCAAACTTCTTTTGGGAGCTAGTAAATCACCGGGGCGTATTCTGTTGTTTGGGATGGTACGAACGATCACGGCGTATCTGTTGCGAGTGGATTCTATCTCTATGCGCTTCGTGCTGGGGATTTTGTCGATAAGAGGAAAATGTTAATAGTAAAATAGAGGGCCGCGGGAGCGCTGGGGTACGGGAACTCCGGACCATTTGCCGAGAGCCCGTGGCCATATTGCCTAGATCTGCCAACAAATGGCACAGCTATCTTATCCGAAACAAAGGACTTGTATATCGCAAAAAAGGACATTTTTCATTTTTGATTGAAAAGGTAAAAGAATATATTGTGACGTAGGCATATTGGAATAAACATGATGAGGCAATCATGACGATCCCTGTGCAATGGGCAGGCACAGTTAGAGAGCAAGTACTTGCATCCAAAACTCTAGCAAAAATCTTTGCAGGCTTAGCGCTTCTGCAAACGCCGGCGTTTGTTTCAGCCTTAATTTCCGACGAAAACCAGAGACTCGAATACGCGATCTGGTTGGGGATAATGCTACTGCATCATATGATTTCCTATCTCCTAGCACGGACGACCACCTTAAAATTGGCCGCCTTCTTTTTCGTCGCGTACTACATACTAGTTTCTCCTTTCTTTATGTCGCTGGGAATAGTAAATGATCCTATTTCCCTTGTCTATTTCTTGATTCCATCCGTAGTGATAGGCTTCGCATTTGGTTCTAGAAAGATGATGTATTTTGTGGCCTTTCTCGGTCCCTATCTCGTCTGGATGGCCCACGAATATGTAGATATCGAAGGTATCCTCGGAGCATTCATTTCCATTTTTATATGCACTTGGCTGGTAAAAACATTCTTTGCCTATTCAGAGAAGGTCGGAAATATTAGACGAGAGGCTCTTCGTCGAGCGAACAAGAGATTGACAAGAGCTAACAGAGCGAAGTCCTCCATGTTGGACAACATGAGTCATGAACTGCTGACTCCATTGACTTCAATTTTAGGCTTCTCTGAATTGTTGAAGACAGAGAATGCTGATCCAGAACTCGACGAATCGGTCAACTCCATTGTCAAAAGTAGCCATAGGCTTCGAACGGTTCTTCAGTCGCTACTCGAAGTAGCGCAGATTGAGGGCGGGGATTTGAACGTAGAAAACGGCGTCGTCGACGTTCGGGGAGTTGTCGCATCTGTATCGGAGATTATTAGACCCAGGCTTGCGAAGAAGGGGGTCGAGTTTCACCTCGTAGTGCCTGATGAGAAACTCCTCGTTGTAGGTGCCTCGTCCGCGATAGGTAGAATCATATTCAACATTCTCGACAACGCCGTGATTTATACCAAAGAAGGTCAAGTTCGTATAATCATCGATCGTCTTGATGACTTCGTTCGGATCAAGGTCAGCGACACAGGGCCAGGAATGAAGAAATCATTTTCTGATTTCGCATTTGACGCCTTCCGTCAAGAGTCAGAGGGAGTTGGAAGGCAGCATGAGGGAGCTGGGCTGGGACTGACCATCGCTCGCCAATTGACTAAAATGATGAAGGGAAATATTCGTATCAATGCGACGCTTGGCCGAGGGACGGACGTAATTATTGAGCTTCCGGCCTTCGAAGTGGCGCAAGAAGAAGAGGACTCGATATTTTCATTTGAACCTGTTGCGGCAAAATTGGATAGCGTTAAAGATTGGCTTGTGGATTGAAAACAGTCCTCAGCCCTCAGTCGAGAGAAGAGGGTTGCGGTTTGCGGGTTGCGGGAAGAACTCCACTCGTCCTTTCAGGAGGACTGATGTCAGAATCTTCATGCCTGCAGAGAGGCTTAGGATATCACCTGACGACTGAAAGCTGAAGGCTGACGACTTCTACCCTGGGTTGATTCCTCTGTTGTCGGTTTTCAGATACTCAGATACACCGTCGCTCTCTCCCCTGCTCCATCGGCGAGGACAAAATCATCCTTTCCGTCTTCGTTCAAATCACCTATCGCGATTCCCCAAGGACGTCCTTGGTCGCGAATGTTCTCAGATCTCATCAATCCGTTTCTCTGACCAATCAAGACGAGGACTTCGGCATTCCAGGAGCTCGCTATGATGTCATCGATGCCATCATTGTTCAGATCTCCGACTGCCATTTGCTTAGCTCCATTCGCTAAGTCAAAAGAAGTCTGATTGGACTTTGAAAAGCTTCCCTCGCCTTGGAAGTATACCTGGACTGCTGGTCGTGCTCCTTCGGACGCCGCGACGATGTCTAGGAGCCCATCGCCATTGAAATCTCCAATCTCTACAGAGAAAGGAGAAAGAGAGGGAATGGTGATCGAGGTAGATGGCAGACTTGAATTGGCACTGCTAAAGATCACTCCGATGCTCATCGGGTTTGGTGATACGAAGTCGGGCTTTGAATCACGATTTAAGTCGCCAATGACGAAGCCTCGATAAGGGTCTCCGCCGGTTGAGACGAGTGTCCCTGGAGAATCGAATTCTCCATCACCCAATCCCCTGAGAACCAACAAGCCTTCTCCCTGGCGGTGATCTACAACAATATCTATATGACCGTCACCGTCAAGGTCATGAGTTTTCACGACGTGGGGATGTGGTTCGACCTCGATTATTAATGGGGAGTTTTTCGCCGCTGAGAAACCTCCTTTGCTATCGCCCAGAAGGAGAGTCAGATAATTCGTTTCATGATTGGCCACGACTACATCGGGAAAGCCATCTTGATTGAAATCGGCTACTGACACAAATCCCGGATTGGATCCGGCCTCTACATCCGAGGAGTGTTTAAAGCCTCCCTTCCCATCGCCTAAAAAAAGACTCAGGTTTCCAATTGATTGATTTGCCGAAATAAGATCGAGGTGACCATCCAAATCAAGGTCGGCGATGGTCAATCCGGATTCTCCTTGCTTCAATTCAAGACTTTGCTTCTCAAATTCAATTCCAGCGATTTGAACGGTATCTGATTGGCATGAAGAAAAGACAGACAAGGTGAAAACGAGAATCAGGGCGTTCATGACTAAGATGGTTTGTGTTCTTGCACATAATAACGTATCAGGATAGTATTGATTGCCTCAAGACGAATCCAGAATGTGAGGTGGAGACATACCAAATATTTGAAACAATTCTCGTTGTCTTTTTGAAACGCTAGCAACGAATTTGATTTGGCGGCTAATTTTTATTTCTATACCGACAAAGCCAGGAGAACAACTAGTCAGAACATCAGGATATCTGAAGCCGGGGTCGGAAGTTAGGAGCCGAAGAATCGAAAAGTATATTAACCGGAATATGACATTCATGCGGAGTTTCTACAAAATGGCGACCTTTTTCTTCCTCTTGCTCTTTTTAGCCTTGGGTCCGAGCAGTCTAGATGCACAGGTCGACTCTGAACTGATCGATCCAAGAGACACGGATCCTAGCATCGATGAGTCCACGGAGAGACACTTCGTTGCGATAGATCCGAGTAATAGGAGTCAGGAGAAACTCTTTCTGTTCTTTCCTGGAACGGATGGATTCCCCGGAGTCTATCGAACATTGTCCACGCATGCTGCCGATCTAGGCTTTCATTCCATCGGGCTGAACTATCCAAATGATCGAGCTGTAAATATCCTTTGCGCACTCGCGATAAATATGGAATGTTATGAGCGCGTTCGCTTAGAAATTCTCGATGGGACAGACCGCACAATTGCTGTAGAAGTCGAACGAAGAAATTCGATTGAGAACCGCCTGGTTAAACTGCTACAGTATTTGGAGACCAACCGAAGCGGCGAAGGCTGGGATCGATACCTCGATCCACAGGGAGAAATTAAATGGGAGGAAATTGTTGTTGCCGGCCATTCGCAAGGGGGTGGACATGCAGCAATCATCGCAAGTCAACACGTTGTAGAGAGAGTGGTCATGTTTGCGTCCTTGGATTACAATAATCTAAGATCTGTACCGGCACCTTGGATAGACGACGACAACCCAACGGCGAAGGAAAACTACTTTGCTTTGGGGCAGCTCGGTGATGAGATCGTTCAGCCGAACAGGTTGCAGGAGGTGTGGACGGCCTATGGTTTAGATGATTTGGGTCCTCTAGTCAATATCGACTCCGTGCAGACAGACTTTCATGGATCGCATCGTCTGGTGACGGATGGTCCTTTCCGAGACAATATTCTTACACCCACACCAAAGCACAACAGTATTGCTGTCGATTTGAACATTCCACTATTGGATGATGGAAGCTCAGCGCTGAAAGATGTCTGGTCATATATGATGCTGGGTAGGCCTGTGGATGTATCGACTAGTTTTGACAATGTGCGGGTAGCTTGGACTTTGGATCCCAACTATCCCAATCCCTTTTCGGACCAGACGATATTCAGGATCTCGCATAGCGAAGGGAAAGAGTCCGTAGTTAGGATTATCGACCAGCATGGGAAATTAGTGAAAGAGATGCGCGCACAGGGTGACGAGGCAATCGTTTGGGATTCTGCAGACTCGGCAGCCGGCTTATACTTTATACAAGTTGTCCTTGATGGCAATACGCAAACACGCACGATAACAAAAGCGTTCTGAGTGATGCGTTTTAGGGGGTGGGTAATACGGGAGTCTGTGTGATATAGGCCTAAGATTCCGACAAATAACTTACTACCATCTTTGCCTTGTAATATGAAGATTTGAAATTCACTTTAGGCTAGACCAGATCGAATTGTTAGAGTCTTTTTTCTCGAATCTGCGTCTTAGGAGAAGCAACAAAAAATTTATCATAATCCGATCGATGAATACGAACTCTACGTCTGATAAGAAGATATTTCAAGACCTTGCCATGGGCGATTTTAAGCTAAAGAATCGTCTTGTAATGAACCCAATGACACGTTGTCGAGCCGACGAAGCAGGTCTTGCCAACTCGCTCATGGCCGAATATTACGCCCAGCGTGCTGGAGCTGGACTCATAATTACAGAAGGAATTGCTCCCTCAGCCAACGGGAAAGGTTACGCCCGAATTCCAGGTCTATGGAGCTCAGAACATGTGGAGTCGTGGAGACCCGTTACTACCGGCGTCCACGAAGCCGGAGGCCTTATTTTTGCGCAGCTAATGCACTGCGGTCGGGTAAGTCACCCGGCGAACATGACGGAAGGCAGCAAGATCGTTGCGCCGAGCGCCCTCGCATTGGAGGGACAAATGTATACCGATTCGCTGGGTATGCAAGACTATCCTGTGCCGGTCGCTATGACAGAAGCAGACATTGCTCAAGCTAAAACGGAAATCGTTGAGGCAGCTAAGAACGCGATTGCGGCAGGCTTCGATGGGGTGGAGCTTCACGCTGCCAACGGCTATCTGCTCGAACAATTCCTCAGTCCTGACACGAATCAGCGCAGTGATGGATGGGGCGGAAGCGTGGAAAATAGAAAGCGATTTGTTCTCGAAGTTGCCCGGGAAACTGCAGCTGCGATAGGAGGAGGAAGACTAGGGATTCGTTTGTCGCCCTACGGTACGAACGCGGGAATGTCTGAGTATCCTGAGGTGCAAGAGACCTATCTCTCACTATTGACTGAGCTTGCAGATATTGGACTTTTATACGTTCACATTGCTGATCACGCGTCCATGGGTGCACCTCCGATTCCGGCAGATTTCAAAATGGCGATGCGTGAGGCGTGGCCACGAACTTTCTTTATCGGTGGCAGCTTTGACGAGGCTTCAGGAGAGCAGGCTGTCGCGGAAGGTCTGGTCGACATGGTCGGTATGGGTAGAGCCTTCTTGGCTAATCCCGATTTGGTTTCACGACTCGAGAAAGGTTTGCCACTCACGGAAGCAGATGGAAATACATTCTTTACTCCCGGAGAGACGGGGTATACGGACTATGCGATCGCGACGGGATAACCAGTACCGAGTAGGAGTACTCGGTTCTTAGTTCGTGGTTTTTAGTGATTACTCGACGACCCTTATGCTACCAGACAAATAATCGACCGCGTTCCCGATCAGGTGGACGCGGTCTTCGTCGATCTTGCAGAGAATATCTCCTCCCCTGCTTGAGAGCTGTCTGGCTTGGAGGGAGTCCATACCCAACAAAGCCGACCAGTAGGGAGCAAGGATACAATGAGCCGAGCCAGTAACCGGATCCTCATCGACACCGACCTGTGGTGCGAAGTAGCGAGACACAAAGTCGGCCTCCACTCCCCTAGCGCTGACAATCAAACCTCGACTTTCTAGCATACCGATCTTAATAAAATCAGGCTCCAAGGAGCTAAGTACTTCTTGGTTCTTGACTATAGCCAAAAAATCATATTCGTCACTGGAGTAATATCCAACTTTCAAATCGACTATCTCTGTGGTGATAGCAGCCTCGATGCATTCTTTATCATCAGAGTCCAAGCTTTGTATTGCAGGAAATGACATGGACAATCCGGTGTCCAACTTTCTGACACTCAGCACACCCGATTTACGCGTCTGGAAATGAACCTCTTCGTCTGTAAACCCGAGATGCTCAAAGACCACATGCGCAGCTGCTAATGTCGCGTGACCGCAAAGGGCCACTTCAGCCCGGGGAGTAAACCATCTCAATTCCCAGGTCGGGTCTCCGGCAATGATGAAGGCTGTCTCTGCGAGATTGTTTTCCATGGCGATGGACTGGAGCAGGTCATCTGTCGGCCAGGTCTCTAGAGGCACTACGGCGGCTGGGTTGCCACCGAAAACTCTGTCTGTGAATGCGTCGACTTGGAATAAGCGCATAGAGGTTGATGGGTTGTGGGTTAATCAGGGCCAAATGCTTGCTGCTAATTTGAGACCTGCCCAAGTTGCGAGGAGACAAAGCGCCACTTGTCCTAGCACGTTGACCATGGCCCAACCGATCTGGCCATTCTGAAGGAGGATGATCGTGTCGTTGGAGAATGCTGAAAATGTCGTGAAGCTGCCGAGCAAGCCAACGATGAATAGGAGTCTCGCCGTATCACTCAATACCTCGGCAGATTGAAATGCAAACCACAACACGCCAATCGCGAAACTGCCAATTACATTGACCGCAAAGGTGCCGACGGGAAAGCCATTAGTCATCCATGATTCAGCCTGCGTTCCAACTAAATAGCGCAGAATGGCGCCGATCGATCCACCAAGCCCGACCAAGAAGAGGTTCATTGTTTTTGGTTATTGGTTCATGCAAAGGTCCCCATAAGGAGATCATGCAGTCGAAAGATACGCTTCGGAATTACGCAATGCCCACGACTTAGTGAGAAGTTGGGTTGGCATGTATTGGTATGAGACGGATTGGTAAGATCCGATTAACGGCCAATTTCGGGTTCGGGAAATTTCTGGCTATTATATTTTCCCTATCACTAAACCCAACCCCGTGTATAGATTTTCTTCCCTCATCTTTTTATTCCTTCTCGTTCAGTGCAGTTCTTCATCCCATATGGATCAGGAGTCTTCGTCTGCTCATGGAGAAATCAGAAACATCCAACTTCTATTTCTTGGCGATGGGGGGCATCATCAACCCTCTGCCCGTGCCACGCAATTGGTCCAAGCCTTAGGGCCAGATGGATTCCACTTCACCTACACTGAGGACATGTCGGATTTCAATCCGGATTACCTCGCCCAATTTGATGGAATTGTCCACTATGGAAATCGAAATGAAATAAGTTCGGCACAAGAAAAGGCCCTGATAGACTTTGTTGAATCTGGAAAGGGATTCATTCCTTTGCATGCAGCCTCTGCTTGTTTTGGGGAATCGAGTGCTTTCATCAATCTCGTTGGAGGTCGGTTCAAATCTCACGAGACGGATACCTTCTCCGCAGAAATTGTAGACGATGGCCGAGTGATCGGAAAGGACTTTGAAAACTTTGAGGTTTGGGATGAGACTTATGTGCATGATCGATTGAATTCTGATATGCATGTCATTCAGGAGCGAGTCGACGGGGATCATCGAGAGCCTTACACCTGGACACGCGAGCAAGGAAAGGGTCGAGTTTTCTACACGGCCTTTGGACATGACGAGCGGGCGTGGTCCAATCGGGGGTTTCAGGATCTCGTTAGGCGGGGCATTCTTTGGGCCGTTGGTAAAGAAGTTTATGAGGCATATAGTTTGCGCGAGGAGCCACTCAGGATCTATGACATACCTACGCCGCGGCTTCCGAATTATGAGAAGCGACCAGATGAACCCAAACTTCAAAGGGCATTCGATCCTAGTGATTCAATGATATGGCAGCAGGTCCCTCCGGGATTCGAGGTTCAACTCTTTGCATCTGAGCCGGACATCGTGAATCCTGTGGCCATGCAATGGGATGAAAAAGGTCGACTCTGGATTTTGGAGACCTTGGATTATCCAAATAATCTACAGCCTCTTTGGGAAGGCCATGATCGCATCCGAATTCTCGAAGACAGCGATGGCGATGGCAAGGCTGATGTCTTCAAGACTTTTGCAGACGGACTTTCCATTCCGACCGGCTTCACATTTGCTGATGGTGGTGTCATGGTTTCTGCTCCTCCCTATTTGCTTTTCTTCAAGGATAATGATGGAGACGATATTGCTGACGAGAAAAGGGTGCTCTTCGAGGGCTTCAACACTTTCGATACACATGCAGGCATCGCCAATCTGAGATACGGTTTTGACAATTGGATCTGGGCGTCGATTGGCTATGCAGGATTCAACGGAACGGTTGGTGACGAGGAGCACGTATTCAAGCAGGGCCTTTTGCGAATCAAGTCGGATGGATCAAAGATGGAATTCCTAACTCGATTTTCCAACAACTCTTGGGGTCTGGGCTTTTCGGAAACCGGAGATGTTTTTGCCTCGACAGCCAACAACGAGCCGAGTGTCTATATGGCAATCGAGGACCGCTACTACAAGAAGGTCAGTGGATATGACAAGCGGGGATCGAAGAAGATAACACCTTATTACGCGATGCATCCCATTACGGAGAAAGTGCGGCAAGTCGATTCCTTTGGTGGCTACACAGCGGCCGCCGGTCACAATCTTTACACGGCTCGATCCTTCCCAAAGGAGTATTGGAATCGAATGGCCTTTGTCAACGAGCCCACGGGTCACATCATTCACCAGGCAGCTATGCAGCAGAGTGGTTCGGACTTTGTAGCTCTTGACAAGTGGAACTTGTTCGCTAGTGCAGACGAGTGGTCCTCGCCAATAATCTCCGATGTTGGACCGGATGGAGCCGTCTGGTTTCTAGATTGGTACAATCCGATTATCCAGCACAATCCTGTGCCTGAGGGATTCGAAGAAGGAAAAGGCGATGCCTACGAGACCTCCCACCGAGATCAACAACACGGGCGTGTCTATCGCATTGTGCACAAGTCTTCAAAGGCAACAGAGTGGAAACCATTGAGCAAATCAGATCCAGAGGGATTGATCAAAGCGCTTCGTTCAGACAATATGCTCTGGAGGATGCACGCCCAGCGCCTCCTGGTCGAGCGAGGATCCATGGATGTCGTGGACCGACTCATCACGATGGTGGAGAGCTGGCAGCAGGATGAAATCGGCGTGGCTGGCGCGGCCTTGCACGCCTTGGGTGTTTTGGATGGATTGGGAGTAATAGCGGAAGGGAATGGCAAAATACAGGAGCGATTGCATTCTGGTCTGAGTCATCCCTCCGCTTCGGTTGTACGTGCCACTTTGAAGATACTCGGTCGAAATGCAGACACCTGGGAGGAAATCAAGCGACGTAATGTCAGCACGAGCGATGACCCCTTGGTGCTTTTGGATCTGATCAAAGTTTTGTCAGAGTATGAACCAAGCGAAGAAATAGGTCGCTACCTTTTCGATCTTCAAAAAAATGATTTTGTAATCGAGGATGCCTGGCTTCCAACGGCTATCGAGATTGCCGCATCGGTTCACAACAAAGGGTATCTGACCGCGGCGATGGAGGACGAGAACTTGTTGGGATACTACTCTAATGAGAGAATGGAAATCCCGAACGGGGACTTTGAACTACCGAACGGAGATAAACCGAGCGCTTGGGAAATTGAAACATTCACCTGGCCTCCAGCGGAAACGAATCCCAATAGTTTCACTTATTCCATTAGCAATGAAGGCCGATCAGGTAAGGCTCTAATGTTGTCATCCGAGACCGGTGCGGATGTGAGTTTCTTCACGGAAATCGACGTCGTACCAGGGACTCAATACCTTTTTTCAGGATGGATCAAGACCGAGAATCTAGAAAACATTGGCGGTGGATATGGTGCCGTGTTCGAACTCCGTGGAAGAGGACGCACCCGAGCGATTCGGGGAAGCACAGATTGGACGTGGGTAGAGCGGGAATTCACAACTGGCGATGAGCAAAACACGCTTAAGATTGGCTGTCACTTGGGAAGGTGGGGTCAGTATAAGGGGACGGCTTGGTTTGATGATTTGAAAATAGAGAAGCTTAAGGAGAAGGCTCCGGCAAATGACATCATTGAAACGGTAGTGCGCCATCTTGCGACGAGCGGGAATGTTGCGGCGGTTTCTGATCTGATTCGAAACGTGAATTCAGCACCACCAATATTTCAAATTCTAAGCATGGAAGTGCTTGCAGACTATTGGCCAAAAGATTTGTCTGTTGGAATCGGAGCTGAGGAATTCGAGGAAATAAGAAGCGCCATGGGTGAAACGAGGACGCGCCAGCTTTTGGACCAAATTGTCAATGGGAAGGAGGAGTCGTCTGATGATAATCCATTGATAACGGAGATAGATCTGCAAATCGAAGGGGGTACGCTTCAATTTGTGAACAAGGAATTGATCGTTCAGGCTGGAGAGGAATTTATTTTGCATGTCAATAATCCCGACGCGATGCCACACAATGTGGTCTTTGGAAATCCTGGCTCACTCAAGTCCATCGGTGCAGCTGCAGATGATTTGTTGCGGTCGGGTAATCCTCCGGCTGACTACGTTCCGATTGGGGAAGATATCCTGTTCGCTACTTCCTTGATTGAAGCCGCTGGATCAGGGAGTTTCACATTTACAGCGCCGACAAAGCCGGGTCGCTACGTATTTGTCTGCACCTATCCGGGGCACTGGCGCACGATGAATGGGGTGCTGGTAGTTAGGGGCTAAGGGGCTGGGAAAGAGGGAGCTGAGGAGCTACGGTGCTGAGGAGCTGGGATAAGGAAAAGAAACTGGGAAAGAGGGGGCTGGAGAATTACATATCCCATTGTGACTCAAGCCAAAAATATATTGATCCAATCATCAGGGCCCCTATGAATGAAGCGGCCATTATCAATGCGATCACAAACCTGAGTTCATCAACATTATCACCCTTTAGGGGCGATGGCTCGAAAAACAGCGCGATGAAAGTCGAAAGTACAGTGGATAATCCGAAAAGGAACAGTCCTAGAAAGCTAAAAGCTACTTTGTTTTTTCGATACCTTTTTGCTTGGTTGAAGAATAGGTAAGTGCTGGAACATGCCGCCAAAAGAAATATGACGAGGACGGTACCTAACATCAGCGAATCTTAGAGTTCTCCTTTCTAACCGGGACGGACTCGGGCCCACCATCGATTGGTGGTAGTTCCAAAGAGGGTTCGATTCTCTTCTCTATCGACTGATCGAAAGACTCATCTGTCACAATGGCTTCCAAATTCTGAAGTCTTTCTCTCATTCCTGCGTTTTCTTCCTTAAGGCGATCGAGGTCTATTACCACCTCGTCAAAAAGCTCGGAACTGTCTCGATTGCCGGCCATCAAGTTGGCCATCTTTTCTTTGTGCTTTAACCAAACGGCAAAACCGCCCAGGGCGAGGCCGAAGATAGGAATGAGAAGTATGATTGGGGGTACCATTACGATCTTGTTTTACGCCTTTTACTTTTTGGTGACTCTTCGCTTTTCGAGGAGTCAGGCGGGTCTATTAGGTGTATGTCTCTTGTTGATTGCTCAAGGCGTTTCTGCATTAGATCATCAAATGACTCGTCAGTGACGATCGCCTCAAGTACCTCGACTCGCCGCCGAAGTCCAGAATTCGTATCTCGTAAGTTTTGAATTTCGACTTTCATTTCATCGAATACATCTTGCAGGGCCACAGTTGCATCACCAAGCTTGTTTGACTTCTCCTTGAATTTTAACCACTCCGAAAATGCTCCCATCGCGATACCCGCGAGAGGGATGAGAACCCAAACCCATGCTGCCATGACTGTACTTGTTTAGTGTGATGCTTGTCCATCGATATTACGGAGTCATTTATTTCCTGTTGCATTTTTTCGATCGAAGTATAGCCTTTCCATTTTTTTGTGTAGTTTTGCCACATAAGGTCAGGGCTTTCGACGGATTAGCGAATTGCGTGGGTGCATTTTGGTCGCTTTTTCGAATTCCAATATGGAGGTAGCGAGCAAGCCACTGAACTAAACCGATGTAATGGGACTACTACGAAAACTTCAGAGTCTATTCAGCTCGGGGAAGTCGACTACGGCCTCTCTAAATCGTGATACCCTTTCTTCGCTAGAGAAAATAATAGGTGTCTCTATTCGTGACGAAGGAATTTTTGCGGAGGCGCTTAGCCACCGGTCCTATTTGAGGGCAAACAATCTCAATGCTTATCAAAGCTATGAACGATTGGAATTTCTTGGTGATGGCATTGTCAATATGCTCGTCGCTGAATACCTGTTTATCCTCTTTCCACGTCAGGATGAGGGATTCTTGACAAAGCTGAGGGCGAGATTGGTCAACACTCAGAATTTGGCTCACCTTTGCCGGTCTACTGGTCTTAACAACCACATTCTCTTTGGCCCCGACATCGATCCTTCAACTGTTCGTGAAAATCAGGGAATTCAGGCCGACATTTACGAATCGATTTGTGCGGCTCTCTACAAGCAGTCTGGGCTAGAGGAAGTCCGTCGTTTTGTACTCGACTCGCTGGATCGATATGTGGACGTCCAAGAAATGTCAAAGACCAGTGTCAACTACAAAAGCGACTTATTGGAGTTGCTTCAATCGAGAGGAAAGCTGCAACCCATTTATCGTGTAGTGACCGAGTCCGGTCCTCCACACAAGCGGCGATTTGAAGTCGAGGTAATTGTTGACGAAAAAGCTTGTGGATCAGGGAGAGGGAAAAGCAAGAAAAACGCCGAGCAGAAAGCGGCGAGGGAAGCACTAACAAGACTTGTTATCGGTTAGTTGTTCTTGGTTTTTAGATCGATGACATCCGACAAGGATCTCAAAGAACCACTAACTACAGACTATCAACCAATAACCAATACGAAGGATTGTCAAGCTTCGGACGACCGGGTTTTGTTTGCTCTGCTTTCTCTCCATGCGAGTAATGCAGGAAGGAATACCAGTGATGTTACCATGACGCAAGCGATTCCAATCACGGCCAATGAGCCAATCGAGTTCAATCCAGGATGGTGAGAGAACAACCACCAGGCAAATCCAACAAGCGTTGTTGCTGCGCCGACGAAGACATGCTCACCCGTAGAGCGAAGCACTTTTCCAAGAGATCCAGGTCCCTCCTCTCGGTATCTATGGACAATGTGGATTCCTGCATCGTTGCCGATTCCTAATACGGCCGGCAGGACAATCAGGTTGTAGAAATTTAGTTTTTCGAGTCCTAGTTCGAGCAGACCAAGCATCCATAATACGCCCAGGATAAGAGGAGCTGTTGCAAGCAGGGTCCAGCCGATGGAGCGGAAAATCAGATACATGAGTCCAATCAAGATGACCGTTGTGAGCCCGATCATCCACGGACTTTCTTGAAGGAGAAGTCTCAACATGTCTGCGGCGACGAGGGATGTTGAGCCCGCGTGGTATACCTTTCCTTCTTCAGTCGTGATAGTCCCAACATCGTCCGAGAATTCGATGGATCGTCTACCGTCGGAAAGTCCCACGGAAGGATAAACCATCACAAATTGTCCAATCTCTCCCGACTTCGAAGTGAACCTTGCCTTTATATAGTCCGGTACGGAGTCTTGAGAAATTGGCTCTATCGTCTGCGAAGCCAATCTTATTTTGGCAAGGTCCTCGCTATCCGAGGCCGCGAGGAAAGGATCGTCGAGAAGTTCTTTTATGATCGCTATTCTATCAAGTCGTTCTTCTTGAGTGTCGGAAGTCATGGGAAAACGTTCTTGCAGACTTTCAACCGACAAGATCGTCGGCGTGAGCGTATCGGCCCAAGAGTGTTGGATCAAAGCATCTTTGATTCCCTGGACCTCGCTAATGTCATCAACTATAAAGTAAGCCGGATTTCTCTTGCCTCCCGCATTGACACGACCCTCCTTTGCTCGAAGTTTGCTGTAGTCCTCAAAGGTCGGCTCTAGCTCTGAGAATCGATATTCGAAAGGGACCTTGTTTACAAAAACAAGAGCGAGAATCCCTATCGCTAGGCTGGCCACGGTAATGAACTTGTAAGGATAGGATCTCATTGAAGAGCTCAATTGCTCGTCGGAAGATCTATCAGGCCTAGCGGAAATAATTGAGGCGGCCTCTTGAGTATGTCTATCTCCTGCTCGAAATATACCCAGTCGGTCAAAGGCTACAATCAAAGCTGGAAGAACAAAGAGCATGGCTAGCAGGGCAAACAAGATTCCTGTTCCGGCAATGAAACCAAACTCGCTGAATCCTTTGAAGTCTGCCAGTACGAGTACGAGCATCGAAGCTGCAGTCGTAAAAGCGCTCACAGCTATGGGTGGTCCCGTTGTCATGAAGGTCTTCTCTACGGCTTGGTTTAGACCGAGACCCTCTTCTCTCTCTTCTGCATAACGTGCAAAAAAGTGAATCCCATAGTCAACGCCAAGTCCGAACAGGACGAGGACTAGAGTCGAAGTCATGAGGTTCAACTTCTCGAATGCTAGAAAGGCTAGTGCAAATGTCCAGGTCAAGGACATGATCAAAGGCAAAGCAATCAGGACTGCTGCCATCGGCATTTTGAGAAAACTAAGCCAAGATTTTCGACGAGAGGCTCGGAAGGATTTGTAAAAGAAGTAGAGCATGACGATGAAAAGGACCGTAGCAACTCCTCCAATAAAGGAGCCTTGCACATCGCGCGTGATAGCTCGCACCTCGGTGGCCTGCCTAGAAAACCGCCCTCCGAAATTGACTACCATTTCTGGATGGTAGGATTTTGGATCGAGCTCATTTGAGAGTTGGTTCATTGACGCATAGAATCGATCAACGAAACCGAGATCCGCTTTTGACCCCGTAGGGAATAGCTCGACGACCATGGTGGTAGAGTCGTCTGAAATGGGATATTCTTTTGGAACGATCCTCGAGTAGGCCTCCTCGAATCCGGTGACCCCACCCCCGTCGCTCTCTGACTCTTCCTCGTCTTCATCGTCTAGATCAAAGAAGAAAGGATTGGCGTCAAGCCGTGATTCTTCAATCTTGTCATTTAGGAAATCTTCCAGCTCGTCCAGCTCATCTTCCGATGCGAAGTAGAGAGCGTTGTGTTGCATGAAGCGCGTATCCCTTCGATAGTCGACACGAGAGAGAAGAGTCTTTTCCCCGTCCTCAAGAGTCTGCGCTCTTTGGATAAAATCTTCAGCGAATTTCTTTGTCGCCGCAAAATCAGGACTTTCGATAATTAGACTCGCCGCCGTCTCACCACCCACGGTCTCGCTAAGTTTGTTAAGTGCCTGAACGGATGGATAGTCATCCGGGAGGAGTCGAGAAATCTCGGTATCGATCCGAAGCTGGGAGGCGAGGTATCCACTGAGAAGGGAGAGAAGAAGAACTAGCCCAAGAACGAGAAAAGGCCTCGCAATTATTTTTCGGATCAGTGGCCCGAGACGCTCAAATAAGTGATCCATCTAGCTCTAATTTGTGAGCCTGATGTTATCGAAATCAACGATGGCGGTTTCATCCATGTTGTCAGAGTCACTCCAAAGTGCGAGCAATATTGGATTGCCCTTTGGCTTTTTACCGAATAAACGTTCGTAATCCTCTACAACGTTTCTTCTTACATGAATCCATTCGTTAGATCCTTGTGAGGCTGTTGAAGCAACGATCAGTTTCAATGCACCGTAGCGCTTGGTCTTTCCTACTTCCTGTGAAGAGCTAAAGGTGTACTTAATAGTGCGGGGCCTTCCAAAGAAGTCCTTTTTATCGAAGTAAATATATACGGCAGCTCCTGTATCGTTTTTCCGTCCTCTTAGCTCATTGGCACCCTGTGGAAGCTTTAGGGCCCGCCAATCCCACTCTAGAACAGGGTTTATTGCCAGATCCCACTCCAAATCGGACCCGTTTTCAAGTATGATTCGATGATATCGGTCCTTTACATGGGCACGTAGAAAGTGGTTACCAGCTTCTTCCCCGATTTCGAACTTGATTTCGGGGTACATGATGGATGGAGAGACAGGAACGAGGTTTTTATCGTCTAAAAATTTCCACTCTGTCGGATAATCGCCAGAATTGTAGCCTTCGAAATCTTCAACCAGTTGATCGGATTGGGCAAAAAGACCGGTGCTAGTCATCAGTGTGACGTAAGATATGTATAATAATGACTTTAGCACGAATGGTCGTTGGTCCTTGGTTATTGGTAGAAGAGAAGCGGTCCTCATCCAATTAGTGTGTTTACAGCGTGATTTATTTCAAGGATCTGTAGTAGTTGTCTGCTTCCTTGTACCTAATAGAACGTTTGCTTCTTCTGAATATTCTCCCTTCTCCATCTCCTCGATCGAGAAAACCGGACTTCCTTCCTGCCGGTCGCGATAGGAGATATAGGTGAACATAGAGGCATTGATAATTTTCTCCACTCCGCTCGCAACCAGTAGCATTCCAGCGATCTGAGCTTCTGGAATTTCCATCCGGCTCGATAGCTCGATTCCGGCACCCATGAAGAAAAGATCCTTGCTCGGGATAAATGGGATGCGCGAAATGATAATTAGAATAGCTAGGTAGGTGAACCAGGTCGTCAGGGCTACTTCTGGTAGAACGGAATTCCACTGCAGAATTAGAAAGATTTGAGTCAAGAGTAGCCTTGTCGTGTGAATCCCAAAAAGGAAGCGAACGATATTCTTGCTCAGAAAGAGAATCGATTTTCTGAAAAAGACGACCAAGACGACTAGCACAATTAGACAGAGAATGCTGAACACGAGAAATCCACCCACGCGGTCACCGAGCAGCGATTTAAGAGATATTCCGCCAGCATAGAGATAGAAGCCGAGCAGGGAAAAGGCGACGACTGTTGACGTAATCGATGATATAATGACATTGTCTTTTATCGCGTGAAGTATGTCTTTCGAACTTTCCTCCAGTTTCGATTTTGCCCAAGCATATAAAAAGATCTCGCCAGAGTATCCAAGGACCTCTTGGTTGTAAATCTTCTTTTTCACCATAGGATAGAAGAGCTGCATAGGTTTGAGAGACCAGATCCGTCCATACATGAGCGACTCCATGAGCGGGAGCGTCACGTAGGAGCAAGCAAGAAAGAAATAGAAAAGAGGACTGCTTGGAAGTTGCTCCATGACTTCGCTCCATCCGATTCTTGTCAGCTGGTAAGCGAGAAGAACAATGATACCTAGCGTAATAACCCATCTTCCGTATTTGAGCAAAGCCTTGCCAAATCCCGACTTAACAAAGATCTCCCATCTAGATCTTGTGCTGCTATTTGATGGCGAATCAGTCAAGACTTTTTTACTATTTCTCTGGCTTCGTCGTAGACAAGCTCCAGATCGCCAACTGTCTTTTTGAGGTCATGCTCACGTCGTACGAACTCCGAGGCGTTTTTCAGAATCTGTTTTTTCAAATCAGGATCGTCAAATATTTTGGATACACCTTCAGCGATAGAAGATGGATTCTTTTCCTGAGATATGAATCCGGTATTTCCGTTCAATACGATTTCGGGAATGGCCGCATGATCCGAGGCAACGAGGCATACCCCGCTGGCCATGCCTTCGATAATGACGTTTGGCAAACCTTCTTGGTCGTTGTTTGCTGCGGTGACGGAGGGGACTAGGAGGACATCATAATTTTGCATCAGTCCGCTCACTTCATTATTGGGCACAAAACCGCTGATGCTCACATGATTGCCAAGCTCTAGTCCATTGATCAGTTCTTCTAAGATCGGTCCCATTTCACCTTCGCCATATATATCCAGTTTGATGTCCGGATACTTATCCTTCAATAGCGAAATAGCTTGAACGGCGTATTCCATTCCTTTCTTCTCAACAAAGCGTCCGATCAACATGATCTTCCGTTCGTCTTTGTCCTTCGGTCGCCAATCAAATTTCTTCATGTCGACGCCAAAACGAACCACACGAATCTTGTCTTCCGCAAAGCCTAGATCGATGAGCTGCCTTTTCATTTTATTCGAAGCGGCTACTACAAGCGTCGAGCCCTCGATGATTGACTTGTATCGTCTACGCCAGATACTTTGCATCGGCAATTGCGTAACATCCTTTCCATAAAAGCTAACAACCAAGGCCAGTTTATTCTGCTTTGCCGTGGGGACCATGATGTAACCGTCCTGGCCAAAATGTGCGTGGATGAGACTGGGTCTTTCTCTTTGAACCACCTCATTGATATAGCTGGGAGATTTGCCGAGGAAGAATTCGAGTCCTGCCTTAGCGAGATCGAGCTTGGAGCCCGAGAAGATATCGTAGTCTAGCCCTTCTAAATAATCATCGGATTTGATTCCAAGCGCAAAGGGCTTGTAGCGCTGATGATTGTGTATAACACGAGCGACGAAGGTCTCAGACGATCGAAGAAAGGTATTCCGAAAATGTAAAACCTTGTCCATGATGGGAGCGTGATCCTTGATGCGTGATGCGTTCTTCTCGCCTCTGACTACGCTCCAGATCAGATATTAAACTATTCTTCGGGAGAAGGTGGAATCAAAGTGGCTTCGCATCCCATCGCCATCTTTCCATTGACGTAGGCATAGCCCTTGATCTTGACGTGCTTATGTTTCTCCAATTTCTCGGCGACTCTCACTTCGAAGCGAGTCTCGGTATCGATCGGTACTGGCCTAAGAAATCGAGCTGAAAGATTTACAGCGATACAGCCGGGTCCTGGGAAGTCGCGTCCTAATACCTTGCTAAAGACAGAGATAAGAAAGACCCCGTGAACTACGGTTGTTCCAAATCTCGTTTCTTTAGCGTACTCAACATCGACGTGTATTGGATTGTCATCGCCTGTTAGCTCAGCGAATTGATCGACTTGTTCTTGGGTAAAGCTTCGTGTGAACTCAAAGCTATCTCCGACTTGTAGTTTATCGTAGGTGTTTTCCATCTTTCCATTTTGTGAATGAGCTAAGACTACAAATCTAAGGAAAGGTTTGGTAGCTTAGTAGCCTATCGAGCGAGCCTTACTTTTCCCGGATGCATTGACAATGTGGGATTGGCGTTCTTGGCAATGCAGAGTCTATCGAAGCTTGGTGACAATCTTTGAAGTGGTCTCACTGTCGGCTCGAAGTTGGATCAGATAACTGCCAGGCACGAGATCGAGATTGTCAAAACTATGGATATAGTCACCAGAACGTTGCGTCGAGAAAACTACCTCTCGTATTAGAGATCCAAGTATGTCATATATACCAAGTCTCGCATAGACAGGGTGAGAGATCCGAAACTCAACTTTTAACTCTGTTTTGAAAGGTCGGGGGTAGACTTCAAAATGGGAGATTGCAAAAGAGACAGGTATTGATTCTGACTTAACGGCTCTTCCGGAAAATAAAGTGCCAGAAATAGACAGCCGGTCCTTGGAATTTGGGTTGCTGGAATCGACATAGACCGGAGGATTGAATACTAAGGGGTAGTCCAGATTGCCTGGAGGAGTGCCCCCGCCGCCAATTGGAAGTTCGGGTGGATGAATTATGCGATCCAAATTACAGTCGATATTCCCAGGATTCGACTGACAGCATTGCTGACTCTTCCAACGATTCACAAGTTTGTACTCGTCGGACATGTTTTTCCCGCCCATTGTGCTCAGGGCTGTGGATGAATAACCTATAGGAAATTGGCCCTCAGGATGGCTCGAATTTATCCATTGCCATCTGGCATTGTGGCCGTAGAAGTAGACTGGGACGACGCCACCGTTTCGCCGATTCGAACAGATGAGGTCATTGCTTGATTTGAGAACATTTTGCGCACTGACATGAAAGCCATTTCCTACAATATCGATGTCTCGATATTGGCTTTCTCCGCTCCACAGTTCGGCTGAGGCTACCCAATTTTGAACTTTCAACATGTTGTGACTCGGGCTACTGTTTGAGTGCCCTGTTTGGAGTGCTAGTACGTCAAGCCATTCCGGCTTGCTGGGCCCAAAAATGGACCGAAGTTTCCCCATGGGATCGTTCCATGACCCGGTGTGGTAGCCGAGTTTGATATCGGATGGGATTGCTTGCAGACACTTTTCCCAGATGGCAATCGTTTCCTTTTCGGAAATAGGAGCTGCATTCGTTTGGAAGTCGCCTCCGAAAAGAACGGCGGCTGGGGGACTCAAGGGATCGATGACGATATCTGAAAGGGCGGCACAATATTGTTCTACTCCGTTCTGTATCGAGCCGATATTGTTGCCGTAAAATCCGACGAGCTCGGCTACCCAATCACGAGCCCAAAGTGGAAGCAAGACAACTTGCAGTCCGTGCCTTCTGTAGATGTTCTGTTTGTCTCTGAATCGACTAAGATATTCTAGGCTTACGTTCTCAATTTTGCCCGTGTCGCAGCCGCCCTCGTCGTGTTCAATAAAGCTAACTCCAGCACTTCCGTTTGAATAGTCTTTTTGGCAGCCACTGACCGAGTGAAATGCAACGCCTGAATTATTGAAGCCGATATGTTGTTCGAGAGGGGCGACAGATAGTACGACACCGCTAAAGCCAAGTCGCACTAGGTAGCGCGCATGCGTTTCCACCTCTGTCGTGCTGGCTTTATTGATTTCCCAGACCGTGTCATAGATCGCCTGAGCATGGGTGTGGCTTCCAAATAATAGAATGTGGCCAATGAGGAGTACAGCGATGGTCCACCCACGGAACTCCCCGACACAAAAAGAAAACAAAAATGTGGTGTTTAGTAGTTGCAGTCTCTACAAGACTTTTGGGTAGACTACTATTAAAGAAACGAAAGATTCAAACAGAAAAGGACCGACTCCAAATAAGGAGCCGAGCCTTTTGTAATAATTGGAGTCTTTACTGACCGATCAGTTTAATCAAACTTCCAGCTTTTACTGCAGTGTTCAATTCAACTTGATTGATGATCGCGAGGTCTTCGTCTGTCAAATCAGCCGGCAAGGCCGATGGCACAAATGACTTGAAGCTACCATTCTTACTAGCCCTTGCAACTTTCAACCTATTTGGCTTTCGATTTATTTTGCTAGGATCACTAAGGTTCGCGAACCCTTCCATTGTTGATTGGAAGGTAGTCTGATACTGACTCATCGTTGAGGTCTCCGAGTATCCTAGGAATTGGAAAATATTCTCACCTTTCTGGATGAAGTAGATAAGATAGTCCGCTGTTGGTTGAGCCTGTTGACCCTGCTGCTGCTGGGAGACGGTTCTCGCTAGAACGGCAAATGCTTGCATGCCATTGACGGTTCGGTCCGCACTATTTACGATCTTAATCGAACCTTGCTCCTGAGCTTCTCCCAGTACTTTTGTTGCAGCTTCTCTTGGGGAGGCCGCATCGCTTATAATTGTCATGGCCATTATTGCCTTCTGGTCTTTCTCGACCATAACAACCTGAGTAGGCTGATTGATGACGGCCCAGAAGTTAGGTGTGGGGAATTGAAACTTGAGTCCTGGATGATAGAACTTGTTGTTCTCGACGTATCCTTGCCGAGGGTCATCACCTACAACAAGACCGTCGATTTGCTCGAGATAGTCTTTGCGCTCGATCTTTTCCATGTCTAAAGTTTCGTCCCATTTCGCGGCCATCTCTTGGATCTTAACTTCTCGTTGACCGGGATCTGGGTGGGATGACATAAAAGAAGGAATGCTCTGGCCACTCTTGACCGAGATTCGTTTGAGGGACTGGAAGAATTTAGATCCCAATCCAGCTTGATAACCGTTTAGGGCAGACCACTCAACACCGAGTCGATCTGACTCCAGTTCGTCATCTCTTCCATATTTTAGAAAGAGGAGTTGACTTGCTTGACTTCCTGCCTGAAGAATTGCATTCGGATCCATGCCGGCCACTGCACCACCGATGGCACCAGCGATGACGCCAAGTTGACCAAGCTGACCTTCAAAGGCGCGTTGCGAGCCGTGCCTCGCCGCTACGTGACCAATTTCATGACCGATGACTACCGCTAGCTGAGCTTCGTTTTCCAAATGAGCAAGCAATCCACGGGTGACATATATATAGCCCCCGGGAAGCGCGAAAGCATTGACCACGGGACTGTCGAGGACGCGGAAGAAGAACTCCGTGTTCTTGTACTCTGGAAGTTGGTCTGCACGACGCATATCAGATTTGGCGAGGACCTCCTCCCCTACTCTGATTACATAGTCAGCGAGTTCTTTGTTGTCATAAAGTCCGTACTGCGCGATAATTTGTGGATCCGCGTTTTTTCCGATCTCGATTTCTTGTTGCCAAGAATATCCATAGGCGCGCTTCTTGCCGGTTACTGGGCTGCGGGATACAGAGCAGGAACTGACTAAGAGAGCGGTCGCAATTAGGACGGCGAATGACGAATAGTGGGAAAGTTGCCGTTTCATTCTGCTATTGTTCGTTGTTGCTAAAAGTAGGAGTAGTTGCAAGACAAGTTTATGACACTAAAGGGAGAAAAGTTGCCTACTTGACTAAGTCCGACCGTCGAGGAATATGGAATTACAATCAGACAACTCGACCAGACTCGATTTCGATTATCTTGTAACTTCCCTCCCCTTCGTTTAGAAATGATCTAAACAGATCGAGATTTGCAATCGTCACGAGAACTTGTCCAAGTTCACCGCTGGCGAGCATGGTCATGAAAGTTTCCGTCCGCGCTTCGTCCAAATTGCCAAAGACATCATCAAGCATTAGGATGGGTGTCTCATCTAGATTGTCTTTGAAGAGATGAAATTTGGCGAGCTTCAAAGCCAATCCAAAAGTCCGATGCTGGCCTTGCGAAGCGTACTGCCGAATGGTCAGGTCGTCTAGGGCAAATTCCAAGTCGTCTCGATGTGGCCCAGACATGGTTTTGCCTTTTTCGAGTTCTAAAGGACCATCGTTTTCGAATCGTTGGAGTAAGGCGTCTCGAATTCCATCTTCCGAGAGACTGTCCAGATCCGCCGAGGGAAGAATGGTCTTGTAACTGATTCGCGGTGTCTCGTTTTTATCACCCATGAGCGTGTGTGACTCCGCTAGATAGTTTACGAATTGAGCTATGAAATCTCGCCGTGTTACTATGAGCCGAGCGCCACAAGTTGCAAGTTGCTCATTCCAGGATTGCAAGGTCCCAGAGTCAAGTCGTTTTGTAAATCGATATTGTTGAAGGAGACTGTTCCTCTGCTTCAAGGCCCGACGGTATTGCATCAGATCAAGCAAATAGCTTGGCTTCATCTGAGACAGAGTCTTGTTCAGAAACCTTCGACGGTCATCTGGTGGTCCTGCCGTGATGACGTAGTCGGTTGGGGACAAGATGACCATCGGTACTTGTCCGACCAGTTCACTCGCTTTATCCAAGGCAGACTTGTTGACGAAGAATTTCTTCCCTGCTCCTGGTTCGAAGGCAAATCGAACATCTAGCTTTGGTCGTTGCTCGCCTTGGAAATGGCCTTTGACTTCCATAAAAGAAGCCCCCTTCCTTATTACATAACGATCATTTGTTGTTAGGAAACTCTTACTTAATCCTAGATAATGAATCGATTCGAGGATGTTAGTCTTCCCCGCGCCATTCTTTCCGTGAATGACGTTGAGCCCAGATCCAAACTGAATCTGACTTTCCTCGTGGGCTCGGAATGATTTTAGAATTAACTCTTTTACTATCAAGGGAACAGATCCTGCTCAAATCTATCTTTCGAAATCCTCTCGCGAAGTTCGATACTAAGCTAGGAGAATACAAATATGACTAAATACCTCCCGATTCTATGAGTCGGCGAGGCTTTTGGCGTGTTTAGAAATGACCTAAGTCGTTAAAATACAAATTGATGTCTAAAAATAAACTCTTTACAGAGCTAGAAAAACTGGTTACGGAGCAGCGCAACCCCTCCTCAGTGGCCATAGATACGGCTTCTACCGCCGAAATACTGAAGGTCATTAATGATCAAGATCGTCTAGTTGCACCAGCTGTCGCTGAGGAGATTCCCTATATCGAGGAAGCGGTCGAATTGGCTGTAAAGGCGATTTCGGGCGGACATCGATTGATTTACATGGGTGCTGGCACCAGTGGGCGTTTGGGTGCCGTCGATGCATCGGAGTGTCCTCCTACTTTTGGAAGCGATCCGAGCACTGTTATTGGACTAATCGCTGGAGGCAGAGAAGCGATGTTTGAATCTAAGGAAGGCGCGGAGGATCTGGAAATCAATGGCGAAAACCATTTAAGAGAGATCGGCCTGCAAGCTGGAGACCTTGTTTGTGGAATTGCAGCGAGCAGGCGGACACCCTATACGATAGGTGGTGTAAAGTATGCACGATCCATAGGTTGCAAGACATTATTTGTTACCTGCAATCCTCGTGATCAATTTGATGTAGACGTGGACGTGGCCATTTGTGTCGATGTTGGACCAGAGGTTGTGATGGGCTCAACCAGGATGAAGTCTGGGACGGCTCAGAAATTAGTATTGAATATGATTACGACGGCGAGTTTCGTGCGAATGGGGAAGGTCTATGAGAACATGATGATTGATCTTCAGATGACGAATAAGAAACTGGTGGAACGATCGCGCATGATTGTGATGACGGTAACTGGTATCGACTACGATTCTGCGTCGAATCTGTTAGAAGAGGCGGATCATCACGTCAAGACTGCTCTTGTAATGAACCTTGCTTCATTAAATGCAGACGAAGCACGCGTTCGACTGGATCGCGCATCGGGATTCGTTAAACCAGCGATACAGGGGCTTGAACACTGAGATGCGAAGACTTCATTCGTCTCTCGTGAGAACATTCATTATGATTCCCCGCCGATCCTTCGCTTCCACCCTTACTCACAGACTGTTTCACGTGAAACATTTCGAAAGAGGTCTATCGTTCCGTGCCGATCGTTTTTTTCACTCGACTGTAGATGTTTCACGTGAAACATCTGAACACGGGAGAATGATGTTAGAGAGAACGAGTACGATTCCTGACGAAGGACCAACGACCAAGTACCAATGACAATCACTGGAATAGCCAGCAAAATCGACGAAATCGGGGCCTTCTCTCCTATTGAGGCATTGGTGCACAACAATGAGAATGCCCAATTAAAAGGTCTCGGTGGCTCGAGTACAGCGTTCTTGGTTCGCTTTCTAAAGTCTCGATTTCCCGATCGACCCATCGTCTGCTCCTTTCTTGACGACGATGAGGCAAGCTACTTCACTTCAGATTTAGACCAGCTCTTCCGAGATAAGGCAGAGTCTACAATATTTCATCTACCCTCCGACTCATCCAATCCATTCGATAAAGAGCGTATCCCGGACACCTCGATCACCATGCACCGCAATGACGTCATCTCTACTCTCGTAGAGTCCTTTAGCGGGATACTTGTTTGCTCAAGTCTGGGGGTCATGGAGTTGATGCCTAGTCCGGAATTGATAAGAAAAGAAACAAGTGTAATTGAGACCGGCCAAAGTCTCCCACCAGAAGACTTAATTGAGCTGCTCTCTTTGCAGGGATTCAGCAGGTCAGATTACGTAGGCCGTCCAGGAGAGATCGCCCTCCGTGGCGGTATTCTGGACGTATTCCCATATTCTGGCGAATATCCAATCAGAATAGAGTACTTCGGTGATGAAATCGATTCGATAAGAGAATTTGACCCGGAGTCTCAGCGATCGATCAGTCGTTTGACGAAAACGAATCTCGTTCCAAATGTCGATCAACTTTCCTCGGGTAGCGAAAGAAAGAGTCTATTTGACCTGATGCCTGATAATACGATTTTTCTGTTAGACGATTGGGGCTCAAGTCTTCATCGCATCGATGCGCGGAAGGCACAACTGGAGGGTTATGCTCAGAAATCCGAGGATAACGAAGATTGGGACTTCGATTCGAGATACCAAGATGCTAATACGCTAAGTAAGCGTGTGGAAGGATATTTATTCTTTCGCACGGGTGATTTGGAGACCATTAAGTCGATTACGACCTTTGCACTGGATTTCAAAGAGCAGCCACCCATCGGTGGTAGCATCAAGGTATTACGTCAGCATCTGCAGGATAATGCCGACCGATCGATGAAAAACCTCATCCTCTGTGACTCCAACGCCCAGGCTCGTCGATTGGAAGAGATACTTGAGGACATCATTGAATCGAACGGTATAGAATTTAGCGTGGAAACTTTGCACAAAGGCTTTCTGCATTCTGACTCACAACTAGCCGTATTCACCGATCACGAGATTTTTGACCGATTCCACCGGCCCAGTTCAAGGAAGAGAAAGAGGAAGTTTGGCGGTCTTTCCCTAAATGAACTTCGGAGCTTGAAGATCGGTGATTTCGTCGTCCATATTGACTATGGCATTGGGAAATTCGATGGACTTCAAAAGGTCGATGTACGGGGTCAACAGCAAGAAGCCGTTCGCGTGTTCTATCGAGGTAAAGACTTGCTGTATGTTAATGTAAATGCACTACATAAATTACATAAATACAGTGGGAAAGAAGGGCACCAGCCTGCATTGACGAAATTGGGTACTGGCCAGTGGGAGAGAGCGAAGTCCAAGACGAAGAAGCGCGTAAAGGACATAGCTCGCGACTTGATTAAGCTCTACGCCGCTCGGAAAGCATCCACAGGATTCGCCTTTTCTAATGACACCGTTTGGCAACGCGAAATGGAGGCTTCTTTCGAGTTTGAGGACACACCAGACCAAGGCGCGGCGGCTGAGGCCACAAAGGCCGATATGGAGTTAACAATCCCAATGGATCGTCTAGTTTGTGGCGATGTGGGATTTGGTAAAACGGAAATTGCAATCCGTGCGGCTTTCAAGGCAGCCCAGGACGGAAAGCAGGTCGCCGTGCTCGTTCCGACGACCATTTTGGCCGCACAGCACGAGAAATCATTCCGAAAAAGACTAGGCGCCTATCCCGTTAAAATTGCGTCACTTTCGCGATTTAATACGGCTGAAAAATCTAAGGCCATAATTATATCGGTAGAAGAGGGGAGCACGGATATAGTGATTGGCACCCATCGTCTTGTATCTAAAGATGTTAAGTTCAAAGATCTTGGTCTCATAGTCATCGATGAAGAGCAGAGATTCGGCGTTGTAGTTAAGGAAAAGCTTCGAAAATTTCGAGCCAACGTGGATACACTCACATTAACTGCAACGCCCATACCAAGAACTCTGCAGTTTTCTCTTATGGGAGCCAGGGATTTATCCTTGATTCACACACCTCCGCGGAATCGTCAGGCTATCAATACAGAGATACACTCTTTCGACAAAGAGCTTATTCGCGACGCCATCCTATACGAGATCAATCGTGGCGGACAGGTTTTCTTCGTACACAACCGAGTTCAATCGATCGAGGAGACTAGCGGCATGATTCGAGCCTTGGTCCCTGATGTCAGAATCGCTGTTGGACACGGACAGATGCCGCCGGCGAAACTAGAGAAGATTATGACCGATTTCGTGAACAGGAAATTCGATGTACTTGTCTCGACAAGCATAATCGAAAGCGGACTCGATGTTGCAAACGCGAATACAATGATCATTAACGGTGCCGAAATGTTTGGTCTGTCGGATTTACATCAGATGCGTGGTAGGGTAGGCCGATCGGATCGAAAGGCTTTCTGCTACCTTCTGACTAAGTCTATCCACAGTTTGACAAAGAACGCCAAACAGCGACTTCAAGCACTGGAGGAATTCTCCGACTTGGGAAGTGGATTCAACATCGCGATGCGGGATCTTGACATTCGTGGGGCCGGAAATCTTTTAGGTGCAGAGCAAAGCGGATTTGTAAACGATGTAGGTTTCGATGCCTATCACAGAATCCTAGACGAAGCCGTCCAAGAATTACGGCAGGACGAATTCTCCGATCTATTTGATGTCGATTCCACGCCGCCAAATATCGGTGAAACCAATGTCGATATTTCGGCCGATGCCCTGCTTACAAAGGCCTATGTCAGCGACAGTCTGGAGCGCCTGAAACTCTACCGAAAACTGAGCGACTCGAAAGATCAGCACGAGCTAAAGGAATTCCTCCATGAGGTTGAAGACCGATTTGGGCCAGCACCAGTGGAAGTGCAGAACCTAGTCCAAGCAGCTCGCTTGAAAATGATAGGAGAGAAGTGGCGACTTTCACGCGTCACGTGGAAAAACGAGCGTCTGTTTTTGGTCATGCCTAGCGAGGATGATGAGTTCTTTTTCGAGAACTACTTCAAGCCTCTGATGGCTCAGATGGAGAAGCTTGAGCAGCGTGTTGCTTTCAAGGATAGTGGCAAAAAATACCGTATGATTGTCCAAGAGATGGATACGCTTGAGATCGCGGCGGAGACTCTCGGGAAATTGGAGATTCCGGATACTAGTCAGTTTTGAGAGATGTGTGGGTTGCGGTGTGCGGAGCAGAGATAATGACGGGGTCAAGCATTTGTCTCTTTACCCCATGAGTCAAATGAGCTAGCTTTGTCAAAAGATCGAATCCTAATGTTAATCGACGCGAAATGAAGAAAGGAATACTCACAGTAGCACTTATCCTGGCCATTTTTTCAGAGCTCCCAGCTCAGCAGGTAGAGGTTGGAATTAAGGGAGGCTACTTAAACACCAAATTCGTCGGTGACAGCGATCCCGTTTTCAATGCATTGTCAAATACGATTGGAGGAGTGACCTTCTCATTTTGGGTAAACCACAATGTGACGGTCGAAGCGGAAGTTCTTTATGCAAGGAAGGGATCAGAGACTCGAACGGGCATCGACTTCTTCAACGAAGGGACCGAAGTTCTCACAGATGTTTCCTTCGGCGTCAACTACATCGAAGTACCTGTTTTAGGTAGATGGTCTCTCGATCCAGCTAAACTGATCTCACCGACTGTTCACGGTGGCGGCTATCTTGGGTCACTTGCAGATTCCTTTGTCACCTACCAAGCTGTATCTGGTGGCTTATCTCAGCGAGAGTCCGACGACTCGATAAAAACTTTGGACTACGGCGTTCTTGCTGGAGTTGGGGTTGATTTGAATATAGATTTCCACACACTCCGCTTAGATGCACGCTATTCCAGGGGGCTAGCAAATCTTATCGACAATAACAATGATCCGAAGTATACCGGGCAGTGGACGCTGACCTTGGGCTTTGAGTATTAGTCGTCATATTTCAGTCGTCAGTCATTAGGAAAAGCTATCCCCACTTTATTCCGATTCAGCCTCTGAAGTTGACGTGTTTTGTGCTCGGATCGATCGTAGACACGAGTTTCCTCCCGCATTTAGAACTGAGATCGATTGTGCATTGACTTTCACCGCCACGAAATTGCGATGACCCAGAATTGCAATAATCATCGATCATCTTCGTTTTCTCCGTGTTCGCTTCGACCAACATCAACTGAGATCGCATAATAGTAGTTACGATTTTTCATTCACCTAACCCGGACCGTAATGAAATTTCTGAGCATCGTAACCCTATGCCTATTTTCGCTTGCATGTGACACTTCGCAAGACTCTAATTCGATTATTGTCTCTGGAAAAATAACTGGTCAGGACGGCCACCCGATGCCAATGGCGCGGATTCTACCGCCAGAAAGCAAGGCCATAGACATTGATTCAACAGGACTATTTTCCTTTGAACTTCCGAAACCTGGATCCGCCCATCTCTGGTTCTTAGGTGTCGGACACAAGTCGATCTACTTTCCGATCTATGTAGACTCCCTTGAAGATCTCCAGCTTGACATCGTCCTTGAATCTGGGATAGACCTTCCTTCTCCGGAGTCCCTTTTTGTCGTAGGATCCTTCAACAACTTCTCGCCCACTGAGGGATTGCTCCCGATGATATTAGATGAAGATGGAGTGTTCTCCAAGACCATCGAAAGTCCAGCAGACACCTTCGCCTTCCAACTAATTGGCCTAGGAAGTTCAGGAGAAATATCCATGGCATCGATCCAGGCCGACTACTTTTCATCTCATGGTCGTTATGTCTACTCTGGCTCTCCGGGTAGTTTTACATCTGTTCTAGAGTCGCCTAACGATTCCGTCTTAATAGAATATCGACCTGAATATTATGTAGAACGAGTACTCGAGCCGCTTGTCAACTTTTCGGATCCTGAGTCGAGATCGGCCAAGATGTATGCCTACAAAAATGACCTCTACGAGCTCAACGCAGAAGTGAGAGAAGCTACAGCGAAATACTTCGAAGAAGCGACAGGTGAGGACTTTGCGTTTGACCACTCCAAGACGCAAGCTGCTTTGAAAGAAATGTTGGCTGAAGAGACAGACTCTCTTTTAAAGAACTATCTCCAACTAGATTATTTCTCAAATATCAATCCTCATGTCGAGGACTCCATGATGGTAACGGAGCTGTTGACTAATCTTTCTCATACATCTTCGCTCTGGGAAACGCGCTCGTTTGAGAATATCCTTCACCGACTCAGCTATTCAACCAATGATAAGGAGGCGATTGATAAATATCGGGAATCCATGCTGGAGGAGCATCCGCACGATCGAGTCAGGTCGTCTCTACTTGGTAGTAAAGTGCGAATCGCATTCGATGCAATGGAGGTGGAGAGAAAGAAATTTGATATCGATCAAGAAGTAGAGAACCGGGCCGGCATAGAATTTTCCGAGCTCTATGACAGATTAATCACTGAGTTTCCAGAAAGTCATGATGCAAAAAGAGCAACGAAGAGATTCGACGAGAATCGAACAATACAAGCAGGAAAGAAGGTGCCAGAGTTTTCGATTGCATCGATTGAAGATGACAATTTGCAACTTGGAACGGAGTATTTCCAGGACAAGATCTGGTTGATAGATTTTTGGGCACTCTCTTGCGGACCTTGCCTCGGTGAAATGAAATATATGCACGAAGCCTTCGATCGATTTGAAAGCCAGGGTCTCAATATTCTTTCTCTTTCTTTTGACGATCGTGTGGTGATTCAAGATCTCCGACAGAAGAGATGGCCCATGCCATGGTATCATGGTTCAATGGAAGACGGCTTCTACAGCGGTATTGCAAAGAAATTCGATCTAGTGGCTATCCCTCGAAAAGTTCTAGTCGATAGAGAAGGGACGATACTGGCCCTTGATGGGGATCTGCGAGGCGAAAAGTTGATGGCCACTCTTCAGGTATTCTTTCAAGAGAGTTCGACGACTAACTGACAATACTCAGGATCTTGTCGCGACCAAGAGCTCCTTCTCTTGATACGCTCCATCGTGGTACTCAAGACTGAGTTTCTGACGCGTCAACTTAGCCGTGCCAAATTTCCGGTCGAATCGTTTGACTTCCTCCTCAAGATCACCGCCCTTCAGGCAAATCAAACCAGAGGGCCAATATCGTTCTTCAAGTTCCTTTTTTGGCTTAAGCACACGGTCCGACCATTGCCACAAATCCAGTAGCGGTGCCGTTGCGCGACTGACAGCGAAGTGGACTGACCCTTCCCATTTCTCGGCTCGCGTTGCGTAAGCCTCAACATTGCTTAATCCCAATTTTTCGGCGAAGTATTTGACGGCCTCAATTTTACGATTCCTGGAGTCAACCAAATGAAAGACCGAGCTAGGAAAAAGAATCGCCAAGAGGATACCCGGAAGACCGCCACCTGTACCCCAATCAACGACGTGGGTATTGGGGGGAAATATTTTTGCGTTGAAAGCTAGGCAGTGGTCAATATGCAGAACAACCACTTCCTCGATCGACTTTCTCGATACCAAATTGACCCTGGTATTGTATTCGACCAAGATCTCTCGGTAAGCGAGTATTTGATTTCTCTTATCTTCTTCCAGATCTGAAAGAAGATTCCAGCGTAGATCGTTTTCAGGCACTTACTTCCTCGGCGCTACTCTTTTTCAATAGAATCATGAGTACTGATATGTCTGCTGGACTAACCCCGCTTATTCTTGATGCCTGTCCCAAATTAGTTGGACGTATTCGATCCAATTTTTCTCGTGCCTCCATCGTGATATTGCCTACTCTGTTAAAATCTAAATCGGCAGGGACGTTCCAGTCTTCCAACTGATTCATCTTTGCCACTGTCTCGAACTCACGCTCGAGATAACCCTCATATTTGAAATCCACTTCCAACAGAGTCTCGGTGTCTTGCATGCCCGGTACCTCCTTAATCTTATCGGAAAGTTGAGGTGTATGCCTTAACAAATCGGACAAATTGACCTCAGGTCTCAAGGCGATCTTGTGGATTTTTGTTGGCTCGGAGATTGGCGTTGTACCCAATGATTCGAGATATCCGTTGACTTCCTCGGGACGCGCGACTTCCTTGCGCATGCTCGCCTTCGAAATTTCTAGGGCCTCTTTCTTATCCAACATCCTATCTAGACGCACCTTATCGGCAAGACCTAGGTCATAACCTTTTTGGGTGAGTCGAAGATCGGCATTATCTTGTCGAAGTAAAATGCGATGTTCGGCTCGGGACGTAAACATACGATAGGGCTCTTCGGTACCTTTGGCCACCAAGTCGTCAATCAGCACTCCGATATAGGCTTCCGACCTTTTGAAAATAACGGGATCCTCTTCGCCCAAATATTTGATCGCATTGATGCCGGCTACAAGACCCTGGACGGCGGCCTCTTCGTAGCCCGTCGTTCCGTTAATTTGCCCAGCATGAAATAAACCCGATACCAACTTGGTCTCCAAGCTATACTTCAATTGATGCGGCGGGAAATAATCATACTCGATGGCATAACCAGGTCGAAGTATGTGTGCCTTTTCCATGCCGACCACTTTCTGGATAGCAGCTACTTGTACTTCCTCCGGAAGACTGGTCGAAAATCCATTGACATAGATCTCGTAGGTATCTCTGCCTTCGGGCTCGACAAATAATTGATGTCTGTCTTTGTCGGCAAAGCGATTGATTTTGTCTTCTATAGAAGGACAGTATCTCGGTCCGGTAGATTGGATCGATCCGTTGAACATCGGGCTTCGATCAAAACCTTTTTTCAGCTCTTCATGGACTTCGTGTCCAGTGTAGGCCAACCAACAATGCAGTTGATCCTGTCTGAGTGAGTCGGTCATGAAGGAGAAGGGAAGGGGAGGATCATCACCGGGTTGCTCGATCATTTTCGAATAGTCGATTGTCCGTCCATCCAATCTCGGCGGTGTTCCAGTTTTTAGTCGACCTGTCTCAAATCCGAATCCTTCCAAACAAGCAGAAAGCCCAGTAGCGGCTCGCTCTCCTGCTCGGCCTCCTCCATACTGGTTGAGACCAATATGAATCGTCCCGTTTAGGAAGGTGCCACTTGTCAAAATGACGCTTCGGGAATTAAATATCTGATCTGTTTGGGTCCTGATTCCGGTGACTCGCTTGTCTGCATCTACTAGGACCTCGACTACCATGTCCATGCGAAGGGAGAGATTTGGAATCGATTCCAAAGTCGACTTGACCAAGGCCGCATACTCCATCCGATCGGATTGTGCCCGGGGACTCCAGACTGCTGGACCCTTACTCTTGTTAAGCATTCGAAATTGGACGCCCGTTTGATCTGTAACGAGTCCCATGATTCCACCGAGAGCATCGATCTCTCGAACAAGCTGCCCTTTACCGATCCCACCAATAGCAGGATTGCAAGACATCTGCCCGATGGCTGCCAAATTCATCGTGACTAGTAAGGTCTTAGCACCTAGACGTGCAGCAGAGGCCGCGGCTTCGGAGCCGGCGTGACCACCACCTACTACGATGACGTCATATGTGGGATAAATGCTTTTCATAAGGCTTCCGTACAACGCCAGATAGAGGTGCATGATTCTTGAGAAGGAGATGGGTGGTCTTCTCTGCCAGTATTCTTTTGCTGAAAGAGCTTAGTGCTGGTGGAGGAAATAGCGGCAAAAGAAAACAAGTGCATCGAAGAACCCCTACTTCCTACCCAAGAATCATGCATCGAGTATTCAATAGGAATTGATTTTCCACCTGTCAGAATAAATATTGAGGCCGTCTATGCGATATTCAAAAACGAAAAACGAAAAACGAGAAACGAGCGACGATTGGTCTCATTTATGCAATCCTCGTCGTTCGTTCTTATCCTTCGATGTAACCAGCATCAATATGAACAGAATTACCCCATATCTATATTTCAACGGTACTTGTCAAAAGGCGATTGAATTTTACTGCGAAGTCTTTGAAGGCGAGATCCTTTTCAGTCAGAAATACTCCGACGGCCCTCTAGATGTACCCGATGCCGATGCCGATAAAGTCATGCATGCCACGATCCAGGTTGCTGGTGGGAGAATCATGGCGAGTGACTACAGCTCGGCTGCCGATTTTTCGAAAAAGTCTGAAGAGAGCAATGTACGGTTGAACATCGGTTGGGAGAGTGTCGCGACCATGACCTCGGCATATGAGAAGTTGAGCGCTGGTGGCAAGATCACCATGCCACTGGAAAAGCAATTTTGGGGAGATCACTTCGGCATGTTCACCGATAAGTTTGGGATCCAGTGGATGTTTACGGGGAGAGACAAAGAGTGAGGGGCTCGGAAGTGTAGAGTGTGGAGTGTGGAGTCAGTCAACTAGGTCAATTAGTTTATTCAGGTGTCGAAGGCAATATTGACTTGACCAAAATCAACAAGCGATCTAATGATCAGATACCTAAAGCCATCAGCTATTTTCATTTTAGCATTCTTCATTATTTGTGGCTGCACCTCATCCTCGGCCGTTGACGAGTCAAATGTTGGTGCCATCGGCAAAGAAGGGGCGTTTGTAGAAAATAATCCAGAGTTTCCGTCCAAATTCGAGGCCAAGATAACCGAGCTATATCGCAATTATAATCTGCAGGGGGACTTCATCATAGGTTTGGTTACTGAAGATGGTTTGGCCTTTTCCTTTGCACTCAATAAAGAGATATTAGCAGGTAAGCCTTCAACGCTCAATAATGAGTCACCCATCTATCTGGCTTCCCACAGCAAGGCGTTGACAGGGACATTGCTTAAAATCATGGAAGAAGACGGAATGATAGATTTGAGCAATTCTCTCCATGATTATTTACCAGAGCTAAGCTTCGAAGGCAACATAGATACCAAGTCTATTACGGTAGAACAGCTGCTCAATCATACACATGGGATCAGGAGTACGGCCTTTGTTTGGAAAACGGCCTTTCTAGGATATGAGGGCCCCGACGATCTAATTCAAACCCTAAACTCCGACTATTCATTTGACTCCAGTCATGCATTCAGGTATTCCAATCTAGGTCCTAATCTGGCCTCAATGATAATCGATAGAGTAGCGGGAAAAAGTTGGAAGGAAGAAATGGAGAATCGAATTTTTCATCCCCTCGATATGCACAAGAGCAGTTCGAATGTCAGCGACTATCAGCTCGAAGATATCCGTCCTGCTATTCAGGTGGGCAAAGATCATCAAGTTTACCAAAAAGGATTTTACAAAAAAGACGATACAATGGCTGCTGCAGGGGGTACGATATCTACCATAAATGATCTTGGCAAATGGTTGAAATTCAATCTCAATCAGGAGACGAGCATAGTCAAAGATCAACAGTCTTTCGCCGACCTCCACGGTGCAACTACGAATCAGGATCGAAGCTTTTTCACCTATCAACGGCATGCCTATAGCCTGGCGTGGGACTTGGCGACTTATCAGGGCATGGAAATGCTGACTCGATTTGGGGGATATAATGGAATCAGTTTCCATCTCTCGTTCATTCCTTCTAAGAAAATGGGAATCGTCGCATTCTCCAGTGAAAATCGAGCCGGTCGCCTACCTCATTTAGCGGCGAACTATGCTTACAATTTATTGAATAGTCCTTCGGAGGCCGATACCCTTTTTGCCCAAGAACGAGAAATGTTTGCCCAAGCTTACGAGCGCGCTCTCGAAGATGCCCATCCAAGTGAAGAAACCCAAATCAGACATTCTCCTGCCCACGATCAATTGCTAGGCAGCTATCAAAACGCATCAGGATGGCCAGATATTAACCTATTAAAAACAGATTCGGGATATCAAATGGAGTGGGGCGAATTGGAGGGAGAAATTTATCAGACCGATGACAATGACCGGCCTTTCTTAGCTTCACTGGGTCCACTTCTCCGCTCGTTCAATGTTGTTGGAGATAGCCTGATTACCGGATCACTGAGATACACCAGATTCAATTAATCAGCAATCAAATCCTTGGAACGAGGGCACGAGGAAACAACGTCCTGAAAAATAAACTCAGCCAAATATCACCTGTTGCGATTATCCGGCTTGCAGCTGTATCCGTCTTTCTAGGGCGAGCGTGGCAGCACATCAGATGGGATGCGCCATACCGTGCTCTGCTTTGGCGAGAGGACTGGATGACGGGAGTCGTCGAGAAGTGGTTTGGAATGAGCTGGGAGACATGGGTCACAGATCTTCGAGTCTCATCCAAGATCGAGAGCTTCATCGATGGAGTGGGATGGTTCTATCTCGCGTGCGCAATATTTTGCATCTTCGTCAATACTCGACGTAAATGGATGCGATATCCCATAATTCTAGGAGCCCTCTCACTCTTGACTCTTGCCGTCCTTTACTTCATTGAGAAAGGCTTTGTGTTGGCCCAACTATTTGAGTACTCCACTCAAGTCTTCGCACCAATCGCTCTCCTTTGGTCATTGTCGGCTAATAATGCCGAGGATCTGTCATCTCGACTCATTATCGGGCTAAAAATAGCGATTGCATTGACTTTTCTTGGGCATGGACTCTATGCCATGGGTGTATTTCCTGTACCTGGTAACTTTGTCTACATGCTTTCCTCGGTTTTTGGTATCGGAGACTCGACTGCAAAAACTATCCTCCTCGTGGCCGGCTTTCTCGATATTTTCGCAATTGTTGGCCTTTTCCTGCCCCGACTAAAAAGAATATCGCTTATCTATTGCATAATATGGGGTTTAGCTACATCCATGGCTCGAATAATCACGGGTTTTACGCCCATGGACCCGATGGGAAGCATGTCTCAATGGCTGCATGAGACGGTGATGCGTCTGCCACACGGACTTCTTCCTTTAGCGCTTTTTCTGGCTCTCGGCTATACATTGAATAAGTCGAAGAAATTGACGCCACAAAGTCCATAGATTGGGCAAGCAAAGGAAGCGGATTAGTCAGTAGATAATCAACGAAAGCCAAATTATTCAGGAGGATGACCACGAACCAAGAACCAAAAACAGCGAACCAGTTTAAATCCCGACTCGCAAATCGCGATCTCCTTCTTGGGACGATGGTAACGTTGGACTCCCCGGAAATCGTTGAGCTACTGGCGAGCCTCGACTTCGAATGGCTATTCATCGACGGCGAGCACGCTCCTTTTTCTCGAGACGCCATCCAAAGACTCGTTCGAGCTGCTGGCACAACGCCTTGTCTCGTACGGACTCCTTCCGGAGAGGAATCTCATATTAAAAACGTCCTCGATTGCGGTGCTGCTGGAGTTATTGTCCCGATGGTCAATTCAGCATCGCAAGCTCGTGATGTCGTTGCTGCAACAAAGTATCCTCCACTGGGGAAGAGGGGAGTGGGCGTATCCCGCGCTCATGGATACGGACAGAAATTTCAGGATTATGTCGACTCAGCCAATGACGAGACTATCGTTGTTGTCCAAGCCGAGCATATCGAGGCGGTGCACAATATTGAGTCCATCTTGAAAGTGCCGGGAATCGACTGCGTTCTGGTCGGGCCCTATGATCTATCGGCTAGTATGGGCAAGATTGGGCAAGTAGATCACGAGGAAGTAATGGATGCCATCAACACGATTCGAGATGCCTGCCTCGCCGTCAAAATGCCACTTGGATATTTCGGAGTTTCGGCCGCTGCGATCCAACCTTACATTGACCAAGGATTCAGCTTGATCACCGCCGGCGTCGATACGATTCATCTCGCCAAATCAGCTCGGGTCATCATCGAAGAACTGAAACACTAAGTCCTATGTCATTTCAGATATTTCTATCCATTCTATTCATGTTGATTCTTGTAGGTTGTAGTACAGGAGCGGAATCATCAGAACATGTGGAAATACCATGGACGGCTCCTCAAGATATTGTTGAAGCAAGAACTTCGAGTTCCTCGGCCTTCAATTATGATGAATCGAAAGTCCCCGAATTTTCTCTTCCAGATCCTCTTCTCTCTGATGAAGGAATCCAAATCAGTAGCCCAGAGGCCTGGAGGTCAAGTCGAAGGGAAGAGCTACTGGAGATTTTTCGAAATGAAGTATATGGACGAAGGCCATCGACCAACTACGAGCTTAGTTTTGACTTATTGAAGGAAGATCCTAAGGCCTTCGAAGGAAAGGCTATCGCAAGGGAGCTAACAGCAACTGTGAGAATCGATGAGAGAAGCTACTCTTTTCCCTTCGTTGTCTTCCTGCCAAATCAAAGATCCGGAAAAGTGCCAGCAGTCGTGCACATCAACAATAGATACTTCACTCCGCTGGACACGGTGCTTAGTCGACACGATCCATTCTTTGCAGCACGGACTCTAATCGACCGCGGCTACGCTTCGGCCTCCTTTCACACCTCAGATGTTGACCCTGATTCAGCAGATGGATATCCGCACGGGATCAGGTCATTTTTCGCGGATGGAAAGGAGCCAGCAGAGGAAGCATGGCGAAGCCTATCGGCTTGGGGCTGGGCGGCAAGTCGAGTTCTCGATTACTTAGAAGGTGCGGAAGAAGTCGACTCCGAAAATGTGGCGATCGTCGGCCACTCTAGAGGAGGGAAGACCTCTCTATGGGCAGCGGCGGAGGACGAGCGATTTGCAATAGCCTACAGCAATAACTCTGGATGTGGCGGCGCGGCCCTTTCGAGACGTGTCTATGGAGAAACGATCGATCGAATAACGAATGCATTTCCCCACTGGTTTGCTCCAGCGCTCACAAAATACAGCGGTCGGGAGTCTGATCTTCCAATAGATCAGCACGAGCTTTTTGCTCTCATTGCACCACGAGGGGTCTATGTCACAAGTGCCAACGAGGATTTGTGGGCTGATCCAAAAGGGGAGTACGAAGCCTTATTTGCTTCTAGAAAAGTCTTCGAGTTGCTTGGGAAGGAGTCTATCGACCAAGCTGAAATGCCAAGTCTTGACAAGCCACGGCACCAAGGAATGACTGGATACCATGTTCGATCTGGAGGTCACAATTTGACTCAGACCGATTGGGACTGGTTTTTAGATTTTGCCGATGGAATTCTGAAATAATTAAACGCCAAGGTCGGCCAATGGACGGTGTGCTAAGCCATATCTTCTGAACTGTCTCCCCCTTTCCGAATATCCTCCGGCATAGGGCTATCGATATACTCTATCTCATCTTCCTCAGAAAGCTGATCACTGATGCTTGACGACAGCTCTCCCTCTTCCGAGGGCTGAAGACTGAGGTCTGAAGACTGTTCCGGTTCTCTCCTCTCATACAGAGCGACCTCGGATCCGAGCCAAGCAAGACTGACACCGCTCTTAAAAAACAGAACTATTTGCTGAACAAGAAGCAGAACTACGATCGAAAGTGTCGTGGCTGAGGCAGTCTTCATGTCCATGATGAATGGAAGGAGCCACAAGACAAGAGAAATGCAAAACCAGAAAACGTAGAGCCAACTTGCTGTTCCATTCTTAAAAGGCCAGGCTAGGCCCTTTACGAAAGATCCAAAGACACCGGCATTGCGATCTACCAAATGGATTCTTGCATAGTCTTGCATCATGTCGAAAATCGAAATCAAGCTTATAACAACAGTCGGAATGATGACGAAGCTCACCCAGAAGGATCGGACTTCACCAGTGCCACCGAAAATGCTTATTGCGAGTACCGCAAAGATGACGGCAATAATTGTCAGGGCAAAATAGAGTGCTGCTAGACCGAGGGCTTTCAAAAAGTGCTGGCCGACACCCTCCCAGAATCCGCCCCCCTCCGACCGAAGTCGATTGATCAAACCGATCGAAAGAGCGACTTTCCAAATCAGGTAAATCGCAATGATCGAAAATAACTGTGGGAAGAAATATCCTTGAATAGAGGGGCCAATTTTCTCAAAAACATCGAACCAAATCTCTGGGTCAAACTTTTGGGCTAGATCATTTGAGAATCCGTGTCCATCAAGAGCGGAGGTAATCAAACCAGACAAGGGCAGAGCTAGGATAGCAGCCAACAATAAGTTGGCACCGAAGATAAGTAGGACCAGTTTCCAGTTTCTTTTTGCTCGGGCTGTGCCGTCTTTAATTGCGTATGCTAAATCCATCAAACTAACGCCCCGATCGCGAATAAAAGCTGCTGAACCCATACCAAAACCTTGTTCGAGTACTTCCTTGAAGCAAGGTTGGTGTCATAATTTCGCGTCCTGCGATTGTTGAGTCGATTGATATCCATTTTGATTTTGAACTCTGGATCGAGTTCCGCCTGAACGACTCTCTGATCTTGGCTCACATTTAACTCATACCATTCGTCTTCCCCGTCCCAGGGAAAGTCTTTCGTCGACTCATCGGCGTAGGTAAGTCGAATAGTTTGCGGCATGTAGCCATCCCCGATCCGATGTAGTTGGATCTTAGTATCAAATGTCTCATCGTCCTCTTGTCGGGTGTTGCTTAGACTCTGGACCTCGTAGTCCACCGTTACGGTTCCAAAGATGAACTGACTAAAGAACCAGTCCAATTCTTGCCCAGTGACCTCCTCGGCTACATCCATGAAGTCATTTGTCGTAGGGTGCCTGAATCGCCAAATGTCGTAATAAGCCTTCAAAAGCTCCATCATCTGCTCCTCACCAATCAGCCCCTCGAGGGTCATCAACATCGTAGCTGGTTTCATATAGGAAGTCTTCCCATAGTCCATGTCTCCTGTATGCTCCCAACTCCTTGTGTAAATCGCTCCACGCCCCGGATCCATTTTTGTGTAAATGAGCCGCTGAAATTGTGAGACATTGAGCGTTAGTCCGGGCAGATCAACAAAGGAGGCATCACCATAGGATGAATCCATGATTTTCAGTTCCGTATAGGAGTTGATGCCCTCGTCTAGCCAAGACTCTTCAGCTTCGTTGGAAGCCAGAAGGCCATACCAATACTGATGACCAAATTCATGAATCGTCACTTGCTCTAGCGATCTCGCCCATTTGGGGAGTTTGTAGACTGTGCCAGCCGTAATCAAAGTGGGATATTCCATTCCGTTGGATCCGCCTATTCCATCGATAATGGTCAATGTTGAATAAGGGTACTCGCCAACATTCTTTCCGAACCACTCGAGTGCATTGATTGCCGACTCGTAATGTCTGTCAGCCTGCGCTTCATGTTCTGGCTGAAGCAGCAATCTTATTTTGACATGCTGCCATTGCTGGAAGGATTCTAGGTAGTCCGCACTTGCGGTCCAGGCGAAGTCATGTACGTCGTCGGCCCAGTATATAGAAATAGTTTTTCCGTCCCGATTCTCTCGACTGACTTCAACACCTGTGGCACCCACGGTATATCCAATCGGCGTTTCGATCTCAACCCTGTAGGTCCCGTAATCGGCATAGAATTCCGAGTTTTGGTGAAACTGATGAGTACTCCATTGTCCTCTCGAAGCAATTTCTGGCACATAGCGTTGACCAGGAATCTCATATACTCCAAGCTTTGGAAACCACTGGGCTACCATGTAGAAAAGGCTATCACCTGACGATTCTTCCCAACCTGTTCGCGCGCTAATCTTCGGAAGCTTAGAATCAAAGTCGATATCGAGTGTGATGGTCTCGCCTGGTAGAACCGCCCGAGGCAAGGCAACTGCTATCACGGTTTGGTCCTGGGTATTCCCATCGTCGGGTTGAATAAACTCGATACGCTCAGTGATATCTTGGCCTGTCGAAATATCATCTAAGCCGATTCCGCCAAGTTCACCTGGCAACTGCTGATCGATGTTGACTACTCTCATGCTATTGATCTGAACACCACCCCAAGGATCTTCACCGCTTGCCGTGAATCCTCGGTGGACTCCGCCTGATTCGCGCATGAAGGTCGAGTTGTTGTCCTTGAAGGCATTGAGGTAAAGATGAAACTGTAAAGTGTCAACAGGTACGGAGTCTGGATTTCTCCATTGGACTCGCTGTCGCCCAGCAATGGTTTTGGTCTCTGGGTCGAGAGAAACTTTCATGTCATAGGAGACACGCCGATCGCTCATGGGTCGGTCATAAATTGTGGGCTTCTCTTGGGCAAAGGCAAGGCCAGAGCAAAACAGAAGAAGGAAGAAACTTGATAGATATCGCATCAGCTAGTTTGATTTCCGCAGTTTACAAAGATAGAATCCTTCAAATCCGGGTTCGGGAATGATTCGAATGGAGTTACGAATGGCCTTATCGAATGTTACCTCTCCCCAGCTCGAAATGCCGGGTCTACCTGCCGGCAGATCTTTCTCAAACTTTACAACCGAGATCTGAGGGCCTAATAGATCGTCGTCGAGAATGCTCTGGATGACCATTTCGTTTTCCTCTGGGGCAAAGGTACACGTGGAATAGACGACTTCACCACCTGGGCGTAAGGATTTAATGGCAGATTTAAGCAAAGCCCGCTGCAGAGCAGCCATCTTTCTGATATTCTTTACAGACCATTCGCTGTAAGTCCACGACTTGTTAAGCTGAATCCGACCTTCTGTTGAACAGGGAGCATCAAGTAGGACCTTGTCAAAACTGTCACCGTATTTCTTAAAATAAAATCGCCCATCAGTGTGGACTACCTCAGCAATCTGAACATTTTGCTGCTTAAGATTTTTTCGTAGCGTAGCAAGGCGGACCTTGTCGCGATCGACAGCGACCAGTCTTCCTCTATTTTCCATCATGCCGGCCATTTGGCAGGTTTTGGATCCGGGAGCAGCAGAAAGATCGAGGACCTCTTGGCCTGGCTTTGGATCTAACGCGACCGGTGGGACCATCGATGACCAATTTTGAACGTAGATTCTTCCATTCTTATAGATATCGCTAGACAGAAGGCGATCCGCCTTGTCCTTTGTGACAGAAAAAGCGTCGATAAATTTCGGACTTCGATTGAGAGGAATGCCACTTTTCCTCAGTATCGATGGGACATTTTCCCAATTGGGATATAGTCTGTTTATCCTGAATGTTGTGAGATCACTCTTTCCAGAGCCATGATGCTCCTGATTAAAGGATCGCACAATTTTGTCCAAATCCGGCTTGACGTAGATATGTGCGAGCCGATTTAATAGGAGGGAAGGGAGCAAAGAATACCTAGGAGATCAGGGGTTAGAATGTCGGGAGATCGATTAGGACGATCATAATATCGGAATTTCGAACAATCGGAACATCGGACAGTCGAAACATCTGATGATCTGACAATCAGAATATCTGAATCTCTCTATTCTTTCTTGGTTCTACAGCGAATAATCCTTACATTCTTGGTTCCGAAAAAACCACTTTTTTAAACAAATAACTTTTCATGCCTAATCATAAGTCAGCCGAAAAGAGAGTTCGTCAGACCGAGCGCAGACGGTTGCGTAATCGTATTCATTTGACACGTCTTCGAAGCAATATAAAGACCGTCCGAGACACAGATAACAGGGAGAAGGGTGTTGTTCTTCTCACAGAGATTAAGAGTATGCTGGACAAGTTGGTAGGCAAGGGCTTGATTCACAGGAACAAGGCCTCTAACTACAAAAGTAGCCTAGAGAAGCACGTTAATTCTCTAGCTTAGCTTTAAGGCTTCGTGCGGATTCGGGATTATCCGACTCCTGTCTCGAAGAAGCAGAACATTTTAGTTTCCCAAAGGAGACTTATTCTGTTTGATTCCCCTCAACATTTTGTTATAATACGCTCGTGTTGAGAGCCGTACCCACTTACCGTTTACGGGTTCGGAATGCCTACTCATTCGACAAAAGAAACATCATAAGGTGACATCATGACCAAGAGTCGTATTTCTCTATTATTGGCCGTACTTCTCGTGCTATCCACTGGCATAGAAGCGTATGCTCAAAGCAAGAGAGCAGATAAATCTTTCTTCATCCGTCCTAGAATCGGATTGGCCACCTATGGTGGTGACCGTGACGACGACGAGACAGAAGACTTCATCGCTTTGGCTTACGGCGAGAAATTCAGCGAAGCAAGCTATGCACTAGGTATCGAGGGCGGATATGCCTTCACTCCTGCGCTTTCCCTTGTTGCTGGATATAACTTGGGTAACTACTCAGAAATCCTAGACGATCATCCGGTTGGCGTTAATACTCTAAACCAAGATGAATCCTCAACAAAGCGCCATACTTTATTTGGTATGCTTGAGTGGATGATTCTTCCCTCGAAGAGACTTTCACCTTACTTACGAGGTGGTCTAAACCTCTCCTTAGGTAATATCACAGAGAACTCAGGTGATTCTGGGTACAGATCAGCTTTCGGCCCCGCCATTGGTCTTGGATTTGATTATGTAATCACGCCAAAAGCCTCAATCTATGTTGAGACCAATGGATTCTATGGCTTCCCTGATGATGCACTCGATGCCCAAGATCCAGAAGTAGAAGATGACGAGACGGATTTTGACCTTCTTGGCTATCTAGGCGCGGGTGTTCGATTCAGCTTAAACGCTGCTTGCGAGCCTGCCCGTGTAATAAGTATCGATGGTCCAGCAAACGTGGTTGCTGGAGATACTGCAACATATACAGCCGTTGTCAACGACGATGCTTGCCAGCCTATCGATTATACATGGGACTTCGGCGACGGAACGACAGCAACTGGACTGACAGTAACTCATACTTTTGCGGAAGCAGGTAATTATCCTGTTACATTTACTGCCGGCAACAGAGCAGGAACGGATTCACAATCGCTGAACACATTGGTTGAAGAGCCATGTGATCCGGTTCAGATCGTTTCTATCTCGGCTGACCCATCTGACATGATTATTGGTGAGGCTGTGAAGTTCTCAGCTAATGTTTCTGGCTCTGCTCCAATGAGCTACAATTGGCAGTTTGGTGATGGTTCTTCCTCTACTGCTGCATCTCCGACTCATACCTACTCTGACGAAGGTGACTACTCTGTTAATCTCGAGGTTAACAACTGCGGCGGCTCAGAATCTAAAGCATACCCTGTTCGTGTCGAGACATTCCGATGCTCAGACATTACTGATTTGAACTCTGTCTTCTTCGACCGAAATAGTTCTGAGCTTGATGACGAGGCAAAAGCACTTTTAGATGAGAACATCGCAATGATGAAAGCTTGCCCAATGCTAGTTAGAGTCGACGGATACGCTGACCGACGTGAGCGAAGAACTCGACAGCTATCTGAGCAGCGTGCGAAAGCAGTTGAGCAATACTACATCGAAAATGGTATCTCACCTAACAGGTTGATGCCAGTTGGAAATGGTGTTGATCCACTTAGCGCGAAAGGCGTTGACGGTCGAATCAACCGAAGAGCTGATTCAATAATCGTTGATAGCTTCGAATAAGCACTAGATGATTTCTTAAAAGGCCGGTCTCATTTGGGATCGGCCTTTTTTTATGTAGAGCAAGCAGATCGCGCAGACCCCGAAAAGAATACGACGATGACTTCTCGGCTCAATTTCCTCCGTGGAAAACTGGACGGTCAGGTGCGCGGGAGCATGGGGGCACGGGAGTCGGAACATGGTACACCGAAACCGGACCAAGCTAAATAAGGGAGCATCACTACTCTGTTTAAATAAACTTTATTGAAATCTGTGTGTAGGATTTCCACAAGAACCAAAACATCGAACATGACAGTGGCTTCTCATCTAAAAGCGTCGGTCCTGACGCTTACCCTGCTTACTTTTCTGCTACCCACCTTAACAATTCAGGCCCAAATCGCGATCAATCCCGGCGTGGATAAGATTGCTCCAGGTCTACACCTAAGTGCGCGAATTGGCGTGGGCTATTACGGCGGTGATCTCGATGCCGTTAACTCGGATACCGAAAACACCAAGAGAGCCTTCGCGCTAGACTTGCTTTACCATATTACCCCAAAGATCGGCGTTGTTGCATCGGTTCAGAGCTCAAACTATGCTCGCATTGTTGATCCTCTTGATTTGACAACCACGAGTTTTTTGGTGAGATATGCTCCCTTTTCGGGACGTATCTCACCTTATCTTCAAGGCGGGTTTCATCGTACCTACGGTGGAAAGGAAACAGGATCCGGACCATCTGGTGGTCTAGGTCTATCCCTCGCGATAACACCGAAGATTCATTTTTTCCAAGAGGTAAACGCAAACTTTGTTGGCCCCGATATAGCTATAGACAATTCTGAAGGAGGATCTGGATTTGATATTCTCGGCTTCCTTGGTGGCGGAATTCGTATCGCCAATATTGGTGTTAAGTATGCCCGGAGAGCTAAGATCGATAAAATTGTTTACCCCTCGGAAATTCGATCGAACGCAGCCGAAGAGTTCTTGGCCAAGATCGACAAGAAGGCGTCTCAACCCGTCATCGTTACCTGGGACTTCGGAGATGGTGTAGTAGAGAAAGGCAATCCTATTTTGCATGCTTTCCCACACGCAGGAGTTTTCACGGTAAAGGTCTTTGCTGAGAACTCAGGAGGAACGGATATGAAAGAGGCAGAGGTTACTGTGCTCCACGGAATGGACAGACCAGTTCTTGCCGGAACGGTCCCTAGGTCATCCGAAAACGATTTCGTTCCTGAAAATGCCGATCCTCAGCAAGCCTACGAACTTGCTTTACTGTCTGTACAACAGGCAGAAGTGGCCCTAGAAAATGCACGACGTGCTTTAGCTGCGATCTCGCAAAACGATCTTCAGAGTATCGAAAGTAGACGACAAGAGCCACAAATGGCCGCCGCTGATACGGAGGGTCCTTTGTCGGATCTAACCGAGTCAGATGTTGAAGCTGTCAGATCGGTGGAAGTTGATTCTGTCAAAGTGAAGGAGAGTCCAAAAGGAAGGGAGGAAGATAAAGAGATGGAGAACACGGCAGAGGTCGATGGTCCAGTCATAGCTGTCGTTCTAGGTAGCGAAGAAATCAAGGCCCAAGAAGATTCTGAGATCGAAAATGAATCTGAGCCTGACAGTCCGCTAGGTGGAGTAGTCCAGGATCACATACCTGAGTCCGAAATTGAAGAGGACATGAAGGAAAAGCAAGTAGAGTCGGGAGACGAACCAGTCTCGGTACAACCAACTCTAGAAGAGCAATCCGATGAACCTGAGTATTTCATCAGACTGGACGAGGGCTGGTCTATTGTTGTCGCCTCAGAACTTAGCTTTACCGATGCTCGATCCGTGATGGCTGACTATCTATCGGAAGGATATAATTGTGAAATCATGCCTGCTAGGTCTGGAGATAAGCTAGTCTATCGAGTTACGATTGGACAGTATGTTGATCGCTCGGAGGCCGACAGAATGCGAAGCGAGTTTTTCAAATACGAAATTCCGCAAGATGCATGGCTCTACCAATTCGATCGTAGTAAATTTAGCAATCTCTGGGAGCTGTAGGTCTACAGACAAAAGGCAGGAGCTGGAGTAGTTTACTTAGAGGGAGTATTCCAGTTAGTCACCGAATACGAAGTCCATCGCTGAATTGAAGCAATATATCAAGGATGAGGCGAGGCGTCTTGGCTTCGACGCTTGTGGTGTTTCCAAAGCTGGTTTTCTTGAAAATGAAGCACGGGACCTTGAGGCTTGGTTGCACGAAGGTCGCCATGGGACCATGACTTGGATGGAGAATCACTTTGACAAAAGAACAGATCCTAGGATCTTAGTCGAAGGGGCAAAGAGCGTCATTTCACTCACCAGCAACTACTACCAAAAGCGTCCAGCGGAGCCGGAAGGCAAAGTCAGTATCTACGCACTTGGCGATGACTACCACGACGTACTGCGATCTAGCTTGAAGGAACTGTTCTATTCTATCGAGCAAAAAGTCGGCGAATTGAATGGTCGTGTCTTTGTGGACTCCGCGCCCGTGATGGATAAAGCCTGGGCTAAAAACAGCGGTCTTGGATGGCAGGGGAAGAATACCAACCTCATCAACAGAGATACGGGGTCTTTTTTCTTCATTGCAGAAATAATTTCCGATCTAGAACTAGAACCAGACGGACCGATAGCCGACTACTGCGGAAGTTGTACCCGATGCATTGACGCATGCCCGACCGGTGCTCTTGACGCTCCCTATCAGATCGAGGCAGACAAGTGCATTTCCTATCTCACAATTGAGCACCGAGGAGATGACATCTCGAAAGATCTTGCCGGGCAGATCGGCGATTGGATCTTTGGCTGCGACATCTGTCAGGACGTTTGCCCCTGGAATAAATTTTCCAAGCAACACACAACGGAGGAGTTCACCGCAAGACCCGCGATTGTTGAGAATACACTCGAACAGTGGGAGGAATTGGAAATCGAGGGCTTTAGGGAAATCTTTCGACGGAATCCGGTGAAGAGAACTAAATACGAGGGCTTCATGCGGAACGTGGGAATCGTTAGGAGGAATCGTTAGGAGGAATGTGAGGAGTGAGGAGTGAGGAGTGAGGAGTGAGGAGTGAGGAGTGAGGAGTGAGGAGTGAGGAGTGAGGAGTGAGGAGTGAGGAGTGAGGAGTCTCTTCCTTGAACAACCCGAGTTATACTTTCGATACGAAGGTGTCTTTATAGTGAAAACATACTATGCAAGACTACAATAAATTGAAAGTCTTTCATCTCAGCAATGGCCTCACAAAAGATATTTTCCAGATCAGTGAAAAAATGCCCACACATCAGAAGTACACACTTCGATCTCAAATCGAGAAGTCTAGCACGTCAATTCCCACGAATATTGTGGAAGGGTGTGGTCGTAAAACGCAAAGAGACAAGGCCCATTTCTTCCAGATTGCGTATGGGTCAGCATGTGAGTTAGAATACCAGATCCGTCTAATTAGAGAGTTGAGATACATGAGCCAAGAAGACTTCACCTTGGTTCATTCTCGAGCACTCGAACTCAAGAAAATGTTGAACTCTCTAGTTCGAAAAATGTGGGAAAGAGTTGATCTGAAGAGAAGGAAGAAATAAATCTCCACACTCCACACTCCACACTACTCACTATAGGCCTCAATTGGAGGACAAGCACAGACAAGATTCCGATCACCCATGGCATTGTCAACTCGGCCAACATGTGGCCAAAATTTATGCTCCTTGCTGAACTCGCCGGGAAAGGCAGCCTTTTCTCGGGAATATGGTCTGTCCCACTTACTGGCTGTTACAATGCCCACCGTGTGTGGCGAGTGCTTTAGCACATTGTTCTCAGAATCGGCCTTGCCGAGTTTGATCTCCTCAATCTCAGCTCGAATCGAAATCATCGCCTCGCAGAAGCGATCCATTTCTTCAAGCGATTCAGACTCTGTCGGTTCAATCATCATGGTGCCGGGTACCGGCCAAGACATCGTCGGGGCGTGGTAGCCATAGTCCATCAATCGCTTGGCGACGTCTACCTCAGAGATTCCAGTCTCTTTTTTGATCGGCCTCAAGTCTATGATAAATTCGTGAGCTACTCGGCCTGTTTTTCCACGGTAGAGAACGTCATAGAAACCTTCCAATCGACTTGCCATGTAGTTGGCGTTCAAAATCGCGACTTCGCTGGACTCTCGAAGTCCTTCTCGTCCGAGCATCGCGATGTATCCCCAAGAGATGAGCAAGATGCTGGCGCTTCCCCAAGGTGCCGCGGAAACGGGGCCCTTGGATTTTGCTCCACCCATCGAAACAAGTGGGTGATTTGGCAGGAAGTCAGCTAAGGCGCTTGTGACGCAGATCGGTCCCATGCCTGGTCCACCACCGCCGTGAGGAATGCTGAAAGTCTTGTGGAGGTTTAGGTGACAAACATCGGCACCGATATCTCCAGGTCGGCAAAGCCCCACTTGGGCGTTCATGTTGGCGCCGTCCATATAGACGAGTCCGCCATTGTCGTGGATGATCTGGCAGATTTCCTGGATAGTCTCCTCAAACACTCCATGTGTTGATGGATAGGTGATCATGAGGGAGGAGAGATCGGCGGCGTTCACCTCGGCTTTTGATCGGAGATCCTGAACGTCGATGTTTCCATCGTCGTCACATTGTACAATCACGACCTTCATGCCGGCCATTACGGCACTCGCAGGATTTGTACCATGGGCAGAGCTCGGAATCAAGCAAACATTCCGATGCGTGTCACCCGCCGCATAGTGGTGATCCCGAATCACGAGAAGTCCGGCGTACTCACCTTGTGCTCCGGAGTTGGGTTGCAAGGAAACTCCAGGTAGGCCAGAGATTTCACCAAGCCATTTTCCTAGCTCATCAAAAACCTGGGCATATCCCTTGGCTTGATCAACAGGTGCGAAAGGGTGCATGCGACCGTAACTTGGATTCGTAACCGGTATCATCTCGGCGGCTGCATTCAACTTCATCGTGCAAGATCCGAGCGGGATCATGCTGGTGTTGAGAGAGAGATCTCGCGTTTCGAGTCGATGCATGTAGCGCATCATCTCTGTCTCCGAGTGATACTTGCTAAAGACAGGATGCGTGAAAAAGTCGCTGGTCCTGCGAAGACTTTTCGGGATTTGCGAATCAGCAAATACAATCTCTGCGCTTTTTCCGGAAATGACCTCGACTAATGTCGAGACATCTTCCAGACTTGTTCTCTCGTCCAAGGAGACACCGATTCCTGCCTCTTCGAAATATCGAAGGTTGATTCTAGCGGCCAAGGCTCGTTGACGAATAGCATCTAAATCGGAGACTTTGACCTTGATCGTATCGAACACTTCTTCGCTTTCAACTTCAAAACCAGCAGCCACGAGCGACTTTGCGAGTGAGTTCGTCAGACTATGCACACGTTCCGCTATAGCAACGATTCCCTCCTTTCCATGATAGACCGCATACATCCCAGCGATGATCGCTAGTAGAACTTGGGCCGTGCAAATGTTTGAGGTTGCTTTCTCTCTTCTAATGTGTTGCTCCCTCGTTTGGAGCGCCATTCTTAGAGCCGGTTTTCCGTTTGAATCCTCGGACAAACCGATGATTCTTCCAGGCATTTTCCGCTTGAATTTTTCTGTCGTCGCAAGGTAAGCGGCATGCGGTCCGCCATAGCCGAGGGGGACACCAAATCGTTGCGTGCTACCAAAGGCAATATCGGCTCCAAATTCCCCCGGTGCAACGAGAATCGCGAGACTTAGGATGTCGGCTGCAATGGCGACAAGGGCGCCTGCATCGTGAGCACTCGTGCAGAGCTCGGTGAAGTCGTGAATGCTTCCAGTCGTCGACGGGTATTGCAGGATTACACCGAAGCTATCGTCGGTGAGTTCAAAAGAAAAAGGATCGCCAATCTGCAGCTTGATGCCATGGGGCATGGCTCGCGTCTTGAGAACGGAAATCGTTTGAGGGTGGCAATCGGCTGCCACAAAAAGCGTCTTCTTCTTTTGCCGTGATTCCGCATACATCATGGACATAGCTTCGGCGGCAGCCGTTGCCTCGTCCAAGAGGGAAGCGTTAGCTATCGGAAGAGCTGTCAGATCGATTACCATGGTCTGGTAGTTGAGCAGTGCCTCAAGCCGACCTTGCGCAATCTCAGCTTGGTAGGGTGTGTACTGCGTATACCATCCCGGATTCTCGAGGATATTCCGAAGAATAACCGGAGGAGTGATCGTGTCGTTGTAGCCCGCTCCGATGTAGGAAGTGAAGACCTCATTTATTTGGGCGAGATCGGAAGCCTTCTTCAAGTGCTCGTCTTCTGTGATCGCGACGGGAATATCGAGATCCTGATTCAAGCGGATGTTAGGAGGAACGGTTTTGGAAATAAGCTCCTCCATCGACGAGAGGCCGATTTTACTGAGCATTTTGGCCTTGTCAGATGACGAGGGCCCGATGTGACGGTTGACGAATCGATCCATGTTATGGGAGCTAAGAATGGGAAGTTTATCTAGTCAAAACTACCCCGATTTCAGCTAAAAGATTTGATTTAGTATGTGATTTTTAGGAAGAAAGAGAAGTCGCCTAGGCAGTCTCCATATAGAATGCCTAGCGGGATTTTGTTAGACACATTGTTGGCGTCTGTCATCCAATAATTGAGGAGAATAGTTAACTTGCCTACCCACAAGCCAATTACACAAAGAATGATTAAAGCAAGGGTAGAAATCCTAAAACAATACCCTGTATTCACACGACTCTTTGTCCTTTTATTGTGCTCCGTACCGTTTATCGGAGGATGTGATAGCCTATCGGCTAGGGAGGGTTGTAGCTGGACTATTAGTAAGAGATCGAATCACTTTCCTAGAGTCGTAGAGATGGCCTTGGACGACCCACCTCAATATTTCAACTTAAGAGATCCCCAGATTTTCACACATTCTGAAGGCCTTGCATTACCAATTGATGCGCAATCAAATGATTTAGACATTGCGAGAGCAGAAGTAAATGGGCCCATGGATACCCTGGCGGTTTATCCAGTCGGCGTGGGTGGCACGACAATTGGAATAGGGACTTCATTCGGGGCAGGAGATTGTCAGAAACTGTCAACATTTCATTTTGAAGTATCTGTTGTTGAATAATCGAGTCACCTTCGAAAGGAAAGGACGTTAAAATAGGTCTAGGCAAGATCTAAATGGAGTCAGTATCTATCGCAGTCTGGAATCGAAGACAATCGAGCAAGAGCGTTCTAAAATGAGAAGATCTTGTCATAGTCGTTGAGCTTTGTGCAATGCTATATTTGCTGCTTGTGGTAAAAGAGTGAGAAAGTTGCCGATAGCAGACCAAATGAGAATGGGATAATTAAACGAGCGGCACTTGCACTCGAGATGGGTGACTCCCTCGTTTTACCTCATTTGCTCTCTCTGCCACTGCCTTCCGTCAAGTCATCAACATTTCAGATTCCGACTGAATACTTTTCCATCATCTCTCTCAGAAAGATTGCCGACTCCCTGAGGTGCTCCATCCCGAGAGTTGGATCTTGCCCATCCTCGATCGAGATCCATCCTCGGAAATTGCATTCTGCTAGGATCGAGAAGATCTTGTCATAGTCGTTGAGGCCCTGTCCCACGATACCGTGCTGAAGGATCGAGGCGTAGCCCTGGTGTCCATCCACTTCCATCTTTCGCAGGTCATCTAAGGTGCCACCGTCGAGCCAGCGATCACTTGCATGCATCGTTACGACCTTGTCTTTTACGGCCTCTAACAAATCGATTGGGTCATCACCAGCTACTATCGCGTTCGAGGGATCGTAGTTGATGCCAAAATTTGGATCGTCTCCGATCTGATCAACCAGAGCGAGAAAGACTTCTTTCTTCTGGGCAAACTCGGGGAAATCCCAATAGCCGTCTTTGTAGTGATTCTCCAAAATCAGAGTTACACCTTCTTCCCTGGCGATTGGAAGGACTTGATGAATACAATCGGCTACCATAGCGACGCCCTCTGTCTGCCCTAGCTCGGGTCGTGCCTGTCCGGATAGGACTCTGCAGAAGCTAGCACCCAATTTGGCCGAAGTTACTACGGCAAGTTTCTGCTTCTCGATTTCAAGTTGACGTTGCTCGTTTCCAGGAATCGTAAAGTCAGGAGAGTAGCACATCATCGGAATAGTCATTCCAAGGTCCTCGACCTTCATCCGTAGTCGGGCTAACTCATTGTCATTGTCATGTGGGGTGAAACCCCAGTAGAATTCTAGTCCATCGACTTTCAGTTCTTTGGACAGATCGATCCACCTGTCCACGGTCATTTCGCGGGTGACACAGAGTTGATCGAGGAAGCATTTCGGGAAGGCGGCTAAAGGCAAAGCAGGATGTCAGATTTTCAGGTGTTCAGAACATCAGAGCATAGTCCCGAAGTCCGATGTTGACCATCGGGAGTCGTGTGTTCTTTATTTCGGAAAATGTAAACTACTAGAATACGGGAAATTTGACAATTTGAAATTGGCCACTGCCTATTGATGACTGAAGTCTGAAATATGATTCTCCGAGCTCTGATGTTCTGAAAAGCTGACGTTCTGCCTCAGTAGACCAGGAATTTTCCAGAGAAGCTTCCTAGGCGCAAAACGTAGAGACCTGGGGAAAGAGTGGAGGTGTCTAGCTTGCTGGTTTTAGATCCGTATTCAATTTCTAGATTCAGTTTTTTCCCTTGAACTGTATAGAGTTCTGGCTGAGCATCGTCTGACGATTCGCTTGAATTGAAGAAGAGCGCTGTTCCGGCATGAACAGGGTTTGGGTACAATTCTAGCCTCTTGAAACTAGAGGGTTGATTGGTCTCGTTGGCGACTCCCCAGGTACCAGTGAACAATTCTTCTGCAAGCTCGAAGGCATCCTGTCCGATGTCGATACCTATCACTCGTCCTGGAATATCATCGGCGGGAGGATGGATTCCACCCCAGATGCGTGACAGGGCCGATTGGTCGGCAGCATCGCGATAAGTGGCCCATTGCAGAGTGAGATCCATACTTGGTCCGTCCTCAAAAACGAGGTAGTCGTTAGCTTTAGCCTCGAACTGACCAAGGCCACCAGGAAAATATTCATCCCCTGTGAGTAGCGTCATTACCTCTGCGGCGGCACGAGAAAAAGTCGAATGACCTGACACGTAGCCGGCAAATGGCGGGGTGACAAATGAGGGTCGCTGGTAGGGCCACCACTTTGCGGCTCTGATCCAATCGACACTCTCAAGCTGATCGTTGTCTTCGAGCCCCGTCCAAGCACGAACCTTCGGCTGTCCAATGTAGCGATCGTATTCCACGCCATTGAGTTCAAAACCGCGCAAATGAATAGGGTCGTCCTCAGTGATCAGGTCGATGAAACCGGGCACTAAAAGAGTCCCGTCTGGCGTATATGAATCAATGTCCGGAATTGTGCTCTGCCCACGATCCACCATTCCTCGGATGGCTGAAATGGGTCGGATATAGTCGTACCAGCCCTTTAGACCCCAAGCTGTGACAGCTGCGTCATGCATAGCGCCGCCCATGGCTAGGTAGGACTTGACATCCCATTCAAGTTGATCAAGTATTTCTCCCTCTCCTCGAAATTTTTTCACGTGCTCTGGATGGTCACTCACGTAATTCAGAAGGGTGAACCAATGTCCCGGAGGAGTTTCGGAATCAGGTCCATCCGCCCAAAACTCAGCGAGGACCCTCGCGAAGTCGCCACGAGGCACTATTTGAGCATCGTATGGCTGACCCGTTTTTGGATTCATGTTGTAACCGCGACTTGCATCACCACCTTGCTCGGTTTTGTAAAAAGCCTGGTAACCAGCAAAATCGGTGGGGAATTCTGGATTGTTGCCCATAGAGGCTGGTGAGATATCCCACATGACACCATCGCTTGGGTCGAGGTGAGAGGACCACATGGAAACGAGGCAGAAGCCCCATAAATATTCTTGAGTACTTTGACTCGTGTTTTCTCCAACATAAGGAGGGTGGCCGGGATCGTGAAAAAGCCAATACTCGCCATCGTCTCTCGTCTCAATCGTCAAATCTCTGTCGTGAAGGGCAAAGGGGGTCACGGCACCCCACTCCGGACTAAGGAATCCAAGACTATCAAGATTAACAACGTTTCCACTCTGGTCAATGAAATAGTTGAGTGATAGAGGCTGCCATCTGTTCGGATCAGTAAGCGAGCTATTACCTGGTTCAGCAGGAGCTAGTGGCGGATTGCTTGGCAGATAATGAAGACTTTTGTAATCGTCTATTTCGTTGGCCCCATCTTCGAGTCCGAACTCGATGAGACAATTAGCGATGTAATTACCCAAAGCAGCACCTGAACCATTTTCATAGTCCATGCTGAGGTCGTTCGGATCATGACCTTGAACTGCAAAAAGGGAATCGAAACGAGCAAGGGATTCGTCGGCACCGGGAGAATTTCGAAAGCGATGGTTCAAGATCCGGTAGGAAGCGTAATCGATTGCTTCCTTTCGGTCTGTCTCGAAATCTGCATCGATAGGAAGATTATCTATAACGCATTCATACCCGCGAACAGATCTATTCGCAAGGAATGCTTGGGCGGTATCATCGTAGAGTGCCCAGATGTCATACATCGCAACGCTCGTATGAAATAAATTCCTAGCGTGGATTGTGGGTCGAGCGAAGTCATCTCGAATGGCCTCGAGTAATACGTCGTTCCATTCACGCGCCGTAGAATGATCTTGCGCCATCACAAGGTCCGCTGTGGACGCGCAGAAAAAAATTAGTAGAATGAAATATCTCATATTGCTAAACCTCCACAGAGAACAATGTCTCATTCGGAAAATGATTTTTATCAAATAATAAGTCAGTTTCTCAAGATAACTGATTTTACAACTTCGCCGCTGTGCATTTTTTCGAAACCATCCCGCCATTGATCTAAGCGACCTTCCCAACCAAGGATGGGCGAAAGATCCAATTGACCCGAATCTAAAAGCCTAATCACCCTTTCCCAGATTGGCCAGTTGTGAGAAAAGGATCCTTGAATAGTGACGGCCTTCTGGACTGCAGCATCCATGCTAAATTGCATCGCTTGAGGTCCCCAGCCGACTTTGCAAATTTGTCCCGCAGGTCGGATGATTTTCATGGCGAGCTCCAGAGTCTGAGAGACACCAGCTGCATCGATGACAAGGTCGACCCCCAGCCCATCACCGAGCAAAGCGATTTGCTTTTCCACCTCATCCACTAATACCTCAGCTCCGAGCTGTGTGGCAATCTCCAATCTATTTTTATCTGATGGCAAGCCAATCACAATGACTTTTCCTGCACCGGATAATTTAGCCATGATGGCGCAAAGCAATCCGATTGGACCTGGGCCAATGACAACAACATGATCCCCAGGTTGAACTCGACTTTGCTCGCAGACAGCATTGAAAGCAACACAGCATGGCTCAGTCAGCGCGGCGTATTTGAATTCAAGAGTATCGGGAATGGCATGAAGGCATCGCTCGGGTACACGCACAAATTCTGTCATTGCGCCATTCACTCCATATCCGAAACCAAGTCGGCTTGGATCGAGGTTGTATAGACCTCGGCGTGACAGAGGAGAGTGTGGATCGATGACGGCGGCAGTCTCAGAAACCACACGGTCTCCGACTTTGAAGTTTTCGACACGCGAACCTAAACGCTCTATTACCCCAGCGAATTCATGGCCAAGGACACATGGATAGTTAACCTTCCAAGAGTGGCTCGATTGCCATTGATGGAGATCGCTACCACAGATTCCAACAGCTCTGACTCGAAGAAGAACATCGTCATCACCGATGGTCGGAATGTCGATTTCTCGAAGTTCGACGGAGCCGGGGTCGGGTGAGTAATTTACTAAGGCGGTCATTGGTTATTGGTCTTTGGTCCTTGGTTCTTGGTCTTTTGTAATTGGTAATTGAAAAAGATGAATAGGCCTAGTGAAGGGCTCCAACCTATCATACTAAACGGTGGATTCTTTTTTCTATCAATCGAGGTGCTCAGATTTAACACGCTCACAAATTTCTCTCAGGACAGCTTCCACATCATGGCTGGGGGCTTTGAAGGCATCGGCGTCTACTGCCAAAGGAGCACCGATGACTACTAGCGGAGCACCGTAGCTTGGTGTTTCGATTGCCTGCTCCAATGTCAATCCGCCTACGGCTTGAACGGGAATGTCGACAGCGTCAACAATCTCACGAAGTTGATCGAGTGGTGAGGGGTAAGGTTCTCCTCGTTCTTTCAACATATTGCGAAAGTCATAACCGATGTGGTGAATGATGTAGTCGCAGCCCATTTCTTCAAGCAGTTTGGAGCCGGCCACGAGACTCGGCATCGCCATATTATCGCCCATAACCTTGATTCCAAAATCCTTTCCAGCTCGCACTACTTGCTCCACAGTTTCCATGTGAGCCTGTCCCATCACGACTACGTGCGTCGCACCAGCCTTGGCCATCAACTCGGCCTCAAGGTATCCACCATCCATGGTTTTAAGATCAGCGACGATAGGAGTGTCGGGATATCGTTCTCGGAGAGCTCGCACCCCGTTCATACCTTCAGCGATAATCAATGGTGTGCCTACTTCGAGCCAGTCGACACCTGCGCGAATGGCCTTCTCGGCCATATCAAGTGCTTCGGGAATACTGGTAAGATCGAGAGAAATTTGGACAATTGGAGACAAGACGGTTATGGGTTTTGAGTGATGTGTTGTGAGTTCGAGTCGGGATGAATTTAGACCAACTAATTGACTTAAGGGCAAGGGATGGTATTCTTCTCTACTTCTCTACTTCTCTACTTCTCTACTTCTCTACTTCTCTACTAAGGGAATGCAAGGATAGTCGTCCGTCTACAGCCGACCGTCTGAAGGAAGAGATTTGGGAATCTAATGATCGATGACATCTGACGGTTGTAGACTGTATGCTGACGACCGTTTATCTTACAACTAACCACGACAAACCGGCCACCGTTTATGGAGGACCTTGACAGAATCAGAATAATACTGGACGACAAAAGCGTCACCTGGATTGAAAAGAAGATGTTTGGTGGCCTCTGCATCATGGTCGATGACAAAATGCTGATGGGCACCTATCAAGATGGACTCATGCTTCGGGTGAATCCTAACGAAATGGATGATCTCCTTGAAAGAAGAGGAGCGGGCCTTATGATGATGACAGGTCGTGCCATGAAGGGCTTTCTGAGAATTGAGGCGGAAGGATACAAGAAAAAGTCTGACCTCGACTTTTGGATAACAAAATGCTTAGACTTCAATCCACTCGCGAAGTCGAGTAAGAAGCGGAAGAAAAAGAAATAGAAGTGTCCGAGTGCACAAGAGGAGTTGAATCGAAAATGACCTCTATTATTATTTGACTAGTTCAGGTGAGGATGTAGAATGAAAAAACCAGAGAAAACGCAGATGCAATCAAGACGAAACTTCCTAAAATCATCCAGTCTTGTCAGCGCTGCGGTGCTTGCACCCGGTCTCGTAAATGCTGGGGCCAACTCAAGGAGCAGGAGCCTCCTAGTCGATCAAGGAATCGCCTGCCAACAGTACACCTGGTTCAATTACTATCAGCGAGAAGGCAAGGATTGGTTTGCCGATATGGATGAGTCTTTCGAGGCCTTCAAATCGACTGGCATGTCGGGTTATGAACCTTCTTTCTCGGAGGCAAAAACAGTTGCAACTACGGTTGCCCAAATGAAGCGACATGGCATTTGGGCGGACTCTCTCTATGTCAATTCTATCTTACACGACGAGGAGCAGTCTGAGAAGAGCATCGACTTGGCGGTTGAAATAGTCAAGCAGGCTTTGCCTCTTGGAATTAAGATCGCCGTAACCAATCCCTCGCCTATTGATTGGAACTCCAAAGAGAACAAGTCCGACAAGCAGCTCCGTGTACAAGCGCGTGAACTCAACAGATTGGGCGCGGCTTTGAAATCGATGGATGTAGCCTTGGCATATCACACGCACGATCCCGAGATGAGAGCCGGTGCACGAGAGTTTCATCATATGCTACAAGGCACGGATCCAGCCAATGTAAAACTCTGCTTGGATGCCCACTGGATTTACCGAGGAGCCGGTGATTCAGAGGTGGCCTTATTTGATATCGTTAAGCACTACGGAGATAGAATAGTCGAGCTACATCTCCGGCAATCCAATGACGGCAAGTGGTCTGAAGTCTTCTCTGCAAAAGGAGACATCGATTATCAGCACCTAGTGGATTTATTGATGCATCGAGGACTCAAGCCGCATATCGTTTTGGAACAGTGCGTGGAGGAGGGTACGCCACAGACCATCTCTATTGTCGAAGCTCACAAACGTAGTGCTGGTGAAGTCGAAAGAGTTTTCGAGCCATTCCTCACTAGCTGAGTTGTCTTTTGCCCATCGCTATGACGTTTCAATTGAACGACGATTGAGATGGAATCGGACAATCGGACAATCGGACAATCGGACAATCGGACAATCTACTCTATCGCTCTAATAGCAAAGGATGGATGATTGTCTAGCTCATGCGTGAGATAGATCAGCTCCCAATTCTCCCTCAAGCAGAACTCTCGAACCGCCTCGATCACGCCGTAACGGACGACGCCATTCCAATTGCCTTGGATATAATCATGCCCGGCAATAATGCCTTTCGACTTCATTTTGGGAAGCAGGAGCCGGAGTTCTTCCTGTGTTGTTTTTAGCGAATGATCCGTGTCCAAATAGACCCAGTCCAAATGGTCATCAGCTAGAGCCTGTATTCCATTGAAGGACAGATCTCGAATGAGTTCAACTTGCCCATTCTTGATTTCCTCAACGAAGAGACTATTCACGAGATCGAAGTGACCATCGTTGTAACGCTTGGAAGCCCAAGAGTCTATTAGGTAGAATTTGGAAGGCTTGGTCCTGTCCAGAATTGGTTTGGAGAAGTCTGCCTTGAATACACCAATTTCAGCAACGATTGCATTCTTGGGAAGGAGATCGAGAAGCTGCATTCGATCGACAAGAGACTTGCAGTTTTCGATGTGCTTCGCTGAGAAATTTGAGATAGGGAAATCTATTGCTTCTCTTTTGCGCGTCCATTTTCCCAATGCTCTTAAGCCGGCCCTTGCGATGGTGTATATCATTATTGCTGATTGAGTGAATGAGTCCGGCTAGTTCCGCGATGCACGACTAGGTGACAATTGGATATTTCCATGGACCTCGGTAATCCCTTTTCAACAAGGCATTTGCCTCCGGGTCATTGATCACGATCTCTTTTTCTCCATCCCATTCAATACTGCGACCAGCCTTCATTGACAACATCCCCAGAAGCGAGACATTTGTCGATAGATGTCCGACCTCCATTGAGCAAACAGGCTGCCTCTTCTTATCGATGGCATCAATCAAATCATACCAAAGCCCTTTGATGTTCTGCTGATCGGGTTCATTTAGTTTAGGGTCCTCGTGTACGACAGGACTTTTGTCATCGCTCGGATAGAAGGTCCATCCGTCTAACCAACCCAAGTGAAAAGTACCCTTGGTACCATAGAAGTAGCACCCAAGGTTAGTCGACTCAGCCTTATTGCCGGCGTATCGTCGATGCTCCCAAGTAGCGGTAAAACTCTCAAATTCGAATGTTGCAACTTGTGTATCCGGCGCGTCGTCTTCCTGTTGCCTTATATGTCTACTACCAGACGAAAAGATTTTCTTTGGATATTTCTCTTCTGTCCACCAAAGGATTTGATCCATCCAGTGGATGCCCCAGTCTCCCAGCATTCCATTTGCGAAATCGAGATGATGCCGAAATCCTTTTGGATGTAATTTTTCATTGTAAGCTCTGAGCGGAGCGGGTCCGCACCACATGTTCCAGTCCAATCCTTCTGGTGGCTCGGAGTCAGGATGAGGCGAACCAGCGCCACCTCCATAGTGAACAAAAGCCCGAACCATTCCTATCTTGCCAACTTTTCCTGATCGGAGAAATTCCATTCCAGATATATTGTGCGGCGAGACACGTCTGTGTGTACCAACTTGCACCAATCGATCTGCTGAAAGAGATGTATGTAGCATAGCCCGACCTTCGTAGATCGTATGGCCAACTGGCTTTTCTAAATAGAGATGACAGCCCGCTTCCATCGCGGCAATAGCAACTAGAGCATGCCAATGATCGGGGGTTGCAATAATAGCGATGTCCATTTGCTCCCTCGAAAGCATCTCTCGATAGTCTTTGTAGACATTGGGCTTTTTGCCCGTCATAGATTCGACTTCCGCTAAGGCGGGAGCCATCTGCCGATCGTCAACATCGCACATTGCGACGACGTCTATTTCTCTACTTTGTATGGCAACACGTAAAATGTTCATGCCCCACCAACCAGAACCAATCAGTCCGACCCGGTGTCGTCTGATTCGTGGAACGGTTTTGATAAGGGGACCTAAAGAGAGAGCCGCTCCAGCGCTCCCACTTGTTTGAAGAAAGTGACGTCGATTCATGTTATCTCATTCTTGATGCTCAATATCAGAGAGATGGTCTGTCTGATCCGAGCGCCTTTTCGCAACTACTAGAAACTCATCGAGGATGCGGAGAAATGGCACATGGCATTCTCGGTATTTCGTTCTATATATTAAGGTCGGAACTAACACCGACCAAGCTCAAGCCATGAAACATTATTCTACTTTCCTAATCCTTCTCATCGTCTTGTCCTCTTTATCAATCTCGTGTCAAAATGGGACGAGTACGATGTATGAACAAAAGGAAGGACTTAACTCGGAGGGAGTGTCCTCGTCTGGGACAAATATCGAAGTAAAAAGCGGAATTGCCTTTACGAATGTCAATGTCATCCCCATGGATGGTGAAGAGGTTTTAAGGAATCAGACGGTAGTCGTTTCGGGAGATCGGATCCTATCCATTTCGCCAACAGCAACAACCAATCTTGAAGGGACCTATGAATTTATTGGAGGGGAAGGGAAATATCTCATTCCTGGATTCGCTGAAATGCATGGACACATTCCTGATCCGAGGGGCCCAAGACAGGATGTCGAGAATGTTATGTTCATGTACGTCGCCAACGGCGTCACAACGGTCCGCGGTATGTTGGGTGCACCTGGACAATTGGAGCTGAAGAAGGAAATAAATGAGGGAAGCCTACTAGGTCCTACTCTCTATTTGGCGGGCCCTAGTTTTTCTGGCGGATCGATTAGCTCTCCCGATGCTGCCGTGGCAAAGGTAAAAGCACAGAAAGCCGAGGGCTGGGATCTATTGAAGGTTCATCCCGGATTAAGCATGGAGGAGTACACTGCTATGGCGGAGACAGCAAAGGATGTTGGTATTCCATTTGGTGGACACGTTCCAGCTGAAGTGGGAATCGATGCCGCTTTGGATTTGGGTCAGATATCAATCGATCATGTGGACGGCTATGCGATTGGAGTTAATGGCACCAATGGGCCAATGAACGAGGACAAGCTGAACGCCTTGGTGGCAAAATCGAAAAAAGTAGGCACTTGGATCGTTCCTACTATGGAGTTGTGGGAGACCGTTCTTGGTGTCAATGACCTCGAAGAGATGATCGGTTACGATGAAATGGCCTATATCCCAGCTAACCAGCGCAATGGATACATTTCAAGTCAGAGACGACGAATTTCCAATCCAGCATTCAACATCGAGGCTGCCAGTTGGGAAGCGAAAAATAGGTCCATGATTCTCCGAGCCCTAAACGAAGGAGGAGTCAATATTGTATTTGGTACAGATGCGCCCCAGTTGTTTTCTGTGCCCGGATTTTCCATCCATCGAGAATGGAATTCGATGTTGGAAGCCGGCATGAGTCCTTACGAAATATTGTCGTCGGGTACCTCAAATGTTGGCCGATATTTCGCGGACAAAGATGTTTTCGGAACTATCAAAAGAGATTCCAGAGCCGACATGATTCTGTTAAACTCCAATCCGCTGGAAGACATTCACAACATGAAGGATCGAGCAGGCGTCATGGTGCGAGGTCAGTGGATGACGGAAGAAATGATTCAGGCTCGGCTAAAGGAGATAGCGGAAGGATACAGGGAGTAGTTAAATAGTTAACAGTCCACAGTTTGCTGTTTTCGTGTCCCGTGTCCCGTGTGCCGTGTGTGGTAGTTGATTGTAATTCGCTTGGGGATTGTGTCGTCAGTTCGCAGAGGAAATGCTCTGAGGGAATGACTAAGGAGATGCTTAAATCTAATTCTTCCGGAACACGGCACACGGAACACTGAACACCTGTCAGCCCTTTCCAAGAACTGTAGGCAATGCATTCTTAGTCGCCCGTCAACTAAAAGCAGGCATTCTCTCGCCACTACTATTACCAATCAATATTTAATCGACTCAACAATCGAATTGAGCAAGAGAAGGTAATTTTAATGAAAAGTGAACTCAATCTGTTTGAAGCCGTGACGCAGCACTATGCTCTAGGCAACACACTACAATCAATAACCACAGGTCTAGACGATCTCGGTAAGGAGTTCGACAATATTGAGGTAGACGATCTCAGTCCAGTCGATGAATTTCATACTGGTGGACGTGTGGCGACGGAGCTCTTTCTAAATCAACTCGGCTTTGGCTCAGACGACAAAGTCCTGGATATTGGATGTGGAATCGGTGGATCAGCGCGATACGTGGCGGATCGTTTCGGATCCAAGGTCCGTGGAATCGATCTGACGAAAGAATATATCGCCACGGGTCAAATTCTCAACGATTGGGTAGGACTTGGCGAGCAGGTAAACCTGCACATCGGCAATGCACTTTCAATCAACTATCCAGAAAGGAATTTCGACGGTGCCTTCGCGATGCACGTATTTATGAACGTGGAAAACAAAGCTCAAGCCTTCAAAGAGGCTTTCAGGATTTTGAAGCCTGGGTCACTTTTTGGTGTTTTCGATATCACAAAATACGGAGAAGGTGATCTCGCCTATCCGCTGCCTTGGGCTAATGGACTAAAGACTTCCTTCTTAGCTAGCGCTGACGAGTATGTTGAACATCTTGAATCCGCTGGTTTCGAAATAGTTTTTTGTCAAGACCGCTACCAATTCGCTTTGGACTTTTTTGAAAAGGTGAAGGCAAGATTGGATTCAGGAGACGGCCCACCCCCTTTGGGAATTCATATGCTCATGGGAAGCGAGGCGAAGAGAAAGGTTGACAACTTAGCGGAGAATTTGAAGCGAGGATTATTGGCGCCATTCGAGATTTGCGCTCGAAGACCGAAAATCAATAATATCGCAAGGAAAGGAAGGAAATGCTTCCGTCCTGAAATGATATCTGTATTTGATTAGTCTTTCGAAACAGAGCATAGTCGAGGAGATCAGAAGGGAATCGCTCTAAGAGCTCGGCACAAAATGCGGCGACGGTTATAAGATCCGCATGCGTTATGTCCTTCTACTCATACTTTTACTCTTTATCGGTGCCGGCGTCTACTATTGGTTGAACGGCGGACTTACTCAGGAAGAACTTCGAAGCTCAATTATCACAAAGCTAGAATCTGAAGCGCCTGAGTCCTTCCTTGTGACGGGATTTCTTGAAATCAACACCGTGATCGAGGAGGAGAACACGAAGTCCTTCATCGTTCCAGTTCTTTTTCTGCCTCTACCAATAAATCTTGGCACGACAAAAACGACGCTTAAAATTCCTGGTAAGGTTTCCTATGGATTCAATGTTCAAGAGCTCAAGGCTGAGGACATCATCCTGGCTGAGGATGGCGTCATAGAGGTTAATCTACCAGAGCTATCAATTTACTCCACGGAACCACATTTAGATAAGGCCGAAGTTCAGACAGAAGTTGGATGGGCGAGACTGCATTCACAAAGTGGGCAAGCTCAGGAAAAACGCGCACTCTCGAAAGTTGAAGAGGCACTGAGACTTCAAGCTCAAATTCACATGGAGAATGATCAGCAATCGCGAATAAATACGGCTCAAGCGCTAGAGACCATGCTTGCGCCCGTATTAGAAGCACTCGGAATGGTGGAGGCGAAGTTTCGTTTTGTACTCGGTGGCGGATTCTCCTTCGAACCGGAGGTGGGATAAGGATACTCATCATCCTTCAGTTTTCAGTCGTCAGAATATGAGACGAGCCGTTGTTCGGAAAAACATTTCATCGGCATGGAGGTCGATCTGGAATTCGGATGGCCGGAAAACCCAATGAGTATTATTCTCCCGTATCGTTGCTTGGTATCGCCGGAAGATCTGGATATCTCGAGACTATTGTCGGAAAGGTCTCATTACTATTTAGCCACATCCCACACAATCCACCGATCAAGGCACCATGCATGACGGAATGCGCTTTGACTCCTGATGCCGAGCATGGGACTTCAAAATTTCGATAAAGGTGATGAACTGCTGGGTCCGGATCGGTTCTATGAGACTCTTGTGGAAGGAAGTCAGCAAGCTTAGCTGCCGGTCCGGTCAAGGATTGCGCGTAAGATGTTTGAACCGGGTCTTGCTGGGTATAGAGATTCAATATTTGTCCGACCTTAGGTGGAGGAATCCGATATCTCAAACTTCCATCATGTGATTGAAAGTGGGGGCAGGCTAGAAACACTAGCTTAGAGATCGACACTTGAGCTGAGAGCGATCGGTGAGATAATGCCGCTTTGACAACATTGCAACCGTGGGAATGTGCTACAACGCAGATTTCCTCATTTGTGAGAGATCTAATGGCGTTCAAATATTCAGCGAACTGAGTCGCACCAACATCTCTAGACAAAAACATGTTTGCTCCTGACCAGGTGAAATGGCCCCTGTATTGAGCCAAGCCACTCCGGCCTTTCAATGCACTCCACTTAGTCTGAGTTAGTTCTGGAATGTTGGAGACAGCTACTCCGTTTACTCTCCAGACATCATGCCAAGACGAGGCCTCGGACATCCCGCCAGCGAGAGCACCTAGAAATCCCGAGTCATGCCAAGAATTCCACCACCAAGTACTGTTCTTGGCTGCGGAAGTCGTCATCGTTCCGTGAACAACAATGGTTGCCATGAGCTCTTAGATTGGTACTCTAATCTACAATAATCGACCGACCACTTTCAACTAGCTACAAACGGCGCGACTCTTTTTCTCAAAATCGGGACGATTTCCTCGACAAACCAGGGGTTCTTCTTTTGCCAAATAAAATTTCTTGGCGATGGATGAACAGTAGGCATGAACTCCGGCAGATACTCCCGATAGTTTTGAACGGTCTCCGTCAGGCTTCGCTTTCTCCGATCTCCTAAATAGTATTTCTGAGCATATTGACCGATCAGCAGAGTCAGCTCGATGTTTGGAAGTAAGTCAAATAACTTTTCGTGCCAAGCCTCGGCACACTCCGGCCTAGGCGGAAGATCACCTGACTTTCCTCGACCGGGATAGCAAAATCCCATTGGAATGATGGCGAAGATGTCGGGGTTATAGAAGCTCTCTTCGTCAACGTCCATCCATTCTCGAAGTCGGAGCCCGCTTGGATCGTCCCAGGGGACGCCGGTATTATGGACCCGAGTGCCGGGTGCCTGTCCGATGATCGCAACTTTCGACTTTGGGCTACAGCTAAGAATGGGGTTTGGACCGAGAGCCAGATGCTCTTCACAAATCGTGCAAGAGCGAACATCGCGAAGTAATTTATTTAGCTTTGTCGACACTCGAACAGTTAGATGACTATTGCTTTATTAGCTTTGTAAGCAGGCTGTTTTCATTTCCACTTGCGGAAACGAAATATACACCCCTAGGAAGTGCCTCGGTATTGATATTGATATTCATCCTTTCTCGTGGCGAAAGAGCTCCCTCAAATAGGTTTCGAATTTTTCGTCCTGAGCTATCGAATAGTTCAATCTTTAGGAAGTTAGCGTTAGCCGAACTGATCGATAGAGAACTTGAGTTGATGGCCGGGTTCGGATAAGGATTCGATACCTTCAGTGGGGAGTCGGAGGGGATGTCAATGTGAAGCACCTCGCTGAAACTTACTGATCCATCGAAATCTATTTGCAGAAGTCTAAATGATTGAAAACCTGGTAGAGGCCCATCTATCAGGAAGCTATAGTTTCTTGACTCCAGACTGGTCCCGTCACCATCTACAAATCCCATGGGATACCATTCAATGCTATCACTACTGTGTTGAACTTCAAAACCGAGGTTGTTGGTTTCATTTGCTGTTTCCCATTTCAGCTCTAAGAGATTGTCGGAATAATTGTGACTGAAGTTTTTGATCTCAACTGCTAGTGGGTTCTCAAGGATGAAGGTAAAGCTACCCACAATGTCATCGGTGTTGAGCGGATTTCCGTCGTTGATATTGCCGAGCCTCTCAACGTTGACGGGTGTGTTGGGTGAGTTCGCGGCGAAATAACTAGTACCGTTGTCTGTCCCGCTGTCCCAAGCTACAAGAGGGACTACTATTTGGGGAATCCAATTTGTACCATCGTGAAGATCCAGGCCAGACACACCTACAAACCAATCCGGGCTCGGTGCGAGCATCGATATAAGAGTAACGAGGGAGAAGTTTTCATCTACTATAAAACTGTGGCTGATGACGTCAGGAGAGAGAGCGATGCCTGACAATCCCATTCCTTTGTCGGAATGTGGAGAGTTTGCAACTTCATTGCGGAAGGCTATTCCCGATCCTAATTCTGCCACGTTGACTACACCTGACGAAGCCAAGGTGCCGGGAGCCCAATAGCTTCCACTTGAATTGTGTGTACCGCCAAAGACGCCTGAAAAGTGGGCACTCGATCCAGGCCAGTCGGTCGGGTGTGTTGCTTGACTCCAGGTTGATTCGAATCGCAGGGAATATGTCGCTGTTGATTGCGCTAGAGCGGTGCCTGCAGCAAAGAAAAAGAGGAGGGTTGAGAATATCGCCTTCATATCAGATAGAAATCTATTATTGCTATGGAGAAACTAGCCGATCTGTAGGCGGAAATAATCACAGAAATGTAAAATCGGGAATGGGGGGCTGAGGAGCTGAGGGGCTGAGGAGCCAAGAAAAGAAACAGAAAAGCTTCCTGCCTGATACATTGGCGAATGCGTTTCACGGTAAACGACAAACAGAACACGGCAGACTGACCAAAGACCAAGTACCAAAAACCGGCTCTATCTAATCAGCCAGACTAATCGATGTTGCGGTTGGGAAGTTACTAGGGATAGGAATCGTGACAGTTCCGCTGCCGAGATACTCAAGGCTCCTTGTTAGCAAGGTCCGAAATCCCAAGCAGCTCAAAGCCCGTGTATCTTCTTGCTCTGGCCAAAGGTGACCGGGAAGGAAGGTCATGACCTCGCCTTGACCATAGGGGATCGTCCAGATCATGAGTTCATTCTTCCCACTTCCTCCGCCTTGCTCGTCCGAATAGGCCGATGCTAGAACGGTCATGTTCTTTGCCGGACCACGTTGTCCATGATAGAGCTCATCGAAAGGATGCAAGAATGAGTCGGGAATGCCGGCCATGACGGGATGATTTGGATATCGATTCTTAATGACCCAATCATGTTTTTCGCCGTGCCCAGCACCGAGTCCTTCACCAGCAACTTCTCTCACGATCTTTCCCGCATTGTCCATGTAAAGTCGATCGCCATCCTCTGGACTGCGCCAGAGCATGCCTATCATCGCTTCGAATTCCTTCCATCCTGGGAATGGATTGTTGGCGGCATGCTGAGCCAGCACGCGACCTCCATTTGCGACGAACTGCTCGAAGTTTGCCTTGACCTTTTCTGGCCACATCTCGCCGTTGTAATCTAAAAGAACCACATCGTAAGCCGTGAAGAGCGGTATCCAGGAGTCCCAGGCTTCCGAGGGCGCTCCTTTTGGCGGGCTGATGGAGATGTCTGTTTGAAATCTATTCGCATCATTCAAGATGTCGATCAATAGATCATTGGTTCGTTGCCAATCGTGATTATTCTGACCTGAGACTAGGAGAACTTTGACGCGGGTTGGCGGCGGAAGGGGAGGAGGCTTGTTCATACAGCCAAGCGTGAGACAAAAGAGTAGCAGAGTGTAGATGGAAGACTTCATCAAGAGAGTTGATTAATTGGTCTGGAAAGTAATCACTAATGACTACGAACCACAAACTACAAACTGTTGAAGCCGTCGATGATTTGCTGTGCATGTTCTTTCGCGACAACTTTTTCGATGACATCTCGAAGGATTCCCTTTTCATCGATCAAGAAAGTAGTCCGCTTCAATCCCATGTATTCTCTCCCAAAAGCTTTCTTCATTCCCCAAACACCGTAGGCTTCGATAGCCTCTCGCTCCTTATCAGACAGGATTGGAAATGGAAGGTCATACTTCTTGGTAAAGTTGCCTTGCTTCCGAACGGAATCTGGACTTACACCGAGTATCTTGATCCCAGCCTTCTTCAACTTTGACCAATCGTCGCGAATGTTGCAGGCTTGCACATTGCAGGTTGGGGTACCGCTTTGCGGATAGAAATAGAGGGCGAGTTTTTCTCCTTCATAGTCAGACAGACTAACGCTAGAGCCGTCTTGAATTAGTCCAGTAAAATCGGGTGCAGGTTTGTTCAGCTTTGGCATATCTCTCTTGTCTTACGTGTTGCTTGTCTCAACCCCACGCTAAGCAAAAGAGATCCTAGTTTGTCAAAAGCATTGTTTGAATTTGGGATTGACTACCTGCTTCAAGCCTATAGATATACAATCCATTGGCGACCGATTTTCCCGAGTCATCTTTTCCATCCCAGGTGCTAAGATAATTTCCTTGTGGCATTTCCCCGTCGACTAGATTTCTTATGAGGCGGCCACTTGCATCATAGATAGACAAGTCCACTGGACTAAGCTCAGTCAGAAAATATCGAATATGTGTTTTGGCGCCGAAAGGATTTGGATAGTTCTTCGACAACGTAATCCCTTTTTCTGGTAATTCTTCTTTTTCGGAATCTGTGACGACTTGGAATGAAATGGGTGATCCATCGGCTCGAAATACGCGAAGAGAAAATTCGCCTCGAGTGAACCCTAGAGAATTAGGTTCTACGATCACAACCGAGGGCGGCTCCGCCCACCGAATAGCACTCTCGTCCTCCGGAGAAACAAAGATGAGGCCGTCACTGGGTATAGGATCGAGGATAAGGTACTGGCCCCCTGTAAGCGTATCGGTAAACACCTGCCTAGTGTTAACATCCGAGACCCGTAAATGCGAACTACTTGTGTCAATATTGGCTAAAGCGAGTTGAGACACACCGCGTTCCATTATAATGGCCCTATTGGAATTATCAGGCAGGATGATATTATTGCTTCCCGACACGACGTCGTTAATGATAGGGATGGCGCCGGTCCAGTCTTGAATGACATTCGAATTGTCTGCATCCGATCCTTCAACTAATTCTATTTTCATCGACAAACTGGAAATCTGTCGTTCGCCCAAGTCAAGTCCAGATGTTAGATCACTAGCGTCATCAACAACTCGCTCGTTGTTCAAATAGACATCCTTGGGACTGTCATTAGCCTCCCAATCTCGTCCAAAATAGGCCGAGGCGCTCATTCTTTCGTCCAAACTTGTTAGAAAGGAGTTCTCCCAATCAGAACCAATATCGTGGCCATCTCTCTTTAAATAGGCGATGTTATTTGAAAGGTTGCGTTCAAGACTTCGACCAGTAACCCGAGTATCCATGCTCAAGATGAGCCTTGTTTGTGGTGCGATGTCTGGGATGTCGAAAGTACAGATAACGCTGTCCTGGCCAATTGATCTATCACAATCAAATGGCGGTGATCCTGGTACAAATACTTTTGCAAAGTCGGCATCTACGCCTCGGGCATGCTCTAAAATAGAGAGGCCCCTTTCCGTCTCAGTCCCTTGATTTTCAACGGTAATTACATAGGTAACCTCTTGTCCTCGAATTACGTTGGCAGGGTTTCCTAGGATATTTTTTTTGATCGATAAATCTTGCTGTGGTCCCGGCAAGATCCCGTTGGCAAATCCTTCGGTATCAAATGCGTTAAAAACTCTTTCTGGCCCAGCGATGTCCATGAAGGTTCTTCCTCTGTAAAAGACGACACTTGTGATTTCATAGCCACAGCCCTGATCACAATTAAGGTGATTTTTGGGCACTCTTATTTCGACGGTCGTTTCATCTAAGGCCTGCGCACTGTGAGGGGCGAATTGATTTATCCAACCAACACCGTTATCCGAAACCCGAGAATAGAGAGGTCCTTCTCCATTGCTATCCCTGCGATAGTTGTAACTTTTATTGCCGGCCAAATCGATTGGATTGGCATTCTGGTCACTCAGGTGCAAGGCGCCTTCTTCATGAAATAAGACTCCGAGATTCAAAATGAAGTCGTTTTGAAAGGTCCCTTCCATTTTCAATTCGAAGACAAAGTCATCTGCCTCATTGGAAACCTTGACACTTTGAATATCGATCATGGCCCTTACAGCGTCTGTGGGAAGGTTAGAATCGGGATCTGCCGGATCACCCGTCGTGGCCAAGACTAGGTCATTGGTCCCGTCTCCAAAAATGAATTGAGCACTTGCGGAATTATAGAAAAAATGAAGCGGCAATGCGGCAAGGATGAGTAGTTTGCGCATGAGAATGGCGATTAAGTAGAGTGAAGACGATTAGGCCAAGCTAGCCTTCCTATAGACGGAATGTCAATGATATAGACAACACAAAGAGATCTAGATCATCCGGCCCGATGTCTCATCAATCCTTAGGCATGGAGAAAGAAAAAGTGGTCCCCTCATTTAAAACGGAGCTTACATCAAGATCTGCACCATGCATTCGTAAGAAATCCTTGCAGACTAATAGGCCGAGTCCAGATCCTTTTTCTAGATTCGTACCCGAAGTTGAGCTGGTTCTTGTGTTCGTAAGAATGGCGGCTACTTTTTCTGGGGTCATCCCAAGTCCGCTGTCCTGAATGCCAAGTAGAATCCGATCTTTAGTCTCTTCCAAGGTAAACGATATCATGCCATCTCGAGGAGTGAACTTGATCGCGTTGTGATAGAGGTTTGAGATGACGGTCCGAATAATGTCTGAGTCAATATTGATGGGGTATTCTTCGGCAGGTAGTTCAGTCCGGATATTCTTTTTATTGGCGATCGGGTGGTACGCGGATATAGACTCCTGAATTAAGATCTTTGTCGTTGTACTCTTTGGATTGATCTCGATTCGATCCAGCTGAAGTTTTGACCAGGAGAGTAGGTTGTTGAGCAATCTAAGGGCTCCCCTAGAAGTCTCGTTCAGTATGTCGGAATACTCCTTCACCTCTTCTTCGGTGAGATCGTCTTCATTCGCCAACAGATCACTAAATCCTGCGATGACGTTGAATGGATTCAATAGATCATGAGCGATAATCGAGAAGAGCCGATTCTTTGTCCGATTACTTTGTTCAAGTTTGTAGCGAGATCTAACAAGATTTGCTTCAGCCAATAGCCGCTCGGTGGCATTCACAAAAGACACGACAACACGGGAAAGGTCGCTTTCATGTCCTTCTACTACCAAGAGTCTAATTTCCAAATATAGGATTGCCCCATTAGGGTGTCTAATGGGCATGAGGCTTTCAAAACGCAACTCACCATTGGCGAGAGCGATGACTTCTTCCTTAAATATATGCCGACTCTCTTCCGTGAAATAGTCGTCTAGCACTAGGGAAAGATCTTCTTTGCGAGCGACACCAAATAATTCGCAGGAGGCTTTATTGACGTCGATCACCTCAACCATCGCGGCGATTTGTGCAAGGTCCTCTGGGTGATTATCAAGATGATCCCGAAAGTCCGTGACGCCCAAGGCACGTAACTCCGTGAAAAAGTCCGCTACCGCGGAAAAATCCTCCTCCCACAAAGGTATGGGTGAATTATCGAAATACACCCGGTCAGTAAGCGTCATCGCAATTATCGTCGTCTAATAAATTTAAGCAGAGGGTGGTCTTGTCGAGGCGACGGGCGCATTAGAACAAATCGTTTGCCTTTATTGGTGTGCTTCACTACACCAAGCAAATGGCTGTATTGCTATGTACGCAACTAGTGAAATATAGTAAAAAAATCACAATCTAGCGGAGCTAATTAACGCGGGACTCGCGGTAATCGAAGGAGACCTTCTTGAGCGACGGAGGCAACCAAGACGCCTTGCCGATCGAAAATTGACCCGCGAACAAATCCTCTGGCGCCGTACGACATAGGACTGTCGATCGAGAATAGCATCCATTCACTCAGATCAAAATCTCGATGATACCAAATTGAATGGTCGAGACTGGCAGCAAGTGAGATACCTTCTTGGAAGGATTTACCATGTGGCAATAGCGCTCCGCCAAGAAATCCATAGTCTGATATTCCGGCAAGAATACACTGTCTAGCTCGAGGGCTATCTCGGGTTTCTCCGTGGACCTTAAACCACGCCTGCATTTTGGGTTCTCGGGGTTGAGGATTAAATGGATCTTGTGGGTCAACCATTCGGACTTCAAGAGGCCAAGGTCGCAGGGCTAGTCGTTCCGCCATGGCGGCGGCCTTATGATTTCCACCTGCACCGAGTTCGCGGTAGTAGTCGACCATCGAAAGTAGGCTCTCGGGATCAGGAGCCTCGATTGCATCCATTTGATGCTCGAGTCCTTTTTCCTCACGATGAAAGGAGGCTGTCATCTTGAATATGCGCTTTCCATATTGAATTCCATCTACGCTTCTGGTGACGAAGCTTCTTCCGTCCCGGGTACGCTCAACGTCGTATAAAATTTTGTAGTTCGCGTCACCTGGTAAAATGAAGTAGGAGTGCAAAGAGTGACATAGACGATCATCGTCAATAGTTTGATAGGCAGCATACAGAGCCTGTCCCATAACGAAGCCGCCAAAGGCCCGGCCTGAACCGAGATCCAAAAAGTGAGCTCGAAAAATGTTTTCTTCTATCTTCTCAGGTCGAAGAAAATCCAGAATATTACTTGCCGTAAGTTCGGGTTGAGTCTCGTTCTTCACCTAGTGTAGTTGATTTTGTCGTCCAGCATCTGAGCCAATTCGTCTTGCAATGCCTTTGTTGATTCCATTCCCGCAAGGTTACGATACTCATTCGGATCTGATTCATAGTCGTAGAACTCGACTCCATATTTTCCTCGACCCCATTCCGTATATCGGTAGCGAGTTGTTCTGATCGTGTTACCATAAACGGTTTCACCTTCATCTCGTTTGAACTTGCCCCTACTTCGAGTCAGCGTGTAGGCGTTGTCTGCGAGGATGGCTTCGGAATTTTCCAGAATCGGAACCAGGGAGTGTCCCTTTAAATGACCAGGGCTTTCCAAGCCAGTTAGCTCAACTAGAGTTGGGTAGAGATCCACCAGTTCTGTCAGCGATTTGGTTCGAATTTCGATATTTTGATCGGGGACAGAGATGAGAAGTGGGACCCGTGTAGATCCCTCGAAGAGATCGCTTTTTTGCCACATACCATGTTGGCCAAGATGGTATCCATGATCAGATAGAAAAACGATGATCGTGCTTTCCCGCAGCCCCAAACGGTCTAACTCCTCAAGGACGCGGCCCAGTTGAAAATCCATGAATGAGATGCTCGCGTAGTACGCTTCGATAATTTCCTTTCTTTGCTCTAAGCTCAATTCTCGCTGGCCCTTGCGATCGAAAAGAGCAGCTGGAGGTTTGTTTTCCCGATCACCTTCTACCTCCATCAATGGTTCTATAGTATCTCGCTCATAAAGTCCAAAGTAATCGGAGGGTGCAACGAATGGTGTATGTGGTCGATAGAATCCAATGCCAAGAAAGAAGGGCTTCCCAGTTTTCCGAGGGTCCATTTCTCGGAGTAAGTCGATTGCCGCAAGGGCAGCCAATCCATCGGTATGCTGGTCGTCCTCGCTTTCGATGTCCAGCCAACTCAGCGTCCCGCCGTATTTACCGGGATCAATTGTATTAACAATGTCAAGACTATCTCGATCAAGGCCTCGAGGGTTGACCGTTTTATCCCAAGAAAGTGGATCATCGGATCCGTCCGTCCCGATTCCGAGTGGCACATTGTAATGAAAGAGTTTTCCAACACGCGCGGAGCTGTAGCCATTTTCTTTGAACCATTGAGGCAAGGTCTTTATTTCTGGTATGTTATCCCTAAACATGCCTTGGTTAGTCAGCACGCCAGTTTGTTCGGGGTAGAGCCCTGTTAGGAAGGAGGACCGGCTTGGACTGCAAACAGGGTATTGGGCATAAGCCCGTTCAAAGACGATGCTTTGTGAGGCTAAGGCGTCGAGGTTTGGGCTTTGGACCAAGGGGTGGCCGTAGAGACCAAGATCGTTGTTGAGATCGTCGGCCGTGATGAAGAGGACATTGGGCGGAATGATGACCGGATCATCAGAGCTGCAAGCTAGACCAGAAGAAATGAATAGGATTATGCTGAGTCGAACGACGAAAGATTTGATTGGAATTTGCATTGCTTTGGTCATTGGCGATTAAGATGACTATCGCCATAATAAGATTGGGTCTGTGGCCGGTAAATATATGAAACCGCAAACCCCGAACTGCAACCCATCACGACATACGACAAATGGCAAAGCTTCTCGTGGAGTAGTCGGCGCCTACTTGTCGAATTAGATCGACCGAATAGCATTTTCCAGTTTCTCCGCAGCTTGCTCCCAAGAAAATGTTCTACCAACAAAGAGACCAGACTTTTCACCAAGGCGTCTTAGACCTTCTGCGTTGTCATTGAACTCTAGGATCTTCTCAATGAATGCCGACTCGTCTCCGGAGGGCAGTAGGTAGCCATTTTCGCCATCTTCGACGACGTCTTGAATGCCTTCCAGATTCGCTGCGAGGACGGGAAGACCCATCAGGTTTGCTTCCAACATAACGACGCCAAATCCCTCCATGTCACCTTCTATTGCAATGTTGGGCATCACGAATAGATCTGCAGCTTTGTAGACGCTCGCAAGCTGCTCTTCACTTAGCTTTCCAAGAATTCGAACTCTTCGGGGTAGTCCAAATTTACCGACAGCCTGGTGTAAATTTTGAGTCTCTGGCCCCTCGCCAACTAACCAATATTGTATGCCGTCCGGCAGCTGAGTCATGACCTCCTCAATAAACCACTCGAAGCCCTTTCGCTTTACGTGTCGGCCGACACTCAGCAGGACCATGTCGTCTCGCTTTTTCGGAATTTGATTGGATGCTTCGAGTCCTTCAAATCTATCCGCCGATATCCCGTTCGGCACAACTCGTACATATTCAGCGCCACGAGAAAAACATTCGTTTGCCGTGGCATCAGAGACGGGCGCGACTAGATCGACTTTCTTGAAAACTTTCCTCACCAGCCTTTGATAGTACTTATTAGGAAGTGTGACATCTTGGCCGTGTACGATGACGACAGATCGCACGTGCTGTTTTCTAAGGTCTGGCGCTCTCAATAATAGAGTCGTGGCGGTGACCATGGATGAAAAAACGACGACATCAATTTTTTCCTTCTTTAGTATTTTTGGAAGCTGCCACAGCAGCCTAGCAAAAAAGCCCTTGGCGTTTTTGCTTGTGTCCTTCCAGCTTGTTTTCAAAACAAAAGGTACAACGCTGATGCCTTCACGATCTTGCAGAGCCTTGTACATATCGACGGCGACGCGTTGCATGCCGCCAATGTTGCTACCACGGTCTCCGTCTGGTGGAAAAGAATGAGAAACGAAAAGTATTTTCAAGTTGGTGCTTGGTCTTTGGTAAATTGTCTTTGGTGCACCTTCTGCAGTTACTTCGTGCTTGAGCCGTCATAGTGCAGGCATGCCTTCCGTCCTCCCGTGCCCCTGATCTCAACATAAAGCCCAGTTCTTAATGAGGCAATAAGTTGAGGTAGTTCTCCCTCATTTGTGCTAAGATAGATGGCCAAGAGTAAGTCGATGCTTTTTCCAGGGCCTTTCTTCCCATTGACTCCCGCAGATCTTGTTCCTTTATTAGTCTCACAGTGTACTTGTAGAAATCCTTCACGTCTCTAGCTTGCGCAAGGAATCCATTAATCTTGTGATCGACAAGACTTTTACTTCCAGTGGCATCAGCGACCACGCAGGCCAAGCCACTGGCCATAGCCTCAAGGGTCACGTTTCCGAAGGTCTCGCTCTCGCTTGGAAATAGAAAGATATCCGAAGACGCGTAGGCCTGAGATAACTCGACTCCGAAAAGCTTACCAGTGAAGATGGCCCCGGTCATATCCTGTTCAAGTCCCTCCTTCGCCGGGCCGTCGCCAACAACCAGAAATTTGTGTTTTACTCCTTCTTGGTCAAGATCCACAGCGACTTGTGACAGAACGCCAACTCCTTTTTCTGCAACAATTCTAGATATAAAACAAACCACGACCTCGTCCTTCGCGATGCCATGTCTCTCTCTAAAGACTTCGCTTCGATGTTCCGGTCCAAAGCGATCTTGCTCTATCCCCCGTGCCCATACGCCTAGATTGTGACTTAGACCGTGTGAGTTTAGAACATCGATCATGGACTGGGAAGGCGCAAAAGTTGCGTCGCATTGATCATAAAATTTCTTCAGATTATTCCAGAGGAGAGACTCTAGAATTCCCAACTTGTAGTAGTCTAAATAGGAGGCGAAATGAGTGTGGTAGGTCGCCAAGACTGGCAGTCCTTTTTTCTTGGCCCATTTCAGTGCGGCCCGACCTAGAAAATCCGGCGTCGCGATGTGGACCAACTCAGGATCAAATATTTCCAGTTCATTCTTGGCTGCTTTCGAAAGTCCGAGTGCGATGCGGTACTCAGGCCTTCCAGGTGCAGAAATAGATTTAACCGGGACCAGTTCGCCCTTATGTTCGAGCGCAGGTTTCTCGATTGTCGGTGCAAAGATTTTCACCAGTGCACCTTCCTCCATGAGATAGCCAACTAATCTGTTTAGTGTTAGACTGACTCCATCGGCGATGTGGTTGTAGTTGCCGGTGAACAGTGCGATACGTCGTCCTGAGATGCTCATGAAAGACTCAGTGCCTCTTTCAGAAATCGACCTGTGTGGCTTTTCTCATTGGCAGCTAGGTCTTCAGGTGTCCCTTTCCCGATGATTTTTCCGCCTCCGATCCCACCTTCGGGACCTAGGTCGATGACCCAGTCTGAAGATTTGATCACATCGATATTGTGTTCGATGACAACAACGGAATGCCCCTTTTCTACCAAGGCATTGAGCGCCTTAAGGAGATTCGCAACATCTCCAAAATGAAGTCCCGTTGTGGGCTCGTCAAATATGTAGAGCGTGTGAGATGACGACTGTTTAGCGAGATGATAGGCTAGCTTCACTCGCTGTGCCTCTCCACCTGAAAGCGTTGTTGCAGGCTGACCGAGGGTGAGGTAACCAAGACCCACTTCGTCAAGAACAGCAAGTCGACGAATAATACGTTTTTCTTCCGCGAAATATTCCAGAGCCTCGACGACGGTCATGCTTAAAACATCTGCGATATTTTTCCCCTTGTAGAGAATTTCCAAGGTGTCCTTCTTGAATCGCTTTCCTTTGCAGGCCTCACACACTAAATAAAGATCAGCAAGGAATTGCATTTCGACTTTTACAAAGCCCTCTCCAGTGCATTCTTCACATCGTCCACCTGGTACGTTGAATGAAAAATGACCTGGCTTGTATCCACGCAGTTTGGATTGATGAGTCTCCGAGAAGAGTCGACGTATTTCATCAAAAGCTTTGACGTAGGTGACAGGATTGGACCTAGGCGATCTACCGATCGGGCTTTGATCTACCATCTCGATGTCTTCAATCAGCATCGTTCCCTCCATCGAATCATGTGGTCCGACCTTCCCATCGAACTCACCTTCCAATCGCTGGAATCCACCGTAAAGCGTGTCGTGAACCAAGGTTGATTTTCCAGATCCACTCACACCTGTGATGCAAGTGATCATCTTCAAGGGGAAGGTCACATCGATACGCTTCAGGTTGTGACCACGGGCATTGAGAATCCGGATAGCATAATCCTTTTGGGGTCTTCTCCTTTCTCTGGGCACTTCGATCGCCTCCCGTCCATTCAGGTAATTTCCAGTAAGTGATTTTGAGCTAGCCAGTAGCTCTTTTAAAACACCTCGGAAAACTATTTCTCCACCATTGATTCCGGCCTTGGGACCCATGTCCACGATATAATCGGCTCGGCGAATAGTCTCCTCATCATGCTCAACTACAAGAACAGTATTCCCGATGTCTCTTAGGTGCTCCAAGACCCGGATCAATCGATCCGTATCTCGTGGGTGCAGCCCGATGCTAGGCTCGTCCAGAACATAAAGTGAACCAACCAAGGCCGATCCAAGAGAGGTAGCCAAATTGATTCGTTGGCTCTCTCCTCCAGATAGAGTTTGCGAAAGTCGGTCAAGGCTAAGGTATTCAAGACCCACCTGATTGAGGTATTTGAGTCGATTGACGACCTCCTCGAAGACTCGTTCTGCAATCTCATTCTCGCCAAAGCTGAGCTCGATTTCCCTGAAGAAATCGTAGGCTCGGGCAATGGTCATCTCGACAATTTCTCCGATGTGCAATCCACGAAACTTGACGTAAAGCACTTCGGGTCTGAGTCGGTATCCATGGCACTCAGGACAGAGAGTGTATCCGCGATAGCGGGCTACGAAAATCCGGAAGTGCATTTTGTAGGACTTCTTCTTCATGTAGTTGAAGAGTCCGTTTATACCTTTGTATTCACCTTCACCGTCCCACAAGAATTCTTTCTGCTCCTGACTGAGTTCGCCATAGGGCGTGTCCATGGGGAAACGCTTCCTAAGGGCAACTCTGACCAGATCGGCATAGTACTTCTTCCATTTCTCTGTTCGAAAGGGAGCAATGGCACCTTGCCGAACACTTAGGTCGGGATTGGGAATAACGAGATCAGGATCCACACCCGTGACCCGTCCGAAGCCCTGGCATTCTTTGCAGGCCCCCAAGGGGTTATTGAAGGAAAACATTTGTGGGGAGGGCTCCTCGAAGATGATGCCGTCTCTCTCAAAAAACTCGGAGTATTCGAGACTTTCTCCATTTCCAGCAGCTACGGCAACGCACCTACCACGACCTTCTCTGAAAGCCATTTCAATGGAGTCGGCCGTTCGACTAACCGACGCGTCGTCATCTTTTCGAACGACCAAACGATCCAGAAGGACGAGAAGTCGACTCGCCGAGACCCGCATTTTATCGAGATCTGTCTCATTTAGATCAATCGTCTTTTCCGTTTCGCCTTTTTTGATCTGGGTCTTTGTCGGAAATTGCAGCAAGCGAAAGAATCCCTTTTTCTGCAGGACTCGGAGTTCATCGCGAACGCTTCGGTCTTTGTGCTTAGGGAAGGGGAAGCAAAGGTAAAATCTAGTGCCGTCCTCAAAATTCTCGAAGATGGATTCCGCACTTGACCTAGGAGAATCTTTGCCGACCAATTCCCCAGACTTGGGTGAATAGGTTTTACCGAGTCTCGCAAAGAGAAGTCGTAGATGGTCATAGATCTCCGTCTGTGTCGAGACAGTTGATCGAGGATTCTTGGAGGTTGTCTTTTGCTCAATGGCAATAGCGGGAGAAAGCCCAGATATCATATCGACATCAGGCTTGTCCATACGCTCCAAAAACTGCCGGGCGTAGGAAGACAAACTCTCTACATAACGGCGTTGTCCTTCCGCATAAATTGTGTCGAAGGCGAGAGAGGATTTGCCAGACCCTGATGGACCGGTGAAGACGATATACTTCCCCCGTGGTAACTCAAGGTCGATGTTCTTGAGGTTATTCTGTCGCGCACCTTTGATAACTATGGGTCGCTGCGAGCCTTTCTTACTGGGAGGTTTTGTCTTCGATTTGGCCATTTTGATCGGCCCCAGGATTGGATGGGGCAATCTGTAAGGTAAGGAAAAACGTGATCCGTGTTCGGTGTTCCGTGTTCCGAAATTCCAAGAGCTTGCGGGTAGTGGTGGGCGGGAAGGAGAGGTTGCCGTTCCCAGAAAACCTGGAGCACTTGATCCTTGTATCACTCAATCTACTTTCGACTAACGGCACACGGCTAACGATTCTCTGCCACCGCAACCTGCAACCCGCTAACGATTCCCGCCACTGCACACCGCAGCCAGCAGCCCGAAAAGAAACATTTCTGCATTATTTATTTTACGAAAAAGGATCTCAAACATTTAATTTTTCAAGATCCTTTGTCTAAATATTGCCGTGATTCTACTTAATGAATGACGACCTCTTTCCAGTATCCAGTATCCAGTATCTAGCTTCTAGCTATACTCTTCGACAGGCTCCCTTACTTCAAGGACGACCTCAATTGGCACCGGGTTGCTTAGAATATCGAGGACAGGGCAGTGTGCTTCCACAATGGCACGTAGCTTGTCTGTGTCTTCTCTCCCGGCACTTGACTCTAAAGTAACTTTTGTCTTGATTTTGCTATATCCAGCCCGAACAGAATCATCAACGGCGAAGAATCCTCTAAGGTCTATATCTCCGTCCACGTGGACCGAAACTTTCTCCAAGGGAATTCCAAGAGCCGTAGCATAGGCTCGATATGTAATTTCCTGGCATGTACCAAAAGCGGCAAGAATTAGCTCTACTGGATTTGGACCTGTGTCCTCTCCTCCAAGAGCGTGAGGTTCGTCGACAGTTACTTCATGATCTCGAAGCTTAGCAATGGAACGGAGGCCGTCAATTTGTTCTGAGCTCGATGAAAACGTCGCGAGGGCCTTTTCAGGGTAATCACTAAACGTTTTTTGTGTCTCCGAAATAATAGACCCAAGGGTCTCATAGGATTGATTAGTACTCATTTCATTTGAGTGGTTGTGCGCTGAGCGCGGTTTATCTAACCACCCAGGAAGTGCAAGAAGCGTCCTATGCGAAAAGAGGATATAAAAAATTCCCTTCCGCATGAGAGGAAGAGGTTTTTAATTCTCGTCCGACTCATCTCTCCTCGACTAGGTCGAGGCAGGAATTGGCACCTTTTCTCTTTTTAAGAGCTGGTTGCCAGAGCTTCGAAGGGCCTGTACCCTCCACTCTTCTGGATGAATCATTGACCTATTTGGCCAGTGATTGGACTACGAGAGTACGGCAGATTTTACTTCGTGTCAAGCAAATTCGTCGGAAGGGCTTTGTTCGGATGTATCCCAGAAAGCTGAGATTTAGGCAGAACTCGTTAGTCCGTTTGCAGAAAAAGTGCGCCGAATTTCACCTATTAAGTTTTAGAACGAAATTCCTCACCCTTCACTTTTCACTCCTCACTTGAATCTGGTCCCTTTGCCCTACCTTTGACGCTGTGTATTTATATCTCGTCTATCAAACATGGTCACCATGCGTCTCTATTTACTATCACCGATTTTTCTCATCCTTCTAACGTTTAGCTCTCTCCAAGCACAGCTGATCGGGAACTACACCATCGGTGGGGCAGCCCCGGACTATGTCACAATAGGAGCAGCTGTAGATGATCTGAATGCCAATGGAATAAGTGGAGACGTTTTCTTTCTTATCCGTACTGGTAGCTATGACGAACAGGTTACCATAACGAACTTTGCTCGTACCGGTAATGCCGACGATACTGTAAGCATCACACGTGAAAACATGGGTTCTTCAGTCACCTGGGAATACTCGACTGCCGGAGCGTCCACAAATTGGGTCGTCAAATTAAATGGAGCTGACTATGTCATTCTTCAAGGAATCGATTTCGAGGCAAGCGCTCCGAGCCCCTTCGGGCGTCTTGTTGTGTTCGAAAATGGAGCTGACAATAACATAGTTAGGAACGGTTCTATGCAGGGTATTTTAGGTGCAGCAACGGACGAAGGATCTTTGGTCTATGGAGTGGGGACAAAGAACGAATCCAACACTATTGATAACCAAAGCTTCACCAACGGATATCGCGGAATTGACTTTGAATCCACTTCTGGTTCGCGCGCGGATGGAAATCAAGTAATCGACAGTAGTTTTGGAGGCCAGTTTGACGATGGCATACGACTGAGATATCAGACCACAGCTTTGATTGATAACAATACTTTGAACGATGCCGCCTGGTCGAGTACAGCGTGGACGGGGGTAGAAGTCGATGGAGAAGGAAGCGCCGTGACTCACAACGCTATCGATTCCCAGCTTGGAGAAAATGGGATCCGACTTCTTAGTGTAGGATCTACCTCGCCTGATCGACTGATCGCGAATAATCTCATCAATATGAGAGGCAGCAATGTAAATGCCGGTATTGCGGTCACGACCGGACGTGTTGACGTTTATCACAATACGGTTCGCGTCGGCGGAGCGGGTCAACTGCTCACTCCAATAATAATCAACGGAGGTTCTCTTTCAGACATTCACCTAAAGAACAATCTTTTTGTCAATGACGGTGGTGGATATGCGATGCGAGTATTGGCCAGTGGAAATCTCACTAGCTCAGATTACAATAATTTCTACACGAGCGGCGGTTTTCTCGTGGAGTGGGATGGCTTACCAGAGGCAGATCTTTCTGCCTATCAAAGTACGAGTGGCTTTGATGCGAACTCAGCGGACATCGCTATTACCTTCGTAGATATTATTGGAATGGGTGATCTTCATCTGGATGGAAGTTCGAATGGCGATCCGATTTTAAGCGGTGATCCAGTTCCAGAAGTCCTCATCGATTATGACAATGATTCCCGCGATCCCTACAACCCCTATATGGGTGCGGACGAGGCATCGCTTTCTATTTCACCTCTTGACAATGCGGACACCGGGAGTGGTTATTACACGATTGGCGGCGGCACGCCAGATTTCACCGATCCAAGTCATGCCATCGACCATCTCAATAGTCGTGGAATAAAGGGCAAAACGACCTTTCGAGTTCGGGCAGGGACCTATGCCGTAAACAAGGTAATTGAAGATTTCACCAGATATGGTTCATTGTTTGGGGGCGGACAGGACACCGTTATTTTTAGGCCTTCAAACTTGGTCAATATCCCTGTTCTGCGGCATGCCGCGATTACTCCAAGTGATAATTGGGTGCTCAAGCTTGACGGAGCGGACGGTGTCATTTTTCGATATCTAAATTTCCTTGCCGATGGAGCTGGGGCATGGGGCAATGTGATCGTCTTCGAAAACGGCGCAGATGACAACGTATTCGAAAACTGCAGCTTCACGGGTTTGACTGGCCAGACGGATTCAAGCGCGGGAATAATATATGCGGACCTCGGACTTACCGGCGACAGAAATGTTTTTGAATCCAACACCATTGTCGATGGCTCCTACGCCATCTATGCTAGGTCGGGAGACAGCGACAGTAGATATATTTCGAATACGATACAAGGTTTTTCCCAATCAGGCATTCGGGTTGAAGGGGATGACGTCGTAATAGATCGAAATACCATCACCGGACCGGACCCAGCTACAACAGTAAACAACGGAATTTACTTGGGAAGCGACGGCGACGACTTTCAGATCACTCGCAACCAAATATTGATGCCGGGAGTCAATCAAATTGGCCTCACACTGTTTGGGGCGGGTGGCACAGTTTCTCCTGCTTTGCTGGCCAACAACTTCATTACCTCGGACATTGGAGTCCGCCTCTCTGCGGCGGCGAATGTAAATATCTTTAACAATACGATTTACTCCACCGGGAGTCGTGGTTTGGAAGTGTTCTCGAATAGCGGGTCGGACATCAGCATACTGAACAACGTGCTATACAACGCAGGCGCACCAATAGGCTATGCGCTGTATGTTGAAGAGGCTGCTGATATCTCAAACTCCGATTACAACTTCATCTTCAACGGTAGTCCGACGGATAATGTCATTCACTGGGATGGAACGGACTACCTCACGCTTTTTGATTTTCAAGCTGCCACATCACTCCAAGAAAGATCGATGGCACCCAATGGAGGGCTGACCTTTGACGACGCGGCCAATGCTGATCTCCATATCTCTCTTGGGTCGCCCAATATCACTCAGATAAGTGGAACACCGCTTCCAGAAATCACTGATGATTTTGATGGTGATCCGCGTGGCGTAGGTGGATTTCCAATTCCATTTATTGGCGCCGATGAGCGCCTTGATATTGGACCCCTTGGAGTCACAGCATCCTTGAAGATTCTCCTGAGTGGTCCGCACAATATCACAACATCCTTGTTGAACACAGATCTCAACAGTTTTGGCATCTTGGATGTCGATGCCCTCGTGAGTCCCTATGCAACATGCGATCCCGCAAGCGTCTCTGCCGGATTCTTTGCAGCTAATCCGAGTATTGTGGATTGGGTATGTGTCCGGCTGATGTCCGGTACTGCTCCGAGTCTCACGGAAATGACAAACAGTGTTGGTTTTATTAACGAGTTCGGGGAAATTGTAAACCTATCAGGATCCGGTACTCTTTTTTTCACAGCAACTCGCGACGATCTCTACGCAATCATTGAGCATCGAAACCATCTTCGAGTTATGACGCACTTGCCACTCGATTTCAATTCGACTTTGGCCGCCTGGGATGCACGAGCAAACCCTGCGATTGTTTATACATCTGGCGGTGCGGCTCTGAATGATTTAGGTGCCGGTCAATGGGGCATGTGGGGAGGCGATGGTGACGGAAGTAATGATGTTACGGCCTTTGATTTCCTCAACGTCTGGCTGCCGGCCAACGGGGGTGCACCGGGATATCACAACGCTGATTTCGATATGTCAAGTGACGTTACGTCCTTTGACTTTCTGACTGTCTGGTTGCTTGGCAATGGACTGGCGAGCCAAGTACCTTAAGAGGCTTGACTTTGTCAAGCCGTGATGGGTGATGAGTGATGGGTTCGGTCAACCCTTTGTCTTTTCCTAGGAGCTCCTGCTATTAATGGCCAATGGGCAGGCGAGCTAAATACCGTAGTCCGTGTTCCGTGGTCCGTTTTCCGAAAGCTGACTGTTCTTCGGGATTTATTCTGGGAGACAAAAATACCGATCGGTCTACACATTTGACCTTCCCTGGGCGATCCTCTTGTGAGGAAGCATGACAAACGCTTCCTGCAATGCCTTTGATTGTGAAAGATTCGCCTTGGCTTGACATATGCCTGCCTGATCCCAAAATTTCTCCTCAGCTCCTCAGCTCCTCAGCTCCTCAGAATCTTCTCCATCTTCCGTCCCCTTGCCAACTCGTCGATCAGCTTGTCCATGTATCGGGCCTGCTTGGTCAAGGGAGTGACAATATCTTCAATTCGATAGCCACAGATCGTTCCGGTGATCAGGCTCGCATTGGGGTTGAGAGTGGCCTGCGCAAAGAACTGTTCGAAGGTGGCTTTTTCTTCAATCTGCCGATCCAGGTCTTTCTTGGTGAAGCCAGTAAGCCATGTAATGACTTCTTGCAGTTCTTCAACGCTTCGCCCCTTCTTTTCGACCTTGTTAACGTAGTGCGGATAAACAGAACCGAAGGTCATTTTTGCGATTCGCTCGTCGTGCTTTTTGGTGGTTGTCATGACTTCGAGTTTTCAGGCCGTGAGGGAAAAAGTCTTCTTTTTGGCTCCTGCATCCTCGCTGGCTGCTAGAAAGGTCCTGACTTTCCGGCCGTGGAGATCGAAAAGGGAGATGTCCACATCGGTTGGGCCGCTCAAATCATAGGAGATGTTTATGGATCCTGTCGTCGGGTTCGGGTAGGGCGTACCGATGCTCATTCTCTCGGGAATATTTGGTCCCTGTTTTGGTCTAGGGTTGAATCGATACAAAAAGGAAGGGTCTTCATGAACGCCGGCATCTATTCCACTTTGGACATATCGCGATGCCTCTTTCAACAATCGGACGGAGTCGAAACGATCTTCGCCTTGAGTCCAGAGGATCGCCACAATAATGGTCTTGGTCTCATCAGGCTCGATAAACATGGGTCCCATGGATGTTAAAAATCGCCTATCAGCTGGCGCATTCCGTGTCCCCATATCGTCCCTGTTTTCCTCACTCCAATATTCTCCTGGCTCCCCCGAAAACGACCATCTGGTTGCTTGGTCGCTGAAGCCTCTTCCGGAGCCTCCATAGGTAACGGGAGCGCCATCTCGCCACAGGGATTGCAGGTAGCGGTAGGCATCAATCGCGGAGGCGGGATTTCCCTGGAGGTCGCCGCCGCCCCAGTAGACGTGATAATTGGTCATCTGAAGTTTTTTCGCAGGTATGTCGATGCCTCCAGAATCAGTTCCGTTGATTTCGCTTCCGTCTTCAATGGGTCCATCAACAAAATCGATTCCGAGGGCCGGAGGACGATCGCCATATCCGCCTATTCCAGCGTCGAAATCCGATCCGTTCCAAGCGTAGCCGAGGCCAAGCAATGAGTCGGATCCGATATAGTCGTCATTGAAACTTCCTATATCTGTATCGGCCCATAGGCCGAAGAAGAATTCCTCAATGTCCTTGTCCGATCTATTTTTCAGTTCGTATTTGTAAAAGGTCGTATTGTCAAGATGATCTGCATTTCTTATCGAGAAAGCCGTCGTACGAACCTCCATTTCGAGTGGAACAGTCCGCGCCCAGCCGTGCTCATTTCCCTGGTCGTTCATGATCCACCACACGTTCTGGTGGCCGAGAATCTTGGGTCGATCGCCAGCTTCGAGATTGTAGTTGTCCAGGATGCCGTCGCCATCGATTACAGGCGCTCCGAGATGTGCCGGCCATTCGAGGAAGTCTGGGTTGATATCTGTCTCGCCTGATTCGTAGGCGATCAAGTCGTCGATGCTGATTTTGTACATGCGATCGAAGGCAGAGCAATCTGCAGGAGCCTGACCGTTTTCATCAAGGGGGCCAGGCCAGAATTCCCAAGGTCCATAGTCGGATGCCGCCATGCGCAGTTGGCCATCGACCAAACCTCCGAGCCAGATTCCAGCTGCAAAGATCGAGTGTTTTTTGTTCGCCGCTGATTTGGGCACGTTGTATTGGTTTCGGTCGCCTCGCCAGAATAGTGCGCCGTTGTTGTAGAGCCGAGCGTCGACGTTGTTGTAGTCCAGGTGGGCGCTGGCCATAGGAGAGTCGCAGTCTCCGTGCGTAGTCTGGGCCCAAGCCGGAGATGGACAGAGGGCTACAATAACTAGAGAAGCCAGACAGACTAGATTGGCGAGAGAAGCTAGCACAGCTTTGTATCTAAGGTCAATACGCAAACCAGGTGGGTTATGGAAAGGTCGATGATGTGCACAAACCTAGCATCATTCAGCTCGACTTGATTGCACGCTATCCTTCAATCGTCCGAAATGGGGACTCACTAGTCCCCGAGGACTTCGATTTGCTCAATAGCTCAGTTAAAGAGATGTTCTGCTACTTCTAGAGGCGTTGATAGATAACAGTCAAAGGTGTTTCGAGGATGGCTTCGAAATTTCGTCTGTGTAATTCGCTCAATTTCTGGATACCTGGATTCAAGGCCTCGATTGCGAATCTCGCAAAAGCTTGCGACCACTCATAGCGCAATTTATCAAGTCGGGTGTTGGTCTTGCAACAAGGAGCCGGATAGGATTGAAGTCGAAATCCTTTACCGTCGAAGTCTTGACTCATTCGATCTTGCCACCACTCATGGGTGATTTCCACGTCGCAATTCTGACAGGTAATTCGCTCAAAGAGTTGCCCACAATCGAAGAACTGAATAAAGTCCGATAGCGCTATTATTATCTCGCTCGAGTCAGGAGCTATTCTTCGGAATAATTCCAGTGCCTCTTCGCGATGCTCTTTTTGAGGAACGAATCTCGCGTCAACAGGAACTATTTTTATCCAATAGTCCGACATATTTCTAGGCTATAACTAGCTGAATTGACATATCATTTTCGAAGAACTGCTTTTTCAACTTAGTTGTCCACTGGGCCAAACATGAAATCACGACCAGTCCATTTAATCTCTCCAACTTTTGTCATCTGGTTTTCATCAGGGATACCAGATGAGACAATCAAAACATCATTCGGTGTATGCGTGACTCGATAATGTGAGTGGGCAACAGCGAGAACAAATTCTTCTGTGTATTTACTTTCACCAGTAACTTGGATCAATAGATCGCCGACCATCTTGTGGGTAATGTTTGGCCAAATCTTGTCCTTCACATTTATGTATTCATTTTCACGTATCTCAAAAACCCATCTGTTTTCAACAGAAAATCCATCCTGCGTGATGAGGACAATAGGAGGACTATCGGATTCGGACTCAAAGAATGAAATATAGTGTATGAACAAGACGTCCTCGCAGTCTAATTGATAACGCGATCTACTTGTCGACTTCAAACAATCAGAAAGGAATTGGCTTGTGACTTCCAGCCCGGAATCTCGGTGAATGATGTCTTGGGAAAGCAATATTTCGATTACTGAGCTAGCGTCTGTTTTCTTCGAGTCTAGGAAAGCCTGCTTTAAGAGTTGTCGTTCGGTCACTTTGAACGAGTTTAGAAATCGATCTCGATCCTTCTCAGGGACTGTCTTGAAACTCCCAACCGAGAGCATGATGGTGTCTTTGTCAATGATATAGTTCCGATGATAGATTTTTGACTCTTTGGTGATGGCTTCGACATAGTTTAATCCTGGATAGCCGTCAGTCTTGATCTGCTCAAAGCCTTCTAGATTTTCAGCTTGTAGGTTTGCACGGACATCGCTTTCGAGAATGACATAGGCCTGAGAAATAGGTAAGACTACATCGGGACCGACATACTGAACACAACGGAAGTCGAAGCTGACGCCATGGTAGTTGAGTGAATAAATGTATACCGGAAATATCCTTTCCCCGAATTGCATGGACTCTTGTTCTGCTGTCGGCTGACTCGGCATTTGAACCGAAACCCCACATTCCTCAATCAAGACCTCCGTCCAGTCATCCGACTGTGCTTGCGCTGAACTCACCGAGAAAAGGGCGACGCTGAATAGCATTATATAATCTCTCATCTCTTTTTCTTTAGCTTGAATCTCAAAACAGTTTTCAACTTCTCGGGAGCTACCTTTCTGAAATCTGAGAGATAGATTTCCCGATGTCTCTTAGACAATCTCGTCACTCCTTTTTCCTCAGCGAAAATCTCCATCTGTCTAAAGCTTTCGGGCTCATCGTCGTAGGGACCGAGGTGCAGCATCTGTACACAGGGACCATCTTCGATCTCCTCAAACTTCAATTTGTCCTGCAGCGTATGGGGTTTCTTCTTCTTGGTTAGGGCCAGCATTTCATCGAAGAAGTCCGCCGTGACGAAATCTGGTTGGCGAATCATCAGGGTGAATACCAGATCGTCTTTGTTGATTACACCTTTGTAGTTTTTCCGCCCTTGTTCGCTCAGATCCCAAAGGCCTTCGAGTGGATAGACCGTATAGTCGAAGTATCCCTTGAGTGGCTTGGCCATTTTCTTCGGCGTCATTTTTATTGCGTAGGAAATGGGGTAGAGGGCGGATATGTAATCGCCAAAGAAAGAGTCGTTGGGATTTCCCTCCCCAGAGATGGTAACATATTTAAAGGACGGAATATCGATGAGCTCTGGCTTTGCTTTGGGTAGATAGATCTTCTTTTCCGCCTTTCTCCATTCGTGTTTTGTCGCCATTTCCTTGCTGTTCTATTTTAGGACGGTTAGATCGACACAAAGGGAGTCGGAGTGGCGACCTGTTCGCAGGGTGTAAGGAGTATTGCTACAGCCTTGCCAGTCGATTTCCGATGCCCCACCATGCTTTGTATCCTATCTGTATAATGTTGCGAATATAGTAACAAATGCTAGTGGTGCCGTCCACTCCAAAAGAATACCATCGAATAAATCAAACTACTCCGATGATGACAGGATCTGAACCTTTCAAGCTAGAAGAAATGAATCTTGACTTTTCTGTTCTAGACTTCTGGCGCTGGTCAGCTGCGGATTTTCTGTCCAACACCTTGCGGGGTCGATTGGCAGAATTCATCGTGGCCAAAGCCCTGGGAGTTGACCTAGGTCATCGGGTCGAATGGGACTTTGTCGACCTCAGGCTTTCCAATGGAGTAGGAATCGAGGTAAAGTCGTCGGCCTTTGTTCAGTCTTGGCCGCAAGAGAAACCCTCTAGACCAAATTTTGGGATTGCACCGTCACGGGCTTTCGATTCTGAGACAAATGCCTACTCGAAAGAGGTGAAGCGAAGGGCGGATTATTATGTGTTCTGTCTTCTGGCGGAGAAGGACAGACTGAAGGTCGATCCGCTTGCCTTGGATCAGTGGAGTTTCTTGGTATTGAGTACTGCCTTCCTGGATCGGGAGTGTCCAGGACAGAAGTCGATATCACTTTCTGCGCTTTCGAAACTGACCGGTAGTCATAGTTTCAAGGACCTCGGCCATTTCGAGTTTGCACTTATATCCTAGTCGTACTTTTAGGCAAACGTCAATAGATAGACGCTATACGTTTCGCTGTAACATTGCCCGACTAATCCCGTCTCGAAATGGAGAGCCTGCTCTTCATCACTAGACTATTAAATCGATGTTCTATATCCGATTTGGGATCCACTTTGCAGTGGCGTTTTTTCTATGCTCAACCTCCCTCTCTGCTCAATCCCAAAGTCCTGAAGAAATAGCTCGGGAAGCCTATGACAAAAAGGAATACCGACTCAGCGCCGAGAAGTACGTCGAGGCCCTCGACTACACCAGCAGAGACGCCAGCCTCGCTTACAACGCCGCCTGCTCCTTCGCGCTAGATGGCCAAGTCGAAAAAGGTATCGAGTGGCTTAGAAATTCCATCCTATACGGCTTCCTGAATGTCAAGCACATCGAATCGGATAGCGACCTCAACAGCCTGCGTGATCACGCTGGGTGGAGCAGCCTAGTCGACCTTGCCAAAACCAAGTCGAACCTCAACGAAAAGATGTGGGGCGCTGCCAACTTCAAGACCGACTTCCAGTACAACATCTCCGTTGAAGAAAAAGTAGCCGGGCTCTCCAAAGTCTGGGCCGAAGTCAAATTCAACTTCGTCAACTTCGATCTCGTACCCGATCTCAATTGGGACTCGCTCTACTTCGCCTACCTGCCCAAGGTGTCGGCCACCGGCTCCACCAAGGACTACTACCAGACCCTCACCGAACTCATCGCGCAACTGAAAGACGCACACACCTATGTCCGCTACCCAAATGAACTCCTTAGACAAGTAAACTCGAGGCCAGGATTGAGAACAAGGCTTGTGGAGGGGAAAGTCTTGGTGGTTGCCATTGACGACTCGACGCTTTTGGACAAAAGGATATTCATCGGACAAGAAGTCGTCGTCGTCGGTGGGCAAGAGGTCAAGGAATATTCCGACGAGCATGTCAGGCCCTATCAAAGCGCATCGACGTCGCAGGACATGGATACACGAACTTTTGAATACGCCCTCTTGAGCGGTTCTTCCGAGCAGGACGTTCAACTAACCTTGTTGAGTCAGAACGGTGAGGAAGTGCTCGTCGATCTCCCACGAAATGGAAAAAGGAAACCGAGACACCCCTTTGTCCTCACGATGTTGGAAGGCAATATCGCACATGTGGAGCTGAATACTTTTGGATCCCCGATCGCCGCTCAGAAGTTCGAGGAAAACTTCGAAGAGATTTCCGCCGCGAACGGTTTGATACTCGACGTGCGAAATAATGGCGGTGGAAATAGCGGTGTCGGATGGCGTATCCTCAGCTTCCTGACCGATACGCCATTGACTACATCGGCCTGGTACACGCCAAATTACAGACCGGCATTCCGAGCTTGGGGTCGCGGTCAAAGTACCTATGGTACTGAGGCAGGCTCCTTCAATGCCGATGGAGAGTTCCATTACAAGAAGCCGGTCATCGTCCTAACCAGCCCACGCACCTTCTCAGCCGCAGAAGATTTTGCCGTGGCCTTCGATGCCATGGAAAGAGGTCTTCTAATGGGAGAGGCCTCGGGCGGAAGCACTGGCCAGCCTTTGTTTTTCGAGCTGCCAGGAAATGGTAGCGCAAAGGTTTGCTCGAAGAGAGATTACTATCCAGGTGGTCGGGAATTTGTCGGTGTCGGTGTGATGCCAGATATCGAAGTCAGACCAAAGATCGCCGATATCCGAGCCGGGCGTGACACGGTTCTCGAGCGAGCCTTAGAGGAGCTTCGAAATAAATAGGAAGGAAATTTCTATACTTGATGGAATTCAAACTCCATTTATATGAAACTCCTTTTCTTGGGTCTTCTTTGTCTAGCTTTATTTTCATCCTGCGCTGACCAAATTTCTAGCCCGTCTCCCAGCGACTCTCAGCCTAACATTCTCTGGCTAGTCGGCGAAAATATGGATCTGGATCTCGGAGTCTACGGCGCCGCCAATGTGCACACGCCTAACCTCGACTCACTAGCACTCCTAGGAACGCGATGGACCAATGTTTTCTCAACCTCCCCGGTCTGCGCCCCTAGCCGATCCGCCTTCATGGTTGGTAACTACGCCACCACGACCGACATGCATAACATGCGATCACATCGCAGCGATGGCTATCGACTTCCAGATGGCATGCGTCCCATGACCCATCGAATGAATGATGTGGGTTACCACACGGCGAATATTAAATGGATCGACAGCCTCGAGGTTGGGACGGCAAAGCTTGATCTCAACTTTGCGGAAGAGGGCGATGTCTACAATAGCAACGACTGGTCAACTCTGAAAAACAACGAGCCCTTCTTCGCCCAGATTAATATGCCAGAGGCGGAGTACGATATTTATGACCGAGAGACCTACAATCATGATCGAGTAGAATGGTACGGTCATGAGATTCATCCTCAAGTGGCGACGGCAGAGAATGTGACGCCGCCGCCCTATTATCCAGAACACCAGATCGTGAGAGAGGAATGGGCCCGCTATCTAAACTCGATCTCCGGAATGGATATTCGAATCGGCTGGATCTTGAAAAGACTTCGCGATGAAGGCCTAGCGGACAATACAATTGTCGTCTTCTTTGGCGACAACGGTCGCATGGAGCCACGCGGAATCCACTGGCTCTGGGACAGCGGAATCCATGTTCCAATGTTCGTCTACTACCCACCCGGAATGGACGCACCTCCACAATTCGAGCGAGGTAAGGTTATCGATGATGTAGTTAGCCTCCTAGATATTACGGCAACGACATTGGGTCTGGCAGGAATCGAAAAGCCGGAAGGCATGCAAAGCAGAAACATCCTTGGTGATAAACCAGACCCAGCTAGAACTTTTGCCTTCAGCGCGCGGGATCGGATTGATGAAACAGTCCTCCGAATGAGATCTGTTCGAGGCGAGGATTACCACTACATCCGAAATTACAGTGAAGGCGAAGGATTCTCGACTCTGAATCGATATAAGGAAAAGTGCTTCATGATCAAGCCGCTCATGCGCGAAATGCTCGCGGCTGGCACGCTCGAAGGTCCGGCCAAAGAACTGATGATGCCGATGCCTTATGAGTCGCTTTATAAAACATCAACGGATCCCTACGAGATCAACAACCTCGCCGAGTCAGACGAAGCCGATGATCAGGCTGCCTTGTTGGCTATGCGCGCTGCCTTGGATCAGTGGCAAATCGATACGAAAGATCGGGGTGGAATCGCAGAGCCTGATTCGGTCGTTGCCATCTTTGAGCCGGAAATGCATGCTTGGTTTGGGACGCCGGACTGGGCACGGAAAGAGACCTCGACTTCGTCGAGTCTGTGATGGGCAAGGGAAGGTCCGGCTTCGCCGAATCCGTAAGGAGTGGGGAGTAGGGAGTCTGACAAAGCCGAATCCCTCTCTTTGAAATCCGAGGGGCTTAGAGTATTCTGAATCTCCAAGAAACCCAAGATTCATGCCCAACAAGATTTATTTGCCGATCGCAGCGCTCGTTCTCTCTGCTGCCACGGCGATTCCCCTCAGCGCTCAGAAGACCGAGAAGCTATTTCCGGATCCTTTCCCTTCGACCTACAAAGCATTTCCGTCTCAAGTCACGGTGATACAAAACGCAACGATTCTTACGGGATCGGGAGAACGTATTGAGGGCGGTAGCATCGTCATGCGCGCTGGCATCATCGCCGAAATTGGAGTAGGGCTTCCGGTGCCTGATGCGGCAACCACCATTGATGCCAGCGGCAAATGGGTGACCCCGGGGATCATCGATACGCATTCTCATCTTGGCAATTACGCATCCCCAGGCATCCCGTCGCAGGCCGATGGAAATGAGATGACCGGTCCGAACACCGCTGAAGTCTGGGCCGAACATGGGGTCTGGCCTCAGGATCCAGGATTCGGATTTGCACTGGCTGGTGGAGTAACCTCGCTACAGATTCTCCCGGGATCAGGCAATCTCTTTGGAGGTCGAGGCGTGACGCTAAAGAATGTCCCATCGCGATCTGTGCAAGGAATGAAATTTCCCGAGGCGCCGCACAGCCTAAAGATGGCATGCGGAGAAAATCCGAAACGTGTATATGGACAACGGAAGGAGTCACCCGCCTCTGCAATGGGCAACGGTGCGGGCTATCGAATGGCATGGATCAAAGCGGAGAAATATCTGCGGAAGTGGCAGGCCTGGTGGGATGCTGGATCAAAGCCTGGCACCATGCCAGATAGGGATCTGCAACTGGAGACACTGGCCGGTGTGCTGGTTGGCGAGATTCTGGTTCACAACCATTGCTATCGCGGCGATGAAATGGTAAACATGATTAATATCGCTAATGAGTTTGGCTACAAGATTACGTCCTTTCATCATGCTGTCGAGGGCTATAAAGTGCGCGACTATCTCGCTGAGCATGGTATTTGTGCGTCCATGTGGGGCTCTGGAAATTTCGGATTCAAACTCGAAGCCTACGATGGAATCGAAGAGAATGTCGCACTCGTTCATGAAGCTGGCGCTTGCGCGATTGTTCATTCTGATTCGGCTGTTGAAATTCAGCGTCTGAACCAGCATTCGGCCGTCGCCATGCGAGCGGGCCGAGAGGAAGGTATCACTATTTCACCGGAAGAGGCCATCTCTTGGATTACGTCGAATCCTGCAAAGGCCCTAGGTATTGCAGACAAAACCGGCACGCTGGAAACCGGAAAAATGGCTGATCTCGTTATCTGGGATGGAGATCCATTCAGTGTCTACTCCCATGCCGAACACGTCTATATCGATGGAGCCTTGATGTACAATCGCAACGAACCTGACCCCCTTGTCTTCGGTGACTTTGTCTTAGGAATGAAAAATGAGGTGGGTCGATGAAATACTTAATAGTCTTCATGCTAATCGGAGCGAACTCCTTGTTTGTTTCGGCGCAAAGCATCGCGATTTCAAACGCCGAGATTCATACGATATCGGGTGATGTAATTCCGAATGGTACTATTCTCATTCAGGATGGAATCATCGCCGAAGTGGGCGCGAATGTCTCTATTCCCTCCGATGCACGCGTCATTGATGGATCCGGCAAGGTGGTGACACCCGGCTTCCTCGATTCGAACTCGCAAACAGGACTGACCGAGATTGGATCAACGGCATCAACTAGAGACGCTACGACCTCGGAGAAAGACCTTAGCGCATCCTTCAATGTCGTCTGGGGTGTTAATCCAGAGAACACACACATTCCAATCACACGGCTGCGCGGTGTCACATCAACGGTCGTCGCTCCGGGAGGAAGCCAATTATTCACGGGCCAGGGCTCTGTCATTGCACTAGATGGAAACACTGTCTCGGAAATGCTCCGCGGGGAGTCGATTGCGATCTATACCGCTTTAGGCGAGGTGGGTGCTGGACGCGCTGGCGGATCACGGGCGGCCATTTATCAACGTCTCCACGATGCTCTTTGGGACGCGCGTGCAAAGATGCTCGACCCGGAGGAAGAAGATGACAAGGAATCCGATAAGGATGACAAGAAGAAGGCCGATAAGAAGGAGAAAGATCCGAAAGCTAAGGGAGGAAGATCGTCACTGAACAAGCGCAATCTCGAAGCGCTGCAGAAAGTTGTATCCGGTCAAATTCCCCTGGTCGTCTCAGTCAACCGTGTCAGCGACATGCGCTTGGCGCTCTCTTTGAAGGAAGAGTTCGATGTCAAGCTCGTGATTAAGGGCGGGGCAGAAGCGTGGAAGATTGCTCCAGACTTAGCAGCGGCTAATGTTGCTGTGATAGTCACGCCGACTAAAGACTTACCGACTTTCGATGCCTTGTCGGCTTCCCTTAAGAACGCCGGGGTTTTGGCCGATGCGGGTGTGGAAGTTCTCCTGACGGGTGGACGATCTCTTTCGCACTATGCTGGTCTGGCTGTTGCAAATGGAATGAATCACGATGCAGCTTTGCGCGCAGTGACCTTAGGTCCGGCAACCGTCTGGGGCCTTAGTGAATCAATGGGAAGCCTTGAAAAGGGAAAAGTCGCCGACGTGGTCGTCTGGTCGGGTGATCCATTTGAACTATCGACCTCGGCTGAACACATATTTATCGATGGTAAGGAGATTCTGGAGGAAAGTCGGCAAGAGCTCTTGTTTGATCGATACAAGGACCTTGGGCGTTATCGAAGGATTGGGAAGTAAAAGGCTTCAGCTTCGCCGAACCGTGAGGAGCTGAAGGAATGAGGTGTGATTCAGTCTCTTTTTGAGACAACAACCGACGGTCATTCGGCGATCCGCCGACCTTCCAAGCGGAAGATAGTTCTATACACTTTCTGCAGGGGAGTTTAGGGATACAAAAAGCATGCTTCTTGTCCGTTAATTTTCCAATGAATTGATAGACGGCATCTCGGGATTCTTTTGGAACTCCAATTACTAACAACCACTAACCAATAACCACGAAGTGATCATCTTGACCAATGGCAGCTCTGGCATCGAAGCCCTTCGTAAAGCGGGTGTCACGGACGAGATCTTCAGCTGGGACGATGTCCTGCATGACGGTCCCGTTCGCGATCTTCCGATGGCTAATTTGGTTCAGGAACGCTCAAAGTACCTCGCTCAACACCTTCCACATTCTACAGAGTCCATCGCCCGTCGATTTCTCGAGAGAAACAGCTACCTAGAAAAGCGGAGTACTTCGGATCCACTCGTGCTTGTCTTCGAGCACGACTTGTATGATCAACTGCAGCTCATTCAGATTTTACACTATTGCCATGAGCTTGGACGGACGGATAGGGTTTGGCTAGCTCAGTGCGATGATTTCATCGGAGAGATCTCGTCTGAAAAATTGCTGGCTTTCAGAGATAGTAAAGTCGAAGTCACCGAAAGAGAGCTTTTTGAAGCCCGCGATTTCTGGAAGGCATTTACTCGCGATTCACCGATAGATCTAAATAGATTCAACAAGGCTTCTTTCACAAGTCTGTCTTGCATGTGGGGCGCACTTTCTCGATTGAAAGCTCTTTATCCATCACTTAATACAGGACTTACAAAAACAGAGGAAATCGTTCTTAAAATTATTTCAGAACAAGAAGGAATCAGTTCGGGAAAAATATTCACGACCTATCTCGACGCGGACGCACCCAAGTTCATGGGAGACGGCTCCTTCGCTCTGAGACTTGATCGCATGCTGAATGCTGACAAACCACTTCTCAAATTTCATCTCGAGCAAGACACAAAAGTCAATCCCGACTCAAAGCAGATGTATTGGCGGAAAAAGCTCATCCTAACAGATTACGGCAAGGACGTTTTGGCTGGAGATGAGAGGTACGAACCCAAACGCGACTACTGGATCGGAGGGACATGGCTCAACTCAGAAAAGGACTATGTCTTCGATCAAGAGAAAAATGAATTAGCTCAGAGAAATCGGCGATAGACTTGACTAGCTAATATCTGGGGCAAAAATTCCTTACAGCCCCTCAGCCCCTCAGCCCCTCAGCCCCTCAGCCCCTCAGCCCCTCAGCCCCTCAGCCCCTCAGCCCCTCAGCCCCTCAGCCCCTCAGCCCCTCGGCCCCCGATTTTTCCGTATCATTCGTCGAACTAGGTTATTGCACCAAAATCCTGTTGAATTGAAAAACCTCATTACCCTATCGTTAACTCTGTGTCTCGGCCTTTCAAACTTATTTGGCCAAGTAAATGTCGATTCTCATGGAGCCATGGGCGACGGAATCTCAGATGACTTTATGGCTATATCGGCAGCGATCAACGCCGCGGGAGCAGGAGCTGAGATATTGTTTACCCCAGGGAAGACTTACCTGTCATGTCAACCTTTGCAACCCGAAATAAACCAGACTCTTGACTTCCAAGGCGCAACGCTAAAGAAGTGCGATGAGGTCGTAAGTGCTGTTGTGGCCTACACCGGTGCAGGCAATTGGGAGCTACAGGATGCTTCTCAATTTCTAGAGGGTATGTGGATTTCCGTTTCTTCGAATGGTGGATACGACGTCTCCACCGGTGCTCTACGCATACAATCGATCACGGGGAATTTGGTAAAGACCCAGTCGTCAGTCGAAGAACCCTTGGCCAATGCCACAATGACTAGCGATGGACCTCTCGTACATATTTCGACAAGTGGTGTAACCGTCAAGAACTTTGTATTCGACGGAAATTATGCCAATAACAACACGATAATAAAATGGGACACGTCGGTTCTTGTAATTGCCAATGGAGAAAACCCCAAAATCACGGACGGTGAGGTAAGGAACATTCCTGGAGACTTTATTCGATTTGCAAATAATGCCGATGGAGGTCTCGTTTCAAATATTACGGCAAGTGATGGGTCGGGAGTCTTTGCGAACATATCGGGTACCGGTCTCACAGGATCAGGAGAAATCAGCATAATTAACAATACGATCTCGCGATTGAATCAGGAATTCGAACGCCAAGGTCAAGCCTCAGGAGCAATTGCGTGGGGTGGAGGAGTTGGAAGCGTTGTCATCGAAGGCAATACCTTTTCCGATCTGCCTGTCTCCGCCATAAACATGACAGATGATCCGAATGCCGAAACGGTCATCATTCAAAATAATATTGCAATGAACACTGAAGGCTTCGTTGTCCTATGGAAGAACGTGCTTCATTCAGATCCGAGCAATTCTCAAACAGTCGAAATCAGAAACAATACCCTAACCAATACCAAAAGGAATCGCATTCGCGTTGGAGCGGGCGACCAAGCTATCAGAGAGGTAATTATTCGCGACAACCTGGGCGAGAACACCTATTGGGACGTGCAAGGGGTTATCGATTTTGAATTCACAAACAACGAAATGAAGGTTACAGATCTGGAGTTGGCAGGTCTACCCGAATTCGATTTCTTTTTCACTCCAGGAATTCTACAACTCAGATCCATCGGCAACGCCATCGTCGACCAGAACTCCTTCGAGGGAGCTTGGCGACATATTTCTTTCGAAAACTTTGCTCAAGGAGACAACTTCGATTTTCAAGGTCGCTATAGTTTTACGAACAATAATTTCAAAGATTTCCGCTATTCAGGATTGCAAGGCCGTGCCAACGGAAACGGAGTTGGAGGGAGCAATGAAAGGGTAGACTGGTCATCCAATAACAATGATTTCAGGAGCACGGTTTTAGGCGTGGGTACGGAAATATCTCCGTCCGGAAAGGCCGTTATTTTCTCAGCAGGGGGAAGTCACAGCAACAACTGCATCATAATCGATTCTCCCGTGACGGATACTTTCGCGGCTGAGGTTTATGGATTTGATACACAGGAAGGTGATGGAGCGGGAGGAAATTTTTTGGACAATGTTTTTGCCAACAGGAACAGCAGATCTGCGCAATGGGGTCTTGGTGATCAATCTTTTTCCATATCGATTTCTAACACCAGCGTAACAGATGATTTTACCATTGACAATATTGTTGCAAATAATGGAATGGAGATCGATACGATTGTTGACACCAGAGCCGTATGTGATCCCCCTGGGACCACTAATCTTCTCGCGCCAAGTGACAATGACGTGGATGCCGACTTGGACATCGAGTTTTCCTGGCAGGCTGCGATCCATGCTACTTACTATCATTTTCAGCTAGCTACAGACGATGCTTTTTCTTCGCTTGTCCACGACAGCTTATCAGTTGATTCAACACTCTTTCAAGCTGGACCTTTGGAGAAAAATCAAGACTACTTCTGGAGAGTTAGGCCCAGAAATAATATTGCCGAGGCAGACTGGTCACCAACTTGGACCTTTAAAACAATAGCCAATCCGCTTCCTGCCGTGGTTACCCTTTTATCTCCCGAGAATGGTGCCTTGGGACGATTTATACCAGTTCAAATCGACTGGATGACTGCCACGAGTACCTTAGACTACTGGGTTCAGGTGGCCGATAATTCTGGATTCGATTCTCTCCTCGTTGATTCGACCTCTGTTGCAACTACCTTTATAGTCCTGCGAGATCCTGTTCTTCAAGTGAGTAGCACCTACTATTGGCGCGTGCGAGGGCAAAACGCAGCAGGAGTTTCTTCAGAATGGTCAGAGGTGTTTTCCTTCTCGACCATAATTCCAGGCTTATTCCCGTCAAATGTCTCTCTTTCATCTCCTGAAAACAATGCGACCCGAAGAGACACCATGCTAACTATTTCGTGGATGGCCGCTGCAAATAGCTCGACCTACCGCTTGCAGCTATCTGACACAGACGACTTTTCCGGTAGCGTTGAGGAAACCGTAGCCATTGCAGATACCAGTATTTTTCTTGCGGACCTCGAGCCTAACAAGGATTATTGGTGGCGCGTGAAGGGGCAAAACGATCAAGGTCAATCCCCTCTATGGTCCCCGGTTTGGAAATTTACCACAGGCACAAAGACGACCATTGATGCGCACATCGAAATCCCGTTAGACCAAGAAATAGAAATCTATCCAAATCCTGCAATCTCGATTCTGAATATTTCTATGGGAAAGGTGATAGCGGAATCGATCTATCTTTTCGACGCCTTGGGCAGATCAGTAAAGACGATAGCGTCGCTCGGTCCAGGAATGCATTTGGCTAAGTTTAAAATAGATGACTTGCCCGTGGGAGTATACTATTTGGTTGTTGAAAATAGAGATCAAAATCGGTCGGTCTTTCCCGTCACGATAGTTCGATAGTCTCTTGTTGGTTTTTTATTCAAGATCTCCATTACGTCATGATGGGTTAAGTTGGCCCTAGGACGAAGATCACTTGGATCGCTAGAAGTCTAAAGGGAATCCCCGGTTTGCAAGAAATTGCAGTATTCACTTGACAAGGCCCAAGTGTAAAAAATATATTTCTCAGCCCCTCAGCCCCTCAGCCCCTCAGCCCCTCAGCCCCTCAGCCCCTCTTTGTCGCACTTTCTGACCAGAATGCGAATGATACAATAGACGCCCGACGTCCCAATCATTTCCCCTATGAGCATAGAAAGACTACAGCAAAGCAATCTCGTCAAACGGTTAAAATTCGAGCTCGACGATTTCGAGTCCCTCGCATCTAGCTACACAAAGTGGATCGAAAAGGGAGATTCACAAACCCAACACCAGCTCCAACTTTGGGCATACTGTTATATCCGCCGATACCTGCTGCAGCAATTTCTTCGATATGGTTTGAAAGACTCGGAGGCCTTCGAATCTCTTTTAGAAAAAACATTCCTTCGATGTTGGAATAAGTTCGGTGCCATCCGAAATCCGATGAGTGTTGCAGGTTGGGTCTTGTCCGTTTCTCGCAATAGCCTCAAGAACTTTCTTAGGGATGTAAAAGGATCGAAACTAGTCGAGCTCCAACCGGGAGATGAACTCTTAGATGAGATCAAGGAAGAACTGGACCTACCCGTTATTCTCGATGCCATCAAGAAAGCTATCATGCTTCTCCCTCAGCATCTAAAGAAAATCGCCAACCTCAGATTTGTGTATAACATGCCTTACGATGAAATCTGTAATACCACGGGTTTGGAAATTCAAACTGTCAGAGCCTATTGCCACAAAATCACGAATGCCCTTAGATCAGATTCGCGACTCTCGGAGCTAAGAGAGGACTTTCTAAATGAAAGACAGTAACCGTCCACCGTTTAATGTTATGCCAAGAGCAAAAATGTGTCTTTATACATAAAGAGGAGCTATGTACTCAATGCATAGGTCAATAATGAGATCTAATATTCGAGACCATGGGCAGCAAAAACAGAGAAAAGGAATCAAGGCCAGAACTTATCGAGAGAGCTGTAGATGATCATATCAAGGGAATCGAGCGAGAGGATATCGATCTCGTTGAAAGACCTCAAGAAATCGAATACCTAAGACTAAAATCGGACTTGATCATTCTGCAGTCAGAAGAGAACGCTCGCTTACAGTTCAAACTTCTGCAGGAAAAGACGAAGGACATCCAAGGTGACCCGAATCCCTTAATTAAGGAGTCAACACCACACTATCTGAAGATTGACAGCCGTCGAGACAATTAGATGTTCCATTTTTGTACATGAAACCTGACCCACGACCTTTCCTAGCTTATTGATCACCCTGAATTGAGAATGGTCAAGAAAATATACCCAAGTAAACTAGACACTTCCTAGGCTATTTCCCCGCCACAAGAAGACCCAGATCCAGCTGTACACCCATAGCAATGACGCTCGGTCCGAATCTGCCTTTGTGCTAACATTTCCAGATTGAAATCCTGAACCCGTGGCACCGACCCATCCGGAAGATCTACCTCCATCTCCAACATTTGGTTGAAGTCGCAATCATAGAGTTTACCATCCCACGAGACGGATATTGTATTCCTGCACATGAGCCCTTCAATCGTCGATGGATTATAGGCATTTACTAAGCGCTCCATATAGACTTGAGTATTGCCGGACTCTTCGAGCCACTCCAAGTATCGAGAAATAGGCATGTTGTTGATCGCAATTAATCGATCAAATTGAACACCGTGATTTCTCTCTAAGTTACTCTTCCAAGTTGCCTCAAGGTCTCCTTGGCTACTCGATAAAAAAGCACCAACGGGATTTGTTACCAGAGTCAAAATCTTATTCGGATCGCCCTGTCCGTATCCGGCCTCATTTAGCTTTCGAAGTGCCTTAAGCGATTTTTCGTAAGTACCATCTCCACGCTGAGCATCGGTATTCATTTTCCGATAATGGGGAAGTGAGCAAATGACCTCAACACCACGCTCTGCCAACCACTCGGGCAAATGCTGATATCGACGCACTGTTAGGATAGTCAGATTGCATCGATCCATGACGTGCTTGCCTTTGGATACGCATTCATCGATCAGGTACTCAAAATTCGGATTTAGCTCCGGGGCTCCCCCCGTCAGGTCAACGGAATGGGCTCCGGAAATCTCGAGGGCCCGCAAACAAGCATCCACTGTCTCACGATCCATGTTCTCATGTACACGATCAGGACCTGAGTCTACATGGCAATGCCTGCATGTCATATTGCAGAGCTTTCCTAGATTGATCTGGAAAATTTCGAGCTTGGACGGGCTAAGTCTAGTCCATCCGGTTTCTGCGATCTTCTTGGCAAAATTCCCTCCGCCGTTTAAGTCGATTTTGTGGAGAATGTCCAACTGTACACTTGGCTGAACCAGGGGTACTTGCCGCGACAATAAACTTGTAGTTCTCTTTGGCCCTCCATCGGCCTCCATGAGCTCTCGGCTCAAGACATTTATATCAATCATGATCTAACTTTCTAGCTTACTAGCCTATTGGCTAGCTAGTGGATTAGCATTGTTCTCTCTTGGAAATATTTGATTCAATTCCGATCTAGGTATCTAATTAATGGTCACAATATTGATACACATGCAAAGAGAAAAACAATATTACCAGTCAGCCAGTGACCAGTTTACATCATCGTTTCTTTAACGTGATCCAACATCTGCGTACCGTGAACGAGCGATGCTCCTCCACGAATGGCTGTTGCGACATGAATCGCTTCTGTCATCTCCTCTAAGTCAGAGCCATTTTCGAGGCATCCGTTACTGTAAGCATCAATGCAATATGGACACTGAACTGTGTGGGATACGGCCAAGGCAATTAGAGCTTTCTCGCGTTTTGTCAGGGCTCCCTCTTCGAAGACTTTTCCGTAATACGCGAAGAATAGGTCGGCTAACTCTTTGTTTCCTTCGGCAATTGTGCCAAATTTTGGTAAATGTTCTGGTTTATAGTACGAATCCATGTGTTTTGACAGTTAGTAGGCTTTGGAATTGTTGGGATGGATGTTTCCTGAATGTATCTTCAGGGTGAGTTAATTATCGAAATGTCTCGGCATTTCGTCCTGTAAAACCCGACTCGACAACGGATCAGTCGTGAAAATGTTTGAAGACGTTTTTTTGAGAGATAGTAGCCCACTGCTATCCAATATAAAGGTGCACATATGATTCGATTTGTCTCAGGTGGATTGCTATTCATTGTTGCCGCTTTAGCTTTGATATTTCAAGACCCACTTTTAATCGCCGGCGCAGTCATCCTATTTTTAGTGGTGCTGATCACTTTCATCATAGGTGCTAGAGACCAGAGGCGAAAACACAAATCAAAAACCGCTGCACCAGTCAGTGAATCACAGACAAAGGACAAGACATTACGAGACCTGGGAATTCTAGAAGTGAGAGAGGCCGGATCCCAGTCCAATCTGGCTAGCGAAAAGGTGCCGGAGGACAAAGGCATTATGACCGAAGTGCAGATGTCCTCACCCCCAATTGAGAATATTTCTCTCGTCGATTCTTCCCTCGACGTGATAGGAAAGGCAAAACCTATATCGAAAAATGAGGACAAGCCAAATTGGATGATCGAGGATGAAAAATCGCTACCCAAATCTGACCCAATTGGTGGAACCTCAGGTGACGGTATGTCAAGCTCAAAAGAGGAGCTGGAGTCGCTAGGTGATGGTCTTGACGATGGCAGATTCGCACCTCTTGTAGATCCGGAATTGAGTTCTGAAATAGATATCAACGAGGTCTCAGGAGACGGCGCGCCAATGAATGGACCGGTCGCCGAAACGGGAGCAGTGTCCAACGAACTAGTTCGACCATTTCTTGAATCCGTAAGAACTGCCAGTAGCGCTAGTACGCTATGTCTTCTTCGGGTTGATCATTCACGACGAGAATTCAGGGTTTTGGATGTTCTTTCCGATTCAAAATTCGTTCGCCGCTCGTCGCGATTTCCATACGATTCCTATTTCCTTGCAGACTTTACCGGTCAGGACACACTGCGTATTGAAGTACAAGACGGTAGCATTACTGGAAAAGACCTCGGTTATTATACGGAGTCCTTACCCCTGACCGACCTTGTAGTCTGTCCTATATATTTAGATGGAGAACTAGCTGCGCATCTTTTAGCTGATGTTGCCGAAGGTGATGAGCCTTTCTCAGCAGACGAATTCGATATACTCGAAAACTCAGGACGACTTCTTGGCGAAATGCTTTCTGTTCACGGTGGATTCCACATCAGAGAAGAAACTGAAGCCCGGGGTGACTACATCCCAGCGGAGCCACTAAGACTTGTGACATTGTCGAGCGATGAGCCATATAACATGATCATTGAAGAAGAGGTAAGCCGAGCGAGAAAAACGGAGACCCCTTTAGCTTTAGCATTAATACATGTTCAGACAGAAGAGTATCAGAAGCTGGAAGATGATCATCTTGCTGAAATCGAACATCTGATGAGAAAGGACCTCGAGCGTATTGAAGGAACGGGTAGGGTGGAGCGTGTGGGAAAGATGGCCTTCGGTGTATTTATAAGAGGAATCGTAGAAGACGTTGAAGACTGGATCAATCAAGCTCAATATCATTTCGCTGATTCATCCTATGACATTCCTGGTGAAGTCATAATAGGAGCAGCTTGCCTCTCAACTATACATCAAAGTTCGGAATCCTTCCGAGTATCCGCCGGACAGGCTTTCAAAGAAGCTTATCAAACTGGCGAAAATACCATTCTTGTATCCTAGGTAACTTGTGGCGCTATGGCTTAGCATCGTATTGGACGGTGTTGGGATAGGTCACCTTCCCGATGCGAAGAGTTATGGCGATGAAGGATCGCATACCCTTGGTCATGTATTGGCTCGCTGCAAACCGAGTCTTCCGAACCTGAAAATGCTTGGTCTCGGCAACATCGCTCAACTTGAAGGCGTCGGACCGATGAAAGCCTGCCTTGCCTCTTATGGAAAAATGGCAGAGGCGAGCGTCGGGAAAGACAGCACGACGGGGCACTGGGAGCTCGCCGGGATCCTCTTAGACAAGCCCTTTCCTACTTTTCCCAACGGTATTCCCTCAGAATTAGCCGATCGATTTCTCGAAAAGACAGGATTCGACAGAGGCCTCAGCCTCATGCCGACTTCAGGCACAACCGTGCTGGAAGATTTCGGTGGAGAACACCTCAAAAGCGGCCAACCCATTATCTATACATCGGCCGACTCTGTGGTTCAGATTGCTACTCATCTAGATGTGATCCCCCTTGAAAAGCTCTATGAAATCTGTGAAGTCATGAGGACGGAAATCTGTGTGGGTGACTTTAGCGTTGGACGAGTTATTGCTCGGCCATTTTCTGGTGAACCCGGGAATTTTACTCGCCATTCAGACCATCGGAAGGACTATTCCTTAAAACCAAAGAAGAAATGTCTGCAGTCTTGCCTGCAAGAAAAGGGAGTACACACGATTAGTGTTGGGAAGGTGGCCTCGCTTTTTGACTGGCTTGGTTTCGATAGATTTATTAAGACAGGCAGGAATGAGATCGGAATAAAGAAGACTTTGTCAGCGATAAGTGAGTGCAGACCCGATGAGGATACATTCATGTGGGTCAACCTGATCGATTTTGATCAGGAATTCGGACATAGGAATAATCCGGAGGGATTTGCCGAGTCTCTGGAGGAATTTGATAGGGCCGTGCCGGCCATCTTGGCTTCCATGCGCAAGGAAGATGCCTTATGTATCACGGCAGATCATGGTAATGATCCTAGCTATCCAGGGACGGATCATACAAGAGAATATGTCCCTCTGCTCCTTTGCCAACAGAGTGGCGGCGTAAGGGACCTAGGTGTTCGCTCAAGCTTTGTGGATCACGCGGCCTCGGTCGCTGATTTTTTTGGCTTGGAAGAAAGATTTGGAGGAGTATCTTTTGCCGGTCCGCGTCATCCTGGTAGAAAGGATCACTAAGCTACTTTGCACTTGGGGGCTCCTCTTCGTTTCCAAGTCGCTCCGTAAACCAAATGCTTAGAGCGCCCACAATGATCAAAGCCATTCCGATCCAAGTCTCAGTGAGACCGATGTCCGGCATCATCCATTCGTAGCCAGAGATAACGTCTTTGGGCGCACCATCACTACCTGAGACCCTCAATAGCACAGCTTTCTTCCAAGGCCAAATAACTGCAAGCGAGCCGAGAATAAATCCAGTCATGAGAGCGATCGTCTCATCATAGTAGTTTTTGAAAATCCAGGATATGAGGTGAGAAAAGGCGACCAACCCAAATACGCAACCCAGGCCTAGTGGGACAAGAATACCCATATCGAAGGAAGAGATGGCTCCGAGTACAAGAGCGTAGTTGCCCATTATGATGAGAATGAATGAGCCCGATAGCCCCGGCAGAATCATGCTACAGATGCCAACGATACCGCATAAGAAAACATAGAAAAACGAGCTACTCTCCGTGGCCGGAGCAAGGAAGGCTATGCCTGCTGCAATGGCCGCCCCGATAATCAGAGCCATTGTACTTTTGGCGCTCCAATCTCGGACTTTCTTGCCAACGTAGTAAATCGACAGAAGAATAAGCCCGAAGAAAAAGGCCATAGTCAATGTCTCGTACTCTTCAAGTGCGAACTCTAGAATCTTTGCTAGACTGACGATGCTGATGAGGACTCCACCCAACACGGCGGCAAGAAAAGTCCCGTCCACCTTTTCCCATAGGCCTTTGATGTCAAGCTTCAAGAGGAGCTTTATCGCGTCTAGATCGATCGACTTTAACGCATTGATTAGTCGCTCATAGATCCCCGTTATCAGTGCGATTGTACCCCCAGATACCCCCGGGATTACATTGGCAGCGCCCATAGCGAGGCCTTTAGCGAATAGGGAAGGGATGTTAGTTCGGCTCATGCTTGTTGAAAGATTCTGGGACTGAAACTCCAAGCTTTACACTTCCTGCGATAATATGGAAGCCTGTGAAAGCGAGTGACGCTAGATAAGCCAGAAATGCTAGAAATGCCAGAGACGCATGACCGGACAAGTCGAAAAACGAGAGACGATGAACGCATGACACATTCGATATACATGAATCGACAACCCAGCAATAAAGGCTTAATAACCAAGAATGGCCAGACCCGCTAGACATGCAAACCTAGAACCTTATCTTTGACCACTAATAGAACAGGACGGTGAACCTAGCAATCGACATATTCTTCATTCCTATTCGTTTGAGCGACGTCCTTGAAGTCATTCTTCTTGCCGTCATCTTCTATTGGCTCTACAGATCGATGCGGGGAACGATTGCAATCCAGATACTGGCAGCGATATTCGCCCTTTTCCTTCTCGACTCCTTGTTCACCTTCCTAGACATGCGGGTGTTCAAGACTTTTTTCCGCGCCATCTCAGAGGTGATCGCCCTTGCAATCATTATCCTGTTCCAGCCAGAGATACGTCGCGTTCTATCGCTTCTGGTGGGTAACAATCCTTTGGTCAAGAGATATATTACGGGGAGTAAAACCGCATCTGATTCTACTATTCACCAGCTCATGCTTGCGCTGAATGCTCTGAGCAGGAATAAACATGGCGCACTTATAGCCTTCGAGCGATCCACCGGCTTACGAACCTACATCGAGTCCGGCTCTCCCGTCATGGCTCCAATTACTTATGAATTGCTAGCGACGATCTTTGCACCAGCAACACCTTTGCACGATGGTGCTGTAATTGTAAGAGCAGAACAAATCGTTGCAGCGAAATGCATTCTGCCTGTATCCCAATCGAGACGCATTAACGAACAGCTTGGCCTTAGGCACAGAGCCGCTCTTGGGCTTTCCGAGCAAACAGACGCTTTTGTAATAATCGTCTCAGAAGAAACTGGTAGTCTATCCATTGCCGATTCGGGTCGATTAAGATTCAATCTGACCGAGGCCGAACTTCAGATCGCCCTAACGGAAGCCTTAGCTGTGAGGGTAGAACCTGCACCTGAGCCACTGGCTACAGCACCCGCCAACCTAAACCCGTCTCCCCTAGCCAATGGCTGAAAGAGATTACCCGCGTCGACGTCGCAAGCTAGTCGACCATCTTCGTAGCAAAGGAATCGAAAACGCACTAGTCCTCAAAGCTATTTCGAATGTTAAGCGACACCTATTTATCGAGAGTGCCTTTTTGGATCGAGCCTATGATGATGTTGCCCTTCCGATTGGCTTGAAGCAAACCATCTCCCAGCCTCTCACCGTAGCGACACAATCACAACTGCTGGATCCCCAAAAAGGCGACAAGGTTCTGGAGATCGGGACAGGAAGTGGATATCAAGCAGCCATTCTCTGCGAGATGGGTTTGCAGGTATATTCAATCGAACGACATGGTCCCTTGCTCCAAGAATCGGCTAAGCGCTTGCATCAATTAGGTTATCGCCTGATGACTAAGCACTCGGACGGCTCAATCGGTTGGGCAGCTTTCGGTCCCTATGATGGGATCGTTGTGACAGCCGGTGCTGTCGATGTCCCACAGCCATTGCTGAAAGATCTACGACTGCCTGAAGATGGAAAACGTGGCGGCAGGTTAGTTATCCCAATTGGTGATTCTGAATTGCAGACAATGTTTGTCTTTGAGCGTCTTGGACCAGAAGAATTTCAAAAAACAGAAGCGGGCGCCTTCAAGTTCGTCCCGATGATTGGATCAGAAGGTGGGCACCGGCAAGCATAGGACGCTAGGCTCTCCAAGCCACATTGCTCCGAATGGACGAAGAGTTCAGGCCTAGTCTGACCAGTAAATTACAACAGGAAAATCCGTCCAGAAAAGGGTAGCGTGAAGGTGAGTCAATTCCGAGAACTTAATATATTTTCTGCATGAGACCTGGCATAGTAGGAAAACTCCCTTTTGGGCCATTGCGAAAATTGAGGAGAAGTGTGTCGAATCCTCACCAAACTCAAGAAGATCTTCTACGATCATTGCTGAGAAGAGCTTCAGAAACGGAATGGGGGCAAAAGCTTGACTTCAAAGACCTACTTCATACGCCGAATCTTGGAGATGCATATCGAAAAACTATTCCCCTACACAATTATTCTGACTTCAAAGCGGATGTCGATCGTGTTCGAGATGGGGCACAAGACGTCTTTTGGCCGGGCGACTTCAAATACTTTGCAGCTTCGAGTGGGACGACCTCCGAGGGCCGGATTATTCCGGTAAGTACGGAAACCCTGAGATCAAATAAGTCCTTCAGCTTTGCGACCGCGCTAAACTATTTGGATAGAAGAGGCAAGACAGGATTCCTCTTCGGAAAACACCTGACATTACCCGGTTGGATCGAAGATGATCGAAGGCCCGGGACTCGGGTGGCCCAGATATCAGCCATACTTTCCGAATTTTGTGCGGGTTCAGTTAAGCACTGGTCGGCAATCGACAGCAGTCTGGGTTTTATTGAGAATTGGGAAGAGAAAATGTCCAAGATTGCCGATCATGTTATAGGGCAAGATATTCGCCTCATCGCAATCGCTCCTAGCTGGGGACAAGTTCTCTTTCGCGAAGTGATTGACCATTACAACAGGAAAAATCCTAATAAGAAAATATCGACGCTTGGGGAGATCTGGCCTAATCTCCAAGTTGTTATGACCGGTGGGGTGGCTCTAAGTGGTTATATCGATATCCTCGAGAACTACGCGGGTCTCAAAGATCTAGATTTCGTCGAGACCTATGGAGCCTCGGAAGGATTTTTCTCGCTACAAGATGATCTAGACGATACTGCGATGTTGCTGCATCTCGACAATGGAGTCTACCTTGAATTTGTTAGGGTTGAGGAAATCAATCAAGTCAATCCGCACAGATATCTTCTCGAGGAAGTCGAAATGGGGAAGAGATATGCACCAGTTGTCAGCAATAACTCGGGATTGTGGGCCTACAATCTAGGCGACTTAATCGAGTTTACCTCACTTGAGCCTTACAAGATCAATGTTGTAGGTCGAACCACGGAGATGTTAGATAAGTATGGCGAGGCCGTCTTTGGGAACGAGGCTAAACTGGCCTTGGAAGCGGCATGCCGATCGAGTGGCGCAAGTGTTTCCGAATATCACATCACGCATATCGATCTAAGGACTAGCAATACCCCAGCTCATGAATGGTTGATAGAGTTTGAAAATGAACCACAAGACAAGCAAAAATTCATCGAGCTGTTAGATGAACAGCTCAAGCTTGCTGGTCATCATTACCGCGATCGAAGGGAGGGAATGGCTTTTGATAAACCTGTTGTAACGGCAATACCACGCAACTCCTTCTATCTATGGATGCAGCATTCTGGAAAGAGAATTACAGTCCAGTCTAAAGTCCCTCGAATGAGAGAAGAGAGAGATTTTGCTAATGCTGTCCTTAAACTCGTTGACCCGCGCAACGCGAAACTCTAAAATCGTTCTGGCACAGTATTTGAGGTAACACTACTTAGTAGGACAGTATTTTAGCCTTGAGGAAGGCAAAATCCTGCTGGACTTGAGCAACTACAAGTTTTCACTGTTACATTTTAATACCCTGCAAACAAATACTACAAGGGACTTGGACCTCCTAGTGTGTGTTTATTTTCCACCAATTATATCCGAATAAGACTGCGAGACTAATTATAAAGTAGATTCTTCTTACATTGCGAAGTGGTCATAAGAAAGTCCATCACCTTTCTATTGTTACCTGCATATTAGAAACCTGCATTAGTTATAAACTTCGTCCTTTATAACGGATCTCAACAGTCAACACCAAAGTGACATGAGTAAACCGCTTCTGCCAGAATCTATGGTCGAGAAAGTCGCACGTAGATTCAAGGTTCTTTCAGAACCCGTGCGATTACAATTATTGAATGAGCTTCATAAGAACACCGAGCTCACTGTACAAGAATTAGTCGATGCCACTGGCTTTCGGCAAGCAAACGTATCCAAACATCTAAGCCTTATGGCTCGGGAAGGGATATTGACTCGTCGAAAGGATGGGCTCAATGCCTACTATGCTATCGAAGATGAAAGCATCAGAGTCTTGTGTCTTCTTGTTTCAGATCGAATTCGGGATGAGACAAAAGCTGAGCATCAAAAACTCTTGAAGGAATTGGGAGAGGTAGCAGCGGCTTAGTATATATTCTAAGACTCATGAAAAGGAGTCGATTAGATCTTTGAAAAAGGCCGAATTCAATCTGAATTCGGCCTTTTTTATTTTCTATCTGGACCTTGGTCGAATACGAAATAAGTTGCAGAACACCCAATTTTCGAATTTCCTCTATTCGAAGTTGAGAACCATTCGAGGCCTGGAGTAGATGGGGGATTCAATGTGGATGGCTCCTAGCTTCCAATGATTATCATAAAGAACGCTTACACGCAGATTAACAGAGACTCCTTACACGCAGATTAACAGAGACTCTATGTCCTTGATGAGCAAGCACTATTAATTCTCATTCTTTCAGAGTCGAATCGTATTTTTATGGCGCGCGACTATTTCACTTTTATGCGAAAAGCAGAATTGTTTGGTTCTGCTCACTCGACGTCAATTTACCATACCACACCATGAAACGAGTCCTGGCCACTATCCTCCTCTTGTCTCTATATCTACCCGCTAACGGCGCGGTCATTTGGGTAAGTGATCTGAGTGATGACACGAACTCCAGCAACGGAACCTGTAATCTGCGAGAGGCAATCCAAGCAGCAGAATCAGATTCGGAGGTTGACGCTTGCACGGCAGGATTGGGCGATGACGAAATCTACTTCGAATTGACCGGGACGATCAATCTCCTAGTGGCGCTGCCTTCGATCACAAAGAATCTTAATATTATCGGACCGGGAGTCGATTTCCTGACCCTAGATGCTAATGGTTTCGGCCGCGTCCTCAACTATAGCACTGGCTCGTCATTGAGAAGCTTTTTGCTTGCAGGCATGACAATCACAGATGGATCGACGCCTCTCGACGGAGGAGGCATTTCGTTTTCTACTACCAATGTACATACCGTGCTAGAAATTTCGGATTGCAAGATTTCAGGCAACGAGGCGAACAATGGAGGAGGGATAAAGCAATTGGGCGGAGATCTAATCTTAAAACAAGTTTCTGTTTCCGAAAATACAGCTTCTGGGGCTGGTGGAATTGGTGGCGGTATTTTCGCAAATGGAACCGGCACAATCACAATTGAAAATAGCACCATATCTGGAAATACCTCGGACGGAGCTGGGGGTGGTATTCGGTCGGACATTGTGACCACGATAAAGAGGTCTACCATTTCTGGTAACGGCACTAAGAGTAGTGGTGGAGGTATTTCTTGGGGAGATAGTGTCGAACTAATTACACTCGATATCCGACATTCTACGATTACCAATAATTCAGCAGCTACTGATTTTAATCTTGGAGATGAGGGCGGTCTTGACATCACCTCGGACGGAAGCTTCCTAGTGAAAAATACCATAATCGCAGGTAATTTTGATCTAGATCCCACTCCCCTCGACAGACCTGATATCGGAATCCCAAATATCACGACGGTCACGTCACTCGGATACAACTTTATTGGAATTAACACCGGCGCCACTCAAGCCGACAAGTTTCCAGGCGGGAATCCAAATGTCAACGATGACTACGTAGGTACGTCGGCTTTACCCTTGGTAGCGAATCTTAACCCACTCGCAGAAAACCTGGGACCCACCCTAACTCACTCGACAGGTTCAACGGCATTCGAATTAGTAGATCAGGGAAGCTGTTCAGAGGAAGCTTTTGATCAAAGAGGATTTGGATCGAATATTACTCCAGGCTATCGACCAAGAGACTTGGGCACTGCAAACGCTGATGATGGCTGCGACATTGGTGCTTACGAAGCGGCTGGTTTACAGATTGAGATTGACCCTGATTTCAAAGTTCTACTGGATGGCCCGTATGACAATGTTCTGATGAACACCGATTTGAATTCTGGTGGACATCTACCTACAAACCAACCCTACAATGTTAGTCCCTGGAATTATGGTGGACTCGAAACAGCTAATCCTATTCCAAGTGACATGGTAGATTGGGTCATCGTGAGATTTGTTACGGGAGGCATAAAGGATCCAAGTTTCCCGAATATCGAGAGAAAAGCCGGATTTATTCTGGAGAACAATGGAGATTTGACGGCGCCAGACGACTTGTTTCCTCTTCGATCAATTCCTGGTCACTTCTTTGTAGCCGTCGATCATCGAAACCATTTGGAAGTCATTTCGGCGCTTCCCATTCGATATGAATTCGGAGAATCCATGACTCACGATTTCCGAACGGATGGATCAGCCTACACCAGTGGCGGCCTAGCGATGAGAGATAGAGGGGCCCTGAACACGATGTGGGCTGGTGATGGAGACAAATCGGCCGATGTTACCGCTTTCGACTTTCTAAATGTATGGCTCCCAGCAAACGGTGGTGCTCCGGGATATTCCTTAGCTGATTTCAATATGGACGGCTCAGCCACATCTTTCGATTTTCTTCAGGCTTGGTTACCCGCAAACGGTCAAGCGAGTCAAGTGCCCTAGTTCAAGTATTGGGAGACAGACACCAGATACAAATGATAGGCATTGGGGTAGAGACATAGCTCTGCGCAGATTGCGGCCGATGTAACGGAGCCAGCATAAGAACGACACACGGTCATGAACGATAAAATGACTAAGGACCAACGACTTTTGCTTGCCGTCAAAATGGAGGAGGCGACGGAAGATCTTGTTGGAGAGATCGCCCAGATTGATCTAAACGAACTACAATCGAATCTCCGAGACGACGAGTTCAAGAAGTCATTCTGGATTAACATCTACAATGCGTTCTTTCAGATATTGCGCAAAAAGGAGATCGAAAAGCCTGAGATTTTCCGTAGCAAGCTCGTTGAACTTGGGGAGACCCATTTTAGTTTAGATGACATCGAGCATGGGATTCTGAGAAGGCACCGATGGAAATTTTCGAAAGGTTATCTGGCCAATCCCTTTGCAAGTTCTCTCATAAAGGGTCTCGCTGTAGATAGTATCGACTATCGAATTCATTTTGCTCTAAACTGCGGCGCGAAGAGTTGCCCGCCTATTGCCTTCTACGATCCGGAGAGAATCGATGAGCAACTTGACGTGGCTACACTCTCATTTTTGGAATCAGAAACGGATGTCGACGAGGCAAAAAAGAAGGTCCATGTTTCGGCCCTGTTCTCGTGGTTCGCCGCTGACTTCGGATCTAGGTCGGGGACACTCAAAATCCTAAGCGAAAAGTTGGATCGAGATCTCGATGGATTCTCTTTAGTCTTTAAGGAATATTCCTGGGAGGAAGATCTCGGAAATTTCAGCGACTGATTCCAAGCCGACCTTTCTTAGCTTGCTCAAATGAGTCACAACCTCGAAGTTGAATAGTTAGTTAGAGTCTGGGCTCGCTTTGCCCCTGACGACTGACGACTGACGACTGACGACGACCAACTACCAATTACCAAGGACCTCTTGCGCGTCACAACTCAACTTGACATCCTTCAAACAAAGTTGAATACTTTTCCGTCCTCCGTGATGGTTCTCCTCAATCGTAAAGACCAAACTAATCGGTGAGCCGTGCTCCGCCGAGGTCTTAACAATAGGTAATTTGGCCTTCATGTTATAGCCGATCACATCATAGGATCGAGTGCAATCCGAGCTCTTCTCATCAAGAACCTTGAAGCGAAGATGACCACTACCCACAAGTGTAGGAAAGCCACATACCCTGAATTTATTCCCCAGAAAAACGACCTTTTTATTTCCAGGTCCAAATGGTCCGAACTGTCCAAGATGATTCCAGAACTCCGGAGTAATATCTGAGAGACCAATCGCTGTGTCGACTTTAATCTCGGGCTTCATTGCTTGGCTAACAACTTGCTCTCTCGCTCGAGACTGAAAGTCTGCCATGAATCGATCCACGTCTTTAATGTGAAGCGAAAGACCTGCGGCATATTCATGACCCCCGAATCGAATAAGTTCGATGGGAGAATCCCTAATAGCACTGTAAATATCGAAGCCCGGAAGGGATCGGGCGGAGCCTTTGGCTTCCCCATCCACAGTCGATATCAAAATGACAGGTTTGCGATAGCGCTCAACCAAGCGGCTGGCAACAATGCCAATAACACCGAGGTGCCAATCCTCCTTGAATAAGACGATAGCCGATATCTCATCAAGAGGGGGACCGATCTTTACCATTTCGCAGGCCTCTGCGAAGGTCTGCTTGTCCAACTCTCGTCGCTCCAAATTGACGCCCTCTAACTTCTGCGCGATGCTCATTGCATAGTCTCGATCTTTCGTCTTGAGCAACTCGACTGCGGCTCGGGCATCTCCCATTCTTCCTGCAGCATTGATTCGAGGACCGATACTAAAAACTATTTGTCCGACCGTACATCTTTTTAGATCCAGCTTTGCTTGTTGAGCCAAAACACATAAGGAAGTTCTTGGCGATTTTCGAATAAGCTCGAGGCCTTCACGAAGTAAAATTCTATTTTCTCCGGAGACGGAAACGATATCGCTGGCAATGGACAAAGCTACTAAATCCAAAAATTGATAGGCTATACTTGGCTCCTTGTCCATCGCCTTCAGGACGCCTTGGATAAGCTTGAAACCAACACCACAACCAGATAGATCTTTGAATGGATAGTTGCAATCAGATCGCTTAGGGTCGAGGATAGCAACGGCTTCGGGAAGCTCCTTACCAGGATTGTGATGATCGCAAACGATAAGATCAATTCCTTTCTCCTTAGCATAGTCGGCTTCCTTGTGAGCGCCGATTCCGCAATCAATCGTTATGATCAATCGAGCCTTTGAGTTCAGGGCGAAGTCCACCCCGATTTTCTTTAGTCCACATCCATCACGATATCGGTGGGGAATGAAGTAGAGCACATCGGCACCCATCTGGCGCAGAAAGAGAAGAAGCATCGTAGTCGATGTCGTACCGTCAACATCGTAGTCGCCGTAGACTAGGATTCGCTCGCGATTATCGATCGCCTTCATTATCCGATCGACCGCAAGATCCATGTCCTTCATCAGGAAGGGATCGGAAAGTTGAGACAAACAGGGGCTAAAGAAATTTTTGGCGGCCTCAGACGAAGAAATACCGCGATTGATAAGAGCACGCGCCAGGGGAGTAGGCAAATGATCCAGACCGTCTCGCAAGTAATCTTGCGTGTCGATTTTCTCGGACCCTCTAAGTACCCAATTGTATTCCATGCTTCGTTCGGCTAGCCGAATATACGTATTGTTTGACTTTGATTTTTCTTACCACTATTCGCTTCGTGACCAGCTCTGCGAGGCTATAAGGCGTCACCTAATCGTCGGATATTCCGATGGATGATGCAGCCCAAGGCTCTTCAACGACCTTTTCAACCGTGAGAGTTGCACTTTTTCAACGCCTGGCTACCATCAAAGGCGGGAAGCAAGTCAAGTACCTTAATGGTTGGTGGTTCGTTGTTTGCGGTTTTGGATGGCATATAACAAGAGCGATCAAATAGTCGAACCCCCTGTCTCCCTTCGCTGGCCTCCAGTCTCTAGTCTCTAATCTCAAAGAGCTAAAGCTCTTTTTGCGGCATCCAAATCCATGTTTTGCCCTGTCCAGATTTGGTAAGACGCTGCGGCTTGCTGGACTAACATCTCCAGACCATTGATCGCGACGGCTCCACCGGCTTTGGCTTTTGAAAGTAGCAAGGTCTCAGCCGGATTGTAAATCAAGTCATAGACAATTTGATTTGATCCAAAGGACCAATCTTCTGGAACGGGACAAGCGTCAAGATGGGGGTGCATCCCAAGTGGAGTCGTATTGACAATTAGGTCGAAATCTGCTACTGAGAGCTCATTGACAACACAGGGTTTGAGATTTTTCCCGAAAGAATCGGTAAAGCTTCGAGCCTTTTCTAAACTTCTGCTTGAAACTGAAATAGCGGCCTGAGGAAAAGCAGAATGTAAAGAATAGACCACGGCCCTCGACGATCCTCCAGTGCCCAACACCAATACTCGCGCCTTTTCCAGCTGAGCTTCGTGTTCTAGTAGACCTTCCAAAAAGCCAATCACATCAGTGTTGTCACCACGCAAGATCACCTTCCCTTCCTTCTCGATTCGACTAATTGTATTGACCGCCTCAACTGCAGCTGCCGCAGGACTCAACTCATCCAGAAAAGGAATGACATTATTCTTGTGCGGAATCGTCACGTTTGATCCAAGGATTTGACCATCCCGAATCATATCAAGTGGCACGTGCAGACGACCCTTATCTACCGGACACAGGAAATAATGCAGACCAAGTTTTTGCGCTGCAAAAGAGGCATTGTGGATCGTAGGAGATAGCGAATGAGAGAGAGGTTGACCTAGAAGGCAGACTAACATAAATCAGGAGGTCAGAATTTCGGGATGTCGGGTTGTCGGGAGGACAGAATATCGGAGTCTCGGAAGATCAGTAATTCGGTCCATCGGGAAATCGATTCTTCTCCTCTGTCGACTGAAAGCTGATGGCTGACGACTATAGTTTCAGTAATCTCGCAATGGACGGCTTCGCCGAGAGATCGGGATAAAGCGTCTTAAAAGTCTCACCCTTGTTCTTATCCAGCTGCATCGACTTTTGAAATGAAATCAAACTCTCTCTGTAATTTCCCAAAGCCAAAAGACAGGTGCCTTTCCCGAAATGCGCTTCGGAGTTCAGATCAGCCAAGATTAAAACCTGGTCAAAAGCCTTCAAGGCTTCCTCGTAATGACGAGCCTCCAATAGGGTCTCGCCAAAATCCAACCATGCCGTTGACTTGTCTGGCGTCAGTCCGACGACGGTTCGGTAAGAATCGATGGACCGATAAATTTTGCGTGCATTGAATTCTGAATCCGCCTTCGCTCTCCAGATATCTGAATCCTCGGGAGCGAGCTCGACAGCCTTCGCATAGTAGATCGAAGCTCGTTCGTGATTTTTCATCGCGTCCTGACAACGTGCCAATCCGAACCAACTTTCCACGTGGTCTGGTGCATGGTTGACAGCCTCCTTGTAATAAGCAGCCGCCTCTGAAACCCGACCCATCTCCTCGTAGGCCGATCCTATACTGTAGTAGGTGGCCGAATCTCGACCCTCAATATTTAAGACCTGCTCAAAGCAGGTGATCGCCTCGCGATAACGTTTCTTGCTCGCCAGTGCATTCCCTCTATTGTACAATGCCGAAGAAAAGTCGGCCTGTATCGCGATGGCCATATCGTAAGAATTGATGGCATCGTCAGTCCGATTCAATCGGTTCAGGATGATTCCTCGATTGTACCAAGAGTTTTGAGAATAAGGTTCAATATCGAGATGCCGGTCATAACACTCCAAGCTCTTTTCAAACCGATCCAGCATGTCATAGCAAAAAGCCAATTCATACCACACATCTTGATGCTCCGGAGAATTGTCTGCGCAATGGTCCAAAATGTCGATCGCATCTTGGAAACGGCTCAATCTTGAAAGAGCCATTCCCTTGCCGACTTTGAAATCGACATTGATAGGATCAAGGGCGAGAGCCCTATCGAAATAATCGAGCGATTCCTCAGACTGATTCATTCGCTCCAATAGAATTCCTTTCTGATAAAGTGATTCGGAATCGATTGGATTGATCTCCAAGGCCTTATCAACCGCTTGTAAACCCTCGTTCGGTTTGTCTACCTGACCAAGAACTACAGCCTTGCGCAGCCAAAGATCAGAAGAGATCGGCTGTAAATCTAAAAGGTGACTAATAACGCGAAGTGCCTTTTCAAACTCCTGATGATCGAAGTAATAATTCGCAATATTCTCTAAAGTCTCCGAATCAAAGTAGGCAGGCTGAGAGCCTTCAATACTTGATTCGTACTTACGAATTACCTGATCTAATTCCGAGTTTCGGGCGAAGTCTTCGAAATCTTCGAAGAAGGACATAGCTTGGTGTTCGTGAAAGAATCAGCTTTATCTGGACTACCGGAATTTACCGAACTGAATGTCTATTAACAAGCGTGAATGGCTTTCTGCGTCCATTCCGCTATTGTGAATAAAACACTTGTGTTCGGGGAAAACCAAAAATTTTTGTCAGAAGTAACTATGTTCGATTTCGACATGCCTAATACCGGATTGCGCTGTGTTCGAAATCCACAAACCACGAACCACAAACCACGAACAAATTGCTTATCTCATTTGAAGGAATCGATGGTTGCGGAAAGTCGACGCAGATCGCGCTCTTGAGAGAATATCTCCACGAGGAAGGGCGAGATACTAGTGTTTATCGGGAGCCAGGAGGGACTGTTCTCTCAGAAAAAGTCAGATCATTGCTGCTAGATACCGATGTCGAAATCGATGCTTTCGCAGAGTTGCTACTCTTTTCGGCGGCACGTGCTCAACTCGTCAAAGAGGCCGTCAATCCAAGTCTTGGAAGAGGTGAGGTTGTCATCCTGGATCGCTTCTACGATTCCACCACGGCGTATCAAGGGGCGGGGAGAGGAGTAGTCACCGTTGAATGGGCGGAAGATTTTCACGCCAAAGTGACCGGTGGTCTTGCTCCGGATCTGACCTTTCTTTTGGACCTTGACCCTGTCGAGGCAGGAAAAAGGATTTCAGGTCGGGATAAGGATCGCATGGAAAGCTCAGAGTCCGATTTTTATGATAAAGTCCGCAAAGCCTATCTCGATTTGGCTGCTCGCCACGAAAGGTTTGTGATCATCAATGCGGAGCAGGAGATTGATGAGATTCAAGAACAGATTTGCACAATTGTAAGTGAAAGACTGAGTCGATAGCGAAGTAAAATCGAATGTCCGAATGTCCGAATGTCCGAATTCCTGTAAAACGTTCTACTGTCTTTCAGAACATCGGAAAATCGGACCCTCGGTTAATCAATTTTCCGGAACGAAAAATGAGTGACGAGTAACGATAGCTAATACCCAAAGAACCTGGACTAACGTCATCGCCCATGCCCTCTGCTAAAGTCAAGTCATCCCATGCGACCCCGGATTTTGTCATGGATAAAGTCCGTGGCCTTTTTCAACAGCATTTGACGGATCAGGGTCTGCGAAGTACCAAAGAGAGACTTTTGGTACTCGATGAGGTCTATTCCTTTGAGGGTCACTTCGATGCCGATCAGCTCTTTTCGAATCTCAAATTGGCAGGTATCCGAGTAAGTAGAGCGACGGTCTACAATACCTTGGAATTGCTTGTGAACTGCAACTTGGTAGGTAGGCATCAATTCGGTTCGAACTTGGCGAAGTACGAAAAATCCTTCGGCTACTGGCAGCACGATCACCTGATTTGTCTCGATTGCAATAAGCTCATGGAATTCTGCGACCCCCGCATTCAGTCAATTCAAAATATGGTGGAAGAAATCTATGAGGTGGATGTTCAGCATCACTCCTTGGAATTCTATGGTCGATGCAAACGAGAATCCTGTCCCAATAAGGCGAACGCGGTCAGTTAGCCCGCAATTCACTTGGCACATTTTACCTTTTTGAGTTTCTGTCCGGAGCAAGCTCATTCTTGATTCTTACGATCCTTTGACCCTATTATATTATTGTTCATCAGATCTATTTTAACTGTTTCATTCTCTTTCGCCACTAGCATAGCGATTGAGTACGGAATAAGAATTATTACCACATGGATATTAAGGAATTAGCACTAGGGCGAAGAAGGTTCATATCAATGGGCGCAACAGGCATGGTCGGCTTAGCCGTCACTCCTCTTGCACTTAAAAATGATAGAAGATTTTTACAGGCAGGCGACTTTGAGTCTCTATTGGGCTCAAAATTCATCTTCGAAAACGATGACAATATCGTTGAGGCGGTTCTCGTCGATCTGGGAGTCAGCTCGAAAAATCTACCTGCCAAATTCGAGCGTCGGCAGTCTTTCTCTCTTCTTTTCAAAATCGACTCGGAGGATAGGCTTCTAGGTGATGGTCTTTTCAAGATGAGACATAGCGATTTGAGATCATCAGAATGTCTTGCTGTGCCGGCAAACTCCGTCGGAGACAGTTTTGCTATCTCATTTAGCTAAGCGCGACCAAGCCGTACTAGCTGAAATCCCAATCCGAAATAAAATGGGATCGAAAGTGTCTATCATTATGGAATAGGCAGGCTCAGTGCATTCTGGGAGTGATCTCAGCCATGAATTGGGCCAGATTTTATATTTACGTTTTCAGCGGAAACTAGGCGTGCGTATCTCATATTGGTGTAGTATACTGTAGTCGTGAAAATCCTTCGAAACATATCCCTCGTGGCCATGGTCGTCCTATTGGGCGCCTGGACCTCGGCTCAAGTTGTTCTTAGCAGCTTTGAGGCGCGTTCAGATGGACCCGATGTCATCGTTTCTTGGAAAGCCTCCTTGGAAGACGAGCTCAAAGATTATGCGCTCGAAAGGAAAAGTCGATATGACACCGAGTTTAAGGTCATGACCAATTTGAATTCGCGCGGAGCGAACTTCAAGTATGAGTGGAGAGACCGAACGGTCTATGGCGCGAGTCAGGTCGAGTCGAATGAGCAGGTGGAGTACAGATTACGAATTACCTTCATCGATGGAAGTACTCAAATGGTTGAGCCCATCGCTGTCGATTATACCCCTACAGCTGTTCGACGAACTTGGGGCAGCATCAAAGCGATGTTCCAATAAGCCACCGCTTGCCTACACACTCCGTGCAAAAGGATCGACAAACTGTTCTCAGCTCAAATCAGGTAGGACGGATTTTGGACCGCTTGGCCTGCGAAATAATTGAGCGAAACAAAGGACACGAAAGCATCGAGCTAGTTGGTATCGAGAAAACGGGCGTCGATTTAGCTAAAGCACTTTCCGAGCGACTCAACAAGATATTAGGTGTCCAGATAGATTATTTGTCTTTGGATACTAGACCATATCGAGACGATCAGCCCAGCCTGAATGAATCAGAGCTACCAGCCCCTCTGAAGCGCGATATGACGGATCGAAATGTAGTTCTTGTGGACGACGTACTCTTTACGGGACGAACCGTGCGGGCCGCTCTCGATGCCATCGTGCATTGTGGTCGACCTCGATCTATTCAACTTCTGGTTTTGATAGATCGCGGTAACAGAGAATTCCCGATCGCCCCAACTTTCACGGGTCGGGTAATCCCAACAAAGGCGAACGAGAGCATCATCGTAGACACCTCCGCCGATCTCGAGGTTTACTTGGTAGAATGATTGGGCTAGCTAGTCAGGCTTACCTGGAGAAAGAATCGCCAAGCTGCATAGTACAGAACTCATTCGGCTTCTATACTATGCGCTTAGACATCGCTTTGGGAGTCCTCAGAAGTTTGTACAGGGCATCTCAAGAGAAGAGGCCGATCGCACACTGAGATTTGTGTCAAATCCTTCACAAAGCCCTTAGGACAACACGAACACAAGTATATTTATTCACTTACTTCTCTACCCAGAACCCAAGCTATCAAACCGCCTGCAACAGCAAAACGGAGGGCAAAAGTAAGCGCCATCCACCAAATAACATTGGGATTAAATAGAGTAAATGTCGAATAATTCCAGAGTCCGGTACATAGTCCTAATAGGAGTCCGATAAGAGCCCCCGCCTTTAACCCAGTGTTCAAGGTTTTTATGCCTGCCCATCTTCCAAATATGATGACTAGCAGAAGTGAATAGAGAACCTCAAAAGCTATTATTCCAGCAATATACTCTCTGAAATTTCCGGCATCAGCGCCCGCCACTAATATGGGCGGAGAAGGCATAATTAATACATAGATCAAATATCCTAGACCAAATAAGCCGACAAAGCCCGCTAAAGTAGCCAGGAGAGTTTTTTGAATGTCCATAACAAGTTTGTTTTAGGGTGATGAAGAAAATGGTGGTGATAGTCTTGACCATTTGGATGGTCAATGTTCAAATGTAGGAAAAAGGAATAGTACTTGTTTTGGAAATAAAAGAAGAGGAGCTAAACACAGAATCCATTAAAAGGAGCAAGCTGTGATATCACTTCCAGAGAGTGGCATTTAAAGATTGGTGAGTACTACTGATATAGCTTATTCTATATATCCTGGCAATTTCGGCTGTATTAGGTGCGAAATTTGGTATTAATTGCCATCTTATTGAATCACATTGATTGGTAAAAGCCGACCGGCTGATTGACCTCCTTCGATTTTCCATGCCAAAAACACCGGAAAGGATAGACTCGACAGATAATCCAGACTCGCTAGACCTGCCATCCCGTCTAGCCAACTTGGAACGCCAACTCGAGATCGAAATTTCGCTCGAGAAAGTGCGAGCTAGATCCATTGGAATGAGAAAGAGCGAGGACGTACTCGATGTCACAGGAAAAATGTTCGATGAGCTTCAAACGCTGGGCCTACCACTTCTTCGATGTGGGATTGGAATCGTGCATGACATCAACAATGGAGAAGCTTGGGCTACATCCTTTACACCAGAGGGCAGCGTTGTTCAGGTCACAGGCCACGTCGATTTCACCGAGAAGCCGGAGTATCAGGCTCTCTATGCGGCTTGGGAAAAACAAATCGAATGGTTCAAATTTGAACTAAGTGGAGAAGGACTGCTTTCTTTCCTGAAGCTGGTCTACACTGAGTTAGAGATCGCTCAATTCTCCGACTCCTTCCCCGAAAAGCAAGTCATCAATTATTTCGGCTTTGAACAAGGTGGATTGTTTGCGGTGGCCGCCCGAGATCTCGAAGAGCAAGAAGGGACAGTTCTCAAGAAGTTTGCCCAGTCCTTCCATCTGACTTACACACGATACCAAGATCTTATCAAGATCGAAGAGAGAGCCAGGCTTGCGCAAAGAAAAGCCGCGCTGAATCGGATTCAAGCCGTGGTCGCCGGGATGCGGACCTCCCATGATATAGAATACATTCCGCCCGTCCTTTGGACAGAAATCAAAAATCTTGGCCTCCCTTTTTTGCGATGCGGGATTTTCATCTTCGAAGAAGACAAGGAAGCGATCGACATCTATTTAACGAGTCCAGAGGGCGAAAGACTTGCACAATTTTCCATCCCAATTGCCGATGCAGATTTTGCGCAGAAAGCCTTAACTCAGTGGAAAAAGAGGGAGCCCTATCAGGAAACTTGGAATCGAGAGCGCTTCAACGAGTGGATCAGCAAGCTAAAGGAGCAAGGTCTTATCGATGATGTGGCAGGCTATCTTGGCCATAAGGAGGTGCCTGAGAAATTGACGCTACAATTTGTGCCTTTTGGGCAGGGTATGCTATATATCGGTTCAGAGGAGTCGATGACTGATGTACATTTCGATCTCGTGCAAGAGATGGCAAGCGTTTTTCATGTAGCCTACACGAGATATGAGGATTTCGTAGCACTCGAAGCAGCAAAATCAGAGGCAGAGTCGGCCTTGGATGAATTGCAGATGGCCCAGTCAAGATTAGTCCACGCTGAAAAAGTCGCAAGTCTAGGCCAACTAGCCGCGGGCATCGCTTATGAGATCAAGACTCCTATCAATTTCGTTAACAACTTTGCCGAATTGAATAATGAGTTGACCGAGGAGTTGGAAGAAGCCTTGTCAAAGAAAAGGGAGCTCTACGCTGAATTCGGAGAGGTTCTTGATCGAATGAAAGGAAACGCCGAGGCTATTATTAGACATGGAAATCGTGCCAGTGACATCGTCACAAAAATGGAGGAGCACGCGATGGTCGAGAAAAATAGCGACAAGGAAATCGTCGACTTTAATGAGCTTGTTACAGAGTCGGTTTCAATTGCTAGGAATAACAGAATGACGATGGGTCTAACAGGTGAGTTGGAAATCGATCTCGATCTTGAGGAAGGATTGGGTGACGTGAGTCTAATACGCCAGGACATACAGAGAGTAATACTTAATTTGATGTCGAACTCGTTTCAGTCTTTAGCGCTAAAAGCGAGGCAGAGCTTGGGACCTGATATGGCCCGGATCGAGATATCGACTCACTCAAAGGGTAAAGATGCTTTATTGCGCGTCTCTGACAATGGATTAGGCATTCCAGAGAGTATCAAGAACAAAATTTTCGATCCCTTCTTCACGACGAAACCAATCGGGAAAGGCTCTGGACTTGGTCTCTCCTTGTCCTACGAGTTGGTGACTCTGGGCCATGGCGGAAAGCTTGTCTTGGAGGAATCCGAAGAAGGAGCGCGTTTCTTGATCACGATACCGAGATAGTTAGTCTGGCTTTTCAGGCAATGATCGAGTTTCGAGCTCAGCGAGAAGTTAAGAATTAGAAAAATGAAAGACGAGTAACGAGAAACGAGTATAAGCGCGATAAGCTAGTTGCCAGTTCCAAGACTATCTCCCACCGTCTCGTAAGCCTCTGTGACTTGCGCGAAGACGCGGATTTCGGTCCCAGCCTTTACTCTCGCTCCTTCCGCCGGTACTTGATCCAAGACGATATCAAATTCATCCGAGGGATTAGGAGGCGAAAGAATCACCATGCGAAGCTTTCTTTCGTGCAACATGGCCTCTGCATCTTCGAGGCTTGCACCAGTAAGAGAGGGTACAGTAGAGATCTCTGAACTCAAGCCTCTGCTAATCCATAGTGTTATGTTAGAGTTCGGTAATGCAGAATCTCCTGCCGCTGGCTTTTGTCTAGTCACTGTATTAGCAAAAGGGGAGGGTAATGTATCTGTAATAGTTGACCCAAGTTGCAACCCCATAGCGGCAATCTTCGCCTTCGCCTGTCGCAGTGACAGCTCCTTGAAGTTCGGAATCGTAATTCTAGGAATGCGGCCGCTGTTGATCGTCAAATAAATGGTCCTTCCAGGTTTGACCTGCGCACCAGGTCTTGGCTCCTGCTGAATGACGGCGTCGCGTGGGTGATCATCATCAAATCGATTTACGACTCGCGTAATTCTCAAATCCGCTCTTCTTATAGTAGCCTCAGCCTGTGTAACCGGCATATTCTGGACATTGGGTACTTGAATAATATCGGATTGCCGAGTATAGGACGGCATTATGATAAAATTGAATACAGCATAGCCAATGAGAGCGACTGCAAATAAGGATGCGATGCCTCCCCAGAACAAACCACTAGCGAATACAGATTTCCACCAGTCAATAAAGCCGACTTTTTGAGATTGATTGCTAGCCAAGGGGTTTTTGGGAGGGGTTCAGAGAGTTGTAAAGAATGAGTAAAGCTCCAAAAAGTACATCCTGTTCCATAGATATCAAATTTGCTGAACAGCTGTTAGTGTCTGGTAAACTCAATCTCGACATGTGAACGTATATTCGTCCCGAGGAAGAGTAGATCGGATAGCATTTGTCGGAAAGGATTTCGCAAAGAAGCCAGAAGACTCGTGAACATCTACCTGCATCTATTTGATGAAGGTTTCAATGCCAGAAATTTGGATACTTGGCTCGGCGAAGAAAGAAATGAGTCCGGTTGATCGTCAGGTCTATCGTCAATTGTAGAATATAGTCCGACCAACTCGTCAGAATGGAATTCGGGTGTCCGATATGAACTCTCAAATTAGGGAATTGTGCAAATAGATGATCCTTTAGCAAGTTCACCGCCCATCATTTAAGACGAAAAGCCAGTCGATGAGTGGCGATATTTCGAGCTCGGAGTCAATTTTAGCTAAAAGCGTCACACCAAAAAACCTGTCCAAATCGAGTTCGAAATCTGGCATACAAATTAATAACCACGTCTTCGTCGAAACTTCGATTTATTGTGGACTACTTTCGAAGAAATATATACTTAAGAAACACCTCTTATATATCTAATATTTTAAAGCTTTAGAGCAAATTCTTTTGTGCAGGATTCGAGCGCAAGATCGGAAAGATTGCCTAGTTGCGTGAAACACCAAATTATTTTCCCGAAAAGACTTGACATGAATGGGGTTTTTGCCGTACCATAGCGATCCTTGCTCGGAAATGAATTCAGCGCTCTTTTAGAAGGGTTCTGAGGCAGTTTGAGAGCGAGACTGTTCTTTGATGAGATTAGAGATTTAGCGAGCCCAGTTTGATTCATATAGTTTTCTGGTTTTCTATAAAACCAGGTACTTTCGGAAAGTTTGAGGCAGTGATTGAACAACTCTATTGTATAATAATCTTTACTATGGAGAGTTTGATCCTGGCTCAGGATGAACGCTGGCGGCAGGCTTAATACATGCAAGTCGAACGAGAAACCAGGAGCTTGCTCTTGGTGGAAAGTGGCGCACGGGTGCGTAACACGTAGATAACCTACCCTCTATTGGGGAATAACTTCGCGAAAGCGAAGCTAATACCGCATATTGTCTTTAAACCGCATGGTTTGAAGATCAAAGCTCAGGCGATAGGGGATGGATCTGCGGTGGATTAGCTAGTTGGTGAGGTAAAAGCTCA
>CBDFNN010000004.1:0-77500 GCA_965250215.1 Rhodothermales bacterium | reverse complement strand
CTGCGTGGAGGACCGAACCAGTGTCTGTTGAAAAAGGCTTGGATGAACTGTGGATAGGGGTGAAAGGCCAATCAAACTCGGAAATAGCTCGTACTCCCCGAAATGTATTTAGGTACAGCGTTGCAATTAGTGTATTGGAGGTAGAGCACTGATTGGACTAGGGCCCTTCACCGGGTACCAAATCCAGACAAACTCCGAATTCCAATATTATATGTGCAGCAGTGAGGGCGCGGGTGCTAAGATCCGTGTCCGAGAGGGAAACAACCCAGAACGACAGCTAAGGTCCCAAAATCTATACTAAGTTGGTATAAGGCGGTCGGATTGCATAAACAACCAGGATGTTGGCTTAGAAGCAGCCATTCATTTAAAGAGTGCGTAATAGCTCACTGGTTCAGCGATTCGGCATCGATAATTTGCGGGCATTAAGTATAGTACCGAAGCTTCGTGTTTCAAATTTATTTTTGAAGCGGTAGGGGAGCATTCTAGTTGCGCCGAAGCAGTGATGTAAGTCATTGTGGAGCGGCTGGAAACGAAAATGTAGGCATGAGTAACGAAAGACAGGTGAGAAACCTGTCCACCGTAAGCCCAAGGATTCCTGATCAACGTTAATCGGATCAGGGTTAGTCGGGTCCTAAGCCGAGGCCGAAAGGCGTAGGCGATGGTAAACTGGTTAAATATTCCAGTACCACCAGAAAACGTTAATGTAAGGCGTGACGCAGAAGTGAAAGATCCGCGTACTGACGGAATAGTACGTTGAAGCACGTAGGCTTGTGAGTAGGCAAATCCGCTCACTTTAAGGCCGAAACGCGACAGTATAGGGAGTCTTCGGATGAACTAATAGTGGTCCTAATCATGCTGCCAAGAAAAGCGTCGTACATTGTTCATGGTGCCCGTACCGTAAACCGACACAGGTAGGCGAGGAGAGTATCCTCAGGTGCTCGAGTGATTCATGGTTAAGGAACTAGGCAAATTAGCCCCGTAACTTCGGGAGAAGGGGCGCCATCTACTACTAAAAGCGGTAGATGGCCGCAGTGACTAGGCACAGGCGACTGTTTAACAAAAACATAGCTCTCTGCTAAATCGTAAGATGATGTATAGGGAGTGACACCTGCCCGGTGCTGGAAGGTTAAGAGGAGAGGTTATCCTTCGGGAGAAGCTTTGAATTGAAGCCCCAGTAAACGGCGGCCGTAACTATAACGGTCCTAAGGTAGCGAAATTCCTTGTCGGGTAAGTTCCGACCTGCACGAATGGTGCAACGATCTGTGCACTGTCTCAACCATGAGCTCGGTGAAATTGTGGTGCCGGTGAAGACGCCGGCTACCCGCAACGGGACGGAAAGACCCCGTGCACCTTTACTACAGTTTTGCATTGACTTTGTCCAAGGTATATGTAGGATAGGCGGGAGACTTTGAAGCTGCGTCGCTAGGCGTGGTGGAGTCACCCTTGAAATACCGCCTTTATCTTGGTTGAAGCCTAACTCGTGGCCGTTATCCGGTCAGGGAACAGTGCATGATGGGTAGTTTGACTGGGGCGGTCGCCTCCTAAATTGTAACGGAGGCTCCCAAAGGTGCCCTCAGCACGGTCGGTAATCGTGCGTAGAGTGCAAAGGCATAAGGGCGCTTGACTGCGAGACATACAGGTCGAGCAGAAACGAAAGTTGGGCTTAGTGATCCGGCGGTTCCGAATGGAAGGGCCGTCGCTCAAAGGATAAAAGGTACGCCGGGGATAACAGGCTGATCTCCCCCAAGAGTTCATATCGACGGGGAGGTTTGGCACCTCGATGTCGGCTCATCGCATCCTGGGGCTGAAGAAGGTCCCAAGGGTTGGGCTGTTCGCCCATTAAAGCGGTACGTGAGCTGGGTTCAGAACGTCGTGAGACAGTTCGGTCCCTATCTGTTGCGGGCGTAGGAAATTTGAATGGAGCTGTCCCTAGTACGAGAGGACCGGGACGGACGAACCTCTGGTGTACCAGTTGTGGAGCCATCTGCATCGCTGGGTAGCTATGTTCGGAAGGGATAAGCGCTGAAAGCATCTAAGCACGAAGCCCACCATGAGATTAGATTTCCCTTATGAGTCGTTCGAGACTAGGACGTTGATAGGCAGTAGGTGTACGCACAGCAATGTGTTTAGCCGAGCTGTACTAATTACTCATGAGACTTACACCACTTACTTTGTAAGTGCCAACACACAACATGATCGGTTTTCCGCACTATTACATTTTGCTACAAGTCATTGTTTTTGGTTATTGGTGATTTTAGCGCAGGGGGTCCACCTCTTCCCATTCCGAACAGAGTAGTTAAGCCCTGCAGCGCCGATGGTACTGCTATACCAAGTGGGAGAGTAGGTCGTCGCCAATGCCTTTTTAAGCTGAGAAAGCCCCTTGTCTGATTGGACAAGGGGCTTTTCTCGTTTACAGTTGTGGGTATTGGGCTTTAATACCATGCTTACACCGAACAGAGTCGTTCATCCTGTAGTAACGATGTGCAATGCGATTATCGACTGAGATTAGCTACACCATTCCGTCTTCTTACCAAGAGCGATATATAGTCAGTATTGAGTCTTTTAAGTGGGCCACAGACACTTACATTCTCCCGGACTCTATTGTGTGAAAACCCACTATTGTGAGGACTGGACAAACACTACTCGAGGAAATCGGCCAGGCATCTATTCCTCTTGTGACCATCACTGTTGGAAATTCTCCCAACTATCGCCTCTATAGCTCCAATTCTAGTTCTCTGCTCCGGAGATGCATGACGAAGAGCAAGATTGAGCGCCCCGTCTCGTTCGAGGCGCAGCGCGGCTCGAAGTGTTGGGGCTTCTCCGCATCGTTTCACTTCGCTGTGAAGCCATAGTGCAATAGGCAGAGAGCCCCATTTTTCATCAAACTTACCATCTGAAATTCCGAATCGAAGTTCCTCTTCTTGCTGTTCATCGGCTATGGCCAACTTCTTTAGTCGATCTACAAAAACCGGCCCTAGTTTTACAAGGGTGTTTGCAGTAAGAGCTGAATAGTTACCTTGGTCGTCAGGAAGCCAACGATTGGAGACCGACACATAATCTCCAATTCCTTCGAAAAACATTGTCCATAATGCACGATCCAAGGGAGTCTGCCGATACTCAAGATGATTCGGGTAGAAAGCGTAAGTGAGAAGGTGTAGGTATTCATGCGAGACTATGCGAATCATGCGTTCGGCGGCTCCATCTGTCGGCGGGCCATATGTGTCAGCGAAGGACTGCACATTAATTCCAATATGACTTGGCACCCAGCCAAAAGCGTCAGATGATGCTCGATTTCCGGCTACTATGGTGGCGTCCATTGCCGGTACGTCGAACAATGTTGCAAGCTCAGATGCGCGGACAGATATCAATGGGATTGCCTCTTGCAAGACTTCCAACCATGCACTGGCGTGCTGGGACAATGGCAATTTTTCACGTCCGGACACATTCGCGGCACTGTCACCAATTGATATCGCGATTCCCGCCGTCCAAAGTGACTTCGCCGTGCCATCTTCGAGAACAGATATCTTGAGCAGTATTTCAGGTATTGGCTGGCTAGATCCGCCATTCGGAACGCTTGGTCGATCACAAGATGCAAGGACGAGTAGTAAAATGACCAGAAATGCTCGTGGTATCTGGAGATATCCATTTTCCTCGCGAAAACGAGTTTTTTGTCCCATCATAATCATATTTCTCTGGCTGTAGCTGAGTAAGAGCCGAAAGTGTCCTGATCAATAGTGACCTTTCAACAGTTTAGAAGCTGGTGGTCGATTCTTAGGGAATATCACCCAAATAAACTTCGCAACACAGCCCTCTCCATAAATGACTCATTTGCACCTCACTCTCTAGAAAAGTATATCTCGTGTGACATTTTCGGACCTATCTATCTCATTGCATAGCTGTGTCCGGAAGTTTCTTCCTTGGACACAGGCCTCTCACATTGCTAGGTGTCTACACATTACTTGGAGGCCCCTTTCTCATCTTACCCTCGGACACACTCGCGACACCTGTTGAATTGCCTTGCCTCGAAAATTCGCCACGCCTACATTGTCTGACCAGGATCCATCTCTTCTGTATCCAACGAAACGCTAAAAAACGTGTACTAGTATGTATTCTTCCCATCAGTATTCTTGGAAGCATTGTCCGTGCTGCCTGATTAATGCAATCACTTTCCTAATAATCTTGGTACTAGGTGTCGCGGGATCTGTGTCCCCGATCACCGCGCAACCCGGGCGTCCGGGAGTTGCTCAGGAAACCAAAGGAGCTGCTCCAGAGGTGCATGAAGATGGTCGCGTCACCTTTAGTGTTAAGATGCCCGAAGCGAACGAGGCTCACTTATTTAGCTGGGAGCTACGGCCTTTTTATGACGGTCAAGAATCCTTCCCCATGACTCTGGAAGCCGATAGTATTTGGCGAACGACCATTGGGCCACTTCCGCCAGGAGTCTACGACTACTGGTTCGATCTTGACAAGCTTCGCGTCACCGATCCAATGGGTCGCAATGTATTCGGCCAGAGGCAAGGATCTCGCGACTATTTCGAAATCCCCGGCCCAGAAGGAAAGCCGCGACAAGACGAATGGCGCGATGTCCCCCATGGAGCGCTAACAAGCCACTGGTATCCTTCCGCCGCAACTGAAGAACAACGACGAGCTCACATCTATACTCCTCCCGGTTATTTTGAAAGCACCGATCGCATTTATCCCGTGTTCTATCTGTTGCACGGTTCCGGTGATCATGATGGTCATTGGACCAGCCTAGGACGTGCCCACGTGATTCTCGACAATCTTATTGCAGATGGCAAGGCCGTTCCGATGGTCGTCGTGATGCCTGACGGCATGCCGGGTTTCTCTGGTGAATCCCGACGACGCATGACAGGGATGAACGATGTTTTCGAAGACGATTTATTGAACCATCTCATGCCCTACATTGAAGATCGCTATCGTGTACGGTCAGACCAAGCCGGTCGTGCAATTGCAGGCTTATCGATGGGTGGCGGTCAGACACTGAGCATCAGTTTGGGAAATCCTGATCGCTTCTCGCATGTCGGTGCATTTAGCTCGGCAACCTTTAGGCTTGACTCCGTTGTAGAAGGGCTTGATAGCGAGTCCGTAAATGAACAGCTCAAACTACTCTGGATCGCCATCGGGAGAGATGACATTCTTTTCAAGTTTCATCAACAGTTCATTGCCAATTTGGAGGCTGGAAACATTAAACATGAATACGAGGAAACCGAGGGCTACCATATGTGGAGTGTCTGGCGTGGCTACCTGGCAGACTTTGTGCCTCGATTGTGGAAGTAAGATTTCGCGGGCTTGCTCTCACACAGGATTAGAATTCTCGATGTCCCTATGTGTATTTAATACACAATGGAAATGAGAATATCTCGACCTTGCTCATTCCCTGCGGAGTGTCGGACATAATGTTTTGTTCTTCCACTATCGAGGTGCCTGGGGGAGCGAGGGCGAATACTTACCGTGAAACTCCACCGCGGATCTGAGCCGTGCCATTGATTTCCTAAGCTCAGATGAGTCAAATTTCGTGATGGATAGCCGAATGAGCTAGCATAGCTTGCAAGATCGAAAGACTCCAAGAATGGAATACCCGTCGTTCAATCGGGCGCTGGGCCCTTCTCGTTTTAGGGAATCCCCTAGGCAATTTCAGTAGACGGTCCTACATCTTCCCATTTCCTCACTGAGTAGTTTTACCAAGCAACGTGCTTCAGCCTTCAAGCTGGCTTGACGAAATAGGGACTCATGTACTATTACGCATACTGTCACTTTGAAGCGAAGCCAAAACAAAGCTAAAGATGAAAATCACAATCATAATATTACTCGTTCTAGCCCTTGGCTTGGCAATCGACTTCCTTGCTACTAAGAAGAATATGAACCCTAGAACAAGAAGTCGTCGTTCAATAGAAAAACAGAAAGAATCAACTACCTAAATGTGGGCGAATGTTGCAAAAATTCTGTCTCGTTGAACTGCTGAGACCATAATCAACTATCGTTGAGTCTGCGAGGGGTATGTTGAAATAGTCTTTTGGTGTTGTCCAAACAGTAGTGGTACATGATCAAGTTGGGTGATAGTCAAAATCATTCGTCATCGACCATGTCACCTACTTCAATACTGAAGAGGGCTAGCTGGGGAAATCACCGTTCATTGTTACCCTTTTCGCCTGTTCCATATGCCGAATGGAATGCTGACCTAGACCATCAAAAAAAGCACCCATTGGGAGACGAAATACTCTCAAGAAAGGTGAGCTGACTCTTATTGCCCCAAGATCGAGACCATCGCTACTATGAATGGCGGCCACGTATCCTTTGGTGATCCTTTCATAGTCCTTCAACACATCTTCCAAATCTAGATCAGACCAGGAGTCGTCCACAGAATTTGGTTTCATACCGCGGCTAGTCTTTAGCTTCAACTTAGCTTCTGGACTGATCGATTTGATAAACCGTCTGGCAAGCCATCCATAAGTGAATGGACCTGTCGATCGTGGTTTCCGAGAGATATGACTAGGACGCATGATTGCCTTGAATATACTCGCCAGCAACTATTCTAGAGTCTACTATCTCCGGTTCGCGAAGAGATCTTCTTCGGTCACTAATCTTGTACATCTTTCGTTGAGCTCATTATTGAAGTATAGTTAGTGACTTTACCAGGAGTGAACCTACCTTTAGTACAAATACATCAATTGACGAACGGACGTTTGTCAACCTATTGACTTGATTGGGGAATATTGAATGCCAAAATCTCTTTTTGACACAATTCTAAGACCATTTCACCAAAGCGTGATTAGGAAGGTCTGCATGGTCCTTGCCTGCTCCACTCTATGCGGTTTTTCATTTCAAACCGAACAATCAGAAAGAGCCAGAGATCTTGACATCGTGCCAGGATACATGTCTCCCGGAAAGTTCAACGCGATCACCGATGTCCCTGGTGTCAAGGTCGGTCACGTTACCCTCATCGATACTGGTGAAGGCATGCAAACTGGTGTGTCGGCGATACTACCTCATGGAGGCAATATCTACCAGCAAAAAGTGCCGGCCGGATATTTCCAAGCCAATGGATACGGAAAGATGATGGGGATATCCCAAATCGTAGAGCTAGGTGAGATCGAGACACCCATTCTTTTAACAAACACGCTCAATGTAGCCGACGGCGCTCAGGGAATTATCGAGTGGACCTTAGAGCAAGTCGGTAACGAAGGGGTGCGATCTGTTAACGCCATAGTCGGGGAGACTAATGATGGCAATATCAACGATATTCGACAACGCTTTGTCACCAAAGACCACGCACTGGAAGCTATTTCGAAAGCAAAGTCAGGAGTCGTTGCTGAGGGGAATGTTGGCGCTGGCACGGGGACGGTTGCCTTTGGTTATAAGGGTGGCATCGGTACGTCGTCAAGATTACTTGAGGAGTATACCATAGGCGTGTTGGTGCAGGCCAACTATGGCGGCGACTTGCACATTCTCGGAGTTCCTGTTGGGAGAAAGTTGAAATCAATCGAAGCTCAAAAGACCGGACCGGACGGATCAGTGATGATAGTCGTCGCTACAGATGCCCCGATGTCGGATCGGAATCTGACTCGACTGGCCAAACGCGCGATGCTAGGCATCGGACGGACGGGTGGAATCATGTCTAATGGATCAGGCGACTATGTGATCGCTTTCTCGACAGCTGAAAGTGTAAGGCGAGTGGCTGGGGCAGAGATGCTACCGGATCAGGGCTTATCAAACTCAAAAATGACACCCTTCTTTTCTGCGGTGATTGAAACGACTGAAGAAGCTGTCTACAACGCACTATTTGCAGCAGAGACGGTTGGAAAATATCGTCGAATTCCAGTGGACAAGACTCTCGAATTGTTGGAAGAACGATTGGGGTCGAAGAAAGACTAGCTTAATCCTTGCTGAATTGAATAATCAATGTCGATGAATCGATCTCTCAAGATCTCCTTGTTTGGATACACCATTGCAACGACGGTCCACTTCTTTCACAATGCTCTTTTCCTTCGAGCTTATCCCAATATGCCAGCTGCGATTTCTCAAATAGATATATTCGCTCTCTTGATGGCTGTATTGGCAATCGGCGCTCTTGGTAGTCTGATATATTTTTAAGAGATCTCAAAAGGTCGGCTTGAGTGTCATTGCTGTTTACGCAGCCTTCGGATTTGATGGTCTTGTTCACTTTACTCTCGCACCGATTACCTCACACACCTGTGCGATGAATTTGACCATTTTGACAGAAGTCGTAACTGCGACTATTCTTATGTCTATTGCCATTGTCCTAATAGCTAACGAGTTCCGTTCTACAGGAACCCGTTAGTACTATCACGTCATAAATCAGTCGAATATATACCGGCTTTTAAATCATGCGCGATCTAGTTGCCACCACCTTCACCACCGCTACCGCCATGCTCGCCGCCGCCTTCTCCACCACTTCCCTGCGGGCCAACTTCTGGGTGGGCGCTCCAGGTTGCAAAAGCGGCAGTCGTTGCTTGTAGGGTCACGTTTATAGTTTCTCCAACAGCCAAAGGAAGCGAGGGTGTCGGGCCGAGCTCCGTTCCGTTCGAAAGATGAATCTCTACTCGCACTTCGGCCAAGGGGCTACTTGTCGTGTTCTCGACAGTACCGAAAAATGAGTTACTTGCCGTGTCGTAAGCCATGACCAATCTGGCTCCGGCTCTCGTCTGGTCATAGGTTTCGTTCTGTTGGAGCTGTGTAGCTGACTCCTCATCAGATGGTACCGCGGTTGAGTCACAGCCGACGCTAGTGAGGATGATCAAAAGGAAAGTTCCTAGATGTATTCTGCTTTTTAAAGTGTTCATTTCTTGTTGACTTCGTTATTTGAAATAAAGGATTGAATACGACATCGGATGTCGTTGTAGCAGTCGGTCAAGCAGGATTTGTTGTTTGAATAAGTCAGTACGAATGGACACGTAAATGATGTTTGACACAAGGTCACATTCACCATTTCGATCTCACACTGACAAAGATATGAGGTGCTTCCTGTTGCCGACCTTTGGTCAAACTTAAATATCTCAAAGGATGAATGTTATCAGAAAGGACTGGCGATCAGTTTAGGACAATAGAAGCGATAACTATTTCGGTGGGAATAGTAGAGAGATTTGGCTGCCCGAAACTTGCCGATCTACTATCTTCCTAACCCACTCAAAATCATCCATAATTCTGAGTTACTAGCCGGTTTCAAACATCCCTCCGCTTAGCGTGAGTTACGCAGAGAAAAGGGGGAAGAAACCGGTGCACATCCGCTTTTATTAATAAGGAGGAGGAACCCCTCCGTTGCAGTCAAACACTTCCATATGCATTAAACAGCCAGCATCGGAATTGGCTTGACATGGGGAGTCTGTAACTACTTCTTTAGTTGCTGCGGGAATTTTCCTACCGCCTATTTAGAAGCTCATCAACCTTCTTCTCCGCCGTGTTCCCCTTCACCACCTTCGTGTCCACCAGGACGCGGGCCGCTACTATTGCAATCAAAGGTCTCAGGATGGATCACCCAGCCGTCGAAATCAACACCAGCCATATCGGCGTCATCGGCAACCAGAAGCTTGGTTCTTGCTTTCTGTCCGGGGGCAAGATGACCTACAGACTTCGGCCCAATCTCACCAACAGTTCTCGTCCCTTTCATCATGTGTGGTTCGAGCTGCACATAGCAAATCTTTTCATCGGTCGTGTTCTCTAAAGTGCCGGCCATCGATCTTTCGTTGGTGTCATATGAGGGTGTATTGCATTAAGTGTGTCAATCTCCTAGTTCAGGTTTGAGTTGGGTTTCAAATCTGATATAGAATTGAGCTAGTGCACTTTTCCAGTTGTATATCGGCCGTGTCCATTTGGCCGTAATCTTCTCTTGTGCAAGGTAGAGAAGTTTCATCAAGGCCGTGTCGCTCACAAAGGCACCCTTTGTCTTGGTGACCTTCCTCAGTTGACGATGGAAGCTCTCTACGGTATTCGTTGTGTAGATGACTTTCCGAATTTCTCTGGTATAGCTAAAGTAGACTGTGAGTCGCTCCCAGTTTCTCCTCCACGAAGAGATAACCATGGGATATTTCTTTCCCCATCTTTGGTCCAGTTTTTCCAGATTCAGAGCTGCAGCTTCAAGTGTATCTGCTTTGTAAACCATCTTCAAGTCCTTCATGAACTCTCGCTGATCTTTCCAGGGTATGAACTTGAGGCTATTGCGAATCTGATGCACAATGCATAGTTGAACTTCAGTACCGACAAAGGTCGATTCAATCGCGTCTGCAAAGCCTGTCAGGTTGTCAATACAGGCAATGAGCACCTGTTCGACACCGCGGTTCTGTAAGTCTGTCAGCACGTGGAGCCAGAATGAAGCACTCTCATTCTCGGTCATGTACATGCCCAGGAGCTCCTTCTGCCCCTCCAGATCGACCCCTATAACACAGTGCACAGCCTTGGTCGTTACCTTGCCTTCTTGCCGAATCTTGTAGTGTATGGCGTCGAGCCAAAGGACACAATACGTAGACTCTAGAGGACGCGAGCTCCATTCTTGGACTAGGGGTAACACCTTGTCTGTGATCCGGCTTATCGTGGCCGTAGAGATGTGCGTTCCATAGAGCTCACTCAGCATGTCGCTTATGTCCTGATAGCTAGAACCGCGCGCATAAAGATGAATGATTTTCTCCTCAATATCAGCTCCAAGGACTCGCTCTCTCTTGGGTACCAAAACGGGCTCAAAGGAGGCATCCCGGTCTCTTGGGGTCCGAATATCGACCTCACCAATGGAGGTCTTAACGCGCTTGCTTCCCTTACCATTGCGCCTGTTCCTGGTAGGCTTCTCAGAAAGATGAGCGTCCATCTCGGCGTCCATTGAGGTCTCGAGAAAGTTCTTCATCAAGGAGGTAAAGGCTCCGTCGGGACCTAACAGACCCGCTCCGCCTACCATCTTCCGATAGGCATCCTTCTTGAAAGCCTCGAAATCAAACTCCGGAGATGAAGGATCGAGTTTATCGTTTTTCTCTTCCATTGTATATCCAAGTTAAAAGTTATAATAATTAACTTGACACACTTAATTGAACACCCTCTCATATGACATAACAATTCTCAATCCAACCAAAACACCATCCCAGCTTTCGTTTAGCTTCAAAACGGGACTCTTTGCTTCGTTTTCTTCACCTTCTTCACCATGACCCTCACTGCCTTCAGCGTGTCCTCCGTCTTCACCACGGCCTTCACCTCTTTCACCACCTTCGTTGTGTTCACCTTTTTCACTTCGACCTTCACCTCTTTCGCCACCTTCGTTGTGTTCACCTTTTTCACTTCGACCTTCACCCCTTTCACCACCTTCGTTGTGTTCACCTTTTTCACTTCGACCTTCTCCTCTCTCGCCACCTTCGCTACCGTGCTCTCCCTTTTCTTCTCCACGATTACCCTCGCCACCTCCTTCTTCTCCTTCATGCTCTTTGTTGCCAACCTCAGCATGCGCGGTCCACCCGTTGAAGGATTTATTCGATGCGCTAAAACTTACTTTTCTTTTCTCGCCTGGTGCCAGAACCTCAGGAGTTGAGGGACCTAACTCGAGGCCATTTGATAGATGAACTTCAACACGAACCCTCTGTAATGGCTCATTTGTCGTGTTTTCTACCACCCCATCGAAGGTGTTGGTCTTCGGATTGAAAGACATTGAAAGACGAGCACCGTAACTGACCTTGTCGAAACTCTCATCAAGAGATAGTTCGTTGCCAGTTTCCTCCATTTCGCCTTGGCTCGAGGTGGGTCGTTCTCCTTCATGTTTTCTGCCAATACCCGCATCGGATGAACATGCGCTAATGACAAATGTCATTACGAAAATCATCGCGGCCAGCTTTTTGTAAGCGTAGGTCATAGGTATATTTCTTGATTAGTATTGAAGCTAGAACCCCGCCTATTATGGGGTCCAGTAGCACAGTGAGTAATTGTAATTAGGTTTCCATTCGTGTACGTATGCAGTTTCAGAGCCCGTCCGTAATGGTTCGGCACAATCAATTCATGCCTGTGAGTCATTGCCACGATCCCGTACATAAACCATGATATGCGATGTTAGCAGTAGTACGCCTTTCGTGAACCTTAAATAAATGAAAGGTAATATTTTTTATTCTCGGGCTTCGGACGTTCAGACGGATTAACGGCCGATGGCAATAATCCTCACCAAAGAATCGATTGTAGGAGTGACATTCGCTGCGCAATATCAGAAGCCGGATCGGAAGTCTTACTTATACCCCGAGATTTCACTCCAAGCCCTGATTTATGTCAATGTCCCTTGTCTAAACGACCACCCCTATCGCCGTATCGCAAGAATAGAACCGGGACGACGACCATATTTAGAAAAGTCGAAGTCAAAAGTCCGCCCAGAATCACAATCGCCATCGGCGTTTGAATTTCTTTGCCCGGTTCACCTCCACCCAGGGCAAGAGGTATGAGAGCTAGACCTGCTGTTAGAGCTGTCATCAGAATGGGGTTAAGGCGCTCCATTGAGCCCTGAAAAACCGCCTCTGGAAGCAGTTTCCCTTCCTTCAATAATTGTATGTAGTGACTCACTAAAAGGATACCATTTCGTACGGCAATCCCAAAGAGTGTGATGAAACCGACAAGTGCAGCCACGTTCAACTCGCCCCCCAAAAAGAGAAATAGCACAAGCACGCCCCCCGAAAGTGCCAGCGGTAAATTGACCATGACGAGCAGTGCCGTGCGGATGCTGGCAAACTCTTTGTAGAGAATGAGGAAGATGAACAAGATGGAAAGCAGAGAAAGGAGTGTGATGGTACGCGTAGCCTTTTTCGCGCTCTCAAACTGACCGCCATATTCTATATAATATCCTGCCGATAGGGTGACGTCTTGGGTGACCAGTTGCTGTATTTCTTCGACGACGCTACCTACATCGCGACCGGCAACGTTTGCCGAAACGACGATCTTCCGCTGCACGTTTTCTCGACTGATGGTGTTGGGGCCGCGTTCTTTGCGAATAGAAGCAAGCAATGAAAGTGGCACTTTGGGACCTGATGGCGTGTCAATCAGGGTGTTTTTTAGCTGCTCTTCACTGGCGCGATTCTTCTGGTCTAGGCGAACAACTAGGTCGTAGCTTTCTTGGCCTTCACGTATTTGAGAGACGGCTTCGCCTGCAAAAGCAACGTCAATCGTTTCAGCCAATTGGCCCGGTGTGACTCCGTAGCTCGCCATCGCCTCTCGGTTCGCGTAGATGCGGAGCTGGGGTACATCAGCCTGCTGCTCAACAGATAAATCTACGACCCCTTCAACGGTTGATGCGACGGTGCGTATTTTCTCCGCGTCTTGACGCAATCCATAGAGATCGCCACCAAATAGTTTGATGGCCACAGAAGCGCGTGTGCCGGAGAGCATGTGGTCGATGCGGTGGCCGATTGGCTGGCCAATTGTGATATTGGTGCCGGGCACCATGGTCAGAGCACTCCTTAGTTCTAGGAGCGCTGTTCCAAGAGAGGCTTTTGTGAGATCAAGCTGAACATCAATTTCTGCCGCATTTGCGCCCTGGGCGTGTTCGTCCAGTTCTGCGCGCCCCGTCCTGCGCGAGGTACTCTTCACAAATTCGTGATCAAGAAGTATCTCTTCGATGCGCTGTCCAATGCCGTTTGATGTACCGAGATCTGTTCCAGGCAGCGTCACTGCTGAAATGACAAGCGAGCCCTCTTGGAATTCGGGCAGAAAACCTCGACCAAGAAAAGGGAAGGCAGCTATTGTAACTAGTATGAGTAAGACTCCCGCGGCCAAGACAAAAGACGAGTGCTTCAACACAGAACGCAGTACACCGGCATAGATGCTTTTGAGCTGCTCGACAAGCCAACTTTCGCCATCCTTTTCCATGATGCGAGAATTCGGCAACAGGAAATAGCAGAGTGCCGGCGTCACCGTAACGGCGACAACTAGAGAAGCAATAATCGAGATGATATAGGCTAAGCCAAGCGGCTGGAGCATACGTCCTTCAACGCCCGAAAGAAAAAAGAGAGGGATAAATACGATGGTGATGATGAGCGTGGCATTTAGTATCGGTCCACGCACTTCGCACGAAGCTTCATAGACAACTGACAGCGCAGATCGGCTCTCGGCCGACGGTAATTTGCTGTTTTCTCGCAACCGCCTGAACACATTTTCTACGTCGATAATGGCGTCATCAACAAGCGCTCCAATCGCAATCGCCATACCTCCAAGCGTCATGGTATTGATGCTTACCCCAAGCAATTTCATGACGAGCATGGCAACAGCCAGCGATAGGGGAATAGCGAGCACAGAAATCCCCGTTGTGCGAAAATTCCAAAGAAAGAGAAAAAGGACTATGACAACAAGAATCGCACCGTCGCGCAACGCTTCAACAACGTTATTGACGGCGAGCGAAATGAAACTTGCCTGTCGAAAAATGCCCTTCTTGATCTCCATACCAGCTGGCAGCTGCGCTTGTATGCGTTCAAGTTCATCATCAATGCGCTCTGTTAGCGCGAGCGTGTTGGCACCTGGCTGTTTCTGAATAGAAAGAATAACTGCCGGCTCCGCGTTCACTGAAGCAATGCCAAAGCGAGGAGCTGGGCCAATGATGATGTCGGCTACATTTTCAAGCAATACAGGAACGCCATCATTAGTCGTTACCACAGTTCTGCCGATGTCTTCTACGTTTTGTGCGCGGCCAATACCCCTTATAAGAATTTCGCGTCCACTCTCCTGGTAGATGCCTCCTGAGGCATTTTCATTTGAGCTGGCGGCGGCCTCCAAAACTTCATTCAAGGAAACATTGTGGGCCTGCATGGCCTCAGGGCGCAGACGAACCTGGTATTGCTTTACCTCTCCTCCGATCGGGATTACTTGCGAGACCCCTTCGATAGATAACAAGCGCCGACGAACAGCCCAATCTGCGGCAGAGCGCACTTCCATGGGTGAATGCGTGTCGCTGGTCATCCCTACTAATAATATTTCTCCCATAACCGAGGAGATCGGTGCCAGAATAGGCGGATCGATGTCTGGGGGGAATTGAGAGGCAACAAGTTGAAGCTTCTCCGAAACAATCTGCCGGGCGAGGAAAATGTCGGTACCCCAGTCGAATTCAACCCACACGATGGCAATGCCTTGTGCCGTGCTTGAGCGCACCCGCCGGACACCTGTCGCGCCGTTTACAGCGGTCTCTATCGGAATTGTGATGAGTGTCTCTACTTCCTCCGGTGCCATGCCGTGCGCCTCCGTCAGTACGGTAACGGTGGGTGCCGTTAGGTCAGGAAATACATCGACTGGCATCGAAAGCGAAGCCCAAGCTCCTGCGGCCAATAGAATTACTGCGGCAAAGAGAGTGATTACACGATTTTCCAGCGACCATTTTATGATTCGATCAAGCATCTTTTGTCAGGTTCAATGGGCATGACCGTGGTCAATGATTTCGCTGGTGTTGAGAGAAGCGAGGTAGACCTGATAAGCCCCTTCCGTCACTACGTGGTCGTTTTCATCAACACCCCTCTCGACCAATGTGAAAACACCATCGTCGGGCCCTAGTGTAAGCAAGCGACGTTCGAACGATTCGCCACCGGTTTGAACGTAGGCAACTGAAAGACCATTTTCCTTCAGAATGGCGCTGTTAGGAATCAATACACCAGTGTGCACCTCATCCATACTCAGTGAGGCTTGGGCAACGTGGCCAATTTTCAGGCTTTCATCTGCATTCTCTACGGCCATAATCACAGGGAGCGTTCGGCTGGCTGGATCGATACTGCTACCGGTGGACACCACACGCTTCGATCTGTACACCCGGTCTGTTCCTTCGACGGTGAACTGGGCGCTTTGAAAAGAGCCTGATACCGCCGCGTATTGAGCTGGTAGACGGAGTTTGAGATAGACCAGTCGAGGGTCGACGATTCGGTAGGCCGGCTGGCCAATTTCTATTCTGGCTCCTGGCGTAAACATGCGTTCCTGAACCGCACCGCTGATTGGGGCACGTAGAGGATAGCTATAGCCGTCCTGAGTCGAGCCCCCCATTGCATTCAGAGCAGCCTCGGCAAGCTCCAAATCATATCGAGCTTCAATTAGACGTTTTTCGGGGATGGCCTCAGCGTCAAAAAGCCTCTGCAATCGATCACTTTCGCGGGCTAGTCGCTCTACTTCTGCCTTTGCCCCGGCATACGAATTGTTTTGCGAAGTAGGTGCAAGCGTAATCAATATCTGACCCTTCCGCACTCGGTCACCCGGCGCGGGTGCGTTGATATTCTCTCCGGCAATTACTAGACCACTCACAGGAGAAGCAACTTCAGCTACTCGCCCTGCCGCTGGGACAATTTCACCGCTCACGCTAATAGAAACGTGCATTTCACCGAGCGCAGCTTTAGCGGTATTGAAAGAAATGGGCCACTGCTGCTCCTTCAGAAATGACATGGAATTGCTGGGAGCGTCGTCTTCAAAGGGTAGATCCGATTCATTAGCATATACAATAATTTGTCCAGTTTGAAGGCGATCTTTTAAGCTGGGTCCTTCTATATCCACCACGAGATCGTAGGTACCCGGGGCGGGCAGCTCAGGAGATGGTGTATAGATCCCAGGTCGAGCCGGTGCTTCAGAACGGGTCGTAAATACAGTGCCGTCGGACGAGCGAAATGCCAGTATTAGCGCACCCTCAAGGATCGGAGAGAAGTCTTCCATTCGCGTGACGTGGATGGCCCAAGAGTCTGCTGGGCCTCCTGCTATCATCGCCGGATACTCGAAGAAAAGCTCGGTAGATTCTGTCCACGTTGTGATAGCCCCACCTCCTCCTAGCACCGGTGCATCGTCCACGATGGCCGGAGCTTGGTCCGTCGAGCAGGCCGTCAAAGTAAGCAGACCGAGAAGTAATATCTTGATGTAGCTTTGAATCACAATATTAATGATTCTATTCGTCATCGTGCTCATGCGTATCTGCTCCATGTTCGTGATCATCCTCACCAAAAAAGACAGATGTTGAATCCACATAGGTCCCGGCTGTATCAGGAGCAACCGCTTCGTCATGTGTGTGCGAATTAGGACCATGTTCGTGGGCTTGTCCACATGCTGAGACTACAAAAATGAGCAAGATCGCCATAAGGCTAAGAAATATTCGGGGCATGAAAATAGTGAGTTAGTTTAATGGAATATGGCCACTTGCTCGCATGAGGTCATAGTAGGCAACGAGAGAATGGCTCATAAGCTTGGTTGTTGTTGATCGGGCGTCAAAGAACGCATCTGATGCGTCGAGGAGCTCAATTAGCGTCATTTCACCCTCGGCGTAGCTGGTCTGTGCCGAATGCAAAAGTTGCGCAGACTCCCCCAGGAGATTTTCTGAAATAAGAGTAGTACGCTTGCTTAGAGACGTATAAGTTTCATGAGCCTGATTCACATCTTGTTCGATCTGCTGCTGCACGAGAATTAGGCGAGTCTCGGCCTGGAAAAGCCGGGAAAACTTGGCGTCAATGCTGCCTCGATTCCGGTCAAAAATCGGAATGTCGAGAGCCGTGCCCAAAAAGAGTCCTCCAAAACGATCTGACTGGCGTTTATAACCTGCGGTAATGATCGGCGATGGCATGATTTCTTTTTTAGCGCTGGCAAGCGAAAATCCTGCAGCCTCTGCCTCCGCTATTGCACTGACAAGTTCGGCGCGGTTTGCTTGTGCCTGCTTTTGCATCACTTCCAGTGTCAAAAGGGTAGGCGCCGGTGCAAGCTTTGAGGCGGGAACGATGCGCATGTTTTTATTTTCCGGCATTATGAGCATTGCCAGTCGCCGTTGTAAGCGATGAAGCTCAAGCTCCGCTATCGCCAGTCGATTCTCGTAGCGAGCACGCTCTATTCGAAGACGACGTAGGTGATATCCAGACATCTCGCCCGATTCGTATTGGGCCTCCGCGTCACGATCGGCTTCCTGAAACACCGAATTAACCAGCAGAACATTCTGGTATTGCTGCTCGGCTCCAGAAGCTTCTATGTAGGTTTTTGCAAGCTCGAAAATGAGTTGTAAGCTATCTGCATGAAACCGAGCTTTTGCAGAATGCGCCAATCGCTTTGCGGCGTCGATTCGCGCTCTACGAAATCCTGGCCATTCGATGGGCTGGCTCAAATTGAAATACGTTTCAGACGATGACTCGTCATCCCTGTAGACCGGCTCATGACTCACTAGGAAAGTAGGATTGGGATAGGCAGAGGCCTGTCTGGCCAGTGCGGCCCATTCTTTTGAGGATGATCTCGACAAGAGTAAGTCCAAATTATTCTCTGTGAACAGCTTGACGGCTTCAGGAAAGGTCACCAATTGTTCTTGCGCCTGTGATGGGATAGCCACGAGGATGGATAAGAATAGCGTCAAGATCTGCACTCTTAGTACAGGCCGCCAATGATTGTATGTATTAAACTTCAATATCTTTCCTAACCTATTATTAGGATTAATGCTGATAATTTGCATCGATCCGGAAGCAATATCCACCTTCTCACCTGTTATGAACCTTAAGTCCTACCTTTTACTTACATAAGGTACGAGATCAAGTAAGCACGATAGAACTGACATCTATTTTCGCGGGAAGAACACGGAGAATTGACTGCCCTTCGTTTCTCCATCGCTTTGAACTGAAACGGAACCACCATAGGCATCTACGACGGCATGAACGATGGAAAGGCCAAGGCCTATGCCTCCTTCTTTGTCAATTTCCGATCGGTCTGAACGATAGAAGCGCTCAAATATGTGCTTCCTTTCTTCATCGGTCATACCGAGACCTGAATCCTTTACCGTCAATTCTAGCTGAGCCTCTTTTTCCAGCAAGGACACTTTTATCTCACCGCCCACGGGCGTGTATTTCAAGGCGTTCTCCAGGAGATTATCAACTACGGTATTGAAGTGCTCTGAATGAATATCTAGAATGATCTGCTCTAGTGCTTCGCCACTTAGTCTGATATTTCTCTTCTCGGCAATGGCCTCGAAGTCTTCGATTCTTTTGGTAAGCAATTTGCCTACATCAACACTCTCAGCATCTTCGTGCATGATGGATTCGGCTCGAGATATTTGCAGTAGTCCTTCCACCAATCGATTCAGACTTCCCAATTGATTCAAGACCTGAGCAAGAGTCTGCTCGTATTCATCAGCCTCTCGTTTTCTGCGGAGTGAAATTTCGATTTCGCTTTGGATGGCGGCCAGAGGTGTAAACATCTGATGAGCGGCATCAGCTCGGAACCGACGTTCACGCTCCAGAGAATCATCCAAACGTGCCAAAAGATGATTCAAGGTTTCCGCGAGATCTGTCAGTTCGTCTCTCGTCGCGAAATCTGAAGGCAGACGATTTTTAGTGTTTCCAGCTTCAATATCTTTAGCCGCCTGGGTCAATTTGGCGATCGGGTTGAGGGCTCGTCGAGTCAATATGTGACCGAGTCCAATGGCAAAGATCGCCCCTAAAATTGTACCTAGCGTCAGTAGCCTACCGAGTCTATGAAGTGCACTATGCATCCCCGATTCAAATCGAGTGATTTCAAGCCAAGCCACAGGCTTAGTCAGGGTGCTGAATACTGGCGAGTAGAGGGATTGGGCTGGTTTCGATTCCAAGAGAGATGGTACAACTGCACGGCCAAGGTCTCTAGGAATTTGTGGCTCGAATAGCACGTATCCTGCTAAATTTGCACTGCTACTTATGGTTCTGCCGTCGACACCTAAGAGGCGGACGTAAGCGTTCTCTGCTCCGGAAAAATGGGTGGACTCGTGTTCTTCATTGTCTTCTTCTCCTGTCCCATGCTCTCCTTTTTCCTCCAATCCTTTCTCTTCTTGGCCTTCGGAAAATAGATATGGGAACCCTCCTTCAAAGCGTAAGGCTTTCTGAAAATACAATTCGTCTCTCCGCAACTGCTCTTCAAAATCCTTATGTAGACCTATATCGAAACTTGAATATAGATAGACCACAAAGGTGCAAAGTATCAGTAAAAACCCGAGGCCGTAATAGAGAGTGAGGCGTGTTGATATAGATAATTGCATAGTCTCGAGGAAAAAAGTGCACGACCATTTCTAGATCAAATGGTCGTACAACATGCAATGCCTATTTAGAGTCTCCCTCTCCTTCGTGCTCTCCTTTTTCTTCTCCGCCATCACCGCGTCCCTCTCCGCCGTGCTCTCCCTCATTTTCACCACGACCTTCTCCGCCTCCTTCTTCTCCCTCATGTTCGTCGTTGCCAACCTCGGCATGTGCAGTCCACCCGTCAAAGAACTTGTTTGTTGCGCTTAAATCCACCTTCCTTTTTTCACCTGGAGCAAGATCAGCAGGTTTGGAGGGTCCTAACTCTAGACCATTTGATAGATGAACTTCAACACGAACCCTCTCCAATGTCTCATTTGTAGTGTTTTCTAACGTTCCGTGAAAGGTGTTAGTTTTCTGATTAAAAGTCATGAAGAGACGAGCGCCGTTTCGAACCTGATTGTAGCTCTCATCAAGAGATAGTTCGGTGCCCGATTCCTCACCTTCTCCGCCGCCATTTTCGTCACGATCATGCTCCGCACGACTCTCTGTCAGTTTTTCCGCCTTCGGTTCATCACCGATTTTGGCATCGGTTGAACAACCGCTGATCACTATTACTAGGCAAAGTAAAATCGCGTTTGATGTATTGTACACGTGATTCATAAATCTTATTTATTTGAGTGTTTAATGCAGGTGGCCCACTCCGTGGGAGCCATCCTCATACTTGGTTTCCTGAATATCAACAAAATTGATCCTCTAGTTTCCTCCTCCCTCTCCACCACTTCCATGTTCACCGCCGCCTTCTCCACCGCCGACTTCTGGGTGAGCGCTCCAGGTGGCGAAGGGAGTAGTTGTGGCTTGAAGCGTAATGTCCCTTCTTGCGCTTGCGGCGAGATCCGCTGCCGGCGTCGGTCCCAGTTCCGTTCCATTCGATAAGTGAATCTCGACACGAACCTGAGTCAATGTACTATTCGTCGTGTTTTCCACCGTACCCATGAAAGAGTTGTTGACCGCATCGTAAGATACTATCAAGCGGGCTCCGGCTCTGACTTCATTATAGGTCTCTGTCAGGTCATACTGTGTGGCTGACTCTTCTTCTCCTTCGGCGGAATCGCATCCGATCATTAAGAATAGAACAGCAAAAATTGTAAGAGTGTTCTGGACTACTTTCATAATACTATTTGTCGATGTGGAGTCTTTTCAGATCTTTTTTCAAGTTATGGCAGGATATCACTGATTGTCTGTAGCTGGCCTTTCGTCAACCTTAAATATTTTTAAGGTTGATGGCAAGAATTAGCAGAGCTAAGAGTCGTCTCCCTTTTCTGTTAGTACACTTAAGCGATAACCTAATCCCCGCATGGTCTCGATCTCGATGTCGTCAAGGCCAGATGCCAGATGTTGCCTTAAGTTAGAAATGGTCACATCAATGGCATTGTCTGTCACATCAAAAGCCGAACCCCAGACCTGCTCCGCAATCATTGTGCGCGTGACTATCTCATCCACTCGGCGCATGAATAACTCCAATAGCTGGAATTCCTTCATTCGTAGCACGAGTGATTCTCCCGCTAGACTTGCCGTTCGTCGCACGATGTCCATTTCCAAGATGCCAGCCTTGAGCCGGACTTGTTCGTGCTCGAGTGGTATAGTGTCGGCTTGGTGCCGACGTTTGAGCGCTTTTATACGGGCAAGAAGTTCTTCGAATGAAAAAGGTTTTGTCAGATAATCGTCCGCGCCAGCATTCAATCCCTTGACTCGGTATTCGACCTCTTGCATGGCGGTTAGCATTAGCACGGGAAGCTTGGACTTTGAGCCCCTAATGCGATTGAGTACCGTTATTCCGTCCATCCCTGGTAATCGCCAATCAAGTATTAGTACATCATAGGGAGTAGTGAGGGCCATGAGTAAGCCTTGCTCGCCATTGTCAGAATGATCTACTAGGTATCCCTCTTCCTGCAACCCTTTCTTAATTGGAGTAGCTAGACTTTTCTCATCTTCGATTAGCAGCAGTCTTCCTTTTCCCATTTACAATGTGTTATCAATTATTCTGATTTCTCTTGAAAGAGACATTCGAGATTTAAGATTCATATTTGCAAGAATCAAGTGTGGAAGGATATTAAGAAAGAAACTGCAAGCTCTCGAAGGATGATGTCCGACATAGTAGAATCTGCATTCAGATGATTTCTAGATGCAGATAAAACTGCAAGCCTTGTCAAAGAACCTGATATTCCAGTCTACAACGCTGGTTCATTCAAAATAGATATCTCAGACCGTGATGCGCTACATAATCTGTCTTCCGGACTGCTTTAGGACCTACCGGTAATCAAATCTAAATGCTGATCTATCTTCCAAGTATACTTGCTCTTGGTTTGGCTGCCATCGTTGCCTTGCTACTCGGAAGAATCCGACACTCACCCATCGAATCTGTGGCGGAGCGGATAGCAGCATCCCGTTCATTGGCTCTCGCAACAGGAATTCAGAGTGTTCATTTTATAGAGGAAGCCATGACGGGATTTCATCGGGAACTGGGAAAGCTGCTTGGCTCATCAGAAATTCCGCTGCCCATTTTTCTCGCCTTCAATTTGATCCTGATCGTGATTTGGATTGTCTCGATTAGAAGACTGAGAGCCGATAGTACGCCAGCCTTCGTTGCTGCTTGGTTTCTTGCCATCGCCGGAGTGATCAATCTCGTCGCACATCCGCTACTAACTATTTACAAAGGAGGATACTTTCCGGGATTGGTGACATCTCCATTGATCGGGTTCGCCGCTGCCTGGCTTGGGATTCAATTAATAAAGGCAACCCAAGCGAGATAATTCTCGTAGGTATTTAAACACGCCATTGGTGTTTGAGCAAGGCTTGAAAAGTCGCTAACTTATACCTCCGATCTAAACTCTTCACATATGAAACGGTCAGTCGAATACTCACTCATTCTTGCTGTCCTCGTTCTCGCGGGATGTGCATCAGCAAATTATATCAGTACTGGGCAAGAAATGCAGCCTAAGGCCGAGGACTGCGATATTGAAATCTTTACATCGAAGCTTCCCGACCGGGACTATGACGAAATCGGTGTGCTGGAAGGAAAGGGATTCCTTGGAGCTGATTCGCTTGCCGACATCCTCCCTAAAATGAAAGCCGAAGGATGCAAGGCGGGTGGTGATGCCATAATCCTAACCTCACGAGAGCGAGCCTCTAATTTCGACGGAGAGGATGCACTTTTTACGACGGCCACAGTTGTTGTGTGGGTTGATTAGGCCCCTCTGCAACTTACATAGAGAACATGAGCAGACCTTGCACAAATACAAAAGGACATAGCGATTATTTCATCAGAACAACAGACTGCATAGCCTGATGACCTAGACTGCCACTCAGACGATAGTAATAAAGTCCCGAAGGCAGATCACTTGCATCGATAGTCACTCCGATTGGATCGTTTGCTGAAACATGGCCTTCAAAAAGCCTCTTGACGACACGACCTGAAAGATCTAGTAACTCAATTTGGACATCCTGCTCATTTGATACTACAAAATCAAATCTAGCTCTTGGGTTGAAAGGATTGGGATAAGCTTCAGAAAGGTATACCGAATTAGGTAGCTCGGAAATCGTCTCTACTACATTCGAGTATTCGAAAGCTCCGTCGAAATCAACCTGTCGTATTCTGAATTCATTTCTTCCTGGAGTCATTTCACTTAGCTCGAAACTGTAGTCCTTTGAATCTTGCGAGGTCCCAGCTCCTTCGACGAATCCAATTTGCTGAAACTGTCCGTGAGCAAGTGATTCGATTTCAAATCCAGCATTGTCTGTTTCTGTGAAGGTCTGCCATACCAAGTGCCGGCCACTTTCGTTCTCAACGATTTTCAACTCGGACATCTCAACAGGAAGAGGTGTGCAATTGTCTCCTGTTACCGTGACATTGTCGATCGCGATGTCCTCATCACTTGTGTCAAGATCTTGAATCAGGAATTGCAATGTCAAAGTTGTCCCCGTTCCAGTAATTGCACGAGGATAGCTCGTCATTATATCAGTTATTATTGCACCGTCTCCCACACCGTCATTGTTCGTGTCAACTCGAGGCAATTGATTTCCGATGGTAGCAGAGGCCCCTTCTATAGCAAATATGGGAGCCGTCATACCAGTTCCTGTCGCAAGGACTCTAACGGAGGTAGTAATATCCCAATCGATACCACTAACAGCCACGTCCTCTCCGAAATCTCCAGAGAATTGCAGATTCGTGCAACCTGTGATGGAAGCTTGAGCTGTGACTGTAACTAAATCATCTGAGGCGTTTACGCAGCTATCTGTATCCTGGGCACCGAAGTAGAAATTCCCCGATATTCCTGTATAGCTTATACCCGGTGCTTGGGCGGCGATGTTGATGGTTCCCCAGTAGTCATTGGCAGCAATGCAGGTTAAGTTCTCTCCGGGAGTAATAGCGTTGTTAACAGTGTATGCTGTTGAGGCACCTGTGCCTTCAAAGTCAAGATTGAGCACAGTAGTAGTCTGTCCGTTCAAGATGGAAGTTGAAACGAGAAGAGCAAAAATGATTGTAGCGAGTCGCATAGGATCGATAATCTAGGTGATGTTGTTTCTTTCCCAAGGTGATGGAAAGACATCTGTAATATATATGCCTAAGTATAATATTGCTAAAGGTCGACCGTCCCGCTTGCGAATCAGCACGGTATAAAGCGATATTGAGTGACTCGAAATTGCCTTCACACTCATCATTTTGGAGTACGTGGCTGCCTTACCTCGATGAACAAAAGCACGATCATAACAATTTATATTCTGGCACTCGTCTGGCTTTTGGGCGGATGTGGCTATGATCTTCCGGGGTCTGCTTCCTCTGATCTCGATCTGCCAGATGAGATAGATTTCAATTTCGATGTACAACCCATTCTTTCGGACCGTTGCTTTTCTTGTCACGGCCCCGATGAGAAGGCCAGAAAAGCCGATTTACGCCTTGACCTAGAAGAGGGTGCTCTCGCTGAATTACCAGAGTCTGGTAATCGAGCTTTGGTACCTGGCTCTCCCGGTAAAAGTGCATTGATCCAGCGGATTCTCAATCGAGATCCGGAAGAGAAGATGCCTCCGCCCGATTCCAAACTACTCCTATCTGAAAGGGACAAAGCTATTTTAGTTAGGTGGATCAAAGAGGGAGGCAAGTATGAAAAACACTGGGCATTCCTCGCGCCAGAAAAGCCGATGCCTCAGGAGACTGATTCCGAATGGGCCAAGAATGAAATCGATGCCTTCATCTTTGCTGAACTCTCATCGCAAGGACTCTCTCCATCAATACGAGCTGAGAAAGCGACCTTGCTCCGAAGGCTGTCCTTTGACCTGACCGGTCTTCCGCCAAGTCTTGAGGAGCTAGATAGCTTCCTTGGCGATGATACTCCAGATGCTTATGAAGAAGCCGTCGACCGACTCATTGCCTCAACGGCCTATGGTCAACGATGGGCGTGGGACTGGCTCGATCTTGCGCGTTATGCAGACACCAACGGATTCCAAGGAGACCCTACTCGGAGTATGTGGCCGTGGAGAGACTGGGTTGTAAATGCCATCAACGGCAACATGCCATTTGATCAGTTTTCGATTGAACAACTAGCAGGAGACCTACTACCCGACCCATCCACCGATCAGATCTTGGCCACAGCCTTCAACCGCAACCACATGTACAATGGTGAAGGAGGACGCATTCCTGAAGAGACGCGCGTGGAGAATGTCTTTGATCGAGTTGAAACCTTGGGTACGGCTTGGCTTGGTCTGACCATCAACTGCAGCCGCTGCCACGATCACAAATTCGATCCGCTCACTCAAAAAGAATACTACCAATTCTACGACTATTTCAATCAGAGCTCGGAGGAAGGAGGATCCTACAGCGGCAAGGTGCCACCCTATCTCGATCTGAGTTCACCAGAGAAAAAACAGGCACTGGCTGTTTTTAAAGAAAAGTTGGACGAGGCTGCTCAATTGGTCTACAACGAAGAGGAGAAGATCTTTCCTCGGCCCGAAGGCTTAAGCGCCGCCAACTCTATCGAAGCGCAAGGTCTCATCGGCGAAAATGTTGATGCTCTAAAACTCCATCCGGGAAATAGAAGTGGCTACTACATTGGCCTCTTGATCAAAGCCTTCGAATCCAGCCAAGTTGAATACACTGCGCTACTTCGTTCTCTGCAATCCGCAGAATCGACCTACACCAGGCGAGCCAATCAGAACATCCTTGTCATGGTGATGGATGAACGCGAGGCCCCTCGAGAAAGCTTTGTTCTGACGAAGGGGGGTTATGACAAACCTAGCGAAAAACTAGCAGTCAAAAATGTACCGGCTTTCCTTCCGCCCTTGGATGAAGCCGCACCTGGCAATAGATTAGGTCTTGCGAAGTGGGTCGTTTCTGATTCTAATCCATTAACGGCACGAGTCACAGTGAATCGATTTTGGCAGGCCTTCTTCGGAACGGGGCTCGTGAAAACCACGGAAGATTTTGGAGTGCAGGGCGCGAAGCCATCGCATCCGCGTCTCCTAGATTGGCTGGCCGTCGATTTCATAGAGAGGGGTTGGGATGTGAAGGCACTCCATAAGAATATCGTGATGAGCGCGACCTATCAACAGGCCTCAGTTGTCTCCCCAGAACTTTTGGAACAAGACTCAGAAAATCGATGGCTTGCGAGAGGATCGAGAAGTCGATTGCCATCTTGGATGATCCGAGACATGGCTCTCGCTATTAGCGGTTTGCTTGTGAACAAGATGGGAGGTCCATCGGTCAAGCCTTACCAGCCAGTGGATCTATGGAAGGAAGCCAGCTTCGGTAAGATCAAATATGAACAAGATAAAGGAGATAAACTCTATCGAAGGACTCTGTATACTTTTTGGCGCAGGATAATTGGACCCACAATGTTGTTTGACAATGCCAGCCGACAAACCTCCACGGTAAAATCGCCAAAGACCAATACCCCCTTGCATGCTCTTACAACCTTGAACGATGTCACCTACGCAGAGGCAGCTCGTGTCATGGCAGAGCGAGTGATGAATTCAAATGAGAGTGACGAAGACCGAATAGAGTTTGCTTTCCGACTTGCGAGTTCTCGCTTTCCAAGTTCAATAGAGATGGACTTTTTGAAACGGCGGTTAGACACGCTAGAAGACCAATATCGACAAGTACCTGAGGAGGCTGTGAAAATCATCTCCGTTGGAGATGCACCCGTTAGTCGAGACCTTGACCAGATAGAATTGGCCGCTTTTGCTGGACTTTGCTCGCTACTTTTAAACCTTGATGAGGTGATAAGCAAACAATGATCGAATTGACAAAGGAGGGGGTGTTGCCCGTGATAGTGGATAGTTTTGCGAGATCATGGACAGTTGGAAAAGACACTTGGACGAAACATGAATCCATTTGAAGAACATAAAGCTGCCATAACGCGGCGACAGTTTTTTGGCAGAGCTGCCTCGGGAATCGGTGGTGCGGCACTCGCGAGTATTCTCCACAAGACCGGATATGCTTCGCCACTTTCAAGCCTAGATCGAACAGCTGGACTGAAGGAATTGCATCACTTCGCGCCAAAAGCCAAGCGTGTCATTTATCTCTTCCAAAATGGAGCACCCTCCCATGTTGACCTTTTTGACTACAAACCCAAACTAAGGCAATGGGAAGGCAAGCAAATACCAGATGAGGTGGTGGGCGAGGCTCGATTCAGCACGATGACCAGTGGTCAAAGCGAACGACCTGTCATTCCAGAGATCTCGAACTTTGCACAGCGGGGTGAATCTGGAGCTTGGGTTTCTGACTTCCTTCCGCACATCGCCGGGATCGCCGACGAGCTTTGTTTCATCAAATCGATGCACACGGAAGCCGTCAATCACGCGCCGGCCATCACCTTCTTTCTGACTGGATCGGAAATGGCGGGTCGGCCCAGCATGGGCGCTTGGCTTTCCTATGGACTAGGCAGCGAAGCGGAGGACCTTCCTTCGTTCGTAGTTATGACCTCTCGAGACAAAGAGGCGAGCTGCGGGCAGATTTTCTACGACTATTATTGGGGAAGCGGATTCTTGCCATCAAAACTTCAGGGCGTCAAGTTTCGCGGCAACAGCGATCCCGTTCTCTACCTCTCAAATCCGGACGGTGTGAGTAGCGAGATACGGAGAGGCATCCTAGACGACATCGCGAAGCTGAATGAAATCAACCTGCAGGATTATGGAGATCCCGAAATTGCCACACGAATAGCCCAGTATGAAATGGCCTACAAGATGCAGACGAGTGTGCCGGAGCTTACTGACTTCTCCGATGAGCCCGAGCACATTCTGGAAATGTATGGTCCGGATGTCCAGCGGCAAGGCAGCTACGCTTACAATTGCTTGATGGCGAGAAGGCTGATTGAGCGGGGCACTCGATTCGTGCAGCTCATGCATGCGGGTTGGGACCAACACAGAAATCTGACCTACCAACTAAAGACGCAATGCCTCGATACAGATCAACCCAGCGCGGCTTTGGTCAAGGATTTGAAGCAGCGGGGGCTTCTCGACGATACTCTAGTTATTTGGGGCGGCGAATTTGGTCGGACGCCTTTTCTTCAGGGGAAGATTGAGGACTATCGAAATTGGGGACGGGATCACCACCCTTATGCCTTCACATTATGGATGGCCGGCGGCGGTGTAAAACCGGGTTACTCACATGGTGCTTCAGATGAATTTGGATTCTCGGCGATTAGCGACAAAGTTCATGTCCACGATTTTCAAGCCACGGTATTGCATCTACTAGGCATTGATCACGAGCGACTCACCTTCAAACATCAAGGTCGTCGCTATCGCTTGACCGATGTTCACGGAGAGGTCGTCAAGGCGGTGATCGCCTAAAGCTGGGGATTAGTCTTTTGTGCTTGTTGCATCTTTTGGAACGCCTTATACCAATTCAAACCCGTGAATCTATTCTCCGCCAAGATAGTCGTCGCTCTTGCAATTACAGCGCTTTTCACAATCCGTCTTGTGTACGCCTTGTCGAGCATGAAGCGTCCAGTTGTGAAGAATCAACGAGGGCTACGCGAATGGATTCTACTCGTGATCGCCAAGAGCTTAAGCTTGTTACCAATATTTTGGCTCGTTTCACCCTTTCTCGCCTTCGCCGACTATCCACTACATTCAGTGCCATTCGTTGCAGGAATACCATGTTACATCTTGGGACTCTGGCTTTTTTACCGCTCGCACTCCGACCTAGGTGTCCAATTCTCGGAGACGCTTGAGTTGAAAGAGAACCACGTGCTGATCACAGAAGGGATATACAGCAGATTGCGCCATCCGATGTACCTTTCCTTTCTCATATATTCAGTCGGTCAAGCTCTTGTGCTGCCCAACTATATTGCGGCCCCGTCCTTCGGATTGGCAATGGTGCTACTCCTTGCTATTCGGCTGGGCCGAGAGGAAGAGATGTTGCGCGAAGAATTTGGGAGTGAATATGATGCCTACTGCGAGCGATCGTATCGCTTGATTCCGGGTGTCTGGTAAGGCGTAATTCGGTGACAGGGGACCTGTTAAACTACACTCCGATACCATCATGTAGTAAATTAAATCCGAAAAAAGGTATATTGTTGACAATCTAGAGGCCCTCCAATTGACGATCTACTCGTCATTAATCAAGAGAACGCATCATGATCCAACGTCTACAACCCCGCATGGCAATAGGCCTTGTCAGTTTCTTCCTTTGTTTCGCAACAATATTACCGGCCCAAATCGTCATTGACACCGACGGCTCGACGGCGGTCATTGACCCAGCCTCGTCCTATACAATAGGTACTGCCTTCACTGTTGATGTGTACCTGATAAGTCCAGGACCCGGAGGGGCTCCTCCTTTTCATGCATACGGTATTGCCATTGAGTTCAACGACGTAGCAGGAGTGCTTACCATGGCTGCCCCTGCTGCCGCTGATCCCAGTGGGATAGGCATCCTTGCAGGTCTTTTACTTCCGACTGATCTGGCTCCCCCAGTCGGTGGCGTTGTAGGAGCAGTCGGGCCAGGTTTTGTGCTCACACCGGCTGCCTTTCCACCCGGTGCCACGGGACCAGCTGGTGCATTTACGATGAGCGACGGCGGTGTTGGTATTTATGACATTCTCCCGTTTCATACAATATTACCTTTTCCGCCAGTTGGCACCCCTATCCTACTGGAAACTCTGGGCTTTACAGCAGCTGGTGCAGGCGTCACGGACGTAGCACCCATAGGTCTTTTTCCCTGTCCTGGTGGTTTTTGTGGGCCGATTGGTGCACCACCACCGACAGCGGCAATGTCGCCTGTGGGAGTGTGGCCTGGGGTCTGTGAATTATACGATTCCGCGACAGGAGTGCCCGTATGTCTGGGCGTTTTTCCAGGTACTATTACGGTCACGGGACCCCTACCTATTGAGTTGACCACATTCGAAGCCTTGGTCCAGCAGGATGATATTCAACTCTCCTGGGAGACCGCCACGGAAATCGAAAACCTAGGCTTTGGGGTGGAACACCGTTCGCAAGGAGCTGACTTAGACGAAGGGCAACTGTGGCTCGAGCTCGGCTTTGTGGAAGGACACGGCACTACGATTGAGGCCCAACGCTATAGCTATATAGTGAAGGATCTGCCGCCAGGACAACATCAATTCCGCCTCAAACAAATTGATATCGATGGGAGTGTACACTTTAGCGAGCTTGTGGAAGTTGAACTCGAAGTACCGGGCACGCATCTTCTAAGTGATGCCTACCCCAATCCCTTCAACCCGCAAGCCACATTTACACTGACAGTAGCCGAAACACAATCGATGCTCGTAACGCTACACGATATGACGGGACGCTTGGTAGAGACATTGTATCAGGGCGAATTGCCAGCCAATAGTATTCAGCGTATTCAAATTGACGGGACAAGCTTGTCTAGCGGGCTTTATTTTTATCGCGCCTCGGGTGAGACTTTCACTGAGAGCCGTCAGGTTCTTTTACAGAAGTAGCTCCGGAAACACGCGTATTAGAATGGGAGGACCGACTGTATTAAAACTACTCGGTCCTCTATCAGGTCTAAATCAGTTGCTAGAAGATTGAGATTCTGAGCGGTGACCAGCCTAGACCTGTTCCGATCCTAATACCAGTTGACAGATAGGCCAAATGATATCACGTTGCTACTCCCTTCTTCGAATTTGCTAAATAGAACTCCTGCGTATGGAGTCAATGCAAAGCTTCCTCCAAATCCAAAATCGTAACCGCCACCCAAAGTTAAGCCCACTCCATTTTGGCTGGCCGATCCTAGGATCCCAGTGTCGACTTCGATCACGGCACTTCCAAGTCCACCTTTCACATAGAAGCCTCCCATAGGATCGGGATAGAAATATGCGACAGCATTCAACCCTGCGTTGGTGACAGTTATTCCGAACTCTTCTTTAACCCAGACCTCGATCTCACCTCCCAGAAGAATCTTGTCATTCAGAGCAGCCCCGAGTCGGAGAAATCCAGTACCAGAGTTACTACGCTCTTCAAAATCTTCTCCACCAAAAGAGCCTGGACCGCCACCAAAACCGACAAAAAAACCAGAACGTGTCGGAGTTTGGGCGGAAAGTATGCTTGGGACAAAGACAAAAATCAAAAGAAGGGAAAAGAAATTCTTACTCATGATATCTTAGATTTGAGGGTGATTCTAGAGATACAATATTATACGCAGGAGGCAGGGAGAAATGCAGATTGGGGCTTTGAATTTCATAAACACCGCATCAAAGTCGAAAAGACACCGTAGATCTCAATAACAGAAAAAAGGTGAAAAGATGTGGAATTGGTTTAAGAAGGATCCGGTAAAGAGAATTGGCGGCGTGGTCGCATCGGTAGCTGCTGTTCTCCTCCTGTTGAAAATATCAGCCATTGTAGGTTCGCTTCTTTTTAAGGTGATATTTCTGGCGGCTATTGCTGGAGGTGCTTATATCGGCTATCGAAAATTGATGGCTAAGATCAAAGGTGAGCGCTCTCTTCCAGAACTCACCGAGGAAAACCCCAGGGTAAAGCGAAAGAGGAGTTCGCAGAAAATCTAAAGGAGCTTAGTCGAGAATGAAGTGAATCGCTATTTCTCCTTCGAAGAAGATTTCGATCAAAGCTTAGTTTAAGGGGAATTGATATTGCGTTTTCTGACATCTCGGTTGTAAATTTGCCGAACAATTTCAAATGAGATCTCGGCTATGGAAAAAACCTTTCGGAATTACGAAGAGCTAGACGCGAACGCTACTGTGCGGCAGCACTATCGCAAAATGCGCACGAACCAAACCTTGGACTACGTGCAGCGAATGGAGAAAAAATATCTGGCATTTGACAAGCCGATGGATGTCTGGGAAGCCGTTACTCATTTGAACGATCTTGTTGATGTGAGCGATCCAGATCTGAATCTACCAAATGTTCAACATTTGATCCAAAGTGCCGAGGGCATAAGGGCTGATAATCGACCAGACTGGATGCAGCTGGTTGGTATGATTCATGATCTAGGGAAAGTGATATTCCTATGGGGCTCGGATGAAGATGGTACAAGTCACAACGAGCAGTGGGGGATGGTCGGGGACGTATTTGTTGTGGGCTGCAAGTTGCCAGAATCTTGCGTCTACCCCGAATACAATAGCTTGAACTCAGATATGCACGATCCCAGGTACAACACTCCCAACGGTATTTACGAAGAAGGATGTGGCCTAGACAATCTAACGCTAGCATGGGGGCACGACGAATATCTATATCGAGTGCTCGAAAATCATAAAGACAATACCCTACCCGAAGCTGGTATGGCCATGGTTCGTTATCATTCCTTTTACCCCTGGCACACGGGTGGGAGCTATACCCATCTACTAAATGACAAAGATAGCCAGTGTTTAGAATGGATCAGAGATTTCAATAAATACGATCTCTATACCAAAAGTCAGACTATTTACGACCTGGATGAGATAAGAGATTATTACATGCCCATCGCGGAGAAGTATCTGGGCACCGGTCCCATTTTCTGGTAGACCCTCTCTTATGATCCGCATGACAAGGCCAAGGTACTACTACTTTGTTCTACTCGGAACCACATTGGCCAATCGCCCTCTTTAGACATTCAGACAATGGCGCGGTAAAATCGTTATTCATTCCCCTGCTAGTTTCACCGACACAACCCACGAGCTAAATCTTGAGCAAAAGGGAGAATCAGAAAAAAAGAATCGTTTTTGTTGGAGCCTTCGGAGGCGACAACTCAGAAGGCCGAACAGGAGGACAACTATTCGCATGTAACTCCTTGGTTAATAGCAGTCTTAAGGAAGTTGTCGACTGGATAGAAATCGACTCCATGACTACGAATCATTTCCCGAACGTCTCAATTCGTAGTGCAAAAGCCTTCGTCCGCGTCCTTAAACTGTCATTCCATCTTGTCTTCGGTGGTGTTGATGCTGTACTGATATTTTCAGCACACGGCACGAGTTTCTATGAAAAAGGATTAATGGCATTGTTAGCTCATTGGAGAGGCAAAAGGGTCTTATTTGCCCCTCGGTCTGGGTACATGGAAGACTGGTCGAAGCAGAACGGAAGGATATATAGCTTCGTCAAAAAGGTATTTCTGGCGAGCGACGTGGTCATTTGTCAGGGAAGGTATTGGAAAGAGACTTTCCAGGATCTTTTTCCGGATATACAAACTCCGAAGTTTAAGGTCATCCCGAACTGGTTAGATGCACCTTCGATTCGCGTGCAGGTCGCTTCCGCCAATACGATCAAAACCGAAGGCCAAATCGATGCACTTTTTCTTGGATGGGTAGATCGGGCAAAAGGTGTGTTCGAACTCATCGAGGCGGCTTCCTTGTTGAAAGAAAGCCACAAGAATATCGTCTATCATATTTGTGGTTTTGGAATCGATTTTGATGAGGCTACAACCTTGGTGGACCAAAGAGATCTTTCTGATAGCTTTGTCTTTCACGGATGGACCAAAGGATCAGCGAAATTCGAGATGCTAAAAATGGCAGACCTTTTCATTCTTCCAACTCACTTTGAAGGCTTTCCAAATGCACTTTTGGAAGCGATGACAGCTGGTATTCCGAGCATCGTAACGAGAGTTGGGGCCGTGGGCGAAGTGTTAGATGACGGAAGAAACGGAATCGAAATTCCAATTCTTGATCCATCTGCTCTAAGCAAGGCTATCGCGAGATTGGCAGATGATGCAGGGCTCCGAGATCGACTTGGTAAAGCAGCGACTGAAACCATTGATAATAAGTTCACCATACGATCAGCCGTCGAAAAATTTCAAGAGATTATCTAAAGAAATGAGGACATCAATGATATTTAGTTCAAGATCACGAATCCTAATCATGAGGATCTACATAATTGCCTTTGTAGTCATCATCTCGGGTTTCGCCTCCGTTGAAGGACAATCCTTGGACAAGGCGAATCGCGTTCTAATCGAATCCATAGAATTGCCTAACGAGATTGCTAGAGTTCTACGGGACTATGAAAAAGGTTGGCGGGCAAGGGACGCTGACTATCTCGCGAGTCTTTTCGCGGAAGATGCTTTCATTATGCGACCCGGGCACGCACCTGTCAGAGGGAGACAACAAATTGCAGAGTCCTACAAAGGATCAGGTGGGCCTCTTTTTCTCCGAGCCTTTGAATATTCGATTTCAGACTCGATTGGCTATATCATCGGCGGCTTTTCAGCGGCCGAGGCCTCTCCGGACATAGGGAAGTACATATTGACGCTTCGCAAGGTCGAGAATAAGTGGTTCATCACGGCGGACATGGACAACGGGAATCGACGTTAGGGTAAAAGCTGATTGAAAGAAACGGCGGATACTGTCTCCTGATTTAATAATCAGGCCTAAGTTCTCGGCTTGGATTTCTTCTTCGCTGACTTTGCTCTCAGAGCCGCATCAAATGACTTTTGCGCCCATCGGCCAAGTTCGTCCATGTCGTCAATGATGTCTTCCGGTACTTCCCAATAAGGCATCCCTTTTCCTTTTGACTTTGATAACATGGGTTTCATGCCCCTTGCCTCGTATTCCGCTTTGTTGTGATCATCAACCTTCAATCTGAAGGTGTCACTGCCAATCATGCCGAACATCAAATCGTCTTTGAAAAAGCCGACGCCTCCAAACATCTTCTTTACCTCGAAGGGTCCAAACTTTGACATCTGTTCGAGAATGGAATTTAGTAAGTCTTCACTGACCGCCATTTTAAGATGAAAGTTTGGAATTAATTGCGTGCGCTAGGTAAAAATTTGATCTTGCCCCTGAGCCCCTGAGCCCCTGAGCCCCTGAGCCCCTGAGCCCCTGAGCCCCTAAATCACTATCGAGTCTTTTCTAGCAGGAATCTCCACATCGCCAAAGCCACTAGCATTCAATGCCGATTTCAATTTAGTCTGTCGCTCCAAATCACCATGCACAAGGAAGACCCTTTTCAAACGATTCTTATCTAAATGACCCAAGAATTCTAGCATCTCTGGCTCATCAGCATGGGCAGAATAGGAGTTCATTATCTCGACATTGGCCTTGAGAGCATGTTTCTGACCAAAGATCTTGACATAAGGATTCTTGTCAATAATGCGGCGACCAAGAGTATGATGAGCGCAGTAGCCAACCATCATGACTGTATTCTTTGGGTCCTCAATATTATTTCGTAGGTGATGCAAAATCCTTCCCGCTTCGCACATTCCTGAGGCTGAAATAATCACCATCGGCATGGTTGAGTCATTCAGGGATTTCGACTTTTCAACTTTCCGAACATACTCCAAACGGTGAAATCCGAAGGCATCATCATCTGTCATCAGGTATTCGAGCAGTTCAGCATCGTAGCATTCTGGGTGTGACTGATAAACGCCGGTTGCGTTAACCGCGAGTGGGCTGTCTACGTAAATGGGAATGTTAGGAAGACGCTCCTCGTTGAATAGTTGGTCCAGCGAATAGACGATCTCCTGTGTTCGTCCAACAGAAAAGGCTGGAATAATCACTTTTCCTCCTTTGGCACTCGTGGCTTTAATAATTTCAGCGAGTCGTTCTTTGGAGGCTTGAGGCGGTTCGTGAGTTTTTCCACCATAAGTCGATTCACTAATTAGATAGTCACAATCGTCCATGGGCTGAGGATCGCGGAGGATGGGACGGTTGGGTCGTCCAACATCTCCGGTGAATCCGATCTTTATTTCTCGTCCGTCTTCCTGAATGGTCAATACCATCGAAGCCGATCCTAGGATATGGCCAGCATCACGATAGATTACGCTTACGCTAGGCAAAGGAGAGAAGGGTGCGTTGTACCCGACTCCAACGAATCTTTCTAAGACGTCCTCGGCATCCATCTTATTATAGACAGGTTCTCGATTAGGAAGTCCTTTCTTTTTCCTTCTTTTGTTTACCCACTTCAAATCTTTCTCTTGGATATGAGCCGAATCCATCAGCATGATCGAGCAGAGTCCGTAGGTCGCGTGGGTACAATAGACTCTTCCTCGGAATCCTTTTTTCTGCAAACCGGGGAGCATACCCGCGTGATCGATGTGGGCGTGCGACAGCAAGACGACGTCGATGGTCGCTGGGTCGAAAGGAAAGTTGCCGTTGATTTCCTCAGCCAGATCCCTCTTGCCCTGGAAAAGACCACAGTCCATTAATATTTTCTTGCCATTTCCTAGCTCCAGCAAATGCATGGAACCCGTGACGGTCTGTGCCGCCCCCATAAAACTTAGTTTCATTTATATCAGTTGCTTGATTGAATGCTCGACATTAAAGCACTCCGCAATATAGGTGGAGCGGAGGCTAGAGGCTAGGGATTAGAGGCTGGATATTGGCTGCTAGAGAGTGGATGATGGAGAATAGATGCTCTTGAATTCTGGTTACACTTTGACGGTCCAGGTCGTGATATCTATGAGTCTCGTTACTAATTTCCAGCCTCCAGTCGCTAGCTTTTATAGAATGACGCGATCATCGCGACGACGGCCGTATAGAGCGATGAGCCCAACCAAAGTGAGCCGATCATAAACATATTTCTAGTTCCCGACTGCAGTGCATAGCAAATAACCAATATGCCATTGTGCATCAGCGATATAAGTAATCCTCCAAGAAAGGCCTGCTGAGGCGAGATGTTCATCGCTGCTTTGTCGCCCAGCGGAAAGGATCCGATGATGAAACCGACTATGGTTTTTGCCAACATATTGATTCCCCAGGTCCCATATATGGCATCCATGAATGCTCCAGATAGAAACCCTGTTGCCGTACCGATGCTTCGTCCGAATCTGATCGAAACAAGGGTCAAAAACAGAAGAACCACATCTGGATAGGCGCCCCACATTTTGAGCCGACCAAGGAGTAACCATTGGACAAGAAAGACGAGAATACCTCCAGAGATATAACGAGCAGCGCGCAGCATTTTGGGAAGATAGGCGCTAGGCCTCTAGGGGGCTAGGAGATTGGATTGCTAAATAGCTGAATTGCGAACTTGCCAGTAACCACAATAAAGGGAAGGTCTTCCTTGGTGTCAAGATGACTAGTTCTTGAACCCCTTAAGACTATTGGCCTCGAGCATGTTTGTCTACCAGTCGAATAGTAAACCAGGCAGCCAAATTGGTCAGACAAGCCCCAAAGCCAGACCTGCTAGATTAGTCAGAGATGCCAGTTCGGAACCCCCTCATAGACCTCTCGTTTTCCCACTCAATCCATCATCTAACATGGCGAGTAAAAAACAAAGTAGAAAGCAGCGGCAGGCCGAACAGCGAGATCGAGCCAAGGGAATAGTTTTCAAAGAAGCCGTCTCTGAAGAAAGCGAAGTAGCGGTATCATCATCTGCCGTAGATCGATCTGCTCGAAGGCAAAAAGCAAGAGCTCAAGACAACGCGAAAATGCCATTCTCTAAGAAGAACTACCTGCTCTTGGCTATGGGAGTGGCGATTATAACCGTGGGTTATATCATCATGAGAATGGAAAATGAGGTCGACGGATTTATTTCGTTGAACGTTGCTCCGCTTCTCCTATTATTCGGATATCTGGAGATTATCTACGCGATTTGGTGGCGTCCGAAAGATGTCGAATCCAAGCCGACTCTTTCCTAGGCGGTCGAGAATCTATGATAAAGGCCGAAGACAAGTCCTATCCCTCAGAATTTGTCATCGATACGCTTGACGAGTTTGTCTCTGTCAATCGGAAAGCCAGAATTGATCAGGTTCTTCTCAATCGAACCAACAGTCTGGTCACAGTCATCGAGGGTCTGCACAACTCGGGCAATATTTCTGCGGTAATGCGCAGTGCCGAGGGAATGGGCTTCCATGAGTTTCACATCATAGAAAACGGAGAGTATTTTAAAAAGTCATCTCGCACTTCTCAAGGAGCTGATAAGTGGCTAGACTGCCTTCGATGGAAAGATACGCTTGGTTGTTTTGAGCACCTGAAATCGAAAGGATACCAAATCGTAGTGACAGAGCTCGGTGCAGAGACTTCTATTGAAGAAGTCGATTTTACAAAAAAGACAGCACTTGTTTTTGGCAATGAGGCAAGGGGAGTCAGCGACGATGCAAAGAACATGGCGGATGTAAGATGTATGCTTCCCATGGACGGTTTTGTCGAAAGCTATAATATTTCTGTGGCTGCCGCCTTGTGTTTGCAACATGCTGCCTATTTTCGAAAGAACGCTCTCGGCAGAAACGGTGATCTTTCAGATAGAGATCGGGAAGAACTCAAGGCTTTATACTATTATCAAAGCGTGCGAAGTGCTGATAGAATCCTGGAAAGGGTGGGGAGTACTGATTAGAGTTTCGGTCTCCTAGCGTTCACTTTGCTCGGAGTAGTCTCTCCCGGCCCAAGGTATATGGCAGTCCAGAGGACGATCATTTACATTCTTCTCAGATTCTGAAAAAGTAGCCTCCTTATTCCGAAGTAAGACCCTACTTAGAGGGAGCCCAATTAGGAGAGGAATTACGAGCATCGCAAAAGCATTGCTAAATTCGAATCCCGGTCCGGAGTGAATGGGATTTGCAGCCAAGCTTCCCGGATCAGTGCTCGAAACGACAGACATAAAGAGGGTAGCCCCAAAACTTCCACCGATGAAAAACATCATGGTATTGAGACTCAATGCAGATGCAAGCTCGTTTTTTTCTACCATCAAAGAGATGGATGCGGCAAGTGGTGTATTGACCATAGCAAAGCCTAGTGCAAAGCCTACCGTCAATGCCACAATAAACCATATTGAATGACCGACGAGAGTCGAAATAGCGAGTGTAGATATAATCATTGTCACCAAACCTATTCGAAGTGGCGTTGATGCTCCAATATCATCTACAAGACGCCCGGCGATAACTCCCGCTACCGCCGTTGTCACTGCGGCTGGAATCAATACCAAGCCAATGTCCAAGGTTGTTAGATCGTGAAGTTCGTTAAACAAGAAGGGGTAACCGATTTGCGCCGCGAGATTCGCAAACGAAACGCCGAATCCGAGTAGTGTCAAAATTACGAAGCTTCTGTTTTGAAGCAGGGAGTGAGGGATAAAGGCGTTTTCTGTATTTCTTTGATGTATGGTAAACCCAATCAAGGAGAGTGTTGCTATACTCGCTCCAATGAGTGTCGTCGCTTCGATCCATCCTTTTTGACTTCCTTCTGCCAAAGCAAAAAGAGCACTGGCTATAACAATTCCAAAGAGCACCCCACCACCCAGATCAAGGGGCTTGGAATCAAGTGATTCATTTCTATCTAGCAAATACATTCCAATTGGGACGTTCACTAGAGTGAGGGCACTAACGCCAAATAAGAGGCGCCAACTAGCCAGATCTGCTAAGACGCCAGCAGCTAATGGTCCAACCGCCGCTCCGACTCCCATCGTTGCGCTGATGATACCGAGAACAAACCCCCGCCGATTCTCCGGATAGGCATTGCTTGCTAGGGTCATGCCCAAACCGGGAACGGCTGCTCCTCCGATCGCTTGTATAGTTCGCGCGACCAACAGGCTATTGATGTTAATAGAAACTGCAGCTAGAATAGAACCGGTCGAAAAGACAGCTAGCCCAAATAAAAAGAGACGGCGCGCGCCAAAACGAGATGCAAGTCGCCCATAAAAAGGAATAGCGACACCGTAAACTAGCAGAAAGCCACTCATTACCCAGGAGAGATCTGAAGAGCTAGCATCAAATTCAGCTCCTATCTCCGGAAGAACAACTGCTGCTGCAGAACCATTTAGAACTCCAAAAAACAGAGCCGAGCACACTACGACTAGAACGCCAGAGTGCTCAGCATGGTTTTCAATTTTGGTCAAACTAGACTGGGCTCTTGCTGTGGAATGCTTGCCGGCAGATGTTGGTTCATGATTTCTATGAACTCCATCATATCGTATCGGTCTTTATTCAGGCGTCCAAGTTCCGCCATTACAGCTTCCCAGGTTACAGGAACCGCGCCGGCTTGAATTAGGCGCTGCATTCCGCGCTCGTGTGCGTCGAGAGTCGTACCTCCAGAAACGTCAGACAGGGCGTAAACTTCGTAGCCTTCTCGAAGAAGATCGAGTACTGGATAAGCAAGGCAAACCTCAGTCCAAAGACCAGCCATAATCAATTTTTTTCGACCGCTAGCTTCTACGGCTGTTCTGAATTCTGGCTGCTCCCATGCATTGACGTGTTCACGATCAATCGTCTCGACTCCAGCGAGCACGTCTTTGATGGCCGGTATGGTGTCTTGTTGATATCCTGCTTTCACCATAATGGTCGAAAGGACAATTGGCATTTTGTACATCATTCCGACCTTGGCCATGGCAACGACGTTATTAACCAGGATGTCCTGATTGATCGAATGGGTTCCTTCGATCAGTGAGGGTTGAAAATCGATTAGGATTAGGGCTGAGTTTTCGGGTGTTAACAAATGATCTGATTTTGCGTCCCGCGTTACGGTATTATTCATTTTGATAGTGGTTATGTTGCTTAGGCAATTGTTGTGTATGCAACTAATATAAGTGTGTAGACAATGATTGTCAAGTGAACTATATTTGATACATGAAACGAACAGAGAAAACACAAGCCATTCTTTCCTCAGAGATGTTGCGCACATCCGGGACTATTCTATCTACGCAGCTCGCTATTGCACGTGTGATAGAAAAGTGCGCTGTCGCTCCCTTAGGCGTTGAGCCGACTATTATTGATTTGCTAGTCAGGCTCGATCAGGCACCCGAGAATCGTTTGCGGGCGGTTGAACTCAGTAAACAACTAATTCTCAGTCCCAGTCACATATCTCGAATGTTGGATAGAGCGGAAGCAGCCGGCTTCGTGAAGCGTGGTCCTGATCCAAAAGACCGTCGAGCATCTCAGGTAATCCTAACTAAGCAAGGACGTGGAGTGATTGTGCGCTTAAAACCACTACTATCCGAGGTCATAAGCCGAGTTATAGACGATGCCCTTTCGGAATCCGAGGCTGAAGTACTCAACGACCTCTTGCACCGTATCCGTCTCTTAGCGAGAGAGTTCGCTGATATATCGAGCTAATACGACATTTAACTCCAGTCGAATCTAGAGGGGAATTAATAGCCGACCGACAAGCCTGTCACACCAAATGATGTACCCACCGCAAGAGCCGCCGCAATGTCTGGCGAATCGTGCGGCACTGTCCGAACCTTGTTGGCCACTTCACTTAGAGGGATATGGTTCATTTTTGCGTCGTTTAGTGTGACCAAGTTTCCAAATATTCCCTTGCGCACAAGACTAGCCGCGTAGCCTCCAAAGGACGTTGAAATGATTCGATCGAAAGGGGTAGGCGTACCGCCTCTCTGTACGTGCCCGAGAATTGTGGTTCGCACTTCACTTTTCAATTCCGTCTTCAACTGCAACTCCAGAAACTTGCCAATTCCTCCGAGTCTAATTGGATCTGGACTATCTTCAATAATTTCGCTCACCACCATTTGGCCACCTTCTGGTTTAGCACCTTCAGCTATGGCGATGATCGTGAACCGTTGGCCACCTTCCTCCCGTTTCTTACAAACCCTCACAACTTCTTCGAGCTGATAAGGCAGTTCCGGAATCAAGATTACATCAGCACCACTCGCAATCCCAGAATGCAAAGCGATCCATCCTGCGTATCTTCCCATTGTCTCGAGGATCATGACACGCTGGTGGCTCTGAGCCGTGGTGTGCAATCGGTCAATGGCTTGTGTTGCGATATAGACCGCGGTGTCAAATCCGAAGGTTCTCTCCGTCCCGACCAAGTCGTTGTCTATAGTCTTGGGCACTCCCACGATGTTGAGCCCCTTCTTGTGAAGTCCGTCCGCAATCGTCATCGTCCCGTCACCTCCAATCACGACCAAGGCGTCTAGCCCAATCTCATGGCAGTTAGCGACGACTTCGTCTGAAACGTCATCTCCATTCCGACCAAAGTAGGCGAAGGGATTCGCTGTGTTACTGGTTCCTAGAATGGTTCCACCTCGCGTCAGGATACCGCTTACATCTTGATAGCTGAGTTCTCTATACCGACCTTCGATTAATCCTTCAAAGCCATCTTCGAATCCAAGGATGGTACAGTCATCATTTTGAATGATGCTTTTTGCGACGGATCGAATGACGGCATTGAGCCCAGGGCAATCGCCACCGCCAGTTAATATTCCAACTTTCAACGTTATTCTTCGGTTTGATTTATCGCCCTCTCAATGGCTGCAGATGTTACACCCAAATGAGAAGCATCCCACACCACTTTTGATCTATCCACTAACATGATTTGAGGACTCTCATGTCTCAAATCTAGTCGCTCAGCAATATCTAGAGAATGTGTCCGATGCCGATTTACATCTACGATGTAGAGCTTCTGCTCAGGAAAGTCCTGTTCAAATGATTTGACCTGCCGATGAGCGCGAAAGCTTATAGGACATGAGCCGCTGTGTTTAAAAATAATGGCTTTCGAGTCCGTGACCGCTTTTTCAACTAGATCCGTAGTATTGATGTGTATCATGGTGCTTTTGCGATTCGACTAATATACGAGACCTAAACTCGCATGATTTTTGTAGATTGGTAAGTAATTCTCACCCGAGACCCACAGTTGCCTTGCTTAGTAAAAAACCCAAAGCCGATGTTACAGCAATTATACGTGCATCATCGGATAAAGGAGAGCGCGTTGTAGACTCGATTTTTCCAATCGTCTATAAAGAGCTTCGCTCCTTAGCACATAAAGTAAAAAGCGGCGAGGTCAATAATGAATTGACCACGGGAGCACTTGTGCACGAGGCTTACTTAAAACTTGTCCCTAACGGAGAAATGGTTTGGAACGATAGAATCCATTTTTATCGAACCGCTGCCAAGGCGATGCGACAAATTCTAATTGATGAGGCGCGACGCAGAAATAGGATAAAGAGAGGAGGGGGCGTCGCGGACACGACTTATGTCGATGATTTCTTTCACGAAGAAATGACACCAGAGCGAGTCATCGAATTAGACGAGGCTTTGACTGGCTTGGAAAAGGTGTCTACCAGAGAGGCAGATGTGGTCAAATATCGTTTCTACGCCGGGCTATCGATCGATGAGACGGCTCGCACCTTGGGGATCTCTGAGATGAGTGTCAAAAGAGACTGGAGAAGAGCAAAGGCGAAATTATTCCTCGCCTTAGAATCGAATAATTGATGTCCGATCAAGTATCATCTAACGTGCTGTTGGACAATATCTTTGATAATGCAGCTGATCTTGCCCCTGAAGCAAGAGCCGCTTTTGTGGAAGAGGCGTGCAAAGGTGATATCGACCTTCAAGGGAAAGTTATGCGACTCCTCGGTCAGATGGATGCGGCTGACAATACGGGATTTCTTGACTCACCCCTTATCCCTGAGGGTGTACTCAATAATTTCGGCGATCCTAAAAAGGCATCGACACCACGGCAAATCGGACCATATAGACTCATTCGATCGATTGGTCGAGGGGGCATGGGTAAAGTCTACTTAGCACGACGAAATGACGAGGAGTTTAGTCAGTTTGTCGCGATCAAGGTCATGAGAAAGGATCTGGATACTGGAGATATTCAACATCGATTTAGAATTGAGCGACAGATCCTGGCAGCTATGTCGCATTCCAATATCGCCAAACTACTGGATGGTGGCTCGACGCCAGACGGACTTTCCTATTTCGTGATGGAATTCGTGGATGGTATTCCGATCACGAATTACTGCGACGATCACAAGCTCGATGTTCGTCAACGTCTGATGATGTTTCAAAATGTCTGCAAAGCGGTTCACTATGCGCATCAAAATCTTGTTGTCCACAGAGACCTGAAGCCAAGCAATATTCTTGTCACGCCAGGGGGCGAGGTCAAACTATTGGACTTTGGAATTGCTAAGGTTTTGAATCCTACGCTAATTGGTTTAGAGGAAGCCTTCACCCAAAACATTGGACTACTCCTGACTCCAGCTTATGCCTCACCGGAGCAAGTCACTGGCGCACCCATCACAACGGCGAGCGACATTTACTCACTAGGAGTAGTTCTTTACGAGCTGCTCGTAGGTGCGAGACCCTTGGAGTTTTCAAACAAAAGTCCGGTAGAAATTGAGGAGACTCTTCGAAACAGCCTTCCTGAAAAACCTTCTGCCCTTCTTTCGAAGGAAACGGGGACACACACAATTGAAGGTGGTCCAGATACTTCGCAGGCGGTGATTATCGGAAAAAAAAGGGCATTGTCTCCAGACAGACTTTATCGAACTCTAAGGGGAGATCTAGACTCCATCGTACTTAAGGCGCTCCGAAAGGAGGCTGATAGACGCTATACCTCTGCCGAGAAGTTTATGGAGGATATCGACAATTATCTCAATCGGCTGCCAGTGCAAGCCCGAAAGGGGAGCATAGTCTATCAAACGGATCGATTTGTACGGAGACACAAAGTCGCCGTGGCAGCTACAATCGGAACTCTTGCCTTGAGCTCTATATTTTCTGCGATACTCTTTGTTCAGAATCAGAAGAATCTTGAAGAGAAGGATCGAGCACTGGCAGTTTCGCATTTTTTGACCGGTCTTTTTGAGGAGTTTGATCCAAATCAAGCGGCCGACCAGCAAATAAAAATCGAGGACGTGTTGGACAAAGGAGTAGTGCGAATTGAGGAGGAAATGAAGGATCAGCCTATGGTGGCAGCAGAGCTCAACTTGAAGATTGGTAACATATATCGAAAGGCGGCCCAGTATGACAAGGCCGAGAAGCAACTCCGCGAATCACTTGCCGTTTTTGTTGAACAACTCGGTCCCTCTCATGAAACCACAGCGGACACCTATCACGAACTAGGATGGACGCTTTATCAATCGGGTGAAAGGTCAGAGAGTAAAACTCTCCTCAAAAAAGCAGTCGATGTATACAGCGCTTTGACAGAAGATATGCCCGAGGAAAAACTTGCACGCGCTTTGATGGATCACGGATACTCGCTGCAGGAACAGGGCGCTTACGACGAGGCGGAAGAGGAGATGAAGGAGGCTTTGGATCTGATGAGAAAGCATTATGGTCCAAACAATTCAGAGGTGGCTTTGGCAGTAAATAGATTGGCATTTCTGCACTATGAAAGAAGAAACTTCACTGAAGCAGAGCACCTCTATCGGAGTGCACTACTAGTCCAGCGACAAATCCTTGACGAGCCCCATGGTGACATTGCACAAACCTTGCATAATCTAGGCTCGCTACTCGCTGCCAAGGAGGAGTATGAAAATGCTCGTGTCTACTATGAGCAAGCATTAGAAATGCGACAGGCGATTTATGGGGAGGTACATCCCTCAGTCGCTCTTACTGCGAATGGGTATTCGTTTCTTTTGCAAAGAATTGGAGACATGGAAATGGCGGAGGAAATGGCAAGCATGGCGCTTGACATCAGACGCAAGATTTACGGAAATGGAAATCCAATCATCGCGCTTAGCTTAAATTCCACCGCCTGGATACTTCAGAGTAAAGGAGATTTCGAGACGGCCGAAAAGCAGTATCGGGAAGCGATAGAGATCTATCGAGGATCGGGTGAATCGAAAAGTCCTCGATTGGCCACGGCTCTTATTGCTCTTGGTCAGATGCTTTCTAAGACAAATGAAATGGATGAAGCACATGATGTCATAGAAGAAGCGCGCGTCATTCGCTCTGAACACTACGGACCAGAAGACCGGAGAACCTTATTAGTTCGAAGTATGCTGTCTAGAGTATTGATTTCTCTTGGTAGAGAGGAGGAAGCTAGAAGAGTAATCATCGATCTTCTCGAGATTCTTAGAGTGTCTTTCCCGGAAGATGCCATGACAAAAAATCTTGAGACAAGACTTGCGGGGCTTAACCAATAGTCCCTTCGAAATGATCACTGAAGCTATCTTATAGGGAAGGCTTTTCCGAAGTATTTTGCGAATGAACTTGCATATTACTTCTTAGTCAAACATTTTTCCTCAGCCCCTCAGCCCCTCAGCCCCTCAGCCCCTCAGCCCCTCAGCCCCTCAGCCCTATCTCACAAGCTGGACGTATCGACTGGAGCGGCGGTCGCCACTTTGAAGCTCGACGATGTAAATGCCTGACGGAAGATCTGGGAGTTCAATATTGATTCTCCCACTCTGATTGATCAATCGAGTCAATATTCCTCGCCCAGACAAATCTAATACCCGCAAGCTAGTTTTTTCGCCAAGAAGACTTTTAGGTTCGACTGTTATTAATCCAGAGCTCGGATTGGGAAAGACATCAAATCCAATTGCCAAATTTGCAGGGAGAGTTTCACTAGATGTAATAACCTGATCCAGAAGCGAGCTTCTGAGAGTCAAAAGAGTGTTGCGCATTCGCAGGGCCTGCTGATGAGTAAATAGATTCATGCAGATATCATCCGTATAGTCCATGAAGTTTGTCTGCATGTCGCGAGAACCACAAGACTCCCTGGTCAGGCTACAGCCGACAGAGTTTGGTGGAGTGTTGCTGATCTGGTTAGGCGTGTCTTCGATTCCATCGTCCTCCAAACAACCTCGGCCGGTGGGTCCCCAGATATGTTTAAGTCCTAAGTAATGCCCAATTTCATGAGTCGTAGTTCTTCCACGTAAGAATGGAGGCCGCACTCGACCCGAGGTGCCAAAGGCCGTGTAGTCTATCATCACGCCATCTTGCCGTGAGACACCCACGGAGTCTGGAGTTGAAGCATAGCCAGGCAAGCCAAGTTGGGTAACCCAGATATTCAGATATCGACTTTGGTCCCAGGGATCAGAACCACCACGAGATGTCGTCTGAAGCCGCCTGCTCGTCCAAAAGTTGCCAATCGTCGTTCTAATCCTAAGGATCCCATCCGTATCGTTACCCTCAGGGTCTTTACTTGCCAGTTGAAATTGGATTCCTGCGTCACCAGCCAAATGCCTGAAAATACTCGGTACGTTTAGGGTATCTGGATTTTGCCGGTTGTAATCTTGATTCAATACCTCAATTTGCTCATGGACGGCGTCGTCCGATATATCAGTAAATATGCTGTTCGCGACAACGTGAACAACTACATCAATGGTCAACACGGAATCCTGATAGGCCGTCAAAAGTTTGGTGGACAAAGGCTGAACTTTGAAGCCATAGTCGCCAACTGGACAAATACGCGACTGACCCAGTAATCCGCACGGGACAAGAAGAAGGAGAGCTATGACTAAGCGCCTAGGCAATATCATCTAAAGTTTTCCTCATCAATTTCAGCCTCTCAACATTGAGTGCCGAATAGGGACCAAATATTTCAGAGGAGTCGATTGAATCGCTGAGTGCTGCATGTACTTGTGTGCAAGCTGTGTCTCTTATTAACTCCCCGACATTGCTGGCTCCGATTCCGACAGCTGGAAGAATTTCTGTTGTGACAGATTTGTCGATTAGGTCTTTCAAAACGGCCCGTCCTTTCAATGCCGTTTCACCCCGGCCCGAAGTCAAGATTCGAGTCGTTCCAATTTTTTCGGCGACTAGCAGTGATTGCAAATAATCTGGGCTTTGATCAAAAGCTCGATGGAGGACGAATTGTCCATCGCCAATGTGTTTCCGAAGATAGTCGCAGCGTTCGGCATCGAGGTCGCCGTTTTCCAAAAGGATTCCCGTGGCGATTCCAGCGCAACCCTCTTCCATGCAGATTCGGGCGTTCTCTAGCATACAGGTGAATTCAGAGTCGGAATAAACGAAACCTCCCGGTCGAGGCCTGATCATACAGATGACAGGAATACCTACACCTGCCACGATCTGACGGATTGCAGCGATGGAGGGTGTTAGTCCATCCAGCTCCAGCCCAGAATTGATTTCCAATCGATCTGCGCCGAATTGATAGGCCTTAAGGGAGTCCTCGACTCCTCCTGTGCAAACTTCCAGTAGCATGCCTAATAATAGGGCTTAGCGCAAACTAGGACACGCAAAACTGATTCCGCTTTCCTAAACACGACTAGGTGGCAGCTATGCTAATATCGCAAAGGCGATATTCGGGTTTTCAGATTCTACTTGCTGTATATAGATTTCTCTATTAGATTAGATCATCCAATTCCTACCACTAACGAGGCACATACAACTAATGAAAAATAGAGATACAAAGACACACTGGACACGGCTCATCACTTTTTTTGCCGTCCTTATTATTTCAGCCAATATCACCCTTGCCCAGACTGCTGTTCCTTGGTCGGACGACTTTGATACCTATGTCAATGGGACCAACCTTCATGGTATCAACGGATGGGCCGGATGGGATAATACGCCAGGGTTTGCTGCAACCACTACCACAGCTCAGGCTCCCTCTTCTTCCGTCGAGATTACCGGCACCGATGATTTGGTCATGGTTTACACTCCTCCAACCTCGGGTCAATGGAGCGTTCGCGCTTGTCAATTTATTCCATCGGGTTTGACAGGCCAAACCTATTTCATTCTCCTGAATCAATACGCCCACGCTGGGCCCTATAATTGGTCCACCGAAATCCAATTCACTGGAGGTACTATGATAGATGACGGATTGGTTGGGATCACGCAGGCCTATATCGCTGACCAATGGACTGAAATTCGAGTTGAGATCGATCTTGGCCAAGATAGCCAACAGGTATTCTACAACGGCTTACCTTTTTATACTGCTTCATGGACCGGACACATAACTGGTGGAGGTACTCCTACGATCGGAGCTATGGATCTATTTTCCGCTGGAGCTTCTTCCGTATTTTACGACAATATTTCTGTTAATCCTGGCGTAGGAGTAAGCGCGCCGTGTCCAGGTGGGCTGCCGGTGGAAATTGGTAGTTTCGAGACACTTGTCCAAGACGGAGTCGTCAATCTTGCGTGGACAACACTTAGCGAAAGCAACAACAGTGGCTTCGATGTCGAAATGTCATCAGATGGTTCTGAGTTCATGAGCCAAGCGTGGGTTGAAGGGAAGGGTACAACGACGGAGTTGAATTCCTACAGTATCGAAATCGCAGATCTTGAGCCTGGAAGCTATTCCTTCAGATTGAAGCAGATCGACTACGATGGCGCCTTCGAATATTCTGATGTTGTGGAAGCTGTAGTAACAGTTCCAGAGGGTTATCTGATTTCTGAAGCCTATCCAAATCCATTCAATCCAAGCACGACCTTGGAGATTGGAGTTGAGGAGACCCAACATGTCAGCTTGAATGTATTCAATTCAGTTGGTCAGCTAGTGGCTAGTCCATTCGCTGGAGAGATCGGGGCAAACCAAATGCAAACGGTTCAGGTTAGTCTTGATGGTCTACCAAGTGGGCAATATATCTTGGCTGTCAGTGGAACGAATTGGACTACCCATAGAGTAGTCACGATGACGAAATAAATTGAGAAATCTGGTATGCTAGCTGCTAGCTTCTGGCTGCTGTTCTATAGCAGCTGGCAGCCAGTAGCTAGATGCCAGATCGCTATAGGTCCAAATTTAACTGGTCTTCTTTCTCTGGTTCGTCATCTTTGTGGACCAGATTCGATAGGGTCACACCTAGCAATCGCACTCCCCTTTCGGGAGGTTGGGGTTCAAGTAAGAGTTTGCGTGAGACACTAGCAATTTCCTCATAGGAAGCCGTCGGCTCTTTGATGGATTTGCTTCTGGTATGAGTTTCAAAATCTCCATAGCGGATCTTTATCGTTATCGTTTTCCCGCGTGCCCCAATTTTTTCGGTCCGTTCGGCGACAGTCTGGGCAATTTTTAGGAGCCGCTCGAGCATTTCTTTATGGTCTTCGACATCGTCGAAGAAGGTTCTTTCAGCACCAACGGATTTCCGAATCCGATGAGGCTTTACATCCCGATTGTCTTCCCCTCGGCTAATCCGATAAAAGTAGCGGCCAGATTTTCCGAAATGTTTGGAAAGAAAGGCTTCGTCCTTGGATCGAAGATCGGCTCCATTGTGAATGCCGACTTTTTTCATGCGGCTTTCTGTGGCCGGACCAATTCCATAAAATTTCCCTATTGCCAGTTGCGATATATAGGCTTCGGCATCTTTCGGAAGTATGACGAACAGGCCATCAGGCTTGTCTTCGTCGGATGCCATCTTCGCTAAGAACTTGCAGTAGGAGACGCCAGCCGATGCTGTCAAATCCGTCGCTTCCTTAATTTCCCTCTTTATATCTCTGGCTATCAGTGTAGCCGAGGGTGGTCCTTTTTTCGATTCCGTCACGTCTAAATAGGCCTCATCTAGTGACAAAGGTTCAACCAGATCAGTATAGGAGTGAAATATCTCTCGAATGATTTGCGAGGCCTCTCGGTAGATATCAAAGCGAGGCTTCACAAAAATGAGATCTGGACAAAGCCGGGCTGCTCGTGCAGAGGGCATGGCCGATCGAACACCAAATTTTCTGGCCTCGTAGCTAGCTGCTGCAACCACTCCTCGTTTCGATCCACCACCCACAGCCAGAGGCTTTCCTTGGAGCTCCGGATTATCTCGTTGCTCCACTGATGCATAGAAGGCATCCATATCTACGTGGATGATTTTTCTGATCGCGTATCTATTGTGTTAATTCAAATTGCCGATCGGTGAAGGTGAAATAGGCTACTCAGCTCCGGCCGGATGTGAAAGGTAGCCAAGTCTCGCATTTGTATCTGCGGAGATTCTGGGTAATCTAGATGGCCTATTCAAAAGATTTTGTAGCTATCCAGGAAGCCTTTTAGATCACTCGTGAGCTGCACCTCATTCCTCGTTAGATTCCTATACTTGTTTTCTTAACATTTTTTCCTGTTATTTAGACTAAGAGTGAGGCAAAGCTCTTACCACCATGCACTTCGAGGAACTCAGGAAGCACCAATGAGATCTTTATTCGTGCGTTTAATAATACGCAGGCAAAGAGAGCATTTTATACCACCACCACATGAAATCAGATCTACTGTATCGGTACGTATTAGCTACGTCCATTATTCTAGTCCCACTTGAACAGGTATCGGCTCAGTTTTTTAAGGCAGACAAGCCGGACATGGCCTACAATGCTATTCCGCATGCCACGTCTGAGTTATTGATTTTGCAGGATGACGACGATTCCGCCGAAACGAATTTCGGAGTTCCGATCCCCAATGCAGAATATATCTGGTTCACGGAGCACGATGTCTCAGGTGAAGATTTTCCGCTCGAGATAACCTCTCTTTCAGTCTACACATTCAATACAAACTGCGAGAATGAATTCGTTGATCTTTATCTCTATGAAGACCAAGACGGGAGTCCATTGAATGGTGCCAATCCTATTTGCGAGGCGAAGGGCGTGATGACGAGATTTGCATTTTTTTCTGAAGCCGGAGCGACCGAAATTGGGAGTAGTAATCCTTGCTGCGTCGCCCAGACTCAAACGCTACTCGTTGCATCCGTTAATAGGACCTGTCAAGGTGTCAATATGCAAGCGGCAGCTCTAGACAGATCATCAAGTGCTGGTAACTCCTATTTCCGGACAACATCCGGTCTTCGGGAAGCAGATCCGCCGATACTCAACTCTTCTTCTGGTTTGAATAGAATCGATGATGTTGGTTTGGCTGGAAACTGGATGCTCAGAGCGGCAGGCATTACCGCAAGCACGACTTGTGCTGCCATATTACCTGTCGAGTTGAGTCTCTTCCAAGCTGAAGTAAATGGAGCTCAAGTCACATTGGCTTGGAGCACCGAGAGCGAAGTAAACAATAGCGGATTCGAGGTCGAACTAAAGACCGACTCTGGTTTTAAAACACTAGGATTTATTCAAGGATATGGAACGACTACGGAAGAGCAGTCCTATAGATATGATGTGGGTGATCTACTTCCAGGAAGTCACATATTTCGTTTGAAGCAGATTGATTTTGACGGTAGTATCGATTACAGCAGCGAGCTAGAGGCCATAGTGACACTGCCAGATGGATACGTCATTTCAGATGCCTATCCCAATCCTTTTAATCCAAGCACGACCATTAAGATTGGCGTAAAGAAAAACCAAAATGTTCGGCTCGAGATCTACAACTCTCTTGGTCAACTCGTTCATGTGGCTTTTGATGGACGAATCGGAGCGGAGCAAATGAAATCGATCTCGATCGATTTAGACGGTATGACTAGCGGACAATACATACTAGCCGTAAATGGAAATGGCTGGGAAGATCATCGAGTGGTGACTTTGGCTAAGTAGGAGTCAGTCTTCAGCATTCAGAGATCAGTCGTCAGTACTGAAGAGAGGCAGGTGGAAAAATTCCATCTGCCTCTCTCTATTTGGTGCGAGATAAGGTCGTTCTTCGTTTCTCGTTTTGGACTTGACGGGAATAGGTGCTCCGTGATTTTATTCGACGAGAATCGGATAATCGGTTGATCGGATCCGTTTCCAGCGAGTTGGGCATGATAACCCGCCTTTAAAATTTGGACTATTAGCCCAAGATTTGCACTATTAGAAAGGGGACTTAAATTTTTCGGACCATCGGACCATCGGACCATCGGACCATCGGACCATCGGACCATCGGACCATCGGATCATCGATTCGGGATCTCTCTCCACTAGCCCGTGTTTCTAAACCTCGCAGTGAGCGTGCTCAAAGATTCTCTTCTCTGATATCTGATTTTCTGACATCTGAATTCTGTCTATGTCTTTCCTAAATCCATTGGTGCTTTTTGGATTGGCTGCTGCCGCCATTCCGATCATAATTCACCTCTTCAATTTTAGGAAGCCTAAAAAAGTCGATTTCAGCTCGGTCGAGTTTCTCAAGGAGTTGCAGCAAAACACTATGCGACGGATGCACCTGAAGCAATTGTTGCTTCTGGCCCTTCGCACCTTGGCCATCGCTGCCCTTGTTCTCAGTTTTTCCAGACCCACATTAACAGGATCCCTGGCGGAATCTGTAGGGAAACGATCATCTACATCCATCGCACTAATCCTAGACAATTCCATGTCTATGGATCTTCGAGATGCCCAAGGCGACTATATCACACAGGCAAGAGAGCTCGCAAAGACCGTAGTCAACCAAATGGAATCAGGAGATGAGGTCTCGATTCTAACCCTCGCTGGCAGATCTCCGAATGAGATTTTACCATTCACAAATCAATTGTTGGCTCGTGACGCGATTGATCAAGTTGTACCAAGCGCTGGTGGGAAAACACTTTCATCGATCATCGATTTGGCCCAGGCAAAACTCGCAGAATCATCAAGACCTAATAGGGAGATCTATATTCTCAGTGATCTTCAGGCTAGTACTTTCACGGATTCATCTCGAGTGGCGGCTGAGAAGGATGCCAACATTGTCTTCATTCCGATTGGAAGCGATCCGCCTGCTAATGTCGCAGTAGAGTCCGTCAAAATAACGAGTAAAATTGTAGAGGCGGGTCAGCCCGTCAGGCTCCAAGCCGGAATCCGCAACTATGGACAAAATTCTATACAAGATCTCGTAGTCAATGCCTACCTCGACGAGCAGCGTGTCGCGCAGTCTAATATAGCACTTGCCCCAGGTGGATTTGGTGTTGTTGATCTCGTACTGACTCCAAAAAGACGTGGCTGGTTAAGTGGTCAAATTCAAATCGAGTCCGATATTTTCGAGAGCGACAATACTCGTCATTTTGTTCTTGATGTGCCTGAGCGACGTCGAGTTCTTCTCGTTCAAGGAGAAGGAGAGTCAGGTAAGTACATTGATCTCGCTCTCTCAGCAGAATTAACCCGGGGGCGGGTTGCCTTTGACATCACGAGTATTCAGGAAAATCGTTTGCCGGCCACAGAGTTAACCGGCTTTGATGCCGTCATTCTACTTGGTCCAAAAAGCATCTCTTCGGGAGAAGTCGCAAACTTGAATTCCTTTGTGGGAAACGGTGGAGGACTTTTGCTTTTCCCAGGAAGCGGAGCTGATAGATCTGGTTTGAACGATCTGCTCTCCAGATTAGGCGGTGGCTCCTACACCACTTACATGGATGGGAAGGGTGAACCAATTGCCAGTCTTGGTGGATCGGACTTTGAACACCCGATTTTCGATGGAATGTTTGATTCAGACAATAGATCGGCCTTGCGAATGGAAGAGGTCCAGCTATTTCGTCAGGTTAATTATCAAGCTGGGACTGGAAATGAACAGAGTATTGTTAAGCTGAGATCGAACCAGCCCTATCTCCACGAGCTAAATTCCGGAGCTGGAAGAAGCTTGATTTTTTCCAGTATGCCAGATCCGAGTTGGTCTGACTTACCTCTTCGTGGACTATTCATTCCTTTGATGTATAGAAGCCTCTTTTATGTGTCTTCGGCTCAATCCAGTGAATATGCTGATTTGACCCTAGGTCATAGTGCTTCGGTTAGAATAAGAACGAAAAGTCAGGATCAGGTGGTGCTAAAGCATCCGAGCGGAGAAGAGCAGATCCCCGAACAGAGAGTATCCCAGAGCGCAACATTGATTAGCATTCCCGCTGATTTATCAGAAATAGGAGTCTATCAAATCCTCGCTGGAGAAGAGACGGTATCGAGCCTCGCACTCAATGAGAACCCGAATGAGTCAAATTTGACGAGGTTGGATCTCGCCGAAGCCAGTGAGTCACTACAAAAACACACTCAAGGCACGGTACAACTCCTCTCAAATGTGAATTCGACATCTCAGCTCCAAAGAAGCCTGAATGAAGCCCGTTCGGGGGTTGAAATTTGGAACGTCTTATTAGTGATCGCGTTGATTTTACTACTTTGCGAGATGCTCGTAAGTGTGCGATGGAAAAGCCAAATAGGCGAATTATCCACCGCATAAGAGAGACTTAAGCCTCCATGGCGGCTTTTGGGCGAAGAGCAGTTTTCGACTTTATGGGCTTAGTATCCAATGACTCAATTGTCGGACATATTAAATTCGATTCACGGCATCCTAGTCCTTCTATTTGTTGCTACGACTTTTATGCTCTTTTCAGCGACACTGATCAATCGATTTAGGCTCAGAAGAATCGTTTTCACCTGGTCCTCCGGCAAACTGATGGGCCTACCTCTACTGCCGAGTCTTTTCATGATATCGATGGCCGGGATTTTCACCTATTTCTATTTCGGAGGCTATGCCGAACATCCGATGCGACCTTGGCTCCTTTCGGGATATGTCATGGGAGGTGTTCTTTGGTATGTCGCTGCCCTTGTTTCTAGCTCTGTGATCATCACCGATTATGGTGTTATTCGAGGCGTAAACAGGATGGCCAAGGCGATTGCTTGGGGTCAAATTGTTGACTATGTAACTCATGAATCCCAACGTAAGACTTCTTATATCTTTTTTGTTCTAGACGAAAAGGGACACAAGCAACGTGTGGAATTGGATGTCCCACGGACCCATGTGACTCGATTTTCTGAGATCGTGCAACAACGAGTTGATGCGCGCTTTGACTTCTCTACCAAACAGACTTACGGCACCAAAGCCCTTAATCTGTAGCCCCCTCTGCGCCTTGCGCCTCTAAATCATATCGATTGAATACAAGTAACGAAGTTCTCCCTGAGAAAGCCTATATCGTGGCAGCCATTCTACCGACCCAAGATAAGTGGGAAGTAGACGAAGGACTAAAGGAATTGGAGATGCTTGCTAAAACGGCTGGAGCTGAAATTCATGGTCGCTTTATCCAAAATATTCGCAAGGTCAACTCCGCGACTTATATCGGCAAAGGAAAAGTCGCCGAAATAAGTGAGGCCGTCGATAAGAAGAAGATGGATCTTGTTATTTTCGACGAAGATTTGTCCTCCGTGCAAGTCCGAAATCTCGAGAAAAGCATAAAGGTCAAGATCATTGATCGGACAGCTTTGATTTTGGATATCTTTGCATCTCGAGCAAAAACAGCCACTGCTAAAACTCAAGTCGAGTTAGCGCAGCTGGAATATTTGATGACGCGCCTGACGCGTCAGTGGACACACCTTTCTAGGCAGAAAGGAGGAATCGGGACGAAGGGTCCTGGTGAGACACAGATCGAGACGGATCGTCGATTGATTGGGCGGAGAATTTCCGTATTGAAAGAGAGATTGGGAAAAATCGAACGACAGCGAAACAGTCAAAGAAAGGGCAGATCACTCGAGACCAGGATCAGTCTTGTCGGATACACCAACGCAGGGAAATCGACCCTAATGAATAGCCTCGCCGATGCCCAGGTATTTGCGGAGGATCAACTTTTTGCGACCTTGGACTCGACGACTCGGAAAGTGGCCATTGATGGCAACCGTCATGCCTTGCTCACCGACACTGTTGGATTTATTCGGAAGCTTCCCCATGGCTTGGTAGAGAGTTTCAAGAGTACCTTGGATGAGGTGCGCGATAGCGATGTCCTGCTTCACGTAGTGGATTGTTCTCATCCCAACTTCGAAGGACATATTAAAGTTGTGAATTCTACTCTTAAGGAATTAGGCGCGCACGAAAAACCGACGCTCCTTGTGATGAACAAGATCGATGCGATCGAAGACAAACTAATTCTGTCAGGTCTTTCGAGTCGGTTTATCGATGCAGTATTTATCTCGGCATTCCGCGGTATTGGACTTGAGACACTCAGATCACGAATGAATGAAATCATTCTCCAGCACAGCACAGAGAAGATCGCACTCATACCGGTTGCGGAGGGAGCGCTGATCGCCAAGATGCATCGGATCTGTGATGTTGTAGATCAATCGCATGTCATGGCTGTCGACGAGGATGGTGGCTTGGAGCAGCCCGTGACAAGAATACAATTTCGATCAAAGCCTGATTATGAGCTCGAGATTGACAAGCTTCTAGCCCGCTTCGAGGGCCTTAGTGCTGTCGCACCGCTTCTCGAAGGTGAGAGTTGATCTGTCCTTGCCCTTAGAAAAATTGTAAGGAGTTTCGGACAATCAGACAATCGGACAATCGGATGATCGTGTCATATGATCTACTGATTCTCAAAATCGGGCGTAACAAGTAGAGAGTCTAGAGCATCAAAGCTGTAAATGGCTAACTAGATAGCCTGTTTGGCCAGCTGACTAGTTCACATTATGGAAAACTTTTAGACCGCAACAGACGTCGAATAGCTACCTTCGATGAACAGAAATGAAAGTAGAAAACCTCATAGAGCAATCGCCACTTACGGCACATGAATCTGATTCGATTCAGCATACGCTGGATGGGCTAAAGGATTTAGACCTTTTTGTCGTCCCTGTTGTGGACGACCTTGGTTGCCTGCGAGGCGTCCTTACGGAGCACGATCTCCGGAATGCTGAGAACCCTCTATTGGAGCTTGGCATGTTGATCAAACACGAACCGATTTCGGTTAGACCCGAGCTATCCATTTGGGAAGCTATTGATATGTTTTCGAATCATGGACTTCGCGTCCTTCCTGTTACTAGCGAAGAAAACGATCTACTCGGAGTTATTAGCGCTCGAAGGATAATCGACATCGTTTCAAAGCTAATTTCTGGAGACGAAGATGGAACGAGCTTGGTGATTTCGATTCCGAAAAACGACTATTCGCTTGGTCAGATAACCTATTTGCTAGAGCAGAACGATGCAACGGTTGTGTCGGCCGTATCGGAGTTTCCAGAGCTTGAGGGTCAAGAGATCTATCTTAACTTGACGCTAAAAAATGCAGATATGTCCAGAATCAGACACGTACTGGAGCACTACGGCTATCGAGTTATTTCCTCTGGCGAAAGTGCTGAACATGGTGAAGACTTGAGGCGACGTGCGGAAGAGCTACTCCGATATCTAGAAGTTTAGGTCGTCATGCGCGAACTGGTCCTGCAAGTACTAGATCTTGAATAGCATTTATTTGTCTACGGCACCTAGATCAAGTCCTAAGTCAATCATAAAACATCCACGACGAAGCCATTGCGTTTTCTAGAAACTCGGATCCCACCTGTCATTGTAGCACTTATTTGTGTTCTCTTTATATGGGTCGTAGCTAAGGATTACCCGAGTCTGAGATTAGACATTCCCTTCAAATGGATCTACACGCTTGTCTTTTTCATGGATGCCTTGTTAGTAAGTTTTGCGGGCGTCTATGCTTTCAAAAAAGCCCAAACAACAACGAATCCCGTCCATCCAGACCGCGTCAGTTCATTGGTCATCGGTGGTATCTATCGTTTTTCAAGAAACCCCATGTATCTCGGCATGCTACTCATGCTACTTGGAGTCGCTTTCTATTTCCCAAGCTATCTGGCTATACTAGGTCCCTTGTTCTACGTCATCTATATGACTCGCTTTCAAATCATTCCCGAGGAAAGAGTACTGTCGGAAAAGTTTGGAGAGGAGTATGAAACCTACAGGTCTCGCGTTGGACGATGGCTGATAGTTGTTTAGAGTGTCGAGTTTCGAGTAGCAACTGAAAACCTAGACCGGGCGATCAATGCTCTGCCGAACCAAGGTCAGCGATTGTCGGAGCCTGTGATGATTCTGAATATTTTGAAGAAGTGAGTCCGTTGTCCATGTTCCGTTTTCTGGAGTGATTAGAATACTTGTCTGGAAGAAAGCTATATGCTTGAGAAGGATAACACCCGTTTTGGCTAGAATCCTAGCTGCAATCCTGAGAATTCGGAACAAGATCTAAAGGGGCAATAGACTGCCCTCGGAACACGGAACACGGAACACGGAACACGGAACACGGAACACGGAACACGGAACACTACGTCGGTAGTCTAAAGACCGCAATATGCCTATCCACCGACTTTCCCTCATAGGCTAACTCTCTTGACTCAAATTGTCGTTCGTTTCTTAGGAGCTCGGCGCCTAGTCTTTGAAGAGCATCGATGGCCAAACGATGTTCATGATCGAAGTAGGAGGTGATAACTAGAAGCCCGTCATCCGAGAGTCGACTCAGCCCTTGGTCAAAAATCTTTTCCCAGACTTGCCGGCCATTGTACATATTCTGGTGCCGAAGGAAGACTAAGTCGAAGTTGTTCTGCAGCTCGGAATGATCACCTAGCTTCGTTGCTGAGTCAAGAATGAAATGACTCTTGGAATCTCCTTTGGCAGACTTCGACATCCTTTCTGAGGCACGCAGTAGTTCACGTCCTCTGATATCGACTCCGACCAACTCAACATGGTCTGAATTCTTTTTGTTGGCCATCAAATCGATCAGGGTCTCCGCCTCCCAGCATTCGCCACAAGCTAGATTGAGGATGCGAGTCTGCTCTGATTTCCCAAGCTCTTCAGGCATGATTTGGCCTAAGGCATTTTTCAGCCTCGCCATGTCCTCGCGGACAAAGGGATTATGATCCGCTAGCTCGATTTTAGACATGAAGGCTTCCACGATGGAGCATCCAAATTGTTTGTATTATCATGATTAAGAAGAGATGGCAGAGAAAAAGTTCAAAATATCGGAGTCGGAAATTGAAATGACAGCGGTCCGTTCACAGGGGGCTGGTGGTCAAAATGTGAACAAGGTGGCGACAGCTATTCATCTTCGTTTTGATATTGAGAAATCATCGCTTACCAATCGTGTCAAAGACAGGATTCTAGAATCCGGTGACAGCAGAATTACCAAGGACGGTGTTCTGATCATCAAGTCTCAAAAACATCGGACGCAGGAGAAGAACAGGAAAGAGGCTCGTGAGCGACTCGAAAAGTTGATTGGCAAATACTCTAAGACGAGGAAAAAGAGAAAGAATACAAAGCCAACCTTTGCGTCCAAAAAAAGGAGACTTGATAGCAAGTCTAGAAGAGGGAAGACTAAAATCCTTCGAAAGTCGGTGGGCCGAGATGAGTAGTTAGCCCCTAGGTTTCAATGTGCTCGAACTCACCGTACTCAATGAAATGAAGAGTCTGCTCGATCACGTCTTCATTCTTCATGATGAAGGTGTGATTTGCCTCGACCTCAAGAAAATCTTTCATCCCCTCGAGTTTGGCGCTATCCACGGACACCTTGCCATCGTCGCTACCTGGAATAATGTTGGAGTAAAATGCATTCCATGTCTTAGTTCCCGCGATGATACCGCACTCATTGCTTATAGGGCCGAGCTGATTTACAAAACTATCCTCGTCTGTACTCAATTGGAAAAAGGCTGGGCCGTTAATATTCCGAGCAAGGAAAGGCACCTTGCGAAAAGTGTCAACCAACTCTGAGCCCTTATTTGGCGGACTGAGCATGACTACTCGATTCACCGGCAAGTCTGGATATTCTTGTAGAAGGTAGCGAACGACAATGCCGCCAAGGGAGTGTGTCACAAAGCTGATCTTCTGACCCTCATCCAAATCCAAACTTCTGATTTGATGAACAACGATTGAGTCAACAATCATTTCGACAGAAAGCTTTCTAGATGGGTAGCCCTCATTGAATACGGAGTAGCCCTTTTCGCTAAGATACTCTTCAATCTTCTCCATCGATCCGCTAGATCTTGCCATTCCGTGGAGCAGAAAGACATAGTCATTGACAATCGTCGTGTCTGCTAGAGCACTCACATCCCGATTCTCTTCGATGTGCGGGAGCACAATTGACTCCTGAATAGGAGACAAGACTAGGTAGCTCAGTAAGAAAAGGAAGGAGAGTAGCTTCACAATAGAATCAGTTGCGATCGTCTTAGATCTACGTACTTCTCCTTAAATGTTTCGTTCGCCATGAGCCTCTGAAAACGTAATCAATCTCACCCTTTTTGACAGTCCAGAAAATCCTGTGCTAGAAGCATCATCCTCAAAGATTTGGTCAATTAAGGGGGGAGTGCGGTTGAATAGTCGACGCAAAATGAGCACCAAGAAAGGTGTTGTACCAGCGGATCTCCCTAGTAACTACGAAGTTCAACTAAACCCAACCCTCGCATCTCATTCTCATGTCGTTTTGATTCGCTACACCGGCCCCATAATTAGTCTAATCGGAGTATTATCCGCCGCTACCGGCTATCTCAAAAATTCCTCCGCTAGAAAGGGTCGTGGAGATAATTCAGAAGTCGAAGAACTTACCGACGCCCTTCTATCCGTGGAGCAATGTAACGACCTTTCTCGGTCCATCGCGATCATCCTAAACAGGAAGAGCGGAATTGATGAAGCTCAGGAAATCAAGCCAATTAGCTCCGTTTGGCTAGCAAGCGAATTGAAATCAGAGATATCACGACTGCATATGGATCTGCAAGCTCTCTATCCATCAATAAATGAAGTACTTGTGGAAGATTGTAGAATTCTGGAATCTCGTCTAAACTCCATCCAATCGGACTCTCCTGAGGAGTATATTTCCGATACCCAAGACCTGCTTGCTGAGCTAGACTCTTATCTAGAGTTGTGTGAAATAACATTGTTAGATTTGGTTGCGAAGTAAGGCCTAAATCAAGCGGTTGGAAGGCATTTTCGAATTCAACAAATGACTTTTAGATTACTGACAGCTTAATGAGCGACAAGGAAAAAGAAGAGAAGAAGCAAACTTCAAACGGTAACTATGAGGCCTCATCGATCCAGGTTCTTGAGGGACTCGAAGCCGTAAGAAAAAGACCGGCGATGTACATTGGAGACATCGGATCCAGAGGTCTTCATCACTTGGTATATGAGGTAGTCGACAACTCAATTGACGAGGCCATGGCTGGCTACGCCACTGAAATCTCCGTCACGCTTGAAGAAGACGGCTCTGTCACGGTTGTTGATAATGGCAGGGGTATTCCAGTGGATATTCATCCCACAGAGGGGAAGCCTGCATTGGAGGTCGTTATGACCGTTCTGCATGCTGGTGGAAAGTTTGACAAGGACTCCTATAAAGTATCTGGAGGTCTTCACGGAGTCGGTGTCTCCTGTGTAAATGCTTTGTCTTCAAAATTGACAGCTACTGTTCGGCGAGACGGAAAAATTTACGATCAGGAATACAGTATCGGTATTCCTAAATATGATGTCAGACAAATAGGGGAGATGTCCGACGATGACAAACGAGGAACCACTGTTCGATTTTACCCAGATGCCTCGATCTTCAAATCGACAGAATATCGATTTGACATCCTAGCCGAGCGCTTGCGTGAACTGGCCTATCTGAACCGGAATGTGAGAATATCGATCGAAGACCTCCGAGAGGACCCGGTAATTAGGGAAGAGTTCATTTTCGAAGGAGGACTCGGAGAATTCGTTGATTACCTAGACGATTCTAGGACCCACATCCACAGTACGATGATCTCAGTGGACGGCGAAAGCAATGGTGTGCCAATCGAGCTAGCTATGCGATACAACACCGGCTACGCTGAGAATGTGTTGAGCTTCGTGAACAACATCAATACGCATGAAGGAGGAACGCATATCTCCGGATTCAGGAGAGCGCTGACAAGGACCTTAAAAAATCATGCGGATAAGTCGGGTCTTCTGAAAAACTCGAAGACCGAATTAACGGGAGATGACTTCAGAGAAGGACTGACAGCTGTGCTGTCGATCAAAGTTGGTGAGCCTCAGTTTGAGGGCCAGACAAAGACAAAGCTTGGAAACTCCGAAGTGCAAGGTGCTGTCGAATCCCTCCTAAGCGACAAGCTGCAGAATTGGGCTGATGACAATCCAAAGGAATTCAAGAAGATTATCGATAAGATCTTGGTTTCCGCTCAGGCACGTGTTGCTGCCAGAAATGCGCGCGAGTTGGTCCAAAGAAAAAACGCCTTTGCCGGCGGAGGATTACCCGGCAAACTTGCTGACTGTTCTTCGAAAGTAGCTGAGGAATGCGAGATTTACCTAGTGGAGGGTGACTCTGCCGGTGGTTCAGCCAAGCAGGGAAGAGATAGACATTTCCAAGCCATTCTTCCTTTGAGAGGAAAGATTCTGAACGTCGAAAAAGCCAGACTGGACAGGATTCTTGAGAACGAAGAGATCAAAAACATCATCACAGCCCTCGGTACGGGTATTGGTGGGGAAGACTTTCAATTAGAGAAGCTTCGTTATCACAAGTTAATCGTCATGACGGATGCTGATGTTGATGGTGCCCACATTAGGACGCTATTGCTGACTTTTATTTATCGTCATTTGACGCCTCTTGTGGAAAACGGGAATGTATATATAGCCCTACCGCCTCTGTACAAAGTGAAAAAGGGAAAGAAGCAGAAATATTGCTGGAGCGATGAGGAAATGAATGCAACCATTGCCGATTTTGAAGAGAATGCACCCGGGAAAGGTAATGTGCATATCCAGCGTTATAAAGGTCTCGGTGAGATGAATCCAGAGCAGTTGTGGAATACGACGATGAATCCGGAGACCCGTTCTTTGATGATTGTTACGGTTGAGGATGCCGCGGCAGCTGACAGAACTTTCAGGACCCTCATGGGAGATGCGGTAGAGCCTCGTCGACGATTTATCGAGTTGAATGCGAAGTACGCGACCATCGACGTTTAAAACTCAGATACGAGTTTCGACTGGGAGTCTTTTGTTTGGAGTTTAGTGATTGTTATTTTTCTAGCCTCTAGCCTCTAGCCTCTAGCCTCTAGTTCGTCCAATAGATCTAAGACATCAGCATAAGTAATCCCATCTAACTCTCCCATAGCAAATGTGTCCATCGTGATACCTCTTCTGAACGAGGAGGAGTCACTGACCGAGCTTCATTCACAGATCGTTGAAGCGATGGAGGCTTCAAATCGGAGCTTCGAGATTTGCTTTATCGATGACGGCTCTTCAGACGATTCCTGGGAGGTCGTTCAGTCCCTGAGTAAGAAAGACTCACGAGTCAAGGGACTTCGATTCAGACGGAATTATGGAAAATCAGCGGCACTCTCGGCCGGATTCGAAAAAGCATCTGGGACCTATGTCGCCACAATGGATGCCGATCTACAGGATGACCCACTCGAAATCCCCAATCTCCTAGACAAATTAGAAGAAGGTTATGACCTCGTCAGCGGCTGGAAAAAGAAGCGACACGATCCGCTAGAAAAACGTATCCCTAGTAAGTTTTTCAACTTCGTCACGAGGACGCTTTCTGGCATCAAGCTGCATGATTTCAATTGTGGATTGAAGGTATATCGAAGCGAAGTGGCAAAGTCTGTCCGCTTGTACAGTGAGCTACACAGATACATCCCCTTGTTGGCAAAGTGGGAGGGATATGCCAAAATTACAGAGCTTCCGGTAAAGCATCATCCGAGGAAATACGGCAAGACAAAGTTTGGTTTTGGCCGATATATAACTGGCTTCCTAGATTTGATCACCGTAATGTTTTTGACGCGATTCGCAGCCCGCCCAATGCAGCTCTTTGGATCGCTTGGATCACTCTCATTTGCTGGAGGGTTTTTGATATCGCTGTACTTGTCAGTTGAAAAAATATTCTACGGCAAGCCGATAGGTCGTAGGCCCTTACTTTTTCTCGGCATACTCCTCATCCTTTTGGGAGTCATTCTTTTTGTAACAGGATTGCTAGGCGAAATGATCGCTCGAACTCGACTTGAAGACAACCGGCGACTGGACCTCAAAGACAGGATTGACTAGCTTGGATTACGATCCGATAAAAGACAAAATTGGGGCCGTCGTTAAGGGAAAGCCATTCTTTCGCCGCATCTTTTACTTTATCATTCAAACTGTTTTTCTCAGGAATTGGTATGTCCGGAGATCGATTAAGGAAGTAACAGGGACACGCGGATCGGGGACCTTTAAAGTGCTTGATGCCGGGACTGGGTTTGCGCAGCATTCTTACCATATTCTGAAAACGATCCCTGAAGCGGAGATCCTTGCAGTCGATGTTAAACAAGACTACTTGAATGATGCCGAGATTTTTGTAGAGCAATTAGGATTGTCAAATCGAATTCGATTTCAAGAAGCGGACCTTGTCAATTTTGTCACGGACGAAAAGGTCGATCTGATTGTCTGCATAGATGTCATGGAGCACATTCTAGAGGATCTTGATGTGTTCAAGAACTTTGCGTCTTCAATGAAAGATGGTGCGAGAGTGATCATCAATACACCCTCTGACCAAGGAGGCTCGGATGTATCACAAGATTCGGACGAGAGCTTCATTGGTGAGCACGTTCGTGATGGATACGGAGTCCAGGAGATCACGCAGAAGCTGGCAAGTGCAGGATTGTCAGTGGAGAAGGCCATGTATTCCTATGGTGGCGCAGGGAGCTTTGCCTGGAAGTTTTTGGTCCAGTTACCTATGAAAATGCTGAACGCATCGATGATCTTTGTGCTTGTTTTGCCTTTCTACTATGCTATTGTCTATCCCATCGGGATGCTGCTGAACTGGATCGATTTGAAAGGTGAGAATGAGACCGGTACAGGACTGCAGGTAGTCGCAAGGAAGACTTAGTAGAGCGGCTAGTTTCAACCGTCAGTTTGGTTAGCTAGGTAGTTCTTTGGAAGAGGATAATTGGGGGGAGGGTCGCGGTTTGAGGAAAGAACCTTGCCTGTAATCGAAATGGCCTTAATCTTTCTTGTCCGTGACTTTCAGCTTCCGAACCTTCTCTCATAACCAGCAGACCACAAATCGTTAAGGGGTTGCGGTTTGCGAGGAGAAGCGAGACAGTCATCGAAGAGACTTTGATTTTCTTATCGGTGACTCTCAGACTCCGAACTTGTCTCCCGCGACCCGCTCACCACAGCCCTGTGATTTCTTCCTTCAACACAGATCACTCATTTTGCCTGCAAGGGACAGGAGAAACGACCCCAGCGACAAGTTCTTCACAGAAAAGCTGGCCCGATTTCCGTACATTTAATTCCAATTCAGATACTCGGCATCCGCCGAATCCCAGAAACCGATTCCTTGACCACGGAAACGGAATGAGAGAACGAAGAAAGATCAAACTGAGCCGGCGTGCAAACTAAATACGTATTCGTAACGGGTGGCGTTGCGTCATCACTTGGAAAGGGAATATTTTCAGCTTCGCTTGGCGTCCTGCTCGAGGCGCGCGGCCTTCGGGTGACCATTCAAAAATATGATCCATATATAAACGTGGATCCAGGGACCATGAATCCCTATGAGCATGGAGAAGTTTTTGTAACAGACGATTCCGCGGAGACGGATCTCGACCTTGGTCATTACGAGCGCTTTCTCGGTATCCCGATGAGCCAGCACAACAATGTGACTACGGGTCAGGTCTATTGGGAAGTAATCAAAAAAGAACGGGCTGGAGAATATCTAGGAAAAACCGTTCAAGTCGTGCCACACATTATCGATGAGATAAAAAGCCGAATGACGGCGCTCGGAAATTCAGGCCGATACGATGTCGTTATTACAGAAATTGGTGGCACAGTGGGTGACATTGAGAGCCAACCTTACCTCGAAGCCATTCGCCAGTTGCGACAACAACTGGGCTATTGGAATACTTGCTCGGTTCATTTGACCCTGTTGCCTTACCTCGCCGCCGCCGGTGAACTAAAAACCAAGCCGACCCAACACTCAGTCAAAATGTTGCTGTCATACGGACTGCAACCGGACATCCTGGTCTGTCGAGCCTCGCAGAATATCGACGACGATATTCGTAATAAATTAGCTCTCTTTTGCAATGTGGATCGACGATCCGTGATTCTTTGTCTTGATGCCTCGTCGATTTATGAAGTACCACTGCTTTTGCAGGAAGAAGGAATCGAAAAGGTGGTTAGCGAAAGACTCAACATTGTTGAGGAAATTGCACTGGAAGAGCGATCACTGCCTGAACCGGACATGGAGGAGTGGATCGATTTTTTGCGTCGACTTAAAAATCCGAGCGGAAGCGTGACAATCGGCCTTGTTGGCAAATACGTCGAACATCAAGATGCCTACAAATCAATATCCGAAAGCTTCGTCTTGGCTGGTGCAGCAAACCAAGTGCAGGTTGAAGTCAGGGCCATTCTTTCGGACGATCTGGACAATGAGAATGTTGACGATGTCCTTCAAGGAGTCTCAGGAATTCTAGTTGCGCCAGGATTTGGTGACAGAGGTATTGAAGGCAAAATAGAAGCCGTTCAGTACGCTCGGGAAAACGGAATACCATTTTTTGGTATATGCCTCGGTTTGCAATGTGCGGTTATCGAGTTTGCCAGAAACGTCTGCGGCTGGAAAGGGGCACATTCGAGCGAATTTAACAAGGACACGGAATATCCGATCATCGACATGATGCACGATCAGAAGAAGATTGAAAATAAAGGCGGCACTATGCGTCTAGGTGCTTATGCATGCCGAATTAGGCCAGATTCAAAGGCCCACACAGCTTATGATGCTTTGGAGGTTGAGGAGCGACATCGCCATCGATTCGAGGTCAACAACGAACTCAGATACAAGCTGCTAGAAAATGGAATGGAGTTTACTGGATTTAATCCAGAGAGAGATTTGGTTGAGATTATTGAGCTTCCAGACCATCCGTGGTTTGTTGGCGTTCAGTTTCATCCGGAGTATAAATCGACGATCCAGAAGCCACATCCTTTATTTGTCTCTTTCGTTGAGGCTGCGGTCAAAAAGGCCAAAGAAGGCGGAAAGCTTCCTAAACCTCGAAAGAAAAAACCTGGTGTCAGGGCCGAGTTAGCATCCATCGATCTGTAAGTGAGTTCGGGTTGCGAGTGAAGAGTTTCGAAGAAGATCAAGGTGATATTCTTTAACAAGAGGGACTCGAAACGGTCTAAGTTCGAAGTAACCCTCTCGAATTCCTTGTCGTATTCCTATTCGAGATCCAAGTATTGAGCTTTAAACTATTTCTCTCAAATGAAGACCATTCTTTCACTCGTCATACTCCTCTCTCTATTTCTTTCGACGAACCTGGATCATGATCTTGCACAAGAACTGGTAGACGCTGCGATTCAAGAACACGGAAGCGAGCTTCTCACAAACGCTACCGTCAAATTCGATTTTAGAGGGAAAGCACATACCGTTTTCAGAAATGCATGGAGATTTGACTACTCCAGGACCTATAAGAACGATGCTGGTAACTCCATTGTTGAGAGATTCAATAACCAAGGAGTTATTGTCACGGTGGATGGTCGCCCCGTTTCCATTACCGAAAAACAGCGGGGTATAGTTCTCGAAGCCCTCAACTCAGTGGTCTACTTTGCCTATCTACCACTCAAGCTTAATGACCCTGCCGTGAATAAGAGCTATGAAGGCATGGGAGAAATCGATGGGAAGAAATATCACAGAGTCAAAGTCAGCTTTGGACAAGAAGGAGGAGGAATAGACTATCAGGACATTTTCATGTTTTGGTTCGATCCTGAAAGCAAGCGAATGAGCTATTTGGCCTATAATTACAATACGAGCAATAGCGGAGCGCGATTCAGAACCCCCTTCAACGTGAGACGAATTGGAGGCGTGCTCTTTGCCGATTATATGAACCATAAGGCTGAATATGAGCAGCCGCTAGAAGGATTTGAGAGCACAAAACTACGGAGCTCCGACAACCTCCTTTCAACCATCGAGCTTGAAAACCTTACGGTCACTCTAAGTAACTAGAGTAGCATATTGCGATTTTGCGTATGACAGAGAATCAGCAATTAGTATGGTACTGGCCAACTCATATCGGTTAATACTATCAGATATAAACCTACCAGATTGTTCAGGACGGGAGCTCGTCGCCAAGTTGAGAAATTTGTGTCCGGACACGGAGTTGAAAATTATCGCCTCGACCTGTCATGGTAGCGCAATGCAAAGACGAACTTATTTGAATGATGGATTCGATGACTATTTAGCGAAATCATTTACAAAAGACATTTTGACCAGATTGCTTGCAAGCTGGATGCCTAGTTAGTAGGAATAGTTCACCGCGAACCGTGTTTTGAAAAGATGTGATACTGTCGGAAACTTGTCGGCCAATTCGCTAGTCAGCTAATTCTTAGTTTTAGTGCATGAAAAGTCAGGCACAGGAAAACTTCTATCGGCACCTTGCCCTCACCAGCGACCATCCCCTTGGACTCGAACTTGAGCGTGCATCGGGATCTTATCTACATTTAAAAGATGGGTCGAAAATCCTCGATTTCATAAGTGGAATCGCTGTTTCATCCTTGGGCCACGGGCACCCTAGTGTATTAAAGGCTATTCACGAACAGGCCGATAAGCATCTTCACGTCATGGTCTATGGCGAAATGATTATTCAGCCTCAAGCAAACTTTGTAGGCCTGCTGACTCAACAGCTTCCAGACAACCTAGATTGTGTTTACCTCACAAACTCAGGTACCGAGGCGATCGAGGGTGCCTTGAAACTTGCTAAGAAATTTACCGGTCGATCGAAGTTGATTTCTTTTCACCACTCCTATCATGGCGATACGCAAGGATCGCTTTCGGTCACCGGAAGAAAAGTATACCGAGAGCCTTTTGAACCACTACTCCCGAATGTCCATTTCTGTGACTTTAATAAGGACGACTTCAAGACGGCTGTTGATGAGAATACCGCTTGCGTAATTCTAGAACCGATACAAGGTGAAGGTGGCATCATTTCTGCTGAAAAAGAATGGCTACAAGCTCTTAGAGAAAAGTGCAACAATACTGGAGCGCTTTTGATTTTCGACGAAATCCAATCTGGCTTTGGTCGAACGGGGAGTCTTTTCGCATTCCAAAACTACGAGGTCATTCCGGATATTCTCTGCATCGCAAAGGCAGCGGGTGGCGGTTTACCGCTCGGAGGCTTCATTTCCTCTTCGGAAATATTGGACAGCTTGAGAAGAAATCCAGCCCTGAGTCATGTCACTACCTTTGGAGGACATCCGCTCTCTTGCGCTGCCGCTCACGCTTCTTTGAAGACTATCCTCGATGAGAATCTAATAGTCCGTGCTTCATGGATTGAAGAAGAGATAAGGACAAAGTTGAAACATGAACTCATCGTTGAAATACGAGGAGTGGGTTGTATGCTCGGAATGGAGCTCTCCTCAAAAAAGAAGACACAGAAATTTGTAGAGGCATGTCTTGAGAAAGGACTATTACTTGGTTGGACTCTACATTCAGACACTTTGGTGCGTTTGGCGCCACCTCTTACTATTTCGGAAACGGACTTGAACATTGGTCTTGATACCATGCTAGAAGTCCTACACAGTATTAATTAATTACGATGTCATCAATCTCAAATTGGAAATTTGGAACAGGAATTCTCATCCTCCTTGTGCTCCCTCTTTTCCTCAGCTCATGTGCGTCTACCAAAAAGAAGTTGGAACAGGCCGCGCAGTATGAGGCGGAAGGTCGCCATCTTGAAGCAGCCCGAAAATACTTGGATGTCCTGCGCGGATCTTCTAAGTCAGAGGAGGCGATCCTAGGATTCAAGACGAATTCAGAACAAGCCATCGACCAACTTATGAGGGAAGCAGCGCAATTTGGTGATGATGGCCTCTTCACGCAAGCCGCTGAAAATTTCATTGTCATAGACGACTTGGAGAGAGCTGCCGAAAATGCCGACGTAGCAATGGACTTGCCTGAAGGCTACAATTCTGACAGGAGATCCACATTGGATGATGCCATTCGCTTTGTAAATGAACGGGCTGAAAAGCGAATGAGTGAAGGTGAATTCGATGACGCCATTGAAGACTATAGCCTTATTATAGATAGATATGATCCAATTGGCGATCAATTACGCGATGCCTCTAATGCTAGAATCGGTGTGCACGTGCGCTGGGCAGATTATGAATTAAGCAATAGCAGATTCCGCTCGTCACTTGAACAAGCGGACCTTGCCTTGCAACTTATGGATGGCCAAAATCACCCTCTCGAAGGCGAAGCTGCAACCATTAGAAGAGAAGCTTTAGAGAGAGGTACCGTCTTTACGGCGATTGTCCCAGTGTGGAAAGTGGGAGAGCTTGAGAGAGCTATCGATTCAGATCTTATCGATGACTTTAACGATGGACTTCAATTGGACTTTTGGAATCGTCCACCCATTTTTGTGGCCCTTGCGGATCCATCTCTCGTCAGAAGAGAGGTTCGTCAATTGGGTTATCGGCGGGCCGCCATCACAAGGCGTGCGGCAGGTCAAGTCGCGAAAAGAGTCGATGCTGATCTCGTTGTATATGGATTGATCGAGGAATTCGATGTAAAGGAATACGATCTCAAGGAAAAGATTAAGACAGCAAAACTGGAAGCCGGCGGCGATACTAGCTACGTTGAAGTAAAGGGCAAAATTCGATACGATGCCGAGATCATCTATACGATCGTCAACGAAAATGGCAGAGTTGTGAAGGAAGGCTCGGTATCTCATCGCGAGAACGGAAGCTTTGAAAGAGGAGAGTTCGATGGCGAACTACGATTGCTTGATTTAAACAGAGGTCAAAGACGTCTTTTTGATGGACAGCGTCAACGTGAAAAGATTGATGATATCGAACAGGAGCTCATTGCCAGACTGGCTGAAAAATATTCCGGGAAAGTGTTTGACGAGCTCATTCGGCAAGTACGCTAGGCACACCAAGTGCTAGACAATTACTACACCTTAGCGGCGCTTGTTAAGGAGTTGAGACCAACTCTGCTTGATGCAGTAATTGTGTCCGTTTTCTCACAGGAAAAAAATGCCGTCGATATAGTTTTTGCCAAAGCTATAGAAGAGAACTATGGGGAAGCCGTAAATTTACTTCATTCGGAAGAGGAAAATTTTCAATCGGCGCAAGAAAAAGAGTACCAAGGAAAACCACCGCCTGGATCAAGGATACCCTTAAAATCAGAACCTTCGAGAGAACGAAATGAAAAACTTGGCAGCATCAAGATTTCCTTCCGTAGAGGAAATCGCTTCGTAGTATTGAGCTCGGGATCGCGCAAAGCCAAGAAGAACACGGCTGATCTTTTTGAAGGTCTTGGAGGTGAGAAAATTCAAAGCATCCAGCTACTTACAGACGATCGCATCATCCAAATCGGGTTATCGGATGGGTCTGAGCTCTCCTTATATCTCTTCGGATCAAAGGCCAATCTTTTTCTCTCTCGCAACGGAATAATTAGCGCATCTTACAAGCAGCACGAGACATGGAAAGGTCATTCTCTACCTCAAACAACCCGTCGGCAAGCTCCTTCGCGATCTTCAGAGATGGAATCCTCGGACAAAGACGACGCACGGCAATTATTCCCCAACTTCCCAAGGACACTAATCGATGAACTTGAGGCTCGCAATGAGGCTTCAGGAAGGCCTTTGGGAGATCTGGGAGAGGAGATGGTGACAAGTCTGAATGAGAGCGAGAAAGCCTTGGTCTATTGGAACGACGATGTGGCTATGAGACTTTCGCTTATTGAACTCACCGGCATGAAAGATCTTCGGCTCGAGCACTTTGAAAGTGTCAACAAAGCTTGTCGGATAGTTTCTGGAAAACGACTCCGTGCGCAAAGCTTCAAACAAGATTTTGCACCCCTGCGGAAAAAGCTTCATTCATCACTCGCGAAGAGCCAACGACTGGAGGAAAACCTCCTAAAAGCTATGGAGGAAAAATCGCGAGCCGAGGCTTACCAACTTTGGGGAGATCTTCTGATGTCGCAGCCTTTTAGTGCTTTGAAAGTAGATCGCGCAGAGATAGCACTTGAGGATTTCTCGGATCCTACAGAGACACATACCATCAAGCTGGATCCACTGCAAAGTTTTGTGGAGAATGCAAAGCTCTATTATCAGAAAGCTAAGTCAGCTCGGGCCAAGCGGGGGCATAGCCAAGATCGTCTGCCTGAAATCCAAAAGAGAATTGCGAGTCTGGCAAATCTGATTTCCGAATTCGATTCTTTTACTAGTCTAAAAGAGTTGCGCAAATTTGTCGAGAGTCAAAAATTGGAAATAGAGAATGCCATTGGCCATGCCTTGAGTGTTTTTGGATTCGGAAAAAAACTAAAAAGCGGAGAAGCAGAGAGTAGATTTAGACGCTTTGAAATTTCATCTGGATACGTTGTACTGGTGGGAAAAAACGCAAAGCAGAATGATGAACTGACTTTACAGGCCAGTTCTAAAGAAGATATATGGATGCATGCTCGAGGATATCCAGGATCTCATACTATCCTAAAGACGCGGGGAAGGGAAGACCCACCGAAAAGTATTTTGGAGGAGGCAGCATCAATCGCAGCTCACTTCAGCAAAGGAAGGTCTTCATCATTGGTGCCCGTTGCCTACACCCGCCGAAAGTATGTCTCCAAACCGAAAGGCTCGGCCGCTGGAAGTGTGAGACTATCTCAAGAGAAAGTTATTTTAGTTGAGCCGAAACTGGGATCTGGCTGATCTGGCTACCAGACTAGACAGATCCATTATTCGTTGGACTTTCTGACTGAGCTTGCCTATCTAGGCTTTTCTTGAGAGAATCTCGCGGGCGCACCGCGGATGATTCGCAATCAATAAAGCCAGACTTGCTAGAGAGGGCCAGATCAGACAGTAAGCTAGATAGGCCAGAACAGCTAGACAGGCTAATAGAGCCAGAATTCCATGACCATTTGGGAAGCCATAATACTTGGCCTTGTGCAGGGTTTGACCGAGATGTTACCCGTATCATCCTCCGGACATTTAGTCCTCGGACAGTACCTGCTGGGATTAGATGCCTCGATGGCAGATGATTTAAGCTTCGAAGTGTTTACTCATTTCGGTACTACGATGTCGATCGTTACGGTCTATTGGAAGCGTATCGTAGAAATTATTAAGGCTACTTTTTCATCGCTATCAAAGCCCGCTCAGTTTGCCGTGAGTTATCGAGAGAACAAGGAGTTCAAAATCGCGATGCACATCCTTCTCTCTATGATCCCAACAGGACTGGTTTATATCCTCCTTAAGGACTGGCTTGAAGCCGCATTTGGTGATCCCCGATTTGTAGCAGGGATGCTAATTGTGACAGGATTACTCCTTCTTGCAACTCGACTTCGCCCTAATCCTGACGGAAAAGTAACGCCCCTAAAGGCCTTGACGATCGGCCTAGCTCAGGCGGGAGCCATGATTCCAGGCATATCGAGATCGGGTTCTACAATCTGCGCAGCTATCTACCAAAACGTTGAGCAGGAACAAGCAGCAAATTTTTCCTTTTTAATGGTCTTACCAGTAATTATCGGGGCAACACTGCTTCAGACTCTGGAAATGCTAGAAGGAGGTCTGACGGTACCATGGCTAACACTGCTTGTAGGGGCAGGTGTGGCTTATGTCTTTGGAATCATAGCGATCAAGATTGTACTGTCTTTTGTGCGAAAGGGAAATATCTCTTACTTCGCCTACTACTGTTTCCTTATCGGTGCCCTCGGTTTGATTTTTATTAAGTAGAGCCGATATTTCTACCTAGCAGACTTTATCTGCGAGATTAGAGGCAAAATTTGGAGAACTGTGAGTAATTCTTTGAACAAAGAAAAACAGTATCGCGTTTTCGTGGTCGATGATGACCGCAACTACGCAAAACTTATGACCTATCGAATTGAGAAAGGTCATGACGACGTAGACTTATCCGTTTTTCACAGCGGTGAAGACGCACTTAGTAGCCTTTCTGACAAGCCAGATCTCGTTCTACTCGATATTATGATGCCCGGAATGGGTGGCGCTGCCACCTTAGAGAAGATCAGAGAATTGGCACCTGATACGCAAGTCGTGATGGTCTCTGCTCAAGGCATTTTCGACGTTGCCATTGATGCGATGCGAAATGGTGCTCATGACTATATCACCAAAGGAATGGATGATATGGTCAAAGTCAACAAGGTGATAAACCAAGTCAAAGAGAGAGTAGATCTACGGAGAGAAGTCGAGAAATTGAGATCCGAAGTTGCCCTCAAATATGGCATGAACGAGTTGGCCGGAGATTCCCCCGCGATGGAAGAAGTCTACATGCTTATCCAGAAAGCTCTACGTGGAGACTTGACCGTTGCGATCCAAGGAGAAAGCGGTACAGGAAAGGAGTTAGTTGCAAGAGCAATTCACTACAACTCGAGCCGAAGGCGTGGTCCTTTTGTCGTGGTGAACTGTGCAGCGATCCCAAGAGAACTCATGGAAAGCGAGTTCTTTGGACACGAGAAAGGATCCTTTACGGGAGCGCATGCGCGAAAGATCGGAAAGTTTGAACAGGCCGATCGCGGCACACTTTTTCTTGATGAAATCGGTGAGTTGGATCTTGGTCTACAGGCCAAGCTTCTTAGAGCTCTTCAAAACCGAGAGATTACTAGAGTCGGTGGAAATGAACTCATCAGCTTTGATGCAAGGATCATCTCCGCGACCAATAGGGACATAAAAGCCATGATTCCGGAGAATCAGTTTAGAGAAGACCTATACTATAGACTTTTCGATTTCCCTATTCCATTGCCTCCTCTTCGAGAGCGTGCAAACGATCCCAATTTGCTCGCACAATTTTTCCTTCGCAGATACATTTCCAAGGATCCGGAATTCAAAGGCAAGAAATTATCCTCGGAAGCCAGGCAAGCGATTCATGAATACCCCTGGCCCGGAAACGTCAGAGAATTAAAGAGTGCCATTGAAAGAGCCATTCTGCTGTCGGATAATGATGAGATACAGGCACACGATCTGATGTTGAATCGAGTTGACGGTATCATCACTGACTGGAAGCAGCGCGGCCAATATAACGCATTGGAAAAGACAGAAATGCCTCCCGCGATGCCGGCCAGTCCTACTCCAAGAGTGGCTAGTCCTGAAGCAAGCGAATCTCCGATCGAGATTATCACAGACAATGCTGGCACCTTCCGGCCGCCAATGATAGTGGATAGCTCAGAATCTGACGTCGACATGAGGACGCTAGAGGAAATAAAAAAGAACGCGGTAATCGATGCATTCAACAGGGCAGGGGGCTCTGTGGATCAGGCCGCTTTGCAGCTTGGCATCGGGCGTGCGACGATGTATCGTCTCCTTAAGAAATATGAGTTGATGGAAGGGTGAAACAGTTGCGAGTTGCGAGTAGTTCGTAGTCGCTCGTTTGTGCATGCTTGTTAGTATTCAGACAGTCTTCTAGACGGTAAGCTTGACTTCTGATTGGTCAAGCAACATTTTCAGTACCCAGTACCCAGTACCCAGTACCCAGTACCCAGTACCCAGTACCCAGTACCCAGTACCCAGTACCCAGTTTTGTAACCGAATTGCCTATTATCCGTCTACCTGTTTTTAAGGAAGTCACCAAATTGATAGGACAAATATGCGTCTCAGCGATTACGAAAAGGAAGTACGCCGCGAAGTCGATAAGTGGGAGAAAGGCAGTACGCTATTTCAACAAGTACTAGATTGGGCAATGATGCCGGTTGACTGGGTCGTTGATCAAGTAGTCCCGGATTCCTTTCTGGATCAAGCAAGTGACCTTGTTGAACAAGGTCTCGGAGTGTTGAATGACGCCTCGGAGTGGACTTATTCCGAAAACGATTTAGTTAAAAAAGCCATTGATAACGGGATCGAAATTGAGGCACTTGAAGATCTACGTGATCATGATCTAGAAGAGTTGGACACCTTCGCCAAGTCCTTCACAACAGAGAATGCACTTCTAGCGGCAGTTCAAGGAGGAGGTGCCGGACTAGGAGGAATCGCTCTTGTGGCAGCAGACATCCCTCTTCTTTTCACTATCAACTTCAGGCTCATTCAGCAGGTTGGAGCAGCCTACGGCTTTTCGATGAAAGCACCTGAGTTTAAACCGCTCATTCTCTCAATATACAACGTCGCTTCCTCTGGCTCCAGGGAAGCAAAGACAGCGGCTTTGAAAGAGACAAGTGTAGCCGCCGCCGCATTTGCACACGATTTCGAATACAAGGGTCGAGGCAACACCTCAACTTTCAGAGAGCAGAACAAACATCTTCCAAGAGAGATCGCGAAAAACCTTGCTGGTCGTAAATTGGGACAAATGATTCCACTTGCAGGAGCCGCCATTGGAGCTGGCGTTAATTATTGGTTTACTTCCCAGACGGCCGAGGCAGCCCACATGTTGTTCAGAGCTTTGTATCTAGAGCGAAAGGAAAGAGCCTAGCAGGGTGATGGGTGATGGGTGATGGGTGATGGGTGATGGGTGATGGGTGATGGGTGATGGGTGATGGGTGATGGGTGATGGGGTTAAAATCAGGGACTGAGTCTTGTCGCTTTTGATTCGCTTTCGAGGGTGTTCAATTAAGTGTGTCAAGTTAATTATTATAACTTTTAACTTGGATATACAATGGAAGAGAAAAACGATAAACTCGATCCTTCATCTCCGGAGTTTGATTTCGAGGCTTTCAAGAAGGATGCCTATCGGAAGATGGTAGGCGGAGCGGGTCTGTTAGGTCCCGACGGAGCCTTTACCTCCTTGATGAAGAACTTTCTCGAGACCTCAATGGACGCCGAGATGGACGCTCATCTTTCTGAGAAGCCTACCAGGAACAGGCGCAATGGTAAGGGAAGCAAGCGCGTTAAGACCTCCATTGGTGAGGTCGATATTCGGACCCCAAGAGACCGGGATGCCTCCTTTGAGCCCGTTTTGGTACCCAAGAGAGAGCGAGTCCTTGGAGCTGATATTGAGGAGAAAATCATTCATCTTTATGCGCGCGGTTCTAGCTATCAGGACATAAGCGACAGGGTGTATTGCATTAAGTGTGTCAATCTCCTAGTTCAGGTTTGAGTTGGGTTTCAAATCTGA
>CBDFNN010000003.1:0-207390 GCA_965250215.1 Rhodothermales bacterium | reverse complement strand
ATCCACAGGTTTGGCTTCTACAAAAGGTAGCTTGAATCAATGAGAGGGAAGGCGCAAAATAGGCATAATAACGGGCTCGAAAGGAGCTTGGCGAGGCATGCTGAGGTCGATATTCGCGAACTTGGTTGTGTCACGTTTTCCATTGACGGAAATATTCTCGAGAGCACTCCTATTGTTCAAAAGATGACAGGCTATAGTGGTGTAGAGTTGTCTGGACTGAAATTCAGGAATTTCATTTCTGGCGATCAAGTCGAAAACGTGGAGGCCGCATTTAAGTCGGCGTCGAATAACTCTCCCGATCCTTATCCAAGCGAGGCTCTTGTCCAAAAATCAAATGGAGATGCCTTACCCTGCTCGATTCACTTCTCTCCTCTGCTAAATAGACACAAAGAAGTCACAGCTATTGCTGGCTTTATATATGTGCATGCGGACGAGACGGCGAAGATTAGAAAGTCTGAGGCTGACATTTCGAAGTTGATTGGCCGGATAGGACATGACATCCGTACGCCATTGATGTCTATCATATCGGCAACGCAACTCCTCAAGGAGAATCCAGACAATATCGAGACTCTTGTCGACTTCCTTGAGCGAAGCAGCCAGCGTCTTTTTGACACCGTGGAGTCTGTCTTACGTTTGGCGAACCTCGATCACGATTTTCAGCTGCAACTCGAGACCGGAGACTTACACGAATATCTTGTAGAGACTGTTGGGATTTTCCAGCATCTGGCGAAGGAAAAAGGTCTTAGTCTGAAATATGCCGGTCCGGTCGATTCGGAATTGGTGGCCATGTTTGATGGTGCAGCTATTTCTCGCATTTTGGTCAATTTGATTGACAATGCCATGAAGTACACGGAGGAAGGTGAGATCAAAGTCTCTTTCGAAAACAAGGGCTCCTATGTTCGAATCGAGGTAGCAGACACTGGTCTCGGTATTAACCAGAATGATCTTCCTCATATCTTTGAGGACTTCTCGCGTTTTGTTGCCAGCGATGAAATCAAACGGGAGGGTTTGGGTCTTGGACTACCCATTACCAAGAGATTGGTCGAGATGATGAATGGATCTATCCGTGCCGATAGTACCGAAGGAAAAGGATCCTGCTTTAGCATCGAACTTCCGCTGATTCCAGTTTCGTAACATCAGTTTCGAGTAGCGAGTAGTTCTTGTTGGCATATTACGCCTAGATCCTAGACATCTCTGCACAGACATCTAATTTATTTGCAGAAATCGCTATTCCGTTCAAGCATACTTAAATAGCTTTCCTATATTGCCACTCACAAACCGAAGCCCATGAAAGCACTAAGCCGACTTGCTCTCTACCTACTTCTTGCCATCATCTGCTACGCAGTAGCCTTCGCATTTAGGTCGACTGGACTTTTCTTCGGTGTTTTTCTAATTGGCGGAATCGCCCTTGAGTTACTATTCTGGCGATCCATGCTTTTCGGATTCAAGCGTCAAACCTAAAGACTAGACCTTATACATCGTGGCCATTAGTATTGGCGTACCAAAGGAAATTGAAATTGGTGAAAACCGAGTATCGATAAATCCTGAAACCACCGCCCGACTTATTAAAAAAGGATTCTCTGTAACCGTCGAATCAGGCGCGGGAGATTCCTCCTTTCATTCCGACCAAGAGTACCTCGACGCTGGAGCAAAGATTGGCTCCAAGTCCGACAGCTTTGACTGCGATATTCTGACCAAGGTCAAGGGACCAAGCGAAGCAGAAGTCCAACTTCTCAAAGGCGGATGCCTGGTCATGGGATTTCTAAATCCGTTGGATCAACCAGAACTCATTTCTCAGTTGGCTCAAAAAGGAGTCACCGCGTTTAGCATGGAGATGGTACCTCGTATCACTCGTGCCCAGAAAATGGATGCTCTCTCCGCGATGAGTTCAATCGGTGGATACAAAGCCGTTCTACTCGCTGCCGAAACACTCCCAAAGTATTTTCCATTGATGACCACGGCAGCCGGTACGATTAGGCCGTCTAAAGTCTTGGTCCTAGGTGCCGGAGTTGCTGGTCTTCAGGCCATCGCCACCGCACGAAGACTTGGCGCCGTCGTGAGCGCCTACGATGTTAGACCAGCTGTAAAGGAGGAAGTAGAAAGTCTCGGAGCAAAGTTTGTAGAGCTGGAGCTCGATACAAAGGACGCCGCCGAATCAAGTGGCTACGCCAAGGCCTTGGCGGAAGACAAGCAAAAAAGGCAGATTGAATTGCTTGCTGAAGTAATAGGCGGTGTAGACGTTGTTATTACCACAGCATTGATTCCAGGTCGAAAAGCTCCGATCCTCATATCAGAGGAAGCCGTCAAGAAAATGAATGCTGGTTCTGTCATAATCGATATGGCCGCAGCTAACGGTGGAAATTGCGAATTAACAAAAGCCGGTGAAATGACCGTAGCGCATGGTGTTTACATTCACGGCTCCACCAACTTGCCAGGTGATATGCCGCTCCACGCCAGCCAACTGTATTCCAAAACCTTGCTCGCTGCTATTGATGAAATAGCACCAGAGGGAGAGATCAATCTCGACTTCGAAAACGAAATCATCGCAGGTGCCTGCCTTACTAAGGACGGTCAGGTTGTCAACGAACGCATTAAGAATCTCCTAAGTGATAATTAAATGTTAGAACTATTTGTCGTATTTGTGTTGGCCTCTTTTGTGGGAATCGAAGTGATTTCCAAAGTGCCAGCTACACTCCACACGCCTTTAATGTCCGGCTCAAACGCCATCTCGGGAATTACTATCGTCGGCGCGCTTGTAACCGCTGGAATGGTGGGAGGGACTTGGGCTAAATATCTTGGCGTCGCTGCACTCATCTTGGCGACTATTAATGTCGTAGGAGGATTTGTGGTGACGGACCGAATGCTGCAGATGTTCAAGAAGAAAGAGAAACCAAAAGTCGAAAAGTCGGCATAGCCAAACAAAACTGAAAGGAAATGAACTCCTCTTTTATTGTACTGGCTTATCTACTATCGGCCGTGCTATTTATATACGGCATGAAGAAGCTTGGCTCGCCTTCGACGGCGAGAAGTGGAAACCAGCTTTCTGCCATCGGAATGTTGGTCGCGATCATCACGACCTTGGTTTCTGCTAAGATTCTCACGCCCATCGAGATGCTCGCCGGACTTATCGTTGGCGGCTTCATTGGTCTTTATTTGGCCCGACGAGTTGAGATGACTTCGATGCCGGAGCTCGTAGCTGCATTCAACGGATTTGGTGGTGGCGCCTCGGCCCTGGTGGCTGGATCGGAAATCGCGCGCTATCTAGCAGAAGCCCCATCGACGGATATCATCACCATCGCGATGCAGACTGGTTCATCAGATCTGAATCTTTCGGTAATGGTCACGATAGCGATCAGTGTTCTCATCGGTACGCTGACATTCTCCGGAAGCTTTGTTGCCTTTGGAAAACTTAGCGGAAAGATTTCTGGCAATCCGGTGACCTTCACCGGCATTAGGTTTTTCACATTACTGCTGGCTCTCGGTGCTCTTGCCGCGGTTGGAATGGCGATCTATGGCATCGATTCCTTCTCAGGTGATACCTCGATGATCATCAATGGCTTAATGATTCTTGCCGCCATCGCTTTCGTTCTTGGAATCGTTTTGGTTATTCCAATCGGTGGAGCTGATATGCCCGTGATTGTGGCATTGTTGAATTCTTACTCGGGACTCGCAGCCGCGGCAACGGGATTTGCCCTCAACAACTATGCTCTGATTGTGAGCGGTGCCTTGGTTGGAGCGTCGGGATTGATTCTGACGAAAATCATGTGCGAAGCGATGAACCGCTCACTATTGAATGTCCTGCTCGGCGGAATGGGAGGGGACTCGGATAGTTCTGGCGCCATGGCACTTCCTGAAGGGGCTGCAGATCGGACCTACCGAGAGACCCATTCGGACGACGTCGCGATCTTGTTGTCTTACGCCAACACGGTTGTAATCGTACCTGGTTATGGAATGGCAGTAGCGCAAGCACAACATGCAGTGCGTGAACTTGGAGATATTCTACAGGCAAAGGGCGTGGCTGTAAAATATGCGATCCACCCAGTTGCCGGTCGAATGCCTGGTCATATGAATGTCCTCCTCGCGGAGGCGAATGTACCTTATGACCAGCTTTACGATATGGACGACATCAATGGGGAGTTTGACAATGTCGATGCAGTCTTGGTGATCGGCGCGAATGATGTGGTCAATCCATCAGCACGAACAGACAAGTCCAGTCCTATTTATGGCATGCCTATCTTGGATGTCGATAAGGCTGCCAATACCATCGTGCTCAAGCGAAGTATGCGACCCGGTTACTCTGGGGTCGACAATACGTTATTCTATGAGCCGAAGACCTCGATGCTCTTTGGCGATGCCAAGGCATCTATTAGCGATCTAGTTTCTGAAGTCAAGTCTTTAGATTAAGCAAGACTTTGCTTTAGATGCGAACGACTCCAATAATTTCCTTCCCTAGGCTCGTATCTGCCATGAGCCTAATCCTTTCAATAGGAACGCCGGACCTGTTTGCTCAACAATATGAACCGGTTGTGAGCTTTTCTACCTTTATTGGTGGTACTGGTGCCGATGACTGTGATGGAATAGCAGTCGACCTACACGGAAACACATATCTCGGTTGTCATTCCGATTCTCAAATGCTGTTGAAAAACCAGGCGCACGTGTACAAGTTAGTTGGCGGAATGGATGCATTCGTCATTAAACTGGGAGAAAATGGAGAGGAACAAATCATCCATCTAGGAGGAGATGAATGGGATGCTGTTCAGGCCCTAGTCACTGATTCTGCAGGATATGTGTATGCAGTTGGCTCGACCTATTCGGCCAATTTTCCAGTTACCAAGAATGCCTTCCAAGGAAGTTTTGGTGGAGAAAGCGATGCCTTTCTAACGAAGCTCGACCCGAGCGGGAAGATTGTTTGGACAACTTTTCTTGGCGGAGATAAAGACGAAGATGGTCGCGATATAGCCTTAGACTCTTTCGGAAATATCCACATTATCGGACGGACAGAATCGACGAACTTTCCTACCACCTCCAATGCAGTACAGTCACGTTTAGCAGGATCGACTGATGCATTCTTTGCAACATTTGACCACCAAGGACAACTGATCGCTTCTACCTTCCTAGGCGGAAAGGGAGACGACAAGGCATCCGCATTGGCCATCGACAAAAGCGGACGTCGGTACTTCGTAGGATCTACCACGTCGACAGACTTCCCAGTTCAAGGAGTGGTGCCCTCGTTTCTTTCAGGAGAAGAAGACATGTTCGTTGCTGTGTTCGATAGTACAGGGTCGACACTTGAATATGCCCGCTACCTTGGGGGTTCTGGGGATGATAAAGGCGTGGGAATAGGCTTGGTCTCGGACAGAGATATCATCCTAACTGGGATTACAAACTCGACTGATTTGCTCGTAACGAATGGTGCCTTTCAGGAGACTCTCGGCGGAAAAACGGATGTCTTTGTTGCTCGCTTACAGTTTGAAGAACCTGAGTTGATCTATCTCACATACCTTGGCGGGGCGGGAGCAGACAGAGTTCGGAGAATGGTGATAGACGGCCGAGGCAGTGCCTTCATCGTCGGACAAACAGGGTCGTCCAGTTTTTCATCTCAGGGTCGCGCGGGGATAGAGCTGCTTGACAAGGAAGATGCTTTCTTGACGATCCTTGATCCGACGGGCTCAAATGCTCTTTTCGCTCACCAATATGGAGGGCAGGGAACGGACGCATTCGAAGACATCGCACTTGCGGCCGATGCTTCGTCTGTGACAATCGCTGGTCTCTCAAATTCACCAGACTTCCCGACAGTGGCTCCGCTTCAGGAAAAATTCAAAGGAGGTCGATTCGATATTGTTGTTGTGCGCCTAGACTTTTCTAGATGAATTCAGTTGTCCGCTTAACAGCGCATCCTCTTTTCTCATCCAATTTCACTTCCTGGCACTACTAAGTCGGCAGCCAACTCCTTAACCATCCGTCTCCCTTGTCCACGTCCGACTTTACTTTGAGGGTGTAAACCTTGGTGGATCGATCGGGATGCCATCAGGGGGAAAGACCTGTCCGGTAGAAAATCCGCCGGGTGCGATAACGTTGGGGTCATCGAAGCTCAGGCTTTGGACGTAGGCCTCATCTAGAGAGGGGCGGGGATAGAGTTTAGATACATCTTCTGCCGACTGTCCCGATTCAACGACTTCAGTATTTGGAGTATAGTTGGTTTCCTTCGCAAACTGTGTAATCCTCACGCCGGTCATCATACCGTTGTCCTCGTGGAGAAGGATGTGGCAGTGATTGACCAACAATCCGATGTAGTCAGGGAAGCGAGAGCGGAAGAGGACACGGCCTGTATTGCGGGGTACCCAGACCACATCCTGCCAGCGCGGTTCATCGAGGATGTTATGGAGATTTCCTTCTATATCCGGAATCTCATGGCGAGATACCCAGAAGGGGTTGGTGTGTTGATGAAAGGGGTGATCTACGGGGCGCGTTTGGATTTTAAAATTATGATCCTTTTCAAATTCTTTCTGCCCCACCTTTCGGGTGATTGGGTAGGCAATCTTGTGGTTGCCATACTGCCAATCCGGGCTAGCCGAGTCAGATTGCGCCCATAGGGTAATCGAGGAATTGTAGATAGCCCATTCCTCCGCTCCATCGCTAAATATGGTCGGCTCCAGAGGATTACCAGGATCGAACTTCAATCCATTGACGGCCATCGTGCGAGTGTTCGGGGACAGCAGAACATAGGCTGTTGATCCATCCTCGTTTGTCCCCTGCTCGGCATAGATGAGGTTCTCGAGCTCGGGGTTGGCATCGACAAAAGCTTGCGGAACGAGGATCGCTGGGAAACCTGCCGCGCCGATTCCAGAGTAGGTGATGATACGAGTGCGATAATCGCCCGCCTTCACGTCGATCCGCTCGTGGACCGTGCCGTCGGGCTTTCTGATGACGTGCTCGCCGACCTCATCGGAGGTAACGAGAAGTTCCTTTTTTTCGATGGGGAGTAGATAAGGAGGAACATCGGGCATGACCTTGTTGAGGCTCATTACATCGAAGTCGCCACCCGCAATCTGATCACCCCGCACGACAATATGAGCGAGGATGATCGTCTCTGGACCGTACCAAGTGCTGCCCTTGGCCACGGCAGTTTGGAGCCCCAGTTGAGGCGTATCAGCATGAACGATCACCGCTTGGGCCATCACCGTGTAAACCGTGTCAGCAGCCGCGGAGGGCGGGCACTTGAAAATCACATCCGTCCGGTTGGCAGGCCCTAAATAGACCTCGTTGGGGCGGACAAAGCAGTTCTTGATGTTCTCTCCGTTCTCGAAGACGCTGTTTAGAGCATCATGCACCAATCGCGCCGAGGCCGCGTCCTTTGAGTCCGGCACACTGATATCGAGGGGGTTGCTTGTCTTATCGTTCTGCCGGCTCAAATCTTTGATCTGGTATATTGGGCCTCCACTAGCCGCACTCACCAAAGTCACACCATCGAAAGACAACTGATAGAGGTCACGCTTGTCGGCCGAAATTGTGGCGCGAGAAACAGGCGTAGCTGTCTCGCCTCCGTCTAGGTATTTGACAACTTGCCCTCCAGATTCACCGATTGCCCAATCGTAGACGCCCTCAACTACCATGAAGCGCTTGTAGCCACGTCCGTCGACACTGCCATTGAGAACGCGCCACCGCTCGACCGCGCCTGGGGCCATCACGATGATGGTCGGGTCAAGTCCACCATTCACTGCTGCGACCGTCGCCGGTCGGGTTTTTTTGCTGTCAGGGTCCTTGGAGATGTTGCCCGGGTTGACACGCTGCATAAACATCAGCCGTTCACGATAGTTGTAGTCACCCGTGGGGGTTTCTGGATCGTAATCCTTCGGATCATAGGCAGCCTCCTCGACCCCATACATGCAGGCGTTGATGTTGTCATCGACGTCGCCCTCGACTAGAAGAAAACCGGCCATTCCACTTGACACCTGATTGTGGGTCGCGCCGTGCGAGTGGGGATGATACCAGTGCGTCCCCGGCGGGTGGGGCTGATTCTCAAACTGTCGATGTTGGACATCCCCGATCCGAAACTCGTAATTGGCTTCACCAGCCTGCTCATCATCACGAAGGAATCGACATTCTGGGTCCTCTGAAAACTCTCGCCGTCTTCCGTCAGCCTTGGAAAGCACTCTCAAGATCACATTGTCAGAGTGGGTGCCATCAGGATTTTGACCCGGACGGACGTGCAAGCCGTGTGTGTGGAGATTGGTGACGTGAGCCGAGTGGAGACCGTTGGTATGCTCACCTAGACACCAGTCATCTTTGAGCTCAGCCGGGACAGCGGGGTTTGGACTGGAATACGGAGACAAACCTGCATCAGTCTTCGCCTTGACCGCTTTTTTGAGTTTGTCCGGCAAGGCACCAAGGGCGACATCGGGACTTGGGCCGATGGGAGATTGTCCTAGATCCTCACCTAGCAGGTTACGAAGCTTGACCCGCAGGGTCTCGTCGCCGCGCATTCTGATCGTCGGGCCGGGGGTGCTGCCGCCATAGTTGAAGAGTATCTGTCCAGGGTTTCCGAATCCTACGGTCGCGCCTGGATTTTCATTCTCGACGACATTGAGATGAAGCTGCTGTCCCGGCCAATCAGATGGTCGCCAGACCCAGGGCTCGTTCCACGTCTCCTTCGCCGAGGCTGGTGCAGGAACAGGATTCTCGTTATCGGCGGACTGTGGTGGTGAGACCTGACCATCACCTTCTTGGGGGATGACTGGTCGCGCTTCGGCTGTATGCGGCAGATAGGCGGTCGTGACCCCACCGACAACACCTATCGAACTGTTTCGGATAAAACCTCTCCGACTCATCTCTTTACTGTCCAAGTTGTCTTTATTCTTTAACATGCTGTTCTCCCAATAGTTATTGCTGGAAAATCGACATAATACTCGGCGTGAACATTATGTGAATGTGATTTTTTCTAACTCGTCTTTCAACACTATTTCTTCACCTTGCTTTCGGATTAGCATATTACATAGTGCCGCGAGGAAGGAAATTGGCAGAGGAAGGCGACTGCCTATTTTGCCAAGCTAAGTAGTACAGATCTCAACACTGAAGACCACAGATCGTAGCCTTCTTTGTTCAAATGCAGACCATCCTCTATAAACAGACGGGGATCGGGCGTCCCATCTGCCAGCAGCATCGGAGTAACGATATCTACATAGTGGACGCGGCTATCCACTCTTGCCCAGTCGACGACCTGCTGATTGACATCATCCATGATGGGCCACAAATCCCATCTCGCTAGGCTAGGCTTTACCGCCATAAAAAGAATCTGAGTTCGAGGATTTCTCATCCAAAGCGTCTCACCGAATTCAAAGATGTCCGAGAAGGTTCTATCGGCCGATTTTCCGCCAGCAACATCGTTATCGCCTTCATAGAGAACAACGATCTCTGGCTCATGCTTTAGCACGAGATCTTCCGCATAGTGCTGCAGATCCGACATGTGCGATCCTCCAAAACCCCTATTCACGATGGGCAGGCTTGGAAAGTAGTAGGCGCTAGGCCAGAGCCGAATACTGGAGCTTCCCGCAAATACGATCTCGCCTTTGGGGACATAATTTTTTCGATCGTAATCCAAGTAGCGATCCACTTCTTCTGAAAATCGACCAGGATCTGGATCCGATACAATGACGAACTCCTCATTCACCACACCTGACGACTGTGTTCTAACGACTGACGACTGAGTTGTTGTACAACCCATCCAAAATGCAGAGAGACCGATAAATAGAATTCTTTCTTTCATGTTGTGATCAATCTTAATATTCTTAGTCACCATTATACGTATTCGACATTTTCAAATTCAGGACACTATGAAGACTTTCGTCAACTCAATTACTTTGCGTCGGCTCACAGCCATGATGCTCAGCTTGCTCTTTCTTATGAGCGTGGATCGACCCTCAGAAGCCCGGCACCAAGCAAAGTCGGCGCTGTCAAATCCTCAAACCAATACCGTGCTGAATGACACCTTGCGAATCATCGCCTTCGGAGCGCATCCCGATGATTGCGAAGTCAGAGCATCCGGCGTAGCCCGCATGTGGGCCGACATGGGACACAAGGTGAAATTTGTCTCTGTCACGAACGGAGATATCGGACATCACATCATTTCTGGTGGACCACTTGCCCTTCGGCGGAAAGCAGAAATAGAGGAGTGCGGAAGGATCCTAGGTGTGGAGTCGCACATGATGGACAATCACGATGGTGAGCTCATGCCAACCTTGGAAAACCGTAAGGCCATCGCCCGACTCATTCGAGAATGGCAAGCCGATATCGTTCTGGCTCCGAGATCCAATGATTATCACCCCGACCATCGATACACGGCCATCCTTGTTCAGGACGCATCCTTCATGGTCACGGTACCGAATTTCACGCCGACCGTCCCCCGTGTCACAAAGAACCCCGTCTTCCTCTATTATTCGGATCGATTTCAGAAGCCCTACCCCTTTGAGCCCGATATCGTAGTAGGAATTGACGAGGTAGCAGACGCCAAGTGGGCCTGCATGGCTGCTTTGAAATCGCAATTCTCAGAATGGAACGCCTGGCTTGATGGTTATGACGTTGACGTTCCAGCAGATGAGGAAGGCCGTGTCAGATATATCGGGGAGAGATTTCAGGCTAGGGACGCCAGCGTTGCTAATAGATATCGAGATCTAATGGTGGAATACTACGGCGCAGAAAAAGCCAATTCATTCAAGTATGCCGAAGCGTTTGAGGTGTCTGAATATGGCAGCCAGCCTAATCAAGAACAGTTGAAAATGCTCTTCCCTTTTTTCGAATAATCCTACAGAAGATTAGGGGTTTACACTATTCCATTTGAATACAGTCTCTGTATTCTCCATGATATACCATAACGTTATTTAGGTTAATGTGAGTTCAGGAAAAAAAAGGAGGAAAGCTAAATCGATGGATAAGGAGAAATCACGACTCGTTTCAAATGGAGACCTTCCTCAAACAGAAGGCGAAAATGGAATACAAAGTTTTGTCGTGGGCGAATCCATCGATGCCGCCCAAAAGGCAAAAGTCAGTGCGGTACGCGATGTTATAGGTAGGACTCCGCCTTATGACGTGCAGATCTTGGCAAAGGTACTTCATGCTATTATGGAGGGAACGTCACTCGACGACGCAGAGATTTTGAGAAACGCCTTGCTCAGACAACCCCTCATCGAACGAGATAATTCTTTATCGCGCATAGATGAGAAACTCGCCATGAAATGGCAGGAAGGTGGTTATCCCTACGAAAACCTGATGACAAGGAGGAACTACGAAGAGGAGAAGTACAAACTTCAGGTCGAGTTTCTAAAACTTCAGTCCTGGATAAAGAAAACAGGAAAAAAATTGGTGATACTCTTCGAAGGCCGCGATGCAGCCGGAAAGGGGGGAAGCATCAAACGCTTTATGGAGCATTTGAACCCACGTGGTGCGCGGGTTGTCGCGCTAGACAAACCGACAGAAACGGAGCGTGGTCAATGGTATTTCCAACGTTACGTCGAGCACTTGCCGACCTCTGGCGAAATTGTCTTGTTCGACAGGTCGTGGTACAACCGCGCTGGAGTCGAACGTGTGATGGATTTTTGCACTGACTCAGAATACAATTCATTCATGTTACAGGCTCCAGAGTTTGAGAAAAGCTTAATTCGTAGCGGTATCCATTTGATTAAGTTCTGGTTTTCTGTAAGCCAAGAAGAACAGCGACGGCGATTCGATCTTCGAAAAGTCCATCCTCTTAAGCAGTGGAAACTATCACCGGTTGACATGGCCTCGATGGATAAGTGGGACGACTACACAAAGGCCAAAGTAGCTATGTTTCACTACACGAATTTTCCTGACTCACCATGGATATTGGTTAAATCTGACTGTAAAAAACGAGCTAGAATAAATTCAATGCGTTATGTCTTGAATCATTTTCCCTATGAAGGAAAGCTGACTGAAGTTGTTGGTGTGGCAGATCCCTTGCTCGTCGGTAGGGCGAGCGATGTATTCACGGCTAGTTAGCCGCTAATTTATCTTCCTTGACAAGAAGTTTTCCCTAGCTTAAATCCTTTATTGTGCTTGTCCGTTGATGATGTCCATACGACTTCGATTCATTGATTCTGATTAATAATTCGCATGCGATTTCCAAGACTACTTTTCATTCCCTTTCTACTATTAAGCTGCAAGAGCGGACCTGAAAGCATTATTCCCCTAGACCTGGCCCAAGAACATCGTGATCATGCTGAGCCCTGGGTATATCCAACTTCCTATCCGGATCGAATCACGTTAAATATCACGGAAGATCCATCTACCGGATTTAGTATCACTTGGAGGACGGATACCTTGACGACCAGAGCCCTCGTGCAGATCGCTGAAGCAAGTGCTGATCCTGCTTTCACAGAAGACGCGAGAGCGATAGAGGTTGGCTCGGAACGAGCCGATTTTGATGATAGCGACCTAGGAGAGCTCTCCGCCCTATATCATTCTGTGACCTTGACCGATCTTAAAGCAAATCAGGACTATGCCTACCGCGTCGGAAATGGCGAATTGTGGAGCGAGTGGTTTCATACCAAAACAGCCTCTAAAAATGACGACGCATTTACTTTTCTGTATGTAGGCGATGCCCAAAATGGATTGCACTCCCATTGGTCCCGCGTCATAAGACAGGCCCACCTGGAGGCGCCAGACGCTAGCTTCTTCATTCACGCGGGTGACCTCGTAAATCGAGCCCATCGAAATAATGAATGGGGAGAGTGGTTTCACGCTGGAGGATGGATTCATAGCATGCTCCCTACTGTCGCCGTTCCGGGAAATCATGAATATCAAACAAACGAAGACACTGAGCAACGAGAATTATCCGAGCACTGGCGACCTCAGTTCACTTTACCGATGAACGGACCTGAAAATCTTCCAGAGACCGCCTATTATTTCGAGTATCAAGGGGTTCTATTCATCGGTCTCGACTCCAATAGAGATCTGAATACACAGACGAGCTGGCTTGAGAGCGTCCTTGCAAAAAGTGATCATAAATGGAAAATCATGACCTTCCATCATCCAATCTATTCACCAGCTGGGGACAGAGACAATGACGATCAGAGAAAGGCATGGAAACCCCTTTTGGACAAATACGGAGTAGATCTCGTACTTCAAGGCCACGACCATACCTATGCGAGAGGTCATGACACCAATCTTCCGACAGGAGAAAAGCTTGTCGATGCTGAGGTCGGTACGGTCTACGTTGTCTCCGTAAGTGGTGCAAAGATGTATGATGTTAAAAAGTCGAAATGGGAGCAGTATGGAGCAAAAATGGTGCGTTCTGGAGAAGACACCCAGCTCTACCAAGTCATCACAGTTGACGGTGACAGCTTGAGATATAGGTCACACACGGCAGTCGGAGATCTTTTCGATTCCTTCGATCTAATAAAGGGCGAAGGGCCCAACCAATTAATAACAAATATCCCGATCCTTGAATAGGGAAGAAAGGTAAACTTCCTAAGTCTAAACTTATAGAATCAACAAATAAGCATTTGGAGATCCCGCAAAGCCTGCTGGCTTGCAGGATATAATTCCACCACTAACCACGAACCATTCTGGAGGCATGAGAACACCACTACGAGCACTGAGCTTTGCAATTTGCTGCATCGTCATTATTAGCCAGAGCGCAAACGCTCAAGATCCAGTCCTCATCGATATCAATCCGCTAGGCGACTCTTCGCCTTCCGAACTCACCACTCTCGGTAACAAACTATTGCTTCAGGCTCAAGACGGATCTCATGGTTCAGAGTTATGGGTTGTAGAGGATGGCGTCGCGAATATCGCCTTGGATATCTTTACCGGATCTGAAGGCTCAGGACCAGTCTTTCTTGCTGAATTAAACGGATGGGTTCTTTTTTGCGCAAATGGGCCAAATGTGGGCTTTGAGTTATATCGATCTAATGGTGTCACCACTGAATTGGTCGAAGACATATTCCCCGGTCCAGCAGGCTCCTTTCCAGTCCAGATTACCCGACTCGGAGATTGGGTCTACTTCATGGCGACTCAGCCAGACACCGGCCAAGAAATATGGCGATCCAACGGCACTAACTCAGAACTGGTTATGGACATTATGGCTGGCGCAGCAGACTCGGATGTCGGCAATATCACTCGAGCCGGAGATTGGATTTATTTCTCGGCCAATGACGGCACAACAGGCGAAGAATTGTGGCGAACAGATGGTGCCACTACGGAACGAGTTGGCGACATAAATGCTGGTGGAGATGCTAACCCCGCCGAAATGACGGCCCTTGGCGACAAAGTCATCTTCCAGGCAAGAAACGACAATGATGGAACTGAACTTTGGATTGCTGACGGCAACACACCGACGATGTTAATGGACATTAATTCGTCCGGCTCATCCTTCCCAGGAAGCTTCACCGTGCTGAACGGCTTTGCCTATTTCCAGGCACGCGGTGACGAGGGTAGCGAGCTTTGGAGGACCGATGGTAGCACAACAGAATTAGTTATGGACATCCAGTCAAATGGAGATTCCATCCCACGAGATCTAACCGTCTACGACGGCTTTGTCTATTTCTCAGCAGACGATGGAAATGTCGGTCGTGAATTATGGCGATCTAACGGGACTACAACAGAAATTGCATCAGATATTTTTACCAGCGGAGATTCTGAGCCAAGCAAGCTAACCGTCGCAGGTGACAAGCTATTCTTCAACGCAAGGAGCTCTGCCGGTAATAGCGAACTTTGGTGGACTAACGGCACAGTCACAGACGTGGTCAAGGACATTAACACGAACGGTCAGTCCAATCCCGAAAATCTCCATGAGCACAAAGGACAACTCTTCTTCGTAGCCAATGATGGGGTAGCTGGTAAGGAATTGTGGCTGGTCGATCCGCGGACGGTTGCCAATGAAGATGAGAGTCCCGGTAAAACGAGTATCGCAGCTGTTTATCCGAACCCCTTCGCTGACCAATTGAATATCGTGCTTAAAACAGCATCACCACAGGCCCCGAGCGTATCCCTTTTCGATATCTCAGGCCGGAGGGTCTATCATAAGGAGACTTTCAGTGGTTATGCTTTGCAGCTAGAAGGCCTTAGCGAAGGAGTATATTTCTTAGAGATTCAACTCGGGGATTTTGTAGAGAGATCTAAGCTGGTAAAACGTTAGAGCAGGGAGAGAACTGCGTTTCTCGTCCATCGTTTTTCGTCTTTATCCACCGCTTTAACGGAGATCGGTCAATCAAAAACCTTTTTTAATCAGGTACAAGATTCCGTGTGGTGCGATAGTATCGGCGGAAATCTACAGATCCTGCTAAATAGGCAATGGTTCTGGATTAGATCGAGGGCTGATCTTCGAAGCAATCATTTTCTTCCCAGAATCACCTGGGAATAGGTGAAATCGTCTTGCTGGGAAGGAAAATTGGGCTGAGAAGAATAGAATTCGATCTCATCCAGAGAATTTGCACAAGAAGCTGGGAGATCTTCGCTTGAAACTATCCCGCCACCTGCCGTATAATCTATGCCACATGGCATAGTAATATGGAACAACAACTGATCTCACATAGAGGCAATCTGGTCAACGCAACGCGAAACGGACTTTCCTTCGCCAACTTTGATCGCCTTCGTCGATTCCTCAATATCCAACCTGCTCTCCTAGCCGATGTCTTGAGTATCTCAGACCGAACGCTTGCTCGAAGGAAGTCTGGGGGAAAATTATCTCCTGTGGAGTCCGATAGACTAGTGCGAGTCGTCGGCCTAGTGGAGCTAGCCCTTGAAGTGTTTGAAGGTCACAAAGAAGGAGCAACTAGGTGGTTCACTTCTCCCAAGACTCTCCTTAAAGGGGAAAGCCCCTTACAAAGATCAGACACAGAACCTGGTTGCAAGGAAGTAGAAACGATGCTCTATTCTATTGAATATGGCATGTCGGTTTAGCTATGGCGACATCTCTTTGGAGAATCTCTAAGAAGAGATATGCCGCTACGGCATTTTCAGGAGCAGGGGGAATTCTGGCTGACGGTAGGTGGAATCGAAAAGGTAGGGCTATCGTGTATTCAGCTGATTCCTTAGCTCTCGCCCTTTTGGAAATACTCGTCCATATCGAAGACCGTACCCTTGGAAAGCTTCCTCTATTCGTAAGTTTTGAGGCGAGTGTTGAAGATCATCTTGTTGAGACTATTGACCCCTCCTCAATTCCGGATGACTGGCAAAAATGGCCTCAATCCTCGAGCACTCAGAACTTTGGTGACGATTGGCTTAGATCAATGAGATCTGTCGTTCTGAAAATCCCTAGTACAATCGTCCCAAGTCAAAGTAACTTTCTTATCAATCCTGCCCATCCCGATTTTACCCAAATCACCATAAATAAAACAGAGCCATTTGAAATCGACCAGAGATTGTTCTCCTAAGAAAATATTTCAGTATGTTTTTCAGAACGATTATCAATTCACAATGGCCATCACGACAAACCGGATTTTTCAACTTTTCTGCCTGACACTTTCTTGTGTTTGGGGAATGGCCTGCTCCACACCAGAAGTCAGCACCGATGATCAGCTCCTTGCTCTAGGTGAGATCGATTACAACTTCCACGTTAAACCCATTCTCTCAGAGAACTGCTACCTCTGTCATGGTCCAGACCTCAGCAGTCGGAAGGGCAAATTACGTCTCGATCTTCCGGACTCCGCCTACGCAGTGAGGAAAGATGGCGGGTTTGCCATTGTAGTTGGTGATCCTGAACAAAGCCTTCTCTATAAGAGAGTATCGTCATCGGATCCGAAGAAAGTCATGCCTCCTCCGGAGACCCATTCTGAATTGTCCGATCTCGAAGTAGGGATTCTTAGAAAATGGATCGAACAAGGAGCAGAATACAAAAAGCATTGGGCCTTCATCGCCCCCGAGAAGTCAGAACTACCTCTCCTAACTCAGCCGGTATGGGGTTCTAATGAAATCGATTCCTTCGTCCTTGCATCTATGACGGCAAAGGGCTTCGAACCTTCAGAATCTGCAAATAAGAGGTCCTTACTGCGACGACTTTCTTATGATCTTACAGGCTTACCTCCAAGCGTCGAGGACTTACTAGCCTTCGAAGCTGACAACGAGGCTGGAGCCTACGAAAGACAAGTCGATCGACTACTAGCTTCGAATCATTTTGGTGAGAGGATGGCGGTTTCCTGGCTCGATCAAGCCAGATACTCGGATACCAATGGATACTCCATCGATGGCGGTCGGCATTTGTGGCTTTGGCGCGACTGGGTCATCCAGGCCTACAATGACAACATGCCCTTCGATCAATTTGTTGTAGAGCAGCTCGCAGGTGATCTCCTTCCCGATGCCACAGAAGCTCAGCTTGTTGCCACAGGATTCAATCGGAATAACATGAACACCCACGAGGGTGGGACTATTCCCGAGGAGAATCTTAACAACTATGTCGTGGATCGGGTCAAGACGACCGGTGAGGTCTTCATGGGTCTTACCCTAGGCTGCGCCCAGTGTCACGATCACAAATACGATCCCATTTCTCAAAGGGAGTACTACCAATTCTACGCCTATTTCAACACTATAGCAGAGAAGAGCAACGACGGAGATCGCGGTATCAATTCGATACCTATCATCGAGGCCAGCCCGATTCTGAAAAATGATGATGAGATTGCGGACATAAAAGAAGCGCTTGAAGTTCTGACACAGGAGCAGGATAGGATGAATTCTGATCTGACTGCGTGGGAAACAGAGCTCGAAAATCATCTCGCAAAGAAGGGACAGGATTTTGAGTTGCATGAATTAAAGGCCACCAAGATCTTCACTCCAAACTCTGGGAATTCGGGACGTGTGCTAGACGATTCCTCCATCCTTATCGATAATCCTGCCTACTTGGCCCCCTACAATGTCACTCTGGAAGTCGATCCAAAGCTGATACAGAAGCCCATTACCGGTTTGAGAATCGAATTCTATCCCAACGAAATTAGCAAGGGTCGAATAGGTCATGGTCGAGAGGAAGGATTAAAGGACACCTTCGTATTGACTGCCTTGACGATAAGTGCCGGGACCGTTCCTTCGGATCAAGTGGATCTCTATGGAATAAAGCATTTCAAGCAAGTCACAGCTACGACATCGCATCCAGATTATCCGCCAGCTAATGTCCAGGACGAGCGTCGCATTAATGGATGGTCGCCCCATCCCAACAATCGAACAAAGCAGTCGATAACTGCCACTTTCATTGAGCCCTTGGACCCAGGTCAGACCCCGCATTTGACAGCCATGGCCATCTTTGGACAGGGTAACTACGCTGTTCCAGGCCATTTCAAGATTTTTGCGACAACAGGGATTGATGACGGAAGCTTCATTCCAGATAATATTCAAAGCATTCTAGCGATCAGCGCTGTGTCGAGAACAGAGAGTCAGAAGGGAGAAATGAAGGAGTTCTTCCTTGCCCAATCTCCAATGACTAGCTCGATAAGACACAAAGAGGAAAACCTTCGCGAGCGCCTATCCGTTCTGACCGATTCTCATTCGACCATGGTCATGGCAGAGGCCGAGGATCCACGAGGAGCCTTCATTTTGAACCGCGGTCAGTACGATCAACCTCTAGATGAAGTCTTCCCGGGAACGCTTGCGGCCCTGCCCGCACTTCCCGATAGTGCAGAGGCTAATCGACTTGGCTTGGCCAAGTGGCTTGTTTCGGAAAACAATCCACTTACTTCAAGAGTCGCGGTCAACAGAATTTGGCAGATACTATTTGGCAAGGGACTGGTGGGCAGCTCGGCCGACTTTGGATCGCAAGGAAAACTGCCATCGCATCCAGAATTGCTGGATTGGTTATCGGTCACATTTATGGATGATGGATGGGATGTAAAGAAGACGATCAAGCGCATCGTGACCTCAGAGACTTACAAACAATCCTCAGCAGCAAGTCCTGACATGCTCGAACGCGATCCACAGAACCAATGGCTAGCCCGTGGTCCTAGATTCAGACTACAAGCCGAGTTCATCAGAGACTCCGCGCTAAAAATGAGCGGCCTTCTAATCGACAGAATAGGTGGCCCAAGTGTCAACCCCTATCAACCACCGGGTCTATGGAAAGAGGTCAGTCACTACGGAAGTACCGGTGCTACCTCACAGGTCTTTGTTCAGGATCACGGAGAGAAGCTATACAGACGAAGCCTCTACACCTATTGGAAACGAACCTCGCCACCGCCATCGATGGCCAGTTTCGATGCTCCCAGTCGGGAGGTTTGCACCGTGGATCGAGCCGTGACCAATACCCCCTTGCAGGCTCTCGTCATGTTGAACGATCCTCAATTTGTGGAAGCCAGTAGATTTTTGGCCGAGCGCATCATGATAGAGGGTGGAGACAATGCTGGGGAAAAGATCAATTATGCATTTCAAATCGTCACGGGCCGAGAGCCCAATAACGAAGAATTTAAACGACTTCTTGATCGCTACGAGGAAGAGCTTAATACATACAAAGAGAATCCTGATGACGCTCTACGCTATTTGAGCGTCGGGGAGGCCATGCGAAGCGAGGCCTTGGATCCCATCGACCAAGCTGCATGGACCAGTGTCGCAAGTTTGCTACTCAATCTCAGCGAAACCATTACGAGAGCCTGATGAATCCCTTGCTCGAACAGGAGAAGAATGTGACTAGGAGGACTTTCCTAGGTCAGTCAGCCAGAGGCCTCGGTCGAACGGCGCTGGGTTCTTTGTTATTTCCACAGCTTTTTACCAGCTGCAAGAGTCCGGCCGGAATCGAGACTCGGGCTATTCCCGGTATCTTGTCACAGACTCATTTCTCACAGAAGGCAAAGAATGTCATCTATCTCTTTCAATCGGGTGGTCCTTCCCATATAGATCTCTTCGATTACAAGCCGATCATGAGAGATCTCCATTCGACCGAGCTTCCTGATTCCATTAGAGGTGGCCAACGAGTCACCGGGATGACGGCTAAGCAAAGCAGTTATCCTGTCGTGTCTCCATTTTTTGGAATGAAGCAGTGCGGAAAGAATGGAATGTGGATCAGCGATTTGCTGCCATACACTCAGGGCATTGCGGATGATATGTGCGTGGTCAAGACGATGCACACGGAGGCCATCAACCACGATCCTGCGATAACTTTTATCAATACGGGCTCGCAGCAAATCGGGCAGCCTAGTTTGGGTTCATGGCTTAGCTATGGGCTTGGCAGCGAGACGGAGAACTTCCCAGCCTATGTTGTCTTGCTCTCGCAAGGATCAGGTAAGAATCCTGGACAGCCAATTTATTCGAGGCTTTGGGGCAGCGGCTACCTCCCGTCGAGTCATCAGGGTGTTATGTTAAGACCGGGCGTGAATCCCGTTCTTTACATGGCGGATCCTCCCGGTGTATCGAAGAAACAGCGTAGAGCCTTGCTGGATGATCTAGCTGAACTCAACGAGATGCAGGCGGAGACAGTCGGCGATCCGGAGACCCTCTCGAGGATTCAGTCCTATGAGATGGCCTATAGGATGCAGAGCTCAGTCCCAGATCTCACCGACTTTTCCGACGAGCCTCAATCGACATTCGATCTCTATGGAGACGATGCTCGTAAGCCGGGAAGCTACGCCGCCAATTGTCTTCTTGCCCGCAGGATGGTGGAGCGCGGTGTAAGGTTTGTCCAGTTATTTCATCGTGGATGGGATCAGCATATCGCCTTGCAAACCCAGCTTCCTGCACAATGCAAGGATACAGATCAGGCGTCGGCAGCACTCGTCACCGATCTCAAGCGAAGAGGTCTTCTCGATGAAACGCTTGTCGTATGGGGAGGGGAGTTTGGTAGATCAATTTACAGCCAGGGCGAGCTAGGACATCCAAGCTCCGGCCGAGATCATCACGGCAGATGCTTTACCGTGTGGATGGCGGGAGGCGGGATGAAGTCGGGCTTTGAATATGGTGTCACTGATGATTTCGCCTACAACATTCTTGAGAACCCCGTGCATATTCGGGATCTGAATGCCACGATATTGGCATCGATGGGTGTACATCATGAAAAGCTTACTTTCCGATATAGGGGACTGGATCAAAGGCCGACGGGTGTTGAAGAGTCTCATATTATCTCAGACTTATTCGCCTGATGCTTAGGCATGTCCTCTCAGATAATTTTCCTTCTCGGTATTCAATCACTTATTTCGGACAGAACGTCTTATCCGAGAAGAAAATAAGTTCTTCGATAACACGCCTAAGCATCAAGCATCCAAATCGAAATAATCTATTCTGCTCGCCACCGCTTGTATAAGTATCCAGTCTTTAAACTGACACTGCGTGAGGATGTCCATGAGCTAGGCTATTTCTTCGTGTCCCAAGTGTCGACAAGAGTCGAGCCAAGATCGGCTATATAGAAAAAGAGCTTGTCCTTATTCGAAGCACTTATTTTCTTGTCGGGGAAAGGTCTAGATGGAATAGGACTTCTTTCCGACAAGGAAAATTTGGCTGAGAAAAGGACAAGCTCTTTTTAAAAGCGAGATAGCTCGACTATCGTCGAAGCTTAGTTACTAGACTTCAGCTCAGTAACCATAAGTCCATTCATCTGTGGAATGGCTTGCATCATTTTGACAACCACAGGATTGTCACCTTTACTGACCCACATGGAGATATCTCCACCTGCTGCACCTTCGGCAAGCTTTAGGTCGACTTTATAAGTCTCGTAGCTTCCCGACTCCAAAGTAAGAGTTTCTTCACCAGACACAGTCAATGACATGTCTCTTCCCATTTGCGCGCTAGGATCGAAGATTGGAAGTAGCGTTGTGTAACCAGCCTTCAAAGGAAGATGACTAACAACAAATGGCATTGCCGATCCACCGCAGAAAACAGGACCAGCCATGTCTGCATTGATGTCGGTCGGAGTAGGTCCGCCCTGGATAACACCAGTAGCTTTTCCGTTCTCATATGTAATGTCGATTCCCATTGGGCCTTGCGCCATGCTTCTTTTCCTTGACTCAAAGGTGTCCTTCGTAATCAGGCAAACATCGCTAACATCTCCTTGAGGAGTAGCCATTGTTTGAGACACGCTCCATAGATCTCCTTCCTCCTTGACGACAGTAGTCATCTCCATTGGGAAGTCGCCTTGATCAACGCTGATCATGACACCATACTCGATGGTAACCGGTGTAAGAGGACCAGTCATTTCTGGAAGTGGAGTAGCTGGGAGGGGAGGGGCAGGACCCTCGGCCGTCTCTTTCATTTCCTTCATCTTCTTGGTTTTGTGCTCCGCTCCTTCTTCCTTCTCATCGGCGTGGTGCTCCGCTTTTTCTTCAGCTTCGTTGGCGTGATGCTCGGCATCTTCTTTCATTTCTTTGGCTTCGTGCTTCATGCCCTCAGCTTTTTCGGCCTTCTCGGCCATTTCTTCTTTGCCTTCGGCGCCAGCCATATCAGTTGCTTCTTTCGATGAGCTACATGCAAGTAGCCCGAAAGAGCATAGTAGTGCTAGTATTACGTTTTTCATGTGGGGTTTTTTAGTCGAAAGGTCGTCCTAAGGACGGTTTGGTTTCGCGTTTTTGTACGACTCAGGAGCAGTTTTGTTATCGATTTTGGAAGATGTGAACGGAGCGAGTAGAACTAATCATGGAGAGTGATTACTAGTATGATTGATAGAAATACTCGCGATCGAAGACAAAATCTTCAATTTCCTCAGGGAAGTCTGACAACGGGTTCAGCCCTCTCACTGCCCCACGTTTTGCATATACGGCAAACGCATTTCTCCGAGTATTCGCTAGCTCTTTCGTCATGAGTGAAAACGTCGGCTCGATCGATTCTCCTGGACTTATTTTATAGTAGCGTCGTTGATAAATCGGCGATAGCCGCTTTAGTGCCTCCCGAATCCACACAGATACGGTAGACGAATAGATTGAGATCTTTGGGAAATCAGGATCGTTTTGTTGGCTTTTAACGACCCAGCAAATGGGTGATGGTGGCTTCATTATGCAACTTACCGATATGAGATCGGGCAATGTCGTCGCCGTCTCCAATGACAATTGGCGATGTCTAGTTATTAACAAAGCTCCGCTCGATAAAGCCTGCGAAAAAGATTCTAATCCGGTTCCGGGGACGAGCCCATGTGATTTCACATCACTACCTCAGCCACAGGGTTGGAAAACGATTACCTATAATGATAGTGCGTGGAACGATGTTACGAGGCACGCGGCTAGTGATGTCGGCCCAAAAGATGGCTACGATGCTATCACTTGGGATGCAGCCGCGCAGCTAATTTGGGGGCCAGATTTGGAAACGGACAATACCATTCTTTGTCGTATAACCGTGGACTCCCCATGAGGGATATTCGTGATTGCTCGAGAAAAGCTTTGGGCAAGGCAGCCGAGCATTTTGTAATTCAAGAACTAACGCCTCGCCCTTACACCGCTTGTAGTTTCCTCTTGCCGGCGAATTGAGATCCTTGCGACTTCTCCAGAATCATCCTGCTCAAAGGAAAACTGACTTTCGAGCCAGCTTCGGGGATGAAATTCACTAGCAGACCTGGGTATTAACTCGATCATGAAGTCTCCTTCTACAGCTGCAAACAGAAGACCAGAGTCGAGCATGATGTTAACCATTCTTCCATCCTCCATAGAATAGGATCCTTCGTAGTCCCCAAGTTCTAGTCCCTCAACTGGCTCCACAAGCTCGGTCGAAATCACTCGTTCCATAAATCGAAGAAGACGATCACCTTCGACGAAGGTCGGTCGATGGTCCACGTTGAACTCAAGTAGCAGCCGATTCATTTCGGTGTCTACTGCAATGCTGTCCGCAATCGCTCCCTCGCCATGGAGAGATCTGATCCTGTTTAGAAGATTATCGGTCCTGTTCACGAAGTCGCGTAAATCAGAAGGGCCAGATACTGTGCCGTGACCGGGAACGATCTTCGTTGAATAGTCTGAGAGTTGGATGGCCAGGTTTAAAGCATCGCGCTGGCCATCGACTCCGCCGCTATTGAATGTAGGATGCCATCGCGTGGTGAATGTATCGCCCATAAAGATGACTCCGCTTTTGGTGAACGAGATAATTGCGTCGTCAAATGAATGCGAAATGAAATGGTGCAATTCTATAGTCTCATCACCAAGAGATATTGTCATTCGCTTGTCGAAGGTAGAATCGACAAAGCTGGACCCGTAACGCGCTTTCTCCTGTGAGACGATTGTCGCTCCTAGGTCAGCAAAAAAAGAGTTGCCTCCGCTGTGGTCGGAGTCTCCGTGTGTATTTATTACGTGAGTGATCGGTTTTGACGATATCGATTGTATCGCACTATGCAAGTCTTCCGACGCCGCTTCGAGCATGTCGTCCACGAGGACGATGCCCGCATCGCCAACATAGACACCTACATTCGCGCCTCGTCCACTGCCACCATAGACCAAATAGAGATTGTCGCTGAGCTTTTCTATATCAAAGGTGCTAGAGCCCTGATCGGCTTTGCACGACATCGCCCCAGAGGTAAAAATGGCGAAAGTGATCAGCAGAAAGATATTATATCGCATAGAAAGACGTGGATATGGCTTGTAATGTGGATGAGTAAGAATTAGAAATGTTGGAAGAAGGTTCAATCACCGACCGGTGCCCACTTACTGTTTTTCAAGGCAAACTGCGATCCAGACAAGCCTTCAAACTCACGCCTTAACGGCTCGTACTCCGTGTTCGTTGCGTGGTCACCCCAGATTCCGAGCATCAACTTTAGGCCCTCAACATTTTCCGGGTACTGCCCTTTGTCGTCTGTAAGGGAGATCCAGTCATCGAGGACTGTTGCGTATTCGATTCGAGTACCTTCCCAGTTCACGTCGGTGGCTAGGTTGTTCAACTCGAAAGGATCTGCGATCAGATCATACAATTCTTCCGAAGGTCTCTCTTTCGAAAGGAATCTTGCTTGATCGTCGTTCAACTCCCCATCGGCATACATTTGATGCATCACTTTGACGAACTCGACCTCGTTAACATCCATGTAGGTAGGCTGAGTGTAAGGCCGATCGGTCATGAAATTGCGAATGTATTTAAAGCGCTTTGATCGCACGGAGCGAATTCGATCGATGGTGAAATCGCAACGATCGCGTGTAGAAATGACATAGTCTCGGCCATCGAAGTCTTCCGAAAATATATCGACGCCCTCCATGTATTCAGGAATCTCTAGCCCTGCCAAAGCTAGGGCGCTCGTCCCTAGATCGAGACCGCTGACAAGCTCATCATTTGTGGTGCCTTTCGCCTTAGAACCCTGAACACGAAAATCCGCGACGATCAGCGGTACCCACAAACCTCCGTCATAGAGAAACTGCTTATTCCGAGTCATCCTCATGCCGTGATCGGAGAAAAAGAAGACAATGGTGTTGTCCAGGACGCCGCTACTTCGCAACTCAACCATGATCTGCCCGACCTTTCGATCGGTAATCTGAATAGCATCGAGGTGATTCGCATACTCCTCTATAATCGCAGGGTGCTCCGGTAGGTAGGGAGGTAGAGTGACCTTATCTCGGTCTACCGGTGTTTGAACCGACTCTTTGAATGACCTCGAGAAGATTTCTTTTCCACCCGATAGCTGAATCTGCCCAAAGAAGGGTTGACGATCTAGTAAGCTGGATATTTCGACCGGCTTTCCACGCTTTCCATAGAGAGGATGTGCATCGTGATCTTGATCGTAGAGGTCCCTTCGATTGTAGCGGAAGTTATAATCGTCCTTTCCATTGTTGAAGGAAAAGTATCCTGCCTGTTTGAAAACCTCAGGTACCGTTAGTACACCATCTGGTAGGTCGATCGCGGACTCTTCCGTTCTAGAACTATGGTGGTTGTGCAATCCCAGGGTCGTCGACATCGTACCCGTGATCATGGATGATCGACTTGGAGAGCAAACAGCGGCTGGCATGAAGGCATTTGTGTAAACTACACCGGCCCGCGCAAGCTCGTCAATATTTGGCGTCTTGATGATTGTTGTCCCGTATGCGCCAAGGAGAGGAGCCGTGTCTTCAAGTACAATCCAGAGAATGTTTGGAGCCAGATCGGAGTAGCTGGACGACCTTTCAGAGCAGGACAATATGCAACTGAATAGGACGAGAGAGAGTGTAGTGAGTAGGAGTCTATCTTTCATATTTTTGGAAGATAGTTAATGCCGATCCCCAACAGCAATGCAGTACATACGTCCTTTATATACACAATTTGTGAACGCTAGTCGCCAGAAATCCAAGCTTTAACATCTTAATCGCAAATGATTAATGCAGATTATATCGAAGCTGGATTGAGTACTAGAAAGACCGATAGAAATGCTCGTGATCAATTCTCCTGAGCTCCCCCGCTGGACAAGTTCAGAAATCTAAACTAGAGAGGAATTGAGAAAAGTTCAAAGCTCTCAAGGGTGTTCATAATTGTTTTAACTAACCTCGAATACTTTCTCTAATCCATTTTTAATCAGCGGAATTGCTACTACCGCAATGGGGATTGAGATTACAAATCCTACGAGAAAAGATTGCATCCACATAAAAAAGAATCCTTCAATTAAGCCAACATTCACTAGTAACACAAAAAAGGACATTGCCAAGAACATTACAAAACCTATCGACACACTAAAATTGAGTCCAAATATTTTTCTACTTATTATCATAATATGAGTATAACCAAAAACGGCCTTTCAGGTAGTGTTTGAAATGCTCACATATAAATGTCAGTTGTGTTGCTGCGTGCGGATTACAGATCTCGCTTCACTCGATAATTCGTGATGACGGCCGCATGGTCAGATGGGAATTCCGGAAAGCTCCGATCTATCCTGGACGAGAATTTCGAAATAACGCTCGAAGACACAATTTCGAGACGAGGCCCCTGCGAATAGATATAGTCGATTCTGGAGTAAGGATCTCGATACTGTGGCTCTGGATTATTCTCTGTTGCTACAAATCCTTGATCTTCTTTATAGACAAAGTCCATTCCGACGGTCGTCCAGGTATGCCCAAGCGTCTCAGGAGATAGCTCTGGATTTGCACTCCGATAGCTGTCAACAAAGCCTGCCGCTGCCATAGCTTGCGATACCTTGATAGATAGCACTCGAGACTGGTTGAGCCCTGCTTCAGCACTCTCTTCTGTGTGGTCTAAGTGAGAGACACAGTTGAAATCTCCAGCCATAATGACGGGAATCTTATCCGAATTGGCGAGATGTCTTTTCAGATTGTCATGATTCAAAAATTCCAGGAGATGGTCGAACCTGACATCGTCTCCATTGGCAAATTCTTGATCCGATATTTCTTTGTTCTTTATATCGACAATGTGTCGACCTGAACTCGTCAGCCAAATGTCATAGATCCTTATTTGCTGACCATCTGGAAGAGTGACCGTCGCGCCGATGAAAGAAAAAGAAGAGATGCCTTCAAGTAGCTCAATATCCGAGAGGGGATAGCGACTAAAAATGCAGAGATTGGCGTCATCCGCTGGTGTGTGGTGGTAGAATCCCAATGCCTTCGCGATGTCAGCGGCCGAGCCATAAGTCTCTATCATCGCGATGACATCTGCTCCGCTTTTTTGTATGATCTCAATAGTTCGTTCTCTCCCTGTCTTTTCACCAAGGGTATACTGAGGCGCCTGATTAAGCCTTCCCCAGATATTCCAGGTCATCACTTTTAAAAGGTTCTCTTGGCTGTCTAAGGTCCGAGGTCTGATCTGAGGAGTCACACAATTCTTTTCCGGCCGACCCTCTTCCTCAAAATAGCCCATCTCTTCAGGGGAGACCCCCTTCCACGTACTGGACAATCCTTCGACCATCACCGTGCCATTCTCAAGATCGATTGTTAGCGTAGTAAACAACGGATCTGTATAGAAAGCCATGCGCTCCTCTCCTCCAACCCAGTAGTACGAGGCCGAGTTGAGATGTAGATAATTCACGCCACCAATTTGATGCAGACAGTCGAGATGGCTATGTCCATTGACACAGGCGACGATATTGTTTGCATGGACAGATAGCAGATTCTGGATTTCGGTGTAATTGTCGACAGGCCAAGCGCCAGCTATTGGCTGATGACAAAGAATCAAGACAGGCTTGTCGGCTCTTTCAAGTTCGCTCTTGAGCCAAGATACCTGCGCTTCGCCTATATAGGACGGGTATCCACCCTCGTAGTCAGGCGAGCCTCTTTCATTTCCGTCAAGAATTATGACTCGTAGATCACCGATGTCCTTCGTGTAATAGCTTGAAGAAATGGACCAGGCTTTGTAGCAATCTTCTCTTGTCAAACTGTAATCGAACTCGTGATTCCCGATGACATGAATGGTGGTGTCGTGGGCCGCGTTGAACTTGTCGGGGTAGTGTTGGTGATCCTTATTGGGGTAGGCAAAGTCGCCAAGCTGGACCAGTGCATCGCAGTCCACGTTTTTCATCTCCAGCAAAAAGGAATCCAGTCTACTCTCAGCATCATCAATAAAACCTCCGTGGAGGTCGGCGATTACACCGAGCTTGATCACTTTTCTGCTCTTATCGGAGGCCAGAAGATTTGAGATCGGGAAGGTAAACGAAGCGCAAACTACACCAACAGTTTTCAGAACATCTCGACGTGTTGGTTTATCCATGTTATTGTTGAATGATTATGGCTGCCAACTCCGTTTCCATACGCCTAGGCGCCGACTTAGTCCTAAACATGGAGTATCTAGTTCTCCATGATCATAATTTGTTTGGCTAATTCTGATTGTTCGTAGAACGAATGTACGAGATCAGAATATACCTAGCTTAATTTTACGCCAAGACACTAGGGCTTCGGCGAAACATTTGAAGAGAGTTTTTTGCTATGATATTGGACAGCTTTAAAACTGATAATACGCCGCAGGTTTATGTCATTCACGAAAACGATGCCTGGGTGGAGCCGCTGCGGAATGAATTTACCAAACTTGACCTTCCCTTCACGGAGTGGTTTTTGGACCGCGGTAGGCTCAATCTTTCTAGCACTCCGCCTGAAGGCATATTTTATAATCGCATGAGCGCCTCGTCTCATACACGCGGTCACAGATATGGGCCTGAATTTACCGCCGCTGTTCTTGCTTGGCTGAATCGGCATGGTCGAACAATCGTCAACGGAGAAAAAGCAGTTCAGCTTGAGGTCTCCAAAGTTGCCCAGTATGAGGCGCTCAAAGCCGTCAGCGTGCCGACGCCCGAAACTATTGCCTTCATTGGCAAGGAAAACATTGCGGAAGCTGCAGAAAAAATAGGCTTTCCTGTGATTCTCAAGCACAACCGTGCTGGGAAGGGCCTAGGCGTCCGATTGCTCTACTCCGCGGCGGCCCTGGTCGAGCATGTGGACAGCGCCGATTTCGAAGAATCGATCGACGGCATCACGCTGGTACAGCGATATATCGAAGCGCCGGAACCATTTATTACGCGGGTCGAATTTGTAGGAGGTGAGCTCGTCTATGCGGTTCGGGTCGATACATCGGAGGGATTCGAACTCTGCCCCGCTGACGTGTGCCAAATAGATGAGGCGACGAATGCTTGTCACGTTGGTACTGCGAACGACAAATTCCAGATCCTTGCCGATTTCGACCATCCCCTGCTACCAGCCTGGAAAGCTTTTCTGGCGAATAACGACATCAAAATTGCCGGAATTGAATTTATTGTCGATGCGGCCGGCCGCTCATTCACCTACGATGTCAATACGAATACAAACTACAATCCAGACGCAGAGGCCAAAGACGGGCGAAGTGGAATGAGGGCCATTGCGGACTATCTCGGCAGACTTTTGAGTGCTCAATACAGTAAGACTGTGGACGTGGCTAGCGCGGCCTGAGATTTCGTCCGACCGCCCACAAGTGAATACTCTTTCCTTCCAGCTACAGTCTGACTGAAATATAGACCGTTCATGTGCTTTGCATATTAATACGGTCTGCTTGGGTTATATAAGTCGGGTTAAGCGGCGTCTCAACAACAAACAAATGGTCCCCATGGAATTGTTTTTTGTACGGAGTTATCTGAATCATAGTCATTCTATCTGTTAAGCTGGTTCGAGGCTACGATTAGCGGACAGGAAACTACTGTAAACCCATCCGTAGGGCGTATGAGCACCAAGCACTCCTCCGAGCTCTTGACCTTTTGGGCTGCGCCAGTCGTGCATAATTTCTGCTAGAACCGAGCCCCATGTTGAAACCTTAACACCGGCTTGTGACATGCGATGCATGGAAGCATTTCTGACTCCTTCATTCCACGTTCCGGATGCATCAACAACGGCGTAAACATCATATCCCTCTGCTACCGCCGAGATTGCTGGAAACATCAAGCAGACATCAGTAACAAGACCGGCCATAATAATCTTCTTCCGACCAGTCGACTCTATTGCTGATTTGAATTCGGGTGAATCCCAGGCGTTAATCTCTCCTTTACGTCCGATCACTTCACTGCCAAGAATATCAAGAATCTCTGGCATTACGGGTCCATTTGGCCCGTTCTGAACACTGGCCGTTACAACAGATGGGAGTTCTAATGTTTTGGCCATATGAGAGAGTCCCAGAATATTTGCTTTCAGCAAATTTGGGTCCTGGTCTCGGCAGCTCACAAGGAGACCTGTTTGATGGTCAACAAGAGCAAGCACGGCATTTTCCGGTGTGAGACGTTCTGCAAATCGATTATTCATGACTAGTTTTTATTATATTCTATTGTTGAGTACTCAACTGTTGTGATCTCAATAATAAAAATACAAATTCATTTTTGCAAATCGTTTTGCAACTATTAGATTGACTGACTAATTAATTGAGTGCTCGACTATTGTAATAACAAGACTTGTATGAGAATTGGCGAAGAGATAAAACAAGATCATTTTGACGATGAACATCATGAGGCCGTCGTAAACCTGCTATATACGAGCCTCTGGCTTCAGCGAATCGTTCAGCTTCAATTGAAACCTTACGGTATTACTCCAGAGCAGTACAACATTTTACAGATTCTCGTCGGCAATGAGGGAGGGAGTTATTGCTTGCAAGAAATCCAAGAACGTCTGCTAAACAAAACGAGTAATACAACGCGTGTAGTCGAGAATTTGAGGAAGAAAGGTCTTCTCTCCAGACGTGCCTCTAGAACGAACCGAAGAAAAGTTGAGATTAGAATTAAGGCGCAGGGAATAGAATTGGCTCAGAAAATGAAGAGGGAAATCGATCTTGTGGATACTCAGGTTCGCAACGCGATTTCAAAAAAGGAAGCCCAGCAGCTTTCACAGATTGCAGATAAGCTGCGAACGAATTTCGATTAATTGACTCCAGTTTTCACTGAACCCTCGGTAACTAATCCTTAAACCTATACCCGACACCAGTCACTGTCTCGATATATTCCGACGATATCTTAAGCCGAACCTTCCGCACATGCACATCCACCGTCCTCGGCGTAACATAGATATCGGTACCCCAAACTGTATCAAGCAACTCGTCCCTGGTGAATACCCTACCCCGATTGTTCGCAAGTAGATAAAGCAGCTCAAACTCCTTCCTAGGGAAGTGAATCCGCTTCCGCTCCTCGCCTTCGACCTTGAATACGAGGTAGCGTTCTCTGTCAATTGTCAGGTCATCAACTACCAAAGCCGAAGCCTTTTCCTTCTCGATCTCAAAGCCAGCTATCCTCCGAAAGATCGCCCGGACATGACCGAGGATGACCCTAACGGAGGTCGACTTTACAATGATGTCATCCGCGCCAGACTCTAAAGCCTCAATCTGTACCTCTTCTCCGGCCTCGCCAGTAAGGATGATGATTGGCAAGTCCTTTCTCTTCGACTCATTGCGGATCTTCTTGCAGAGCAACAATCCGCTGATATCTGGAAGCCCGATATCGAGTATCGCTAGATCTACTTTTTCAGATTGTACTATGACAAAGGCGTCCAATCCATTCTCGGCTCGCTTAATCTTGTAGCCCGCCTGACCCAGATTCGCCTCTAGCATTTCTAGAACATCGACGTCATCGTCGACGAGTAGAATGGTCTGCTTTTTAGATTTAGACTGAGGCACGTGCTTGGGTTGATATCACCCGTATCGACCCTCAATGTAATCCGCGGTTTCCTTCAACTTCGGGGTCACAAACAACTCAACCGTTTTGGAATGCTCCATCACCTTGCCGAGAAGCATATAGGCCGTTTCATCACTGGCTCGTCTGGCTTGCGCCATGTTGTGTGTCACGATGATGATGGTGTACTCACCGCGAAGTCGCCAAATCAATTCCTCGACCGCTTCTGTTGCCTTTGGGTCTAGAGCCGAACAGGGTTCGTCCATCAGAATGACGGAAGGCTTAACGGGAAGTAGTCTTGCGATACAGAGTTTCTGCTGCTCTTCCAGAGATAGTTCGGTCGCGCGTTGCTTCAATCGGTCTTTAACCTTGTCCCAAAGTAGGACCTCTTGCAAGGACTCCTCAACCACCTGATCCTCGTCCGTCTTGCTCAGTTTTTCTGACTTATCCGTGTGAATGTCGAGTCCAAAAAGGATATTCTCACGAATCGACAAGGGGAGGGGATTGGGTCGCTGAAATACCATGCCGACCTTCTTTCTCAACTGTGCCTTCTCCACAGCCGCTGCATAGATGTCCTCGTCCTTGATAAATACAGATCCTTCTGTTCGGACATAGTCCCAGCGTTCGTTGATTCGGTTGAAGCAACGCAGTAATGTCGATTTGCCACATCCAGATGGGCCGATCAATGCTGTGACCAATCCTTCCTTCGCATCTAAATCGATGTCGTACAGTGCCTGAAAATCTCCGTACCAAAGATTCAGTTTTTCCGTGTGAACGGCGTATTTCTGCCCTATTATTTTTTGTTCTTCACTCACGATCAACCAAACTTTCCTTCAATGTATTCTTGAGTCCGAGTATCTTTTACCCTGCCAGAAAATAGATCCTCGGTTTCACCCAACTCAATCATATCGCCCGATAAGAAAAAGGCCGTGCGATCTGCCAATCGACGTGCCTGCTGAACAAGATTGGTGACCAAGATGATGCTCATTTCCTCTTTCAGGCCCTTCAAGACATCCTCGATTCTCATCGTTGTAACTGGATCCACCGCGATCGAAAACTCATCCAGCATCAATAGATCTGGCTTCTGAGAAAGTGCGCGAGCAATCGTAAGTCGCTGCTGCTGACCACCTGAAAGCAAGCTTCCAAGTGAATCCAATCGATCCTTCACCTCGTCCCAAAGGGCCGAACGAGTCAAGCTGTCTTCTACAATAACGTCGAGTTCTGCTTTCTTCTTTATCCCCGCCAATCGTGGCGCGAAAGCCACGTTATCATAGACACTAAGAGGCAATCCCACGGGTAAGGGAAAAACAACCCCCGTTCGCCGTCGAAGGGCGTAAACGTTTTGCCAGTCTTTAACATCTTTGCCAAGAAACTTGATCGATCCATTTACCTCCATCGAGGCCGCGAAGTCGTCCATGCGATTTATCGCACGAATGAAGGAAGTCTTACCACTTCCCGCTGGCCCGATAATACCTAGAACCTCATTTTTCCGAACTTCCAGATTTACATTTCTCAATGCCGATGTATCTCCGTAGGAAATCGACAGGTCCCTGACTTCAAGAATAGTCTCGGGGGCCCTTCCTGACATTTTTTGTGTTGCTTCTGCTACCACTTTTTCTTTCCTCTCAAATAGGTGCGGAAGCCAATCGATACAGAGTTTAGAATCAAGACAATCACAATCAATAGTAACGCCACACCAAATGGAATTTCATCCGGTACATTGGGCACCTGCGTGGAAATCGTGTAGAGGTGATAGGAGAGTGCCATGGTTTGATCGAAGAGCGATTCTGGCAACCAAGGGAGAAAAAAGGCTGCACCTGTAAACATAATCGGTGCCGTTTCTCCAGCTGTTCTCGATACCTCTAAGATAACTCCCGTTAGAATCCCGGAAATCGCGTTGGGAAGAACGATCTTCTTGATCGTTTGCCATCTCGTTGCTCCCAGGGCCCAGCAGGCCTCTCTAAATTCATGTGGAACGGCTTGCAAGGATTCCCTTGTCGCTACAATTACGACCGGCAAGGTCATAATGGCGAGTGTCAAACTCGCGGCCAGGATTGAAGTACCGAATTTGAAGAAGAGCACGAAAGCACCTACCCCAAACAAGGCATGCACGATAGAAGGGACACCGGCCAAGTTGATAATGGCGAGGTTAATGACTCTCGTCAACCAATTGTCTTTGGCGTACTCGCTTAAATAAACGGCTGCCGCCACGCCCATCGGCACGGAGACGATCAAGGCTACAACTACCAAAAGAATCGTTCCTACCAAAGCAGGGAAGATTCCACCAGCTGTCATGTTGTCTTTTGGAAACTCAGTCAAGAATATCCAAGAGAAGGCCGGTCCTCCTTTGATAACGAGTAGCACAAGAATGACCAACACTGGAATGATCAGCATCCAAGTCATCGCCAAGAAGGTCCATTTGACCCTCTTCTGCGTTTGTTCGTTTCTCGCGTTTAATGCTGTTGCAGCAAATTGACTCATTTCTTCTTTATACCTCGCACTACAAGATCGGCTGACAAGTTGATAATGAATGTGATGATGAACAAGAAAATACCTAGGGTAAAAAGGGCGCCGTAATGATCGCCACCACGCACCGTCTCTCCGAGCTCGGCCGCGATAGTCGCTGTTAATGCCCGTACAGAATCGAAGGCACTAGAGGGCAAATTAATTGAGTGACCACTGGCCATGAGCACAGCCATGGTCTCACCAAATCCTCGACCTACACCTAAAAGAACAGCCGACACCAATCCATTCTTACTGGCTGGTATAACCACTTTTCGGATGACTTGCCACTTGGATGCACCCATGGCCTCGGCGGCTTGCCGATAGGTATCCGGCACGGCCTTCAAGGCATCCTCCGCAATCGTAGTCATGATAGGCGCCGCCATCAAGCCTAAGATTATTCCTGCATTCAGGACGTTTAGTCCGATGGGTACATTGAAGAGATCGATGATCAAGCTGTTCATGATGCTCAATCCAATAAAGCCCCAGACAACGGATGGGATGGCTGCAAGCAACTCAACCAACACTTTCAAAGACTCCCGAGTTTTACCCGTGGCGAATTCGCCTATATAAATGGCAGCTCCCAAAGAGAGGGGAATCGAAAAGAGCATCGCCGTTCCGGTCACACTAGCCGTTCCAACGATGAGCGCAAGCGCTCCGTAGGTTGGATTATTCTCAGATGTCGGGATCCAACGCGATGACGTGAAGAACTCCACGAGGTCAAATCGACCAAAGAGAAATCCGGCACCTTCTTTCATGATGAAAACAAAGATGCCCAAGATGAAGATAATCGCCGATATACCACCAATGAATACAAGGCTCTGGACGAACTTGTCCCAGTACCAAGAAGAATCTCGCCGGTCTATGGCTTTTAATTCTTTGTCTTGGCTCATTCTCCGTAAACGATGTACATGAGATTTGCCATTCGATCTGAGATGTCAGAATAAAGTGATCTAAACTCAGCTGCTTCTGATTTCCGATTACCAGAAATCGAGGGTAGTTGCCAATCCATTAATACGGAATGGAAGGGCATGTCATCTATCATCTCAGCCGCGGTTTCTGAAAGAGCGACGACGACATTGATTCGAACTTTCGAATCGATATCCCAAGCTTTTGCCTTTTCAAAAACGTTGCTTTTCTTCAATCCGCTACTCGCCATGAAGCCTTCAAGCGCATCCCCTTCGTAGACTCCCTTGCTAAAATAATAGTAGCCGTTGACCTTCTTGTAGTTGTTGATAGCTTCAGCGAGGGCAATCTCTAGTCGACCATCTGAGGTATCATCGACAAAAAGAATATTGTACTTCTTCGCTGACACTTCTTCACCGGATGTAGCGAAAACCGTTTCCTCACAAATATTCATAGTCTGGTCCGCTACCCGCTCGAGTCGGCGCAAAATCATGGAGGTTTCCACCAAATCTGCTGCCTTTAGATCGCCAGCATTTCCTTTTTCCAGGATACTCGCATTCGTCGCTTCAAAGGCCTTATTCACCTTGGATGCCTTCTTTCTCGTGAGGATGGCAAGTTCTCTATCATCGTTCACAAAAGCTTGAACGGCCTGACGAAATACTTCCACCGCGCCATTACCGATGAATTGCAATTTATCCTTAAGATCATCGGACATCGGCTCTCGAAGCTCCGTGACCGATCGACTTATGGCCGATGCGTAATCTCCAACTCTTTCTAGCTCAATGGAAAGACGCATGACAGAGGCGACAAATCGAAGATGGCCAGCACTCGGAAGATGTAAGGCAACGAAGGCGTGACACATCCGATTGATGTCCATTGCGGCCCTATTAATGGGCCGATCATTCAATATCGTTTCGTAGGCCAAAGCCTCGTCCGAATCGACAAGGGCTTTTAAGGAACTTGATAAGGCTGTCTGTACCGATTCCCCGAGAGCCGAAACGGCATCCTTCAATTCTTGCAGATTCTCTGCTAGACGTTGATCAATTATGCTCATACTTTGACTATGCTTTGTAGAATGGGAAGGTACAAATACCTTTAACTATTAACCGCAAGTGACGTCCCGGATAGGAGCATAGCCTTTGTTGGCGATGATGCATTGTCCAGCGTCGCTCTTGATCCAATCCATGTATTCTTTGACGGCACCGGTAGGTTCGCCATTGGTGTACATCAGCAATGGACGAGCAATTGGATAGCTTCCGTCGTTAGCAGAATTGGCCGATGGGGCAACACATGACGCGGCATCGTCTTTCTTGACACAAGGCATTTTGACTTCGTGTGTAGCATAAGCAAGACCGCTGTATCCTATGGCGCAAACGGTGTGTCCAACGAGATCAACAACGTCTTTTGAACCGTGCATATCTTTTGATCCAAGCTTGAAATCATTCTTCCCAAGAACAGCTTCTCGGAAATAGGCATAGGTCCCAGAGTTGTTCTGTCTAGATACTCGAATGACTTCCTGCTTGGGGCAACCAGGAACGTTGACACCAATATCTCCCCATGCTTCTGAAGCTCCCCCTTCCTGGAAGATGGATGCCAGTTGACCAATCGTTATCTCATTTATTGGGTTATCCGGATGTAGATAGATTGCAAGAGCATCAAATCCAACAACGTGCTCTACAGGATCTTGACCAAGAGACTTTGCCTGATCGAATTCGGATGGTTTCATTTTTCGACTCGCATTGGCGATGTCAACCGTGCCCTGAATAAGGGCCGCGATTCCTGTTCCTGAGCCACCACCAGTTACTGCTACAGCAAGATTCGGATTGACTCCTTGGTAGGCTTCTGCCCATGATTGAGCCACATTGACAAGAGTATCAGATCCTTTGTTCTGAAGAAGAACTCGATCTGATCCACCGCCACCACAGGACATAAGGGTGAAGGCAAAGATGGTGATTAGATTTATTCGTTTCATTTTTCGACTGATGTTGAGTTTAATTAACTCGTTTAAGTTTAGGATGTCTAATGTCTTCATTGTCCAACCAGTAAACCACAAGCTCTGCAATGTTGGTGGCGTGATCAGCAATTCGATCCATGGACTTTCCCATGCTTACGATCTTCGCGAAGAGTTCTGGATCTTGCGAGTTTGCCTTTGCGGCTTCACCTGCGCTTTTTAGTATTGACCTATATAATGTGTCGACATTGTCCTCACGTGTCGTGATTTCCCGAGCGAGATTGTTGTCTTCTTCCAAAAAAGCATCCTGGGCAAGGTAGAGTTTCTTTCGGACGGCTTCTGCAATCGACAAAAATTGTTCTTTGGGTACAGTATCGAGATGGGATGACAACTCAACTGATTCCTTAGCGATGTTTTTGCAATGATCACCAACCCGCTCGAGGTCTGTGTTCATTTTAATCGCTGTAACGACCATGCGTACATCAGCATCGGAAAGCTCGCCTGTTTGAAGCATCTCGGTACAGTGCCGATCTACTTCCATTTCAAGCGCATCGACCTTATCGTCGTTCTTGTGCACCTCGACTGCCAATTCAGAATCACCATCCAAGGCCGCATTCAGGGCATTGGCGAGCTGCTCATCCACCGTGTCAAACATGGTGGAGAGAAGCATCCTAAGTTTTGCTTTCTGCTCAATAATCATTGATCTAGAATCTGGCTTCCAGGGTTATTCTGCCTGTGACAGCAGAATCCAGCCCCTCGATTGAGGTTACTACGATGTTGGGTATGAATGTCACTCCTTTTTCAATCTGATAGGACAGGCCGGCGAGATAATATTTTGTTGCTAGGCTCTCTGAACCGCGCTCTGCCTGTGTGAGGTCTGCTCGAAGAATAGCCTCAGTCTTGTCAGCAATCTCGATAGACCCAAATAGACTTATTCCGTTTAAGTCGGTGTTTTGCGATCCTTGATCGGGGTTAATCGAATATCGAAATAGCTCGACGCCACCATGAAAATTATCGTTCTTGAATCCTCCAAAAGCGTGGAGATTCGTTCGTGTATCTTCGACGGTTGGGCCATAGTCGGCCTCAACAGTGAACGACATATTTTTATTGGGATGAAACTCTAGTTGGCCGTAGGCGCGTTTTTGTTTGTCGTTTTCGCCCTTAACACTTTCGTTATTGGCGATCATGACTCCATATTTGACCCTTCCATCTGAAGTGATATCGCCAAGGGCTTTGACACCGAAGTCTCTCGAAGAGACAACTTTGTATTTGTCGAGAGCGGTTTTCTCAAGACTTCGATAACCCCAGTAACTTTCTGCTACTAGAAAGACCGGCGGAGGTGCGATGCCAAAATAGAGATCGTGTCCATCGCCCAAGGCGCCTTTCCATTTGAGATAGAGATCCTTTACAAAGGGTGCTGGTCGGCCCTGCGCAGTCGTTGAACCATCGTGGGTTTCAAACCGAACTCGGCCGCTGAAGGTGTCGCTCTTTTTGTAGTTCGCAGTGAAGTACATCCTACGATAGGTAAAGCCATTCTCCCCGACTACTTCCGCGTCTTCGTTGGCTAGCTCGTATTCGTAGTCCATGTACATTCTTCCTTGGAATGTAATCTGTGCCTCGGCCTCCGTGCTCACCAAGAGCAGGAGAAGTATGGCTAGGCTCAGGATTCCCTTTGCGGGTAGATCAATTTTAATCATGTATCTCGGAAAATATTGGTACTCGGAATTTGAGGACTACAAATCGAAGATCCGGAATACGGGTAAGTCTCTTGTTACAACATTGTAACCATTGTGTAACCAAATGAGGGGCTGAGGGGCTGAGGGGCTGAGGGGCTGAGGGGCTGAGGGGCTGAGGGGCTGAGGGGCTGAGGGGCTGAGGATATCCATTATTACAAAGAGCCAAAATGAAATCGGCCTTAATATTCACTCAGACCGTTCTTCCTTTTTTTCATCCACACTCAACTCCCGTGCTCCAGTGCCCCTGTGCTCCTGTGCCCCTGTGCTCCCGTGCCCCCGAACTCCTCCTTCGGAACCATTTCCCACATTTCGATCTTAATACATAATAACCTTTAACTATGGGACTGATACTGACTGCCTTAATAGGATTAGCTGCTGGAACGATCGCGAAGCGTTTGAAACCAGGAGATTTATTCGAGCCGAACGGCTACGTAAAAACCGCTTTACTAGGAGTTGGTGGTGCCTTTGTTGGCAACATCATCTTGAGGGCGATTGGCTTTAACACATCTGGATTGATTGGTGAACTTATCGCTGCGGTGATAGGTGCACTTGCTCTCCTATACGGATATCAGTGGTATAAAACTAGAAATCCCACAAACTCAAATTAAAAGCAACACATGGGTTCATTAGCGAACATTCTCTTTCAGGCACTTGGCGGAAAAGTCACGGACGTAATAGCCAACCAGCTTGGCATCGACAGCAAGATGGGTCGAATGGCTATCATGGCCGCCGTTCCACTCATTATTAGCGCGATCAGCCGAAACGCTGGCAGCAAACGAGGCGCGAAATCATTGAACAAGGCGATCAAGCGAGATCATGATGGTTCGATCATGGGCGACTTGGGTGGCGTATTCGCTGGCACTTCGCAGCATGCACGAGCAAAAGATGGCGATGGCATCTTAGGTCACGTATTCGGAAACAAGCGAGGCGTCGTGGAGAACAGCGTTGCGCAAGCATCTGGTCTCGATGCTGGAAGCGTTGGACAGCTCTTCAAAATGCTAGCGCCTGTTGTTATGGGCGCTATTGGAAAGCAAAAGCGTGAGCAAAATCTTGATTCCTTCGGCATGGCTACTAACCTGGGAATGGAGCGGGCACAAGCAGAGAAGCAGCTAGGTGGATTCGCTAAGATTCTCGATAGCGACGGAGACGGCCAGATTGGTGATGACCTTCTCAAGCTGGGCGCGAAGCTCTTCTTGCGATAGAAAACAGATGTCAGATTATCCGATTGTCAGATTTACTGATAACATCGGACAATCGGAGTATCAGAAAATCGAAAAAAGGGATCGGCCAAATGGTCGATCCCTTTTATTTTGTCCCAGTAAAAAACTGGGAATACCTAACACAACAGTCTCTATTTCAGCAGCTGCACCGTCTTAGAGCTACTTGAGCTCTGACCACTGACAAGAATGTGATAACTTCCAGAAGGAAGGTTTCCAGCTACGAATCGGAGAGAGTAAGGAGTATCCGGTGAGGCAACTCCATTGAATAGCGACTTCACTTGTCGGCCAAAGGAATCGAAGACTACAACAGATACACGCTGCTCACTCGGCACCATAAAACGGATCGAGGTGGATGGATTGAATGGGTTTGGATAGACATCATCCAGCCAGATCTTGTTGGGCTCTGTTACGGCAGTCTCGATAATCTTGCTGTATTCGAAGCTTCCGTCAAAATCGATTTGCTTGAGTCGGAAGGAATGCGCCCCCGGCTCCAAATTGTCGACTACAAAGGAATAGTTGTTTTCCTCGAGGGTCGTTCCTTGTCCTTCTACAAACTGAATTGGACTAAACTCCGATCCATTGATCCGGTGCTCTAGCTCGAATCCCGCATTCCCAGTTTCTGATGACGTGGTCCAAGCAAGATCAATGCTTCGTCCATTCTGTCTGCCAGTAAATGAAACTAGCTCAACAGGGAGAACAACATCGTTCAAAGCAACATCATCGATGAAGAAGTTTGAACCAGCTCCATTGTTAGCAAAAATCTCACTTCTAAAAACTAGTGTGATTGGCGCCAAAGTAGCATAAGCATCGAGATTGACCGTTTGCAGCGCATAGCCGAGGGTTCCGCAAGCAGGAGAAGAACCGTCGACAATAAATTCCTGGGTTCCATTGACGGTAACCTCCATGAAGTCAGCAGCAGAGTCGCAAATAATGGTTTCCAAGAAAAAAGAAAGCCTTGCCGTGCCACCAGCTCCTAGGGGAACAACCTGAGTGACAGATCCAACTTCCGATGCGGCGATTCCACCAAACCATGTCCAAAAGGCTCCTGTGTTTGGACCCGTTCCGGTTCCCGTTCCGCAGCCTCCAACATCGCATATAGGTGTTCCGAAGTTGGTAGACGCCTCCGTCCAGTCTCCTCCAAATACGCCGGACTCGAAGCCACCACCAACAATGATATCGGCAAGTGAATTATCGACAACAACACTGGATCCGTTTACAAATCCACCTTGCCTTTCTGTTTGGGCTTGAAGAAGGCTCGGTGCGGTAATAAGTAATAGGGCGAATAAATAGTATATATTTTTTATCATTTTATTATGGTTAAATAAAGGAAGGGATTACACAGTGTACTCCTCAACGCAAAACTAAAAATTTTCATGGTCCTAAGTCATCAATATTTCTAAGATTGGACTTCGTTGTGCAGTTTCTAAGAATCATGAATATAAGGCGTGTAACAAAGCCTTTTAAGCTTCGTAGCCCCCTTTCCAAAAAAAAAGAGAGATTGATATCATGAAAGATATCCCAGAAATACTATCCAACTTAATGGCCGATCCAAGCGGCCTGCGTATCACCTTAAGTGTCGCCCTTATTCTTGGAGCAATTCTTTTGAGGTACGTTTTGAAAGCCATTATCCGACGTCGGGTTAGGGGCATTCATCTCCGAGTCCAGTGGACTCAAATCTCAGGCTATGTCCTCGGGCTAGTCACCTTTATTTTCCTTATATCGATTTGGTTCGATGGTGTACAAGGTCTATTGACCGTGCTTTCCCTTGTCGCTGCAGCACTCACTATCACAATGAAGGAGTTCATTCAGAACTTTTTCTCTTGGTCCGTGATCGTTTCTCGTGAACTATTCTCAATTGGCGATCGGATAAAGATTGGAAATCGATCTGGAGAAGTTATCGACATCGGGCCTTTGTACTTCACGCTTTCTGAAACCGATACCGGGAAGCAAGGAAGCCGTTTAACCGGTCGGATCATTAAGGTCCCAAATAGTACCGTCATTACTAGTCCGGTGATCAACAACACCGGCGGACTTAACATGGCCTGGAATGAAATCGATCTGGGACTAAGCCTTCAAAGCGACATTGAGCAGGCGCAATCGGTTTTTAAAGATGTGATTGAGAAGGAGGCCGCGAAGCATCCCATAAATATGCAGAAGAAGACCCTTGGAGCCGGAGTCCCTATTAAGTGGGATAGATATGTACCAAATGTTCGAATTAGGGCTGAGAGTGGGAAGGTAATACTCACGGGACGCTATCTCTGTGATCCAGCCGATCAGCGGAAGAGTAGCTCGGCAGTTTGGTTGGAATTGATTTCTAGCTTGAGATCGATTAAGGAAGTGGAAATCGTATAACAGTGGGCGGTGGAGGGTTACGAGGTGGAGGGTTGCGGAATACCGGAGAAGTAAGTCAGGTACTTAACTATTTACCCGTACAGCAAGCGACCAGTAGTCTAGTCAGCCAGTAGCCAGTCGCCTGTTAGCTATCCAAGCCAGCATGAAACTTAACGATCTCCTCGTCGACCATTATATCATCCATGGTAATCGGAGTGGTGAGAGTTAATCCCTCTAGAGTTCGGCACCTACTAAGGGCGACGTAGGCCTGCCCAGGTGCGAAGGCCCGACCACCAAGATCCACGATCACTCGATCAAAGGACTTGCCCTGACTCTTGTGAATCGTAATGGCCCAAGCTGCGCGCAAGGGGAGTTGCTTGTATTTGCCGACGATGTCCGAGAAAAGATCTCCGGTTGTTTCGTTCAACTCGTAGTCGTTTACATTCCACTCGACCGGCTCAACGATGTAAGTCTCGTTTCTATTGTAGTCCGTAACCCGTACCTCAACATGGTCATCTTCAAGCTTAGAGATCTGACCCATCGTGCCGTTGACCCAGCGACCTTGCATGTCATTTTTGACAAACATGACCTGTGCTCCGAGCTTCAAATTCAATTTCTGTGGTGCAAGCTTTTGCTCTTCGGATACCTTGCCCGAAGACTCGCCAGAGAAGGACATAGCCTCGCCCTCAAGTCTGCTCATCCAATGATTGTTGATCAGAGCCGCTCTTCTGTTTGTCGGCGTTAGGACGACCGCTCCATCGTATTCGTCTTCTGATATTTCACTCTGGCAGGTCCTGTTCAAGGTCTCGAGAAGGTCCTCTGAGATATTGTTGTTACGAATCGCGTTGAGGATGTCAACGAAGTTGGAGTCCTCCTGTCTGTAGACTTTCTTTAGTTCGATTGTCTTCATTCCGCCGGTCGCATCGAAGGCTCGTGCGCTAAAGAAGTAGGGAGTCGCGTATCGATTGCTGAGATACCTGCGCTCCACTTTCTCTCGAACCACTGGCGGTAGCTGATAAAGATCTCCAACCAATCGAAGTAGAACTCCACCGAAGGGTTTGCTTTGAGAAGGCCCATTATTGCGCAGAAATTTGTCGATCGCATCGATCATGTCCACTCGTACCATCGAGGCTTCGTCTATAGCTAAAACATCGATATTTTGGAAGAGTCTTTTGTCATTTCGAGGTCCAGCATGCGAAGCGGGTGGTCCAGGAGGAAAGCCAAAGAAGCGATGTATGGTTTGGCCGCCCGCAATGATGGCAGCAGCACCGGTAGGGGCAAGGGTTACGAGTCGTCGCGATTCCTTTTGTTGGTATTCGCGGAGGATGGTCGTCTTGCCTGTTCCAGCTTTACCAGTCATGTAGATAACAGGCTCATCGGAAAGGAGCTCTTTGAGAACCTCGTCGTGATTCCCTGCATATTTTTCAAAATCCTCCATTAGTCAAATCCCATAATGTGAGCAAGGTATCCATTTCCAACTGGATTTTTCTCTGAAATAGCATTTCCGTCAATTCTTGGACGACGAGAAAAATAATGTTGGAATCGGGTACCTTGCCCACTAAAGGACTAGGTCGGAATCGGCCATACTTTGACTTTTACCGATATCTATATTTAGACAATCACCTTTTTAAAAACTCAGCCAATCCAGAATATTCAGATAAATGAATCGACTATCTCTTCTACTGTGCTTTTTAGTTCTCTTTGCTTGTCAGCAAGATCAACCAAGCACTTCATCCATAGGGGATCTCTTTCATGACTACCAAGAATTCAAGCTTCGCATAAATCCCATCGAAGCCACGAAGGGTGGAGCAAACGAGTACAATGCACAATTAGTCGATTTTATTTCAGACGAGCACCAAGAGGATTTAAAACAGAACTACGCCACCTTCATAGAGCGCGCCAATGCCATTGATAGAGCGAGCTTAAGTGCCGAGGACCTTATGAGTCTGCGAGCCTTGGAGTGGGACAGCGAGATAAAACTGGAAGGGCTCAACAACAAGCTTGTCACGCTCGCCTCACCCATGTTTGATCTTCCTAATTTCGAACTCTTTCCGATCACGCAAATTTCCTCACTGCAACTATATGTTGGTCAGCTCGCCGGTGGAACTAGTATTCAGCCCTTCAAAACCGTAGAAGACTATGACAACTGGCTCAGCCGCGTGGACGCTTATCTCGGCTGGTTAGATACAGCTGAAATAAAGATGCGTGAGGGCCTTGAGCAAAGGGTGGTGCTTCCACGAGTTCTTGCAGAACGTGCGATTGGCCAACTCATGCCCTTCATCGACACAGCAACAGAAGAGCATCTCTTTTTCGCACCAGCCAAGATGATGCCTTCAGACTTTTCTGATGACGACAAGGAAAGATTGGAATCGGAGTATCGAAGTATGGTTGATGATAAGATCAGACCGAGATATCGGGCTATTGCCAAGTTTATGACGGATGACTACCTGCCCTCGACCCGAGCGAGTTCAGGAATTGGTGATTTGCCATATGGCCCAGAGACCTATCGATATTTGGTCAAGCTCCACACCTCCACAAATATGACACCTGACGAGATTCATGAATTAGGTCTCTCCGAAGTGGAAAGAATTGAAGGCGAAATGCGAACGGTCATGAGCGAGATCGGATACCAGGGAAATCTGAAGTCTTTCTTAGTCGACGTTCGAACGAAGCCCGAACTTCTTCCCTTTAGTAAGCCTGAGGAGGTGATTGCCAACTTCAATGCCATCCAAAAGAAACTTGAACCAGGAGTCTCCAATCTATTTGACCTTACTCCGAAAGCGGGATTTGAAGTCAGACGCACTGAGGCTTTTCGCGAGAACTCAGCTAGTGCCGAATACGTCCCCGGATCCAAGGATGCCACACGACCTGGTGTCTTTTACGTACCGATTCCGGACATCGATTCTTACAGTGTGATCTCGGACGAAGCCTTGTTCTTGCACGAGGCCATTCCTGGACATCACTTTCAACTTTCCTTGCAGCAAGAAAACAATGATCTCCCGGAATTCTTGCATGCCGAGGGCATGGGTGTCTTTGTTGAGGGCTGGGCTCTCTATTCTGAGTCTCTGGGGAAGGAGCTCGGTATCTATGAGGATCCCTATCAATACTTCGGAATGCTGAGTATGGAAATGCATCGAGCCATTAGGCTAGTGGTCGATTCCGGTATGCACTCAAAAGGCTGGACAAGAGAAGAGGCCATTCAATATTCTTTAGAACATGAAGCCGAATCTGAAGCAAGCATTACCTCAGAAATTGAGCGCTACATGGCGACACCGGGGCAGTCGCTTTCTTACAAGATCGGCCAACTCACTATTCGCAAGTTGCGAACAAAGGCAGAAGCGGTCATGGGTGATGATTTCGATATCCGCGAGTTTCACAACCAAGTGCTTAACTCCGGAAGCCTTCCCATGGCTTTGTTGGAAGAGAAGATTGAGAACTGGATAGTCAACAAATAACTAGGCCAGCAGGCGTTTGCCGTGTTCAGTGTTCCGATTCAGATATTGTCTTCGTCTTTCGGAAAACGGAACACGGAACACCGAACACGTCTATCGCGCCTTCGACATCGCTTGCGCCATGTTTCGGCCGACCTCTTTGTAGCACTCTACACCACATTTCACTAAATACATCGTCTCGTAGGTCACATTGAATTCGGGCGACAACATTTTCTGTCCAAAGGTCTCCGATGACCAATTGTCATAGTCCGTCCCCCACGTACCCATTGTTGGATCAAGTTTGAGCAGATGCTGCCAAATTGGGTGCTCGTAATGCCTTTCTTCAAAAGACAAGATCCCCATGTGTTCGATGGAGTTGGTCCAGGAATGAAAGTCGATGAAATAGTCACAGCTCGAATCTGTGTCCTTTAAAATAGCTTCGCCGATCGTCCTGATATCTAGCATGTCTTCCCACAGCTCAGGATTCCAATGCCGATTTGCGTCATGGTCGAGATGTTGAACAGTGCTCCTGTTATATCCGGCATATCGTCCGTCGGGATTCACCATCGGGTAAATTAGAAATCGAGTCTCATTGAGTAGACCTCTGCATTCTTCCTCCAGTAGTTTTTCAAGAAATCCTTCGAGAGCAAAGTTAGCCGGCATCTCGTTCGGATGAACACCGCCTAGGATAACAGCCGTCTTTTTGGCATCCTCCTTTTTGGCTCCCATCTCCAAAGCGAATAGATCCGATGGATGAATGACCCGACCAAGCTCGTCCTTACCCCCCGGAGATTTACCAAGCGAATATCCTTCAATACACGAGGGGCTTGGTTTTACTCTTTCGTCTACAATCAATTGCTTGACCAATCTCCCTGCCCGTTCAATGGGATAGGGAGGAGAGAAGGCAACATGGACTTGGTCGGATGGAATCGGATGATCGAGGCCAAACGAATATTTTCCAGATGATCGATCGTGCTCGTGGAAGTCGAATTCTTTCCACTCCTCTCCATCCGCACTCCACCAAAATCGATGTCGGTCTAAACGGCTTGCACCAGGCTCAAAATTGTTTGAAATGACGAAGCGAGGCTTCCAATCTTTTACACCATGAGCGATAAAGTATATCCATTTCCATTCTCCCTTTATTTCGCTATGGTTATCCCGACCTTCAATAGAAATCGAGCCGTCCTCAAGAAGGGCATAGCTCTTCAGTGAGGCGGAGTCGAAATTGGAGTCAAGGGTAATCATGTGAGGGGAGCTGAGGGGCTGGGATTTGGGAAATTGTTAGCTTAACAGCTCATTCAATGTGTACTAAATACATAAATCCGAGACGCCAAACTATTTGACGAGAACACCAATTACGATTGCCTGGCATTGCATCTGTTCTTCCCTAACTCCTCAACTTCCCAGCTCCTCATTTCTCAGCCCTTCAGCTCCCCATCCCTCAGCCCCCTAGCCCCTCAGCCCCTAAAGTCCTATTTCCCCCGACGCATTGTCCTTGAACAACTCACCCTCTCTTATATATCCACGCAATACCTCGAGGGACTTGTGCCTGGTCTGCTTTTGAATGATCCGCTCACCAACTCCTTTTCTAGCCGCTTCCGTAGCGAGACCTGATCGAAGCGAATGACCAGCGACCGTTTGAGGATCAATCCCAATCCGTCTTGCAGATCGTTGCACGACTTGGGCGATGGCTCTTCCTGTCAATGGGTTGTCTCTTAAATTTCCGTCTGGCAGAATTCCTCGGAAGAGGGGACCGGAGGTGATTCCAGAAAATTCGATCCAGAACTCCAGGGCGCGAACTGGGCAAGAGCGTTCTTTCTTGCTTCTGACAATCGCGATGCGTTCACCCTCAGGGCTTTGGTCGGTCTTGGATTCCCGGATGTTGCAGACTAGGCCTTCTTTCGAGAATGTCAGATCTTCGATTGTGAGCTTCGATATTTCCGACCGTCGAAGGGCTCCTGAGAATCCTAGTAGTAATATCGATTTGTCTCTGTGACCGCGAAGGTCATCGGGAAGACGATCGATCATTTCTAACAGCTCATCTACACTCAGCGCCTTCTTCTTGTCTACCCTGTCAGTTGATTTGCGATAAAGACCTTTCATCAAATCCTGAACCAAAGGAGACTTACCAGGGGAGGGGACACCCTTCAATCCGAACACGACGTTGATGGCAGCAAGCCGTCTTCGGAGACTTGACTGCTTTAATGTCTTCGATCTATCTGTTAAATAGAGGGCGATGGTATTTTCGTCTGCCTCGCTTGCCGACAGATGTTGTAGATCGCACCAAAAGTCAAAATCGGCCCAGTCCATCCGATAGGCCCGGATGGTGTTGGCAGACCTCGATTGCTTAAGAATCTCTGTAGTTTCCTCGGCCAGTCGGTCTAGTCGCTTTCTGATTTTCGCCATAAGAACACGACATTACTCAGCAGAACATGTTCCGATAACAAACCCATCACCCATCACCCATCACCCATCACCCATCACCCATCACCCATCACCCATCACCCATCACCCATCACTGTCCCGTCCTAAAATAGTTGACAGGTTGTTGGTTTAGTTTAGATGTACTTGTGCTGGCGTTTTCAGCCCCAGTGAATAGTGTTTTCTTTTCGTGTTGTAAAGCCAAATGGACTCTCTCAAGGCTCTCGTTGCCTCTTGAACTGATTCAAAGGGTAGGTCCATGTAGAACTCGTTTTTAAGTATGCCATTGACCCGCTCGGCCACGGCGTTCTCGTAGCAGTGGTTCTCTTCGGTCATGCTGATCTTCATCTCGTTTTTCTTCAGCAATCTTGTGTAGGCTTCGCAGCAATATTGTATACCTCGATCGCTGTGGTGTACGCATCCCTTGATTCTCTTCATCTGATCCATAGCCATCTTTAGGGCGCTAATAGGTCCTTTCGCAGCCAAGGAAGGAGCCACATGGTAACCGACTATAGCGCGACTGTAGAGGTCTGTTATTAGAGAAGCGTAGCAGTGGTCGCCTGACTTCAGTCGCAAATAGGTAATGTCAGATACCAGCACCTCGTCTCGCCTCTCAGGTGATTTTCCTTTAATCAGATTCTTGTGCTTTCTATAGTGGTGATAAGAGTTCGTCGTCCGCACTCCACGTCTTCTGGGCTCAATCAAACGGCCTGTGCGTCCAAGCAATTCGTATAAGGCATCTCTACCAACAGGAATGAGATGCTTAATCTCGTCGTAGACCTTGCGAACTCCTGACCGAGCAAGCAGAGAACGATAGTGGTCTACAAGAGCCAATATGCGTCCTTCATCTTGCTCCTTAGCTTTCTTACGACGTAGATGATCGTAATACCCCTGGCGACTGACTCCGGCATACGCGCTCATTGCACGAATGCTACTTGTTGAACAAGCTAAAGTCATGACTTCGAACCACTCTTTTTTTTGACATCTTTCTGAGGCTTCAGACCATGATACTGCATCCTAGCCCTCAGCATTACCACCTCAAGGTGAGAATTAGCAAGAGCTGATTCCAGTTCTTTAATACGCTTCTCCTGCTCCCTGATTTTATCCTTTTCGTCCTTCATCTCAACTCTAAGTCTTACGTGAGTGGAATCATACTTGCCGAAGCGCTCGATCCAACGCCGAACAGTTGTCAAACTCATTCCATAAGAACGGGTGACGTCATTCAGAGACTTGAAGGTACCATTTTCAATCTCAGAGACCACCTTCCGTTTGAAGGCAATCGAATATCTAATCGTACTCGGGTGAGGTTTATCTAATATGCTCATAGCTCGATATATTGTGTCAAGCTATTTCAGGATCGGATACACCCATCACCCATCACCCATCACCCATCACCCTACGGGACCTGCGTAGCACTTCCGTTGCCTAAGAGCCAAACGTTCAAGAAATCAAAAGCCGAGACATCTCCACTCAAGTTGAAATCACCAGCGAGGTATCCGTTACTACCGTTGAAAGGAAGGAAGAAGTTCAGAAAGTCGAAGGCCGTGACACCATCCGTTGAACTTCCGTCGCCTCCATGCATTCCAAAAACGCCAGTTTCAAGTTCGACCATGGGATTACTGCCATGGGCCGTGCTTTGAGCAGTCGTAAAATCGTAGAGAGTAGGAGAAGTTGAAAGACTCACCGTTGTAGCAGACATTATAGATAGATGATTCCGGTGATGAATTACGACATGGTTGTCGCCAGTTTGGTTGAAGAATCTCACTATTCCGCCATCGAAATCTACTACGCTTCCGTCTTTCAGAAGCAGAGCAGCGCGCTTCACTAGGGCGGCCGCTGATGGTGTTGGTCGCAACTCAACAGTCACCCAATCAACAACATCGGCGACGCTGGAGAACAGACTTAAGTCCAGAGTCTCGTTGCCATCATGTTCGGCCTTGGCTCCATTAAAGAAGTCATCATTGTAGGGCTGTGCGTCCGGGACGAGGCTATTATCTGAGAGACCCACCGTCATGGCATCGAGATCTTCATCATAGGGTCCTGCAAGATTAACCTTGATATTTACACCCATCAGGTTACTGCAATCGATCTTTCGCAGCTGGCCGTTCAACCTAACCACATAGAGATTTCCCTTTCTGTCTCGTCCAAAGGTCGATACCGAGGACAAGTTTGGAAGAACATTAGTCTGCACCAAGCCGGTATTGTCATAGACCAAGCTTCGAGTAAATCCTTGGACATATTCCGCGAAGAAGTATTGGCCAGAAAGGGCTCCACATTCAAGACCTTCGTAAACGTAGCCTCCTGTGATCGATCCTCCAAAGTTGTGGGGATGGCTATAAATTGGATCCATATAAATCGGGTTAGTACATGGATTTGTATCGTAGCAGGCGAAGCCTTCTTTGTCATCCCATCCCATATTGTCTCCGCTATTCACCCAGGAGACCTCTTCATGTGCATTCTGTCCAACATCGGCGACCCAAAATTTTCCATCGGGCCCGAAACTGAATCTCCATGGATTTCGCAGTCCATAGGCGAAGATCTCATCGCATACCCCTGCATCGTCAAGGAAGGGATTGTCTTTTGGGATAGTGTAGTTGGCCGCTATGCTAGCGCAGCCGCTTGCGGGTTCTCCGCCACCATCGATGTCAAGCCGTAACATGCTGGCTAAGAGCGTTCCTTTGTCCTGGCCATTGTTGCCCGGGTCACCACCACCACCGCCGTCACCCATACCGACGTAGAGATAGTCATCGTCGGGTCCAAACTGAATTTGTCCTGCGTTGTGATTGCTGTCGAAATGATCGACGCCAATAATGTCTAACTCGGTGGTATAGTCTGTCAAGTTAGGATTAGCACCTGAAATGGTAAATCTAGAAACGACCGTCCTTGTGCCCACCGATCCGGGTGGATTTACGGTGTAGTAGACGAAGAAATAGCCATTGGTCGCGAAGTCAGGATGAAAGGCCATGCCAAGCAAGCCTCGTTCGCTTCCAAAGACAAAGGTGCCATCAGGAACAGTGAAAAAGGCAGTCCCTAGTTTAGCTGGCGTTCCAAAAATGTCATCTACTATGCGAATATTTCCCCCGCGTTCTACGACGAATAGTCTATCTGATCCGTCAGGAGGATGCTGGACATCCACTGGAGACGAGAAAGTGATACCCGTGAAAGCGGTCGGGTAGGTGATTTGCTGCGCACTCGCAAGAAGCGGAATACATAGTATTAGAAAAAGGAGCGTGATGGGCCTGCCAAGCATAGTTTGCCTCGTTAACATATCGGGTTCTCCCAGTAGGTTGGGGTATCTAAATCTCGATTCAATAAGTAGATGCTAAGGTATTACTCTTATGATGCATTCGAAAGCTATTTGGTAGAAGGAAGTCGTCAGTCTTCAGCATTCAGCCTTCATCTTTTCTGGTCTATGCCTCATTTAATAGGCTTTGTTCGATCGCGGCAAGAACTCTTCTGACATCATCATCGGTCGTATTCCAACCTGAGACCGATACTCTCATACACCTCATTCCTTTCCAAGTCGTCGGCGAAAAGAAGACTTCGCCAGATTTAACGATTTTGGCTATAACGTCCTTGGTTCTCTTGTCGTGATCAGCTACGCTAGCACCTGGCCTCAGGTCTAGAAATCGAAGTAGGCCTTGATTGATGATGGGTTCGCAGAGTACTTCCACATCGGGAAAGCGGTCGGCACCCATTACGATAGCTGTCGCTTGTGCACATGCGTTTGTTACAAGTTCTTGAATGCCTTCGCGTCCCAAACTGGCGATGGCTGCGTAGGTCGCAAATCCTCGAGCGCGGCGAGAGTATTCCGGATTCCAGTCGACTTGATCACGAGCTGAATCGGAGTATTGCAAGTAATTAGCTTTGTGACTGAAGGCCTTGAAATGTGCCTCGCGATTTGCTACAAAGGCATAGCCACTATCGTAAGGGACGTTGAGCCATTTGTGGCCATCTGTCGCCCAAGAATCAGCGGCTTCAATTCCTTTTGTTAGATGCTTATGTGCTGGGCTTACTTGTGCCCATAAACCAAATGCTCCATCGACGTGGACCCACGCATCGTATTTCCGGGCGATGGGAATAAGCTCGTCATAAGAATCAAAGGATCCCGAGTTGATATCTCCGGCTTGTAGCAGGACGATGGTCGGTCTATCGGGCTCCCCGGCAAGAGCAGATTCCAAATCTGAAGGAGACAGTTTACCATCTGCTCCACATGGTATATCTATTATTGACTCTTGACCCATGCCTAGGAGGCGGAGGGCGCGTTCAATCGATCCGTGTCGCTGGTCTCCGGTTACAATTCGAATTGGAGGAGTCCCGTACAAGCCTTTCTGTTCGACATCCCATCCTCGTTTGTTCAACAAGGCATTTCTAGCGGCAGCGAGGCATGTGACGTGAGCCATTTGGCAACCCGTGACTAGGGCAAAACTGCAAGTCTCATCGAGTCCTAATAGATCGAGTAGCCACTTTCCGCATACCTCTTCGACAATAGCGGCAGCTGGTGCAACGGCGTACATTCCGGCGTTTTGATCCCAGGTCGATGTCATCCAATCCGCGGCTAGAGCTGCTGGGACGTTTCCGCCCATCACCCATCCAAAGAATCTTCCGCTGGTGGATCTAACCAGTCCGCCCTCGACATCGGCAACAAGCTGGTCTATGACATCGATTGGATCGGATGGCGCAGCTGGTAGCGGCTTGTCGAGATGCTGTCTCAGTTCAGCGGGGCTAGTTGCGGGATAGACCGGCTGTACAGAATCATCAGCTCGGTATTCAAGGGTGTGCGAGACGACCCGCTCCAGAAGCTTTCGTTCTAGTTTATTCTCCGGTGTTTCCATTCTGAAGGACAGGTTTGTTTTGATTGGTGGGCGTTTTGCTGCTCTGACATTTGGGCTAAGAATGATAAGAAAAGACTTCTTGTCTACCCGCATGTGTCTTGGCGTGTAGAGTGACCGATTCGGTCGACAATTTTTAGCCTGTCGATTCTTTTCCTTGGACCGATTCAAAGCGATCTGGCTCCTGGCGAAGGAGATATACAATGAAATGATTCGGGGCCTTCAAAGAAAGGACATTGAGATTCGAGGTGAGAATGACCTGCTTGCTGAAAACAGGCCGCTGATACGACGGACGTCGAGTTAAAGTATTAGAGAGGGAGGTGTAAACAACATTGGCAATTGTCGTCGTCGGAGATATTGCACTTATAGAAAATCGGTGGACCATCCTTTGAAACGAAGATCCTGGCGGCACAACGGCAGAGGTCGCGCGTCGTCAGGAAGATGGCACCTTGAAATACATCATCGGTTCACCAATGGCGGCGGTCTTAACAGGCCGTCTGGGTAATTAAGTAGACAAGAATTTTTTCTATGGATAAAGATCAATTATTTGAAGGTGGGGAGATAGAGTCTGTTCTTAAACTGGCGGCTCAACTTCAGAACGAAAAGAAAAGACTAGACTCCAAATCAGCTCAGGCTCTTTCTTTGTCCGAGTTAGAGCGAATAGGTGAAGAAACAGGCATCGATCCAGAGTTCATTCGGCAGGCAGTATTACTAGGTGATTCACCGAAGGAGTCTGAGGGTTTCAACATTTGGGGAGCGAACAGGGTGGTAAAGGAAAACTTGGTGATTGATCGGGCTCTAACAAAAACAGAACGTGAGGATCTGGCCCCCTTGATCCGCGAGATAATGGGGGAGGAAGGGCATATTGATAGTCTCAATAACTCGATGTCTTGGTCTTCCCGTCCAAGTCGGCACAAAAAGACCGACTCTGGTATTTCGATCAATGTCGAGGGAGATAAGACCATTTTCAAGTTCCGTGCCGGTATCGGAATGGCGGGCTTCCTCATCCATTATGTTGGTTTGATGGTAACCTTTTTGATTGCTCTGCCATTTGTAGCCAAGGCCGGTTTTTCCTTACCAGGGGTGCTTGCGTTGGTGGCCTTACTTACTACGGTCTTCGCCACAACGAGATTTGCTTACTCAAGATTTGCTGAGTCAAGGCGACAAAAAATGTTGACACTCAAAGATGCCCTTAGAAATAAATTGGCTCCTGTTCAAATGGCGAACATCGACGATTCAGATTTACTGGGTCTAGAAGACTTAGACTATGAATCCAGCAATTCTCCAGATGGTAAAACCGCACAGCGCGAAAAGGCCAGCCGTTGAATTAAGCTTGGAATCACCAATACGAGGGCAACGATTATTCCCGCCAGCGTTCTCGAATTTGCTAGGTCAATTAAGTGACAAGCTCAAAACAGTTCTCTCAGCGATGGGATTTCTATGAATGGCATATACTCCTTCCAGCCGAACAGAAATGAGAACACAATGTGGATGCTTGGTGCCATAAGAAAGGCAAGAACCAAGTATTCGATTACCTCTTTTCGAGAGAGGCGAAACGCGACCGGAGGGACAATGAGAGTTGTAGCAGCTGGAATCGTATAGTAAAACCACCACGGCAGACCACTCGTTACACCCCATCGTGCGAAGTACATACCGGCTACTACTACTAGGCTAGCTACAATCAGGATACGGCTCGCCTTCGGTTGATCAGACCTCCTTCTAAGACAAAACCTAATCAGGCCGACAAAGGTGACGAAGGAAACGATGACAAATATGACAAAGTGATTATCCATGTTAGATGTCAGTGAGGGCATATTCTGACGCAATGATAGAAACCCCGTCCAGAATAATTGGGGCATTTCAGCTTGGGACTCCAGAGAACTCTATGCCTTAAGTGCCTTCTTTTGGGACCGCCTCTTGACCACATACCATATTATAGCCAGGAGTGCCATCAGCACAGCAACTATACCAGCAAGGCCTAATTTCATCATTCCGGGGTATCCGAGCCCCACTTCAAATTGCATTTCTTCATACTCGAAGAGAGAATCGTCTACAATGCCAGTATCATAAAACGTGCTAAGTAAATGAAGCGTTGCCTCGCGCTGCTTCCACCAAATATCCCCAGTATGTCCAAATTCCGAAAGAATAACCTGGTGTCCATTTGGCAGGAAGGGTAGAAGTTCATCGCGCGCGAACCTAGCAGGCGTTGAGAAATCGACGCTACCACTTATTAATAAGGTTTCTACATCGGAGCTAATAACTTGTCTAAGAGAATCCGGGATTATCTTCGCTGGCCAACCCTTAGCACCGGCGATTCCAAGAATTGAGCCGGGTGCACCGATAATCGAGCCTGGAGGCATCAGGTCTGCTAGAGGATCGCCCCCAGGTTCAAATATGTAATCAGAACTCATAGCCTTCGCAGCCGATTCTCCCCAGACACTTGCCCCCTGAACCATGAAATCGATAGCCATAGAAAGCATGGCTATTCCACTCCAATCTCCTTGTTCTGCAGCGAGCCATGCATCGAAGACGTCCTTGGAACTGTCCGTATGATATAGCATCATGAATGTCCCCATAAGCGCATTTCCTTTCTTTATAGGAAAAAACATCCAACTTGCTGGCATCTCATTTATAGCGCTACGAATGGATTCCGCGAGATTGTCAGTGCGGGCACTGCAGGCCTCGTCTTTCTTGCATAATTCAGCGTAGTATGCCAATTGATCATCTATAACTTCTGGAAACCAGACAAAATGGCCAGGAGGATTAACACTTATCATGGCGGACCTGTAAACGCTATTAGGATACATCCAAGCGTAGATCATGGCTAGGCGCGTACCATAACTTTGACTGATTAGATTAACTCGCTCATATCCTAAAGCCAAACGCGCATCTTCCATGTCCTGTACGACCTCGATGAGGTTGTAACCATCCGTATCCACACCTTCAGATTGTAGCCGTGCGGCACATGCGGCATATGCTTCTGCCATGACGTCAAGCACTGATTGCTCGATAAAATCTCCCGGTGGGTCGCCAAAAAACACGTCGACTTCGGGACAGTCCATGACGACAGAGCCATCCACGCCACGGAAGCCGACCATCACAATGTCATGCTTTAAAATTAGATCTTCTACATGGCTAAACCCCATGTTTGTAATACCTGGTCCGCCATTGAGAAAGAAAATGGGCTCCATGGCGCTATTGCCAGTTGCGTGTACACGAGTAATAGGTAGGGCGATTAGTCGCGAATTCGGATCATCTCTATTTTCTGGTACCATAAAAGTACCGCTTTCGGCCGAGTACTCGAGCTCCCGAGCGATGTAGGTGTCTGGATCCAATTGCAAATCTCCAGCCTCTGCATTTGGTGGGACAGTCAACGTCGCAACCTTCTCCTCACCACACGACGCGAAGACCACAGCAAAAGAAATTAATACCAGAAAGGATATGGGTGTTTTGATCTTCATAAGTAAGACTCACATGCTATTAATTAACAAAGTTCGAGTAAGGTCTAGCCGAGCCAAGGCGAAGAGATAAATACTCGGCATCTACCCGAGGAATTTTATTAATCTACGACATCTTCGGAATCCTAAGGTCGCTTTATCTAATTCGCAGCATCATATCGGCAACAATCGCAGATTGTCTCTTGTGGGCCGAAAAACTAATAAACCGAATTGAGGCGATTATTTCCACCGAAAAGTCTCGTGATTCACCAAGTGTGACCACCATTGGGGGGAGGCCAGGCTCTAAGGACGCGACGAATCAAAACTATTTGACCTACATGATAGCTGACATGTAAAGCTAGAGAATTGAGAATATCAATTCGCAAGGTCGTTTCTGCAGCGGGAATTCCAGAAAGAGGATCTTTGCTTCCTATTTCAAATCGAGCCTTTTCTAAACCCTCCTTAAAACGCTTTACAGCTGCTTGCCATTCTTCCTTATCTCCTGCTCTTTTTTCACCGGGCCAGGAATCTGAAGCCCGTTGCGGTCCATGCATTGTCGTTTCAACCAATCCAGATAGGAAGAGGTCTTGCCAATAGATTAGATGATTAACGATTTGAAAAATGGAATGTGGAAAGTCACTCTTTATCACTCCCGCCTGCTCCCATTCGAGCCCATCAAGTACATCGATCGGATCAATATGAACTCCCGCTGCAGTTGTAGCGCTGGCGAGTAATTTGCTTGGATCAAATGGTTGCGACATGGTAGAAAGTACGGTTTTCTAAAAAAGACAGAAGGCTGAAACTCAACGCATACAAAGTACAGCGACTAGGGCAGGTCAACAAGAAACGACTAGTTTATGCATAGTCCGAAAACAGGCAAACTCTGACCCTTGACATAAGGTTGTCACTTGTCAGGTTTAAATTTGCAGTATCAATTTATCTTTTGAATCACGGAAAAATGACAAACCTAATTAATGCCATGTTTAATCCAAGCGATTTTCCCAAGCCCAATCTTATTTCAGTCAACGGTGTGGAACTCGAAGTCTTTGAAGCAGGCCGAGAAAATGCAGGAAAAGCTATTGTACTTTGTCACGGCTGGCCAGAGCATGCCTTTTCTTGGCGCCATCAGGTGCCCGCCCTTGTCGCAGCAGGCTACCATGTCATCGTCCCAAACCAGCGGGGTTATTGCAACTCATCCCGTCCGACCGAAGTCACTGACTATGACATTGAACACTTGTCGGGTGATCTCATCGCACTTCTCGATCACTACGGATACAAAGATGCTACCTTTGTCGGTCATGATTGGGGCGCATTTGTTGTTTGGGGCTTGACCTTATTGCATCCGAAGCGAGTAAATAAAGTGATAAATTTGGCTTTGCCTTACCAAGAGCGTGGAGAGATTCCCTGGATCGAGATGATGGAAGCAATATTTGGCGGTGACTTCTATTTTGTCCACTTCAATCGACAGCCAGGCGTCGCGGACGCCGTATTGGATCAAAATACATTCCAGTTCCTTCGCAACATGTACCGCAAAAACGTACCCCCCACGCCGCCGCAGCCAGGTATGATGATGATCAATCTCGCGAGAGCAGAAACACCACTCGGAGAGCCCATAATGAGCGACAGCGAACTGGCTGTTTTCGTCTCCGCCTTCGAATCAGCTGGGTTCACAGGCAGTATAAATTGGTACAGAAACCTTGACCGAAACTGGCGATTATTGGCGGACGTGAACCCAATCATCCAACAGCCTACACTCATGATCTATGGCGATCGGGATATGATTCCGAAGTTTGAAAAACTAACAGAGTTCGTCCCCAATGTGGAAGTGGTCAATCTGGATTGCGGTCATTGGATCCAGCAAGAAAAGCCGGAAGAAACAAACCAAGCGATTCTAGAATGGCTGAAGTAAATAGACTATCTCGATTAACAGCCATTTTAATTCAATTTCAGACTAAGAAAATTGTCACTGCTTCTGAATTATCCCGAAAATTTCAAGTTGGTAAAAGGACAATCTACCGAGATATAAGAGCATTGGAGAGAGCAGGCGTCCCCATTTTGACGGTAGAAGGAAAAGGATATGCACTAATGGAAGGTTATAAAATACCACCAATCATGTTCACCGAAAAACAAGTAAACGCTTTAATACTCGCAGAACAGTTAGTACTGAAAAACAAGGATGCCTCATTTGTAAAGGACTATTCGGAAGCAATTGATAAAATCAAATCAATTCTAAGATATAGCGCCAAAGACAAGGCAAATTTGCTTGCTAATAGAACTCAATTTGACCAAGTCATAAATAAAGAAAGGAATAGTAACAATTTGTCAGATCTGCAAAACGCACTGACCAATTACAAGCTTGTCGAGATACAATATTTTAATAAGGAAGGAACTGCAACGAACAGATTGATAGAGCCATTTGCACTATTGAATTCCGAAAATTGGTATTTGGTCGCATGGTGTCGATTGCGAAAGGAATTTCGATTTTTTCGATTAGACAGAATTCGAAAAATGGAAATTCTATCAGAAGACTTTGAACCTCACAATTTGACTTTGCAAGAGTATTTTGACCAATACCATTAATTTATACTGGACCTTGCACGCGGAGACCTATCTAAGGCGGACAAATTGTCCTAGCTAACGAAGAGTATATTAGAGAGTCCAATCAGATGCCATCAGCGAAAATTGCTGAAGGATATCCAAATGCAATGGCAGCGTTCAATCTCACTGATATTGAGATTCAGGCCTGAACGAAATTTATTAAGACAATTAAGTGAGATGAAAAAGAAGGTGATCGGATTGCTCTACTTGTTGTTAATCCTAACAGGAGCTGCCACAGCGCAAAATCCGGATTCAGAAGCGAGAAAGGACAAATCAATAATTGCTGTGGTCCGGTATCAGCATGAAACGTGCACCTTTTGTCCTGGTGGAGATACGACATTGGAGGATTGGACGCGCCTGCGCGCCGTTTTGAAGGGCGACGAAGTATTGAAGGTTGGTAATTTTGTCAAAGGCTTTGTAAATCAGGCAAGAGATTTTGGCGATATGGATGTCGTCGGTATTTCTTCGCCATATGCAGTTTTCGGGGGTTCTTCGGGAAGTTGGAATTCAAGGGATAGTTTCGAGTTTTTTATGAAACAGATCCTTTCCGAAATCGGAGCCCAGCCAAAAATTGATGGCGTTTTTCTTGCCCTTCATGGTGCATTGGCCGTTCGCGGAATTCCAAGACCCGAGGCTGAAATCGCGAGACGTATTCGTCTTCTGCTAGGTGAGGACGTTCCAATTGTTGGAACGTTTGACCTTCACGGCAATGAGGATGAAGAGTTTCTAAAATGGGCCGATGGTGCTTTTGTAACGAAAAGATATCCTCACTACGATGCGCGACTTCAAGGTGAGCGAGCCGCACGGTACATCAGATCTGTCATCCGAGGCAATTATATTCCGACAACCGCGACCCAAAGACCAAAGATCATTACGGCTACCGTCCTTCAATGGACAGGTCAATCGCCATCGATGGATATTATGGAACGAGCTAGACGCTGGGAAGCTCGGGAAGTGGGTGCTTTTGTTAGCGTGTTTTACGGATACCCGTGGTCGGATGTACCCGATGTCGGGATGACTGTCCATGTTATGACCAACAATGATCAGGAGCTAGCAAACCGCATTGCTGAGGATATGTCGGAGTATATTTGGCGGGTTCGGGAAGAGTTTGCGTTTGGAAAATTCCCAATGCCGAAGGAAGCCGTTCAGATGGCAAAAAAAGCTATTGCTGAGAACAAAGTGCCGGTGGTGCTAGGCGATTATTCTGATCGTCCGGGAGATGCGACCTGGATCCTTCGCGAATTGCTTGAGCAGAACGTCGGCGATGTTTTATACGCCTCTCTTCGGGATGAGAATGCCTTAGAGAAGCTTCTTAAAGCGAAAGTCAAACCGGGAGATGCTTTTGATATGGAGCTCGGTGGATTTACGGGTGTGTCCGCTGGAAAGCCAATTCGAATAATGGGAACCGTAAAATATTTTGGAACGGATGGCGAGTTTGACCACGTTGCTGCAATCGAATTCGGCAAGGGAAATATGCTCATAATTACGCCCGCCTATGATCAAATTATCCGACCCAGTCAGTTGAGATTTGGCGGGATCGATCCGGACAACTACAAAGTCTTTGTGGTTAAATCACGCGTTCATTTTCGCCGGGGTTTTGATGAGACTGGATATGCGAAAACTAATATTCTTGTCGATGCGCCGGGACCTTGGGTTGGAACGACGAGGCTTGATGCGCTTGATTATGAGTTTGCGCCGATCAAAGAACTTTACCCTTTCAACAACTAGTTAAAGGAAGTACCTAGCTCGACGCTCGAACTACTTGCAATTGGCTTTGTCTATCTCATGGGTGGGACCATTACAAGGCATAGCTTTACGGAAACGGACAGGATGATTGAATTCGATCCCAACGCCGACGAGACAGACCTAGAAAACGAGAATATCCCCCAACATTTTACGCTGCATTAGAACTATCCGAATCCTTTCAATCCAAGGACAAGGTTCTCGTACTCAGGGCGTGGGTATGATCATCATCAAACAGAACTTGTTGACTTTGCGGTGTGCCTGCTCGATCTTTCAGCGAAAGCCACACACTTCTTGGGTGACTTCAAAAAAATCCTGAGCTACAACACTGATGATGATGTAGTCAGTGCGTTGGGTTGAAAACGCAATCCGAAACATGCGTACTTAATGATCAGAAGTCCTAAGTGCTTTATTCTTGGAAGTCCTCTTCACCTAAACCCTGTAGCCATGAAACGTCGCTCCAAAATTCTTCCTGTTTGTTTGATACTCGTAGGCTTCGTGCTACTCCCTCAAGTGGCGGCGGCCCAGTTGACCCTCTCTACCACATTTGCTGCCGGCAACAACCACCGAGGTAATATGTTTGATTTGGTGGCCATTAATCAGGTGACCATTCAATCCTTCGATGTACATCCTCAAGGGGATACAAATATCGAAGTGTATTACAAAACGGGAACGCATGTAGGCTTCGAAACCAACGCCGGAGCCTGGACCCTAGTGGGAGACGCCGATGTAGTCGCCCAACCCCAGGGGACTCCTACACCGGTACCCTTAAGTATTAACGTATCCATTGATGTCGGCGAAACCTATGCCTTTTATGTCACCTCAAGCAATGTAGCCGTCTCCTTGAATTACTCCAATGGTTCGACGCGTGGGAACGTATTCGCTTCCGATGCCAATTTGCAATTTTTAGAGGGTACAGGGTTGGAGTACCCCTATGCTAACGGGGGCGGCTTATTTATACCCCGCGTTTGGAACGGTGTGATTCATTACAGGCTCGGCCCCTTGCCCGTAGAATTGACGGCCTTTGATGCCTTAAGCGATGACGGCGGTGTCGTGCTTTCATGGGAAACAGCCACGGAAACCAACAATGCCGGATTCGAGGTGCAGATACAGAACCCTGATGCAGAGCATTGGCAAACCCTGACCTTCGTAGGCGGCGCGGGGACCACGACCGAGGCCCAACGCTACAGCTACCGCAACAAGGATCTGGCACCGGGCCGTTACCGTTTCCGGCTTAAGCAAGTGGATTACAATGGGGCTTTTGTATACAGTCAGGAGGTCGAAGCGACCATGGAGCTTCCGGGTACCCATCTCTTGAGTGCGGCCTATCCGAATCCATTCAACCCCCAAACCCAATTCACGCTCACAGTTGCACGTGAACAACAAGTGCACGTTGAGATCTACGATGACACGGGCCGGCACGTCCGCACCTTGAACCAGGGCCGACTCTCAGCAAACGTCCCCCATCTGTTTACATTCTCAGCTGGTAATTCCCCTCCGGGATTGTATCTCTACCGTGTAAAAGGAGAAGTCTTCTCCGAGAGTCGAGCCATGCTACTGATCCGATGACAAAACATGTAGTAGACCTATCAAACAATCAGGAAAATTCTTGAATCGTCGGTTCTTTGGCTTTTTGCACTGCCAATGTCCGATAATAATAACTTATTGGAAGTTGACCATTCTTAATTACCTCAAAGCATCAAAAAGCTTCGAAGTCAAATGCCACTAATTTCAGCAATACATTTGCTTGCATCTTCCTGTCCTACAACAGCTTGAAACTCGTACATATTATGGCCGCTGTAGTAAATAAACGACGGAAAAATCAATTTGCCTCTCTCGATGTCATAGCTTTGTAGAACCAAGCTAATGCAGAGCCTGGCCTTTCGGGATAGAAGACCTCTCCTTTCAATTAATATATTCCAATAAAAGGCACTAAATGGATGAATATGCTCCATTTCCATAGCGTTAATTCCAATCTCTTCCTGCTCAATAGTTTGCTCTAGTGCACTCGATAATAGTTCTTCTGTGCTTAGATTCTAATAAATGGATACTTGAGAAACGGCTTCCTTAGACTTGAAAGATCTGCTACCAGATACAGTATCAAGCCTAGAAAGACAATCTTCTAAAATTGCTTTGGATATCGATTCTCTTCTAGGGAAAATAAGATTCTTCATGAAATTACTTTTTTGCCTTATGAGTAGAGACGGTCGGTATCTAGTTTATTCAGATAACAAGTCGATAATAATAAGTTATCGGTATGTACTCGCCTTTTTGTGACGCGTCTCATATTGACTACAACCGCACGATCCGTCCGCTCTGTGCACTCTTGTCCTCGGCCTCGACAATTCGGATCGACTCCGCAGCTTCGGTCGCTGTCACTACATCGGGACTCGTCCCGTTCTTGATGCACTTTGCCAGATAAGCCATCTCGGCCTTATAGCCGTCCCCGACCGGACACTTGATCGCAACCGGTTTGGGCGCCTTCCGATTCCCCTTCGCATTGCGATAGAGCATCAGTGTAGCGTCTGATCGGCTTAGGCTGTAGTCCACGCTAGCCTCTTCGAACAACACACAGAAACTCATATGAAACGGCATCGCCGGAGCCGCCCAACTCCCCTGCGCCGTGACCACCGGACCGTCGTCGTAGATGTAGCGGGTGTCGACATGGTCAACACAGCCGCTTGGCCCAATCCAACCACCACTGCTAACCGCATCAGGGACACCAAATACGTGGTGCACAAAATCAGTGTCGTGAAGGTGCAGATCAAGAATCGCCCCACCCGACAACTCGCCATTGCCGAACCAGCCCGGCGGGAGGCCACCGACACGACAGAACTCCGCGCTAATCACCTTCCCATAAGTCCCCTTCTCCACCGCCTTCTTCAGCCAGACCCATTCTGGCCAGAAGCGCATGCACATCGCCGGCATAAAAAATCCTGATCCTTTCTCTGCGGCGCGCGCGATCTTGCGCGCATCGGCTGCCGTGCGGGCCAGCGGCTTCTCACAGAGGACGTGCTTCCCCGATTTGATCGCGGCCAGAGCCAAATCGAGATGAAACGGGGTCGGCACACAGATGTCAATCAGGTCGACATCGTCCGAGTTGATCAGCTCCATCGGGTCGCTCGTGCCGGTCACTTTCGAAAAATCGATCGAGTCAACACCGCCGTCCATATTGGACCACGAACCCGAAAAATCGCCTGAAGCACGACGCGGATCGATGTCCGCCACCATACTCAAGCGGGTGCCCCTGATGCTGGACCATGCAGCCAGGTGCATCTGCCCCATCATACCTAGTCCGATAACTCCAACTTTTGTCATGCTTTTGTCTCTTTCTTTAATACGGAATTCAGATGGTCGATAGCCACCTGTATGTCAGCCAGGCGATCGTCGCCGGCTTCGCGCTCGATCACGAGTGCCGCCGAGTAATCAGCTTGTTCCAGAACTCCAAGAAAGCCAGGCCAATCGACTTGTCCAGTTCCAAGCACAACTTCGCTACCCCAGGTCCCAGGTTCGGACGTGAGCACTGCATCCTTGATGTGAATCTGCTTCAAGTAGGGTAAAAGCGCCTTCAGCCCCACCACGGGATCACCCTTATCGTAGAGAATCATGTTCGCTGGATCGAAATTGACACCGATGTTCGGTGCGGCCAGATCGTCTAGGAAGCTCGCCAGGATCCCTGCCTCTTCCTGCCCTGTTTCGAAGGCCAGATCAATTCCCGCATCCGCAAACAGCCTTCCCAGCGTCCTCAGCCGCTCGATCAACTTCGCGTAATCGGGATCGGACGAATCCTCCGGCAAGAACCCCGCGTGAAAACTAACGAGGTCTAGCCCGAGAGTTAGAGACGCCTCCACGACCTCATGGGCGATCTCCAAATTTGCCTCCCAGTGCTCATCTGGCACGACCCCACCCGTCTGTTGGATCGTCTCGAGGGTCGTGTAGTCCTCACCGACGGTCCCGAACATTCCAGAGACGATCTCGATTCCAGCTTCCGCCAATTCCGAACCAATCGCGGCTCCGCCTGCGCTGCCACGGTGGTCGTTGAGGGCGAGTTGAACTTTCGATAGGCCCAGCGATCGGACCATTGAAATGAGATCGGCTGTATCGCTCGGTCGCAGCGACCAGCTACAAACCGCTATATTTTCTAAGAGATTTACGGACATAGATGGGTCTAGCGATGGGAGCGCTGATCAGTGGATTCATCAAGCTACAAAAGAGCGGAGCGAACTCCTACAATGCGCCGCGATACACATTGGCGAATGCCGCATGTTTAACGAGGAAGCCTTGCAAAATCGAGACCTGCAAAACTTGCATCGTTTTTGTCACGACCTTCTTGGATTCGGAAACTCCATGGCGGCTTCTGGTGGCACAAGAAATTCGCAAATGGGTGCGGTATTTTAACATTCCTATAACAAGTCGATAATAATACATTATCGATATGTGATAACAGACCTCATAACTTTTTCGGTGATTGGACAGAGTTGAAAACAGCTGTCGGAAAGTTAAATGACTAGACTCGGACGACAGGCGGAATGATTTCTTTTCCTTCGCGTCAAACTCTGGGAGAAGAATTTACTTCAATCCAAGCGGCGAGGACCTGTTCGTCAACCGTACCGGCAGCTAAGCCTTCAATTACGGTTACAGTTTCGACTTCATTGGGTACAAATTGGTATCCGTTTAGAAAAAGAAACGCGCGAATTGCAAGCAATGATATGCGTTTGTTTCCGTCAATGAACGCGTGGTTCTTAGCTATCCCAAATCCATACGAAGCAGCGAGTTCAAACAGTGATGTATCGGAATCATAGAGCCATTTATTCCGTGGCCTGACTAAAGCACTTTCAAGAAGACCTGCATCGCGAATTCCAGCGGAGCCACCAAAAAGCTGTAACGATTCTGAATGCATCATTCGTACCTGGGTGATATTCAACCAGGTAGGCTCTTTACTCATTTGGCTAATTCACGAAACGCATTTCGATGGGATCGCATAAATTCACGCGCATCGTCCATGGCACTTGCAAACTCCGGATCAAACGGAGAGACGGTCATGCCCTCACCTGAGCTCGACACGAAAACTTCGTCCCCTTCTTTAATTGCCATAGCGTCTGACACTGATTTCGGTACAATCAGCGCTAAAGAACCGCCAAGTTTTCTAATTTTCGTCTTTTCAGTCATAATTATCATCTATGCAAAAGGATCGGCATAGTTAAATAATAGTTAAACTCGCAAGTTCCTGCATTGCTTTGACTTTTTTCATTCCGCCTAACAAGAGCATGTTACACTCTCTTTTTTGACCAAGCACTGAATCCCGATAACACCTCGATAATAATAGGTTATCGGTAGACGACTTGAAAAAGTCAGGAATTATCCTACCTTGTCGTCCAAGTTCGCATGTTGCAGAAGGTAGTTAATCGGGATATTGAAGATCGTCGGACCTACAGCAAGGTTTCAGTTCTGATCTTCAGCTACTTTTCTCCCGTTGCGCCAATACAAGGTACGAAACAATTATGAGGGGGCGCGATCTAGGAAGCCCTTTTTTCATGACCGTCCAGTTTTGAAACCGTAACTTTTCGCACGAATCCCCCGCTCGCCAACAATGCGATGAGTGGAGGACAACACATGATTACAATTATGAAAGCCCGCTATTTCGCCCCACTACTTTTTTTGTTTTCGTCTGTATCATCAAGCGTTTCGCTTGCACAAGAGGCGCACGAAATGGGGGCGTTTGTTATCAAGCTTGGCGATGAAACAGTAGGGGTAGAGAAATACTACCGCATTGGGAATAGAGTATTTGGAGAAGACATGCTTCTGAGAGAAAATACCGAGAGACGATTTATGGACATCCGGTTAGAAGATGATGGCTTCATCGATAAACAGGAAGAGTTTCACTATAAACTTTCAGATGACGGCAAATGGGAATTCTCTCAGCATCGAATTTGGAAACGCAAACAAGACAGTACTGAGATGATAGAGATTAAAGCTACATCGGACGCTGCTTCACCAACCACAACTAGGACTGAAACGAAAGAGGGATACTATAGCTACACGCCCAGAAATATTCCTTTTTTTCCAGCATTTCATGTCCTAGCAACGTGGATGCAATCTAATGACAAGGAAGTTGTTGAAGGGGCTATGTCTTGGGGACAACCCCGCTAGAATTTGTAATTGAAAAGGTGAATGACAAACTTGTGACATTTGATAATCCTCCTGCTATGGGAAAGTTAAGAGCCCATCTTGATGAAGAAGGCAGAATGGTTACCCTTGAAGGCAATATCTCAGGGAATATGCAATACCGGGCCTTTCGAATACCGCTTAGTCAAGCGGATTCTTTGATGGGAATATGGAGCAGCTCTCCACCAAGCAATAAGATTCCGCATTCTCCATTTGCGCAAATAGAGTCCAAAGTGGGGCAGGCAACTATAAAGGTAGAATATAGCCAGCCTTCAAAAAGAGGAAGGGACATTTTTGGCGGAATCATTAGAATGGATGAAGTTTGGCGAACAGGTGCAAATGCTGCAACTCAAATAGAAATCTCTCATGACCTGTCTGTGTCCGCTCTTGATATTCCGGCGGGTAAGTATTCCCTGTATAGCATACCCTCTCCTTCTCAATGGATACTTGTAATCAATACAAGAACCGGACAATGGGGTACAAACAACGGCTATGATGAATCACTGGACTTAGCCAGGATTCCTATGCAGTCCAAAACACTACCTGAAGCAGTAGAACAGTTTACGATTTCAGTTGAAGAGAAAGACGGTATCGGGTACTTAAAATTAATCTGGGATACCACAGAGGCTTGGGTAGCATTTGAGGTCAAATAATCTACACGTCATGTGGTGCAGATCCCAAACTCGACTACTGAGGCATATCCCATAACCTATTGTCGACTTCTATCGGAATGAGGTCAAGAGCTTGTTGCTAGGCCCTAGCCCTCCACTCCCAGGAGGGTACGAACCACTGCCTGTTTTTCAGGGTCCTGCGCGAGCGCTTCCCAAGACCAGAAGACCACACCCTGAGAGGGCGGTCTTATCGCCGCGAGGAGGGTTTCTCGAAACACAGCCACGGTAAGCGAATCCTCCAGGTACGCCTTCGAAACCTGAATACTCGGAAGGATTGAGCCCCCGGCCTGGCGATGCATGTCTTCAACAACCGAATGCACCCACGCCGGCCCCCGCTTGACCATGTGGGCATAGGTCATAGGCGATATCATATCGGCGTGGGGTGCGATTTTGGATAGATCCTGGCCAGCAACAGCCTTGAGGGCCCCGCCAAAATCGTTCTCGCGCCAGGGAACGGCATGCACATTGATTAGGATGTCGGGGTTGAGTTGCCGCGCTTCCCGAGCAATCTCCTCGATCATGCTGGTAATGAGGGTGCTCTTCCACTGCACCCACGCCTGGTGATGATGCAGCTTGATCCAGGAGGCCGCAGCCTCAGCCGTTGTTGTCGCGGATGCGGGCAGAGATATCTGGGTGTCCGCCTGGAATTTACGCAGACAATAGGCATCGAAACAGGTGGTGGCGATCGACGCCGGCTCTCTCTTCGGATAAACTTTTTCCCAGAACACAAAATGCCGGATAAAATCGATGCTCAGTCCATCTGGATTTAGGTCCCTGACGTAGGCCATGATCTTTTCGAGGTGTGCGTTGCGGTACGCCTCCCGCGAGGGACAGACAAACTCGACCCATTCGTCGATGGCTTTCTCGCCCCGATCTGTAATGGCGTACAAACTTGAGTCTGCCTCCAGGGCTTCGGGATTGAAAAAAGTGGGAAGGATGAGGAAGGTAGCAAGGCCGTTCTCTTCGGCCAGGGCTCTGAATTCATCCTTTGAATGCAAGGACACACTCGCAAAAACGGTGTTTATGCCCAGTGTACGCCACGTGTCGAACAAGGCCCCAAGATCGCCTTCATGGTCGTAGATTTTCACCCCGATGACTTGATCCACTGCGTGTTCGTCAGGCGGGCTACCGCCACAACCAGACAGTGCTAACACCGTAAATACGAGAGCAACCAACTCAAGCTTGCCAACGAAAGCTGCCATATGGTTCATCAATTTTAACCTTTAATTCGCCTTATATATAAAAGCTATTCTTCTGAATTTAGATACTTCAAAAGTAAGGTATTGTCCTCATGGGGATAGAAACGATCGAATTCTATGTAGTACCCTTCAGGACCAAATCCGACGAATGATTTATACCTAGTTTCAGGGTCAATTCCCAACTCTTCATCGTATAGTTTGAATAGTTTATTTTCTTTTGCATACGCAAACCAGGGTATCACGTCATCGATAATGAATCCGACATTGACGGCTTTCTTTTCGGTAAAGCTATGCATTCCTCTTCTTTCATCTACTATTGCAAGAAATCCAGTATTTGAGGCCCTGTATATTTTCGTCCACCCTTGGTCAGCCACCATTTCCAATCCAAATATATCCTGATAGTAATGTTGCATGGCTAACACATCTTTATAATACAGCCACGTGATGGTTGAATGAATACCTAATCCATCCGGCACTGTATGCTCATGATCAGAATGGATGGTTGTTGTCTTGTTCTGAGTTAAAATCGGAACGAATCTTTCGTTTTCAGGGTGTTGATTAAATTTTTCAAATTCTAGCAGATAGCCTTCCGGGTCAACTACTACAAATCCGTCATGAGCACTTTTTTCTTCTGGTTGGTATTCATATTTAAACTCCACGTTTTCACCTTTCAAATACGTATACCATTCTTCAAGTTGCTCTGTAAGTAATGCAAGCGCTACTGTTTTAGGCTCTTCTGCGGTATGCATACCTGCATTGGCATCAACCAATATGAGGTATGAATCGAGAGTCATCCTGAATATTAAAGCCATTCCATAATCACCCACTTGCTCCATTCCGAGTGTTTTTGAGTAGAAGTCACCCGCTTTTTCCAGATCTTTGTAATAGAGGAACAGGTTGTTTGCGCGAATTCCAAAATCAGACATCGTTCTGAAATCCGTATTCTGAGATAACAGTTGATTAATTTTTTTTGGGCTATAACTCAACATTCTTCCAAATCGGCGGGCGATTTCTACCCTGGCCACACCATTGTAAGCCCCGGCGTTTTCAAGGCCAGTCTTGTCGGCTTTCAAAGCCTGATATTCTTTCTGTGTTGTGCCGTTGAATAGCAAAAGTACATCTTTACCCATGGCAACATCTGCCGGGAATAGGTCTGTCACAATAAGGTCTGATTCACGATATATCGATACCTCATGTTTTGATGCAATATCTCTGGCATCATCAATAAAGGCATCCATTTCTCCCGGGGTCAATGGCGCACTCAATGCTAACTGTTTTACCCCAGCGTTAATCAATTCTGAAAATCCTCCAACCACACCAAGATTGTATGCGTACTGATCCAAAGGGTCTGTCTGTTTATCCGATTTGCATCCGTCTAAAAGTAAAAAAAGTGTAACTAACAGTAGATACCGGGTTGTGTTATATTTTTCCATTTGAAATCATCCGTTAAGCGCCTTATCCAACTTCAATAACCACATCGATCTAAGAAAATAAACTGGTGGATGGATGCGAACAAATCTTAAATTATGAACAAACAACCCTTTATTCAATCATGTTCACAACCCAGTCTAACACATTGTATGGGACGCGATTGCGGGAGGTCTTTTAGATTCGGGGCGTTGGGCCAAAACCCCGTTCCAAGATGACGTGTTGGCACTGCCTGTCGTAGACCTTGACTAGGCTTCTAGTTGGTATGTTGGAGGAAGCGGTATTGTGTCACGCACACGAAGCGTCTCAAAACCCGGTGCGGTGACCCTATTGCTTTGGATAGGATCAAACTCCACGGCAGCGATGAAGAATAGTATTGCGTCGATAATCAGTTAGTTGCCAGACCTCTAATCCTGGAGGCAAATTCTAAAAGATTGCCTCGCCAATTATTTAAGGCACGACGGAGAAAATGATTCGTTGATATCGCGTTAGTGCAGGCGTTCCGTTGTCGGTCGCTTCGAGAATCAGATGGATAGTATTCCCCGGCCTAGCATCTTCTGGTACCTGAAATCTTGTGGAGAGCCCTGTGGCATCGGATAAAGTGACATGGTCAGGATAGCTATCAGCTTCGGCATATTGCCACCACTTCACCCCGACTACATCTCCATCGGGGTCGCTGACCGAGCCTGAGAGTTTAATCGTTTCTCCTGCTTTAACGGAGATATTTAAAGGCGAATCCAATTCCACTGTTGGCTCATGATTACCCTTGCCGTATGTCGGAGTAATGGACCATTGAAGACGTGCTGCAAAGTCGCGTTGCGCAGTGCCAAAAAACCGCGCGGACGCATACTGCGGATCGGGGCCATCAGGTCCGACATCGTCTTCCTTCCGCCCTCCCCAACCGCCATAAGACTCATCCTCGAAGCCACGGAGACCATTGCGCAGCAAGTTCATAAAGGTGGGCGTGTCACCTTCTGAAATCCACGAACCCTCCTCCTGGACCGACATCCAGGTGATATAACCCATCGAATCCAACTGCGCGTCGCTCAGTCCGGCAAATCCGAAATAGTCAAAGATGTCGTCCTTTACCATCTGCTTGCCGTCGCCCCATACACGATAGAAGGTGCCGAGCGGGCCTCTGCTAGAAATGTCCTCCCTTGTCCAGGCAGCCGAGAGATATATCTGGTCATCAGGCAAGACGACGCCTCGTGCGCCATAGCCATAGGTCTCCGTTGACATTTCTCGATACTCAATCTCGGGCCAGTACGGTTTGATGTACCGGGCATTGGTATTATCCTGATCGCCGAAGGCCTGGATGATGGCTTTGCGTGAGACACGCTGCTGAATGGCTGGCCATTCGGCCGTACCCGAGAATATATCTTGAATCGACTTCAATGCCCGTGCGATAGTGCTCTGGCCACCCCATGCAAGTAAATAGAGCGGACCCTCATCGTCATCCAGAAGAAGCGACTTGATGAGTTCGGAGCCCGGCGAATCTGCAGAGATATCCCCATCGAACTCAACATTACCGATTCGAATCTTTGACTTTAACTCGGCCGGAGAAGGATAACTTGAATCGTGGACCTTCAGGTTATCATAGACTTCTTCATAGGTCTCTAAAGCATCGTCAATGAACCGATCGCCTTCAGCCCAACGCCAGGATTGACAGGGACATATATCAAGCCCAAATCGGGTGTACTCTCGGCTGGGTACAAAATGTCTGGTCCCCTTCCCGTCTCCCTTCCAGTGAAATTGGCTGCTGGCGTAGATAATCCCTTCGGTCCGAAAGTCGGTGCTGTAGAGCAGATACCGGACCAGCGAGTTAGAATCGTCGAGTTCGGGATCCGTGGTGACGACTACCCTGGGCTTTAAAGGAGTCTCTTGAGCAACTGCATGCTCAGACAAAAGAAACATACTGATAATGAAAACTACGCTGAGTGTTTTCAGGTAGGGTGGCTTGTCAGACATGTTTGTGTTAATGTTAATGGGTAAAGATAAGTGCCTTGATATCGATCGCATTGACATAGATATGAGTAGACTCGGCGCTCTGTTCGTGGTATTTAGAAATATCACTTGATTCGTAGAGAATTGAAAAAATCGAATTAATTCAAACGAGCGAAAACACCGAATTCAACGGCATTGTCTAGCGTTATCAATTCGCAATCCACAGCTTGTTTCTCTGGCAACTCACTGATGCCCGTCTGGATATAGGCATGTGCCTGATTGACAGCCATAGTGGATATTAAGGCTGCAGGCTGGATAACAGTCGCATCTATGTCACCAACTTTGATTGCTTCGATTACATCGGGACTTCCATCAAAGCCAAGCACGATGATATCGGACTTACCAGATGCTTTTAGAGCAGCGGCAGCCCCAAGTGCCATCGTATCGTTGCCTGAGATAACACCTTTGATATTTGGATGTGCCTGAAGGATTGTTTCCATCTTTTCGAAGGCTTCAGTCTGGCTCCAATTGGCACTTTGTTGAGCCACAAGCTTCATCTCAGGGTATTGGCCAATGATATCGTTGTACCCCTGTGAACGGATATGGGCGTTGGTGTCCGATTCTTTTCCAAGCAGCTCGATATATGATCCAGATTCGCCCATGAGCCGAACAAATTCCTCTGCTCCAAGAGTCGCGCCCTGATAGTTATTCGATACGATTTGAGCAATGGCGATACCGTTTGCATTTATCTCTCTATCAATCAAGAAAGTCGGGATACCGGCATTTTTTGCTTTTTGGACGACAGCGATGGAGGCGTCAGCGCCGGCGTTGTCAAGTATTATCGCCGAGGCTTTTCGTGCTATGGCCGTATCGAAAAGCTGATCCTGCAGTGAGGCATCTCCATTATGGGTCAGTGTCAGCGTTTCGTATCCTAACTCCTGTGCACGTGAGTCAGCCGCATCCGATTCTGCCTTGAAAAAGGGATTGTCGTGCGAAGGTGTGATAATGACGATCAATTTCGCCGCTTCAGATGATTGTCCCTGCTCATTCTTCTGCTGACAACCTAAAAATGCGATAGATAAAGCAATCAGAACGAAGGATCTAAAAATACTGAGTTGTTTCATGGCGTTATTTCATTTTTGGGAGGTAAAGCACAGAAGCAGGAATATCAAATAAATTAAATCAGCTAGCCCTGAACTACTAGGTGCTGTTGAATGCGTTGTTGCCATTGATCAACCACGACCGCCAAGACGATAACGGTTCCTTTGATTACAATCTGCCAAAACTCGGAGACGCCAAGTAGCACCATCCCGTTAATTAGCACGCCGATTACGAAGGCACCGATTATTGTTCCAGTTATTGTCCCTCGGCCGCCCATCAGCGAGGTGCCGCCGAGCACGACTACAGCAATTGCATTTAATTCAAAGGTCTCGCCTGTTGCTGGGTGAGAGGCAACCAACTGGGAGGCAATGATGAGCCCCACCATAGCAGCGCAGAGTCCAGAAATCATATATGTAATCAGTTTAACCCTATCGGTACGGACACCGGATAATCTGGCCGCCTTTTCATTACCGCCAACCGCATAGACATGTCGGCCAAAAGGTGTTTTTCGTGCTACGAACGATCCTATTATTGTAAACAAGACCATCACCCAGATAGGATAGGGCAAGCCCATAAGGGTAGCCGTGCCAAGTGCCGGAAATCCAGTGTTTCCGAGCGATTCATGCCCCACGAGATTGGCAAACGTAGCCCCGTCAGAGATCAACAATGCCGCTCCACGAGCTACATACAACGTTCCCAAGGTGGCGATAAAGGGTGCGACTTTCAGGCGTGTGACAAGCATGCCATTGACAACGCCAACGATCATGCCCATCATCAAGGTTAACAGGCCAACAATCCAGATATTAAAAAATATCGATACCCCAAACATCTTCAAGATAAGCCCATCGTTGATAAGCCAGCCGGCGACCATGCCACAAAACCCCACGATAGAACCCACAGAAAGGTCTATGCCCCCGCTCAAGATTACATAGGTCATTCCGATGCCTAAAATGGCATTGATGGCAACTTGTTTAGTGAGAATGATGAGATTGCCAGTGGTAAAGAATGCGGGACTCATGAGGGCGAATACAATGACCAGAAGGATCAGTGCTATGTAGGCCCTGAGCTGGAGGAGTACCATCTTAATAGAAAGATCCTCCGAGTTTCCCTGCAGTACTGACAGCCTATATTGCATGGTATTCATGGTGGGTTGGAGGAGGAAGTTGTACGCTGGCATCTGCCAGATTTTGCTCGGTGATCACTTCTCCGGTGAACTCGCCAGTGATTCGGCCACGGGCCATGACCAATACACGATCAGACATTGCCACAACTTCTTTAAGCTCAGAAGACACAAATAAGACACCAAGGCCCTGTTCAGCTAGGTCGTTCATGATCTTGAATATTTCTGATTTCGCAGCAACATCAATTCCACGGGTGGGCTCATCCAGCATCAGCATCTTCGGGCCGGTCAATAGGTTTTTTGCCAGAACCACTTTCTGCTGATTTCCGCCACTGAGTGTCGTAATTGATTGTCTGACATCGGCCGTTTTGATGTCTAGAAGCTTGACGAGTCGTTCAACTTCTCTGTTTTCTTTGCTCGCCGAGAGTGCAAAGCCCCTTACAAATTGCGAGAGATTAGCCAGACTTATGTTTTTCGAAACCGATAAATTCTGCACCAACCCGAGTTGCTGACGGTCTTCGGGCACCAGTGCTAGGCCCGCCCGGATTCGTTCCTCGATGGTGTATTGGTCGATGCTATTGCCATCTAGATTGATCGAACCCATGGCATGAGGCTGCATCCCGAACAAACATTCGAGTAGCTCAGTACGTCCGGCTCCCATGAGCCCATAAATCCCTACTATTTCACCTGCCCTTACATGGAGTGATAGTTCTGCTACCAAGTATCCCTTCCCATGCTCTCGCGGCAAGGAAAGGTGGCTTACTTGAAGAAGGATATCTCCCAGAGGTCTCACTCTTCTTCTGAATAAGGAGTCGGAAGATTGTCCTGACATGTTCTCCACAATCCATGCAAGCGTAACTTCATTAGCTGGTGCCTCTGCGATCAAATTGCCATCGCGCAACACAGTGAAATAGTCTCCAATCTGAAGACACTCATCGAGTTTATGAGAGATGTATACAATCGCCACTCCCTGGGACGCTAGTTCACGAATGATGCGAAGCAAAATCGTAGCTTCTGCATCGCTCAATGCAGAAGTTGGTTCATCCATGATAAGAATCTCTACATCCTCTGCCAGGGCTCTAGCAATCTCGACAAGTTGCTGTTGTCCAATTCGTAAATTTTCGACGAGTGTTCGTGGCTCGATCGATTGCTCAAGCCTTTTCATGATCATCCGTGTTGCGTCATCTTGCCGGCTGTGTTGAACCGTCCCCAGACCTGATAACATCTCACGCGCAATAAAAATATTTTCACTGACACTCAGATTCGGAAATAACATCAGCTCCTGGAAGATGATACTGATGCCATGTGATCTTGCATCCCTGGGCGTGTTGATCTGAATGGGTTCGCCACGGAGCAAAAGTTGCCCTTCTGTCGGCAGCTCTACGCCGGCCAGAATTTTCATGAGTGTGGATTTGCCGGCTCCGTTTTCTCCTATCAACACGTTGACCTTGCCTGGATAGACCTTGAAATCCACGTGTTTGAGCGCCGTTGTGCCAGGATACTGCTTCAGAATCTGTTCGGCTTTTAACAGGGGTTCTGGATTCATATTACCAATGGAAGATTGCGTCATTCAGAACGCTCCACCTGAATCTCGACAGGTGTTATCATGATCGAATCAATATTCCGCAAGGTAAAGGCGCCAATAAAGCGGATTTTCTGGTTCAGAAGAGCATGGTGGTTAACAGGCAACAGTAGTGACTTGACGAGGCGGGCATGTATCTCGTTAGATACTTTGGCATATTCGAGTTGATTGACAAACTGGTCAAAGGTTATAAAAGGGAGCGCATCGCGCAGGGATGTACCCCTGATTACCGGACCTATCTGCAAAATAACCTCAGCTGAATGATCAGCTAGATTTATCCTTAGCGTAGCTGCTCGGGATGTCGTGTCAACATCCACTACACGACCAATGCCTTTGACCTTGAAATTATAAGCTCTGCTCCCTTCTCGATAGCCATATTTTGCCGATGCGGCTTCTTGATCCTGGTCCAGCTCCATAAGCAATGTCGTCAAATCGACCGCTTCATTATGGATCCCCGGTATAATGCCTTCCTCCCAATTTGCTTCAACAAACGAAGATGCATCAAAGGACTGTTGGGCCTCCGCAATGATAGCTTTGCCTGTTTCAGGGTCCAATGGCCGGATTTCACAGCCTGCAAATAACAAGAGTGTTGTAAACAAGAGGACTTTGGGGAGATGCATCTCAAGCATGGCGCAGTTTCGGATCATAAAGCGTACGCGCAACAGCGTCTTTCCAGCCATCATATACAGTGTGACGTTTTGCAGTAGAAAATTGAGGCTCGAAACGATCTAGCGACCTGGGTAGTGCTGTCAGATCGTTTGTTGATTCCCAGAAACCCAGTGTCAAACCAGCCAGGTAGGCTGCTCCAAGGGCTGATATTTCATGGGCATTGTTGCGCAAAACAGGGTAGCCGAGGACGTCTGCCTGAAATTGCATCAGCAAATCATTGCGGCTTCCGCCACCATCTGCCAATAACATTTCCGGTGCTGAACCATTTGCCTGGGTCATGACATCAAAGACGTCGCGAATCTGGAAAGCTATGGATTCTACGATAGCTCGAGCAAAATGAGCAGATGTTGTACTGCGCGTAATACCGGTCACGAGGCCACGGGCTTTTTCATTCCAGTAGGGAGCACCCAATCCCACAAAAGCGGGTACAACATACAGGCTGTCGGATGAGTCCGTTTGGGCAGCGAGTGCTGCCGCTTCCGCAGGGTCATCGAAGCCGAGCAAGTCGGCATACCACTGAAGCGCTGATCCGGTAACCGAGATGTTGCCTTCAAAAGCATAGGTAACCTTCGAGCCAATCGCCCAGGCAACCGTAACCGCAATCCCTTGTTGGGGAGATGAAAACGTGGTGAGCGGGCTCATGAGGGAGCTTCCCGTACCGTAAGTAGCCTTAACACACCCGGGTTGAAATCCGCACTGACCCAAAAGGGCAGCGTGGGAATCGCCGATCATACTGACAATAGGAATGCCGGCTGGCAATCTGCCTTTTGCTTCAGATATCCCAAAATGTGCATTCGATGGCATGATTTGCGGTAACACACCGAGAGGAATACCAAAAATTTCGAGGAGCTGTTCATCCCATGTTGCCGATTGCAGATTCAACAACTGCGTTCGCGATGCATTGCTAATATCACAACGGTGGGCTTTGCCTCCTGTGAGATTCCAGAGCACCCAGCTATCAATCGTTCCTGCGCACAGTTTACCACTGCCGGCCAGGGCTTGGCCATCTGGAATATGATCGAGTAACCATCGGATTTTAGACCCCGAGAATAATGGGTCGATGGGCAAACCGGTTCGTTGTTGAATGACATCACCCAGTCCTTTTTCGTGAAGTTCATCACAAAATGCACTCGTTCTACGACACTGCCAGATGACCACGGGACCTAGCGGTTTGCCTCTTGCTCGCTCCCAAACAAGTGCAGATTCTCGTTGGTTCGTGATAGCGATACCGGCAAGCCTGGGATCATCTGCTTTTTGGAGGCAGGTATCAATAGCTTCCTGAACACTCTGCCACACTTGTTTTGCATCCTGTTCTACCCAGCCCGGCTTCGGAAAGGTGCAATTTACAGGTGTTGAAGCCCTGTGCAAGATCTTACCCTGTCTATCGACGAGTAATGCCTTGGTATTTGTTGTACCCTGATCGATAGCCAATATCACTGAGGAGTCGATCATGAAACACTGATTTTTTTGAGCTCAAGGGCGGCGTCTCGAATGCCTTTAGCGGTGAGCCCAAAGTGTTGCAATAGCCATTTGGGATCTCCCGTTGGAGCAAACACACCAGGTACACCGAGTATTCGCATTGGAACGGGTACCGTCTGAACGACAACTTCAGCAATTGCGCTACCCAAACCACCGTAAGTGGTATGTTCTTCCGCCGTCACTATGGCCCCGGTTTCTCGGGCGGCGGCAATGACAGCCTCGCGGTCTATAGGGCGCACCGTGGCCATATTCAAAACCCGGGCATCGACGCCTTCTGAAGATAATAGCCTGGCCGCTTCAAGTGCGCGAGTAACCATGACGCCGTTTGCAATCAGGGTCACATCCCTACCCTCACGCAAACAACTGGCCTTGCCGAACTTGAAGTTGTAATTCTTATCATGCAGCGCAGGGACGCCCATACGACTGAGGCGTAAAAACACAGGTCCGGGTGTAGCCACTGCTTTTCGAACAGCCTGAGCTGTTTCGATCGGATCAGCCGGCGCGACGACCGTCATGTTGGCTATGGCTCGCATCCATGCAAAATCTTCAATAGAATGATGCGTAGCACCCAGCGCGCCATAAGCCATGCCGCTGCTAACACCCACAAGCTTGACATTCGCGTCAGCGTAAGCTACATCAACCTTTATCTGCTCCAACGCTCGCCCCGTCACAAAGCAGGAGGCTGAGCATACGAAGGGTATTTTGCCGGCATTCGCAAGACCCGCCCCCACACCAACCATATTTTGTTCGGCAATCCCCACATTGATCAAACGATCTGGAAAGCGTTCTCGGAAGGCTCCCGTTTTGCTTGATCCTACCGAGTCGTTAGTGACAACAACAATTCGTTCATCTGCTTCCCCCAAGGCCACAATCGTTTCCGAAAAAGCGTTTCGGCAATCAAAAAGCTCACTCATAAAGCTTCCTCCAACTCAATTAGGGCAGCCGTCAATTCATCCATTGAAGGCACTTTGTGATGCCACGCAGCCTTGTTTTCCATGAAGGACACGCCTTTGCCTTTCTGCGTATGGGCAACAATGCACGTGGGTTTTCCCTTTTTGATGGGTAATTGCACGCAAACGTCCAACAAAGCTTCGTAATCATGCCCGTTTACTTCCTCTACAACCCAGCCGAATGCCCGCCATTTGTCGCTGAGGGGGTCGAGGCCAACAGTATTCTCTGTTGCATCTCCTTGCTGGAATCGATTACGATCTATAATCACGGCTAGATTATCGAGTCCTCTGTGTCCGGCTGTCATGGCTGCTTCCCAGTTGCTGCCTTCTTGCAATTCGCCATCACCTGTTAAAACAAATACGCGCCAGGCAGCGCTGTCCAGTTTGGCGCCGATTGCTGCGCCTACTGCTACGGGCATCCCGTGTCCCAGTGGCCCTGTATTCGTTTCGACGCCAGGTACTTTATTGCGATCCGGATGACCATTGAGACGTGAAAGGGGCTTCATATACGTATTCAGTTCCTCGGTCGGAATGAAGCCAGCGTATGCAAGCGTAGTGTATAGCGCTCCGGAGCAATGCCCTTTGCTCATAATAAAACGATCCCGACCAGGGTCTGTTGGATTTTTCGGATCTATATTCAAAACACCAAAGTAGAGTGTAGTCAGAATATCAATGGACGAGAAATCTCCCCCTGCATGGCCTATGCCCGCCTCATAGATCATTCTTAAGTCGCGCTTGCGGATTTCATTTGCACGCCGTCGGAGAAATTGGACCAGTTGTTTGCGTGACGTTTCCATGTAGTTTAACCTAGGAATAAGTCCAATACGAGGCGCTGAGCAGCCAGAGCATCCTGGGCATCTTGCGCCTTGCGAAGTTTATCTACATCTAGTCTATCAACAAGCGCATCTATCTTACGAATTGTTTCGATGCTTTCACGGGCTGCTTGGACAGGGTCTTCACGAAACGGAAACTGATCGAGCAGAATCACATCACTCCAGCCAATCTTCCGCAAGGTATACAAAAACTCTAGGGTTTCAATCAGGTGCACGGAGCCCACTGTCATATCGTCATCCCAATCGCGCCAATTGTCGTTCACTTCGACACTGGTGAGTTTGCCGCGACGATAGGCCAATTGCACGGCTTCCGAAGGCGTTTCTTTAGCATATAAGGAATGTCCGAGGTCCATCACGATCCCTACGTTATCCACTCCCATGTCTTCGATAGCCAGCAAGGTTGTGGCTACATTGCAGAAAAGCATGTGTGTACGCGGCTCCTTGAATTTGCATTCAATAGCAAATTGCGTGTCTGGCGCTGATTCCGCGACTTCGCGTACAGCATCCACAGAATAATTCCAAAGATCCTCGTAATCCGCCTGAAAAGGGTAGTCATATCCATCCTGGCCGGGCCAGAATTTGACGTACTTCGCGCCAAGTGCTCTCGCCGGCTCGACAGCTGCTTTATAAAGATCGATACATTCCCTTCGAATTGCAGGATCCGGATTGGTCAGCCCTCCTTTACGAAATTTGCGGCTGTAACTTGCAGGCGTAATTGCATGGCATCGAAGTTCATTCCGGTCGAGGGCCTTTTTGATGTCCGATACAAGTACACCTTCATCAAATGGATAATTGATGTCAAGACAAACCAGATCTCCGACCTGGCCAGCCCTGTCGATGGCTTCGAGCACGCTTACTGATGGACCATAAGCATCGGTGGCATATCTATCGATAAACTGACCAAAAAGCCACAGGCCGGCTCCGAATGTATAGGGTTTATGTAAACTCATGTATTTTTCAGTGATAAGTCTAGATAGAGGAAATAATAGGAAGATCACTTAACCTTGAGCACGGCGATAGCGGGCAGGAGAAGGCGTTCGGCTTGGATTTAGGCATTCTGATCCACCGCTTGCTCCTCCCCACGATCAGAACCGAAGCCAGATAGAAGGAGGAGGAGGACTGCGAGTGAAGGTCTGGACATGGAGGTCATCGTTTTGAATGTTACAATGACGAGAGACTTGATAGGTACATAACGGCTGGCGGATTTGCCACGAGCCCTTCACTCGTCTTCAAAAAGGTATTCGTTTCCGACTCTTCCCTGTCGACTAAATGACCCGATCGACAAAGGCCCGGTCATGTACCTCTACCGGTACCGTCATCAATTCCAGTACTCCACGGGCAACGTATTCGGATAGGCGACGGAAGGCTTCTTCGCCCTTTTCTTTAGTAGCGCGAAGCGGATTGCCAATCACACCGCTCTCGATGAATTCGTGATGGTCCATCGGGAAATTAAAGTAACTATATCCTTCAAATTCCACGTCGGGCATCCCGTCTTTCTTCTCAAAGGAGCGGGGCAAAAAGTCCGGTATGTGCGCCTTAGTGAATGCCGCTCGGTCCATGCGGACAAGATCTTCACGCCAAGCCAAATCCTGGGATGTTTCCAATTCGCTGGCATGCCACCCGGGCGTCTCTTCCGGCGGGTTTTCCATCAAGCCTTTCAAGATTCCGGTATAACGCTCCATATACGGTTTGACGAAGCTAATCAGGGCACCAGTCTCGTAGCGGAGTTTCCGGAGGACGGGATCAACGACTTTAATGTTGGAGCCATGGCCATTTATGAAAATGATCCGATTGAAGCCATGGTGGATCAGACTGCGAGCTACATCATGCATCACAGCTAGTAAGGTGGAACTGCGAACAGTAATCGTACCGCGACCTTGTCCGGGTTCGTGCATGTGTTGGGGCGAGTAACCCATCCAAATCGCGGGGGTGTGCAAGACGCCAATCATCTGGGCAACCCGCATCGACATGTGGACCGCGGTGACCGTGTCTGTGTAAAGAGGCAGATGGGGCCCATGTTGTTCTAGGCTGGCAACTGGCACTAGGATGGTGTCCTTATGCTTGAGGTACTCTTGGATGTCAGTCATCGTGAGGTCGCCGAGATCCCAAGAAAGAAACTTGGAACGAAAGTCCTCGTCGCCTTCGGTCAAATGTGATAGATGGCTGTAGTCGTGAGCATGGGACGTAATCATAGTTATCGTTCGTTCATTAGTTTAAGAAAGAGATCGGCCACTTCACGTCCGAAGGCCGGATCGTTTACATGGCGCTCGTAGGTATGAATCGGAAAGTCTGGTCTGAGATCTTGTTGTAAGGCCGTCAAATAAGCAGCATCGGCGGGTGGATCCCAAAACGGGCCGTCGGGCACATTGGGAATCGATAGTCCAAGGGTAGGTACGGCAACGACAACCGGGCCGGTGGCCGGATTGAGTTTCTCAGCAAAAATATGCCCCAACTGGATCATCTCTTCATGGTTCGTACGAACCAATACGTATTCGGGATTATGATCGTAAAAGGGTCGGTTCTTTAGATGCTCTGGTACGGTGCCCGCATTCCAAACGCTGAAATCGATGCAGCCAGGAACGATCACTTGCGGTAATCCAAGTTTCCCGATGACGGTCAATCGCCTGGGTCCGCCGTCGTGAATTCCTCCCACTAAAGGATCATAGACTTCATTGGTCGTAAAGTCGATGACACCTACAAACTGACCACGTTCGGCCAGTTCTTCCATCGCCGGGCCACCAACACCATTTGAATGAAAGATCACCACCACATAGCCCGCCTCCGCCAAACGCTCTTTAGTCGCCATGACGGACTTGGTTGTATTTCCTAGCATCGTTATAGCGACATACTTCTCTGACGGATCTGGTTTTGGCAGTCCGTGACCATGTTCGACCATGCCCTTTAATGAAGCCGCAACGTTGTCGAAAATGGTGCAAGCAATCGGGTTGAGGCCGAGGATGTCGACTACGGAATGGACCACCATCATGTCGCTAGTACCCACCAGCGGCTCAAAGAAGTGGTGACCAGATGCAATGGGCGAGACCAGCACTTTGGGGACCCCAAGTGGCAGGACCATCATGGCCGCTGCTCCCATCACCGCGCCTTCTGCTCCCCCCATGCTGACGATGCCGTCCAATTTGCCGGAGTCGTACAGGTCGCGGGCCAGCACCCTCAGACCTTTGCGCATACCTTGGATCGCCCGGCCGCGGCTTCCCGCATTTTGCAGGGCTTCAATAGTTGTGCCGCCATATCTCGCTGCCTCAGCATGGTCGATGTCAGGTACAATATCAACCGGTTCCCCCAGAATCCCTGAGTCGACGACGATGGTCTTTAAACCGAGTTCTTGAAGCCGATCTCGAAGGTACTTTATCTCAGGACCTTTCGTGTCCAAGGTGCCGATAATGACAACGGTTTTTTGCATGAGTGTTAGGGCCTAATAACTCTGTTTTTTGATAGGCAAATCATGATCTTTATCCCTTCATCATTTCGGCAAGCCACTCATATAATCCCTGTACCTCCACTCCAGACTCTTCTGCATATTGATTGAGATGATAGAGTGTGGCCGGGTCCTCACAAACCAGACGTTCGGCTCCTCGTTCGACAGCGTCAGCCAAGCGAGCTCGGGTCAGCTGTTCTGCAATATCAGGCCGAGTAAACTGGAGAGCTGTGTTACCCACCGGGTGGGCACGATCGCGTCGCCAGAACAATTCTGTTAAAGGACTCGGGACCAAGGCTGCAGTCAGGCTGCGCGTGGCATCCCAGCGATCCGGTACCCGAACGGCGTGTGTTGGATCTACATAAGCAATAGCTTTCTTGCTCCGGCTCTTTTTTATACGCAATCCACCCGATTCGATCTGTTGTGACAGATAGGAGGCCAAATCGACCAACTCCACGTCAGTCGGCCAGGCGATATCAAGCCGTTCTTCATACAACTGTCCGAAAGTAAACGAGTCCCCTGCCGATAAGACCATCAACTGCTGAGCACCAGTTGCATCAAGTTCATCTAAGATGGACTGGGCCTGGTCACGGGCTGTTTCAGGAAATCCCAGCGACTGGGCCAGATACCCGTTGCTGCGTCCACGACCAATGAGCACCGGATTGATTCCTGTGGCCTTGAGTAAGGTCACGGCCGCTTTTACAGCAGATGGCCAGAGGTAGCGCGCTTCGTCGCCTACAAATAAGGCCACTTTACCCCGCCTTTTCGCGTGTTGAGGAGCAGATCTCCCGAAGGGCGAATGATTTTCGCGGAGTTTTTCATGTACATCGTAGACCGCCTGCGGTGCCAGTTCCAGGGCGGTAAGTTGTGCCCGTACGGCAGCAATCGCAGCGGGTAGGGGTTGATCCGTTACACAATGCGCACGGCAATTACCAGCGTCTGGTTCGGAATAGATGACCCGGACCGTCTCCGGATTCCAGTCAATGAGGTCCCGACGCTCAGAAGCCACCATCAAGGCAATGCCGTGAGGCGTCAGGGTCTCGTCGTTTGTCACATGCCCAACGGGGGCAACATGCCTGCACATCAGACAGAACCGGCAGTTTTCAGTTGTATCGATTACAGTAGAAGAAATCACGTATACACTTTGTTTTGGAATGATGAGTGATAAGCGTTGAAGGATTGATGTTTAATGTAAATCATTCTTCAGCCTATCATTCATCATTTGGATTAAAACCCGACTTTGCCTGGGTTCATAATGCCGTTGGGGTCGATGGCTTTTTTGAGGGTTTCCAGTAAGGGCCAGGCATCACCATATTGCCGGCGCATGTAACGCGACAGTTTCAGCCCGACGCCGTGATGCTCGTTGACCATGCCGCCATTTTCCAACACGGCCGTCATGGCGGTATTCCAGACCCGATTATGAAGCCGAAGGGCTTCGGTTGGGTCTTCTGGGGGATTCCGAATGATAAACCGACTGTACAATGCAGCACCCCAGTGGAACCAATGCGAAAAGTGCCCAATGAAGTCGATATCCCAATCTTTGTATTCTTCTTCTACGGCGCGTTTCTCGGCCCAATAGAGTTGCTCTATTTTGTCATAGGTGGTGACGGTCTCGGTTGTGCCGTACATCCAGGGTAGTTTCAGACTCTGGGGGGGATAATAAAAATCATACCGGTGATCCCACCAGGATTCGCCAGCTTCCCGGCCCAAGTCTTTACCCCCAAGGCCTTCGATAATTTCCATCGACTTGGCTTCTTCCAAGGCCGCAATATCCGGGTCGCCGTCAAAACCGATCACCATATAGGCCCCTTCCAAGCTATGACCCAGGATTTTCTTGACCCGTGAGGCCGTAGAGCTGGGGTCGTAGAGCCGGATCACAAACGGGTTTAGGCGCTTGGTCATAATCAAGCGGCCTGCCTCGAGGGCATTGCTGAGGTCATCGAAGAGCACCGCTCTGAGCAAGCGAGCCTCTGGCAAATAATCGACCTGCATGGTTGCCTCTGTGATCACCCCGAAAGTCCCCTCGGTGCCGAGAAAGAGGTGGTGAAAATCGGGGCCACCGGCGTGTTGGGGTACATGCGGGGTTCGTAGTACGTGTCCATCGGGCAGAACCACCTGCATACGTAGGACTAGATCTTCGGCTTTTCCGTATTTCGTGCTAATGGTGCCGGTTCCGCGTGGAGCGAGGTAGCCGCCCAATGTTGCGCAATTTGCCGAGGCTGGGTAATGTGGCAGCATCAAGCCTTTTTCATTCAAGGCCCATTCCAACTGGGTTCCGTTGATGCCCGCTTCGGCCGTCACGGTCAATGAATGGGTGTCGATTTCGATGATTCGGTTGAGACGTTTTAGATCCAGGATGATACCTCCATAAATGGAGAGCGCACCACCCTGAGAACCGGATCCCCCACCCCAAGGAATGACCGGAATGCGATACGAGTTCGCGATCTTCATGATCTCGGCAATTTCCTCAACCGTGCCGGGATGGACAATGTAGTCCGGCATGCGAGGTTGTTGACCTCGGTCAAGCCACATCTGAGGAAGCCAGAACCAATCGGTGGCATAAACGAGCCGGTCGGCCTGGCGCGTCGAAATATGGGGTTCACCAACGATTTCCTCCAACTCGCTACGAATCATTTCATGTTGGATGCCAGGTTGTATCATGTGTCAATTTAGGGTTGGAGAGGATAATCAAAATGCATGGATGCCAGACTTGGCCTCATTGTATTAATCTATCGAAAGACGAGAGATAGAGCAATGCGAATTTATCAGAAAATGGGACAAACTGACTACGGAACGAAACAAGGTGATCCCCGCCATCTCTATGAATCAAGTCTTGCGAAACAGCCAGTTCCGCTGAAGCCTCATAGGGAGCGCTATTCTGTATCAAGGAGGGCAGCTTCCCCTTGAATGTATCCTAAGGATTTGAGAAATCGAATGATAGTCTATAGTGCCCATTAATAGGGAGTCCTCGATTTCCCTGGAATGCCCGAAATGTGATAGGCCCGCGTCTTTTAATGGAAAGACCAATCCATCATTCGGATCTAGCAAGGAGAGCCGATCGATTGCTTGCAAGAGCCGATCTCAAATCAGCCACTGCGGTGCTCCACCTGGCCATGGAAAGTGCATCTTCATGAATCCCATCCGCCTCCATCGATGCGTCGCGAATCTGCGCCGTCCAAGCATCGAGTCTTGAGCTGATCATCGCCTCGGAATAAGGTCCTGCCAACAGGCGTCGCAAGGCCTCTTTATACTTGAGCTCGTACGAGGCCCAGCCTGCTGTCAACTTATCGCAAGCAGCCGATCGCTGTCGTAATCCAAATTGACCATAAGAAAAAGGCAGGCAATAATCCCGGGTTTCCCCCCACTCATCCGCTATTGGCGTGACAGGATTGACATCGGTCAACAAGTTTTCGAAAGCATTATCCAAGTCCCAGGGAATCAAATACAACTTCCGCTCCGTCGGCTCCTCGTACCAATAGTAATTGTGATTCGAACAGCTCGCACCGTTTCCACAATACCAGTGAAAAGGTCCATCATCCGCGCGAATCGCTCTGTCCACAGCCGCATAGGCTATGGTCTGATCCAGATCCATCCACCTCGATACTATTTCTTGAATCGACTCCGAAGTGGAGGACTCGACTTCTTCCCCAAAATCGCGAATCATTTCGGCGCTTGGATTTTCTTCCTCATTGGTCCTCAGGTGATCCAGAAAGATCTGATCTGAATGGGCAAAGCCGTTCGAACCAAGCGGCCAAATCTCCTTGTACAAATTGCCACTACCATCGGTGAAATTCTCTTTGGTAAATTGGCCATCGATCTGCTCAATCAATGAATACAATCCCGAGTACTGTCCATTGATAATAAGTCTTGCGTGGACCGAGCGTGGAGCCAGAATGCCCATTTCCCGAAACATCCAATAGCCCAGCCGATCGTGCATTTGACTATCGTCCAGATTCTGTGAGTGGAATTGTAATTTCTTGAGTCCGTAGAATCGTCGGCCCGATCCCTCCCAATTAATTTTCACCTTCATCGACAACTTCGTACAGGTCTTGTGTCCACTTGGATTGGACCAATCCGAACCTGACACACATCCCACAAAGGCTCCTATCGAACCCTTATAGCGGACTCCGACAGCCGCAATCGACTCGCCCTCAAAAGTCAACCGGGCCTCGACATACTGCTCCGCTGATGGATCGGCATCAATGACGGCCAAGTTGCCTGGCGGAATCGTCAGCTCAAAAGTATGAAGTAGGTCCTGGTTAAAAATATATTCTGATTCGCCTTCCAGATAGCGCTCGTCGCCACTCGGAATGATCTCTTCTACATCACCATTCTCGGCGTCCGGGATCACAGATGTGGCGTCACAAGCCAAGCTCACGGAGCAGATTAGAATCGACAATATGACCTGAAAACAGAATTTCATTTGGACGAAGTAATTCAAGGGTCGAGATAATTACAACGCTGGTCAGCTCGCTCTGTTACGTCTCAATCGGCTTCGCGCCGACTGGATTCGCTGGAAAAGGCATATTGTATCAGCTTGCACGAGTTTCGCAATGCTTCGGCATTGGAACTCATTCCTTCGGTGCGGCTCCGGTATTAGGACCAAAAATGTGACTTAGACCAGTTGACGCTGTACTGTCAGGGGTGTAGGAATGACAAGTAAAACAGTTTAGTCCACCATTTGTGCTTGCGGTTATTGTAGAACCATTATTGACCAGGCTACCCTGAAAGGTCGTTTCCATAACCGGGTTTTCCAGCCTTAGCGAACCCCGTTGGTTTGTCAACGTCGCGCTTGAATCGACATCGCTAACCCACAGTGCGCCTATGTTCATGTAATTACCAATTATTCGCATCGGATCTGTAGTAGGAAGGCCCGTAAGTAATCCTGATGGACCTACTAGCTGAGTATTCATCGTGTCCACGATGGCGATATTCTCCTCTCCCTTATTGTCACCGGAGGCTGTACCCTCAGGGAAAATCCTGCAGATCTCACTAGGACTACCTGTCAAGCTTGTTGCCGGAGAAGCGGAGTTGTAGGAGCAACTATTGAAGCACGATGCATCTGGAGTAGCCAAACAAGAACTACAGGTCACAGAAAGAAAGGACCACCCAGCATCTGGTTCAGGAGATGGCTCGATGCAATTAGGTGCGTTGCTCATGTGTTCGAAACTCGACCAGACTAGTTCAGGATGAGATGAAGTCCCTCGAACTAAATGAAATCCAACCAATCCCAATATTTGCTTGTCTTCGGTACCGTTGACGTCTATATCCGCATCGATCCACAGGTAGTCGGCCTTTTCGCTCTCATTTAGAATTTTCCAAGCTAGTTTTAGCTCAATGGTATCGCTTGGCAAGTTTCCGCTGCTTGATGCTCCGCAGAAACTGCGACCAAATTGAACACTATAGAAAATTACGTTGCTGTTCTGGTCATAAATCGTATCGTCTCCACCGGCTTGACCGATTCTCTCAGGGAGCATGAATTCTGGGCTTGGATCGTCGTCCTTAACGGTTCTAACAAAGAATTTCGGTTCGGAAGAAGAACTTTCGCACGAGTTTCCTGAAAGATCTAGGATGGGGTAGTCTTGACTTAGCTCGAAATTGCGAAGCTCTGGATTTGAGCCCGAAGGCGACATCAGATATAGAAATGACTGCCAAGAAAACTGATAAAAGTCGCAAAAATCTTCTCCCCCATTGGGAATCTCATTTGGAAGAGATGGGTCACTAATCCAACTGGGATCGACGAGACATAAGGAGGATGAGCTCTCTTCAGTGGTCAATAAGGTTTCCGTCTCCCCAAGCGATTCAGATTCGTTTTGAGACTTCGAGTCTCCACAAGACGTAAAAAGAAAAAGAGACAACACAGAAAAGGATAGAACTGAAATCTTTCGTGATTTCATAATAGGCACCATGTTTAGATGTGAGGTGACGGGCCGAGAGCGTGGTGAGAGATTGCAACATTAGTATACGAACATGGCGGATGTATGCGCAATCCGAGCAGGATAGCTGAGAGGACGTGCAGAGTCCTATTTGTGACGAGGTCTCAAATAAGCTTGTTTAATGAAGCATGTTGGCTACATCGTTATGCTGTAGTATTATGCAAATTAACGGGCAACTTCCCACGTATCCTCGAGGGTAAACTCTAAACTATAAAGAGGCACAGTCGGACCTTGACGAACATTTACACTTTGGCATCGAAATTAACTTGACAAAAACTGGCACCATAAATAGAAAAATCTGTATGGTCGGCATGCCGGCTGTTGGTAAAACTAGTCTGGTAAGACGCTTTGTTCACAGCACCTTCGATGAGCGTTACCTTAGTACTATTGGAACGGGAATCAGCATGCGTGAAGTTGAAATTGAACGCGGTGGGACAGCTAATATCGTCAAGTTGATCTTGTGGGATCTGTCGGGTGCTGAGAATTATTCTTCTCTAACCGAAACCTATTTTCGAGGCTTGTCCGGCGCCATGCTTGTATGTGATCTCACGCGTCGCAGTACCTTGGAGAGTATGCGATCGCATATCGCGATGGTCCGAGAAATAAATGCAGAGGCAAGTATTATACTTCTTTGCAATAAATCTGATCAGGATTATGAACGAAAGATAAGTGTCGAACAGATCGAGAGTTTCGGCTCATCCTTTGGCATAGAGTACTACCTGACCAGCGCAAAGTCTGGCCACAACGTGGACCTGGCTTTTACAAGTCTGGCAAAAATGGTCCACCCTAGATAGCGGGAGTTTGGAGAGGGCCTAAGATGGGACACTCCGTGGCCGAACAAAAAGTTCAATAGTGTATCTGGGGTTAATCCATCGATCGAATTTCGAACGCTCGCCACCTTGATTAAAGATGAATAGATATTTTGGAAAAATAGGGATTGTCCTAGCTTCAGTCGTCCTTGGATTGCTAACCGGATGTGAGAATGCCGATGACTATGACCTGATACTTCGTGGAGGCACCATCGTGGACGGTAGCAATAACTCTGCCTACCTAGGTGATGTGGCAATAAATGGCGGTTTGATTGCGACCGTGGGTGACTTGAGTCTGGCCACGGCAAAACAAGAGATTAGCATCGAAGGGCTGGTTCTTGCCCCTGGCTTTATCAACCTCCATAGTCATGCGACCAGTGAAGGTATTCCAAGCGCCGTGAATATGTTGAGTCAGGGTGTGACCACGGAGATCTTGAATGCCGACGGTTATGGGCCGGTCAGTTTGGATGATCAGTTTGCTGAGTTGAGCACTGCAGGACTGGCGGTCAACATAGGTTCTATGATTGGCTTCAATAGTGTTTGGAGTGAAGTGGTGGGTCTTGATGAGATTCGACCTACAACACAGCAAATTCTGGAGATGCAATCTCTAGTTAGAACCGGTTTGGAAGCTGGGGCTTGGGGAGTATCGGCGGGATTAGATTATGTGCCTGGTTACTACGCAACAACGGATGAAGTCGTCGAGGTACTAAAACCATTCAGTGAGTGGGATGTGGTGTTCGCTAATCATGATCGAGTAACACCTCAAAGTGGTTTCAGCTCTATCGCTGGTATGAGCGAAACCATCGAGATTGGGGAAGCATCTGGATTGATTCCTCTGATAACTCATATGAAAGTTCAAGGTTGGGAACAGGGCCGTGCTGCAACTATCCTCAAATTGATGGAAGAGGCAAAGACGAGTTTTGCCGACGGTGCAGTCGCTGATGTTTACCCCTACCTAGCTGGACAAACAGGCTTGCAGTCTCTAATCATCCCTTCGTGGGCCCAAGCCGGCGGTAGAGATTCTATGCTGGTGCGATTTATGCAGCCTGACTTGCGCGCACAAATTATCCTCGAAGCAGAACAAGCCATGCGTCTTCGCTTCGGCGGCTATCAGGGTGTCTACTTGCTGCAATCGAAGCGGGAATTGGCTGATGCCATGGCTGAGATGTCATTAGACTCTCCCGGTGAAACGGTGATTCGGTTACTCGAGGAATCGGAACAGGGCATCATTGCTCGCTTTGGGCTTGAGGCCGATCTCATTGCCATTATGCAACACCCAACTGCTTCGATTGCCTGCGACTGCGGCGCTTCAACATCCGAGAGTGGCCACCCCCGTGGATGGGGAAGCTATCCGAAAGTGTTGGGAGAATACGTGCGAGAGAAACAAGTGCTGACTTTAGAAAACGCTGTTTACAAGATGTCGGGCCTACCTGCAAAAACTATCGGCATGATAGATCGCGGTCTCATCGAACGAGGCATGATTGCTGACATCACCGTGTTTGATCCCGAATCTGTTATAGATCATGCCACCTATGATAATCCGACGCTGATGTCAGATGGCATCATTCATACCATCATCAATGGCCAATTCGCCTGGCGTGATGGCGAAGCGACAGGTGTACAATCCGGGCAAATAGTACAGCGGAGACGCTAAATGTTAGTTAGCTATATTTGGATTGCCTTAAGCTGAGTCTGAAGTTGCTTATTCGAAGTTTGGATCATACTGATTTTGACTCTCGGCCAGACCCGCTTCTACATCCGTGACAAGCTAATGTAGCCGTATGGTGAAGTAGTCTATTCCTAAACAGAAGTGAAATGAAGAAAATCGACCCCACGGTAGCAGTCATATTTGAGGTGCACCTTAACGCGGAAAATCAGCCGGAGTATTTGGATATTGCAGGCGAATTAATGACCGACCTCAGTGAAATAGAAGGGTTCATATCAATTGAACGATTTGCAAGCCTAACGGATACGTCCAAAGTCTTATCCCTTTCCTTTTGGCGAGACGAAGCTGCCGTGGCAAGGTGGAGAAACTTACAAAATCACCGCGAAGCCCAAAAGAAAGGAAGAGCATACATTTTCGACAACTATAGATTAAGAGTCGCAACGGTCATAAGAGACTACGGGATGTTTGATAGAGAGCAAGTCCCAGGCGATAGTAAGCAGAGTCACGATAATTGAAGTACGGCGTGAATCTAAACCGAAGTATCTTAGGCAAGATCGCAGATCGAGATTTGAACCATTTGTCTTGATATACTTTCATCGAGGTACAAAGGAGGACAGGCTAGAAATGAGAAAAGACTTATTCAGGTGATATATGAACAATGAATTTGAAGCCTCTGTCCTGTCACAAGTGGAGCTTCTAAATGCCGGAAGACCCTTGGATGCTTTTGACGCACATTTTTCTGCAAACGGTGTCATGTTTTCAAACGGTGTTGTCTTCGCTAAAGACGCTCCCGAGGCACGAGAAAAACAAGAACCATTTATTAGTGCTGCCGCTTCAATATCTGGTTTGATCACCGATCTCAAGACACACGCTCCAACACAGACATGCGTGTTTCGGAATAAGTCCAGTTTCCGAACTCATGACGGAAAAGAACATCATATTAACGGCTTATGTTGGCAACTGTGGAAGCAAGGACAGATTGTTGAGGAACGTTACTACGATGGTGACGCAATGCTCGACATGATATCTAAAGGAGTCCTGTTAAATCCCGAGCTAGTGATCCAAGACAATACCTCTCGTTAAGAAAATTAGGAAGCTCTCCTCCTGCGACTTAATACATAGATCCTCTCTTGCGAAAAAACAGCGGACGATAGAGCTCGAATTCAAGGCCTACTATTCCGCCGACTCATGACTGCTGTCAGTTTAAGCGACACGACTTCGTCCCCATTCAAAAAAACCAATATCCTCAAGGGCATCCGACATCGACGAGATATCTTTTTTGGATGAGGTAGAAATCGGTAAGCGATGAGGTCCACAATCCTGCCCAATAACTCCCATCATCGCCTTGAAACCAGATCGACCACAAGTGCGCAGAATAATATCAATCATCGACACAGCTTTGGCTTGCAATTGCCTCGCCCCTTCCAAGTCGCCGCTTTCAAAACAGGCCATGATGCGCAGGTAAAGCGGCGCGGCGAAATTGTAGGTCGATCCGACGGCTCCTTTTATTCCCATAGCGAGGCCACTAAGTAGCATTTCATCGACGCCGAAAACATAATCAATGTGATTACCTTTGGTGTTATTCATGCATGACTGAATCTGAAAAAGCTTTGTATCTGAAAACTTGATTCCAGCCAACGACGGCAACTGGTCAGCTCCCAAGTAGATCAATTCCTTCAAATCGATCTCCACACCGGTTCTTGCAGGGATGTGATAATAATAGAAGGGCAGTTCGGGAGCACCTAAAACAATCTCTCTCAGACAGGCGATGACTTGCCCGGTGGACTCTGGCTTAAAATAGGAAGGAGGCACAGCAGAAATAGCATCGGCACCGATATCTTGCGCATGCCTCGCCAGAATCTGGGCAGTTGCAAGACTATTATGCCCTACTTGAATGACAACTTGAATGCGCCCAGCAACACTAGATACGTATGCTTCTGCTACAGCACAGCGCTCTTCAGTGGTCAAGGAAATGCCTTCACCTGTGCTTCCAAGCACATAGAGGGCAGATACACCATCAGCCACAAGGTGTTCAGCTATGCCAGAAATCCGGTCAATATCCAGAGTCTGGTCCTCGCGCATTGGCGTGAAAGCGGCTGCAGTCAGTCCTGGGAGCCTAAACCTTTTTTCTCCTTTTCTCATATAATCGTATCTAAATGTTCATTCCTTTTCGGTCACTCTTCAACTTGTTCTACTGATGCTGGGTGCTTCGGCCCAAGACTATAAATCGTCAGTCCTTGCAACTGAGCTTTCTCTGCCGGCAATAGAACGCTAGCGATATAACCCACGACGAAGCAGGTTACGATTCCGATTCCTGCATATAAGAAAAAGTGAATCGGTGTGAAAACTTTTACTAGGTAGATCACGACTCCGCTGGCCAGAGCCCCAATGAGTGCCCCGCTTCCATTGGCACGGCGCGTAAAAATACCAAGGGCAAACAATCCAGCAAGGCTGCCACCGAATAGCCCGATGAGTTCGAGAAAGAGATCAAAAAGTGATCCTATCTCGAATGTGGCCATGAAGAGGCCTAGCGTCGTAGCTATTACGCCAAGTAGAATAGTAAGCCAGCGTGCAAGGCGAAGGCGACCCTTGTCTGTTGAGCCAGGCGTAAATCGCCGGTAGAAATCTGTAACGATAGCAGTTGCTACACTGTTAAGGCTACTATCCAAACTCGACATGGCTGCCGCGAAGACACCCGCGATCAAAAGACCAGCAACCCCACTTGGCATCTGTTGCACGATAAATAGAGGAAAAATGGCATCGGTCTGGAGGGCGGGTTCCAAGCTTGCGGCGTTTTCGCTGTAGAATACAAACAAAGCCGTGCCAAGGCCGAAGAAGATAAATCCAGCGGGGATTGTCAACGCAGCGTTCGTCCACAAGGATCGTGCGGCCTCCTTCTCATCTTTCGTTGTAAGGTAACGTTGGACAACAGCCTGATCCGCCGTGTAAGGAATAAGGTTGCTGAGAGTCCACCCAACAACAATCACCCATAGGGCGGTGCTGGTATAGTCCCCGGTCCAGTTAACCATGTGAAATTTGTCGTGCGCGGCTGCCGTCGAGATCAGTCCAGACCATCCACCTTCTACACTGAAGGCGATAATAAAGAGGCTCAACAGCGCCCCTCCCATCAGCACAACTACCTGCACAACATCTGACCAGATAACAGCTTCGATGCCTCCAAGCGTTGTGTAGAACGTACTCAATAGGCCCATCACGAGGATGGCCATATAGATATTTATCCCCGTCGCTGCAGTGAGAGCGATAGCAGGTAAATAAATTACAATCCCCATCCGTCCTAGTTGAAGGAATATGAAGGACAAGCTGCCAAAGAGTCGGACGACTAGGTTGAAACGCTTTTCCAGATACTCGTAGGCTGTCGTTATCTTAAGCCGCCGGAAGAACGGTAGGTAGAAATACACAACGACCGGTGCAAGCAACACAATCGTTGCCTGGCCAACGAGATAAACCCAGTCTGTTGCATAAGCGGTCGCCGGGATGGCCATAAAGGTAATAGCGCTGAGCTGGGTCCCGAAAATACTGATTCCGGCGGCCCACCACGGGATACGTCCACGAGCAAGAAAATAATCTTCATCACTTTCCTCTCGGCCAGCAAAGTAGAACCCCATTCCGACAAGCAGCAGAAAATAGATCCCAAGCACTAGATAGTTAACAATACCGAATTCGTTTTCAGGCTCAACCGGTGTTGCTCGGTAGAGTGCAGATGACCGCGTGCCTGGACGGACCTCACCGCTTGGGATAACAATATCGGCGCCCCACTGGACGACTGGCGTATTGACATGAGCCGCCGCTAGAGTGTCCATCACGACCCAGGTGTCGGTAATCGTGTGATAGGCTAAAATATCACGACGAAAGCCTGGATGTTTGTCTTTCAATTCCTGTACTCGTGATACATCAGACCCATCGTTTCCACCAAAGACAAGAAAGTGCGATGGCCCGTAGACCATAGCTGGAGATGGAGCCGCGGCCGTGGCATGTGGCAGATCTGCAAGCTGCTCCCATCCAGACTCTGGTTGAAATCGGTAGGCATCTGTGAGAAATCGGAGCGACCGTCCTCCCTCTAGTGATGGCTCAACTCCACTAAGAAGATAGAAATAGCCACCAAGAGAGGCGGCAACCGGATCAAAGCGTGCCGAGCCCGGCCAAGGATCAAGGACCTCCCACTCCGGATTAGCGGCGGATAGATCGAGGGCCCAGAAATTCTTCGTCGCCAATGAGTCTCCTGGCCTTCGCAGTCCGCCCGCCACATAGACCTTGTTCTCAAGCAATGCCCCGCTCCAGAAGGCTGCTGGCTCCGGCAAGCTTGGTAACGCGCGCTGTACGATCTTGCCCTCACGCCACTTCAGTCCAATAACATCTGCATAGTGCTCATCGGCATTTCCGCCCCCGATACAGATTAGCTCATCGCCCCAGTTAATCGAAATAGCGTAGGCCAGCGGTTTATTAAGAGCAAATCCATGTTTCCAAGTATGAGTGTCGCCGAAGCGCTCTAATACGTATATGCTGTCGGTCCACACTTTAGTGCCACCCTCAAAGAGAGGCTCGGGAAAATGAGCGCCGCCCGCAACAATTAAGGCATCCCCTGATATGCCTGCACACGATCCTGCGACTCCGATCGGATCCGGAAAATCGGGTAGCTTGTTCCAAGAAAAAAGTCGACCTGATGCTGACCCATCTTCTTGCGAGCGTGATTCATTCGCCATCCCTAACAAAAGAACCAGCAGTATGGTCAGCCTAGCTATAGGAGTTGCAACACATCTTTTGGCTTCAATGTTTGACAGAGAATCCAGCAGCTTATCGGCGAACTGAACTGCTGACCTGCTAAAACCTACACGTGTCATAATCCGAGTGTACGAAATACGTTTTGTAATTTGAGGCCTTTGCATCCATGCATCCAGCCAGATTCAAAATCTCGACCTTCCGGAATTCAACGGGATGGCTTTCACTTTGCAGGGAAATGTAACCGCTGGTAAGCCGTTCACCATCCAGCTTCTGTGACTCATCGAAATCATTGACCTCTCCACCGCCAATCTGGGACGCCGTATACTGCAACACGAGGTCACCTTCCACTGCATGCGTAATCAGCGAATCCCCGAGAACAGTGACTTGGGTTCGTACCCACTGATCGCCATGGTAGGTTTTGGAAATAGATGAAATACAGTGCTGGGTGACGAGCGCTCCTTCCATTTCGACATGCGTACCCGGAGTACAGAGGTTAGCCGTTGTTCGCTCATCTTCTCCATTGCCGCCTAGTAATTGCACTTCGATGGAAACGGGGAAGTCCTGGTCAAATCCCATGGTGGCGGCCGCTTGACTATGCACCATTATCCCGCTGTTTCGAAACGCCCAACCGGGACCTCCTGGGGCTTGCTCGCCTGTGAAGCGATATTCCACTGCTATTGTATAGTAGGAAAAGGGATGTCGGTGGAAGATATGGCCGAAGCGTTCATCGAAGGATTCATAGCCCTCGTAGCCAACCTGAAGCAAACCATCAGCTAGCCGGAAGGTGTTGCCGAAATTATCGTTCAGATCATAGCCTCTAATTTTGATGTCCCAGCTATCCAGATCGATACCATTGAAAAGTTGCAGCCACTCTTCATGATCGGGATCGTCCGTCCCTAGAGGTGCTTCATCGACCGGTTTGCAGCCCATGATGCCGATCAATATTAATACACACCCTATATATATTTTCATGAGTCCTTACAGTTGGTTATGGGTCACTAGAACCCAGACTATTCATTAGGTCCACTCCCGTGCATGTTGCAGACTGAAGTAGATTTCATTTCTACCTCTTACCTCTTCGGTCTTCGATACCTGACTGGCGCTGCGGGCTCTTTTTTATGAATGACCTCTTCGGTTTCAAGCAATCGGAGAGCTTCCTGAACAGCAGCTTCCAGCTGAGGATCGCGGCCACTTAGGACTTCGGCGGGTTCTTGAATTACTTCGATGTCTGGTGCAATACCTTCACCTTCAACTGCCCATTCGCCCTTGACATCGAAGAATCCACCACGCGGAGCAACAAAGCGTCCCCCATCGATGAAAGGGGGAGTATCCCAGGTACCGACAAGGCCACCCCAGGTGCGAGTGCCGACCAAAGGACCAATCTCAGCCTCTCTGAACATATACGGCAGCAGATCACCACCACTTCCAGCGCGCTCGTTAATAATCATCACCTTGGGTCCCCAAATTCCCGCCATGGGGGTCGTCCACGGCCGCCTATCTCCCATTGCATTATTAAAATAGCCGAAGAGTTTCCTATTCATGACATCGATCATATAGTCAGCGGCAGATCCACCACCGTTGTTTCGCTCATCGATTACAACCCCCTTTCGGTCTTGCTGGGCAAAGTAATACCGATTAAAACTAGTAAAGCCACTGCCACCGGTATTGGGTACATAGACATAGGCCAGCTTTCCGCCGGATAGCTCGTCTACCTTTTTCCGGTTCGCTTCAATCCAATCGAAACGTCTCAATGCGCCATCATTGCTGACAGGTATTACGACGACTTCTCGTGTCTCACCACCAACTGTCGTTGAAACGGCCATGCTTGTCTGTCTCCCCGCGGTCTCTTCAAAAAGGGCATATAGATTCTCACCTTTTTTGACTTTTCGTCCGTTGACAGCGAGGACAAAATCACCTTCCTCAACATCAAGCCCAGGCTGAGCGAGGGGACCCGTGAGGGTCGGATTCCAGCTTTCACCCGTAAGTATTTTGGCTATCTGATGATGCCCATCAACCATGACGAAATCAGCTCCTAGCAATCCCGCACCAATGAAATCGCGATCTGGCATGTCACCGCCGCTCACGTAGGAGTGACCGACAGATACTTCACCACTGAGGATATCGAGAACGTAGTTCAAATCAGTTCGATGACGGACATGCTCGATCCACGGCGAGTACCATTCCCACACATCATCCCAAGGAGCACCGTGGACATTCTCTACATAAAGAAAATCCCGCATGTATCGCCAGGCCTCTTTGAAAACCTGCTTGTACTCGGCTTGCGGATCAACGCGGATCCTCATCTTGGCGTCAATTTTCTTGGCATCCTTTCCAGGCTTGGCGTCCGTTCCCGCAATGGTCCAGCCGCTTGTCCTATACAAGATGTGCTTCCCATTGGAACTGGTCGAGACACTTCGAACTCCAGACAAAAATTCTGTGGATTCATTTTTCTCGATCTCAAATTTTTGAAGATCGAACCCGTCGTCTCCTTCCGAGGAGACAAATACCGATCCTGCGGGGCCGGCGATCAGATCAACATGCTTGCCTGACTTAAGTCCGAGTGCAACAATCCGTTGTTGAATTCCTTCTTTTGTGATCTCGATGTTTTCGACTCCATCATTTTTTTCCTCACCTTCGTCATCTTTTTTATCATCCTCGGCCTTTTCCTCCTTTACTTCCTCATCGTCAGCTTTTGCTAACAGCGGAGAAGATTCCTCGTCGTTAAGGAGAAGCATGTAGAGCGACCGATTTGTCGACGGATCAAAGCTACTCATATCGAGCCAACCAGATGCGAGTCCGTAATCGGTACTTGCTAGGAAGTAGAGCGACTTCCCGTCCTGGTCCCAGATGGGCGCAATAGCGTCGGCCATTCCATCCGTAAGTTGAATTCGCTCTTCCGTCTCAACGTTGTAAGCGAAGATGGCCTTGAAGTGACTTTCCAGCTGTCGAGCATAGGCGATCCATCGGCTGTCGGGCGACCACTTGGGATTCATCGCTCGGTTTGGATGCGCATATCGATCGGCGCCTACTTTTTTCACATTTCCACTCGACAATTCGATAGACCAGATATTATAGTCGGTGTCTGTGTATGCTAGGTGCCTGCCGTCGGGTGACCAGTCAGGAGTAAAATAGAAGGTCTGATTTTCGAGGTCGTAGATCATTTTGTCTTGTCCGAATTGATCGGCTACTACTAATTGGTATTCTCCCGATTCATCCGAAAACCAAGCTACCTTGTCGCCCTTCGGAGACCAGATGGGATGACGATCAGCTGCACCCGGCGAGTTGGATATATTGCGCCAGTCGCCGTCTTCTTTGGGGACGGTAAATATTTCGCCACGATGCTCAAAAATGGCACGTTTGCCATTTGGACTCAAATTGTAATTCGTCATTTGTCCGGCCGCTACATCTTCCCATCGAGGTCGTGCAAAGTTCAAATCTCCCTTGACATTGATCGCCAATTGCGTGGATTTATCGCCTGATAAGATGTGCAGATAACCTCCTTGTTCGTAGATGATATCATCACCAAAGGCATCCAGACTTTTGATGTCAAAGTCTTTGTGAAAGGTGTGCTGTCGGATTTCGTCAGTCTGCGGATTAAATGACCAGATATTACTCGCATAGTCTCTCTCGGAAATGAAATACACTTCCTCGCCTTTCCAAACCGGATCGAGGTGTCGTTCCTGATTTTCCTGCGGCGTACGGACCAACTCATGGTTTTCGAGATCGACGATCCAAATAGGCATTGCCTGTCCGCCGCGATAATTTCTCCACTCGGCATCCCAGGACGTGATAGGGGTATAAGCCACAAACTTCCCGTCAGGAGATATTTCGCCATAGGCTGCTCGTGGGATGTCCATGGCCTCAGGCATGCCGCCGTCCATTCCAATCGTATAGAATCGATTGGTCTGCGTGGGTCGGCCCATTCTTCCGGAACGGAAAAGGATCTTGCCATCGGGCGTCCACCCTTGTACCACATCGGGGTAGGGATGATAGGTCAGACGTTCAGGATGTCCGCCTTCCGAGGGTATTACATATACATCTGTATTGCCGTCATATTGTCCGGTAAAAGCCACATACTTCCCATCGCCGGAAAAATGCGGGTAGGATTCTGCGCCATCGCTGGAGGTCAGTCGGGTGGCATCACCGCCAGATCGATCCGCTGTCCATAAGTCATTGGCGTAGACAAAAACCACGTGAGAGGAGGAAAGACTTGGTTGTCTGAGGAGTTGGGTGTCTTGGCCGAGAGCAGAAGAACCGGTTATCAGAAGTAGACCTGTCAAAATATACAGTCGCATATTGGTGTGGATTGGTTGTCGTAGAGTTGGAGGTTGATTTGATGTCAGCCGAGCAAGACGATACTATTTTGTAAAGCCGGACGGTGACATACACCAAAAAACCAGTGCTTGCTGAAGGTTAGCTAGAAGAATTGGACGGAGTATTTGCATAGATATGCTATTCCCAACAATCACTGTTGGATTATTTGGCAGCGATGAGTGAGGACTAGATTTTAGCCATATTATTGGACGTCAAATAATCGACACTTTCCTTGACGGCTTCGAAAATGTCTGTAGCACATTCATCGAGTTCAATCACCATCCATAGTGGAGCGTCTCCACATGCATCGGTAATGGATCGAAAATCCAAATTACCCTTTCCGAGGGCAAGCATGGGCTCATGTGCAGCTGCGGCGAGATCCTCCTCCCAGGGTGCTGGACCGTCTTTCATGTGCAAGAACTGGACACGATCGCGATGCTCTTCGATTATTTCAGCGGGATCTCGTTCTGCTGATTTTACCCAGTAGGTGTCAATCTCTAGGAAAATATCTTTGTCGATATATTCCGCCAGCCTCCGAAGTGGATAGCTGCCCGAGTCATCCAGTCTCATTTCCCACCAATGGTTATGTAGGCCAAATTCCAAGCCATTGGATTTTAGAAATTGATTGGCCTCGTTGTAAATATCTGCCAGCTCCTTGATACCGTCCAAAGTCTGGTAACGTTTATCTTCAGGCCAGCCATGCCAAATCACCTTGTTGCAGTCATAGGCCTCCGCTGCCTTCAATACCTTTTCTCGATCATCACCCACAGGAATTTCTGTGTGCATTGAGCTTACTGATAGACCGACATCCTTCAGCATTTTGCTCAATGAAAGCGGATTATTGGGTGCGGTGCCCTCATCATCGGACAGGGCGTCAGAGAAATCAAATGTCTCTACATGTTTTAGGCCGGTTTCTGCGACTTTTTGAATCGTCCCCGGAAGGTCTTGCTTTAGTTGAAATCGAAAGGTGTACAACTGACAAGAAATCGTATGTATAGCCTCGGATACGAGGAGGGCGCTCGGTTCTCCAACTTCCTCTTCCTTTGATCCGCAGGCTGAGAGAAAGGAGGACGAGGCTAGAAGGAGAGAGGTGCTGGTTATTCCTGTTGTCTCCAGAAATTTTCTTCGTGACAACTTATTTCTTGATTTCATGCCTGTAAAGATTAGTGATGGTGGTAAAGTAGGAAAATAGTTGAATTGAACTGGACAAGGATCACATCAATCCTTCTGTGGCACAGCCAACCGATTTTAAGAAAACAGACAAGTTGAAGGGGCTGCCGGTGACCTTACACTATCTGACATCTCAGGAACGACCCTGCTAGCTAACTAGGGTCGTTCCTACAAGGTGCCGGACCTGCCCACTGCCGAAGGGAAGGTTGAAATTCCGACACGCAATTCCTCCACTCCAGTAGGCGATCTTCACTCCCTGAATCGTAGACTTCTTATGCCGATCAGTGATCGATAAACAGTGAGAGTGATTAAGCGAAACACCAGCTGGTCGGTGTTCAAATAGGTATCAGAAATGCTATTAAGCACCTTACAAATGAACATGACACTATCCTTTCTAGCCCCCATCATAGTCGCGATTATTTCATTCATGCCAATGCAACGTTACCAGGTCGGCAGTGAAAGCACAATGCAAATTTCCGGTGGATCATCAATGCATGATTGGTCCTGCGACGTCGTAACAAACGGTACGATGGAAAGCGGCGATTCCGGCCTTCCAACGAGAGTCGAACTTCTTGTTCCAGTGGAAGAAATCGAGTGTGGAAAGGGAATCATGAACAGGAAGCTGCGAAAGGCACTAGACGCAGACAAGCATCCAAACATCACCTTTGTTTTGGATGAGAGTAAAGCAAGAGAAGGAGACCAATTGAAAGCAATGGGTGTCATCACCGTCGCTGGAAAAGCAATGTCGATTTCCACCGTGTTAGATGTAACCCAACTCGCTGACGGTCAGCTCAAATACTCTGGAAGCGTCGACATGTTGATGACCTATTTCGGCATCAAACCGCCAACGGCAATGCTTGGTGTTATGAAAACGAAGGATGCAATTACCATCTCCTTCGAGCTGGTCATGGAGGCAACAGATTAAAACGGGACGTGCGTTTTGAAAACTCTCTCCCCTACTAAGTCGATTTCAACCAAGTGCGCCAATCCCGATTCATGAAAATATTCAGCATCATATTGTCCTTGATTATTGCAAGCTCGTCTTACTCCTTTGGGCTTTCGCAACAAGACTGGTTCGGCGCTCCTGCGACGATAAGCCTGCAGGATGAGAAATCAGAAACACCGCGAATTAACGATGTCGAGTTTACACTCTTACCATCTAGCCGCCTTTGGATCGAGGGCACAACCTCAATCAACTCATTCGACTGTGAGGCACAAAACGTCGTTCTAGATGCCATGGCTGCAGCTTGGAATATGATCCATGCGACAGTCGACGTAGCCGTTGCAAAACTCGAATGTGGCCGTGGCCGCATGAATCGAGAACTCCGACGAGCGATGGGTGCCGATGAACATCCGGCAATTACCTATCGGCTTTCCAGCGCCTCACAAATTGAACAGTCAGCTGCCGACTCGGTCAGCATCAATGCAATCGGCTACCTGACGATGGCGGGAGTTGAGCGAAAAGTAGAATTGCTTGCGGCCGCGTTTCAGTCGGATGACGGCAGTTACCATTTGAGTGGTAGCCTGCCAATTCGAATGACTGACTACAGCATAATTCCGCCAAGGGCCTTCAGAGGGCTCATCAAAGTACGCGACGAAATCGTCGTTCAGTTTGACCTGATAATTAAAGCTTCAACTACATAATTCCATTAATCTGCCACACGGCATAATAACACTATGAAAACAACAGTCACTACACTCACAGCATTGCTCATCGCAGTCTTCTTAACTACCGGTAGCGTATTCGCGCAGTCGACAAGCGACATACAGAATTTTCGCCCTCTGGACCAACGGGGGCTGAATATTTTCGAAAGTCCCAAAACAATGGATACGGACTTCAATGGCATCAAAGTAAAGATTGGCGGATCCAACACATTGCAGTTTCAGGGATTGGGTCACTCGACCGGAATTCTTCCAGCTGACACACTACTGGATATAGGTAATAACTTCAACCTCGCAACTTCCAACTTGGATCTGGATGTGCAGTTGGAGAAGGGCATTCGCATGCACCTCAGTACGTATCTGTCTTCGCGGCACCACTCAGAACCATACGTAAAGGGCGGTTATCTGCAGGTTGACAATCTGGACTTCATTTCTGATGGCTTCGCCGAAAGCATCATGGACAAAGTCACCGTGAAAGTCGGACATATGGAAATCAACTACGGCGATAACCACTTCCGCCGGAGTGATAACGGTGGGGCGATCTTCAACCCCTTTGTCGGCAACTACATCATGGACTCGTTTACAACCGAAGTTGGCGGCGAAGTTTACTACCGGGATAACGGTGTGCTCGCGATGTTTGGGGTAACAAATACGAAGCTCAATCAGAGCACGGTTAATTCGACACCTGCAGCAAAACCAGCATTCGTCGGCAAGCTTGGATACGACAAGCAGCTCAATGAAGACCTTCGAGTTCGAGTGACCGGATCAGTATACGCTGTAAGCGAAGCACCTCGTACATATATGTATTCTGGAGATCGCGCCGGTGCACGATACTACAACGTCATGACCACGTCTTCAAGCGACTTCCGAACTGGTCGATTTGATCCAGGCTTCCGTAACGAATTGACCGCCATCATGGTCAACCCTTTTGTCAAATTTAAGGGTTTTGAATTCTACGGTGTTTTTGAGAACTCATCAGGAAAAGCTACAGCGGAACCGGATTCAAGAACCTTTAATCAGTATGGTGCAGAGGCACTGTATCGCGTCGGTGGAAGAGAAAACCTTTACCTAGGCGGCCGCTACAATCTTGTAACAGGCAAGACAAGTGCTGGTGAAGAAATTGACATCGCGCGCTTCAATATTGGTGGCGGATGGTTTTTGACCAAGAACGTTATGACGAAGGTGGAATACGTCAGGCAATCATATGAAGGATTTTCAACTAGCAGCCTCTTTATGGATGGTGAATTCAGCGGCGTTGCCGTTGAAGCAGTCGTGAGTTTCTAGCTGCGGAACGCTAGCCAAATCAGATTCGAAAGCAGGAGGGTATCGGCAACGCTACCCTCCTTTTTTGTCAATAGTTTGACGGAGAATGGCGCAGGCGAAACGCCATCACCTCCTCAGCGAATCTCAAGGATCAGCGAGGTGCAATTTTTATAAGCAGCCACTCCCCGATTTTCAAATGCAAGCGACCGGAAATGAATGTCAACGAAAGGTCTCCAAATCTAGAAAGACTCCCAATGGTCGAGATAAAATTAGAAACAAGTGAAACATATTTGGGAGGAATACATAAATCTTGATACATCGACCCTCAATGTATACATCGCGACATGACTAAAGTTAAACAGGCACCAGATTTATTGAGCCCAGCTTACTGGAATAGTACGATCAAGATGAGCTTGTCGAAGTTTTTCATGCTTTGCGTTCTGCATCAGCGGCCATTGCATGGCTATGATGTGGCTAAAGAGGTTAAAATCAAAACAAATGGATGTTGTAAGCCAGCGGAAGGAACGATTTATCCTGTTCTTAAGCAATTTGAAATGGGCGGCTACGTGACTTGTGCTAGCGAGATCGTTTCTGGTCGTGAAAGAAAAGTCTATTCGATAACCGAGAAGGGTCGAGAAGCTTTCCAAGTTGCGCTTAAAGAATGGACGAATATGACCAGGTGCTTAGAGAACTGTGAGGTTATGTCAACCGACGATTGCCGCAGCACGAACTCTTGATAAAAAAAATTTATATCATAGCATCGATGATCGATGCATAGACTAACAATGTATAGACCATGAATAAATCAAAAAACGAAATTATTGCTGTTATTGGAGCAGGCCCGGTTGGAATCGCAGCCGCTGCACACCTCCTAAAAAGAGGCCTCCAGCCTCTCGTCCTTGAAAAAGGTAAAAGTGCCGGACAAGCGATGCAAGAATGGGCACATGTAAAAGTATTCACTCCTTGGAAATACATAACAGATTCGGAGGTTGTGTCTCTTCTTGAGAAAACATCCTGGCAGCACCCAGAGAAAGAGCACTTGCCAACTGCCGGCGAAATCGTTAATGAATATTTGATTCCAGCCGCGACTACAACAGTGCTGAAAGATCTAGTTATTTATGACGCTGAAGTGGTTTCCGTCTCCAAATTGGGATTAAGTAAATCTTCTTCGAAAGGAAGGGAAAATGCGCCTTTCACGGTTCATTACAAGACCTCTTTGGGTGAGCAATTTATCGTTCAAGCATCCGCAGTAATTGATGCATCCGGTACCTGGTATAACCCAAATCCAATTGGGACGGATGGACTGTTTGTAGCAGGAGAGGAAGAAAATTCGAATCTTATCACATATGGAATTCCTGACGTTCTTGACACAGAAAGGACCAGATACGAAGGAAAAAGAACTCTGATTCTGGGTGGTGGTCACTCGGCAATAAATGCAGCTCTCGATCTTCTAAAGCTAAAAGAGAATAACGCTAACACGAAAGTCTACTGGGGTCTACGCCGCAACAACCTAGAACGATTGCTTGGTGGTGGTATCAATGATGAATTGCCAGCGAGAGGAGCACTCGGCATGGCTGCAAAGAATGCCATTGAGGATGGAACGCTACAGCTAATGGCACCCTTTAGCGTCAAGAAAATTCGGAAAACCGAAACAGGTCTAGAAATCGGTGCCCAAGAGGGTGATTCAACTGTCGGTTTTGAAGTGGATCGTATTGTTGTTGCCGCAGGTTTTCGGCCAGATTTACATATGCTGCGTGAGTTGCGTCTGGATGTTGACGTCGTCGTAGAAGCGCCATCAGAATTAGCTCCACTTATCGATCCCAATTTTCATTCGTGTGGTACAGTTCCTCCACATGGAATTGATGAGTTAACACATCACGACAAAAACTTCTTCATCGTTGGTATGAAGGCGTATGGGCGCGCACCCACCTTTCTGATGCTAACGGGATATGAGCAAGTTCGATCAGTCGCAGACGAACTGGCTGGCAAGCACGAAGCGGCACGGCGAATTGAACTGGTGCTGCCAGCCACAGGGGTATGTAATTCTCGTCCGAGCGATGGTGGAGCGAGCTGCTGCGCGCCAGCAGAAGAGGGCGCTGATGCTTCTTGCAGTCCTGCTTTAGAGGAGAGTGAGCTGGCAGCTTCTGCCAGAGATAATGGCATTCTGACATGTGCCTCTGTCGAGAATGTCGTGGCTGGAAGTCTTCTCGTGAAGCAAGCTGCCACTGTTAGTTGTTGCGCCCCAGCACTCGAGAAGCAATTAGCTTTGTAAGTAAATGGTTTTTTATCAAACATCGAAGATTCGAAATCAAAGAGCTCATTTAGGCGAGCCTTTTCAAAGGCCCGGAATAATTACAACGCAGGGCAGTTCTAGGCTAAGGTACATGCACTGGCGGGCTCTGACTCGAAACTCCATTTTCATCAAAAGCCTCGATCGCGAAATAGTAGTCCTGCCCTAGACCCAGCGCGCGAAGTTCCAAACTTGAGCCCGCATCCGCAAAGACCTGGTAGGTCTGATACAGCTTGTCCGCCGCGATCCCCCAGAGCAAATTGTAGCCCACAGAGCCGTCCACTGGCTCCCAGGTCAGAAAGACATTTCGCTGGTCTTCATCCCGTCGAGCAAACAGTTTATCTGGGGTCGACGGTGCCGGACCATCTCCATTTCCAAAGACACGGATATCACTAATGGCCAAATTCGGAGAAGCCACATAAACATGTTCGTAGCGGATGTATCGGGCCTGCTTTGGTGAAGGCATTTCGACATAGGCATTCGGACGATCCCGCTTTTCACCCGTCAAATCGGCCATCGGAAACCAGTCCTCCCCATCGATCGATCCGCTGATTCGGAATTGGGTGTAGGTCGTTGAGTCGCTCTCAAAAATATTCGATTGGTAGTCGGTATAGTTGACCTGAATCGCCTTGACTTCATAGCTCTTCTCCAAATCAATAGTCACGCTCTCGTCTGGCCCACTCCCCTCGCCCACCCAAAAGCTGCGAGGATTTTCATCGGTCACATTGGCAACATGAAAAGTGTCCCGAACAGAACTTGCGATAACCGGCTTGTCATAGGACAGCAGCATCCATCCGGTGAAAAGATCATCTTTATCGGTCCATTTCTCTGTGGGTAAATAGTGCGGGAAATCACCAAAGCGCGTGTTGGCAAACATCTGTCCATCCTCATCAAAACCGGTCGGAAACTGAACAATGCGTCTCTCAAAATTCCAATTGACGGCCACCCAGGCGGTCCCGGTGTTCCAGTAATTTCCAAATCTATCTTGAAAAGTATTCCCATGCCCTGCCCCCGTCATGAAGCCACCCGGCTTATAGGAAACGGGATTGTAGGGCGCATAGTTAAAGGGACCCAGCGGATCATCGCCAACATAAGTGCCATTAGCATAGACGTTGTACTCCGTTCCGGGCGCACCATATTGCAGATAGTATTTTCCACCATGCTTGGTCATCCAGGCACCCTCCATAAATGGATCGATCGTCCCACGATGGTCTTGACCAAATCGCTCCCAGCCATGCTCATCGGGATGCAGGACAAAGAGCTCCTTGGCTTCGCCCTCGTACATGAGTTTCTTGCTGTGGTCCAACTTGATGCCATAGAGCGGAAAAAGATTGGACGAGCCCCAATACAGATACCATTCATCGGTATCGGGATCGTGGAATAGGTCCGGATCCCAGGGCCCGTTTGGAAGGGTAGGTAGTAGTCGGTTAAAATATTCCAGCCGACCCGTTTCTGGATGGGTCGAGTAGAAAATGGGTCTCCGGTCGTGGGTCGACGGCAACATGTAAAGCGTATCTCTCACGGATCGCGCCGCCGGAGCCACGACACCTCGAACGTCCCACTTGTCGGGGCTCACATGACGCCACTGACCCAGGTCCTTAGAATGCCACCAACCCTGCGCGATTGTCGAGAAAAGGTAGTACTCATCTTTATGATTGACGATGACCGGATCGGCTCCAGATCGGTAGGATATCCCCTCGTTGAACTGCTCGAAATTGTACTGATAGTTGACATCCACCGGGTTACAATAGGTCGTGATGCCAATCGATTGCGCCTGGGATTGCTCAGTGAGAACAAGTGTCAAGCTGAACAGAAGTGCATACTTCATAATGGCTACTTACGTAAAAGGAAAACCTTTTCCTTCATCGTCGTGACGTCACGCTGGACCCTCACCCCTAGGTGCAAAGACCTCTACTACTTCGAAAGGAGCACACGCCGACTTTCGGTAAATGTCTCTCCCTTCACCTGGTAGATATAGACACCGCTCGGAAGTCCATCGGCCAGTATGCTAAAGGCATAGACCGATCCAGCCGCGAGTCTTCCATCGTGCAAACTCTGCACCTGCCGACCCACGCCATCAAAAACTGTAATCTGCACCTGCTGCTCTGTCGCGAGCGTGAGTTCAAAACGAGTTTCTGGGTTGAAAGGATTCGGGTAGGCCGCGCTTAACAAATGGGTTCCCGGCACATCAATGCTAACATTGACTTCCGCGCTATATTCAAATGTCCCATCATAGTCGAACTGTTTTAGTCGGAAAGTATGCGGGCCCAGTAGCATGTCGGCAACGCGGTATGTGTAGGATTGCGATTCGAGAGTCGTGCCGGCACCCTCAACCAAGGCGAGAGATTCCCAGTCGTTCTGACTGGTTTTGTGTTGGACCTCAAACCCTGCGTTGTTCGTCTCGCTAGCGGTCGTCCACTGCAAAAATACCTGACCGCCATCAACGAGACCCTCAAAAGAGACGAGTTCTACCGGTAATTGTAATCCAAGCAATTCAAAAGCCAGATTCTGCTCGGATCCAGCGACTAGACAGTTTGCCCGAGTATCCCAGTTGGGGATGACACAGCCATTAATTCCAGTGAGCGGTCCCGCTCGTTCCTGTACCCAGGCAGCAGGAGAGCCAGAAGTAGTAGTGGTTTCGGTCCAGCTCCATTGTCCTCCCGCCAAGACGGCCAAATTGGCTTGTACCACGAGCCAGTAAGTGGTACCCGTTGGACCACCTGCTAGATCTACTCCGCCCGTCGGCCAAACAATTTCAAAATCTGCAGTTCCAAGATCAGTATAGGGAACGCCTACTTCAGAATGGATCGCACCACCCGGGAATACGGCGGGATTCGGTAAGCCACCAGCATCTCCAAAAATGTATAAATTGACCGAAAGAGCCGGCCCCAACTGACCTGTCTGGAGTGGATCTGAGTAATTTCCCTTAACGCGAATCGTCCGAATACCCCAGGCATCACCGGCCGGAACGGTAAAATCGTCGGCCGATGAATTATAATAACCAGCGAGAGGTGGGTCCAGGTAGAATTGCGAGTTAGTGGCGGTAGCGTTGGGTTGAACGCCGCCAAAATTGGTAAAGAGCACAACCTGACTCCATAGCGAATGCTGGGAACCCAAAAGGAATACGAGGAGCAGGAAAAGGATGTGTGATGTAAGACGATAGTTGGGTATCATTGGATTATGTATTAGGGTAAGTAGATGGCTTTTTAGTTACCCGGTGTCCAATACATCTCCGGATCAATGGGATAGATCGGGCGAGGTATGTTTTGGTAGGGTAAATTTTCGACGACCTGGTAGGCAAATCCAGGCGTAAGGGCCATAATGGCCCGTGGGGCAATATCGCGGAGACCCTGAAAAAGGTAGCCCAACTTTACAATTACAATTTTATGTGCCAAGGGGTCAATACTGACCTCTCTAAAGTCATCGGGCGAGGTAAACGATCTGCGTTCTGTTAGCAAGACTACGAGGACGCCATCGACCTCCACCACCGCTGGCCTCTGCTTAGGGCGATCCTGACTTGGGGTCTCCGTGATCGAACGAACCGTTCCAGTAAATGTAAAGGGTTTGCCAAATACCGTATCCAGTTTACCGCCAACAGTGAGCGTGACTTCTGCCCCCACCCCAGCAGCTTCACAGGCTTCTACCGCCGCTTCATCAAATATGCCAGCTACAACCGCATCCTCGGCGCCGAGTGCAAGCAAGCGCTCCAAGACCAAAGGATTATCTCCCGCCGCACCGGCCGTGATATTGTCCCCAGAGTCGGTGATGAAAACGGTAGCTTCTGGCGCGTCGCGGGCTGTCTGAACCGCAGCATCAAAGTCATCGGTAGCTACATCGAAAATGAGTCCGCTCCGCAGATCCCACAACTCCTGCGCCAATCGCTGCACTTCTTTTTCGGCCAAGTCCAAATAGGACGCATCGGCCGCCACCACCTGCACGCTCATTCCGGCCCGAGGCACATCCGTCCAGGGCATGCCGACAAAAAGAGACCCATCAAGCAAACCTTCTTGCAAGGCCAAGTCAGGGAGTTGTTCATACAGCAATTTGAGAGGCTCGATAGCCGTGATGCCTTTCTCGCCAGGAATCAGAATAGGTACATTGAGATGGGCGATGACTGGATTTTGCTTATTTTGAATCGCATTGTGAAGGAGTGTTACGGCTCGAAGTCGTGTTTCTGCCCCATCGACGTGTGGAGCCGTCCGATAGCCCGTCAGGATATTTAATCCGTCAACGAAATCTTGGGAGATGTTACCATGCAGGTCGAAGCTTCCGGAGATCAGCACGTCCTTGCCTACAATGTTACGGATGGACTGGACGAAGTCGGCTTGGGCATCTGGGTAGCCTTCGGCGTGCAAGGCGCCGTGCATATCCAAGAAAATACCGTCGAGCCGCCCGGCTGCGCGAACGCCCACCAAGATTTCCTCTTTGAAGGCTTCATAGGTCGATTGCGCTACCACTCCAAAGGGACTGGCATTGACATGCAGAGTGGGAATGATCTCAACTTGGGCTTCTTGAAGGTATTGGGCCCAATCCTCGCCTTGAAGCGCGTCCATTCCTCGTTCAATGCTGAACTCATTTTCCGTCGTGAGAATGGGGACGAAGGTATTGGATTCATGTCGAATGCCGCCTGTCAATATCCGAATGGGTTCGGGAGTTGGGTCACTACAGGATAGGGTGCTTATGGAAACTAGGAGCAGCCAAAGGGTCAGTTGATGGAAGCTAGGGGTATGCATAGCGAACCTTGGTTTAGAGTATCGAAATGGCGCTGGGCTGGGTCAACAAAGGCGACTCGGAGGAAGCACCAATGTACTGAAGAAAAAAGATATGCCGTATAAGTGTCTCAAAAATAGAAAGCAAAGGTCGGATTCGCGATATCATCATTGGCAGGCCCTGCTGGTGGAGTTGCGCCCACTTTGACGATATATTGGCCCTAGGCACCTAGACATGCTGACTCCTGTGCGTACTCATTGAATATCCAGAAGGTATTGTCCGTTGGATCGGCTTCTATTCAAAATGAGCATCCATTCCACATAAATGGATTTAGCAATTTCGGAAATGAATAAATCCTTTCCGTACCTTCCCAGAATATGAATTCTCAAAGACGTCTAGCAGCCATAATGTTTTGTGATATAGTAGGCTATACTGCTATGGTGGAGCAGGACGAAGACGTGGCGCGAAGTAATGTCGAGCGTTTCAAGGAGGTATTGGAACGATCACTTGATGCGCACAATGGGGAGGTCCAGCAATATTATGGGGATGGTTGTCTCTGCCTGTTCAATACCGCCACGGACGCAGTGCGTTGTGCACTCAGTCTGCAAAAGGAATTGCTACAAATACGAGCAGTTCCGGTGCGCATAGGTATTCATATGGGCGAAGTACTCGTTGAGAAAGACTCGATTTATGGTTCAGGAGTCAATCTGGCTTCCCGGATTGAGACACTAGGAATTGCCGGAGCTGTTCTATTCTCCAAAAGCATTTACAACCAGATACAGAATCATTCAGAATTCGAAACGGTTTCTTTAGGTTCATTTGCATTCAAAAATGTTGAGAAATCCACTGAGGTATTTGCCTTAACCAACGAAAAGCTGCCGGTACCAAGTGCGAATGAAGCAGAAGCGAAATTGAAAGCCCGTTCAAATAAAAGCAGCCCATTTAAACGAACTGGACTGTTGGCAATTGCTTCTGTTGCGGTTTTGATTCTGGCTCTGGTTTCCTGGTGGGTATATGAAGGCCAGGAAAGCGATCGCTTGATAGAAGGTCAAATGGCTCATTCCATCGCCGTGCTGCCTTTCGACAATTTAACTACGGATGAAACGCATCAGTTTTTCGCGCAAGCCATGGCTGACGAGATCCGGGCTCAATTGATCAACATCAAAGGCCTTAAAGTGATCTCCCGCGCATCCAGTAATTTTTTTAAAGATAAAAATCTTAGTGCCGAAATGATTGGCAGTGAATTAGATGTCAACTATCTCTTGGGAGGACGCGTTCAACGGGCTGAAAATTCAGTTCGAATCTCAGTCGAACTCAGCAACACCAAAACCAATGAATTGGAATGGGCACCTCCTCCTTTTGAGCGCAACCTGGCTGACATTTTTTTGATACAGAATGAAATAGCCGAAAATATCGTTGATCAACTAAGTATTCAACTGACTGCACAAGAACGGCATGCCTTTGACAAAGTACCCACACAAAATGCAGAAGCGTATGAGGCCTTCCTACAAGGCCAAGAACTACTGAACCGTGGCGGCGGTCAATTAGAGGAACTGAACAACGCGATCGAATACTTCGAGAAAGCCATCGACCTTGATCCCGATTTTGATCGGGCGCATCTTGGTTTAGCAAAGACACACATTCAATATTTGTTCTGGGGTCGCAAGAAACCTGTGGATGCAATTAACGATGCACTGGATGCAGCTTTCAAGGCCACTGATACGGAAAGTGTCGAATACATCGCAACGATTGGTTTCATCAATTTCTTCCGCTTTGAAGGAATAACGGCTGAGGCCCAATTGGTAAAAGCCGTTGAGATGAGTCCGAATAATGCAGATGCAATAATTAAATTGGCATGGATAAGCCTTTATAACGGAGACCCAGAGGGATCTAAGGATTTAATAGAAAAGGCACGTGCACTGGATCCCTTGAGTACATTTTTCTCCGGTAGCTTAGGGCTCAATTATTTCTACCGGCATAGTTTTGAAGAAGGCATAAAACGATTTGAAGCCCTTTTAACAGAGACACCGGATGATGATTTTTTAAAATGGATGTACGGCCACATGTATGTTGGTAATGGCGACTATGCCAAGGCAGTGAACATATTTCAAAATCGCAATGCTGGCCACAAAACTAATTGGATGTTGGCCTATGCTTTAGGCAAGAATGGCCAAAAAGAAGAAGCACAAGAAATCTTGAATTATTTACTGAATAAAAGAGAGGCCGCATTTGTGCCTGCATTTATGATCGCGACAGTTTATATGGGATTGGATGATCATGAAAAAGCATTGGATTGGCTGGAACAGGATATCGCTGATGGAGGGCAAGGTCATTTTATCTGGGGATTGAAAGCGGATCCCATTTTCGATCCAGTACGCAATGATCCGAGATTTGTAAAGGTGCTGGATATATTCAAGTGAAGGATTTGTTCAGCAATCATATTATCGTTGCACTCTCCGTTTTCCTTCACTAGTGTGAATGTGGTTTTTTATAAGAAGAAATGCCCGCTGCTGTCACCCATTTTGTGCACCAAGGGGTCAATGCTGACCTCATTAAAGTCATCGGGCGAGATAAATGCCTGCGTCTGTAAGCAAGACCACCAGGCATCTGGATACCCTCGGAATGCCCGGCTATAGATTAAAGCAGACAACGCGAGTAACAGTCATGTCCTCGATGGCATAGCGCATTCCTTCGCGTCCGATCCCGCTCTGCTTGACTCCGCCAAAAGGCATTGTATCGAGGCGATAATCCGTCGAGTCATTTACGATGACAGCTCCAACTTGGAGACGAGCCGCCGCCGCAAATGCATCACTGATATTTTCGGTAAAGATGGCACCGTGAAGCCCAAAGTCAACAGCATTAGATTTTTCAATAGCTTCGTCGAGTGAATTAATCCTGTACAATGCCACGACAGGACCATAGATTTCGTCGCAATCCAGTTTTACACCCTCGGGTACATTTTCTAGGACTGTGGGCCAAATCATGGCACCTTCTCTTCGCCCACCCACCCTTATCTTTGCCCCTGCGTCTACGGCCTCGTGAATCCACGATTCGACACGGAGAGCCTCCTTTTCATTTATTACCGGACAAACATCTGTAGTCTCGTGCAGTGAGGAGCCGGCTTTCAGTTTAAATACTTGTTGAGCGAATCGAGCGGTGAAATCCTCATAAACATCTGAATGAATCAATACCCGTTGCACACCCAGGCAGTTTTGGCCAGCCTGCGCAAAGGCACCATCCGAAATCGCCTCAACTGCACGATCAAGATTGGCATCGGGCATCACGATCACCGCTGAGTTGGAGCCCAACTCGAGGGAGAGTTTTTTTATACCTGCTGTTCGGGTAATGTGCTCTCCTGTCTTCTTTCCTCCCGTAAACGAAATCATGCGAACACGCTTGTCTCTCACGATCGCATCGCCTATCTCATGACCGTGACCTGTGACTACGTTCAATCTTCCCTTCGGTAGTCCTGCATCAACGAAATGTGCCGCCAGTCGCAACACCGCCAGAGGTGACGACGAGTCTGGTTTTAAGACAACAGCATTCCCACTTGCTAAAGCCGGACCGATTTTATGTGTCATGACGGCCAGCGGATCATTGAAAGGGATGATCGCTGCCACAATCCCAATTGGAACGCGCGTGTAATAACCCACACGATTTTCAGAACCGGGTTTGATTTCGAAGGGAAGCGTCTCACCGGAGAGACGTCTCCCCTCTTCGGCTGCTAGTCGCAATATCGACGCAGCTCGAGCCGGTTCTCGACGGGCCTCTCGAATGGTCTTACTTCCTTCTCGTGCAATATCCGATGCAAAGCTCTCTTGATTTTCTTCCAATAAGTGGGCGACGCGCATCAAAAGATCGTAGCGCTCATGCATTGGCCATTCTTTCCGAAGAGCCAATTCAGCTTCCGTCACGGCAGCATCAACGTCCTCGGGTCTAGCCCGCGAAATAGAAGCAACGCTTTTTTTATCAAATGAATTAATTACCTCGATCGTCTCTGGACGTCTTAGCCATTGATTTCCGATGAGCATACCAGGATCAAGTCCAAGGTCGATGCGACTGTGAGGATCGGCGTCGCCTTCTAGGCCATTCTCCAAATCGATCATCTGACGCGCCATCCATATTCTGGACCGCTGTGGAAGTAGTCCATCGGCTGCACCACATTGTCTCTCTTGAAGACAAGTCCATCCTTCATTACAAAACGAACATCGCGGAGTGCATCGATATCCTCTAGAGGATTCTCCACAACCGCAATCATATCGGCAAAGAATCCCTTCTTAATCGGTCCTCTCTCGTTTTCGATTTCGCAGACTTCGTAGCCGGTTGTAGTCATAGCCCGGAGAATGTCAGGCGCCGGGATCTCGGCGGCTTTCCAGGTCTTTAGAAAGTTGATACTGATTTCACCACGGTGAAGACCAGGAACGTAGTAGTCGGCATCTGTGGAGAAGGTTAGCTTCACTTTGTTGTCGTAGGCGTTTCGCAGGCGCTCAACAGTCGCTTGAAATCGTTCTTCATTGCCGCGATACCACGTATGCGGCGTCTCGGTACCCGCTCGGAATGTACCCCTTTCTGCCATCATCTTGTGCAGGTCATCCGTTAAGGCACGATCATGTTCAAGGCTCCAGAATCCAGCTTCGATGGCCCTGCGCGCACCTTCGTAGGTCTGTACGTGTCCGGCTACCCGCTGTCCAGCATTTGCTGCCTCCGAGACAAATAGTTTCAGCTGATCGACTGTGTAGGGATAGGCTTGACAATCGACACAGACCTTTATGACTTTGGCGCCATAGTGAATGTTGCGCCGAACAGCCTTGACGATTTCGTCATCCGTATCGGCATCCAGGTATTCTGGATAGACCGTTCCTTCTCGTTCTGGGATCTCATGAAATTGGCCCCCAAAGGCACCGATGATGATGCCGGAATTTATCAGCGTTGGGCCGGGTACCCATCCTTGTTCGATGGCTTTTCGTAGTGCGGTATCGGTATAAAGTCCGTTGTTGCCCAGATCGCGAACAACGGTGAATCCAGATGCCAATTTTTGAATTCCATTGGACACGGCCTGAATCGCTCGAATCGGTGAGCTATCCATAATGACGGTGAAGTAATAATTATCACTCTCAGGTTCTTTTTTGTAGGTGATGGCCAGATGGTCGTGCGAGTCGACAAGTCCCGGAAGCACATAGCGATCTGATAGATCGATCTCTTCAGCGCCATCGGGTATTGAGATCGAATTAGCTGGACCGACTTCCAATATTTCACTCCGACCGGTTTTATGATCGTGTCGAGTAATGATGATCTGGTTTTGAGCGACTTCACCAGTCGCTGGATCAACAAGGTGACCAGCCAGCACTGCGTAAACCTTGGGCTGAAGTTTTTGACGTAGGTCATCAGGCATTTCGGACGGCCAGTCTTGGGCCAGAAGTGTACTCGGCACAAGGAGGAAAATGGCGATTTGCAGTAGTCGATTCATCGTAGATGGCGTTGGTGTCCTAGGCAATCGTGCGTCCTAAGTATACAATGATGACGATGTAAGTACTATCTTCGTCCTCATCACTGAGTAGCAAAGCAAACACATCGACTATATTCTGTTGAATCAAGCTACTAGCTCTCACTCCTCTTTCCTCGGCTACTTTTGAATAGCCCGACTATTACCTCAAGACATGGACAAAACAGAAAAAGAAGGATCCGAAAAAGCCCAGAATTCCAAAAAGCGTATCCTTGCTCGCGGATGCGATCCGATCCTTTCCCTTCGGTTCTCGAAAATAGCTCATTCTCGTCTCGGTGGCCCTGAGTACGTTCCAACTACCGATGATGATGATTTTCTTGAAAAGTTGAAGACCGAACAATGGTCCATTGTCTTCTTCGCTCCTGGAGCTTGTCGATATAGCGCTGCCAAACGACAAATACCCGGAGGCACTGACAATACGAGAGGATGGAGTTTAGAAGAGTACAAGGAATTTGTAAGAGAGCATCAAGGAGAGGATATCCAAATTGTTGATTCGCTCTATGAGGAAGAAATCCTAGAGCTATTGGAGAATGCCTTGGAGATCGCCAGAGAAACTAGATAGGGTCTGAATGACTTGACCACGACTGTTTACCCCTCGCCCTATGGAATTCGTCGGGCCGACAGCTTAATGACTGAGGGCGACCTGCTGGTCATTTCGGTAACAAATCCCTGATGCGAGGTACGAACCCATAGCGAGGAAAGGTGATGCTTCCTATTATTGAACATGAAAGCTTTCCCGATTCTGACTAACCGGTTAATAATTAGCAATTCGAAAACGATGAACAAAGTAACAGCTCACAGAAAAGGAGACTCTACCGCTGTGTCAAATGAGAGCACTTCTGAGATCGATGTGACCTCATTCGATCCTTCAGACCTCTTGGCTGCATCACTAGCCAAATGTACCTCTGACACCGTGACCCGACTCACAGAACGAGAAGCCATGTCAGTGGATACCCTTGACGTACGAGTCGATCTGGTCAAAAATGGTGAAGCGAAAAAAGCAGAATTCACCGTTCATGTTGACGTAAATGGCGACCTATCTGACAAACAGCTCAAGGCCATTGATAAGGCAGCAGCCAAGTCCTATATACGCAGATTTCTCGAGCTAGATATGGAAGTAGATTCTCACTTACACTACAACGGTGTTGTACTATAATTAAATGGAAAATTTGAAAACAGTATATCTCGCTGGAGGTTGTTTCTGGGGGATGGAAGATCTCTTCAGAGTTCGCCCGGGCGTAATTGATACCGAGGTGGGATATCTAGGTGGTTCCAATGAGAACCCAAACTACAGAAACCATCCTGGTCATGCAGAGGGCATCGAAATCACTTATGATTCGAGCATTACAACGTATGAGGCTATTCTCGACTATTTCTTCAGAATACATGACCCTTCGACGGTCGACCGTCAGGGAAATGATCAAGGATCTAGCTATCGCTCAGTTATCTTCTTCAAAGATGACGATGAGAAAAATACGGCTAAGGAGTTTATCAATGTGGTAGATGTCTCAAGCCGATGGCCAGCTAAGGTGGTTACTACGCTTGAGCCCTTCACTAAATTCTGGCCGGCAGAGCCAGAGCATCAGGATTACCTGCAGCGTATCCCAAACGGCTACACTTGTCACTTTGAGCGATTCGGTGCATATGAAAAGGCTGCCCTTTGATTGACCAAAAAAAGTCGACATCTTTATAGGCGATACCAAGCTTAAACCCGACAAGGGTGTGGCTCTGTTCAGCAAATAGCAGTATTCCAAACGGGATTCAAAGACCTATTTATAGATTGGACATTATTTCAGCTCAATTGAGAATGGGCTCACGCAAATCTCATACACTTATCCGATGATGCGACGACTCTTTCTATAGGTTCACGTTAATAAACGGAAGCAAACGTAGCCATCGAGGATTATTTCCGGCGTAGTTGAGAAGGCCTATTTGCACTCCTTTGAGCTGAGCCGTGTAATTCACAAGACCGATCGACAGCCCTGTGAATTGTTCGTTAGCCAGATTGAAGTGAAGAAAATCCTCTAGATCGATCCTGTCGATGTAGAATCCGTTAAATGCACCAACCATCACGCCTGTCATTTCTGGAGCAACCGTCACGAAGCCTCCTATGGCGATTCCCCTGATCCGCTCACTGGCACCAAGACCCAAACCGGCGATCATAATTCCGTCCAAACGTTCACCTCCGATCCCTCCGCCACTAAGAGCAATGCCCGTCATCTCTTGAGCGCCTACCCCTAGTCCTCCAACTGCCACGCCCTGAAGATTCCTAGAATAGGCTCCGAAAACGCCCAGGGCCAGACCTGTCAAGCTACTGTCCGCGCCAGCTCCTATGCCGCCAATCACGGCCCCTCTTACATTCTTGGCTGTCGCAAAACCGAGGCTTAATGCCAGACCATCAAATTGCTCACTTTTTCCGCCCCAAAATCCGCTGATACTGATTCCTCTAAAACGTTCTTTGACGTCTACAATTAAACCCATGGCCACACCCGTCATATTGGCCGCTCCCACGCCTAAGCCGCCGCCAGCAATTCCACCAATATGCTCTGTCGCTGTGACGCCGATTCCGCTGAAGGCCAGACCGGTGATCCTTCGAGCTTTTGTGCCGATGAGACCGAGCGCTATTCCATTATACACGGCTTTAGGATTCTTGCCCGGTGTCCAAAACGTAAGGTTTAGTCCATTTATCTGCTCGACCTGTTTGTCGGATATATTAATTCGAATACCGGTAATCCGGCTGGAGTTACCGATACTGAGACCATAGCCGTCTACCGCGAGGTCGAGCGATTGCGCCTGCGAAGATTGATGATGCATAACGATGGGCAGAAACGTGAGAAGAACGATGAATCGTCTCATGAACTTTTACCATTCTGATGTTACTTAAGGAGTCGCCCAGATCTCGAAATAGTATCGGAAAGAAGAAAGCATAATTCAACATGCGCCCAATTATGCATCTACGATCTTCTGTTAAGTCTATCGCTTACCGATAAAGCTACACTAGGTCCAGGATCCACGAGCCCTGCTTTAAGTCTGAAACCTTGTGTGATTCACGAAATTGCTAGTACATCCATCGCTTGAAACTCTGACAAGACTCTGCTAGGTGTAACCCTAGCGTATTCGATTCGTCAGTCACAAGCAAACTCCATATTCCTTCTATCACTAATTCCCAAATGAGTCTTAGATCCTCTCTCTCAATAAGCCTAGTCTCACTTGTGCTGTCTTCATGCATGAGCGATAGCCCCATCCAATCAGACCAAATTGTAGTGGGTGAATCTGGGACCAAGCTTGATGTGCAGTTAACACCATATATCGATGGGTTACTGACAACGAATGGAATTGCAGGACTGGCCCTTGCCGTTGTCCATGAAGGGAATGTGGTCTATGCAAGAGGTTTTGGCGTCCAAGACATGAATACCTCAAAAGCAGTTACTCCGAATACGGTTTTCCATTTGGCGTCGATCTCCAAACCCTTCGTGGCAACAGCGATCATGCAACTAGTGGAGCGTGGTTTGATTAATCTCAGCGACCCCGTCCAAAAACACCTCCCCTACTTCGCGATGAAAGGAGAGGAATATCGAAGTATCACGATTCAACAAATGCTTAGTCATGTAGCAGGTATGCCCAACTCCAACGACTATGAATGGAATAATCCTCAGTATGATGAGGGTGCCCTCGAACGATATGTTCGAGATCTTTCATCGGAGGAGCTGATAGCCGCACCGGGAGAGCGCTTTAGATATAGCAATGTCGCCTTTGAAGTTTTGGGAGACCTAGTTGCAAAGGTATCGAAGCAATCTTTCGAAGATTACCAACAAGATCAGATTTTCGATCCAGTCGAAATGTCGAGCAGCACTTTCTTGATGGAGACCGATCTTCCCAGCCATTGGGCCGCACCTCACTCAAGCGGGCTCTCTCGGTTTCAGCTTCCCATTTACCCATATAATCGGAGGCATGCACCGAGTTCTACTTTGCACTCGAACGTTCTCGATATGGCAAACTGGGCCATTGCCAATCTAAATCGGGGTGGCTTCGATTCTAAGGAAATACTCGAATCATCGAGCTACGATGTTCTTTGGAAAGAATGGGCGGTCTTAGAGGATGCAGACCAGGAAGAAAGCCATGTTGGATTGAGTTGGTTCTTAGGAGATCATCGTGGGGAGAAGACTATCGGCCATGGAGGAAGTGATGATGGCTTTCACGCCAACCTTCTGTTGGTTCCTGAAAGATCAATTGGTGTCATCGTTTTATCCAACTCCCTTCCCGCACCGGTCACCGAAATATCGAAAGCGGCTATCGATGTCTTGCTTGGCGAAGATCTGGTTGAACCTAAAGCACTGGCAAGTCTCGAAGCATGGAAAGACTTCGAAAAGGGTGGAATGGAGGCCGTCGTGTCTAAATGGAATCAGCTAAAGGAGAAAAATCTGGATGAATATGATTTTGGTGTTCAACAATTTCTAGGACTCTACTTCGCCATCAAGGCAGAACGAGCGATTGACTCATCTAACATCGCTTCCTTTGCGAATCGTGTTCTGAGCAATGAGGAAATCGAATATTTGAAAGGTATTGTAGACTATGCAATGAGCGGCAATCCAAACAACGCGGTGGCAAAGCAAGTCAAGGAGATCTTTGGATAGCGGAGAAGGAATCACATGAAAGCAATTGTATATAGAAAGTACGGGCCTCCCGAAGTTCTTCAGTTCGAAGAGATCGAAAAACCAGTACCAGGAGATGACGAGGTCTTGATAAAAATCCACGCAGCAGAAGCAACCAAGGCCGACTGCGAACTAAGGAGTTTTAATTTTGCAGTGAATTGGTTTCGGATACCCTTACGTGTTGCGATGGGAATAACAAAGCCGAAGAAGCAGGTACTGGGCGGATATTTTGCCGGGGTGGTGGAATCTCTTGGCAAAGACGTATCGAAATTCAGTCAAGGAGACGAGGTCTTCGGGTCTACCGGGTTTAGCTTTGGTGCCTATGGCGAATATGCGAGCCTGCCTGCCAGAAGCACGATTGTGCCGAAGCCGAATAATATGAGTTTTGTGGAGGCGGCGGCAGTCCCACTAGGCGGACTGAACGCACTTCACTTTTTGAGAAAAGCGAATATCCTAGACGGGGAAAAGATTTTGATTAACGGAGCCGGTGGTAGCATCGGCACCTTCGGGGTGCAGATTGCCAAGTCAATGGGGGCCGAAGTAACAGCCGTTGACAGCGGCATCAAGGAGGAAATGCTGCGCCGTATTGGCGTAGATCATTTCTTCGACTACATCAGAGAGGATTTCACTCAGAGTGGCCAAACATTCGACGTGATTTTTGACATGGTTGCCGGAAACTCCTACTCCGCTTGTGTTAACTCCCTCAAATCCGGAGGACGATATCTGATGGGAAATCCTCGAATATCCGACATGCTAAGATCCGTTCTTACTTCCAGAATTACAGACAAGACCGTGAGTTTTGCATTTGCCGGCGAGACGGAGGAAGAGTTACTCGCACTAAAGGACATGATTGAGGCTGGTAAAATAAAATCAGTCATCGACAGGGTTTATTCCCCTGAACAGGCGGCCGAAGCGCATCATAGAGTTGAAACCGAACAGCGCCTAGGGGCTGTCGTGATTAACATGATTCAGTCCTGACGTAATTCGGATACACCGCGAAAAGTCAGCGACCGATCAGGGAACGGGATTCCCTTCCGAGGCCTCCCAAATACTATACCACTGTTCCTTTGTCAGATTTAGACCGAGTGAAGCGACAGCCTGCTCGACGCGTTCAATTCGGCTTGTGCCAAGTAGCGGGTGTGGCCTACACGGGAGAGCTAATATCCACGCGTATACGACTTGCTCTATCGTTTGAGCACCGACCTCTTCAGCGATTGCTTCGAGTGCCTTCATGATGCGGTGGCCTTTTTCGTCGCTCGGAGTTAGAAGTGCTCCTCCTCCGAGGCATGACCAAAACATCGGCCGAATCCCGTAGCGCTGGCATTGTTCGAAAACGCCGCTATCTAGATTCTCCTTTGCATAGGGTGAGAATTCTACCTGATTGGTAATGAGCGGAAAGTCCAAAGCATGCTGCAATGCAGTAAACTGATGAATGGTAAAATTGGACACACCAAAAGCTCTGACTTTACCCTCCTTTTTCAAAAGAGAAAATGACTGGGCGATCTCGTCACCATTCATTAAGTAGTCGGGTCGATGAATCAGTAGCAGGTCAATGTAGTCTGTCTTGAGATCCTGGAGTGAGTTTTCAACGGACTGGATCATAGCGGCCGAACCACTATCGTAGTGATTCGTTTTTTTCGCTCCAAGATCGCCACAAGCAGTTGGGCGTATACCGTACTTGGTGACGATCTCGATCTTGTCTCTCAATTTGGGATGCAGTGCAAGTGCTTTTCCAAATGGTGCTTCGCTCTTGTAGACCATCGCGTGGTCCATGCTCGTCACACCAAGTTCAATGCATCGCTCAATAAATCGCAGCGTCTCTTGGGGGCTCTGGCCCCAACTGCTCAGTCGCCAGAATCCAGCGATCAGAGTTGATAGGTCTACAGAGGATTCCTTATCACTCGAGTGATTGGTCATGCCATTGGTCGGTTCAGTTTCTATTTATTGGACCTTGAATATAGAGTCGAATAGACGGCTTCGCATGCTTCCCTCTTTGCACAGTCGGGAGAGTGTCTCGGCCAGATATCGATAAAGCAATATTACAGGTTGGGGCCGCGATTGGAACGACGACGAGGTCTAGTCCTTTTTCGAGAGATGACATTACTGCTCAGAGACTTGTAGAAGAATTACGTTGTAGTAAAGCGTATCTCGTGGTCCAAACGATCCATTTTCCGGATAGCTCGAGCGCTGACTTAGCGAGGGTGGTACGATGAGCTTGCGCCTTTCTCCAACACGCATGCCCGTCACGGCCTCATCCATCCCGTCGATGACTTGTTTACCGCCTAACAGAAACCGAATGGGAAAATTCATTTCCCAAGTGTCAGTAATCATAGTTCCATCCTTGAGTTGCGTCGTCTCATGAATTAGGGCTGTATCACCCGATTTAGCAAGTGGACCGCTTCCTGCCTCAATAATCTCATAAGTCAGCCCTGAAGCGGTCGTAATAGATTGTGCTGTAGGCTCAGACTCCTGAGTAGTTGTACAGCCAGAGAGAAGTAGAAAGGCCAAGATGGTGCCCTTAGTGTTAGCGGGCTTGAATTGCATAGAGTTCGTTGGATATTTTAATGATTGTAGAATACGAGATCTAGAATCGGTCCTTCCTCTTTTCTACAGCCGAAGTGATATTTTACGATGACTTGTCTCCTTGTTGAACAACTTGGCTCCGCTGACTATCTTCAAAATTCACTTTCTTTATCCGCCTCAACAAATAATGGCGGTACTTGGATGAACTTGTTCGGACCTATTCAAAACGGTGAGAAGAACAGCAAAAAGAAAAGTCTAAAACAGCGAAATGAAAAAGACTCTAAAAATAGTCGGCAAAATATTTGGTGGTGTCATTCTACTCTTACTGCTTGCCTATTTGGCTTTTTTCATCAAATGGAAGGTACAATCGTCCTCCAATATGAAATTGGCTGGAGCGGAAGCTATCACCTTGACCATTGATGGTTATTCATTTCGCGATTTAAATAAGAATGGGAATCTGGATGTTTACGAGGATTCAAGGGCCTCGATCGATGGCAGAGTCGACGACCTGATTTCTCAGATGCAATTGGACGAGAAGGCAGGAGTGATGCTTGCCCATTTCTTGGCCATGGAAGAAGATGGTTCGCTACTTGAGATACCGACCATTTCAGACCCTTTCTCATTTCTAACCGAGAGCACCTCCAGTACGATTCTGAAAATGAAAATGAACCACGTGCAAAATCTCGGAGGCACGTCGGCAAGAAATTATGCCACTTGGAACAACAATCTTCAAAAGCTCGCCGGGCGTACGCGTTTGGGAATCCCTATAACGCTCATTTCAGACCCGAGACACGGAACGATGGCCATGCCAGGAGCCAGCTCCGAGGCAAAATGGATTTCTATCTGGCCTTCTCAATTGGGCCTTGGTGCGATTGGTGATACAGTTTTGGTTAGAGAATTCGCTGACATTGCACGGCAGGAATATTTGGCCTTGGGTATTCGATTAGCACAGCACCCGATGGCCGATATCGCGACGGATCCTAGATGGGCCAGGGTCAACGGTACTTTTGGAGAAGACGCTCATTTGAGTGCAGCGCTTACAAAGGCGTACATTTTAGGGTTTCAAGGTGATAGCCTCGGGCCGAGCAGTGTCGTTTGTCAAACTAAACATTTTGCGGGCGGTGGTCCACAAGAAGATGGCTGGGATGCCCATTTTGCAAGCGGCAAAGGTCAGGTATATCCTGGAGATAATTTCGACTACCATTTAATTCCATTCACAGAGGGTGCATTTGCAGCCAATACCGGCCAGATCATGCCATACTACGGCGTACCCAAAGGCCAGGCCAAAGAGGAGGTCGGTTTTGCCTTTAGTAAGGAAATGATTCAAGATCTCTTACGAGACTCTTTGAAATTTGATGGAGTTGTGGCAACCGATTGGGGCATTATTTCCGACATGGCTGTCAAGGATGCCTCGGCATGGGGTGTTGAACATTTAAGTGAAAAAGAGCGGGTCAAAAAGGTATTGGATGCCGGGTGTGATGTTTTCGGTGGGGAATATGTAGCCCAACACATTATCGATCTAGTGGAAGGCGATGAGCTTCCCGAATCTCGAATCGACATTTCATTACGGCGAATTTTAAGCCAAAAGTTTAAGCTTGGTCTTTTCGACAATCCTTATGTCGATTTGGAAAATACTAGCATCGTCGGTCAAGCTGAATTTGTTGAAAAGGGAAAGGAGGCTCAACGTAAAGCTATGGTCCTGTTAAAGAACGAGGCTAATTTACTACCGCTTTCTACGGACAAGAAAATATTTCTTCACGGTTTTACACAGACAGGCCTAAGCAAAATCTTTCCGCAGATTGTTGAGGATATCGACGATGCTGATTTCATCGTTCAAAAACTGCTTACTCCCTCCTCCCCTCCCAAAGGAGGTGGTTTATTGGAACGACTAATTCCACAAGGCCGATTGGATTTTCCTGAGGACGAAAAGAAGGAAATACTGGAACGCACAAATTCGAAACCTACCATTACAGTAATGACGATTTTGCGACCAAGCGTCATCCCAGAAATCAATGCGGCCAGCAAGGCTGTCATTGCGGATTTCGAATGTCAGGACGAGATTATCCTCGAACTCATTTTGGGGAAGTTCAATCCGACCGGCAAACTTCCTATTGAAATCCCGTCCTCCGTTGAAGCGGTGGAAAACCAATTGGAGGATGTACCCTATGACTCCAAAGATCCATTGTATCCTTTTGGTTATGGATTGTCATTCTAAGCATCGGATCTGAGAGACTAGGTCTTCGCAAGGTGGCCAACATCCTCATCAAGTCTTGCCTTCACCACAACCCTGGAATTAGTCGGCTCGTTCGCTCACGGTATGCCACGTAATCGTCACCGAATTGCTCAATCATCATGCGCTCTTCCGCAGGCATTCGAAACACAATGAGTACAATCATTGAAATCAGTGCTGCCGGTCCTGCCACGTAGTTTGGAAGCGCCAAGCTTTGGCCAACAGAAAGGATTAGTAGTGATAGGTACATGGGGTGTCGTACCCGACGATAGACGCCTTTCGTCACGAGGCGATGGTCTTCTTTCAGCTCGAGAGATGCCGACCAATGCTTTCCCAGATCCCCGTTTGTGCGGTGAAGCAGCCATAGCCCCCATCCATATAACGCGGTTCCGGCTATGAGCGCCGACGGATATTGCGAATAGTCTGCAAATGTTAGCTCTGACGAGGCAAGCCAGACCAGTGGTAGTATCCATCCGACAACAGAGACTAGAATTACAAGAATCTCAATCGCGCCAATCCTCCTTTTCACGACCGGCACTCCAAAAGCACGCGCCTTTATCACTCCGCGCAGTATCCAGAAGACAATGGTCGCGACAAAGACGATCCCTTTGGCGTAGGCAATATTCATATGGAGCTCCAAGGAATAATGATAGATGGAGTATTAATAAACGATGACACCCTTTTCCGCGACATCACTCCGAGTTGAGCTGAGGACGTAAGAATGCGGGGCGTTTGCATAGATCGATCAATTCCCACATCCTCCCGAATAAAATTAGTGATTAATATAATTGGTAACCAATGTGCAGCGCACACAATCCTTGGACTAATTCACTATCATAATATTTCGATACCAATTTAAGCACCCTCTCATAAACACATCTATGAATCCCTGGTCTGCGAAAATAACCAGTACTCAAAGACCCATACTCACAGCCTTATTCATCGTCACTTTGGCCTTGGGAGCCTGCACCGAAAGACAGGATGAATCCCAAGCGGCAGAATCAGAGACCCTTGGTGCCGTCAACTTTCCTATCTCTTGTGACGAGAAAGTGGTCGGTACATTCACACGGGGACTAGCTTATCTACATTCATTTGAGTATCCAGAGGCGCTCGCTGATTTTCAGGCGGTTACTCAACAAGATCCAAGTTGTGGCATCGCACACTGGGGTGAGGCTATGACCTACCTTCATCCTGTATGGCCAGTGCCCATGTCGGACGATCGCTTTGAGCCCGGTTACGAGGCCGCCGAAAAGGCACAGACTGTAAGCGCCCAAACAGAGCGCGAACAGGCATATATTGCAGCGACCAGCGCCTATTACCTTCAAGACGAAGATCAACCACACCGGTATAGAGCACTTGCCTGGTCAAACGCTCTGCGTGATCTCTCTGAGCAATTCCCTGAAGACACGGAAGCAAAGATTTTCTATGCATTGTCACTGCTCGGCACTGTTGATCCAGCCGACGCAACCCTCGCCAATCAGAGACAAGCAGGATCGCTTTTAAACGAGATGTTTCCCATACAACCGAAGCATCCCGGGATTGCCCACTATTTAATCCACTCCTTCGACTATGCTGCACTAGCCGAAAAGGGCTTGCCCGCTGCCTTGAGTTATGCCAAGATCGCGCCTGCTTCGTCACATGCCTTGCATATGCCTTCGCACATTTTCACGCGTCTTGGAATGTGGAACGAATCAATTGCGACGAACATGAAGTCAGCTGATGCAGCCCGGCGCATGGCAGCTGCTGGATCACCAGTTAACTTGCATCCACATGGCTATCTAGCCTATGCCTATTTACAGATCGATGACCAGAAAGGGGCAAAGGCCATCCTCGATGAAGCCGCCCTGGAAAACAAGGACAGAGGAGGCCGCAATATCGCGGAAATACCAGCCCGTTGGGCGCTGGAACGACGGGATTGGGCGGCAGCGGCTGAGGTCGTGTCTTCTGGTACAGAATCGGATAATTGGCCGCGCGCCGAAGTTCGCGCCTTGATCCCGTATGCACGCGCATTGGGAGCAGCTCGAATCGGCAAGGTTGATGAGGCACGTATTGAGGTCGATAAACTTCGCCAGCTTCACGATGGGCTTGTGGTCTCCCCTCTTGCTGGCCACTATGATTGGACAGGTAAGGTAGAATCGATGCGTCTTGCTGCAGCTGCCTGGCTGGCCTATGCAGAAGACCAGACGGAGCATGCCATACAGCTCGCGCAGGCGGCGGCGGATCTCGATGAAAAAGTGGGTAAACACCCAGCAACAGCTGGCTCGCTCCTACCTCCGCGGGAGCAGCTCGGCGATCTATTCTTTGAGCTGAATCGCCCGTCTGATGCGCTTATGGCCTACGAGCAATCGCTTCACTTTGCGCCGAACCGTTTCAACAGCCTCTATGGTGCAGCGCGATCGGCTGAGCTATCTGGCAACCGGGAAAAAGCCACACAACATTACGCAAAACTTGTCGAGATAACTGTCGAGGAATCGACCCGGCCGGAGGTCGAACAGGCTCGGGCATTTCTCAATACTCAGGAGGTCCAGGATGCTAGTCTATCTGATAATCAATACAACAACATTCTGAAAAGAAGCAAGCTTAGTAAGCTTGGGGAAGAAGGAGCAGACGTTTTGATTCGAGAGGCGCTTTTCCCCCCTGGGTGGAAGGCCCCAAAGCATTTTCACAATGCAGACCTCTTCATTTATGTCATCACGGGTGAGTTTGAGGTGGTTATGGAAAAGAGTGGCCGGAATGTTTATACCGATGGACAAGCCTTGGAGATGAGGGCCGGGGATATTATGAACGCACGCAACGTCAGCGACACCATTCCCCTTAAATTAGCGGTGTTTCAAGTTGGCAGTCCTGATTCCCCCTTCGTTGTGCCTGTTGAGTAGCTGGGAAAATTCCTAGGGTGGAGATCCTACTCTCTCTTTTCAAACCCCATCACAAAGCGACTAACCCAAGACAAACACGAATCTAGGATTCAGAAAAAAGGGCGGCAAAGTTGAAAAGTCAAAAAGAACGGAAGTTTTGTACTATGTAGTCACAATATCTTAGCCAGATACTATCTTTTGTCACTATACGCCCTGCTTTTTCTTGTTGTAATTTCGTCTTCCTGTGCTAAGAATCAGGAGAACCAAGAAGGCCACTCTGCGCCTAGCTTGTTGATAGGTTCTTTTATAGATGACTACGATGTTTCTTACCAGATCAGCTCAGCTGAATGGAATCAGAAAGGATATTCTCGTCACATTATCGTCAAGTGGAATAACGACGAGCAATATCTCATCGCAAAAAACGATTCAAGCAGTGAAGACTTTGTCGATCTCTGGACCCGAATAGATTGGATGGAGCTCGATATGCCTCCTTTCGCGTGGGCTTTTTGCATCAGCAGCTACAACTCCGCGAGTGCCGAAGAAGCCGAGAAAGTGATGGTCGTTGATCGCAGTATTCCGATAGAGGGGTGCAATGGTTTTCCTTTCTCTAGAATGAAGTCATTGGACTAAGATTCTACTCAGAGACTCTGGCGATGTCAGGATATTGGTCGGTGAAGAGGATCCACTGATCGTTCTTCAAATTAGGATCGACCGAGCGCGCGATATTGAGACTGATCTGCAATTTCTTCAGAGCCGTATCGAAGCGGCTCTTCGTGCAGCCGAATTCCGCGATCGACTCCTTACGCAACGGACCCGTGAACCACGGCTCCATCCTAATGAGCTCAAAAACTTCTCGGGGCAATTTATCTAACTCCGACACGGCTTGGTAATTCTCTGGATAATGAACCTCTCGCAAATAGTCCATTTCCATCAAAACAGCATCACCTCCTGGCACCTTGCCATAGAAAAAGTCTTCAGGAAAAGTGTTCGGGATCCTGTTCTTCCAGTCCCAAATCGCTACGACTTTTGGGTTCCATCCGCCTTCGGCCGGCTTCTCTGCGGAGAGCCCAACGTTGTCCCACAGGGAGGGGTATGGGGAATTCTTGCTGCCAAAAATAGTGCAGACCTTGTGCTCTTGCACAAACTCACAGGCTTCTTCGAAGGTCGTAATCATTTTTCCCATGACCTCTCCCCCACTAGCGCAATATGGCCAAGGGAATGATTCTAGATCCGCCCTCCGCCTTGATCTCAATATAAAATGCTCCGGGTGGTAGATCGCCAATAGCGAAGTTTAGTTGACCTCTAATTCCCTCCCCTTTCGCTCTTGAACGGACCGATCTGCCAAGACTGTCAAATATCGTGATCTCCTCTACAAGAGCATCTCCTAGATTAATCGTGAGGTTTCTCGATGCCGGATTTGGATATATGGCAACTTCGGCCAGGCCAGGAATTTCGTCTCCGATAGCTGTGTTGGTCGCCTTTGTTGTGAACTTCCATACCGCTGACCAAGAGGGTGATTCGCCCTGGTCGCTGACGCCTTTTACCCGCCACCAATAACCTTGGCTTACGGTGAGGCCGCTAATATTGAAGCTTGTCCCAGCGTTAACGGTGATGTCCAAAACGAGGCTCGCAAAGCTTTCTTGATCCGACACCTGTAACCTGTAGCTTGTGCTGTGGTCAGACCTTGTCCATACCAAAGGAACGGTCACGTCTTGATCAACGGCATTGTCCGCTGGTGAGCTTAGGTTTACAATTCCGGGCAGAAGGACGCCGCTCCCCGTCGTAAACAATCTCGAGTTTGACCACTCAGAAGAACCAACGGTGTTCATCGCCCTGACTCTCCAGAAATATTGGGTCGAACTTTCCAGAGCGCCAAGCTGAATGGAATTTCTACCGGCCAGCGTAATGTCAACAACTAAATTACTAAAGTCGCTTTGTGTCGACACTTGGACTTGATAGGACCCAACGGAAGGATCTTGCTGCCACACAAGTTCAGGATTTATGCTTTGCCCCGTTGCGCCGTCCTCTGGGGATTCCAGACCGACCACTGCAGGTAAGGCACAATTAATGCTGCTGTCTACGATTGTACCAGACTCGATTCCACCATTTGAATTGACGAAGTCCAAGGTTATGAAATCTGACACGGTAGAATTCAATACCTCTAGCGATAGCGCTTGATCTCCTCCTCCCCAGAGCCCTGTTCGGCCGTTTTGGTTTACGAATATGTTGTCGGAAAAACTGCCTCCCGCCCCTGTTATCCCTGCGACGTTGAGTCCATAGACCCAGGTCGCGTATGTATCTGTTGCATCTGATCCTACAAAGACGCAATTGCTAGTGTGCTGGCCGCCAGCGGGAAAGATCGTTGCGACCCCCGATGGAGAGATTCCTGTCCCCTGCCCCAACACCGTGCTTGTAATGTTGTTGTTGCTTGTTGTCCAGTTCACTATTTCATTGAAGCCGCCTACGTTATTTTGGTCCGCCCGCCCCTGAATCGCTGAATAGAAAAATTCTCTGAAGGTATTATTTCTAATGTCATACATGTCTGTGTATCCGAGGCCATCTTGCTCCCCTCTGTTCTCGATCGATATTTGTCTCCAATTTCCTTCAAAGGTGTTGCCATCAATCACTGCGTTGCCCATAGATCTAAGCCGGAGTGTCGCTTGAGAAAAGAAAAAGTCGAAAGGCCCCCCTACGCTCTCTAGATCATCGACCAGCATTTCATTCCCTCTGAATTCAAAATTGTCAACTCCTTGGATATCCCATTGCGTATTAACGCCCCTGTTGTTTAGAATCCGAATGTCTCTGATAGGCTCCTCTACTTGAGCTGGAAAGTCAGAGACATGAATAAAATTCAATCCTGTGTCAAACAGCATGTTATTGCTAATTTCAAGCATTTGTACATCGCTATCATCGAAGTCCTTAATGCGTTTCAACATGCTAATGAAGCCCTCTGAGTTTCTTGCCGTGTTGTTTCGGATGATCACCTCCGACGCCCTTGGATCATCATCCATTCCGATGGCTGCAATTGGAAGATCTCTAAACTCATTGTCCGTGACATAGACATTCCCCACATCGGAGCTCCATTCAACGGCCCCGGTGGCATGCTCTTGACGGGCCGCCTCCTGACCGAGATTTGAAATGTCGTTGCCGTGAATCGTAATGCCTTCTGTCCCCTCGAACCCAACTCCTGTAAGATGAGCAAAAACTCCAGACCCGTCTGTTACTGTAACATTCTGCAGCAAACTTCCATCGGAGCCGATACCAAATCGGAGAAAGTCTCCTGGAATACTACTGGCGCTGCCATCCTTTATTACTGTGTTTTCTCCCGCTATCAATAGCATTACGGATGTATCCCACTTTAGGATGCTATCGTTGTTTGGGTAGTTGCCGTCGAAATTGAAATTCTGAATAGTGACTCCGCTTTGTTCGACAACAAACAGAGGACTATCGCTAGTCATGGTTGAGCCAGGAGCCGGTTCTTGAAATGACGGAGATGAGGTGATTTCGTTTGCGGTGATGTCTGTAATCTCCATAGGGCCCGTTGTAACGTCGTAGCCGCCATTCGATGATATAGACAGCCACATTCCAATTTCAAACTCAGAAGCATCATCTACTTCCCACAGCCCTGCTCCATCGTAGGACACGACCTGAGTTACAAGCTCATCACACTTTTTCATCGTTGCGCCCATAAGGTCAATAGTCTGATCCTTTTGTGGCTTAATAACTTTACAAACCAGGTAGGTTTTATTTGGGGAGAACACAATCCGCGCCCCCTCTCCTGATGTGGCAATTGCTGCGGAGATTGCACTCGAGTCGTCTGTTGTACCATCTCCAACTGCTCCAAAATTGTCAACATTTACTTGAGAATAAAGAGGGCCGCTCACGAAAAGGAGGGCGAAAATAAAGAGGCTATAGAGTCTAATCACTTTTTGTATATCTGAAAACATATTGAGAGTAAATCGGGGTCGGCTGTAAACTAATCGCTGTTGAGTGTCCATGCCTATTTATTTGTTCTGTGTACGACTTGCCATATGAGACCCAAACGAAATTGGGCTTGTGTTCTCCTTACCGGGACTTCGCTTGGGTGTAACAGACTTTTAATCTTGTCAGTGAATTCGGTGAAATCTGTTGCTGACCACCGCCTTGATCTTCTCATGTAGGCAAAGGTCAATCCAAAATTTCCTATCACCTCTGCAAAGGTTATGCTCGTTGTAATTTTGGAATTTCTCATCCAGCGCTTATCTCCCTCGTACTGATCTCCTAACTCGTTTTGTATACCTACTGATGTAAGGGCAAGCATTCGAAAGTGTAATCGAGAAGACAAGATCGGCGGCCTCCACAGAAGACCGAGACCCAAGCCAAGTGTGCTTTCGAGCAAGTACAAGTTTGGTGCTTCCAAATTTGGAATTCCACCAAGCACAGAATTGAATCTATACTCGAATCCTAGGCGAAGAGGTATATAGCTTTTGAAAAACGAAGACGAACCCGCACTGATAAGAGAGAGGTTGGGCCCCCCTACAAGAGCGGCCTCTAGCATGTTCATTTCTAGGAGATCATCCTCTGCACTTCCTTTTTGATTCCCGTAGGACAGGTCGAAATCTAGGTAGTCGTTTGAAAGCGAAAGCGTTGCTAGCTCAGCCGAAAACTGATATTCGAAATCGCTTGATGGCGCCTTGTAATTGAAATCGCTTGAACCAACACCAAAGCTCAATCCTAGTCTCGAACTTCTGTAGTTTTGACAAAAGGCGTGCTCTCCAGAATGTAGAAGGAAGAGTGTTAGAAGAAGTGTAAACCTAAACAAAATTGGTGTTCGCGAGACGAGAAAGCGGGCCATCTAAAACAAAGGATGATAAGAACTCCTTTTTAGTTTAGTGTGTAACCAAGTTTGAATATATAAATAATCCGCCCCGACACGAAGCCTTTATGTCCTGTCCTCTTCAGAGAATTCCCAAAGCGGCCCTACGATTTTCCATCCTGCCTTGTGGATGATTCGCATTTGAAGCCTGATCATGCTGCCTGATCTATCATTCTCTGCCTGGCTGATTGAAGACTGTCTAACCCCCAATAAATCTGCAAGATCTTTTTGGGTTAGGGATAGGTCTCGCCTAGCCTCAAGTGACTTTCTACAGAGATCCTTCAGATTCAGATACTCGGACATACATGTACGTATTGTGTAAGGATGGTTTTACAGAGCTCGGGTTCGACCCGGGCCTCAATACATATGTAGATTGCGATACTTCCCGATGTGCCGTCTGGCTTGGCACTTACTGGTTCTATTAACAAAAGGACAAAATACCAAAAGAGCAAACAGTATTTGAACTACTAATAGCTTCCTAGCCTATACACCAATTTACGTAGAGTGAGAATGGCGCTATTTATCCTTTCGTTTTCGATCAACAATGGCGGCCATATTATTTCGAACCATGATCCAGGTTGACATCGCTCCTCTCCCCTCCTCCCGATATCTCGCCTTGTTAAATTCGTCCAACATCGAAACGGCTTCCTTTTCAATGTCTCTGGCTTCCTCGAAAGACAACTTTTTCATTTCCTCGTCAAGGTTAAAGTTAGACTCCGACTTTGGAATAGTAACAATTATGGGCGCACGTCCTCCTTTCCTTTTCGCAATTCGTTGCACAGGTTTTCTGCTCGTGCTATCTGGTTTGGTAAAGACCAGTTTTCTCTTACTGTCCGTGGTCTTACTGGCTACAAGACTCCAATTACAAACACCGGTGTCCTGCAGTTCATTCAAAGCTGGTCTAAGTCGTTGCATGATGCTCGATACGTACCAGACAGATCTACTCATTTCAAGTCGAGTATGAGCGAGGTGTCTAACATCTATTTCAATTCTTCCGCTTGGATAGATGCTCTCATCCAGCCATCTGTAAAGTCTTTTCGAGAGTGGGCTAGAAAGCGAGTAGAAAAAGCTGACATTCAAGTGCTTGAATCTTCCAAGCTGGAAATGCTCAAACAGTCTTTTATTCCAGGTTACCTCAAGAACATCCTTCCTACCGCCAGAGCCCTTAGTTTTCTTTTTGAACTCATAGTTGTCGACGATATGGAATCCAGCTTCTATAAAACTCTGGGTCCCGGTGTCGAAAAGAGCATTCGTTTCAATGAGAACGCCCGCCAATTGACTTAGACTTCGCCGCAGCCTCCGATAGGCGCGCCCGTCAGTTCCCCACCGCATCAACTTGAGTACTTCGTACGGAACTACTTTGATCGTTCTTTCTGAAAACCCAGCATGAGTAGAGAAGTACAAAAGAGCGATATACAATTCTTCGGCCGGATATTCTGGCAATCCATGTTTTCCAGACGCTGTAACGGACTTCCAGAATTTTTTCCGTTGATTGTTTTCATCGCGCCCCTCCCATTCCGAGCGTATTTCTTTTGTTATCTTCCTTTTGTCAGAGCGCCCAAGCACCGTGAACGGTAACTTGACTAAGCTTCTTTCGTCTTGGCCGAACTCCTCTGAAAATGCTTTCATCAAATAAAATCTAATTACATGGTTATAAGAATGTAATAATTGGTTATAAGGATGTTTAGTACCATACACACAATATTTATACTCCATCATAAGTCTATATAAAACAAAGTCCCAATCGAAGGAGTTTTCTAGACCGGCTTATTCAATAACACGATGGAAGTGTATTCTTCGACACGATGGTTTTTATTCTCTAGCACGATAATACTTATTCGTAGACACTAAAACCATGATTCTTTAACACGTTGTTATTCGATAACACGTCAATCAACTCTTGATATATCTTGCGGACATCCTCTTCTTCTTATTTCCTAACACGTGCGTAATTTATTCGATAACACGCGTTGTAACAATTGGAGACCGAAGTGACTATTATTCTTCAACACGTCAACCAAATTTTGTTATTATTTCCTAACACGTAATGATAAACATAATTACACCACAGGTTATTAGTAGTTAATAACCAAGCATATATAGGAGTAACAATGCTACTACCACTAATACATGTCATATCAGTATTGGTGATAGGATTAATACAACTAATCGGAGTAGTCGTGCTAATACATAAGTACCTACTACCATTATTGGTAATAGTGACACCCGTTCTCACACTACTATTGCCACCCGTATTGATAATACCTATACTACAGGTATGACTGTATTCACATTTGTAAATCAAAAGGGAGGAGTTGGTAAAACAACGACAGCGGTAAGCGTTGCTGCAGCGATGTCCCTAATAGGGAAGAGCGTTTTGGTGTTGGACAACGATCCTCAGGGGCACGTAGCTAGGTCTTTCGGTGTGACGACCAAGGGTCGGACAGGAATGACAGAAGTTTATAAGGAGGCAGATTTACCGATTTCTAAGCACGTTGTGAGTAGCGGCGATAGAGTAGGGAGGAGCAATCTCAAGATCATTCCTTCTATGCTAAGCTTGTCCGATGCAGAGAGAGAGGCGGGTAATGATCTATCAGATGGACTATACCGATTGGCGGATAGGGCCGAGGAATTTATGGCCATCGCAGAGGTCCTAATAATAGACTGTCCTCCAAATCTTGGACCCTTATCGCTGAATGCCTTTTCCTTAACGAAAGAAATTCTTGAAAAGGATGGAAAGGGAGGATTAGTCGTGCCCGTTTCTATGGGAATGTTGGATGTGGATGGACTTGGCAATCTGGCAACAACCGTTACTCGATTACACGCTCGTGGTATTTCGCCAGAAATCCTGGCTTACGTACCAACCATGTGTGAGACAAACACGCTCATAACGAGAGAAGTTTTGTCTGTTCTACATTCTCGATATCCGGAAAAGGTCACAGGAATTGTCAGAAAAAGCGTCAGGTTTAGAGAGGCTCCGGCTCTTGGCCAAACAATCTTTGAGTATGATCCTACAGGATCAGGATCCCAGGACTATGCAGCTGTATCCGAAAAACTTCTAAAGCTAGCTGAGGAGAAATAATGGCAAAAAGACCAAGAGCAGACATAAAGGCAGCTTTAGCTGCAGCATCAGGAGCTGAGCAGCCCCTTCCAGATCCATTGGTTCAGAAAGAGGTCGCTTTCGATTCGTCTGGAGTCGAGAAGGATGCAAAGGAAGGAGAAATCCTTGAAAGAGGAGGGGAGAGGCCCAAGAAACCGAAAAAAGCTCTCAGTGGTCACAAGCGCACATCGACGGGCTATGTTAAATCAGACGGACAGGAGGTTGTGCGGCTAACATTGCACATGTCGGCCGAGCAAAAGAAAGCATTCAAGATCCAAATGGTAATGGGTGGCTTTGATAACCCGAGTGCCTTTGTCATTAATACTTTGAATCTAGATGAATAGGCAGTCAACCAATAATGCCTAGGAAGTTTTCAAATTGTTGATAACCTGTTCAATACCTGTCGATAACGTGCCCGTAATTTGGTGATAAATAAAAGGCCTCCAGGTGTTGCTTGAGACCAGAATCACTAGTAAAATGCGTCCACCGTTTACCGATTATCGCTCGATAATTTTCTTCCGCAAACGATTCAAACAGGTGTTTTTCCATGCCCCGGGCATTTACCAGTGAGGCTGATTTATCATGGCAACGATGCGTCTCCCTTCTGAGGAGCTCAGTTGACGAGACGAGTTTTAAGACTTGGATCGATCCAGTACAGGTTCAGAGCCTTGAGATTCGATTAGGCAAGCCAGTACTCACCTTGGCTTTTCCAAGCCAATTTCATAGAGACTGGGTAGTAGATAAGTTTGGAGAGAAGCTAAACTCTGTCGCCCATTCAGTACTAGGAAAAGGGTCATCTATTTCCTACAAGTGCAGCGGCTACATGAAGGAGTCCTTTGTGAGAGAGTCGGTTGCGAAGACGGAACGCCCAAATGGCGAAGCGGCACGTTCGATTCCGCCGAGGTCAAAACCTCATTCTCAAAAGGGTAACGCAAGTCAAAACCCACACGCGTCTAAATTAGGACTGAATCCAAACTATGGCTTTGAGAACCTAATAGAAGGCGACAGCAACAGTACAGCTGTCCGGGCTTCAAAAGACATCGCCAAATATCCAGGAAGCTCTCAGTTCAATCCCTTCTATATTTACGGAGGAGCCGGACTTGGGAAGACTCACATGCTGCAGGCTATTGCCAACTCGATTCTCGAGAACAAGACAGCGAAATCAGTCCATTACGTTTCTTGTGAGCAATTTGCGTCTTCTTTCATCTGGTCGGTCCGAAATGGGAAGATGGACAGCTTCACGAAATTCTATCGTGGCGTCGATGTCTTGATCGTCGACGATATCCAATTTCTATCTGGGAAGGAGAAGACCCAGTCTGAATTCTTCCACGTATTCAACACATTGCATCAGGCAGGAAAGCAAATTGTTCTGTCGTCGGACAGACCGCCAGCAGAGATTCTAGGCGTAGATCAGTATTTGATTTCTCGGTTTAAGTGGGGCTTGACCATCGATATTCAGCCTCCTGACTTCGATATGCGCATAGCAATCTTGAAGCAAAAAGCTGAAGCGAGAAAAATCAATCTCGATGAAGACGTCATCTTCTTTATCGCTCAAAATATTAGAGACAATGTTCGTGAGCTCGAGGGCGCGTTGAACAAACTCTCTGCATTTTCGAGATTCCAAAAAGACCCCATTGATCGTGACCTCGCTAGAAAGATTCTTGGCGACATGATCAACCGAAGCTTACCAAAGAGGGGAATAGGTACGATCTTGGATATCATTTCTGAATTCTACGCGATTGACAGAGATGCCATAATTGGTAAATCACGAAAGCAGAACATCGTTCGAGCTCGACACATGGCTATGTTCTTTGCCAAGAAATCTCCAAAAAGATCTTATCAGGCCATCGGTCGATTCTTTGGTGGCCGAGATCACTCCACAGTGGTTCACGGAGTTAGGAGCATCGAGAACCAGATGTCGGTTGATCAAGCCGTTAGAGAGGACGTGAGCTCTATACAGGCCCGTCTTCGTCACATGAACGCTGTCTAACAACGACGCGACGGGGGAGGGCAGGGGAAGAATTCCTAACACGGTTGGCCCATCTGCGACAAAACACCGCTTAGAGTAGAGCAAAATACATTTTCGATGCAGTAATGTCCGTTATTGCAAGCCACATCTATTTAAGAGGAGCTGAGGAGCTGAGGAGCTGAGGAGCTGAGGAGCTGAGGAGCTGAGGAGCTGAGGAGCTGAGGAGCTGAGGAGCTGAGGAGCTGAGGAGCTGAGATTATATTTTCTTGAGCAACTACTAGTTATTTTTTCTTTCTACTTGCAATAACGGAATTAACTTACGAATAAGTCCCTGCCGAATGCTCGGATTCAAAACCACATGTCAAACTTTGTAACTATCGGTTTCCTGCCTTCATTCTTCGGCTGGCAGGAACCACGCCCAAGTACCAATGACTTCTGACCGAATATTAGAGTAGAATCAATCATGACTAATTCGGAGATCAAAAAATTACTTGAAGAAGCGTGGAGTCAAAGACGTGTTGGAAACTATTCAGAAAGTAGAATCCTTTTAGAAAAGGCTCAAAATATCAGTGGGAGTGATGACTACAGCGCACTAGGTAGAATATTTCACATTTATGCGCAGTTCGAGTCCGATCATGACAATCCGGCAAAGGCCCTAGAATATTACGAAATGTCTCTGGCGAACTACACTAGAGAAGGGAATTTGGACAAAATCGCACATTCAACTAGGCATATTGCGGACACTCTTCGGTCTCTCAGGAATTACCCTGAATCGGAAGCCCGCTATAGAGAAGCCCTGGCTATTTACCGAGACAACACTGGAACAGCTATTGGAAATTTAGCCAACGCCCTAATTGGTTTCGCTGAAACTCTTGAGCAGCGCAATAAATTTGCTGAAGCAATAGCCGCATGGAAGGAAGCTAGGGTGCTTTATCAGGAATGTGGTATTGAGGAGGGAGTCGAAATGGCGAAGCAAAAATTGATTTCATTGGGTGATGAAACGCCATTGATTTAAGGAAAACGTCTGCCACAAGGGTGCCAACCACCATTGATGATCGGCTAATACGCAATCGACATTAAAGGCTCTCCCTTATTTACTGAAAGCGAGGAAAGAAGAAATAATACCTCACCGGACTTTGGAGCTTGATACGATTTGAATTCTCTTCCCAGTAAATCTGCTACCCGACCAACTGGCTGCCCTTCCTCGACCCGATCTCCAACCTTGACAGCCGGATAGAAAACTCCATCATGCTCTGCTCTGAGCCAAGCCCATTCCGTGTATATTTCTGGCTCCTCGCCGGGCTCATCGATGCGCTCATACATATCAAACTGATGCATTACACGCCGAACTCCGTTCTGCAGAATCTCGACTTCGTGCTCGTGCCAAACACTTGAGCCACCTGCCTCAACTAGAATCGATGGAATACCAACTCTCGTAGCGGAGACATGGGTAGAGCCAGCTATGCCTCCAGGCGTATCTGCTCGCTCTAGTATCGCGCGAATACCAAATTCCCTTGCCATAGTCCGCGATGCCTCGTCGATTACTCCTTTCCCAGTCACGCTTATCGCAGTGAAGGGAACGAGTGACTCTACCATGTCACCACCATGCATATCGATATAATAATCCCCTTGCTGAATTAGCTCTGTAAAAAGCCAATGAGCCCAAGCTGGAGTGAAGGTCCCTCTGTTGTTGCCCGGAAAATGCCGATTCAGATTCTTATTGTCTACTGGAGTTACAAATATGCTTCTCGCTTTAAAAGCCACAGGATTTGCGGAAGGAACGATGATCATTCGTCCCTGAAGTCTTTCTGGATCAATCGATTGACCAAGACGCGAGGCGGCTTCCACGCAGGGAAACTCTCCACCGTGAATTCCAGCCGTGACAACCAAAGTCGGCCCTGGCTCTATACCATTCAACAGAAATACAGGCAGCCTGAAATTCACGTCCTTTATCGTCAGAGGCAGATAACCCGCCGTTCGTTTGCCGGTCTTTGCAGATAGCTTTCCTAAAGATAAAACGGGGTTCATCGAGTTGATATTTTGGAATGAAGAAATTGATAGAACCACAGAATTTAGCTCCTGGCCGAGGCATCGTAAGTGAATAATTCCGACTTTCCGGTAGCTGAACTTCAGTCGTCAGTCGTCAGTCGTCAGGGAAGATCTGATATTTATCATAGGCTAAGAAATGTTAGACACAGAAGCAGTCCTTCTTATCATCGATGTTCAAAAAGGCATGGACCTAAAAGCCTGGGGTCCTCGATCAACACCTGAGGCGGTATCGAATATCGTTAAGCTACTTGAGCGATGGCGTAATGAAGAACGGCCCCTGATCCACATCAAGCACCGCTCCGCATTGCCGGACTCTGTTCTTAGACCGGGACTCGAAACCTTCGAATTCAAGTCGGAGGTCAAGCCTTTAGAAGGGGAGAAGGTGATCGTCAAAAGCACCAATAGCGCCTTTATAGACACGGAACTGCAAGACTACCTTCAATCCTTTAGCTACAAGACTTTGATTATTGTCGGCATGACAAGTGATCACTGTGTATCGGCAACAGCTCGCACGGCCAGCGACCTTAAATACGAAGTCTTTCTCGCGTCTGATGCTACCGCTTGTTTCGGTCACGTTTTTCAAGATCGTAAGCTGGATGCAGAAACTGTTCAAGCTGTCACCTTGGCCTCTTTGAACCAGGAGTTCGCGACCGTGCTTCGGACGGACGAGCTTCTACAACATCTCGCAAAAAGGTGATTTACCTAGTTGCCCAAGTTGGGTTAGTGACTAATTCGTCTTCGCGATTCTTATCTTAATCGACACACAAAAACTCCTCTATCTATGTTTACAATCGAAACACTGAGCACCTTTCTTGGCTGGTGCCTCGTCATTCACATTATTGCGCTCATCTGCATCGTCGCCTTTCTATATTTCACGGGCGATTTCATTCACAAAATCAACGCGAAGATCTTCAATCTTCCTGTAGAAGAATCGAGGTTAACGGTTTTTCGCTTAGTCCAACTCTACCGCATATTAGTCGCGATATTTTTTGTCGTGCCTTGGGTTGCCTTGTTGATCATGTCAGGATCCTGAAGACTTGATTAGCCAAGTGATCAGCGATCTCAAGATCGGCTCCTACGAATTATTCATTATCGCGATTCAGATTATCGCGGTAATCACACTCCTTGTCTTAAGGTATCGAAGGCTTCAAAGGGGAGTGAAGAATCCTGCGCATCTCGAAGGAATTTCAAAGATGATCGCAGCGACCTGTTTTATTTGGATCGCTGTTACGCCAGAGCTCAACGCTTCATCCTTTGCGAAGTGCGTTCTGCTTGGACTCCTCTTTTCCTGGTTGGGTGACCTGTTTCTTCTTTCGTCTAAGTCACGATTTTTCCAATTCGGGATTCTAGCCTTTCTGATTGGCCACATGGCATACGCCTCGGCCTTCCTTCTTTCCGATCCCAGATGGATGACAACGGCATGGCCCTTATTCTCCATACCCTTATTGACCTGGGCAGCCTGGGCGTGGCTTGGTCGACATGTCGAGGGCATCTATCGATGGCTTGTACCCGTGTATCTCGTCGCCATTTCTACGATGCTTGTAGTCGCTTTCAAGTATTCCTTGGATAGCGGAGCGTGGGTCTTTGTGGTTGCTGCTTTATGTTTTGCCGTGTCTGATTTATTTGTCGCAAAAGAACGTTTTATCAAGAGCTCATTTTCAAACGCCCTATTTGGTATCCCGCTCTATTTCATTGCCCAGCTACTTTTCGCGCTTGGAATTCGATAACCAGATACTCCGATACTCCGATACTCCGATACTCCGAAATTCTGATTGTCCGATTGTCCGAGGGTATGAGAGACTGATACTCCAAAATTCTGATTGTCCGATTGTCCGAAAACCGATTATCCGAAGGATAGAGACCCAAGCATGAATTCTTTCCGCACACTGCACACCGCAGACCGGCGTTTTGGTGCTGATATAATAGATTGAGAAGTCGAGATCGACCAGTCCACGGTCCTAGGCTCCCAATATCTCGGCAAGACTTTCGAAGTCTTCTGCCACTACCTCGATTGAGGAATCGGGATTTAGATCCGTCCTTTGATCCGGACCATACTCCCTAGGCCGACAGACGAATGCCGTTCGAAATCCCACAGACTTCGCTGCGAGCAAATCACTGTTGTGCGCCGCCACCATCATGATTTGAGAAGGCGCCAAACCGAGCGACTCTGCAGCCCTGAGATAAACCTCTGGATCGGGTTTGTAGTGACCTGCCAACTCCGATGAGAGAACTCTATCCCACGGCAGACCCGAATATTCAGCCATATTTCTCAGCAGCTCAACATTCCCATTCGAGAGGGTTGCTACGGTATATTTCCTCCTAAGCCATTCCAGTCCTGAGACCACATCGGGCCAAGCAGAGAGTCGATGCCAGACCGTGTGGAGACGATTGATATGCTCTTCGTTTAGACCTGTTATTTCAAAACGATCCAGAAGCTCATCCAAAATGAGACGATGCAACTCATCGATATTCATCCATGGTAACTCACCTTTGCGAACCTTGTCCATCGAGGGCTCATAGCCCGCTCTCCAGGTGTCAGCGAATACCGCCCAGTCCACGTCAGTATCTTCTAGATCCGGGGAGGACTCGCACTCCCGAACGATGCTTCCACGCCAATCGACAACCGTTCCAAAAACATCAAATGTGAGCGCCTTAATCGAAGTAGTATCCATGGCTAATCAGTAGGGGAGGGCAGTAGTGTTTTTGCAAAGCTATGGCTATGAACTTAAGAAGTTGTCCAGACTTAATCCCATAACCACCATCCTGACGACTAAACCGGGATGGTTTACATAGCTCCGAATTTTGTCCCTTGCTTTGTTTGAGATACGACTTGTGTCGCCTCGAAATACTGAGAGTTGCGGAGCGATTTCCTTCGCAACACCCAAAACCTGCTCGGCAGCCATAGTGATATCAGCTGCTAAAGAATCGTAGTCCTGATCAATCCTCCTAAGGAATTCCGGCCAATAGGCCAAGTGGCGCCAGAAGCTAGCTAGGCCGGGCTGGTCCTCCCGAAGACCAAATCTATTCAGGTCATTGACCAAGTGCCAGGTTTCGGAAGGCATGTCCTTTTCATTTAGTAAACGAGGAAGTTCCGTGGGCATTGTCCAAGGACTTGCCTTTAGAAAGTCTCTTCGCTGAACTGCCGTATCTTCGAGTAAAGCTGTGAGTGCTATAAAATTCATTCCATTCGATCTGTTGTAGATCTTGATGATCGATTGAATCTCCTCAAGCGTATCTGGAGTCAGATCGGACGTGAAAGGAAGGAGGGGTCGGGCTAGATCAACACGATCCAAACAGGCTTGTAAAGCACCTTCTACCTGACCGCTTTCGAAAATCGGCCGAGTCGCATTCCAGACATTTTCCAAATCCTTCTGATTTCCAGCAAGGCTCCTCCAGATCGATGTGAGAAAAGGAATTTGCATGACCGATCGAATCTCGGCAAAGATCTCAGCTATCTCTCCACGCGCATCTGTCTCCTCAATCGCTGAAACGGGATCGTATGGTTCTGCATGACTCACTTTTTCAAATCATTGGCCCAGTACAATGTCAGGCCGTTTTCATCCTTGAAAAAACACAGATCTAAAAAGCGATTGAGAATAACATCAGCGTCAGTCAGGGCCTCCGGTTTATGCGTCGTTGCCACAGCGATGGCCATAGCACCGGCGGCCTTTGCCGCCTGAAGACCAGCCGGAGAATCTTCGACTATGACACATTGCTTTGGGTCAACACCTAGACCCTGAGCGGCTTTCAAATAAGGTTCCGGATTGGGCTTGCCTTGAACCACATCATCCGCCGTGACCAGCACTTTGGCCTGCGGGAGATCTAGATAGGCCAACTTTGGCAAAACCATAGCTCTGGTAGCACTCGTCCCGACCGCCCAGCGATCTTCTGGCAAATAGAGGAGTGCTTCCTTCACTCCCTCATAGGCTTCGACTCCATCTAGATTCTCATCTGACTCGACTTCAGCGTTGAACACCTTCGACTCCTCAATGACATTCAGGTGAGGGGCCACGATGCCCATCGATTGTAGCGAGGGTCTGCCATGATGTATCGATAGTATTTCCTGTGGCTCTATTCCATGTTCGAGCGCCCATCGCGTCCAGTGTCGGTCGTAAATTTGATCAGAATCGACTAGCACGCCATCAAAATCGAAGAGTATGGCTTGGCACTTGAATTCAGGCATCAGGTTTGGAATAGGGAGATTTGGAAGACGATTTTGTCAGAGTGAATCCGCCATCGACTGGGATCACGCTACCTGTAATAAATGACGATTCGCTTGAGGCTAGGAAGCGGAACGTAGCCGCCACTGATGACACACCATCTCCGTTGTCCCAAGGCTGGTCGCTCGGTGTTCGCATGGCGCCACTGGCATCCAAAAGAGGCTTCGACCATTGCCCTGGAATCCAGCCTGGAGCTACAATATTTACACGAATCTTATGCCCTGCTAAATCATGGGCGGCCATTTTTGCGATGACCTCCATCGCGGCCAAGGAAGAGCCTACGAGGTTGGTCTCTATCATAGGCATTTTGGCAGCTACCGAGCTAAGCATGATGATAGATCCTCCTTTTCCTATTTCAATAAGGCGTCTTGCTGCAGCCTGGGCGGCGAGGGTCATGAACTCGAGGTTCTGAGCAAGTGCGGCGTCAATGTCGCCTACCTTGAGATCGAGAAATGGAATATGCTCGAACCAGCTTGGCGAAATGACGGCTGTGTCAAAATCGATGCCTTCACAGGAATATCTCGACGGTCTTGCAGACTCTTCAACCTGATTTTGCGCGATCTCCTGCTTACTGAGACGGCTTACTGCGGCACCAGACGACTCGAAAGAGGCTGCTATGGCATCCGTGATTTCGTTCTCTCCACCAAGAAATGCAATCTTATGTTGAGACAAGTCCGTCATGCTTCAATAGGTATACTTGCCGATACCGAGCCCGCCATCCACACGTAGAAATGCACCCGTTGTGTAGTTCGCTTTCTCTGATACGAAATAGAGTACGGCCTCGGCCATTTCATCTGGTGTACCTGACCTTCGCAAGGGGATAGCTTCCTTCTGCTTTTCGAAATCTTCTGCTGTGTTCAACTCAGGCGAAGCGTCGTTGATGGCCGTCTCGGCCCATCCTGGACCGATATGATTCACGGTGATCTTATGAGGTGCCAACTCCAGTGCTAGGGCCCCAACAAAAATGTTCATCGCATTTCGAGTCGCTCCATAAACAGGTGTCAAAGGGAAGTAATAATTATTCTGAACCGAGGAGGTTAGAATAATCTTTGCATTGCCTCCTTGCATGATCATTTTTTTTGCCGCGGCTTGGCAGACAAACATGTTGCCCTTGATATTGACATCGATTTGATGGCGCATGACATCAGGCGTGATGTCTAAAAAATGCTGCCAGCGAATGATGCCAGCGTTGCTACAGAGGATGTCGAGTCGGCCCATTTCTCCCACGGCCGCCTGTACCATCGAATTGACTGCATCTGGATCTCTCACATCTGCTGGAGCAATGGCTGCTTTACAGCCCTGGTCTCGCAGGAAAGCGGCTCTTTCTTCCAAATCAGAGATCCTTGAAGGGAGGTCGTTGAGGACGACACTTGCTCCTTCTCGGGCAAGACCACGTGCGATACCCCAGCCAATACTTCGCTCATCGGCAGCTCCGGTTACCAGTGATATCTTGCCCGCTAATCTCATGCTGGGAAGTATAGGTAATCAGGAGGAAGGAAGTGTTCCGTGTTCGGTGTTCCGAAATACGGAAGATGTGTGCCGAAAATATCGATCTTTCACTCCTCACTCCTCACTCCTCACTCCTCACTTCCCAAGATCCCAGAAGCGTTCCACCAAACGATTCTCCTTTTCATCGAAGGCGAAGTCTCTAAAGCGGGTAGCAACCGTAGACATGTCCCCAAACATTAGCGGCAGTTGAGAAGAATAGGCCATCACAGCCTCGATCTTTGCATCTAGATCAGCCCTAGATATCTCCATGAATTGGTTTTGCGAATCTTCTGACAGAAGCATCTCCAAACTCGAGGTATTACCACTATCCAAGGGGTGAGGATACTTGGTATCCGCATATGGAAAGTCCTCATAGTAGAAAACGGGATGGCCCACTCCTTGGAGTAAGTTAGCTGCCTCATGCACCACCTGATGGTCTACGTGACGCCCGATGGCCAGTGGGGCATACATGATGCAATCTGCATCTCGAAGGATTTTGTCTTTCAACTCAAAGCGGACTAGAGAAGCAAGACCGTCCTCTTCGGCATGCACCTCCCCGAATATCTCTGCTAGGCTTTGGTAGTACCAGGGACCCGTCGCAGAATGACCACGGTAAATGCAATCTTTGAAGGATAGAGCAACATGGTCAACACCCAATATCTCGAGTGCTAGCCGATCCTCTTTTCTTCTGTTCGCAAGGATGTCTCCTCCTCCCATCTTGTCATGAAATTGCTGAGCCGTTGGCGACAAAATATCTTCAGGTCCAGGGGAGGCAGCGCAGACATTTACCACCAAGACCTGCTCTCCTTCTCTGATCCATCGATGCATTGCCGCTCCACAAGAGAAGACGGCGTCGTCATAGTGCGGAGAAAGAACAAGTCTGATTTTCTTTGATCCCATTGCTGTAGCTACGGTGTTTGTAGTTGCTGGCCCAGCCTGAGACTGAGGGCCGTAATAGTTAGAGTCGGCGCCATCGATGTACTTGACGGGAAAAGGCTGGCGTCCGAGACAAAAAGATTTTCTGTTCCGAAAACTAGTCCATTAGGGTCACAAACCGAATTAATAGGCTCGTCTCCCATGCGCAAGGTGCCACATTGATGCGCATTAGCCTCTATGCCAAATCGCCGATGAAAAGCGATGGGATAGCCCGCATCTCGCATCATCTTCTTCGTCTGCTTGATGAGCACTCGATGAGCCTCCTCGTTGTTGGGTCGCCATGTGATCTCGATTCCACCTTGTTCGTTTATGCCGACCCGATTCTCAGGATCAGGAAGCTCTTCGCTCGACATCCACCAATCGATACTGCGTTCCGCTAGACTATTCAAGAGCCAGTGGGGGAGATAGGGTTTATCCGTTTGAATCATCATACCGGTCAATTTTCCGAGGGTCTGTATAGCACCAGCTGGGAAGGGAAATCCGGGGGCACTGAACAGAAAGTCGTGCAGACCAATCGTCTTCTGCATGGTAAGGGACGACTTCTCGAAGGGATTGACAGCCATCAGAGCGCTCTGATTTTGGAGCATATAGTTTCGGCCGACTTGGTCGTTTCGATTTCCAATGCCATTTGGCCAAGATTTCCCCTGAGATCGTAGCAAGACGGCCGGTGAATTGGCCGCTCCACAGGCCAAAACAAATATCGATCCTGTGATCGTGAGCGCTTCACCATCATGGATGGCTTCCGCGCTCAGAATGTTTTCGCCGCTGGAGGAGGTGTGCAATCTTTGAACGACCGTATTGGTCAACAGGCGAACATTCGGGCTCTCGAGGGCCGGTCGCAAGCACTGGCTTTCTGCATCGAACTTGCCGCCTGCAAAACATGGGAATCCGTCACATCCTGTACAGGGCGTATCGGAATTGCAACTCTTACCTTCCCAGCGGATGGCCATCTCCAAGGGATGTGGCTTCAGACCTTGGGATTCCAGCCCTCGCACAAGAGATGATATGGCCGCTTCGTTTGGAATTGGCGGGAAAGGAAATGGAGTGCTTCTATATGGTTCTGTTGGATCGATACCTGCCCTACCCCGAAGGCTGTAAATCTTTTCTGCCTCGGTGTAAAAGGCTTCTATGTCGTCATAGCTAATAGGCCAAGCTGGAGCCCTTCCCCCATGATGCTGGATCTCACCAAAGTCCTCCTCCCGAAATCTCTGTAGGTTCGCACCGTACATCTTTGTCTGACCACCCACCCAATAGTGATTACCGGGTCGATACATCCTCTCGTTAACCGTATCACGCCAAAGCTCCGTAGTTTTGTAGCGACCATCTCCAAATACGGCTGCAGCATCCCAATTCTCCTTCTCCTTTGGAAGATAGCCGCCACGTTCAATGACCAATACATCGGCTCCGCTACCCTTGAGCGAATAGGCAAGGGCGCTGCCTCCTGGCCCGGACCCCATGATGACAATATCGGCAGAGATTTTTTTTGACATAGATAGCTAGTCGACGAGAGAACCACACAGGGCTCAAGATAAAAAGTACATCTTGAGCAGAGCGACCACAACTATTTCGCATTTCCTGTGTGCCAGAACGGACTGATCTCACCGATAACTGTAACCCTAAACCAAAACCCATTTCTACGTAGTTTACGACGAATCAAACAAAACGAGGTCGAATATGGATTCTCTTCAAACACTCACGACTTTCCTAGGCTGGTGTCTCGTGGTCAACGCAGCGTTTCTAATTTTTGCAGGCATCTTTATTTTTGTCGGTAAGGAATGGATTGCTAAAATCAATGCGAAGATTTTTGGCACGACGATAGAGGAAGCCAAATCTGGACTTTTCCAGGCATTTCAAAATTATCGCATCGCTTTCGCCATTTTCAATATTGCACCCTATATCGCTTTGCGGATCATGACAGGTGGATGACCTTCATTCGTGAATGGAATTCATGTCGGTTGAGGGGTACTTAAGGTCCAGAATTTTTCAAGACGCGGCAAGCGGAAAGCCGCACAGAATCACGGTATTGATATCGCGATCGACTCTTGAACACGGAAAACAGAACACCGAAAACGGCACACGGAACCGTTTCATCCTCCAAAATCCAGTTTCATCCCAGCTAGCGCACGCTTTCGAAGGGCCTCAGAGACTTCCTTCCACTCCTCAGATTCCCTTCCATTCTCGCCAAAAGAGTTCAAGTCCAGGCCATGCACAGCCATGTCCTCCATATAGATAATCATCAGCTCCTTCCTACGCGATTCATCGAGATGAACAAGGCGAATCCGCATCACATCCAATTCCATCGAGTAGCCATTCTTTCGAAGTATCTCAAATACGTGCTCGATATCCGAGCCATCCCTCCATTCTGCTCTATCCTCCGGAACGTTGTAGAAATTCGTCCCGTCATAAAATTCCTTGCCCCCAATTTGTGTCCGAAGTGGCTCTCCGGAATAGTCATACTTGGCCGGAATGATGCTCGGCAGGTAAGCCTCGTATTGAACCCAATAAAGTCGTTTAACTTTTCCTGACTCGTCGGCCTCGAGATAGAGATGGATTTCGCAGTCGGCGACATCGTAGAGAATGAATGAGTCACTGCCAGCATAGCTAAGAGCAGAATCGAAAGTGATCTTTCCTTCCGGAAATCCCTTCGAGACGATTCCGTCTGTATTCGCCGATGCCTGATAGGCCAGATAATCTTCGGTATCGATATTGCTTCGACAAGAAAGGAGGAAGAGGCAGAACAAGAGGGAGTATTTCATTTTGATCGGGTTATGCCGTCCCTACGAGTAACACGGCACGCTTGTTACTGAATTCAGGGTATCGCCATGACCAGAGAGTGCCCTTTTGAGGAATGGGCGGTCCGGTTTGCGAGAAAAGATATATTCTTCATTCAACGAAAGAACTGACTGCCACTCTTCGATGAAATAGCTGGCATACAACTCCGCCTATCTATCGGAATACAAGTCGGTCGAGAGGTATTTAAGACCTGTATCACAGAGCAGCGTGACGACAACTTTTCCTTCTCCCAACTTCTCGGCTAGACGGAGCGCCGCTACGAGGTTTGCCCCTGACGAAGTCCCTCCAAAGAGAGCTTCTTCCCTAGCAAGCCTCCTCGTCATGGCCTTTGCTTCAGCGGTGGAAACTTGCTCGATGCCGTCAAACTCATCAGCATTCCATGCGGGAGGTATGAAGCCTGGTCCGATACCTTCGATGTTGTGAGAGCCCGGCACGCCTCCGGACAACACAGCAGATTCCGCCGGCTCCACGGCAAGGATCATTATCTCGGGCTTCTTACTTCTAAGAACTTCAGAAACACCTTTAATGCACTGCGAGGTGCCGACAGATTGCACAAAGGCATCGATCTGTCTTTCGGTCTGCTCCCATATCTCATCAGCGAGCGACGTATAGCCGATGGCCGCATCGGGATTATTGAACTGGTCCACGAAAAAAGTACCCGGTTCAGAACTGAGTTCTTTTGCCTTCCTGATCATGCGCTGAATCAGATCTTTCGTCGTCTTCCCACCCTCGCTTTCGAGTTCGATAACATTCGCTCCCAAAGCCCGCATGTGATCACGCTTCTCCTTGCTAAAAGCATCTGAGGTAACTAGACTTATCGGATATCCAAGAGCCGCGCAAACAAATGCCAACGAGGTCCCCGTACTTCCCCCGGTGTACTCGACGACGGTCCCAGAAGCTTGTAGTCGGCCCGACTCGACCGCTCGTTCGATGACAGACAAGGCCATTCGATCCTTCATGCTACCTGTCGGGTTTTGCCCCTCGACTTTTACAAAAACTCTGGCGTGGTTAGGAGGCACTACTTTCCTGAGTTCCACTAAGGGGGTTTCGCCAATCGAGTCGATCACCTGTGTATTATTCCGCATGTGACTTAGAGCATTGCTCCACAATTTATTTGGAGTTGGCGACAGATTTATTGAAATACAATCTGTTGATTGATTCTGAATTACCAAATCCGAGATCGGGATAGGTATCACCATTCACATCACCCGTGAATACTCCGTAACTATTACTCGACTCTTCGCCTAGCCAAAGTGTCGTCCAATTTCTACCAGTTCCGTCGTTGAAATAGACCGCATTGGGTCCTCGTACATTTGCGATGATAATATCTTGGTCTCCATCGAGATCCAGATCGCTTGTTCGCACCGCGAAACTTTCCTCATCCTCTCCAAAGTTCGCACCCAAACTAAAGACACCTGCACCGTCACCTAGATAGACAGCGTTTTCTTCTCCAATATTAGCGGCAACGATGTCGAGTATTTGATCACCATTAAAATCGGCCAAAGCGACGGAACGTGTCTCGTCACTTCCAGTGCCGAACTCGCGAATTTGATTAAACACGAGACTGCCATTATTGAGAAGAATTTGATTCGCTTGACCATCCCGATTCGCGAGGACCAAGTCTGGGTCCCCATCATAATCCAGATCGCCAATGGCAACGGCTATGGTCGATCCATCGGCGTCTCCGAATTCCTGCTTCGGCCCAAAATGGCCTGTCCCATCATTTAGATAGAATCCGTTTGCTGAACCCCGATTCGTGAAAAGAGCATCGAGAGATCCGTCTCCATCGAGATCATAAAGCTGAGCACTTCGGGTGGATTCGACTTCTGGGCCCACATCCCAGGCTAGAGAGAATCTTCCTTGGCCGTCGTTCAAATAGACCCAATTCTCCGCTTGGTCATTGCCGACAATGACGTCCATGTCTCCATCACCGTCGAGATCTCCAGCTGGCACGGCATAGGAGGTCGCCTTCTCGGGTCCTAAGGCATAACCGACAGAAAAATGTCCTTTTCCATTGTTCAGATAGACCTCATTGAGTTGGGGCCAGTGTCGTCCATTGGCATAAATAATGTCGAGGTCGTCGTCACCATCTAAGTCGGCAAAGACGACGGAAGCCGTTAGGTCTTCTTGACCGCCAAGAACGTTCCTGTTGTTGGTAGAGAAGGTGCTCACCTGTGCGAGGCCCAAGGAAGAAATGAGGAAAAGTAGAAGGAGGGCCAATGCCGATTTCATATTCGATAAAGCTAAGACGTTTGAGTATCCCGAGGATAGGATTTCAGGAAGGTATGAACATCACGCTTAGACTTGGAAATAATATTAGGTACATTGGTACCATGGTACCTATATTCAAATATGTCAAAAAAACAAACACGCGTGCAAACTGGAGTACGCATCGAAAAACGCATTCTCAAAGTGCTTAAGGCTTTGGCCGAGCAGCTGGATATGTCGCTCGGCGATCTTCTAGAGGGCATGGCTCTACATGCCTTTGAAGGAAAAACACCCTTCTCGAAGGACACCCTCGGCAAAATCGAAAAGCTCAAAGACGTTTATGAACTCGATCTCAAAGCTGGGGACAGTCACACAATAGATGAACAAGATGATTAAAGTTGAAAGCGATCTACTAGACCGATTTGAGGGCTTCGAAATCCCGCCTCAGGACTTCGGCCACTACGACCACCTAGCGGTAGCCTATGCCATGCTGGAACGATATGATTTTATGGAGGCCTGTGCGCGCTGCGCATCGACGATCCAAGCGATGGCTATAGGAGCTGGCGCTCCAAAAAAGTTCAACGCAACTATCACGATAGCTTTTTTGAGCCTGATCGCTGAGCGTAAATCGAAGACGGACAGCCACAACTTGAAATCCTTTCTCGCATCGAACCCTGATCTGCTCAAAAAGGATGTGCTCAAGACCTGGTATTCAAATGACCGGCTCCATTCCGCGCTTGCTCGCAAACAATTTCTACTACCCGACAAAAACCGCTGAGATGATGGAGGAGTGGAAAAGCATGATCGATGATAGTCGAGGTAAAATCGATACTCATTTCGGCAGATGATCACTGAAAGATACTTCTCAGCTGTTTTGAATCGTATACTGACAAAAGAACATTGGTCACCTAACCAGCCGATATGATTGTTTAGAGCTCCTAGCATTTGGGTTCGCCGTCATACTAAACGCGAGGACACAAATGAGTAATTATGAGGATTATACGTCTACTTCTAAAAGCTATGATGAAACTAGAGAGACGGTAGGGGAGGATACTATTCTAGATTGGTTCGCAAAAGGCAAGACACCTTTGAATGAAATGGTGGTGTTGGACGCTGGTTCTGGAACTGGGACATATTCAGCTTGGGTATTGAACCATGTCCATAAGGTGGAGGCAGTCGAATTGAATCTGGGCATGATTGAAAGGGCCCGAGAGAAGCTCAGTCAAGCCGAAGTCGAAGGAAGAATAGAATTCCATCATGCTTCACTTGATGCTATCCCGCTCGAAAATGGATCCATCGATGCCATCATGGTCAACCAAGTTCTGCATCATTTTCCCCAAGACTCCGAACAAAGTTTTTCCAAACTCAAGGAGGTAGTAAAGGAATTTCACAGAGTGCTCAAGCCCGGCGGCGTTCTTGTAATTCATACCTGTTCGCAGCAACAACTTAAGCACGGGTATTGGTATGCATCATTAATTCAGAATGCCTTTGACAGGATCAGTGATAGATATATTCCCATCGAGCATCTCTCATGTATTCTTGACAATAGTGGTTTTACTGTTCATGGGCAGCATACTGAAGCGCTGGGATATCAAGGAGAATCCTTGTTTGGACCGAAAGGACCGCTAGATGCTAGTTGGAGGGATGGTGATTCGGTTTGGTCCTTGACAACACCAGAGGAACTTGAAGCGGCGCTATCAAAAGTTAGAGCCTTGACCGCCTCTGGAGATATGCAAGACTACATTAAGTCTCATGATCAGCAGCGTCCAAGTGTAGGGCAAATTATTTTTCTTCACGCGATAAAGCACGAAGACTAAGGCTAGCCGGCAGTGTCCCTAACCCTTCTATTCAAAACGCCGGAGCCATACATTATCTGACGCACGGGGCTTGACGAGTATTGAGATCGGTCCTTGGGGTCCTGTTGTGATCACTTGACGGCTAATTCCTTAGATTATTCGTTCAGGCCAAAGAATGATAGCATCCACACCTAAATACTTGCCATGTCTCGTCCAATTCAATCTTTCTTGTCCCTTGCCGCCTTGGCAACATTTGTAGCTCTGTCGGCATGTGTTGACAGTCGATTTCCCGAGCCATTTTATATTTCAGCACACCCGGCAATTGATGTGATTGATGGCCCAGGACGATATGTGCTTAACGCCCAATGTCCTAGTGGTCAACAATTACTTGGTGGGGCGTACTACCAACCAGATGGCGATGCAATGTTACAGCTTGGGGTCACGGCTGACTATCCATCATCGACTAGTACATGGACGGTGATCTTCGAGAACCCCGACAATGGTCGCGCCCACCTTTTAGATGGGACAGTCCTAACGGCTAGCGCCTATTGTTTGGCCACACCGGACTACCCGATTAATTCGACCATAGTCTCATCTAATCAAAGCACAAGCACTGAAAGCAGTTTTTTTAGAATCGAAGCCCTAGATGCGTATTGCCCGACTGGCGCTGTGGTTACCGGAGGCGGGTTTACGACGGGTGTTTCTGGGGAAAATTCCAATAGTTTCAATGCCAACTTATTCGTTTCAGCACCAACAATGGGTCCATCGGAAAAGGCCGATGGATGGCAAGTAGCACTCTCCTATTTGCCACAAGATGTGATTCCGACAACTACGGTGTATGTGCTGTGTGCACAGCAGAATTTAGTTGCTGGGCCGATGGTAGTTGAGGCGCTTGATCTCACTACGCTTTCATCTGGCTGGGGATGGTCCGAGTCGAGCGCGACTTGCCCTCGTAACACATTCACTACGGGTGGTGGCTACAGTCTTATCGGAGATCTCCTGATACCCCATCAGGTGAGTTCCGTCGGAGCCAGGAGTCAGTACAGCACGTGGAAAAATTTAGCTGCGTTCGGATTTCAGTCTAGCAGCAGTAGCTTTCGTCCCTGCGACCCAAGCGTGAATCCTGATTGTGCTAAATCGGCCGCTTTAGCGGCCTGTGTAGAGATACCCAACATTCCCTTTGTTCACGTCGAGATTGTAGAACCGGGAGATGGAGATTCATTTGGGCCTGTGCCTCCGAATGATTCCTCGACTGCGCCGATTACCTTTGTTGCCAACGCTTCTGCAGAAGACGGAACGCCGCTCACAGGAAGTGCGCTGCAGTGGTTTCAAGATGATATCCCATTTGGCTCGGGAGAGTCCTTCACAGCCACACTGCCCGCAGGTCGTGATAAAATCGATTTCATAAAGATTCGAGTTACCGCTACCGGTGCTACAACATCAGCATCGGACGAGATCACGATCTCAGTGGGTATCATCGATTAAGTAGGCGGAACCCGAAGCTATGACTTCGAAGGAAAAGATCCGTTTTTGGTCGTCTCACCGATAAGTCTAAGTTAAAATCGATTTCTCCGTAGATTACCGCGAATCAAACTAATGAGGTCGGTATGGATCTGCAAACACTCACAACTTTCTTTGGCTGGTGTCTCGTAGTAAACCTTTGCTTTCTTATTTTCGCTGGCATCTTCGTTCTTCTCCTTAATGAGTTGATTGCTAAAATCAACGCAAAGATTTTTGGCACAACGATAGAGGAAGCCAAATCTGGACTTTTCCAGGCTTTTCAGAATTATCGCGCCGCTTTCGTCATATTCAATATTGCACCCTATATCGCTCTGCGGATTATGACTGGTGGATGACTTTCTTTAGCGCGACGAATACCGGTCGGTTGAGAAGTACTGAAGACTCGAGTCTTTCAGGGCTCAGCAACCAGGATCACCGCGCTTTCAAAACACGATGCAAACAGATAAGCTCACAAGGTCAAAATCGATATCAATTTGTATTGGGATGATCGTCCTTTTCCTGAGCACTTTTCTCGATGCCTTTTCCCAAACGGTAAAGATATCGGAGCACTCAGCCCGTTCCACTACGGAAAGGATGACGATCGACGGGATCCTAAACGAAAGTTCTTGGATGGAGGCAAAGTCGATCTCAGAGTTTATCCAATTTCAGCCGGTCGAAGGAGCCCTAGCGACCCGCTCGAGCGAAGTAAAAGTTGTCTATGGAACAGACGCTCTCTACATCGGAGCAACACTCTATGATGACGAGCCCGACAAGATCGAAGCCTCGCTTGGCCGAAGGGATGTCTTCAATAGAGCGGACTGGTTTTGGTTTTCTGTCGATTCCTACTTCGACCGTAAAACTGCCTACATCTTTGGAGTCAACGCCGCTGGAATTCAACTGGATGCCATTCAAACGAGTGGAAGACGCACGATAAGCACGGGTTCTGGTGGACCTTCTGGAGATTTGTCTTGGGACGGTATTTGGACCTCGAAGCCACGTCTGACTCACGAAGGATGGACGGTCGAAATTGCCATTCCCTTTAGTATGCTCAGGTTTCCTGAAGTGAGCGAGCAAACCTGGGGCATTCAGTTCTCGAGATCGATTCCCCGTCTTGGCGAAGAGTCTGAATGGCCATATATCCCAAGAGCAGAGCGCATTAATCGGGTTGCAAATTTTGGCCGCCTTACAGAACTGAGAGGTCTAAAGCCCAAGAGAAATATTCAGATCAGCCCTTACGCATTGTCTCGAATACAACGCAATGAGGACTCAGATAATTTGGGAAACTCCATCAACTCTAGTGGCCTTGACCTCGGAGGCGATCTGAAGATCTCTCTCGGGCCAAATATCAGCCTCGATGCCACACTAAATCCGGATTTCGGGCAAGTGGAGTCCGATCCATCCGTCCTAAATCTGACAGCTTTTGAAACGGTTTTCCAAGAACGCCGCCCTTTTTTCCTCGAAGGCTCTCAAATATTCGACTTCGATGTGGCGGCGGCCCGTCTTCCTTACACACGAAGGATTGGATCAATGGCGCCAATCATCGGGGCGCTCAAACTTTCTGGTCGAACGCAGAAAGGATTGTCCTTCGGCCTATTGGGCGCATCAAGCGGTGAGGACTTCGACCCATCGAGGAGCTATGCGGTGGCTCGAGTCACACAGCAAATCGGCGCCTTTTCGCGAATCGGCGCGATGGTCACGGGATTTGATGGTCCGGTTGAAGACGCCGATGGTCGAATCCGTAGCACCTTCATCGGTGCGGACTACGATTTTCGATTTTTTGAAAACAGCTACAGCTTGGAAGGATTCATCGGGATGGCCGACAGAAGGCAAACCATGCTTGATGGAAGTGGCACGAGAGGCTTTGGCGCCAAATTCTTAGGAAGAAGAAAGCGAGGTAGTCTGACTGGACTATTTGGGATAGAAGGATTCGGCGATGATTTCGAAATAAACGACATCGGTCTGCTGCGGTCGAACAACTTCGTTGCCATACCCCTCCTCCTGAACTACGATCTCAACGAGGGGCAGGGCTTTGGTCCATTTCTTCGTGCCTCGATCCGAGACTTTGCCATTCAAAACTTCTCGGTCACGGACGGGCTCGATCAGGGGCAACGCCATTCGATCGCGTTTTCTGGATTGATGAAAAGCTTCCGACCCATGTCCTTAGGACTAAGTATTCAGGCTCCCTTAGGCGGATACAGCATCGTGGAGACACGGGGTCTCGGTCCTTGGGCACGACCTTTTGGTCTAGGCTTCAGTGCAGGCCTTGGGACTGACCAGCGAAGGTCTTGGCAGATTACTCCTGAGCTTGGATTGACCAATTGGGACAATGGGGGAAGGGAGTATGAAATCGAAATCGAGGGCAGTTGGAGCGCGGGACCAAGGATTTCCTGGTCGGGAAGTGTAGCCGGATCCTGGGAGAATGACTATTTGGCCTGGACCTCAAACGAGCTCTTTTCGGAACTGGGAGATTCTTGGTTTATCGGACAAGATTCCAATAACTCCGATCTCGATGATACCGTGCTCACCGCATTCGATGATGGCGGGCAGCTCGCAAGTATTTTGAGTCAGGTCGAGCCTTTAGAAGGACCCTACTACTATGTGCCGGTATTTGGCACTCGGAATACACGCTCACTGGATTTCACTTTGCGAAATACGCTAACCTTAGCTCCAAATTTTTCTATACAGTTCTACGGTCAGTTTTTCTTGGCCAAGGGCCAATACGAGAGTTTTCAAATCCTTCAGAATCGGGATGACCTAGTCGATTTTGGCTCCTTTCCCAAACGGGACGAGTTTTCCCTTAGTAGTCTTCAGACTAATGCGGTTCTGCGCTGGGAGTATCGACCAGGCTCCACGGTCTTTCTGGTTTGGACCCACAATCGGAACGTAGAGGATGTTCTTAACCCATTGTCGTCACCCTCCCTTGAGGGTCCTTATGCTAGAAATCTTTCGGGTCAGTTCTCAGACACTTTTGATCGCATCCCGACAAATGTGGTATTGGTTAAGGCCAGCTATACCTTCTTGAACTAGTTCATGGTCAATCAATTTATCTAGGCAGTCTCTGCCTTTGAACGTCTCTAAGTCCTAGCTTATCAATTGAACTGGCTTCTACGAAAGAATCTGTCTCAGTACTGAGTTCTTCTGCCTTCTTCATCATTCGCTGAATCAGTGAAATACGATCGATAGGAATTTCGAATATGACCGACTACGAAAAAGAGTACCAAAAAAACGTCGACGCCTGCGGCCTTCCTTTCGCCGAGTTCGTCGCCTTCTTTGACACGATCAAAGGAAAACTGAAGGTCCTTGATCTGGGATGCGGTCAAGGACGGGACGCCTTGATGATTGCGAGAAAAGGACATGAGGTTTTAGGCGTTGATGTATCTCCGACGGGAATCAAGCAGATGCTCGAGAAGGCGAGGGATGAAAGCTGAAGGTGGAGGGAGTCGTTGCAGACCTAAGGCAATACCAAACGAAAGAACTTTACGATGTCGTTCTGCTTGACCGAGTGCTTCACATGTTTGATAGCGACCAGCAAAGAAAAGTCGTTTTGAAAATGGCATGTAAAGCCACAAAAATAGGTGGGCATATACTGATTGCTGACACCCATACGAATCAAACTTCAATACGTGGCCACTTCAACTCCGAGTATTGGATGAGTGTGCTATCCAAGGAAAACGTGCTCTTCATGCAAAGGATCTGATCATCTCGAGCTTGACGCAGGTCGGTAGAAAAATATTCTATTTACTGCAACAGAATTTCCGAAGTTTCCGAAGCCGACTTCGGGATATCCGTATTGATTGCCGGTAAACACTCCGTAGCTGTTGTTCGATTCTTCCCCCAGCCAGATGCCAGTCCATTTTCTTCCAGTACCATCGTTTAGATAGACGGCGTTTGGACCTATTCCTTCTATATTATAAGCACTTGGCTCACCGCCGAAGGTGAGGGTGACTCGGCTGGCTCCACGGCTAAGATCTTCATTTATGGCTCATGTTGTTGAAGGACCTCAGAGACACCTATGATACATTGTGCTGTGAGCCGGCGGATTGCCTGAAAAATTCCATTTTGAACTATTCCGGGAGCTCTACCGTCTTGGAGGCAATCATGGACAGTGTCATCAGACGATACAGATGCAAGAACCTAAGACTTCATCATTGCTGACCTCTTTGCTCGTTGTACGAGCGCAGACCGGAGATATGCAAGCATTTTCTGAGTTGTACAAGCTCTTTGCTGACGACACACTTCGGTATTTGAGAAGCATCGTGGGAGATAGTGCCGCGAAAGATGTCAATCAGGAGACCTGGCTTGGTGTTTACAAACGGGTGTCTTCGATTGTAAACCCGGCAAGCTTTCGGTCTTGGCTCTTTCGAATGGCTAGAAACAAAGCGGTTGATTTACTCCGGACAAGTAAGTCGGAATCGCGCTTTTTAGAGAGGACGACATCGACTGCCGAGCTAGAGTCAGTAACTCAGGCATTCGAGTACGAATTGCCCACCGGTTCAAGTTTCATCGAAGAACATCTTGATGCCCTCACCGAGCTACATCAGGAAGTAATCATTCTAAAATACTGGGAGGATATGAGCTATGCAGAGATCGCCCTGATTACCGGAGTGCCGATAGGAACGATTCGGTCTCGTCTCTTCCATGCGAAATCGATTCTGAAAGATCGTTTGTCAAAATCTGAACATTCATACTAGCCACTTAACTCAAACCAAAAGCATTATGTCAAACCTTAAACCACACACCGTCGACTCTGAAATTTGGGATCTTGTCCAAGGAGAGAAAAAACGTGATAAAAAGATGCTACTGCTCAGTAGGATCGCGTGGGGCGTCACAGGTGCAGCCGTTTTGGCTTTCGGAATGATTCAATTTAGTCATTTTGTACAGTACCTCGAAGTGATTGCAGAAGGAAATGGCTCTATGAACTTACTTTGGGCGCGGCTCACTCCCTTGGTCCTTGCGGTTGGTGCGATTGGGCTGATCGTCGCCATTCTGTCAACGGTGGGTATTTTTCTAAGAATGCGAACCTCCAGTCTGCACGAGATTCAAGTTCGCCTTGCTGCGCTTGAGCAGATGTTTATAGATCAGTCACCAGCTGGGTAGTAAAGCAATAATCGTGTCGAGAATAAGCACGGTATCAGCGATGTCGCCTAAGACTGGTACAGGTCCGAAGTAAGATATTTAAGTCCCGTGTCGCACATCACGGTTGCCACGATTTTGTCGTCGCCCAGACCCTCTGCCTGCCGAATTGCAGCAAGCACGTTGGCACCTGTAGATATCCCGGCAAACAATCCTTCCTCTTTAGCCAGCCTTCGTGTCATTTCCTTCGCATCCTCGCTTGATACGATCTCAATAGCATCCACCAGATCGGGATTCCAAAGAGGCGGAATAAAGCCTGGTCCAATGCCTTCGATTTCATGGGCGCCGGATTCTCCGCCAGACAAAACGGACGATTCACTTGGTTCAATCGCTACGATTTTGATATCAGAATACAGCTCCAGCATTTTCTCGGAAATGCCTTTGAAGCTCTGTCCCGTCCCAATTCCGTGCACAAAAACGGCGACCCTAGAGGGTGCCACTTGCCAAATCTCGTCAGCAATCACTGAGTAGCCCATGGCCGCATCGGGTGTGTTGAATTGATCAACGAAAAAGGTATTCGGAGCCTTAGCTAATTCTTCGGTCTTCGAGATCATCCTGCGAATCAACTCTTTGTCAATGCGTCCTCCATCGCTTTCAATCTCGATTACGGTGGCACCTAATGCGCGCATGTGCTTGCGCTTTTCCAGGCTGAAGGCATCGGAAGTGATCAAGGTGATCGAGATGTCCAAAGAAGCGCAGATGAGGGCGAGCGAGGTCCCTGCACTACCGGTCGTATAAGCTACTACTGTGTCGCTGGATCGAAGTTGGCCGGATTCGAGAGCACCTTCGATCACGGCCTTTGCCATTCGATCCTTCATGCTTCCTGTTGGATTTTGGCTTTCCATTTTCACAAGAACACGAGCGCTGCCAGCTGGGACAATTTTCTCTAATTCCACTAGAGAAGTATTGCCGATGGATTGAATGATATTCATCTCGCTATTCCTTGATAGCGCAGCAGAATAGGCATAAATACCTCATCACGGTACGGTTTAGTGATTCATCCTTATTCCGTCTCCATTCGTCGGACGATTTCGTCAAAGACGGCGAAAATCAGACTGTTGCTTTCGGGATCCCAGCCGATGGGCTGGCTAGCGAAGCGGATGATCGCCGTATTGGAGCCAGGATCGATATACATGAACTGGCCATGGATGCCCACGCCGTAGAAGTTACTGCGGTCATTCCCCCGGTGCCAAAAGAAGTTACGATAGCTACCGTTTTCCCAGATGGTTTGGTCATACCCTCCGTTTTTCCATAGCTGCTTATCCCCACCATCGGCAATATCGTCCCAGAAGGCCTTTGGGATAATCTGTTGATCTCCCAGCTTGCCACCCGCCGCGAGCACCATGCCCATCCGTCCCATGTCACCTAGCGCGATAGAAAGACCATAGTTCGTTCCTGGGGAACCATATTTGTTAACGGCAATGTTGGCGTCGTATTCCATGCCAATTTGTGACCAGAGCTTTTCGGTCATCAGTTCGGCGAAACTCTGGCCGGATGCGGCTTCAATTACCCAACCGGCCATGTCGGTATCGACCGATTTGTAGTGGAAGGCTCCCTTGTTCGATGGTTTTTTCGGGAGACTCGCGAGGAAATCGTGGTTACCGTCCGGTACCTCACCATAGCTTTCCTCATAGGGGATACTCCCGTTCGCCACTGCCCACTTGAAAAAAATATTCTTGATCCCGGTAACATTATAGGCGGCTCCAGTCTCATCCCAATCGACTGCGGTGTTCATGTCGATGAGCTCTTGTACCGTCGTGTTTTCCCAGGCAGTGTCTTTTAGCTCCGGGATGTATTGCGTCAATTGGAAAGTCATATCGAGCCGGCCCTCATCTGCTAGAATCCCGGCAATCATACCCGTATAAGACTTAGAGACAGAAAAAAGAAGATGTCGGGTCCAGGGCTTCATGCCGTTCCAATATTGCTCATGCACCACCTCGCCCTTGTGTACGACTAGGAATCCGTCTGTGTAGGTTGAGGTCATAACCTCATCGAAGGTCCTGTTCGTGCCACGTTGGTCTGTAATGAAGAGACCCGCGATGGATTTATCAGACTTCGGTAGAGGAGTAGCGGGTGTGCCGGCGCGATAGATTGGCGCCGTCGACTTGATCGCTTGCATGTTCTGCAGCGACCAGCGATTATAAGGCGCGCGGTTCCAGTTGAACTTGGTCACCGTCTTGACACCCGGGCCGTGCGGACCCTGCATCAGGCCATGTTCTTCGGCCGTGTAGGGGCGATCGTCTTTGAAGACAGTTTCAACAACATCGGATACTTGATTGCTTGAGGCGCAGCTCGAAATACTGAGTGAAGCTGCAACTATAAATAGTATTGTTCGCATTTCAGATCTCTTTGGATGAGGATTACCAAGGGGAATATATTGAAATCCGGCCGTGGTACGCGATACTGGAATAAGAAGGTGAAAAATAACTGAATCGTAGCTCCTGACGATGTCGCTATAAAAACCACCACCGATCGATCTTGGATCTGTTATCGTACACAGAGAATCCCTTAAGACCTAAGGAATGAATCTAAGTTTATCTCTAGACGTCTTAATAGAGTAACAAAAACTTGAAACGATGGAACGAGATCAAGTCTATCATTCCGATCCTGATATTCTCAATGGCACGCCTGTCTTCACCGGCACCCGCGTTCCAATAGATACTCTTCTTACCTATCTCAAAAAGAGCAAGCGTATTGAGGACTTCCGTGACGACTTTCCAAGCGTTAGTCGTGAGCAAGCTGAGGCTTTGCTCGAATTAGCGGAGCAAGAACTTCTCTCGGAAGCATGATTCGTGTTCTTCTTGACGAGAATATTCCTCGCCGGTTCAAATGGTCACTGGACGCAAATGTTGTTACGGTCCCAGAGCGTGGTTGGAGTGGAATTAAAAATGGTCAATTACTCGCCCTCGCTGCTTTGGAGTTTGATGTACTCATAACAATGGATCGCGGTATGGAATTCCAACAGCATATAGACGACCTAAATCTCTGCGTTTTTATCCTTTCTGCTATCAGCAATGATATCGATGACCTCCTTCCTCTGGTCTCATCGATCAATGCTACCTTTTCGAAGGTAGTTCCTAACGCAGTCATTCGGATCGATTCTTAGAGTATCTACCACTTGGGTCGATTCTTTGAGGATTCAGTTGGAATGCCAGATGTCTTTTTCGGGTCAAAACACGCTATAGTCATTCTGTTTCTTTTTCGGCGTTATTTTGGACGGAGTGTTGGGAGCGGCTTCTGCTCTTCGAAGCACTTATTTTATTCCCGGAGTGATTGTTGAGAAAGAATCGACTTTCCTTCCGGGAAGGAAAATGCGGCTGAGAAGGGTAGAGGCCGTTCCCAACACTCCGTCCAAAATAACACGGAAAACCTTCTCTCCCCTCATTGCACATGCATAAATACATATGTATATTCATATGTATGGAACGACGACCGAAAGCGAGAATCGGATGCCTCTCCCTCAGCGACTTCGAGGCCTGGGCACGATTACAGCAGACAAAGAAAGCTAAGCAGATTGCAGTACATCATCGCGATCACATTACAGCCCGCACAAGGGCTTTGAGAGTCTCTGGCCTGCAAATAGGGGAGAGCATCGAGCGAGCTCGCGCTCTTTTCCCAAACGCCATCTTTCACGAACATGACCACACCTTCCAAGCCGAGGTCTGGGACTCCGTCATACGCCGACTCTACTCCATCACCCCTTACATCGAGCCCGCCTCCATCGGGACAAGTTTTTTTCGACCCTATCAACTGCATGAGGTCCGCGGCTTAGCGGGTCGGCTCAAGGCTGGAATCGGGATCGCCTATAGCCGATCTATCGCGCGCATTGCATCCTTGAGAACGGCGCAAGGAGGCATGCTGGATATCAAGGACACGAATATCGACTCCTTTCTCCAGAACACCAAGGTCGATATCCTTGCCGAGCTCGGCTTCGAAAAAGAACTCTCAGAGCGATTCAAGCTTTTCGGGCTGACCAATCTATACAGCCTTCAAAATCTCACGCGACGGCACCTCGCCGCGCAATTTGGCGAGACGGGCATGACGCTGTTCACGCTCCTGCATCCGGATGAGAAAGAACATCCTGTGCTGCCTTACATCCCGCCGCCGGTCGTGTCTACGACCTTCGATCTCGATCACCCAGCGAGAGAGCCTCACACGCTCTTTCCCCTCATCGACCTGCTGATAAAGCGCAACCTCACTAAACTTGAGGGAATGCTTTGCAAGAGAATCCGAGTGGAAGCGGAAATTCATAAATCGGCAGGTCGACCTTATGAGGCGGCGCAACGCATTTTGAAACAACCTAGCGATAACCTTCGGGAGCTACGGACTATCGGTGAGCGACTCCTGGTCTCCGTAGTATCCCGAGGTGACAAACTAAACATCTCAGAGACGGACGAAGTCGTCGCTGAAAAAGGCGTGATCGGATTGACGGTCACGATGGGCTTACTGAGCCCACCCGATGTTATCCAAGGTCGGCTCTTCTTTGAACGAGCCGATGTCCTCAACGCCATCGACAATGTCGAAGTCCGCTTTCCCGGCGGCATCCTTCGGCCTGTCATCATCCATCAGGATGCAGCCTTCCCAGAGGACCGCACTGATCTCATTGCTTGGGCTAGCTAATGAAAGTTCGACACGCTCCCATATCCGTCTCACTCGTTCAGAATCGACTAACAAAAATCGAATGGCATAACCGTATCTATCTCGTGCGCAAAATTAGCGATGCCTGGATCGCTCGCAGCAGATGGTGGACTCAAGATGAGAAACGATTCTACCTTCGCGTCCAGACAGACCAAGGCATGATGGAGGCCTATCGATGTGATGATCACTGGTTTATATCGGGGATCTTTGACTAATGTCCGCACAACTTCATGTACATAGCTGGTTCTCTTTTTTACAAGGAGCCTCCTCTCCGCAGCGACTAGCGGAAGCGGCCGTCGCCAAGGGTGTCACCGCCTTGGCCATCACGGATCCGCATGGTTTATATAGCGCTGTAAAGCTTCAGAAAGCTTGCGATGACATCGGTATCAAGTCGATTTTCGGAGCGGAAATCTGGGTCGATGATGCACCTCTTGTCTTGCTAGCCAAGACCCGAGAGGGATATGCCAACTTATCTCGTTTGCTAACCCATGCTCACCAGACCCAGCTGCCCGACAAAGAGCCGCAAGTCAATCTTCAGGATCTAGCCAAGCACTCCGAAGACCTATTCTGTCTGACCGGTGGGAGGGAGGGACTGCTCTGGCGGCATATCGAGCAGCGTAAAAGTTACCGAGGCATCACCTGGCTCGAGAAGCTAAAAAACATCTATGACGATCACCTCTATATCGAGCTCACACATCATCACAGACCGGGAGACAATCGGATGGCGCGGCGGATGGTCGAGCTTGGGAGTCAGTGTGATATCCCGATTATGGCCACCGGCGATGTTCGCCATGCCACTATGGAAGACTACGCCACCTATGATGTCATGTGCTGCATCCGGGACAAGAACAATATTTTTGAGCCGACTCCAAAACGACCCTACAACGATCAAGCCTGCCTCAAATCTAGAGATGAGCTATCCAGACTGATCCCATATCCGGACGCCTTCGACAATGCGGAGTACATCGCCGAGCAATGCAATGTCGATCTGATTCCCGAGCTCATCACACCCCCTGCGGCTCGCATACCCGAAGGCCACACTGCCAATAGCTATTTGATAGAGCTTTGCACGGCGGCCATGGATCGGCGCTATACGGATGAGACGATCGGGGAGGCTCGCCGACAGTTCAACAAAGAGCTAGAGGTGATAGGCAATCTTGAGCTGGAGGAATTTTTCATCGTGGTACAGGAAGTAGTCGATGAGGCGAATCGGCGTGATATCCGCTGTGCTGGAAGGGGATCGGCAGCAAACAGCATTATCGCTTACCTGCTAGGCATCACGGCGGTGGATCCCGTTCGGCATAAGCTGCTCTTTGAGCGCTTTCTCCATGGAGGCCGAAAGGGGACACCCGACATCGATGTAGATTTTGACACCTTCCGTCGTGATGAAATCATCGCCTGGATGGAGCAGCGCTTTGGCATCGAGCAGACTTGCATGACGGGCACCATCGTCAGCTATCAGCTCCGCTCGGCGATGAGGGACGTCGCCAAGGCCTTCGGTTTCCCCTTGGTCATCGTAGACAAGGTCTGCGCCAATGTGCCTCGGAGAAGTGCGGGACGGGTACGGGATTATGAGGTCGCCATCCGGAATGTGTTGGGCAACTCACCCTTGGTGGAGAAGCTGATCTCGATGATCGAGAACTTCCATGCTTGCCCTCGTCACCTAGGTTTGCACTCCGGGGGCATGATCCTATCTCGGACACCTCTGCCTTACTTCACACCCGTGCAGGTCTCTGCCAATGGGGTGAAGGTGGCTCAATTTGCCAAGTATGATGTCGAGGCTTTGGGCTTGGTCAAGCTAGACGTATTGGGTTTGCGCATGATGGCCTCGATCAGCTATTGCGCTAGTCTCATCAAGTTGCATCAGAACCCAGATCTCGATATCGACAATATCAGCCTCGACGACCCAGCCGTCTATCAGCTCATGAAAGCAGGCGAGACAATCGGCCTCTTCCAGATTGAGTCGCAAGGGCAGCTGCATCTACTCTCCATTCATCAGCCAGAGAATTTCGAGGACCTCATGAACGAAATCGCCCTCTTCCGCCCAGGCCCAGTGCAAGGCGGCATGGTCCGGCCTTTTGTTCGAAGGCGACGGGGGAAGGAGAAGGTCGTCTTCCAGCATCCAGATCTCGTCCCGATTCTTGAGGAGACCTATGGCATCATTCTTTTTCAGGAGCAGGTCCTAGAAGTGGCCCATCAGTTTGCTGGTATGTCCCTAGAGGAGGCCGATGACTTTAGAAATCTCATGTCGAAGTTTCGCGACCCAGGTGAGATGGAGAACATGCGCGGCCGATTTGTAGATGGCGCCGTTGGGCGGGGCATCGATCCTAAGACGGCGGACGCAGTTTTCGAAAAGCTCTCCAAGTTTGTGGGCTTCGGTTTCTGCAAAAGTCACGCAGCCGCCTTTGCTAAGACCGTCTATCAGTCGGCCTGGCTCAAGCATTACTATCCCGAAGCCTACATGGCTTCGATCTTCCAACACAGACCAGGAATGTATCCTTTGATGACGCTGGAAGAAGAGGCGCGTCACATGGGTATCGATATCCTTCTGCCAGACGTGAATGATTCCGGTGTGATGTATGACCTCGTCAAGGATCCTGAAGGTAAGTATGCGATCCAGCAGCCTCTCACCGCCATCGCATCGATCACCTCGGAGGATGCACAAGAAGTCATCTGGGCGAGACTGGAGAAGCCCTTCGAGGATATCGAGGACTTCTACAAGCGAGTCAATATTGCCCGTGACTCCTTTGACAACATTGCGCGCTCGGGTGCTTTGGATCGTTTTGCCAAGGATGGTCGGGATGCGCTCTGGCATGTTGGAGTCGTGGCGAATCGCGTGGTGAAGGAAGTTCACAACAATGCGCAGACGAATCTCTTTGTGCAGAAGACGATCTCGCCGGAAGACATACCCAACTTACCCGACTTGGAAGACTCCGAGCGACTCAGCTGGGACTACGATACCATTTCTGCGGCACGCAAGCATCCCATGACCTTGGTTCGTCGACAGCTCAATGAACTCGAGGTCCGCACGATCGAGACCTGCTACCAGTTTGGCAACACGATCGAGCCTGAGCCTTACAGCGGGAGGGACCCCATCATCACGGTCGCGGGCATTAGCATCCTTCGGCAGAAGCCGGGGACGGCTAAGGGCTTCATGTTCTTGACCCTTGAGGACGAGACCGGCTTTATCCAATGTGTCGTGCCTCCACAGGCCCAGGACTACTTGGATCACGTGTTGACTTCATCGGCCTTGATCGTCCGGGGGGCCTTGCAGATGCAGAATAGCTGGCGAGGGATCGTTTTGGAATATGCCTGGAGGTTAGATGGCATCTTTGGTGGCTATGTGGGTCGGGCTGCTGCGGATGGGGGAAGGGATAGGTGGGTCAAGACGCAGGAGGTGGCGAAGTCGGCTATTAGTAAGTCGAAATATGGGTAGAAGTGGGCTGCCGTTGGCGGAGTACGGAAAAGAGAGAGGTGTGCCGTGTGCCGTGTGCCGTGTTCAGAAGACAGTAGACGGATTTCTGGACTTCGTCAGCAGGCGTAAGATTCGTCAAAAAAACGTATGTACAATTAGACCATCCTATGTCCAATCACAATGACAAAAGCCAAAGCCCTCCAAATACCAGAGGAACGCATCGCTGAAAAGATCTACCTCATTCGGGGTCACAGAGTCATGCTTGACAGAGACATCGCAGTTCTTTACAACGTCGCTACTAAAGCATTAAAACAGGCCGTTAAAAGAAACATAGATAGATTCCCAGAGGACTTCATGTTTCAGCTCTCTAAAGAAGAGTTCGAAGATTGGAGATCACAGTTTGTAGCTGCAAACTCATCCGACATAATGGGCCTTAGGTATCCTCCATTTGTGTTTACCGAGCTGGGAGTTGTAATGCTCTCTTCTGTACTGAAAAGTGAACAGGCGGTCGAAGCGAGTATCCATGTCGCAAGAACCTTTGTGCGATTAAGAAAAATACTGTCCCTAGATTCCGAAGTACACAGTAAGATTCAGGACATCGAAAGGAGTCAGAGAGAGCAGGGAGAATCGCTTGACCAATTAGCACAGGTCATTTCAAATCTCTTAAGCCCCTCGTTGCCAAACAGAAAGAAATTGGGTTTCAGAAATGAATAGACAAAGATTAGATCTGATCAAACTATTGGAGGTCACAAATTGTGACCTCCAATAGGCCAGATTTCTCAATGAATAAAGGATTTCCTGGATTGGAGGTCACAAATTGTGACCTCCAATCCAAGCTAGTCACAATACATGATCGCCAAGACAGCAAGTAGCATGCGTCCACCGAGATATATCTAAATACTACTCCACTAAGCCGAACAAGGCACCACTTGGGTCTGCAAAAATCGCCAAGTGTGTACTGATCAAAATTAGCGACGCCAGCACTTGCAGAGTAGGCCTTGCTCAGGCGCAACAAGATTTCTCACATCCAGAGACAAAATTGCTATGTTTGAGCGTCAAGACATTCGCAGCTTGCGGAATACTTAATCAGAAAGTTGAATAGTCTTTAGATGCTACAATCATTTGCTCTAATCTTTGGTATCGTCTGCCTTCTCAGTATCGTCAACAGTCGATGGCTAAAGTTTCCAACAACGATTGGCCTGATGATTTTGAGTTTGGTCCTCGTCGTGATGCTTTACCTCATTTCCCCAATTGCACCTGGACTATTCCAGATATTCTGTGATCTGATTTACGAAGCGGATTTTGAGGAGCTTCTTTTTGAAGGACTACTTGGCTTCCTCTTATTCGCGGGTGCCTTGCACATCAATATCAAAGACTTGGCACGAGAGCGAAAATTTGTACTCCTCTTTGCTACGCTTGGCGTTCTGCTATCTACCGCTATTGTGGGAGCGCTCACCTACCTAGCATCAAACTTGATCGGACTAGACCTCCCTCTCATTTACTGCCTTCTATTTGGCGCATTGATTTCGCCAACCGATCCTGTCGCTGTCCTATCTATCCTAGGCGAAGCAAAGGTTGACAAAAGACTTCAACTGAAGATCGAAGGCGAGTCTCTGTTCAATGATGGTATTGGGGTTGTCGTATTTTCCGGGTTGTTACTGCTGTTGCCCACAATGCTTCCAGCCGAACACGGATCGATCGCTTCTGAGATAGGGCTGCTATTTCTGGAAGAAGCCGTGGGAGGAATCGTCTTTGGAGTTATTATTGGCTTCATTGGATTCTGGCTAATTCGGTTCATCTTCGACGAGCCAAAGCTTGCGATACTAGTCAGTATTTCGGTTGTGCTCAGTGGAACGGCTATTGCCTCTGTGATTCACGTTTCGCCATCTCTTGCCATGGTTGTGAGTGGATTGATCATCGGAACCAAGCTCGACATTGCACACCATGGTGACTCGATCACGAAACTGAGGCTCGATGAAACATGGGAAATGTTCGAAGAAGCTTTCAACGGAATTATCTTTGTTTTGATTGGTTTAAGTATTCACGTACTGGATTTTCAGATAGGCTATCTCATATTGGGCCTTTTCGCTATCGGAATTGTCTTGATTGCCCGCTTCATGTCGGTCTATTTTGGCTATTCACTTCTTCGACATACGGAGGGACATCCCCTTGACACCGTGAAAATTCTGACTTGGGGTGGTTTGCGTGGTGGTATTTCTATTGCTCTGGCTTTGAGTTTAGGAAAATATCCATTTGGGGAAGCTTTGATATTTATCACCTTCGTCGTTGTCGTGTCCTCCATCATTGTCCAAGGCCTGTCACTAGGGAAGCTGGTCGCGGTGCTCAAGAAAAAGACCGTATCAATGCCGAGTTGAGGGGTGGATGGACCAAGTAATTATCACGATGCAAACCGGCCTTGCATAAACGAACGACTTTTGATGGTCACCAATTGACATTAATGAATACATTGACCAGTACCTAGGCATGCACGAAGATGTGCTTCTCGCTTTACCTAAACCAATAAATTATGAGGTTGATAACACTTTCTATGTAGATGAAATTTCCAACCATGGACATGAATCAAATGGTTGGAGATGGACAACCTATTCGACCATTTATTGGGAAGATGAAAGGACAAAAATAATTAGGTATAATTGGCAACCCAAAACTTATTTTATTGACGAATGGGGATTGGACAAACCCCTTCCTTTCAAAAATAAAATGTCCTTCAAAGCTAGACCTCCCTTCAGATCCAGAATTAATGTTTTCGATCCAATAAGTGGTGTGACTAAATTATTGCGGAATATTGAGAAGGATGATAGACATGAAGCGATTCCTGCAAGGTATGTATCATACAATATTGAGATTAACCAAACAGTTTCGGTACGATTCAGAATTTTAGAAAATGGCGAGCAGTACATGGAAATAGGTGCTCTTGAAATGGGAGATCTTGTGGTGGCGTCCAAAATAAATTAAATACAAACAATGATAGGAGCTTCAGGTCGTGCCGCAGGCCCTACCAGGTATCAGATGAACAAGTCAAATCAATTTATCCTCTTCATTTCGATTCTCTTTTTTTCCGGAGCCTGTAGCCCAGAGCCAGAACCGACAACAGAGTGGTTCAAAGGAAATTTGCACACACATACCTATTGGTCAGACGGAGACGACTTTCCAGAACGAGTCATGGATTGGTACAAATCTGAAGGCTACAATTTTCTCGCTCTTTCCGAGCACAATATCGTCGCCGATGTAGAAAAGTGGGTCGACATCAGACCAGATGAAGTCTATCAAAACGCATTTGCGGAATACCTCTCCCAATTTGGAGAGGAGTGGGTTACACACAAGAAGAGCGGGGACACCACGCAAGTCCTTTTGAAGACCTTCCAGGAATATGCACCCCGATTCGAAGAGAAAGGGGAGTTTCTCATGATACCAGCCGAAGAAATTACAGATCGATTTGAAGAGGCCCCGATCCATTTGAATGCGACAAATATTCAGGAGCTAATCCAGCCGCAAGGAGGAAACAGCATTCTCGATGTTCTCCAAAATAACGTCGATGCTGTAATCGCTCAACGCGACTCCACTGGAGAACCCATCATGGTTCATGTCAACCACCCCAATTTCTTCTATGGCGTCACACTAGATGACTTAATTAAGCTGGAAGGCGAACGATTCTTTGAGCTCTACAACGGCCATCATATGGTCAACAATCTGGGTGACTCGCTTCATGTTTCCACGGAAGATATGTGGGATCGGATAAATACAGCCTATCTAGCCATGGGCAAGCCCCTCATGTACGGACTGGCAACAGACGACAGTCACAACTATCACGCGAAGGGAAAGGAGTGGAGTAACTCCGGCAGGGGATGGGTCATGGTTGCAGCAGACTCGCTGGATACCAGGGCCTTAATTGAGTCCATGGAAGAAGGAAATTTCTATTCGTCCACTGGTGTTGAGCTGAATCGACTTTCCGTTGAGGAAAACAAGATTCATATCGAAGTTAACGCGGAGCTTGGAGTCAACTACGAGATTTCTTTCATCGGACTAAAAGTTGGGGCAAATGAAACGGTCTTGATAGAAACAGTCGATGCTTCCTCCGCAGAATTTACAATTAGTAATGACTGGCTCTTTGTTAGGTCAAAGATTGTCTCGGATAAGGTTCATGGACAAGCTGTCGTAAATGGCGAGTTAGAGGTCGCGTGGACCCAGCCAATTCGACACCAAGAAATAAAGTCTGGGGTTCAAAACTGAGTAAGGAAAGATTAATTTGAGCAATCAATTGGAGGTCACATTTTGTGACCTCCAGTCAGGCAGTAAAGAAGTTATATTCTGGTAATGAAAACGACCCTCTCCTTACTAGCAATACTCTCTTTTTACGCGACAGCCCTCAAAGCTCAGGAAGCCGGGGCATGGGAAACCGTCGCGGATTCACCTTTCGCCTTCAAGCATGACGACATCCATTTCTCAAGTCGACTGGTGGGTATTGCGGTAGGCTTTGAGTCGATCTACATGACCTTCGACGGGGGAGAGACCTGGCAGCGCAAACATCAAAACCGATCACGTCGATTCAGAGCAGCGACGATGATCAACGACTCAACGGCCGTCGTCGGATCTCTGGACACGAATACCATTCTTCGAACCACTGATGCTGGTGAAACTTGGGAAAGCATTTCAACCGGGGGACCAGGAGTTGGGATTTGCGGATTGTTCAAGATAGATGATGACACCATCTATGGAGTCGGTCGATACACTGGAAATGCACGATTCTTGGTATCCAAAGACAAAGGGGCCACTTGGACAGTGCAAGATTTAGTCGACTACTTGGCCGGAGCTATCGACCTGCATTTTTGGGACGACCAACACGGCATCGTACTTGGACGAACAGATAATTCCTCGCAGATAATAAAGACGACCAATGGAGGTCGATCTTGGAACGTAGTCTACGACTCAGGCCGACCCAACGAGTGGGGATGGAAACTGTCCTTCCCAAGCGAGATGAAGGGTTTTGCATCGATCTCTCGGGCGGCAAATATTCCAACGGCACAAGAATACATTCTCAAAACCTGGGACGGAGGCGATACCTGGACAGAAATAGAGTTTTGGTCCAACCCTCGCAATGATCCGCCTTATGTGATTCAAGCCATCGGCTTTGTAAACGAACAAGTAGGTTGGGTTGGGAGCTACAATGGCTATCCAACTCTCGTCACAGAAGACGGAGGGCAGTCCTGGCGAGAAGCGGGCTGGGGGAATAGAGTAAATCGACTGCGCTTCTTCGGCGATAGTCTCGCCTTTGCATCGGGAGAAGAACTCTACAGAAGTAGGCAACCCGTCATACCCGTCTCAACTTCTGAAGAGAGACCGAACAAAATGGATGTATCGATCTACCCAAACCCCAGTCGAGATTTCTTTAGACTCGATTACAAATCGAAACGAAAAGGTGCCCTTTTATTTGTCAATATTTTCGACTTGTTTGGCCGAAAAGTGCGTAGTATGGATATGGAGTCAAACAACCACCCAATAACGGTACCAACATCGGGCCTATCCAAAGGAAGTTATTTAGTTGAGATTAGAGATGGGCCAGATATTTTCTCCAAAATACTTTTGAAGCAGTAACATTCGCGGGAATATTCACCCTATTCTAGTCACACTTCCACGGGAAAGTGGATGCACTTTTCTTAAAGAGGCCGTTTGTTCGGTCAGGTCTGACAATTGTCGTATTGCAAACTCCATATGGCTATTGATTGCATATGTCAACATTTTTGTATGATTGCCCATCTTCTTTTGGCCCCTAGCAATTAAGACTAAGTTGATATCCCCCAAAGACGCACCCTTCCTAAAGTTTTCTGATTCAACAAGTCTTTTGCACATGACGGCCCACTGGCCATCGTTTCCTCTTTTGTTATCGCCCTTTAGCAATAGGAATTCTAGTGGATCTGTATAAACAATATATCGAGATGGAAATGCTGCAGTAATTTTGCTGACGCTTTTGCGTAGATATCTAGCTGTGTGATCACCATAGACCAGATTTTTACAACTATCCCGAAATACTTCGCTGTATCTATTCCACAGTTCGAAATCCCATCTGAAAAAAGTGTTTTTCTCAAGCCGTGAAGAATTCGAAATAGAACTTGGATAAGCACCAGAAGAAACAACCACACGACTATATTCCGAGACATCGATAGTATTGAGGAATTCCCAAATTAGGGACCCCGGTCCATTGGCATTATTGATCTGTCCAAGCTCAATTATTAGATCTCTCGACCTACTTTTCACTAATGATGAAAAAAGAGCCATCATTCTTGAAACAGAGCCAATCTGTCTTTGAATCTCAAATCTACTATCCAGAATGACCTTCAAAGCAATGGGGCTGTCAAGTCTATTAGAAATGTTAATTAGCCTGTTAAAGACGCTCGGTGAGTTTCGATTTGATACAACTAATGTAGGATTAATAGTGAGATCAACGAGATCCGGAAATAAGGAAGGAGTATTGTGATAGAGAAATTGTTCTAAAGATGTCGAAAACAATTCAGACTCCTGCATTTCGAGAAAAGACAGGTCAAGATAGTACCCCTTATTACTCCAGCATTTGTGTAGAGTGCCGAAAAATTTTTCGAGTCTGTGATAGTCGGATTCGATGTTATGAGCTTCCCTAGAAGACGCAATAATAATGTTCGGCTTAATTTCTAACTCGGCTCTTGAACTGAGATGGCTCAAAGAGGCTAATTCTGCCCGTTTTGCAAATATTGAGGGAGAGTATATCTGTCTCGAGACCACAATCTATACCTTAAATAATTTTCTAACACTATTCTGTCCGACTAAATCTGACAGTAATGAATAATCTTTTTGCTCGTATCGAATACGACCTGCAACAATAGCTGGATTCCTATTGCACTGTTCGGCAAATCCGACAACCTCCAGCGGTGTGGGAAAGGAACGGATTTCTCTACACGTCACGCTATTCCAAAAAGTGTTCGGAATTAGTAATCTTTGGGCAAAGTCATTTGCCTCTGTCTCAAGTTCCCCTTTTTCATGATTACTAATGGATTCTATATCCCAATCTACAATGCCATTTTCCAATAGATTTCTGTGAAGTAGCAAATGACTAAGTTCATGCATGATGGTAAACCAGAAATAATCCAATCTGTCATATCTGAGTGAAAGAGCAATTATTGGCTTTTCTGGGCTAAAGAGAATTACCGCACCATCTATTTTCGTTTTTGGCAGGTGAGGTAAAATGACGAGAACAATACCATTACGCAGAAGCATTTCCTGTGCCAACAGAGGACCGAAATTCGACCAACTTAGGCCCACTACATCATTTAAAAAGTCCTCTCCGAAATTTCCTTCATTGAAAGCAGGTACTTCAATCTGACTTGCGATATTTAGTACCTGAGCAATCCACGCATCAACACTGTTCTTAGCTAAATCGCCTTCGTTATCTGATGAGGAAGACCTAAAAAGTGCTTCTTGAAGTACGTTATTTTTGAGTCTAAAGAACTTCTCGAATCCATCTTGAATTAGCTCACCTTTTTCATAGGCAGAGTCTAACCAGCCTCGTTTAAACATTTCTTTGAGTGGATATTTTGACACATCATACCCACCATCTGTATTTCTGCCCGAGTCTGAAAGCAAAGTCACTGCCGGAATACCAAGACCGGTGTTCAGTGACTTAATCATTTTTAGAGACAGAGCTCTTTTTCCTGACAGAATTTCTGAAACTCTGCTTTTCGTGCCTAAATACGGGACTAGATCTCGCCGTTTTAGATCAAGCTGGTCCATTCGAAAGAGAATCGCAGAAATTGGATCTGGTAGATCAATAGGCCACTTTTCTGTCTCATACTTTTCTGCAAGAATACTAAGTACTTCTAATCGCTGGCCCGAAGCGCTTTCTGGATCTGGGTCGTTGCTAATGAGCGAATTGATCTCATCCATGACCAATGAGTATTGCTCTCTATTTCTAATCGGCTTTATAGTTATTGTATTGTCCATTTGTCGTACTCCTTATGAGTTCCAATTTTAACTACAGAAATAATCTTGTTTTTAAATGATATCTTTGTCCATAATCGATAAGAATTGCCACATATGTTGAAAATAATATTACCACTTTTTAGTACCGATACACTTGGGTAGCTCTCCTTTAATTGATGAGGAGTTTCCCATTTTCCGGCTTTCAATTCAGCCCTCAATGATTTCAAATGCTCTGACGAATCTGCGTGCTTTGTCGCAAATTTGTCGAGTGCTTCTGACCCCAATACTTTAAAATTGTTATTATTATGAGTTCCCATTACGGGAACTGTTTATATATATTATTCCCGTTTGTTCCTGCTATAAATTCACTAATTCAGCAATGGAAGATATTGTAGACTACTTTTCTTCGATGCCTACGGCTCATCGAACACTGCTACTTGCAGGCGGACTGGCCTTCTTTTGGATAATTGAAAGTGCCGTACCGCTCTTCGAGTTTAATAACAGCAAGTGGAAACACGCATGGGTGAATATCTTCTTCACGCTGACTACGGCAGTTGTCAATTTTTCGATGGCCTTCGCTTTGGTTTTTACCGCGGACTGGATCGTTGCGAATCAGTTTGGACTTATCCAGTGGACCGATATTCCCTTATGGATTGAGGCCATCATCGGCATACTTCTCCTCGACTTAATTGGCGCTTGGCTAATTCACTACATCCAGCACCACGTTAAGTGGATGTGGAAATTCCATCTCATTCATCACACAGATCAGGAAGTCGACACTACATCTGCGAACAGACATCATCCCGGAGAGAGTGTGTTCAGATTTGCATTTACCTGTCTTGCTGTCCTACTTATTGGTACACCGATCTGGATGGTCTTTGTCTACCAATCGCTCTCAGTGATCGTTTCACAGTTCAACCACTCAAATATCGTCCTACCCAAATGGCTTGATAACATTTTAGTCAGCATCATCTGCACACCGAATATGCACCACGTGCATCATCACTACAGAATGCCCTACTCCGACAGAAACTATGGGAATATTTTTTCTTTTTGGGATCGAATATTTCGAACCTATGAGGAGGTAGACAACAGCAAGCTCATTTATGGAGTCGACACTCACATGGCTGAGCAGGAGCGCAAAGGAATCGGAACCATGCTGGGTATTCCATTTAGGAAATATCGAAGTAGAATAGAGTATCAGCAAGAGGAAAAACTATAAGGTGTACCGTGTACCGTGTACCGTGTGCCGTTTTCCGAACACTGACACAAAAATGGCCCCAAGCTTAAATATTTTGAATACAAGAACTCTGCGCTAGGCCTGATCGATTCTCCAGTTTTAGTTAACTTGGGTGCTAAGTTTATCCGAGCCCCCGAGCCCCCGAGCCCCCGAGCCCCCGAGCCCCCGAGCCCCCGAGCCCCCGAGCCCCCGTTTCTAGTCCCGCTCAAACCCAAATGCGTGGGTGCCAAATTCCGCGCCCATGTTCATTCCGTTCGCGGCTTGAACCAACTCATCTGGGACATCTCCGCAGAAAAAGAAGGGGCCGGGAACTGCGATTTCAGCCAATGTTGGAAAGTGGTGAGCCGCTGCTCCACCAAGATGGGCACCAAGGGCCTGACCGTCGCGAAATAGATCGTGAACAAAAATCGCGTTCAATTCGTCGGCAAAATAGGTCTCCATCTTGAGCGTGCCGAGTTCATTATCCTTCATTTCTCTGAGCACGTCTTTGTAAATGGCTTTGAGCTCCTCGTACTTACCTGGCTTGGCTGTCCATTTGTAAAATACCGTGATTTCCTGATTTTCCATTTCTACTACCTTGGTCTTGTTTATAGATCGTGATCGAACAATACAATAGTATGGCTTTCTCATGCTCTCGACAGGTGTCTTTTACGACATACTAAAGGGTTGTTTACGCCGCGAGATAAGCATACCTTTAATTATGCCTACAAAACACATTAGCATCCTTATTCCTGCGGGAGATGCCATCCTGGATACCATTGTCGGATCATACGGTCTGTTAAAAATGGCAAACGCACATTACAAACGGACTAAGAAACTCAAAGAAGACTACTTCTACATTGACCTTGTGGGCCTCACCCACGAGCCGGTCAGCTACCGTGGACTTTTCCAAGTGACGCCGTCAAAAACCATCGATGAGGTCAAAAGAACTGATCTGATTATCGTGACCGCGATCAGCGGAAATCTGGAGAAGGAAATTGAGAATAACAGAGCCTTTATTCCATGGATAAAGAAGCAGCGAATCAAAAACGACGCAGAAATTGCCAGTCTGTGTAAAGGCGCTTTGCTACTGGCTGAAACTGGCTTACTAAATGGAAAGTCTTGTGCCACGCACTGGACGGTACAAGACTTATTCCGCGAGCGCTATCCTAAAGTTCAATTAATGCCGGAAATGATCATCAGCGAGGACCGGGGCATATACTCTAGTGGAGGAGCCTATTCGTTTTTGAATTTCATGCTCTATCTGATTGAAAAATATTGCGGAAGAGAAACCGCAATCTGGTGTTCTAAGGTATCTGAAATTGAACTTGACCGAATAGAGCAAAGTCATTTCATGATCTTCAACGGACAGAAGAATCATGACGACGAAGCAATTAAAAATGCGCAGGCGTATATAGAAAGCAACTTCGATCAGAAGCTAAACATCGACGACCTGGCAACGCGCTTTGCCGTCAGCAGCAGAAGCTTCCTTAGACGGTTCAAAAAAGCGACCGCCAACACGCCTCTTGAATATATTCAGCGAGTAAAAATTGAAGCGGCGAAAAAACGTCTTGAATCCTCAACAGACAATATCACCCAAGTGATGTATGATATGGGATACATCGACAGCAAGGCCTTCAGAAACATGTTCAGGAAATATACCGGGCTGTCGCCCTTGGAATACAGGAAGAAATATAATCGAGAATTGGCCCTGGCTTAAGGTCAATATATACCAGATTATCTAGGTGTCGCTCGAGCTAGTCTACAAGCGACAAAAAAGCCGACCCTCTTGCGAGAACCGGCTTCGAATCAAAATCTGCAATAGTGCCGAAAGCAGATCCTGATCACTTCTCCTTTGACGAATTGACTCCGTTATTCATTCCCAACTACCTGCTAGCTCGGCGGAAACTTCTTCGATTTCCTCTTCGGCCTCTTTTCTCCGAACCATTCTCTTTTATTTCGGCCAACTTGGCTTCTTGTTCATCCGTCAAAATTTCGGCGATCTTGGCTTCCATCTCAACTCTTTTCGCCTCGATAGCTTCTTTCTTTTCCTCCGCGCTCTTTTCTTTAATCGTCTCGAGAAAAGCCCTATTCGATTCAAGCTGACCCTGGCGTAAAGTTTTGAACTGATCCTTTTGAGCATCGCTTAGATCGAGATGTCGGGTCACAAGGCCAATAAGGCCAGCGGCTCGATCTCGACCACGAGTTCTGTGGTTTTGCATTCCCCTATCACCTCGTCGAACTGAACGAGCACTTCGAACTGAGCGACCACTTCGGACTGAACGAGCACTTCTGACTGAACGACCACCTCGGACTGAACGACCGCTTCGAGAAGCTCTGGCATTTCGCCTAGCACGCGATCGTGTTGCAAAACGATTCCCGTGCTCGCTTTCCCATTCCTCCAATTCTGCTTTTTGACTATCCGTCAGTACGGCTTCAAATGCGGCCTTTGACTCTTCGCGCGCAGCATTTGCTTGAGCCTTTCCCTCCTCTCGAATTTTCTCGATCTGAGCCTTCTGCTCATCCGTTAGATCCAAGACATGGTCTAGCATGTGAAGTCGACTTTCTTGGCGATCCTTTCTATTCCTCTCTTGCGCCTCTGCGGGACCCACAAGAGCCAGTGAAATCAAAAAGACCAATCCTAGTCTTGATATTGATGTTGCTTTCATTTTCTCTTTCGTTTAATTGATTGTAACGGTGTGTCCCCGTTCTGCGACTTTGACGAAGGGAGAGTTTCATTCATTCCCTTGGTATGCAAAAAACCTTCGTGGTTTGTGGTTCACAGTGAAGGGAATAATACTTCGAACAAAGGTGCCTGACTTCAATAGCTTTGGACTAAACGACCGGTAAATTCTCTACCTCTCTACCTCTCTAAATCAGCTAGAGATTATCCAATCCTAGGCTCTCTCGTAGGGCATCCCGCCGACCCCGGCCAATCTTGAGACGCTTACCATTCCTCATAAGAATCGAATAGTCACCGCCTGAGCCATTGACAAGAGTATCGATTTCCTCCATACGCACGATCGTGCTGCGGTGAATACGGAAGAACTTCTTTGGATCGAGCCGATCCTCCAAGGTCTGCATCCTAACACGGACGAGGTACATCGTCTCACCAACATAGATCTCAGCGTAGGGTCCACTGGCAGAAATGAAATCGATTGATCCCACTTCCAATATCTTTTCTTGGCCTCTCTTCTCCACAGCGATACGCTGTAAATATTTCGGCCGATCGGAGGGAAGCACATCGGAAAGACGCTCCACATTGGTAGAAGCACCGCGACCTTTGCGCACACGATCTATGGCAGCTGCAAGACGATCTGGATCGAGAGGCTTAAGGACATAATCTATCGCAGCGAGCTCAAAAGCCTCAATGGCATATTGATCATATGCAGTAGAGAATATGACAGCAGGCATATTTTCTGGTCCAATTTCTCCAACTACCTCAAGACCCGTCTTCAGTGGCATTTCGATATCTAAAAAAACGAGGTCCGGTTTCTTGTCGACAATCATCTCAATGGCTTCGGCACCATTTCTGGCTGATGCTACCAATTCGATATCATCGATTTGGGCCAGCAAGTCAGCGAGACCTTCGCGCGCCAAGGGCTCATCATCGGCCAAAACAACACGTATTTTTCTGTCCTCGGTCATTAGCTATTACCAACGCTTCCTATTTCTTCAACACGCAACTCCGTCGAACTTTCAAATGGAAGACGAATGTTCACTTCAGCACCACCGTCTGTTCCGTTTCGAATTTCGAATTTATGGTCATCACCATAGAGGCCTTTTAGCCTTTCGCGTGTGTTCTTCAAGCCAAGTCCGCCCTTTGTTGAAGAATCACCATTATCACCGTTTGTCGTCAAGCCGGGTCCATTGTCCGAAATCAAAATGTTGAGATATCGAGCTGTCTTCGAAACCTCGATCGTTATTTTCCCTTCGTCCACGATCTGGGTGACACCATGCTTTATGCTGTTCTCTACGATCGGCTGTAGAATGAAGCTTGGTACCATCGCCGGCATAACTTCCTCTTCGACTTTCTCGACGATCTTGAGTCGATCTCCAAAACGAACTTCCTGAATAGCTAAATATTTTCTGAGAAATTGCAGTTCGTTTTCAATAGTAACCGTTTGCGTCTCTCCCGAGTCTAGAGTGTAACGCAGTAGGTCACTCAACATGGAGATCATGCTTTTCGCCTTGCCCGGATTTCGATCTATCAGTGTTGATATCGCATTCAAAGTATTGAAGAGAAAGTGCGGATTGAGCTGCATTTGCAACGCCCTCAACTTTGCCTCCGCAAGCTGTGCATGAAGCTCCGCAGATTGTGTCTTCAAGGTTACCGTCTCCTGCAATCTATCTCTATATCGATAGAAATAGTCGCGAGCAAATCCTGCAAAAAGAATGAAAAGGTATACAAAGAGTTCGTCCAGGAATCGAAGGCCAATCAAGCTTTCGCCTAGGCTACCAAATCGCTCACCTGTGTGAATGAAGGTATAGAAGGCTTCCCGAGTGATGACTTGCATGACGGTGGCAAAAAACAGAGCAAAGCCAACATGCAAAAGTACCTTTCGAGGCCAATCGCCCCGATCAAAACTATAACGTCTGACTAACCAAAAGACGACAGGCGTGATTAAGAGCCAAGAGAAGTATTCTATTCCTGTGTAAAATATCTCAGGAGTCGTCAAGCCCTCAGGGCCACGTGGGCTGGTTGCACGCTGAACGATTGATAAAGCGAAAAGCAGCACCCAAAAACCGACAACGATGAGCCTTTCAGCCCATTTCGCTTTCGGAATAGATTTGAATTCTAAAGTTGTGTCCTCCATTAAATTGTCACTTTGTTCTTTGAATCTAGGAATTTCAATAAAGGTCTTTCATTATTTGCCAAGTGCATTGACCTATGTTTCATCTGCATCACAGTCGGACAAAGCGTCATTCAAAGATTTCAATTCTACTGCTGAGTGCTATCCAGTAATTGGGGCGACTCTGATTCTCTCTGAATCGGCCTAATTAGTTGATCGCTCTTCAAATACATCCGTCCAAAACTGAAGCTCCTCCGGTCCAGCAATTGGCATTTGACCCGTCTTCTCACCAATCCGCATCGTAACGGCAACTTCTGATTCAAAGCGTGGCCAAGGTGGTAATTCAGGTCCATTTGGATCGCCTGTCTTTGCAAAATTGGAAAAGTAGGACGACATCTGATCAGCAACTACGTGATCAACTTCCTCCCAAGGTCGATCCAGAATGTGCAAGTTGTTGAACACGTATGGGATCTCTCCTGTGTGAAAGGCACCAAATTGAGGCTCTTCCGGCCAAGGAATCGCACGACGAAAAAAGTAGGTGTATACATTGTCGCTGAGACTGCTTTGTGCTTCGGCCCATTGATGTAAGGCCAATCTTGCTCGGTCTCTACCGCCACTCTTTAAAAGCTTTGGGACGTCTTCGTCTGAGTCAGCTTTGTAGAGAGAAAGGAAGTCGTTGGACTTCAACTTGTATTGGGCTCGAGCCCCCTTTAAATAGGCTCCAACTGTGGAATCGGATGCGCTGAACTCTCCACCGGTGCCGAAATCGTCAGCTGTGAATCCATTCATGACATCAACTTGATTATTGACCATTCCATCTGGATCAATCAAATAGGCATCGGCCACTAGTCCGAATCTTGGTGCATTTTTGGACACTTCCATCAACTCATCTGAACTCATCGAGCGCAAGTCCGCAAGTGTCTCGGCCTTTGCTGTCTTTGCAAATTCAATTCCTCTTTCCTCGCCCGTCGCTAAAGGCGCAGACAACATATTTGCTGGGAAAAGGCCCGGGCCACTTTGAATAATGGCTCTATTTAATAGGCCTTCTGAAAGCTTTGACTGCATCAAAACAGCTACTGACATCCCTCCAGCGGACTGACCAAATATCGTTACTTGGTCTGGATCACCGCCAAATGCTGAGATGTTATCTCGGATCCAACGCAATGCAGCAACCTGATCGAAGAGACCATAATTTCCTGACGTCTTATTTGGAGACTCAGCGGTCAGTTCCGGGTGTGTAAATAGTCCGAGAACACCGACTCTGTAGTTTACGCCAACCAATACGACTCCCTTCTTTGCCAACTCCTCTCCATCGTATAAAGAGACAGAATTTGATCCTTCGTTAAAGCCTCCACCATATATATAGACCATAACTGGCCTCTTTTCATCTGCCCTGATGGCCGCTGTCCACACATTCAAATAGAGACAGTCCTCGCTGATTTCTCCTTGGTGCATGAAATCCTCCGACCATGGCAAACGTGACCCTTGAACCACCTGAATACATCCGGCCGGCATTGTCTGAGCCATGAGTGTCTCACTCCATGGGGTGACAGCCTGGGGTTCCTTCCATCTTAGATCTCCAATAGGCGGGGCGGCAAATGGAATACCTAGATAGACATTGACGGAGTCACTCAATCCCTTCTTCCCTACAACACTTCCATTTTCTAATTGAATTGATCCATGACTAATGTCTAAGCTCGAATCCACTCCCTGGCATCCAAGATTGAATGGCAATAAAAAGGCGAGTGTAGCGATCAATAGGCCTGAATTGATTTTGATTTTCATTTTCTAATCTAATTGAATTGTTGTCCTTGCTGGCATGCATTCTCTCCAACTCAGCTCTCGAATGCCATACATCAAAATAGGCACTCAGATACTAAGGACTCTACCGTTGTTTTCACCCCAGAGCAGGTTCATGACGCTCCCGTGCAGTTGGAAATCACAGCTGAATCTTGCCCAATATCCTCTCTTATAACGGGTAAATCCTTTACAGAGAGATAATCAATAATCGTGAAAAATACCTTTTTGCATTCTAGTTTTATAATCGGACTCACTTTAGTCCTTGCCGTCCTATTTTGCTCTGATCTGCAGGCTCAGCGACCCGCGGGTGCTGGCGCACGTGCAGCGTCTGGTAGTATTTCTGGCGTTATAGTAGACAAAGACGACAATACAGAAATACCTACAGCAGCAATCGCCATTTGGAGCGAAAGAGACTCTTCTCTTGTAACAGGCGCGGTTTCCCTTGCAGACGGGTCGTTCAAGGTCGAAGGCCTTCGACCAGGCAGCTACTACGCGAAAGTTAGCTTCCTAGGATATCAAACAGCTAGTGTGTCTGATATTGAAATATCGGGCCGAACTCCTAATGTCGACCTCGGAACGGTATTCCTCTTGACCGATGCGCAGCAACTGGCAGAAGTCGAGGTAGAGGCCGAGCGCGAATTTGTCGAGGTAGCCATTGACAGAACAGTCTACAATACGGCCGACTCTCCCATGTCAGCAGGAGGCTCAGCAAGTGATGTCCTCGAAACTATTCCCTCTGTCGAGGTGGATATCGACGGTAACCTTAGCCTTCGAGGAAACGCCAACGTCGCAGTTCTTATTAATGGACGTCCCTCACCCGTTCAAGGTGATGCTCTCTCCAGCTACCTACAAAGTCTCTCGGCAGAAATGGTCGAAAAGATCGAAGTGATTCCTAACCCTTCAGCAAAGTATGAGCCCGACGGAATGGCGGGAATCTTGAATATCGTGATGAAGAAGAATACCTCAGCTGGCTTGAGTGGCAGCGTCACTTCCGCGCTAGGAACGAGCGACAACTACAATGTCTCTGGTAATCTTAACTATCAACAAGGAAAGCTCAATATTTTCTCGAGCTATGGCTTTCGTCACAGCTCAAGAGATGGAGGAGGAGACCGATTTACCGAAAATCGATTTAGAGATCCCGTTGACCTCGTGGAGCAGCTTGAAGATCAGGAGCGACTTAGAGATTCCAACAATGCTCAGCTTACCGTCGACTATTCGCTTAGTGATATGAACACGCTGACTTTCTCAGGAAACGTTAGTCACAGAGCCGGAGATGAAAGCGAGTTAAATATCTATGACACACTTGATCAAACAAGAACTCCTCTAAGCGGGTTTAATCGAATCGCTCTCGGCGAGGAGACTGATCTAGATGGAGAGATTGGATTGGCATTCCGACGAGTGACATCTCCCGGACAGCATGAGCTAACGATCGAGGCAAAATTGGAAAGAGAAGTCGAGGACGAGAATGGCGTCTTTACAGAGAACGACACCTTCCTAAACAACGCCTCCGTAGATCTTCTTCGAGAACGCCAGAACAACGAAGTCGATGAAAATGGATCTGAAGGAAAATTGAATATCGACTATATGAGGCCTGTAGGACTTAGTGGAAGATTTGAAGTGGGTGGAGTCAGCAGAATTATCGATCTCAACAACAATCTTTTCTCCGAGACTTATAACGAGGACGCAGGAGCTTACCTCCCAGATCTTAATCTGAATAACGAGTTCGACTATCGACGATTGGACAACGCTGCTTATGCCATCTACGGACACGACCTCGGAAAAATTAAGACACAGATAGGAGTGCGAGCTGAGCAATCAAACACGACCTTTAGCTTGTTGACGACGGAAGAGTCTTTCGACAACAACACTTTTAGCTACTTCCCGAGTGCTTTTGCTACCTATGAAATCAGCCCTGCTAAGACTTTCAAGTTGAGCTATAGCAAGAGAATCAATCGACCCCGAACTCGAATGCTAAACCCATTCAGTTCACAGGACGATGCTTTCTCAAGAAGGGTCGGAAATCCATACATCAAGCCTGAGTACACTCACTCGATGGAGGCCGGCTATACACAATTTACCGAGACGGCTTCTTTTACTCTAACTCCATTCTATCGCAAGACTATCGACGCTTTTTCTCGCGTCCAAACCATTGACGGAAACGGAGTGATAACCTTGACTTACGAAAATTTCGATACACGTGAGTCCTGGGGATCTGAGTTCATCACGACCTACAGAATCGGCCGAAAGTTCAATGCATTCGCCAATATCACGGCTTTCCAAGTTGTCTCAGATGGCACCAATGTGAATGAGGATTTGACTAACAAAGCCTTTGGATGGTCAGGAAGAATGAATGCCAGCTATGCCGTGACGCCATCACTAGACATTCAGTATTCTCAGTACTATAGAGCTCCCATGAAAATCGAATACGGTCGAATGGAGGCTTTTCATCGCGGCAATCTAGCCATCAAGCAAAAGCTAATGGATGACAAGGCCAGTTTGAGCTTCCGGATGAATGATATCTTCGGCACCATGAAATTCAAATTGTATCGAGATTCACCCGAGTTTTACATGTCTATGGATAGAGTCTTTGATGCGAGAGTCGCCTACGTATCCTTCCAGTACAACTTTGGAAAGTCGCCTAAGAGACGTCAAAATTCAGGTGGGCGTCCTGACGGAGGAGGCGGTGGTGGTGACATGGAGATGGAGGGATAGAGCAGAAGGTCAGATTTTCAGAACATCGGATTGTCAGATCGAATTTCCGATACTCCGATTTCCGGTGGACTTTTAGAATAGATCGCGGGTGTCACGCTATTACACTAGATCTTGTTTAAGAATCTCCTAAATTCTTCTGAACACAGAAAACGGCACACGGAACACGCTACCCCATGAATCGACGACACTTCATATCAAGCACGACTCAAGCCGCATTGGCGGTAACATTCGTCGCATGCGCGGAATCTGATCCATACGCAGGAATTGAAAGACCCAGTCTTTTGATCTACATGGATGAGACTCAGTTGCTTGAATTGGGGGCGCTTTATGCCGATATGGAAAGGAGCGTAAATGCTTCAGGAAATATCCAATCTGATTTTGAGAATGGAGAAACCGTCGTGGTAAATGGCTGGGTGATTTCTCTGACGGAAGCGGAAGAGTGCAAATCCTTTTATCAAGCCGTCAAGGCTATCAAGTAGCTCACATTCTCTCTTGACGCTAGTCTTTCGCATATTTTTCCCGTGACTGAAGCAGCACTATTCGCTCTCTACTTCACGACGACAAACTGCCGATGCTCAGCGGTATTCCGAGCTGTAACGCGAAGAGTATAGTGCCCAGCAGGAAGCTGACTCGATGGCAAGACGATCCGATTCGGGACATTTCTTTCAAATACCTTGCGAACTACCGTTCGCACAAGCCTTCCCATAGAATCGAATATCTCAGCTGTGATCAACTGTGATGCTTGGGATATAATGTCCAAGCTTTGATCCTTCGAACTTGGATTAGGGTAGATGGGTGTTAGTGAATAGCCATATATGGAATTGCCGGGCGTAGACGGGAGTGGGACGACCTTGTCGATGCTAGTGTCCATCCAGGTGACTCGGTTCTGAATCCACCCTTTCAAATACTCGATCTCCGACTCGTAAGTATTGCCTACGAAATTATTGGGCCAGACATAACTTCCAAGGACTCGCCAGCGATCAAAATTTCGATCTGCTGCTACGCCTATTTCGTCGACATAATCGTCAACTATCTGCATCAAACTATCGGTATGGAGTGTGGTCTGACGTAAAGACCTCCAACGATCCACTACCGCAGCGTTCATTGTCGAATCTTGCCAGATTTTCTTGACCCAGAAGGGAGGAGGGGCGCCATCTGAAGCTGGTACGCCTTCTGTTGCCTGATAGCCTACATGGTTTCCGCCGTCGTAGTAGTCAGCATTTCCAAAGCCGAGGTTGAAATCCCAGACAGGTCCCCAAATCAACTTCCCGTTTCCTTCGCTGTCCTTTGTCTTATGCATGAAAGTGCTGAGACGATAGCCGTCCACATTCCGGGAGACCTCATTTAGAATATAAAAGTCGACCGCCGAATCTATATCGATATGAGCCGGATATCCGGTCTCTGGATTCGCAATATCTTCCCCAGCTACAGAGGCCTCGAAGGCAGCGATCTCACCTCGGATATAACTGTCTTGAGCGGGTTCGATGTCTCTTAGCTTGGGATAATACCAACTCCAGATAATCGTACGTCCCGATGGTGTCTGGTGGGCCGACTGCCAGCCTGGATCTCTTCCGCCCTCAATCTTGACGATATAGCCACCCGTCAATTCATCTCCTTCGACATCGGTCTTTTTGAGCTTGGCGATATCTACTCGCAATGAATCTCGCTTGATTCTCTCCATCGCCGCATAGACCCCTTGGTATTCTCCATCCAGAATCAATTCTAATAATTTTGTACGTGGAGCCCAGCGTCCCATCCGACGTGACAGTTCATAGAGCATCACATTCCTGATGAGCGACTTGTCCGAATAGGGTCCATGGAGAACCCAATCCTCCTCTTCAGGGAAACCAAGAAGCGACACATCGACGTCGCTGCCATCGGGTCGGCGAGTTTCAAAGGAATAGTTTTTTTTTGGGAAGCCACTGGAGCTGCTGCCTCTTACTTCTATTCCAACTTGTCCATTGAAATCATTTGGAGTGTCATCCGTTGTGTTTACCTGACCACCCGGTTTGTTGATGACCTTCATTGATGCCGTTATCTTCGGCTCTCTCAAAATCGTCTGGCCACCAGTATCAATTACGATCAATGGTAGATGGGAGGAGAAGAAGAAAGGCCCAACGATAGGTGAGCTAAACCAAGCTGGTACATTTCGGTAGGTCCTGCTGTCGTCACTAATGGCGAGACTGACAAAGGCCCTTGAGCTCATATCGGACGAGGTATCATTCACGTTATGAGTCTGAATGGCCAAGATGTTGTCTCCTTGAAAAACGAGACCAGGAAAGTTTTCCTTGTTGAAAAGCAATCTAGCATCTGGTGCTAGTCCTTGATAAAGACTCGCTTCGTGATTGTCGTCGGCCCATCTATCAAAGTCTGGACGCGTTCCGCTCGCACCCATTTGGGATCGACCAATTTCTTGCCCGTTCAGATAGGCCACAAAGCCATCGTCGTAGTCAATGTCGGTAACTAAGTGCATCACCTTGCTGGTGTCGTCTATCGAGAAGATGAGACGTTGGAATGCTGAGATTGCTGATTCTAACTCAGTACCATCATCATCATCGCCATATCCAAATCCGCCAACACCTTCCTCCCAAGAACTATCGTTGTAGGATAATTCGATCCATGCCGCATCGGGTTCTGATTGTGGCACGAGATATCTCCACTGATCGCTATCCATCACGACCGTTTCCCAATGATCGATGTCCTGTGCTACGACGGGACTAGCAAACAGCAGGCACAGCAAGGCTATATTGCGGACTGGATTAATAGCAGGTCTTTGGTTATTGGTCCTTGGTCTTTTCTCCTCCAGATACCCAATATCCTCATACCCGATCCCTGTTACCCGATCCCTGACTCCTGTTATCTGTTATCTGGTATTGGGGAACTGCCCAGGGCACTGGCAGGAATGTGTAGTGAAATGAAGGTGTTTCATGGCAGTAGATAAAGTTAAAGGCTCGTACCAGATAGTAACGAGCCTTTAACAAAAAACGTATTAGGAGTTTCTTTTAATAACGGTGACCTCTGCCACCACGACTACCTCCATCTCCACCTTTGTCAGACAGGTTGTAGACAAATTTGACAAGCGTGTATCGACCTACAGATAGAATTCTTGACTCTTGAATAAGACCAGGAGAGTTGGTATAGCTAACGCCGAGGCCTTGATTCAACAGATCCCTTCCAACCAATGCAATCGTAGCCCGATTGTTTGCCAAGATGGATCGACTGATCTCGGCATTCCATGTTTTGATATTTTCACTTTGTCCAAAGATCTCATCTGAATAGTTGGCCGCATCAAAGCTGGTCCACAGTCTCCAATTGTCGTCAGGTGTAACAGCGATTTCCGCAAAGAAAGAGTTATTGACGTAAGACTGGTTCAGATCCGTATTGAGAGAGAATCGGTTGTCATGGAAAGTTAGCGAGACACCAAGGTCGACATCGAACAGCTCCTTATCTCTATTTGCGATCGAGAGTTTCACATTGTCACGAAAAGACTTTGTAGCATTTTCGACAGAGTTAATAAACTCCGCGCTATTTTGGAAATAGAGATTGTTGGATACGTTCATCTGTATTCCTAATGATCGAACAGGGTATCCGAAACTCTGATATCCTCCGAAATTCCAATCGCCATCAATATTGATTGGTGTCGAAGTCTGGACAAATCGGCTATCGATATCCCGATTTCTGGAAATCTTGTCTTTCGTATAACTGGCCCTTAGTCCAGTGTAGATGCTAAGGAAGGTAAACTGATCAAACCATCTGAAGTCGGCTCGCAAATTGTGCGAGTAAGATGGTTTTAGATTTGGGTTACCAACGAATACTCTAAGTGGGTCGGTATTGTCGATAATAGGTTGTAGCTCCTGAAGTGACGGGACCTGAGTATTGGCATTGTAGCTCAATCGAGTAAACTTGCCACGTCCCATGCTTGAGCGGTACTCTGCTCTGGGCAGAATGTGGAAGTAGTTATTGCTGATCGGTACGCCAAATCCGACGATCTCTCCATCTAGCTTGGCTGATTGCAAGGAAACTCCAAAAGAGACATCTGTGTCTTCTCCATCCCAACGCAAGGTTGAGCGAAGCTGGTTCTGTGTATAGGTCCGATCAAATCCATTTGACAAGGAATCATTTGAAATCAAGTCAGTCCCAATTCTATCAAAAACCTGCTGGTCTTGGTCTCTAAAGGACTGCCTATTTTGCAACCTGAATTCGAGATATTTGATACCGCCCAATGGTTCCGTGTAGGAGAGCTCAGTATTGATACCAAGATTTCCTGACTTATTTTTTTGAAGCTGCCTGATTTCCTCGATGTTGAGAAGCTCATTGTTGGCCATGAATTCGGTCGTAGTGGCAAGCTCAGACTCGGTGTCTGTATCATCCATGTCTAGTTCAATCTCACCGACGATATTTCTAGTACTCGCTCCAAATCTGTGCATGAGGGTGGCCGAGGCCTCTCCTCCAAGACGATCACCACTTACGGCATTATTGATGATACTCGTCGTAACATTTTGACGGGCTGATATTTCCTTCGTCGTGTTCTCGAAATCGTCTGATCCTGAGTTATTGGCTCGAACGCGGACGCGAAGTGAGTTCAAAGGATTAAAGTCATGCTCAAGGTCCATGTTGAATCGATGATTCAGCTCCTCAGTAGAATTGATACCGTCTTGAAGTGTTTGGGCATTGATATTATTCCCAACCAATTGCTGAAGAAATACGTCGCCGTCCCTGAAATTATCAGAGCCGTTGAGGAAATAGCTTGTTCTTAATTTGCTGTCTTTCCTAAAGTCATGAGAGGCATTAAGTCCTCCCGACCAAGATTCGGTAAGCCCCCCCGACGCATTACCAAAATTACTTCCACCACCACGGTTTCCGCGTATTTGAACAAATTCATTTCGGCCAAAGCCTGCCCGCTCAACATCACTACCGTTAGCTATTAAGGCAAGTTGGGTGGTTTGGTTGAATCGATTAACATTGACCTTGCCATCATAGTGTTGATCCGGTCCGCCCGCTGCCTCGACACTTCCAAAGTAGCCGGCCCTAAATTCATCTTTGAGCTTCAGGTTTATGGTCTTCTGTTCATTGCCGTCATCTACGCCGGTGAACTCTGCGATATCAGATTTCTTGTCAAAAATCTCAATCTTGTCAACGGCCTGTGCTTGAAGGTTTTTCGTGGCGATTTTTGGATCGTCTCCAAAAAACTCCTTTCCGTCTACCAAGAGTTTCTGTACTTCTTCACCTTGAGCCGTAATTGTGCCGTCTCTATCTATTTCAATCCCAGGTAGACGTGCGAGTAGCTCTTCGACATTGGCATAGGCCCTAACCTTGAAGGCCGATGCGTCATAGATTACCGTGTCCTCTTTTACCACAATCGGAATTCTCTCTTCTGTGACAACGAGTTCACCTAGCTCAGAAATGGCCTGCTCAAGTTTTACATCGCCGATGTTGATATTGCTCGTCGCAACAGTGACGTTCTGGACATGGACCTTGAATCCAACAAAGGTAACTTTCACGATGAAGTTGCCAGGCGGGACACGTCGTAGTTGAAATTCTCCAGTCTTCCGAGTCGTTCCGAAGCTTACTAGGGTAGAGTCGGCGGCATCCAATGCAACAACGGTTCCACCAGGAAGAGGACTGCCAGTCTCGTCATAGACATTCCCAAGGATATCGAAACGCTGTGCCTGCGCATCATCTGTCGGCAAGGCCATCAGGAAAATGCTAAAAAGAAATACTAAAGTTATTTTCATTGTCTCTTGCCTGTTTAGGCAGCTTTATTCTCAAAAATTATCTACGGCGTCGGCCAAATCTGCTTCGCATCGTCTTTTCTCGCTCCTCGGTCTTTTCCTTGACCATCTTCTCATATTCCTCGAGCTTCATCTTCTTGCCTTCGGTTGGGGCCACCATGATTTTTGGATCGATGGCTCTCAAGGAGACATCGGTAGCCACATAAGAATGGCGACCTTCGTCTGCTGTCAATACTAAAATCAGTCCTGGTAATCCGTAATAATCGTCTGGACCAGCCGGCACAGGAATCTCTGGAGTAAACCAAGCCTCAACAAGACTTGAGTCCATCATGGCAGTTGCTCGCATGCAAGTGTAGCCAAGGAATACAGACATTTCGTCCATGATCTTCCATTTCGGCTTTTCAGCACCTTCGATTAGGAAGGTCCTATCAAAGAATTCTCTTTGCAGCGTCACCTTCTCGGAGTTCAAATCCACGAAGGTCAGGTGCGTGTTCTTATCTTGGAACATCTTCCAACGTCTATTCCGACGATCATTCGGTGCAACTCTTTCTTCTTCCTTCTTGAGTTCTGGAGCTGGCTGGGAGAGGGTCGCCCCTTCATTGAATATGACAAGGATGGCGGAATTCCGAGTGTTGTCCATTCGCTCACGAAACTGTTCCATTTGTGGAGGCAGATCGATCTCGTACTTTTGGATTTCGTCATAGGCGACAAATCCAGAATAAATGTCGGCTTCCGTCACTGAAGAATCGCCTTTTGCTTCTTGGGCAAGGAGATTATTGGAAAAAGCACTGGCCATGAAAAGCATGGCTATGACTAGTAGGGGTAGATTGTATCGTTTCATAAGCTCGGAATTAGTTGGCTCAAAAGGGCCGTAGCTAACTTTAGTATAGATACGACCCTTTGATAACGACTGAAAGCCGTTAATGTTATCTCAGATGCCAGTCAAACCTTCTTAATGCGTCCCACGATCTTGACCACGTCTGCCACCTCTTCGGCCACCTTCTTTGCGCCTTTTCTCCTGCATTTCTTTGTACTTCGCCATTTGCTCCTCCGAGAGAATCGTGCTGAATTTCTCGCTTTGATTCTCGGTGATCTCACCCATGAGCCCACGCATGTCACCACGTTCGATGTTTCCGGCGCGCATGCTCGCGAATAGCTCCTTTTGCTTTGTGGCGGTGTCTTTAAGGATAGGTGTCAGCTCCGTGATCTGGTCTTCGCTCAGATCCATAACCTTGCTCAGTGCTTCGATTTGATCTTTGGCGAACTCGTCGGGATCCATCTGAGCCATACGATTGCCTCGTTGAGCAAGTAGGCTCGATGTGGCCAGAAAGAGAACGAGAAGAGTTGGTATTACTTTTTTTATCATCGGTCTTTAAATGATTATTTAGTTCTTATACAGCTTTGACGAATGTCGATTACGATTCATTCCCTTTAAGCCACGCTGGGCTCATAGGTTGTGTTCTCTTCAACTTGATCCTCGCCGACGCGGCCAAGCTTCGCTTGAATGTCATGCACCAACATCGTCAAGGCAGGAACGATCACCATGATGATCACTGTCGCGAATAGAATTCCAAATCCAAGACTAATGGCCATAGGAATGAGAAATTGCGCTTGTAAACTTTTCTCGAGGATCAAAGGCAAAACACCTAAAAAAGTGGTCACCGAGGTCAGAAGAATGGGTCTAAACCTAGCCTTGCCACCATCAATAATAGCATCTCTCATAGAGAGTCCCTCTTGATGGCGCTGATTGATAAAATCGATCAAAACCAGGGAGTCATTGACCACAACCCCACTCAGGCCGATGATGCCGAACATGCTGAGAATGGTTAGATCAAAACCAAGGAGAACATGGCCGAAAACGGCTCCTATGATTCCAAAAGGAATGGCCGACATAATGATTAAGGGCTGCAGGTAGGATTTGAATGGAATAGCGAGGAGGGCATAGATCGCGAACAGGGCAAAGAGGAATCCTCGAGCCAAGGCTCCAAGTGAGTCCGCCTGCTCTCTTTGTTCACCCTCAAAAGACACATCGAGTCCTGGATAGTCGGCTTTAAGTTGCGGGATCGTTGTCGAATTCAATTCTTGCACGACTTCGGTTGCATTGGCTTGCGCGATATTCACATCCGCCGTAACTGTTGTTACCCTCCGTCTATTTCTTCGCTTTATGGTCGCGGATGCATATCCATAATTCGCCTCGGCCACCTCGGAAAGCGGTAGTTCCTGTCCAGACTGAGTTCTGATTCTGAAGTTCTGAATATCCGCCATGGCATCACGTTCGGACTTTGGAAGCCGGACCATGACTCGGATGTCATCTCTTCCTCTTTGGATTCGAAGGGCCTCGTAGCCAAAGAATCCGCCTCGCACTTGCCGCGCTAGATCATCCAGAGTTACCCCAAGAGACCGCGCCTGAGGTTTTAGCTCAAACTGGACCTCTCGCTTTCCGAGTTCATCGTCGTCGTCAATGTCAACAACGCCTGTGAATTCCGAGAGCTCTTGTTTGAAGCGTTCAACCGCTGTCTTCAAGGACGCTGAGTTCGGTGCCGAGAGTTCTGCTTGAATTGGCTTTCCAAAGGAGAGAAGATCGGACTTGAACTCAAGGCTCTTGATTCCCGGGAGTGCTCCAACTTTATTACGCCACGCCTCTTCAAATATCTTCGCCGAGAGGTCTCGCTCTTCTGCTGGACTTAGTTGAAAATTGACTTCGGCGATATTTGCTTGACTCAGAGCTACGGCGCTGGATGCATTGGGTCCATTGGCCGCAGAACTAGGCTGACCTCCAACACTTATGAATACATCGGTAAGAATAGGCGGATGGTCACTAGGCAAATCAGTTTGTAAATCAGCTATTACTTCGCGACCACTATCCTCTAGAAATTTTGCCATCTCCCGAGTTCGTTCGATATTTGTGCCTTCCCTCAGGGTCAGATTGGCGATCACATTCTCAGCTTCGACGGCTGGGAGAAAGGAGAATTTCAATATTCCTCCGAGCAACAAACCAACACTTATCATGATCACGGCGATCGATCCAGCTATCACGATTCCATAGTTAGCTGTGCTAAACTTGAGGGTTCGCTCCAAAGGCCCATTTATGAATCGTTGAAGATTCCTAGTCACAAATGCTTGTATCCTGTGCAATCCTCTCAGGATAGGATTTTCCTCTTTTTCAGATTTTGTTTTCAGATGCCGCAAGTGAGCGGGAAGGATGAACAGGACCTCAACCAAAGATAGCAGCAATACCGATATGACAATAAGGGGTATTTGTATAAAGAGTTTGCCCCCTGCACCTGGCACAAAGAGAAGGGGGGAGAAGGCAGCGATCGTAGTTAGAACCGCAAAGATTACTGGTACGGACAAGCGTCCAGCTCCATCTATGACGGCATCCAGGCCCGTCTTTCCTTTCTCCCTTTCTGCATAGATATTCTCGCCGATTACAATGGCATCATCGACCACAATTCCAAGCGCAAGGATGAAAGCAAATAGGCTCAGAAGATTGATCGATAGGCCGAGCTGTTGCATGACAAAAAAGGCGCCCATGAAGGAGACGAAAAGACCGACCGAGGTCCAGAACGCTAGGCGAGAATCTAGGAACAGGGTGAGCGCGATAATCACCAAGATGAGACCGAACACGCCGTTTTTAATCAGTAGGTTTAATCGACCTAGGAGGATTTTTGCCTGATCGTTCCAAATCGACACGGAAACACCTGAGGGCAAACTCGGACCGAGGTCGTTCTTATATCGTTTTACAGCATCAACAATTTCTAGCACCTGCTCATCTGCCGTTCGATAGACCCCAACCAAGACAGCAGGATCGCCGTCGAATTTTGTTACTAGATCGGTCTCCTCGAATCCGTCCCGGACTTCAGCTACATCTCGCACGCGAACCACAGCTCCATTGGGCTCAGCGCGCAAAATGATATCGCCAAAATCTTTGGCATCGTAGTTCTGGCCTTTTGTTCGAATGAGAATTTCCTCCTTCGATGTTTCTACGCTTCCGCCTGGAAGATCGAGACTACCTAGACGGACGGCCGAGGCCACCTGAGCAAGACTAAGACCATAGGATCTCAGCTTAGGCTCTGATACTTCAATGGCTACTTCGTAATTTCTAGCCCCCGAAACTGATACGAATGATAGCTCGGGCAGATTGGAAAGGTCGTCTTCGATTCTGTTAGCTAATTCCTTGAGCGAGCGCTCGGGGACATCGCCATGGATAGCAAGCTGAATGACCTGCTGTCTCGAAGTTAGTTCTTGAATCGTGGGTCGCTCTACCTGTTCGGGGAAGGTTACGATTCGATCCACCTCGGCCTTAATTCTATCTAGAACCTCAGAGACATCCTCATTTAATTTCAGCTCGGCATTGACGATTCCAAAGTTCTCTGCGGCTCTTGAGGTTATTGTCTTAATCCCCTCGACGGATGCGATCTGCTCTTCGATCCGCATCACGATGGCCTCTTCCACTTCCTCCGGACTAGCTCCTGGATATTCCGCTCTTATCTCTATGATGTCGAGATTAATTTCCGGAAATACCTCCTGAATCAAGGTTTGATAACTGATAAATCCAGCTGCCAAGATTCCCAACATTAAGAGGTTTGCAGCGACGGCATTGCCAGCCATCCATGCGATTGCGTTTTTCATGCTGTCTCTCTTTTATCGATCTACTCTAACGGCCATCCCATCTGTCACTACATCAAGATCACTCGTGACGACGTCACCCAAAATGCTAGCAGACACGTAGACCATGTCATCCGTCTCCTGGATAACGTCCACTGGGGTGATCGACAAGGTTCCGTCTCGGACGACCCAGAGTGTATTATTCTCACGTAAGGCTGAGCTCGGCACTTGCATTGCGTCCTCAACTTCTTGACCAGCGATTTCAACACTTGTAAAGGTATCTACGAGAAGATGCCTTTCATGCTTGGAGCCATAAGGATTGTCGACTCGCACAGCAACATTTAATGTCCTTGTATTTGGATCTAGGCCTTCTACTCGATGAACATATCCGTCCCATGAGTAGGTCTTTCCAGCAAAGTCAGCTTTGACCAAGGCCGGTGGCCTCTTACCTCCACTCGTTTCCTGAAGCAGTGCAGCAGAACTGGATGCTAGGGCGACTGTAATTTCAATTTGGTCCGTTCCGAAGTAACTAGCCACCGCCTGGCCAGGAGCCAAGTACTGACCCACATCTACTTGCTTCATTTTGACTTGGCCGTTGAAAGGAGCGCGGACACGAGTACGGGAGAGTCGTTTTTCGGCATCGGCGAGTTGTGCCTCGGCACTCCGCAGTGCTGCTTCAGCCAACCTTATTTGGGGCTCCTTTAAAGCAAGACTTCCCAGCTCTCCAGATGGTGCTTGCTTGTTTGTACCTGCTCTCTTCTGCGCTCGGTCCCACTCTTGCTTAGCAATTTCGGACTCCTCTTTAGCTAGAATGAGCTCGTAGCTTCTTTGAGTCACGGCTGCCTTCGTAACTTCGACGGCATTCAAAAAGTCACTCCTATCGATACTGACCAAGACTTGACCAGTGGAGAACCGACCTCCCGTTACGAGTTTTGGCGAAACCGATACAACCTTTCCAGCAACCTCAGCAGCGACAGGGACTTCCCTTGTTGAACGAGCCGTGCCCGTTCCATTGAGTATCAAATTTCCGGTGGTCATTGTAGGACTGGCTACGGAAACCAGGGGTGCAATCGCGGGAGGTCTTTGACGCTCAGGTGCCTTCTTTAGAGCTTTTGGAATAATTATTCCCAGAGCGCCAAGGGCTAATAGGCCAACAATGATAAGAGCACTTTTCATGATTATATTTATTTACGACTTTTCAATTACCGGCTTTGATGCAGGGAAATTTTGCAAGATTTCTAACTTTCAGCTTTGTCTAGCCAATTACCGCCAAGTGCTCGATGCAGTGTCAATCTTGCCGTAGCAAGCGACCGCTCCGCGCTTGACTGAGATATCTGCACTCGGAGCAAATTCCTCTCCGCGTCCAATAGAGATAGATAATCTCCGACTCCACTTTCATATCTCGACTTCTGCTCTTCAACTGAGGCCTGAGCGAAGTCTAATTCCTCGTAGACATATTGCAGTCGCTGCCTCTCGTTACGGTAGAGATCAAGACTTGTATCGACCTCCTTGAAGGCAGTCAACAAAGCCTTCTCGTAAGAATAACTAGCTTGCTCGTATCGTTCTCTGCTTGCTCTCGTGCTGGCGCGCAAGGCTCCACCATTGAACAAAGGTCCGGCGATAGATCCAGCGAGATTGGAGAAATATTGAGTTCCAACTTCGAGCAAGTTTTTCAAGTCACTGCTCTGAGTTCCTCCCTGACCCGTCAGAGATATCGTTGGGAATTGCTGAGCCTTGGTGGCACCTACAGCGTATCGGGCTCCGTTCAATCGTTGCCACGCTGCAACAACGTCGGGTCTGTTCACTAGCAAGTCTGACGGAATACCGGATGGTATCTCTTCCTTATTCCACGAAGTAAGACTGAGATCTTGAACAAGAGCGTTCACTTCCCCCGGAAACATACCCAGGACGATAGATAGCCGACCTTTAGCATCCTTGTGCTGCGATTGCAGGGCTGGTACAGAAGTTCTAGTACTTTCATATTCCTGACGCACTCGATACAGCTCAAATGAAGTGACCAAACCTCGCTCATATCTGTCGTTGCTTAACTCTACTCGTTCTTTCAGAAGAGCGACGCTTTCTGAATTGAAGGCGATTTGTGTCTCCAAATCTCTCAGCTCGAAATAGGTGTTGACAGCCTCAGAGATGACACCCATAAGAGCGGTTTGTGCGTCTGCCTCTGTTGCAAAGTATTGAGCAAGCGCAGCGTTTTTGTTGTCTCGGATTCGCCCCCAGAAATCGAGCTCGTAGGAGAGGCCTAGAGATGCTGAGAAGGTGTTATTTTGGAATCGATCCGGGAAATCTGGATTTCCCGCGCCTAAACTCCCTGCAAATCCGACGTTGGCCGGTGTGTCGCTTCTGCTCCCATCAAGGCTTACGTTGACTGCGGGAAGCAGGTAAGCTTTTGCAATTCGATATTGCTCTTGGAGTTCTCGCACTCTGGAAATGGCGACTTTATAGTCGAGATTTCTAACAATGGCAGAATCGACGATTCTATTGAGATTGTCGTCGCTGAAAACCGTCCACCACTGCGCGCTCATTACCTCTGCGGAGTCCGTCTCTGTCTGGAAGCTCTCTGGTAATCTCGATTCCGTCTCTGGCTCCACCATTTTAGGTGCCTGCTACAAGCATTAAGACCGATCGCAAGAGCGAGGAGTGCAACTGATGTTTTTGGGTTAAAGGTCATGGATAGACAATGATTATTCGGCTTTAAGACCGTGATATAGAAGGTCAAAAATGTGTTGCTTTCGTCCAGCGATATATTTCTTTCGGTTTTTGACGCGCTTGTCAAGCAAGCCCTGCATCGGAAGTGTGACGAAGAAGAAAATGCATAGCGATTTAAGGCTGACCAAAGTGTGAAAAGGATCGACTTTTCTAATTTCTCCATTCTTCATGGCCTCCTTCAGTCGCAGTAAGAAGAGGTTCGGAGGAGCTGATGACTTACGATCTTTGTTTTTCTCGAAGTGACGTTGCAAATAGACGCCTCCAGATAGATTTTCATTTATCATCAGTCTTACGACATTGGGGTTTGCCTCTATTCGATCAATGAAAACATCGATGAAATTCCGAAGTGATTCTTTGAATGACAGTTGTCCTTTAAACTCCTCTCCAGTGGTCTCTATATATCGATAGAAGACATAGTCGAAGACCTTTTCGTAGAGCAAGTCCTTTGATCTGAAGTAATAGTGAAGCATCGCCTTATTGATACCGGCAAGATCTGCGATTTCTTGCATGCGAGCGCCGTCTCTTCCTTTCTTGGCGAAGATCTCAAGTGCCGCCTCAAAGATCCGTTCTTCCGTATCAATTTTATCTGTTGCTTGTGCAACCATAAGGTTTAACCATTTAGTTAACCGCCTACGACAACAATCAGTGCTTGTTGCAATGTCGATAAAAGAGAATCTCATTCGATCCTATGGAGGACGTCCAGGAGTTAGAGATCGCGGCATGACTGAGGCAGCTTTTTTTCAACCCCAAACGGGCTACTACGCAGATTTAATAGGGGAGGCCGCCGCATTATAGAATCCCTGACCATGAATCATGGATTCATCGATGGAAACGAGCGTGTTGCTTTCGCTGCCACGGAGATCTTCCTAGATATATGGAAGTCGGCTTGAGGCCACACAGGAGGAAACTACTTCTTTTGTTTGTGGCCTTCTCGAGTCAGATAATTTCAAGAAGTCCAACTTAGAAGAATGGTTGAGAAAGGCCGTGCCTATGTAAGTTATGCTTATCTTTTTGCAACTTTGGGCGTAATGAAATGCTCTAATACCGTAGATCTAATCGATTACGCCACACTAACCACACTATATATATGTCTCGACTACTAAATAGCACTCTAATCCTTGCGCTTTTCCTCTTTGTAGGATGTAGCTCGTCCAAAACTGTGACGGACTCGGCCTCCGATATGGCTGACGAAAAAAAGAAAGAGGAAATAGAAAAAATGGCCGATGCTAAAATGGCTGACGCCCCTGCCTCGATGGCCCACGGCACATGGACTTGGAGTGTTGAGTCTCCAGACGGCACTTTCACTGGTACCTTCTTTATTGAGGGGACCGCTGATGCGCCAACCGGTTACATGCTTTCCGACGAAGACCCGACAGGTACAAAACTTCCCATATCAGATATCGTAATTAACGGCGATGAACTGTCCTACTCCTTCGAAAACCCAGACTATGGCAAGATGAATGTCAAAGGAGTTATCGATGGAGATACCTACAACTCGATGCTGGAGGTTACGCAGTTCGGTGTAGAAATGCCGATGGAGTCCATGCGAAAGAAAGATATGTAGGCTAAACAAGAATGAGCTGCTAGCCTGTATGGACTGGGAGACTCATTTGCGTTTCAATACTTACTTTGAGGGTCGGCATTTATGTCGACCCTTTTTATTTATCACGACCCCATATAATGAAAGACGCTGTTTTCGCCATACTTGGTCTCGCCGCCGCCCTTGTCATCATGATGATTGTTCAGATGATTAGCGGCATCATGTATCCTCCTCCAGCCGATCTCAACATGAGAGATAGCGTGGAGCTTGCCCGTTGGATGGGGACCCTTCCAATTGGTGCATTGCTTATGGTTTTACTTTCCTACGCGCTAGGAGCTCTTGCAGCAGGATGGATAATTGGACGATTCACGAAGACGAAACCCATGATGTGGGCGGCCATGGTTGGGGCCATCCTTACCACCTTCGGATTTGCCAACCTTATGAGTATCCCGCATCCGCTTTGGTTTTCGATTGTATCAACCCTGAGCTACATCCCGATGGCCATGTTAGGACTGAAATTGGGACTGAGGGGCTGAGGGGCTGAGGGGCTGAGGGACTGAGGGACTGAGGGACTGAGGGACTGAGGGAATTTATTGCAGCGTTTTACGATGCAAATAATTTTCTTTCCTCAGCTTCAAATTCACGTTCTAAAGAAGTATTCCGAGATAAGCCAGATCACCCTAGGCTACCAGGACCTTTCAACTCACTCAGCTTACAACTGGTTAAAAATTCCTTCAGCTGTTCCGACCTTGTCTGTCAAACAGATACAGTTTCGACCTTATTGATTTCGGACCATCGGAGAATCGGACCATCGGAAAATCAGACAATCGGACATTCGGAAAATCGATTTTCGGTTTTCGCTTATCCCTCGAGCAGATACTGAGCATTATGCTCGTCGATTAGATCACTAAGAGCGTGCTCCGTCTCGGAGTAAACCACATTCTCTAGCGACTCCTCGAAGGTCTTCTGATCATCTGGCAGAGTAAAGTACTTCGGGATTCCCATGTCCCTTGCTTCCGCCGTCCAAACCTGCCAATGCTCTGAGAATCCATTGACATGGTAGATGGGCCCCTCCTTCCTATAGTGGTCTCGATACCATTGAAGAGTGGCGCGCATACTTGTAATAACATCCTCTCCCGATACTGGTCTAGGCATTTCTTCGAAGAATAGATTAGGATAACCCGCCTCCCCGACATGGCACTCCTTATCCTTATTCTTCTCCCAGGTATCAATCAACTTGATATGGGTCGTGTGTGGGTTGTCAACAACCCAGCCATGACCGAACTGAGTGTACCAGCCGTCGAGCAACTCACGATCGGCAAGATGACCGCATCCCGATCCATTGTGATGATAGATCTTTTGATCTATGGCAGCCTCACTAAAGCCCTCCAGCATGCGATCGTATTTGGGATAGTTTTCTATCTCTGTACCACGATCTGTATTATCCAACCAGTCACCACCAATAATCATCGCCTCCACATCACTCACTTTTCCATAGCGCTCTCCGAGCCATTTACAATAGGTAAATAGATCGTCTCCAGACACGCGCGCGAGGAATGGATTGGCCCAAAAAGCTAGTAGATGAGTTTTAATACCTTTGGAGGCCGCCTCCGAAATCATCCAGTCGACTTCATCGAATAGTTGTGCACCAGGCGATGTAAGGGACCCAAAAGAAGGTCGTCCTACCTGGTTACCGCTCGCTGAACCTACACTTGGACTCAGGGAATAGACCGTTCCGTGGAATCGATGCTCAACTAACCAATCGAGGTAATTCCTCCATCCATCTCTATCCAATCGATGTGGAGCCATCCACACAGTCGACACCTTCCTAACGATTTTCTTGAAATCGGGCACATCGAGCTCGCCACTATGGGCAAAGGGGTCAGAGAGGTACTCATGACATCCCATTACACTGGATGCTGTAGCAGCACCTATAATTCCAGATGCTGATTTTCTTACAAACTTTCGACGTGATATCACGACAATCTCTCTGTTACAATTTTACCGAGTACTTCCTCCCAAATCGATCTTCTGCTTCCACTACCGTTTGTTTGGCCTTAGTGCTCAGAGGCGCTCTAAGAAGGTGGCCTGTAGGAATGGGCTCGACCCATGGACGACGCGCCGGTCCGTCCTCTCCAATAAAGCTCTGATAAATATAAGGATCAAATCCGAGGTATTGTTCCATTTCGCCGACTCTGATTCCATCCTCTAGCCAAGTGACCTTCCACTCTGGGTCCCAGTCCCATATGTTGGCTATGAAATGTCCTTCCTTATCGATTCCTGCTCTACCATTCCGGTGAAGGCTGATCTGATCCATGCGATCACGACCCGTTCCTTTGTATCCCCACTTCACCTCTGATCCTGCGATCTCATAAATGCCGTAGCCATTCGGACTTCCATCCTGACCCAAATCGCCAGACCACCATGCTCCACAGACGGCACCATGAACGTGCTCATGTGCGCCACCCTTAAATATGTGTTCATTTTCGTGGGTGTGTCCTGTAATGATGTGTGCGTTGAATGGACTCAGGAGGTCATAGAGCGCCTCATCATTTGTCATAGTGTGGTTTGGAGTCTTGTCTTCTCCCGTTCTCGCCTGACGAGTCCCGTTGACTGGGATGTGCGTGAATACCACAACTGTAGATCCCTCTTCTAGCCCAGCAAGGTCCTGCTGCAACCAGACATATTGGTCGTGATCGAGGTGACATATATAATAGTCTCCATACCAAAGCACATCATCGAGGCAGACATAGTGCACTTCCCCTAGATTGAACGAATAGTAGGGCGGACCAAAGTGTTTGCAAAAGGTATCGATCGTTCCAAAATCCGTAGGGGCATCAAACTCGATGTCGTGATTCCCAACAGCCTGGAAGAAGGGGAGACCCGTCTCCTTGATACCCTTCTCGTATTCTGGAAATAGCTCGAGATTATCAAACATCAAATCACCACATCCCATTCCGAACATGTTGGAAATCCCAAGGTCAGAAATCGTCTTGTTGACATCCTTAATAGTCTCCTCTTGAAATCGTCCGATTTCATACATGTCTTGAGTCTGAGGATCAGCAAGCACGATGAATGCATGATTTTCATCTCGATCAACCCGGGCCTTCAAATTGAATACGGCACTCATTTCCGACTCTCCCTCTATCGCCTGATAAAACAGAGCTGTCCCAGTTTCATTTTGAGGAATCTCATATCCACCTGGAACCGAGATGTGGACAAAGCGATGTCGTGTATCAGAAATAAGGGTATATCGGCCATCGGAATCCGTCCTTACGACGTTTATGCCATCGCTCACCGCGACATCTTTCAGTCCACCTGCTCCAGACAAAACCCGTCCTTCGATTTTTATCGGTCCCGATCTTCCTGATTGTCGTTCGCGCTGTTTTAGCTCCATCGCATTAAGTGCATAAGGAAAAAACATTCCGGCACTCGCCAATATTCCGCGATGCATAAACTTTCGACGATTCAACATATTAGTAGAGGTAGGTGGAATATCGATTCAGGTCCTTGTCCAAATTTTTTGATCCTGGACATATCGAATCTAAGAGATTCCAAAATGTACGGCTGTGATTCTTTATTTGGGTATGAGCCAATTCATGGAGAATAACATAATCGATCAGATAGTCCGGCAATCTCATCAAATGCAGATTCAGGTATATCTTATTGTCTCCGGTGCAGCTTCCCCATCTTGTCTTATTATTTCGAATACGGACTTCTTTGAAAAGCAGATTGTGAGCTAGAGCGAGCTCATCGGTCCTTTGAGGTAAATATTCCTTGGCTTCTTTTCGGAGGGCCTTATGGATCGCGGCACGAATTCTTTCTTGGATTTCGAAATCAGCAATATCCATATTGACAGGTACGGATAGATTGATGACCTTCTTCGTGATGCGAGATGTCACGGACTCTGAATCCGGCCGTCTAATTACTAAATATCGCGATCGCGTTCGAAAGGAGCTGTTTTCGTCATAAATCGTCCGGCGGTTTTCTGTCGCACGCATCTTTCCCAGATTCTTCTCGATCCAGTCGTAGCGCTCTTGGATAAATCGAATCGCCTCCTTCTCGGGGACACCATGGGGAATGGTAACTCGGATACCCTGAAAAGGCTTAATAGATATGCTTAGCCGTCTAGCTCTTTTGCTACGTACAAGTCTTATATCCCCAATACCTTCTAGGTGAATCGACTCGCTCAAATGTCTGAAACCGATTGACATGCCTTCCGTTACCAAAGAACAGTTGGATGGTTCTGATCACCCACAATCAGAACCCAAAACCACAATTCCGATTGT
>CBDFNN010000002.1:0-82749 GCA_965250215.1 Rhodothermales bacterium | reverse complement strand
GAACCATTGTCGTGAGTGATTTACTTGGGCGTAAAGTTTTCGATGTATACGGGGATGTATCAAAAAAGAAGGAGTATGTGCCGTGATTTGATCATTTCGAAAACAAGTGCCTCCCTCCCTTCGTCGTGTCCTTTAGGGTAGCGCCAAGGCCGAACGCAATGAGCTCGTCAAGCTATTGGAGCAAGCGCGCGAAGGTGATGTCATCGTCATTTGGAAACTGGATCGTCTCGGCCGTTCTCTCGAACACCTGGTCAATCCAATCGGTGACCTGATTGAGAGCGGCGTGGCCACGACCAACCTCAATGATCCGATTGACACAACTAATGCTCAGGGGCGATTGGCTTTTAATTATTTTTGCTTCGTTGGCCGAGTTTGAAAGAGATCTAATCAGCGAGCAAAAGCCGGTCTGGCTTCTGCACGAACACGAGCAATAAGATTAGGTGCCCATGCGCTCGCGATAAACCCCATCCTTAGACTCTCAAGTATTGTGCCTGGCTGAGCTTGGTTCTCTTCTTCAATGAGTTCTATCTTTCAGCAAGAACTAAGATGTTCTTTGAAGCAGCAAACAGGTATGCTGATGCAATTCTGTCCTCCCTACTGCCAGGCTCGGAATAATTTTCTCACCCATTGTCCAGTAATCACCTGTAAATACTTGAGAATACTCTTGGTCGACAATTTCAAACGAAGTACCCGCCAACCAACTATCGACCTCCTTTCTTGAAAACACCTGAGCGATATATTTTGCAGACTGGCCGTACCCCGCTTCGGGGTGCTCATAGATGTTCGAGTGATAAAACAATTCATTGTAAGGCACAGTCAAGATTAGATACCCCCCAACTTCCAGAGCATCATGCATGCCCTTCACCGCCGTACGATGGTCCAGAATATGCTCCAAGGTACTTAGGCAAGTTACGAATTGGAATTTGTCTTCCAACTTCAAATTCGTGATATCATCGCTAAGAACTTTGTAGTGACGGTTGAAGAAACTATTCCAGTAACCCCCAATCTTATCCACCGCGACAACCTTATAACCACATATCGAGAGGAGATGAGGCCAAGAAGATTGACCAGGACCTATATCAAGTATCGGACCGGTACAAAGTTGGCGTAGATGTTTGAATGCAAAAGCATATTCGACAGGTCGCTCATTAATCTCGGGGAAAGGGCGTTTTATTTGCTCTTTCTTTAAGAGAGGTTCAAGAAAATTCCGACCAAGAAAGTTATAAATCTTGAATAAAGGATGAGCCATGATTAATTAAGGACAATAAGTTTTTTGGTCACAACCTGATTCCCTGATTGAACTCTTACGACATAGATTCCAGAAACCAAGTCGCCAGTATCCACTGTCACCTCTGATCTAGATCCGGAGGAAGTGAGGACAACGTTCGCAGAGTCAGTTCTTTTTCCACCTACATCAAACATCTCTACATTAATTTGTTCATCGTCATTTTTAACAACCGTTATTACACTCCACCCGTTGGACGCGGGGTTCGGGTAGGCGCTCTCAACATACAGTTTGCTAGGAACTCCAATATATACTTCGATCGGTCGTGCATAGACATATGCTCCACTATAGTCAATCTGTTTGAGTCGAAATTTATAATCTCCGGGAGAGTTTGTCCCATAGACAAACGAATAATTAGTCGATTCACTTGAATTTCCCTTTCCGTCGATCCAGCCCACTTTGGCGTACTCTGAATCACGAAAAAGCTCGATTTCAAAACCTGCATTATTTTGTTCAGATAACGTCTCCCAAGACAAGACCACTCCTTCATCCACTGTAATCGCCTTTAAATTATTTAACTCCACCGGTAGCGGGACTTCAATAACACCAAGAGTGTAGACACCATCAAGTGTTTCAAATTGATCTAACAGACCTTGTGCTGAGCTTGGGTCCATGTCAAAGGAAAACTCGTCCCCTGATACACTAGGAAATAGAGGAGCTCCCGTTGCGTCTTTGACGATTTCGAATACGCCACTATTGGGATTTGTCCGAAGTAATCGAACGTTCGAAGCTTCCGGCAGGGTCGTCGAAAACCCAGCTTCAGAAAAGTCGAAACTTAGACTGAGAATACCCCCCTCAGTGAGTTCTTCGTCAGAAAAGTCTACGCACCAATGGCGATTCCACCTAGCCAACGCTGGGAGCTCCGTATCACCAAAAGTATACCCTGGAGTAAATCGACTGTTGTTCCCAAAAACAACCCAATCGCCAAGATCTTGAATCATGTCAATATTTTGAATCTCTAGACCGTAAGAGCTCGCTGAGTTCTGCACCCTCCAAATCCCAACTACGTCCGATCGATTTCCGATACAAGAATTAAAACCTATCGGCGCTCCGGAAAAAACCCAGTCCGGATCATTGCTTGAAGTTGAAATATCACCCCCTAACGAACCATCGTAGGAATTAGGGCCCCTATCGTTCAAAATCTGACCACTCCCTTCGTGGAATTTCCAATAGCCTACCAAGGCATCGCTTAGGACTGGATTAATCTCTCTGAACATATCCGTCAAAATTTCCGAAGTGCTTTTTGCACGATTCCAAACTCTCATTTCATCTAGTTCTCCGCCATAGAAAAACCGATTTAAGGTAGACGATCCGATCCGCGCTGGATCGGAGTTGTGAGTCATAAATTGCGCCCCTCCCTCATAAACTCCTCCGATGTCTACTCCGTCTATATAGAGAGACATATCGTTGGCACTTCGAACAACTCCGGAATAGTGATGCCAGCGATCTGTCAGGTCTGAAGTCACGCTCCGTTTTGCCCTTCGGTGTCCGATTCCCCCCCCAGAATTATTTCCTATATGTATCGTTACTTCGTTGCCTCCACCAACTGTCATCCAAAATCCAGCGTGATGTAAGGGACCGGACCCTGAATCATCTGATCGAATGGGATAAACGTGATCGACCACATTGTCAACCTTTGCCCAAAACTCGACTGTGAAAGGCACAGACACCTCATTCAATACGTCGCCCAGTTCAACATAATCACCAGCCCCATCAAAACTCAATGTTGTTCGCTCATTTTGTGCGACGAGCGTTGACCCAAAGGCCATTAGTATCACAAAAAGTGACAATGATTTAATTTGAAATGGATTCACTTCTATTTTGTTTTAGTTCCAAGTATAGCATGACTAAAAGACTAAATACCAAAGATACCCCAGAAATTCAATGGTGTTTTAGGCTCTTGTTATTACTTAAACTGGAGCAGATGATGATTATCACAAATAGGCGTACATAAAGGACGTTATGTTACCCTTTATGTGGTATACGGCCCATGGAGAACGAAGCTGTCATGAGGGGCAAAGTAGATCTAGATTGCGTTGTCTATAGGGATTCGATAGTTCATATCGAGTAGAAATTGGCCATACGATTGACATGTTTGTAGAGCAAGGGCCTCAATGCACGCAGATCTGTAACGGTCATTCGATTCATCCATGCCTCTTCACCTAGGACTTGTTGGATCATCAAGGTATTGATATAAACTAGGGCCATTTGTAATAGATGTAGCGATAACATCGACACCTTCTGGTCAGCCAAACGATTGGATGCAATCTCCCGGCCCTTACCATAAAAAATGAACCCATTGGCGCTATTCCAATTCTCCACGACCTACAAACCGCCGCGTATCTCTTGCCGGACCTCTTGATGGTTCTCAAAGCCTTGTGGAATTCGGTGAGAGCAGCGCTCAACTTCTTCAGGGCCGGTGTGCTTATTATCGACTAGCTATCGTATTATTAACGAAAGTTGGTTTCACAAACGGTCCCACGCTCATGAAACTTTTCAGCCTCTGCATTAGCCTTCTAATTTATTTAGTTCTCTCCACCCAGGATTTGAGGGCTAGACAGGTCACCGAAATCGAACCGAATGACAAACTAGGGGATATCGGTACGATTGCTTGCCTGGATACCTGGCCGAGCATAGCAGGGGCGGGTGGTATCACTGGTACGATTTCTCCGCAAGACACAGATTATTGGTGTAGTTGGGCTCCCTTTATATACCTGTTTGCAGGTTATCCACCAACGGTGAGCGTGAGTTGTGATCAAGAGATGGCCTGGTCCAATGAGACGATCCACTATACGGATTATCCGTGGTCCTGCGAGGACTTTAGCAACCCAGTGTCCATTCAACCTGAATCTGGAGGAGGCAGTAGTTCAAATTTTGCTGATTGGACAGTTACCACCGGCTATTTTTGTTTTGCCATTTCGAGCACAACACATGTTGGAGAGTACAGCTGCACTGTAGTATCAGAACACTTACCAGTGGAATTAATTTACTTTAACGCATTAGGTTCAGATAAGGAGATCAACCTTACTTGGACTACTCTTTCTGAGACCAATAACATCGGATTTGAAATCCAAACAAACATTGCAAACAGTTGGACAACTCTGGGCTTCGTCGATGGAATGGGTACAACTACCGAAAGGCATGACTACAGCTACACACTGAGAGACTTCGATTATGGTTTGCACCAATTCCGGCTTAAGCAGAAAGATTATGACGGCACATTTTCTCTCAGCGACGTAGTGGAGCTAAGTCTTCAACCTGGTGAAGACTTTTACATTAGCGAGCTTTTTCCAAATCCATTCTCTGAAACAAGCTCTTTGCAGCTTTTCGTCCCTCAAAGCCAAAGGCTTCGAGTACGACTTTTTAATTATCTAGGCCAAGATGTACAAGTGCTATTTGAGGGGACTGTCGAAGCTAACCGATCTCTCAGGATAGAAATTGATCCTAAGCAAAGCATTCCAAATGGCAAGTATCTTGTCCATGTTGAAGGAGAGAGTTTTGACGAGACAAAGCTGGTTACTTTGATTAGATAGTGGCCCATTCTCCACAAGACGTGGTTCACCGTGCACTGACCTTCTTGGTGGTGTAGTCGAAATATCCCTTGTAGGCCCACGGAGAACGAAGCTGTCTTGAGGGGCAAAGCAGATCTAAATTGCGTTGTCTAAAGGGATCCGATAATTCATATCGAGGAAAAACTGGCCATACGGATTGACATGTTTGTAGAGCAAGGGCGTCAATGCACGCAGGTCTGTCACGGTCATTCGGTTCATCCAATCCTCTTCACCCAAGACTTGTTGAATCATCAAGGTGTTAATGTAAACCAGCGCCATTTGTAAAAGGTGTAGCGATAACATAGACACCTCTTGGTCAGCCAAACGATTGGATGCAATCTCCCGGCCCTTGCCATAGAAAATGAATCCATTGGCACTGTTCCAATTTTCCACGACCTGCAACCCGCCATGAATCTCTTGTCGAAGTTCTTCATGATGAAGATAATGGCATAAGAAGATCGTCCGTTCCGCTTTACCCAACTCCACCAATGCCCTGTAGAGTGGATGTTGCACCCCTCCTTTTCGAGTAAAACGACGAAGTATGGTTTGCGTATCCGCGGTGCCAATCCGGAGCGCTGTAGCATACTTGACCAGTTCGTCGTACTGCTGTTCAATCAGATCCCAACGTATTGGCCGCGTAAGTATCGACTGCAAATTTGGATAGCTGTCAGGACGTCCTTTTTCCGGACGTGAAAGCCGCTTTTGGCCTATGGCTTTTAACCGAGGCAATAGCTTGAATCCTAGAAGGTGACAGAAAGCAAAGGCGACAAGGCTCTGCCCATGACTATCAACATAGTTTTTCTCAATCTCCATCTCCGTGCCATGGTGAAGCAGGCCATGAAGCATGGCCGACACCTCAGAGGAAGAAAGCCTTGTGAGCTGCGAATAGATGCAAGCTGAATTGCGTTCGACATGCCAGTAGATCATAATACCAGGCCCTCGGTAGCGGGCATGCCATTCCGTCATCAGATTCTGATCCCATGCTCCAAACTTCTTGGCATCAGAGGCGCAGGAGGTTGAAGCTTCACCCCACACATGAGCCAAGCGTTCGTCGAACAGCGCATTTGATATGCTCGTGATTGCCGTGCGCAGCGTGCTAGGCCGGATGAAGCGCCGACGTACGTAGAGCAGGTCACGGTAGCTGGCCCCATGATCGGTAATGCGGGCTAGACCCGTGTTTGTGCCCAGGCCATAGAGACATAAAAGCAAGCGCTTTTGTGTGATGTCCCTGTCGAGGGTTTCTCGTGTCGCACTGCTCTTAAAATCCTGGGTAAATTGTACGCGCAGGTCCGTTTCTTTGAGAATGTCCAACAGACTTGTCATGGGCCATCGTCCAAAAATCTCTGACTTGAGCGCTTCCAAATTTACAGGTTCGGCTACCGGCGAGCTTGGCGAAACCTTAATCCAACCCCCGCCACGTTTCGTGATCTGTACCTTGGTATTTGTTGGCAACCCTTCGTCAAGCATCTCAAGTGCCTCCTTCATACGTCCACGAAGCGTTTCGGTAAAGGTTTTTGGGTTAAGAGGAAGCCTTAATGCTTCATAATAGCGCGCGCGTTGCTCATCAAATTCCGAGGGGAGGTCTTCTTCTGGATTGCCAAAACGATCGGCTCCCTGAATCCAGATTCCTTTCGAACGCACCTGTTCTCGAAGCGATTTGAGCACACAAAGTTCGTAACTGATTCTATTAATGCGGTGGGAATCCTTACGAACCAATTCTTCCCAATCGGCGGGCACAACGCCCGTAATAGGAACATCGTCATGGTCTGCATAGAAGTGATGCGTGCTGTGGGCATAGTGCTCAATCAAACGCAAGGCCTCAATGACGGGCTGATGGATCACATTGTTACTTCGGAAGGACAGCGCTCCGATAAGTTGGGGTAACACACGTCGGTAATGTCGACCATAGGAGCTTCGCATGACCAACTTCACCTGCTGTGTATAGGTTTGTGTGCCCCGCAATTCAACAACCAGATCGTGCAAGGTCTCACGATTGATGATTGGAAAAATAACATCGCATATTTTCCCTTCAGGCTCCTTCAGAGCGGCTTCGGCCAACGATAAAAGAAGGGTATTCTTACCCCGAACGCGCTTGAACTCGTTCAGCAATTTCTTCTCGATTCTCTTTTCAGCTCGCGCCCCAATTCGATGTACCGTCTGAAGAAGTAGCTCGACGAGTGTATCTGTAATTTCTTTCTCACGTTCCTTCGCAAAAGCCGCTAGAAGCGTATATCGAACAGCATCACGATGACGGCGGAGGTGATGAACGTATTCATTATCCGCCCGCTGGAAATAACTCTGGATTACTTTCGTGTGAATGCCTTTGAAGAGATCTGTTGGCAAGTCAATGGTTCGAATTTGTTCAAGCTTTTCAAGCTCCTCTGCCACGCTATCTATCGTAATTCCGGCCACATCTTTCATTAGGTGCTGGATGGTGTCATCCTCCAGTAATCCGTCGAGCTGAGCGCGAGAACCCGCTTGAAGTCGTCCATTAATCAATTGACAAACATGCTCGTGAAACTGGCGAAGCACAGAATGCACTATACGCTCAATCCGACCCTTGCTTGGAGGCTCGATGTACCGAAGACGGCACGAGCGCAATAACTCTGTTTTCAGAAACTCATGATCAGGATTCTCTCCACGAACAAAGGTTGTTAGATACTCGGTCAAAGCTTGAACATCCTCCGTTGTAGACATGCGGTACCCTAAGAACCCCCGGATCTGCGCCCTGTGATATTTAATCGAACGCCCCTTCCATTTGTACTGCTTTGAAAGTGTACTCGAGAGATCAAGTTGTTCTGCGATGAACTCCAATACAGGAGGAGGAATTTCGTAGCGAAAACGCGGGAAGCGCCCTTCGTGCTGGAAGAATTTCAAAAGCACGGCAAACCCTATCCGTGTCGCTCCGCTCTTATTGGCGAGCAGATCCAGTTCCTGAGCTTCAAGGGTAAAGTGCTCAATCAATTCGTCACGTTGCCATTGTCGTTTCATCGTCAATCATTCGAAGGTACTTTCGAACCGTCTGTATAGATAACCCACTTTGTCTGGCCATTTCTTTCTTGGCTAGGCCCTGTTGTGTCATCGATATCAGCGACTCACGATAACGATTAAACTTGCTTGGCTGGCCCAGGATCACACCTTGCGCGTAGAGCCAAGAAAGCTAGGTTTGAAAAGTTCTCGAACCACTCCGCAAGAGCCTCTGGTATAACCAATTTTATGACCAACAACGGTGAGCTCTCAGCGGCTCAAAGAATGGCTGGCCACGCTGACCCAAGGACTACGGATAGTTATAACCACGCCTCTGAGGAGATCGAGAGATCAGAGATTGAGCGTATTCAGGTGTAAGTATATCTGAAACGACAAGCACTGGAATGCTCCTTTTTGGGCGTTGGGCAAAAACTCCTATCAGAATAATTGAGCCGAAATGGCAGGATTTTGCACGTATACCGAGCCTTACCCTGGATGCGAGATTGACAAGGGTGAGCGGCACGCGAATTCACGTAAGCCCTTGCAATCGACACGCAGACGGGGCCTAGGATGACAGCATTGTTGCGCTAAAAACCAAGACGACAAAATGGAATGACGACCCTCCTAAACGAATACCCTAATAAGAGAAAAGAAAGGGTGAGATTGGTCAAAAAGAAGTGGATTGTCGGTACAAAAAAAGGAGAGAGCTTTTGGCTCCCTCCTTTCACTTCTTCGAGGCAAGGTTTTATTGACGTTCGATTTGCTTACTTGACAGAAATGTTTGCAAGCTCCTCAACAGCAGAGCTCATTCGATAAAGTTGGCGTTGCTGCAAATCAGCAATATCGCTCAAACCTTTCCCGGAGTTACACTCTGTACAAATATTGGAGTCTAGAAACTTCTGTGCTGCTACATTAACGGAGGCAACTGCGGCATTAAACTTCTGTTGATCCCACACCCCTTCGAGTTTCTTAAGAGCAGGAACAAGAAGAGAAGCGTCTGGACTATTCTCGTTCACAAGCAACTCTGTATAAAAGGATAGTGCCTCAAGCTTATCTTGGCTCTCCTTCCCACTTAGAAGATGTTTCGATAACATAACAAGGCCTATCCCTTGATTCATTCCCGTTTGAAACTTGTTCTCGCCGTTATCTGCAAGTGCTTTTTTTGCAACAACAGATGCTTCTTTCCAGTCTGGAGCTGAACGAATATCTCGTTGGGCTTTCATTCGAAGCCTGACCATTCGGCCTTGGTCTTTTCTAAGACTCAGCTTCTCATCGTCTGTTATAGAAGCGTTCTTTAGTATAAGCGCCATATTTTGGTCACGAGTCACAGAATAGACCATCACCCTTTCGGCATCAGCAATATTAATTGAGCTGATATCTTCATCTGTAACTAGCGTGTCTTGCTGGCACCCAAAACTGACGGCTAGTATTGCTAATAATACAAAGGTCGATAAATATTTCATTTTATTCTCTTTTTGATTCTAAATAGACGGCTAGTTTGGGCAGTTTCCTCCCCAGTTACCAGAACCCGAATAAACCCATTGTTCTGTTTCAGAGCACGTTATAATCATGTCCCAATCCAACCCTGTTTCATAAACTTCTGTAAAGCACCCCTCCTCTGACCACCAGGAGCAGGCAGGCAAAGCAGATACTATAGTTGGTAGTATTCCCATGCATATCAGCATGATGGAAAAGACACTAAACATTTTTTTATAGGACGTTTTCATTTTTCTTACCCTTGAGGTATATAGTTGAACAAGCCTCTTTGACCAGAGGCGAACCGACTATTTGCCGGTATAGTAATCACTTGATCGTATGGGCCACCCTGCTAGTATTAATAGTCATCGCTGATAGAGAGTAAACGACTTACAACAAATCTAACCTTGCGAACCCCTTTTGCGCAAGTCATTGGTATAAATAATTTAGAATTAAATGCGGGTAGAAGACCTAATAACCATACTTTGTGAGCTTTGCTATGACTATATGGTGTGTGGTTTGGAGTTTATGCAGCTACCCGAGCCGTATGTTTGAGGCATCGATGTACTCCTCGAAGGCGCCAATGAAAGGAATAGCCACCTTGTCAACGGTTGCGAAGTTGGAGAAAACAGCGTTCGTGTTGTTGCCCGCCCAACTATTGATGTAGGGAAAGGAGTTGGAGTGGGTGTCCAGGCCAAAAGCGGCGCAAACGAAGTAGCTAAAGGTCTCGGCTTGAACTTCCCGCATCTGTTGACTTGATTCGTAGTTGTCGATGTGGCGCAGTTTTTCGCTGACATGATGCATCTGCGCGTGAGCGATTTCATGGAGGAGGACATGAAGTTTGTGGTTTACCGATTCTAAGCGGTCCGCTAAAACGATCCGGACAAGACTAGAGTAGATGCAGCATCCGTCTGCTCGCGCGAGCTCGTTCGTCTCGATGGTGTAGCCCAAAACAGAGCGCCCATACTGCAGCAGGGTATCATAAAGCTGTTGATGAGAATCGCCCTCAAGCTCAGCTATTACTCGGGGAGGATCTTGGATCGCATCGTGTTCTCTCCCTGGTATAATCGTTGTTTGCGACATGTCGAAAAGCCGGCGCTTGAATACGAAGTAGGTTCTGCCTCCGGATTGTTCTTCGCCATCGGTAGCGTCTTGATCTTGAGACGCAGGTGCCGATCGTTGAGGATAGAATATACCCAGGGCCTTAGCTCCCTTTTTAATCATTCGTCCTTTCTCTTTCCACTGCTTGTAGCCAAGCAAACATGTGCTCCGGACATCTGCATGGCCATCAACATGGTGTTCTTAAAGGACCGTGTTGGAAATTGAAGCCTGAACCTGATGAGCTCCAGCAGCTTTTCTTGCGATAGCTGATGGTTGGCCAGATTGTCTATAAGAAAGGTCTTTGCTTCTGCTAGAAGTTGTTTTTCTAGATCGGATTGCTTTTTGGCGTAGGCGGTCCTGTCGAATGGTTTTGCCATGACGGGTAGTGGTTTTAATGATAAAAGGCGTGAGCTCTAGCGAGCGCTAGGCTGTGTAGCGAAAATGCCGTATCCAACATTGGCCAGTGCGTAGTCAGCTATCAGCTGCTTGGCCTCCTTAACCGGCAGCGGGGTACTGGATCGTCCTTTGCGGAGCAAAAAGGCTTTCTTGAGCCTTAATTTGATGCTGTCTTTTTCCGGATTGAATCGCGCTTTTGAGCGAGCCTCTATTTCCGGAGCTGATGCCAGCTTATTTCGCTTTTGAGTCGCTACGCTCTCATGGAGAGGTGTTAAGCAGACTGGAAGAATAGAATCGAAGTATGGACCTGGTTCTGGTAATTCTCCTTCGTATCCGGATACAACCTCGTAATTGTGGTTGTGCTGAGTGCAGAGGTGTTTGAGACGTCGTAAACCGACGGGGTAATCGTTCGATCTTCCAATGATGAAATGGCCAAGTCGATGTGTTGATGGTCGCATGAAAGTCTGGTTTTAGTTAAACAATGCGAAACCTAGCCACAGGGAAAGGGAGCGAGATTGACAAGGGTGAGCGGCCACGCGAATACACGTAAGCCCTTTCAATCGCAACGCTACCTTGACCTAGGATTACTGCATTGTTCTAAAGACAGACCGAAAGGCGACACCTATCTACATCGATGGGTATATGATGTGTGGTGATCGATCAGATATGACGAGGTGACGAACATACTAGGGATATTTGCGCAGGAAACGTCCTGGCACTGATATGTACGAAGGTGAAAACGATTAACATTGAGAATGCCATAACTGTGCCGACCTACACCGGCACATACAGAAGATCAATTGATAGTATCCCAAAGGCCCAATTTCATTCGTCTAGCATCTCGATCGAGTTGGATAAACCGTTGTGATTTTCCGAAGGGAAAGACGGTATAGGCCGTGGCGTGGCCCGAAGCGATCATCAATTCATTGACACTAACACGGCCAATACGTTGGGATCTGATTGAACAGCAGTACGATGATTGGTCAAGTACGCTACCGCGCTCCGGATCGGCACGGCAGACACAGAAACCATTCTTCGCCGCTTTACTCGAAAAGGAGGTGTACAACATCCTCTTTACAGGGCATTGATGGAATTGGGTAGAGCAGAACGGACGATCTTCCTATGCCATCTTTGCCAAATGTCGCACTTTATGCCACCTCTCATGAGTCTTAAATGACTCTAAGCCTTGTAACTCCTCATTCCGAAGATTCATGTGCGGACTACGACAACTATGTAGAAATGCTCAAAGGTAAGAAATGGACTGCAGCCGTTGTGTATGGGTATTGGACCTATAGAAAGTTCCTGCTCATTGATCTCTGCAAGCTTGCTGTGAATGCATGGATTATACCTATTCGGGACGTTGGGTAAAAAAACCCGTATTGCCTTCAAGCTTTTCCCTCGCAGCGTAGAAGCCATCCATCAGATCGGTGTATTTCATGCATATCTCCTTATGCTGATACAAAGTGATTTCCAGATCCCCATTTTCAGTATTGAGCTCCGCTACCATCTGATTGTCAATCCAAATCTCCGAAACTAAGTTCTCGCGGTCATATACACTGGATAATATTATTTCAATCTCTGAGGTGTTTTTTTTCATTCGATAAACCCTATTAAATTTTTACCGTCTTTTGAAAATCTCGCGCCCTGCCCCCCAGGAATCTTGTACTCCAAAATGTGCCCAAATCTTGCATGGTGTCTGGACGTCCGTCCAACGTATGGATTTTCTAGGATGTTTCTTAGCACCTCCATCCCTTGTCTGTTGATTGCTTCCGGATTTCCTTTGACCGAAGGGTATTTACTTCCTTGTCTGCTGCCATGTTTCTGAAGGGCTCTACCAACTGCTGTCAATTTTCCTTTAGATGGTTCCGAAGCAGCTTTTAAAAGGGTACCTACACTAACAGTAGATGAGCTTCCTGATGTAAATCCAGAAAAAACTGATCTTGACGCTCTTGTCGTAGGCCCAATTGGTACCAATAGCATCAAACTCATTGAAATCGCTTCACCAGCCGCAATTAAACCAAGGCTTTTCATGGTAGCTACCTCCCTTTCTCTCATTTGTGAGATTTGTTCTAGGTCTACCAAGTTTGCACCAGAATGAACAGCCTTCTCAATTTCCTTCGCAAGTCCCTTGTTCCAGAATTCTAAATATGCTTGGTCAAGAATTATTTGATTTAGTCTACGAGTTTGACCGGCATTCAGACTATACTCTACATTTTCAATACTGAGTTTTCCTGTTCGATAAGCCCAGTAAATACTCTCCAACCATCCCTTGTCGTCTGAAAGAAAACTTCCATCGCTAGCGCCTATTTTTTGCAGTGACTCAGCAATAAAACTGTCACAGGTGCCTTCTACTCCACTTCCGCAATAGGGAGCTGCGTCGGCCACCATCCCGGTCGGATCCGTGAACCCCATCGGGTTATTGCCTACATACAAGTAGGGCGAGGCAAACTCCTCGAGGGGATCTCTGACACCCCATCTTCCTGTGACACTGTCATAATAGCGAGCATTGGCGTAGTGTAGACCTGTCCCCGTATCAAGTTCATGTCCGGTGTAGTTCTCTCGAGCCTTGCTGCCCGACATGGAGGATCGTCCCGGCATTTCCAAGCCAAAGGGATAATAGTCGGCGTAATCCTTGACTTCCTTATTGTCATTGACCACGACACGGACACTTCCTAAGTGATCTTTCAAATAGTAGTAGCGCTGCACCACATTTTCTTCCGTCAAGAACTCCCAGACGTTGCTGTCTGCGGAACATCCAGCCTGATTGTCGCAGGCTACGACTTTCCAGAAGTAGTGTGTACCAGATCCTATTTCGATTCCGGGCGGCGCATACTCCACATGGGTATTGGCCGAATTGTAGGTAATGCCCGATTGGACAAAGACCGGATCAAAATTGGGGTTATCGGCGAGATAGAACCGGTAGGTATCCGATCCGTTGTCGACCCAGGTAAAGGTCTCGGGTCTCGGTAAGGCCGTAGTCGGTAAATTGGCTGGTCCGTGCAAGGTCGGCGGATCGGGCTTCTCCCCTACGTTTGGCGTGAGAGCGATATTTTGGTTAGTCTCGTTCTGGCTTACCGGACCCACATCCGCTTGATACAACATATAGCCAGCATGCTCTACCCTTCGAATTCCCTCCGCATATAGGTCTGAGAGCACTTGCTATCTAAAACGGAAAACCGCCCGACATTAGAAAGTGGAGTCCCATCTTCCCAATCGACCTGAGTCACAATTCCAGCCGAATCCTTAATCATAAACTTTGCACGTGCAGGATTGATGGATGGTTTTTCAGACCCCAAGTCGGCGAGAATATCTTCAACCACTCGTGCTCTGTAGACCTTCTTTAGTACACGGGCATAGCCTGATTTTCCAGACGCGTTGTCGCCATAGACAACGGTGAGCTGCGAACCGAACGACAAACTCTGTCCAGACAGCAGTGCATTTACGTCGTGAAGGTCATCGAGGCTAAGCAATTGACTCGGTGCCGAATTTGCAACCGTCGTTGGCAGGTCTACATCGGAAAAGGTGTGATACGGAGATGGCTGCTGCTCAGCTTCTGCGATGCAGGCGACAGCAAGTTCCTCAATTTCCTCACTACTAATCCCACTTTGGGATACGACTCGACGAAGCAGTTCCTGTTGCCACCTTGGAAGCGATAGACTCCAGTCAAGCAGATCTCGATATACACCGCCCAGTTGTGCTGCTGGGCCCCGGATGGGAGAAGATTGTGAACTGTCCATTTTTGCGAAGATCTCGTGGTAGTGCTATTTGACAAAGATATCGTCTCTTACCGCCTAGCGGCTTAGTATGGGACAAGGATAACTAGTAGCATAGTCGTCGACAACCCAAGGGGCCTCTACCATTGATACCTTTCGATGCGAACAGACTATTTTATTGCAGGTCACTAGTTTCTTCAACTAAGCGGACAAAACAGGTTGATTGTTCGATTGTTTGGCCTTTGGTAGTCGTTGATTAGAGTGTTGAAAACACTCTCATCTTCGAATAAGTTATTATTATCGGAATATGGAAGGGGCACATTTACTGAGTCTCGGATAAAATGATATGCTAGAATGATTATGTTTGGATTCTACGACATGATGTCGTAGACCTTAAAGTAGCCTAAAACATGATGCAGAAACTTCTAGCAAATTCCGAACTCGCGATCATGAATCTCCTGTGGGAGAAAGAACCCACGCCTTCTTTTTGATTCGATTGACACGTCAAGCCTGCAAGGACTTCGAGACAAGGCTCTCCTGGGCGTCATGTTCTATTCTTTCGCCCGGGTAAGCGCCGTGACCGAAATGAAGGTTTCGGATTACTACGCCAAGAGTCCTAAGAATTGGTGGTTCAGATTCAGAGAGAAAGGCGGCCGCGTACACGAAGTGCCCGCCCACCACAAAGCCCAAGAGTATCTCGATGGGTACATCGATGCTGGTGGCCACAGAGAAGAAAGAAGCTCTCCCCTCTTCCGGGCTCTCTCCCCCTCCCGTGAAATAACAGATCGACCGCTCAACCGGACTACGGCCCTGCGAGCCATAAAGAGAAGAGCCAAGAAAGCTGGGTTTGAAAAGTTCTCGAACCACTCGGCCAGAGCCTCTGGCATAACCAATTTTATGACCAACAACGGTGAGCTCTCAGCGGCTCAGAGAATGGCTGGCCACGCTGACCCGAGGACTACGGATAGTTATAATCACGCTTCAGAGGAGATTGAGCGATCTGAGATTGAGCGTATTCAGGTGTAAGTATCTCTGAAACGACAAGCGCTGGAATATGCCTTTTCGGGGCGTTGGGCAAAAAAACCCATTTTGACCGCTAAAGGATTTTACACAGTTAGTTGCCAGACCTCATCTTAGAACAGAGCCAAACATTTAAAACTCTGAAACAATGCTCAGTATTATTTCCCTAATTCTTGCCTTACTAGCAGCTGCTGGAGTATCAATAGCAATTCAAGAAATCCGGGAACGACGAAAGAACAAATCAAGGTTGAAAGAACGCCTTGGAGCGGACTACGACAACTATGTAGAAATGCGGAAAGGTAAGAAATGAACCGCAGCCGTTGTGAATGGGCATTGGACCAACAGAAAGTTCATGTTTATTGAATCTCAGAGATTTTTACCGTAATCGGTAGAAAATTTGCGTCAACCGACCCAGAGCGGATTGTTGGAGTAATGTCCGTTTGTGCATTGAGTCATACCACTAAGACGATTCATTTCCCAGACGTCATCACAAACCGGGCAAGAAATCCAGGCTCCGTCTACGACTTTAGCAGAGTCAAGCCTTGAATCAGGAAACTCAACCAGCATTTCTGTTTTTCTTTTAAAATAAGTTAGCAAAGAATCTTGCGTCTTCTCTACAATCAAATCCTCGTATGTGTTTTTGTCATCACATAATTCTGGATATCCCCAAATCGCTTGCACAAAAGGATAGACCTCTTCCTTCAAATCGACCAATCTAAACTTCCACTTTCTTGAAACCCTTTCATCAATCGAAGTAAATAGTTGGCACGGATATGCAACTACTAGATCATCCTCGTCAACCAAATAAGCGATGTATTCTTGGAAATATATCATTGCTGCAACCAAATACTCCTCGCCTACTGTGACACCACCAAATTCTGTGTGATAGGTTGAATTGAACCTTCCAAACTTGTCGCGTCGGACTGGTGTGTACTCCCAGTCCACGAGACTCGCTCCATTATTTGAGATACACTTAACTTTCATTAGATCTAATTACTTGATTAATATTTGAACTTGAAATCATCAGCGTGCACAATGATTCCATTCAATTCACGACCATTGAAGTGGACAACAGCCTTATGTCCTTCTTTTGATTTAAGTACAAATTCGTATTTATTCCACCCTTTCCAGCGGGGATCTCCCAAGTTCGAAAGAATTTTCGTTCCCCATTCGGGGTTCTTTTGGATTTCGCGCATGGCAATTCTTTCAATCATGGTTTTTGCAGCCGTTCGCCCTGATGAACCGGCTGATCCTCTTACCCAGCGCGAAGCATAGTTAACAGCAGATCGCGCCGACTGCACTGGAATTGCAAGCTCCAAGGAAATGGCAATTCCCCCACCGGTGCTTTTTAAAAATTTCGACAGCTCTTCTTGTCGCCAGCTTGAGCGCTGTTCTGCAAACTGTTGAAGAGTCGCAAGCGATGCACCGGATAAGGCCGCCTCCTCGATTCTTTTTGCGAGACCTGTGTTCCAAAATTCAATATATGCCTGATCAACTACCACATTATTGAACCTTTCTCGATCACCTTTATTGCGCAGTAATGATAAGACCGTTTCGCGATTTAACTCGCCTTTTCTATACCCCCAGTACAAGGATTCCAGTTGACCATCCGTAATGTCATCTAAAAAAGTTCCATCGCTAGCGCCTATTTTTTGCAGTGACTCAGCAATAAAACTGTCACAGGTGCCTTCTACTCCACTTCCGCAATAGGGAGCTGCGTCGGCCACCATCCCGGTCGGATCCGTGAACCCCATCGGGTTATTGCCTACATACAAGTAGGGCGAGGCAAACTCCTCGAGGGGATCTCTGACACCCCATCTTCCTGTGACACTGTCATAATAGCGAGCATTGGCGTAGTGTAGACCTGTCCCCGTATCAAGTTCATGTCCGGTGTAGTTCTCTCGAGCCTTGCTGCCCGACATGGAGGATCGTCCCGGCATTTCCAAGCCAAAGGGATAATAGTCGGCGTAATCCTTGACTTCCTTATTGTCATTGACCACGACACGGACACTTCCTAAGTGATCTTTCAAATAGTAGTAGCGCTGCACCACATTTTCTTCCGTCAAGAACTCCCAGACGTCGCTGTCTGCGGAACATCCAGCCTGATTGTCGCAGGCTACGACTTTCCAGAAGTAGTGTGTACCAGATCCTATTTCGATTCCGGGCGGCGCATACTCCACATGGGTATTGGCCGCGTTGTAGGTAATGCCTGGTTGGACAAAGACCGGATCAAAGGAGGCATTTTCAGAGAGATAAAAGCGGTAGGTATCCGATCCGTTATTGACCCAGGTAAAGGTCTCGGGTCTCGGTAAGGCCGTAGTCGGTAAATTGGCTGGTCCGTGCAAGGTCGGCGGATCGGGCTTCTCCCCTACGTTTGGCGTGAGAGCGATATTTTGGTTAGTCTCGTTCTGGCTTACCGGACCCACATCCGCTTGATATAACATATAGCCAGCATGCTCTACCCTTCGAATTCCCTCCCAGTTAAGCTGTATTGCAGGGATTTCATAGACGCCAGTGGAAGTATCTGAATCGTCAGAATAGTCCTCAAATCCTGGATCCCCGAAAAAACGGACCCAAACGTCTCCAAGTGGAGCGTTGCTATTTCCGGCGTCTTGGACGATTCCGCTAAACGAAAAAGTAGGCGTACCTCCCCCATCGTCGTCTCCAGTCCTAAAGGCAAATCCGTCGGAAGGCGGATCAGAGTCCCAGATTGAATCAATACGCCACAGGTAATCCGTATTCGGATCTAGATCATGAACGGTGTAGGATGAGATGACCTCCTGTATTTCTACCGTAAAATCTCCGTCCCAGGTATCTTGATTATCGTCGTAGATCCACTCGACGACGAATCGATCAGGGGAAGGAGGATTCGGACCGAGATCCCATATAAAGGTCACGCTTGTTCCATCGACTTCTTGGGTGACCGGCCAAGGATAGTGGGTCGCAGTGGGCGGATCCTCCATCGTAAAGTTGTGGGTCGTATTCGCTGAATAGGTACCGCTGTACTGCAGCGGATTGGGAACCTTGTTCGAATAGCTCGCACGCACGATGCCCTCCCAGTCGAGCGGTACATCTCGGGTGTAGTATCCAGAACTGCTGGTGTGGGCGGCGTCTTGATCGGCCGAGTTGCCGGTGCCCTCAAAGGTGATCTCGGCCAGCTCAAGCGCATTCGTTCCATCGGTAACCGTTCCCGATATCGTCACCGTCTGTCCACTTGGCGCTGCACCGGTGTGAAAAGTGTAGATTTCGCTGAACGGGCTCCATACCCAGTTGTCATGCGCTCTAACCCGCCAGTAATACGTGGTATTTGAATCGAGCGCAATGTCATCCCCAGATCCAACAACATGACTCGTCGCTAGATTGGGCGCATCGTAGAAAACGGTTTCGTCGGAATCGTTGTGAAAACCTCCAGGGATCTTGGTCCATTCGATTTTAACCTGATCAAAGGTGTGGGATGTGCCCCCATCATCTAAGACCCAGACGAGGGTCGGTGTCGTCCCCACATTCGTAGCTTCATCGGCTGGGGAGACGGGCCATGGATAACTTGGATACGATCCGCCTGATCCTCCCGTGTAAAAGGTGTAGGTAAAGGAGTCATCCCAGCGCGTATGATCGTATTGATTCCGAGCCCGGACTTTCCACCAGTAACGCGTGTTTTGCTGTAGTCCGGTCAGAGTATGACTCGTTCTTGTATCTGGGTTGGTGTACCAGGTGTCCCGATTTTGCCCCTGCGGCATCCACGCCCCTTCGGTCGACCAGTAAAATTGGATGACATCGTAGAGCTGGGCTCCCTTGTTGATTTCTTCCGGATAATTCCAGTCAAACTGGACCGTTTGGCCGCTGTCACCCGCGTCGTTACTCGGGTTCAATAAGACGATCGGCGGCTGGACAAGGGCGTACTCCGTACCAAAAACCCAATCTTCGGTCCAGTCACTGCAGGCGGACGCGTTGCAGGCTTTGACCCGCCAATAAGCCGTAACCCCTTGCTGGGTTACACCCGAAGACGCCGAGGGTGAATAGCTTGTATACTCCGCCGGAGGATTCAAGGTGGAGGTCTCTGCAAAAGGCGTATCCGCCAGTTGGTAGCGATACTCCGGTGCACCATTGTCCTGCCAGACGAGCGAAGGATTCACGGCGGTCGCATAGTTACCGTTATAAGGACTTATGGGCTCAGGAACGGTCGGCGCGGCCATGGCCGGATCACTGTCTGTCGTAAAGGCCCACGGTCCACCCCACGGGCCGCAATTCGCGCCGTTGCTGTTGCAGCCTTTAACCCGCCAAGCGTAGCTCTGGCTATACAAGAGAGCCGCGCTGGCCCCGCTCGTGGTCTGTACGAACAGGGAGCTAGCGCCCTGAAACGAGCTTCCGGCTACGACCTGATAGACGTAGGAACCGGGAACGGTACCTACTCCTGGGGTCCACTGCAACAAAACATGGGTGCTGGTTCCGGTTAGGAGATCCTGCGGAGCAATGAGCAATGGAGCGGCAGGGGCCGGATCGGTGTAGGTTTTTGTCTTAAAATGACGGGTAACACTCCACGCGCTACACCCACCGTTGTTACACGCTTTGACCCGGGCGTAATAATCGGTATTAGCGAGAAGATCATCAGGCTGTATCCAATCTTGGTTGATTACCAAGATTGGCCCCGTCCAATTGGGATCGCTATCGACGTGCACCTGATAGGTCGTCGCCGTCTCGGCCGGTTGCCAAACAAGCGCTACATTGGTTTCTACGTAGTGAGGATTTCCGCTGTCGTATTCAAAGGGTTGCGTAATAAAGGTCGGATCGGGTGGAGGATTGGTTTGCCCACCATCTCCTTGCACGTCCGTTGTAAAGCCGAATACGGCGGAATTGCTCCACGTGACATCCAGTCGTCCGCGAACAAGCCAGGTGTACGAGGTCGTGTCCAAAAGAGGGGCGGCTTGCACCGGAAGTGTATGCTGGGTGCTTGTCCCCGATAAGCCGGTCGAGGTATAGTCGGCTGTTGTCTCTGAACAGGTCCCGGCCTGACATAAATAAAGCACGACTTCATCGTAGTCTTGGTCGAGCAGCCAGCTAAATTGTGGATACTCGGTGTATACCGTCGTGCCGTCCCGCGGATGGTCAAGCGTAATCATACTTGGCGGACCCGGATCATCCACCGTAGTGAAGTCAAGAGGATCTGTCCATGCCTCCCAGAGACCGCCAATCATGCCACGAACCTGCCAGCCGTAGTCCGTTTCATTGGCCAAGGGCGTCCAGGTAAAACTGGTCGTCGTCCCATTAAATACGGAAAAGGTCTGCCATTCATTGCGGTCGCCATTGGCCAATCCTACACGGACTTGATATTGTTGATAGCCGCCGGTTCCGTCGTCCCAATCAAAGGTGGGAGGCGCGGGATAGGACGGTTCTATTTCAACCGACCCGTCCGGGGTCACGAGACCAATAGGGCCGTGGCCCGCACCCGTTAAAAAACTATCGTCATTGCTAAAGGCTTGCCAGACGCCGCCTCCCCTTCCTTGCACATGCCAGTTGATATCACTGCTCGCTGGCAGTTGACTGAGTACTGTCTGCAACTCGGATCCTGGAATGTATTCAATCCGGCCTTCCGGAGAGCTCAGCTTGCCCGAGCTCCACTCGACAGCGAACTCTTCATAAGGCCCACCCAGGTTGCTGTCATAAGTCCAGCCCACCTCGAGCGTTGTAGCCTGGACACCTGCTCCATACACCGGATATGTGATGCTTACCGGAGGATACAGAGTCGTGAACACACGGGGCGTACTCCACGCGCTGCACACACCCAGATTACACGCTCGAACCCGCCACCTGTAGGAGGTGCTGTAGTCCAGCGATGTCGGCGCATTACCTGGATCAGAGGTATTGACATTGCTTCCGACGTTGATGGGAGCGGGACTGGTTTCTGTCAAGGTCTCCGTATAGAGCCCGTGTTGATATTCGTAGTAGGCCGCGTTCTCTACACTTCCCCAACTCAGTATGGGCGTTAAGGAGATCAAAGCCTCGTTAGCCGAGGGATAGGCCAATCCCGGCACCTCAGGAATACCCGGTCCGGCCGTTTCGATAGAAAAGTATCCCACCGAACCTGGATCAATGACGCCGTTCTTGTTGCGTTCGATCCGCCAGTAATAACTGCTATGGTCACTTAAACTGTCCAGACCGGTAACAGGTAAGGCCATGGACTCGCGATCGTTGGATCCCACCGTCTCTGGATCGACCGTAAACAAGGCTTCCGTGGCTAAACAAGCCGTGCTCGCCGTACTTGCATCGCACACGTAAAAAAATATATCTCCCTGGTTCTGATAGTTACCAGATAGGTCCCAGGTAAAGATTGGTGTCGTTGTCCCTAGCTCTTCGCCGTCCTGCGGCGACAACAAATCAATATTACCGTCTTCTTGCAGATCATAGTCGGTCGTAAACTGCCACATCTCTGTCCAGGGCGAACAAAGCAGTTGGGTCCCCACATCGCAGGCCCGCACACGCCAGTAGTATTTTTCTTCTTCCAAGAGAGGGCTGTTCTTTAAATCGGCCTCGGTATTTGTCACGACAACAACAGGCGCCGACTTGGCCACATTGCCCGGCAAATCGTTCCCTATTTGATAATCATATTGATAGTTTCCTGTAGTGCCAGCGAACTGCCAATCGAGAACCGGATCGATGGGGACCTCAAAGGCGGGGTTGCTGGGCGCCAGCAGATCCGGCATCGGCAAATAGACTCCGGTAGCGAAAGGCCCCCCTAAAGAGGAAGAGCTTGTTTCCCCTCCTTTTGGATTTACTTCCGTTTGTGTTTTACTTTCTTGTGCGCTAGGACGGGACGCCGCGGCACTGGAGGAGACCGTATGGCCCGGATCCAATTCACCTAATACGTAGCCGGGTAAGGTCGTGACCATCCCGGAATCAGGCACGACGGTCGAGCGCTGATTGGATTCTTCCCAATACACCTTTCCCTCCCCAGGCCGGTAGATTCCAAAAGAAAAAACAATGTTTTCTCCAATCATAGATTGAGCAAAGAGAACCTGGCTTGAAAAATCAGCAACGGTGTCCGGGTACAGATACGTAAATCCGCCCATTTGCTCGGAATCAAAAATACGGACGAGGACCTCATCCCCTACCCCAACCGGTTCTTCTGTTATATCAAGTGAGAAAAGGATTTCCTGGGCGAATACACTGGTAGAGAATCCACCACCTAAGGCAAGAACAATAAAGAAAAGACGAAAGAATGACATCGTTTTCATGACAATCGCAAGGTTGAATGGTGATGGACTAGTTGGAAGCAGCGGGTTCGATGCGGCCAATGACACTGCCACCGGCAAGGATATTCCAATGTTTGAGTTCGCCGTCTTCGTAGAGTGCGATGACGGCCCCATCGATGCCACGTATGTAGTGGTTATTTTTTATGCTCGTCGTGCCGCCCATGACAGAGGTTTCTCTACTGTGCGTGCGCAAATTATCGGCGCTGTAAACGTAGTCCGCCGTTAGTAAACCACCATTGGTGTCCAGCGGTTTGGTGATCTGAGAAGGCTGGTTGTACCGCGTGTAGGTATAATCTCGATCTTTCCAGTCCGTCAGCACATTGCCGTTCTTGTCGTAGGAATAGGGTTGTGTTCCGTTGTTGTGGGTCGACAATCTATTGGTCCCTGATACATAGGTGTTGTTGAATACGCCGTAGGGACTAGATCCTCCAGATCCCGTCGCATTATTTCGGGTGAGACCTGTAATATTACCATTGTGGTCATAGGTAATATTGCTGAGGTCATACCCACTCCCGGTTGGGTTATCTGCCGCGGTGAGCCGGTTCAAACCATCGTAACTGAACCGGTAGGCTCCATCGTAGAAGCTCGGATTCGTAGTGTCCTTATTGGATGGACTTTTCCATTCCATCCATGCTATGTTTCCGTTAAATTGGGCCGCGTTTCCTGTACCAGCACTCGTATCGTAGCCCAACTTCATGGCAAAATGATCTTGGCCCGGGTTGTTGATGTTGTTAATCTCCGTTAGCCAGTCTCTGATGTGATAGGTAAAATCGACATGCTGAACGGGCTCATCAAAGGAGTAGTCACCGAGCCATGCAACATCTAGCAATCCCCTCTTTTCATACCCGTAGTAGGCTTCGATCTGCGGGTCCGATCCGTTCACTTCTGAGCTCACTTGTGCTAAGCGCCCCGCGGCGTCATAGCTGTAGTCGTAGCTGACTCTTTCCTCTGAATCGTCCGGTTGAAAGGTCAACCGGTCTAGCGTCCCGTCCACGTAATAGTCATAGGCTATTTTCTTGGTCTCCTCTAGCTCGGCGATGTCGTTATATTGAAGGGCAAGCCGTCCCAGTTCATCGTAATAGTAGTTGGTCGTGTGGGCTCCGGCCTTGTGCACCCTGATCAACTTGCCTTTGGCATGTTCGGCCACAATTCCAGGAGGAATTGTCCCTATGTACTTGTCGTAAACATAGCTTACATCGGCGACTCCATAGGACGGCCAGTTCGGATCGTTTATATCAAAGCTTCCAAAATCCGAAGCCGGGATCGTCCCCTCCTCAACCAGCCTGTTAAAACTGTCGTACTTGTTGTAGTAAAGACGCGTACCAGAACCTGCATCCTCATTGTTCGGATCTAAAATGACGCGCAAGTTGCCCTGCTTGTCGAATTTGTACCGGTAGACGTCGTCCAGGTCCGGTGTCGATTTCTCCTTGACCTGTCCCCACGAATCGTAGGCGTAACTCGTAACCCAGGCCGAATTGTTGCTATTCTGGTAATAGTTGGGCGGTCGTACTTCTACCAGGTTGCCAGCCCTGTCATACACGTAGCCGCTTTTAAAGGTACCGCTAGGTGTGCTTCGCTCGGAATACACCGTCTGCCCCCGCGCATTGGTAAAGGACTTGGTTACGTTGCCATGCTCATCGGTCGTTTCCGATACCGCATGATCCACATTTGATCCCGGTGGGCGACCGACATAGAGATCTTGGTTTACATGTTGAACATTGCTTGATGAAGTCGCCGGACTATTCACCTGGTCAAGAAACGACTGGGAATAGTTGTAGGCTGTCCACGCGACGACCCCTACTCCCCCATAAGCATTCTCCGCATCAACATTCGGGCTGCTGAGGCGATTGCTGTTATCTTTTGTGAAGGGTTTATAGACCTCCATGGGTTTATCTCGACCGTCAACTTTTTGCGCCTGGATCGTCCACTTTCCGTTTTCGCGCGAACTACTCGTTTGCACGACCGTGCCTGACCCATTCAAATATTGCTTAGTCTGATAAGTGTGACCGGGACCGGAGCTTCCATTCTGGTAGGATTTGGACAAGATCCAGTTTTCACCGCTCCCCCCTTCTCGTGCTGCCTGATATTGATAGTCTGACATCTTTGTGTCTTTTAGCTTGGACTCGGTCAGGCGACTGTGCGTGTCATAGCCAAATTGATGATAGACCCCATTTGGTTCGTCCACGCGGATAAGTCGTCGCCAACCATCATAGCTCAGATCCATTCTTAGCTGCCTGTTCGATACCCGATCTGTGCTCCAGACCGATCCCAGCTGGGCAAAGTCAAGGTGTTCGGGATAGCTAAAATAGGTGGTCGACCCGTAGGCGTCTTCGATCTTCTTTGGGTTTCCGTGACCGTCGTACTGGGCCACCTTTCTCGCTCGAACCCAGCTGCTCGACACGTTTTGCGGATTGAAGTAAGGGGCTTGACTAGGGTTGCTTGATGCGTAATAGGTATAGCTCGCCTCCGAAACCCAGGGTTGATCCAAGGGATGCTCCTGGGCGCCCTGACAATAGCTTGCTGCGGAATCGCACTTCCTCCATACATCCACACTCGAAGAAAGGTATTTTCCCTCCTCGCTGATTACATCGGTCCGGTACAAGGCATTTAGAATATTCCTATCCGTAAGGGATTCGCCTGAATTACTTCCGTAATTGTGTTGGTATTGATACTCGTATGTTTCTCGGTAATTATAGGCGTTTGAAATTGTATGAAGGGTCTCGGTTACCAGATTTTTTGAGTTGTACGTATTATTAACTTTATATTCCGTCGTGTTGGTCGGAATAAGAGATTGTCCGGAATCCTCATATTCATCATGCCGCGTTACTTGGCCTACTTTTCCCTTGTTGTACCACCGGATGAAAAGCTGCTGATCGCACTCGTCCACGCCGTATTCGTAGGCCTCCGCTAAGTCGTTTGTAGTCAGATCATACTGCCTTGCAATCGTTTTGACGACCTTGCCATCAGATATCGTCTTATAGGGCAGACCCCAATTTAGATCGTCGTTGCCTCGAATGAGGAGCGATCCAGATGAATGCCGGTAAATATGAGTCTGGATTGTTCGCGGGATCTCTGAGCTACTCGACATATCATCTGTCGTGTAGTGGGTCTCCACATAGGTACCGTCGTCTATGTTTTTTGACTTGACAAAGGTGTACACCACGCGCGCCTGTCCGCGACCATTGGGAACGAAAAATGCAGGATCATTTTCGTATCCGTATTCCTTAAAATAGTAGGCTGGTATTCCGGTTGATCGACCTTTTCCGTATTCATATTCTGTCGTTCTTCGAACCCCTCCATTGTAGATACCTTCAGAATCGATTTTTTTAACACGGCCACCACCCTGATTATTTCCAGTAGCGCCTCCTGGCAGGTCATCTCCATGTCCTGCGTCAAGAAAGGAAAATGGACCGGATAAGCATTCTACCGTGTTGACCTGACTATGATTACGGACCGTAAGAGAATGGGGCTGACTTAGATCAACAAAATCATCTTCATAGTGGATCTTGTCGAGCTCGCCGGAGGGGTAAAGAATAGTTTCAAGGCTCCACACCTTAGAGGCAACATTGACAGGATCCCCGTTAAAGCAATAACCAAATAAGTCAAGAACAATAGGGTTACAGGTACTGGTGTTATCGTAGTAGGTAAACGCATAGCCCGGCAACACATCGTTGTCATTCGTTCCATAAAAGTGGATCCCATCAAGGCGGAGTCGATTTGATACCAGACCTCCTAAGGAGGCATGTCCGTTTTCGGTCGACGCGAGGCTTACCTTCTTTATGCGCTGACCTGGATTTACTCTGTCTGTCGGGTTACTGTTCTTTGCAAAAAGACTAACGCTTTCCAGTTTTTTGATATGACCGCAGCCCTGCACCAAACCACAATTCGTCGCTCCTATCGAGCTCTGAGTAAATTCGGCAAGATGGGTGGGCGTCTCCACATATTTGATCGTCGTATGAGAAAACGAATGAAAGCTGTCGTTGCTCTTCCAGAAGGTTTGCGTATCCTCATAATAAAACTTCACCCAGTTACCGTATTCTCTGCAATTTCCAGGCTCGGTAATCGGTCCCGGTCCCGTCGAACACGGGACGAGGTCTCCGCCATTTTTGTCGGCTACATAGTTGGCCCCTAAAATGGCCAAGAGTCTCCATGTATTTATATAGTAATCCGTTCTGTCTATCGCATCATCGCCTCCTGCTAACTGGACCCGGTTGGTCGCATAGGTTGGTTTACCGAAAACGTAGCGGGTTCCACTGGGATCAGTTAACACCCACTGGTGGTAATCGTCCATTGAAGTCAGAGCCCCCCCATAGCTATATCCAAAACCCGTCTCGTCTGGCAAGTGACTGATGGAGGCACCATCTAACGCTACCGACCCGCTCGAAAAAGGCTCAATCAACCACGGGGACCAATCGGTAAAATAGAACTCACTCCCGGAACTATGAGGCGGTGGATTATTAGGTTCGATGTCGTACATCGACATGCTGCCTGAAAAGCCTGGCAAGGAGACATAGTACATATCCGGTTGGGATTCCAGCTGAGAGGCGTCTTGCGCAAAGTCAGCACCATGAACAACCGCAACGTCGTTGACAACGTCATATTCAGACTGCACGTCTCGCGTTATGGAGCCTGGGTCAAAAGACCATCCCAATCCTACCCAACTGGACTGCTGTTCGGCTTTAATACCAGACCGGTAGCTCAAACTTATCGGATAGTCAAGCCCTCCCCTTCCAGGAACCGTCACAATCGGAATAGACAAATTCAAATTGCCGCCAGAGTCGACACCCGGTTGCAACCGCGCCGCAGGACGCCACACGTCCGGGTGAACAGCGTGCTTGTTGAACAAGTCTTGGCCTTTCACCTCGAGCGAGAGCCCTTCAACAATAACAATGAGTAGAGCGAGAAATACAGATCTGGATACATCCCATGTCCAAAGCATAGTTTTCCGAATGTCTTAGTTATGAAAAAGGTGTAGTTCACCCCTCCATTAAGACATTCGTATTTCTTCAGATTATTGCGACACGGATCTGACTTTTTTTGCAGTTTTATATTGATTCCCTCATTGGGAGTAAAAACACCTAGCCGACCACATGGATCAGCTCAAATAGAGGCAGATATAAAGCGATCAAGATCCCGCCTATGATCACGCCGACTACCATGATGAGCACGGGCTCGATGACAGAGGTCAAGCCATCGATAAAACTGTCCATCTCCGATTCGTATTGCTTCCCGAGATGCGTCATGACCTGATCCAACCTCGAGGTTTCCTCTCCAACGGAGACCATCTGATGCACCAAGGCCTCAAATCCGAGGCCGAAGCGTGAAATCGTGAGAGGCGAAAACCCAAATGAAGGAATTATATTCGAGTCCGGCTGTCAGTAAATAGGATAAACTACGCTTTAATAAATAGGTAGGCCGAAGTGACCTTTGAAAGTTCTTTCGCTTTGCCGACATTAATTCCACCATCAAACTGAAGCTTTAAAAGGCTTTAGCTCCTACACTGTAATACACCGAGGCAGGTTGTGAGAAAACCTAGAAACGGGGAGCACTGGATGTAGAGACGATTACAAAATCCGTCTCTATCATTGAAACCAGATTGGGCACATATAAAGAGGCTCGTTGATCAGGCGCTGGATCTTCCCAGTCTTGAACGCGAGGCTTTTCTGGATAGGAGCTGCGAAGGCAGGCCAGAACTGCGCCTCCAAGTGGGTGAACTATTGTCTGAAAAGACCGAGATGGCCCTGCTCGACTCCGGCAAGATCGAGGCGGTGCCTCGGAGTATTGGGTCTCATTTCGCACCCGACTTGAGTGGCGAGATCGTTGGTAGCTACCAACTAGGTGAGAAGATTGGTCAAGGTGGTATGGGACTGGTCTACAAGGCCTCTCGCTGCGATGGCCTTTACGAAAAGGAAGTAGCGGTGAAGCTGCTCTTTGCCCGTTTGACGATGAACCGCGAAGAGACGGTCCGTCGATTTCAGCTTGAGAAACGCATTCTTGCCCAACTTGATCATCCGAACATTGCAAGGCTCCTTGATGCCGGAATGACGTCCGGTGGACTCCCCTACTTTGTCATGGAGTATGTGGATGGGCGACGACTGGACGACTATGTCCATGACCATCGCCTATGTCTAGCAAATCGAATTCACCTTTTTACAAAAATCTGTCGGGCTGTAGAATGTGCCCATCAACACAAGATCATTCATCGCGATATTAAAACCACCAATATCATGGTGCGGGGCGACGGAACGATCGTCTTGCTCGATTTTGGCATCGCGAAGGTATTGGAGGGTTCAGATTTGATCCAGGAGGTGGAAGCGGACACTCTGCCAGAACACCGAATCATGACCCGGCAGTTTGCGAGTCCTGAGCAGGTTAAAGGAGAGCGATTGACCTTGTCATCGGACATATATTCGCTCGGAGTACTACTTTATCATTTGTTGACCGGCCGGTCTCCCTATCCAAGCGACGTGGATAATCTCGCAGACCTTGAGAGTAAAGTATGCGATTACGTTCCCGCAAAACCAAGCAAGCGATTTCATAGCTCCGACATGGATAGCGATGAGATCATCGATCAAAGTTGCCAGGAGTTGAATTCTGATCGGCATAACATCCGCCGACTTCTTTCTGGTGATCTCGACTCAATCGTCGAAAAAGCACTGAGAAAAGATCCCAGCGACCGCTTTAAAGACGTCGCGGAATTAGTGGCCAACATCGAGGCTTTTCAAAACCGCAGGCCTGTAGCCGCCAGGCGGGGTCAGGTTTTCTATAGACTAAGCCGTTTTGTTACAAGAAATCATCTCATTCTAAAATCCTCTCTGGGAACGGCCATAATCATCATTCTCTTCACATCCTGGTTCAATGACACAAAGCAATCGAGAGACGGAGAGAATGCCATTATTACCAGTACAGCACATGTCCGCCTTCCCTTTTTTGATGAGGGTATCGAAAGCCCCATTGTAGAGCTCGAATATGGTGTTGTGTTACGAGAAGAGGGCCAGGTGATAAAAGCCATGAAAATGATAACAGCTGCTATCAAGCGAATGGAGGAGACAACAGACTACGCTCCAACAGAATTGGCTAGGGCCTACTACGAATTGGGTTTGAGCTATTCTCTGAGTGGAGAGTTTGAAAAGGCATGTGAATCGATCCGCATGGCTCTGCTCCTATTTGAGTCCGAGCGGGAAAATCATACAAAATGCAAGATGCTTCTTCATCTTGGTCTAATTGAGAAAAGGCGGGGTCGACTCTTTGAAGCCAAAAAGGCGCTGAAGAGACTGACAGATATGACGGAAGGTGGTGACCAGCTAACTCATAAATTAGGCCAGCTCAACCTGCAAAGTCTTATTAACAATACTCAAAAGAAAATGAGGCAGAAAGTCGAGTAAGAGGACGAATCTGGTCGGATTCCAGTCCTATTACGAACGCTTCCTGAACGCAAAAACGGGAGGAAATCTCAGTCAGATACCGATAACCCTGCATTGTTGGAATATGCAGTGGATTCTCGCCGCAGGGATGAAGCACCATTGTAAGATGATATAATATAATCTTTGAGCAACAGAGTTGTCGCCCTTGGCCAATGTGATAGGTTTGTAGACTCTTGTTTGTCCCCGTTCAATCTGACGGACCAAAAACGAGTTATCTCGACTAGTGATATTTCGCTAGTCGCCAAAAAGTCGAACCTTTGATTTAGGACGTTCAATGGAAAACAGTTCTTGAGCTGGAGGCAGATTATGGTCAGCGGAAATTGTGCGATTGAGATATTGTTTGAGAACGAACATGGTCGCACGTATTTCCTCATGTAGAGGTCGCAACTGTAGAATGTCAGGAGAGAAAATATGAGCCTCGGAATTGTCGTGTCCGACTTTACGAGGGACAAGTAGCTTGCACTGATCGATCGAATTATTCAGGCTCTCCAACATTTTGGCTACAATTTCTTCCTCGGACAAATCGAAGTAGATAAATAAGTTCAGATATTCAAAAGAAGGTCTAACATACTCTTGAACAATAGCTACGTGATCAAGATGGATTGTTGACAGATCGTCAATCGAGTTGATATATCTTCCCATTACTCAATAGGTAGTAAGCCAGGTAATGTGCCAAGGCTTGTGTTGAAATATTAAAGGTTGATTGTCCCACAAGCATCCTAAGTTGAACCACACCACTAGAAATATTATCGAAAGTGCAACTGACTGCCAGATACTCAAATCTTGTGTTAATGAATTGATCACAATACTCCAGATGCCCACGATCGGGATCATCCGAGTTTCGTATTAATGATTCTTCGAGTGTCATATTGATCTCGTCTTGTGGTGGCCTCGCTCCCACTCTCCCCTCCCCTATCAATTGTGGTAATTGTAAGATTTACAATATAAGATGTTTCGAATAACCGTAATATTTACTAAGTTGAGTGGGAGCACAACAACAAAGCAATAGGGTTAGTGATAGGATGAACAGAAGCGAGAGGCTATTTAAGGCGATTAGTCACGAAAGGCGACTCGGTATTGTTCTGTTACTAGCAGACGGTTCTGGCAGAAGCATTACCGAAATAGCCAGATTAATCAGAACAAATCAGCCTACAATTAGCAAGGATATCGAACTATTGACGAGTGCGAATGTCATCAAGAAAACCCGAGAGGGAGGCCGGCTGCTGTGCTCCCTGAACAAGAGGTTTCCGTATAAAGAGCTGAGTGCTTTACTGGAGGAGTACAAAAAACTTTAATGATTAAAGATACGGGTCACCACCGAACTTGCTGTAATAGTCAACAATTGGCTTTGTAGCCTCTAGTAAAGGAAAGTCTTTGTTGATACGATAAATGGTGGCCCCCCCTTCCCTCTTGTAAAGTAGAATTTTGGACTTACGAAGCATCGAGCAAAACTTAGAAATAGTAGGCTGGTTTTGGCCAAGCGCTTCTGAAATTTCTTGAACGGAGAGTTCTTCGTGATCTAGAAGAAGATTGATTATGTCTCTCCTGACTTCGTGTTTGAGACAATTGTAGAACTGTCCCAGGCGGTTTACTATGTCTTGTGGGAAAAGCATCGGGTTGGGACGTATGGGGTTTGTTCTTGGCATAAGCCCTTAACAAATATTCTTAGTGGTGTATTCTAATATATGAATATAAGACTATTCGTATAAAAAGAATATACGCAAATCAATGGAATTCGTGCTCAATTGTTATTCAAAATTTCAAGCATAATGCCTTTGATTGTAGCCTCAACGCTTACGGGCGTTATTTCTTCTGACATTCTGCTTTTGTTAAATTTGTCAAGCCTCTTGACGGCTTTATCATACAAATCCTGATACTCATCCGGGCTGAGATTTCGTAATACTTCATATTTTGAGGGATCACTTTTCTCTACATGAATATCTTGTTGCACGTGTGCAACACGTTTGACAGGCATGATATATTTTCCTGATTCTATAAGGGATAAAAAGTATCCACTTTTAGACGAGGTAATCCCATCTTGACTTACCTTTTTGAGAATAAATTTTAGACATGCCTGAATTTGATCGGGAGTATACTCGATACAAATGTCGTTAGCGGTATCCCTGTCTAAGTCCAGCTTGTCCTGCAGCGCCTCAACTAATTCTGCATTGATGGCCGACGGAAGATTGTTCTTGCCGAATTTGATACGAATTGACTTTACTGTTCGGTTCTTTTTGAAAAACTCCAGTTGGAATACGAGATCTGGTCGATGCGCTTGAATCTGATCCAAACCGCGTTGCAACTTCTTGTCTCTGAAGTTTCTCCATGCAGTCTGCTCAGTTACTCCCAACAGACTTTTCCATTTAGCGACATCGTGAATACCAGTAGATCCAATGCCATATCTACTCAAGATAAACTGATACAAGCGGTAGGCAGAAGGACTTGAGAAGGCATTTATATCGGCTAGATCAAGAACAGTGTAATTGCTTGCTGGAGCGACGGCCAATTTGTCAAAGACCGAGACAAATTTGTAGCGAACGGTACCAGAGCGCTTATCGTAAATAGCATACTCAACAATTGAGTGAGAGCCTTGTCCTATTTCGTCATTGTTTTCTGGATTGAAAATATTGAAGCGTAGTGATACGTCTGTGAGTGACATCACCGCCTCTACCAGGGCTTTTGTATTTCTGGATTTAGTCTTTGTTATTTTTCGATACTCGGCTAGGGTTATCGTGTACTCAGAGTCAGGCTTCCATTCGAATTGTCTGCTATTGAGAATGAAAACGTCAAGCATTCTCAATTGCGTGATAGTGGCCTTCCCCCCTATCGCAATAATTGAATTGCTCTTAGCGTAGGTAACGAGATCTGGCATCGACTCGTTGGGTATCTCTTCAAGGGCCCGTGAGCTTGCTTTGGCCATAATTATTGTTGTTTGAGAGCTAATTGCGCACAAAAAGGGAGTCGGAAGAGTCCACAGTATCTACACAAAAGTCGAGGGATCGAAGCTATTAAGGTTAATCGAATTAGTTTCATGGATATATGTATATGCATCTTAGCTAACTGACATTTGATTCACAAAAAGGGAGCTAGTACACGCACAAAAAGGGAGTCGATAGCTGCACATAAAGGGAGTCGATAGAGGAAAAGACTATAAATAATGCACAAAAAGGGAGTTAATACGGCACAAGAAGGGTGTTTGTATCGCACCAAAAGGGAGTTAGTATGCGCACATAAAGGGAGTCGATGACGCACAATACGGGAGCTGCTACCGCACAAAAAGGGAGTCAATACCGCACAAAATGGGAGTTGATAGGAAGTGTTATCTGTAATATTACCAAGCACAACGAAAACAGCTAATAATCTAATTAAGAATTAATAATATAACGTCGTTATAGGACGACGAAGATTTATGAGATGAATTTTCCTTTGCCATTTGGTATCTCACCAAGAAGATAAAGCACAAGTTTGCTCATCTGGTATTTCCCAGTATTGTCGTCAACGAAGTTTTCAGCTTTACATCGATCCTTTAGAGCTTGTCTTTGCTTGTCCGTCATAAATACGGTAACCCGATTGACCTTCTCGCCAGTAGAGCGGGTATATCCGGTAGTCGTTCTGCCAAACTGCCCCCCTACCCCCTTCTCAGGCTCTGTAACAGGCGACTTCTTTTTGTTGGGCAATTTGTTTTCTGGAGCAACATCGTCCGTTAAAACGAGACCAGGGGCGTCCTGTGTCATTTTAAACGCTGCTGATGATTCGAGTATGGATTGAGCTTTGCTTTTTTTCTTAGCCATGAGATAACACCTCCTTTTTAAGCGATTCTATTTCTATTGAAGCTGAACCAGAAGGGTCATAGTCCAGAACTGTTGAGCCGAGTGCCATAGCTTCGGTATAACTAACAAGCATGGTTAGTCGGGATTTCAAAACCGGTATACCATAACCCTCGACGGCCTGCTTAATACTCTTAGCAAGATTTGTAGACCGTATTTGTTGGGACACAACAAAAGCAGCTAAAGGCTTCCCTTTCTTAGTTAGTTGCGACTTCTTAACCATTTCAACTAGGGGAAAGACGCCCCAAATATCAGCAGCGCTAGGACGAACGGGCATTAAAACGAGGTCGGAGAATCCAACTATTTTGTTTGTAAGATCTGCGTCCATTTTCGCTGAACCGTCAACGACGATATGATCGTATTCCGGCATCAACGAATGGATACCTTTGCCCAGGAGGTTCGCATTTGTCAGACCTATTACTTCAGGTAGGTCCAAAGTCTCGTCCCCTTTCTCTGACCAATCAAGCGAAGTGCCTTGCCTGTCGCAGTCTATTAAAAGAACCTCGTTTCTTTTCCCTTTTTTACCTTTTTGTAAGGCTCGCGCGAGATTGGTTGAAAGAGTTGATTTACCAGAACCCCCTTTTGGATTCAAAATAGTTATGACCATAATACTAGTGTGTTTAACACATACAACCTCGGCAATAGGTAGTTGAGGTGGTTTACATAGAACGTAAGCAACACCGCGAGTGTATGCAATCACTAAGACATATGCAACATGTAGCTTGTGTGGTAGGTGTGCGAAGTATTAAACGTGAGCTACACTAGAAACATATACTACTGCTGTGACATGTGCAACTAAATAGTATGTGTGGTACCTGTTGCACACATAATGCACGATATAGGAGTTAGAAGAAAACGTAGGTCAACCGTTGAGCAAGGCCGATAGAGCCCTTGACCTTGAGTTTGCGTTTCATGAACAGTATTACGGGGCTAGCTTTACCATTACAAGCATCAAGCCAATCTTGCGCCGTTGAACTAAAGGTAACATCAGCCTTACGGCCGGTAATGCCTGGGTTAAGGGTGAGTTTGTCGTCCTTAATCTCGAAGAACCAGTCACCTCCGCCTTCACCGCTGTAATGACATTGACAAAGGCATGTGAGTCCCTTAGCTCGGTCTGGTCTAAAATCGTCTTCAAGGGAATTCATTACGTCGAGAAGAGAATCATATCTAGGCATTGGCTAATTGGATAAGATTATAAGTATATAAGAATAGAACACTTTCATGTCTTGTGGTTAACATAGGGATAATATAGTCTTTTCGATTGTCACGAATAACGTGGAAGAAATCAACGGAGAGAAGGACCGATTGAAATAATCAACAGGAGATGGTATATCCGTCGTGGAATATTGAAGAAAGCTTTCGATGGCTGATTCGGTATGTCAAGTACATGGTCGCTCTAGCGATACTTACGGGTTGTACAATACCTTTCATTCCCTCGATTGGATTGGAAGAGAAAGTATGGGCGATTGGTGTAATTGGTTTAGGCGTACTTGTTACAATTGGATTAATGAGGTTGGCCAAGGTGCGCAAATACACTTTGGCATCGAGAGGATTTATGATCGTCTTGTATCTTGTTGTTACTGGGGTGGTCTTTGAGATAGGGGGGATCAAAACGCTGGCCGTAGATATCTACTATTTGCTGATTTTGTCGACGGGAATATTTCTGGACAAGAGAGCACATTATGTATATTTATGTGCGTCGATTCTGACTATTATTGGTTTTTGGTATGCGGAGTATGGTGGTTACTACAAATCCGAGATTGCGGGAGATATTAATGATATCGCATTCGTGATTGTACCTATTGGAGTGATGTGTGCTGTTGGAGCAATTGGGAGAAGGGTAGTGCTTCTTTTGACGGGAAAGTCCGAAATATTAGAAGCCGAAGTTCAGGCAAGAACTAAGAGCCTAGAAAGTGCGAGAAAGCTGGCAGAAGAAAGAAAAGCGATAGCGGATCAAAGGACGGATCAGATGGAGTCCTTTTTGGCCAATATGAGCCATGAAATGAGGACGCCTCTGACATCTATTTTGGGAGGTGTTGATATGTTGGATAAGGTGCCAAAAGTGGAGATGGGAGAGGTGATAGATGTAGTTAAAAATGCGTCTCGTCGGATGTTGGTGACTTTTGATTCTGTACTGGAGTTAAATCGTCTTGAGAACAGTGACGAGGCCTTGTCGACGGAAATGCTTGAAATAGCACCGATCATTTACGAGTGGATCGACAACCTAGACAAAATTCGCGACGGAGTAGAATTGATTGTATCGATGGAGCAGGGGAGTGCCGAAATAAACGAGGCCGCTTTTCGGAGAGTCATAGAAAACGTAATAGGAAACGCCATTAAATACACTCAGAGTGGAAAGGTGATCGTGCGTCAGGAATTGAATGATCGCACAATGACTATAATAGTTAAAGATACCGGTATTGGTATCGATAGAGAATTTCTACCAAAAATATTCGAGAAATACCAACAAGAATCGAGTGGATACAGCAGAGAGTATGAAGGATCAGGGATTGGTTTGTACGTTGCAAAAAACCTGTTGGAAAAGATGGGCGGAAGTATTACTGTAAACAGCACGAAAGGGCAGGGAAGTACATTCGCGATCACCCTTGCGTCCGTGAAAAATGAAGAAGCCCAGCCTGTTACTTATTGAGGATAACAGGGACACGCTCGTGGTGTTCAAGAAAATGCTGCAAGACGAGTACACTCTGAAGGCATGTGACAATGCCATTGATGCCGAAAGAGAAATACGCTACACGAGATATGATTTGATCCTAACTGACATCAATTTGGGTCATGGAGCATCTGGAGAGGATTTGACGGACCTAGCAAAATTAACAGATAAAAACGGTCAAACACCAGTCGTAGCAATTACGGCCTATGTCGAGGGGACAAAAGATATAGACAGAAAGAAGTTTGCAGGTTTTATCATAAAACCAATATTGCAAGCTGATCTACTAAAGCAGCTGAAGAAAGCGCTGAATTTAGGTTGAGGACAATCGTTCTAGTATTGCCTGCGGCTGGAGTTTGTATTGCCCACCAGAGGTGGTGTTGTAGGCACTATAAAAATCCGCAAGTGCCGTAAACAACTTTACGTGATCTAAATCAGGGCTGTTGGAATAGAGTTTGGTGACATTGTTTTTTATCAAAAGATCTGCCTCTACCAGTTTTCCCAGATTATGTGCTATGTATTGATCGGAACGCTCGTAATCGACGGCCAGCTGAGTGATGGTAACTCCAAGAGGATACCATTGCTGTATATAAAGGATTAGAGATCGCCTGAACGGATTTGATAGCGCACTCGATCTTAATGCAATTGTTGTCAGATCTAAATCCATTCGTTTATGCGATCGAAGTGGTTATTAATTAAAGAAGCTATTGACTTCAATTCAGACTTCTTATTGAACTCGTAGAGTGTGAATTTACCCTTCCTGGTAGCGTATATGATTTGAAGTGAATGAAGAATCTTGGACAACTTAACGGTTGAAGAATAGTCGACCTTTGATGTCTCAGAGATAGTACTGACAGATAGGGGATCAATAGAATCGGCTAGCACAGACAGAATGAGTCTGGCTTTTGGATTACTTAGAACTTTAAACAGCAGCGATGTTTGGTGTTCGAGATCTTCTGAGAACATAGGAATATCTAATGACCCGATTCTTTTTTGGATAGCTCGTTTACTACGAGAGAGAGCGGGAATATGCTATTAAGTCGATACAGGATGTTTTTCCCGGATCGTTCAGATAGAATCATGCCCGTCTTTCTTAGTGCAGAGCATAGTTGACTGGTCTCGTGCGGGTTGAATGAGAGCGAAAAAGCAATCTCTGAAACAGCGCACGGCGAGCTGGAGCTGACGATGTGTTGCAAGACGGTAATGCGCTTTTTGTTAGAAAGAACCTTGAAGACCTGAGAAATGTGAGTGTTGTGTCTGTCTGTAATAATCATGAGAAATATTTTACTAATCAAATATAATCTTATATATTGAAATGTTTGTTACTAATATGTAAAATCTTGGACACATGATCCAGGGTAAAGGAGAGGATAAAGGGATCGACTCGCAGAAATCAGAATCGTATTTCAGTAAGAAAGAAGGAGCACTCATTATTGGAGGTAATTTACTTTTTGTATTTGCAGGATTTCTTGTGTGGTACTTCCTGATTAAGGGTTAATTTTTTTATTTCATAAGCAAATATAAGAATATGTTGGACGGTGCAAATATATGGGCAACATGAGCAGTACGGGGTTCACGGAGCATTGCGCTAGCAGTAAAATAATATTTCATGCGGGGTTGATGATCTGTGAAGATCATTTTAAAGAAGGAGAATTTACTTACGAGGGAGGCGAAGTAGGAGGCGACATAGAATTGCGGAAGGACAGTCGCAATCTCGAAATACGTATCGCTGGAATCTTGGCGTTTCGTGGTAATGAGGAAGGCTTCTATTTCTTCAACGCAGCTGCAGCGAGAGAAACTTGGTCTTTAGAAGTATTCACGGCAGCAAGCGAAAAAGCTAAGGTTGCGCTTGCGTATCAGAACAACTAGATAAAAAATGAGACAAATTAGGTTAGCTACGTATACTATTGCTTATAAGGTATTTAGAATAATCTTATTATCTTTTTTGCTTGTGACTGATATCTATGCGCAAGACATCGAGGCAGAAATTGGCGGGGTAAGTTATAACAACGAGGAAGTCTGCTTGCATGACGTGTATAGGCAAGTCATCGTTCAGGAAATTCATTGCTCGGAAGAAGAACTTGAGCAGAAGGAAGCAGAGTCGAGAGTGTGCACAGATGCGTTTTGGTCCACACACGATGCACAAGGAATCATTAGAGCACCAGAAACTCCAAAGGAAGTTCAAAAGCATTTTTGGACGGATTGTATGTCGGATTTATCGTGTAAAGCATTCTGGAGTTCTTGCAGCGAAATAGCGGAGTCGTGCTATGAGACTATTGAGACAGCGGAGTACGTAGACGAAGAGTGTCTTAAGGTATGTGAGCCAGTGGCGTCCATGGTGTACGAAGGAGGGGCAGCGCAACCGTGGAAAAATTGCAGGAGGGGAGATAGGGAATTTCCAAATTGTCCTATTGAATACCTCGACGGCTCAGGGGTTCGGAATGGGTGGTGGATATTTGGCACCGATTCCCCCTTACTCATTAGTTCCATGACGGATGCTATTCCTGGCATGTGGGGCATAGATAAGCGTCAGGGGAAAATCGTCTACTACGCTGGCGATGAAAACAATAGCGTAGATAACGATCTGTATTTACCCATAAAAGAGGAAGGGGATATTGACGTCCTGTACGTCTGCGAAAACGCAAAAACCTGCGAGGAATTAATGCTAGATCGCGGTTACGATCCAGCCTTGTGCCAGAGAGAGGAGGGGAGATAGTGGAAGTGGTTAAAGTCGACATAGAGTTTTGGCAGCGCAGTGCCATGAAATATCTCGGGGAGAATTTTACGGCTTTCTTCGAAGACAGGAATGTCACAGAGATATGGTCAAATGGCGATGGTAAACTTTGGTGCAGTCGTCGTGACGGAAAAGGATGTGTCGAGGACGCCATAAGCGCAGAAGACATCGAGGGTTTTTTACAAGTTGTCGCTTCTCAAATAAAGATGCCACTCGGAAAGGAGTCTCTAAATATAGAAACGAGACTAGAAGGCATTTTTGGTGGAGCTCGTCTTTCGGGGCAATTACCGCCGCTCGTTGAGCGGCCGTCATTCAACCTTCGGATGCACACCATGAGAAGTCTCACTGTTTCCGATTTAGTGGGGTCTGGTTCTGTGCCAAAGAAGATAGGCTCACTACTAAAAGAGGAGGTGAGAAGGGGCAAAACAATGGTTGTTTGCGGGGCCGTGGACACAGGGAAAACCACCTTCCTAAATGCACTGATCAAGGAGATCGATAGTGAAGAGCGCATTGGCGTGATAGAGGATACGCGGGAGATAGAGATCACAAGTCACGAGGATGTTGTCTGCATGACGACAACCGGTAACTATCGATTGGCAGATTGCATTGAGGCTTCACTAAGAAAGAGCTTCGACCGGATTGTAGTCGGAGAGATAAGAGGCAAGGAGGGGGCTTATCGCATGCTTGAGGCTTTTCGATTGGGCATGAGTGGCATGGGGACATTTCACGCAGAGAGCGCTGAGGTGGGCCTTAACAGGCTAGTGGAAATGTGTCACGGAATAGGCGAAGACCCTAGATCGCTCATTGGATACAGCTTGGATTACATCATCTATTTGAAAGCAAGCCGAAGCGAGACGGGAGGAAAAATCAGGAAGCTACAGAGCATTTTGTCTATTCGTCAGGACGACGAGCTAGGATACAAAACAACACCTGTCTATGAGCGAGATCGGGTTCATAGGGAGGCAAGATTAAGTACGATCAATTAACCACGAAGAACATGATTACAACTATGGAAAGAACGACCTCACAACGGTCGAAAAGGAAGAAGATACTTGGTGTGCTGGGGACGGTGGTAGCCGCATTATTTATATCACCAGTAGCCATTATAGCCACAACCACAGGCACAAATATGCCATGGAACGCACCGTTGCAGTCCTTGCTAGACAACTTAACGGGCCCAACGGCAACCATTGTAGCCTTATTGGCCCTTGCGGTTGGAGCCTTTGTGTTGATGTGGGGCGATGGTGGACGCGGAGCAAAAAGATTGTTGTGGGCCTTGGGGGGCACCATCGTTCTGTTTGGTTTGCCAAACTTGATGTCGTCGCTAGGCTTGAGCACGACCCTAATGATGTAGGAAGATGGTTGTTCAAGGAGGAGAAATAATACCCATCGCTCTGACAAAGCCGTGCCTCTATTTCGGGGTGCGGCTTCGGGTGCTTGTTGGTGAAGTGATGTTGGTGATGCCCATTTTAATTTTATTGGGGATGGGTTTTAAGAGCCTTCTTATCGGAGCGACTTGGTGGATAGTGGTTCATGCCATGATTAGAAAAGCAACGAGCGATGATGTCTACAGAATGGAGATTGCTGCCAGGGGCCTAATGCGACCACGAAGATACCAGGCACATAGGCTTGTGGCGAACATGGGAGCCGAACCAAAACCGACCTTCTTGAAAGGTCATATTGATTTAACGGGTAACATGTAATGGAACATGTATTCAGCGACCTACTGCGTTATGACCAAATACTGGACGATGGCGACGGCAATGTCTTCATCAACAAGAATGGCGAATTAATGGCCGTTCTTAAGTATCAAGGACACGATAAGAGGGCAGCAGAGGAAGCCGAAAAGAGGGTATTTGACAGCCAATTCAATGACGCCTTTATGGTGTTCGGCACGGACTGGATGATACAGGTAGATGCGATTCACCACGGGTCAACTCTGTATCCAGAAACAAGTACGAAAAATGAAAAATTACTTGAGCTGGAGAAGGTTAGAAGGCAGGTTCAAGAGGCGAGGGGGGACAGAAATACCGACGTGTATTTTGTTATTACCTACGGGCCAAGGAAGACCAAAGGCTTACTGTCTAAATGGCTAAACCGACTTATTCCTAGTGTCATTGGAGGCCTTGCTGGACTGAGTAAGCTTTTCGTAGAACAAGACGATGTAGAGGCAGATGATTGGCTAGTGGAGATCATCAGGTTCAGGGAGAAAGTTAATGAGTTTAGCCTAAAGCTGCCCTCTCAAACAGGGCTTAATTGGTTGTCAGCAAAAGAGGCCTTGGCCTATTTGCATGTGGCCATACACAGTGAAAGAATAGAGCTGGAGGTACCCGAAACAGGGGAGGGGATATCAGACATCATGAGCGACCATATGGAAAGGGGCTTTGATGTTTACGTAGGCGGAAGCTATAAAACCGTTGTAGGTGTTGTCGGCTATCCCATTAGATGTAGAGAAATAGAGCTAGAACTGAGACGAGCTGGTATTGACTATAAGATGTCAACGCGGCTCATCATGCTCAGCGAGTCAGAGGCTTTATCCATTCTAGCTAAAGTGAGACTTGGTTGGGCGAGGAAAGTGATCGGCATTAAAGGGGCTTTGGTCAGCGGAGACGGCAAGAAGCCGAGATCAAAGTCACAAGAAATGATGTCTGAGCTCGAAGAAAACACGGGAGCTCGAACACTTGCGGAATCTGTAAAGAAGGTTGAAATGATGGTCGGTACGGCTGAGACTAATATTGCCATTTACAGCCTAAACGTTGTTGTATCCGATAAGGCGAGGGAAGAAGCAAGGCGCAAAGGAGAGGAGGTTAAGCGCGTATTTACTCGTCTTGGGTTCAAGGCGATTGTTGAGGAAGGAAATTCAGTGGAGGCTTATCTATCCACCTTCCCTGGCGAGGGATATGCGAACATCAGAAGGGTACCGATGATGCTCACGAACGTGGTGAATCTATTGCCGGTGGGCGAACCCTATAAAGGGGATGAAAACTGCCCGTCTGATTTAATCGGTAAAGACAGACCGCCCTTAGCACTACTTACAACGAGTGAACGGTCGGCCTTCTACTTCAACTTACATGATGATGACGTAGGTCATTGTCTCATGATTGGCGCAACGGGGGCAGGTAAGAGCGTAGGCGTGAGCTTTATCATCAGTCAATGGCTCGCTCGTTACCACGACGCTCGAGTACATCTGTTTGATTATGGACAGTCGGGGAGACCTTTGTGCCAGAGCATTGGTGGGGTGTATGTGAACGCGGCCGATGGGGTAGGCATCCAGATATTAAGGAGAGCCGATAGCGCGAGAGAACGGGAGTTTATTGTGGATTGGTTCATGATTTATCTCGAACAGATGGGTTATCCGGCTAAGGACGAATGGCGAGTCGACCTAGATGAAGCCGCCCGAAGGGTGGGGAGAAATGAGATAGAAGACCGAACGATTGAGGCGATGAGATCGCAAATCAGTGGTAATATCAAATTAGAGGAAGCGATCGGAAGCATGCAGAATGGGCCCCTTGCAAGGCTCTATCGCTATGTGGGCGCGACGGAGATGGAGGCAGAATTCATGCTCTATGAAATGCGAGAGCTCATGGATTATGGAGATAAATACATGCTGCCTATTCTCATTTATTTATTTCACGAGATCGAAGGTTCTCTCGATGTCAAGAAGCCGACCTTACTCATTATTGAGGAGGCTTGGGGGGCCTTGGGTAATTCGGTATGGTCGGACCGGTTGAAGCAGTGGCTTCTAACCTTGCGGAAAAAGAATGCCGCCGTGATGCTCATCACGCACAATATTTCTCAATGGCACGATAACGAGACCATGAGGGACGTGATTGGCGAGTCCTGTAAGACCAAAATATTGCTTCCAAATGCCCAAGCAGGTGAGGCCATAACGAAGATAAAATATCAGCGCTTAGGACTGACCGACGCGACCATCGATTTAATCATTAATGGTATTCCGAAGCGTGAATACGTGGTGGTTAATAGCAAAGGTGCCAGGAAGGTGCAGCTGGGCTTAAGCGACACCTTCCTAAGAACGATAAAACCGGTTGCCGAACAGGTAGCCTAACTAGTAACGAGGTAAATGAAAAATGGAACTACGAATGAAAATCAACCGAATGTGGAGAGCATGCATTTATGCCTTAATACTCTTTGTAGGTATCGGCAGCCAGACAAAAGCGAGTGCTCAGTTTATCACCTTCTCTCCGGTCGAGTTCGTCGAGGCGTCGGTGACCGCTTACAACCAAGTTCAAGAGGTTGCCAATACGCTCCGGCAAATTGATCACCAGATCGAACAAGCAAAAAGGCTTCAAGAACGGATAGGTGAACTAGATTTTAGAGATGTGGGAGAAGTTCTTTTTGGCTTGGACGAGATATTGGTCACAGGTCAAAACGTATTGTACACTGCAGCTGACGTCACTGGGAGATACGAGCGTCTATACGGTCCTGACTTGACGGACGAGGAAATACGGGAGATGGGATCGTCCGCAAAAGGGGTAACAGAGCGCCTGGAGAGCATGCAGCGAAGGATAGCGCGAACGAGAAATTTGGCGAGAACGATTAAGCGGCATTACGAAGTGGTAGCCAACGCATCGCACGATCTTGGTGTGACGAGAGGATACATCGAGGGCGCGGATACACAGCAAGCGATAGCCGAGGCCACAGCCAGGGCCATTGCTGGGGTTAACGAGGACGCTGTTCTTACGAGGCGCTTGATTATTGAGCAAATGAACATGCAGATCGAGCGCGATGCAGAAGCATTGTTCGTAGAAAAACAGCGAGCCCTTCGAACAGCCTATACAAGAGAGGCACGGAGAGAAATCGATTGGGGAGATGACTCCCAAATGGGGCGACACTAATGGAAGAACTCGGCACAGCCCCATCCAGAACGAGGAAGCTATTTTCGTTTCTGTTGGACAAAAAGGAAGGCAGCAGGGATTCTCCCGCCGTTAACAACAACAGTAAAAAAGGAAAGAAAGGAAAGCATAAGTTTGTATGGTTGATGCTCGGAGGCGTCGCCATGCTCGCACTGTTACCCGGGGACGTAGAGGCAAGCAATAGACTTGACAACATCGTTACGGCCTTTAGGGCTGTGATAGACCAATACGGAGGTTATGCAACGCGAGTCGGCGTGGGGCTTGCGGTTACCTTTGCTGGTATTGAATTAATGTGGACCGGTGCTCGTATTGGTCTTTTGACAAACAAGGGAGGCGAGGCCATTGGTTTGTTTACGATCAAGCTGTTGGTCATGCTGATCATCTTTGCGACGGTTCAGTCGGGAGTCATATGGATGGACTGGATTGGAGGCGGCTTTTTTACGCTGAGCGAAGGCCTAACGGGAAACAGTACGCTTAGCCCGTCTGGTACGATGACGGTGGGAAATAATATAGCCGTGTTTATCGCGGGCATAGCTCCGTTTGGAATATTCGACATGGCTGAGTCCTTAGGCATGATGATAGGAGCTTTAATAATTTGGGTTGCTTTTGCGATTGTGGCCCTAACACAAGCCGTCGTCCTCATTGAATATCATCTGTTGACCGAGTTGGCACCGGTCTTTCTGGCATTCGGGCTACTGGCCAATACAGCTGGGATTGCTGAGGGCTATCTCAGTTATCTATTGAAGGTGGGTCTTAAGATCATGCTTCTGTTTCTCGTTGTGGATATTGGCCACGGGTATTTTGTCAACACGATGTGGCCTTATGTACAAACGATTGATGAACCAGGACTGATAGGAATCTTTGGGGGAATATTCGCTATATCGGCTGTCTTGTATGCCGTCATTGCAACATCAATACCGAACAGGTGGGGCGAGATCATGTCGGGCATTGATTGGGGCTTGAAGTCTGTTCTTTACGAAACGAGGTTTTAGTCATGAACGCATTCCTTAATTCAAGCAGCAAGACGGCAAAGAAAGCTTCGTCTGTCATGATTGCAAATAGGCGCATAACAACAATAGCTGTTATCCTATCTGTCGTTGTGGCCATCATGGGGTTTGCTCTCGTTAAGGTGTCAAGTGCACCAAGGGTAATCCCATACTATGTCCAAGTAGATGACGCCGGTGGATATGCGGTTGTCGGAGAAATACAACCTTCAACGATCGATGACAGTCAAGTCACAAAAAGTCTATTGCGCCGATGGATACGTGACGTGCGCTCGGTTTACAAAGAGGGATCAGCCTTGGAGCGGACTATTCGGGACGCCTGGAATCACATTCCAAACAACAGCACATCGATGGCGCAGCTCACAGCTTATTTCGCGGATGATAATAACAATCCGGGAATCATAGCGAAGACGAAGACGCGGACGGTCCACGATGTAGAGTCCATATCCCTCATGGAAAAAGACGGGCGCACCTCGCAGTGGCGTGTTCAGTGGCTAGAGCAGAGTATTGGTGTGGGGGACATCACTATGGAAAGGTGGGAGGCCTTTATCACGGTTAAATCGGAGGCACCAGATAACGAAGCCTCTATCAAAGTCAACCCTCTTGGTTTTTGGGTGACGCAAATCAACTGGACAGAAATGGCCACAATAGATCCGTAATAAATCAATAGAATCATGAAAAAACTACATCTGGTCTTAGTGGCCATAGTGCTGGGTATGATTCCAGCTGTTCAAGCGCAAACCGTACAGGAGGTAACGGCAGAAGAAATAAGTCGCGCCGTGAGCGACACCTTGTATTGGGACGCCCTCAACGCATTTGGAATCGACAAAAACGACGACATAGCAGGAGCTATCCGAAAGTTCAAAGAGTCAGGCGAAGCCGACATTATCGAGAAGGATGTTCAGAAAGGAAAAGTAGTAATGTATCCATTTGGCGAGTCTCAGCCCGTACTTACCTGCAGTATTAGACGAGCGTGTCTGGTTCGACTGGAAAAAGGAGAAATACCCTACGAACTTGTCTTCGGTGACGATCAACGTTGGGGCAAAGTGCTGCTAAATACAGGGCCCATGCGGGATACGCCGATGTTTGCGGTTAAGCCCTACGAGCCGAAAATATCGACGAACATCATTATCACGACCAATAGGAGGATCTATCACATATTTGCGGTCTCAACGAAGGTCAAAAAGTCCAAGAGAGGGGAGACCCTTTCGTATCCAAACGAGGACTACGACCGAGAAATTGGATTCTACTATCCGAACATGGTTGTTCATTTATGGAATCAGGCGATAAGCGAAAAGCAGGAGGAGTACGAGGTTGCACACAGAGTAAGGCAGGAGCAAAAGGCAGAGGAAAAGGCCAAGGAAAAAAAGAAGGATCGTTCTTATGACGTTGTGTACGACGAAGGATTTCCGGTAGAGATTAAGGAAATCTTTTCATCGGAAGGGCGCACCTACATCGAGCTCTCAGACGATGGTGAATACGATGTCTCTCCTGCGATATTCGCAAATGACATACACGGTGAAAGAGAAATCGTCAATTACCACATCGATGGACGCTACTACGTTGTCGATCGGGTGGCGAAAACACTCGAACTCGTCATTGGCCAGGGCATGAAGCGCACATGGTATGGCAAGAAGAAGCCCATCGAAGTACGCGCTCAAATTATTAATAGAGGCTAGACGCAATGGCAGATCAAGACAAAAAAACCATTTGGTATGATAAGCAAAGAGGGCTATTGGTAGTTGGCGTATTAGCCGCTGTGGTGGTGCTCTTTAGTATCTATATGAGTGTTCAAAAGGACCGGAGAAAAGCGGCGGAGGTCCCAAGATCCTCAGAGCAAATTAGGACAAGCGAACCACCAACATCGATTACCGATTTTCTGACGGGCGCTACTGTCCCAAATAGTAACGAGAATCGAGCAGAGGAGGGGAGAGGCTATTTAAACGATCCTATTCCAGAAGACTTAGAGACGTCAGCTATTGTCAATGATGATTTGGGTCGCAACGGGATGCCGAGAACCGGTGGAGGCGGCCAAGGATTTGGAAGAGCAACAGCCAACCCAACAGACCTTACAACAATGTCTCCGGAGGAAGCGCAAGCCTACAATAGCATGGTCGTAACCCTTGCTTCACCCCTCTTAGCGAATGCCGAGGGTACGTGGGGGCAGACCATTGGAGGCAGCGGCACGTCCCGAGAAGAGGCAAGTGGAGTCCAAGGAAGCCCGCGGGCTGGAGGGAGCTCGTATAGCCGCTCAACTACCGGTGGGGTAAGCGCAGGAAGGGCAGCCAGCAGGGGAGGGGCGGTGCCTTACAAGGACTTTAATGCGCTCAACAAAGCAGGGTCTTCCTCGGCTTCAACATCGTTAACGGGCGACCACGGCCGTCAATATGTTAATAGAGAAAGGAGTGTCGATTACGAGCTCCCTGCGGGTAATGTATTGGAGGGCTATTTAGTGACGGCCGTAAATTCTGATTTACCTGGTGATGTTGTTTTACAAATCTCGCGCGACGTCTATGACATGCGTCAAGAAACCTTACTGATTCCAAAAGGATCACGATTTATTGGTCGATACGAAGACCAAATAGCCTATGGCCAAAACAGGGTTTTGCAAATCTGGGATAGGCTGATCATGCCAAGTGGCGATCAGTTCGATGTGCCTCAAAGTCGTGGAGTTGATCTGGTAGGCCGCAGCGGTGTAGCGGGTAAGGTGAACAATCATTGGGGAAAACTGATCGCGTCGGCCACGCTCGTAGCTGTCATGGGCACAGCTTATGAACTCACACAGCGAGAACAGAACAGCGGCTTTTATCCGTCTCGAAGCGCGACGATTGGATCGTCGATATCGAACGAAGTCGCCCGGGTAGGAGCGCAACTTGCTCAGCGTGGACTATCGGTGCAGCCGACTATTGAAATCCCTGCAGGCCATCCGGTAAAAGTGTTGGTTCGATCTTCGTGGGTGTTTCCAGAAGCTTATGAGCGGGTGTGGTAACACCTCGTCTTAATCCGCCTTTGCCATAAGGAAACGACAAGGAGAGGGGTCCGCGCGGTTGGTGACGCGAGGCCCCTTTTTTCATTTAACGACTAAATTATCATGGCAATTTACAAAGGAATTAAAAAGAGAGAAAAGGTTGTTCGGGCGCACCCCACGAGTATTACGAACTTTATTGTTCGGACTATTCTTGTGCTATCCAGCATCTTTTATGCCTCTCAATTTCTTGGGAAAAGGGTGGCGACGCTGGGATTCAATCTAAGAGAGATGCTTGTCGTAAGTCCGGAGACGACGTGGGTCGTGTACTATCTCTCTGTGGCCATGTTAGTGACCTGGTTAGCTGTTCTTCTCTACGGGATACTGGCTAAAGAGAAACTAGCGCGGCTCCGATCGTGGGCGTTCTTGTGGTGCTGGTTTGTCCTCGATGGCGTGATGTCACAAATAATCTACAACCCTTTTTCCATCTTGGTTGATGCGAACAGCCTATTTAGGATTCCCGGAGGCAGGGAGGCAAGTATAACAGCCTTTGTGATGCTCCTTGTTGTAGGTGCCACCGCCGTATACGCCTACAAGAGTTTCATGCATAAAAAGTACAGCATTGAAGTCGACGGGATAAAAGGGACAGCGGAATGGGGTGATCCAAGAGATCTGGAGGGCAAGTCAGGTTTGCTTGTTGGGAAAAACTCGAGGAAGAACCTATTTGGCAAGACCGTGACGAAGATGTTGCGTGATGAGGGAGAAGACCACATTGTTACGATTGCAAAAACCGGTTATGGAAAGGGGGTGGGGGTCGTTATTCCGGCTCTTCTTGACTATCCACATTCTGTTGTTGTGAGCGACTTGAAAGGAGAGAATTTTGCTGTCACGGCTCACCACCGAATTGCTGGCCACAACAATACCGTGTGGGTAGCCGATCCGGACATGATGGTTGTGGGGTATCCCGTTGACGCCAAAGGAAATACTAGAATGAATCCAAACATCAAGCGACTGCAATACAACCCGTTGAGTATTCTGGAAGATGATATGGAGTACGGGGGCCGGTTATCTAAAATAGTGAACACGATAATCGAAACGAATCCTAACAACCCGCAGCCCTTCTTCGATAATGACGCGATGAAGAAATTAAGGGCAGCGATAAGTGTGGTTTGGACGCTGATGAGCGGCAATATGGTGAGTCTCTATGAGGTGGCCAAGTTTTTGTCCTTTGGCCACGCCGACGTAGTACGCCTGGCTAAATATGCGTTAAGCGTGAGCACGCATCCCGAAGCATCGATGGAGATACGAGTTCTTATCGATATTGAGGAGCTGCAGTATGAGCAGGCGGAAAGTACCATTATGGCGAACATGGGTTTTGTCACAGAGGCTCTAATGTGGGACAGTATGTCTAGCACAACGGCCGATAAAGAGAGTTTTAATCCGGAGACTCTAAAGAGCATTAAGCAATCGGTCTATTTAGTCATTAACGATCAAAAGGCGAAGCAGTACAAAGGCTGGGTGAGAATGATGGTGAGCTCGATATTGGCAGGCGTGAGGGAGTCGGACAACGTAGCCAATCAGCGCGTTCTTTTCATGTTGGACGAGTTTGCCAACATGGGCAAAATGGATGAGGTCATCGAGGGCTTTTCAAAAGACAGGGGGCGCCATATCCGGTATTGGTGCATCGTTCAGAATCTTCACCAGTTGATGGTTCTCTATAAGGGGTTCGAGCGACTGTTAGCTGACGCCGGCATAACACAATTTTTCGGAATCAACGATGACAAGACGGCAAAGATGTTGTCAGAAGGACTCGGAACAATGACGGTTCAGGATCAAAGCGCTGGGATAGGGGAGAGCAGCAGCAAGAAAGGAAGCGTAGGAGATACCGGTAATAGAGGGGTATCTATCAACGACTCGCTCCGGAGCGAAAGGAGGCCACTTATGTTGCCTACAGAAATTAAGCTGATGGAGCGGGGGAAAATGGTGTTGGATCTATGCGGATCGTCCCCCTTACTCGTTGACCAGCCACACTACCTGTACGAGAGGGAATTTGAGGGCAAGTATGATTACAATCAGTATCACCTGCCAAAAGACATCGAGAACCAGGTACGAAGCAATAGGAACAGAATTCGGGACGAAAAAATGAAAGATCTCGACCGCAGGTTTAGGGACTATGACACAAAGAGCAGCGAGGTATGGAAGACCATGCTGAGAGAGGCTAGTGCGCTGCAGAGAAAGAACAAGGAAGAAGAGAAAGAAAAAAGCAAACCACAGACTAACGGGACGGCCAGCGTTGCTCAACAAAGCGCATACGACTATTTAAAAAGACAACGATCACAGGCGCCCGCTAGCGAGTCTGAATGATCGGAGACAAGCCAGACTTAATATGACTCCTGGGTACAGGCCCAAAATATCTGGAGTCGTAGGAGTATTCGTGATAAGTTGAAATTGCCCAAAAAGAATCAGGTCGAATTACATATTGGCCGTGTGGTATTAATTCAAGATAGTGGCCTCGCCCGTCGACTAGATATTGTTTTGTATTGGGCAAGAGCTGGCCGTTGTGAGAAAGACCGTCTGCAGAGACGGTAATCACTCCAGAGAAATACCCATATTTAGCCATTAACCTTGTCTCCTTAGCGCATTTATTAAGCCAATGAAAGCTACTCTTTACATATTGGTGCGATATCATGGTGTCTGTGACAGAGCTGGTGGGGCAGAATGCGACCAAGGACCCATTTGTAGGCTCTGAGGGGACTTTTTTATACAGTCCGCCAGGCAATGAGGCGCTTCCTGTGAGGATATAGCCTCCGGTGGCCATGACATAAAGTAGAAGCGCTACGGCAGCTATGCTTAAAAAATAGATCTTCGTGGTAGCCATTGAATCGTCTGGTTATCGTGAGCGAGAGCGATTAATATTCCTAGAAATCTGATCTGCGCGGGTGATAGAGGTACCACCGTGTTGAGCTGCAGATACTTTGCTCTGTAAACCCCTTGTGAGCTTATGGGCTGTTGCAAGGCTGGCCACGGCCACACTAACGCCAGCACCAATGATAGAAGCAGAAACAGCCGCACGGGCGGCGTTGACGCCAGCCTTTGAAAGCGTCTTGAATGCTATGTGTTTGGCAACAAGACCAGCCGTGCGCCCTTTCCTTAGAAATCGCTTACTAACAAAAGACAGCGATCGTTTAGCGGAAGGACTTAGTTTTTGGTATCCCTTGGCAAATCGCTTGAGAGCTCTCGTTTGCTTGCTACTAATTGTAGAAAGTTCTTTGTTGAGTGAGGTGGAGATTGATGTATATCGTTTGGCAAGGCTGGGGTCTGCTTTAAATTTTTTGGTGTTGGTATTGGCTAAATCGATCTTCTTGATAAGGATCTGTTCTTTGGCCGAAAACCGACTAGCACTGCGTAAGGCCTCCAAAATATTTCTATCCGACTTTTGACTTGCTTTCTGTATTTGATTAGAGAGGGCAGCCGTGAATCTGTGGGCTCCATTTTCCAGATGAGATTTTTGGCTGGTAAGTGTTATTTCTCGCTCACCTGAGACCAAGGAGATATTGTCATATGAACTCTGCAGAGCTCGTTCAGAACGGCTTATATCCTTAGTAGTAGGAAGGCCGCTATCATGCCGAGAAGAAACGCGAGGGCGATTTTTAGGTGTTGATCTTGTTCGTATTTTTGGGCGATCTGGTTGATGACCTTTACTATCTCCTCTTGTGGGATCGTTTGTTCGATTTTGGCCTCTTGGATAGGGTGCCTTGAATCGTTTAGCGATATCGTCGAACCTAGCTTGTTCAATCCTTGCTGATTTACCATAGCTGTTTGTAATTGTGGCCGTCTCACCATCGTAATTGATGACTAGGCCTTTTTTGGAGAGTTTGGAATCAAGCTCACGCCACGAAGTAGCTGCGGCAAAGTCCCCCGCAGTGGCCTTCGTAATGCGTTCTTTGAATTGCGTGGCGTTGTGTTCGGCTAGGGTCTCTCCGAACCGCTTAGAAAGGTTGGCAGAAGTGTAGGCGCGTGACACCTTACTAGCCTTGGCGTACTCGATGCCGTCGGTAATATGGAAGCCGTTATTGACCTGTTTAATGAATAGCCCTTTCTCCTGCAGTCGGTTTTTTAGCTCGTTCCAGGACTTAGATTGTTCGAAGTCTTTAGCTGCAACATGCCGGACGTGCTCGGGGAAACTCTTATCCGTTCCGAGTAATTCTTGGCGCTTGATATCTCGGATATCTACTTTTGAGACATTAACGTCTCTTGTTTGAACAAGGCCGTATTTGCGTTCGAGCTCTCTAGCTATCTCGCGGTTCTTAAGTCGATCAAAGGAGAGCTTGTCAGCCTTGAGCGTGTGCGGATTCACCCTATTGACCATGATGTGGGTGTGGGGATGATCGGTGTTATTGTGGGTCGCAATGAGCGCTTGGTGATCCCCAAGTCCGGCATTCTTTAAGAACTCATGGGCGTGTTCGATACGCTCTTGATCTGTGGGTGCATCGTCCTTGTGATAGGATAGAACGATATGATAGACAGGGTTTTCTACGCGCGATTCTTCAGAGAAAGAACTCATTTGAGACGCCGCATCGATACGCTCATTTAGGTTCTCATAAGAGACCATTCCTACTTCTTTGTCCTGCGTAATAAGGTAGTTGCCGAGCTGGGCAAAGTTGGTTCGAACTCCGGACTTGACGACCATTACAACCCCTTACTTATAGTAGAAGTAAGATAGGTCTGGAGGACTCCAGCCAAGGAATGGGCATCCTCACCACGCATGGCAGCAGCGACATGAAACGCTAAACCAAATCGATTTGCACGTTGCACTAAGGCAAGGATTAAAAGAGACTGTTCGACCTCATCGGAGGCGCGGTCAATGTCTCTACTAGAACCGTCCAATTGGCCTATATATAAAGAGGTCGATCTGTCTTCTGGATAGTCAAAAAACATGCGAGAATCGTCGTCACCAATTACTTGTATTTCACAAAATTCAGGGTCTGTTTTTGCTAAATGTTGAAGCAACAATCCGACATCTTTGGTCTCATATATTTGTTCAATTGTCATGTGAGATAACCGTATTTATTGTGGGGGAAGGGTGTCGATTTCTTGCATAATTTCAATGGCTCCGACAATGAAATCATGCCACGATGCCCGATGCTCCGGAGAGCCGATTTCGTCTTCTTGGATAGACTTGCCGAAGCTGGCCAAGCGTATTATATCCCCATGATGAGGAGCCAGCTGAGCAAGATATTTACTGGTCGAAACGATAGAAGGGATCTCTAAATCGAGATCAGAAAGTAGCGTGTCAGCCCAAATGCCTTGGCTATATACATACTCTCCAGCTTCTATTCGATCGAGTACTTTAATGAACTCTGAGAGGTTAAATAGGAAGCGATCTGCAGGAGACATGCGCTTCTTTTTATAGGTCTCAGGACTGGAATCAGTAACACGTTTTGAGCGGTTGTGACCTCTTTTAGACTTACGATATCGGTGCGGAATTTGGAGAGAAACAGCATGCATCTTAGCGGTCAAATCCAATATATCAGGCATCACTTTTCCGTCCGCTTTTCCCTCGTTTACGCGCTTTACAAGTTGGTTGGTCAGGCCCAAGAAACGAGTCATGAGGGTATTGATATTCTTTAAGGCCGCGTCCTCATGATGCTCTCTTAGTAGCTCTTTTCTTGCATACTCAGACACTGTGTGATAGCCCAAATTCTTGGCAATTTGAGCTACTTGGCTCTTCTCATGAGGTGTCAGCCAGAATTGGATTCTGCTTGATTTAGTTGCTATGTCTGTATTCTTATTCATTCCCATAATTGAGCAAACCCGTAGGGTTCTGCGAAATTCAAGTAGACCTTTTAGGCGCCGGTCGGCGCCGAAGGTCACATCTTGCACCTCCTGAAATCAGTGTGTTCTAATGCGGAACCTTATTCAAAGTTTCGAATAAGCGAAAAAGCTTATTAAGGTAATTGAGGCAAGTCACGAATCGAAGCAACTACACAAGATCATCGCCTCCTTATCTCTAACATATAAGAATATGCGAATAATCTTATATATGAAAAAAGACAACTAAAACAACAACACAATGAAAACAATGAAACGATATATATTAGCCGCATTAGTGGTGCTGGCTGGTTATTCGGGGAGCCTGAAAGCTCAAACTAATGTGGATAGTCAAGGTGCTATCGGAAATGGATATTCCGATGACCACGCCGCAATAACTTCCGCGATCACAACAGCCGGAGCAGGAGGTACAGTTGAGTTCACAAACGGCAAAACATACTTGTCATGTTTTCCGATTGTGCCACTTGAAAACCAAACTCTTAGCTTTAATGGAGCCGTCCTAAAGAGATGCCCAGAAGAGGTCGCAGTTTTACTTTCCAATCCAGCAGTTAATATGTGGGAATTGGATGATGCAAGTAGGTTTAGAGTTGGCGATGAAGTGACCGCATCTAATACGGACGGTAACTACGGGTTATTGGATTTTGGGGGATTAGTCATCACCAATATCGTGGGAAACATAGTGACTACTCAAGTCGGACCCATTGATAATATACCATCCTATCCAGCTACCTTCACAACGGACAATGCACTGATTAATTTCCTCAACGGTGGAGTCATAGTTGAGGGTGGAACATTCGACGGAAATGAGCCAGAAAACGCAACGCTCGCAAACTGGACAACGAGTAAAATGTTCACGGTTGGAGGACCGACAATTATTCGTAATAATACATTCCGAAATCATGCGGGAGACTTTATTGCTTTCTTTGGCGAGTCCGGTGGAACTCTGATAGAAAACAACATTGCTAAAAATGCTTATGGAGTATTCGCTCACATGTCGGCATGGGGAGAGCAACCGATTACAGGCGGTGACGCTGTTGTAATTCGAGGGAATATATTTCAAGACTTGAACCAGCAATATCTGCGAATGTCTCATGCTGATGGAATAATCGAATATTCTCTTGGAGCTGGTGAAGTCATAGTCGAAAACAACTGTGTTGATGGGTCGCCTGTGCCTTTTGTTCAACTAAATAGCGGTTCAGGTCAAAGAAGCGGAAACGTGACTGTTCGCAATAACATGGTTAGCAATACGGCTGGATTTTTCACCTACACTAAGAGTGCAGATTATGGGCCAGAGTTTGTCAATCAAGTAATTGAGATACATGACAACACGCTGTTTAACACAGGAAAGTCAACTATTGAACTAACAAGACTGGCAACAAATCTCGAACCAATCTATCAGGTTATCATCAGAGACAATCTGATGCAGAACAGTTCATGGAGAGTGAGCGGCATGAGAGATTTCGACTTTCTGAGAAATACTGTTGTTATCACAGATGAAGCAGAAGCCGGATTATCGTTTGGGCTGAACAGCAATGATGCTGTTCTCCAGATGTTAGCGATGGACGATGCAAGAATCGAAGGAAACACTTTTTCTGGTGGAACGAGACAAGTTGACGCAACAAACGGGGCTCAATTATATCCATTGGCATTTACGGATACCTACGAGTTCATCAATAATGGATTTGTGGGATTCAACTGGAGAGCTGTCAGTTCTGCGTCACCGTTTACAACAGTAAACGAAGAAATGGAAATGACCTTAACCGGAAATGTGTTCAAATCTGACGCAGTCGGGGATGGTGCAATTCTTATAGCAGCCGGACAATCTGGAAACGGAATGGCTATTGACGTACCGAGCAAAAGCACAGGGACAGCAAACTGTGTGCAGGTAACAGGTTCAATGGCGTCACCAACGGGAGCCAATATTCTACCCGTTGACGCAAGGGGAGATAATGACAACACAACGGTAGCCCCAAATGGTGGATCGTGGACAGGCAACACATTCGTAGGGCCAAGCGACAGAAGTGTTGTTTTAGGAGCGAACCCATTTCCTTATGGATTGGAAATCAATGACAACACCTTGTCTGATTCATTCTATTCCGCATGGGTGCCAAGTAACGCTGGTACATACAACAACAACACCATCGATGCTACGGCAACGTGTACTGATCCGGTTGTAGCACCAGTCCCACCTGGGCCGTATTGCAATATTCCTGCGGGCGACAATTACGACTACGGTGATTTACCAGCATGCTACGGAACGCTTCTAGCCGATGGAGGAGCAAGGCATAACAGAGCAGCTTGCGGCCCGGTGCTAGGAACGTTTGTCGATTGGGAAAATGATGGAACACCTAGTCCGAATGCAGACGGGGATGATAACGATAATGCAGATGATCACGACGGAGTAACGGTCGCACAGCTTCATGCTGGACAGCAGGAGTGTTTAACCATTGAAAGCGTGAGTGGTGGTGTCCTCGATGCGTGGATCGACTTTGGTAATGACTGTTCAATGGACGCAGCTGATCGTGTGGCCACAAGCACAGTTCTTAGTCCTGGTTCGAACCAAATCTGCTTCAACGTGCCTACGAGCGCAACGGCAACATCTGTTTATGGTCGATTCAGAATAACCGAAGCTGGATTTAGTAGTCCTACCGGTTCTGCTCCTGATGGTGAGGTCGAAGATTATGTCTTTGAGCTGGAGCCACTAGCGGTTGAGCTAGAATCGTTCGAAGGAATCATTGATAACGGTCTAGCCCTTCTGAGCTGGAGTACGTCAAGCGAAACCGAGAACTCTCATTTCGAGGTCGAGCAGTACTTGGGAGCAGAGTTTGTCTCTGTCGCTTCGGTCGACGGAAACGGCACTACAGAGGCAGTACACGACTATGAAGTGACGGTCAGCATCGATGCCGATGTGTTTAGTCACAGGTTCAGGCTCAAGCAGGTGGACTATGACGGATCAGTAAACTACTCAAGTGAAATTGAGCTGGTTACGGAGCTACCAAACGGAGTGCATCTAAGCAAGGTCTATCCTAACCCGTTCAATCCAATGGGACAATTCAGAGCGAGTGTGGCCAAGGATGGAAACGTGAGCATCAAACTATACAGCGTATCAGGACAGCTGGTAAGTGTCATTCATGACGGCCAGCTGGCTAAAGGTTCACATACCTTCTCGATCGACGGAAGCTATCTAACCACCGGTATCTATATCGTTTGGGCCACGAGCGAGACAGGGTCCTCCGTTGTTAGGGCAACACTGTTGAAATAGCCTTCATGCCTCATAGGCCAAAGCAGTGCTCTGGCACACACAGGGGTCAGTGTTTCCGTGCAGGTTCGCTGGCCCTTTTTATTTACTAGAAAGGAGGAAAGCCATGATTAGATTAACAGACATTTTAAACGCCAGCTCAGAGATGTGCGGTGTAGAAATAGAAGCTATTAAGGGAAAAAGTCGCAGAGCGAATATTGTTAGAGCTAGGCATCTTTATTGTTATCTCGCTAAGAGTAAAACCACCCACAGCCTCAAGAAGATCGCAGGCGAGGTTGGAAGGAGCGACCACACGACGGTCATCAATGCCCTCGGAAAAATTAAGAGGTTGCTCAAGGGGGGAGATCCAGAAGTTACCAGCCTGGTTGCAAAAATTAGTGAGCGAGCTATCGTGATGGAGGCCGCTAGGAATATTGATAGAAGGTTCTCGACATACGTGATACTCCGCTCGAAGGTCAGATCAATCGGTAACGAGAGGGCTCAAGCATGAGTACGCGCGACGCAATCGAATATCTCCAACAAAAGGAAAGCCACACCATCAGGAAGTCTAATAAGCATACCGATACATGGAGGCTCATACCTTCTCAACAATACGTACCCATGGCCATTGTTAAGCTCATGATGAGTGAACTAGTGCCTGTTAGAACCAGTCCAGCAGGCATCCACTACGCATTAAAACCGGAGACAGCCAAATCTGAACAACCGTCCTAGACGCTTTTATCTTCAATCCCAAAAAGGTCTAAGCCAAGAATGTGCGTCGGACTTTAAAACTAAAGGGCTTCTCAGAAATGGGAATCCCTTTTTGTCGTCTGGAGTTTGCTCGGCCAAAATAATAGGTCCCTGCGAAGGTTGTAAAGCAGGGACCATGACTTCGGCCCCCACCCGAGGGGCCTAAGAATGGGATGAATTGCTTCCCATGAATTGCATAATACTACGTCACAGCGATATAGTCAAAACAATTCCTTTCGGGGATCGAGTATCCACGGGATCGACCAAAGGTGTCTAAAGTTCGAGAATATCTTTAAGGTCGATAGTGCTTCCTTCTTTGTGGCGATAGTCATAGAAGTGGTCATAAATGTGTACCAATTCAAGGGTGTGCATTGCCGCTCGAAGGACATATCCTGGCTTAGACTTATCCATACTGTCGCGGTGGTAGCCGAGGTACTTCTGAACGAAGGCAACAGCCCTATTTCGGGACTCAAATACCGTTGTTTGATATTGGGCCTTGCTAGGGTCAGGACGACCACTTTCATCGAAAGGCAGGTGTTTGTTACGGAGCCAAATAACTTGATAGGTATTCCGAGGACTGTTTTTAGTAGGCATATAATTAGCCTATTTGCGGTAAGGTAGGAATCAGGAGACGATTCCTACGAGCACGATTGGTTTGTTGTGGCTATTAGATTCAGTCATTGTTTAAGTGGTTAATGTTGATAAGGACATAAAAAGCCCCTTCCCGAAGGATGAGGCTTTAGTCCCGAAAAGGGCTTAGTCATTATTGGGAGTCTGGATGACTTCAAAAGAGTGAACCTTGACGTGAGCGGTATACTTAGTATTGCCGTCTTTGTCTTCGTAGGAATCGTTGACGAGTTCGCCTTCGACCATTACTTTCATCCTGCCTTTTAGGCGACGTTCGGCTGCCTCACTAAGAGATCCCCATAGCTTCATGCGGGTCCAGTTTGTTCGAGCTTCCTTTTCATTGCCGTCTTTGTCTTTGTACTTCCCACCACCGGTGGCTACATCAAAGGTTGTGACATGCGTTCCGTTATCAAGAGTTTCAGACTTGGGGTCGTTACCGATGTTGCCGATTTGTTTGATGTAGTTATTTCGATTTCTCATTGTCTTCGTAGTCATTTGTTAATCATGTTGACCGAATTGGTTCATCGATCATTGTGATTGTCAATAGCCTTGGGCGCGAGGCTTGTAAAGAGCCATCCCGGAGCTGCAGTGCGCGAAGCAAGCGAAGGGAGGAGTGGTTCACTTTACTCTTTACAAGTCCTCAAGGAAAAGCTAAAATCACAAAGGATGATGGATGGACTAAAGACGGATAACGGATGAAGCGAAAGGCCCTACGGCCTATGAAAACGAAGTGCTACAAAAGCAAATCGGGGAAAGAGGTGTCGGCGTAAGAAAACGCAAAAACGCACTCCAGCCTTTTGATGAATCACGGATGGTGATATTCAGCGAGAAAGTAGCCAAGGTCCTGCAGGTCAAACGTCTCACCGTCCATATTGCTAATGGACTCATCATCGAATCCGACTTCTTCCACAAGGGTGCGGTACATGGCCGAAGCCATTTTGTAAAGCTTTGAAGACTTGTCTGCTGCAGCTGATCTAGCAAGATGCGCTACCTGTTCATCTTCGTCGTTGATGACGTCGACACAGATTACACGGCCCTGATAATTGTGATCGAGATAGCCATCGAGGAAGGCATAGTGATCGGAGTTCAAAAAGTCTTTGAGCGTGCTAGGGAGAACGGCGTCATCAGGAAGGATGCCTGTCACGAGTGCTTCTTGAAGGATATTGATACGCATGTGTTTACAGATTAAAATGTTAACATTCAGATTCGATCATTGATATTCTTAAGTGGTTTGTAGTCAGATAGGGTTCTAATCCATGAATTATTACCGGCTGATATGTAATCGATCTCAGGCTTAATGCCGGTGTTTTCGTGGTATTTAGAAAGGAAGAGGCCTGCGTCATAGTCTTCCTCGAGGTAGACATACTTGTCGTCCATAAAAGAGTAGGTGGTTATCGGTTCATCCGGATAATGGGCCAAGAGAACAGGCTTTGTCACTTGTAGCCAGCCGTGGGAAGAATCAGTAAGGAGAGTAAATCGGATAGGCATTGGAGCTGCGTTTAACAGGTAAGATTAGTTACAACAAAGGCCTGCCCTTTTTGAGAGCAAGCCCGTGTTGATGCACTGAGATGATTAACTAAAAACTACTCGTTGTCAGGAGTAGCATCGTCGTCCGCTTTATGGGCGGTATCCCATTCGGCCTTGATCTTTTTCAAGGCTCCGTGGAAAGCTGTAAGGCATGTGCTGAGCTTCTTGAGCGCAGGTGTGCTGACCTTTTTTGTGGTGTAGGCAAAGTATTCCTTGTAATACGCGACGGTATTCACCTTGATGTCAGCATAGGTCATGTCAACAATCGAAGAACTGTAGTAGGATTTGCGCCAGGCATGGTTATTCATGTCATCGGCTAGTTCATCCAATAGTTGAGTGGCAAAGGCATCCCAAGAAGAAGGGCGTTTATCTCCTGAGAGATTGCTGTTAGTGATTAAAAAGGCCATAGCGGCCGTGTCTTTTTTCTTGGCCAAATCCTTAAAGAGAGCGAGCATATTGGCCGTGACGGAAACATCGAAGGCTTCAAGTACACTTTCTTTTAGGATCTGTCGCGCTGCTTCCTCTTTACTGACGAGATTACCGGTCGACGTCTCGGTACCGAAGATGTCCCTGCAGGGGCATCCGCCTTTGTGACCTGTACATAAGCACCCGTGTGAAACCGCCTTGATTTGCGGGTTGGGAAGCGACATAAGGCCTGTGTAGGCTTTCTTAACAATGGCGAGATTGGGACAGCCGGTGTTGACGGCATGCTTAATTGTTTGCTTGTTAACTTCGCCCGATCGATAGGAGTTTTCGAAAAGCACGGCTCCTTCTGGTACATCGGGTAGAATCGTGATGTCCTTTTTCTCGACGTAATTGACGAAGCGTTCCTTTCTGGTGTGATCCTTCTTCGATTCGAGGCAGGACTTGAACGTGCATCGAGGTTTTTCGCCTTCCTGCTGCAGTAGCATCTTGCATCCGGAGCAGGTGTCATGGACAATAGACATAGAAGTAGGATACTCCTTGAAAAGCATAGTACCGCTGACAACAACACCGACGTTGGCGATGGCCGTTTGAATGTCTCGCTTGAGCTGAGGTGCGGATCGCTCGAAGAAGAGTTGCAGCCTTTCTTCATCATGGTTGTCTCGCCAGTCCAGCATTTTATAGGTTATTTTGCTGGTCTTATGATCGTATTCAACAGGCCAAGTCCATGTGAGGCACCTCAGTGTGGCGTCTCTCATAACCCTGGGTTTCTCGTATAGAAACACAATAGCTTTTCCCTGGGCGGCCGTCAGCTTGCCCACGGCTATGGCGTTACGAAAGTAGGCCGGTAGTTTTAATAGTCGAATGGTGTTAGAAACGGTGGCCGGACTCACATCGAGCTTTTCGGAAACCTGCTCCATAGTCCAGTTAAAAGTCTTCCGAAAGTTTTCCATGGCCAGAGCATCTTCCATTGGATTGGTATCGAGGCGCTGTTGATTTTCTGTAAAACAGATCGTGGCCATTTGCTCGTCCGTCCAAGCATTGACGGTACACTCGATCTTCTCCTTTCCGAGATTCTTCATGGCTCGAAGTCTGCAATGTCCAAATCCTAGTTGGTAGGTCTTGCCTTTTTTGCGAACACCAACCGGCTGGAGCAATCCTTGAGAGTCGATAGACTCTCCTAATTCTCTGATGTATTCCTCCGGATAATTGAATCTTGTCTGAAAGGGGTTGTCCGCTATCTCAGATACTTTAATAAATAATGTAGTAGCCATAATTCGTACTGGTTTTTAGTTAAACAATGCGATCATGGCAGCTTGGCCGTGGATGCGAGATTGACAAGGGTGAGCGGCACGCGAATCCACGTAAGCCCTTGCAATCGACACGCAGTCGCGGCCTAGGATGACAGCATTGTTGGGCTAAAAATCAAGACGAGACGAGGCGACGGTATTTCAAGTCTTAGAGATCACGGGCTAATGAAGTGCCGTGTATACCTATTATCGAAACAAGGAATTGGAGCGTCCGTAGAAATTAGCACGGTAAAGCTTTTGCTGACTAACTAAGGCAGCAAAATGGACTCATGAAACTTTCAAAACACCCCAATTTCTTTACTAAGACCGTACTTAGTTATAGTTAATTTGGCCTAGTCGGGGGTGTGCTAGGACATGTAAATAATTAGCTATGCACTATATTACACTGCTTCAACTCCTTGCGACTATTGGCATCTTGACCGTTGCCTCTTTCACTCTACGGATTACCTATCTGAATTCAAAAAAGGAGCCTCCTAGACTTGAATAGACGCCTTAGATCAAGGCGCTGAGTTGGTTATTATCGTTAAAAGGATAGCTCCTGTTGGATCTCTTGAGGGACTAAAGATCTATTCACGTCTTCAAAGTCAGCGCAGACAATCTCAACGGTTGAGTTGACTGATTTCCACGGGGAATAGATAGACGTATCTATACCGCATCCCATCTCTAAATTAATATTGGTTTGATGGAGAAAGGTGTCGTGCTTTTTACTGGACCTCCTTTCGAAATATGGCGATGCAGAATACCTGAATCCAGAAGAATCTTGCGGTATAATGAATACTCCCGTGCTAGAGATATGGGATGCGATATCGATCACTTTGAATTCAGCCTCAGCACCTTTATACCGCGGAGTGGTGATGTGGCGAAAGGTTCTGACTCTCCCGAAAGGAGGGTTGCTGATTGAATAGTCGAATTGTCCTAGGGATTGAAGTTCTTCGAGATCCCCGATATCAAGGGTGAGCCAGTTCGCATCCGGTAGTATCCTCTTTCCAACGGATACATATTCGGAGTTAATTTCGACGCACGTCAGCTGCGCTTCGGGGTAGCGTAAGGATGCGGTGTAAGCAAGGACTCCTATTCCTGAGCAGAGATCAATGATTGTTGGTTGGTCGTCGTGCCGGCACCCGAGTTCAATAGCATGGTCCCAGGCTAAGTCTAAGGGAGTAAAGAAGGCTCCGGATTCTCCATTGGTATTGGTGGCCGCCTCGTGGTAATTCTGCAGCACGAGTTCCTTTTCTTCGTGCGATAGCGGATCGGACTTTTCGAGTATTTCCACGGCGAGACCGTGTTGCCGTAGTTCTTTCTTAGTGAGCTTGGCCATGACGTTAAATTGTTAAAGTGGATTATGCAGCGAGCTGAACGGAGTTATTTAGAGAGCTGATATGCTCCTCGAGGGCGCTAATAAACGGGATGGCCACCTTGTCAACGGTTGCGAAGTTGGAGAACACAGCGTCTGTGTTATTGTCTGCCCAGGAGTTGATATAAGGGAAGGAGTTGGTGTGGGTGTCCAGGCCAAAGACGGCACTCACGAAGTAGCTGAAGGTCTCGGCTTGTACTTCCTGCATTTGCTGACTCGATTCGTAATTGTCGAGATGGCGTAGCTTATCGCTAACATGATGCATTTGGGCATGAGCGATTTCATGCAGGAGCACATGAAGTTTGTGGTTTACCGATTCAAGTCGGGAGGCCAATACGATCCGGACGGGATTGGAGTAGACACAGCACCCGTCCGCGCGCGCGAGTTCATCCGTTTCGATGGTGTAACCAAGGACTGAACGCCCGTACTCCAGTAAGAGATTATAGAGCTCTTGATGAGAATCGCCTTCGAGCTCGCCGATTAGTCGTGGAGGATCTTGGAGCGCATCATCTTCTCGCCCTGGTATAATCGTTGTTTGCGAGATATCAAAGAGCCGGCGTTTGAATACGAAGTAGGTTCTTCGTCCGGTCTTATCATTGTCATCGATGACGTCATTATCATGGGATAGGGGTGCTGATTGTTGTGGATAGAAGATGCCAAGGGCCTTAGATCCTTTATTAATCATTCGGCCTTTTGACTTCCATTGCTTGTAGCCTAGCAAGCACGTTGCTCCGGGCATTTGCATGGCCAGCAGCATGGTGTTCTTAAAAGATCGGCTTGGAAATTGTAGCCTGAACTTAATGAGCGCGATCATCTTTTCTTGTGAGAGCTGGTGGCTGGCCAGATTCTCTAGCAAGAAGGCTTTGGCGTCGGCTAGGAGTTGTCGGCCAAGATCAGATTGTGCTTTACCGTAGGCGGCTTTGTCAAATGGTTTTGCCATGACGATTATCGTTTAATGATTAATGAGGGTGCCTAGCGATCGCTAGCTTGTGCGAAGATCCCGTAGCCGGTATTGGCTAGAGCGTGTTGGGCGATGAGTTGCTTGGCTTCCTTAACCGGTAGCGGTGTGCTAGATCGTCCTTTGCGAAGCAAGAAGGCTTTCTTGAGTCGTAATTTGATGCTGTCTTTCTCCGGATTAAATCGCGTTGTGGAGCGAGTTTTCATTTCCGGAGCTGATGCAAGTGTCTTTCTCTTTTGAGTCGCTACCGTCTCGTGTAGAGGTGTCAAACGGACAGGAAGGATGGAATCGAAGTATGGACCTGGTTCTGGTAATTCTCTTTCGTATCCGGACACAACTTCGTAGTTGTAATTATGCTGAGTGCAGAGCTGTTCGAGACGTCGTAGACCGACGGGGTAATCGTTCGATCTTCCAACAATGAAATAGCCAAGTCGATGTAGTGTTGATGGTCGCATGGAAGTCTGGTTTTAGTTAAACAATGCGAACCTGGCCACAGGGAAAGGGAGCGAGATTGACAAGGGTGAGCGGCCACGCGAATCCACGTAAGCCCTTGCAATCGACACGCTGGCTTGACCTAGGATTACTGCATTGTTCTAAAGACAGACCGAAAGGCGACACCTATCTACATCGATGGGTGTATGAATTGGGGCGATCCGATCAAATAAGACGAGGTGACGGGCCGAACACTTAAATCCTTAGCGTGCTTTTTTACACGATTGTGGACGCTACCCTATTAAGGACACCGGCATTTAAAGATAGGCGGGATTATTGATCGACTGATCAAAGAAGCACTTCGATAATCATGACGAACTTACTTTTTGCGGTGGAATTACTCCTTCTAACCTAGATCCTCTTGGCAAAGGAGAGCGAAGGTTAGCAGTTGTTCGAGCGCTTTTTGGGATAGCCCATCGATGGACTTTAATAATTCAGCTGGTTCGTAGAAAGGCCGAGTTGGCATTGTGGAATTCAGGATTTCAGCAATGTTATGCCGAGCGAAATTGACTTCGCGTTTCCTCTCGCATTTTGCACATCGAGGCTGCCCTTCTACAGCATCTACTTCATAACACCTGGAGCAAAGCATCTTTGTTATAAAATTATTTACCCATGAACTGACAGAGATCGGGTATTGTACTGCCTCGACACACAGAAGGTCAATTGCTAATATTCCAAAGACCCAAATTCATCCGTCTAGCCTCCCGATCGAGATGGATAAACCGTTGTGCTTTTCCGAAGGGAAAGACGGTATAGGCCTTGGCGTGGCCAGATGCAATCATCAATTCATTGACACTAACAGGGCCATGTCCTGGGACGTATACATAAGCTAAAGTTCGACCGTATTTGTCTTTGTGATTGATCGCAACATTAACAAGGTCGTATACCAGAAACACGGGCTTGCCAAGACAGAGTGATCTAGCATAGATGGCCGATAATTTGCCGAGTTGTTGGATGGCTGCTTTGTCCCGATTTGATCTTCTACTATCCCGCTCGAGCTTTTCTGAATCGTAGGACTCTGGTGCGTCGATACCTATTAGACGAACAACAGTCCGGTCCGACAGAACGATGGTGTCTCCGTCGATAACACGCTTACACGTTATGAGCTCCTGAGAGAAGCCAGGACGCACAAAAAGAAGTGAGCTGAGGCAAACTAAAAGAAAGCTAGATCGATTCATGAGCGTCTTTTCTGGTGCTTAGAGGCGGTCATTACATCGATCCATTGAAAGTTACTCTTTGAGGAAGATTTTCCCGTCTGCAACACCGAGGCCGGTTATTCGAAGCTCAGTGTTGTTGTTATGAAGCGATAATACCATTCCTGTAAATTCGTCACTTGTCGAAGGATCTCCATCTTCATCACAGGTCAGTTTGTTTTGTTCTCTTAACTGACAATTAAGGACGTAAGGATTATAGATTCCAGTGATGACATAAACCATATAGTATTTATCAAATGACCCGTTAGCGAATCCTCTGTGAACGAGGTTCACCCCATGAAGCGCTGCTAGATCATCCTCCGGTATATGTGTGAATCTACCCACGAACGATAGGTCGGCCTCGGGATGCTCATATTGTGTATCACCGGAGTCGCATGATATGAGAAGAACAACGAATAGAAGTAGTATTTTCTTCATGGTTCGATTGATTTATTGACAATGGGAGTCGTCTTATTAGTTGCAATATATTAGACACGTAAACCACTAAATATGTTGCATCTAATACGTATCATCATATTCCGATAATACTACATTATTGGAATATTAGAGTGTGGAAATATCCTGCCTTCCAAGAATCCTAACAATAACGACTCCATCGCCGCCAGTTCTGTAGTAAATAGAGTGTGAACCGCAAACGCTTTTTCTGTATCCACTTCCGTATTGATCGACCTTAGGAAAGTGCAAGGGATGTAGTGCTAGCTCTGAAAAGCGCTCGAACAGTCTCTTTAGGTAAATGTCCGACTGAGCCGGACCGAATTGCTCATCGCCATAGATCGAAATAGAAAGAAGATCTACTTCTGCGGATCGCGTCAACGAGTATTTAGGCATTGTCTGCCGCTTGGCGACGTGCCTCTATTCGACTCCAGATATCGTCTTCAGAGCTAGCGCTGATTCCGCTTTTCTCGCCTATTCGTAGTTCTTTGGATATCGCCTCTATCGTAGCCTTAGATTCTTTGCTTGTAAGTTGGCGTTCCTTTATCAGCTCTCGAACTAATTCATCCTCACTTTCGAAAACACCAGCCTCAATTTGAGCCTTAATCCACTGGCCCTGTTTTTCCGTAATAGAAATGTCTTTCAAGACCATTTTTGCTACCTAGTCTCTGTTTGTATCGGGTTAGATTAGACTTTGGCTCAGATTAAAGGTTCTCGCGGAAAAATCGCTAATCTTCATTAGGTACTTTCCAATCAAAATCAGAATGAACCACATCAGGAGACTGTACTTCGAGTAGGTTCCTATGGCTCGACGCCCCCTTTCTGAATGACAAAAGCCATGATCAGGTCCTCCGATAACAAGTCGATAATAATAAATTATCGGTACTTGATAGAGAGCCCTCCTGTTTCTGCGTACAGGAAGCATCTAAGACCCAAGGATATCGTATCCCTTTTTGTGCGGACTGTAATAGCTCCTGGGGTGTGGTTTTTCGCCACGATTAAGAGAGCATCGAAGACTCAGGGTATCGAATCCTTTTGCGTGAGGGTTTGCAGAAATGAAAGATCACGATAGGGCGGGGACCCACATGACGAATCAGGAAACCATTTCTCCAGATTAGCGAGACCGAGCACCGCGCTATGATGGACATAAACTACTGGGGTGTCTTTCACTGGACTCGATGCGTGTTGCCGGAAATGCGAAGGCGAGGAAGCGGGCACATCGTAAACGTCTCCTCTGCTGCTGGAAAATTTGGAACGGCGATGTCGAACGGGTACAGCGCATCCAAGTTTGCTTTAACCGGGTTATCCGAATCGCTACACCGTGAACTGTTAGGCTCAAAGGTCTACGTGTCCTGCGTACATCCAGGAAGCATAAAAACGGACTTTGCGAATGAGGAGACCATGCCGAAAGAACTACTCTCTCCTTTAATACGATACTCTCCGAAATTATCTGCAGCGGCAACGGCCGGGCAAATTGGTTACTGTATTTGGTTGAGACTACCGGTACGAACCTTTCCTTTATTCGTCGGTCTGCTGACCAGGGTAAATGCAATCTGGATCCGCCTGGGTGACTTCATGCTGTGGAAATGGTTTTATCCCATCCTCGCACTTTATCTAATATATAGCATCATTTTCTAATGGTTTACCATCTCTTCGTTTTTCTTCATTTGGTTGGAGTAGTATTTTTCGTCAGCGGATTCGTAGTGGGATTACTATTGCGCACAAGCGCCAATCGCTCTCGGGACCGGAGTACAATCCTCTACTCTTTTTCTATCATCAACTACAACGATAAGCGGTTTATGCCCACCTCGATTCTGCCCCAAAAGCCCAAATAGCGTCTTGAGAAATGTTCTTTTCATAATGTTTGAAGGTTGTTTGGAAGCGTTCTATGGTCGTAACCGAGTATTCGCAACTATCCTAGCTTTCTTTAATACTTGCAACCCAGAAGCTATGGTTGATGGAAGTCGAGGGTAGTTTTCAAATTTGAGTCGAGTACTCTGTTCGAATTCCTTTCTGTATAGATCTCCCAAATCTCCCCCAAAGTTGCTCAAGACAGCCTTGGCATCATTTCTCCAGAGCGAAAATTGTGAAAAGGTAAGGTCGTCCTGCGGATTCATGGACCCCAGGCTATCCCCTCGGCTAATTAGCTTGGATATTTCAATCTCAAGATCTCGCCTTCTCTCTGGCGACGTATTCAATGTTGAAGGAATTGACACCTCTCCGATATTCAAACAGAGAGAGTCCATCATCATGGTCTTCTGGGTATATATTATTCTCTCTAAGTCGGCAACAATAACTTTTAGAGCTACTATCGTATCCAGTTGGTTCGATATTCCCTGGTATCGTTCAATTTCTTCCTTTAGTGGTTCTATTCTGAGATTATATGCTATTGCCCATGTACTACCAGCCATTAGAACGGCTGCGCCAATAATTATTCCAAAAAAATGAACTAGGGGACGGTTCCACTGTGTTGCAATCGTAGGGAATACTGTCTGTTTGCGAGTCTCAAAAGGATGTTCTGGTACTTCGCCTAGATCGTAAGATTTTTCTGACATAACCCGTTTCTAACTTACTTCTCATATGTGCGACAGCAGTTGGCGGTCAAACAACGGCGCATCAATGAATTGCGTGTTGAAAAGGTATTACTTCAATTGCCTAGCCGCATGTCCCATAGATACCATTATTTTTTGGGCTTGTAGGCTATTTCCATATGGGATAAATAGGCTATTAATCGATCACAGATCCGACTTACGAGCTTCGCAATTTCAAAAGAAAGAATTAGGACAGGTCGACGTTGCCGAACCTGAAAATGAGAAAGACCCACTTCAACCTCAACAGCATATTCGATATTATTCGGGTGTAACCCAGTTGTTGGAGTCTGGGCCTCATGAAATTTGTCTGCTCCCAACGCTCTTGTATTTCACAAAGACCCGTGACTAGTCGATTCCCTTTATTGAGGAGGCAAGTATAAAGGATGTTGTTACCCTCGTTTTCCAGCAGAGGACGGTGGATGGAATCTCAATCAAATACCGATAAGGCCACATTATTCGATATGCCCCTAATTTATTACGGATCAGAAGCTGGTATAGGTGCTTTTACAGAGTCATTGTAGGGGTCACCTCAGAGTCTCCCAGCTCCGATCTGATCTGCCGGAGTATGTCAACTAGAAGAACTCGAACAGGCTTTCAGTCATCAAGAATTAGCTGGGCCATGATCCATTCGCACTAGAGAAAGGCTTTCAGTGGTCTGTTGGCAGCTGCAGACCAAACTCGAAAAAGGGACTCAAATATGGCATATTCTATGGCGGACATAATCAAATACTCCCAAAGACTTTGGTCAAGTTATTCGGTGGAAGATTAGTTTCGTAGCGCAGAATTCGAATGAATATAGAAAAGTACCAAAGGGCAGGTGAACTACCCCTTGGTACCCCGCTTCAATTCACTATTTGATAAGTACTATTTGCTCCGTTCCTTGGAAACTAGGGCCAATCAAACGGACCAAATAACTCCCACTATTTAAAGCCGAGCCGTCGATTCGAATTGATTGGGTCTCACCAGCTGTCAGCTCTCCATCGAAGAGGACCTTCACGAGTTTTCCAGTCAAATCGTACAGTTCTAAACTAACGCTTTCTGTGTCTTTTGAAGTAAAGCGAATAGTTGTACTCGGATTGAAAGGATTCGGATAGGCAGCCTCCAACAAGAATTCTCCCGGGAAGTCTACATCCACTTCGACTACACTGCTGTAGTTGAAACTTCCGTCCAAATCAATTTGCTTCAACCTAAAGTTGTGGATTCCAGGACTCAAATCATCCATTCGAGACTGGTACTGAGTTGCTTCAAGGCTTGAGCCGCGTCCCTCTATGAAGGTCATAGTTTCGAATCCTTCCTGCCCCCAAGCATGCTGTACTTCGAAACCGGCATTGTTGCTCTCGCTCTTGGTTTCCCAACTGAGTTCAACAGATCGACCATCGAGGTCAGCGTTGAAGTATGTCAATTCAACTGGCAAAGATTGAGAAGCGAAATAGTCTTCAACTTCTCCATCCAGCGCAGGACCGGTAGGTAGCAGAGCTCCCGCGCTTGAGAGTCGGAATCGCGCAAACCGGACGGCTGGTGGCATGGTACTAGGAGGAGTAAAACATAGATTTTGGCTTCCACTGCTAAGTGATTGCGATGCAAATATCTGCTCAGCTGGATGATCGAATACGCCGTTCGCATTGAAGTCAATCCACGCATCAAGTAGACCTGCACCACTAGATGTGATATCTAGGCATCGTTGGACGCCTGGCACCATTCCATCAAGCTGGGATTCGTCATCAAGACCGTCCTCGTCCTCACCAGCAACACAAGTTCCATCCGTTGTTGCGCTGACAGCATTGTCGTCGCCATCTGCTGAAGGATCAGCTTGTCCATCGGTTTCGGCATCAACACATTGACCCAAATACAAAGTAGGCACAATGAGGTGACTTGGTCCAACACCTTCGCCTCCATCCGTGGAATCCGTGCCGTGACTATCCGGGGCATCGGCCCAATCCGCGCCGATTACAGCTGCATGATCTTCGACTTCGGCGCAGATTGCTGCTCCAGCGGGATCTGGTGTCTCAGCACTGTCTTCGTAGAGTCGGCATCGTACGGATGCATGGTCTCCCGTCGAATAGCTCACATCGTTAGGATCCACTGTAAAGTTGCATGTTGTGTTGCCAGCCAGTGCGATAGTCTGATTGCAAATTTGCTCGCCCGTATCGCCGAAGTCGTTGTCGGCGTTCCAGTCAACCCAGCAGGAAACTCGGCCCGTCCCGGTACCGCTTGTCGCGCTAAGCTGCATTTGTGCCGCCTGCCCTTCTGTCCACGAGGTAAGGAATGTCACACCATCGCTATCAGAAACGTTTGGATCTACACCGGTTTCTGTAGAGATAGTGGCTCCTAATATCGCTCCTGAACAGCTTGGGCCCTGAATGTGAAAAGCTGGTGTGTGATTGGCCAACTCGCTCCAATCACCATTAGCACAACCCAAAGCAGCCGGTCCGTCTATGGATCCATGGCCTGTTTCGAAATCGAATCCACCTGCTCCCATATCGATGGCGGTATTTGTCATACAATCATAGACATCTTGAGCACTCATCGTTTGATCGAGTTGTCTCATGAGGGCAGCGAGTCCTGCCGCTGCCGGCGCTGAAGCTGAAGTCCCGTAGAAATTGGGAAAAGTATCTGGGTCTTCTGGGCGCACATCATCTCCGTTCCCAAAAAAGGTCGTGTTTTGACCAGTCGGCGCCAAGACTTCTGGTTTATTGAAAACGGATGGAGCTTGATTTTGAAAAAGGGGTACCCCGTTTTCGTCGAAGTACAATGCAATCCCACCGAATGAAGAGAATGCATACTTTCCATAAGGCGATCCATATGCTGGAGATTGGTAATAGTTAAATCCCCCCACTGTAAGGGCATGCTCGGCATTAGAATGCCCTCGGATCGTGGAAGTACCGGGGGTCATGTATTGGGTTACGGTTAGTGGGACCCACCCATTTGTCCAGAACATGACTTTGAAATGCGTTGTTGGCACACCTCCGGCGCCACAGTACTCAACGGAAATACTCTCTCCCGCCGAGGCTCCAATTGCATTTCGAAATACTCTCTCGCTAGGATCATTACCTATATTATTGTTATCCGACCAAAACCAGAGAGATCCATTTGAGCGATGGTAGTTTAGAGAGAAATCCGTTGACGACCCACCGGGACCCGCACTCGCATAGGGTTGATTCCATTGCAATCCGATATTATGCGTGCCAGCGTTATGAATATTGAAATTTAGCCGTGTGTCAACTCCTCCACCTGGATTAAAGTCGTGAAGAGGACCTCCGCAAACAGGGCCAGTAAAACCACTATTGACGAAGTCCGCCTCGTAAGAGTTGTCGTAGAAATTTCCAGCATGAGAGAAAAAGGCTACGTCGTCGTTTGTATAGGCATCATTAATAGCTTGTGAAAGAATACCTGGTTGAAACCAGGGTGTGTCATACCAAAATACATCGTCCGCCATTACAGAAGCACCAGCGGTTGCCATGGCACCAATTGAATTGGCGTGCGCAGCTAAACCATTGAATCCCGAAGCACCTCTGTGCACTGTATTAGGCGCCAAATCATATTCAACCTGTATAAGTGCTCGAATCTCATCTCCCATGCCCGTACAATTGTTAACTTCTATCACTGAGATACTTCCCAGCGCAGGAATATCTCCAGTAGCCGCATCTCCTGCAGCGCCTCCAAGACAATTGAAGCTATCTGAAATGCTAGCGATTTCAACACCGGAACCATTAATTCCATTGGTGAAAATATCCAAATCAGCCGGATCGAGTCCGAGTGCCTTGACATGCTGTCCCGTAACCGCACCAACCTGCTGAGCTACGGCCTCAGAAGCAAGTACATAGGCACCCGAAATTCCTGAACCGTTCTCAACTACCGCTAATCTAGCGAATGTCAAAGACTTGCTTTGTGATAGAGACGCCAGTCCTGCAATGGGGAGCCATCCAGAGACGACCCTTTTGTAGGATGACACATTGGTGCCACCGAGATCGCGAAGTTCATTTTCCAGGGATCCAGTGGCTCCGTTTTCTGCCACGGCCGTAACTAGGAAAGTCCCATTGCTGAATGCCTGTGGGAAAAGAGCCGCATGTTCATTTAATTCCTCTGCGTCACAATAGATCGAGGCCAATTCATGGCCAATCTTTGATAGTTTCCCCGTTTTGATATTACTGTCGGCACACAAGACTTCTTTACTCAAATTTGCATCTTGAGCCATCAGTGAATCATGAATTCCGAATATTGATAAAGAAAGAACACACGTAGCCCAAAGCATACGTCGTCCTGTCGTAGACAACTTTTTCATTTTTCCTCCTTAATTGAATTGTGGTACTAATCCAAAGCTTCCTTTATCTGAACATTCTTGTACCGTTATGTGTTAATATAATAATTCTATTAGTATCTAGTCAAGGTGACCTGCTCCCCATTTCTCATCCAGTCTTAGATAGGGATTTCGCTGTTTTTAGGTGTTGTTCAAGGTACATGTTCGGAGTCATATCTCCGAGTGATTGATGGGGTCGGTAGCTGTTGTAGTCCTCTCTCTAGGCTTCTATTTTCTCTCGTGCATCTTCTAGTGATAAGAACCAATGTAGGTTCAGGCATTCGTCCCGAAAGCTTCCGTTGAAGGACTCATGTAAGGGTTGTCTGTTGGTGTACCAGGCCTAGAGAAGTCGAGCGTCACATCGTTGTCGTAGGCCCACTTGTCCAATGCCTTGCCTGCAAACTCACTCCCATTATCCACCTGTATACGTTCTGGTTTTCGTCCCGTCCATGTGTGTATCCGCGACATTATTTCTACCACGTGCTCTCCTTTGAATGATTTGGCAGCGTAGATCGCCAGGCATTTTCGACTAAAATTATCCACTACAGTTAAGGCCCTGAATTTGCGACCGTCGTAGAGCGCGTCCGAGACAAAATCCATGCTCCAGACCTGATGAGGGTGGGCGAAGCTAACCCGCTCCATCCGATGCGCACTGGCCCGGTTTCAACGAGGTCGTTTGCTCCGTAGATTGAGCCCCTCCTTCTTGTAAAGCCTATAAACCCGCTTACTATTAACCATCCATCCCTCGCGGCGTAGCAGCACATAGATACGTCGGTACCCATAGCGAACGCGTGTTGCCGCGATCTCCCGAATGCGCCTCAATAACGCCTCGTTCTTTCCCTCCACAGGATGATATTGAAAGGTCGATCTAGCCAACAAAAGAACGCTACAAGCCCGACGCTCCGATATCCTGAATTCTGCGATCAGACTACGGGCGAGTTCTCTGCGTTTTGATGGCCTTATAGCTTTTTTTTGATGACCTCTTGCAGCATATGTTTATCCAATGACAAGTCGGCCACGAGCCTCTTCAATTGGGAATTCTCCGATTCAAGAGATTTAAGACGGCGTAACTCGCTCGTACCGAGCCCTCCGTATTTCTTCTTCCAGAGGTAAAAGGTGGGCTCGCTGATGCCCATTTTGCGGCATACTTCGGCCACTTTTATTCCTGATTCAGCCTGCCGCAAGGCGAACACAATCTGGGACCCTGTAAATTTTGATTTTCTCATTGTTCTGGGGTTTTAAGTTAAGGTACCAAAACAGGAAAATCTCTTCTTTAGATTGGATCAGTTTTTGGGGAGCAGGTCAATACTCTCATCAATATTGGATGTTTGGTGGAACTAATTTAGGAAACGTTTTTGTGTAATTCTATCGTATTTAGTATTTTTTGGCGTGTGGGTTGTAGCCCATCTCACACAATCCAATATAGATCAACTCCGTCTGCTAAAGCGGGGTTGTTCTTATTGGCATACGAGAAGATCTCGAATACTGATGGATCTAATTTATCCATAGAGCTACAGCACCCTTCCTAAGAACTCGATTATTGCAACCATGGCGCCAATGAACCCAAAAGTTTAAAGTAGTTTTCGCTGAGTTTTTTTTCTAGATAATCAGTTCGTTACCAACTCTTCTTGAGTCGTTGCCTTCAGAACATCTGCATGCCACTCGGCAACCTTTCGGTCAACACCTACTTCTGTAAGGAGATTTACGATATTTGGAGTGTCTACTGATGAGCATTTCTACGGTAACATTGATTAGATCAGCGGGATCACTCCAAGAGCGCCGGACTCAATCCTGATCTGGTATCGGCACACTCCTGCAGAGGAACAGGCATAACGATATTCCTAGAGAATGGCGGAACGCTGGAACACGCTAGCGAAATCGCTGATCATTCAGATGCCAGAACTACCAAGCAGTACAACCACAGCGACTACAAAATTGAGCAAGGAGAGATTGAGGAGATCAGATTTACCGTGGACTTGATAGTGGTATAGGGTTGCGTCCGATATTTGTCTCGATCCTACGGAACGTGTAGAGACAGATGGAGACAAATATTGACGGTAGCAGAGAGGGTTGGCACTAAGCATTTACTGACTATACAGAAGGTATATCTGAAAATCAATTCAAAGAAATGAAAAATGAGAACGTCCAGCTAGTAGTTCCAGAACCTGTAATGTCCACCTTTTCAAGCAACAATACGTCCATACCTTCAAAGTCTGGAAAATTTTTATTGATGAAGTCAGATTACTTCAAAAAAACTTGGGATCAACTCAGTATCGCCAAAAACCCTTAATCTCCTTGGTAATCTTCAAGGTCTGACTCATTTGGTAATGGCGTCCACCATAGCGAAACTATCGAGGAATGAAGCAGAAAACCATGTTCGGGTCCATGCCAAGAAGAAACTGAAAACATTGGACGAGATTCTGAATCCCCGATCTTGCTAAATACGAGAACCTTTAATCCCTCTTTAGGCAGCGTATCTTGTGCCGGATATTTTGTGCCATAGCTAGGTTTCTTTATCACTTTCATGGAAATCGTTTTGGTCAATATATTATCTAGATTCCTGTACTGCCAGCTGGCTATATCGTATACTCTGAAGTGGGTTGTGACCCATCCCACCCGTACCCTCTCTAAGCGAGGAGTGAGTCCCCCTTTCCTATTAGCAAGGCCCTTCATAGGAAATCATGGGGGCTTACTGCGGCCTAGCAGCCTTCCTCATTTCACCCTTCGCCACGTCTCAGCCGATGTCACTAAATGGAGCATGTATGAGCAGAATCTCTTCGCCGAATACCATCTTCGCTATGGAGGGTATGGCGGCGTCGGCTATTATAATGTATTAAATACCTATATCCCTTACGAATTCGTTTTCTCAGTTCAGGTTGCGACAGGTATTCGAGAAGGAATTCAGTTTTAAAGAATCGCCCGAGCTCTCGTGTTGCCCGGTAGAAATGGTTATTGGGACCTGAGGCAATCAAGCGCTTCAGGGCAACTGAGGCCGTCGTGTGTCCGTGCGCGAATGAAGCAAAGATCTGCGCAATCCTATCCCACTCTTTTTCTATCCAATCGAGGTGCAGTTGCCGATTGGATAGCATAGGCTGCAGAGGGCCGTAATCTCTATCCGTGTTAGTGTGATAAATACGCTGTTTTGAAAGGCCCCGGATTCTCAGGCAAAACCGCTTACCAAGGAAGGCAAATGCGGCGTGGTTGATCTCGGTGTATCCGTGCGTATCGGTATAATGTTCTGCAGGATCGATATCTGATTCGTGATAAAGAAGCCCGTCGAGAATGATCCAGAGCCACGCTCGGTCGCCTCAATTGGTGTTGTATAAAAGGGTGCATAATTGTCCGTAATGAAGGAGTAGAACTCCAGCGCATAGTCGCCAAGACGATGGCTATACGTCTGTCGTACCGATTTTCGTGGAAAGATAAAGCGCTGTCCATCGCTACTTGATGTCTCTCCCGTTCCCCAAACCTGAGCTATATCATGGGTGCTGATTGCATTGACTATGCCCGCAAGGGCTGAGCGCAGGGTATCCTCATTGAGTTGGCAATCGGCAATTCGTTTGATTTGCTTATAGGGTTCTGGCGACATAAAAGGAGGAAATGTTCCACATTTTAGGTTGACTTCTTCATTTGCCTTCTAAGCCCGGATCGTCCCACGTTTGACAGGGAGATACCCTCCATTTTGGATTCAATTTCTTTTGAGTAACGGCTTCAGGTCTTCGTCATGATGGATGAAATACTTGTAGGCGTTGTACGTAATAGGGGCAGAATCGAACAAGATGGACCAGCGGGCGCATTTGAACAGAAACCTACGGTTTCGATGACAGGAAGCGTTCTAGCTCAATCTTCAGGTAAGACCTCGTCGATAAAATATGTACCATTTGGGATTATGTGTTTGTGGGGTAGTAATGAGATGTGTGACAACGTTTCGTCCTGAATGTCTTCACCTCGTCGTCTGAGATCCTGAACCAAGGCATTGATTTTGGAGGTATTCCAGTACAGAACGGCATTCGAGACCAGGCTTAGGCAACTTGCCTTGTTCATAATCTCCTCGTAATCACCGGTCGTAAATTCACCTTGATCGGCGAAGAATATCCGACGAGGTAATTTGTGTCGATACTCGCCTTTATTAAGCTGTCGCTGTACCGTTCTTCTCAACGTCGCATCCGTTAGATAGCGCAGAATGTATTGGGTTTTGATGACTCGGCCGAGGTGGGTAAAGGCTTTTGACAATCGGTCTGAGGGATACCTATTGGTCAGGCGTTGAACAATAACATGGGCTGGGGCTGTTCTTTTCTTTAACGAAAGCGCTACTCGAATCATGGATGGCCATTGTTCTTCAATTAAATCGAGATCAGCCGTTTTGGTCAACAGGGGGGCAAAGTCCCCATAGTCAACGTTTCTTTTCACCCGGTAGAGTTGCTGATCTTTCAGGTCTCGGATCCGTGGCATGAAATAGAATCCCAGAAGATGGCAGAGCGCAAATACAATTTCCGTGTAGCCGTGAGTATCGGTGGTATGCTCACGAATTTGTAAAAAAGTAGCTCTAAGGTATGTTCATGAGTATGTCTCAGCAAGAATTGCCAATGTGGCTTTGTCGCGAGCAGGAAGCACGGCCCACATGCTCTCGAAGAGCTGCCTAGAGCATTCGTTCTCCAGGATAAAATAACGTCCATATTTCAATAATTTATTATTATCGGCTTGTTATCGGAATTCTAAATTGACTGACCCCAATTAGGACTAGCGAGAGCGAGCGTGTAAAAAGTTACGGTTTCGTTTTCTCTATTTGATTTTTCAGCCCTCTCGTACGGATACAAGGGTATGTTCGGGACAGATGCACCTCTGCAGCCGATTTCATAGCAGCATAATAGCTGGCAACACTTCGACCGATCCCGTTGCGGGCCCAGATGTGGAAGGGACTACCTTCACTTCGGGTGGCTACAATCTTATTGGAGATCCTACATCCTCAGCAGGGTTCGTGGATGAAGTAAACAATGACTAGGTAGGTGCTACTTCTCCTTTACTAGCTCCACAGGCCAACAACGGTAGCGCTACGGAAACCCATGCTCTACTTGTTGGGAGCCCTGCCATAGTATGGATCTGAAAAAGACGAGCTTTTCAAGCTCTGTCAGAATGCAGTCTGTCTAAAAGCTGGCACGCGTTTTGCGGAAGCAAGCATTCAATTCCACCTCCAATTTAATTAAAGTAAACTAAATGACTAGGCAAAAGACAAGTCAACTACATTACTTAGTGCTAATTTTGTTAATAAGTACATCTGACCTATTTGGTCAAGCCACGCAACCATTTGTCTGTGATCCAGACGTCTTTTATATGACACATGGAAGCACAATAAACACCGATTTATATTTTGTTAATAAAAGCACAAATCCATTTGGGTTTACACCCATTGGAGGCGGAGGGTCGCCTATTAATTCACAAACTGTCGGACTGAATGCTTTGGCATTTAATGGTATAGATAGTTACTTATACGCCGCAACAGCAAACACATGGATGTCAAACAATACTATATACCGTATTGATCGAAACGGTAATTACAGCCCTCTCACATTGAGACCTACTAATGGTAGTGTCCTAGACCCTCAATTTGAATATTTTCACGCTGGCACTTTCTTGCCAGACGGTAGATGGGTAATTGTAACGGACGATCCATCCGCAGTAAGCAATGGAACAACACAACATCTCTGGGTCGCTGATGTCAACAATCCTGGTGGACCCATTGTAACTCAGAGGCTGTCTCTTACTTCTCTAGGATTACCAGCCGATACACGAACATGGGACATTCAATATGATCCCTTTCAGGATATGATATTCCTTTTCCGGCTTACAGGTAGCGGTTTAGATATAGTTGACAAACTAGACCCTAGTAATGGTTTCCAGGTCGTTAGTTCTACTCCAATTCCCGCAAGCCCCAATCGTCCTATTAATAATGGAGCGACTTTTGTTGATGTCGACGGGTTTCATTGGATTTACTCGTCAATACCAGGAGAGGTCAACGGGATTATGTGGCGATACGATCCAGTTTCAAATACATTTACTGCCGAAAATGAAATTTTGCCGGCACCATGGCGAGATGGGGCATCGTGTATAACGGACAGGTTTGACTATGGAGATGCACCTGACACATATGGGACAGATCAGGCAGACGGAGGCGAGGGTGTAGGCCCAAGTCATCTCATAGCGGTTGGATTCCAACTGCGACTGGGTGCACTAATTGACGAAGACGGCGACGGAGTTCCCGCTGTCGGATCCGACGGAGACGATCAATCTGGTGATGATGAAGACGGCATTACTTTGGCAGGTTTAGATTTCCAAAACGCAATCCTTAGCCAATCGCAACAATATAATGTAAACGTTTCAGTAACTGGCGGAAGCGGCTTTCTTACCGCATGGTTTGATTGGAATAGTAACGGATCCTTCGATGCTGGTGAGCAAGAGGCGTCTGAATTGGCAGTTAGTACAGGGTCGACCATCCTTGATATTGTTGTTCCAAGTCTAGCAGTAACCGGGACTAGTTATGCCCGCTTTCGGTTGTGCGATGGCTTAGGAGAATGTAACACGCCTAACGGCGCATCCGATAGTGGCGAAGTTGAAGATTACATTGTCCAAATCGATGCGGCTTTACCAGTTGAGCTTTCTTCTTTCGACGTTCTGACGACAGGACGGGATGTTAGTTTGTTTTGGGAAACGGCGAGTGAAGAGAATAACGCAGGTTTTGAGGTTCAACATTCCTGGAACGGAGAATTATATTCCACGCTAGAATTTATTGAAGGAAGAGGTTCCGAGACAGAGACTACTCGATACCAAAGTAAGGTACGTAATTTAAGTCCCGGAATTAGCAAGTTTCGATTGAGACAAATAGACTTAGACGGAAGCTTTGCATATAGCAGCGAGGTAGAAGTTAATATTGATATTCCTAATGACTTTCTACTTGAGCCAGCCTACCCCAACCCCTTTAATCCAAGCACACAGATTAGGCTTACGGTCAATAACGGGCAAGATGTTCAGCTCTCTCTTTTCGACCTTTCTGGCCGAGTGTTGAAGGAGCTATTCAATGGACGGGTAAATGGTGGGGCTACAAAAACATTTTCAGTGAATGGGACTAACTTGAACAGCGGTATCTATATTGTTCAAATTAAAGGTGAAGATTTCGTCGCCTCTGATAAAATCGTCCTGATTAAATAGACGCCCTTAAAATCCCTTAAAATGATTCTACGTTTCTTCTTCGCCCAAAGGCTCAGATCCAATATAAAGAACCTCGCTTCTAGTTACGAAATATACGGGGCCTTAATTCCTCAGTATATCCAACTAGAGGTCCGGTAACTAACTGTGCTAAATCCGCCACTATCTCAATTTCAGCTCGTTATTTCTTGATCAAGACTCGTCTAGGGTGCGGAGACAATGGATTTTTTGAACGCACTTCCGGAACAGACCTGGTCAAAACGAGGTGGCTGGCAGTAGCCCATCAAGGTTAACTATTCGACCGGAACGACGAAGGGAGCTCGGGATTGCCGACTTGAAAGACGGCTAGCTTAAAGGGATTGATACAACTGACGTTACGTGCATCCATAATATCGCCGGCCCTCATCTCCAAGACTTGCCCATCGGTGTAAACAGTACGAGGGGTTTTTTACACTCATAATGCCTCCAAGAACTGATCACCGGGAGCCGGTGACGGGATCTGGGCACCGGTAAATAAAACGTGGGTTTTCTTTACTCTTTTCCAAAGAGTCAAAAGGTAGCCATTAGGCCAGAAAGTGAGTAAAGAAACCCGGTAAATAAATCAACGTTAATATAGAACACGGTACAACGGGAATCTTTACCATAAGAGGTCATCCATGCTCATTGGCTATGCACGGGTCTCAACAGACGACCAGAATTTGGATTTGCAAAAAGATGCACTCACTCAGGCTGGATGTGAACGCATTATGGAAGACTATCAGAGTGGAGCTAAAGCAGACAGAGCGGGATTGATGGCGGCGCTGGAGTATGTCCGGCCCGGAGATACGCTGGTCGTTTGGCGGCTAGACAGGCTCGGTCGTTCACTCAAACATTTGATTGAGATTGTCACCGATCTTGAGGCACGAAATGTGGGCTTGAGAAGCCTGCAAGAAGGCCTGGACACCTCATCGAGTTCAGGAAAACTCATCTTTCACATCTTTGGAGCCCTGGCCGAATTCGAGCGAAACCTGATACGGGAACGCACACAAGCAGGATTGCTGGCGGCTCGTGCCAGGGGACGCAAGGGCGGGCGTCCCAAAACGCTCAATGCTGAAAAGCGGGCACTGGCGATTAATCTCTATGAAAGAAAAGAGCATACCGTCAACCAAGTGTGCCAAATGATGGGCATATCAAAGCCGACCTTATACAAGTATTTGGAAGAGCGGAAGGGAACCGCCGATTCGTTACCGTAGGTTTCTGTTCAAATGCGCCCGCTGGTCCTAGTTGGGATCGTCGATAGTACCAGCTTAACTCTATTTTCCTCCTGATCACAGACAATTCCGCCACCGGTTTTAAACTCTTCGATGTTTGGAAATTTGCTCGGCACCCTCTTCGAATTGGTTATCGTCTTCCCTTCGCCATCGGTCTTAATGATGGTGAGATCTGTGTCCATTCCGAACATCTCATCGGAATCTGGAAAGACACAAAACTTACGGACTGGGTGATACGAATCGTCGGCCTCCCTGGTGCAAACCCCAGAAGAATTGAAGTAGAAACTGCGACTTGATCCCACAACAAATATCTCATCCTTGTTGACAAAATTCGCGGTGATCGGATACCATTCTTTTCCACTCGGCGCACAAGCATCCGGAGATAGTTTTCGGATCATGCTGCCGAAGGAATCAAACAGATAAACACCCCTAGTAGTGATTAAGAAATTACCCTCGCTACTTCGATCAATGCCGATTCCCCCAATATCGAATTTGAAATCGCCTTTCAAATAGATCGTCTTCTTATACTCGAGAGATTCAATGGTTGAAAGAGACTCTAATTGCGCAAAGACTATTTGATTGTTCAGGAGCGCAGAGAAGAAGATTACAGCTAGGCATACGAGTCCGGCAGCTCGTTTTTGATACTGATACATGTTGACCTCTGTTGTGTGAATCGGAGAGTAGCCTAGTAGCAGAAGCAAGTGTGTTGGTCAATGTAATCTTAGTATCAACTTGTAAACGACTGCTTTGAAGCAATATTGTAGTTAGTAAGCAATGCCGCTTTCTTTAATTGGTTACTCGCTTCAAAGAAAAAACCAAAGAGTAGATCACTCGATCAGATGCCAGTAACTCCATCGAACTCAACTTCACCTCTCCTATGGAATATACTCCATTTTGGAAATCTCAAAATGTTCGTAATAATCTGGTCTCCACCTGGAAACCATGAGGGGTTAGGGGGATCGTTCACGATAGAATCAGGGAATTCTCTTGGAACCATTGTCG
>CBDFNN010000001.1:0-52422 GCA_965250215.1 Rhodothermales bacterium | reverse complement strand
AAGGAAGGAAAAAATGTCGAGATTCGCCCTGCGAACGAAACACGAGAAAGGGATACTGATGTTTGGAGGTTGGGGGATGGAGATTGGATGTTCGAGGATGGGTCTTTGCCAGATGACAGCGGAGTAAGTACACGTGTCCCGCAGCTGAATAGCGGAAGAGAACACGTGCAAATGACAGAAGCCGGGCCTTCAGATATATACTTGAGATCCGGTGAACAGAATCGTGGGATTGTTTTGTACGTGGATTTTAAAGATGTCAAGGGTATTGATGACATTCAAGGCAATTGGAATAAAACAATTGATTTTAATCGAGCAACGGAATTCTTCCGTCAAGCGTCGGGAGGGAATACTGCTCTGTTTTTAGACCATAAAAATGATAGCTGGAAATCCCTTCCAAAAAACGCTCGTGAATATAGTGGCGTCTTAAGGGAATCTCGTACTCATATTGATTTTATTAGTGAGACATTAAGTCTCTATGAAGGAGTGAACTTTAATTCCTACTCTTTTGTGATCATTGTACTGCCCGATCAAACACCCTATACCATCACATCGGTAAGTCGCTCAGAAAACTTTTCGCACGGATATATGCACAAGGGAAACAGAACAACACTCCGTGGATCACTTGTGTTAGGTGCGGACATTTATGGAGCTAGCCAACCAGAAAACAGACTCATTCACGAGCTGGGACACCTATTTGGATTGCCGGACCTTTATCCCACGAAGAATGACAAAAAAAGCGGAGAGCAGGATGCTGATTACTCCGAGGCTGGTCCTTGGGGTTACATGAGCGATGCCGATCGGGCGACCAGATTTCTGCAATGGCACAATCACATATTGGGTTGGGAAACGAATCCTCTCTACATAACCAGCGGATCCTATCACTACATTCTTTCAAAGCATAGTAGCGCCAATAAAATGTTGGTGTTTCCGCTAGATGATTTGTCCAATCCTTCCAAGGTGTTGGTCGTTGAGTTTGCTCCTCAAATTAGAGAGCTGGCACCTAGTGGTGGTAGGATGCCAATAAATGGAGATCATGGGTTTATCGCATACACCGTAGACGCGACAATAACGACAGGTAGAAGCCCCATCGTTATCCAGTGCCCTCGAGACACGGAGTGTGGTGTCAGAAATCAGCGCAAAGGTGTAAAATACCGCGCAAATTTTCCCCTCAATACACCCTTTTCTATCAAAAGAACGGATGGAAGCAGTATAAATATAGTCTCTCGCAAAAAAACGGGATGGCCAGATACAAAAGAAAGGCACGTATATCTGGAGGCTGAAATCATTTCTCCAGAAGGTCATCATGAATTGAAGAAAAGAGGAGAATACAGGCAAATTACATTCAATGACCAAATTTGGTTAGGCGAAGATCTAATTCTCGATAACGATGGAGCTGTTTGCTTTTCTAATAAGGAGGAGAACTGTGTGCGCTACGGAAGATTGTACACCTGGCAGGCGGCAAAAGAAGCCTGTCGGCAATTTGGGGAAGGGTGGAGATTGCCAAGTGACGATGACTGGAAGGCACTAACCCGGTCTTATGGTGGAGCGGCTGGAGATGTGGATGATCCGTTGCATGACACGTATGACGACCTCGTAGAAGGAGGGGAGTCTGGTTTCAATGCCATGCTGGGAGGAAAGCGATATGCTTTCGCGGACGGCGGTAGAGACTTTTACGATCTTGGCAAAATTGGCTATTACTGGACCAGTGACGCACGTAATGCAAATGATATCATCTCCTATACTTTCCGGAACTGGGATCGCAGGGTACTGCGGGAATCAATCACTCCACAAAGTCAAACAGCGTGTCGGTGTGTAAGAGATAACACTGAAGCGTCGCAGTAAAGGAAGCCACATATATTTCACGCTATAGATCAATCACTTGGCTCAGTACCGCTGAGTAGAATTAAGAGACAAAAGAACAGAACTAACCTTAAGTCTCCTTTTGATACTGGTTGAATCGAATTGAGGATTCCTATAAATTACAGGATTATCGAAATATGACAACCATATTATTATGCCCAATTCAAACATCTCGTCGCCACTAACGCCTTCGGAAGTAATGACTAAGTTCGCGCCTATGGTCTATCTCCACCCCGCGGACCTCCATCGGCCGATCTCGATGCAAAATTACTTGGCCATGTGCTCGGTGTTTCCGGAGAGTGGGGTGGGCAGTTTCCAAGCAAGTCTTGATCTAATCGGGAAGCTACCCGTAGGTTGGTCAGAGGATACCAGCTACTTAGCCTGGCACACGGACATAACCATGCCCACTGCAGACAATAATTTTCCAACGGGCGATCAACTTGTTGCACAATCCGATGGCTCTCTTTCTTGCGAAGCGGCTTGCTACAGTCACAGCTACACACAGTCTGTTCCGGGAGACCCGACCGTTCAATTCGTAGATATCATCTATTCTTTCCTCTACGCGTTCAGTGGATTTCAGATGTTTCGTGGGACTACCTTCGGTGCCAACCTCAATAAGACAAGAAACTTCGAATGGGCCAACTTCGCGCGGCATCAAGGGGATTGGGAACACATCACCGTCCGGCTCTCGTCTGATTTAACAGAAGTCTTGGGTGTGTATTACTCCCAACATGGAGTAAGCAAACTAGTTGAGCCCCCCAATATTCAGTTTTTTAATGGCACGCACCCTTGCGTATACTCAGCCCTGAACAGTCATGCTAGCTACCCGGCCCAGGAAATAAACAAAGTTGGGACTGCTGCCTGGCTGAGTCTAATCGACTTCTGCACGACTTTAACCTCAGAGGTAGAAGCTCTTCGCATGTATCCGGTGATGCCCCCTCCAGCCGGTCTCCCTGCTCTCGCCTTGCCAGTTCCAACGGCCTTTGTTCCGTGGAATACCCAGAACAACCTAATTGAAATTATGGGCGACGAGCCTTTCACCAACTTTCAGGGGCTTTGGGGGGCTCAAGCGGGCAACCCCATACAGAATTCTCCTCCGCTACCAGGTGTAGACATACAGAACACACTAGCAAAACTTGCGCACTCAGTTGGCATGCTTAAAAAATACGAATCCGGAAATGGCCCACCTGCTCCCTGGGTAGGTGGCCCAACAAGAGGATGGTATCAAGACAAGGAACGGGGCCAATTCGTTATGAGTTCAACAGCCGGCGGTCCCCATGGAGGGGAGTTCGATGATTCGCCTTTAATTGTTGAAGATTTTCCCGTGAGCCCGGTTGCGATTTGGCTTCGCGCCGGGGAGCGTCTGAATCAAATCAACATGCGCCTCAGCAACGATAAAGTACTCACTCACGGTGGAAATGGGGGATCTCTGGTGCCGCCGAGCAACTTAGGCATCCCCATGCCGGTGGCTCTGGATGGTAATCCAATAACAACAGTCGAGGTGTACGCGGACAAGGACTCGCACACCGACCATCACACTCGCATCTTCTGGATCAAAATTACCCTAGAAAACGGCGAAACTCTAGAGGCAGGGACTATGAAGGCGGGTGCGGTTCCCACCAAAACTTGGACGGTACCTCAAGGTTATGTTGTGTCAGGATTTTTCGGACGCAGTGGCACGGAAGTCGACATGTTGGGACTGATTTATGTAAAGGTTCCGTCGCCGTCTTCTACGTAAATCTGGGGTTGTTAAGTGCGCTATAGTCACGCGCATGGAATATGGGTGTTTTGTTCTGGCTCGCCATGCTTGGATCTCTTAAAATATTTACGCGACAAATAAATACCAAAACCCGGGCATATCCTAGTTTCATCTTGAATGGTTTACTAAACTCATGTCTATAGTATATAGTAAACGTAGATAGAGTAAACCAGTTATGTAAACTTGATCAATAAGCTAGCGAGATGGGGGAGGGGAGAGAGGCGATGGTTTCCTAAAACGACCGTATAAGTAAACATTTAACTGACGCGCTTCAATCTTGTCAGTGATAGTTTTATATTTTGCGTCTAAGAGGTGTAGTGTAGTCCTTAATTCAAACGGAAGAAGAAATGTATAAATTCGAAATTTACCTAGACACAGCAGGAGAATATCGCTGGAGACTTGTTGCGGGAAATGGGGAAATTGTCGCTTCTGGAGAAGGGTTCACAACGAAGCAGAATTGCGAGACCTCAATAAATCGGGTAAAAACCCACGCCAGGTTCTGAGGTGAAAGATCTTACTTAAAAGGATCTTGGGCTAGAACAACATCTCACACTCATGGTGGAGCGATGCCCCTCCAACAAAGAAGCAGTCTATAGGATGGAAGACCCCTACAAGGCTTGGTTGGATAAGTAGTGCATGGATGGATGGCCAAGTTTTGAAACGATGAGGTCGGCCTTAACGTTGTTTTCTGCTCCGTTGCTACTGGAAGACCAACATCTGTTCCTACAATTCGGAGTCAAACCCGAAAAACATGTAGAGTCTCTCACCAGATATATTGGTTGGTTTAGACACTCTGTGTTCCAGTGACGAATTAAGAACTACAACCTGGTTTGACTGACATTCAACGTCAATTACTTTCTTGTCCTTTTTATATTGTAAAATAGCAGATCCACTAAGGGTTATCAATACCAAGGGAATGGAGTGAAATTTAGGTGGATCAATATGGAAATCGTAAGCAAGGCTGGTGTATTCGTCGGACAGGCGATACCATTTCGTAATAGCGACGTTAAATTGAAAGCCAGTAAGTGCTTCAACAACCTTTGATGCCTTCGTAATTTTGTCAGGATTTACTTGGGCCAAACTCAGGTGATACTCCGTTCTCCTTTGATCCCCGAATTTAATAAACGCGCAAAGATCAGTCAATTCTTCTTCCTCGAAAACTGACTTGTAGACCTTTAAATCTAATTGGCTATTCATCTAGAAACCTTTGCGGGTAGGCTTTAGTCGTGTCAAGTAGTTTCCTAGACCTTCGTCCAGCAATTCAGATATTTTGACGGCATCATCCATTGTCGCGGCATTGGGGATATGACTATTTTTCTCTGAAATGCATCGCAAGAGTTCCTCAGATATGTAGCTCAGAGATTTTCTGAACATGGAGGTTCCTCCTGGCCTTCCTAAATAATCCAAACGAATAGATTCCATCTCAGAAATGGTTTGCACTACATTTTCTTTGAGAAATCTGAAATCAGTTCCTCCATCGTAACTTATGTAACCTTCAGTTCCAAAGATTTCCAAATCAAAATACCCTGGTCCGTGAGAAGCAGCACTTGTCGAAATATATCCTTGACAATCGTGATAGTCCATCGTTGCGGAAAAAAAGCTTGAAGAAATCACCTGCCTTTTTTCGCCATCAATATTCCGTTCTGAAATTACTGGATCACAAAAACAAGTTGTAAAACCGGGTGAACTATTTAAAAGAAAATTTGACAGATCCAGAAGATGAGTACCCATGGCAAGCCTAACACCACCGCCCTTTTCATCATCAAATTGCCAGTTCCATTCTAGATCCAACGACCTAAGCCCACCGGCTTTCTGGCGTATTTCAATTGAATAAATTCTGCCAAGTATTCCCTCATCAATTAATTCCTTTGATTTCTGAATAAATGGATTAAACCTTAGTTGATGACCGATTACCACAAGACTATCGTTGGGCCGTTCGTTGTAGGCATGTCTAATCTTCTTTGCCTGGGTACTATCGACACCAATTGGTTTTTCCAAATAGACGTTCTTTCCAGATTCTATCGCCCCAACAGCATGCGAAAGATGGAAATGATTTGGAGACGCCACAACAATCAAGTCGATATCTGGACTCTCTAACAGATCCTGATAGCTACAAGGATCCACGTCTAGATCGAATTTCTTCGCATACTGGGAGGCCCTAGAAATGGAACTTCCAGAAATCTTTTGGATCCTAAATCCATCGGAATAGCTCAAGGCAGGTACAATCGTTCGCAATGCGTGTCCTGTACCAATTATGCCAACATTGACCTCCTTTTGTATCATGAAATTATACCCATATTATTTTCATTTATATCCAAGAATGAAGCGTAGCTAAGGGGAAATCCCTCAACCAACCTCACTCCATTTTGAAACCCCCGATTGGCTGGAAGATTTTTATTCCTATAAGTAGGAACTAGATTTGCTGTATTCCAATCAAAACAACCACCTCGTAATACCTTTTCTTTTCCAAATTTTGGTCCTCCTGGATTCACGTTAGATTGTGGGGACATGTTTCTATAAAAATCTTTGTCATACCAATCCGCGCACCACTCCCGTACATTACCGAGTATATCATAGATACTCAAAGAATTTGCTTTTTTTTCCCTCGGTGGATGAGTTGAATTTCCGGCGTTTCCAGCATACCAAGCATAGTCTGGAATCATTTTTTCATCAAAAAGAATCTCGTCATCCTTCCCTCCTGATCGGCAAGCGTACTCCCATTCTGCCTCCGTTGGAAGTCTGCATCCGAACCAAATTGCAATCATTTGAGCCTCATACCAAGTCAATCCGATAATCGGATGACCTTTAGTCGGTGACCTTGGATCATTCGGAAGACCTACTCGAAAGGGTAGCTCTGGCAGATGTAATGCACAAATTGTGATATCTGCCAGGTTGAAATTATCTAGCTGCACCTTGTGCGCTGGACTCTCATTAAAAGGTCGGCTATCAAGATCAGAGCCCATTTGAAAATCACCACCCTCAACCTGGATGAAGCTAATATTTTTCTTTAGCACATTTAGCCGATGTTCGTAATTGTCAAAATCTAAGAAGAGAGAAATCAGATTTCCTGCTTCTTCTGATCGCGTCTCAATACTGAGGAGAAGCTCCATACTTTCCCAATAAACCTCAGCCGAATCAGTCTCAGGAATTAGAACTTGTAACGTATCAAGAACTATTCTCTCACCTCTCGATGAAAAGGTCGGCTCATCTTTTAGTCGCCTCAAATCACGGACCAACTCGGCCATTTCGGAGGCAGGGGAAGAAGTGATTAGGTTCCTCAATATTAGAGGATTAAGCTCCGGACATTCCGACGATGCCCTAAGGGCCAGGCCAGGATCAGACACCCATAGGGTTTTAATAAACGGGTCTAATCTATCAACATCAGCTAGTCCTGCTGCGAGCCGCAGAGGTTCTTCCCAGGCTTGAATCGAAGCAATTCTGCCAATATATTCAATCTCGCAATCGGTTAGGTACAAAGCCACGAATAATTCCCATACAGAGCGGTGAACAAACTCTATAATGCGTCCATTTTTTTGAAGAATACCTGTTTTCTCAACAATATTTTCCAAAAGAATCTTTGACTCTTCCGAAGGCTGCCAAGGAACCGAGCTCCCTTGAAGATTACTGGAAAGAAATGATTGAATTGCAAAAGTAAATTCACTTTCATCGTGTCCCTTGGATGAATCGATTCGAAACAACCTGTGAGATATAGCTGTTAAACAGCCGACGAGTTTGTCCATTTCGATAAATTCAGCTTCAGAAATTCTTCGGCGCTGGAGAAGGGAAAGAACGCAGTTTTTGATCAGTTCTGCTCTGAACGACGGAAGCTCTGCTGCCTCACCAGCGTAGGAAGCCATTAGGGCTAACATAAAAGGAACGCTAGCTAATTCGCTTACTTGTTCCGAATTTTCAATTAGCCTAGATAATTCATCACCTATTTCTTCTCTTCCGTGTTCATTGACATATTCAATCACCTGTGTTTTTGTCAATGACTGAATCGAAAACAAATTGAAGTCGCTCCAAAGAGAATTATCAAATGCGTTTGGTCTTGCCGTGATTACAATATTGGACAGAGGGTATTTTGTCTCGAATATTCTTATTTGTTGTCTCAGCTTCTTGCGTTCCGCTGTTTCCAACTCATCTAGACCATCTATTAGTAAGACGGCCTTATCGGAAGGGAAGTTGTCTTCGTCCATAAGCAGATTTGCCACGGTTTTCCCACCTCTCAAGATGTAGCCCTTCACCGCTACTAATATGTAGTCCGACAGGTCATCGTAGTTGGAAGATGCAACATCTGGTGCTCTTAGCAATATTGGAAATATAATTGTTCCTCCTGCCGACATCTCGGCTAGTTCCAATGCCGTCATGTTAACAAGCGTCGACTTCCCACTCCCTGGGACTCCAACAACAAAGACTCTTTTTCGTGACTGGCTGACAATTTCATTCGTTAAATCAACTGAACGGTCCTTTTCTCTACTTTTGATCTCTAGCCTTAAATAAACGTCCGATATTTTCTTTTCATCTATTCCGCCCAAAATCTTCTTGTCGCGAATGAATTCCGCCAAATCACTGCAGTAGTACTTGATTGCATCTTCAACGCTTGAAATTCCTGGGAAATGATCATTGACAGTTTCCTGTTCCAACACCTCTTTCAAAATCCAATATCGCAAAGACTTTGAGTCATTGTAGTGGAAGTTAGAAGACACATTGTCAAGTAGAAAGCTGAATGGTTCACTGTTATTAAACCTGCACAAGAAAATTTTGTTGTTTTTATTCTTTGTCCAATTGTTAAGCTCGCGAAAAAATGAAGCGTCATTCCCCGTCCTATCTGTCCAAATACAAACAACCCTGTTAATATTACGAGGGGGAGGGATTTCGTCGGCACTTGCATTAATGAGTACAGCTGCATCAAGTGATTCAAAAGCAGACTTCACCATTTGGGCAAATCTCTCGTCTCCATCTGCAAACAAAATACGTATTGCTATTGGGCTGTCAGTTTGTCTCATATCACAAAATGGAATCCGATTGTTACTCTCATAAACAAGTATCTCTATTTTAAAAATTGATCCAGAGCAAGTCTGACATCTCGATTATCTACGGGACCCTCGTGAGATATTTTTGAAACTGTTGCCCTCATACTCACGGCGGCCGCTAGGGTAAATCCGACAAGAGGAGAAGTTACAATCCCCATTAAAACACCTGCCAGCGTGTCACCTGCCCCTGTGGCATTGACGACACTTTCGCTAGATAGAAGAACTTTGTTTTTGACTTGCTCCTGAGAAGCAATCCCATTGCGACCCAAGCAAAATAATGTAACGCTATCATGCCTCCTTAAAATCACAATTCTCTCAACTCCGTCTCTCATCATCCCAGCGATTCTCATAGCCACCATGTTATCCTTTTCACCAGGAAATTTCCCGCCAAGAACACTGAATTCGCGTTCGTTGAGATGAATTACGCTGGCTTTCGAAATCAGGCCCTTAACGGCTGAGGAAGGATTTCGTGACCAATCCGAGCCTGGATCGATCGATATTTCCACTGCAGGATTAAATTCTAAAACCTCCGCGACTAGCAAGTTCAGGGTTTTTGGCGTCTCATCGTCAAAAAACGACGTGATGTGAACATGTTTGAATGAACCAAGGTATTCCCTCAACAAATGCCAGTTACTAGACAGAAACTCACTCATGTCACTATTTGCCCCCACAGAAGTGAGTAATGTCCGGTCTCCATCATGTTCAAAACAAGCAGAACACGCGACGATTTTTCCTGATTTCTTAATCCATTTATGCTCTATGGATGTGGATGCTAAATAATCTAAATGGGGGTACCTATCGCCTTCTCTTCCAGCCACACCAACGAATCCAATTCTAGTGTTACTGGAAAATAGTTCGGCTGCTCTAGCTGCATTGAAAGCCGAACCGCCCAACTGCATGTCGAATTTATTTTCGAACTTGCCAATTAAATTCTCGCATAGATGATCCGCGACAATCGTCTCTTCGAATGGTTTGGCAATATTTCCGTGAGTTACAGCTAGCGAGAGAACCTCGCTTATATCCGCCCCTCGCATAATAATATCGCGATTCATCGCTCCGACAAAAGCTAATCCATGATTATTCAGCGACATCCTCGACCTCGAATTTTTTCATGATTGTTCGACACAATCGATCAAACTAATTCCGTCCTCATGCAATCCCGCTGAACTATTGTTGTCGAAAAAACACTCCACAAATCTAGATTCTCCGCTGACAATATTGGAAAACGAACAATGCTCAAATCGACAGTTCTTGAACATGGCACCTTGAATATCACACCTGTCAAACTTCATACTTTCAAAAACAATATTCTCCCAGACACTACCACCCAGAAGTGCATCAACAAACGAGGAGTCAATAAAACTGCAATCGACAAAATTAGTCTCCTCGAGAAGGATTTGAACCCACATACAATCTCTGAACTTTCTGCTAGTGATAGTAATTTGGCTAAAATCAGTCCCTGCTTGCAAGTCAAGTTTAATTTGTCCATTTACCTCCAGTCTATCGAATTGACTTTTTATGTTCATTTCATTGTCACCTGCGACCATTACAATTTTTCCTCTTGCTTGTGTTAAGCTCTCCTTCCTTTTGTCATGTTCAGCAATAATTAGATCTAGCAAAATGAAAAATACGGCCGTCTTCAAACACTCAATACCCAAGGCTAATAACGCATTTTCTAAAGAAATGCTGGGATCAGTTTTGATTTGCCAAAGGAATGAGAATGCTCCAATCAAGAACAAGAAACTGACTATTAGAAATTTTCTTGACATCATTGCAGAAGTTTAGGCCCTTTGAAGGTAATTCGTAGTGGAGTGACCCCGCTTTTTATACCGCGGGTTCTAGTTAGTGTTTGCCTTGGTTTGAGACCCTGGTTGACAGACTCTATAAAGGCGTTTGGAGTCAGGTAGTCATTGTATTTCCGTCTGTATTGTTCAGATAGGATTTCAGCTTCTTTCAATGTTGTGAATAGTTCTCTGTTCAATAGTTCGTTTCTCAAGGTAGAGTTGAAGCTCTCGATGAAGCCGTTCTGCCACCGTGACCCTGGTTCAATATAATGGGTTTCTATATTCGCATTCTTCAGATGGTCTTGCAGCTTACCGGCGATAAACTCGGATCCGTTGTCGCAACGAAGATAGTCCGGTGTTCCATGACGCCCGATCAGTCTTTCAAGCACTTCAATAACATCTTCGTGTTTGATCGAGCGGGCCACCTCGATGCACAGACATTCCCGTGTGTATTCATCCATGATGTTAAGAAGCTTTATTTGACGCCCGTCTTCGGTCGTGTCAAAAATGAATTCCATACTCCAAACCTGACCCGCTGCCGTAGCCTTCTTAAGGCTTTCGCCTTGGGCCGGTCTAGGTTTTTTCCTTTGTTTTCCTGTTACTTGCAGGCCCGCCTCCTTCCAGAGTCGATGTACCCGCTTACTGTTGACCAGCCATCCTTCTCTGCGTAGAAGTTTGGTAATCATGCGATAGCCCATTCTGGGATTGGTCTTAGCTAAGACATGGATGCGTCTCGCCAAGGGCCGATCCTTATCCGGCGTCCTGTTACAGTACCGGAAACTGGAACGAGACATGGAAAGCGTGAAGCTGGCCCATCGTTCGCTAATGCGTAGTGCAGAACGAACATGCCGGATGGCGTCACGAAGACGCGACGGGCTTAGTACTTTCCCGTAAGGGCCTCTTTTAGGATGTCAATGTCAAGTGACTTGTTGGCTAGGAGCTTCTTGAGACGAGCATTTTCTGCCGGCGAGAACGATATATAAGAAGGTTTCTTCCTTTTCGCTCTGGCTTCGTCACCTTCAGCATGAGCTCAGAAGCTTCTTTGAAGAGCCCTATTCTCTTATGGGTTGTCGGCACGAACAACACCTGAAATCCCTTCACGCCCAGGTGCTCTTTTGGAATATGTTGAATCCATGATTCGTGAATGGCCACCATCTTTCTGAGAATGGATCTGTTGTTCATCATGGTATTGTAGGCTCCGTAACTCTCGGGAATTATCGTCTCCGTACCGGTATCGATCTCAATCAAGTAATAGCTGATCTTGCCGGTTGCGGTGTCCTCGATCGGAAGAAAGAAATCCGGAAAGTAGGGGAGGGTGATGGGTTTGCCTGTCCACTTTGTCTTGACCTTCCACCCGAAGGCGTTCTGGGAGTGTGTCGTCCTATACTTTAGCCTGGTCCTTTCCGGGAGCGCGCTAAGCACTTTATCCGGGTAGGGATACAACATCTTCTTGTGGCCAGAGGCCTCGCACTCGGAACGTTTCTCGATCAAGAAATCCGTCAAAAGCAGCTCATGCGTGTCAAAGTCCTTCGTTGTTTTCTTAACAACTGTGCTCGGTCTTTTTTTACCGGCGTACACGCCGTCTAATACCGCCAGCGCGGCTAGTCCGTGGTCGCCAATAGAAAACATATTTTGGTTGATAAGGCTGGAGCGGTTCGTTCTGTGCCAATTGTGGTACCTGATTGGGACGTCTTTTTTAGTGATATATCCTGCCTCAGAAAGCTTCTTCAGCTGACGATAAATCACGCGACTGTTTCCGGGGACGAGCTGGATCACATGCTCGCTCGTGACTCTCTTGTAATCGTGACAGACGCGTAATATTTCTAGTCGTTGTGGTGTGATACGAATGTCAGAAGGGGAGTGCATACTTCCTTTACTTTACCATGCAATAACGGAAATAGATAAGACAAACGCGATTTTTGCCGTATGGCTACTCACGTGCCGATGCCTTACAACGCTCTCAGAACGTTGATCTTGTTTTCCTGCAGGATAGCTGCACTGTTTGGAAAGGCAGACAAAAAGCGAACCGGTCACTAGGGAGGAGGGGGCTATGGGTGAAAGGGGAAGTCAGATCCGGTGAGGTTTTTGTCCCGCGACGAAAAGGTTCATTTTTACTAATGAAGTTGGGCTTTTTTGGTTTTGCTTAGTGCGCTGGTTATTTAGGGGTTACAGCTTTCATTGGTGTACATGCTGAACGTACACCCTGCGTACAGTCCTTTTTCAAGTGATATATGGCATTTTGGCTTCTCATAGCGGCTGGCGCTTGGGCGTATTGGTTTTTCAACCACAAGCAAAACAAAGAACTTTCAGAACAGATTGAAAGACAAAAGGAGAAGCATACCGAGCAAACCAGGTTGGAGGAGTGTTACAGCTTGGTGCACTGGGTAGCCGAGCACTTGGGATATGTAGCCAAGGATTTAATTGAGAGAGAAGAATTAGAAGAAAGAATTGAAAATGGCATTTCAGCCGATCAACTGGGGGAGTTCATCGGCGATCGCATCTATGATTTTGATGCCTTGGTTTTGGGTGAACACAGAGGTGTGGGTGTCCCTGTAAAAGTAAAACAAGCCTTCCGCGATCGGCATTTTTACATCATTGGCAAGAGCGGATCCGGCAAGACGAATTTGCTACGGCAGCTCATCACGCAAGACATGAACAGTCCGGATCAGATCGGCCTGGCTGTCCTTGCCCCCGAGCAAGAAATGATCACGGAAGAGCTCTTACCTTTTGTCCCAGAGGATCGCATTGATGATGTCGTCTACTTCAATCCGGCCGACACGTCCTTTCCGATCGCGTTCAATCCCATGCACCTGGAGGAGGGAGAAGACCTGGACGAACGCGTTGACGAAAACATGACCATCTTTGCGCGGCTTCTGGGCGAAGATTCCTCTCCCAGGATCAACGAAATCTTCCGGCAAACCTTCTATGCGCTCTTGCCGATTCCGGAGACGACGCTCCTCGATGTACCCCGGCTCCTCGACCGCGAGAATCCGCATTTTAGAAATTTCGTGTTGGGCGAGCTGACGGATACAGATACCATAGACTTCTGGAAAACGACCTACAAGCAGCTCCCTAAAAACGTTCATTTACCAATTGTATATCGGCTAAGTAGGTTCACCAAACCAAAAACAATTCGAAACGTGCTCTGCCAAACAGAACAAAAAATCACTTTCCGGGACATGATGGACACCGGCAAGATCTGTTTTTTCAATTTGTCGGACGGCGTTTTGGGTGAGCAGAATAGCCAGGTACTTGGCCAGTTCATTGTCTCCAAGTTTCAGCTGGCCACCATGTCGCGCGCAGACACCCGACAAAAGGATCGCAAGCGGTTCGTGCTCTACATCGATGAGTTTGCCGCCTTCGTGAACACGGCCGGAGCGTCCTATGAGAAGATCCTCTCGAGGGCCAGAAAGTACCGTCTAGCCCTCGTGCTGGCCCATCAACAGACTGGTCAGATTCCGAACCGACTCCTCCGAGAAATTATGGGCAACGTGTCGACCATGATCTCCTTTGTGGTGAGCAGGGAAGACGCTAGGCGCATTGCTCCGGAGTTTATATCTACCTCCGGTGGGGAAGTCGTCAACACCCACTCGGACGAGCTCGTTTCTTTGAAGGTTGGCCAGGCTTACGCTCGCATCGGAAATACCTCTTTCCCCATGCGAACTCATTTGTTCACGCACAAGCCGGATTGGGATATCAAAGAGCGGTGTATCCTGCGGAGTCGCGAACAGTGGGGGATAGCCCAGGAAGGGAATAGGAAGTCAGGCCAAAAGGAGGAGGTCGAAAGCGGCCAATTTAACTTGCAGGATTTAGATGACGATCTCTAGTCGATTCTTATATATAGTTGTTGCGCTGTCTGCAGCAATGACCTCCTCCTGTGTCCCGGAGGGGAATCCGGAGTTTCCGGACGCGCATGACATCGTCTATCTCAATGATTCCCTGGACGTCGTTCATCCCTCGGAAGCCACGTCCTTTAGGGTGATACCAAAAGCGGGGTTTGAAAACATCGACCAAAAAGCATTGGCGTTTTCGAACCAAGGAGAACTGCTGTGGTCAGGTCAGATTGCCACTGATGACGTCAGCTGCAGCGATTGTGCAACGTGCCGTTGTATGGGGGACAGAATTACTTATAGCAACGGTCAAGTAGAATCCACCAAGCGCTATCTATCCGGACAGTACACTCCCACGGATCCGAGCGAATGGTCTGGGACTGACATTGCCGAGGTGCAGTCTTACTTGAAAGATCTTGGATACAGAATCGGTGTGCCTGATGGCGATTATGGAAGACGTACAGCTACGGCCCTAGGCAAATTCAAGGCGAGAAAAGAGCTGCCGGAGAGAGTAACGAAAGGAGAACTGATGGTGACTTTGAGCTCCGCTCTCCGAGAGAAGGAAGAGTTTGAACAGGAAATTAGAGATGAACGGCGCGAGCAGGCCATTAAAAAATGTCTGGCAATCGGCAGGTCATACCGAGTGGGTGCTACCTGCGGGGATGGCTGGACTTCTAGCTCCACCGGCCGAGGTACATGCAGTCATCACGGAGGAGTACGGAATTGGAGGTATGAGAAGAGGTCGATTTACACCAGATCTCAATGTGAAGCGAGAGTAAAATAATTCAGGGAAAAGGTCATAAATAGAGATTTTTGACGCTTCTACTAGTAGGAGGCCTAACCATTAAAATGATAGGTGATTACCATGGCTAAGTATTATGTGAACGACAGAGCTCAAAATAACGGAGACCACGAAGTTCATAAAACGGGATGTCCCTTTCTTCCGCTCATAGTTAGTAAAACCTATTTAGGTGACTTCGCAACGTGTGCCCCTGCTGTAAAAGAGGCAAAGAAGACTTACAAACAGTCAGACGGCTGTGCCACTTGCTCAGCGGCATGTCACACTTCGTAAGATGGGAACGACATCTATTGCAAGCTCTAGGTTGTGGGCAACAATAATATCGCTACTTTTCATTGCTGCTTTAGGTATCAATACAGCCTGCGACACGGCTAACGAGCCCTATGAACCATATACGGGGAGCTGTTGCAAGGTGTGTAGCACTGGAAAGGCTTGTGGTGATTCATGTATCTCAAGAAGCTATACGTGTCGAGTTGGCGCGGGGTGCGCGTGCAATGGGTAGCTAAGGCTAAGGTCAATGCACTCAAACACTGAGTAAAAATCAGCTGCCGGTGCTCAGATGAACGTGTGTAACCGTAAAACAAATGGGTAAATAGTATGGCTAAATACTACGTCAACAAAAATGCTCAGCCCAATGGAGATCACGAAGTCCACAAGACGGGGTGTGCCTGGCTTCCTGAAGTGAAGAATCGCATCTATTTAGGAGATCAATCTGCTTGCGTAGCTGCCATAAAAGAGGCAAAGAACTATTATAGGCAAGTAAACGGATGCTACTACTGCTCTCGTGCTTGCCATACGCAATAGTAAGCTATGTCGAATATTAAGGCTCTGTTTCCACCTTACAGCCATTAGATGAAAAAGAAAAAATTTCCTAAAGGGTCTGTTTGCAAACCGTGCTGGGAGCTTAAGTATTGCCCCTATGGAGCAATGGTTGAATTCTTCCCTCTGCTTTCAGATGATTCTGATTTGAGCGAAATCAAACAAAATTATCAAGACGTTTTAGCGCTTTTTACAGAGGGGAAACTGAAAGATGAGGGAGATGTCTGGGAGGCTGTAAATAGACTAATGTATCTCGAACCGGATACTTGGAAGAGTTATTTGGAGTATGATCCAAAGATGTGGTCTTGCAATGTGTACGGCCATGCGTGTCCAGTTTTTGTCTGTCAAAGCGGGGCAACCGAAACAAAGGAAGCAAGAAGAGAAACGAGAAATATACCAGTCGATATCATGCTGCAGGTCGTGCGACGCGACAATCAGGCTTGTCAAATATGTGGACAGCTCGTCTCGGATAAAGAAACCCAGTTCGATCACATCATACCCTTCTCAAAAGGGGGCCCTACTACGGTTGCCAACCTTCGACTAGTTCATGCGATTTGCAATCAAAAGAGGTCAAATAAAACTGAGGATTTCCTATCAGCCTAGGCTCAGAGGCACTCAGCTCCATATTCCGATAATAATAGTTTATTGGAAGTTGCAGGCTGTTTTTAACCTGAAAAGAAAGACAACAAAAAGAGTCTTAGACACGTAGTAGTACTACTTTAATCACATATAGTTATGACCTACTTTGAAGTCTTCCAAGAAGTATTGAGATCTGCACTTATTCTGTCCTATGGGTACCTGGCTTACATATGCCTGGGTAGCACAATGCGGCTTTTATCCCGAATTGCGAAAAAGCCCTTGATTGCCTGGAGTGAGATGCGATGGATGATCACTTGTGGCAACGCCACAATGGCCGTCTTCCTATTTGCGTATGGTTTATTTATGCCTTTAATCGGGCTATTCCTTATTCAATTCGTAAGGCCTAAAGTTCTGTCCCTTACGGCCGACTCATAGGATGCTGGTAAAACCACATTGGTCGGCTTTCTTCCTCTATCATTTAACTACAGTAAACAACCGAACTACTTTCTCACGGAGACCTGAGATACGCACTAAATAATGCCCCGCTGAGAGCCCCGAGCGCTTGATTACGAGGTTCTTTCGTTCGTTTGCGCCTATTCTTCCTTCGTAGATTGTTTCGACGTCTCTGCCAAGAAGATCAATCACAGCCACAGAAATATCTTGCTCAATTGATCCCACAATGTGAATTGAAGCTGTGGCCGAAAATGGGTTGGGAAAAACGTCGCTGACGCTAAATCCAGTTGGGATGTCTACAACAACTTCGACTTCATTTGAATAAGAAAACGAACCATCATAGTCGACTTGCTTTAGCTGGAAGACATGTTTGCCACTTGAGACACCTTGTAAGGTGAGCTCATAAGATCGCGTCTCGGTTGTTGTCCCTGCTCCTTCGATATAATCAACCGAGTCGAAATTACCGTTGACATTCAGTTCCTCAACCTCAAACCCTGCGTTGTTTCTCTCACTAGCCGTTTTCCATTGCAAGGTAATATCACTCCCAACGGACGAGGCCACAAACGAAACGAGCTCCACAGGAAGGGAAGTGGCATCAAATTCAAAGGAGCCTCTGTCACATATAATAGAGCCATTGTTATCGCCATCGACGGCGCGGGGCCCACTTGTCGTACGACCAAAATGACGCTGATCATGCTCGGTAAAATTGGTCATTACGCATTCTCCGGAATCGATCGCGGGGCTTCCAGTCAACAAGGCATGGGTTTCTGTTGGGCCCCCATTGTCTGCCAAGGGCCCAAGTAAGGGGGACGCAATTCCCACCAAGTCATTGTTGGCTCCGTCAACAAAGGTCGTAACGGCTCCTGGGTCACCGATCAGATTGAACCCATTGCTTTGATAGAAGCCTAACGAGCTCGTATAGATGTCTGGGACAGAAGCTGACGCGTTACCAGCTACGATCGTATTGTATAGAGAAATGTATGGTGAAGGCTCGCCCTGAGTCCCCACAATGGACAATCCTCCTCCGTCAAAAGAAGCCGAGTTGTCTGCGATCGTTGAAGCCATAATCTGCACCCACCGTCCATAACCATAGTTGCATAGCCCGCCACCAAGCAGGTTGCCAGAAATGGTGCTTGTATCAATCACCATTTGGCGAGACGTGATCAATCCGCCACAAATAGAGCTGCTGTTTCCGGAGACCGTTGAGTTCGACATATACGCCGTGCTTGTGCCGTTAGGGTCTGGTTGGATGTTCAATCCTCCTCCTGCACCGTTTCCAGCGACATTCCCGCTTACCGTACTATTTTGCAAGTCTAGATACACTCCAGCCGTGCTCGATGAGTAGATGCCGCCTCCGCCAAATAAGGATTGGTTGCCTGTCACTTCTGAATAGACAAACGTCAATTGGCCGGAGGAATAAACTCCGCCACCCGAGGCGGCCAAGTTCGAATAGATACGAGAGTCAACGATCTGCAGCGTTCCAGACCCGTGATATATCGCGCCACCAACCGCATCAAGGCCCGTTTCTCCAGATACGTCTCCTCCGGTTAAGTTCAAATTCCTTAGAACAAGCCAATCACCCTCGACTCGAAAGATTCGTTCTAAGGGAGTCGCCACCACCGTATTTTCTCCACCGTCAATTCTTAACAGCCTTGTGTTGCCAAGATTGCCGGTAACAACATCGATCTGTCCCTCCGTTAGGTTAATAGTCCCATTGACGCTGAAGTCAATTCTATAAGTTTGTGTTGACCCCGGACAACCTCCAAACGGAGCATCTGAGTTGGCCGCCGTAATTGCTTCTCGTAGCGAGCAATCTGTGCCGCTACCATTTTCATCCGCGAGCGTGTTGACGGTTGTTGTTGCCTGGCCTTGCAACACCATGACGTTGCACAACAGGATTGACAGAGTAAAAGTAATTCGGTGCATGATGCTTCTGTTTGAGGAATCGGGACAAGGATAGTATTTCTAATAGAGATATCTCTACTGGAGATAATATATGAGATAGGTTGAGGTCGATCAACTAGAAAAGCAGGAAATGATTGACCGGTTCGGAGAAAAGCTGAAGCAATTGCGTGAGGAAGCCAAGCTTACCCAGGGTATCTTAGCCGATAGGCTGGGTTATAAGAACCAGGGCTATATCAGCGAGCTAGAGTCGAGTACTAAAAAGCCCACTGCAGAACTTATTCTGCGTATAGCTCTCTTGTTTAAGGTCACTACAGACGAGTTAATGCGAGATGATCGAGACCTAGAAAAGAAGGGTTCGTAAACTTGATGACTTGATCATCGTAAGCTTTTTGACTAGAATTAGGTTCATATGACAACACTTCTAAAAAAGGCATTTGCCAAGCTAGATCTGCTTCCTCGGCGGAAGCAGGATAGTTATGCTCGAACAATACTAGAAGACCTCTCCAGAGAAGAGAAGCAAGAAGAACTGCCCCCACTAACGTCATTCATTGGTGCTGGAAAAGGGAGGGGAGGGTTCAAGAGCCCAGAAGAAGCAGATCGCTACTTAGAAGCTGAGCGCGATTCATGGGATTCCTAGACGACCTCAAAGGAAAGAAGGTCTATCTAGATGCTAGTGTCTTTATCTATGCCGTCGATGCGTACGAAAAGTACTTGGAGGTGGCAACAGAAATTTTATTGGCTATCCAAGAGGGGCATATTAAAGGAGTCACGAGCGAGCTATCTCTTACAGAAACCCTGACTCATCCCAAGCGGGACAATAATAAGTCACTCGAAAGGACATATCTGCAACTGCTTCAAAGCAGACCTAATTTCTCGTTGCTTCCAATATCACGTGCACATCTAATTCGGGCAGCAGAAATACGTGCGCGTTCGTCAGCTAAAACACCCGATGCAATTCATGTAGCAGCTGGGGAAAGTTTCGATTGCGACGTGTTTATAACAAATGACAAAAAATGGGTTGGCTTTACATCGTCGGAAATATTGCTTCTCGACGACTTAGTAAGCATCTCTTGATTGTTAATACTGGCAGGTAGAATTGAGTAAAGGGAGAAATGTAGAGAATACAACGAAGGTTCTCGGACAAGCTATTGAAAATAGTAAATTCCAGAGGGCAGAGGAGCTTTCAGAAGAACTGTTCGGGTTCTTGCTCAATGAATACATGCACGCTGAAGAGTCTTACCGCGTCGCAAAGTTGGTTTGGGATGCAAAAACAAAGCAACGAAAAATATTAGGCGCCTTCATAAGCCTCGTTCCCAACATTTTCTGGGAACACACACTAGTCAAGATAAAGGCATTGCTGGAAGACAGCGGTGACACCCTTCCAAAACTCGACAATCAAGTCAGGCGTCTGAGGAGAATTAATCCTTCAGGGATCACAACTATTCCGCCGAAAAGACGACGATCCAGTGCAATCAGTAATCTCATACAAAGAGCGAACGCACAGCGAAATCTCATGATTGCTCATAATGAAATGAAGGCATCAAATGAGATAAAAGAGGAGGACGAGCATCTATATTTCGAAGAGCTTGAAGAGCTTTTAAAGATATGCCGAGGATACATTGGTGATATAACCCTGTCCTTATCAGGAATCCCACTTGAGTTAATGACAGACGAGTTGTATTTCGAATTTCAATCAGAGAAAGAGGCCAGAGATGTTTTGGATGCTAAAATGACTCCAGAAGAGCTCTTTAATCATCTGCGAGGAGAGTAAATGAATGTCGGCTTCTATGGCGCATAAGGGCAGCTAGTCGCACAATATCTATTTCGCGACATCGCCATATTCTACAACGCCAGAGAGGCGGTTTATAGAGTCCCATCAAATTCAAGCCGTTCACATCCTTGCGGGAAACGCTCCCTAAAGGATTGCTTGTTCTCTTTTATAAACTCAACGACCGAGGCGCCACAGTTTTGGCAAACTTCGATGGCATAGAAGCTAATTCCTGCTGAGACCTCCGTCCCTTCAATGGGATTTTGACAAATATCACAGTATTTGATTGTCATTCTTAGGCGGCAATTATTTCTTCAAAACCAAGGTGTCGTTCTAGTTTTGTTATGCGGCTTTCGTGGGAAGTGTGATCAGCTGGATGTTTATTTGTGTGGGCATCGACCGCGCCTAATAGTCCCGACTCCTTTTCTTTGATCAATTCTGTAAGATCCTCTTTCGTCTTGTCTAACTTCTCCTCGAGTGTTGTGAAGCTCTTGGAGACAATAGCAAAGCCCTCGACCATCTCTTCTTTCGTGGCCATGCTCTTTTGAATGTCCTGAAGAACAGAATAGATCTCTTGATTTGTTGGTTCTTTTTCCATGTCCGTATTCTAGCACATGCAGAATCCGATTCAACTCACCGAAAGAGACAGCGAGCTCATCCTTTCAGTCTACAAGTATCGCTATCTGACAACGAGCCAGGTTGCACGCCTGCACTTCCCTTCGCTCCGGACGGCTCAGCGCAGATTACAGCGCTTGACAACAGCCAAGTATGTGGCGCCATTTCGGGTACCAAACATAAATGAAGCGATCTACCGGATCACCAAGCCTGGCGCAAAACACATTTCTCATTTACTTGGAGTGCCTATTACCGAGCTCACTTGGAAGGCTGGAAGCAAGCCGCCGAAGGACTACTACTTCATGAAGCACTTTGCGGGGATTTCTGATTTCCGGATATCACTAACTCTGGCGTCTAGATTGTCCATAGGTGTGGACTATCTCGGTTTTATTCCGGAGCACTATGGAAAGAAGCATCTTTCTGGAAGGGTTAGCAAATATGTAAAAGACGTAGTCTTCGATATCAATCAACCAGGTGTCAAAATAACGCATGCTCCGGACGGAGTCTTTGCTCTTCGAACGGAGAAACCAAAGCTCTTCTTTCTCGAGATCGATCGGGGCACCGAAACGATCACCAATCCAGAAAAAGGAATCCTGAAAATGATTCGCTTCTACGAGGGCTTAGCCGAAGAAGGAAAGTTCAAGGGTTATGCGCAAGACTTCGACTCCCTTCCTTTTTCTTCCTTTAGGCTGTTGATTGCGACCACAACAGAAAAACGAATACAAAACATGCGTGAGATGCTTGGGAGCCATGCGCCGAAGTTGTATAAGGCCTTCTGGTTGGCTCCTCTTGACTCCATAAGCGAAGAAAACATCTTCTCCCCTATCTGGCACGTCCTCGATGCCAATGACGATCAATTGCGCAAAATAGCTTAATCGTACACTTCAGAAACGGAATGATCTAACTGGCCTCTTTTTGTCGCCTTATAGCTAAGCACTCTATCTTTGCGTCGCTCTTGAGGCGCGCATCCACCAAACGACACCATCATGGCAAAGAAGATCTCTGAAGCTCAAATCTCATCTAAGTGGCACCACCTCGTATTTAGTGGCCAAGGTCGAGGAGAGAATATTCTCAACCACACAAAATCCATGTTGCAAGAACGGGCTTATCCGGGGCTCACCTGGAACGAGGAAGTCGTAAAGTCCGGGGGTTTTATTTTAGGAAAGAAGCGGGTGTTGTTACTTGTTCAAAGCACCACCCTTAAGGATCACAAAATGTATGTCGGCGCGCGCGATTATGGCACCGACTTGTCTGTTTCTTGGTACGTGACGGTGGAGCCAGGCTTCTTTAAAAGTGTCGCTGCATCGAAATTGACCGGAGACTTTACCGGCTTTTCCTACGGAATGAACTTGTTCGATGAGGAGGAATTGACTTCTTACGTCACTGGCGTCCACCAGTGCGTTCTTGCTGGGGTTGAAATGACAATGGATGAACTTGGACAGGATTTCTCGAAAGTCAATACAAAAAGTAAAGGAAGTTTAGAAATATGGTAGTGGCTGATGAAAAGGATGAAGCAAAAAGTGAAGAGCTTCTAATATGGGAGCGAGAAAGAAAGAAAGAGCTCCTCGATCATCGGTCACAGAGTGTTGATCTCCGACAGAAAAGTGGTGATGGGTTCATTCGGGCATTGTTGACCCTATCTGCCTCAACGCTGGGATTCTCGCTCTCCTTTCTTGGCGTATTGTTTAGAGCCGATATCCCAGTGAAAATGACGATGCCCCTGTATTTCTGCTGGGCGCTCCTTCTGGCAGCTGTCGTTATTATCACCTGGAGTCATCTACGTAGTGAAACAGCCTACAAGTTAAATATTGATCGACAGGATCTATTAATTGACCAAATTTATAAAGAAGATGACAACGAGATAAAACAACGTCTTGCCGCTTTGGCCAGCCAAATGGATGAAAGCAACGCTTGTGTTCGATTAATGAAGAGATCCTCTTTATTTTGTTTTTCGGTTGCCATTTGCCTTTTCGTGTGGTTCGCGGCGCACAACTTAACTAATGCAATAAACCCATATTAAAATGAGTGAATTTGAAAACGACGAAACACCAAAAAAGAACATTAAAGAGCCTTTTGTACAGGCAATTAAAAAGCTAGAAAAAAAGGTGGTTGTGGTGCCTGTTACACGGCCCTACGAAGACACCGAAAAAAAGTCAGAAGCTGTGTATGAACCACAAGCGTCACCCCGACCTGTGAAGAAAACCAAAAACGAAGAATAGCTATTTGGAAAACATCTTCTCTAGAATTAGTGCGTGTACCTCTGCTTCTTTGTAGTTAACCCCAGCTTTAGTAAGGGTCTCTAATATTTGCATTGTGTCAACAGCCATAGAACTAAAGTGCGCGTCCTAAGAACTCGATGATCGCGATTGCTGCTACGATATAGCCAATTATTTCGATTTTCGATCCGCTGATCTTATTCTCAAGGTTGCTTTGAAGGAGATCTATTTCGCTCTTAAGTGAATCGATATCTGCTTTGGTAGCAAGGTCTTCTTGCACTACCTCACGAAAAGCTTTGGCATGAGCTTCTGCAACTTCGGGCTTCACTCCTGCCTTACGAAATATATCTACAATTTTGAGGGTGTCTACTGTCATATATACACATCCTACACTCTGCTTTGAGCTTCGTCAAGAAACTCTCTGATAAAGACGCTCCGTCCCCCGTCTTTTGTATTTCGGTCTGTCTCGCAACACCAGCCGCCTAGTGTCTCTACGAATCGACATGAATGTTAGGTTTAATCGCATGCTAGGCATCACCGTCACATTCTTACGTAGAACAGAATATTTTGACAACACTTGATCATTCCTTGCTACTCTAGAGAGTTCTCTTGCTTTTTTTCGACCAACTTTTAGCTTTCTAAAATAGGCCTCTCCCAAATCGCCAGAAAAATATAGGTTTTCGTCTGCACCTACATATTGCAAAGCGTTGATATCGTCTACATCAGATTTACAAATCGGAATTGGTTTACTAGAATTTGGTCTTCCGACTTTATAAATATCGCGATCAAAAAGAAGAAGGCATTGTCTTGGAGATATTGGATAAAATATCTGGAGACCTGTTGATGCATACCCAGTTTCGCCGCCTGTCTTTGATTTCTGACAATACGAGTTATACAACTGGATGGGATGATCAGAAGTGATGAATTCAGAATTTGCCGGTGCCAAAAGAAGCCTCGCTTTGAGATCTTGAATACACTTCACAATAGGCCAAGTACATTTTAAAGACTCCACCACAGGGTCAAAGAGGTCTTCACTACACTCCCCTTCCTCAGAGAAAATCGCTCCCATTCCTTTGGCATAGATTTGAAAACCTCTCTTCATTGCATTGAATTCGTCATAATGGTCTTGACGGTACTCGACTGCATATTTCGTTCGTTGCGCTTGAAGGGCTAAAAAGAATAAGAGCACATTGCGCTCCTTGGACGTTTTCTGAGGCAGAGATTGCTCAGCAACTATCTCTTGTAGAATCGCCCCAGCAACCGATTCAATGTTTGAAAGAGTTTCCTCCATCAACTGCGTCTTGCCATAAAAGTATTTCTTCTGACATTGATTCTTTATTGAACTAGAGGCAACATAGCGCTCCTTCTCTATAATGAACTGCCGAACTTGTTTACCTCCCCTGGTGAGGCCAAATAGACGCAGGTAGAGCTGAGGAACATAGTGGTGATGAGAACCCATAGTTACTCCTTCTTAACAGTCATTGCAAATCTATACCCTCTCGACATTTTGGCTCTCATTCGAATTTGATCTCCTTGCTGATACTGTTTACTGTCTCATCGTGCGACTTTCGCATTTCGTTTTCTTGCTGCTTCTTCCGCTCTTGCTTCAGATTGAACTCCATTTCCATTTCACTCGCTTGATTAACACAAAGCATAAGAGTGTCTCGGTGATGATCTCTTACTTCTTCAATGGTGGTTCCATCTAGGACAATTCTATCGCCAGAAATACGAGCTATGCCTTGTCTGTGCATCATTGTCCAACGGGGCGGTTGTGACCAACTGTAGAGAAATGCTTTGGCCCAGTATCGAGAGGGTGTTCTAGATAACTTAACTGGGACAGCATAGAGGCCACTTCCCTTTGTGCCATCCATTCTAGGACGAGTCACCTCTTCGCTTACAATTTCCAAAATCTCGATCGGTTTTTCTGTTGACATTGAATCACTCATCTTTTTGCGGGTTATGAGTCTATAAAACATACTTTTATATTCAGCCGAAATATATGTTCTAACATATGACTAATCTTCTGTGAAATTGGTGCTCCCCGGGTAGGACTTGAACGTGTACCGCGTGCGGGGATTTGAAATCTCCTACAAGAACCGACTGATTTTTTTATCCACCTCCTCCCTCTTTCTCGTGGTTAACCTCCTGGACATGTTGACCACCTGAAACCGCTCGGCCGCATTGTGCATCCGAATCGGGGGTAAGGTTAACGCTCTGAACGGAGCTGGATTCTCATCTACCTCCCCTCCTCTTTCTAAGGACGCCACCTCTCGTTTGATGAACACCTCGAAGCGACTCAGATTCGTAAACTGGTTTGCAATCACTTCGCCGTGATATTCTCGCTCGTAGTGCTCGGCGTCTGCGCCTCCCATTCTGAAAGCGACGTGCGTGGCCACGTTTCCAAAAATCGCCTGTTTTATATCAAACTCCATCTGGTGCAAATACTGGTTGCACAGAACGAGACCTAGACCGTACTTGCGCGCCTCGGAAAGAATCGCTCCTAAGCTGTCCGTCGAAATAGACGGAAACTCATCGATCAGCAACGTGAAGGGCGTTCGCTCTGCAGCTGGCAACCAGGAACGCTTCTTGGCCGCCATCGAGAAGGCGTTGACGAGCAGACCTCCTAGTAAGCTCGAGGCCTTGACGCCGATCTTCCCGGAGGACAGATTGCAAATCAGAATCTTTCGATTGTCCATGAAATACTGCGGCTTGATCGTGCTCTTGATTTGCCCCAGAATCCGGAGCAAGGTCGGGATCGCAAGCAAAGGCACAATCTTGTTTTCTACCGGAGAGGTGTAGGTACTTTTGAAGTCCTCGATGCGCTGCGGAAAGGTGTCCGTCCAATACCGGCGAATCACTGGATTAGATACTTTATTAACAACCTCCCTTCTGAAGGCTTCGTCCCGGAGCATCCTCGGAATGTAGAGGAGCGTCGCCCCACCGGTCTTCTGTCCATACTCAACTAGCGCTCCTGTGGTATTGAAGGTGAGCTCCTGCATGGTCACTCCCCACCCCTTGCTGTACAACGCGCGGAACGATTCCGTGACGGCGTCGGCCACTTCATGCGCGGCGGCATCTTTTCCGGAGAGAATGTTGAAAGCAGCTGGATGGTTGGTATCCGCTGGATTAAAGTAAATCACATCTTTGAGCCGGTGCTCTGGGATGTTGTCTAGAATGTACTCAGCTGCGTCTCCGTGCGGATCGATATAGCACCAGCCTTGGTTGTCGCGCAGTCCAGCGAGACTCAAGGCGATGTTTGCAGCAAAAGTACTCTTGCCCGATCCGCTCTTTCCAGAAATGTACATGTGGTTCAGTAACTCTTCCGGCCTGAAAACCACAGGCCTAAAAGAGCCAGCCTTTTCAATGACCTCCTCACAGACGACTATTTCGTTGTTGTCCCAGAACGGGATCAATGCTCGCGAATCCATGCAGCAACCCACACATGCTCGCCAGCATCGGTAACCTAATGGGCCCTCACTGGATATAGACCATGGGTCACATTGCAAGGGGCAAAAGGGTGCTCTTCGCTTGTTCGTTCAAAGAGCGCCTCCGACTCCAGGTCTCGGAGTTGATGTTTCCTTGTGGGCTGGTGCAGAGACACCCAGCCAGAAGAAAGTGAGTATAGCGCACTCGAGCGAATCACTCTACTGTGAACAAGAAAAGGTAGCGAAACGAGTTACAGCTACTTAGCTTTCTGGACGGTAAGACTTGAAGGCTAGCTGCATGTTTGCGCGATGCTTGTCAAGTACGTAGCGAACGCGGTGTACTTTTTCCTCTAGTATCTTTGCTACTTCAACAACTGTGATCCCTCCATCTTCGCAACTAAGAAACAAAAAGGTGCCGACAATTTTCCTTTCTAACTCGTCTATGATTGTCGCCATAAACCTCTCAATATCTAGAGCAATTCTGTAGATGCTTTCAAGCTCCTCCTCTACCTTGATATCCATCGCTGCCTCCTTGCGCACCTTGTAATATCGAAGCTCGTCTCTTTTTAAATTAGTGCCCGTTGTATAGAGGTGCTTAAATAGCTTGTCCTTTAAAACGTCTTGCCCAAACCGTTTTGCTTCAACTCTAAAAGCGACAATGCTCTGAACTAAGTTGGCACAAAAATCTGAGAGCTCTTCCTCCGCATAAATTGCTTTAGTTAGGCGGCCTTTCAAGCAAATCCATTTACCGTCTCCATCCAGACATTTTTGCAACGAACAGCGTTCGCAGTCTTCTTTGAAATATGGTGCGCTGCCAGCTTTTATTTTCTTGAGCGAGTCAAAGGAGGTATTACTGCTGGTGTACCCCCGCGGAAGAACCGTGTCGTGCTTCATGGAGAGAGATTTTTGTTATTACGAAAAGAACTGCGAGGAGGCTAAACACCCTCTTTCTTATAAACACTAACGGCTATCTCGCAACATTCTGAGAGACAATTCCTTTTGAAATGTGTTTTTTGTTCGGTGAGTTGATACTTGTTCTCATTTTTTGGGGAGATGAGCGTTTGTTGGTTTTGAATAGCTCTAGTTTTTTCCCTACACAAAGCTTCACCTCTGCATGATCAGATTACTTCCTTATCGGAGAGCTGCCAACACTATAAAGGCCTCCGGTTTGACAACACGAGAACTCGAATCTATCCTTCTTGAAGGAGTATCCGCTGAAACGATACTTCTCAATCGACTTCGGGCTGGCAAGCTTAAGAGTCCCCCTCAGGAGCCAAAACCTGGGGGGGATTTTACGTTTAATAAGACTAAGCGCTAGTCTTGATGACCCATTTATTGCTGAAATATTTTAGCTCAATATTTACGGCGATGGTCATGATTCCCCAAAGGAGACTCATTAGAATAACGGCGATGAATAGGGACTCCAGTTGTGTTGTCATTTTATTGTACCCTTGTTTTGCTGTTTGAAGGATCGGCTGGTGAGTTGAGTTCACCAACTCCCTTCAAACAAGACTAACGCTCGAGAGCGGATGTACTGAGAATTGTCCTCCAACACGAAATATGTCTTGCCGCAAGTGGGTTGATTTGGCAAAATGTGCACAGAAATAAAGCTGATCACATTAACCAAGATTCGAATGGCTAACTTCATCAGACACAAAACGAGTGAGTCTGGAAGGCATTACTTCGACGGCCAAATGGTGCTTACTGATTCGGTCTCTTCTCTTCTATCAGAAGAAGAGGTTGAATGCATTGTCACCAACGTGCAAAAAGAAGCTCGCGGACAAGGTGGTCTTCATTTCATACAAATATATGAATGCGAAGAGGACGGCCGATTAGTTTGGATTGTTAACCAGCTCACCGTTCAAGAAAGAAACAAGACACAGACGTATCCAAAGGAGGAAGACTATTTTACAATCCTTCTTCCGGGAGAAACAGCCTAACTCATTGATCGAATAAAAGCACCTAGGTCTACTTGGGTGCTTTTTCTTTTCAATACTGTCTCGATCTGGCAAAAAACAGTAGGATTCAGGTGTGAACAAGAAAAGGCTCCCGTGATGTGCGGAGCCCTTTCAAGAAGGTTTTATCCTTTAGCCGCTCGGATCGGATTACTCCAAGCGGCTAAAGTAAATATATGCTAACGGATTGTGTCTAGGCCACAAGCAATCCATTGAAAAACAGAGCAGATACCTTGTTGATATCAAATTTTCCTCGAGGGGCCAAGGGCCCCGCATGAATTGGTGGGCGTCGCAAGCCTAGCGGAGTGCAACGAAGCGGCGCGCGACCAACTACTTTGAGGCAAGGTTTGAATGGTCTATAGAACCGCGCCCAAGCGAAGCGCAGCTGCAGTTTTTGTTATGTCTTTTAAGAGCCATAACGAGAACAAGGAAAGTAGTTGGTCGGGCGCAGACCCGACGCCCACCAATTCTGAATAAGGATTAGCCCGCAAGGGTTTCTGATGATCTTGCCGGTACACTAGGTGGTACAATTCATGAGTGTACCGGGTAGTGTACCTATTGGTGCTGTGATCTAGGGCCTAAAAGACAGCTTTTTGACCCCTTTTAAGCACTCGTTTTGAGTGCCTTTTGTCTCTATAAGACAGACCTAAAACCATCAGCAAAGGAGGGACTCCCCACAAGAGAAAAACGAAGAGAGGATGCATCTTTTCAAAAATGATCTCTGTCGGAATCAGGAAAGGAAGAACAAAAGCATAGAGCATCGCAAGAATTTGAAGGATGTACTCAACGACCGTGCGCTCGGGGCCAACGTCCCAGAAGCCACGCGTTCTTTTTCCTTTGTCTTCTTGCCTCCACACAATTCCGTCCCACCAGCTAATCTGTCGTGCCTTTTCGTTTGTCATGACGAAAGATAATGAATCCGTCTTGACTCCCCTCTCCCTCTCCGGCAGAATGCCTGCAGAAACCAACCTGCACATTCAAACCGGAAACCTCAATGAACGGATGGAAGATGATCTCGCAAGACTTGGGCGGTGAACACACCTTTACCGGCCAGCAAAAAATAACGCTCGCTGCTTTTTTACTTCTTGAACCTGGCGAACTCGCCTGGATGATGAGACAACTCCGATCGCTCTTGAAACGACACGCTACCACACAACACCGCGTCACCTTCGAGTGCGAAGATGGAAGAGTTATCTGGATAGCCGACAACCTGCATCCGGACGTCAAGGCGAATGCAAGCAAAGCAGATTTGTGGGAGCTCGACTTCTACAAAATCATGACCCCAGACGAATACTAAAAACCAAAAAGCACGAGGCTTTTCCTGCCCGTGCTTTTTTACTACTCCCCTTCTTCCCTAGCGTATAAACTCGAGGATGGTGATTAGCCCTCCGAGAACGCTGATGATAAGCCAGGTTGTTTTCGCCAGCTGCGCCGCCAGAAAATCACGCGAGACGTGATCGTTGTTCTCTTCCTCGATCGTCGTCAAAATAGCCTTGGCTGCTTGTTCGGGTTTTGCCACACCAGCTGCTTTTAATCCGTCTTGGAGCAATTCAATTTTTTCGAATGTCGTAGCCATATACCCACATGGTAGCATCCTCCCATTCACCTGGCAAGAGGCTTGACGCCTCTCCCCTCCTCTGCAAAAATGAACAGCAGAAATCTATTTGCTCATTCAACCAGAATCAGACATGGCTACATGGAAACGCCAAGAACAAGAAACAGACGGCTTGTATTTTTTCTCCGGCCGCTTCTACGTCACACGAAGGGTTTTCGAAGAGCTTGATCCTCACGAAACAGCCTGGATGATAGAAGACGTGAGAAAGGCTGCAAAAGCAGAAAACGGACTCGATTATTTACAGGTCTACCACTCTGATGACAACCGCAGTATCTGGATCATAGACAACCTGAACTCGCCCATGAAATCGAGTGGATCTTACACCCCGTCACAGATCAAAGAACATGACTATTTCACCCTCATGTTTCCCTCTGAATATTGACGAAAACAGGTAAGGATATCAAAACGCCGGGAGAAGCCCTCAGAGCCTCTCTCCGGCGTTTTTTATTTCAGACCCGCCGTCTGTCACAACTGACCCAAACTCTTGTCTAGGCGCAAATTTCGGACTCTCAGCTGGTCTTAATATTCCAACTCTCTTTTCCAGGAACAAGACCTTAAATCCCTCTTCTAGAAGAAAAATAAAATTAAAACTTGGCGAAGCCCGTATGTTAAAAACATTACTTAAGAATATTAAATACTTGGAGTGAACCTCGGAAATCGCAGAAAGCCCATTCTATAAGGCTATTTGGCGTATTGCATCAAATTCTTACGTTAGATATCCGATAGTTTTATACGTTAGATATCCGATAGTTCGTATTATTTTACGTTAGATATCCGATAGTTCCTTACGTTAGATATCCGATAGTTCGGCTTACCCCACTAGACCAGATGGGAAGTAATTAACGTCTCCGTTCAAGATGTGTTTGAAGGTCTGCTCACAATAAATATTAACTGCTCGATCAATGATTTTTTCCAGCTCATTCTTGGAGAGTTTCAAGTCATTTTTACCAACAGAATTGTATTGACTTTTCACAGCTTTTACGATGCGTTTGTACACTTCTGGGGACGAAGATTTGAATTCGCTCAGAGAGAATTCGTTACTATTCGAAGAGAGAGATTTGACATCCACACCTTTGATATTTGACTCTCCGAGAATAGTCGAAATTGGTGTAGGTGAGTTGGGAAATCTTTTCCGCTCTGCAGACTGTTCTTGTCTTCTTTTTTCCGATTGTCTCTCCATGAATTGAGGATAGTACCAATTGTTGTCGAAGAAGGTTTTTAGCACACCAGGTGTTTTGTCTTTGGGCACTTTTAACTTCCCTGCGGAGACCCATTCTCTAGAAAATTTTCGAAGCACAAAATTGATGTATTCAGGAGCCTGCCGTCCCATAGCTTTTCTGGTGGCGATAATTATATCACGAGAAATATTTGGGTAAATACCATGCTTGGTTAAGGCAGAGAATGCTTTTTCTTCAGCCTTAGTAAAGCCAGTAGAAAGTGATGGCAAAGGAAGTTGCTTTCCGTAGGGTTCAAAAATAATTTTATAGCCACAAGGAGAGCTCGGAGACTTCTCTACAGACACTCTCATATGCTCCGTTTCTGTCACACGTCTTGCATATGGACGGAGTTGAGAAGCAAGTTTCGAAGGCGCATATCGTTCGACATAAGTCGGAGACATCCCAATTCGGCTCATGCAAAAAAGCTGCAGATCGAGGGAATGACTTCCATAGGAATGAATGTATTTGTTTCCAAACTTAAAGAGTCTTTTTGCTGTCTGTACACCCAATGAAAAATAGACACCCAAATCAATCGGAACTGAGTCCTGGATAAAGTGCCGATAAAAGAGATCAGTAAAATTAAACTCATAGAGTTCCTTGATAGGTTTCTCGACTAGGATCTCTACGGTCTCTTCATTTTCATCGGTGGATCTCACGCGAAACCTTCGTTTCCTGATAACTCCGTGTTGGTCGTTATAGGAGTACCCGGCGAGAACTCTAGTCCTTACCGTTTTCCAATCTTTAATCTCTCTGTCGTAGACGAAATTCGTCTTTACATCCATTCCGTACAAGGCATCGAGGTGTCTTACGTACTGACCAATTTGTTGAGCGCTGGCACGATGACGATGCCCACAGAGCTGATGAATCTGATAGAAGCTCGTTCTGACCGAAAGAGGATTTTCGGCTTCGTTGGCCAAGTGGGTCAACACCATGAGAATATCTTCGCTGTCGCTGTTAGGAGCCACACTTCCGTAAGTCACCTCAAAAAAACATGGCTTTTTTCCGTCGGATACATTGATATTCCATTCGTGCCTCAAAGTAGAATTAGCGAGATGCTTTGTTTTCTGAGCCAAAGGAGAAAGAGAAAACTCGGAGAGATTAAAGCCAATCGACGACGGAAGGGTCGCAGGCTTCAGTGCCAATCGATCTTGGCGTGTATGGGCGATAGTTTTCTTGCCCTCAGGAACAGATCCTGAATATGTCTCGTCTTTCATATTCCAACTACAAATTAAGCATCGAGAGTCTCTATGGTGGCAACCTATGAAGCTCGGTGCTTTTTCATTTTAGCACGGTTTTTAAAGTAAGCTATAGCTACTAAACTTGCCCACTACTCTCCCCCACTTCCCCTCCGCTCAGCAGACTAATGATCTGCCTTCGACGCTTTCTCTTTCCAAACCCTTCGCAGTCTTTTAGTTCATCAAGCAAGGCCTTTCTATCTTCAGCCTTTCTCTCCATAGTATCCAGCTGGCGCTTGTAGTCTTGGGCAAGCGCAAGATCTGCTCTAACTTGCTCCGGCGAACGGCCTTCTGGGAGAGCCGATTTCAGTTGATGCCTGAGTATCTCGATTTGTTCATCCTTAGACTTCAAGATATCACGACTAAGCCTAAGTGTCTCCTGATGCGAATCTTTAAGCGCATCAAGAAGAACAGATGAATCATACGCCGACAAAGAGATTGCCGCGTTGGTTGGTTGGTTCTCCCCTTCCCTACTCTCTATTGTCGTTTCAGCAGCAGCTTCAGCACCTTCTATAGCAATTTTAATCTCCCTTAGATTCTTGCCCAAATCTCTTAGATGGCGAATTTGTTGTAGATAAACGAGAGCATTTGAGTTATAAAACCATTTGTTATTTATATGAGCAGACTTTTGTCGGGTGGGCTCCAAAGATGTCGGTAATTTTTTAAAACACTTATCGATATAGTGCCTAGTCAATCCGGTTTGCATTTCGAGATCTTCAATTGAGAGAATAAAATTCGACATGTGAATGTGAGTCTCATGGTGTAGATATCTGCGTCGACACCCAAGGCTAAGCAAAAGCTCATACGTTATCTCCTGATACGTTCAGGACTATCCACATCCTATACCTGATAATGAAAGCTGTCAACTCACAATTCGAAGGTTCAGAAGGTGTGATATCAGATGGATATCACAAGATATACGTATGATATATATATGATTTATATCACTACACTCCCCCATCCTGATGACAAAGTGTTCAAACCACTAAAACCAATTGAAAGCGACTCGGTGTGTGAATGCACAGAATGACGGAGCATTCAAGTAAACATGGAGAAATTTGTCAGTCGTGATACCAAGAAACTACCACCTACAGTAGTGACTATTGATTGAGCTATATCACAATGATATATTATAGATATCAGTATACTTGGAGGGTTTCATCGTTTAGATACCCATTCTATTGTGCTTTCCATACTGAAACTACCGAAACCCTAGATTAATGCACAGCACGAGTATACAAGTTCTCGGAAACCGCTATTGAAAGTATCACGCAAATCATAATGATTGTATGTGATACCTTACGTATATCAATATGATATCATTATGATACCGTTCTACTTCTCGCTGGTACAATGCGTATAGACCTTTTGCACAATTTTCTTTTCCTATATATATTGTTGATATCACGTATACATCTTAAGATATCACATTGATATATGATTTTAGTTTGCGGAGGAATAAAAGGCGGTTGTGGAAAGACGACAGTTGCCGCCAACATGGCAGTCATGCTGAGTCAAGAGGGGAGAGACGTTCTCTTGATTGATGCCGACGACCAGGGTACATCGACTGATTTCTGCAATTTCAGAAGACAGGCTCTAAAAGACATAGGTTTTCAAAGTTTTCCTTTCAGTGGCAAGGGTCTTAGAGATAAGATACTTGAGATCAAGGACGACTACGACGATATAGTTGTTGATACAGGGGGGAGGGACACAGTTAATCAGCGCGCCGCCATTTCTACGGCTGACAAGTACCTAATACCGTTTCCGCCGAGGGGGGCAGATGTTTGGACGCTTGATCAGGTTGAACTCGTAGTGGCAGAAATGAGACCTGCCAATCCTGATATGGAAGCCATTGCCTTTATAAATAAGGGTGACCACCAAGGTAAGAACAATGTTGAGGCCATGGAATTACTTCAGGAGTCCGAAGAAATATCTTTCATTGATGCCCCTTTACGTCAAAGAAATGCCTTTGCTTATGCCTTGTCTGAAGGCCTTGGGATCACTGAATACAGACCAAAGGATCGAAAAGCTATTGGGGAGATGGAGATCTTGTTTAATGCTGTTATTGCAAAATAGACCTAGCGCAAATATATTGTGTATATCTATTTGATATCATTAATATATATAATGTATATACAGTATGGCAAAATCTAGATTAAAGAGACCTCCTAAGAGAGGAGGAGGTGAGGGGCAACCTTCCATCTCCAAGTCCGATATTGAGCATCTCATAAGTAAGGGAGGGTCCTCACCAAGGAAAGAGGCAAAGGGAATATCTGAGGGAGTTAGTCATGAGCGATTTCTCGTTAGAGTTAAGACCTCCACTATTGAGAGGATTGCAGAGTCAATCGCCTTGCGTCCTTACGAAATCAGTAGAAATAGATGGATTCAGGAGGCCATTCATGAGAAGCTCGAGAATGAGGAGTAATTTAAGATACAAAGATGTTACGCTCATCATATTCACTCATTGCAATAATTTCCTATAGAAGGCACTCTATCACTTGATATTCGTAGAAGGGTGATCTAGAATGAGGTTTACATGACAACACTTCTTAAAAAAGGCACTTGCTAAGCTGGATGATATATCCATCCACAGATGTGAAATTTATGATAGGCACAATTATGCGCCGGTATTGAGTAAGTCTGCGATTACGCAGAGCTATTCATCAGGAAGAAAGGTAAAGCTGGTCTACAAATACATTACGGAATACTTCATGCCTAAATACATGACGGTGTTTTGGAAAAGGTATTACCATGCGCACATGGCCGTGCTTTGTAAAAAGGATGCTAAAGCCTCCTAGTTCTTAAGTGGTTATTCCACGTCCTTCAGTCCAAAGCGAAGCGGTAAAAGCAAGGGTTAGGGCGATAGCTAGTGAGAGAAACAATGATGCGAGCACTATTAGTTCTACATTCGGTTTAACCGGCCTATAGGAAGCGACAGCGTGGTCTAAAACTTGAAGATCACCGAAGCTTTTATTTTCCTTAAAGATAGCTTCTTCTAGAAGCACACTATACAGTTCCATCAACTGATCATTGACAAACACCTCCTGAAAAGCTTGGCTGGGCCTGAATGAACACTGACCGGTTCCTGAGACAAAACCCAATTCGCAAGATCCCCATGCCTAAATGAAGGCGGAGCAACCGTCTTTGATTGAAAACTATACAAAAGAATAGCCAACAGCACGACCCCAACGAATGGCCTTCCTGTTTTACCCAAGCCTCTTGTCCTAGGTGAGACCCTTTTTTTCGCCTTCAGACTTCCATTTCGGTAGTGGGCAAGATCGACTTCAATGGCTGCTGCTAATGCTCGCGCTGTTTGGTAGCGGTTTTTGGGTTCTTTTTGAAGTGCTTTTTCAACGATCGCGTCTAGATTTCCGGAAAGTCTAGTTTTAATGGAGACACGATCAGCTCCAAACTCGGAGTAGGATATTTGGGCGGCATCTTTCCTACTGGATCCCAGTGACAAAAAGTGATTGCTTGGTTTTATTGGCCGATGGGTGAAGATCGCCTTTTCAACCTCTTCGACCTTGGACAGGTTTGGTGGATAGGGAGAGCGACCGGTTAAGAGGTGGTATAGTACAACACCCAAGGAATAGATATCCGAAGCCCTCGTCAAGGCGTTTCCTTTCACTTGTTCTGGGCTAGCAAAGAGGCGGGTCATGATTCGGCTCGTTGGGTAGTTGTCGGACAGGTGTGAGGAGCTGATTCCAACGTGCTCACCTAACTCAGAAATTCCAAAATCTAGTAGGAAGGGGACTCCTTCCCGATTTACCAGAATATTGGTTGTTTTAATATCGCAGTGGAGAATGGAGTGATTGTGCGTATAGTCGACAGCAGCGCAAATCTGCAAAAACAACTGCAAGCGATCTGTAATGGAAAGGCTATGCACGCGGGCATACTCGTCAAATGGAATCCCGTCGATATACTCCATGACAAAATAGGGAATGCCGTTTGCTGTGGTTCCGGCATCTATGAGACGCGCGATGTGCGGATGATCAAGCCGGGCCAATATTCTGCGTTCCAGATTAAAACGTTTTGTCAGAGATCTTGAGCTGGTGTAGGGTTTTGCGCAGAGCAATTTAACAGCGACCCGTTTGTCGTAGAGGCCGTCGCACCGGTCTGCCTTGTAAACGACGCCCATTCCGCCACGACCTATTTCTTCAGAAAGGCAGTAGCTACCTACAATCATTCCCGCCATATCTGGAAAGAGGCTGGCGGCCATGGTGCCAGGCAGATCTGCAAGTTGAGACGTATCCAGAAGGCGTACTTCGGACTGAACGGACAACAATTCTCCTACACACTGAAACAGTTCAGCGTCTTCGCCGCATTGTGCGAGGACAAAGGTCTCGCGTTCATGAAGTGGAAGATCCAATGCATGACCGACGATCCTTTTTATGAGTGTCCATTTTGGTGTCATGGATAGAGACGGTACCCTCGTAACCGTATCTACATCGTGTCCACCATGTATTTGTGACTCATGTTGTAAGTCGTGTTTTTACGCCGCTGAATAGAGAGAGGAGTCGGCATAAGGGTTGCTGTCCTGCACAATAGGGTACTGTTTATTGCCCTGATTTATTGTATAAGACGGAGATTTAGGCCGTGCCATAACAATGGCTTCCGCACATTCACAGAGCTCGTACAAGACAGACAGTCGGTCTATTTGCAAATTCCCTGAATGCGAAGAAAAGCTATTGCTGTAGGGCCTGCCTGGAAGGCCTGTCGGAGGAGTGGTAACCAGAAATAATCACAAACTTGTGGCGCACATTCTGCCAGAAATACGAATGTCTATATGAGAGGGGGAGATACATCTCCTTTAAGTTTGCCTTTTCTAGCCTAACCATGAGCTGAAAAAGGGGATACACCAACCATTGAGTAGCTCATGAAGACACGACAAGTAGGCCTTGCATTCCTTACAGTATTCACTTTTTGTCAAGCGGCACTTGCGCAGGAAATGTTCAATGAATATGCGGTTCATCCCGACGTATGGCGTCCGGCAGCTCCGCTTACTCCAGGCGTAGATTCTGGTGGTGACCTAAATCTTTCTATTCCCATTCTGACCATTCCGGGCAGGGGAGGGTTAGACTATCCTGTATCGTTTGGTTATAGGTCAAGTATTCAGGCGGAGCGAGAATCCAGTTGGATAGGATTGGGATGGTCATTCGATCCAGGATCCATCACACGAGATGTGCAAATATCCTACGATGACTATAACGGAAATCATCAGTTGTGGACGGCTGATTATGCAAAGACCGCAACTGAAATCGAAGTACAGCCAGATGTCTATTACGTCTCCCTCCCAGGTCAGTCTTTCTCGATGAGCAAGTCGTTTGAGAGCGTCCAATCAAATATTGTAGATGAGCCTCCGAGAGTCTCGGGATCAGACGGGTTTTACTTTTCGGATTGGAAGCCGTGGCTAGTTTCCACGTCAAAAGGGTTAATCGGCGTCGCGCCTCCTCCGAATGGATCTGGCTACGGAACATCCACAGGGTATTGGGACGCCTTGAACACGACCCAACACACAGGATTTGACTATTCCAGATTTACGCTTACTGACGAAAACGGAACGCGTTATGTGTTTAAGAAGCCGACCGTTACTTCTATGAGAACAAGGCTCGGAGAAGCAAGCGATCCCGAAACCAATGCAGATGTAGACAGATTGGACTACTTCGTTAATACGTGGAGACTCGTTGCAATTCTAGGGCCTAATTATACCGAAGGAGATATACCATGTCCGAACAACACGTCTGTTGGTGGGTGTTCGGAGTATGGAGATTGGATTCGCCTCTACTACGACGATGTGCAGTCTTTTAACAGAAGTGCTACTACTGCACCGGAAGGCTTACTTCAACACACCTACTTACGTGGCATTGAGACGCCAACACACTATGCCATTTTTGATCTCAGTTCCAAGACGCCCGAGATACACAGTGGAAATTGCAGATTGGGATCAGGTCTAAACGATCCTCAATGCGACGACTATTACAAAAAAATTGATTCAATTTCGCTGAAGGCCAAGTCTTCCAACCAGCTTGTAAAGAAAGTTGTCTTGGAGACAGACAACTCCCATTTAGCAACAGGAAATGCCGCAACCCATGAAATGGGCGATAGGTTAAAGTTGAAGCAAATTAGGTTCATCGGGGCGGACAACAGCTCAGAACTACCAGGCTATGTATTTGACTACTACGGTAATCTAAATTGTCCAGATGGGACAGATCGTGGCCTGTTCGGATACTGTCCAGGAAACGCTGCATGGGCGTGGAGTCTAAAAAGCATTCTTCATCCAACGAATGTCGAAGATGTTATTTTTTACCAAAATGACGAGGTTGCCATTGATGCTGATCTAGACTACTACGTAGCTAACCACTTTGCCCCCTCCAATACACATACCTGTGAGGCTCTGTTCGCTTCGGAAATTCAGGGTTCCTCATATGGAGGGGCTAGAGTAGACAAGATAGCAACAAGTGATCTTACAGAAGGGCCAGATATAAAGAGGGAGAGAAGTTACGACTACAATATGCCAGGAGGTACATCAGGTGGGCGTGTCTCGGGCGTACCCCGTCGTCATTTTACTTTAGAGGCAAGGGAATTTTTTCGAAGCAATAGTCGATCCAACGAAAGGGTCGTGTACCCCTACATCAAGGAAGAGACCAAGGCCAGAAATGAAAGTGGGTCATTGGAAATAACTCGTACCAAGGAAACTAACTATACGACCGATCTTACTCCAGGAATTAGTCCTGTAAAAACGATTCTAAGGCGCCTTGTTCATGGTGGCACGCCAGGTGACAACTACTTTCTTCTCGGTGGATTTCTGGTGAGAGACAACGGCGATCAGCGCTGGGGAATGGTTGAATCTGAAACCATCGATGATGGATTTACGACTACAACGACTACAGCCTATGATCTGACTGTAAAAAAATTGTCCAAAGCCTTTGAGATTCCGTCCCGGTTCACCGGATGCGCAAACGATAATAAGTCATATGTAAGATGGTATCCCGCAGACCGAGTTGAACACATTTCAACGTCTGTGTCATATCCAGGGGGAGGTACGGTGTCTCATAGCAAATCCTACGAGTATAACACGATTGGATTGCCAAAAACTGTTACGACCTCTCATCCCAATAGCATTGGTCAATTAAGCACGGTCGAGGAGTTCAAATATCAGTATGAGGTCAACTACTCCGATTTAACCTCTGACAAAATCTATGATCGGAATATATTACGTCCGGTATATAAATCAGACATCCGTAAGTTAGGTGGAGACTTTTTCCGATCGACAGTCGAAGTATGGCGACCCTGTGATAGCGCGGGAACCTACTGTTATCAGGTTGATCGCGAACCAGGTGAGTTCACACCGATACCCTGGGTTTCTCAGGCGGTTTATCAGTTCGATGCGCCCACGCCATCAGGAGCTAGGCCTTTCTTCAACAGGTCCGATCCAAGTCCCAATTGGGTCAAGGTGATGGAGAATACCAAATACGATGCCTATGGCAATGTCTTGAAGTCGAAAGACGGAAATGGAGGAGAGAAGGAGTTTATATACCCTCCGGCTTACCAACACGCCTTGCTTACTCGCGTCGAGTCGAGCCCCAAAGCAGGTCTTAGATTCGGAATAGATCTCGCATACGACAGCCGTAGGCGTCTGAATAAGATTACTGACCCAAATGGAAGGACCGCAGAATTCGATTATGACGTTTTCGGACGGCTCGAGCAAACAAAAAAGGAAGGGATCGATATTTCAACCTACGACTACTTTTTGTCAAGAGAGGTTGGGGGGTCAAACAGGATAGAGACAAAAATGCGGTATTCGAATAGTCCTGTTAAATGGGGCTACGCAAAGGAATACATAAATGGTACAGGGGCTACGATTCAGTCCAGTTTCCTAACAGAAGGTGAGGGTTGGGTTCATAGCTCCTCCATTGTTAACGGTATAGATCAAGTTCTCAAAAGTGTAAAACCATTTTCAACAACCTATCCAGGCGAACAGCTTGATCCGATTGGATCTGCTGAGACGGAATACAACGGGGCAGATAACCCCTTTGTCGAGTCTCTCTATGACCGAACTCTCCCGATTCAAATCTTCAATCCGTCGGTAGACGGAACGCGAACAAGCGTGGCAATGAGCTATTTTGCGGACAAACCCAAAAACGCTCAAGGCCAAGTTTTGGCTGGCCTAAATGCGGTCTATGCGGCTGTTGAATCGGTGGATGAAAACGACAACATTCATCAGTCTTTTTCAGATACGCGGGGATTGGAGGTGTTGCGTCAGACCTTAGACCCAACGGGGCTGGTGGTCAACTTCAGCACGGGCTTCATCCACGATGAAATGGGGCAACTCATTGAGACCCGCCCGCCGAATTTCTACTCACTACCAAGTGGAACGACCCAGAATGACTGGAAAACGCTCTATAGGTATAACACACGGGGTAACCTTCGCTCAAAAGACACCCCAGATATTGATGGTGCCTATGTATATAAATACGACAGGAGAAACAATCTTCGCTTCACGCTGGATCCAAATGGAACAGTAAGCTACGTCAAGTATGATCTGTTCAGCCGGCCCATCGAGACCGGCGTCGTTAACGCTAATTTCAGCACGGCTGATCCTAACGACCTGACGTGGCCAACTAGCTCTACCAGCGAAGTGAGAATATTTACTTATGACACCTACGGTGGGGGTATGCAGTCACCGGCTGGAGTTAATAATAATAATGGGAAGGGCAAGCTGACGAGGGTTCAGGTGGGTAACCAAGAAACTCAATACTATTATGACAATTTTGGGAATGTTCATCAGATCTATCAAAAACTGCCAGATCTGTCTGGAGGCAAGCTCATCACTTACACCCACGACTTACTGGGTCAGGTTACAAAAATTGAATTTGATGGAAGGGAAGGAGAAGGATTTGCCCTGACCTACCGCTACGACGGGGCTGGCAGGCTTCAGGACGTGCATTCAAGCGTGAATGGAGCTACCCCGCGTCAAGAGGCAGACTTCTCCTACAGGGCAACTGGACAGGCCGAACAGGTAGACTTGGGAACGGCGCAGCAGGTGGATTATGCCTATCACATCCGAGACTGGATTACGGGCATCAATAACGACGATTTTTCAACCGTTATCGGATTGGGCACGGACCAGTTCAAAATGTCCCTCGGGTATGATGATGTAGGAATCGAAACGGGTGATACCGCTACGGCTCAAAAAAACGGAAATATCTCGTGGGTGGCCTGGAAGACGCCCATCGGCATTAATGCACCAGATCAGGACGGGGCCTACCGATTCCAATACGATAGCATCAATAGGCTTCTTAGTGCCGAATACCTGGGCACGGATGGGGATTATGATGTTGGTAATATCAGCTACGACGCAAGTGGTAATATTCTTACCCTAAACCGAGACGCGGTACTTGCGCAGCAGCCACCTGGAGGAGGAGGTCAAAGTTATTCCGGAAACCTGCATAGCCTATCTAATAGTTTTGCAGGAGCAAACAATAGAATCACCAATGTTGGAACGGGCGATACTTTTACTTATGACGCTAATGGGAACGTAACCCATGACTGGAGAGGTCTGGACTATCCCACTTACAGTCATATGAATCAGCCCTTGCGGATTCAAAAGACAGGGTACAGCGCCGATTACGTCTACAACGCTGAAAACCTGCGCGTGTATGTGAGCGAAAACGGGGGTCAGGACAAACGTCACTACGTGCGGGGTGCGGACGGATCGGTGCTCGCCGTCTATGAAGACGGGGAGCTCAAACACTGGAATATCCTAGCCGGTGGCTCTGTCATCGGCCGAGTCGAGCCAGCCTCCTCCAACTAGTCTTTTCTCCCATTTCCAACCCACGCCTATCATGAAAACGTTTTCTTCAATTCGTTTCTCCTTCCTTTTTCTTTTTGTCTTGGTTAGCGGACTGACTACGACAAACTCCCTGCACGCGCAAGAAATCCTTTTTTCACTTGATATAACAGAAGAACCCGTTGGAGCTGGGGATGAAGTGCTCGTCCGTATTTTTGATTCCGCGCAAATGGGTGGTTTTACTTATTTGTACCCGGACACAGTAGCTGATTATGCAAGTCAAGTACTCTTTGCCCCTTCTATGATCGGAGAAAACATCGTCTTTTCTTTTGGCATCTACCGTCCGGGGGAAGGAAAGGTGTATTGGGAAGAATCCAATCAGCGCTCGACGGTCGTGCCCGATTCAGGAATGGTCACGACCTTGCCTGGTTATGTGCTGGGTGAACTGGATCCTGGCCATACCGTGTCCACCAACGCCGCTGCATCCAACCCTACATCCCAGAACGGTAAAACGACGACAAGCAAAGAACCACAAGACGGAGGAGCGTCTATCACGCCGTCATTGTCATTAGGCGGACCCTTTGCTACCGGGACCTACTTACCGATGCCGGACCTGCTTTCTCCCGCCAATCCGGCCTTTGAAGTCCCCATCGACCCGGTTCTCGATTGGCAGTTCGGTGGCACCTCGGGAAATTATCAATTTGACTATCAAATAGGTAATGATTTGCCCGGCAATGTAGCTAAATCTGCTCCGGTCGTGGTCGTGACAAATACCGAGGCGGATTTGAAGACCACCCCATTATTGGAAGAAGAAAAATACTACTGGCGGGTCAGGGCTTGCGATGTGGGGACCCAACTTCTTTGTTCGCCCTGGACGGAGATGTGGCAGTTTACGACCGTTTTTGACTTGCAGGAGGACGGCAATATTGAGTTGTTGTCGCCGCAGGACGGAGAAGAGCTGGGGACAACCACGCCTATTTTTACCTGGGACTTGTCCGGTAACTATCAGAACCAGGGAGATATATTTTTTTATGTGTGTGACGCGAGTACGTCGAGCTCGGCTTGCTTGGCCTCTGAAGCTTTTTTTACGGTAAATCCTGAGACGGTGGGATCCAACGATCGCGAGTCCATGGCCTTACCTGTTACCGGTCTGGACAGCTTAAGCGACCATAGCAGTTATTACTGGCGGATCGAACGCGACAAGAACGGCGTTATCGATCCGGGTTCGGTGGGATACTTTTCTATCGAAACGGCAGGCCCAGGTATTCCCGAGGTGCCGGGATTGGCCTATCCCTCGGCAAACGAGGCTTTAATCTCTTTGACGCCTGTCCTGAGTTGGGGCAGTGTAGAGAACGCGGCCTACTACGAATATCAGCATGGGCTCTATACCGAGGCCCTGACCGAATCCAGTCCCGCTCCCATCAATGTCGGAAGCAATGTCAATACCTCTGATCCAGGTAATGCGCCGACATCGCTGGATTACAGCACCTCCTACAGGTGGCGGGTTCGCGCTTGTAACCTGGGTGTGTGTAGCGCGTGGAGTACCCAACGCGTGTTCACGACCTTGTATCCTCCGGTATCCATCACATATCCGGTGTATGGAGCAGGTGCCCAGGCTACAACGCTCGAGGTGGGATGGACCTATGACAGCAATCTGGGAGGACCTTATGAAGAGTTTGCGGTTGAATGGAGTACGGGCAAGCTGAGCTCTCCAGAAGGCCGGATTGAATACATTCCAGGAAGTCAATTGCATGCTGTTCTTAGTCAGTTACCAGCAAGTAGTGAAGTCAATTGGCACGTGCAAGGAAAAGGAGCAGGCGTTTGGCAAGCCTTTAGCAATGACGCTAGTTTTTTAACCGGAGCGGGCCATGGTCCGATTAGTCTGCTCACCCCGGATGGGTCTGTTGAAATAGAACCGTCCTATCCGGCGCCTCCTACCTTTGATTGGGACGACGGAACGGGAGGCTACCAGCAATTTGAAATACGGGTGGGACTTGCCTATAGCGACCCCGGTTACTGGCAGACTTTCTCGGTCTACAATCCTTTGACGACAAGCCTTACGTGGACACCCCTGTCCTATGAAACGACCTACGGATGGCAAGTTCGTGGCATGGTAACCGGCATTTGGGAAGAGTGGACGCCAGCTGGACTATTTACAACGGTAGATGATCCAGGCACAGCTACAACGATTGTTCTTTCCAGCCCTAGAAACGGCGTCACCGTGTATACCGATGCGCCCGATTACGCCTGGAGTCTTGATCAGTCCTATGATGAACTGGAGTTGTTTGTATGCGACGCCTCGCCTTGTGATGCCACGACTACGTCTGTCTTAAGCGAGACTGGCTTGCCGGGTACCCTAACCAGTTTTGTACATCCTCTGGCCCTGCCTCTTCTCGATACACAAAGTTACTACTGGACCGTTCGGGGTAAGCTTGGATCGGCATGGACGCAGAGCACGACATCGTATTTTACCGTAGATGCGGATGGTGATGGAGGGCCGACCGGCGCTCCACCTGTAGCGACTTCGATTACCTACCCTTTTGAATACGACGCGGCCAGTCCCATCGAATACGATACCAATATTGCAATCAATTGGCAGCCTGTTGAAGATGCTACCTCGTACCGGTATCAACTGCAAACGGATACCAATTGGACAGGTACCGAAACCAGTACAGCAAGCGACTGGTTCAGGCCGAGCGATTTAGTTGGCGCGAGCGACTACTATGTTAGAGCAAAAGCGTGCAACAACGGGGGATGCAGCCCCTGGAGTGAGGTTCGACATTTTAAGACACGAACGTATACAGAAACGCCTCCAGGCATTCCAACACCTATCGCGCCTGCGCTATCGGCAACCGGCATCGTGGTGAGCCCCATGCTGCAGTGGCAAGCGGGAGTTGGTACCGAGCCAGGGTCCTATCACTATCAAATAACAACGGCATCAAGCTTTGCTAATGCCGCACTCTTTACGAGCGAATCGAGTTTTGCGGCCTCCTTCGCCGATCAATACACGACGACCTATTTTTGGCGTGTCCGCGCCTGTAACGACGACGGTGTAAATTGCGGCGCATGGAGTAGCGGAGAGTCGACTTCTGGAGCGTGGGCTTTTACCACGCAGACGGCACCTGTTGTCCTGGCGCCTCCCGTGCCGAGCCTGGTCAGTCCACCCAATGGGCAGATCGACATGCATTTGAATCCCGACTTGATGTGGGCCAGCAACGGAGCCGCAGAATATCGCTATCAGGCATTATATGAACCTATTGGGACTAGCCTGAATCCGCCGGATGAAATAGCTACGACCAATTCAAGTGTGCCTTCTGGCGCCACAGCACCAGGAACGGAAGTACACTGGCGCGTCAAGGCATGCAATGGAGAAGTATGTTCTGACTGGACAGACGAGTGGCAGTTTTCTACCGTCAGTCTTGACGAAGGCTACATAACTCTAAATTATCCAACCCAAGGTCAAATGAACGTGGGGACAGCCTTCACATTTGAGTGGTACCGGGATGTGACAGACCATCCCTTTATCCGGCTTCAGTATGGAACGTCTCAAACTTTTGAGCCCGGATCCTTTGTTGAATTGAATAACCTTGGAGAGGAAGTTGCCGTTTCTGGTCTTGCGGCTGACACACCGTATTACTGGAAGGTAGGCGGAAGTGTCAGCGCCAACGGGCCATGGACCTGGTCAGACCTGGGTCATTTTAATACAGGAACTGGCAATCCTGGCTCAGGAACAAGTTATCCGAGGCCAAACTTGCCGGGAAACAACGCGCCCAATACAACGACAGATGTGACCTTCGTCTGGGACTTGGCAGCCAATGGAGGCTCTCACAACTTTACCAGATTAAAACTGGAATGGACGACCAATGAATGGTCGTGGTTGAACCAGCATGTTGTGTACCAAGACGACCCAAATATCACGACATCATGGACGACCAGTGCCTCTAATCCCAATCTCCCTGAACATCTTAAACTTCAAAACAATACAACCTATTATTGGCGGGTTACCGGAAAAACAGCCAGCGGTTGGGAGGACCCCTCGAATCACTACACCTTCCATACCGGCAGTGCCCCTTCCGGACAGACCTACTCCGCATCAGGGGTCATCACCGAAGGTGGTTTACCTAAGGAAAATATTGAAGTCCTTTTTGATCCGGATGACGGTGGGCTTCGTTATCGCCCCCTGAGTAATGGAAGCGGGGTATTTGAAGTACCTAACCTACCAGCCGGTTGGGAGGGAGAAGTTACTATAGCCAGCTCTGGGTATGATTCGAACCCGACAGTGTACATTCTGGATAACTTTACCGCCTCGAGAACTGATTTGAATTTTGCCTTGACCTCTACGGGCGGGGGAGGGGGAGGAGAGGAATATCCTCGTCCCTATGACCCGGCGAATTACGCCTCTCATACAGGAACGCGGCCCATGTTTACCTGGGAGGTGGGGCCCAACGCGTGGCAGAACACCAGAATTGAAATATTTGCCGAAGATGTTCCTGCGAATCAAAGCTACTACTATATATCAACGAAAGGGGGCAACAGTGCCTCTCATGGCTACCATCAACTTCCGGGTGAAGGATGTTACACCTGGCAGGTAAGTGGACGTATTAATGGTTCCTGGGGAGATCCGTCCTCGCCCTTCCAATTTTGCACCGGAGTGGGCAACACGCCCACGATCGTTGTCAGTGGCACGGTGACGGACGACGTGTCGAGTTCAGCCATCGTTGGCGCTACTGTATTATTCCCGGGCAATCCAAACGTTACAGCTGTTAGTGGTGGATCGGGAGCTTATTCGGCCGTTCTGCCTCTTGGTTGGTCTGGCACCACAATGGTTAGTCACGACGACTACGAAATGGGCTCGAAGGTTTATCCGGATCCTCTGGTGGAGGACGAGCCAAATGAGGACTACGCCTTAACGGCCAAGCCGCCAGGAGAAGTACCATCCAAACCAGTTCTTGCAAGTCCTGCTGACGGGAGTTTGAACGTGTCCAATCCTGTCACCTTTGATTGGTCGGATGTCACAGGAACGAGCTATGACATACGGATCGGTACAAGCATAACCGAGGCCGGGGATGTCATAAATATCGTTTTTGAAAATGAGAGTGGTCGACTGACTGAATCCGGTATACCAGACGTATCTCTTCCTGCAGCGACATTCCTCTACTGGCAGGTTAGGGCCTGTCGTACGGACAACAGTGCCTGCTCCGGGTGGACGTCTTCATTCAATTTCACAACGATCGGCAACGATCTCACTCGCTATTACTACCTCAAAGATCACTTGGGTAGCGTTCGTGTCGTGGTAAATGAACTTGGTGCCCCTACAGACTATTCGGACTACTATCCGTTTGGGCTTGCCATGCCAGGGAGGACGATGGCTGGTGGAACAAAGTCAATGGAGAACTACACCGGGCATGAGTTGGATGCAGGGACGGGGTTGCATTATGCCAATGCTAGATTCTATGATGGCGTTCTCGGTAGATGGGGGGCGAGAGATCCTATGGAGGACACCTATCCAGGTCTCAGTACGTATTCCTATGTTGGGAACAATCCAATTACATCAGTTGATCCAACTGGTGAGCTAATTAAGGTCTGCAGCGGAGAAAAAGATAAAAACGGAGACGTCGTGAGTGAAGAATGTTACACATATCGTAAAGGGGAGAGCTACTCGGGCGAAAACAAGTTTATTAATGATATTGTAAATGCTCTAAACGAACTTTCTGCAGATGATTTTGCTGATTTTGCAGTCGACCGTTTTGATGACGACAATGATCCTAATCTAAAAATAATACCGTGGAAAACTTCCTCCGCGACGGCAGATGAAATAAAATTCAACAATAAAGAAAAGGTTGGTACTGGTGAGTATAAGAGACTCTGGGCCAAAAATTTAGATGCAATATTATTACACGAATTAGTTCATGCCTACGTATTTTCATTCACTGACCAAAAGGAAAAAGGTGAGTATGACTTCACAAAATTACAGATGTCAGCGGCAGGAAAAATTGTGCCGCACGGATCGGGCATTCAGGTTGAAGAATGGTCCCCGCTCTATATTGAGAATGTTTACCGCTTTAAAAAAGGATACAATCTTCACGATTCACAAGGAGGTATAAATCTTTCGTATATAAGGAATCCAAACAGAATTGGACGGGGTGGTATTGCCATCCCGCATATTCCTATTTCGCCACTCGTTCCGCCTAAAATAAGAAATTAATATGACGAACTATCCACTCAGTAAGGAGAATATTGTTGCGATAGTACTAGTGAGCACGTTGTTGTTTGGTTCTTGTTCGACCCTTGAAGAATCGAAATATCCCGGAAATTCAGCTAGCCTGAAATCGAGGCATTTCGTAGATGATATAGTAAAGGCCAGACTAGAGCACCTAAATTCGACCTTTAAAGGAATGGGGTATTTAAAGGCAAGTTATTCAAGTGTTGCCCTGGAAGTTTCGAACGCTTATCCTGTTATATTAGGAGAACTAGAAGCGAATTTTCCAGATTTTAGGTTAAACAAATCTAGTAAGGGAGTGCTATTTGACTCCCTACATCGAGATGTTCTGACTGGTACAATAGTAATTGACGGAATTTTCTTTAAGTATTTCTGGCCAAGTGACAAAAGTGGTCAGAAGTTTAGAAGAAGCAGGTTGGAGATCAAACAAATTACCTCACTAAAGAACTCTAATCTTATTGGCAGAGATACTTACAGCGACGTTTGGGATAGCTGGGACAATCAACGGTCCATTGAACAAGAGCCTGATAAATATGCGCACGCCTCTTTTTCGGCGGCGACAAGATTCGTGATGAGTAATGCTCGTATCGTTTCTTCTGAGAGCAGGATGTTTTTTCTATATAAAGGTTAGAAATCTGTTACAAAGTGGCCTTCCAGTAGCAACGGAGCAGAAAACAGGCCTAATCGCTTCAATATTTGGGATTCGTGCTGGCAAACCGGTAGAGGGTCGGGGTTAAAGCTTCAGCAAAAGTTGATCAGGTCTACTTAGACGCGCGATAGCGTAGAACAAGTCACATCGTCTTGCAGCAGGTTTGACGATGCTGATGAGCTAAATACTCAATTAGTCGCTGTTACCGCCATTTCTTTTGGCAGGAAACGATAGACCCTGTTTCGAGGCCACCAGAGACGCTTATATCCTAACCCTCTCAATCTCACTTTGGACCAGCGGGAGCGAGCGTGAAAAAAGGTTACGGTTTCGTTTTTCTATTACTTTTCAGGCCTCTCGTACGGATATAGTAACTGAGACTTTTGGTCGTACCGTAGCGCAAATGTAGATCTGTTATCCGTTTTTGAGGCATACCGTGTGCGAGTAGTTCTTTAATGCGTTCCCGGTCTTTATCGTACATACTTGATTGGATAGTGCCTTTGGGTTTTCCAAGAACTGTAATTACCCCCAGATTTAGGACCACTTTAAAATAATTAATCAAAATATCTAATGTCACTTGATTTCGAAATTGATTCAAGAATAATCGATCACAACATTTCAAGGCTAGAAATTGTGTTGACTTCTGAAAAGAGACCCGCCAGGGGTGTGAGGGCTAGAGTGGAGTTTAGTCAAATGAACTCCGGAGAGATGGTAATTCCAGATCATCAAAACTTGGCTGCCGGTCAAAGAATTATGTACATGAGGGATAATAAAGTATGGATGTCAGACGTAATTGATATCCATAACTTTTTGGGGATTGGGTTCGATTTTATTGTGATACATAAAGAATCAAGTCAAATTGAAATCGATCTTCAAGGAGAGGATACCGATCTAATCGCAATCAAAAAGAGATTTTCGCCAGTATCGAGGGGTTATGAACTAACTGACGTACAAAAGTCTCAACGCCCAGGCAGGAGCAATCCATAGAATGGTTTCTAAAATATCGAAGAGCTTGGCCGATATCGTCTACGGGTATTATTGAACGTCTCAATTGCGATCGCTTTTTATCGCTAGACACGACTATATCCTAACTCTCTCAATTTCACCTTGCTCAATCGTATCGCTACTGTGGTCGTATCCCTTGGTTGTTCGGGCATCAGCGTGAGCAGCAATCCGTTGAGCATTCTCTAGTAACCCTCCATTTTCGAGAAAAATTGTTATCCCAGTACCTCGGAAGGAATGTGCAGAAATCCTTTCTGGATTAAGACTTGCGCTTCGAGCTCGACGCTTAACCATCTTAGTAACCTGGGTGCGCGTTAACGGGCGGTCGGTGAGCGGGCCATTTCGATAGTCGAAGGATCGAAAGAGGGGAGCTTTGCGATGTTGGTTTTCTAATCCAGCCCCTTTGATGTAGGCATCGAGATATTCTTGCGCTTTGTGGTGCGCTGGTACCTCATGACGCTTTCCTCCTTTCTCATGAAGCCTGAATACCCATTCCTTGGATCCTTTTTGTAGATAGTCTCCCTTTTTCATATTGACGGCCGCACTCACACGAGCGAAGGAATACACCATCAGACCAATCAGCGCTCGGTCACGTAGACCGGCGACCGTAGTGACATCTATCGCATCGAAAAGGCGTCGCATGTCCTTTGCACTCAAAACAGAAGTGGATCCCTTTGTCACAGAATGTTTTGGGCCTCGAACGATAGCTGCGGGGTTTCCGGGAACGATTTGTCCAATCACTAAAAAATCAAAAAGCATCTTGATTCCTGCCAAGTGTCGCTTGATCGAGGCAGGGGAGTACATTTGGCTCATCTGCTCGATGTAGGAAGCCACATGGAAGGGTTCAATTTGGCCGAGCTCTAGCGATCGCATTTCACACCAAGAAAAAAAACGAACGGCCGTTCTGGCATAGGCGTCTCGAGTATTGGCATTCCGGATGTTGGCCGTAAAAAACTCGATGAATCGTTTTTTTGCTTTTTTGCCAGCACTCTCAATGACGGACGGAACCGGCAGGGAAGAGGAGGAAGGGAGAGAGACGCTTGACACGACGGTCAATCGCTTGTCTTTTGCGGGTTTATTTGTCATACCCTAAGTATAGCACATAAAGGGTAACATAACGTCCTTTATGTACTCCTTTGCTTTTAAACGTGCCAAGATGATTTTGGAGTACATAAAAGGAATGTTCTGAATGGCTGGCGTTTATCGCCTTCTAGACGAAGGCGGTAAACACTAAGAGATGTATTGGACATTGGACGAACGTCACTCATGAATGAAAAAACATTTACCTGTGATGCGTGAAGTGACCTCAATTGATAGTTCTAATATCCATCTTGAAGGGAATATTCTCCCAACTGCCCTTCTTGCCCATGTTATTTGAAGTACGACTCTATACCTATCCAGCCATGACTTTTCTAACAATAACGGCGTGCCGTCGGCAAGCCCGATTCCAACTCTTTCATTCTGTTTCTCTCTGGCTACTCTTAGCCTTGTCCACTCACCTAGGCAGTATCGAGACCCTATATGCCCAGGGCTATGACAGTAAGTGGTATACTATATCAACCACAACTACAGGGGGCGTAGAGCTCTACTTGATGTTTGAGTACGCAGATGAATCGGATGACCCTAAAAATACTGTTTGGCTATATGTAAACGATTTAGACAGCCGCGATCCCAAATATTTTTGGCAGAGCGTACAAAACAATCTATACAACTATGCCTTCCATAATATGCCAATTGATTCAGCCCCAAAGGTGGCCCGTGTTTATGCAGAAAGATATCGATTGAAAGCCAAAATCGGATTACATACAGGGCGGGATTACAGCATACGTATTATTGACGAAGATCATGATGGATCTTATGAAATACTATTTGGCTGGGAAGAAGGGCAAGAGGACTC